>NZ_BMCU01000001.1 GCF_014635345.1 Rhodococcoides trifolii
CGAGGACAAGTCGACGGTGATGTACCTGTGCTCCATCGAATACACCCCGTCCCTGGACCGCGACATCGACCCACTCGATCCCGACCTGGCCATCAACTGGCCCACGCATGGCCGCGACGGGTCCGCCCTCGAATACCAACTCTCGGACAAGGATCGCGCTGCGCCGTCGTTCGCGTCGCTCAGCGGATCTTGAAGATCACAGCCCGCTGGACGACGAAATTGATGATGGTCGCCGTCCCCTGGGCCACGACGAACGCGATGTTGGAGTACCAGAAACCGTCGGGCAACGCGTCGTACATCAGGCCGTAGATCCCGACCTGGACGGCGAACGTCACCGCGTACAGAATCACGACGGCGACGAACCGTGCCCGTGACGGCTCCGCCTTGAACGTCCAGCGCCTGTTGATCAGGTAGGCCGTCGTGGTGCCCAGGACGAATCCGACTGCCTTCGCAGGAATGACAGCGACCCCGAGCACGAAGTGCAGAAGCAGGTTGACGCCCTGATCGACGACCGCGCTCAGCGCTCCCGTCGCGACGAATCGCACGATCTGCGTCTTCAGATCCAGCGCGTCGTCGGCGATGTTCTCGGTGAGCGGTAGCTCGACCGGAAGCGGGACGTGCGGTTCCTGTTCTGACACGGTGCAGACACTAGTGCCCGCCCTGCGCCTCGCCCCGTACGGTACTCGAGTGCTGATCGCGGACCGTCCGACCACATCCGGCCGTCGCGGCCTGTTCTTCGCACTCGCGGCCCTCGGCGTCGTGCTGTTCGCACTGCGGGGACTGCCAAGACTGCGTGAACCCGGTCTGTTCGCCGAAGACGGTCAGATCTTCCTGGCCGACGCGCACAACCTCGGTCTGCGCGCATTCCTCGAGCCCTACGCCGGCTACCTGCACACGATTCCCCGAATCGTGGCAGCGGCCCTCGAACCGCTACCGATCACCGCGGCGCCGGTGGCGTACCTCCTCGCGGCGATGATTCTGCATCTGGCGATGCTGACCCCGGCGCTGTCACCACGACTGTCCGCGCTGCTGCCGCACGCGTGGCAACGCGCCGGTCTGTTCCTCACCTTGTGCGTGATGCCGGCGGTGTGGGAGGTGTACGGGAACGTCGCGAACGCGATCTTCGTCGCCGGCACCGCGCTGGTGCTGCTCGCGCTCAGCGCAGACCCGAGATCGTCCGCGGGCCGACTCGCCGAGGTCGTCGCCATCGCGCTGCTCGGTCTCAGCGGCCCGCTCGTCGTGCTGTTCCTCCCACTCGTTCTGTGGCGCTGGTGGCGCACCCGGACATCGCACGCCGCGATCGTGAGCGGAACCGCACTGGCTACTGCGCTGGTCCAGCTGACGGTGTATCTCACGTCCGCCCGGTCCACGCCGGGTGGCGGCACGGCCGTGCTGCTCGCCAAGACCGCCGGTGAACGCGTCGGCGGAAGTGCGTTGGCCGGCAAGTCCGACGTGTTCGCCGCTATGCCGCACCCCTGGCTGACCGTCGCCGCATACAGCTGGTTCGCGGTCGTGGTGCTGCTCAGCGTGTGGATCGTTCCCCGGATCGCGATTCCGCTGTGGATCACGGCGGCCGTCCTGCTGGCTGCCGCGGTCAACGCCTACGGACCGGCGATGGTCGCGTCGGGAATCGCCTTCCAGCGGCACGTCACCACACCCCTGGTTATCTGCCTCGTTCTCCTGTGGCTCGTGATCGGACGTGGGCGTGGCCGTGCGGCGACCTCCATCGCGGTTCTCGCCCTCGCGGCGTGCAGCTACGGCGTGGTGCACGACTTCGCTCCGGAGCCCTACCCGTCGCGTCCGGATCTCACGGAACTGCAGCGGTGCGTCTCGACGAACCAGCCCGTGTGTGACCAACCGATCTTCGGACCCGGGTGGACTGTGGAATTACGCAACCCTTAGCCAGGTAGCCTTTACGGCGATGTCCACGACCGAAACTCTCCCCACCTCCACCCGCACTCTGAGCGGCTGGGGACGCACCGCGCCCGCATCGTCCGAGGTGATCACGGCCACTGACGCCGAGATCATCGTCCGGGCGGTGGCGGAGGTCGCCGAGCACAACGCGAGCTCGCCGTCGCATCTGCAGCGCGGAATCATCCCTCGCGGGCTCGGCCGTTCCTACGGGGACAACGCCCAGAACGCGGGCGGTCTCGTCATCGACATGACGGGTCTCAACCGGATCTACAGCATCGACTCCGCCACCCACATCGTCGACGTCGACGGTGGCGTGAGCCTGGATCAACTGATGCGTGCCGCTCTCCCCTTCGGCCTGTGGGTTCCGGTATTGCCCGGCACGCGCCAGGTCACGATCGGCGGTGCCATCGGGTGCGACATCCACGGCAAGAACCACCACAGCGCCGGCAGCTTCGGCAACCACGTGCGGTCCATGGAACTCCTGACGGCCGACGGTACGGTGCGTCATCTGACGCCCGAGTCGCCGCTGTTCTGGGCCACGGTGGGCGGAAACGGCCTGACCGGCATCATCCTGCGGGCGACCATCGAGATGACACCGACCGAGACGGCCTACTTCATCGCCGACGGTGACGTCACCACGACGCTCGACGAGACCATCGCCATTCACAGCGACGGCAGCGAGAACAACTACGACTACTCGAGCGCATGGTTCGACGCGATCTCGGGCCCGCCCAAGCTCGGCCGCGCCGCTCTTTCCCGTGGGTCTCTCGCGACGCTCGACCAGCTTCCGGCGAAGTTGCAGAAGGACCCACTTCGGTTCAGCGCCAAGCCGTTGCTGACCTTCCCCGACGTGTTCCCGAACGGACTCGCCAACAAGTTCACCTTCGGTCCGATCGGCGAACTCTGGTACCGCAAGTCGGGTACCTACCGCGGCAAGGTGCAGAACCTGACGCAGTTCTATCACCCACTCGACATGTTCGGTGAGTGGAACCGCGCCTACGGTCAAGCCGGTTTCTTGCAGTACCAGTTCGTGGTGCCGCCGGAAGCGGTCGAGGAATTCAAGAAGATCATCACCGACATTCAGCGCTCCGGGCACTACTCCTTCCTGAACGTCTTCAAACTGTTCGGGCCGGGAAATCAAGCGCCACTGAGCTTTCCGATGGCCGGCTGGAACGTCTGCGTCGACTTCCCGATCAAGGCAGGGCTGAGCGAGTTCGTCACCGAACTCGACAAGCGGGTACTCGAATTCGGTGGACGCCTATACACGGCCAAGGATTCCCGGACCACCGCCGAGACCTTCCATGCGATGTACCCGCGGATCGACGAGTGGATCGACATCCGCCGATCCGTCGACCCCACAGGCGTTTTCGCCTCCGATATGGCCAGAAGGTTGGAACTGCTGTGACGATAGATGCCGTCGGTAATCCTCAGACGATCCTCGTGCTCGGCGGCACGAGCGAGATCGGTCTCGCGATCACCGAGGAGTACCTGTCGACGGCGCCGGCGCGTGTCGTTCTGGCAGCGCTGCCGAACGACCCCGGTCGCGACAAGGCCGTCGCCCAGCTGAAAGCCAAAGGCGCCAAGGCCGTCGACGTGATCGACTTCGACGCCCTCGACACGAAGTCACACCCCGCCGTCATCGACGAAGCGTGGTCCAAAGGTGACGTCGACGTGGCGATCGTCGCGTTCGCCGTCGACTTCGACCCGGAAGAGCTGTGGCAGAACCAGAACAAGGCCGTGCTGACGGCCAACATCAACTACACCGCCTCGGTCTCGGTGGGCGTGCTGCTCGGCGAGAAGATGAAGGCGCAGCGGTACGGCCGCATCATCGTGATGTCGTCCGTGGCAGGTGAGCGGGTCCGCAGATCCAACTTCGTCTACGGCTCCACCAAGGCCGGACTGGACGGGTTCTACCTCGGACTCGGAGAAGCCTTGCGCGAGTTCGGCCCTCGCGTCACCGTCATCCGTCCCGGCATGGTGCGGACACGGTTCAGCGAGCACGTCAAGGAAGCACCGCTGACGGTGAACAAGGAAGACGTCGCCAAGCTGGCCGTCGCCTCGTCGCGCAAGGGCAAGGACCTCGTGTGGGCACCGGGCCCCTTCCGATTCGTGATGATCGCGCTTCGTCACGTTCCGCGCCCGATCTTCCGCAAACTTCCCATCTGATCGTGCGCGCTGCTCGTTCTGCGCTGATCGAAGCCCTCGCCGCGGCGATCGTGACGATCGTCGTCGTGACGGTCGGCTTGTACGCGTTCTCGCTGGTCCAGTGGCCGTCGTTCAACGGCTCCCACGTCACGCGGGCCATCACGACGGTGGGGCAGGTGGCGTCGTTCGTCGTGATCGGGGTGTCGGTCTGGCTGACGCGGAAGTCCCACAGCTCGGGGTGGGTGGCGAAAACACTGTCCTGGGTGGGGCTCTCGTCGTTCGTCACCGTCACACTCGGCATGCCCCTCGCTGCGACGAAGCTGTATCTGTTCGGCGTTTCGGTTGACCAAGAGTTCCGTACGGAGTATTTGACCCGGCTCACCGATTCCTCTGCGCTGCGCGACATGACGTACGCCGATCTGCCTCCCTACTACCCCGCTGGGTGGTTCTGGATCGGTGGACGCGTGGCGAACCTTCTCGGACTGGACGGGTGGGAAGCCTTCAAGCCCTACGCCATCGGATCGCTCGCCGTCGCCTGCGTCGTGGCTCTGGTGTTGTGGAGTCACCTCGTGCGAAAGGATCTTGCCGTCCTGGCCGCCACCGCAGTGACGGCGCTCGCGCTGGCGTACGCGTCGCCCGAGTCGTACGGCGCCGTGGTGGCGGTGTTCGTTCCGCCGGTATTGATCCTGGCGTGGGGAGGGTTGGCGCGGCCGGGCAGGGGCGGCTGGGCCGCGGTGGTGGGTGTCGGCCTGTTCCTCGGCTTCGCCGCGTGTTTCTACACACTCTATTTCGGCTTCGCCGCGTTCACCGTCACGCTGATGGCTCTCACTGTGGCAACGATGACATACAGCCGAACTCGGAGTTGGCCTTCACTTCTCACTCCGCTGTACAAACTGATCACCATCGCAGCAATCGCCGGCCTGATCGCCCTCGTCGTATGGGCGCCCTATCTGAAAGCCTCGCTGACCGGGACGACCGCGGAATCCGGTACCGCCCTGCACTACCTCCCCGACTCCGGTGCGTCGCTTCCCTTCCCGATGCTGCAGGCATCGCTTCTCGGCGCACTCTGCATGATCGGCGCGATCTGGATCATCGTTCGCCTCAGAGACTCTCGTCGTGCGCAGGCCCTCGGAATCGGTGTGGTGGCGTCGTATCTGTGGGCTCTGTTGTCGATGGCCGTGACAGCCGTCGGAACCACGTTGCTCGGCTTCCGCCTGGAGCCGATCCTGCTGTTGATGCTGGGCGCGGCAGGCGTTTTCGGGTTCGTCGAGGGCGCACGCGCTCTCTATCTGGTCTCCAGTGAATCCTCCCGCGTTCGCACGGCGACCGTGGTGGTCGGGGTGGTCGGCGCACTCGCCTTCGCCCAGGACATCCCGCACGTGTTGCAGAACGAGATCGACGTCGCCTACACCGACACGGACGGCGACGGCGTGCGCGCCGATCAGCGGCCGCCCAGCGCCGTGTCCTACTACGCAGACGTCGACACGGCTCTCCAGACTGCCATTCCACGACGGCGTGACGACACCGTCGTTCTCACCGCCGACACCACCTTCCTGGCCTACTACCCGTACCTCGGGTTCCAGGGACTGACGTCGCACTACGCAAATCCGTTGGCGCAGTTCGATGCTCGGGCCGCAGCCATCGAGGACTGGTCCACGTCCGACAATTCCGCACAGTTGATCGACAAACTCGAGACAACCCCCTGGCGAGCACCCGACGCGTTCCTCTTCCGCCGCGGAGCCGACGGATACACCTTGAGGTTGGCCGAGGACGTGTACCCGAACGACCCCAACGTCCGCCGGTACACCGTCTCGTTTCCCGAATCCTTGTTTGACGACCCACGTTTCACCGTTCAGAACGTCGGACCCTTCGTTCTGATCACCCGAACGTAGCGCTACCGCAGCAGTGCACGCGCAACCAGCGCAACAGTCGCGTCGTCGTCGTGCGCCAGTCGGTCCAACTGTCGCCGCGCATCGGGCCCGGGAATCTCGACGAGCGCCTGCGCCACGCGAATTCGCACCGACGGTTCACGGTGGCGCGCCTCGTCGAACGCCGCCAACATCTCCGCTTTGCAGTCAGGGTCCTGCGACAGCACGCCGAGAATGTCCGATGCCTCGACGTCACTGCGCCCTTCCACCACCATCGTCACCAGAGTCGGCACCGCCGCGTGCACGCCGCGTCGCCCCAACGCCAACGCGGCATGGGCGTTCACCGTCGGATCGTCGTCCGTGAGAGCAGCGTCGAGCACCGCGAGCGCCTCGTCCCCCGGCAACTCCGCGATGGTGAGAATCGCCCGGCGCCGGACGTCGACGTCGTCGGACCCGAGACCGCGGGCCATGACACGAAGGGCGTCACCAGGCGCGCGATCGAGTGCCCATTGCAGCGCCCCCACGACGTTCGCGTTGTTCTCGGTGAGAATGGCTTCGGCCAGGACCTCGGCCGGCGCCTCAGCTTCCAAAGCAGTTCGCTGCCGGATCCCCGAGCTCGGAGAGGACAGCCCCTGCATCAGCTCCACGATCCGCAGGACGCCCTCCCAATCCGTCGGGGACAACGCGTCGACGGTTCTCAAGCGCGTCAGAAGCTCCTGCTCGCGAGCGATACGGTCCTCGGTCCGTCGCACGAGATCGTCGACCAGCGCCGACGGCGCGAAGTTCGGAGCGGCCAACGCATCACCGACCTGTCTGAGCGTCAGTCCGAGAGACCGCAGGCTCTCGACGTGGAAGATGCGCCGGATGTCGTCGTCGGAGTATTCGCGGTACCCACCGACGGTGCGCCCGGTGGGCCTGACCAAGCCTAGCGCGTCGTAATGCCGCAGCATGCGGGTACTGACCCCCGACCTGGCCCCGACCTCCCCGATCAGCACGACCGCAATGCCTCGTCGAGAAGTGAATCGAATCCGGCGTCCGGGTCGCGCAGCAGCATGTGCGTGGCACGTGCATGCGCTCTCGTCTGCGGGTCGTCACTGGTCGTCGCCGTGCTCACGGCCGGCTCGGCAACGTCGCCGAGCGATACCAGCGCCCGGCTCAGACTGCGATGCACCTCTCGGTTTCCGCGACCGAGCTGCGACGCGAGGTCGTCGGCGAGCTGCTGATGGCCTGCGGCGGGAGCCAAGGCCACTGCGGCGCGCCACGCGGCGCGGGCCACCTCGTCGTCCTCGTCGTGCAGCAGCGTCCGTGTGATGGCGGGCCACGCGCTCGTCTCACCGATCTTCGACAGCGAGTGCAGCGCCTGGCTGCGGGCCTGAGCGTGGTGCGATCGGAGTTCCGCGACGAGGAGGGGAACTGTCGTCTCGGTGGGGAACCGCGTCAGCGCCCACGTCAACATGTCGCGCACGAAGAAGTCCGGTTCCGTTCCGCAGCGCTCGACCAGCGGAACCACGATCGCGGGATCGGGATCGGTCCCGGCGGCCAGCGCCGCCCGCAGTCGGACGGACGAATCCGGGGCACTCAACGCCTGCACCAAGGTCACGGTGACCACCTCCTCCCCACGATTGAAAACCTTGACACTGTGTCGAGGTCAAGTGCTCACGTACCCTCGCCGAGATGAGTTCCGGCACCGCCTTGCTACCGAAGACGGGACACGACTCGGTCACGGTCGTCCCGGAGCGGTCGCGAGACTGGTCGGTGGCAGCGGCGTTCACGGTCCTTGCCGTCGCAGTCATGCACAACCAATGGCAGCATCTGGGCGACGGCTACCTCCGCAACAGCGGCCAGGACCAGACCATGTGGGAATGGTTCTTCGCGGTGGCCGCCCACTCGGTGACTCACCTCGACAACCCCGTGTTCAGCAATCTGCAGAACACCCCGCTCGGGGTCAACCTGATGGCGAACACGGCCATGCTGGGCCTGTCCATCCCGCTCGCGCCGATCACACTGCTGTTCGGACCGACCGCGACGTTCACTCTCGCCCTCACCCTCGGCCTCGCGACAACCGCGTTCGGTTGGTACTTCCTGTTCTCGCGCACCGTCGTGCAGTCGCGCGTTGCTGCCGCACTCGGCGGACTGCTGTGCGGCTTCGGGCCGGGCATGATCTCGCACGCCAACGCCCACCCCAATTTCGTGTTTCTCGGTGTGCTGCCTCTGATCACCTTGCTGCTGGTGCGAATCACGCAAGGTCTGCGAATCAAGCGCAACGCCGTCTTCGTCGGCTTGCTCACGGCGTGGCAAGTGATGATGGGCGAGGAACCTCTGCTGATCTTCGCCATCACGCTTGCGGTGTTCGGTGTGGTGTTCTACCTCGGGCATCCTCGCGCGATCGTGCCGGCGATGCGTCGGCTGATCCCCGCCGGTCTGGTGGCCGCAGTCATCACTGCCGCCCTGATCGCGGTGCCGCTGTGGTGGCAGTTCTACGGTCCGCAGAGTTACAAGTTCCTCGACCACAACCTGCGGGCCAACGACCTGAAATCCATCACGTCGCTCCCACCGCAATCCCTGGGTGGACGGATCTGGCCGGGCCCCGACTACTCCATCAACCTCACCGAGCAGAACGCGTACTTCGGAGTCCCGCTCCTCGTGCTGAGCGCCGTCTGCGCGGTCTACCTGTGGCGCAGCTCGGCCGCACGCGCCGCAACGATCACCGCCCTCGTGGTCGGCGTCCTGTCCTTGGGGCCCGTCCTCACCGTCGACGGCGTCGCCACCGACGTCACCCTGCCCGGCAAGAAGCTGCACACGTACCCGTTGCTCGAGTCGGTACTGGAGACGCGCTACGCCCTGGCCGCGGTTCCGGTCCTCGCCTTGCTCGTTGCACTGGCGACCGACCGGGTTCTCCGCCGCGGCGCCGCATCGAAGGCACTGTGGACGGTGGCGCTCCTCGTCGCCCTGGTTCCTCTCGTTCCCGTCCCGCCGCCGGTCGCGGCCAAGGATCCGGCGCCGGCGTTCTTCGCCGACGGGGCGTGGCGTGATTACGTGAGCGACGGAAGCGTCGTCACTGTGCCGCTCCCCGGCACCAGCGACGCGTCTCCCCTGCGTTGGCAGTACGAGTCGAACTTCGATTTCCCCATCGCGGCAGGATATTTCGTCGGCCCCGGCGCCAAGGACCCCGAAGAAGCGAAATACGGTGCCGTCGATCGTCAGACCGCCATTCTCCTCGGAGGTGTGGCCGACTCCGGCGACGTCGTCGCCCCGACCCCCGAGCAAATGGCCACGGCGCGGACGGACCTGGAGTTCTGGAACGCCGACGTCGTCGTTCTGCCGCCGGGCAAGAACGTCGGGGCATTGCGAGAGACGCTGAACGACCTCCTGGGATTCGCCGGAGCGCATGTCGACGGTTCGTGGGTGTGGGACGTGCGCGGTCGCTGACCACCGGTTTTCGCTTCGGTCGATGTCACAACTTCGAGCCGGTACGAGTTGTGGCGTGCCGGGACACTCGCCGACCGATAGCTGGAAACCGATCACGGTCGCATAACATCGGTAATCGTGCCCGACGTCGTGACCTCTCCACCAGCCGTACCCGCTTCTCCTCCATCGGGCCCACGAGCTGCGGATCTGCGCTCGCACTACAAGACCGCACGGATGATCGCTATCGTCACCGGGCTCCTCGGAGTCCTCTTCGCCGTTCTCACGCCCTTCCTGCCCGTCACGCAGACCACCGCGTCCGTCTCGTGGCCGCAGAACGGCCAAATTTCCGACGTCGAAGCCCCTCTGGTCTCGCAGGTACCCGTCGACCTGACGGTGTCCATTCCCTGCACCGCCGTCAACGCTCTGCCGGCGGGCGGCGGGATTCTGCTCTCGACAGCACCTGCTCGTGGTGAAGGCGCGCCGCTCAACGCAATGTTCGTCCGCGTCGGAGCGGACACCGTCGACGTTCTGGACCGCAACGTCGTCGTCGCGTCGGCGCCGCGCAGCCAGGTTGTCGGTGGGCAGTGCAACGCCATCGAATTCTCGTCGACGATCGATCGCACCACCGCCGAATTCGTCGGGCTCACCGACGCCCGGGGCAACCCCAGGTCCGGTCAACTCGACGGTGATCTCCGCCCGCAGGTCGTCGGGGTCTTCAGCGACCTCAGCGGAGCGGCGACGTCGCAGCCCGGCCTGTCCTTCGAGATGACCGTCGACTCCCGTTTCTCGACGAGTCCGACGATCCTCAAGCTGCTCGTGATGATCTTCGCCGTCGTCTTCACTCTCGTCTCGCTCGGCGCCCTGAACCGTCTCGACGGCGTCGACGGCCGCGGACACCGCAACATCTTCCCGTCGAAGTGGTGGAAGTTCACCGGAGTCGACGTCACGGTCCTCGCAACGCTCGTCGGATGGCACTTCGTCGGCGCGAACACCTCGGACGACGGCTACCTGCTGACCATGGCCCGCGCGTCGGAGAAGTCCGGGTACATGGCCAACTACTTCCGGTGGTTCGGAGTGCCCGAGGCTCCGTTCGGCTGGTACTACGACGTGCTGGCCCTGTTCGCGAAGGTCTCCACCGCCAGTCCGTGGATGCGCCTACCCGCCTTGGTCGCCGCCGTCCTGTGTTGGATGGTCATCAGCCGCGAGGTGGTGCCACGTCTGGGCCGGGCCGTGCGCAACAGCAACGTAGCGCTGTGGACCGGCGGGCTCGTGTTCCTCGCGTTCTGGCTGCCCTACAACAACGGACTGCGCCCGGAACCGATCGTCGCGCTCGGTGCGCTGCTGACGTGGTGCTCCATCGAACGAGCCATCGCCACGGGTCGACTGCTTCCGGCTGCGATGGCCGCGATCATCGGCGCCTTCACCCTCGCCGCCGCGCCCACCGGATTGATGTGTGTCGCAGCCATTCTCACGGGAATCCGGCCACTCACCCGCATTGTCGTCAAACGACACCGCCAGGTCGGCACGCTTGCCCTTCTCGCCCCGATCGCGGCCGCGGGCACCCTGGTGTTGATCGTGGTCTACGGCGACCAGACCTGGGCCGCGGTCATGGAATCGACCCGCGTCCGCACACTCGTCGGCCCGAACGAGCCCTGGTACAACGACTTCCTGCGTTACTACTACCTCTTCGTGCAGACGGTCGACGGGTCGCTCTCGCGCCGCTTCGCGTTCCTGACCATGCTGCTGTGCCTGTTCACCACGCTGGTCGTGCTGTTGCGCCGCGGCCATGTTCCCGGAGTTCCGAAGGGTCCGGCGTGGCGCCTCATCGGCGTCGTGTTCGGCACCATCTTCTTCATGATGTTCAACCCCACCAAGTGGACTCACCACTTCGGTGCGTACGCGGGCATCGCCGGGTCACTCGCAGCGTTGACCGCCGTCGCCGTGTCGGCCTCGGCGCTTCGATCACGACGGAACCGCTCGGTGTTCGGCGCCGCTCTCGTTTTCGTTCTCGCACTGTCGTTCTCGGGCATCAACGGGTACTGGTACGTGTCGAGCTACGGCGTCCCCTGGTTCGACAAGGTGGTCTCGGTCAGCGGCCAGCAGTCGAACTCGTACTTCCTGATCCTGTTCGGACTCGTTGTGGCCCTGGGTGCGTGGCAATACCTCCGTGAGGGTTTCGCCCCGCCGCCGCCGCGCGCCGGCACTACCCGCGGGAAGCGCATCCGCAAGTTCGCTGCCGCGCCTCTGACCGTCGTCGCAGGTCTGATGGTTCTGTTCGAAGTGCTGTCGATGGTGAAGGGCGCCGTGTCCCAGTACCCGGCGTACTCGCTGGGTCGCTCGAACGTCCAGTCGCTCATGGGCAACAGTTGCGGTCTCGCGAACGACGTTCTCGTGGAATCGAGTCCGAACGCGGGCATCCTCTCTCCCCTCGTCGACCCGGCGGCGCCGGCCGATCCGACGACCGGCGTACTCGGCGGGTCGTCACCGGTCGGGTTCACCCCCAACGGAATTCCGACGGACCTCAGCGCGGACGCCGTAGAAGTCAAACCCGGACAGGGAAATACAGACCAGCAGAGCGTCGGCGGCAACTTCGAAGAAGGCCAATCGTCGGGTACCGGCGGCGGCGTCGGAGCGGTGGGCGTCAACGGCAGCAACGCTCAGCTTCCGTTCGGCCTCGACCCGGCGACCACACCCGTCCTCGGCTCCTACCAAGAGGGACAACAGGAACCGGCCTATCTCACGTCGAGCTGGTACGGACTACCCGCAGCCAGCGAGCGACAGCCCATCGTCGTCGTCACGGCCGCCGGCCGAATCCTGTCCCGCGACTTGGAAACCGGCGAACTCACCTACGGCCAGTCCCTCGTCGTCGAGTACGGCAAGCGCCAACCCGACGGATCCGTCGTCTCGGAAGGCACCTACCTTCCGAAGGACACCGGGCCCGCCCCGTCGTGGCGAAATCTGCGTATCCCGCGTGACGAAATCGCGCCCGACGCCGACGCCGTCCGCATCGTCGCGAACGACCCCAACCTCACCGGCGACCAGTGGCTCGCCTTCACACCGCCGCGGGCACCGATCGTCGAACCCTTGAACACGGTCATCGGCACCACACAGCCCGTTCTGCTGGACTGGGCTGTGGGACTGCAGTTCCCGTGCCAGCGTCCGTTCGACCACAGCTACGGCGTGGCCGAGATGCCCGGGTACCGCATCCTCCCCGACCGCCCCCTCGCCGTGTCGTCCACCGACACCTGGCAGGCAGCGGAAAACGGTGGGCCGCTGGGCTTCTCGGAGATGCTGGCGTCCTCTACCACCATCCCCACCTACCTGAACCACGACTGGGGACGGGACTGGGGCTCGCTGGAGCGCTACGACCGTTACTACCCGGACGCCTCGGCTGCGACCGTCGACACCGGGACGGCGACGAGGTCCGGGTTGTGGGCGCCGGGGACGCTGCGGAAGTACTAGGTTGCGCTGCACCCGTTCCGACTCAGGGGCACCCTCACACCATTAGATCGACTGAATGTGCCCCTGACTCCGTGACCGTTCCGACTCAGGGGCACCCTCACACTGTCAGATCGACTGAATGTGCCCCTGACTCCGATCGCATTCTGACTCAGGGGCACCCTCACACTGTCAGATCGACTGAATGTGCCCCTGACTCCCCGGCAATGACGCGCATTCGAACATTAGGTCGCGGACGAGACGCCGCGAGCTCGTACGCCGCACGCAGCTCACGAATGACCACATTGGGTGACTGCCGGACTGTCTTCGGCAGATGAGAGACGACAACGATGCCGTGCGATTGCATCCTCGACCGTCGCAGCATCGTTCGCTCGTGATCTGCGACGGAGAGGTGATGAGCGAGCGAGTCGATCTCCCATGCCAACCCGACGTCGTCCAACCATCCATCGGGCCGTGCGATCACATTTCCCGCCGCGTCGAGGACGTCGCGGTTGAGGTGCATCGGGGGTAGGTCGCTCGCCTCGTACAACTCGTGGGCCTCGACCTCGGCCGCGGAATGCGCTCCCTTGCCGAGCTTGTGGAGTTGACGCCGGGGAAGCGCGGTTCCGCGAGTCGTGCACTCGGAGAGCTCGATCGCAAGCTCCTCGATGCTGGTTCCACCGCGCTGGACGGCAGTAACCAGTAGGTCGAGACACAAGCTCTCGTCCTTCGTGCGCCGTACCGCGTCGACGACGCATCGGTGCACGGGTGCGACCTGTAGATACCCGCGTTCGGTCAGCTCCGGCATGCGCCGTGTCCGGTCGACCTCGACGAATCCGTGTGGCTTCCTACGCGTCTCGTGGGGCACGAGGATCGCCACCGACGGCGCAGCAGAGCGGTAGCCGTACGACACCAGTCCGGCCAGTCCGGTCAGGATCGATCCCGGACCACCGTAGGTCAGAGCCCCGATCATCCTTTGCCTGTCCGACGGCGGACCGTTGTGCAGCAATACAATTCCGGGGAGTAGACGCTGCCACGGGCCGTCAGGCAAGCACCGGTTGACGATGGACGATGCACTGACGCCGAGTCCCCGAAGTTCCTTAGGTGTGATCACCCCGTCGACACTGGCGTTTCGAATACTCGCAAGCTCCTCGGCCCATGCTCCCCGTTTCATCCGCCCAGGATTGCAGACCGGGGATCGGTTTATGGTCGCGAGACGGGCACATGTGGATGAATGCGCGCTTGTGGATAAGTCTGCCTGTGACGGTCACGGAGTCAGGGGCACACTCAGTCGATCTGACGGTGTGAGGGTGCCCCTGAGTCGGAACGGTCACGGAGTCAGGGGCACATTCAGTCGATCTGACGGTGTGAGGGTGCCCCTGAGTCGGAACGGTCACGGAGTCAGGGGCACACTCAGTCGGTCTATCGGTGTGAGGGTGCCCCTGAGTCGCGAACGGCACGGCCTAAATCGGAAACAGCGTGTGCTTCCTCGGGTTCGGCTCGACCGCCTTGTCCCGCAACAGGGTGATGGCCCGGCGAATCTCCAACCTCGTCGCCGACGGCTCGATGACCGCGTCGATGTAACCGCGCTCGGCCGCGATCCACGGCGTCGCGATGTGTTCGTTGTAGAAGTCGATGAAACCTTGACGCACGGCGGCGGCGTCGTCACCGGCGTCGGCCAGTTGCTTGCGCGCCATGATGCTGACGGCACCTTCGGCGCCCATGACGGCGATGCGGGCGGTGGGCCAGGCGAGGTTCACGTCGGCACCGAGCTGCTTCGATCCCATGGCTGCGTAGGCGCCGCCGTACGACTTACGTACCACCACAGTGACTTTCGGGACCGACGCGCAGGCGTACGCGAAGATGAAGCGGCCGCCACGCTTGATGACACCCAACTTTTCCTGCTCGAGCCCGGGCAGGAATCCCGGTGTGTCCGCGATGAACACGAGCGGGATGTTGTACGCGTCGCACAGCCTGATCCAGTGAGCGCACTTGTCGGATGCGGCAGCATCGAGCGAACCACTGAGCATCAGTGGCTGGTTGGCGACGACTCCGACCGGGCGACCGTTGACCCGAGCGAATCCGATGATGACGTTGTTGGCCGTCTGCGCGGTGACCTCGTGGAAGTCGCCGTCGTCGAAGATGCGCAGCAGGATGTCGTGCATGTCGTACCCGGCGTTGTCCGAGTCGGGCATGAACGTGTCGAGTTCGAGGTCGTCACTCGTCACGGACGGTTCGATGCCCTCGTTGACGACCGGCGGCTCCGCCGTGCAGTTCGACGGTAGGAACGACAGGTACTTGCGTACCCAATCGAACGCTGCCGCTTCATCTTTCGCGACGTGGTGGATGTTGCCGTTCTCGGCCTGCTGCCGCGCGCTGCCGAGGTCGTGCAGGCTGACGTCCTCACCGGTGACGGACTTGATCAGGTCCGGCCCGGTCACGAACATGTAGGCCTCTTCGGTGGCGACCACGACGTCGGTGTTGATCGGTGCGTACACGGCGCCGCCGGCGCACTTGCCGAGGATCACCGAGATCTGCGGACAGAAACCCGACAGCGGTTCTTGCCGCTTGCCCAGTTCCGCGTACCACGCCAAGGACGTCACTGCATCCTGGACGCGCGCGCCACCCGAGTCGTTGATGCCGATGCAGGGGCAGCCGATGTTCGCGGCGAACTCCATGATGTGCGCGACGCGGCGACCGAACATCTCGCCGACGGTGCCGCCGAAGACGGTCTGGTCGTGAGAGAAGACGGCAACCGGACGACCGTCGATGGTGCCGTGACCGGTGACGACTCCGTCGCCGAACAGGGCGTTCGGATCTCCAGGCGTACGGACCAGGGCGCCGATCTCCACGAAGGAGCCGGGATCGAGGAGCATCGTGATGCGCTCTCGCGCACTGGGAATGCCCTTCTTGGCGCGCTTCGCGACAGCAGCCTCTCCGGCTGGTTCGTGGGCCAGTTCGAGCTTGTCGCGCAGTACCGCCAGCTTGCCGGCAGTCGTCGAGGTCACGGGTGCGACTCTCCTCCTTGCGCCGCCATCGACGCAGTAAGCCCCTGCAGTTTGCCCGCCAGATCGGCCCCCACCTTGGCAATGTACGGCTCGTCGATGATAGCGAGGTGGTCGCCTCCGACGTGGACTATCTCCAGGTTCGGCGCGTACTCACCCCATCCACCGTGCTCGTGACGCTTCCCGAGTCGAGGTTCCAGCGCGATCGCGTCGTCGTGATACTTGTCGGCCAGATACAGCGTGACGTCACCGTCGTACACGGTCGGCGACGCCGTCTGGATAGCCCGATTGTCGAGCCACGACGTGCGCTGGTGCTCGATGATTCCGCTGGGAATCTGCGCACTGCTCAGCTTCACCAGATCCATGATGATGCGAATCTGACCGTCGTCGTCGGCCTTGGCCAGCTTGTCGTACGGCAGCGGGTAGTCCACGTTGTACAACTTCTTGCCGACCTTCGCGTACCGCTTCCACCGCAGCTCGATCTCCTCCGGTGTGTCCGGGATCGGCTCGTACGGCATCACCGTGTCGATCAACCCCACGACTCGAACGTCCGCACCCTGCTCGCGCAGAATCTGCGCGACGGCGTAGGACAGCACGCCGCCGAGCGACCACCCGAACAGCACGTAGGGGCCGTCGCCCTGGATCTCCCGAACGATCGGGACGTAGGCGGCGGCGCGTTCGGCGATCGAACCTTCGATACGTTCGAGCCCGTACATCGGCGTTCCGGCCGGCAGACGACGCAGCAGCGGTTCGTACACGACGCAGGAGCTACCCGCCGGGTGGAACACGAAGACGGGCACCGCATCCGAACCTTCTTCGCGCGTACGGAGCGTGCGTACGACACCCACGACGTCCCCCGCCTCGAGGTGCTGGCGGACCACGTCGGCGAGCGCTTCGATGGTCTCGGAATCCAGGATGTCGTCGAGTGTGATCTCACCCTTCGCCCGCTCGCTGAGCCGCTCGGCCAGCTTCTCCGCGGTCGGATCGTCCAGCACGGGAAGGGTGTTGAAGATTCCCTTTGCCGATTCGCCGGTCACCACAGCCCACGTCGCGAACGTCAGACGCTCGGCCGCGTCTCGCGGCGCAACGTCGGTTCCTGCTGCCTCGCTGAAGGATTGGGCATCGCTGGCGACGGACGGTGCAGCTGCGTCCGCCACGATGGCCTCGGCTTCCGCCGTGGTGTCCAAAACCGCAGTGTTCTCGACCGCATCGCCCTCGAACTGAAATGCCGTGTCCAACTGCGCTTCCGCAGCGGCCTCGGCCTCGGCGTCGAGCTTCTGCTGAGCCGCGAGCGCCTCGACCTCTTCTCGGTTCTCGACCGCGTAGCGGAGATACTTCTCCACTTCCTTCAAACTCGCGTCGCGCACCGCGGCCAGCTGCAACTGCGGGATCTCGAACTCGAACTCCACACGGTTCTTGATGCGGACAGCCATCAAGGAGTCCAGACCGAGCTCGACGAGCGGAATCTCGGCCGGCAGATCCTCCGGCGCGTACCCCATCGACTCGGCGACGATCAGCGCCAGACGGTCCTCGAGGGACTGACTGCCGTTCGGGTCCCAGCGATCGGCGAAGTCGTCGACGACGTCCGGTTCCTGCTCGACCGAATCGGACAGTGCCGAGCTGGACAGACTGGGCGCGGCTGCCTCTGCCGGTGCCGTGGATTCCACTGCCGGACCGGCGGTCACCACCGCGTCGGCGAGAAGTACGAAGTCCGAGCCGGTCCGCGAGTGGACCGTCAACGAGGCACCACCGGGGTGCGGTGTCAGAGTGGTCGTCAAGCTTCCCGACGTGGGCACCGCACCGCGGGTGACAACCGCGCCGACGGTGACATCCGCCAGAACCTGTGCGGCAGCTGCGGATACGAGGGCGTCGATGCTGGTCACCGCACCGGCCTGCGCCTCGAAGACATGTCGACCGTCGGGCAGTGCCACATGGGAGCCCGGCAGCGCCGCGACAGAGGCCGTGATCGCACTGACCGTCGTCTCGATCCAGAAAGGCTTGCGCAAGAACGACGTACGCGGAATGGTTGCGTATGCGCCGTCTCCGAACAGGACCGGGAGCGAGACCGCATGTCCGTGCACGTACAGCTCGGCGAGGGCGGTGAGGAACGTGTCCGGCTCGCTCTCCTTACGCTTGAGCGTGGGCACCAGGGTCGCGTCGGGAACACCCGCGGCCCACGCGGTGGCCGCAATCGACATGAGAGCCACCGGGTTCGGCGACAGCTCGATAAAGGTGGTGTACCCCGAGTCGACGGCGTTGCGCACGGCCTGCGTGAAGTAGACCGAGTGCCGCATGCCCTTGACCCACGAGTCGACGCCGTGAATCGGTTCGTGACCGGCCTTGTAGAACGCGCCCTCGTCCACCGACGAGAACGCTGCGACGCGGAGTTTGGACGGTTCGATACCCATCAACTCGGCCGAAAGTTCACCGAGAAGAGGGTCGACGGCGGAGGTGTGCCCGGCCCCGCGGACATCGAGAACGCGGCCCATCTTGCCGAGCGACTCGGCGTACTCGACCATCGCCTGCACCGGCGCTGCCGGGCCGCCGACGGTCGTATGTGTCGGTGCCGCATACACACTGGGCTCGACGCCGGGGAACCGCTCGGCCAGCTCGACGACCTCGGCCGCCGAGAACTCCACCAGCGCCATGGCTCCAGCCTCGGCGCTGCCGAGACCTTCCTGCCCCTCACCGAGCAGACGCGAACGCGCGCAGATGATCCGCACGGCGTCTTCCAAATTCAGACCACCCGTCGCGTATGCCGCGCCCACCTCGCCCATCGAATGTCCCACTACTGCAGCGGGCTCGGCCCCGTGGGCACGGAGGGTCTCGACGAGCGCGACCTGGATTGCGAAGATTCCGACCTGGGAATTCTCGAATTCGTAGTTCAGCGAGTCGTCGAGGACGATCTCCTTGATGGAGTATCCCGCCTCGTCCTCGATCAACGCGTCGACGCGATCGAATGCGGCAGCGAAGACCGGCTCGGATCCGTAGAACTCCTTCGCCATCTTGCGGTGCTGAGCGCCGAAGCCGGAGAAGACCCAGACCGGTCCGTTGGACGCCGGCGAATCTGCGGACAGCACACCGGGTCCCGGCTTTCCCTGCGCGACGGCACGTAGTCCGGAGACGGCCTCGGCGCGAGTGGACGCGAGCACCACTGCGCGAGAACGCCCGTGGTTGCGCTTGGCGAGCGAGCGACCGACGTCGGCGAGTGGGGTGTTGCTTCCCTCTTCGCTCTCGAGCCAGTCCGCCAGTTCGGCGGCTGCGCGGCGGCGGCGGGACGGCATGGACGCGGAGACGGCGAGCAGCACGATCCGCGGCTCCGGCTCGGGGGCACCCTCGGCCTGTACAGCCGAATTCGACCGGCCTCCGGCCTGTACAGCCGAATTCGACCGGCCTCCGGCCTGCCCGCCGGCGTCAGGGGCGCCCTGAGTCGGTGCAGCATCAGTCGCGGGCGCACCCTCTTCGAGTACCACTACGTCGTTGACCGCCGCTTCGGGATCGACTGCAGCGGGATCGAACTCGATATCGTTGTCGGGAGAGGTCGACGCGGGGGAAGCAGCGGCCGGCACATACTCCGTCACCACCACGTGCGCATTGGTGCCGCCGAAGCCGAAACCGGAGATACCGGCGACGGCCTTGCCGGTGTACCGCGGCCAGGCCGCACCCTCGGAGACGACACTGAGATGGGCGTCGTCGAACGGGATGTACGGGTTGGGGCCGGCATAGTTGAGCGACTTGGGGAGCCGGTCGTTCTGCATCGCGAGGACCACCTTGATCAAACCTGCTGCGCCTGCAGCGGATTCGAGGTGCCCGAAGTTGGTCTTGGCCGATCCGAGCAGTGCGGGCTTGTCCGCGTCCCGGCCGCGACCGACGACGCGGCCGAGTGCATCTGCCTCGATGGGGTCACCGAGGATCGTGCCGGTGCCGTGGGCTTCGATGTAGTCGACCCCGGTGGGGACGATGCCGGCGTCGCGGTACGCCGAACGCAGCACGTCCGCCTGCGCGTCCGGGTTGGGGGCCACGATGCCGTTGGAGCGGCCGTCTTGGTTGACCGCGGATCCGGCGATGACGGCGAGGATCGAATCTCCGTCGCGCTCAGCGTCTTCGAGGCGCTTGAGCACCACGAGACCGCCGCCTTCGGAGCGGATCATGCCGTCGGCGTCGGACGAGAAGGCCTTGATTCGGCCGTCGGGTGCCAGCACCCCGGTCTGTCCGAATCCCAGTGTGGCGAGCGGAGAAAGGAGCATGTTGACGCCACCGGCGAGCGCGACGCTGGACTCTCCGCTGCGCAGGCTCTGCACGGCCTGATGGACGGCGACCAGCGACGACGAGCATGCGGTGTCCAGGGCGATGGACGGGCCGCGGAAGTCGAAGTAGTACGACACTCGACCGGCCACGACGGCCGTCGAGTTGCCGGTCAGCGCGTACGGGTGCGGGTCGGGGTCGCTGACCACGATCATCTGATAGTCGTTGGTCGACGTGCCGATGAAGACACCGACCTGTGTGCCCTTGAGTTCGCTGGCGGGGATGCGCGCGTTCTCCAACGCTTCCCACGTCAGTTCGAGCGCAAGTCGTTGCTGCGGATCGACATTGACAGCTTCGCGCGGGGACATCGCGAAGAATTCGGCGTCGAATCCCTTCACGTCGTCGAGGTAGCCACCGCGGGTGACCGTCGACGCGATGCGCTCCGCCAGCCGGGCGTCGCCGGTGAATTCCGACCACCGCCCTTCGGGCAGATCGGTGATGCCGTCGCGACCGTCGTCGAGCATCTCCCACATCGACTCCGGGGTGTGTCCGGCGCCGGGGAATCGGGTCGACAGGCCGACGATCGCGATGTCGTGCGACCGGTCGGACGGCCCCGACAGGTAGAACGAGTCGTCCGTGGTTCCGGACTCGGACTCCGGCTCGCCCTCGATGATGCGCGTCGCGAGGGAGGCGATGGTCGGGTGCTGGTAGGCCACCGTCGCAGTGAGCGTGACGCCGAGGAGCTCCTCGATCTCGCCGCTGAGCGCGACGGCGTCGCGGGAGCTGAGCCCGAACTCCTCCATCGGTCGATCGTCCGAAATCTGGTCCACCGACTGGTTGGTCGCGTCGGCGACCCAGTTCCGCAGCCACTCACGCAGCTGCGCGACCGTCATGTCCCCGTCCGTCACGTCGCCACGAATACTGTTGTCAGCCACTGAACCCACCCAACCAGTCGGAAAGAAAAAACGTCACTCGTCGATCGCGTCGGGGAACGCAGTTTGCGTGTACCCCCCGCGCAGAGTGCCTTCGATGTACGCCGCCTTGCACGCCCGGCGCGCGATTTTGCCGCTCGAGGTGCGCGGGATGGACCCGGCGGGAACGAGCAGTACGTCCCGCACCGTCACTCCGTGTCGGACCGAGATCGACGCGCGGACAGTGTCCGCGATCGGCGCCGGGTCCGCCTTGCCCGCGCCCGGCGCGCGCTCGGCCACGATGACCAACTGCTCGCTGCCGTCCTCCGGGTCGCGCTGCAGACCACTGCCGCCGTGCTCGAAGACGAACTCGGGCAGCTGGTTCATCGGAACCGAGAAGGCCGCGACGAAACCGGGCCGCAGGGCCGTGGACGACTCCTGAGCGGACGCTTCGAGGTCCTGCGGGTAGTGGTTTCGGCCGTCGACGATCACCAGGTCCTTGACGCGACCGGTGATGTAGATTTCGCCGTCGACGTAGACGCCGTAGTCGCCGGTGCGCATCCAGTCGGCACCCTCGTCGGCACCGTCGGCGTGGCTGCCGGACTCCAGTCGCGACACCAGCTTGTTGTGGAAGGTCTCCGTCGTCTCGTTCTCGCGCCCCCAGTACCCGCGGCCGATGTTCTGCCCGTGCAACCAGATTTCGCCGACGTGAGTGTCCGGCTGTTCGGCGCCCGACTCGGCGTCGACGATGGCCGCCCACTGGCTGCGCGCGACGTAGCCGCACGACACCTGCGGGATGGCACCCTCGGCGCTCTCGTCGACCTGGACCACACGGCCGGAATTGAGTTCGGCGCGGTCGACGTAGATGACCTTCGCCTCGTCGGAATGCTTGGTGGTCGAGACGAACAGCGTGGCCTCGGCCATGCCGTAGGACGGCTTGATCGCGGTCTTCGGGAGCCCGTAAGGACCGAAGGCGTCGTTGAACTTGCGCATCGACGTGGTGGTGACCGGCTCGCTGCCGTTGATCAGACCGATGACGTTCGACAGATCGAGGGTTTCACCGTTCTTCGGCAGACCGCGCTGAGCGGCGTGTTCGAACGCGAAGTTCGGTGCTGCGGCGAACGTGCCCGCACCGTCGGAGACCGCGGCGAGTTCCTTGATCCAGCGGTACGGCCGCTGCACGAACGCGCGCGGGCTCATGATGGTGATGTACTTGCCGCCCAGCGCGGGCAGGATGACCGTCAGCAGTCCCATGTCGTGGAAGAGCGGCAGCCAGGTCACACCGCGCGAATCCTGGGTGATCTCGACGCTGTCGACCATCTGCAGTGCGTTGACGCCGACGGCGCGGTGGGTGATCTCGACACCGGCGGGCGTACGCGTGGACCCCGACGTGTACTGCAGATACGCGATGTCGTCGAGATTCGCGTCGGGCTCGGTCCAGGTCTCTCCGACGCTGTCCGGAACAGCGTCGACGGCGATGATGCGTGGACGCTTGGCGGCCGGGAGCGCGCGGAAGAACTGACGCACACCTGCGGCGGAGTTGGTTCCGGTGAGGATGGCGGACGGCTCGCAGTCGCTCAGCACGGCGTGCAGACGATCGCTGTGACCGGGCTCGTCCGGATCGAACAGCGGCACGGCGATGGTGCCCGCGTAGATCGCCGCGAAGAACGCAACGACGTAGTCCAGGCCCTGGGGAGCGAGGATGGCGACGCGATCGCCCTGGTTCGTCACCTGCCGTAGACGCGCGCCCACCGCTCGCAGCCGAGCACCGAACTGCGCCCAGGTGAGTTCGTGGACCTCACCGTCTCGCTCACGGGAGAAGTCGACGTAGCGGTAGGCCAGCGCGTCGCCGTTCTCCGCGACGTTGCTTTCCACGTGCCGCACCAGTGTCATGCCCTCGGCAATAGTGATGCGGCCGTTTTCGTCGACATAATCGTCGAACGATTTCGTCATTTCATCTCCTCCGAAGCGTCGCGAAGCCACGCCATCGATCTTGTCGGCGTCTGCCTTCGAACTACCTCATACGTTCGAACCGGCATCCGGTCTGCCCACTCACCCATGTCGACCGTCCTCCGGGCTGCCCGGGTGCAATGCGACCGGGGCGCACAAGAGGCTACCTGCGGGTAGCTTGCCCAAACCGCCTGTCGTAAATCGCTGGACAAACCACAAATATGGTACCGACACGCTGTAGTTCATTCGCCGGACAAGAGGGGAATCACCGGAGCGAATGCTTCCATCTGCGTCGGATAGACGCCCACGTACGACATCGAGGTCTTCAACCGGACATTTCGGATCTGCTCGGCGATCTCGTCGAACGTTCCGATCGCGGCGTACGGCGACTCCAGAATGTCGTCCACCGTCAGTTGAGCGTCGACCTCCATGTTCGGCAGCATGCCATTCGCAATGGCTGCGAGCGCCATTTCTGCCGTTTGCTCGCGGTCGTCGGAGACCACCACCATCGAGATGGTCCAGTTCAACTCGATCCGATCGAACCGGTCGCCGGCCGCGGCGCGAATCTGCTCGACGCGTTCGATGCTCTTCGCCATCGTGATCTCGGAGAGCTTGAGCTTGCCGTCCAGCGTGGTGCTCGGAACCAGCGACGCGATGTCCGCGTGCTTGGCCATCAGAGCCATCATCTTGGGTCCGCCGCCGCCGACGGCGATCGGCGGACGAGGGCCTTGCCGAGGCCGAGGGCTACCCTGCAAACCCTTGATCTCGTAGTGCTTGCCTGCGAAGTTGCACTCCTGGCCACGCATCAACGTGTCGAGGATCGTCAGCGATTCGTCCAACTTCTCGACGCGCACCGCCGGGCTCTCGTACGGGAGGCCGCTCTTGACGTACTCCTCTTTCATCCATCCGGCGCCGATACCGAACTCGAGGCGGCCCTTCGACAACTGATCGATGGTGGTCGCGTCCTTGGCCAGAACGGCCGGGTGCCGGAACCCGTTGGCCAGAACGGCGGCGCCGATGCGGATCTTCTCCGTCGACACCGCGAGCGCACCGAGTGCTGCGATCGGTCCGACCTGGTTGCCCAGATGGTCCGGAATCATGAAGCTGTCGTACCCCAGCGACTCCGCGGTCTGCGCGAGCTTGACGAACCGACGCGCGCCGCCCTCGGCGGGGTTGCCTTCGCCGCCGGCCGCGAAGCGGAACTTGCGGAGCGGCGGAGCAGACGAAGCTGCAGCTTCGGCAGAACTCATGTGTGTTCTCTCCTGGGGCCGGGGACGCGGAAGTGGCCCCCAACGGGCCAACGAGCCACTCTAGCGTCTCGATCCGGTAACGCCCGAATGCGCTGGCCTCCGCGCAGCCTGATTCCGGCCGGCCTCCGGCCTTCCCGCACTAGGAATGCGCCGGGACCGGGGCGTTCTCGATCAGGCCGGCAGCCCACTGCTCGGTCCACTGCGTTGCCGTGGTTCCGCTTCCGTCCACCACGTACGACGCGTACTGCGCGTGCACCGGATTGCCGGCCGCACCCACCAGCGCGGCCAAAGATGACGGAATGTTCCTCAGCGACAACGCATCCGATGGCGCGGCGCAGATGAGGTCACCCGGCGCACAGATGGTGTTGGTGCGATCGGCGAGCGACCCGAAGCCGCCCTGGCGCGGACCGCTCATCGTGATGCCGGGCAGGTCGAGTCCTCCGAGCGCCACCTCCGCGCCGGTTCCGTCGACAGCCGGTCCGACGTCGTTTCCACTCGTACCGTCACGGCGCCCGTCGGCGATCAAGGTGACGCCCAGAACTTGATCGGCCGGAACCGGCCCGTTGCCGGCGCCGATCGTCGCGGCAATGTCCCCAGCGATCACGGCGCCCTGTGAGAAGCCCGCCAGGACGTAGTTCGTGAGCGGACAGTCCCGGTACGTGCTCGCCAACGCGTCGGTGGCCTTCGCGGTGCCTTCGGTACGACTGGTGTTGTACGAGGCCTGACCGTCCGGCGGAATCGCGACCGGGTTCGAGAACTGGGCGACGTACGGAACGGTGTAGACGGTCGCGCGGCCCGCGGGGAACTGTCCCTGCAACGGCTTGCTGACGTTCAGCATCAGCGAGGCCGGATTGGCCGTCGGGTTGTACGGATCGTCGGTAGCGCTGGACTCCCACGTCCCGGGAATCGACAACACGAACACGTCGGGGCAGCTCGCGGGCTGCGACTGAGGCTTCTCGGGGCCGGGTGAGGGACCGGGCGCGGGTTCCTTCAGTCGTCCCGCCAGGAGGTACCAGAGCGCGACGATCACGATGATCACCACGACGACGGCAGCGATCAACCCCAGGAACACCTTCAGCGGCGACCTCTTACGACGCGTACCAGTGGCCATCGAAATCAGCTGCAGTACTTCGCCGACGCGGCATCGATGTACGTCTGAGCCGTCGCACCGGCCTGCTCCGCCGTGATCTCGGCCCCGGACGCGGCCGCTTCCGATCCGACGTTGGCGGTCACGAACGTGCTGATCTGATCGTTCGGAACGCCCTGTCGCTTGGCGGCGCAGATGTAGTTGGCGGTCGAGATCGCGATCTCACCGTTGCCCGCAACGGTGACACCCTTGGTCTTCAGTTCGTCGAGGAACGCCTGACCCCGCGCGTCGACGTTGGCCGGCTCGGTGGGCCCGGGGAACCCGCTCGGCACGGGCTCGGCCTGCTCCGGCGCGGTAGCTGCAGCGCCGGGACTTGTCGGTGCCGCCGAGGTGGACGAAGACGCCTGCGGTGTGGAGGACGGAGCCGTCGTCGTCGCCGCCGACGTGGTCGACGAGGTGAAACTCGGAGTGCTGCTCGCGGACGAGTCGTCGCTTCCGCACGCGGCGAGCGTGGCGCCCGCCAGCAGCACGAACGCGCCTGTACTCACCACGCGAACAAACCGGGAACTCACTACGTACACATCCTTCTGCCGGGAGGAACGACGGACACGGGAACGCTAACCGGGCGAGCTGAGAGAACTCTGAGGTCGCCTACGGAAAAATCTGCGCCTGACCGTTCTTCACGGTGATCCAGCCGAACTGGAAGTTCTGCTGCACACCACCGTCGATGGGGAACTGGTCGCTCGTGACGAACCCGAGCCGTCCGCCTTCGTACCCCACGCTCTTCCACGCATCGAAGATCGGACCGTTCTCTATCGCCCAGGCACCCGTGGCCGGGCTCCAGTAGATGTTGCCGCCCTCGAACTGGTTGAAGCGGCCGCCGTCCTTGACGCTGATCTCGCTGGTCTTCGGGAAGCCGAGCGCTCCGTTCTCGAAACCGAGTCCGGCGTACTTGTCCATGATCTTTCCCTGGACGGCGTGGGTGCCGTTCGCCTCGCTGTAGTACATGGCGCCGATCTCGAAGCCCTGCACCGCACCCGGCTTGCTCGGTGTCTGCACCTCGTCGGCTGCCGGGTATCCCAGAGGACCGCCCTCGTAGCCCTGCGCTGCCCATTCGCCGAGGATGGCGCCGCGCACCGCATGAGCCTTCGTCTGCGGAGTCCAATAGATCATGCCGTTCTGGAACGAGTTGAACCGTCCGCGACCGTCGGCGACACCGATCTCGCCACTCGTCGGGAGACCGAGAATGCCGTCCGCAGCCTTGTAACCCTGGTAAACGCCACCGATCGCGCCGGCCACCGGGAATGTCCCCAGGTTCGACGAGAAGATTCGCCCGAACCGGAAGTCCTGAGCGCTGCCGCCGGTGACGGCGTACGAATCCGTCAGGCAGTCGGCGAGCCAGTTGTTCCCGGAATGCACGTCGGCGAACCCGCCGGCGATGGTGCAGGCCGGCTTGTCGGCCGGAACGCCGAGCGCGGAGGCCATCTGCGGCCACGCCTGCTTGAGTTCGAACTGCCAGTACGGCCATGAGTGCGTGCCCGACGGGCGGTAGTTGATCGAGGCGGGGATGCCGAGCTTGTTCAGCTTGGTCGCGAAGGTCTGGGAGGTCAGTCGCGCCAGAATTTCGAGCCCCATGCCGGCGTAGTTGGTGCTGACCCCGGGGATGCCCGAAGGCTGGTCGTACGCCCCGGTCAATCCGCTGCCGCTCGAGACGTACAGGCTGGTGCCCTTGAGCTTCTCGGCGAGGACGTACGGGTCGTGTTGCGCCCATGCGTCCGACGTCGGTGCGCCCCACATCGCGGTGGCGTCGAAACCGCCCGCGTCTTGCATGGCGTAGGCGATGGCCTGCGGCATGCCGAGCGTGGTGGTGGCGAGAATGCCGGAGAACGAGCCCGCGAACTTGAAGAAGCCGGGGTTGCGCGCGGCCAGCGTCATGGCGGCGGTCCCGCCCATCGACAGGCCTGCGACCGCGCGCGTCTGGTTGGTGCGCCAGTCACGTTCGAGAATGGGCGGGAGTTCCTTGGTCAGGAACGTTTCCCACTGGTAGTTCTTGCCGTTGTCCTGATCGGCCCAGTCCGAGTAGAAGCTGGACTGTCCGCCGACGGGAAGGATGACGTTGACGTTCTTGTCGGCGAACCAGGATTCGGCGTCGGTCTCGGCGGTCCAGCCGCTCTCCTGATCGGTGGCGCGCAACCCGTCGAGCATCCACACCGACGGGAACACCGCCTGCGGGTCCTTGTTCCAATCACGCGCGAGAAGCATCTGCACCTGGATCGGAGTGGCCATCGACGGCGAGTCGACCCACAGCGCCACCCGACGATCCGACAACCAGTTGACCGAGGACACGACGGCACCGGACGGTGCCTGCGTGGGGGCCGGCGCCGCAGCTGCGGGAGCGGCGTGCACCGCCGGGGCCGCCGAGGCGACGGCTACGACCGTGCCACCGGCCAGCGGAAGCACCAGCCCGGCAGCGATGGCCGCGAGCACCCGTGTCCGCCCGCTCGAGATTCGGCGACTGTCGGCCTTACGCAGCTGCATCGTCTTCGCCACTCACTCTCTTCGTAAACCTCAACTCTGTTCTTGCTCAAACCACGGGTTCGCACAAGAGATCTCGATTAGTTGTACACGGTGACGAAGAAAGTCTGCGACAGCCACGCTGTTACTGGTGGTGCAATTGTTACTCGGGTCTCAGCGACGCTCAGGCGCCGAGAGCGTCGAGAATCTGACCGCGCGCGCTCCAGAGCTGCGCCTCCCAATTGGGCCAGTTGTGGATACCGGTGGCCGGGAACTCGTAGCGGGCCGGGATACCCAGGGCGGTCATGCGCACCTGGAAGGCACGGGTGTTGGCGAGCGCAATCGCTTCGAGGCCCATTCCGTTGGCCGTGTTGTAGACCCCGATCGGCGAGGTCGGTCGGTCCGTCGGTCCGGGCAACCCGCTGGACGCGGCGATGTAGAGCGAGAGTCCGCGCAGCATCGGAGCGAACACGAACGGGTCGTTGCGAAGCCACGCCGGGTTCCACGGGGGCCCCCACATGGAATCGACGTTGAACCGGCCGGCGTCGAGCATCGCGACCCGGATTGCTTCACGCATGCCGGGTGCAGAGATGTTCAAGTAACCCGAGAGCGAGCCGGCGAACTTGAACTGGTTGCGGTGGTAGGCAGCGAGAGTAAGGGCTGCGCTGCCACCCATCGACAATCCGAGGACGGCGTTGTTCGAGCTCGACACCCCAAATCCTTCGAGATAGTCCGGAAGCTCACGCGTCAGGAACGTCTCCCACTTGTAGGTGATCTTCTGACCGTTGAAGTTCGACGGCGCGTACCAGTCCGTGTAGAAGCTCGACTGGCCACCGACGGGCATCACGAGCGTGACGTCGTCGTTGGAGAACTGCTGCAACGCGTTGGTCTCGAAGGACCAGGCATTGCGATCGTCGCGGGCGCGCAGGCCGTCGAGAAGATAGAGCGCGGAGCTTCCTCCGCGAGCCGCCCACTGGACCTGAACCTTGATCGGTCCCATGGTCGACGGAACGGACAGCTCTTGGTAGCCGCCGGCGGGAGAACGGTGCGCGACCGGCGCAGCCGTCGCGATGGGAGAACCAGCAAGCCCCAGAGCGACCGGGACCACCATCATGGCGGCGAACATGCCCGCCAACCTGCGCTTGCGACCGAACTGCATGGGTGGAGCCCTCGTTTTCCGTGTGCACTGCCGCCGGCCACCAGCCGATCTCAGACAGGACCCTAGAACACGAAAAGGCCCCGAGACAAAACCTTGTGACAGGTTTCGAAACTCGGGGCCGATCGTGGAGATTGTTACTAGCCGATGTTGGCGTACAGATCGTTCTTCATGTTGTAGATCTGGTCCTGCCAGTAGCCCCACATGTGCGTTCCCTGCGCCGGGAAGTTGTAGGTGACGTTGTTGGCACCGATGGACGCCATGCGGACCTGGAACGCGCGACTGTTGGCCAGCGCCAATGCCTCGAGGCCCATACCGGTCGCGGTGTTGAAGTAGTCGATCGGAGTCTGCGGGGTGTTGTAGACACCCGGCAGGCCGCTTGCAGCCGAGACCCACACGCGAGTTCCGTTGTCACGCAGACGCGGCGCGAACACGAACGGGTCGTTGCGCAGCCACGCCGGGTTCCACGGGGGTCCCCACATGGAGTCGACGTTGTAGCCGCCCGAATCGAGCATTGCGACGCGGATCGCCTCGCGCATGCCGGGTGCGGAGATGTTCAGGTAGCCCGAGAGCGATCCCGCGTAGCTGAACTGGTTCGGGTGGTAGGCCGCGAGCGTGAGAGCCGCGCTGCCGCCCATCGAGATGCCGACGACACCGACGCGCGAACGACTGAATCCGAGATCTCCTGCTGCGAGACGATCCGGGAGGTTCTGCGTCAGGAAGGTTTCCCACTTGTAGGTGGTCTTCTGACCGTTGAAGTTCGAGGGTGCGTACCAGTCGGTGTAGAAGCTCGACTGTCCGCCGACCGGCATGACGACGTTGATGCCCTGGCTCGCGAGGAACGGTCCGACGTTGGTCTCGATCTCCCAGCCGTTCAGGTCCGTGCGCGCGCGGAGCCCGTCGAGCAGGTAGACGACCTTGTTTCGGTTGCCGTCGCTGGCGCGCCAGACGCGGCTCTTGATCGGCCCCATCGCCGAATCGGCCCAGACGTCCTGCGCGCCCGGATCGAACGCGGCGTTGGCCGTCGGGCCCACGGCCACAACTGCCAGACCCAGCGGGAGAGCGATGCTCAACCCCAGTGCCATCGCGGCTCTGCGCAGACGACCGATCCGCTTGCGCGGACGGACCTCGCTGACCCCGGTGTCGGTCAGACTGTGCTCTTCGTTCGCTGTGTCCCCGAGGACAGTCACGGACCCGTCACGCATACATTCGGCCTCTCAACTTCGTACGACCGTTCGGCCGTGCGCACTTCGACAATTCATTCCGCAGAACAACGCGGCGCTCACGGTTTCCCCCGAACAACCGGCAGCGAGTCGACGGTGACAACGCCACTCGTCGACCCACATCATTTCCACATATCCCCGCAGACTGTGCCAGCGTTACACAAACGAGACGGAAGAATCCAGACGGCATGGCCCATTCGGTGCAGTCCCGAGACCGAATCGCCACCTCGCCGCCCAGTAACTGTGTTGTGGATCACACCAGCGCCCTCAATCAATTCGTCGTACCGTTCGGCGGCGGTGTCAAATTACATTCCTGTAATTCGTACGCCGGAACTCGGTCGAAACGGAACGCCGCCAAATCGAACGCGTGCTTGAAATTCTGGACGAAACGCGCGCGCGTGAGATCCGAGCGGTAGGACGTCAACAGCTCCTGGATCTGCGGACACGTCAGCGCCGCCTTCGCGTCCGCGACCCATTCCTCGTCGAGGTACGCCGGCATGAAGGGGTGGATGTCGACCATCCCGGTGTCTGCGACCACCCAGTCGGGGTAGAGGCTCTTGTCGTGCCCGATCCGGCCGTCGTCGAGACGCACGGTGTGCGACGCCAACGGGTAGGCCAACCCCATCTGATCGAGCACGCGCACGTCGAGGCCGACGTTCATGCTCGTCATACCGAGGTTGAGGTAGTAGACGATGTGCTCGGCCCCGCCCGGAGGAATCGGCAGTGGCGGCGGCACGACGTCCCAGTACGTATAGGCCGCCGCAGGCAGCAACAGACCACCGTCCGGCGTGTCCTCGATCGTCTGGACCATCGCGCGCATACGGGGGTAGTCCAGGTAGTCGCTGGCCAGGATGGGATGTTCGTGGCCGGTGTTGAGCGCGTAGAAGGCGCGTTCGTCGACGATTCCGGAACGTCCGACGGTGGTGCCTTGCGGCATGCCCAGCGTGTTCGCGGCGAACGCCGCCCAGACCACGACACCGAGCCACAGCAGAAGTCCGACGACACCGGCTCTGGCAAGACGGATGGGCACCACGGATACCGGGAGCAGCAGCAGGAACAACGCGGGGAGAAGCGTCCGACCGTGCATGAAGTCGCCGCCGACTCGGACGGCGTAGACCAGCGATATCAGTCCGGAGACCAGCGCGAACGCGATCACCGCCGCGGGTGTCCGAATCCAGGCGAGGGTCGGTCGAGCGACACGCACTTTTCGGACCAGTAGTGCGGCCCCGACGATCAGGAGCACGAGCGGAACCCACAGCGCATACGGCCCGACGAGATTCCAGAGGTAGGTCAGACCCTGCGCCCACTTCGACCCGCCTGCGTCCTTGGACACGGCGGTGTTCGGGTACGGGAGCGCGTAGTAGCCCATGCGCCAGATCTGATAGCCGACCGGCACGATTCCTGCGGCCGCGACGATCGCCGCCTTCGCGCGCCATCCCGGTGTCGCCACGAAGATCATGAGCAGTGCGATACCGCCGACGATGACCAACTCGGGTCGCACCAGAGGCGACAGACCACCCCAGAAGGCAAGCCACAGTACCGATCTCGTCGACGGCGTGCGGTCGCGCTCGGACCAGCGCACCATCAGCAGCCAGGTGACCGCGAGCCAGAAGATGACGAGGCAGGTCTCGAGGCCGGACGTCGCGAAGTCACGCGCCGGCGGAACGGCGATGTAGACGAGGGCCCCAGCGGGAAGCAGCAGATGCCCCCGTCCTCGGTGGAGTGCGGAGGTGCCGATCATGGCGATCACGACGGCGGCCGTGGTGAGCACCAGCGCGATGGTCAGCACGACGTATTCGAGACGCACGCCGCTGAGCCACCCGAAGAACCAGACGACGTAGGTCCAGGCGGCGCTCGTGTTGGTCTCGACGCGTTCGCCGGCGTTGAAGACCGGCCCGTTGCCGGCCAGAAGATTGCGCACGGTTCGCAGAACGATGAGTCCGTCGTCCGCAACCCAGCGACGGTCCCACGCACCGACGAAGGTGAGGACGCCGGTCACGACGATGCCGAGGGCACCGACGAGCCGGATCACTCGCTCACGGGCAGAACGTGACGGGGGTGAGGCGGGGTGGGGCGTGTCCGTCAGCTCGTCATGCGAGGTAGACAGCGACACCAACCACTCCGATCCACACGATGGCGAGCAGTTGGAGTACCCGGTCGCCGAGGGCGATCTCTTCCGGTTCTCCAGCGACGCCGCCGTCGACATCCACTGCGTACCGCAGAATAGCGATAGTAAACGGAACCATCGAGATGGCGTACGCGCTGTTCCCGCTGATGCGGTCCTGCTCGAACGCCCACAGCCCGTAACAGATCACCAGCGACGTGGCCGCGAGAGTCCAGACGAAGCGCAGGTAGCTGGTGGTGTAGTTCTCCAGCGACTTGCGGATCTTGGCGCCGGTGCGCTCGGCCAACTGCAGTTCCGCGTACCGCTTGCCGGCGGCCATGAACAGGGACCCGAAGGTCATGATGAGCAGGAACCACTGCGAGAGCGGGATGTCCGCCGCCACACCACCGGCGATGGCACGCAGGAGGAACCCCGAGCTGACGATGCAGATGTCGAGCACGGCCTGGTGCTTGAGCCCGAAGCAGTACGCGAGCTGCACACCGATGTAGACGCCCATGACCACGGCGAGGTTCCAGTTCGCGAGGAACGACAGTGCGATCGACCCGACGAGAAGAACGACGGCCATCGCGAACGCCAGCTTGACCGGGAGCACCCCGGCCGCGATCGGCCGGAAGCGTTTGGTCGGGTGCGCGCGGTCGGCTTCGACGTCCATGGCGTCGTTGACGAGGTAGATGCCCGATGCGGCCATACAGAAGACGACGAACGCCAGCGCGACGGGCAGCAGCACGTCTGCCTCGGTGACCTGGCCGGCAGCCAGCGGCGCAACCAGGACCAGCACGTTCTTGACCCACTGGCGGGGCCGGACCGCCTTGACGATGCCGGTGGCCAGGTTCTTCGGGGGCGCACCTTCGACGGCGGGTTCCTCGCTCATGCTGCTCCGTACCTCTTTGATAGTTCCAGTACTGCGGCGGCCGACGCGGCGCCGAGCGCGGATCCGACGAGGACGTCAGACGGATAGTGCACTCCGAGTACGAGACGCGAGAGCATCATCGGCGCGGCGATGGCCACGGTAACGGGCTTTCCGGTGGCTCGTGCGATCAGGACGGCCGCGGCGGTCGTGGACGTGGCGTGCGACGACGGGAAGCTGAACTGACTCGGCGTGCTCACCCCGACCTTCACGGACGGGTCGCTCGGACGGCGCCGGCGCGAGATGCGCTTGACGACGATGGACGCCGCGTGCGCCCCCACGGCCCCGATCCCGACGGCAGCCCAGTCGCGGCGACGAGGTGCGTCGACGGCTGCTCCCACGGCCGAGATCGCCATCCACCCGAGGGCGTGCTCGCCGAAGTGCGACATGCCGCGGGCGAGGGGGGTTGCCCCCGGTAGCGCTCCGACGCTCTTCTGAATCGCCGCGAGCGCCTGGATCTCGAGGCCGGCGGCGGGTTGCTGCCCTTTACGCCTGGTAATCAAAGACACTTTCCCACCGCTTCTGACTCGTGAGTTCGGGGACGGCGAGGCGGTACTGCTCCGCCAGTTCGGGGAATCTGTCGTCGAGCTCCTTGCGAAGCCGAATCGCTTCCGACAGAAGGGCTTTCGCCAGCTTCGGGTCCCTCTTGCGGTAGACGACGCCGCGGCCGTCTGCGGTGGTGACCGTGACGCCGTCGACCTGAGAGAGCAGATACCAGCGTGCGTCGATGGTCGGGACGTTCAGCTGCGGACGCTCGTGATGCTGCGGCTGAGCGGCTTTCGTGTTGTGCAGCAGTCCCTTCGCCAATCGCCTCACCTTCGCTGCGGCGCCGGCGGGCTCACCCACGGCCGGCACACCCGCACCGCTCGGCGGCGGCAGCGCGGTGGACGACCCCACCACGACGGCGTCCGAGAACCGCTTGCGGGTGGTGTGGACGTCACCGAGGGCCGTGGGCAGGATCGAGAAGATGTGCTCCGGGCCCGCAAGGAAATCCCGGATAGCCATGTTCTGAATCGCGACGGTCGAGTACTCGAGGCACAGCAGGTGCTTGATCGTCGCCTTGACCGTGTTGACGACGAGCCCGCGTGCCGGGCCGGGCATGTGCAGAGCCGCGACGACGAGCCGGTTGCGCAGGTGGAAGTACGCCTGCCAGTCGATGGCGTCGTCCTTGTCGCTCCACGCCATGTGCCAGATGGCCGCGCCCGGAAGCGTGACCGTCGGATACCCGGCTTCGCGCGCGCGCAAGCCGTATTCGGCATCGTCCCACTTGATGAACAGTGGAAGCGGCTGACCGATCTCCTCGGCGACGACGCGCGGGATCATGCACATCCACCAGCCGTTGTAGTCGACGTCGATCCGGCGGTGCAGCAACTTCGCTTCTCGCAGAGGCTCTTCCGCGAAGTCGTGGTCGTACTCGACGTTCTGGGCGCCGCCCCACATGAAGATTCCCATGTCGATCTTCTCGCCCATGACGTGAAGATGACTGCGCGCCTGCAGGTTCAGCATCTGACCGCCGACGATGGTCGGGACCTTCGCGAAGCGCGACATCGCGAGTGCACGCAGAATCGAATCGGGTTCGATCTCGATGTCGTCGTCCATGAACAGGATCTGTTCGCAACCGGTGTTGTTCAGTGCCTCGTACATGATGCGGCTGTACCCGCCGCTGCCACCGAGGTTCGCCTGGTCGTGGACGACGAGTCGATCGCCGAGAGCTGCTGCCGCAGAATCGAACCCGGGCTCGTCCCGCACCTTCTTCGTGCCCTGATCGGGAACGATGATGTTCTTGACCACACCGAGCACCAGCGGGTCCGACGCGATGGCCTCGAGGGCCTTGACACAGTCACCCGGCCGGTTGAACGTCGGGATGCCCAGTGCCACATCGGCTCGGCCGGGAGCGTCGGTGGGAGCGAACCATCCCGCACCTTCGACGACGACGTCGGTGTCCGAGGTGACGTCGAACCAGATCCACCCACCGTCCTCGAACGGACCGAGGTCGATCTCGAGTTCGAGCGCTTCGTCGCTCGCCTCACGCCCTTCGACGTGGATACGCGACGCATCCGCCTTGGAACGGTAGACGTCGATGCGGCAACGGCCGGTCACCTCGACGCGCAGGATGACCGAGTTCAGGGTGCTGTAGCGGCGCCAGTAGCTTGCGGGGAAGGCGTTGAAGTACGTGCAGAACGACACTTCGGACTCGGCGCCGATGGCCACCGACGTCCTCGACGTCGAGTGCGCGCGTCGTGCGTTGGTGGTCGCTTCCTCGAGATACAGGGTCCGCACGTCGAGGGGTTCGCCGGCGCGCGGGAGCAGAATGCGCTGCAGAAGCGCCTTTCCGAGATATGGCGACCGGCCTCCGGCCTGCCCGCGCAGCGTATGGCGTGCGTTCACAGGTCGGACCCGGCCGACAACGAAGCGCCCGTGTCGAGATGGGGACGAAGAACGTTGTCGAACGTCGTCAGTGCGCTTGCGATGGCCATGTGCATGTCCAGGTACTGGTACGTACCCAGCCGGCCACCGAACAGCACCTTGTTCTCGGCCGTCTCCTTCTTCGCGCGCTCGCGGTACGCGCTCAGCTTGGCGCGGTCGTCCGGCGTGTTGATCGGGTAGTACGGCTCGTCGCCCGACTCGGCCGCCCGTGAGAACTCCCGCATGATCACGGTCTTGTCGGCCGGATACTCGCGCTCGGGGTGGAAGTGCCGGAACTCGTGAATGCGGGTGAAGGCGACGTCACCGTCGTTGTAGTTCATCACCGGGGTGCCCTGGAAGTCACCCGTCGGCAGCACTTCGGTCTCGAAATCGAGTGTGCGCCAGCCCAGTTCACCTTCGGAGTAGTCGAAGTAGCGGTCGAGCGGACCGGTGTAGATCACCGGGGCGTCCGGATTGGCCGCCACGATCTCGTCCCGCACGTCGAACCAGTCGGTGTTCAGGCGCACCTCGATCTTCTCGTGGCGCGCCATGTTCTCGAGCCACGCGGTGTATCCGTCGACCGGAAGTCCCTCGTAGTCGTCGTTGAAGTAGCGGTTGTCGAAGTTGTAGCGCACCGGAAGCCGGGTGATGTTGCCCGCCGGGAGCTCCTTGGGATCGGTCTGCCACTGCTTGGCGGTGTAGTCACGGACGAACGCCTCGTAGAGCGGGCGCCCGATCAGGGAGATGGCCTTCTCCTCGAGGTTGGTCGCATCCTTCGAGTCGAATTCGCTGGACTGCTCCGCGATGAGTGCGCGCGCATCTTCCGGCGAGTAGTACTTGCCGAAGAATTGGGAGATCAGGCCCAGTCCCATGGGGAACTGGTAGGACTGGCCGCCGTGCAGCGCGTAGACGCGGTGCTGATAGTCGGTGAAGGTGGTGAAGCGGTTGACGTACTCCCACACCTTCTTGTTGGACGTGTGGAAAAGGTGCGCACCGTACTTGTGCACCTCGATTCCCGTCTCGGGCTCCGCTTCGGAGTACGCGTTGCCGCCGAGGTGATGGCGGCGGTCCAGTACGAGAACGCGGAGGCCCAGTTCGGAGGCGGTGCGTTCGGCGATCGTCAGTCCGTAGAAACCGGACCCGACGACGATCACGTCGTACCTACCTGGCTCGAGATCAGTCACGGGCAATCAGGGTATCCGACATCGACGGACGTATCTGTCAGCTGCCTCTTCACCCGGCCGTTCGAACACACCGTCGAACCCTCTACTAATGGTTGAGAGTTGGTGCTTGTGTGACTAATGTGGCGTTCACTGCGTATCACCAACCACTTCAGTCACATCCGTAACTGGGTTCACGACTGCGCAGATGCCGACCAGGGGAGTAAACGCCAGTGCACCGTCGACCGAAACCATCATTGATCTTGGGCGTCGTCGCCGCACTCGCGGTGACCGGCCCGATCGTGGTGTACACCGTGTCCGGCACCAGCTCGGACGTGAAGAAGACCAACGAGAGCACCACCGCGATCCCCACCACCATCGCGAAGATCGCGCTCGCATCGGCGCCGGACATCACCATCTCGCTCAAGGACCTCACCGGGCTGAACCTGCCCGACCTGAACATCGGGAACCTCCGAGACCTGAAGTTGCCGGACACGATCACGATTCCCGCCATCCCCGGCCTGACGCCGCCGAGCACGCCCTCGGCGCAGGCACCAGTTCCGTCGGCTCCGCTCGACAGCATCACCGTTCCGGCCGGTGCGGTCGTGAAGGAGGTGTCGCAGGACACTCCGTTCAGCATGGTCGCGCTGACCACGGACAAGATCGACGACGCCGTTGCGCAGGTGCGGGCCCAGTTGTCGGACGGTTCCTGGGGACCCTGGAACGCGACGACGGCAATCGACACCGGATCCGCCGACGCCTCCGATTCCGACACCCCGGCAACGATCGGTACCGAGCCCATCTTCGTCGGCGCCACGAAGGCGGTGCAGTTCCTGCTGACGCCGAAGACGGCCCCCGTCGATCCCGCCGCAGCGCCGGTGGTTCCTCCCGTGCCCGCAGCGCCTGCCGCCCCCGCGGAATCCACCGTTCCTCCGGTTCCGGCCGAGGCACCGACGGCACAGCCTCTCGGGTACGTCCCGGCGTCCAGTTCGTCACCGCTGCGCACTCAGGACGAGCCGTTGATCGACACCCTCGCTCAGGTCGCCGCCGCAGCCACCGCCGTGCTGATCACGCCGGGTACCTCCGAGACCGACGGCGCACTCGCCGAATCCGCACCGCCCGTCGCAGGCACCGGCCCTGCCGTCATCACCCGCGCTCAGTGGGGCGCCGACGAATCCAAGCGATGCAGCACACCCACCGTCGACGATTTCCTCGGTGGCGCGACGATCCACCACACCGCCGGCAGCAACGACTACTCCAAGGACGAGTCCGCGGGCATCGTGCGTGCGATCTACGCATACCACTCCCAGACCCTGGGTTGGTGCGACATCGGCTACAACGTTCTCGTCGACAAGTACGGCCAGATCTTCGAAGGTCGCGCCGGTGGCCTTGACAAGAACGTCGAAGGTGCGCACGCAGGCGGCTTCAACGAGAACACCATGGGCCTGGCGCTGATGGGTGACTACCAGACCGAGAAGCCCAGCCAGGCGATGCTCGACGCGGCCGGCAAGTTCCTCGGGTGGCGCCTCGGCCTCGCAGGTCTCGATCCCAAGGGCCAGACGACCATGACGTCCGAGGGAACGCGCTACACCCCGATCCCCAAGGGCCAGAGCGTCGACCTGCCGATCATCTTCGCGCACCGCGACGTCGGCAGTACCGAATGCCCTGGCGACGCCGCGTACAGCGACCTGCCTCAGCTACGTGACATCGCGGAAGCGAACCTGAACGGGGCGTCCACTCCGGCCGAGCCCGCGCCGGCGGCACCCGCCGAGCCTGCTGCCCCGGCTGCACCCGTCGATCCGGCGGCACCCGTCGACCCGGCGGCACCCGTGGCGCCGTCCGCACCCGTCGATCCGGTAGGACCGCCGGCCGAGACGCTGGCGTCCGGTGCTGCCCCCGGAGCCGGTGTTCCCGCCCTGATCGACGAATTGGTCCGCCTGACCGACCCGAACCCCGTGGCGGCGAAGTGGTCGTCCATGGGCGGCGAGCAGGGTGCGCTCGGACCGGCGGTGACCGGTGTGTTGCCGGCAGCCGAAGGTGCGCAACGCGCGGACTTCCTCAACGGCACCATCGTCGCCAACCCGACCGGCCAGGCGTTCTCCGTCATCGGCGAGATCTTCAAGCAGTTCATCGCCATGGGCGGCGACGGCGGCTCGATGGGCCTTCCGACGAGCGACGAGTTCAAGATCCCCGGCGGATGGCAGTCGAACTTCGAGAAGGGATCGCTGATCTTCAACGAGGTGACCGGCATCGTCACGACCGTGTTGAAGGCCTACAACGACACCTACAACGAGCAGATGAATGCGGCGCCCGTCGGTTGATCGGCCTTCCGCTGAACGAGTGCGTCAGCGGGATGCGTTGAACCAGCGTTCGAGCACCTTAGCCACGCCGTCCTCCGCATTGCTGGCGGTCACCTCGTCCGCAACGGCGATGGCGTCGGGGTGCGCATTGGCCATCGCGACGCCACGGCCCACGTAGGCGAGCATCGGTACGTCGTTCGGCATGTCCCCGAACGCCACGATGTCCGCGGCGTCGACGCCCAGCCGATCGGCCACGATCTTCAGCCCCGACGCCTTGGTGACACCCGGCGCCGACAGTTCGATCAGACCGTTGTCGGTGGAGAAGGTGATGTCGGCGTTTCCGTGAACGTGCGGAGCGAGTTTGTCGGCCATGTCTCCGCTCGACATCTGCGGGCAGCGAATCAACAACTTCACGGCAGGAGCGGCGAGCACCTCGAGCGCGGACATCTCGGTGTTGTCGGGGTTGAGCCATGCGTGTTGATACCCGGGCGAGCTGACGAACTGAGGAGTGGCGGCGTCGTGCGCGCTCTCCCCCACTCGCTCGGCGGCCAGGCCGCACCCCTGTAGAACTGATTCGGCCACCTCGGCGAGTTCGCCGAGCACGTCGATCCCAAGGGTGATCGCGCTCAGAATGCGGTCGGTGGACGCGTCGTAGATCACGGCGCCGTTGGCGCACACGGACATCGGTGCGTAGCCGAGCTGCTCGACGACCGGGGAGATCCACCGCGGCGGACGCCCCGTGGCCAACACGAAGGTCGCACCGCCGTCGATGACGGCGTGCACTGCGGCCTTTGTCCGGTCGCTCAGGCGCTCGTGGTGGTTCAGCAACGTCCCGTCGACGTCGCTGGCGACGAGGCGGGGAGCTGGGTGCGTTGGGTGGGACATCGCTGTCATTCTGCCCTGCCGCCCCTAGGGTGGCCTCTTGTGGCTCATCTCGAACTGACCGACATCGACTACTTCCTCCCGGACGGGCGGCAATTGTTGAACGGAGTCGGTTTCCGCGTCGGCGACGGTGCCAAGACCGCGTTGATCGGTCCGAACGGAACGGGCAAGACCACTCTCACTCGCATCGTCGCGGGCGACATCACCCCGGACGACGGTTCCGTCACTCGATCCGGGTCCATGGGCATCATGCGTCAGTTCGTCGGGCAGGTGCGCGACGACTGGACAGTCCGGGACCTCCTGCTGTCGGTGGCCGCGCCGGACGTCGCAGATGCGGCGCGGACGCTCGACGCCACGGAGAACGAGCTGATCGAGAAGGACGACGAGAAGACGCAGCTGAAATATGCTCAGGCGCTGGCGGATTGGGGAGACGCGGGCGGGTACGACATGGAACCGTTCTGGGACAAGGTCACCATGGCGGCGCTCGGAATGCCGTTCGATCGCGCTCGGTGGCGACAGGCGTCGACACTGAGCGGCGGTGAACAGAAACGTCTCGTCCTCGAAACGTTGTTCCGGGGATCGGATCAGCTGCTCCTCCTCGACGAGCCCGACAACTATCTCGACGTTCCGGGAAAACGATGGCTGGAGAAGACCATTCGTGAGTCGGACAAGTCGGTGCTCTTCATCAGCCACGACCGCGAGTTGCTGGCGAACGCAGCCGAGCGCATCGTGACCCTCGAACCAGGGATCAGCGGTGCCACGGCGTGGGTGCACGGCGCCGGCTTCGCGACCTACCGCGACGCCCGTGCCGATCGAAACGCCCGCCTCGACGAACTGCGCCGACGCTGGGACGAGGAGCGAATCAAGCTGCGGGCACTCGTTCTGAGGCTGCGCGAGAAAGCGAAGTTCAACGACGGAATTGCGTCGCGATATCAAGCGGCACAGACCAGGCTCGCGAAGTTCGAAGAGGCCGGACCACCCGAGGCGGTTCCCGTTCGGCAGAAGGTGACGGTTCGACTCGGCGGTGGTCGGACGGCGAAACGCGCACTGGTATGCAACTCGCTCGAACTGACCGGGTTGATGAAGCCGTTCGACACCGAATTCTTCTACGGCGACCGAGTGGCCGTGCTGGGCTCCAACGGTTCCGGCAAGTCGCACTTCCTTCGCTTGCTCGCTCGCGGCGGGACGGATCCGGAGAACGAGCACAAGCCGGTGCAGGAACTGGTCATCGATCCGGTGCCGCATACCGGCAGTGCCGTGCTGGGCGCGCGCGTACGTCCCGGCTTCTTCGCCCAGACGCACACCCGCCCGGACTTGACCGGAAACACCCTCCTCGACATTTTGCACATGGGAAACGAACACCGAAACGGGATGGGCCGTGAGGGTGCGTCGCGCGCTCTCGATCGCTACGGGCTCTCGCGCGCAGCCGAACAGAAGTACGACGACCTGTCCGGTGGGCAACAGGCACGGCTACAGATCCTGCTGCTCGAACTATCAGGCGCAACAATGCTTCTGCTCGACGAACCGACGGACAACCTGGATCTCGAATCGGCGGACTCGCTCGAGGAAGCGATTGCCGAATTCGACGGAACGGTTGTTTCCGTGACTCACGATCGGTGGTTCGCGCGCAGCTTCGATCGGTTCGTCGTCTTCGGATCGGACGGGCGGGTGTACGAGTCGAGCGAGCCGGTCTGGGAAGAGAAGCGGGTCGATCGGGCGCGGTAATTCGGCTCGTTGTCCGGGCTTCGGGAAGCATTTCAAGATCATTTACTTGAATTTTCGGATTTTTATGTACGAACGGTCGGTTTTCAACTAACGTCAGCGCTCTGAGAAACGCGGCCGAACTTTCGGTCGGGCAGCGGTCGGATTTCCCCGTGTCGGGACGGGCGAAATCGTGGTGCTGCCTGAGCACGGTTCGCAATGCGCTTCATCCTTTTACACCCTGGGGCCAACGATGGAGCTCTTCCCGACCACCCGACCGATCCCGACGACGGTCGTTCCAATCCCTGCGCGCAACGGAAAGACTCGCGTTCCGGAGCATCGACGCGCCCGAATGATCGTGGCGGGTACTCCGGTCGATCTGTGCGGCACACCCTATGTGCTTTCGACTGCGGCACAACGGTTGACGTCGGGCAAAGCACTTGCCATCGGCTCGGTCAATCTGGACCACATTCATCATTTCGGCGGTATCGAACGCACTCGGCACAACCTCGTGACCGAGTCGAACACGATGGAGTGGCTGCTTCTGGCCGACGGAATGCCCATCGTGGACCGGGGAAACGAGTTGACGGGCACCCATTGGCCGCGCCTCACCGGCGCCGACTTGTTGCCCGAGATCCTGCATCTCGCGCACACGACGGATCGTTCCGTCGGATTTCTCGGCGGGACGCCCCTGGTTCACGAGCTGCTCCGGCGGCGACTGATGCGGAACTATCCGGGCCTGCGTGTGTCCGGGTACTGGTCGCCCGACCGGTCCGTTGTCGACAGTGACGAACTCAGCCACGCGGTGGCCGACGACATTCGCGACGCCGGAACCGACGTGCTCGTGGTCAGCCTCGGAAAACCTCGGCAGGAACTGTGGATCGACCGGCACGGTGACACGACGCAGAGTCGGCTCTTCCTCGCCTTCGGGGCAGCCACCGATTTTCTGGCCGGCCGCGTCGAACGTGCGCCGTCATGGATGAGCGAGCATGGTTTCGAGTGGCTGTACCGTCTCGCGAAAGAGCCTCAGCGACTTACTCATCGCTACTTGATCGAGGGTCCGGAGGCCTGGGTGCGGCTGCGCGGCGCGTACCTCGTCTCGGACAGCAATCACCCGGCTCACGGCCGTGCCGGCACGCCGCAGGTGCTCGAGTGAGCAAGCCGTACGGTGTGGCAGTCATCGGGGCGGGCTATTGGGGACCGAACCTGGCGCGGAACTTTCGGGGCTCGAGTGCGTGGGACCTCGTTGCGGTGTGCGACACGGATGCCGTTCGAGCGCAACGCGTCGTCGGTCCGCGTTCGACCGTCGAGGTCGAGACCGATGTGCATCGCCTGCTCGCACGCAGCGACATCGATGCCGTCGCGATCGCCACGCCGGCCGCGACCCATGCCCCGATCGCGCTCGCCGCTCTCGCTGCCGGAAAGCACGTCGTAGTCGAAAAGCCGTTGGCTCCAACGTCGGTGGACGCGTCCAAGATGGTCCGAGCGGCTCGTGACGCCGAGCTGATCCTGATGATCGACCACACCTACTGCTACACACCGGCCGTGACCTACATTCGCGACGTGATCGCGTCCGGTCTCCTCGGTCGTCTCCTGTACGTGGAGTCGACGCGCATCAATCTGGGCTTGATTCAGCCCGACGTGGACGTGCTGTGGGATCTGGCGCCGCACGACCTGTCGATTCTCGACTTCATTCTTCCCGGTGGTCTGACTCCGACACGGGTGTCCGCGACGGGGTCGGATCCGCTCGGCGCCGGCCGGGCGTGTGTCGGTCATCTGACTCTGTCGCTTCCGGGGGGCGGTGACGCGCACATCAATGTGAACTGGTTGTCGCCGACCAAGATTCGACAGATGGTGATCGGCGGAAGCCATCGAACCCTCGTCTGGGACGATCTGGACCCGCTGCGTCGAGTGTCGGTTCACGATCGCGGAGTCGACCTGGGTTCGCCCGACGCCGACGAGCGACACGCCTCCGCCGTGTCCTACCGGCTCGGCGACATCACGGTTCCCGCGCTGTCGGAGAAGGAAGCGCTCGGTTCCATGGTGGAGGAGTTCGCGGCGGCCATCCGCGGTGATCGACCCTCGAGGACGGACGGCATCGCGGGTCTGCGGGTTCTGTCGGTACTCGAGGCGGCCGACCACAGCATGGCAGCGAACGGTTCACCCATCCGTCCACGGTTCGTGGACACGACCACCGGAGACCTCGAGTGACGGAACTGAGCGGGGCCACGGCCCTGGTCACGGGTGGTGCGGGCACCATCGGATCGACCATCGTCGATCAGCTGCTCGACGCGCAGTGCGGTCGAATCATCGTTCTGGACAACCTGGTTCGAGGCCGGCGTGCCAATCTCGAGGCCGCACTGACCGATTCGCGGGTCGAACTCGTCGTCGGAGACATCCGGGACATCGACACCGTGCACCGACTGACCCGCGGCGTGGACGTGCTGTTTCACCAGGCGGCCATCCGCATCACCCAGTGCGCCGAGGAACCGCGACTCGCGCTCGACGTGCTCGTCGACGGAACCTTCACGGTGCTCGAAGCGGCCGCGGCAAACCATGTGGGCAAAGTGATTTCCGCATCGTCCGCATCCGTGTACGGCCTGGCGGAACAGTTTCCGACCACCGAGCGACACCACCACCACAACAACGACACCTTCTACGGCGCGGCCAAGAGTTTCGGCGAGGGGATGCTCCGGAGCTTCCGCGCGATGTACGGCATGGACTTCGTTGCCCTGCGGTACTTCAACGTCTACGGACCACGGATGGACGTTCACGGTCTCTACACCGAGGTCCTCGTGCGATGGATGGAGCGGATCGCGGACGGCAAGCCGCCCCTCATCTTCGGCGACGGTTCCCAGACCATGGACTTCGCGTTCACCGAGGACATCGCGCGGGCCAATGTCGCAGCAGCCGCATCCGACGTCACGGACGGTGTGTACAACATCGGCAGCGGCACAGAGACGAGCCTCCGCGAACTGGCCGAAGCGCTTCTGCGCGTTATGGATTCGAACCTACCCATCGAGTACGGACCGGAGCGTTCGGTGAATGCGGTGACGCGCAGACTCGCCGACGTCAGCGCCGCCCGGGACGAACTCGGGTACACGGCGCGGGTGGGTCTCGACGACGGTCTGCGTCGTCTGGTGGAGTGGTGGAGTCCGCAGCGCGACGAGATCCGCGCCGGTGGCACCGCGGTAGCGGCCCGATGAAGCGCATCAATGTCATGCAACCCTGGATGGGAGCGGAAGAGATCGCCGCTGTGACCGAGGTGATCGAGTCCGGCTGGGTGGCTCAGGGGCCGCGCGTGACGATGTTCGAGGATGCGTTCGCCGCACGCATGGAGACGAAACACGCTGTTGCGGTGACGAGTTGCACCACGGCATTACATCTGGCCCTCGTCGTGGCAGGTGTCGGTCCCGGTGACGACGTCGTGGTGCCGTCCTTCTCGTTCATCGCGACGGCGAATGCCGTTCGGTACGTCGGGGCGCGGCCGGTGTTCGCCGACGTGGACCCGGTGACGGGCAACGTCGACCTCGACACGGTCAAAACGGTGATCACCCCGGCGACGACGGCGGTGATCGTCGTGGATCAGGCCGGTGTGCCCGTCGACCTGGACCCAATCAACGATCTCGCTCGATCGCTGTCGATCGCGGTGATCGAAGACGCGGCATGCGGAGCCGGATCGAGCTATCGCGGCCGACCGGTGGGGGCCGGTGCGGATGTCACGGCGTGGTCCTTCCACCCGCGCAAGATCCTCACAACCGGTGAAGGGGGAATGCTCACCACGAACAACGGAGCGTGGGCCAACCGCCTCCGAAGTCTTCGCGAGCACGGGACCAGCGCAGGGGCGGCCGAGCGCCACGCGAGTTCGGTCCCGGTGGCCGAGCGGTACACCGAGGTCGCCTTCAACTACCGCATGACCGATCTACAGGCGGCGATCGGCCTCGTGCAGTTGGGACGGCTCGACGTCGTCGTGGAGCGAAGACGTGAACTGGCTCAACGCTATTCCGACAAGCTGGCGGGCGTTACCGGTGTGCGCTGCGTCGCGGACCCGCCGCACGGCACGGCCAACTTTCAGTCGTTCTGGATCGAACTCACCGACCGCTACCCGTGCACCCGCGACGAGCTTCTGGGCCGACTGGCCGACGCATCCGTCTCGGCGCGGCGCGGGATCATGGCAGCGCACCGCGAGCCCGCGTATGCAGTCGGCAACGCGTCGTGGGGCGACCTCTCGGTCACCGAACGGCTGACCGACACCACCCTGGTGCTACCGCTGTTCCACACCATGACCACCGCAGATCAGGACAGGGTCATCGACGTGGTGAGGGCGAGCTCGTGACCACTCGCCTCGTTCTCGTCGCAGCGTCCGGCCTGGCGCGCGAGGCCGCAGCCGCCGTCCCCCCGGGCATGCAGGTAGTGGGCTGCCTGGACGACGACCTCGAGGCCACCAGCGATGTCGTGATACTCGGAACAATCGATGCCGCCGCGCAATTCGACGATTGCATGTTCCTCGTCTGCGCGGGGTCCGGTGCGGTGCGTCAGTCCATCGTGGATCGGATGGGTGTCGGACCCGAGCGATTCGCGACGGTGGTCCACCCCAGCGTCGACATCCCCGCCGGCTGCACTCTCGGGAGCGGATGCGTCGTACTGGCGCACTCGGTCCTCACGGCTGACGTCACCGTCGGATCGCACTGCGTTCTCATGCCGCACGTGACCTTGACCCACGACGTCGTGGTCGGTGACTTCGTGACACTGTGCGCCGGCGTGAGTCTGGGCGGTGGTGTCGCGGTCGGTGACGGGGCGTACGTGGGGATGAATGCTGCGGTGCGGCAGGGGGTTCGAGTCGGTTCGGATTCTCTGGTCGGAATGGGTGCCGTCGTGCTACAGGGGGTTCCGGACGGGCAGACGTGGGTGGGCTCGCCCGCCGGCCCGATTCGACGACCGCACAGCGGTGTCGCATGAGAGTCCCCTTCGTCGACCTTGCCGCGCAGCAGGCAGAGATTCACGACGACCTTCTCCCGGAGATCGAGAAAGTCCTGCGCACGGCGGCATTCATCGGTGGACGCGCGGTTTCGGACTTCGAAGCCCAGTACGCCGACTACGTCGGAGTTCGCCACTGCATCGGGGTCGCCAACGGCACGGACGCAGTGGAATTGGCGTTGCGAGCGTGTGGGGTCGAACGGGGCGACGAAGTCGTGCTCCCGGCGAACACCTTCATCGCGACTGCGGAAGCAGTGTCACGGATCGGTGCCGTGCCGGTACTCGTCGACGTCGTGCCCGACACCCTGCTGATCGACCCGCAGCAGGTGGACAAAGCCCTGACCCCGCGAACTGCTGCCGTCGTACCGGTTCACCTGTTCGGCCAGATCGCTCCCATGGACGCGATCGCGTCGATCTGCGACGGTGCCGACGTCGCGGTGATCGAGGATGCAGCCCAGTCGCAAGGCGCACGGCAAGGTGGGCAGAGCGCCGGGTCGTTCGGTCGCGCCGCGGCGACGAGCTTCTATCCCGGGAAGAACCTCGGCGCGGCGGGTGACGCCGGGGCCGTGACGACCGACGATCCCGCTGTCGCGGAGCGTGTTCGAGTCATCGCAGCGCACGGTAGTGCGACGAAGTACGTGCACGACGTCGTCGGCTTCAACTCTCGTCTCGATGCACTTCAGGCCGTGGTGCTGTCCGCCAAGCTGCGCCGGCTCGACGACTGGAACACGCGTCGCCGAGAAGCGGCCGCACGCTACGACACTCTTCTGAGCGACGTTCCGGGCATACGACTTCCGATCTCGGACGAGACGAACGTCGACGTGTGGCATCTGTACGTCGTGCGGGTGGCCGATCGCGACGCCGTGGCGGACACGCTGGCCGCCGAAGGCGTCGCTACCGGCATTCACTACCCGACGCCTGTCCACCTCACCGGTGCGTACCGACACCTCGGCTACCGGTCCGGCGATTTCCCGGTCACCGAGACCGCGGCCTCGGAAATGCTGTCCCTGCCGATGTTCCCGCACATCACAGCGGCACAGCAGGAGCACGTGGCGGACACGGTGCGTAGAACGCTTCGGGTGTGAAGACTGCACCTCCCCGCACCGACGACCTCGGTACTCGAGCGGGCCGAGCGCTCGGTTGGAGTCTGGCCAACACCGCACTCGCACGCCTGGGTACCGTCGGAATAGGTATTGCTCTGGCACGACTGTTGGGGCCGACGGCTTTCGGCACCTTCGCCGTGGCCACGGTGGCGCTTCTCGCGGTCCTGAGTTTCAACGAGCTGGGCATTTCGTTGGCCATCGTGCGATGGCCCGGCGATCCCCACACGATCGCGCCTACGGTCGCCACGCTGTCGGTCGCCACCAGCAGCATTCTCTTCGTCGGAACATGGTTCACCGCACCGGTGTTCGCTACCGCGATGGGTGAACCGTCGGCGACGCCGGTGGTGCGGCTCATGTGTGTCTGCATCGTGTTGAACGGACTCGTGGCTGCACCGGCCGCGCTGATGCAGCGCGAGTTCATGCAGAAGCAACGGATGATCATCGACCAACTCGGAGTCTGGGTCGGCGCAGGCGTCTCCATCGCTCTCGCAGTCATGGGTACGGGCGCGATGAGCCTTGCGGTGGGTCGCATCGCGGCCAGCGTGTTGTCGGCGGTGCTGTTCGTTCACTTCGCCCCCAATCACCTTCGCTTCGGATTCGAGCCCGCACTTCTTCGGCCGCTGCTACGTTTCGGGCTTCCGCTGGCCGGAGCTTCGGCGGTGGTCTTCGTCGCGTCGTACGCGGATCAGATCGTGGCCGGCAGTGCGCTCGGGGCAACAGAACTCGGCTTCTACGTTCTTGCGTTCAACCTCGCGTCGTGGCCCATCGCGCTGTTCTCCGGCCCGCTCCGATCGGTGGCCCCGGCAATGCTGGCCCGTCTTCAGGACAGACCGGCGGAGATGACCGACGTCTTCCTGGGTCTGGCGGGAGTACTTGCAGCCGTATCGCTTCCGGTGTGCGCAGTGGTCGCTGCAGCGGCTCGACCCATTGTCGCCTTCGTGTACGGAGACGAATGGGCCCGATCCGCAGACGTGCTGACGTGGCTTGCGGCTGCAGCGGGCGCTCGGATTCTGTTCGAACTCGTCTACGACTATCTCGTCGTGACCAGGCGATCATCGACCATCCTCGTAGTTCAGGTGGCGTGGACCGTCGCGCTCGTCCCCGCGCTCGTGATCGCGTCCCACTACGGCGGACTGGCCGGCATCGCCCTTGCGCAGTTCGTGGTGGCCTTGCTCGTCGCGCTCCCTCTCTACCTGCTTGCATTGCGATCGGTCGGTTCGTCTACCTCCAGACTTGCTCGGCGGCTTCTCGTTCCGGCCGGCGCGTCGTGTTTTCTTGCACTCGGAGTCGCGGCCACCACCTCGCAGATCGGCAACTCTTTCGTGGCGTGCGCGGTTGCCGGGTCGCTCTGCGCCGCGACGGTCGCGGCTCTCGGTTTCTCCGACCGCGCAGCGATAGCGCGCCTGCGTTCGGCCCGAATCGGCGACGCATCATGAGAATCCTGGTGTACCCGCACGATCTGGCGCTCGGGGGAAGCCAGATCAACGCGATCGAACTCGCTGCCGCTGTGAAGGCGGAGGGACACGAGGTGATCGTGTACGGAAATCGAGGGCCGCTGGTGGGGATGATCGCCGACCTCGGCGTCGAGTTCGTCGCATCGCCGATACCGCGCCGACGACCGTCGCCGCGAGTCGTGGCCGACTTGCGGAGGACGTTGATCGACAACCGAATCGACATCGCACACGGGTACGAGTGGCCGCCTGCTCTGGAGATTGCACTCGCTACCCGCGGCACCGCGGCGACGCCGGTGACGACTGTCATGTCGATGGCTGTCGCGCCGTTTCTGCCGCGAACCACCGATTTGGTGGTCGGCACCCGCCAGATCGCCGACGACGAAGGGCGCCGCGGACGCAGGCTCGTGTCCGTGATCGAACCACCCGTCGATCTCACGACGAACGCTGCTTCCGCTGTCGATCCGTCCGAGTTCGTCCACACCCGAGGTCTGGACCCTTCGGCGTCGACCGTCGTCACGGTGACACGACTCGCACGCGAGCTGAAGTTGGAGGGGACGCTGGTTGCGATGGACGTGATCGGTGAACTGGCCCGCACCCGCCGCGTGCAACTCGTGGTGGTCGGCGACGGACCAGCGCGCGCCGAGGTGGACCGACGCGCTCGACTGGTGAACGACAGGGTGGGCCGCACGGTCGTCATCGTCACAGGCCAACTCGACGACCCACGTGCCGCGTACGCCTGCGCCGACGTCGTTATCGGAATGGGCGGTTCGGCTCTGCGGGCCATGGCTTTCTCGAAACCCGTCGTCGTGCAGGGTGAATCGGGGTTCTGGTGCGCTCTGCGGCCCGACACGGTGGAGCAGTTCCTGTGGGCGGGGTGGTACGGGACAGGGACCGACCGGGCCGACGGGCATCGTGAGCTGACCCGACACCTGGTGCCGCTCCTGGACGACGCGCATTCTCGGGAGCGACTCGGAGCGTTCTCGTACGACACTGTGCGCACACGCTTCTCGCTCGCGGACGCGGGTGCGGAACAGATTCGCATCTACGAGGCCGCGATCGCACGCCGGCACGCACGAGGTCGACGGGACGCGGACCTCGTGAACACCTCCGCCCGATACGGACGACACTTCGTCGGGCAGTACCTTGCTCGACTCACCGGCACCCGTGCTACCGAAGATTTCAACAGCGCACGGTCGATCGCGCGAGGGCGATCGTGAACCGGCAGCCGGTCCTCGTGTACGTCTCCGGCGAGGGCTGGGACGACATCGCGGGCACCAATCGCCATCTGGCGGAGGCGCTTGCGCGAATTCGGCCCGTCCTGTGGGTCGATCCGGCCGTGTCCGTAGCCGGTCGTATCCGGCAACGGAGAGCCGGTGTCCGCCCGACGCCGACCGGGCTGAGCAACCCCGCGCCCGGACTGACCCGGCTTCATGTCGCCGGACCACCGGGGCTCACCCGACCGATCCTCTCCACCCTGTCCGAGCGCCATGTCGCAACCGAGATCGACCTGGCGCTCCGTCGGTTGGACGCGTTCTGCGACGGTGTCGTCCTCACCAGTCCGATTCTTCGATTTCCACCGGTGCTGGACAGACGACGTCTGCTGTACGTGACCGACGACTGGATGTCGGGTGCTCACATGATGGGTTTCGACACTGCGATGGTCCGCAGAGCCATGTCGCACAATGCTTTCAACGCTCAGGCGGTAGCAGCGGTGACACCCTCGTTGGCGGCCAAGGTAGCCGAGCTCATCGTGCCCGCACCGACGGTCCAGGTGCTTCCGAACGGATGCGAGCCCATGACCGACAACCATCGCATCCCCGTGGACCTACCGCCGGGTCCCTTGGTCGCTCTGGTCGGCCAGCTCAACGAGCGCCTGGACTACGACGTGCTCGAGCGAGTCGCGCACTCCGGTGTCACCGTCGTGATGATCGGGCCGCGCACCGAGCGGACCCGCGCCGTTTCCCGACGCCTCGACACTCTGTTCGCGATGCCGACGGTTCACTGGGTCGGTTCGGTCCCGGCCGCAGACCTCCCGTCCTATCTGGACAGGATGACCTTGGGGATCACACCGTACGCGGACAACGACTTCAACCGTTCGAGCTTTCCGCTCAAAACCCTGGAGTACCTCTCGCACGGGCTACCCGTGGTCGCCACCGATCTGCCCGCAGCGCGGTGGTTGGGTACGCCGCACATCGACATTGCGACATCACCGGCCGAATTCGCCGAGCTCGTCGTCCGTCGAGTCGCGTCGGCCCCGGATCGCCACGAAATCGATCGGAAACGTTTCGCGCGCTTGCATTCCTGGGACGAACGAGCCGCCTCGCTGCTGAAACTGATCGACCCGCGTGAACCACGACGTCGACCGGTCACGCCTGAGGGCCGCGCGGATCTACCGACGGTCGATTCGGCACTGGGTGTTGCGGTGGCCACACAGGAGGAAGCTGACCGTTCTCACGCCTGACCGGAGTCCGTAAGCCATTGCGTGGGGCCAATTCTCGATGCGGAGGTCGACCGTTGATGCGTGGGGCGGCATACGCGTCGGCGTGCACCGGCCGCGGCGGCGGTTCCGCCGCTGTGGGTCGCGGCGGCGGCGGTTCCTCCGCCGTGGGTCGCGGATTGCGTCGCCGGTCCACGAAGTCGGCAAGGCTGACCGCACCGAAAAGTAATACCAGTGAACCCATTCCGACGACCACAGCGTTGCGCAACCGACTCGAGATACGCTCCGACGCGCTCGTCGGCGTGTCGATCGCCTGGACCGAGATCAGGAATCGCTCGGAACCTCCCGCGACCACCTGCACCTCACGGATCTGCTCCTGCAGGTCCTTTCCGAGTTGCACGGCCGTGGCAACGGCAACCTCGGCCGTCGCCGAACTCGCCGTGATCGTCAGGATCTGCGCGCTCGTGGCGAGCCCGGTGCCGACCGTGAAGTCCGTGGACAGTCCTGCAGCCTGAAGTGACTCCGTCACCTCCGCGGACTGGAGACGGGTACGTGCCGCCTGCAGGGCGAGCGTCGGATCCGCCGAGCGGAGATACGGATTGTCCGACTCGAAGGCGAGGTCCGGATTGGCTTCCACCTCCTGCGGGGAAGGAACCTGCGGGGTGATCATCGCGTAGGTCGACGAGGCCTCGTACGACCGAGGGCCGAAGAACAATGCGACGACGAAAGCCACGAACGTGAGGACGACGAACGGCGCGGCGATCATTTTGTGCCGCCAAAGCACTCGCAAGACAGCCATCGGATCCATTGCCGTTACCTTTCGACCGTGCGAACCGACGACGGAGCTCCACGCCCCGGCTCGGCTCTCGACATGATCCACACTGCGCCGGACAGGCCGACGAACAGTGGAACCACCAACTTGAAAACAGGGAACGACAGCGAGTCGAACGTCGCCGATCCGATCAGGGCAACGGCCATCGCCGACGCGATCGACGCGGCCAGCAAGCGCAGAACCGGCTCTTTCACCCAGACTGCACACGCCAAGGACGCCACGAGAGGAATTGCGAAGAACAGCACGAGAGCAACGAGACCGATCAAACCCATTTCGACCGACGTTTGTAGATATTGATTGTCGAGGATGCCGCGGGCATCGGATTGTATGAAAGTTGCCGGGCCCATTCCGAGAACGGGCCGTTCGAGAACCAGAGCTTGGACTCTGGGATAGTTGTTCACCCGATTGGCGATCGACGGATCGGTGTCACTGCTCGAGCTGAACAGCGCTGCCATGGTGGCTATCAGTCCCGGCACCGCGAGAAACACCGTGACGAGCGCTCCCGGAACTGCGATCGACGACCACTTGCGAGCCTGCGGCGGCAGGAACGGGATCGTGACCACACCGGCGATCACCAGTCCGATCACCGCCGAACGGGACACCGTCATCACACAGGCGAAAGCAATGAGTGCACATTGAATCCAGTGCGAGACGGCGCGTCCCCGGTTGTCGTACAACGCGCGCCACACCGCCAGCGGAAGAACCATGGACATGACCATGCCGAGTTCGATGGGACTGAACGTATTTCCCGCTACGCGCAGGAGAAGTCCGCGGTTCTGGAACGTGGTGGCCCCACCGTTGTCGGACATTCCGATCATGACGGCACGGACATAGTCCAGCGGATCCGATCCGACGACGAACTGATACAGCGACACGACAGCACACACCGTCGCACCGAGAACGACGCATCGCACCAAAACCATTGCGGCGTGTCGGGTTCGCACCGTTTCGGCGGTGACCAGCACCAACGCTGTCCACCCCATCAACATCAGCAGCCAACGGTCCGCGGCCGCCCGTCCGACTGCGTCGGCCGGGCCGGCGGCCATGTTGACGTAGGACGCTACCGACGCGATCCAGAACAGTGCGAGACCTACCCGCGCAGGGTTACGAAATCGAACCGGATCGTGCAAACCCCACACAGCCGACACGGCCCACAACGCAAAAAGCGCAATTGCTGCCATCATCGCGAGATAGCCGTTCGCGCCGAACGGCCCCACGATCATGTCCGCCGGCAGGACGAATGTCAGTACAGGGACCGCTTTGAGCAACCAGGGCACTGCCACCTGGTCGATCGCTGCCGAGGTCGGTGAATCGCGGGTGGATTGGACCTCGAAATGACGTAACTCGTTGCTCATGATCCGATTCGGAATTCTCGTTCGATAATCAAGCGCTCGGAACCCGCGCAACGCCCCCGCGATGACGGCTGATTCGTCGAAAGCATACCGCCGAACAGGAAGCGGTGGGTGATAACCGTCCACTAGTATGCACGGATGGACACCGAGGGGTCGAATCCATGATTCCCCGCGTTCGTTCCGTCGAAATCCTGCTCGTCACCGTTTTCCTGGTGGTCGCCGGCGGGGCTTGTTCCAGTGACGGCGTGAACTCGCCGAAACCGCGTACCGAAGGGGAAACGACTCCTGCGCTCAGACCCGTCGACGGTGGTCCGGACTATTACGCGCAATTCACGAATTCCCTCCCCACCACACCCGACTTCTTTCCCATCGCCTTGTGGGCCGAGTCCGTCGTCGACGACACCGGTTGGCCCACCGACGTAGCCGTCGGCGCCAACACTTACTTGCAGCCGACACCGAACTCGGATCTCGACATCGTGGCCGAGCAGGGCCTGCACGCAATCACGAGTTGGGCGCCCGCAGATGCGCCGTCTGCGGCCTACTTCCTCGGTGACGAAATCGATATGTGGGCGGGCCCGGGGTCCGCGGCCTGGTCCGGAAACGATCCAGGGGCCGGGCCAGTCTGTTCCCCCGAGAAATCCCAGTGCGGGTACACCGTGCTCGACGCCGAGACCGCGACCGTTCCCCCCGGGCGCATGTCCATGGCCAATTACGGTAAGGGAGTTGCCTTCTGGGAATCCGACACGGACGCAGCCCGTTTCGTGAACAGTCAGGACGTGGTGTCGATCGACGTCTACTGGTTCACCGACCCGAATGTCTGCGGCGCCTCGGAGGGCGGTGCGCTCATCGGGTCCGGGAAGCCGATACCAACCGAGCGGTGTCGCCTCGCTGCGAACTACGGGCGCACGCTGCAGCGTGTGCGGTCTCTGATCGAACCTGCGGGGAGCACGCCGGTGTGGGGCTTCGTCGAGGTCGGACATCCGTTCACCGAGTCGGCTGCCCCCACGATCACCGTCCCGGAAATCAGGGCCGCGGTGTGGAGCAATCTGATCAACGGAGCGCGAGGGATCAGCTACTTCGTCCACAACTTCGCCGGTGACTGCATGACACAACACGCGATCAGGGACTGCGGTCCCGAACTGCAGCAGGGCGTGACGGCGATCAACGATCAGATACGACGACTCTCGCCCGTGCTGAACGCTCCGTTCGTCGACGGCGTGGTCTCCGGGACCGACAATGTCGATCTTGCTTCCAAGACGTACGACGGCTCCCTCTACGTTCTCGCCGGTGCGTCGGTGTCCGACCCGGGCACGGCAGAGATCACCGTGGGGTGCGATGCGTCCGACGCAGAGGTGGTGGACGAGAACCGTCGGATTCCGATCGCGGACGGTCGATTCGTGGACGACTTCGCCGACGCGAACGCAGTCCATGTCTACAGAATCAACGGGTCCGCCGAGTGCATTCCGGAGTGGTCGTGACATCCCTCGACATCCTCACTCCGTCGTACCGACCCGACTTCGAGCTGTTCGAGGACCTGCACAACTCCGTCCTTCGATTCACGGACTCCGCACGACATCGGGTCGTGGTGCCGAGCGGCGACCTCGAGCTCTTCCGATCGATCCGATCACCTCGTCTCGACGTGACGAGTGTCGATGCCTTTCTTCCGCGAACGATGTTCTCGGTTCGGCCCGCCACGCGGTGGACCTCGAAAGTCGGACCACTGGAGAAGATCTCGAAGATTCACGCGATCGACGCACGACAACCGTGGCCACCGCTGCGCGGATGGATCCTGCAACAGATCGTGAAACTGGCGGCTGCCGCGGCAAGCACGGCCGACACCGTGCTGATAATCGATTCGGACGTCAGTCTGATCGCGGAGCTGAGTCACCGAGATGTGCGCCGGGGGTCTGCGACCCGCTTCTACGCGGACCCCGCGGGGGTCACACTCGCCATGACCGAACACCAGCGGTGGCACGACAATGCTCGCCGGCTTCTCGGACTGCAGGCCACGCAGCCACACGTCCGACCCGATTACATCGCCGGGTTCATCACCTGGGAGCCGGCCGTCGTACGCGACATGCTCGCGCACGTGTCCTCGGTGGCCGGTAAGACCTGGCTGCGCGCCGTGAGCGGCTCGCTCCACTTCTCGGAATGCACGCTGTACGGGACGTACATGGACCACATCGCCGACGAGGCCCGCCGCGCCTACACCCGCCCCACCACTCGGTGCGCCAGCCATTGGGACCCGGTGAGTCTGACTGCGTCGTCGGCGGAACACCTGATCGACGACATCGACTCGAACGACGTCGCTCTCCAGATCCAGTCCACGTCGCGAACACCGATCGACCTTCGGCGAACGCTGATCGCGGATGCCATCGCCCGGCGTCGGTGAAGTCGGTCTACGTTCCGGATTCCATTCCGGAAACCTCACAGGTCACGTCTTCCGAAATCGTTGTTCGGAGGAAAGCAGGGTGCTGGAGTAGCGAACTCCAGCTTTAAACTTGCAATGTCGCCGCGGACCGGAACCGCCGCCGAACCCGAATTCCGGCCGACAGTCGGTATCAGGAATCATCTCCGAATTGACGTTTGCAGCAACCAGTTTCGGAGCTAGTGTGTGGCTCAGACCATTCGCGCGCTATTTCGCTACGCCTGCGAAATACATTGCCGGAAGAAGTTCTCATGACTCGCGCACATATTCTCCATCGCCGTTCGAGGAGCTTTTCTCGGCGAATTCTGTTGCGGCTCGGACTACTCGGCGTCGTCTGCCTTCTCGCCTCGTCGTGCGGGCTGATCGGCCAGATGCCGACGCGTCCGCCCACCCGGACCACGACGCCGGTGCCTACCACCACCGCCCGGCCACCCACGACCACGACTCCCCCTCCGACCACCGCCGCGCCCACCACACCGCCGATCACGACGACGACCGCGCCGCCGGTGACGGGAACCGGCACCCTGCGCCCGGTGGACGGCGGTCCCGCCTTCTATTCTCGTTTCACCGGTGCTCTGCCGACGTCGCCCACGTTCTTTCCCATCGCCCTGTGGCAGGAATCGGTGGTGGACGACACCGGCTGGCCCGTCGACAAGGCAGCCGGGATCAACACCTATCTCGAACCGACCGCGAACACGGACATCCCCCGCATCACCGCCAACGGGATGTACGCGATCACCAGCTTCGCCGGTGCGAACACACCCACCGCAGGCTATTTCACGACAGACGAAGCGGACATGTGGGCGGGTCCCGGTTCGTCACCGTGGACCGGGAACTACCCGGGTCAGGGAGACATCTGTCGACCCGCGAACAGTCAGTGTGGATACACGGTCATGAGTGCAGCACGTAGCAAGGTTCCGGCGGGCCGCATGGTGGTGTCGAACTACGGGAAGGGTGTCGCGTACTGGGAAACCAACACGCAGGCAGCTCAATTCGTGAACAACTACCAGGACGTGGTGTCGACCGACATCTACTGGTTCACCGACCCGAACGTGTGCAACCAGTACGAGGGCGGCAACCTGATCAACGGTGGGGCATCCGCTGTACCCGCGGCACAATGCCGCCTGGCCACCAACTACGGGAAGGTGGTTCAGCGGGTTCGCTCGCTTGTCACTCCTGCTGCGTCCAAACCGGTGTGGGCATTCATCGAACTCGGCCACCCGTTCACCGAGTCCTATGCACCGACCATCACCGCTCCTCAGATCAAGGCCGCGGTGTGGAGCAGCCTGATCAACGGGGCTCGCGGCATCGAGTACTTCAACCACAATTTCGGGGGAAACTGCCAGACGCAGCACATCATTCGAGATTGTGGGGCCCCCCTTCGATCGGCTGTGACGGCCATCAATCAGCAGGTGTCACGATTGGCTCCAGTGCTGAACGCCCCGTTCGTCGACGGCTTGGTCTCGCACTCGGCGGGTATCGATCTGTCGGCCAAGAGCTATCAGGGATCGCTCTACGTCATGTCGGGTTCGGCACAGGCCGGTGCGGTTCGAGCTAGCATCACGGTCGGGTGCAACGTGTCGTCCGCGACGGTTGTCGACGAGAACAGGACGATCCCCATCAAGAACGGAACGTTCAGCGATGATTTCGCCGACGGCAATGCCGTCCACATCTACAAGATCGACGGAGCCGGGTCGTGCTTGCCGTCCTGATCAGCGGCTGCTGAGATCCCGCTGCCACCCAGCGTCCGACGAGCGGCGCGCAACAACACGGCCGGCCAACGCGAAAGCGGCGTAGGTGGCCGCATCGAGAAAGCTCACCGGACCCCGCACGTGGCCGATCAGCTCTTGAATCGACTGCTGCACAACCGTGTTGGCTTCCACACCGGCATTACCTCGATAATTGCGATTCAACACGGTGACGAGACTTCGCACATCACGCGGAACCGAGATCACCACAGGATCGGTGACCACCGATCTCTTCTCGATCGCATCGAACTGGTTGTCCACGTGAACGTCGTCGGCTATGACATCGGGGAACGAGCCGAGCCGTCGGTGACCGTCCTCGCTCAGTGCGTAGCAACCTGCGCCCCACAGCGCGTGACGGAAGGACGGTATTCGCGACCTCGCCGCGTAATACCGTCTCACCCAGAAGGAGGCGTCGTCGACGGCGTACGTCGACGACGGACGAGCAGCGAGCACGCGGCCCTCGCTCAGTGAGGTGAGTACCTCGACCGCAGCATCGGCCGTGAGCACGACGTCGGCGTCGAGATAGATCCTCGGCCACAGCGTCGCCGATGCGTCACCCGCGTTCAGAGCTGCGACCTTCGACGCGGTCTCGATCTCGATCACCCGCACACCCTCGATCGCACGAGCCCTCTCGGCGGTGTCGTCCGAGCACCCGTTGCACACCACGAGGATCTCGACGATTCCCTCCGCGGCAAGCGATCCGAGCGGAACGAGCGTCCGGGTGATCACCGACGACTCGTCGTGCGCCGGCACCACGATGGACCCCATGTCCGGCCGCCGCGGCAGGGTGCGACGCGGCAGAGACGGCCAGGCCTCCCGATTGGCCACCATGCGGGCGGTGCCATGGTTCCCGCGCACCGCCTCCGAGAGGACGACCACGATCAGGAAGGCGAGAGCGTAGAAAGCCGAGTGGTACTTCTCGATGTACTTGACTCGGTTCACTGCCATGAGGCTCGTCAGGGCTGTGCTGGTTCCCGAGCCGCCGCCGTGATGGCAGGCATGCGCAGCCGGGTCGTACATCACCGTCCACCCGCGGTCCCGCGTGCGGCGGAAGAAGTCGGTTTCCTCCGAGTACAGAAAGAACTGTTCGTCCCATTCGCCGACTGCATCCATCACATCGCGGCGCACGAGGAGCGCTGCACCGGTGGACCATTCGATGTCCTGCGGGTACTCGTATCGCCAACGGTTGTAGAGGGTTTCGCTCGACCATTCCGGTCTCCGAGTCACATGGCTTCCCACCATGGCGTCGATGGTCGCCGAGAGCAGGGAGGGCTCTCTACGGATGGACGTGTACGTGGTGCCGGACTCGTCGACGAGGCGTGGAACGACAACTCCCACAACCGGATCGATCAGATGACCGAGCATCGAATGCACGGCGTCCGCGGCGAGGACGAGATCCGGGTTGAGCACGAGGACCGATTCACAGACACCGAGATGAGCTCGTGCTGCGTTGATTCCTCCGGCATAACCAGTGTTCGCTCCCGGCCGTACCAGCTGGACGTCTCCATGCGCCGACACACGCTGACGCGTGTCGTCCGTCGACTCGTTGTCGACCACCACCAACCTGGCCGAGATTCCCCTCGTGGCGCGTCTGACGCTGGCGATCAGGTTGTCGATCACGGCAGCACTGTCGTAGGTCACCACGATCACCGCCACCTCGACGGGCACACCGACCGACGCAAATTTCGTCATGCCACACCATCAGCACTCTCGGCGAAGGACCGCCCACACGTGCAGCTCAGCGCGTCATCCAATCGCTCCCCACAGATGCACACCCACCCGAGCTGCCGCGCCGGGTTCCCCACGACGAAAGCATGTGCGGGCACGTCACGCGTCACCACAGCTCCCGCGCCCACGAAGGCATGGTTCCCGATCGTTGTTCCGCACACCACCACGACACCGGCCCCCAGAGTGGCGCCGGCTCGCACGAGGGTCTTCGACAGTGCGTCACCGCCGCGTCGGATATGGGCACGCGGCCTCGAATCGTTGGTGAAGGTGACCGACGGTCCGAGGAACACGTCGTCCTCGATCGTCACTCCTTCGAAGATGCTCACACGGTTCTTCACCGTCACGCGATCGCCGACCACGGCACCGCCTTCGATGTAGGCGTGGTCGCACACATTGCACTCCACCCCGACAACAGCGCCGTCCAGGACGTGTGCGAACGCCCATACCCTGGTGCCCGAGCCCACCTCGGAGCTCTCGCAAAGCCCCAGTGGGTGCACGAACGGTCCCTCGGGTTGCTCGGTGTCGGAGCCCGAATCGGACGGCATCGCGGTTCTCCAACTGGCGGAGTGACAGGCTGATCGAATCAGAACGATTGTGCACCATCGGTTTGCTATGTGTACCCGAAAAGGGTGAATCAACCGTTTCGATTTCACGCCGCAGCAATCGAACTCATGCACGGTGTCGAATGTTCGATGTCCGAAACCTAACCAAGGAGTTTTTGTGCCTATCGCAGCAGTCGACTACAACCACGTCCGACTCACCGTCACCGACATCGAGAAGTCGCGCGCGTTCTACGATTCCGTCTTCGGCTTCGACGTGGCCTTCGAGCTGCCCCCGAACCCGGACGAGGCGACCAAGGAAGCGCTCGCGTTCCTCTTCGGCGGCGTCATCTACAAGTTCGGCGGCGGATTGCTCGGCTTGCGCCCGGTTGCCGACGACTCGTTCCACGAGGACCGCACGGGCCTCGACCACCTGAGCTTCACGGTCGGTAGCTTGCAAGACCTGCACGACGCAGCCAAGGTGCTCGACGACTTGGGCGTCGCGCACGAGGGCGTCAAGGATCTCGGTGACGCCGGCATGGCCATCCTGGAGTTCCGCGACCCCGACAATATCGCGCTGGAAATCGCCGGCCCGAACAACTGACGTATGCCGCCTAGCATCTACTTTCCGATAAGGAATGTAGATGCTAGGTTGGAGTCATGGATCAGAACGAAGCCCGAGCCCAGCTGGACGCCGTGCGGCGTGCACACCGCGATTCGGCCCGACCGTCACTCCCCATCGCCGTCACCGTCGGTGCTGCCGTGCTCGCCGGTGTGGGAGTCGCCTTGCTAGGCCGGCCGGATGCAGTCGCAATCACGAGGTTGCTCAGCGTTGCCCTTCTCGCAGCGGCCTACCTGCTGCCCACCCTCTATCGCACGCGACGGGGCCTCGACGGGTATCAGGGGCAGGTACGCCAGACCAACATCGTCTGGTCGATCAGCTTCGTGACCCTGTTCGTCTGTGGTCTGAACGCCGACACCACACTCGCGGTCGTGTACCTCGTGTTCGGCATCGTCGTAGCCGTGACCTACTTCTTCGCCCTCCGCGGGTGGGGACTACCCAAGTGACTGCCATCCTCGACGAAACCTTGTCCGCACCAACACGTCTGAAGATCTGCGGATACCTGTCAGGTTGTACGGAAGCGGACTTCAAGGTGGTCCAGGACTACTGCGCCATCTCGCAGTCCAGCCTGTCCAAGCATCTCACCACGCTCAGCGACAAGGGTTACGTAGAAATTCGCAAGGTCAGCGCTGCCCGCTACACGAAGACCCGGTTGAGCTTGACCGACGCCGGACGTCGCGCCCTCGGGGAACACGTCGAGTACCTACGATCGATCGCCGAATCGGTTGCGCAGGGCTAACTCTGCTTCTTCCTCGCCTCGCGAGCCGCGGTACGAGCGTCGACGTCTGCTCGGTCCATCACATCGGCCTCGGCCAACGTGGGCGCACTGCCACCCAGCCGTGCCGGCACCCAGTACTCCCCCGCCGGGTGTTCGTAACTCTTCTGGAGTTCGGCGAGCATTCCCTGCATCGTCGCGCGAAGCAGAGCGGTCAGTTCGGGCGCGGGCAGGTTGGGCGGAATGGGCTGACCGACCGCAATCGAGATCGGGGTGTTCGTGCGTCCGAGCCGCTTCGGAAAGCCCTTGGTCCATACACGTTGTGCACCCCAGATGACGGTCGGGATGATGGGCACCTGCGCTTCGATGGCCATCCGTGCCGCGCCGGACTTGAATTCCTTGATCTCGAAACTGCGGCTGATGGTCGCCTCCGGGTAGACCCCGACCAATTCACCCTTCTTCAGGTCCTCGACGGCTGCGCGATACGAATCGGCGCCCGCCGCCCGGTCGACCGGAATGTGCTTCAGCGCGCGCATTATCGGGCCGGAGATCTTGTTGTCGAAGACCTCCTTCTTGGCCATGAACCGGATGTAGCGCTTGACCGAGCGTGGTGCGATGCCCGCGTAGGTGAAGTCCAGGTAACCGGTGTGATTGACGGCGATCACCGCGCCACCCCTGGCGGGGATGTTGTTCTCGCCCGTGATCGTGAACTTCAGGCCCTCCGCTGCAAAGACGGTGCGGGCGATGCCGATGACGGTGCGGTAGACGGGTTCCACGGATGCAGCGTAACCGCTCATTCGTACAAGGCGGCCGAGCTCGACGCTTTCTACCGTGAGTTCATGCATCCGCAACCGATGATCGCCGTCTCGGACATCGACGCCTCTCGATCTTGGTACCGAGTCACGTTGGGCCTGGTCAGCGGACACGGAGGGCACGACTACGAGCAACTTCTGTTCGACGCGACGATGGTCCTCCAGTTGCACCGGCTGGACGAGACCCATCACCACGAGCCGATCGGCGCCGCGGGGACACCCCTCGGAAACGGTGTTGCCTTGTGGTTCGCGGCAGCGGACTTCGATCAGGCGACGGACCGCATACGCGCAGCCGACCCCGTGGTGGTCACCGAAGCCCACCACAATCCCAATGCCGGTCACCGCGAGATCTGGATTCGAGATCCCGACGGGTACCTGGTGGTCGTCGCAGGAACATGAGATCTCAGCGCGGCGCCGGAACCCACTTCCGCGCCGCGAGAGCCAGACCCAGAGTGGGCACAGCGAGTGCTCCCACGAGCGGGATCAGTGCGGTAACCGTGGATCCCGTCGCCACGTACGCGAAGACGGCGACCGCGACCGCCTCGGACAGAAAGCCGGACACCGACGTCACCGTGGCACGTGCCTCACCCTCGATCGAATCCTGTAATCGTGCCTCGGCGACGATCACGACGTTGTACATCAGTCCGTATGCCACTGCGAGAGCGATGAATCCGCCGATCTGCCCCGATACGGGCACCTCCGCGAGCGCCACCGACGCGACGCCGAGCATCACCGCGACCGTTCGATTCGACATGCGCGACGTCCGGCCGGCAACCGCGGTACCGAGCGCCTGGGCGGTCGCGGGAAGTGCGACGAGAAGCGCGGCGCCGGTGAGGGATGCGCCTTCGTCGTCCGCCGCGAGAGGGAAGTACTCGTCGAACGCCAGCAGGCCGGTCAGCATCGCGACGAAGAGCACCGCGCGCCGTACGACCCTGTGTCGCGCCGCCTCCCCGACCCCCTCCCGGAGCATTGCGAGGTACGAGGCACTGTCGTCGCCGAAGTAGGCGGGAGGGTCGGGGAATCCAGCGGCGATCGCAGCTTGGACCAGAACGACTGCGACACTGACCCATCCGACGAGCTGTAGGCCGTTCTCCAGGGTCAGAATCGGGGCGGCGACGAGGTAGGCGAGCACGGTCGTCACCATCGACGTCGCTTCCGCGATGCCCATCAGCCCGGCGTAGGAGTCGGGCCGACCCTGACGAACCAACTCGTCGTAGACGAGCGCCTGGTAGGTACCGGAGACGACGGCGGTGCTCGCCCCCCAGAGCACGAACCCTGCCGCGAACCACCAGTACGACGTGCCGACGGTGAACGCGGCAAAGGCGGCCGACACGAGGAGTGACGCAAAGACCATCAGTGCGCGCCGCGAGTAACTGTCGGCCCATGCGCCGGACGGGATTTCGAGAACGAACGCGGTCATCGACCACACGACGAACAACGTCGAGATCTGCGCGGTATCGAGCCCGTTGTCTCGGAAGACGATGGCGTACACCGCGTAGAGCGGCACAATTTCGCCCACAGCCGAGTAGGCAACCGTGCGCACGTCGAAGGCATTGGGGCGTCGTCAAAGCATGGGCCGATGGTAGGACATCCGTGTGCACGACACCAGAGGTTTGTAGCGTGGTGTCCATGGCTACCGATCCCCGCACCGCACGCGAGCGTATGACCGCCGGCGAGAGTTACCGCACCGCAGGTACCGAACTGATCGAAGATTACTGCGCTGCAGACGAACTCATTATCGAATACAACGCGACATCGGCGCGGCAACGGGCCGAACGACACGACATTCTGGAACGGTTGCTTGCCGAGGTCGGGGACGACGTGTCCATCCGCCCGCCGCTGCGGGTCGACTACGGGTACAACATCCGAGTCGGGTCGAGGACGTTCGTGAACTTCGGCCTGGTCGCACTCGACGTCACACCCATCACGATCGGCGACGACGTTCAGATCGGTCCGAACGTCCAACTGCTGACGCCGACGCATCCGCTCGATCCGATGGAACGGCGCGAGGGGTGGGAGGCCGGTGCCCCGATCACGATCGGCGACAACGTGTGGCTCGGCGGCGGGGTGATCGTGTGCCCCGGCGTCAGCATCGGGGCGAACAGCGTGATCGGCGCCGGGTCGGTGGTCACCAGGGATGTTCCCGCGAACTCGGTGGCCGTGGGGAATCCGGCACGGGTGATCAAGACGGTGTGAGCCGTCGCCTGCGCTGACGCGGCCGACAGCATTCACAGGTCGGAGGCATTCTGGCGGTACACATTTCGCGAGTCGTGGCGTCGACCTGGCGCGGCGACGGTGAGTCGCCCGTCGAGCGACTCACCGTGCACACCGTCGTTCACCGAGGTGCGCTGGCCAGTCCCGCACCGATGTCCAACGTCGGGAGCGGCAGTGTCTCGGACGTGGAGGCCAACTCGTCCCACAGGTCGCGTCCGCGCTTGCCCGTTGCCTGCGCGTACAACGCCGCGATGCCCGCCACGTGCGGCGTCGCCATCGACGTCCCGCTGATGGACCGGTAGCGGTCCGGCATCGGCCAGGACGAGTAGACGTCCAGACCGGGACCTGCGATGTCGATCTCACCGCCGCCGATAGGGTTGGTGCGCGCCGAGAAGGAAGCAATCCGCAGGTCCGACGCCAGCGCCGCGACGGCCATGATGGTGGTGGCGTTCGCGGGGCTGCCCACGAACCCGGGATCACCCGGTCGGTGCGCGTTGTTGCCGGCCGCGGCGATGATGAGCACTCCCGCTGCGAGCGCGCGGCGTCCGATCGTCTCGTACGCCACGACCTGCTCGCGCACGTTGGCGCCGAGCGACATCGAGATCACCGCACACCCCTGCGACATCGCCCACTCGATACCGGCGATGATGCCGGTATCGGTGCCGGATCCGGCGTTGCTGAGGACTTTGCCGACGTAGATGGACGCACCTGTCGCCACGCCGTAGCGCCGTCCGGTGCCGGGAGTCTTCGGCCCACACGAGGTGCCGACGCAATGCGTTCCGTGTCCGTTCCTGTCCTGGACTTCCTCGCCGGGCACGAAGGACCGCGACACGATCGGCCGTCCCACGTAGTCCGGGTGAGTAAGATCGAAGCCCGTGTCGAGAACGGCCACACGGACGCCGCTGCCGTCGTAGGGGGAACTGCTGGCGCGGGTGGCCTGGAGGCCCCAGGTGTATCGGCCGGTGTCCGCGAGGTGGGTGTCCGCCGCAGACGCGTGCTCCGACCGGGTGGTGGCCGGGGCTACGAGAGCGCGGATGACGTGCTCCGGTTCGATGGCGAGGATGACGGTGTCGCCGTTCACGTCCATCGATTCGGCCTGTGCCGCGGAGACGGTGGCGACCGCGATGCCGAGTTGTTCGAAGATCACCGCGTCGGCCGGCATCGCTTCCGCACCGCCGAGCGAGTCCGAGTCGACGTCCTCGCTCGACGCGACGCTGGATACGCCGGCGATGTTCCGCAGAGCTGCGGCGCGTTGCTCGGGCGTGCTGTCATCGGTGAAGGTGACGATGTGCCGACCGGTGGGTTCGTCAGTGAGAGTGGCTGTTTCGGTGTCGATCATGACTGTGTCCTTGTCGTTGGTGGGATGTGGTCGGTCATGCCGGCCAAGTGGCATAGCCGTACTTGACGAGGTCGACCATCGGGCTTCCGCCTGCGAAGACGACGCGGGTCGGGTCGAGTCCGTCCTTCTCCTGGCCGCTGCAGACTGCGACCACGGACGGTCCTTCGTTCGGCAGCCACAGCGGTCCGCCGGACCAACCGGGGCCCAGGTCGACACGGGTGGCGAACTCGAGCTCGCGACCGGGGTTGTCGTCGTCGATGTCACGGATGCCCATGTCGAGCTCGACTGCGGGACGCCCCTGGTACGTGCCCGGGTAGCCGGAGGACACGTAGCGCCGCGCGTACAGCTCGTCCTCGGTGCGGAAGGAACTGGCGCCCATCCACCCCAACGCGCGGCCGAGGGGCTGGTACAGCTTGCAGATGATGTAGTCGTGACCGTTGGGAATGTCCTGCGGGCTGAAGCCGTGATACGCCTGCACGTACGAGCTGCCGAAGGGTGCCGTGCCGCTCCGATAGGCCGGGGTGAACTCCATGAACCAGGACGCGGATCCCCAGGGAGCGACGTGCCCCGCGGTGAGCAATAGGTTGGGTCCGACGAGCACACCGGATCCACTCTTGCCGTTGCTGTTTCGGACGTAGCCGACCGTGCACATCGGGTAGATCAGGGGATTGGGTTCCTCGTGCACGAGAGGCTCGTAGAACGTCTCTCCGTCGATCTCGAATGTACCGACGACGGTGGGCGATTCGGCTCGTGCCCACGGTGGGCAGAAACCGGAGGTGCTCGAGCCGGGCATGTCGGTGCCGCTCGACAATGCACTCGGGTCGACTCGGGACTGCTCCTGCCCGGGAATCACGGACAGCAGTTCCTTAATGTCGTCGGGGATCGAATCGAGTTCGTGCAGTTGGTCTGTCGGTAGTGCGCTCATCAGAACTCCTACTCGTCGGTCGTCACCGAGATGGTGACGACCACGAGTCTGAATTTCCGATCGGGGTGGAACACGCGTAGTGCGCTACGCGATTTCCCGGGCCGCGCGACGCGATACGCGGGTCGGGCGACCTAGCGTGGCGGCCGCAACACGTCGGTGCCGACGAACGGAACCAACGCCTCCGGGATCCGTACACTGCCGTCGGACTGCTGGTGGTTCTCGAGGATGGCCGAGATCCACCGCGTCGTCGCGAGCGTCCCGTTCAATGTTGCTGCGGTCTGCGGCTTTCCGGTGTCGTCGCGGTAGCGCACCGACAACCGACGGGCCTGGAACGTGGTGCAGTTGGACGTCGAGGTCAGCTCGCGGTACGTGTTCTGCGTGGGAAGCCATGCCTCACAATCGAATTTGCGGGCCGCCGACGACCCGAGGTCGCCGCCCGCGGTGTCGATGACCCGGTAGGGCACCTCGATGGCGGCGAGCATTTCCTTTTCCCACCCGAGCAGGCGCTGGTGTTCGGCGTCGGCATCCTCGGGACGGCAGTAGACGAACATTTCGACCTTGTCGAACTGGTGGACGCGAATGATGCCGCGGGTGTCCTTGCCGTAGCTGCCCGCTTCACGTCGGAAGCACGACGACCAGCCCGCGTACCGCTTCGGCCCGTCGTTCAGCTCAAGGATCTCGCCCGAATGATAGCCCGCGAGAGGCACTTCCGATGTTCCGACGAGGTACAGGTCGTCCTCGTCCAGGTGGTAGATCTCGGCAGAGTGCGCGCCGAGGAAACCGGTGCCGGCCATGATCTCGGGCCGCACCAACACGGGCGGTATCACCATCGTGAAACCGTTCTTGACGGCCTTCTGCGCTGCCATCTGCAGCAATCCGAGCTGGAGGAGAGCGCCGTATCCGGTCAGGAAGTAGAAGCGCGCGCCGGAGACCTTGGCGCCGCGCTCCATGTCGATGATCCCGAGCGCCTCACCGATCTCGAGGTGATCTTTCGGGTTCTCGATCGCGGGGGGCTCACCGACGGTTTCGAGCGTCACGAAATCCTGCTCGCCGCCCGCCGGAGCACCGTCCTGCACGATGTTGGAGATCGCGCGATGCGCCGCGTCCAGAGCCGCGTCGCCGACGCCCTGCGCCGCCTCGGCTTCCTTGACCTTCGCCGCCAGAGCCGACGCACCTTCGAGCAGAGCGGGTCGCTCCTCCGGGCTCGCCTTGCCGACCGTCTTTCCGAGCGCCTTCTGTTCGGCACGGAGGTTGTCGGCCGCCAGAACCGCCGCCCGACGGGCGGCGTCGGCCTCGAGCAACGCGTCGACGAGGGACGGATCCTCCCCGCGGGTGCGCTGCGACTCGCGGACTGCTTCGGGGTTCTCGCGTACGAATTTGAGGTCGATCACGGCGACGAGCCTAACGAGTCAACAAAGCCAGGTAGTCCTCGCGGCCGAACATGCGGGCAGCGTCGACGGCCGTCGGACTTCCCGCAGTCGCGTCCGCCCCAGCGTCGACCAAGGCACGCACCACGTCGTCCTCGCCCTTGAACACCGCTCCGGCCAGCGGTGTCTGTCCCTTGTCGTTCGCGAGATCGACGTCGGCTCCGCGCTGGACCAGGGCAATCACCGTCGGCGCATGTCCGTGGTACGCGGCGAGCATGATCAAGGTGTCACCCGATTGGTTCGCCATGTCCACCGGAACGCCGGCGTCGACGTAGGAGGCAAGGGCTGCCGTGTCACCCGATCGGGCCATGTCGAAAACGCGGGTCGCGAGATCCATGATCTCGTCGCTCGCCTCGTTGTGACCGGTCATACCGCCACAAAGTACAGGCAGGCATGATGGTGGTGATGTCCACCAAGCCTCGAGAGCCCGGCACCAACCGACCGTCCTCCGGCCTGCCCGGGGTCAACCGACCGGCCTCCGGCCTGCCCGCTGCCTCGGCCGGCACCGCCCGCCGGACACTGGCGCTGTTCGCTCTCGGCGCGATCGTGGCGGCGGTGGTCACCCTCGTCGTCTCGGGCGGGTTCGGGCAGGGAACGTCCCTGGCGACGGAGGCAGGACCGGCGGCAGTCGCAGCCAAGGACAGCTCGTTCGGTTCCGCGGAGCCCGGGGAATGTCTGCAATGGACGCCGACGGACGATCCGAACACCGACCGTCAGGACCTCACGACCGTCGCCTGCGCCCAACCGCACCGCTTCGAGGTGGCATCGAACGTCGACCTGTCGATGTTCCCCGGGGCCGAATTCGGGCCCACCGCGGCCTATCCCGACGGGGCTCGTTTCGCGTCCCTGCGCGACGAACACTGCGTCTCGGCCGTCGAGGAGTACATGAGTGGCCGGTTCGACCCGACCGGTAAGTACAGCGTCGGGTTGATGTACCCCAGCCAAATGGGATGGGCCGACGGCGAGCGCAGCATCAGGTGCGGCATCCAGCAGAGCGGTGCGACGAGCGCCTTGCAGACGATGGTGGGCGGCGTCGCGGATCAAGATCAGTCCACGGTCTGGGACGCGGGAACGTGCGTCGGGATCGCGGCCGGAGTGCCCACCGATCCCGTCGACTGCTCGGAGCCGCACGCCTTCGAGGTGGTGTCGGTCGTCGACCTGACGCCCCAATTCCCGAACGGGCTCCCATCCGTCGACGACCAGGACAAATATCTGGAGCAGACATGTACGACGGCGGCGAACGACTACCTCGGTGATCCGGACGCTCTCCGCAACAAGACCCTGACGTTGTTCTGGGACAACGTCGACGCGTCGAGCTGGTTCGCCAACAGTCGACGCGTCAGCTGCTCGATCGGCAAGGAAGTCGAGTCCGGCGGCTTCTCGACCATCGTCGGTTCCGCCAGTGGCGACATCACCATCGACGGCGCAGCTCCGGTCGCCCCGCCTCCCCTCGCCGACGGTCGACGCCTCCCCACGCCGTTGCCGGGGGCCGCACCGTTCCAGAACGGAAACTGACGTGCCGGTCGACATGACCGAGGCCGACTTCGAGAACGCCGTCGGCGACGCACTCGACACATTGCCGCACGAGCTCGCCCGCCACATGGACAACGTGGTGATCCTGGTCGAGGACCAGCACCCGACCGAAGACCTGTTGGGCTTGTACGAGGGCATCGCCCTGACCGAGCGGTACGAGTACAGCGGTCACCTTCCCGACGTCATCACCATCTACCGGCTCCCGATCCTCGACATGAGCGAGGACCTCGAGGACGCCAAACGCGAGATCGCCATCACCGTGGCCCACGAGATCGGCCACCACTTCGGAATCGACGACGAACGGCTCCACCAACTCGGATTCGGCTGACCGGACGCGGAACCGTTTCCGCCGCGCGCGCGTCCAAGGGTGTGAGAGACGAAACGGGGTTCGTTCATGTCCGGTCACATCCTTGTTCAACCCGAGGCCCTGCACGCCGCTGCGGCCGAACTCGACGCCGCAGCCGCCCGCCTCGAGACCAGTCTGTCGGTGAACGGTGTGGCACTGCGGCCACCGCCATCCGGGGCGGAGGAGGTGTCGTTCCTCGCGGCGGGCTACTTCGGCGCCCTGGCCGACGGTTTCTTCCCCGCAGCGCTCGCGTCCATCAGCGAACTGCACGAGGCGGCGGCCACGCTGCGAGCGCAGGCCGCGGGTTACGCGGACGGTGACCGCGTGTTCGGTGAGGCTCTGGCCGCGGGAGGGCCGCAATGACCCTCGGAGTCACCGGTGTCTTCTGGCTGCCCCGCACCGCAACAGGCAATTCCTCGACGCTCATCGCGGGGGCGGGGCCCGTTCCACTGTCTGCCGCGGCCACAGCGTGGACCGGCCTCGCGGCGGCGTACACCGACGCGGCTGCCACCGTGTCGCGCGTGATGGCCGAATTGGCGCCGACATGGGAGGGTTCGACGGCATCCGCCGCGCACAGTCGCCTCGGCGCGTTCGTGGCGTGGACGCACACGACGGCAGAACTGGCGGCCGAGTCGGCGGCGAAGGCGGGCGCTCAGGCGGCCGCGTACTCCACGGCAGCCGTGGTCATGCCGAGCCTGCCCGAAATCGCGGCGGTCAAGGCCACCAAGGCGGCTGCGTACGGCGCAGGAGGAGCGCTGAACGGGTCTGCCCAGGCCGCGGAGATGGCCGACAAGGCACTCGACGTGCGCGCCGCGTTGGTGATGGAGGGGTACGAAGCCGCGACCAGCGTGCTCGCCGTGCACCGATCCGTCCCACCGCCGCCGCAGATCACGGTGGCCATCGGCGCGGGCGCAGGAACGGGTGTCGCTGCCACGCAGCGCTACAGCGACTCCGAACACGACGTCGACACCCACCCCTCCCGTACCAGTCCGGCGCAGGCCACCATTGCCGCAGCACTGTCCAACGCCCAGAACCCGGCGACGGTGCAGTCGACGGTGTCGCAGGTGGCGAACGTCGGAAGCGGAGCCGCGAACAGCGTCATGTCGACGATCGGCGGGCTCGGGTCGTCCACACTCCCCGCGACGGCGGGATCCACCGGCGCCGGGCAGTCCGCGTACGTACCGCGGTCGTCGGCGGGCACCGCTGCGGCCTCGTACGGCGGTGTGTCGGGTCTCGCCGGGGTGGGCGGCAGCGGGTTCGCAGCGGAGGGGTTCGCGGTCGAGCGCACCCGCGGTTCGTTCTCGACCGGTCCGGCTCTCGACTCCGGCGTCGGCGCTGCGGCGTCCGGTGCGGTGATCGGAGCGCACGAGAACGTGGGCCAGGGCAGGGTCGCCGGCGGAGCGATGCCCGTGTCGTCGGTTCGGCCCGAGGACGATCACCGGATCGAGACGCGATTCGCCGATCGCATCACCCACGAGTCCGACGGCATCGCGGTGATCCCGCCGGTCATCGGTTCCGATTCGGACGTGTGAGATGGCGCTGGAAGGCGGGTTGATCACCATGGGCGCAGCAGTCGATCTGCACCTCGACGACGACGAGATGGCCTTGGTCATGCACGATCTCGGCATCGACGAGCTACCGGGAGTGTTGGATTGGCGGCCGCCGCATCGCGACGACGACGAACGCCGTCCGGCATTCGCACGCGTGCTGCCGGAGCTGCGCACCCGCGGGGTGATCGACGGTTCGGGGCACGTCGAAGCTGTTCTTGCACAACATCTTCGGACGCTGTACCGGTCGACGTGGGACGTGGAAGTACGCACCGTCACCCGAACTCGGACGGGGCCGATCATCGAACGGCGTTGCCTCTCCTCAGGTGTCGACGGACTGGTTGTTGCCGACCGCACCTCGACGGGGTACCGAATTAGGACAGCCGGCGTCGGCATGGTTGTCGACAGAGCTGCACCGCTTCGTTTCTCGGGCATCTCGGCTCCCACAGACACCATGGCCGCTGCCCTCGACCGACCGCAGCCGGCAACGTGGGTCGCTCTCGGCTGCGACGACGCGACTGCGGTGATTCTCGGAGAAGTGTTGTCTGCCTCCGATACTCACGTCGAGATCGTGATGGTCGGTCACCGGGGACCGATCCCGGAACGGATCGGGACGCCCATAGCGCTCTTCGAAACTCCTCGCGGACGGATATTGGCCACCACCTCGTACGCGGCGGACGGCACCGCATGGACAGCGTTGGCTCCCGGCACCGACGCTCGGATCCGGTCCGAAATCCAGACGTTGATCGACCTGTTCTGAGTGTGTCGGTGGTGGGTTGTAGGTTGCGCGGTATGAAGGAGTTGGGGGACTTCACCGACATCGACGACCGGCAACTGGTCGTCGACGCTGTCACGCTCGCTGAACACGAAAACACCGTCACAGCACAGAAACTGGCGCACCTCGCCGAAATCGACCGCCGCGGACTCGCCCTCACACTCAACGCATCGAGCATCACCCGCTGGTGGGCCAGAGGCACCCGCGTCACCGACGGCAACGCCGCCCGCCAACTCGACCACGACCACTGGCTGGGTGCCTGGCCCATCGTGCACCGAGCACTGTTCGACGCCGACATCCACCACGCCCACACCGTCGCGATCCACAACGGACTCGACGCGGTGATGGCAGCCGACGCGTTGTCCCAGGAACGGCAGACCGAAGTCGTCGCCGACCTCCTCCACGTCGCCCGCACCGGCACCACCCACACCATCGGCCGCCGCGCCTCCACCCTCGCCCTCGCCGCCGCCCGGGACGCCCACGCCCGCGCCGAAAAAGCCCGCGCCGCAGCCGAGGAAGCTCGCGCCGCAGCCGAGCAGGCTCGGCGCACAGCCGAGCAGCAAGCCCGGCGCACGGCCGGGTCGGACGACGAGTCCGATCCCGAACCAGACCCCACGCCACCGCCACCTGCCCCGGACCCGCTGCCGTTGCCCACCCCGCCGGTCCCGCCGTCGGAGAACGCGGCCCTCAACCGGCTCTCCATCCACCCCCTCCCCAACGGCCGCCACCGCCTCGACGGCGACCTCGACACCCTCACCACCGACACTCTCCGAGCCGCCCTCGACCCCCACTGCGCCCCGGTACCCGGACCCCACGGCGAGCGCGACCCCCGACCGCCCGCCCAACGCACCGCCGACGCCCTCGCCACCCTCCTCGACCGACACGTCCGCGGCGGACACAAACCCACCTTCGCCGGGACGATCGACCTCGCCGCGCTGACCCGCCGCAACCCCGCCGACACCGGCCGCGACAGCTCCGACACCGCGGGCACCGACACCGGCCCCACCGACACGGGTCCGAACGACACGGGTCCGAACGACACGGGTCCGAACGACACGGGTCCGAACGACACGGGCCCTGCGCACACCGCACCGGGCCACGACCACTCCGAGGGCGACCGCTCCGAGGACGACCGCCTCCTCAGTTCGCACTCGGCCACACCTCCCGGCCGCGTCCCACCCGCGTTCACCACCCCACCCACCGACACCGACACCGACACCGGCACCGGCGACTGGCCGTTCCAGCTCGCCTGGACCGGACCCGTCAGCCACGCCCTCGCCCTGCTGGTGACCTGCGACGCGCACATCGACCCCATCGTCGTCGACGGCGCCGGCGTCCCGCTCGCCATGGGACGTACGGTCCGCACCGTCACCGCCGACCAACGCACCGCCGTCACCGTCCGAGACCGGTGCTGCATCCTGTGCGGCCGACCACCCCAGTGGTGCCAAGTGCACCACCTGATCCACTGGGCGCACGGCGGACCGACGGACCTCGACAACCTCGCCCTGCTCTGCGGAGAATGCCACCGACACGTCCACCAACACGGCTGGGAGATCGTCCTCGGCGACGACCGACACCCCCGCATCATCCCGCCCGCGAGCACCGACCCGACCCGACCCGCCACCGAGACCTACCACCGACAACGACGACGAGACGCCGCGTGAGTCAGCCCATCGGGTCGTCGAGCACCTCGACGCCCCGAGTGTCGGGCGGTTGCGTGTGGAACGGCGGGGTGAAGGTCGACCAGCGAACGCAGTCCCATCCGTCGGCGGTGGGTACGAGCTCGACGGTCTCCGTGTTGCCCAAGTGGTTGGCGGCGGCAAATTCGGCGTCGACCGCTCCGATCTTGGCTGCCACCAAGCGAATTGCCGCACCATGGCTCACGACGTACACGTTGCCGTCAGCCGTGCGGTCGCGCAGAGAGTCCAGCACGGGGAGGTAGCGGTCGAACACGTCACGAGCAGACTCGCCCCCACTCAGCCGTGCGTCGACGTCACCGTCCAGCCACCGTCGATATACGTTCTGGAAGGCCTCGTGCGCCTCGTCGTCCGTTCGGTCTTCGAACTCGCCGACGTACGTTTCCTGCAACCCGTCCACGACCTGCAATTCAACACCGGTCGCCTCCGCGATGTAGCCGGCGGTCTCCTTGGCGCGCAACGCAATCGACGAGACGACCGCTGCTGTCCGGCCGCTGATGACCTTGCCGAACGCGGCGGCCTGAGCATGACCCTCCGGCGTCAACGCCGCCCCGGGAGGCAACGTGTCCAGCCGCTTGGCGACGTTCGAGAAGGTCTGGCCGTGACGCACCAGAATCAGCTTGTCCGTCATCGGTCCACGTCCCGACCGGTGCGCAGACCGTCGAGCCATGCGGCGCCCAACGTGTCGGTCGGCGGCCCGCTACCGTCTCCCGCTTCCGTCGTCGACGGCCAGGACCCCAGGAATCGGATCGGCATCTTCCGGTGCAACGCAGTCAGCGCCGCGGCGACCTCCGAGTCGTCGATGTGACCCACGCAGTCGACGTAGAACCGGTAGGTACCGAACGATGTTCGGGTAGGCCGTGATTCGATGAAACGGAGGTCGATGTCTCGCATCCCGAACTCGGCGAGCGCGGTGTGCAGAATGCCGGGTACGTTGTCCGGCTTCAACACGATCGCGGTTCGATCGGAACCTGTTCGCTCGGGCGGTGATTGGGGCCGCGTGACGTACACGAACCGCGTTCGAGCACCGGCGACGTCGGCGACGGATTCGGCGAGCGACGTCAATCCCAGACGAACTCCCGCCAATCCGGTGGACACCGCGGCATCGGCCAGGCCCGCCGCCACGTCCTCGGCCGCACCCGCGTTCGACGACGCGAATTCCACGACCGCGTTGGGCATGTGCTTCGCCACCCACAGCCGCACCTGTGCCGCCGCAACCGGATACGCGCGAATCGACGTGGCGTCGGCCAGCGTCACCCCGGCTCGCCCGAGGATGGAGAAGGTCACGTCCAACTCGGTTTCGGCCATGATTTGCAGCCGGTCGCCGGTGACCAACGCGTCGAGCGTCGGATTCACCGACCCCTCGACGGAATTCTCGATGGGAACCACGGCACCGTCCACCGAGCCGTCCCGCACGAGTTCGAGGGTTGCCGGCGGGCTCTGGGCGCTCACGCGTTCCACCGAAACCCCGAAGGCACCGGCTTCCTCGAGCTTCGCCAACGCCATCTCGGTGAAGGTTCCCGACGGTCCGAAATAGGCGATGCGCACACCCGAAGGTTACGTGGTCCGCCCCCGCGCACCGGCGATTACGGCGTCGAGCGCGGTTGCGATCTCGCCGGCGTGTTCCGTCTCGATCCCGAGCAGCACCGTGCGGGTGGCGGCGGCCGCGTCCGGATGCAGCGACGTGAGCACGTCGATGTTCGGATTCAGCAGACCGGTGCGGATGTCGTCGCCGCGCAGCGCGGCCACCGTTCCCGAGATCACCGACAGCACCTCGGTCGCCGTTGCGCACCTTGCCACGAAGCCGCCGTCGAGGTGTGCGACGACGGCCAGGAAGTCGGCCTGCTCGTCGGCCGAGGCAGAAGTCAACCCGGGCGTGTGGCCGGCCAGGGCGATCGACGCGACATCCGCCCCCGGGGAGAAGACGGTCAGTGAGGGCCGCAGCCGCAGTGCCAGCACGTCGTCGAGCAGGTCCGCCGGAACATCGACGGTCAGACGATCGACATCGGCGAGTGCGAGAGTCGAAGGGTCCACTTCGAGGGACATCGGCGTGACAGCGGGTCCGATCATCGGGTGAACGGCAGCCTCGGCAGCGCTGGGCCAGAGGAGTTCTTCGAACAGCGCTCGCGGGTCGCGCCGAGGCCGCACACCCAAGGTCAGCATCGTCGGCACCCAGCCGACTCTAGACGCAGCTCTTGCGGATACGAACCCGGTAACTTACGTTAGCCATACCTAACTAACGCTTCTGGAGGTCGCATGACCAGCGTCGCCACCCTCGGCCCGTCCACCGCCGAACGTGTACGCAGCGCCTGCCTGCGGGCGGAGCATGCCGTACTGGCCGTCGAGGGCAGCGCCCCCGCCGTCACGTCGGTCCACCATCTGCGCTCGCCGGGCGAGATGGTGCTCGTCGTCCCTGCTGGATCGACCGTCGGCGGGCCCGCCGTGCTCGAACTCACCGACCACGCACCCGTCGACCTGCGGGAACGGGTGCGGTCCCTCGTCTGGATCAGCGGTGACCTCCGCCGGGTCCCCGACTCGGTCGTGCGGCCCGTCGCGTCGGCTGTCGCTGCTGAGTACCCCCACCCCGGACTGCTCGACGTCGGCCACACCGGCACTCTGCTCCGCCTCATCATCAACTCTGTCGTCGTGGCCGACGGTTCGGGCGCCGAACCCGTTCCGGTCGAGGACCTGCTGCGTGCCGAGCCCGACCCGTTCTGGGAAGTCGAGACGGAGTGGCTCCAGCATCTCGACAGCGACCACTCGGAACTCGTCGCGAAGATCGCACGACGGCTTCCGCCGTCCATGCGTCAAGGTGTCGCCCGCCCGCTCGGCATAGACCGCTACGGCGTTCGGCTCCGTGTCGAAGGTCCGCACGGTGACAACGACGTGCGCATTCCCTTCGCCGCGCCGGTCGACGACGTCGCGGGGCTCAGCCAAGCAATTCGCGTCCTCATGGGGTGCCCGTTCCTGAACGGTCTGCGCGCCCGCGACTGAGGGCGGCTGCGCCACACGGGTGTGAAAAAGAGTCCTCCTGCACGCTTTCTCACACCCGTGTGGCGCAGCCGCATAATCGACACCGTGACCCCGACCGAATCACCACGCTCCATCCGCATCGAGATTGCGGTCGTTCTCGTGGTGACGTTCGCGCTCAGCGGCGCATCGAGTGTGCTGTCGCTGATCGAGTCGGCGATGCAACCGGGCTCGCTCAGCGATCAAACCGTCGCCATCAATGTCACTCAGTCGAATCTCGGCATCATCGACCTGCTGCGACAACTCCTCGGTATCGCACGACTGGCCGCGTGGGGCGCGTTGGGTCTGTACCTGTTGTGGCGCAGCGGAATCGGACCCAAGGCGGTCGGTCTCGCACGGGCAAAGCGCAAGGACATCCTGCACGGAGTGCTCCTCGCCGCCGGCATCGGGATTCCCGGTCTCGCGTTCTATCTGGTGGCCCGTGCGCTCGGATTCAACGCAACCGTCCTGCCGAGCACCGTCGACGACTACTGGTGGCGGCCCGTCACCCTCACGCTCTCTGCGGTCGCGAACTCGTTCGCCGAAGAGGTCGTCGTGGTCGCGTATCTCATCTCGCGCCTGAAGGCTCTCGGCTGGTCGTCGAACAAGTCCCTGGCCGCGTCGGCGCTGCTGCGCGGTAGCTATCACCTGTACCAAGGACTCGGCGGTGGAGTGGGCAACCTGGTCATGGGCCTCATCTTCGGCCGGTACTTCCAGAAGACGGGCCGACTGTGGCCGCTGGTGATCGCCCATGCGCTGATCGACGTGGTGGCGTTCGTCGGTTTCAGCCTGCTCCGCGGCCATGTTTCCTGGCTCCCCGGCTGAGCGCGATTACAGTTGCTCGGATGAACGACCGTGAGGAACCACCCATCGCACGTCGGCGCGGTGGCCCACCCCAATGGTCGAATCAAACGCCCCGGCCGAATCAGACGCCCCGGCCGAATCAGACGCCCCGGTCGAACCAGCCGAGACCTGCGCAGCGCCCCAACGAGATCCCCCGCGCGTGGTCCGACGCCCCGCCCCCGCATCGCCCTGATCCCTACGACCGCCCCCAGCAGTACCGCGAACCACAGCAATACCGTCAGCCCCAGCCCTACCGAGAACCACCCCGGCGTGAACCGCCAGCCGCTCCGCCCGTCAGGAAGCCTCGGAAACGACGACACTGGGGTCGCCGAATCGGCGTCGCCCTGCTCGTTCTGCTTCTGCTGATCGTCGGGGCCGGCGTCTGGGCCGACACCTCCCTCACCCGCGTCGACGCCCTGACCGACTACGAGGGGCGCGGCGGCGACACGCCGGGCACCAACTGGCTCGTCGTCGGATCCGACAGCCGCGCCGGGCTGACCGACGACCAGGAAGCGCAGCTCGCGACCGGCGGCGAAGTCGGCAACGGACGCACCGACACTCTCCTGCTGATCCACATTCCCCGGTCCGGTCCGACCACCATGGTCAGCCTGCCGCGCGACTGGTACGTCCCCATCCCCGGCAACGGCACCGACAAGCTCAATGCCTCCTTCGCCATCGGCGGCGCACCGCTCACCGTCCAGACCGTCGAGAACGCGACCGGACTGCACATCGACCACTACGCCGAGGTCGGGTTCGGCGGCTTCGCCGGAATGGTCGACGCGATCGGCGGCGTGGACGTCTGCGTGCCCTACGCCATCGACGACCCCCTCGCAGGTCTGAACGTCGCCGCCGGCTGCCAGACGCTGTCCGGGCCGCAGGCCCTCGGCTTCGTCCGCAGCCGCGCCACCGCGCTCGCCGACCTCGACCGCATGAACAACCAGCGTCTGTTCCTCTCGGCGCTGCTGTCGAAGGCGACGAGCCCGTGGACGCTGATCAACCCCTTCCGGGTGCTGCCGCTCGTGAGCGACACGGTGAAGTCGCTGACGGTCGACGACGGCGACCACATCTGGAACCTCGCCGCACTCGGGTGGGCCCTGCGCGGGGAGATGGTCACCACGACGATTCCGGTCAGCGGTTTCGAGGACGTCGACGGATCGGGCAACGTATTGCTCTCCGACCGCGATCGTGCGTCCCAGTTCTTTCAATTACTCGCCGACGATCAGCAGATTCCTCCCGAGCTGAGAACGTCGGGCTGACGGGTAACCTGCTCTCCATGACCAGCGCCATGCAGAACAGCGATTTCCACGTCTTGCTGCGCGAGCAGGTACGCCACGAGTTCACCGCGTCGCAGCAGTACATCGCCATCGCCGTCTACTTCGACGGTGCCGACCTGCCTCAGCTCGCCGCCCGCTTCTACGCCCAGGCGAACGAGGAGCGCGGCCACGCGATGATGATGATCCAGTACCTGCTCGACAAGGATCTCGAGGTCCGTGTCCCCGGGGTCGACGACGTCGTCCACGAGTTCTCCAAGGTCCGCGAGCCGGTCGAGCTGGCGTTGGCGCAGGAACAGAAGGTGACCGAGCAGATCACGACGCTGGCCCGCACGGCACGCGACACCGGGGACTACCTCGGCGAGCAGTTCATGCAGTGGTTCCTCGCCGAGCAGATCGAGGAGATGGCGGCGATGACGACGCTGCTCACCATCGTCGACCGCGCCGGCGACAATCTTTTCCACATCGAGGACTTCGTGGCCCGCGAAATGAACAAGGCCGGCGACGCGTCCGTCGGCGCCCCCCGCGCCGCCGGCGGAATGGCCTGATTACCGCAGCGTGACCTGACGGCTCCGCAGGCCGTCACGCGCGCGTCGTTCGTCGGTCGTCATCGGCGTCGTGTCGGCGAGAGCCTCGTCGAGTCGACGGCCCAATTCCTGTGTGCCGGTTGCCCATTCGTCGGGGTGAAGCTCCGGGTCCAGATCGAACACCGGAACCAACAGGCCGTGCGTGCGGAACGATCCCGCGAACCGCGATCCCTCACCGAGGTCGAGGTGACCGGCCGACTGCAGACGGGCGAGCGCGTGCATCAGGGCGTCCTCGTCCTCCGGGCGGACCCACCGCAGGTGCGCCTTGTCGCCGGCGTCGACCCAGTACGCCGCGCTGACTCCGTCGGCGGTGATGCGGGCGGACGGAAGGATGGCCGAGTTGGCCTGTTCGATCGTGGCGGCGACGTCGTCGTCCGGGGTGGTGCCCTCGGGGATCCACCAGCCGAAGTCCTTGTGCACGGTGATGTCGAGCGGGGCCGATCCGTCGACCACGTCGATCAGCCGCGGGCCGTCTGCGGTTCCGGCCTTCAACGACTGACCGGGCTCGGCGGTCTTGGCCCAGTCGATGGACGTGCCGACGTCTAGGGAGAGATCGTTCGACTGCACCTGTACCTGCAGGGCGACGAACGCCTCGGCGTCGCCGGAGGAGTCACGGACCAGCGCTGCGACAGCTCCCGGGAGAACACTTGCCAGCGTGAACGACCGGGACGTGTCGGTGACCGGGAGTGGAGCCGTCGCCGAGGCCACGAACTCGCGGAGTGCGATCAGATCGCACTCGAACGCCAGTCCTTCGAACGGCCGCACCGGCGCTGCGGCGAGGGCCTCGCGCTCCGCCTTCCGCTGCTCCTCGAGCTCCTTGCGTGCGCTGCCTTGCTTCGGTCCACTGTTTCTCTTGCTCTTACCCACGAGCACTGAACTTACAGCGCGGCGCTGTCCAGCCACGCCAAGGTTCGGCCGGGGTGGTTCGTCGCCACCCAGCGGACGCCGGTGTCGCGGCAGTACTCGAGGTCGGCGCGGTCGTCGACCGTCCAGCAGTACGTCGCACGTCCGGCCGCCGCGGCGCGGTCGACGAGGTCGGGGTGCTCGCGCAGCGTGCGGATCGACGGACCGATCGCCGTGGCGCCGACGGTCGTCGCGGCACCGCCGCCCACGTAGCGGGATGCACTGCCGAGCAGAACCGTCGGGAGCAGAGGTGCGGCTCGGCGAATGCGCCAGACCGCCGACGGGGCGAACGACATGATCACCGCTCGTGACAGTGTCGCCGAGCCCGGGCGAGCGATACCGAAGCGATGGAGCTCCGCGAGCACGGTGTTCTCGATCAGACCGCCGTAGCGCACCGGGTGTTTGGTCTCGATGAAGATCTTGGCGGGCTTGGTCTTCCAGTCCAGGACGAGCTCGATGAGCTCGGAGAGCAGCAGTACGTTCGCGGGGTCGTCCGCGGTTCCGTAGTCGAACCCGTTGAGCGATTCGTACGTCATCGCGCTGACGATCCCGGTGCCGTTGGACGTGCGGTCGATGGTGCGGTCGTGCACGCACACCACCTTGCCGTCCCTCGTCAGCCGGACGTCGCATTCGAGCCCGTCCGCGCCTTCCCGCAACGCTTGCTCGTACGCGGCGAGGGTGTGTTCGGGCCGTTCCCCGGACGCCCCGCGGTGGGCTACGACCAGGGGAGTCATCCGACCGCCACCGTCCACCGAGTGATCTCTCGTTCGCGCCCGCGCACGCTCCGGTCCTGTACGCGCCGGATCACGAGAAGCGTGACGACCGCAGTTCCGGCCGCGACCAGATCCGCGAACCCGGTGAACAGGACGCCGTACGCCTGCGCCTGCAGCCCGTCGCGCAGGCGCCACAGCAACACACCGACGACCACGAACCAGTTGACGACCCACGCGGTCCACCACCATCGAACGATCGGGTGGCGTGTCAGCTCGGTCAGGAACACGCCGGGCATCACCAGATTCAGTACGGGCAGGAGCGACCCGACGACGATGACCCACCAGCGCCGCGGATCCAGTTCACCGGCCGCCGCGAACATCTCGCGGCGAGCCACCCGAAGCCAGCAGACGCACGCCAGGATGGCGAGCGCGCCCACGACGACCGACAGCACCGACAGGCAGAGCTCGGCGGCGTCGGACAGGACGAGCTCCAGCGGTGAAATCAGCTGCGAGCGGTTCTGCAGCAACACCCCGAACCGAAAGAACTCGGCGAGCGCCGCCGCGACGAGCAACACGGTGGCGGCGACAAGGAGCCGTGGCGCTCTGCCCGCCATCGATTCCAGTGGTGTCTGCGTCGGTGTCGGCGGCGTGCGGGGTGTGTCGCGCAATCCCCACTGCGGCGTCTCGCGGTAGGACGGGGTGGGCTTCGGGGCGGCGGTGCGCCTGCGCGGACGCGACGGGATCGGACTGCGAGCAACCCACCTGAAACTGTGGACGGGCGCCCGGCCGCCATCGCGTACCGGAGCCAGTAGTACGCCGTTGCAGCGGCGGCACCACGTCGCGGGGGCTGCGCCGACCGCCCAGCGGGTACCGCAGCGCGCGCACACCTGGAAGTAACTCACGGCCGGGTCAGTACACCGACGCGGGACGGCCGTCGTCCGTGATCAGCGGGCGGCCGGCCTGCTGCCACGCCACCATGCCGCCGTCGACGTTGGTCGCTTCGACTCCCGAGTGCAGCAGAAACCGCACTGCCTGTGCGGATCGGCCGCCGCCCTTGCAGACGACGTAGAGATCGGCGTCGGGGTCGAGCTCACCCATGCGGGTCGGCACATCCGCCAACGGGATGTGGATCGCGCCCGGGGCGTGTCCTTGCTCCCATTCGTCGTTCTCGCGTACGTCGAGCAGAATCGCCGTCGACGACGGTTCCGGCACATCTCCGACGTGCACCGTCGGTACGCCTCCTGAGGTCACTTCACGATCCTGTCACGACGCGCGTTTGCCGTGCCACCGACGGCGCCTCGAATTCCGACCTTGCCGCCACAACATGCAGTTATCCCCAGTTTCCACAGGTCGATCCACAGAAACCGGTAACGCGCAGGTTTCCATCCCCAGACCCCTCGGTCCGGTATTGGGCCCCGCTACTGTCGGCCGTATGGAACTGCGTGTTTTCACCGAACCACAACAGGGCGCGACGTACGACGAGCTGCTGCGCGTCGCCAAGGCCGCCGAGGACCTCGGCTACGGAGCGTTCTTTCGATCCGACCACTACCTGGCAATGAGCGGCGACGGCCTCCCCGGTCCCACCGACGCATGGATCACCCTCGCCGGGCTCGCGCGTGACACCTCGACCATCCGGCTCGGCACCCTGGTCACGTCGGCGACCTTCCGCTACCCCGGACCTCTCGCCATCTCGGTCGCTCAGGTCGACGCCATGAGCGGCGGCCGGGTCGAGCTCGGGCTCGGCGCCGGGTGGTTCGCCGAGGAGCACGCTGCGTACGGCATTCCGTTCCCGTCCGTCGGCGAGCGATTCGACCGATTCGAAGAAGCCCTCGCGGTCGTCACCGGACTGTGGAAGACGCCCGTCGGCGAGACGTTCACCTTCGACGGCCAGCACTACCCGATCACCGATTCACCGGCGCTCCCCAAGCCGGCACAGTCGATCCCGCCCGTCGTGATCGGCGGTATGGGCAAGAAGCGCACCCCCGAACTCGCGGCTCGGTACGCCGACGAATTCAATCTTCCGTTCGCCTCGACGGACGCCGCGCAGACGCAGTTCGATCGTGTGCGCGCTGCGTGTACGTCTGCCGGGCGCGATCCCGAGTCGATGATCTTCTCCAACGCACTCGTCCTGTGCTGCGGCACCACCGAGGCCGACATCGCCCGGCGCGCAAACGTTCTGGGCCGTGAGGTCGACGAGCTGCGCGCCAACGGCGCCGCCGGGTCCCCCGCCGAGATAGTCGACAAGATCGGCACCTACGCCGAGCTCGGTTCGTCGCGGATCTACCTGCAGACGATGGACCTGTCGGACATCGACCAGCTCGAGCTCGTCGCGAGCGAGGTCATGCCGCAGCTGTGACGTCGGTGCGTCGCCCCGCCCAGCGCGTGACGATCGCGCGCGCGGCGGGGACTTCCACCCACCGGTACATCGCGTCGGCGACCACACCGGTGATCAGCAGGAACACGGCCACCGCAACCGTCGACCCGACGTGCGGAGCGAGCAGCGCGTACGCCCGGTACAGGATCAGCGTGTGCACGAGGTAGATCGTGTAGCTGCGAGTCGCCAGCCAGTGGACGACCCGAGACCGGGCCGGTCGGCCGTCGTACCGCGCGAGCAGAAGCACCGTCCCGGCGATCAGCAGCACCGTCCACAGATGGGCGTGCTGACCGACGTGGAACGCGTCCGTGTCCGTCGCGTACCGAATGGCTTCGAACTGGGCGAGGCCCGCGACCACGGCCCACCGCCACGACACCAGCCGCGCCCACGCCAGGTAGAAGATCTGCCCGAGGAAGACCGTGGGCAGAGTCGCCGCAATCTTGTCGAGCATGGGGACGGTGTACTCGACCGGCACGTTCGCGGTGTAGACGAGCACGACGACGCACAGGAATGCGCCGAGCAGCGGCGGCACGATGGGGCGGGTCAGAAGCAGTTTCCGCGTCGCCACGCAGTACAGGTAGAACAGAATCTGCACGCTGAGCGTCCAGGTGACCCCGAGTACGACCACCTCGGGACGGTGAAAGAACCCCAGAAGGAAGAAGCTCCCGGCGGCGTCTCCGACGCCGATGCCGTCCTGGCGGGAGAACATGCCGTTGACACCGAGCGCCACCAAGAGGATGGCGAGCGCGACCGCGAACCAGAACACGGGGACGAGCCGGGCTCCTCGCGCGAGAAGATACTGCCGCGGTGGGTGGCGCATCGCGGAGGCCGTGGACACCAAGCCGGTCAGGATCATGAAGAACGCGACCCCGACGAACGACAGATGCTGATTGAGTCCGCCGTATCTCACCAGTCCGAACGCGACACCGTCGATGAGCCACCAGCTGGTCTGCAGGTCGTCGACCAGGTAATAGGAAATATGCGAGTAGACGACCGCCAGCACCGCACCCGCCCGGAGCAGGTTCACCCCCGTGAATTCGATGCGGGGGACGGCGGCGGCAGACATTCAGCCGATTGTAAGGTCCCGTTCACTTTCCCGCGGACCTCGGCGGTGTGTTGTTGCGCGTGGTGTACGAATGGGATTGGCTGGGTACATCCGCAGCTGTTCAGCATTTACGAAGAAGAGAAGGGAACCACGTGTCCGAGTACACACTGCCCGACCTCGATTACGACTATGCGGCACTCGAGCCGCACATTTCGGGACAGATCAACGAGCTTCACCACTCGAAGCACCACGCCACCTACGTTGCCGGCGTGAACACCGCTATCGACAAGCTCGCGGAAGCGCGTGACAAGGAAGATCACGGCGCGATCTTCCTGTACGAGAAGAACCTCGCGTTCCACCTCGGTGGTCACGTGAACCACTCCATCTGGTGGAAGAACCTCTCCCCCAACGGTGGCGACAAGCCCGAGGGTGAACTCGCAGCCGCGATCGACGATCAGTTCGGATCGTTCGACAAGTTCCGCGCGCAGTTCACCGCCGCCGCCAACGGTCTGCAGGGATCCGGCTGGGCCGTGCTGGGCTACGACACCCTCGGCAAGAAGCTGCTCACGTTCCAGCTGTACGACCAGCAGGCCAACGTGCCGCTCGGCATCATTCCGCTGCTGCAGGTCGACATGTGGGAGCACGCCTTCTACCTGCAGTACAAGAACGTCAAGGCCGACTACGTGAAGGCGTTCTGGAACGTCGTCAACTGGGCCGACGTTCAGCAGCGCTTCGCCGCCGCGACGTCGCAGACCTCGGGGCTCATCTTCCCGTAGCTCGTTGTGACTCGACAGCCGCGTCCCTACCGGGGCGCGGCTGTCGTCGTTCACGGAAGGTGGCACTCCCAGGGGCTTGTGTGCCAGGTGGTGTTCATGGTTACTTCACGTACGGGCAACGGAGCCCGCGAGTCGGTTCGGTTCGCGCGCGAGGAGTAACTGCCATGACCAGCATCGGTGTCGCCCCCTTCCATTCGGCCGGAGATCTGCGCGGGTTCGTCGTGTCGGGTCGCTGGCCGAACACCACGAAGGAATGGGCGCAGTTCCTGGCCTTCACTGTTCGTGTCGTATCGACCCCCGGCCTTCTCGGCACGTCGACCGTGTTCGGGGTACGCGAGGAACTGCCCGACGACCCCCAGCCCGGCACCATCGGTCTCGTCATGGCGGAAGGGCCCGTGATCGGCGAATCTGCCGTTGCGCCAGGCCGTTTCGCGGGCCGTCAACCGTCCGCGCTCCTCATGCTCCATCCCCCGTCGGAGACGATGCCGTCCCTCCCGGAATGCGTGGGCGCGGCGTCGGGGTGCGTACTGCTCCCGGGACTACCGCACCTCGGACTCGATCACCGTGCGGCGTGGGTGGAAGCCGAGGCCGACGGAACTGTGACGTCCATGGTGAGCCGGGTCGGTCTCGACCCGATCAGTGATCCCGACACCGCAGTTCTGGCCATGCTGCTCGCGTCCTGACTGTCACTCCGCCGGGAGACCAGCGTTCCGACGGTGGAGCGAGCGCATCTCGGCCTCGACGTCGCCGACCGGCCCGCGAACACCGATCGACGGCGCCACATCTCCGATGGACAGCGGCGCCACCGGACCCGGCGGCGCGTCCCATTCGGCGAGCCATGCGCTGAGCTGAGCGCCCGTCACCGCGACGACGGTGTCGCCGAGTCCGACCCACGCGTGCGCCGCCGAGCACATCGCGCAGTGCTCGCCCGAGGTGTAGACGGTTGTGCGTGTGCGGGCGTCGGCGCTGAGGTTGGCCACCGCCCACTCCACGATGGTGAGCTCGGGGTGGCGGGTGGCATCACCGCCGCTCACCCGATTCCGATCCTCGAAGAGCACTCGGCCGTCTGCGTCGACGAGCACCGAACCGAACGGCTCATCGCCGGCATCGAGCGCTTCGCGCGCCAACTCGACGCAGCGACGAATGTGCACGAGATCGTCGTGACTCGGAAAGCTCATGCACCCATTCTGCTGCTCAGGTCATCCTGCCGGCTACAGGCGTTTTCTTTCTCCATGCGCGCCACAGCAACCGCAGAGCAAGTCCGAGTGCAAGGAACGGTGACAGCAGAAGCACCCACCCGAGGGCGCCCTGCGCACCGAAAAAGGCTGCGAGAAAGATCAGACCAGCGATAGTGAGAATCCGCTGCTGCCGTCGACCAGGGCGAGGATTTCCTTCCCGGACGCGGGCGTTCCAGTACCGGGCCATCCGGTAATTTTCCGGACCACCGCGCTGGAATACAACCCGAGTCAGTCGGGACACACTCGACCGCGGAGTTCAGACCTGCTGCACGGTGTTCCTCGTTGGATGTCCGCGCCTTACCCATCGGACCGAAAGCCGAGGGTACCCTCAGAACAGAGTTTGGGTCCCCAAACTTATTGCGAGAGTTGCACTTTCGCGAACGCAACTTTATTGTCGTATTCAGCGAAGGGGAGTAGCCCCCAATCACCGCGTCGACATACTGGCCTTGCGCCCGGTGCGGTGAACCCAGTTGGCAGCTGGGTGGGCGAGACCTTCGGTCCCTGACCGAAGTGTCTTCTGGAGGATTCGATGTTCGCTGCCCTACTGCTCAGTTTCGGTGTCATCTTCGTCGCCGAGCTCGGCGACAAGTCCCAGCTCATGGCCATGACGTTCGCCCTCAAGTACCGCTGGTGGGTCGTCATCTCTGCCATCACGGTCGCCACGACCATCGTCCACTTGGTCTCGGTGGCCGTCGGCCACTTCCTCGGCCTGTCGTTGCCCACGAACCTCATCGGCATCGTCGGCGGCATCGCCTTTCTCGTCTTCGGCCTGTGGACCCTGCGCGGGGACTCACTCAGCGACGACGAGACCACCAAGGCCGACAAGGTCACCAAGTCCGCGTTCTTCGCCGTCGCGTCGGCCTTCTTCCTCGCCGAACTCGGCGACAAGACTATGCTGGCCACCGTCACCCTCGCGTCCGACAACAACTGGGTCGGCGTCTGGATCGGTTCGACCGTGGGCATGGTCGCGGCCGACGCCCTCGCCATCGTGGTCGGGGCGGTGCTCGGCAAGCACCTTCCGGAGCGGCTCATTCAGTACGGAGCGGCCACGTTGTTCTTCGTCTTCGGGGTCTGGCTGGTGCTCGAGGGTCTCTACCCCGAGACGTCGATCGGCGTTATCGCAGCCGTCGCAACGTTCGTCGTCGGCAGCGCGCTGACGTGGTGGCGAATGTCGGTCGAGCGCACCCGTGTCGACGCGTCCTGAGTTCCTCGCGGCGGTCCTGACCAACCCGGTCAACGCCGCAATTCTCGAACGCGGCGGCGAACTCGGCCAACCCGCCTGGTACCTCGCCGCGGGCGCGGTGTTCCAGACGGTGTGGAACCACCTGGACGGGCGAGATCCCGGCGCGGGGATCAACGACTACGACTTCTTCTACTTCGACACCGACCTCTCGTACGAGGCCGAGGACGCCGTGATCGCAAGCGCACGCGACCTGTTCGCCGACCTCGGCGTCGACGTAGAGGTGAGAAATCAAGCGCGCGTACATCTTTGGTACGAGAAGAAGTTCGGGAAGCCGGGCGTGCAATTCAGCTCGTGCGAGAACGCGATCGACCACTTCGCCTCCCCGGTCTGTTCCTACGGCGTGCGCAGGGAACCCGACGGCGCCTTCTCCGTCTACGCCCCGTTCGGGTACGCCGACCTGTTCGACCGCGTCGTCCGGCCCAACACGGCGCTCGCAACCCGTGAGGTCTTCGAAGCGAAAGCCGCACGGTGGGCGCGGGAGTGGCCGGGAGTGTCCGTCGTAGGCTGGCCCTGAAAAACTGTCAGCTACTGGAACTGTCAGCTATCTGAAGAATTCAGCGACGAAGGGAACCTCAGTGGAGATTGCGGGAACAGCGGCACTGGTCACAGGAGGCGCCTCCGGTCTCGGAGCCGCCACCGCCGAACGACTGGCCGGACAGGGCGCCACGGTGTTCGGTCTGGACCTCGCTCAGTCCATCGAGAAGGCTGCCGGTTCCGTCCCCGACGGTGTCACGCTGATCGAAGCCGACGTCACGAGCGACGAGGGCGTCCGCGCCGCGATCGCGCAGATCGCCGAGTCGGGAGTACCGCTGCGCATCGTCGTGAACTGCGCCGGCGTCGGCTGGGCCGGACGCATCCTGTCCAAGAAGGGCCCCCACGACCTCGAGCTCTTCCGCACGGTCATCACCATCAACCTGCTCGGCACCTTCAACGTGATGCGCCTCGCCGCGGACCACATCCAGTCCCTGCCGACGGTCGACGAGGCCGGACAGCGCGGCGTCGTCATCAACACCGCGTCGGTGGCGGCGTTCGAAGGCCAGATCGGGCAGATCGCATACTCCGCATCCAAGGGCGGCGTTGCCGGTATGACGGTTCCGGCTGCACGCGACCTTGCTCAGTTCGGCATTCGGGTGAACACCATCGCGCCCGGAATCGTCGATACCCCGATGCTCGCGGGAGTCGACGCCGAGTACCGCAAGGGCCTCGAAGCGGGCGTGCCGTTCCCGTCGCGTCTGGCCAAGCCGACCGAGTACGCGCAGCTCGCGCAGATGATCGTCGAGCACGACTACCTCAATGGCGAAACCATTCGCATGGACGGCGCGCTGCGAATGGCGCCGCGCTAGAGAAAGTTTTTCGGTCCCACCCATCCGCCCTGCGTGGTGGACCGAATTGCTACCCGAGAGACCCGCTGACGCTACCGACCCCCGACCGGCAGCTTTGGCGGGTCTCTCGCTTTGTGCCCACCATTGTCGAACTATCGACGACCAATTCTCCGGTCCACTCGACGTCCGACGATCCCCACGACGGCGCAGCTCACGACACCGATCAGCAGGTGAACAGCCCAGGCTCCGACGAGCGTCGGACCGCCCCAGGATGTGGCGTAAGAACCGTCGCGTACGACAGCCGGATAGAAGACTCCCCGCACGGCGGTGAGGACGACGAGGACCGCGAACACCGATCCGAACGCCGCGCGTACGACCCACCGCGTCATGCCGCGGGGCCGCGCAGGTCGTCCGCCGTCGGGATGTCCTCGACCGCCCGCTCCGCCATCCACACCCGCAGTGCGCGTGTGGCCTGCACGTCGTCCTCGTTGTACTCGAGCAGGCGGGTCCGCTGGGAGTGGTCGGAGTCGCCGTCGTAGCCGACGGCCTCGCGGTACCAGCCCATCGACGCTTCCCCGCCGGCCTCGGAATCGCGCCACGTGAACCCGGCCACCGGCGCCACCTTCTTCAGTCCCTTGCCCGACGGGCACACGAAGTTCTCCGACACCGCGATGTACATGTCGACCCACTCGGGCCCGTCGATGAACTCCCGGATCTCCGCCTCGGTGGGGACGCCCGGCATACCGTCGAATCGTCTGGCCGAGTCGAGCAGCCACTTGTCCTCGGCCGACCGTGAGTAGCAGTACGCCGCGAACGTCTGTCCGGCGTCGTGCGCGTCGGCGCGCCTGCCCATCAGCCAACCCCAGAACTCGGCGAACGACCGTGCCTCGTCGAGCGTCGGTACCGGTTCCCACGTCAGGAACGCGCGGTACTCGGGAACGGTTCCGTCGCGCCGGTCGAGGAGGGTGCCCCACATGTACGCGCCGTGTTCCTGGTAACTCTCCATGTCGACGTCGACCTCGACGTCCGCCCGCGTCACCGTGACCTCGGCCCTCTTACGGACCAGTGGGACCTTCGTCAGCCATGCCCTCGCCAGCACGACGGCCTCGGCGAAGTCACCGTGCGGCCAGTTCTCGGGGACGCCGCCGGTCCACTGCGCAAGCTCGTCGACTGTCCGAATTCCCGCCGCGCGCAAGGCGTCCGCTCGACCACCGGGAGCAACCAGGCTCACGTCGTGCGCTGCCTCGAGCTGCGCACTGCAGTCGGTCCACCACCGGCACGATCGACACTCCCCGACCCGCGACGGAACCGTCAGTGCCCGACCCTGAGCCACCGCCAGCCGGTCGCCGAAACGCTCGTCGTACTCGCCCGCAACCGCCGCCAGATCGTGGACCAGCATGCAATCGGCTCCGAAGCCGATCACGCCGCCGAGGTCGGAGGCCCCCGCAAGACCCACGACGGCAAGCAGGCGGTGCGCGTGGACGAGCGCCAGCTGATCGCGCAGTTGGGAGCGAACCTTGCGGGTTGCGTCGGGGCGCGGGTCCCAGGCCCCCAGCGGAGAGGTAAGTGCACCGGCACCCGGATCGGTGACCTTGTGATTGACCACCAGGACGGGGGCGTACCCGCCGGCCGGGTCGGCCATCAACATGTCGCACCGCCCGCGTCGACCGTCCACGTCGTCCTCGGCGAACACCGCACCCCAGACGATCGAGGCGCCGGATCGGCACGCAGCAAGGGTGGCCTCGATGCGCGCGTTCCGCGAGGTGTCCGCTGGCACGATCACCGCACCCAGGCCTGCCATCTCGTCCCGGATCACCTCGCGGTGCGCAGCCGCCGCCTCACGGCGCTGGACCACACCGGCGTCTTCCTTCACCCCGCGCAACAACGAGCCGTACGCGGTGTCGAGATAGAGCCGATGACGGCACCGGGTCAGCGACCCGGCGTCGATCGTCACCGGCGGGAGGGCCGGAGGCCGCTCGTCCTCGACTCGTGAGCTCATTCTCGCAGCGTAGAACCAGGGGGTGACACGATTGCCGTGACAGCCCGATAGGCTCGTGCGAAAGCACTACTACAGAGGGGGATCGTTCGCGATGGCCTTGTTCACGAAACGCACCTCCCGTGCCACCCGCAAGGCGGAAGCGAAAGCCCTGCTGCACAAGGCGAAGATCGAAGCCAAGCTCAACGCCAAGAACGAGCGCAAGCAGCTCAAGGAGCTCGTCAAGAACGACAACAAGGCGCTCGCGAACCAGCAGAAGCTCGACAAGGCCGCTCTGAAGACGTACGAGGTTCAGCAGAAGGCTGCCAACGAAGGCAAGCTGACCGTCGGCAAGGTGCGCAAATACATCGCGATCGCCCGCGTGGTGTCGCCCATCCTGATGCCCATCGCCTACAAGTTGTCGACCGTCGTCCGCGCGCAGCTCGACGAGCGTCGCGCCACCCGGATCGGCGTCGGCGTGGGCGAACTCGCCGAGTTCACCGGCCACGGCGCCAAGTTGAGCGCGCGGATCTCCGGTGCGGAGAGGTCCACCAAGCAGATCGAGGCAACGCATTCCGGCGAGGAGGTCGGCAAGTTCGTCTCCGCGATCTCGGGTCGGCTCACGGAGCTGACCACCGCCGTCCGCGCAGCCGAGCAGATGCCGCCCGCCCGCCGCAAGATCGCACACGCCGCCATCAGCAACGAGCTCGACGGCATCGAGGCCGACATCCTCGCCCGCCTCGGCGTGCGCTGACCCAATCGACGCCGTGACACGAGAGCTACGTGGGGGTTCCGTCGGTGCCCTGACCGCAGCTCTCGCGGTCGCGGCTCACGGTGTGGGTGGAGGCGGGATTCCGTCCTCCACGTCGTGGGTGTTCCTCCTCGCGCTGTGCGTGTGCGTCGGGGTCGGCGCCGCGACCGTGTCCCCGTCGGCGCCGTCGCTCCCCGTACTGGTGGGGTGGCTCGCGGCGGGACAGGGTCTCGCGCACTGGGCGCTGTCCCTACACCTCGGCCCGTCCGATGCGGCAATGACGCACCCCTCGATGAGCGCACCGATGTGGGGAGCGCACGCCGCGGCCGTCACCGCATGCGCACTCCTGGTCGTCGCCGCCGAACGTCTGTACGGGCCGATCACCTCGGTGCTGCGTGCGCCGTTGCTCGCACCCCTCTCTCGGCCGTGGGTTGCGGTGACACTGCTCCCGACCAGCGACGTCGCCGCCCTGCCGAACCGAACCGATCTGCAGTTCGACATCTCGAGGCGTGGGCCGCCGGTCGCGTCGTTCTGACGCACCACCCCTTCCACGACTCGAGAAAGCACAACCATGAACACCTCTATTCGGCGTGCCCTCGGCACGACTGCCCTGACCACCGCCGCCCTCCTGGCCGCGAGCGGAGTTGCCTCCGCACACGTTTCCGTCAACGCCCCGTCCGCGGCACAAGGCGGGTACACCGTGCTCGAGTTCCGCGTCCCGACGGAATCGGAGACGGCCAGCACCACTGCCGTCACCGTCGAACTGCCCGGCCTCGCATCGGCCCGTACCGAACCCATCCCCGGATGGACGGCCACGACCGAGAAGGACGGCGGCGACCTCGTCACGTCCGTCACCTGGACCGCCAACCCCGGTGCGGGCGTTCCGCCCGGCGAGTTCCAACGATTCGTCGTCAGCGCCGGACCGCTCCCCGCACAGGACGAGGTGGAGTTCCCGGCCACCCAGACCTACAGCGACGGGTCGGTGGTCGACTGGAACGAAGCCACGCCCGCCAGTGGAGAAGAACCCGAACACCCCTCGCCGACACTCGAATTGGCGGCCGGGTCGGACGACACCGTCGCCTCCGCCGTCGCTGCACCGAGCTCGTCCGACTCCGACACCACCGCCCGGTGGCTCGGGGGCATCGGTCTGGTCCTCGGCGCACTCGGTGCCGCGCTGGGAATCGGAGCCACCGTCAGGAGCCGACGCTCGTGAAACGCCTCGCTGCGCTGATCGTGGGAGTGCTTGCCGCGCTGACGCTGTCGGTAGGAACGGCGTCGGCTCACTCGGTCGCCGTGTCGAGCACACCGGAGAACGCGTCCAGCGTCGACACCGGTCCCGCGCAGGCCAGCGTGACGTTCAACGAGGCCATCCAGTCGCAGTTCGCGTCTTTGACCGTCGTGGGACCGGACGGAAACCTGTGGTCGCGTAGCGATCCCACGGTGTCGGGAGCGACGGTCTCGGTCGACGTCGGCGATCTGGGTCCCACCGGGACGTACACGATCGCGTACCGCGTCACCTCCGCCGACGGTCATCCCGTCAGCGGGACCCGGACGTTCGACCTGACGGCGGCCGGATCCGGAACACCCGGACCGGCCGCCGACGCGGATGCTGCGTCGGATTCGTCGGCGGGCGGAGTTCCGTTGTGGCCGTTCCTCGTTGCGGCGGTCGTCGTCTTCGCGGGCGGTCTGTTCTTCGCCCTGCGCAAGAAGGCCTGAGCGGGTGGGACGGCGGTACGCGGCAGCGGCCGTCGTCCCCACCGGTCTCGTCGGTGTCGCGATCGGTTGGGCACTGTCCCAACCGCTCGGGCCCGACAGCGGCAGTATCGTTCGGGTCCTCTCGCTCCTTCTCGGTTCGACCGTGCTGGGATTCGGTGCGCTGGGCTTGTTCTCCCGTCCGCAGTGGACGTCGATAGCCGCTCTGTCTGCAGGATGGGCTGTGGCAGAGGCGTTTCTGCTGGCGCTGGCTGCTGCCGACGTGTCGGGGCGTCGAGTCTGGTCGGTGCCGGTTCCGGCGTTCCTGAACTTCCTGCAGAACATCTCGGTCGGGCAGATCGGTGTCGCCACCCTGGTGTGCTTGATCGTGATCACCGGCGTCGCCGTCGCCGCCGCGCGATCGGGTGCGGAATGGTCGACGGTTCTCGTCGTCGTGCTCGCGGCGTTCGCGTCGATCGCCCGCCCGATCTCGGGGCACATGTCGCAGCAGCCGTTCGGGTCTCTGCTCGATGTGTTCCATGTCCTGGCCGCATCGGTGTGGCTCGGCATGTTGCTCGCGATGGCGCTGTCACTGCGCAGCAGACGTGATTGGGCGCAGACGCTTCCGCGGTACTCCCGAATTGCGTTCTGGTGTGTGGTGATCCTGTCGATTTCGGGAATTGCCAACGCGCTGATCCGATTACGTACCGTCGACGCCCTCGTCGGTACCGGGTACGGGCACATCGTGATAGCGAAGAGCCTGCTGACCGTGATTCTGGTGGCCGGGGGGTGGCGGCTGCGCCGGATCTGGGTCAGCCGAATCGGCGATCACCGCGTGCGGGAGGAGGAATCCTTCCGGCATGCGGTGATCGAAACTGCAGTGATGGCGCTGGCTTTCGGTTTGGCAGCGGCGCTCGCGACCACGCCCTAGTCGTTGCGTACGGTTCCTGTGTGAACCGCGAGTGGGCCCGGGCGAAGTGGAAGACTCTCGCGCTGGGGGTAGCCCTCGTAGCAGCAGTTGCAGTGGTAGGCGTTCATGCCTTCGACCGGTCTCCTGCGCCGACCGTAGCGGCTCCCCCGCCGGATTTCGGCCGGGTTCCCGACAGAGCCTGGATTCTGGACGTGGGCACACTGTCCGACGACGACACGCATGTACTACTCGCTGCGCCCTACACACTGTCCGAGTACTACGGCTACGGGTCGCCGATCACGACGTCGTCGTCGATTGTCGCCGCACTCGGAACTCCCGGCCCCGGCGGTGTCGGTGACGGTCGCGAGGTGGCCGACGTGACATTGGTCGGCGTCGATGTGGCCGACGGATCCCCCCTGTGGCACACCGCCGTCGGACAGATCGATCAGTGCTCGGCACCCGCCCGAGGCGTCGTTCTTGCGTGTTGGTCTGCACGGCGAGTTGCCTTCGTCGACTCCGTCTCCGGTGAGGCCATCGGTTCGGCAGACGTCGATTTCGACATAGACGACGTGAAAACAGCGGGCGACGACGTGTTCGTGTCCGGGACCGTGCTCCCTCCAGACGGTCGGGACGACGTACGCACCCCCGTTCTGACGCGCGGCACGGTCGACGACACCGACGCGGTTTATCGCCGAGATTTCGAGTCTCTGGGTCACTACTCGTACGCTCAGTCGTTCCCCGTGCGCGGCTTGACCACCGTCGGCACTTCGAACACTCTCGCCGGGCCGGCTGTCACTCGGGTCGTCGACAGCGCCACCGGTGAATCGCTGTTCGCCTACGCCGCGGAGTCGTCGAGTCCCGTCTCGTCGAATATCGTCCGTGCACAGAACGGCGTGCGCGCCGGTCTGATCGGCACGGAGGAGCTGCTCGACAGATCGGGTGCCACCGTTGCCGGAGTCGCGATCCCGTCGTCGTCCGCACTGACCTACGTGGGTGCGCGTGGGGACGACTCGCGGCCACTGTTTCTCGGGGACGGCGCCTACGACGCCGAAACGGGTGCGGAACTCTGGCGCAACCCCGACATGATCATCAGAGAGTCCGGTGGTCCGACCAGCGCCGTGAAAGCCGTGGTCGATCAGACGATCATTGTCACCTCACCCGACACCCGGACCATTACCGGCATCGACGTCACCACCGGAGAACGGCGGTGGCAGACGCCGTGGCAGGACGCGTACTGGGTCCGGGAAGGCGCAACCGACGGTAACTACTACGTGTTCGGCGACTACACCGGCATGCATGCAATCCGCGCTGCCGACGGAGCCGTCGTCTGGTCTCTTCCCCTGCCGGCGGGCGCCGACCCTCGTGAGGTGCGAGTCGGCGGCGCCGCCGGCAGGTTGTCGATCGCGTGGCGAGATCAGTTCACCGTCTACCGGTGACTACCGTCCCGGCACGTACTTCATCGCCTTGACGAACCGCGGCATGACCTGCGCCCACAGCTTCGGCGGTACACGCCGCGCGCCGAGGTTGATCAATCGTGTGGTCGAAACCGTCTGCGACTCGGTGTATTTGAGCAACCCGTCGGCGCCGTGGCGACGACCGACACCCGAGACACCCATGCCGCCCATCGGCGCGGCGGTGGAACCCCAGGTGGGTGCGTAGCCTTCGTCGACGTTCACGGTGCCGGCGTGCAACCGAGCGGCGATGGCCTCGCCTTCGGCCTTCGTACGGGCCCACACACTCGCGTTCAGGCCGTAGGCGGTGTCGTTCGCCTTCGCGACGGCCTCGTCCACGTTGTCCACAGGGTAGATCGACACCAACGGTCCGAAGGTCTCGGTGGCCGCGCATTCCATCTCGTCGGTCACGTTCGTCAGAACCGTCGGCTCGTAGAAGAGCGGACCGATGTCGGGGCGCGCCTTCCCGCCTGCGATCACTCTGGCGCCCTTGACCTTTGCGTCGTCGACGTGGCCGGAGATGGTCTTGACCTGATCCTCGGAGATGAGGCTGCCCATCTCGATGCCGAACTCGTAGTCCGCGCCGAGTGTCATCTTGCGGACGCGTTCACCGAACACGGCCGTGAACTGTTCCGCGACTGCCTTCTCGACGTAGATGCGTTCGATCGAGATGCACAGCTGCCCCGAGTTCGAGAAACACGCGCGCACAGCGGCGTCGGCAACCTCGGCGAGCTTCGCTCCCTTTGTCACGATCATGGCGTTCTTACCGCCGAGCTCGGCGGAGAAACCGATGAGGCGCCGGCCGGTCTGCTCCGCGAGCAGCTGACCCGTCGCGGTCGACCCGGTGAACATGAGGTAGTCGGTGTTGTCGACGATCGCCGTGCCCACCACCGAGCCGGGACCGGGCACGACGGGGAACAGATCCTTGGGAAGCCCTGCCTGGTAGAGCAATTCGACGCAGGCGAGCGCACAGTACGGAGTCTGGCTGTCCGGCTTGAGCACGACCGCGTTACCGGCGAGCAGCGCGGCGATCGCGTCGGACACCGCCAAGGTCATCGGGTAGTTCCACGGGGAGATCACTCCCACAACGCCTTTGGGCTGGTAGTTGACCCGCGTCTTGGTCAGGACCGGCAACATGCCCTGCACCTTCTTGGTCTTCAGCAACTTCTCGGCGGTGCGCGCGTAATGCCGCGCGGTCATCGCGATGTCGAGAACTTCTTCCTGCGCGGCGGCACGCGACTTACCGGTCTCGGCCTGCGCCATGTCGATGAGCGAGGCGCGGTGCTTCAGCACGAGGTCACGGTACTTGTGGAAGATGGCTGCGCGATCCGAGGCGGGACGCGCGGCCCATTCCTTCTGCGCGGCGCGCGCCGTGGCAACGGCAGCGAGAACGTCCTCTTTCGTCCCCACCGGGATGGTCGCCATCTCGCGACCGGTGAAGACCTCGGTGATGGGTTTGGTGGTCCGGGCGGCGACGTCGTCGATGGCGGCGAGAGCAGCCAGACGAGTGAACGTGGCGGTGGTGGGTGCTGGCATCGTTGCTCCCGCAGGTAGGCGTTGATCGAGGTCACAGACAACTTACCGGTAAGTAGGTTGCAAGGCACTTGACCCTCACGCAACGGGAGGAAGCAAGGTGGTTCACGTGGAAGGCAAAAGGACCGTCGGAGCCGTCGCCAGTCTGGTCGGCATCAGTGTCAGGACGTTGCATCACTACGACGAGATCGGTCTCGTGGTGCCGTCGTCTCGCACGAGCGCCGGCTACCGGACGTACAGCGACACCGACGTCGAGCGTCTCTACTCGGTGCTGTCGTACCGAGCGCTGGGCTTTCCACTCGAGGAGATACAGGTTCTCCTCGACGATCCATCGGTGGATGCCGTCGCGCATCTGCGCAGGCAGCGGAGCCTGCTCGACGAGCAGATCGAACACTTGCAGTCCATGGCGACCGCCCTGGACCGACTGTTGGAGGAGAACGAGATGGGGAACAAGCTCAGTCCCGAGGACCAGCGCGAGATCTGGGGCGACAACTGGCCCGGTGAGGAGTACGAGGCAGAGGCGCAGGAGCGATGGGGTGACACCGAGGCCTGGAAGCAAAGCCAGGCGTACACGTCCAACCTCACCAAAGACGACTGGAAGCGCATCAAAGCGGAGACGGATGCACTGGAGACTTCACTGGCCAAGGCCATGACGTCCGGTGTCGCACCCGGGACCGACGAAGCGAACGCTCTCGCCGAAGACCACCGTGCCTCGATCGAGCGGTACTACGCGTGCGATCACCGGATGCACGTCACCGTCTCGTCGCTGTACGTCAGCGACGACCGCTTCCGAAAGCACTACGACGACGTCGCGCCGGGGTTGGCGCAGTGGCTCGTAGATGTGGTGAACGCCAACGCGCGAGGGCACGGCGTCGAGGTCTAGACGAACCCGGCGATACGCCCAACCAGGCCGAGTGCGATCAGCACGACGATGACGCCGACGATGACGAGGAAAACGACGAAAGGCGCCCTGCTGCGCTGCGGTGGCTCATGATTCGGTCCGGTGGTGGACGCGGCCGTGGGCGGGGTGTCTCCGGGTGCCACGCCACCACCAGGCTCGAGGCCGGCTGCCTCGGCTGGATCTGGGTTCGATGCTGACGGGGTCGACATGGGTGGTCCTCACTACGAGTCGAGCACGTGTCTGTGTAAGTCACGGATGCCCCCGGAGCAACCGTGCCAACCGTGGGGTACCGGCTCGATTGCCGATCTCGGCCACCGATGTCCGGTTCGTCCGCGGCATGGAAGGCCGCTGAGCAGGGGCGACCGTCGAATTCGTGAGCTTCGTCATCGCGCGTCGGGCGATGACGCAGTCGAGTACCAGCGCTGGATAGGCTGTGGCGCATGACCACCCCGCCATTCGTTGCCACTGCCGATCTCGCCGACACGATCGGACCGGACATCCGCAGCTGCGACACCCAATTCAGGCAGCTCGGCGCGGTCACGGAGTTCTCCGGTCACATCACCACCATCAAGTGCTTTCAAGACAATCTGCTGGTGAAACAGACCCTGGGTGAGCCCGGCAACGGCGGCGTTCTCGTCGTGGACGGCGACGCGAGCATCCACACCGCCCTGGTCGGCGACATCATCGCCGGACGCGGCGTCGACAACGGATGGTCCGGGGTCATCGTCAACGGCGCAGTGCGGGATTCGGCGATCCTGAAAACCCTGAACATCGGCGTCAAAGCGTTGGGCACCAACCCCCGCAAGAGCACTCAGACGGGCTCCGGCGAGAAGAACGTGACGGTGGAGATCGGCGGCATCACCTTCATTCCCGGCGAATACGTGTACAGCGACGACGACGGCGTGGTCGTCACAGCTCAGCCTTTACCGGCCGCCAACTGAAGCTCCGGCAACTCGACCGGGTACAGCTCGTAGCGTCCGCGTAAGCCCTTCAGCTCCACCTCGCGGGGTTTGCCCAGCTCGATCCGGGACGTCGCGCCGAGCGCGTCCCGCACCGGTTCGCTGACGAGTATTTCCCCTCCCGCCGCCTGGCCGGCGACTCGTGCGGCCATGGCGACGTTGAGGCCGAACAGGTCGTCCCCGCGCCGCACCGAGCTACCGACATGCATCCCCATGCGCACGCGGATGCGGTCCCAGCGCTCCGAGTCCTCCCGCAGGGCCGTCTGGACCTGCACCCCGCAGAGGACCGCTCGCGTCGCGTCCGTGAACGCGATCATGTACCCGTCGCCCTGGTTCTTCACGACGTGGCCACCGTGGTCGGCCACGCACTTGTAGACGAGCCTGTTGTGCCGTTCCAGCAATTTCACCCATCCGCGGTCCCCCAGCTCCTCGTTGAGAGCCGTCGAACCCTCGATGTCGGAAAACACGATGACGACGTCTCCGTCGGCCGACATCCTGGCGAGATCGGGGCGTTCGACACGTGCCCACCCGGCGAGGTCCTCGACGGAATTACGCACCGTGGCGCCCAGTCCCTTGCGCACAACGGAGTCCGCCGTGCGGAACGCAGTCCGGACCGCGAGCGGAGCCAGCCCCGAGCGGCGGCGGCGCCCCGACTTCTGTGCGAGCGCGCGGCGCGCCGTGTGCAGACGGCGGCGGGTCACGACGAGCACGACACCCAACCCGACGATGGCTGCAAGTTCGAGGACCACCACGACAATCCAGACGATCGTGGCGCTCACTGCATTCGACCGTCGCGATGTGTCACAGGAACTCGTTGCCCAGCCATACGACCGCCCTTGAATCTGTTCATGCCCACCGCGGCGGACCGACTAGTCGTTCTTCGGCGACCCGAACGCATACTACGACCGCTGGACCGCTCAGCCGCTGCCCGCCAACGAGAGCTGGAAGCCCAACGTCGTTCGGTCGTCGGGCCGGTACCGGGGAACGACATAGAAGTACAGGAATCCCGACGCTGTCGACGACGCGAATGTCGTGGACGTCCCTGTTGCTGCTGAACGGGCAGGTTCGAGCACCCCCACCTGCGTCAGCCCGGACGACACATCGCCGGTCCCATCCGCCGTGCCACTCCAGATCCCGTAGACCTCGAACACGCGCGGTACCGTGATGCCATAGACCTGGCCGAGTGGTGTGCCGTGAGCTGTTGTTGCAGTGAGTGTTTGACTGTTTCCCTCGAACGAGGACGTCACGGTCACGGACCGCACGGCGTCCGTCACCGAGACCTCGATGTCCTGCACCGACGTCGGTCGACCCACGATCGGCGAACAGGCTGTGAGCGACCCCAAGGCGAGCAGGGTCGTCAGCGTGACCCTCCACATCGTTCGTTGCCGAACCATAGGACGACCCTAGAATATCGGAATGACTTCCGAGGCCGACCGACTCGAAATCATCGACTCGTCGTTCTTCGACGATCCGTACGCGTTCTACGACCGGTGGCACGGCAAGGGACCCGTCCACCACGTGCGGTTGGTGAACGGGCGCGAAGCGTATGTCGTGACGGGTTACGCGGAAGGTCGGGCAGCTCTCGCGGATCCGCGCCTCCACAAGGCCAGCGACCGCGCGGCCGAACTACTTCAGCGGCGTAAATCGAGCGTGCAGTACACGGTGGGTGAGGGCTTGTCGTCGAGCATGCTCAACTCCGACCCCCCGGATCACACCCGCCTGCGGAGCCTGGTCAACAAGGCGTTCACTGCGCGGAGCATCGCCTCCATGCGACCGCGCATCGAGACCATCACCACCGAGCTGCTCGACGCGATGGACCAGGGCGACACGGCAGACCTCATCGAGGATTTCGCAGTGCCGCTTCCCATCACGGTGATCTGCGAGCTGCTCGGCGTTCCGTTCGAGGACCGAGCCGACTTCCGGTCGTGGACGGACACGCTGCTCACCGTGGCGGTGGCGACGGATCAGGGACGAGCCGCGCGGTCGATGTCCGACTACCTACGCGGGCTGATTCAGTCCAAACGCACCACCCCGACCGACGACATGTTGACCATGTTGGTGGACGCTCGTGACGAGGGTGATCGCCTCAGTGAAACCGAGCTCGTGTCGACGGCGTTCCTGCTGCTCGTCGCCGGCCACGAGACCACCGTCAATCTGATCGGCAACGGCGCATGCGCCTTGCTGCACAATCCCGATCAGCTTGCCCTCCTCCGCGACGATCCGTCGTTGATCCCGGGGGCAGTCGAGGAGTTCCTGCGATACGACGGGCCCATCGACTTCGCGACCCTGCGCTATACACGGGAGCCTGTCGTCATCGGCGGAACCGAGATCCCCGCCGACGAATTCGTCTACGTCGCATTGCTTTCCGCGAACAGGGACGGCGAGAAGTATCCGAACCCGGAGGTTCTCGACGTCACCCGCGCCACGGGCGGCCACGTCGCATTCGGGTACGGCATCCACTACTGCGTGGGCGCTCCGTTGGCTCGGATGGAGGCGCAGATCGCATTCACCCAACTGCTGCAACGCTTTCCGCACCTCCACCTGGCGCCGGCCGAACAGAGGTACCGCGAGAGTTATCTCATCCACGGCCTGACGCATCTGCCGGTTCGGCTGCGCTGAGCCGGCGGAAGACTACCCACTGCTGCAACGCGGTCCACGCGTTGTTGGCCAGAAAGTAGATCAGGATCGCTACCGGTACGAACGGCCCGCCCACCAGCACGCCGAGTGGCACCACCATCATGACCCGGTTCATGATTCGCCCCTGAGCAGTGTCGGCCACCACGGGGTCCTGGTGAGCCAGCGAGACTCTCGTCGTGACGAACGTTGCGACGGCGGACAGCACCATCAGCGGTACTGCGACCGCGAGCACTGCCGGACTCCACGCCGCCGTGAGTACCGCGGACAGCGGGGCGCCGAACACGTGTGCGTCGAGAAACGACTGTACGTCTGCGGCGCTGAAGAAGTAGTTCGGAGTCACCGCGTTCTGCGCCGCCGACATCGGGTCGGTTGCGTCCAGGAACGGTACGTGGGCAGCGGTTCCCGTGCGGTCGAACGAGCGGAGAACGTGAAACAAGCCGATGAACACCGGCGCCTGCACCAGCGCCGGGAGGCACCCGGCGAGTGCGTTCACGCCATGCTCCTTGTTCAGCTTCTGCAACTCCTCAGCGAGCCTTCGGTTGTCGCCGGAGTACTTCTCTCGAAGTGCCTTGATCTCGGGCTGCAACTGCCGCGTGATGCGCTGCGTGCGGACTTGTTTCACGAACGGTCGCACCAGCAACAGTCGCACGGTGAAGACGAGAAAGATCACCGCAAGCGACCACGCGAGACCGCTCGACGGGTCACCGACGACGAAGGAAAAGACATTGTGCCAGAACAACAACAGGGCAGAAACGGGATAATAGACGAAATCGAGCATGGGTCACCTCGGAAGGAGTTGGGTCATCGACAGCTGGACGTCGTATGACCGACCCGGAGAATTCAGGCCGGCCGGAGACCGGTTCCTGGTGCGCGAGGTTGGGGCCGCCCCGGTGCGTCGGGGCTCGATTGGCGGCGGAACGAGCCGTGTAGACAACGTTCGTCCGAAGCCGGTCCGGTAGTGGGGGCGAACAGCGCCGAGCGCTCTTGCCCCGCAACGTGAAATGCGAGCGCAGCGACGAGAGCAGCAACTGCGACGGCACCGACGATGCCCACCGAAGTCTGCACATCCGCGGCGCCGAAAAGCGCTGCGAGAGGCAGCGCCATCAGAAGGAGCCAACGGAACGACATGGGTCCGATGCTAGAGCGCACGACCTGGTGCGGCAAGCGCGATCACGGCCGAGCGCTCACCGCTTCGAGCGCCAACCGCCTGATCTCGGCGTGGACCCGTTCGAAGACGACGGTCCCGATGAGCATCGATTCCACGGCCGCAGTGCGGGTTGGCTTGGCGCGCGCATAGCCCACCTCGAGCTCCGCGGTCGCATACGCCGAATCCGCGACGGCGTCCAAGTCGGACAGCGTTACGCCGAAGCCGAAGGTACGCAACGTGCCGATCAGCTCGGCCAATCGATACGGAGCGGGTGCGCCGTCCTCGATTGCCCATTCCCGCGCGCGCAGCCAGTCGTGTACCTCCCCCACGTCGGGTTCGACATCTGGAACGGAGTCGATGCCGTGCATGACCGCCCCGAAGGCGTGGTGCAGCGGAGCACCGTCGTCGTCGACCGCCGCAAGGGTGGCACGGATTCGTGCAATGGGGAGTCCGCCGATGTCGACGAGCGCGCGAATCAATCGCAACCGGTGGACGTGGCCTTCGTCGTACGTCGCCTGGGTGGGCGAACTCTGCGCACCCGCAGGCAGTAATCCCTCGCGGAGGTAGTACTTGATGGACGCGACGGATACCCCGCTGGCTCGGCTCAGTTCTGAGATTCTCACCTTGACATCACCATTGGATAGTAGCACTATCCATTTATGACTTCAGTCCAGAACGGCCGCTTCACGGCACAGATCGACGGCGATTTCGTCGTCTTCGTTATCGGTATGCGCATCAACAAAGTTCGCCGAATCGACCAGTGGATCCGGCCGTTCATGGCCATGCCCCGCATGCTGAGCGAACTCGCCGCCCACCCAGAGCTCGGAATGCTCGGTGCCAGTTCGTCGTTGGGCGGCCGAACGATCACCATGATCCAGTACTGGCGCAGCTTCGAGGCCCTCGAAGCCTTCGCTAAGGATCCGAACAACCCACACCTGCCGGCATGGCGCGAATTCAACAAGCGGGTCGGCGGAAACGGAAACGTCGGGATCTTCCACGAGACGTACCGCGTCGGACCCGGACAGCACGAATCGATCTACGCGAACATGCCCGTCATGGGGTTGGCCGCAGCGGGGAGCGCCGCGCCGTTGTCGGCGAAAAGCACTGCCCGCGCACGCATTACTCGGTAGCGACGGTCACGGACACCCCGCCGACCGTCACGATGTCGCCGACGCGTAGTTGCCGCCCGCGACGCAGCTCCACCTCGCCGTTCACGGTCACTTCGCCGTCGGCAATCACCATCTTCGCTTCGGCGCCCGAGTCGATCATGTTGGCCAGCTTCAGGAATTGACCGAGCCTGATCGACTCGTCACGGATGGGCACGGTCACAGGAACTCGACTCCCTGCGCGAGGGGCAGTTCCGAGCTGTAGTTGACGGTGTTCGTCGAACGCCGCATGTACGACTTCCACGCATCGCTGCCGGACTCACGCCCGCCACCGGTTTCCTTCTCGCCGCCGAAGGCGCCGCCGATCTCCGCGCCGGACGGTCCGATGTTGACGTTGGCGATGCCGCAATCCGACCCGGCAGCGGAGAGGAACCGTTCGGCCTCGCGCAGGTCGGTCGTGAAGATCGACGACGAAAGACCCTGCGGCACATCGTTGTGCAGAGCAATGGCCTCGTCGAGATCCGAGTACGACATGAGGTAGATGATCGGTGCAAAAGTCTCGTGCTTGACGATCTCGGTCTGCCCCGGCATCACCACGATCGCCGGCTGCACGTAGTAACCACCGAGCTCCTCAGCGACCCGCTCACCCCCGGCCACCACCTTGCCACCGTCTCTCGCCGCCTGCTCCAACGCGGACACGTACCCGTCGTACGCTGCTTCGTCGATCAGGGGACCGACCAGAGTGGTTGTCTCCAAGGGAGATCCGATGGGGAGAGTCGCGTACGCCGAGGACAACCTGTCCACGAGGGTGTCGACGATGGACTCGTGCGCGATAACCCGGCGCAACGACGTGCATCGCTGCCCGGCAGTTCCCGCTGCCGAGAACACGATTCCGCGCACCGTCAGATCCAGATCGGCGGTGGGGGAGACGATCGCGGCGTTGTTTCCGCCCAGCTCCAGCAGAACTCGGCCGAACCGCTGCGCGACGCGCGGCGCCACCTCACGACCCATCCGAGTCGAACCGGTGGCGGACACGAGCGCTACGCGTGGATCGTCGACCAGTGCTTCACCGGCGTCGCGTTCACCGATGATGAGCTGCGCAATCTTCGGGTCGACCCCTGCCCGGTCAGCGGCCTGTTCGAAAATCGCTTGCACGGCCACGGCAGTGAGCGGTGTCTTCTCCGACGGCTTCCACACGACGGTGTCACCGGCCACCAAGGCCAACACGGTGTTCCAGGACCACACGGCGACCGGGAAGTTGAAGGCCGTGATCACGGCGACGACGCCGAGGGGATGCCACTGCTCCATCATGCGGTGGCCCGGGCGCTCGGTGGCGATCGTGTTTCCGTAGAGCTGACGCGAGAGACCGACACCGAAATCGCAGATGTCGATCATCTCCTGAACCTCACCGCGTCCCTCGCTGACGATCTTGCCGGCCTCGATGGACACCAACTCGCCGAGCGCATCCTTGTGCTCGCGCAGCAACTCCCCGAGTTCGCGGACGACGCCACCGCGCACCGGCGCGGGGACCGTCGACCAGGTCCGGAATGCCGCCACCGCGTCGTCGACGACGGTCGACGGGTCCGCCGACGGCTGCAGATATCCCAGCGTGCCGCCGGTGATGGGTGACGACGTCACCAGGCCTGCGCCGTCCGGTGTCGCAGCGGCGAACGACGCGTCGGCGCCCATGGCGGTGAGGAGCTCGGCGGTCCTGGTGGTCAGGTCGGAGGTCGATGTCATGGGATCCATTCTGTCCGATCGAGTCAACACAGGACAAATTATGGTCTATCTGTTGTTTGACGAAATATTATCGCGTACGTTGCCATCCATGACACAAGTCTTACGACGTCCGGCCTACCCCGCCCACCAGCCGGTCGACGCGACTGCCGTGCACGAGGTCATCGGAAGCCACATGCTGGCCGATGGCTTCGAGATGGTCCTGGACCTGACGGAGTCGCAGGGATCGACTCTCGTCGATGCCCGCGACGGATCGCGTTACCTCGACATGTTCACGTTTTTCGCATCGAACGCGCTGGGCATGAATCACCCTGCCCTCGTGGACGACGAGCGGTTCCGCGCCGACCTCCTCGAGGCTGCCCTGCACAAGCCGAGCAATTCCGACGTCTACACCGCGGCCATGGCCGGCTTCGTGGACACGTTCGCCCGCGTCCTGGGTGATGCTCGCTTGCCGCACCTGTTCTTCGTCGAAGGCGGCGCGCTCGCGGTCGAGAACGCGCTGAAGGTCGCGTTCGATTGGAAGAGTCGCTGGAACGAAGCGCATGGGATCGACCCCGCGCTCGGGACCAAGGTCATGCACCTCGAGCACGCGTTCCACGGCCGCTCCGGATACACGATGTCGCTGACGAACACCGACCCCATCAAGGTCGCCCGGTTCCCGAAGTTCGACTGGCCGCGCATCTCGTCTCCCTACATCCGTGACGGCGCGGACATGGATGCCCTGGAACAGCATTCGCTCGACGCAGCTCGTCGTGCGTTCGAGGCCGACCTGCACGACGTGGCGTGCCTGATCCTCGAACCCATTCAGGGCGAGGGCGGCGACCACCACTTCCGTCCGCAGTACTTGCAGGGTCTGCGCGCGTTGTGCGACGAGTTCGACGCCTTGCTCGTCTTCGACGAGGTGCAGTCCGGAGCCGGAATGACCGGCAGCGCTTGGGCATTCCAGCAGCTCGGGGTGGCACCCGACGTCATGTCCTTCGGCAAGAAGACCCAGGTCTGCGGCGTGATGGCCGGCGGGAAGGTCGACGAGGTGCCGGACAATGTGTTCACGGTGTCTTCGCGCATCAACTCCACCTGGGGCGGCAGCCTCACTGACATGGTGCGCGCACGCCGCATCCTCGAGGTCGTCGAGTCCGAGGATCTGATCGCTCGGGCGGGCGAGCTGGGCTCGTATCTCCTGACGGGACTGCGTTCATTGACTCTGCGGCACAACCACATCGACAACGTGCGCGGTCGCGGCCTGATGACCGCCTTCTCGATGCCCGACGGCACATCCCGTGACGAGCTCGTCGAGCGGATGCGCACCGAGGAGCACGTTCTGATGCTCGGTTGCGGGGAGCGCAGTGTCCGGTTCCGGCCGGCGCTCACGGTCACCGAGGCGGACCTCGACGCTGCGGTTGCTGCGCTGGATCGGGTGCTCGGATCGCACCACTGACGATCAGCCCTGCTGCGTAGCCGCCCACTCCTCGACGCGACGGTTGCTCTCCTCGTCCGACAGGTCGTCGACGCGAGTCTGCACCGACCACCGGACGCCGAACGGGTCCAGGATCGAACCGAAACGGTCGCCGGAGACGAAGGTGGACACCGGTTCCCGGATCGTTGCACCCGCGTCGGCGGCGCGTGTCACCACGTCGTCGACGTCGGGAACGTACAGTGCAAGCGAGTAGGAGACGGCCGCGCCTGCGGTGGGGGCAACCAGGCCATAAGACTCCATCGAGTCACTCAATGTCATCCTGCCCGAGGCGAATTCGATCTCGGCGTGCGCGACGATGTCCCCGAACCTGGTCACGCCGTGCACCGTGGCTCCGAACACGTCGCGGTAGAAGTCGATGGCGTCGGCCGCACGAGCTACGACGATGTGCGGGGTCAGCGACGTGCGCCCGTGTGGCAGGCCGTCGGTGGTGAATTCTCCGGTAGCTGCTGTTGTGGTCATGTTTCGATTCTCGGACACGAGGGACCGCGCCGTCTTGAACATTTGCGACACGTCCCCGTTCTGCCGAGACTAGGGGGTGGGGCCGAACTCCCGCGCGATCGCTTCCAACTTCTCCAGGTAGCCGGCTTCGACGTCCCCGAGGTTGTCCCCGACGGCGCGAAGCCCCGCGACACCATCGATCGTTTCCCGCACGATGTCCGCCTGACCGGCGTGGCGGGCAGTCTCGGCGGTGACGTGTATCAACGTTCGATGCAGCGTGATCGCGGCCCGCTCTTGCGGCCAGTGTGGAACGTGCCCGCTCGTGTCGAGATCCAGCTCGACGATGGTCCGATCGGAGTGCGCCCACGCCGCCCGGTATCCGTCCAGGATCTGCTCGCGTGACTCACCGGCCACGGCGTACATGTCTGCCTGATCCTCGCCGCCCGCCCACGGCGGTTCCAGCCCGGAGGGTCGGCCGAACGTGTCGCCGAAATACCCGTACTACTCGACGAACGTCAGATGCTTGACCAGGCCCAACAGGTTGGTCCCGGTCGGCGTCATCGGCCGGCGGATGTCGTAGTCGGACGCACCGTCCAGCTTCCACACGATCGCATCCCGCGCGGCCTGTAGGTATCCCTGTAAATCTGCTTTCATGACTTCTGTCGATTCCGGCATGGCTCGATCGTCATGGATAGGAAAGCAACACACAACCACTGCCTGATCGGAGCACGACATGCGCTACACACTTCTTCTCACCAGTGAGGAACCGGCCGCCGGCGACATCCCGGACGACGCACGGACTGCCATGCAGGACGCGTTCGGCACCTACGGACGGGCGCTCGAGGCTGCGGGTGTCCTCGTCGCCGCCGAGGTGCTCGCCCAAACCTCCGAGTCGACGACGGTCACCATGCGCACCGGTTCGCTCCAGGTTCAGGACGGCCCCTTCGCCGAGACCAAGGAGGCCCTGGCGGGGGTGTTCGTCATCGACGTCCCTGACCTCGACGCAGCGCTTGCGTGGGCCGAGAAGTGCCCCGGAACCCAGTACGGAGTGGTCGAAGTACGCCGCGCTGCAACGTCGTTCGTGAACGGTGCATGGACCACCTGATGTCCGATCGTTCCGCAGGCTCCACTCCTGTGACCGACCCGCAAGGGCGGGCGAGCGACGCCGCCCGCACCTCGTACGGCCGCTTGCTCGCCGTCCTGGCGTCGTCCACCGGCGACATCGCCGGAGCCGAGGACGCACTTGCCGACGCGTTCGAGCGCGCACTGACCAGGTGGCCCGTCGACGGGGTTCCGCGCAACCCCGACGGATGGCTGCTGACTGTGGCACGGAACCGGTTACGAGACGGTTGGAAGTCCGCTGCGACGTCGACAAGCGTTCCGCTGGAACCACAGTCACATGAACGCGGTCTTCTCGACGACGTCGACCCCGACGCGATCGGCGACAGACGACTCGAACTGTTGCTCGTGTGTGCGCACCCCGACATCGACCCCGCTGTCCACACTCCGCTCATGCTGGACGTCGTCCTCGGGTTCACCGCGAAACAGATCGCCGCCGCCTTCGACGTGCCCGCGCCGACTGTCGCAGCGCGCCTCGGTCGCGCGAAGAAACGCATCCGAGAGTCGCGTATCCCGTTCGAGATTCCTGATCGCACACAGCTTCCCGCACGCATCGACGCCGTGCTGAACGCAATCTACGGCGCGTACGCCATCGACTGGCCCACCGCCGGAACACAAGTACGAGACGGTCTCGCCGAAGAGTCGCTCTACCTCGCCGATACCGTCGCCGCGATGATGCCGGACGACGCCGAAGCGCACGGACTGGCCGCGCTCATCGGGCTGTCGACGGCCCGGCTGAGAGCCCGCTTCGACGGCGACGGCCGACTGATACCGCTGGCCGAGCAGGACACTGCTCGCTGGAACACGACACTGATCGAACGGGCCGACGATCATCTGCGGCGCGCGCACGCCCTCCGCACGCTTGGACGATTTCAGCTCGAGGCAGCGATCCAGTCGGTGCACTGCGCGCGGCGATTTACGTCGACCACCGACTGGCACACCCTGCGCGCACTCCACGAGACCTTGCAGACCCTCGCACCGACCAACGGCGGCGCTGTGTCACTCGCGGCTGTTGTGGCTGAAATCGACGGTGCCGGAGCTGGACTCGCTGTGCTCGACACACTGAACGCACCCCGATTTCAGCCGGCGTGGGCCACGCGAGCTCATCTTCTCGCGAAACAAGGCGCGTTCGACGAGGCAGTCGTGGCCTACGACAAGGCCATCTCGCTGACGACCGACATCCCGTCGCGGCGGTATCTGGAGGACAAGCGGAACGCGTTGGCCACTTCCGTCGGCGATGAGCGGGATCCCGAGCATTCGAGACGGTAGCGGCCCACCCGTTTCACGCCGTCGTCATCTCCCGGACGATCCGAGCCACGATGTCGCCGGCGGGGGCGTCGGTCACGGCTCGCCAACCGGTCCCCGCCCAGAGGTTCGGCACGTCGGCCCGACCCGCGGCGGTCGCGGCGGCACGGAGCGGCCCGGTCATGGAGTTCAGCTCCGGGTAGCCGGCCGGCGCCGTGGCCGTGAACTTGTCGGCGAACTCGTTGGCCAACCCGCGAGCGGGGCGACCCGAGAACGCGCGAGTGACCATGGTGCGTTCGTACTCGCGATTGAGCAGCGCGCGCCGATGCACGGCGGTGGTCCCCGCTTCGGGACTGCACAGGAACGCAGTCCCCAATTGGGCTGCGACAGCGCCCCATCCGAGGGCCGCGAACACTCCGGAGCCGTCCATGATCCCACCGGCAGCGATCAGGGGGACGTCGACCGAGAGCCCGATGGACATCAGCAGAGACGGCAGTGACAGAAAGAATCCACCGCGCTCGTCGGCGGGGTCGTCGACGAACACCCCGCGATGTCCGCCGGCTTCGCTTCCTTGCACCACCAGCATGTCCGCCCCGTCGGCGACTGCGGTCTCCGCTTCGGAAATAGAGGTGACGGTGCCGATCATCTGCGCACCGATGGCCTTGACGCGGTCCGACAACTCGCGACCGGGGCTTCCGAACGTGACGCTGACCGCGGCCGGTCGGTGGGAGCAGACGATGTCGATCTTCTCGGCGATGTGGTCGTCGTGCCACGTCGGCGGGCCGACCTCGACTCCGAGCTCGGCGGCCAACGGCTCCAATCGTGCTCGATAGTCGTCCAGAACGGAGGGCGACGCGATCTGCTTCGACGGCAGAAAGAGGTTGACTCCGTACGGGTTCGAGGTCAATCGTTCGACCTCGGTGAGTTGCCGATCCAACGCGTCGGGCGTGAGGTTCGCGCCGGCAAGGAACCCGAGCCCACCCGCGTTGGAGACGGCTGCGGTCAGTTCGGGGGTGGACGGCCCGCCCGCCATCGGCGCGCACACGATGGGCAGGCGGGCTGGAAACAGGGCGGAGCTCATGGAGCCGACCCTACTTGCGGCCGGCTTTCCACTGCAGACCGAAGCCGTACATCTTGTCGAGATCAGCCTGGCTTCCCGTCACGTACTTGACTTCACGCTGCACCGACACAGTGCGGCCGTCGCTCTCGATGAGGGCAACCGCGCAGATACGGGCCTTGTTCTCGGCCGAGTCGAGGCGGACCTCCACCTGCGGGCCGGACGTGGGAAACAGCGTCACGACGCCGTCGACCGCAGCCCAGTTGGGCGCGCCCTGATAGATCATCGCGAACACCAGGACACGCCGAAACTGTTCCGGCCGAGCAAGATTGACGTGCATGTTCTCGCCGGCCGCGTTGGCACCGGACCGATCGTCGCCGTCCAGAAGGATGTACGGCGGCGTGTCCAACGCCCCGAAGCTGTTTCCGAGAGCCTGGATGACGCCTCTGGATCCGTCGGCCAGTTCGTAGAGACACCCCAGGTCCAGGTCGACCTGATTGGCCGACGCCGCCAGCTTCGCGAGGAACCCGCCCGACGGTTTCTGTGCCGTCCAGTTGAGGTTGACCCGCATCGGTCCTTGGCCGTCGCCGCCCTTCGCGAGGTTCACTCGAGGAGCAGCCTTGGTCAGGCTGATCGACGTGGGTTGCTCGGTGGAGGGAGGCGGGGTGCTGGTAGACGGGGCGCTGGGGCGCTTGGTGTAGTCGATGCCCATGGCTAGACGTTCACACCGAAATCCCGCGCGATGCCCGCGAGCCCCGATGCGTAACCCTGACCGACCGCCCGGAACTTCCACTCCGCACCGTTGCGGTACAGCTCGCCGAACACCATGGCGGTTTCGGTGGACGCGTCCTCGCTGAGGTCGTAGCGCGCCAACTCGGTGCCGTTTGCCTGGTCGACGACGCGGATGAAGGCGTTGCGTACCTGGCCGAACGACTGTGAACGGGCGTCGGCCTCGTAGATCGACACCGGGAAGGTGATCGTCTCCACCGTCGGCGGCACTGCGGCGAGATTCACCTTGATGACCTCGTCGTCGCCCTCGCCCTCGCCGGTGGTGTTGTCACCGGTGTGCTCGATCGAGCCGTCCGGGGTCTTGAGGTTGTTGAAGAAGACGAAGTACTCGTTGCCGGGCGCCTTCTTGTCCGCTCCGAGGCCGATGGCGCTGGCATCGAGGTCGAAATCCGTGCCGGTGGTGGTACGAATGTCCCACCCCAGTCCGACCGACACCGCAGTCAGGTTCGGTGCTGCCTTGGTGAGGGAAACGTTGCCGCCCTTGGTCAAGCTGACGCCCATGAGAGTTCCTTCCGCGTGCGAAATGTCCGTTTTCGGACCTGTCTCGCCAACGAAGGTGGTTCTCCTCGAGTTCCCGTCGGTTACAACTCGAACTCGGCAGGGTCGATGCCGACGGCATGGCATGCACCCCGTACCGCAGCCTTTTCGTGGTCGTCGAACGTACCGTCGGCCCCGCCGATGATGATGCCGATCTGGATCACCGCGCGGGCCTGATCCGGCTTGGACCTGAGCTTGCCGATGGTCGCCGTGGCCTCGACCTTGCCGAACTCGAAATCACCGGCAAGTTTGCTGCAGTACCACTCGAACTTTTCCTGCAACTCGGCCGGCGGGAAATGGCTCAGCGACTGATTCGACTTGATCAGTCCCGCCGTCTTGTCACGCTCGGCGGCGTCGATACTGCCGTCCGCAGCGGCGATCAGCGCGCACATGGCCATCGCGCCGTTCGCGAACTCCTTGTTCTTGAACTGACTCGTCTTGGTCGCGAGCTGAGTGTTGAGTTCTGCCGCTTTGCTTTTCAGTTGATCCCAGAATGCCATGCACGTTGAACGGGCACGCCGACGAGAAGGTTCCGCTATCCGCCGGCCTGGATCGAGACGTCCTGCCACTCGTTCCACTGGGCCAACCGAGACTCGTAGTCGGCGGTGGCAATGCCGAGAGGTGCCTCGCCGAAGAAGATTCGCAATGGCGGTGTCTCCGCGTCGACAATCTTCAAGATCACCGCCCGGGTGGCCTCGGGGTCACCCGGCTTGGCGGTACGGGAGGCCCGCTGCTTCTGCATCTGTTCGCGAGCATCGGTGTACGCGTCGAGGGGGGTCGCGTGCTTGGCGGAATCGCCGCTCCAATCGGTGGAGAATCCACCCGGCTCGATCAGGGTCACGTGGATGCCGAAGTCCTTCACTTCCTGCGCCAACGACTGGCTGAATCCTTCGAGCGCCCATTTCGACGCGTGGTACATCCCGATTCCAGAGAATGCGGAGATTCCGCCGATGGACGACACCTGGATGATGTGTCCGCTGCCTTGCTCACGGAGGAACGGCAGCGCAGCCTGGGTCACCCACAGAGCGCCGAAGACGTTGGTCTCGACCTGCTTACGGGCTTCGTCCTCGCTGAGCTCCTCGATCATGCCGAACTGGCCGTAACCGGCGTTGTTGATCACGATGTCCAGTGAACCGAAGTGCTTGTGTGCCTGCGCAACCGCGGCGAAGTCCGCCGCTCGATCGTCGACGTCGAGCTGGATCGGGAGAAGCGCGTCACCGTACTTCTCGACCAGGTCCTTCAGGGAGTCGGTATTGCGCGCTGTCGCGGCGACCTTGTCTCCACGGTCGAGGGCCGCGATGGCCCACTCTCGACCGAAGCCGCGGGACGTTCCGGTGATGAACCAGGTCTTCGACATTCTTCCTCCAGTGCGCGACGGGAATGTTCGGGGACGGCGCCCGTGCAAACGCCTCTCGGCGAGTGGTCGCTCGTAGCGACAAATGGGGTGAGGCCCGGGGCTTGCCGACGGACGCCGTCCGAGATGTGTAACGGCACCCCCGTCCGAACTATTCCGTGTACCAGTGAGGCGCCTTCGTCGACTCGTCCGCCACGGCGGAATTCAGTTGCGCCCTCGTCAGGAACAGCGCGCTCGACAGATCGGCACCCTGCAGGCGCGCCCCGCGAGGTCGGCTCCGATCAGGTCGGACCGGCGAAAGTTCTGCCCTTGCCGCGCACGAGTCCACTGACGTCCGTCAGCACGGTGTCGACTCGGGACCGGTGGGTGACCTTCTGCCCCGAGCCGCTGCAGTCGAACACGGCGCAGCCGGGCATGCCTCCCCGCCGTCCTTGTCGAACGCGAGGTCCGACGATCGGGATCACTCACGCGGCGGCTGCATGAACTCGATCGTCTCTCCGTCCGGACCCAGCGCGTACATCACGAGGGTGCCGGCTTTGGCGCCGCCGGCGATCGGCTGCGGCGTTCCCTGCGCCGTCCACCCGAACCCGCTGATCCGCGTCAGCACCGCGTCGATGTCGTCGACCTCGAAGGCGAGGTGCGCGAACCCGGGATAGAACGGCCGCGACGATGTCGGCGACCCCGGTGCATCGCGGTACTCGAGCAGCTCGACGGTCTGCCCCGCGAGCGAGACGACGGCCAGACGCACATGGGCGCCGTGTGCACCCGTCACCTCGCCGAGGAAATCGCCGCCCATCTCACCGGTGCGCTCGACGCTCGCGCCGAGGCCGTCGACCCAGAAGCGCAGCGAACCGTCCAGCGACAAAACCGAGAAACCGACGTGGTCGGCGCGACGGACCGTGAACCCGGGGTTGTCATCCATGGGTCCCAGTGTGCTCGACGCCGTTTCCCGGGTGAGACTGTCCACTACTTTCGGTGAATCCGCCACGAGGGGGCGTCGGGAACACCACCGGTGCTTCGGAATGCCGAGAGCTGCATCAGGTTTCGGTGCTCACGCACCGCCCACCACCCCGTTCTCGAACGCCCAGACGACGATGTGTACCCGCGTTCCCACGTCCAGCTTCCGGCAGATGTTGCCGACGTGCGTCTTCACCGTGCTCTGTTCGAGGTGCAGCGTCCGTGCGATCTCCGTATTGCCCATACCTCGGGCGAGCAAGCGGACCACGTCCATCTCACGCGTGCTGAGATCGTGGTCGGGTATCGGTCGAGGCGCGGGAGCCGTTCTGCGTCTGGCGAATTCGGTGATCAACCGTGGTGTCAGTCGCGGCGACAGCACCGCCCCACCTTCGGCGACGGTGACGACGGCACGAACGAGTTCGTCCGGATCGGTGTCCTTGAGCAGAAAGCCCGAGGCACCGATGTCGAGTGCGGCGAACACGTACTCGTCGAGGTCGAACGTCGTGATGATGATGACCCGAGTTTCCTCGTATCGGGCCAGGATCTCCTTCGTCGCCGACAACCCGTCTCGCTGCGGCATCCTGACGTCCATCAGAACGACGTCGGGTCGCAGATCCCTGACCTGTTGCACCGCATGGGTGCCCGATGATGCGTGTCCCACCACGGCGATGCCGGGGTGCCCGGCGAGGAACAATTCGAACCCCTGTCGGACGACGGGTTGGTCGTCGACGATCAAAACGTCGATCACGGGACTATTCTCCCGTCGACCGGCATGCGTGCCGTCACGCACCATCCACCGTCGTCGTTCGGACCGGCCTCGAGGTTGCCCCCGAGAAGCACGGCGCGCTCACGCATCCCGGCCAGTCCGAGACCTTGACCGTCCCGAGCAGCGGGTCCGTCGTGCCCGGTGTCGGAGACGGTCAGGTGAACCATGCCGTTGCGACGGCACAGTTCGATGTGCACTCGGCTTCCCGGCGCGTGCCTCATCGCGTTGGAGAGCGACTCCTGCACGATGCGGAAGCACGCCAGTTGCACTGCGCTGTCGACACTCTCGACATCGTCGGTGATATCCGTCGTCACGCTCCGAAGCGAGTGCGCCGACTGCTCGACGAGGTCGGCGATGTCGCCGACCATGGGCTGCGGCGGCGTTGCCTCGTCGGAGGAGTAACGGAGAATGCCGACGATCTGGCGCAGTCCGTCGAGCGTGCGCTGCCCGGAGGCGACGACGTCTCTCATCAGTTCCTGTGATTTCGCCGGGTCGTGGTCGATCAGCATGTCGGCCGATCGGGCCTGAACGATCATGGCGGTCAGGTGATGAGCCGCGACGTCGTGGAGCTCTCGCGCCATGGTGCGGCGCTCGTTCTCGACGGCCTCCTCGAGCCGGGCGGTGTGCTGCCGCAGTTCGGCGGTGTTGAGTTCGGCCTGAGAACGGTTGTGTGCGATAACCTTTCCCAGTGCCAGAAGCACCGTGTAGCTGATGACGATGTTCATCGTCGGAACGATCCATCCCGACGCCGTGGTCGAGCTGGCGAGGATGTCGCCGGCGATTCCCACGGCAATCGTGGCAACCAACCGGGCACCCGAGACCCTGATCGCGAGAAGCACGATCGAGCACCAGTAGAGCGGGGTGAATCCGAGATCGCCCACCGTCACCACGAGGGCGCACGTGACCGCGACGGTCACGAGGTAGGCGGCGATCGGGTACCTGCGACGGGCGCACTGTGCCGCCGTCATGAGCAGGAGAGCACCTGCGAACAACGGAGTTCCCCAGCCCTGCAGCTGATCCCGTCCCGAGTCCGCGATGCCGGAGGCGATCAGCAGTACCGTGAAGAGGAGCGACACCGCCAGGGCCGAACCGGGCACGACGACAGCGTGCTGTGGACGCCACCCTCGTAGGTTTCGCATGGTTCGTCCGAGCTTAGTCAACCAGCGCCCGAGATCCACGCACCCAGAGCGGACCGAAGACGAACCACCCCACCGTGATCAGACCGAGGTTCGGGATGACCTCGAGTAGTGCCTTGGATTGCGCGGGGGAGGCGACGGTGACCGAGAGGCCGAGCGTCACGGCCAGCGCGATACCCGCGGCACCCAACCACTTCAGAAACAGCCTCATCTCACGCCGGTACGCCTCGGGCCCCTTCTTCGGTGGCTTCTCCGGGGCCGGGCCGCCCGCGAATCGGTGCGCGAACCGCACGTCCAACCACGCCACCGTCGAGTGGGCGAACACCACGGTCCACCCGAGGTAGATACCGGCCAGCCGGTGGGCGAACCCGACCTCGCCTCCGCGGTGCAGGTCGAGCGCCACCGCGACGACGAGGATCAGGTCGAGAACGGGAAGCAGCGTCAGCATGAGCACACTCAGTGAGCGCCGGCGTAGGACGTATCTGCTGCCGAGGCCGCCGAGCACGAGCACCCAGAAGCCGACTTCGCAGACCGCGATGGTGATCAGAATCGGATTGTCGAGTTCCATGCCGGTCAGTGAAATGGTCCGGGACGCTCCCGACCAGGCCCAGACGCCCGAATCGGGCGATTACCACACCAAAGAAGGACGATTCGGTCCTCCGAAAGTCGTAGCAGAAGTCGCTGCTCGGATGTCGGTCCACACGACTACCGTTGACGCATTCACAGCAGATGGTCACGCAGGAGGACATCCGGTCATGGCAACAACCTCGGTGCCGAGTTCGGTCGACGCGACGGCACCGCGCCGCGGCCGCAAGCCCGACGCGAAGAGCCGCTTTCGCGAGGTTCCTCACCTCGCCGGGCTGGTGTTGGGTGTGCTGTCCATCCTGGTGTTCCTGTGGAGTATTTCGCCGCTTCTGCGTTTCGCCGTTCGCGTGCCGCGCGCGTGGATCGACAACTATCTGGTCGATGCACCCGACACGTCGCTGTCGTACGCGCTCGTCCTCGCGTTGCTCGCCGCCGCGCTCGCGAGCCGGAAGCGGATCGCATGGTGGATCGTCTCCGCGTACACCTTCTTGTTCGTGCTGGGGAACATCTCGCAGGTCGTCGACGACCCCGACGACGTCAGCGCATGGATCGCTCTCGCGGTGCACGCGGCGGTCGTGGTGGTACTGGTACTCGCCCGTCGAGAGTTCTACACCAGAGTGCGGCGGGGAGCCGCATGGAAAGCCCTCGGCGTTCTGATCGCCGGCCTCGCAGTGGGTTCGCTCGTCGGGTGGGGGTTGCTGTGGCTCTTCCCCGGCACGCTCCCCCGAAACGAGACCCTGTTCTGGGCGCTGAACCGGGTGAGCGCGCTGGCCGCTGTCGACAACGAGCAGTTCAGCGGCAACCCCCACGGATTCATGAACTTCCTGCTCGGACTGTTCGCGTTCCTGGCACTCGCCGTGGCCGCGGTCACGCTGTTCCGCTCCCAGCGCTCGGTCAACGCGCTCACCGGGAACGACGAGTCGCTCCTGCGCGGCTTGCTGGACCGTTCGTCGGCGGACGATTCGCTCGGGTACTTCGCCACCCGCCGCGACAAGGCGGTCGTGTTCGCTCCCAGCGGCAAGGCGGCGGTGACGTATCGGGTCGAGATGGGAGTCTGCCTCGCCAGCGGCGACCCGATCGGTAATCCCGAGGCCTGGCCGCACGCGATCGAGGCGTGGCTCGAACTGGCCGGGACGTACGGGTGGTCGCCCGCCGCGATGGGCGCGAGCGAAGCCGGCGCGACGGCCTACAACAGGGCAGGTCTGTCGGTTCTCGAACTCGGGGACGAGGCGGTGTTGAACACCCGTACCTACAGCGTCAGCGGCCCGGACATGCGGCCCGTGCGCCAAGCAGTCAACCGGGCACGGGCCAAAGGCGTGACCGTCCGCATCCGTCGTCACCGGGACGTTCCGGCCGAGGAGTGGCCGTCCATCATCGCCGACGCCGACGGCTGGCGCGACACCGAGACAGAACGAGGGTTCTCGATGGCCCTGGGCCGCCTCGGCGACCCATTGGACGGTAATTGCCTTCTGGTGCAAGCTATTCAGGACGAGGCCGGCAGTGAGCCTCGGGTGGTCGGGCTCCTGTCACTGGTCCCGTGGGGTCTGTCGGGAGTGTCGTTGGACCTGATGCGTCGACACCCGCAGGCGCCCAACGGGACTGTCGAGCTGATGGTGACCGAGCTGGCGACCCAGTCGGACCAGTTCGGTGTCACCAAGGTGTCGCTGAACTTCGCGGTGTTCCGCGCTGCGTTCGAGGAGGGCAGCCGGATCGGCGCGGGTCCTGTTCTGCGCGTGTGGCGTTCGACACTGATCTTCTTCTCGCGGTGGTGGCAGCTCGAGGCTCTGTACCGATCCAACCTGAAGTACCAGCCGGAGTGGGTGCCGCGGTTCCTGTGCTTCGAGGACAATCGTGACATCCCGAAGGTCGGCATCGCCTCGGCCATCGCCGAGGGTTTTCTGACCCTGCCGTCGTTCCGCGGCGCACCTCAGCACACCGGTGTGCACGAACAGGTTCCGGCCGGGATCGTCGGACTGCATGCGGACGGTTCTGCCCCCCTAGGCGCAGCACTCGACGACGAGGAAGCCGTGGGTCGCAGACGGCCCGAGCAGGTTCGGGTCCGTATGGCAAAGCTCGAGCGCCTGGCCGAGCAGGGTATCGACGCATACCCGGTCGCCTACCCGCCGACCCATACGGTAGCGGCCGCGGTCGGTTCGCCGCAGGGCACCACCGTGCGAATTGCCGGGCGGCTGTTGCGCATTCGTGACTACGGCGGCGTCCTGTTCGGAGTGGTGCGCGACTGGTCGGGCGACATCCAGGTGCTCTTCGATCGCGATCGCGTCGGCGACCGGCTCACCGAATTCGCCGCCGACTTCGATCTCGGTGACCTGATCGAGGTCAGCGGCGGCATTGGACGCAGTCGACGCGGAGAACTCTCGCTCCTGGCCACGGACTGGCGCATGAACGGAAAGAGCCTGCACCCGTTGCCCGACAAGTGGAAGGGACTGACCGACCCCGAATCGCGTGTGCGCCAACGGTACGTCGACATGGCGATCAACCCCGAGGCGCGCAAACTGATGGTGGCGCGCAGCGCGGTGGTCAAGTCGCTGCGCGACTCACTCGGTGACCGCGGGTTCATGGAGGTGGAAACCCCTATCCTGCAACAGATTCACGGCGGTGCAAACGCCGCGCCGTTCGTGACGCACATCAACGCGTACAACCTCGACCTGTATCTGCGCATCGCGCCGGAGCTGTATCTGAAGCGTCTGTGTGTCGGCGGTATGGAGAAGGTCTTCGAGATCGGCCGGGTGTTTCGCAACGAGGGTGCCGACTTCAAGCACAACCCGGAGTTCACCATTCTCGAGGCGTACGAAGCGCACAGCGACTACGAACGCGTGATGGTGATGTGCCGCGAGCTGATTCAACGCGCTGCGGTCGCGGCCCACGGTCGGGAGATCGTCCTCCGACCCGGTGACGACGGTGAGATGGTCGAAATCGACATCTCCGGTGAGTGGCCGGTGAAGACCATGCACGGGGCCGTCGCCGAGAAGCTGGGTGAGGACGTGTCCCCCGAAACGCCGCTCGAGGAGCTGCAGCGACTCTGCGACGCGCACGACATCCCGTACCAGTCGACCTGGGACGCGGGCGCCGTCGCGCAGGAGATGTACGAGCACCTGGTCGAGGACTTCACCGAGTTCCCGACCTTCTACACCAACTTCCCGACGTCGATGTCGCCGTTGACGAGGCCGCATCGCAGCATCCCCGGGGTGGCGGAGAAGTGGGATCTCGTCGCATGGGGAGTCGAGTTGGGCACCGCATACAGCGAACTCACCGATCCGGTGGATCAGCGCGCGCGTCTCACCGAGCAGTCACTGCTCGCCGCCGGTGGCGACGCCGAGGCCATGGAACTGGACGAAGACTTCCTCCAGGCCCTCGAGCGTGGAATGCCGCCGACGGGCGGACTCGGAATGGGCGTCGACCGGGTCGTCATGCTCATCACCGGCGGCAGCATTCGTGAGACGCTCGCGTTTCCGCTGGCCAAGCCCCGAACGTGACGCAGTTGTTTCACATGAAACAAACCATTGTGTTGTGTAGCGGGCTGGGCGGCACCCCTCTCGATTGGCTCGACACCGCGGCAATCCTGCGCCGCCGTGGTCACCACGTCGTCATCGTGGAGAGGCCCGGATACCGCCTGGACCATCCCCGGCCGGGATGGGTGCCGACGGTCCACGACGAGGTTGCCACCATTCTCCGCGCAATCGAGTCGGGTGCCGGTCCTGTCGTTCTCGTCGGCCATTCGATCGCGAGCATCTACACCGAGGCGTTCCTACGGCTGCACCCCGAGAAGGTGTCGCGGTTGGTGCTGCTGGACGCCGCGATCGAAAGTGCGCCACTCGGTGTGCTCCCCCGATCGGTGCGACTCCACGCCGCCCGAATGGGAGCGTCCGTCGCGGCGCAGACCGGCCTGCAGTATCTCGGTGCCGGCCCGAGCCGCGTTCTGCTCACCCGAGCTGTGCCACCCGACGGGTGGGATCCCGAAGTCGTTCGGCAGGTGCTCGCAATTTATCGACGGCCGTCGTTCCTGGCGGCGGCGATGGCCGAGTACGCCGTCTTCTCCGACCTCGTCGACGAACTCGACGAACTGCGTCGACAGGTTCCACTACCCACGTCCTCGGTCACCGTGGTGGCTGCGCACACCGGTTTTCCCACACCCTGGGGACGGTCGTGGGTTCGCCGTCAACGCGAGTTCGCCCGGTCGCTTCGTGCCCGGTTCGCCGTGGTCGAGCCGTCGTACCACCACATCATGATCGACCAACCGCAGCGCGTTTCGGACCTGTGCGTCGGGCCCGTCGTCTGATCAGCCGATCCGGCCGCCGACTGGCAGGATGAGCGCCATGAGACGCCTCGTATCCGCTCGGCTCGACGTCGACATCGTCGAACCCACGACTCTCGAGTTCCAGATCGCCGTTGCGCCGCACCCGGGGACGACGGTCAGCGAGACGTTGTCGTTCCTCCTCGACGGCACCCAGATCTACGCGCAGGAGATCAGCGGCGAGCACGGCAACCGCATTCACAAATTCGAGTGCGGCGTCGGCAACCTGCAGACGTACTACGACGCGACCATCGACGGGAACACGTATCCCGCGCCCGTCACCGACTACGACCAGTCCGTGTACCTGCGGCCCAGTCGCTACGCGGAATGCGACAAGTTCTTCGGCTTCGCAGCCACCGAGTTCGGCCAGTACTCGGAATCCTCCGTATTACTGGAGAAGGTCTCGGCCTGGGTCGGTGCGCGCTTGCAGTACGTTCCCGGCAGCAGCGACCCCATCGACGGTGCCGCCGACACGCTTCTCGCCGGTCGCGGTGTGTGCCGCGACTACAGCCACCTCGTCGTGGCGATGCTGCGGGCGGTCAACGTCCCCGCCCGGCTCGTCGCGGTGTACGCACCGGGCTGCGATCCGATGGACTTTCACGCCGTCGCCGAGGCGTTCGTGGACGGTGTGTGGCGCGTGGTCGACGCGACGTGCCTCGCACCCCGCTCGACGCTGGTGCGTATCGCCACCGGACGCGACGCCGCCGACACCGCGTTCCTCGACAACCACGGGGGTCGGATCATTCTGAACAGCGCTCAGGTGACCGCCATCGTCGACGGGCCGCTCCCGATCGACGACATCACCGAGCTCGTGTCGATCACCTGACGCCGTGCAACTTCTGCTGATCAGGCACGCACTTCCGGTTCGGTCGACGGCGGACGCCGATCCCGAGCTCACCGACCTTGGCCTCGAGCAGGCGAGACGAATCCCGTCCGGACTGGCTGCATTTCGTATCGCCCGCGTGGTGAGCAGCCCCCAGAAGAGGGCGGTGCACACTGCCGAGCCGCTGGCCGCGTCGACGGACCTCCCCGTGGACATCGTCGACGGACTGGCCGAGTACGACCGCGACTTCCCCGGCTACATCACCATCGAAGAGGCGCGCACGACGTTCCCTGCCGAGTTCGAGCGCATCAAAGCCGGTCACCTTCCCGCTGCCGTCGACGCCGACGCGTTCCGGTCCCGCGTTCTGGGGGCCGTCGCCGATCTCGTGTCGAGCTCGGATCACGACGCGACGGTCGCGGCATTCGCGCACGGCGGCGTGATCAATGTCGTCCTCGAGAACATCCTGCACACCCAGCGGCCGCTGACGTTCCCCATCGACTACGGCTCGATCACGCGCATCCTGTTCTCCCGCAGTGGAAGACGCACCGTCGCCGCGGTGAACGAGACTCAGCACGTGTGGGACCTGTTACCGCGCAACCGTCCATAGATTCACAATGGTTTCTTAAACTGCCAGGTGACGACGCTGTATGACGAACAACGCCGCCGCGGAGTGCGTGTTACCCACTTGTCACAGGTTAGCCTTGGCCTCACTATGGCCACTTCGTCTGCACACGGCTCGTCGCCGCGCACCGGTATCGTCGCGCGACCCGTCGTCGCCGTTCTTCTGATCGTCCTTCCGCTGCTGGTTGCAGGGATCTACGCACTCGTGAGCGGAAACGGGGTATCGGCAAGTTCGACGACCGGTACGTCCGAGGCGTCCACACCGACCGCCGACGGGGACACGGCGACCCCCGCCTCGGGCGATCCTCTGGCCAAGACGCGAACCGCGTTGACCGGCGCCTCACTGCCCCTCACGCTGCTTTCGAGCGGACTGACTCAGCTCACCGACGCTGCACCTCAGCTCACGGGGGGCGTCACTCAGCTCTCCGACGGACTCACCGTGGCGCGCACCGGTTCGGTGCAGCTGGCCGACGGCGCCGGCCAGCTCGACGCGGGCTTCGGTCAGCTGCGCGGCGGCATCACTCAACTGGGCGACGGCGCCCAGCAGATCAGTGGCGGCGTCGACACGGTCACCACCCCGCTTCTCGCCATCGGTGCGAAGCAGGCCGAGGTGACCGGCGTGATCGCCGACGTCGCCAACAAGATCGAGGCCGTGAACAATCCGATCACGACCGACGCCGCGAACCAACTACGCGGCCTGATCGACACCCTGAACACGCAGGGTGTCGGACCCAGCACGGTGGACCAGCTCAACCAGCTGCGTGACGGCGCCAAGCTCCTGGCTTTCCAGCTCGCCGACTCGTCCAGTGATTTCAACGTCGGCGTGTCCCAACTCGCGGACGGCGCCTCGCAGCTCTCCACCGGAAACGCACAGCTGCGCGACGGAATCGTCCAGCTCGACGACGGCGGCAAGCAGCTCAAGGCCGGCACCGATCAGATCGGTACTGCGGTGACCCCGATCAACGGCGTCGTCACCAGCCTGCAGACCAACGTCAAGACCGCCACGGATTCGCTCCCGGCCGCATCGGCCACCTCGTCGGCAACCACGACGACCGCCGACGGCCAGACGCAGACCACGCTCGTGGTCGGCAACACCGACACCGGCGCGTCGAACTATCTGCTCGCGGCCCTCGTGGCCGTCGGTGCAGTGGCCGGGGTGAGCCTGCTGAGGTTGCTCACCCGCGGCGGGCGCCTCGCGCGCCTCGCTCCCGTCGTCGCCGTTCTCGCACTCGCCGCGGCGACCTCGATCGCGTACTCCTACGTCGGTAGCGACCTCGGAGTCGGCGGGATCGTCGGCGGTATCGCGTTCCTGCTGTTGTCGTCTGCGGCCTTCCTCGCCGCAGCCGGAGCGATCCAGGTGCTGTTCGGTCGCGCGATCGGTCAGTCGGTGAACCTCGTGCTGCTCCTGGTGCAGTTGGTGCTGTGCGGTGCCGCGTTCGTCTCGTCACCCGACAGTTCCGTGTTCGGGAAGGCCGCGTCCTTCACCCCGCTGGGATGGGTCGGCACCGGGCTGGACCGCATTGCGTCCGGGTCGCTCGGCGGCACCGGGCTCTTGGCCGTGATCGTGATGGTGGCGATGCTCGGACTGTCCGGACTGGTCTACGCCGTGGTCAACCGGTCGGACGAGCCGCGGAACGTCGAGTACGCCTGACCCCCACAGCGGCGATCACGGCCGAACTGTTCGAAATTTTGCGTATCTCGAACAGTTCGACCGTGATCACCGAGACTCGGGGGTGAACCGGGTCAGACCACCAGCGTGAGCGGGTGAATCGCAACCTCGCCGAGATGCTGGCCGGCCTCGGCCATGGCCTGCTGGAATGCGGCAGCCTCCATGTGAACGTCGAGGTCAGCCTTGGACTTCCACGACTCGATGGTGACGAATGTGCCTGGCGTCGCCTGCGATTCGTACAGAACGTACGAAATGCAGCCCGGCTCGTCGCGGCTGGCGACAGCCAGCTTCGACAACGCGTCACCGACTTCCTTCTCGAACCCGGCCTTCGCCGGAATCGTTGCAACCACGCTGAGATCGGCCATGCTGTTCCCCCTCGGGAATCGAAGTGACTACTTTCGTAGGCTTGGTCATGAACGTACGCGAATCAGAAGGCCGAACATCGAGAAACGAGGCACCCCCGTGACATTCGGGCAATCGACAAGTGCGTCGGAGCGCGCAACGCGTCGGGAGTGGATCGGCCTGTCCGTCCTCGTACTGCCGATCGTCCTGGTCTCGATGGACATCTCGGTGCTCTATCTTGCGTTGCCGTCGATCGCGGACGACCTGAGTCCGTCCAGTTCGCAACAACTCTGGATTCTGGACATCTACAGCTTCATTCTCGCGGGCCTATTGGTGACGATGGGGTCAGTCGGTGACCGAATCGGAACGCGTCGGCTGCTGATGATCGGGTCGGCCATCTTCGGACTCGCGTCCGTGGCGGCAGCGTTCTCGCACACCCCCGAGCTTCTCATCGCGTCGCGGGTGTTGTTGGGGATCGGCGGCGCCACCCTCGCCCCGTCCACACTGGCTCTGCTGCGGATCATGTTCGTCGACCCCGTTCAGCGCGGCGCAGCCGTCGGCATCTGGACGGCCGGTTTCTCCGGCGGAGCGGCACTGGGCCCGGTCATCGGCGGAGTGCTGCTGGAGTACTTCTGGTGGGGTTCGGTGTTTCTGATCAACATCCCGATCATGGTGGTGCTGTTGATCTTTGCCCCGGTCGTACTGCCGGAATCGAAGAATCCGAACCCCGGCCGGTTCGATCCGGTGAGCGTCGTCTTCTCCATCGCCGCGATGCTGTCGATCGTCTACGCCGTCAAACACGCTGCCCAGGAAGGTGTCGACCTACAGGCGCTCGTCGTTCTCGCCGTCGGCCTCGTGATCGGGGCGTTGTTCGTGCGCCGTCAACGGGCCACCGCCACCCCCATCATCGACTTCACCCTCTTCCGGGTCCCCGCGTTCTCCGTCGCGGTCCTGGTGATCCTGGTGTCGGTGTTCGTCATCAGCGGCTTCAACCTTGCTCTCTCGCAATACCTTCAGCTGGTCAAGGGCCTCGGTCCGCTCGAGGCAGGGCTGTGGTCGCTCATCCCCGCGGTGGTGACGACCGTGGCGTCGGTGTCGGCACCATTGATCATGAAGCGTCGCAGTCCGGCGGTGATCCTGGTGGGCGCACTGATCGTCATGGGTCTCGGCAGCGCCGTCATTGCGTTCGTTGCCGTCCCCGGTGACACCGGCTCGGGTTTCACCCTGGCCATCCTGCTGATCGGCATGGCCGTCGCCGCGCTCGGGGTCGGGACCGGAACCACCCTGGGCTCGGACCGGGTGCTCGCGACCGCAGCACCGGAGAAGGCCGGCGCAGCCGGGTCGGTGTCGGAGACCGGCGCGGAGATCGGCGGCGCGCTGGGCATTGCACTTCTCGGATCCATCAGTGCCGCAACGTATCGCATCGCCATGGGCGACGAAGGAACCGTCGACAACACGCTGTCGGGCGCGTTGGCTACCGCCCGGTCACTTCCGGCGAACGAGAGTGCCGAGTTGGCCGACCGTGCACGAGAAGCCTACGTCGACGGCATCGTGGCGGCCGCCGGCTCGACAGTTCTCATCATGGTGGCGGCGGGCGTCACGGCTGTCGTTCTGTTCCGAAAGGGTCAGGCCGCATCGCGCAGGTAGTTCGCCAGCCAGGACGTTGCCGTGGCACCGTTCGGGTCGACTCGATAGTTGCGGTAGTCGGTGTGCACCTGCGAGCGGTAGAAGGTCTGAATCTGCTCGACCCGATCCTCGTTGGCTTGGTCCGTCAGCTGACCGGCCAGCGCGGGCAGGCCGCCGACCGCCGACAGGTCCGCGAGGAGCGCCTGCGCTTCCGACACGTACTTGCCGATTGCAGACGGCGTCGGATCGGACGAGACGGCGAGGAAACCGGCCAGACGCGCCACGAAGTCCTCACGCGGGGTGGAGCAGTACAGATCGCCGACCGCGCAGAACGTGCGCGTGACCGGACTGACGTAGCCGAACCCGCCGATGCGCGGACCGCCGACACCGGAGCCCACCACTTTCGGTCCGACCAGGGCGTCGGTGTCGGACCGCTTCGGGTCGGAGATCAGGCCGACCGCAGCGATCTTGTCCGCGGGGACGATGCCCGCGCCGGTTCCGATCGACGCGGCGAGGTCACCGGCGGCGTCGGCGCCCTGGCTGTATCCGATGATGCCGAACCGGGTTCCGGGGCAGGCGTCGGCCTTGGCCTTCAGCAGCCCACTCGCGTTCGCGACGGCCTGCGCCTCGGAGGCGCCGTAGGCATCGCCTTCCCAAGGGAAAGCCGTGGCGGGGTACGTGACGTAGTCGGTCTCGATGTTTCCACCGTCGATCGCGTTGGTGACAGCGGTCAACATTCCAGGCTTGGGAGCTTCGCCGACGCCCGTCTCCCAGGTTCCGGGGATGGCGACGACGTAGAGCGACGGGCACGAACCGGGCGCGGCGTGCGCCGTGGCGGCAGTGCCGACAACGCTGCCCGCGACGACTGCGGCAACGGCGCCGATCACCGCAACCGTTCTGACGGACAGGGACTTCGTGGCACGCATCTTTCGAACCCTCACTTCGTATTCACCCGACGATCGACATGCTCGCACTCCGCTGTGTCGAAAAGATGCACGAATGGTAAACGATCGTGACGAACAGGTGCCTGCGCTACGAAGTGCACACTGGAGAGATGAACCCGCTCAGCTCAGTTCAGCAACGCGTGGGCGAGAGCATCTTCGCTCGGGTCGCCGGCGACGAAGGTCCGGCTCGGCGCGACCGGATCCACCAGTCGGTCGGCCCCCGGCGCTACGGGCCCGACTCGGCCATCTATCGGGTGAACAGCGACGCGTCGATGTTCGTCGGCGGAATGCGGGCGCTTCTGCTGCAGTCGCTGCACCCGCTCGCCATGGCTGCGGTCGACCAGCATTCCGGCTACCGGGGTGACCCCTGGGGCCGCCTGCAGCGCACCAGTACCTTCCTCGCCGAGACCACGTTCGGGACGATCGAGGACGCGGACCGGGCCATCAAGATCGTGCGCGCAGTACACAAGCGCATCACGGGTACCGCGCCCGACGGACGGACCTACGCGGCGTCGGATCCGCACCTTCTCCGGTGGGTGCACGTCGCCGAGATCGACAGTTTCCTGCGGGCACACGACCGCTACGGCGCGCACCCGCTCGACGCGTCCGGTCGCGACGCCTACGTTCGCGAGACCGCATTCGTCGCGCGCGGACTGGGCGCTGTGGACGTACCCGAAACCACCGCCGAACTCGACGAAGTGCTCGCGTCGTACCGGCCCGAGCTGAAGGGAACTGCCGCGGCACGGCGGACTGCGCGGTTCATCCTGCTCAATCCGCCGATCCCCCTTGCCGTTCGTCCGGCGTACGGGCTGATGTCGTCTGTCGCCGTCTCGATGATGCCGCGGTGGACGCGATTGCCACTGAGGTTGCCGTGGCTACCGGTCACCGAGGCGACGGCTGTGCGGGGCAGCGGGATTGCGGTCACTACGGCTATTCGGTGGGCGATGGGTCCGGGGCCGGCGGCACGCGTACCCGCTTGATAGACGCGGCAAGCGACAGCACCGTGGTGGCCAAAATCCGGATAACCGACCTGACGGTTCTGTTCGTGGGTACGATCCGGGAAATGCCACCTATGCGGAGGTTTTTATGAAACGCGTTTCCCGCCTCGCCGTCCCGATTACCGCCGCCGCCATCGCCGTGACAGCCCTGTTCGGCGCACCGTTCGCGTCCGCCGCCCCTGCCACAATCTGCCAATACAAGGTGAGCAACTCACCTAACGGGCTCTTCATCCGATCCGCACCCAACTCGACCGCGCACACCATGGACAAGGTCCCCAACGGGACCGCCGGGGTCGGCAGCCTGGCCACGACGAACGGATTCAGATCGTTCCGCGGCGGGTGGGCCAGCGCCGCGTATCTGACACTGGTGTCCGGAACGTGCGTCTCGATCGGCACGTGACGAACCTGTAGAGGCGGCGCCTCGCGGCCGACGTTCGCACGCGCCGGCCAGAGGCCACACTTGCGATGTCGCGAGCCGCAGCCCCTACCGCTGAGGCGCCTGCGTCGGCACGATCGGCGACGGCAATGCAGTCTTCCCCTCGAGGTAGGTGTCGACGGCCGCGGCGCAGGACCGGCCTTCGGCGATGGCCCAGACGATCAGCGACTGTCCGCGTCCCATGTCGCCGGCGACGAACACGCCGTCGACGTTGGTGTTCCACTCGTTGGTCCGCGTCACGTTGCCGCGCTCGTTGAGATCGACACCGAGGTCGGTGAGCAGACCCGGCTTCTCGGGGCCGGTGAATCCCATGGCGAGAAGCACGAGGTCGGCGTCGAGGTGGAACTCGGAGCCCTCGACCTTCTCGAACTTGCCACCTCTGAACTCGACCTCGACGGCGTCGAGTCCGGTGACCTGCCCGTCCTGGCCCGTGAAGCGTTCGGTGTTGACGGAGAACACGCGTTCGCCACCCTCTTCGTGCGCTGACGACACCCGGAACTGCAACGGGTACGTCGGCCACGGCGTCGAGTCCGCACGGGTCTCCGGTGGCCTGGGCATGATCTCGAACTGGTGGACGCTCTCGGCGCCCTGACGGTGCGAGGTGCCGAGGCAGTCGGCGCCGGTGTCGCCGCCGCCGATGATGACGACCTTCTTGCCCTTCGCCGAAATCGGCGGCTGGCCGTTCTCGCCGAGGACGTCGTCGCCGAGCTGCACTCGGTTGGCCCACGGCAGGAACTCCATGGCCTGGTGGATGCCCCAGTATTCGCGTCCCTCGATCGGGAGGTCGCGTGCCTTCGTGGCGCCGCCCGCGAGCAGGACTGCGTCGAACTCCTCGCGCAGCTCGTCCGCGGTGACGTCGACGCCGACGTTCACTCCCGCGCGGAAGACGGTTCCTTCGGCCTCCATCTGTGCGAGACGACGGTCGATGTGGCGCTTCTCCATCTTGAACTCGGGAATCCCGTAGCGCAGGAGTCCGCCGATGCGATCGGCACGCTCGAACACGGTGACGGTGTGGCCGGCGCGCGTGAGCTGTTGCGCCGCAGCGAGACCGGCGGGACCCGACCCGACGACAGCCACCTTCTTACCGGTGAGGAACGTCGGGTAGACGGGCGCGACCCAGCCCTCGTCGAAGGCGCGGTCGATGATCTCGACCTCGACCTGCTTGATGGTGACGGGATCCTGGTTGATCCCCAGGACGCACGACGCCTCGCACGGCGCGGGGCACAGCCGACCGGTGAACTCCGGGAAGTTGTTCGTGGCGTGCAGCCGATCGATGCTTTCGCGCCACCGGTCCTTGTACACCAGGTCGTTCCACTCGGGAATCAGGTTCCCGAGTGGGCATCCGTTGTGGCAGAACGGGATTCCGCAGTCCATACAGCGGCTGGCCTGCGTCCGGAGTGTGTCCTTCGAGAAGTCTTCGTAGACCTCTTTCCAGTCCATCAGTCGTAGGTCGACCGGTCGCCGCGTCGGCAGCTCCCGTGCGGTGTTCTTCAGAAATCCCTGCGGGTCACCCACGAGCTGCCTCCATGATCGCCTCGTCGACGTCCGCGCCGTTCTTTTCGGCCTCGGAAATCGCGAGCAGTACCTTCTTGTAGTCGCGCGGCATCACCTTGACGAAGTGATTGACCTGCTGCGACCAGTCGCCGAGGATCGCCTCGGCCACAGCGGATCCGGTCTCCTCGTGATGGCGACCGATCGCGTCCTTGAGCCAGTTGAACTCCTCGCCCTCGAGTTCTTCGAGGTCGACGAGTTCGGTGTTCAGGTTGGCCTCGAACGTCTTCTTCGGATCGAAGACGAACGCGACACCGCCGGACATACCCGCGCCGAAGTTGCGTCCCGTGTCGCCGAGAATGACGACCTTGCCACCGGTCATGTACTCGCACCCGTGGTCACCGACGCCCTCGACCACGGCGACGGCACCGGAGTTGCGGACGCAGAAGCGCTCGCCCACGACTCCGCGGATCAGGGCCTCACCGCTGGTGGCGCCGAACAGGATCACGTTGCCGCCGATGATGTTCTCCTCGGCGACGAACCCGTCGGGCGCGTCCAGCGACGGCCGCAGGATCAGACGTCCACCCGACAATCCCTTGCCGACGAAGTCGTTGGCGTCTCCCTGCAGTCGCAACGTCATGCCTCGGGGTACGAACGCTCCGAAACTGTTGCCGGCGCTGCCGGTGAAGGTGATGTCGATCGTGTTGTCCGCCAACCCGTCCGCGCCGTAGACCTTGGTGAGCTCGTGCCCGAGCATGGTGCCGACGGTCCGGTTGACGTTCGCGATCTTCGTCTCGAACCGAACCGCCTCACCCTTGTCGAGTGCGTTGCGGCTCTGGGCGATCAGCTGCTGATCGAGTGCCTTGTCCAGGGAGTGGTCCTGGGTTCCGGTGTTGTAGAGGTCCTGGTTCATGAACGCCGACTCCACCTCGTCCAGGATGGGCGAGAGGTCGAGCTTCGACGCCTTCCAGTGCTCCTTCGCGGCAGTTGTGTCCAGCATGCCGACCTGACCGATGGCCTCGTTCAGCGTGCGGAAGCCGAACGCCGCGAGGTACTCGCGTACTTCCTCGGCGATGTACATGAAGAAGTTCTCCACGAACTCCGGTTGACCGGCGAAGCGCTTGCGCAGCAACGGGTTCTGCGTGGCGACGCCCACCGGGCAGGTGTCGAGGTGACACACCCGCATCATGATGCAGCCGGACACGACGAGAGGAGCCGTGGCGAAGCCGAATTCCTCGCCGCCCAACAGTGCGGCGACCATGACGTCGCGGCCGGTCTTGAGCTGACCGTCCACCTGGACCACGATGCGATCACGAAGTCCGTTGAGCAACAACGTCTGCTGCGTCTCGGCCAGGCCTAGCTCCCACGGCGCACCCGCATGCTTGACCGAGGTGAGCGGCGTCGCGCCGGTGCCGCCGTCGTGCCCGGAGATGAGCACCACGTCGGCGTGCGCCTTGGACACACCCGCAGCCACGGTGCCGACGCCCATCTCGGAGACCAGCTTCACGTGGACGCGCGCCGACGGGTTGGCGTTCTTCAGATCGTGGATCAGCTGAGCGAGATCCTCGATGGAGTAGATGTCGTGGTGCGGCGGCGGCGAGATCAGTCCGACGCCGGGCGTGGAGTGCCTGACCTCCGCGATCCACGGGTACACCTTGTGAGCCGGAAGCTGGCCGCCCTCACCGGGTTTCGCACCCTGCGCCATCTTGATCTGGATGTCGGTGCAGTTGGTCAAGTAATGCGACGTGACGCCGAAGCGTCCCGACGCGACCTGCTTGATGGCAGACCGTCGGGAATCGCCGTTGTCGTCGGGGGTGAACCGTGCGACGTCCTCGCCGCCCTCACCCGAGTTGGACCGTCCGCCGAGGCGGTTCATGGCGATCGCCAGTGTCTCGTGCGCTTCGGCCGAGATGGAGCCGTAGCTCATCGCACCGGTCGAGAAACGCTTCACGATCTCGGACGCGGATTCGACCTCGTCGACCGAGATCGCTTCGCGCCCTTCGGTCTTGAACTTGAACAGTCCGCGCAGCGACGCGAGCCGCTCGGATTGGTCGTCGACCAGCTTCGTGTACTCCTTGAACACCGAGTACTGCCCGGTGCGCGTGGCGTGCTGAAGCTTGAACACGGTGTCCGGGTTGAAGAGGTGGTACTCGCCGTCACGGCGCCACTGGTACTCGCCGCCCGTCTCGAGTTCGCGGTGCGCGCGTTCCTGCCTGTTGTCCAGGTAGGCGATGCCGTGGCGCGACGACACGTCGGCCGCGATCTCGTCGAGACCGATGCCTCCGAGCTGCGAGCGTAGCCCGCGGAAGTACTCGTCGACCACGCCCTGCGACAGGCCGATCACCTGGAACAGTTGCGCTCCGGTGTAGGACGCGAGTGTGGAGATGCCCATCTTGGACATCACCTTGAGCACACCCTTGCCGGCGGCCTTGATGTAGTTCTTCACCGCGGCGTCGTACTCGATGCCGGTGATGGAACCCCGGTCGATCATGTCCTCGATCGACTCGAACGCCATGTACGGGTTGACCGCTGCGGCGCCGAAGCCGACCAGCGTGGCCATGTGGTGAACCTCGCGGGCGTCTCCCGCCTCGATGATCAATCCGACCTTGGTGCGCGTCTTCTCGCGGACCAGGTGGTGGTGCACCGCCGCGACGAGGAGCAACGACGGGATCGGTGCGAGTTTCTCGCTCGACTCGCGGTCGGAGAGGACCACGATTCGGGCGCCGCCCGCGATGGCAGCAGAGACCTGCACGCGAATGGTTTCCAGCGCCGCGGCCAGACCCTCGCCGCCCTCGGCGACCGGGTACAGCCCGCGCACCACGACCGACCGGAGATCGGGCTGGCTGTTGTCGTCGTTGATGTGGACGAGCTTCGACAGCTGATCGTTGTGCAGGATCGGCGACGACAGGGTGATCTGCTTGCACGCGTCGGGACCGGGATCGAGCACGTCGCCCTCGGGTCCGATGGTGCCGCCGAGGCTGGTGACGACCTCCTCGCGGATCGCGTCCAGCGGCGGGTTCGTCACCTGGGCGAACAGCTGCGAGAAGTAATCGAAGATCAACCGCGGGCGAGTCGACAGGATGGCCACGGGCGTATCGGTTCCCATGGATCCGATCGCCTCGGCACCCGACTTGGCCATCGGCGCGAGGAGAACGTTCAGCTCCTCGGTGGTGTAGCCGAAGATCTGCTGACGGATCAGAACGCGATCGTGCGTCATGTGCACGTGCGGGCGGTCCGGGAGATCGTCGACGTGGATCAGGCCATCGTCGAGCCACTGCTGGTAGGGGTGCTCGGCGGCGAGCTCGTCCTTGATCTCGGCGTCGGACACGATGCGGCCCTTCGCGGTGTCCACGAGGAACATCCGGCCGGGCTGCAGACGCACCTTGCGCACGATCTTCGACGGTTCGATGTCCAGGACGCCGACCTCCGACGCCATGATGACGAGACCGTCGTCGGTGACCCACAAACGGCTGGGACGCAACCCGTTTCGGTCCAGGACGGCGCCGATGACGGTGCCGTCGGTGAAGCACACCGACGCCGGTCCGTCCCACGGCTCCATCAACGCGGAGTGGTACTGGTAGAACGCACGCCGAGCGGGGTCCATCGCGTCGTTGTGCTCCCACGCCTCCGGGATCATCATCAGGACGGCGTGCGGAAGGCTGCGACCGCCCAGGTGCAGGAATTCGAGCACCTCGTCGAAACGTGCCGTGTCGGAGGCCCCGTTCGTGCAGACGGGGAAGATCTTCTCGAGGCTGTGCTCGCCGAACACACCGTCCTGGATGAGCGCTTCGCGCGCCCGCATCCAGTTCTCGTTTCCGGTGACGGTGTTGATCTCGCCGTTGTGAGCCACCCGACGGAACGGGTGCGCAAGCGGCCACGACGGGAAGGTGTTCGTCGAGAAGCGCGAATGCACCAGTCCCAGAGCGCTTTCCACACGCTCGTCCTGCAGGTCGAGGTAGAACTGCTTGAGCTGCGGGGTCGTCAGCATGCCCTTGTAGACAATGGTGCTCGCGGACAGCGACGGGAAGTAGACGGACTCACGGCCCGGTGCGTCTCGGCCGGGTCCGTCGGTACCGAGCTCGTGCTCGACGCGCTTGCGCACCACGAAGGCGCGACGCTCGAGGTCCATGCCCGACAGAGTGCGGTCCTCGGACCCGAAGAACAGCTGACGGAACGTGGGCATTGCGTCACGGGCGAGTGCACCGAGTGCGCTGTCGTCGGTCTCGACCTCGCGCCAGCCGTAGAGCGTCAGACCTTCTTCGACGAGAATCTTCTCCACGCCGTCGACGGCGAGGGCAACTTCGGATCGCGCCTGGGGAAGGAATGCAATGCCGGTGGCGTACGACCCTTCCGGCGGCAGCTCGAAGTCGACGACCGCGCGGTAGAACGCGTCGGGAACTTGAATGAGGATGCCTGCGCCGTCACCGGTGTTCGGTTCGGCTCCCGCGGCCCCGCGGTGCTCCAGGTTGATCAGGGCGGTGATCGCCTTGTCGACGATGTCTCTACTACGGCGTCCGTGCATGTCGACGACAAATGCGACACCACACGAGTCGTGCTCGTTGACGGGGTCGTAGAGGCCGCGTGCTGCTGGGTAGCGGTGGCCGGGAAGTTGCATGGTGCCTTGCCTTCTGACGGGTCGAGCTGTGGTCCGCGGTCGTCCGACGAGCTCGGAGGACGCCGTGGAGCGAGGTGAGTGCGAACTCGTCGTTGAATCAGCACTCGGATCTTCTTCGGCAGCGGGATAGGCCGACGTGTTTCGGGCAGGGCTGGAACTGGTGGGTCCACCCCATACAGCCAAACGATAAGTCAGGAGTATGCGGATTCCGCAAATAAGGGCACGCTAACGGGGCGTGGGCCTGCGGCTGGGAACGAAACAGGCCACGGTCTCGTCGAGATCGTGGCCTGTTCGTGTGTGGTGGGCGAAGGGGGACTTGAACCCCCACGTCCCGAAGGACACTGGCACCTGAAGCCAGCGCGTCTGCCATTCCGCCACTCGCCCGAGCGACCGGACGAGGCTAGCACGGGGCCCGCGGGAGGCCGAAATCTGCGGCCCGGCGGCAAAGGCGAGGGCGTCGCTACGTATATCATGCGAGAGCAGTAGTGAGCCCGAGACACGCTCGGCTTCTATTCAGAGGGACGGGGAGGTCAGTCGTGGGAATGGTCCAGAGGTTCGAACGGAAGCTCCAAGGAGCCGTCGGCGACGCCTTTGCCCGCGTATTCGGCGGTGGTGTCGTGCCGCAGGAGGTCGAAGCAGCGCTGCAGCAGGAAGCGTCCGACCAGGTCGAAGAGCTCGACGGAGGTCACCTCCTCGCCCCCAATGCCTACGTCATCACGATCAACGAGTCCGATCACGAGAAGCTGTCCCAGGACCGCGAGCTCACCACGAAGGCGTTCTCCCGCCACCTGGACGGGTTCATCCGCGATCAGGGATGGCAGACGTACGGAGACGTATCCGTTCGATTCGAAGCCTCGCCCACGCTGCACACCGGCCAGTTCCGTACCGCGGGTTCGGTCGACCCGGATGCGGGCAGGGCGCCTCGCCCGACCGCGCCGCCGGCCCCGAGCCGTCCCGCGGTCCGGCAAACGGTGCCGCCGCCACAGGCCGCTGCTCCCCGCGTCAGCCCTCCCCCGGTGACGCCTCCCGCGGCTGCACCTCCCGCATCTGCACCTCCCGCGCCTGCTCGCCCCCAGCCTGCAGCACGGCAACAGCCCCCGGCGCGGCCACAACCCGCAGCCCGACCCCCGGCGCGGCCACAACCAGCAGCCCGACCGTCGGCGATCCCGCCTGTCGCGGCTCCGATTGCCGCTGCAATTCCTGTTGCCGCAGCCGTATCGCTCTCCAGATCTGAAGCATCGCCGGAACCGGAGTCTCCCGTCGTCCCGGAGGAGTCGGATGCTCCCGCGTCGTCTGCTCCCGCGGCTTCGGTGGCAGAACCACAGCCTGCCCCGGAACCACACCCGGCCCCAGAACCACCGCCTGCCCCAGAACGACAGTCGGCCCCAGAACAACTCTCCACCCCGGAACCACAGCCGGCCGCACCACCGACCATCAACCCGCCGTCGATCACAGGAGCGCGCTCCATGCCTCAGAACCCCAGCAACGATCCCGATCGCGACGGCGACGAGCGCTACCGGGAGAACCGGGGCGAGCGACCGGAGGGTTACCCCGCGGCGGCCGCAGCCGGCCACAACGGCAGCTACCGCAACGGCAGCAACTACGGCGGCGCACCGTATGGCCCCCCGCCAGGACAGCCGTACGCCGACGCGCGCGGCGGTGACGCCTACCCCGAGCAGCCCGGGTACGAACAGGGGTACGACCGCCGCGGGTACGACCAGGGCCGCGAGCAGCCCGGCTACGACCAGCCCGGCTACGACCAGCGCGGCTACGACCCCCGGGCCTACGATCAGCGCCCCCACGATCAGCAGGGTTACGACCAGGGCGGTCACGACCCCCGCGGCTACGACCAGCAGGGATACGACCAGCAGGGTTACGACCAGCAGGGTTACGACCAGGGCGGCTACGACCAGCGCGGTTACGACCGCCAGGGCCGGCAGTACGACCAGCGCGCCTACCAGGACTACCCGCCGGCGCCCGGTGGCGCTCCCCGTGGTGGCTACCCGGCGCAGGACTACGACCGGGGTTACCGGGGCGGTCAGCGGCCCGCATACGACCAGCCCGCGTACGACCAGCGCGCCTACGCACCCGCGCCGGCATACGACCCGGCCGGTCCCCCGACTGCGGGCTACCAGGCACCTGCCTACGGTGCGGACGATTACGACTACGCCGATCAGGACTACGCGGCGCAGCAGGGCCTCTCGGTCACCCTCCAACTCGAGGACGGCAGCGGCCGATACTTCCAGTTGCGTGAGGGCAGCAACGTGATCGGGCGCGGCCAGGACGCACAGTTCCGCCTCCCCGACACCGGAGTGTCGCGTCGCCACATCGAAATTCGGTGGGACGGCCGCGTCGCGATGCTCTCGGACCTCGGTTCCACCAACGGAACCACGGTCAACGGGGCTCCGGTGCAAGACTGGCAACTCGCCGACGGCGACGTCATTCGCGCCGGCCACTCGGAAATCCTGGTCAGGATCGTCTGATAACTTCCGACCGGCCTCCGGCCTGCCCGCTACATTCCGACCGGCCTCCGGCCTGCCCGCTGTCCGATCTCATCCCCTCGAGGTGACCCGCCGACCCGGCGTCACCCTATGATGCTGCGAGTAGTCGATGCCCGCGAGACAAGAGGAGGTGAACCGCGTTGCAAGGGTTGATTCTGCAACTCACACGAGCGGGTTTCCTTCTCGTGCTGTGGCTTTTCGTGTGGGGCGTCCTCCGTACCCTGCGGTCCGACATCTACGCGGCGTCGGGCATGCGGGTTCCCGCCCGCGGTTCACGCAAGTCCGCGGTTCCGGGTGCGCTGCGCAGCAAGCAGAAAGTCGCCAAGTACCTGGTGGTGACGCAGGGGTCTCTTGCGGGCACCCGAATCACGCTCGGCACGCAACCGGTTCTGATGGGCCGTGCCGACGACTCGACCCTGGTGCTCACCGACGATTACGCCTCGACGCGTCATGCGCGTCTGTCGCCGCGCGGCGGTGATTGGTACGTCGAGGACCTCGGCTCCACCAACGGGACCTACCTGGACCGAGCGAAGGTGACCACTGCCGTGCGAGTTCCCATGGCCACACCCGTGCGGGTGGGCAAGACAGTGATCGAGCTGCGCCCGTGACCCTGGTTCTTCGCTATGCGGCGCGAAGCGACCGCGGTCTCGTGCGGTCGAACAACGAGGATTCCGTCTACGCCGGTGCCCGCCTCCTCGCGCTCGCCGACGGTATGGGCGGCCACGCCGCCGGTGAAGTCGCCTCGCAGCTGATGATCGCCGCTTTGGCGCACCTCGACGACGACGAGCCGGGCGAGGATCTTCTCGGCAAGCTCGAGGACGCCACCCGCGAGGGCAACGCATCCATCGCCGAACAGGTCGAAGAAGACCCCGAACTCGACGGTATGGGCACCACCCTGACCGCAATCCTGTTCGGCGGCAAGAAGATCGGGCTCGTGCACATCGGCGATTCGCGCGCCTACCTGCTGCGCGACGACGAACTGGCCCAGATCACCCGCGACGACACCTTCGTGCAGTCTCTCGTCGACGAGGGACGCATCACCGCCGAGCAGGCACACTCGCATCCTCAGCGGTCGCTGATCATGCGGGCCCTCACCGGTAACGAGATCGAACCCACGCTCACGGTTCGCGAGGCACGCGCCGGAGACCGCTATCTCCTGTGCTCGGACGGTCTGTCCGACGTCGTCAGCAGCGAAACCATCGCCGACACCATGCGCGAGGGCGAGAACGACGAGTGCGCCGACCGACTGATCGAGCTGGCACTGCGCAGTGGCGGTCCGGACAACGTGACCGTCGTGATCGCAGACGTGATCGACCTCGACTACGGACAGTCTCACCCGATCGTGGGGGGCGCCGCGTCCGTCGACGACGAAGAGGACGCACCGCCGCCCAACACTGCCGCCGGCCGGGCCGCGGCGATGCGCCCGCCGCGTACGCAACCCAAGCGGGTCGTCACACCGCCACCGCCGGCGCCGGAGAAGAAGTCGCACAAGCTGCGCTGGACCCTGGTCGGGCTGGGGGTGGTCATCATCGTCGCCATCGCCGGTTCGGTGGGCTACTACCTCCTGCGCAGCAACTATTACGTGGGTGAGAACGACGACCGTGTCGCGGTGATGCGCGGTGTCCCCGGTTCGGTTCTGGGTTACTCGCTGCAGGAAGTCGATCTCGTCGGCTGCGTCCAGGAGACCACCGCGGGAACCGTCGACTCTCGGACGGTGGAGTTCCGTTCACCGGCCGACGCGAACGGCGACTGCACCGTGCTCGGAATCGACGACCTCCAGCCCTCCGCCCGCGAACAGGTCCGCTCCGGCCTTCCGTCCGGCACCCTCGACGACGCGAAGCAGCAGGTGTCGCGTCTCGCCTCGGGCGACCTGCTGCCCTCGTGCGACGCGCCGACCACCACGACCGCCCCGCCGACGACCACCGAGGCTCTCCCCCCGGTCCTCCCGACGCCGGCACCCGTTCCCGGCGAACTCCCTGCGCCGGCACCCACGACGGAACCGGCACCGACCGCCACCTCCGCGCCGACGCAGACTCCCGTCCCCGGAGTGACGTGCAGGGCGGGACGCTGATGTCGGTTCCGAATCCCCCTACCGCCGGCACTCCCGCAGGTTCCAGTGGTCCCAGCTCGAGAGTGTCGGGGTCGTTTCCCAGCCCGGCCGGCGGTTTCGCCCCGGCTCCGGTGCAATCGACGAAACGGGGCGTCGAGATGGCGCTCCTCGGTGGTGCCGTACTGGTGGTCACCCTGTCCCTGATCCTGGTCGAGGCCAGCCAGGAACAGGCCATCACCTGGGACCTGGCGAAGTACGCGCTCGCGTATCTCGCTCTGTTCTCGATCGCTCACCTGGCCGTGCGCCGGTTCGCCCGGCACGCCGATCCGCTGCTGCTCCCCATCGTCGCGATTCTCAACGGCCTCGGTCTGGTGCTGATCCATCGCCTCGACCTGTCGGACCAGCAGACCGCGACCTATTACGGCCTCCCGACGCCGTCGCCCGACGCGAACCAGCAGGTGCTGTGGACGACGTTGGCGATCGCCGGATTCGTCGCGGTCCTTCTGTTCGTTCGCGACTACCGCACCCTCGCTCGCTACGGCTATACGCTCGGTCTCGCAGGCCTGATCTTCCTGGCCTTGCCGGCGGTGCTTCCGTCGTCCTTCTCCGAGGTCAACGGATCGAAGATCTGGATCAGGTTGCCGGGCTTCAGTATTCAGCCCGGCGAGTTCTCGAAGATCCTCCTTCTGATCTTCTTCGCGTCGGTGCTCGTGGCCAAACGTGAGCTGTTCACGACGGCGGGAAAGCACTTCGCGGGCATGGATTTCCCGCGTGCACGCGATCTCGGTCCGATTCTCGTCGCGTGGATCGTGTCGATCGGTGTCCTGGTGTTCGAGAAGGACCTCGGCACATCACTGCTGATCTTCACCACCGTGCTGGTGATGATCTACATCGCGACCGAGAGAGTCAGCTGGCTGGTCATCGGTCTGACGCTGCTTCTCGCCGGATTCTTCTTCGCCTACCAGTTCTTCTCCCATGTACGCGTGCGCACCGATACCTGGCTCGACCCGTTCGCCGACTACAACGACACCGGGTATCAGATCTCGCAGTCGCTGTTCGGTCTCGCGACGGGCGGTCTCTTCGGTACCGGGCTCGGCAGCGGACGCCCCTCGCAGGTGCCGTTCGCGAAGACCGACTTCATCATCGCGACTATCGGTGAAGAGCTCGGACTGGTCGGACTCGCCGCGGTCCTGATGCTCTACCTGGTGTTCGTTCTGCGCGGTCTTCGCACCGCTCTGGCCGTGCGCGACAGCTTCGGCAAGCTCCTGGCCGCCGGTCTCTCCTTCACGGTCGCGGTGCAGCTGTTCGTCGTGGTCGGTGGCGTCACCAAGCTGATCCCGCTGACCGGTCTGACCACTCCGTTCATGTCCTACGGTGGATCGTCGCTGCTGGCGAACTATGTTCTCGTCGCGCTGCTGATCAAGATCTCCGACGCTGCGCGAGCTCCCGTCGTTCCGCAGAAGAAGGGTCCGGCGCCGATCGCGGACGCACCCACCGAGATGGTGAAGCGCGCGTGAACACACCGCTCCGCCGAGTCGCGATCGCCGTGATGGTTCTCGTGGTCGCATTGCTCGCGAACGCCACGTACGTGCAGGTGATCAAGGCCGACAGCCTCCGCACCGATCCGCGCAACTCTCGCGTCCTGCTCGACGAGTACTCACGTCAGCGCGGTCAGATCTCCAGCGGCGGCCAGGTATTGGCGTCGTCGGTCGCCACCGACGACCGCTACAAGTACCTCCGGACCTACCCGGCCAACCCGGCGGCACCGTCGAGTCCGTTCGCGAACGCGCCCGTCACCGGTTTCTACTCGATGCTCTATGCCAGCAGTGGGCTCGAGCGGTCCGAGGACGAGGTGCTCAACGGCTCCGACAACCGGTTGTTCGGCAAACGATTCACCGACCTGCTGTCCGGCCGTGACCCCCGCGGCGGCAACGTCGTGACGACCATCGATCCCGTGATGCAGCAGGTCGCGTACGACCAGCTCACGTCGAAGGGCTACACGGGTTCCGTCGTCGCCATCGAACCGTCCACCGGGAAGATCCTCACGATGGTGAGCACTCCCAGCTACGACCCGAACCTGCTGTCCAGCCACGACGGGACGCAGAGCACCCAGGCCTGGGAGGCGCTGCAAGCCGACCCCACCAACCCGTTGGTCAATCGCGCTGTGTCGCAGACCTATCCGCCCGGGTCGACGTTCAAGGTGGTCGTCACCGCTGCGGCCCTCGCGGCCGGTGAGACACCGGAGGACCAGCTGACCGCGGCGTCCAACATCACCCTGCCCGACACCAGCACCACCCTCGAGAACTACGGCGGGCAGTCCTGCGGCGGCGGGGCCACCGCATCGCTGCGAGATGCGTTCGCGCGCTCCTGCAACACCGCCTTCGTGGAGCTCGGAATCAAGACCGGAGCCGACGCTCTGAAGTCCACCTCGTCCGCCTTCGGTATCGGCGAGGACGCCGCCGGCGTGCCGATTCCCGTCGCCGACAGCACGGTCGGAGACATCCCCGACGACGCCGCGCTGGGCCAGAGCAGCATCGGTCAGCGCGACGTCGCACTGACGCCGCTGCAGAACGCGGAGATCGCGGCAACCGTCGCCAACGGTGGCGTCCGCATGGCCCCGCACCTGGTCGCGTCCCTTCAGGGTCCGGATCTGTCCACCCTCTCCACCACCGATCCGCAGTCACTGGGCCAGGCCGTGTCGCCCGAAGTCGCGTCGACACTGACATCGCTGATGGTCGGGTCCGAGAACGCGACCACCGGAGTGGGCAAGATTGCGGGTGTGCAGATCGCATCGAAAACCGGAACGGCAGAGCACGGCAGCGATCCGCGCAACACGCCACCACACGCGTGGTACATCGCGTTCGCACCGGCCGAGAGCCCGAAGATTGCGATCGCCGTGATCGTCGAAGACGGTGGTGATCGCGCGTTGGCCGCGACCGGGGGATCCGTCGCCGCGCCCGTGGCCCGTGCCGTCATCGCAGCTGGATTGCAGGGGAGGTGAACCGATGACCAGTGGACTCGGCAACGGAGCCATGATCGCCGGGCGCTACCGCCTTCAGCGTCTCATCGCGACCGGTGGCATGGGACAGGTCTGGGAGGCGATGGACTCGCGGCTGGATCGTCGCGTCGCCGTGAAGGTCCTGAAGCCGGAGTTCTCGGACGATCCCGAATTCCTCGAGCGCTTCCGCACCGAAGCCCGCACGACTGCACTTCTCAATCACCCCGGTATCGCGAACATCTACGACTACGGCGAGGTGCGCGACCGCAACGGCCAGTCCGTGGCGTACCTGGTCATGGAACTCGTGGTGGGAGAGCCGCTCAACGCCGTGCTCTCCCGTATGGGCCGACTCCCGTTGGTGCACGCGCTGGACATGCTCGAGCAGACCGGCCGCGCGTTGCAGGCAGCGCACTCGGCGGGGATCGTGCACCGGGACGTCAAGCCCGGCAACATCATGATCACCCCGACGGGTCAGGTGAAGATCACCGACTTCGGCATCGCGAAGGCCGTCGACGCCTCGCCGGTCACCCGTACCGGAATGGTGATGGGCACGGCGCAGTACATTGCCCCGGAACAGGCTCTGGGCCAGGACGCCACCGCGTCGTCGGACGTCTACTCGCTCGGTGTGGTCGGGTACGAAGTCGTGGCCGGAACCCGTCCGTTCGTCGGTGACGGCGCCCTGACCGTCGCGATGAAGCATGTGCGCGACGTGCCGCCGCCGCTTCCGACCGATCTCCCACCGCAGGTCCGTGAGCTCATCGAGATCACGATGACGAAGGATCCTGCGGCGCGGTACGAGAACGGCGGCGAGTTCGCGGACGCCGTGGCAGCCGTCCGCGCCGGGCGACGTCCGCCGGCGCCCGGTTCCGCTCCGAGCGGGACCGCACGTGTGTTGCCGCCCGGCGCCCCGACGGCGGCCGTCTCGAGCACCCGCATGATGTCCACTCCCACCGGTGAGTACGCGGCGCCCGCACCGCTTCCGGCGGCACCCGCCGAGCGCACCGGCCTGACCTCGGGCCAGAAGGCACTCGCGTGGGCGGCGGGAGGGCTGCTCGCGCTCGCGGCGGTCGTCGCCGCGGTGCTGTTCGTCATGACGAGCGGCGAGGACTCGCCCACACCGCCGCCGGTGACCACCACCGTGCCCGCGCCGACGACGACACAGCGGACCACGACGGCCGAGCCGACAACCACCGAGGAAACGACGACCACCACGGAACCGACCACCACCACCACGACAACGACCACCACCACGACGACGACAACGGAGCCGACGACCACCACGACGGAGCCGACCACCACCACGACCACCACGAACGGCGGCGGTTTCCAGTTGCCGACCTTGAACAACCCGTTCGGGCTGCGTGATCAGCCGGGAGGGCCGCGATGACCACGCCACGTGAACTCTCGTCTCGCTACGAACTCGGTGAGATCCTCGGATTCGGCGGTATGTCGGAAGTGCATCTGGCACGCGACATTCGTCTCGGCCGGGACGTCGCGATCAAGGTGCTGCGTCAGGATTTGGCGCGCGACCCCACGTTCTACCTGCGGTTTCGCCGCGAAGCGCAGAACGCAGCAGCGCTGAACCACCCGGCCATCGTCGCGGTGTACGACACCGGTGAGGCCGAGACGGACACCGGCCCACTGCCGTACATCGTCATGGAGTACGTCGACGGCGACACGTTGCGCGACATCGTCCGGAACGAAGGACCGATGCCGCCGAAGCGTGCCATGGAGGTCTTCGCCGACGTCTGCGCGGCGCTGGACTTCAGCCACCGCAACGGCATCGTGCACCGTGACGTCAAGCCGGCCAACGTCATGATCAACCGCGCCGGTGCGGTCAAGGTGATGGACTTCGGCATCGCGAGGGCGATCGCCGACAGTTCCAGTCCGATGACGCAGACCGCAGCGGTGATCGGCACAGCGCAGTACCTTTCGCCCGAGCAGGCGAGGGGCGAGCAGGTCGACGCACGCTCGGACGTGTACTCGCTCGGCTGCGTCCTCTTCGAAATTCTCACCGGGGAGCCGCCGTTCACCGGTGACTCACCCGTTGCCGTCGCGTACCAGCACGTGCGCGAAGATCCGCCGCTGCCGTCGTCGGTCAACCCCGGCGTTCCGCGTGAGCTGGATTCGATCATTCTCAAGGCGATGAGCAAGAACCCGGCCAACCGCTACCAGAGCGCCGCAGACATGCGCAGTGACATCGTCAAGGTGCTCAGCGGTGGCCGGCCCAGTGCGCCGATGGTGATGAACGACGAGGACCGCACCACCATTCTCGGTTCGGTCGACGCTCCCCGCGCGCGCCATTCGGCGGTGGACGCCACTGCTGCTCCCCGAGTCGCAGCACGGCACGGGCGAGACGACGACGAAGACGAGACCGGCAAGCGCAGCGGAGCGAGGGTGGCGCTGTACGCGTTGGCGGCGGCCGTCGTCGTCGCCATCGTCGGTGCGTTCCTGTGGTCGCTCGGTCCCGGTGCCGACGCGAAACAGGTCACGCTGCCCGACGTGGCGAACCAGTCGTCGGAACAGGCGCAGTCGACGCTGAACGCGGCCGGCCTGCGCCCGCAGATCGAGCAGAAGTCGGACTCGACCGTGCCGTCCGGAACAGCGATCGACACCCGCCCCGTTGCGGGCGCATCGATCGAGGAGGGCAGTTCGGTCGTCCTCGAGATTTCCACCGGTCCCGAACAGATTCAGGTGCCGCAGCTGGCCGGCCTGTCGCAACAGGCTGCGGCGCAGGCACTCTCGGACGCAGGCCTTGCCCTCGACGCAACGGTGGCGCGCGCGCCCTCGGCGCGCACCGATGTCGACAAGGTGATCCGGCAGGAACCGTCGACCGGCTCCACGATGGCCGCCGGATCGTCGGTGCGCATCACCCTCGGCGCCGGGCCCGAACAGATCCGGGTGCCCGACGTGACGGGCCAGGCAATCACCGTCGCGCAGCCCAACCTCGAAGGCGCCGGGTTCCGGGTCAAGGTCGTACAGGTGGATTCCCCGCGGCCCAGTGGTGACGTGGTCTCCTCCAGCCCGGCCGGCGGAACGACGGCGACCGACGGCGACGAGATCACCGTCAACGTGTCCAACGGAAGTCAGTTCTCCATGCCGGCCGTGGTGGGCCTGACCCTCAATCAAGCAGTCGAGGCGATGCAGGGTGCGGGATGGACGGGGACGGTGTCGGACATCGACCAGAACCTTGTCGGCACGCTCGACACCTACCAGGTGGGCAAGGTGCAAGACCAGAGCGTTCCGCAGAACGCGGCCATAGCGAAGAACACGCGGGTCACGCTGACGATCGGACGGCTGGGTCTCTGACCGCCGGGTCTCTGAACCACTGAGTCTTTACGAGGTCAGGACAGTCGCTTCGAGGGTGCGCAGCAGTTCCTCGGACGGGGCCTCGCCACATACTGCCAGCCAGTTGGCCAGCATGCGGTGTCCGCCCTCGGTCATCACCGATTCGGGGTGGAACTGCACGCCGTGAATGGGCAGTTCCCGGTGGCGCATGGCCATCACGATGCCGCTGTCGGTGCGTGCGGTCACTTCGATCTCGTCGGGAATGGTGTCTTCACGGACGGTGAGCGAGTGGTATCGGGTTGCGCGGAACGGGTCCGGAAGGCCGGCGAGCACCCCGCCGCCGCCGTGGTGAACGACGCTCGTCTTGCCGTGCAGCAGTTCCGGGGCGCGTTCGACGGTTCCGCCGAACGACGCACCGATGGCCTGGTGGCCGAGGCACACCCCGAGAAGCGGAGTCTCCGCGGCTGCGCACGCGGCAACCATGTTCATGGTGACGCCCGCGCGGTCCGGTGTTCCCGGACCGGGGCTGAGTAGAACTCCGTCGTACTCCTTCGCGACGCTCGCGGCGTCCATGACGGCAGGATCGTCGTTTCGCAGCACCGTGGCGGTGGTTCCGAGCTGACCGAGGTACTGCACGAGGTTGTAGACGAAGCTGTCGTAGTTGTCGACGACGAGAATTCGCATACGGCCAGCGTAGTGCGTGCTTCGGTTCGGTAGCGTGTACGCATGCCCAAGTCCAAGGTCCGCAAGAAGACCGACTACACGATCAACCCGGCATCGCGCACGCCGGTCAAGGTCAAGGCCGCGCCGTCGAGCGCCATCTACCTCACCGTCATGTTCGGTCTGATGGTCCTCGGACTCGTCTATCTGATCGTCTACTACCTCGCGCAGGACAAGATCGGCTGGATGGGCAGTCTCGGTGCATACAACCTGCTCATCGGCTTCGCGTTCCTCGTCGTCGGGCTGGTCCTGACGATGCGTTGGCGTTGAGGTTCGAAATTACATCGGTGTCATTCATCCACAGTGTGGATAACTCCTGTGGATAAACCGTCTTGGGCCACCCCGCTGCCGGCCGTGGTGTTCCTCGCGGTCGGTGCGGTCGCGATGGTCGGCGCCGCCGTCTTCGCCGCGTCGGACGCTCCCGGACGGTTCCTCATCGGCCTCGCGGCCCTGGCCCTGGCTGTCCTGGCCCTGTTGGCCGGACTGCAACGACCGCGGCTGACGCTCGACGGGGACGAACTGGTGGTGAAGACGATCCGCGGCGTGCGGTCGTACAACCGCGCCGACATCGAGCGGATCCGGATCGTCCCCTACCCCCGCATGGGTCGACGCGTACCCATGCTGGAGATCGACATCGAAGCCCCGCAGGAACGCCTGCTCATCTTCGGACGGTGGGATCTCGGCGAGGATCCGCGCGGAGTGTTCGACGTGCTCGACGCACGGGGTTTCGTGCCGGACGAATTCTCGGAGCGCTAGCACCGACAACCCCAACGCCTACAACCCCAGCGCCTACAGGCCCAACTGCGCGCGCAACGTCAACGCACGCAACACGATCACCGCCACCGCGATCGCCGCGACCACACCGATGGTGACCCAGCCGAGTGTGCGACCGTGCCGTGGGTCGGAGCCGGTGGTGTACAGCAGACCGGCCGTCGCCAGCGTGCCTGCGGCCAGACCGCCGAGGTGTCCCCAGAGCGAGATGCCGGGGATGGAGAAGCTGATGACGACGTTGATGCCGATGACGATCAGAACGGGTGTGGGGCTGCGCTTCATGCGGAGCAGGATCGCGACCTGTGCACCGAGGAGACCGAACACGGCGCCCGACGCTCCGGCCGTGACGGCGTTCACCTGGAACACCATGACCGCCGCGGATCCACCGAGAATCGACACGACGTACACGGCGAGGTAGCGGGACCGGCCCATGATCAGTTCGCAGTCGCGACCGATGACGTACAGCGCATACATGTTGAGCGCCAAATGAATCGGCCCGAAGTGTAGAAAGCCGGAACCGATGACGCGGAAGAAGTCGCCGTCGGCGACCGCAGGCGGATACAGAGCCCATGCGGTGAAGAGTCCGCTGATCTGGTTGCGCATCGGGTTGCCCGACTGAACGGCCGTGAGCGCGTAGACGAGAAAGTTGAGCGCGATCAGGGTGTAGGTGACGACGGGCGTGCCGGATCGCAGGGTTCCACCGGCGACCGTGCGCGCCGTGCGGAGGGATTTGTTTCCCTCGGCAACGCAGTCGACACAGTGCTGCCCCACGGCGGCGGGGCGCAGGCATTGCGGGCACGCCGGACGCTCGCACCGAGTGCACGACAGGGCCGTGGGTCGGTCCGGATGCCGGACGCACCCGGGCTGGGGTGGCGTCGGAGGCGCACCCCAGCCGGGTTGGGTCATGGTCTCAGCTCAGGAGATGGTGATGGACTCGATCACCACGTCGTCGACCGGGCGGTCGCCGCGAGCGGTCGCGACGTTGCCGATGTCGTCGACGACCTTCTGCGACGCCGGATCGACGACCTCGCCGAAGATGGTGTGCTTACGGTTCAGGTGCGGCGTCGGTCCGACGGTGATGAAGAACTGCGATCCGTTGGTACCCGGGCCGGCGTTGGCCATGGCGAGCAGGTACGGACGGTCGAAGCCGAGCTCGGGGTGGAACTCGTCGCCGAACTTGTAGCCGGGGCCGCCGGTGCCGGTGCCCGTGGGGTCACCGCCCTGCAGCATGAAGCCACTGATCACACGGTGGAAGATGGCGCCGTCGTAGAACGGTCCGTCGGACGTTCCCTTCGCGTTCTTCGTCGAGTAGTCCTTGGTTCCCTGCGCGAGGCCGACGAAGTTCTCGACGGTTTTCGGCGCATGGTTGCCGAAGAGGGCGATCGCGATGTCGCCCTTGTTGGTGTGCAGCGTTGCCGTTTGGGTCTGATTCGGTGAAGTCACGCCCTCCATGGTGCCACTCTCGGTTCTGATGCCGACTTTCCGGGCAGGGCCCATCCGTGTGGAACAGTGGTCCCATGACGCCCACTGTGGACACCAAGACGGTCAAGACGGCACTCGGGTTCGCCCAGGAGGCGGCGCTCACGCTGGCCAAGGGCCCCGCGGCCACCGGCTTCGTCGTGACCAAGAAGGGCGCGGGTGCACTGCGCGATCGGCGCAAGGCCAGGAAGGCAGCTGCGCCGCAGTCGTCGCGGCGCATCACCCCGGTTCGCGCGCTGGCCGTCGTGGGCGGCGTCGTCCTCGTGACCGCCGGTGCTGCGGTGTTCGGTCGCCTGCGTGGTCGCGAACTGCCGCCCGTCGCCGACGCACCCCCGAGCCTGGGCACACCCTCGACCAACGGCGCAGCCGTGAGCCCCACAGTCTAGAAGGCCAGTCCCAGCAGCACCCGCAGCACGTCGCCGGCGTCCACGCGTACCCGAGCGGGTGTGGTCGGTGCGCCCGAGACGACGGCGGCCACGTTGGCCGCACTCACCGTCCCGGCGTCGAGATACTGGCCGTGCCCGTCGGCCCCGGTCGACGCCAGTACCCGAGCGCCGGGCAGCAGATTCGGGTCCCGGCCGAACCATCCGGTGTCGGCGACCGCGTCGGTCGGTGACTCGATCACGTAGACGTTCCCGGCGTTCAGGTCGGCCGCGCTGCGGACGTCGACACCCGGGGAGCCCATCAGCACCACGTCGTCGACGGCCGTGTCCGACGTCAGTGCGTCCGCCACCACCACCGAACCGTAGGAATGCCCGACGGCGGTGGTGTGCGAATCCGCCGGCAGGCCGTCCAGAAACGTCGCCAGAGCGTCTCCCGCGACATCGGCGGAGCGCCCCGACAGCACGCTGGTATCGGGATCGAGCAAGCTCCAACCCAGTTGTGGCGCTTCGTATCCGAGCCACGTGACCCCCGCGTCGCCCGGTCCCACGATGCCTGCCACTTCGGCGTCGTACCTGCCGATGCTGTCCTGCACTGTGGACCCGAGTCCGGGTACGAACACCGCGACGTTCGCAGCGGAGTCCACGTCGCCGACTGCGATCGCTGCGATCGTCTCCTTCTCCCCGGAGTTGTCGAGCAGGAGAAGCTGTCGGTTTCCCTTGTCCAGCACGGCTTCGATCGAATCGAGGGCATGCAGTCTTCTCTCGGTCTGTTCCAGTCCCGCGTCCGCGTTACTGATTAGTCCTCCGAACACGTTGTCATGGAGCGTGTTTCGCAGACGGTCGGCTTCGGCCAGCAGTCGAGCGCGCTCGGCGACGAGGAGCCGCCGATTCGCCTCGTCGCGCGCTACGGCCGTCGGAAGCGGATCCGGATCGACGGCAGACAGCGTGTCGACGAGGGTCCCCTCCACCACCTGCAGGCGAGCGAGGGCTGCCGACAAATTCCCCACGAGACCTAGCGGCAGGATCGACTCGATGTCGTCGGCGGCGTCGGTCAGCGCTCGGCGCACGATGTCGGCGTCCCGCAGCGACTCTCGCAGCTCGCCCACCGCTCCGCGCACTACTGCGCGCGCGGCATCGGCCGCGGTGCCGCTCCACCCGTCGAGCCGTCCGACGTCGTCGAGACGGTCCGTGAGTGTCGTCAGGTGCAGTCGGCCGTCGTCGACGGCCGCGGCAGCCGCGCGGATGGTGTGGGGTGCCCACCGGCGCGAATCCAGCATGTTCTCGGTCATGAAGTCGAGTAGACGACGGCGGCCGGGTTCGCCGCCGATGCTTGTCCACAGGCTCGAGAACGCGACTTTCGGCCGATACCGCCGAGACGCGCAGTGCTCCATCGTTGATGCATGACGTTCGTTGCAGTTCCCACCGCGGCCCGAGAACGTGCCCTCGGCCCCGATCTGGCCCGCGGGTTCATGTTGCTGTTCATCGCGTTGGCCAACTCGCACTATTTCCTGGTTGCGCACGGCTATTTCGGTGGCTACCCGTATGGCGGGGGGACTGTCGACGGTGTGGTCGCCTGGCTGATCACCACGTTCGTCGACGGACGCTCGTTCCCGATGTTCGGGCTGCTCTTCGGGTACGGCGTGGCCCAGATCGTCCGCCGCCAGGGCGATGCGCCCCGCCGGACGGTCCGCCGGCTCCTCTGGCGCAGGGCTCTGGTGCTGATCGTGGTCGGCTTCTTGCACGCGACCCTGCTCTACGCGGGCGACATCCTGACCGCGTACGGCGTCCTGCTCCTCGTCGGCGCCTGGATGGTGCACTGGCGTGGCCGGTGGCTGCTGCTCGTCGCCGGGGCGATGCTGGTGCTGATTGCGCTACCGTCCGCCGACAGTCTGGCCACGTCCGTACTCGGCCCCGATCCGTCGGCCCTGCCCCGGACATGGGCCGACATCGTGGGCCGAGCCGAGGTCTCGGCATTCGTCGCGACGCTGGGGCCGATCGGGTTCCTCGCCCCCTTCGCAGTCGGGCTCTGGGCCGGCCGTCGGCGAATCCTCGAGCGACCCGAACAGCACCTTGCCTTGCTGCGCACGGTCGCGGCCGTCGGCATCGTCGTGGCGGTCCTCGCCGCTCAGCCGGTTGCTCTGGTTCACCTCGATGTGCTGCCGCTACCGGACGCATCGACGCGCAACGTGATCGGGCCGCTGCACGACGTGTCCGGACTGCTGGGAGGACTCGGTTACGCGGCGATCGTGACGCTCATCGGGCGGCGTGTCCCCCGCGGCCGCGTCGTCGAGGCCATCCGAGCAACGGGCCAGCGGTCGATGACCTGCTATCTCACGCAGTCGGTGGTCTGGACGGTGGCTTTCACTCCCGCGTTGCTCGACCTGTCCGACGATCTGTCCGTCCTCGGCGTCGCCCTCCTTGCCGTCGCCACCTGGGTGTTCACGGTTCTGCTCGCCCACCGAATACAGAGGTCGGGGTCGAGGGGACCGTTCGAGACGCTCGTCAGACGTGTCACCTACGGACCGACGTCACACGTCCGGTGACTTCGCCGGACGGGCTCGCTTCGCGCGATACAGCTCCGCGTCGGCCGCTCGATAGATCTCCGACCATCGCCGCACCGTAGGCATGCAGACCACCCCGTAGCTCCATTCGGCCGGATGCGACGCGCGCAGGGCGCCGAGCAGTTCCTGTGCCTCCTCTTCGCGCACGCCGGGCATGAAGAGGACGAACTCGTCTCCGCCGAGCCGTCCCAGTACGTCGCTGCGCCGCAACTCCGATCTCCACGCCGCCGCGACGCGGTTCAGCAGAACGTCGCCGGCGATGTGCCCGTACTCGTCGTTGATGGCCTTGAAGTTGTCGAGATCCAGCACGGCCATGCTGACCGGTAGTCCGCGCGCGGCGAACACCGGCAGGGTCTTCTCCACGGCGCGCTCGAGTCCTTGGCGGTTCAGCAGACCCGTCAGCGGATCGTGGGATGCGGAGTGGCGCATCTGGCGGGCGAACGCGCCGAACGTCTCCGCGGATCCGACCACGGCCAGAGCGATCAGTGGATACATCACCCACGGGGCGTCGAACGACGAGGCCGCCGACGAACACACCACGGCAACGGTCAGAACCGACGTCCACGCCCACCCGGATCGTTCGGGCCAGTACGCGCCGACGTGCATCCCGAGGAACATGGCGGCGAGGACGCACGTCAGGTGTGTCACGTAGTCGTCCGTGGCCGAGAACGACACGCACAGAGCGGCGATCGCGACACTGGTAACGCCGCCCAGCACTCGCCCGCGCAACGGCGCGGACCAGACGACGCCGGCCGCGGCGAAGCCGAGTACCCCGGCGAGAACCATCCGCCAACCGTTCGCGTCGAGGCCCGAGCCGAAGAACGACGCGCCGGCGGCGACGAAGAGAACGGACGTCACGAGCAGGTAGCCGAGCATCGCTGTGGCCGCGTCGCCCAGCCTGCCTCCCGTCACAGCATCATTATCGGGGACAGTCGGGATTTGGACGCATCTGGCGAACGAAAAATGGCCCCCCATTACCGGGAGACCATTCCGTGACGCAATTGTGGAGCCTAGGAGATTCGAACTCCTGACATCTGCCTTGCAAAGGCAGCGCTCTACCAACTGAGCTAAGGCCCCGGGTCGGCGTCCGAAAGACGATGCCACACGGCTGCTTCGGCACGAATGAACCGAACCGCAACCACGGTGACCGCTACTGACACCACGGCCGATGCCGAGAAGAACAATCTCATCGGAGATGATCCTTTCTCGGCGACGAACCGCCGGGTGGGCCTAGGAGGACTTGAACCTCCGACCTCTTCCTTATCAGGGAAGCGCTCTAACCGCCTGAGCTATAGGCCCGTGATGCATGGATCGCGACGTATCTCGAACCGAGGGACGAGATTACCGCACGGGTGGGGCGAAGACCAAAACGCCTCAGTCCCGGTCGGCCAGCGTCACTTCCAGACCGCCGACCAGGTCGGACGACAGGTTGTAGATGAACGATCCGATCGTCGTGAGTGCCGTGAACAACACCACGTTGATCAGCCCGATGACGGCCGCATAGCCGAAGATCTGGCCGGCGGACACCAGGCCCGAATCACCGGAATTGGCGACGATGTCGGTGAACGCGTTGTTCAACCGGTCCCACACGCCCATGCCGTCGAGCACGGCGTAGAGGAGGCCGACGGCCACCATCCACACGAAGAACAACGAAACCGAGATCACCAAGGACAGCTTGAGCATCGACCAGGGATCCAGCTTGCGGATCTGCACGGTCGCGCGCAGCGGGTCGCCCGCCGCGTCCGGAGCCACCGCAACCGCAGCGGCGGGACGGGCTGCTTGAGGCTCGGGCGACGGGTGACGGACCGACGACAGGTCCGGCATGTCCGTGGGGAGATCGTTTCGGGCGATGTTGCGCGTCGGCCCGTCGATCACCGCGGCCTTGGTCTTCGCTTCCTCGCGGCTCCGGTCACGGGTGCGATCGTCGGCGCCACCCGCAGCGGCGTACGGCGCCTGACCGGGAATCGATGTGGTCCGCTGCTGCAGATTCGTCTGCGGTTGCTGCTGCGTGGGCGGAGCCTGGTCCGGTCGCACCGCGTCACCCGACGGCTGCTGTGGCCCGCGCTGCCATGGAGGTCCTCCGCCGGACGTCGACGGGTTCTGCTGCATCGGGGGCCGCTGCTGCGTCGGAGCGTGACGCTGCGGCGGACCCTGATTCGGTCCCTGCGGCGCACCCTGATTCGGACCTTGCGGCGGACGCGGACGGCTGGCCGGTCGCTGTCCCTGCGGCGGCCCCTGGTGAGCGGGCAACGACGGAGCCGGCGCGCTCGCGTTGGACGCTCCCGGCTGGTCGTTCTCCCGCGTGGGCTGCTCGGGCTGCTGCTCTGTATCCGGCCGGCCGTTGCTCGGCTGGCTGGGCTGGTTGGAACTCACCTACGACCCCTCGACTTCGTCGACTTCATCGGCATTACGTGCGATCGCAAGAAGGGTGTCGCCTTCACCCAGGTTCATCAACCGGACGCCCTTGGTCTGGCGCCCCGCCTTTCGAACCTGCTTCGCGGCAGTGCGGATGACACCGCCGCTGGACGTGATCGCGTAGAGCTCGTCATCGTCGTCGACGATGAGCGCGCCTACTAGGGTGCCACGACGGGGGTCGTACTGGATCGTCAGCACTCCCTTACCGCCACGCCCCTGCTGCGGGTAATCCTCCATCGCGGTGCGCTTGGAGTATCCACCCGAGGTCGCGACGAGAAGGAACATGCCTTCCTTGACGACGTTGAGCGACAGCAGCTGGTCCTCGCCGTTGAACCGCATGCCCTGCACGCCGGATGTGGCGCGGCCCATCGGGCGCAGCACCTCGTCCGTCGCGGAGAAACGGATCGACTGGCCGAGCGCAGAGACCAACAGCAGGTCGTCGTCCGAGCTGCACAGCACGGCCCCGACCAGCTCGTCCTCACCGCGAAGATTGACCGCGACGATGCCGCCCGAACGGTTGGAGTCGAAGTCCTCGAGCTTGGACTTCTTGACCAGACCACCCTTCGTGGCGAGCACGAGGTACGGCGAATCCTGATATGTCTGAATCTGGATGACCTGCGCAATGCGCTCGTCCGGCTGGAACGCCAGCAGGTTCGCAACGTGCTGACCGCGCGCCGTCCTCGACGCCTCGGGCAGCTCGTACGCCTTGGCGCGGTAGACGCGGCCCTTGGTGGTGAAGAACAGGATCCAGTCGTGCGTCGAGCAGACGAAGAACTTGCTCACGATGTCGTCCTGCTTGAGGCCGGCCCCCTGCACCCCCTTGCCACCACGCTTCTGCGAGCGGTACAGGTCTGTTCGGGTCCGCTTGGCGTAGCCGGTCTCCGTGATCGTCACGACGACGGATTCGCGCGCTATCAGATCCTCGTCGGTGACGTCGCCGTCGGAGGCGATGATGCGGGTGCGACGGTCGTCGCCGAACTTGTCGACGATGGCCTTCAGCTCGTCCCGCACGATCGACCGCTGGCGTTCGGGCTTGGCCAGGATGTCTTCCAGGTCGGCAATCTCGAGCTCGATCGTGGCCAACTCGTCGATGATCTTCTGACGCTCGAGCGCCGCGAGTCGACGCAGCTGCATGGCGAGAATCGCGTCGGCCTGAATCTCGTCGACATCGAGCAGCTCGATCAGGCCGGTCTTGGCCTGGTCGGCGTCCGGTGACCGACGAATCAAGGCGATCACTTCGTCGAGGGCGTCGAGCGCCTTCACGAGACCGCGCAGGATGTGGGCCCGCTCCTCGGCTTTACGCAGGCGGTACCGGGTCCGTCGAACGATGACATCGAGCTGGTGGGTGACGTAGAGCCGAATCATCTGATCCAGACGCAACGTTCGCGGCACACCGTCGACGATGGACAACATGTTGACGCCGAAACTCGTCTGCAGCTGGCTGTGCTTGTAGAGGTTGTTCAGCACCACTTTCGCGACGGCGTCGCGGCGCAGTTTCACCACGATGCGCATACCGACGCGATCGGACGACTGATCCTCGATGTCCGAAATACCGGCGATCTTGCCGTCTTTGAGCTGCTCCGCGATCGAGGCGATCATGTTGTCCGGGTTGACCTGGAAGGGCAGCTCGGTGATGACGATGGTCGTGGTGCCGCGGCTGTCCTCCTCGATGTCGACCACACCGCGCATGCGCACCGATCCGCGGCCGGTGCGGTAGGCGTCGTCGATCCCCTGGCCGCCGACGATCAATCCGTGCGTGGGGAAGTCGGGTCCCTTGACCCGCTCCATGCACGCTTCGAGCGTCTCTTCCTCACTCGCTTCGAAGTTGTCGAGCGCCCAGTAGACGGCGTCCGCGAGCTCTCGAAGATTGTGCGGCGGAACGTTTGTCGCCATACCGACGGCGATGCCGCCGGAACCGTTGGCGAGCAGGTTCGGAAAACGGCTGGGCAGAACCGTCGGCTCGAGGGTGCGGCCGTCGTAGTTCGGCGTGAAATCGACTGTCTCCTCGCCGATGTCGGCGAGCATCTCCATGGCGAGGGGGGTGAGGCGGCATTCGGTGTTGTGACTGACGAATCCGTTCGTGACGAACGAGTGATCGTCGGTATCGACGCGGATGCTGTAGACCGGAACCTCACCGGCCTCGACAACCGACTTGACCGGCGCGTAATAGAAACGGCCGTCCGTCAACTCCATGGCGATGGTTGCGGCATCGATGTCGGTGATGTGGCCCAGGATCTCCGCGCTGCGGTGCTCCCACCGCGACAGGCGGTCGATGTTGTTCCGCGCCAACCAATGTCGGTTCTTCGAGTCGGAAGCACCGTGGGCACGAAGGAACTCGGCCAGACCGGGCACGCGGTCGGCGCTCATCGAACGCGACTCCGATTCCGGGCTCGCCAGCGCGGCATCGGAGAGAAGCGCCCTCAGCTTGGTCTGCTTGACACCGCCGAACCCGATGCGGGTTGCGAAGAAGCGCGCTTCGCGTCGACTGCTGACGACTACCTTGTGCTCGCCCGTCGCGTGCAGGTACCGCTTGCTGACCACGCCGAACTCGAGCAGCATCTGCTGCACGTCCTTGGCCAGCTGCGGACTGCGCGTCGAGTACGACACCTGAATGGTGTTGCGCGGCAGCACGGAACACGAACCGTCGCCCTCGAACAGCGCCTGAAGAAACACCCGCTTGAGGCTGGTCGGCATCTGCCAGACGACCTCGGGGATGGATTTCGCTGCACTGCGGTGCCCCATGAGGACACCGAGCGGCGACGCCGCGAACGCTGCCATGTTCTGGATGTCGAGCTCGTGCAAGCGCGACCCCGAGGCGATGGTGCGCTCGTAGGTGTAGCGCGGACCGCCGACCGCGGTGTCGTAGGCGGCAACGACCGTCTTGAAGAACTCGGCGTCCACGTTGTTGAACCCGGCACGCGTCTGCGAGGCGAAACCCTCGCTGACGAATGCCCCGAACAGCATGGCAAGTGCTACCTCGGACCAGTCGGAGGAACCGAGCTCCTGCGCCGGTACCCGCTGCATCGCAACGTGATCAGAAGGGGTGATCTCTTCCAGCAGCTTCCACAGCAGGGCGGGAACGCCGCCGACATCGACCAGGCACAGAACCGGGTGGTTCGCCGTTCCCGTGACTTCGTAGCCCTCCTTGGTGGTGAGCTGCAGAGTGCGATGTGTACCGGAATGAAAGAGGGCGTCGGCGCGCACGGCATCACCGTGGCGATCGAGAACCTTGAGGTCGATCTCGTTGTCGCTGTTCGCCGCCGCTCCCGGAACGATATCGGCGATGCGAACACTCTGTCCCATGGGAAGGCGCACCACCGTGTCGCCGGTGACGCAGTAGCGCATCGCGGCTGCCCCGTCGTTGCCGCGCGACCCGAAGTTGCCCTGCCCGTCCACGAGTGGGTACCGCAGCGACCACGGCTGCGCCATCCGCACGAGGGTGTCGTAGATCGAACTGTCGCCGTGGGGGTGGTAGTTACCCATTGTCTCGGCGACGGGTCGGGCCGACTTCACGTAACCGCGGTCGGGCCGATATCCGTTGTCGTACATGGCGTACAGCACACGGCGGTGCACCGGCTTGAGCCCGTCGCGCACCTCGGGAAGCGCACGACCGACGATGACGCTCATGGCGTAGTCGATGTAGCTGTTCTGCATCTCCTGCTGAATGTCGACAGGTTCGATGCGGTCCGAGGTGGGCCCGTCTCCGCCATTGGGCGGCAACGTGGTGTCGGTCATGCGAAAAACTCCTTCGTGCGGCTACGCCACTCGGGTGTGAAAAAGAGTGCTGGGGGACGCTTTTTCACACCCGTGTGCGTAGCGCCTATACGTCGAGGAAACGAACGTCCTTGGCATTACGGGTGATGAAGCTGCGGCGTGCCTCGACGTCTTCACCCATGAGGATGGAGAAGAGTTCGTCGGCGGCTGCGGCGTCGTCCAGGGTGACCTGCCGGAGGACGCGAACGCTGGGATCCATTGTCGTTTCCCACAATTCCTTGGCGTTCATCTCGCCGAGGCCTTTGTAACGCTGGATACCGTCGTCCTTGTTGATCTTCTTGCCTGCGGCGATGCCGGCTTCCATCAGGCCGTCGCGTTCACGGTCGGAGTAGGCGAACTCGGGGTCCGCGCCGCGCTGCCACTTGAGCTTGTACAGCGGCGGCATCGCGAGGTAGACGTACCCGTGCTCGATGAGCGGGCGCATGAACCGAAACAGCAAGGTGAGCAACAGAGTCGAGATGTGCTGGCCGTCGACGTCGGCGTCGGCCATCAGCACGATCTTGTGATACCGAACCTTGGCGATGTCGAACTCGTCGTGGATACCAGTGCCGAACGCGGTGATGATCGACTGGACTTCGGTGTTCTTCAGGACGCGGTCGATACGCGCTTTCTCGACGTTGATGATCTTTCCGCGCAGCGGCAGGATCGCCTGGTACATCGAATCGCGGCCGGACTTGGCGGAGCCGCCGGCGGAGTCGCCCTCCACGATGTAGATCTCGCACTTGCTCGGATCGTTGGAACGGCAGTCGGCCAGCTTGCCCGGGAGGCCTCCGATTTCCGTTGCGCTCTTGCGCCGCACCAGATCTCGCGCACGACGAGCCGCTGTGCGCGCCAGCATCGAGGACACGGCCTTGGTGATGATCAGCTTCGCTTCGGCCGGGTTCGCTTCGAACCAGTGCGCAAGGTGTTCGTTGCACGCCTTCTGCACGAACGACTTGACCTCGGTGTTGCCGAGTTTGGTCTTGGTCTGACCTTCGAACTGCGGCTCGCCGACGCGGACGGAGATGATCGCGGCGAGGCCTTCGCGAATGTCGTCACCGCTGAGCTCGCCGTCTTTCTCCTTGGTCAGCTTCTTCTCTTTCGCGTACTTCTTGACCACTGTCGTGAGCGCGGTGCGGAACCCTTCTTCGTGGGTGCCGCCTTCGTGCGTGTTGATCGTGTTCGCGAAGGTATGCACCGACTCGGAGTACGTCTGGTTCCACTGCATCGCCACCTCGAGCTCGTGGCCGGGACCCTTCGCCGTGAACCCGATGACCGAGGGGTGCTGCGGTGTCTTGGCTCGGTTGATGTGCTTGACGTAGTCCTCGAGACCGCCCGGGTAGTGGTAGGTCTTCGTCTTGGACTTGTGCGGCGCGCTGGACTCGGCCGCTTGTTCGCTGGCACTCTTCGGTGCCTCGGCGACGTCGCTGTCCGCAGCCTCGTCCGCGACGATCTCGACGTCGCTGGCGCGCTCGTCGGTCAGCACGATCGTGAGTCCCTTGTTCAGGAACGCCATTTCCTGCAACCGCCGAGCCACCGTGTCGAAGCTGTACACGGTGGTCTCGAAGATGTTCGGATCGGCCCAGAACGTGATGGAGGTACCCGTCCGCTTGGTCGGCTCACCCTTGATCAGTTTTCCCGGAACCGATACCGAGTACGTCTGCTCCCAGTGGTACCCGTCGTTGTCGACCTCGGCCAGCAGGGTGGTCGACAGCGCGTTGACGACCGAGATACCGACGCCGTGCAGGCCGCCCGACACCGCGTAGGAGTCCGAATCGAACTTTCCGCCGGCGTGCAGCTGGGTCATGACGACCTCGATGGTCGGCACTCCCGACGCGTGCATTCCGACCGGGATGCCGCGGCCGTCGTCGATGACGCGAACGCCGCCGTCCGCCAGCAGCGTGACGTCCACCGTGGTGGCGTGCCCCGCCATGGCTTCGTCGACGGAGTTGTCGACGACCTCCCAGATCAGGTGGTGCAACCCTCGTTCACCGGTGGAACCGATGTACATGCCGGGTCGCTTGCGCACCGCTTCCAGTCCCTCGAGGACCGTGATCGACGACGCGTCGTACTCGTTCTTCTTCGCGCTCTTGCCTGAATCCTGGGCAGCCACTGTTAGCCGGTTCTCCTTCTCGCCTCGTCCACTCGCGCGCACACGCGCAGCAGCGGTGGCGACGGTGAAGATTTCGACCCGATCCGCGTCGGCGGTTCCAGTACCGCTCCATACTACCGGTACGCGCACGCGAGGGTTGCACGATGACACCCCGAAAGGGTGTCTCATTGCGTCACAGGCGAAGTTTTTTCGGGTTCACCGGCTCGAGTTGTGGGTGGAACCGGGAGAAGGGCAGCTGCGTCTAATCCTTACAGGTCCAGAATCAGCCGGCGACCGTCCGAGCGCGACACACACGCGAGCATGTGATCGGTGCGGTCCTCGTCCGTCAAACGTGTGTCGCGGTGCTCGGGGCTTCCCGCCAGGACCCGAACGCGGCAGGTGCCGCAGAACCCTTGTCGACAGGAATAGGGAACCGACGGCAAGACCTCGGCGATGGCGTCGAGCATCGACCGGTCCTCCGCGACCTCGATCACGGCTCCCGTCCGAGCGAGCTCCACCGTGAACGCGCTTCCGGCAACGACGGGCGGTGCCGAGAAGCGCTCGTAGTGCAGGTGGGTGGCCCTGGTCGACGCGATTCCGGTTCGTACCTTGTCGATCATCGGCGGCGGGCCGCAGCAGTAGACGGCTCCGCCGTCCGGAGCGTCGGCGAGAAGGTCGGTGACCTCGGGGAGTCCGTGAACATCGTCGAAACGAACCGTCACCCGATCCTGGTCCCACAACCCGACCTCGTCGAGGAACGGCAGGCTGTCTCGGGTGCGCCCGGAATACACCACACGCCAGTCCATTTCGAGTTCCTGAGCCCGCCGCACCATCGGAATGATGGCGGTCATGCCGATCCCGCCTGCGACGAACAGAGCCGACCCGGAGGCGACGAAAGGAAAGGCGTTGCGCGGCCCCGTGATCGACACCCGATCACCGAGTTGCAGACGGTGCATCTCGACGGACCCACCGCCGCCGGTCGGCACTTCGCGGACCGCGATCGTGTAGGCGTCCGTCTCGCGTGGGTCACCGCAGAGCGAGTACTGACGGCGTCGACCCGATGGCAACACGAGATCGAGGTGGCTTCCCGGCTTCCACGCCGCGAGGGCACCTCCGTCGGGAAGTCGGAACGTCAGCCGCACCACTTCTTCGTTGTGGCACACCACGTTTCGTTCGCTGAGCACCATCGTCTGCGTGTGGACCCGATCCGGGGCGGGCACCGCCTTGTAGTCCGTGGTGTCGAGTGCAGCGAAGACGCGGTCGAGTCCGTCCGTCATCTGAGCGAGCATCGCGTCCATCTTGCTCTGCCCGTTCAGGTCGCTGGGAATCTCCCGCCCGACCCGAAATCCCTCGACGAGCTTCTGCACCCCCCGCAGAGTTGCCTTCATGCGGATGCCGTCATGCCGACGCGGCACGCGCCGCCGGTGACGCGGCGAGATACGCCACCGCAACGGCAGTCGACCCTTCCTGTGACGGATGGTAGGACTTCGAGAAGTAGTGAGACGACACCTTCACGACGTCCCACATGGACGGGAACAGACCTCGCTTGGTCACGGCCCGGAAATCTCGGCCACGAAATTCCCGGTGTGAGTCGTCGATCGTCGGATCGTTCTTCATCAGGAACTTGACCCCGCGGCGCCACATGATCACGACCATCGGCAGAACCTGGATGTAGGTACGGATGCGACGCGATCGCCGGGTGTCGAAGTACTGCAGCACCTCGAACGCGACGGAGCGGTGCTCGACCTCTTCGGCGCCGTGCCATCGCACGAGATCGAGCATGGTCGGATCGATGGCGGCCGAGTCCAGTCGCTTCTCGGTCAACACCCAGTGTCCGAGAAACGCCGTGAGATGTTCGATTGCAGCGATGTACGACAGTCGTTCGACCAGGCTGTTCTTCGTGTCCGTGGGCCTCTTCCCCAGTGCTGTCCGGAAGATGTACTCCATCTGCTCGACGTACCGGGTCGGGTCGAGGCCCTTGTCCGTCAGGAAGGTGTGCACACCGGAGTGCGCCTGCGCGTGCATCGCTTCCTGTCCGATGAAACCGACGACGTCGCGTCGCAGCTTCTCGTCGTTGATCAACGGCAACGCTTCCTTGAACACCCGAACGAACCATTCCTCACCTTCCGGGAGGAACAGGTGCATCACATTGATCAGATGCGTCGCGACGACGTCGTCGTCGAAGTAGTGCATGCGCATGGCAGACCAGTCGAAGGACACGTTGCGGGCCTGCAGGTCGACGTCACCGGGGTCCACTTCCGGTGCCGCAACCACCTCTGCGGTCCGCGCGCCGGCCACCGTGCCGGCCGACGGCCGGAACAGAGGCTGAGATTTGATTGCCATCGCTATTCGTCCTTTCGGAAGACGCTGTCGCGTTCCATTCCTGGTTGCGGCAGGCACCCGCCCATTCCCGCTGCGACCGGCCGAACTGTTTCAGCGTGCGATGAACGACCGTGTCGTTCCTCGTTCGTTCGCCATCCGAGTGTATGACGAAAGTCCTATCCACTTAACAGTTGTTGAGTTTGTTTTTCGGGGCCACAACAATCTTGTCGTCTGCCCGCAGCCGCAGCGCTGTCTACTGGAAAACAGAGTCAGCCATAGGTGTCGCGAGGCCCTCGCCCCGACACGTGCCGATCGCCCTTGCGCCAGCTCGGGGCCGTCGGACCGGTGATCCGTAGCTGTTTCACCACGCCGTGCCCGACCGCGGCCGCGATTTTCGCCAGGATCTGCGACTGCATCATCCGCAGCTGAGTTGCCCACGCCGTCGATTCGGCGGACACCACGAGTATCCCGTCCCGCAGTGTCGTCGGTTCTGCGTGTGAGGCAATGTCCTCACCGACCACGTGCGCCCACCGTCCGAAGACCGTTCCCTCGTTCACCTTCTCGGACCACCCACGGTTCTTCGCGATCGACGAGGCCAGTGATCCCAGTGCTTGTGGATCGCGGTCGTCCGGACGCGCCCCGGACCACGTTCTCGATCGCGACCTGCCGCCGGTCCGCAACGGCGACGATCGACCCTGCCCGACGGACTTCCCGCTGGCCTTGGCTGCGGCGCGCGCATCCTCGAGGGCGCGACGCGCGAGGTCGATGCCCTTCAGTTCAGGCTCGGGCGGGGGATCGCCGGGTCGCGCAGCGGAGTCGGACGATGTCTCGTCGCTCATGCATCCTCCCGTTCGTCGCCGCTCACTGTAGTCAACTCCGAGACCCGGCCACCATCGATGTCGTGGGCACGAACACCGAGGTGTCGAGCGTCGAGGCCTCCGGGAATGTCGGCCTCCACCGCCGCGGTCACGAGCACCTGTTCCGCCGTTCGCGCCACCGCGGCAAGTGCCTCGCGGCGCGTCCGGTCCAGTTCGGCGAACACATCGTCGAGGAGCAACACCGGGTCGCTTCCGTCCGATCGCAACAACTCGAAGGCCCCCAGTCGGAGCGACAGGGCGAAGGACCACGATTCACCGTGACTGGCAAAGCCTTTCGCGGGGTCCGCCCCGAGAACCAATTCGAGATCGTCACGATGCGGTCCCACCAGACAGACCCCACGCTCGATCTCTCGCTGACGGACCGTCGAGAGTTGCATCAGGAAACTGGCCTCGAGAACGTCGACGTCGTCGTCCGCCGGTGCCCGATCGGGATCGGAGAACTCGGGCGGGAGGGCGTCCCCGAGGCTGCATCGGTACGCCACGTGAGCCGGCCTCGAGCCCGGGGCGATCGACGCGTACGACCGAGCGACGAACGGCGCCACGTCGTGCACGGCTCGCAGTCTCTGCTCGAGCAGTTGCGCACCGAAAGCTGCCAGCTGAGCGTCCCAGACATCCAGTGTGGCAAGAGCATTGGATCCATCGGTCGATGTCTGCCCGCGACGCAAGGCGGCACCCGCCGTCTTCAGCAGCGCCGATCGCTGGCGAAGTACTCGCTCGTAATCCGCGCGCACTGCCGCCATCCTGGGCAACCGCGCCGTCAGAAGCTCGTCGAGAAACCGGCGTCGTTCCGCCGGGTCTCCGCGTACGAGAGCCAGATCCTCCGGAGCGAAGAGCACCGTGTTGAGGATTCCGAGTATCTCGCGCGGCCGCCTCGTCGGTGAGCCGTTTATCTTCGCGCGGTTGGCTTTGCCGTTGTTGATCTCGACGTCGACCGTGAGTTCACGACCCTGGTTGACCACCGCCGCCCGCACGACGGCTCGGTCGGTTCCGGTCCGCACCAACGGTGCGTCCGTCGACACACGATGCGACGACAGAGTCGACACATACCCCAGCGCTTCGAGCACATTGGTCTTGCCGTGACCGTTCGGCCCCACGAACACCGTCACACCCGGTTCGAGGTCGACGGACAGCTGCTTCCACGAACGGAAGTCGACCAAGGATGCCGAGCGGACGAACACTTACGCGCCGGTACCCTCGGTGTTCGGAGCCCGCTGTACCGCGTGCCCGCCGAACTGGTTGCGCAGTGCCGAAACAGCCTTCATGGCAGGGGAATCCGTCTGCCGGGATGCGAACCGAGCGAACAACGCAGCGGAGATGACCGGAGCGGGCACCGAATGCCGGATGGCCTCCTCGACGGTCCAGCGGCCCTCACCGGAGTCCTGCGTGAAGCCGGAGATATCTTTGAAATCCGGGTCCTCCTGCAGCGCCTTGACGAGGAGATCCAAGAGCCAGGACCGCACGACGGTTCCCTTGGTCCACGCTCGGACGACACCGGTCACGTCGGTGATCAGGTTTTCGGCGGCCAGCAACTCGTAGCCTTCGGCGTACGCGTGCATGAGGCCGTATTCGATTCCGTTGTGCACCATCTTGGCGTAGTGGCCGGCACCGACGGGGCCGGCGTGGACGAAGCCGTCCGCCCGGTCGCCTTCGGGCCGCAGCGCGTCGAAGATCGGGAGCGCACGCTCGACGTCGGCGTCGTTGCCACCGACCATCAGGCCGTACCCGTTGTCGAGGCCCCAGACACCGCCCGATACACCCGCGTCGACGTACCCGATCCCCTTGGCGTCCAACAACTCCGCGTTAGGACCGTCGTCGGTGAATCGCGAGTTACCGCCGTCGATCACCAGGTCACCCGGGGACAGGACACCGGCCAGATTCTCGATCGTCTGACGCGTGATGGGTCCGGACGGGACCATGACCCACACGATGCGCGGAGCCGGAAGTGCCTCTGCGAGCGCCTCGAGCGACGGGACGTCGGTCACCTCGGGACGAGGGTCGTATCCGACGACGTCGATGTCGTGCCGACGCAGTCGCTCCCTCATGTTGAAGCCCATTTTTCCGAGGCCGATGAGTCCGAGTTGCATGGTCGTGGGTCCTTCGATCGTGGGTCGTGAAGTAGGAGCTCAGCCCGGAAGTCGTACCGGCATAAGAAGATACGTGTAATCGCTCTTGGGGGCAGCGAATGTTCCCGAGGCATCCGGTTCGAGCGGCTCTTCCCCGGCGGGTCGCAACACCGCAGGACGACTCGGCGTGGTGAATCCGAAGGAGACGTTGTCGGTGTGCAGCGAGTTCAGCCCGTCGATGAGGTACCCGGGGTTGAACGCGATCACGAGCGGTTCGCCTTGGAACTGCGCTTCGATCGCCTCCTCGGCACGGCCGGCGTCGTCACCACCGGCAGAGAGCATCACGCCACCCTCGGTGAACTCGAGGCGAACTTGGGCGCCGCGTTCGGCGAGCAGTGCCACACGCTTGATGGCTTCGAGAAGTGGTGCGATCGGCACCGTGGCCACCGCGGTGTGCTCGGCGGGCAGAAGCTGACGGAACTTGGGGAATTCGGCGTCCAAGAGACGCGTGGTGGTGCGTCGCCCGTCGCTCACGATGCCCAGCAGTCCGTCGTTACCGACGTGCGACCCCGATCCCAATGCCAGTTCGACAGCCGATTCTGCCCCTCCGCCAATGGTTTTCGCGGACTCGGACAAGGTCTTCGCCGGAATCAGCACGGCGGCAGCGGTGCCCGTCGCGGCGGGCGACCACTCCAGTTCACGAACCGCCAGACGGAATCTGTCCGTCGCGGCGAGCACGACGGACGAGCCCTCGATCTCCATGCGGATACCGGTGAGCATCGGCAGCGTGTCGTCCCGGCCGGCGGCAACCGCGACCTGGCCGATGGCTTCGGCGAACAGATCGACGGGCACGGTTCCCGTCTGCTGCGGCAGCTCTGGAAGTTGGGGGTAATCCTCGACCGGCATGGTCGGCAACGAGAACTTGGCGCTACCGCAGGTGATGATCACCTTGGTGCCCTCGGCGCCGACGTCGACCGGCTTGTTCGGAAGCGATCGGGTGATGTCCGCCAACAACTTTCCCGATACGAGGACCTGCCCGGAACCGGCGACCTCCGCTGGAACGCGCACCTGCGCCGAGACTTCGTAGTCGAATCCCGAGACGGTCAGACCCTGCTCGTCGACCGTCAGCAGAACGCCGCCGAGGACGGGCACCGCGGGACGGGACGGCAACGATCGCGCAACCCACGCCACTGAATCCGAAAAATCTTCTCGAGCGACTCGAAACTTCACACTGCCAAGCTCCATCGCCCGGTTGATCCTCTCGATCGAACATGTTCGCTCACGGGAACCGTTGAGCCCAGCACACCGTATGCCTTCGTGAGCGTAGTGGAAAGCCGAACGGACGGTGGTTGCCCGGTTTGCAGGGCAGTCCCGAACCCCTGTGAACGGATCCTTCCCCGGGTGCTGCTTTTCAAGAGTCTTCTTCAGATGAAAACAAACAGTAGTAATAGGTCCTGTGGAATCTGTGGACGAAGGGTTGTCGTTGCAGGTGGCTCGGCGTGGTGTCCTCGGGATGAACAGTGGACGAACCACGGCGTTCCCGGGGTGGGTCTGTGGACCGATCGTGACTTCTCCGACGGATGCAGGTTTCATCCCCGGGTAGTGCACGTTATTCACAGTGTTATCCACAGGTGTGAATCATTCGTTCGGACGATGGTTTTGCCCCCGAAGTTCGTACCGACGGTCGTCTCAGCGCTTGGAGCGCTGCTTCACCCGCGCCGTCAGCTCCTGAACCTGGTTGTAGACCTTGTGCCGTTCGGCCATCTCCTTGCGGATTTTCTTGTCCGCGTACATGACCGTGGTGTGGTCGCGTCCGAAGGTCTGACCGATCTTGGGCAGAGACAGGTCCGTCAGCTCACGGCACAGATACATGGCGATCTGGCGGGCCTGCGCCAAGGCACGGGCCTTTCCGGGCCCACACAGTTCCTCGATCGTGGTGTCGAAGTACTCGGCGGTGACGGCCATGATCGTGGCTGCGTTGATCTCGAGCGACGCCGAGTCGGGGATCAGGTCGCGCAGCACCACCTCGGCCAACGCGCGGTCCAGGGACTGCCCGTTCAGCGACGCGAATGCGGTGACTCGGATGAGGGCACCCTCGAGCTCTCGGATGTTTCGCTCGATCCGGCTCGCGATGAGTTCGAGGACGTCGTGGGGGACGTCGAGACGGTCCATCTTGGCTTTCTTGCTCAGGATGGCGATGCGCGTCTCGAGCTCGGGGGGCTGTACGTCGGTGATCAGGCCCCACTCGAAGCGGGTGCGCAGTCGTTCCTCGAGGGTGGCGAGCTGCTTCGGAGGGCGATCGGAGGAGACGACGATCTGCTTGTTCGCGTTGTGGAGGGTGTTGAAGGTGTGGAAGAACTCCTCCTGGATACCCTCCTTGCCCTCGATGAACTGAATGTCGTCGACGAGAAGTACGTCGGTCTCGCGGTAACGCCGTTTGAAGGCGACCTTGCGGTCGTCACGAAGGCTGTTGATGAAGTCGTTCGTGAACTCTTCCGTGGAGACGTACTTGACCCGCATCCCCGGGAACAGTCGCTGCGCATAGTGGCCCGCGGCGTGGAGCAGGTGCGTCTTGCCCAACCCTGATGCGCCCCAGACGAACAGCGGGTTGTAGGCGCGAGCGGGCGCCTCGGCGATTGCGACGGCGGCTGCGTGTGCGAAACGGTTGGACGCTCCGATGACGAAGGTGTCGAAGGTGTACTTCGAATTGAGGCTGGTGCTCCCCGAGGGGGTCGCTGCGGTGCGCGGCGGTGCCGTGTAGGACGTCGGCCACGAGTTCTGGACACTGGTGAGGGCGTCTCGGTCGTCGTCGACCTCTTCGTAATCGCCGTAGTCACTGCTCTCCGAGTCCGACGGTTCACCGGTTTCGGACGCTTCGGTGAGCAGTCGCCGGCGGTAGACGGGACCGCTGGGTGTCTCGTGCATGGGAGTGGTGTGGAGTCCGGTATCGGTCAGCGTTTCGAGATCGACACGGTCCACCTCGTCGGTAGCCATGTCCTCACGGCTGGCGAGCCGGACACCGAGTCCTTCGACGCTCTGACCGAGGTGACGGCCGAGGGCAGTGAGGATGGGTTCGCGAAGACCACGCTCTACCGCTTCCTGCACGAACGGCGACGGAACGGACAGCAGCGCGAATCCCTGCGCCAGCGTCAGTGGTTTGACGAGCGCGAGCCACGCCTTCTGTGATTTGGACAACGCGTCGTCCGACAGTGTGTCGGAGGTCAGCTCTGCGACGACTCTGGGCCACACTTCCGCCAAGAGATCGGGGTCGTCGTCCACGGTGCCTCCAAGTCGACTCGCCGTCGGAAGATCGCGGGCCCCTGTGAAACAAGAGCGTAGGCGCTCGGTGAACGCTGCGCCGCGGCGGACGAAGCTCGAATATGCCACCCGACCTGTGTTTCCACATAATTATCCACAGCTGTGGACAAAGAACACCGGTGTAGCTTCGAGGCGTCTCACGGGCGATGGTGTGCCGTCAGCGCGTCTCTGACCTGCACTTGTTCGGTTCTGCCCGAAGACGGATGACAGCACTGACGCAATCGGCACAGCCGAGCCGTGCCGAATTCAGGGCCGAAAGTGTTGTTTCGGTACGGGTGTACCAGTTGCCTGTGCATAACCGCATCGGCGCGACAACTCTGCTCGATCCCGCGCTAGAAGGTAACAACTCACCAAAGAATCGACAAGACTTCGGTGACAGTCCACCGGGCAACAGGTGAACTCGCGGCAACAATGCGCGAGTTTGACCTCGTCAGTCGGCGTCAGTACCCTCGAACGGTCACCCAAGGCGAGGTGACGTTGTCGCGCTGCGGCGATGCCGATTCCGAATCGGACATCCCACAGGCCGAACGTTTTCGCCGTTGGTGACCACCGACTCGAGTCCTTCCGGATTCGCGACTACCTGTACATCCCGATGTTTCACGACATCGACTTTTTCGAGGAGTATCACCGTGGCCAAGGGCAAGCGGACGTTCCAGCCGAACAACCGGCGTCGTGCTCGTGTGCACGGATTCCGCCTGCGTATGCGTACGCGTGCGGGCCGTGCCATCGTGTCGTCGCGCCGTCAAAAGGGCCGCGCTTCCCTCACGGCCTGACGACTCGCGACGCGGAGGCTCGGGTGTTACCCGAGCCGAGCCGCCTGCATCGCTCGTCCGAGTTCTCGGACACGGTGCGGCACGGCCGGCGCACAGGACGACGCGACGTCGTGGTGCACGTACGCATCAGGGACGACGCGTCGACACTCGTGAGCCCGGTCGGTGCACGTTTCGGATTGGTCATCAACAAAGCTGTCGGGCCGGCGGTGATTCGACATCGAGTCGCGCGCCGGCTTCGTCATGTCTGCAGCTCTCTCGTCCCGCTCGTCTCGACGGACGTCGACGTGGTGTTGCGTGCGTTGCCGGGTTCGGCCACGGCCACGTCGGCCGAGCTCGAACGTCAGGTGGCGTCGGGGCTCCGCAAGCTCGGCGGGTTGAGCGCGGATCGCGAGCGGCAATGACTGCTCTCCGCACGCTCCCCGCACGAACATTGATCTTTCTCATCGAGCTGTACCGCACCTATGTCTCGCCCCTGCGAATGCCCACCTGTCGATTCACACCGACGTGCAGCGAGTATGCAGTGGATGCGCTACGGGAGCGTGGGGTGATCGTGGGGTCGATTTTGGCAGTCGTACGTCTGCTGAAGTGCGCACCCTGGCACCCTGGTGGGTGGGACCCCGTTCCGCTGCGGCGACGGGACCGACTTCGCACCGCGGACGACCGAGCTTCACAGCAGGACCACGCTTCGGCGATGGTGGACGAACAGAGGAGTACATAGAGCCGTGCTCGATATCATTTATTACCCGGTCTCCTGGATCTTGTGGTTCTGGCACAAGGCCTTCGGGTTCGTGCTTGGCGCCGACAACGGGTTCGCCTGGGCACTGTCCGTGGTGTTCCTGGTCTTCACGCTGCGCTTGATCCTCTACAAGCCCTTCGTCAAGCAGGTGCGAACCACACGGCAGATGCAGGAGTTGCAGCCGCAGATCAAGGCGCTGCAGAAGAAGTACGGCAAGGACCGCCAGAAGCTGGCGACCGAGATGCAGAAGCTCCAGAAGGAGCACGGATTCAACCCGATCATGGGTTGTCTCCCGGTGCTGGCGCAGGCACCAGTGTTCATCGGCTTGTTCCACGTGCTGCGTTCCTTCAACCGCACCGGCACCGGTGTCGGGCAGCTCGGTCTCGATCCGGCCGTCAACCGTACGATTCCCAACTACGCCTTCGACGTGGCCGACGTGAACTCGTTCCTCGACGCGCGTCTGTTCGGTGCGCCGATCTCGGCGAACATCACGATGCCCAGGGCGCAGCTGGACGCGTACGCGAACATCGAGAAGGCCCTCGGAATCCCGTCGATCTGGGCGATCGTTGCCGTCTCGGTGCCTCTGATGATCATCGCAAGTATCGCGACGCATTTGAACTCACGTGCGTCCGTCGCTCGTCAGAGCGAGGCTGCGCTGGCGAACCCGCAGTCCGCGATCATGAACAAGTTGGCGCTGTACGTCTTCCCGCTGGGCGTGCTCGTCGGTGGCCCGTTCCTGCCGATCGCAATCCTCCTGTACTGGGTCAGCAACAACATCTGGACGTACGGTCAGCAGCACCTGGTGTTCGGCAAGATCGACAAGGAAGAGGCCGCGAAGAAGGAACTGGCCCTCGAACGCCGAGTCGAGAACGCACCGAAGCCGGGTGCGCGTCCGGAGGCTCGTAAGAAGAAGCCTGCGCCTGGCGCGAAGCCCGTCACTCCCCCGAAGCCGTCGCTGGAGAAGGCTGCGCCGTCCGACGAGACTGCGGGCGTGAACGGTGCCGGTGCAGCTTCGGAGCAGCCGTCCGCTCCGAAGAAGCAGGCACGTCGCAAGCAGGTGCCGCGGTCGACCGTCGCCAAAGCGAACGGTTCGGGTGGCAAGCCGCGTCCGACGAAAGCAACGCCGGGTTCGGCGAAGCCGCGAGCTCGGCGGCGCAACCCGTGACCGACCCCGCCCTCATCACCGACCCGACCATCAAGAACGGAGCCGACGACACCGTGACCGTCGAAGCTGAACAGACCGAGACCGTGAAGATCGGTGCCGACGCCGTCGACGCGGATGCCGCTGTGTCCGACGAAGACGACAGCGAGGATTACTTGGTCGAGGAGGGCGAAATTGCCGGCGACTATCTCGAGCAGCTGCTCGACGTACTCGACTTCGACGGGGACATCGACCTCGACGTCGAGGGCGACCGTGCGGTAGTAAGCATCGACGGCGGAACCGACCTGGCGAAGCTGGTCGGTCGTAAGGGTGAGGTCCTCGATGCATTGCAGGAACTGACACGTCTTGCCGTGCAGCAGTCGACCGGCGAGCGCAGCAAGTTGATGCTCGACGTCGCCGGGTGGCGTGCAGCGCGACGGACGGAGCTGACGGAACTGGGGACGTCCGCAGCAGAGCGCGTGTCGGCAGCGGGCGGCCGTGAGGAGCTTGCTCCGATGACCCCGTTCGAGCGGAAGATCGTTCACGACGCTGTGTCGAAGATCAGTGGGGTGACGAGCGAGAGCGAAGGTGTCGAGCCCAATCGTCGCGTGGTCGTCGTCAAGGAGTGACACCTCCTCGCACCACGACAGTGGAGGCCCCCGGCGTTTTCGTCGGGGGCCTCTCCTGTGTCATGGATCGGAATTACGTGGTTGTAATTCGCCGTCGTCGTCGCAGTACCCGGGAGGATGTTTCACGTGGAACACACACAGTCCGAGTTCGATCGAAGTGAAGAAACCCCCGAAATGGCAGCGCAGATCAAAGCGGTGTTCGGTGATCGAGAGGGACTCGCACGTTCCTATCACGCGTCCCTCGCCACTGACGGAGTCGAGCGCGGGCTGATCGGCCCACGCGAAGTGACGCGGTTGTGGGAGCGCCACTTGCTCAACTGCGCGGTCGTGGCAGAGCTCATTCCGGCGGGAGCTTCGGTGGTGGACGTCGGTAGCGGCGCCGGACTGCCGGGTATTCCGTTGGCCATCGCGAGGCCGGACCTCAAGGTGTGCCTTGTCGAACCGCTGTTGCGGCGGACGGTGTACCTGGTGGAGATCGTGGATGCGTTGGGTGTCGAAGTCCAGGTTGTTCGAGGTCGGGCCGAACAGCCTGGAGTCGTGAAGGAGGCCGGTGGCGCGGACTTCGTGACGTCCAGGGCGGTGGCGCCGTTGGAGAAGCTGGCTCGGTGGTCGCTGCCTCTGATCCACGACGGCGGCGTCATGTTGGCACTGAAGGGGTCGACGGCCGAGGACGAGATCGCCAGGGATGCGAAAGCGCTGGAGCGGCTCGGAGCTCGCAACGTCACCGTCCTGCGCTGCGGTGAAGGAGTTGTCGGTTCACCGACTATCGTGGTCCGTGCAGAACGTCGTGTGAGCGCGAAGCGCGCCGCCAAGGTCCTGCATCCCCGGTGAGCCGAACGGTTCGATCGATGGGTAGTCGAAGGAGAATCTGATGTCGGGTGAAGCTGAGCGGGTTGTTTCACGTGAAACAGCCGAGTCGCAGGGAGGCGGGAAGAAGTCGCCGTCGTTCGCGTCCTACTCCCCCATCTCCGCCGACGACACCCCGATCGGAGCTGCAGCGCAGCGGGCGAGCCAGGTCCTCCACCCGCAAGGGACAACGCTGCCGAAGCTGAAGCAACGTCGCATCCTGACGATTGCCAATCAGAAGGGCGGCGTGGGTAAGACGACCACCGCGGTGAACATCGCGGCAGCGCTGGCCATCCAGGGGCTGACCGTTCTGGTCGTCGACCTCGATCCACAGGGGAACGCGAGTACGGCTCTCGGGGCGGATCATCAGTCGGGTACCCCGTCGAGCTACGAGCTACTGCTCGGTGAAGTTCAGGCGCGGGACGCGATCCAGCGCAGCGCACACAACGAGCGCCTGATGTGCATCCCCGCCACGATCGACCTGGCCGGCGCCGAGATCGAACTGGTGTCGATGGTCGCGCGCGAGGGTCGGCTCAAGACTGCGTTGTCGGAGGAGGCGCTCGACGGGTTGGGTATCGATTTCGTGCTGATCGATTGCCCACCCTCGTTGGGCCTGCTGACCGTGAACGCGATGGTTGCCGCGACCGAGGTGTTCATACCTATTCAGTGCGAGTATTACGCGCTCGAGGGGGTGGGTCAGCTTCTACGCAACATCGACCTCGTGCAGGCGCACCTGAACCCCGAGCTGCACGTCTCGACCGTCATTCTCACAATGTACGACGGCCGTACGAAACTGGCCGATCAGGTCGCCGAGGAAGTGCGCCGGCACTTCGGGGACGCCGTTCTCCGTGCCGTCATCCCTCGTAGCGTCAAGGTGTCGGAAGCTCCGGGATACGGTCAGACGGTGCTTGAATACGATCCTGGTTCACGTGGAGCAATGAGTTATCTCGACGCCGGTCGCGAGCTGGCGGCTCGATCCGGGCTCGCCGACACCACAACTCGGAAGTAGTGAGGACATGAGTCAGACCAAGAAGGGCGGCCTCGGCCGTGGCCTCGCTGCGCTGATCCCGACGTCGCCCGGACCGGGCTCGGGGCTGGGGTCGGCCGCTGCCGATGTCGTCATCGGGCGTGACACGTCGAACTCGGCACCCATTCCCCCGCAGCCGGTGGAAGAACTGACGGAAGCCGGCGCGGTCTATCGCGAGATCGCACCGAGCAAGATCGAGCCCAACCCGAAGCAGCCGCGTCACGTGTTCGACGACGAGGCACTCGCCGAACTGGTGCACTCGATCCGCGAGTTCGGGCTGATGCAGCCGATCGTCGTCCGCGAGATCGCACCGGACAAGTACCAGTTGGTCATGGGCGAACGCCGGTGGCGGGCGAGCCAGGAGGCCGGTCTCGACGCCATCCCGGCCATCGTGCGCGAGACCGCGGACGACACACTCCTACGCGACGCGCTCCTCGAGAACATTCACCGGGTACAGCTGAATCCTCTGGAAGAAGCGGCCGCGTATCAGCAGTTGCTCGAGGAATTCGGCGTCACGCACGAGGAACTGGCGACGCGGCTCGGACGCTCGCGTCCGGTCATCACCAATATGATTCGTCTGCTGAGACTCCCGATCCCGGTTCAGCGACGGGTCGCAGCCGGCGTGTTGTCTGCCGGGCACGCTCGAGCCTTGCTCTCCCTGAAGTCCGGCGCCGATGCGCAGGAGGCACTGGCCGCCCGAATCGTCGCCGAAGGGCTGTCGGTTCGGGCAACGGAGGAGGCGGTACTCCTCGCGGACCGTGACGACGATGGATCCCCCACACCCACTCCCCGGCGTAAGCCCATCCAGATGCCGGGCTTGCAAGACGTCGCGGAACGGCTGTCGGAGTCGTTCGATACGCGAGTGACGGTGAGCTTGGGGAAGCGTAAGGGCAAAATTGTGGTCGAGTTCGGGTCGGTCGACGACCTTCAGCGCATCGTGGAGATGATGGAGCGCCAGAAGTCGATCTGACGTTTCTCGAGAAGGTACAGCCACCAGCGGACATTTCGTCACTGTGACGAAGGTGGCGCAAGAATCGGTAAAACCGTTGCAGCACAGCCTCTTTCGAGATCGATGCCGCACCTCGCACACCGGACACGCAGATCCCCTATTCTGTAACGGAACAGTAGCCACGGAGGCGAAAAATCCGGGGCGTCGGGACGGCCTGAGGCCGATCTGTGTCGAGTAGGGCTTGGAGGCTGGAAACGCTGTGTCGACGCTCGTCTCCACCCTCACCCTCGACAATTTCGAAACCCTACCGATTCACGATCGGAAATGCGTTTTCTGGACCATGGACCCGGCCGCTGTCGAGTCGTCGAAAGGTTTCGCCGATCCCGAGTTCGAGAAGGAAGCGTGGCTGTCGATGGTCATGCTCGAGTGGGGCCCGTGTGGACAGGTGGCGGTCCGAGACGGAGTTCCCGTCGGCTGCGCACTGTATGCGCCGCCGGACGTCGTCCCTCGAGTCGCGTCCTTCCCCACCGGCCCGGTGAGTCATGACGCCGTGTTACTGACGTCGGTACGCGCGGCCGCGGGCGCCGACGACCCTGCGTCGTTGCACACGTCGTTGCTTCAAGCCGTGGTACGAGATCTCGTCAACCGAGGAGTGCGAGCGCTCGAGGCGTTCGGTGTTCGCCTGACGGAAGACGAGACCGACGCACGGTTCGCCGCACCGACGTCGCCGCGTGACGCACCGTGCTCGGACGGCACCTGCATGGTCGAGTCCGATTTTCTCGAGAAGTTCGGTTTCGAGATCGTGGCACCACACCACCGGTTCCCGCGGCTGCGTCTCGAACTGGACAGAGACCACGGTTGGAAGGAAGACGTCGAGGCAGCACTCGAACGCCTGCTTGCCGCCGCCGAGCTCACCGTGACCGAAGCGGACGCTCGTGTTCCGGTGGGGGCCCGGTAGACCCGGACGTCAGGACTGCGGTGCAGCCGCGAGCTCGTATGCGAGAAGTTCGGCGAACGTGAAGGTACCGGTCGGCTGATCGTCCTGGCCCAGGAGATACAGCCGCTTCACCGCCACGAGGATGGCCTCGGCGATCACGTCGCGGGACCGTGGGTCGGTGAGAACCTCGGCGTCGGACTCGTTCGACAGGTAACCCACGTCGATCTGAATCGTCGGCATGTTGGTCATACGCAACAGGTCCCACGTTCGTCCGTGACTTCTGCAGTCCTGCAACGGTGTTCGCGCCACGATCTCACGCTGAACGTAGCCGGTGAGTACCTGGCCGATCAGTGACGCCGAGCCGTGGGAGTTGCCGAAGTGGAAGCTGGCCACACCACGTGCTTCGGGGCTGTTGTGGGTGCTGGAGCGGAGGGAGATCAACAGGTCGGCGCCGATGGTGTTGGCGATCTCGGCACGCTCGGCATCGGTCGGGTTGCTGGACCGACTGCGCGAGAGGTAGGTCTCCATACCCGTTGCCGCCATGCGGCCTTCGAGCCGGCTGGCGAGATCCCACAGGATCGATTCCTCGGTGACGCTGCCATCGGTCGCGGCGACCACAGCACCGATCTGGTCCCCACCGAGACCGGGGTCGATGACGATCCGTTTGCCGGTCAGTTGCGGTCCGGAGCGTCGCACCAACTCTTCTTCGCTGATCGCGTGCGGAGAGCCGCCCGTGACTCGGGCGCCGAGGAGTTCGAGAGAGCGCAACGTCGCGGGCCCGCATATTCCGTCGGGTGAGAGTCCGATCTCACGCTGGAACGACGACAAACCGTCATGAGTCTGGGGGCCGAAGAAGCCGTCGACCCGCCCGTTGTAGAAGCCGAGGTCCTGCAGGCGCGTTTGAAGAGTGGCGACGTCATCGCCGTAGAGCGGAGCCGACAGTTGATAGATCAGTGTGCGGGCACCGAGCCGATACGAGGCCTCACGGATCGAGCGGTACGTTGCCGGGTCGACGACCCCGTCGACCAGAAGGCCGCGATGCTGCTGGAACGCCCGCACCGCTTGATCCATCCGTAGGTCGTACAGCGGATCCGGTTCGGTCCAGGGTGACTCGGTGCCGCCGTCTCCGTTCGGAACCGTCAGGTAGCCGAGTCCGACGAGTGTGTCCCGCAGTTCCGCGACGGCAGGTCCTCGATCGCCGCGACGGAGTGAATGCATACTCGCCAAACCCTTCCCCTCCGAGCGCCCTCCGCTCGGGCGCATTCGACGATTGTCGCAGAAATTGTCCTCCATATGACAATCCCACGGCGATCGACGGTGAGTCAGGACAGACGGTGACTCAGGACAGCACGGCGTCCAGTTCCTTGAGCAGAGCAGCCTTGCCCTTTGCTCCGACGATCTGCTTCACAGCCTTGCCATCTTGGAAGAGAATCATCGTAGGAATCGACATGACCTTGAAATCACGTGTGGCCTGCGGGTTCGCATCGATGTCGAGCTTGGCGATGGTGAGCTTGTCGGAATGCTCGGCCGCGATCTCTTCGAGGACCGGTCCGACCATCTTGCACGGACCACACCACTCGGCCCAGAAGTCGACCAGAACGGGCTTCTCGCTGGCCAGAACGTCTTGGTCGAACGACGCATCGCTGATGGTGACGGTGTTCTTCTCGTCGGACATGTGTGCTCCTCGTAGATAGGTAGTGCAGATCGGCGGGTGGGGTGGTCAGACGCTGACGGCGTCGACCGGTTCGTCGGCGTTGGACAGCGTGTTCTCGGTGATGTCACCCTTCTCGGCCAACCAGCGCTCGGCGTCGATGGATGCAGTGCAACCGGTACCGGCCGCGGTGATGGCCTGCTGGTAGACGTGGTCGACCAGGTCGCCGGCCGCGAACACACCGTCGATGGAGGTGGCAGACGTGGGCGAGGAGACCTTCACGTAGCCGGCGTCGTCCAACTCGACCTGGCCGCGAACGAGCTCGCTGCGCGGATCGTGCCCGATGGCGACGAAGACTCCGGTGACAGGAAGAACGCGGCTCTCACCGGTACGGGAATCCCTGATCGACAAGCCGGTCACGCTGGTCTCGCCTTGCACCTCGAGGACGTCGGCGTTGGTGACGAAGGTGATCTTCTCGTTCGCCTTCGCACGCTCGAGCATGATGCGCGATGCGCGGAATTCGTCGCGGCGGTGAACGATCGTGACGCTGCGCGCGAATCGAGTCAGGAACGTGGCCTCTTCCATGGCGGAGTCGCCACCACCGATCACGGCGATGTCCTGATCGCGGAAGAAGAAACCGTCGCATGTGGCGCACGCACTGACACCCCGGCCCAGGAGGGTCTCTTCGCCGGGCACGCCCAAGTAGCGAGCTGCTGCGCCCATGGCAAGAATGACGGTGCGAGCTGCGAACGTCTCGCCACCGACAGTGACCGTCTTGATGTCGCCGGTCAGCGAGAGCTCGTCGACATCTTCGGTGCGAATGTCGGCGCCGAAACGCTTGGCCTGCTCACGCATCTGCTCCATCAGGTCGGGTCCCATGATGCCGTCGCGGAAACCGGGAAAGTTCTCGACCTCGGTGGTGGTCATCAACGCTCCACCGAACTGGGTTCCTTCGAAGACTAACGGTGCGAGTTCGGCGCGTGCCGCGTACACCGCAGCTGTGTACCCGGCCGGACCGGATCCGACGATGATCAATTCGTGAACGTCTGGAGAAGTCATCTCCGCCTTTCCAAAATAATTCCGAAAACAAAGGCCTTGTAGTGGCTTCAACAGTAGATGACGCCGCGATGTTCCAAGCCTCGAGAAAACCCCCACCGGCCTTCCCGCGAATCCACCGGCCGGCCTCCGGCCTTCCCGCAAATCCACCGGCCGGCCTCCGGCCTTCCCGCAGGACCTAGCCGACGTCCTTACGGGACACGGTGTCGGGCGTTCCGGCTCCGCAGCCGTCGCCGACCGCCAGCGCGGTCAACGTCGGGGCCACCGGGCCCGGCACGATGAGAAGAGTGGCGCGTCGACCGTCGATCGTGACCGACGAACTACCGAGCAACGTGGCTGCGGGGTCTATTCCGTTGGCCTGCAGACATTCTCGTAAGACTCGAGGGTTCGCGAACGGGCCGTTGTCGTACCGGCCGATCGTGCCGGACACCAGGGTGCCCTCGATTCCGGTCGACGTCCCCTCGGCGAGTGCGGGCGGTGTGTCGGGTGCGGACGTCAACGTTCCGATACCGACCACCGCGGCGACGATCACCACTGCAGCGGCGGCCGCGAAGGAGAGCATGGCGTGTGTGGAGGAGAACCGGCGCGACGACGGTCGCGCTCGCGTGAGCGTCGAATCCAGCCTGTCGCGTACCCAGACGGGCACCTCGGCACCGGCGTCGAGGTCACTGCCGCGCGCGGCGAGCAGGGACACGACGTCGTCGAGCGACTCGATCACCTCGCGCGAGGCCGGGTCGGCCCGCACCACCGGCCACAGACGAGCGGCCAGTTCGGGATCCAGGTTGCCGGCGTGCAGATCGGCCAGCAGCTCGTCCGAGAAGGGAGGCGCAGGGTCGGATGCGATCTCGCGATCGGTCATCTACCCACCTCACCTTCCGCACCCGCCGTGTCCACTCACTCAGTTTGACGCCCCGCGGCTACGAACGGTTCCCGTGATCTTTCAACGACTTCAACTCCAACGCCAGTTTCTGTCGCCCTCGGGCGCACCGGCTCTTGATCGTCCCCACCGGAACGCCCAGTTTTTGAGCCGCCTCGGCCACGGTGAGGCCCTCCATGTCGACCGCGACGATTGCGGCACGCTGCTCGTCGGGCAGCGCGAACAGGGCCTTCTCCACCACGATCTGCATCTCCACCTCCGCAGTCCGATTGCGGAGCTCCGGCGGTTCGTGACCGTCCTCGGCGAGGGGAATCGTGGGTCGGACGCGGTTGCGCCGGATTCGATCCAGGCAGGCGTTGACCACGATGCGGTGCAACCAGCTGCGCACGGCGGCGTCCGCGCGGAATGATCCCGCCGTGCGGTGGGCGGACAGCAGCGCTTCCTGCAGCGCGTCGGCAGCGTCCTCGGGTGAGTAACTGGATCTACGCGCGGTCAGCCACAGGTGGTCGTAATGACGGCGCACGAGAACGCCGAATGCCGCGGCATCCCCCGCGATGTGCGCCGCCAGGAGTTCACCGTCCGTCGCGTGATCCCCGGCGACCCCCCGATTGAATCGCACCCGCGGATGTTAACCGACGATCGGTCGGTTTCGTCGGCCGAAGAGGGCATCCGGTCGGTTGTGACGGAACCCTGGTCGATCAGTTGGTACCGGTCACTCCGACATCGGCGATCGTGGACCGGTTGTTGCCGTCCGCGGTGCTCAGATCGGTGATCCAGAACAGCAGGTGGTCGACGGGACCGTCGGGCCGAACGGCAATCTCGGTGAGGCCGTTCGTCAACGTGCCCGACCCGATGACCTGGGTCTGATCGAGTGTGGGCGAGGAATCGCTGGCCGACCGAATCTCGACCACCGTTCCCGGTGACGGGGAATTGATGTAGACGCTGGAGATCGTGCTCGGGCTGTCGAGGGTCGTCAGCAGGCCCACACCGTTCTTGAGCGACGGAAACGGCTGGAAGTACGAGTCGGTGTCCCAGACGGTCGACGGATTGTTGTCCAGCACGTTGTCGACGGTCCCCGGGTTGTCCGCGCTGCCCTGCGGCGAGAACACCTCGACGGACGCGATGGGGATCGGTGTGCTGGCCGGTGCGGCGGAGGGAGCAGCGGTGTCCCCGGGCGCCGCCGGCGCGGCGACGGTGGTGGTCAGTCCGAAGTTCTGCTGAGTCAGCGGAGCGTCGGAACTACCGCCGGTGAAGAAGTTGGCAATCCACCAGCCGAGAAGCCCGAGAATGACGACGACGACGGCGCCGAGGCCGACCATCGCCGCGATCATCAGGTTGGACTTCTTCTTCTCTGCCGCAGTATCTTCCGGATCGGCGAGGGCATGGCCGGTCGAGCCGGGCGTGCGTTGTCCGAGACGAAGAGCAGGGATCATCTCGGTCTGCTCGTTGACCACCGCGGCCTGGCCGAGGATGTGTTGAACCGTTGCCGCCGTGCGGATTCCGGTGTTCTGCTCGAGGGCCCGAACCGCCACGGCGGAGATCTCGAACGGCACGTCCGGACGGATCGCACGTGGTTCCACGGGGGCACCGACGCTTGTTCGGTCGGCCAGGGCCATGCCGCCGACGGTGGCCGAGCCCTTGCCGGATGTGCCGTCGGGGCTCGGCGGTTCGCCGAGGGGCCAGCGGGCTGTGATCAGTGCGTAGAGCATCGCGCCGAGACCGCGCACGTCGGCACCGGGATCGGCGTCGCCCAGTGTGGCCGGGAAGGCAAGCACCGCATCGCCTTTGGTGCTGATGCGCACGCGGTCGGGATGATCGATCGACAGGGCGCCACCGCCACGATGCGCGGCTTCGGCCGCAGCGGCCAGTGACTTGATCGCGTTCGCGGCACCGATGGGCGACGGGACGGTCTCCGCCATCTCACGCAGGGAACGACCCCGTGTCCATTCGGCCACGACGATTCCACCGGAGCTACCTCGGACGACGTCCAGCACGCGGGCGAGGCCCGGCGAATTGATGCGTCCGAGCCGCAGGGTGCGAGAGAGCACGGCCTGCGGGCCGTCGACGTTGCTGGGCGACTCTCCGCCGGCACGCTGGTCGGCGTCGACGAAGGTCAGTGCCACTTCGCGATCGAGTTTGACGTCGTGGGCCTGCCAGAACTTCAGTCCACGGGCGCCACCGTGCGGAGCGAGGAGGCGGTAGCGACCGCCGGCGACGGAGGCGCCGGGAATGAGCTGTGGGCCGCGCAACGGTGTGCGCGGGCTGTCGGCCCCGCCCATGGGTGGGAGCACGGGTGCGCCGGTAGGAATCATGCCGGTGTCGACGGGCGTTTCGCGGGCGACCTCGGCAGCCTCGTCTCGGTCTGCGGCCTCGTCCGGGGATGCTGCTGCCTCGGTGGTCGCTGCTTCCGTGACCTGACGCTCGTCGGTGTCGGTGGACACCCCACCGGGAGTCGTGTCGGCTCCGGTTTCGGAGGGGACGCGCCCCCCCGCAGCCTCGTCGTCGGTCAAAGCAGCTCCTTCACCTGTGTTCGGTGCGTCCGTGTCGATGTACGCAGGAAGGACCGTCGTCTCGGAATCGTCCGCCGGTCCGTTCCGCGGATTGTCCCAGTCGGAGGCACTCCGCCGGGCACCAGGGTACGGGAGTGCCGCCTCAGGGGGGACAGGAGTGGAGCCTGGTCGCGAGGGGCCTGAATCCGTGCGGATAACGGGTATCAGGTCGGTTTCGTCGAACATCGGATTCGGTTGTCGGCGACCGGCCTCCGGCCTGCCCGGTTGCCGGCGACCGGCCTCGGGCAGCGGAGTACCGCGGCCGAGCTTGCGACTGACCGCCGCGACCACGGCCACGATCTCGGGAATGTGGGCGAAGTAGAGGATCGCGAACACGATGAGCATCATCAGCGCGCCGTCGAACGCGACACGCAGGAGAGACCCGGCTCCGGACGTCAGGTTGCCGAGACCCAGCAGCCGATCGGCGCCGTACATGACGGCTCCGGCGAAGACGGTGGCACCGAGCACCACTCCGACGGTCCGTTGGACGCCTGCGAGCTTGAGGTCGGCGAGACTGCGACGCAGCAGCATCCATCCGATGACGGCGCCCGCGGTGTAGCCGAGACCGTTGGCCACACCGAGAAGGAGAACGACCTGACTGTCCTGCGTCGCGAGCACGGGGGCGAGGGAGGACAACGCAATCTTCACCGAGGTGATGCCGATGACGATGTAGGTGGGGGTCCAGGCCTGCTCGCGGGCGTAGAAGACGCGGAGGTGAATGAGGACGAGCGAGTACGGAATGAGGGTGAATGCCGAGTAGCTGACGGCCTCACCGAGGCGGCCGGCGTCGGATCCGAAGTTGCCGTAGCCGTAAAGGGCTTGGCCCACCTGAGGTCCGGCGACGGTGAGGAATCCGATGACGGGGATGAGCGCGAGCATGGTGAGGCGGGTCGCAACGGAAAGGTCGTCGACCACGGCGGGTGTGTCGTTCGCGGCGGCGTTGCGGCTCAGGCGAGGCATGATCGCGGTCAGCAGCGTCACTCCGAGCACGCCGTACGGGAGCTGCAAAAGCAACCACGCGTTGTTGTAGATGGCCGGTCCCGCGACGTCGGCGGTGGACGAGATGCGCGTTGCGAAGATCATGCCGACCTGGCTGATCATGACGTAGAGGACGATCGCGACGGCCATGCCGCCGAACTGCTTGAGGCGAGCGTCCAGACCCCACAGCGGGCGCAGGTCGATGTGGTTGCGACGCAGTGCCGGAACGAGGGTCAGCACCTGCACCACCACACCGGCGGTCACACCCAGACCGAGGACCAGCAGCTTGGGATCGCTCAGCCGCGTGGGGTCCAGCGAGATGTCGCCGGGCACCAGCAGATACACGACCAGCACGATCAGGACGACGACGTTGTTGAGTACCGGTGCCCACGCACCGGGCTTGAAGTTCTGCCGGGTGTTGAGGATCGCCGTGAACAGGGCCGAGAGGCCGTAGAACATGATCGCCGGGAGCAGCAGGTACAGCAGGGCCGTCGTCAGCCCGATGTTTCCCTTGCCGTCGGATGCGAGGAACAGGCTGGTGAGAACGGGTGCAGCAGCGGTGGCGAGGACCGCGGCGACCACGAGCATCGTCAGTGCGGCGGTGAAGAGGCGACGAACAAAGGCGGTGCCCTGGTCGTCGTCCTCTCGTTCGGCGCGCACGAGCACCGGAACGACGATGGCGGTGAGCACCGCGCCCAGGACGAACTCGGAGATCATGTTCGGGATGACGCTGGCGACGGTGTACGAACTTGCGACGAGCGGACCGAGAACCGTGAGGAACATGGCCTGCTTGAAGAAACCGGTGATGCGGCTGAGCAGCGTGGCGATGGCGATGGACCCGGTTGCCGATAAGAGTTTCGACGTCGATTGGGTGCTCTGGACGGGTTCGGGCTGCTTCGACGTCGACACGGGGGGTGCGGGCGGCGGTCGGGGAGGCTGACGCGGGGGTTGGCGCAAGGGTTGCCGCGGCGGGTTCATGGTCCGATCGGTGGGCGGTCCGGGTCGTCCCGTCCGTGGGGGTATCCGCTGCGGTGCTGCGCGCTCGCCCGGCGCTCGGATCGACGGCGCGTCGGCGTAGTACGGATCGTCGGGGGTGATGCGGCGTGGTTGTGCCCGTTGCGTGGGCGGATCGGCACGCTCGACAGTCGGCTCCGGTGGGGTTTCGACCCTGGGTGGCACCGGCCGTTCCCACGGTGCCTGCGGAGCAGAACTCGCGCGGTCCCCGCGTGGTGTGCTCCCCGTCATGGACTTACCTCTTACCCTTCGTCGGCTGGATCCGGCTGTCCCCGGAATCGGTGCCAGAGACGCCGACCCGCGAGAAGCAGCAGGAGAACCCCGGCCCCCGCTGTAATTATGGCCAAAGCTCGACCGTACGCATTGGAACGAACGTTCACCGTGGCCGGTTCACCCAACACCGTTCCGTCGGCCGTCGTCAGGCCAAGCTGCACCACCATCTTTTCCGAGTCGCTGACCCGCGCGGGCACCTGCAGCGAGCGGCTCCCCCGTGGCGGCAGCAGCGTCGGGCCGATGTCGTCGACCTCCATCGCGGGCGGCGCGTCGACGGCCAGCCGGACGGTGATGCCGATCGGTAGATCGTTGCGTGCGACCAGCAGAAGCGGGCTCTGCTCGGACGCGAGAGTGAACACACCACCGGGAGCGATGATGCTCACCGACGCAAGGGTCGCATCGACCTCTCCGCGGACGTTGCCCACTCGAATCGCGGCGGCGGTCTCTGCGTCGGTGCGCAGTGCGCCGCGGCGGTCGGAGGTACTCATGGCCCGGAGCAGGTCTTCGCGCATCGGGTTGGTGAACCGTTGCGGCGTCAAGGCGTTCTGTGGGTCGTCGACCAGCGCCGTCATCAGTGAATCGATGCGGCCCACCTGACCGGCCGCTCCGTCCCGCACGGATGCGGGTGCACCGTCCGCGGCCGCGGCCTGTGGGTAGGACAGCGTCGTCGGAGCGGCAGTGACTTGGCGGCCCAGGAACACCGACCAGGGCCGCGGAGTGCCCAATCCGGATCGCAACATGCCCGATACGGTTCCGAGGACGGCGCCGGCCTCGTCGGCGTCCGCGGTCCATCCTTGCGGGGGAACCACGGTGAGAGTGCGCTCCCGGCCGGGCGTCGGGGTGAGCGATTTCCAGGTCAGGGCACCGATGGCATCTTGCAGACGCGCAGTTCGTGAATCCTCGGCGAGGTCGTACACCTGATCGCGGGGGGTGAACGACGGTGTCTGCGGTTGGTCGCCCAGTGCCGCGAGCGCGGTGGCCGACGACGGATCGAACAAGGCGGCTTGGATCGATCCGGTCGGCGACTCGGGCACGGCGACGTTCACCAGGTCCTGCGGTTGGTCGCCGGCGACGGCGTTCGCCGCGACGAGCGCGGTGCTCTGACCCTGTTCGGCGAGTGTCGCGGCGGTGGTGTCGTCGACGACGCCGGAGTCCGGCCAGGTGAGCCCCTGGCGGGACGTCACCCCCAGAATCGTGTCGACGACGTCCGAGGGTGTGGACACGGCGCTGGCCGTCAACAACGGATCGGCGATCTCCGCGACGGCGGACAGATCGGTACCGGCGAACGGCACCGCCGTCACGCACAGCTTCGACGCCAACGCACGGACGCGGTCGAGCCACGCGGCAGCGGCGTCTGCCCCGGTGCCGTCGTGGGACGGCCCTGTGGGATCGGCCGGGTTGTCGACGACGAGGTATCCGCGCGTCATGTTGGACACGGTGACCAGCAGATCCGGGTCGACGGCGAGACACACGCTGTTGGCCAGCGACCCACCGGGATCGACCGCGGTCCCGGTCGCGAATTCGAGGGCCGAGACCAACCCCTCGAGCCGGCCGCCCGACGCGAGGGACGAGGCCAAGTCGTCGTCGACCAGTCGTACCTTGTCGTCGAGAGAACCGGGATTGCCGGCGGCGAGGCGCGGACGGTCGGCGAGCGGCCAGGCCACCGAGACGGCGACAGGGTTCGCGGTGTCCGGGGGAAGAGGAGCGGCCGTCGGAGCAGCCGGGTCGACGGCCAGGGGGTCACGGGGAACACCGAGGACGGGCAGCAGGAAGCGGGCGTCGTCGAGTCGGGCTTGCTGGCCGTAGTCCGGTGCACCGTTGACGTTCACGAGCATCGGGAAGATCCCGGGCGCGGTGATGTCGAGGGACGGCCCGGACGGGGATCGCAGCGGCATGGACAGCGTGAAGGGCGCGGATCGTCCGACGTCGAGTTCGTCGGTCAGTGTCACGAAGTCGCCGACGGTGTCGAAGACGTCCTGGTCGAACGTCAGCGCCGTGCGGAGCTGTTCGGGAGCGGACACAGGAGCAGCACGCTGCAGACGCACTGCCACCTCGTCGACCACGCGGTCACCGACGTTGCGGACGGTTCCCGTCACCGTCACGGTGGACGGGCTGCTGGTGGTGACCGTCGTCGGGGTGACGGAATCGACGGACAGCGCGAGGAACTGTGCGTCCTGTGCCTCGGCGGGGGCCCGTTCTTCGGTGGGCTGGGCGTCGGTCGGTTGTGCACCGGCGTCGGGAGACGCGAACAGAACGAGAACGAGCACGGCGAACACGACCGACAGCAATCTGCGGCAGGAAGACCCCGGGCTCATTCGGCCGAGGGACGGTCTGGACCGGTGTCGGAGTCCATTCGGGCGATCATTTCGCCGGCCAGCTCGGCGAGCTTGCGTTCGTCGGCGTAGGCGAGTTTGGAACCGAGCTCCTCCAAGGGAACCCAGGCAACTTCGGTTACCTCGACGTCGGCGTCGGACAGTTGCCCACCGAGAAATCGCAGTAGGTAATGGTGGACGGTCTTGTGTACGCGTCGACCTTCGGTGACGAACCAGTAGTCGATACTGCCGAGCGGTGCGAGAACGGTGCCGCTGATGCCGGTTTCCTCCGCCACTTCGCGCATGGCGGTCTGCTCGGGCGTTTCACCCGACTCGATGTGTCCCTTGGGCAGCGACCACAGCAGTCGGCCGCGTCGATCGGTTCGCCCGATCAGCGCGGCGCACTGTTTCTCCCGCGGTCCGTCCAGCCCGTCGACGACCAGGCCACCGGCCGAGGTTTCGCGGACCGTACGCAGGGCCGGTTTTTCACCGGAGCGAGGGCGCCGCCGAACTCCTCGGCGGTTCCTTTTCGCTCGCTCGGCACCGGACACCCGCCCGATACTAGTTCTTTCTCTGTCCTGCCCCTCCGCACCGCGCCCGCGACCGTGCCCGGGGGCCGGTACGACCACGTCGGTAGGCTGCGTCGTCGTGGCCGATTCGTCTCGAACTTCCGACGTCGGTCGCCGTGACCGTCTGCTGGCCTCGGCGACCGTGGCTCTGCGAGACCACGCCGACGTCCTCGGTCCGCTCGGCGCTCGATTCGCCGAGAAGGGGTTCGAGTTGTACCTCGTCGGTGGCAGTGTGCGCGACGCTCTGCTCGGGAGATTGGCCGACGATCTCGACTTCACGACCGACGCTCGCCCTGCGGACGTGCAGAAACTGTTGTCCGGCTGGGTCGATCATCAGTGGGACACCGGCATCGACTTCGGAACGATCAGCGCGGTCTGGCGCGGCAAGCAGATCGAGATCACCACCTTCCGCGCCGACCAGTACGACCGTGTGTCACGAAACCCGCTGGTCACGTTCGGTTCGACGCTGGAGGACGACCTCGTCCGCCGAGACTTCACCGTCAATGCGATGGCCGTCCGCCTCGGGGCCGACGGGTCGCAGGAGTTCGTCGACCCGCTCGGTGGGCTGGACGCCCTGCTCGACGGGGTGCTCGATACTCCGGGAGCGCCCGAGACGTCGTTCGGCGACGACCCCCTCCGCATGCTGCGGGCCGCCCGGTTCGCGGCGCAGCTCGGATTCACACTCCTTCCGCGGGTGTTCTCCGCGATCACCGAGATGGCCGATCAGATCGACCGCATCACCGTGGAGCGGGTCGCCGTCGAGTTGGACAAGCTGATCCTCGGCGAGTTCGCCGTCGACGGGATCGAGGTCATGTGCGAGACCGGTCTGGCGTCGCGCATCCTTCCCGAGATACCCGCGATGAAGCTCGAGATCGACGAGCATCACCAGCACAAGGACGTGTACTGGCACTCCCTCACCGTGCTGCAGCAGGCCATCGACCTCGAGGACGGTGACCCCGACCTGGTGCTGCGGTGGGCTGCGCTTCTGCACGACATCGGCAAGCCGGACACCAAACGCAACGAACCCGGCGGCGGCGTCAGCTTCCACCACCACGAGGTGGTTGGGGCCAAAATGGTGCGAAAGCGCTTACGCGCGTTGAAGTTTCCCAAGAAGCTGACCGACGACATCGCGCAGCTGGTGTTCCTGCACCTGCGGTTCCACGGGTACGGCAAAGGTCAGTGGACGGATTCGGCGGTGCGCCGCTACGCCACGGACGCCGGCGACCTGCTTCCCCGGCTGCACAAGCTGGTGCGGGCCGACTGCACCACCCGCAACAAGCGCCGCGCCGCCGCGCTGCAGGCGACGTACGACGACCTCGAACAGCGCATCGCGCGCATCGAGGAGCAGGAGGATCTGGCCAGGGTTCGCCCGGATCTCGACGGCAACGCGATCATGGAGTTGCTCGGCATCCCCGCCGGCCCGGAGGTGGGACAGGCGTGGAAATTCCTGAAGGAGTTGCGGCTCGATCGAGGCCCGATGGACCGGGACGACGCGGAGCGGGAGCTACTGGCGTGGTGGGCGAGCCGCCGCTCCCAGTAGGAGCGCGAGCGCGTAGACGACCGCGCCTGCGTACACCAGCACCTGCGTGTGGTCGACGAACACCGCCGACACCGCGATCGCTCCGACGAACGCCACGTTGAAGACGGTGTCCTGCAAGGAGAAGACGCGTCCGCGGTGGGCGTCGTCGACGTCGAGCTGCATGGCCGCGTCGCCGGTCAGCTTGATCGTCTGGCCGGCTACACCGAGGAAGAACGCGCCGACAACGATGACGTCCGGGGTGAGAGTTGCGATCAGCAGTCCCTGAACCAGCGCGGCGGTGAACAGCCCGCCGGCGATCGTGCGTCGGCGGCCGATCCGAGGAATCAGTACCGGCGTGAGGAGCGCGGCGAGCAACATCCCGGCCGCGGTCGCCGTGAGTGCGACACCGAATCCGGCAAATCCGGCCGGCACTACTCCGTCGGAGGTGTTCTCGCGCAACAGCAACACCATCACGAGCGTGTCGATCCCGAACACGATGCGGTGCGCACCGATGCCGAACATCGCGGCCAGCACCGACTGTGCGCGCCACACCGACGCGGCGGCCGAGGCGAACCCGCGCAGGACGTCCCCGACTGCAGAGGTGTTGCCGTCCCCTCCCCGGCCCAGTACGCCGGCGCGGAAGCCGGCTGCCGCAGCGATTCCGATCACGGACCCGATGATCGACAGGCCGGTCGCCACGGCCCCGGCCGCGTCCCCCGACCCGACGATGCCGATCACGGCAACGGCGACGCCCGCCCCGGCCGCTGACACACCCGAGCCGACGGTGGCGAGGACCGAGTTCATCGGCACCAGCCACGACGCGCGCACCACGTTGGGAAGCGACGCCGACACCCCAGCCAGAACGAACCTGCTGACCCCGACCGCCGCGAGTGCCGTGACGAGCAGCGGGGTGTCACCCCCGCCGGTGGCCAGCAGAACCGCTGCGACGCCTATCAGGATGCCGCGCAACAGGTTCGCCCACAGCAGTACCGAACGTCTGTCCCACCGGTCCAGCAGCGCTCCCGCGAACGGACCCACCAGCGAGTAGGGCAGAAGCAGTACTGCGAACCCCGCCGCGATCGCAATGGGGTCGGTTTCCCGTTCGGGATTGAACAGGATGGCGCCACCGAGCGCCGCCTGGAACATCCCGTCCCCGAACTGACCGGCGAACTTCACCACGGTCAGTCGGAGCGCGCCGGGCGATCGGCGCAACCGGGTGCGCACACTCGTCTCGGCGGACATGACGAGACACTATCTCCCAGCCAATCGCGGTTGCCGGTGCGATGATGGATCGCGTGGGATACGCGGAGGAACCGGAGGACCGTACGGCGTCGACCGATCACGTCGTTCGTCCCGGAAGTTTGCTGCTCTCGTCGACGGAGTTGGTGGAGCCGACGTTCCGGCGCACCGTCATCTACGTCATCGAGCACAACGATGCGGGCAGCCTCGGGGTGGTCGTGAATCGCCCCAGCGAGACGGCGGTCCGCGGTGTGCTGCCGCAGTGGTCCGATCTGACCGCCCAGCCGAAGACGCTGTTCGTGGGCGGGCCGGTCAAGCGAGATTCGGCCCTGTGCCTGGCGACGCTTCGACGAGGTGTGGACCCGGACGGTGTGCGCGGCATCCGCCGCGTAGACGGCCGGGTGGTGATGGTCGACCTGGACTCGGATCCCGACGACATCGCCCCCATGGTCGACGGGGTACGCATCTTCGCCGGATACTCCGGCTGGTCGTTGGGCCAGCTCCACGGCGAGCTGCAGCGGGACGACTGGATGGTGGTGTCCGCGTTACCGTCAGATCTGATCGGACCGCCGCAGACGGACCTGTGGGCGCACGTGTTGCGCCGCCAGCCGATGCCGTTGGCGATGCTGGCGACGCATCCGGTGGACGTGGCGAGCAATTAGTGCGCGAAGTGCTCTTTCTTCGGATGCTGCTCTCCCGCAACCCGTTTGTGGAGATCCGACACGACTGCGTCGATGGCTTCGCACAGTAATCTGCCCAGGTCCGCACTGAAGGCCTCGCGCACCACGATGCGGAGAACCTCCACGTCGGTGGCATTCTCCGGCATCGTGTAGGCAGGCACCTGCCATCCGCGGGCGCGGAGCTCGTGCGAGATGTCGAAGACGGAGAAGCCGGGATCGCCGTGAAGCATGAACGACACCACCGGGATGGCGGTGCCGTCGGTGATCACCTCGAAGTCCGGGTGGTCGGCTAGGTGCCGCCCCACCCGAGTTGCCGTGTCGCGCAACGCTTCCATGATGCGCGTGTAACCGCCGTGCCCGAGGCGCAGGAAGTTGTAGTAGTGCCCGATGACCTGGTTGCCCGGGCGTGAGAAGTTCAGGGTGAATGTGGGCATGTCGCCGCCGAGGTAGTTGACTCGGAAGACCAGATCTTCGGGAAGGTCGTCCGCGGTGCGCCACGCGACGAAGCCGAGGCCGGGGTAGGTCAGGCCGTACTTGTGGCCGCTGGCGTTGATGGACTTCACCCGTTCGAGCCGGAAGTCCCACTCGAGGTCCGGGTCGAGGAACGGGACCACGAAGCCTCCGCTCGCACCGTCGACGTGAATGGGCACGTCCGGCCCGCCGCCCGCAGCGAGATCGTCCAGAGCACGGGAGATCTCGGCAACCGGTTCCAGTTCGCCGGTGAAGGTGGTGCCCAGAATGGCGACGACGCCGATCGTGTTCTCGTCGACGGCTGCCGTGACCTGTTCGGGCGTGATGACGTACCGACCCTTGTCCATGGGCAGGTACTTCGGCTCGACGTCGAAGTAGCGGCAGAACTTCTCCCACACCACCTGAACATTGCTTCCCAGAACGAGATTGGGCCGCGACGCGTCGGCTCCGGCCTCGCGCCGCCGCGCTCGCCACCGCCATTTCAACGCCAGCCCGGCGAGCATGACGGCTTCGCTGGACCCGATGGTCGACACCCCGGTGGCGGACGACGAATCGGTGGGTGAGAGGTCGGGCGCGTTCCACAGTGCGGCCACCATGTTGACGCACCGTTCTTCGATCGACGCGGTGGCGGGGTACTCGTCCTTGTCGATCATGTTCTTGTCGAAGGTCTCCGACATCAACTTCTCGGCTTCGGGGTCCATCCATGTGGTGACGAAGGTGGCGAGGTTCAGTCGGGAGCTGCCGTCGAGCATCAATTCGTCGTGAATGAACCGGTATGCCGCACTCGGGTCCATCGAGTCGGCCGGGAGCCGTAGCGCCGGAATGGGATCGGTCGCGAGCCGTCCCGTGTAGGCAGGTCTGATCACACCGTCGGGATGGTCGAATCGCGTCATGATCGTGACGGTAGACCGTGTTCCTGAGAATCGACTCTTGTTCTATTACCACTAGAACTATACGATGATGCTGTGTTGATCCGAGTCGACCCCTCCGCACCGGAGCCCCTCTTCGCCCAACTCGCCGGTGCGCTCCGGAACGCGGTCATCCGAGGAGACGTCACCACCGGTGAGCGGTTACCGACGGCGAAAGAACTGGCGGCGTCGCTCGACGTCAACGTCCACACGGTCCTTCGCGCATATCAGGTGCTGCGCGACGAGGGGCTGCTCGAACTGCGCCGCGGACGCGGAGCCGTGATCAGTGCGGGCTCCCGCGACTGGACCGACCTACAGAAGGCACTGAAAGTGGTTGTCGCCGAGTCCGATCGACTCGGACTCTCGCACGACGCCACCACCTCACTGCTCCGCTCCGCCCTACGTCAGGAATAGCCATGACTGTTCGCACGCGTTCACTGCTTCTCGTTGCCGGCGTTCCGGTACTGGTCACCGTCGTGGCGGTACTCGCCGTCCTGTTCTGGCCCGGCGATCTGCCCGACGCGCTCGTCACCGGTGAATCGCGCACGGGATCCCTGCACACGATGACCGCGGTGTTCGCGGTGACGACACTGCTGTTCTCCGGATTGCTGTCCGCCTTCCTGCTGCGTGCGACCCACGTCGATCATCTCGTTCGCGCTCTTCTGGCTGCCGTGTCGGTGTGGCAGGCCGTCTACCTCGGAGTCGTGCTGGTGGGTACCGTCGCCGTCCAGAGTGGCGGTGCGAGGACGGAATCCGTCGACGGCGTACTGATCGTGGCGTTCGTCCTCGCCATCGCGGTGGCCGCAGCGGCGTGGTTTCTGACGCCCCACGACGACCCGCGCCCTCCCGCGTCGTCGTTGCCGGCCGACGCGTCGCGCATCGAGCTGGCGGACGACGAGACGGCCGTGTGGACGCGTACGGCGTCGAGCAGGGTGGGAGTGGCGGTGACGACGGTGGGGTTCATGGTCTGTGTCGTGGTTTCCGCGATCACCGGAACCTGGTTCCCGCTGATGATCGGTCTCGTCGTCCTCGTTCTGGTGGGAAGCCAGATGACATGGCGGATCACCGTCGATCGGCGCGGGCTCACCGCCACACCGCTGCTCGGCTTCCCCACCGTCACGGCCCCGCTCGCGGAGATCGACTACGCGGAAGCCACCACTGTGGGCGCGCTGCGAGAGTTCGGCGGTTTCGGTCTGCGACTGGGACGGAAGGGGCGCACCGGTATTGCGCTCCGGAGCGGTGTCGCGCTCGAGGTGCACCGCACCGAGAACCGGCCGCTGGTGATCACTGTGGACGATCCCGAGACCGCCGCGCAGTTGCTGAACGGGCAGATCGCGAGGTCCGGTCGGTCGTAGGCTGGCGGGCATGGACGATTTCGAGTCACCGGGCCACCTCGATTCACTGGCGGACGACGAACTGCGCGCTCTCATCGCGCGGGTGACGAGCACCAGGCCTGCGTTGCGCGACATCCACGACGCGGCGGCCGGTGTAGTCCAGGCCGAAGTACTGCCCGACGTCGATCCGCCGATGGTGATCGGTCAGGGGATCACGGAGCCGGGGTTCACGGAGGGGGGTGTTCCCACGTTCGATTCCGTGCGTGAGCGCATCACCGGCCGTGCCGGTACCGCGGCCGGACAGCGTGAGCTCGACAGCCCCTCCCTCGAAGAGCAGGTAGCCGCACGGGACGAGGCAGGCCGCCGAAAGCTGGACGAGATCCGCAAGTCGATGCAGTAGGTCAGGCCACTTCCTGCCGCTCGTAGCGACCGGCCAGTACCGCACACACGATCAGCTGGATCTGGTGAAAGATCAACAGCGGCAACACGATCAAACCCACAGGTTGGCCCGCGAACAACACCGACGCCATCGGCAGCCCACTGGCCAAGCTCTTCTTGGACCCGCAGAACAGGATCACGATGCGGTCGGCACGGTCGAACTTCAGCCAGCGGCCGATCAGAGCCGTCACCGCAAGTATCACCGCGAGCAGCCCAGCGCAGACGACGACCACCGCGACGATGTGCCAGACCGACTCGGACGACCACACGTGCTCGTTCATGCTGGCGCTGAACGCGGAGTACACGATCAACAGAATCGAACCGCGGTCGACGATCTTGGTCGGCGCCGAATGGCGGCTCAGCCAGTCCGCGACCAATGGGCGCAGCAGTTGTCCGACGACGAACGGGACGAGAAGCTGCAGAAGGATGTCACCGACCGCCGACACCCCGACCGTCGCCTGGCCCGAGGTGTTCATGAGCAAGATCACGAGCAGCGGCGTCACGAACACGCCCAGAATGTTCGAGAGCGACGCACTCACCACCGCGCCGGCGACGTTGCCGCGCGCGATCGAGGTGAATGCGATCGACGACTGGATGGTCGACGGAACCAGGCACAGGTAGAGCACACCGGTGTAGAGATCGTCCGTCAGAACCGTCGGCGCCAGGATGCGCAGGGCCAGTCCGATCAACGGGAAGAGGATGTACGTCGAGGCGAGCACCACCGAGTGCAAGCGCCAGTGTTTGACACCTTCGAGTGCCTCGGTGGGCGAGAGCCTGGCGCCGTAGAGCAGGAACAGCAGGGCGACGCTGATCTTCGTCACCCACGTCAGGACGTTCTCGGCCGTGCCCGACACCGGGAAAATACTGGCGAGGACAGCCGCCGCGACGATCCCGAGAACGAAACCGTCGAGCTTGGCTGCGGCCAGTTTGGAAGATATTCCCACGTCAGGAGGGCTGGCAGGCGTCCTTCAGGCTGCACGACGTACACGCATGTCCGCATCCGGCGGCTTCGGGCTTGGGCAGTGCTGCGGCGGCGCGAGCACCCATGCTTCCGCCCATCCCGGCGATGACGAGTGCGGCGGCGACGCAGACCAGGACGGCACCACTCGCAGCCCAGCCACCGAACGCGAGCGACGCGATGGCACCGAAGACGAGGAACAATGCGGCGGCGGCGGTGGTCGGCCCGGCAACTCGGTTGGCCACGGCGAATGCGTCGTCGGAGCTCATCGAAGCGGGCGTACGAACGCCCGCGAAGCGGTTGCGCGGCAGCTTGCGTGCGAGCGCGAGGACGGCGACGCTTCCGACGAACACGGCGCAGACGAGCAAGACGATGGCAGCAATCACGTCCTCCACGATACGTCCCCGCGGGCGGTGGACGAGACGCGGACGGTCACGCTTTAGGCCGGTGAAGTGCCACGCTTTAGGCTTGCCCGGTGACCGAGCAACAGGAAACTGCACCCGAATTTCGCTACACCGCGCAGTTGGCCGGACGTATCGAGGCGCAGTGGCAGGAGCGCTGGGCCGCCGAGGGCACGTTCGACGCGCCCAATCCGGTCGGTTCACTTGCCGGACCGGTCCCCGACGACAAGCTGTTCGTTCAGGACATGTTTCCGTACCCCTCCGGTTCCGGCCTGCACGTCGGTCACCCACTCGGGTACATCGCCACGGACGTGTTCGCCCGCTACCACCGCATGCACGGGCGCAACGTTCTGCACACCCTCGGCTACGACGCCTTCGGGCTGCCGGCCGAGCAGTACGCCGTGCAGACCGGCACGCACCCGCGCACCACCACAGAGGCCAACATCGCGAACATGAGACGACAGTTGGGTCGCCTCGGACTCGGCCACGACACCCGACGCTCGCTCGCGACCACCGACGTCGACTTCTACCACTGGACGCAGTGGATCTTCCTGCAGATTTACGGTGCGTGGTACGACGCGTCGGCGGGCAAGGCGCGGCCCATCGCGGAGCTGGAAGCCGAATTCGATTCCGGGTCGAGGGGTTTGCCGGACGGCCGTGCATGGAGTTCGCTGACGGCGTCCGAGCGCAAGACCGTGATCGACGGTCACCGGCTCGTCTACCAGTCGAATTCGCTGGTCAACTGGTGCCCCGGTCTCGGAACCGTGCTCGCCAACGAAGAAGTCACCGCCGACGGGCGCAGCGACCGCGGGAACTTCCCCGTGTTCCGAAAGAACCTGCGGCAGTGGATGATGCGTATCACCGCGTATTCCGACCGGCTGATCGACGATCTGGACCTGTTGGACTGGCCGGACAAGGTCAAGTCCATGCAGCGCAACTGGATCGGTCGTTCTCGCGGTGCGCGGGTCACGTTCCTCGCCGACCTGCCGCACGGGTCCGGCACCGAACCCATCGATGTCTTCACCACCCGCCCGGACACGCTGTTCGGCGCCACGTATGTCGTTCTGGCGCCCGAACATCCACTGGTCGACGACATCGTCGCAGTGGCTTGGCCCGTCGACGTCGACGATCGGTGGACTCTCGGGGAGGGGACGCCGCTGCTGGCCGTCGGAGAGTACCGCCGCGCCATCGCCGCGAAGTCCGACCTCGAACGTCAGGAGAACAAGGAGAAGACAGGCGTCTTCACCGGCGCGTACGCCACCAACCCCGTGAACGGCGAGAAGGTTCCGGTGTTCATCGCCGATTACGTCCTGACCGGGTACGGAACGGGCGCCATCATGGCCGTCCCCGCGCACGATCAGCGCGACTGGGAGTTCGCGACGGCGTTCGGTCTGCCGATCGCCGAGGTCATCTCCGGTGGCGACGTCACCGAATCGGCGTACACGGGCCCCGGTGAACTGGTGAATTCGCAGTTCCTCGACGGCATGTCCGTCGACGACGCAAAGGCCGAGATCGTGTCGCGACTGGAGAAGGACGGTCGCGGACAGGGCACCATCCAGTACAAGCTACGTGACTGGCTCTTCGCGCGTCAGCGCTACTGGGGAGAACCGTTCCCGATCGTGTACGACGCGGACGGGGCAGCATTCCCGTTGCCGGACACCATGTTGCCGGTCGAACTGCCCGAGGTCGAGGACTACGCCCCCGTCTCGTTCGATCCCGACGACGCCAACAGCGAACCGTCGCCCCCGCTCGCGAAGGCGTCCGACTGGGTCGACGTCGAACTCGACCTCGGCGACGGACTGCAGACCTACCACCGCGACACCAACGTGATGCCGCAGTGGGCCGGAAGTTCCTGGTATCAGCTGCGATACATCGATCCGACGAACGCGGAGCAGATGTGCGCGCCGGAGAACGAGGCCTACTGGATGGGCCCACGCCCGGACTTGCACGGCGAGAACGATCCCGGCGGGCTGGATCTCTATGTCGGCGGCGTGGAACATGCGGTGCTGCACCTGCTGTACGCGCGGTTCTGGCACAAGGTGCTCTTCGACCTCGGGCACGTCAGCTCGAAGGAGCCGTACCGTCGTCTGTTCAATCAGGGCTACATCCAGGCGTACGCGTTCACCGACGCCCGCGGTGTCTACGTGCCCGCCGAGGAGGTCACCGAAGAGGGCGGTAAGTACTTCTTCGAGGGCACCGAGGTCAACCGGGAGTACGGCAAGATGGGCAAGAGTCTGAAGAACTCGGTCTCCCCCGACGAGATCTTCGAACAGTACGGCGCCGACACACTTCGCATGTACGAGATGTCGATGGGTCCGCTGGACACGTCCCGGCCGTGGGCGACGAAGGATGTCGTCGGTGCGCAACGCTTCCTGCAGCGTGTGTGGCGTCTGGTGGTCGACGAGGAGTCCGGCGCGGTTCGAGTCACCGACGAGGCGCTGTCCGACGACACCCAGCGTGCCGTCAACCGCGCGGTACAGGGTGTGGACGCGGATTATGCTGCGCTACGCGACAATACGGCCGGCGCGAAGCTGATCGAGCTGACGAACTACCTCACCAAGGAGTACCCCGCGGGCGCGCCGCGTGCCGCGGTGGAGCCGGTGGTGCTGATGCTGGCTCCGCTGGCGCCCCATCTGGCCGAAGAGCTGTGGAACATGTTGGGCCACACCGGTTCCTTGGCCCACGGCCCGTTCCCCGTCGCCGAGGAGAAGTGGTTGGTCGACGACACCGTCGACTACCCCATTCAGGTCAACGGCAAGGTGCGGAGCCGCATCTCGGTCGCTGCCGACGCGTCGCGTGAGGACGTCTCGGCTGCCGCGTTGGCGGACGAGAAAATAGTGGCGTTGCTGGACGGAAAGGATCCCAAGAAGGTCATCGTGGTGCCGGGCCGGATGGTGAACGTGGTGCTGTAGCAATCCCTTTGTCCTGATCACCGGGGTGCGGCCGCCTGCATCTCCCACACCAACACCTCGCACGCGCTTTCAGCCTGAAGTCTCTGACCCCCACTGTCGGTCAGCCGCACCGCATCCCCGTGCTCGACAAGCCCGATGCCCTCGAAACCGGCTGAGCCCTTCGCGACAAACACGTGGCCGAACGGCGCCGTCGGAATCACGATCGATCGACCGGCTTCGAGTTGCGCAACCTGGAGCGCCGCGTCACGGTTGCCGATGGTGACCGCCCCGCCCTCGCCCGCTACCGTCACCAGACCACCTCCCGCGAGCGCGGCGGTGACATCGCGTTCCTGGTACGACGGAGCAAGATTCGGAACGGTCGGCGGTACCCACATCTGCACAACCCGGAGCCGCCGTCCGGTGCCGGCGCTCATCCGCTGTACGGTGCCGGGCCTGATCACACCGACGTTGCCCACCGAATCTTCGTGCCGCAGCGCGCCTTCGAGCACCCAGGTGATGATCTCCATGTTCTCGTGATGGTGCCTGTCGAACCCTTCGCCGGGTGCGACGGTGTCTTCGTTGTGGACCAGAAGGACTCCATGCGCGTTCGATGCCAAGTCGAAGTTTCCGGTCGCCGGGAACGACGTCCTTTGCCTGTGTTTTAAGTATGCGTTACCTTACTGAGGTAGACCTAAGTTCAAGCTGCTACCGAAGGAACTCATGATCCACGCACCCCGTGTCGCTGCAGTCGCAGTGGCAGCGCTCCTCACCGTCGGGTTGGCTGCCTGCTCGTCGTCGTCGACACCCGAAGCCCAGTCTGCGGACGGGGATTGGACCCCCGTCACCATCGAGCACGCGCTCGGCACCACCACCATCGAGTCGAAGCCGGACCGCGTCGCCACCGTCAACTGGGCAAACCAGGAGGTGCCACTCGCTCTCGGGGTGGTCCCGGTCGGCATGGCTGCCGCGAACTTCGGGGACGACGACGGTGACGGAGTACTCCCCTGGGTTCAGCAGAAGCTGGAGGACCTGGACGCGCCGACCCCGGTGCTGTTCGACGAGACCGACGGAGTCGATTTCGAAGCCGTCGCCGATACCGACCCCGACGTCATCCTGGCGGCGTATTCCGGACTGACGCAGGAGGATTACGACCAGCTGAGTGAGATCGCACCCGTGGTGGCCTACCCGGACACGGCGTGGGGGACACCGTGGCGGGACATGATCGAGGTCAGCAGTACCGCACTCGGGATGGGCGACGAGGGTCGTCAACTGATCACCGACCTGGACCGGCAGATCGACGAGTCCGTCGCGAATCACCCTGACATCGCCGGGAAGTCGGCCATGTTCCTCACGCACATCGACACCACGAACCTCAGTGAGGTCAGCTTCTACACAACCCACGACACCCGCACGATGTTCTTCGAGGACCTCGGCATGACGACGCCCGCCAGCGTGGCGGCCGCATCGGCCGAGACCGACAAGTTCAGTCTCACGCGCAGTGCCGAGCAGGCCGACGCGTTCAACGACGTCGACATCATCGTCACCTACGGCGGCGACGAACTGACGAACGCGTTGAAGGCCGACCCGCTCTTGTCGCAGATGCCTGCGGTGGTCAACAATTCGATCGTCAGCCTGCCGACCGACGGCCCGATCGGCACTGCGTCGAACCCGACGCCGCTCTCGATCTCCTGGGTTCTGGACGACTACCTCGACCGCCTCGATCAGGCCGCCGACCAGGCGCAGTGACGCTCGATGTGACGGCGCGGCCGCAGCGCACCGTTCTGGGGAAATCTGCGTCGGCCGTTTTCCTCGCTGGAGTGGTGGTGGTGTTGGCTGCGGCGTCGGTGACGATCGGTTCGCGTGACGTCGGACTCGACGACATCGTGGCTGCTCTGGGTGGGTCGACCGAGGGGTTCGACCGAGCGGCGGTTGCCACGCGACTGCCCCGAACTGCGCTGGCACTTCTGGCGGGTGCTGCGTTGGCGGTGTCCGGCGCAGTGATGCAGGGTGTGACGCGTAATCCGTTGGCGGACCCCGGGATCCTCGGCGTCAACATGGGTGCGTCTCTCGCCGTCGTCTCCGGCATCGCGTTCTTCGGGCTGGCGTCGGCGACGAGTTTCGTGTGGGTGGCGATCGTGGGTGCCGGCCTTACCGCGGTCTTCGTCTACACGATCGGATCGCTGGGACGCGGAGGAGCCACTCCGCTCAAGCTCGCGCTGGCCGGCGCGGCGACGTCGGCAGCACTCATCTCGTTCGTCAGCGCAATTGCCTTGCCCCGCGGAGACATTGCCGGCGGGATTCGGTCCTGGCAGATCGGTGGCGTCGGCGGCGCGGTATTCGATCGAATCTGGTTGGTGCTGCCGTTTCTCGTCGTCGGGTTCGCCGTGTGCTGGGTGTCGGCCCGCGGTCTCAATACCTTGGCTCTGGGTGACGATCTCGCCGCCGGACTCGGGGAACGCGTCGCACTGACCCGAGCGACGGCGTCCATCGGTGCGGTCGTCCTGTGTGGGGCCGTCACGGCGATCACGGGTCCGATCGGTTTCGTCGGACTCGTGGTGCCGCACGTGGTCCGCCTCTTGACCGGGGCCGATCACCGCTGGCTCCTGCCGTTGTCGGCACTGGGTGGTGCCGCGCTGCTGACAGGGGCGGACATCTTGGGTCGCATCGTCGCTCGTCCAGCGGAGATCGACGTGGGCATCGTCACCGCCATCGTCGGCGCACCCTTCTTCATCTACATCGTTCGGCGGCGGAAGGTGTCGGCACTGTGACCGCCACCTCCGAAGTCGTTGTACGCGAGCGTGTCCGACGAGGTACACGGCGACGGCGGGTCGTCACGGTTCTTCTCGTGCTCGTCGTCGTAGCATTCGCGGTGACGCTGATGGTGGGACGCACCTTCTACCCGCCCGCAGACGTGATGCGGGTGATCCTCGGTCAGGACGTGCCAGGCGCGTCGTACACCGTCGGACGCCTCCGTCTCCCGCGCGCGGTGCTCGCGATCGCGGCCGGTCTGTGCTTCGGGATGGCGGGCGTCACCTTTCAGACCATGCTGCGAAACCCGTTGGCCAGCCCCGACATCATCGGAATCAGTGCCGGATCCAGCGCCGCGGCAGCCTTCGCTATCGTGACGCTCTCGCTCGGGTCGACGGCCGTGTCCGTGTTCGCCATCGTCAGTGGGCTGGCGGTGGCGCTGCTGGTGTATGTCCTGTCGTTCAAGGACGGCGTCGTCGGAACACGATTGATTCTCATCGGCATCGGGATAGCCGCCATGTTGGACAGCGTCACCGCGTACATCCTCTCGCGCGCAGCGCAGTGGGACCTCCAAGAGGCGACGCGATGGCTGACCGGCAGTCTCAACGGAACCACCTGGCCCGCAGTGGTTCCCGTCCTTATCGCGTTGGTGGTCCTGACCCCGGTGCTTCTCGGTCAGGGTCGGAGCCTTGCGGTGACGCAACTCGGTGACGACATGGCACCGGCCCTGGGAGTGCGGGTGGGGCGTACGCGTTTGCTGGTGATCGTGGCAGCCGTGGGGTTGATCGCGTTTGCCACGGCCGCTGCCGGCCCGATCGCCTTCGTGGCGTTCCTGTGTGGGCCCATCGCGGCCCGGTTGATCGGACCCGCGGGGTCCCTACTGGTTCCGTCGGCCCTCGTCGGCGCGCTACTGGTCCTGGTCGCCGATTTCGTGGGTCAGTACGCGCTGGCGTCTCGCTATCCGGTGGGGATCGTCACGGGTGTGCTGGGTGCCCCCTACCTCATCTATCTCATCACTCGATCCAACCGCGTCGGAGGCTCGATATGACCGCGCACCACTCGATGACCATCGAGAGCCTCACCCTCGGTTACGGTGACCGCACCGTCATCGAGGGCCTCGACCTGCAATTGCCGTCGGGCAAGATCACGTCGATCGTCGGGGCCAACGCCTGCGGCAAATCCACTCTCCTCCGGTCGATGTCGCGCCTTCTCCGGCCCAAGATGGGCAGTGTGCTGCTCGACGGTCGTGATGTCCACAAGATGCCGGCCAAGGAACTCGCCCGCACCCTCGGCCTGCTACCGCAATCGCCGATCGCTCCCGAAGGAATCACCGTCGGTGACCTCGTCGGCCGCGGGCGTCACCCACACCAGGGCGTCTTCTCACGGTGGAACGCGGAGGACGATACCGCCGTGGCGGACGCCCTGGACACCACGCACACCGCGTCGCTGGTGGATCGGTCAGTCGACGAGTTGTCGGGTGGTCAGCGGCAGCGAGTCTGGATTGCCATGGCCCTGGCCCAGCAGACGGATCTGCTGTTGCTCGACGAGCCGACGACGTTCCTCGACGTCAGTCACCAGATCGAGGTACTCGACCTTCTGACCGATCTGAATCAATCGCGCGGCACCACCATCGTCATGGTGTTGCACGATCTCAACATGGCAGCGCGGTATTCGGATCATCTGATTGCGTTGTCGAACGGCAGAATCCACGCGGCGGGTGACCCAGTAGACGTATTGACCGAGCAGAACGTGAAGGCGGTCTTCGGTCTGGACAATCGAGTTATCGCCGATCCGACGTCGGGGACGCCCATGATGCTTCCGTTGGGGAGGCATCATGTGAAGGCTGATTCGGAACCCCGGTCGGCTTCGGTGCCGTCTTCTCGGCGTTGATCTGGTTCGACACCATCCGAAACGTCGCGGGTCTCGGTGGCATGGCCACCACATCGGTGCTGATCGGCTATCCAAACCCATCCGATATGGCGGGTTTGCAAAGTTGTTGGGACGCCGGTAAATCGATGTGCTCGACCACGATCTACCCGCCCGAGTGGGACGTGGTTCTGACCCGTTGACGTAAACCCTGTGCGGCTTTTTGTACCCGTCGCTGGGCGTCGTATTGGCCTGACGGCGGTTGTGAAGGATTTACCGCGGGTGCCGCGGAGTATTCTTCACAATCGCACCCGCCCTACGGCTCGGCAGGCACACGCAACTCAGCGAGCGATCGGCTTCAGCACGATCTCCACCGGATGTGCGTCGCCCGGGGTGTCGATCGCGTTTCTGACCGCCGCCGCGACCGTCCGGGCGGTCAGGAACGCGTCCGGTGAGTACTGCCCACCTTCGTGTTCGACGATGGCACGCTGCATGTCGGTGTCGATGCGTCCGGGGTGCACCGACGTGACCCGGATGGTCGGTTCTTCCTGACGCAGTACGTCACCGAAAGCGCGGAGTGCGAACTTGCTGGCGGCGTACGCTCCCCAGCCCGGGTTCGCGCGGAGACCCGCACCCGAGTTGATCAGCACCACGTGGCCGCCCGCCGTACGCAACGCGGGCAACAACAGGCGGGTCAGTTCGGCAACGGCGAACACGTTGGCCTCGAACGTCTTCCGCCACGTATCTGCTGTTGTCTCCTCGACCGTTCCCAGCTCTGCCACGCCGGCGTTGTGCACGAGAACGTCGAGCGAGTCGATGCCTGCCGCCGCCTCGGCTACCGCAGCGGTATCGGTCAGGTCGACCGGCCAAGCCACGCTGCCGTCCAACTCGGACGTGATGGCAGACACGGACTCCGGCGTCGACCCACCGAGGTAGCAGCGATGATCGGGGGCGAGGGTTCGGGCGATCGCGGCGCCGAGGCCGCGGCTCGCGCCGGTGATGAGAGCAGTGGGCATGCCCCCGACACTACCGAGGCGCGTTCTCCGGGTTCAGCCGCGAATGCTTGCGCGAATAGGTGAAGTACAGCAAAGCGGTTGCTGCGAGCCAGATTGCGAACAGGAACCAGGTGAGCAACTTGAGCTGCGTGATCAGGTAGATGCACGCCGCGACGGACAGCAACGGGAGCACGGGGTACAGCGGCACCTTGAAGCCCCGCTCGAGGTCGGGTTCGCGGCGCCGCAGGATCACGACCCCGACGGAGACGACCATGAACGCCACCAAGGTGCCCATGCTGACCAGGTCGGCGAGGAAGTCCAGCGGAATGAACCCGCCCATGAGTGCGACGACGATGGCCACGATGATGGTGTTCTTGACCGGACTCAGGCTGCGCGGGTTGACCTCGGAGAACACCTCGGGGATGAGTCCGTCGCGGCTCACCGCGAACAGCACACGGGTCTGGCCGTAGAGCGTCACGAGAGTGACCGAGAAGATGGAAATGACTGCGCCCGCCGACAATACGATCGACGGCCAATTCGACCCGGTCACCTTCTCCAGGATGGCGGACAGACCTGCTTCCTGGCCGGCGAACTCGTCCTGTGGTTGTGCGCCGATGGCGGACAGCGTGACGGTCAGGTAGATGACGGTCACCACGAGGAGCGCGCTGATGAGGGCGATCGGCAGTGCTTTCTTGGGGTTGTTGACCTCCTCACCGGCGGTCGACACCGCGTCGAGTCCGATGAACGAGAAGAAGATCAGACCCGACGCGGCGCCGATGCCGGCAACACCGAAGGGGGCGAACGGCTCGAGATTGTTGATGTCGAAGCCGAAGAATCCGACGACGGCGAACATGGCCAGAATGCCGATCTTGATGACGACCATGACCGCGTTGACTCGCGCCGATTCGCTGGTGCCGCGAATCAGCAGAATTGCGCAGAGAGCGACGAGAATCATTGCAGGAAGGTTGATTCCGAATCCGAGACCGTCTCCCGGTGCGTGCGAGAGCACCTCGGGTATCTGAACACCGAAAATGCGATCGAGAAGGTCGTTGAGGTACTGACTCCACAACACCGACACCGCCGCCGTGGAGACGCCGTATTCCAGGATCAGGCACGCACCGACGAGCAGCGCGATGAATTCGCCGATGATCGTGTACGCGTAGGTGTAGGTCGATCCGGACGCCGGGATGCTCGACGCGAGCTCGGCGTAGCAGAGCGCGGTGAGTCCCGCGGTGATCGCTGCGATGACGAAGGAGAAGATGACCGCCGGACCCGCCGTGGGTACCGCCTCGGAGAAGATGAAGAAGATACCGGTACCGACCGTCGATCCGACGCCGATGCAGGTGAGCTGGAAGGTCGACATGGAGCGCTTCAGCTGCGTCTCGACCTTCGCACCTTCGGCGGCCGGGATGGCGCTGGTCGGCTTTCTGCGCATGATGCCTACGGGTCCGGTCATGAATCCTCCAGTGTCAGACAAGGGATCGACGTGCAGGTCGAGGTCACCGCGCGAGACGGCTTCCGCGCGGAACGATGAGCAGGGGGACGGGACTGTGTCGGACGATCTTCGAGGCAGTCGAACCGAGGAACACGCGAGCCAACGGGCCGAGCCGCGACGACCCCACCACGAGCAGATCACCGCCGGTCAGAGAGATCGAATTCATCACCTGTTCCCAATCGGAGCCCGCGCCCACGGCGAAGGTCGGTGACAGCGACGGATGGCGACCGGCAACGTCCTCTCGTGCTTGCTCCAGAAGCGCTTCGGCCTGCCGGGACCACTGCGCGGTCACTTCGTCCTCGGCTCCGTAGCCGCCGAACGGCGGGTACGTCGTCGCGCGTCGGGGGGCGAAGGCGACCAGATGCAGCTCGACGTTCCAGGTATCGGCGAGTGCGGCGGCCGATTCGAGCGCATCGTTCGATTCGGACGTCCCGGTGTAGGCACAGGTGATGCGGGTGAACGGCGCCGCGTTGTCTCGGGTCCCGCGCGGCGCCAACGCCAACGGCACCCGAGAGGAATGCAGCAGGGTTTCGGTGGTGCTTCCAGCGACGAAACGTCCGTCGGGACCGGCTGTCGACCCGAGAACGATGAGGTCGCTGCGCAGCCTCGATGCGGCGTCGGTCAACGCCGCCGACTCGGCCGTGTCCTCCGCGAAGAAGGCAGCGGGGTTGCCGATCTCACCGGGCTGCAGTGCCGCGGACATCGCGGCTTCTGCGTTCTCGACGGACGCCTTGCCCTGCTCCTGCAGCCACCCCTTGTATTCCGCGTCGACCTTGGCCATCGACGGAAACGGCCAGGTCCTGGGGAGGACGGTGCACGACTGCACGGTCACCGTCGCATCGTTCGCGGCGCGAGCCGTCAGAGCCAGTCTGACTCCGAGTGCGAGAGCATCGCGTCCGGACTCGTCGGGCAACCATCCGACCAGTGCGTTCGTCGAACCGACAGTCACGAGTCCCCCTTCGCCGGACGAATTGGATCAGTATGCGACGCGGGTCCCGATTCCGCCCTCCGAACGACCCGAGCTTCCCCTGCCGAATGTGCAGGATGGTCGAACTGGCCGCAAACTACGGGTATGAGTGCCACCGGCTTCACCCCGACACAGCTCGCTGCCCGCGCCGCGTACCTGCTGCGCGGTAACGATCTCGGCACCATGACCAGTGCCGCGCCGAGGCTCTACCCCCACATGTGGAGTTGGGACGCGGCCTTCGTGTCGGTCGGCCTCGCGCCGCTCAGTGTCGAACGTGCGGTGGTCGAGCTCGACACGTTGCTCTCCGCACAGTGGGGCAACGGAATGATTCCGCACATCGTGTTCGCCAACGGGGTCGACGGTTACTTCCCCGGTCCCGCCCGGTGGGCCGTACGGGATCTGGCGGCGGACGCGCCGTCCGGACTCCATACGTCCGGAATCACGCAGCCGCCCGTGCACGCCATTGCGGTGCAACGAATCCTGGACCACGCGCGGCGGCGCGGACGTACCACGCGCGGGGTGGCCGGTGAGTTCCTCGATCGTCGGTGGCCGGATCTGGTGCGGTGGCATCGCTGGTTGGCGCACGCTCGCGATCAGCAGGAGCACGGCCGCATCACCCTGTACCACGGGTGGGAATCGGGCATGGACAACTCACCGCGTTGGGATGCCGCGTACGCCAACGTGATTCCCGGCGACGTCCCGCCCTACGTGCGGGAGGATCAGATGGTCATCACCGACGCGTCGCAGCGTCCGAGCAACGTCGAGTACGACCGGTACATGTGGTTGGTCGAAGAGATGAAGATGTCGAAGTACGACGACATCGCGCTGAATTCGACGATGAGTTTCGCCGTGGAGGACGTGTTCGTCTCGGCCGTGTTCTCGGTGGCGTGCGACGTCCTCGCCACCATCGGCGAGGAGCATTCCAAGCCGCACGCCGACGTTCGAGACCTCCGGTCGTGGGCGGACCGTTTCCGTGCCGGTGTCATCGCGACGACGAACGAACGGTCGGGTGCTGCACGCGATTTCGATGTGCGGTCGGGTCGGTGGATCACCACCGAGACCCTTGCGATGTTCGCACCTCTGCTGAGTGGTGGTCTGCCCCGCGACACCGAACGAAACCTGTTGCGGCTCTTCGACGGACCGCGCTTCTGTGGTCACCCGGACTTCAAATTCGCGCTGCCGCCCTCGACGTCGCCCGTCGCCCGCGACTTCCGGTCCCGCGAATACTGGCGTGGGCCGGTGTGGCCGGTGATCACCTGGCTGTTCTCGTGGGCGTTCGGGCGACGCGGGTGGACGGAACGCTCTCTGATGCTGCGAGAGGAAGCGCTCCGCCAGGCCAGCGACGGCAGCTTCGCCGAGTACTACGAGCCGTTCACCGGAGAACCGCTGGGGAGCATGCAGCAATCGTGGACGGCTGCGTCCGTGCTGGATTGGCTGGGCTAGGCGCCTTCGGCACACGGGTGTGAAAAAGAGTGCTGGGCGACTCGTTTTCACACCCGTGTGGCGCAGCCGCCTACGCCTTCCAGACGGCGACGACGGACGGCCTCGGCTGCGAGTCGCCTCCATCTGGCCAGTGCGACATGGGAGCGTCGGCGCTGGCGTCGTCGGACTCGCCCGGGTGCTGGACGCTGACCACGACGCGCTGCTCCTGAACGATCGGGCCGCAGGTCTCGGCGCCGGCCGGCACGGTGAGGAACTGCTGGGTGTCGCCGCGCCGGTCGCCGTCGAGGACCACGCGGAACAGGCCGTCGTTGGAGTCCAACGCATTTCCGTCGGTGCTGATCCACAGGTTGCCCGACGGGTCGAACGCAAGATTGTCCGGGCACGAGATCGGACTGACCTTGGTCTTGTCGAATCCGCCGAAGTAGGTGTCGGCCGCCGACGGGTCACCGGCGACGATGAGCAATTTCCAGGTGAACGACGTACCGGCGTGGTCGTCGTCGATTTCCAGGACCTGACCGTTCTTGTTCTTGTCACGCGGATTCGCTTCGTCGGCAGCGGCTTTGCCCTCGGTGCCGCGGTTCGTGTTGTTCGTCAAGGCGACGTAGACCTTGCCGGTCACCGGGTTGGGTTCGAAGTCCTCCGGGCGGTCCATCTTGGTGGCGCCGACCTTGTCACCTGCGACGCGAGTGAACACGGCGACCTCTTCGGCACTCATACCGTCGACGAGGGAGGTGCCCTTGCCGTCCTCGCCGGTGCGCAGGATCGGGATCCACTCACCCTTGCCGGCGAACTCACCGGACGCGGGAAGCTTTCCGCTGCCGTCGATCTGATCGGGGGCGTCACCGGTCAGCTTGGCGACGTGCAGGGTGCCGGCGTCGAGGAGCGTGACGTTGTTGCGCAGCGCGGCTTGTCCGTTGCCCGACATCATCTTTCGCGACGATACGAACTTGTACATGTAGTCGAAGCGCTCGTCGTCGCCGCTGTAGGCCACGACCGTGTCGTCGTCGGTGACGTAGATGGTGGCGGCCTCGTGCTTGAACCGACCGAGCGCGGTGTGCTTGATGGGTGCGGCGGTCGGGTCCCACGGGTTCAGTTCCACGATCCAGCCGAACCGGTTCACTTCGTTCGGTTCCTGAGCCAGGTCGAAACGCTTGTCGAAACGCTCCCACTTACGGTCGCTCGCAGCACCTTCCACGCCGTACCGGGCAAGCCGGTCCGCGACTGTGGTGTCGGTGACGGATTCGGCGTTGGCGAAGTACTGGTTGAAGTTCTCTTCGCCCGACAGCACTGTGCCCCACGGTGTGACACCGCCGGAGCAGTTGTTGAAGGTGCCGAGGACCTTGGTGCCGGTCGGGTCGACGGAGGTCTTGAGAAAGTCGCTGCCCGCCGCGGGACCGGTCACGACGAACTCGGTGGTCCCGGTGATGCGACGGTTGTACTTGCCGAACGCAGGAGTGAGCTTGCCCGTACCGTTCTCGCCCTTGACCTGCACGACGGACAGGCCGTGGGCGGCGAGCCCAATGGCGAACTGTTCCTGCGTCGGGTTCTCGGCGTCGTAGCCCTTGAACAGGAACGGCTCGGTGGTGTACTCGTGGTTGGTGACGAGGAGGTAGTCCGTCGAGGACCCGTCGATCGGGAGCAACCCGGCGAAGTCGTTGTTGAATCCGAACTGCATTTCCTGAGCGGCAGCGGTCTGGTTGTCGAAATCGAACGCCGGCGCGCCCTCGATCACCGGATCGCCCCAGCGAATGACGACGGCCTGCTCGTAGCCGTCCGGTACCACCACGGCGTCCTCGGTGTTCGGAGCGACGGCGGTGAAGTCGAAGCCTTGGACGGGGGTCGCGTCGCCGGTCGTCGTCGCGCCGCCCGGTGTCGGAGCCGGATCCGACGAACACGCGGCGAGCAATCCGCCCGCGCCTACGGCGAGCACCGTCATCGCGCCACCCTTGAGAATTCCGCGGCGCGTCATCGCGGTCTTGACGATGTCGCCGAAGTACTCGCCCTTAGAGGTGTTTGGCACCTCGTGGAAGCACGCGTCTCCGCACTTGTAGCGGCAAGTCAGCGACGAGCGAGCGGACGAACCGTCGTGGACGGAGATCAAGGGCAGCGGTATCGAGGTCACCCGCGGACCGTATCCAGGTAAAGGAACAGTCAAGTGAACACGAGGCCAACACCGCCGACCGTCAGGAATAGAACGAAGCGTGGCTGGGTAGTTGAACGTGGAAGTTGTTTCTACTACGTACGGAGATGCGAATGCCTACCTTGACAGTCGGAACCGAGGGTCAGACGCCGATCGAGCTGCACTACGAGGTCTACGGCACGGGCAAGCCCGTCGTACTCATCCACGGCTGGCCGCTGAGCGGACGTTCCTGGGAAGCGCAGGTTCCCGCACTGATCGAGGCCGGTCACCGTGTCATCACGTACGACCGTCGCGGTTTCGGCCAGTCGTCGCAGCCCTGGGAGGGCTATGACTACGACACTTTCGCGGCCGACCTCTCGGTACTGTTGGAGACCCTCGATCTGTCCGAGGTCACCCTCGTCGGGTTCTCGATGGGTGGCGGTGAGGTGGTGCGCTACATCGGCAAGTACGGCACCGGGCGTATCGCGAAAGCTGTCCTCGCTGCGGCGGTTCCGCCGTACCTCTACAAGAGCGACGAGAACCCGGACGGCGGGCTCGACGACGCGACGATCGAGTCGTTCCAGGACGGCGTCAAGACCGATCGCGCAGCGTTCCTCGACGGGTTCGCCACCACCTTCTTCTCGGCCGGCGACGACCTGAAGGTCAGTGAGCCACAGCGTCAGTACGCCATTTCCTTGGCTTCCGTCGCGTCGCCCAAGGGCACTCTCGACTGCATCAACGCGTTCGGCCGCACCGACTTCCGCGGCGACGTGGAAAAGATCGACGTTCCGACGCTCGTCATCCACGGCGACTCGGACGGTGTCGTGCCGTTCGAGGTCAGCGGAAAGCGGTCGCACGAGATGATCAAGGATTCCGAACTTCGTGTTATCGAAGGCGGACCGCACGCGATCAACGCCTCGCACGTCCAGGAGTTCAACGACGCCCTGATCACCTTCCTCGCGAAGTAACCCCCGCGAAGTAACCCCCGCGAAGTAACCCCCCTGTGAGTGTTGGCACGTGCTCGGGCGCGTGCCAACACTCACGGGTGTTACGCCGCGCCGAGCATGCCGTGCGGATCGAGGACGAACTTGGTGGCCTCACCGGAATCGAAGTCGGCGTAACCCTGCGGCGCCTGCTCCAGCCCGATTGCGCGGGCGTTCACCGCCTTCGCGATCTGCACCCTATCGTGCAGAATCGCCATCATCAGTCCGCGGTGGTACTGCATGGTCGGACACTGACCGGTGGCGAACGACAACGACTTGGCCCACCCGGTTCCGAGGCTGAGTGAGAGCGCACCGACCTTGGCCGCCTCGTCCTTCGCGCCGGGGTCTCCCGTCACGTACAGGCCGGGAATGCCGACAGCTCCACCGGCCGCCGTCACGTCCATCAACGAATTGAGCACTGTCGCAGGCGCTTCCGTGGACGAATTACCGCCGTGCCCGTGTGCCTCGAAGCCCACGGCGTCCACGCCGCAGTCGACTTCGGGAACTCCGAGCAACTGCTCGATCTGATCTTGCGGGTCACCCTTGCTGACGTCGACGGTCTCGCACCCGAAGCTGCTCGCCTGTGCCAACCGGTCCTGATTCAGATCGCCGACGATCACGACCGCCGCGCCGAGCAACTGCGCACTCGCTGCGGCAGCCAGCCCGACAGGACCTGCGCCGGCGATGTAGACCGTGGAGCCGACCCCGACCCCGGCGGTCACGCAGCCGTGGAAACCGGTGGGAAAGATGTCCGACAGCATCGTCAGGTCGAGGATCTTCTCCATCGCCTGATCGCGATCGGGGAACTTCAGCAGGTTCCAGTCGGCGTACGGCACCATGACGTACTCGGCCTGCCCGCCGACCCAGCCGCCCATGTCGACGTACCCGTACGCCGCGCCGGGTCGGTCGGGGTTGACGTTCTGGCAGATTCCGGTCTTGCGCTCCTTGCAGTTCTTGCAGCGTCCGCAGGCGATGTTGAACGGAACCGAACAGAGGTCGCCCACCTTGATGAACTCCACTCCCGGGCCGACTTCGATGACCTCACCGGTGATTTCGTGCCCCAGCACCAGGCCCTCGGGGGCCGTGGTGCGCCCGCGAACCATGTGCTGGTCGCTGCCGCAGATGTTGGTGGACACCACTTTCAGGATCACACCGTGTGGGCATTCGCGACCGACGCTGGCCGGGTTCACGCCCGGACCGTCCTGCAGGGTGAACGTGGGGAAGTCGATGTCGATGACGTCGACCTTCCCGGCTCCGGCGTAGGCAACTGCTCTGTTGTCCGACATGTGTCGCTCCCGATCTGCTCAGTGCATTCGTGGGTACGAATGCGTGCATCGGTATCGACAGTACGTGGCCGGAAGTGATCGCGGTCACAATCGGCTCCGAGTACGGTTCTACAGCACCTCGGACAGGAACCTCTTCAACCTGTCCGACTCCGGATCGTCGAACAGCGCTGCGGGAGGACCGGTTTCGACGACGGAGCCGTGGTCCATGAACAGCACACGATCGGACACCGACCGGGCGAACCCCATCTCGTGGGTGACGACGACCATCGTCATGCCGCCCTTGGCCAGGTCGGCCATCAGCGCCAGCACGCCCTTCACCAGCTCGGGATCCAAGGCGGAGGTGGCCTCGTCGAAGAACATCACCTCGGGCTTCATCGCCAACGCACGGGCGATGGCCACGCGCTGTTGTTGCCCGCCGGACAGATTGCCCGGGCGCGACTGCGCCTTCTGAGCCAGGCCGACCGACTCGAGCTGCTCGAGTGCGAGTGCGTGCGCCTTCTCTTTCGGCAGACCCTGCAGCTTCCACGGGCCGAGTGCGACGTTGTCGAGCACCGTGCGGTGGGGAAACAGGTTGAACTGCTGGAAGACCATGCCGATGCGTTGCCGCAGCTCGTCCGGGTTGTCCTTCAGCACCGACTTGCCGTCGAGAAGGATGTCGCCCTGCTCCGGCTCGTGCAGACGGTTCAGTGCACGCAGGAGGGTGGACTTGCCCGAGCCCGACGGCCCGATGACCGTCGTCGTGGTGCCTGCGGCGACGTCGATGTTCACCCCGCGCAGGACCTTGTTCTTGCCGAAGGACAGGTGAATGTCCTTGCCTTCCAACGATACGGATGACATGTCAGCCTCTTTCCACGACGATGGCCTGCTCGACCGGGTCGAGCGTCTGCTCGGCCTTACCGGTCCGCAGTCGCTTGTCGATGTAGTTCACGAGGTGCGTCAGCGGCACCGTGAGCACCAGGTAGAACAACCCGGCCGCGACGAGCGGTGACAGGTTTCCGGTCTGTGCGTTCAGATCTCGACCGACCGCGAACAACTCGCGTTGCGTCGCGAGCAGACCCAGGAAGTAAATGAGCGAGGAGTCCTTGATCAGCGAGATGAACTGGTTCATCAGCGCCGGCAGAACGCGTCGCACACCCTGCGGCACCACGACCAGGTTCATCGAGCGGCGATGGCTGAAGCCCAGCGCGCGTGCGGCTTCCATCTGGCCCGCTTCGACGCTTTGAATACCGGATCGGAAGATTTCGCCGATGTATGCGGCGGCGAGAAGCGAGAGTGCCGCGGCCCCCAGCCAGTACGGGTTGCCTCCGGTGAGACCCTGCACCACCGGGCCGATGCCGAGGCCGATGATCAGGATGATGACCACCGCCGGAAGACCGCGGAAGATGTCGGTGTAGACGCGTGCGGGCCACCGCAGCCAGCGGGTGCGCGACAGTCCCGCTAGAGCGAGCAACATGCCCAGGACGGTGCCGATGATGCCCGACGCCAGAGCCAGGATCAGGGTGTTCGGCAGGCCGACCTTGAACAGGTCGGGGATGGCCGACTTGTAGAGCGACCAGTCGAAGAACGTGTCACCTAGCTGCGAGAGCGTCGATTTCGGTTGTACGGCAACAGCTTCTGGTGCATTCGCGTCGTTCTGCGCCGCGATGGCCGCGAAATCGGGTAGCTCCGGGGCGGGAGCGGCCTTGCTGCCCGGCTTGAAGCCCTCGGGCAATTCGCGGGGAACCCAGTCGGAGTACAGCGAGGCCCAGGTTCCATCGGAGATCACTGCGTCGAGCCCGGAGTTGAGCGCGTCGATCAGCGGCTGATTGTCGCGGGCGACGGCCCACCCGACGAAGTTGTTGAGCGAGAACGTGTTCTGCGTGATCGCAGTACCGTCCTCGGGCTTGACCAGACCCTCGGCCTGCTGCGACGGAGCGACCCACGCGTCGATCTGACCCGTCTTCAAATTGGCATAGGCGGTGTTGTAGTCCGGGAACTTCACGGGATCGAGGCCGAGCGTGTTCACCACGTAGTCGTCCTGCACGGTGCCCTGCACCACGCCGATCCTGGTGCCCGCGTTCAGATCCTCGAACTTGGTGATGGGTCCGCCTGCCTTGGCGACCAGCGAGAAGTACCCGAAGTCGTAGCCGTTGGTGAATCCGACGGTGTTGCGACGCTCGTCCGTCGTCGTGATGGACGACGACCCGACGTCGAAGCGTCGACCGGCCACCTGTGCGAGCAGTCCAGAGAACTCGGTGCCCGAGAAGTTGATCTGCAAGCCCAGTTTCGCGGCAACTGCCTTCAGCAGCTCGTTGTCGTAGCCCGTGTACTGGCCCGACGAATCGAGGCAGATGCTCGGCGGCGCGTCCGACAAGGTGCCGACGGTCAGCGTGCCGGGCGTGGCCAAGCCCAGTGCATTCGTGTCGATTCGATCCAGCGGGGTGACGTTCGGAGTCGTGTACTTGTCCTCGGTCGCCGCAGCGGCCGCCGCGTCGAAGTTCGTCGGCGTCGACGACGCACTGTCTACCCCGGGCGGGGCGCACAGATCGGTCGGACCTGCCGCCGCCTGATCCGAGGTGGACGACGAGCCACACGCGGCGAGCGTGATCGCCAGTAACAGTCCGACGACGAGAACCACGAGCGCGCGTCCAGCGCGTACGGCAACCATGAGAAAACCCTAAGCGGCGACCTCACAATTCACCGAAACGGCCATTACGCAAGAGTTTGGATCAGCGAACTGGAGTGTTCTGCGTCGCGGTGGTGGCGTTAGTGTCCACTGCACGTAGGCCGGAGGCCGGCTTCGACAGGTGCACCGATCGGTTGCACGACGGAAGGGATGGATCCAAGCGTGTTTCCCACTCTGGGCGCGCCCGACGCAGGCAACACCGCGTGGGTTCTCGCCAGTGCAGCCATGGTGCTGTTGATGACCCCGGGCCTCGCCTTCTTCTACGGCGGCATGGTCCGAGTGAAGAGCGTGCTCAACATGATGATGATGAGCCTGTCGGCCATCGGCGTCGTGTGGGTGCTGTGGGTCCTCTTCGGATACTCGATGGTGTTCGGGGACAACGTGATCGGCGGGTGGATCGGCAACCCGCTGCAGTACGCCGGGTTGACGTCCTTGATCGGCGGTGACTACCTCGGGACCGACGGTCAGGTCGAGATCCCGCTGGTGGGAACGATCCCCGCCCTGGTCTTCGTGGCGTTCCAGGCAGGATTTGCCATGGTGACCGTCGCTCTGGTGTCGGGAGCGGTCGCAGATCGCATGCGATTCATGCCGTGGGTCGTCTTCGCCGGCCTCTGGGTGACCCTCGTCTACTTCCCCGTCGCGCACTGGGTGTTCTCGTACGACGGCGTCACCAGTGCGAGCGGCGGCTGGATCGTGAACGATCTGCGGGCCATCGATTTCGCGGGCGGCACCGCCGTGGAGATCAACGCCGGCGCCGCCGGCCTCGCTCTTGCGATCGTCCTCGGGAAGCGTCGCGGATGGCCGCGGGAGGCGATGCGTCCGCACAACCTGCCTGCCGTGATGATCGGTGCCGGTCTGCTGTGGTTCGGGTGGTTCGGTTTCAACGCCGGCTCGTCGCTGGCCGCCGACGGGGTGGCTGCGGTCGCGTTGGTCAACACGATGGGCGCCGGCGCCGTCTCGATGGTCGCCTGGCTTGCTGTGGAGAAGCTTCGGGACGGTCGCGCGACGTCGTTCGGCGCCGCGTCGGGCGTCGTGGCCGGTCTGGTGGCGATCACGCCGTCGTGCACGGCGGTGACTCCGGTCGGCGCTCTCGGCGTCGGTGCGGCTGCGGGAGCCCTGTGCGCCTTGGCAATCGGCCTCAAGTACCGGTTCGGATACGACGATTCCCTCGACGTGGTCGGCGTGCACCTCGTCGGCGGCGTCGTCGGCACCTTGATGATCGGACTTCTTGCGAGCTCCACAATGCCGCCCGGGGTCGACGGCCTGCTCTACGGCGGCGGCTTCGCGCAGCTCGGACGACAGTTGGTTGCCGTACTCGCGGTTCTCGCCTACTCGCTGCTCGTCACCGCGGCCATTGCCTACGTGCTCAAGGTGACCATCGGTATCCGCGCCGACCCGCAGCACGAGACCGACGGCATCGACGAGCACGAGCACGCCGAGTCCGCGTACGAATTCGTCGCGGGACACGGCGGCGGCTCGGGCCTCTTCGGAAAGTGACTACTGCTGCGTGCGCCAGGTGATGGCGTCGTTCATCTCGGTGAGGTCGTAATCCGGGCCGTTCACCCCGACGGTGAACAACGTGGCACCGGCGTCGACGAAGTCCTGCGCCTTCTCCGCACCCGGCCAGGCAACGGATCTCTGGATGACCGAGACATCTCGCCCGACGGTCTCGCCGTGCTCGGCGAGGATGCCCGACTTGCGCTTCAGCTCGTCGAGGTCGGCGAAGCTGTGCCAGATGTGTGCGTACTCCGCGACCATCTTGAGCGTCTTCTTCTCGCCGCCGCCGCCGATCAGAATCGGAATCTCACGCGTCGGGGCGGGGTTGCCGACGGACAGGCGGTGCTTGATGCGGGCGAGGTTCTCGTTCAGCAACTTCAGTCGTGAACCGGCGGTGCCGAATTCGTAGCCGAAGTTGTCGTAGTCCTTCTGGTTCCACCCACCGCCGATGCCGAGGATCAGCCGACCGCCACTGATGTGATCGACGGTGCGCGCCATGTCGGCGAGCAGGTCCGGGTTGCGGTATCCGCCGCCGGTGACGAGTGCGCCGATCTCGACGTTGGACGTCTGCTCCGCCCACGCACCGAGCATGGTCCAGCACTCGAAGTGGGCGCCGTCGAGATCACCGTAGAGGGGGTAGAAGTGATCCCAGTTGAAGATGATGTCGACGCCGGCGTCTTCTGCTCGCAGGACCGCGTCGCGGATGAGTTGATAGTCGGGGGCGTGCTGCGGCTGAAGTTGGACACCGATTTTGATGGTCATGGCTCCATGATGCGCTATCCGATGGCCACACCGGCGTCGAGCATCGCAGCTCGCAGCACGAATGCTGCTTCGTCGCCCACGATTCCGCCGACCAACGTGACGAATCGGTCGACGAACTGCCCACCGTGAGCCGGGACGTCCGATTCCTCCGGTTCCAGATGGTGCGCGAGTTCGTGCAGGACGACCAACTCGCGCAGCGCCCAGGCTTTGTTTCCGCGGTGCAAGGGAACGGCGATGGTCTGGGTGTCCCGCTCGTAGTGCGCCTCGCCCGCACCGGAGCGTTCCCGCACTCGGACCGATCGGCGAGCGCATGGCCACGTGCCGCGAACCCAGTCGAGGGCGAGAACTGCGTCCACATAGGACTGCACGGATTCCAACGACGCGAATCGCCGTTCGATGGGCAGCGTCACGCTCGACCCGAGCATGTCGACGGTGCGTAGACCGCGCTCGTCGGCGCGATCGAACATGACTCGCACGAGATGCTCGGCCTCGTACACCTTCGACCGTTGCGAATCCCTGTTCTTCACCGGCCGAGCGTAGTTCAGGGACCATTTTCGCGGCCTGAACTACCGCTCCAATTGCGTCGACCCTCTACCCAACTCGGGCTCGCCGCCGAGCCGCGCCGCCCGGCCTGCTCGATCGCCGGCCCGACGCGCGCCGTGTGAGAAACCGGCCGTCGCCGACTGCCCACGCCACGTTCCACGCGCCGTCGACGTCGACGAGTAGAAGTCTTTCAGCTCGATCTCCTTGTTGCGCAACACCAATGCCGTGCCGACTTCGGGAGCGGCCTCGATGGCTTCGGTCTCGGCCTTCTTCTTCGCCTCGCCGAGGCGTTCGCCGATCCGCACCGCGAACGCCAGCTGGAATTCCAACCGGGCCGTCACTCCGGCGAGCGGCTTCTCCTCACGCACCCGGTAGCGCCGCCGACCGCGGGTCTGTACCACGACGCGTTGGACTGTGGCAGTGCGGTATTCGCCGGATTTGATGTAGGCATCGGACGCCTTGACCATCTGCACGATCAGGCTGGCGTAGAGCGCTTCGCACGTGTCGATGTCGGAATCGAAACCGTATGCGAACACCTGCGCCGACGACTGCGCGATGTCGCATTGCACATCGTTGGCACGCGCGATGGCCAGGAACAGCTGCACGTAGGTGCGCAAGCCCTTCTTGCCCGGCTCGCCGATCCGCACCATCCTCTGTACGGGTGTTGCCCGCTTCTCTCGCGACGCCGTGTGCGATCGCGCGACGGCCAGATCGATGGCCGACGACGTGGCCAGCCGCTGGGCGGCCTCCATGAACGCCTCGGCCTCGTGCGGGTTGTCCGTCGACTCGGCTTGGCGCAGCAGTCCCCCGATACGGGCCAGCATCTTGTCCGAACTCACGGGAGCGAAGATTACGCCGCCCCACCGACAGTCTTCGCGGGTACTTTGTCCCCATGACAGCCCCTTCGCCGGTCGAACGCCGATGCGCCGCGATGGACGTGCACCGGCGCCTGCTCACCGAGTCCTCGACGTATCGCGCCGAGCGGGCACGCATCGAGAACCAGACGATCGCACTGGCCGCGATACTGCCCGCGCGGGAGCGGGAGGTGGTGCGAATCGACGTCGTGGTCCACGTGGTTGCGGCCACCGACGACCAGGACATCTCCGACGACCAGATCGCGAGTCAGTTCGCCGTCCTCGACCGCGATTTCCGGGCGGCGAACGACGACATCGACAATGTTCCCGAACCGTTCCGTCCTCTCGTCGCCGATGCTCGGGTCGAATTCGCATTCGCTACAACAGATCCGGATGGCCAGCCGACGACAGGAATCACCCGGACCCGCACTCGGGTCGCGGAGTTCGACTCCGACGACGCGATCAAGTCGGCGTCGACGGGTGGTGCGGATCCGTGGCCGTCCGAGAAGTACCTCAACCTGTGGGTCTGCCGTCTCGGTGGAGGTCTGCTCGGGTACGCCCAGTTTCCCGGCGGGCCTGCGGAAACCGACGGGGTCGTCATCCTCGACACGGCGTTCGGCACGACCGGCACGGCGTCGGCTCCGTTCGACCTCGGCCGCACCGCGACCCACGAGATCGGCCACTGGCTCAACCTCTTCCATATCTGGGGCGACGACGGTGACGGGTGCGGCGGCACCGACGAGGTCGACGACACCCCGAACCAGGGCGGTCCCAACAACGGCCGACCGACCTACCCGCACGTCTCGTGCAACAACGGGCCGAACGGCGATCTCTTCGTCAACTACATGGACTACACCGACGACGCCGGCATGGTCATGTTCACCAGGGGTCAGGTGACGCGCATGTCCGCCTGCCTCGAGGGGGTTCGGCGGTCGCTCGCCGGTCGAACCGAAACTGTTGCCCCGCTGGGTCGTTGGACCCATTCGTTCGAGGAGGACCACGACGACGTCACGGTCTATCGCCCGCAGGGATACGACTTTCCTCGCGCCCGTGGCCGAGCCGGTCTCGAGTTCCGTCCCGACGGGTCCTTCGTCGATTGGTCGATCGGCGCGGGTGACGCGCGCACCGCCCGCGCCGGCTCCTGGGTCGCAGACGACCACCTGCGTCTGATCACGGCCGCCGGCAACGCACGAACGGTGTCGGTGGTGGCGCGTACCGACGATCGACTCGAACTTGCCTTTCGCACTGCGACATCGACCCACCGGCCGTCGTGCCGAGCCGACGTCGTGCTTCCGTTCTCGGCCACCGACTTCCGACGCCCACCCCCGTCCGACACTCGTCGAACCAGCGGCGTCACAGCACTTCTCGACGCTGTCTCGGAATCCCGGATCGAGGACACGCTGGACGTCGTGCTCGCGCCGTCGTCTCGAGTGTCGACGGGTGAGGGCTTCCGGCAGGTCGCGGCCCAGCTTGCCGCGGTGCTGATCGACGCCGGGTACGACGTCGTTCAGGACCCGGTCGTCGTCGGAGACGGGTTGAGCGAGAACGTGACCGGTGATCGGACCGGCACCGGTGGCGCACGCGGAGTGGTGATCGTGACGGCGCATCTCGATTCGGTCAACCACGAGGACGGACCCGATTCCCCAGCGCCCGGTGCCGACGACAACGCCAGCGGCGCAGCAGGATTGATAGAGCTTGCTCGGGTGCTCGCGACAGGCACCTGGGAACACGACACGAGAGTGATCCTGTTCGGCGGTGAGGAGCAGGGTCTCTACGGCAGCACGGCCTACGTCGCGAGCCTGTCCGCCGCGGAGCGTGATCGCATCATCGGCGTCGTCAACATGGACATGATCGGGCGCCTGAACACGGCCGAGCCGTCGGTGCTGATCGAGGGGGCGCCGGTGTCCGCGGCCTTGATCCAGTCATTGGTCGAGGCGGCGGGGGAATACACCACTCTCGCCGTGGCCACCTCGCTGGAACCGTACGCCAGTGACCACGTGCCGTTCATCGACGCCGAGATCCCGGCGGTGCTGACCATCGAAGGTGACGACCGCGCGAACACGGACGTGCACTCGGCGCGGGACGTTCGCGGCAACGTCGACGTCGGGTTCATGGTGGAGATTCTGCGCATGAACGCGGCGGTGCTGGCGCAATTGCTGAACCCTGTCGACTGAGGTCCACTGTCCCGCAACGACCGAGGGGCACACTCGGTCGAGTAGATCGACCGAATGTGCCCCTGAGTCGGGAATGGATCAGGCGTCGATGATGAACGCTTCGAGCTCGGCGCGCGCGATGTCGTCGGCCATCTGCTTGGGCGGGCTCTTCATCAGGTACGCCGACGCGGGCACGATGGGTCCACCGATGCCGCGGTCCAGCGCAATCTTTGCCGCACGGACGGCGTCGATGATCACACCGGCCGAGTTGGGCGAGTCCCACACTTCGAGCTTGTACTCGAGGTTCAGGGGAACGTCACCGAAGGCGCGGCCTTCGAGGCGGACGTAGGCCCACTTGCGGTCGTCGAGCCAGCCGACATGGTCCGACGGTCCGATGTGGACGTCCTTGGCGTTGAACTCGCGCTGCAAGTTCGATGTCACAGCTTGGGTCTTGGAGATCTTCTTCGACTCGAGGCGCGTGCGCTCGAGCATGTTGAGGAAGTCCATGTTGCCGCCGACATTCAGCTGCATCGTGCGATCGAGCTGCACGCCGCGGTCTTCGAACAGCTTCGCCATGACGCGGTGGGTGATGGTGGCACCGACCTGGCTCTTGATGTCGTCGCCCACGATGGGGACGCCGGCATCGGCGAATTTCTTGGCCCACACCGGATCCGATGCGATGAACACGGGGAGTGCGTTGACGAATGCGACGCCGGCGTCGATCGCAGCCTGTGCGTAGAACTTGTCCGCTTCCTCGGATCCGACGGGAAGGTAGGAGACGAGAACGTCGACCTTCGCGTCCTTCAGCGCCTTGACCATGTCGACCGGCTCGGCGTCCGAAAGCTCGATGGTTTCGGCGTAGTACTTGCCGATTCCGTCCAGGGTCGGTCCGCGCTGAACGCTGACATCGGTCGGCGGAACGTCGGCGATCTTGATGGTGTTGTTCTCGCTGGCGAAGATGGCTTCGGAGAGGTCGAATCCGACCTTCTTGGCGTCCACGTCGAACGCGGCGACGAACTCGACGTCGCGGACGTGGTACTTGCCGAACTTGACGTGCATGAGGCCGGGAACGGTGGAGTTCTCGTCGGCGTCCTTGTAGTACTGCACGCCCTGAACCAGGGACGACGCGCAGTTACCCACGCCCACAATGGCCACGCGCACCGCAGTGCTGTTGTCACTCATGGTCGGGTTCTCCTTCTTTCCGATAGGTGTCCGTCGAGTTCTCGACGGTTTTGGTGGGCGGGGAACTCTCCGAATTGATCGCCATTGCCTCGGCAGCGATCAATTCGTTGAGCCACCGCACTTCGCGTTCGCTCGACTCGAGTCCGAGCTGATGCAATCCGCGGGTGTATCTGTCCAGCGACCCGCTTGCACGGCCGATGGCGTCTCGGAGCCCCTCGCGGCGCTCCTCGACCTGACGTCGCCTGCCTTCGAGAATTCGCATCCGCGCCTCGGCGGGGGTGCGTCCGAAGAAGGCAAGGTGAACGCCGAACCCGTCATCCGAGTAATTCTGTGGACCGGTGTCCGCGACGAGCTCGGCGAACCGAGCTCGGCCGGCAGGCGTGAGTTGGTACACGCGGCGTGCCCGACGCTTCAGAGTGCCCTCGGGCATCTCCTCGACGATCTGTCCGTCCGCCTGCATCTTGCGCAGAGTCGGATAGAGCGAACCGTACGAGAAGGCCCGAAATGCACCGAGGAGGCCGGTCAGTCGCTTGCGCAGCTCGTAACCATGCATGGGTGAATCGAGGAGCAAGCCGAGAACCGCGAGTTCGAGCACGCGTTCCCCTCCCCTCGATTCCGCCGGATCACATCGGATGATGCATCAGCGACTATAGCCACAACATGTATCGGCCCGATATATGGGGGTACACGTAACTCAGAGTTCACGTAACTCGAGTGGTCAGCTCCGCCGGACCCAATGGCGCACTGGGTCGCCTATATGGACCGAACGTCACATTGGGTCCACGACGGCAGGGTCCGACCCGCACCTCGGCTGTCTGAAATGGGTAGAGCCGGCGATCAGCCCTCATCCGATTGCCCCGCCCCTCTCGCCTCGCACGTACTCTGGTCCCCGTGCGAATACAGCGGCAGGTGGTGGACTACGCGTTGCAGCGTAAGTCGCTGCTGGCCGAGGTCTACTCGGGCAGGCGCGGCGTCAAGCAGGTCTGCGACGCCGATCCCTACCTGTTGCGCGCGGCGAAGTTCCACGGCCGCGCGAGCTCGGTCGCCTGCCCCATCTGCAGAAAAGAGCAGCTCACGCTGGTTTCCTGGGTGTTCGGGGAGAAACTCGGACCCATCTCGGGGTCGGCGCGCACCGCGGACGAATTGGTGCGCCTGGCGGAAACGCAGGAGGAATTCTCGGTCCACGACGTCGAGGTGTGTCGTACGTGCAGCTGGAATCACCTCGTACAGTCGTACGTTCTGGGTGCGGTCCCCGCGCCCAAGCGCCCGCGGCAACGACCGGGACAGCGACGCACCGCCAGCGAGTGAGCGTGCCGGACACAACAACGACCAGTGGAGAGAAGTAAGTGAGTTCCCCCTACGACAGCCCGCGTGACGACCGAGACAACGGTCGACCGCAGGGACGGCACGCCGGACCCGACGGGCCAGGGGACAGCTACCCTCCTCGCGATCCCGGTCGCCAGAATCCTCCGCCCCGGCAACCTCCTCCGCCACGTCAGCAACCGCGGTACGACGGTCCCCCTCCCCGCGACCCCGGGTTTCGCCCGCCGTATCAACCGCCGGAAACGCGTCGTGGCCAGCAGCCGCCGCGTTTCGAGGAAGCCCGGTACGCCGATCGGGGTCGGTCCGCGTACGACGACCGCACGTCCTATCTGCCACCGATCGCTGCGCCGCCCCGTTCGGGTGCCTACGGGCAGGCCGGGCAGGCCGGAGGCCGGTCGATGTCTGCCGGGCAGGCCGGTGGCCGGTCGATGTCTGCCGGGCCGGGTCTGCCGCCGGAGCCGCCTGACCACTCGTCGTACGACTCGTCCGGCGGCGAACCGCCAGACGGGCCCCCAGCAGGAGGTAAGGCCACGAAGACGAAGAAGAAGTCGAAGTGGAAGGTCGTGCGGCGCACGCTGTACGCGCTGATCGCCCTCGGCTTGATCGTTCCGATTCTGGCGTTCATGGTGGCGTACGTCGTCGAGGACGTTCCGCGTCCCGGTGACATCAAGACCAACCAGGTGGCGACGGTGTACGCGTCCGACGGGTCGTCCGTTCTCGGTACCGTCGTGCCGCCGGAAGGCAACCGCACCGACGTGACGATCGATCAGATCCCTGTCCACGTGCGAGACGCCGTTCTCTCGGCGGAGGACCGCGATTTCTACACCAACCCGGGATTCTCGGTGTCGGGCTTCGCCCGCGCCGCGCGTGACAACGTGCTCGGCAAGGACACCGCCGGTGGCGGCTCCACCATCACCCAGCAGTACGTGAAGAACGCGTTGGTCGGGTCGGAACGATCGCTGACCCGCAAGATGCGTGAGCTGGTGATCTCGTCGAAGATGGCCCGTCAGTGGACCAAGGACGACATTCTCGCGGCGTACCTGAACACCATCTACTTCGGCCGCGGCGCGTACGGCATCGCTGCTGCCTCGGACGCCTACTTCGGCAAGCCCGTCGATCAGTTGTCCATCGAGGAAGGTGCCGTTCTCGCGGCAATCATCCAGCAGCCGTCCGGCTTGGACCCGGAGAACAACCTCCCCGGAGCCACCGAACGGTGGAACTACGTGCTCGACGGCATGGTGACGATGGGCAAGCTCGACCAGTCGCAGCGCTCGGCGATGCAATATCCCGCGTGGGTTCCGTCGACCCAGGCCACGTCGAGCGATGCCGCCGACGCCGGGCCCAACGGACTGATCAAGAACCAGGTGCTGCGAGAGATCTCCGAATCCGGCATCAGCGAGCAGGACCTGAACACCGCGGGCCTGCAGATCACCACCACCATCGATCCCAAGGCGCAGCAGGCCGCTATCGATGCGGTGAACTCGAACATGGAGGGCGAACCGGCCGAGCTCCGCACGGCATCGGTGTCCGTAGACCCGCGGACGGGTGCGGTCAAGTCGTACTACGGCGGCGCCGACGGAGCCGGCTTCGACTTCGCGAACGCCGGTCTGCAAACCGGGTCGTCGTTCAAGGTGATGGCGCTCGCTGCGGCGCTCGATCAGGGAATCCCGTTGTCCAAGACGTTCGACAGCTCTCCCGTCACGGTCAACGGCATCGAGATCACCAACGTGGAAGGGTCGTCCTGCGGTACCTGCACCATCGCCGAGGCGCTCAAGCGTTCGCTCAACACCAGCTTCTACCGGTTGGAGTTGGCACTGAACGGTGGCCCGCAGGCCATCGCCGACATGGCGCACAAGCTCGGCATACCGGAAGACGTCCCCGGAATCGGCAAGACCCTCGTCGAGCCCGACGGCGGTCCGCCCAACAACGGAATCGTTCTCGGTCAGTACCAGTCTCGGGTGCTCGACATGGCGTCCGCCTATGCGACTCTTGCCAATTCGGGCACGTACCACGCACCGCACTTCGTGCAGAAGGTCGTCGCGGCTGACGGGACCGTTCTTCTCGATCGAGGCGCCGACGCCGGCACCCAGGAGGTCTCGCCCGCCGTGGCGGACAACGTCACGTCGGCAATGAAGCCCATCGCCGGCTACTCCAACGGCCACAATCTGGCCGGGGGACGGCAGTCCGCGGCGAAGACCGGAACCGCGCAGCTCGGTGACACCGGAGAGAACAAGGACGCTTGGATGGTCGGGTACACCCCGTCGTTGTCCACCGCGGTCTGGGTCGGTACCGAGCAGGGTCTGCCGCTGGAGAACAGCTACGGCGGACCGATCTACGGGTCGGGAATCCCGTCGGACATCTGGAAGGACACGGTCGACGGGGCGCTCGAGGGCACGCCGAACGAGCAGTTCCCGAACCCGGCGCCCATCGCGGGCCAGGCCGGTGTCCCGACCTACTCCGCACCGGCTCCCGCAACAACGACGAGGTCCGCGCCGCCGTCGACGGAGGCGCCTGTGGTGCCGACGTTCGAGCCTCCGGTGGTCGTACCGTCTCAGGTGGAGATCTTCCCCGGCATCACCATCCCGGTCCCGGGTCTCGCACCCGCAGAACCGGCCGAACCGTCGACAGCGGAACCGGCCGAGCCGGCGGCGCCGGGCGCAGCGCCCGTCCCCGGCGGCTAGCCGGTGACAGGCCAGCAGCCGGTCGACAATGATCAGGGCGCTCTTCTCGCCAGTCCCGGTCCGCTGGCCGAGGATCGACGGTCGGCTCGGTGGCGCGATCGGCCCAGCCGCGAGGATCCGATGGTCGCCGAGTTGTCGTCGGTCGTGGGTGGTCCGATCGGCAAGCACGCTCTGCTCGGTCGGCAACGGTTCTTCACGCCGCTGCGGGTGACAATTCTGCTTGCGCTGGTCTTTCTTTCGCTCGGTTGGTTCGGCAAGGCGGCGTGTATCCAGCAGTCACCCGGCCCGAACGGCACGGTGGGCCTCGACTGGTCGGGAAACCGTCAGTACGTGGCCATGTGTTATTCCGACACGGTTCCGCTGTACGGGGCCGAACGGCTCGACGAGGGTGCCTTCCCGTACAAGAAATGGTGGGAGGAGACGGCCGGCGACGGCACGGTTCAGCGTCGCTACATGGAGTACCCGGTGGTTGCCGGGATGTACCAGTACCTGTCCATGGTGGTCGCGAAAGCCTGGTCCGCCGCACCGTGGCTGCCGCAGGCCATCCAGGTGGCGATCTACTTCAACATTGTCGCGTTCGGAATGGCGCTCGCCTGGCTCGTGACTGTCTGGGCGAGCGTGAAACTGGCGGGCAGACGAGTCTGGGACGCAGCCATGGTGGCGTGCTCTCCCCTGGTGATCGTGCACGCGTTCACCAACTTCGACGCGCTGGCGACGGCGTTCGCGTCGGGCGGCCTGCTCGCGTGGGCCAAACGCAGGCCCGTATTGGCCGGTGTGTTGCTCGGGCTGGGCGGAGCCACGAAGCTGTACCCGCTGCTGTTCCTCGGTCCGTTGCTGGTGTTGTGCGTCCGAACGGGCCGGGTGCGTGACTGGGTTCGGACGGCAGCCGCGGCGGCCGCCGCCTGGCTCGTGGTGAACGGTCCTGTCGCTCTTCTCTTTCCGCGCGGCTGGTTCGAGTTCTTCCGGCTCAACTCCGATCGTGGTGCGGACCCGGACTCGATCTACAACGTTGTTCGATCGTTCACCGGATGGGCCGGATTCGACGGGCCTCTCGGGCCGGGTCAGAAGCCCGATGCCCTCAACGCGGTCACGATCCTGCTTTTCGTCGCGGTCTGCGCGGGCGTGGCTTTCGTCGCCCTGACCGCCCCTCGCCGTCCGCGGCTGATCTCACTGTGCTTTCTTCTGGTTGCCGGCTTCCTGCTCACGAACAAAGTGTGGAGCCCGCAGTACTCGCTGTGGTTGGTGCCTCTGGCCGTGTTGGCTCTGCCGCACCGGCGAATCCTGTTGGCGTGGATGACGATCGACGCCCTGGTGTGGGTACCTCGGATGATGTACTACCTGGGTGTGGAGAACAAAGGACTCCCGGAGCAGTGGTTCACCGCTGCTGTCGTCGTGCGGGACCTGGCGGTGATCGGGTTGTGCTACTTGGTGATTCGTCAGATCTACCGACCGTCGGAGGATTTGGTGCGGGCCAGTGGCGACGACGACCCGTCGGGCGGTCCGCTCGACCGCGCCGCCGACGACTACCCCGACTGGCTGCCGTCGTGGCTGCGGGCGTCGGAACCCACTGTTCCAGAACGACTTGTCACGGAACCACGGTCACAGGCCACCGACCCGACTTGACCAGCCGAACGGCAACGGAGCCGAACATCCGGTGACCGGCCGACTGCGAGGCGCCGACGACGATCGCGTCGGCACGCAGTTCCTCGGCGACCGCGATCAATCCGTTGGCGGGATCGCCACGCAGGGTACGGAACTCCCACCGTAGGTGACCGAGTTGCACGTAGTGTTCGACGTTCGAGCGGATGTAGGTGAGCAACTCGTCGGCGACCTGCGATCCCGCTTCGTACACCAGCGCGCCCGCCTGCGAGAGCGCTGCGGCACCGATCTGTTGGACGTACACCAACACCAGAGTGGACTGCTGACGGCGAGCCAGCCCGCCCGCGTATGCCGCAGCCTTCCAAGCGGATTCGGATCCGTCGATACCGGCGATGATCAGTTTCGGTCCGTCCGTGCCGTACTCGAATTCTGCGTTCATGCCTCACCTGCCCCGGACAGTTCTCTGACGACCCGGTCCACTTTCGTCGTGTCGGCCGGTGCGACATCCGGTTCGAACGACCACTCACCGTCGACCCATGGGTCGTGAACGGGAGATCGTCCGTCGATCGGAAGGTGCATGGACCTGCGTAGAAGAGCGGCGGCGAGGGGGTCGATGTCCTCGGCGTCGGCCGAACCGATCAGGACGAGAGACAAGCCGGCGAACGGGCCCCGCTCGGCAAGGAAGGCAATGCGACCGAGTTCGGCCGAACCGAAACCGTAGGGAAAGCCCGACACCACCACCACACTTCGCGGCGGCACGGTAGGTGGGGTCTCCCCGGCTCCGACAGCCATGTGCCACAGGTCGATCGTGTGCGACAGCTCGTCCAGCCGAGCCGTCACGGCGGCGCGGTCGGTGAATGTGCGCGCGATCGGAGACACCCGCGCGGACGTCTCGGCCAGTGATCCGCCGATGTCGAGAATGTCGATGACGGTGGCACCGCGCGGTGCGGCGGCCGCTGTCCGGAGGAGGACCGCTGTGATCGAGGAGGCCGACGACGCGCCCCCCGTGTCGTCCTCGAACCATAGCGGGTTGGCGGCCGGCCAGGCTGCGCACAGCGGAACTCGCAACGGGCTGCGCGAGGGCACGGCCACCTCACCGACGCGAATGCAGTCGGTGAACCCATCGGTGTCCGAAAGTTGTTGCCACGAAGCCGATCCCCACGTGGACACGCTGGCGGGTAGCTCGCCGTCGAGCGTAGTGATCTCGTCGGTCAGCTGGCGACTGTCGTCGAGATGACGGGCATGCGCGGTTGCCACCAGTGCGTCGTGGCGGTTCTGCGCGTCGACCCTGCCCTGCTCGGCGGCCGGCGACGATCGGGCCGCGATATCGGAGGACAGGTCCGACAGTTCGTCGCCGAGCCGTTCGTCCGCGTAGTCGACGGCGGCGTCGAACGCGGCGGCCGATCGCGATGCGTCCTCGAAGATCATCCACACGCGTTCGAGTACACGTGCCCGATCCAGCGGCACGGGCAGCGGCGCCGAATGATGTAGCGGTGCCGAATCATGCTGTGAGTGCGACGCTTCGACGCCATCGTCGACCTCGACACCGTGAGCCACCAGGAGGTCGGCGAGGCCGCCCGCAAAGCCCTGCCCGACGGCCCGCACCTTCCACGCGTGTCCGCGGCGGTACACCTCGAGGCCGATCAATGCGCCGAGCCCGTTCGTGTTCGGAGCGAATTCGTACAAGACCTCGTTCGACGGGCCGGTGAGCGCGAGGTCGACGTCGACAGGGAGCGATGGGGATCCGTCGGCAGCCACGATCAGGAGGACGGCGTCGACAGTCGGCTCGATCTCGTCGAGAGTCACTGCGAGAGAGCCGTTGTCGGTCAACCGGACACCGGCGGCCGTCGGTGAGTTCCAGAACACGAGGTCCCCGTCGCTCCGCACCCGGCGGTCACCGTCGACCAGCAAGGCGCACACGTCGACGGACGACGCACGCACCGTCGCGGTCACCGAGAGCTCGGTCAGCGCGGCGTTCTGTCCCGGCGTCAGTCGAAGGGTCATCGCCCTACGACTGCAGGTACGGACGTAGTTGCGGCAAAGCTTCACCGGCGTGCTTGGCCTGAATTCCGTCGCCGATTGCCTGCAGCTTCCATTCGCTGCCGGCTCGGTAGACCTTCGCCATCACCAGCGCGGTGAACGGCATGCCGCCCTGAAGGGTGAAGCGCGCGAGCTCGGTGTTCGTCGTGTTGTCGACCAAGCGGGTGAACGCGTTCGACACCTGCTCGAACGTCTGACCGCGGTAGGACGTGACCACGAAGACGACGCTCGACACGTGCGCCGGGACGCGGGTCAGGTCGACGAGGATCACTTCGTCGTCGCCCTCGCCTTCGCCCGTCAGGTTGTCGCCCTGGTGCCGGACCGACCCGTCCTTGGAGGTCAGCTGACCGAAGTAGACGACGTCGGCTCCCTTGTCACCGGCGAACATCAGAGCTGATGCGTCGAGGTCGATGTCGACCTCGCGGCTACCGAAGAACCCGCCCTTGGCCTTCTTGATCGGGTCCCAGCCGAGGCCCATCTTGATCACCGTCAGGGCGACACCGCCGTCCTTCTTCAGCGTCACCTTCTGTCCCTTGGACAAGCTGACCGGACGGGCTTTGGTCAAGCTCACCTCGGGCGGACCGGAGGGCGCAGGAGGGGGTGTGGGTGCGGGCGGTGGTGTCGGTGCGGCTGTGGGTGCGGGCGGGGGCGTCGGTGCCGCCGCGGGCGCATCGTCGACGGACACACCGTGGTCGGTCACCAGGGCAGCGAAGCCGCCGGCGTATCCCTGCCCGACGGCACGCACCTTCCACGACCCCTGGCGCCGGTAGACCTCGAGGGCGATGACGATCGACTCACTGCTCAGGCCGTCGACGGTGTACGAGTAGAGCGCGGCGCCGGTAGCCGCATCCAGGACGGTGGCGGTGGGGGCGGCCGAGCGGCCGAAGTTGCTGCTCGCGTCGTCGAGGGTGATGACTGCGCGGATCTGCTCGATGTCGGCCGGCACGCTGTTCAGTGACACCGCTAGCTGCGCGGGTCCGCCGCCGTTCGCGGGCACGAGGCGCACACCGGGGCCGGTCGGCTGGTTGAAGAACACGAAGTCGGCGTCCGTGCGCACCTTCCCGGTCGCCGTGACGAGCAGAGCGGACAGATCGGCCGGAGCGGTGAGCGTGAGACCGATCAGGACCTCGCTGGTGTCGAGCGGTGCATTCTGGCCCTTGGCCAGCGGGCGGGCTGCGGGTGCAGACACGTCGGGGTCCTTGTCGGTCGGCGTCGATGACTCCCTCAGGGTACGTGGCAACCGTGCAACACTGTCGAGCGTGACGAGAAGGCCGCACTCCGACCGGCCGGCCTCCCCGCCCGAAACCATCACGGCCGGACAGGTCGTCCTGCGACGCGAGACGACGGACGATGCGGCCGCCGTCGCGGCGTTGATCGAGCGCAACCTGGACCGGTTGTCGGAGTTCATGCCGTGGGCGGTGGCGGGAGTAGCCGACGCCACCGCGCAACACGATCGCATCGTCGCGTCCGCCATCGCGTGGGATTGCGGGACCGAGTACGACTACGTCGTCGTGGTCGACGACCAGATCGTCGGCAAGTGCGGCCTGCCGCGCCGCATCGAACCGGGTGGGCTCGAGCTCGGATACTGGCTGGACGCGGAGGCGGAGGGTCACGGCTACATCACCGAGGCCGCTCGCGCTCTCACCGCAGCAGCGCTCGACCTCGAGGGCATCGACCGGGTCGAAATCCATTGCGACGCAGGAAACGTGCGTAGCGCCGCGGTTCCTCGTCGGCTCGGATACGAGCTGGACCGAACGGATCGAGTGGACGTCGTCACCCGCGGACAGACCGGCGATCAGATGATCTGGGTGACTCGCGGTCCTCAGTCCTAGGTCACCACGCCATGATCCCGATGGACGTACGCACCTGGACGATGGCCTGTGAGACCAGCGAGTCTCGCGACGGGTCGGGCCTTCCGACGGCCGTCACGATCACGTGGGCAGGCAACCAGTCGACGTCCCCGGCGAAGCGAAGGTAGATCACCAGGTCGGCGCCGGCCGAAGACCCCCGCATCACCGATTCCCGCGCGGCCTCGTATTGCTCCGCACTGGTCGGGTGAATTTCGGGCACCTCGGTTGCCCACCGCCCGAACGGTTCCGGAGGCGGACGCAGCCATTCGAGCATCAACCCGGTCCGCAGAATCATGTGCCCGACGCCCTGCTCCGAGTCCAACGCCACGGCGGCTGCGGCGCGGGCGAATTCGCGGGAGAACGCGGAGGGCGGTCGTTCGATGTCGGCGATCACGTGCACCAGACCGACGATCTTGCGTTCGGTTCCGTAGAGGGACGAGCGCACGGTCATGTGCACGCGGCGAGCCACGCCGTCCTCGCCGGTGAGGGCGATCTCCGCGCCGAACTGCTGGCCGGATTCGGCGCTCGCGGTCTGCACCTCTTGGACGAAGGCGGTGTAGTCGTCGTGATAGTCGAACTCGGTGAAGTACTTCCAGATCTCGGGCAGCGTTCGGCGGTCGGCGGAGCGCGCTATTCCCAGAATGTCGGTCTCGAGCCCGGGGCCGTGCTGGGTGATTCCGGTGACCGCGTTCCACTCGAACGTTCCGACGATCTCGCGTGGCGGCGGCCCGGTATCGGGCGATCCGATCCACGCCGACACACCGAACACGTCGCCGGTGGCGGAGAAGACCGGGACGCAGAGCATCGTGCGCGGTGTCATCGTGCGCGGTGTCCCCTTCGGCACCACGTGGCTCACCACTTGCTGTCGAGTGATGACCACCCGGCGAACCGCGTCGCGCAGGGCTGACGAGACGTGCCTCGACGGCGTCTGCCTGCCCAGAGCGGCGAAATTTCGCTTGCGGTTACCCACCGCGACGACAGTGGGTTCGAGCCCGTCACGTGCACCGAGTGTCTCGACGAGCAGCCAGCCGACGCTGTCGACGGGATCGGACGCCGTGTCGGTACCTGCGGGAGAAACAGTGTCGGACAAGAGGACCTCAGGTCTGGAGCGAAACGCACGAGCGCCGTATGGCCACCCGGACCCCCGTCCCGTGGAAAACTCCCCGATCCTAAACCGTTCGATCGACCGGCAGGTAAGACGCGTGGGTTGCCGGAACCGCGCGGTCGACGTGCTCTGCCATCCAGCGCAACAGTTCCTCGGCCGCCGCGCCGCCCGACGAGTGCGTCACGAACAGCCCGTCTCGTTGCCAGCCAAGACTTTCCAGTTCGCCGTGACGGGGTCGCGCCGCCCGATCGGCGGCCAGAAGCATCTCCGCGTCCAGGGCGCCGTCTCCGGCGGCAACCACAAGTTCATTCGAACGAATGACACCGTCCGCGACCAGCCGACGCTTCACCTCGGCGACGGCCTTGCTCTTGCAGACGGCCTCCGGCATGGAATACACCTTGCGACCCTGCTGCGACACTCCCCAACCGCGTTCGGCGCACCATTCGGACCACTCGGGCACGAAGGTCGCCGGCATCGCGTCGAGTTGAACGACGAGGTAACAGAACAGATCGTCTGCCGTCCGTTCCTTCAACACCCAGGACGGATCGCAGCGGGAGTGCATCTCGGCGAGCACCTCGGGCAACGGCGCTCCCGTCGAAGCGGCGTCGGCATCGACTCGTTCGCGCCAGGCCGCATCCGGTTCTCCGTCGACCAGGATGTTCCCGCCGTTGCTCGTGATGGCGTATCGCCACGGACCGCCGGGTAGGTCGATTCGCCGGAACTGTTCGATCGTTCTGGTCGTCGTCGGCACGACCACCGTCTCCGCGGCGAGTGCCCGCAGCAATCGAGCCGCCTCCGCGGTCATGAACGAGAGTGGTTCACCGTCCAGATACTCCACGCACTCGACGTCGACGTCCTTCCGGCCTTCCCGCAACATCCCGGCCGGCCTCCGGCCTTCCCGCATCGCGCCGGCGGAATAGATCATCGTCCGGTCCAAGTCCGTCGCGATCACAGCACGTCCTTGATCAGTCCCATGCACGAGTAGGCCAGCGCGGGGTCCACGTCGACCGGAACGCCGCGCGCGCGTGCGAGCAACCGGATGTGTTCGTGTTCGGGAGCATCGGGCTCACGCACGAGGATTCGCCACGGCACCCGCCGCAGAAGCACGCGAGTCGTCTCTCCCACACCGGGTTTGACGAAATTGACGGTCGAGATTCCGTACTCCTGCTGCACCTTCTCGACCGACGCCCACCCCGCCCACGTCGGGGTGCGGTCCGACTCGAGCACGGTCCGTAGATCTGCACCGACGCCGTCGCGAACACTGTCGAACCGGGCGCATACCGTGTCCAGCAGCCGATTCGAGACGTCGGCCCCGGCCAGCTCGGAATAGAACTTCGCGCCGTGGAACTCGCCGGGGCCGATGAGATCGGCGTTCAGCACCGTGCGCGAGACCAGGCCGGACACCGTCGAGTTCAAACACGCCGACGCGATCAGGAAGTCGTCGCGTGTGCCGTAGGTGCTCACGCACTGTCCCGGGTCGGCCAGCACGGCGAGTTCGGGAGAGAACCCGGTTCCGTCCAGCGCCTCGCGCAGCTCCCGTGCGATCGCACCTTTTCCCGTCCACCCGTCGACGAACACGACGTCTGCCGGATCGTGATGTGCAGTAATATAATCGAGCGCAACGGTATCGATGCCGCGGTCGCGGACGATGGAAACGGTGTAGTGCGGCCACTCGAGCCCGTGTACCTGCTGTGCCCAGCGGCGCATCAGGATGCCGATCGGTGTGCCGGCCCGCGCGAGCGAACACAGAACGACCGACGGTCCGCGCTCGGCGAGGATCAGGTCGCTGACCACCCCCACGGCCGTCGCCAACCGATCCGCGCTCGCATCCAGGACGTTGTCGAACAGCCGGCGGTACTGCTCGTCGGGTTGGTACTCGATGGGAAGCGACTCCGCGTAGTGCGCCTCTCCGGACTGAATCCGCTGCTCGCGCAGCTCGGTTGCCGCTTCGAGATCCACCGAGGACAGGTCCTTCAGTAACCACGTGACGTCGGACGCGGCGTAGGAACCGAAGTCGGGGCCGTGCAGTGGGGCCGTCATCGGTCTGCTCGCGACCGGGCCAGCGCCGACGGGTCCGCTCCCGGCAAGGCGGCGATCACGACGTCCTCTCCGGCTGCAGCCAGAACCGACGCGGCGCCGCCGGCCTGGTCGACCACGTCCGTATCGGCGGGGCCGTCGAGCAGCAACACGATCTGGGCGTCGACACTGGGCAGGAGGGCGTTGTAGAGGAAGCGCGGTGAGGACTCCCCCGATTCCGAAGCGGCAAAGCGGAATCCGCGACGCAGCGGGTAACCGGGTTCGTCCAGAACGTAGGCGGGCGAGCGCGTCGTCGTCTGGAACCACGTCGGTCGCCCGCTGTCCTGCAGCAGTTGTGCAATTCTCAGAGGCAGGTACATCAATTCCTCGTGTCCCACGACGATCACCGGGCGTCCCGGATCGAGACCGGCCTCGAGCGCATCTGCCGCTGCTCGCACCGCAGTATCGAAACGTGTTGTGTCGCTGCGCAGAAACCCGTGTCGGCCCCCGTCGGGAACGTCAGCGGGCCAGGGAAGTTCGACGCGGTCGACGCGTCCCGTCCGGTTCGGCGTCGGTGAGACACTGTCGGTCAGAGCGGCGACGGTATCGGTCAGTCGGTCCGGAAGGTGGACCGTGCCGTACGCCAGCGCCACCGAGTCGATGTGCACATCGAGTTCGGCTGCGACACGCTGTTGTTCGGCCATGTGCTCCGGCCCGCGCATGTCGACCAGGGAGGCAATCACGTACTGCGAACGCGGCGAATGGCTGTGCATCACGCGAATAGCCTGCAGCGCAGTCGTTCCCGTCGAGATTTCGTCGTCCACCAGGATCAGGGGTGCGTCCGCGGGGAACACCTCTGCCGACGTGGGCAGCAATCGGTGGTCCGTGGCGTGGGAGTGCCCCTCTTCGAACGCGCCGAACACCGGTATCGCGGGAACGACACGGCGAGTGGAGTGCAGGTAGCTGCGCGCGTTCAAGCGCGTGGCGACGCAGTGCCCGAGTCCGGTTGCGGTCTCGGCGAATCCGAGTACAACTACGTTCGAGGAGTCGTCGCAGAGTATCTGTGCGCACAGGGAACCCAGCAGCGAACCGGCGTCGATCACGGCAGCGGGTGCGACGGGGATGTGCTTACCCAGCACCGTCGATACGAGCAGGTGTGCCCGGCGGGGATTCTTCCGTAGGCCCGGCTGCACCAGATCTCCGACGCGCATCCCGACCGACGACGACTCGTGTTCGAGGACCAGGCCCAGTTCTGCGGTGGCCCAGGGCAATGTGCGATCGACGATGCGGCTCATGCGGCCCGTCGCTTTGCCAGAGCCTGCATCACGTCGACAAAGGTGGTGCCTTCGTTGGTGACGCCGAACACCGAGGCACGGACCAATGTTTGCTCGGCCCACGATCGGTGGGGCTTGAGCTCGTTCATCTTGTTTCGGTAGCCCGACGCGAGTACTCCACCGCCGCCGCCGGATTCGATGATCGACAGGGCGTCCTGGTACTCCTCGTGTGTGACGACGGAGAGCGCATGAACCGGCGGTACGTGCGACGGGTGGATCACGGTCTTGCCCTGCAGACCGTTCGCTCGGTCGAGGGCCACTTCGCGCAGCAGACCGTCCAGGTCACGGCTGACCAGCTTCTGGCGAAACGTCACCGCGTCGTTGTTCTCGAAGGGTGTTGCGCGCAGCATCGGACGGAACATGCGTTCGTGGTCGGCGAAGTACTCCCACACAGGTCCGGTGATGACGAAACCCGATCCGTCGGTGCGGCCGAGGTAATTGACGATGGCCCCGATGGTGTCGGCGACGACACGGACGTCGTAGATGGTCAGGTCGCGGTCGCGGCGGATGCCGAACGCGCCGCACATGTCGGTGGCGCCGATGCGCACGGCGAGCACTCTGTCACGGTGCTCGTCGAGGATGCGATGGATGGCGGACAACTCGGCGTCGCGAGTCTCGCGGAAGAGGATTTCTACCGACTCGAGGACCGGCATCACCAGCAGCCGTTTGCCCAGTCGCGCCGAGAGTTCGTCCACTGTGGTGAGTACGTCGCCGCCGTTGTCGGAGCGGAACTTGGGGACGACGAAACCGGCGAGAACGGCGATGCCGTCGGTGATGCCCTCGCACACGATGTGGATGTCGAGAACGGTCCGAATGCGGACGAACAACAGGATGTCGAGGTCGCCGTACCGGGCGAGTTCGTCGAGTGCGGCGACCACGCGGGTGCGCGCCGCATCGAGATCGTCGTCGGCAACTGCGTCCTCGAGGTCGATGACCATGGACTCGACTCCGCTGTGAGCGCGCTTGCGCACGGTATCGACGAGCCCCTCTCGTACAGCCGGGACATAGAGCGTCGCACCGAGTCCGACGGCCAGCGTCGCCAGATCGCCGTCGGTGTCGACGGTCTCGGGTGAACGGTGGAAGAGCGTTCGGTGAACGCTTGGCTCCAGGTGCCGAAAGTATTGCAAGAGGCGCCTTTCCGAGCGTGGAGGCCGGAGGCCGGCCGGCTTGGCGGTTATATCAGTGATCGTGTCGTCCACGCATTCGATCGACCACACCGGCGATGAATTCGCTGATCGAATCGATCTCCTGCAGGTACGACCAGTAGTCGGGCCGGCCCATGTCCAAGGTGTGGTTTGCCCGTTCCATGCGCGCGAGCTGAGCATCCAGCACCGAACCCCATTCGGCAACCAGACCGCGGTCGACCGCAAGGAGTTGCGCGTCGCGGAGTGCGAAGCGCACGGCGCGGTCGGCGCTCGACGGGTCGTCGCGCACACCGCGCAGCCGGGCGAGCCGACCGACGACCGCGTTGATCTGTGCCTCGGCGTCGCCGAGATGCGCGCGCGCTCGGGTGACGAGATCCAGCGCCTGCTCAGGGACCCCGGCTCGCTCGGCGCTGCGCGCCTCGTCGATGTCGGCCTGCGCTTCGCGCATGTGTTCGTCGGTGACCTCGCGAGCACGTGCGAGGTCGGTGCTGCTCGCGGCGACGAACTCACGTAGCAGGGCCGAGAACGCCGGCCCGATTCCGTCCGCCTTGGTCTCCACCGCCTGCAGTCGCGTACGCACCGACGCCAGGGCGTGTTGGGCTGCGGATGCCTTGGCCGGAGCCTCGGCCAGTGCCGTGCGCAGCGCGGCTGTCTCGTCTCGGATGCGAGCGGCGATGTCCTTGATCGCCTGGGCGCTGCTCGCGTTCTGGAGCAGCAGCAACTCACCCAGCAGCCGATCGCGGGCGGCTACCACCGAGCGGTACGTGTGCTCGGGTCGCGACGCGTCGATGGTCGCGAGTACGACGTCGGCCTGCGCCTTCGCCTCCTGACCGATACGGGGTACCGCGGCCATCGCCTGCGTCGCGTGTTCGAGCTGCGCACGGTGTGCGTCGTAGAAGCTGTCGACGGCGTGGCTCGCCTCACCGAGCGCCAACACCGCAGTGACGACTGCGTTGAAGGACTGCTCGGTGGTTTCGGTGTTCGATCGCTCCGTGGCGGACAGGTAGTCGGCGCCGGCGTCGAAACACTGTGCCTCGACCGGCGCCCACCTGGCCCGCAGGCTGCGATCGGGAGTCAACGACTCGATGGCGTCGACACCGGATGACGCTATGGACTGACGCTTGTCCATGTCGAGGAACGCGGCGACCGCATCGTCTCGAACGCGACGGACCGCTGCGTCACGTTCGGCGCCGCGGGAGAATCGCCCCGGCCAGCGTTCTGTCACCACCGCATCGATATTACGGACAGTGAAATTACCGGCGGGAACCTCACGGACTCGGCGGTCGTTTCGTGTATGACCGAAGCGGACACAGCTCGAACACGCGCACGCCGAACCGAAAGGACCTTTCCATGGGCGTCAGCCTGACCAAGGGTGGCAACGTCTCCCTCACCAAAGCTGCACCGAACCTCACCGCCGTATCGGTGGGCCTCGGCTGGGATACCCGCACCACCACCGGAACGGATTTCGACCTCGACGCCAGCGCCATCGCGCTCGGCGGCGACAAGAAGGTTGTCAGCGATCAGCACTTCGTCTTCTTCAACAACCTGAAGTCCCCCGACGGCTCCATCGAGCACACCGGTGACAACACCACCGGCGAGGGCGACGGCGACGACGAGGTCATCAACGTCGAACTCAGCGCCGTTCCGCCGAACATCGAGACCATCAACTTCCCGGTGTCGATCTACGAGGCGGATGCTCGATCGCAGTCGTTCGGCCAGGTCCGCAACGCGTACATACGCGTCGTCGACAAGTCGAACGGCACCGAACTCGCGCGCTACGACCTCTCCGAGGACGCGTCCACCGAGACCGCCATGGTGTTCGGTGAGCTCTACCGCAACGGCGCCGAGTGGAAGTTCCGCGCTGTCGGCCAGGGCTACGCGTCCGGCCTGGCCGGGATCGCTCGCGACTTCGGAGTGAACGTCTAGCTCCAACAGCGAGTAAACTTCTCGCCAAGACATCTCTGCTCACGTCAGGGGAGAGTCCGCACCTTCGGGCTCTCCCCTGACGTCTGTGTCAGGGATGTACGTCCGACCAGAAAGGCCACATCCACCGTGGTTCTCCGCATTTTCGGTTTCTCGATCGCCGTGACGATCGTCTCGATCATCGTGGCGTTCGTATACGGCAGCTGGGAAGCGGTTGCCCTGGTGGTGATCCTCGGCATTCTCGAGGTGTCGCTGTCCTTCGACAACGCCGTCATCAACGCCACCGTCCTGCGCCGGATGAGCGAGTTCTGGCAGAAGATCTTCTTGACCATCGGCATCATCATCGCCGTGTTCGGCATGCGCCTGGTGTTTCCGCTGGTCATCGTGTGGGCCGCATCGGGTCTGGGCCCGGTCGCCGCGCTCGATCTGGCATTGAACCCGCCGGCCGACGACGCCCCGTACTTCCCCAACGGTGACCCCTCGTACGAAACGTTGATCACCGACGCGCACCCGCAGATCGCCGCGTTCGGTGGCATGTTCCTGTTGATGCTCTTCCTCGGCTTCATCTTCGAAGAGCGTGAACACACCTGGCTGTCCTGGATCGAGAAGCCGCTGCAGAAGGCCGGCAAGCTCGACATGCTCGCCGTGGTCGTCGCCGGTGTGCTGCTGGTGCTCACCGCGGAGTTCCTCGCCGAGGACGAGAAGATCTCCACCGTCATGGTCTCCGGTGTGCTGGGCATGGTCACCTACATCGCCGTCAACGGTCTGGGCAACTTGTTCCACATCCCGGGTGAGGACGAGGACGAAGAGGCCTCCAGCGGGCCGTCCGATCTGGCGAAGGCCACCGGCAAGGCCGGGTTCTTCCTGTTCCTCTACCTCGAGGTGCTCGACGCCTCGTTCAGCTTCGACGGTGTCATCGGCGCGTTCGCCATCACTGCCGACCCGATCATCATCGCTCTGGGCCTGGGCTTCATCGGCGCGATGTTCGTCCGCTCGCTGACGGTGTTCCTGGTCCGCAAGGGCACCCTCGACGACTACGTGTACCTCGAGCACGGCGCGCACTGGGCCATCGGCGCCCTCGCCACCATCCTGCTCGTCTCCATCGGTGTGCACATCAACGAGATCATCACCGGCCTCGTCGGCGTCGTGCTGATCGGTCTGTCCTTCTGGTCCAGCGTGCGCCGCAACAAGCGCATCGAAGCCGAAGGCGGCACCGCCGAGGTCGAGCTCGAGAAAGCCTGACTTCTGCGTTCACCACTCGTCGAGAGTGGTGAGTTCGTCCTGCAGGGCCCGCACGAACAGTGCTGCCTTCGTCGGCGCCGCACGGCCAACCGATGCGTACTTGTTGCGAATGCGGGCGATGTGGGTGTTGATGGTGCCGATGGAGATGTAGAGCTGGTGCGCGGCGCCGGCCTTGGAATCCGACCGAAACCACGCGAGCATCACCTCTATCTCCCGTGCGCTGAGCGTCGGGCGAGGGAGGCTTGGGTCGGGATCGGTGCGGGCCACCGACTCGAGATCTGCGGTGGGCAACCTCAGTACGCGACCGTCCGGTTGGTTCGACACTCACCGATCCTGAAACGGGCTCGGCGCAGGGGCCAGGCGAGCGACCACCTCCGAACAGGGTCCGAACAGAGCGCGATGCGCTGACCTGCCGATATAGTCCTGTCTCGTGGGGGACTCACCGAGCTCGATCACGTCGAGAGAACAGTTCGCGCGAGCTTTGGTCACGCTCCGTGAAGAGCGGTCGCTGACCATCCGGCAGGTGGTCGAGCGCTCCGGCGGCTCCCTCGCCACGCTCGGCGGGTGGTACAGCGGACGGCACGTTCCGACGCCGCAGAACTCGAAGGCATTCTTCTCACTGCTCACCGCGTGCGGCGTGATCGACGACGCCGAGCAGGCTCGGTGGTGGGACGCGGTTCTTCGAGTGCGCAGGCCGGCGGCGCAACGACCCGACGAGACCCCGTACAAGGGTCTGGACAGCTTCGAGCCGGAGGACGCCGACTGGTTCTTCGGCCGTCAAGACGTCGTGTCCAACCTGCTGGCCCGAGTCGAGGTTGCCCGATCCGGTGACGCGTCGCGGGTGATCGTGGTGACCGGTGCGTCGGGATCCGGGAAGTCGTCGTTGTTACGCGCGGGCCTGGTTGCCGCGCTCGATGTCGACGCCGTGATCACCAGGCCGTCACTGCCTTTCCCTACCGCTACGGCCCCGGTCCTCATCGTCGATCAGGCAGAGGAGCTGTGGAGTCCGGAGTTCGGAAGCGACGAGCGCAGCTCGTATCTGGACCGGCTCGCCGCCGGTGCCGTGGTGGTGGTCGGACTGCGGGCGGATTTCTACGCGTCCGCCCTGGCCGAACCCGTTCTGCTCCGGGCGCTCTCCGCAGGGCCTCTGGTCGTGGGTCCGATGTCTGCCGAGGACATGCGAGAGGTCATCATCGGTCCGGCGCGCAAGGCCGGCGCGACAGTGGAGGACGACTTGGTCGACGTTCTGCTGGGCGACCTCATCCCCGCCGGATCGACGTTCGCGTCCGAGCCCGGGATTCTCCCGCTCCTCTCGCACGCGCTCCTCGGCACCTGGCAGCGAGCGAGAACGCCGACCCTCACCGTCGCGGACTACCGGGCGACGGGAGGCATCAGCGGCGCCGTGCAACAGAGCGCCGAAGAAGTGTTCGGTACTCTGTCACCGGCCGAGCAAACGCGGGTGCGACGCGTTCTTCTGCGGCTCGTGACGATCGACGGGGACACCGTCACGCGTCGGCGTATGCCCCTGGCAGAACTCTCCGGAGAAGGTTCGGATCTTGCTCTGCTGCAACGCTTTGCCGACGCACGACTACTGACTGTCGACGAAGACGTCGTCCATGTCACCCACGAGGCACTCCTGACCGTCTGGACTCGTTTGCGGGAATGGATCGACGCGGACCGTGCCTGGTTCGTCAACCACCGGATCCTGACCCAGGCAGTCGGAGTCTGGACCGAGTCGGGACGAGACCCGAGTGCGCTTCTCGGTGCGAGCCGACTCGGCTTCTACGACGAGCTGCTCGGGACCGGCGATCGGACCGAGGATCTCAACTCGGTCGAGCGAGAGTTTTTGGACGACAGTCGCATTCGTCTTCACAACGATGCCCAGGTGGAACGCCGACGTGCCCGAACCCGTCGCCGTCTGGTCGGCGCGCTGGCTGCGGCGACGGTAGTAGCGGTCGTGTTGGCCGTGACCGCCTTCGTCGCCCGGTCGGACGCATTGGACGAGCGGATGGCGGCGGATGCTGCTCGAGCGCAAGCGGAGTCGAGGCAGATCGTGGCGCAGGCTCTCGCACTTCGCGAGCGGGACCCCGGTGTGGCGGCTCAGTTGGCCGTCGCTGCATATCGAAGATCCCCGACGTACGAGGCTCGGTCCACGTTGCTCGATTCGACCGGGGTCAGAGCGCCCTCACGACTACTCGCGAGCGACGGAAGCTCCGTCCTGGCGGTCTCACCTACCGCGTCTATGGTGGCGGTGGGCCGCGGATCCGGTGATGTCGAAATGTACTCGCTCGGTGACCAGTTCGATTCCCTCGGCCGTTTCACGGTCGGCATCGATGTCCCCGTCTATTCGCTATCGTTCGGTCCGAATGGGTCGACGTTGGTCGTGGGTACCGCGTCGGGCGTTCACTTGGTCGACGTTTCCAACGGCTCCGACCCGCAGGTACTGTGGAGTCGATCGACGACGAGTTCGGTTGTAGGACTCACGTTCTCACCGGATGGCCGGCAACTCACCGTCGGCACCGCTGGACCGGACATTCTTCGGTTCGATGTCGGGCCCGAAAGCGACCCCGTGGCTCTTCCGCCGTTGCAGCTGCCGTCGAGCACGAGGACCGTGGTAGCGAACAGTCCGGACGGACGCTTTCTGGTCGCCACAGGTTCCGGTCAGAGCATGCGAGTCTGGAGCACAACGGAGACCGACCGTCTCGTGGTCGACACACCGCCGGATGGCTCCACGAACAATATTCTTGCACTTGATTTCTCGTCAGCGGGTGACTCCATCATCGCCGGCACGACCGGACGCCAGATCAGGCGATGGGCCGTCACGGCAACGGGCGCTATGGTCGAGCAACCCGCGCTTTCGGGCTTCACGGGCTATGTCAACAGCGTGGCCTTCAGTGGCGACGACGAGTTCATCGCCGGTGGCAGCACGGACCTCACTACTCGGGTCTGGAACACCCGAAACATCGGAGCGGGAGCTACGACCCTGCCCGGACCGGCCACGGTGACGAGCGTGCAATTCGATTCCTCTACAGGCGATCTCGTTACCGGAGACGAGGCCGGCACTATCCGACGATGGTCACTCCCCGGACCCGTACTGAGTGACGCCGGGGACAAAGTGTTCACCAATCCGTCCGACGCCGCCGGGAGGGAGCTGATCGGTGGGGCCGGAGTACGAGGGTCGGGTGCCCAGTTCTGGGACCTGTCCGACATCGACAGGCCTGTCCTGAGAGCACCACTTCTTGCGCCGACGCCTGGTAGCCGTCTGACCGGCGCGTCGGCCCTGTCGTCGGATGGTGATCTCGCTGTTGTCGGAACCGATATGGGCGGCTTTCAGCTGTGGGACACGTCCGACAAGGCGAGTATTCGACCGACCGGCTCGGTTTCGAATGCCGTGCAGACCCTCACGGCATCACTCTCGTTCGATCGTGAGGCCGACACGCTGGCGGTGAGTGGACAGAACGCCTCCGACGTCGCTCTGTGGTCGGTTGCGGACGAGCAGCAACCACGCCGGTTAGCGTCGTTCGTGGTGCTCGGACTACCAACAGTGCTGGCCTACAATCCAATTGCACCCCTGCTGGCGATCGCCACGTCGTCGGAGGCAGTCGAGCTGTGGGACACGAGCGATCCGGGCTCCCCAACTCGTATCGCCACCGTAAGCGGATTCGACGCCGACGCTTCGTCCGTCGCATTCAGTCGAGACGGGACCACGCTCGCAGCAGGAAGCAGCGACCGGTCGGTTCGGCTGTGGAACGTCCAGGATCCGCGACAACCGCGTCCGCAGGGATCGGCCCGAACGACGGCAGCGGTGATGTCCGTGGCCTTCTCCCCCGACGGGACGTCGCTCGCGGCCGGGATATCGACCGACGCGCTCGTGCTGTGGGACGTGAACGATCGTAGCGATCCGGTGCCGATCGCGACCCTGACGGCAGCACAGGCCCGCATCAACGACCCTGCATTCCTTGCAGGGGGCGACGTGGTGGCCGGCGGAGGCGACAGCGCACGCATCCACCTCTGGCGAACGAAGGTCGATCAGGCTGTCGATTTCCTTTGCGGTAGAGCGGGTTCTGTTCTCACAGAGGACGAGTGGAACGACCTCCTACCCGGGGTCGACTACGACCCGCCTTGCTGACGCTTGCACGACTTCTGGCCCCGACCGGTGGTTCCGGTCGGGGCTGAGTCGTGTTGTCGGGGTTCAGGTTGTGATGAGGTATTCCTCGGGGTGGTGGGCGTGGTTGATGCGGCCGTGGCTCATGGTGGGGTCGGCGGTGTTGTGGTGCCAGAGGGTTCGACCGGGGTAGGGGTGTTCCGGTGGGGCGACGGAGGTGCGGAACTGGTGGGGTTCGGTTCCGTGCAGGCGGTGATGTTTGGGGCAGGCGAAGGCGAAGGCGTCGCCGTCGGAGTTGCCGCCGTCGGCCCAGTCGTCGATGCGGTGGTGCGCTTCGCTGTAGTAGGCGGTGCCGGTGCAGCCGGGGAAGGTGCAGCCGCGGTCGAGGCCGTGCAGGACGTAGCGCTGTTCGGGTGAGGCGGTGCGGCGGGTGCGGCCGAAGTACAACGGTTTGCGGGTGTGTTCGTCGAACACGACGAGGTAGTTGTCGCTGTGGGTAGCCATGCGTCGCAGGTCGTCTCGGGTGAGTCGGGTGCCGCCACCGGTGCGGACGTAACCGCATGCTTTGTCGAGGTCGGCGAGGGTGGTGGTGATGACCACGGAGACGGGGATGCCGCGGTGGGTGCCAAACTTCCCCGACATCAGTGCGGTGCGGAGGACGAATTTGAGTGCGTCGTGGCGTCGTTTTCCGGCGGTGCGGGTGTCGCGGGCGGCGGCGGTGTCGCGGCGGGCCTGCTGTTCGGCGGATTCGGGAGCGGGTGGTTCACGGTCACCGGGCACCCCGTCCCCGTGCTCGTCGGTCCCGGCTCGTGCGTCGTCGCCCGACTCGTCGTCGTCATCGGCAGCACCCGCTCGCCTGTCGTCGTCCGACTCGGCATCGGCATCGGCGCCACTGTCGGGTTCGGGGTCGGTGATCGGGGTTGCGTCGTCGGGGTTGAGCATGCCGGGAGCGGAGTATTTGGCCATGTACGGTTCGAGGTAGGCGTGCAGTTCTGCCTCGATCAACCCCACGATGCGGCGCAGCCCATCCTCGCGTTGGGGTGAGATGGTCAGGAACGCAACGTCTTTGGTGTCGTTGTCGGGGATCCCGTCGGGGAGGAGTCGTTCGGAGTACTCGCGGGCGGCGAGGGCCAATTCGTCGGCGGTGAGGTGGCGGGTGAGGTACCCGAGAGCGTCGACGGCGTGAGCGAGGTCGTTGGGGTCGACGCTGTCGGTGTCGGCGCGGGCGAGGTAACGGCGGAAATCGTCGATGACCTTCAGATGCTGCCGGTTCGCGGCCCCGTCGGCGACCGCGGCGCACAGGCGGGGGTGCTGCGGCTCGACGGGGACACCGGCGGGGGTGGTGGTCACGGTGACGTCGCGGGCCCGGTTGCGGCGTTGGTTCGCTTCGCGCGGGGTGCAGCGGGTGAGGTCGACGATGATGTCGTTCGTCTTGGTCAGCCCGGACGACACATAGCCGGGCTGTTCGGTGAGTTGCTGGATCAGCGGGTACTGCAACGCGAGTGCGCGGTTGGCGAGGGTGTCGAGGCGGCGGATCAACTCGGCGCGCTGCTCGTTCTCCCCGAGGGCGGTGTTCGACGCGGCGAGAACGCAGAGGTGTTCCTCGATGGTGGTCAAGTGCTGCGCGTAGTCGGTGATCATGATCCCCCCGGACCCACTGTCGAACTGGTGTTCGAACGATGAGATGAATGTACCAAGGGGGTCCGACACAAAACGGTGGTGCACATTTGCGCCTCTAACCTGTTCGTCTGGAACGTATTTCGAACGCCAAACGAAATTTACCTCGACCCGAGTGGCCGGAGAAGCTACAACTCGGTGATGTCGATCAGGCCGTCCTGAAGCGCGCGGGCCACCAAGGACGCCTTCGTCGGGGCCGGTCGTCCGACCGCGGCGTACTTCGCCCGGATGCGGGTCATGTGAGTGTTGACCGTCCCCAGGGAGAGGAAGAGCGACGCTGCCACCGCCGGTTTGGAATCGCACCGAATCCACGCCAGCAATACTTCGACCTCACGAGCACTGAGATTGGGCCGCGACGGGAGACCGATGACCTCACGCGCCGAAACGCCGGTGGGCTCAGGAGCGAGCGAGAGAACGCGCGGTTGCGGAAGCGACGGCAAGGGATCGAGTGGTGGAAAGACATCAGACGTCGGCACAGACACAGGCGTTAACCATTTCGTTCGTAAGGCTCGCCCGGCTTGCACAGCCGAATCCCCCTTGTCCGGTCCCCCGACCGCTTGGCGATGTCAGTTGCCGCGACCGAGATGGCCCACGTTGCAACTTCAACTAGCAGATCGTACCCCCTGGAACGTTTTGTTACAGGTCGTTAGCGCAGCTCAAGGACCCGCATCACGCCAGTCGGCGTCGTAGTGCCTCTTTCGCGGTCGGCCAGTCCTCGTCGGTCATGGCGAACAGTGCGGTGGTGCGCCACGACCCGTCGACCCGTCGACGGTGCTTGCGAAGGAGTCCTTCGAACTGCGCGCCCAGCTTCGCGATGGCCGCCCGCGACTGTGCGTTGAGTGAGTCGGTGTGCCATTCGACGCGCGCCGCACCATGCTCCTCGAAGGCTCGCTCGAGGAGCATGAACTTCGACTCCGGATTGATCTTCGTTCCCTGAACGGTCGTCGACAGCCACGTGTACCCGATCGCGAGGCTCCGGTTGACGTCGTCGACCTGGTAGTAGGACGTCGTGCCGACTGCAACACCGGTCACGGCGTCGCGCTGCAGATACGGCAGTCGTCGAGTATCGGATACGGCCGCCGCGATGTAGGCCGCCGCGGAATTCCGGTCGGAGATCACGCTACCCGTCCAGGAAAAGATCGCTGGGTCGTCGGCGGCGGCCAGCAGTTCGTCGACGTGCTCACCGACCAAGGGCTCCAAGACGACGTGTGTGCCACGAAGTGCAGTGTGTGGAACCCAACTCATACCGAAAGCTCCTGTCCTCGTTCAACTTTCGACTCTCTGTGTGTGGCATCGGGGAGGGTGCGCAGGTGAGCTCGGGCGAAGACCACCAGCAGGACGCACAGTAAGAGCGCTCGGCCCCACACGCCGGCGAGGACGAACGGCTCCTCCATGCTCGCGTCGTTACCCGAGGCGAGCGCAGCGAAATACTTGAACACGCCGATGCCCATCGAGAGGTCGGCGACGAGGTAGGCGCCGACCAGCGACCACGGCACGCGCAACAGGACGAAGAAGGGGACGAGCCACAGTGTGTATTGAGGCGAGTGCACCTTGTGGAACAGCAAGAACCCGCACAACATCACCGCGCTCACCGCGATCCATGGGTACATGCCTTCGACGCGATATCGCCGCCAGCCGAACCACAGCGCCACACCGAACGTGACCACGATGAGGAGCGGCGACGCAATCGACACCATGTCCTGGAACGACGCGTCGTGCAGTGCTTCGACTGCGGGCGTGTCCGACCCGGACACGTACAGCTTGCGAAAACCCCAGTACCAGATGGAGTTGGTCGTGATGTCGGCCTGCCGGGACTCCTGGAACGCGAAAGACGCCCGCCAGCCGTCGTATCCGAACAGGGCGAAGGGGAGGTTGACGATCGAGACCACGGCGGCCGCGATGCCGACGACGGACACGGCGCCGGCAACGTCGTAGCGCCCGGTGACCGAATCGGGCTTCTCGCGACCGGCGACACCGCCGACCAGTACGAACAGCGCAAGCGGCAGAACGAAGGCACCGGGGTAGAGCTTCAGACAGAAACCGATTGCGAGAAGTGTTGCAGCAAAAGCGGATCGGAGACGCAGCGGCAACCGCGTCGTCATCACGTAGACCGCCCCGACGGACGTTGCGACGACGGGTAGCTCCCAGTTGTGGAACGCGTAGAGAACGAGCGCCGGCCCGGCCGACCACACGAGGGCGGTCCGGCCGGCGAGCCGTCCGAGCATCCATGCCGTCAGAACGCCGAACGGCGCGAGCAGGGCAGCCGAGTAGAAGAGGAACTCGGCATCGGTGTGGGACGGGAGTCCGCCGAGCCACATGAGCAGACCGCTGAGCACCGGATACTCGACGGCGCCGCCGACGAGTGATCCGTCCGCCGTCATGCCGCCGGTGAGGTACGGGAACAGGTGCAGGTCGATACCGCGGTCGAGCCAGAGGAACTGGATGTCGGAGTAGCAGACCGCCGAATCCTTGATGGTGTCGAACATGGTGCTTCGCCCGAGTTCGTCGAAAGGGGGACCTGCGCACCGAGCCTTGTTGACGTATCCGAGCACGATCGTCAGCACGCTCAGTGCCGTCACGAGGACGACGGAGGCGCCGGATGCTCGGGGCGTCATGGGGATCAGACTATGCGGCGGCGCCGCTCGGGCGTGAAAAGGAGTGCTGGGCCACTCTTTTCCACACCCGTGCCGAAGGCCGGTTTCGCTGGTCAGGGGTGCGACCTGTAGCCTGGACCGGTTGCTGACGCAACGACCCTCCTGTCACGGAACGTCCGTGACCGTTTCACAGTCCATAGGAGGTGATGAGGTCTTATGCGTCATTACGAATTGATGGTCATTCTCGACCCCAACCTGGACGAGCGCACCGTCGCCCCGTCGCTCGACACGTTCCTCAACGTCATTCGCAAGGATGGCGGCAAGGTCGACAAGGTCGACGTGTGGGGAAAGAGGCGTCTCGCCTACGAGATCCTCAAGCACACCGAAGGCATCTACGCGGTGATCGACATCAACGCCGAACCCGCCACGGTGTCCGAGCTGGATCGCCAGCTCGGTCTCAACGAGTCGGTGCTGCGCACCAAGGTTCTGCGTCAAGGCAAGTGATTGTCAGTGCTCAGCCCTAGGCTGGGCGGCATTCACACCCTTTGGCACTTTCAGCAGAAAGAGGAACCATGGCAGGCGAAACCGTCATCACGGTCGTCGGGAATCTGACGGCCGACCCCGAACTTCGATTCACTCCCGCCGGTGCGGCGGTCGCCAACTTCACGGTTGCGTCCACGCCCCGCACGTTCGATCGTCAGACCAACGAATGGAAAGACGGCGACGCACTCTTCATGCGCTGCAACATCTGGCGTGAAGCTGCGGAGAACGTGGCCGAGAGTCTGACTCGCGGTGCACGGGTGGTCGTGACCGGGCGGCTTCGGCAGCGCTCGTTCGAGACACGTGAAGGCGAGAAGCGCACTGTCGTGGAGCTCGAAGTCGACGAGATCGGTCCCTCACTCCGTTATGCGACGGCCAAGGTCAACAAGGCCAGTCGTGGCGGCGGTGGTGGAGGCGGCGGATTCGGCGGCGGCTCGGGTTCCTCAGGTGGATCGGGTGGTTCCAGCCGACCTTCCGGCGGCGGCAACTCCGGTGGAGACGACCCTTGGGGCAGTGCCCCGCAGGCGTCGGGCTCCTTCGGTGGCGGCCGCAACGGCGGAGACGACGAACCCCCGTTCTGATAATCGGGTACAAATCCGGCCGGCCTCCGGCCTACCCGCACACATGCGTTCGATGAACCAAGTTATGGAGAATGACCATGCCTAAACCGCCGTTGCGCGACAAGGTGATCAAGAAGAAGGTTTGCGCCTTCTGCAAGGAAAAGAACTCGACGATCGACTACAAGGACACGACGCTGCTGCGTAAGTACGTCAGTGACCGAGGAAAGATCCGCGCTCGCCGTGTCACGGGAAACTGTGTCCAGCACCAGCGCGACATCGCCATTGCCGTCAAGAACTCGCGCGAGGTTGCTTTGCTTCCTTACGCGACCACCGGCCGCTGAGAAGGGGAGACACATGAAACTCATTCTCACCGCTGACGTCGACAACCTCGGCGCACCCGGCGATACCGTCGAGGTCAAGGACGGATACGGCCGCAACTTCCTGCTGCCCCGTGGACTCGCGATCACCGCGACCCGTGGAGCCCAGAAGCAGGTCGAGGGCATCCGCCGCGCGCAGGAAGCCCGCGCCGTGCGCGGTCTCGAGCACGCCAACGAGCTCAAGCAGGCCATCGAGGCGCTCGACTCGGTATCGCTCGCGGTTCGTACCGCAGGTGGTTCGGGCAAGCTGTTCGGATCGGTCACCGCGTCCGACGTTGCCGCTGCCGTCAAGAAGGCCGGTGGCCCGGTCGTCGACAAGCGCAGCGTCGAGCTGCCGAAGTCGCACATCAAGTCGACGGGCAAGCACACCATCACGGTTGCTCTGCACCCCGACGTGACGGCGACGTTCGTCCTGGATGTCACTGCATCCTGATTCTCGAGTACTGACGAAAGACCCCCGACTCACTGGAGTCGGGGGTCTTTCGTTTCTCACGTCTAGTTGCTTCGCATGTCCCGCCGCTCGAGCGCCGCGGTCCCCACACTCGCCGTGACGACGGCCAACACGACGAGAACGATCAGCGGAGCCCACGACACGCTGGAGCCGGGCAACCTCGAAATGTGTTGAAACGGAGACAAATCCAACAGCCACTGCGGAACTCGGAGAATCACGCCGACGATTCCCACGATCGCGCAATAGGTCATCACCACCCCTGTCAGACGCGCCGCATCGGGTGAGATGCCGACGAGGAGTGCCGCGGCTCCCACGATCACCAGTACGGCCGGGAAGAAAACGAGTGCGCCCGCCAGAACGGATCCGGTCATGGGGTCACCTGTCGATGCGGTGGCGGTGATGCCCATGGCCAGGCCACCGACCGCCAACATGACCCCGCTCGCGACAATCGTGACCGACAGCGTCGACCAAATCCACCGGGTGCGCGATACGCCGGTGGTCAGCACGGTGTCCGCCCGGCCCGCGGTTTCCTCGCTCGCGGCGCGGAGCGACGACGTCACGGCGAACGCACCCACGGCCAGCGCGAGGATCGAGAGAATGGTGGCCGAGAACGCGTCGGTGAGTGATCCGCCCGCTCGCTGCAGCAGGTCGGTCACCGTCGTGTTTCCCGACAGCGAGTCTCGTGCCGCACCGAGGACTCCCCCGAACGCTGCACCCGCCAGGCCCAGCGCGGCGGTCCACCCCGCGACGGAGGCCCGTTGGAGCCGCCACGCCAGTCCGACCGGCCCGGCCAGCATCGACGACGCGTGCGCGGGGCCGACCCGTACGGGGAGAACACCGGCGCCGACGTCGCGTCGAGTCGACAAGGCAACGGCCGCAACACATGCGGGGACGATGACGAGCAGGAACAGTCCGAGGGGCCACACGCGCATGTCGACGAACGGGCGGGTCTGCTGCGCCCAGGCGAACGGCGAAGCCCACGACCACGCGTCACCGCCGCGTCTCCTCGTGTCGCCGAGAGCGCGTAGCGCGAACGCCGTGGCGGCCAGCACCAGCGTCCATCCCGTCGCTGTCGACGCGTGTTCGGTGAGTTGAGCCATCACGGCAGCGAGGGAACCGAAAGCGAACGCCGTCAACCCGATTCCGACAGCCAGAACGAAGGAGGGTCCGACGGCGAGACCGCTGATCGCCAGCGCGGCCGTGGTAGCGATCACGACGAGGACGTCGGCCACTGCGGCGAGGATCAACGCGGCCGCCGGCATGGCGCGTGAGCCGACGACGGTCGCTCGAAGCACCTCGGCACGGCCGGTCTCCTCCTCTTTGCGTGTATGGCGCACAACGAGACTCACCGTCAGCACGACCACCGCGACGATCAGATACTGCACCTGCTCGTTCTCGAACATGGCGCCGAACGTGTAGTCGTCGAGGCCGTACCCGGGACCGGCCAGGAGCGAGGCGGTGGGTGACGCGATCAGTTGGGCGCGCGCTTGGCGGTCTTCGGCGGTGGCGTACACCGATCTCACCGATGCGGTGCTACCGACCTGGTACAGAAAGAGTGCGACGATCCACACGGTGAGTCGAATTCGGTCGGCTCGAAGTCCCAGTCGAACGAGTTCGACAGTGCCTGTGTACGAGCTCATTTCGAGGTCACGCTGTACTCGCGCAGGAAGAGGTCTTCGAGCGATGGTGGGGTGCTCGTGAGCGCGCGAACACCGAGATCGGACACGGTGCGGACGACGGCTGCCAAAGCGTCCGGGTCCACGTCGAACGTCATGTTCCGTCCGTCACGGCGCACGTTGTGCACTCCGGGAATGTCGGCGAGTGGGGCCGGATCCGACTCCGTCGCGACGTCGAAATGTGTTCGGCTGAGATGGCGCATGTCGCTCAACGAACCCGATTGCACTGTGCGCCCGCCGCGAAGAATGGTCACCGTGTCGCACAGTTTCTCTACTTCGGCGAGAATGTGGCTCGACAGCAGAACCGTGGTGCCGCGGCGTGCAACCTCGACCACAGTTTCTTGAAAGACGTGCTCCATCAACGGGTCCAAACCGGATGTCGGCTCGTCGAGTACGAGCAGTTCGACATCGGCGGACAGCGCCGCGACAAGCGCAACCTTCTGTCGGTTGCCTTTGGAATACGTGCGGGCCTTCTTTCGTGGATCGAGTTCGAAGCGGTCCACCAATTCGTCTCGGCGGGCGGTGTCGAGTCCGCCGCGCATCCGGCCGAGGAGGTCGATCGTCTCGCCGCCGGTGAGTGTGGGCCACAGATCGACGTCACCCGGGACATACGCAAGACGCCGGTGAAGGGCGACCGAATCTTTCCAGGGGTCGCGTCCCAGGACGGTGATCGACCCGGAGTCGGCGCGTAGCAGTCCGAGGAGGAGTCGAACGGTCGTGCTCTTGCCGGCTCCGTTCGGTCCCAGAAAGCCTGCGATAGCGCCCTTTTCGACGGACATGGTGAGACCGTCGAGGGCGGTGGTCTTTCCGAAGGTCTTCACGACATTGTCGACATCGATTGCGGACGTCATGGTCATTGCTCTTCGTTCTGTGGTCGGATTTGTTCGAGAAGGGTGCGGTCGGCGAACACGCCGTCCGTGTAGAGCTCGAGGGTCGGAACGGCCCAGCGATCGGTGTACTCACGGAGGAAGCGGGGGAAGTCGGTGCGTAGCAGGTCGTCGGACAGTGTGGCCTCGACGACGAGGGCTCCCAGCGACATCCGTGCCAGAAGCGCTGCCCGAGCGGGTGGGTCGTGGCTCGGCTTGATGCGTCCGGTCTCGACACCGATGGCCATGTACTCGATCGTGTCGTCGACGATGCGTTTCAAGAAGACGTCCGCCAGCCGCCCGCCGCCCTGGAGGGATCGCACGATGTACAGCGTCATGGGCGCGTATCGGTCCGTCTCGGCGAGTTGGTGCAGCAGTGACGCGTTTCCAGGGCTACGCAGTGCTGAGCTCTTGGTTTCGCGGAGCAGGGCGAGAACATGGTCGTCGCATGCGGCGCGCAGTCCGTCCTTGGACCCGAAGTGATGCACGATGAGCGCTCCGCTGACGCCGGCGTCGGAGGCGACGGCTCGGAGGGACGCGGTGAAGCCGTCGCGCCCGTAGCGGTCGATTGCGGCGTCTCGAATACGTGCTGCCGCGGTGAGGTCGCCGGTGTCTCGAGGCCGTGTTGATCGCATGTTCAAGATGCTAAACAGTTGTTCAGTCGTTGCGCAAGGGTGGGCGCCGGGTAGGAATCGGGAGTACGGAACATACTTCGAGTCGGGTTCGGCTGAATTTACCAAGATTGTGACCCACGTCATGCATTCGTTCAGGCGACGTTTACCCAACACGCCCGAGCTGTCAACTCATGAGACACGCCGAAGCGAAATCTATGCACAACAAACAACTTTTCAACATGCCCTCCGAGCTGCGGATCAATGGGTAAACCGAAAAGTTATCCTCAGTTTGTCCACAGATGGTCAACACAGCCGTCCAGCACTATGCACAATTGCTCCACAGATTCATCCACAGGCCGGTTTGAGGGATGTCGACCGACCACATAGCGTCCCTCCGGCATGCCATCGCAGCGGTGGACTTCGGGAGTCGGGCCCGAATTCGTGTCGGAGTTGCGCGGTAGAAATGCCGTGCAGCCGACCGGGTTTGTGTCGGTTCTTATCTTGATCGGGCGAGAGGGCGGCGAACTTCAGTGGCAGTTGTGGACGATCGAGGGCATTCCGACTATCAGGGGCCTGCAGAGGCGCCGGGCGAGGATTTCGGTCGCCAACCGCCACAGGACATGGCCGCCGAGCAGTCGGTGCTGGGCGGCATGCTGCTCAGCAAGGACGCCATCGCGGATGTGCTCGAAGTCCTGCGTCCGGGCGACTTCTATCGTCCCGCACACCAGATGGTCTACGACGCCATCCTCGATCTGTACGGCCGTGGTGATCCCGCCGATCCCGTGACCGTGTCCGCTGAACTCGACCGCCGCGGCGAGCTGCGCCGGATCGGCGGTCCGCCCTACTTGGTCACCCTGACTCAGACGGTCCCCACCGCCGCGAACGCGTCCTTCTACGCAGAGATCGTCGTCGAGAAGGCGATTCTTCGTCGCCTCGTCGAGGCCGGGACACGCATCGTGCAGTTCGGCTACGCCGGGGCCGACGGCCAAGACGTTGCGGAAGTCGTCGACCGCGCCCAGGCCGAGGTGTACGAGGTCACCGAACGCCGCACAGCCGAGGACTTCATTCAGCTCGAAGAACTGCTGCAACCGACGATGGACGAGATCGACTCCATTGCGAGCCGTGGCGGTATGTCCAACGGTGTCCCAACGGGTTTCACCGAATTGGACGAGGTGACGAATGGTTTGCACCCGGGTCAGATGATCATCGTGGCGGCCAGGCCTGGTGTGGGCAAATCCACCTTGGGAATGGATTTTATGCGCTCCTGCTCCATTAAACATGGAATGGCGAGCGTCATGTTCTCCCTCGAAATGAGCCGCACCGAGATCGTGATGCGACTCCTTTCTGCCGAAGCCAAGATCAAGCTGGGTGACATGCGGTCGGGAAAGATGACCGACGACGACTGGACGCGGCTCGCGCGACGGATGAGTGAAATCTCCGAAGCGCCTCTCTTCGTCGACGATTCGCCCAACCTGACCATGATGGAAATTCGTGCCAAGGCTCGCCGGCTCAAGCAGCGGCACGATCTCAAGCTCATCGTCATCGACTACCTGCAGCTGATGTCGTCGGGCAAGAAGGTCGAGTCACGTCAGCAGGAGGTGTCGGACTTCTCGCGTCAGCTCAAGCTGCTCGCCAAGGAGCTCATGGTTCCCGTGGTCGCGATCTGCCAGCTGAACCGTGGACCCGAGCAACGTACGGACAAGAAGCCAATGGTCTCGGACCTTCGCGAGTCGGGCTCGCTCGAGCAGGACGCCGACATGGTGATCCTCCTCTACCGCCCCGACGCCACCGAGCGCGACGATCCGCGCGGCGGCGAGGCCGACCTGATCCTGGGCAAGCACCGTAACGGTCCGACCGCGACAATCACTGTGGCACACCAGCTTCACCTGTCGAGGTTCGTGGACATGGCGCGGGGGTAAGAACATAGTCGGGTGCAGTTCACCGCGCTGACCGCGGTCAAGTGCACTTGATTCACCTACCGCCGTTCGTGGCGTGCCTTCGCAACGCTGTATGCGGAGACGAGCAAATCTCGGACATCCGCTTCGGTGTCGGGCCCGGGATTGACGACACAGACCCATCCGGCTGCCCCGTAAGTGGGGTGGACGGCAAGCACGTCATCTGCTGAAGCGTCTGCGAGGGAACGCGATTGGTCTTTCGATGCGGCAATGTTCACGCGGAAGGCGCCGGGTCGGTCGAGGTGGGACCGATCGTCGGCGGGGTAGTTCTTGGTGATGATCGTGGCGAACGGTTGCGTTCTGCTGGGCAACGTGTGGTCCGGTGAGTAGTAGAAGAACAGATCGCCCCATGCGAGCTCCGGCGAACCGTCGCCCTCGCTCGGCCGCTGTGTCAGCGTCCCGTCCAGCTTCTCGACCAGGGCGACGATGTCATCGACAGTCATGGGTCCCAGTATCCACCGGCTGGGAGGCTCCCGTAGAGGAGAAAGGGAGCCTCCCGCGAAATCAGTTGGGGCAGTTGACGGTGTAGCTCCACTCGGTGTCCGACGGTCCCGTGACTCGAACGAGTACGGACGATTCGACTCCCGGCGGCACGTTGACCACGGCGGATCCGGTGCCTTCGTTCAGGTTGTCCCCGACGTAGCCCGAGTTGTACAGCGGTGCGCCCTGGTAGAACACCTCGATCTGATCGGGAACGTACTCGGTTTCATACGCCAGAACGAACGACGTCGGACCGGTTCGACCCAGATTGTGAAGTGTATCGGTGACACCTTCGCCGCCGGCCTGTGTGGATTCGTTGCATTGCTGCGTCGGCGTCCCGCCACCACTGCTGCCGCCTCCGAGGTAGTCCTCGACTATGCCGATTCCGCCCTGCACGATCCCGATCGGGTCGATGGCAGCGCTGCCGCTCTGGATGGTGCCGATCGGATCGTCGATCAGGCCACTTCCCGTCGAACTTCCGAGGGTGGGCTGCGCCGAAGCGAGTGCCGGTGCCATGCACGCGAAGGCCAGGCTTATCGTGCCGACCGCCGCAACCCTGCGAAACTTACTCTTGCTCAATGTTTTTCCTCCACCGGTGACGTCGAAGTCCGACATCGCGATGGTTTCATCCGGACGAAGCGGGCAATATCCTCCGTTCGACGGACGCGACACTCACCCCGCCGGTTCGGACGTCGTCGTGACGACCGACGCCGGCGGCGGTCCCTCGGGCGGGCCCATGATCCCGCGTACGAGGAAGGTCGCGGCGACGGCGATCAGCGCCACGACGATGACGACGAGCATGACCACCAGGATGGTGCGCGGTCCGCCGAAGAGGTTGTTCGAGCTCATGTGTCGATCATGCCTCAGTTCACGCCCTTGATCGTCTTCATCGAGATCAGCGACGTGACCCGTCCCACGGCCGGCAACCCACTGAGCTTCTCGACGAGGAAGCGCTCGTAGGACGGGAGATCCCGCACCGCGACCCTGATGAAGTAGTCGGGGTTGCCGAACAGTCGGTGACACTCGATCACCTCCTCGAAGCCGGCGATGCGCGATTCGAACTTCTCGATCGTCTTCTGGTCGTTGACGATGATCTCGGCGGTCACGATCACCTGGAATCCTCGACCGAGCGCCTTGTCGCTGAGCACGGCCCGGTATCCGGTGATGACGCCGTCCGCCTCGAGCTTCTTCACGCGGCGCAGGCACGGCGACGGCGTCAGACCGACCAGATCCGCCAGCTCGGTGTTGGTCAGACTGGAGTCCTGCTGCAGGTGGTGCAGAATTGCGTCGTCGAGATAGTCCATTGAAATATTATTGCTCAAAACGGTATGTAGGGACAGATCGAGCAATCCATCACCGCCCGATCCGCTATATGTTGTTCGACATGACCGATCGCGAATCCGCCCTCCGCATGTCCGTGCCCGTCGGCATCGGTCTCTTCCCGCTCGGTATAGCGCTGGGAATCCTCGTCGTGCAGAGCGGTCTGAACCCGTTGTGGGCGTTGGGGTTCACCGCATTCATCTATGCCGGCTCGCTCGAGTTCGTCGCCGTCGGACTGGTTGCCGCGATGACCCCGCTTCCTTACATCGCGCTGACTGCCCTGCTCGTCAATTTCCGGCACGTGTTCTATGCGCTGAGCTTTCCGCTCGACAGGGTCGATGGACGCATCGCCCGCTTCTACAGCGTGTTCGCCCTCACGGACGAGGCCTACGCCATGTCCGTCACTGCAGATCGACGGGTGCTCACGGGCCGCGTGATGGTGTGGACCCAGCTGTGTCTCCACGGTTACTGGGTCACCGGTGCCGTGGTCGGTGCCATTGCAGGACAGTGGATACCGGCCCACCTCGTCGGTCTGGAGTTCGGGCTCACCGCACTGTTCGTGGTCTTGACCATCGACGCGATCAAGGCTCAGCGCGGCTGGGCGGTACCCACCGCTGCCGTGGCATGCGGGTTGGTCGCCCGGATGGTCTCGCCGGATCACATGCTGCCGATTGCCATGGGGGCGTTCGTGATTCTGCTCGCTGCCCGGTACGCGTCAACGAACCGGAAGGAACTCGTCCATGCCTGACACCATCTACATCGCGTCGGCCATCGCGATCATGGCGGCAACCACCTTCGCTCTTCGCGCCGTTCCGTTCGCGCTGTTGCGCCCGCTGCGGTCGTCTGCGCTCGTGGCGTACCTGGGTGTGTACCTACCGGCCGGCATCATGGCGATCCTGGTCCTCTACTCGCTGCGCGACGTGAGCATCGCCGCACCGGCGCACGGAATTCCCGAGGTGCTTGCCGTCGCAGCGACAGTCGGCGTGCACCTGTGGAAGAAGAATGCCGTGCTGTCGATCATCGGCGGAACGGTGCTCTACGTGGCGCTCGTCAACTACGTCTTCTGAGCGGTAAGCAACAGATACTGCCACTTCATGATTCCGCCGGTCATGAAGCGCCGGGCCAGGTCGGTGAGGTCTCGATAGAGGGCTTCGGCCCGGTCGGGCTGGTCCGCGAGCCGTGCGAACACCGCAATCGTGGGTCCGTAGTTGGCTGTGAAGTAGTCGACGAAATGTTGGGGTGTCTCGAACGCGTCGACGGCCAGTGATTCTCGGGTGACGTCGACCCCGGTGACTCGGTCACCGAGCAGGTCGCGAACATGAGCCTCGTTGCCCCACAACGGCGGAGGCCCCGCACCGGGCGGCGGCGGCGGAGCGTAGGGCCTCATCGTCGCGAACATCTGACCGATGAATCCGGTCGGGGTCCAGCTCAGTAGGCCGATCGTTCCGCCCGGCCGGCAGACGCGCACCAACTCGTCGGCACTGTCGTGATGGTGGGGTGCGAACATGACCCCCACACAGGACATCACGACGTCGAACATGTTGTCGTCGTACGGAAGTGCCTCGGCGTCGCCTTCCTGCCACACGAGGTGGACGCCTCGCTGCGCCGCCCGAGCGCGACCGTGGACGAAGAGTTCCGGTGTCAGGTCGCTCGCGATCACGTCTGCGCCGACTGCGGCAGCCTCGATGGCGGCATTCCCCGATCCTGCCGCCACATCGAGCACCTTCTGGCCCGCTCGGACACCGCACGCCGACGTCAACACCGCGCCGAGTTCGGGGATCACCTCCGTGGCGACGGCGTTGTAGTCACCGAGATTCCACATCGCACGATGTGCTCTCTTCAGGTCGCTGTACGACGGACTGGTCACTTGCGTCATGGCCGAACTCCTCTGGTGGAAAACGAATGGAACTCCACCGTCGCCGGTCCGGCGCCGACCGTCACGGGTAGTCCACTACGCGACCGTGTCGGACACGGGGTGATACTCGAAGGATGTTGCTCGACGAACTGACCGCAGCTCTACCGTCGGACCTGGTCGTCTCGGATCCGGACGTGGTCGCGACCTACCTGCACGACGAGGCCGAGTGGGCGGCGTACGACGCGCCGCTGGCGGTGGTGCGTCCCCGCACCGCGGACGACGTCGCCGCGGTGGTTGCCTTCTGCGCGCGTCACGCCGTTCCTGTGGTGCCGCGCGGAGCCGGAACGGGGTTGTCGGGCGGCGCCAACTCGGTGCGCGGCTGTGTGATCGTGTCGATGGAGGCCATGTCGTCCATCGTCGAGATCGACGAGCTCGAACGTCTTGCGGTCGTCCAGCCGGGAGTGGTCAACGACGATCTTCGAGCCGCCTGCGCCGAGCGTGGACTCTGGTATCCACCGGATCCTGCCAGCTCGCCCTGGTCGACTATCGGGGGCAACGTGGCGACGAATGCGGGCGGACTTTGCTGCGTCAAGTACGGAGTGACCCGCGATTACGTGCTGGCCCTTCAGGTGGTGACGGGAACGGGCGACACGGTCCGCCTCGGTCGCAGAACTGCGAAAGGCGTTGCGGGCTACGACCTTGCGGGTCTGATGGTCGGATCCGAGGGCACCCTGGGCATCGTCACCGAGATCACCGTGAAGCTGCGGCCCATGCGAGATCCGGAACGGACGGTGGCCGGATACTTCGATTCGATCGTCGACGCGGGCCGCGCCGTCGAAGCCGTGGCCGCCGCGGGACTGACACCGTCGGCACTCGAGTTGGTCGACCGGCAGTGCCTGCTCGCGGTGGACGCGTGGAAGAACATGGGCTTGGCCGTCGACGCCAATGTGGTTCTGCTCGGTCGGGTCGACACGCCGGGCGAGGTCGGCGACGCCGAGGCCGAGAAGATGCGGGCGTGTTTCGCCGAAGCGGGCGCCACCTGGAGCGTGCACTCGACCGATCAGGACGAGGCCGACGCGCTGTTCGCCGCGCGACGGTTGGCCTACCCGGCCGTGGAACGACTGGGCCCGGTGCTCACCGAGGACGTGTGCGTGCCCAAACGTGCTGTGCCGGAGATGCTGTCGCGCATCGAGCAGATCGCCGAGCGACACGACACAGTCATCGCGAACATCGCACACGCGGGCGACGGCAATCTCCACCCCCTGCTGATCACGCCGCGGGGGGACGACGCAGCACGCGCGCGGGCACAGGCGGCGTTTGCCGACATCATCGACTCGGCGCTCGAGCTGGGTGGGACCGTGACCGGTGAGCACGGGATCGGATTGCTCAAGATGGACGGATTGGCGGCCGAGCTCGACCCCGTCGTGATGGCCATGCACCGGAGCATCAAGGACGCCTTGGACCCGCACGGCATCATGAACCCGGGAAAAGTCATCCCGTTGCTGGCATAGTTCGCCAGAGCAGCGAAAGACCGACCGGGGGGTAGCACGTGAAGTTCCGCAAGCATGCAACGGTGGTGGCTGCGGTGGCAGCCCTGGCCATGGGGTCCGGCGTTGCCTCGGCAGACCCGATCGGCGATTTCGTGAGCCCGCCGCGAGATGCCGCGTCCTACGAACCCACCCCGCTGGGTGATCCGTTCTTCGACGCGCCCGCCGGCTTCGAGAGTGCCGCTCCAGGAACGGTGTTCACTACACGCAGCGTGGCGGTTCCGAAACTCTCCCAGCCTGTGACGGCTACCCAGTACCTGTTCCGATCGACGGATTCCAAGGACCGTCCGATCGTCGCCGCCACCACGCTGCTGGTGCCGACGGCGCCCTGGGGCGCGGGCCCCCGTCCCGTCGTGTCGTTCAATCCGGCGACGGATTCACTGGGCAACGCGTGCGCTCCCTCGTACACGCTGCCTCGAGGCACCAACGCCGAGGTCGACTCGGTGAACAACTTCCTCGACCGCAACTACGCCGTCGTCGTCACCGACTATCAGGGGCCCAGGCAGGCGTACTCGGCGGGCCGCGTCGAAGGCCACACCGTGCTCGACGGACTGCGTGCGGTGGTGAACGACCAGGCGACCGGACTGTCGCCGGCGTCGCCGGTCGGTATCACCGGCTATTCGGGAGGCGCCATCGCGTCGGGATGGGCGGCGCAGCTCGCACCGTCGTACGCGCCCGAGCTGAACATCGCCGGTGTGGCGTTCGGTGGCCCCCCGACCGACTATTCGATCCTGCGGCAGTCACTGAACGGGCACATCGGCGCGGGCCTGTACATGGCGGCGACGTTCGGACTTGCGCGTGAGTACCCGGAACTCAACGCGTTCGTCAACGACAACGGTCGGCGTCTGTCCCTGATCTACCGCGATCAGTGTTCCGATTTCCTCAGCTACAGCGGCATTTTCATGATCGATCAGGCTGCGCTGCAGAACGATCCCGCTGCGTTCTTCGACCCCGTCGTGCAGAAAGTCGTGAACGAAAATCGCATGGGCGCCCTCGAGCCAGACGCCCCCGTGTACATCTACCAGGGCATTCAGGACTTCCTCATACCGAAGGAAGGCGCGGAGAACCTGTACCGGGACTGGTGCGGACAGGGCGCCGTCGTGCATCTCGAGGAGATTCCGGGCGAGCACACTATCGCCGAGGACACCGGCTCGCCGGGCGCATTCGATTGGCTCGCACAGCGTCTGGGCGGCGCGCCGACGCCGACCGAGTGCACCCTCACCGTGAAGTGATCACCATCGGTCGACGTGCAGCACCGTCTCGATCGGGTCGCGCGGAGCAACCTTGAACGTCTCGCCGGTGAAGTAGGCCGTCGGAATCAGTGCGCCCTGGTGGAAGGTGGCCGGGATGCCCAGGATGTCGGCGACTTCTGCCTCACGCTGGAGATGCAGTGTTGTCCAAGCAGTTCCGAGGCCACGAGCTCGCGCCGCCAGTGCATAACTCCACACCGCGGGAAGCAACGAGCCCCACAGGCCCGCCTGGTTCCCCGCCGGAAGGGTCTCGCCGGCCTCGATGCACGGAATCAGGAGAACGGGCACGTCGCCCATGTGCTCTCCGAGCCACTCCGCGCTGGTGCCGACCCGCTTCTGGATCGACGAACGCGCCGGATCGTCGGCGAACAGCGCACCGGCGCCGTGCTTCGAGGTCAGGTATCTGGCGGCGACGTCACCGTAGATGGCGCCGATCGCGGCCCGGACGTCGGGATCGGTGACGACGATCCACTGCCACCCCTGTCGGTTCGAGCCCGACGGCGCCTGCAGCGCGATCTCGAGGCATTCCTTGATCAGCTCCATCGGGACCGGGCGAGTCAGGTCCAGACGCTTGCGAACAGTGCGCGTGGTGGTCAGAAGCTCGTCGAGAGTCAAGTCCAAAGTCATACCTCGATCATGCACCATTCGTGCTGTAATGGCTTCATGCACATCAACCCTTACGGCACGTATGCCGTTCAGCTGGGTGTCGATCTGGTCAATCGTCCGCCGCAGACGGCCGACGAGCTCGGTACGCGCTGCGCTGCAGCGGGTTTGGTGGTCGACTGGGACTCGACAGACAACGATCTGGTGGCCACCCGCGAATTCCTCGCCGACTGGGTCGGTGTCGTCGACGCATCGACGGACAGCGAACGTGCCGACCGACTCAACGTCCTGCTCGCCGCCGCCACGGCCTACCCGCGACTGACGAACCATGCCGACGACGGATGGCACATGCACTATCGCGATCCGGGAATCTCGTTGGCGGGCGTCATCCGAGCGCTGGTCGGGGTGGGAACGGCCCTGCATCTGACCGGGCGCGGCATGAGCCGACTCGGGCGGTGCGCCGCGCAGAACTGCGAGAACGTCTTCGCGGACGTGTCCAGAACCGGCCGTCAACGGTACTGCGGCACCGCCTGCTCGAATCGCGATGCGGTGCGCAGGCACCGAGCGCGCGCCGTGTGACCCGTTACGGTGAGCGGAGGCGGCAGGGGGTCGCCGACGAACGACGGAGGGGTTCATCGTGTCGCAGAACGTCAGGGGAACAACGGTCCTCATCACCGGGGCGAGCGCCGGTCTGGGCGTGGAATTCGCCCGCCGCTACGCCCGACGGGGTGCGAACCTGGTGCTGGTGGCACGTCGCCGTGACCGGCTCGATGCCCTCGCCGACGAACTGAGACAGGCGAATTCGGTCACCGTCACCGTGGCGCAGAAGGACCTTGCCGAACCGGGTGCGGGGTCGGCCCTGTACCGCGAACTGACGGAGCAGGGTATCCGCGTGGACTCGCTGATCAACAACGCCGGGTTCGGCACCTACGGCCAGTTCGCGGGCGAGGAGCTCGACCGGATCCTGTCCGAGATCCAACTCAACATCGCGACGCTCGTGGAGCTGTCGCACGTCTTCCTGCCGGACCTGATCCGCGGCCGCGGGATGCTCGTGAACATCGCCAGCACCGCGGCGTTCCAGCCCACTCCCGGCATGGCGGTGTACGGCGCTACCAAGGCATTCGTTCTGAACTTCACCGAAGCGCTGTGGGCCGAAGCGCAGGGCAGCGGACTCACCGTGCTCACGGTGTGTCCCGGGCCGACGGAGACCGAGTTCTTCCAGGTCGTCGGTAGCGAGGAGGCGGGCGTGGGTCGCATGCAGACAGCGGAACAGGTGGTGGACACGGCGTTCGCCGCACTCGACAAGCGTTTCGCGCCGCCCACCGTCGTCTCCGGCCTGTCGAACTGGATCTCCGCGAACAGCACCCGCCTCGCGACGCGTCGTCTGGGCGTCGTGATCACCGGGCGTCTGCTCGGCAATGTGCGGTTGAGGCCTCGGCCCTAGCGCACCTGCGCGACCACGAAGATCCGACGGAACGGGAAGAAGGTCGTGCCGTCGGATCGACGGGGGTACGCGTCGGCCAGCAGTGGGGCGAGTTCGCTCCGGAACGTCAGCCAATCCTGATCGGACAGTGACGCTTTCACGGGTCGGAGCGCCGTGCCGGTCGTCCACTCGAGCACGGGGTCGTCACCGGTCAACACCTGCACGTAGGTGGTCTCCCAGGCGTCGACGACGGTTCCTGCCTCGCCGAGCATGTCGGCATACCGCTCGGGTGAGTCGACGGTTCCGTCGGCCCGCAGCGTCACGTCGCGCAAGGACTTCGACCACGCCTTCGATTCGGCGAGGTCACGGATGATCGCGTGTGACGGTGCGTCGAAGTTGCCGGGTACCTGGACCGCGATCCAGGCGCCCGCGCCGAGCTGATTCGGCCACCGTCGCAACAGGTCTCGATGTTCCGGCACCCACTGCAACGTCGCGTTCGAGACGACCACGTCGGTGTCGGGCGCGGGTGTCCACTCCCGGATGTCGAGCACCGTCGCGTCGAGGCCCAACTTCTGCGCGGCGGCCACCATGTCGGGCGAGCTGTCCGACGCCTCCACTACCGCGTCCGGCCAGCGCTCTTTCAGGGCGACCGTCAGGTTGCCCGGCCCGCATCCGAGATCGACCACACGGCGCGGACTTTCGGCTCGTACACGGGAAAGGAGCTCGTAGAACGGGCGACCGCGATGGTCGGAGAAATCGAGGTATTTGTTCGGATCCCATCTCATGGATTTAACCGTACGCCCGTACTGTGAGCATTGTCCAGAGGTCAGCTCGTCCGGGTCGCGCGCATTATCGCGTCGTGAATCGTGATGATGTTTCCGTCGGGGTCCGGCGCTTGGCGCGACGGGGTGTCGGTGACGATCGACCACTCGTTCGGATCGAGTACCGACGCTATCTCCTCGGCCGTCAGGAACATGTCGGGGAGGTCGGGACGCTGCATGTGGGTATGCACATCCGACCGTGCGTGACCGACGATCAGCAGCGTTCCGCCGGGGCGGACCGCAGCAGCCAGTCGTCGGTGCAATGACTGCGCGACTTCGCGCGGAAGGTGCATGAACTGCGCGGAGATCAAATCGAACCGTCGCGGCGCCGGATCCCACTCGACTGCGTCGGCCTGTTCCCAGACGACACCGTCGACACCGGCGAGGCGTGCGTGGTCGGCGGCGCGTTCGAGACCGACCGTGGAGACGTCGACTCCGGTGACCGACCAGCCCCGCTTGGCCAGCCACATCGCGTCGGCGCCCTCGCCGCATCCGACGTCCAAAGCGGTACCGTGTGTGAGGTCCGAAACGTGTTCGACCAGGCGGACATTGGGGTTTCCGCTCCAGATCGAGCCGCCACTGTAGCGGTCGTCCCAGAACTCGGCCGTGAAGTGGTTGGAGTAGTCCACCGGGCGCGGGTGCCGGGCCGCCTCGACGGCGACACGTGTGTCCTCGGCGGTGAGATCCATGTTGGCGGCCGCGCCGGCCATCACGCCGGCTGCGGCGGAGACGACCACCGTCGCGGACAGCTCGGTGACGTTGCCTGCCACCCAGACCCCGGGTACGTCGGTGAGGCCGAGAAAGTCGGATTCGATCTGCTCACCCATGCCCATCGGGTGCGGGACCGGTTGCAGCCCCAAGCCCGACAGCACGCCCGATCGAGCGTGACCGTTGGGCGCCACCACCAGGGCCTGGCAGGTGTGAACGTCGGATCCTATTGTCACGGCGGCTTTCTCGACACTGTCGATGGTGCCGCGGACGATCCGGATGCCTCGGGCGTCGAGCTGTTCCGACTCGTCGGCCGACGGTTCGGGCGCGGTGTGCAGGAACAGGGTGATGTCGGCAGACCACTGGCGGAACATCAGTGCTTGATGGACGGCGAACGCGCTGCTGCCGATCACGCCGATAGCCTCGTCTCGAACTTCCCAACCGTGGCAGTACGGGCAGTGAATGACGCTGCGACCCCAGCCGTCTCGGAGGCCCGGAATGTCGGGGAGCTCGTCGACCGAGCCGGTGGTCACGACGAGGCGGCGCGCAGCCAAGGTGGTTCCGTCGCTCAGATCCACCTCGAAACCTGTGTCGGTGCGCCGTGCCGTGATCGCCTCTCCGTGGACGATTCGGCCGCCGTAGAACTCGACTTCGGCGTGACCGATGGAGACGAGTTCGGTGGGGGAGATTCCGTCGCGGGTGAGGAAGCCGTGTACTCCTTCCGCGGGGGCGTTACGGGGTTGTCCCGCGTCGATCATGGTCACGGAACGGCGGGCGCGAGCAAGCGTGAGTGCCGCGGACGAACCGGCTGCACCGCCGCCGATGACGGCAACGTCGATTGTTTCTGAGGTCATGCGACTACTGTGCCGCCCAGCCGCTCATATCTGCAAGCCCCGTTGCCGATATGGCAAACTACTGGCATGACCTCAGATCTCGACGGCGTTCTCGACGCCGTAGGACCGCGCTTGCGCGCGCTCCGTACGCAACGCGAGACCACGCTGTCCGACGTGGCCGGTGCCACCGGCATCTCGGTGAGCACGCTCTCTCGGCTCGAGTCGGGACAGCGCAAACCCACACTCGAATTGCTGTTGCCGCTGGCACGCACGTACGGCGTCCAGATCGACGAGCTGGTCGGAGCGCCGCCCACCGGTGATCCTCGCGTCCACCTGAAACCGGTCACCCACCACGGCATGACGATGATCCCGCTGACCCGTCGTCCCGGTGGGCTGCAGGCCTACAAGATGATCATCCCCGGCAACATCCGTCGCGAGCCCGACCCACAGACGCACGAGGGGTACGAGTGGCTCTACGTGTTGAACGGGAAGCTGCGTCTGATCCTGGGCGACCAGGACATGATCCTGAGCTCAGGAGAGGCAGTCGAATTCGATACCCGTGTGCCACACTGGTTTTCGGCGGCCGGGGACGACGCTGTCGAACTGCTCAGTCTGTTCGGTCGTCAAGGGGAGCGGGCTCACCTGCGAGCGAAGTCTCCCGACGCGAAGTCTCCCGACGTGAAGTCCGCAGTGTGATGTCCGCGTAGGACATCAGTTCGCGCCACCGGTCGGACTCCGCGGCAACGGCGGGGACCAGGTAGCGATCCGCTGCCACGAGCGGCCCCATCGCGAGGCCGGTCAGGTCGGCGATGTCGGCGACGGGTACCTGATACGTCCGATAGGGGCCGAGCGGAGGGATGTCGTCCGGCGCCACCTCTTTGGGGATGTCGTCCAGGCTCGGAGTCTGGTCGAGAACGTATCCCGACGTCGCGAGCTCGTCTCCCTCCGCCCACGCGGCGATCTTGAAGAAGCGGCGGGGAACTGCGAAGCCGCGGTACACCGGATCGTCGGCCGCGAAGATGCATCCGGTGAACACGCTGATCTTCTGCTCGTACTCGCTCGCGTACGCGATCACGAAGTCCTCGAGCCCCAACCACAGATCCATCGACTGGTTGAACACCGACGTCTGCGGGGCACACACGGTGTAGTGGAACGTGTCCGTGTTGGCCTGTTCTGCAACGGACGTCTCGCCCCATACGGGATCGCGACGACGAACGAGGTGGCCGCGGTCGATGTCGTTGTCCGCGTACAACTCTTCGCCGGCCTGTTGATCCTCGGGCAACCGCGGATCCAGTTGCCAGTCGTCCTCGCGTTCGACCTCTTTCAACTGTGATCCGTCGATGTTGACCCCGGTCACCGCCGCCAGCCTGCGGTCGGTGTTCATCGACACCGTGAAGTGCGTGTACGGCAGATCGACCAGTCCCTCACCGACGGGAATGTCGACACCGTCGGTGAGGGCGAGGAAAGTCGGTTCGTATCCCATGAGGCCAGTATTGCGGCTTCGCCACTCGGGTGCGAAAAAGAGTGCTGCAACACTCTTTTTCACACCCGGGTGCGCAGCGCCTAGACGATGCGCGTCTCGGGGCTCACCGTCTTGGCCGGGTCACGCTCGATCGAGCCGTCCAGCGCCTCGTCGATCGCGGCGAGAACGTCCGGGGTCAAGGTCACCTCGGCCGCCTTCACGTTCTCGGCAATCTGCTCCGGCCGCGACGCTCCGACGAGAGCAGCGGCGACGTTGTCGTTGGCGAGAACCCACGCAACGGCCAACTGCGCCATGGTGATCGACAGATCGTCGGCGATCGGCTTCAGCTTCTGCACACGGGTGAGTGTCTCGTCGTTCAGGTAACGCTTGATCATGTTGTCGCCACCCTTGGTGTCCGTGGCGCGCGATCCCTCGGGAACAGGCTGTCCCGGTTGGTATTTCCCGGTAAGAACACCCTGTGCGATGGGCGACCACACGACCTGAGAGATGCCGAGCTCCTTGGACGCGGGGACGACGTCGGATTCGATCACTCGCCAGAGCGCCGAGTACTGAGGCTGATTCGACACCAGCGAGAAGCCGTCGGCCCTGGCCAGCTCCTGTCCGCGCCGAAGTTGGTCCGCCGTCCACTCGGACACACCGATGTAGAGCGCCTTACCCTGTCGTACTACGTCGCCGAACGCCGAAATGGTCTCTTCCAGCGGGGTTTCGACGTCGTAACGATGCGCCTGGTACAGATCCACGTAGTCCATCCCGAGGCGGTCGAGCGAGTTGTCGATGCCCTCGAAGATGTGCTTGCGTGAAAGACCCGTGTCGTTCGGACCCTTGCGTCCCACGGGGAAGTACACCTTGGTGAAGATTTCGAGCGACTCACGCGGTTCTCCGGCGAGCGCCGCGCCCAACACGGTCTCGGCCGCTCCGTTGGCGTAGACGTCAGCCGTGTCGAACGTGGTGATTCCGGCGTCCAGTGCGGCCCGAACGCACTGGGTGGCCACGTCGTTCTCCACCTGTGAACCGTGTGTGAGCCAGTTGCCGTACGTGATCTCCGAGACCTTGAGACCGCTGTTGCCGAGGTATCTGTATGCCATGTCCGCGACGGTACGCCCGCCTCAGTTGGCGCTGTTGTAGGCCTCTTCGACCTCGCCCGGGATCCGGCCGCGCTCGGAGACGGTGAAGCCGTTCTGGTTGGCCCAGTCTCTGATGGCCTTGGTCTGGAGTCGGTCGCGCGCCGGGCCGGACTTCTTGGCTGCACTCGGGGCGACCGTCTTCTTCGACTTTCCGCCCACGCGAGTGGCGTGCTCCGACCAGTATCCGAGTTGCTTTCGAAATTCTTTCGCATTCTTTGTGCCGAGATCGATTTCGTATTCGACCCCGTCGACGGCGAATTCTATTGTCTCACCGCGACCCGTCTTGATGGGTGAGCCGTCGATATCGTCGACCAGTTCGACGTAAACCTGCTTCGCCATCACAATTTCCCTCTGCAGTCGTGGTCTTTGTCCGATTGACACCGTAGTCGTAATCCGTGCCGACAGGGAGGCGAGTGAGGGAATATTCGACGCTCGACGGTGGTTGCCGGTAGCAACTGTATTTGTCTCGAAAGGACGCCCCCACCGTGGTTGTACCTCTGTCGATCCTCGACCTGGCATCCGTCCCCGACGGTTCCACCATTCGCAGCACCTTCGACGCGAGCGTTCAGTTGGCCCAACTCGCGGAAAAACGCGGCTACCGTCGCATCTGGTACGCCGAGCACCACAACATGGCCTCCATTGCCTCGTCCGCCACGTCCGTCCTGATCGCGCACGTCGCAGCCAACACCGACTCCATTCGCCTCGGATCCGGTGGCGTCATGCTGCCCAACCATTCACCGTTGACGATTGCCGAGCAGTTCGGAACCCTCGCGACTTTGCACCCCGGACGGATCGACCTCGGTCTCGGTCGAGCTCCCGGCAGTGATCAGGTGACGATGCGTGCATTGCGCCGCGATCCGGGCTCGTCGGATTCCTTCCCCCAAGACGTTCTCGAACTGCAGGGTTACCTGACCGGTAATTCGCGGGTGTCCGGGGTGAATGCCGTGCCGGGTCAGGGCACCGATGTTCCCCTGTACATTCTGGGGTCGTCACTCTTCGGTGCGCAGCTCGCTGCTCACCTCGGATTGCCCTACGCGAACGCGTCCCATTTCTCACCCGATTCGCTCGAGCAGGCAGTGTCGGTCTACCGCGATACCTTCCGCCCATCCGCGCAATTGGAGCAGCCGTACGTCATTGCCGGCGTCAATGCGATCGTGGCCGACACGTCCGCCGAAGCGCACGAGCTGCGCGAAGCGTCCGCCCGCCGCCGTGTGGTGCAGATGGTGGGCCGAGGCCGCACCTTCAGCGCCGAGGAGATCGAGATGATCATGGATTCACCTGCAGCTCAGCAGATCCTGCAGATGATGAAGTTCACCGCGGTGGGCACGGCCGGTGAGGCGAAGGACTACCTCGACTCCTTCGCAACGCGTTTCGGCGCCGACGAACTGATCGTCGCGTCGCACATCGACGACCGGCAGAAGTGGCTACGTTCCTACGACTTGCTCGCCGACGCCATGCTGCCCGTTCCTGCCTGATTTCAAACCCTCCCCTTTCTGCGGTGATCACGGTCGTATTGTCCGAATTTCGCTGAAAGAACGGCAATTTCGCCGTGATCCCCGCCGGAAGGGTTAGCGTCCAACAATGGACGTTTTCAGAACCAAGTCGGTCGAGGCGATCAGAGCCGACGCCGAGGGCGAGACCGGAGACGGACTGCGCAAGCAGTTGCGACTGCGCGATCTCGTGGGCTTCGGAGTCGGCATCGTGATCGGGACCGGCATCTTCACTCTCACCGGGGTGCAGGCGAAGGAGAACGCCGGCCCGGCGGTGGTTCTGTCGTTCGCCATCGCCGGTGTGGTGAGTTTGCTCGCCGCGCTCTGCTACGCAGAGTTGGCGTCCGCGGTCCCGACCGCCGGCAGCGCGTACACCTACGCCTACGCGACACTCGGCGAAATGTTCGCGTGGATCATCGGCTGGGATCTCATTCTCGAGTTCGCCCTCGGTGCCGCCGTGGTCGCGCGAAGCTGGTCCGGTTACCTGGCGGACCTGTTCGGGTTACCGCCCCGGTTGTTCACCGAGGAGGCGCCGGTCAACATCGGCGCGGTTCTCATCGTGGTGGTGCTCGGCGTGATCGCGGCCGTGGGCGTGAAGGAATCCGCCCGCGTCACCAATTTCCTGGTTCTCGTGAAGGTCGCCATTTCGGTCTTCATCATCATCGCCGGATTCTTCTTCATCAAGAAGTCCAACGTCGTCCCCTTCATCGCGGAGTCGACGCCGAAGGAAGCGGGTGGATCGTCCCTCGACCAGCCGCTGCTGCAGGTCGTTGCGGGTGTCACTCCGGCGGCGTTCGGCCTCGCCGGCGTCATCACGGCCGCAGCTGTGGTGTTCTTCGCGTACACGGGCTTCGAGGCGGTCGCGAATCTGAGCGAAGAATCGAAGCGTCCGGCGAGAGATCTTCCCCGAGCACTGATCGGCACCCTGATCCTGTGCACCATCCTCTACATGCTGGTCGCGTTCGTGGTGACAGGCATGGTCAAGTACTCCGACCTCGACGAAAGCGCGCCCATCGCAAAGGCATTCGATTCGGTCGGAGCGAGCTGGGCCGGAGTGCTGGTGTCCATCGCAGCAGTTGCGGGTCTGACGTCGGTCATCCTGGTCGAACTGGTCACCATGGGCCGCATCGGTTTTGCGATGGGACGTGACGGTCTGCTGCCCAAGTCCGTCGCCAAGGTGTCGCCGCGCTTCGGAACGCCCGTGCGATTGACGATCGGCATCGTGATCCTGGTGTCCGTCCTCGGCGCCATCGTTCCGCTCGCCGAGCTGGCCGAGATGGTCAGTATCGGCGCGCTGTTCGCATTTCTACTGGTCTCGATCGCGGTCCCGGTGCTCCGCCGCACGAAGCCGGAACTGAAGCGGCCGTTCCGGGTACCGCTGTCCCCGCTGATCCCGATCCTGTCGGGACTCGCGTGCATCTACCTGATGGTGAACCTGGTCGTCGAGACGTGGATCCGCTTCGTCGTCTGGCTGGCGCTGGGCATGATCATCTACTTCGGGTACGGGCGCCGGAACGCACGGTTGGCGGCGAAGCTGGTGACGGAGAGCTAGCTGGGCGCCTGCTCACCCGGCGCCTGTTCACCCGATGCCACAGCCGGATCCATCCACATGACCTCCCAGACGTGGTTGTCCGGGTCCAGGAACGAACGGCCGTACATGAACCCGTGATCCTGCGGGTCCATCCAAGCCGATCCGCCCGAGTTCAGCGCCTTGTCGCACAGGGTGTCGACGTCGTCCTTGCTGTCGGCGGAGAGTGCGAACAACGCTTCGCGGGACGTGCTGGTGTCGGCAATCTCGTCCCGGATGAAGTCCTTGAATCGCGCCTCCTCCAGCAGCATCACGGTAGCGAGGTCACTGACGACCAACGACGCGGTGTGCTCGTCGCTGAACGTCTCGTTGAACTCGAATCCGAGTCCGGAGAAGAAGGCCCGGCTGACGGTGACGTCCTTGACGGGCAGATTGACGAAAATCATGCGGGACATGGTGTGCTCCTCGGGCTCACGCGAAAGGTTGTCGAAAGTGCAGACACGCGGATCCAGGAAAACTCATCGCGCCTTGTACACCTGCGGCAGACCGAACTTCTCGAACAGGTCCAGATCGAAGAAGCACGCGACGTGCGCCACCCGACCGGCGACGATCTCGAGCACATGAAGTTGGAATGGGCGATGGACACCGTCCTCGCCCAGCATGTACAGCCCGAACGCCGGCGCACCGTTGGCACTGGTCGCGATCATCCGCATGCTTTCGCTGCCGGTTGCCGGGCACTTTGTGGAGATGAGCTGGCCGATGTCGGCCGGGCCTCGGTACCACCCCTCGAAGGGCGGCATTTCCCAGACGGCCTCGGCTGCGAAAAGCTTGATGATGCCGTCGACGTCGTAGTTCTCGAACCCTTCGACGTAGCGACGCAACAACTCTCGTGTCTCTTCCGACTCGGGCTCGTCGACGGAGTCCTCGGTGGGCATGATCAGGTCGATCTGCGCACGGGCGCGTTGAAGCAGGCTGTTGATGGCGGTGGTCGACGTGCCCATCAGCTCGGCGACCTCCGCAGCCTTCCACTGCAACACCTCGCGCAGAACCAGCACGGCCCGCTGCCGGGCCGACAGGTGCTGCAATGCGGCCACGAAGGCCAGGCGAATGGATTCGCGACCCGCAACCACCGTCGCCGGATCGTTCTTCTCCACCACGTCGGCATCGGGAAGTGGTTCGAGCCAGGCGATCTCGTGTCGTTCGACGAGCTCGTCGGAAGGACTGGACGAGGGGTTGCCCAACCCCGACGGCAACGGTCGACGCTTCCGCCCTTCGAGCGACGTCAGGCAGGTGTTGGTGGCGATGCGGTACAACCAGGTCCGCAGCGAGGAATCGCCCTTGAAGTTTCCGTATCCACGCCAGGCGCGGACCAGTGTGTCCTGAACCAGGTCCTCGGCGTCGTGAATGGAGCCGGTCATGCGGTAACAATGGGCCAACAGCTCCCGGCGGTACGGCTCGGCGACATCCATGAAGTCGCCGGAGAGTTCCTGCGTGGCAGTCATGAATGCAGAGAATAGTCCCAACGGCGGCGAAAAGACCGGTGACTTTTCGTCTTCACCTCGGTCGAACCACCATGACCACAACTGCACGTCGTATCGGCCTGGTTCTGCAGATCCTCGTAGTCGCATTTCTGCTGTTCGACGCCGTGACCCACATTCTGAACATTCAAGTAGTCAGGGACGCGTCGGCGGACCTCGGCTTGCGCGACGACATGGCCCCGATCACCGGTGTCGTCATGGCGATCATCCTGGTGATTTACGTCGTCCCGGCAACGTCGATCCTGGGCGCAATTCTCCTCACCGGGTACCTCGGTGGCGCGGTGCTGACGAACTGGCGCGTCGAGAAGCCATTGGTGAGCACCGTCTTCTTCGCAATCTACGTCGGTGTTGCGGCGTGGGGTGCGTTGTACCTGCGCGACGAGCGGGTCCGCAGCATCATCCCGCTGCGGCGGGAAGCCCGGAGGCCGGTCGGGACACGGACCGGAACCGTCTGAGCCGCAGGCTGTTGGTCACCACGAACACCGACGACAACGCCATCGCCGCTCCCGCGAACATCGGATTCAGCAGGCCCGCCGCGGCGACGGGGATGGCAGCCACGTTGTAGGCGAACGCCCAGAACAGGTTGGTCTCGATGGTGCGTAACGTGCTGCGCGACAATCGGACTGCGTCGACAGCTCCTCTGAGGTCGCCTCGTACCAGCGTCAGGTCGCTTGCCTCGATGGCGACGTCGGTGCCGGTGCCCATGGACAGGCCGAGGTCCGCGGTGGCAAGAGCAGCGGCGTCGTTCACGCCGTCGCCGACCATGGCCACCACATGTCCCTGCCTCTGCAGTTCGGTGACCGCGTCGACTTTCTGGTGCGGCAGCACTCCGGCGATGACCTCGTCGATCCCGACCTCGGCGGCGATGGCGCGAGCGGCGCGTTCGTTGTCGCCGGTCAGCATCACGGGGGTGAGGCCGAGCGCGCGGAGCTCGGAAACAGCTCGAGCCGATGTCGGCTTGACCGTGTCCGAAACGACGACGACGCCCCTGATCTCGTCGTCCCACCCGACGACCACCGCCGTCCGGCCGGCACTCTCGGCCTCGTCGAGCGCCCGCTGCGCACCGACGGGGAGGACGCCGCCGTGCAGCTGCGGCCGGCCGACGACCACTCGATGGCCGTCGACCGTCCCCCGCACGCCGAGGCCGGGGACGTTCTCGAACTGTTCGACGGGGGCGGGATCGTCGGTGACGATAGCGCGCGCGACCGGGTGTTCGGACCCGTTCTCGACAGCCGAGGCGAAGCGACGGACATCGGTGGCGGTGGCACCACCCTCGGGCACCACGTCGACCAGGGTCATGACACCGGTGGTGATGGTGCCCGTCTTGTCCAACACGATGGTGTCGATCGTGCGCGTGCTTTCCAGTACTTCGGGTCCCTTGATCAGTACGCCCAGCTGAGCGCCGCGACCGGTGCCCACCATCAGGGCGGTGGGCGTCGCGAGGCCGAGAGCGCAGGGGCAGGCGATGATGAGCACCGAGACGGCTGCGGTGAACGCCGCCGTCCAGGAACCGGTGGCGAGCAGCCAGCCCACCAGCGTCAGGGCGGCGAGGCCGATGACCACGGGGACGAACACTCCCGAGATTCGATCGGCGAGCCGCTGGGCCTGCGCTTTGCCGTTCTGCGCGTCCTCGACCAGCCGTGCCATTCGCGCCAGCTGGGTATCCGATCCGACGCGGGTTACCGTCACGACCAGCCGCCCGCCGACGTTCACCGTCGCCCCGACGACGGCGTCACCGGGAGCGACCTCGACCGGCACCGATTCCCCGGTCAGAAGTGAGACGTCGAGTGCTGAGGTGCCGTCGGCCACGACACCGTCGGTTGCCACCTTCTCCCCCGGTCGAACGACGAAGGTGTCCCCCACGACCAGCGTGTCGACGGGTACGAGCTGCTCGCGACCGTCCCGCAGCACCGACACGTCCTTGGCGCCCATGTCGAGCAGTGCTCGAAGTGCCGCGCCCGCCCGACGCTTGGACCGCGCTTCCAGGTAGCGACCCGCGATGATGAAGGTGGTGACCCCGGCCGCGGCTTCGAGGTAGATGTTTCCGGAACCGTCGGACCGGGAGACGGTGAACTCGAACGCGTGCCGCATTCCCTGCATGCCGGCCGTGCCGAAGAACAGGGCGTACAGCGACCACCCGAAGGCAGCGAGGGTTCCGACGGAGACGAGTGTGTCCATTGTCGCAGCGCCGTGACGCAGATTCGTCCATGCGGCGACGTGGAACGGCCATCCCGCCCACACCACGACGGGCGCGGCCAAGGTGAGGGACAGCCATTGCCAGTTGTCGAACTGCAGCGCCGGAATCATCGCCATGAGCACGACGGGGACACTGAGGACCGTCGAGATCAGCAGTCGTCGACGAAGCAGGTCGGTCGGGTCCGGCTCGACCGGCTGCGGCAGTGCCGCGCTGTACCCGGCCTTCTCGACGGCGGCGATCAGCACCTCGGTCGACGCGGTGCCGGGGTGAATGCTCGCCTTCTCCGTCGCGTAGTTGACGGTGGCGCTGACGCCGTCGATCTTGTTGAGTCGCTTCTCGATTCGGTTGGCGCACGACGCGCAGGTCATGCCGCTGATGGCGAGCTCGACTCGCTCTCCTGCCGGGGCGCTCACGAGCGGGAAGGCCGGAGGCCGGCCGGATTCGGTGGGCCGGCCAGCTCGTACCCGGCCTCGTCGACCGCGTCGACGAGGTCCTGCGTCGCAATCGGCTCGTCGGAGGTGACCACGACGTGACCCGAAGTCAGATCGACCTCGACCGCAGTAACGCCGGGTATGTTCTCGATCTCTTCGGTCACGGCGGAGACGCAGTGTGCACACGTCATACCGACGACGGTGATGTCCTCTGTGATCATGAGGTCGATGATACCCCCCTAGGGTATATACGGCTACCGGCCAACACGCCCCGTACCCCTGCCCGACGCCATATGTACACACGACATGGTTACGCTGGTGAAGCAGAACAGGGGGCGTACAAACCTTGCGCCCTTGCGGTCGGCAAACCGGAAGCGAGACGCCGATGGAGCTTCGTACGGCCGAACATCCCCGTCCGGATCACTTCCTTCTCCACATCAGCGACACGCATCTGGTCGGTGGCGGACGGGAACTGCACGGCGCCGTCGACAGCGAAGCTCGGCTACGGCAGATATTCGCCGAGCTCGAGGCATCGCACGCTCGACCGGACGCGTTGATCTTCACCGGAGACCTCACCGACAAGGGTGAGCGCGACGCCTACGCCTCGCTGCGAGCCATCGTCGAACCCGTCGCCGAATCGCTCGGGGCCGCCGTCATCTGGGCCATGGGCAATCACGACGACCGGTCGGCATTCCGCACTCTGCTCCTCGACGAGTCCGCGTCGACCGCTCCCATCCACCGCACGTACGACCTGGACGGACTGCGGGTGGTCACCATCGACACGACAGTTCCCGGCAAGCACTACGGCGAGATCACCGACGACCAGCTCGGCTGGCTCGCGAACGAGCTGGCCACTCCGGCTCCCCACGGCAGCATCCTGGCGCTGCATCACCCACCGGTCCCGTGTGTGCAGGATCTGGCGGTGCTGGTCGAGTTGCGCGACCAGAACCGCCTGGCCGACGTCGTCCGCGGCAGCGACGTCCGGTCCATTCTTGCTGGGCACCTGCACTATTCGACGACGGCGACGTTCGCCGGCGTCCCGGTGTCCGTTGCGTCGGCTACCTGCTACACCCAGGACCTCAACGTCCCGGTCGGCGCGCAGCGTGGGCGCGACGCGGCCCAGGCCTACAACCTGGTGCACGTGTATCAGGACACGGTGGTGCACTCGGTCGTTCCCATCAGCGGCGGCGACACCGTCGGTGAATACGTTTCGGCGGACGAAACGGCGCGGCGACTGGCCGACGCCGGGGTGCGGATACCGGACAAGCACGAGGCGTTCAGCCGGGCGTAGGGCTGGTCAACCGGTCAGAAACCCGGGTGCCCCTCAGTCGGAACGGGTGTCGCACTCCCACGGCGCCGGAATCGGGAAGTACCGATCCAGGAAGTCCGTGACCGCACTGGCCCGCTCGTCCGCATCGATTTCGGGGAAGCTGCCGTCGTTGAGGCAGAAGAAGTCCATGGACCGCTTCATCAACAGGCGATCCATCTCCCGCAGCCCCTGCCGCATCGTGGTGTCGATGTACTTGACCGACGCCGCGGTCTGCACCACGGCGCGTCCACTGAGCAACGCGTAGTAGTGGTACAGCGAATTCGTCACGGAGATATTGGAACTCGCGCGGAAGGTGCTCGCGGCAGTGGCGGCGAACTCGTCGGGGAACTCCTTCTCCAACTCGTACATGACACTGCGGCGCAACGGGACCGGAGCGTGTTCGAGGTGCCGGGTGGTGACGCGGCCGAAGCGTTGCATCAACAGTCGACGGTTGACGCGAGCCGCGTTCTCGAATCCGCTGCGCTTCTCGTCGTTGGTGCCCAACCCGATTCGTGTTCCGGCTTCGACGAACATCGTGACGCCACCGGGTGAGAAGAATATCTGCGGGCCGACGGGACGACCGAAGAACATGTCGTCGTTGGAGTAGAGGAAGTGTTCCGCCAGACCTTCGATGTGGTGCAGCTGGCACTCGACGGCCTGAGAGTTGTAGGTGGGCAACGCATCCTGGTTCTCGAAGAACTCCTCGCTGCGCACGAACGTCACATCGGGGTGCTCGGCGAGCCAGTTCGGGCGAGGGGAGTCCGTGACGACGAAGATGCGGCGGATCCACGGCGCGTACAGGTGAACCGACCGCAGCGCGTACTTGAGTTCGTCGATCTGCCGGAAGCGTGCCTCGTGGTCGTCGCCTTCTCCGACGACGAACTGCCGCAGATGTTCTGCGCGTTCGGCCTGCCATTCGAGGTCGGTTCCGTCGACCCAGGAGAAGACGATGTCGACGTCGAAATCGATGTCCGACGCGTGGTCGGCGAACATGTTCTCGATGGTCGGCCACTGACGGCCCCACCGCTCGACGGTTCCGCGGATCGCTTCGTCGGGCCGCACCGTGCGACGGGTGAGCGAGTTCTCGATGGGAAGCACGATCTCGTCGTCGGTGAACAGCCACAGCTCCACCTGGACACCGGTGCCCGCTCCGTAGGTGAGACCGGACGGCACGTGCACTCGGGGGCGGAACAACCGGAAGATGCGGGCCTGTGACGTGGAGGACAACTGACCGTCGGCGACGAGCAGGGTCGGCGCCTTCTTCGCGTCGACAGGCTTGGAGTAGAACGGCTCGTTCGCGAAGGCGGAGACCAGCGCGGCGCGCAGCTCCCGCCGGACCGACCAGTCGACGGCGATGACGGGCCGCTCGTCGTTTCCTCGCACGAGCAGGTAGCGGATGCCGGCGGCGTCGAGCACGTCGCGAATGAACAGCAGGTCCTCGACCATGGCCTCGAACGGGGTGGTCTCGGTGATGGAGAGGGCGAACCGGTCCCTGCTCCGGACGATGTCGGCGCGTTCGAACAAACGGGCGCGTGACGCAGCCGAGGCACGTTGGACGTCCTCGTGATCATCGCTCTCGGGTGATCCGAAGTAGACGTCGGGCGGGGCAGTGAACTGAGTGATGACGGTCCTTCCTTCTTCTCGTGCGTCCTCCTATTCTATTCGGCTGCGGGAGGCGCGGTGACCGCGTCGCCGCGGAGACGACCCAGGGCATTCTGGACATGTTGCAGGTGGCGGCTCATCGCCTCGGACGCGTCGTCGCCCGACCCGTCGACGATGGCGTCGACGATCGAGCGATGTTCGATGTCGGACCGCTCCCGCCGGTCGGGAAGCACGTTGACCATTTCCGACTGTCCGGCCAGGGCATCGCGGATCTGGGCGATGACCGCGGCGAAGACGTCGTTGCCACTGGCCTGTGCGATCAACAGGTGGAACTCGGCGTCCAAGCGCACCCAGGTCTTGGGATCGGGCTCGGCCAGCATGGTGTCGAACAGCTGCCGCAGGGCGTCGGCCTGCTCGGGAGTGCGGCGGACCGCGGCGAGAGCGGCGGCGGGAACCTCGATGTGAGGTCGCGCTTCGCGCAGCGCGTCCACGGTGTACGCCCCGAAGGTGGGGTTCGCGGCCACCTCCGATGCGACGACGAACGTCCCCTTACCCGTGTGGGTCTCCGTCAAGCCGAGGGTGGTGGTCGAGCGCAGCGCTTCGCGCACGACGGACCGGCTCACGCCGAACTTGGTAGCGAGCGCAGCCTCGGACGGCAACCTCTCGCCGACGACCAGTTCGCCGCCCTCGATCGCGGCTCTGAGGTCGGACAGCACCGCTTCGGCGGCGCCGACGCGGACGGTGGAGGGCTGCTTGCGTGCCCAGCTGTCTGACAGGCTCATGGCGTCACTGTGATGCATCGGTGCGTCGGCGGCAAGTTCTAGACTTCTCCGTGTGGCGTTCCCCGACTCTCGTGCCGACGATTCACCCGGTGCGATGGTTGCCAGTGGGCTGCGTGAGAAGATCCTGGCTCGCGAACTCGTCCCCGGTGAGCGACTGATCGAAGAGTCGATCGCCAAGAGATTCGGCGTGTCGCGCGTGCCCGTGCGGGAGGCTCTCGCGCAGCTCGAGAGCGAAGGATTCGTCACCATCGTTCGCTACCGGGGGGCGACGGTCTCGGAGTCGCTCGCCAAGGACAGTCACGAGCTGTTGCAGGTGCGGCGCGGGCTCGAGGTGCTGGCTGCTCAACTCGCCGCCGAGAACCGAGGCGGAGACGCCGCGGACGAGCTCTCTGCCATCGCGCGGGGTCAAGCAACCGACTCTCCCTTCCACGACCTCGTGGCAGTAGCGTCCGGAAACGGCCACCTGCGCGAGATGGTGGCGTCCATCAATCGCCGCCTGTCCTGGGGGTTCGGCCAGAATCCGGAGGCGTCTTTCGACGACCACGCCGTGCTGGCCCGCGCGATCCTGGGTGGAGCGCAGGTGCAAGCGGCGTTCTTGATGGCAGAGCATCTGAGTCGCGACGAACAGTACTTTGCCGACAAATGGGATACGGATTAGCTATCTGACAGACAAGGTTGTATACAAAACAGTGTGATGTGCGGTCTTCGTAACGTGAACGACACCGGTAATAACGGGTGCGTTACATTGATTGTATACAAATTGGGACAGCGAGTTCGAGAGTGATTCGGCCTCGCTTCGCCACGGCAACCGCCCCTGGCGTTCCGCTCCCACGCACCGGAGTCCGCCATGTCCATCACGTTCCCGCGTTTCTCGAAGTCGTCCGGAAGCCAGCCTCCCCCGCTCACCCCCGACGTACCCGCAACCGGCCTGACCGCTGCGCTCGATCGCATCGGGTTCACCCGAGTTCAGTTCTTCGTCATCGCATTGCTGATGGCCGGGCTGTTCTTCGACAGTCTCGAACAGAACTCGACCGGGGCCATGGGCCCTCTCCTCAAGGATTCGTTCGGTATCGGCAATGCCGAACTGACACTGATCAATACGGCCACGGTGCTCGGTGGTCTCGCCGGACGACTCATCGGCGGGTACATGGCCGACCGCTGGGGACGCCGAGTCGCGTTGAGCGCCAACCTACTTGTCTACACACTGGGTGGGCTGATCAGCGCCGCCGCGGTCAACTACGAGATGCTGCTCACCAGCCGCTTCATCGTGGGCATCGGTCTCGGTGGCGAATTCACCGTGGGTCTGGCGATCCTCGCCGAGCTGGTCGCCACTCGTCACCGCGGCTCTTTGCTTGCGACGCTGAACATTTCGTCCGGCGGCATCGGCAACATCGCATCGTTCGGATTCTTCCTGCTGGTTCTCGGCCCGCTCGGCGGACTGCTCGGTGGTCCGGACACCTCGTGGCGCTGGACCTACGTCATCCTGGCCGTTCCCGCACTCCTGGTCGTGTTCTTCCGTCGCTATCTGCCCGAGTCCCCTCGATTCCTGTTGTCGAAGGGCCGTGTCGACGACGCGAACCGCACGCTCACCAAGCTCGCCAGCGGCTCGATCAAGGGGCTTCGCGATCCGGGTCCGACGAAGCAGTTCGTCACCGCCGCAGACGTTCTCCCGCACACCAAGACGTCCTACCTCGAAGTGTTCAAGGGTGTCAGCCTGCGGCGCACGGCCGCCATCGGTTCCGCCTCCTGGATGTCCTTCGGCGCACAGGTGACGCTGCTCTTCCTCATGCCGATCCTTCTCGTCGACCGCGGCTACTCGCTGAGCGATTCGCTGGCCTTCACGATGATCATGAACATCGGCAGCCTGTTCGGCGCATGCGCAGCGTGCTACATCGCCGGCAAGGTGCCCCGTCGTGTGACCGTCATGAGTGCCGCCGTCCTGGGGTGCATCTCGGCCATCTCCTTCGCCGTGTTTGCACAGAACACCTTCCTGATCCTGTTGCTGGGCGCCATCTTCCAGTTCTTCACGATGTTCATGAACACCATGTTGTCGGTGTGGACTCCGGAACTGTTCCCGACGTCCATCCGCGCCATGGGTGCCTCCGTCGTCAACGGCATCGGCAACGTCGCAGGAGCCGTCATGCCGTTCGCCGCTCTGTTCTTCTTCGATCGGGCCGGTATCGCCGGGGTGTTCTTGATGATCGCCGGCATGTACGCCCTGCTGGTCGTCGCCGCCAGGTTCGGCCCCGAAACGTTCGGCAAGTCCCTCGAAACCGTCACCGAAGCTCCGGTACTCGTCAACGCCTAGCAACACCCCCCGAGAGAAAGTAGTGTCACCGATGCTGGAATTGTCCATCTCCGCCACCGCGCGCGGACTGAACTACCTACCCGAGTACTACGCTGATCAGACGGGGCTCTTCGCCGATCACGGTGTGCACGTGACGAACACGGCCAAGGACCCGTGGACGGGTGTGCTCGACGATCTCGAGAGCGGTGCCGCAGACGTCGCCCTCGGAGGGCTGTGGGTCCCCGGGATGTACTGGGGCAGCTCGCGTGAGCTGACCGTCTTCGCTCAGGTGAACCACCAGTTCCCGAAGGCACTCGTCACGCGGACTCCCGAACCGTCATTCGCATGGTCCGATCTCACCGGCCGCACCGTGCTGGCCCCGGGTATCGGCGGCAGCGCGCCGTACGCCTTCACCGCGGGCCTCGTCCGGGAGTCGGGCACCGACCCGGCGTCGATCACCTGGCTTCGCGACCTCTCCACCCCGATGTACGTCGAGATGTTCGAAGCCGGACTGGGCGACGCGATCGTCCTCGACATCACGACGGCGCAATTGATGCAGGACAAGGGAACCGGATTCATCGCCATCGAGTACACGGAAGCCGGCGGGCTCGGCCCGAACAGCGTGTACTACTGCCGCACGGACCGCGTCGACGAACTGCGTGAGCGCCTCGTGCGGTTCACCGGAGCCCTCGCGCAGTCGATGGACCGCATGCAGTCGGTCACGGCGGGGGACCTCGAGGGCATCATGGCGCAGTACTGGCCGCAGCTGCCCATGCCGACGCTCCTCGCGTCGTGCACACGGATGCTGAACTCGCGTACGTGGGACACCGTTCGCATCGATGCGGACGCCACGGATCGGTGGATGGGGATTCTCGAGGACGAGAAGATGGTGCGCAAGGCACCGTCGTTCGGTGATCTCGTCGACACGTCCATCGTCGACGCTGCTCTCGCGCCCACCCGCTGACGATGGTCCTCGTCCTGGGGCACGACGACATCGTGGGACTTCTCGATCGAGACGAGGTACGGCGGGCCGTCGAACAGGCGCTCGCCGACCTCGCGACGGGCGACGCCGTCAACCCTGCACCGGTGGCAATGCCGGTGCAGGGGAACGGGACCGTGCTGCCCATGGCCGCCGCGCACGGCGACCTCGCGATCGTCAAGGTGCTCTCCGACCTCCCGGCCAACCGATCGGCAGGCCTGCCGGTACAGCGGTCGACGATGGTGGTCACGTCGACGAAGACCGGAGAAGCCGTCGCGGTGCTCGACGGTCGCGCGATCACCAAGGTGCGTACGGCGGCCACCAGCGCCGTCGCGACCGATCATCTCGCTCGGCGTGACGCCGTCACGCTCGGCCTGGTCGGTGCGGGAAACCTCGCCGTCGAGCACACGTTCGCGATTGCGGCGGTCAGACCGCTCGAACGTGTCGTGGTGTGGTCGCGTTCGGAGAGCACCGTCGAGAAGTACCGCGCTGCAACGCAATCACTCGGATTGATCGTCGAGGTTGCGCCGACGATCGAGTACGCCGTCAAGGCTGCCGACGTGCTGTGCACGCTGACACCGTCGCGTGACCCGCTCGTGCAGGGTGCCTGGTTCGAGCCCGGTCTGCACGTCAACGCAGTAGGGGCGCCGCCCCGTCCGGACCACCGAGAGATCGACGGTGAGGGGATGGCGCGGTCGAGAGTGGTCGTCGACAGTCGAGCGACCTCCCTGGCCAAATCCGGTGACCTTCTGCTCGCCGTTGCCGAAGGACGTATCGACTCCGGTGCGGCCGACCTCGAACTCGGTGCCGTGATTGCCGGGAGTGTCGTGGGAAGGCGATCGGATCGCGACATCACCCTGTTCGACTCGGTCGGCCTCGGTTTGCAAGACCTCGCGGCAGCGACGTTGGTGCTGCGCGCGATGTCGGCCTGATGTCCGAATTGTCCAGCTGAGACTCATATTTCACCGCTGTCATCCACTGTTTACAGACAGCCCGTGCATCACCGGTCTCCCGGCGATACCTTCGATTTTCCGTCAGATTATCTGCGGCTGCAGCAGCGTGGCCGCAACTTCCGATCGAAGGATCTTCCGATGACCGACGTTCAAGGCGCTGCATACGACAATTCCGCGTTGTCCCACGAGGACGAGGGATATCACAAGGGGCTCAAACCCCGACAGCTACAGATGATCGCCATCGGCGGTGCGATCGGTACCGGCCTGTTCCTCGGTGCCGGTACTCGTCTCCGCGAGGCCGGGCCGGGTCTGTTCATCGTCTATGCGATCTGCGGGTTCTTCGTCTTCCTCATCCTGCGGGCGCTCGGCGAGCTGGTGCTGCACCGGCCGTCGTCGGGATCGTTCGTCTCCTACGCTCGCGAATTCCTCGGTGAGAAAGCAGCGTTCGCCGCCGGGTGGCTGTACTTCCTCAACTGGGCGATGACCGCCATCGTCGACACGACAGCCATCGCGACCTACATGCATTACTGGAGCGCCTTCAAGGGCATTCCGCAGTGGACCATCGCGCTCATCGCATTGGTGATCGTCTTGGCGATGAACCTGATCTCGGTGAAGCTGTTCGGTGAGTTGGAGTTCTGGGCCGCCCTGGTCAAAGTCGTTGCGCTGGTTGCGTTCATCGTCATCGGCACCGTGTTCCTCGCGGGCCGTATCGACATCGACGGGCACAAGGCCGGCTTCAGCCTGATTCAGGACGCGGGTGGCCTCTTCCCGACCGGACTGTTCCCGCTCGTCATCGTGACCTCCGGTGTCGTGTTCGCCTACGCAGCAGTCGAACTGGTCGGTACCGCAGCCGGTGAGACCGAGAACCCGGAAAAGATCATGCCGCGGGCGATCAACTCCGTGATCGCCCGTATCGCAATCTTCTACGTCGGCTCGCTCGTCCTGCTCGCTCTTCTGCTGCCGTACACGGATTACGAGAAGGGGACGAGCCCGTTCGTGACCTTCTTCGGCAAGATCGGGCTGGCGGGCGGCGGCACCATCATGAACATCGTCGTGCTCACCGCCGCACTGTCGAGTCTCAATGCCGGCCTCTACTCCACGGGCCGCATCCTGCGATCCATGGCGATGAACGGAAGTGCCCCCGCCTTCACCGGCAAGATGAGCAAGAACGGTGTGCCGTTCGGCGGCATCCTGTTGACCGGCTTCATCACGCTGTTCGGCGTCGCACTGAACGCGTTCAACCCGGGTGAAGCATTCGAGATCGTGCTGAACATGTCCGCACTCGGCATCGTCGCATCGTGGGGCACCATCGTGATCTGCCAGATCCAGCTGTACCGCTGGGCGCAGAAGGGGATTCTGTCGAGGCCGACGTTCCAGATGCCGTGGGCGCCGTACTCGAGCTACGTCACGCTGGTGTTCCTGTTCGCCGTGTTGGTGCTCATGGGCTTCGACCGCCCCATCGGAACCTGGACTCTCGCAACGCTGATCATCATCGTTCCCGCGTTGATCGGCGGCTGGTACGCAGCACGCGGCAAGGTGCTGGCCATGGCGCAGGAGCGGATCGGCTACACCGGTGAGTACCCGGTGGTGGCGAATCGGCCGCTGCCGGAGGACAAGTAGCTCGCTCCCCTGACTCAGGGGCGTCGAGGGCGCACACTGGTGAACACCAGCAGGACGGCCAGGACGACGATGACGGCGCCGAACAGAAACGGCACCCAGTTCGTCGACTCGGTCGACTGCCCGGTCGTCGACGCGTACGTCACGTTCACCGGATCCTTCAGGACGGAGGACAGTGCGGTCGATGTGGACGGTAGGGCGGAGACTCCCGCGCCGATCTGCTTGCCGATGGTGTCCGACAATGTCGACAGCTGCGTGATGGCACCCAGAATCTGGTCCTTCGCACCGCCGAGCAACTGCGGAGCGCCCTCGGCGATGGGCCCGATAGCGGCTTGCAATTGGGAACCGGCGCTGGACAATTGAGCCGATATCTCGGCGAGCTGGTCGTAGCCGTTCTGAACTGCGCTCCCCAACAGCGTGTCCGGCCCGCTCCCGAGCAAGGTCGAGAAACTGGTCAGTTGGTTCGTGGCCAGAGCGATGTCCGACTGTGTCTGCACTACCGGGGCCGCATCGATACCGTTGGCGCGCAACGTGTTCTGCACTGTGTCGAGCAGCCCACGCAGTTGATCGGCACCTCGGGTCACGTCCGCGATGGTCAGCCCCGCCTGATTGAGCCGTGCGGACAGATCGGCTGTGGGTTGGCGGGCTCCGTCGACGAGGCGGGAGACGTTGTCCGACGCCGCAACCAGCTGATCGGCGCCGGAGCTCGCTGTCTGCAGGAACGGCAGAAACTGATCGACGCTTCCCAGTAGCTGTTCGCCCTGAGCGCCGGCACCCTTCGTGGCGGCGGCGAGGAGCTGCGACGGGAGAAGAGCTTGCTGCAGTTGCGCTTTCGCACGCGCCGTCTGGGTCAGTAGCCCTTGGACACCCGTGGACGACGTCCGGTCGGCTGCGGCGTCGACGAGTGCGACGAGAGTCGGATCGGCCGCGCCGTCGACACTCAACTGTGCCTGCTCCGGTGTCGTTCCCGTGGTCGAGTTCAGTGCGGTGGAGAATCCGGCCGGCACCGTGACGGTTGCGTCGAAGGTGCCCGTCGGACGCTCACCGCTGGTGACGGTCCAGTCGAACGCTGTCGACTGGGTGAGGTTGTCGGCGAAGTCCGTGCCGGCTTCGACGGTCGTGGTCCCGACGGTCACGCCGTCGTCGTTGTTCAGGACGAGGACCTTCGGTGCCCGATCCCCGCCGCTGCTGATCGCGGTGTACGCGCCCACTCCGATGACGAGAAGGACTGCGATCAGTGCGACGACGATCGGCCAGCGCCGACGTGTCGCCGAGGAAGTGTGGACCATGAACTCCACGGTAACTGTGGCCGCGCCGGACCCCTGAAATGCAGAGCCTACGAAAGCCGAAGCCTCAGCCCATGTGCACCGGTGTGTCACCGGCCGGCAGGTCGTCCTTCTTCGCGCGGACGAGGAACAGCACGATCGGCGTGATGATGATGACCATGACCGCAGCCGCGGCGAACGCGTGCGCGTATCCGGAGACCTCGGCCGAGAACATGTAGTCGATGGTCGAGTTGATGAAATTCCGGATGGGTTCGGGCAGCGCGGCGAGGGCTTCGTCAGACGGAAGCGTTTGCGACGCAAGCGCTTCGGGCGGAACACCGGCCGGGGGAACGGGCGCGGCGTTGGAGCTCATGTACGACGACTTGGCGGAGGTGTAGATGGTGGTGAAGACGGCGGTGCCGAGGGCGCCGCCGATCTGCAGTGCCGCGTTGACGAGGGCGCTGGCTGCGCCGGCGTCGTGATCGGCGACGCCGATGAGTGCAACGTTCTGCATGGGCACCATCAGCAGGCCCAATCCCAGGCCGAGAAGAAGAACGCCGGGCAGAACGTGGGTCCAGTAGGACGTGTCGACGCCGATCTGCGTCAGCAGTACCAATCCGACGGCCGAGACGACGGGACCGGCGGCCATGAGCGGCTTCGGTCCGACTCGGGGCATGAGGGCGGACGCCGCACCGGCGGTGATCATGATGCCCGCGGTCATGGGCAGCGACGCGACGCCGGCCACGACGGGGCTGAAGCCGAGCACGATCTGGAAGTAGAACGTCAGGTACAACGTGCCACCGAGGAGGGCGGCACCGATGATGGCCGAGCCCAGGTAGGCCGACCCGCGATCGCGGTCCAAGAGGACACCGAGCGGAAGAAGCGGGTGATCGGACTTGGCCTCGACGACCACGAACGCGGCCAGCAGCACGATTCCGAGGGCGATGAAGCTGAGGGTGGAGACGTTGGACCAGCCGTCTTCGGCCTTGGTGAAGCCGTAGACGAGCGAGCCCAGTCCGAGTGCGACCAGCACGGCGCCGGGGACGTCGTACTTCGTGTTGCCCTCGGCCTTGCTTTCCTTGACCAGCGGAATCGCCGCAGCCGCGGCAAAGATGGCGACGGGGACGTTCACGAGCAGGCACCAGCGCCAGTTCGCGTATTCGGTGAGGACACCGCCGAGGAGCAGGCCGACGGCGGCGCCGCCGCCTGCGATCGCACCGAAGACACCGAACGCCTTGGCGCGTTCCTTCTCGTCGGTGAAGGTGGTGGTGAGGATCGCGAGCGCGGCGGGCGCGAGGAGTGCGGCGAAGACGCCCTGTCCGGCGCGTGCGATGAAGAGTTGGTACCCCTCCTGCGCGAGACCGCCGATTGCGGACGCGATGGCGAAGCCGGCCATACCCACGAGGAACGAGCGCTTGCGGCCCCAGTAGTCGGCGATGCGACCGCCGAGCAGCAGCAGCGCACCGAACGACAGCGCGTACGCGGTGATGACCCACGCGCGGCTTCCGTCGCTGATGCCCAGATCCTCCTGAGCCTGCGGCAGGGCGATGTTGACGATTGTCGCGTCCAGCACGATGGTCAGCTGAGTGATCGCGACGATGCAGAGCACCAGCCAGCGGCGTTCGTAGTTCGGGTTCGCGTGCGCCAGATCGGTCGCGTTGCTCGGTGAAGTCACGGGAGAAATTTACCGGGGACCTCCGACACCCGTCAAACGAACTGGTTGGTTGGGGTAGAATATCGGCTGTGAAATCGGACACCCGGGACCGCATATTGGGCGCAGCTCGCACGGAGTTCTCGCATCACGGACTCGCCGGCGCTCGCGTCGACCGGATCGCCGTGGCCGCGAAGGCGAGCAAAGAACGGCTCTACGCCTACTTCGGCGACAAGGACAAGCTCTTCGAGGCGGTGCTCGAGGCCGGTTTCGCGCGGTTCGTCGATTCGGTGCCCTTCACCCCGCGAGATCTGACGGCGTATGCCCTCGCGAGCTTCTCGCACCTGTCGACCACGGACGGCGATCTGCGCATGTTGCTGTGGGCACAACTGCAGGGCGACGGACAGCGGATCGCCTCGGCCGAGCAGACGATGCTCGATCGCATACAACTCGTGGAGAAGGCTCAGGCCGACGGCGTCGTCGATTCGACGTGGCGGGCGGACGATCTGCTGACGATGATCTTCGGCGTGGTGTTCAGCTGGGCCACCATGCCTCACTCGGAGACCGATGTCGACGAGACGGAGATCGGGCGTCGTCGACGGGTGATCGGTGACGCGGTGGGCCGGTTGGTCGACCCGCGATGATGTGTCCGTGCGGGTTCGGACCGGACTACGCCTCGTGTTGCGGTCCCCTGCTGGAGGGGTCGGTAACCGCCCCGACGGCCGAACGGTTGATGCGATCGCGGTTCACCGCCTTCGCACGCGGCGACCGCGACTACCTGCTCCGCACCTGGCATCCGTCGACCCGTCCGAAACGGCTCGATCTCGACGACGACCAGGAATGGACCGGGCTCGAGGTGCTCGAATCACAGAACGGCGGGTTGTTCCATCACGACGGGACGGTCGAGTTCGTGGCGCACTATCGACAAGCGGGTCGGCCCGGGTCCATGCGGCAGCACAGCCGTTTCACCCGCGTCGACGGCCTGTGGACCTACCTGGACTGATGTTCGGCCGAGTCCCGCGCCTCCACCGAGAGCGCGAACTCCGTCGTCAACCGCGCCAGGTGTTCGGGATGCGAGAGCGGTGACCAGTGTCCGGCCTCGATGTCGTTGCGGCGCAGGTCTTTCACCCACAGCCCGGTGTCGTCGTAGTGGAACGGACGCACGGCGACGTCCTCGGTGTTCACGATGAGCTGCACCGGGATGTCGACGTACCGTTCGCGTGGACGGGTCAGGCGCGGAACGAGATTGGCGCGATAGAGGGCGCCGCCGTTCAGCGCGTCCTCGAGGAGGGTCGGCGACATCTCCACGCGAGACGGATCGACGTTCGAGAACGTCTTCAGAAAGTTCGCCCAGCCCTTGCGGTAGTAGCGCTTGGCGCGCAACCGTGCGAGCGGCGGGATGTGGAACGTCACGGTGTACCAGGACGCGCGAACCTGCGCGAACACCTGCGCGAGGTTGCGGGGTGTCGGTCGCTTCAGGCGCGCCCTCGACCATTTGCCGAGATGGTCGAGATTCGGGCCGCTGACCGATGTGTAGGACCGGATACGCTGCGCTGCGCGAGGTTCCGCGGCAGCTTCCCAGACTTCGACGCCGCCCCAGTCGTGCGCCAGCACGTGGACGGGCGCGTCCGGACTGACGGCGTCGATCACGGCGTAGAAGTCGGCGGCCAACTTGTCGAGAGTGAAGTCCGACGTCCGCGGCGGGGTCGTGCTCTGGCCCGCTCCACGGGAGTCGTAGCTCACGATGCGAAACTTGTCCTTCAGCAACGGAACTACGTGCATCCATAGCGCGTGCGTGTCGGGCCACCCGTGGACGAGCACCAGCGTGGGCCCCTCGGGGTTGCCGGTCTCGAACACTGCGAGGTCGACGTCTTGACTTCGAACGGTGATCAACGTGCTCCTTGAACTAGAGGTCGAGAACGAGCCGCGTCCGATCGGCGCGGGAGACGCAGATCAGCATGTGGTCGGCGCGCTCGTCGTCGGTGAGTCGTTTCTCGCGATGATCCGGAATCCCGGACAGCACCCGGACTTTGCACGTTCCGCAGAAACCCTGTTGGCACGAGTACCCGATGTTCGGCTCCTGTTCCTTGATCACCGACAACGCGGAGCGGTCGGCAGGGACGTCCAGAATCTGTCCCGAGGAGACGAGTTGCACCTGAAAGGCTCGGCCGTCGACGATGGGCGCAGGCCCGAAGCGCTCGAAATGCAGTGCGATCGCCGGACATTGCTTGAATCCGGAACGTACGGCAGCGAGCATCGGAGGCGGTCCGCAGCAGTAGACGGCACCGCCGTCGGGCGCGTCGCCGAGCAGGTCGTCGGTCGTGGGAAATCCATTGTCGACATCGGTGTGGATGCGGACGCGGTCGGATTCCCACGATTCGATCTCGTCGAGGAACGGCATCGACTCGCGCGAGCGTCCGGCGTAGACGAACCGCCAGTCGAGTCCGCGGTCACGCGCGGCGCGCACCATCGGCAGGATCGGTGTGATGCCGATACCGCCGGCGAGAAACAGCACGCTGGGTTCGGCTGCGAACGGGAATGCGTTGCGGGGGCCGCGAACGGTGACCGTCGATCCGGCGAGCAGGGCGTGCATGAAGCCGGATCCGATGCCGGACGGGATGCGTCGCACGCCGACGCGATAGCGGCCCCGATCTGCGGGGTCACCGCACAGCGAGTACTGACGACGCACGCCGCCGCCGAGGTGAATGTCGATGTGCGAACCGGGTTTCCACGCCGGGAGTTCGTCTCCGGACGGATCGACCAGTTCGATCACCGCGACCTCGCCGTCGGCTGTACCGGGGCGTATGGAGTCGACCGCGAGTTCGAGTGCTGCGGATCGGTCGGTACCCGCGACGGACTCGTCGTACGCGAAGCGGGACACCGCACCGAGATAGTTGTTGACCACGAGACCGATCGCCGACAGGATGCGATCGGGTCGTGGTCGGCCGCGTAGATCCAGCGGCCCGTCGATCATCTCGTAGCCGCCTGCGCTGCAGGTGATTTCGCAAGATAGGCGATTGCCTGCTCCGTGGATCCCTCGTGGCTGGGGTGGTAGCCGCGATGGAAGTAGTGCGAGTAACGGACGGTCAGCTCCACGGCGGACGGCAAGGTGCCCTTCCGTGCGGCTCGCCACCACTTGATCGGGGTCGGGCGACGGCGTTTCGCGGAGTTGCCCTGCAGCTCGGGGTCGTTGGCCATGAGGAAGCGCGTGCCCCGCATCCAGAGGTAGACCATCATCGGGCCCGCGATGAGTTGGGTCCGCAGTCGGCGCACCTCGCGCTTGTCGAAGTAGCGCAGCGTGTCGTACGCGACGGAACGGTGTTCGACCTCCTCCGAGCCGTGCCACCGCAGGAGGTCCAGCATCGTGGGGTGAATGCGGGCGCGGTCGAGGCCGTCGGCGTTGAGAACCCAGTCGCCCAGGAACGCCGTGACGTGTTCGATCGCTGCGATCAGCGCAAGTCTTTCGACCAGATGGTTCTTGGACCGGGCGCTGGTGACGGGTCGCGGTCCGATGACCTTGAAGAAGATCCAGTTCATCTGTTCGGTGAACGGCGTCGGATCCAGCCCGCTCTCCTTCAGATGTTCGAGCACACCCGCGTGGGCGTTGGAGTGCATCGCTTCCTGGCCGATGAAACCGACGACGTCGTCACGCAGTTTCTCGTCCTCGATGAACGGCAGCGCCTGCTTGAACGTCTCGACGAACCATTCCTCGCCCGCGGGAAGGAGAAGGTGCAGGACGTTGAGCACGTGGGTGGAGAACGGATCGTTCGGAATCCAGTGCATCGGAAGTTCGTCCCAGTCGAAATGCACGTCGCGTGCCTGCAGGACGAGATCGTCCGTCTCGGTGCCAGTCATGGAGTGCCTCTCGTCGACGATCTTGCCTATGACGACAAGTTACTATGACGGAGCGTAACGGTAAAGGCGTTCCGGCTACGAAACGTGCGGGCGAACACATGTGATGCTGGTCAAGAAGCCTTGCGTGGTGTAGGAGGTCTGCGAATCATGAGAGAAGGTAATGAGACGGTTGCGGGGACTACATCGATCGAGGTAATCAGCGGATGGACAAGTTCAGCAGCCTGACCGGGCGTGACACGGTCGGCAGTACGGAAAGCCCACTCCTGCGCACCGTCGACCGCATCGAGCGGGCCGTGCACCGCATCACCGTCGCTTTGATCGTGGCCACCGTCCCCCTCGCGTTGTGGCTCGGCTTCTCGACGTACAGCCAGCAGGAACAACTGTCCGACCAGATCGCCGCGTCGACACGCACTGTCGAGGCGACGACGCTGGAAGACGCGCCGAAGTTCACGATGATGACCTCTGACTACTCGACGCCTCCCTCCATGGCCGTCCCCGCGAAGTGGACCGTGGACGGTATCGAGCACGACGGGCAGGTGACGGTCACCGCCGGCGCTCTGGCAGGCACCAAGACCGACCTGGTCGTCGACGAAGCCGGTCTGCCGTCCGCACCCGCAGCCAGCAGCACCGACATCACCGTCGTCTCGATCTTTGCCGTGATCGTCACCGTCATCACCGTGGTGAGCGTGCTGGCCCTGCTCGGGTGGGCCGTCCGCCGGCAGTTGGACCGTCACCGGGACGCGATGTGGGACGACGCGTTGTACCGCTTCTTCGCCTGATCCGAACGGGCTACCGACTTCCGTTCAGTGCAACCGATTGGCCCCGGCGACGATGGCCCGCGCGGTGGATTCGAACGATGTTGCGCCGCTCCCCATCGCCCACGCAGTGCGATGACCGTTGCTGCACAGGGCGAACGTGACGGTGCCCGTCTCGGTCGGCTGCTGATGGAACGACGTGATCTCGACATGGATGCCGGCCTCGTAGAGCATCGACGTCATGGCCTCGGCCGGACCGAACGCGGTGATCGCGGCGCTGTGAATGGTGTCGGCGACCGCGAAAGTGGCGGCACAGTCGTACCGTCCCGAGCCGCATGCGGTGGACTCCCAGCTACCGAGCCGCAGTGGCCCGAAGGTCGGCGAGTACGTGGCGCGAAAGTCGGTGAAGGACATGCCCTGCGCCTCGGCATGCAGAGCTCGCGGCATCGCAGGAGTCGAGAACGAGTCGAGGAATGCGTGTGAAGTAGTCATTTCGGGGTTCTTCCGGTGTAGAGGAAGGACCGACTGGTAGCGAACGACCCGCAGCGAGGGGTCGGTCCGAATCAGACCCCGCTACGGTGACGTACTACGAGTACACGCGACATGCAATCACAGTAACCCGGCGCGGTGACGTCAGGCAAGCACGGCCGTGACCACCGGAGTATTCGTCTTTCTAGCCTCCGCGCAAGATTTCGGTAGACGCTCATGTCGCCGTTTTGTGTCTAGGACACGCGCTAGAGAGCCGCAGAATTGCCTGTCGAACTTGTTAGCGTCGCGCCATGGATCCCGTGCGCAATCCGTACGCCCCCGGCGCCGGACAACGTCCGCCCGAACTGGCGGGACGAAGCAAGCAGCTCGACGCGTTCGACGTGGTGCTCGAGCGCATCGCGCGTGGCCGGCCGGAACGCAGTGTGGTGCTCACCGGGCTCCGCGGTGTGGGCAAGACCGTGTTGCTCAACCACCTGCGATCGGCGGCCATTTCGCGTCGGTGGGGAACGGGCAAGATCGAGGCGCGGCCCGATCAGGACCTGCGCCGGCCCCTGTCGTCCGCATTGCACATGGCCGTCCGCGAGATAGCCGCGTCTCATCGGGACCCCGACCGAGTCGACGAATTCCTGGGTGTGCTCAAGTCTTTCGCGCTGAAGGCGTCCGCCGACAAGGGAATGCGCGACAAATGGCAACCCGGCATCGATGCGCCTGCGCTGAAGGGCCGCGCCGACACCGGCGACATCGAGATCGACTTGGTCGAACTGCTGCTCGATGCGGCGTCCCTCGCGCGGGACGTCGGGGTGGGCATCGCCATCTTCATCGACGAGATGCAGGATCTCGCCGCCGAGGACGTCTCCGCGATCTGCGGCGCGTGCCACGAACTGAGCCAGGATGCGGCGCCGCTGATCGTGGTCGGTGCCGGGCTGCCGCATCTACCGGCGGTGTTGTCGGCGTCGAAGAGCTACTCGGAGAGGCTGTTCAGCTACCACCGCATCGACCGGCTCGATCGCGCGTCCGCGGATCAGGCGCTGATCGCGCCGGCCGAGCGCGAGGACGTCGAATTCACGTCCGGCGCCCTCGATGCCCTGTACGCCGCGGCGGACGGTTACCCGTACTTCGTGCAGGCGTACGGCAAGGCGACGTGGGACCACGCCGCGGCGAGCCCGATCACCGACGCCGATGTTCGGGTGGCGGCACCCACCGCGGAAGACGAACTGGCCGTGGGGTTCTTCGGCTCTCGCTACGAGCGAGCCACTCCCGCCGAGCGGGAGTACATGCGCGCCATGGCCGATCTGTCCGGCGACGACGGGCCGGTGGCGACCGCGAAGATCGCGTCGGAACTCGGTCGGCGTCCGGCGTCGCTGTCCCCGGCACGCGACGGGCTCATCAAGAAGGGCCTCATCTACTCGGCGGAGCGAGGGTCGATCGGGTTCACCGTTCCGCACTTCGGACGCTATCTGCGCGGGCAGGCGGACTAGCGGGTCAGTTCAGTGCCCACTCGACGGCCACGGACACGCCGACGGTCTGCTGCCCGGGCTCGATGGGAACCGCCGAACTCGCGGAACTGCGATCGCTCAGCGTCATCGGTTGCTCCTGGCCGGTGATGTTCTCGGTGATGGACAGGACGCCCCCGAGTTCGCCGCCCGACAACGTCGCGTATTGCTCGGCGCGGTCGCGTGCGTCGGCGAAAGCACGCGATCGGGCGTCCGCGACGAGTGCCGAGTTGTCGTCGATGCGGAACGACACCCCGGAGACACGGGTCGCGTTGCCGCCGGCCGTCGTCGCGTCGCCCAGCACGGACGACGCCTTCGACAGATCGCGGACGGTCACCCGCAAGGTGTTCGTCGCCCGGTAGCCGGAGATCTCGGAGGTGTCGCCCGAAAATCCGCCGGAGTACTGCGGGTCGATCGACACCTGTTGCGTCTGCACATCGCTGCGATCGACGCCGGCAGCGACGATCGCGTCGGTCACCGAGGTGACCGCCGTGTTCGCTTGTTCGATGGCTGCGGTCACGTCGGTCGCCACAGCTTCGACGCCGATCTGGGTGGTCAGAGTGTCCGGAGTGCCCTGGACCTCGCCGAGACCGTTGACCGACACGCTGGGAGGCCCGTCGCCCGATCCTGCCGTAGGGGAGCTGCTTCCACACGCTGTGGTCAGGGCCGTCGTGAGCACGAGTGCGGCTGCCAGTTTCCGTTTCACCGCCCGTATTGTCCACTGCCGGTGCCGAGTTGGAAAGACCTGGCTACGGATCCGGCGTCAGTGGGTGATGCTGCGCAGTGTGAAGGTGCGCACCGGACCGGGGATGCTCGCGTCGCAGGTGGTCAGGATGGGCGTCGACCACCCCTGCTCGAGGGTGACGGTGACGTCGCTACCGCTGTCATGGGCCAGGACGATCGTCCACACATCGTGCTCGACGGACTCCGACAGCGGTGCGAGTGTGTCGATTCTGTTGTCCTGCAGCATCAGTCGTGCGTGATGCTGGGCCGCCTGTACCGGGTTGGACAGCGAACTGCGTCCACGTACGAAGCGTGTGTCCACCGTCCCCTGCGTGTACTGCTGAAACAACGTGCTCGTGTCGGTCAGATCGGCACGGCCGAAGTAGAACCCGTGGGGGAACATCACCATCGTTGCCGCGAAGCGGTCCCCACCGAGGTGCGAGCACTCCCACATCTGCTCGGGATGCGTCGCGTCGAGTGCCTGCGCGGCTCGGCGGCCGTGGACGGCGCAACACTGATCGTGCCGCCCGTGCGTGCAGACCACCACGATCGGGTCCGTGGAGGGAGAACCGGTCGACCCGTCCAGCGGGACGTCGAGCAGTTCTCGGGGTGTGTCGACGCGGCCCCACCGAATCGTTTCGTGGCCGGGCCGCGAGTCGACGAACGCCCACCGCCACACGTCCGGCTCTGCTCGCCGGCCGGTTCGGCGAATGGCCAAGGGCCGCATGCCTGCTCGTTCGATGCGGCGAACGATGTCTCTGCCCAGGCCCGAGTCGATCACGCCGGGCGAGTCGATGAACGCCGAATGGCCCCAGGATCCCGACAGCTCGATCAGGAACCACTGCAACCCGCGTGATCCGGTGCCTTCGAGATTGTCACCGCGTTCGAGTGCGCAGTCGCTGCAGGGTCGCCAGTTCGGATCCGAGCGTGGTGTCATCTCTTCCGACCGGGCACGAGGATTCCCTCGCGCAGCAACCGCGTGACCACGACCTTCGAGTCGTCGGCGTCGAGACCGTCGAGTTCGCCTGCGCGGGCAGGTTTTCCCTCGTGCAACCGCCGCACGGCGGGAGCACAGACGAGAGGGAGGGTCACCGTCTTGCCGGGCAACACGACGGAGACACCTCCGGCACCCTCGACGATTCGCGCGCTCGACCCGTGTCGCCAGATCACCTCGTCCGCGTCGGTCAGGCTTGCCATCGTCGCCACCGTACGGAGTGGGCGCACTGGCTCGGGGCGGGTGGTGTCGAGGAAACGCGAACGAATGCGTTCGGCGACCGCCTGCGGATCGGTGTCCACGGCGCCGAGTGCGTCGAGCGTGGAAAGGACGTGCGGTGCAACGGCATCGACGTCGGTGAGGTCGATGCCGAGCGGTAGCGGCGACCGCATGGCCGGGTCGTCGGCCCACGTCTTCAGCATCTGCAGTGCGACGTCGTAACGCGTGAACGCGGCCATTCCCACGGTGAGATGTATGGACGTCTCGCCCAGCGCCGTGGCCGAGTGGATCCAGCCCTTCGGGATGTACAGCGAATCACCTTCGCGCAGAACGACATCGAGGGTGGGTTCGGTGGCCGCCATACGTTCGACCGCGGACCGGTGGTCGGTCCAGGGCTGGTTCGACAGGGGATGCTCGTGAACCGGCGGATGTATCAGCCAGCGCTTCTCGCCACTGACCTGGAGTACGAACACGTCGTGCACGTCGTAATGGGGATCGAAACCACGCGACGACGACGGTGTCACGTACGCGTTGATCTGTACCGGATGACCCACGTCGTCGACGAGGTCTCGGGAGAACCGAATCAGTGGGGGCCACAGTCGATGCAGACCCTGCAACACCATCGTGGCGCCGGCGGCGAACTCGGCCAACGCCTTCGCGGAATCGACCTGGTCGGGCATCTCCGCACCGAAACCACCGGACGCCGTGTAGGACTCACGCGGCAGAACCGAGCCCTCGTGCGCCATGCGCAGGAACGGTGTGCGCACACCACGCTCGGCGACGAGCTCGTCGACGGCATCGACGGACAGAAGGTCGGTGAACGGCGTGGGCAATTCGTCGGCGCGACTGAGCAGCGGTGCGCGGCCCCAGAATTCGTCGGCGAAGCGTTTCGTGTCGTGTGAGATGCAACGAGAAAGCGCGGACCGGTTCTCCGGCCCGCGCATCCCGTCACGCAGTGTGTTCAATGGACGCAGAACTACGCGGTGCCGTCGGCTCCGCCGTCGTGGCCGTCCGGGTTCGAGCCGCCGTCGGCCGTGCCCTCGCCTGCGCTGCCGTCGGCTCCGCCGTCGTGGCCGTCCGGGTTCGAACCGCCGTCAGCGGTGCCCTCGCCGGGTGCTGCGCTGCCGTCGGCTCCACCGTCGTGTCCGCCGGGGTTGGATCCGCCGTCAGCGGGACCCTCGCCGCCTGCGGCTCCGGATGTGGTGATGTCGTCGTCGTTGATGCTCATCGAATTCCTCTCGTTGCCATCCATACCTGGTCTACAGGCATGTCATCAGTGTTGACCGAGCGGGCTCCATTCAAACAGTGAACGGCATAACTCACCACACCGACTCGGTTCAGTGATCGGCCAATGCCCGGTCGTCCGCTTCTCTCAGTTCTTCCGCTTCGTCGTGCACGTACCGACCGCCGGCGAGCAGCGACGCCACGGACCCGATCACCATCAGAATCGCGGCCGCGACGAACACGACCACCAGACCGGAATGGAACGGACCGCTGATGAGGTTCGGGAAGAAGCTCTGTCCGGTGAGGACGTCGGTGTTCACTCCTGCCTGCCCCAGAACGCCTGTGGGACCGAGGAGTTCCTGGATCGGGTTGAATCCGAGGAACGCCGCGAACAGGCTGCCCACGGGAGGCAGCCCTGCGACGGTGTTCGCCACGTCGGCAGGCACGCCCTGCCCCGTCAGTCCCGACGTCAGTGCTCCGGGGAGGGTGTGCGAGAGCCCGGCGATCATGAGCGAGAAGAAGATCCCGATGGACAGGGCCGATCCGGCATTGAAGAACGTCGCCCGCATCCCCGACGCCGCTCCGCGCTGTTCGGCGGGGACGCTGGACATGATCGCCGCGGTGTTCGGCGAGGAGAACAGGCCCGACCCGACACCGTTGAGGAACACGATTGCTGCGAACACCCAGTAGTCGAAGTCGACGGGAATGACCAGGAGCAGGACGAACGTCACGGCGACCAGTGCGAGACCTCCGGTCGCGAACGGCCGTGCCCCATAGCGGTCCGACAGGTATCCCGAAACGGGACCCGCCGCGAGGAAGCCGACGGTGAGAGGTAGCAGGTAGATCCCGGCCCACAGCGGGGTGGACTCGTAGCTGTATCCGTGCAGCGGAAGCCAGATGCCCTGTAGCCAGATAATCAGCATGAACTGGAGGCCGCCGCGGCCGACCGACGCCATGAGGCCCGCAAGGTTGCCCAGCCCGAACGCGCGATTGCGGAACAGCGAGAGGTGGAACATCGGTTGCGCGACAACCGATTCGACCCAGCAGAACGCTCCGAGGAACGCGATGCCGCCGATGATGGCGCCGAGCACCCAGGGGTTGCCCCAGCCTGTCGGCGAATCACCATAGGGCTGAATGCCGTAGGTGATGCCCGACAGGAGCGCGATGAGACCGACCGCGAAGGTGACGGTCCCCCACCAGTCCAGCCGGCCGGCGACGCGTGCGGCGACTTCGTGCAGGGACCGGTAGGCCCACACCGTTCCGAGAACGCCGATGGGCACGCTGACCCAGAACACGGCCTGCCAACTCCACTCCGAGAGCACACCGCCGATGATCAGGCCCAGGAACGAGCCGGCAACGGCGGCTACCTGATTGATACCCAGTGCCATGCCGCGCTGGTTCGACGGGAATGCGTCGGTGAGGATTGCGGCGGAGTTGGCCATCAGCATGGCGCCACCGATTCCCTGCACGACGCGCCAGACGATCAGCCACATCGCTCCGGCGCCCTGATCGAGAAAGTCGAAGCACAACAGGACCGACGCGAACGTGAACACGACGAACCCGAGGTTGTAGACCTTGACTCGGCCGTGGATGTCCCCCAGTCGCCCGAACGCGACGACGAACACCGCCGACGCCAGCAGGTAGCCCATCAGGAGCCACAGCAGATAGCTGACGTTTCCCGCCGCGAGCGGATCGAGGTGGATCCCCCGGAAGATGGCGGGCAGCGAGATGATCACGATCGAGGAGTTGATGGTGGCCATCAGCACGCCGAGCGTGGTGTTGGACAGCGCGATCCACTTGTAGTTCGGGTGGTTCTGGTCGAGGCGTAGCCGTCGTCGGACGGTGTCCACGTCGCCTTGGTCGAAGTCGTCGGGCTTGTCGTCGATTGTCATGACCCCACCTATGAATTCGCAATTTAGTTAGATAGGCGAATTGTATTTCAGAGGTGGGTGAGTAATCGAGTCGTAAAGACGGGGCTTAGGGGACGCGAATGATCAGCGCGTCACCTTGGCCGCCGCCGCCGCACAGGGCGGCCGCGCCGACACCGCCGCCGCGACGCTTCAACTCCAGCGCCAGGTGCAGTGCGATGCGTGCGCCGGACATGCCGAGGGGGTGGCCGATGGAGATGGCGCCGCCGTTGACGTTGACCTTCTGCGGGTCGAGACCGAGTTCGCGGGTGGATTCGATGCCGACGGCGGCGAAGGCTTCGTTGATCTCGACGAGGTCGAGGTCGGTGGGGGCGATGCCCTCTTTCTCGCAGGCCTTGGCGATGGCGCGGGCGGGCTGCTGTTGCAGGGTGGAGTCGGGGCCGGCGACGACGCCGTGGGCTCCGATCTCGGCCAGCCACTCGATGCCCAGTTCCTCCGCCTTTGCCTTGCTCATCACGACCACGGCGGCGGCGCCGTCGTTGATGGTCGAGGCGTTGCCCGCGGTGATGGATCCGGTCTTGGAGAAGGCCGGGCGAAGTTTGGAGAGGGTGTCGGCGGTGGTGTCGGCGCGCACCCCTTCGTCCTCGGCGAACACGAGCGGATCGCCCTTGCGCTGCGGGATGGACACCGGCACGACCTCGTCGTCGAAGAGTCCGTTCTTCCACGCGGCCGCGGCGCGCTGGTGCGACTGCGCGGCGAACTCGTCCTGCTCTTCGCGGGTGAGCGGTGTCTGTTCGTCGGCGTTGTAGGACTCGGTGAGCGAGCCCATGGCCTGGTCGGTGAAGATGTCGTAGAGGCCGTCGTACGCGAGGTGGTCCTTCATGGTCACGTCGCCGTACTTGAACCCGGCGCGCGACTTCTCGAGCATGTGCGGTGCCTGTGTCATGGACTCCTGTCCGCCGGCGACGACGATGTCGAACTCGCCCGCACGGATGAGCTGATCGGCCAGGGCGATGGCGTCCACGCCGGACAGGCAGACCTTGTTGATGGTGAGCGACGGAACGGACATGGGGATTCCGCCGGCGACGGCGGCCTGGCGGGCGGGCATCTGCCCGGCGCCGGCGGTGAGGACCTGGCCCATGATCACGTACTGGACCTGGTCTCCGGACACTCCAGCCTTTTCCAGTGCCGCCTTGATGGCGATGCCGCCGAGATCGGAGCCGGAGAAGTCCTTGAGCGACCCCATGAGTTTTCCGACGGGGGTACGTGCGCCCGCGACGATGACCGATGTGCTCATGCTGTTTCCCTACTGTCGTTACGAACGTCGATTGCCAACGCTGACAAGGCCATACGAGAAAGTACGGCCTTCATGGCCGCGTCCGGGACGCGGCCTGTGGAGTGCGGCGTGGAGTTCAGGAGACCGAACGCCGCGTGTGCCTGGACCCGCGCAGTGTCTTCGGTGCGCCCGGAGTCGGCCGAACACAGAACCTGGACCCACAACTCGACGTACAGCCGCTGCAGCCGCCGGACGCGCCCACGCGCGGTGGGAGGAAGGTTCGCCAGATCGCGTCCCTGCACGCTGATCAATCCGGGAGACGTCAGAGCGAAATCGAGATGGAAGTCGACGAGCCCGCGTACGGCGTCCACGGGTGAGGTGCTGCTGCGCACCACGTCCTCGCCTCCGGACTGCAGGTGCTCGGAGATTCCGACGAGCAATTCGACCAGGACAGCTTCCTTGTTCGAGAAATGGCGATACACGGCCGGGCCGCTGATTCCGACGGCCGCTCCGAGATCCTCGAGCCGGACGCCGTGGAAACCCCGTTCGGCCACGAGATGAGCGGCGGCGTCCAGAAGTTGGTGCCGGCGGTCGGCCTTGAGCTGAGAACGGCGCGTCAGCGGCTGCGGCATCGGTTCCCCTGCCGACCCTGCTGCCGACCCTGCACTGGCCATCGCCGCGTCCCACTGCTTCCGCTCGAATGTACTGACCTCGAATGCTACCGGGTTGGGTTACTCGCTGTTCACTCGTCTGGAACCCTTCTTCGGGCCCATCCGGTGTGACCGTTGCCACGAATAAACCAGCACAGGGATCGGTGAACAGGTCGAAAAACGGGTGACTTGTCATCCGGACACCGTTCCTGGATGGTCAGCTTCAGAGATTCGGTAATGGCGCGTCCACATTGTTCGATAATGGTCGTCAGGGGCGACTAAGAGAGAGAGATCCGGGCAGACGATGGCGTGGACACGTGTACTCACGCTGGGGGTGTTCGGCGTGGTCGTCTATGTCGTCGTGCCGTCCGCGTGGGGCCAGTCCGTCGTCTACTACTCGGTCGCGGCCCTCGCGGTCGTGAGCATCGGACTCGGGACCAACGCGAACTGGCCGCACAACATCCTCTCGGCGCGGCTGTTCACAGCCGGGGTCGCGTCGTGGGTCGCAGGCGACGTCGTGGTCGGTTTCCAGGAGGATCCGAACGCCCTCGGGTCGGTCGCCGAACCGCTCTACATCGCCGGGTACATCGCCATCATCTGCGCCCTGGCCACCGTCACCGTCGGCGGGCGCCGCGTCATCCGCACCGCGGAACTGCTCGAGAGCGCCATCGTCGCCGTCGGAGTCGGTCTCGCGTCGTGGACGTTCGTCGTGGTCAACCGGTCACCCGAGATCGGCGGCAACACGTGGGCTGCGGTTGTCTACACCAATCTGGATGTTTTTCTGCTCGCCATTCTCGGCTATTTCCTGTTGTCGCGACGGTCCCGCACCGCAACACTCGGACTGACCGCGGTTGCGCTCACGATCATGGCCGTCAGCGACTACGCGTCGTACGTTCTTCTCGATCCGTTGGGCCGGTACAGCGAGACCGCGACGAACGCTGCCTGGCTGCTGTCCTACGTCTTGATGGCCGCTGCGGTTCTGCATCCCCTTCCGCGTATCGATCCAGCCAAGGCGCCGTCGGCTCGGGTCATGCCGTCGCTTCCGGCCTGGCGTCTGGTGCTGCTCACCTTCGCCGTCAGCATCGCGCCCGTCGTCATGGTCATCGAGCTGGTGCGCGGCCTGCCGGTCGAAGTGTGGGGGTGGGTCGTGGTGCTGTCGTCCGCGGTCCTCACCCTGCTGGCGTCCACGCGGGCGTACGTCATCCTGCGCGACCTACGACGCTACGCACGCAAGGTGCACGACTCCGCACGCACCGATCTGCTCACCGGTCTCGCGAACCGGCTGTCCCTCACCGAGTGGGTGGAGGAGCTGCTGGACGTGCACGACCACGAAGGTGTGGCGCTCCTGGTCGTCGACCTCGATCGGTTCTCGCACATCAACGAGACGTTCGGCTACGGCACCGGCGATCGGGTGCTGACCGAGGTGGGAGCGCGCATCGGATCGACGTTGGGGCCGAACGGTCTGGTGGGGCGGCTGGGAGGCGACGAATTCGTCGTCGTGCTGGCTCCCGAAGCGCGTCACGACACGGCCGTGTCGACGGCGCGCGCCATTCGCCGAGCCGTCGGCAAGGAACTGCGCGTCGGCGATATCGAGCTGGGTATCGAGGTCACGGTCGGAATTGCGTTGTCCTCCAGCGTTCTTCGACCGAGCGCCGAGGTGCTGTTCCAGCGAGCGCATCTTGCGATGACCGAAGCCGAGCGCCGGCAACCACGCCTGGCGGTCTACAACCGGTCGATGGACATCGACCGGCATCGCCAGCTGCGTCTGATGAGCGAGATTCCCAAAGCCATTGCCGAACAGGAACTGCGGTTGTTCTACCAGCCACTGCTGGACCTGCGAACCGGCCGGGTGACGGGGGTGGAGACGCTGCTACGTTGGCAGCATCCCGTCGACGGTTTGCTCTGTCCGGGAGACTTCCTTCCCAGTGCCGAACAGACCGGAATGTTGCCCGCCATCACCTCTTTCGTCCTGCGTGAAGCGTTCTCCCAGTGCCGACGCTGGCGCGACGACGGGCGCGACCTGTCCGTCGCGGTGAACCTTTCGGTGCGAAATCTCGTCGATTCGACTCTTTCCGAACAGGTTCGAGTCGAGCTGTCCCGAGCCGGCATTCCCGGATCCGCAGTAGCATTCGAGGTGACCGAATCCGACGCGATGACCGATCCGACGAAGTCGATCGAAACCCTGCTGTCCCTGCGCGAGCTCGGTTCGTCGATATCCGTCGACGATTACGGCACCGGCCACAGTTCGCTCGCGTATCTCAGTTCGCTTCCCGTGCAACAACTGAAGATCGACCGATCTTTCGTCACGACGATGACCACGGACCCCGCCAACGCCGCGATCGTCCGGTCGACGGTCGACCTGGCTCGGGGTCTGGGGGTCAGCGTTCTCGCCGAGGGTGTGGAGGACGAGGCGACGTTGGTCGCCCTGCGCGGCCTCGGTTGCGACGCCGCCCAGGGATTCCACATCGCCGAGCCCATGCCCGCCGCGGCCGTCCTCTCCACCGTCTCTTCGATAGAGGGCAGGTCCGGCGTACTAGCCTGAGCGGAATGCCAGGCGGGCAGGCCGGAGGCCCGTCGAAACGAGAAAGAGGCGTCACATGCGCGCAGTTCAGGTCACCACCCTCGACGGCCCGGAATCAGTCACCGTCGCCGACATCGACGAACCGTCGGGTGACGGGGTGGTGGTCGACGTCCGCGCCGCCGGAGTCGCGTTCCCCGACGCACTGTTGACGCGCGGCCTCTACCAGATGAAGCCCGAGCTGCCCTTCGTCGCCGGCAGCGAGGTCGCGGGGGTCGTGCGGTCCGCTCCGGACGGTTCGGGATTCGCGCCGGGCGATCGCGTTGCCGGGCTCACCGGGTTCAGTGGAGGGATGGCCGAGGTTGCGGTCGTGCACCCGGATCTGACGTTCCGCCTTCCCGATTCGATCTCGTTCGAGGCCGGTGCGGGGGTGCTCTTCAACGATCTGACCGTGCACTTCGCCCTACGTGAACGTGGTCGGCTGGCCGCCGGTGAGACGGTGTTGGTGCATGGCGCGGCGGGTGGGATCGGTACGTCCGCGCTGCGTCTCGCCCCACTGCTGGGCGCGGGCAGGGTGGTAGCCGTGGTCAGCACCGAAGCGAAGGCCGATGTCGCGCGGTCGGCCGGCGCCACCGACGTGGTGCTCGTCGACGGATGGCGCGAGGCGGTGAAGGAACTGACCGGCGGGAAAGGTGTCGACGTGATCGTCGACCCGGTGGGCGGTGATCGATTCACCGACAGTCTGCGGTCGTTGGCTCCCTCGGGGCGCATCCTCGTCCTGGGGTTCACCGGTGGTGAGATTCCCACGGTGAAGGTGAATCGGTTGCTGCTGAACAACATCGACGTAGTCGGAGTCGGGTGGGGTGCGTGGTGGATGTCGCGGCCCGGGTACACCGCGACACAATGGGAGGAGCTCGAACCGTTGTTCGCCTCCGGCGAGTTGAGTGCTCCGGAACCGGTCGTCTACCCCGTCGACAAGGCGGCGGAAGCAATCGCGTCCCTCGAAAATCGCACGGCCGCAGGCAAAGTCGTGATCTCCTTCACGACTCCCGACCGGCCTCCGCTCGCATGAGCTACGACGACGGCCTCACCGTCCGACGCGAGGTGATGGGTGACGCGTTCGTCGACCGCGCCCTGTCGAATTCCGCCGGGACGGACTCGGAGCAACTGCAGAAGCACATCACCGAACACGTGTGGGGCTCGGTCTGGACTCGCCCGGGGCTGGATCGCCGCAGCCGAAGTCTGCTGAACCTGGGCATGCTCATCGCGCTGCGCGCCGACGACGAACTGGCCGGACACGTGCGCGGTGCTCTCACGAACGGACTGACTCGGGACGAGATCGTCGAGTCCGTGATCCATGCCAGCGGATACGTCGGGGCGCCCGCCGCTCTGGCTGCCATGCGAGTGGTGCAGAAGGCACTGGTCGACGAGCTCGGTGAGCTGTCGGAGTAGCGCAGTATCGTGAACGGCATGCGCATCGGAGCCCACGTCCGCAACTCGGATAACCCACTCGAGGAGGCCGAGGCACTCGACGTCGACCTCGTTCAGCTCTTCGTCACCGATCCGCAGAAGTGGAAGAAGCCCGTCGTGGGTGAGGGGCTCGAGCGCATTCGCGACAGCGCCGTCGACGTGGTGGTGCACTCGTCGTACGTCATCAACGTCGCCAGCCTGAACAACCGAATCCGCATCCCCTCACGCAAGTCCGTCACCGAGCAGGCCGCGGTGGCTGCCGAGGTGGGGGCGCTCGGGCTGGTGGTACACGGTGGGCACGTGCGTGACGGCGAAGATCCGGACGAGGGGATTGCGAACTGGCGCAAGCTTTTCGAGCGGCAAGCCGAATCCGGCGGGTTCGCGGTTCCCATCTGGATCGAGAACACCGCCGGCGGCGACTTCGCGATGGCACGACACTTCGACGCGATCGCCAAGCTCTGGGACGCGGTGGGTGAGTTCGGCGCAGGGTTCTGTCTGGACACCTGCCACGCCTGGGCCGGCGGCGAGGACTTGGTGGGCGTCGTCGAGCGCATCAAGGCGATCACCGGACGGATCGATCTCGTCCACCTGAACAACTCTCGCGACGACTTCGACTCCGCACGCGACCGTCACGCGAACCTCGAGGAGGGCACCATCGAACCGGAGGTGCTCGTCGAGGTCGGTCGAGCCTCCGGCGCGCCGGTCATGCTCGAGACTCCGGCCGAAGGTATCGCCGCCGACGTGGCGTACTTGCGCTCGTTGTGAGCGAGCCGCACCCGGGCATGATCGCCAGGGTGTTCGCGGTGCTGAACTCGTTCGGAGACAACAGGACACGGCTCACGCAATCCGACCTGTCGCGCTCCACCGGTCTCCCGCTCCCCACCGTGCACCGGCTGTGTCGACAGTTGGTGGACCACGGTGCCCTCGAACGTGACGACGACGGGCACTACACGATCGGGGTGCGGATCTGGGAACTCGGATCGCTGGCCCCGCGCGCTCACGGGCTACGCCAAGTCGCGCTTCCCTACCTGGAAGACCTGTACGAGGCAACGCACCAGAACGTGCAACTCGTCGTGCTGGACGGAACGGATGCGCTCTACATCGAACGGTTGTCGGCCCGCAACGCTGTCCCGCTGATCTCGAGGGCCGGTGGGCGCCTCCCGCTCCACGCGTCGAGCGGTGGTCTGGTTCTGTTGGCGCACAACCGAATCGAGTTACTCGATCAGGTGCTGGCCGGCGGGCTGGCGGCGTTCACCCCGCACACCGTCACCGACGAACACCGACTGCGCTCCGTCCTCGCCGACATCCGTCGTACCGGGGTGGTGGTGTGCCGGGAGTATCTGAACTTGGGGTCGCTGGCCATCGCCGCGCCGGTACGACGGGGGAACGAGGTGGTCGCCGCCGTGTCGGTCGTGATCTCGGTACGGGACGATCCGGCGCCGGTGGTGCCGGCGTTGCGGGCGGCGTGCCGGGCTATTTCGCGTGGGCTGATCTGACGCTTACCAAACGGGGAACGAACTATTTCTCGAACCGCGCCTTGTACTCTCCGTACCCCTCTGCTTCGAGCTGGTCGACAGGGATGAAGCGCATCGAGGCGGAGTTCATGCAGTACCGCAGACCGCCGTCGGCCTTGGGTCCGTCCTTGAACAGGTGGCCGAGGTGGCTGTCCCCGTTCGCGGAGCGGACCTCGGTGCGGAGCATGAAGTGGCTGAGGTCGCGCTTCTCCACCACGTTCTCCGGCTCGACCGGCCGGGTGAAACTGGGCCAGCCCGAACCGCTTTCGAACTTGTCCTCCGAGGAGAACAGCGGCTCACCGGAGACCACGTCGACGTAGAGACCGGGCTCGTGGTTGTCCCACGTCTCACCGGTGAACGCGGGTTCGGTGCCGTTCTTCTGGGTTACCTGATACTGCTCGGGTGTGAGAGCCGCAACGGCCTTCTCATCTTTGCGATACTGCTGCGTCGACATCGACGTCCTTCCCTTCGTACACGACCACACTTTCGGTGTCGGTCGTGGATTTGCGTACCGAGAACAAGGCGAGAAGCGCGATGAGCGCTCCCGCCGTCATGGTGATGGCGATGGCGGGACCATCGTTTCCGAGCACTCCGACCAGCGGTGCAACCAAGGCGCCGAGGCCGAACTGGGCCGCGCCGAGGACCGCGGCGGCGGTGCCCGCTGCTTCGCCGTGACGGGACAGAGCCAGTGCGGGCGAGTTGGGGATCACGAAGCCCGCGGCTCCGAGAACGAACCACACCGGAATCAGGAAGCCCCACATGCCGCCGATCTCGAACTCGGTGGTGACGATCAACGCCGCGCCGGCGATGGTCGAGGCGAGCAGAGCCGCGATCACGATCTGCTTGGGGTTGTAACGCTGCAGCAGAACGACATTGAACTGCGACGCGCCGATCAGCGCGATCGCACCGACGGCGAAGACCAGCGAGAACTGCTGCTGACCGAGGCCGTACTGGTCCTGGAGGACGAACGACGATCCCGAGATGTAGGCGAACAGCGCCGCCATGCCCAGTGCGGCGACGAGCACGAGCACGACGAACTGCCGGTCCCGGAACAGCGATCCGTAGGTCCGGAACACCGGTCCGAACTCCAGTTCACGTCGCTTCGGTTGCGGCAGTGTCTCTTTGAGCAGGAAGATCGCAACGAACATCAGAGCCAGGCCCAGCACCGCGAGCATTGCGAAAACCCCACGCCACGATCCGTGGACCAGGATGACGCTGCCCAGGCTGGGTGCGACGATGGGGGCCACTCCCATGACGAGCATCAGACGCGACATCACGGTGGCGGCGGCGTTGCCGTCGTACAGGTCGCGAACGACAGCCAGTGCGATGACCATGGCGGCTGCGGCGCCGAATCCTTGAACGGCGCGAAGCACGCCGAGCACGGCGACGTTCGGTGCGATGACGCAGAGCATCGACGCGACGATGTGGATGACGGTGCCGGCGATGAGGGGTCGGCGTCGACCGAGGGCGTCGGACAGTGGGCCGACCACCAGCTGACCGATGGCGAGGCCGATCAAGGTGCCGGTGAGAGTGAACTGAACTGCCGCGTCCGTGGACTGGAGATCGTCGGTGATCGCGGGGAGGGCAGGCAGGTAGGTGTCGATCGTCAGCGGCCCCAAGGCCACGAGGGCACCGAGGACGAGGATGGTGCGTAGGCGCGAGGTGGGCGCGGCGTTCTGGAGACTGTTCTCCATGTGCGAATCTCCCTGAACGTTCTGTATGTGTGCCTTACCCGTGATGCAGCGTCCCGAAGCCTCGTTATGTTCCCGAAGTACGTTGCCGGCGGGTTAACACTCAGCGGGTTCGGAGCGCGGGGACCGTCGGCTTCGTACTGCGGCCCTCTTCCAACGCCTCACCGAGGGTGTCCGCCCAGGCGACCAACCCGTCGACGTCGACGCCGTGTGGTGGGTCGAGGTGGTACGGCCAGATTCGGTTCCGCCCCTGCATGAGAAGCGACAGCGCCCCCCGCTCGTTACCCCGCAGAAGGTGCGTGAGGCCGACGGCCAGTTGCGCCAGTCCCTGCCACAGCGCGCGTTCGCCCGGGACGGAAATCTTCCAGGTGCCTTCCAGAATCTCGTGCGCATGGAAGGGCATGCCGGCGTCGAGCAGGCGTTGCGCTTCGGTCAACGACTCGTCCGGCGGCAATTGGACATCGTCTGGGATGCGCGGAACCCCGACCGACCCGCGCGGCATCGGCCTCCCCAACTCGTCGCGAGGACGTGAGTTGAGGGGGCGGCCGTCGATGTCGCGTTCGCGGGCGATGAGTTACTCGCCGACCTTGTCCGAGGTGGCCGTCAACAGATCGAGTTCGTCGGCGGTGAGCGTGAGGGTGGTGGAGTCGAGCAGGCTCTGAAGCTGGTCGATGCGGCTGGCGCTCGCAATGGGAGCCACGATGCCGGGACGTGAGAGCAACCAGGCGAGAGCAACCGTGGCGAGCGAGGTGCCGTGCGCGTTCGCGACGGTGTCCAGTGCGCCGACGACCTCGAGCCCGGCGTCGCTGAAGTACCCCTGCGTCAGACGCTCGCGCGGAGTGTTCGCGAGGTCGTCACGGGTGCGGTACTTGCCGGTCAGGAACCCGGACGCGAGCGCGAAGTAGGGGAACACGCCGAGATTGTTCGCTTCGGCGATGTCGCGGATCTCCGGCTCGTACGACCGGCGGTGCACCAGGTTGTAGTGCGGCTGGATGGCGATGGGGAGGGCGAAACCCTCGCGTCGGGCGATCGACAGCCACTCCTCGATCCGTGCCGGCGAGTAGTTGGAGATCGCGACGTAGCGAACCTTCCCGTCCTTCACCAACCCGTCGAAGGCTGCGAGCGACTCGTCGAGCGGAGTCTTGTCGTCGTCGTAGTGTGCGTAGTAGACGTCGATGTGATCGGTCTTCAGGCGGGACAGGGATGCGTCTGCCGCGGCGCGAATGTTGTCGGGCGCCAGGCCCTTGAAGTCGGGATGCTGGCTGACCTTCGTAGCCAGAACGATGTCGTCGCGGTTGCCGCGGGCGGTGAACCACGAGCCCAGCACGCTCTCGGACTCGCCACCGGAGTTTCCGGGCGCGAACGCCGAGTACGAGTCCGCGGTGTCCACGAAGTTGCCGCCACCGGCGACGAACGCGTCGAGGATCGCGTGGGAGTCCTTCTCGTCGCTGGTCCAGCCGAATGTGTTGGCGCCGAGAGCGAGAGGAAAGACGTCGAGGTCAGAGTTTCCGATCGTGGTCATACGAGGTGCAACCAGGATCGGGTGAGGGGTATTTCGTGTGTCAGTGCCATCGGTGATCCGCAATCTGCGTCCGCGGCCCGAATCGCGGCCGCAAGGCGGTGCCGCTGATCTCCAGGAGTCGAACCGCGCGATAGCGGTGCGGACGCAGCGGCTCCATGTACGCCACCATCTCGTCGTCGGTCATGGGTTTACCCGTCAGCGAGCGACCTACGACCGTGGCCAGGTGATAGTCGCCGACGGACAGAGCATCTGCGTCACCGAGCGCGCGCTGCGTAACCTCCGCTGCCGTCCACAACCCGATTCCGGGCACGAACCGGAGCCGACGCTCGGCGTCCTCTCGATTCATCGTCGTGATCGCTTCGAGTTTGTCGGCGTACTGAGCAGCCCGAACAATCGTCTTGGATCGCTGAGGGTCGACGTTGGCGCGATGGAACTCCCACGACGGAATGCGTCGCCAGACCTCGGGCGGCGGCGGAACACGCATGCCCTCGGGGGCGGGTCCGGGGGCCGGCTCCCCGAACTTCCGCAACAGATATCGCCATGCGGAGAACGCCGACGCGCCGTGAACCTTCTGTTCGAGGATGGCCGGCACCATCGCTTCCATCACCCGGTTCGTCCTGCCGATCCGAAAATGCGGAAAGCGTCGGTGGGCTTCCTTCAGAATCGGGTGGTCGGGCGCGAAACCGTCCGGGTCGTCCTGCGCTCCGACGATGCCTGGCACCGTCTCGAGAAGTTCCGCCGCGCCCGGTCCCCACGCCTCGCAGTGGGCGTCGTCGCCCGCGCGGGTCAGTCGGTAGGTGACCGGCCCCGACGGCATGAGCGAACACCGCCACAACGACCCGTCGGCGATCTGGCGATGCGCCGGGTCGCCGGGTCCGCGCCGGTTCGGCGAGAGCGTGCGAGCCAGGGCGACCGGATGCCCGACGCTGACGGTGACCTCCACGGGGCCTGTCAGAAACCGCCGGCGACGCGCACCAGCGCCCGACCGGTATAACCGCCGTCGCGAATGGAGTCGATGACCGAGGTGACGTTCTCGACGTCCACCTCGCGCGTGATCGACGCCAGGTGCCGCGGCTTCAGATCGGTGGCAATGCGCTTCCACAGCGCGCGGCGCTCGTCGATCGGCAACTGCACCGAGTCGATACCGAGCAGGTCCACGCCGCGAAGGATGAACGGAAGCACGGTGGTCGGCAGGGACGGCCCGCCGGTGAGACCGCTCGCGGCCACGGCGCCGCGGTACTTCAGCGTGCTCAGAACATGTGCCAGCGTCTTGCCGCCGACGCAGTCCACGGCGGCAGCCCACTGCGATTTCCCGAGGGGCCGCGGCTTGACGTCCGGATCTTCGGGCAACCGGCCGATGACGGTCGAGGCGCCCAGCTCGGTGAGGAAGTCGTGTGCGTCGGATTTGCCGCTGGAGGCGACCACCTCGAAGCCCGCCGCCGCAAGCAGATCGACGGTGACGGATCCGACGCCGCCGGACGCTCCAGTCACCAGCACCGGGCCGTCGTCGGGTGTCAGTCCCCGATCGAGCAGCGCAGCGACCGACATCGCGGCCGTGAACCCGGCGGTGCCGATGGTGGCCGCGTCGGCGGGGGACAACCCGTCCGTCAACTTCACGACCCACTCGGCGGGCACTCGGGCACGCTCGGCGTACCCGCCGTGCCGGGCGGTACCGATGTCGTATCCGTGGGCGACGACGAGATCGCCCGGCGTGAACTCGTCGCTGTCGGACGAGATGACCTCACCGGCGACGTCGATACCCGGAACGATCGGATAGTCGCTTACCACTCCACCTTTTGGGGTGACGGCGAGGGCGTCCTTGTAGTTCACGCTGGAGAAGTGGACCGCAATGGTCACCTCTCCCGGTGGCAGGAACGACTCGTCCACTGTCTCGGGCGCGAAGTCGATCGTCCCGTCGCCTTCACGTGCGACCCAGGCTTGAAAGGAGGTGCTCATGCCGAAGACCCTAAGCCCGCCGACCGACACGACCGACACGACCGGCCTCCGGCCTTCCCGAACGGCCTCCGGCCTTCCCGCGGCGCGGGACCGACGGATTGTCGGTGGCCCGTCGTAAGGTGCGCAGCGTGATCATCGTGAGTACCGACGGCTCGTGCCTGAAGAATCCTGGAGGCGCCATCGGCTGGGCGTGGGTCAACCACCTCGGGCCGCAGGCTTCCGGAGGGTGCGCGTCGGGCACGAACCAGATTGCCGAGCTGCGAGCGCTGCTCGAAGCCATCCGTGCACACGGTGGGGACGAGCCCCTGCTCATCGAGTCCGACTCCCAGTACGCCATCAAATGCGCGTCGGAGTGGCTGCCCGGATGGAAACGCAAAGGCTGGCGAACGGCCGGCGGCACGCCGGTGAAGAACATCGACCTCGTTCAAGCGATCGACCGCGCCATCTCCGAGCGGGAGGGACCCGTGCGGTTCCGGTGGGTCCGCGGACACGTCGGAAACCAGTACAACGAGATGGCCGACGAGTTGGCGGGTGCCGCCGCGCGGGCCGTCCTGGCCGGCGGCGAGACGTCCCCGGACGTGGTGCGCGCCGAACCGGTCACTCTGTTCTAGAGGTGGCCTTCGGGTCGTCGGACGCCTCCGTGGAGGTATGCGGGGTCGGCAGCGTCTTGCCGTCGTCGCGAAAGTCGCCGTCGTGCTCTTCTTCGCTGCCGTCCAACGTGTCGGGACCCTCGTCGTCCGAATGATCGTCGAACTCGCGGACAGCCTCGGCGCGCTCGCCGGGACTCTGCGCATCGTCCGCGTCCAGACCCTTGGTGTGAGCTGCCGGGTCCTGCGTCGCATCGACTGTGTTCTCTGAGCTGTCGGTCATGTCCAGGAGAGTGCCCAGTACGGTCGACCTCGAACCGTCCGACTCGATGAAGAGTCCGATCCGATGAGGAGGATGTATGTCCGACGAACTGGTAGTGCGCCGAGTGATCGAAGCCACCGCAGCCACGGTCTTCGAAGCGCTGAGCGATCCGAAGGTCCAGGCCGAGATCGACGGGTCGGGAATGCTGAAAGGAGCGGTCGATCCGAAGCCGCTCACCGAGGTCGGTGACGTGTTCACGATGAAGATGCATCAGCCCGAGCTCGGTGACTACGTCATGGAGAACACGGTGTTCCTGTTCGAGCAGGATGTGCGGATCGGCTGGGAGCCGCAGCGTCAGGGCCAACCGCCGCGTGGCTCACGGTGGTCGTGGGAGTTGGACGTTGTCGATTCCGAGCGCTCCGGGCTGACCCAGATCTACGACTGGTCCGGTGTCACGGACTTGGAGTTCAAGAAGGTCTTTCCCCGCGTGACGGAGCAGCAGATCGTCGCAACCATGCAGCGGCTGGCCGATCACCTGGGTGTGTTGCTCGAGGACAGTTAGCCGCGGGTCTTCAATCGCGAGGTGGGCATCGACGGAGCGTGAAGCCATGCTCCGTCGTACCCCTCGACTGTGCCGAAATGTGTTGCAGTACGGGTGTGGTCGACTTCGGCGTTCCATTGTTCGCGGTATGCCACGATCTCGTCGTGCGTGCGCCCCATGAAGTTCCACCACATGATGACCTGTTCGCCGAACGGTGTGCCGCCGAGGAGCAGGACGCGCGCAGCGCCTCGGCCGCGGTTCCGGATGCGAATCCTGTCGGCGTCGGGTGCGAGGTAGCCCATCGCGCCGTGGTCGACCGGGGTGCCGTCGACGAGTACGTCTCCGGAGTCGACGAGAACGCCGTGCTCGAAGGTCGGGTCGACGGCAAAGGTCTCCTCGCTCTCGGGCTCGAGCACGATCTCGGCGCCGAGGAGGGGGCTGAACGTGGAAACGGGGGACGCGTCACCCGCGAGCGATCCGAGGAAGACCCGAACGGTAGCGTTTCCATGGTCGACGCCGTCGGGTACGTAGTGCTCGAAATGTGCTGCGGTATTTCGACTCTCGTCGGGGAGTGCAACCCACAACTGGGCGCCGTGCAGGATGGTCGTCGCCGGCGTCGACACCTCCGAGTGCGCGATACCGGACCCCGCGGTCATGATGTTCAACTCGCCGGGGCGGACCATTGCGTGGGCACCCGTGGAATCACGGTGCTCGATCTCGCCGCTGAAAAGCCAACTGACCGTTTGCAATCCGGTGTGTGGGTGCGGCGGAACGTTCATGCCGCCACTGACCGCAACGTCCTCGGGGCCGAAGTGGTCCGCGAAACACCACGCTCCGACGAGGGTTCGCTCTCGCGACGGCAGAGTTCGCCGAACCGTCATGGCGCGCGGCCCGCCGAGGGGGACCTCGCGGGGAACGATGACCTGAACGTCGCTGCGCACCTGCACGGTCGAGGCGCACACCGTCTCCGCGGGGGCGGCTTCCAGATTACTCATGACGCCTCCGGTGATCAGGGCTTGCTGTGTGCGCTGGCGACCTGAATACGCAACTCGTCCAGTTCTACGCGTCGGCCGTCCTCGGTGCGAACTTCGGCGGCCACCGCGGATCCGGTCGCGTCCTCGACGACGTCCAACGGCTTCCCGCGGGGCCCTTGCAGATAGGTGTCTCCCCACTGCATGAGGCCGATGATCACGGGCACCAGATCGCGCCCCATCTCGGTCAGGACGTACTCGTACCTCGTCCGTGATCCAGGAATCTTGTAGGGCCGACGCTCGAAGATGCCGGCTGCCGCCAGCTCTTTCAACCGCGCTGCCGTGACTGCTTCGGTGATGCCGACCCGATTCGCAAAATCGTCGAAACGCGTGGTGCCGTAGATCGCTTCGCGCAGGATGAGCATGGCGGATCGGGTGCCCACGACGTCGAGGGCCTTCGCGATGGAGCAGTGCCTAGCCTGCCACGAGTCCCTGTCCTCGAGAACGCCTTCCAGCCGTGCTGCCATCGGTTCAGGATACGTGACTCTCATAGTGCATAGTCAGGTTGTCGTTCATTCGGTTGCTAGGGCGTGGGCAGCGGCGTGATCGTGACGCTGAACCGGTCTTCGAGGTTGTTCTGGAACTGATCGTTGCACGACGCGATCGCCTGCTCGTTGCCGTTCGCGTCGCTCAGGCACGTCGCGTAGTCACCGACACCGATCTTGTCCGCAGCCCACACCACCACCCAGAGGAACGCGATTCCGGCGATCACACCGATGACGCCGAGAACGATGCCCGTGAGTGCAACGCCACCGTTGGTCGCGACGCGCTTCTTGACGCGGGAGCGGCCCAGGAAGCCGAAGAGAATTGCGAGAAGTCCGAGGACGATTCCGAAACCGAAGCTCCAGAACGCGAGAATCGACAGGATGCCGAGGATCAGTGCGGCGAGGCCGAAACCGTTCTTGGGGGCGACGGGTGGCTGGCCGTACTGGGGTTGGCCATACTGCTGGGGTTGGCCGTACTGGGGCTGGCCGTACTGATTCGGCTGGTTGTACGGCTGCTGTGGATCGCCGCTGGGGTAGGGATCGGTGGGACCGGTCATTGCTGACTCCATTGTTCGGCGAGGTCGGGTGGACCGACTGTAAAGGACAAACCGCCCTCGACCACGAAAAACTTTGCTGACTATGGAATATCCGAGCCTGCGTACGCATTGTTGGCTATGTAGAACCACAGTCAGCTTCGGAAGGTGAGTCCCATGGCACAGTCATTCGGTCGCGACGCAGTCATCGTCGGCGCAGTCCGCACACCCGTAGGCAAAGGAAAGGGCAGCGGCGCGCTCCACGGTGTCCACCCCGCAGACCTGCTCGCGCACAGCCTCAGGACACTTGTCGACCGCGCCGGCATCGATCCTGCACTCGTCGACGATGTGATCACGGGTGCGGTCACGCAAGCGGACGAGCAGGCGTTCAACATCGCGCGCACGGCCTTGCTGGCCGCCGGGTATCCGGAGTCGGTTCCCGGCACCACCGTCGACCGCCAGTGCGGAAGCAGTCAGCAAGCCATTCACTTCGCCGCGCAGGGCGTCATGTCCGGTGCGTACGACGTCGTGGTCGCCTCCGGTATCGAATCCATGGGCCGGGTACCCATGGGGTCTAACGTCCGCCCGGGCTTCGACCCCCGCGGACACGATTTCGTCGCCCGGTACCCGGACGGGCTGGTCGGGCAGGGCCACAGCGCCGAACTGATCTCCGCCGAGTGGGGGTTCTCGCGCACCCAGCTCGACGAGTTCGCCGTCAGAAGTCACGAAAAGGCCACCACTGCAACGAAAGAGGGCCGCTTCGCCACCGAACTTGCCCCGATTGCCGGATTGGAGACGGACGAGAACATTCGTCCGGGCTCGGGTGTCGAGACGTTGGCAGGCCTGAAGCCTGCGTACTACGACGAGGCCGTCGGCCGTCGCTTCCCGCAGATCGAATGGAACATCACCGCCGGTAACGCCAGTCCACTGAGCGACGGAAGTGCGGCCGTACTGATCACCACCAGCGAGGTTGCGGCCAAGCTCGGTCTCACCCCGCTGGCGCGCATTCACAGTGTGGCAGTGATCGGTTCGGACCCGCTGTACATGCTGACCGGTGTCATTCCCGCCACGAAGAAGGTACTCGAACGCGCCGGGCTGACGATCGCCGACATCGACCTGTTCGAGGTCAACGAGGCCTTCTCACCGGTCGTGCTGGCGTGGGCTCGGGACACCGGAGCGGACCTCGCGAAGACGAACGTCAACGGCGGCGCCATCGCCATCGGTCATCCGCTCGGTGCGAGTGGTGCGCGCATCATGACCACCATGGTCAACGCCCTGGAGCAGACGGGCGGTCGCTACGCATTGCAGACCATGTGTGAGGCAGGCGGATTGGCGAACGCGACGATCATCGAACGGATCTGACGGGTCTCCACAGCTGCTGCCGGTAGTCCATGTAGGACACGACGGCGACGTGCGGAACGGTGAGTGCCGAGATCAGCACGAGGTACACACCCAGGGCCGCGCCGCCGGTGTCGTGGGCTCCCGGCAGCGCGACCGCCATGACCACGAGCAGAACGATGGCAGCCGCGGTGGTGGGGAGAGCGCCTCGCGCCAGATCCCACACGCGAGTTCTCAGCGGCTCCCGGTTCACCGACCCGATACTGTCCAGCCTGACGAAGTGTCGCAGCGCGTGCCAGAGCGAGAAGTAGAGGCCGACCGCGAGTATCGGCGGAACCACGACGAAGAAGATCAGCAGCGCAACGACTTCCGCTTGATCACGCCACCAGGCGCGACGGTCTCCCGCCGTACAGCGCCGCCTCGTCACGAGCGCCGTCGCGACCAGAAACGCGATGAACGACCCCGCGAGGACGGTGCGCAAGGTGGGGTCGTCGAGTGGCGTCGAGGTGGGCCCGGCGCGATCGAACAACGAGACGGAAGCACCCAGGACCATGTGGAAGCTCTCGGGGTGGAACACAAGAGGAATCAGCATCGGAAGGCCGCCGCGGGAGACGACAGCCGCGCATCGAAGAGGTGCAGTGTCGAGGTAGCGCGAATCGTTGATCGCCACGAGTGCGTAGAGATCGCCTTGGCCCCAGTGAAACCACGTCAGCGCGACGAAAGCGATGGCCGCTGCGGTTGGCACCCACATCCACAGCAGTGCGGTGGCACCCGCGAGTACTCCGTACAGAGCGACGACACGAGCGATCGAGGCCAACGACTGGCCGCGACGATCCAGCCACGCCGGAACCAAATGGTCCAGAGCGCCGTGCGGCAAACCCAGCACGACAAGGCTGAGTGCGAACGGCACGTACTGCCAGAGCAGAGGAATCGGTGTCACCGCGCAGACGGCCGTCAGTAGAACGAACGCGACGAGGACGGGCACCAGCAGGCGAGCACGAATCGCGGCGGCATCGCCGTCGCTGACCGATTCGAATGTATACGTTGATTTTTCGGCACTGGGAATGGCCATCTGCGACCTCGGATCTGTCGTTCATGTGTACCACCGCAGGGCGGCCCGTGATCGGTTCCGTGAAAGTTCGTCCGGGTTGGGGAGCCGGTACGAACCACTGGTGTCGGTGATCAAGACCACAGCCAGACGCAGTGCCTCTTCCGCTGTCCTCTCCCACACCGACGCTTATTCACGTCGACTCTGGAGGGACATCTTGATACCCGATTCTATTTCCGCGGGACAGCACGATGCGATCTACAACATTTTTTCGTTGGTGATCGCATCGCAACTGTTCGCTGCCTTGTTCATGATCGCCTGTCTCCCAAGAATTTTGCCACGATATCGACAGGCCATGATCGTTGCGGCGACGGTGTGTGGGATCGCCGCCTACCACTACTTCCGCATTTTCAACTCCTTCAACAGCTCGTTCGTCACGGACTCTGTGGGTGGCAAGGGTGACTACACCCAGGCCGCGGGCGAGGGCTTCAACGAGGGTTACCGCTACGTCGACTGGCTGCTCACCGTGCCGCTTCTCCTCGTCGAATTGGTCGCTGTGCTTGCGTTGGCGCGCAAGCTGCAGACCAGTCTGCTGCTGCGCCTCGTTCCGGCTGCGGCCCTGATGATCATTCTCGGTTATCCTGGAGAACTGAGCGGCGACAACAGTATTCGGACGATCTTCGGCACGCTGTCGACAATTCCGTTCCTCTACATTCTCTACGTTCTGTTCGTGGAGATGACGAAGTCGCTCGGCAATCAGCCGCCGCAGGTGCGTTCGACAATCAGTCGTCTGCGCATCCTGCTGGTTGCAACGTGGGGCGTGTACCCGATCGCGTACCTGCTCCCGCAACTCGGCTTCGATGGAGCGGCTGCGTGGACGGGCAAGCAAATCGGCTACTCGATTGCGGATATTCTCGCGAAAGCGTTGTACGGCTTGATCATCTACCGCGTTGCTCGCATCAAGTCCTTCGCGGACGATCCGTCGTTCGCCGAGAACGAGTTGTCGGTGGAGGAGGCCCGCGAAGTGCTCGGGAATTCCGAGAGAGCGAAGTCCCCGGCTGGACGAAACTGATTCCTACGATCTGAGCGGGTGCACTCGACCACTGTCACAGTGGCCGAGTGCACCCGATTTTCGTCACAAGATCGTGACCTTTGCTCAGCTTTTCTCGTCGTACAGTTCGGACACGGTCGGTCTGTCTCGAACGAGAAGGGAACGCCATGCGGAAAATTTTCGCCGCTGTCGTCTTGTCCGTCGCAATGCTCGGCGTGATGCCGGGGGTCGCGTCCGCGAATCCGACGTCGACGTACACGACAGTGACGGGTCCGAGCCCGTACCCGTGGGAATCGCCTCTCACCCTCGGCGTGAGTGGCTCGGGTGTGGAGGAATCGGTCGATCAGGGCCCGGTCGTCGCGAAGTTGGCCGTCAATGTGCAGCCCCCGACCACGGACCCCCTGTACAGCCAGCAGTTCCGCTTGCTCACGTTCGGAACCCACACGGAGATCCGGTGGCGCAACACGGCCACGGGTATGTCGGGAACCGCGGTGAGCGACAAGTCGCTGCAATACCCGGCGGGCGGGGCGGTCATCGATACCGGTATCGGCACTGTCGAGTACACCGTGATCGTGACGGTCGGAGCGTTCGTGCCGCAGATCAACCCGCAGACGGTCACCGCCTCCGGCGTCGTCCAGGTGGACGTGCGTCGCTAGCCGCTCCGCTGACGGCGAACGGCGGAAGATTCGGGAACACAACTGGCGTGTGTGAAGTTGAGCTGATCACGCTTAACTTGAGGAGAACCCCATGACCGAACCGACACGTCTCCCCGTGCTCTTTCTGACCGATCCCGTGGTCCTTCCCGGCATGGTCGTGCCGGTGGAACTCGACGACTCCGCGCGCGCCGCCATCGACGCCGCACGCAGCACCACCGACGGCAAACTGCTGGTCGCACCCCGTCTCGACGACCGCTACCCCGCGTACGGCGTCATCGCATCCATCGTGCAGATGGGTCGTCTGGCCACCGGTGAGCAGGCCGCCGTCATCAAGGGCGAGGGTCGCGCCCACATCGGATCCGGGGTCAGCGGACCCGGCGCAGCACTGTGGGTCGAGGCCGAGCCTGTCGATCAGGCTGTCATCACCGACGACACTCGCGCTCTGGCGGGCGAGTACAAGAAGCTAGTCCTGGCGATGCTGCAACGCCGTGATGCGTGGCAGGTCATCGACTCGGTGAACAAGCTCACCGACCCGTCCGCTCTTGCCGACACCGCCGGGTACGCGTCGTACCTGACGGACGTGCAGAAGCGCGAGCTTCTCGAAACCCCCGATGTCGCAGAGCGTTTGACTGCACTCATCGCATGGACGAAGGATCACCTCGCCGAGGTCGAAGTCAACGACAAGATCGCCGGCGACGTCCGCGACGGTATGGAGAAGACGCAGAAGGAATTCCTGCTGCGCCAGCAACTCGCCGCGATCCGCAAGGAGCTCGGCGAGGACGAGCCCGACGGCGCGGACGATTACCGCACCCGTGTCGAGATGGCCACCCTCCCGGACAACGTGCGGGAAGCAGCGATGCGCGAAGTCGGCCGGCTCGAACGCTCCAGCGATCAGAGCCCCGAAAGTGGTTGGATCCGAACCTGGCTGGACACCGTGCTCGACCTTCCCTGGAACGAACGCACCGAAGATTCGACGGACATCGCGGCTGCGCGGGCCGTTCTCGACGCCGACCACCACGGACTGGACGACGTGAAGGACCGCATCGTCGAGTACTTGGCGGTTCGTGCGCGTCGCGCCGACCGCGGTCTGCAGGTGGTCGGCGGGCGCGGCTCCGGTGCCGTGATGGTGCTGGCCGGTCCTCCCGGAGTGGGCAAGACATCGCTCGGTGAGTCGGTCGCACGGGCCCTGGGACGTAAGTTCGTTCGCGTCGCCCTCGGCGGTGTCCGAGACGAAGCAGAGATCAGAGGTCACCGTCGGACGTACGTCGGCGCCCTGCCCGGTCGTATCGTGCGGGCGATCGGTGAGGCGGGATCGATGAATCCCGTCGTGCTGCTCGACGAGATCGACAAGGTCGGATCCGACTACCGCGGCGATCCGAGCGCAGCGCTGCTCGAGGTGCTGGACCCGGCGCAGAACCACACGTTCCGTGACCACTACCTCGATCTGGACCTCGACCTCTCCGACGTCGTGTTCCTCGCGACCGCCAACGTGATCGAGCAGATCCCGGCGGCCCTCATCGACCGCATGGAGCTGATCACGATCGACGGCTACACCGAAGACGACAAGGTGGCCATCGCGCGTGATTACCTGCTGCCTCGCCAGGCCGAGCGCGCTGCGCTGACGGCCGAGGAAGTGACCGTCACCGACGCTGCCTTGCACAAGATCGCAGCCGACTACACCCGTGAACCGGGTGTGCGACAGTTCGAGCGGCTGCTGGCCAAGGCCCTCCGCAAGGCCACGACCAAGCTTGCGGCGTCGAGCGATGCCATCGTCATCGACGAGCCGGATCTGGTCGGCTACCTGGGCCGCCCGCGATTCACCCCGGAGTCTCACGAGCGGACCGAGGTGCCCGGTGTGGCAACAGGTCTGGCCGTGACCGGACTCGGTGGGGACGTGCTGTTCATCGAAGCCGGATCGAACGAGGGCAAAACGGGCTTGGCCCTGACGGGTCAGCTGGGCGACGTCATGAAGGAGTCCGCGCAGATTGCGCTCTCGTACGTCCGCGCACACGCAGTCGAGTTCGGGATCGAGCCGGCGGCATTGGATCGCAGCATCCACGTCCACGTTCCGGCCGGAGCAGTGCAGAAGGACGGGCCCTCGGCGGGCGTCACCATGGTGACCGCGTTGGTCTCGATGGCGACGGGCCGACCGGTGCGCTCGGACGTCGGCATGACCGGCGAGGTGACGCTGAACGGGCGGGTTCTGCCGATCGGCGGTGTGAAGCAGAAGCTTCTCGCCGCGCAACGGGCCGGTCTGAAGACGGTGTTCATCCCGGCGCGCAACGAGCCCGATCTCGATGACGTCCCTCAGGAAGTCAAGGACGCGTTGGACATTCGTCCGATGACCGACGTGGCCGAGATCGTGGCGCTGGCTCTGGAAAGCCAGGCAGTGACAGAGCGGGCTGCCTGAGCCGTAGCTCGAGTTCGAGAGCCCTTTGTCTGTTCGAGAGCCCTGCAGGGCCCGCGGATGGATGCAGGGCTCTCGAACATCTGCCGTAGGCGGATACTGACGAGATGAAGACGATCCTGGTAACCGGTGCTGCCCGCGGTATCGGCAGAGTGACGGCGCTCGAGCTGGCCGGTGCGGGCTGGCACGTGTTCGCGGGGGTGCGCAGCGAAGCCGACGGAGCGTCGTTGGCTGCGGCCACCTCGGGTTCCCTGACCCCGGTACTGCTCGACGTGACCGATGCAGACCAGGTTGCCGCCCTGGACGGCGTACTCCCCGATCGGCTCGACGCGGTGGTCAACAACGCCGGCATCGTCGTCGACGGACCGGTCGAGACACTCTCGGCGGAGGCACTGCAGAAGCAATTCGACGTCAACGTGTTCGGGGCGATGGCGGTGACCCGCGCGGTTCTGCCGCGGATCCGGCGGGCACAGGGCCGCATCGTGTTCGTGTCGTCGGTGAGCGGCCGAGTCTCGACGCCGTGGATGGGTGCCTACTGCGCATCGAAGTTCGCGTTGGAGGGGTTGGTGGACGCACTTCGAATGGAGCTGCGGCCGTGGAAGATCGGTGTGAGCCTCGTCGAGCCGGGTGCCACCGCCACCGACATCTGGGGCGGGGTGAACGAACAGGTCGACGCCACGGTAACCGAGTTGAACGACGAGCAGAAGTCGCTGTACGCCAAGCATATTCGCGGAGTACGCCGTGTCATGCCCATGATGCAGAAGCAGGCCGTGCCGGCGTCGAAAGTCAGCGCGGTCATTATCGCAGCGCTCACCGCTCGTCGGCCCAAGGCGCGGTACCCCGTCGGCGCGTCGTCGACGGTGCAGATCGCGTTGACCACGATCACCCCCACCCGGTTGACGGACCTCACCCTGGCCACGGCCATGGGTATCCCCCGTCGGCCACCACGCGCCTGAGAGAGATTCACCATGAGCATGGAATCGGTTGCCTACAACCAGATGTACCGGTCGGCGAATGCGCCCGACACCTCGAGACCGTTCTCCAAGGTGACGGTCCGCCGCATCCTGGTGTTCGCGCGGCCCCTGCGCCGCTTGCTGGTCGGGTTCTTGATCCTCAGCGTGTTCTCGGCCGCGCTCGCGGTGGCGACGCCGGTGCTCGCCGGTCGCGTCGTCGACGCGATCGTGCGGGGCAGCGAGTACCGGACGGTGCTGATTCTTGCGATAATCATCGCGTTCGTGGCTCTGCTGGACGCGGCAAGCGGGTTGACGAATCGCTGGCTGTCGTCCCGAATCGGTGAGAACCTGATCTTCTCGTTGCGCACCAAGGTCTTCGACCACGTACAGAAGATGCCCATCGCGTTCTTCACCCGCACCCGTACCGGCGCGCTGGTCAGCCGGCTCAACAACGACGTCATCGGTGCGCAGCGCGCCTTCAGCGGAACCCTGTCCGGTGTGGTGAGCAACCTGGTCACCCTGCTGCTCACGCTGGTCGTGATGCTCGGGATCTCATGGCAGATAACCCTTCTCGCACTGGTGCTGCTACCGATCTTCGTGATCCCGGCGCGGAACATGGGCAACCGCCTTGCCCGGCTGCAGCGTGAAGCGGCAGGTTACAACGCCACGATGTCGACGCAGATGACCGAGCGGTTCTCGGCGCCCGGTGCCACGCTGATCAAACTGTTCGGCCGGCCTGCGCACGAGTCCGAGGAATTCGCCTCGCGCGCAGATCGGGTACGAGACATCGGTATTCGTACCGCCATGGTGCAGACGGTGTTCGTCACGGCGCTCACCTTGGTGTCCGCACTCGCACTCGCCCTGGTCTACGGACTGGGCGGCTTCTACGCGCTCCGCGGCCAGCTGGACGCGGGTTCCGTTGTGACGCTCTCACTTCTGCTCACACGTCTCTACGCCCCTCTGACAGCGCTGGCGAGCGCGCGGGTGGACGTGATGAGCGCGATCGTCAGTTTCGAGCGTGTCTTCGAGATCCTCGACGTGACACCGCTGATCGTCGACAAGCCGGACGCCCGCACGATTCCCGACGGTCCGGTGGCCGTCGAGTTCGACGACGTCCGCTTCGCCTACCCGTCGGCGGACAAGGTGTCGCTCGCCTCGCTCGAGGACGTCGCAGTTCTGGACTCTCGGGGCGGCGAAGAGGTGCTGCACGGGGTGTCCTTCCGAGCCGAGCCCGGCCACATGGTTGCGCTGGTGGGATCGTCCGGTGCCGGGAAGTCGACCATCGCGCAGTTGGTGTCTCGTCTGTACGACGTCGATTCGGGTGCGGTCCGGTTGGCGGACAACGACGTTCGTGATCTGACCGCCGAGTCGATCCGGGGCGCTGTCGGAATGGTCACGCAGGACGGCCACCTCTTTCACGAAAGCCTCCGTTCCAATCTGACGCTCGCGCGGCCGGACGCGTCGGAGGAGGAGGTGTGGGACGCACTGCGCCGCGCTCGTCTGGCCGACCTGGTCTCCGCACTACCCGACGGCCTCGACACGGTCGTCGGCGAACGCGGGTACCGGTTCTCCGGCGGTGAACGTCAGCGCGTCACCATCGCCCGGCTGCTGTTGTCGCAGCCGCGTGTCGTGGTGCTCGACGAGGCGACGGCGTCACTGGACTCGACATCGGAAGTAGCCGTGCAGGAAGCGCTGGCCGAGGCGCTCGCCGGTCGAACGTCGATCGTCATCGCGCACCGGCTGTCGACGGTCCGAGCGGCGGACACGATTCTGGTGATCGAAGCCGGCGCAGTCGCCGAGCAGGGCACTCATTCGGAACTGCTTGCCCTGGGCGGCCGGTACGCGGAGCTCTATCGAACTCAATTCGACGAGCCGGTCACCGTGAGCGGGTAAGAAGGACCCATGACGATCTCACCGGCAGTCGTGTCGTACGCAATCGGGTTCGCGAGCGGGCTCCGCAGCTCGATGGGAATCGCGACCTATGCGGTGGCGCGGTACGCGGGAACGGACCGCGAGCAGGTGGCGGGCGGAGTTGCGGCGGTCGCCGTACTCGGCGAGGCCGTCGTCGACAAGCTGCCGTCGACCCCGTCCCGCATGGAATTTCCCGGACTCGGTGGTCGCATCGCAGCGGGGGGAGCGGGTGCCTACGCGCTCGCTCGCCGAGACGGCACCGACCGAGTTCAGGCGGCCGTCCTGGGGGCTGCGGGATCGCTGGCCGGCTCGTGGGGCGGTTCCCGCTACCGCGCGTGGGCGTCGACGAAAGCGCCTGCGTTGGCGGGCGCCCTCGCCGAAGACGTTGTGGCGCAGTCGCTCACTGCGTGGGCGTATCAGGCTCGATAGCGCTGTCGATCGGTTTCCTGTCCTTGAAGACAACCCGCACGGGCCAGAACAGCACGTACAGAATCGGAAACAGAACGAAGTGATACCCGATCGACACGACGATCACGGCCACTGCCCAGAACGGCCACACCAGTAGGAAGAACCCCTGGATCAGTTGCTTGATCACCACCGGGTAGCCGTCGCCGAGGGCGAGCAGCATTCGGGGATGCGCCGCACCGACGTCGTCGCGGAATTCACGCCAGGAACCGGGGTTCGTGGACCGGGCGGGCGGCACTGGTTCTTCGGTCACGGATCGAACGGTACGACCGGTGGATTGGATCCACGTTGGACTTTCGCCGTGCCCGGACCTGGCGAATGGTGTACCAATAACCGACAGACGTCGGGTCCAGAACGAGGGGTCGATTGGACTACGCACTGATCGGATCGATGGAAGCTCGGCACCGGGGCACGGTGCTCGATCTCGGGGGACGCAAACAACGCGCGGTACTCGCCGTGCTGCTGCTTGCCCGTGATCGGGTGGTCGAGTTCGACAGAATCGTCGACGACGTCTGGGACGCTGCGCCTCCGCCCAAAGCGATGGCGTCCGTGCGTGCCTATGTTGCGAACCTGCGTCGAATACTCGACACCCCCGGCGAATCCCACCGGCACCGAGTGATCACCTCGGCCGACGGGTACCGCCTGAATCTCGGTTCGGACGCAGCGATTCCCGACACCGTCGACATCGACCTCTTCGATCGGTTCTGTGCGACGGCCCGTGACTCCTGGGTCGCCCGCGATGCCGTCACGGCCGAACGGGCAGCGTCCGACGCCCTGCGACTCTGGCGCGGAACGCCTCTCGTGGACTTCCGCGACCACTCCTTCGCCTACGACGAGGCACAGCGGCTCGAGCAGCTGTACGCGGACACCTTCGAAGTTCGGGTGGACGCGCAGTTGAGTCGGGGTGTCGGCTCATCCGTGATCTCGGAGCTCGAGTCCCGCCTCCGGGTCGACCCGTTGCGCGAGACGTTGTGGGTGCGGTTGATGCTCGCTTTGCATCGGAGCGGCCGGCGGGCCGACGCCTTGATCGCCTTCGACCGCGCCCGCTCCACTCTCGCAACCGAACTCGGTATCGAGCCGGGGGAGGAGTTGGTTCGCACCCACGACGACGTTCGTGGTCGACGGTCGAAGCCCCCGAAGACTACGCACCGCAGCGTCTTCGGGCGTGACGACGAACTGGAGATTCTGCACCGCTCCCTGCGAGACGCGCGCGCCGGTCGCGGCCGAATCGTCGTGATCACCGGTGCCGGAGGGCTCGGGAAAACGGCTCTGGCCTCCGAGATCTCGGCCGACGCACAGGCTGCAGGATTCGCCACAGCGTGGTCGTCGCTGTCCGTCGATGACCGAAAACCGGTGTTGTGGGATTGGACTCGCGTTCTTCGACGGCTAGGGGTCGAAGATTCAGACGCGCCGGACCCACTTTCCCCGTACGCCACGGCGGTGTCCTTACGTGCCGCGATCGGGTCGACGCCCACCGTGATCGTCCTCGATGACTTCCACCTCGCCGATGCCGGTAGCAACGAGGTCCTCGCCCACGTGGAGAAGTGGATCGCCGGCGCGCCGTTGGTCGTGGTGACGACCTGGCTCGACGGGAGTCCCGATCTGCCGCGACGACGAACGCTCGGCGGTTCCGCGCCGCACGAGGGCGATATCGCGGTGTTGCCGCTGACCGGTCTCGACGGCGACGCAGTGGCCGCCCTCGTCCAGCACCTCGGCGGCATCACACCCTCGCCTGACGTCGTCGCCCGAATTCTCGCGCGGACCGGCGGTAACCCGCTGCATGTCCGCGACGCGGTGCGGCTGGGACTCAGCGACAACGGGTCCCCGTTCGTCGACGACGACCGCGCCGAGGCCAATTGACCTCGGCGCGATCGGTATTCGAGTCTCAGACGGTGATGGTCGTCTGCTGATCGATGGTCTGCACTGCCGCGATGAGTAGATCCTGCTGCGATTCCGCACCGTCGATGTTGATCTGCATGACGTACATTCCGTCGGCGGCCGGGATCACCACGGTCTCCTGCGCCGAGAGCAGGCTCATTCCGTCCTGGGTGTAGGTACCGGCGATGTGATACGCGGGAAACCCACCGAGAGTGGACGTTTCGCCGGGGCTGACCTCCACGTAACCCGGAAGGTTCTGCAGTTCGCCGCCGGCGGCGTCGATGAGCTTTTGCGGGTCCACGTTGCCGTCGAGCTTGGACACCAGCGCGATGATGCTCGGCTGATACTGCGCCTCGTCGGTTTCCGGTCCGTTGTAGACGATGGCTCCGTAGGCGTAGTCGGGGGTCGAGTCGCCGGCGTTCTCCCACCCGTCGGGGAACGGAAGGTCGATGACCGGAGCGCCGGGATCACCCATGTGGATGGGGGTTTCGACGATTCCCGCCTCGGCGATGTAGTCGGCGATCGTGTAATTCGGGCCCGCGACGTCGGCCTCGGGCGTCGGGGCCAGCTTGTTCTTGGCGGTGGAGGACGCGGCTGCGGACGTGGTGGTGGAGCTGGACACCGCGGCGGTCGTGGACGTTGCGGTGGCAGTCGAGCTGTCGCTCGAACCGCACGCCCCGACGCCGAAGGCTGCAGCGGTGGCGATCACGGATGCGCACACGACGGTGCGCACGTTCGAACTCTTCATCTTCAGTGTTCTTTCTCTCGAACGACCCGACAATGGTGTAGCCGGAGCGTAGGAACCGAGAATTGGAATTGCATTGGATCGCCGTTCGGGCCGTCTCCAATGTCGTTCCAATCCGCGCCGTTAGCGTCCCCACGTATGAGACGGATCAGAGGACTGCGAACTCTTGCGGCGGCGGCAGCAGCGATGGCCGTGTTGGCTGGGTGCTCGGGAGTCGACACCACGACCGGGTCGGCGAGCGCGACGAGCGGGGCCCCGTCGGACGGCGTCGAGATCGTGGGCGATGCATCCACCGACGTGAACAAGATCGCGATCGCGGCCATTGCGGACCTGCAATCGTATTGGGCCGAGGAGTACCCGCAGATCTACTCCGGCGACTACACGCCTGTCGGTGGCGGCTTCTACGCGGTGGTGCCGTCCTCGGGAGACCTTCCGCCTTGTGCATCGTCACCGGACGACGTCTCCGGCAACGCGTTCTACTGCGCCGACGCCGACAACGTCGCCTGGGACTCCGAAGGACTGTTCCCCGAACTGCAGAGCAAGTTCGGTGACGACGTCATTCCGCTGGTTCTGGCCCACGAGTGGGGGCACGCTGTGCAAGCACGGTCGAACTTCGACGGGATGACCGTGACTCGCGAGATTCAGGCCGACTGTTTCGCCGGTGCGTTCGCGCAGCGCATGCACAGCGGCAACACCAGTTTCGACCTGAGCGACGCGGACCTCGATCTCGCACTCGCCGGCTTTCTCTCCCTGCGCGACACACCGGGCAGCTCGTCGGAGGATCCGTCTGCGCACGGCAGTGGCTTCGATCGAGTGACGTCCTTCCAGACCGGGTTCGGCGGCGGTGCGGAGAGTTGCACGTCGTACGCCGACGGAACCCCCGCGGTTCTGGAACTCCCGTTCACCACGCAGGAGGACGCGGACCGTGCCGGAAACGCACCGCTGCAACAGATCTACGACGGTGTCCCAAAGGACTTGGAAGACTACTGGGCAGCGCTGTGGCCCGAACTGCACGACGGGGAGCCATGGACTCCCCTCGAGAACGGTGTCATCGGGTTCGACCCGGACGACGCTCCTACCTGCGGCGGGTCGTCGACGACGGACTACTCGCTGTTCTACTGCGTCCCCGACGACTACGTCGGTTTCGACGCGGCGGGCGCCATGCCGCAGTTCTACGACCAGGGTGGTGATTTCGCGGTCGCGTCGCTCATTGCCACGCAGTACGGTCTCGCGGCCGAGGCGCGTGAAGGTGACACCGGTGACGAGAAGTCACAGTCGCTGAAGGCCGACTGCTTCGCCGGCGGTTGGACGGCGAGCGTCCTGCTTCAGAACCGTCCGACGAGTGGCTACTCGCTCTCTCCCGGCGATCTGGACGAGGCACTGTCTGCACTCCTGCTCTTCCGCGGATCGGGCGACGTGGACCGGCAGGGAAGCGGGTTCGAGCGGGTCGATGCGTTCAGGTCGGGAGTGATCGACGGAGCGCAGGCCTGTTAGTCGGGCGCTGACGACCCGACGGAACATGACTCAGGGGCACCCTCTCGTCGATGGATCGACTGAAAGTGCCCCTGAGTCAGAACGGAAGTGTCAGCAGTTCGACGGTGCCGGCACTCCGTTGAAGCGGTCCTGCAACCAGTTGAGTGCGACGGGCAGACCGATCACGGCCGCGGACAGGTGATCCGGACTGGGTGTCAGCAGCCGCTGCACCTTGGCGCCGGCCGCGCAGTACCGGTTCAGGGTGTTGTCCACGGAGTCGACCGGGATGAGAGCGTCTGTCGGGCTGTGCCAATCGAAGATCGGCGCCTTGGGAACGCCGGCGTACGTTTCGAGGCTGTTCTCGAGGACGACCGCGCGGCCTTCGACGTCGTCGAAGATCGACTTGTTGTTCGTCAGCTCGTTGGCGCTGTGATTGGTGCCGATCCGGAGAATGTCGTTGGTGCAGGAGTTCGCCATCTCGTTCATCAGCTGAGTGCCGAACGGCGTCAGATTCTCGCTGACCGGCATCTGCTGCGGGTACTCCCGGCCGAAACCGATGGCCGCAGCCAGCGCCAGACCGAAGACCGGATGCGGGTTGTCGGCGCCGAGCATCATCGCCATCTTGAGCAGGTTCATCGGGACACCGCCCTGAGCACTGCCGACGATGTTCAGCTCGGGTGCGTACGACGGCGCGAGAGCCGCAGCCCACGCGCTGGCCATGCCGCCACCGGAGTATCCGGCGATGGCGACGGGGCTGTTGCGGACCTGGAGCGGATCGAAGCGCTGCGCGGCGCGGATTCCGTCGAGGACGATGGTGCCGCCGAGTTTGGCGGCACCGTACGCGCTGTTGGGCCCGAGGTGGTCGGGCATTGCGACGGTCCAACCGCGGGTGAACACCGCGTTCAGCGCTGCCGCATCACGAATGACGACGTCGGGATCGGTGGAGTACAGCGCCTGCGACGGTGCGCACTTCAGTCCGAGGGCGTTCACGATCTGCTGGTACGAGAGCAGCGGACCGTCGGGCGCTTTGCCGATCGGCGCGAAGACCGTGGTGACCGCGACGATCGGATTGCCGAGAGAATTGGTCGAGCGGAACGCCAACTGCCACGTGGTGACGCCGAAGAAGTTCGGCGGGTTCGGCATGGGCCGACTGCGCACGACGTCACCCGGCGCGAAGTTCGCGATGTCCGCGGGCGCCGAGTAGAAGGGATCCGGAAGCGGGGCGACCGGGACTGCGGACGCTCCTGCCGTAGCCGGTACGGACAAGGCCATGAGCGACGCCGCTATCAACGCGACCGACGCTTTCTTCAAAAACCGCACTGTTCCCGCCTTCATCATCCGTCGTCTCACACGGCCGGCCCTCGCCGGATGCAATTCGAACGGGTCTTGCTCGAATGTCGATAAAACAGGAATCCCCCGATCCTGAGAGGAAACCGTATCCAGCGTTCCGATGTCAGGCAACCGAACCGAGAGAACGCTGTGACATTCACTCGAGTGTCGGTGATCTTCCTGATTCTGTAACGATCGGACCCTCAGTTCTCGATGACGACCGACTCCGGCGTTTTGTCCGGCCGCAGACCGCGCCAGCTCGGATGCCGTAGCGAACCACCGTCTGTCCATTCGAAGAAACGAACTTCACCGACATACTGCGGCTGCACCCACGTCGCGTCCCGGCGGTCGGCGGTCGGAAGGGGTGAGGCGAACGGGCTCTCGTCGGTGACGGTGGGTGAGAGCAGCGCCCGGATCTCGGTGAGTTGCTTCTCGGTGAAGCCGGTGCCGACGCGTCCGATGTACCGCAGGCCGTCAGGTTCCGGGATGCCGAGCAGGAGCGATCCGATGCCGCCTCCGCGAGCGCCCTTGCCGGCTCGCCACCCGCCGATCACGACTTCCTGGGTCCGCCAATTCTTGACCTTTATCCACGACTTGCTTCGTCGTCCGATCTCGTAGGTCGAATCCTTTCGTTTGGCGACAATCCCTTCCCATCCGCGTCGTTCGCTTTCGGCGAGGGCGGCGTCGGCGGTACCGGGAAGAATGGTCGAGACCACGATCGACGGCGTCGTTTCGGCCAGAAGTTCCAGCAATGTCCGACGGTCCGTGAACTTCTTTCCCGTCAGGTCGGTGCCGTCGAGGTACAGAAGGTCGAAGGCGATGAAACGGACGTCCTTCGGGCGTGCGTCCTGGAGGAGCCCGAAACTGGTAACACCACCGGTGTTCCAAACGACGGCTTCACCGTCGAGCACCGCGTCGTGTTCACCGAGTTCGCGGGCCAGGGGCGCGATACCGGCGTATCGCTCGGTCAGGTCCTGTCCGGTGCGGCTCTCCATTCGGAGTTCTCCGCCGGTCACGGTGGCAACGACACGGACCCCGTCCCACTTGCCCTCGAAGACCCACTCCCGTTCCGAGAGCCCGGCCGCTTCGCCCGCGGTGGCGAGCATGGGGCGCAGTGACTTCGGGGTCGACGGGTTCTTCTCCGGCGCTTGTTCTTTCATCAGGTGCGCGAGCCATTGGTCACCTTTGGTACGGATGAGCGCGTAGCGCCCGCGGGCGCGACTGCCACTGAGCCGCACGATCACTTCGTCGTCTCGCCACTTCTCGGTCTCGTATGTGCCGTGATCCCACACCGTGACCGAGCCCCCGCCGTACTCCCCGCGCGGGATGGTGCCCTCGAACGTCGCGTATTCGAGTGGGTGATCCTCGGTGTGCACGGCCAACCGGTTGGACTCGACCTCGGTGGGCAAGTTCTTCGGTACCGCCCACGAGACCAGCACGCCGTCTCGCTCCAAGCGGAAGTCGTAGTGCAGGCGCCTCGCGTGGTGTTCCTGGATGACGAAGACAGGTTCCGCGTTCGGGGTCGACGGTGACGTCGGAACAGGTTCGGGAGTTTTTGTGCTGCTTCGCTTTCCGCGATACGGTCCGAGAAGATCACCGTTGGTCGACTCGACGTCGGCGTCGAGTTCCGCCAGGAGATCGCCGTCGCGTGCGAACCTGTCGAGCACGTCGGTGAAGGTCAGTTGAGTCAGTCCGCCGGACTCGATCTCCTCCCACGTCCGAGGCGCTGCGACGGTCGGGTGTGCTCGCCCACGCATGGAGTACGGAGCGATCGTGGTCTTGTTTCCGTTGTTCTGGCTCCAGTCGAGGAAGATCTTCCCCGGTCGTTCCACCTTCGCCATCGACGAGGTGACGAGATCGGGCATCGTGGTTTCCAGGAGTGTCGCAACACGTTTGGCGATGGTCGACGCCCCGGACGTGGTGAGCTGTTTGTCCAACGGAACGTAGAGGTGGATACCCTTGCTGCCACTGGTGACCGGGTAGGCGGTCAGTCCGATGCCGACGATCATGTCCCGCACGGCAAGGGCCACCTCGGCGCACTGATCGAGGTCGACGTCCTCACCGGGGTCGAGGTCGAACACCACGCGGGTGGCCTTGCCGGGGACGTCACCGTCGAAACGCCATTGCGGCACATGCGCTTCGAGTGCGGCCTGTTGACCGAGCCACGCGAGTTCGGCGACGGAGTGGAACACCGGGTAGACCACGACGCGGTCCGAGTGCTGGATTCGGCGGCGGTCGAGCCAGTCCGGCGCGGACGCCGCCAGGTTCTTCTCGAAGAACGCTCCCTGCTCGACGCCGTTGGGCCACCTCTTGCGGGTCACCGGCCGGCCTGCGAGGTGCGGAAGCATGGCGGGTGCGATGGCCGTGTAGTAGTCGATGACCTCCCCCTTGGTGGTCCCGGTCTCCGGGTACAGCACCTTGTCGAGGTTGGTCACCGCGATTTTTCGACCAGCGTGCTCTCGCGTCGCCATGGAGTCAGCCTAGATGGCCGTTTCGGGGCTCTGGGTATTGTCGACGGTAATCATCATTCGAGAGGACCTTTTGTGGCTGGCGTGAACGTGACGGTCGACTCGACCATGACTCCGGACGAGGCGTGGGCCCGTGCCGCGGATCTGGCGTCGTTCGGTGAGTGGATGACGATATTCGGTGGCTGGCGCAGTGAGATTCCGACCACATTGAGCGAAGGCACTCAGGTCGATTCGCTGATCAAGGTCAAGGGTTTCCGCAACATCATCTCGTGGACCATCACCCAGTACGACAAGCCGCACGAAATCTCGCTTCTCGGAAAAGGCAAGGGCGGCATCAGGATCAGCCTCGACATGAAGGTGGGCGAGCACGAGAGCGGTTCACGTTTCTCCCTCGCCGCGGACTTCCACGGTGGCCTTCTCTCGGGCCCGGTCGGGTCGGTCGTCGCCAAGGTGCTCGAGGGTGACGTGAAGCGGTCGGTGACGAACCTCGCCAAACTGGGTTAGCCGGGCCGGCCGGGGTCCGTCTTGCGCAGCCACCAGAGCGCGGCGATCGGCAGTACCACCGGGATGAAGACGTACCCGGATCCGAAGTGCGACCACACCGTCGCGTCGGGGAATTCCTGCGGCACGACGTAGCTGGCGATGCTGACGGCGATGACTCCGACGAGCTCGACGATGCACGACACCGTCGCCACCTTGCGCGAGACGACGGACGCCGTGGCCAGGCACACCGTGCCGACGATGTAGACCACCGCGGCGAACGCCGACAGCAGGTACGCGACGGGCGCGACGGAGAACTGGGTCCCGATCTGCACGGCAGACCGCGACACGGCGGCGAGCGAGAAGATCGCGTAGACGGCGATGAGGATGCGGCCGGGGCCGGATCGGGTGGTTTCCTTCAGATCAGGCATATCCGTCCCAGATGTTCGTCAGGCGCAGCACCATCGCCGCGAGAGTCAGGTTCGCCACGATCAGGACTCCGGTTCCGCCGCGGCTGCGGTCGCCGAGCGCCCACCAGGTCCCGACGGGGACGATGAACAACAGGCCGACGAGGTACGCGCTGAAGGTCAGTCGGTGGATGTCGCGGTCGCCGGCGAACATCGCGGCGAACCCGATGACGGCTTGCGCCACCACCACGATTTCGATGACGACGATCAGTCGGAACAGCCACTGATCGGATGCCGTCTTCAACAGGAAGGGCTTGTTCCCGACCAGCTTGACCAGCGCCCACACCGCTGCGACGAGGGTGAGTGCGTAGAGCGCGACGGTGACGGGGGTGAACATCGGTTCCAGCCTATCGGGTGTTGCCGGGACGTTACGGCGGTGAGGTTTACGAAACGCGGCATTGTTCCGGTGGTGACCATTCGGTCATCGACTCCGCATGTACTTGGTGCACACCGGAAGCGAGGCGACCGGGGAGAACCAGTGAACCAGCAGGAGGAACTCGTGTCCGAGATCGACCAGACCATTGCCGAGAATATCAAGACTTCGCTCGCCGAGATCCCCCATCCCTCGCTTCCGAAGGGATCGAACATCTACGGCAGCACCAAGATCTTCCCGGACTACAAGGCCGAGAACGGTGAGTCGTACTTCACGCTCGTACACGGAATCGCCCACGAGTCGTCGGTCAGCTTCGTTGCCGTACTGCAGGCGACTCGTGCGCTGCGCAAGGGGTTCGAGTCGGCAATGTACTTCTACGGGCCGGGCGCTATCAATTGCCTTGCCACTCGCGGTTTTCCGACAACGGGCGATTCGGCCTTTCCGGGCGAACAGAACATCAACGATTCTCTCGCGACGTTCATCGCCGAGGGGGGCACGGTCTTCTGCTGCCGTTTCGGTCTGTCCCTGCACGGCGGGCGTGAAGAAGACCTGATCGAGGGTGTCATTCCCTCGCATCCCCTGGACGTGCAGGACGCGCTGATCCATTACGCGCGCAAGGGCGCGATCATCAACTCGACCTACAACCTCTAAGGCCGAGAAGTGTCTGTCACCACGCGTGTGGACCTGGCGTTGCTCGGAGTACGAGGAACGCCACCGGTCAACAGAACGGGCGGCGCCGGGCCCAGCGACGACGGGCACCTGACCATCGACGGCATCGGTGCCGCCGTACCCCGAAACCCGTTGAGTCCCTACGTTCTCGACGGCAACCGTGTTCTCTTCGACGGCGAGGACACGGGTCTGGACATCGCGGCCATCGACCGGCCGAAGTTCTACGACCTGCACACGAGCGACGGCGTGTCGTACGAGAAGATCGCAAAGCTGCACGGCCGCAACGTACTTGCCACCACGGTGGTCCAGACGTGCATCCGGTACGACGAATCGCAGCGCTGCCGCTTCTGCTCGATCGAGGAGTCTCTGCGGGCCGGAGCCACGGTGGCGGTGAAGAAGCCGGCGCAACTCGCCGAAGTGGCGGAGGCCGCGTTCCGGCTCGACGGTGTGACGCACATGGTGATGACCACCGGCACGTCGGCCGCCAAGGATCGAGGCGCGACGCACCTGGCGCGGTGCGTCCGAGCCGTGCGTGCGGCGGTCCCCGACCTGCCCATCCAAGTGCAGTGCGAACCGCCGGGCGACCTGTCCACCATCACCGAGCTGTTCGAGGCCGGCGCGGCATCGATCGGCATTCACGTCGAATCGCTCGACGACGACGTGCGCCGGAAGTGGATGCCGGGCAAGGCATCGGTGACGATGGCCGAGTATCGCGCCGCGTGGGCCGAAGCCGTCCGCGTCTTCGGCCGCAACCAGGTCTCGACCTATCTGCTGGTCGGGCTCGGTGAGGACCCTGACGAACTGGTCGAGGGCGCCAGGGACCTCATCGAGATGGGTGTGTACCCGTTCGTGGTGCCGTTTCGGCCGCACGCCGGAACCCTCGCCGTCGACGTCGACGGCGCCGTACCCCCGCGGGCGGACGTGCTCGAGGACGTCACGCGCCGGGTGGCGAAGGAGCTGGAGACGGCGGGCATGCGAGGCGCCGATCAGAAGGCCGGATGCGCAGCATGCGGTGCGTGCAGCGTGCTGCAGAACGCGGGGGGCTGAGTGTTGCGCACCGACCTGTCCATTCTCACCGGGCATCGCTCCGACGTCGATGCTCCGCCGTTCCTCATCCATCCGACCGAGCGCACCGGTGAGCTTGCCGACTACCGCCTGCTCCGGCACGACGCGTTCGTCTCCGAACAGGGCCTCTTCGCGGGCTCGGATCGGGACGACGTCGACGACGACCCGCGCCTGGTCGTGCTCGTCGCCACCGCGGACGACGGTACGGTCCTCGGCGGAGTTCGGCTGGCGCCGTGCACATCCGACGATCTCGGGTGGTGGGCGGGAAGCCGACTCGTCGTCGCGACCGAGGGGCGATCGCACGGGGTCGGTCCCGCGCTCGTGCGCGCTGCCTGCGCCTACGCCGAAACCCGCGGCGTGCTCAGGTTCGAGGCGACGGTGCAGACACGGTACGAGCGCATGTTCTCGGCGCTGGGGTGGCAACGCACCGGGGACGCCGTCGTCGGGGGAACTCCGCACGTTGCGATGAGATGGCCCATCGACCGGATCGAAAAACTCGTCGGCGCCACCAAGGCGTTGCTCTCGGACGTCCTGGCGCCGCTGCGATCGCAGCCACTGGGACTGGGAACGAGAGGCTTTCGAGGAGACGACGGCGTCCCTGTGCCGGGAAGCGACATCATCGCCGCGTGCGACGCCATCGTCCCGTCGATGGTCGAACGAGACCCGGAGTGGGCAGGGTGGTGCGCGGTGCTGGTCAATCTGAACGACCTGTCCGCGATGGGCGCCACGGCCGTCGGGATGTTGGACGCCGTCGGGGCGCCGACCACGTCGCAGTTGACCCGCATCGTGCGCGGACTCGCCAGGGCGAGCGAAGCCTGGGGAGTCCCCGTTCTCGGCGGTCACACCCAGGCGGGTGTGCCCTCGTCGTTGTCCGTCACCGCACTCGGCCGCACCGACGCGCCGGTACGGGCCGGAGGCGGAACCGTCGGGGACCGGGTGTGGCTGACCGCGGACATCGACGGTTCTTGGCGGCCCGGATACCATGGGCAGCAGTGGGATTCGACGTCACGCCGCACCTCGGCCGAGCTGGCGTCGATGGCCTCGTTCGTCGCGCGGGCGCAGCCCACGGCAGCGAAGGACGTCAGCATGGCCGGCTTCGTCGGCACGACGGGCATGCTCGCCGAAGCAAGCGGAACCGGCGCCGAGATCAGCGTCGCGGACATACCGCGTCCCGCGGGAGTCGCTGTGGGCGAATGGATCACGTGCTTCCCGGGCTTCGCCATGATCACCACGGACGCACAGGATCGGCAGCTTCCGGACGCCGGTCCCGCGACGTCGGCAGCGTGCGGGCGCCTGACGGCCGAGCCCGGGGTCACGCTGAAGTGGCCCGACGGCGTGGTCACCCGCGCGGTGCGTGCGGGTGTCACGGGACTCGGAGAGGCATGACGGGCAGGCCGGAGGCCGGTCGAGGTACGAACGAGCGGGAAGGCCGGAGGCCGGTCGAGGTACGAACGAGCGAAGCGAGAGGACGATTCTGTGCCCGAGATGACGTTCACCGTGCGGTGGCCGGACGGCACCACCCCGCGCTACTACTCACCGTCCCTGGTGATGCACGATCACCTGACCGCCGGCTCTCGGTACGCGGTGCCGGAGTTCGTCGACCGCAGCCGGTCCGCCCTCACCGAGGCCAGCGATCGGGTGCGCGCCAGGTACGGATTCGCCTGCACCTCCGCCGCGGCCACATTGGAGGAAATCATCGATGCCGCAGCAGGATTCGATTCGGGTTCGGTCGAGATCCTTGCGATGACCGGTACCGACGTGGTCGAACGAGAGAGATCGAGCCGGCAATAACCCGACACGCTAGGCTGACTCGATGACGCCGACCCGAGTCGCTGCCCTCGCAGCACATTTCGGCAGAGACGTCGACCGCGCGGTCTCGAAGATCGTCGGCATCATCGAGGGCGCCCATCGCGACGGCATCGAGTTGCTGGTGCTGCCCGACGCGTCGCTCGGGGGATACATCGGCGACCTCAGGGCGCCCGACATGGACGAACTGCCCCCGGCAATCGATCCGGACGGGCCCGAGATCGGGGCCATCGTCGCGGCTGCCGGGCCGATGACCGTGTGCGTCGGGTACACCGAGGCGGCCGAGAACGGTCTGCACTTCAACTCGGCGGTGTGTGTCACGGGTGACGGCATTCTCGGCCGACACCGCAAGGTGCACCAACCGGCCGGCGAGTCCCTGGCCTACGCGGCGGGCGACCGTTTCGATGCGTTCGATACTCCGGTGGGACGCATGGGCATGCTGATCGACTACGACAAGACCTTTCCCGAGGCCGCGCGAACCTTGGCGCTGGACGGCGCACGCGTCATCGCGGCGCTGTCCGCTTGGCCCGCGAGCGTGACCGACCGCGCGTCTCGGTTGCCGAACGACCGGCAGTCGCGGTTGTTCGATCTCTACGACGCGGCGCGGGCGGCGGAGAATCAGGTGGTGCTTGTCTCGTCGAACCAGACCGGGGTGATGGGATCACTGCGGTTTCTCGGACAGGCAAAGGTGGTGGGCCCGGGCGGGGAGGTGCTCTCGAAGACGTGGGCCAAAGGCGGACTCGCAGTGTGCGACATCGACATCGGTGCCGAGGTCGACCGTGCCCGACGAGTCCTGCGTCATCTCGACGAGATGCGTATGGACGCCTACCGGATTGGAAAGGATTAGGACTGTGCGTGTCTCGTTGCTGACGTACTCGACCAAGCCGCGCGGCGGCGTGGTGCACACGGTGGAACTCGCCGAGGCCCTCGCCCGCGCCGGCTGCGACGTCACGCTGTGGTCACTGGCACGCGGTGGCGACGAAGGGTTCTATCGCGCAGTCGATCCCGCGGTGACCGTGCGACTCGTTCCGTTCCCGTCGATCGAGGACGAGACGGTCAGTGATCGCATTCTGCGGTCCATCTCCGTCATGGCTGCCGCGTTCGACCGATCGGGTGCCGATGTGGTGCACGCGCAGGACTGCATCACGGCAAATGCTGTGGGAGAGTGCATTCGGACGATTCATCATCTCGAGCATTTCACCACCCCCGCACTCGCGGAATGTCACGAGAAGGCGATCGTGCAGCCCTACGCTCGGATCTGTGTGTCCCGCGCGGTCGCCGACGAGGTGCGTGCAGGATGGGGGTACGAGCCGACGGTGATACCGAACGGCGTCGACGCGAAGAGATTCGTCGCCGGTGCACGGTCCCCACTGGTCGATCGGTGGCGCACGCGATTCGGGAGATACGTTCTTGCGGTCGGTGGTATCGAGCCCCGCAAGGGAAGCCTGGATCTGCTCGAATCCTATGCGCTGCTGCAGAAACGACTACCGGAGGTCTCCCTGGTGTTCGCGGGAGGTGAGACGTTGTTCGACTACCGCGGCTACCGAGAAGAGTTCGACGCGCGGCTGGCCGAACTGGCCGTGACACCGAGTGTGCTCGGCACCGTCGACAACGACGACTTGCCGTCTCTCGTCGCCGGGGCGTCCGCGTTCGCCTTCCTCTCGACCAAGGAGGGGTTCGGTCTCGCCGCGATGGAGGCTCTCGCGGCGGGCACTCCCGTCGTCACGCGTGACCTTCCGGTGTTCCACGAAGTGTTCGGCGAGACGGTGCAGTACGCGTCGACTCACGAGGAGACGGCAGACCGACTTGCCGACGCGCTGACCGGTCCGAGTCATCGGCGCGACGCGGGTGTCGCGCTCGCGTCGTCGCTCAGCTGGGACGACGCCGCGGACAAGCATCTGGAGTTCTACGCCACCGCTCGTTAGGCGGGGTTACCGTCACACCACGGGCTCGATGTGACCTGCTTCTCACCTCGGGTAGTATGTAAAGACATACATACATGGATTGAGTACCTGGACGGCGTCGGCCCCTCCTGTCAACGCCGTCGCGGGCACCTTGTCCTTCGCGACGACGCAAAGGAAATCGCATGACACGGACCACCGGCTCCTCCGGAGTGGAACTACCCCCTGACACGCGGGGACCACACTCGCATCGACTCGGCGTCATCGCCGTGATCGCCACCTTCGGCGGACTGCTCTTCGGCTACGACACCGGCGTGATCAACGGTGCACTCGAGCCCCTCAAAGCCGACCTCGGCCTGACCTCCTTCACCGAAGGCTTCGTCGTCAGCATCCTGATCTTCGGTGCTGCCATCGGCGCTCTCGTCGGCGGGCGATTGTCGGACAAGTACGGGCGCCGCCACAACATCCTCGTGCTCGCCCTCGTCTTCATGGTCGGCACCCTCGGCTGCGTCCTGGCGCCGTCGTGGGAGATCCTCGCGGTGTTCCGATTCGTCCTGGGTCTCGCCGTCGGCGGCGCGTCCGCGACGGTTCCCGTCTACCTCTCCGAGATCGCCCCCGTCGAGCGACGTGGCAGCTTGGTCACCCGGAACGAGGTCATGATCGTCAGCGGCCAGTTCGCCGCGTTCGTCGTCAACGCGATCATCTTCAACATCTGGGGACAGCACGACATCGTGTGGCGCTTCATGCTGCTCGTCGCGGTACTGCCGGCCATCGTCCTGTTCGTCGGCATGCTCCGGATGCCGGAGAGCCCCCGATGGCTGCTCTCTCAGGGCCGGGAGGACGAGGCGCTCGCGGTGCTGAAGCAGGTGCGCTCTCCGGAACGCGCCGAAGCGGAGATGGCCGAGGTGCGGGCGCTGGCCGACGAGGAGAAGTTGTCGCAGACCGGCGGTGCGGCGGACCTGTCCGTGCGCTGGATCCGTCGGCTCATCTTCATCGGCGTCGGTCTGGGAGTCTTCCAGCAGTTCACCGGCATCAACTCCGTGATGTACTACGGAACGCAGCTGCTCGGCGATGCCGGGTTCTCCTCCAGCGCAGCCATTCTGGCCAACATCCTCAACGGGCTGTTCAGCGTCCTCGGTATCACGGTCGGTCTCTTCCTCATGAACCGTGTCGACCGCCGCACGATGCTGCTGGGCGGGTTCGCGCTCACGACAACCTTCCACATCCTCGTCGGGCTGTCTGCGCTCCTGCTTCCGGACGGCACCGCGAAGGCGTACTTCATTCTGGTGTTCGTGGTCTTGTTCGTCTTCTCGATGCAGGGAACCATCGGGCCGCTGGTGTGGCTGATGCTCGCCGAGATCTTCCCCCTCAAAATCCGCAGTTTCGCCATCGGCGTCTGCGTCTTCGCGCTGTGGATCGCCAACGCGGTTGTGGCCCTTGCATTCCCGCCGGTGGTCAACGCACTCGGCATCGCCCCGACGTTCTTCATCTTCGCGGCGCTCGGAATACTGGCCCTGATCTTCGTCAAGACACAGGTACCGGAGACACGCGGTCAATCCCTCGAGAAGCTGGAAGAGCGATTCCGCAAGGAATACGCATGACATCGACCCCGACAGGAGCATGAATCATGTCCGTACTCGTGGCCGTCACCGACAGCGGCGAAGGGTCCTACGCACTCGCGGCCGCAGCGGAGGAAGCGGCGATGCTGGGCACCGACTTGCTGGCGATGAACCTCACGCTGAGCAGCTTGGACTTGTCCACACTGCCGGAGAATCTATCCGTCACCCTCATCGAACGTGCGGGCCGCGCCGATCGTGATCCGGTGACTGCGGTCATCGACGAGATCGACGCGAACCCCGACGTCACTCGTCTGGTCATCGGTATCAAACGGCGCAGCCGAGTGAGCAAAGCGTTGCTGGGCAGTGTGAGTCAACGGCTGCTGATGACGTCACCGGTGTCGGTGCTGGCGGTCAAGACTCCCGCCTAGCACCGACCGATCGGATCTAGACCGTGCAGAGCGGACGGATGTCCGGCGAACCCGCGGTGGTCGGTGAGGTGATCACCAGGCACGCGTTGTACCCACGCTGCTCCACGACGCGACGGATCTCGCGCCACTGGTCGGGCGTTGCCTGCGGGGAGCGTGAGAGCACGAAGCCGGACGTGCGGAACGGATCGCCGACCAGAGCCCACGAGTAGTCGTCGGCGATGTAGGTGACGATGTAGTTGGTCGGGCCGTCGGGGTTCTCCTGTGTGGGAACGCCGGGGAAGCTGACGTGCAGCTGTGCGGTGGTGACCGGGTCGTTGACACGGGCGTTGCCGACGATGAGGTTCTGCCCACCGGACCACGTGGTGCACGTGTTCTGCACACGCACGTTGTTCGGGTCGATCAGCTGGTAGTTGGCCTTGGTGTCCTTGGCGCAGTTCAGGTTGAACGGCTGCGGCACGGCAGCCAGCTGCCACCAGTCGCCGGTGTACCGATCCACGTCCAGCTTCTGGATCGGCGCGAGCGGCTCGAAGAGCGGTGCGGCACCGGCCGGTGCGACGGCACCGAAAACGGCACCGGCCATGAGGGCACCGGCGATCACGGCACGAGTCAGACTACGACGCAAAGACATTCGGATCTCCTTGGTTGATTTTTTCTGCGGTTGCACGGGCGCTCGGCCACCAGACGCGGGGACCGATCAGGGTGAAGAGGGCGGGGATGACCACGGTCCGGACGACGAACGTGTCCAGCAGGATGCCGATGCACACGATGATGCCGAGTTGGGTCAGGGTGATCAGGGGGAGCACTCCGAGCACGCAGAACACCGCGGCCAGGACGACGCCGGCGCTGGTGATCACGCCCCCGGTAGCCCCCACGGCTCGAACGATACCGGCGCGGGTTCCGTGCTCGGGAGTCTCCTCGCGTGCACGGGTGATCAGGAAGATCGTGTAGTCCACTCCGAGCGCTACCAGGAAGAGGAAGGCGAAGAGCGGAACGTTGTCGTCCAGGGCGGGGAAACCGAACAGGTGCTCGCTGACCCAGCTACCGACGCCCAGCGCAGCGAGGGCGCTCAGTACGGTCGCAGCGACGAGAATCAGCGGCGCCACAACGGCTCTCAGGAGGACGAGCAACACCACGAGCACGATGACGAGAACGATCGGGATCAGCAGTAGTCGATCTCGCGAGGCTGCAGTGCTGATGTCGTACGCCTGCGCGTCGCTTCCGCCCACGAGGGCCTGCGCTCCCGCGACGTCGTGGACCGCCGCGCGAAGTGACGCAACGGTGTCGAACGCCGCTTCGGACGCCGGGTCGGACGTCAGCACCACCGACCATCGAGTCAGGCCCGAGTCGGACTGCGCGACATCCGTGGACGAGTCGACACCCGGTGTGCCGTCGATCGCGCGGACCACCGCGTCGGCCTCGGAAGTCCGGGCGACGACAGTCGTCGGGTCCGACGATCCGGCCGGAAAGTGTTGTGCCAGCGTGTCGAAGCCGTCCACCGAATCGGCCGAGACTCGGAACTGATCGGTCTGGGACAGTCCGATCCCGGTGCCGAGCACGCCGACGGCGCAGACGGCCAGCACGACGACCGAGATCGCGGCGACCCGGCCTGGAGTGCGCGCGACCGCCGACGCGATGCGGTACCAGACGCCGGTGTGCTCGTGACCCGTCCCGGACGTCTTAGACACCTCGGGTACGAACGGCCAGAACACCTTTCGCCCACACAGAGCGAGTGCGGGGGGCAGTACGAACAGTACGAAGATCGCCGCCACGATCAGTCCGGCGGCTGCGAGGGCGCCGAGGCTGCGAGTGCTGGGCAGGATGCCGAGCACGAGGGACAGCAGGGCGAGCACGACGGTCACGTTGCTGGCGAGGATTGCCGGGCCCGACTGGCGTACCGCGTGTGTCAGGGCCAGTCGGTGGTTGCTTTCCCGCATCAACTCTTCCCGGTAGCGCGAGATCAGCAGCAGCGCATAGTTCGTGCCGGCGCCGAACACGAGCACGCTGGTGATTCCCGATGTGGAACCGTCGAAGGTCAAGCCGGTGAGGTCGGCGACGGCGGTGCCGACGGTACTGGCGACGCGATCGGCGATACCCACCACGAGGAGAGGAACCAGCCACAGGATGGGAGAGCGGTACGTGACGATCAGGAGCAGCGCCACCACGGCCGCCGTCACGGCCAGGAGCCGGAAGTCGGCTCCCGCAAAGGAATTGGCGATGTCCGCGCCGAATGCGGGACCCCCGGTGACCTGTGCGGTCAGATCGGTCGGCAGGCCGTCGGTCGCTGCGGACCGCAGCGAGGACACCGCGTCGTTCAAGTCGAAGCCCGACAGGGACGAATCGATCTGTACGGGAGCGATGGCGGCTTGCCCGTCGGGCGAGGGAACGGCCGGGGGAGCCGCCGCACCGACCGTCGACGCCATCCTGGCTGCCGCATTCTCGGCGTCGGCCAGATCGGTCGGGGTCAGTTCCGCACCGTCTCCTCGGGTCACTACCAGGATGACCGGGGCGGTGTCGGAATCGGGGAACTGTTGGAGAAGTGACTGCACCGCAGCAGATTCCGAGGACGGAGGAAGCGACGTCGGTGACTGTCCGGCCGAATCGTTGCTTCCGACGAAGCCCATGAGTGCGGCGGAGAAGACGAGTACTGCCAGTGCGACGGCCCACGAACGGCGCCGCGTGACGAGGGCGGCCACACCGTCCCAGCGCGAGGTGTCAGGCATGGGATCGATAATTTCAGATACTTAATCATTAAGCAACTGAGAGATTGATGGAGTACCCTTCGAGCCATGTCGGAAGGCGAAACGCGTCGCGAACTCGAGTCGCAGATGGCGTCCGACGTGCGCGCGCTCTCCGCGGCGTCGGACCAGATCTCGCGCATCTTCGCCCAGCAGCACAGCCTCGGGCCCAACGACTTTCGTGCGCTGCTTCACATCATGATCAGCGACATGTCCGGGCGTCCGTCCACGCCCGGTGAGCTCGGGCAGGCGTTGGGCCTCTCGTCCGCGGCCATGACCTACCTCGTGGAACGCATGATCACATCGGGGCACATCATGCGCGAACCTGACGAGACCGACCGTCGACGCGTGATCCTGCGGTACTCCGATCCGGGGATGGAGGTGGCCCGCGAGTTCTTCACCCCACTCGGTGCCCACACCCGCGAGGCGATGGCAGACCTACCGGACAGCGACCTGGCCGCGGCACACAGGGTGTTCGCGGCCATGATCACGGCCATGCAGACCTACCACGGCGAACTGGGAGGACGGCGCCCTAACTCGACCCGCTGAGCGCGAATTGCCGTGCAGTCCAGCGCATCACGAAGGGCAACCCCGTCATGGCGCCGATGAAGTGGTCGCCGGCGACGGGTTCGTAGTGCACGTTCGCACCGCCCTGGCGCCACTGCTCGACGAGCGTGGTGACGCCCGCTTCGGGAATGTAGCGATCGCCGATCAGTTTGCTCGCGGAGCCGTGAAAGAACGCGAACGGTGCGGCGGGAGCAGTGGCGCCAGGGCGGTTGGCCTCGATCACCCGGCGGGCGATGTCGGTCTCGAACGGGTTGGGCTCGTCGGTGAGGTCTTCTAGTCGCATACGCATCAAGCCGCCGAGAGCCAGCGGTAGCACGGACATGTCCTTCACCCACGAGGCCAGAAGCAACGCCTTCGGTCCGAAGAGCTCCACCATCTCCGGGTGCTCACGGGCGAGGCCCATGCTGGCGGCGCCGAGGAGACCCGCGGCGATGGTGCCGTTCATCGTGTCCAGGAGCAAGGAGAAATCGGTGGGAGTTCCACCGGCGACTGCGCCGGCAAGCGTCACGTCGGGGGCGTACGACGGCTGCAACTGAGCGGTCCAGGTGGTCGCGATGGCGCCGCCGCTGTATCCGTAGGCCACCACCGGGCTGTCCGCCAGCTCGGGCAGCACCGCCTTCATGCCGCGGATCGCGTCGAGCACCGCGTGCCCGGCCATCGTTCCCTCGGAATACGACATCCGGGGACCCTGATGATCGGCGACCAGCACGGCGTACCCGCGAGCGAGCCACAGCGGCATGACCGGAGGCAGGTCGGCACCCACGCCGTGCACGAGACGGTACGACGGGGTGCTCGTCGCACCGAGAGAGTCGATGGCGACGTTGTGCGCGACGACGGGCCGCGGCCCGGAACCGGTCCACGGACGCTTCGGAACGAGAAGCGACGCCGTGACCCCGGCGGGACGACCGCGCGCGTCCGTCGACCGCACCATGAACTGATGCAGCACCGTTCGCGGGCGCGGAACGAGACCGCGGGTGATCCGTCGACGGATCACCTCACCGGGCGCGAGATCGTCGATTCCCGGGGGAGTGAGGAAGAAGTCGTCGTTGCCGATGGGCGTGGGAAGGATCGATGCGTAGGGGTCGTCCGGTGGATTCACCGGCAGTCGTCCGGCCAGCACACGATCCATCACACCGAACAAAGTCATCTCTACCCCCTGCTGTCACTCTAGGACAGCGAAAAGGGGACGTCCCAGCGGGACGTCCCCTTCTGCGAGGTACAGGCGGAAAGGCTACTTGCTCTGCCGACCGCGGCCGATGCGCAGCATCAGCATGCCGAGGGTGCGGCCTTCCTGGCCGAGCTCGGAGAAATGATCGAGAACTTCGAGCTCACGGTTCGACGAAACCTGCGTGCGGCCGATGCGCGCGGCCAACTCGGAACGGCGCTGAACAGCAGCCTGAATATCCGCGTCGATACGCTCGATTTCGGTCTGAAGCTCGTCGAGCTCGGCTTCGGTGGTCGGCAACTCGGTTTCTGCCGGTGCGGTGGTGACCTGCGACGGTGCCGTCGTGTGCATCAGAAGACTCATATCCACTCCTCGTGTCACAAAGCATGTCGCTGTCGCGTTCCGGAGTGTTACCGGTCGTTACGAGTTTTTCTCCGAGACGGATATCACGTCGCCGTCGTCGCCCTTGCCGTGTACCTTTTGCCAACGCAACGAGTAGGGGCGAAGCCTGCGGTACCCCCGGACCCGGAACGGGCGGACCGATTTGAGGCGGAACGACTCGTCGTCGGCCAGCGCGTCGGCCATCTCCGAGTCCACGAGAACCGTCCCGGGATGCGCGACGCTGGTCAGGCGGGCGGCGATGTTGACCACCGAGCCATACAGATCGCCGAATCGAGCGAGGACCGGTCCCAGCGCAATGCCCACCCGCAGATCGGGCACGTCCTCCCGGTCACTGAACGCCTCGTGCAGGTGCAGCGCGATCCGGGCGGCGTCCGCGGGAGTCGACGTCTGGAACATCACCTCGTCGCCCACGTTCTTGATCACCGAACCGCGCCCGCGCGCGATCGTGTTCGTGGTGACGCTCTCGAACTCCTCCAGCAGCGACGTGAGCTCGTCGACCCCGAGCCGACGGGTGAGGCTGGTGTAGCCGACCATGTCGGCAAATCCGACGCACGTGACCGAGCTCGACTCGCCCTCGCTGTCGGTTGCCAGCGCACGGCCGGCGACGGCAGCGAGGTGTCGACGCCACGCGTAGTTCTGCAGCGACTCGATGGTGGGCACGGTCTTGGCGGCCAGGTCACGGGCCTCCCGCCGCACGGTGTCCGCGTCGGTCGACGACGACCGCTCCTGAAGTTGCTTGACGACATAGTTGTTGACCACGCCGATCTGCCACTCCGCCAGGCGCGACATCGACTGACCCAGGGTGCGCGCGATCGCGACTTCCATGGACTGCTCGATGATCTCCGCGTCGACGAGGCCGGTGATCAACTTCAGCGCCTCGATGTCGGCGTCGGTGAACATGACCGCGTTCTCGTCGGGGTTGACCGGGAAGCCCATGGCCACCCAGAGTTGTTGTGCGCGAGCCAGATCGATACCCACCGCGTCGGCGACCTGCGTCCGGTCGTAGCGGACGTCTCCGCCGAGCAGGTTGCGATCGATCTCGGACCGAACCAGCTCCGACACGTCCGATTCCGACCGGCCTCCGGCCTGCCCGCCGCCTGATTCCGACCGGCCTCCGGCCTGCCCGCCGTCCGATTCAGACATTTCCCAGCGTTCTGTCGAAGAAGGAACGAACATCGTCGACGTACTCGTCGAGCTTCGTCGGATCCCAGTCGGTGGTGGGAATGGGCTCCCCCACGGTCACTCGGACACTTCCGGAGTGCGCGGTGAACGAGGACTTCCACATGACCGAACCGGTGTCGTGCAGAACGATGGGCACGATCGGTACTCCCGCCTCCATCGCGAGGTGGAAGCCGCCCTTCTTGAACTTCCCGAGCCGCGTGGTGGGCATGCGGGTGCCTTCCGGTGCGATGGCCACCGACACCCCGCTGTGGAGTTTGTCGATGGCCGGTTGCATCGCCTCTCGCGCGGCTTTGCTGTCGGATCGGTCGACGTACGCCACGTCGAACACCGCACCCAGGAGTGCGAACCGCGGATCGCGGCTCAGTTCCTTCTTCGCGATCGCCGTGACGTCACGGGCGATGATGCCCGAGACCACGATGGCGTCCAGCGTGCTCTGGTGGTTGAACATGAACACTGCAGGGCGGTGGCTCCACAGATTCTCCTCACCCTCCACCTCGACCTTGACGCCCATGATGGCCAGGGCCAGAGCAGGTGCCATCGCGTTGGTGACGTTCGCCCCGGTGCGCCGGTTGCGACCCAGAATGCCCAGTGCCGCACCGAGTCCCGCGCTCGCCATCACCGAACCCAGAGCGGTCACCGTCCGCACGGTCGACACCACGTCGGCCCCACGCTGCGGCTTCGTCAGATGCAGTGTCGGCCATCCGCGCTCGCGGGCTTCGCGCTCGAGATCCTTGTCGGGATTCAGCGCAACCGGGGTCCCGACCGTCTCGAGCATCGGCACGTCCTCGAAACCGTTGGAGTAGCCGAAGCACTGATCGATGTCGACGTCGTGACTCTCGGCCCAGTCCAGGATGGCCTGCGCCTTGCGTGGGCCCCACAGGGACCGTCCGTCGAGCTCCCCGGTGAGCACGCCCGACGCGTCGACCGTCGGGATGGTGGCGATCAAATCGTCGAATCCGAGGTCGTCGCACACCGGGACGGCCTGATACGGGGTCGCCGACGTCGACATGACCACGAGGTGCCCGGCCTCGTGATGGGCGTGCACGACTGCCCTGATCTGAGGGAAGATCATGGCTGCGATCTCGGACCGGAACAGTGCGTAGGCCTGTTCCAGCAGCTCTTCGTGCGTTTTGCCCTCGAGTGCGCGAACGGCCTTGTCCATGAGGTTGTCGACCGTCGAGTTGCGTACGCGCATCTCGAGAACCGCACTCGTGATGTCCCACAGCTCGACGACGTTGACGTCGAGACGGCGAAGCCGTTCCTTGAAGATCGCGCCGGCGGAGAATCCGTCGATGACGGTCCCGTCGAAGTCGAAGAATGCCACGGTGCCGGGTCCCCGAGGAGCATCTGCGATCTGCTCCAGAAGTGTGGGCATCGTGATCATGTGTTCTCCCCTCGTCGACGAGCTGCGTCGGCGTCGACCTTGTCCAGTGCAATGTGTGCCATCACGCGGATCTGGCCCGACACGCGCGCCCACGACGCTATCTCGGCGGCAAAGTCGCGCCTGCGGACGGTCACACCTGCGGCGTCGGAGTCGAGCAGATCCCGGTTCTCGGCCAATTGCAGTGCGGTGTCGAACAACTCGTTCGAAATGGCGTCGCTGTGTTCGAGTTGCTGTCGAAGACGCTTGGCCTGCGCCGCCCCGAGGCACTCGGTCAGGAACGCCGGCTTGTCGAACTCCTTGCCCGGAGACAACATCAGAAGCTGATCTGCCACAACCTGATACGCCTCGAAGATCGGCTGCAGAACACGATGAGCCAGATGGAACGGCTGGCTCTCGAGCGACTTCACCGCATACGAGGGTTCCGAGATGGCTGTGCGCCACTGCGGGTCGATCAGATCGACCTCGGCTTCGAGACGCTCGCCGAACTCGCGCTTGTCCCCGAAGAAGAACTCGAACTTCAGCAGATCGCGGAGCTCGAGTGCCGACTTCCACAGGTCCTCGGCCGCAACCACTCCGGTCGGGCAGTCCTTGGTGCGCAACACCACCAGTTCGCCGATTGCGCGCATGACGAAGAAGTGAATTGCGTTGTTACGGAAGAACGCGAGCACCAGGTGCTTGTCCTGAGCCAGGTAGAACAGCGGCTCGGGTCCCTCGTCGAAGCGCTTCACCACGCCGGCAGCGACCTGCGCGCGGACGGCCGAGGTCATCACGTCGACGTTGTCGAGGTCGATTCCACCCGCAGTGGGCAGGCCGCGATCTCGGATGTACGTCGAGAGCGGAGCGATGATCGACCACATCTCGTTGACGTTGAGCGCGCGGTCCTCGATTCCGAGCATCGCCATGGCCACCAGCGCCGCCGGCGTGACGGGCGTGGCCTCGTTGATGGCATGCGACACCGCCAGAGCGGCCTTCTGCACCGCCACTCGCTTGTCCTCGTTGGCGTCGAGGAACCCGCGAACCGACATCGGCGTCCCGAACGACAGATAGACCGTTCCACGGATCTTGCCCTGCGCGCGGATGTACCCGATGGCCATGCGGATGCCCTCGGCCTGCTTCTGCGCGCCATGCATCTCTTCGGCCATGGTCGAGACTTCGTGAAGCCGGTCGTAGGTGATCGAGGTGGGCACCAGGTACGCGTCGGACGCGGTGCTGTTGTCGAGCGCGTCGAACAGGTACGACAACAGTCCGAACCTGGGCGGGCGCAGCTTTCCGGTCCTGGACCGGCCGCCCTCGATGTACCACTCGAGGTTGAACTTCTTGCCCAGCAGGAAGCTCATGTACTGGCGCAGAGTCCACTTGTAGATCTCGTCGGAGAACTTGCGCTGAATGAGCACGACGCCGCTGCGTTTGGCGAGGGGGCCGATCGGCCAGAACCCGACGTTGATCCCACCCATCACGTGGTTCATCGGGAACCCCTCCTTGAGGAGGGCGGGCCGCAACACCAGTGGGTCGAGGTAGGACCGGTGATTGGGTAGGAACACCAACGGGTGCGTCTTGTTCAGGTCCCGTACGGCCTGGAGTCCGGTCTTGTCGACCTCGACGTTGTACGCACGCGAGAAGTACTTGCCCAGCTGTCCCCACAGGTCCACGGCGCGATGGTTCTCGGTCGCCACCATCTCGTCGAGGATTTCGTGGACGCGGTTCTCGACGTCCTCGACGGGTCGATCGGCCGACTCGGCCAGTGCGGCCAGGTCGGTTCGGAACGACGCTCGGTCGGTCATTTCCTCGACGACGAACCGCGGCACCTTGTACTCGGAGCCGATGACCTCACGCTCGGCCCGGTCCAGCGCCAGAGATGCCTGACGCGCGATGAACGCCGACAGCGATCGGCCGCCGGTGTCGTCGAACCGCTCGCGCAGGTCGGACAAGGTTGCCGGTTCGCCGACGACGATGGTCCACGAATCGGCGTCCTGCGCGGGGGCCCAACGCAGGACCGACTTGCTCAGGCGAGACACGACCCGTCGACTCAGCGCGAGCTGCTGGTCGGGGGACTTGTGCGAGACGCGCAAGGGCACGACGAGCGGATCGGAAGCGGCCGCGGAGTCGGTGAATTCGGCGAGCGTGTCCGGTGACATCACGACCGACTCGGGCCGGTGCTCGGAGTCGCCCGACTGATCGTCGATCCACTGATTCGCCGCTTGTACGTCGAGATCGGACATCGCATCGATCAGATAGACGTGGGAGTTGCTACCCGTCGAGGCGCGGCGTGAATCGAGTTGAGACATGAACGTGTCGCTTTCCGCCGGGACTGGTGGCGGCAACGCTACGCCCGGGACCTGTACCTCGGTGCCACTTTCCGGCGACGGATCGGACCCGGCGCTTTGTGTCTTGTCACTGCGATCATTCGATCGAATTACGCCGGTAACACAAAGTCTGTGGTCGACGACTTCATGATCGGATCCGTGTCGCGTCGCCTAGCCCCCCGACCGGGCGGCGCGACGCGGGTCCCCATTCCGATGCCGGTGTACAGATCGCCGCTGATTGTTAGTCTCGGACACATGCGGACCGGTTGGATCGTTCCCATTGCTGCACTGTCTCTGTTGGTCGGATGCTCGGCCGGAACCGAGATCGAGGGTTCCCCGAAGGTCGAGGGCTCGCAGAGTGATCCGCCGTCGTTGGCGGAGCTGTTGCCCGACGAGTCGGACTACCCGATGGCGGTGTCGATCGAGACGGCGACCAAGAACCAGCTGGTCGAAGGCACGGGACCGTCGGTGTCCGCCGGCAAATGCAACGACATTCTCCAAACCGCGAACGACTCACGTCGGCAGCTGTTCGAGTCCGCAGACGACCTCGTCGGCAATGCGGCTACGTCGGAGGACACGTACTTCTCGACATCGGTGATCATGGTCGACGGTCCCGACAGTTTCGGCATGCTGCGAGAATTCGTCGACAAGTGCCCCTCCACCGAACTTCCGGCAGAGAACAACGCCTCCGGTAGTCAGAAGGCCGAAACGTTGGACCTGCCCAAGGTGCTGACGGACGCGGATGGGGTCACGGACACGTTCTTCGCGCAGTTCGATGTGCAAGACGTAACGGACGGGGCGACGACCTCCAGCACGAGCCTCAGTGCGTACGCGGTCGTCGACGGTGTCTCGGTCTACGTCGACAGCACGTACGCCACGGGTGTCAGCAATGGTGATCGGTTCACGCCACTGAGCAATGCCGACCGCGGTCAGGTCGCCGACCTGCTGAGTTCGTTGGTGAACTCGATTTCTACCACCTCCTGATGACGACACCGCGGACCGAAAGCCTGGTCCGGCTGCGACGCGTACGCGACCGCATCGACCGCGACTTCGCGCAACCCCTCGACGTGGAAGCGCTGGCGCGCGGTGCGCACATGTCGGCGGGGCATCTGAGCAGACAATTCCGCTTGGCCTACGGCGAATCGCCGTACAGCTATCTCATGACACGCCGCATCGAGCGGGCCATGACCCTGCTTCGCCGTGGTGATCGCACCGTCACCGACGCATGCTTCGCCGTCGGGTTCTCCTCGCTCGGCACCTTCAGCACGCGTTTCAGCGAGCTGGTCGGGATGTCGCCGAGTGCGTACCGGCGCAGCGCGGTCGGCGCCACGGACGGAGTTCCGGCCTGTTTGGTCAAAGTCGCCACCAAACCGGTCAGGAATCGAGAAGCGGACTCCGGCGTGGATCAATAGCGTTCCGGTCCATGACCATCACCATCACCATCCACGCCTCCTTCCTCCCCCACACCGACGCCGAAGCGTCCCTCGCCTTCTTCCGAGACGTCCTCGGCTTCGAAGTGCGACTCGACGTCGGATACGGCGACATGCGCTGGATCACCGTCGGGCCGCCCGGTCAGCCGGATACCTCGATAGTGCTGACGCCACCGGCTGCGGACCCCAGCATCAGCGACGCCGAACGCGCGGTCATCGTCGACATGATTGCGAAGGGAACGTACGCCTCCCTTCTGCTCGCGACCGACGACCTCGATGCCACCTTCGAGAAGATCGAGGCGAGCAACGCCGACATCGTGCAGGAACCGATGGAACAGCAGTGGGGAACGCGAGATTGCGCGGTGCGAGACCCGGCAGGAAACATGGTCCGGATTCAGCAGGCGGGGTGAGGCGGGGCTGCGTTCATTACTGTCTCGGATTCGCCGAATTGGGAAAATCTGCGCGAAGAATGAACGCTCAGCGTCGGTCGGTAGGGCGTGTAAGGGATGTGACGTGAGTCCGAGCTGCACGACTGAACACGTCCCAGCAATCCGCACCGGTTGCATACTGTGCGGACTGCCGGAAGGTGACCAGTCGTCGGGAGGCGTGGCATCTTCGATTTCCTCGCACGTATGTGCGAAGCTTGGCCGATGACCGCACCGTCCCGCACGCGCAGATCGCGACCGGCCACAGACGTTCTGACCGTCGACGACTTGAACTCGATCACCGCTGCCCTCGCGGAGGGGCGTCGGGCGACCGTCTACCTGCGGGAACCCACCCCGTCGCTGGGGCTGGAGGCCGGTGCGTCCGCGCGGGTGGTGTCGGTGGACGGCACGACGGTGACGGTGCGGCCGAAGGGTGTCGACGATCAGCTGCCCTTCGAAGCGGACGAGTTGAGGCTCACCCGGGCGCCGGCCGAGCCCCAACCGAAGTCCCAGCCACAGCCACAGCCTCAGCCCAAGGCCACGTCGCGGCTCGCGACGGCTGCACCTCGACTTGCCGCCGTGGTGACGACTCCCGCAGCGGTGGAAGAGGCTTCGGCCGAGCCCGCCGAGCCCCCGGCGGCTCGACCGAAGCCCGCTCGTCGCCCGAAGGCGCAGCCCAGCGCGGTGAGCGTCACCATCACGTCCGGCGCCGACAACAGTTGGACGGTGTCGGTGTCCAGCGGGGCGAAGCGGCAGGGCAAGCCCGCCGATGTCGCCGCCGACCGCGTTGCGCGAGCGATGAGGGAGCTGGGCGACCCGACCGTCGTCGCAGCGGTCGACGAGGTCATCGAATCGGCACGCGCCGCCGCTCAGCGACGGATCGCCGAGCTCAGCGACGAGCTCGAATCTGCGCGTGCAGCGCTGGCTCGCCTGGAAGGTCACTGACTCCGGTCACGTCGGCTTGCTACTGTGAGCTCACCTTCGGAGGGAACAGACTTGAAAAGACTTGTATTTGTCGTGGCCACGATCGCCGCAGTGATGGCGGGCGTCGGGGTGGGGACCGCGTCGGCCGTTCCTGTCGCCGTATTGGGCGGCGGTTCCGGCATCATGACCGCGGACTCCGCGGGAACCGGAAAGTTCGAGTGCACGCTCACCACCATCGGTTACGACGCCGGGGGGCGGCTGGTCGGGTTGACGGCTGGCCACTGCGGCGTTCCGGGTGACCTAGTCGGAGCGGAGTACTCGCCCGATTCCGGTGTCGTGGGCCGAATCGTGTCCTCGGTTCCGGGCCTCGACTACGCGGTGATCCAGTTCGATCCGAGCCGTGTGGCTCCGACCAACCACGTCGGCAACGCCACCATCACCGGACTCGGCTCGCCTGCGACGTTCCCCGGCGTGATGTGCAAGGAAGGCCGCACCACCGGCACCACCTGCGGCATCACGTACGGACAGTTCTTCCAGAACAGCAAGACCTACACGCAGATCTGCGTCGTGCAGGGTGATTCCGGTGGTCCGGTACTCGCCGGGACCACGTTGGTCGGCATGGTCAACGCCTACCTGGGACCGTTCTCCTGCGTGGGGCCCGAGGTGGGTACCGACATCGGCGCGATTCTCGACGACATCAATCGTGGTGGCGGAGTGGGAACCGGGTTCGCTCCGATCCCCTGAGACACGTTCGACAAGAAATGGCCGCCATCCCTCGGGACGGCGGCCATTTCTTGTCGGGTCTAGTGGTCAGCCGAGGCAGGCCTGCAGGGTGACGAGGCTGCCGGCGAATCCGGGGCCGTCGCACACTGCACCGAGATCGGTGATGCTGACGGTGGAGCCGGGTGCAGCGATGGCGATGGACAGGCCGGGGGCCGTGCCGGTTGCCGTCGCGACGGAGTCGATGCCGTACGCGATTGCGGCCGGTGCGGCACCGTTGCTGGCGGTGGAGGAAGCGTCGCCGCCGGTGAAGCCGAGGGCGAGGGCCAACGAGTTCAGGTCGGCCGCGGCGTCGCCCGTTCCGTTGTAGCCGTACGCAGCCGCGGCGCTGGTCGCGTCGCTGATGCTCGCGCAGCCCGAGAGGGCGTCGGTGAGCGAGCGGGCCGGTGCGCCGGCGGGGCTCAGGCAGGTGGTGGGTGCGGCCGAAGCGGCGCCGGGTGCGATCACGGCGAGTGCGATAGCCGTTCCAACTACCCCGATACCGCCGATCATTCTGGTCGAGAGAGACATCGAAGAACCTTTCGCGTGCGCTGACACGACAGCAGGACTGCTGACGCTTGGTCGACCGCCATCCGGACTCGTGGCAGATCGGGTGTCCCCCGAAAACCTAAGTCTGCTGACGACCTCCTGCACGCAGTGTTCCCCGTGGAGGCCTCGAGCAACACTCGCAGAGATAACGGCAGTATCACGATAAGGTAACGAACCGGACTCGACGGCCTGCGTTCGGCGGCCGGTCGAGCCGAGTCGATGCAGATCCTCTGGCTTGGGAGCAGCTCCATTGTGCGGCAACCGTTTTGGTGCGCGACTCCAGAAGTGCCGGCGCGGCGTGTAACGGCCGACACATAGAATTGCGGATTGTAAAGCAGCCTTTCTAGGCTGCTCAGCACTGCTCGCGGTGTGTCGCAAGTGGTGCATACGGGGGGAACACACATGACACTGCTCGCGATGACGCCTGTCCAGGAGATGGAAAAGCCGTACGCCAAACGTTGGGCGGCACTGGGGGTTCTGTGCCTGAGCCTGCTGGTCGTCGTCATGGCCAACACGTCGTTGCTGGTGGCTGCACCGGCGATGACCATGGATCTGCAGCTGTCGAGCGCCGATCTGCAGTGGGTCATCGACGGATACACCGTGCCGTACGCCGCACTCATGCTGCTGTTCGGAGTCATCGGCGACCGATACTCCCGACGCGGTGCGCTGCTGTTGGGGTTGTCGACCTTCACGGCAGGGTCTGTTGCGGGCGCTCTGACGGACGCGACCGCCGGCGTGATCGCGGCGCGTGTCGTGATGGGTGTGGCCGCGGCGATCGTCATGCCGGCCACGCTCTCGCTTCTCGTCGCAACGTTTCCCAAGCGGGAGCGCGCCACCGCCGTCACCATCTGGGCGGCGACGTCCGGTCTGGCGATCGCGATGGGTCCGCTGCTCGCCGGGTGGCTGCTCGAAAGCTATTGGTGGGGTTCGAGTTTCCTGATCAACGTGCCCATCACGGTGTTCGCGATCGTGGCAGCCATCGCGCTCGTCCCGCCGTCGCGCGCAGTGAATCCCGGCCGGATCGATTGGCTCGGCGGAGTGTTGTCGGTCGTCGGCGTGGCATCGGTCGTATACGCGATCATCGAAGGAATGCACTCCGGGTGGGCCGACGGTCCGCGACTGTTCGCCGTCGTCGGAGCGGCGAGTATCGCCGCGTTCGTCGCCTGGGAACTGTGGCATCCGAACCCGCTTCTCGACGTGCGGGCCTTCCGCTCGCGGGTCCTCACCGGTGCGACGCTTGCCGTCCTGTTGTTTTTTCTCGTCACCTTCGGCGCTATTTACTATGTGGCGCAATACCTTCAGTTCGTTCTCGACTATGGTCCCGTCGCCACCGGTGTGCATCTCCTGCCGCTCGCCGGCGCAGTGTTCGTCGGTTCGGCGGTCACCCAGTGGCTGACGCCGAAGTTGGGCATGCGGTACACCGTCACCGCCGGCATGCTCGTCGGAACGCTCGCGGTGGCGTCGATGGTCCGAATCGGCACCGGCGCAACGTTCCTCGACTTCGTTCCGGTACTGACCCTGTTGGGATTCGGCATCGGCCTGGCTGTATCGCCCTGTACCGACGCCATCATGGGCGAGTTTCCGGACAACAAGCTGGGCGTCGCCGGCGGGCTCAACGACACCGCCCTCGAACTCGGCGGCTCCTTCGGAATCGCGGTTCTGGGTTCGATTCTCGCAACGTCGTACCATAGCGGCATCGCCCCGTTCCTGACCGGTTTTCCGGGCAGGGGCGCCGACGGTCAGCCGACGGCGCAGGCCGCACAGGCAATCGAAGCATCCGGCGACTCGGTCGCGGGCGCGGCGATCGTCTCGGACATTCTGCGCGAGAACAACTTTCTCGCGGGTTACGCGAACACCCTCGAGGTCAATGCGATCGACGCGTTCAACCGAGCCGTCGTGCACACCTCGATCATTGCGGCCGTCGTCTTCGGGGTCGGTGCGGTTGTCGTCGGGTTGTTGCTCCCCGGCCGGAAGCGGATGTCCGACGGGGCGGCCCGCGAGGTTGCCGAACTCGAACATCTGCTGGAGCAACCGTCCGCGTCCAAACCGTCTGTTGCAGTTATGCATACGAGCTCGGTGACGGACCTCTCGGTGGAGGCGCGGCCGAACATCTACCAACTGGCCGCCAAGGTCTCGAAACTGCAGGCGGCGGTTGCGGAGGAGGAAGCCCTCAGCGACACCGGCCAACTCAACCTGCTCCGGCTGGCGTTGGGTGATGTCGCCCGCAGCCGTAGGAGAGCCGCCGAGGACGAACTGCACGCGGCGCAGTTCCTCGCCGAACGTCCGCTGTTGCGCCCGTCGCCCTGGCCGGTGGCCATAGCGGCGCAGCAAAACATCTACGAGTTCGCTGCGGTCACCGACCGTACCGACCATGGGGCGGACGAGCGTTCGAGTTCCGCCTGGGCCATGCCCTTGTAAAACCGGGGCCGTTGTAGTAACTCGGGCCCGTCAGCCGCAGACTGCTCCCTGCGACGCCGAGCCGACCAGCTTCGAGTATTTCGCGAGCACGCCTCGGGTGTAGCGCGGGGGCGCGGGCTGCCAGCCTTCCTTGCGCGCGGCGAACTCGTCGTCGTCGACGAGCACGTCCAAGGTGCCGCTGGCCACGTCGAGACGAATCTTGTCGCCGTCCTTCACGAAGGCGATGGGTCCGCCGTCGACCGCCTCGGGAGCGATGTGTCCGACGCACAGACCGGTCGTGCCTCCGGAGAAGCGGCCGTCGGTCATGAGCAGGACGTCCTTGCCCAGTCCGGCGCCCTTGATGGCGCCGGTGATGGCAAGCATCTCGCGCATACCGGGTCCGCCCTTGGGGCCCTCGTAGCGGATGACGACGACGTCGCCCGCGGTGATGGTGCCGTCCTCGAGCGCATCCATGGCGGCACGCTCGCGTTCGAAAACCCGTGCAGTGCCCTCGAACACGTCGGAATCGAATCCGGCCGACTTGACCACGGCACCGCCGGGAGCGAGCGACCCCTTCAGGATCGTGATGCCGCCCGTCGGGTGGATGGGCTTGTTCATCGCGCGAAGAACGAGACCGTCCGGGTCGGGGGGTGCGATGTGCGCGAGATTCTGCGCGACGGTCTCGCCGGTGACGGTGAGGCAGTCGCCGTGCAGCAGGCCGGCGTCGAGCAGCGCCTTCATGATCACGGGGACGCCGCCGATGCGATCGACGTCCGTCATGACGTGCTTGCCGAACGGTTTGACGTCGGCGAGGTGTGGAACCTTGGCGCCGACTCGAACGAAATCGTCGAGCGTGAGTTCGACGTGCGCTTCGTAGGCGATCGCGAGCAGGTGCAGCACGGCGTTGGTGGAGCCGCCGAAGGCCATGACGACGGCGATGGCGTTCTCGAACGCCTCCTTGGTCATGATGTCGCGGGTGGTGATGCCCCGGCGGAGAAGTTCGACGACGGCCTCGCCGCTGGCGCGCGCGAATCCGTCGCGCCGCTTGTCGGGGGCGGGGGGCGCGGCGCTGCCGGGCAGCGACATTCCCATGGCTTCGGCGGCGCTGGCCATGGTGTTCGCGGTGTACATACCGCCGCAGGCGCCCTCGCCAGGACAGATGGCGCGCTCGATCGTGTCGACGTCCTCGCGGGACATCAGGCCGCGCGAGCACGCGCCCACCGCCTCGAAGGCGTCGATGATGGTGACCTGGTGCTCGCTGCCGTCGGACAGAGTTGCGAAGCCGGGGAGTGTCGATCCGGCGTAGAGGAAGACGCTGGCGAGATCGAGCCGCGCCGCCGCCATCAGCATTCCGGGGAGCGACTTGTCGCATCCGGCGAGAAGAACGGAGCCGTCGAGACGCTCGGCACTGATGACCGTCTCGACGCTGTCGGCGATGACCTCACGCGAGACCAGGGAGAAGTGCATGCCCTCGTGGCCCATGGAGATGCCGTCGGAGACGGAGATGGTGCCGAACTCGAGGGGGTAGCCACCGCCGGTGTGAACACCCTCCTTGACCGCCTTCGCGAGACGATCCAGGGAGAGGTTGCACGGGGTGATCTCGTTCCAGGACGACGCAACACCGATCTGCGACTTGCCCCAGTCGGCGTCACCCATCCCGACGGCGCGAAGCATGCCGCGAGCAGCGGTTTTCTCCAGTCCGTCGGTGACGTCGCGACTGCGTGGCTTGATGTCGTTCTCTGCACCTGCACTCATGATCGAAAACCCTAGACCGGTCGCAGATCCACCCTGTCGGCGTGGTCCTGCGGAACGGTTGCGACAACCGATTCTCGTTACCGATCCGTTATACATCGGTGACCTTATCGCTACACTTGCGATGCGGTACCGACGAGTAGCGCTGGCACGATCGGGTACACGATCAATACATCAGTAGGGTCGTGAATCGAGGTACCTGCTATGAACTCGTCACTCGCACAACGTGACTCGATCAACGATGGTCGAACGCAGTACTCCGTGGCCGAACTGTCCAGCCTGCTCGAAGCTATCGGGCGCGGTGACCGTCAGGCCTTTGCTCAGTTCTACGACGCAACATCCACCCGTGTCTACGGTGCAGTGCTCCGCGTCCTGCGCGACCGCGGGTTCACCGAGGAGTGCGTCCAAGACGTCTACCTCGAGGTCTGGCAGAAGGCCCCATCCTTCTCTCGCGCAAGCGGATCACCCAGCGCGTGGTTGGTCACGATGGCGCATCGCAGGGCCATCGACCGGGTCCGGTCCGAGCAGTCGCGGTCCGATCGCGAATCTCGGTACGCCATGCTCGACGACGCTCTCGGGACGCCGAACGACGCCTCCGCCAGCTTCCTCGATCGCCGACCGGTGATGAGCGCGCTCGGTGATCTGTCCCTCCGGCAGCGTGAATGCCTGTTCATGGCGTTCTTCGAGGGTCTGACCTATGCCGAGGCGGCCGATCGCATGGGCATCCCCGTGTCGACGATGAAATCACGCATCCGTAGCGCGCTCGCCAACCTGCGAGCGGATCCTGGAATCGCCTGTCTCGCAGAATGATCAGCGGGTGAGGCGGGGCCCGCTCACGTCGCAGTGAACCGTCGACGCGGCTCCGCGTCGCGGCGCACGGATCATGACGGCGGCGATGGCCCCGCCGACCACCAGCAGCCCGGCGCAGACCAGCATGGACGTCTGGAAGCCGGCGTCGAACACGTCGGGCCGGTCGTAGTCCGCACCGGCGATTCCTGCCAGCGCGGGCAGGGCGGCGACCGCAAGCAGTTGAGAGGTTCGCGCGACTGCGTTGTTCACTCCCGACGCCGTACCGGCGTGCTCGGTCGGTGCGGCCGCCAGGACAGCCGTGGTCAACGGCGCGACCAGGGTCGAGAGTCCCAGCCCGAACACGACGACAGCGGGTAGCACGGAGCCGACGTAGGACGCACCCTGATCGATTCGGGTCATCAGCAGCAGCCCGGCAGCGGCGACGACGGGCCCGACGGTCAAGGGGAGTCGCGGACCGATTCGTGACGCCAAAGCTCCGGCGCGGGACGACAGGACCAGCATCAAGGCGGTGATCGGGAGGGTCGACAGTCCCGCTGCGAGCGGCGAATACCCGACCACGATCTGCAGTTGCAGCAACAGCAGGAAGAACACCCCGCCGAGGGCCGCATAGACGGCGAACGTCACCAGGTTCGCGGCGACGAAGACGCGGGACGAGAAGAGCGTCGGCGGCACGAGCGGGTGGTCGCTGCGTCGTTCCAGCCACACGAACAACCCGAGCGCGACGATGCCGGCGAGGGCGGGAACGAGCTGGGTCTCGATCAGTCCGTACGTCAGACCCGCAAGCGCGAACGCTCCGACCGCAGCGCCGACGAAGTCCAGCTTCTTCGGCGCCTCCGGGTCGAGACTTTCCGGCACGTGACGCGCCGCCACGAACACCACGGCGATTGCGAGCGGCACGTTGATCAGGAACACCGTCCGCCACCCGGCCACCTCGACGAGCCACCCGCCCAGCAAGGGCCCCGCAGCCGACGCGACTCCGCCGAGCCCGGACCACAGGCCGATGGCCGCCCCACGGTCGTCGGGGTCGATCGACGCGGAAATGAGCGCCAGGCTTCCCGGAGTGAGCAGCGCCGCACCGACACCCTGCAGAATTCGGGCGGCGACGAGAGTTTCGATGTTGGGGGAGAGCCCGCACAGCAACGACGCGGCCGTGAACCACACCGTCCCCAGGATGAACACGCGTCGACGGCCGAATCTGTCACCCAACGATCCGCCGAGAAGAATGAATGCGGCCAGGGTCAGGGTGTATCCGCTGAGCGTCCACTGCAGGCCCTGTACCTGTGCGTCGAGATCGGCTCCGATGTCCGGTAGCGCGATGTTCACGACAGTGGAGTCGAGCATCGCCAGGGAGGATCCGAGGACGGTGGCGGCGACGATCCATCGGCCGCGCCCGGTCTTCAGAGGGACCGTCACAGCTCCTCGACGCACACGACGAAATTGCGCTCGTCGTGGGTGTATCCGTAGGTGGCCGGGTCCGCGCACGAGTCCACGTCGGTGGTGCCGGTCAGAATCTCGGTCACGCGAACCCCGTCGATCGCGCTCTCGTCGCAGTCGATTCGGGTGGGGTCCGGGGTCCCCACGTCCATGCAGCCGCCGACCACGTAATCGATGTCGAGGCACAGAGCGCCCTGCTCCACACCCCGATACGTCTCGTAGTAGTACTGATCGACGTCCGACCCGCACTGATCACCGGACGGCACCTTCGCCACGACCCGGTAGTTGGACTCGGGTGATCCACACACGGCGTTGTCGATGGTTGCGTCCGAGATGGTTCCGCCGAGTTCGACGCAATCACCGATTTCCACGTCGATGTCCACGTCACCCCCCTCGTCGATTCCGGTCACCGGAGGCGCGGTGGTGCCCGGGGTGGCGGTGCTGCTCGGTGAACTGCCGGTGCTCGGTGAGCTGCCGGTGGCCGGCACGATCCCTGCCTGCGCGACGGGGTTGCCTTCGATCGTCGACCCGCAGCCGACCAGAACGAAGGCCGACGCGATGGCGACGGCCGCGAGGGCCGCACGTGCAGGTCGGAACGAAACACTCATCGCGCACTCCAGAGATTCGACGCAAGACAGTCGGTTCGAATTATGAGGTATGCCGCCGTTCTCCGGTACCGGTAAAGGTCGGACGTGACAGAATCGGCTGGTGGATCTGCCTGTAGCGCCGCCTTTGCAACCCATGCTCGCCAAAGCGGCGAAGGTGGTCCCGCCGCAGCCCGACTCGGGTGACCCGGTGTGGTCCTACGAACCGAAGTGGGACGGATTCCGCACGATCGTCTTTCGTGACGGCGACGAGGTGGTTCTCGGTTCCCGTGGGGGCAAGGACCTCGCGCGCTATTTCCCGGAAATGGTCGACGCCGTTCGCGCGGAACTTCCGGACAGATGCGTCGTCGACGGGGAGCTGGTGGTCGCCCTCGAGAAGGACGGGTCGTCACGCCTGGACTGGGACTCGCTCTCCGAACGAATTCATCCGGCGGACAGCCGTGTTCGCATGCTTGCGGAGAAGACGCCGGCGCAGTTCATCGGCTTCGATCTTCTCGCCCTCGGGGACGACGATTACACCTCGCGTCCGTTCGAGGCCCGCCGCGCGGCTCTCCTCGACATCGCCGGGACGGGGGCGGGCAGGCCGCAGGCCGGTCGGAGTCATCCGATGTGCCATGTCACCACCGCCACCGCAGACGCCTCGGTGGCCACGGACTGGTTCGAGCGCTTCGAAGGCGCCGGCCTCGACGGCGTCGTGGCGAAGCGTCTCGACGGAACGTATGTGCCGAACAAGCGCGAGATGGTCAAGGTCAAACACGCGAGAACTGCCGATTGTGTGCTGATCGGTTACCGAATTCACAAGTCGGGCAACGGTATCGGATCGATGCTGCTGGGGTTGTATTCCGGCGGTCAGATCCAGTTCATCGGCGGTGCTTCGGCGTTCACCGACGCCAAGCGTCTGGAGTATCTGGCCGAGTTGGAACCGCTGCGTGTCGGTGACGACGTGGTGGCGGACGGCGAACAGACTCGCTGGCGCAACGGCATCGACCGGACGTGGATTCCGCTTCGGCCCGAGCGCGTGGTGGAAGTGGCGTACGACCAGATGGAGAAACACCGGTTGCGGCACGCAGCACGGTTCCTGCGGTGGCGTCCGGACCGAGACCCGTTGTCCTGCACGTACGATCAGCTCGAGGTGCCGACGAAATACGACCTCTCCGACGTGTTGGAAGGTAAGTGATGGCCGCCAAGGCGATCGAGATCGCGGCGCCCACGCCCGACGGCGGGGAGCGATTGGTCCGGGTGACCAATCCGGACCGTGAGATCTACCCTCCGACGGACCGCACGCCGTCGGTGACCAAGAAGATGGTTGCCGAATACGTTGTGGCAGTCGGTGAGCCGCTCATGCGCATTCTCGGAAACCGGCCCACTGCGCTGGAGCGGTGGCCTGGAGGCGTGCACCCTGGTATGCACCTCGCGCTGGGCCCCGGCGACAAGGACGCCGACGGTTTCTATCAGAAACGGCTGATGAAGGGCGCCCCTGACTACGCCCGGACCGCGTCCATCACGTTCCCCTCCGGTCGCACGGCGGCCGAGTTGTGTCCTTCGGAAATCGCCGTCGCCGTCTGGTGCGCTCAGATGGGAACCATCGCGTTCCATCCCTGGGCGGTGCGCAAGACGGACGACCCGGCAAGCCTCGATCAGCCGGACGAGTTGCGCATCGACCTCGACCCGCAGCCCGGCACCACGTTCGCCGACGTCGTGCGGGTGGCCGGCGTGACCCGCGAACTGCTGGCGGATCTCGGAATGACCGGCTACTGCAAGACATCCGGCAACCGCGGCGTGCACGTGTACGTCCGCATCGAGCCGCGATGGGACTTCGTCGACGTGCGGCACGCGGCGATCGCCCTCGGTCGAGAACTCGAGAAGCGTGACAGCGGCACCACGACCGCCTGGTGGAAGGAGGAGCGCGGCGAGCGCATCTTCGTCGACTACAACCAGAACTGCCGCGACCGCTCCATCGCCGCGGCGTGGTCGCTCCGCGCGGTCCAGGGTGCGACGGTGTCGACTCCGCTGACGTGGTCCGAGTTGGCCGACGTCGATGATCCGCACGAGTTCAACCTCTTCACGGTGCCGGACAAGGTTGCGAGCGACGGCGATCCGTGGAGCGACATGGATTCGACATTCCACTCCATCCAGCCTCTGCTCGACCTCTGGGATGCGAACCCGGTCGAACTCAACTACCCCCCGGACTACCCGAAGATGCCGGGCGAACCTCCCCGCGTGCAGCCCAGCAAGAAGGTTGCCGCCAACTGGGAGGACGACGGTTCACGCGTCTGATTCCCGACCGGCCTCCGGCCTTCCGTCTAATTCCCGACCGGCCTCCGGCCTTCCGTCTGATTCCCGACCGGCCTCCGGCCTTCCCGCGCGTAACGCCTCGAGCTCCCTGATGATCGTCGCCGCGTCGTGGGGACCGTTGTGCCGCTTCGGTTTCGAGCCGGCAACGCCGAGATAGAACGTCGGCGTTCCGGGCAGCTCGCTGGTGAGCGCGTCGAGATCGTCGTCCAGCACGCGCGTGGCGAAGTCGCCGGTGCGAATGTCCTCCTCGAAACGTTCCAGATCCAGTCCCAACTCGGCGGCGTACCCGTCGATGTCGTCGGGCTCCAGGGCGTCGCTGTGCAGAAACAGCGTGTCGTGCATTTCCCAGAACTTGCCCTGCGCGGCAGCCGCTTCCGATGCCTGTGCGGCGTGCCGGGCGTGCGGGTGGTAGTCGTCGAGAGGGAAGTGCCGGAAGACGTATCGAACCTCACCGCCGAAGTGCGCCTGCACTTCGCGGGTGGAGCCGGTGGCCTTGCTGCAGAACGGGCACTCGAAGTCGCCGTACTCGACGATTGTCAGCGGAGCGTCGACCCTGCCTCGAATGTGATCTCGCTTCGGGTCGACCCGCCGCAGCAGCGTGGTGGGCGGTTCTGCCGGGGGCGGTGAGAACCGGTTTCCGACTCGAAACACGATGGCGCCCAACACGACAGCGAGAACGGACGCGAGGAGGACGCCGACGCGCGCCTCGTCGGCCAGTGCCTGGTTCGGTAGCGCGAGGTCGACGATGAACAACGAGATGGTGAAACCGACACCGGAGAGCGCAGCTCCACCGGCCACCTGCGGGATGGTCAGACCGGGGGTCAGGCTACCGCGCCTGGCTCGCGCGAATGCCACTGTTGCGCCGGTGATTCCGATGAACTTACCGCCGACCAGCCCCAGCACGATTCCCCAGGTGATCGGCGAGGTGGCCGCCGCGCGGAGCGTGTCACTGCTCAGGACGACCCCCGCGTTGGCGAGCGCGAAGATCGGAACGATGATGAACGCGGTGTACGGCTGGTAGAGGCGCATGAGCCGCTCGTTGACGGACACGGCTTGTTCCATTCCGAGGCGTGCGGCCCGCGCGTACTCCGGACTAGGAGACTGGCGGAACGCACGGGCGAGGTCGGACGCGCGTTCGACTTCGCGTCGCCGCGGTGGGTACACGGGCAGGATCAGTGCGATCATGACCCCGGCCAAGGTGGGATGCACTCCGGAGAAGTACATCGCGACCCAGGTGACCAGCGAGACGACCCCGTAACCGGCACCTCGCCACACCTTCAGCTGCCGCAGGGATGCGATCAGCGCAAGCCCGACGAGCGAGACGATCAGGGGAGTGACCGACAGGTCCTCGGTGTAGAAGAACGCGATGATCGCGAGCGCGCCCACGTCGTCGGCCACGGCCAGGGTGAGCAGGAAGATTCGCAGGCGAACGGCACGTTCGGGCCCGATGATGGCAAGGGTGCCGAGGAGGAACGCGGTGTCGGTCGAGATGACCACGCCCCAGGCGCTCGCGGCCTCGCCGGACGGGTTCAGCACCAGGTAGAGCGCTGCGGGTAGTGCGAGCCCGGCTATCGCGGCGACGATGGGAATGGCGGCCCGCGATCTGTCGCGCAGTTCACCCATCGCGAACTCACGCTTGACCTCGAGGCCGACGACGAAGAAGAACAGCGCCATCAACCCGTCGTTCACCCAGTGTTGTAGGTCGAGTTCGATTCCGCGACTGCCGATCTGGATCGACAGCGGGGTGTGCCAGAACGAGGTGTAGGTGGCGCCCCACGGCGAGTTCGCCCACACGAGGGCGACGACGGTGGCGACGAGAAGGAACACGGCGGACAGCGTGCCGTTGTCCTCGCGCCGTGCGGCCGCGACTCGATCGACGAGACTTCGCAATCGCTGGGAGCGCGGTCGTTCGGAGCGCAGTGTGATGGGGTCGGCCATGCGTGGATTGTCCCTTTTCTCGCCGGTTGGTACAGCGCGACCAACAGCGGGAGGACGCAATTCGTTCCCCACACACGAGAACAGCCGCGTCCCCGAAGGAACGCGGCTGTCGAGTACTGCTGGAAATCAGGCCTTGTCGGCTGCTTCCTTCTCACTGGACGCACCGGCGGTCGAGAGCTGGCCGCCGGCGTTCTCGAGGTGGGCGCGGACGAACCAGTGGAACAGTTCGAGCTGACCGCTCTGTCCGATCAGCAGGTCCTCGGTGACGGGGTCGACGTCGCCGGTCTCCTCGATCGCGTTGCGGTGATCGGAGATGACGCCGGTGTAGACGAGGTCGAGGGCACCGAGGTGGTCGATCGCGGGTGCGCGGCCGATGGAGTAGTCGTCCCACTTGCGCTCGTTGACGATCGTGCCCGGTGTGCCCTTGGCGGACCCGCCGAGGGTGGCGATGCGCTCGGCGACCTCGTCGGCGAACCCGCGCACGGCCTCGACCTGTGGGTCGAGCATCTCGTGCACGGAGATGAAGTTCGGACCGACGACGTTCCAGTGGATGTGCTTGAGCGTCAGGTGCAAATCGTTCAACGCATTGAGGCGATCCTGCAGAAGCGCGGCGACCTTGGTGCCGTCCTCGGTCGACATCCCTGGCACGGTGTACGAAGCTGTCGTGTTAGTCATGGAGGAGGGATTGACGCGCCGGGCGAGATTCAAACAGTTGAGCAGGTCACATGGCCGTTCCGCGGGGTTGAACGTGCGCGGGTTGGGTACTCGGACCCGCGCACCTGCTCCGATGGGTCGGTCGTCCTCTTCTCCCAACGTCAAGAAAGGTTTCCCACCCATGCGTGACTTCGTCTGCCGCAAGTGCGGCCAGCGACTCTCCTTCGAGAACTCGGTGTGTCTGCACTGCAACTCTCCCCTCGGATTCCATCTTCCGAGCCGTGCGCTGCTCGTTCTGGACGACAAGTCCGACGTCACCGTCGACGAGACGGTGTGGCACATCTGCGGAAACCTGGGCGTTGCCGCCTGCAACTGGCTCGTCGACACCAGTACCGGCGACATCCTGTGCACCTCCTGCAAGTTGACCCGCACCCGTCCCGCAGACACGGACACCGTCGCCATGGCCGAGTACGCCGCCGCCGAGACCGCCAAGCGACGCGTGATCCTCGAACTCGACGAGTTGAAGCTTCCGATCATCGGCCGCGACGATCAGCCCGAGACCGGTCTCGCCTTCGATCTGCTCTCCAGCGCGAACCAGCAGGTGATGACCGGCCACGACAACGGGCTGATCACGCTCGACCTGGCCGAGAGCGACGACGTGCATCGCGAACAGCTGCGCGTGTCGATGAGCGAGCCGTACCGCACCTTGGTGGGTCACTTCCGCCACGAGATCGGCCACTTCTATCAGATGGTGCTGATCGGAACCGGCGAGTACCGCGCCGACTTCGAGGGACTGTTCGGCAACCCCGACGACGACTACCAGGCCGCACTCGATCGCCACTACAGCGAAGGTGCGCCGGCCGGCTGGGAGCAGAACTACGTCTCCTCGTACGCGACCATGCACCCGGCCGAGGACTGGGCGGAAACGTTCGCGCACTACCTCCACATCAGGGACACGATCGACACCGCCGCAGCCTTCGGAATGGCGCCGGCAGGGTCGACGATCGAGAGCCCGCTCCCGGGTGACGTCGGCTTCGATCGACTGATCGAGTGGTGGTTACCGCTGACGTGGGCGCTGAACCAGATCAACCGGTCGATGGGCCACCAGGACCTGTACCCGTTCGTGTTGCCGCCGCACGTGCTCGAGAAGATGCGGTTCGTACACCGCGTCATCGAACCAGTGGACGTGGCGCTGCCGGCCTAGCTGCCGGATCGTTCCGGGGGGAGTCGCGACAGCAGCGACCGTGCGCACTCGACGGTCAGGCGGGGGTCGTGCGAGAGCACGTAGTCGAACCGCCTGTCCATGTCGGGACCGGTGTCGCCCACGTCGCGCGCCGCCAGAACGGCCGAGAAGTGTGGTGTCAGAACGACGACGTCCCACTCGGCTCGCACGGGGTCTTCCGAGGCCAGCGAGGCGCCTCTGACCTTGGGCGCCGGCTCGGTGCCCATGCCGTCGGCAAGCGCGCCGACGAGGGCGGCGTTGGTGGCCATGAGCTCCCAGCGCCGTCCCGTCAGTGGCGTGAAGTGATACACGTCCTGGAACGTGCCGAGCATCAGCGCCGTCTGTTGACTGTCGGTCGCCATCGCCTCGAGATTCTTGCTGATCTCGATGAGCAGCCGCTTCGACGCTCGGCGCACGTCGCGGCCGGCGGCGGCCAGTTGGTACGGCGACGACATGGGAATCGCGCCCCGATCGGACGACGAGTGGAACTCCAGCGGCGACCCCACCGGCCGCAGTTCGGCGCCGAGGTGAGTCGTGGAACCGAACAGTGCGCCCTCGCCGACGCGAGCACCCATGGCCTCGGCGTTGAGGCGGATGCGCTGCGTGTCGACGCCCTCGGCCATGACGATCGCACCCGTCCGTTCCACCTGCGCTGCAACGGCATTCACCGCTCGCGCGGTGAGGCGGTTCGGGCGGGTGCCGATCAGGGAGCGGTCCAGTTTGACGACATCCGGCTCGAGCAGCGGAAGCAACGCGAGCGATTCCGACCGCACGCCGACGTGGTCGACCGCGATCGCCCATCCCAGTCGGCGAACCTCGGTGACCACGCGCATGAGGTGCGCGGGTCGTCGGATCAGCGCGGTCTCGTCGAACTTCAGAACGGCGCCGCCGTGCGGGTGGTGCCGGAGGTCGGGAAGATCGGTGATCGAATCTGGATCGACGGCGATGAAGAGTGGCAGCTCGCGGGGAAGGGATGCGGCTGCGGCCTCGGCCAGCGCCCCGTTCCAGCGGGCCGCGTCCAGGTCCGCAACCATGCCCATCGACTTGGCGGCCGACGCAAGCGCTTCCGGCTCTTCGAACGCCGAACCCTCGGGCCCACGCACCACCGCCTCGTACCCGACGACGGAGTCCGTCTGGAGGTCGGCGATCAGCTGAAACGACGTGCGAAGGCTGTCCGGACCCAGGAGTGCCCGAAGGCCCTCACCGCTCGCCTGTCCCAGGAATGTCGGCGGTCGGTCGGTCATGTCGAACTCCTTCCGTCTAGGGACGCGTACGTCGTGGTCGACTTCGTCGCTGCGCACCCGACTCGGCGCGCTAGTTTCGATTTCGACAGCCGCCGCGTGTTTGACAGAAGTCTGAAACACGAAGCATTACACGTCGGCGTGCGGTTCGCCACCACGGACCCACAGTTTCGGCCCGGTGAATTCGCTTCGAGGCACCGCGTGTGTGTTAATGACTGTGCTCGTCCGGCCACGAACACACGAAAAGAAGCAGGTACAGAACCGATGACATGGAATCGACGCGTCTCCAGGGCTGCACTGGGAAGGGCCGCAGTGGGAGTTGTCGGTGCCGCCGTCCTCGGACTCGCCGTCGCCGCACCCGCCGGCGCCGTCCCTCTCTTCCCCGGTGGCCCGGACATTCCGCTGCCTGTCATTCCCGGCATCACCGAGCCATTGCCCGGTCAGCCTGCAGCTCCGCTCGCGCCGGCCGCTCCCGCCGTTGCTCCCACCGCGCCCGCCAACTTCTCCGCGCCGTCGATCAACCCGGCCAGCGGCGAAACCGTCGGCGTTGCTCAGCCGATCATCATTCGCTTCGGGTCGCCGGTCACCGACCACGCCACCGCGGAGCGTGCCATCGCGATCACCAACTCGGCGAACGTGCCCGGACACTTCTACTGGTTCGGTGACAAGCAGGTCCGCTGGCGCCCGGAAGCCTTCTGGCCGGCCGGAACCGACGTGAAGGTGGACGCGGGCGGCACCGTGTCGACGTTCCACATCGGCGACGCCATCGTCAGCACCGCGGACGACAACACGCACCAGATCACGATCACCCGCAACGGCGAGGTCGTGAAGACCATGCCGACCTCGATGGGCAAGGGCGGACACGAGACGCCGAACGGCACGTACATCGTCGGCGAGCGCTTCCGCGACATGTACATGGACTCCTCCACCTACGGAGTTCCGGTCGACTCACCCGAGGGCTACCGGACGTACGTCGAATACGCCACGCGAATCTCCAATAGCGGCATCTTCGTTCACGCGGCACCCTGGTCGGTCGACGCGCAGGGCAGCTACAACGCGAGCCACGGTTGCCTGAACGTGAGCACCGAGGACGGCAAGTGGTTCTTCGAGAACGCCCAGAAGGGCGATCCGGTCGTGGTCGTGAATACATCGGGTGGCGTCCTGAACCGCGGGGATGGCCTCGGCGACTGGAACTAGGCGCTTCGCACACGGGTGTGAAAAAGAGTGCAGGAGGACTCTTTTTCACACCCGAGCACGTAGTGCAGTGTTAAACCCGGCGGACTCCGCCGTTCACCATCCGTTCGTGCAGGGCCAGCAGAGTCCACCGAGTGAGAACCGCTCCCCAGCGGACGCTTCCGGACCTTCCTCCCGATCAGCGCTCGTTCCTCCGACGCCCCTGGCGTGACTACGCCCTGTTCTTCGTGCTCGTCGGCCCCAATCTCGTTCTGCTGGCGGTCTTCACGTACCGCCCGCTCGTCGACAACATCAGGCTCTCGTTCTTCGACTGGAACATCAGCTCGCCGACGGCGACCTTCCTCGGCCTCGCCAACTACCGGGAATGGATCTCCCGCAGCGACACCTGGCAGATCGTCTCGAACACCGTCGTCTTCACCATCGCGGCGGTGGTGGGCAGTATGGCCCTCGGCCTCGCCCTCGCCCTCCTGCTCGATCGGAAGCTGAAGGGACGCAACATTGTCCGTTCTGCCGTGTTCGCACCGTTCGTCATCTCCGGTGCGGCGATCGGTGTCGCTTTCCAGTTCGTGTTCGACCCGAACTTCGGCCTCATCCAAGACCTGATGCGACGGATCGGGATCACCGGCGTCCCGGATTTCTACCAGGACCCGAAATGGGCCCTGTTCATGATCACCGTGACCTACATCTGGAAGAACCTCGGCTACGCCTTCGTCATCTATCTCGCTGCGCTGCAGGGACTTCGGCAAGACCTGACGGAGGCCGCGCAGATCGACGGCGCGAGCCGGTGGACGTCCTTCACGCGCGTCGTGCTTCCGCAGTTACGCCCCACCACATTCTTCCTCTCCATCACCGTCATGCTGAACTCGCTGCAGGTGTTCGACATCATCAACGTCATGACCCGGGGCGGACCGCTCGGTACCGGCACCACCACGATGGTCTACCAGGTGTACGAGGAGTCGTTCCGCAATTTCCGAGCGGGATACGGAGCAACGGTGGCGACCATCATGTTCCTTGTTCTCCTGATCGTCACCGTCGTGCAGGTACGCATCATGGATCGGGGTGACGCACGATGACCCTTCTCGCCGAACCTGTTGTGTCGGAACAGGACAAGACCGAGTCGAAGCGACGCGGGGCCAACGTCTTCGGATACCTGGCCATGGTGGTCGTCATCCTCATGGTGGGCCTGCCGCTGTTCTGGATCGTGCTGACCTCCTTCAAGGAACGACCCGACATCTACGTGCAGCCCGCCGACTGGTGGCCGGGACTGTTCCGTCCCCAGAACTACTCGGACGCCACCTCGACCGTCCCGTTCTGGACCTTCCTCCGCAACTCCCTCGTGGTCACCAGCGTGCTCGCCGTCGTGAAGTTCGCACTCGGTGTGCTCAGCGCCTACGGATTGGTGTTCCTCCGCTTCCCCGGCAAGAACGTCGTCTTCCTCGTGATCATCGCCGCGCTGATGGTGCCGAACCAGATCACCGTCATCTCCAACTACGCTCTGGTCGCAGAACTCGGCTGGCGCAACACCTTCCAGGGCATCATCGTCCCGCTGGCCGGTGTCGCCTTCGGTACGTTCCTCATGCGCAACCACTTCCTGTCCATCCCCTCGGAGATCATCGAGGCCGCGCGGATGGACGGGGCCGGGCCGATCAGGTTGCTCACGCGCGTGGTCCTGCCCATCTCGGGCCCGACAATGGTCGCGTTCGCCACCATCACCGTCGTCAACGAGTGGAACGAATATCTGTGGCCGTTCCTGATGGCCGACGACGCCAGTCGCGCGACTCTGCCGGTCGGACTCACCCAGTTGCAGAACAACGACGGCGTCACCAACTGGGGACCGGTGATGGCCGGGACCATTCTGACCATGATCCCCATCCTGATCGTCTTCCTCGCACTCCAACGTCACATGATCAAGGGCCTCACCTCCGGTGCGGTCAAAGGCTGATTTCCTTTCTATCTCCAGGAGTATTCACATGACCGTTCTGTCTCGTCGTGGTTTTCTCGGCCTGGCCGGAACCGCCACTGCTGCTGCGGCTCTCGCTGCCTGTGCGGGTTCGGGCGGGAGCTCGACGCCGGCCGCGAGTGGCGACACGAACACCATCACGTTCTGGTCGAGTCACCCCGGCAGTTCCACCGACGTGGAGAAGGAACTGATCTCGCGCTACGAGGCCGCCAACCCCGGCATGAAGGTCGACCTCATCGACGGCGGCAAGAACTACGAGGAGATCGCGCAGAAGTTCAACGCCGCCCTCTCCGGCGGTTCGCTGCCCGACGTCGTGGTGCTGTCGGACGTGTGGTGGTTCAACTTCGCACTCCTCGGTGCGATCACTCCGCTCAGCGACGTCTTCCCCTCGGCAGGCGTGGACACCAGCGACTACGTGGATTCGCTTCTGGCCGACTACAAGTGGAACGACAAGACCTGGGCGCTCCCGTACGCCCGGTCGACGCCGCTGTTCTACTACAACAAGGCCGTCTGGTCCGCAGCCGGCCTTCCCGACCGTGGTCCGGCCACCTGGCAGGAATTCGACCAGTGGGGCCCGGAGCTGCAGCGCGTCGTCGGCAACGGCAAGCTCGCTCACGGGTGGGGCAACGCCACCGACTACCTCGGCTGGACGTTCGAGGGTCCGATCTGGACGTTCGGCGGGTCCTACTCCGATCAGTTCGACCTGAAGTTCACCGACGAGCGCACCGTCACGGCCGGCAACTTCCTCAAGGACATGATCCACACCAAGAAGTACGCGGCCGTCTCGAACGACATCGCGAACGACTTCGCCGCCGGCATCCTCGGCTCCACCATCGCCTCGACCGGTGACCTCTCGGGCATCACCAAGAACGCGAAATTCGACATCGGCACCGCCTTCCTTCCCGCAGTCGACGGCACCCCCGGATGCCCGACGGGTGGAGCCGGTCTCGCGATCCCCGCGAACATCGCCGACGACCGGAAGGTCAACGCGCTGAAGTTCATCGATTTCTACACCAACGCTCAGAACACGGCGTACTTCTCGCAGAACGTCGGCTACATGCCGGTGCGCAAATCCGCTCAGACCGACGCCAGCGAAGTGGCGTTCCTGCAGGCGAACCCGAACTCCAAGACGGCCGTCGACCAGCTCTCCCGCACGCGCTCACAGGACTACGCCCGCGTGTTCGTGCCCGGCGGCGACAAGATCATCGGCACCGGCCTCGAGCAGATCGCACTGCAGAACGCCGACGTCACCGCCACCTTCTCCAGCGTTCAGGACCAGCTGCAGCAGATCATCGACCGCCAGATCACGCCGAAGCTGCCGAAGTAATGGCGGCAGTTCACTTCGCCGGGGTATCGCATCGGTACCCCGGGGCACCGGACCTGTCCGTGAAGTCCTTGGAACTCGACATCGAGGACGGTGAATTCATCGTTCTCGTCGGGCCGTCCGGATGCGGCAAGTCGACCTCGCTTCGGATGCTCGCCGGTCTCGAAGCGGTGGAGAGCGGGCGCATCGACATCGGTGGTGCCGACGTGACGTCGCTGGCCCCCAAGGCACGAGACGTTGCCATGGTGTTCCAGAACTACGCGCTGTACCCGAACATGACGGTCGCCGCCAACATGGGTTTCGCGCTCCGCAACGCTGGAATGAGCAAAGCGGACACCGACATTCGTGTGCAGGAGGCCGCGCGCATCCTCGAGCTCGAACCGCTCCTGGACCGCAAGCCGGGCAAGCTGTCCGGTGGACAGCGTCAGCGCGTGGCCATGGGCCGCGCGATCGTGCGCCAGCCCAAAGTGTTCTGCATGGACGAACCGCTGTCCAACCTCGACGCCAAGCTTCGGGTCAGCACGCGTTCGCAGATCGCGGGACTGCAGCGACGGCTCGGCACCACCACCGTCTACGTCACGCACGATCAGGTCGAAGCCATGACGATGGGTGATCGGGTGGCGGTGATGCTGGATGGGGAACTGCAACAGATCGCGGCTCCCCGCGAGCTGTACGACAATCCCGTGAACACGTTCGTCGCATCGTTCATCGGCTCGCCCGCCATGAACCTGATCGGAGCGGACGTCGTCGGAGGGGTAGCCGAAGTCGGTGCGCTCCGCGTTCCGGCTCCACGGGCGGCGACCGGACGGGTGACCGTCGGAGTCCGGCCCGAGTCGTGGAACATCGTCTCGAGCGGATCACCCGGTGCGCTCGAGGTGACGACGGACCTGGTCGAGGAACTGGGAAGCGAGTCCTTCGTGTACGCGACCGGCCCGAACGCCGTGGGCAAAGTCGTTGTGCGGGTGGACCGTCGGCAACGCTTCGCGGCGGGGGACACGCTGTCGTTGCAGCCGGTCGCTTCCGAGGTCTACTTCTTCGACGGGGTGAGCGGCGACCGGATCTGAGCGGAACAGGCGGGCCGATACCGTCACGAATGCGCGGGATCCCGCGTGCAGCGAACGGTATCGGCCCAGCAGTGCCGCCGTGGTCGGCTGTAGCGTGACGGGCGTGAGAAGAACCCGCGCACTCGTCGCCACGTCCACCCTGTCGCTCGCCCTTCTTCTCGGTGCGTGCAGCAGCGACTCGGACACGCCGGCCGCGACCTCGACCACCACTGCGGCCGCCGCGTCCACCAGCGCGGCACCGTCGGCGGCCAGCACCTGCCCCAGTGCGGCACCGGCGGCCGGTGGCACACCCGAGTGGACCCTTTCCGGCGACACCGGCAGCATCGCCGTGATCGGATCGACCGACACCACGGCGCCCGCGGTAACCGTGACGCCGCCGTTCGGCGTCACCGAGACCCAGGTCAAGACCCTGAGCGTCGGAGACGGGCCCGTCGTCGCCGACGACGCGACCGTGTCCGTCTGCTACGCCGGAGTCAACGGCCGCGACGGATCTACCTTCGACAGCAGCTACGAGCGTGGGGCACCCATCGAGTTCCCGCTCGACGGTGTCGTCGCCGGCTTCCAGAAGGCGATCGCAGGCCAGACCGTCGGGTCCACGGTGGCGGTCGCCACCAACGCCGCCGACGGATACCCGAACGGTCAGCCCCGCGCGGGAATCGAAGCGGGCGACAGCCTGATCTTCGCGATCAAGATCCTGGCGGTGAGCTAGGGCGGAACGCCCTACCAGATTCGCACTCGCTCCGACGGGTCGAGGAACAGCTCGTCCTGCTCGGTGAGCTCGAACGCCTCGTGGAAGCTGTCGAGGTTGCGCACCACACCGTTGCAGCGGAACTCGGGCGGGGAGTGCGGGTCGATGGACAACCGGCGCAGCGCCTCGGCGTCACGTGCCTTGGTCCGCCACACCTGCGCCCAGCCGAAGAACACTCGTTGCAGACCGGTCAGACCGTCGATGACGGGCGCATCCTTGCCGTCCAACGAAATTCGGTACGCCTCGACGGCGATCGACAATCCGCCGAGGTCGCCGATGTTCTCACCGATGGTGAATTCTCCGTTGACGTGATGTCCCGGTAGCGCCTTGGGCTCGAACGAGTTGTACTGCTCGATCAATGCCGTTGTCCGCTTGCCGAATTCGGTACGGTCGCTGTCGGTCCACCAGTCGACGAGGTTCCCGTCGCCGTCGTACTTGGCGCCCTGATCGTCGAACCCGTGCCCGATCTCGTGCCCGATGACGGCGCCGATGCCGCCGTAGTTCGCCGCGTCGTCGGCCTCGGGGTCGAAGAACGGCGGCTGCAGAATGGCTGCGGGAAAGACGATTTCGTTCATGCCGGGGTTGTAGTACGCGTTCACCGTCTGCGGGGTCATGAACCATTCGGTGCGATCGACCTCGCCGCCGAGTTTGTCGAGATCGCGTCGATACTCGGCCTCGAAGCCGGCGCGGTAGTTGCCCACCAGGTCGTCGGGATCGATGGTCAGGGACGAGTAGTCACGCCACTTGTCCGGGTAGCCGATCTTGGGCGTGAACTTCTCGAGCTTCTCCAGCGCCGCGGTGCGGGTCTCCGGGCTCATCCACTCGAGGTCGGTGATGTTGCTGCGGTATGCCGCAACGAGATTGACCACCAGTTCCTGCATCCGGGTCTTCGAGTCCGACGGGAAGTGCCGGTCCACGTACAGCTTGCCGACCGCTTCGCCGAGAAGGTCCTGAACCAGGGACACGCCGCGCTTCCAACGCTCGCGGTTCTCCTCGGTGCCCGTGAGGGTCCTGCCGTAGAAGTCGAAGTTCTCGTCGACGATGTCGGACGTCAGATACGGTGCGCGCGAGTGGATCACCTTCCACGTCGCCCACGCCTTCCACACCTCGAGGTCTTCCGACACCCACAACCCGGCGAACGTGCGGACGAAGTCGGGCTGACGCACGACGATCTCCGCGAAATGGTCGGTGGACGACGCACCGAGGCCGCTCAGCCAGGCACCCCAGTTGAACCCGGCCATCTGCTGAACGAGCGTGTCGAAGGATGTCAGGTTGTAGCTGAGGTCGGCGTCGCGCCGCTTGACCACGTCCCAGTGTCCCGCGGCCAGTTTCGTTTCGAGTTCGAAGACCACGCGGGCATCCCGATCGACACCGGCGAGCCCGAACATCTTGTCGATGTGTGCAACGTACTTGTCACGAATCTCGGCGTGGTCGTCCTCGCGGTAGTACGACTCGTCCGGCAGGCCGATGCCCGACTGAGAGAAATGCATGATGTAGCGGGACGAGTTCTTGGCGTCGGTATCCACGTAATGCGCTACGGCGCCGCTGATTCCGGTTCGCTGCAACGCACCCAAGACCTGCGCCAAGCTCACGCGGTCGGATGCCTCGGCGATGGCGGCGAGTTCGTCGGCAACGGGCGTGAGACCGGCCGCTTCGACGACGTCGGAGTTCATGAAACTGGAGTAGAGATCACCGATCTTGCGTGCGTCCGATCCGGGTGCGCCCTCGGACTCGGCCGACTCCGCGATGATGGTGCGCACATCTTCTTCGGCGCGGTCGTACAGAGTGCGGAAGGCACCGTCGACGGCCCGGTCGGCGGGAATCGCGTACTCGGTCAGCCACTTGCCGTTGACATGCTCGAACAGATCGTCCTGGGGGCGGGTGCCGTCGTCGACGAAGGAAAGGTCGAGACCGGACGGCGCGTCGGAAACGGAAGTCATGAATCCATAGTGGCACGGCTGGTCGATTCCGACCGGCCTCCGGCCTACCCGCTGGTCGATTCCGACCGGCCTCCGGCCTGCCCGCTGGTCGATTCCGACCGGCCTCCCCGCTACGCGCCGACTCCCAGGTTGATTGCACCGATCCATCCGTCGGCCGCCTGTTGCGCGGTGACGAGGCCACTGGCGTCGTAGATGTTGTCGGTATCGTTCTGCGTGTTGTTCTCCCAGCCGGCGTGATCGGAGTACGGGGACTGTGCGTACACGGTGGCCTTCGTGGCGTCGTCGAAGAACAGTTGGGTAGTCAGCACCGTCTGTTTGTCGACGTGCACCTTCGCGTGAATGTGCGTGGTGCGTCCTCGATACCAACCAGGGAAAATCGTGGTGAACACGGCGACGCCACCCGCGTCGGTGGTTTGCGCGCCGCGCAGGTAGGTCCCGTCGTCGGTGGTGGTCGCCTCGGTGTCGCCGACGCTGTAGGACCCGTCGGACGTCTCGCCCGAATCGCTCGCGCCGGTAGCGCCCTCGCTCCCGCCTGACGGTCCGCCGCCCGGTCCGCCTCCCGACGGTGGGGCGCCGCCCGCGCCCATCGAGCCCGACTCGAACCCGGAGTAGACGCCGCCTGCGTCGCAGTGCCAAATCTCCACGACGGCGTTGGCGATCGGTGTGCACTCGGTGGAATCCTGGACGCGCAGAGCCAGTTCGAACGTCGTACCGGGTCGGTCCTCACGCAGGTCGCTGCGAATGGAGTCGACGTCGAACCAGTACGGACCTTGCGTCTCTTCCTTGCTCAGGACGCACTGAGCGGAGCCGTCGAGAAGCGAGGTGGCTCCGGCTGCGGTTGTACGGGCAGCTGCAGCGGAGGTAGGTGTCGTGGAGGTCGGTGCGGCGGACGTGGCTGCGAGTGAGTCGGTCGCTCCACCACATGCGGCGATCAAGCCTCCGAGGCTGATCGTTCCCCCGACGGCGAGGGCGCGCCGGCGACTGACTCGTAGTCGACTGTTCTGGACGTCGTTGTTCATGATGTCCAGCTTGTCCCATGTGTCTGTGAACAGTGACGCGACTTCCCGGGTGAATGCTGTGAAAACTCCTGCGTCGCCATCACTCCCAGCGGCGGGAGCCGGACGGTAGCGTCCCAAGAATGTTGCGTCGACTGCTGATCTCGCTGGTGACCTCGACCGCCGCGGCGGCGTCGATCCTGCTCGTCGGCACCGGTTCGGCCGTCGCAGCACCGGCCGCATGCCCCGACGTTCAGATCGTGTTCGCCCGCGGCACCCTCGAGTTCCCGGGACTCGGCTTGGCCGGGGCGCCCTTCGCGCAGAAACTCGAGTCTCTCCTGCCCGGCAAGACCGTCGATTCCTATGCGGTGAACTACGAGGCGAACGTGCTGCAGACCAGCTCGGGCCCCGGTGCCACCGACCTCACACGCGAGGTCACCTCACTGGCAGCGCGGTGCTCGAACACGCGATTCGTTCTCGGTGGGTACTCGCAGGGCGCGTCGGTGGTCACCATCGCGGTCGGCCTGACCACGCGATCCGGTACGCCGGGAGAGGTGCTGGCGCCGGAACTGGCTTCGCGCGTCGACGCGATCGTGGTGTTCGGTAACCCGTTGGGGCGTCAGGGCGGGTCGATCGAGGCGGACAGCCCGCTGTACGGGTCGAAGACGAGGTCGTTCTGCGCACCGAACGAGCCGGTCTGCAGCCCGGGTTTCGACTTCCCCGCCCACTTGGCCTACCTGTTCAACGGTGACCTGGACCGAGCCGCACGCTTCGCTGCCGACAAGGTCATCGCCGCCTGACCCGCCCGGGGTCGTCGGCGGAGAACTAGAGTGGTCGGCGGAGAATCCGACGACTACTCACAGGATGCACGGGGTACTCACGCGTATGTCTCTCGAACCCGACGATCGACTCGACACCGCACTCACCTCCTGGATTCCGCAGCAGCGCTGGTTCGGATCCAAGGGCAAGCCGGTCAGCGCCGTCCGCACGATCATGCGGGAAACGGTGGTCGAGTACGAGGATCTACGCGTCGACCACCTGTTGGTCTCGGTCGAGTTCGACGACCACGAGCCGGAGATCTATCAAGTGCCGCTCGGCATCCGAGAGTCCGTGTCCGATGACCTGTTGCCGTGGGTGGTGTCGTCGGACGGCCCCGTCGTCTACGACGGGATGCGCGATCCCGACGTCATCAGCGTGTACGCCGACCAATTTGCCACGGGCACAGCACCGCGGGAAGGCCGGAGGCCGGCCGGAACGACCGGCGATGTTCGCTTCAGGACGATGGACGGAAGCGTCATCGAGGCGGGTATGAAGGGCAGAGTGCTCGGCGCCGAGCAGTCCAACACCTCGGTGATTCTCGGAAACACGCTGCTGCTGAAGATCTTTCGGCGGGTGAATCTCGGAATCAATCCTGACGTCGAGTTGCATCGGGCACTCGGGGAAGCGAACTGCGAATTCGTCGCATCGCTTCGAGGGTGGATGGAAGCGGACGTCGACGGTACCGAGACCACCCTCGCCATGGCGCAGGACTTCGCAGCCGGATCGTCCGAAGGATGGACCACGGCACTGGAGAGTGTGAAGGCTGCCCTCGACGCGCACGACGTCACGGTTTCCGACTTCGCCTCGGAGTCGGACGAACTCGGTGCTGCGGTTGCCGCGGTACACGCCGATCTCGCGTCGAGTCTGGGCAAGTCCGACGATTCCTCCCCCGCGGGCACGGTCGCAGCCATTCTGAACCGCGTCGAAGAAGCAAGCGCCGTGGTGCCGCAGCTGGTTTCGTTCCTCCCCCGTATCAGAGCTCTGATCGAACGCGCGAAATCGGCGGACACGTTCTCGGTTCAGCGAATTCACGGCGATCTGCACCTCGGTCAGGTTCTGCGGACGCAGCCCCGGTGGTTGCTCATCGACTTCGAAGGCGAGCCCGCGAAGTCGTTCGACGAGCGCCGCATTCCCGACAGCCCGTTGCGGGACGTGGCGGGAATGCTGCGATCGTTCGACTACGCCGCACGTAATCTTCTCGTCGATTCCAGTGACGCCGCGCGCGAGGAGGTGGCCCGAGAGTGGGTGAACCGCAACGTCGCTGCATTCTGCGACGGCTACTCTCGGGTGGCGGGCGTCGATCCGCGCGATGCCGCAGACCTGTTGCGCGCCTACGAACTCGACAAGGCTGTGTACGAAGCCGTGTACGAGGCGCGCAACCGTCCCACCTGGCTGTCGATCCCGATGCACGCGATCGAGCGGTTGGTTGGCTAGCTGTAGATCGCCGGAATCGACCCCAACTTACCGGCCTGGAAGTCGTCGAACGCCTGGATCACTTCGGCCTTCGTGTTCATCACGAACGGTCCGGCCATGGCGATGGGCTCGCGAATCGGCTTGCCGCCCAACACGAACACCTCGAACGACTCGGACCGCGAGTCCTGTGAATCCGATGCGGCGAAGGTGATGGAGTCGCCGCGTCCGTAGAGCGCGGTCTGCCCCATTTTCACCGGCTTGCGCTCGGAGCCCACGGTTCCCGATCCCGCCAGAACGTAGGCGACAGCGTTGAACTCGGGATTCCAGGGCAGGGTCACCTTGGCTCCGGGTGCAACGGTGATGTGAGACAACGCAATCGGAGTGTAGGTGGAACCGGGACCCTGGTGTCCGTCGATCTCGCCGGCGATGACGCGGACGAGTGCGCCGCCGTCCTCGCTGGAGAGCAGAGAGACGCGCGATCCGGTGATGTCCTGGTAGCGCGGGGCAGCCATCTTGTTGTCGCGAGGAAGGTTGACCCACAACTGCACGCCGTGGAACAGGCCGCCGGACTGCACGAGATGTTCGGGCGGAGTCTCGATGTGCAGGATGCCGCCACCGGCCGTCATCCATTGGGTGTCACCGCCGCCGATGGTTCCGCCGCCACCGTTGGAGTCCTTGTGCTCCATGATTCCGTCGATCATGTACGTCACGGTTTCGAATCCGCGGTGCGGATGCCACGGGGTGCCCTTGGGCTCGCCCGGTGCGTAGTTCACCTCACCCATTTGGTCCATGTGAATGAACGGATCGAGACGGGCGAGATCGATGCCCGCGAATGCGCGTCGTACCGGGAACCCCTCACCTTCGTAGCCGGTGGGCGCGGTGGTGACGGACACGACCGGGCGGTCGACGCTCGTGGGGTCCGGGGTGGCGATGCGGGGGAGAGCGAGAATGTTGTCGACGGTCACTGCAGGCATAGCGGCCTCCTGAGGGATGTAGTTGATGGATCAACTACCTGTGCACGGCTCAACCGTGAATAGGCAGATCGTATTCCGCAGCTACCCTCGGCGAGCGATGAATGCCTTCTGGGAACGGGTCACCGCCGTCGGACCTCCGCCGAGCACCGCCGTCGTCGTGTCGGTCGTCGTCGCCGCGGCCCTGCTCGTTCTGGAGCCGAACGCGTGGCGACGAAGCCGGGGCGTCGTCACCATCGCGCACGAAGGAGCACACCTTCTGCTGGCGCTGCTGACGGGTCGGCGCCTGCACGGCGTTCGCCTGCACGCGGACACGTCCGGCGTCGCGATCTCGTCGGGCAAACCGACCGGGATCGGAGTCGTCCTGATGACCGCCGCCGGATACGTCGGCCCGTCGCTGCTCGGACTCGCCGCAGCTCTCACCCTGAACACGGGCCACATCGTCGCCGTGTTGTGGACGGCGGTCGCCGTCTGCGCGCTGATGCTCGTGCTGGTCCGCAACGTCTACGGGGCTTTCTCACTCGTCGTGACGGGTGGGGCACTGGGTGCCGTCGGGTGGAGGGCTCCGGACCAGGCGCAGATCGCCGTCGCCTACCTGATTGCGATCTTTCTTCTGATGGCGGGACCGCGGCCGGTGCTGGAATTGCGACGTCGACGATCGCGAACGTCCGACCCGGACCAACTCGCCCGGCTCACCGTCTTCCCGGCGGCAGTCTGGACGGGCTTCTTCCTCGTCGTCACCGTCGGGGCGCTGGTTGCGGGTGCGGGTTTGCTCAATCCCTTCTAGCGCGCGACGTGGGTGTCGAACCAGTCCAAGGTCTTGGACCACGCGTCGTGCGCGGCGCGCTCGTTGTAGACCGCCGGGCGGTCGTTGCAGTGAAAGCCGTGCTCGGCGTCGGGATAGCGCGCGATTCGGGTGTCGACCGACGCAGAGGCGGCCGCAATCCGCAGTTCCTCGACCTCCTCGACTGGAATCCCCTTGTCCTGGTCTCCGAAGAACCCGTGCCACGGCGTGCGCAGGTCGGGTGCGGAGTCCAGAAGCGAGGAGTAACCGAAACGACCCTCACGAATTCCGCCGCCGTAGAACGTCGCCGCGGCGCCGAGGGGCCGGCGGACTGCGGTGGCGAACGAGACGGTGCCGCCCATGCAGAACCCGACGACCGCGCACTGGGACGGCCCGAATCCGTACGACGCCAGCTCGTCGACGGCCGCGTCGATGTCCTCGTCGATCTCGTCCGACGTCAGCTTCTTCATCAGGGGCATCGACGTCTCGAGGTCGTCGTACGCGACGACTGGATCCCCGCTGCGGTGAAACAGGTGCGGAGCTGTTGCCACCCAACCGGCGGCAGCGAAGCGTCGGCAGACGTCGGCAATGTGGTCGGTGACGCCGAATGCCTCCTGCACGACGACAACACCTCCGCGAGCGGTTCCGTCGGGGGAGAACGTGGTCACTGGGGTCGTCATGGTTCGATCACATCACAAGCCGTTCGGGTGCACGATGTGTGGATATCCACTTCGCCGGGAATACCTGCTTGCGTTAAACCATCTCGAGGAGGAACACCGTGGTGTCAACAGAGCGGGAAACAACGACGCCGCCACTCGCAGTCGGATCGCGTGTGCGCACCAAGTACTCGACCGACCGCACGGCCGATCCGTCGACCTGGAAGGACGAGTCGGGCAAGATCGTGCAGGATTTCGCCGCGAACCTCGACGGGTCGATCAGTCGCGAGTGGGCGCAGGCCCATCGGTGGGGAATTGCGTTGGACAACGGGTGCCTGGTGTTCCGGGACAACGACGACGTGACACCCGAGAACTGACAGCGGTTCAGGCAGCCACCAGCATCACCACGTCGACGGCCGCGATACCGATCGCGGCGTAGAACGGCGTCTTCGATCGCCCGGTGCACGCCACGACCGCAAGAACGATCACCACGGGGAGCACGATCCATCCCCACCGGGACGCACTCCCCACCACACCGACGACGGATGCGACGACCAACGCCGCCGCGGCCACCGGTGCCACAGCTCTCCGCGGAAGCCGGTGCGGGAATCCACGCACACCCGTCGCGTCGTCGTCGGCCAGGTCGGGAAGCACGTTCACCAGGTGCGCGCCGAATCCGAGCAGACCGCCCACCGCGACCATCCACGCGGGTGGCAGACCGCCCGGTTCGACAGACAGGTAGACCACGATCGGCAGCGCCCCGAACGCCACCGTGTACGGCAGCCACGACAGGACCGTTGCCTTCAGAACGACGTTGTAGGCCACCGCTGCGCCGACACCGAACACCAGGTGAACGAGTCCGGGTACCCATCCGCAGGCCAGCGACGAGACGACACACACGGCGAATGTCGCTGTCGCCCAACGCCCCACGAGTACCGGCGCGATCGTCCCCAGTGCGATGGGCTTGTCCGTGCGGCCGGTCTGCGCATCTCGATGCCGGTCGACGATGTCGTTCGTCCACCCGACCACCATCTGACCGGTGAACACGGCGAGGACGATCGGCAGAACTCGAGCGTCGAATCCGCCGACGCTGATCGCGAGGACCGCGGTGAGGGCAGTGACGGCGATGCCCGGCATCGGGTGGGCGCTGCGTGCGAGGGCGCCGAAGGTCGTCACAACTCGACACTAGGCGGGGACGAGCCCTAGGTCGCGACCTGTAGAACGATCACGTCGTCGAGGAACTGGTAGGTGTTCGGCAGATTGTTGGATCCGGTGACCGTGGCCACGGTCGGATCGACGGCGGTGTCGGTCACCGTGATGTCGGTGAAGCCGGCGGCTTCGAAGGCCTGCGTCGCTCCAGCGACGGTGTCGCCGGATACGTCCGGCACCAGTGCGGTGTGTTCGACGGCAGCGTTCGCGACGCCGGCACCGCCACCCGCGAGAGCGGTGGCGATCAGCGTCGTGGCGGCGAGGCGGCGGAAGGTGGTCTTCATGGTGGGTCCTTTGCTCGTGGTCCGTTCTTCTCCAACGGCTTCCACAGTCGCCCCGAAACTCGAGGGTCCGCTGGCAGCGTCCTGTCAGTACGCTCATGGCTCATGGAGCGCCCAGCGGTCACCCTCGACAACAGCGACGCCGTCTACGACTTCTACCTCGACCACCAGCAGAATCGCCGGTTGGCGCGTGTCGCCTACCAGGTGCTTGCCCGACGGTTTCGCCCCCGGGTCCGTTACGCCGATACCGCTCGGGAGCGCCTGCGCGCGCTGGTCTACGACGAGCGCCGCCTGCTGATCGCGGTCAACCACGTCAGCGAGACCGACCCGTACACCCTCGCCGCCACCGCCTGGGCCAGCCCGTTGCGGCCGATCATCGGACGAACGCGGGTCCTGGCCAAGGACGAATTGTTCGAGGATCCGAAGCAGCGGCGTCGCATCGAGATGATGGGCAGCATCCCCGTTTTTCGCGGCAAGAACCACGGAATGCGTGCGGTCAGCGCCGCCGGCAGTCGCATGATGGACGTCTGCGCCGAACGTATGCGGCGCGGTGACGATCTCGCCGTGTTCCCCGAGGGAACGTGCAACGACGGTGACCCGCGCATCCTCCAACCCGTCGGAAGCGGAATCGGCCACATCGCGCTGCGTGCCCGCGCGCTGGGCGTCGACCCTGCCCTCGTCGTCATCGGGCTCCACTACGGACCCGCCGCCGGAACGCTGAAATCGGCGAGCGTGTACGTCGACGTACCCGAGGAACCGTTGCCGGAGAAGCCGATTCACATGTCGAGGCACGTCGCCGAGAAGTTGCAGGCTGCAGTGGATCGTGCGGTGGAGCTGTACTGATCGCCCTGTGGCCCTATCTATTTCGCGAGGTCGAGAGGATGATCGCCCGCACTCCTGGACATCGACGCGGTGACGGGTATCCGCACACGGCATCTCGGCTGATCGACCTCCCACGGCGCTTGGTACAAAGGGACGAGAGAGCACGCCCCTTTACGGAAGGTCAGTTGTGAGCGATCAGATCAAGACAGCCATCGTCACCGGTAGCGCCCGAGGCATCGGAGCCGCCGTGGCTCAGCGCCTCGCCGCCGACGGTTTCGGCATCGCCGTCGTCGACCTCGACGAGGCGGCGTGCGCCGGCACCGTCGAGAAGATCCAGTCGGCCGGTGGCCAGGCCATCGCAGTCGGGGCGAACGTCTCCGACGAAGATTCGGTGAACGCAGCTGTCGATCGCATCGCCTCCGAGTTCGGCGCACCCACCGTCCTGATCAACAACGCCGGCATCACGCGCGACAACCTGCTGTTCAAGATGACGACCACCGATTGGGATTCCGTTCTGGGCGTTCACCTTCGGGGATCTTTTCTGATGTCGAAAGCTGCTTCGAAGCACATGGTCGACGCCAAGTGGGGCCGAATCGTTAACCTCTCGAGCACCTCCGCGCTGGGCAACCGGGGCCAGGCGAACTACTCCGCAGCCAAGGCCGGCATGCAGGGCTTCACCAAGACCCTCGCCATCGAGCTCGGCCGCTACAACGTCACCGTCAACGCCATCGCCCCCGGGTTCATCGAGACCGAGATGACCGCCGCGACCGCCGAACGCGTCGGTGTTCCCTTCGAGGACTTCAAGAAGGGTGCGGCGTCACAGATCCCGGTGCAGCGCGTCGGCCAGCCGGAGGACATCGCGCACACGGCGTCGTTCTTCGTCAGCGAAGGCGCGTCGTTCGTCTCCGGCCAGGTCGTCTACGTCGCCGGTGGCCCCCGCGACTAGATGCGAGTCCTATTGTTGGCCGACACCCACGTTCCCACCCGCGCACGGGATCTCCCGGCCGCGGTGTGGGCGGCCGTCGACGACGCAGATCTCGTGATCCACGCCGGCGACTGGATGTCTGCGGACCTGCTCGACTCGCTCGAGGCGCGGTCGTCGGACTTCCTGGGCTGCTGGGGCAACAACGACGGCGACGACGTGCGGTCACGTCTTCCCGAGGTTGCCCGTCGGACGGTCGAGGGCGTGCGCGTCGCCGTCACGCATGAGACGGGCGGGAAGGCCGGACGCGAGAAGCGGATGGCGGCGGCCTATCCCGACGTCGACCTGTTGATCTTCGGGCACAGTCACATACCGTGGGACACTGTGTGCGACAACGGGTTACGTCTGCTCAATCCCGGTTCGCCCACCGACCGCCGACGCCAACCCGTGTGTTCCTTCATGACGCTGACGCTCACGGACGGCGCAATTCGCGACGTCGAGTTGGTTGCGTTGTGACCCGCGTCGACGCGTGGACGTGGTCGGTCCGGCTGTTCAAGACGCGGTCCGCGGCGGCGACCGCGTGCCGGGGCGGTCACGTCCGGATCAACGGCGTGACGGCCAAGCCGGCCCAGACGGTGGTTCCCGGCGACGAGGTTCGAGTGTGGGCAGGTGGGCGCGAACGCATCGTCGAGGTGGTGCAGTTGCTGAGCAAGCGGGTGGGGCCGTCCGTCGCCGCGACGGCGATGATCGACCGCAGCCCGCCCCCGCCGCCGAAGGAACTGTTCGCCGCCGTGCCGGTCCGCGATCGCGGGGCCGGACGGCCGACGAAGCGGGACCGTCGGGAGATGGAGAAGTTGCGGGGGCAGACGCCGCCCACGCCTTAGCCCAAAGCTGACTCAGGGGCACCCTCACGTCGATGGATCGACCGAGGGTGCCCCTGACTTGTGTTCAGTAGCTACGTGCTGTGAGTCAAGGGCACATTCAGTCGATCTATCGGTATGAGGGTGCCCCTGAGTCGGAAACGGGAAGAGCTAGCGCAGAATCGCCCGCGACATCACGACGCGCTGAATCTGGTTGGTGCCCTCGTAGATCTGCGTGATCTTGGCGTCGCGCATCATGCGCTCGACCGGGAAGTCGCGGGTGTAGCCGGCGCCGCCGAAGAGCTGAACGGCATCGGTGGTCACCTGCATCGCGACGTCGGAGGCAAAGCACTTCGATGCTGCGGAGATGAAACCGAGGTTCTTCTCGCCACGCTCGGCCCGGGCCGCTGCGGTGTAGACCATCAGGCGTGCCGCTTCGATCTTCATCGCCATGTCCGCGAGCATGAACTCGACGCCCTGGAACGAGCTGATGGACTTCCCGAACTGCTTGCGGTCCTTGGTGTACGCGATGGACGCGTCGAGCGCGCCCTGCGCGATGCCCACGGCCTGCGCACCGATGGTGGGACGGGTGTGGTCGAGAGTGGCGAGCGCGGTCTTGAAGCCGGTGCCGGGCTCACCGACGATGCGGTCTCCGGGGACGCGGCAGTTCTCGAAGTACAGCTCACGGGTGGGGCTTCCCTTGATGCCGAGCTTGCGCTCCTTGGGTCCCACCGAGAAGCCCTCGTCGTCCTTGTGAACCATGAACGCCGAGATGCCGTTGGCGCCCTTGTCCGCGTCGGTGACGGCCATGACCGTGTACCAGGTGGACTCACCCGCGTTGGTGATCCAGGCCTTGGCGCCGTTGAGAATCCAGTCGTCCCCGTCGGCCTTGGCGCGCGTGCGCATCGCCGCAGCGTCACTGCCCGCTTCACGCTCGGAGAGGCCGTAGGACGCCATGGCACCGTCGGCGATCGACGGGAGGACCTGCTTCTTGAGCTCGTCGCTTCCGCTGAGAATGAGGCCCATCGTGCCGAGCTTGTTGACGGCCGGGATCAACGAGGACGAGCCGCACACGCGTGCTACTTCCTCGATCACGATGCACGCGGCAACGGAATCGGCGCCCTGGCCACCGAACTCGTCGGGGACGTGGATGGCGTTGAAGCCCGACGCGGTGAGTGCCTTCAGTGCTTCCTCGGGGAAGCGTTCGTTCTCGTCCACCTCGGCGGCGTACGGTGCGATTTCCTTGTCCGAGAGGGAGCGGATGGCCGAGCGCAGCTCGTCGTGCTCCTCGCCCAGCTGGAAGAGATCGAAGTCGGAATTGCCGGCCATATGGGTTGCCTCCTGGGCGTGGCACGCAGTGTCAGTGTGAGTCTGATGATAGACCCACGTAAACCCAGAAGCTAGTCCGGTTTGGCACTCAGTGCCGAGAGTCACCTTCCAGGTGCTCGGCCAGTGCCTCGGTCACAGACCGAGTGGATGTTCCGCGCGGAAAAACAGCCACCACGACGCCGTCGTCTCGGGGCTCGAATCGCCCGTGGACGCCCGCGAGAACGTGGCGAACCGCGTCCACGCTCATGACCTTGTCGTCCCTGATCGTGCGCCGCAGAAGGTAGTTGTGCGTCGCGGTCACCGCAGCGGCGTACTGGACCAATTCGAGGTCGTCGACGTTCGGCAGCGCGCCACGCAGGTAGTCCATGAACACACCTTCGTACCGGAAGATCATCACGATCTCCCGATCTCGCAGCGTCGGAACGTCTTTCACGATCGTGTAGCGGCGATGTGCCGTGTCGAGCGTCGCGGCGAAGCGCTCGAACACGCGCGCGGCTGCCTCGGCCACGGCTGCACGCGGATCGGTGTGGGCCTCGGACAGGTATTCGGTGACCTGCGCGAGCATGATGTCGTGGTCCACGAACACAACGTCTTCCTTGGCGCGGAACTGCCGGAAGAAGGTTCGGCGGGAAATGCCTGCGGCGTCTGCGATTTCGTCGACCGTCGTCGCCTCGTACCCCTTCGACTCGAACAGGTCGAGGGCACCGAGCATCACCGTCATCCGGAAATCGTCCGGGTCCTGTCCGTCGGCGGCCACGTCGCCACGGTATCCGAACCGCGACGAGGGCCCGTATCCGGCGCGTACGGTGCGAGTGAAGAAGCGCTCGCCCAGTGGAAGGAAGTTGGCAGTGGCACTCGTCGCAGGGGTGGATTCGTCCACCCAGTCCTGCAAAGTCGTTGTTCGAGATGCCGATTCCGGTGAGCTGGTGCGCAGCGGACGGGCGGCCCATCCGGACGGAACCGAGGTCGACCCGCGGCGCTGGCTCGACGCCCTCCACGCTGCGATCGACGCCGCAGGCGGGATCGACGATGTCGACGCCGTCGCGGTCGGAGCGCAGCAGCACGGACTCGTCTGCCTCGACGAGTCCGGCGCCGTCGTGCGACCGGCGTTGCTGTGGAACGACACCCGGTCCGCACCATCTGCGGACGATCTCGTCTCCGAGCTCGGCGGAGCGCAGCAATGGGTCGACGCGGTAGGCGTCGTCCCGGTCGCCTCGATCACGGCGGCGAAGTTGCGGTGGGTCGCCGACAACGAGCCGGAACATGCGAATCGGACTGCGGCAGTATGCCTTCCACATGACTGGCTCAGCTGGCACCTCGGCGGCGCGTCGTCCCTGTCGTCCCTCGCAACGGACCGCGGCGATGCGAGCGGGACCGGCTACTTCTCCGCCCGCGACGACGAGTATCGCGTCGATCTGCTCGAATTGGCGTTTCGGGGGCGGCGACCGGAACTCCCCCGCGTCGCACGCCCGTCCGAGGGGATCGGCACCACCTCCGCCGGCGCAACCATCGGACCGGGCACCGGAGACAACGCGGCCGCCGCACTTGCCCTCGGTGCGCGAGAGGGCGACCTGGTCGTGTCCGTCGGGACATCGGGTGTGGTGTCGGCGGTCGCGACGGTGGCCCCGAGGGATGCGTCGGGACTCGTGGCCGGATTCGCCGACGCCACCGGTCGTCACCTCCCACTCGTGTGCACTCTGAACGCCGCACGCGTGCTCGACGCCACCGCGCGCATGCTGGGGGTCGATCACGACGAGCTGTCTCGATTGGCGCTGTCCACCACGAGTGAGGGTCTGGTGATGGTGCCGTACTTCGAAGGCGAGCGCACTCCCAACCGTCCGGACGCCACGGGGGCGATCCACGGTCTGCGCCTGACGAATTCGACACCGGCCCACCTGGCGCGCGCCGCGGTCGAGGGGTTGCTGTGCAGCTTGGCCGACGGTATCGACCACCTGGTGGAGCAGGGAGCGACGGTGCGACGCGTCGTGCTGATCGGCGGCGGCGCCAAGTCGGAAGCGTTGCGCCTACTCGCCCCTGCGGTGTTCGGTGTGCCGGTCGACGTGCCGCCGTCGGGGGAATACGTGGCCGACGGTGCCGCTCGGCAGGCGGCGTGGGTGCTGTCCGGGAAGGATCAGCCGCCGAACTGGGAATTCTCGGACGTCCCGCGGTTCGAGGCGGATCCGACGCCCGCGGTGCGGCAGCGCTACGCCGAGGTCCGCGACCTGACCGACGGGGTGTAGATCAGCAATACCTTTATTGGATGAATAGATCCGAATTCGGTGTTGGACAGCAATGAAAGACGTCCCTAACGTTGTGACACAGCGCATGTGGAGTCGTCAACACGTCGGCTCGTTCAGGTTGCGACGAACGATCAGAGGAGTCTCACGTGTCCACCGACACCATTGCCAACACGTCCACCGTCACGCGGCCCACGAGCGGTTTGAGTGCGCCCGACGCGGCCGTGAAAGCGCTCGCGTCCGGCGACGCCACTCTCGACCGCATTGCGGAGATCACGCTCTCGTCCGTCGTTCTGCCGCTGAAGAATCCGATCAGTGACGCGAAGGTGCTCACCGGCCGGCAGAAGCCGATGACGGAGGTGGTGTTCCTGTTCGTGGAGCTCCGCACCGAACAGGGACACGAGGGAATCGGGTTCAGTTACTCCAAGCGCGCGGGCGGACCGGCCCAGTTCGCGCACGCACAGGAGATTGCGCCCGTTCTGATCGGCGAGGACCCCAACGACATCGGCAAGATCTGGACGAAACTCGTGTGGGCCGGCGCATCCGTCGGCCGCAGTGGTGTTGCGACTCAGGCCATTGCCGCGATCGACATCGCGCTGTGGGATCTCAAGGCCAAGCGCGCGAACCTGCCACTGGCCAAGCTGATCGGGGCGTCACGCGATTCCGTTCAGACGTACAACACGTCCGGCGGGTTCTTGCACACCCCGATCGGCGAGGTCATCGAGAATGCCGCAGCGTCGTTGGCGAACGGCATCGGTGGAATCAAACTGAAGGTGGGACAACCGGATTGGCGCAAGGACATCGCCCGCGTCACCGCAGTGCGGGAGTTCCTGGGCGACGACGTGCCGCTGATGGTCGATGCGAACCAACAGTGGGACCGCCCGACGGCCCAGCGTATGGGGCGCATCTTCGAGCAGTTCAACCTGGTGTGGATCGAAGAACCTTTGGACGCATACGACGCCGAGGGGCATGCGCAGCTCGCGCGAAGCCTCGATACCTCCATCGCCACGGGTGAGATGCTGGCGAGCGTCGGGGAGCACCTACGTCTGATCGAGGCCGGTTCGGTCGACATCCTCCAACCGGATGCGCCCCGCATCGGCGGCATCACTCAGTTCCTCAAACTCGCCGGGTTGGCCGAGCATCACAACCTTCAGCTGGCTCCACACTTCGCGATGGAGATTCACCTGCACCTGGCTGCGGTCTACCCGTTGCAGACGTGGGTGGAGCACTTCGACTGGCTCGATCCGTTGTTCGACGAGCACCTCGAGACGCGAGACGGCCGCATGCACCTCTCCGGCCGACCGGGGTTGGGCTTCACACTCAGCGATCAGGCGCGGGCGTGGACGGTGGGAACGGTAACCGTGACCAAGTGAGCCCGGGTCATCGAACACCGTCGGCGCGCAGTTCCCGAGCCCATGCCTGTGCGTGTTCGGTGAGCACGAGGGCGATGCGGTCGAGTTCGCCGGGGTAGGAGGCGACTTCGGCGGGCATCGACACGCTGAGGGCGTCCGTGGCCGGGATGCGGTAGGGGACCACGGTCGCGATGCAGACCACGCCGACCGTTCCCTGCTCCTGTTCGAGAGCCCAGCCGCGCCGCCGTACGGCACCCAGTTCGGTGATCAGCTCGGCGCGGTCGACGATGGAGTTCTTCGTGTACCGCTCCAACGTGGCGGGTAGAAGCTGTTCGACCTCGTCGGTTGTCAGCTCGGCGAGGAGCGATTGCCCCAGAGCCGTGACGTGGCACGGCAGCTTGCGCCCGACGCGGTGCATGCGCCGCACCTCGAGCTTCGATCCGCGGCTCGCGAGGTAGATGACACTGTCCTCGTCGCGGCGGGCGAAATGGACCGTGTGGCGGACATCCGAGCGCAGCGCCTCGAGGACCGCAGCCGCCCGACCGACGACGGAATCCTTGTCGAGGTACGACGTGCCGGTCAGGAGAGCGTGGGTACCGATGCCGTACCGCGAACCGGACTCGTCCGCCTCGATCCAACGAAGTTCCTTCAGCGTGCGCAGGAGGGCGTGCAAGCTCGAACGCGGGTACTTGCACGCCACCTGCAGCTCGCCGAGACTCATGCGCGTCGGGGATGCGGCCAGGGTCTCGAGAATGTGGATGGTGCGCTCCGCCGACTTGACCGCCGGCTGGCTGTCCGAAGCGGGTCCGGACGCGACATCGTTCACCATGACGACAGTGTTCCTCATCGTGAACCCGCCGTTGTCACCGGCAGGTCAGTATTCCGACACGAGGTTTTCGGCCACGTAGGTGTGGTCGTACTCCTCGCCGAGACCGGGACGCGTCGGCATGTGGACGATCCCGTTCTCGTCTATCGGGTCGACGATGGACTTCAGGTGCGGCGGCACCCAGTCGTAGTCGGTGTGCGGGTGCAGCAGTCCGCGTTCGTACCAGGCGACGTTCGTGGCTCCGCCCACGAGGGCAAGGTTGGGTGCCCCGTTGCCGTGGATCTCGCAGTCCAGCCCGAAGCCGTCCGCCATGTGCACGGTCTTGAGCGCAGGGGTGATGCCGCCGCCGTTCATCGCGCCCACCCGCAGAATGTCGCAGGCGTCGTTGACGATCCACTCCGATCGAGAGCGGTGCCGTCCCGGCGTGGTCTCCGGGCCGATCACCGGGGTGTCGATCTGATCGGCGAGCCACTTGTACGAACGCAGTGAGAACTCGTCCATCGGCTCCTCGATCCAGTCGAACTTCAACCGATCCAGTTCACGACCGATGGTGAGCGCCTGCATCCGGGAGTACCAGTGGTAGCCGTCCAACATCAGCGAGAATCCCGGTCCGACGGCGTCTCGCACCGCAGCGCACGCCTCGATGTCGCGGTGGACATCCAGAGCACCGCGGTGCGACGGCATCCACGTGTGGAGTTTGATGCCTCGGTAGCCGCGATCCTTCAGTGTCACAGCGAAGTCGGCGTAGTCCTGCGGTGAGGACAGACCGCCCTCGATGTCGTCCCCGCACATGGTGCTCGCGTATGCCTTCACCTCCGAACGGGCGCCGCCCAACAGTTTCCACACCGGGGTGTCGAACTTGTTGCCGGCAAGATCCCACAACGCCTGATCGACGTAGCTGAGTGTGTGCTCCGGAAGTTCGACGGCCTTGGTGCGCTGGCGGACGGCGAACATGGTCTCGATCGCTTCGCGAGCCAGCGGATCGGTTCCGATCAGAACCGATCGGAACGACTGCTCCACCTGGTCCTGCCGCAGATAGTTGGGCTTGCCGACGGCGTAGCCGCTGACCCCGTCGGAATCGGTGATGCGGAGCAGTGCCTGCAGCGTCTGGACGGACGGGCCGGGGTGGCGGTGCCCGTAGGCGTCGACGGAGGTTCGTGCTTCGGTCTTGAACACCTGTACGGCGACTTGTTCGATCACACTCGACATGAAGATGCTCCCCTAATTGCCCTGACGGGCATCGTATTTGGCCTTGCTCCGATTGAGCTTCTCCGCGAAGTCGTCGGCGAAATCCTGCGCGCTGATCTGCCCGATGAGCACCTTCTGCCACTGTCCGAGCATCTGCACCTGGACGATCTTGCCGAAGTCGGGCAGGTAGTCCGGGGGCGTGACCAGGACGGTGTCGGGGTCGTCGAGCGCGGCTTGCGCAGCCTGCACCGACGGCATCTCGGCGAACGACGGCGCCGAACGAGCGATGGTGTTGACCGGGATCTGCCCGACGTTCTCGTTCCAGTACGCCTGCGAGTCCGGTGAGGTCATGAATTCGAGGAACTTCCACGCTGCGGCCTGGTGCTGACTGCTCTTGAAGACCGTGTACGAGGGGAAGGGGTCGGTCATGACCGTGCGAACACCGTTGTCCGCCAACGGAAGGGCCACCGCTCCGACCTTGTCGCCGAGCGACTTCTTGTGGTTGCTCAAGGACCCGAGATTGTGTTGCATCATGGCCACCGACCCGCCGCCGAAGCTGGCCACCATCTGCGGGAAACCGTTGTTCACGTCCGCGGTGGGGGTGTCGACGTCGTACAGCGCGGCGAATCGCTCGATCGCTTCGACCATCTCGGGCCGGTTGACCGTGGACTCGCTGCCGTCGAAGAAGTTGTCGATTCCGGTGGTGGCGAACATGTGCTGGAGCAGTGGGTAGATGGACCCGGCGCCGCCGCGGATGGTGAAACCGTAACGTCCGTCCGACTTGTCGGTGAGTTCGTCGGCCGCGTCGTAGAACTCGTCCCACGTGTCCGGAGGCTCGATGCCGGCTTCGTCGAACCAGTCGGCTCGATACCAGAGCGTCGCGTTGTTCGACGTGAACGGCAGCCCGTACAGATTCTCACCGCCGCCGGACTCCATTGCCGACTCGATGATCTTCGGGTCGTACTCGTCCTTTTGCGGGGACGCGGCCATGAAGTCGTCGAGCGGGATGACGGCGTTCTGGGCGACGAGAGGCGCCAGGTACGCGGTGGAGACGATGCCCAGATCGGGAGCGGATCCGCCCGCCAGGGCAGTCTGGTATTTCTGCTGCGCACTGTCCGACGGGAGTCCGACGTACTCGATGTCGATGCCAGGATTGGCGGATTCGAAGCGGCGGATCAGTTCCTCGTACAGCGGAGTTCGATCGGGACCGGCGTTGTTGTCCCAGAACGTGAGGGTGCCGCTGTTCGGGTCGCCGAGTGCGCCGTCGGGCAGGCTGGTCTCCGAGCCGCACCCGGCGAGCACGAGCGTGGCGACGGCGCCGACCAGGAAGGTCCGACGAGTGAGCGTGTGATTCTTCATGATCAGCCCTTCACCGCTCCGGCGCTGAGGCCCTGAACGAGGTACTTCTGGATGACGGCGAAGACTGCGACGACGGGCACTGCGGCGATGAGGCCACCGGCCGCCAGAACGCCGAAGTCGACGTTGTAGGAGCCGATGGTGTAGCTCAAACCGACTGGAAGAGTGAACTTGTCCTGGCTGCTGATGAACATCAGGCCGAACAGGAAATTGTTCCAGCTGCCGATGAAAGCGAACGAGCCGACCGCGATGAGTCCGGGCCGCAACAGCGGAAGCATGATGATTCGGAACGCCTGCAGGCGTGAGCAACCGTCGACCATCGCGGCCTCTTCGAGTTCCACGGGTATCTGCGAGATGAAGCCGGCCATCAGCATCGCGGCGAGGGGGAGCTGGAAGACGGTGTCGGCGACGATGAGCCCGAAAAGGTTGTTCACCAACCCCATCTCGCGAAAGACCTGGAACAGCGGGATCAGCAGCATCGCGCCGGGGACGAACTGACTGCACAGCAGCGCCATGACCAAGGGGATCTTGGCGCGAAACTTGAAGCGGGCCAATGCGTATCCCGTAGCCAGCGCCACGAAGGTGGTGAGCACGAGAGACAGTCCGGCGACGATGAGGCTGTTCTTGAAGAAGAAGCTGAACCCCAGTGTGTTCCAGACGGTGTCGAAATGGTCGAACGTGATGGGCCAGGGCAGCATCGAGTTCGAGCCCGCGGGCCGGAAGGCGAAGACGATCATCCAGTAGAACGGAACGAGGGTGAACAGGAGGTAGATGGCCAGTGGAAGACCGACACTGAACAGTCGTGGCTTCTTCTTGTACACGCGTAGATCATCGTGGGAATCGTGGGCCGGTGTGTGGACAACCGGTCGGTCGGCGGTAGTGGTCATGAAAGATCAGGCCTTGTCACTGTTGAACTTGCTCAGGCGCAAGTAGAGGATCGAGCAGAAGAGCAGGATCACGAACGCAACGGTGGTCAGAGCCGACCCGTATCCGAAGTCCTGTGCGGTGGTGGCGAGTTGAGAGACGTAGAGCGGCAGTGTGGTCGTGACGTCCGCCGGCCCGCCTGCGGTCAGGGTGTAGAGAAGGTCGACGTTGTTGAACTCCCAGACGCCGCGAAGAAGCGTCGAGAGAATGATGACTGCCTTGAGGTGAGGCAAGGTGACGAAGCGGAATCGCTGCCACCGATTCGCTCCGTCGACGTTGGCCGCCTCGTAGAGATCCTTGGGTGCGCTCTGGAGCTCGGCGAGGATGAGAATCGCGAAGAACGGTACGCCGCGCCACAATTCGGCAACGCCGGTCGCCCAGAATGCCGTGTCCGGATCCGCGATGGGTGCTGCCGTGCCGTCGCCGATGCCCATGTTTCCGAGCAGCTTGAACAGGCCGGTCGACGGGTTGTAGATGAGAAGCCAGATGCCGGTGGTCAGAACGCCCGACACGGCCCAGGGAGAGAAGACCAGGGCTCGGGCCAGTCCGCGACCGCGGAACACCTCGTTGACCAGCAGAGCCAGTCCGAGTCCGAGGATCAGCTGGAAGACGACCTGGAAGGCGACCCATTTGGCGGTCACCACGAGGCTGTTCCAGAAGAGGTCGTCGGCGAACATCAGCTTGAAGTTCTCCAGCCCGGCAAAACCGTTGTCCCACGGCGTCGTCGGGTTGTAGAACTGCAGGCTGTAGTAGAAGACGCTGCCCACCGGGTAGAAGATGAACACCACGAGCAGGATGACGACCGGTGCGATCAGAATGTAGGGGGCCGAGATTCGGCGGCGGCGCCGTACTGTCGGCGCGGGGGAGGCGCTGTGCGCGGGCGTCCCTCCCGAGCGAGGGGGAATGGTGGTGACCATGGTTGACGCTCCGAAGTATTCGGGGCCGGCGTGCGGCCGGCGGGTCTGGGTCCGAGGATCTGCTGGGTTCTAGGCGTTCACATATATGAACTGACTTCCAATATGTGAATTGCTGGACTCACTATGACGGCAGTCACAAGGCATGTCAAGGGTGATCGGTCATACGTGCGCTGAGCCAACGGGCAGCCGCGTCCTGCATGTCGGCCGTGAAGCGGTGACCGCAGTCGAACCACTGCGTGGTCAGCGAGTTCGACCCCTGGTACGTGCGTTGAAGCGACACCTCGGCGCCGCGCATCCCCTGCGCACCGAAATGGGTGTCGCCTCGGGCGAATTGGACCAACAGGGGCGACGGCGCGGCGGACGCGGCGACATCTGGCCAGTCGCACACAGCCGGAAGGCCCGGCGAGATCATCGACCAGGTGGTGTCGTCGGCGTGACCGTCGGCGATGTCGGCGAACGTACTCATCGACGCCGTGATCACCCCGGCCGCCAGGTCCGCCGCTGCCAGCAGATGGGCCACGCGAGCTCCGCCGCCGGAAAATCCCGTCGCAGCCACGCGGGACGCGTCGACTCCCGGGTCGGCGCGGAGAACCGACAGGGCGACAACATCTTCGAACAGAATCTGTGCCGCCAACGATCGACCGGTGAGGACGCCGATCTTCGCCAGACCGTGCTCGTGCTCGCGGGCCGCTGCCTCGTATCGAGCACTGTCGTCGGTGAACAGCGCCCCCGCGCGGCGTGCACGTTCCGGGAATTCGTCCCACTCGACGCGCCGACTTCCCCACGGGAACACGTCGTGCACGAGGACGACGAAACCGGCCCCGACCAGGCCGGACGCGACGGATCGATCGTCGTACCCGTGTCGGCGCAGAGCGGCCACTCCCGGCGCTGTGCCGTCGGGACCGTCGGCGACCTTCTCCTTTCCGTAGCGCTTCACGCCGTCGTGGCCGTGCATGAGCAACACTGCGGGCAGTGCGGTGTGGGCGGTGCCGGCGGGGCGCAGCAGCCAGGCGTGCGTACTCGCCCAGCGCAGTTCGGTGCCGTCGACACCATCGCGGGTCCAGGTTCGCCCGCGGGTGACCGTCGGGACTCTCGTCGGCAGGTCCGGGGGCATGCCGAGTGCGCGCAGGATGTCTCGGCGGAGCGTCGATCGTGGACAGTTGGCAACATCATGTGTTCCCATGTGTGAACTCCGTCCTGGTTGGTGAACATTTGAGAGGTCGCCCATGTCCCAGAAACCCGTCGATCGCATCGTCGCGCACGCGTATCCGTGGGACGTGCTCGGTGACCCGCACTTCGTCGACCGCGTACGTGAGATCGGTGTCCACGAGATCGCCCTGGCCGCGAGCTATCACTCGACCCGCGCGGCGACCCCGTTGCATCCACAGCACAAAGTGGTCGACGCACACCACGCAGCGCTGTACAGGCCGCTCCGGCCCGAGGCCTGGGACGGGCAGGCGGTTGTCGCTCGCACCGCTGCCTGGGGTGGGTCTTCGGACGCATTCGCCGACGCGGCGCGCGTGCTCGTCGACGCGGGGATTGCCGTACACGCCTGGATCGTGTTGTCGCACAGCACGATACTCGGTCATGCCCACCCGGGCGCCACCGTCGTCAACTGTTACGGCGACCGATACCCGTACGCGCTGGCACCGGGTCATCCCGACATTCTCGCGTATGCCCGAACGCTCACATCCGAGGCAATCGCCGGTGTCGAGTTGGCCGGAGTGTCGATCGAGGCCTGCGGGCAGCTCGGCTTCGCGCACGTGGGGCCGCACGAGAAGACGGACGGTGCCTTTCCCGGAATCGGGGACACTCTGATGTCGATCAGCTGCACCCCAAGGGAACTCGCCGCGTGGGGTGATGACGGCGTGGACGCGCAGAAGGTAGTCGCCAAGCTCCGCGACGGGGTCGATGCGCTGTCCGGTGGAACGCTGTCCCCCGGCGCGTCGATCCTCGACGTCCTGAGCTCCGACGAAGCCGACGCAGTGCTCGCGGTGCGGCACGCCGACGCCGACGAACTGCGACGCGGGGTTCTCGCCGCGGTCCGCGAGCAGTCGCCTGACCTCCGCGTCACCCTCCACGGGCACCCCGATCCGTGGAAGACGGGGCCGTCCCCGGCGTTGACGTCGACAGCGCCCGCGGACGTCGACGCGGTCCTCGTCTCGGCATGGCCGGGAACCGCCGAGACCGTGTCGGTGGTAGAGCGGACCCGTGCTCTCGTGGGGGATGGCGTGGCCGTCGGCGCTTACGTGTCCGTGCTGCCGCCGAAGAAGCTCGACGAGATAGGTGCGCACGTCGCCGCTACGGTCGCGGCCGGCGCGAACGAACTGCACCTCTACCACCTCGGGCTCGTCAACCGGCCGCAGCTCGATGCGCTGGGAACGGTGATTGCGGAATACTCCTAGCTCAGCGCATCCTCTGACCGAGCGGGTGGTCGCAGAACGCACCGCCCACGCGTTGAAGGATCGGGTCGGAGAACGTCCATTCGTGATCGGCGAGGAACTCCTCGGCGAACTGTTCCGAATCGTCGCGCGGGTGGTACCCGATGGCCTCGCCCTGCGCACCCGACCACCAGGCGCGGGAGTTCTTCGAGATCCCCCATACGGTGTAAAAACCCTTGGCGCTGTCGGACAGTGAGGCCTCGATCAGCCGCGCGGTGTCGGCAGGTGACATCCAACTGGCCAGACCGCGGTAGTTCGGCGGCTTCTCGAAGCTCGACCCGATGCGCAGATTGACGACGTCGATACCGAACCGGTCGTGATAGAGCCTCCCCAGGGCCTCGACTGCAGCCTTGGACCAGCCGTAGAACCCGTCGGGTCGGGGCGACACGTCACCGGCGAGTGGCTCGCCACCGGCCTCCTCGTGCGTCCAGAACCCGACGGCGTGATTGCTCGACGCGGCGACCACGCGGGTGACCCCGTGCGTGACGGCAGCGTCGAAGATCGCCTGGGTGCCGTCGACATTGATCGAGAGGATGTTCGCCCAGGAGTCCTCGGTGCTGAGGCCGCCCAGATGAAGGATCGCGTCGACACCGTCGACCGCGGCGGCGACCGCTGCGCGGTCGGTGACCGATCCCTGGACGAACTGCTCGGTGGCGTCGTCGAGGTCGGTGATCCGGGCGACGTCGAACAACCGCAGTGTGCGATCTGGCTGACGAAGCAAGGGCCGCAGCATCTTTCCCATGTTGCCGGCGGCGCCGGTGATGAGCAGTCGTGACATTTTCACTCGATTCTCGTTGTCGACAATGTCTTGTGCTGCGCATCACGTTAGTACATACTTCGAACCGAAGTCACTTATCTGACAGGTGTTCACGAATGTGAACAAAATTGAACTTCCACTCGGATCGTCCGGCACGTTCCTGCCGGTGAAGGAGAAGCACTCATCATGGCAACAGTTGCGTTCGAGAATGTCACCAAACTGTTCGACGGGAGCGACAAGGCTGCGGTCGACAGTCTCGATCTCGCAATCGAGGACGGTGAGTTCCTGGTGCTCGTCGGTCCGTCGGGGTGCGGGAAGTCCACGTCGTTGCGCATGCTTGCCGGACTCGAAGAGGTCGACCGCGGCGCGATCACCATCGGTGGCAAGGACGTCACCGAGTTCCAGCCGAAGGATCGCGACATTGCTATGGTCTTCCAGAACTACGCCCTCTATCCGCACATGACGGTCGGCGAGAACATGGGATTCGGCCTGCGCATCGCCGGTGAGGACAAGGCCGAGATCAAGCGCCGCGTCGAGGACGCCGCCAAGATCCTGGACCTGACCACGTTCCTCGATCGCAAACCCAAGGCGCTGTCCGGCGGGCAGCGTCAGCGTGTGGCCATGGGGCGCGCCATCGTCCGCAAGCCGCAGGTGTTCCTGATGGACGAACCGCTCAGCAACCTCGACGCGAAGCTTCGGGTGCAGACCCGCGCTCAGATTTCGGCACTGCAGCGCCGACTCGGAACCACGACCGTGTACGTCACCCACGATCAGGTCGAGGCCATGACCATGGGTGACCGCGTTGCCGTACTGAAAGACGGTGTGCTGCAACAATGCGACACGCCCCGGCGGATGTACGCGCACCCGAACAACGTCTTCGTCGCCGGATTCATCGGCTCGCCGGCCATGAACCTGCTCGAACTCCCACTGGTCGACGGCGGCGTCAGCTTCGGCGGCGCAGTCGTTCCGGTTCCTCGAGCGGCCATCGCCGGAATCGGGGAGAGCTCGGTGACACTGGGCGTGCGACCGGAGGATCTCGAGATCACGACGGGGCCGGGCCTCGAGGTGACCATCGACGTCGTCGAAGAGTTGGGCGCCGACGCGTACGTCTACGGCCAGGCCGACGTCGACGGCACGCAGCAGCCCATCGTCGTGCGCGCCGACGGGCGCATCCCTCCGCGTCGCGGCGAGACGATCACGTTGTCGTACGCCGCCGAGCGCACACACCTCTTCTCGACGGTCACCGGCCAGCGCCTCGTCGACTGACATATCTGGTACGTACCACTTTTGTCGAAACAGTGTTGTTCAGGTCACAGTGCGGGTTATGTTGTCGCTCGCAACTAAAGCCGCGCCGTCGGGGCCGGCTGGACCGGAAGGACATTTTTCGACATGCAGAACACGAGAATCGCCGTCGCAGTGGCCGGCGTCGGAATCATGCTCGCCGTGACCGCCTGTGGCAGCAACAGCAGTGGCGGCGACAGTGGATCGTCCGACAGTGGCGGCAGCGGCAACGGCGGAACCAAGGTAGGCGTCATCCTCCCGGACACCAAGTCCTCGGCCCGATACGAGTCGCAGGACCGCCCGCTCCTGCAGAAGGCGCTGTCGGACGCGGGCCTCGACCCGATCATCCAGAACGCCGAGGGAGACACCACCAAGTTCTCCTCCATCGCCGACTCGATGATCAGTCAGGGTGCCAAGGTGATTCTGATGAGCAACCTGTCGTCCGAATCCGGTGCGGCAGTGCAGAAGAAGGCGAAAGAAGCCGGCGTCGCCACCATCGACTACGACCGCCTCACCCTCGGCGGATCCGCCGACTACTACGTGTCCTTCGACTCCAATACCGTCGGCAACCTGCAAGGGCAGGGTCTGGTCGACTGCATCGGCGCCAAGCCCGGCGCGCAGGTGATCCAGATCGACGGCTCGCCCACGGACAACAACGCGACCCTCTTCAAGGCCGGTGCGCTCGAGGTTCTCCAGCCCAAGTACGACGCGGGCGACCTGCGTCTCGCGGGCGACCAGGCAATCCCCGAGTGGGACAACCAGGTCGGCGGCACCACGTTCGAGCAGCTCCTCACCGCCAACGGTGGCAAGGTCGACGGTGTCCTCGCGGCCAACGACGGTCTCGCCGGTGCGGTCATCACGGTGCTGCAGAAGAACGGCCTCAACGGTCAGGTTCCCGTCACGGGACAGGATGCGACCGAGGACGGCCTCAAGGCGGTGCTCCGCGGCGACCAGTGCATGACCGTCTACAAGGACGTCGCGCAGGAAGCAGCGGCAGCAGCCGAGCTCGCGATCGATCTCGCCAAGGGTGACACCGCCGCGGCCGACGCCAAAGCGACTGCCACATCGGAGGATCCGACGGGCAACCGTCAGGTCAAGTCGGTGCTCCTGACCCCGGTCACGATCACCAAGGACAACGTCAAGGTGGCCGTCGACGGCGGTGCGGTATCGGCGAGCGATCTCTGCTCGGGTGACCTCGCGCAGGCGTGTGCCACTGCCGGAATCTCCTGACCGGACATGGGTGATTCGATCCTCGAACTCCGAGGTATCAACAAGAGCTTCGGGCCGGTGCACGTGCTGCACGACGTCGACCTCACCATCAAGGCAGGTGAGGTGACGGCGCTCGTCGGTGACAACGGCGCCGGCAAGTCGACGCTCGTCAAGTGCATCGCCGGGATTCACGGCACCGACTCGGGCGAGACGCTCTTCGCCGACGAGCCGGTGGTCGTCGGTAGTCCGAAAGATGCTGCGGCGCTGGGTATCGAGGTCGTGTATCAGGACCTCGCGCTCTGCGACAACCTCGACATCGTGCAGAACATGTTCCTCGGACGCGAGCGAACGTCCAAGGGCTTGCTCGACGAGGCGTCGATGGAGCAGGCGGCGCGAGACACCCTCGCGTCGTTGTCGGTCCGAACGGTCAAGTCGGTTCGGATGCCCGTGGCTGCGCTGTCCGGTGGACAGCGCCAGACGGTGGCCATCGCCAAATCCGTTCTGTGGCAGAGCAAGGTGGTTCTGCTCGACGAGCCGACCGCCGCGCTGGGCGTCGCGCAGACGAGGCAGGTACTCGATCTGGTTCGGCGCCTCGCCGACTCCGGCGTCGGTGTTCTCCTCATCAGCCACAACATGAACGACGTCAAGGAGGTAGCCGACTCGGTTGCCGCCCTGTTCCTCGGGCGCATGGCCGCGCAGGTGCGTGCGGAGGACGTGAGCGTCGGACAGATCGTCGAACTCATCACCACCGGCCGATCCGGCGACCTCGGATTGGCCAAGGCAGAAGCGAAAGCAGTGACGATATGACAGCCGACGTGGGAACGCCGGGAAATGCCGACCGGCCTCCGGCCTCCCCGGAAAGCCAAGCGGGGAGCGACTTCTCGATCGACACCGAGCAGCAGTCCTTCTCCGGAGCGGGCCGCGATTACGTGGCCCGCTTGCGGGGCGGCGAGTTGGGCGCCCTGCCCGCTCTCGCCGGACTGGTCGTACTGCTCATCGTGTTCACCGCGCTGTCCGATCAGTTTCTGACGCTGAACAATCTGGCGAACCTGCTCACGCAGGGCGCAGCCACGGCGCTCATCGGTATGGGACTGGTGTTCGTTCTCCTTCTCGGGGAGATCGATCTGTCGGCCGGTACCGGATCCGGTGTCGCGGCCGCGGTGCTGGCCCTGCACTACACGCAGGGAGGAAACCTTCTGGGCGGCATGGGAACCGGCGTGTTCATCGTGTTCTGCGCGGTGCTCCTGGTCGGTGGTGTCCTGGCGGCCATCACGAAGTTGTGGGCGGGCACCGTCCTCGCGGCGATCGCCCTGCTCATCGCCCTGATCGGCGTACCGGCCAATCCGTGGATCGAGATCCTGTTGGCAGTGTGTGTCGGCGGCACCATCGGGTGTCTGACGGGGTTCCTCGTCTCGCGGGTCGGCATTCCGTCGTTCGTCGTGACACTGGCTCTGTTCCTCGCCTGGGGCGGTGTCGTGCTCCAATTGATCGGTGAGGGCGGCACTCTCGGTCTGTCCGACAACACGGTGCTCTTCGCAATCGCGAACCGCAGTCTGCCCGCCTGGGCGAGTTGGGTGTTGTTCGCCGTCGTGGTCGGTGGCTACGCCGCGGTCAACCTCATCCGGCAGCGAAGCCGAATTCGCAAGGGTCTGATCGCTCCGCCGACCGCCTTGCTGGCGCTGAAGATCGGTGCCCTCGTGGTCTTCGGCGCGTTGGCCACGTGGGCGATGACGGTGAACCGAAGCCCGAACCCGGCTCTGCTCACCATCTCCGGCATCCCCTACGTGGTTCCGATCGTGGTGGTGATCCTGGTGATCGCCACGTTCGTTCTGGATCGCACCTCCTACGGTCGGCATGTCTACTCCGTGGGCGGCAACGCGGAAGCGTCTCGTCGAGCCGGCATCGACGTGCGACGAATTCGGATGAGCGTCTTCATCGTGTCGTCGACCATCGCGGCGGTCGGTGCCATCGTGGCGGCGTCGAAGGTCGGTTCGGTGGATCCGCAAGCGGGCGGCGGTAATACGCTGCTGTTCGCGGTCGGAGCTGCGGTCATCGGTGGAACGTCACTGTTCGGTGGGCGAGGTCGAGTTCGGGACGCAGTGATCGGCGCCGCCGTCATCGCGATCATCGACAACGGCTTGCGATTGCAAGGTCAGTCCGCGGCGGTGGTCTCCATCGTCACGGGTCTGGTCCTGCTCCTCGCCGCCAGCGTGGATGCTCTGTCTCGTCGCAGGTCACCTGTTGCGCGATGAGTCCGCGGCGAGTTGCCCGCGAAGACAGGGGAACTCGACCCGACGGAATCCGTCGAGCCAACCGGACCGCGGTGGTGCGGAGCATTCACCTCGGTGGTCAACGCACCCGTAAGGATCTCGCGGACCGCTTGGAGCTCAACCGCAGCACGATCAAGGCCGTCGTCGACGAACTCGTCGGCGACGGCCTCGCGATAGAGAATCCCGATTCGAGCGGTGGCAACGCGGGCCGGCCGTCACTGGTCGTTGCGCCCGTGCCGTCGTCGGTGTGGGTGGTTGCGGTCGACGCCGCCATCGACTGGCTGACGGTCGCCGCCGTCGGACTCGGTGGGTCGGTTCTGGCCGAGGTTCGCCTCGAACCACCTGCGGGAGAGTTCGACCCACAGGTCCTGGTGCGTCTTCTGGGCGACGCGGTCACGAGTATCGGTGCGCGGTTCGACCGGCCGCCCAGCGCAGTGGGCGTCGCGGTCCCCGGTCTGGTGCGGTCGTCGGACAACCTGGTGCGCTCGGCTCCCAACCTCGGCTGGGTCGACGTTCCACTGGGCGACATGCTCGCGGCCGAGACCGGGAGCGACGTGTTCGTGGGCAACGAGTCCAATCTGGGTGCGCTCGCCGAGCACGTTCGAGGTGCGGCACGTGACGTCGACGACGTGGTCTACCTGATGGCGGACGTCGGTGTCGGCGGCGGCGTGATCAGTAGCGGCGTCACCGTCGTCGGGGCCGGCGGATACGCAGTCGAGTTGGGCCACATGGGAATCAACGGCCGACGCCGGTGCCGGTGCGGGTCGCTCGGTTGTTGGGAGACAGAGGTGGGCAGGTTCGCGATGCAGCGTGCAGTCGGCTTACCCGAGCACGCGACGATCGACGAGTTGTGCGACCGGCTGCAGTCCTGCACACCCGGTGATCCCGTCCTGGATTCGTATGCCGAGTGGTTGGCCTTGGGGCTACGAAATGTCGTGGCGATGTTCGACCCACGTGTCGTCGTGTTCGGTGGGTTGTTCGCCGATCTGCTTCCGGCGGTGCAGGATCGGCTGGTGGCGTCGTTGGCGGAGTCCCTGGTGGTGCGGCAGTTCGGTGTGCAGTTGCGGCCGGCGGCTTTGGGGTCGCGGGCGTCGCTGGTGGGGGCGGCGGAGGTTGCCTTCGCGACGGTGCTGGACCGGGTGTGAGGGCTGCGCTGCTCCCGGGTGCCGTCGGCGTAGTCGGCGGCTCTGCGCGCAACAGCAATTCCCTTGCGCTTGCCCAGACGCCCCAGCACATCATGGAGTTCGGCGGTCGTGGCTCCGGCGCGACGTGCCGACTCCATGACGCACACAGCTTGGTCGAACGTGCCCGCGCAGGCGGTGTCGACGGCGGTGCGGGCGAGCGTGGTGACGAGCAGTCCGTCGACCACTGTCACGTCGTGCGCGTCGAGCGACACCCGATGCACGACGCGCGCAGCCCGATACCCTCCGCCGTTCCCGTGACAGGAGAAGTGCACGGTCTCGTAGTCGGGATGCAACAGCGGTAACCCGTGCAACGCCGCCGCAGAGTGGTGGCTGACAGCTGAATTCGAGGTGCCGCGCAGCGCTGCCGCACGGACTTGCGCCACGTACTTCTCTCGCGCGGCGAGCGCGTCCCAGTCCTCGGTTGCCATGAGCGCGCCGTGACGAATACGCGTCAGGTCGCCACTGCGCAGACCCCTTCGGATGGCGGAGTTGGACAGGCCGCGATGGTGCGCCTCGCGGCGCGTGAAGTGTTTCTCCGGCATGTCACGAGTCTTGCGTCCCGCTGCAGGCCGCGGAAGCCCCGTTCGCGCTGCCTGTGGATAACGGATATGCCCTGTGCACAATCGCTGGGCAGGAATCGCCGGGCCGGGCAGGATCAGCGCCCCTCCATCAACCCTTCCAACGTCGCCCGCGCACCACGCGAGTGCAGGGACTCGAGCGTCGCGGAGTACGCCTCCACGAACCGCGCGTTGTCGGCCAGGTCGCCGAACAGTCGCCGGTTCTCGATGAATGCGGTTCCGCCTTCGCGGGCCAGGGGGACTAGTGAGTCCTTCAGCTGATCGACGATCTCGATCGGTTCGCCCTGCTCGTCGGTGCCTTCGGCGTACCGGGCCCAGGAGGCCACGACGGCCGCCGACAGTTCCACGGATCCGCCGGACTCGATGTTCAGGCGAATGACGGGTACGAGCCACGTCGGGATTCGGTCCGACGACTCCGCACACAGGCGGGCGACCGTGTCGCGGATCTCTGGGTTCGAAAAGCGTTCTATCAGTGTGTGTTTGTACTCGGTCAGATCGATTCCGGGGACGGGGTGCAGCGTAGGCGTGGCCTCGTCGTCCATGTAGGCGAGGAGAAAGCGCTGCCACAGCGGATCCTGCGCAACCTCGTGCACCAAGCGGTATCCGGCCAGATAGCCGAAATAGCAGAGCGCTTGGTGGCTCGCGTTCAGCAGTCGGAGCTTCATGAGCTCGTACGGTGTGACGTCGTCGACCAGTTGGACTCCGGCGTCCTCCAACGGGGGTTGTCCCACCGAGAAGCTGTCTTCGAGAACCCATTGCGTGAACGGCTCGCCCGCGACAGGCCATTCGTCGTCGATACCGAAGCGCTCGGAGATCTGTGCGACGACGTCCGGTGTGGTGGCCGGGGTGATGCGGTCCACCATCGAATTCGGAAAGCGCACTTCGGCTTCCATCCACTGCGCCAGAGCGGGATCCTTCAGGCGCGCGTAGGCGGTGAAGGTCGACCGCGCCATGTGGCCGTTCTCGGGGATGTTGTCGCAGGACATCACGGTGAACGGCGCGATGCCGCGGTCACGTCGACGAGCCAACGCCTCCACGACGAGGCCGAAGGTGGTTGCGGGCAACGCACCCGGCTGAAGGTCCTGCTGCACAGCAGGATTGGCGGCATCGAATTCACCGGTGGTGGGGGAGAAGTTGTAGCCGCCCTCGGTGACCGTGAGCGAGACGATGCGCGTGGTCTCGGCTGCGAGCTTTTCCACGACTGCGTCGGGATCGTCGGGCGCGAAGAGGTATTCGACGATGGAACCGATGACGCGAGTCTCCCACGTACCGTCGGCGTGCTTGAGTGCCAATGTGTAGAGGCAGTCCTGGGAGGCCATGACCTCCTTCATCTTCCGATCACCCGGAAGGACGCCGACGCCGCAGATTCCCCATTCGGTGGCTTTGCCGTCGTTCAGCAACCTGTCGACGTACATCGCCTGGTGCGCGCGATGGAAGCCGCCGACTCCGAAGTGAACGATGCCCGCGGTGACCGTCGACCGGTCGTACGTCGGAACGGCGACCGAATCGACGACGTCGGTCAACGATGCAGCGTTCAGCTTCACGAGAGTTCCTCCTGTGTAGGTGTCAGGGTGACCACTGCCTTGATACTGCCGGGTTCGCGGTCGGCGTTCAGCGCTTTCTCGACGTCGGGCAGGGCGAATCTGGCGGTTACCATCGAATCCAGATCGATTGCGCCACTGCGCACCAGCGACAGCGCCGTCGGCCAGGTGTTGGCGTAGCGGAACACACCCGTGAGCAGAAGTTCACGGTTCTGAATGACCGAGACGGGCAGCGCGTACTCGTCGCCGCCCATCCCGACCAGGACGACGCGGCCGGCGGGGGCCACGGCGTGAATGCCGTCGACGACCGCGCGTGGGGCGCCGGACGCGTCGACGAACGAGTCGACGCGCAGCGCGCGGACGTCCTCCGCCGCAGGATCGATCGCCTGCGTGGCGCCGAACCTCAGCGCATTGGCGCGCCGTCCTTCGGCGATGTCGGAGACGATCACCTCGGTGGCGCCGAACGCGCGAGCCACCTGAGCGGTCACGAGTCCGACGGGCCCGGCGCCGGCGATCAGAACCGAGGATCCGCCGGTGATCGCGGCCTTGCGGGCCGACGCGATGCCGACCGACAACGGCTCGAACAAGGCGGCGGCGTCGTCGGAGATTGCGTCGGACACCTTGTGCGCGAAGGACGATTGGATTGTCACGTACTCGCACAGCGCGCCGTCGATGGGCGGAGTCGCGTAGAACTCCATGTGCGGACACAGGTTGTAGACGCCGCGCCGCGACTCGTCGCTCGTCGGATCAGGGCGCTGCGGCTCGATCGACACGCGTTGCCCGACGCGATCGGGTGAGACACCGCCGCCGACGGCCACGATGAGCCCGGACGCCTCGTGTCCGAGGACGATCGGACTCTCGACGACGAACGAGCCGATGCGGCCCTCGCGGTAGTAGTGGGCGTCCGATCCGCACACCCCGACCGACGCGACCCGAACGAGTACCTCGTCGTGGGCGCAGGTGGGAACCGGACGCTCCTGAACGTCGATGACACCCTGCTTCATCAGCACGCTGGCCTGCATCGTCGCCGGAATGTCGGGCTTTTCGCCTGAAACTGTTGTGTGGATCACACCTTAATGTTAGCTTAATGAGCAGATGAACACCATGTGAGCATTTGCTCACTCCTCGGGGAGGTGAAGCCGTGACCGGAGCAGTACTCAACACCGACGACCTCCGCCTCGCCCTACGTGCCGCGACGATGTACCACCTCGACGGCGCAACCCAGGCCGAGATCGCCGCAAAACTCGGCGTCTCGCGGCCCACGGCCGGCCGACTGGTGGCACGTGCGCGGGCGCAAGGGTTGGTGCGCATCGAGATTCGTGTGCCGGACGCGCTCGGGGGATCGGTGCACCCGGATCTCGAACGATCGGTCGAGCGCAAGTTCGGAATCGACGAGGTGCTGATCGTGAACAGCAACGTGGACGAACACGACGGCCGGTACGACGCACTGGGGCGCGCGGCGGCATCGGTATTGATCCGGCGGGTACAGCCGAGCCACACCATCGGGTTCACCTGGGGTCCGGAAACGGTGGCGGTGGCGCACGGACTCGCGAATCGCACCGGGCGATGCGCGCGCGTGGTGCAGCTGGACGGGTCGATGAGCGCGGCGGCCGATTACCAGACCGGGGTCGACTACGTGTTGGGGCAATGTGCCGAGAAATTCTCGGCGTCGACCATGCGGTTGAACGCCCCTCTGTACGCCGATCCCGCGACAGTGACTGCGCTGCATCAGGATTCCGTCATGTCGAAGGCGCTGGAGGCAGGTCGCAGCGCAGACGTGATGTTCTTCGGACTCGGCCCGGTGTCGACCTCGACCACGTTGTTCGAGGGCAGCTTCATCGACTCGGCGGTGCTGTCCGAGCTGGACGAACTGGGAGCCGTCGGTGAAGTGGGTGGGCGGTTCTTCACGTCCGACGGCAGCGACGTCGGCGGGTCTTTGCCGCCGCGCACCATGTCGGTGTCACTCGACGACATCAGGGCGTGCGCCCACACGATTCTCATCTCTGGTGGAGCGCGTAAGCACGAGGCCATCCTCGGTGCGCTCCGCGGCGGACTGGCGAAAATTCTCGTGACCGACATCGCCTGTGCACACATGCTTTTGGATAGCTAGAAGGGAACGGGTATGAAAAAACTGATAGCACTCGTCGCGGCAACCACACTTGCCGCGACCGGGTGCGCCGGGGCGGGTTCGTTCGGAGGTGACGGCGGAGGAAAGACCATCACCGTGGCCATCGTCTCGAATTCGCAGATGGCGGACGCTATTTCGCTGGCTCCCGAGTTCGAGGCCGACAACCCGGACATCAATCTGAAGTTCGTGTCGCTCTCGGAGAACGAGGCTCGTGCCAAGATCACCGCGTCGGTTGCCACCGGCGGTGGCGAGTTCGACGTGGTGATGATCAGCAACTTCGAGACCCCGCAATGGGCAGCGAACGGCTGGCTCACGAACCTCTCCGAGTACGCCGATGCAACACCGGGATACGACGAGAACGACTTCATTCCCACGCTCAAGGACTCTCTGTCCTACGAGGGCAGCATGTACTCGGTTCCGTTCTATGGTGAGTCGTCGTTCCTGATGTACCGCAAGGACCTACTGGAAGCGGCCGGCATCACCATGCCGACCGAACCCACCTGGGACCAGGTCGCCGACGCCGCCGCCAAGCTCGATCAGCCCGGCATGTCGGGTATCTGCCTTCGCGGAAAGCCCGGTTGGGGTGAGGTTCTCGCTCCACTCGACACGGTCATCAACGCGTTCGGCGGTCGCTGGTACGACGAGAACTGGAACGCACAGCTGAACAGCCCCGAGGTCGTGAAGGCGGTCCAGTTCTACGTCGACCTCGTCCGCACCCACGGCCAGGCCGGCGCGGCCACCAGCGGGTTCAGCGAGTGCGGTACGCAGCTCGCGCAGGGTCAGACGGCCATGTGGTACGACGCCACTTCGGCGGTGTCGGTCCTCGAGGACCCCACCTCCAGCAATGTCGTCGGCAAGATCGGCTACGCCAAGGCGCCGTCGGCGGCCAAGAGCGACAACGGCTGGCTGTATTCCTGGGCCCTCGGTATCCCGAAGACCTCGGAGAACCCGGACGACGCATGGAAGTTCGTCTCCTGGATGACGAACAAGGAGTACCTGAAGAAGGTCGGCAACGAGCTCGGATGGTCGCGTGTTCCTCCGGGAAGTCGCCTGTCCACGTACGAGATTCCCGAATACAAGGAAGCAGCGGCCGCGTTCGGCCAGGTGACTCTGGATTCGATCAACGGCGCCGACCCGAACAAGCCCACGGTGCAACCGGTGCCGTACACCGGCGTGCAGTTTCTGACGATCCCCGAATTCCAGGATCTGGGAACGCGGGTCAGCCAACAGATCAGTGCCGCAGTGGCAGGACAGAAGAGCGTCCAGGACGCGCTGGATCAAGCGCAGCAGTACGCCGAAGTGGTCGGCAAGACGTACCAGGAGGGCCAGGGATGACCACAACCGAAGTGAAGTCGGCGCAGGCCGGTTCGGACAGATTCGTTCCGCGTCCGCGGACGATCTCCAAGGCGGAGGGGTGGCGTCGCCGCGGGCCGCTGCTGCCGGCGATGGTCTTCGCGATCATCGTCACGCAGGTTCCGTTCCTCTTCACGCTGTACTACTCGACGCAGTCGTGGAACCTCGTGCGGCCCGGCTCGCGACAGTTCAACTGGCTCAACAACTACGTCGACGTCTTTCGCGACAGTCAGTTCCGTCAGGTCGCGCTGAACACTGTGATCATGATCGTCGGCACGGTCATCATCTCGGTGGTGCTCGGACTGCTGCTCGCGCTGCTGCTGGATCGAAAGTTCATCGGCCGCAGCCTGATCCGCACGTTGCTCATCACCCCGTTCCTCATCACCCCGGTGGCCGGTGCGTTGATCTGGAAGACCACCATGTTCGACCCGGTCTTCGGCCTGATCAACTTCGTCCTCAGCCCGTTCGGTGTCGACGAGATCGACTGGGTCTCCCGGTTTCCGCTCGCATCGGTGATGACCAACCTCGTCTGGCAGTGGACTCCGTTCATGATGCTGCTGATCTTGGCGGGGCTGCAGTCCATGCCCAAGGACATCGCCGAAGCAGCGAGAGTCGACGGTGCCGGACCGGTCAAGCTCTTCCGTGAACTGACGCTGCCGCATCTACGCCGCTTCATCGAACTCGGCGCCGTGCTCGGCGCGATCTACCTCATCAACACCTTCGACGCCGTGTACATGATGACGTCGGGTGGACCGGGTGTCGCGTCGTCGAACCTGCCGTTCTACATCTACCAGCGCGCCTTCCTCGGATTCGACATCGGGCAGGCCGCGGCCATGGGCGTCGTCACCGTGGTGGCCACCATCATCGTCAGCACCCTGGCGCTGAGACTGATCTTCAAGAGCTTCAGTGGAACCGAGGAGGCTGCGTGATGAGCACTGCTACCGACAAGAGGGCAACCGAGGGCAACGCGGAAACCCCGACCCCGCTCACGCGAAAAGGCAAGTGGGGGCCCAGTTCACTCTGGTCGCTCGTGGCCTGGATCGCCGGCATCGTGTTCTTCTTCCCCGTGCTGTGGATGGTGATCACCGGCTTCAAACAGGAGGCCGACGCCTACACCCCGACCCCGAAGATCTTCTTTGCGCCGACGCTCGATCAGTACCGCGGCGTGCTGGACAGCGGCATCGGAACGACGCTGCTGAACTCGGCGTTCGCGACGATCGTCTCGACCGCTCTCGTTCTCCTGCTGGGTGTTCCGGCCGCGTTCGCGCTGTCGCTGCGCCCGGTGAAGAAGACGCAGGACGTTCTGTTCTTCTTCATCTCCACCAAGATGTTGCCCGTCGTGGCGGCCATCGTGCCGCTGTACGTCATCGTCGGGGACATCGGAATGCTGGACAACATCTGGACCCTGGTGATCCTGTACACCGCGATGAACCTCCCGATCGCGGTGTGGATGATGCGCTCGTTCTTCCTCGAGGTGCCGAGCGAACTGCTCGAAGCCGCCAGCATGGACGGCGCGTCGCTGTGGACCTCGGTGCGCGAGGTGATCCTGCCTCTCGTCTCACCCGGAATCGCGGCCACGTCGCTCATCTGCGTGATCTTCTCGTGGAACGAGTTCTTCTTCGCCGTCAACCTCACTGCCGTTCAGGCACAGACCATTCCGGTGTATCTCGTCGGATTCATCACCGGTCAGGGTCTGTACTGGGCCCAGCTGTCCGCCGCTGCGACGTTCGCAGCCCTCCCCGTCGTCCTCGCCGGATGGTTCGCGCAGAACAAGCTCGTGCGCGGCCTGTCCTTCGGCGCAATCAAGTAGGAGAAGAAACAATGGCTGCAATCGCGTACAAGCAAGCATCGTGTGTCTACGAAGGGGCCGACAAGCTCGCCGTCGACTCCCTCGACCTCGATATCCAGGACGGCGAATTCATCGTCCTGGTCGGCCCGTCCGGATCCGGCAAGTCCACCGCCCTGCGGATGCTCGCGGGCCTGGAGGAGATCGACGGCGGTGCCATCGAGATCGGCGGCAAGAACATGGTCGGTGTGCCGTCCAAGGACCGCGACATCGCCATGGTCTTCCAGAACTACGCGCTCTACCCGAACAAGACGGTCGGGGAGAACATGGGATTCGCGCTCAAGATGCGCGGAGTGAGCCTCGAGAAGCGACAGGCGCGTGTCGCGGAAGCGGCGAGGTTGCTCGACCTCACCGAGTATCTCGACCGCAAGCCGGGCAAGCTCTCCGGCGGTCAGCGACAGCGAGTTGCCATGGGGCGAGCCATCGTTCGTGAACCCCAGGTCTTCTGCATGGACGAGCCGTTGAGCAACCTCGACGCCAAACTGCGCGTGCAGACGCGTACGCAGATCGCCGCGTTGCAACGCCGGCTCGGCACCACCACCGTGTACGTGACTCACGATCAGGTCGAGGCCATGACGATGGGTGACCGGGTGGCCATCCTCAAAGACGGCAAGCTGCAACAGTTCGCAGCGCCGACGGAGCTCTACGACCATCCGATCAATGCCTTCGTTGCCGGGTTCATCGGGTCACCTGCGATGAACCTGTTCACAGTGCCGGTGGTGTCCGGTGGCGTGAAGATCGGTAACTCCACCCTTCCGCTCGAGCGTGCGCAACTCACGGCGCTGGCGGCGAGCGGTGTCGACACCGTGACGGTCGGTCTGCGACCCGAGCAGCTCGCCATCGGCGAGTCGACCGGCGAGGGACTGTCCGTGGTCGTCGACCTCGTGGAGGAACTGGGTAACGAGTCGTACCTGTACGCGCACTTCGGTTCCGGAGACATCCGTGGCCTCGACGGAACGGCCGCGTCCATCGTCGCGCGCTCTCCACATCGCGCGCCGGCCCGGATCGGGGATACGATCACTCTGAACAAGCAGGACGGCCTCGTCTACCTGTTCCACCCCCAGACGGGCGCGAAGATCTAGCGCCCCCGGAACTCGGGTGCGGCAACGTGTACTGGCACCGTTGCCGCACCCGATCTACCTGTTCACGAACTCAGCTTGATGAGATCGATCAACGACTCCAGCGGCATCGGCTCGGCCAGGTGGTATCCCTGCGCCAATTCGGCTCCGAGGCCGCGTACGTGGGTCATCAACGATTCGTCGGCGACCCCCTCGATGACGACCGACGCGTCGAGGGCATGTGCCAATTGCACTGCAGCAGTGAGAATCTGAGCTCCACGCGCATCTTCGCCGGCACGCTCGAGCAGTGAACGGTCGATCTTGATGACCCCCGGCTCGAGGCTGTCCAACAGTTCCAGGTTGGAGTAGCCGATGCCGAAGTCGTCCACGCTGATGGTGGCACCGAGCCGGCGCAGAACGCTCAGGCTGTCTCGTGCTCGACCGCCCGGAGCCAACAGTACCGATTCGGTCACCTCGATCAGCAGCTTCTCGAATCCACCGGCAGGCCGCCACGCGAGCAGCCAGTCGACGGTTTCCCGCTCCTGCAACTCGGTACCCGACAGGTTGACGGCGACCCGCGGCTGTTTGTCCTTCAACGCATCGGCCATGGCGTTCATGTCGCGGTCCACGGCGCGCAGGATGAGCTGTCCGAGCGCTCGCAACTGTCCCGTTTCCGCGGCGATGTCGATGAACCGGTCGGCGGAGACGATCTCGTCGTCCCGCTGCCACCGCACCAGGGCTTCCACCATCGCGATGTCGCCGGTCGCGACGTCGTACACCGGTTGGTAGTACATGACGAAGTCATGGTGTCGAACGGCTTCGGCGATGTCGTGCCGCATGGCGGCGCGTTCATCGGCGACGCTGTTCATCTCCGGTGTGAAGTACGCATGCCGGTCCCGGCCGTGCTGTTTCGCCGAATACATTGCGGTGTCGGCGTTGTGCAGCAGTTCCTCGGCTGTCGTGCCGTCCTGGGGGTAGAGCGCAATTCCGATCGACGCCGACACGAACGCCAACGTCTCACCCAGCGCAACCGGTTCGCGCACTGCGGCCAGCATCCGCAGTGCCAGGCTGTCGACGTTGTCGAGGTCCTGCATGCGAGTGACCAGTATGGCGAACTCGTCGCCGCCCAGGCGGCCGATGACGTCGTGGCGGCGGGCGACGGTCTGCAGTCGACGCGCGACGGTGGCGAGCACCACGTCGCCGGACCGGTGGCCGAGACGGTCGTTGACCTCCTTGAAGCCGTCGAGGTCGACCCAGAGGATCGCCACCCCGCCGGCATTCTCGGAAACGGCCTCTTCCGTCCTGGCTCGGAAATACGACCGGGTGAGTAGGCCGGTCTGCTGATCGAACTGCTCGTGCATCGCGAGTTCGGCACTGATCTCCCGCATCCGGGACACGTCGTGAACGACAGCAATCCGGCGGGGGCCGAACGTCGTGTCACCTTTGCCGACCGCCAGGAACTCGACGCTGACCTGGCGGGCAATTCCGTCGCTCCTCGTGAGGCGCCGGGATCCGACGTCTGCGTCGGACCGAGCTTCGAAGGGAAAGTCGCCGGCGGATCTCGCCGTGGGTTCCGGTTCGAGCAGTACCGGCATGGGAGTGCCGACGAGTGCCGACGGGCGGTAGCCGACCATCTCGGCGAATCTGTCGTTCGCGCGGAGTATGCGGTCGTCGTCGTCCAACACGAGGACGCCGAACACCTCGGTGTCGAACAACCCGGTGAGGACGGCCGAGTTCTCCCCGGCCACCTGTTCGATCATGTGTCGGTCGGTGACGTCGAGTGCACTACCGATGTAGAAGCTGTCGTCGGCGTCGGCGGGGTTCTCGACGAACGATACGGATTCCTCGATCCATCGTTCCGATCCGTCCGGCCTGATGATCCGGTACGCGATCTCCCATTGCCGACTGGCCGATGCGGTCGCCGTCGCGACGCGTGCGCGATCGTCGGGGTGGACGGCGTCGAGAAGGAGTGACGGTTCGGCGAGAACGCGCTCTCGGTCGAGTCCGTACAGACCCTCCACCCGGCTGGTCAGGAGGGTCAGTTCACCGGAAACGCTTCTCTGCCAGACCAGTTCGCGTACCGATTCGGTCACCACCTGCAGATTTGCCATTGCACGTTCACGGCGTCGACGCTCGGCTGCCATCTCGCTGACGTCGATCACCACCACGATCGCGCCGACCGTCTCGGACCCGGTTCCGACGTACGGCTGGGTCTGCACGAGCAGATCCCGTGTGTCGCTCGACAGTTCGATGATGGCGGACTTGTTGCTCGCGATGGTCTCCCGAAGCGAGCGATCCAAATCCGGCACCTCGATGGTAGTGGGGACAGCCGGAAGTGGGCGGCCGATGTCCTCGGGAATCAGGGAGAACAGTCGCACTGCGAGGGGGGTGTAGCGCGTGACCCGCAGATCTCGATCGACGAGTACCAGGCCGTTGGTCAGCGAGGTCTGAATGTTCTCGAGATCGTTGTTCGCTTGCGCCAGTTCGGTGCTGCGCACCTGGAGTTCTTGGTTGAGGGTCGTGAGTTCCTCGTTGGTCGCCTCGAGTTCCTCGTACGACGCCTGCACTTCCTCGGAGGACGCCTGCAGTTCCTCGGAGGACGCCTGCAGCTCCTCGTTCATGGCCTGGAGCTCTTCGTTGGACGCGGTCAGGTCCTCCACCGTCGCCTGCAGAGCTTCCTGCGTCGACTCCAGTTCGGCGGATACCCGCAACACATCGGAGTCGCCTCCGGCGGTCGTGATGAAAACACGTTCGGCCCCGTCCGCAGGCAACGCGAAACTGACCAGCGCGCTCAGGCCGTCGCCGACCATTCTCGTGGCCGTCACGGTCACGGCCTCGGGACCGTTGCCGACGTCCCGGACGATTTCTCCCGGGTCGCTGAATCGCAACTGGCTCAGCATGGCGCGAATTGCGAGGCGATACGGCTCTCGAAGAAGCTCGCCCACATGGCCGGAGTGTGGGCCCTCCGCCACCGAGCACCACAGCGACACGTCGCCGATCACCTCGACGAGTCCGCCGTGCTCGTCGACGACGAGCGTCGGAGAAGCCAAGGTGCGCAGCAGTTTACGGTACATTCCGACCGAGGGCCTGGCCGCCTGTGTCTCGACGCGGCTCGGTTCCGGCGCGACCCTCGGGATGCTGGAGAATCGCGCCATCGGCAGCGCCGAGGAGCGGCTCGAGACGCGTCGGCGATACAGCCTGAGTTCGTGCTCGACCACGGTGAACAACGCGTCGGCCCGCGGCACTCTCTCCGACTGGCCCAAGAGCAGGAGCCCGTTCGGTTCCAATGCGAACTGGCAGATGTGCAGAACACGTTCTTGGAGATGAGATTGGAAGTAGATCAGGGTGTTCCGTAGCGACATCATGTGGATGTGCGGAAACGGAGGATCGAACGCGATGTTGTGCCGGGCGAAGACGATGCTCTCCCGAAGTGCCGGAACGACTTCCCACTCGTCGCCGATCTGCCTCATCCACCTTGTACGCAGTCGCTCGGGGACGGCCTCCACGCTCGCGGTGCTGTAGCGGCCGCGTCTGGCCACGTTCAGCGCGCGATCGTCGAGGTCGGTGGCGAAGATCTTCACCCTTTCGGACATGTCCTCGCGCACGTCCCCCAGCGCTTCCGCGGCCAGCATGGCCAGGGTGTAGGCCTCTTCGCCGCTCGCGCAACCGGCGACCCATAGGCGCAGGGTTCCGCCGTCCAACTCCGCGACCAGCGCGTCCAGGTGCTTCGTCAGCCCGTTCCAGACGTCGGAGTCGCGGAAGAACGCGGTCACTGTCACCAGGAGCACGCGTGCGAGCGCAGTGACCTCGTCGGGCTCGGCGTGCAACCGGTCGACGTACTCCTTGAGGCTCGGGGCATCGACCGTGCGTTGTCTGCGACCGATCTGTCGCCGGACGGTGGACCGCTTGTATCCGGAGAAGTCCATCCCGGTCGTCGCCAACAGAACTGCGTTGACGTCGTCCACCAAGGTCTCGTCCGCGGTACTCATCCCGAACGAATCGAAGGCGTCGGCGATCGGGGTCTCGATGCGCAGCAGTTGGGCCAGTCGGGGAACGATCTGTCCGACCGGAAGTACCAGGTCGACCGCACCGGTGGCGAAGGCGGCGCGCGGCATGGCGTCGTACGGCGTCGACTCCGGATCTTGTATCGCGACGATCCCACCGGCCGCCTCGATTGCTTCGACGCCTGCGGCGCCGTCGTCGCCGGTACCGGAGAGCACTACCGCCACACTCCGGCTTCCGAACGCCTCCGCGGCCGAAATCAGCAGATGGTCGACGCTGGGCCAGGGGCGGCGCTCGTCCGAAGGTGCGACCACGTCGACGTGATCCGCGCGGACCAGCAAATCCAAGCCCGGTGGCCCCAGCAGGACGGTGCCCGGTTCCAGCGAGTCGCCGTCCTCGGCCTCGACCACCCGCAGAGTCGTCTTCCGGCCCAGAATGTCTGCGAGTTGGCTCGGCTCTTCCGGGGACAGGTGTTGGGCGACGACGAAACACCAGTCGGTGTTCACGTCTACCGTGCCGAACAGTTTCGAGAGGGCTTCGATACCGCCCGCAGAGCTGCCGATCGCGACCACGGTCGGAGCGGTCATTGCACTAGCCCTTCATCAAACCTTTCAACAAAGATGCGTCACCCTATCGCGTTCGAGACCAATCCGTCCGGTTCCACTACAGCCGGAAGGCGCTCCCACTGTTTTCGAACGGATTGTCGTGGACCATGTAGGTCCACGTGGACGACGGCCGTCGCAAACCCGAGCCCGCGAGGTCGATTCCGTCCTGAGTGATCGAGGCCGTCAGGAACACCTGGTCCGACTTCTCGAGCGCGTTGGCTTCCAGATCCCGGAAGGCCTCGATCGCGATGCGGTGATACTCGTCGAGCGGATTCTGTCGTCCCAGCGCACGAAGGTGAATGGACTCGCGGACGTCGGCGAGGTAGGCCAGGTAATCCGACCAGGCACTGTCCAGATTGTGCAGAACGATCTGTCGCGCAACGCGTTCGAGCGTCGATTGTTCGATCGACTCTGCCAGTTCGTCGGCCCGCTCGGGATTTCGTCCGGACAGCAGCGTCCACGCCTCGTCGGTCGTCATGAGCGACTGCCGGCGCGCGTCGACGATTCCGCGGTGTTGGGCGGTGAGCTGGTTGTATCTCCATGTCAACGAGTGGGCCGAGAGCATCTCCCCTTCGGCGATACGTTGGGCATGGTCGATTCGCTTTGCCGCCGACGCCGATTCGACGTAACCGTCGTCGTTCGACGTGCCGGGACGGTCGCCCGGAGCGAGATGCGACGTCACCAACCGGTCGTCCCAGCTGGCGAAGAAGACGGACCGGCCCGGATCGCCCTGCCGTCCCGCTCGGCCACGCAACTGGTTGTCGAGTCGTTCGGTGACGTAGCGTCCGGTCCCGACGACGAGGAGCCCCCCGAGTTCGGCCACACCGTCACCGAGCCGGATGTCCGTGCCGCGCCCGGCGATCTGCGTCGAGACGGTGACGGCGCCGAGTTGGCCGGCGCGGGCGATGATCTCCGCTTCCTCGGCGTCGTTCTTGGCGTTCAGCACCACCGCGGGTACCTCACGGTCGATCAGCTTCTGCGCCAACGCTTCTGATTCGGCGACATCGTGAGTTCCGATCAGCACGGGCTGCCCGGTCTCGTGAACGGCCACGATCTCGGCGACCAGGGCAGCGTTCTTCTCCTCGGCGGTGGTGTACACCCGATCCGCCTCGTCCACACGGACGTTGGGCTCGTTGGGTTCGATCACCGACACACCGAGGTCGTAGAACTTTCGGAGCTGCTCACCGGCGGCCAGCGCCGTCCCTGTCATCCCGCACACGGTGGCGTAGCGACCGATCAGTGCCTGCACGGTGATCGTGTCCAGCACTTCGCCGGTTTCGGTGCGCGACAACCCTTCCTTGGCCTCGACCGCCGCCTGCAGCCCGTCGGGCCAACGTTGCAGTTCAGCCACTCGGCCACGAGAAGCGTTGACCAACTGCACCTGCCCGCCGCGGACGATGTAGTCGACGTCCCTACGCACGAGAACCCGTGCGTGCAGGGCCACGTTGATCTGCACGAGCGTGGTGGCGACGTGCTCCTCCGAGTACAGATCGATGTTGCCCAGCTTCTCCTCCAGCGCGGCCGCTCCGTCGTCGGTGAGGAAGACGTTGCGGTTCTCCGGGTCCGTGTCGTAATGGACGCCGGCCTCGAGGTCGGCAATCGCGTCGAACACTTCCGCCGTCGGTACGTCGGTGGTGGACGAACCGGCGAGGATCAGTGGCACCAGAGCTTCGTCGACGAGGACGGAATCGGCTTCGTCGACGATCGCGACGTCGGGAGTGGGGGACACCAGGTCGTCCACGTCGGACACGAGGTGATCGCGCAGAACGTCGAAGCCCACTTCGTTGACCGACGCGTAGGTGACGTCGCAGGCGTAGGCGGTCCTGCGCTGGTCCGCCGACGACGAGGCGTCGATCCAGCCGACCGTGAGTCCGAGCGCCGTGTAGAAGGGTGCCATCCACTCGGCGTCGCGGCGGGCGAGGAAGTCGTTCACGGAGATGACGTGCACATCGCGTCCCCGCAGGACGTACCCGGCGGCAGCGACGGCTCCGGCGAGGGTCTTGCCCTCGCCGGTCGCCATCTCCACGACGTCGCCTTCGAGCAGTCGGACCGCGCCGACGAGTTGGGTGTCGAACGGTCGCAGCTTCAGCGACACATCGGCGCTCTGCCGCGCCAGAGCCAAGAACTTGGGGACGTCGCGCAGCTGGTCGTCGCGTATATCCGCCGCCGCGGTCGCGGGATCGGCGTCCTTCGCCCACGCATCGTGCTCGCTCGCTCGGGCGACCGCGTCGCGGGTGCGTGCGTGCCCCTTCGCCACCGATCGACCGAGAAGTTTCCAGAAACGGTCAGCCATGACTCGACTTTACGGACCGCTCACCGACCGGCCTCCGGCCTACCCGCAGAGAGCGGCCTTCACCAGTTCCACCGCTTCGGGTGCCGCAACGGTGGTGCCGTGGTCGTATCCGCGGATCTCGTGGAGATCGGCGCCCGGGATCAACGCAGCAGCACGACGGGTGTCGTCGATGCGAGCGGTGTCCTCGGTCCCCACGAACATCATCGTGGGAACCGACATCGAGGTCAGCGCGCTGTCGGGAAGCCCGGGGTCGGCGTCGGACGCCCGGAAGTACGCCGCCAGTGCGAGCGGATCGTTCTTCATGAACGCCGCTCGGGTCCCGGAGTCGACGGGAAAGATTCTTCGCTTGCTCCACTCCTCGATGAACGCGTCCATACCGCGATGTTCGAGCACGTCTGCGCTGTTCGGGAAGAACAGCCCGTCGAGCGCACCCTTCTGCGGTGCCGCGCTGGCCCCGCCGGCGATCAGGGACCGCAGGCGGTGCGGCGCGCGTGAGGCGAGATGCAGTCCGGATCGACCACCGAAGGAGTAGCCGACGTAGTCGACCGTCTCGGTGTCCGTCGCGTCGAGCACTGCCAGAAGATCGCCGGTGATGAGGTCCATCGAATACGAGGCGACGTCGCGGGGTTTGTCGCTGCGCCCGTGGCCGCGCTGGTCGACGAGGATCAGGCGGTGCGTATCTCGCAGTGCGCGAACGTATCCGAAGGTTCGCCAGATCTGGTGGCTGAGCAGGCTGCCGTGGACGAGGAGTACGGGTGGCCCGGCCCCGGTAGTGGTGTGGAAGATTCTGGTGCCGTCGACGGGGTTGGTCGCGAAGTCCACCTGCTCATTATTGCGGACTGTCGACGATGCCCGACGTCGTCAACTCCCACCGTCGCGTGATTCCCACATCGCCGAGAAAGGACTCGTCGTGGCTCACGACCACCAGCGCGCCGCGAAACGACGCCAACGCCTCGGTCAGATGTCCGAGACTGACGATGTCGAGATTGTTGGTCGGCTCGTCGAGCAGAAGCAACTTCGGCGCCGGATCGGCCAGCAGTATCGTCGCAAGTGCCGCGCGCAGGCGTTCGCCGCCCGACAACGTTCCGGCCGGAGCGTCGGCAGCGTTGCCGCGGAACAAGAATCGGGCGAGTCGAGCTCGCACCTCGGCGACCGGAACGTGCGGTGCCCGCGCTGCCACGTTGTCCACGACCGATGCGGTGTCGTCGAAGTCGTCGTGGTCCTGTCGCAGGTATGCCCGGGGCACCCGGGGTTCGAGCGCACCCAGCAACGTCGTCTTGCCGATTCCGTTGACACCGATCAGCGCGACACGTTCCGGACCGACGATGGAGATGTCGAGCGAGCGGGACGGGAACGGTAGTTCCACGCGCTGCTCCACCACCTCCTGGCCCCGGCGAACCTCGGTGCCCGGCAGGTCGATTCGTATCACCTTGTCGTCGCGGACCGAATCCTCTGCTGCACTCAGGCTCTCGCGCGCAGCGGCCACGTCGTCTTCGTGCTCGATGCGCAGCTTCCCCGCCGACTGCTGGGCCGCTCGCTTGCGTGCGCCCATGACGATCTTCGGTTCACGTTTCTGTTCGTTCATCTTCTTGCCGTAGCGCGCACGCCGAGCGAGCTTGACGTGTGTGTCGGTCAACTCGGCACTCTGCTTGTTCACCTCGCTCTTCGCGTCACGTACTGCAGAACGGGCGGCTTCCTGTTCCGCCTCGATCTGCGCCGCGTAGTGGGAGTAGTTTCCGCCGAACTCTCTGAGTGCGACGGAAGAACCTCTCACGGAACGCAATTCGATCGTGGTGTCGACGGTGTCCAGGAGACCGCGATCGTGACTGACCACGATGGCGGTTCCCGAGAACGACCCGAGAGCGTCGTCGAGCAACGCCCGTGCGCGGCTGTCGAGATTGTTGGTCGGCTCGTCGAGAAGCAGCACCGTCGGTTCACCGATCAGCTGTGCGGCAAGCCCGAGCAGTGTGCGCTCTCCGCCGGACAATGTCCCTGCGGCGCGGGCCAAGTCGTCCGGAGTGGACGCGATACGGTGGAGGCCGAGCCGACCGAGCAACGCGACGGCGCGGTCCTCGATGTCCCAGGACCCGTCGACCAAGCCGAAGTCCTCCTCGGTTCCGGCCCCGAACTCGATGCGCTGCAACGCCGTTCGGATCCCGTCGATTCCCAGCATCGACGCGATCGTCGTGGTCGGCGTCGTGCTGAGATCTTGCGAGAGGTAGCCGAGCCTGCCGGTGACGGAGACAGACCCGCGGTCGGGTGCCAGTTCGCCGGCGACCAGTTTGAGGAGTGTCGACTTGCCGGTCCCGTTGTCGGCGACGAGTCCGATTCTCCCCGAGCCGAATACGGCGTCGAGGCCGTCGAACACGGGTCGGCCGTCGGGCCAGGCGAAGGTGAGATCGGAAAGAACCACGGACGAAGACATGGATTACCTGTTCGAGGGTGTGAGAGGTCCGGTGCGCGGTCACGCACGCGGGGCTCGTGGGTTCACCTCTACAGGATCAACGTCTGATTCTCTTTCCGGCGGCAACAGGACTGCCTCACACCGTAGGAGTCCGATCGGCTGCTGCCAAGTGATTAAATCTGCGGGCCTTTGCTGCGAAGGTCGTCCACCTTGGACATCGCGTCGCGGAGTTCGCCGAGCCAGTCCTCGGTGTGCTCGCCGACCAGTCGGACTGCCCACGCGAGCGCGTCGGCTCGCGAGCGGGCCACGCCGGCGTCGACGAGGGTGTCGAGCACCTTGCGCTCGGGCTGACGCAGGCGCGTCATGACCGGAACCGCGAGATGGGTGAAGAGGGTGGTGTTTCCGTCGATCGTCACACCCCACGCAACCTTGCGGCCGTAGCGCGCTTCGGCTTCGTCGGCGATCCGCATGCGATCGTCGCGTGTCGTTTCGCGGAAACGGGCGATGCGTCCTTCGAGGGCGGCGTCGCCGTCGGCCTCGGGCTTCGGCAGTTCACCGATGACGACGATCTCTTCGCGATCGACCTCGATGGTCGGCGATCCTTCGTACCACTCACTGGGGAGGCGCCCGGTGAACCACTCGGGTGCGTCTGCGGCGTTGGGTACGTCGGCCTGCTGCCACCCGCCGGGGCGGCCGAACTTCCGGCTGCCAGGGCCGCCGCGTCCTCGTCCGCGTCCGTGACCTTCGGGTCCGCGTCCCCAGCCTTCCGGTCCATTTTCCTGTTCGGCGCCGTGTGAGCGCCCTCGGCCGTGGCCGGGTCCATGTTCGTGTCTCATTTTTCTTGCCTTTCGGTTGCGTGCTGCGGTTGCAACACTGATTACATGATTACACACTTACATCGAAGTGCGCCAGGGGTGAGGCATGATCGTTCTCGTGCGCCGTCATCTCCTCACCCTCATTGCTGTCACTGCGCTGGTCGCCTCCGCGTGCGGCGACAACGCTCCACCGCAGCCTCGGACCGTCGCAGATGCCTTCGCTGCCGCTCTCAGCAGCGGAAATGTTGCTGCAGCGGCGGCCGAGACGTCGGACCCGGCCGGAGCGAGCACCGTGATCACGCAGATGTTCGACGGGCTGCGCGGCGGCGGGACCGTGGATGCGACGCCGACCTTCACCGTCACTCAGGCGGACGAGGATGCGAAGTCGTTCACGATGTCCGGGTCGTGGTCGTTCACGGTCCCCGGATCCACGCCGGACCCGGACTCGACAGTCACGCAGACCTCAGCGCCGTCCACCATTGCGCAGGATTTCCCTTCGGAGCGCATCTGGGCGTACTCGACCACCGGAACCGCCGCCGAGACCGACCAGGGGTGGAAGATCGATTGGGACCCGGCCGCCGTGGTCCCCGGTCTCACCAACGGTTCGACCATCCGCTACACCCCGACCACGGCGGACACCGCGCCTCGGGTGCTGGACGGGGCGGGCGCCGAACTGATGTCACGCCAGGTGGTGACGTTGGTGAACATCGACGCCAGCGCCGACACCTCGGCCGTGGCCGCTCTGGTCTCCCCTATCGCGCCGACCGTGACTGCCGAGTCGCTCGCGGCCGACCTGTCCGTGTCGACCAGCGGGACCACGACGGCGGTGTCGTTGCGCCAGTCCGATCTCGACCCGATTCAGGACCGGCTTGCTGCGTTACCGGGAGTGACACTGGCGCCCCAGACCAGGTTGTTGACCACCGACCGTGCCGTCGCCTCGCCCGCTCTGTCCGGCGTTGCCGATCTGTGGCAGACCGCTGAGACCGCCGGAGCGGGCTGGGCGGTCCAACTGGTCGGGCCGGACGGAACGGTGACGGGGCAACTCGCCGGTCAGGATGCAACCGTCGGTCCCGACATCGCCACCACCTTGGACACGTCGCTGCAGCTCAAAGCGGAGAATGCGCTGTCCTCGCTGCCGAACCAGTCGGCCATCGTCGCCATTCGGCCGTCGACCGGCGCCGTTCTCGCCGTCGCGCAGAACGCTGCGGCGGACGCGCAGGGACCGATCGCGCTCACCGGGCTGTATCCACCGGGATCCACCTTCAAGACGGTGACGACCTCCGCGGCCCTGCAGGCCGGAACCGCCACCCCGGACACCGCCCTGCCCTGCCCGGGTACCGAAAACATCGAGGGACGACAGATCCCGAACGACGACAACTTCGACCTCGGCACGGTGCCGCTCCACACCGCGTTCGCGCGCTCGTGCAACACCACGATGGCGCGCCTCGCTGTCGCGCTTCCCGACGACGCACTGCAGCAGGCGGCACTGCAGTTCGGCCTCGGGGTCGACTACGTGACCCCGGGCCTGACGACGGTCACCGGCAGCGTCCCACCGGCGACGACACCGGCAGAACGCGTCGAGTCGGGTATCGGCCAGGGAGCGGTGACCGCGACACCGTTCGGTATGGCGCTGGTGGCGGCCTCCATCGCGAACGGCTCGACACCACTGCCGATGCTCGTCCAGGGCCGACCCGCGACGGCCGACCAGGCGCCTACGCCGGTTCCCACGCAGGTCACCGACCAGCTGAAGACAATGATGCGCGAGACGATCACCGCCGGCACGGCCACCGTCCTGCAGGACGTTCCGGGCCTGCTCGGCAAGACGGGAACCGCTGAGGTTGCGAACGCCCCGGCGCACGGGTGGTTCGTAGGAATTCAGGGCGATCTCGCGTTCGCGGTATTCGTCGCCGGTGGGAATTCGTCGGCACCGGCGCTCACGGCCGCGGGAGCCTTCTTGCGCTGACGCACCCGGGTGTGGAAAAGAGTCCCCGGACACTCTTTTCTGCGCCCGTGGCTCAATCGTGATCGTTACGTGCGCTCACCGTGCTGTGTTACTGGTGTTACTCAAGTGACAATTGATGCATGTTCTCCGTTCTGCCTGCGCCGGTGTCCTCGCGCACCGCGCCGCGCCGGCTGCCGACCGGCCTCCGCCCTCGCTATGTAATCGCACTCCTCGTCGCCTTCGCGGTGATGGCAGCGATGGCGACGGTCGTCGTGAGCAAGCCGCGCAGCGAAGCGGCGATCCTGGTGGAGAACTTCGCCCACGCACTCGACGAGCGCAACGTGGCCGCGGCCGCTGCGCTCACGTCCTACCCCAACGCCGCGGCCCAAACGATCACCCAGATGTTCGACGGTCTGGGTCCCACCGGACAGTCCTCGACCCGAATGTCGCAGTACATCGGTCTCGACGAGACGTCCGGGTTCTTCACCCTCGACACGACGTGGACGTTCGGCGAACCCCGTGGCGCGGACACGAGGCAGTGGCACTTCACGACCCAGGGCAGCACCCGCAAGCTGGCCGTCGGATGGAAGATCTCGTGGGCGCCGGAAATTCTGGCTCCCGACCTCGGTGACGGCCGCACTGTCGCGTTCACCCGCACCGACGCTCCCGCGCCGACCGTCCTCGACGCATCGGGCGAGCCGATGATGGCCGAACAGGCAATCGCCCGCGTCGATCTCGACCCGTCGTCCATGCCCGATCCGGCGTCGACCACGCAGCAGTTGGCCGACGTCATCGACGTGGTCGCCCCGCTCATCACCTCCGAGACGATGCTGGCCGACCTCGCCTCTGCGCACGGCGGTCCGGTCACCGCCGTGACCCTGCGCGCCGACGACTACGCGGTCCTGGAAGACGACCTGCGTGCGATCCCCGGTGTCACGCTCTACACCGAACCGCGCCTCATCGCCGCGGACCGCCGATTGAATTCGCCGCTGCTCGACTCGCTGCGCAACGTCTGGCAGCAGAGCCGTGACGAGACCGCGGGCTGGGCGGTCGACGTTGCGAGTCCCGACGGAACGTCTTCTCGCAAAGCCGGATTCCAGGGGCCCGGAGCGCCGGACATCGCGTCGACCGTCGACTCCGGAGTGCAACTCGCGGCGGAGACGGCGGTGGTCAGCGTCGGAACTCCGGCGTCGATCGTGGCGATCAAGCCGTCGACGGGTGCCGTCGTCGCGGTCGCCCAGAACAGCTACGCCAACGAACTCGGCACACCGGCGTTGAACCATCTGTACCCGGCGGGCACCGTGTCGGAGTTGGTCGACGCGTCGGCGTCCATGCAGGGCAGCGACTTCTCCACGGCCGCCAGGCAATTCGGACTCGGCACGTCCTTCTCGCTACCCGGCGCCGACGTGGTGACCGCGAGCGTGCCCGACGGCCGGACCCGCAGCGATCAGTTCCGTTCCGCCAGTTCGACATCGCGGCAGGACGGGATGGCAGTGACGCCGTTCGGCCTCGCCGAGATGGGAGCCGCGATCTCCCGCGGCAGTGCGCCGGCTCCGATGATCGTGAACGGTCGCCCCGCGTCCGTCTCCAGCGACGGCGGACCCGTCGACCCGGCGGTTCTCTCCCGGGTGCGGTCGTCCATGACGGGCCTCGACGGATACACCGACGTGCGCGGACTCACCGGCGGCAACTCCGACGACGATCGTTGGTACGTCGCCACCAAGGGTGACCTGGCGATCTCGGTTCTCGTCGAGAACGCAGGAGATGCCGATCAAGCCGTCCGAATGACGGATCTGCTGCTGCAGGAGATGGCCTCACCCACCGAGTGAGTACGGTTCCCGTGTGACGGTCTTCGATTTCCTGCTGCTCGTCGCGGCGGGATTCGGAGCGGGTGTGGTGGGCTTCGTGACCGGGCTGGCCTCGATCGTGTCGTATCCGGCGCTGCTGGCTGTCGGACTCTCGCCCGTGTCCGCGAACGTGACGAACACCGTCGCGCTGGTGGCGGTCGGCGTGGGCTCGGTCACCAACTCCCACGCCGAACTGCGCAAGGGCGGGCGGTCCCTGATCGCGCAGAGCGCGTTCGCGGCGGCAGGCGGGGTGGTCGGCGCCGTGGTTCTGCTCGTTGCACCGGAGGATTCGTTCGAGGCGATCGTTCCGATCCTGGTGATACTGGCCGCCGTGGCGATGTTGATGCAACCCCGGTTGCGGGCGTTGGCAGCACAACGGAAGTTTCCGCGTCTGTACCCGCTCGGGATCTTCGTGACATCGGTGTACGGCGGCTACTTCGGCGCCGGTGCAGGCGTGATCATCCTGGCGTTGATCATGATCTGCACGTCCGAATCCATCTGGCGCGCATCGATTCTCAAGAGTTATCTGCTGGGTCTGGCCAACCTCGTCGCGGCGGTCCTGTTCGCCGTGCTGGGGCCGGTGCACTGGGTGGCCGCGTTGGCCATGGCCATCGGATGCTTTGCCGGCGGGTGGCTCGGCCCGCCGATCGTGAAGGTCATTCCGCCGAACCTGCTGCGCGTTGCGGTGGCGTTGTGCGCGTTCGGTTTGGCGATCTGGTTGTGGGTGTCGTGAGCGGAGAAGCCTGGTTGCGTGCCGCGCCCGAATTGTGCAGAGTCGACTCGTGCCCCTCGCCCTCGTCCTGCAGTCGCTCTGCATCCTCGCGCTGATCGGGGCGGCGACCATGTTGGTGCTGGTCGGTGCCTACGGATCGGGCGCGGTGTGCGGCGTGGTGGGACTCGGGTGGTTCTGGAAGGTCTATCGCGCCGTCGAAGACTGACGCCGGAGTACGAATCGCGCGACACTTCGCCACCCGAGCAGGAACAGGGCGGTGAAGACGGATGCGACAACGATGAAGCTGACTTCGGTGCCCTGACCGGACACGACACGGAGAACCATGCCGACCACCACGGTCGACACCCACACGAGCACACCCGTCGGAACCAGGCGCAGCGCGTCGAACTTGTTGCGGTACAGGGCAATCGTTGCCAGCCACCCGACCGCAAGGCCGACCAGGAAGGGCCACGCCGTACCGACGATGCCGCCGAAGGTCAGGCCCTCGGCGTGGCTGCTGCGGCCGATCAGGCAGAAGACGAGGACGACCACGACGTCGACGGCCAGGGCGAAGGCAGTTCGGTTCACCGGCTCAGGATATCCGGACCCCGAACTGCGGTGATCACGGCCGAACGGTTCGACAGAAGTGAGAATGTCGAACCATCCGGCGGTGATCACCGCGGACGGGGAGGGGGAGGGAGGTCAGGCCTGGCGGCCGGCCTCGATCTCGAGGAGCAGGTTGATCTTGTCGCCGACGACTGCGCCGCCGCCTTCGAGGGGCATGTCGATGGAGATGCCGAAGTCCCTGCGGTTGATGGTCGTGGTGGCTTCGAAGCCGGCGACCGGGCCGTTGCCCATGCCTGCGTTGACGCCGTTGAACTCGAGCTTCAGCTCGACCTCGTTGGTGACGCCGTGGAGGGTGAAGTCGCCGGTGAGGACGTAGTCGCTGCCGTCCTGGCGAACCGACTTCGAGACGAAGGTGGCCTTCGGGAACTTCTCGACCTCGAAGAAGTCGGCGGTCTTGAGGTGGCCGTCACGCTGGGCGTTGTCGGTGGTGATGGAGGCGACGTCGATCTCGGCGTTGACGGACGGGGTGCCGTCCTCGGCCACGGTGATCGCACCGGAGAAGTCCTGGAAACGGCCGCGAACCTTGCTCACGACGAGGTGACGAACGGTGAAGCCGACGGTGGAGTGGACTGGATCGATGGTCCACGTTCCGGCTTCGAGTGACGGGATTGCTACGGCGGCGGTCATGACTGCTCCTCGGTGTAGAAACTGGCTTGAAACTTCAATGTCAGAATACATAAACGGACCCCGGTCCGCATCTATTCCTTGCGAGTCTGACCGAGTCGTAGTTCCTGCTGCTCCACAGCGAGGTCGAAGTGCAGATCCTCGTGCTGATGCTGACGGAAGATGACGGCGAACACGATCCATCCCACGATCGCCACGAGGATGAAACTGACCACGCGGTAGACCAGCGCAGCAGCGACGGCCTGGGATGCGCTGATGCTGGCCGCTGTCGTCAGGGTGGCGATCAGCGTCGCGTCGACGAACACCAAACCGCCCGGCGCCCCCGGAATCGATCCGACGGTCTTGCCCGCGGTGAAGGCGATCAGCAGACCGGACCAGCGCGGGTCGGCGCCGACGGCGTAACACGCGAGTCCCAGGCACGCGACGTCCGCGAGGCGGTGCACGGCCGAGAAGCCCACGGTGACAAGACCGTCACGCGTACCCAACGTGACCGACCGGATCTGGTCGACGATCTCGTCCACCTTGTCCAGTCCGGCGTCGGCGGGCTTGTTGCGCAGGGAGTTGACCTTGCGCACGCCCCACCGGGCCGCACCGGTGATCGACTGCGGGTGCGCTCGCACGTACCGCGCCAACGCGATCAGGGCGACCACTGCAGCGACAGGGAGGACCAGCGTGTAGGCGTTGGTGGTTCCGCCGACCAGCAGGGCGCCGCCGACGCCCAGCACGGCGAGACCGCACGCAGCGATGACGCCCGAGATGGCCAGCTGCCAGGAGGCGACGACGGGGGTCGCACCCCAACGGCGCGTCTGGCGGTAGGTGAATGCCGTGGAAAAGACTTGTCCCGCAGGGAGAGTCACCGACATCGCGGTGCTGCCGTACACGACCGACAACGACTTGCTCTGGCTGACGCGGACTCCGCCGGCCTGTAGCAGCCGTTTCTGCACCCGCGCGAAGGCGGACAGCGAGAGTGCCTGTGCTACAACGCAAGCCAGGAGGAAGCCCCACTCGATGTCGGACAGAGCCTTCCAGGACTCGTGCAGGCGTGGCCAGAGATACACACCTTCGCCGACCAGCAGGGCCACGAGCGCGAACCCGCCCACCCATTTGAGCCAGCGCAGACGGTTCGACGGCCGAGCTGTGCCCGCAGAAGGAACTGATTCCGGCTCGGACACCTGCTCAGCGTAACCGTCGCGGCAGTGATCCCGACCGAGCCTAGGTCGGTGAATCGACGGGCCACGCCAGCTGTGTCGACCGGCGTCGGCCCCGGAGCTGCACCTGTTCGCCCAGCTCCCAGCACCCCTGTTCGTGTTCCTCGGCGAAATACAGCGCCGACGTCGACGCCAGCACCCGGCTCGGACGGAACTTGGCCAGCTCGGTGAGTCGGGACGCCTCGTTGACCGGATCGCCGATCACCGTGTACTCGAATCGCTCCGATGCGCCGATGTTTCCGGCCACGGCCAACCCGGCCGACACACCGATTCCGATGTCGAGACCGTCGATCTCGGCCAGCGCAACCCGCAGTTCTCGGGCCGCGGACAGAGCGGCGGTCGGAGCGTCGGGCCGGTCGAGCGGAGCTCCGAAGATGGCCAGCGCGGCGTCGCCCACGAACTTGTTGACGAACCCGTGATGTCGGTCGACCACGTCGACCACGACGCGAAAGAATTCGTTGAGCAGGTCGACCACCTCGGACGGTGGGCGCTCCGATGCGGCTGCGGTGGAGCCGACCATGTCGACGAACAGGACGGCGACGAACCTCGTCTCGCCGCCGAGTTCGGTCCCGAACTGCAACGCGCGACGAGCGACGTCCTCGCCGACATGCTGGCCGAACAGCTCTCGCAACACCCGACGTTCGGACGCTTCCTCCATCATTCGGTTGAAACCGACCTGCAGCCGGCCGATCTCGCTACCGTCGAACACCTCGACCTGGATCTCGGTGTCACCTCGGGCGACCCGTTCGATGGCCTTGCGCAGCTGCCGGATCGGGTCGGAGATCTGGCTCGCCGTCAGCATCGACAGTGCGAACGCCTGCACGATGGCCATGACGCAGAGCAGGATGATGGCGATTGCCAGCGAGTTCGGGGAGAACACCAGGTCGGTGGTCAGCTGCGTCGCGCACAGCAACACGATGCCGATCACCGGGATGAGAGTGCCCAGCCCCCAGGTCATCGCCATGCGGGTACCGACGCCAGGTGTGAAGGTGCGATCGAACCGCCCCTCACTCAACGCCTGCGCGGCCACCGGGCGCAGGATCCTCTCGCCCAACATGTAGGTGAACCCAAAGGTGATGGCGGCCGCCATCGCGACGGTGACGATCACGGCCACGGCCAACGAGGGCATCTCCTGGACCGTCAGCGCAACGAAGATGATGCCGCCGATGAACCACAGCACCAGGTGCACGATGGCTTGCCTCAACGGTGCGTGCAGGGCCGCCATCTGCTCCGATCTGGTGGGCGCGCCACCTCGGAGCTGCCAGCGGATGACGTTCTTGAGCATGTACGCGGCGGTGCCCACACTCACCGCACCCGCGCACGCCAGATAGATGCCGAAAATGATGATGTTGCGAGTTCGGTCCTCCACCACGGACGCCTGCTCCGGAATGGGTAGTCCGTACCGAACGAACGCGAAAACCAGGACGGCACCGAAGAAGTTGGCCAGCAATGTGGACCCGAGGTACAGCGGCCACCGACTTCGCAGGGTCATCGACACCGCACGCAGGAGGACGAGCACGTGACGAACTTACCGGTGAACTTGCGGCCCGGTCGCAAGCAGTGCACAACTCGATCACACGCAATCGAAAACGGTTAGGCTCCCTCGGTGACAGGCAATGGTTCGGCGGACGACGCGAGCGCCGCAAGCGTCTACGCCGCAAGCGGCCGGCACCCCGCCGATTCGGTACACCCCATCGTTCGTATCGGCGCCGCATGGACGTGGCGACTGCTCGTCCTCGCCGCCGGCGTGGCCGTTCTCGTCTATCTGGTCGGCAAGCTCGATACCGTTCTCATCCCCATCGGACTCGCCCTGCTGGCGTCGGGACTGCTGTCGCCGCTCGTGGACTGGATGCATCGGCGAGGCATCCCGCGGGTCGTCGCCGTCGTGGTGGCGCTGCTCGGCAGCATCGGTGTCGTCGCCGGGATTCTCACGTTCGTCGTGCAGCAGTTCGTCGAAGGCGTACCCCAGCTCGGGGATCAGTTCACCGAGAGCATCCAGACCGTTCAGACCTGGCTGACCGACGGCCCGTTCCACTTCAGCGAGGACCAGATTCGCTCCGCGGGCGATTCCGTCGTGCGATCCATCCAGTCGAACCAGGAAGCGCTGACCAGCGGCGCCCTCACCACCGCAGCCGTCATCGGTGAAATATTCACCGGGCTGGCACTCATGCTGTTCACCCTGATCTTCTTCCTGTACGGCGGAAACCAGATCTGGCAGTTCGTCACTCGGCTCGCACCCACGCAGGCGCGTCGACGGATTCGGCTCGCGGGGGCTCAGGCGTTCGGTTCGCTCGTCGGCTACATCCGCGCCACCGTGGCCGTCGCCGCGGTCGACGCGATCGGCATCGGTGCCGGTCTCGCTATCCTCGGTGTGCCGCTTGCGCTCCCACTTGCCTCCCTGGTGTTCATCGGTGCGTTCATACCCATCGTCGGCGCGTTGCTCACCGGGTTCGTGGCGGTCTTCATCGCCCTGGTGACGAAGGGTCTGATCACCGCGGTCATCGCGCTGGCCATCGTCGTCGGGGTGATGCAGATCGAAGGCCACATCCTGCAGCCGCTCTTCCTCGGACGTGCCGTCCGGTTGCACCCGTTGGCCGTCGTCGTCGCCATCGCGACCGGAATCGTGTTGGCAGGCATCATCGGTGGACTACTGGCCGTACCGATCGTCGCGATGGTGAACACCGCTGTCCGGTCGCTGCTCGCGGACGATCCGGAAGCCGCATACGAGGGCATCGACCAGTCGGACCCGATGTTCCCGGCCGACCCGGACAGCCCACACCCGTCGACAGGAATGCTCGAGGCGGGAACGATCACACCGGCGACGCGTAAAGATGACCACGTCGACTGACGACCCCGACGCACCACTGTGGCGGGCCGCGAGCGCTTTTCGGCTCGCAACCGTGGTCTACGCCGTCGGATTCCAACTCGTCGTCGCCGACAGCTACCGCTCCACCCGGCTCAGCTGGGTGCTGGTGTCCATGGTCGTCGTGTGGTCCGGTCTCGCGGGCAGTCTGCTCCTGCGTCGGTCGAACCGACTGCCCGTCGTCGTCGCCGACCAGGTGGTGGTTCTGGCCGCAATGGCGTCGACCCGCCTGGTTGCCGGCCCGGAGTGGTACACCGTTCACCAGGTCCTGCCCACCACCCTCTGGGTCACGAACGCGGTCATCTCGGCGGCGATCCTCTGGGGGCCGGCGGCCGGAATCGGATCGGGCGCCGTGATGTCCGTCGGCGTCGCGGTGACGAAAGGCGAACTGAGCGTGGACCTGTGGCGCGATGCGACCGCGCCGATCCTGCTGTCCGTGGGACTGGCTCTCGGTGTCGCCTCGCGCGCAGCCAGGCGAGGCCGCCAGCAGCTCGAACGTGCCATCGGGCTCGCCGCCGCCACCGCGGAGCGCGAACGTTTGGCTCGCGAAGTGCACGACGGAGTTCTGCAGGTCCTCGCGATGGTGAAGCGCCGCGGGTCCGAAATCGGCGGCGACGCAGTCGAACTGGCCACGTTGGCCGGTCAGCAGGAAATTGCGTTACGCACCCTGATCTCCGAATCCCGCGTTCCCGCGCGCGAGCACGGACCGCTCGTCGACCTCCGGCCCGGTCTGCAGTCGCGGGAGTCGGTGACGGTCTCGGTCTCGACACCCGGAGAACCGGTACTTCTCGACCGCGCCGTCGCCGCCGAAGTGGAGGCCGCGACCCGCAGCGCGCTCGGCAACGTCGCCGAGCACGCCGGTCCCGGCGCGCGCGCCTTCGTGCTGCTCGAGGAGCTGCCGGACACCATCGTCGTCAGCGTTCGCGACGACGGAGTCGGCATCCCCGCGGGACGCATCGCCGACGCGGAGAGCGAGGGGAGAATGGGAGTGTCGAAGTCGATCATCGGGCGTATTCGATCGGTGGGCGGCACCGCTGCCGTCGAATCCTGGCCCGGCGACGGCACCGAGTGGGAGTTCCGTATTCCGAGAGGGCACCGATGACCGTTCGAATCATGGTGGTCGACGACCACCCGATGTGGCGTGACGGCGTGGCGCGCGACCTCACCGCCCGCGGGTTCGAGGTGGTGGCGACGGCCGACGCGATGGCGTCGGCAACCCGTCGAGCGGCGGCGACGCGTCCCGCGGTGGTGCTGATGGACATGGAGCTGCCCGACGGGAACGGTGCCGAGGCCACGGCCGCGGTACTCGAGGTATCGCCGGAGTCTCGGGTGCTGATTCTGTCCGCGTCGGCCGAGCGCGACGACGTTCTCGACGCCGTCAAGGCCGGGGCGACGGGATACCTCGTCAAGAGCGCATCGGCCGACGAACTGGTGGCGGCCGTCGAGGCCACGAACGCCGGGCAGGCGGTGTTCACGCCGGGCTTGGCCGGTCTGGTGCTCGGGGAGTACCGGCGCATCGCCGCCGGGCCGGACGCGGGACCCGCCTCGCCCACGCTCACCGACCGCGAGACCGACGTGCTGCGTCTGGTCGCAAAGGGGTTGAGCGCCAAGCAGATTGCCACCCGTCTGTCCCTCAGCCATCGCACCGTCGAGAACCATGTGCAAGCAACGCTGCGCAAGCTGCAGCTGGCGAACCGAGTCGAGTTGACGAGGTACGCGATCGAACGTGGCATCGAGTAGACCCGGCGGTATCCTGATCGGCATGGATGCGAAGGATCTGCGCGTCAGCGATGCCGAACGCGAACACGTCGGCGGTCTGCTCCAGCGAGCCGTCGGCCAGGGGATGCTTTCGCTCGGCGAATTCACCGAGCGGATGGACACCACGATGGCCGCCAAGACCCGCGGTGAGCTGAACTCCGTCCTGATCGACCTACCGGGAATGCAGATTGCCGACAAGGAACTGCCACAACAGCTTCCGCCGTCCCCGAGTGCGCCCACCTCGATCACGGGCACCATGTCGAACGTCCACCGAAAAGGTGAGTGGCACGTGCCGTCCCACCTGCGACTGAAGACGAAGATGTCGAACACGACGTTGGACTTCACGGCTGCGCACCTCGACGCGTCGGTCGTGGAAATCGACGTCGACGACTACTGCAGCACCCTCACCCTGGTGGTGCCCGACGACGCCACCGTCGACATGAACGGCCTCGAAACCGTGGGCGGCACCGCCAGCAACTCCGTCAAGACCGGCCCTCCCCGCGGACGAGTGCACGTCGTCGTGCGCGGCAAGACGAGATTCGGGACGGTCAAGGCGAAGCACCCCTTCGGCTCGGTGTTCAAGAAGATGGGCTTCTGAGGCGGGAAACCCCCGCCGCACTCGAGTAGCACTACTCATCCGGTACGAGCCGGATCGGCCGACGATCGATCCATGACATCCCCGACTGATTCCGGCCGGCCTCCGGCCTTCCCGACTGACTCCGGCCGGCCTCCGGCCTTCCCGACTGACTCCGGCCGGCCTCCGGCCTTCCCGACTGACTCCGGCCGGCCTCCGGCCTTCCCGCCTGACTCCGGCCGGCCTCCGGCCTTCCCGCCGCAGATCGACCCACGCCTCGTCCACACCCTGTCCACCGAAGTCGCCTCCCTGCAGCAGCACCTGCACAAGGTGGGCACCGACCTCGAAGTACTGCGCAACCAGCTGACGTTCACACCCCCGCCGATGCCGGTACAGCAGCCCATTCCCGTGCCCCGTCCGATGCCGATGCCGGTGCCGATGCAGCAGCGTCCCCCGTACCGGCCTCCCGCCCCGACTCCTCCACGTGAGCCCTGGTGGCAGCGCGACGGAATGGTCAGCCGCATCCTGGCGGTCGCCGGTGCCGGCGTGACCCTGGTGGGCGTCGTGATGCTCTTGGTGCTCGCCATCAACGCCGGGTGGTTCGGGGCGGTGCCTCGGGTTGCCGGTGGAGCCGGCCTCTGCGCCGCGCTCGTGGTTGCCGGGCACCGCATGATCTCGCGGCCCGGTGGCCGAGTCGGCGCCATCGCCCTGGCCGCAACCGGCTTTGCCGGCCTGTACCTCGACGTTGCTGCAGTGACCGTGATCTACGACTGGATCGCACCGGTGATCGGCGCGATCGTCGGCCTCGGTGTGGCCGCACTGGGCATCGGCGTGGCTCTCGCGTGGAAGTCCGAACGCCTCGCGGTGATCGTCACGATCGGCGCGGCCGTTCTGGCCCCTGTCGTCACCGGCGAATTTTCGCTCACGCTGCTCGTGTTCCTCTTCGTTCTTCAGGTGGCCGCGGCGCCCGTCGACATCGACCGCGACTGGCCGATGCTGCGAGCCGCGCGCACGGTGCCGGTCGTGGGCGCACTCTTTCTGGCGACGTTCGCAGCCTCGTTCCACAGCGCCGGCCTCGCCGAGCGCGCACAACTGCTCGCTCTTGCGGTGGCCGTTCTCGCTGTCGCGGTCTCGTCGTCGCTCGTCGTTCTGCGCCGGCACGCGGACGTCGTGTCCCTGGCCGTCCTGGCCACCACCTGGCTACCGGTGCTCGGCATCGCGACGCTGTTCGAGCCGCGCATCGCGGCATCGATCGACGGGGCCGTGATCATCGCTGCCGGCGCTGTCGCCTACTGCGCGCGCCGGGTCGACGCGCCGGTGCACACCGTGCTCGTCATGATCGCGAGTCTTGCTGCACTCCAGGCGTGTTCGCAGGTATCGGTCGACAGCCTCCGCACCATCGCACTGCTCGCCATCGCGGTGGCGCTGATGGTGGCCGCGCATCGCTCCGCGTCGGTAGCGGCGTGGTGGACGGGATCCGCGTTCGGTGTGATCGGCGCCTTCGACCTGTCGGTGTCGACCCCGGTGGAAGCGCTGATCGATCGCACCTTCTCCGACGAACTGAGCTGGGGCTCGGTGGTCGCGTCGCTGACGCTCGTGTGCTTCGCGGCGGCCGCGACACTGTCGTCGACCGTCGTCGATGCCCTGCGTCCGCTGCGTGAGCAGATCGTGATCGTGGCGTCGTTGGTCGGCCTCTACGGCGTGAGCGCCGCAGCAGTCTCGTTCGGTGTGCTGCTCGGCGACGATCGGTCCGGCTTCGTTGCAGGGCACTGCGTCTCGACGGTCATCTGGATGGCAGGAGCGGCCGTTCTCCTGCTCCGCGGGTTGTCGAGCCGAGACCACGCGCACGCGCTTCTCACCAGTGGGCTGCTTCTCGCCGGCGCAGCGACGGCCAAGCTGTTCCTGTTCGATCTGGTCGCTCTCGACGGAATTGCCCGCGCGGCAGCGTTTTTGATCGTCGGCGTGATGCTGCTCGCTACGGGCACCCGCTACGCCCGAGCGTTCGCCGAACGACCGACGCCCGTTACGACCGACGCTGACGCGCCAGCAACTCGCTGACGCTGATGGCCTGCCCGGAACGTCCACCGTGTCGTCCACTGCCGCCGGCGTCGTCGCCGTCCGACCCCTGCTCGGGTTCGGCGCGACGGCGTCGGCCGCCGGTTTCCCTGGGCCGCTGTGGTTCTGGGAACGGCTGTGGTTCTGGGAACGGCTGTGCTTCTGGGGCCGACTGTGCTTCTGGGAGAGGCTGCGGCTGGGGGGCAGGCCGTGCTTCCTGCACAACCCGCGTCTCGGGCACCTCGGGCACCGGGGGAGACGGTCGGCGTTCGGGCTGCGGTTCCGGGACCGGGTCGGTCAGAGGATCCGGCCGCGGAGCAACACGCCCCGCTTCCCCGGGAACGGATGGAGCAGAAGGGGTTTCGGTTCGGTACGTCGGCTCTGCGCGGCGCCGTGTCGACGGAGGATCCGCGACCGGCTGCGCCGCTGGTGCATCCGCAGGAACCTGCGCGGAACCGTTCCGTTCCGCTTCGCTTGCCGAACCACGTTGCGCGGGGCCCCGTAGCTCCGCGAACCACTGGTCCATCGAATGGTTGTCACGCTGCATCGCCGGCTCCGGTCGACGCGCCGGTCGCACGGCGGGAACGGGTCGAACAGGAGACCCGTTGCCAGTGCCAGTGCCAGTGCCGTTGCCAGTGCCAGTGCCGTTGCCAGTGCCGTTGCCGTTCACATCGGCGCTGCTCCGCCGACCGTTCGGTGCAGGAGTCGGCGCCTCCGAATCAGGTTGCGCGAGGGGCCTTCTCGGCTCGGCGTCCGACTTCTTGGCAGTGGGTGATCGCAGCTCCGCGAGCCAGCTCTCGATGGGCCGCGGTTCCGGGGTGCCCGCGTCCTGGAAGTTCGAACGATCGGACTTGGAACGCTCGGACTTGGAACGATCGGACTGCGAATTATCGGGTCGGGAGTTGTCCGACTCGGCGCGGACCGCGGAGCGCCGACGGTTCGGCTCGATCGGGGGCTCGGGGCGAACGGGCCTGTCGTCTCCGGGTGCGACGGCGGGACGCCCGGTCGCGGACCGGCGCGGTTCCTCGACCCGGCTTCGGGCTCCGCCCGCTGCACCCGCGCTCGGTCGAACGGCGGGTACGTGCGGTGCGATACGCGGTATGGGTGTCGTGAGAGGTTCGCTCGCGCTTCCGGCGAACATCGGAACACCGCTGACCGACAGTTCCGGAACGTCGTCGGGCATCAGTTCGGCTTCGAGAACCGGTTCGCCGAGGCCCAGCTTTTCCTGAATGCGCTTCATCCACGCCGGCGCCCACCAGCAGTCGTCGCCGAGCAGCTTCATGATCGACGGGACGAGGAACATTCGGATGAGGGTGGCGTCGATGACGAGCGCGGCGATCATGCCGTAGGCGATGTACTTCATCATCACCAGGTCGGAGAACGCGAACGCTCCGGTCACGACGATCAGAATCAGCGCGGCGGCGGTGATGATGCGTCCGGTGTGCGAGGTGCCGACGCGGATCGCCTCGGAGGTACTGGCCCCCCGCGCTCGCGCTTCGACCATGCGGGAGAGGAGGAACACCTCGTAGTCCGTGGACAGTCCGAAGATGATCGCGATGATCAACACCAGGATCGGCGCCATGATCGGTCCGGGACTGAAGTCCAGCAGGCCCGCGCCGTTTCCGTCGATGAAGATCCACGTCAGGATGCCCAGCGTTGCGCCGAGGCCCAGCGTCGTCATCAGAATCGCCTTGATGGGCAGCACCAGTGAACCGAAGGTCAAGAACATCAGCAGTGTCACCACAAGGACCACGAGCACGGCCATCAGCGGTAATCGATCCACCAGTGCCGCGATGCTGTCCTGCTCCAGCGTCGGCGTGCCGCCCACGGACATCGTGACGCCGTCGGGAACGTCGAGCGAGCGGACGTACTCGATCGCGGGCTTGGAATCGTTGCGATCGACCAGACCGGCGGACAGCACTGCCACGCCGTTCTGGTTCTGCGTGAGGGAGAACTTCTCGACGAGCCCGGGAGCGTTGGAGGCCTCGCGAAGGAGCGTGCCGATCTGCGGACCCTGCGCGTTCTGCAGCACGATCTTGAGCGGCTCGGTGCGGTACGACGGGAAGTTGGCGTCGAACTCGTTCTGCGCCACGCGGGTCGGGTTGTCCGGCGGAAGGTACGACTCGTTGATGCCACCGAACTTGATGTTGCCGACGGGCAGCGTCAGCAGAAGCAGGCCCAGCACGATGGGAACGGCGACCTTGAGCGGGTTTCGCATGACCCAGCGGGTGAGGCGACCCCACGGACCGTTCTCGATCTCCTCGGACGACTTGGTCTTGCGCATGAACTTCAGGCCGAGCGCGTCGACGCGCGGGCCCAGGATCGCGAGGATTGCCGGCAGCACGGTGATCGAGGTCAGGGCAGCGAGAGCGACGGTCGCGATGGCGCCGAACGCCACCGACTTCAGGAAGCCCTGGGGGAACAGCAAGAGACCGCCGAGGCTCGCGACGATCATCGTGGCGGAGAAGACGACGGTGCGCCCCGCGGTCATGACCGAACGACGCACGGCCTGCTTCGTGGAGTAACCGTCGCCCAGTTCCTCCCGGAAGCGACTGACGATGAACAGTCCGTAATCGATGGCCAGACCCAGCCCTACGAGTGAGACCACGGGCGCGACGAACGTGTTGACCTCGACGAAGTTGGTGATGAACCGCACCACGCCGTTGGCGGCGACCACGGTCAGGCCGCCGATGATCAGCGGCAGCGCCGCGGCGACGATGCCGCCGAAGATGAAGAACAGCAGCACACCCACGACCGGAATGGCCAGCAGCTCCATCCGGTGGACGTCACTGGCGAGCGTGTCGTTGAGAGCGCCGGCGATGGGTTGAAGACCCGCCAGTTGGACGTCGACTCCGTCGATGGCGAAGGCGTTCTTGACCTCGCGGAAGTTCGACGCGAGCTCGGTGTCGTTGTCGCCGACGATCGCGAAGGTGGCGATGGCCTTGGTCTTGTCCGGCGTCGTGAGCGCGGGCAGTTTCCCGGTGAAGTAGCTGGCGTTGATCTTGGCGATCTGGTCCGGATGGTCGGCGACCAACTTGCTCTGCGCGGCGGCGACGGTGTCGTAGAACGGTTGGCTGTCGACCGTCTGACCGGCGGGGGCGGTGTAGAGCGCGACGACGTCACCGTTCGCGTCGCGACCGAAGGTGCCGTCGGCGAGCTTCGACGCGCGAACGGATTCCGAACCCGGATCGTCGAAACCGCTCTGGCTCAGGTGGTCGTTCAGGCTCAGCCCGTACCCGGCCAGGCCGAGCAGAAGAGCGACCATCACACCGATCACCGTGAACCGGAGTCGGTGTACCAGGTCTCCCCAACGTGCGAACACTTATGACACTCCTTGACGCCCGACGAGCAGTGCGGACAGTGGTCGGAACGGTTGCAGCCAGGCGCCCTCGTCGGGCAGGGTGTCCAGGCTCACGCGCGGCAGCGGCTCGCGGAAGACGCCGGTGATGTCCTCGAGGTCGACGAATTCCAGTGTCTCCGACGACACCGCCCAGCTCGCGTGCTCCCGAAATCCGAGCACCTGGACCGGCACGCCGGCAGCCGCAATGGCCTCGAGCGGCTCGCGAAACGCCTGGCCGTCGGCGGAGGCGACCATGACTCCCGCCAGACCGGTGAGCCGGCGCGCCTCGATGTGGGCGAGCATGTCCGAGTCGACGTCACTGTCCTCGTCGACCTTCGGTTTTGCGAAGACCGCGAAACCCACGTTGCGCAGCGCCTCGACCCACGGCCGGACGACGTCGGCGCTGCCGTGCGCGATGTTGGTGAACACGGTCGCTTCGGGTTCGAGGGTCCCGGTGTACGACTCGGACAACTGCGCAGTGCGTCCGAGAAGCCACCGGCCGAGGGCGTCGAAACGCGGTCGGTAGGCAGCGGTCGGCCGACCGCCGAGGATGGCACCGAGTCCCATGTCGAGATTCGGCGCATCCCAGACGAGCAGGACTCGCTTGCTTCGACGAGAGTCGTCGATGTCGCCCGCTCCGACGATGTCCTGAGTGACGGTCATGCTTCGATCTTCCCCCACACCCAGTCCGTGACGGTGCTTCCCACCCGATGTGCTTTGTGCTCGAACTTGGTGACGGGACGTTCGAGGCCGATCGGTGACCGTTCCCGGTCGAGGGTGGCGAGCGCGGGCTCGGCGTTTCCGGTTTCGTCGATCCACTCGGCGTAGTCGGCGTGGTCGGTGGCGACGTGCAGGACGCCGCCCGTCTTCAGCCGGCTCGCGATCAGCGAGAACGTGGGTGCGCTGAGGAGGCGGCGCTTGTGGTGACGAGCCTTCGGCCACGGATCGGGGAAGAAGACGCGAACACCGGTCAGCGACTCCGGCTCGACCATGTTTTCCAGCACGTCCACGGCGTCGCCGCGCAGCACCCGCACGTTGGGGATGGAGTCACGCTCGATCTGTTGGAGCAACTGGGCCAATCCGGGCCGGTAGACCTCGATGGCGACGAGGTTCACATCGGGCTCGGCGAGCGCCATGGCCGATGTGGCGGTTCCGGTTCCCGAACCGATCTCCAGCACGAGCGGAGCGCTGCGGCCGAACCAGGTGTCGGCGTCGAGCGGCTCGTCGGCGACGTCGCGGCCGATGGTGGGCCACTGGCGATCCCACGATGCCTGCTGCGGTTCGGTCAGGGCACCACGCCGGGACCGAAAACTCGTCACGCGCGGGTACAGGCGCGACGCAGACTCGTTCATCGGTCCATTGTCGCGCATGAACGCGCCGAGGCACACACGAGCCTGAAGTAGTGGTCGAGACTTTGGGGCACGACGGAACAGTACTGCACCTGTTTGTGCGGACTATGTGAGAATTTCGCCGATCGAACGGGGGGTTCGAATGCGCGACGCACTGGCTCGGTTGGGGTCCGCCACCGTCGGTACGCCTGGTGGCGAACGGGTCGCAGGGTCGATCGCCCGGTGGACGGCACCCCTGCGCGTCGGTGTCGCCGGACGCCCCGGTGTCGGGAAGTCCGCAGTCGCCCGCGCGCTCGGTCAGGTGTCCGGCGTCACGCCTGTCGAAGTGCACGTAGTGGATTCACCCGACATCCCGGACGCAATTCTCGACGCCGACCTTGTCCTCTACGTGATCGTACGAACACCGCACCCGGCCGACCTCGAGGCCCTGTCCGGCCGACACGCCACCGACACCGTCGTCGTCCTGGCGAAGGCCGACACGCTCGTCGACCGAGACACTGCGGCGGCGCAGGCGCAGGCATCGACGTCGTTGCCGGTGGTGGCTATCGACACCGGTGACGAAGCCGACGCGTCGACCCTGCGCGCGGTCGTGGAAGCCGCGTTCGAGGGGGTGGCGAGTCGACGTTCGCGGGCGTTGCTCGCCGAACTGGAGGCTGCCGGCGCCGCCGAGCCGTCGGTGTGCGAAGCGGTCGAGGCTTTTCTGCGGGATCGGGCGCGGACGTGACCGCCATCGGAACCGAGTTCGCTCGGGTTCTGACCCGATGGAATCCGTCGGGGATCACTCGGCTGCGCGCCGCGCTCGACGCTCCCGATCCGTACCCTCGGATTCGGGTCGTCGCCGATCACGGAGTCGATGTCGACGGTGTTCTGGGTCGGTTGGCCGACAGTTGCCCAGACCCTCATCACACTGATGCCCCCGCTGGGATCGCCCTCGTGCTGCTCGACGCGTCGGCCCCGATCGGCCGTGCGATGTTGACGCGGCTCCGGCAGGTGCCCGACTCGACGCGGGTGGTGATCGTGCTGGACGGCATCGATCGTCATCAGGACTGGGACGTCGTCGCCGCTCGCAACAGGACGCTGCTGGCGGAGTACGTGCCGCGGCTGGCGACGGTCCCGATCAGGCCCGCCGCGTCGAGGGTGGTCGACGACAGGTCCGAGATCGCCACCGACCTTGCCGCCGCCGCCGCGGGCACGGCAGCCGAATGGGAATCGCGGAATCTGCTCTGCCTGGTGGACGAGGTGGTCGGTGAGGCCCGCCGATCTCTCGCCGCGCATGCCCGAACCGCCGCTGCGGATGCGAACCTCGCTGCGGCGAGGTCGGAGCGAGGTGACCTGATCGCCGAGCGGGCACGTGCGGGTGCGGACCGAAGTTCGTTGGTACGCAGTCGTATTCAGCGAGTTCGACTGGACGCGCTGCACGACGTCGGATCCGAGATCAGGGCGGTGTCGACGGCCGCGACGCACGCGATCGACCGCGCCGGGACGGCGGCGATGCGGACTTTCCCCGTCGACTTCGCCCGCGAGATCGATTCGGCGGCATCACGATTGGATCGGTCCGTCGGCGGCAGACTCGATTCGGTTCGGAACGAGATCGGCGGACCGGACGTCGCGTCCACGGCCGTCGTCGCACCCACCGACATCGACACCGTTCCTGCCGCCCGGTCCCGCGGCGCCGACGAGTGGCTGGCCGGGTTGGTCGGGCTCTCGGCGGGTGCGGGATTCGCGCGGCTGATCGGAGCGCTGACGGGACCGACGCCGGTGCTGTCGTGGATTCTGACGACGGTTCTCGCCCTGGCGGTCGGAGGGACGACGGTGGCCGTGCGTCGCCGGGCGGCGGATCGAGCGACGCTGCGGCGGTGGGCCACGGAAATCGTCGCGGACGTGCGACCGCGGTGGGAGCAGTCCATTCTCTCGGCCCTGCTCGACGCCGAAGCGACCATCACCGCATCGCTGACGGCGGCGGCTCGTGACCGGACGAAGGCGGTGGATCGCCTGATGGTCGGCGTCGACGATCGAATTCGCGCGGGCGCCGCGGAGGTCGCCGGTCGCAACGCGGCGTACGAGCGCGATCTCGCTGCGTTGGAGCGCGGTGCGGACGCCGTTCGGCGGGCGGTGGAACCGCGGACGGCCGGCGTGCGTCCAAGCCCCTGAAGGCGCTTTTCTCGTGGAGGTGGCAGTGATGGCCGATTTCTCGGATCCGGTGGGTCCACCGACTCATGTCGGCGTGGTCGATCCGGATCAGGATCTGAACGGCGACGGTGTGCCGGACACGGTGGTCGTCCACCCGGGATCGCCGATGAGCGAGATGCTGCACGGGTTTCTGGACGAGCCGTCGACGGCAGTCGTCTCGGATTTCGACGGCGACGGGATCGCCGATCACATCACGGCGTTCGAGGACGACGGCGGCTACTCGGCGTGGCAGCTCGTCTCGGGCGACGATGCGGGGTGGACGGTGACCGACAGGGGGTCGTTGTGATTGCCTTTTTGTCCTGACAAACGGCCTGGTACAACAGGTTTGCTGAATCGGTTTTGTGACAGATCGGACAGGCCCCGATTGTTTCATAATGTATTCACAGAGTTAATCTGTGAACCCCAGGGCACTCGGTTCGTGTCCTCCACAGGCGTACGTATGTCCGGTTCGTGGGCGCCGCCCCGTTATTGCAGCACCAGGAGACTTTCATGACCGCGACCATCACCGGTCTCAACGGCACCGACGGAACCCCGCCCACCACGCACGCGGGCCTTCTCACCTGGATCAAGGACGTCGCCGAGCTCACCCAGCCCGATCGCATCGTCTTCGCGGACGGGTCGGACGAAGAGTGGGAGCGCCTCACGAACCAGCTGGTGGAGGCAGGCACGTTCACCCGTCTGAACGCCGACCTCAAGCCCAACTCGTTCCTCGGCAACTCCGACCCGTCGGACGTCGCCCGCGTGGAATCTCGCACGTACATCTGCTCGAAGGAGCAGATCGACGCCGGACCCACCAACAACTGGATGGACCCGACCGAGATGCGGACGCTGATGTCCGACCTCTACCGGGGTTCGATGCGCGGCCGGACCATGTATGTCGTCCCGTTCTGTATGGGCCCGCTCGACGCCGACGATCCGAAGCTCGGTGTCGAACTGACCGACTCCGAGTACGTCGTCGTCTCGATGCGCGTGATGACCCGGATGGGTTCCGCCGTGCTCGACAAAATGGGTACCGACGGCTTCTTCGTCAAGGCGCTGCACTCGCTCGGCGCACCGCTAGCCGAGGGCCAGGCCGACGTGCCGTGGCCGTGCAACGACACCAAATACATCACCCACTTCCCCGAGGACCGCGAGATCTGGAGCTACGGCTCCGGCTACGGCGGCAACGCTCTGCTGGGAAAGAAGTGCTACTCGCTGCGTATCGCCTCCGCGATGGCGCACGACGAGGGCTGGCTCGCCGAGCACATGCTGATCCTCAAGCTCATCTCCCCCGAGGACAAGGCCTACTACATCGCGGCGGCGTTCCCGTCCGCATGCGGCAAGACCAACCTCGCGATGATTCAGCCGACCATCCCCGGCTGGCGCGCCGAGACCCTGGGCGACGACATCGCCTGGATGCGCTTCGGTGACGACGGCCGCCTCTACGCGGTCAACCCGGAGTACGGGTTCTTCGGCGTCGCCCCCGGCACCAACTGGGACTCGAATCCCAACGCGATGAAGACCATCGAGCAGGGTAACTCCGTGTTCACCAACGTCGCGATGACCGACGACGGCGACGTCTGGTGGGAGGGACTCGAAGGAGACCCGCAGCACCTGATCGACTGGACCGGCGCGGAGTGGACACCGGACTCGGAAACGCCAGCAGCGCACCCGAACTCGCGATACTGCGTGCCGATGTCGCAGTGCCCGATCATGGCCCCCGAGTGGGAGGACCCGAAGGGCGTTCCTATCTCGGCGATCCTGTTCGGCGGCCGTCGCAAGACGACCGTGCCGCTGGTGACCGAAGCACGCGACTGGCAGCACGGCGTGTTCATGGGCGCCACCGTCGGCTCCGAGCAGACGGCCGCCGCCGAAGGTCAGGTGGGCACCATCCGCCGCGACCCGATGGCCATGCTCCCGTTCCTCGGCTACAACGTCGGTGACTACTTCCAGCACTGGATCGACCTCGGCAAGAACGCCGACGCGTCCAAGTTGCCGAAGGTGTTCTACGTCAACTGGTTCCGTCGCGGCGACGACAAGCGCTTCCTCTGGCCCGGATTCGGCGAGAACTCTCGCGTGCTGAAATGGATCGTCGAGCGCATCGAGCACAAGGCGGCCGGCGTCGAGACCCCGGTCGGTGTCGTTCCGACTGCGGAGTCGCTCGACCTCGACGGACTGGACGTGGCCCTGGCCGACGTGCAGGAGGCGTTGACCGTGGACGTCGACGAGTGGAAGGCCGAGATCCCGAGCATCGAGGAGTGGTTCGACTTCGTCGGCGAGAAGCTTCCGACCGGCATCAAGGACGAGTTCGAGGCGTTGAAGCAGCGCTTGGGCTGAGCATCTCTTTCCCGACTCAGGGGCACACTCACGTCGACAGATCGACTGAAAGTGCCCCTGAGTCCGTTTCCGGGTGCCCTCACCCCAGCGTCAGCATCGCCCGCACGACGTACTGGTTCTCCTCCAGCCGCCGTTCCAGCGAATGCAGCGTCTCCGCCACGCGCGATTCCGCGTAGTCGCCGACCAGATCGATACCGGCGATCAGGTACACCCTGCGCGGCCCCACGTATTCCATGCGCAGGAACGACACGCTCTGTACCTCGACGAACTCGGTGAGTGTTGCCGTGGCTCCCTCGCGGAGCTGCGGTGACGCCGCCTCGCCCAGCAGGAACCGTCGGTTGCGGTCGATGAGGATGACGGCGACGACCGCGAGGAGGATGCCGACGAGGATCGAGCCGATGGCGTCCGGAATGGGCGATCCGGTGATCTGGTGCAGCAAAATGCCGACGAACGCGATCACAAGGCCCACGAGGGCTGCCGCATCCTCGGCGAAGACCGCCCGGACCGTGGGGTCCGACGTTGCCAGTGCTTGCTCCATCACATCGCGGTGTGCACGCTTCGCTTCGCCCCGCAGCTGTTTGTACGCCTGCCGGAACGAGATCGCTTCCAGTACGAACGCGACTGCCAGGACGATGTACGCCACCAGGAAGTCACCCGCCGGTTCGGCGTTCGAGAGTTCTTGGACGCCGTGGGTGATCGAGACTCCGGCACCGAGAGCGAACAACCCGAGCGCGGCGAACATCGACCAGACGTACGCCTCTCGGCCGTAACCGAACGGGTGGACGTCGTCCGGTTCGCGCCGGGACCGCTTGTTGGCGATGAGCAGCAGCACCTCGTTCCCGGTGTCCGCCCAGGAGTGGGCGGCCTCGGCGACCATCGAGGCCGATCCGGTGAACAGTGCCGCGCCTGTTTTCGCCACGGCGACGAGAGCGTTGGCGCCGAACGCCAGAACGACGGTGAGCGTGCTCTCGTCCGTCTTCTCCTCGGCCATCACGCGCTCACCAGCGCCGCTGCTCCGGTGAGTGTGCCCAGGCCGCCGAGCTCGGCGGGCACCACCCGCAAGCCGCTCAGGAAATTGAGCTTCGCGTGCAACTCCACCGACTGCAGCAACGGATCCCACAACGGCGGACCGGCTTGGGAGAATCCACCGCCGACGACCGCGAGCTGGATGTCGAGCAGAGCCGCAGTCGACGCGATGGCCTGACCGATCGCAGCACCGGCTCGCTGCAGAGCTGCCGCGGCGATCGGGTGGCCGTCGGCTGCGGCGCGGGCGAGCGCAATTCCGTCGTCGCCCTCCCAGCCCTGCGACTGAGCCCACCGGACGGCATTGGGACCACTCGCCACGGTCTCGACGCACCCCACCCCGCCGCAGGTGCAGGGGTCGGTGGACCCGGGGACGACGACGTGTCCGATGTGACCGGCATTCCCCGACCGACCGCGCACGATCTTCCCGCCGAGGACCAGCCCACCACCGATGCCGGTCGAGACGGTCATTCCCACCAGGTCGGCGACGCCGCGGCCCGCGCCGAATCGATGTTCCGCCAGTGCGACGCATGCGCCGTCGAGAGCCAGGGTGATGGCGGCGTCGGGGAAGAGCGATCGGACGGCGTCGACGATGGGAAAACCCTCGTACCACTCGGCGATGTTGATGGGGGACACGATGCCCGCGGTGGTGTCGACGGGACCCGCCGACGCGATGCCGACCTCGGTGACCTGTGCGACCTCGACGTTCGCGGAGGCCAGCACGTCGTAGAGCAGTTGCTCGCACGCGTCCCAGACGTTCTCGGTCGGTGTGGGGGTGATCTTCGCGTCGACAGGCCGGCCGTTGGCGCCGACCATGGCCGCCGCGAACTTGGTTCCCCCGATGTCGAGTGCGAGCGCCGTCATCGCTTCACCGTACTGCGCGCAGTACGAGAACGACGTTGCTGACGAGCAGCTCGCGCACGACGGGGACGCGCACCAGCCACCACGCCCACCGCGGATGGTAGCGAGGAAACGCGGACAGTAGTTCTCCGTTCGGAGTGGTTGTGGCCCAACGCAATCCGTCCGAAGCGCCGACTGCGAACAGGGACTTTCCGTACCTGTTCTTAGGCTCGTGACCGTGTGTGCGCGCGTACCGCCGGGCCGCACGCTCGCCGCCCAGGAAGTGCCACGGTCCGGTTTCGTGACCACCGAACGGACCCCACCACAGGGTGTAGGAGAGCACGACGATGCCGCCGGGTGCGGTCACACGCAGCATTTCCTCGGCCATCGCCCAGGGGTCCCGTACGTGCTCGGCAACGTTGGACGACATGCAGACGTCGACGCTCGACGTGCGGAAGGGCAACGCGGTCCCCGAGCCGCGGACGCTTCCGTGGACCTGCAGATCGGCCGCGTGCATCTCGGCCGGGTCCGGCTCCACCGACAGGTACCGGGCCCCGACCCTTGCGAACGCGTCCGCGAAGTAGCCGGGCCCACCGCCGACGTCGAGGATGACCGCACCGTCGAGGGCGCGTCCGGTGGCGCCGACGTAGACGTCGTCGACGAGGGCGGCGGTATCGACCGCGAGGTTGCCGTAGAAGAGGGCGGGATCGGTCTGCTCGTACCGAAAGTCGGACGCGAGCGCCACCGATCTGCGCAAGGTGGCGCGGCGTGCGAGCCGTGCCGTCACCGCTGAATCGAACTTCGGCGCGTCGAACCTCGCTCCCCCCACCACGGGGTGAACCTTAACGTGCGGGCAGCACTAGCCCGCGAACTGCAGCACCGTCGTGCACGGGCGGAGATCGCGAAGTCGGGGGAGATCGGAGAGCACGCGGTTGGTCATGAACTTGGACATGCCGTGCGCGGACGGGAACAGCTTCTCGGTGGCCGACACGACGCCCGGGATCTCGGAGGCGAGGAGCCGTGCGCGCGACGTGCTCATCGAGAACGGCATGGCCGGGATGGTGTAATGATCGCTCATCGCGACGCCCTTGATCGTCTTCTTCGACACCCACGTCGGGATGGAATCGAAGATCATGCCGCCACCGGGGAACCGTGCTGCGCATTCGGCGATCAGGGCCATTGCGCTCGCCTCGTCGAAGTACATCAGCAGACCCTCCGCGGTGACGAATACCTTCTCGCCTTGCGGAATGCTCGACATCCATGCGGTGTCGAAGGCGGACTCGGCGAGGTGGGTGATCTCCTGCTCGTCGGGCAGGACGCGGCTCCGCAGGTCCATGACCGGCTCGAGGTCGATGGAGAACCACGGGTTGTGCGGCCTCCCGAGCCGCCAGTAGCTCGTTTGCAGTCCTTCACCGAGCGCGACGATCGTGGCGCGGGGATTCAGCGCAAGGAAGTCGCGGGTGGCGCGGTCGAACGTGCGTGACCGCAAGGCCGCGGCAGGGTCGGCTTTGCCGAACTTCGACCAGTCGTAGTCGATGCTGTCGAAGATGCGCAGTGCCATAGGATCGTCGACGACGCGACGGTCGCCCGCGGCGAAAGTCGCCCGGTTGTACAGCGTGTAGAGAGTGGTGGACGACACGCCCTCGAGGGCGTTTCCGTCGATAGTTTGTCCGAGCATGATGTTGTCCCATCGAGGTGTCCGTCGAACGGACATTTATCGGGTGATTCGCATGATCTCACCCCGAGGATGGGTCGGAACATCGTTCGATCGAATGAAAACGGTCGACAAGAAGGGTTAGGGGAATCGTCGTGCAGCACGTTCTGCTTCTGTGCTGGCGCGATTCCGGACACCCGCAGGGCGGAGGCAGCGAGCGCTACCTCGAACACGTCGGCGCCGGCCTCGCGGCCCGCGGCATCCAGGTGACCCTCCGAACGTCGTCCTACCGAGGGGCGCCGAAGGAGGAATGGCGGGACGGAATGCGCATCACGCGCGGCGGGGGTCGCTTCTCGGTTTACCCCCGTGCACTCGGAGCCATTGCCGCGGCTCGTCTCGGCATCGGCCCCCTCGCCGGCCGCAAGGTCGACGCCGTGATCGACACCCAGAACGGCATTCCGTTCTTCGCCCGCGTGGTGACGTCGGCCCCGGTGACCGTCCTTGTTCACCACTGCCACCGGGAGCAGTGGCCGGTGGCAGGCCGGCTGTTCTCGCGCGTGGGGTGGTTGATCGAATCCCGAATCTCACCTCGACTGCACCGCGGCGACCAGTATCTGACGGTGTCGCTGCCGTCGGCCGACGAGTTGGTATCACTCGGTGTCGATCGTCATCGTATTGCTGTGGTGCGCAACGGGATCGACAAGATCCCGGACGGCGCCGCCGCGCCTCGCGCGAGCACTCCCACATTGTCCGTGCTCTCGCGCCTCGTCCCGCACAAACAGATCGAAGACGCGATCGACGCGCTGGCCACCCTTCGCTCGACAATCCCCGCCCTGCATCTGGACGTCATCGGTGGCGGATGGTGGGAGGACAACCTCCGTCACTACAGCCGCGAGCGTGGCGTGGAGGGCGCGGTCACCTTTCACGGACACGTCTCCGAAGTCGAGAAGCATCGTCTGCTCGCCGCGTCGTGGGTGCATCTGCTTCCGTCGCGCAAGGAGGGGTGGGGTCTCGCCGTCGTCGAGGCGGCCCAGCACGGCGTCCCCACAGTCGGCTACCGACATTCGCGAGGTCTGACCGACTCGATCGTCGACGGTGTGACCGGGCTGTTGGTCGGCGGCGACACCCGCGCCGAGGACGTTGCCACCCTGACTGCCGCGGCCGGTGAGTTGCTGGTCGACGACGAATTCCGCGAGTTCCTGGGGACGAAGGCGCGCCTGCGCACCCGTGAGTTCTCCTGGCGACAGTGCGCAGACGGGGTTCGCACGGTCCTGGAACAGCGGGCGTCGGGCGCCCTGGTGTCAGGCCTCGTCAGTGCTCCTCTCGCGTCGGACCATCCGACGCCATAGGCCCACCGCTGCCGCAACCAGTACGACACCTGCCCAGACGAGGTGGGCGACGGCCGTGATCGCTCGGTCGGATGTGGTCGCTCGGACGATCGTCGCGTCGGGAACTACGTAGAGAGCCAGATCCGCATCGGAGAACACCGCTTCGAGCCCGTCGAGCGTGCGCGCCGAGTCGCCGAGGGCCCCCGGCGTGCCACGTTCGACGAGCACCCATCCCACGCCGAGAGCGGCGAGTTCGGCCGGACTGCCGCCCGCGAGCAGCACCGACTCGACGGCAGTCGCGCGCGTTCCCTCACCGCGGACCAGCCCTCCGGCCACCGGCAGATCACCCGTCGCGACCACGTCCGCGTGAAGCAGCCTCGGCGCCGGATCCAGAACCGGGGCGCTTCCGGACCAATCGAATCTCCGAAACGTTCCGGTCGGCAGGACGGCGACGTCTCCGTGATCGTCGTCCACCCGCTGCGCGACGGTTTCCCACGACGACGGGTAGGTGACCGGTGCGAGACTCCACGCGAGGTCGGGCAAGGCAATCAACAGCGTGACGACGGCAACGGCCGCGTGGGCTCGGGGGCGACCGAACCGCCGTGTCCCCGCCGCCGCGGCCAGAGCCAGGGCGGGCATCCACAGCGCGACCCATTTCTGCCCGTCGCGGGTCAGTCCGGCACCGGGGATCGCGCGCGCGGCCCACTCTCCGACGCTCAGCCCCCACGGTGTTGCCGCGAGGGTGATGACGGCGACAGTCGACGCGCCGACGACAATCACCGCGGTGAGCACAGGGTTCCGTCGACGCCTCCACAGGTACGACGCTCCCGCGGCGGCCACGAGGAGCAGAAGGATTGTTCCGACGGCGGCAAAGGCCGTCGTGCGCGACGTCGGAACCGCAGCGGAGTTCCAGATTCCACCGAGGCCGACGAGGCTGCCCACCGTGCCGAGGCCCGGTTCTGCCCGAGCGGCAAATGCTGTCACCCCAGCCGGGTCCGACCCGGCCGACCCAGACCCGCCCATCGCCGTCGCGACGAGCCACGGCGCCGAGACGACGACGACAAGGGCGAGTGTCCCGAGAAGCCGACGCCCCCGCCGGATGCCCCCGGGTGCGAAGAGAACAGACAGGGCGAGCACGGCGACGAGCAGGACACCCGTCGGCGTGATGCCCGCCGCGCCCGCACAGAGCGCAAGGGGCCACCAGGTACCCGACTGCCTGAGCGACACCGCAGCGACCACCGTCCACGGGAGTGCCGCATATCCGATCAGCAACGACCAATGGCCCTGCAGCAGGCGCTCCGCCACATAGGGGTTCCACACGGCTAGCGTCGCGGCCACGACTTCTCCCGAAGTTCGAATTCCGGGAAGCACTCGTCGCACCAGGGCGGCCGCGCCCCACCCCGCACCCCACAGGGCGGCGACAAGGAGGATTTTCACCACGACGCCGCCGTCGACGACGGAGGAGAGCACTGCGATGGCAGCGTCCTGCGGGACGGCACGAGGTGCGGCGTCGGACAGACCGAGAGCGGAGTCGGTGAGGTACGAACGAGGCGTGCTGACGGCGTCGCGAAGAAGTAGGTATCCGTTGCCGAGGAGCGGGCCGACGGCGAGCACGGCCAAGGCGAGGGACCAGGCAGGCGCGACGACCCGGCCACGCATGCGCATGAGCGACAACTTAGCGGGCTGCTGCGGATGTCATAGTGATCGCATGCGGGGAGTGGTCGGCGGGAAGGCCGGAGGCCGGTCGGGAGTGGTCGGCGGGAAGGCCGGAGGCCGGTCGGGAGTGGTCGGCGGTGTCGCTGTGGTGACGGCAGGTTCGATGGTTGCGAACATCGCGTCCTACCTCCTGCATCTGCCGGCCAGTCGCTGGCTCGGCCCGCTCGGGTACAGCGAGTTCGCGACGCTGCTGGCGGCGCAGCTGGTGCTGGCCGTGCCCGCGCTGGCGCTGCAGACCGTGATTGCGCGAGACACCGTTCGAGGCCGGTCCAGGGCAGAGCTCCGGCGGTTGGCGGCGCGGTGCGCCGCGGTGGTTGCTGTGTTGGCGCTGCTGCTCGTACCGATCCTCGCGTACGTTCTCGACATCGCGGTGCTCACCACGGCTGCGGCCCTGGTCACGGCACCGGTGCTGGTGTTCCTTTCCGCGGAACAAGGCTTGCTGCAAGGTGGTTCGAGATTCGGCGCGCTGAGCGCGGTGCTCGCCGGCAGCGGCTTGGCCAAGGTGGCTCCCGCGCTGATCGTGTTGGCGTTCGGCGGGTCCGCCGGTCCGGCGTTGATCGCGAGTGCACTCGGGACGCTGGTCATGGCGATCGTGGCCCGTGCGGTGACGGGGTCGTCCACTCCCGGTCCTGCGCCGACGTCGAGTTGGACGTCTGTTCTGGCGGCGTCGCAGGTGCAGCTGGTCATCGTCGGGTTGTCGTCCGTCGATCTCGTTCTCGCCCGCGCCGTCCTGACGAAGGAGGACGCGGGGCTGTACGCGCTCGGTGCAGTCGCCACGAAGGCCGCGTTCTGGTTACCGCAGGCGGTGGGTGTGGTGTTCTATCCGGCGCTGTCCGACCCGGTCCGATCCACCGCGGCCGTTCGGACCGTTCTTCTGGTGCTGGTCGCCATCGGAACTTCTCTCGTGGTGGGGGTGGCCGCCGTGTCCCCGTTTGCGTCCTTGGTGGTGGGCGACGCATACGCACCCGTGCAGGGTCTACTGTGGGTGTTCGCCCTGCAGGGGGCTGCGTTGGCTGTGATGCAGGGGGCGTTGCTGTCGTCGGTGGCGAGAGACCGCACCAGGCTTGCGGCGGCGGCGTGGGTGGGACTGACCGTCGAGGTTGTCGTGGTGCTGGTCGTGGGTAGCTCGGTGGCGCGGGTCGTCACGGTTGCAGCGTCGTGTGCGGTCGTCACCACCGCGGCGGTGTGGCTGCAGTTGTACGCGGCCGAGCGTTCGGCGCAATCCGCCCGCCTATAGTGGCTCGGGACTGTTCGATCTGCTCAGTTCGTAGTGCGCCGCTTGCGCATGATGCTCGATGTTGGTTGTGTGGTCCAGGACACACGAGACGAAGGGCCCACGCATGAGCACAGTCAGCACCTTCCGACTTCCGGATCTCGGCGAAGGCCTGACCGAGGCCGAACTGGTGTCGTGGACGGTTGCGGTGGGCGACACGGTCGAGCTGAATCAGATCATCGCCGAGGTCGAAACGGCCAAGGCCCTCGTCGAACTGCCCTCGCCCTACGCGGGCGTCGTGTCCGCGCTCAAGGCGGAGGCGGGGGACACCGTCGACGTCGGGGCCGAGATCATCGACATCACAACCGGGACTGCGGAACCAGCGGTATCGGTGGACGCTGCGGAGCCGGTCTCGGAACCAGAAGCTACGGAACCAGAAGCTGCGGAACCGGAGCGTGTCCCCGTTCTCGTCGGCTACGGGGTGGCGGGAGACGCGCCGAGCCGGCGCCGGCCCGGTGCGGCTGCGCCCACCGCCGCCCCCGCTCACAGTGACCGCCCCCTGGCGTCGCCGCCGGTCAGGCACGCGGCTCGCCAGAACGGCATCGATCTCGCGCAGATTCCCGCGACGGGACTACACGGCAACGTGACGCGTGACGATCTGAACGGTTTCGGGCTCGGTCGCCGCGAGGGCGAAACCCGCACGCCCATCAAGGGAGTGCGCAAACACACCGCCGACGCCATGGTGCGCAGCGCGTTCACTGCACCGCACGTCACGGAATTCCTGGCGGTCGACGTGACGCCGACACTCGAACTGATCGAGACTCTGCGCGCCTCGACATATTTCACCGATGTTCGGCTCACGCCCCTCGCCCTGGTCGCGAAGGCGCTGCTGCTGTCGCTGCGCACGAACCCGTCGCTGAACTCCACCTGGGACGAGGACGCGCAGGAAGTGGTGACCAAGTCGTACGTCAATCTGGGCATCGCCGCTGCCACGCCCCGCGGACTCATGGTGCCCAACATCAAGGATGCTCACACACTCGGATTACGCGATCTGGCAACACGATTGCAGTCGCTGACGTCGACCGCGAAGGACGGTAAGACCGGTCCGGCCGATCTTGCGGACGGCACCATCACCATCACCAACGTCGGTGTGTTCGGCGTCGACGCGGGTACGCCGATTCTCAACCCCGGCGAAGCGGCCATCCTGTGCTTCGGAGCCGTGCGGCGTCAGCCGTGGGAATACAAGGGCGACATCGCATTACGATCGGTCACCACGTTGAGCCTGTCGTTCGATCATCGTCTGGTCGACGGAGAACAGGGGTCGCGCTTCCTCGCCGACATCGGCCGGTTGCTCGCCGACCCGATCGGGCTGACCGCCCTGGGGTAAAAGGGGATCGGGTAGACATGGGCCATGCGCGCAGTGGTCATCGACGAATTCGGCCGTCCCGGAACGGTGCGGGACATCCCACGACCTGATCCCGCCCCGGACGGCGCCGTCGTTCAGGTGATGTCCACCGGCGTCTGCCGTAGCGACTGGCACGCCTGGCAGGGACACGACAGCGGCGTCCGTTTGCCGTTCGTTCCGGGCCACGAGTTCGCGGGTGTCGTTGTCTCCGTTGGCTCCTCGGTGAGTGCAGGATGGATCGGGAGGCGGGTGACGACGCCCTTCGTCTGTGCGTGCGGCTCGTGCGACGAGTGTCGTCGCGGCGACGAGCAGGTGTGCTCACGGCAGGAGCAGCCTGGCTTCACGCACGATGGGTCCTTCGCCGAATTCGTTGCGGTCCGCTATGCCGAGCACAACCTCGTACACCTGCCCGATGACATTTCCTTCGACGTCGCCGCCACCCTCGGTTGCCGGTACGCGACGGCGTGGCGGGCTGTGCATCGCCGCGCTGTGGTCCGGCCCGGCGAACATGTCGCGGTGTACGGGTGCGGAGGTCTGGGGCTGTCGGCGGTCATCGTCGCGGTCGAGGCCGGCGCGAGTGTGAGTGTGGTCGACTCGTCCGCTGCCGCAATCGAACTGGCGCTGTCCCTGGGCGCGTCGGCATCCGTCGAGGGCGCTCCCCACGTGACGCTCGAATGCTCGGGAAGCGTCGAGCTGGTCTCGGATGCGGTACGCGCACTTCGGACGCGAGGCCGGCATGTGCAGATCGGGCTCTTGCCGAACGGGGCGCAGGTTCCGATGGACCGGGTGATCGCTCGCGAGCTCGATCTTCTCGGAAGCCACGGCCTCGCCGCTCACGATTACCCGGAGCTCTTGAGCGGCTTGCCCGTCCAGAAGGTCGGCCGTTTGATCGCCCGGCACATCGAGTTGGACGACGTGGTCGGTGCGTTGGCATCGATGGGGCCAGGCGTGACGATGGTGAATCCGTAGGGCTCCGGTTCGATCGCGAACCAGGCCCCACAGTCCTTACTGTTGAGGCGGCTTACTGCTGAGGTGGTTTACGCAGATCGGTACGCGGGATCTCTTCGGTGCGTTCGTCGCCGAAGTCACGGTTCTCGCCGCGCGCGGGCCGTGCGGCGGACGGAGGCGCCGTGGACGTGCGCGGTCCCGACGCCGTAGCCGGAGTGCCGCGTCCCTTGCGGAAGAACAGCAGGAACAGGCCTACCAGGAGCGAGATGAGACCGACGATGGCGGCGATGATGGGAATGGTGCGGCTGATCAAGGAAATCTGATCGATGCCTTCACGGGCCTTGCCGAGTTGGAAGTCGACCGAGTTGTCGTCGAAGCCGATGGTGGCGTTGAGAACGTCGACGTCGGGTGTCTCGGCGCGGCGTGCGTAGTACTGATGCACTGCCTCTTCACCCTTGACGATGACACCGGTCTTGGGCTCGACGTAGATGTTGCGGGTGTTCTCGTAGAACCGTGTCATCGTGATCGGGACCGAACCACCGGGTACGCCCCACGTGTCGGCCGGAAGTGCGAGCTTGTTGGTCGGAAGGTTCACGACCGTCGAGAGGTCGACCGGGGCGATCGTCTGCGTGTAGTGGTAGACGGGCAGACCGTTGATCTCGGTCTCCTCGACGAAATTCATGTCGAACGACTGACGCGCGACCGTGTCGAAGAACGGGTACGTCTTCTGCTCCGCACCGAACGGGAACTTGTACTGCAGACCCGTGTGGGGGACCTCCTCGGCCGGCTTGTCGCCCTGCGCCTGGATGGTGCCGACCGGATCGACGGGCATGGCCGTCTTGCGGTCTGCGGATACGCGGTCGACGAGCGCGGTGAGCAAGCCGGTGTCGCCCTGCTTGTCGGTACGACGCAGCGTGGAACCGGCCTGCACGGTGATGGTGTCGGAATCCGACGGCTCCTCGGTGGTGACGAAGCGCTGCGACACGAGAGGAACGTTCTGATCGATCTGCGCGCGCCCGGCGGTGAGCGACGCGGCGTTCAGCACGGTGCCGGTGCCCGTGGACACCGTCGTGATCTCGAGGTCGAGTGGCGTCTTCTCGAGCCGACCGGTCATGTACGTGGGCATGAGGATGGCCACGACCAGCAGGAAAACGCCCAAGCCTACGAGCACGAGCGGAACGATGGGCCTCGGTTCGGACCGATCCGCCATTGTCATTCTCCTCTGGAAGTCGACGAGGGCGATGGCGCGGGGAATGACACGAGCTTCCCCCGGTTACCGAACGTCCCTACTCGTTGGTCGGAACAGTAACAGTCGTATGGGACACACCGTGGTGCACACTGAGATCAGGATGAGCACCGATTCGACACAGCGCCAGTTCCTGCCTGCGCTGGAAGGTATGCGAGGGCTGGCTGCGCTCGGGGTGCTCGTCACCCACGTGGCTTTCCAGACCGCGACGACCGACGTCCCTGTCGTCGGGCGCGTGCTGGGCCGGTTCGACCTGGCCGTCGCGTTGTTCTTCGGGCTGTCCGGGTTTCTGTTGTGGCGTCCGCACGCTGCCGCGGCGCGCGGGTTGCGGCAGTCGCCACCCGTCGGCCGCTACTTTCTTTCCCGCGCGGTCCGCATTCTGCCCGCGTACTGGGTGGTCGTGTGCGTGGTGCTCCTGCTGCTTCCGCAGGCGGGCGGTGGAGCGCGGGTGTGGTTCGCCAACCTCACTCTCACGCAGGTGTTCTTCCCGCTGACGTTGACGCAGGGAATGACGCAGATGTGGTCGCTGTCGGTCGAGGTTGCGTTCTACCTCGTGTTGCCGCTCGCCGCGGCATCCATCGCGGGACTCCGGGGCAGACGGGTGACGCTACGAATTCCCCTGTTGTGCGGGGTGTCCGTGCTGGCGCTCGGATGGGCGTTTCTTCCCATCCGCACCGCGGAGGCCACCAACATCCAGAATTGGATGCCCGGTTATCTGCCGTGGTTTCTCACCGGTGCGGTGATCGCCGAGCTCGCCTCGTCGGCGGCGGTCGACGGGCCCGGGCGACTCCAGCGCTGGGGCGAACGACGCGGAATCATGTCGGCTGTCGCGGCGGTCGCTTTCCTCCTGTCGACGACGGATCTCGCGGGGCCGGAGGGTCTGGTCACCCCCGCCCCGTGGCAGTACGCCGTCAAGATCGCCCTGGGCTCGATCGTCGCCTTCGGACTGCTGGCGCCGTTGGTGTTCGCCGACGGTCACCGCCGGTATCGCTACCTCGACAGCCCCGTCGGCCTGATGCTGGGTCGTTGGTCCTACGGGCTGTTCATCTGGCATCTCGCCGTGCTCGCGATCGTCTTCCCGGTGTTCGGCATCATCCCGTTCACCGGGCACTTCCTCCTTGTCACCGCAGTGACCGCGGTGCTCTCCGTCCTCGTCGCGTCCGCGAGCTACGCCTTGGTGGAAGAGCCTGCGCGAGTGGCGTTCGCACGCTGGGAGCTGGGTAGGGCAGCAACTGCGAGACAGAGAACCGAGACCAACGCGCAGAACTGAATCGACGCCGAGTGGCCGACGTATCCGTCCACCGATCGCCACGGTCCCTTCGACAACAACGCGGCCGCAGCTGCGAACGACAGTCCAGCGACAACGACCAGCGACTTGGCTGCCGCGGCCCGACCGCAGCGTGAGCGAACGGCCACCACCGACGTCAGAAGTGCTACTGCGACAACGACACCGACGATCCCGGACAAGGCCCAGGCCGCGGCCAGGGTCAGAGAAACGCCGACGGTTCGGCTTCGCCACGGGCGCGGTGTCTCGTCGTGCGACGTGGTTTGTCGACGGATCGCGGCGAGTAGCAGTAGCGGCAGCAGCAGTACGAGACCGCCGAAGATGCCGAGGCGGTACCCCCTGTCGGAGGGGTAGGTCATCGTGACCTCGCCCGACGTGTCGGCGGGCAGGACCCACCCCTGCTGCCACCCGCTCACGACGACGGGGGTCAAGGTGCGTCCGTCGGAGTCGGTCGCGGTCCATCCGGGGTTGGTGCTCTCGGGTACCACCAGGATTCGGTCCGAATTCGATTCGCCCACAGTGACTGTGCGCTCGTCCGCGGACCACACCGACGAGGGCGCGGCGACCGGTTGCGGGCCGACCGCCGCCGTGGCCTTCAACGGTGCCGAGCGCAGGTGGACACTGTCGACGAAGAACGACGGACCCGGGTCGACGGTCACCTCCTGCTCCCCGCGCGGGAGGGGTACCGGATTCGAGACGTCGGCGGCGACGGGTGTGTCGCCCGCGCAGATGGTCGCCCGCACGGGGGCTCCGGACAGCAACTTCTCCGCCGTGGTGATGACGGCCGTTCGGGTCTGTTGCCCCGCGATGGTCAGTGTGGGCCCGAATCCGCATCCCAGTGTGACGATGCGGTTGGGGTCGGGTGCGATGGGTGTCGTGATCGAGTCACCGCTGCGCACGGCCACTTCGGCGAGACCCGGCGGTTGCTGTTGGGCGAACCCGAGTGCGGTCTGGTCGAGAACCTCGTCCCAGGCCACGACGCTCAGCACGATGGTGGAGGTGACGGTCGGCGTCAGCGAGACGGTGGAGGTGTCCGATCCGACCTCCCGAACCTGCGGCCCTGTGCCGAGGTTGACGGCAATTCTCGTCGGATGCGCGGGCAGGTCGCCGAGGCTCTGCGTGATGTCGAGACCGGTCACCAGTGTCGGTGCGGGGAGGGTGATCGTCACGGTCGGTTGGGTGCCTGCGCGTGTGTCGATCGAGTCGGCGGACGCTGTCCAGGCTGTGCGCGGGTCACCGTCGGTCAGGGCGTACGCAGAACCCTGGAGGTCGCCGACGGCCGAGTCTCCTTGCACAACAGGACGATCAGGCTCGGTCACGAGTGACTGCAGTGACGGCGACTGGCGGGGTCGCACCCACAATTCGGGCGTCACCGCGGTGCCGGTCGGAACGTTCAGTGTGCGTTCGAAGGTGCCCAGTTCCTCCGGTTCCAGCGCGATTCCGTTGGCACACCGCACGCGATCGGGGGTGTCGATACAGCCGGATCGTCCCGGAAGCTCCTGTGCCAGATCCCATCCCGTGACGCGTGCGCCGGGCGCGGACGCGGGCAACACCGTGTGGTGACGGATGACGACCGGAACGGGATGGTCGAAGTCGGAGTAGTCGTCGAGGGAAAGCTCGCTGATGCCGAATTGAGCTCCCCCGGAATCGTTCTCGGTCTGCGTTGCGGTGATCCGCACCCACGGTGTCTCACCGCCGGGCAGCGAGACCGTGATGGGATCACCGGGCGCTCCGATGCGCGCTGCGGTCGTCCCGTTCGGTGTGCTGATCTCCAGCCATTTCACCGGTGACCCGATGGCCGCCGCGCTGGTGGTCAGTCGAAGCAGGCCGGAGGTGATCGGTTTGTCGAGATCGAGCTGAAGCCATTGTCCGACAGCAGCTTCGAGACCATTGCTCAACCAGCTCGTCGCACGATCGGAGTCGACGGTCGCCGGCGGTCCGCTACCCGGGGCCGATCCACCGAGCTGGGTGGCGTCGGATGCCGCACTGGAGACAGTGATGTGGGCGCCCGACCACTCACCCGACACCAGTGGCTCACGGTCGACGGGATAATCCGGTACCAGGTTCAGCGTGCGCCTCGGATCGTCCTGCGCCCGGACGGACGAGCTGTGGTTGTCGACCTGACCGAAGTCGGTCTCACGGTTCACCGGGGTATCGGTGACGAGGAGATCGTCGACGGGCAGTCCGGCGGCGCGGGCGTCTCCGTCGAGCAGGATCGGGCCTGCCGGAACGGGATCCAGACCCCCGCGCGCCCGTTCCTCGTTCAATCGCGCCGCCACTTCGGGGCCACCCTGCACACGCGGGACGGTGTCCGCGTCGACGGTGTACGGGCCGGTGACACCGGGATCGGTGAGAGAACGCACGGCGTAGATCTCGATGGCCGGATACCGCGGACGCAGGTCGGCGTCGGCCACGATTCCGTCGATGTGGCGTGGGCCGAGTTCCTCGCCGAACTCGGCCACCTTGGTCAGACCCGGCGAGTTGTCGACGCTCTGGTGTACCAGGGCCGGGCGCGTCGACCTGCTCACCTCGGCGTCGAGATCGTTGCGTACCACCAGGAACCGAATGTTCTGACCCAGCAGGGTGTCGGCGAGACCGTCGGACGGTCGACCGTCGGCGAAGAGCCGCTGCACCGAGTCGAGCGCTCGGATCGCCCCCGGTGGGACGAGCGGCACCGCGTCGCGCACCGCCCACGGAGTGGTGGCCAGGGCCTGAAGCGGTTCGTCGCGGGTCAGCCCCCACACCTGCGCGGCCAACGGCGCGCCGGGTACGACCAGGGCCCGCGCCTGCTCGGCCGGGTCGGCAGGGTTGTTCGACAGCCCGGCTGGGTCGTTCCGCAGGCTCCACTCCTGCAACCATTGCGCGGCACTGGTCCAGTAGTCGGGAACGTCGTCGTAGGCGCCGCGGGGCGCAAGCTTTCCGGTCCAGGCCAAAGACGTCGACACCAGCAGTGCCACCAGAACCAACGAGGTCAGGGCGACGCGAGGTTCACGTTCGGGATGGGCGAGCGCGCGCCGCCACCGAGCGGCGGGCACGGCGCCGGGCAACGGCACTCGCGCCAGCAGGTGGGCCAGCCCGAGGACGAGCGGAACGCGCACCAGCGGTTCGAGTTTGTGCACGTTGCGCAGGGGGGCGCCCGCTGCGTCGAGGAAGGTACGGACGGTGTCGGCGACCGGCGACCCGAGCCCGCCGACGTACCCGACGCCCATGCCGACGAGACCGACGAGAAGCACGATCGCGAGGCGCCCTCGCGCCGGCATCGACCGCATGCAGAGCCCCGTGAGGCCAGCTGCTGCAACGACTCCCGTCGCGACGACGGCCGCCGGTTGTGTCACCAGCACGGCGCCCGCGATGCGCTCGGGCGAGACGAACGGAGTCCAACTACCGGCGCCCCGAAGGACTTCGGTCAGCGAGGTCCACTGCGTCGTGGTGCCGGACGATTCGATGTAGTCGAGGAAGGGTGGACTGACCCCGCCGAGCAAGAGCAGCGGGACGATCCACCACAGCGTCGCCAACAGCAGACACGGAATCCACCAGGCCGTGAAACGCCACCAGCTACGGTTCGGTCGATACGAGATCCACCAGATGACGGCGACCAGGGTGGCGGCTGCGGTGGCGACGGCGTTGACGGCGCCCATCAGGGCAACCGCGACGGCGGACGCCGCGGCAGCCGCGCGGTAATTCTGTTTCGACGAACCGAACACCCGCACCAGCGGAATCAGCACCCAGGGCGCCAACATCATCGGAAGCGACTCCGAGCTGATGGACCCGAGCGTCGTCAGAACTCGGGGGGCCAGCGCGAACGCCAGTCCGGCCACGATGCGAGAGCTGCGACTGCCCACGCCGAGGGCTTCGGCGAGGCGCACGATTCCCCAGAACCCCGCGAACAGCAACAACGCCCACCACAGACGTTGGGTGATCCAGGCGGGCACGCTCAGGAGGTCACCGAGGGCGAAGAACGCTCCGTGCGGAAAGAAGTAGCCGTAGGCCTGATTCTGGACCTGCCCGAGAGTGGCCTGGCTGGTCCAGAGGTGCGATGCGCGATCGAGGAAGCCGAGCGGATTCTGCGTCAGGTCGTACTTGGTGTCGGCGACGACGTAGCCGGGGCTCTGCGCGAACGACAGCAGAAGGGCGATCAGGGCCGACGCGGCGAGCCACCGTCGACCGAGGGTGTCGGTCCTCGGGCTTTCGTGGTTCAGGAGGGTCAGCGACTGCCGTACTCGACCTGGTTGAGCAGCGAGGAATCGGCGTTACCGGAGCGGTCGATGTCGGGGCGGGTGTTGTTCGACGCCGCAGCGGTGGCTCCGAAGATGACGACGGCTCCGAGAACTGCACCGATCACAGCACTGATGGCGGTGGGAACAGCGAGCTTCATCGCGGACTCCAGAGGTGGGTACGGGCAGGACTGGAGTCAAACTATCACTGAACGGCTACTTGCCCGGAGGCACGATGAGGACCGGCCGATGACTGTGCTTGAGCACATGGTCCGCGACCGACGATTGAAGTAGGGAACGAAGGCCGGTGCGTCCACGGGTTCCCGTGACGATGATGTCGGCATTCACCTCGTCGGCTGCCTCGACGATCGTGGTCCAGATGGTGGACTGCGATTCCTCGCACCGGCCGTCGGCGTTGAGTCCGGCCCGCATGGCCAGTTCGAGACCTTCGGCGTTGGTGACCTTGGCGTCGGCCAGGGCGACGTCCTCGATGGACTCGTCGGGCAGCCATTCCTGCCCCATCACGCCGGACAGCCCGGACATCCGCGCGGCCTGCCGGACCATCGGTTCCCAGGCAGTCAGCACGATTGCCCTCTTGGCCTGCAGGAAACGGCCCGAGTATTCGACGGCGCGCCGCGCGTTGTCCGAACCGTCGTACGCGATCAGCATCACGTCACATGCCATGGTGAGCTCTTCCGACAATGGAGCACGGGCAGGATGTGCCTGCACTCTAGCCCTGTAGCGTCGCTGATCATGCGGATCCGAAGAATGTCCTCGGTACTTGCCGCGACGGTCATTCTGGCCGCAGCGTGCAGCAGCAGCGACGGATCGGTCGAGCAGAGTCCGGTTGCGAGCACGTCGGTCGCTCCGCTCGCCACCTCCGCCCCGCCGGCCACGTCCGCCCCGGCCGCTGCCACGCAGTCGGCAGATTCCTGCACCCAGTTCCTGACGACGTTGACGCTCCGGCAGAAACTCGCCCAGTTGCTCACGGTCGGCGTGACGGGCACCGCCGACGCAGTCCAGGTGGCGTCGGCGGAAGGCGTCGGCGGCATCTTCGTCGGCAGTTGGACGGATCAGACGATGCTCACCAGCGGCGGTGTCGCGCAGGCGCAGGCGGCGTCGGCGGTGCCGATGATGGTCACCATCGACGAGGAGGGCGGCCGCGTCTCACGCGTCGCCGATCTGCTCGGCGAGGACCCGTCGGCCCGAGTCACCGCCGGCACGATGACGCCCGAGCAAACCTACGAGATGGCCCTCGAGCGGGGCCGCGGGCTGAAGAACTTCGGTATCACCGTCGACTTCGCCCCGGTTGTCGACGTCAGCGCGCAGGACGACGACGAGGTGATCGGCGACCGGTCCTATTCCGACGATCCCGCCGTCGTGACGCAGTACGCCGACGCCTATGCCCGTGGACTGCGCGACGCGGGAATCTTCCCCGTTCTCAAGCACTTTCCCGGCCACGGATCTAGTTCCGGTGATTCGCACACCGGTGCTGTCAGCGTGCCCCCGCTCGACGAATTGAAGACGAAGGACCTAATCCCTTACCGCACCTTGGTGACGTCGGGTGCCGGTGTCATGGTCGGGCACCTCGACGTTCCCGGACTGACGACCGAGGGCGTCCCCGCCAGCATCAGCCCCGAGGCGATGGCGCTACTGCGAGACGGAACCGGCTATGGCGCACCGCCGTTCACCGGACCCATCTTCACCGACGACCTCAGCGGCATGGCTGCGATCACCAGCCGTCTCGGTATCGATCGGGCCGTCGAAGCGGCGTTGGTGGCAGGTGCCGACGTAGCGTTGTGGTTGACCACCGACGACGTTCCTCAGGTTCTCGATCACCTGGAACAGGTGGTGGCGTCGGGCGAGCTGACGCCGGAGCGGGTGGACGCTGCGGTCCTGACGAACGCACGAGCCAAGGGCGTCGTGCAAGGTTGCTGACAAGGATCTTACCGTCGAGTAAGATCGGAGATCGTTGATTGGCTGGAGGGTTCGATGGCGGGTGGTACCAAACGGTTGCCTCGCGCCGTCCGCGAGCAGCAGATGCTCGATGCCGCAGTGGACGTATTCTCGGAGAACGGTTTTCACGACACGTCGATGGACTCCATCGCAGCCCGTGCCGAGATCTCGAAGCCGATGCTGTACTTGTATTACGGCTCCAAGGACGAACTGTTCGCTGCGTGTATCGCGCGTGAGGGAATCAAGTTCGTCGAGGCGATGACGCCCGCAGGTGACCCCACCTTGTCTCCGCGTGAGCAGCTGAGTATCGCACTGGCCGGTTTTCTGCGGTTCGTCGACGAACATCGTTCGTCCTGGATGGTGTTGTACCGCCAGGCAATCGGTCAGCAGGCGTTCGCTGGGCAGGTGCAGAGCAGCCGCGACCGGTTGATCGACCTGACCGCGGGTCTGCTGGAGACGAGTACGAAGGATCCGGGCCCGGACCACAATTTTCCGTTGATGGCGGTCGCCCTGGTCGGGGCGGGCGAAGCCGTCGCGGACCGGGTGGCGGGTGGAGAGATCGACGTCGACGCGGCGGTCGATCTGCTCGAGAAGCTGGCGTGGAGAGGTCTGAGGGCCTAGCGGCCTCGGGTGTGGAAAAGAGTCCTGGAACACTCTTTTCCACACCCGGGTGCGTCAGCGCAAAGTGCCCGTCAGGTACGGGTACCCCTTCTTCGGGTGCTTCATGGCCAGGTCCCACGACCCCGGACCGGTCTTGTCGCCCACTCGCTCGGCGTACACGTTGATCTTGGCCGGCAGCACGATCGGCTTGCCGAACTTGAGCGTGTAGGTCACCGAGTCGGGAATTTTGCCGCTGACGGTGCTGAGAACCGCAGCGCCACTCCACATTCCGTGCGCGATGGTGCGCGGGAAACCGAACGCCTTCGCGCCGAGCGACGACACGTGAATCGGATTGCGGTCACCGGAGACGGCCGCGTACCGGCTGATGGTCTTCTGATCCACCGACAGCGTCGAGGTGGGGGGCGGCGGCACCTCGTCTGCCGGAGGAGCTTCGCGCGGTCCGCCGGACAGCGACGTCTTCTGCAGGGAGAGGAACGTCGAGGTCTGACGCCACACCAGTTCCCGTCCGACGCTGACGTCACTGATCACGTCGATCATGAGGCCTTTGCGGTGCTCGCGCAGGTTCTCCGCGTGCACCCTGATGTCGAGTGGTTCGGAGAACGAGATCGGACGCAGCGACTCGATGACGTTCTCCGCATGCACCGAACCGATTGCGGCGAAAGGAAAGTCGTCACCGACCATCAGCTTCATCACCGTGGGGAACACCAGGGTGAACGGGTACGTGATGGGGAGGGCGTCGGCGAACCGCAGCCCGGTGACCTTGGCGTACGCGCCCAGGTTCTCCCGGTCGACGCGGACATCCTTCAGCTCGAGCGTCGTGGTCGGCACACTCTTCGTGCGCGACCCACCGACGATCGGAAGCGCAGCGAGGGCCGCCTTGGCGTAGATGTCTCGGATCTTCGGCGGTTCGGTCAGCGTGACGACCTTGCTCACGCTCATGCGCCGATCAGCGACTGGCCGCAGACGCGAACGATCTGTCCCGTCACGGCATTGGAGGCCGGGCTGGCGAAGAATGCGATGGTCTCCGCCACGTCGACGGTCTGGCCGCCCTGCAGCAACGAGCTCATCCGGCGGCCGCCCTCACGGGTGACGAACGGGATGGCGGCGGTCATGGCCGTCTCGATGAATCCTGGCGCGACGGCGTTGATCGTGATGCCCTTCTTCGCGAGCACCGGAGCTTCGGCGTGAACGAGGCCGATGACGCCGGCCTTGGACGTGCCGTAGTTGGTCTGACCGCGGTTGCCGGCAATACCGGCGATCGACGAGACGTCGATGACGCGGCCGCCTTCACGGAGAGCGCCCGACTCGACGAGTGCCTCCGTGATGCGCTGCGGCGACGCAAGATTGACGTTGATGACCGAATCCCACCGACCCTCGTCCATGTTGGCGAGCGTCTTGTCGCGGGTGATGCCGGCGTTGTGCACGATGATGTCGAGACCGCCGTGACGTTCCTTGACGAAGTTCGACAGCGTCTCGCCGGCGTCGGGCGCCGTGACGTCGAGAGCGAGGGACGTTCCGCCGACCTTGTTCGCGGTCTGCGACAAGGCTTCGCCGGCGGCCGGGATGTCGGCGCAGATGACGGTGGCGCCGTCACGCGCGAAGACCTCGGCGATCGTCGCACCGATGCCGCGGGCGGCTCCCGTGACGACGGCGACCTTGCCCTCGAGGGGCCGGTCCCACGACTTGGGTGCCACGGAGTCGTCGGCACCGACGGCGATGACCTGGCCGTCGACGAAGGCGGACTTGGCCGAGAGCAGGAATCGCATCGTCGACTCGACGCCCGAGAGCCCCGTCTTCGCGTTGGCGGAGACGTAGACCAGCTGAGCCGTGGAGCCGTGCTTGATCTCCTTGCCGACACTGCGGGTGAAGCCTTCGAGTGCGCGCTGGGCGATGTGCTCGTCGACGCTCGACGTCTCTTCGGGGGTGGTGCCGAGGACGACCACCCGAGCCGAACGCGCCAGGTTGCGAATCACCGGCTGGAAGAACGTGAACAGCTGATCGAGTTCGTCGACCTTGGTGATGCCGGTGGCGTCGAACACGAGGGCGCCGAACTTGTCGTCGTGCGCTTCCGCGACGGGGTAGTCGGCGAGCAGTGCCCGCAGCGGCTCGACCAGCCGTCCGCTTCCGCCGAAGAGGACCGGTCCCGCCAGGGGCGGCTCGCCGGCCTTGTATCGACGCAGATCCTCGGGCTTCGGCAGGCCGGCCTGCTTGGCGATGAAAGCGCCGGGCGCGGACGACAGAAACTGTGAGTAGAGGTCTGGGGCTCCTGAGGCTGCCACTGTTCCTACCTTCGTGTCGGGTTTGAAGCGGTATCGACAAGCAACTTACTCGTGAGTAAGATCAGTGTCCACGAGACCGCCTCGCTAACTAACTTGGAGTGAGCAAAAGTGACCAAGCAGCAACGTCCCGTCGCCATTCTCGGCGGTAACCGCATCCCGTTCGCACGCTCGGACAAGGCGTACGCGAGTGCGTCCAACCAGGACATGCTGACCGCCGCGGTCGATGGTCTGGTCAGCCGCTTCAATCTGCAGGGCGAGCGACTCGGACTCGTCGCCGCCGGTGCGGTCCTCAAGCACAGCCGCGATTTCAACCTCACCCGCGAGGTCGTCCTGGGCAGCGCGCTCAGCCCGTACACCCCAGCCTTCGACATGGGCCAGGCGTGCGGAACCGGCCTGCAGACGGTCATCGCCGTCGGCGACGGCATCGCGGCCGGACGCATCGACGCCGGTGTCGGCGGCGGCGTCGACACGACGTCGGACGCGCCCATCGGCGTGAACAACGAACTGCGGGAATTCCTGCTCTCGCTCAACCGCGCGAAGACCACGCCCGATCGCCTCAAGCTCCTCGCCAACGTGCGGCCGTCGATGCTCGGAATCGAGATCCCGCGCAACGGCGAGCCCCGTACGGGACTGTCGATGGGCGAGCACGCCGCCATCACGTCCAAGGAATTCGGCATCCGCCGCGAGGATCAGGACGAGCTGGCCGCGGCCAGCCACAAGAACATGGCGGCTGCGTACGACCGCGGGTTCTTCGACGATCTGGTGACGCCCTACCTCGGGCTCACTCGCGACGACAATCTGCGCCCCGGATCGACGGTGGAGAAGCTGTCGACGCTCAAGCCCGTGTTCGGCGCCAAGCTGGGCGACGCGACGATGACGGCCGGCAACTCGACGCCGCTGACCGACGGCGCGTCCGCCGTTCTGCTGTCGACCGACGAGTGGGCCGATGAGCGCAAGCTGCCCGTGCTGGCGCACCTCGTCGACTCCGAAACCGCAGCGGTCGACTACGTCCACGGCAACACCGCATTCAAGGACGGACTGCTCATGGCGCCGACATACGCGATCCCGCGTCTGCTGGCCCGCAACGGCCTGAAACTGCAGGACTTCGACTTCTACGAATTCCACGAGGCGTTCGCCTCCGTGGTGCTCGCGACGCTGCAGGCGTTCGAGAGCGACGAGTACTGCAAGTCGCGTCTCGGCCTCGACAGCGCGCTGGGATCGATCGATCGCAGCAAGCTCAATGTCAACGGAAGCTCGCTCGCAGCGGGCCACCCATTTGCTGCCACCGGCGGGCGCATCGTCGCATCGCTCGCGAAGATGCTGGCGGAGAAGGGGTCCGGCCGCGGACTCATTTCCATCTGCGCGGCCGGTGGACAGGGCGTCACGGCGATCATCGAGCGCTAGGACGCACACAGGGTTGGGGCGAACGGTCGGCGGATCCGTCTTGTACGAGGGGTGCGGATCTGCCGATCGCCCACAACTGTGGCTGCTGTGCTCCTTTTGTCCGAAAACTCGTTCGTGCCGGTAAGCTTGCCCCGTGCAGCGGATGCGGGGCGAGAGCGGGTCTGCCACCATCGAGGCCCATCTCAGGGGTAACCCCTGGGGCGAACATCTTCATCGGTCACTGCGTCCGAAGCAGGAGTGCACGCTCCGCGTGCTGCGCTGCTCCGCGGACGGAAGAAGCAGGTCGCCCCGCACCGCTGTGCATCGCGTGCCGTGAACCCGTGGTGGAAAGCGTTCGCGCCCAGGATCGCTCGCATGCTTGTCGACGCCCGATGGACTCGGTCCGGGCTCGAGGAAGCACTGGAGTCCTTCTCTCACCGGCACGACGTGGATGCGCTCGTCACCCGGCTGCTCGACCTCATGCCGTCGGCGCCGCTGGACGTCGAGAGTGGGCTGTCGCTCCTGCGCGGGATGCCCGTACTGCCGATGTACCTGCCGCCACGGCCGAAGCCGCCGTCATGGCATTTCGACGTTCCCCGATACTCGAGCAACATCGACCTTGCGAGGTCCCTCGACGTGACCCCGTGGGAACTCGAGTGGTTCGCTGACCTCGGCGGATGGTTGAGAACCAAACCGTATCCGTTGCAGCACTACCGAACTCGTACGATCGACAAGCGTGACGGCCACCGACTCCTGGAGGTTCCGAAACCTCGACTGCGTGAGATGCAACGGCGGTTGCTGACCCGGATACTGGACCGGATCCCACCGCACGATGCCGCGCACGGTTTCGTGCGCGGCCGCAGCGCGGTGACGTTCGCGCGGCCGCACGAGTACGCCGACGTCGTGATCCGGATGGATCTTGCCGACTTCTTCACCTCGATCCGCCGACCTCGAGTGGCCGCGATCTTCGCGTCGGCCGGGTATCCGCGAACCGTGGCCCGTACCTTGGCCGGAATCTGTACCACCGAAACTCCGGCGGAGCGGTTGTCCGGATTGCCTCACGATCGGGCGGTGGCGCTGCGTGCGCCGCACCTGCCGCAGGGCGCTCCCACCTCACCTGCCCTCGCCAATCTGGTTGCGCGCAGGCTCGATCGGAGACTCGCAGGGTTCGCGCGTAAGAACGGGCTGACGTACACCCGATATGCGGACGATCTCGCGTTCTCCGGTTCGGCGGACGTACGGGTGGACAAGCTGATCACTGTCGTGACGACAATCGTTCGGGCGGAGGGCTTTTCGGTCAACGTCCGAAAGACGCGGATCCGACGCGCACATCGCCGACAGGTCCTGGCCGGACTGGTGGTGAACGAGTCCGCCGCCGTACCGAGAGCACGCTACGACGCTCTGCGCGCGTTGCTGCACAACTGCTCGATCACGGGTGCATCCGAGCAGAACCGCGACGGACTCCCGGACTTTCGCAGTCACGTCTACGGGGTGATTGCGTGGATCGGGGAATCGAACGAGGTGCGACGAGCTGTTCTGCACGATCTCGCGGCTCGGGTCGACTGGGACTCGTGAGAAATCCTTTTCGCTCGCGGTGATCGCATCTCTTCACGTGCGACTTCGAGTCGTGCATCGTCGAACCCATGATCGGCGTCGACCACCGGAGATCCACCCGCCAATCGTGTAATGGACCGGCGATCGGACGATTTCCATGCCGCAGAATGGTCACGAATCTGCCTTCCGACCTGCAATCAGGCCATTTCCGAACGAGTCGCGGAGCACCTCGACGTGCCGCGGTTCATTCGATCGAATGAATAGCGCCATTCAGCGACATTCGACTTGTAACAGTTCCCAAAGGCAGGCGATACTTCCAGTGGCTCCGCACTTCTGCCTGACCCCCGACCCGGTAGAGGTGCGGAGCCTTTTCACACCTCGCGGCCGAACCGGTCGAACGTCGGGTCCTCGGTCCAGCAGATACTCTGGATGCATGGAGCGGGGTAACGAGAACGACGAGAAACCGACCCCGAACACCGAACAGGACACGCAGGTGCTTGCCGGCGTGACGCCGTCCAACGGTGGCTCGCGGTCGGGCGACGTCCCGTGGCGCAAGATCGCCCTGGGTGCCGGTGCCGTTGTTCTACTCGGCGCGGCTGCCTACGCGGTGGATTGGGTCAGCTCCTCCGAGCGAGTGCCGCGTGGAGTGTCGGTCGCCGGTGTCCAGGTCGGGGGTAAGAGCTTCGACGATGCCGAGTCGCAGCTGCGCTCGACACTCGGTCCGCGCGCGGACCAGCCGGTGGCCGTCCGCGCCGGGGATGCGACCGCGGAGGTCGTTCCGTCGGTGGCCGGCCTGCAGGTCGACTGGACTGCAACGCTCGATCGCGCTGGTGCGCAACCTCTTTCGCCGTTCACGCGGATCGCGTCGCTGTTCACGCATCGAGAGATAGGGGTCGCGTCCACCGTCGACGACGCTGCGCTGGCTGCCGCGGTGGACGGTTTACGGCCGGTCACCGACCGCGAACCGGTCGAAGGTTCCATCGTCTTCGACGGAGCGGTACCACGGGTCGTGGACCCCGAAGACGGTCAGATCCTCGACGCCGCGGGCGCAGCCGACGCACTCTCGGCGGACTGGGCATCCGGCTCTCCCGTCGACCTCCCGGTCTCGAGCACTCCGGTGTCGGTGACGAGGGACGGCATCGAGTCGGCCCTCACGGACGTCGCGCAACCTGCCGTCTCGGGGCCGATCACGATCACCGGCGAGAACAATGCGATCGCGACGCTCGCCCCCGAGCAGGTCGGCGCGGTTCTGTCCTTCGCCCCGAACGGCGACGGCGGTCTCATGCCGTCGTACGACATCGATGCGGCGACGTCGATTCTGGCTCCTCAGCTGGTCGGAAGCGAGCGCAGACCCGTCGACGCACGATTCACTCTCGCCACCGGCAGACCGACCGTCGTCGCCGGTGTCGACGGGTACACGGTGCAGTGGCCGGCGACGCTCGAAGCGCTTCCCGACCTCTTGACCACCGAGAATCGTTCTGCGCCCGCGCAGTACGGCACGACCCCGCCCGCGCTCACCACGGCCGCTGCAGAAGGTCTGGGGGTGAACGAGGTCATCGGCGAGTACACGACGGGCGGCTTCGAATACGCGTCGGGTGTGAACATCGGGTTGGCCGCGCAGCTCATCAACGGAGCGCTCGTCCTGCCGGGCACCACCTTCTCGTTCAACGACTACACCGGTCCCCGCGGCACGGATCGCGGGTTCGTCGAATCGGGAATCATCGACGACGGGCGGCCGCAGCGCGCGGTGGGCGGCGGTATCTCACAGCTCGCGACGACGCTCTACAACGCCGGGTATTTCGCGGGGATGGACGACGTCGAACACACCGAGCACAGCTACTACATCAGCCGCTACCCGGAGGCGCGCGAGGCGACCATCTTCGAAGGCGCCATCGACCTGAAATTCCGCAACCCGGGCACGACCGGTGTGCTGATCGACGCCGTCGCGACGTCGTCGAACGTGACGGTGCGGTTGTGGGGAACCAAGACCGTCGACGTGGAATCGATCACCGGCGACCGCACGCTTCCGACGACACCGGAGACGATCCGGTTGCCGCGAGGCGAGCAGTGCGTGGCGTCGAGTGGCGCAAACGGCTTCACCGCCAGCGACACTCGGGTCGTGTCCGACGCCGCGAGTGGCGCAGAACTGTCCAGGAACACCCGCACCGTGAAGTACGACCCGGTGCCCGTAGTGCAGTGCCAATAAAAGCGCGCAGTGCCAATAGAAACAGATGGGCGAATGATCTCCATGCCACTGACCAACACCGACCTCGACCCGATCTCTCTGCGTGAGGCGTACGGAACGTTCCCGACGGGCGTCGTCGCGATCGCCGCGCTGATCGACGGTGTCCCCGTGGGTCTTGCCGCGAGCAGCTTCGTCCCGGTGTCCATCGACCCTCCGCTGGTGGCGTTCTGCGTTCAGAACACCTCCAACACGTGGCCGAAGTTCGCCTCCGCCAGCAACATCGGGGTGAGCGTGCTCGGTGAATCCCACGACGTCGCCGTACGCACCCTCGCCTCCAAGACCGGCGACCGGTTCGAAGGCCTCACCACGGAGACGACGCCCGAGGGGGCCATCTTCATCGGCGGCGCCGGTGCGTGGCTCGACACGACCGTGACCCGTGAAGTGCCGGCCGGCGACCACGCGATCGTGCTGCTGCAGATCAACGCGCTGTCGGTGTCGACGGAGATCGACCCGATCGTGTTCCACGGCAGCAAGTTGCGCAGGCTGCTCGAAGACTGACGGCGGCTGAGTGCGACTCAGTCCCGCACCAACAGCGTTGCCGCACTGAGGTCGTCGATCACGAGGTCGGTGATCAGGCCCCCGGCGAGGGCGGCGCGGAGCGCGGTGACCTTGTTCTCGCCCGCCACGATGCACAGCCTGCGCGGTACGGCTTTGAGCCGATCGAGGCTCGGTCCGCTCGACCGCTCGTTCAGCGCGATACCGCCGTAACTGCCGTCGGCGCGCAGGAACACGGTGGCGATGTCCCCGACGACACCGTCGCGGGCCAATTCTTCGAGATCCTTCTGTTCGAGGTAACCGGCGCTGTGAACGTGGCTGGGCACCGGTCCGCCGTGGACGCCGATGCCGAAGACCGCGAGGTCCATCCGATCCTGCAGGTCGAGTACGCGTTTGATGCTGCGTTCGCGCCAGAGCATCCGCCGGGTCTCGGGATAGTCGAAGAAGGCCGGAACCGGAAAGCCCTGCGGCAGAGCGCCGTACGCGTCGGCGACTGCGCGCACGATGTCCGTCGCGTACGACACTCCGGTCGTGCGCGTGTTCGCTGCCCCGTTCAGTTGCACGACGTGCGAATTGTACGTCCTCTTCGGGGCCAACTGCCTGCTCATCGCGCTGATCGTCGTGCCCCAGGCGACGCCCATCACCATGTCGGATCCGAAGAACGTGGTGAGGAGTCGGCCGGCGAACATCGTGACGCGATCGAGCGTCTCGATGTCGCTGACGGTCTCGGCGACGGGCACGACGTGCGCGCGCACTCCGTATCGGTCGGCGAATGCCCGTTCGATTCCCGGAGCCTGACCGAGTGCTGTGCTGATCTTGATCTCGACGAGACCGGATGTGCGCGCGTAGGTGATCAGTCGCGAGACGGTGGATCGGGACACCCCGAGTTCGCGGCCGATCGCGGCCATGGTCAGGTCCTGGAAGAAGTAGAGCCTGGCCGCTCGAAGTGCGTCTGCCGTGCGCGGATCGGTGGCGTTCGGTGCGTCGTGATCCTGTGCCGGCATGGGGTCACGCTAAACCACACGCGAGAGCACACAGTGTTGAGTTCCGTCACATTCTGCACATACGTGCACAACTGTTGTGTAAACGTGCAGGCCGCCTAGCATGGGTTTCGGTCCAGCGTATGGCCTGGATCACATGCTGAGGGAAGAGGAAAGACTATGGCGACGAAGGTCGCGAAATGGGGTCTGCCCGCCGAGATGGCAGCAGAGTTCGCGGGAACGTTGATCTTGATTCTGTTCGGAGCGGGCGTTGTCGCTCAGGTCGTGTCGGGCGGCGAGGCCGGCAGCCTCGGCGGACACGATTCGATCGCGTGGGCCTGGGGACTCGGCGTCATGTTCGGCGTCTACGTGGCCGGTCGCGCCACCGGCGCCCACTTGAATCCGGCGGTCACGTTCTCGCTCGCGTTGTTCCGCGGGTTCTCGTGGTCGAAGGTCGCGCCGTACGTGGTCGCGCAGTTCGTCGGCGCGTTCGTCGCCGCCCTCATCGTGCGCTGGAACTACAACGACATGATCAACGCCATCGACCCCGGCCACACCACCGCGACCCAGACCATCTTCTCGACGCTGCCCGGCAACGGCACTCTGCCCGTCAGCCTCCAGTCGGCGCTGATCGACCAGATCATCGGCACGGCGATCCTCCTTTTCCTGATCGTGGCCGTCACCGACACGCGCAACAGTCCTCCGCTGGCCAACATGGCCCCGCTGATCATCGGCCTCATCGTCGTCGCCATCGGTTTCGCGTGGGGCACCAATGCCGGGTACGCCATCAACCCGGCTCGTGATCTCGGACCTCGCCTCGCGTCGTACATCACGGGATACGGTGGGGCATGGCGCGATCAGTACGGCAGCCTCTACTTCTGGGTTCCCATCGTCGGACCGTTGATCGGCGGCCCCATCGGCGTGCTGTTGTACGACAATCTGGTGGGCCGATTCCTGCCATCTGAAGACGAATCCGACGAAGACCAAGAGCCGGGCCGACTTCCGGCCGAGAAGACCACAGCTACCGACAAGGGGACACACTGATGACCGAGACTCGTTACGTCGCAGCGATCGACCAGGGCACCACGTCGTCGCGGTGCATGATCTTCGACCACAAGGGCACCGTGGTGGCCGTCGACCAGAAGGAACATCAGCAGATCTTCCCGCAGGCCGGGTGGGTCGAGCACGACGCCGTCGAGATCTGGGAGAACGTCCGCAGCGTCACCGCAGCTGCCCTCGCCAAGGCCGACCTGCGGCCGAGCGACATCGCCGCTGTCGGCATCACCAACCAGCGCGAGACCGCATTGGTATGGGAGCGCGCGACGGGTAAGCCCGTCTACAACGCCATCGTGTGGCAGGACACCCGCACCGACCGCATCGTCACCAAGCTCGGCGGCGGCGACGCCAACAAGTACACCGCCACAACAGGATTGCCGTTGGCGACGTACTTCTCGGGGCCCAAGGTCAAGTGGATTCTGGACAACGTGGACGGCGCGCAGGCCAAGGCCGACGCGGGCGAGCTGTGCTTCGGAAACATGGACACCTGGGTGCTGTGGAACATGACCGGCGGCGTCGACGGCGGTCTGCACTACACCGACCCGACCAACGCATCGCGCACACTGCTCATGGACCTCGACACCCTGAGCTGGGACGAGAGCATCTGCGCCGACATGGGCATCCCGACGTCGATGCTCCCGGAGATTCGTAGCTCCTCCGAGGTCTACGGCAACGTGCGCGAGCGGGGTGCCCTCAGCGGCGTTCCCATCGCCGGCATCCTCGGCGATCAGCAGGCAGCGACGTTCGGTCAGGCGTGTCTGTCTCCGGGTGAGGCGAAGAACACATACGGCACAGGCAATTTCGTGTTGCTGAACACCGGCACCGAGAAAGTCATGAGCAAGAACGGTCTCCTGACCACGGTCTGCTACAAGATCGGTGACCAGCCGACGGTCTACGCCCTCGAGGGGTCCATCGCCGTCACCGGTTCGTTGGTCCAGTGGCTGCGTGACAACCTCGGAATGATCTCCACCGCAGCCGATATCGAGACCGACGCCAAGACCGTCGACGACAACGGCGGCGCCTACTTCGTGCCGGCGTTCTCCGGCCTCTTCGCTCCGCACTGGCGTAGTGACGCCCGCGGTGCCATCGTCGGACTGACCCGATTCGTCAACAAGGGTCACCTGGCACGCGCCGTACTCGAGGCCACGGCCTATCAGACGCGCGAGGTGATCGAGGCAATGAACGCCGATTCGGGCGTCGACCTCGAAGTGCTCAAGGTCGACGGAGGTATGGTGGTGAACGAGCTGCTCATGCAGTTCCAGTCCGACATCTTGAACGTCGACGTAGTCAGGCCCGTCGTTGCCGAAACCACGGCACTCGGCGCCGCGTACGCCGCGGGGCTTGCCGTCGGCTTCTGGGCGAGCGAAGACGACATTCGCGAGAACTGGGCCGAAGACAAGACGTGGACTCCGTCCATGGACGAGGGCCAGCGCGAGAAGCTCTACGCCGGCTGGAAGAAAGCCGTCACACGAACACTCGATTGGGTCGATGCCGAATGAATTCCACCACAACAGCTCTCAGTCCCGAAGCCCGTAGCGAAGCACTCCGCCGCCTTGCGTCCGAGGAGATGGACGTTCTCGTCATCGGTGGTGGCGTCGTCGGCACCGGCGCTGCCCTCGACGCGGTCACCCGCGGACTCAAGACCGGTCTGGTCGAAGCACGGGACTACGCCGCCGGAACGTCGAGCCGCTCCAGCAAGCTCTTCCACGGCGGCCTGCGCTACCTCGAGCAGTTCAACTTCGCGCTGGTGTTCGAGGCGCTCAAGGAGCGGTCGCTGGTCTTGAACGACCTGTGCCCACACCTCGCGCGCCCGGTTCCGTTCATCTACCCGCTGGAGAAGCTGATCGACCGCCCGTACGTGGGGCTGGGTATCGGCGTCTACGACGTGATGGGCGCCGGCCGGGGTGTCCCGTCGCACCACAAGCACCTGGGTAAGAAGAAGACGCTCGAGTCGTTCCCGTCGGGCAAGCGGTCCGCCATTCGTGGTGCCGTGCGCTTCTACGAGGGCCAGGTCGACGACGCCCGCCACACCATGATGATCGCCCGCACGGCGGCGTCCTACGGGGCGTTGTGCGCCAACAGCGTTCGCGTGACGGGCTTCCTTCGGGAAGAGGATCGTGTGGTCGGTGTCGTCGCGACGGATCTCGAGTCCGGTGATTCCTTCGAGATCCGCGCCAAGCAGGTCATCAACGCAGCGGGTGTCTGGACCGACGAAATTCAGCAGATGGTCGGTGGGCGGGGGCAGTTTCAGGTCCGCGCGTCCAAGGGCGTGCACCTGGTGATCCCGCGCAATCGCATCAACTCCTCCACCGGCATCATCACGCGCACCGAGAAGTCACTGCTGTTCGTGATTCCGTGGGGAAGCCACTGGATCATCGGCACCACCGACACCGACTGGAAGCTCGACCTGGCGCATCCCGCGGCCAGCAAGAGCGATATCGACTACATCCTGTCGCACGTCAACAAGCTGTTGCAGGATCCGTTGGACCACAAGGACGTCGTCGGTGTCTACGCCGGGCTTCGTCCGCTGTTGTACGGCGAATCCGACTCGACGAGCACGCTGTCGCGTGAGCACGCGGTGTCCTCACCGGTCCGTGGGCTGACCGTCATCGCCGGTGGCAAATACACGACGTACCGTGTGATGGCCAAGGACGCAGTCGATTCCGCGGTGCACAACCTGGACCGCCGAGTCCCGGAATGTGTGACCGAGAAGATTCCGCTCGTCGGGGCCGACGGGTACTACGGGGCGTGGAACGCGCGTCAGCTCGCCGCCGAGCGTGCGGGCATCCGCGTCGGACGCATGGAACATCTGCTGGGCCGGTACGGAACGCTGACCGGTGAGGTTCTCGGTCTGATCGACGCGGATCCGTCACTGGGACAGCCGTTGTCGAGTGCGCCGGACTATCTCAAGGCCGAAGCCGTGTACGCGGCGAGCCACGAGGGCGCGCAGCATCTCGACGACATCCTGACCCGTCGTATCCGAGTGTCGATCGAGCTTGCCGACCGCGGCGAAGCCGCTGCTGCCGAAGTGGCTGCGCTGGTTGCTCCAGTGCTCGGTTGGTCGGACGAACACATCGCCGACGAAGTCGAGCACTACCGCAAGCGCGTTGCGGCCGAACGTGATTCGCAGTCGCAGCCCGACGACGAGACCGCCGACGCCGCCCGGCTCGGTGCGCCGGACGTGCGGGTGGGTGTCGGCGGATAGGCCCTGTTCCGTTCCCGAGAGCCTTCTGTGAGGGTGCGAGCCCTGCAGGGCTCTCGGGAACGTGAACGGCTCTCATATACGTTGACGATTCGACGGCCCCGCTCGTGGGTACCCGTCGACTCGTCTACGAGAGGACATGATTGATGACGAACCTGCTGTTCGCGGTAACCGGCGCCGACCACTGGACGCTGAAGGACGGGTCGAAGCACCCCACCGGATTCTGGGCCGAAGAATTGGTCGAATCGCACCGCACGTTCACCGACGCGGGCTGGAATGTCACCGTTGCCACACCCGGCGGCGTCAAGCCGACGGTCGACCAGGGTTCCCTGGCGGTCGATGCCAACGGTGGTGACCAGGCCAAGGTCGACGATCAGAAGGCGTACCTCGAGAAGATCGATTCGATTCTGTCGAGCCCGCAGAAGCTGGAGGACCAGAAGGCGTCGGACTTCGACGTCGTCTTCGTCCCCGGTGGACACGGCCCGATGGAAGACCTCGCAGTGTCGAAGGAATTCGGCGCGCTCGTCGTCGACTTCCTCGACAGCGACAAGGTCGTCTCTGCGGTCTGTCACGCTCCGGCGGCGTTGCTGCCGGCGACGCGTACGGATGGCTCGTGGGCGTTCTCCGGTTACGACGTCACCGGGTTCACCAACGAGGAAGAGACGCAGGCAGGACTCGCCGACAAGGCGCCGTGGCTCCTCGAGACGCGTCTGCGCGACGGGGGCGGTTCGTTCTCCTCGGGTGAGGCGTGGGGGCCGCACATCGTCGTCGACCGCACGGTCTACACCGGGCAGAACCCGGCGTCGACGAAGCCCTTGGCCGAGCGTCTGGTTGCCGACCTCGGCTGAGTCCCCTTCACCGAGCTCCGAGGTCGGGCCGCGGACGGGCCCCTCGGGCGAAGTAGGCAATAGCGCCGACCGCCAGGACCGCGAGCCCGGCCAGCACGGACGACACGGGCAGGTACACCGCCAGCATCACGCACCCGAGCGCACCGACCGCCGGCACCACGCGATTGCGTACGCGTCCGGACAGTGTCCACGCCGACGCGTTCGCGACCAGGTAGTAGGTCAACACCGCGAAGGACGAGAAGCCGATCGCCTGACGTACGTCGACGGTCGCCGCGACAACGGCGACGACGATCCCGATCGCCAGCTCCGCATGGTGCGGTCCGCCGAACCGGGCGTGCACAGAAGAGAGCGTGCGCGGCAGATGCCCGTCCCTGGCCATGGCGAACGTCGTGCGCGAGACCCCCAGCAGCAGCGACAACAACGACCCGACAGCAGCCACCACCGCTCCGACACGCACGACCGACTCGGCCCAGCCGAATCCTGCCGACCGTACGGCCAGGGCGAGCGGATCCGTCGCCGCGGCGAGGACGTCGATGCCCAGGACATGAACGACGGCCGCCGTGACCGCGGCGTAGACGACGAACGTGATGGCCAGGGCAGTCGGAATCGCGCGCGGAATGGTGCGCTCGGGGTCGCGCACCTCCTCGCCGAGTGTGGCGATACGCGCATACCCGGCGAACGCGAAGAACAGCAACCCGGCGCCCTGCACGACCCCGCTGACACCGTACGACTGGGCCGACGAGGAGGGCGCGCTGGTACCTATCACGCTCAGCACGACCACCACGGCGAGCACCGCGAGGACGATCGCGAGGATGATGCGGGCGAACACGGCCGACTTCTGCACCCCCACGTAGTCGACGGCCGTCACCAGCAGAACCGCCGCCACGGCAACGAGATTCGCGTGCTGAGGCCAGGCGTAGCTTCCGACGGTCAGCGCCATCGCAGCACACGAAGCCGTCTTGCCGACGACGAAACCCCACCCGGCCAGGTAGCCCCAGAACGGGCCCAGGCGTTCACGTCCGTAGACGTACGTACCGCCGGAGGACGGGTACAGCGCTGCGAGGCGAGCCGACGAGTCGGCGTTGCAGTAGGCGATCACGGCCGCGACAGCGAGCGCGGCGAACACATAGCTGCCCGCCGCGGCTGCCGCAGGCCCGAGGGCGACGAAGATGCCGGAGGCGACCATCGCGCCCAGCCCGATGACGACCGAGTCGAGAACCCCCAACCGCCTCTGCAGCGCAGGCATCAGTAGGTGTAGAAGCCTCGCCCGGTCTTGCGGCCCAGGTAGCCCGCATCGACCATGCGCTGCAACAAGACCGGCGGGGCGTACTGCTGCTCGCGGAACTCCGCGTACAGCGATTCGGCGACGGCCAGGGTGACGTCGAGGCCGACCGTGTCCGTCAGACGCAGCGGTCCCATCGGGTGGGCGCAGCCACTGACCATGCCCTCGTCGATGTCCTCGGCGCTGGCGAAGCCGGATTCGAACATGCGGATTGCCGAGCACAGGTAGGGGATCAGCAGCGCGTTGACGATGAAGCCTGCCTGGTCCTTGGACTGGATCGTCTTCTTGCCCAACGTGTCCCGAGCGAACGACGTGACCTTGTCGACAACGGTGGGATCCGTCTTGAGCGAGACGACGATCTCGACGAGCGGCAACACGGGCACCGGGTTGAAGAAGTGCACGCCCACCACTCGCTGCGGGTTCTTCGTCGCGTTCGCGAGCTTGATGACGGGGATCGACGACGTGTTCGTTGCGAGAATGGTGTCCGGTCCGACGATCGCGTCGAGTTTGGAGAAGAAATCGACCTTCAACTCGAGAATTTCCGGCGCGGCTTCGATCACGAGCTCGCGATCGGCGAAGTCCTCGATGGTGGTGGTCACGGTGATGCGCCCGATGGCGTCGGCGGACGCGTCCTTGTCGAGCCGACCCGACTTCACAGCGCGGGCAAGCGATTTCTCGATGCGCGCCACTGCTGCGTCGGCTGCTTCCTCGTCCCGTTCGAGGACCAGCACGGTCGACCTTGCCCGGGCAGCGACCTCCGCGATACCTGCGCCCATGGTTCCGCCGCCGATGACTCCGAGCTTGTTCAACCGTGCTCCTTCGTAGTGGGTGAAGTGATTTTAGCCCTGGATGCGGGACTCACTCGCAGACCACTCGGCGTCGCGCAGTTCCTTCTTGCGGATCTTCCCCGTCGACGTCTTCGGCAGCTCCACGATGAATTCGACCGCACCGGGCGCCTTGTACGACGCAATCTTCGACTTCACGTGAGCGACCAGGTCGTCACCGGTGACGTCCGATCCGGCCACCAGCACCACGAAGGCCTTGGGGCGCTCGCCCCATTTCTCGTCCGGCACACCGACAACGGCGACGTCCGCGACCGCGGGGTGGCTGGCCAGTGCCTGCTCGACCTCGATCGTCGAAATGTTCTCGCCGCCGGAGATGACGACGTCCTTGGCGCGGTCGAGGAGTTGAACGTATCCGTCGGGGTGCATCACGCCGAGGTCGCCCGAGTGGAACCACCCGCCGGCGAAAGCTGTTGTGGTGCCGTCCACGTCGTCGTAGTACCCCTTCATGACGTTGTTTCCGCGCATGACGATCTCACCCATCTCGACACCGTCGGGGGCGACGTCGACGAGGGGTAGTTCGTCCTGGCGGACGACGCGGAGATGGTCGGCGGTGAGGAAGCCGACGCCCTGACGTGCCAGTCGGGTGGCCTGCTCGTCGGGGTCGAGATCGTTCCATGCGGCTTTGGCCTCGCACACCGAGTAGGGGCCGTACGTCTCGGTGAGGCCGTAGACGTGCACGAGAGTGGCACCGAGAGAACGGATCTTGCCGATGACCGTCGGGCTGGGGGGAGCGCCGGCGGTGGCGATGGTGAGCGGTCGATCCAGCGTGTGCGCTTCGGACGCCGTCGCCAAGGTGGTGAGTACCGTCGGCGCACCGCACAGATGGTCGACGCCGAGCGTGTCGATCAACTCCCACATGACGTCACCTCGAACGGCGCGCAGACACACTTGGGTGCCCGATGCGGCGGTCACGGCCCAGGTGGTGCACCACCCATTGCAGTGGAACATCGGCAGCGACCACAGGTACTTCGTGTCGACACCGAAACCCTGGTGGTGCAGTTCACCCAACGAGTTCAGGTAGGCGCCGCGGTGGGTGTACATCACTCCCTTGGGCCTCCCCGTGGTGCCGGACGTGTAATTGATGGTGATCGTGGCGGTCTCGTCGTCGACTTCCCAGGGGATCACCTCGTCGGATCCGCGGCTCAGAACGTCCGCGAACGGTACGGCTGCGCCAGTGAATTCTCCTGCCACACTCGGTGTTTCGACGATCTCGCGAACGGTCGCGAAGGGCACGTCGGGAAGGAGGGCGGCGTCGCCGATCAGCATCACGGCGCCGGAGTGATCGCAGATGTACTGCACTTCTTCCGCGGACAGGCGGGTGTTGATGGCCACCAGTACGCCCTTCGCCAGGGGAACGGCGTAGTGCGCGGCCAAGAGTTCGGCGGAGTTGGCGGCAATGAACGCGACACGGTCACCCACATCGATACCCGACGCGTGCAGCGCGCGGGCGAACCGCGTGACCAACGCAGCGAACTCGGTGTACGTGAAGGTCCGCTCGCCGTCGACGACGGCGACCTTGTCCGGGTACACCTCCGCGGCGCGGCCGAGGAAGCGAAGAGGAGTCAGCGGTGTGTCGAGGCCTGCCATGGCCCGAGTCTAGGCACCGCCGAACGACGCGAGCCGCACCTTCGAGAAGAAGGTGCGGCTCGAGGGTCGATCTGAGGGTCGGAGGGTCGGAGGGTCAGAAGGCGGCTTCGTCGAGCTCCATGATGTCGTTCTCGATGTTGGACAGGATGTTCCGCGTAGCCGTCAGCTTGGGCAGCTGGTTCTTCGCGAAGAACGACGCCACGGCAATCTTGCCCTCGTAGAAGGACTTGTCCTTGCCCGTGTCACCGGCGTCGAGCGCGGCGATGGCAACCTCGGACTGGCGCAGAAGCAGCCAGCCGATCATCAGCTCTCCGACGCTCATGAGCAGACGCACGGAACCGAGGCCGATCTTGTACAGCTCGGACGGCTGTTCCTGTGCGCCCATGAGGTGCTGAGTGAGCGTGGCGACCATGCCCTGCACATCCTCGAGAGCAGTGGCGAGAAGTGCGCGCTCGGTCTTGAGCCGACCGTTGCCCGCTTCGCTGTCGATGAACGACTTGATCTGGCCTGCGATGTGCGCGAGTGCCACCCCGCGGTCACGGGCGATCTTGCGGAAGAAGAAGTCCTGGGCCTGGATGGCCGTGGTGCCCTCGTACAGCGAGTCGATCTTGGCGTCACGGATGTACTGCTCGATCGGGTAGTCCTGCAGGTAACCCGACCCGCCGAGGGTCTGCAGGCTTTGCGCGAGCTGCTCGTACGCGTTCTCGCTGCCGCATCCCTTGACGATGGGGAGAAGCAGGTCGTTCACGCGGAACGCGGTGTCCTTGTCGGCTCCCGACACCTGCATCGCGGTCTGCTCGTTCTGGTGCGAGGCGGTGAAGAGGTAGATGGCGCGCATGCCCTCGGCGTACGCCTTCTGCGTCATGAGGCTGCGACGGACATCGGGGTGGTGCGTGATGGTGACGCGGGGCGCGGCCTTGTTCGTGTTGTTCACCAGGTCGGCGCCCTGGACGCGCTGCTTCGCATAGTCGAGTGCGGTGAGGTAGCCGGTGGACAGGGTGGAGATGGCCTTGGTGCCGACCATCATGCGAGCGTGCTCGATGACGTCGAACATCTGGGCGATGCCGTTGTGGACGTCGCCGACCAACCAGCCCTTGGCGGGCACCCCGTGCCCACCGAGGGTGAGCTCGCAGGTCGCGGAGACTTTGAGGCCCATCTTGTGCTCGACGTTGGTGACGAAGACGCCGTTACGCTCACCCAGTTCGCCGGTCTCGGAATCGAAGTGGAACTTCGGTACGAAGAACAACGAGAGGCCCTTGGTGCCCGGCTTGCCGCCCTCGGGGCGTGCCAAGACGAGGTGGAAGATGTTCTCGAACAGATCGTCGGAGTCGGCCGAGGTGATGAAGCGCTTCACGCCCTCGATGTGCCACGTTCCGTCGGACTGCTCGATGGCCTTGGTGCGGCCTGCGCCGACGTCCGATCCGGCGTCGGGCTCGGTGAGCACCATCGTGGCGCCCCAGCCGCGCTCGGAAGCCATTGCGGCCCACTTCTTCTGCTGCTCGTTGCCGTTGTCGGCGAGGATCTGCGCGAAGCTCGGGCCCGCGGCGTAGAAGAAGGCGGCGGGGTTGGATCCGAGAATCATCTCGGCGATGGACCAGAGCAGCATGCGGGGGACCGGGATACCGCCGAGTTCTTCGCTGACGCCGAGGTGGTCCCAGCCGGCTTCCTGGTAGGCGCGGTACGCCTTCTTGAACGATTCCGGGAGCGTCACCGTATGCGTTTCGGGGTCGAATGTGGGGGGATTGCGGTCGGCGTCCGCGAACGACTCGGCAAGCGGGCCTTCGGTCAGGCGACGAACCTCGGTCAGCATGTCTTTCGCGGTGTCGACGTCCAGGTCACCGAACTGACCGGACTCGAGCGTCTTGCCCAGGCCGAACAACTCGAACAGGTTGAATTCGATGTCTCGCAGATTGCTCTTGTAATGGCCCATGGTGATGCGTTCTCCGTCTCAGATGGTGCGGTCTCTTGTGTTCCGAGTACCGCCGCTACGGTCGAAACCGACGTCGGTCCAGCCGACCAAAAGCTACTGGCCGGTAACATAGGGCTATATTACGCCGGAATGGTCGCGCTGCCAACATCTGTTTTACGTGCGAACACCACTGCATCCAGGGCGGATCCTTCTGCAAGGTCACGGCGCCGCGTCTCGGCCGTTCGAACGTCCAGTCGTCCGTCGATGTCGTTCACGAGATCGGCTGGCGTGTAGAGGATTTGGGGATCCTGCGGACCGCCGACGCCATCGGTGAGGTTGGCCGAATCGTGCCCGCAAATCACGAGGATTCCCTCAGGTTTCAACGCCGAAATTGCCGTGTCGACGACCTGTTTCCGTGCCCCGGGTTGCAGGTGAAGGTAAAGAACCAGCACCAAGTCATAGTTCGGCTCGACTATGAGCTCGGTCACGTCTTTGCGTACCCACCTCAGCCGGCTCTGAATGGCGTTCGTGGCCGTCCGCGCCACCGCTACACCCTTGCGCAGCCCCTCTGCACTGAAGTCGACGGCGTCGACGGTCCACCCACGCGTCGCAAGCCACAGAGCGTTGCGTCCCTCACCGCACGCGAGGTCGAGTGCTCGGCCCGGCGGGAGTGACGTGGTGAACTCCACGACGAACTGGTTGGGCGGCGATCCCCACTTCAGTTCCTGCCCAGCGTATTTGGTATCCCACACAGTTGCATCCCAGTCGGCGGCGTCCATCAGCGCCAGAGTGTCTCGGGATCCGCCGCGGTGCGCGGCGGCGACGACGGAACATCGGCGGCGGTACGGGAGAACCGCGGCGCCGGTGCGTGCTGGGTAACGCCGTCGATGTCCACCAACGACTCTCGCGCCGCGAGATGCGCGTGCCGAGGAGCTTCACCGAAAGTCAGCACCGGCGACACGCACGCATCGGTGCCGTCGAAGATCGCTGCCCACTCGTCGCGAGTCTTCGATGCGAAGGTCTCGGTGAACGTCGTTCGCAGACTGTCCCATCGAGCTACGTCGTTCTGATCCGGCAGCGAGGCGGGATCGAGTTCGAGACCCTTCAGCAGAAGCGCGTAGAACTGGGGCTCGATGGCGCCGACGGCTACATACTTGCCGTCGGACGTCTCGTAGGTGTCGTAGTACGGCGCACCGGTGTCCAGCATGTTCGTCCCGCGCTCGTCCGACCACAGGCCCTGCCCGCGGAAACCCCAGATCATGTGCGAGAGAGCGACGGTCCCGTCGACCATCGCTGCGTCGACCACCTGTCCCTCTCCCGACGTCTGACGCTCGACGAGGGCGGCGAGAATACCGAACACGAGGAACATCGAGCCACCTCCGAAGTCGCCGACCATGTTCATCGGCGGGACCGGGCGCTCACCTTTGCGGCCGATGGCATGGAGCACGCCGGTGACCGAGATGTAGTTGATGTCGTGACCTGCGACGGACGACCACGGCCCGTCCTGGCCCCACCCGGTCATGCGGCCGTAGACGAGCTTCGGGTTCCGAGCGTGGACGTCGTCCGGGCCCAGTCCCATCCGCTCGGTGACCCCCGGCCGGAAGCCTTCGATCAGCACATCGGCGCGGTCGATGAGCCCGAGCACCTTCTCCAGGTCGGCGGGGTCCTTCAAATTGGCTTCGACGACGGTCTTGCCGCGCTGTTGCTGATCTGCGGGCGCGCCCTCGGGTGGGACGCCGCCGGGGCGTTGCACCCGCACCACGTCTGCCCCGAGGTCGGCCAGCAGCAGCGATGCATGGGGGGCCGGCCCGAGGCCGGCGAGCTCGACGACGCGGATACCGGCAAGAGGACCGTGTGAACTCGACATGGATCACAACCCTACTGACGCCGGCGTCAGCAGTGAATGACCGAAACGGGCAGGTCCCGTGACACGATGATCGACGTGAGAATCGGAACTCCGCTCAGTCCCAGTGCGACCAAGGTGATGCTGCTCGGGTCGGGTGAGCTGGGCAAGGAAGTGATCATCGCGTTCCAGCGCCTCGGCGTCGAGGTGATCGCCGTCGACCGGTACGACAACGCTCCCGGGCACCAGGTTGCCCACCGCGCGTTCACGATCGACATGAGCGATCCGACGGCGCTTCTCGCCCTCATCGAGGCCGAGCGGCCGGACTTCGTCGTCCCCGAGATCGAAGCCATCGCCACGGACGCGCTGGGAACGGTCGAAGAACGTGGACTCGCCACTGTCATTCCGAACGCGCGAGCCACGCAGTTGACCATGAACCGCGAGGGAATTCGGCGCCTGGCTGCGGAAGAGCTAGGTCTGCCGACATCGCCGTACGCCTTTGCCGATTCGCTCTCGGACGTACAGGAGGCGTTGTCGCGCATCGGTTTTCCCGCAGTGATCAAACCGGTCATGTCGTCGTCGGGCAAGGGTCAGTCCGTCGTTCGGTCGGACGACGACGTATCGAGCGCGTGGGACTACGCCCTGTCCGGTTCGCGCGTGGACTTCGGCCGCGTCATCGTCGAAGGGTTTGTCGACTTCGATTACGAGATAACGTTGTTGACCGTCCGCGGTGCGGAGGGGACGTACTTCTGCGAACCGATCGGGCATCTGCAGCAGTCCGGTGACTACGTCGAATCGTGGCAACCGCAACCGATGTCGCCCACCGCCTTGGACGGCGCCCGTGACGTCGCTCGGAAGGTGACCGATGCGCTGGGCGGACGCGGCATCTTCGGCGTCGAGCTGTTCGTGAAGGGGGACGAGGTGTACTTCTCCGAGGTGAGCCCCCGCCCGCACGACACCGGGCTGGTGACGCTTCGCACGCAACGACTGTCGGAGTTCGAACTGCACGCTCGCGCCATCCTGAGCCTGCCGATCGACACGACTTTGCTGTTTCCGGGCGCGTCCGCGGTGATCTACGGCGGGGTGGACGCCGCCGGGATCGTGTTCGACGGTGTCGAGAAGGCATTGGAAGTGCCGGAGACGGATGTGAGGCTGTTCGGCAAGCCGGAGAGTTTCCTGAAACGGCGTATGGGCGTGGCGGTCTCGACCGGGCCGTCGGTCGAGGTTGCGCGGGAGCGGGCGCGGCAGGCGGCGGGGTCGGTGCGGCCCGTGGGCTGAAGGGCGCTATCGGTTGAAGGGCGCTATCGGTTGAAGGGCGCTATCGGTTGAAGGGCGCTATCGGTTGAAGGGCGCTGTCGGCTGAAGGATGCTGTCGGCTGATGGACTAGGACTCGGCGCGCGACAACAACTCCAACGCCTTCCGCACTGCCCCGCCCGCCCTCTCGAGGGCGTCGGCGGCGCGGGAGGCGGGAACCCCGGCGAGCAGCGAGACCACTGCCACTTTGGTGCTTCCGCTCGCGTCGGCAAGTGCGGCGCGGGCTTCGGCTGCCTCGACACCCGTCGCCTCCGCCACTATTCGCTCCGCTCGGTCCACAAGCTTTTCGTTGGTGGGCCGCACGTCGATCATGAGGTTCTCGTAGACCCGCCCGGTGCGTACCATCGCGGCGGTCGAGATCATGTTGCACACCAGCTTCTGCGCGGTGCCGGCCTTGAGTCTGGTCGAACCCGTCAACACCTCGGGGCCCGTCGCAACTTCGATGGCGACATCTGCTTCGGCGCTGATCGGCGATCCCACATTGCACGCGATGGAAACCGTTGCTGCACCAAGCGTTCGGGCCGTGCGCAGCCCGGTGATCACGTACGGCGTTCGTCCGCTGGCGGCGATACCGACGACGGTGTCGAGCGGTCCGACCGAGGCCAGGGAAACGTCGTCACGGGCGCGTTGTTCGTCGTCCTCCGCACCTTCGATCGCCTCGGTCAAAGCGGTCTGCCCGCCGGCGATGATTGCAATGACACGGGAGGGGTCGGTGTCGAAGGTCGGCGGGCACTCGGCTGCATCCAGCGTCCCGATGCGACCGCTCGTGCCGGCGCCCAGGTAGACCAATCTGCCTCCGCCCGACAGCGATCGGGCAACAAGTTCCACTGCGTCGGCAATGTCGGGGAGTACGCGCTCGACCTGTTCCGGAACCGTCCGGTCGGCCGCGTTCATCATCTGCAGCACTTCCAGCACTGATACCGTGTCGAGGTCCCGAGTGGCCGGATTCCTCGTCTCGGTGCCGAGTTCGCCGAGTCGCATGTCTTCCTTCTCTGTCATCGTCGTCGCGGCTGAACCGCACGGTAGGTGTCGGCAAGTTTCACCGAAGCGTCGTCGAATCGGCTTTGGACGACACCGATGAAGAGGGCATCGATCACCGCCAACTGGGCGATTCGGCTTGCGGTGGCTCCGGAGCGAAACGTGGTCTCGCGTGCGGCGGTCGTCAGTAGAATGTCGGCGTCGTCAGCGATCGGTGAACCGGAAAAGTTGGTCAGGGCAATCGTGGTCGCACCACGGCTTCTGGCGGCGGTCAACGGGTCGATCGTGTCGAGAGTTGCTCCGGAGTGCGAAATTCCGATCGCGACATCCCGTGCGTCGAGGAGCGCGGCACCGGTCAGTGCGGCGTGGATGTCGGACCAGACGAACGAGACGAGTCCGATTCGGTGCAACTTCTGCTGCAGGTCCGCCGCGACGAATCCGCTGGCTCCGCTGCCGATCACGTCGATTCGACGAGCGCCTGCTATGGCGTCGACCGCACGCTGGAGTGCCTCGATGTCGAGCCCAGCTCGCGTGTCTTCCAATGCGAGGGTCTCGCTGTGGACGATTTTGTCCACCACTTTCGACAGCGTGTCCGACACGTCGATGTCACCCTCGCCGGGACCACCCCACACCGCTTCTCGCGCGGCAGCAGCGGCAAGAGCCAATCGCAGTTGTGGATAGCTGGTCAGGCCGAGAGTGCGGCAGAAGCGCATCACGGTCGTTTCCGACGTCGTCGCACGGGTCGCGAGCATGGTGATCGACAGTTCGGACGACGCGCTCGGGTCGGCCAGGACTGCGTCCGCCACGCGGCGTTCCGCCGGTTGCAGACCCGGTAACGCGTCGCGCACGCGGACCAAGATATCTCCACTCACCGTTGGAGCTTAACCCGCGAGGTTGGAAAGCAACATGAGAATCTATTTAGCGGATAGTTATTGACATCCGCGGCTGGAGGTTCGCATACTCGACCGATGGCCACAGTCCTCGCCGTCGATCTCGGAAAGACCAGCTGCCGCATGGCAGCGTGGTCCACGGATCTGACGGCACCCCTGGCCGAATCCACCGGGCACGGTGCACCGGGTCTGGCCGAAGCGGGCGGAGTGACGGCCGCGGAGGCGTCGATCGTGCGGACGTTCGGTGATTTCTCCGCAGTGCCGCCGCCGACCATGGTGGGTGTCGGGGTGCCGGGGGTCTCCGCTGCACCGACCGCCGCGAGGGAGCTTGCCGATCGTCTGCGGAATGTGTGGCCGAATGCGGAGATAGTGGTCGCGGGCGACGCAGCGACCTCGCATGCCGGTGCGCTGGCCGGCGGTCCAGGGGTAGTGCTCGCAGTCGGCACCGGCATGGCGGTTGTCGCAGTGTCACAGGGCGGCGATGTCTTTCACGTGGACGGCTGGGGCCCGTGGCTCGGCGACGATGGCAGCGGCGCCTGGATCGGCCGCGCTGGATTGCACGCTGCTCTTGCCTCGTACGACGGGCGCGGCCCGGCAACGGCATTGTCGGAGGCGGCGCGTGAAGCCTTCGGTCCACTCGACCGACTCCCATCGGCGATCGGCGGCGACGACCATCCGGTTCGCGCAATGGCGACCTTCGCTCCCGTCGTAGCCGATCACGCGGGATCCGGCGACGAAGTAGCAGGCACGATCATCGATTCTGCTGCGACGATGTTGGCCTCAGCTGTTCTCACCGGAGTGCGCAAGCTCGGCACCGGCCGCGTCGACGTGGCACTGACCGGAGGATTGCTGAAGCTGGGGGACCGTTTGACGAAACCCCTGGTCGAACACCTCCGACTCGAGGTCGACCTCGTTCCTGCACAGGGGAATTCGCTCGACGGCGCTCGCCTGCTCGCCGAGCGATCGGACACCCTGCACGAGGCTGCTCTGATCAGGGTGGCACCGTGATCGTCGTCGGGGTCATGTCGGGAACCTCGATGGATGGACTCGACGTCGCGGTCGGCGATTTCACCCTCGACGGAACAGATGTCATCGTCGATCCCCTGTTCGACACCGGCATCCCGTGGCCGGAACCGCTCCGCGCCCGGCTGCTTTCCGTTCTTCCCCCCGCTCGGACCACCGTCGACGAGATGTGCGCGCTCGATACCGAGATCGGGCAGTCAACCGCGCGAGCAGTCGCGGATGTTCTCGCTGACAACGGGGTGAAGGCCGATCTCGTTGCGTCACATGGTCAGACGGTCTTTCACTGGGTGGACGGCGTCAGGGCCCTCGGTACATTGCAGCTCGGACAACCTGCGTGGATCGTCGAGGCAACCGGACTCCCGGTCGTATCCGACATCCGGGCCCGTGACATCGCCGCAGGTGGGCAGGGCGCGCCATTGGCCTCCACACTCGATGCGCTCTGGCTCGCGGGTGACTCGCGACGTGCGGCACTCAATCTCGGGGGAATCGCGAACGTGACCGTGGTCGGAGCGCCCGGCGAACCTGTCGTTGCCTTCGATACCGGACCCGCCAACTGCTTGCTCGACGTCGCTGCCGAGAGAATTCTCGGCTGCGGTTTCGACGAAGACGGGCGCATCGCTGCCACCGGCACGGTCCGTGACGACGTCCTCGAATTGCTGCTTGCGGAACCGTATTACGGTCTGGACGCGCCGAAGTCGACGGGGCGTGAGCTGTTCGACCGTTCGTACGTGGCCGACAGACTTGTCGGCGTGGGAGTCGACGGACCGGATCTACTGGCCACTCTCACCGAGCTCACGGCGGTGACCGTGGCCGACGCTGTGCGCCGGCTCGACGTCACCGAGGTGGTGGTGTCCGGTGGTGGTGTACGCAACTCGACCCTGATGTCCGCGCTGCGCCGCCGGCTTGCACCCACTGCGGTGGTCACCAGCGCTGAGCGTGGTCTGCCGCCGCTCAGCAAAGAGGCGTATCTCGTTGCGCTGCTCGGCTTTCTGACGTGGAATCAGATTCCCGGGGTGGTTCCCGGAGCGACCGGCTCGCCGCAGCCGCGCGTGCTGGGCCGCATCAGTCCGGGCGACGCACCGATGCGACTTCCGGAACCGTCCGAGCCACCGCGTCGACTCGTCGTTCGCAGAAAACCCCTGAGGAGAACCTGACCATGCGTGAACTCGATCTTGTTGTCGTGGTGGTGTATCTGATCGCCATCGCGGTGATCGGTCTCAAGCTCTCCGGCAAGCAGAAGACGTCGACAGATTACTTCGTCGGGGACCGCAGCCTCCCCTGGTGGACTGTGTGCTTCTCGGTGGTCGCCACCGAGACCAGCGTGCTCACGGTGATCAGCGTTCCCGGTGGCGCTTACACCACACAGGGTTTCGGCAACGTCGAGTTGGCGATCGGCTACATCATCGGCCGCGTGATCGTCGCGACGGTGCTCATTCCGCTGTACAAGAGAGGCGGATTCGTCAGCGCATACCAATACTTGGCCGCACGTTTCGGTATCAAGCTGCAGGGCTTGGCGTCGGTGACATTCGTCTTCACTCGGTTGTTGGCAGAAGGGGTTCGACTCTTTGCCTCCGCAATTCCGATCAAGCTGCTTCTCGACGAGTTGGGTATCGGCGTCGGTTACACCACCATCATCGTCGTGTTGACCATCATCACCGTCGTATATACCTACCTCGGCGGTATCAAGGCCGTGATTTGGACGGACGCCATCCAAATGGTGCTCTACGTCGGCGGTGCGCTCATCGCAATCGCTGTGCTGTTCGGCCACGTCGGCACATCGGGGGTGTCCGATGCGTTCGAGGCGGGCAAGTTCAAGCTTTTCGACACGAACTTCGACCTGGCACATATCGCGACGAGTGCATTCGCCCTTCCCACCGCGATCATCGGCGGCGCCATCTTCGCGATGGCGAGCCACGGCTCGGATCAGCTTATCGTTCAACGCATCCTGTCGACGAAGACTCTGCGCGACGGGCAGAAGGCGATGATCGGATCAGGCATCTTCGTGGCCATCCAGTTCGCGGCCTTCTCGTTGGTCGGAGCACTTCTGTGGTCCTACAACGACGGCAAGACGTTCAAGGAACTGGGCCTGTCCAGCTCGGACAATCTATACCCCAACTTCATTCTGCACGGACTTCCCGTCGTCGTCTCGGGTCTGCTCGTCGCCGGAATCCTGGGTGCAGCAATGGGTTCGCTGTCGTCTGCTTTGAACTCGATGTCCAATTCCACCGTGTCCGACATCATCCATTCCTTCTCCTCGAAGACGCCGGACGACGCGACGATGTTGCGTCTTGCAAGAATCATGACGCTTGTCTGGGCTGTCCTGATGGCCGTCTTCGCAAGCGCCTTCTCCACGAGTACGGGCAACGTGTACTTGACCGGGCTGGCCATCGCCGGATACACCTACGGAGCACTGCTCGGCGCATTCCTGTTGGGACGGCTGGTCCGACGAGCCAATCAAACCGACGCGCTCATCGCGTTCGTGGTCACCATCGTCGTGATGACGTACATCGTTCGGTTCGTCAAAATCGACATCACCACGGCGGGCGTCACTACAGCGACGTCCGTCGCTCCGCAGTGGCTCGTGCCGATCGGGGTGGTGATCACCCTGCTTACGGGCGTGATCACCAGTCGATTCCATGCGCAGCCGAAGGTCGAGGCGCTCCCCGATGCAGACGACCCCGTAGCCCTCACGAAGTGATCCCGGCACACTGTCCCCATGAGCGGACCCGGTGAACTTCTCGTAGGACTCGTCGTGCTGATCGGACTGATCGGCATCGTGGTCCCGATCCTGCCCGGCACCATCCTGATCTTCGCCGCGATCGGGGTGTGGGCGTTCATCACCGGTACCGCGACCGGATGGACCGTATTCGGCATCGCAACAGCGCTTCTCGTGATCTCGGGCGTCGTCAAGTACACCTGGCCGGGGCGCAAGCTGAAGGACGCAGGCGTTCCGACAAAGTCCATCGTCATCGGCGGGATCCTGGGCATCGTGGGGTTCTTCGTGATCCCGGTGCTCGGCCTGTTCCTCGGATTCCTTCTCGGCGTCTTCGTCGCCGAGCTTCCTCGGTTCGGCAACAGCCGTGATGCGTGGCGGTCCACCGTCCACGCGACGAAGGCCGTCGGACTGTCGATCCTTGTCGAATTGTTCGGCGCCCTGCTCGCGTCCGGAGTGTGGGTGGGGGCTGCGGTCCTGGTGTGACGCTGGGGCCACATTCTGTGGGCCTATTCCGCACTATCGCAGAGATGTTTTGGATCATGAACGCTGTGGCCCGCCTGTCAGGTAGAGCTTGACGGAAAACCGAGTCTGCGTCAGGATCAACCTGACACAGGAGGTTTGCAATGGACGTATTCGAGATCGACATCACCGACGCCACCCGCGCCGTGGTCGACGCAGGGGCGCTGGAGGCAGGGCGGCACGCAGACGAACTCGTCGGCACCGGACCGTTGCCCGGCACACCTGCCTGGGACGCGGAGCAGGGCACCGACATCCCGGCGCAGAGACAACTGGCGTGGCACTTGCTGAGTCTGCGTATACAACGTGCTGCAGGGCTCGACGGCATCGAAACCGTTGTCGTACTTCGGGTTCAGGGCGCAACCTGGTCGGCCATCGGCCGGGCGACCGGCATGACGCGTCAGTCCGCGCACGAGCGATGGGGTGCGCGTGCGGCAGCGGTACTCGACCCGATGGGAACCGGACAGCCGGAGATCGTGGCGCGAGACGAACCGACCCGCTGACTGGGTGTGGTGGACAGGTTTCCCATCGGACGAATCGGGCATCCGGGAGCGTTAACGTTCTTCGGCAACCTGTCGGAGGTCTCGACCCCCAGCGCCGATTGCTCGGCGCGCCTGACGCTTTCGAAAGAACTGGTCGACTATGGGCATCTTCAATCGCAAACGCGACGGCGACAACACTCAATCTGCAGACTTCCGCAATCAGCGGACAGACGAGCCGGTGGGCCGTGACGAGCCGTTGCGTCGTGACGAGACTGTGGGTCGTGACGACAGGCTGGGTCGTGACGACAGGCTGGGTCGTGACGACGCGCTGGGCCGGAACGAGCCCCTCAGCCCCAGGGAAGCCACGGCTCGGCAGAAGGAACAGTTCGGCGGCATCAAGTTCGGGTCCGCATTCTTCGGCTGGCTTACCGCCATCGGCTTCACCGTCTTACTCATCGGCGTGTTGACTGCGGCTGGTGCGGCCGTGGGCGTTTCGACCGGTACCTCGATCGACGAGGCGACCGATCAGGCCACTGCGAACTCCGACACTGCGTCGACCGTCGGACTGGTCGGCGGAATCGCCCTCCTGGTCGTGCTGTTGATCGCCTACTACTGCGGTGGTTACGTCGCAGGCCGAATGGCTCGGTTCAACGGTCTGCGGCAGGGATTCGCCGTGTGGCTGTGGACGATCCTGATCGCCGTCATCGTCGCGATCGTTGCCGTCGTCGCCGGTGACCAGTACGACATCCTCGGCCAGCTCGACGCGTTCCCCCGTATTCCGGTGGACGGCAACGTCGGCACCGCGGGCGCCATTGCTCTGGCCGCCGCTGCCGCGGTGAGTCTCGTCGGAGCGCTGCTCGGTGGCCTCGCGGGGATGCGGTTCCACCGCAAGGTCGACAAGGCCGCGTTCGAACCTGTCACCCGCTGACAACTACCGAACCCTGTACCACGCCTGCGCATTTCGATAGAGCACAGCCTGCAGGTCGCCGCCCACCGCTTCCGCCACGACGTCGAGGTCGGAGGGTTCGAATGGGCGGCGAGCCCGCGTGCTCGGCAGGTCGGTCGCGAACATCAATGCTTCCGGATTCACGCGGTGAATCTGTCGCATGGCGTCGAGAGGATCCAGTTCGAGCCTCCCGAATCCCGTCGCCTTGACGCGTACCCCTCTGTCTGCCAGTTCGAGCAGGTAGGGCAGGGCCTCGCGCGAGAGACCCAGGTAGTCGATGCTGACGGCGGGCAGCTTGGCCAGAACCGGATTGAGGGAGCGCAACAGGCTCGCCCCGACGTAGAACTCGCTGTGCCACCCGACCAGGTCGTGGGCACGTACTGCCTGCTCGGTCATGGGCCCGATCTCGAACGCGCCACGCCGGAGATTGAACCGAAGGCCGCGCACGCCGGCGGCGTCGAGGGCGACGATCTCCTCGTCGGTGGTGCCGTCGGGCAACTGCGTCACACCCACCCAGCTCGGGCCGAGCTCGCGCAGTGCCGCAGTGAGAAATGACTGTTCGGTCCCCTGGAACGACGCGCTGATCACAGCGCCTCCGGTGATTCCCAGACCGTCCACGGCCTTCTCGTAATCGGCGATGGTGAAGGGGTCGGGAACGAAACCGTTGTTCCCTACCAGCGGGAACCGCGGATCGATGATGTGGACGTGGGCGTCGAACACGACCTCAGAATGCCTCATGATTGGATGAGACACACGTCACATCCCGATCTTGTGAGGAGTTCTACCAATGGATGCATCGGTTTCTGTGATCCTCGAGGGCCGTAGCTACCTGGAGTGCCCGCGTTGGCATCCGGACGATAACGGCATCGGTCGGATCTGGGTGTCCGACTTCTACACACACGAGGTCATCTCCGCGCTCCCCGACGGAACCGACGTCAGGGTGGAGGCGGTGGTGGAGGGTCAGCCGTCCGGGCTCGGGTGGTTGCACGACGGTCGGCTACTCGTCGTGTCGATGACGGACAAGACGGTGCTGCGCCGCGAGATCACCGGCGAGCTGGTCGTGCACGCAGATCTGTCCGACTACGCGACCGGTCATGCCAACGACATGTACGTCGACCTCGAGGGCCGGGCGTACGTGGGCAACTTCGGGTTCGACCTGATGAACATGGCGCCCATCGAGACCGCAAGCCTGGTGCGCATCGACACCGACGGCAGCGTGCACGAAGTCGCGACCGACCTGCATTTCCCCAACGGCATGGCCCTCACGTCCAACGGTGAGCTGCTGGTCGACGAGACCATCGGCAATCGCGTCAGCGCCTTCACGATCGCGGAGGACGGATCGCTCGGCGAACGCCGCGACTGGGCCACCTTCGGCGCACTGCCCACGGGGACCGACATGGCCGAGGGGCTGAGTCAGGTCGTCGTTGCTGCCGACGGCTGTGCCCTCGCGCCCGACGGAACACTCTGGGCCGCCGACGCATTGGGGCAACGGGTCGTCCAAGTACGCGAGGGCGAGGGCCTGGTCGACGAAATCAAGTTCGACACCGGAGTCTTCGCCTGCGGTTTCGGCGGCGACGACGGACGCACGCTCTTTGTCTGTGCTGCACCCGATTTCAACGAGCACGCCCGCAAGGATGCGCGGGAGGGGAAGTTGCTGGCGGTGCGGATCTAGACCTTGTCCGGCTCCGACGCCGCCAGCATGTCCTCACGCTCGACGACCTTGACACGCTCGCGACCCTCGGGCTCGCCCAGCGAACGCTCGTGCGCGTCGAGGCGGTACCAGCCCTGCCACGTCGTGTACGGAACGTTCTTGTCTTCCAAGAACTTCACGACGGCGTCTTCGGACGGCTCGGTGGCGCCGGCGAACCCGGTGGAGTCGGCGAGGAGGTTGGCGACGGTTTCGTTGGCATCGCCCTTGGTGTGGCCGATGAGGCCGACGGGTCCACGCTTGATCCAGCCGGTGACGTAGGTGGCGTTCACCGACTCGCCGTCGAGGGTCTGCACGCGGCCGGCCTCGTTGGGGATGGTGCCGGCGAGCTCGTCGAACGGCAGGTCGGCGATGTTCTGGCTGAGGTAACCCACGGCGCGGTACACGGCCTGGACGTCCCAGTCGGTGTATTTACCGGTGCCCGTGACGTTTCCGGTGCCGTCGAGTTCGGTGCGCTCGGTGCGCAGCCCGACGACCTTGCCGTTCTCGCCGATCACCTCGTGCGGGGACTCGAAGAAGTGCAGGAACAGCTTGTGCGGACGCGTGCCGACGTCGCGAATTGCCCAGTCCTGCAGCGTGTTCGCGACCATGTCGACCTGCTTGGACTCGCGGCGGGACTTTTCGGAGCCTTCGTCGTAGTCGATGTCCTCGGGGGCGACGATGACCTCGATGGTCGGCGAGTGGTCGAGCTCGCGCAGCTCGAGCGGGGTGAACTTGGCCTGCGCCGGCCCGCGACGCCCGAACACGTGCACCTCGGTGGCCTTGTTCGCCTTCAGGCCCTCGTAGACGTTGGCCGGGATCTCCGTCGGCAGCAGTTCGTCGCCGGTCTTGGCGAGCACGCGTGCGACGTCGAGGGCGACGTTGCCGACGCCGAGCACGGCCACCTTCTCGGCCTCGAGGGGCCAGGTGCGGGGGACGTCGGGGTGACCGTCGTACCAGGAGACGAAGTCGGCAGCGCCGTACGATCCGTCGAGTTCGATGCCGGGGATCTTCAGGTCGCGGTCCGCGTTGGCGCCGGTGGAGAAGATGACGGCGTCGTAGAACCGTCGGAGCGTCTCGAGGTCGATGTCGGTGCCGTAGTCGATGTTGCCGAGCAGGCGTACCTGCGGCTTGTCGAGAACCTTGTGCAGGGCGGTGATGATGCCCTTGATCCGCGGGTGGTCGGGAGCGACGCCGTAGCGGATGAGGCCGAAGGGAGCCGGCATGCGCTCGAACAGGTCGATGCTGACACCCGGCCCCGAAACGTTGTGATCGGACTTCATCAGGGCGTCGGCGGCATAGATGCCGGCCGGGCCTGCGCCCACGATGGCGACACGAAGAGGACGGGTCTGCTCGGTCATCAGCTGCGCTCTACCTAACATCGGGGACGTCATGGACACACCAGCATAAATTAAGCCCGACCTAAGCTGGACCGGTAGGTGTCAGAGATCGCCTTCGAGGAACTGCGCGCGGCCGAACCCGAACGACCAGTCGGCCTGTGTGTTCTCTACGACCGACACCACGAGGTCTTTCGGGTTCAGGTCCACCGACGCCTCGAGACGCACCGACAGTGCGGCGTACAGCGCCTTCTTCTGGTCCGTCGAGCGCCCCTGTTGGGTCACCTGAATCACGACGACGTCGTCGCTGCGCTCGAAGCCGAGTCCGGTGTCGAGGGCGACGATGTGGCCCGGCTTGTGCTCGCTGATCACCTGGTAGCGATCGCGTTCGGGTGCGGCGAACTCGTCGACCAGGACATCTTGGACGGTCTGAGCCAGCTGGGAGATCCGATCGGTGTCCCAGCGTCCCTCGATGACGTCGATACGTACCAGTGGCAATGCGCTCACTCCTGAAAGTCGTGTGTCTGTCCTAGGACCCACTTCGGCGACAGAAGATTCCCGGAGTGAGTCAGGTCACAAACGGGATGAGTTCCCACGCTGGCGCGGGTTGTACCACGAAGTAACAACATGGCGGTGCTCGATCGCCGTCGTACCGAGGAGACACCGTGGCTGTACCGACTATGACGTGGACGCCCACGGCGTCGGTCGGTGTGTTCACCCGTCTTCGCTCCGACGCATTGTGGTCGCAGCTGGTCCGTTTCGCGGCAGTCGGTGGCTCGAGCAACGTCGTCTACGTCGTCCTTTTCGCGGTGATGATGCGGTACGGCTCGGTTCTCGCGAACCTGGCGGGAGTCGTCGTCAGCACTGTTCTGGCCACCGAACTTCATCGGCGTCTGACCTTTCACGCGGCGTCTCGCGTCGGCTGGTTCACCGCTCAGTGGGAGGGCGGAGGGCTTGCCCTCGTCGGCCTCGTCACGAGCTACGCCGCACTGGCCGTTCTGCATGCGGCGGTCGACGCCCCCAGTTGGGTCGTCTCGGCGGCCGTCGTGATCGGGGCGAGCGCCGCAGCTGGGCTTGTTCGTTTCATCGCACTACGCGGCCTGTTCTAGCTCCGACTAGCCGACTCCCGGGGCGTAGCGGCAAGATCGAGGCCATGGCTGACGATCCGGACCGCGCACACGCATCGAGCTCGACGCCGATTCTCGCGGCGTTGGTGATCGCCGTTCTGCTGATCGTCGGCGTGGTCCTCGTGTCGGTGTTTCGGCCGGCCGACCAGAACGTGTCCGAGAACGATCGGGTGGGGACGGCCGTGACTCGGTACGTCGACGCCCGCAACGACGGGAACCTCGCCGACGTCCTGTGCTCGCCGACCGCGTCGCAACCGTTCTCCAGCGAGAACGGCGAGATGAAGCTGAAGACCATCGACGCCATCGCCGTGGACGGCGCCGTCGCGACCGCCGACATCACCGCCGAGTTCGGGGGCGAGGACATCGAAGGTCAGATGACGTTCACCAAGAGTGGGGACGACTGGAAAGTGTGCGATCCGGCGTGACCGGCAACCACTATCAGCATCTGATGTTCGGTTCTGCCGCCAAGGCCCGGCAGCGGGCGACGGGTAGCTACCAGGCCTACGGGTCGCACACCGAGCGTCCCGACACCGGACCGACGTCGCTGGACACCCGCGAGACGGCCATGATTCGGGCCGCCGACCAGTTCTACGTCGCCACGACAACCGAGACCGGATGGCCGTATGTGCAGTACCGCAGTGGCCCGGCAGGGTTTCTGCAGGTGATCGACAACTCGACGCTGGGCTTTGCCGACTTCGCCGGCAACAACCAGTTCGTGACCGCGGCGAACCTGGACCAGGACGATCGACTGGCGATGATCCTGGTCGACTACCCACGCCGGCAGCGGCTGAAGTTGTACGGACGCGCACGCGTCGTCGAGCGAGACGAGGACCCGGGTCTGCTCACGCGACTGATGGACCTCGGCACGCGGGTCGTTGCCTCGACCTCGGAGCGCAGCATCGTCGTCGAGGTCGAGGCATTCGACTGGAACTGCACTCGCAGCATCATCCCGAGGTACGACGACGCCTACGTGGCCGAGCTGTCCGCGCTCTATCGGCGCGAGGCCGATCAGCTGCGCTCCCGGATCGCCGATCTGGAAGCGCAGCTCGGCGACTAACTCTTCTCGTGCGCTCCGCCCTGCTCGGGCAACCGATCCAGTAGTTCGGTGCGTGTGTCGCTCCCGACGCCCGAGAACGGCACATCGTCCGCTGCCTCGTGCTTACCGGAATCGGACTCGGTGAAATCGTCCGCCGCAACCACACCGGCTTGGAGACGCTTCTCCTCTGCACTCTGAGCGGCGATTCCGCTCTGTGTGCGCAGCGGTACCTCCTTGTAGAAGAGGTTGATGACGAAGGCGAGCAGCAGCAGGAAGCCGGCTGCGACGAACACCGAATCCATCGCGTTGGAGAAGCCGATCTGGAACGGTGCGGCCAGCTCGGCGGGCAGCTTCTGGATGAACGACGTGTCGTCGAGAACGCCGCCGGCTGCCTCGCCGCCGCCACTGGCCAGTCCCCGAGCAAGTCCGGACACGGTCGGATCCGAACTCGACGCAGCCGATTGCACGGCGGAGACGAAGTTCGAGTCACCAGCTGCGCTGCGCAACGCGTCGCCGATGGTGTCGGTGACGCGGGAGAACAGCAGCGACAGGAAGACGGCGACGCCGATGGTGCCACCGATCTGACGGAAGAACGTGGCCGACGAGGTCGAAACGCCCATGTCTTGCGGCGGTAGCGCGTTCTGAATGGCCATGGTGAGCGGCTGCATCACGTTGCCCAGACCGAAGCCGAAGCCGAACATCACGATCATGATCAGCCACAGTGCGGTGTCGTAGTGGATGAACGAGAACAGGAACATGCACAGCGTCATCAGTGTGGTGCCGATGATCGGGTAGAGGCGGTAATGCCCTGTGCGCGAGATCAATTGGCCCGAGAAGATGGACGCGGCCATGATGCCGAGGACGAGGGGAAGCATCTGGAAGCCGGCGAGGGTCGGCGACGATCCCTTGACCACCTGCAAATATTGCGGGAGCAGCGTGATGCCACCGAACATCGCGGCGCCGGTGATCACGGACAGCAGCAGCCCGATGCTGAAGGTGGAGTTCTTGAAGAAGCGCATGGGGATCAGCGCGTCGGTCTTCATGCGCAGTTCCACGAGGATGAAGCCGACGACACCGAGAACGCCGATGACGTAGCAGGCGATGGACCCCGTCGAGCTCCAGCCCCAGGTGCGACCCTGCTCGGCGACGATGAGCAGCGGAACCAGGCCGATGGCGAGCATCGCGGCGCCGCCCCAGTCGACGACGGCGCTGCCGTGGCGACGCGGGAGATTCAGCACGCGCCAGACGACGAACAACGCGATGATGCCGATCGGGACGTTGACGAAGAAGACCCAGCGCCACCCGGTGATGCCCAGGATGCTGTCCTGGCCCGAGAGCAGGCCACCGACGACGGGACCGAGGACGCTCGACGTGCCGAACACGGCGAGGAAGTAGCCCTGGTACTTGGCGCGTTCGCGCGGCGGAACGATGTCACCGACGATCGTGAGGGCCAGCGAGAACAGGCCGCCGGCACCGAGTCCTTGGAATGCGCGGAATGCGGCGAGTTCGTACATCGACGTCGCGAATCCGCACAACACCGAGCCGATCACGAAGATCGTGATGGCCGTCAGAAAGAATTGCTTGCGGCCGTAGATATCGGACAATTTGCCGTACAGGGGCGTCGAGATCGTGGCGGTGATGAGGTACGCGGTGGTGACCCACGCCTGAATCGAGAACCCGTTCAGGTCATCGGCAATGGTCCTGATGGACGTCGACACGATTGTCTGGTCGAGTGCCGCAAGAAACATTCCCAGCATCAATCCGGACAAAATGGTCAGAATTTGCTTGTGCGTGAATTCGCCGGGGTTCGATTCACCAACGGACGCAGAAGTCGTGTCGGTATTGCTCATGGGTGGTGTTCCTTCGAAAGGTGCTGTTTCAACGACGGTGCATACGGCTGAGAAGCCCGGTACTTTCCCGGTCGAATTACATCGTGCTCCTTCTTGCGCGGTCCTGCAAAAAGTTATGCGGACGGGCCGACGGTCGACGGCAGGGCTGTGGGAAACTTCGAGGGTGACCTACGCAGGAGATATCACGCCCCAGCAGGCCTGGGAGTTGCTTTCGCAGGACTCCGACGCCGTTCTCGTGGACGTTCGTACCGACGCCGAGTGGAAATTCGTCGGCGTTCCCGACATCAGCTCCCTCGACAAGCCCACTGCCTTCGTCGAGTGGGTCGACGTGAACGGTGCCCGCAACGAGCACTTCGTCGACCAACTCCGAGAGCAGGGCGTCGACGGTGAGCGTCCGGTGGTCTTCCTGTGTCGTTCCGGCCAGCGCTCCATCGGTGCCGCGGAGGCAGCGACTGCTGCCGGGATCGGGCCGTCCTACAACGTGCTCGACGGTTTCGAAGGTGCGACGGACGAGAACGGGCACCGGGGGATCGTCGGCTGGCGCGCCCTCGGACTTCCGTGGAGGCAGCAGTGACCGACGCTCGCCCTCGGGGCGGAGCGTTCGACAAGCCGCTTCCCGACGGCGTCGGCCCCGCAACGCTGGGCGTCCGCGGCGGCATGAACCGGTCGGGGTTCGAGGAGAACTCGGAAGCGATCTACATGACGTCGGGATACGTCTACGAGAACGCGGCGTCGGCCGAGGCTGCGTTCACCGGCGACGTCGACCATTACGTCTACTCCCGCTACGGCAACCCGACCGTCGGCATCTTCGAAGAGCGCATGCGTCTGCTCGAAGGCGCCGAGGCGTGCTTCGGAACCTCCAGCGGAATGTCGGCGGTGTTCACCGCACTCGGCGCGCTGCTGAAGGCCGGCGATCGACTCGTCGCGGCCCGGTCCCTGTTCGGCTCGTGCTTCGTGGTGTGCAACGAAATCCTGCCGCGGTGGGGTGTCGAGACCGTCTTCGTCGACGGAGACGACAACGATCAGTGGGCGGAGGCGCTGAAGGTACCGACCACCGCGGTGTTCTTCGAGACGCCCTCCAACCCGATGCAGGCCCTCGTCGACGTCCGGGCGGTCTCCGACATGGCACACGCGACGGGCGCAAAAGTGGTGCTGGACAACGTGTTCGCCACCCCGTTGCTGCAGCGCAGTCTCGACCTGGGTGCGGACATCGTGGTGTATTCCGGCACCAAGCACATCGACGGCCAGGGCCGCGTGCTCGGCGGCGCGATTCTCGGACCGAAGGACTACATCGACGGTCCGGTGCAGACGCTCATGCGGCATACCGGCCCGGCGCTCAGTCCGTTCAATGCGTGGGTCCTGCTCAAGGGGCTCGAGACCATGCCGGTTCGGGTGCGCGCCATGACATCGTCGGCGCTGGCGGTGGCGGAGTTCCTGGAGCAGCAGGACGGCGTCCGCTGGGTTCGCTACCCGTTCCTGCCGTCGCATCCGCAGTACGAGTTGGCTACGAGTCAGATGAAGGGCGGCGGCACCGTCGTGACGTTCGAACTCGAGGGCGGCAAGGCTCGCGCGTTCGAGTTCCTCGACGGACTCCGCGTCATCGACATCTCCAACAACCTGGGCGACGCGAAGTCGATGGTGACCCACCCGGCCACCACGACCCACCGCGCCATGGGGCCGGAAGGCCGTGCAGCAGTGGGCATCACCGATGGCGTCGTGCGGATATCCGTGGGACTGGAGGATGTCGAGGACTTGATCGCGGATATCGGCGGTGCGCTACGCGCTCGGGCGTGAAAAAGAGTCCTCTGGCACGCTTTTTCACACCCGTGTGCGAAGCGCACTGAGGATCGTCCCGAACTTCGCCGTCGTCTCTTCGAGCTCTGCGTCGGCGTCGGAGTCGGCCACGATCCCGCCGCCCGCGGTGGCAGTGCCACTGAGCCCGTCGAGGGCGAGGTCGATGCAGCGAATGGCGACCATCCACTCGCCGTCACCGGATGCGTCGCACCAGCCGACCATTCCGGCGTAGAAACCTCGGCTGCGGCCGTCTTCGAGACGCTGAATGGTCTGCAGCGCAAGCGCGGTGGGGGTTCCGGCCACGGCCGGCGTCGGATGCAACGCGAGCGCGAGATCGAGGGCGGTCGTCGCCGGATCCGTCAGCGTTGCCGTGATCGGTGTCGCTAGGTGCCACACCGCGGGCGTGCTGGTCAGCGTCGGCTCGTCCGGCACGGAGATGTCGCTGCACAGTGGGGCCAAGGCATCCGAAATGGCGTCCACGACGAACCTGTGCTCGGACAGGTTCTTCGCGCTCGACAACAATGCCACCCCAGCCGCCGCATCGGCGACCGGATCCGCCAGGCGTGCAGCAGTTCCCGCGAACGGTCGGCACACCACCTCGGTGCCCGTACGCCGGATCAGCAGCTCGGGACTGGCGCCCACGAGATGGCGGCCGTAATACTGACCACGCGCTGCGGTGAGGTCGACGCAGAAGCCGTTGTGCATCGGGTTGGACTCGATCAGCTTCGCCGCCAACGCAACTGGGTCCATCGGAGAATCGAACACCAGCGTCAGCGACCGGGCGAGTACCACCTTGCGCAACGCCGAATTCGGGTGGTTCAGGATCGCGAGCGCTCGGCGCACGCGCGCAACATGATTCGCGGGGGGAGGGTTCTGGGACGCGACGACGGCGCCCGGAAGCACCGACGGTTCACCGGTCCACGACGTCTCCGACCGTGTCACGGACTCCGGCTCCACCAACGCGCACAGGGTGTCGGTGTCGAACCCGATGGCGCCCACCACCATTGCCCCGTCGGCCAACGCTTCGCGGGCGTCGTCGATGTGATCGAAGGACTGCCGGACACCTGTCGCGTCGATGCTGCGATCAGGCCGTGAGTAGACGAACCTCATCCGAAGGGCGACGCTGTCTTGCCGACCAGATCGGCCACGGAATTGATCACCTTCGTCGGGCGATACGGGAACTGCTCCATGCTGGCCACCGTCGAGATGCCGGTCAGCACCAGGATCGTCTGCAACCCTGCTTCGAGGCCGGAGACGATGTCGGTGTCCATCCGGTCCCCGATCATCAGCGTGCTCTCCGAATGGGCGCCGATGGCGCGCAGGGCCGAGCGCATCATCAGCGCGTTCGGCTTGCCGACGTAGTACGGCTCCTTGCCGGTCGCGCGAGTGATGAGCGCGGCGACGGATCCGGTGGCGGGCAGCGACCCGTCGCGGGACGGTCCGGTGGCGTCGGGGTTGGTGGCGATGAAGCGCGCGCCCTTCTCGACGAGCCGAATGGCGGTGGTGATGGCCTCGAACGAGTACGTCCGCGTCTCGCCGAGCACGACGTAGTCGGGTTCGATGTCGGTGATGATGTAGCCGATGTCGTGCAGCGCAGTCGTCAGGCCGGATTCGCCGACCACGTACGCGGTGCCGTTCGGCCGCTGGTTCGCCAGGAACGTCGCGGTGGCCAACGCCGAGGTCCAGATCGATTCTTCGGGAATCTCCAGGCCGGTACGTCGCAGGCGCGCCTGCAGGTCACGCCGCGTGCGGATCGAGTTGTTCGTCAGCACGACGAACTTGGTGTCCGACTCCTGGAGTTCGGTGAGGAACTCGTCGGCGCCGGGGATCAGGTGGTCCTCGTGCACCAGAACGCCGTCCATGTCCATCAAATAGGTCCAACCGATATTGCTCACTCCACCAGTCTCCCCCAGCAGCAGAACGGATGAAACACTCGTGGCATTACCGACACGAACCGGCCCGTCGGCCACGACGAGGCCATCCTGCTCCCGAGCGAGGCCGCTCGACGTATCGACGTCGTCCGACGGGCTCCCGCTCCTGAACTGCGTCCGTGGGTCGATTACTACTGGCGCGTCCGGTGGGAGGGGATCGAGCCGCACGAGCAGCCCGTCATTCCGCAGTCGCGTATCCACCTCGCGGCCGAGGAGGGACGGCTGCTGGTCCACGGCATCAACCGTCGTACGTTCACCCGGACGCTCACTGGAACGGGACACGTGATCGGAGCGTCGTTCCGGCCGGGGTGCTTCCGCCCGTTCCTGCGCCAGAGCGTCCGCACGCTGACCGATCGGGTGGTCCCCGCCGGCGACGTCGTGGGAGTCGACGACGTCGAGACGGCCGAGTGGCTTCTCGACCCCTCGCGTTCGGACGAACAGCTTGTCGACGGAATGAACCGGTGGCTGAGTTCCGCCCAGCCCGCGGACGACCGAGTGGCGTTCGAACTCGCCGATCTCGTCTCCCGTGTCGAGGCGGACCGGACCGTTGTTCGCGCGGAGCAACTGGCGGCGATCGCAGGCGTGAGCCTGCGCACGTTGCAGCGACGATTCGACGACTACGTCGGCATCGGACCGAAATGGGTGATCCAGCGGTGCCGCATGCTCGACGTCGCCGCGGCGGTGCACAGCGGCCAACCGGTCGACTTCGCATCTCTCGCAACCGAACTGGGATTCAGCGATCAGCCGCATCTGACGCGGGCGTGGACCGCGTTGGTCGGGAGTCCGCCGGCGACGTATCGGAACCGTGCCTGACGGTTGGTTCGATCGGGCGGCCATGGGGCACCCACCGCCATGACCGAATTGAAGACACCGGAAGAGGCGACCCCTCTCAAACGGGCTATCAGCGCGAAGATGCTGTTCGTCTTCATCCTCGGCGACGTACTCGGCGCGGGTATCTACGCGCTGGTCGGCGAGATTGCCGGTGAGGTCGGCGGCGCCGTGTGGGTCCCCCTCGCCGTGGCCCTCCTGATGGCCATGCTGACTGCCGCGTCCTACGCGGAGCTCGTCACCAAGTACCCGCGTGCGGGCGGCGCCGCGGTGTTTGCTCGGCGCGCGTACAAGAGCCCGATCGTCTCGTTCATGGTGGGCTTCTCGATGCTCGCGGCCGGTGTGACCAGCGCGGGTGGCCTGGCTCTGGCGTTCTCCGGTGACTACCTGCAGGTGTTCGTCGACGTGCCGGCGGTGCCCGCTGCGCTGATCTTCTTGCTGGTCGTGGCGCTGCTGAACGCCCGCGGAATCACCGAGTCCCTACGGGCGAACCTGGTGATGACCGTCGTCGAAGTGTCCGGCCTGGTGCTCGTCATCGCACTCGCCGGGTTGGTGCTGAGCCGCGGCGACGGAACCCCGTCCCGAGTGCTGGAGTTCGACGACTCCACCACCCCTGCACTGGCGGTTCTCGGTGCAGCGCTTCTGGCGTTCTACTCGTTCGTCGGTTTCGAGACGTCCGCCAATATGGCCGAGGAAGTGCACGACGTCAGCCGCGTCTATCCCCGGGCGCTGTTCACCGCACTCGCGACGGCCGGTGTGGTCTACGTCCTGGTGGGTCTCGCCGTCACCACGGTCGTTCCCCCGGAGACGCTCGCGCAGTCGAGCGGTCCGCTGCTCGAAGTGGTGGCCGCTGCCGACGCGGGCATCCCGCCGTGGCTCTTCAGCCTCGTCGCACTCATCGCTGTCGCGAATGGGGCGCTGCTGACGATGATCATGGCGTCGCGTTTGACGTTCGGGATGGCCCGCGACGGATTGCTCCCGTCGGCACTGAGCAAGGTCCTGCCCGGCCGGCAAACGCCGTGGGTCGCGATCATCGCCACCACCGTTGTCGCCATGATCCTGTGCGCGACGGGATCCGTGGCAGCACTCGCGGAAACCGTGGTCCTGCTGTTGCTCGTGGTTTTTGTCAGCACCAACATCGCGGTTCTGGTTCTGCGCCGGGACACGGTGGACCACGACCACTTCCGCGCGGCTACGATCCTGCCGGTCCTCGCGCTCGTCACGTGCGTGGTCCTCGCGACGCAGCAGTCCGCGGAGACGTGGCTACGGACCGGGGTGCTGCTTGCTGTGGGTGTCAGCTTGCACTTCCTTCAGCGCGTAACAGCCGGAAGACGCAGTGCCGCAGCATGACGGGGTCCTGACAACCGTCGAACCGTCAGGCCGAGTGCGATTCGGTGCGCAGCGCCGACCACCGTTCGGTCGCGGTTGTGCCGCCCCACACGCCGTGCGGCTCACCGGCGTCGAGTGCGTGACGCAAGCAAGACGCGATAACCGGGCATGCTGCGCAGATCTCCTTGGCGGCATTCTCTCGGTCTCTTCGCCGATTTCCGCGTTCGCGTGTCGGCCCGAAGAACAATGTTGGGTCAGCGGATCTGCAGGCCCCGGACAGTCGCCAGTCCCACACGTCGGGACGGGCACTGGGAAGAACGACGTTTCGAGTCACTCGGCGCGAGGTCATGCCATTCAGCGTCGTCGAGTGAGATCAGGATGGGCAGAGTTCCGATCGCCCGGATTCGATCGATCGTCCGGCCGTGTCATCGTCAGGTCGTCGGCAATTCGAAGTTGCCGAACAGCACAGTCGCAAGGCCCAGCGCCACAACGATGTTGACGACGGTGGCCGAACCGAAGACCGCGATCGGACGCCACCCCGCCTCACGAATGCCGGATGCGGAGAATTCCAGTCCGATCGAGACGAACGCGAAGATGAGGAACCAGGTCCGAAGATCGTTGATCGTCGTGACGTCGGCTTTACCGCCGGACACGTTGGCCACCCACAGCGTTCCGATGATCGACGCGGCGACGAAGCCGAGGACGAACTTGGGGAACCGTGCCCAGAAGTCGCCCACGGTCGGACGAGCCGACGACGTCCGCTCCACTTTCAGCGCGAAGTAGGCAGTCAGTGCGATCGCCACGACACCGATCAGCGCGTTCTGAGTCGTCTTGACGATCGTGGCGATCTGCAGGGCGTCCTCGCCTGCGATGGCTCCCGAAGCAGCTACCGCAGCGGTGGTGTCGATGTTTCCGCCGATCCAGGCGCCGGCGACTGCGTCGGACAAACCGAAAACGCCTGCGAGCCATGGTAGAAGGAATATCGACGGCAGGGCAAACACAATCACCAGCGACGCGCTGTAGGCGAGTTGCTCCTTCTTCGCCTGCACCGCGCCGGCTGCGGCGATGGCCGCGCTGACGCCGCAAATGGACACGGCCGAGGCCAACAGCGCACGCAGTTTGTCGTCGATGCCCAGTCTGCCGGCGAACCACCAGGTGAAGCCGAAGACGATGGTGATCAACAGGATTGCCTGAATTATGGCTGGTCCCGCCGCAGTCACGAGAACCTTCAGGTCGACGGATGCGCCCAGCAGCACCAGGCCGGTCTTGATGAAGAACTCGGTGCGGTATCCACCGGACAATTTCTCCCGTACACCCAGCCTCCCGAGCACGAGGTTGCCGATCAGTCCCAACGCGATTGCGTAGACCGGGAACTCGATCGCTTTCCCGAGCCGCTCGAACGGGGTGTCGGTGAGCCAATGCGGAACCTGCGTGTCGAGGAATCGGACCAGTGCGCCGAGAACCAGTACGACCAGCACGCCGCCCACCGCCAGTGGCAACCCGCGGCTCGCGCGCTCGTTCTCCAGAGCAAGGTTGTCGCTCATGGGACCAAGCTCGCGGGAATCACGCCCGCAAGTACGAGTGCAACGAGCACCAGGCCCACGACCACGGACGCCCAGTTCTCGGTCAGCCAGGCACGTCGTACTGCTTCGATGGACTGGTCGCCGCCGCGTTCGGCAGATGTATCGGACATGGTTGGGAACACTATCGGCGATCTGCCGCATATGAGCGGTTTGCAATCATGCTGATTCTTAGGTTGTCGGCAGACTTTCGCTCACCGTGATTGACACTCTTTTCCCAGCTCAGATCGGGCCATTCGCGCGACATAGGTCCACGACAATCTCAGGTGTCGGACCGAACGTTCTGCGTCGACGACGAACTCTTTTCATGTGCCGACGGATTCGTGCCCACGCTGGCGAAGTACGGTATTCCGCTCAACGGGCCGGGCGGTGTTCCCACCGGCAGATGCAAGATCTGAACGGGCGAGTGGACATCGGGGGTCAAGAACCGGCGAACGTAGCTACGACTGGTCGAAGGGCGAGCAGCTGATCAGCTGAGCGATGGGATCACGTCAGTTCCCCAGCACCTCGAGGACCTGCCGAACCAGATCGTCGATGTCCGCGCCGGTGGTGTCGATCGACAGGTCCGGGTCGTCGGGAGTCTCGTAAGGGGCGTCGACTCCGGTGAGTCCCTTCAGTTCTCCCGCGCGTGCGCGGGCGTAGAGGCCCTTCGGGTCGCGCCGCTCGCATTCCTGCAGTGGCGTCGTCACCGCCACCTCGATGAACCGTAGATCCGCCGCGTCGTTGAGTGCCCGCGCGATCTCACGATCGGATCGCAGGGGCGACACCAGCGAGGCAATGGCCACCACGCCGGCGTCGGCGAGCAGTCGGGTGAGATGTCCGACGCGCCGGACGTTCTCGGCGCGGTCGCCCGGGCTGAACCCGAGGTCGTCGGACAGTCCGTGCCGCACGTTGTCCCCGTCGAGGAGGTACGCGGTGCGGCCCGATTCGACCAGTGCCCGCTCCAACGCGACTGCCACCGTGGACTTCCCCGACGCCGGCAATCCGGTGAACCAGACGGTGGCACCGCGTTGACCGGTCGACGCCCACCGCTGACCACGGTCCAGCGCAGACGGATGCCATTTGATGTCGTTGCGTGTCTGCACGCCGGGTTTGACCTCACGGGCAACGGTGATGGTTCCCGCCCCGACGGTGTCGTTCGTCGTTTCGTCGATGAGGATGAACGATCCCGCGTCGCGATTGCCGAGGTACGGATCGGCGACGACCACAGACGACGTGCGGAGTGTGACCGACCCGATATCGTTGAGCGCCAACTCGACCGGGGAATCCTGCTCGTCGAGAGTCTCCGGGTCCAGCTTCGTGTCGAGCGCCTGCACGGTCGCGCGGACCGTCGATGCGGTGTGCTTGAGCGAGACGCGGTCACCCGCGCGCAGCGGAGTTTCCCCGAACCAGCACACGGTTGCGTCGATCTCTCTGGCGAGTACCGGCACGTGCGCGCCGTCCACCGCACTCACGATGACGTCGCCTCGACCGATGTCGATGTCGTCGGCCAGAGAAATCGAAATCGACAGCGGCGCAACCGCAACGGTTCGGGCTTCGTCGAGGGTGTCGATTTCGGTGACGGTACTGGTGGATCCGGACGGAAGCACGGTCACCGCGTCGCCGACGGACAGGGTGCCTGCAGACAGACGGCCGGTGTAGCGCCGGCGCTCGAGCTCGTTCGGTCGTGACACCCATTGAATCGGAAGACGCAGCTCGGCGGGTTCCGCTGCGGGAGCGGTCAGTTCGACCGATTCGAGGTACTCGAGCAGCGTCGGCCCGGAGTACCACGGTGTGTTTGCGGAACGATGCACGACGTTGTCGCCGTCCTTCGCGGCGAGCGGGACGACGGTGAGTTCCGCGGCGCCGAGTCGTGTGGCCAACTGCTGGAGCTCTGTTTCCACTTCCCTGAATCGCGATTCGGAGTAGTCGATCAGGTCGATCTTGTTGACCGCGGCCACGAGATGCTTGACCCCGAGCAGGCTGGAAATGCGCGCGTGACGGCGAGTTTGGCGGAGTACGCCGGCGCGTGCGTCCACGAGCAGCACCGCGACATGCGCGTTGGAGGCACCGGTGAACATGTTGCGGGTGTAGCGCTCGTGCCCCGGCGTATCGGCCAGGATGTAGCTGCGCTTGGCGGTCGAGAAGAAGCGGTAGGCCACGTCGATAGTGATGCCTTGTTCCTGCTCGGCGCGCAATCCGTCGGACAGGGCGGCAAGGTCGGGTAGGCCGTCTGCTTTCGTCACGGCCTGGAGGTGGTCGAGCGGGAGGCTGTCGGTGTCGAACATCAAGCGACCGATCAGGGTACTTTTCCCGTCGTCGACCGATCCGGCGGTGGCCATTCGAAGGAGCTGCCGCGGGGTCTCGTTACCGGTAGTCATCAGAAGTATCCCTCGCGTTTGCGGTCTTCCATGGCGGCTGTGGATGTGCGGTCGTCGGCGCGGGTTTCGCCGCGTTCGGAGACGGTGGCGGCGCTGATTTCGTCGATGACGCCGCTGATTTCGGTGGCGTGAGATCGGACGGCTCCGGTGATGGTGAGGTCGCCGACGGTGCGGTAGCGGACCATTTCCACGCGGGCCTGTTCGGTGTCGGTGGCTTCGGTGAATTCGGAGGTGGCGAGCAGGATGCCGTCGCGTTCGAAGACTTCGCGTTCGTGGGCGTAGTAGATGGAGGGTAGTTCGAGGTGTTCGAGTTCGATGTAGCGCCAGATGTCGAGTTCGGTCCAGTTGCTCAGGGGGAACACGCGCACTTGTTCGCCGCGTTTGATGCGTCCGTTGTAGAGGGACCAGGGTTCGGGGCGTTGGGCGCGGGGGTCCCATTGGCCGAATTCGTCGCGGAAGGACAGGACGCGTTCTTTGGCGCGGGCGCGTTCTTCGTCGCGGCGGGCTCCGCCGAATGCGGCGTCGAATTTTCCGGCTTCGAGGGCGTCGAGGAGGGTGCGGGTTTGTTGTCGGTTGCGTGATCCGCTGGGTCCGCCGATTTCGGTGACGCGTCCGGTGTCGATGGCGTCTTGGACGGAGGCGACGATGAGGCGGTGTCCGCCGGCGGCGAGGCGGCGGTCGCGGAATTCGATGACTTCGGGGAAGTTGTGTCCGGTGTCGACGTGCATGACGGGGAAGGGGATTGGGGAGGGCCGGAACGCTTTCTCTGCCAAGCGGAGGAGGACGATGGAGTCCTTGCCCGCCGAGAAGAGCAGGACGGGTCGTTCGAGTTCGGCGACGACTTCGCGGATGATGTGGACGGATTCGGCTTCGAGAGCGCGTAGTTCGTCGACATGGGTGACAGCTGGCTGGGTGACAGTGGTGGCGGTCATGCATTCACCCCTTCCTTCTTGAAGCGGGTGATCCAGTCGTCGGACCGGGCGTTGCCCTGTCGCTGGAGTGCCGGTGGTGGGGCGAGACCGGGGTCTAGTCCGAGCGCCGTGAGTACGCGCGCCGTGACACCGGTGGTGTCCGCGGCGAGGTCGGCGAAATCGACTTCCACCGGTTCGATGTCGTTGTCGGCGAACCACTGTCGCCAGTGGGCCTCCTGGTCCTCGAGGATGGTGAGCAGGTGTGCGATCCCGCCGGCGTGATATTGCGCTGCCGCATCCTTGTCCGGATCGCCCTTGCCGCGCCACACCTGCGTCTGCACCGCGCGCCACATCGACACTGCCTGCGCCACCACGTCGCTGCGGTAGACGTGCACGAATGTGACGTCACCGACGACGTCGTGGAGTGCGGAGAGCAGGTCGTCGCCGGAGCGCGTGGGAAGGCCGCGCGCGCGGTCGAGCACCAGAGGAGTTTGGTTCCACATGAGCTTGCCGCCCCACACACGGTTGGAGCTTCTGCCCTCACGCAGGATGCGGTCTCGCCACTGCTCGCTGGTCTCGGTGGACGGTGTTCCTGCCTCGAGCGGTGCGAGCAGGCGCAGAATGGAGTCGTCGGTGACACCCTCGAACCATTGCCTCGGCTGCGGCGGCCTCGATGTCGATGGGAGGTACTGGAAGAACTCCTGCGGTTCACCGGCCTGGCCGGTGGCCCGAAGCGACTCCACCAACAACGTGCTGCCGCTGCGTTGCGACGCCAGAACCAGATACGAACGCGGTTGATCGCTCATGGTCGCAGATACTAACGGCAGCCGAAGTGGGGCGCGCACCAGCAGTTTTCATGCACGGTGAGTGAAACCATTGCCGAATCAGGCAGGGTGTGTATCAGGGTTCGTGGTCGTCGGCGATTCCACGTTCGGAGCTGATGGCGGATCGAGACGGTAGTTTCAGACCTTTGATGGCCGCGTAGTCGTGGGTGTAGCGCTCCGAAATGCGTTCACCGACGAACTCGGACGGAATCACGTCGCGCGTGAACTCGCGCCAGGTATGCAGCCGCATGGCGAGATCTGCAGCGACGGAGGCAAATTCGGGGTCGTCGTGCAGATTCACGGTCTCGCTCGGGTCTGCAGTCAGGTCGTAGAGCTCACGCCTTGCCCGAGGCCCGCCGACCGAGTCGACGACCGCCTGACCCGACGGGCTCTCCTCGATGTCCCACGGAAGATCGAGTTCGGGCCGATCGGCATAGTTCTCGATGTAGCTGAATTCCTTGGTCCGGACGGCTCGGATGGGATCGAACGAATCGTGGTACGTCTTCGACGTGAAGACCTGTTGCCGCGCAGGATCACCGCCGATGGTCAATTGGGATGCGTGCGAGATGCCCTGCACCTCGTCCGGCACCGGAACGCCGAGGAGCTCGAGCACTGTGGGCACGATGTCTACACCGCTGAACAACTCGTCGTAGCGCGAAGTGGACACCGAACGGCCGGTTGGCGGCCGGACGATCAACGCGATGCCGGTACCCGGTTCGTAGAGCGTCGACTTGGCTCTCGGGAAGGCCGGCCCGTGGTCGGTGAAGAACACCACCCATGTCGACTCGTCGAGACCCTGCTCGGCAAGGGTGTCGAGCAGTCGGCCGACTGCCGCGTCCGCGACAGTCACCGACCCGTGGAACTCGGCGAGGTCCGCCCGCACCTCGGGGGTGTCCGGCAGGTAGTCGGGAACGTCGACGATGTCGGTGTCGTCAGGTGTGTAGCGCGCGCGGGGATAGGGGCGGTGCGTCTCGAAGAACCCGGCCGTCAACAGGAACGGCCTCGATTGCTCCGTACGAAGCCACGCCTGCGACTTCTCGACCACGTACTCGCAGTACGAGTTGGATACGTCGAACTCGTCGAAACCGAGCCGCGATGGAAATGACGTCTCGTGCTGCATGCCGAAAAGCGCAGTGTACCAACCGGATCGAGACAATATGGCGGGGAGCGTCTCCACGTCGGGTCGGTATTCCCACCCGTGGTGCGCCAACCCGACGAGGCCGTTGCTCTGTGGGTAGCGGCCGGTGAAGATCGACCCACGCGAGGGGGAGCACAGCGGAGCCGTTGCGTGCGCGCGGGTGAAGAGGACCCCCTCGGCCGCCAACGTGTCGAGCCTCGGGCTCGACACGGACGAGTGACCGTATGCGCCCAGATGACGCCCCAGGTCGTGCCAGTGAATCAGTAGCACATTGTCTTTCGCCATGGTCACTGAGTACCACATGCGATCATGTGGTGATGGCCGGATGCTGCTCCCCTTCGCGTGACGCGCGAGGCGCACGCGCTCGCTCGGTCTCTGCCGGCGGGTCGGCCCCACCCTTCGTCACGCTGACGGGCGGCACCTTCCTCATGGGCAGCGACGACGCGTATGCCTACCCGACCGATCTCGAGGGTCCGGTTCGCGCTGCGTTCGTCGGAGCATTCGACATCTCGGTCGCCACCGTCACTGTGGCGGAGTTCGACGCCTTCGCGCGCGCCACCGGGTACGTCACCGATGCGGAATCGTTCGGCGACTCGCTGGTGGCCGCGGCGGCCCTTCCCGTGGCCGACGCCTCCCCCGCAGTCACGTCGACGCCGTGGTGGCGGGTGGTCCGGGGTGCATCGTGGCGTAGGCCGTCGGGTCCGGATTCCGAGCTTGACGCACGTCGCGATGTGCCTGATCACCCGGTTACGCACGTCTCGCGACGTGACGCTTGGGCGTTCTGCGCATGGTCGGGGACGACTCTGCCTACCGAGGAACAGTGGGAGTTCGCTGCCCGCGGCGGTCTCGAGCAGCAGCCGTTTCCGTGGGGCGCCGAGGAAGACCTGACGCGCATGAACACGTGGGCGGGCGAATTTCCAGGTTTCAGAACCGACGTTGTGCTGACCGAACCCGCGGTGTCCCACGCCCCCAACGACTTCGGGCTCTACAACTGCACCGGGAACGTGTGGGAATGGACGACCGGAACCTTCGATGCAGCACGACGGGATCCGCGAGGCGTCATCCGAGGGGGCTCGCACATGTGCCACGCCAGCTACTGCCGGCGGTACCGGACCTCGGCCCGGTCGGGGGTCGGTGACGACACGTCCAGTGGGCACATAGGATTTCGCGTCGTGAGGAATTCATGACCGCTCTCGACGTGCGCGAGGTCCCCTGGGACCACCCGGACGCGGCGCAGTTGCGAGCGGAGATGGCGGCCGAGGTCGGGCCCCGGTACGCCGACCGCGAGGCCGACATGGCACGCACGAAAGCCAATGCGGTTGCGCCCGATACCGTGGCGAGGACGTTCGTGGTCTACGCGGCGGGAGAGCCCGTGGGCCACGCCGCTGTGCGGTGGAACGGCGACGACTTGGAACTCAAGAGGATGTTCGTCCGGCCCGCTGCCCGCGGAACCGGTGTGTCGCAAGAGATTCTGTACGCTGCTGAGAACTCGGCTCGTGACGCGGGCTTACCGCGGATCATTCTGCAGACCGGGGATCGCCAGCCCGATGCCGTTCGGCTATACGAGAAGAGTGGGTACACGCGGATCCCGATTTTCCCGCCATACGAGTCCATGCCCTTCTCCAATTGCTTCGAGAAGATCTTCGATGCGAGCGAATGACGGGAGTCGAACCCGTGTGGACGGCTTTGCAGGCCGCTGCCTCGCCGCTCAGCCACATTCGCATCTGTTCTGACGAACTGTCACCGGGCGAAACGGTGACAGGAACAACATCTCGCACGTAGTTGCACAGCAACACATTTTGGATCGCCGTGATCGAAACCGGTCACGCGACGTCCGCGACCGCGATGTGGACAGTCGGATATTGTGCAGACTCGACCACGGTGCGCGACGCGCGCAGCAAGCCGACGTTCTGAGTGCGTGCGCGCCGGGCAAGTACTTCGAACGCGTGCTCCCTGCTGTAACCGTACAAACCGATGAGAACGCCGATGGCGACGTCGATATCCGTTCGGGACGAGGAGGGGGAGGGTGTGTCGTGATTGTTCATGGGGACTAGTCTCCTGCGCGCGGCCAGTTCTGGACAGACTTCGGATCGTCGTGGTTGTTACTACCTCGGAGTTCGAATCAGCTCGAGTAAAACTCTGGACTCGGACGACTGGATCTGTTGCAGCGCAATCGATTTGTGGTGAACAGCGCCGCCCGGGAGGCTTGATCGTATGACGACGGAGATTTCCGTGCATCCACTCGACGACCCTGTGCGGTCGTCACTGCGGGGCGCACATGCCAAGTTCGCAACCTGGTCGGGGCAGATAGCTCGCTACGACTCCGAGGTCGCCGGTTTCGTCGGTCACCCGCCCGATCCGGCCGCGCAGGATTTCGCCGATCTGGCGAGTCTCGTCGGCCCGTCTACCGAGGTGGCGCTCCGCGGCGCCTTTGCGCCGCCGCCCGGCTGGGACACAGTTGGGGCGTTCGACTCGGTGCAACTGGACGGGTCGGCGCTCGAGGTCGAACAGGATTCGGAGACCGTGGTTCTCGGTCCCGAGCACGTGCCGGCCGTTCTCGATCTGGTCGAGCGAACCAAACCCGGGCCCTTTCGTCCCCGAACAATCGAGATGGGTACTTATCTGGGATTGTTCGACGGAGACGCACTCGTGTCGCTTGCCGGCGAGCGGATGCACCCGCAGGGGTGGACCGAGATAAGCGCTGTATGTACCGATCCCGACTATCGGCGCCGCGGTCTCAGCGCCCGGTTGGTGCGGGCCGTCGGGCACGGCATCCGTGAGCGCGGCGAGATCCCGTTCCTGCACGCACGGGCTGACAACTACTCGGCGATCGCGATGTACGAGTCGCTGGGCTTCGTGCTGCGCAAACGGTCCGTGCTGACGCTGGTGCGGACACCGGGGTCATGACGGAGATGGGGAACGTGTACGAGTCGGTCGCGGACGCCATCGGCCACACCCCGCTGGTCCGGTTACGCAGAGTCGCTCAGGGAATCGACGCCGCCGTGTACGCCAAGCTCGAATTTCTCAATCCCGGTGGTAGCGTGAAGGACCGGGCTGCTGTGTCGATGATCGACGCCGCCGAGCGCGACGGTTCGCTGAGAACCGGCGGAACGGTCGTCGAGGGTACGTCGGGCAACACCGGCATCGGTTTGACGATGGTTGCAGCGTCGCGCGGCTACCACAGCATCGTGGTGGTCCCCGACAAGACCAGCACGGAGAAGATTGCGACCCTGCGTGCGCACGGCGCCGATGTGCGGGTGGTCTCGGGCGCGAGGCCCACCCAGCATCCGGAGCACGTTCGCAACCTGGCCGCCCGCATCGCCGCCGAGACACCGGGCGGGTGGCTCGCAGGGCAGTACGACAACCCTGCCAACCCCGACGCGCACTACCGCACGACCGGTCCTGAGATCTGGCAGCAGACCGGCGGGCGAATAACGCACTTCGTCGCCGGGATCGGTACCGGTGGAACTGTCACCGGCGCAGGACGATTCCTGAAGGAGGCGTCCGCAGGACAGGTTCGGGTGATCGGCGCCGACCCTGAGACCTCGAGCTACGGCGGTGGCGACGGACGGGCTTTCTACATCGAGTCGGTAGGTCACTTCGTGCACCCCGAGTCCATCGAGGACACCTGGCCGGCGTCGTACGACCCCACAGTGCTCGACACCGTGGAACGGATTTCGGACCAGGAATCCATCGACGTGGTGCGAGATGTTGCACGCAGGGACGGTTTGCTCATCGGCGGCTCGTCCGGCACAGCGGTAGCGGCGGCCCTTCGTGTAGCGCGCACCCTCCCAGCCGATTCGATGGTGGTGGTGATTCTCCCGGATTCGGGGCGGTCGTACGTGTCCAAGTACTTCGATCCGGAGTGGTTGCAGCGCTTCGGTTTCGACGGCGTGGCTGCTCCCGTTGCAGCCGAAGGACCTCGTGCCGTTCGCTCCACCGCCACCATCGGTGAGGCACGAGAAGCGCTGGGCAACCGTCCCACGCTCCCCGTGGTGCTCGGGCGAGCGAAACTCGAGCCGGTGGTCGCAGCCGAGATAGTCGGCGCGATTCATCTTGCCCACGTGGCGGATGCACCGGCCGACGATCCGATCACCGACTACATCTCAGCAGCGCTTCCTCTCGTCGGCTCCGGGGACTCTTCCGGAGTTGTCGTGCACGGTGGGCGTGTTGTCGACGTGCGCTGAGGACGGCCCTCACGTCTGGACCGTGCGCGTATCAACGTAGGGCCGGCTACACCTTTTCGATCGCGCTGATTCGAACCGTCGACCGCATGCGATCGACCCCATAGCGTCGTCACCGACCTATGGGGGAGAGATGACCACTACCGACGCACGTCCCGTTGTGCCGCAGACACATCCGGTAACCGGTCCGGAATCCAGCCCGACCCGGTCAGCCTGGCAGCGCTACCGGTGGACCGTTCTGCGTGTTCTGTCGCCGATCGCGATCCTTCTGCTGTGGCAGATCGCCAGCGCTGCTGGCGTTCTTTCCGAACGGGTACTGCCCGCACCGTCGTTGATTCTAGACGCGGGCCTGGAACTACTGCGCAACGGTGAGTTGGCCGACGCGCTGGTGGTATCCGGCGGACGGGTGGTGCAGGGACTCGTGCTCGGAGGCGTCATCGGGGTGGTGCTCGGCGCTCTGGTGGGGCTGTCTCGTTTCGCCGAGGCGACCGTGGACCCGCCGCTTCAGATGTTGCGCGCGCTTCCCCATTTGGGTCTCATTCCGCTGTTCATTCTCTGGTTCGGCATCGGAGAGACACCGAAGATCCTTCTCGTCGCCCTCGGTGTGGCGTTTCCGCTCTACCTGAACACGTTCTCCGCTATCCGGCAGATCGATCGCAAGTTCGTGGAAACTGCTGTTGTGCTGGGGTTCACGTGGCGCCAGAAGTTCTCCACCATCATCCTGCCGAGCATCGCGCCGCAGCTACTCGTGGGTCTGCGCCAGTCGCTCGCGATCGCGTGGCTCTCACTCATCGTCGCCGAGCAGATCAACGCGGACACGGGACTGGGCTACATCATCAACAACGCACGCGATTTCCTTCGCGTCGACACCATCATTTTCGGACTCGTGGTCTACGCGCTGCTGGGTATCTCCACCGATGGCATCGTGCGCATCCTCGAGAAGCGCGCTCTGCGCTACACGGCAGGTTCATGATGACTTCGGCCACGAAAACCGTTGCGACACTGCAGAATATCGACAAGTGGTACGGGACCAATCAGGTTCTGCGCGGCGTCGATCTCACAATCGGACGGGGTGAAATCGTCTCACTGGTCGGACGCTCCGGCTCCGGCAAGTCGACCATCCTGCGAGTGTTGGCCGGCCTATCGACCGATCACACCGGTGAGCGCGAGGTCGAGGGCAACCCGGCCGTCGCATTTCAGGAGCCGCGTCTGTTTCCGTGGCGCTCGGTGCGCCAGAACGTCTCCTACGGGCTCAACACCGCCGGAGTGACCGGACAGGCTGCGCTGTCCGCGGCCGACGCCACGCTGGAGGAGGTCGGGCTGGGAGACAAGCGAGATGTCTGGCCGCTCACACTGTCCGGGGGACAGGCGCAGCGAGCATCGTTGGCCCGTGCGCTGGTCGGCGAGCCGGAACTACTGCTTCTCGACGAACCGTTCGGAGCTCTCGACGCACTCACCCGACTCACGATGCAGTCGTTGCTGCTCGATCTGTGGGGGCGTCACGAGTTCGGCATTCTGCTGGTCACGCACGACGTCGACGAGGCGGTAGCGCTGGCCGATCGAGTCCTCGTACTCGACTACGGCGCCGTGACCCTGGACGTACCAGTCGACCTCCCCCGACCCCGTGATCGCGGGACATCGGGCTTCTCCCGGATCCGTACCCATCTGCTCGGCGCCCTCGGCGTCCACTGAGCTCCTCCAACCGGAAAGAACCATCGTGTCCAACACACGCCGCTATGCCGGCGCCCTCATTGCCCTGTCCCTGTCCGTTGCCGCTCTGACCGGGTGCGTCTCGCGCGGCCAGGACACCGCCACCGCCGACGCGCCGGCGTTGGTCTCGAACGAGGACTTGTCGACCGTCACACTGAACGTCGGTGACCAGAAGGGCGGTACCGAGGCCCTCCTGAAGGCGTCGGGCCAACTCGACGGCACCGCGTACCAGGTTGCGTTCTCCACGTTCACATCCGGTCCGCCGCAGGTGGAAGCCGCAACGGCAGGGCAGATCGATTTTGCTGTCACCGGCAATACGCCGCCGGTGTTCGGAGTCGCGGCCAACGCGCGCATCAAGATCGTCTCCGCATACTCGAACAACGCGAGTGGCGATCAGATTCTGGTCCCGGCCAATTCGACGCTGACGTCGTTCGCAGACCTGCGGGGTAAGAAGATCGCCGTCGGAAAGGGTAGTTCCGCACACGGCCACGTGCTGCTTCAGCTGCAGAAGGCGGGGCTGACCGACAAGGACGTTCAGCTGGTGTTCCTGCAGCCGGCGGACGCCGGAACTGCGTTCGCGGCCGCGCAGGTCGACGCGTGGGCAATCTGGGATCCCTACACCGCCATCACGCAGGTGCAGACGGGTGCGAAAACGCTGACCACGGCGGAAGGCGTGGCCAACGGGTACGGCTTCGGTATCGCATCCCAGCAGGCGCTCGACGACCCGAAGAAGAACACGGCCTTACAGGATCTCGTGGTGCGCCTCGCCAAAGCGTCGGCCTGGGCGAAGGACAACCCTGCCGTGTGGGCTGCCGACTACTCCGCGGCGGTCGGCATCGATCCGAAGGCCGGCGAGCTTGCGCAGGGCCGGAGCCAGCGACCGGCAATTGCGCTGGACGCCGCTGTGATCGATTCCGAGCAGAAGCTGTACGACGCGTTCGTCGAGAGCGGATCCATCCCCGGTGGAAACGAGTTCGCCGACTTCGTCGACACTCGATATGCCGACGCCATCGGTTCCGCCACCTAATTTCTCGAGGAGTGACATATGACCGCACGCATCTTCTGGTTCCTCCCCACCGCGGGCGACGGACGCTCGATCGTCGGCTCGTCCCACGCCTCCGGGCAGAAGGTGGAGCCGGCCGGGTTCCGGCGACCCACTCTTCGCTACCTGACCGAGGTCGCACAGGCGGCCGACCGGCTCGGATACGAAGGGGTTCTGACTCCGACCGGAACCTGGTGCGAGGACGCGTGGCTCACCACCGCTGCATTGCTCCAGAGCACACGGCGTCTCAAGTTCCTGGTCGCCTTTCGTCCCGGCCTCACCCCGCCCACACTTGCTGCTCAGCAGGCGGCGACTTTGCAGCGGTTTTCCGAAGGTCGGCTCCTGCTGAACGTCGTCACGGGGGGTGACGACGTCGAGCAACGGCGGTTCGGTGACTGGAACGACCACGATCGCCGGTACGCCCGCACGGACGAGTTCCTCGATCTGGTGCACCGCATCTGGACCGAAGGCTCGGTCGATCACGAGGGCGAGTTCTTCAAGGTCGCAGATGCGCGGGTGTCCGAAGCGCCGGACCCGTTGCCCGAGTTCTGGTTCGGTGGGTCGTCCGACCCCGCACTCGCCGTGGCGGCGAAGCGGGTGCAGACGTACCTGACCTGGGGTGAGCCGCCCGCGGACGCTCGCGCGAAGATCGAACGGGTGCAGACCCTGGCCGACGAGGAGGGCCGCAAGCTTTCCTACGGCATCCGTCTGCACACCATCAGCCGTGACACGTCCGAGGAGGCGTGGGCGGTGGCGCAGCGCCTGCTCGACGCATTACCCGACGGGCAGGTTGCCGACGCGCACCAGCTGCACTCGTCGTCGCAGTCAGAAGGTCAGCGCAGAATGGCTGCGCTGCACGGTGGTTCGAAGGACTCACTCGAGATCTACCCGAATTTGTGGGCAGGAGTGGGGTTGGTGCGCGGTGGCGCAGGAACGGCGTTGGTCGGCTCGCACGAGGAGGTCGCGAACCTGATCGCGGAGTATCACGACGTCGGTTTCGACGAGTTCATCCTCTCGGGCTATCCGCACCTGGAAGAGGCTTATCACTTCGCGGAAGGCGTGCGCCCGATCCTGGACGCGCGCGGGATCACCGTGCCGGCCCCGTGAGAAGCCCACTTGTAATCAGTCTGATTCGAACTATCGACCCGTTCTTCACGAACACGTAGCTTTCTCCCTAGCCATCCAGAGCGACCGAGAGACCTTGGCTCGACGACGTCGCAGCAACCCCGTGCTTGCACGTGAGGGTGCTACCGCCAGGACCGATGGGAGAGAACAGAAGTGACCACTACCGACGCGCGTCCGGCTGCCGAGAAGGCAGAACCGTTGGACGGCGAGAATCTGATCGTCGCCAGAACCTGGCACCCGTGGCGGTGGGTCATCTCCATTGTCACGCTGGTGCTCGTTGCGCAGTTCGTTCACGGATTGGCAACCAACGCCGGCTGGGACTGGGCAACGTTCGCCCAGTACTTCACGGCCAAATCCGTGATGGCAGCGCTGTGGCTCACCATCCAACTGACGTTCTGGGGAACGCTGATCGGATTCGCCCTGGGTATCGCGCTTGCGGCGGCCCGCTTGTCGCAGAACCCGGTGCTGCAGATCATCTCGTGGTTCTACATCTGGGCGTTCCGTTCCATTCCACTGATCGTGCAGCTGCTGTTCTGGTTCAACATCGCCTACCTCTATCAGACGCTGTCGCTCGGAATCCCGTTCGGTCCCTCGTTCTTCGAGTTCAACGTCAACAGCGTGATCAGCGGGTCGACCGCGGCAATCATCGGTTTGGCGTTGCACCAGGCCGCCTACTCCGCCGAAATTGTCCGCGCAGGCATCATCTCCGTCGATCAAGGGCAGCTCGAAGCAGCTGCAGCGCTGGGAATTCCGAAGCGACGTGAGTTCTTCAAGATCGTTCTGCCACAGGCCATGCGCGGCATCTTGCCGAACGCGGCCAACGAGGTCATCAGCCTGTTCAAGGGCACGTCGATCGTGTCGGTCATGGCCATCGCCGAGCTGTTCTACCAGGTGCAGGTGATCTACGGACGCAGCGGCCGAGTGGTGCCGATGCTGATGGTCGCCACCGTCTGGTACGTGATTCTGACGTCGCTTCTGTCGGTGGTGCAGTTCTACGTCGAACGCCACTACGCGAAAGGCGCTCTGCGTAACGTGCCGCCGACACCGATTCAGAAGCTGCGCAGGCAACTTGCGGGCATTCCACTGTCGCCGCGGGGAGCAACACGATGACGACCGAGATCGAGCATTCACCGTTCGCTGTCGAGGCGAGGGGTGTGCACAAGTCGTACGGTGCTCTGCAGGTTCTGAAGGGTGTGGACCTCACGGTTCGCCCGGGCGAGGTCACGGCAATTCTCGGACCGTCGGGATCGGGCAAGTCCACCTTGCTGCGAACACTGAACCACCTCGAGAAGGTCGACGCCGGTTCCATTCGAGTGGACGGCGAACTCGTCGGGTATCGGCAGAAGGGCCGCAAGTTGCACGAGCTGAAGCCGAAAGAGATTCTGCGGCAACGGTCGCAGATCGGATTCGTGTTTCAGAACTTCAACTTGTTCCCACACCTGACCGTACTCGAGAACGTCATCGAGGCGCCCTTGTCGGCGCAGAGGCGCAGCCGGTCCGAGGTCGAGTCGGAAGCACTCGAACTGCTGAAGCGCGTCGGTGTCGGAGACAAGGCACACGACTACCCGCGCCGGCTGTCCGGTGGGCAGCAACAGCGTGTCGCCATCGCGCGAGCACTCGCGTTGCGTCCCAAAGTCATTCTGTTCGACGAACCGACCTCGGCCCTCGACCCGGAACTAGTCGGCGAGGTGCTCGAAGTCATCCGCCGATTGGCTCGCGACGGCGCGACGCTCGTCATCGTCACCCACGAGGTGGGTTTCGCCCGTGAGGTAGCAGACACCGTCGTGTTCATGGACGGCGGTGTCGTCGTCGAACAGGGTTCTCCTGCACAGGTGTTCGACAACCCCCAGCACGATCGCACCAGAGCTTTCCTCTCCCACGTCCTCTAGACAACTCACTCCCCGCACGAAGAAAGTAGAACCATGTCTGTCTCATCCCGGCGCCTGGCGTCGGTCCTGTCCTCGGTGGCCGTTCTTGCGCTGGTTGCGACCGGCTGCAGCGACCCTGCGCAAGAGAACACCGTCGTGTCCAACGAAGGAATTTCCTACGACCTGTCACCCGAGCAGAGCGGACGTATCCACACGGACAAGGTCGACGAGATCGCGGCAGAAGTCCCGCAGGCCATTCGAGACCGCGGAACCATCGTCGTTACGGGAACGGCGGGATCTGTTCCGCCGCTCGGCTTCTACGCGACGGATGACACCACTGTAATCGGCTCCGAGATCGACCTGGCCAACTTGTTCGCCGACGTGTTGGGCCTGAAGGTCGACCGCCAGACCGCGGACTGGGCGCAGAACTTCGTCAAGATCGACTCCGGCGAAAACGATGCGTTCATCTCCAATGTGACCGTGACAGAGGAGCGCAAGGAGAAGTACGACTTCGCGACCTACCGCCTGGACAACCTTGCACTCGAAGTCCCCAAGGATTCGGACTGGACGTTCACCGACCGCAAGGACATTGCCGGCAAGAAGATCGGTGTGTCCTCGGGAACGAACCAGGAGCAACTGCTCGTCGACTGGAACGCGCAGAACGCGGCTGAAGGAATCGCACCGGCCGAGATCGTGTACTACCAAAACGCGGGGGACTACTACCTTGCACTTTCGTCCAAGCGCATCGACGGCTACCTCGGGCCGAACCCGTCGGCGCAGTACCACTCGTCCAGTACAGGTGAATCCAAGATCATCGGCACGTTCTCCGGCGCGGGTGACGCGCTGCAGGGCGAGATCGCGGTTCTGGTCAAGAAGGACAATGGTTTGGTGAAAGCGTTCAACGACGCGATCAACCACACGATCGAAAACGGTTCGTATCAGAAGGTTCTCGAGAAGTGGGGCCTGGCCAGTGAGGCCGTGACGACCTCGGAGATCAACCCCGTCGGTCTTCCGAAGAAGTCCTAGCGTGCGCGTGGTCGTGATCGGGGGCGGCGTCATCGGCGCCGCCTCCGCATGGCGGCTCGCTCTTCGAGGAATCGACGTCATACTGCTCGAACAGTTCGGCACCGGTCACACACGCGGTGCGTCCCATGGCAGTTCGCGTATCTTTCGGCACGCGTACGACAACGACGTCTACACCGAACTAGCGGTTCACGCCGGGCGGTTGTGGGACGAGTTGGATGCGGCATCGGGCGCCGAGCCGGTACTGACCCGGACGGGAGCTGTGGATCACGGTCCGTCCGCGGTGATCGCTGCTCGTGCCGCATCGCTGGCCAGGGTCGGCCGTCCGTTCGACATCGTCGCCCCCGCCGCTGCCGAACGCCGTTGGCCGGGAATGCGATTCGACACGTCCGTTCTTCACAATCCCGACGCGGGGCGGTTGCATGCCGACCGGGCCGTCGCGTCACTGCTCGCGCGAGCGCAGGAGAACGGAGCAGATGTACTGCACGACAACCCTGTTCACGATATCAAGTTGCTGTCCGATGGCGTCGAGGTGGTTACCCGATCCGGCGCGCATCGTGCGGACGCCGTCGTGAGTGCCGCGGGAGCCTGGACGCCGGAACTCGCGTCCGGTCTACCCGACATCGCACTGCCCGAGCTTCGGACGACTCAGGAGCAACCTGCGCACTTCGCGCCCATCGACGAATCCTTGACGTGGCCGAGCTTCGTCCACCACCCAGGTGGGGCACTGAACGAGGCGGACCACGCCGGAGGGATCTACGGGTTGTCCTCCGAGCACGGCATCAAGGTCGGCGAACACGCGACGGGACCGGAGGTGATCCCGTCGTCCCGCTCCTTCGTTGCGGACCCGGCGGGCGAGGAGAGGTTGCGGGCGTACGCGTCGCGGTGGCTTCCCGGCGTGGACTCCGGCTCTGCCGCATCCGTCACGTGCCTCTACACCTGTTCGCCGGACCACAACTTCGTGGTGGACCGACGTGGCCGCGTCACGATCGCAGCGGGCTTCTCCGGGCACGGGTTCAAGTTCGCGCCGGCCGTCGGTGAGTACGTGACCGACCTGGTCACCGGGGTATCGACGGTGCCGGTAGGCGGATTGTCGACGCTCTTCGGGCTGGGCGGGAGAGTTCGATGACCTACTGGTCTCACAGGAGGATGGAATGGCTGACCGCGGGTGCGTGTTGCACCCTGACATGACTGCGCCGCAGCTCACCGTGGCACGGGTGGATCAGAGCGATCCGCTCGCGCTGCCCCTGCTCGCCGAACTGGCGGTCGAGTACAGCACCCGCTACGGCGGCACTGCCGACCAGTTGTTCGAGGAATTGGCGGCGTACCCTGCGGAAGAGTTCGCGACGCCCCACGGCGGGTTGATCGTGATCCTGCAGGACGGGGAGTCCGTGGCAGGTGGGGCGTTTCGCCGCTACGACGCGCAGACTGCAGAGCTCAAACGCATCTGGACGTCGGCCCGGCATCGGCGGCGCGGCCTCGCGCGCCGCGTCCTCGTCGAACTCGAGGCGGCCATCGCCGACCGGGGTTACACCCGCATCTACTTGACCACCGGCTGGCGTCAGCCGGAAGCCGTCGGGCTCTATCTGGCTGCGGGATATACCCCGTTGTTCGACCCCACCACCGAACCGACCGAAGGCGTTCCCCGCGCGTTCGAGAAGACGACTGGAGTAATCGAATGACCCTGACAACAGGCATTTTCGCCGTCGGAATCGACATCGATCCGACGGACACGGTGTCGGGCGACGTACTGACCGCACGCGTCGTGGCCGCCGAGAACGCGGGCTTTACCTTCGCGACGTTCGACGACACCCCGGTGGCCGGAGACGGTCCCCGTGTGGACGCCATCACTCGCGCCGCGTTCGTCGCCGCGACCACGAGCACGATCGGTCTTGTACCTCTGGCCGGGACGACATACTCCGAGCCGTTCCATGTCTCCTCTCAACTCGCCTCGCTCGACTACGCCTCGCGTGGGCGCGGCGGCTGGATCGCCGCCCGCACGGATCCGCGCGCCGCCGACGCACTCGGCACGCCGGCCGTCACGGGCACGGCGGAACTGGCACAAGAGCAACGAGATTCGATCACCGTCGTTCGTGACCTCTGGGATTCGTGGGAGGACGACGCCGTCGTCCGTAATGCCGCCACCGGACGGTTTCTCGACGCGAGCAAGCTGCACTACGTCGACTTCGTCGGTCAGACGTTCACGGTGAAGGGTCCCGCCATCGTCCCGCGTCCACCGCAGGGTCAACTGGTGGTGTTCGGGCGCGACGGTGACATCGACCCCCAACAAGTCGACGTCGTCCTGGTGTCGGGCACGCGACCGCTCGTCGCCGCGCTGGTGGTCGAGGAGATCTCGATCGATCTCGTCGATTCCGAGTCCGCTGCAGCGCTTCTCGATCGCCTGATCGCCCTCGCCGACGAGGTCGACGGGGTGCGCCTGCTGCCGACGGACGTCGACCGCGACGTACGTGCCATCGCCCGATACGTACTGCCGCCCTTGTTCGAACGCGGCATCGCCCATCGGCCGGTGCCGGGTACGTCGCTGCGGCAGTCGCTCGGGTTGACCCGCCCCGCCAACCGATTCGGAGCAACAGCATGAGCACCGACAGATTCCCCGACGCCCATGTCCACTTCGGTGTCTTCATGCAGGGCGTCAATCACACGACGGTCTGGTCCGACCCGGCGTCCGGATCCCAGATCGACTTCGAGACCTTCCGCCGCATCACGCAGACCGCGGAGCGAGGACTGTTCGACGCGTTCTTCCTCGGCGAAGGGCTTCGGCTCCGCGAGCAGGACGACAAGATTCTCGATCTGGACATCGCGGGACGGCCCGACGCGATCACACAACTTGCGGCACTGGCCGGCATCACCCGCAAGATCGGGCTGGTCGCCACCCAGAACACGACCTACAACGAACCGGCCGACCTCGCACGCCGACTCTCGGGCCTCGACGTGTTGTCGAACGGGCGCGCTGGGTGGAACGTAGTCACCACCGACAATGCGTGGACTGGTGAGAACTTCCGCCGCGGCGGCTTCCTCGATCATGCGCTGCGCTACGAACGCGCGGGTCAGTTCTTGGACGTGGCGCGGGCGCTGTGGGACTCCGACGGTGCCGCGGTGCGACACACGTCCTCTCAGTTCGACATCACCGCCACGCCGACGCTCCCGCGCAGCCCACAGGAGCACCCCGTCATCTTCCAGGCCGGCGATTCGGGGCAGGGGCGAGACTTCGCTGCTCAGCACGCCGACGTCATCTTCTCCCGCCACGGAACCGACTTCGACGATGCACTCGAGTTCGCGGACGACATTCGAGCGCGATTGCGTGCGCAGGATCGCCCGGAGGAGGACATCAAAGTTCTCCCGTCGACGCAGATCGTGTTGGCGGAGAACGAGTCCGAGGTCGAAGAGAAGGTGCGCTGGGTCAAGGACGGACAGTTCACGGGGCCCACTGCGCTCTCGTTGGCCGCACTGGTGTGGGGCAAAGATCTTTCGCATCTCGACCCCGACGGTCCGCTTCCCGCCGAAGACCCGGTGCCGCAAACGATCTCCGGCACTCGGGGATCCTTCCGCGATGGCAACGATCCCGTCGAGGTCGCACGCGAATGGCGAGCGTTGGCCGAGGCGAAGAACTTGTCACTGCGTGAGGTGATCATCGAGACCACATCGCGCTCCGGGTTCGCCGGAACGCCTGGACAAGTGGCCGACGAACTGGTCCGCTGGGTGCGCGGCGGGGCCAGCCATGGCTTCAACATCTCGCCGTACATCGTGCCGGGCGGCCTCGACGACATCGTCGACTGGTTGGTTCCGGAGCTGCAGGAACGCGGTGCGTACCGGACGTCGTACGAGGGTTCGACACTGCGTGAACACCTGGGGCTGCAGAGGCCGCTGACTCTACGAGACAAGGGCGACCTGCTCTGACCGTCACCGAGGCGTTGCCGAGACACACGGGCATCGTGGTCACCTGCGCTGCAGCAGGTTTCACGACACTGGTGGACTCGGCGGTCGTCACCATCGGTGTTCCGTCGATCAGGGAGTCGTTGGACGCCGGTACGGCAGACATCCAGTGGATTCTTGCAGGATATTCGCTGACCTTCGGGCTCGCACTCGTCCCCGCGGGCCGACTGGGAGACGTCGTCGGTCGTCGACGGTTGTTCCTCGTCGGTATTGCCGTGTTCGCGGTGATGGGCGTGGTGGGCGCTCTCGCCGCCGCGCCGTGGATGGTGATTCTGGCCCGACTCGGCCAAGGCCTCGGCGGTGGAGTCATCAGTTCTCAGGTCCTGGGCGCCATTTCGGGTAACTTCGACGGCGACCGACGCGTACGCGCACTTGCTGCATACAGCGCAACCGGTGCCGCCGCCGGTCTCGTCGGCCCCCTGTTGGGCGGAACCTTGCTGGGGCTGGCCCCGCTCGATCTCGGGTGGCGCTACCTGCTGGTGCTGAATGTTCCGTTCGCCCTGGTGACACTGGTCCTCGGGGTTCGGTACCTGCCCCGAGATCATGCCCCGCGGGGAAGCGCGGGAGTCGACCTCGTAGGGCTCGGTCTCCTCGCCGCTGCGACGTTGTCGGTGATGCTGCCCATCGTGTCGTCGATTCCGGCGATTGTCACGCTCCCTCTGGCCGCCGTACTCGCGGGCGCGTTCTGGTGGTGGGAACGGCGCTACGCGGCCGCCGGCGGTGTGCCCGTTCTGTTGCCCGCCCTGACTCGGTCACGCGGCTACATGCTCGGCGTATCGATCGCGCTCTTCTGGTTCGGCTCGATCCTCGCGATCAACGCGGTCGTTGCGCTGTACCTGATCGAAGGTGTGGGCCTGCCCGCGTTACAGGCCGCGTTCGTGTTGTCCGGCAGTTCCATTGCGATGGCAGTCTCCTCCGCATTCGGCTGGCGCGTCGTCGCCCGGTACGGGCGAGTGGTGGTGGGCGCTGCTGTCGTCACCGAGATCGCCGTAGTCCTCGGCTACCTCGCTGCGGTCACCGCATTGTCCACCGAGACGTTCTCCCGGTCACCGGTGACGCTGGGTCTGTTCGTCGCGCTTGCCGTGCTGTCGGGAACGGCCAGTGGATTCGTCGACGCCCCCAATCGCGCTCTGACGCTGGAGCACTCACCCGCCGGTGCACATGGCGTGGCGGCGGGTTTTCTTCAGCTGTCGCAGCGACTGTCCGCCACCGTGAGTTTGGCGGGCGTGTCCGGAATCTACCTCGGCATGTTGAGCCGAGACGCCGACAACTACGGGCGCGCGGTCGGCACGGGGCTCGCCGTGTGCCTCGTGCTTCTGTCCCTGTCCTTCGTCTGCGCCGAACTGGACAGACGGAACCGAAGAACTGTCGACCTACGATAAGGAGTTCGCCATGCCCGTGGAGTTTCTCGGAATAGCCGCCACCAACGATGGTTCGGAGACGCACCCCCGCACCAGCTCCGGTGCGTTCGACCGCGACTACACGCTGAAGATCGCGCGTGCGCACGAGGACAATGGTTGGGACCGAATCCTTTTCGCGTACGGATCTGGTGCACCGGAACCGTCGGCGGCCGCCGCCTACATCGCCAGTAATCTCGAGAAGATCGAGATCCTTCTGGCGCACAGGCCCAACGTGTCGTACCCGACCTTCGCGGCCAAAACCTTCGCCACTCTCGATCAGATCTCGCAAGGGCGGCTGACGGTTCACTTCATCACCGGGGGGACCGACCACGAGCAGCAGCGCGAAGGCGACTTCCTGCCGAAGGACGAACGGTATTCGCGAACCGAGGAGTACATCCAGATCGTGAAGAAGGCGTGGACCTCTCGCGAGGCGTTCGACCACGAGGGAAAGCATTACCGGTTCGCCGACTTCGTGGCCGACGTGTTCCCCGCGACCGAGCCTCGTCCGAACATCTCGTTCGGCGGGTCGTCTCCGGCCGCCTACGCCGTCGGCGGCGCCGAAGCGGACATCTACGCGCTCTGGGGCGAGCCCATCGAGAGTACGAAAGAGCAGATCGCGTCGATCACCGCGTCTGCGAAGGCCGCCGGCCGGGCCGAACGCCCTAAAATGCAGGTTGCATTTCGTCCGATCATCGCGCCCACCGAGGAATTGGCGTGGAAGAAAGCGGAATCTGTCCTGACTGCGATCGAGGCACGCACCGCGGGCGGTGCCCCGTTGACCCGCCGCCACTCTCTGACGAACCCGGAGAATTCCGGTTCGCAGCGTCTGCTCGACATCGCAGCGAACACCGATCGCTTCGGACCCGCAGGATGGACGGCGACCGCGAAAGCCACTGGTGGCGCGGGTAATTCGAACGCACTCGTCGGTACACCCGAGACCGTCGCGGCGGCACTGCTCGAATACTACGACTTGGGAATCGAGATTCTTTCCGCGCGCGGATACGACCTGTTCGACGATGCCGTCGACTTCGGTCGTTACGTCATTCCGATCGTGCGCGAGGAAGTGGCCAAGCGCGATCGAGTGGCCTGAACCACTGGTTTTGCGCCGCCCGCCGAGGCGGCTTAGTATGAGGATTCACCATCCAGAGCGACCGAGAGACTTGGCTCGTCGACGTCGCAGCAACCCCCCGCTCACGCGGGTGAGGGTGCTACCGCCAGGACCGATGGAGGCACCGCATGACATTCACGGCAGGGATTAGCACCGCACGGTGTTGCACCAACACCTGGGCTCGTCGACACGTCGATTTCGGACGCCTGTCCGCTTCGACCTGTCCCAGCTGACGGTCGAACTCCCCTTCGCTCACGCGCGCCCGTCACACGGCCTGCGTTTTCCCGTACGCAAAAAGATCCCGGAGATCTCTCGGTGCCTACCAGCCATGCACACACACCTGTCTTCAAGGCCGCGATCGGTCTCGTCGCTCTGACCACCGCCCTCACCGCCTGCGGTGGTGCCGGTGGCACCGGGGCGGCCGACGCCGGACCGGCCCAGCCCGGCGGCACCCTGAAGTACGGCCTGTCGACCGCGCCGACCTGTTCGGATCCGGCTCAGGCCGGAACCAACCAGACCATCTACGTGACCCGCGCGGTCGTCGACTCGTTGACCGATCAGAACCCCGAGACGGGCGAGATCGTTCCGTGGCTGGCAGACAGCTGGGACGTCAACGCGGACGCGACGGCCTTCACGTTCAAGCTCAGGAGCGGCGTGACGTTCAGTGACGGCACACCCGTCACCGCGCAGTCGGTGAAGAACAACTTCGACGCCATCGTGAACACGGTCGGAGCGGCCAAAGCGCCTCTCGCGGCAAGCTATCTCGCCGGGTACGTCGGGACGACCGTCGTCGACCCCCAGACGGCGCAGGTGACATTTACCTCCCCCAACGCGCAGTTCCTGCAGGCGTCGGCGACGTCGCAGCTCGGACTGCAGGCCGACGCCACCACGTCGCAGCCTGCCGAGGCGCGCTGCCAGGGCGGCAACATCGGCAGCGGCCCCTTCATGTACACCGACTACCAGCAGGACCGGTCGGTCACGGTGGCCAAGCGAGCCGGATACGCCTGGGGCTCTCCCGCATTCGGTCACACCGGCGAGGCGTACCTCGACAGCATCGAGTTCACGGTCGTCCCCGAATCGGGTGTGCGGACGGGAAGCCTGTCGTCGGGTCAGCTCGACGCGGTCAGTGACGCGCTCCCGCAGGATGCGCCCACCATCGAAGCAACCGGCGGGCGCATCCTCACGACGTCGAATCCCGGTACTCCCTTCGGTATTCAGCCCAACGTCTCCCGCGGCCTGCTCGCAGACCCTGAAGTACGCAAGGCGCTCGTACCGGCCATCGACCGGCAGCAGCTGGTCGACACGGTTCTCGGGCCGAACTTCAAGCCGGCGACGTCGACCCTCGCCAGCGCGACGCCGGCGTACGTCTCGCTCCCGGACGTGACGTTCGACCCGGACAAGGCGAAGTCCATTCTCGACGCCGCCGGCTGGGTTACCGGTGCCGACGGGATCCGCGAAAAGGCTGGACAGAAACTAAGTTTCAAGATCCTGTTCAGCGCGGTGTTCGCCGGCAATCAGGCCATCCTGGAACTGCTGCAACAGCAACTACGGGACGTCGGCGTCGACGCGCAGCTCGATCTGACGTCGGTCCCCGATTCGATCGCCCGTCAGAACGCGGGCGACTTCGACGCCACGTACTACAACAGCACCCGCGCCGACGGTGACATCCTGCGGACGACATTCGCGGTGGACGGCCGAAACCTGAACCAGCGCGGACCGATTCCCGATCTGGACACATCCTTGGCGGACCAATTGCGTACCACCGACACGACTCAGCGTGGTGAACTCCTGGCAGACGCGCAGCAGCAGGTGCTCGACAACGGCTTGTGGATTCCGACGGTGGAACTGTCGCAGGCGGTCGGCGCCGGTGCGGCGGTGCAGGACCAGAAGTTCGACGCCTCGGCCCGCCTGCAGTTCTTCGACACCTGGCTGAGCAGGAGCTGATCATGCTCAGATACCTCGGGCTGCGTGTGGTGCAGGCGATCGGCGTGCTGTGGGCGGCTTTCACCATTTCGTTCGTGGTGCTGTTCCTGCTGCCGTCCGACCCGGTGAGCATTGCCGTCGACGCGGGCGGTGGCAGTGGCACTCCCGTCGACGCGGCGGCGGTTGCCGAGCTGCAGGCACGCTACGGCTTGGACAAGCCGGTGCTCGAGCAGTATTGGACGTCGCTCACCCACGCAGTGCGAGGTGACCTCGGAACGTCGATCTCGACCGGTCAACCGGTGACGACCGCGATCCTCGACGCGGTACCGAGCACCTTGGCGCTCGCCGGGTTCGCGCTCGTCCTCGCCGTCGGGTTCGGCGGTGGCTTGGCGTTCGTGGCCACGTATACCCGTGCTCGCTGGCTCCGCACCGCGCTGCTGTCGCTTCCTCCGCTGGGAGTCGCGGTTCCGACGTTCTGGGTCGGACTGCTTCTTCTGCAGGCATTTTCGTTCGGACTGCCGATCTTTCCGGCGTTCGGCGATCGGGGCTTCGGTTCACTGGTGCTTCCGGCCATCACCTTGGCGGTCCCGACGGGTGCGGTCATCGCCCAGGTGCTCTCCACCAGTCTGACCACGACGTGGCGCCAGCCGTTCACCGCGGCCGCCGAAGCGAAGGGCGCGTCCCGCTGGCGAATTCAGACGCGACACGTGCTGAGGCTGGCAAGCGTACCGGCATTCACCATTGCGGGTGTGCTCGTCGGAGAGCTCCTCGCCGGATCGGTGGTCGTCGAAACCGTGTTCTCTCGCGCCGGTGTCGGTCGGCTCACGCAGACATCGGTTCTGGCGCAGGACGTCCCGGTGGTGCAGGGGATCGTGGTGATGACCTCGCTGGTCTTCGTGCTCGTCACGTTGCTCGTGGACATCGTCTACCCGCTGATCGATCCGCGGATCATGCAGCGCAGCAACAACAAAATCGAGAAGGCCGAGGAGCCCGCCCATGTCTGACGTTCTGGTTCTCGACAAGTTGCCGGCCAGCACTCCGCCCGAACCGACTCCCCGTCGACGTCGGGGGGCCGTGCGCCGGGTGTCGAGCAAGATCGGCGTCGCGTTGTCGGTGGTCGTGCTGATCGTGGCCCTCGGCTTCGCCGTCGTCCCGTCGGTCTTCGCGAGCGGCGACCCACTCCGCGGTACACCGGCCGACAAGCTGCAGGGTCCGAGCGCGGCGCATTGGTTCGGCACGGACAACATCGGTCGCGACGTTTACACGAGGGTGGTACACGGTGCCGGATTGTCTCTCAGTGCAACGCTTCTGGCCGTCGCGATCGCGCTGGTCGCCGGGTCGATTCTCGGACTACTCAGTGGAGCCGTCGGCGGAGTCGTGGACTCGGTGCTGATGCGCCTGGTCGACGTGCTGCTGTCGATCCCGACTCTGCTGTTGGCGCTCGCCCTGGTCACCGCGCTCGGTTTCGGCACGGTCAACGTCGCCATCGCAGTCGGTGTCACCTTGATCGCGAGTTTCGCTCGGGTCATGCGGTCCGAGGTTCTGCGCGTACGCCAGTCGCTGTACGTCGAGGCGGCGTTCGCGTCGGGGTCGCGGTGGCATACCGTGCTACGTACGCACATTCTGCGCAATGCCTATCCGCCCGTGATCGCTTTGGCTGCAGTGCAGTTCGGCATGGCCGTCCTGTTCGTGTCATCACTGAGCTTCCTGGGTTTCGGTGCCGTGCCTCCTACTCCGGAGTGGGGATCGCTGGTGTCCGAGGGTCGCAACTTTCTCGCCACGTCCTGGTGGCTCACCACGCTTCCCGGCCTCGTGATCGTCGTGGTCGTGCTCTCGGCTCACCGGGTGGGCCACGCATTGGACCGGGGTGATCGAGCGTGACTTCGCTGCTGCAGGTCGACGGGCTCCGCGTGTCGTACGGACCGACGGAAGCCGTGCGCGGCATCGGATTCGAGATCGCCCGCGGTGAGGTACTCGCGCTCGTCGGCGAGTCGGGCTCCGGGAAATCGACCACCGCACAAGCCATCATCGGGCTGCTGGCGGGATCCGGCACCATCACGGGCGGCACCGTGACGTTCGACGGGGAGCGTATCGACAACGCCGGTTACCGCCGCTTCGAGAAGTTGCGTGGTGCTCACCTCGGACTGGTTCCGCAGGACCCCACCACCTCCCTGAACCCGGTCAAACGAGTCGGAGAGCAGGTGGCGGAGGTCCTTCGTATTCACGGCCGCGCCGACCGCCGCAACGCGGCGCTGGAAGCCGTACGCATTCTCGACGAGGCGGGGATCGACAACCCGGAACTGCGCGCGCGGCAGTACCCGCAGGATCTGTCGGGTGGGCAGCGTCAACGGGTGCTCATCGGTATCGCGCTTGCGTGCCAGCCGGAACTGGTGATCGCCGACGAGCCCACCAGTGCTCTTGACGTGACCGTGCAACGGCGCATCCTCGATCACCTCGCCGCGCGGATCGCCGAACACGGTACGTCCGTGCTGCTGATCACCCATGACCTCGGCGTAGCGGCCGATCGTGCAGACCGCATCGCCGTCATGCAGAACGGGGACATCGTCGAGATCGGCCCGGCGCGTGAGGTTCTGAACAGTCCGACAGCCGACTACACCAAGAAGCTGATTGCGGCGGCGCCGAGTCTGACGTCGGTGCGGATCCCCCGCGCCGGCCGTGACGCCCAGCCCGTAGTGCTATCGGTCAGGAACGTGTCCAAGACGTTTCGCATCGGCCGCGGACAGAACCTGACGGCCGTGGACGACGTGTCCTTCGATGTCGAGCGGGGACGTACCGTGTCGATCGTCGGGGAGAGCGGGTCGGGCAAGTCGACGACGGCTCGAATCGCACTGCGGTTGGAGAACCCGTCGGCCGGATCGATCCAGTTCGACGGAACGGACATCACCACCACGCGTGGCAAGGAGTTGCGAGCACTGCGCCGGCGGTTCCAGATCGTGTACCAGAACCCGTACGCGTCGCTGAATCCGTCGCTGCGCGTCAAGGATATCGTGGCGGAGCCGTTGGTGGCGTTCGGTCTCGGGACGCGGTCCACGAGACCCGACAGGGTGGCGGAGTTGCTCGATCAGGTTGCGTTGACACCCGAATACCTCGAGCGGCGTCCAGCAGAACTGTCCGGTGGACAACGACAGCGAGTCGCTATTGCACGAGCGATTGCGCTGCATCCGGAACTGCTGGTACTCGACGAGCCGGTGTCGGCTCTCGACGTGTCGGTGCAGGCGCAGATCCTCGCTCTACTCGACCGATTGCAGAACGAGCTGAACCTCAGCTATCTCTTCATCTCGCACGACCTTGCGGTGGTGCGGCAGATCAGCGACACCGTTCTGGTCATGCGTCGAGGCCAGGTCGTCGAAACGGGTTCCGCTGAGGACATATTCGACAATCCGCAGCACGAGTACACCAAGGAACTGCGCAACGCGGTTCCGGGAACGGGAGTTTCGGCATGAGCACGCTCGCGATAGAGCTGACAGGGACTGGCGCTCACCCGCAGGCGTGGCGGCGGAAGGATTCGCGGGCCGAGGAGTTGTTCGGCGGTCGGTACTGGGTCGATGTCGCGCAGGCTGCCGAACGTGCGGGTGCGCATCTGTTGTTCGTTCCCGACGCCTTCGACGGACGCTCGCTCGACGCTGTCGCGATAGCGGCGCGCGTTGCGACGTCCACGTCGACCCTGGGACTGGTTCCGACGGTCACCGTGACCCATACCGAGCCGTTCCACGTCTCCAAAGCCATTGCCACGGTCGACATCGCGTCGCTGGGCCGGGCCGGTTGGCAGGTCGAGGTGTCCGAGGGCGCCGAACCGGCAGCGCTCGTCGGTCGCAAGGACGCTCAGAATCCGGCGTCACTGTGGCAGGAGGCGGGGGAGGCCGCCGAGGTGGTCACCCGGTTGTGGGACAGCTGGGAGGACAACGCCGAGATCCGCGACGAGTCGACCAACCGGTTCGTCGACCGAGACAAGCTGCACTACATCGACTTCGAGGGTGAGTTCTTCTCGGTCAAGGGTCCGTCGATCACGCCGCGATCCCCGCAGGGTCAGCCGCCGATCGCGGTCCGCGTGACCGGCCCGGAGTCGGCAGCCTTCGCGGCAGCGCACGCAGACATCGTGCGCATCCGCGCGGCGTCGCTGGAGGAGGCGGCAGTGGTGACGGCGCGAGTCCGTCGCGCCGTGGTCGCACAGGGCCGCGACCCGCAGAACGTGCGCATCCTGCTCGACATCGACATTCTCGTGGGTGACGACGCTGCCGCCGATGTGGCGCAGCTGGAGGAGTGGGCAGGGCAGGTGTTCGAGGCGGACACCGTGACGTTCGTAGGCAATGGCGAGGCGTTGTCCGACCTGGTTGCGTCCGTCGATATTTCGGTTGCGGACGGGGTCACGCTGCGCCCTCTGACACTGTCGACCCTGCTGGCCCTTCCGTCCGGTACGACAACGGCGGGCACCCTTCGCGACCACCTCGGCCTCGACCGGCCCGCCAACCAGTACGCGATCTGAGGACTGCACATGTCTCGCAAACAGATTCACCTCGCCGCACACTTTCCCGGCGTGAACAACACCACTGTCTGGAGCGATCCTGCGTCCAAGAGCCAGATCGACTTCTCCTCGTTCGAGCACCTTGCACGCACCGCCGAGCGGGGGCTGTTCGACTTCTTCTTCCTTGCCGAAGGGCTTCGCCTTCGCGAGCATCGCGGCAAGATTCACGACCTCGATGTGGTCGGCCGTCCAGACACGCTGACGGTGCTCAACGCGCTGGCCGGTGTGACCACGCATCTCGGTCTGGCCGGCACCATCAACACCACGTTCAACGAGCCGTACGAGCTGGCACGCCAGTTCAGTTCGCTGGATCATCTGTCGGACGGTCGCGCCGCGTGGAACATGGTGACGTCGTCGGACGCGTTCACCGGCGAGAACTTTCGGCGCGGTGGCTACCTTCCGCACAGCGAGCGCTACGTCAGAGCCGGTGAGCTGATCGGTCTGGCCCGACAGTTCTGGGACAGTGGGCAATCCGACGGTCTCGTCGTCGATCGTGAGCGCGGAATCCTCACCACCGAACCGCCTGTAGTGCAAGAGAAGACGTCTCAGTTCGATGTGCGAGGGCAGTTCGGTCTACCACGCAGTCCCCAAGGACATCCCGTCCTGCTGCAGGCGGGTGATTCGAGCGACGGGCGCGAGTTCGGTGCCGCGAACGCCGACGCCATCTTCACGTTGCACGGCAGCATCGAGTCCGGGCAGAAGTTCTACGCCGACGTCAAGGGGCGACTGGCCAAGTACGGACGCGAACACGCCGACCTGAAAGTACTTCCGGCGGCGACCTTCGTCCTCGGTGACAGCCCGCGCGATGCAGAGGAGAAGGCGCGGCACATCCGCGAACAGCAGGTGAGTGGCAAGACGGCGATCTCGTTCCTCGAGCAGACGTGGGGGCGCGACCTGTCGGAGTACGACCCGGACGGTCCGCTCCCCGACGTCGAGCCGACGGGGGACGCGAGCATCACACGCGGCAAGGCGCGTCACGCCGATCCTCGAGACGTCGCGAAGGCGTGGCGAGAGAAGGCGGAGGCCGACAACCTGAGCATTCGCGAGTTGATCATCGAGGTGACCTCTCGTCAGCAATTCGTCGGCACCGCCTCTCAGGTTGCGTCCGAGATCGACCGCTACGTCCAGGAAGACGCGTGCGACGGATTCATCCTGGTACCCCACATCACCCCCGGAGGGCTCGACGAGTTCGTCGACACCGTCGTGCCGGAACTGCAGGAGCGAGGGAGCTTCCGCACCGAATACACCGGGCACACCCTGCGCGAGCATCTCTCGCTGAAACACCCGTACGACCGAACCGAAGGAGTGCGTGCATCATGACCACTGCAACAACATCATTCGAGCAGGACTGGCAGGCCTGGCACACCGACCGGGAAGCCTACTTCGCCGACCCGTTGGGATGGGTCGCCCTCACGGGCCTGTTCTGGCTCACCGAAACGCCCTCTGCGGTCGACGATCTGCCGGGCCTGTGGCGCGCGGACGACGACGGTCTGTACGTCACGGCAGACAAGATCGACGGTCTGTCCGTCGACGGCATTGTGGTCGACGGGACCGAGACCTTGCTGCCGATCGAGGGCGCTCCGGGACTGATCGTCGCGGCGGGTGAGCGCCGTATCGAGGTCATTCGACGGACCGGATCGGTCGCGCTGCGCGTGCACGACCCGAAGGCGCCCACGTTGCAGTCGTTCGGCGGCATACCGACCTTCGAGCCCTCTCCGGAGTGGGTCGTCACTGGAACCTTCACCCCGTACGACGCGGAGCGGACGGTCACCACCGGGGCTGTCGTCGCGGGCCTCGAGCACCATCACGCCGGACTCGGTGTGATCGACTTCGAACTGGGCGGCGTGCCACAGCAATTCGTGGCCTTCAAGGGCAAGACATCAGGTTTCCAGATCCTCTTCACGGACGAGACCTCGGGCGTCACCACGTACCGCGCCTGCCGATCGCTGGCTGTAGCCGAACCGGATGCCGACGGTCACGTCGTGCTCGACTTCAATCGGGCGTCCAATCTGCCCTGCGCGCTGACCGATTATGCGACGTGCCCGGTTGCGCCGCCAGAGAATCGCCTGGCGGTGGCGGTCGAGGCGGGCGAGAAACTGCCCGTCCGGTGACGATTCCACTGTCGGTTCTGGATTTGTCGCCAATACCGGAGGGGTCGACGCCGGCGCAGGCCCTGCGCAACACGCTCGACCTTGCGAGGAACGCGGAGGAGTGGGGATACGCGCGCTACTGGGTTGCCGAGCATCACTTCGCGGCAGTGGCCAGCTCGTCGCCGGCGACACTGATCGGTCTGATAGCGGCTGCTACCAACAGAATTCGTGTCGGTTCGGCCGCGGTGCAGTTGGGTCACCACACCCCGATCTCGGTCGTCGAATCGTTCGGGACCGTGGATGCCCTCTACCCGGGACGCGTCGACCTCGGCATCGGACGATCGGGTCAGAAGCGTGCCGAGGCGCTTGCTGCCGGGCCGGCGCCGATCCGGGAGGCTCGCGTCGTGGACGGACTTCTCGTGCCGGCGCCCGTCTCGCTTGCCGCGGCCCTGCGGGCAACGCGTCTGGCCGCCACCGTGTCTGCGGTGCAATTCCCCGGGTCGAAGCCACCGGCGTTCGCGGGCGCGCTCGACGACGTACTCGCGCTGTTGTCCGGGACGTTCTCCTACAAGGACATTCCGCTGGAGGCAACGCCGGGGACCGGAGCAGACCTGCAGGTGTGGCTGTTCGGCAGCAGCGGTGGCGAAAGCGCCCAGCTGGCGGGCAAGTTGGGTCTCCCGTTCGCGGCGAACTATCACGTGAGTCCCGCAACCACTCTGGATGCGGTGGACGCGTACCGGAACGCGTTCGTACCGTCGCAGCGTTTGGCCGAGCCGTATATCGTGGTGTCAGCGGACGCAGTGGTTGCCGACGACGACGAGACGGCCCGTGAGTTGGCGTCGACATTCAGTACGTGGGTGCACAGCATTCGCAGCGGACACGGTGCGATCGAGTATCCGAAGTCGGCACCGGCGCTGACCGACGACGAAGCGGTTCTGGTGGCCGACCGAGTGGAAACCCAATTCGTCGGATCGGCAGCGACGGTTGTAGCGCAACTCGAGACGCTGGCACGAGTGACCGGCGCGAACGAACTTGTCGTCACCGGAATGACCCATGATCACGAGGATCGCAAGCGGTCGTTCCAGTTGCTGGCCAAGGAGTGGGGACTTCCTGCTCTTCGGGTGAACTGATGTTGCCGGTGCTGGATCTGTCCGTTGCAGAGCGTGATCCCTCCTCGTTCAGGTCCGCGCTCCGCGAGGCCACCCACCTCTACGGCTTCTTCTATCTGACCGGTCACGGCGTTCCGAATTCCGACATCGCGGAGGTCCTCGATTCGGCGCGTGAGTTCTTCGCGCTGCCTCAGGACGCGAAAGACGAAATCAGTCAACTGAACTCGCCGCAGTTTCGTGGGTACACCAGGCTCGGTGGAGAACTCACCAACGGGACCGTCGACTGGCGGGAGCAAATCGACATCGGTCCCGAGCGCGAGGTCGTCGACGGCGCCGAGGAGTACTGGAACCTGCAGGGACCGAACCAATGGCCGTCGGCGCTGCCGGCCTTGCGGTCGACGTTCGAGAAATGGGACAGATCGCTCTCCGCCGTCGGCTTGCGGTTGCTTCGGCACTGGGCTGTCTCGCTCGGCGCGCCGGAGAACACGTTCGACGCAGCCTTCGCAGACAAGCCTGCCACGCTGATCAAAATCGTCCGGTATCCCGGAAACGAAACCAATCCACAAGGGGTTGGTGCGCACAAGGATTCGGGTGTGCTGACGCTGCTCCTCGTCGCCCCCGAATCGGAGGGGTTGCAGGTCGAGTCCGAGAACGGTGACTGGATCGACGTTCCGCCTCTGCCCGGCGCGTTCGTCGTGAACATCGGTGAGCTGCTCGAAATAGCCACCGGCGGGTACCTGAAGGCGACGCGCCACCGAGTGTCGGCGCCCCCGCCAGGCACCGACCGGATATCCATCCCGTACTTCCTGAACCCGGCGCTCGATGCGACCGTCCCGGTACTCGACCTACCACCCGAGTTGGACCGACGGGGTGTCGACGCAGACCCGAACAATCCGATCTTCTCGACATACGGGGAGAACGCGTGGAAGTCGCGTACGCGGGCGCATCCGGACGTAGCGGAGAAGTGGCACGGGATCGTGCCGACGAAAGGAGTTGCTGCACAGTGACTCGACGCAGACGAACTCTCAAAACCGTGACCGGTGTCAGTGGCGGTACCGACGTCTACGACGCGGCCGTCGATCCGACACGGTCCACACTCCAGTCGTCGATCGAGATCGCAAAGGTCGCGGAGACCAACAAGATCGACGCACTCTTCGCCGCGGACCTGCTCAGCTTCAACGCTCAAGGAGCGATCGGCGCCCAAGAACCCTTGATCTACCTGGCGGCTCTGAGTGCGGTGACCTCGCACGTCGGCCTGATCGCCACCGTCACCACGACGTTTCATCACCCGTACAACCTCGCGCGTCTGTTCGGCACCCTCGACCACGTCAGCAACGGCCGTGCTGCGTGGAACGCGGTCACATCGTCGTTGGGCGAGGAGAATTACGGCGAGGGCGCACTGCCGAGCCCCGAGGAGCGGTACGCACGGGCGACGGAATCGCTGGAGATCGTCAATGCTTTGTACGACAGTTGGCGACCCGGTGCGCTGTCCCCCGGACCGGACGGCGCCGTGCTGGACGCGTCTCTCGTGCGCCCGGTCGACTACCGGGGCACGTACTTCTCCGTCCAGGGGCCGCTGAACATTCCGCCCCTGCCGCAGGGTCGGCCCGTGCAGTTCCAGGCCGGGCAGTCCGCCGGCGGCGTCGAGCTGGGTGCACGCTTCGCCGAGGTCGTCTTCACCTCGCTGGCCACGCTCGACGACGCCATCACCTACACCAAGAACGTCCGGACTCGGGCCGCCGAATGGGGACGGGGTGAGGAACTGCCGTTGATCTTCAGCTCCCTTCACGCCACCTACGGATCGACGGAGGCCGAGGTGCGACGGCTGGTGCAGGAACAGAACGACTCGCATGACTTTGTCGCGGGCCGAGCCCGCTTGGAGGACATGCTCGGCGGCGGCGTCGACCTGTCGGACCTGCCATTGGACAAGCCGATTCCCGTCGAACTACTTCCCGACCCCACAACGGTCAACCGTCGCCGCGGACGCGTCGAGATCTTCGGAAAGCTGGCTTCCGAGGGGAAGACGTTGCGGCAGTTGATCATCGCATCGAAGGATACCGGGCACTGGGCTGAGGCAGGCACCCCCGATCAGATCGCCGACGCCATCGAAGAACGGTACGAGGCGGGAGTACTCGACGTGATCTCGCTCGGTGGACTGGGCCAGCCGCGTACTCGTGATTTCGTCGTGAACGGGTTGCTGCCGGAACTGCGGCGGCGGGGGATCGTCGGGAACGATTACGTGGGCGGCACATTCAGAGAGAACCTCGAACTGCCGCCTCTCCAGCGGAGAGTGTCGTGTCTATCCGGGAAGTAACCGGCGTGATCGAAACCCTTGACGAAATCGTTTGTCGTGTCTGCAATTGAGTCCGTGCCCATTCCATGGATCGTGACTGCCCAACACTGTCCGGGTTAGACCTTCTCGGCCCGTTCGTCCGACTTTCGATTCAGGAGCAAAGCACGTGAAGACCCTCATCCTCATCGCCGTCGTCGGGTTCGCCGCCCAACTCGTCGACGGCGCGCTCGGCATGGCGTACGGCGTCACCACCACGACACTGTTGCTCGCCATCGGCACCAACCCCGCCACCGCATCCGCGACGGTTCACCTCGCCGAAATCGGCACCACGTTCATCTCCGGTGTCTCGCACTGGAAGTTCGGCAACGTGGACTGGAAAGTGGTGCGGCGCATCGCGTTACCCGGCGCTGTCGGTGCGTTCCTCGGCGCCACGATTCTGTCTCGACTGTCCACCGAGAGCGCCGCGCCGGTCATGGCTCTGATTCTGTTGGCGCTCGGTCTCTATATTCTCATCCGTTTCACCTTCCAGGGAATACCGCGCGGCAACCTGGGGAAGCCGCTGCGGAAACGATTCTTGGCGCCACTCGGGTTCGTTGCGGGATTCGTCGACGCAACGGGTGGCGGCGGATGGGGGCCGGTGGGAACGCCGGCAATTCTTGCGAGCGGTCGGTTGGAGCCGCGCAAGGTGATCGGGTCCATCGACACCAGTGAGTTCGTCATCGCCTTGGCCGCCAGCCTGGGGTTCCTGTTCAGCCTGGGCTCGCAAGGGATCAACGTCGGCTGGGTGCTGGCCATCCTGGCGGGCGGCGTTCTTGCGGCACCACTCGCGGCGTGGCTGGTGCGCCATGTGCCGCCGAGATTGCTGGGCGCCTCGGTCGGTGGGATCATCGTTCTGACCAACGCGCGCAGCCTGATTCGGAGTGGATGGTTCGAGCTGAGCGGCAGTCTGCAGACAATCGTGTACGTCACCATCGTCGTGGCGTGGATCGGTGGGTTCGTCTACTCGCTGCGGGCGTACCTGGACGATCGTGAAAACGAATCGGCCGACCGCATCGCCGAGGAGGCGCGGCGCGCCGGAGACGTCAACGTCTGATCCGAAGGAACAATTCACGTCGAACGGAAGTTGGTAGTCCACATGACACGAGTAGCGGTAGCAACAGCGTTAGGTGGACCGGAGGTACTGCAGATCGTCGAGGAGGCCGTGGCGCATCCAGCGGCCGGGCAGGTTCTCGTCGACATCAAGGCCATCGGCGTCAACCCCATCGACTACAAGCTCTACAGCGGAGCTTTCGGTTCGGACGAATCGACACTGCCGATACGACTGGGCAGCGAAGCATCCGGTGTCGTGACCGCGGTAGGCGCCGGTGCCACCGGCCCGGCGGGCCCCATCTCGGTCGGCGACGAGGTGATCGTGACCGGGGTGTCCGGCTCGTACGCGGAGAAGCTGTTGGCTCCGGGAGACGCCGTCTTGCCGAAACCGAGCAACCTGAGCTGGGAAGAAGCAGCGGGGTTCGTCCTCGTTGCCGGAACGTCCTACGACACTCTCGAAGTGACCAAGGTGGGCGAGGGCGACACCGTCCTGGTACACGGCGCTGCCGGCGGAGTGGGATCCATCGTGGTCCAGCAGGCGAAGGCGCGCGGCGCTCGCGTCATCGCAACCGCGCGCGCGATCAATCACGACGCGCTCCGCGACTACGGCGCCGAACCCGTCGAATACGGCGCCGGACTGCTCGATCGGGTGAAGGCACTGTCCCCGAACGGAATCAGTGTCGCGATCGACACCGTCGGGACCGACGAGGCGGTCGACGTGTCCCTGGCGTTGGTGGCCGACAAGTCTCGCATCGTCACCATCGCCGCGTTCGACCGCGCGGACGACGACGGCTTCCAGTCCGTGGGCGGGGGGAATCAGGAAAGTGCCAAGCGTCGCAAAGCAGCTCGACTCGAACTGGTCGACGCTGCGCGCGCAGGCACACTGGTTGTCCCTATCGCCAAGACCTTCCCGCTCGACGAGGTCGCCACGGCTCACCGGGAATTGCAGACGCAGCACTCGCGGGGAAAGTTCATTCTGATTCCATGAGCGAAAACCGCTGGGCTGTAGATGAATTACTGGCTCGCTACTCTCACGTCGTCGACAACGCGGCGTGGGAGGAGTTGAGCTCGGTGTTCACTGCGGATGCAGTGGTCGACGCCGAATTCTCCGAGGTGATCGGACTCGACGCGATCCGAGGACTCCTAGAATCGTTCGATCCACTCCGTTCCCACCACACGCTGAACACCATCACCAAGACGGACGAGTCCGGCGCGATCCATGCGTGGAGTCGGTTCCTGATCGTCGAGTTTGACGCAACGTCGTTGACCGGTGACTATGTGGACGAGCTCGTCGAGACCACCGATGGTCTTCGGATCAGTAAGCGTCGCATCAGTACTCGGAACCGGCCGGAGGATTCGCAGGGTAGACGTGAGTCGTTTGCGACGTGGTCGTGACGGAGACCCGGGTCGACTCCGATACCGCCGCCGAGATCCTCGACGTACTAGCTCGATACGCCCAGGTGATCGACAACCGTGATTGGGATCAAGCGGACTCTCTCTTCACGGACGACGTGGTGTTCGGATCGTCCAGTGGGGTCGCGGAAATACGCCGGATGGTGGAGGACGTCCATCCCTACCACCCACACCACACGACGAACACGATCATGACTCGGCGGCCCGATGGCACCGTGCGCGCCTGGAGCAAGTTCTTCATCGTCCGCACCGACGGATCCGTCGGCAGCGGCGATTATCAAGACACGTTCCGGCACACCGATACCGGTTGGCGTATCGCGCATCGCGTGGCCAGTCGCGGAAACCGCCGCGACGACGATCCTGGCGGGCCGTCTCGTCGAACGTTCAGCTTCGACGGGTGGCGGGCGCCGGGGACGGCCTGATCGCAACGCTAGCCGGTGACCCGCAAGCATTCGTCGAGTTGGTACATCAAAGTGGCACAACGGCTTCGACCTCGTAATGCTGGCGGGTACCGATTCAGGACATCGACCAACACGTCGGTTGCCATCGACTGTGCACGACGCAGTTGTGCTGAGGCGGCAGCAGCGTCGCCCGCGAGAACCTCGGCGACTCGTGCGGCGTTCGCCGCCGCGCGAAGGATGTGGCCGACCTGATGCGCTCGTCGAATCGGATGTAGGTAGGCAGTCATCGACGACTTCCGCCGCTACCTCGCCCGCGCCGAGAGCGCCCACGCCGACAGCGTCGACCCCGACGACCTCGCCCACGCCGTCGACGCTCTCGGGTACCTCACCCGCCACCTCACCGCCGACGAATTGGCCCTCGCCGCCCGCGAATACTCCGAACGACTCCTCCCCGACGGGATCCCCGACAAGGACACCAAAGACGTTCCGTTCCTGACCATCTCACCCCAACGCGAGGACGGGCTGCGCCGCATCATCGGGCTCATCGACGCCGAACTGCACGCCTACCTCGAACCGTACATGGCCAAGTACTCCGCCCCCGGCATGCTCAACCCCGACGACGCAACCCCGATCACCGACCCCGAACCCGACAGTGGCGCCGATGCCGATGCCGATGCCGATACGGGACCGGGTGCCGATGCCGATGCCGAGTCGGACGACGACGCACGAGCGGGTGCTGCCGATGACGACGACGAGTCGGACGACGACGACGAGTCGGACGACGACGCACGAGCCGGGACCGACGAGCACGGGGACGGGGACGGGGTGCCCGGTGACCGAGAACCACCCGCCCCCGAATCCCCCGAACAGCAAGCCCGCCGCGACACCGCTGCCGCCCGCGACACCCGCCCCGCCGGAAAACGGCGCCACGACGCCCTCAAATTCGTCCTCCGCACCGCACTGATGTCGGGGAAGTTCGGCACCCACCGCGGCATCCCCGTCTCCGTGGTCATCACCACCACCCTCGCCGACCTCGACAAACACAGCGGATACGTCCGCACCGGCGGCGGCACCCGACTCACCCGAGACGACCTGAGACGCATGGCTTCTCACAGCGACAACTACCTCGTCGTCTTCGACGAACACACCCGCAAACCGTTGTACCTCGGCCGCACCCGCCGCACCGCCTCACCCGAACAGCGCTACGTCCTGCACGGCCTCGACCGCGGCTGCACGTTCCCCGGCTGCACCGGCACCGCCTACTACAGCGAAGCGCACCACCGCATCGACGACTGGGCCGACGGCGGCAACTCCGACGCCGACGCATTCGCCTTCGCCTGCCCCAAACACCACCGCCTGCACGGAACCGAACCCCACCAGTTCCGCACCTCCGTCGCCCCACCGGAGCACCCGCAGTCCGGTCGAACCCTCTGGCACCACAACACCGCCGACCCCACCATGAGCCACGGCCGCGTCAACCATGCCCACCACCCCGAGGAATACCTCCTCACCACCTGAACCCCGACAACACGACTCAGCCCCGACCGACACCACGGCCGGGGCCAGAAGTCGTGCCGAAATTGGCTGTTCGAATGCGGTGGAACGCGACTACCGTCCAGAGATGGCAGCCAAGCAGTTTCAAGTCACGTTCGACTGCGCAGAACCCGCAAAAGTCGCCCGGTTCTGGTGCGAGGTACTGGGCTATGTCGCGAACTCGGGCGACGACTGGGCCGCCGCCACCGACCCCGCCGGTACCGGCCCGCGGCTGTACTTCCAGCGCGTACCGGAAGGCAAGACGGTGAAGAACCGAGTTCACCTCGACGTCAGAGTAGGAACTGGTCGGGTTGGTGCGCAGCGACTTTCGACCTTGGAAGACGAAGCCGCACGGCTGATCGAGCTCGGTGCCACGCGTGTGCGACTGCTACCCGCCAACGACGACGACGAGTCGTGCATGGTGATGCAGGACATCGAGGGGAACGAGTTCTGCCTCGACTAGCCGGCCCGACCTGGCTCAGGACTCCTCGGCGGCGGCCTTGGCTCGGTCGGGCACATGCGTCGATTGGGATCGCGGCGGACGCTCGTACGTGTTCGCTGCCGGGGGTCGCTCGGGGAGCTCGACATCGGGTTCGGGTACGTCGCCGTAGTCGATCGTCGAGAGCAGGTGGGAGATCATGTTGATCCGTGCGTGCTTCTTGATGTCAGATTCGACTACATACCAGGGGCTTTCGAGCGTGTCGGTGTAGTCCATCATCTCGTCCTTTGCCTTGGAGTAGTCCTCCCACCGCGTGATGGACTCGAGGTCCATCGGGCTCAGCTTCCACTGTTTGAGCGGGTCGTTCATCCGCTTGCGGAAACGCTTCAACTGCTCACTGTCCGACACCGAGAACCAATACTTCCGCAGCACAATGCCGTCGTCCATCAGCAGTTGCTCGAACACCGGGGTCTGCGACATGAACCGCGAATACTCTTCGGGTGTACAGAACCCCATGACCTTTTCGACACCGGCCCGGTTGTACCAGGATCGGTCGAACAGGACGATCTCGCCCGGTGCGGGTAGATGCGCGATGTAGCGCTGGTAGTACCACTGGCCCTTCTCGCGCTCGGTGGGCGTCGGCAATGCGACGGTGCGCGCGACGCGACCGCTCAGATGGTCCGTGAAACGTTTGATGGTGCCACCTTTTCCGGCGGCATCGCGTCCCTCGAACAGGATCACCACACGGGCGCCGGTCGCTTTCACCCATTCCTGAAGTTTGACCAGTTCCGTCTGTAGCCGGAGGAGCTCGTCCTCGTACACGGCGTTCGGAATCTTCGGTGTCGCCTTTTTCGACTTCGTCATCGATCAACGGTAGGTCTCTCGACGCCCTCGTGGTCGCAGACTGCGTAATCTTCTTGTTTCGAGTCCCTCGGGACAGATCAGGCCGGTGGCTCCCACAACTCGATGGGGTTGCCTTCGGGGTCGTGGATGCGAGCGAACCGCCCGGACTCCGGAGTGTCCCACTCCGGGTCCGTGATGATCTCGATCTTGTTGTCCCGCAACGTCTGCAACAATCCGTCGAGGTCGCTGACGCGCAGGTTGATCATGACCTGCTTGTCGGCCGGCCAGTAATCCGTGGTCGCCTCGAACGGCGCGAAGACGAGCGGGCCGCCCCGAGTGCTCCATGCGTACTCGTCGGGCGAGGTGGGGCCGATGCCGAGGTGCTGGTGGTACCACGCGGACAGAGCGCCAGGGTCCTTCGCACGAAAGAAGAATCCGCCCATTCCCAGTACCGGCATCAGGACAACAACCCCTCGGCCACCGCGTCGTTGTGCCGGAAGAATCCCGCGTTGATGCCGGGACGGGGGAAGGCGCCCGACCACGTGTGTCCGGCAACCCAGGGTCCGACGGCGAACCGTCTCGGGTGAGCGTTGCCATGGGCGTCGACCAGCCGTGAATGGCCGTCGACGGCCAGCTTGGCGGGGGACGTCGCGGACGCCCGTATCTCACGAACGGCACCGCGTGCGTGCAGAGTGCGGAGCAGTGCGTCGCCGCTGAACTCGATACTCGGAATGGGAAGGCGCGCTTCGATGTACGCCCTCGCATGAACGACGTCGGGTTGCGAGGAAGACCGTGCCACGAACTGCCCGTCGTCCGTTCCGAATCGCGTATCGGGCCCGAGGAACCGGATCACCCCGGCGCGGGCGAGCGCCAACATCTGCTCGAGACGCTCTGGCGGAGGACCGCTGGCGACGAAACTGAAGAACGAGTGCAACCATCCCTCGACGTCGCGGGCCACCGTCTCCGACGACAACCGTTCCGTGCGTACGAGTTCCCCGACCGTCGCGTACACCGACAGCAGTGCGGAGAAGACGGCCGCGTCGCTGCTCCACTCGGGATCGGCGCTACGGTAGAGGTCTGCTTCGCCGTAGGCGATGACGCGGGATTGCACGTCGTCCAGCCCGCCGTAGGTCTCACCGGCCAACGGTCGGTCCAGACGGTCGAGGTCGATGCGGTCTTCGCGTTTGGGTACGAACTCTTCCTCGAGTTCACGGATGCGCGACGACGACCAGTCGTGCGCGGCGAACACGGCGTCGAAGTCCTCCCACGATCCCGACGTGCGCTCCGGATGCGATCGGAACAGTTCGTAATAATGCGCTCCCGCAAGCTCTTTGGATGCCAGCGGCCACACCTGCGTCCGGAAGTCGAGCGTGTCCGTGCCCGGAAACGCGGCGGGAACAAAGTACCTCGGAAGTGGTGGGCGGGCGTCGGCGATCGAGTAGGAGATCTTGGCGTGGTAGGGAACTCCGCGCCTCGACCCGACGTACAGGACCGGTTCGCGTCCGGAGTGCGTGTAGGACAACGAGCCCGACGGTTCCCGGTAGAAGAGTCCGCCCCGGGATTCGGCCAAGAGGACCATCCAGTCGACGAACGCCAACCCGATGCCGGCGACCAGGACCGGTTCACCCTCCGGGACCGGGGACGGGTCGAGATCGGCGGTGTACCCCGGCCCGACGTAGACCAGATTGTTCTCCAGAGCGTAGCTGCGTAGCGTCTTCTCGCGCTCCGACTCCGACGAATCCGGATGACCCTGTGCAAGAACGACACTGTCGGCGTGGAGCGTGGTTCCGTCGTCGAGAGTCAGGACTTGACGGTCGCCGTCGTCGACGATATCGAGAACTGTCGCCCGGTGGACCTCGATGCTCACGTGCTCGGGCGCGGCAGCGAGCGCACGGTCGAACACCCAGGCCAAGTAGTAGCTGTGCAGGGTGCGGGAGGCGAAGGACGTCGTGGTGAAACGCTCGACCTCGGAGCTGATATCGGGCATTGCCGACAACTTTTCCCGGTGGGCCACGACCCACTCGCCGAGCGTGGGACCAGGGTCCACCGGCGAGGAGACGCTGGACGTCGGGTCGGTGAACATCGCGACATCGGCTGCGACGGAATTCATCCACAGCAGCGTATCCTGGTCCTTGCGCCAAATACGGCCGGCGCCAGGCGAATACGGGTCGACCAGGTCGATGTGTACCGGCCGGGGATCGGTGGCAGCGCGGGCGACGAGACGTTCGAGAATGCCGGTGCCGCGGGGGCCGGCTCCGACGATGGCTACCTTCACGCGAGACTCCGTTCCGAGGTAGTGAAACCCGCGGCGCGGTCTTCGTCGTCGACAGTCCACAGCGTCGTCGGCGCGAGTTCCTTCTGCACCAGCGGAACGACTTCTTCGGCGAACTGGCGGAGCGTGTCCTTCTGCCGCTCGAAGTCGAGGACGTGGTTGATCGACACCGACTGCAGGTCGTGTCGGTAACTGGCGTGGTAATCGACGATCTTCTCGGCGACCCGCTGCGACGATCCGACCAGCGCCGGTCCGCGGTCCACAGCCTCTTCGATGGTGCGGAAGCTGGTGGTCTTGCCGACGGCGCCGGGGGCGTGCTTCCGCTTGTCCATCTGAGCGACGATGCCCTCGTAGATCGGCCGGAACTCGTCGGTCGCCTGTTCGGTGGTCGCACCGAGGAAAAGGCCGCCGGAACCGGACCCGACGTACGCCTTGGCGGGGTCGTGTCCGTGCGCGAGGTACTGCTCTCGGTAGCGATCGATCAGCACCTTGTAATTCTCCCTCGGCTGGAACGCGTTCGCAGTGACGATCGGGTCACCCCACTTCGCCGCGAGGTCGACTGCGTGTGTGGACGTAGCCGACCCATGCCAGATTCGGAACGGACCGTCGAACGGGCGAGGCAGGGTGGTGGCGTCGGACAGGGAGTGGCGGTGCGTGCGCACTGCGTCCACATGCTCCTCGCGGAGCAGTCGACGCAACAGCTCGTAGTTCTCGGTCAGGTAGTCGTACTGCTTCTCGATGTCGAGCCCGAAGAGCGGGTACTGCAGTACTTCGTTTCCCTTTCCGACGACGATTTCGAGTCGGCCGCGTGAAAGCTGATCGATTGTTCCGAAGTCCTCCGCGACCCGAATGGGGTCGAGCACCGACAGAACGGTCACACCCGTCGAGAGCAGGATCCGATCGGTGGCCTGCGCAATCGCACCGAGGATGACCGTCGGACTCGACGACAGGACGTCGCCGGCGTGACGCTCGCCCACCGAGTACGAGTCGATTCCGAGCTCTTCCGCCAGCACGGCCATCTCGATCACCCGGTCGAATCGGTCGGCCGCGGACACGACGGCCCCGGTCACCGGGTGCGGCGGGTTGAAGATGATGTCGAGTATCTGAAAACGCACGGCGGCTCTCCTCGTCCTTACTCTTGCCAACCCGTCAACGCTGCCGGAGCTTCCCCGCCGCGCCAATGGTTTCGCGCAGGACGATTCGAAGTCGCCGTGACAGGCTGGTGGGGTGCAGACACGATCGAAGGCAGTCCTGGCGCTGATCCTCGTGATCGCCGCCGTGGTGGCCGCACTCACGATCGACATTCCCGACCCGGAACCACTGCGTGAGCGGGTGGCCGCCGCCGGTGCCTGGGGTGTGGTCGCGTTCATGGCCGTCTACGTGCTGGTGACGCTGACTCCGTTTCCGGCCAGTGCCCTCACCATTGCCAGCGGACTCCTCTTCGGACTGGTGACCGGCGCGGTGATCGTGCTGGTCGCGGCGACGGTGGGATCGTGGCTCGGCTTCCGGCTCTCGCGGTGGCTCGGACGCGACGCCGTCGCTCGAATCGGATGGGCCCGCGTCGCATCCATCGACGCCCTGATCGGTCGACGCGGGTTCCTGTCCATCCTGTTGATCCGGCTCGTCCCGGTCTTTCCGCTCGTCGCCGTCAACTACGCGGCCGGTCTCAGTGCCGTCCGCGAGCGCGAGTACGTGCTGGGCACCGTGCTCGGAATCATTCCCGCGACGATCGGTTACACGGCGCTGGGTGCGTACGGCACTTCGCCGCTGTCGTGGCCGTTCCTGATCGCCGTCGTTGCCGTGGCCCTCATCGCGGCCGTCGCTGGGTTCGCGGCCAAGAACATGCGGGTACCGGCGGCATGAGCAGACCCGACGAACGTTTCACTCTCGCGAGCGAGCGGACCTTCCTCGCGTGGATACGCACAGCGCTGGGGCTCCTGGCGGGCGGTATCGCGATGATTCATCTGGTTCCTGAGTTCAGCACGCCGGCGGTTCGTACGCTGCTGGGCCTCGTGCTGATTCTGGCCGCGGCCGGGGTCGCCGCGACGGGTCTGCGTCGGTGGCAGAAGGTCAAGCGTGCGTTGGAGACGGGCGCAGAGATGCCGTCGTCGACCGACCTGTGGGTAGTGGCGATCGCTGTCGGTGGGGTGGCGTTGGTGGCCGCGGTGGTGACGGTGGTGTCGGCGTTCGTGTAGCGCGGGTCACCGGAGCCCCAGTACCTGTATTGCGTTCTCTTTCATGATCATCGGTACCACCTCGTCCTTGATGCCCAGTTCGGCGAAGTCGGCGATCCATCGGTCCGGCGTGAGGACGGGGAAGTCGGAGCCGAACAGTGTCTTGTGCTTCAGCAGCGAGTTGATGTTGCGCACCAACTGCGGCGGGAAATACTTCGGCGACCACCCGGACAGGTCGATGTAGACGTTCGCCTTGTGCGTCGCGATGGAGATGGACGAGTCCACCCACGGCACCGACGGATGCGCGAAAATCATCGTCAGCGAGGGGAAGTCGGCCGCGATGTCGTCGAGCAGCATGGGATCGGAGTAGCGCAGCTTGATCCCGCGGCCGCCGGGAAGTCCTGCACCGATGCCGGTTTGACCGGTGTGGAACAGCGTGACGAGGCCGTGCTCCGCGCATGCCTCGTAGATGGGGTAGTACTTCCGGTCGTTCGGTTCGAAGTCCTGCAGGCTGGGATGGAATTTCATCCCGCGAACACCGTAGTCGCGCGCCAGAATGCCGACTCGGGACACCGCCTCCTGCACGTCGTGGGGGTCGACGGAGCCGAAGGGAATCAACACATCCGAGTGCTCGGCCGCCTTCGCCGCGATCTCCTCGCTCGACACCGGCGGGTGGCCCAACGCGGTCCGCGCATCGACGGTGAACACCACCGCCGCCATGTTCCGTTCGCGGTAGTAGGTCGCAAGATCGTCGACGGTCGGGGTGCGGTTCGTTCCGGCCTTGAAGTACTTCGCCGACGCGTCCAACAGCTCCTGATCGAGCGAACAGTGGTGTGCGTCATCGGCTTCGACATGGGTATGAACATCGATGGCGACGATCGAGTCGAGGTCGAGTGCGGGCGTGTAGGACACGATGCTCCTAGGGAAGGTGGTGGCTGGAGCGCTTGAGGCGCATGATGTCGACGAGCAAGCGGTCGCGGTCGGCGACGAGCCCGGCCTGGTCGACGCCGGCCATCTCGTCGTCTATTCCGGCGACCAGCTTGTCGGTCAGTTCGGGCGTGAGCTGCGGTTCACCGAGATCGTCCATCCATTTCTGGGTGGGCGGTCCGAGGTGCTCCAGCAGATGACGCATTCCGCCCTCGCCCCCCGAAAGGTGTTGCGTCGTCAGCGGTCCGACGACCGCCCAGCGTAGTCCGGGCCCGTGGGAGATGGCGGTGTCGATGTCGGCGACGGTCGCAACCCCACGGTCGACGAGTGAGTACGCCTCGCGCCACAGTGCTGCCTGCAACCGGTTGGTGACGTGGCCGGGAACCTCGGCTCGCACCAGAACCGGTTTCTTGCCGATGCTGCGGTAGAAGTCCAGTGCGGAATCGGCGTGAGCCGTGGTAGTCGCCTGTCCGGGAACCACTTCCACCAACGGAATGATGTGAGCTGGATTGAACGGATGCCCGACGAGAACCCGGCCGGGATCGACACGGCACGATCCCTGCAGCAGGGACGGTGCGAATCCGGACGTCGACGACGCGACGATGACACCGGGCCGGACGGTCGCGTCGACCTCGGCGAGGAGGGCGACTTTGTGGTCCAGGCGCTCCGGTCCGTTCTCCTGGACGAAGTCGGCGCTGCGTACTGCGTCCTCCAGCGAACGCACGAACCGGAGGGAACCTCGAGACGTCGCAGGGCGCCCGGACAGTTCCGTGGCGATGTCGAGTTGCGTCTCGAGCGAGGCGGCAAGCCGTTCGGACGCCCCGTCGGCGGGATCGGTGGCAAGCACGTCGTGGCCCGCGGCGAGAAAGCACGCCGCCCAGGCGGACCCGATGATTCCGGTGCCCACGACCGCGACGGTCATTGCAGGCTCGCGAAGGCGTCGAGCGAATCCGGTTGTGCGAGGGAACCCGGAGCGACGACGGTGGACGGGTCGGCGCCCAGCAGCACACGTTTAGCCGGAATCTCGAGCTTCTTTCCGGTGCGGTTGTAGGGGACGACGGGGACGGCGTGGATCTCGTCGGGAATGTGGCGGGGCGACAAGGACGTACGCAGAGCAGTAGAGATGGTCGTGCGCAGATCGTCGGTGAGCTCACCGACGGTGACGACGAACAGCATCAGCTTGCCCATGCCGCCCTGGTCGTCCTCGATGTGGACGACGAGCGAGTCGGTGACGCCGTCCAGTTCCTCCACCACTCGGTAGAACTCGGCGGTACCGAGCCGAACACCGCCCCGGTTCAGTGTTGCGTCGGACCGGCCCGTGATGACGACACCGCCGTCCTTGCGGAAACGGATCCAATCACCGTGGCACCAGACACCGGGGTACTTTTCGAAGTAGGCGCCGCGGTAGCGCGATCCGTCGTCGTCGCCCCAGAACTTCACGGGCATCGACGGGACCGGTTCCGTGATCACGAGTTCGCCGAGTTGGCCTATCACCTCGTTACCGTCCTCGTCGAATGCGGTGGCCGCGAAACCGAGGCTCGGCCCGGACATCTCGCCGGCATACACGGGCGTCAACGGTGAGGCTTGGACGATGCCGGTACACACGTCCGTTCCACCGCTACCGACGTTGAGCAGAACATCGGGACCGAACCGATCACAGATCCATCGGTATCCCTCGACGGGGAGGGGACTGCCGGCGGCGCCGAACTGACGAACGGCGGACAGGTCGAATTCCGTGACCGGTTCGATCCCGTCACGACGGCAGGCCATCACGACACCCGGGCTCATTCCCATGACTGTCGCACCGGTCTCGGCCGCGACCTGCCACTGATAGCGAATGTCCGGATACATCGGGTTGCCGTCCATCATGACGATCGCGGACCGCACCACGAGGCCGCCCACCAAGGTGTTCCACATCATCCACGCGGTGGTGCTGAACCACGAGAAGGTGTCACCCGGGCCCAGATCGAACTGCAACGCATGGTTCTTCAGCGTCTCGAGCAGAATTCCGCCGTGGCCGTGGACGATCGGCTTGGGCTTGCCCGTCGTACCCGAGGAGAAGAGGACCACGAGAGGGTGGTCGAACGGCACCGGCTCGAAGTCGGGAAGGGAGCCGGGGGCACCGGAATCGTTGCGGCCCAGTTCGTTCCACGATGTGACGTCGTCGTCGACGGTGACCGAGCCGTAGGGCACCGAGACGACCGCGGACACACCCGGCAGCGCGGCCCTGATCTGTGCCACCTCGTCCCGACGGTCGATGGGCTTCGCGCCGTAGGTGTACCCACCGACGACGAAGAGGACCTTGGGGTCGATCTGGCCGAAGCGGTCGATGACACTGGGCGCTCCGAACTCCGGTGCGCAGGCGGCCCAGACTGCGCCGAGGCTGACCGTCGCCAAGAACGCCACGAGCGTTTCGGGGATGTTCGGTAGATAGCCCGCAACTCGATCTCCGCGCTGGACACCCAGTTCGACGAGACCGGCCCGGACACGTCGCACCTCGTCACGAAGCTCGGCGAAGGTCATGTCGATGTCGTCGCGGGTCTGCGATCGCGCCTTGACGACGATGGTGTCCCGGTCGGCGTCGGTGCCCAGGGAGTGCTCGGCGTAGTTGATACGCGCTCCGGGAAACCACTGTGCGCCGGGCATGGCTCGCTCGGTGAGCACGGCCTCGTAGGGGGCGTGGGTGACGACGCCGAAGTAGTCCCAGATCGTCTCCCAGAAGTCCTCGATGTCGGTGGACGACCAGCGCTGCAGCGCGTTCCAATCGTCGAACGGTCGTCCGCGCTCGGTCTCGAGCCAGTCGAGGTAGGCACCGACGCGGGAGGTCTTGCGAGCGTCGTGGGGAACGGGGCGGAGCACCTCGACACTCTGCGAGGCAGTTTTCACCTTCGGCCCGCTCCCGTCGAGGAAGGCACCCATGCGCTCCTTGGCCTCGGAACTCGACTGCGCCACGGCAGCCATCAGCGACTCCATCATCAGGCCCTCCTCGGGGCCCACCTCGGCGATACGCGGAAGGGCCTGCAGCACCGCGTAGTTGGTGACCGGAGAGTTTGCGGCGATCTTCTCGGCCAAGTCGAGTGCGGTGACGAGACCGTCGTCGACGAGGTAGGTGGCCAGGCCGAGGCGTTCACCTTCCTGCGCGGACAGGACGCGGCCGGTGAGCATCATGTCCTGCATCCGAGCCACACCGATGAGCCTCGGGACGCGCACCGACGCGCCGCCACCGACGAAGAGACCGCGCTGGCCTTCCGGGAGTGCGAAGAACGCGCTGGGTTCTGCGACCCGAATATGCGCAGCGGCAGCAAGTTCGAGGCCACCGCCCACCACGGCGCCGCGCAGCACGGCGACGACGGGAACCGCGCCGTCGGCCAGTTCGCCGAGAGCTTTGTGCCACATGCGGGAGTGATGCAACCCGCCGACGGCATCACGCTCGGTCAGTTCGGACAGGTCGAGGCCCGCGCAGAAGTGATCGCCCGACGCGTTCAGGACGACAGCGCGGACGCCGTCGGGGGGTGATCGGAAGAACTCGCCCAGGGCGCGAATCGTGTCGTCGTTCAACGCGTTTCGCTTTCGGGGACGGTTCAGAGTCAGGACGCCGACGTCACCCTCGAGGTCGAAGAGCAGTGATTCGGAGATGTGGGTGGTCATCGGTGAGCCTTACTGGTCGCATCCGCGTGAGCACCGAGGGCGCCGCCGTCGCGGAGGTCTTGTTTGCGGATCTTTCCGGAACCGGTTCGGGGGAGGGCGTCGACGAACGTGACCACAGCTGGAACCTTGTACTTCGCCAGTCGGTCCAGGGCGAACGTGCGCAGCGTGTCTGCGTCGAGCGCCGAAGCCGCCGAGGTGACGACGTAGGCATGGCCCACCTCGCCCCACCGGTCGTCTGCCATGCCGACGACGGCACACTCCGTCACGTCGGGATGTTGGTACAAGACGTTCTCCACCTCGGCCGGATAGACGTTCTCGCCGCCGGAGATGTACATGTCCTTCATTCGGTCGACGATGAAGACGAAGCCGTCGTCGTCCTGGTAGGCGATGTCGCCGGTGTGGAACCATCCGCCGTCACTGAACGCGTCGCGCGTGGCGTCGGCGTTGCCCCAGTATCCCGGGGTCACGTTGGGGCCGCGCACGATCACTTCACCTGCGGTGCCTCGGGCGGCTTCGGCCCCCGAACCGTCGACGATGCGCACCTCGTCGAACATTACCTGCTGCCCGGCGGACCCGGCCTTGCGCTCGACGTCACGAGGGCTGAGAAAGGTTGCACCGGGCGCGGTTTCGGTCAGACCGTATCCCTGGCAGAAGGTCACGCCCTTCTCGCGGTAGGTGTCGATCAGTCGGCGGGGGATCGGAGCGCCGCCCGACATGACGCTGCGAAAGGAACCGAGGTCCGCATCCGCCCAGCGCGGCGACTGTGCGAGCTGGGCATACATCGACGTGACGCCGAACATCCACGTGATGCCGTGCCGGTCGACGAGATCGTAGGTGTCGTCGACGTCCCACTTCGGGGCGATGACGTTGGTGCCGCCCTTGAGGTAGACGGTCAGAACCACCTGATCCAGTGCCGCGACGTGGAACATCGGCGCCGACACCAACGCGACCTCGTCGGACGAGACGTCGACGTCGAGCAACATGTTGTAACTGTTCCACAGCAAATTCTCGTGTGTGAGAACAGCGCCCTTGGGTCGCCCCGTGGTACCGGAGGTGTAGAGCACAAATGCCGGGTCGTCGCCGCCGACCTCGGCGGCCGGCGTCGAGTCCGGTTGCGATGGAACGGGTTCGGGTGACCACTCCACGTACTGCACCGGTGTGGGGCAGGTCAGTGCGGCCACGGTTGCCGACAGTGCCGAATCGGCCACCAGGACGGCGACGTCGGCGTCGGCGAGTTGGTAGTCGAGTTCCGGAGCGGTCAGTCGGTGGTTGAGCGGAAGGAAGACTGCGCCGAGCCGCATCGCCGCGAGCATGGTCTCCACGAGGGCGGGGTGATTCGGCCCGAGGTAGGCGACTCGATCACCCGATCGCACGCCGGACCGTCGAAGGTCGGCTGCGCGTCGCAGGACGCGGTGATGCAGTTCGCGGTACGTCAGTTCGGCGCCGAGGTAGATCACCGCGGTGGCGTCGCCGCTCATGCGAGCGCGGCGCTCGGACAGTGTCGCCAGTCCCGGCCGATAGCTCACGAGTGCACCGCAGCCGAATCCGTCGCGACGACCGTCGACAGCGCGCGGTCCTTGGTTTCACCGAGCTTGACGATGCAGACGATCGACAGGGCGGCTACGGCGGCGATCACGATGGACAGCGAGACCGTGCTGGTCCCGCCGTTGGCGCTCATCATCGCTGCGAACAGGACCGGCGAGATGCCGGCGCCGATGCCGGCGATCTGGTAGCCGAGAGATGCTCCGGTGTACCGGTATTCGGTGTCGAACAGTTCCGTGTAGAGACCGGCGAGCGGGCCGTAGACCATCGGATGAATGACGGCCTGCCCGACGACCAGCGCGAGCACGATCATGGGAAAGCTTTGGGTGCCGATGAGCGGGAACAGGGCGAAGCCCCAGAGAGCGATGCCGACGGATCCGGCGATGACCATCGGCATTCGGCCGATCTTGTCCGACAGTGCGGACCACCCGATGATGCCGAAGACGGAGAAGAACGACGAGATGGTGAGCGCGTTCAGGATGCTCTGGCGCGGCACGCCGATCTGGACGCCGTACGCGATGCAATAGGTGGTCAGAGCGCCCTGAAAGATGAACGCGCCCAGCCCGACTCCGACGGAGTAGACCAGCGTCTTCGGTTGAGACTTCAGGATGCGGACGAGGGGGATCTCCTTGTTGGTGACGCGGTCTTCCGCCACGACGAACTCCGGCGACTCTTCGACTTTGGCGCGGATCACGAGACCGACGACGAGAAGCAGCAGGCTCAGCAGGAACGGGATGCGCCACCCCCAGTCGACGAACGCGTCGTTGCCCACGGCAGCGATGGTCGCCGTGATCACGAGGGTCGAGGTGAGTGTGCCGGTCGGAGCGCCGGCGTTGGTGAAGCTGGCCCAGAACCCGCGGCGCGAGTCGGCGTGCTCGGCCGTCATCAGCACGGCGCCGCCCCACTCGCCTCCGAGTGCGACGCCCTGCACCACGCGCAGCAGCACCAGCAGGATCGGCGCGAGGAAGCCCGCCGTCTCGTAGCTGGGCAGTACGCCGACCAGTGTGCTGGCGATGCCCATGATCATCATCGTGAGGACCAACATCTTCTTGCGGCCCAGACGGTCGCCGAAGTGGCCGAACACCACCCCGCCGAACGGGCGGGCGAGGTAGCCGGCCGCGAACGTCGACAGGCTCGCGAGGGTGCCGAGCAGTGGCGTCATGTTGGTGAAGAAGACGTCCTTGAACACCACCGCGGCGCACGTCGCGTACACGAAGAAGTCGTAGTACTCGATGACGCTCCCGATGAAGCTCGACGCCGCAGCTCGCCGCACCATCTTCGGGTCTTTTGCCACGACGGGCGGATTCTGGTTCACGGGGACCTCGCTGGAGTGATGTGGCTCACGAATGGGGTGCTCGAATACTATGCACTCTTGTTGCGTCACGTCAACGAAACGAATTGTGTGGACGTCTCGGTCTAGACTCGCGGTATGGAATCCGAGGAGGTCAACAGCACTCCGCAGTCGCTGCTGTTGGCCTTCCTCGGAATGCACCTGCTGTGGAAACCCATTGCGATCAGCGGCGCATCGATCGTCGACGTGTTCGGCTGGCTCGGCGTCGGGCAGGCAGCCGCGCGGTCGCTGTTGGCGCGAATGACCGATCGCGGAATGCTCGATCGGCACAAGATCGGCCGTAAGACCTACTACTCCCTGACCCCCGACGGCGCCACGATCCTCGACGACGGCTCGCGCAAGGTGTGGCGCGGCGCCGGGCATTCGTCGTGGGACGGGCAGTGGACCACGGTCGTGCTGTCGGTGCCCGAGGATTCCCGCCACCTGCGTCACAGAGCGCGGTCCCGGCTCGGCTGGGCCGGGTTCGGAAACACCTCGTTGGGACTGTGGGTCGCACCCGGCCGGCACGATGTCGCCGCGATCCTGGGGACCGAGTTCGACGGCGCGGACATCACGGTGATGGTCGGACGCACGGTCGCGCCGACGACCGACCGATCGCTGGTGGCGTCGGCGTTCGATCTGGACGAGATCGCGCGCGGCTACGTCGCGTTCGGGTCCCGCTGGTCGTCGCTCGTGGCGGAGGACCTGACCGCATCCGACGCGTTCGCCACCCGGGTGCGGCTGCAGGCGCAGTGGTTGTCGCTCGGCCGGTCCGACCCACTGCTCCCCGCGTCGTTACTGCCGGACCGGTGGCCGGCCGAAGATGCCGAGAAGCTGTTCCGGCGACTCGACGCGACGTTGGACCGTGCGTCCATCGGTATCGAGGCGAGCGGACTGGATTCGATTGCCGTTCAACCGGTTCCGGAAGACACCGTTCTCGATGCGAGCAGCGCCGTGAGCTCCTCGGCGTAAGCGAGCTGGATCCGCAGCTTCTCGCAACTCCTCTGTGCCCGTTCGTGAAACGCCGCGACGAGTGCGGTCGACGACGGGTCGTCGATGGCCGCCAACAGTTCGCCCATCTCCTCGAGCGTGAACCCCAGCGGCTTCATTCGCCTGATCACCAGCAGCCTGTCGACGTCGGCGTCGGTGTAGAGGCGGAAGCCTCCCGCACTGCGCGCGGACGGTGTGACCAGACCGGCCTCGTCGTAATGCCGAATGGTGTTGATGGACAGCTCGGTTCGCTTTGCTACCTCACCGATTTGAAGGTGGCTCATGCCATACCGCTGAGCCGGTCTCGACGTTCCGCGCTTGCTTCGTTCACGCCGACGATGGTGACAGTTTTCCCCTTGGCGCGGTACTTCTCGGTGATCGCGTCGAGTGTCGCCACGGTCGAGAAGTCCCAGATGTGCGACTCCGTCAGGTCGATCACGACGTTCTGCGGATCGCCCACGTAGTCGAACTGGTAGATCAGATCGTTGCTCGAGGCGAAGAACAGTGCGCCGCGAACCGCGTAGACGCGGGTGTTCTCGTCGGGATGGGCCACGTCGACCACCTCGGTCAAGTGCGCGACCCGGCGGGCGAACAGGACCATCGCGACCAGCACGCCCACGCCCACCCCGTAGGCGAGATTGTCGGTCGCCACCGTCACCGCGACGGTGGCCAGCATGACGGCGGTTTCGCTCTTGGGCATGCGGCGCAACGTTTTCGGGTTGATGCTGTGCCAATCCATCGTGCCCACCGACACCATGATCATGACCGCGACGAGCGCGGCCATGGGGATGAGCGCCACGATGTCGCCGAGCACCACCACGAGGATCAGCAGGAACACCCCGGCCAGGAACGTCGAGATGCGGGTACGCGCACCGGAGACCTTCACGTTGATCATCGTCTGGCCGATCATGGCGCAGCCGCCCATGCCGCCGGTGAACCCGGTGACGATGTTGGCCACGCCCTGACCCCATCCCTCACGGGTCTTGTCGGAGTGGGTGTCGGTGATGTCGTCGACGAACTTCGCCGTCATGAGCGATTCGAGCAGCCCGACAATCGCCATCGTGATCGCGTACGGGGCGATGATCGACAGGGTGTGCAGGTCGAACGGGACGTCGGGGACGAGGAACGCGGGCAGCGACGACGGTAACTCGCCCTCGTCGCCGACGTTCGGAACGTCGAGCGCGAACACGATCGTCGTCGCGGTCAGCAGCACGATGGCGATCAGCGGAGCCGGAACCACGGTCTGCACACGCGGCAGGAGCACCATGATCGCGATCCCGATCGCGACCATCGGATAGACGAGCCACGGCACGTCGACCAGGTGTGTGAGCTGGGCGATGAAGATGAGGATGGCCAAGGCGTTGACGAACCCCACCATGACGCTGCGGGGAACGAACCGCATGAGCTTGGCGGCACCCAGGAGGCTCAGGACGATCTGGAACGCGCCGGCGAGAATGACCGTCGGGATCAGGTAGTCGACGCCGTACTCGCGCACCAGCGGCGCAATGACCAGGGCGACAGCGCCCGTTGCCGCGGAGATCATCGCGGTGCGGCCGCCCACGATTGCGATGGTGACGGCCATGGTGAACGACGCGAACAATCCGACCCGGGGATCGACACCGGCGATGATCGAGAACGAGATCGCTTCGGGGATGAGCGCGAGGGCCACCACCAGACCGGCCAGCACCTCGGTTCGGAGGCGGGTGGGCGATCGAAGAGCAGCGCGGCTGGACGTCACATCGGTAGGCACGTGATGCCACCCTACTCTCGGGTGAGAGGAGAGTTGGTATCCAGCGACCGGCCTCACAGCGGAGGGAGGATGATCGAATCATGGGACAGCAACTGAAGTTGGGTTACAAGGCATCGGCCGAGCAGTTCGGGCCGCGCGAGCTCGTCGAACTCGGCGTGCTCGCCGAAGCGGCAGGAATGGATTCCGCGACGGTCAGCGATCACTTCCAGCCGTGGCGACACGAGGGCGGACACGCACCGTTCTCGCTCGCGTGGATGACCGCCGTCGGCGAGCGCACCACGACCCTGCAGCTCGGAACGTCGGTCATGACACCGACATTCCGCTACAACCCGGCCGTTGTGGCGCAGGCCTTCGCGACCATGGCGTGCCTGTACCCGAATCGCATCTTCCTCGGCGTCGGCACCGGAGAGGCCCTCAACGAGATCGCCACCGGGTTCGAGGGTGAATGGCCCGACTTCAAGGAACGATTCGCCCGTCTGCGCGAATCGGTGAAGCTCATGCGCGAGCTGTGGCTAGGCGATCGTGTCGACTTCGAGGGCGAGTACTACAAGACCAAGGGTGCGTCGATCTACGACGTGCCCGACGGCGGCGTCCCCGTCTACATCGCGGCCGGCGGCCCGATGGTGGCGCGCTACGCGGGTCGCTATGGCGACGGCTTCATCTGCACGTCCGGCAAGGGCATGGAGCTCTACACCGACAAGCTGGTACCCGCCGTGGCCGAGGGCGCCGAGAAGATGGACCGCCCGGTCGGCGACATCGACCACATGATCGAGATCAAGATTTCGTACGACACCGATCCTGATGCCGCACTGGAGAACACGCGCTTCTGGGCGCCGCTGTCGCTCACCCCCGAGCAGAAGCACTCCATCGACGATCCGATCGAGATGGAGAAGGCTGCCGACGAACTGCCCATCGAGCAGGTGGCGAAGCGGTGGATCGTGGCGTCCGATCCGGACGAGGCGGTGGAGAAGGTCAAGCCGTACGTCGACGCGGGGCTCAATCACCTGGTCTTCCACGCGCCGGGGCACGACCAGCGCCGCTTCCTCGATCTTTTCAAGGCCGATCTGGAGCCGCGACTGCGTAAGTTGGCGTAACCTCCGCCCCCATGGACCGGTATGCGCTGCGGGACAAGACGGCTTCACTCGACCCGGAAACGGACTACGAGGAGATCAGTCGCATCCTCGCGACGCAAGAGTTTCCCTGGGACATCAACCAGGCCTTGAGCTTCGCGTTGTTCCGGACGTATGCGGTGCCGTCGATCGGCGCGCTGCTTTTCGCGACGGGTGAATTCACCGAGCGAGTCCAGAAGCGATACGACGACACCGGGCTGATTCTCGACGCCATCCTCGAGCACGGGCTCACGAGCGATCGTGGTCGCAGTGCGGTTCGACGGATGAACAACATGCACGGCTCGTACGACATCCCGAACAGCGACATGCTGTACGTGTTGTCGACGTTCGTGGTGATGCCGGTGCGGTGGATCGAGCAGTACGGGTGGCGTTCTCTGACCGCACACGAGATCACCGCGACGACGAACTACTACCGCAAGATGGGTGCCCTCATGGGCATCAAGGACATTCCGTCGACGGTGGACGACTTCGCGGACTTCATGGATTCGTACGAGGCCGAGCATTTCGCATACGACGCCGGGGCCCGTGCGGTTGCCGACTCGACGCTCGCCCTGCTGTGCACGTTTCCGCCGAACGACAAGGCACCGAAACGGGCCATCGAAGTGTTCTCTCGATCGCTGATGGACGACGCTCTGCTCGACGCGTTTCGCTATCGCCGTCCGAATCGGGTGGTGCGCTTTCTTTCACGTAGGGCGTTGACACTGCGGGGAAAGGTGGTGCGGTTCATGCCCGTTCGTGCGACTCCGATGTTCGCTCGCGAGCTTCCAAACTTCCGGTCGTATCCCGGTGGCTACGAAGTCGAAGATCTCGGGACGTTCCCGCGAGACAACGCCCGGCCTCCGGCCTTCCCTGGCAACGGCTGTCCCGCCAAGCACCATGACAGCAAGGAAACCGGCACACCCCCGAGTGCGCCGGTTTCCGCTCGTGTCACAGTGACGTGAAAAGAACCCTTACTTGAAGGTGTCCTTGATGTTCTCGCCGACCTTCTTCACGCCGGCAGAACCCTGATCCTTCTTACCTTCGGCTTCGAGGTCCTTGTTGTCGGTGGCGTCACCGATGACCTCTTTGGCCTTGCCGATCGCATCTTCGGCAGCATTCTTGGCCTTGTCGACGAAGCTCATGATGTCTCCTTCTCGAACGTCTTTGGCTTACAGGAGTTGAGTCGGAGGCGGTCGGTCGAAGCGCACGCCAAATGTGCGTGATGTGGGTCACAGACAGGTAGTTGCCACGTCTGCGCTGGTCAGAAGACCGGCCGGAGGAGAATTATCAGGCGTCCTTCGACGACGACTCGCCCGTATCCAGGTGCCCGACGATGCCGCGAGCTTTCTCGGCCAAGTCGTCGCGTCCCTTCTTCTTGGCGTCGGACTCCATCTTTCTGGCGCCCTGCAGGATCCGCTCGAGATCGCTGCTGCTCACTTCATCGTTGGCGTTTGTCACGGTGTTCTCACTTTCTGGCATGAATCCAGTGTAACGCCGGACACACTTTGCATGCCCGTTCTCACGATTCGTCTCCGCGGCCGAGGGATGCGAGCAGGTTGGCGGTCCTCATGGCTCGATGTCGGCCACCTGGCTCAGGATGCGGTGCAGTTCAGCCGCGTCGGCCGGGTCGAGGCGTCGCAGAGCGTCGGGTACCGGGTCGTCGATGCGCGCGGCACGGTCCAACACCGCGAGACCGGCGTCGGTGATCGTCACCTGCTTGCGCCGACGGTTCCCTTCGTCGACCGTCCGTACGACGTACCCGAGCTTCTCCAGGTGATTCACGCACACGGTGGCAGCGGGGGCGTCCATCGCCGCGGCGGTGGCCAGGTCACCTACCGTCAGGGGTCCGCCGCGCAGGCGCTTGAGCACGCGTATCCGGCTGAAGGGCATGTCGACTTCCTCGGCCACTCGACGTCGCCACGTGTCACGGTTCTCGAACACGAGTGAAACCAGTACGCGCCAAGCGGATTCGATCGGTTCAGCCACGGGCGAGGTCCGGTTCGCCGAAGGTGCGCGCCACGTCGTCGGCGGTCCGGCGAGCCCACGGCCGCGCCACGACGAAGCCGAGAACCGCGACGACGACGCCGACTCCGGCGACACCCCACCACACCGTGTGCGTCGAGACGGCGAAGCTCGCATCGAGCCCCGCGGCTGCGCCGGCTCCGGTCAGGCTGCCGCACAGCGCAACTCCGATGCTCACGCCGATCTGCCGACTGGTCGATGCCACGGCCGACGCAGCGCCGGCGCGGTCACGTGGCATCCCGCCCACCGCAGCGTTGGTGATCGGTGCGTTGACGAGTCCGAACCCGCAACCGAACAGCGCGAACATGACCATGAGCACTGCGATCGGAGTAGCGGCGTCGAGCGTGGTCAGCCAGAGTCCGCCGCCGGCAATCAGAATTCCGGCGACGACCATCGATGGGCGAGCGCCCCATCTGGCGACCATGCGTCCCGACAGGGGCGAGCAGATCATCGTGGCGGCGGCCAGTGGGAGGAACGACGCGCCCGTGTCGATGGCGCTCAGTCCGCGCACCTCCTGCAAATAGAGCGACATCAGAAAGAGGAACGCTCCCCACCCCGCGTAGGCGAAGACGGCGACGACGGTCGCCGACGAGAAGGGAACGCTGCGGAAGAAGCGGAGGTCGATGAAGGGATCCGCACGGTGGTGCTCGTACTCCACGAAGCCGACGAACGACGCGACGGTGACAGCGAACACCGCAAGGGTGATCGGTGACGTCCACCCGTGTGCCGGCCCCTCGATCAGGCCGTAGACCAGTGACGCAAGCATGAGCACGCCCAGAACTTGACCGATCGGGTCGAAGCGCCGCACCACCGGGGAACGCGATTCGGGGACGAAGACGGCCGACAGAACGACGGCGGCAATGCACACGGGGATGTTGATCCAGAACACGCTGCGCCATCCGGACACTTCGATGAGGAGACCGCCCAGAATCGGGCCGAGGGCCATCGAGATGCCGACGACGGCTCCCCACATCCCGATGGCGCGGGCGCGTTCGGCCTTACCGGTGAAGACCTGGGTGATGATCGACATGGCGACGGGGTTGAGCATCGATCCGCCGACGGCCTGGATCGCGCGAGCCGCGATCAGGACCCCTGCTGTGGGGGCCAGGCTGCAGAGCAGCGATCCGACCGCGAAGCCGACCAGTCCGATCTGGAAGAGCCGCCGCCGTCCGAACCGGTCCGCGGTGCTGCCGGACAGCAGGAGCAGGCTGGCAAGCACCAGGGTGTAGACGTCGATCGTCCACTGCAGCTGCGAGACGGACGCACCCAGCTCGGAGCGGATGGACGGCAGCGCGACGTTGACGATGGTGGCGTCCATCGACACGATCAGCAGGCTCAGGCAGCAGGTGGCCAGGATGATCGTCTTGCGGCGCTGATCGGGTTCGGTCGCAGCAACAGTTGTAAGCACACAACTATTACTACGCCTCATCATCGACGTTGCCTACCCGTGTGGTCGGGATCACCTCGAAACGCCGTGGCAGTCCGGTGGAACGTGCAGGCTCGACTCATGACAACCGGACTTCTCCTCATCGACATCCAGAACGACTACTTTCCCGGTGGAGCGTTTCCCCTGGTCGGACCCGAAGCCGCCGCCGCGGCTGCCGCGAAAGTCCTCGAGAAGCAGCGTGCGTCGGGTGCGCCGATCGTGCACATGCAGCACGTGTGGGACGGTTCCGACGCCACGTTCATGCGGCCCGGCACCGCCGGAATCGAGATCAACGACGCCGTGACCCCGGCCGACGGCGAGCCCGTGGTGCAGAAGAACTACCCGAACTCCTTCCGCGACACCGGACTGCACGAACAGCTGCAGTCGCTCGGCGTCGACTCCCTCGTCGTGGTGGGCATGATGAGCAGCATGTGCGTCGACGCGACGGTGCGCGCCGCGGACGACCTGGGGTACCCGGTGACCGTCGTGCACGACGCGTGCGCGGCGCCCGACCTCGAGTTCGACGGAACCTCCGTCCCGGGCGCCCAGGTGCACTCCGCTGTGATGGGTGCACTGGGAAGCATGATCGCGACCGTGACGTCGTCCGAGGAGCTACTCGCGCAGTCCTGAGCGGACGACCTACCTCTAGGCTGACTTCCATGGTCGCTGCGCCCGCCGAAACGCCCGAAACGCACACCCTGTCGAGCATCTACATCGCCTCGCCCGAGGGCGACACCGGCAAGTCGACCATCGCTCTCGGGTTGTTGCAGATGCTGTGCGCGACCACGGCGCGGGTCGGCGTCTTCCGGCCCATCGCCCGCTCGACGTCCGAGCCCGACTACATCCTCGAGCTCATGATCGACCACACGACGGCCGACCTGAGCTACGAACAGTCCCTCGGCGTCACCTACGAGGAGGTGCACGCCGACCAGGATGCTGCCCTCGCCGAGATCGTCCGCCGCTATCACGAGGTGGCGGACCAGTGCGATTCCGTGGTCATCGTCGGCAGCGACTACACCGACGTGGGAAGTCCCAGCGAGCTCGGTTTCAACGCCCGGATCGCGGTGAACCTCGGTGCTCCGGTGTTGCTGGCGCTGCGCGGATCCGAACGCACCCCCAAGGAGATCGCGCACCTCGCCGAGCTCTGCGCATCGGAATTGGCAACGCACCGTGCACATCTCGTGGCCGTGATCACGAACCGATGCGACCCCGACCAACTGGACGACGTCATCGAAGCTCTGAAGGTGGTCGACGTTCCCGCGTGGAGCTTGCCCGAGGTACCGCTGCTCGTGGCACCGACCATGGCAGAGTTGCTCGAGTCCATCGGCGGGCAGCTCTACAGCGGGGATCCCGAACTGCTGCAACGCGAAGCACTGCACGTGATGGTCGGGGGAATGACGGCCGAGCACATTCTCGAGCGGTTGTGGGAGGGTGTCGCGGTGATCGCGCCCGCCGACCGATCGGACGTGCTGCTGGCGCTGGTCAACGCCCACGAGGCCGACGGGTTTCCCTCTCTCGCCGGCATCATCATGAACGGTGGTCTCGAGCCGCATCCCATGATGGCCAAGCTGATCACGGGCCTCGAACCTCGATTGCCGATTCTCACAACGACACTCGGCACGTACGAGACGGCGAGCGCCGCCGCCCGCACGCGCGGCCGGGTTGCGGTGGGCTCCCAGCGCAAAGTCGACACCGCCATGTCGCTCATGGAGCAACGCGTCGACGGCCGGACCCTGGTCGAGCGCCTGAACATCACGATGCCGTCCGTCGTCACGCCGCAGATGTTCGAGTACCAACTGCTCGCCCGAGCGCGTGCCGACCGCAAACACATCGTGCTCCCCGAGGGATCGGACGATCGAATTCTTCGCGCCGCCGGACGTCTGCTGCAGCGCCAGGTCACCGACCTCACCATTCTGGGAGCCGAGGGAGCGATCCGCCGCCGGGCGTCGGAACTGGGTGTCGACCTCGACGACGCGACCATCCTCGACCCGTCGTCGTCGGACTACGCCGAGGAGTTCGCCGCCGACTACACCGAACTCCGGAAACACAAGGGTATGACGCTGGACCGTGCCCGCGAGGTGATGACGGACATCTCGTACTTCGGAACGATGATGGTGCACAAGGGACTTGCCGACGGCATGGTGTCCGGCGCGGCCCACACGACAGCACACACCATCCGGCCCTCGTTCGAGATCATCAAGACAGAGGACGGAGTATCGACGGTCTCGTCGATCTTCCTGATGTGCCTCGCCGACAAGGTGCTGGCCTACGGAGACTGCGCCGTGGTGCCCGACCCGACATCGGAACAGTTGGCCGACATCGCGATCTCGTCAGCGCAGACGGCGCAGCAGTTCGGTATCGAACCGCGAGTGGCCATGCTGTCCTACTCCACCGGAGATTCGGGCACGGGCGCGGACGTCGACAAGGTCCGCACCGCAACGTCTCTCGTGCGCGAGCGCCGTCCGGATCTTCTGGTCGAGGGTCCGATCCAGTACGACGCAGCGATCGACCCGTCCGTCGCGAAGTCCAAGCTCCCCGACTCCGACGTCGCGGGCCGGGCAACCGTGTACATCTTCCCCGACCTGAACACCGGCAACAACACGTACAAGGCGGTGCAGCGCAGCGCCGGCGCGGTCGCGGTCGGTCCTGTGCTGCAGGGTCTGCGCAAGCCCGTCAACGATCTCTCGCGCGGAGCGCTGGTGCAGGACATCGTCAACACCGTTGCCATCACGGCCATTCAGGCCCAGTCGAAGTAAGGCGGGACAGTGTCCGTACTGGTGATCAACTCCGGTTCGTCCTCCGTGAAGTTCCAACTGGTGGACCCGTCCGACGGGCGCAGCATCGCGAGCGGTCTGGTCGAGCGCATCGGCGAGTCCAGCGGACATGTCGCGCTCACGTACGAGGGGGAGACCACCGAGAACTCGGCGCCTTTTCCCGATCACGGTGCGGGATTACGGTCCGCGTTCGAGATGATGAAGGAACGCGGTATCGATCTCTCCGATGCCGGTGTGACCGCAGTGGGTCACCGCGTGGTGCACGGCGGTGAAGTGTTCTCCGAACCGACCTTGATCGACGACGACGTGTGCCGCAAGATCGATCAGCTCAGTTCGCTTGCGCCGCTGCACAACCCGCCCAACCTGCAGGGCATCGAGGTGGCGCGTCGGGAATTGCCGGATATTCCGCAGGTCGCGGTGTTCGACACCGCGTTCTTCCACGCACTCCCGGCTGCCGCCGCCACGTACGCAATCGACTCCGATGTCGCGGCGGCACACGGGGTTCGCCGGTACGGGTTCCACGGAACGTCGCACGAGTACGTGTCCGGGCGGGTCGCGGAGTTCCTGGACCGAGACCCGACGTCACTGAACCAGATCGTGTTGCACCTCGGCAACGGCGCGTCGGCGTCGGCCGTGCGCGGTGGGGCGGCCGTCGACACGTCGATGGGTTTGACCCCACTGGAAGGTCTGGTCATGGGCACCCGAAGCGGTGACATCGATCCCGGTGTGATCATGCACCTACGCCGTAGCGCGGACATGAGCGTGGACGAGATCGACGAGTTGCTCAATCGGCGATCGGGCATCAAGGGTCTCAGTGGTGTGAACGACTTCCGTGAACTGCGGACCAAGATCGAGTCGGGCGACGACGCGGCGCGGTTGGCGTACGACGTCTACATTCACCGTCTCCGGAAGTACCTCGGCGCGTACATGATCGCCCTCGGTCGCGTCGACGTCATCACCTTCACCGCCGGCGTCGGCGAGAACGATCTGAACGTCCGAGCGGATACGCTCGCAGGTCTGGAGATGTACGGCATCGTGGTCGATCCCGAGCGGAATGCGGTGCGCAGCAAGGATGCGCGGGCTATCTCACCCGACGGCAGCCCGGTGACCGTGCTGGTGGTGCCGACGAACGAGGAGTTGGCGATCGCCAGGGCGGCGGCGAGGTTGGTGGGTTAGAAGAACGACCGCGGCCGCACCGCGTTCGCCAGGTCCACCAGCGCGTATCGGTGACGGCGAGTCTTGGCGGTGCGGGCCAACGAACGCAGCGCCGACTCGACTCCGCGGCGGAGGCCGTCGCGGGTGAAGGGCGTGCCGAGCAGCGTGCGATTTTCCTCGGGTGTGTGACCGGCTTCCATCCATTCGAGCGCGGTGCCGAGAACGCGGGTACGAAGTTGTAGCGCTCGACTCTCTTGTGGTGGAAGCGTTTCCACCCGTCGCGCGGCTTCGTACAACGCCGCCTCGTCGACGTCCGCCGCGTCGCCCGAGAGGAGTGACAGCACACTCGTCATGCGTGCCATCGAGTAGTGACGGGACGTCGCCTGTACCTGGTCGAGGGTGACGATCGCGTCGAAGAGCGCCCCACCTTCGCAGAGGCGGCGCGCCAAACCGAAACCGGCACTGACGACGGTGCGGTCGGTCCGCCACACCGCCTCGTAGAACTCCTCCGCACGGTCCTGCCATACCGACTTCTGCTCGTCGCCGGAGTTCTTCTCCTGCGCAACGAGTTCGGCTGTTGCGGCCAAGGCCAGTTTCGGAGCGATCTCACCCGGCATCGCCGACAGCACGTAGTCGAACCTGTCCCACGCCTGCTCGTATCGGCCGCGGAGGAGACACGTCAACCCTCGGTGCCAGTCGACGCGCCAGTTCCCCTCGACCGAGGCGAGCCGATCGAGAACAGACTGTGCTGCTTCGCCTTCGGACAGATCGAGGTACGCACGCGCTTCGGTGAGCACCGACTCGACGGAACTGCTCCCCACCACCCTGTCCATACCGTTCTCGCGGGCCAGTCGCAGCGACTCCAGCGTCTGTTCCGGCTCGCTGTGCATGGCGGCGGCGATCACCGGCGCACTCGGGTCGGACGTGTCGATGAGCGGAATCGGCAGCGCGGCCACGACGTCTCGTGGATCGAGACGTTCGGTGCGGTAGATGCCGTCGACGTAGACGTCGGTGGTGGCCACCTTCTCGTCCGTGCCGAACGTGGTGCGCTGTGGGCTGAACACGGCCGACAGTGCGTGGTGCGGTTCACCGGTGTTCTGCGCCAGAATTCCCCGCAGCACACCGCTCAGCTGACTGGCCGCTTGGTCGGCGGAGACGAAGCGGGCGTTCGGGTCCGGGTTCGTCGCGCGGAGCAGGAGTCGTCGGTAGTACTGATACTCGTCCAGCAGCGGGGCGTCCTCGGGCAACCCATCGAGGTAGCGCCCGTTCTCGGACTTCATGTCGAGGGTGAGTACCGCCAGAGTGCGTCCCACCGTGTAGATGTCGGACGACACCGTCGGCCCGGTCCGCACGATCTCCGGCGCCTGATATCCCGCGGTGCCGTACAGGTACCCGTAGTCCTCGATGGCCGTGACCGCGCCGAGGTCGATCAGCTTGATCTGATCCTCGCTGACCATGACGTTCTCCGGCTTGAGGTCGTTGTACGCCAATCCGATCGAGTGCAGGTAGGAGAGCGCCGGCATCACCTCGATCAGGTATGCGATGGCCTCCTCGACCGGCATCTTCGTCTGCGATCCCGTGGTCGTCATGATCTGACGCAGCGTCCGACCGCCGACGTACTCCATGACGATGTACCCGGTCTGGGATCCGTCGTCGCGGGGATGCTCGACGAAGTTGTAGATCTTGACGATTCCGGGATGGGTGACCTCGGCGAGGAACTGTCGCTCGGACACCGCGACGGCGTGCGCTTCGGCGTTCCCGAAGTGCAAGAGCCCCTTCAGAACCACCCAGCGGTCGGAGACGTTGCGGTCGATGGCGAGGTAGATCCAGCCGAGCCCGCCGTGCGCGATGCACCCCTGAACCTCGTACTGCCCGGCAACCATCTCACCCGGTTCGAGCAGTGGCGAGAAGTCGAAGTGCGTTCCGCAGCGGGCACATTCACCGGCAGGTGTTGCTGGTCTGCCGTCGATGCTCCGACCCACCGGAGCGTTGCATTTCCAGCAGAACCTCTTGCTCTCCGGTACCCGGGGGTCGGCCATCACCGCGGTCGACGGATCCACGACTTCGATGCGGGGGATGGCGACGAGGCCACCGCCGAGGCGGCGACGCATTCCCGTCGTGCGATTGCGCGCCGAGCGGGACCGGCGCGAGGGACGCGAAGAAGGATCGCGCAGAACCGCTTTGGTGCCCTCCGGTTCCTCGTCGTCGAAGTTCGGCGGGGTTGCGCGCAACGACGCAACGGTGGCGTCGTCCGGTTCGGGACGCACCGCAGCGCGCGTCGCTTGGTCGTCCACCGCCTGATCGTCTCCGGTCTCGGTCACGGCGCTACTCGCTGTACGTGGGGTAGGGGGGACCGGGAGATCGGCCGAGGACGGACAGCCAGCGGTCGTAGATGTCGTTCCACGTACCGTCCGAACGAATGCGTTCGAGTGTTCCGTTCACGAAGCGAACGAGGTCGTCGTGACCTTTGGTGATCCCGATTCCGTACGGTTCGGCGCCGAGGCTGCCGCCGACGATCTCGAGGTACGGATCCTGGGCAGCCAGGCCGCCGAGGATGGAGTCGTCGGTGCTGACCGCGTCGACCTCGCGCTGTTGGAGCACCACCAGGCAATCGGCCCAACTGGGAACGCTGATGATCTGCGCCGGTGGTTGCAGCACCTGGATGCGGGACTGCGAGGTGGTACCGCTCGCGACGCAGACCTTCTTGCCGCCGAGGTCTCCGGCGCTCGAGATGCCGGACCCTTTCACGGCAAGAATCCGCTGATCGGCCTGATAGTAGACGGTGGAGAACGTGACCTGTTGCCGTCGTTGGCAATTGATCGTCATGGTCTTGACCACGACATCGACGTCGGCGTTCACCAGTGCGCTGGTGCGAGCGAGGGACGACAGGATGCGGAACTCCACCCGGTTGGGGTCTCCGAACAGATCGCGTGCCACCTCGCGGGCGATGTCGACGTCGAAACCCTCCACGTCACCGGTGAGCGGATCACGGAAGCTGAACAGGTTGCTTCCCGTGTCGAGCCCCACGATCAGACGCCCGCGAGCTCGGATGGCGTCGACGTTGGGGGTGATCGGGGGCGGGGTGCCGGGGGGCACGGTGAGGCGCGGACGCAGGCTCGCTACCGGGTTCCCGCAGTCCACCGGATGTGGCTCGGGCGCAACGACATCGGTGACGGTCGAGGTTCCGTCCGGCAGCGGTGCGGGCTGCGTCGTCGACTCGGGGCTGGTGGGGACGGGTGTGACCTCGGCGCAGCCGGCCAGGGCAAGGACGGTGGCGAACAGCGCGATCTGTTTTCTCACAAGTACTCCCGCAGTCGCACACCGAGGCCACCGGCGACGGCGAGAAGAGAACTCCCCGCGAGAACCGAGATGCCCACGGCCAACCCGTCGAGAACGCTCGCGCCGCGAGCAATGTTGCTTCGCAACTCTTCTCGCGCCACGTCGATTTCCCGGACCAGCTCGTCTTCGAGATCGGCGAAGATATCCGCCGAGTCGCCGTCGTTGGTTCCGGTGGCGATGGCGACCGCCGTTGCGAAGTCGCCCACCGCGAGCGACGCGTTCATGCGCTCGTGCGACTTCGTCCACTGGTCGACCAGCGCCAGGGATGCATCGATACGGGTGTTGTCGAGCGAGCTGTCCTGCTGCAGGCTGTAGAGAACGCCGTTCAGGCTTTGGATGGCGGCAGTGAAGGACTGGTCGTAATCGTTCACTCCACCGCGCCGCGCCATACCGATGGTCTCGTCGGTTCGTGCCTGCTGGGCGAGGATTCGACCGCTGGTGAGTCGATCGACGGGTTCGGCGCCACGCATGAGTGCACGGTTGGTCGAGGTCGACGAGACGAGTCCGACGACGAGCATCCACACGAACAGCACCACCATCGCGACACTGCCCAGTGCGAGTCCGGGATTGAGGGTGCGGCGTGTTCTCCGCGACACGAACCGTTGCGCCGCAACGAGAACGACGATCGAGAACACCACCAGGACGAGAGACAGCCATGGTGGACGGTCGAACTGCTCCTGCGCCGCTCGGACGTCGTCGGATTTGGTGCTGTGCAACTCCTCGGCCCACGGAAGAATCGACGTCTGCATCAGGGTCGACGCCTCGGCGAGGTACGCGGCGCCCACGGGGTTGCCGACCCGGTTGTTGCTGCGGGCCGTCTCGATGATCCCGGCGTAGAGGGGCAGGCTCGACGAGATCTTCGCGAGGGTCGTCTGAGAGGTGGAGTCGTCGGCGTCGAGGCCCGTCGACGCACGCACCACCTCGCCCGCGGCGGAGCTGATGGCCTGTGTGTAACGGTCACGGACCGCGGCCGGCTCGAGACCACCGGACAGGAATGCGGTCGCCGCAGCGGCATCGGCGACCGACAGCTGCCCGTACAGGTTCTGCGCGGCGTCGGAGAGTGGTTCGGTGCGGGACAGAACGGTGTCGAGTGTGTTCTGCCTGTCGGCGACGGCGAACGTGGTGACGACGGCGGTGGTGATCAGCGTCGCGGCGACGAGGATGCCGACGACGATCAGCTTGATCGGAGTGGAATGCAGGATCTCCGACCGTTCGGAACGAGTGGATGCTGCCCGCGGAAGCGCGAGCCCACTCGTCTGCACGTACACCTCGCACCCTTTCGTTTTCAGCGCCCGGTTTCTGAGCATAAAGCCAAGAGGACGAGCCCGTCCGGGTTGGCGAATCCTCCTTCACCAAGATCGGTCGCGGTCCGCCGAGCGTTAGTCTGAGAGGACGGAATGCGACGGCAAGGATGTGGGGGAATTCGGGTGCAAGGCGACGGGGACGGCTGGGTGTTCGGAGCCGACGGCACCAGACACTGGGGTCGAAACGGTGCCGCCGGCCTGCTGTTGCGCGCGCCCGACCAGGAGCAACGGTCCATGGTCCTGCTTCAGCACCGCGCTGCCTGGTCGCATCAGGGCGGAACGTGGGCGCTGCCCGGCGGAGCCATGGACAGCCACGAGTCGCCCGTCGACGCCGCCGTGCGCGAGGCCGGCGAGGAAGCAGGTATCCGCGAGTCGCAGGTGGCGGTCCGAGCAGAGCGGGTGACTGCGACTGCCGACAGCGGATGGTCGTACACGACCGTCGTCGCCGACGCCGACCACGCACTGTCCACCGTTCCGAACGGAGAAAGCACCGAGTTGCGGTGGGTCGCCGAAGCCGACGTCGACTCGCTTCCCCTGCATCCGGCGTTCGCCGTCAGTTGGCCGACGCTGCGAGCGCCGGCCGTCGACGTCGTTCTCGACACGGCGAACCTGCTCGGCGCGGTCGGTACGAAGTCCGGGGAGTCGGCGTGGTGGCGAGACCGACCCGGCGCGACGACCGCGCTTCTCTCGGAGTTGGCCGCATCGCTTCCGCGCACCCTGGAACTGCCGTCGGGCGGGTTCGGCTGGGTCTCTCGAATCGTCGCCGTGCTCGAAGGTGACGCCGCCACCGCCGTGTCGGACCACCCCGCGGTGGTGACGGTCGTCGCGCCGCCGGGCGGTGACGACACGGTGGTCGAGTTGGCGTCGCAAGCGGTCGGTCCCACCCTCGTGGTCACCGCCGACAAGGGCTTGCGCGGACGGCTTCCCCACGGAGTCGACGCGGTAGGACCGTCGGCGCTGGGTCGTTAGATCGCGGGCAACGCGTCTTTCAGCTCGCGTGCGGCTGCCTGCGGATCGCGCGCTGCGGTGATGGCTCGCACCACGCAGATGCGCGTCGCGCCGGCGGCCAGGGTCTCGCCCACGTTCTCTGCGTTCACCCCACCGATCACGAACCACGGCCGGGTGGGCAGAGAGTCCGCCACTTCGTGCACCGTCTCGAGACCGGCCGCGGTCTTGCCGGGTTTCGTCGGGGTGGCCCAGACCGGACCCGACGCGAAGTAGTCGACGCCGTCCTCGATGTCGGCCAGCGCCGCTTGCGCGCGGGTGGCCGTCGACCGCCCGATCACGACGTCCGGGCCGACGATCTGCCGGGCGTAGTGCACCGGCAGGTCGCCCTGCCCGAGATGCAGTACATCGGCTCCCGACGCCAGCGCGAGATCGGCGCGGTCGTTCACCGCGAGGAGCGCGCCGTGGCGACGGCACGCGGCGGAGAGGACGGCAAGAGCCGCCAGCTCCTCCTTGGCCTCGATCGGGCCGAACTCACGCTCACCGGCCGAACCCTTGTCGCGCAGTTGCACGATGTCCACCCCGCCGCTCAGGGCCTTCTCGATGAAAATCGCAAGGTCGCCGAGTTCCCGACGCGCGTCGGTGCACAGGTAGAGCTGCGCCGAATTCAGTCTTTCCCGCGGGGAGGTCATGGGCAGCACGGTAGTCTCACGGGTGTAACAGTTCCAGCACGGGAGCCCTGATGATCGCAGGGCTGAGAGTGAGCCGCGGACGGCTCTGACCGTAACCACCTGATCCGGATAATGCCGGCGCAGGGAGATAGAGGGCGTGAGCATGAAGTCGGTGACGGTCGTCGGCGCCGGTGTGATCGGATTGTCGATCGCTTGGCGCGCAGCCCGGTCCGGATGGGCAGTCCGCATTGCCGATCCCGCGATCGGGCGCGGCGCGTCCCACGTGGCCGGCGGGATGCTCGCCCCGCTGTCCGAAGGGTGGCCGGGTGAAGACGGTCCGCTCGAGTTCGGGGCAGAATCGCTGCGGCGGTGGCCCACGTTCGTGTCGGATCTCGGTGCCGACGGTCTGATCACCGCTCGCGGCGCTCTCACGGTCGCCTTCGATGCGGCCGACGCCGAGGACCTGCGCACCGTCGCCGAATTCGTGACCGCCCGCGGCCACGAGATGGAGATCGTGTCGCGCCGGGACGTCAAATCGCTGGAACCGGCTGTGTCGCACAATGTTCGGCTGGGCCTGCTTGCGCCCGCCGAACTCGCGGTCGACAACCGGCGGGTGGTGGCTGCACTGATGACCGCTGCGGTGTCCGCCGGGGTCGACCTGACCGAGGATCGGGTCGACGACGTGTCCGCGCTCGGCTCGGATCAGGTGGTGCTGGCCGCAGGATGGGCAACCGCTCGCCTGTGCCCGTCGGTGCCGGTGCGTCCCGTGAAGGGCGAAATACTGCGGCTGCGTGCACGTTCCGGGTCGCCGGCCGGTCCGACTCGTACGGTTCGGGCCTCGGTGAACGGACGTTCGGTGTACCTCGTTCCCCGCGTCGACGGATTGGTCGTCGGTGCAACGCAATACGAGCACGGAGACGACACCACCGTGACCGTCGGCGGCGTGCGCGACCTGCTCGCCGACGCCGAACGCGTGTTCCCCGGGGTTGCGGACTACGAATTCTCTGAGGCCGCAGCCGGTTTGCGTCCGATGAGCCCCGACAACGTGCCGCTCATCGGACGCGTCGACGCACGAACTGTCGTGGCGACCGGCCACGGCCGCAACGGCATGCTCCTCGCTCCGCTCACCGCCGATGCCGTACTCGCTGAACTGGACGGTTCGGCGTTACCCGAAGCCACATCAGCATCACTGGAAAGGTTTTCATCATGATCGGAGTCACCGTCAACGGCGAGGACCACGAGTTCACGCCGGGCACTACGGTGCGGCAGATGCTCGTGTCCCTCGCACTGCCCGAGCGGGGGATCGCGGTGGCCGTCGACGGCACCGTGTTCACGAAGACCCGCTGGGACGACGAACTCGGACGCGGCTGGCGCATCGACGTGCTCACGGCGGTGCAGGGTGGATGACTCCTTCGAGATCGCGGACCGCACCTTCTCGTCCCGTCTGGTCATGGGTACCGGCGGTGCGGCCAATCTGTCGGTGCTCGAGGAAGCGCTGATCGCGTCCGGTACCGAGCTGACCACCGTCGCCCTTCGACGGGTCGACGCGTCGGGTGGAACCGGTGTGCTGGACTTGCTGAGACGGCTGGGTATTGCGCTGCTGCCCAACACCGCCGGCTGCCGCGGCGCGGCGGAAGCGGTGTTGACCGCACGCCTGGCCCGAGAGGCGCTGGAGACGAACTGGATCAAGCTCGAGGTCGTCGCGGACGAACGCACTCTTCTTCCTGATGCCATCGAACTAGTCTCTGCCGCAGAAGATCTCGTGGACGACGGCTTCGTGGTGCTCCCGTACACGACGGACGACCCCATACTGGCCCGGCGCCTCGAGGACGTCGGGTGCGCGGCCGTGATGCCCCTCGGGTCGCCGATCGGCACCGGCCTCGGTATCGCCAACCCGCACAACATCGAAATGATCACTGCGGCAGCCGGAGTGCCGGTGATCCTCGACGCCGGCATCGGCACCGCCAGCGACGCGGCGACGGCCATGGAGCTCGGCTGCTCGGCGGTGCTGCTCGCGACGGCGGTGACGCGGGCGAAGAATCCGGCGCTCATGGCGTCGGCCATGGCCTCGGCCGTCGTGGCGGGGAGGCAGGCGTCGTTGGCCGGGCGGATCCCGAAGCGGTTCTGGGCGCAGGCGTCGTCGCCGGATGTGGAGTAGCAGGGGTCTCAGGGTCAACCTCATCCTTTCGGATGATCGCAGTCGAGACCCGGGGTGGATGTGATCGCGCCCGATCACGACCATGCTTGGCGGCATGATCGAAGTGACATCACTGACCAAGCAGTTCGGTGACAAGAAGGCGGTCGACAACCTGTCCTTCACGGTGAAGCCCGGAATCGTCACGGGCTTCCTCGGACCGAACGGCGCCGGCAAATCGACGACGATGCGCATGATCCTCGGCCTGGACACCCCCACCTCGGGATCCGCGCTGATCGAGGGCAAGCCCTACCGTGAGCTGAAGCAGCCGCTGCGCTCGGTGGGCGCTCTGCTCGACGCGAAGTGGGTGCATCCCAATCGGTCCGCACGCGCACATCTGCAGTGGATGGCAGCGTCGAACGGACTCCCGAAATCCCGTGTCGACGAAGTGTTGCGACTGGTGGGCCTGTCGGACGTGGCGAAGCAGAAGGCCGGCGGATTCTCCCTCGGCATGTCCCAGCGCCTCGGACTTGCGGGCGCTCTGCTGGGCGACCCGAAAGTGCTGCTGTTCGACGAACCGGTCAACGGACTGGACCCCGAGGGCATCGTCTGGATTCGAAAGTTCATGCACAAGTTGGCATCCGAAGGCCGGACCGTCCTGGTGTCGAGTCACCTTCTCTCCGAGATGGCCTTGACTGCCGAGCATCTGGTGGTGATCGGTCGCGGCAGGTTGATCTCGGATTCGTCCGTCGACCAGTTCGTCGATCAGGCTTCGGAAGCATCGGTACGCGTACGCAGCCCGCAGCTCGACGCACTACGCAGCGCGCTCACGTCGTCCGGACTGACCGTGCGGGAACCGAGCCGCGTCGACGAGGTGCAGCCTGCCCTCGTGGTGGTGAACTCGACCACCGAAGCAATCGGTGACATCGCCGGGAGGAACGGAATCGTGTTGCACGAGTTGTCGTCTCATCACGGTTCCCTCGAGGAAGCGTTCATGAAACTGACCGGTGACGATGTCCAGTACCACGGCGAAGGCGCCAACGACGTGATGGGAGGTGCGCTGCGATGAGTGTTCTTGCCGCCGAGCGGATCAAGATAACGACCACCAAATCCCCGTGGTGGTGCTCTGCCATCGTCATCGTGCTGGGACTCGGGCTGGCCGCGGTGATCGGTCTGACGTCGAAGAGCTCCGTCAGTTCGTACACCGACTCCGTCGCCGAAGGCAACGACCCCGGATTCCAGCCTTTCCTGCCCACTGCATCCGACGCCCTCGGAGGCGTCACCGGCTTCGGGATTCTCGTCCTGATGATCCTCGCAGCCCTGGCAGTGACGAGCGAGTACCGCTTCGGCATCATCCGAACGACGTTCCAGGCCATGCCGAATCGAGCCGGCGTGCTGGTGGCGAAGGCCGGCCTGATCGGGGTGTTCGCCGCGGTCCTGAGCTTCGTGCTGGCACTCGGTGCGTTCTACATCGCGAAGGCAACCGCCGGTTCGGACGCCGGCGCCGCGCTGGTACTCGACGGACCGGACGGATGGCGCCCGATCTACAGCGTGCCGATCTACGCCTTCCTCTGCATGTTCCTCGCAGTGGGTGTCGGGGCGTTGGTCCGGCAGTCGGCAGCAGCGATCGCGCTGCTCCTGCTGTGGCCGCTGCTGATCGAGAACCTGTTCAACTTGTTCGGCAGCATCGGCCGCGACATCATGCCGTATCTACCGTTCCTCAACGCGAATAACTTCCTCGGTACCCCTGGCGGTGTCGACTTCCACTGGGGCCCATGGGCGAGCCTGGCGTACTTCGCAGTCTGGGTTGCCGTCATCTTCGGCGCCTCCATCGTGGTGGTGAACAAGCGCGACGCCTAGATCCTGTGACACCGAAATGCCCGCACCGAACAGGTGCGGGCATTTTGTCGTCTTCGCCCGGTAGATGTCGGTCCCGTTGGTTAGGGTCGGGCCATGAAAATGACGAAGCTGATGTCCGTGGTGGGGGTCCTGGCGTTGGCCGTCGCGTGTTCGTCCTCCGAAGAGGAACCCGCGGCGGATGTCACCGGGGCAAGCCTCGCGCAGTCCGTGTCCGCCGATGCGGTCGTCGGCCACCTTCAGCAGCTCAGCGACATCGCGGCGGCGCACGACGGTAATCGCGCAGCAGGAACCGCCGGTTACGACGCGAGCGTCGACTACGTCTCGAACGCATTGAAGGAGGCCGGATTCGACGTCGAGACACCAGAATTCGAGTTCGACTCCTTCGACGTCACCACGCAGACTCTCCGCTTCGGCGATCGCGACCTCGTGGTGAACGCACTGAGCTACTCACCGGCAACGCCCGCGGGCGGAATCACGGCTCGTGTGGTCGGCGCTCCCGCGGACGACACACCCGGTTGCGAAGCCACGGACTACGACGGGCTCGATGTCACGGGCGCGGTCGTCGTCGTCACCCGTGGGGTATGCCCGTTCGCCCAGAAGCAGCAGATCGCAACCGACCGCGGTGCCGTCGCGGTTCTCGTCGCGAACAACGAGGACGGCCCGCTGGACTCGGCAACGCTCGGGTCCAAGGAGGACGCGAAGATCCCGACGGGTGGAATCAGTCGCGACGACGGCGCTGCTCTGCTCGCCGCACCGAGCCAGGTCACGCTGGTCATCGACTCCACGACCACGACGACGACGAGCCGAAACGTGATCGCGCAGACCAAGACCGGGTCCACCGAGAACATCGTCATGGCGGGCGCGCACCTGGATAGCGTCCCCGAGGGTCCGGGTATCAACGACAACGGCACCGGCACGGCGTCGGTGTTGGAATCTGCGCTGCAACTGGGTTCCGAGCCTCAGGTCACCAACGCGGTTCGGTTCGCGTTCTGGGGCGCAGAGGAATTGGGCCTCGTCGGATCCACCAAGTACGTCGAGAGTCTCGACGACGCAGGCAAGAAGGCCATCGCGCTCTACATGAACTTCGACATGGTCGGATCGAACAACGCCGGCTATCTCGTGTACGACGGTGACGACTCGGACAAGGTGGGATCGCCTGCCGGTCCTACCGGTTCGGATGCAATCGAGCGCGTGTTCTCCGGCCAACTGTTGCTCGAAGGCGAGGCGCCGGACGGAACGGACTTCGACGGTCGCTCCGATTACGGGCCGTTCATCGAGGTCGGGATTCCGGCGGGCGGAGTGTTCACCGGCGCGGACGAGGAGAAGACCGAGGCGCAGGCGGCCAAGTGGGGCGGCGAGGCGGGCAAGACCTTCGATCCGAATTACCACACGGTCGACGACACCTTGGCCAACGTCGATCGCGATGCGCTCGCGGTCAACGCGAAGGCGGTCGCGTACGGGATCGGGAACTACGCGCAGTCCATCGAGGGACCGAACGGTGTACCTGCGTTCGCGGACCGCGACTCGGTGAGGGCTCCCAAGTAGAAGGGTTGGTGTAACTCGGGATAACAGACGTCGGTCGGCCGTGGCTACACTCGGCACCGTGATCGGCGGAGCGAAGGACTCGTTGGGGCGGGTCGCCCACTGGGCTCGCGGTGTCGACCGCTCGCCGCGTGTCATCGAAGCGGCGCGCAGGGTGCGCAACGCGCTGCCCGGTGACCCCACGTTCGGTGACCCGCTGTCGACGGCGGGACCGGGCGCACCGCGGATGGTCGCCCGCGTCACCGATCGGCTGCAGAACGACTCGCCCGGCGCGGCTCGGGAAGTCGGCCTCGGGGCATTGCAGGTGTGGCAATCGGTCCTGGAACGAGCCGGTCGAGGCCGCGGCGAGCGCGACGTCACCATCGTGTTCACCGATCTGGTCGGCTTCTCCACGTGGTCGCTGGCGGCGGGTGACGCAGACACCCTCGTGCTTCTTCGCAGGGTGGCCCGCGCAATCGAAACTCCGATGCAGGATCACGGTGGGCGCATCGTGAAGCGTCTCGGGGACGGTGTGATGGTCGTGTTCACCCGCGCCGATCAGGCCGTTGCCGCCGTGCGCGACGCCAAGAACGCTCTCGACCTCGTCGAGCTCGGTGGCTACCAACCCCGCATGCGGGTGGGTATTCACACCGGGTGCCCCCGCGCGGTCGGAGCCGACTGGCTCGGCGTCGACGTCACCGTCGCGGCGCGGGTGATGCAGACCGGAGCGGACGGCAACGTCATGATGTCCAATGCCACGCTGGCGGCCCTCTCGCCCGACGCGCTGACCGACCTCGGCCTGACGGTCAAGCCCTACCGGCGGGGTATGTTCGCGCCCAAGCTGACCGGCGTCCCGGACGACCTACGCATCTTCCGCATCGTGGAGGCGCCAGAGCGGTGACACGGGGCCGTGACCGGCTCCGAGGTCGTACGACGCCGCGAGGGACTTCGTGACCCATTCCTTGCCGAACGCGACCGCATCCGGAACCGTCCACCCGTGGGCGAGGGCGGATACGATCGCCGATCCGAGGGTGTCGCCGCCACCGTGGTCGTTGGACGTGTGAATGCGTGGGCTGGTGAATTCGAGGAACTCGGATCCGTCGAAGAGGATGTCGGTGCTCGACGTCGACGTCCGCAGGTGGCCACCCTTGACCAACGCATACTGAGCACCCATCGCGTGCAGGGCCTCGGCGGCGGTGCGCGCGGTGGCGTCGTCGACCACGTCGATACCGGTCAGCAGACTGACCTCGTCGAGGTTCGGCGTGACGATGGTGGCCATCGGAATCAACGTGGTGCGCAGTGCGTCGAGTGCACTCTCGTGCAGGAGCGGATCACCGTGCATGGACGCGCTGACGGGGTCCACGAGCAGCGGTATCCGGCGGTCTCGTCCGATCCCCAGTTCGTTGCACACCGACGCCACCGACTCGATGATCTCCGTCGATGCGAGCATGCCGGTCTTGGCCGCTCCGATGCCGATGTCGGTGACCACCGCACGCACCTGGCCGGCAACGATCTCCGGCGGAATTTCGTGAAAAGCGCTGACGCCCACCGTGTTCTGAACTGTTACGGCGGCAACCGCCACGCACGCATGCACGCCGCACATCGCGAAGGTTCGGCTGTCTGCCTGGATCCCGGCGCCGCCACCGGAATCGGTTCCGGCGATGGTCAGGACACGAATCGGCGTCTGTCCGTCGGGTGTCAGTGGGAGTTGCGTCACGTCCCAGAACATACCTTCGTGATCACCGCACACACCCAAGCGGCATCGTTGGTGGTGCGCACGAACTTCCTTCTAACCGAGCGAGGTCGGGCAGACCTGTGAGATAGTGGTGTGCGTCACATTCAAGCACATACGGTAAGGCCACAAGTCGGTCGTGCCATTTCACTCAGGGAGGCGGTGACAAGCATGCTGTCGGACGCACCGGTCACAGATGTGACCAACAATTCGGATCAGAACCGATTCGAGCTTCGCCTCAACGGTGATCTCGTGGGCATTGTGGGGTATTTCGAGGTAGAGGCCAAGGGGCGCGGACGACGCGCACCCGTGGTCAGCTTCATGCACGCGGTCATCACCGAGGACTTCGGCCATCGTGGTCTGGCGGGTTTGATGGTGCGCAGCTCCCTGGATCGGGCGCGCGAGTACGGGTGGAGGGTTCGCCCTGTCTGCACCTATGTGCAGCGGTTCGTGGCGGAGAATCCCGAGTACCGGGACGTGCTCGAGCAGGTCCAGTAGGTCGCGACTCGGCCACGAAACGGCCAAGAGTTCACAACAACAGTCTCATCTGTCACACGCGCAACGGAGCGCGGTGGTGAACTTTCACAATGGATCATTCTCTGACGCACCGGGCAGGCCGGAGGTCGGCCGCTGGGATTGACGCCATCGGTGTCGTCGTCGACAATCCCGACCATTCCCGGTTCGACCTGTGGGTCGACGACCATTTGGTGGGCATCCTCGCGTACCGCATCGAGGAGAGCGCGTCGATGACCCTTCTGCACACCGTGGTGAAAGAGGACTTCGGCGACCACGGGTGGGCGGCCGTACTCGTGCGCGGGGCTCTCGACGGGTTGCGGGAGTCCGAGGTGCAGATGACTCCCGTGTGCACCTACGTCAAGCGGTTCCTCGGCCAGAACACCGAGTATCTCGACCTGATCGCGAGGCCGGATCAGGACAGTTCGACCACGACAGGTGCGTGATCGCTGGCGCCCTTGCCCTTGCGTTCCTCACGGTCGATCGACGCACCCGTGACGCGCTTCTGCACTGCGGGTGAGGCCAGGACGAAATCGATGCGCAAGCCCTGCTTCTTCGGGAACCGCAGCTGCGTGTAGTCCCAGTAGGTGTAGACGCGGGGTCCCGGCGTGAACGGGCGCACCACGTCGGCGAACCCGGCGTCCACGATCGCGCGGAACCGAGCGCGCTCCGGCTCGGACGTATGTGTCTTGCCTTCGAACAACTCGGGATCCCAGACGTCGTCGTCGGTGGGCGCCACATTCCAGTCACCGACGAGCACCACCTGCGCGTCGGGGTCCGCCGTCAGCCAGGATTCCGCGTCGTCGCGCAGGGTGTCGAGCCACGCCAGCTTGTAGTCGTAGTGCGGATCGCCGAGTGCCCGGCCGTTCGGGACGTACAGGCTCCACACTCGCACTCCGCCGCAGGTGGCAGCGATGGCACGCGCCTCCACGACGGGATCGGTCTCGGTGTCCTTCCCGAAGGCCGGCTGATTCTCGAACGCCACCTGGACGTTCTCGAGTCCGACCCGCGACACGATGGCCACACCGTTCCACTGGCTCACTCCTACGTGCGCGACCTCGTACCCGATCTCCGCAAAGCGTTCGTACGGAAACTGCGAGTCCTTGCACTTGGTCTCCTGGATCGCGAGGACGTCGACGTCACTGCGGTCGAGCCACGAGACGATGCGGTCGACGCGAGAGCGGACGGAGTTCACGTTCCAGGTAGCGATACGCACGGGTGTGAACCCTAACCGAGCGGCACGACGTACCTGTACCGGTGATGGTCGACGAAACCCAGTCCGCGGTACATGGTCACCGCAGCCTCGTTGGACGATTCGACCTGGAGGTAGGCGTGTGTTGCGCCACGCTCACGTCCCCATTCGACGGCGGCCGCGCACACGAGCGTCCCGAGGCCGCGCCGCCGGTGGGCCGCGGCCACCTCGACGGCCGTCAGACCTACCCAGCGGCGGCCGTCGGGCGCGGTCGTGACGGCTGCGCGGGTGACCGCCAATGTGGTTGTGGTTTCGCCCAATCGGATGAAACCGACCGTTCCCTGGCGCACTGCCTGCAGCACCGGAAGGCCGGTGTCGGGTACCGGTTCGCCGTGGTAGTGGTACGCACCGAGCCACTGTTCGTCGGGGGAGACACCGACGTCGACCGGAGGACTCTGCGGCGGAACGAAATCGGTGACGTCGGCCGCCATCACCAGGACGTCCGGCCCTGCTTGCCACCCTGCCGGAACCGTGCCGAGTCGATCGGGCAGCAGGAGTCGAGGTTCGAGCCCGCGGGCGCCGTACCAGGCTCGGATGGTCTCGAGGGATCGGTCGCCGGCCTCCGGGCTCAGGGGCGTTGCCGAGTTGGCGCGACCGGTGAAACCGTTGCCCGCCTTCAGGATCCACCCGTCGATCCACTCCTGCTCGAGGCCCGGCCACCCGTCGGCCGCCGCGTGTTCGAGCGCGCGGATCTCCGACGTTCGGATCGGTCGCGTCGTGAGTTCTTTCAGCGCGACGACCTGATCGCGGGTGACCTGCACGCGCTCACCGCGTTCGGAGACCACGACCACGACGTCGTCGTCTCGATCGAGGATTCCGATGACGTCGGTCATCGGGTGACTTGCTCCGGCCGGCAGGCGGTACCTCAGAACGACCCGTGAACCGGGGCTAGTCGTCATGTCCGAAGGGATCGTCGACGGTTCCGGGGGTCCAGCTCAGGCCGGGGACACCCCATCCCATCTTCTTGATCGCCTTCTTCGCTGCGCGGGCATTGCGGCCGACGAGAACGTCGACGTAGAGAAAGCCGTCGAGGTGACCGACTTCGTGCTGCAGCATGCGGGCGAAGAACCCGGTGCCCTCGACCTCGACGGGTTCGCCGTGCTCGTCGGTACCGGTCACCTTGGCCCAGTCTGCGCGGCCGGTGGGGTACTGCTCGCCCGGCACGGACAGGCAACCCTCGTCGTCGTCCTCGGGGTCCGGCATCGTCTCGGGGATCGCGGACGTGGTCAGCACCGGATTGACCACGGCGCCTCGGCGGCGACGAACCTTGCCCTCGGCGTCGTGGTCCGGGCAGTCGTAGACGAACAGCCGCAACGATTCGCCGACTTGATTCGCGGCCAATCCGACACCGTTGGCGAGGTCGAGGGTTTCGTACATGTTCGCGACGAGTTCTGCGAGTTCTGCCGGACTCTTGGACACTGTGGCGGTCGGTGTGTGCAGAACCGGATCGCCGATGATCCGAATCGGGAGAATTGCCATGGTCGACAAGGATACTGGCGCGGATACCGGCGCGACTCGCCGCTGCCGACAACAGGCGCGCATGGTCTCGCCGCGTGGTTGAATGCTCCTGAACAACAGTGATGTAATTCGATGTGCGGGAAAGCCGGAGTCCTGCCGGCGGTCTTGGGTTCCGCCGGGGGATGCGACGCACCGGGGTGACCGGGCGCGAGCAATGGCAGGGCCTATGGCGATTGAGGAGCGAGATGGACAGCGCAGCAGCGCACAGTCGCGGCCAGTCCGGCGGTGCCGACAGGGCCGCGGGCGAGCAAGGGGACGACGGTCTGACCCGTCGTGAACACGACATTCTTTCCTTCGAGCGACAGTGGTGGAAGTACGCCGGCGCCAAGGAAGAAGCGATCAAGGAACTGTTCGACATGTCGGCCACCCGGTACTACCAGGTGTTGAATGCGCTCGTGGATCGACCGGAGTCGTTGGCTGCGGACCCGATGCTCGTCAAGCGACTGCGTCGGTTGCGTGCCAGTCGCCAGAAGGCCCGGGCCGCACGGCGCCTGGGCTTCGAGGTCTGACCGGCTCGCGGTCCGAGGAGGCGCTCTCGTCTAGGGTCGAACCCGTGACCCAGCCTGCACCCGACTCGTCCGGGCCGCCCCTGCGCGCGCTCGCGATGGTCCTCATCTCGCTGGCCATCGTGTTCGCCACTCTCGGCTTCTTCTCCCTGACCGGCGCGGGAACCGACGAGGCCCCCGCTGCTGCGAGCGTTGCCACGACTTCCGCAGCGACGGCCGCCTCCGCGGCACCTGGCACCTCCGCTGCCGCGGCCGCGCCCACCACGTCTGCGTCGGCCACGACCAGCGGATCGTCCTCCGCACCGTCCATCCGGGTACTGAACAACAGCAACGTCGGCGGCCTTGCGGCCACCACGGCGAGCACTCTCGAAGCGGCCGGATTCACGATCGCCGAGACCGGCAACTACAGCGACGGCACCATCCCGACCACCACCGTCTACTACGACGAGTCATCGTCTCAGGAGCGCACCGAGGCCCAGCGCATCGCCACCACGCTCGGTGTGAGTGCCGAGCCGCGGTTCGCCGGCATCGCCGACTCGACACCCGGCATCATCGTGATCGTCACCCAGTAACCGGGCGTACCACCACGCGCTGGTTATGATTTGCCCGAATACCCTTACGAAAAATTACTGTGCGCCCGAACACCCCAGGAGAAAAGCTGATGGCCCGCTGGCAGCAACGTCCGATCCGTTTCGCGGCACCACTGATGGCGGTCGCCGCATTCGGTCTCGTGGCGTGCAGCGCCGGTGAGGAAGCCAGCGACGTGCAGGGCACCACGCCGCCGGTCTTCACGGGCTCGGCGAACCCGAGTGCGTCCGCGGAGGGCGGCGAGGGCGGCGGTTCGGGCGAAACCCTCGTCGGCGAGCTCGACTCGCCGTCGGGTGAATCGGTGGGCTCGGTGACCTTCACCGACGAGGGCGACTTCCTCCAGGTGTCGGTCCAGGCCGAGAACCTCACGCCCGGATTCCACGGGTTCCACATCCACCAGGTCGGTGTGTGCGAACCGAATTCGGTGGCCCCCGCCGGCGGCGCTCCCGGTGACTTCCTCTCCTCCGGTGGCCATCTCCAGGTCGGCGGACGTACCGAGCACCCCGCCAGCGGTGACCTCACCTCGCTGCAGGTGCGCGAAGACGGAACTGCCGAACTCACGACGACGACGGACACGGTCACCCTCGAGGATCTGCGCAAGGGTGTGTCGGTGATCGTGCACGCCGGCCCGGACAACTTCGCCAACATCCCCACTCGATACACCCTTCCCGACGGTGCGCCGGTTCCCGACGAGACCACTCTGATGACCGGCGACGCGGGCGGCCGAGTTGCGTGCGCCGTTCTGAAGTAGCCTCCGCAGTCCCCTTCGCCTCGTCGCCCCGCCCGACCATCGGCGTGGAGTGGGAAATTGCGTTGGTGGACAAGACGACTCGTGACCTGTCCAACACCGCGGCCGAGGTCATGGAACGAGTCGGCGACACTCCTCGCGTCACGAAGGAGTTGCTGCGCAACACCGTCGAGCTCGTCACCGGGGTGTGCGACACCGTCGCCGAGGCGATGGACGACCTCAGTGGATCCCTGGACATGGTCCGGCGTGCGGCCGAGCCCCTGAACGTCGATCTCTTCTGCGCCGGAACACATCCCTTCGCCGAATGGTCGTCGCAACAGCTGACGAAGGCTCCGAGTTACGACGAGCTCATCGAACGCACGCAGTGGTGGGGCCGCCAGATGTTGATCTTCGGCGTCCACGTACACGTCGGCATCAGATCGGCCGAACGCGTGTTCCCGATTCTCAATTCCATTCTGCTGCAGTACCCGCACCTACTGGCCCTGTCCGCGTCGTCCCCGATATGGGCCGGGTCCGACACCGGGTACGCCAGCAATCGGGCGCTCATGTTCCAACAGCTCCCGACGGCCGGGCTGCCGTTCCAGTTCGACGAATGGTCACAGTTCGAAGGATTCGTGCACGATCAGCTCAAGACCGGCGTGATCGATCAGCTCGGCGGAATGCACTGGGACATCAGGCCGGTGCCGCGCCTCGGCACCATCGAGATCCGGGTGTGCGACGGGGTGTCCACCAAGCGTGAGCTCGGCGCCCTCGTCGCCCTGATTCACTGCCTGGTCGTTCACCTCGACGAGCGCCTCGACGCGGGTGAGACTCTCCCGACGATCCCTCCGTGGCACGTGCAGGAAAACAAGTGGCGCGCAGCCCGTTACGGGCTCGACGCTGAGATCATTCTCGACGCCGACAGCAACGAGCGACTCATGACCGACGACCTGTCCGATCTGCTGGAGAAACTGACGCCGGTCGCGGTACGGCTCGGGTGTGCCGACGAATTGGCTGCGGTGGCGGACATTCCGCGACGGGGCGCGTCGTATCAGCGGCAGCGCCAGGTTGTCGCGTCGGGTGGTGATCTACGGGACGTCGTGGATTCGCTGATCGCCGAGCTAGACACCTGACACCTGCCTTACTTTTTCTCGTCCTTCTCCATCTCGTTGATCGCGAACAATCCGTCGCGACCTCGCTGCTCGCGGTAGGCAACCCGGCCGACCGCGTGAGCGATGACCGGTGCCGTCAACACCGTGAACATGCCGACGAGCACCAGCATCCAGATGTCGACGTTTCCCCGCAGGCTGATGATGGCTCCGATCAGAACCGACAACAGGCCCACCACTTGAGGTTTGCTGGCCGCGTGCATCCGCGAGAGTGTGTCGGGGAAACGGACGACGCCGATCGCGGCGGTGAAGGCCAGGATCGCCCCGACGAGGATGAAGAACCCCGAGACGATGTCGAGTACCAGGTTCATCGGTCCTCCTTGGCGACACCGTCGCCGAGTTCGATATCGGCGACGCGGAATCGGGCGACGCTGACCGAGCCGACGAAGCCGACCAGAGACAGTGCCACGATGGCCGGGACCAGCGTCGTGTCACGGCTGTAGACCGCCCAGGTCGCGATGCCGCAGGCGGCGAGTGCGATCAGAGTGTCGACCGCGACCAGGCGGTCGAGGGTGTTGGGTCCGGCCAGCAGGCGGTAGGAGGTGATCACTGCCGCAACCAGCAACAGCACACCGGCAATGACGAGAACCGTTGTCATTCGGGCGAACTCCCCTCGTACTCGTCGCGGTGCCAGGGTGCCGGCTTCCAGTCCGACGGCCGTTCGAACGACTCGATGAAGTACTGCTCGTACTTGCCGATGATGCGCCGGAACTGCTCGACCGACTTCTCGGTGCCCACGTCGAGAACATGGACGTAGAGCAGGCGGCGGCGCTTGTCGATCTCGAGCACCATGGTTCCGGGCACCAGATTCAGTGCGTCGATCAGCAGCGTGAGCACCAGATCGGACTGGATGGACACCCGGTGTCTGAGCACGCCCGTGATCGGCGGCGGGCCGGGACGTAGTGCGGCCCAGGCGACCTGGGCGCTGGAGATCACCGAGTAGTACAGGACGACGGCGATTAGCTTGACCACGGCGCGCAGGTGGACACGCCCTTCGACGTCGACACGCGGGAGCGGCAGCGCCACCATGACCACGGCGCCGACGGCGAGTCCGCCGAGGATGTTCGCGGCACTGACGTTGCCCCACAACAGCACCCACACGAAGGTCAGCCACAACAGGACGAAGAGCCGCAGTACGCGAGTTCGGTTCAGCAACGTCATCGTCCCGCCTCCACTGGGTCGTCGGTGGTGCCGAGCACCGCGGTGATGTACACCAATCGATCCTGCAGGTCCTCCGCCGCGCGGTCGCTGATCCCGATGAACCGCCCCGCGAAGACCGTCAGCGCGAGGCCGACGCCCACCAGCGCGATCGTCGGCACCAGCATCGCCACGGGCATGCGGCCCACGCTCTCTCGCGTCGCGAAGTCGATGTCGGACGAATCGTCCAGCAGCGCAGAGGGAGTGGCGTCGGACAGGTCACCGTCGGGCGCGTCGGCGCGGGGGCGCCAGAACGCCTTGGTCCAGACGCGGGCCACCACGTACAGAGTGAGCAGCGACGTCAACGTGCCGCCACCGACCAGAATCCACGCGAGAGCGCTGCCCTGCGCAGCGCCGGCCTGCAGAAGAGCAACCTTGCCGATGAACCCCGAGAACGGCGGAATACCACCGAGATTGAGGGCGGGGATCAGGAAGATCACACCCAGCAGCGGACTCGCCGCAGCGAGCCCGCCGAGTCGCCGCAGCGAGGACGAGCCCGCCTGACGCTCGATCAGTCCGACGACGAGGAAGAGCGTCGTCTGCACGATGATGTGGTGCGCAACGTAGTACACCGAACCGGACAGGCCGGACTTGGTCGACAACGCGACGCCGAAGATCATGTACCCGATGTGACTGACGAGCGTGAACGACAGCAGGCGTTTGATGTCGCTCTGCGCGATGGCACCGAAGATGCCCACGATCATCGTCAGCAGACCACAGATCAACAGCACGTTGTCGAGCTGGCCACCGGGGAACAGCAGGGTATGCGCCCGAATGACGGCGTAAACGCCCACCTTGGTCAGCAGGCCCGCGAACACCGCGGTGACCGGGGCCGGAGCCGTCGGGTACGAGTCGGGGAGCCAGGCCGACAGCGGGAACACCGCAGCCTTGATGCCGAACGCCACCAACAGGACCGCGAAGATGGCCAGCCGGGTGCCCTCGGGGACGGTGTCCATACGCAGCGCCATCTGCGCGAGGTTGAGCGTGCCCGTCGCTGCGTACGCGAAGCCGATGCCCGCCAGGAAGATGAGCGACGACACCATCGACACCATCACGTAGGACACACCCGCGCGCACTCGATCGGCGCTGGCGCCGAGGGTCAACAACACGAACGACGCGGCCAGCAGCACTTCGAATCCGACGTACAGGTTGAAGAGGTCACCGGCCAGGAATGCGTTGCAGATACCGGCCGTCAGGGCGAGGTAGGTCGGCAGGAAGATCGACACGGGCTGGTCGTCGCTGCCGTCTCGAATGCCCTGACCGACCGCGTACACCATGACCGCCAGCAGCACGATCGTCGACACCACGAGCATCAAGGCGGACAGGCGATCGACCACGAGGGTGATGCCGACGGGTGATTCCCAACCACCGACCTGCACGGCCGTGGTCCCGTCGCGGTCCGCCAGGAAGAGCAGTATCCCCGAGATGGCGACGACGGCGATCAGAGCCGAGAGCGCGAGGAGTCGTTGGGCGCGGGGACGCCGGCCGACGACGAGGCACGCTGCCGCGGCGAGCAGCGGAAGCAGGACGGGAAGCGGCGTCAGGACGCCGGTCAACGAGGAGGACAGGGTCATGACTCGGACCTCGACTCGGCGCCCGACGTGCTGTCATCGTCGTCGAAGTCGTCGTCGTCGAAATCCCCGTCGTGCAGGTCGACGTAGCACTCCAGGTCCTCGATGTTCTCCAGTTTTTCGAGTGGAATGGGGTTCCCGTCCTTGTCGAACGCGTCGCCGCCGAAGCTGGGTTCGCCCGTGACCGGGTCGTCCGACCGGTCGTGATCGGGTGCGTCGGCAGGAGTGCGTCGCTGTGAGATCTTCTTGTCCTCGGGGTCGTCCTCGAGGGTGTCCGCGACATTGATCGTGTACGAGCGGTAGGCGAGCGCCAGCACGAAGGCCGCGATACCCATCGTGATCACGATTGCGGTCAGGATCATGGCCTGGGCCAGGGGATCCGCGTCGCTCTGCGCGGTGTCGGACGTGCGTCCGAAGATGGGCGGAGATCCCGCGGTTCCACCGGCGGTGAGCAGCAGCAGATTGATTCCGTTGCCGACGAGCATCAAGCCCAACAACATTCGGGTGATGCTGCGTTCGATGAGGAGGTACACCCCGACCGAGACGAGAGCACCGACGACGACGAGGAGAGCGAGGTTGGCGGTCACTGCTGCTTCACCTCCACCTGTGCGTCGAGTCGGGCACCGAGACTTCGCAGCACGTCCAGAACCAGTCCGATCACGATGAGGTAGACGCCGACGTCGAAGAACAACGCGGTCACGAGCTTGATGTCACCGAGAACCGGAAGCGTCACCTCGAAGGTTGCCGACGACAGGACCGGCGCGCCGAGGAACAACGACGCCAACGCGGTACCGCCGGCGAAGAACAACCCGAGTCCGAGGATCTTGCCGGCGTCGATCGGGACGGTCTCGCCGATCTCGTATCGACCCCCGGCCAGGTAGCGGAGCACGAGGGCGAGCCCGGCGGTGAGGCCGCCGGCGAAACCGCCGCCCGGCGCATTGTGGCCGCTGAAGAAGAAGTAGACGGACAGCACCATCATCGTGGGGAAGATCAGCCGAGTGGTGACCTCGAGGACGAGGATGCGTTGGCGCGGGTCGAGCAGTTCGCTTCCGCTGAGCCAGGTGATCTCGTCGGCCGCCTGCTCGGAGTCCATGGCGCCCGGTGCGTCGGACACCTTGGGAGCGCTGCCGAACCGCCGGTTACGGAACACCAGCGAAGCGACGCCGGTGGCTGCGACGAGCAGCACCGAGATCTCGCCGAGGGTGTCCCAGGCGCGAATGTCGACCAGGAGAACGTTGACCGTGTTCCGGCCGTCACCGAAGTAGTAGGCGAGATCGGGAAGCAGCTCGGCGATGGGCCGCGAGTTGCGGGCATTCATGGCGTACCCACCCAGCACGGCGACGGTGGTACCGACGGCGAGCGCGAGCAGGATGCGAGGGCCCTTGTGCCCGATCGACTTTCGTTCGTCGACCTCGGCGGGGAGCTTGCGCAGGACGAGGACGAAGACCACGAGGGTCAGGGTCTCGACGAGGAACTGGGTGAGCGCGAGGTCCGGCGCACCGTGCAAAGCGAAGATGACGCCGCAGCCGTAGCCGGTGATGCCCATGAGAACGACGGCCGCGAGACGGTTGCGCATGACGGTGGTGCCGAGCGCGGCGGCGATCATCACCGCACCGACGACGAGCTGGATCGGCGTGTCCCACAGGCGAAGTTCGATGCCGGTGCGGGTGAAGGTGGCCAGCACGATCACCGGGAACAGGACGGTGGTGACCAGGATGGTGGCCTGGGTGAGAGGCAACGAACCGCGCTGCGTGGTGCCGGTCAGACGAAGCGAGATCATGTCCATCGACCGCAGGACACCGTCGTAGATGCGGTCGGCGTTGCCCAACGGGGGCTTGGCGAAACGCAAGCGCGCCACTCTGCGGTGGGCGAGGTAGACGGCGAGACCGCCGACGATCACCACCACCGTCAGCGCGAGCGGGACGTTGAATCCGTGCCACAGGGCGAGGTGGTACTCCTCCTCGTTCCCCAGCGGCAGCGTCTTGGTGTACGGCGAGAGGATCGGGTCGACCCAGTGCGCGCCCAGCCCGGCGACCGCGCCGAGGACGGCGAGGAACAGCGGCGGGAACAGGAACAGCGGACCGGGAGCGTGCATCTTCGCCACGGCCGGACTCGGTGCACGGAGCTGCTTGCGCCCGAACGCACCCCACACGAAACGAACGCTGTAGGCGAGCGTGAGGATCGAGCCGACCACCATCGCGGCCAGCACCACGAGGGCCACCGTCGGGTTCAGGACATCGGTGTGCAGGACGGATTCGAACGCAGTTTCCTTGCCGACGAAGCCGATGAACGGCGGCAGGCCCGCCATGCTCGCTGCCGCCAGGGCTGCGATGGCCCCGAGTAGTGGCGCCTTCTTCCCGAGGTGGGCGAGCTTGCGGATGTCCCGCGTCCCGGTCGAGTGATCGATGACGCCGACGACCATGAACAGGGTGGCCTTGAAGAAGCCGTGAGCGATGACCATCGTGAGGCCGGCGAGCATCGCAGTCTGCGACCCGAGTCCGACCAGCGCGATCAGGAATCCGAGCTGACTCACCGTGCCGAACGCGAGGACCAGTTTCAGGTCGTGGACGCGGAGTGCACGCCACCCGCCGAGGAGCATCGACCCCAACCCGAGCGTCAGGACGGTCACCCGCCACGGGGCCGAATCGGCGAACCCCGGTGCCAGCCGGGCGACGAGGTAGATGCCGGCTTTCACCATGGCCGCGGCGTGCAGGTATCCGCTGACCGGAGTCGGCGCAGCCATGGCGCCCGGCAGCCAGAAGTGCATCGGCACGATGGCGGACTTGCTGAGCGCACCGATCAGAATCAGGACTATTGCGACGCCGGCGAGCCACCCGTCCGGCGGGTTCGCCACTAGGTCGGAGAGGTTGTAACTGCCGCCGACCTGACCCAGCACGATCATGCCGACGAGCATCGCGAGACCGCCGGCGGTGGTGACGAGCAACGCCTGCGTCGCGGCCCGACGGCTCGACGCGCGCTCCGCGTAGTGGCCGACGAGCAGGAACGACAGCACCGTCGTCAGTTCCCAGAAGATGTAGAGGATCAGCATGTTGTCGCTGGTCACCAGGCCGAACATGGCACCGGAGAACGCGACCATCTCGGCGGCGAAGATGCCGAGCCGGGGTTCGTCGTTCTCGAAATAACGGGTGCAGTAGACCAGGATCAGCGCGCCCACGCCGAGGACAAGGGTCGACATGACCGCCGACAACGAGTCGAACCGCATGTCGAAGTTCATCGACAGGCCGGGGGCCCACTCGATCTGCAGGCGCTGTTCGGTGTTCCAGTTCGCGAAGACCCAGACCAGACTCGCCAGGGGAACCGCGGCGAGCACGAAGAACGAGTTACGGCCGAATCGGTGGATCAGCGCAGGGGCCAACAGCGCCGCAACGAGGTGGGCAATGAGAATTACAAGCAACAGGCACTCCGTCGTGAATTGTGGGCGGCGGGGTGTCTTGAATCGAAGACCTCCTCATACTACTGTGCCGCGCTACCGTGTTCCGCGATGAGCGTGATTATTCGTACGGCGGCACTCGCGTATGTGAACGAAGGGCGACTGCTGCAGGCGCGGTCCGACGTCGCGCCGGGGTCGATGTCGGTCTTCCGCCGGTTGCAGCGAGACGGCATCATTTCCTGACATGCGCTTCGACAACGCCACGCTCGACGGGATCATCGCCGGCCTCATCACCTTCACGTTCCGCGCGTGGGACCGGCCCCGCGTACTCGTCGGCACCCAGCTGCGCACGCGCCGCGGAGTCGTCGAGGTGACCTCTGTCGACAAGGTCGGACGAGTATCGCGAGCCGATGCACTGGCGGCCGGCTTTGCTTCACTGACCGACTTGAAAGAATTCCTCGCGAAGAAGGGCGGCGACACCTATCGCATCGGCCTGGTCTTCGCGGGCGAGGATCACCGCATCGCGCTGCGCGAATCGACGGACGTCGGCGGTCTGGACGAGGCCTTGAGTCACAAGCCGTGGGCCATGGACATCCTCTACGCCATCGACGCTCAGCCGGCGGTGCTGTCGACGATCATCGCCGATCAGTTCGGGTGGGAGCGTGCGCCCTTCAAGCGTCGGGTGCGTCAGCTCAAGGAGTTGGGGCTGACGGAATCGTTGGAGGTCGGGTATCGGATCAGTCCGCGAGGAAAGGCGTACTTGGCGTCGAAGGCCTGACGGTCGAGACGATCTACCGTCACAGCGCTTCTGGCATCGGTGCAGGCTTCGGGCGCGACATGGCGATTCGCAGAGCGCAGTACGCGACGACGGCGAACATCAGCCACTCGCCGAACCTGTCCGCTGTACTGAAGGTGTCTCGGGTGTAGCCGAGTATCGACGTGCTGTCGTCGAACAGTTCTGCCAACGACGCACCCACCAACTCCGTGTTGCTCGGCAGCATCGCCGCCGTTGCGAACACCCCCGCCATTCCCGGTATCGCGACGGCGAGGGCTCGCACCGAGTCGTCACCGTTGCCGGCGTCCGCAGGGATGGTCAACGAGCCGATGAGCAGCGTCGCGCCGAACCCGGTGAGGACCACTGCGGCGACGGACTCGACCTCGGATCGAACGAGAGCGGAGACGAGTGGGGACGCGGCGAGCAGACCCAGACCCAGCCACGGCATCGTTCGCCGGCGTACCCGCCACGCGAGAGCCGCGGCCAGCACCAGAGCCCCGATGCCGCCGAAGAACGGGATGAACTGCGGAAGCTGTTGCGCAGCACGCAAAGACGACCACACCGACACGGACGACGCGGTCACGGCGACGGCAGCGAGGGGCAACCGGGCGTCGTGATGATCCCACCGCTTACTCACCACGTCGACCGTCACCACGAAGGCCGCGACACACACGGCTGCGACCACCCACAGCCCGTAGCCACCGTCCGGAATGCGGCGGACGATCACGGCTGCAACGACGCGGCCCACCACGGCGACGATCGCTGCGTACATCACCATGCGGAGGGCGACCGATCGGTCCGGGCCGGGAGGGGCGTCCTGCGATTGCGGCGGCTCCACGGTGCACGCGACTGCGGTCACGACCACGGCGACCAGCAGCCACCACGCCGCTTCACCGAAGACGCTGGAGCTGTAGGGGAACGACGGAGCGTACTGGTTGGACAACCCGTCGACGACGCCCTGCGTCGCGGACAGCAGGTAACCTCCGCTCACGCCGCCGGCGAGAGCAACCCATCCCGGTCTGGACCGCCGTACCGCGTAGGCCGCAGTGCCGACGAGAACGCCTGCAGCACAGCACTTCAGGATGTGCAGGAACGTGAGGACGTCGACGCTCGCAGCGTCCGGGACGGTGACCTTGACGAAGGTGACGAGGATCGCGGTGATCGTGATGACGACCCAGAGCGGACGCGGGCTGGTCGAAGAGAACCAGGACCAGAGCGCGTAGCTGAGGACGACGACGAATGCTCCGACACTCGTGGCGGTTGCCTGCGCCGTCAACCATCCGGCGGTGTCGTCGAGGGAGGCGTTGAACACCCAGCCGTCGCTGCGCGGACTGGCGAAGACGAAACCGCCCAGTACGCCCGTGAGGACAGCCGTGACGACGAGCAGTGCCGGGCGGACGTGCTGGAAACGTGACATCACAGTGGAATCTATCGGTCGATTCCGTGAATGGGGAATTGTTCTCCTACTGGGCGTGGTTGCATCGGGACATGACGACTCTCAGCTCGAAAGCAACGACGCTGCTCGAACTCCACCAGCCGGGCAACCCGGTCATCCTCCCCACCGTGTGGGACGCATGGTCCGCCAACCTGGCCGTGTCCGCCGGATTCACGGCTCTGACCGTGGGCAGCCACCCGGTGTCGGACTCGATCGGCAAGCCCGACAACGAAGGCATCACCTTCGACGAGCTTCTCGCCCGCATCGTCCAGATCACCAGCGCGGTCGACGTCCCGATCTCCGTCGACATCGAGTCCGGATACGGCGAGGATCCGAAGCGGCTGATCGACGGTCTGATCGAGGCCGGTGCAGTCGGCCTCAACATCGAGGACACCGTTCACGGCGAGGGTGGACGTCTGCGCGAAGCTCAGGAACATGCCGACTTCGTCGGCGCATTGCGTGCGGCTTCGGACGCCACCGACGTCCACGTGGTGATCAATGCCCGCACCGACCTCTTCGTGAAGCAGATCGGTGACGAGAACGACCGCGTCGACCGTGCCATCGACCGGCTGAAGCTGGCCGCCACGGCCGGAGCCGATGTGCTCTACCCCGTCGGTTTCCACAGCGACGCCGATCAGAAGCGTCTGACGTCGGAACTTCCCAAGCCGGTCAACGCCATCGGTCACGCGAAGAACAGCGAGAAGGCTTCGTTCGGACCGCTCGGTGTGGCACGCGTCAGCTTCGGCCCGACGTGGCAGATGGTGCTCGGCGAGTACGCGAACGACGTTCTGGGTCGCTGGAAGTAACTCACACTCACCGGTTCTCCGCGTACATCCGCAACGCCTCCACCTGAACCGGGTCGAGGGACGGGCGTACAGCGAGCCTCGCAGCGTCGACGTCGGCGGCCGATACGGTCGCCGCGTCGACGCTGCGCCGCATTGCGGCCAGAGCGGCTTCGCGGAGCACCGCGGAACAGTCGGCCGCCGAATATCCGTCGAGTTCGTCCGCGAGGGCGTCCAGGTCGACCTCCGGCGCGAGCGGGATGGATTTCGACGAGGTAGCGAGAATTGCCCTGCGCGCCTGAGCATCCGGCGGCGGGACGAACACCAGCTTCTCCAGTCGGCCGGGCCGCAATAGCGCCGGGTCGATGAGCTCGGGGCGGTTGGTTGCGCCGAGCACCACCACGTTGCGCAGTGGTTCCACCCCGTCGAGTTCGGTCAGCAGCGCGGCGACCACCCGATCGGACACCCCCGAATCCGAGCTCTGTCCGCGACGCGGCGCCAGCGCGTCCACTTCGTCGAGGAAGATCAGTGACGGCGCCGAGTTGCGCGCGCGTTCGAACAGTTCGCGCACCGCTTTCTCGGACGCACCGACCCACTTGTCCATCAGCTCGGCACCTTTGACGGCATGCACGCTGAGTTGACCCGAGCTGGCGAGGGCGCGGACGACGAACGTCTTGCCGCAACCCGGAGGTCCGTAGAGCAGTACGCCGCGCGGGGGGTCGACACCGAGTCGTGCGAACGAGTCCGGGTGTCGCAGTGGCCACAGCACCGCTTCGGTGAGAGCCTGCTTGGTCTCGACCATGTCGCCGACGTCGTCGAGAGTCAGACTGCCCACCGCGAGTTCCTCTGTGCCCGAACGGGACAGCGGTCGAACGACGTCCAGCGCTCCGACCAGATCGTCCTGGGTGAGTTCGGGTTCGGCCTTGTCCCTGCTCGCCCGCGACGCTGCCCGCAATGCCGCCTCCCGGCACAGCGCTGCGAGGTCGGCAACCACGAAACCCGGTGTTCGCGAAGCGATGTCGGCCAACACGAGGTCGGACTTCGGAACCTTCCGGAGCAGCACGTCGAGCAGGGCGGCCCGGATAGTGCCGTCGGGCAACGGAAGTGACAGCTCACGGTCGCAGATATCCGGCGAGCGCAGCCGCGCGTCGGTCGAATCCGGGTGCGCCGTCGTACAGATCAGCGCCGTTCCGGCAACGTTCACGATCTCACGCAAATGCTCGAGTATCAGCGCCGCAACGGGTTCCGGTGTCGATGGCAGCAGGGCGTCGACGTCGGTGATCAGTAGGACACCACCGCTGCGGACACGGTCGACGGCGGCGGCCACCGCGGACTGTCGACCTTCGGCGGCGAGCGACCCCACCGTCGGACCGTCGAGTTCGATCACCACCCGTTCGGCACTCACGGCGCGTGCCATCGTGGCCTTGCCCACTCCGCCGGGTCCGGTGATCAGGACGCCCAGTCTCGGTGTGGCACCCAGGGTTCGCAACAATTCCGGCTGGTCGAGGGCGAGGTCGAGCCACTCGTGCAGCTTGGACGCCTGCGCCCGCGAGCCGATGAGGTCGTCGACTGGGATACGCGGCGCCGCGGACACCGTCGGTGCAGCCGACCCGGCTTCAGCAGGACGGTCGGCTATGTCCATCGCAGCAAAGCCTTGGTCCATCGCAGCGAAGCCTTGAAGGCCCACGACCGAGCCGACCCATCCGACCCCCGAATTGGGTTGCACACTCACCGGGCCGCCCGATGGCGTCACCGCGGTGACGGTGAGCAACTCGGTGGTCCAGGTGACTCCGAAGGCGCGCGACAGGCTTTGGCTCGTGGCGCTGGTACTGGTCCCCGGTCCGAGGTCGCGAGGCAGAAGCGATACCGTGTCGCCGACCGTCAACACTTTGCCCAACAGCGCTTCTCGCAGAGTCGAGGGGGTGATCGACGAGCTGGCCAATGTCGATCCGGACACCGTCACGGTCTTGGCCCCGTAGACGGTCACCGGCGACACCACCACCGACGCGTTCTCTTTCAGCCCCACGTTGGAGAGGGTCACGTCGTCGAGCAACGCTGTACCGGTGGGTGTTCCGTCGGGAGCGAGCGCGACGACGGCGGCGGTGCGGCGTGCGCCGACGAGCGCGACAGCGTCCCATTCGCGGAGGCCGAGGGCAGCGAGCACCTCGGCGTGGATCCGCACGACACCTCGGCGGGCGTCGGCGGCGGATGTGGTGAGGCGAATGGTCAGCGCCAGTTGTGCTCGCAGGTCGGACCCCGGTCGGTCGTGATTGGTTGTCACCCACCCCAGACTAGCCGCGATAAAGTGCGGACATGCCCCACGCACTCGTCGTCTTCCACGAACGCGACCACGGTCTCGGAGTCCGGAACATCGGCTCGATCGCCCCTGCCCTGCGCGAGCGTGGATACGAGGTCGAGGCGGTGACCTTCGAATCCGACGGGTCCACGCCCTCGCTGGACGGCGTGGACGTCGTGGTGCTCATGGGGTCACCGGACGCGGCGTACGACGACACGCTGCCGTGGCTCGCCGCCGAGATCGAGTTCGTCGAACAGGCTGTTGCGCATGAGATTCCGACCCTCGGCGTGTGTTTCGGTGGTCAGCTGCTCGCGCGTGCGCTCGGCGGAAGTGTGCGCCGAGCGGACCAGGAGGAGATCGGGTTCGTCACCGTAGAGTCCGACGACCCCGCGCTCATCGCACCCGGCCCGTGGATGCAGTTTCACTACGACACGTTCACCATCCCTCCCGGTGCGACGTCCATCGCCCGGACGGCAGCGGCAGAGCAGGCCTTCGTCCACGGGCGGCACCTCGGCATCCAGTTCCATCCGGAGATCGACGCGGACGTGTTCGAATCGTGGGCGCAGGGATGGGAACGACGCGGAGAGCGGGAGCAGGTCGAGGCGGAGGTCGACGTGCCGGCCCTCACCGCCGACGTCGCTGCACGGGAAGCGCAGTCACGGATCGCATGTGGGCAGCTGGTGGATGCGTTCCTGAAGCTCTAGCGCGGGCGGCGGAGACCGAGACGCGCCGACGACGCTCGTCGTCCCGCGGGCTGACGCCGCCGGGTGGCGCGGCGGACCGCTCGGCGCTCGGCGGGCTTGGATTCCCATGCCTCCGGCCGCGCAGCGACCCAACGCTGGGACCGCACCGCGAACGGAATGTGGATCAGGTACACGACGATGAGGATCATCACCAGGACGAACGGGTAGGTGATGAGCAGGGCGGCGCCGAGTGCCACGAGCACCAGGAGGCCGGCTGCGAGCCGAGGCGGCACGGACACCGTCTTGAGCGCGAGCGTCGGAATGCGGCTGACGATCAGGCCGGCAGTCAGAACCATCCACACGGCGACGACGTAGAACGAGTCCCACCACCCGTCGCCCCACTGTTGATCGGCCGCCAACGGGAAGAGCGCCACCAGTGCGCCCGCCGGAGCCGGTACGCCGGTGAAGTATTCACCGGCGAAGGGTGGCCGGCTGTCGTCGTCGAGCAGGGTGTTGAAACGTGCCAGCCGCAACACGATGCTGACCGCGTAGACGAGCGCGATGACCCACCCGCCGCTGCTGCCTTCGAGGAGGGTCACGTAGAGCACGAGGGCGGGCGCGACACCGAAGGAGATGGCGTCGGCGAGAGAATCCAGCTCGGCTCCCATCTTGCTCGTCGCGTCGAGCAGGCGGGCGATGCGACCGTCGAGCGAGTCGAGGACCGCGGCAGCGCCGACCATCGCCAACGACAGCCCGGGGTTCCCGTCGAGCGCGAACTTGACCGCCGACAGACCGGCGCAGAGGGCCATGATGGTGACAGCGCTCGGGAGCAGCCGGACCGGTCGGCTGCGCTCTGGCCGATTTCGTTCGGATGCAGTGACGGCGGGTTTGCTCACACCGAATGCTTTCTCGGAAGCTCGGCCAAGACCGTTTCGGCGCCCACCGCCCGTTGACCGACGGTCACGAGAAGTGTTGTGCTCGGCGGGAAGTAGGTGTCGACGCGTGATCCGAAGCGAATCAAGCCGTAGGTGTCTCCGATGGGCAGAGTGTCGCCGGCCTTCGCGTGGCAGACGATGCGGCGGGCGATCAGGCCGGCGATCTGCACGACCGCGATGTCGTGGCCGTCCGGGGTGCGAAGGTGCATGCTGTTGCGCTCGTTGACCTCGCTGGCGTCGGCCAGGTCGGCGGACAGGAACTGCCCGGACCGGTGTACGACGGACTGCACGGCGGCGGTGACGGGGCTGCGCTGAACGTGCACGTCGAGGATGGACAGGAAGATACTCACCCGCGGCACGGGCTCGGCGCCCAGGTCGAGCTCCGCGGGCGGGACGGCGGTGTCGACGAGTGCCACGGTGCCGTCCGCGGGAGCGACGACCACTCCGGCGCGGTTCGGTGGGACCCGCGGTGGGTGGCGGAAGAAGGTGCCGATCGCGGCGGCCGTCACCAGTCCGGTGCGGCGAACGAGCGGGTGCTTACGACCGAGCGCGGCCAGCACCAGCGGCGGCGCGACGAAGCGGATTCCCTCGGGATGCAGCGGTGGAACCGAGCTTCGGACGAGGTCCACGACGTGACCGATGCCGGTGCTCGGAGGCGTGCCATTCGGTTCGGGTCGGCGCGCCACGATCTCCTCTTACTCTCGACTGCGTGCCCCGGACACAGAAAACGGGGCCTCCGTCACTTTACGTGAGAGGCCCCGTGTTCCGGATGGTGAGTGGGATCAGACCCGACTGCGACCCGTCACTGCCTTGACGATGAACAGCAGGATGATCGCACCGACGAGGCAGGTGATGAAGCTGAAGATCAGCCCGCCGCCCTGGACGTCGACACCGAGCACGCGCAGGAGGAATCCGCCGAGTAGTCCGCCCACGATTCCCACCACGATGTTCAAGATGATGCCCTGCTGAGCATCGGTCTTCATGATCTTGCTGCCGATCCAGCCAGCCAATCCGCCGATGATGATCCAGCCGATGATTCCTAGACCCAACATGTGAACCCTGCTTCCGACTCGTTGCAGGCTCGTGTTTCGAGCCGCGCAGTGAGTTTTACCCCGGCGTTTGCCGTTTCAACCGAAAAACGGTCACAAATAGATGTCACTTCGGAGTCACAACAAGAACTTCGTCTTCGTTGTCTCCGTTGTCGGTCGTCACAAGCAGAGAACCGTCGGGCTGCGCCGACACGGTTCGGATTCGACCGTGAGTTCCGCTGAGCGCGTCTATCTTCGCCTCGTTCGTCACCGTCTTCCCGTCGTCGGAGATCTGCAGAAGCAGCACCTCCATGTCCTTCTGGACGCCGACGGCGAGAGCTCCGTTCCACGAACCCCAGGCCGCGCCGGTGAGGAAGGATCCACTTGCTGTGGCGACGGTGGCTGGACCGGAACTCCACGTTGCCGCGAGAGCTCCCGGGACGCGCTCGGGGTCGGTCATCGCGACGGATTCGTCGTACCCGTTGCCGTTGCGGTCCGGCCGGTATCCGTAGTTGGCGCCGGACTCTAGGAGGTTGACCTCGTCGTCACGCGACGTTCCCTGCTCGACGGAGAAGACCTGGTCGCTTCCGGGCCGGGCCGCGAGTCCCTGAACGTTGCGGTGGCCGAGCGTGAAGATGGGGCTGGTCGGATCGGGGTTGTCGGCGGGCGGCTGTCCGGTCACCGCATCGACCCGAAGCACTTTGCCCCCCAACGAGTTCCGATCCTGTGGGACGGACGCCTGCGCGGAGTCTCCCGTTCCGATCAGGAGTGTTCCGTCGTCACGGGGAAGAATGCGACAGCCGCCGTGGCGGCCGGACGTCACCGGAAATCCGTCGACGACCGTGCGCACGGGCGTGAGCGAGGACCAGTCGGGTGCCGCCGTCCACGACTGGACGCGGATGTCCGTCGTGGACGAGTCTTCGAACCCCTGGCAGGTGTAGAGCGTGCGAGTCGACGCGAAGTCGGTGGCGAGGGCGATTCCCATCAGACCCGTTTCGCTGCCCGCGAAGAAGTCCGTCATGTCGGCGGCCACCGTCCGCTGCTGACCGTCGGCCCCGATCGCGACGAACCTGCCCGACCGCTCGCCCGTGAGGATGGTGCCGTCGGGTGCCCGCACGACGTCCCACGGGTGATCGAGACCGGACGCAAGGACGGTCACGTCGACGTCCGGCGGTGGTCCGGCCGCAGGTTGGGTCGCTGGTGAGTCGGCAGCGGCGGACTCGGACGAGGTGGAAGGGGCGGCGGTGCTCGAGACCGGACCCGCATCGGCGCTGCTCCCCCCGGACGAGCACGCGGTCGTGAGGGCGAGGGCACCGGCGGTCACGGCAAGGAACAGGCGTCGGCCTGTCGGGTGTATGCGGGTCATGCCTCCACGGTACGAGTCCGTTCTGCCGCATTCTTGATCTTGCGGAGCGTCGCGTTCATTCCGGCGACGAGTTCGTCGTCGAACTCGTCGATGCCGCCGAGCACGCGGGCGACGAGGAAGTTCGAGAGTCCGCTCGTTCCGCCGGGGGCTTCGCGGCGCTCGGTCACCCGCGTTCCGGTCGGAATCTCTTCGAGCGTGTACGACCAGACGGTGTGGTTCTCGACCACTCGAAACGCCAGCGCCGTGTTCTCCTCGAACCGCAGGATCTTGCTCGACGTGGGCCAGAACAGTGGCCCACGCTGGTTGAGGTTGATCGTGCGGGCGCCGACCTTCACGTCACCGCCGAGCACCTTCATCACCCGGCACTGCGGGCTCCACTCGCTCATGCGCTTCAGATCGGACACGACGGTCCACACCGCGGCGGGGGAGGCGTCGACGTCGATGGTTGCCGAGAGGGACTTGGACAAGAGTGACCTCCGAAAGGTAAGTGTGAACGGAGGGTACAGGTGCTTTTCGTCGGGAAGGTGTTACTCGCCCGGAAGGGAGACGTCGAGGACGTTCACGTCGACGTCGCCCGCGGTCAGCGTCGTTCCCAGGGCGGTGTTGACGGAGTCGGCCGCGAGACGGGCAACCGTGCGCGCCAATTCCTGGATGTCGACGCCGTACTCGGCCGTCAGTCCGATCGACACCCCGGTGCACGCGTGGCCGTCGATGCGAAGGTCGACGGACGTGACGGAGCAACCGGGAATGTCGACGCCGCGGACGACTTCGAGACGAACGACGATGTCGCTGACGCGCAGGGTGTCGCCGTTCTCGGCTGTCGGGAACTGAGCATCGAGGGGCCAGGACCGGCGCGTGGTGTCGCGGACGCTGGTCAGAATGCGGCTGCTCAGTTCGAGCCAGCTCGGCTGCTCCTCGTCGCGAAGTTCACGTGCGGCGCGGTCGAGGACCTCGTCCAACTGCTGCGACTGATTCACTGCCATGTCGCCATCCTCTCTCTCAGCGCGGTGCGCGCTCTGTTCAGTTGGCCGCGGACGGCGCCGGGCGACATCTTCAGGATCTGACCGATCTCCACCTGCGACAGTCCCTCGACCTCGCGAAGCAACCAGCAGGCGCGTTGGCGCTCCGGCAGGGTGGCGAGAGCCTCGCGCAGGGCCGACAAAAATTCCGAACCCGACAGCTGCGCCTCGGGGCCGGAGGACGCGTCGGCGACCACCGTCTCGAAGATCCAGTCCTCGGTGGGTTTCGGAATTCGGCGCCGACGCGCGTCGATCGATTTGTGGGCGGTGATGCCGAACAGCCACGTGCGTAGCTTGGCGTCGGACCTGAAGTCGTCCAAGCCTTTCCAGGCGGCGACGAACGCGTCCTGCACCGCTTCCTCTGCCGCGCCGGGGTCCGACAACATGTTCAGCGCGTAGCGGTACATCGCCGGGCCGTGCTTGCGCACGATGTCGTCGAACGCACCCCGATCGCCGAGTGTCGCGGACCGAACGAGATCGTCGTCGGTCCTGTTCGCCGCGATCGCAGGGTTCACGGTGTGAGCCACGTCACGGTAACGTGCGCTTTCAGGACTCCGCCGCGACTCAATGAGCGAACAACCACACGAACGGAAGGATCGACTTCGATGACCACAGCATCAAGTGTCGCTGACAAGGGTGACACGTCCACGGGCGCATCCAAGGATCTGGTTGGAAAGCTCGTCGCATCGGACGGTCGCACGACGATCGCCGATGTGGTCGTCTCCAAGATCGCCGGGATCGCGACCCGCGAGGTTCAGGGCGTCCACGACGTCGGCGGCGGCGCAACCCGCGCGATCGGCGCACTGCGCGAACGCATTCCGGGCGCACGCGTCAACCACTCGCAGGGCGTCTCCGTCGAGGTCGGCGAGCGTCAGGCAGCAGTGGACATCGACATCGTCGCCGACTACGGCGTCTCGATCGCGGATCTGGCGTCCGGCATTCGCCGTAACGTCATCGCCGCCGTGGAGCGCATGACCGGCCTCGAAGTGACCGAGGTGAACATCACGGTGCACGACGTCTACCTCTTCGAGGAAGAGTCCGACGATCGCAGCACCGAAGAAGTCACCTCGCGAGTGCAGTGACCGAGCCCGTCGATCCCGTCGACACCATCGCCGAAGCCGTCACGGCCGTCGATGGTGTCGCGGGCTTGCACGGAGGAATGTTCGGTGAAGTCGGGACCTACCTCCCCGGTAGGAGAGTCGCAGGAATCACGACGCGGGCGAACGTCACCGAGGTGCACGTGACACTCGACTTCGGCAGCGACATCCGCACCGTCGCCGACCGAGTTCGTCGAGCGGTCTCCTCGATCGTCGACGGACAGGTCGACGTCGTGGTCGAGGATGTCGTGCCGAGATGACCGCCAACGTCCGGATGACCGCAGCATGACCATGGACGACACGAGCGGCGAGTACAGAGCCGCTCGACGCGCGGCCATCCGGGCGCACCACCCGGACGTCGGCGGCGACCAAGTTTCGCTACAGCGTGCCTTGGACGCCATCGACAACCGATATGCACGACGAGAACCCGCACCGACCGTGGTGCGGGTTGCTCGGCTTTCGGCCCGTCGGCAAGCATGGGCCGGATTTCGAAAAGCAGCTCGCCGCATGCCTTCTCGCCGCAAGTATTTCGATCTGTAACTTCACGCGTCAACCACCATCGATCGGAGCATCATGAGTTCATCCACCGTCGGCCTGTTGGCAGGCCTGCTGATCGCCGTTGCCGCCGCGGCAGGGGGCTTCACCGGATTCCTCATCGCGCTGATCCTCGGCGCCGCCGGGTTCGCCCTGGGTGCGTACCGCGACGGCGAGCTCGACCTCGACTCTCTGCTGAGAGGCCGCGGCCGTGGCTGATGCGCCCGCCGCTGGGCCGGAGGCGGAGCCCTCCGAAACGCTCGCCGAGCCCGGTGAACGAGGTCGGTTGACCGTCAAGGATCGCGTCGTCGAACGCATCGCCACGCAGGCGATGCGCACCACGGATGGTGTGGCGACGGGCAGTTCGGGCCTGGCGCGTCGAAACGTGTCACGAGTGCGCGTGTCCAACAACGATTCTCACGTCCGGGCACAGGCCGAGATCGGTATCCGCTGGCCGCGGTCGGCCGCCGAGGTCGCCGCCGATGCGCACGAGAACATCACCCGACATCTCGCCGACGCAGGTGTGGAAACGGAATCGATCGACGTTCGCGTCACGAGTGTTCAGGAAGCCGGCGCGTCCGAACTCCCCGAGACATCAACGGCAGCAGACGAACTGAAGGCGGCACTTCTCCCTCGTGCCCGCCCGGCCGCTGCGCCCGTCGCGTTCGTTCTCTCTCTCGTACTCGTCGCGCTCGGCGTCGTCGCGGTGCGAGACGCCTTGGTCTACGCGAACGCGATCACCGGCCAGGCGTGGTCCGGCTGGGTCGCCGACCACGTCGACGGGACCACCGTCGCGACGTGGATGCTCGCGGCCGGTATCGCCGTGGCGGTCGTCGGTCTCCTGATCGTGATCGCGGCACTCAAGCCCCGCGCCAAGCGGTACCGCCCGGCTGCATCGCCGGACACCTGGGTCCTGAAGGACGACGTTCGCAAGGTCGTCAGGACTGCCGTCACGGAGGTGCCCGGTGTCGAGACGGCACGGGTGAAGGTGAAGAAGCGGAGCGCCAAGGTCCGCGTCGTCGGAATCGGTGGTGACACCCTGCGGTCGTCGGTCGAAGAGGCCGCGACCCGTCGCGTCGGCGTTCTCGAGGGATCGCCGTCGGTGAACGTCTCCGTCAAGAACCCGTCGGCCAAGCGGAAGGCAGCCAAGTGAAGCGCGGTGCGATCGTTCTCGACCGATTCCTGACCTTGCTGATCGGCCTCGTGCTGATCGCGCTGGGCGTCGGGGCAGCGGCGTGGCAGCTGGACCGGCTGCCCTTCACCCTCGACTCGCTGAATCTGAGCGGCTACACCGACCTCACCGAGCAGGGCTGGTGGCCGTGGGCGCTCGGCGCGGGAGGCGTCGTCGTGGTGCTGCTCGGGCTGGCCCTCCTGGTCAAGCAGTTTCCGGCCCGCCGCGCACCCGTGGTCTCGCTCGCCCTTCCCGACGGCAAGCCCGGTTCGCTGTTGTTCGACGTCGACGCGGTGGCGGCGCGAGCGGCCGACGAAGCGTCCGAGATCGACGGAGTCAAGAGCGCTCGCTCGCGGACGGCCACCGAGAAGGGCCTTCGCGTGGTCACTCTGCTGGTCACCATCAACGCGAACGCGGACGTCCCGGTCGTCTTCGAGCGCCTTTCGGAGGTGCGTGCCGGCGTCGCCAAAGTTGTCGAAGGCACGCCGTTGGCCGTGCGGGTGCTGGTGTCCGCTTCCTGATCCCGTCCTGTGCGGACGGGGTTCAGGACCCTCCGCCGAGCAAGAACAGGATCGCGAGGAGGGCCGGGACCGCTTGCACCGACGCCCCACGGATCAGTCGGCGATCGGTGACCGCGAGCAACGTTCCCGCGGCGAGCATCGAGCCGGTGCCGAAGTAGATCAGCGTCGAACCCACGGTATGACTGCCCGACGCGTGAACGACCACCCCCGCTGCCGTGCCGATCGCGAGAAACAGGTTGTAGAAGCCCTGGTTGAACGCCCACTGCTTGACGGTCTGCGCGTCCTCGGCTTTGACGCCGAAGGTTTTCATCCCGGCAGGCTTGGTGATGAGGAACGCTTCCAGCACGAAGATGTAGACGTGGACGAGCGCCGCGAGCGCGGCGAAGACGAGGCCGATGGTGGTCACGATCCTGCTTTCATCGTCTCGACGACCTTCTCGATTCGGCGAGTCCTGGTGGCTTCGGTCTTGGCCCCGTCGACGGACAGCACGTGCGCGCGCTGGTTCGAGTACGACAGCGAGTCGAAGGCGGGTCTGATTCCGTTGTCCGCTAACGCCGTTGCGAGATCGTCCGGAACCGCTACAGTGCGCACCGCGTCGTCCAGGACGATGTCGACCTCGACCGCTTGTCCCGCTTCGACACCGGCTGCGCTCCGATGCTCGGCGCTCAGCGGGACGATGAACTGCCCCTTGTAGAACACCAGTGTGCTCGCGTAGGTATGCCCTGCGACGGTGACGGACACCGGGAATCGCTTCTTGCCGGACAGCGATGTCACGACACTCTCGGGCACGGGTAATCCTGTCGCGTTCTTTCCGCCGAGTTCCACGGTCGTCGAGAATCTCACCTGGCAGACCATACCCCGCTCTTGACTCAAGAACGGAATACGCGTTCACTCTTTGGTGTGGCGTACCGCAGAACTCCCGCAGTGCAGGATCGGCTGGCGGCCTCGCGCGCTCGAATAGTCGATGCCGCAGCATCTTTGGTGTCCGAACACGGGTACGCAGGCTGTTCGATCTCCGCGGTGGCCGCCCGTGCGGACATGGGAACCGGGACGGTCTACCGACATTTCGCGAGCAAGGGCGAGCTGTTCGCCGAGGTCTTTCGGATCGCGTGTACGCGCGAGGTCGACGCGGTGCGCGCTGCACACACCGATGAGTCGGCCGAATCCGTCGTCGCCTCCATGTTGGTGTTCGCACACCGGGCCCTCCGCGCGCCCACCATGGCGTATGCGTTGCTGGTCGAACCCGTGGACCCGCTGGTCGAGGCCGAACGTCTCGCGTTCCGCCGCGCCTTCCGTGATTCGCTCGCGGAGTCGATAGACGTTGCCATCGACGCGGGGTCGATCCCGAAGCAGGACAGCGCCGTCACAGCGGCATGCATCGTCGGAGCGATCGCCGAGGCGTTGGTGATGCCGTTGGCGCATCACGTGTCGAGCGATGCGGTGACCGACTCGCTTGCCACGTTCGTTCGAAGAGCCATCGGTATCAAGCAGGAGATGTCATGACCGCCACGCACGAAGTCACCAATCAGGTTCCGCCGCTTGTCGATTACGACGCCGCGGACTACCCGCCCGTCCTCGAGGCCCTGGCCCGCGACGGTGCGCAGGACGGTCTCGACGAGCTGCACCGCGTCGGCGCGCTCGCGGGCGGAGCCGAAGCACAGAAGTGGGGCGATCTGGCCGAGGCGCATCCGCCGGAGTTGCACACCCATGACAGATACGGCAACCGGGTCGACGAGGTGGAGTACGACCCCGCGTATCACCGATTGATGAGTACCGCAGTCGAATTGGGCCTGCACGGCGCACCGTGGATCGATCCGAACCCGCACGCGCATCTCCTGCGCGCAGCGAAGATGGCGGTGTGGGGTCAGACCGACGCCGGCCACGGGTGCCCCATCTCGATGACGTACGCGGTGGTGCCGGCGCTGCGCCACAACCCGAAACTTGCTGCCGCGTACGAGCCGGCGCTCACCTCCCGCGTCTACGACCCGCAACTGGCCGTTCCGGAGACCAAACTCGGACTGATCGCCGGGATGTCGATGACGGAGAAGCAGGGCGGGTCAGACGTTCGGGCCGGAACGACACGGGCCGTTCCGCAATCGGACGGCAGCTACCGCGTGACCGGACACAAGTGGTTCACGTCCGCGCCGATGTCGGACGTGTTCCTGGTGCTCGCGCAGGCGCCCGGGGGATTGTCGTGCTTCTTCCTTCCGCGCGTGCTTCCCGACGGTTCCCGCAACTCGATGTTCTTGCAGCGCCTGAAGAACAAGCTGGGAAACCACTCCAACGCGAGCAGCGAGGTCGAGTACGACGACGCCGTCGCCTGGTTGGTCGGCGAGGAGGGGCGCGGCGTCCGCACCATCATCGAGATGGTGAACATGACGCGGCTCGATTGCACCATCGCCTCCGCGTCCGGCATGCGCGTCGGCACCGCCAACGCGATCCACCACGCCGTGCATCGCAGCGCGTTCGGCAAGCACCTCGTGAACCAGCCGTTGATGCGCAACGTCCTTGCGGACCTCGCCGTCGAAGCGGAGGCATCCACCACCGCGGCGCTCTGGCTGGCGTCCCTCACCGATCGCGCGTCGAACGGTGACGAGCACGCGCAGAGTCTGCGCCGGGTATCGCTCGCGGTGAGCAAGTACTTCGTATGCAAGCGGGCGCCCATGCATGCCGCGGAAGCTCTCGAATGCCTCGGCGGGAACGGGTATGTCGAGGACTCGCGAATGCCGCGCCTCTACAGAGAGGCACCGCTGATGTCGGTCTGGGAGGGGTCGGGCAACGTGGCGGCACTGGACACGCTGCGCGCCATGGCGAAGGCGCCCGAGTCGTTGCAGGTCTTCTTCGACGAACTCGACTCCGCCGCAGGTCACGACCACCGACTCGATGCTGCGGTGGCGTCCCTGAAGGACGGATTCACGGACTTCTCGACCGTCGAACACCGAGCCCGCCGACTCGTCGGCGAGATGGCGTTGGCGCTGCAGGGCGCGTTGCTGGTGCGCACCGGACACCCGGCGGTGGCCGATGCGTTCTGCGCGAGCCGGCTCGGCGGCGACTGGGGAAGTGTGTTCGGAACGTTGCCCACGGGCGTCGACACCGCAGCGATCATCGACCGCTCCACCCCGAAAACGAATGCCTGAAACTGTGGAGGTTCACAGAATATCGCTTCTACCTGCGTAAATACCCGTCAGTGGCGTAGCTTTGTCGACACGGTCACGGTGACCTGTGTACCTCCTGTCGGGGAGCGAAGATGTTCGGTGTCAATACAGGTCAGCTCGCGCTCGTACGCGCGATCTTCAGCGACGAATTCGCCACGGACGGCGTCGATTACGACGCGCTGATCGACATCGCGCAAGGCGACATCACCGATTGGATCGCCGACCTGCACCACACGGGCCTGTTCACATCCACGGAGTTGGACGCGATGACCTGCCTGTGGCGCCGCGACCCCGCCGCCCTCGCCTCGATTCTTCTCGGCAGTGCGGACGACCGCGCTGCCCGGCGCGGCGAGCTGGCCCTGGCCGGTGGCCGCTAGCGGTTCTTCGCCGGACGGTTCGACGCCGCCCGCTTGGCTTCGCGATCCGCCTTGATGCGGGCATTGTCCTTCTGAACCTCGATGTAGCTGGCGCGCTCGCGCACCAGCCATTCCGGCGGATCGGCGTCGAGTTCTGCGATCTGGTCCTCGGTCATCGCGTCGGAGACGCCGCCTCGCGCGAGTCCGGCGTTGGACACGCCCAGCTTCTGTGCGACCACATCGCGAGGAAACGGTCCGGTACGGCGCAGTTCCTCGAGCCACGACGGGGGAGTCTCGCGCAGCGCGTCGACCTCGGCGCGCGTGATCGGTGAATTCTGGAACTCCTCGGGCGTCGCGGGAAGATAGATCCCGAGCTTGTTCGCCGCGGTCAGAGGCTTCATCGTCTGCGATTTCTTGTCCGGACTCACGCGCTCACCCTAACGTGCCGTCCCCGTGACCTACGCTGAGCGCGTGACCGCCGAGCCCCCCACAGACGCGGAACGCATGCGCTGGTTCGTCGCAGTCGCCGAGGAACTCAGCTTCTCGCGGGCGGCCAAATCTCTGAACGTTGCTCGTCAACGCCTCAGCGCCGCGGTCATCGAACTGTCGAACGACGCCGGTGAGCCGCTCTTCGTCCCCGGCGACGGCCCGACCGAGCTCACCGACGCCGGACGCGAACTGTTGCAGCGCGCCAGACTCGCCGTGGCGGACGACGACCTGCGCCGCGCCGAGGCGGCGGCCGCCGCTCCCGAAGTACCCACTCTGCGCGTCGGATTCGTACCCGGGGTGACGGTGACGAAGTGGACCCGCATCTGGGCGGACCGATTCCCCGACATCGCCCTGGACGCACTGGTCGTCGAGGCCGACGAGCAGGAAGCCGCGCTCCGCGAGGCCCGCGTCGACGTGTGTTTCGTCCGGACGCCCGTCGATCGCGAGGGCCTCAGTGTCGTGTCGCTCTATACCGAGCTGCCGGTGGTCGTGGTGCCGAAGGATCATCCGGTCTCCCTCTTCGCCGACGTCACGCTCGACGATCTCGCCGGCGAACAGATCCAGGACACGACCGAAGCCGTCCCGACGATGCTCGAGATGGTCGCCGCCGGAGTCGGCCCGGTGATCCTGCCGCACTCGTTGGCCCGCCTCCACAGTCGTCGCGACCTGGTCTTCCGCACCGTCACCGACGCCCCGCCGACGCAGATCGCCCTGGCCTGGCGTCACGACGGAACAACCGAGGTCATCGAGGAGTTCCTAGGAGTAGTCAGGGGACGGTCGCCGCGCAGTTCCCGCTCGCCGCGCACCGCAACCCAAGCCGCACCGAAGGCGCGCAAGGCTCCCCCGGTGTCCAAGGAGACCAAGCCCAAGAAGAAACCGGCCCCGAAATCTCGTCGGGGCCGCCGGTAGGAAAGGCTCAGCCATGTCGGATAGAAGCGTGTCGGATCGAAGCTCGTCGGAACGCACCGTGGCACCCAACGGCGTCATCGCCGTCCAACCTCTGAACAAGCGCCTGCGCGTCACGTTCGCCGGGCAGGACGTCGTCGACACCACCGGAGCGATCCATCTTCTCGAGAAGGGCCACCGGCCCACGTATTACATCCCGCTCGCCGACGTGCGCAGCGAGTACCTCGAAGAGACGGACACGTCGACGGTCTGCCCACGCAAAGGCACTGCACGTTACTGGAGTCTCGTTGTGGGACAACAGCGTTCGGATGACGCGCTGTGGAGCTACCCCAACCACTACGACGACGCGCTGGACCTGTCCGACTACGTGTCCTTCTACTGGGACCGCGTCGACGAGTGGTTCGAGGACGAGGCTCCGATCACCGAGCCGTCGACCCCTGCAGGGTCGGCGCTCTAGGTTCATAATCGTGTCTGTCGAGAGGGACTTGTGACACAACCTGCGCAACAGAGCAAACCTGCGATTCTCACCGTCGACGACGACCCGGGAGTCTCACGAGCAGTGGCGCGCGACCTCCGCAAGCGCTACGGCGAGAAGTATCGGATCATTCGGGCGGAATCGGGCGCATCGGCCATCGACGCACTCAAGCAGATGAAGTTGCGTGGGGACGCGGTCGCCGTGATCCTCGCGGACTACCGGATGCCGGCGATGAGCGGAATCGAGTTCCTGGAGAAGGCCATCGATCTGTATCCGATGGCTCGGCGCATTCTCCTGACGGCGTACGCGGACACCGATGCGGCGATCGAGGCCATCAATGTGGTCGACCTCGATCACTACCTCCTCAAGCCGTGGGATCCACCGGAGGAAAAGCTGTACCCGGTGGTCGACTCACTGCTCGACGTGTGGGCCACATCGGATTTCCGCCCTGCGGAAGAAACGAAGATCATCGGTCACCGGTGGGCGTCTCGCTCGTCGGACATGCGCGAGTTCCTGGCGCGCAACCAGCTCGCCTACCGGTGGTACATGTCGGACGAACCCGAGGGACAGCGGTTGCTGTCGGCGGCGGGACTCGACGGCAGCCGGTTGCCGGTCGTGGTGTGCGCCGACGGTCAGTGTCTCGTCGAACCGAGCGACGCCGAGCTCGGCACCCATCTCGGGCTCAACACGTCGCCGTCGGAGAAGTTCTACGACCTCGTCGTCGTGGGCGGCGGACCGGCCGGTCTCGGCGCCGCCGTCTACGGTGCGTCCGAAGGTCTACGCACCGCGTTGATCGAACGGACGGCGACCGGCGGCCAAGCAGGTCAAAGTTCACGCATCGAGAACTACCTCGGGTTTCCCGACGGCGTCTCGGGGTCGCAGCTCGCCGACCGGGCGCGGCGTCAAGCCACTCGCTTCGGCGCCGAACTCATCACCACGAAGGACGTGGTCGCACTCGAGGTCAACGGATCGGCCCGCACGGTGCGATTCGCGGACGGCGACTCCGTCGACGCGCACACCGTGATCCTCGCGACGGGTGTGTCGTACCGTCGGCACCCGGCCGCGGGAATCGACGATTTCTCCGGCCGCGGGGTGTTCTACGGATCGGCAGTGACCGAGGCGCCGCGGTGCACCGATCAGGACGTCTACATCGTCGGCGGTGCCAACTCGGCCGGTCAAGCCGCGATGTTCCTCGCGCGCGGCGCCAAGTCCGTCACCATCGTGGTGCGCGCACCGTCGTTGGAAGCCTCGATGTCGTACTACCTGATCCAGCAGATCGAGAACAACCCGCGAATCTCCGTGCGCACCTGCAGCGAGGTGATCGGGGTATCGGGCGACGATCACCTCGAGTCGATCGTGCTGCGTAACAACGCGACCGAGACCGAAGAAACTGTCGACGCCGGATTCCTCTTCCTGTTCATCGGCGCGGCCCCCCGGACCGACTGGCTCGACGGCGTCGTCGTGCGAGACGAGCACGGGTTCGTCGTCTCCGGCCCGGATCTGACCGTCGACGGACAGCGGCCCGCCGGGTGGAACCTCGATCGACAGCCGCACCACCTCGAGACCAGCGTCCCCGGCATCTTCGCGGCGGGTGACGTGCGCTCGGACTCAGCCAAGCGCGTCGCGTCGGCCGTCGGTGAAGGCGCCATGGCCGTCATGCTCGTGCACCGCTATCTGACGTCTTCGTGAGAAGGAACAGCTCATGACCGAGCTTGCTTGTAGCCCACAGGAATTGAAGACACTCTTCCTGTTCGAAAGCCTCACCGACCACCAGCTCGAGCAGCTGTGCGAGAACGGCCACGTCGAGATGATCGAACCGGGCCCGGTGTACTCCGAATCAGACCTGGCCACGTGCTTCTACGTGCTGATCGAGGGGGAGTTGGTGCTGTCCAAGCTCTCCGGGGGCGACGAGGTCGAAATCAACCGGACCTCGCAGCGCGGCGTCTACTCCGGTGCGTGGCAGGCCTACCTCGGCGACCGCGCGCCGCAGAACTACCAGGGCTCGATGCGCGTGACACGGCCGTCGAAGTTCTTCGTGCTGGACGCGGAGAAGTTCGGTCCGCTGGTACGCGAATGGTTCCCGATGGCCGTACACCTGCTCGAAGGACTGTTCTTCGGAAACCAGAACAGCAAGCAGGTGCTCGACCAGCGTGAGAGGTTGCTCGCCCTCGGCTCGCTGTCCGCAGGGCTGACCCACGAGCTGAACAACCCGGCCGCGGCCGCAGTACGAGCCACGGTGTCGCTGCGGGACCGGGTGTCCCACATGCGGCACAAGCTGGGGATGATCGCGTCGGGCGTCTACTCGCCCGAGACCATGGCCACGCTGGTTCGGCTCCAGGAGGAAGCCGCCGACCTGGTGGCGAAGGCGCCGGATCTGTCGCCGATGGAGGCGTCGGACCGCGAGGACGAACTGGGTGACTGGTTCGAAGCGCGCGGAATCTCCGGCGGCTGGGACCTCGCGGCGACGTTCGTGCAAGCCGGGATGGACGTGCCGTGGCTCGAACGCGTGGTGGCGAGCGTGGACAACGACGACACCGTCGAAGGCGCCATTCGGTGGCTGAACTACACGGTCGAGACCGAGTTGCTCATGAACGAGATCGCGGACTCCACGACCCGCGTCTCGACGCTGGTGAACGCCGCCAAGCAGTACTCGCAGATGGACCGTGCGCCGTACCAGCGCGTCGACCTCCGTGGGCTGCTCAAGAGCACCCTGGTGATGCTCGGTCGCAAGATCGGCGACGACGTGACGGTGGTCAAGGAATTCGACCCGACGCTCCCGTTGGTCCCCTGCTACGCCGCCGAGTTGAACCAGGTCTGGACCAACCTCATCGTGAACGCGGTGCAGGCGATGGACGGTCACGGAACTCTGACCATCCGCACGCGCCGCGAGCGCGACCAGGCCGTCATCGAGATCTGCGACACCGGACCCGGGGTCCCGGAGAACATTCGGTCACGGATCTTCGAACCCTTCTTCACGACGAAGGCAGTCGGCGAGGGAACCGGTCTGGGGCTGGACATCTCCTGGCGCATCGTGGTGAAAAAGCACAAAGGTGACCTGAGGGTCGAATCGGAACCGGGAAACACCCGTTTTCAGGTCCGAATTCCCCTCGATCCAGAGCCGGGAACCGATGTCCCGGTCGCCGAAGGTTTCGACGACCCCGTAATCGAAGGGAAATAGCAACTCATGGCCGACATAGAGGGAATCGACGTGTCCGTGGCGCCCAGCGGTCCGGGGTGCGTCGAGTGCGACAGCAGCGGCGGCTGGTGGTTCCACCTCCGGCGCTGCGCCCAGTGCGGTCACATCGGGTGTTGTGACTCCTCACCCTCGCAGCACGCGAGCGCCCACGCAGCCGGCACCGGGCACCCGATCGTGCGCAGCTACGAACCGGGCGAGGAGTGGTTCTACAGCTACACCACCGAAGAGATGTACTACGGACCGGAACTTCCTGCGCCGCAACATCATCCGTTGGAACAGACCACGCCGGGTCCCGCGGACAGGGTTCCCCGGAACTGGCAGTCGCTCATTCACTGACCGAACGGCTTCGACAGGGTACTGTGCCGGGTGCGGCTCGCCGCATTCCACGCACCATCTCTTCCCAGGAGCCATCTGTGCCCACCCGTTTCCTTTCTTCCATCTCTCGCAAGACAATCCGCCTGGCTTCGATGGTGACGATCAGCGTCGGCCTCGTGGTCGGCGGCGCCGCACTCGGTTCCGGGGTTGCCTCGGCTGCGCCCGTCACGTGTTCATCTCCCCCGTCCGCCAACGACATTCGCGTCAACGGCGTGGCGAGCTGCGGCGCGCAGGCCACCGGAGTCGGCGTCGCCAATGCCACCGCGTCGGAGAGCGGCACCGCGGTCAGCGTGGCCGACGCCGGCGGGCAGTCCACGGCGTACGCCACCGGATTCGGCACCGCGCTCAGTTCGGTGATCGGGCAGGGAACCGCGTACGCCATCTCGATCGGCGGCGGTATCACGCAGTCCCAGGCCGTCGACGGAAACACCACTGTCGCCATTGCCGGATTCGGCGGCGGCGCCACCGCGGTGGCAGCGGGTGTGAATTGCGAAGGCGTCAACTCCTTCGCATTCAACGCACGCACGGGAATGGCGTGCATCGCAGGAAGCTGACGCTCACGGTGTTCTAGCCTCTGGGCATGGGTGACTCCGTTCTCGCAATTGCGTGCGCGCTCGCCGCTGCACTGTGTATTGCAGTCGGAACCGTCGTTCGGCAACGATCGGCGTCCGAGGTCGGCGACCACGAGGTCGGCGCCCTCGGGCCCATCACCACGCTCGTGCGCAAGCCCTCGTGGTGGGTCGGCACGATCGTCGGATTCGGCGGGTATGCGTTTCAGGCCGCGGCTCTCGGCCTCGGATCGCTCCTGCTGGTTCAACCATTGTTGGTGCTGTCCTTGCTGTTCGCGCTGCCACTCGGCGCGCGATTCTCGGGACGACCCGTGCGCGGAATCGACTGGCTGTGGGCGGCAGCGCTCACGGTGTCCATTGCCATCCTCGTGGTGGTCGGCGACCCCCGGCCCGGTGTCGAACGAGCCGAGACCAAGCACTGGATCGTCATCTGCCTCGTCGGCCTGCCCTTCGTCGCACTCTGCCTGTGGGGTTCGCGCCACGGCAGCCGCAACCGCCGGGCGCTGTTGCTCGGGCTCGCCGGCGGTGCACTCTTCGGCGTCGCCGCCGTGCTGACCAAGGGTGTGGTGCACCTCGCCGGACGCGGAATCGTCCCCGTGATCGGCTCGTTCGAGCTTTACGCCCTCATCGTGGTCGCCGTCGTGGCCATCGCCATCCAGCAGTCCGCCTTCCAGGTCGGGGCTCTGCAGGCGTCGCTGCCCGCGACCACCGTGATGGAACCACTGGTGGCCTCCATGCTCGGGTTCGTGGTGCTCGGGGAGTACCTGCATGCGGACCGTGCGGTGTCGGCCGTTCTAGTCGCAGCTTTGGCGGCGATGATCGCAGCAGCGGTGGCCTTGGCGCGGGGGGCGGGTTCGCACGAGGCCGACTCGGTGTCCGCCTGACTCGTCCGGCACCCACGCCCGACCGCCACTACTCTGCTTGCATGAGTTCGATCGCGGGGGTGCTGTTCGACATCGACGGCGTGCTCGTCACCAGCTGGAAGCCCATTCCCGGTGCGGCCGAGACCGTCAAACTCCTGCGTGGACACGACATCGCGTGTGCATTTCTCACGAACACGACCTCCAAGACGCGCGAACAGATTGCCGAGTCGCTCGGAGTGTCCGGCATCGAAGTTCACGCCGACGAGATCGTCACGGCCGCCACGCTGACCGCCGATCATCTGCATTCGAAGTACCCCGGCGCACGATGCGTCCTACTGAGCAGTGGCGAGATCACGGCAGACCTCCCCGGTATCGATGTGGTCGAGGAGGACCCCGATGTCGTCGTGCTGGGCGGCGCGGGACCCGAGTTCACGCACGAAGCGCTCAGCAAGGTCTACGACTGGATGTGCCAGGGGGTTCCCGTCGTCGCCATGCATCGGTCCCTCATGTGGTCGACCGCCGGCGGACTGCGTATCGACACCGGCATGTACCTCACCGGGATGGAGTCGGCGTCCGGGAAGTCCGCGACGGCCGTCGGGAAGCCTGCTCCACTGGGGTTTCGGACGTCGGCCGAACGCATGGGCGTCGACCCCGACTACGTCGTCATGGTGGGTGACGACCTGGACAACGACGTCCTCGCGGCGCAGGTCGTGGGGATGCGCGGTGTCCTGGTCAGGACCGGAAAGTTCCGGCAGGAACGCCTCGACCGTCAGGGCCGCGACCAGTACGCCATGCAGCCCAACCACGTGATCGACTCCGTGGCCGATCTACCGGCGGTGCTGGGGCTGTGATTGGAGCCTGAGGAACGACCGACAGGACAAGCCGTTACCTTGCACTCTCGGGTGTCGAGTGCTAGAAATTGAAGTTGGCACTCGCGAACCGTGAGTGCCAGGTCGGGACGGTGAGATCAGGGATCCATCGACACCCCTGCTCGTCCGTCGCGGGCACCGAATCCGGCCGGTATGTGTCACCCCAATCCGGAGGATCACTTCGCAATGGCCAAGATCATCGCGTTCGACGAAGAGGCACGCCGTGGCCTCGAGCGAGGCCTCAATGCCCTCGCCGACGCAGTCAAGGTGACGTTGGGCCCCAAGGGTCGCAACGTCGTACTCGAAAAGAAGTGGGGCGCCCCCACGATCACCAACGATGGTGTGTCCATCGCCAAGGAGATCGAGCTGGACGACCCCTACGAGAAGATCGGCGCAGAGCTGGTCAAAGAGGTTGCCAAGAAGACCGACGACGTCGCAGGTGACGGAACCACCACCGCGACCGTTCTCGCTCAGGCACTCGTTCGTGAAGGCCTGCGCAACGTCGCAGCCGGCGCGAACCCGCTCGGCCTCAAGCGCGGCATCGAGAAGGCCGTCGAGGCCGTCACCGCGTCGCTGCTCGCTTCCGCCAAGGAGATCGACACCAAGGAGCAGATCGCTGCTACCGCTGGTATCTCCGCGGGCGACCCCTCCATCGGCGAGCTCATCGCCGAAGCAATGGACAAGGTCGGCAAGGAAGGCGTCATCACGGTCGAGGAGTCCAACACCTTCGGCCTGCAGCTCGAGCTCACCGAGGGCATGCGCTTCGACAAGGGCTACATCTCGGGTTACTTCGTGACCGACGCCGAGCGTCAGGAAGCCGTCCTCGAAGACGCGTACATCCTGCTCGTCAGCTCGAAGGTCTCGACCGTCAAGGACCTGCTTCCCTTGCTGGAGAAGGTTATTCAGTCGGGTAAGCCGCTCGTCATCATCGCCGAGGACGTCGAGGGCGAAGCTCTCTCCACCCTCGTTGTGAACAAGATCCGTGGCACCTTCAAGTCCGTCGCCGTCAAGGCACCGGGCTTCGGTGACCGTCGCAAGGCGCAGCTCGCCGACATCGCCATCCTCACCGGTGGCGAGGTCATCAGCGAAGAGGTCGGCCTCTCCCTCGAGGGCGCCGGACTCGAGCTGCTCGGTACCGCGCGCAAGGTCGTCATCACCAAGGACGAGACCACGATCATCGAAGGTGCCGGCGACGCCGACGCCATCGCCGGTCGCGTCAACCAGATCCGCGCCGAGATCGAGAACTCCGACTCGGATTACGACCGCGAGAAGCTGCAGGAACGTCTGGCCAAGCTGGCCGGCGGCGTTGCAGTCATCAAGGCCGGAGCTGCGACCGAGGTCGAGCTCAAGGAGCGCAAGCACCGCATCGAAGATGCCGTGCGCAACGCCAAGGCAGCTGTCGAAGAGGGCATCGTCGCCGGTGGCGGCGTGGCACTCCTCCAGGCAGCGCCTGCACTCGAGAACCTCAACCTCACGGGTGACGAGGCAACCGGCGTGAACATCGTTCGCGTCGCCCTCGAAGCTCCGCTGAAGCAGATCGCGTTCAACGCCGGCCTCGAGCCCGGCGTCGTCGCGGAGAAGGTCCGCAACCTGCCCGCCGGTCATGGCCTCAACGCCGCGACCAACGAGTACGAGGACCTGCTCGCCGCAGGCATCAACGACCCGGTCAAGGTCACCCGCTCGGCACTGCAGAACGCAGCGTCCATCGCGGCTCTGTTCCTGACCACCGAGGCCGTCGTCGCCGACAAGCCCGAAAAGGCCGGTGCGCCCGCGGGCGACCCGACCGGTGGCATGGGCGGCATGGACTTCTGAGTCCTGTTCGACTGAGTCCTGTTCGACGAAAGCCCGGCTCCCTCTTGCGAGGGGGCCGGGCTTTTTCGTCGAATTCAGGGCAGCTGGTTCGCGAGGTCGCGGAGCTCGGGGATCTGGGTGTCGGGGGCCGTCGAGATGCTCTGTGCCAGAGTCAACGCAGGTTCGTATGTTCCGCCCTGTAATTCGACGTTCGCCATCGCCGCTGCCCCCTCCTCGCTCAGGGCGGAGAGTAGGAGGAAATCGCGGTCGAAGGTGGTGCCGGACTCGGTTTTCAGCCGTGCGAACGCGGTGTCGTCGATGTACCCGTCGGCCATCGTGGAGTCGTCGGGCTGCACGGGCAGATCGAGGTCGTCGACCCACCGGGTCAGGTTCTGCTCCTCGGGTGTCTGCTCCGACACGATGCGCTCGCCGAATGCTGTCACTCTCGGGTCGGACGCCGTGGCGGCGGCCAGTGCCGCGACTTCGAGTGCGCGCTGGTGATGCGGGAGCATGTGCAGGACGAACGCCGCATCTGCATCGTTGTGGGACGGTGCAGCGGAGGAGCATCCGACTGCGGTCAGGACGAGTCCGACGGCGACGACGGCACGAGAGAGTTGCACGTCTCCAGTGTGCACTCGCCGTAGAACGAATCGGTATCGGTCCCGAGGGTCCCGTCGACGGCGGACCCGCGGGGTGCTACGCATAGGTCATGATTCGTACCGGTCTGTCGACTGCCGCAATGTCGGTTCTCACCGCAGCGGCCGTGGTGGGCTGCTCGACCGAGGGGACGCCGACTGCCGCGCCGCCCGCCGTGATTGCATCCACGACTGGTTCCGCACCGACGACCACGGACCTTCCCACGACCACGGACCTTCCCACGACCACGGCCGAACCGGCGACCACGCCTTACGTGGTCGGAAGCACTCGGGTCAGCGGAGCGACCGACCGCGCAACCTACGACGTCGAGATCCCGCAGATCAGTGGTGGAAATCCCGCGGTGACGAACGAATTCAACGAATCGATGCGGTCGGCGTTGCAGGATTTGATCGACGACGACAACGGAGTCCAGGATCGTTTTGCTCTGAGCGACGGCTACCAGGAGGCGTCCACTCACGTCGGCGACCGCGTGATCAGCAGCGAACAGATCACGAGCTGGCACGCGATTCCCCCGGGTGCACACGGGGACTCGTTGATCTCCACCGTGACCGTCGACGCCGATACGGCGACACCGATCTCGCTTGACGACGCGTTCACCGACCTGGACGCCGGCCTCGACCGGTTGTCACAACAGGCCGCGCAGATACTTCCGACGACGCGGGCGGGAAGCGACTATCAGCGATCGGGCATGGCGCCGACCCTGGCCAACTACGCCAACTGGACAGCATCTCCGGACGGAATGAACATCCATTTCGGTGACTACCAGGTGGGCGCCTACGCGATCGGTCTCATCACGATCACCGTCCCGTGGAACGCACTGTCCGACGTTCTCGCGCCGGGCATGGAGGATGTGCTGAGCAGCTGACAGGATGGAACGCATGTTCACGATCCGCGCCGGAGTCCTCGACGTGGCGGTGGAGCGACACGGCGACCCGTCCGGGGCGTCTGTTGTTCTGCTGCACGGTTTCCCGTACGACACGAGGGCGTACGACGACGTCGCGCGCTTGTTGGCCGACGCCGGGCGGGACGTGGTGGTGCCGTACCTGCGCGGATTCGGCGGCACGAGGTTCACCGACCGCGCCACGATGAGGTCCGGCGAGCAGGCTGCTCTCGCGCACGATCTGCGTGAGCTCGTCACGGCGTTGAAACTGAACAAGCCCATCGTCGCCGGCTACGACTGGGGCGGGCGCGCCGCGTGTGCCGTTGCAGCGTTGTGGCCGGAGGAGGTGTCCGGACTCGTGAGCGTGTCCGGCTACCTGATCCAGGACATCGACGCGGCCAACAGCAGACCCGCACCGCCGCACCTCGAGAAGCGCTATTGGTACCAGTACTACCTGCACTCGGAGCGGGGCCGAGCCGGATTGACGGAGTATCGCGCCGAGATCGCCCAAACGTTGTGGACGGACTGGTCGCCCACCTGGCGGTTCGGTGATTCCGAATTCGGTGCTACCGCTGCGTCTTTCGACAATCCGGACTTCGTGGACGTGGTGGTGCATTCCTATCGCCACCGCTACGGCCTCGAGCCCGGTGACCCCGCGTACGCGACGACTCAGGATGCGCTGGCCGCGCAGCCGGAGATCACCGTCCCCACCATCGTCATCGATCCCACCGAGGACACTGTTGCGGGGCTGTACGGTGCGTCTGATCACGACGCTCACTTCACCGATTTGGTCGACGTGCGAGCTCTGGACTGTGGCCACAATCCGCCCCAGGAGCTTCCCGGCCACTTCGCCGACGCGATCCTGACTCTCTGACCTCCGAAAACTTGGGGGTTGACCAATGGAGTGTTCTGCGTCACGATACCTGTCAGACAGCCGGACAGGTTGAGTCGACAAGGAGTGCACAGAGTGGCCGATACCCGCATCGAGAAGGATCTTCTCGGCGAACGCGACATCCCGACGACCGTGTACTGGGGTATCCACACCCTGCGCGCACTCGAGAACTTTCCCATCACCGGTCGCCCGATCTCGACGAATGCACACTTGGTTCGGGGTCTTGCAGCGGTCAAGTGGGCCGCTGCAGCAGCCAACCAGGATCTCGGCATCATCGACGCCACCCGCGGCGAGGCAATCCGGACCGCGTGCGACGAAATCCTCGCCGGCCAGTGGCACGAACAGTTCGTGGTCGACGTGATTCAGGGTGGCGCCGGAACATCGACCAACATGAACGCCAACGAAGTGATCGCCAACCGTGCCCTGGAGATCCTCGGGCACGCACGCGGCGACTACGCCATGCTGCACCCCAACGAGCACGTGAACGCCTCGCAGTCCACCAACGACGTGTATCCCACCTCGGTGAACATCGCGACCGTCTTCGCCGTCCACGAACTCATCGCGTCGATGAAGGTGCTGCGGGATGCGTTCGGACGCAAAGCCGCCGAGTTCGCCGGCGTCGTCAAGATGGGCCGCACCCAGTTGCAGGACGCGGTGCCCATGACGCTGGGTCAGGAGTTCGGCACCTACGCGGTCATGATCGACGAAGACTGCTCGCGCCTCGAGGAAGCGGCTCTTCTCGTGCACGAGATCAACCTCGGTGCTACCGCTATCGGCACCGGCCTGAACGCTCCGGCGGGTTACACCGAGTCGGCCGTCGCACACCTGCGCACCATCACCGGGCTACCGCTGGTCACGGCAACCGATCTGATCGAGGCGACGCAGGACGTGGGACAGTTCGTACATCTGTCCGGCGTGCTCAAGCGCGTGGCGGTCAAGCTCTCCAAGATCTGCAACGATCTGCGGCTGCTGTCCTCGGGCCCTCGGGCCGGGCTCAACGAGATCAATCTGCCTCCGATGCAGGCAGGTTCGTCGATCATGCCCGGAAAGGTGAACCCCGTCATCCCCGAGGTGCTCAACCAGGTCGCCTACGAAGTCATCGGCCACGACGTCACCATCACGATGGCGGCAGAAGCAGGGCAGTTGCAGCTCAACGCATTCGAGCCGATCATCGTCAAGTCCTTGTCCGAGGGCATGGCGCACCTGAGCGCAGCCTGCCTGACCGTGGCGCACCGCTGCGTGGACGGAATCACCGCCAACGTCGACCTGCTGCGCGAACGGGTGGAGAACTCCATCGGTCTCGTGACGGCACTGAGCCCGTACCTCGGCTACGTCGAATCCACCGCTATCGCGCAGGAGGCACTGGTCAGCGGCCGCAACGTCGTCGATCTCGTGCTGGAGAAGGGTCTGCTCGGTCGTGAGGAGCTGGACCGATTGCTGAGCCCCGAGCATCTCGCCAATCTGCGGGTCGCTCCCACCGAGCATTCCGTTGCTCCCGAAACTTCGACGAGGTAAAGCCATGAGTATCGAGAACCCGCCGCAGAGGCAGGCGTTCAACGAGGAAGATCTCGGCTACCGAAAGGAGCTGGCGCCTCGGCAGATCCAGATGATCGCGATCGGCGGCGCCATCGGAACCGGCCTGTTCATGGGAGCCGGAGGTCGGCTGAACGAAGCCGGACCGGCCCTTGTTCTGGTGTACGCATTGTGCGGATTCTTCGCCTTCCTGATTCTGCGCGCACTGGGCGAGCTGGTGATGCACCGACCGACGTCGGGATCGTTCGTGTCGTACTCGCGCGAATTCTTCGGTGAGAAGGTCGCTTTCGCCGCAGGGTGGTTGTACTGGATGAACTGGGCGATGACGGCCGTCGTGGACGTGACCGCAGTGGCGCTGTACATGAACTTCTTCGAGAAGTACTGGGCGCCGCTGGGCAACGTCGACCAGTGGGTGTTCGCGCTGGCCGGCCTGGTGCTGGTTCTCGGTTTGAACCTGGTGTCGGTCAAGGTGTTCGGCGAGCTCGAGTTCTGGTTCGCGCTCATCAAAGTCGTTGCGCTGGTGACGTTCCTGGCGATCGGCGTCTACTACGTCATTTTCGGAACACCTATCGACGGCCAGGACCCTGGCCTGAGTGTTCTCACCGACAACGGCGGTCTGATTCCGAACGGCCTGCTCCCGGCCATCGTCATCATTCAAGGGGTGGTGTTCGCCTACGCGTCCATCGAGTTGGTCGGTACCGCTGCGGGCGAGACGCAGAACCCCGAGAAGGTGATCCCGAAGGCCATCAACACGGTGATCGTTCGTATCGTCGTCTTCTACGTCGGATCGGTGCTTCTGCTCTCCCTGCTGTTGCCGTACACCAGCTATCGCTCCGGCGAGAGCCCCTTTGTGACGTTCTTCGGGGCCATCGACGTTCAGGGCGCGGACGCGATCATGAACCTCGTCGTTCTCACCGCTGCGCTGTCGTCGCTCAACGCGGGTCTGTACTCGACCGGTCGCATTCTTCATTCCATGGCGGTGGCCGGATCAGCACCGAAGTTCGCGGCGCGCATGAACAAGGCGGGCGTGCCGTACGGGGGCATCGCACTGACGTCGGTGGTGACCCTGCTCGGTGTTGTGCTCAACGCCGTCGTGCCGGCGCAGGCATTCGAGATCGTCCTGAACCTCGCAGCGCTCGGCATCATCAGCGCGTGGGCGGTTATCGTTGCATGCCAACTGAAGCTGTGGTCCTTGTCGAAGAAGGGGGCCGTGACTCGGCCTGCGTTCCGACTGTTCGGAGCTCCCTACACCGGGTACGCGACCCTAGGTTTCCTCGCCTGTGTGTTGGTGCTGATGGCGTTCGACAAGCCGGTCGGCACCTGGACGGTGGCGTCGATTCTGCTCATCGCGCCTATGTTGATCGGTGGCTGGTTTTTGTGCCGCACACGAATTCGAGAGGTAGCCGCGCGTAGTGAATGAGTTCGTGACCCTGCTGACCACCGGCGGCACCATCGCCAGCAGCCGAGACGAGCGCGGCGTGTCTCGCCCGATGGCCGGGGTCGGCGTCGATGTCGACGGCGTTCGAGTGCGCGAGGTCATGACGAAGGACAGCTCGGCTCTCGAACTCGAGGATCTCGACGCCATTCGCGTTGCTGTGGTCGACGCATTGGCTCAGGACGGTTGCGTCGGGGTGGTGGTGCTGCACGGTACCGACACCATGGAGGAGTCGGCATTGCTGGTGGACCTCTTCCACGACGACGATCGCCCGGTCGTCTTCACCGGAGCTCAGCGAACCGCGGATCACCCCGACCCGGACGGTTCGCGCAACATCGCCGATGCCGTAGCGGCGGCCCGCTCCGAGCGCGGCGTGCTCGTCGCGTTCGGTGGGCGATTGCTGCCGGCGCGCGGGGCGATCAAGAAGCACACGTCCGATCTCGACGCATTTTTCTCTGCGGCGCTCCCTCGCCCGAAGCCCTTGTCGTGGTGCTCGATCGCCGAGACTCGGGTCGACGTGATCGCCCTGTATCCGGGTGTCGACGGCGCGGCCATCGAGGCGTGTCGGGAGCGGGGAGCGTCCGGGATCGTGCTCGAAGCCATGGGCTCGGGGAACGCCAACACGCACGTGGTCCGCGCAGTGAAAGACTGCGTGGCGGTGGGACTTCGGGTGGTGGTCACGACCCGTGTGCCGTTCGGGGAGACCTCGTCGACGTACGGCGGTGGAGGTGGCGGCCACGACCTGCTCCAGGCAGGGGCCGTGTTCTCCCGTGAGCTACGAGCCGGTCAGGCCCGCATCCAGTTGGCCGCACTGATTGCATCCGGGGCGTCGGATCGGGACGTGGTCGACGCCTTCGCCTAGTCAGCGTCCGGGCACGTAATGCCTTGGGCTGTTTCGTTTGTCGGGTGGGGGCAGGTTCCGGTCCGGCGTCTCGGCGAGCGGAGCGGCCCGCCCCGATACGCGGTCGTAGGCGCCGCGAGCTCGGGGGTGGAGGAGTCGACGCTTCGGGACGAGGCGACCGACGGCTCGAACGAGACGACAGACCCGCTGGAACCACACTTCGTCTCGCTCGGTCCAGGTGTAGCCGAGAAGGTCGCGGACCGATTGGTCGTACAGTCCGACGGTCATGCGCACCGCGCTGCGCTGGATCGGTCGCCTGATCACCGACCAGACCGGCACCGGTAGCCACGAGATGACCGGGGGCACAGCCAGAGTCGAGAGGTCGAGCACGTCGCGCGCAGCCTTCGTGTCTTCGAGAACGGCGCCGCACATGTGTTCCCAGTACTCCTGGAACGCCTCCCAGCTCTCGGGGACCGGCCGCATGCTCATGCCGTAGAGGCTGTACCAGGTGACATGTTCGTCGAACAGTTGCCGCTTGTCCGCCTCGGTGAGCCCGCCGACGAAATGTTCGGCGGTGAGGATCGTGCCCATGAAGAACGTGGCATGTGCCCAGTAGAAGGTATCGGGGTCGAGGGCGTGATACTTCCTACCTTGCGCATCGACACCTTCGATATCGTTGTGATACTTACGGATTCGAGCACCGGTCTCGGCCGCGCGCTCGCCGTCGAACACCACGCCGCCGATGGGATAGAGGGATCGGAGGAGGCGTTGCCAGCGTTCGGTGTAGAACGTCGAGTGTTGTTCGACTGCCGCGCCGAGTCCGGGATGCATGTTCTGCATCGAGCCTGCCCACAGTCCCTGGAGCATGCCGCGCCAGTCCCCGAAGTACTTCCAGGTCAGTGTGTCCGGCCCCAGCCCGGTCTGACTACGCATGTTGTCACAGTAGAGTTGACAACGTGCGTAGTCAAGAAGAGCGGAACGACGAGCGGCGGCGGACTTTCCTGCACGCCGGCATCGATCTGCTGGGCGCCGTCGACGGCCCCGCGGTCAATGTCCGTGCTGTGTGCGCCGCCGCGGGCGTGACCGAGCGCTACTTCTACCAGTGCTTCGGAGATCGAGACTCGTTCGTACGCAGCGTGTACGAGCACGTCGCGAGTGAGGCGCACACTGCTCTCGCCGATACGTCCGGAGATCCTGCACGCGCCGTCGCCGCGTTCGTGACGCTGATGGTCGACGACCCGAGACGAGGACGGGTTCTGCTGATTGCACCATTCGCCGACCAGGCGCTCTCATCGGCAGGGTTCGGCGCCGTCCCGGCGTTCGTAGGCCTGGTGAGCGAACACCTTCCTGCCGACCTGGACGAGGTGGACCGCAGGCTCACCGCGACCGCAGTGGTGGGAGCCTTGACCGGACTGTTCACCTCGTACCTTCGGGGTGAGCTCGACGTGGACCGGGATCGGTTCGTCGCACACTGCGTGAGCGTGACAGGGCGGCGTCTTTAGATAAATACAGCGAGGCAGCCGCCCCATCTAGGGACGGCCGCCTCGAGACTGCTTACTTGACCGCGAGCTCACCCAGCTCGTTCCAGTCGGTCCCGTCGACCTCCTGGCTGATGATCTTCGGCGTCTCCTGCAGGTAGGGCGGGAGATCCTTCTGCGCTTGCTTGAAGTGATCCGAGTTCACGTGCGCGGCACCGGCGTCGGGATCCTTGAACGCCTCCACCAGGACGTACTCGGTGGGGTCGTCGAGGGTCCGGGACCAGAAGTACCAGAGGCACCCCTCCTCGGCCTGGCAGGCCTGCGTGAAGTCGCGGGAGATCTCGGGCCAGTTGTCCGCGTGCTCGGCCTTGACCTTGAACTTGGCGGTGATGAAGATCAACGTTGCTCCTTCTCGAGCGATGAAAAAGTTACGGTACGAGTATTGCGCGACCGCGGACCCGCCCGTTGTCGAGGTCGTCGATGGCGGTCTGGAAATCGTCCAACGCGTACGTCTGCGTGTGCAGGTTCACGGCTCCGCGCGCGGCAAGCGACATGAGATCGCACAGGTCGTTGTAGGACCCGACGAGATTGCCGACGATGTTCTTCTCGGCCGAGACCAGGTCGATGGTCGGCACGTCGACGTTCTCGCCGTACCCGATGACGTGATAGTCACCGGCCCGGCGAGTCATCGCCAAACCCTGAGCGGTAGAGCCATTTTCACCGACGAAGTCCAGCACGACCTCCGCGCCGAACCCGCCCGTCAGTTCCATGACCTGCTCGACCTGGCTGCCGTCCGCCACCACCGCGTGGTCGGCGCCCAGTGTGAGGGCGAGCTTCACGGCGTCGGCGTTGCGGTCGATCACGATCAACTCGGCGGGGGAGAGCGCCTCGAGCACCTGAATGCCGATGTGCCCGAGTCCACCGGCCCCGATGACCACGCACTTGTCGCGCGGGGTCAAGCGCCGGGCCGCTTTCGCGGCGGCGTGGTAGGCCGTCAAACCGGCGTCGGCCAATGCGGCAACCGCCGACGGTTCGAGAGAGTCGTCGATCTTCACCACCGTGCGGGCGTTGGTCCGCAGGTAGTCGGCGTATCCGCCGTTGGTGTCGATACCGGGGAAGTCGCTTGTCTCGCAGTGCACGTCGTCACCCGAGCGGCACGCTCGACACAGCCCACACGTGACGAGGGGATGCAGGATGACCTTGTCGCCCTCGGACACGTTGGTGACCGCCGATCCGACCGCGTGCACCCACCCCGCGTTCTCGTGTCCGATCGTGTACGGCAATGTGACGCCCGACTTCTCGGCCCACTGACCTTCGAGGATGTGCAGGTCGGTGCGGCACACACCGGCTCCACCGATCTTCACGATCACGTCGAGAGGACCCTGCACCTCGGGAATCGGAACCTCGGTCATCTCCAAGTTCTTGTGATAGCCGACTACCTGAACGGCACGCATCGTGCTCATCGCGAATGCTCCTGATTTCGTTGCGGGACAGTGAGAGTGGACAACGGAACGAACGACCCCTCCTGGCGAGGTACCTGCTGCTCTTCGGAACCGGGATACCTGGTCTGGAGCAGCCCACGGCAGAAGTGGGCATTGCCGTCGATCGACACCCTGGTGGCGCGCGCCCGTCGCATCACCATCGTCAGATCACCGGTGTGCGGTCGTCCCGTGTGATCGACCAGGGCCGGCGCAGCGGGATCGACTCGCAGACCTAGTGCTTCCCGGCGTCGCAGCAACGCGTGCGAGGTGCGATCGTCGGGCAGGTCACCGAGAACCAGCGACGCGAGATCCGCCTCGACGGCTCCGGAATGCGAACGCAGCCACGCCATCAGCGAGCGCTCCATCGCCGCCACGTAGGCCTTGCGGCGGAACGTCGCTCGCAATTCCTCGAGGTCTTCCTCGGCCTCGTGTCCGAAGGTGCCACGATATCCCGCATCGGCCGCCAGACCGGCGTTGATCTTCTCCGAGTCGTGGTGATCGTCGAGCTCTACGAGGACGCTCTCGGTCCACGGCAGCTCTCCCAGTACGTCTTTCGCGTCCCCCGCCATCAGATACGCGAAATTCGGTGAGCAGAACGACGTAGGGAGGCGAAGGTGAACGTGCACCTCGCCGCCCGAGACGTCGAGCGACCGGACGAACCCGAGGTCGGTGATGGGCTCGTCCAACTCGGGATCGAACACGGCTCCGAGTGCTGCGAAAGCCTCGTCTCGTCTCGTGATCAGTGCAGCTGTCATCTCAGACCGCCGCGAGGTCGGCCCGCTCGGGCTGACGGGGTCCGGTCTCGGTCTCGTTCGCGTCGGGCAGTTGTAGCTCGGCCGGCACCTCGATGTCGTAGAGCTTGGCGGCGTTGAGTCCGAGCACCTTCTTCTTCTGCTCGGTCGTGATGGGTGCGTACTCGTCGAGGGACTCCGGAATCTGGAAGTCGACGAACCCCTCGACCAGCCACTTCGGCGTCCACAGTGCGTAGTCGGAGGAGAAGAAGATGCGATCCTCGCCGAGCCAGTACAGCAGCTCGCCCATGATCTGTCCGAAGTACTTCGGGCGCGTGTGCATGAACGGGATGGCCACGGCGAGTCCGGCGTACACGTTGGGTTCCTGCGTGGCGATCCAGCAGAAGTCCTCGAGGCGCGGCAGGCCGCAGTGTTCGACGACGAAGTTCAGATCGGTGAAGTCGGTGGCCACGTGGTCGACGTCTGCCACGTCGAACGCGTCGCGATCGAGCGGTCGGATGGTCGGCCCCTTGTGAACGTGAATGTTCTTGATACCGAGTTCACGGCACACCTCGAGGTAGCGCCGCGTCCAGTCGTCGTCGAGCTTGTAGCCGCGTGAATCCCCGTTCCACTCGGCGGTGTAGAGCTTGACGCCCTTGAGTCCGAAGCGCTCGGCGTCAGCACGCAGCTGGTCGAGGCCACGCTCACCGTTGCGGGGATCGAAGTGGTGGTTGTAGGTCAGCTTGTCGGGGTGAGCTGCGGCCAGTGCCGACGCCTCCTCGGTCTGTCCGAACCCGCTGTGATAGAACTCGCCGAGGTGGGCCGGCTGGAAGATGGCGTGATCGACGTACCCGATGCGGAACAGGTCGTGCATCAACCGCTCGCCGCCCTGGTAGAGGTACTCGTCGTACGTCCACAGTTCGCTCTCGGGCGAAAGGTTGCGGTGGTAGTCGTAGAAGCAGTCGATGAACTGCTTGCCGTGGATGTTGCGCTGGTTCTCGACCCGCGCGTCCCAGAGCGCGACGTGAGCGTCGACGATGAAGTAGTTTTCGCCGTTCTTGGTGTACATGCGATGAGCCTCCCGGATCCTTGCGTGACGTCCGTCACGTCGGTCTGGAACTGACGTTAGGACGGTCGAGGGCTGTCGAGGGCCGGACCGCGTCTCAATTCGAGACGCACGCCCGAGGGCCGCTGTTGCGCCGGAATGTAACCTCGATCACATGGCCGATTCCGAAGGTCTCGTGCGCGCTCGGGTTCACTCGGAACCGCTCGCTGCCGTCTCCCACCGACTTCTCGCGTCCTGGCACCGCAGCCAGGAGTACGGAGTCCCGCTCGACGAGGTCGCTCCCGTCTTCTCCGGTACCTACGACGGTGAGTCCCTCTTCTACCGGTGTGGCCGCGAGGTGCTCGACGGTCTGCGAGACACCCTCGCGAACGAGCCGGTGTCGATGATGTTGACCGACGCCGACGGTCTGGTCCTGGACCGCGTCAGTGCGAACCGCGAGCTGTTGGCGGCGCTCGACCGCGTGCATCTGGCCCCGGGCTTCTCCTACGGCGAGAACCAGGCCGGAACCAACGGTCTCGGCCTGGCGTTGGCCGACCGCGTCCCCGCGGTGGTCCGAGCCTCCGAGCACTATTCACTCTCGCTGGCCGGCTACACGTGCGCGGCTGCGCCGGTGCTGCATCCGCTCACCGGAGCGGTCGAGGGGTGCGTGAATCTGACCACCTGGTCGGACTCGTCGACCGACCTGCTTCTGGCGCTCGCCCAGTCGGCCGCAGGGAATACGGCGGCCATGATGCTCGCTCGATCGCAAGGGCAGCAGCCACGACCGGCGCCGCGCGGGGAAGTCTTCCGCGTCGAGACGGCACGCGGCGGAGGCAGCATCGACACGTTGTCCGCGGCCTGGCGTGGTGCCCTGAGGTCGGCGGAAGCGGCACTGGCAGAACATGGTTCGGTGTTGATGGTCGGCGAGTCGGGAACGGGACGCGCCACGATTCTGGCCAGGGCCCTCCGCGCATCCCGCCCCCGCGGCCGCATTCTGAGCGCGGGTGTGCCCGCTGCCCGCGACGTCGACGCCTGGCTCGATCTATGGACGCCGGAACTCCCGAAACCCGATACTGCCGTCGTGATCCGGGATGTCGACCGGCTCCCCGCGCGCGGTGCCGACGCGTTGGCCGAGATGTTGCGTCGCGCCGGCGACGGGGTGCCGGTGACCGTGACGGCGTCCAGTTACGACGACGTCCCGCCTGCTCTGGCGCATCTGGTCCACACCGTCGTCGAGGTCCCGCCCCTTCGGACCCGTCCCGACGACATCGCTCCGCTCGCACTCCACCTGGCCGGCCGCGTGCGCGGACGCGACGTGACACTCACCCCCACTGCGGAGCGTGCTCTCCGCGATTACTCGTGGCCGGGAAACGTCACGGAGTTGGCGACCGTGATGCACCAGGCAGCTGTGCGCGCCGATGTCGTCGGAGTCAATCACCTACCCCCGGAGGTGCTGTCTCGCACCACACATCGGCTCACCCGGATCGAGACCTTCGAGCGGGACGAGATGATTCGTGTTCTGAGTCGGCCGGGCGTCAGCATGGCCGACGCTGTGGAAGAACTCGGGATGAGCCGGGCAACCATCTACCGCAAGAGGGACCGGTACGGGATCACTCTGAGGTCCTAGCGGGTAGGCAGGTGCACGAGCGCCTACGCTTTCGTTCATGGCAGCCAAGTCTCCGGCAATCGAAGTGGAAGTCGGCGAGCGGACGGTGCGCGTGTCGAATCCCGACCGTGTCTACTTTCCCGAAAGCGGCGCCACCAAGCGCGATCTCGTGAATTATTACCTCTCCGTCGGCGACGGGATCGTCAATGCGTTGCGCGAACGCCCGTGCATGCTCCACCGCTTTCCCGACGGGTTGGCTGGGGACAAGGTGCATCAGAAGCGTCTGCCGAACGGTGCACCGGACTGGATGGAGACGGTGAAGGTCACCTTCCCGCGCTACAACCGCACGGCCGACGAACTGTGTGTCACCGAACTCGCGCACGTGATCTGGGCCGTGCAGATGTCGACGGTCGAGTTCCATCCGTGGAACAGTCGTCGCGCCGACGTCGAGATGCCCGACGAGTGGCGCATCGATCTCGATCCGATGCCGGACTGTCCCTTCGACCGGGTTCGTCGCGTCGCCGGGGTCGCGAAGGAAGTGCTGGACGAACTGGGTGCGACCGGCTGGCCCAAGACGTCCGGCGGACACGGACTCCACGTGTACGTACGCATCGATCCCGCGTACGGCTTCAAGGATGTGCGCAGGGCGGCGCTGGCGTTCGCTCGGGAGGTGGAACGTCGTGCTTCCGACGACGTGACCACCACCTGGTGGCGCAAGGAACGCGACCCGTCGAAACTCTTCGTCGACTACAACCAGAACGCACGCGATCACACTATCGCGAGCGCGTACTCGGTTCGCGGAAACCCGGAAGCGACTGTGTCGACGCCGATTTCGTGGGACGAGGTCCCGAACGTGGAACCAGGTGACTTCACGATCTTCACCGTTCCGGACCGGTACGCGAAGCTCGGCGATCTGCACGCCGGCATGGACGATGCGGTGTTCTCGCTCGATCCGCTCATCGAATGGGCAGAACGAGACGAGCGGGAAGGGCTCTCCGAGCCGGAGGAATAGTCGAAGCCAGCGGGCAGGCCGGAGGCCGGTCGTTCAATTGTTGACGGGACGCCGATTCCACGGCACAGTCGAGTGGAGTGTGGCGTGGGCCACATCAGACGACGAAGGGTCGCGACCATGACCGACACAATCGACACTCGCCCGAGCGCGGACGACGTGAACGAGCTCGCCGCAGAGGCCGCCACCCCCGGCTCGCTGTTCGATCGGCTCGGCGGTACCTACGGTATTGCCGGCGCGGTCGACATCTTGGTGGATCGACTGTTCGCCAACGTGGCGGTGAATGCGAACGAGGCCGTGCACGCCCATCACGGTGTCGCCGCCAACGCGCCCGGATACAAGTTTCTGGTCACGGCCTGGTCGATCGAGGCGGCCGGCGGCCCGAAATGCTATCCGGGAGAGGACATGGTGGCTGCACACGACGGACTCCACATCGACACCAAGGGCTTCGACGCGGTCTACAAGGAGATCGCCGCGACCCTGAGCTTCCTCGATGTGCCCGAGGCCGAACACGCGGAGTTCATGGCGCTCATCGAGAAGCACCGCCCCGAGGTCGTCGACGGCGTGCACCTCGCCTGATGCCGGACCTGCTGTTCGTCCACGGCGCCGGCGGGTTCGTCGACGACGGACCGTTGGCCGACGCGCTAGCGCGGGCGCTCGGGCGAACAGCGGTGATGCCGGAGTTCTCGTCCGCGGACATGTCGTTCGAGGCGTGGGCGACTCCGTTGCGAGCGGTCCTGACCGAGACGGGTTCCGACACGGTCGTCGTCGCGCATTCGTTCGGGGCGTCGATCCTGGTGCGGGTTCTGGCCGAACCCGACTCGGGTGCCATCGCATCCGCGACGGTGCTGGCCATGCCCGACTGGGGCGCCTCCGGGTGGGATGTGCCGGAGTACGCAGTAACCGCCGAGCCGGCTGATGTTGCTCTCGCACTGCATCATTGCCGGGACGACGATGTGGTCCCGGTCGATCACCTCTCTCTGAACTCGGTGGTGCTGCCGTCGGCGACACTGCACGAGCATCCGTCCGGCGGGCACCAGTTCGAGGGGTGCGTGGAGGCGATCGCAGCCCTGATCAGGCCGGGAACGTAGCGAGCACGTCCGCCGCTGCCCGGCGCCCCGACCGAACCGCTCCGTCGAGGTAGCCGGGCCACCGGTCAGCCAAATCGGCTCCTGCCCAGTGTATTCGCCTGTGCCGCAACTGGTCTGCGGTCAGTACGGCTCCACGGGCCGGGATGCTGGTCGGCGCACCGAGCAGCCATGGTTGTTCGGACCACGTGAAGTCGTCGACGACAGTCGGTGCGCCGGCCTCCGCCCCGAACAAGCGGACCAGTTCGGCCACGACGACCTCGCGCCTATCCGGACGTGAGAACAGCTCTGAAGCAGCGTTTCCCGCGCTGAAAGCCACGAGCACGCCGGGAGCCTTTCGGGTTGCGTTGCCGTCGACGACCATCTGAATCGGGCCGTCGGCGTCGACCACGGTGCCGGTCAGTCCCTTCGCGCGCCACCACGGTGTGTCGTAGACGGCGATCGTCTTGGCGTACTCACCCATCGACGATGTGCTCAGATGGGCCGAGACGGCGGGTGGCAGCGGCGGGTCGAACTCGATGGCCGTCGCGACCGGAAGGGGGACCGCGACGACCACCGCCGAGGCGCGATGTGTCTCGCGGGCGGTGACCACGTCCACCCCGTTCTCGTCCTGCCGAATCGCCACGACGGGCGTTCCCGTTCGGGGAGGGGATGACAGCTGCTGTGCGACGGCGTCGACGAGGGCGTACGTGCCCTCGACGAAGAACCGTTCCTGCGCACCGTTCTTCACGGAGGTCAGAGCGCGCACGCTGCCCGCCGCTTTCATGTACGCGAAGGCTGCCGTTGCAGGAACGTCGGCCGGATCGGCACCGAAGACCAGTCGGAACACGCAGGTCAGAACCTGACGGGAGTCGGGTGAGCGGAAGCATCGCCGGGCCAACACGTCTGCCATCTCGTCGTCCGGATGGTGCCGTCGGGCAAGGATTCCCATTCTGGCCAGCCCGAGTCCGAGCGAGAACAGTCCTCGCGGTGACAGGGGCGGGATATCACCGTGGTGGCGGTACACGCGTCCGCCGAGGGCGAGGATCTCGTCCGCGACCTTCGATGGGACCGGCTCAGGCGCTGTCTCGATGTTCAGACCGCGAGCCAGGTCGATGACCGCGCTCTGATCGGCTCCGATCCAGTGGGCGCCGTAATCGACGTGCGCGCCGCCGATGTGGCGCGTGAGAACTTTCCCGCCGATGCGGTCGGCCGCTTCCAACACGGTCACGGTATGACCGGCGCGCTCCAGCTCGACTGCAGCGACGAGCCCGCTGAGTCCTGCCCCGATAACCACCACGTCCCCCGACATTTGCGAATCCTAGCCGGGGGACGGGGGAATTATCACACGGTGCGAGTCAACCGGTCGGCCAGCAGCTTGGTGAACTTGGCCGGGTCCTCGAGTTCGCCGCCTTCGGCGAGAAGGGCCATGCCGTAGAGCAATTCCGCAGTTTCGGCGACATCGGTGTCGTCGCTGCGCTCGGCCTGTGCCTTCTTCAGGCCCGTGACCAACGGGTGCGACGGGTTGAGCTCGAGGATCCGCTTCATGTGCGGAACCTCCTGTCCCGATGCGCGATACATCTTCTCCAGCGTGGGGGTGATGGAGAAGTCGTCACCGACGATGCAGGCGGGCGACGTGGTCAGACGCGACGAGAGCCGTACCTCCTTGATGTTCTCCTCGAGGGTGGAGGTCATCCAGGTGAGCAGGTCCGCGAAGTCCTTCTCCTGCACTTCACGCGAGGCTTCTGTGGCCTTCTTCTCGTCCTCGGACTCGAGGTCGACTGCGCCCTTGGCGATGGACTGGAACGCCTTGCCGTCGAACTCGGGCACCGAGCCGACCCACACCTCGTCGACCGGGTCGGTGAGGAGGAGAACTTCGATTCCCTTGTCGCGGAACGCTTCCATGTGCGGTGACGACTCGATCTGCTGACGAGAATCACCCGTCATGTAATAGATCTTGTCCTGTCCGTCCTTTACTCGCTCCACATACTCGGAGAGCTTCGTGACGCCCTCTTCGGAATGGGTGGACGCGAACGACGAGATCTCCAGAATGGTGTCGCGGTTGTCCGTATCCGACAGCAGGCCTTCCTTGATCGCCTTGCCGAACTGAGACCAGAACGTGTCGTACTTCTCGGCGTCGAAGTCCCTGATGGTCGAGAGAACCTTCTTGGTCAGCCGGCGACGAATGGCACGGATCTGGCGGTCCTGCTGCAGAATTTCTCGAGAGACGTTGAGCGAGAGGTCCTGTGCGTCGACGACACCCTTGACGAAGCGTAGGTATTCGGGAATCAGGTCGTCGCAGTCGTCCATGATGAAGACACGCTTGACATAGAGCTGTACACCGACCTTGCTCTCGCGCATGAACAGATCGAACGGCGCCTGCGACGGAATGAACAGCAGCGCTTGGTATTCGAACGTGCCCTCGGCCTTCATGGGAATGATCTCGAGCGGCTCGTCCCACGCGTGGGAGACGTGGCGGTAGAACTCCTTGTACTCGTCCTCGGACACGTCGTCCTTCGAGCGAGCCCACAGTGCCTTCATCGAGTTGACGGTCTCGTCGGTGACGGTCTTCTCACCGTCGACCTCGGTCTCGGACTTCATACGGATGGGCCATGCGATGAAGTCGGAGTACTTCTTGACGAGCTCCTTGACCTTCCACTCCGACGCGTAGTCGTAGAGGTGGTCCTCGTCGTCGGCCGGCTTGAGGTGCAAGGTGACCGAGCTGCCCTGCGGGGCGCCCTCCACCTCTTCGATCGTGTACGTGCCTTCGCCGCTCGATTCCCAACGAGTAGCGGTGGTTTCACCGGCGCGGCGGGTCAGCAGGGTGACCTTGTCGGCAACCATGAACGTCGAATAGAAACCGATACCGAACTGGCCGATGAGTTCCTCGGACGCGGCGGCTTCCTTGAGCTTGGCCCGCACTTCGGCGGTACCGGACTTGGCCAGGGTGCCGATCAGATCGACGACCTCCGCGCGCGACATCCCGATTCCGTTGTCTCGAATCGTCAGCGTGCGGGCGTCCTTGTCGATCTCGAGATCGATGTGCAGATCGGACGTGTCGACGTCCAGATCCTTGTTCTGGTAGGCCTCGAGGCGCAGCTTGTCCAGCGCGTCCGACGAGTTCGATACGAGCTCGCGAAGAAACGAATCCTTGTTCGAGTAGACCGAATGGATCATCAGGTCCAGTAGCTGCCGGGTCTCGGCCTGAAACTGCAGTTCTTCGACTTGTGCGGTCACGTCACTCCTCTTGCGGGCGGGCGTTGGTATCGGGGAAATTTTACTCTTCACCCGATCGTGACCACCCTGCGGCTAATGGCAGTCCTCGCGAGTCCGATGTTGTGAGCATGACCCATTCGAACCGCGTCCGAGCAGCCGTTGCCACCGCCGCCGTGGCCGTCGCGATGACCGTCGGATCATGCTCGAGCGACAAGGTGGTGACGTCGACGCCGGCAGAGTCCGTGCCGTCGACGGTGTCGTCCGTGGAGACCACCGTGCCCCGAATCGACCTTCCCGATACCCCCGTTCCCGATACCCCCGTTCCCGATTCGTCGGTCGAGGAAGCCGAGCGAACCGCGCCCACGGCCCCGAGCGGGAACGTCCACCCCAGCCGGCCCGGCTCCGAGGAGGTGGCTGTCGACCCTGCGTCGTACCTCAGGGGGAATGGCTACTACGTCGTGTCACCGTCGGGGAACGTGTTCTGCGGACTGTTTCCGGACGGATCGTCGGCCGGATTCGTCGGCTGCCAGGCGGGATCCAGCGTCGCGCCGACGGACGGACCGCAGTGCGGCAACGCGGGAAACAGCACGTATGCCGTACGCGTCGAGCAGGCCGGAGCCGTTCACTTCTGCACCAATCAGGGTATCTACGCGGCCGGCGCGGACACACCGGTCCTGAACTACGGCGAGATCATCACCGTAGGTCCGGTGTACTGCGTCTCCCGAGAGGAAGGCATGTCCTGCGCACTGACGGGCTCGAACGCGTTCCTGTTGTCGCGGGAGCAGAACTACACCTACCGCTGATCGCGTCGCGCCTGTGCCAACCGATACCCGCTGGAGATGACGCCGATGTGGCTGAATGCCTGCGGAAAGTTGCCCAGGAACGAGCCGTCGGACGGATCGATCTCTTCGCTCAGCAGACCGAGATGGTTCGCCCTGGCGCACAGCGAGTCGTAGAGATTCTCGGCCTCGTCGAGCCGACCTTGCCCGGTCAGGTTGTCCACCAACCAGAACGAGCACAGAAGGAACGCGCCTTCCTTGCCGGGGAGTCCGTCGGACGACTCGTCGTGCAGGTAGCGGTAGAGCAACCCGTCACCGGCGTCGAGACGCTTCCACACCGCGTCGACGGTGGCGACCATGCGGGGGTCGTCGAAGTCGACGATGCGGCGCAACGGCAGTGCGAGCAGGGACCCGTCGAGTCCGCCGCGGTTCTCCCCGTCCGGTGACAGGTGCTCGGTGAACGTTCCGGCCTCGGGATCGAAGGCCTGCTCGAGAACGGCCTCACGCATCTCGTCGCGGGCGGACGTCCAACGGTCCGTCGGGCACTCGCGTCCGGCGATGTCGGCGATCTTCAGAGCGCGGTCCACGGCGACGAAACAGAGCGTCACCGAGTACGTGAACGCGCGGCCGGCGTCGCGGATCTCCCAGATGCCGTGATCGGGAACCGTCCAGTTCTCGATGGCCTGCTCCGTCAGCGCGGTCAGTACGTCCCAGAGATGGTCGTCGATGCGGCCGCCGGCGCGTGCCCATTGGTAGGCGACGTCCAACAATTCGCCGTAGACGTCGTGCTGAGTTTGGCCTGCAGCTCCGTTGCCCCACCGGACCGGTGCGGACCCACGCCATCCGCTGAGGGTGTCGTCCTCCCACTCTTCCGGCGGCTGCCCGCCGTCGAGGGCGTACATGATGGATGGTTTGCCGTCACGCTCGGCGCAGGCCAGGGTCCAGCTCAGGAACGCATCGGCCTCGGTGGTGAGCCCGATGCGTCGCAGTGCGTAGGTGGAGAAGGCGGCGTCGCGCACCCAGGTGTAGCGATAGTCCCAGTTACGGACGCCCCCAACATGTTCCGGGAGCGACGACGTGGCCGCAGCCATGATGCCGCCGGTGGTGGAGTGGTCCAACAGTTTCAAGGTGAGCGCCGAGCGACGCACCAGACGACGCTGCGGCCCTTCGTATTCGACGTGCTCCATCCATCGCCGCCACGCCGCCTCCGTCTGTTCGATCAGACCGTTCGGATCCAACGTCGGCTTCAGTCGCGTCTCCCCGGACCAGTGCAACGACACCGTGAGAACTTCGCCGGCGCGCAGCGTCACGATCGCGCCGAGCGATCCGTCATCGGCAACGGTCAGACGATGAGAACTCAACAGGCGCAACGGAACATCCGGATGGGATTGCGTGGAGACGTTCCATTCGCCGGCCTCGTCCACGAACACGGTGGCCGCTTTCGGTGCCAATCGAACGACGAGTTCGACGGTTCCCCTCGTGACGCGGGCGATGCGGACGAGCTCGCCTCGACTTGCCGAGGCGAGCTCGGTGAGGTCGGCTCCCGAACGCAACGTCATCGCGTCCGTCACCTCCACGGTGCCGGCGGGTCCGTCCAGAGTTGTCGTCAGAACGGCCGTGTCGTCGTGGTACCGCTGCTCACCACCCCGAAGGTCAACGGGCGCAACGGTGAACGACCCGCCGCGGTCGGCGTCGAGCAGTCCGGCAAGGAATGGTGGGCTGTCGAAGCGGGGGAGGCACAGCCAACCGATGTCGCCGTCTCGCGCGACGAGAGCGCAGCTCTGGCCGTCGCCGATCAGTCCGTGATCGGAGATGGGGAGGTGGCCGTCCACCGGTTCGAGGGACCTGGTCGGATTCATGGCCCTTCACTACCCTCTTGGTTCAAAGTTCAATCTGCAGCGTGTCACGATCGTGACCTGAGCGAAGTTAATGATCTACCCCGACGGTCCGATGAACTGATCAGACGAGTCGGCAGGGGGCCGGCTCGGGACGAGGAGTTCTCATGCCATCGCTCTCCCGCTCGATCGGACTGGCCGTCACGGCGTCCGCGCTCGTACTGCTCACCGCCTGTGGGGGAGGTGGGGCGCCGGACGCAGCCCAGGGCACGGCCGTCGCCGATCCGGTGGTGACGTTTCCGCCGCTGACCCGTACCGCCAGCGCCGCACCGACGACCGAGGCGCAGGCGCCGGCGACCGAGACGGTGGTGGTGACGAAGACGGTGCAGGACTCGGAAGCGACAACGGTGGGAGGCCCATTTCGGGTACCACTCGTCGATTCCGAGCGCTTTCGGATCGAGGGGTCGCAGTCCGGTCACGACTTCGGATTCGTCACCCCCACGGGCAACGTCGCGTGTTCGATCTCGGCCGTCGGTGCAATCACCGATTCCGTTGCGTGTCAAGCGAAGGACACGGTCGCGCCCGACAACGGGAGCACGTGTACGGCGCCAGAAACCGCAACTCGTATCTACGCCTCAGGACCGACATCGCGGTACGAATGCGCTAGGCCCGACGAGACGGTCGAAGCCCCCGGCGCGAACGTGCTGAACTACGGGACGGCGATCGACGTCGGCTCGATTCATTGCCTGTCTGATTTCGAGCGTGGGGTCACGTGCATCACGGGTGCCGCGGGTATTCGCCTGTCACGCGACGTCAACGAGGCATTCTGAACAAGGCCTACTCGTCGATCGTCGTCGTGATCCGGGTCGTCGAGGGGGCTGCGGGCGTGGACCCGAAGCCGAACGTCACCGGCGGGGTCACGGGGGCGAGGTGGCCCATGTCGTCGCCCTTCCAGGTGACTTCGGCGGACACGACGCGACGCTGACCGCGGGCGCCGTAGTACTCGCGTCGGCCGTACCCGGCGGTTCCGCGGGTGCGAACGCCGCGCAGGACGACGCGGGCGATGGGGTCGGTGATGGTGCAGAACCACGGCGCGACAGCAATGGGGCTGGGGACGAGACCGAGGAGCCGGCCCAGGGCGGTCTGCCCGCCGACGACGAACTTCACGGTCAGATCACCCGCCACCACGGTCACGGTGTCCCCGGAAGCGGAGTGCGTCACCGGATGGATCCGGGTCTCGTCGAAGTGGTAGGTAGTGGTGACGAAGTCGCGGACGGCCTCGCTGGGCGCAAGGAGCACTCGGTGGCCGTCGGCGAATTCCATCATGACATCGGTGAATTCACCGAGGTGCGAACTCGGCCAGTGGCCCACCACGAGGCGGGTACCGCTCGAGGTCCCGATGCCCGTTATGTCGCCGTCGAAGCGAAGTCGTGTCACGCCCCGAGCGTAGCCGGGCACGAAAGTGGGCGGCAGGAGCGAAGCCTGCGGAGCGACCAGTAGGCACAATAGAGAAATGACTGCATCCTCATCGCTCGGCCCGACCGTCTTCGTCCTGTTCGGCGCTACGGGTGATCTCGCGAAGCGCATGGTTCTCCCTGCCTTCTTTCAGCTGGCGCAGGCCGAGCTGCTGCCGGCCCAGTGGACTCTGATCGGCAACGGGCGTGGCCAGAAGACGGACGACGAGTTCCGCGACCACGTGCACGCGGCCCTCACCGAATTCGGTCCCAAGCCGGAGGACGGGCCGTGGGACGAGTTCGCGAAGCGACTTCGGTTCGCGGGCAACGGTTTCACCGTCGACGACGCGGGCGACCTGCCGTCGGTCGTCGCCGACGTGAAGAAGGAGCTGGGCGAGGATGCTCAGCTGGTGCACTACATCGCGTTGCCGCCGAGCACGTTCGTCGACTACACCGATGCGCTCGGCAAGCACGAGCTGGTCGAGGGCGCTCGTGTGGTGTACGAGAAGCCGTTCGGAACCTCGCAGAGCAATTTCGAGAAGCTCGACGAGGCGGTGCACAAGGTCGTCAACGAGGACCAGGTCTATCGAATCGACCACTTCCTCGGCAAGGAAAGCACTCAGAACCTGCACATTCTGCGCTTCGCGAACGGCATGATCGGTGGCGTCTGGAACCGCGAACACGTGGAGCAGGTGCAGATCGACGTACCCGAAACCCTGGACATCGACGACCGCGCCGAGTTCTACGACGCTACCGGCGCCGTCCTGGACATGCTGGTCACCCACCTGTTCCAGGTCGCAGCCGAGGTTGCGATGGAGCCGCCGCTGAGCCTCGGTGCCGAGGATCTGCAGAGCGCTCGCGAATCCGTCATCGCCGCGTTCCGCCCGCTGAACACCGACGAGGTCGTACTCGGGCAGTACGACGGCTACAAGGACGTCGAGGGAATTGCCGACGACAGCACGACCGACACCTACGTCGCCGCGCGCCTGTGGGTGGACACCGACCGGTGGCGCGACGTTCCGTTCGTGTTGCGGACCGGAAAGATGCTCGGTGTCGGTGCGCAGCGTGTGAGCCTGATCTTCCGTCGCCCCGAGGGCCCGGTGAAGCACCTGCCCGTCGACGGCGCGGTCCTGACGTTCGATTTGTCGGGCAACGGAAAGATCGACATCTCCATGACGGTCAAGGAACCGGGTCCCGACGCCGACCTCGCGATCGGACACCTGTCGTTGCCGCTCGAATCGGTCCCGGAGGCCCACCCCTTGTCGCCCTACGCGCGACTGGTCCTCGACGTTCTGGACGGGGACCGTTCACTGTTCACCCGTCCCGACGGACTGGCATACGTGTGGGAGGTGGCGGCTCCGCTCCTCGACGCGAGGCCGCCTGTCCAGTCGTACGCGGCCGGCAGCATGGGTCCCGGGGCGGCCAACGAACTGGCTGCGCCGACGGGGTGGCTTCTGCACGACTGAACGGGGCCCGAGACGGGAAAGGTGCTCTGCTGCAGAGGGTTCGCCTTGTACGAAGGTCGGTTCGTGCACCCGGAACGGGCAAATCGACTTTTAGTCCGGAAGTGCTCGACGGTGCCGTTTCGGCGGGGTTAGCATCGCCGCGGGCGTTGCCGACCGGTTCGCCCGATACGGCGAAAGGTTCTGCACATGCTCGGCGAACTCATCTCTCAGATCGTCAGTGGCCTCACCTCCGGACTCGGCGAGAACATCGGCGAATTCCTGGCCAACCTGCTCGGAACCTCCGGCAGCGGTTTCTCCAGCTAGATCCGATGACTGAATTGTTGTGCGCTGGTTGCACTCTCGGAGCAACCAGCGCCGACATTCGTCACCGTTCGGGTACCAACATCCACGCGGCGAGGTAGAGCAGAACGACGGCTCCGAGGGATACGAAGCCGCCCCCCACGACGAGGGCACGGACCAAGGCGACGTCCCAGCCGGTGAACTGCGCGATGCCCCCGCACACGCCGCCGATCCACTTCTCGGATCCGGTGCGGAAGAACTCTGTATCTGTGGTCTTCATGTCGAATGTCATGGGTACATGGTGCTTCTCGACGCAGCCGGCCGCATCGGGGGTTTCCCGGATTCGGACCCTGATCTTCGGCGGGAAGGGTTTTGCAGCTCACCTCGTTGAGCAGAGCATGACATCCAAGAACGCGACCTTCGATTTCACCGGTTCCGTCGTCCTCGTGACGGGAGGTGGATCCGGCATCGGGCTCGCCATCACCCGCGCGTTCCTGAACTCGGGCGCCACCGTCGTGATCACCGGTCGCAACAAGGACCGTCTCGACGGCGCACTGGCGGAGATCGGGTCGGAGAACGGACTTGCCGTCGCGGCCGACGTCGGCAAGCCCGCCGACGTCCGTTCGCTGGTCGAGACCGTGACGTCTCGGTTCGGACGGCTCGACGTCGTGGTGAGCAATGCGGCCGGATACGCGTCGGGTGATCTCACCGAACTGCCCGAGGACGAGTGGGAAACGATGCGTGCGACCAACGTCGACGGGTTCTTCCACCTCGCGAAGGCGACGCTGCCGCTGCTCGCCGAGTCGGGCGGCAATCTGGTGGCGGTGTCGAGCGTGTCGGGTCAACTGGGCGACTGGGGTCAGGCCGGGTACAACGCAACCAAGGCCGCGGTGTCGAACTTCGTCCGTTCGCTGGCGCTGGACTGGGGCCCGAAGGGTGTGCGGCTCAACGCCGTTGCGCCTGCGTTCACGGTCACCGACCTCACCCGCGCCGTCCTCGACGACGGCCCACGAACGGCCGCGTTGGAGAACCGCACCGCGCTCGGGCGGGTCGGTCAGCCGGACGACATCGCGCCGGCCGTGCTGTTCCTGGCCAGTGACGCAGCCGAATACGTGACAGGGGTCGTGCTCCCGGTCGACGGCGGGACCTCCGCGTCGACCGGGCAGGCACACATGTAGCCGTCAGAGGAACGCGAACGGCTCCCCTTGGTGGTACTTCTGCAGGGTCTCGGAGATCGTGCGTCGTGACGGCGGGTGGAACGCGAAGGCGTGGATCGCGGACGCGAGGTACCCGATCTCCGGGTTGCGGATGAAGTTGATTCCGCCGAGAGTCTCCACCGCGGAGGCGGTTGCGCGCACCAACGCTTCACGAATCGATATGCGCGCCAACAACAGTCGCACCGAGATGTCCTCACCACGTTCGCCGTCGTCGACAGCGCGAGCGATGGCCTCGATTGCGCCCATGCCGGCCTCGACGTCGGCGGCTGCGCGAACGTATCCCTCGTAGTCGTTCTTGCCGGCCGCGAGAACCCGCTCGAGCAGGTTGCTGGCGGCGCCGAGGTAACTCGCGGCGACGAGCATGCCGAACCAGAGGTAGCCGGTCATCTCGGTCTCGCCGTCGGGATCGTCCTCGCCGTTGAGCAGAACGAGATCGGCTGGCACCTCGACGTTTTCGAGGACCACTTCTTCGCTCTCGGCCCCCGCGAGAATCGGGCTGGTCCAGAACTCGCGAACGCTGATGCCGGGGAGTGCAGCAGGGATGAGCGCGATCGCGCGCTCGCCGGTGTCGACTTCCACACTCGCAGTGAGCAAGTCCATCGATCGGGACAGGCTGCACGGCTTCTTGCTGCCGTTGATGACGTAGACGTCGCCCGTGCGGACGGCCTTCATGGTGGGGACGAAGACGCTGCCTCCGGTGACGCCCTCCGAGAAGCCGGACGCCACGATCGCGTTCTGATCGACCAAGGACTTCACGAGCGCGCGGTCGTCGTCGCTGCCGCTCTGCGAGAACTCGTGCAGTGTCGCGAGCGAAAGATGGTGCATGGTCGTGCCCGCCCCGAGGGACGGCGACCTGCTCCCGAACACACGCTGGATGCGCACCACGTCGAGGGCCGACGCACCCAGGCCGCCGGCCTCAGCGGGAATCGTCAGTTTGGTACCGCCGGCCGATCGGAACTGGTCGATGACTTTGCTGTCGGGCCCCTCCATGTCCATGAGCGGAGTGGAATCGAGGTAGTCGAGTAGGTCCGGGAAGTGTTTTCTGACGAGATCCCGTTCTCGTGCCATAAAAGCGGTCATCACAATCCTTCGTGTTTACGATGCTTTCTCTACCGTCGACGATAGCAATTGATTCGGGGCGCTGAGAAGGTCCCGTTTCGGTAAAGAGTCGGTAAAAACAATAAACGGGTAATTGGAATGTTTCTGTCTTCGGCAACGTCTCTAGCTGGGTCGACGTCGGTCCACCCGATGCGTGCCGCGCAAAACTCCCGGCGCGACCAATCTGTCCGGACGGACGCTACGAATAATGAATATCCAGCGAATTGCACGGCAGAAAAAGACTGCTTGCCCTCGCGTGAGATCGCATTTTGCCCGACGCCGGTTTACCGCGCGCATGGCCGGGCGAGCCGAAACTCCAGAAAAGGTGACCATGCCCACGAACAGATTGGTCAAGCGCCTCCAGGGCGACGACCGCGTCGAACTTTTCCGTGCCGCACGCGCGAGCGACTTCAGCCCGTACTTCAGGGTCGCCGAGTCCGTCACCGCACCGACGGTCGTAATCGAGGGCGGCGAGAAGATCATGTTGGGCTCGAACAACTACCTCGGTCTCGCCGACCACCCGGCGATCCGGGCGGGTGCGCAGGCCGCATTGGACAAGTTCGGTGCTGCGGTGACGGGCAGTCGACTGCTCAACGGAACGCTCGATCTCCACATCGAACTCGAGAAGGAGATCGCCGACTGGCACGGCACCGACGACGCACTCGTCTTCACCACCGGCTACCAGACGAACCTGGGTACCATCGCCGCGCTCGTCGGACCGAGTGATCGCATCGTCGTCGACAGCGCGGCCCACGCCTCCATCCGCGACGGCGCCGCACTGTCCGGGGCGCGGATCGTCAAGTTCACCCACAACGACCTCGTCGACCTCGAACGCGCGTTGTCCCGGCCGATCGAGGGTGACGGTGCGATTCTCGTCATCGTCGACGGGTTGTACTCGATGGAAGGCGATCTGGCTCCGATGGACGCCATCGCTGCGCTGTGCACCAAGTACGACGCCGCTCTCATGGTCGACGAGGCGCACAGCCTCGGCATCTACGGACCCAACCGGACGGGCGCCGCGGAACTGTTCGGCGTCGCGAACGAGGTGGACGTGAAGATGGCCTCGCTGTCGAAAGGGCCGAGTTCGACAGGCGGCTTCATCACCGGCTCGTCCGATCTCATCGACACCCTCCGCGTGCAGGCTCGCGCCTACATCTTCACCACATCCGGTGTGCCGGCGGCTGTCGGCGCAGCTCTGGCGGCCGTCCGGTTGATCCGGAGCAGCGAAGGTGCCGATCGCGCGACGCGCGTTCTCGACAACGCGCGTGTGCTGCGTGAGGGTTTGGCCGCGCAGGGCGTCGAAGTCGGCGCGCCCTCGCCCGCCCCCGGCGGTGAGACGGCGTCGCCCATTGTGTCGGTGCATGTGGGTGACGACCTGCTTGCCGTCGGGCTGTGGCGCAGCCTGTTCGACAAGGGTGTGTTCGTCAGTACCGCAGTGCATCCGGCGGTTCCGCGCACCGGAGCCATCCTCAGGCTGTGCGTGATGGCCGACCACACGCCGGCGCAGTTGGCCGAAGTGACGGAGAAGATCGCCGAAACCGTCGCCGAAAACAAGGCATGGGCGTGAAAGTTGCCGTCACCGGCGCCACCAGCGACTTCGGGGCGGCGATCCTGCCCGCACTGCTGGACGATCCGGACGTCGATTCCGTGGTGGGACTCGGTCGGAGACAGCTGACGATCACGCATCCGAAGCTCGAGTTCGTCCGTCGCGACATTCGGGCGTCCGATCTCGTGGACATCTTCAGTGGGTGCGACGCGGTCATCCACCTGGCGTTCGTCGTGGAGGAGATCCGCGACAAGTCGATCACGCACGACATCAACATCGGTGGGTCGCGCAACGTCATCGACTCCGCATACGAAGCCGGGGTGTCGCGCGTCGTCGTCGCGTCGAGCATCAATGCCTACGGTCCGCGGTTGCGCGAGGAACCGCTCACCGAGGACGACTACCCCGAGGGCGACCCGGGCCGCTACTACTTCCACGACAAGGCCGAAGTGGAGCACTACGCCGAGTGGTGGCTGCGTCGGCATCCCGGCGAGATGACGATCTCGCTGCTGCGGCCGACCTACATCATCGGCCCGGCGTTCGACAACGACGGCATCGATCAGTTGACCGGACCGGTCGGCGTGTTCCCGCAGGCAGACCTGGCGAAATACCAGTTCCTGCACCAGAACGACATGGTCGACGCGTTCGTTCGCGCAGCCAAGACCGACCTCGTCGGCCCGTTCAACCTGGGTCCCGACGGCAGCCTCGGCGTCCGCGAACTCGCGGCGATGCAGGGTCAGCTGATGTTCGACGTGCCGGAGCGCCCGGCCGTCGTGGTGGCGAACGTCGCCTTCCGACTCGGTCTGACACCGTTCTCCGGGCAGTGGGTGACGGCCGGAGAAACCGAGGTCGACTCGACGAAGCTGAAGAAGACACTGGGGTGGGAACCGACGCTGACGTGCAAGGAAGCGGCGGCAGTCATGATCCTGCTGCAGGGAAAATCGTTGCTCCGGTCCGAGGACGCGTTGCGAACCCACGCGTCGTGCGAGGCCGCCCTCGAACCTGCGAGTCGGGTGTGCGGGGCGCCGTCTGCCGGTATCGAGCACTTGCAGATCGACTGGGGCCGGGCTCGGTCGAACATCGAGGGCACCGCCCACGTCGAACTGCACGACGGAGGCGACGGACCGGTAGTGGTGATCGTCGTTCCGGTCGGCTCCCACGCGCGCTACCACTCGGCCTTCGCCGACGAGATTGCCGCGGCCGGCATTCGGGTGGCGCTGGTGGACCTCCCGGGCCACGGGCTCAGCACCGGTCGACGTGGCCGTGTCGACACCGCGCAGGTGCGGCGGGTCGTCGACGCCGTGACCGCGGAGATGACCGCACGCTTCGGGTCGGTACCCACGGTCGCTGCGATCCGGCGCGACGTGCCTCGCCAGGGTGTGGTCGACGCCGCTCGCTCACGTATCACCGGACTGCGAACGTCCGCTCCGAGCAACCCGTCCGATCGGCTGCTGCCGCGTGCGGTCAACACGCCGGATGTCGTCGCCGCGCATCTGGTCGAGCGCGCGGAGGAGTTGATCGAGCTCGTTCGACGCTGAGCCGTCCGTGGTTCGTTGTTCACCGAGTGGTCACCGAATCGTTGCCGACTCGGTTTAGCGTCTGCGCTCGTGACCGATATCGACGATCGTTTCGACGCCTTCTCCGCCGTCGACCTCTCCGACACCTCCCGCTTCACGGTGCGCGACGACGACGACGACGATCCCGTGCTGCTGACCGTTCCCGACGGCACCATCGTCGACACCTGGCGCGAGGACTACCCGTACCCCGAGCGCATGACGCGCGACGAATACGAGATGCAGAAGCGGCTGTTGCAGATCGAGCTGCTCAAGCTGCAGATGTGGACGAAGGACACCGGCAAACGTCACGTCATCGTGTTCGAAGGGCGCGACGCGGCCGGCAAGGGCGGCACCATCAAGCGGTTCATGGAGCACCTGAACCCGCGCGGCGCTTCCGTTGTGGCGCTGGAGAAGCCGTCGCCCCGCGAGTCGACCCAGTGGTACTTCCAGCGGTATGTCGACCACCTGCCGGCGGCCGGCGAGATCGTCATGTTCGACCGGTCCTGGTACAACCGCGCCGGTGTCGAGCGCGTGATGGGTTTCTGCTCCGACGAGCAGCACGCCCTGTTCCTGAAGCAGACCCCGCTCTTCGAGCGCATGCTGATCGACGACGGAATCAGCCTCACGAAGTTCTGGTTCTCCGTCTCGCAGCTCGAGCAGCGCACCCGCTTCGCCATCCGCCAGGTCGATCCGGTGCGCCAATGGAAGCTGTCGCCGATGGACCTCGCCTCCCTCGACAAGTGGGACGCCTACACCCGTGCGAAAGAAGAGATGATCGGCGCGACCGACACCGATCTCGCCCCCTGGACGACGGTGAAGAGCAACGACAAGAAACGGGCCCGCATCAACGCAATGCGCTTCGTGCTCAACAAGTTCGACTACGCCAACAAGGACGTCGAGGTCGTCGGTCCGACGGATCCGCTCCTCGTCGGCCGGTCGCGGGACGTGATCGGGGAGTAGGCGCCTTCGGCACACGGGTGCGAAAAGGCGTGTCGGTGGACTCTTTTCCACACCCGAGCAGGCGTAGCCTGCCTCCATGGAAACGGTAGCGGTACAGGTCGGTCACGGCACCGTTCTGACCGTTCGGTTGCACCCGGGTCCGGAAGGCGCCCCGGTGGTGGTGATCGCGCCGGGTCTGGGGGTGCCGCCCAGTTACTACGATTTCGTGGCGTCCGGCTCGGTGAAGCGAGGGTTCAATTCTGCGACACTGGAATTGGGTTCCGGCGGCTACCAAGAGCTGGTCGGCGTCGACTTTCCGGCCATGTTCGAGGTGGTCCGAGAGCGATTCGACCGCAGCACTCCTTACCTCCTCGGCCACTCACTCGGTGGCCACCTGTCCATGATGTACGCGGCGCGTATTCGCGGGCGGCTCGGCGGACTGGCCCTGGTGGCATCGGGATCACCCTTTCATCGTGGGTACGGAGTGCGTTCGGCAGGAATGTATCTCGGCGCGACGGCGGTGTCGTTGACCGCTGCTGTCGCCGGGCACTGGCCCGGAGATCGGCTGGGAGCGCAGGGTTTCGGACGTCAGTCGAAGGAGCTGGTGTCCGACTGGTCCCGCTTCGCCCGTTCGGGAAAGATCGACCCGGTCGGAGCCGACATCGACTACGAGGAGCGCATCGCGCGGCTCACACTGCCAGTGCTGTCCATCTCGATCGAGGGCGACGACCAAACTCCTCCGCGGACGACGAAGAATCTCGTCGAGAAGATGCCGAAGGCGGACGTGACCTCGTGGCACGAGCCGAAAGACTTGGGGCACAACGGCTGGATCGCCGATTCGTACGGGGTGGTCGAGCGGGTGGCGCAGTGGATCAAGCAGTGAGCGTGTTCCACAACCAGTCGTAGGCGAGCGCCGTCTTGAACGCCAACTGCTTGTTGTCCGCCGCCCCGCCGTGCCCGCCCTCGATGTTCTCGTAGTAACGCACGCTGTGGCCCTGCTCTTCGAGGACCGCGGCCATCTTGCGTGCGTGCCCGGGGTGGACGCGATCGTCGCGGGTCGAGGTCATGATCAGGATCGGCGGGTATGCCGCGTCGGCGTCCACGCGCTGATAGGGCGAGTACTCGGAGATGAACGCCCATTCGTCGGGATCGTCGGGATCTCCGTACTCCGCAACCCACGACGCGCCGGCGAGGAGCAGGTGGTAACGCTTCATGTCCAACAGCGGAACCTGACACACCAACGCGCCGAACAACTCCGGATACGACGTGAGCATGATGCCCATCAGCAGCCCGCCGTTGCTGCCGCCCTGCGCACCGAGCTGCGACGGTGTGGTGATGCCGCGTTCGACGAGGTCCCGCGCCACCGACGCGAAATCCTCACCGACCTTGTGACGACCGGCCCGTAGTACCTGTGTGTGCCAACTCGGCCCGTACTCACCGCCGCCGCGGATGTTGGCCACGACGTAGGTTCCGCCGCGTTCGAGCCATGCCGAACCCATTGCGCCGCTGTAGGCCGGGGTCATGGAGATCTCGAAACCGCCGTAGCCGTACATCAACGTGGGCCCGGGGCCGCCTTCGCGCTGTCGCACGACGAAATACGGAATCGACGTTCCGTCGTCGGACGTCGTGAAGAACTGTTCGACGTGCAGACCGGTCGCGTCGAAGAACGACGGTGCCTGCTTCAGCGATTCCGGTTCCGTACCGAGCGGACCGACCGAACCGAAGAGAAGCGTTGCGGGCGTGAGGTATCCGCTCGAGTTGAGGAAGTACTCGTCGCCGCCCTCGTCGCTGTCGGTGCCGATGATCTCGATGTCGGTGAGTTCGGGCAGGCCGGTCATCGGCAGCGCGCTGAACCCGTCGTCGGTCAGGGTGCCGACCAGAACCGTCGATTTCACATCCCGTAGAACCACCATGAGGAGGTGGTTCTCGGTCCACGCGTACTGGTGTAACGAGGTGTGCTCGTCGGGCGCGAACAGCACCCGCAACTCACGCGAGCCGGCCAGGTACTCGTCGAACTTCGCGGCGAGCAGTGTGCCGGCGGCATGCTCGGTCCCGTCGACCGACCACGGCGTCATCGTGCGAATCAGGAGCCAGTCGCGGTGAACGGATGCGGACGCGTCGGTCGGGACGTCGACGAGCACCCGAGTCCCGTCGTCCCGCAGGAGGTACAGCTCCGAGTTGAAGAAGTCGGTGGCGCGCTGAGCGAAGCTGCGTTCGTAGCCGACGGTGTTGTCGTACCAGGCAGAGACGGCCACGTCGGAGGTCTCGCCCTCGAAGACCACGTCGGCGGAATCGATCGGTGTCCCTCGACGCCAGCGGACGGCGAGCCTCGGGTATCCGGAGTCCGTCAGGGTTCCTTCTCCGAGGTCGGTCCCGAGGAAGACCGTGTTCTCGTCGATCCAACCGATGTCCGTCTTCGCCTCGGGGACGACGAAACCGCCGTCGCCGGCGTCGCGGAACGTCCTTGTGGTGAGCGAGAATTCACGCACGACGGACGCGTCGGCACCTCCGCGGGAAAGGGTGACCAGGGCGAATTCCTGCGCGGGCCGCAAGATGGCCGCGCCCTTCCACACCCAGTTCTCTCCCTCGCTTTCGGCAAGTGCGTCGAGGTCGACGAGGGTCTCCCACTCGGGGGAGTCGGATCGGTACTGCGCCATGCTCGTGCGACGCCATACGCCTCGTGGGTGGTCGGCGTCCTTCCAGAAGTTGTAGAGGTGACGGCCGCGTGCTCGGACGTACGGGATTCGTGCGTCGGTGTCGAGGATGCTGCGAATGCGATTCTCGAGATCGGTGAACGTGGACCCCGACGCGAGGTCGGACACCGTCGCATCGCTGTGGGTGCGCACCCAGTCGAGCGCGTCGTCGCCGGTCACGTCTTCGAGCCAGAGGTAGGGATCAGTCACATCGACCACTCTGCCCCATGCGAGTCACCAGGAGGTGAGGGCGTCTTTCGCAGCCTGCAACGTGTCGTCACTGCTGTCGAGCAACCAGTTCGCCTCGCCGGCCTTGGAGAAGTCGAACCACAGAACGCCGCGAACAGAGGTGGACGAGAGATAGGAGAAGAGGTCGCGAATCCACTGAGCCTTGTCACCCAACGTGTCCCCGGATCCAGTCTCGTAGATCCAGACGGGCTTGCCGTTCCCGACTCGGTCGGCCATGTCGATCGCGCGGCCGAACAGGTCCTGCGGGCTCTGCCAGAACTCGCCGGCCGCGCCGCCGTTGTATCCGTCGATGCCGATCACGTCGACGTAGGTGTCACCGGGATACGTCGATGCGGCGGTGTCGAGGGCCCCGTCTCGTCGGCTCGACGAATCGAACGACCAGACCCATTGGACCTTGGTGGCGCCGGAGCTCATGAAGATGTCGTGCACGTGCCGGTAGGCCGATACGAAATCCGCGGCTGTGTTCCCACCCACACCGACCGCCCACGGATACCATGTGCCGTTCATCTCGTGGCCGAACCGAATTTGCATGGGCTTTCCGAACTGCGCTGCAGCGGTTGCCCAGCTTCGGATGTAGTCGTCGAATTCTCCTGCCGCGATACGAGACGGCCGGAATTCCGTTGCGGTGGGATCGTTCTGCGGATTCCACGGCTCCCACGTGACGGCGGGCATGACACCCGCATCGTCGATCTTGTGCAGAACATCGACGTCGAGCGGCTGTTCCCACGCCCACGCCTCGAAGAAGTTGATGACGTCGAGCGGCCGGTCCAGGGTCTGCGCCGTCGCGAGCGCGGTGTCGACGCCCGACTCGGGTCCCTCGGAGGACAGCCCGAAAACGCGTGGAACGTCCGGTCCGGACCCTCCGCATGCAGCAGCGGTGACCGCGAGCACTGTGGTGAAGATAACAGCCGCAACGGTTTTGGCAGTTCTGCCCGAGCCCGTTCGCATGTGTGTCATCCACTCGAACAGTACGCGGAAAAATGCGGACGAAACAAACCATGCGTAGGGTAAGCGGTGCAATTACGGTTCATCGGTCATCGTCGCCCGTGCCGCCGCCACTCTCGCCCACTCACTGTCGATGGGCGACGAGTCTCCTACCTCGGCACTTACTCTCTACAACGCTGATCGTGTCCAGGGGGGCACCGACATGACCGCTGTGTTCTCGCGTACTGCCGCGCCTGCTGTCGATAGAACTCGTTCTATCGCAACAGGATCGGACACGCTCGCGGGTGTGGACCTACCGTCTCCACCCACCGATCACGAACGTGATTCCTACCTCGCCGCGTCGTACCGGTGGGTCCCGATCGCGTCCGCGTTCGGCGGATTCCTGACGACGGTGAGCCTGCTGTACCTCGTCGAGAGCCAAGTGTGGGCCATTCCCCTGCTCGTCCCGCTGGCCATCTCGATCCTGGGCATGGTCTTGTCGCTGGTCTCGTCCCTGCAGCTCCGCCGAGACACCCTGTCCGGACACATCGCGCGGGTCAGGTCCTACGCGCCCCGCGACTACCCCAGCGTGGACGTGTTCCTGCCCAGTGCAGGCGAAGACCTCGCCGTCATCGAGAACACCTTCGGTCACGTCGCGGCAATGGAGTGGGACGGTGAACTGACCGTCTACGTTCTCGACGATTCAGCGCGTGACGAGGTCCGCGAACTCGCCGAGTGGTTCGGGTTCGAGTACCGCACACGCGAGAATCGCGGCTACCTCAAGAAGGCCGGCAACCTCATCTACGGGCTCGAGCAGTCGAGCGGCGACTTCGTGGCGATCTTCGACGCGGACTTCGTTCCTCGCCCGGACTACCTCTACGAACTGATGCCGTACACCGCGGAACCGGACGTCGGCATCGTGCAGAGTCCTCAGTACTTCGACACGGACAATCGCAGCAACTGGGTCAAATATGCCGCTGCGACAACACAAATCCTGTTCTACCGGTGGATTCAGGCATCGCGTGACCGCAGCGATTCGGCCATCTGTGTCGGCACCTGTGCCATCTATCGACGGGCCGCGCTGGACACCATCGGCGGATTCCCCCGCATCGGGCACAGCGAGGACGTGTACACGGGCACCCAGCTGGCAGGCCAGGGCTTCCGCACGCGCTACGTGCCGGTCATCGTCTCCAAGGGATTGTGCCCGGAGACGCTCGACCAGTTCTCGACTCAGCAGTACCGGTGGTGCACAGGTTCGATGAGCCTGTTGTTCTCCAAGGACTTTCACCGCTCGAAGTTCACTCTCATGCAGCGGTTGTCGTTCTGGGCCGGGTTCCTCTACTACATCGACACGGCCCTCGCCGTGTTCATCGTGGCGCTGCCGCCGATTCTCATGGCCGTCATCGCGCCCGACGCCGTGTCCGTCGAGAACTACCTCTTCGTGTTCATCGCGCTCGTGGTGCGCCAGGCGATGGTCCCCGTGATCACGATGGGGCGTGAATCGAACATCGGGCTCACCAGAATTCAGACCCTGTACTCCTTTGCGCACGCCATCGCGTTGTTCGACTCGATCCGCGGCCGCACGGACGCGTGGCAGGCAACGGGCGTCAAAGGGCGCTCGCCCACGCCGCGTCGCGTCAAGCGACTGGCCACGTCGTGGATCCTGTTGGTGCAGGTTCTGATGTGGGGAACCGCGATCTGGCGGGGCGCCGAGTACGGATGGATCGACTACGCCCCGATGATGGCGTTCGCGTTCCTCAACCTCGCCATCTCGTATCCGATCCTGTTCTGGCGTACCGATTTCCACGCGGCCGCCGACCCGATGACACCGCGACGACTGATGAAGGGACTGGTGGCATGACCGCCGTCGACTTCCACGTTCGGTCGGACCACGACGTCAGGCCCACTCGCACGGCCCGGCGTTCGGCGCAGCCCCGCCGCCGACCGTTCTCGTCCCCGTGGTTGTGGCTGACGATCATGTGCGTCGGTTCCATCGCCCTGTCCTTGCGGCCGGGGTCGAATCCCAACCCGTTCCAGGACGAGGGTCTCTACCTCTTCATGGGTCACCGGATGCTCGAGCACATCACCACGGGCGCCCACCTCGCGGAGTACCCGGGGACGTATTTCTCCGGTGCTCCCGGCGTCTACCCCATTCTGGGCGCACTCGCGGATTCGGTGGGAGGTGTTCCCGCAGCGCGCTTTCTGAGCTCGCTGTTCGTGTGCGTGGCCATCGTGGCCGTGTACGGCATCGGGTCTCAGCTCTACGGCAAGGTGGCCGGTCTGGTCGGTGCCGGCGCGTTCGTGCTGTGCGGCTCCGTGATCTTCGTGTCCCATCTGGCGACGTTCGATGCCATGGCCATGGCCACCGTGGCGCTCGCGTTGTGCCTCGCGATCCACAGTGCTCGCGTCGATCATTTCCTGTGGGCGCCGGTCGTCGGTGTCATCCTGGCCTTCGGTTTCTTCGTCAAATACGCTACCGCGGTGTACATCCCGGGTGTCGCGGTCGTCGGTGGGCTGATCGTGGCGACGCGCATCGGGTGGGGCGCCGCCACTCGGGTGATCGTCGTGCTCGCCAGTGCGGTCGCGGTGACGTTCTTCGTGGTCATCTTCTGGGCGCAGGACCTGAAGGTGGGAATCCTGTCCACCACCGCCGAGCGCACACCCATCTCACCGCAGCCCCCGCTCGACATGCTCGGTGACATCGGCATGTGGGTCGGCCCGTGGCTGCTGCTGGCCGTACTCGGCGCCGTGGTGCAGTACCGGCGGTGGCCGATCGGGTTGGCGCTGTTGCTGTTCTCGGTCGTCGGGCCGCTGCAGCAATTGCGGATCGGTGAAAGCACATCACTCGCGAAGCATGTTGCGTTCGGACTCGTGTTCGCGGCGCCGCTCATCGGCGCGCTCGGGGCGGCGCTGCTGCGCATGTCCAAGTGGATCGGCATCCCGTTCGTCGGGATCGTCGCGGGGTCGCTGCTGTACTCCGGACTGATCAACTCGCACACGTTCGCCACCGGGTGGGTCGACGATCGAGAGATGGTGGCGCAGTTGAGCGTCGACGTCGCCAGGTCGCCCGGCAAGGCGATCCTGGGTGAGGAACCCTCCGCACAGCGGTACGCCCTGCGCGAGGAGACCGATCCCGCCCAGTGGAACGACACGTTTTCGTTCCTCTACGGAGGAAAGACCGGAGAAGCTGCCTACTTCGAAGCCATCGACCAGTCCCATTTCGGCACCATCTACCTGACGACGGACACGGCGAACGGCAAGGCGATCAACACGTACCTGACCGACACCGAGACGCCCTACCGACTGTCGTCGAAGGTGCCGTTCTACCGCTACGGCGAATTCGCCGGGTACTACCTGGTGTGGACCCCGAAGGTGTTGGGCTAGTTTCACCCCTGTGACCTACCTGTGGGAGCAACACACCTGCCTGCCACTGGAATCGACGGCGGACATCACCGAACTGGCGCGCTACCCGGCGCATTCCTACCTGTCGGTGAACGTCGGATACTCCCCACACTCGTCCGACGACGCGAACGCACTGCTGGACGACTTCCAGCGAAAGGCGTTGGACGACGGCCGCTTCGACCTCGTGTCGTCGGTCACCGACATCGACGAGGCGCGGGCAGCGGGTCGTCGGGCGCTCGCGTTCGACCTCGAGGACTCCGGTCCCCTCGACGGCGACCTGGACAACGTCCGGCACTTCTACACGCGCGGGGTGCGGTCGCTGCTCCCGTCGTACAACCACGCCAACGCAGCGGGGTGCGGATGCCTGGACGCAACCGACACCGGGCTGACGCGATACGGCCGCGACCTCGTGCGGGAGATGAACGCCGTCGGCATGTTCGTCGACGGATCGCACTGTTCGGCGCAGACGGGACTGGACATCTGTTCGGCAACCGAGGCGCCGATGATCTACAGCCACTCCAACTTCGCGTCCGTGTGGGCCCACCCACGCAACATCACGGACGAGCAGGCGCGGGCGTGCGCGTCGACCGGCGGGGTGATCGGGATCAACGGGGTAGGCATCTTCCTGGGTGTCAACGCGGCAGAGCAACGGCGCGAGCGGGTCGAGGCCATGGCCGATCACGTCGAGTACGGAGTCGGCCTCGTCGGTATCGCTCATGTCGGCGTCGGCTCGGACTACTCCTTCGATCACGAGGAGTTCAACGCCGCGCTCATCGCACACCCCGAGGCGTTCTCCGACGAGTACACCAAGTACGGCCCGTTGCGGTGGGTGCCGCCGGAAGACACCGTCACTGTGCCCGATGTGCTCCGCGGGAGAGGGTTCGACGACGCTGCCGTCGACGCGGTGTTCGGCGGAAATTTTCGCCGTATAGCCGGGCAGGTGTGGAAATAGCGCTTCGGTGGGTACAACGGAGTCATGAACACAGTTCCTGACATCACCCTCAACAACGGCAAGACCATCCCGCAGCTCGGCTTCGGCGTCTTCCAGATCGACCCGGCCGACACGGCAGCAGCAGTGCGCACGGCCCTCGAAGTGGGCTACCGCCACCTCGACACCGCCGAGATGTACGGCAACGAGAAGGAGACGGGCCAGGGCGTCCGCGACGCCGGCATCGACCGCAGCGACGTCTTCATCACCAGCAAGCTCAACAACGGCTTCCACAAGCCCGACGATGCGCGGCGCGCGTTCGACGAAACCCTCGAGAAGCTCGGCTCGGACTACGTCGACCTGTTCCTCATCCACTGGCCGCTGCCGACGCAGTACGACGGCGACTTCGTGTCCACATGGAAGGTTCTCGAGGAGTTCGCGAAGGACGGCCGCGCACGCAGCGTGGGCGTGTCGAACTTCCAGCAGGCGCACCTCGAGCGGCTCGAGCGCGAAAGCGATCTGATCCCGGCGGTGAACCAGATCGAGGTGCACCCCTACTTCACCAACGGTCAGGTACGGGCCTACGGCGAAGGTAAGAACATCAAGACCGAAGCCTGGTCTCCGATTGCGCAGGGCAAGGTTCTGGACGACCCGCGCATCACCGAGGTCGCGAACGACGTGCAGAAGAGCACTGCGCAGGTGGTGCTGCGCTGGCACATTCAGCGGGGCGACATCATCTTCCCGAAGTCGGTCACCGAGAAGCGTGTTCGCGACAATTTCGACATCTTCGACTTCGAGCTGAGCGATCGTGCGATGGAGGACATCACGTCGCTCGACAAGGGCGAAGATGGTCGCACGGGCCCGAACCCCGACACGTTCGACATGATTCCCAAGTGACGGTCGGCTGAAATAAAAGCACGAAAGGTCCGGTTACCCATGGGTAGCCGGACCTTTCAGTATGTGTCCGCAGTAACCGGACTAAGGTGATTCACCGTGACCTCACACTACGACGTCGTTGTCCTCGGAGCCGGCCCCGGCGGTTATGTCGCTGCTATCCGCGCGTCACAACTAGGGCTGAAAACCGCCATCGTCGAGAAGAAGTACTGGGGCGGTGTCTGCCTCAACGTGGGCTGCATCCCGTCGAAGGCTCTTCTCCGCAACGCCGAACTCGCGCACCTGTTCACGAAGGAGAAGAAGACCTTCGGAATTTCCGGCGACGCGTCCTTCGACTTCGGCGCTGCGTACGACCGCAGCCGCAAGGTGGCGGACGGTCGCGTCAAGGGCATCCACTTCCTGATGAAGAAGAACAAGATCGATCAGTTCGACGGAGTGGGTAGCTTCACCGACCCCAACACCATCGAGGTCGACCTCAGTAAGGGTGACACCGAGACCCTCACCTTCGACAACGCGATCATCTCCACCGGCAGCGTCACCAAGCTGCTGCCGGGAACCGAGCTGAGCAAGAACGTCGTCACCTACGAAGAGCAGATCATGGAGAAGGACCTGCCCGGCTCCATCCTCATCGTCGGCGCCGGTGCGATCGGCATGGAGTTCGCGTACGTCCACACGAACTACGGCGTCGACGTGACCGTCGTCGAGTTCCTCGACCGCGCCCTGCCGAACGAGGATGCGGACGTCTCCAAGGAGATCGAGAAGCAGTACAAGAAGCTCGGCGTCAAGATCAAGACGGGCGCCGCAGTGCAGTCCATCGACGACGACGGCAGCAAGGTCACTGTCACCATCAAGAACAACAAGTCGGGCGACGTCGAGACCGTCACCGTCGATCGGGTCATGCAGTCCGTCGGCTTCGCACCCCGCGTCGAGGGCTACGGACTCGACAAGGCCGGCGTCGAACTGACCGAGCGCGGTGCCATCGGTATCTCGAACGTCATGCAGACCAACGTCCCGCACATCTACGCGATCGGTGACGTCACGGCCAAACTGCAGTTGGCGCACGTCGCCGAGGCGCAGGGAGTTGTTGCGGCAGAGACGATCGCGGGCGCCGAGACCCTTCCGATCGACGACTACTCCATGATGCCGCGAGCCACGTTCTGTCAGCCGCAGGTCGCCTCGTTCGGGCTGACCGAGCAGCAGGCGAAGGACGCGGGCCACGACATCAAGGTCGCCACGTTCCCGATGACCGCCAACGGCAAGGCACACGGCCTGGGCGATCCCACCGGCTTCGTCAAGCTCATCGCCGACACGAAGTACGGCGAGCTGATCGGTGGGCACCTCATCGGGCCGGACGTCTCGGAGCTTCTTCCCGAGCTCACGCTTGCGCAGAAGTGGGACCTCACGGTCACCGAGCTGGCGCGCAACGTGCACACGCACCCCACCTTGTCCGAGGCGCTGCAGGAAGCGATCCACGGACTTGCGGGGCACATGATCAACTTCTAGGCGCCTGCGGCACACGGGTGTGAAAAAGAGTGCTCCGACACTCATTTTCACACCCGTGCGCGAAGCGCACCAGGAGAGGCGCGGATGCCCGACATCGACCTGAGTTGCGGCACGATCGAGTACGGGGACACCGGTGGAGACGGCCCTGTCCTGGTCTTTCTGCACGGCCTGACGATGGACGGCACGCTGTGGCGTCACGTCGTCGACAGGTTGCAGCCCGAATATCGTTGTATCACACCGACATTGCCCCTCGGTGGCCACCGGCGACCCATGAATCCGGACGCAGACCTGTCCCTGCTCGGCATGGGACTGCTCGTCGGCGAATTCGTCGAGCGACTCGATCTGTCCGGCGTGACGCTGATCCAGAACGACTGGGGCGGAGCGCAAGTGCTCATCGCGAACGGTCCGACCGACCGGATCGCACGTCTCGTCCTGACCGCCTGCGAGGCTTTCGACAACTACCCACCGGGCATCTCCCGGAAGATGCTGACGGCTGCGATGCGGATCCCGGGCGGCGGCGCCGTTCTCATGAATGCGCTGCGTTTCACCCCGATCAGGCGAGCGCCCGGATCGTGGGGATGGATGAGCAAGAGGCCGGTCCCGAAAGCTGTCATGGACAACTGGTTTCGGCCGGCCACCACCGAACCTTTCATCCGACGAGATCTACGAAAGTATGTTCTGTCGGTGCCGGACGAAGAAACGCTGCTGAGGTGGGCGCAGGACAACGCGTCGTTCGCCAAGCCGGTGTTGATCGTTTGGGGTACCGAGGACAAGGTGATGCCCATCGATCATGCTCGTCGACTCGCACAGCTGTACCCGGTGAGCACCCTCGTCGAGCTCGCCGACACGTACACCCTGATACCGGAGGACCGGCCCGACGCGTTGGCGAGAGAGATAGGGGACTTCGTCCCTCGGGTGTGAAAAAGAGTACTCAGACACTCTTTTTCACACCCGTGTGCGAAGCGCAATACGCCCTCCACCCGCCGAACTCCGTGATGTCGGTGCCCTTCTCGGATGCGTCGCGTGAACAGCAGAACCCGAGAACCCAACGGCCGTCGGACAGTTCGACTCGGGTGAGCCCCATGGGAACAGGCAGGGCAGCGAGGAACGTACCGAGGTGCGCCGGGGCCATTCGGTGGACCTCGCCGGCGATGGGGGCGCCCTCGCCCGGTTCGTGACGGACCAACCCCGGTTTCGGTGGGTCCGTGTGCAGGTCGACCAGGCGGTACGCGTCGGAGGTGGTGACGTCGCCCATGAAACGTGCTCTGCGCTCCGACAATTGGGATGCGGCGGGGAATCCGCGGAGATGCGCACCGACGACGAGCACATCGATGCCCTCGTCGCTCAGCGTGGTCGGCGGGGCGCCGACGATCCGAGCGGCGACGTCGACGGCGACCTGATCGGCGAACGCTGGAGTCACCACCATGACTCCGAACGGGTGACCGTCTGCGGTCCGCTCACCGGGGACGGACACGGCGGCCATGTCGAGGAGGTTGCAGAAGTTCGTGAACGTCCCCAGACGCCTGTTGATGCCGATCGGATCCTGTTGGACGGCAGCGATTGTCGGGTGTTCGGTGGTGGTCGGTAGCACCAGGGCGTCGACGTCGGCCAGCAGGTCTATAGCAGTTCGTCGTGCCGCCGCGAGCGTCGACAGATCGCCGACGTAGTCGTGCGCCGACGGGCTCTTCGCACCTCGGACGATCGCCGCCACGGTTGGGTCCAGGCCGGCCGCACCCGCGTCGACGAACTCGCCGACGGCTGCGTAGCGCTGTGCCACGATGGCACCGTCGTACAGCAGGAGAGCTGCGTCGAGGAGCGGTGCGATATCGACCTCGACCGTATCGAAACCGTTGTCCACCATCGATTTCACGGTGCGGTCGAACGCATCGCGGTACTCCGGCGACAGGGCCGTCCGGTCGACCGACGTGGGGATCGCGACGGTCGGCGCCGTGGATGCGGCCAGGGGAACGGTCGCCGGCCAGGCGCGGCTGCGCGGGTCACCTCGATGTGTGCCCACCATGTGCCGGGTTGCGGCGGTCGCGGTGGCGAGGTCGGCCGCGAACACGGTGACGGCGTCGTAGTCGACGCACGCCGGGACCACCCCGGCGGTCGGGACCAGGCCGAGAGTCGTCTTGATTCCGACGATTCCGTGAAATGCCGCGGGGACGCGACCGGACCCTGCTGTGTCCGTGCCGATTCCGATGTCGGCGATCCCGAGAGCGACGGCCACCGAGGAGCCCGAGCTGGATCCGCCGGAAATCCTCTCCGGATCCCATGCGCATCGGACGGCGCCGTAGGGGCTTCGGGTGCCGACCAGTCCGGTGGCGAACTGGTCGAGGTTGGTCTTGCCCAGCACGAGAGCACCCCGCTCGATCAGTCGGGCGATCGCAGGTGCGGTGACCGTGGGGGTGTACGCGAACTCGGGGCAACCGGCGGTGGTCGGCAGTCCGGCCACGTCGATGTTGTCCTTGACCGCGACGACCGTACCGGCAAGCGGGAGCTCGGCACCGTCCGCAAGGCGTGCTTCGACTGCTCGGGCGTCGGCGAGGACGTCGTCGCGCGAGCGCAGAGTGATCCACACTTCCGGACGGTCCACCTCGTCGATGCGTTCGAAGGCAGCGTGGACACGCTCGGTAGGCGACGTCGTCATAGCTCGAAACTCTACGAGCGCGGGATTTCTATCAAGTGATAGAAAGTAAAGAGGGTGTTACTGGAAGTCGCGCTCGATGCGCAGTGTCCCGATGACGGTGGCCAACCCGTCGTACTGAGTGACGAGCAGGCAGAACTCGATCATGCGACGGTCGTCGAAGTGCGCGGCCAACGAGGCCCACGATGCGTCGGACAGGTTCTTGGTTTCCAGCAACTCGTCCACGGACGACAGGATGGTGCGCTGACGTTCCGAAAGGCCCTCTGCTGCTGGTCCTTCGAAGATTCGCTCCCGCAGCTCCGCCGTCACTCCGGCTCGCTTGCCGATGCGAATGTGGTGATCGAGCTCGTACCCGCAGTCGCGTCGATGGGCAACCCGCAGGATGATCGTTTCGGTGTCGTGTCGGTTGATCTTCCCGCCGGGCATCAATTTGCCGCTGTAGAGAAGCCACGCCTGGAAGAGCGAGCCCGTGAGGCCTAGCGTGTTGAAGAGGTTCGCAGCAGGAACCTTGGCCACTTTGGCGGCGATCTTGGTCAGCCCCAGGTTGACGACGCCCAGGTCTTTCAAGCGCGTGCCCGACGGTATCCGCGGAGTAGTCACAGACGCTGAACTTACCCGACGGTAAGGACTCCGACGGCTCTAGTAAGTACGAGGTATTCCGAGGACTTTTGTGGCGTCGACCGTCAGACCGAGCCGGGAGGTGGGTTTCAGGACGGGCACATCGGGGGCGTCACCCGAGGAGAGCGCCCCAATGACGTCGGCTCCGGCGATCACGAAGTCCGAGGTAGCGCGTCGAATGTGGTTGGCGGACGTGGCGAGGACGACGGTAGAAGCGCCCACCGACTCGAGCATCGCCACCGTGTTCAGTGCGTTCTGCACCGTCTGATTCGCCTCGGTTTCGGCGTGCACCCGAGCCGGGTCGATTCCCTGCTCGACGAGCCACTCGCGCATGGCCTCACCCTCGGCGACACCGTTCTGGCGGTTTCCGCCGGTGACGATGACGGGCGATTCGGGCGATGCCTCGGCACCCGTCAGGCCGGCCTTCAGACGTTCGATCAGTTCCGGTCGCATCGATCCATCCGGCAGCAGTCCGAATCCGAGAACCACGATCGCGGTGTCGGCGCCGTCCAACGTCGGGGCGTAGTCGATGGTCGATTCGGCTGCGGTGGCGATGGTGTCGAGCGCGCCGCGCACGCGTGAAGCCAGGTCGGGATCGAGGGTGTCCAGACGGGTCAGAGCAGCGTCGCGGGCGTCGACGTCGCCGCTCGCATTTGCGTAGAAGGATTGCAAGGCAACGATGTTCGCGTCGTTCGGGGCTGCTGAGGTCAACGCGTCGAGCGCGGCGAGTCCCGGCTCGTACTTGCCGGTGACGAGATCCGCTTGCGCCGAGTTGTACCCGTCGGCGGGCGCGAGGACGGCATCGGCGTGGGCGACGGGAGCGAACGCGACAAGCAGTGCCGCGGCGGCCACGGCACACGACACCCTGAGCTGCATCGTGTGACAGTAGCGTACTCATGAGGTGTGTGTGAAGCATGAGGCAGAAGTTACATCTGTGTCATTTGCGTTCGTATGCAACGGTTTTCGGAAGTACAGCGACCGTCACTGACGCAACACGTACGGCGACACGCTGCTGCGGTGTTCGTTGATGTCCAATGCCTTGCCGAGGGGAGGGAAGGCGCGCTGTGGGCAGTTGTCGCGTTCGCACACTCGGCAGCCGGCTCCGATGGGTGTGGCGGACGCGGCGTCCCCGAGATCGAGGCCGTCGGCGTAGACCAGCCGCGAGCCGTGGCGAACTTCGCACCCGAGGCCGATCGCGAACGTCTTGCCCGGTTCGCCGTACCGAGCCGCGCGGCGCTCGACCGTCCGCGCGATCCACAGGTAGCGGCGTCCGTCGGGCATCTCGGCGATCTGGGTCATGATCTTGCCCGGGTACGCGAACGTCTCGTACACGTTCCACAGAGGACAGGTGCCGCCGCTCGACGAGAAGTGGAAACCCGTGGCCGACTGCCGTTTCGACATGTTGCCGGCGCGGTCTACGCGAACGAACGAGAACGGCACCCCGCGCAGCGACGGCCGCTGCAGGGTGGAGAGGCGGTGGCAGATGGTCTCGTAACTGATGGAGTAGAACGCCGACAACCGCTCGATGTCGTAGCGAAACGTCTCGGCGACGTCGTGGAACTGCGAGTACGGCAGAACCGTCGCCGCCGCGAAGTAGTTGGCGAACCCGAGACTGGCGAGCGATCTCGATTCGTCGGTGGTGAAGTCGCCCTCGTCGACCATCTTCCGGATGAGGTCACCACACTCGAAGTACGCGAGTTCCGCCGCGAAACGAAAGACCTTCTGACCGCCGGACAGGCGCGGCGATATTTCCAACAGTCGCGTCTTCGCGTCGAATCGGTGAAGGACGTTCTCGCCCAGGTCTATTCGTTCGACGACCTGCACGTCGTACAGATTGCGCAGGCGCTTGGCGATCTCACCCGAGAAATCACCACGATGGAAGCGCAGTTTGGTTGCGAGATCCTCTGCGGCCGTGTCGAGTTCGTGCAAGTAGTTCTGGCGCTGATAGAAGTGGTCACGTACTTCCTCGTGCGGCTTGCTGATTGCGCCGCTGCCACTGCCGTCGGCGAACCTGTCCTCCGTGGCGAGGGCCAGCTGCGCCGTGGTGTTGCGGTAGCGGCGGTGCATGTTGACCATCGCCCGCGCGAGCGCCGGGTGGGACGCGACGAGGTCCGACAGCTCCTCGACGTCGGCCTCGACACCCACGTCCTGGTCCAGAACCACCTCGCGGAGCTCGGCCACCAGTCGGGTGTCGTCCTGCGAGGAGAAGAACGTCGTGTCGACGCCGAACACCTCGGTGATTCGTGTGAGAACGGCCACCGACAGCGGGCGCACGTCGTGCTCGATCTGGTTGAGGTAGCTGGCGGAGATGTCGAGCTGCTTGGCGAGGACCACCTGGCTGAGACCGCGTTCGGTGCGCAGTTGTCGGAGCCGTGTCCCGACGAACGTCTTGGCCATTCGGCCAGGCTACGCCTGCGAAGATCGACCTTCGCTTCCCTGCTAACGCCGGAGGATGCGTCGGACGATCGACTTCGGAGTGACGGTCGCCGCTCGGCGGGCGACGGGAAGTAGGTAGCGGGCTCCGTGGGTGCCAGGCGGCATCGACGTCACGGTCAAGGATGCGTACTCGCGTGTGCCCCAGGCCTTCTTGAATCCCGTCGGCCCGATACCCAGGTCGATGGTGTCGACTCCGGTGGCCCGCGCGTGGTCGACCAATGCCTCCATCATCTGATGTCCGGGCTGCACTTCGGAGAACGCGGGATCGAAATGGGTCAGCCAACCCTCCAAGGTGTGACCCGAGCGAATCATCAGTAGTTGCGCGGCGGAGGTTCCGCCCACCGCCAGTGTCACCACGACCAGACGGCCGGCCTCTGCTTCACGCTGCAGGACCGGGCGCACGAAGTCGCCGAGCGGCGGGGCCAGGAAATCCGTTCTGGGGTGACCGGCCACGCCGATGGCGGACAGGCGAACCATGTCGTTCCACCGATCGTCGAGTTCGGCCGCCGTGGTGAGGAACTCGACGGCGAGGGGAGTCCCGGCCTCGACATGCCGATGACGCGTAGCCCGCAGCCGACGCCGCGACCCGCGGCTACGTAGACCGATCGCTCCGGGGCCGGTAGCCGGGACGTCGACGACGGTGACCACGTGCCCGACCTCGCACGAGGACGCCCAGTCAGTCTTTTCGCGAAGGCGACGGAGCGCACGGTTGCGCTCGTCCATGGCGCCGAGGAACACGGCGACGCGGTGCGCTGCAAGCGCTGACCACAGCGCGTCGGCGGCAGCGTCGTCCTCGGCGACGATCTCGTTGATCATTCCGAAGTCGTCACCTGTCAGGCGGGCGAGTCGGAAGGGGCCGAAGCGACGGACCGCGAACGGGGCTACGGCAGCCAGTCGAGTGCCGCGGTGGACGGTCACGACGAGCGGGCGACGCGGTTTTCTGATGGCCACGGCTCCGCGTGCGTAGTCCGGGCGTGAGGAGACGTGGCCGCCGGCGCGACCGGCCAAATCCGCCCACTCGGCCGCCAGTCCGGCGTCGACTTCGTGGTGGAACCGAACGGTGGCGTCGGTGTCGCTCTCATTACCGTCGGACACGATCTCGAACGTACCAAAAGTCCTGTTTTCCCGGTTCCCGTCGACGTCAGCCGTTCGTACGACATTCGAAGTGATGCTGGTCACACTCGACGATCTCCGGTGCGGATGCGTAGCCGACCCGCCGAACTATAAAAAGTACGCCTGTACTGCTAGTTTGCGATCGCCGGTCACGGAATCTTTGCAAACTTAGCTATCGCAGGCCAAAACGTAACGACGATTCGCAGTCATAGCTGGTAGACAGCCCTTTTTGCGTGTGCCATTCTCGGAAAGTACATCCGATATGCCTGGCAAGGCTGCGAAGTCCCGCCAGGGAACAGAGTCAGCAAACAGAGACGGAGCTTTTGATGTCGACCACCGGCACACCGAAGACGACAGCCGAGATCCAGCAGGATTGGGATACCAATCCCCGCTGGAAGGGCGTCAACCGCAACTTCACCGCACAGCAGGTCACGGATCTGCAGGGCAGCGTCGTCGAGGAAGCGACACTCGCTCGCCGCGGCAGCGAGATCCTCTGGGACCTCGTGAACAACGAGGACTACATCAACTCGCTCGGTGCCCTCACCGGCAACCAGGCCGTGCAGCAGGTTCGCGCCGGCCTCCAGGCGATCTACCTCTCCGGCTGGCAGGTCGCCGGCGATGCCAACCTCTCCGGTCACACCTACCCGGACCAGAGCCTCTACCCGGCCAACTCGGTGCCGTCCGTCGTGCGTCGCATCAACAACGCTCTCCTGCGCGCAGACGAGATCGCCAAGGTCGAGGGCGACACCTCGGTCAAGAACTGGGTCGCACCGATCGTCGCCGACGCCGAAGCCGGTTTCGGTGGCGCGCTGAACGCCTACGAGCTGCAGAAGGCCATGATCGTGGCCGGAGCGGCCGGTGTGCACTGGGAGGACCAGCTCGCGTCGGAGAAGAAGTGCGGCCACCTCGGCGGCAAGGTGCTCATCCCCACCCAGCAGCACATCCGCACCCTGACCTCCGCGCGGCTCGCATCGGACGTCGCCGACGTCCCGTCGGTCATCATCGCCCGCACCGACGCCGAGGCAGCCACGCTGATCACCTCCGACGTCGACGAGCGCGACCAGGAATTCCTCGACGGAACCCGCACCGCCGAAGGCTTCTACGGCGTCAAGAACGGCATCGAGCCCTGCATCGCGCGCGCCAAGGCATACGCCCCCTACGCAGACCTCATCTGGATGGAGACCGGCGTGCCGGATCTCGAGGTCGCGAAGAAGTTCTCCGAGTCCGTGCGCAGCGAGTTCCCGGACCAGCTGCTGGCCTACAACTGCTCGCCTTCGTTCAACTGGAAGGCGCACCTGGACGACGCGACCATCGCGAAGTTCCAGAAGGAGCTCGGCGCGATGGGCTTCAAGTTCCAGTTCATCACCCTCGCCGGCTTCCACTCGCTCAACTACGGCATGTTCGACCTGGCGCACGGCTACGCCCGCGAGGGCATGACCGCCTTCGTCGATCTGCAGGAGCGCGAGTTCAAGGCCGCCGAAGAGCGTGGCTTCACGGCCATCAAGCACCAGCGTGAGGTGGGTGCCGGATACTTCGACCGCATCGCCACCACCGTCGACCCGAACACGTCGACGGCAGCTCTGAAGGGCTCGACAGAAGAAGGCCAATTCCACTAGCTGTACCGCCTCTCCGAGGTTTCAGCGCACCAGTCAGGCGGCTCGCGACTTCCGTTGCGGGCCGCCTGTCTTCGTTTGCTCGTCTTGGCCCGTGCCCCTGAAGGGTTACCCCCTTCTCACCCAAGCCGTTGTCTGAAGGAGCGTTCGTGACCGTCGAGCGGGTGGGAGTTGTCGGGGCCGGAGAGATGGGCGCCGGCATCGCCGAAGTCTGTGCGCTCGCCCGCGTCGACGTCCTGGTGTACGAGCCCACACGCGAACTGGGGCAGCTTGCCCGCACACGCGTTCTGTCGTCGCTCGACCGCGCCGTGAGCAGTGGGAAGGTGACCGAGCGCGAGCGCGAACAATCGTTGTCTCGCCTGCGATTCACCACCGATCTCGCCGACTTCCGGGACCGCCAGCTCGTCGTCGAAGCTGCCGTCGAGGACGAGCGGATCAAGGAGGAGATCTTCGCCGAACTGGATGCGGTGGTCGTCGACTGCGGTGCAGTTCTGGCCTCCAGCACGTCGTCCATTCCGATCGAGACTCTTGCCTGTGCCGCAGCGGCGCCCGAGCGAGTCCTCGGGATGCACTTCTTCAACCCCGTTCCCGTACTTCCGCTCGTCGAACTGGTCACCACTCGAGCAACCGGACCCGACGTGGTCGCGCGCGCGGACGCATTCGCGAGCGACGTTCTGGGAAAGCAGGTCGTGCACAGTTCCGACCGGTCCGGCTACGTCGTCAATGCGCTGCTCGTTCCGTACCTCCTGTCCGCGATCCGCATGCTCGAATCCGGGTTCGCGTCGAAGACGGACATCGACCGGGCGACGGTCCTCGGCCTCACCCACCCCGTGGGTCCGCTCGCCCTGACGGACCTCATGGGCCTCGACACCGTCAAGGCGATCGCCGAGAGGATGCACGACGAGTTCGGCGAACCGCTGTACCGCCCGCCTCTGCTGCTCGTGCAGATGGTCGATGCCGGTCGTTTGGGCAAGAAAACCGGAGAAGGCTTCTACGCCTACCGGTGAGCGGACTGGATGAGTGACTCGTCACAGTGCGTGACCCACGCGTTTCGCGTCACATTTGTCAGCCATCACGTACCTGAGCAAAAACAGGTTTCGATCCTGTTTTGCCGCGCTAGGTTCTGATCTGGCTCGCCCACCGGTGTGCAGAGCTTGTTGCGCGACGACCATCGGGCCGACGGATGTGGGGGGATCGACATCGCAATCACAACTGTGCTCACGTCGCGGTTCACGACGGGAATGCGCACCTTCGGCCGCTTCGCCGATCTGACCTTCGCGGCATTCGCCTCTCTCGTCCGAGACATCGTCGGGCTGCGGTTTCCCACACGCGAAGCAATCGACCAGGCCTGGTTCATGGTCACCGTCACCGTGTTGCCGGCCGTCCTGGTGTCGATCCCGTTCGGCGTCATCGTCTCCGTCCAGGTCGGCAGCCTCACTACCCAGATCGGTGCGACGTCGATCGCCGGCGCTGCCGGTGGACTCGGTGTGATCCGACAGGGCGCGCCCATCGTCACGGCGCTACTCCTCGGCGGCGCAGCCGGTTCGGCCATCGCCGCCGACCTCGGCGCTCGTACCGTGCGAGACGAGATCGATGCCATGCGCGTGATGGGCATCGACCCGATCCGGCGGCTCGCGGCCCCGCGATTGGCGGCGATGCTGGTGGTCGCCCCGCTCTTGTGCTCACTGGTGATCTTCATGGGTCTGATCGCCGGTTACGTCGTCAACGTCGGGTTCCAGGACGGCACCCCCGGTAGTTACCTCGCGTCGTTCGGCTCGTTCGCGTCGACGGCCGACCTCGTCGTCGCGCTGGTCAAAGCGGAGATCTTCGGGGTCATCGTGGTCCTGGTCGCGTGCCAACGCGGTTTCGAGGCCACCTCGGGTCCCCGTGGCGTCGCCAATGCGGTCAATGCTTCCGTCGTCGTCGGCGTGATCTCGGCATTCGTCGTGAACGTCCTTGCAACTCAGCTGGTGTCCATGTTCCTGCCACAAAGGCTCGGGTGACGACGTGACTGTTTCTCGCTATCAGCCCCCGGGGACGTCCGGCCTGGTCCGCGTCGGCCGAGGTGTAGCTCGGGGGCCGGCCAGTGCTGTCGAGCACCTCGGACACCAGATCACCTTCATGGCGCAGGTCTTGGCCGCAGTTCCCCACACGCTGCGCGCCTACCGACGACAGACCATGCTCGTCCTCACCGACATCACCTGGGGCAGCGGCAATCTCGTCGTCGGCGGCGGCACCGTGTCGGTCCTGGTGATTCTCGGCGTCGCGGTGGGCTCGTCGATCGGCATCGAGGGCTACAACGCGCTGAACCTCGTCGGTATGGGCCCGCTCACCGGGTTCATTTCGGCATACGCCAGCACGCGAGAGCTGGCTCCGATGATCGCGGCGATCGGGTTCGCGGCTCAGGCCGGGTGCCGAATGACCGCCGAGATCGGCGCCATGCGTATCTCCGAAGAGATCGATGCGCTCGAAGTGGTCGGTATTCGCTCGATCCCGTTCGTCGTCACCACGCGTGTGATCGCCGGGATCGTCACCATCATTCCGCTGTACCTGCTCACCCTCATTCTGACGTACGTGTCCGCGTCGTTGGTGGTGTCGCTCTTCGGAAATCAGGCAACGGGAACCTACGACCACTACTTCTCCGCGTTCCTCCAACTGTCGGATCTGGGCTACTCGCTACTCAAGGCAACAATTTTCGTCGCGTTCGTCATCATGATTCACGGCTACCAGGGCTACTACGCCACGGGCGGACCGGAGGGTGTCGGGCGAGCATCGGGCCGCGCCATCCGCGCCTCGCTCATCGCAATCGTCATCCTGGACATGATTCTCACCGTGGTCATCTGGGGTGTCGACGTCGGTATCAGGATTTCGGGGTAACGCGACATGGCTGTTTTCGACGATCTGTCCCGCCGGTCGGCCGGTCCCCGCTCGCTGCGGCTTCGGGGTCTTGTTTTGGCCGTCATCCTCGTGCTCGTCGCTGTTCTTCTGTACAAGTACGCCGTGGGCGACTTCAAGAACAAGTTCGACGTCACCATCGACACCGTTTCTGTCGGTGACGGTTTGGCCGTGGGGTCCGATGTCAAGTACCGCGGTCTGCCGGTCGGGCGGGTGGACGAGATCGAGGCGCTCGGTTTCGGGCAACAACGGGTGCACGCGAGTATCGATCCGGCGTCGGCGAACGCGCTCACCGACGACACGACGGTTCGGTTCTCGTCGGCAACCGTGTTCGGAGCGACGGTCATCGAGCTGTTCTCCGAGGGCAAGGGCAACCCGCTGCGTCAGGATTCCGTGCTGAAGCTGGGACCCGAGACCGAAACTGCAACGGTCACCGGCGTTTTCCGCCGACTCGCGGGCCTCACCGACGTGCTGGACGCAGACAACACCAATCGCGTACTCGACCTGATGTCGCGGGTGTCGACCGAGTTCGGCGACAGCCTGAAGCCGTTCTTCGACACCGCTCAGATGCTGGCGGAGACGCAGCGTGCACCGCTCGGTTGGAAGCTCCAGCGCGGTGCAGTGCTGGCCGACGGACTGGGGGCGTCGATCGGACCGGTGACGGACGTGGTCAGCCAGGTGGTGAACAGCAGTGAGTACTTCGAGAACCCGGTGAACCGGGACCGCGCCATCAAGGCGATGTCCGGGCTGGGAACGGGCCTCACCGTTCCTCTCGGCGATCTGTTCCGAGACAACAATCCGAACCTGAAACCGCTCCTGGACACCACCTTCGACATCCTGCTGCCGGTTGCGTTGTCCGCGGGGACGTTGGCCCCGTCGTATCAGCGAATTCCCGGAGTGTTGAAGGGGATCGACGATGCGTTTCCCAACGTCGACGGAAAGACACAGTTGCAGCTCGCCGTGATCGTGAAGAACATGCCCACGCTCGCGGGCCCCGTGGCGATGTTCGCCGGAGGCGCGCAATGAGCCGGCGTGCAGAGGTGAAGTCCACGGCCGCAGGCATTCCCACCGGAACCCTGGTGAAGCTCGGTGTCTTCGCAGCGGTGGCCATCCTGTGTCTGGTCCTCGTCGGCGGCGCTCTTCGGAACGGTTCCGGAGACGATCGGTCGCCGTACGACGCCCGTTTCGGTGACGTGTCCGGCCTGTACGAAGGCGACGACGTCCGCATGTCCGGCGTGCTGGTCGGAACGGTCACCGGCGTCGACCTCGACGGCGCGCAAGCCAAGGTGTCCTTCGACGTCGATGCCGATCGCGAACTGCGCACCACGACGAAAGCCGCTGTGCGCTACCAGAACCTGCTCGGCCAGCGGTATCTGGAGTTGGTGCCGTCGGACGACCGGGGATCGGAACTACCGTCGGGATCGACGATCAGCGACGACATGACCATTCCCTCCTTCGACATCACCACACTGTTCGACGGGTTCCAGCCGATTTTCGAAACCCTCGACACCAACCAGGTGAACCTGTTCGCGCAGAACGTGTTGGACCTCGTCCAAGGCGACGGATCCGGTCTCGGCCCGGTACTGCGCGACCTCGACGGCTTGACCACCTACGCCCAGCAGCGCGAGAACATCATCGTCCTGCTCGTGCGAAATCTCGGAGCGATCTCGGGTGTCGTCGGCGAGCGATCGGAACAGCTCGGACGACTCTTCGCCGAGCTCGACCGAGTGGTCTCGACGTTCGGCAACCAGGCCGACACACTCTTGGCCGCCGTCGACGACATCAACAACGGACAGGGTGAGTTCCTCGACATCGGTGAGCAACTCCGCGACATCTACGACTCGTCCTACGGACCGTTGGACGGCCAGTTCCACCGACTCGTTCCGGGCGCGCAACAGATCGTCGACCTGCTGGCCATGACACCCGGCCTGCTGCGTTCCTTCGACGGCTCGCTGAAGTCCGCGCCGGGGGGCGCAACGTACGCCTGCTCGAGCGGCGACACCGACATCCCGGGTATCGGTTCCATCGTGCTCGGAAACCAGAAACTGAAGGTGTGCAGATGAGTTCGGTTCGCGCCGGCAGCCAGACGCTGTGGGGGATCGTCGGCATCGTGGCGGTGGTGGTTGCAATCGTGGCCGCCGTCGTGGTGTACGTGCTTCCGATCGGGCACGACACGTACACGGCAGCATTCGAGACCACCGGCGGCGCCCACGCGGGTGACGATGTACGCGTGGCGGGAATTTCGGTCGGCTCCGTCAAGTCCATGGAATTGGTGAACGACCACGTCGAGGTGACCTTCGAGGTGAAGGAAGGCATGGTCCTCGGCGACGCGACATCGGTGGGTGTTCGGCTGCTGACACCCGTCGGCGGCCGTTACCTGTCGCTGGTTCCCGCCGGCGACAACGAACTGCCGGGTGGAGAGATCCCGATCGAACACACGCGTGTCCCGTTCACGCTTTCCGACACCATCGAGGGCGTCACCCCGATTCTGCGTGACCTGGACGGAAAGACGTTGCGCGAGACGATTTCTCAGATCGACCAAGCTGTACAGGCGCAGCCCGACGCCATCCGCGATGTGACCGACAATCTCACCTCTCTCACCGGTGCGATCGCCGACCGACAGGACGATCTCGACAAGAGTCTCCAAGTGGCCGACGAGTACGTCGGCGAACTCGGTACCGATCGTGAGATCCTTCTCGGCCTGCTGAAGCAGATCGGCATCATCACCTCCAAGCTCGGAGCCAAGCGCATGGATGTCGCGCTCGCCGCCGACAAGCTCTACCGGTTGTTCAACCTGCTCAACCGCCCGATCGTCGCGCTGGATCAAGGTCTCGGGCCGTCGATCGACGCGCTCGAGTCGATCGTGGCGACGCTGAAGGCGTCGACTACGCCGCTCGACGACGCAATCACGGCCGGTCGCGAGTTCACCGACTCGATGTCGGGTCTGCTCGACGCCGGACGAGGTCCGGTCATCGACCGCAGTGCCGACGTCGTCACCGGGGCGAGCATCTGCGTTCCGCTTCCCGGAAAGGTGTGCTGACGTGGCCGTTGGCAAGAAACTGGTGTTGGGCGCCGTGGTCCTGGTGGTGGTGCTCGGCGCCGGCACGGCAGCATCGTCCGCGGCTCAACTGATCGGCACCTCGACGTCGGACGTGTGCGCCGAGCTGACCGACTCCGTGGGCCTGTACGAGGGAAACAACGTCACCCTGCTCGGCATCCCGGTCGGCGAGATCGAGAGCATCGAACCACAGGGCGACCATGTGCAGGTGACGATGTCGGTGCAGGATTCTCTGCAGTTGCCGGTCGACATCGGTGCCGTGACCATGTCCGATTCGATCGTCACCGATCGCCGACTCGAACTCACCAAGACCTACGGCGACGGTCCGACATTCGATCGCAGTCAATGCATTCCGCTCGAACGCACGCGTACGCCCATCGGCATCAGTGACACCCTCGAGGCCGTCAACAAGCTGGGTGCGGAACTGCTCGGCACCACCTCGACCACCGATCCGAACAATCCGCAGCCGCCGAAGGAACAGATCCTCGGTGACACGTTGCGGTCGTTGAACACCGCACTCGACGGCAGCGGTGACCAGTTGGGCACGGCCCTGTCTCAGGTGTCGTCGTTGGTGGGCAACCCCGCGGACAAGGACACGCTCGTTCGCCGGATGATGGACAACATCGACTTGCTGACAACTACATTGGTGGACCGTTGGCCGGACGTGACGTTGCTGATCGAGAACCTCAAGCAAGGTCTCGGTGCGGCGGGAGACTTCTCCGAACGCTTCGCTCAGGCCATCGACCTCACTCTCCAGTTTCTACCGATCCTGCAGAAGGTTCTGCCGAAGGTGGCGCCGACCGTGTACAAGATCTTCGACGTCCTCGTACCCATCGTGGCCATCGTGCTGAACAAGGTGGGAGACATCGCGAGCATCCTGAGCCGTGTCCCCAAGACCACCCAGCAGTTGCCGACGGCGTTCGACCAGACCAATGCGGCTGCTGCGCTGACGTTCTCGCCGCCGTCGTTCCAACTGCCCGATGCCATGGGCACGTCGGTGAACGTCGATCTGGTTCCTCTGGTGCTCGGCGCGGCAGGTGCACGATGACGGGCCCGGTCACGATCAAGCGCTCGATCTCGGCCCTTCTGGCCGTCGCCCTGGCCGCCGCCGTGTCCGGGTGCGGTGCGTCGATTGCCGATCTGCCGGTGCCAGGAAGCTACGTCTCCGGGTCGACGTACGACGTCGACATCCAGTTCTCGAGCGTTCTCAACCTGCCCGCCAAGGCGAAAGTGGTGCTCGACGGCGTCGACGTGGGGTTGCTCGATTCGGTCACCCTGAACGGAAATTCGGCGGTCGCCCGGGTGTCGATTCAGGAGGCGGTGAGTCTGCCCGCGATGACGCGCGCCGAACTTCGACAGGGCACGCTTCTGGGTGAGATCTACGTGGCCTTGGAACGCCCGACCGACGGCGGTGCACAGGGGGATTCGCTGCGGGACGGGGACGTGATCCCACTCGACCGCACCAAGCCGGCCGACAACGTGGAGGATGTTCTGCGCGGGCTGGCAGAAGTCGTGGCCGGCGGGCACGTTGCTGACTTCCAGCGATCCGTCGAGCGTTTCAATCGGGCAATTCCGCAGGACCCCGCGACGGTCGACCTCATCAACAAGAAGGCTCGTCAGGCCCTCACAGATCTCGCGACGCACTCGAACGAGCTCGATCGGATTCTGAATTCGGCTCAGACCGTGACGAAGTCGTTCGCCGACAAGACCGACACGCTGGACACCATCCTCACCAGCGGACCGGAACGCGTGGGAGGTCTCGCCGATGCGCTCCTCGTGGTGGTCGATGCCCTCATCGACCTCGGTTACATGTCGCGCGGAATCGGTGACCTCGTCAATCCGATCGCGGGAGATCTGAAGGACGTTCTCTCGACATTGAAGCCGACCATTCTCACCGTCGCCAACGCGGACATCAGCATCCCGATGTTGGCCTCGCAGACGGACGCCCTCCTGCGTGACAAGCTGGTGCCGTTCTTCGCGTCGACACCGAACGTGCGCATCACGTCGGTGTCGGGAGAGACGAGTCCCGGTGCTGCACCGGTCGATCGGGCCAACGAGATGATCACGGTACTGCGATCGATCGGAATCGTACGATGAAGAACTCGATCCTGTCGGCCTCGGCGCTGGCTCTCGTCGCGGTCCTGGGTGTCGGATACATCGCACTGGACGTTCTCGACATGGATCCACGCCGCGACTACTCGGAGATCACGGTCCCTCTCACCACGTCCGGGGGGTTGTCGGCGGCGTCACGGGTAACGCTGCGTGGCATGGCAATCGGCACCGTCGAACATATCGACGTCGGATCCGACGGATTGCGCGCAGTCGTCCGAGTCGATGCCTCACAACAAATTCCCACGGGCACCGAGGTCAAGATCTCGAATCTCTCTGCTGCGGGTGAGCAGTTCCTGGACTTCCGTCCCGCGTCGACGTCGGGCCCCTATCTCCGCGACGGCGACACCGTCGCAGCAGAGAACGTCGACGTCTCGCCCAGTGTGAGCGACACGCTCGCGGTTGCCGATGCTCTGACTGCAGAAATCGACACCGATGCCATCGGCGGGATCGTGAACACGGTGGACGTCGCGACGAGAGGTCGTGAAGGCGACGTCGACAACATCATCGAGGTGCTCCGGCTGCTCTCGATCACCCTGTCCGATCGTAAGGATCAGGTGCGGCGGTTGTACTACAACCTGCAGGTGCTCGGTGAAGATGCGTACGCGGATCAGCTCGGACCTCGTCTGGCGGACGCGGTCCCGGAACTCAGCGCATCCGGCTCGGCCCTCGAGCACCTCATCGATTCGTACCAGAAGTACTCCTACGTGGGTGAGACGGTATGGGACGGTGAACTGGCGAGGTTGGTCCCCAAGATCGACGAGTACTTGAGCCAGCTGTCACCGGATCTCGGGTTCATCGCTACCGTGCTGCGGCCGGTGACCAAGCCGATCAGACCGCTCCGGGTCGACGCCGGGGCGCTGGTCACGATGCTCGAGCAAGTGTTTCCGCAGGGTGGTCCCGCCAGGGTCGCCGTGACGTTGCCGGGCAACTGAACTGCAGGGCAACTGAACAGCCGGGCGACCGACGTTCCACCGATAGAAGAGAAGGCAAGTATGACAATCGATCTCGACAAGAAGGCGTCGAAGGACGTCGACGACACCGACACGGCGACCACCGAGACGGCGGGCACCGACGCGACGGACACGGACACCGCCGCCTCACCGCGGTCCCGCGGTCGGATCGTCACCGTCGTTGCCGTGGTGGTCGCGGTGATCTCGATCGTCGCCGCTGTGGTGGCGGGTCTGGCGTGGCGTTCCGCCGATGGGGCGCTGGCGGCCGACCGGGCAGCAGCCGCCGACCGGCAGACCGCGATCGACACGGCCCGCGCCTACACCGAACGGTCGTTGACGTACGCCCACACCGATCTCGACGGATTCTTCGCCGGGGTGGAGGACGGGACGACGGATTCACTGAAGGAGCGCTTCGAAGGCGTCCGAGACGTGCTGTCGCAGATCATGTCCCAGTCACAGGTGGTGGCGTCCGGCAAGGTGAACGCGGCCACCGTCACAGGCCAGGACGGTGACACGTACACCGTGTCGGTGTTCGCGACCCAGACGACGCAGAACCTGCAGCAGCCCGAGCCCGGTGCGGTGCCGACCCTGCTGACGGTCACGGTCGAACACACCGGTGACCAGTGGCTGGTCACCGATTACGGGGCCGACACCGGTCAGTAGGGGTCTATCCCCGCGTGGCGCTCACGAACTGAGCGACACCGCGGATGTCCTGGCCGATCTCGGCGAATCCGGCTGCGCGCAGAATGTCGGTGAACGTCGACTTGTCGAACATGCGGATGCCGCTCAGCGCTGCACCTGCGGTCACGGCGGCCTTCACGGGTGCGAAGGAGCGTCCGTAGCTCGTCATCAGGGCGATGCGCCCACCCGGTTTCACCACACGCATCAGCTCGTCCACGACGGTGAACGGTTCCGGTACCAAATACAGTGCGGCGTAACAGCACACGGCGTCGAAGGACCCGTCCGCGTACGGGAGCGTGCGGGCGTCCCCCCGAACGTAGGCGGCGCGGGGACCGCGGTTGTCTCGTACGGCTCGGGCAATCATGGGAGCGGAGATGTCGAAACCGATGGCAATGCCGTCGCCGCCAAGGTGCTCGGACAGGAATCGGGTGAAATTGCCGGGCCCGCACGCGACGTCGAGCACGGTCATCTCGCCCTTCAATCGCATATCGGAGACGGCTCGGCGTCGTTCGTCGTCGACCGACATGCTCCCGACGCCCATCGCCACCCGGCCGAGTGCCGGACGCCAGAGCTTCTCGTAGATCGCTGCCACCACCGGATTGTTCATCGCATGCTGGGCCACGGTGGGCGTCGGTGCGTCAGCGGTGTCGGGGAGAACGTCGACGAAACCGCCGGAGGTGCTCACGCGCGCGACGCGCGCCGTGTCGATCATCCCGGCAGCGCGGCTCAGCGCGTCGTCGGCGGACGGAGAAGCTTCTCGGGCAGCAGCCATGTCGACTTTCCTGACGTCGGTTTCGATCCGGTACGGAGGGGTGCTCTTTCCCTGTATTCGGTAGCGACCCCAGAAGTCGACGTCACCGACGGTTCCGGGCGCTTCACCGCCCGGTGTGCGCACCAGGGCCGGTTTTCGGCGTCCACCCAGCGCTCGATGCAACGCGTCGTCCGGTCTGATGCGCCCGTACCACCGGTAGATCCCGTCAATGGGTTGCGCGTGCCCGCGCAACTCCAGCTCGACCGCGAACTCGGTGTCGTCGACGACGAGAGTGGCGGGACCCGCGTAGTCGGCGTCGGTCATGATGGAGCCACCGAATCGGCGGAGTCCATGCCGCACAACGCCATTGAATCAGGTACGGTCACAGCTGTGCTCCTCCGTTGTTGACACCTGCCGTGAGGTCGACCACACTTTCGACAGTAACCGATACCAGCGGTACCGGCTACGGCAAGTTCGGTGTGGGTGGGGACATGTCGACCACGAGCGGGGGCACGATGGCGATCGATTCGACGGTGCGCGATTCGACGGTGGGCAATTCGAGGACGCGCGACCGGCAGAAGACGGCTGCTCGTTTGTTGAAGTCCACCGCGAACAACTTCTACGACTCCGAAGTCGACATCGACTGGGATCAGCCGTGGGTCGACGGGCTGCGTTTCATGCCCGACAACCGTATCTCGTTGTACGGCACGGCGTTGTGGAACACGTTGACGCCGGAGCAACGCATCGAACTCGGTAGGAACGAGATAGTCAGTATCCTCTCGTTCGGCATCTATGCCGAGTTGTTTCTCAGCGGGAATCTTCTCCGCGTCGCCACCACGAGCGGTTTGTCGGACCACTCGCTGTACGCACTCGCCGAGATCGGTGAAGAGGCGAGGCACTCGCTGATGTTCGGCAGGGCCATCGAGAAGATGGGCCGCGGACCGGTACTGCGGCCGCGTCCGATGATCACGTTGGCCCATCTCGCCCAGTTCCTCCCGGTGGGCCCGGCGACCTACGGGACCATCCTGTTGATCGAGGAAGTTCTCGACCGCGCTCAACGAGAAGCGATGCATGACGAAGGAATTCAGCCACATCTGCGACAGCTCATGAAGATCCACGTGCTGGAGGAGGCGCGGCACATCACGTACGCGCGTGAGGAACTGGTACGTGGCATGGCCCGTCTCGGCCCGGTGCGCCGAGCTCTGCATCGCGTGATCCTCGCCGGGGCAGCGAACTTCACGTTCCTGGCGCTGGTGCATCCCTCGGTGTACCGAAGCGTGGGGATTCGTCCGGTGCGTGGATTCGTCACCGCCGTCACCAGTGAGACCTTTGCGCGCAACAGCACGTTCGCGTCGGACGCCATGATTCGCTTCTTCCAGGACGCCGGCATGCTCGAAGGTCGGGTGACCAAGCGCTTGTGGAAAATGACGCGCGCCGTGCCCGACGATCTGGTTCTGTGACATCCCGGTCCGTCGCCGTCGACGGGTTCGATCCCGAGGTCGACGTCGACTGGTCCGCGCCGTGGCGCCACGACCTGTACGCGATGCCCCCGGAGCGAGTGTCGCTGTACGGCAGTCGAATCTGGGTGCGGATGTCCGAGGACGAGCGTCGCGACCGTGCGCTGCACGAGGCCGTGGCTGTCCTGTCGTTCGGTGCCTACCTGATCACCGTGCTGGTGGCCACCCAATTACGACGGGTGTCCGAGGGCGGACTGAACACCGCGCCCGCGCGCACCGCACTGGTCGAGATCGGGGGCAGCACCCGCGCTGCCGTCTTGTTCGGACGCGTCGTCGGCGCCTCGGGGCTGCCGCCCTACCCGTTGCCCCGCGGAACGCTGGGCGCGGTGAAGTTTCTTGCGTTCGTTCCGCTGGGTGCATCGTCGTTCGGGGCGAGTCTGCTGGTCGAGAACACGCTGACCGCGACGTTCGACGGCGTCGCACGCGACGAGCGGGTCGAACCCCATGTGCGACAGGCGCTTCGGCTGTTCGCGTCGGAGAGTGAGCAGCGCACTGCCTTCGCGCGCGAACAAGTACTGAATTCGATGGAGCGCGGCAACGCCGTCTCGCGGGCATACCACCGGACGCTGCTGGCCGTGGTGGCCGACGCTCTTCTGCGCATGCCGGCCACGGGCCGGGTGCGTCCGACCGTGGGGCCGGGGCCGGGGCGGTGGCGGACGCGACGGGCGGCGTCGCGCGGAGAACGTGCGGCGCGAGCACGAGTCGCACGGCAATCGGCGGAGTTCTTCGCCTCGGCGGGACTGATGGATTGCGGCGTCGCACGAAGGTTGTGGGCGTTGACAGGGACGACGACCCGGTTCACGACAGCACGGTAATGCAGGCGCGGCAACGATTTTCGATGGGGTGGACGTAGTAGTGACAACGATTCGCACACGAGTGGTGGTGATCGGCACCGGATTCTCCGGAATCGGTATGGGGATCAAGCTGAAGGAGGCGGGCCACCACGACTTCGTGATTCTCGAGAAGGCCGACGACATCGGCGGCACGTGGCGCGACAACACGTATCCCGGATGCGCCTGTGACGTTCCGTCGCACCTGTACTCGTTCTCGTTCGAGCCGAACACCGAGTGGTCCAAGATGTGGTCCGGGCAACCCGAAATTCTCGCGTACCTTAGGGGTGTCGTCGACAAACACGGACTGCGCGAACACATTCGGTTCGGCCGGACCTGTGCCGGCGGCCGGTGGGACCCGGAGAATTCGGTGTGGCACATCGACACCGTCGAGGGCGACACCGTCGTCGCGCAGTTCGTGGTGTCGGGGGTGGGCGCCTTGCACATTCCGAACGTTCCTGCCCTCGACGGAGTCGAGACTTTCGACGGTCCGGCGTTCCACTCCGCGCAGTGGGACCATTCCGTCGACCTGACCGGCAAACGTGTCGCGGTCATCGGAACCGGTGCCAGCGCAGTTCAATTCGTTCCGCAGATCGTGGATCGAGTCGCCGAGCTCCAGCTCTACCAGCGCACCCCGGCGTGGGTGACACCCCGAAAGAACTTCGAGATCCCGTCGGCGGCGCGGGCCGCGTTCCGGCGACTTCCCGGTGTGCGACGGCTCTTCCGCGACGGGGTGTACCTGTTTGCCGAAACGCTGGCGTTCGGGCTGAACGGACGTCCCTACCTGATGAAGCCGATCGAGAACGCGGCGAAGAAGAACATTGCCAAGTCGATCGATGACCCTGCGCTTCGAGAGAAACTGACGCCGGACTACCGCATCGGATGCAAGCGCATCCTGGGGTCCGACACCTACTACCCGGCCCTGAATCGAGAGCACACGCAGGTGATCACCGACGGCATCGAGAAGGTGACGCCGCGCGGCATCGTCGCCCGCGACGGCATCGAACGAGAGGTCGACGTGATCGTGTACGCGACCGGGTTCCACGTGACCGACGGGTTCGAGAGCGTGAACATCGCGGGCCTCGACGGAACGCAGCTCGTCCCACACTGGCAGGAGAACGGCATTCGGACACACCTCGGCATCACTGCGGCGGGCTATCCGAACGCCTTCTTCCTTCTCGGACCCAACACCGGGCTCGGACACAACTCGGTCGTGTTCATGATCGAGCAGCAGATCTCGTACGTCATCGAGGCAATCGGGTTGGTCGACTCCGCGTCGGCGCGAGCGATCATGGTCCGTGACGACGCGCAGGCCCGCTTCGACACCGAGATCCACCGCAAGCTCTCCCGCGGTGTCTGGTCCACCGGTGGGTGCACCAGCTGGTACCTCGACGCGTCCGGAGTCAATCGCACCATCTGGCCCGGAGGGACGTGGCAGTACTGGCTTCGCACCCGCTCGGTCGACCCAGCCGACTACGAGTTCCTCGGAGTTCGTCGGGACACACCGACGGATCTCGCGGAGGTGTCGGCGTGAAGTCGTTCGACGGCAAGGTCGCGGTGATCACCGGCGCCGGTTCGGGAATCGGTGCGGCGTTGGCGCTCGAGCTGTCGCGACGCGGCGCCCGTCTGGCGATTTCCGACGTCGACTTCGCGGCTGTGTCGGGAACCGCCGCGGCGTGCGAGGCGCTCGGCGCCACGGTGGTCCCGTCCGCCCTCGACGTGAGCGACCGCGCGGCCGTCTACGCGCACGCCGACGAGGTTCGAGCCCACTTCGGCACCGTGAATCTGGTGATCAACAACGCCGGAGTCGCGCTCGGAGGCGATGTGCTCGACATGTCCTGGGACGACTTCGAATGGTTGATGAACATCGACTTCTGGGGCGTCGCGCACGGAACCAAAGCGTTCCTGCCCGCGCTCGTCGAGTCGGGAGACGGACATCTGGTCAACATCTCCAGCGTCTTCGGTCTGGTGGGTGTGCCCGGCCAGAGTGCGTACAACTCGGCGAAGTTCGCGGTGCGCGGGTTCACCGAAGCGCTGCGGCAGGAAATGCGGATCGCGGGACACCCGGTCGGTGTCACCTGTGTGCATCCCGGCGGGATCAAGACCAACATCGTCAAATACGCCCGCGGTATGGACGACATGGGCGATCCGGAGAAACGTTCGAAGGCGTTTCAGCGGTTCGCGCTCACGAAGCCCGCCCGCGCGGCGAACGTCATCCTGGCGGGTGTCGAGAAGGACAAGCCGCGGGTGTTGATCGGTCCCGACGCGCGCGGCTTCGACGTCGTGCCGCGGGTGTTCGGTCCTCGGTATCAGGACGTGTCCGCCGCGCTGACCCGAATGGGGAACGCGTTGGGTGAACGGTTCACGAAGTCGAGTTAGCTGGTTACTGTTTGTGTAACCGTGTCGATACAGACAAATTGATTGAACATTGGATGAACAGGAGAAGGATCACATCATGGCTTCGTCTACCGCCCCCACAGTGCTCGGAATCGGGCTCGCCGCCACGGGGGCCGCGCACTTCGTAGCGCCCGACGCGTTCGCCGGGATCACCTCCGCAGCGTTCCCGAAAGACGTCCGGACCTGGACTTATCGCAACGGAGCCACCGAATTGGCGGTCGGCACCGCCATCGCGATCCCACAGACTCGCAAGCTGGGATTCGTCGCCCTCGCCGGGTACGTCGGATTCCTCGGATATCGGGCATACACGGCACGCTGACCTGTCGGCGCCGGGGGTAGTCGGTTTACGAGTCAACGATGCATGGGTAGACATGTAGCTATGTCCACAGCAACTGCATACGCCGCCACTGCCCCCGATGCCCCGCTCGAGAAGACCACGATCGAGCGGCGCGAGCTCGGACCGAACGACATCCTGATCGACGTCAAATTTGCCGGCATCTGCCACTCCGACATCCACACCGCTCGCAACGAGTGGGGCGGCACCACCTACCCCGTCGTCCCCGGACACGAGATCGCCGGCATCGTCGCCGAGGTCGGATCCGACGTCACGTCCCGCAAGGTCGGCGACCGCGTCGGCGTCGGCTGCTTCGTCGATTCCTGCGGTAAGTGCGAGGCCTGCCTCGACGGCGACGAGCAGTACTGCTCCAAGGGCGTCGTGCAGACCTACAACTCGAAGACCTACGAGGGCGAGTTCACCAACGGTGGCTACTCCACGCAGATCGTCGTCACCGAGAACTTCGTCCTCGGGATTCCCGAAGGCATCGAGCTCGACGTCGCCGCTCCGCTCCTCTGCGCCGGGATCACGCTGTACTCGCCCCTCAAGCACTGGAACGCCGGCCCCGGAACCAAGGTCGCCATCGTCGGAATGGGTGGCCTCGGCCACGTCGGCGTCAAGATCGCTCACGCGATGGGCGCACACGTCACCGTCCTCAGCCAGACGCTGAGCAAGGAAGAAGACGGCAAGCGTCTTGGCGCAGACGAGTACTACGCCACCAAGGACACCAGCGCGCTGAAGGACCTGCGCGGCAAGTTCGACCTCATCCTCAACACGGTGTCGGTCAACCTGCCCATGGGTGACTACCTCGGCCTGCTCGCCCGCAACGGCACGCTCGTCGAGCTCGGTGTCCCCGAGAAGCCGCTCGAGCTCCCCGCGTTCAACCTGCTCGCCAACCGTCGCTCGTTTGCGGGTTCGATGGTCGGTGGCATCGCGCAGACCCAGGAAATGCTCGACTTCTGCGCCGAGCACCACATCGGCGCCGAGATCGAGACCATTCCGGCCGAGAAGATCAATGAGGCCTACGACCGCGCGGTCAACTCCGACGTGCGCTACCGCTTCGTGATCGACGCGTCGACGTTCTGATCGCACCACCCTTCACCGACTGAGGGCGCCCCTCACGTCGCTGGATCGACCGAGAGTGCCCCCGAGTCCGAGCCACGAGGCCGGAGTCGGGGGCACTTCTCTACGCCTGCGCCAACCTCTTCTTCTCAACCTCGACGTCGAAGTCCGGGGGCGGCCACGACAGGTCGAACTTCTCCAGGGCATCGATCAGCAACTCGGTGACGGCGAGGTGCGCGAACCACTTGCGGTCACAGGGCACCACATACCACGGCGCCAACTCGGTGTCCGTGCGGTCCAACACCGCCTGGTAGGCCTCCTGGTACTTCGGCCAGTACGAGCGCTCGGTGACATCGGCGGGGTTGTACTTCCAGTACTTGTCCTCACGTTCGAGCCGCTCGGCCAGCCGCGCTTTCTGCTCGTCGAGAGAGACGAACATGGCCACCTTCACGATCGTCGTCCCGCTCTCGACGACCCGCTTCTCGAACTCGTTGATCTCGTCGTAGCGCTGCTCCCACACCTCCTGCGGAACCAGGTCGTGAACCCGAACGACGAGTACGTCCTCGTAGTGCGATCGATCGAAGACACCGATCTGGCCTGCCGCGGGCAGGGCCTTCTCGATCCGCCACAGGAACGGGTGCCGCTTCTCCTCGTCCGTCGGCACACCGAACGCGGTGTGCGACACCCCTTGCGGATCCACCATCCCGATGACGTGCCGAACCATCCCGCCCTTGCCCGCGGTGTCCATGCCCTGCAGTACCAGCAGAATGCTGCGGTGATCGCCGGATCGACCACCGGCGTAGAGCTTCTCCTGCAAAGCGGCGAGAACCTCACCGCGCTCGCCGAGCAACTGCTTGCCGTCGCTCTTGCGCCCGTGAAATCCGGGCTTGGCTCGCGCGTCGATGTCCGCGACGCGGGTGGTCGCGTCTGCGCGTAGTGCGAGGGTTGCTGATGTCGTCCAGGTGGCCATAGTGCGCATAGTAGGACCAGGCACGGTTGATTTCGGGGAGAAACGAGTAGTGCGCAACTCGGCTCGACCGCGCTATCCGAACTAGCCTTCTCTCGGTGGGCGGGGTGCCCGCGACAGTCGGGAGTGCACGTGAGCGATCTCGGTTCGACGACGTTGCGACTCACGCTGGCCATGCGCGGCGGGGTCAGCCTGGCGGTCTGGATCGGGGGAGCCGTCGCGGAAATAGACAACTTGCGCCGCGCCTCGCTGACTCCGAATCCGTCGGACCCTCGAATGCGTCGGTATCGCGAGCTGCTTGCCGCCGCCGGATACGGCAAGGTCGAGGTCGACATTCTGGCGGGGGCCAGTGCCGGCGGTTTCAACGCCGTTCTCTACGGGCTCGCCCAGAGTTACGGGGCCTCGCTCGAGCCCACTCGGGATCTGTGGGCGAACACCGGTGGTATCTGGCAGATGCTGCGGCCCGTCGGCATCGGGCCGCTCGTGTCGTTCTTGCAGGGCGACGACTACTTTCTCCCCACCGCTCGAATGTCACTCGGCCGGTTGACTTCTCGGGCCGGTGACTCGGTCGACTTCGCTGCGGACAACGTGACCGTCGAGCTTGCGGCGACGCGAATCGACGACGGCAGCGCCTCGGCGTGGGGAAGTCAGGCCGCGTTCTCCTTCGTGCGATCGGCCGGTTCCCTCGAGTCGGGATTCTCCACCATTCCGGGCTCCGGGCAGGACCCGTCGGATCCAGTCGTGGCGCGTGCCATCGACCGCCTCGCGCTCGCCGCGCGCGCGACGTCGTCGTTCCCGGCCGCCTTCGAACCGGCGACCATCTCCTCGCTCGCCACCGCGGACGACGTCGGCGAGCGTCCCAACATGGCCACCGTCTTCCCCTACGCCCGAGACGCGGTCGACCCGGGGTACTTCGACGTCATCGACGGCGGTGTGCTGGACAACATTCCGGTCGATCGGGCCATTCGAGCGATCGGCCGTGCCGCCGCGTCGACGATCACCGAGCGACGGCTGTTCTACCTAGACCCCGAACCGCCGCGAGACCCGCTTCCGATGTCGCCGGTCAAGCAGTTCGTGATCCAGGGTGCGGTGACGGTCATCAGGTACGCCACCGCACTGAAGAAGCGAACGGAAAGCGTTCAGGACGAGTTGCCTGCGCTGCGGATCCACAACGAGCGTGAACAGAAGGCGCGTGCCAGATCGGCCGCCCTCGCGGGGCTGCTGGAACGTGGCCCGAGCGAACCGCACCGGGTGCCCGCACTCGACGAATACGCCCGTTTCCGTATCGATGTCGACACCGAGAGGCTGGCCGATCTGTTGACCGATCCGTCTCGGTTCGTTTCGGGTGCACCGGGATTCGCGCGACCGTTCGGCCGAGTGTCCGAGTCGGCGACGCTAGGGCTACGCGAGAGGCTGCAGAAGCTCTACCTCGATGACGCCTCGCTGGTGGACGGAGACATCCGAGCAGTTCGCGACATCGCTGCACTGGTGATCGCCTGGGTTCGCGAACTCGAACGTCTTGCGGTGACGGGTGACGACCGCGCTCGGGACGCCGGGCGCGCGCTGGGGCGCGTCAAAGCTCTGCTGTACCGCGTGCTCACCGTGACCTTCGATGCCCGACGTCGCACGGTGGATCTCGTCTACGCCCGCGGAATCGGTCCGGTCGCCGCGATCCGAGACACGTTGCCGGACATCGAGTCTCTGGCCGTCGAGAGCGCGCGTGCAGGACGGTGCCTGCCCGCGCTTTCACCCGAGCTCGACGACGCGCTGTGCGTCGACACGACCGTGGACGACGGTACCTTCTACGCTGCCCTCGCGAACTGGTCGTCTCTGCCCGAAGGGTCGGACGGTGTTGTGCTGCAGCGGCTGTGGGACGTCGTATCCGCTGCCCGTGGTGCCGTCTACGATCTGTCGGACCCCGTGCTGCGGGTGGGCGGCGCCGGTGCGGCGTGGACACGCTGGCGCGGCACCGTCTTCTCGCGGCTGTACGCACCGTCGTGGCGTAGCGCACCGGCAGCGCACCTGTTTACCACGTTCGCAGCGACCGGTGACGTTCCGGGGACCTCCTCGGTGGTGCAGTACCACGAAATCCGCGGGGACCAGTTCACGCCGCTCGCGTACAGCTACTGGCTCGACGGAGACCCGCACCCAGAGATAGACGCGCAGATCGAGTCGGTGATCGACGCATCGATGAGGACGTGGATATCACGGTGGATTCACGACCCCGCCGCTCCGGTGACGCTGCGCACCCGAGAGAAAGCGCTGACCACCGATGCGAAGCTCGCCGGCAACGTCGTCGCGAGGTTCGGGGGGTTTCTGCACGCCGGGTGGCGCGTGAACGACTGGAAGTGGGGCCGCATGGATGCGGCCGCCGGACTGGTCGACTCGCTCGGCGTCGAGCCCTCCGAGCGGGGCGCAGCGATCGCGGAGTTGCAGAAGCTGATTCTCGCCGACGCGGCCGACGTCGTCGAACAGCCCGAGACCGTGGGGGATTCGAGCCTGAGCGTCGGCGCGGAGGGCGTCCGGGATCTGGCGCCGTCGTATCTGTTCGCTCTCGTCACCCGACTCGCCGTGCTGGCGCCGCGCGTGCTGTGGCCGTCGGAACCGCTCACGTCGGCGAAGGGCCTGCTCGGGCGAGTGGGGTCGTTGGTCCTGCGTCCGCTGTTGCCACCGCTGATCCTTGCCTCCGACGCGGTGCGCGTCGCCTTGGCGGCGGCCACGCTGGTACTCCTCGCGCAGCTGGTCGGAATGCACACTGCCACAATGGGTCCCATAGCGGCTCGTTCTCTCCTGATCGTCACGCTGGCGGCGGGGGGAGTGATGGTGTGGCGGTGGCGGGCCGCTCGGACGAGATGGTCGCGGCTCGTGGAGAAGGTTCGTGCCGCGGACGAGCCCGAGGACAAGACCAAGCATCTGTGGGTCGACTGCGTCGACAGCGAACGAGCGCAACATGTTCGAGCAATTCGGTTCGCGGTCGCGGCGGTGCTGCTCGGGTGCGTTGCCGCAGTGTGGGCACTGATCAGCGTCGACGGTCCGGCAACACTCGGGCTGGAAGCTGCAGCCGTCCTCGTTGCGGGGGTCGTCGTGGCTGTGGCGATCAGTGATGCGCGGACTCTGAACGTCCGCGTCACCGCGCGTCGCATGCGGTATCGGCGGGCAGCAGGCGGATTCGTCGCCGCCGGTCTCGTCGTGGCCACCGTTGTCCTCGCCGCTGTCGACGTACACGTCGCCGAATCCAGTACTGTGCACGCGGTTCTGGTCGGTTTGTCCAGTGCTGCGCTGTCGGGTCTGTCGCTGTGGGGCTGGTCGGCTCGCACGCACGCGGCGTCGTGGATCGGTGTCCTCGGTGTTCTCGGAGCGGCCGGCTTCTGGGTCTGGAGCCCCGGATCCGCGGCTGTCCTTCCGTTCGCCGTCGTGTGGTGGACAGCAGGCGTGTCCGTCGCCTATCTGTTCGTTCCGGCCCGCGAGACTATCGAAGGGGACGGGCTGTAGTCAGCCGGCGCGACTACCGGAACTCGCGACTACCCGGAAGTTCAGTGCAGCTCCTCGCGCAACCCCGCCAGCGTGCGCGCAAGGAGTCTGGAGACGTGCATCTGCGAGATGCCCATCTTCTCGGCGATCTGGGTTTGCGTCATGTTGCCGAAGAACCTGAGCAGCAACACATTTCGTTCACGCTCGGGAAGTTTGGCCAGCAGGGGACGAAGCGCCTCGTGGTTCTCGACGTTCTCCATCTCTTTGTCGTAGTCGCCGAGAGTGTCTGCGAGAGTCAGTCCTTCGGAATCGCCACCCGTCGAGGCGCTGTCCACCGACAGGGTCTGATACGCGTTTCCGGCGGTGAGGCCCTGGGCCACTTCGTCACGTTCGAGGTCCAGGTACTCGGCCAACTCGGACACGGTCGGGGACCGGCCCAGCGTCTGCGCGAGGTCGCCCACGGCACGACTGAGCTGCAGGTGAAGCTCTTTCATGCGACGCGGGACGCGCACGGCCCACCCGGCGTCACGAAAATGGCGTCGAACCTCGCCCATGATGGTGGGCACCGCGAAGGAGACGAAGTCGGATCCGCGCTCGACGTCGAAGCGGTCGACGGCGTTCACCAGACCGACCCTCGCAACCTGAACCAAGTCGTCGTGCGCCTCACCGCGACCGTCGAAACGGCGGGCGATGTGCTCGGCGAGGGGCAAGCACCTGGTGACCAGCGCATCGCGCTTCACGCGGCGTTGCGGATCGCCTTCGGGCAGGGCAGAGATGGCGCGAAAGCGCTCCGCGACATCCGCATACTCGTCGCTCCGGCGCGACTTCTGCGGGGGTGCGGCTGTGGTGGGGGCAGAGGTGTCCGTCACTCGTCCCAGCCGTGCTTGCGCTTGGAGAACTCGATCGTGGTGGTGATGACGCCGTCGGCGGCCTCGGACTGATACGTCGAGACCGAATCGGTGAGGGCGTTGAGAACGTGCCATCCGAAGCCGTTGGCGTCGAGCGCCGCACGGTCGATGGTCGTGGTGGTGACCGCGACGTGGATTTCGGTGTCCGAAGGCACGAAGCGACAGACCATGCGAGCGCCGGGAGTGGCGCGAACGATGAGCCGACTGCAGGCCTCGTCGATCGCGAGCCGGATGTCGGCGATGCTGTCGATGTCGAAATCTTCCTGCGCCGCGAGTGTGGCCGCTACTGCGCGTGTGACGGACAGCTGGCTTGCGTCGGCGTGGACTCCGAGCTCGATTGCCGATTCGTCACCGTCGACGTTCGGCTCCGGTGTGATTGCCCGTGTCATGAGGCCTCCTGTTGTTCTGATCGGCCGAAACGATCGATACGTCGGACTCTCGTGGGTTCGTGTCGACTTGTAGTACCCGGTTCGACCGGGCGGGAAACGCGGAGCCGGTTGTACCCCACAGTCGGTTGTGAGTGCCGGATACGTAGCGTAGCGTCGGACCCAGGTTGAGTCAGCAGCCGGCGAACGAAGCACCGACGATAGCTGCTCCCGCATATGGCGTGCCCGCTTGACCAAACAGGATTGTGCGCCTCTCCACCGCGGCTTTGCACCGTCTCTTCGATGTTTCTCCCTGTGTTGCACGAACGGAGAACACCATGACTGTCTCTTTCACACCCATCAACGACAGCACCACCACCAGGACCGATCTCGGCGTCACCGACATTCCCGGCGGTCGAGTCGTGTCCAGTCGAGTACGTTCCGATGCCGTCCTCTTCGCCGTGTCGGGTGCGGTGGACCTGGCCAATGTCGAACTGTTCGGCACTACCGTATCCGCGGTGGTCGGGCAGTCCGACGCCGTCATCATCGATCTCTCGGGCGTCGAATTCATCGGCACCGCAGCGCTTTCCGTCCTGTCGGACATCGACTCGGAATGCGCCCGTCGAGGAACCACGATGACGTTGGTGGTCGGGAAAGCCGCCACCCGCGTGATCACCGCAGCACGGTGGGTTCCGAACACGGCCCCCACAGCCTCGGTCGCCGACGCACTGCTCGTCTAGAACACCATTCGGAACGCTTCGCCTCGTCGCGCAACGCGGTCGCTAGACTCCGACGTCATGGAGCCGGTGATCGCGTTGCGCGAAGTCGCGTTCTGGCTCGAACGTGCACGCGCCGAGAGTCGCCGAGTGCAGGCGTACCGCAAGGCCGCCGACATTCTGGACGGTCTGTCGGACAGCCGTCGGGCCGAGCTGGCGCGGACCGACTCCTGGACCACGCTCAAGGGCGTCGGGCCCAAGACCGCCGCCGTCGCCGCGCAGGCCGCCGGCGGCGACATCCCGGACTACCTCACCGAACTGCGCGCTGCCGCCGAGCCGATCGGAGTTGGTGGTGATTCTTTGCGTACGGAACTGCGCGGGGACCTGCACACGCATTCGAACTGGTCCGACGGCGGTAGTCCCATCCATGAAATGATGTCCACCGCACAGTCTTTGGGGCACCAGTACTGCGTACTGACGGATCATTCGCCCCGCCTGAAGGTCGCCAACGGTCTGTCCGCGGAACGCCTGCGTGAACAACTCGACGTCATCGACGAACTCCGCGACGAGCTGGCTCCGTTTCGTATCCTCACCGGGATCGAAGTGGACATCCTCGACGACGGCGGACTCGATCAGGACGACGAACTGCTGGACCGACTCGATGTCGTGGTGGCGAGCGTGCATTCGAACCTGCGTGCCGACACGGCGACGATGACGCGGCGCATGGTCGCCGCCGTGCAGAACCCTCGTGTCGACGTCCTCGGCCACTGCACCGGACGGCTGGTGGAAGGCAACCGGGGTACTCGGCCCGAGTCGTCCTTCGACGCCGACGCCGTGTTCGCTGCCTGTCGCGACGGCGGCACCGCGGTGGAGATCAACAGTCGACCAGAGCGCCGCGACCCACCGCAGCGCCTCATCGCTGCAGCTCTGGACGCCGGCTGCCTGTTCTCGATCGACACCGACGCCCACGCCCCCGGCCAGCTGGACTGGCAGGGGTACGGCTGCGAGCGGGCGGTCACGGCAGGCGTGCCCGCGGCCCGGGTGATCAACACCTGGTCGGCGGAGAAACTGCTGGAGTGGACGGCGTCGTGAACCCCACCCGGTCGGAAACTGTGCGCCCGACGGTGACCTGATGAAAGAATCCGGTCACAGGTCCGGCGGGAGAGGGAGTCGGTAGGTGGACTTCGATCGAAGCGCGACTCATGCCGCCCTGATCGCAGTGGCCGACTCGTCAGCTGCCGGTGTCGTGATCGTCGACAGTTCCTCTCGTTTCCGGTACTTGAATGCGGCCGGTCTGGCCATGATCGGTCTGGAGACCATGGACGGCCTCACGTCGCTGAACGGGCGCAGCGTGATCGCCGACAGTGTGCTGCTGCAACTCGAGGACATCCGCGTGGCGGTGGAAACACACGGTGTGTGGTCAGGGACGATGGATGTCGTCGACGTGCCGACGGGTTCGCCGTTTCCGGTGGAGATGACCGTCTACGCCCTCGGCCATACCGGTTCGCAGGCGGTCGTCGCCGGCGTGTTTCACGATGTGCACGGTCGCGCACGTAGGGCCGAAGGTGGTTCCGCCGACGGGGACCGTAGCCGCGAACTCGAGCAGCAGGCCATCGCCGGTCTCAACCGAATAGCCCTGACCGGTCGGGTCGACGAGGTGACCGCCGCCGCGGTATCCGCCGCGATCGACGTGGTGGGCGCCGAGAACGCGATGATCTATCGTCCGACTCCCGACGATCGGCTCAAGTTCGTAGCCGCTGCCCTGCCCACTCTCGTGGATGCATCGGCGGTCCAGGTCCCGGCCGATTCCCTCGCGGGGTACGCGATCGAGCACCGGGGCGTGGTCGTCTGCCCCGACTCCGAGCTGGAGACCAGGTTCGACACGGATCTGCTGAAACGCTTCGGATTCCGCAGCGCCATCGCGGTTCCCATTCCGGGCACGGACTCCGCGTGGGGTTCGCTGGCGGTCTATCAAAGCGAACCCGGTGCGTACTCGGTACGCACCGTCATGTTTCTGACCACCGTGACCGAGGTGATCTCGGCGACCGTGCGGCGTGCCGAACTCGAACGGCAGCTCAGGTACCAGTCGCTGCACGATCCGCTGACCCAACTGGCTAACCGCACGTTGGCCTACCAGCGCATCGACGCCGCTCTGGCGCGCTCGCGCGCCGGGTCCCGCATGACCGCGGTCATGCTGATCAACCTGCACGACTTTCGCCTGGTCAACGACAGCTTCGGCTTCGCCGCGGGCGATCAGGTTCTCGCCGCGGTAGCCGAGCTTCTCACCGAGTCGGTCACCATGCACGACACGGTCGCCCGGTTCGGCGGCGACGAATTTCTCCTGGTCTGCACCGACCTCGGCAACACGTTCGACGCCATCGCGTTGGCACAGGCCATTCTGGCGCGGCTGCGGCGACCACTCGACATCGGCGCCCGCGCGGTGGAGATATCGGGATGCATCGGGATTGCCGCCGGATACGGCGAGGACACAGCGGCAGACATGGTCCGCCACGCCGACATCGCAGCGTCCGGTGCGAAGGAGGAGGGCCCGGGCAGCTACCAGGTCTTCGACGAGGAAACCGGCGCGCCGGCCTTGCGTCGCCTGGCGATCGCGGACGCGCTGCGCACCGCCCTCGAGACGGACGCCCTGTCGATGGCCTACCAACCGGTGTACGAACTGGCGACCGGCCGATTCGTCGCCGTGGAAGCCCTTGCCCGGTGGAACGGATCGAGCCTCGGAGTCGTCGGACCCGACGAGTTCGTTCCGATCGCCGAGCGGTCCGGTTTGATCGTTCCGCTCGGCGAGTGGGCGCTACGCCGGGCGTGCCTGGATTCGGCACAGTGGAGTGGAGTGGTGGAACTGCGGGTCAACGTCAGCCCGTTGCAGCTGCGGCATCCCGACTTCGCCGCGTCCGTTACGGCGATTCTCGACGAAACCTTCTTTCCCGCACAGCAACTCGGCATCGAGATCACCGAATCCATCTGGGTCGAGGACACCGAGACGGTCAAGCGCAACCTCACGGTTCTGCACGAGATGGGTGTCTCGGTTCTGCTCGACGATTTCGGGGTGGGACACAGCTCGCTCAGCTACATCACGCGCTTTCCGATCGTCGACTACGTCAAGATCGACAAGTCCTTCGTCTCGGATCTGCCGGGGCCACAACCGGAATCGGTCGTCTCCGCGATCGTGACGCTGGCCCGCGCGTTCGATCTGACCGTGGTGGCCGAAGGCGTCGAGACGGTGGCGCAACTCGACTGCCTGCGCCGCAGCGGATGCGACATGGCGCAAGGTTTCCTGCTCGCCGAACCGATGCCCGCGGCGAGCGTGCAAGCGGCAATCGACGCTGCTACGACAGGGTCAGCGAGAGCCGCTGACGACAGTCCCGCCGGGACGGTCTGAGGCGCGACGGCCGGATGAGCGACGGCGACCACCGCCCGAGAGTCGCTTGACGCGGTACATCACCGAATCGGCCGCATTCCACGCAGCGACGGAACTCCCCGTCGACGCGAACGACGCGAAGCCGACCGACATCGAGATGGCCTCGTGCTCCAGAGAGCCCGACAGCTCGGCCACTTTGTCGGCTGTGGTCTTGTGTCCCGATCCGACCAGCAGAATCCCGAACTCGTCGCCGCCCAGTCGGGCCACGATGTCCGTCGGTCCCGCCCAGTCGGTGAGCACGCCCGCGGTGCGGCGGATGAGCTCGTCGCCGGCGGCGTGACCGTAGCGGTCGTTGACTTCCTTCAGACCGTCGAGGTCGGCGACGACGACGGCAGCGGGGTCACCGAACTCGAGCCAGCGCTCGTTCTCGGGTGTCAGCCACCGGTCCCACCCGCGACGGTTCAGCAGGCCGGTGAGAGGGTCCGACTCCGCTTCGATCTCGGCGGTCGCCGCTCGACGCTCGGCGTCCATCCGCGCGTGGTCCGAGTCGAGGACCGCGGACAGCAGTGACGACAGCAACTCGAGCAACGGGACGCGGTCGTAGAGATCGGACGAGTGCGGTTGTGTGTCGTACCCGCAGACCGTGCCGAATATCGCCCCGTCCGGCTGGAGGATGGGAATGCCGACGTAGGTCCGTAGCGGCTTCCAGTCCGGATCGTCCGACCGCGCGATGGTCGGTTCGAGCGCGGTGTCCGGAACGACGGACGGAATGTCGCCGTCGATCATCAGTTTGCACATCGTCTGTTCCCACGGGCGCGCTTGACCGTCGTGGATGTTCAACGTGTTGCCCTCGGAGGTCTTCAGGAACACCTGGTTCTCGCCGTCGAATCGGGTCACCGACCACATCGACATCGGGATCGACTGCTGAAGAAACGACACGACAGCCGCACTCGCGGCGTCGAAGCGCGACAGTGTCGGCAGGGCGCGGAGATGATTCGGGGCCATGGATAACGGTCCTCAGGTCTGTCGATGGAGCGGTAAAGCGACCCCCAGCATCACCCGGAACCATTTATCGGTCCACGTGTGTTCAGATCACACGAGCTGGTGGCGACCTTGTGAGCCGCCATTGTCTTCAGCGTTGTTTCTATTATCGCAGTTCCCGCTGAAGGGTTACGCGGAACGTCCGTTCTAGGCTGTGATCCATGGCTCCCAAGTTCGCAACAGCAGACCGCGTCCCCCACGACGAGCTGGTCGAGTTCGTCCGTCCACGTCACCGGGCAACCCTGGTCACGACCAAGGGGTCCGGTGGGCTGCAGATGTCACCGGTCTCGTGCGGCGTGGATTCGGAGGGTCGGATCGTCGTCTCGACCTACCCGGACCGCGCGAAAGCGGTCAACATCCGGCGCAACTCGGCGGTGTCCGTCGTCATCCACTCCGACGACTGGAACGGCCCCTACGTGCAGATCGACGGGACGGCCGAGGTCATCGACCTGCCGGATTCCGTCGAGCCGCTGGTGGAGTACTTCCGGAGCATCTCCGGCGAGCATCCCGACTGGGACGAGTACCGCGAAGCCATGGTCAAGCAGGGAAAGTCGCTGATCAGGATCTCCATCGACACCTGGGGTCCCATCGCCACCGGTGGGTTTCCGCCTCCCGCAGAGAACGGCTAGTCCTCCACGAGCGGGTGATCCACGGCGTTGAACCGCGCCGGCGAACCCTTGACCTGCGCGACACCGTGGATTCCGCCCCACACCTGCATCGTCAGGTAGTCGATGAGGTCTTCGGCCGTCATGGACTTGTTCGAGATCCACCAGTGGGTGGCCAACTGGACGCCGCCGACAACCCCGTAGGCCCAGGGCACCGAACCGCCGCTGTCCATCTCCATCCGGCGCAGGCGTTCGCCCAGCACCGTCGACAGCAGCTCGGCGATCATCCGCTCGGAATCGGCGACGACATCCCGATTCGGTCCCGAGCTGTTGCTCATCACGTAGAGGTACACCTCGGGGTCGGCCGCGACGGTCTCGACGTACGCCGAGATGACCTGACGCGTGAGGTTGAACTCGTCGAGTTCGACGGCGATCGCGGCGTAGATGCGCGGTGCCAGTGTCACCTCGACGTACCGCTCCAGGGTGGCGTTGGTGAGGTCGTTCTTGTCGTTGAAGTATCGGTAGAGAACGGTTTTCGAAATACCGATCTCCGACGCAATTTCGTCCATTCCGATATCGCGGCCGCGTAATCTGATCGCGGCGAGAGTTCCGTCGACCAATTCTTCGCGTCGAGCGATCTTGTGCTCGCGCCACCGTCTCTTGCGTCCGTCGGGCTTGTCCACCCTCGGTACCTTCTTCACGCTCACGTCGTCGTCGATGGTGTCGGCTCCGACCTCGTCGGCGCCGGCTGCTGCCGCTTGGTTCGCCACGACTTACGCACACTCCTCTTCGGTTGCCCCCGACCCGCGCGCGCGGCTCCCTCACCAAGCCTAGTGCTTCGGGCCAGGCACAATAGTGCTGGTGCAGCTCCTCCAAGCGGACGACGACGTCAAACGCCGTGACCTCCGCAAGATGAAGTCGGTGGCGACCGGATTCCTGATCTTCGCCACGGTCGTGTATTTCTTCTGCCGCTGGCAGGAATCGCAGGGTGCCGGGGCGTGGGTCGGATACGTCCGCGCCGCATCCGAGGCCGGCATGGTCGGCGCCCTCGCCGACTGGTTCGCGGTCACCGCGCTCTTCCGCCACCCGTTCGGCATTCCGATTCCCCACACGGCGATCATCAAGAAGAAGAAGGACCAGCTCGGGTCCAGCCTCGGCAGCTTCGTCGGGCAGAACTTCCTCGCCGCCGAGGTCGTCACTCAGAAGATCCATTCCGCCCAGGTCCCGCTGCGGCTCGGAACGTGGCTGGCGGACAAGGACCACTCCGATCGCGTCGCGGAGGAGACGTCGACGATCCTGCGTGGAGTACTCGACCTGCTGGACGACGAGGACATCGCCCAGGTCATCGACAACACCATCGTCAAACGATTGGCCGATCCGCAGTGGGGCCCGCCCATCGGTCGTGTGCTGACCTCGCTGCTCGAAGACAACCGGCAGAAGCCGCTGATCGATCTGCTCGCGTTGCGCGCTCACGAATGGGCCCAGGGCAGCCTCGAGACGATCGACCGGGTGGTCACGCGTGACTCGCCGTCGTGGTCGCCGAAGTTCGTCGACGTGCTGCTCGGCGAGCGCATTCACAAGGAACTGGTCGAGTTCACCTGGAAGGTCCGCTCGAACCCCGACCACGAACTCCGCGTCGCGGCGAACAAGTTCCTGACCGACTTCGCCCACGATCTGCAGCACGACCCGGACACCATCGCCAAGGCCGAGAACATCAAGTCCGAACTGATGGGCCGCGACGAGATCACCGGTCTCGCGGCCGCCACCTGGAAGGTGGCCAAGAAGCTCATCGTGGAATCGGTCGACGATCCGAACAGCACGCTGCGTGCCAAGGTCAGCGAGAACGTGCAGAAGTTCGGCATCCGGTTGCGCGACGACGAAGAACTCCGCACCAAGGTCGACGGGTGGCTGCTGTCGGGAGTGCGCTACATCGTCGACAACTACACAGACGAGATCACCACCGTCATAACCGACACCGTGGCTCGGTGGGACGCCGACGAGGCGAGCAAGAAGATCGAACTTCAGGTCGGCCGCGACCTCCAGTTCATTCGTATCAACGGAACGGTGGTCGGTTCGCTGGCCGGTCTCGTGATCTACACGGTGTCGCAGCTGTTGTTCGGCTGACCCTTCGGACCGGGTAGTTGCCGCCTGCGCGTGACTCCCATCACGCTGCTAGCAGAGTGCTTGCAATTGCTAGCAGTGCTGGTTAACGTGTTTCTCGTAGGCGACGACAGCACGAGGAGTCGACATGCGGGACGAGAACGAGCAGGACGGTGACGAGGCCACAGTGGTCGGCGCAGCCGGTGACCTGGCCGCTCGCGTCGTCAACACCGCGACCGCCGACATCGGGGGTTTCATTCGCGCACAACGTGAATCGGCCCAGGTGTCACTTCGACAACTCGCTCTGCTCGCCGGTGTCAGCAATCCCTACCTCAGTCAGATCGAGCGTGGGTTGCGCAAGCCGTCGGCGGACGTCCTCGCCCAGATCGCCAAAGGTCTTCGGGTGTCGTCCGAGGTCCTCTACGTGCAGGCCGGTTTCCTCGAAGAACGGCCACACAGTCCCATCCGGGACGCAGTTCTGTCGGACGTGACCATCACGGAGCGGCAGAAGCAAGTGCTACTCGAGATCTACGACTCGTTCCGACGCGAGAACGACACCACCGAAGTCGACACCATCGAAGACAAACCCGAAGGAGACACCCCCTCATGACCGAACCCAAGTTCGACACCGTCAAGACCCCGATCTACGCCGCAGTCGGCGCCGGCGATGCCGTCGTCCAGGCCGTGGCCGACGTCGTCGCCCAGGTGCGTGCCCGCGCCGAGGAGACCACGTCCGACGTCACCGATCGCGTCGACACGGCCCGTGCCCGCGTCGCGGACCTGCAGGAAGATGTCACCGAGAGCATCGAGACGCTCCGTGGACGCCTGCAGAACCTCCCCTCCGAGCTGCCCGACGACATCGCCGAGCTGCGCGAGCGTTTCACCCCGGAAGAGCTGAAGAAGGTCGCCGAGGCGTACCTCAAGGTTGCCTCCGACCTGTACACGGCACTCGCCGAGCGCGGTGAAGAAACCGTCGAGCGCATCCTGAAGAACCCGACCGTCGAGGAAGGCATCGACCGCGCCAACGCTGCGGCCAACGACGCCGTCGACCTCACCGAGGACACCCTCGGCAAGGTTGCTTCGCAGACCCGCGCCGTCGGCGAACGCGCCGCGAAGCTCGCGGGCCGCGCGTCGGAGAAGGTCCAGGAAGGTGCCGCCGAGCTGACCGAGGAGATCGAGGAGAACGCCGACGAGCTGTCGAAGAACCTCGACGAGGCCGGCTCCAAGGCCAAGTCGCGCAGCACCGAGGCGTCGGAGAAGGTCGCCGGCGCAGCCGGAACGGTCGAGGCGAAGACCCGCGGCACCAAGGCGTCGCCCATCAAGCGCGCGCCGGCCGCCAAGGCCACCCCGGCTCCGGCCAAGAAGGCCACCCCGGCCAAGAAGGCTCCGGCCAAGAAGGCTTGATTCTTCAGCTGTCCGATTAGTCCGGCTCCCACGCTTCGTCAGGTGGGAGCCGGTTTCGTATAGTGGTGCACATGTTTGCTGCGAATACCGCGACCGGCTACGTCCTCCTCGCACTTCAGCTGGTAGCTATGGCCGGTGCGGTGTTCGCCATCGTGCACGCACTGCGTCAGCGCACGGACGCCTTCCCGGCCGCCGGCAAGCTGACCAAGCCCATGTGGCTCGGCATTCTCGTCGTCGCGTTGTTGATCCTGTTCGCCTTCGGCTTCAGCGGATTCTTCGGCATCATCGGCGTCGTCGCGGTGGGCGTCTACCTCGTGGACGTACGGCCGAAGGTCGAAGAAGTGCAGCGCGGAAGCGGCAATCGCTGGTAGGTCACTCGCTACCGGCAACCGTCAGATACAGCAGCGCCACGTTCAGCGCGACGATCAACCCGGTCGCCAGCGTCGCGAGCAGGACAGTCGTGCGTGAGTTGGTCCGTTCACCCATCACGTCCTTGCTGGACGTGATGCGCACCAGCGGGATCAGCGCGAACGGAATGCACAGGCTCAGCACCACCTGACTCAGGACCAGAGCCAGCGTGGGATCGACGCCGATGCCGAGGACCACCAGGGCCGGAATCAGGGTGATCACCCGTCGCGCCTGAATCGGGATGCGCTTGCGCAGCAGCCCCTTCATGATCTCGGCGCCCGCCGCGCACCCGATCGATGTCGACGCGAGGCCCGACGCGAGCAGTCCCACCGCGAAGATTGCTGCCACGCCGCCGCCGAGGTTGTTCTCGATCGCGGCATGCGCTCCGTCGATGGTGTCGGTGCCCTCCTCGCCGCGGAACGCGGACGCCGCCAGCAGCAGCATTCCGATGTTCACCGTGCCCGCGATCATGAGAGCGAAGGTGACATCCCACTTCGTCGCGCGGAGCAACCGATCCAGCACGCCGGCGTCCTTCTGTACGCCGTGCCGATCCCGCGCCAGAGCCGAGTGCAGGTAGATGGCGTGCGGCATGACAGTCGCCCCGAGCATGCTCGCCGCGAGCAGAACGGAATCGGCGCCGTCGAATCCCGGTACCAATCCCGCCACCACGCCGGAGCCGGAGACGTCGGTGAACAGCAATCCCGTCAGGAAGCCGACGGTGATGACGGCGAGCATGGTGATCACGACGAACTCGAACGTCCGTTGGCCCTGCCGGCTCTGAACGCCCAGCACGATCATCGAGACGACGCCGGTGATGAGTCCGCCGACGAACAACGGCAGCCCGAACAGCAGGTTCAGTGCGATTGCTCCACCGATCACCTCGGCCAGGTCGGTGGCGATGGCGACCGCTTCGGCCTGAACCCAGAAGAGTCGCCGAGGCCACGTCCGCAGCCGAATGCCGAGCATCTCCGGGAGGGACTTGCCCGACACCAGTCCCAACTTCGCGGACAGGTACTGCACCAGCACGGCCATGGCGTTCGCAGCAACCAACACCCACACCAACAGGTAGCCGTAGCGGGCTCCGGCGGTGAGGTTCGCCGCGACGTTACCCGGGTCGACGTACGCGATCGCGGCCACGAACGCCGGCCCCAACAGGGTCAGTGTCCGCGCGGGGCCGAGGGTGGTGGTCTCCGACATGGGCACACTCTATTCGCATAACCGCAATCAAGAGTTAGTCGGGCCGAAATTGGCCTCGTCCGCCGATCTGGCGAGTGAAATACGCAACCGCTGGAGATATTGCACTCGCGGATGGGTATTCCCCTCGCAGAATCAGGGATCTGGTCAGGCCGAGCATTACCCTGGCCAGGAGCAACGCGTCGGCTCCGGGGACCGGCGACAACTTTCAGGGGGCACGGATGGTCAGCAGGAACAGGGCGATAGCCATTGGCGCGGTCGTGGCCGGCGCGGTAGGTATCGCGGTGGCTGCGCGGAGAACGCCCGCAGTCCGCCGACTGCTCGACGGCGAGGACTGGCTGTTGCACGAGCCGACCGTCGACTACCGCATCGTCCCCGTGGTCACCGACGACGGCGCGCATCTGCACGTCCGCGAGTACGGAGACCCCGACGCCGAGCCCATCGTTCTCAGCCACGGATGGACATGTTCCGCCGACTTCTGGGCTCCGCAGGTCAACGCCCTCGCCGGCAAGTACCGCGTGATCGCGTACGACCAGCGCGGTCACGGAAGCAGCGATCTCGGCACACGTCACTTCGGACCCGACGTGCTGGGCGACGACCTCGCCGCGATTCTCGAAGCCACCATCACCAGCGACCAGAAGGCAGTTCTCGCCGGGCACAGCATGGGCGGAATGTCGGTGATGGCGTGGGCCGGCGACCATGCCAAGCAGGTTCAGCAGTACGTGAAGGCAATCCTGTTGGCGGACACGGCATCCGACTCGCTGATCGCCGAAACGACCGTCGTGCCGCGCTTCCCGCGAATCCCTGCGCGGGTGGCCACGTCCGTCCTGTCGTCGGGGCTGCCCATTCCCACGACCCCGTTCTCGTCCCGCGCGGTGAAGTACGTGGCGTTGGGCCGATACGCGACGCCCGCTCAGGTCGCGTTCTGCGAGAAGATCGTTCGGGAATGCGAGCCCAAGACGCGCGGCTTGTGGGGAGCGGCGCTGAGCGCGCTCGACATCCACGAGGCCCTCGAGAACATCGACGTGCCGACGACGGTCATCGTCGGCACCGCCGACCGACTCACCCCGCCGACCCAGTCGCGCAAGCTGGCCGCCGCCCTCGAACGGGCAGGGGTGCTGGACCGGCTCGTCGAGGTGCCGGACGCGGGACACATGGTCTCGGTCGAAGCCATCGACGCGTTCAACGCCGAGTTGGTCAGATTGGCCGAAGAGAACTAGCCGAACACCGGTTAGCTGAACACCACGGTCTTACGGCCGTGCACCAGCACCCGGTCCTCGAGATGCCAACGCAATCCCCGTGCGAGCACCAGCTTTTCGATGTCTCGGCCCTGGCGGACCATGTCGGCGACGGCATCGGAATGGTCGACGCGGATCACATCCTGCTCGATGATCGGACCGGCGTCGAGCTCCGAGGTCACCAGGTGGCACGTCGCACCGATCAACTTCACCCCGCGTGCGAAAGCCTGGTGGTACGGCTTCGCGCCGACGAACGACGGCAGGAAGCTGTGGTGGATGTTGATCGCGCGCCCTGCCCAGTGCTCGCACAGCTCCGGCGGGAGCACCTGCATGAACCGCGCGAGCACCACGGCGTCGGGAGAGTATGAGTCGACCAGCTCCTTCAGCTCGGTGAACGCCGGCCCGCGCTCGGCCGGGTCCTTGGGGAACGGCACGTGGTGAAACCGCACTCCGTGTGCGGTGGCCGTCGCCTCGAGTTCGGGGTGGTTGCCGATGACGGCACTGATGGTTGCCGGAAGTTCGCCGCCGGCGGCGCGGCCGAGCAGATCGTGCAGGCAGTGCGCCTCCTTGCTCACCAGCAGTACCACCCGCTTCGGCTCGCCCGAATCATGCAGCGCCCATTCGGTTTCGGGGCCGATCTCACGGGCGACCACCTCGAAGCGGGACCGTAACTCGTCCGCCGAGACCGACACGGACGACGCGGCCACCGCCTGGCGGGTGAAGAACCAGCCGCTGTCGGCGTCGGCGTGGTACGCGGCCTCGACGATGGATCCGCCGAGGTCGGCGAGAAACGTCGAGATGCGGGCGACGATGCCGGTGCGGTCGGGGCAGCCGAGGGTCAGGACGAAGCGGCGGTCGGAGGAACTCACCCGCGAATTCTCTCAGGTGGGTCTCGCGGGCAGGCCGGAGGCCGGTCGGGTGGACGGCGGGCAGGCCGGAGGCCGGTCGGGTGGATGTCGGGTAGGCCGGAGGCCGGTCGGGTGGGATGGCTGTTCCTGCTGTGAGCATGCCAAGCTGGACCAATGACAGATCTGACCCGTGCCGACGTCGCCCGCATGGTCGACCACACCCTGCTCAAGCCCGAGGCGACGCACGCCGACGTAGACGCACTGATCGCCGAGGCAACCGATCTGGGCGTACTCGCGATCTGCGTCTCGCCGTCGATGCTGCCGGTGCGCGCACCGGACGGCCTGGTGGTCGCCGTCGTCGCGGGTTTCCCGTCGGGCAAGCATCATTCGTTGGTGAAGGGGTCGGAAGCACGTTTGGCGATCCAGCAGGGTGCGCAGGAGGTCGACATGGTCATCGACGTCGGCGCTGCGATCGAAGGCGACTACAACTCGGTGCTCGCGGACATTCTGACCGTGCGAGAAGCGGTGGGCGACACGGCAGTTCTCAAGGTCATCATCGAGTCGGCGGCGCTGACCGACGACGCTATCGTCGAGTGCTGCCGCGCAGCCGAACGGGCCGGCGCCAACTTCGTGAAGACGTCCACCGGTTTCCACCCGTCCGGCGGCGCGAGCGTGGAGGCGGTACGGCTCATGGCGGAGACCGTCGGCGGTCGGTTGGGTGTGAAGGCCAGCGGCGGGATCCGGACCACCGAGGCCGCGCGCGCCATGATCGAGGCCGGCGCGACGCGGCTCGGGTTGTCCGGTTCGCGGGCGGTGCTGGAGGGCTTCAGCAGCTGATCTGCTGCTGACCTTCCTGAGCCGCCGGCATCGTGTACTCGCCGCCGGTGAGAGACATCTTCAGGCCGGTGTCGGTGACCTCGATCGACTGCGGCGTCATGCCCAGCGGGTAGGCCTGCAGGCTGTCGGTGAGCACGGAGACCACGCTGTCGGCCAGGTCGGTCGGGATGCCGAAGCCGAGGATGTTCGCGTCCACGGTCTGGACCTCGATCTTGTCTCCGGCCACGACGGGCTTGACCGTCAACTGCGCGAGCCCGCCGACGATGGCGAAGTTCAGTGTTCCCGCGGCTGCGTCACTGGTCACGCCGCTGATCAGCCCGCCGATGCCCTGGGACGCCAGCGTGGCCTGAATGCCGGAGTTGGACCAGTCGACGTCGGCCGACGAGCTGCCGATCGTGCCCGAGCTGGTGTCGGAGACGTTGTTCAGGTTCACGTCGTCGATCTCGGCACTGACCTTCATGTCCTGCGCGGGGCCGAACTTCGTGTCGTCGCTGGTGATCTCGACGGACTTGAACTCCTTGGTGGCCAGCTGCACCAGCACCGGGTAGAAGCCCAGTCCCACGTCGATCTGGGAGCCGAGCTCGGACTCGAACTGGTTCGCCAGGCACGTCTCGACGCGGTTGCGGGCGTAGAACTCGCCGCCGATCAGCGCCGCGAGAAACGCCACGACGACGATCAGGGCGATGAGGGGGAGGCGAGACTTCCGCTTCCGAGTATCCGAAGTGGTCATCTTGGAAGTGTGACCGAGTTGTCTGAGCTAATTCTGTGAACCGTGAGCCGCCGCAACGTCTGTGACGTGTGACACATCGGGGGTAGGCTCGGCGCATGATCGGTGACGGCAGGACCGACCAGTTCCAGTGGATGGTGTCGGAGCAGGACGGCTACTTCACCACGGCCCAGGCCGCGCATTCCGGCTACTCCGCGATGGCCATCGCCACCCGCGTGGACGACGGTGTCTGGGACCGCGTCGAGTCCGATCTGCTGCGCATCGGCGGGTGGCCCCACAACGAGCTCGAAGAGTATGCGAAGTGGTGTGCCTGGCTGGGAACCGGTGCTGTGATCTCTCACCAGAGCGCCACCGAGTTGCACTGCCTCGGAAATCTGCACCCTCAGTTCGTCCACGTTCGCGTCAGCGGAACCGCCCGAGCACACGATCGGCGGCTGGCAGTGCACCGCGGGCGGCTCGACGGCCGTGACATCGAGTACACCGGGTCCTTTCGCATCACCACGCCGATCTGCACCACGCTGGATCTGGCCGCGGGCGGCATCTCTCAGTTCACCCTCGACGAGGTGGTGGGCGACGGTCTCGTGCTCGGTCGGCTGGACGCGGACGAACTGTTCGCTCGCGCTCTCGAATCCGGTGCGCGGGTGGCCGAGCGGATCGAGTTGGCGCTGTCATCGAGGTGAGGCGACGCTCCACGGAACCGTGAAGATGTTGTCGCGCAATCGTCTTCGCGGGTTGTCCAACCCCGGAACGTCCACCGCCAGAATCTTCGACGCCTCCCTCCATCTCACCCGAGGCCCGAACGGCGCGAGTGGGGCCGCTGTGTCCCACGCACGATCGGCTGCAACCAGCAGCTCGTGCACGGGTTGGCCCGAAACATTGTGGTGGATCAACGCTTTGGGTAACCGTTCCGCCAGATCTGACGGCCGCGGGACGGTGAACGGATCCCACGCGAACGTCACCGTCTGCGGGCCGTCGGCGGTCACGGTGATCCAGATTGCACGGCGGCCGAGTTCGTCGCACGTCCCGTCGATCAGCATCCCGTCCGGCGCCATGGCCGAGGTGACGCGCGCCCAGGCTCCCTCGACGGCGTCTTCCGGGTATTGGCGGAGCACGTTGAACGCCCGCACCAGGACGGGGCGTAGACCGGCCAATTCGAAACCGCCACGGGCGAATTCGACTCCGTCGCTGCCGGGTACCACTCGCGCGGGATCGATTTCGAGGCCGATCACGCGAACGTCGGAACGTACGGTGCGCAGACGCGTCGCGAGCTCGAGCGTCGTCGTCGGGCTGGCGCCGTAGCCGAGGTCGACCACCAGTGGGTCGGCGGCGCCCCGCAGGAGAGCGGCCACCGCGGGGTCGTGCATCAGCCGGCGGTCACTGCGTCGAAGGCGGTTGATACCCGTCGTGCCGCGGGTGATGACGCCGTCGAACTTGGGCACTTCCAGCTACGCGTGCTTTGTCTTCAGGTAGTTCTCGGTCACTTCGCCCTCACCGCGCCACAGGTCGACGAGGTTCACCAACATCAGCTGCTCGAGTTTGCCGCCGATGAACGGCAGGTACACCTTTGCTTCGGACGTGGTCCGCAGCGTCGCACCGGCGTCGGTGGGAAACAGGGAGACGACACCGGTGAGGCTGCCCGGCCCGGCGGGGATGGACGCGTCGTACGTTCCGGCGGTGGTCTCGCTGTAGGCGTCGTAGTGGATGTTGCGGGTGATGATCATGTCCTTCTTCATCACCGTCTGCGCGATGTCCGGCAACTCGGTGCGCGGAATCGTGTGCAGCATGGTGATGTCGATTCCGCTGTCCTTGACGTCGAACGTCTTCATCTCGTTGTGCGAGTACTTCCGCATCTCCTCGATGATCGCGTCCCAGTAGTCGCGTGAACGGAGCGCTTCGTACACCTGCTCGGTGGTGAAGGGCAGGCGCGCGGAGTAGTTCATCTTGCGTGCCATCAGTGCTTGCCCACCCACTCTTCGGTGAACTCGTGCTCGGCGTCGATGAGCTGCAGCACCTGCTCGATGACCGCCGACTCGATCTTCCCGCCGAAGATCGGCACCTTGACCTCGGCGGCGCCGTTGGTGGTGAACGTGGAGCCGTTTCCCTTCGAGCTGAGGGTCAGCGTTCCGCGCAGGCCGGCGGGAGCCCCTTCGACGTTGGCCTCGAACGTGCCGGCCGAGCCTCGGGCGTCCACGGATCCCCAGGATTCGATGCGGTTGATGATGAGGTCGCCGGGGCGGATCGCGGTGATCGCACTGGGCAACAGATCTTCGGCGATGGCCTGCTTGAGCTCGATCCGCACCGTTCGCGTGTCGGGGTCGTCTCCCTCGACGGTCACCGAGGTCAGCTCGGCGTTCGGGCCACCGACGGCCTCGGTGCGGTCCTTCCAGTACTGCTCGGACGTGAACGCCGCGTGGACGGCACTGACGGAGTGCGTGGACGAGGCCGTGTGGTCGAACTTACGAGGCATGAACGGAAATCTAGCGTGCAGGCTTACTGCGCAATTCATGCCCCTTCGAAGTCAGACACTTGCCTGTCTCGAGGTTCCAATCCCACCCATGAAGGTTGCACGTGAGCTTGTTACCGTCCACAACTCCGAACTTCGACAGGTCGGCCTTCAGGTGGGGGCAGCGGCGCTGAATTTCCCAGCCGTCCTTCACGATCGTCGCGGTGTCGTCGTGCGCTTCGGCGAACCAGCCGTCGGCGTAGGCGATGCGCTCGTCGGTGAGGCACTTGAAGAACGTGTAGAGGAATTCGTTGTACCCGCCGACACGCTTGGCCTTGAACCTGGTCGACAGGAAGATCGAGTTGACCCAGTCGGGCTCGTCGTCGCGCAGGACGGTCCGCACCAACTCGGCCGGGATCTCGAAGGAGTAGCGGAACTTCTCGTCCGAGATGGGCTCGCGGACAATCCTTTTCGGGAAGTCCAGCACCACGTGCTCAGCTCCCATGATCATCACCACGGGATACCCGATCCCGTCCGAGATCTGATCCGTCTGCGTCATGATCGGCTCGAACAGGGCCTTGAGCGCTTCCAGCATAGGCTCACCGGCCGCCGGCGCCCACGACGCCTTGACCTCGGCCAACACGCCCGCCTGGCGCTGCGCGTAGGCCTCGATGTAGTCGGCCTTGCCCGTGGTGAAGATGGCTTCGACCTCGTCGGTCGGGATCGGGTGCGTCAGCGAGGTGAGCGTCGACCCCGCCAGATCGGCGGTCGTGCCCGGCATCATGAGCAGCCCGTTGTCCTTGCCGTGGCGTCGCATCTGATCGAGGAACACCATCTGGTCCGGGAAGATGTTCGCCGGATCGCCGTAGACGTCGTTCAGCCCGCGCAGTTCGTCGTCGAGAAAGCACGGGGGACCGGCCGACGGGATGACCCACGTCGCGTCGACCTGCTCGATGTACTGACGGCACCGATCCATCTGACGCTGACGCTTCTGCGTACCGAAGGCGTCCTTGGCGCGCTGGGGCATGTCGTAGACCATCGGGTACCAGATCGCGCCCGAGTACTGCAGCATGTGCACGTCGACCGGCCCGAACTGATTCGTCAGCACGTCCAGGTCCACAGGACGAGCGTCGTTCATGTTGAACGCGACGGTCTCGCCGTCGGACACCACGAGGCCCGAGTCGCCGATCGGTCCGTCGGCCGGAGCGCGCAGCGCGATGATCATGATGTCGAGATCGCCCTTGGGCCCGGACACCGTGTGCTTCAGCGAGTCGGTCGTCTCGAAAAAATTGTGGAAACCGAGCTTCTCCAGCTCGTGCTTGAGATCCGGCACGGGGTAGTCCGGCAGCAGCACGGTGGTGTCCTTGTTCACGTGCTCGGCGAGGTTCTTCGGATCGAAGTGGTCCTTGTGCAGGTGCGAGACGTACAGGTAGTCGCAGTCACCCAACGCGTCCCAGTCGAGCTCGGAGTTGTCCGGGAACGGGAACCACGACGCGAAGTACGCCGGGTTGACCCACGGATCGCACAGGATCGTTCCGGCGCTCGTACTGATGTGAAAACCGGCGTGTCCGACGCTGGTGACCTGCACGTGAATCCTCCGATAGCTTCTTGCCCCCGTACAGATGGTAATCGGGGCAGACATCACTGTCGGACGTGGAGCCTGCGGAACGACCGGGTAGCACTGTCGGACCACGCGGGTAGCGTTGTCGACCGTGACGAGCACTTTTGCGGACCTGACGACGATGCGCGTGGGCGGCCCGGCCCTGTCGCTGATCGTCGCCGAGTCGACGTCGGAGGTGGTCGACGCGGTCCGCGCAGCCGGAACCTCGTTGCTGGTGATCGGTGGTGGGTCCAACCTCCTGGTCGGCGACTCCGGTTTCGACGGGACCGTCGTCAAGATCGCCAGCTCGTCCCTGGTGGTCGACGGGGACCGTGTGATCGTCGACGCGGGTGTCGAATGGGACACAGTGGTGATCGCCGCCCTCGATGCCGGGTTGGCGGGTCTCGAGGCGTTGTCGGGGATACCCGGGTCCACCGGCGGCACCCCGATTCAGGACGTCGGCGCCTACGGATCCACCGTGTCCGAGACGTTGGAATCGGTGACGATCCTCGACCGTGAGAGCGGAGCCGTCGAAGTCTGGGACAACGCCCGCTGCGGGTTCGGCAGCCACCGATCGTCGGCGTTCAAGTACACCGACCGCTACGTGGTGCTGGACGTGACGTTCCGGTTGGCGACGAGCGAGATGTCGCATCCGGTGCGGTACGCGGCGCTCGCCGACCGGCTCGGGGTCTCCATCGGAGACAGCGTTCCGGCCCGCGACGTGCGCAAAGCGGTGCTGGAGCTGCGCGGGGAGCGCGGCATGGTGCTGGAACCGGTCGACCACGACACGTGGAGCGTCGGCTCGTTCTTCCTCAACCCCGTGCTCACCGAGGTACCGGATGCCGCGCGGGACGCGCCGCAGTTCGACGACCCGAAGGGCACCAAGCTCTCGGCTGCCTGGCTCATCGAGCACGCCGGCTTCCACCGTGGGTACGGCGCCGAGTTCGGCGCGGGAACCGTCTCGCTCTCGACGCGGCACGTGCTGGCGATCACCAACCGTGGGGGAGCGACGACTGCCGACGTGATGGCCCTCGCGGGTCATGTCCGAGCGGGAGTGCAGGAGCGGTACGGCATCACGTTGACCCCCGAATGTCGCCTGGTCAACTGTTCGCTGGGCTGACTCGTGGTGTAGCGCAGGTACCGTGGGGCTGTGCAAAAGCAGGGTTTCAAGACAATTCTTCTGATGATGACCGCCGTCATCGCGCTCGTGGCGTTGGTCGCGGGCTGCACCATCGGCGGGGGCGGGGACTCCTCGTCCGGCGGCGGTGGCACCGCGCCCACCACTGAAGCCGCTCCGGTGGCGAAGGTGACGTCGAGCCCGGCCGACGGCGCCGTCGACGTCAGCCCCACCGCCCAAGTCACGCTGACCGTCGCCGACGGAACCCTCGAGAACGTCGCGCTCACCAACGCCGACGGCACCCTCGTCACCGGCGCCCTGAACCCCGCCGGCACGGTCTTCACTGTCGGCGAACCGCTCGGATACGGAGCCACCTACACCTGGTCGGGCACTGCTCTGGGGACAGACAAGAAGCAGGTTCCGGTCACGGGCAGCTTCACCACCGTCACCCCGGCGTCACGCACCTCGGTCAACACCAACATCGGTGACGGGCAGGTCGTGGGCGTCGCCGCCCCGATCATCCTCAAGTTCGACGACGCGATCGTCGACAAGGCGGCCGTCGAGAAGGCACTGACCGTCACCACGAATCCGCCGACCGCCGGCGCGTGGGCGTGGCTCCCGGACGACGGCGGCTCACGCATCCACTGGCGCCCGCAGAACTACTGGGTTCCCGGCACCACGGTGAAGGTCGACGCCAAGCTCTACGGCGTCAACTACGGAGGCGGCCAGTACGGCGACTCCGACGTCACCATCGACTTCAGCATCGGCGCAGCGCAGATCGTGAAAGCCGACGCAACGAGCCACCGCATGCAGGTGGTCCGCGACGGACAGACCGTGATGGACATCCCCGTCAGCTACGGCGAGGGCAACGAAGACCGCAACGTCACCCGCTCGGGTATCCACGTGGTGTCCGAGAAGTACGAAGACTTCATGATGTCGAACCCGCCGTACTACACGAACGTGCGCGAACGGTGGGCCACCCGCATCTCCAACAACGGCGAGTTCATTCACGCGAATCCGGCGACCACCGGTGTGCAGGGCTCGTCGAACGTGACCAACGGATGCATCAACCTCTCGACCGAAGACGCGCAGACGTACTTCCAGATGGCCGTCTACGGCGATCCGGTCGAGGTGACGGGCACCCGCATCGACCTGTCCGCCGCCGACGGTGACATCTACGACTGGGCCATCGACTGGGCGACGTGGCAGACGATGAGTGCTCTCTAGGCGCTTCGCGCACGGGTGTGAAAAAGCGTGCCAGAGGACTCTTTTTCACACCCGAGCGCCGAAGGCGCCTACCTGCGAGCGAACCGTGCACCCGACCCCGGCGCCTGATCCCGCGGCCGGATGACGATGGTGTCGAGGTTGACGTGCGACGGGCGTGACGCCACGAAACCGATGACCTCGGCGATGTCCGCGGCGACGAGCGGTTCGATGCCGTCGTAAACCTTCGCGGCCTTGTCCTCGTCACCTTCGAAGCGCACCAACGAGAACTCGGTCTCGACGGCTCCGGGCGCAATCTCGGTCAGGCGCACCGGCTTTCCGAGCAATTCGCCGCGCAGCGTGCGGTGCAGGACACCTTGGGCATGTTTGGCCGAGGTGTAGCCGCCGCCGTTGTCGTACGTCTCGAACGCGGCGATGGACGTGATGGTCACGACGATGCCGTCGCCCGACTCGATCAGCTTGGGTAGCAACGCTTTCGTCATGCGCAGCGTGCCCATCACGTTGGTTTCCCACATCCAGCGCCAGTCCTCGAGGTCCGCATCGAGCACTGTCGCAAGGCCTTTCGCGCCGCCCGCGTTGTTGACGAGAACGTCGATCGTCGGCAGTACCGAGGTGAACGCGGCGACGGAATCCTCGTCGGTGACGTCGAGTTGCAGCGCGGTGCCGCCGATCTCCTCGGCGAGCTTCTCGAGTCTGTCGACACGCCGCGCACCGACGAAGACGTGGAAACCGTCGGCGGCGAGTTTGCGCGCGGTTGCTTCACCGATTCCCGAGCTGGCTCCGGTCACGACGGCGGTGGGCTGGGATGAACTGGTCATGGGAGGAGATTATCGGGGTGCGGCCGCTGTGAGTGAGGGGCACCCTGAGTCGATCCAGCGGTGTGAGGGTGCCCCTCAGTCGCACAGGGAAGACCGCTAGCTCGCAAGCGACGAATACCCCGACGCATCCCCGGCCTTCACTCGCGACGACTCTCCGCTCACGCTCACCGGCACGTCCCCGGCGAGGGTGATGCGCTCCATGCGTCGGTACTGATCGTCGTAGTCGGACACGGCGTAGTGCTGGGTGGCGCGGTTGTCCCACATCGCGACGTCGCCCGGCTGCCACGACCAACGAATGGTGTTCTCGAGGCGGGTGACGCGATCCTGAATCAGGTCGAAGATGGCCCGCGACTCCTTGGTGCTCAACCCCACCAGGCTGCGGGCGAAGTGTCCGAGCAGGATTGCGCGCTCGCCGGTTTCGGGGTGCACGCGCACCACGGGGTGCTCGGTCTCGAAGTACTGCGCCCGGAATTCGTTGCGGTACTTCTCGGCCTTGCTGGAGACGCTCTGCTCGGCGGACGTGGCGGCGTAGTCGAAGATGTTGGTGTGCACGGCCCACAGGTTGTCGGCGAGGGCCTTGAGGGCGGCCGGAAGTTGTTCGTACGCAGCGGTTGCCGACGCCCAGGCTGTGGTCCCACCGTAGGCGGGAAGCGTGACCGCCCGTAGGACGGACGCTTTCGGGATACGGTCGACGAAGGTGACGTCGGTGTGCCAGCTGTCGGCGCGATCGTATTCGGAATCGATTGCGAGAGCACGGTTTCCGCGCGAGGTCACTGTCGGGTGCGCGGTGGTCGGCGTTCCCAGCAGTCCGGCGAACTCGTACTGCGACTCTTCGTCCAGGTGGTGCTGGTCGCGGAAGAAGATCACCTTGTGCTCGAGCAGTGCGTCGTTGATGGAGCGCACGGTGAACGCGTCGAGTTGTCCCCCGAGGGTGACACCGTCGATTCGCGCGCCGATGTTCGCGCCCAATTTGACGACCGACAGTGCTGAGCTGCTCATGAGGGGACCCTTTCGACTGAACACATCATCCGACGTAAACACAGTTTGCGCACCTCGGGAAGAGTTTCGCTCAGCGTGATCGAAACCCACCCGAGCAGGGCAAAGCCCGAGAAGTGCTAGCTTGGTGCCATGGCAACCGGACCCCGCGTCACGTATGTGACTGCTGCTTTGGGGTCCCGTCTGCCTTTGGCCCGTGAGTTGTGTTGTCCGAACGGCTGTCTCTGCCGCTGACTGTCGGTTCGGTCCACGAATCGGTAGTCGGCTGCGCGTCATCAGTTCGCACCGACCTCGAGGACCACCAATGTCTGTTTCGACCATCGAGCCTGCCTCGACCATCGAGTCCGTCTCGACCCGTTCACCGCTGCGGCGCACACGTGCCAAGATCGTGGCGCCCGACCTGCGACTGTCCGGGACGCCGGCGTCCGCGGTTCTGCGTACTGCCCTGCTCCAGGGCCCGGTCTCGCGTGACGTGATCGCACGGAGTTCGGGAATTTCGACCGCCACGGTCAATCGCCAGGTCTCCGCCCTCGTGGCGTCGGGTCTGCTGCGCGAGCGCGCCGACCTCGCCGCCTCCGGCGCCATCGGGCGACCCCGCGTGCCCGTCGAGATCGATCACGAGCCGTACCTCACGATCGGAATCCACATCGGATCCGTGACCACCGGAATCATCGCCACTGACCTGCGCGGCCGCATTCTCGGCGCCGTCGACATCGCCACTCCCGACGGGACGGGCGCCGGCCTCCGGCCTTCCGGCGGCGGCAGTACCGGCCGGGCCGCTCTGGAGATCATCGCGGCCAGCGCACAGGCCTTCGCCGCCCGGTGGCACCGACGTCGCCCGTTGTGGGTCGGAGTTGCCCTCGGTGGGCGAGTCGACACCGCCGCCGGCACGGCGGACCACCCCCGGCTGGGGTGGGTCGGCGCACCGGTCGGGGCGGTGCTCGGCGAACGCCTCGGGCTCCCGGTCTCGGTGTCGCCGCACGTCGAAGCAATGGCCGCCTCCGAGCTCCTGCTCGCGCCCGGACGCAAGCCCGACACCGGCTCGTCGCTGTACTTCTACGCCCGCGAGACCACCGGCGTCGCAATCACGATCGACGGGCGCGTCCACACCCCGTCGGGCGGTCCCGGCTCCATCGCGCACTTGCCGACGGGCTCGTCGGCGCAGTGCTCGTGCGGCCGTACCGGATGCCTCGAAGCGTCGGTCAGCGACAGGTCCGTCGTGGAGGCCGCGCGCAGTGCGGGTGTGGTGGACGGGGGAGCGGCCATCGCCGCGGTCTACGCCGCCGCACGGGCGGGTTCGCTTGCTGCGCACCGCATTCTGATCGAGCGCGCCGAGATTCTCGGACGCACCGTCGCCGTCCTGCACGATCTGTTCAACCCCGATCGTGTTCTGCTCGGGGGCCAGGCGTTCTCCGAGTATCAGCCGGGTCTGCCGCACGTCGGTGACGCGTTCGCCGCGTGCAGCGTGCTGCCTCGTACGGACCTGCGAGTATCCGGATTCGGCAGCCGCGTGCAGGAATACGCTGCCGCGACGGTCTCGCTGAGCCCGATCTACAGCGACCCCATCGGTGCGATGCGCAAGGCTGATTCGGCACTGGTCTGACCCGGTTCCTAATCTGACCGGATGAGCATCAGAGAAGCGTTCGGATCCGACGGCACGTCCATCGTCTATCGCGTCGACGGGCCCGCCGGCGCTCGTCCGATCGTCATGCTCCACGGCTGGGCGCAATCGATGGCCTGTTGGGGCGACAAGGTCACCGACCCGTTGAAAGAGAAGTACCGGGTCATCGCGGTCGATCTACGGGGTCACGGATATTCCGGTGCCCCGGCCACCGGATACGACGATCCGGCGCTGTGGGCCGGTGACGTCGCCGCCGTCCTGGAGCAGGAGGACATCCGGTCCGGTGCGGTGTTGCTCGGCTGGTCGTACGGCGGACTCGTCGTCTGCGACTACCTGTCGGAGTTCGGGTCGGGAGCGATCGCCGGGCTCGTCCTGGTCGCCGCGATCACCAGCATCGGGCGCGGCGAGGAGGGTGGACGCGTCGGGCCGGCGATGCGGGCGGCCGTTCCGGGAGCGATGTCGGTCGAGTCCCGCGTCGCGATCCGCGCGCTGGGAAGCTTCGGCAACGCGCTCACCGGGCCGGGCGAGGGACTCGGAGAACGGGCGCAGGCACTGTTCGGAGCGAGCTTGTCGACGCGTCCGCGGGTGCGGGCTGCCGTCTTCGACCGGGTGGTCTCGCACGACGCGATGCTGACCGAGCTCGATGTCCCCACTCTCGTCGTCCATGGGACGGCCGACTCGATTGTCGACGTTTCCGCAGGTCGGTGGGCCGTGTCGTTGATCGAGGGCGCGACGGGGTCGTGGTGGGAGGGAGTCGACCACGGTCCGTTCGTCGCTGATCCGGAGCGGTTCGTGGCGGAGTTGACGGGGTTCGTGGACGGGCTCTGAATCGGACAGGAGTGGAGCCTGCGGAACGAGCGCCCAGAGCAGCGGGGCACTATGAAGGAGTGGCCCGCACCGACCGTCCTGAGCGCGTTGCCGTTCTGTCGTTGCATACCTCGCCCGTAGCGCAGCCGGGAACCGGTGACGCCGGGGGTATGAACGTCTACATTCTGCAGACGGCGCGGCAGATGGCGTCACGCGGAGTCGAGGTCGAAATCTTCACCCGGGCCACCTCGTCGAAAGATGCCGCGGCGTTCGAGGCGGCGCCGGGAGTGCTGATTCGCAACATCGCGGCGGGACCGTTCGAGGGGCTCGACAAGCACGATCTTCCGACTCAGCTGTGTGCGTTCGCCGCGGGGGTGCTGCGCGAGGAGGCGCGGCACGAGCCCGGGTACTACGACGTCATCCATTCCCACTACTGGCTGTCCGGTCAGGTGGGCTGGCTGGCGCGCGATCGCTGGCGGGTGCCGTTGGTCCACACGGCGCACACGCTCGCTGCGGTCAAGAACGCGTCGCTCGCCGTGGGGGACAAGCCCGAGTCGGCGTCGCGCGAGATCGGTGAGAAGCAGGTCGTCGAGGAGGCGGATCGCCTCACGGCCAACACCATCGACGAGGCAAAGTCGCTCATCGAGGTGTACGGCGCCGATCCGGACAAGATCGACGTCGTCGCTCCGGGGGCGGATCTGAGTGTGTTCAAACCGGGCGATCGCGCGCGGGCGCGGGCGGCGCTGGGCGTCGACGCCGGTGAGATTGTCGTCACGTTCGTCGGCCGCATCCAACCGCTCAAGGCGCCCGACGTTCTCATCTCCGCTGCCGCGGAGCTGCACCGGCGCGAACCTGCACTCCCACTTCGGATCCTGATCGTGGGCGGGCCCTCGGGCACCGGTTTGGAACGCCCGGATTCGCTGATCAGGCTGGCGGCGTCGTTGGGCATCTCCTCGCTCGTGACGTTCCTGCCGCCGCAGCCACCCGAGCGCCTGGCGGAGGTGTATCGCGCGTCGGATCTTGTTGCGGTGCCCAGCTATTCGGAGTCGTTCGGGCTGGTCGCCATCGAAGCCCAGGCCTGCGGAACCCCGGTCGTCGCCGCGGACGTGGGTGGCCTCGGTGTCGCGGTACGCGGCGGCGAGACGGGAGTGCTTGTCCCGAGCCATGATCCGCTGGAATGGGCGACCGCCATCGGCTCGCTGCTCACGAACGATCGTCTGCGCGCTCGGATGGCAACGAATGCACCGAAACACGCCCAGAATTTCTCGTGGGAGCACACGGCCGACGCTCTGCTCGACACCTACCAACGTGCGGCGCAGCACTTCGGTGGTGTGATTGCGCAGGCCGTAGATGGGGAACGCCCATCGGGGGAGTTCTCACCTCGTCGACCGCGGGGTGTGTGGCGGCTGCGACGACAGGGAGTGAAGAGTCTGTGACGGACACACGTATTGCCGACACCAGTGAGCTGATCGCTGAGGTTCTGAAGGACCGCGGCCTCGATCACGGCCGTGTCAAGGACAACGAGTTCGTCGTCGAACTTCCGGGTGAGCGCCGACTGGTCACGACCACGATGCTGACCGTCGGTAACCACGGGGTACGGGTCGAGGCGTTCGTCTGCCGCAAGCCGGACGAGAACTTCGAAGGTGTCTACCGGTTCCTGCTCCGGCGTAACCGCCGGCTGTACGGAGTGCACTACACGATCGACAAGGTCGGCGACATCTATCTTGTCGGCCGCATCTCGACGCATGCGGTCACCGGCGACGAGCTCGACCGCGTCCTGGGTCAGATCCTCGAAGCGTCGGACGGAGACTTCAACACGTTGCTCGAGCTCGGTTTCGCGGAATCGATTCGCCGCGAATGGAAGTGGCGCGTCTCGCGAGGGGAGTCGCTGAAAAACCTCGAGGCATTCGAGCATCTCGTGAAGTCGGACGGCCCGGTGGATCCGTGGACCGGTTCGGCGATGAAGGGTTCGTAGCTCGAGAGGGCAGGTAATATCGGACATGCTGTGACGGGTGTCACCTGAGATATCTGTGTCGAGGCGACACAGTATTCTCGTGGCACCCGCGTCCGTGCATTCCGCAGAAGGAGTCCCATGAGTTTCAAGAGTCCGTTTCCAGACGTCGAGATTCCGAACAAGAGTGTCTACGACTTCCTGTTCGGCGACATCGCCGACGAGGACCTGGCACGGCCCGCCCTCGTCGACGGCTCGTCCGGTGCGGTCACCGACTACAAGACTCTGATCGGTCAGATCAACGGTGTCGCAGGCGCTCTCGCGGCCCGCGGGGTCGAGGTGGGCGACGTCGTCGCGCTCCACTCTCCCAACGTCCCCGCCTTCGGATCCGTGTTTCACGGCATCCTCCGTGCCGGCGCGATCGCCACCACCATCAACGCCCTCTACAACGCCGAGGACATCGGGAAGCAACTCACCGATTCCAAGGCCAAGATGATCTTCACGGTGTCTCCGCTGCTCCCGCAGGCGAAGGCCGCCGCCGACGCTGTCGGTATCGCGGCCGAGAACGTGATCGTGCTCGACGGGGCCGAGGGCCATCAGTCGCTGAAGGACCTGCTGACCGAAGGTGCGGCCGCTCCCGACGTGAGTTTCGACCCCGCAACGCATCTCGCGGTCCTGCCGTACTCGTCGGGCACCACCGGCCGCCCCAAGGGCGTGATGCTGACTCACCGCAACCTCGTCGCGAACGTCTCGCAAATTCAGCCCCGCATGGGCGCCGACCACGACGACGTACTGCTCGCCGTCCTCCCCTTCTTCCACATCTACGGCATGACGGTGCTGCTCAACCTGGGCCTCAAGGTGCGCGCGTCGCTGATCACGATGCCGCGATTCGACCTCGAGCAGTTCCTCTCGCTCACCACCGAGAAGAAGATCACCTACCTGTTCATCGCGCCGCCCGTCGCCGTCGCTCTGGCCAAGCATCCGCTGGTGGACAAGTACGACATCTCGAGCGTTCGCTGCGTCTTCTCCGGTGCTGCAGCGCTCGACGAGAACCTCGGCAACGCCGTCGCCAAGCGGCTGCACACCAAGGTCCGCCAGGGCTACGGCATGAGCGAGCTCAGCCCGGTCTCGCACTCCATCCCGTTCGACGGCGACGACATGCCGCTGAGCAGCTGTGGTGTTGCGGTCGCGAACTCCGAGAACAAGATCGTCGACCCCGCGACCGGAGAAGAGGTCGAGTACCCGGAAGCCGGATCCGACCAGGTCAGCGCACCGGGCGAGCTGTGGATCAAGGGTCCGAACGTGATGGTCGGCTACCTGAACAACGACGAGGCGACCAAGGAAACACTCGACTCGGACGGCTTCCTGCACACCGGTGACATTGCGATCGTCGACGGTCAGGGCTGCGTCTCGATCGTCGACCGGCTCAAGGAACTGATCAAGTACAAGGGCTACCAGGTCCCGCCCGCCGAGCTCGAATCGCTCTTGCTGACGCATCCGCAGATCGCCGATGCCGCCGTGATCGGCGTGCTCGACGACGAGGGTGAGGAAGTGCCGAAGGCGTTCGTCGTGCTGCAGCAGGGTGCCGAACTGTCCGAGGACGACGTGATGACGTTCGTGTCGGAGAAGGTGTCACCGCACAAGAAGGTGCGCCGCGTCGCGTTCATCGATGTCGTGCCGAAGTCTGCGTCGGGCAAGATTCTGCGCAAGGATCTCCGCGCGGCGGAGAAGGCTCACTAGTTCCTTTCGGCAGCGGCGCGTCACCTGCCCGGGTGGCGCGCCGCTGTGGACCGCGGGAAGGCTGGAGGCCGGTCGGCATTTTTCGTGTAGACAGGATTCATGGACCTCACCGTAGAGATCGCGCAGGGCACCGTCAGAGGACGCGAGGCCGACGGTATCGCCTCGTTCAAGGGTGTGCCGTATGCGCAGGCCCCGTTCGGCGCCAACCGTTTTCGCGAACCGACGGCTCCGCCGAGTTGGGAGGGCGAGTTCGACGCCGGTGACTTCGGCCCGACTCCGCCGGCGCCCGGCTACCTCCCTCCCATGAACGACATCCTCCCCGCACCGATGATCGACGGGGACGACTGCCTGAACCTGAACATCTGGACGCCCGACCTCACCGCGTCCTCGCCGGTGCTCGTCTGGATCCACGGCGGCGCGTTCGTCAACGGCAACGGCGCTATCCCGACGTACGACGGTGCCGCGTTCGCGCGCGACGGAATCGTGTTGGTGTCCATCAACTATCGGCTCGGCGCCGAGGGTTTCGCGCACATCGAGGGAGCGCCCGACAACCGCGGACTGCTCGATCAGGTGGCTGCGCTGAAGTGGGTGCAGGCCAACATCGCCGTGTTCGGCGGCGACCCCACGACCGTCACGATCATGGGTGAATCGGCCGGCGCCATGTCCGTCGCCACCTTGATGTCGATGCCGCGGGCCGACGGACTCTTCACGCGAGCCATTCTGCAGAGCGGCGCGGGACACCACGTCATTTCGGCGGAGTCGGCGCGGAAGGTCGCCGACGCGCTTGCCACCTTCGCGGGAGTTCCGGCCACGGTCGACGGTCTGTCTGCGCTGTCGCCCGCGGATCTCGTTGCTGCGCAGGCGAAAGTGTCCGCGAGTGTGGCGCAGGAGCCGATGAAATGGGGCGAGGTCGCGCTCAACACGATGGCGTTCGAACCCCACATCGACGGCGACGTGGTCCCGGGCCGGCCGATCGATCGCATTCTCGACGGAGAAGGCGCCGTGGTCGACGTGCTGATCGGCAGCAACACCGACGAGATCGCGCTCTTCCTCGTACCGGCCGGGATGACCGACTACGTCACCGAAGATCTGGTGCGCATGACGCTGACCGGCTACGGAGCGGACGTGGAGAAGGTCCTCGGGGCCTACCGAGAGGTGATGCCCGACGCGTCGGCCGGCCACCTGATGATCGCGATCATGACCGACTGGGTGTTCCGCATTCCGGCGCTGCGGATCGCCGAGAACCAAGCCTCCTACGTGTACGAGTTCGGTTGGCGCTCATCGCTGTTCGACGGCAAGCTCGGTGCGGCTCACGCGGTGGAGATCGGGTTCGCGTTCGACAACCTCGACGGTTCCGCCGGCATCACCGGCCCCCACCCGCCGCAGGAACTGGCCGACGACATGCACCGCGCGTGGGTCGCGTTCGCCCGCGACGGCAAGCCCGGCTGGGAGTTGTACGGCCCGGAGCGATCGGTCAAGTTCTTCCCCGGTGACGTCGTCGACGATCCCGGTGCCGCGACGCGCGAGGTGTGGGACGGGGTTCGCTAGGCGCGGGTCAGGTGGCTCACCCCGTGAACGGCGGCACGAACTCGCACGGCACCGGCCTCGGGTGCGCCGGATCCAGCGCATTCAGCACCATCGCCGCGGCCCTCGGTGAGCCGGCGATCCCTGCGTGTTCGGAGAAGTCCTGATCGCAGGTGTCCTGCACCACGATGTTGGTCGCGTTCGGGGCCTCCACGTAACCGGCGGTGTACGGGACCACGACCTCGTCGTAGCGGGTCATGATGTTGGTGTACGTGATCTGCGGCAGGTAGGTCGGCGTGGTGGCGAGCCACTCGTACCCCGGAATCGGTGACGAGAGCGTCCAGAGCGGTGCGAGCGAGACGTACTTGTCGATCCTGGACGCTCCGCCGAGGAAGTGGGCGTAGTAGCTCGGAATCACGGTGCCCTGTGAATGCCCGACCACGTCGAACTGCGCGGCACCGGTGGCCTGCAGAACTCGGTCGGCGAAGGCAGCGAACTGCGCGCCCTTCTCCTCGATGTCACCGAGCCCGCCGATCGCGCTCAGCGGCCACGGGCCGGGTAGCGCCCCGTAGGTGAGGGCGAAGACGCAGTACCCCTCGTTCTTCAGAAGCGGAGCGTAGGTGCCCCAGTTGGTCTGTTGACCACCACCGGTTCCGTGCACCAGGATCACCGGATTCGGGTGCGCCGCAGACGGTGTGCACGAGAAGTCGTTGGTGCCGGGGAGCGATCCGCCGGGGTTGTTCAGCTCGTTCGGCACCCCGGCGAAGAAGTTGTAGTCGACCGGCAGGGGTTCGGCTGTCGCGGTCGGCGCGCAGGCCAGGAGAACGGCGATCCAGAGCGCTGCGAACGAGCAAGTTCTCATGGCTGCAGATGGTAGACAACCGCGCGCGACGCCGGGCCCGCGTGAGAAACTTCCCGCATGACCATCGGAACCCTGATCCTGCTTCGCCACGGCGAGAGCGAATGGAATGCCTCCAACCAGTTCACCGGCTGGCAGGACGTGCGCCTGACCGAGAAGGGTGAAGCCGAGGGCAAGCGCGCCGGCGAGCTGATCAAGGAGTCGGGGATTCTGCCCGACGTCCTCTACACCTCGCTTCTGCGCCGCGCGATCAGCACCGCGAACATCGCGCTCGATGCCGCGGACCGTCACTGGATCCCCGTCGTCCGTGACTGGCGTTTGAACGAGCGGCATTACGGTGCGTTGCAGGGCCTGAACAAGGCGGAGACCAAGGACAAGTTCGGTGACGAGCAGTTCATGCTGTGGCGCCGCAGCTACGACACGCCGCCGCCGCCCATCGAGGTCGGCAGCGAGTACAGCCAGGACGCCGACCCGCGCTACGCCGATCTCGAGTCGGTTCCGCTCACCGAGTGCTTGAAGGACGTCGTCGTCCGGTTCATCCCGTACTACGAGGAGACCATCGCCAAGGACCTGCTCGCCGGTAAGAACGTCATCGTCGCCGCGCACGGCAACTCGCTTCGCGCGCTGGTCAAGTACCTGGACAACATCTCCGACGACGATATCGCCGGGCTCAACATCCCCACCGGCATCCCGTTGCAGTACGACCTCGAGATGTCCGACGGCAAGCTCGTGCCCACCAATCCCGGCGGTACCTACCTCGATCCGGAAGCCGCGGCGGCCGGTGCAGCCGCAGTGGCGAACCAGGGCAAGAAGTAACAGCAGGTAAACGACGAGGAAACGCCCGTGCAGCGGCTGGTGACCAGGAGAAATCCTAGCCCACCCTGCGCGGGCAACCGTTTGCCCGACCGTACGATTCTGGTGTGAATGTCGCGTCCGTAGTGGTGATCGCCGTGGTTGCGGCGATCCTGGGCTACCTCGTCGGCGGCGTTCTGATCCCGTATCTGAACACCCGGCACTCCACCCGTCGGAGCCAAGAATCCGGCCTGACGATGTCGCAGGTCCTCGATCTGATCGTCCTGGCGTCGGAGAGCGGCATCGCCGTCGTCGACCAGTTCCACGACGTGGTGCTCTTCAACCCGCGCGCCGAAGAGCTGGGGATGGTCCGCAACCGCGCCCTCGACGATCGCGCGTGGAAAGCCGCCACTCGCGTTCTCGAAACGGGGGAGGACGTCGAGGTCGACCTCAGCTCCGACGTCGCCGACACCAGGGGGCGCACCCGCATCGCGGTGCGCGCCGTCGCCCGCCTGCTCAGTCGACAGGACCGCCGCTTCGTCGTCCTCTTCGCCGACGACGACTCCGAGACGGTCCGCATGGAAGCGACGCGTCGCGATTTCGTCGCCAACGTCTCGCACGAGCTGAAGACACCCGTCGGCGCGATCAGTCTCCTGGCGGAAGCGTTGCTCGAATCCACCGACGACCCGGTGTCCGTCATGCACTTCGGCGAGCGGATGCTCGGCGAGTCGACACGGCTGGGAAACATGGTGTCCGAGCTCATTTCGCTCTCCCGACTCCAGGGCGCCGAGAAGCTGCCCGACCTCGAGGTCGTGGACGTCGACACCGTCGTCAAGCAGGCGCTCGAGCGGTCCGAACTCAAGGCCGAAGCGACCGGAATCACGGTGACCACCGACCACCCCAGCGGCCTCGAGGTGCTCGGTGACCAAAGTTTGCTAGTGACGGCGCTGGCGAACCTGGTGGAGAACGCCATCGCGTATTCGCCTCAGGGAGCGCCGGTGTCGGTCAGTCGGTCACTGCGCGGAGACGTCGTCGCGATCGCCGTGACCGACCGCGGAATCGGCATCGCGAAGGAAGATCAGGAACGCGTCTTCGAGCGCTTCTTCCGCGTCGACAAGGCTCGCTCGCGTGCCACCGGCGGTACGGGTCTCGGGCTCGCCATCGCGAAACACGTTGCTGCCAACCACAACGGCAGCATTTCTCTGTGGAGCAAGCCCGGCACCGGGTCCACCTTCACCCTCAACGTTCCAGCTCACATCGAGGACGACCAACTGTGACAACAACTGTGGAGGCATCGACGTGACCAGCGTGCTGATCGTGGAAGACGAGGAGTCGTTGGCAGACCCCCTCGCGTTCTTGCTGCGCAAGGAAGGGTTCGAGGCGACGATCGTGGGTGACGGTCCCTCGGCGCTGGCCGAATTCGACCGCGCCGGAGCAGATATCGTTCTGCTCGACCTGATGCTCCCCGGCATGAGCGGCACCGACGTGTGCAAGCAACTGCGGTCCCGCTCGGGCGTGCCGGTCATCATGGTGACCGCACGCGACAGCGAGATCGACAAGGTGGTCGGGCTCGAACTCGGCGCCGACGACTACGTCACCAAGCCCTACTCGGCGCGCGAGCTGATCGCCCGCATTCGCGCGGTGCTTCGTCGTGGCTCCGACTCCGAGGACGTGATCGACAACGGGCTGCTCGAAGCGGGCCCGGTGAAGATGGACGTCGAGCGGCATGTCGTGATGGTCGACGGCAACCAGATCACGTTGCCGCTCAAGGAGTTCGATCTGCTCGAGTACCTGCTCCGCAACTCCGGACGTGTTCTGACCCGTGGCCAGTTGATCGATCGAGTGTGGGGCGCGGACTACGTCGGCGACACCAAGACGCTCGACGTTCACGTCAAGCGGTTGCGCTCGAAGATCGAGAAGGACCCGGCGAAGCCGTCGCACCTCGTCACCGTGCGCGGGCTGGGGTACAAGCTCGAAGGCTGAGCGCAACCAACCGAGGGGCTGAGCTACGCGCCCAGATCCGTGTGCGACGTCCCCACGCCCGTGACCTTCCCGAGCCGCTCCGCTTCCCGCGTCGCGGGGTGGACGGCGATGAGGCCGAGTCCGGCCCGGCGACGGCACAGCGCCGCGAGTTCGGCGTACACGTCCGCGCCGAGCAACTCGGTGAGCTCGGGACCGTACGACTGCCACACCGGCCGGGCGCCCACGTGGGCGTCGGGTGAGCCGGAGCAGTACCAGCTCAGGTCCTCGCCGCCCTCACCCCAGCCTCGACGGTCGTATTCGGCGATGACGGTTTCCAGCACCTGAACTCCGTCGGGACGGGTCTTCCATTCCTGGGTGCGGCGAACCGGCAGCTGCCAGCACACGTCCGGTTTGACCTCGAGCGGCTCGATTCCCTTGCGCAGCGCCATCTTGTGCAGTGCGCATCCGATGCCGCCCGAGAAGCCGGGACGGTTCAGGAAGATGCACGCGCCCTTGTACTTTCGGGTGCGCAGGGCCTGCTCGTCGTCGAGTTCGTCGGCTTCGACGTAACCCTTCTTGCCGAGCCCCTTCTCCATGAACTGCCATTCGTCGGCCCGCAGCATGGCGACGGATTTGTTCAGCTTCTCCAGGTCTTCGTCGTCGGAGAGGAAGGCGCCGTGCGAGCAGCAACCGTCGTCGGGTCGACCGGCCACCGTTCCCTGACAGGCCGGAGTACCGAAGACGCACGTCCACCGTGAGAGAAGCCACGTGAAGTCCGCTCGGATGAGGTGCTCGGGATTGTTCGGATCGGTGAATTCGACCCACTCGCGCGGAAAATCCATGTCGACCTCTGGGGCCGCAGACGTACCAGGTGTCACAGTGTTCGACCGTAGACCCAGTACCGTGTGCGTGTGCGATTAGGTGTTCTCGACGTCGGAAGCAACACAGTTCATCTGCTGGTGGTCGACGCTCATCGCGGCGGCCATCCCACGCCCATGAGCTCCACCAAGGCTGCGCTGCGCCTCGCGGAGAACACGGACGACTCCGGCGACATCACCGCACAGGGAGCGGATCGCTTGGTGCGCACGGTCGCCGACTTCGCCTCGATAGCCAAATCGTCCGGCTGCGGTGAACTGATGGCGTTCGCCACCTCCGCTGTGCGCGACGCCAAGAACTCCGATGCGGTCCTCGCGCGTGTCCGCAAGGAAACCGGGGTCAGCCTGCAGGTTCTCGAAGGCGACGACGAAGCACGACTGACGTTCCTGGCCGTCCGTCGTTGGTACGGGTGGAGCGCCGGCCGCATCCTGAACCTCGACATCGGGGGAGGATCGCTGGAGCTGAGCACCGGCGTCGACGAGAACCCGGACATGGCGATCTCGCTTCCTCTCGGCGCCGGCCGCATGACACGGGACTGGCTCGACGAGGACCCGCCCAGCAAACGACGGGTCGCCGTCCTGCGCGACTGGCTGGACGCAGAACTGGTCGAACCGGCCAAGAAACTGCGCGAACCGGGCGCGCCCGATCGCGTCGTCGGAACGTCCAAGACATTCCGATCACTTGCCCGATTGACCGGTGCGGCGCCGTCCGCCGCTGGTCCGCGCGTTGTAAGAACACTCACATCCGACGGTCTACGCCAGGTCATCGCGTTCATCTCTCGAATGACCGCCGCAGACCGTGCAGAATTGGAAGGCGTGAGCACGGATCGATCACGGCAACTGGTAGCCGGCGCCCTCGTGGCGGAGGCGGGCATGCGTGCGCTGTCCGTCGACTCGCTGGAGATCTGCCCGTGGGCTCTGCGGGAGGGCCTGATCCTTCGCCAACTCGATACGGAGACATTCGGTGAGACGGTGGAACTGCGATGACTGACGAACCGGCCGACGGCCAGCAGGTGTCCGTCGCGGAGCTCCTGGCCCGCAACGGTCAGCGGGTGGGCGCCGCAGGTGGGCGTCGTCGTCGTGGGGTGGCGGGCGGTATCTCCGTCGCCGAGCTGACCGGGGAAATCCCCGTCGTTCAGGACGAGCCGCGGGCGGAGACCGAACAGCCCGAACCCCCGCGTGCCGAACCCCCGCGTGCCGAACCCCCGCGTGCCGAACCTCCGCGTGCCGAACCTCCGCGTGCAGAACCCCCGCGTGCAGAACCCCAGCGTGCCGAACCCCCGCGCCCAGAACCGGTTGCTCCAGTGGCCGCGGTTGCCGAGACGAAACGCCCCGAACCCGCCCGCCCCGAGGTCAAGCGCACGCCGACCAAGGCCCAGGTGAAGGCGCCCGTCTGGCCGACCGACGGTGACACTCCGGATCGACCGTCGAAGTCCACGATGGACACCACACGCACCTTTGCCATGGCCGAGATCGAGGCCGACGAAGACGCGAGTGCGGATGCAGCCGAGACGGCTCTGATTCCGAAGGTCGTCGAGAGAACGCCGCCGAAGTCGACCAAGACTGTCGCTGCACCCGCGATCGACGACGCTCCGGACACCGACGCCCACGAGGTGGTGGAGGCGCCGGTCGAGCCCGGCGTGGACCATTCCGCCGAGCACGTCGACGAAGCAGCCGTCGACGAAGCAGCCGTCGACAACCAAGCCACCGACGAACACGTCACCGACGACCCCGACTCCGAGGAACCGGCCCCGCCCGCGGCGACCGGTAAGCGCAGTCCGCTGCGTCAGTGGGCCGGCATCGTCGGTCAGGGTCTCGTGGCCATCGTGCTCGGTGCGTTGCTGTTCAAGGGCTTCGAACGGCTGTGGGACGTACTGCCGTGGGTTGCGCTGGTGCTGTCGTTCTTCGTCATCGTCGGGCTCGTTGCAGTGGTCCGGGTGTTGCGCAGGACCGACGACATCGTCAGCATCCTGCTGGCCGTCCTGGTCGGCGGTTTCGTGACGCTGGGTCCTCTGGCGTTCATTCTGAGTACGAATTGAGCGTGCGGATCCCGATAGGACTCTCGACGGCATCGGTCTACCCGCAGACGACGGAATCAGCGTTCCGATTTGCCGCCGACCTCGGGTACGACGGCGTCGAAATCATGGTGTGGGCCGACGCGGTCAGCCAGAACGTCGGCGCCGTCGCTGCGCTCAGCCGCAAGTACGGGATGCCGGTCGTGTCCCTGCACGCACCCTGCCTGCTCATCACGCAACGAATCTGGGGAGCGGATCCCGTCGCCAAGCTCGCTCGTTCGGTCCAGGCGGCGCAGGATCTGGACACGACGACGGTCGTCATCCACCCGCCGTTCCGGTGGCAGCGCAAGTACGCCGACGGGTTCGCAGATCAGATCGCGGAACTCGAGGACAAGTCGGACGTCGTGGTCGCGGTGGAGAACATGTTCCCGATGCGCGCGGACCGCTTCTTCGGCGCGAAGGAACGGTCGGCGGGTCGGTTGGCCAAGCGCGGCGGGCCCGGACCGGCCGTGTCGGCGTTTCAGCCGTCGTACGACCCCACCGATGTGGGCCACCGGCACTTCACGCTCGACTTCTCGCACGTCGCGACCGCGGGTTCCGACGCGATGGCCATGGCCGAGCGGATGGGTGACGGTTTGACTCACCTCCATCTGGCGGACGGACGCGGCGCCTCGGTGGACGAGCATCTGATCCCCGGTGACGGAACCGTGCCGGTCGCGGAGGTGTGCGCGGCGTTGATGAAGCGGGGCTTCGACGGCCGGGCGGCCGTGGAGATCAACACGCAGAACGCTCGAACCAAACCGGAGCGCGCGGCAATGCTGTCCCGCGCCCTCGACTTCGGAAGGAAACATCTGTCGTGAGCGGGCAGGCCGGAGGCCGGTCGGAATCAGGCGGGCAGGCCGGAGGCCGGTCGGAATCGGGCAGTCCGTTTCAGGACTTGACGACTTTGGAAAGACAGGGCGACGACGTCTTCGGCGCGACGATCGCCGACACCTGGACCATCGGTCCGAAGGTGCACGGCGGGGCGATGATGGCCCTGTGCGGCGCTGCCGCGGAGCAGCGACTGGCCGTTCCCGACGTGTTGCCCCTGGCGGTGAGCGCCAACTATCTGAACGCTCCCGACCCCGGTCCGGTGACACTCGAAACCGTCGTCCGCAAGCAGGGTCGACGGGTGTCCCACGTCGACGTAGTTCTGTCGCAGAACGGTAAGCCTGCGGTGAGAGCCGTTGTTACACTGGGTGTTCCGGATTCGCAGGCACCCCGCCACACCGTGGGTTCGAGCTCGATGTCGGCGTCGCCGCCCGACGACGCGTCTGCCGTCGCGGCGGGCCACCCCATGGCCGAGATCGTGCATGTGGCGACCGGCTGCGACATGCGGATCGATCCGTCGTCGGCGCATTTTCTCACCGGCGCGGTCGGTGAGTCGGAGATCCGGCTGTGGGTGCGGCCGAGACCGGACGACGAGGCCGACCCGACCACGGCGGCGCTGTTCGCGATCATGACCGGTGACATCTCTCCGCCCGCCACGATGAATCGCGGCATGTTCGGCTGGGCGCCGACGGTGCAGCTCACCACCTACCTCCGGCGACGCCCCGCGCCCGGCTGGTTGCGGGTGGTCGCGTCGAGCACGGTCATCGGGGAGACGTGGTTCGAAGAGGACCACACCGTCGTCGACTCCACGGGCGCCGTGGTGGTGCAGAGCCGCCAGCTGGCCATGGTGCCGTTCAACTGACCCGTGCCGTTCAACTGACCAGTGCCGTTCGACAGATCGACCGACTGCCGCTTTTCGGCTGAGGCACCGCGGCATGGCACGCTTGCCGCCATGACGAGGATTGCGGTGATCGGTGGTGGCCGGATCGGCGAGGCGCTGATCGCGGGACTGGTGGAAGCGGGCTTTGCTCCCAAGGACCTGGTGGTCGCGGAGAAGTCCCCGACGCGTGCGGCAGAGATCGCGAAGGAGTTCGGCGTCGCGACCCGCAGCATCGCCGATTCCGTCGAGGGCGCCGACGTGATCGTGGTTGCGGTGAAGCCGAGCGACGTCGACGCCGTGGTGACGCAGATCGCCGCCGGTGAGATCGACGGTGAGCAGGAGCAGATCATCGTCTCGCTCGCAGCCGGCATCCCCACGAGCCGGTTCGAACCCAAGTTGCCCGCCGGCATGGCCGTTGTCCGGGTGATGCCGAACACGCCGATGCTCGTGGGCGAGGCGATGAGCGTCATGTCGCCCGGTCGGCACGCTCGACCGGAGCACCTCGACGTGGTCCGCAAGATCCTCGGAACGGTCGGCAAGGTGGCCGAGGTACCGGAAAGCCAGATCGACGCCGTGACGGCCGTCTCGGGCTCCGGACCGGCCTATTTCTTCCTCGTTGCGGAGGCCATGATCGACGCTGCGGTGGGGCTCGGATTGACGCGCGCAACTGCGACGGAACTGGTGAATCAGACGATGACGGGTGCCGCCGCGATGCTGGATCGGTCGGGAGAGACCCCCACGGAGCTGCGCGCAGCGGTCACATCGCCCGGCGGAACCACTGCAGCGGCGGTCTCGGAATTGGAGCGAAACGGACTCCGAGCTGCCTTTTTGGACGCGTTGGATGCCGCGAAGAAGCGTTCGGTGGACCTGGGCCGGGCGCACGAATAAAAACCCGATAGTCCACATGTGTCGCAGAAACCCCACAAGTCCCGCTAAGCTCTCCCCAGCACGTGCGTGTCTGTTCAGCAGGAGGGGAAGCCTGCTGCGCGGACGTGCCGGAGGTAAGTGAATAGATGGCGTCCAATATCAACAAGCCGTCGAAGGGTTCGTCCCCCGACGGTCAACCGGCGGTTGCCGGAACGCAGTTCCTCACGGTCGCCGAAGTGGCGACGCTGATGAGGGTGTCCAAGATGACCGTGTACCGATTGGTGCACGGTGGCGAGTTGCCGGCTGTTCGAGTCGGCAGGTCGTTCCGAGTGCACGCCAAAGCGGTGCACGACTACCTGGAGACGTCGTACTTCGACGCGGGCTGACCCGCCCGGTTTCGCTCTCGTTCCCTCGCGCCCGATCCCTGCTGTTCGCAGCGGGAGCGGGGGCGAGTTTCGGTGTGGACGGTATCCGGCGGTAGTATGACGGTTCGTCGCGGCTGCGGCGCCGCATCCGGCGCCGACGCGTGCATCAGTACCTGTCCTGTTGTCAGCACCTGTTCGTGTTCCACACCGAGCAACGAAGAAAGAACGTGAGGGTCACCCACTATGGGTTCAGTGATCAAGAAGCGTCGCAAGCGCATGTCGAAGAAGAAGCACCGCAAACTGCTTCGTAGGACACGCGTGCAGCGTCGGAAACTCGGCAAATAGTCTTTACCGCAGGCAACTGCGTAGATGCCCGCTACCGGTCTCCGGTGGCGGGCATTGCCGTCGGTAAGGCGGCCTGCTCGGGCGCGGTGCGGGCTATGATCGACTCATCCAGTCGCCTGGATATGGTGTGTGAGGTTTCACAGGCTTCATGATCGATTTCTTGTTCATGGGCACAATGCTGATATGCGTGCAATCCTTGCGGGTACACGCTCGACTACCGATCGGTAAGTTCCGAGTCAGCGGTACGGGTCCACACGAAGAACAGCACGGTTGGGGGACAACACAGTGGCTGCCCAAGATCGAGGTGCATCGCCTCCACGAGTCGTCCTGGTGACCGGAGCGTCGCGGTTTCTCGGCGGTTACCTGACCATGCGTCTCGCGCAGAATCCTGCGATCGATCGAGTCATCGCGGTCGACGCCGTTGCGCCCAGCAAGGACATGATCCGGCGGATGGGTCGCGCGGAATTCGTGCGGGCCGACATTCGGAACCCCCTGATCGGCAAGGTCATTCGTAACGCCGGCGTCGACACGGTCGTGCATGCGGCGCTGATCTCCCGCCCGCCCACCGGCGGCGGTCGCACGGTGATGAAGGACATGAACGTTCTCGGCGCCATGCAGCTGTTCGCCGTGTGCCAGAAGGCGCCCAGCGTGCAGAAACTCGTACTCCGGTCGTCGTCCGCCGTGTACGGGAGCAGCGCCAAGGATCCGGCCAAGTTCACCGAGGAGATGGGCGCGAAGGTGCGCCCGCACGGCGGCTACGCACGCGACGCCATCGAGACCGAGGGATACGCCCGCGGGCTCGGTCGCCGCAGGCCCGACATCGCGGTGTCCATCCTGCGCAACGCGCCGATGATCGGTCCTCGAATGAACGGGACGGTCTCGCGGTACCTGACCTCGCCGTTCATTCCGTCGATCGTCGGACGAGACGCACGCATGCAGCTTCTGCACGAGGAAGACGCGCTGGCCGCGCTCGAACGGGCCACGCTGACCGGGCGGGCAGGCACGTACAACATCGCGGCAGACGGCATCGTCATGCTGTCGCAGGCCATTCGCCGCGCCGGTCGCGTCGAGATTCCGATCCCGTTCGCACTGTTCCGCACCACCGGCCAGTCGGCGATGGGGTCGGTTCTGCGTGGTCTCACCACCGAACAACTCGACTACTTCAACTTCGGTTGCGGACTGGACACCACGCGTATGAAGAACGATCTCGGCTTCACCCCGCGCTGGACCACCATGCAAGCTCTGGACGACTTCGTTCGCGGAGCAGGCCTCTCTCCGGTGATCAAGCGAGAGTGGCTGGACGCCATCGAGGCTCGGCTGACGGGCTTGCTCGGTGGGGCCGTGCACTCCGTGCCGGCTCTCGTCGGCGTCGACGAGCATCCGAGGGGGAGATGAGCAACATGGCGAAAGTCATTCCCCTGCGCGGTAATTCGGCGTCCCGACGCGTCGGGGCGAGCGATGGTCGCGACCGGCATCCGTCGACGATCCTGCGTCCCGACATCGCTCCCGACATCGCCGGCGTGCCCACCACCCCGTCCGGACTCGTCCCGACGGAACGCCGTGACACCACCGCGGACAGCGTCGCGGCGTCGGCTGTCGACGCAGTGCGTCGCACCCTGATCGACGGGGTCGCAGGCACCGCGGACTTCGTTCGAAAGCGACTCGCCGGTGACTACGAAGTGGACGAATTCGGCTACGACGAGCATTTCGCCGACAACGTCTGGCTGCCCCTGCTGCGGCCGCTGTTCGACAAGTGGTTCCGCGTCGAAGTGCGGGGCATCGAGAACATTCCCGACGTCGGCGGCGCCCTGGTCGTCTCCAACCACGCCGGTGTCGTCCCGCTCGACGGGCTCATGACGTCGGTGGCCGTGCACGATCACCACCCGATGCACCGGCCCCTGCGCATGCTGGCCGCAGACCTCGTGTTCGAACTGCCGCTGTCGGGTTCGCTTGCGCGCCGCGCCGGGCACACCCTCGCCTGCCAACCCGACGCCGAGCGTCTGCTGCGCGACGACGAGTTGGTCGCGGTGTTCCCCGAAGGCTTCAAGGGCATCGGCAAACCGTTCAGCGAACGCTACAAGCTGCAGAGGTTCGGTCGAGGCGGGTTCGTCTCCGCCGCGCTGCGCACGCAGAAGCCGATCATTCCGTGCTCGATCGTCGGATCCGAGGAGATCTACCCGAAGATCGGCGACATGACGACCCTCGCCCGCATACTCGGCTTGCCCTACCTGCCGATCACACCTCTGTTCCCGGCGTTCGGACTCCTCGGCGCAGTCCCGCTGCCGTCCAAGTGGTACATCGAGTTCGGCGAGCCGATCGCCACGGACACCTACGATCCGTCGGCCGCGGACGACCCGATGGAACTGTTCGAGGTCACCGACCACGTGCGCGAGACCATTCAGCAGACGCTGTACCGCTTGCTCGCTCGACGTCGAAACGTGTTCTTGGGCTGAGTTTCTCAGCTCCTGCGGCGACCCAGTACCGCAGCCAGACCGCCGCCGGCCGCCCCGAGTGCCAACGCGGTGGGCACCCCGATCTTCGCGGCCTTGCGGCCCGTGCGGAAGTCGCGAATCTCCCAGCCCCGGTTCTTGGCGAGCTCGCGGAGGTCGGCGTCGGGATTGACGGCCACGGCGGTGCCCACGAGCGAGAGCATCGGGACGTCGTTGTGACTGTCCGAGTACGCCGTGCATCGACGCAGATCGAGCCCTTCGCGTACCGCCAGCGTGCGGACGGCGTGCGCCTTGCCGAGCCCGTGCAGGATGTCGCCGACGAGGCGGCCGGTGAACAGACCGTCCTTGCTCTCGGCGACGGTGCCGAGCGCTCCGGTGAGGCCGAGACGTTTGGCGATGATCGACGCCAGTTCGACGGGCGTCGCGGTGACGAGCCAGACCTGCTGGCCCGCGTCGAGATGCATCTGGGCGAGGGCGCGAGTGCCGGCCCAGATCTTGTCGGCGATCAGTTCGTCGTAGATCTCCTCGCCCAGCCGGGCGAGCTCGGCGGTGGATCGGCCGGCGACGAACGACAGTGCCTTCTCCCGGCCGCTCGCGACCTCGCCGAGATTCTCCTTACCGCTGACCCTGAATTTGACTTGCTGCCAAGCGAATTCGCTGATGTCACGCGTGGTGATGTACTTACGCGACGCGAGGCCGCGGGCGAAGTGAATGATCGAGGCGCCCTGCACCATCGTGTTGTCGACGTCGAAGAAGGCTGCCGCGGTGAGGTCGAGGGGAACGGACGACTGTTCGGCCGGATCGGCGTCTTCCTGCGCAATCGCGATGGCGGCGTCGGCGCTCGCCTCCCCGGCCAGGCTCGCCCTGATCTGGGCAGCGGTGGGTCCGAGCGGATTACGGATCCGGCGCCGTCGCTTCTCGGATTCCCCGGTCTCGCTCACCCGCACCTCCTACGTTCTTCGCGTCAGGGGTAACCCTAGTCCGAACGGGCCGAGTGACCTCCGACTCACGGCATCGTCGCAGGTCCACCGACGGGTGCATCATCGATGGGTGACCGCAACGAAGCCCGACTCACAGATGCACGGCTTGATCTTGTTGACCCGTGAGGGGTGCGCGTCGTGCGTCGCCGCGAGATCGCAGTTGGAGGCGATCGGTGCGGAGTACGGGCTGACGGTGACGGTGATCGACGTGGACGAGGCGGCGAGCACCGATCCGGAGCTGCGAGCCGAGTACGGCGATCGGTTGCCCGTGGTCCTGCTCGACGGTGCGGAACACAGCTACTGGGATGTCGACGAAGTGCGGCTGCGACGCGATTTGACCGGAAGATGACGTTTTCGCGGGGGCGGAGGCGCATCGTACAACACGCCTCGGTGACTTTGTTCATCGCTGTACGAGCAGTTAACGTGGTGTCAATCAATCCACGGACCAGCCGCGATGACCGAGGGGACCCGACGTGAGCGAAGAGCAGCGCGTACCTGTCGTGGGTAACCTGCGCTCTCGCACTCGGCCCATCCCACAGGCTACGGTCACCCGTCTCGCGACCTACCTCCGGGTCCTGGCTTCGCTCGACGAGGACGGCGTGACCACCGTCTCCAGTGAAGCACTCGCGTCGGCCGCGGGTGTCGGTTCGGCCACTCTGCGCGAGGACCTGTCGTTCCTAGGCCCCACCGGTGTTCGCGGCGTCGGGTACGACGTTCGCTTCGTCCGCACGCGCATCGAGGCCACTCTCGGACTCGACGTCGGGCACCGAGTGGTTCTCGTCGGCCTCGGGTACCTGGGATCGGCCCTGGCCAGCTACCGGCTGGACCGCCTCGGGTTCACCACGGTCGGCCTCTTCGACAGCGACGAGTCCCGGGTCGGGACCGTCGTGGATCGGCTCGTCGTACGGCCGGTGTCCGAGCTCGTTGCCGGCTGCCGTGAACTCGACGCCACAGTGGGTGTTATCGCAACTCCGGACGCATCCGCGCAGGCGGTCGCCGACGAATTGATAAAGGGTGGGGTTCGATCCATTCTCAGCTTCGCGCAGGGCGACGTGCTCGTGCCGCCGCACGTCGAGGTGAAGAACATCGATCTCGCCCTCGAACTACAGGTCCTCTCGTTCAACAGCGTGCGCAACGGACTTGTCGGCGCTCAGAGCCCTCGCCTCGGCAGAGCGGCGTGTGCACCGCAGCCAGTGTCAATCAGTAGAAACGGATCGGTGATTGCACCGTGAGTGTCCTTCTTCTCGGGATTTCGCATCGAAGCGCACCCGTCTCGGTGCTCGAACGTGTCGCGATCAGCGACACCGAGCGGCCGAAGTTGACCGACAAGATCATGTCGAGCAGCCACGTCTCGGAAGTCATGATCGTCTCGACGTGCAACCGCGTCGAGATCTACGCAGTGGTCGACGCGTTCCACGGTGCCTTGACCGACCTCGGTGCGTTGCTCTCCACGCACTCGGGCCTCGAACTCGGTGAGCTCACCAAGCACGCGTACGTCCGCTACAGCGAGGCAGCCGCCGAGCACCTGTTCGCAGTGGCCAGTGGCCTCGACTCGATGGTCATCGGCGAGCAGCAGATTCTCGGCCAGATTCGCGCTGCGTACGCGGCGTCGGACGCGCAGCAGGCGTCGGGCCGTGTGGTGCACGAACTCGCACAGCAGGCGCTGCGTATCGGTAAGAAGGTGCACTCCGAGACCGGGATCGACGCCGCGGGTGCCTCCGTGGTGTCCGTTGCGCTGGACCGTGCGTCGGACGTCGTCGGCGGACTGACCGGCAAGACCGCGGTCGTTCTCGGCGCCGGGTCCATGGGCGGACTGTCCGTTGCACACCTCATTCGTTCCGGAGTAGGCCGCGTCGTGGTGGTCAACCGCACCGCGGCCCGTGCCCAGCACCTGGCGGCGTCCGTCACCGACGGCAGCGTGGTGGCCGAGTCGCGCCCGTTCGACGAGCTCGGTGACGCACTGGCCGACGCAGACATCCTCGTGACCTGTACCGGCGCGGTGGGCGCCGTCGTCACCATCGCCGACGTGCATCGCGCACTCGCCCGCCGCGACACCACCGACCGTCCCCTCGTGATCTGCGACCTCGGACTGCCGCGCGACGTCGAACACGCCGTCTCGGGTCTTCCGGGCGTCACCGTGTGGGACATGGAGACCCTCCAGCACGATCCCGCTGCCGGAGCCGCTGCGTCCGACGAGCGTGCCGCCCGCGAGATCGTGGCCACCGAACTGTCCGCGTACCTGGCCGGCCAGCGCCTCGCCGAGGTCACGCCCACCGTCACCGCACTGCGGCAGCGCGCCGCCGAGGTGGTCGAATCCGAGCTGATGCGCCTCGAGTCCCGTCTGCCCGGTCTGGACGATCCACAGCGCGACGAGGTCGCCCGCACCGTCCGCCGCGTCGTCGACAAGCTTCTGCACGCGCCGACCGTGCGCGTGAAGCAACTCGCGTCCACCCCGGGCGGCGACTCGTACGCCGAGGCGCTGCGCGAGTTGTTCGAGCTTTCGCCCAACACCGTTCAGGCCGTGGCATCGCCCATGGAGGTCCTCGCCGACGACTTCACCGTCGAGGGTGCCGACGTCGAGAAGGGGTTCCTCGGATGACGTCTGTCTCCACCGCGGCTCCCGGCAGCGCACTCGACGGCCGCGTGGTCCGAATCGGTACGCGCGGAAGCCTTCTCGCCCGAACTCAGGCCGAAACGGTTCGTTCTGCACTCACTGCGGCGGGCGTCACCACCGAGTTGGTCGTCGTTACCACCGCCGGCGACAAGTCGATCGCTCCGGTGCGGGAGATCGGCGTGGGTGTGTTCACCACCGCCCTCCGAGATGCACTGGCCGACAAGACGATCGACGTCGCCGTGCACTCGTACAAGGATCTGCCCACGGCCGAGGATTCGCGCTTCGTCATCGCCGCCATCCCGCCCCGCGAGGACGCCCGCGACGCGCTGGTCGCGCGCGACGGCCTGGTGCTCGGTGAGCTCCCGGCCGGATCCACCGTCGGCACCTCCGCTCCGCGTCGTGTTGCTCAATTGCGCGCTCTCGGACTGGGTCTCGACGTCCGGCCGCTGCGCGGCAACCTCGACACCCGCATCGGCAAGGTGGCGAGCGGCGAACTCGACGCCGTCGTCGTCGCGCGGGCGGGGCTCGCGCGCATCGGACGTCTCGAGGTGGTGACGGAAGCGCTCGAGCCCGTGCAGTTCCTCCCGGCTCCCGCGCAGGGCGCACTGGCCGTCGAATGTCGCGGCGACGACGATCATCTTGCCGCAGTCATCGCGACGCTGGACGACGAACACTCACGTGTCGCCGTCGTCGCCGAGCGCGCATTGCTGGCCGAACTCGAAGCCGGCTGCACAGCGCCCGTCGGAGCGACCGCTGAAGTGGTCGAATCCATCGACGAGGACGGCCGCATCTTCGACGAACTGTCGGTGCGCGGCGTGGCCGCGGCGATCGACGGGTCCGACACGATCCGCGCGTCGGCGGTCGGAAAGCCCTCCGACGCAGACGCATTGGGCCGCTCCGTGGCCCGTGAACTTCTCGACCTGGGCGCGCGCGAACTGGTCGACGTCACCGAACCATCCACCCCGAACGTTTCGAAAGGCGAATCGACCGATGCGTGACTCCAAAGCATGGCCGACGCCTGGCGAGAGAAAGCTACGCCGTCCGATCGCGCCGAGACCCGGCCGTACCGACCGCATTGCCACGGGACGCTTGATCCCGAAGCGGGGTCCGGCAACCCCCATAGAACTGAAATTCCGCAACAAGAGCGCACTGGAGAACAAGCAATGACCCGAGTCCGCAAGAACACCCCGGGACGGATCCTGTTCGTGGGTTCCGGTCCCGGTGACCCCGCGCTGCTGACCGTTCGCGCTCGTGACGCACTCGGATCGGCGGAACTTGCGTTCACCGATCCCGACGTCGACAAGGGCGTCATCGCTCTGGTCGGTATCGATCATGCCGCGGATCTCGAGAACGCGGTCGAGGTGCGTCCCGCGCTGGGCGAGCCGGCCGAGGTTGCGAAAACGCTTGTCGCCGAGGCGAAGAACGGCCACGACGTGGTCCGGTTGGTCTCGGGTGATCCGCTCACCACCGATTCGGTCATCGCCGAGGTCACCGCGGTTGCGCGGACGCAGATCCAGTTCGAGGTGCTCCCGGGACTGACCGCAGGGTCGGCCGTCCCGAGCTACGCGGGTATGGCGCTCGGCTCCGAGCACACCGAAGCGGACGTGCGCGGCGTCGTCGACTGGGCCGCTCTCGCCGCCGCGCCCGGCCCGCTGGTGCTGCACGCCACCGCCGGTCACCTGGCCGAGACCGCCAGTGCCCTTGTCGAACACGGCCTTGCGCCGCAGACGCCCGCCGCCATCACGGTGCGCGGAACCACGCGTCAGCAGCGCACCGTCGAAGCAACGCTGGCCACCCTGAACGATGCCGGAGCCGATCTCGTCGGGTCGCTCGTCGTCACCGTGGGCAAGGTCGTGTCGCAGCGTTCGAAGATGTCCTGGTGGGAATCACGCGCCCTGTACGGCTGGACCGTGCTGGTGCCGCGCACAAAGGACCAGGCCGGGGAGATGAGCGAGCGTCTGGTCACCCACGGCGCCATCCCGATCGAGGTACCGACCATCGCCGTCGAACCGCCTCGCAGCCCGGCCCAGATGGAACGGTCTGTCAAGGGTCTCGTCGACGGCCGCTACCAGTGGGTCGTCTTCACCTCCACCAACGCGGTACGTGCGGTGTGGGAGAAGTTCGAGGAGTTCGGGCTCGACGCTCGCGCGTTCTCGGGCGTGAAGATTGCGTGCGTCGGCGAAGCGACGGCCGAGAAGGTGCGGTCGTTCGGCATCAACCCCGAACTCGTTCCCGCCGGTGAGCAGAGCTCGCTCGGATTGCTCGAGGACTTCCCGCCGTACGACGAGGTGTTCGACCCGGTCAACCGAGTCCTGTTGCCGCGCGCCGACATTGCGACGGAGACGCTCGCCGAGGGTCTTCGTGAACGCGGCTGGGAGATCGACGACGTCACCGCCTACCGCACCGTGCGCGCCGCACCGCCGGCCGCCGAGACGCGCGAGATGATCAAGACCGGCGGGTTCGACGCCGTGTGCTTCACCTCGAGCTCGACGGTGCGGAACCTGGTCGGAATCGCCGGAAAGCCGCACGCCCGCACCCTCGTTGCGTGCATCGGCCCGAAGACGGCCGAGACGGCGGTGGAGTTCGGCCTGCGCGTCGACGTGCAGCCGGAGACAGCTCAGGTCGGTCCGCTGGTCGAAGCGCTTGCCGAACATGCAGCACGTCTGCGCGCCGAGGGTGCACTGCCTCCGCCGCGGAAGAAGAGTCGTAGGCGCTAGCGCACATGGGTGTGAAAAAGAGTCCCCCAGCACTCTTTTTCACACCCGAGCCGAACGAAGTGAGGCCCGTTATCTTTCCGACCGACCGACCACGCCGCCTCCGCCGCAACCCGGCCATGCGCCGCCTCGTCGCCGAGACGTCGCTGCAGCCACGGCATCTGGTGTTGCCGATGTTCGTGGCGGACGGCATCACCGAGGAACGCCCCATCACGTCGATGCCGGGCGTTGCGCAGCACACGCTCGATTCGCTGAGTACGGCCGTCGAGCAGGCGGTGACGGCGGGAGTCGGCGGCGTCATGCTTTTCGGTGTTCCGAAGCCGGAGGACAAGGACGGGCAGGGCTCTCTCGCGAGCGATCCGAACGGCATTCTGAATCGCGGGTTGCGGCGCCTGCGAGAGGATTTCGGTGACGACACCGTCATCATGGCGGACACCTGCCTCGACGAGTTCACCGATCACGGTCACTGCGGTGTTCTGGCGTCGGACGGCAGCGTCGACAACGACGCGACGTTGGTGCGCTACGTCGACATGGCGGTGGCGCAGGCCGAATCGGGCGCGCACCTGCTGGGCCCCAGCGGAATGATGGACGGGCAGATCGCGGCCATCCGTGACGGTCTGGACACCGCGGGCTTTCCCGATGTGGGACAACTCGCCTACACCGCCAAGTACGCGTCGGCGTTCTACGGCCCCTTCCGGGAGGCGGTCGGATCGTCGCTGAAGGGTGATCGCCGCACCTACCAACAGGATTCGGCCAACCGGCGCGAGGCAGTCCGCGAGTTGGAGCTCGACCTTGCCGAGGGCGCGGACATGGTGATGGTGAAGCCGGCGATGTCGTACCTGGACATCCTCCGCGACGTCGCGAACGTCTCGCCCGTTCCCGTTGCGGCTTACCAGATCTCCGGTGAGTACGCGATGATCACCGCCGCCGCTCAGAACGGGTGGATCGACCGTGACGCGGCGATCCTGGAATCTCTCGTCGGAATCAGACGTGCCGGTGCGGACATCGTATTGACGTACTGGGCAACGGAAGTGGCGGGCTGGTTGTGACCGATCCGAATTGGAACTGGCACCCCGAGGGGCTGCCGCCCAGCGCAATGCCGGGTCCGAACGAGTTCGAGAAGTACACGGCCCCGGTCGACGTCGAGACGGCTCGACACCTGTGGTTCGGCGCGGTTCTGCTTGGCTTGTTCGGCCTCGTGCTGGGTCTGTATTCGGTCTTCGCCGACCGCGACGCCTACGTCCGGGAACTGCTGCAGCAGGTCCAGGCGCAGGATCCGTCGGTGACCGTGTCCGCTGATACTGCCGATTCAGTGCTGACCGTCGCGATCGTGGTGGCCGTGTTGATGGGTGGTCTGGTGGCCGCGCTCTTCTGGCTCGTCGTGACGAAGATGCGGGCCGGAAAGTTGTGGGCGCGTGCGGTGCTGACGTTCTTCGGCGCCATCGTCGTGGTCACGGCAATTCCGTCCCTGTTCGCCCTCACCGCGTCGAACGGTGCGACATCGGTGCTGACCAGCGTCTCCGGCATCCTTCAGGCCGTGCTCGCCGCCGGCGCCATCGTGTTGATGCACCGGAAAGACTCGACGCGATACTTCATCGCGACACGTCCCAAGATGTGACCTGTGTTACACGTGTGACGGCTATGCTTCCGATCGAACGGAGATTTCGTCTCCCCGTCGGAAGGGTCTGCGATGACGCAGAAGGCTCCACCTCGTGAGAAGTCGTCGGGATCCATCTGGGCTCTGCTCGGATTGCTCGTCGCGGTTGCCGTGACGGTGATGATCGTGGCGTCGGGACTCGCGGCCGCCTGAGTCACATGGCCCGTGTAGCGTGACTGCTGTCACATAGTTCTGGGTCTCAGGGGGCAGCGTGCACGTCCAACACAAGCCGCAGCGCAACACTCGCCTCGAGTTCGCGCTCATCGCGATGATCGTCCTGCTGGGTGTTCTCACGGCTGCAGTGGTCATTCTCCCCGCCGTCCTGAGCTGACATTGTCGGTCGGGCCCGCAGTTGGTCGGGTCCGCCTCGCCGGGCAAGATGGACAGTCGTGACCGACTCTTACGAGACCCCCATCTCCCGACCGCGCGTGGTCACCATCGTGTTCTGGGTGTGGACGGCGTCTGCTGTCGTCCTGCTTCTCCTCGGGCTTCTGTCGGTCACGATCTCCGGCGACACCGTTCGGCAGTCCGTGACCAGCGCGGGCCTCAGTGCCGCCGACGCCGACGGCTACGTGACCCTCTTCCGTGCGGTCGGCGCCTTGATTCTGGTGGTCGGTGCGGCAATCGGTTTCATGACTGGCCGAGTCGGAAAGGGCGACATCCGCTTCCGCCGCGCACTCGCTGCGTTGTCCATGGTGTTCGCCCTCGTGCTGATCGGGGCCACTCTGGTCGGTGTCATCGTGGTGCCCATCCTCGGCCTGCTGTCCGCGGTGCTTCTTCTGGTGGCTGCTGTGCTGTCGTTCCGGCCGTCCGCCGAACCCTGGTTCTCGCGTGACTGAGTCTGCGGACGACGTGGTCTTCGTGGAGTGGGGTGGGCGGTGGCGCACCTTGGCGTTCGGACCGATCTTCTGCGGAATCGCGCTGGTGATCGAATTGCTCACCGGGCCCGTCGTGCACTGGATCGGTCTGGCGGTGATCGCCCTGGTGCTGGTCGGTTTCACCTACGTCCAGGTCGTTGCGGCTCGCCGACATGCGACGGTCCGGCTCACCCGCGACATGCTGCAGCAGGGAACCGAGGACGTCGACATCGACGAGATCATCACGGTCTTTCCCGAGCCCGATTACGAAAAGACGGGCGGGGATCCGGAGCGGTGGGAACTCGCCCGCGCGCTCGGCGAGCTGTCCGGAGTGCCGCGTAAGCGCCACGGCGTCGGCCTGCGGTTGCGCGGCGGGGGTCTGGTGCAGGCGTGGGCGAAGGACGAGGAGACGTTGCGGGAACGTCTGACCGAGCTGGTCGCGGCGCGCAAGCAGGACTCGGCGTGAGACGACAGATCGCCGCGGCCGAAATTCTGATGGCGGTGGTTGCCGTCGTCGTCGCCGTCCTCCTGTGGCGTGGCGGAGTTCGCGTCGACAGTTACGGTCCGCTGCTCCCTGGATCGCCCGGATTCACGACGACGTACTACTCCGGCCCGTGGATCGGCGGGTCGGTGGCCGTTATGGCGCTCGCCGCGCTCCTCGCGTTCGATGCAGCGCGTCGAAACACGCCGAACGAAAACTGATACTCCGACCCTGTCTGTTTCGGACTCGGCCATTCGTCGTCATGATGTGAGCGCAGCTGCGCACTACACAGCGACGAAGGAGAGACCATGAAGTACATGCTTCTGATCAACGCCGACACCTCACCCGGCGCACCCGCCGGCTGCAGCGGACCCGAGGATTGGATGGAGTACGAGAAGGCGATGAAGGACGCCGGGGTGTTCGTGTCCGGTCATGCGCTGGCCGATCTGACGACGGCCACGGCGGTACGCGTCGACCCAGCCACGGGCGCGCGCACCGTCACGGACGGACCCTACGCGGAAGCGCACGAGGTACTCGGGGGATACGACGTCATCGATGTCCCCGACCTCGACAGTGCGCTCGACTGGGCCGCCCGCTGCCCCGCCTCGATGGACGGCGGAGCGGTGATCGTCCGCCCGATCGCCGAATTCTGAGTGTGCACGCCGGGGAGATAGAGGCGGTCTTCCGAGAGGAGCGTGGGCGGCTGCTGGCGTCGCTCGTGGCGCAGTACCGCGATTTGGATCTCGCCGAGGACGTCACCTCGGATGCGCTCGAGGCGGCCCTCGTCCACTGGCCGGTGGACGGTGTTCCGTCGCGGCCGGGTGCGTGGTTGCTGACCGCGGCGCGGCGCAAGGCGCTCGACATTGTTCGTCGGGACACGGTGTACGCCAACAGGATCGCGCAGTTGGCCGTCGACGTCGAGCGGGCCGACCCGGTCCAGCACGGCGACGAGGTCGACCTGCCCGACGACCGTCTGCAGCTCTTCTTCACCTGCGCCCACCCGGCTCTGGCCGTCGAGGATCGGCTCGTTCTGACTCTGCGGTGCTTGGCGGGACTCACCACGCCCGAGGTGGCGAGGGCTCTTCTCCTCACGCCCGCGACGGCGGGGCAGCGCGTCGTCCGGGCGAAGAAGAAGATTTCGCAGTCTCGAATCCCGTTCCGCGTGCCCGGTGCGGACGAGCTACCCAGTCGGCTGCCGCTGGTGCTCCAGGTCGTGTATTCCGTCTTCACCGAGGGATATTCGGCGAGCAGCGGTGAGGATCTGATGCGCATCGACCTGGCCGAGGAGGCCATCGGTCTGGGGCGCGTGCTGCATCGGCTCATGCCCGATTCGCGGAACGTGAGCGGGCTGCTCGCCCTCATGCTTCTGGTTCACGCCCGGCGCGGCGCGAGGACGGACCCGGACGGCGACGTGGTGCTGCTGGCCGACCAGGACCGGTCGCTGTGGGATACCGATGCGATTGCGGAGGGCACTGCGTTGGTCGAACGGGCGTTGAACGGTGGTCCGCCCGGCAGGTACGCGGTGCAGGCGGCGATTGCGGCTCTGCACGACGAGGCAGCGGACGCCGCGTCGACGGACTGGCCACAGATCGTCGCCCTGTACGAGGTGCTGACGGGTCTCGCTCCGTCGCCGATCGTCGCGATGAATCATGCTGTGGCAGTGGCCATGTGCGACGGTCCGCAGCGAGGACTGGAACTGCTGGACGAACTGCGGAATCAGAAGGAGCTGGCACGGTACTACCCGTTCCCCTTGGCTCGGGCCGACTTGCTGCAGAAACTGGGGCGCGACGCGGACGCCGTGGAGGCGTACCGCGTCGCGCTGGCCTGTGTGGTGTCGACGCCGGTGCGGGAGATGATCGAGCGTCGACTCGCGACCGTCAGGAGGTGACGGATTCCTTGACATCCTCGGGCTCGTCGTCGGCCAGCATGGCTGCTCCGAGCAACGCCTCGGGAACGCCGAACGCGTCGATCAACGTCTGCGCGTGGGGACGCAGCGTCCGGCAGCGCTCGTTGATGCCGCGGGTGACGGCCTTTGCCCGCTCGGTGGAGATGTACCGATGCTCCATGAACCACGCCTTGTCCGCGTCGATGACCGACAGCGCGTACAGGTCGCAGACCTCGCCGAGCAGTTCCTTCGCGTCGTCGTCCTCGCAGTTGTCGATGCCGGCGACGAAGGCTTCGAGGATGATGCGATCGACGTGTGCGGTCGCGGCGTGCAGGATGTGGTCCTGGACGCTGTTGAACGCCTCGAACTGGCTCATCTTCTTCGACAGGCCGTTCAAACGCTTTGCAGCACTGGAGATCAGGTACTCCTCGCGGTCCTCGAACATCGAGATCTGAGTGCCGCGGTTGAACAGCGACCCCTCCTCCTCGTTGTCCTGCCGGCTGTCGACGAGGGTCTGAATGATCGGCGCCGCTGCGGTGCGCTTCTTGACGACGTCACCGACCGTGCTGGCCGCGAACTTGACCCAGTCCGCTGCGCCGAACGAGCGCACGTCGTGGGCGTAGGCGGTGAGCAGCTCCTTCGCGACGAGCTGCGTGAGCACCACGTTGTCACCCTCGAACGTGGTGAACACGTCCGAGTCCGCCTTGAGTGCGATGAGGCGGTTCTCGGCGAGATAGCCTGCGCCACCGCACGCTTCGCGTGATTCCTGAATAGCGCGCGTGGCGTGCCAGGTGTTGGCGGCCTTCAGACCGGCGGCGCGGGACTCGAGTTCGCGCTGTTCCGTGGCGTCGGGTTCCTCGGCGCTCTGGATGTCGTGCATCTTCGACACCAGCTCGTTCTGCGCGAACTGCAGCGCGAACGACTTCGCGATCAGCGGGAACAATCGGCGCTGATGAACGAGGTAGTCCATGATGACCACTTCGTCGTCGGAACCCGGTGCGCTGAACTGCTTGCGCTGCTGCGCGTACTTGGTGGCGATGGTCAGTGCGACACGTGCTGCGGCGCCGGCACTTCCGCCGACGGTGATGCGGCCACGGATGAGCGTGCCGAGCATCGTGAAGAAGCGACGGTTCGGGTTGTCGATGTCGGAGGAGTAGGTGCCGTCCTCGGCGACGTCGGCAATCTTGTTCAGCATGTTGGTCCGCGGAATTCGGACGTGGTCGAACTTGATGCGGCCGTTGTCGACGCCGGGCAATCCGCCCTTGTAGCCGATGTCGTAGGTGGTGACGCCCGGCATGTCGTTGCCGAAGTTGGCGTCGCGAATCTGGACGACGAAACAGTGGACGCCCGCGCTCTCGGGCTCCTCGCCGGGACCGCCCGTGATGAGTTGCGCGAACACCGCCGCGTACTGCGCGGATTCCGCGGCCCCGCCGATGTAGTCCTTGCGGGACGACTCGTCGGGGGTGTTGATGACGAATTCCTGCGTCTCGCGGTCGTAGGTCGCGGTGGTGCCGATGGACTGCACGTCGCTGCCGTGTCCGGTCTCGGACATGGCGAAGCAGCCGAGGGTGTCGAGATCGATGAGGGGCTTGATGAACTCGTCGTGATGCCTCTCGGTGCCGAGGTTCTCGATGGCGCCCCCGAACAGGCCCCACTGAACGCCGGCCTTGACCATCAGTGACAGGTCGGACATCGCGAGCATTTCGATCATGGTGACCGCGGCGCCGATGTCGCCCGTGCCGCCTACCGACTTGGCGAAGCCGGATTCAGCTGCCCCTGCCGAGGCCAGGATGCGCATCTGCTCCATGGCCTTGGTCCGCGCGATGGCGGTGTTGGGCGTGTAGTGCGGGGCGAATTCATGGCGACCGAGCTGTTCGCGCGTCTGGTTACGAACGTCGCGCCAGCGGCCGTCGAGCGTGTTCCTGAGGTGATCCGCAATGGTTGCCATACTCGACGGTAACCCCTGTGGACCTGCTGTAAACCAATTATCAGCGAGGCCACAGAAATTCATGCGCGACACTACGGATTTTGTGCCACATCCCACTCGTCGCGTCCATGGTGGCCGCTTGATGCCCGTACGGCCCGTCCTTGAAGAGTGAAGCGCCGTTGTCGGCGATCGCTCGCGACGTGATGGAGCTGTAGCCGTCGAGTTCGGCGACGAGATGTTCTTTGAAACCCTCCGGCCACGGTGTCATGCACACCAGCGTAATGCCTGCGTTACATCGTGTTAACACTTTCGATCAGGCTGATTCGAGCTCTCGCTCACGGCTGAAAGGGCGGGGCGACACCCCAGCTCCACTTCGGCACCGGCGCTTGTTGGATCGGTTCCGCTCCGGGTTGTGAGTTGCTCATCGCGAGACGGGTGCCCCATTCGACGTAGGCGAGCAGCGCCGACCGAAACTCGGGGTCGTCCGGGAGTTCCGCGTCGTCCGCGGCCACGCTCATCAGTTCGACGAAGCGACGGCGTTGGTCTGCGGTGATGCCGAGGTCGATGTGGTGAGCGAGCATGGTCGCGTATCCACCGTGCTCGCTGGTGTAGTTCGCCGGCCCGCCGAACACCTCGGCCCACCACACCGTCACGTGCGCTCGGTGCTGCTCGGACACACCGCCGGGAAACATCGGCGCCAGCAGCGCGTCGTTCTCGACGCGGTCGTAGAAGGCGTCGAGCAGGCGACGCAGTGCGGTGTCGCCGCCGGCCCACTCGTACAACGTCGGTGTCATGATTAAACGGTACAGAACTGTATTGATATAGTCCACGACTATGGCGAACAAGAACGGCCGCGCTCGGGACACCTCCATCGACGACCGCATCCTCGCCGTCGCCGCCCGCCATCTCGCGGAGTTCGGCTACGACGGGATGTCCGTGCACGGTGTCGCCGCGGACGCCGGCACCACCAGGCAGGCGCTGTACAGGCGATGGGCGACGAAGGCGGAGTTGGCTGCGGCCGTCGTCGCCCAGATTCCTCGTGGCGACGCACCGTCCGACGATGGCGACCCGTTCCTCGACTTGGTCTCCGAACTAGGGGACTTCCGGTCCGGCGTCTCGCGTCCCGGGCGGATGTCCCTCGTCGGAACCATGCTCCAGGACGGCACCGACGACGACGTCCGGGCGCGGTATCGCGAACGGGTGGTGGCGCCTCGGCGCGCTCGCATACGGGCGATCCTGGAGCGGGGTGAAGTGGCTGCTGATGCAGACCTCGACATCGTGGTCACCATGGCCACCGGCTCGTGGTATGCGAGAGCGCTTGCGGGAGAACCGGTTCCGGATGACTGGGCCGAGCGCACCGCTGCGGCGGTGTGGCGGGCGGCGGGCGGGGTGCCCGCGTAGACACCGTGCGCGGATCGGTGACCTGCTGGTGCGGGACCGCCGCCGCCCTGCACCCATTCCGAGGACCTACGATCCGCCCCATGCTGATTCGCGATGCCACCACCGCCGATCTCCCGCAGATCCTCGCGATTCACAACGCCTCCAACGCCTCCATCGCCGAGACCACCGCTATCTGGGACACCGAGCAGGTCGAGCTGAGCGAACGGCAACAGTGGTTCGACATCCGGCGCGCGTCGGGGCACCCGATCCTGACGGCGGAGATCGACGGCCGGGTGGCGGGGTACGCGTCGTACGGGCAGTGGCGGCCGAAGACCGGTTACCGGCGGACGGTGGAGAACTCGGTCTACGTCGCGGCGGGTTTCCAGCGCCGCGGGGTGGCGACGGAGCTGATGGTTGCCCTCATCCGACGGGCGGCAGATCTGGGTATGCACGTGATGGTGGCGGGCATCGAGTCGTCGAACGGCACGTCGATCCGGCTGCACGAGAAGTTCGGGTTCAGGACGGTCGGCGTGCTTCCCGAGGTGGGATACAAGTTCGAGCGGTGGCTGGATCTGACGCTTATGCAGCTGGACCTGTCGGAAAACACCCCCTAACGGCCTTCTCAGGTAGCGGTGAAACACTGGGGTGCGTGACTGCCCCCATCTCCGCCGACCTGTTCGAACGCGCGAGCGCCGTGATCCCGGGCGGTGTCAACTCCCCGGTGCGAGCCTTCCACTCGGTGGGCGGTACGCCCCGGTTCATGTCCTCGGCCACGGGCTACACGCTGACCGACGCCGACGGCAACGACTACGTCGACCTCATCTCCTCCTGGGGTCCGATGATCCTGGGCCACGCGCATCCCGCAGTGGTCGAGGCGGTTCGCGAAGCAGCTACGCACGGCCTCTCCTTCGGCACGCCGACGCTCGGGGAGATCGAGCTGGCCGAGGAGATCATCCGACGCGTCGACCCCGTGGATCAGGTGCGACTGGTCAACTCGGGCACCGAAGCCACCATGAGCGCCGTCCGTCTGGCGCGCGGCTTCACGGGCCGGTCCAAGATCGTCAAGTTCTCCGGCTGCTACCACGGTCACGTCGACGCGCTGCTCGCCGACGCCGGATCGGGCGTCGCCACGTTGGGCCTGCCCACCACGCCCGGTGTCACCGGAGCGCAGGCTGCCGACACCATCGTGCTTCCGTACAACGACCTCGACGCCGTCGCCAAGGCGTTCGTCGACTACCCCGGCCAGATCGCCTGCGTCATCACCGAGGCAGCGGCCGGGAACATGGGTGCGGTCGCGCCGCAGCCCGGATACAACGAAGGCCTCAAGCGTCTGTGTACGGCACACGACGCGCTGCTCATCATGGACGAGGTCATGACGGGCTTTCGCGTCAGCGCAGCGGGTTGGTACGGCATCGACGGAGTGGCCGGTGACCTGTACACCTTCGGCAAGGTGATGAGCGGCGGGCTTCCGGCCGCGGCGTTCGGCGGTCGCGCCGACGTCATGGCCTACCTCGCACCGGCCGGGCCGGTGTATCAAGCGGGCACGCTGTCGGGTAACCCGGTGGCCGTTGCCGCGGGCCTCGCGACGCTGAGAAACGCCGATGCGAGCGTCTACGCGGCTCTCGAACGGAACTCGACGAGACTGGGATCACTGCTCAGCCAGCATCTCACCACGGCCGGCGTGCCCCACACCGTCCAGTTTGCAGGCACCATGGTGAGTGTGTTCTTCTCCGAAACCCCCGTGATCGACTACGCAGGCGCCAAGGCTGCCGACACGTGGCGGTTCCCCGCGTTCTTCCACGCGCTGCTGGGGCGTGGGGTCTACCCACCGCCGAGTGCGTTCGAAGCATGGTTCGTCTCTGCCGCGCTGGACGACCGCGCGTTCGAGATCATCGACGCAGCGCTTCCGGCTGCCGCCGCGGCAGCAGCGGGGGCGACGAAATGACCGACGAGCAGCACGCCGAGACTCGCACCATCGTGCACGTCATGCGGCACGGTGAGGTGCACAACCCCAAAGGCATTCTGTACGGTCGGCTTCCGTCGTTCCGACTGTCGGTGAAGGGTCAGGCTCAGGCCACGGCTGTCGCCAATACGCTTGCAGCACATGACATCACGCACATCGTCGGGTCGCCGTTGCAGCGTGCGCAGGAAACCGCCGGACCGATCGCGTCATCGCACGGTCTGCAGATCCACACCGACGAGAACCTCATCGAGGCCGGAAACGAATTCGAAGGTCTCAAGGTCGCGGTGGGAGACGGCGCGCTGCGACGCCCACGCCACTGGTGGAAACTGCGTGACCCGTTCACCCCGTCCTGGGGCGAGCCGTACCTGCAGATCGCCCACCGAATGCTGGCCGCGGTCAACAACGCTCGCGTTGCGGCAGTCGGGCACGAAGCCGTCTGCGTCAGCCACCAACTGCCGGTCTGGACGCTGCGCCGGTTCCTGCAGGGCGACCGCCTCTGGCACGACCCCCGCAGCCGTCAGTGCGGTCTCGCGTCGCTGACCTCGCTCGTCTACCAGGGCGACACTCTCGTCGACATCGTGTACTCCGAGCCTGCCGGCGCGTCCGACCCCAGAATCACCGGAGCGTGACAGGCGCATGAAAAAGCTTGTCGCCCTTGCTGTCTGTGCCCTCGCCCTCTCCGGATGCGCGACGGGTACAGACGCGGTCGCCCAGGGCGGCACGTTCGATTTCGTCTCACCCGGCGGCAAGACGTCGATCTTCTACGACCCTCCGTCGGACCGCGGAACCGTCGGGAATCTGTCGGGACCGGACTTGATGACGGCGGACAAGACCACGTCGTTGTCGGACTTCGACGGCAAGGTCGTGGTGCTGAACGTGTGGGGTCAGTGGTGTGGTCCGTGCCGCGGTGAGGCGAACGACCTCGAACAGGTCGCCGAAGCCACGAAAGACCAAGGCGTGCAGTTCCTCGGGATCAACGTGCGCGACAACCAGCAGGACAAGGCGCAGGATTTCGTCACCGACAACAAGGTGAGTTATCCCTCGATCTACGACCCGCCGATGCGCACGCTGCTCGCGCTGGGTCAGAACTACCCGACGTCGGTCATCCCGACCACCATCGTGCTCGATCGCGAGCACCGCGTCGCGGCGGTGTTCCTGACCGAACTCCTGGCGAGCGACCTCCAGCCCGTCGTCGAACGTGTTGCTGCAGAGAGCAGTTCGACAAATGGGTGACGCTTTCGCCGACGCTGCCGCCTCCGGCCCTCTGCTGCTCGCACTCGGTGCGTGCATGCTGGCGGGCTTGGTGTCGTTCGCGTCGCCGTGCGTCGTTCCGTTGGTGCCCGGTTACTTGTCCTACCTCGCGGGCGTGGTGGGCGCCGACGCCCCCGCCGCCACCGCCTCGGAAGCGGCAACCATCACCAAGACGAAGGGCAAGGCACGCGTCGCCGGTGCGGCGGGTCTGTTCGTCGCCGGGTTCACCGTCGTCTTCGTCCTCGCTACGGCATCGGTGTTCGGCGCCATCTCGGTCCTGGCCGTCAACCGCGAGATCCTCATGCGTGTCGGCGGTGTCGTCACCATCGCGATGGGTCTGGTGTTCCTCGGCCTCATCCCGGCGTTGCAACGTGACACCCGCTTCGAGCCTCGGCGCATCGGCAGCATCGCCGGCGCTCCACTGCTGGGCGCGGTGTTCGCATTGGGCTGGACGCCCTGCCTGGGTCCGACGCTGGCCGGCGTCATCTCCCTCGCCGCCGGAACCGAGGGCGCCACCGCAGCCCGCGGCGTCACCCTGATCATCGCCTACTGCCTGGGACTCGGGCTTCCGTTCGTCATCCTCGCGTTCGGGTCCGTCAGCGCTCTGCGGGGCGTCGGCTGGCTGCGTCGCAACGCTCGCATCATTCAGATCATCGGCGGCGTCATGCTCGTCGCGGTCGGCATCGCACTGGTCACCGGTGCGTGGGACGTGTTCGTCAGCTGGATCCGCGACGGCGTGGTGTCAGGAACGACTCTCCCCATATGAGCAAGGTTCTCTCCACTGTCCGCAACACCTGGCGCGGCCTGACGTCCATGCGCACCGCGCTGGTGCTGCTGTTCCTCCTCGCGCTCGCCGCGATTCCCGGAGCTCTGCTGCCGCAACGCAGCCTGAACTCCGGCAAGGTGGACACCTACATCGCGAACCGGCCCACGCTCGGACCGCTGATGGACAAGCTCGAGCTGTTCGACGTGTTCGGCAGCTTCTGGTTCACCGCCGTCTACGTACTGCTGTTCATCTCGCTCGTCGGCTGCATCTTGCCGCGCTGCCTGGATCACGCGAAGGCGCTGCGCACTCCGCCCGTCGCGACGCCGCGCAACCTGCGCCGGCTTCCGCATCACTTCACCACCGAAGTCGACGGGGAGACGGCCGAGGAGGTCGTGGCCCGCGTCCGGGGGCAGCTGAAGGGGTGGCGCGTCGCCGAGCGCTCCGAGGCGAACTCCCTGACCCTGTCCGCCGAGAAGGGCTACACCCGCGAACTCGGCAATCTCGTTTTCCACCTCTCGCTGGTGGGACTGCTCGTCGCGATCGCCGTCGGCAAGCTGTTCAGCTACGAGGGCAACGTCGTCGTGATCGCCAACGACGGCCCGGGTATCTGCACCACGTCACCCGCGGTGTTCGACTCCTTCCGCGCCGGCAACGTCGAAGACGGAACCGGCATGACGCCGCTGTGCGTGCGCGTCAAGGACTTCACCGCCGATTACCTGCCGAACGGTCAGGCCGAGCAGTTCACGTCGAACATCGAATATCAGGCCGGGGACGACCTGACGACCAACACCTGGCAACAGGACCAACTGCAGGTCAACCATCCGCTGCGCGTCGCCGGCGACCGCGTCTACCTGCAGGGCCACGGGTACGCACCGACCTTCACCGTCCTCTTCCCGAACGGCGAGACGCGCACCGAGACCATCCAGTGGGAGCCGACGGACGGGACGACGTTCCTCTCGAGCGGCGTCATGCGGTTCGATCCGCCCGCCGGGCTGTATCCGGACAACGACGAGCGACGCAAGAATCAGATCGCCATCGAGGGTTTGTTCGCGCCCACCGCGTCGCTGCACGGCGGCTCGCTGCTCTCGTCCAGTTTCCCAGCGATGAACGACCCGGCCGTCGCAGTCGACATCTACAAGGGTGACGCCGGTCTCGACACCGGCGCCCCGCAGTCGTTGTTCTCGCTGAGCCCGGATCTGATCGATCAGGGCCGGCTGGTCAAGCAAGACCGCGTCAACCTCATGCCGGGCGAGAGCTCGACGCTCTCGGACGGCACGCAGGTGCGCTTCGACGGGGCCGAGGAGTTCGTCAACCTGCAGGTATCGCACGACCCGGCGCAGACGTACGTCCTGATCTTCGCCCTGTCGATGATGGCCGGACTGCTGGTCTCGCTGGTGGTCAAGCGCCGCCGCATCTGGGTGCGGGTGACGTCACAGCCCGACTCACGACGTACCGTAGTAGAACTGGGAGGACTCGCCCGTACCGATCAAGCCGGGTGGGGCGACGAGTTCGACCGTTTGACGTCTCGCCTGCTGAGCACCGAGCGCAGCCGAGACCTATCACTTCAGGAGTAACTGTCATGCCGATCAACGAGACTCTCGCCCAGTTCAGCGACTGGTCGTTCCGGTCCGCGTTCGCCGTGTACCTTCTCGCAGCTGTCTTCCTGGTTGCGCAGTACGCGACGGTGAAGGTGACTGCGTCCGAAGCGAAGGAGCAGAAGGTCCTGGTCGGCAGCGGGCCCAGCAAGCCCGTCCAGACCGGACCGGGCCGCATCGAGGCGCCGGTCAAGCGTCCCGCGTCCGAACGCTACGGCGGCATGGGCTTCGCCCTCGTCGGACTTGGACTGCTGTTGCAGATCGTGTCGATCGTGCTGCGCGGTTTCTCCACCGACCGTTTCCCGCTCGGCAACATGTACGAGTTCGTCACGATGGCTACGGCCGCCGCCACGGTGACGTCCGTGATCGCGCTGCGCAAGATGCGCGTGATGATGATCTTCGTCGTCATCCCGGTGCTGATCCTGATGTTCCTCGCCGCCACCGTCCTGTACGCCGACGCCGCTCCCGTGGTGCCGGCGCTGCGGTCCTACTGGCTGCCGATCCACGTCACCATCGTCAGCGTCGGCAGCGGCATCTTCCTGGTGTCGGGTGTCTCGTCGCTGCTCTTCCTGCTCCGCATCCGTCAGCCGCGGGGTCAGGAGAAGCCGGGCCGGTTGGGGGCGTTCGCGTCCCGTCTGCCCGACGCACAGACTCTCGACCGGCTTGCCTACAAGACGACAATCATCGGGTTCCCGCTGTTCGGCGCCGGTGTCATCCTCGGCGCAATCTGGGCCGAGGCCGCCTGGGGACGCTTCTGGGGCTGGGACCCCAAGGAGACGGTGTCGTTCATCGCCTGGGTCGTCTACGCGGCCTACCTGCACGCGCGCGCCACCTCCGGATGGCGCAACACCAAGGCGGCGTGGATCAACGTCGCAGGTTTCGTCGCCATGCTGTTCAATCTGTTCATCATCAACATGGTGGTCTCGGGCCTGCATTCCTACGCCGGCCTGAACTGAGCTGACCTGAATTCATAGCGACGAATGCGACTCGGGGGTGTCGTCAGGGGGAGAAGAGATGTCGGACGAGCAGTACCGCTACACCGAGCCCGACTATCGGGACCAGCAGAACTACTACCCGCCCGAAACGCACGAGCCGTGGCCGCGGGGCGGTCACATCGACGTCTCACCCTCGGCATCGCCGGACGGCGTCACGGCCGACGACCTGTCGACGGCCAAGCTTCTCGGTGACGTCAAGCCCGTCCCCGCTGCCGGGTGGCGACGGGTTCTCCACGACGCGACGGGTGGCCGCTGGAACGTCGGTAACAGCGCCAAGGAGCAGCGGCGGATCGAGCTGACCAAGCAGGTGAACCGGCCGCTGCACGGCAGCGCCAAGATCGCCCTGCTGTCCCTGAAGGGTGGCGTGGGCAAGACGACGATCACCGCAACCCTGGGGTCGACGTTCGCCTCGATTCGCGGGGACCGCGTGATCGCTCTCGACGCGAATCCCGATCGCGGCACCCTCAGCCAGAAGATGCGACTCGAGACCGACGCGACGGTCCGAAGCCTGCTGCACGACGTTCGCACTCTCGACAAGTACAGCGACGTCCGTCGGTACACCTCCCAGAACGAGTCACGCCTGGAAATTCTGGCGTCGGACTCGGACCCCGCGGTGTCCGAGGCGTTCAGTGCCGAGGACTACGACGAGACGGTCAGATTGCTCGAACGCTTCTACAGCATCGTGCTGACCGACTGCGGCACAGGGCTTTTGCACTCGGCGATGCGCGCAATTCTGCACGGAGCCGACTCGTTGGTGATCGTCAGTTCGGGTTCCGTGGACGGCGCGCGCAGTGCGTCGGCCACCATGGACTGGCTCGACGCACACGGGTACCGCGAGTTGGTGGAGCAGTCCATCGCGGTCATCAACATGGTGAGGCCGCAGGCGAAGGGTGTCGATCTGCACCGCATCGTCGAGCATTTCGAGCAGAGGTGCCGCGCAGTGCGTTTGATCCCGTTCGACCCACATCTGGAACAGGGCGCGGAGGTCGATCTCGACAGATTGCAGCCGAAAACTCGTGCTGCCCTTCTGGATCTCGCTGCCGCGGTGAGCGTCACGTTCACCTAGTTCTCAGGCGACACGACGCTCACCGACGGCGTTACTCGCGACTTTCAGGTGTCCCCTTTTCGGGACGATCCGTCCGCGACTTGAAATTGTCTCTGTCCATCTTCCACAGAAACTCCGGATCGTCGTCCGGTCCGCTGACGCGCTTCGTGTCGGCCCCGGTGTCAGGCCCGAAGGCTTTCCACAGGAGGACGATCACGACGACGAAAGCAATAAGTGCCAATAGGTAGATCACAACGCACCTCCTCCTACGAGAGTAGCTGCGGATCGTGATCCGGGCACCAAGGTGAAGGCCCGAGAATTCTGAGAATTCCCGGCCTTCGTCGTGGACAAGCCCTCAGCGGTGCGCTTCGGTGGTGAGCGAGGTCAGCAGCTGCATGACTTCGGTTTCACGGAAGCGGCGGTGGCCACCCGGTGTGCGGAGTGATCCGAGGCGACCGGCGTGTGCCCAGCGGGTGACGGTCTTGGGATCGACATGGAAGAGCGACGCCACCTGTCCCGGGGTGAGCAGGTTGTCCGCCGTGGTGGGGTAAGTCGGTGCACTCATGTGTCTTCCTCCGTTGTGTCTTTCAGTTCTGGTCACCATGGTGACACCGAGACCCCTAGGTACTCGACTGATCTTGTGTTGGTAAAGGGGAGGTAATGGACAAATCGGATAGGAGGGACACGGGTAATCTGGGGTGATGACCGACTCCTCCAAGGGCAAACTCGTCCGTGATCTGGCGCTGTACACCGGCGCCCGCCTGGGCCTCATCGCCGTGGTCGCCGCGGTGATCTTCTTCGGCGCGATGCTTTTCGGCGTTCAGATCCCGCTGCTCGTGGCCATGGTGTTCGCGCTCGTCGTCGCGTTCCCGCTCTCGATCGTGCTGTTCAAATCGCTGCGCATCCGTGTCAACGAAGACATCGCCGCAGTGGACGAGCAGCGACGCGTCGCCCGCGCCGACCTGAACTCGCGGCTGCGGGGGGAGTAGGCGCCTGCGGCACACGGGTGTGAAAAAGCGTCCCCTGACACTCTTTTTCACACCCGACCGATTTGTTCAAGACAGCGCACCTGAGCAGGTTCTAGCGTTTCCCGCATGACACCACGCTTCGCAGTGATCGAACTCGTCGTCGTCGACATGGCCGCGTCGCTGAACTTCTACCGGGCCTTGGGCTTGGAACTATCGACCGATCTCGATGCGGCACCGCATGCCGAATTGGAACTCCCCGGCGGCCTGAAGATGGCTTGGGACACGGTCGAGACGATCGCGTCGTTCGACCCGTCGTTCGTCAAGCCCGAGGGGAGCGGAATGTCGCTCGCGTTCGAGTGCGAGTCTCCGGCCGAGGTCGACGCCACGTACGAGGCGATGACCGCCGCGGGGTACGACGGCCATCTGAAACCCTTCGACGCCTTCTGGGGACAGCGCTACGCCGCCATCACCGACCCGGACGGCTACGGCGTGGACCTCTTCGCCGCCAGCTGACCGAGGGTGAGGCCCGACAGCGCCTTCACTTCACGGGAGAGGTGCGCCTGGTCGCTGTATCCGAGGCGGCCGGCGACGACCGACGGTGCGACGCCGCTGTCCGACAGCGCCATCGCCCGGTCGAAGCGCAGGATGCGGGCGAGCGTCTTCGGTCCGTAGCCGAACGCCGGCAAGCACTTTCGGTGCAACTGCCGTTCGCTCCAGGCGGTTCGGCGTGCAAGGTCACCCACCGTGGCGCCCGACGCGATCGCCCGTGCGACGAGACGAGCGGGAAAATCAGAACTCGCTACTGAAAGGCGTTGGGCAGCAACAGTGTGCAGCGCGGAAGCGGGATCGTCGGCGTCGTGGATCAAGCGGGCATCGCGCCCGGACCACACCTCGTCGAGCCGGACCTGTGTGTCGCGAAGCTCGTGTGCCGGAACACCGAGCACCAACGGACCCACTCCGGGCGCGAAGCGCAGCGCCACCAACGTGCGCCCGGCCCCAAGGGTCGACAGGTGCGCGCCGGTGTCGGGTCCGACGACGAGTACACCGTCGCCGTGCCAGATGATGTCCATGCACCCGTCGGGCAGCACTCGGGTGGGTGCGTCGGTGCCCGAGCTCGACCACAACACGGCACCGTCGACGGGCGAGTCCCACTCGGTGTACATGATTCGAGGGTAGTCACCCCGGCAGCACCAGTCCGATCTCGTACGCGAACACCACCGCCTGCACCCGATCACGCAGATCGAGCTTGGTCAGGATCCGGTGCACGTGGGTCTTCACGGTCGCTTCGGCGACGAACAACGATGACGCGATCTCGGCGTTGCTCGCGCCGCCGGCGAGCAATACGAGGACTTCGCGTTCGCGATCGGTCAGCGTGTCCACGCTGGTTCCGTCCGGCGTACGAGCCGGCGCGGTGAAGCGGGCGAGCAACCGTCGCGTGGTACTGGGTGCCACGATCGCATCGCCCGCGGCAACGACCCGGATTGCGTAGACGAGTTCGGCGGACGGGACGTCCTTGAGCAGGAACCCACTGGCGCCGGCCTCGATCGAATCGTAGACGTACTCGTCGAGGTCGAACGTGGTGAGTACGAGCACCTTCGGCGGCGAGGGAAGAGTCACGAGCTTGCGTGTGGCGTCGATACCGCCCATCCCCGGCATCCGGATGTCCATCAACACCACGTCGACTCGGGCGCCGGGCACCACGTCGAGGGCCTCTTCGCCAGAGCCGGCCTCGGCGACCACCTCGATGCCGTCCTGGGCCCGCAGCACCATACGAAACCCGACGCGCAGCAGTTCCTGATCGTCGACCAGGGCGACCCGGATCACCGACACGGAATCGACACCGATAGGTCGAAGCCGCCGTCCGGACGTCGACCTGAACGCGCAGTTCCGCCGAACATGGCTGTACGTTCGGCGATGCCGGTCAGGCCGTGGCCCGCCGCGCTCGGGACCCGAGTGTGTGCGTCCTCGCCACCGTCGTCCGTCACGGTGACCAACAGGACCGACTCGTCGACGGTCACTGCGACATCGACGACCGCGGTTGGTCCTGCGTGTTTCAAGACGTTGGTCAGGGCTTCCTGGACGACCCTGAACGCCGCCACTTCGACGCTCGCCGGCAGCGCGAGCCCGCTGGGTGCGACATCTGATCGCACTGTGATCCCACTCCCGCGGAAGCGATCGATCAGGTCTTCCAGGTCGGCCAGTCCAGGTTGCGGCGCCGCGTCGTGCTCCGTGCCGTCCCGCAGGACGCCCAGTACGAGACGTAGTTCCGTCAACGCCGACCGCCCCGTGTCGGCGATCGTCGAGACGGCGGTGCGCGCGGACTCGGGATCGTCGTCGATCGCCCACGCGGCGCCCTCGGCCTGCACCACCATCACGCTCACATGATGCGCCACCACGTCGTGCATCTCGCGCGCGATGCGGAGGCGCTCGTGTTCTGCTGCTGCTACGAGGTCGGCGTCCCGTTCACGCTCGAGACGGCGAGAGTGCTCCTCGAGTCCTAGAAGGTACTGCGTGCGCAACTCGACCGTGCGACCGAGCAAGTAAACCAACACGACGGCGGCGAGTGCGGCAATGACGCTGGCCGCATCGGTGAACGGCTGACGAAGCGGCGCAACGACAATGAGCACCATTGCCGCTCCCACGAATGCGACGGATACCGTCGCCCGTCGCTCTCGGGCGACGGTGTAGATCGCGATCAGCGTAGCCAGCTGCGCACCGGAGTAGGGCAGCGACAGGCCCCACGTCACGATGTCCAGCAAGAGGACGGTGGTGGTTACCGCGCACGGGAACCCGCGGCGGACGGAGATCGCGACGGGCGGGACCACGTGAAGGACGAGCGCGGCGGCCCAGCCGACGAGGGTGGCCACGTAGAACACCGACGCGAGGGAGAACAGGGCCGCAGTGACAGTGAACGCGACATCGGCTGCCCACGGGTGGTCCCTCGTCCAGGTCGCCGACGCCATGGTTCCCGAGACTAATCGGCGGACGGACCGTTGTCGTCATCCCTGAGGGTGGTTCCCGCGTACACCTCGAGGTGCACGTCGATTCCACCGGACGGTGAATGTGGTTGCTTCCGTTCGAAATTAGCGTTTCTACCCATGAACGCAAAAATTGCTCTGGTCGCCGCGGCGATGCTGCTGTCCATCACCGCCTGTGCGGGCCCTCTGGGGAAGATCACCGTCGGCGACCACCCCGAGTTGCCCACAGCAAGCGCCCCGGCCCTTCCCGCACCGACCGGTGACCTGCCGGTGGGGAGCACCGTCGTCGATCTGATCGACGAGTCCCGCCCCGACCCGTGGGTGCCCGACGAGCGCCGCGAGCTGATCACCACCGTGTGGTACCCAGCGGACCCAGAGGGCCCGAATTTCGTTCCAGCGCAATACATGACGGTCGACGAGTCGACTCGATTCATGGCGACGCAGAGTGTGGATGTGCCAGCAGACGTCCTGAGCACGGTCACGACGAACTCCACCCCGAACGCTGCTCCCATTCCGGCGGAGCGCAGTCGTCCACTGGTCGTGCTGTCACCAGGATTCTCGTTTCCGAGGGCGACGCTGACCGGGCTTGCCGAAGATTTTGCCAGTCGTGGCTACGTGGTGATCGGCATCGACCATGTCCACGAATCGTGGGGCACCAGCTTGCCGGACGGTCGGGTCGCGGAGTGCGTCGCCTGTGAGGGTGAACTGGACGGCCCGAAGGTCACGTCGTCTCGGGCGCAGGACATCTCGTTCGTGCTCGATCGCTTCTTCGGTAAAGATCCGATGTGGCCGGGTGCAGTGTCGGTGGACCCGAATCGTATTGCGGTCGGCGGACACTCGATCGGCGGTTCATCGGCATTGCAGACCATGCTGGCCGACCCTAGGGTCGATTCCGGCTTCGACCTCGACGGCACCTTGTTCCCGCCGCTAGCCACGGATCTCGACCGGCCGTTTCTCATTCTCGAAGCCGAGAGTCACCCGACGCAGGACACCAGCCTCGACGAGACGTGGGAGCACCTTCGTGGCGTCCGCGAGCGCGAAGTCGTTCCCGGAACCACGCACAGTTCTTTCACGGATCTCGCTCCGCTGGCCGACGCGGTGGGAACGCCCCTTCAAAAGCTGGCCGGCGACGAAGCCATGCGCATCACACGAGAGCGCACCGTGCGATTTCTGGACCGCGTGTTCAGCTGACCGCCCGAGCCCGCAGCGCCCGCTCCTGATGATCCCGCTGCTCGATCACCAGTCGACGCAGCGCAGCCGGTGCCTCGGAGTGCGCCGACAGCCACCGATCGACGAGGTCGAGACCGTCCGTCTGCGGGTATAGGCCCACGACCAAGCGCCGCGCGATTTCGATGCTTCTCGTTCGCCACAGGCCTTCGATCAGCACGAAGTAGGCACCGTCGTACGACGAGATCAGCTCGCGTGACGGTCCCGCTCGGAAGCCGGCGATCGTGGCGTCGACGAGGTCGTTCGACAACGTGTCCGATTCGGTGAGCGACGACCACGCCAGGGTTTTGATCTCCGCGTCGGGCTGGGCAGACACGGACGCGAGGTGATGGCGCCGACCGGCCGAGGTTCGGTCGGCCGCGAGGGCGCGATCGAGCTCGTCGCGGGTGGCGAGTCCGGTGGCCGCGAGCGCGAACCACAACGACCATCGCTGGTCGCTGTCGAGGTTGTCCGCCAGTAGAGTTCGCACCTGTCCGGCGTGCGAGGGCGTACGAGCGGCTGTCGACGCGAACGCCCGGAACCATTCCAGTTGACTGTCCGAGGACGGCGCAGCTGCGGCCATCTGTGCGTACGAGGTGTCGATCCATCTCTCGCGCAACGCGTCTCGGTCCGCCGAGTAGCGTTCGATCGCGTACTCGGCATTCGCCAGCACCGATCCCAGGAGACCGTTGTCGGTTTCCGTGGGCGCGAAGCGAATTGCGAGGTCGACGTACTCCGCAGCCAGTAGGCGGGCGTCGCGGGTGGCGTTCCACAGAGCCGACCAGATCAGACCGCGCCGCAGGGGTTCGGTGATGCGGTCGAGCGAGGTGCGCACGAACTCCATCGATCGTTCGTCCAGCACGATCTTGGTGTAGGTCGAATCGTTGTCGTTCAGCAGAATCAGATCGGCGTCGGGAAGATCGAGCCGTGTGGTCGCCTCGGTCAGGCGCAGTTCGGTTTCGACGACCTCCTCGCCGATGCACGCCACGCGCACCACCTGTGGTCGTGAGACGCTCTGCGTGAGAACGCCACTCGACCGGTCGTAACTCAGTTCGCCCACTCCGGAGGTCTGCAGCCACGCCCGGGCCCAGTCGTCGAGTGGCTGTCCGCACGCCGCTGCCAGTTCCGTGAGCAGGTCCGGCAGCGTGGTGTTTCCGAACGCGTGCTTGCGGAAATACGTTCTCGCACCGGCAAAGAACGCATCTTCACCTACGAAGGCGGCGAGTTGCTTGAGAACCGAAGCGCCCTTGGCGTAGGTGATCCCGTCGAAGTTGAGCTTCGCCGCTTCCAGATCGGGGATGTCGGCAACGATCGGATGCGTGGTCGGCAGTTGATCCTGCAGGTACGCCCACGCTTTGCGGCGGTTCGCGAACGTCACCCAGGCGTCGGTGAACTCGGTGGCACGGACCGACGCGAGCGCACCCATGTAGTCGGCGAACGACTCCTTGAGCCACAGGTCGTCCCACCACTCCATCGTGACCAGGTCACCGAACCACATGTGCGCCATCTCGTGCAGGATCGTGTTGGCGCGACGTTCGTACTGCGCAGTCGTTGCGGCACTGCGGAACACGTACGACTCGGTGAATGTGACGCACCCCGGATTCTCCATCGCACCGAGGTTGTACTCGGGCACGAACACCTGGTCGTACTTTCCGAACGGGTACGGGTAGTCGAACGCGTCGTGGAAGAAGTCCAGTCCCTGCTTCGTGACCGTGAAGACGTTCTCGGGGTCGAAGCGGTCGGCGAGCGACGAGCGGCAGAAGGCGCCGAGCGGAACCGTGAGTTCACCTCTGCTCCAGCTGGACTCGGCTCGGAAGTACGGTCCGGCGATGATCACGGTGATGTACGTGGAGATCGGAAGAGTCGGCGCGAAGGTTCGTCGTTCACCGTCGTGCGACACCACCGACTGGTTCGAGAGCACCGTCCATCCTTCGGGAGCCTGCACGGAGAACGTGAACGGCGCCTTGATGTTCGGCTGCTCGAAGCACGCGAACACCCGACGCGCGTCGGCCGGCTCGTACTGGGTGTAGAGGTACGTCTGCTCGTCGGCGGGATCGAGGAAGCGGTGCAACCCCTCACCCGATCGGCTGTAGGCGCCGACCGCCCGGACGGTCACCACGTTGTGCGCCGCAAGGGCGACAAGTTGGATCCGCGCGCCGTCCCAGACGACGTCCACGGCGGTCCCGTTCACCTCGACGGAGTCGACACGCTCACCGATGAAGTCGAGCCAGGTGGATTCGGAGGTGGCGTCGAAGGTCAGGGTGGTGACCGTTCGAAACCCCGACACGTCGTGGTCGGGAGCGGATCGGAGATCGAGGTCGACGGAGTAGGTCACGTCCGAGACCGTCTGCGCACGGGCGGCGGTTTCGGATCTGGTCAGGTTCGCGGTAGTCATCGCCTGCCATCTTGCGTCATGACCGAATCTGTCAATCAACGTTGACAGATATTGCGTGTCAATTTACATTGACATCATGACCGATTCACGAACGCTGGCCGAATCCGCCGGGGCGGCGGACCCCGCCGAGGGCTTGCGGGCCGTCATGGCGCTGCGCCGGCTGGCCGACCGCCTCGAAGCGGTCCAGGTGAGCAACGCGCGGGACCAAGGCTGGTCCTGGCAGGCAATCGCCGAGTCCCTTGACGTCAGCCGGCAGGCCGTCCATCACAAATACAACCGAAGGATCCACTGATGTTCGAGAAATTCGCAAAGAGTGCGCGGGTGAGTGTCACGTGCGCACAGGAAGAGGCGCTGGACGCCGGCGCCCGCTCCATCACGCCCGGGTATCTGCTGCTGGGAACGGTCGTCGCCGCCGACGGCCCGTTGTCCGAATTGCTGGACAGGACCGGTTTGACGGCCGAGGCGGTGCGCGCCGAGATCGGCGTGTCCCCGCCGCTCGGCGACCAGGATGCCGATGCGCTGAAGTCCATCGGCATCGACCTCGAGGCGGTGCGCGCCAGCGTCGAGGACAGGTTCGGCGTCGGGGCTCTCGACGCTCCCGAACCGAAACCGCGGCGGCACCACCGCGGACACATGTCCTTCGATCGCCCCGCCAAGAAGGTTCTCGAAGCGGGTTTGCGGGAGGCGGTGTATCGCAGAGACCCGTCCATCGAACTCGAGCACATCGTGCTGGGCATCCTGCGCAGCGACGACCCGGCGGTCGTGACGATGATCGAGCGACACGTCTCGGTGGCCGCACTACGTCTGGATCTCGAAGCCCTGCTCGACCGGGCAGCGTGAGAGCATCGACCGATGATTCTCGTCGTACGGCTCGTCATCAACGCCATCGCGATCTGGGTGGCGGCGCACTTCGTCGGCGGCATTGCGCTCGCCAGTTCGGGGAAGGGCACGGGATGGGACATCGTTGTCGTGCTCGGCATCGCCGTCGTGTTCACCGTGATCAACGCGTTCATCAAGCCGGTGGTCAAGCTGCTGTCGCTGCCGCTGCTCATCCTGACGCTCGGCCTGTTCACCTTGGTGATCAACGCGCTGATGCTGTGGCTGACCGCCGCGGTCACCGATTCGACCGGTTACGGACTGACCGTCGCGGGATTCGGAGCGGCGTTCTGGGGCGCGATCATCATCTCGATCGTCAACTTCGTCCTGGGCGCCTTGGTTCCGGAGCGCCGGGGTTAAACCAAAAACAGCGCGACAGAAGTTCCGACGGACCACAGCAGCATCGCGAGACCGGAGTCACGCAGCGCCGGAATGAGTTCCATACCGTGCTTGCCGCCGCGCACCGGAGCGTTGGCGCGAACTGCGAACACGAGTGCGAGCAGCCCGAGCAGCGACCACGGGGTGGCGATCAGCAGGAGCAGGCTGATCACGAACGGGACGGCGATCAACACGAGATGCAGAGTGCGCGTGCGGGTGTCACCGAGACGAACGGCAAGCGTGACCTTGCCGGATTCGGTGTCGGTAGGGATGTCGCGCAGGTTGTTCGCCACCAGTACGGCACTCGAGAACGAGCCGACGGCGACGGCGCAGACCAACCCCACCCAGTCGACCCGCTCGGCCTGAACGAACTGGGTTCCGAGAACCGCGACGAGACCGAAGAACACGAACACCGCGATCTCACCGAAACCGCTGTAGCCGTAGGGCTTCGATCCGCCGGTGTAGAACCAGGCGCCGGCGATGCAGACGACACCGATCAGCACGAGCCACCACGCTGTCGTGACGGCCAGCACCAGACCGGCCACCGCCGCGAGAGCGAAACAACCGGCGGCGGCGAATTTCACCGACCGGGGCGACGCCACCTTGGACCCCACCAGGCGAAGGGGCCCGACACGGTCGTCGTCCGTGCCCCGGATGCCGTCGGAGTAGTCGTTGGCGTAGTTGACCCCCACGATCAGGGCGAGCGCGACGATCAGCGCGAGCACCGCCTTCCACCACGTGACACCGTCGATCGCCGCGGCGGCGCCGGTTCCGGCGACGACGGGCGCAATCGCGTTCGGCAGGGTGCGCGGTCTCGCGCCTTCGATCCACTGGGCTGCTGTCGCCATGCGTCGATCCTTACCTACGATGTGGTTCTGGTGAAATTCACATGAGTGTTCCCGACGTTCTCGTGCGTCTGCTCGGCGACGTGTCGACCCGCCGCGGCGACGAGTTGGTGCCGCTTCCCGGAGCGCGTTCCCGCAGCGTCCTCGCGGCGCTCGCCGTCCGACCCGGTCGAAGCCGCACAGCGCACGCGCTCATCGAGGACGTGTGGTCCGATTCTCCGCCGCGCTCGCCGATGAACGCGCTGCACACGCAGGTGTCGCGTCTGCGTGCCGCACTGCCGGACGGCGTGCTCGAGATCGGACCTGCGGGGTATCGGTTGCTGATCGATCCGTCACGGATCGACCTGACCTTGGCACGGGCGTGGGAGCGTCGAGCGGCGCAACTTCTCGCCGAAGGTTCCCCGCGCCGCGCAGTGGATCTGGCTCTGGACGCGTCGGCGCTGTGGTCGGGCACGCCCGGGGCGGACCTCCCCGAAGGCGACCTGCGCGACGATCTGGTGACGGAAGCGCAGCGGTGCCGTGCCTCTCTGGAGTCGATCGTTCTTCGTGGCTCTATCGAGGACGGTGACCACGAGACCGCGCTGCCACTGGCCGTCGCCGCGTGCGAGGCGCGTGATCTCGACGAGCCGGCGCATCTCGAACTCATGCGGGCGCTGCACGGATTGGGTCGGACCAACGAAGCGTTGTCGGTGTACGCGGGTCTGCGTGCCCGTCTGGCCGACCGTCTGGGTTCGGATCCGTCGCCGCGTATTTCGGCTCTGCACGCGGATCTGCTGCGCGGGGACAGTGCGCCGCGTCGTGGGCGGCAGAGCGCGGCGCCCGGGGTGCCGGCGGCCATCGGCATTCGTGCCTCGCCCAACCCGCTGGTGGGCCGAGAGGACGACATCGACGCCATCGAGGACATGACCCGGCGGTTCCGGGTGACGACGATTCTGGGCCCGGGAGGCACCGGGAAGACGCGCGTGGCGCACGAGATCGGTGCGCGTTCCTCCAGCGGGAAGGCCGGAGGCCGGTCGTCATTCAATACGGCTGCTCGGCAGGTCACCCTCGTGGAGCTGGCGTCGCTTCGCAGCGGCGACGACGTCGTGACGACGATCGGTGCGACCCTCGGCGTCAGCGAGTCGGACATGCGGTACGCGGGTCTGGCCCGTGCGGACAGCGTGTCGGCTCGTGCCCGCGTGAGAGAGTCGTTGGCGGCCAGGCCGATGCTGCTCGTTCTGGACAACTGCGAGCACGTGATCGCCGATGTCGCGGACATCGTCGCGGACCTGACGGCGGCGAGTCCCGGTCTGACCGTTCTGTCAACCTCGCGAGCACCGATGGCCATCACGGCGGAGTCCGTGTATCTGCTTCCGCCGCTTGCCGTCTCCGCCGCAACGGAACTCTTCACGAGCCGCGCCCGCGCGGTACGCCCGACGGTGCGCATCGACGCGGCCGAGGTGATCGCTCTGTGCCGACGGCTCGACGGTCTCCCGTTGGCGATCGAACTCGCAGCCGCGAAGGTTCGCACGATGTCGGTGGAGGAGATCAGTGTTCGCCTGGCGCAACGCTTTGCGCTGTTGAAGACCGGAGACCCGACATCGCCCGCGCGGCACCGGACGCTGCGTGCGGTGATCGAGTGGAGTTGGAACCTGCTCGACGAATCGCAGCAGATCGCGCTGCGACGGCTCTGCCGATTCCCCGCCGGATTCACCCTGTCCGCGGCGGAGGCGGTTGCCCAGTTCGGCGCCGTCGACGACGTGAGCTCGGCCATCGACGGTCTCGTCGGGCAGTCGATGCTGTCCGTGGTCGAAGACACCGGTTTGCGCTATCACATGCTCGAGACGGTGCGCGAGTACGGCGAGGAGCGATTGGTCGCGTCCGGCGAGGGCGACGAGGTGACCACGCGCACGGCCCGCTGGGTGACGGACCTGAGCCTTCGCGTCGCCGCCGACGTGACGACCGAAAATCAACTCGCAGCGATCCACCGGATCGAGGCCGAGCACGACAACCTCGTCTCGGCACTGCGGCAGGCAGATTCGGCCGGCGACAGTGCCGTCGTCCTGACGGTGTTTCCCGTTCTCGCGTTCTTCTGGTCCATCCGCGGTTCGCATTCCGAGGTGATGGCGTGGGCGCCGAAGATCCTGTCGATCGACATCACGGACCCGGTCACGGCACAGGTGCCCGACGACGTGCTGGGAACCGCGATCTTCTACGCCGCAGTACATCTCACGTTCGGAATGACGCCGCGCCGACTCGCGCGGGCCCGGACGACCATCCGCCGCACGCTGCGTGCTCGACCCGGCATGCGACCGGCCGTGCGCCTGCTGTTCGAACTGTCGACGCTTCCGGACGCCGGGCGGGGCGCTCCCCGGCTGCTGGCGACCGCGCTGCACGACGCCGACCCGGCCGTTCGGGTCGCGGCGTACATGGCGCGGGCATCACTGCGGGAGAACCTGGGAAACCTGCGCGGTGCTGAACGCGACGGGAGGGCCGGGCTCGCGGTGGCGCGGTCGGTGTCCGACACGTGGTCGGTCAGCGTGATCACTCAGAATCTCGGCAGCATCCTTTCGCAGACAGGCAGATTCACCGCCGGTATCGGGTTCTACGAAGAGGCGGTGGCGCAGCTGCGGGAGCTGCACGCGTACGAGGAGAGCATGCAGGTCGAAAGCTACCTGTGCGGCGCCATGATCGGTGCCGGGAGGCTCGACGAGGCCCGCGTGCGGTTGGCCGACCTCACGGGAGGCCGCATGTCGACGACGGATGCCGTCGACCCGATGCAGCGCAACGCGACGCTTGCCATGCTGACCGCCATGGCGGCGGAATGCACCCTGGCGGAGGGGGATACGGTCGCCGGCCTCGCCGGGTATCGGCGTGCCGTCGACCACGCGGGTGGGCCGGATCCGCTGGAATCGCCGGATCCGGGGACGTTCGTGATCATCAGCGGTGCGGTGGCCGCCCACGTGGCGGCCGGCCGGTGGCAGGACGTTCGGGAGTGGATACCCCGTCTCGCGACCGGAGCGCGGCGCAGGCTCGGACGCGGGGGCATCCCGGACTATCCCCAGATCGGTTGCGTCGCAGTCGCAGTGGGCGCGTTCCTGATCGCGAGCGGCGACGACACCTCACGAGGCCTGTCCCTGTTGCTTCTGGGCATCAAGGCGCGCAGCCGCCAGGACTCGCCGTCTCTGTCGTGGGAGCGACTGCTCGCCGACGCACGCACGGCCCTCGGCGACGAACGGGTCGCGGAGGGCCGTGCTGCGGTCGCCACGAAGACGAGGGTCAACGCGCGATCGGAACTGTTGGAGTTGCTCGAGGGTGTGTGAATCTCCTACGTCTTGCGCATGTAGGTGCGCACGGCGAGCGGAGCGAAGACGGCGACGATCACCGCGGCGCCGAGGAGAGACAGCCCGAAGTCGACGCCGATCGAGCCGTTGTTGGCGAGGTCTCGGACGGCAGTGACCAAGTGCGACACCGGGTTCACCTTCACGAACGCCTGCAACCAGCCCGGCATGGTGTCCACCGAGACGAAGGCGTTGGAGAGGAACGTGAGCGGGAACAGAACGAGCATCGACACACCCTGTACCGACGACGCCTTGTTCATCAGCACACCCATGAGCGCGAAGATCCAGCTGATGGCGAACGCGCACACCATGACGAGCAGCGCGGCGACGAGCACCCCGACGACGCCTCCAGCGGGCCGGTAACCCATGGCGAAGCCGACGATGAACGTCACGGTCGTGGCGATGGCGTACCGCACCACGTCGGCCAGCAGGGCGCCTGCCAGCGGCGAAATACGGGCAATGGGAAGCGATTTGAAGCGATCGAACACTCCCTTGTCCATATCCTCGCGTAACTGGGTGCCGGTGACGATGGACCCGGTGATCACGGTCTGCACGAGGATGCCGGGAATGATGGTGGGCAGGTAGGCCGAGATGTCGCCGGCGATGGCGCCGCCGAAGATGTAGGTGAACATGACGGTGAAGATGATGGGCTGCAGCGTCACGTCGAACAGCTGCTCCGGGTTGTGCCGGATCTTGAGCAGGCCCCGGTAGGCCATCGTCAACGAGTGTCGGACCGTCTGTTCGAGTGAGATCGTCCGAGCGGCCGGAACGGGTACGGCGCGGGTGGCTTGTGGATCGGAGCGGTTGGGCCGAAGGCCGGTCGGGGTCAATGGCGTGGTGGTCATGCGGGAATCCTTTCGGGCTGACCGGTGATGGTCAGGAAGACTTCGTCGAGGCTCGGCTTGCTGACGGTGATCTCGTCGACCTCGATACCGTTCTCGCGCAGACGAATCAGGACGTCGGTGGTGACGGAAGGGGAGGTGAGGGGCGCGGTGAGGCGAGCACCGTCCGGGGCGACGAGGACGTCGACTCCCAGCACGCCGATCACCAGGGTGCGCGCCTCGTCGATACGGGTCGGGTCGGCGATCGCGAGGTTCAGGGAGGACGTGCCGACGGATGCTTTCAGTTCGTCGGCGGTACCGTCGGCGATGACGCGACCGTGGTCGATGACGGCGATGCGGTCGGCCAGCTGGTCGGCTTCGTCGAGATACTGAGTGGTGAGCAGGACTGTCGAACCCTGTGCGACAAGGTTTCTGATGGTGTCCCACATCTGCGCGCGGGTGCGCGGATCCAATCCCGTCGTCGGCTCGTCGAGGAAGAGGAGGGGCGGTGCGGCGATCAGGCTGGCCGCGAGGTCGAGTCGTCGACGCATGCCGCCCGAGAAGTTCTTGAGTGGTTTGGTTGCCGCTTCGGTGAGACCGAACTCCTCGAGCAGTTCGCCGGCCTTGATGCGTGACGCCGTTCGGGTCAGCCCCAGCAGGCGGGCGAACACGACGAGATTCTCGGTTGCGGTCAGGTCCTCGTCGACCGACGCGTACTGACCGGTGACGCCGACGAGGGAACGGACCGCGGTGGGTTCGTGCACCACGTCGTGGCCGAAGATGCGGGCGGATCCGGCGTCGGGACGCAGCAGCGTCGCGAGCATGCGGACGGTCGTGGTCTTGCCGGCGCCGTTGGGCCCGAGGACGCCGTAGACCGCACCCATGGGGACGGTGAGGCTGACGCCGTCGACGGCGCGTTGGGTGCCGAACTTCTTGACGAGGCCCACGGCCTCGATTGCTGGAGTGGTCATGGAGTAACTGTGAACCCGAGTTCTTGCACGGCTCTTGCACCGCGCATACGCCCCCAAGCGCGGCGGAGGTTTTGCGCAAATCGCGCCGACGCAGCTAATATCGCTGAGCGCCCCGTTTCCAGGGTTTCCCGAGGCTTGAGTCGACAGCCCCGGACGTAGCTACCTCATCTAGATGCGTGTGCCGTTGCACACTGCGGGAGACTCGTGAGCTGCGATTTCGTCAATGTCCGAGAAGTGGTCGCGTCGATGGACGCAGACGAACTGGACAATGCCATCTTCGCGCTCACGGCCCGCCAGCGCGCGTTCCTCCTCAGCGGTGACCTCGAAGACGTGTGGTCGGTGACCAAGGATCTCGAGGTCTGTCTGGCCGAGCGGTCGCGGCTCGGAGAGTCTCAGGTCTGATAGCCGGTATCGGTCGGCGGCACCGGGTCGGGGTCGTCGGAAAAGCCGATCGTACGGAACTCGGCCAGCAGCAATCCCGGCCCGTCCGGCACCGAAACGAGTGTGGCTCGCGCGTCGACCACCGTCCACCCACCGCCGAGCCGTCGCAGACGAATCCTGCCCAGGTCGGATTCGGTCGATCCGCGGTAGAAGGTGCGAATCGAGGTGACTATCCGGTCGACATCGTCCGGGTGCGGGGTGTCACGCTGATCCCGCACCCCCTTCCAGGCAATGTTCGGTATCGGCTCGGTGATCCACCGCACGATACGCACCTTCTCGAGGTCGATGAGGGCGACCGCAGTGTCCGAATTGCGCGACAGCGCTTCCAGCGCAAGGGATTCTACCAACCGGGTCGACGGTACCGCTGGGCGCCGCGACTCGAATGTCACTGCACGCCAGTATGATTCGTCCGGCGCAGAGAGTGAACGCATGGCCGTTCGTACTGGCATCGGCCCATCCCCGGTGCGTACGGTCAGCGACCCGATCCACTTGTTGTCCGATGCGCGGCGCAAGGTAGCGGACATGAAACCGAGTGCGCCGTCATCGAATTCGATGACGGACTGAAACGCCTCCGCCATCGTGATGGACGGCCGGGTGTCGTCCAACCCGAGCAGGGCTCTCAGTTCACGAGCCAGCCTGACTTCGCGAGTCTCGCTCGACCAATCGAAACCTGCGGCGGCCGGCCAGCTCGCCGGTACTGCGTCGGCCGGGCCGTGCCACAGAACGACGCCGTGAACGGTCCCCTGCGGACCGAGCGCGGGACGAGCCACGATGCAGTCATCGGTTCCGCTGATCGCCACGGTTGCATTCGATGCGGTCTCGACGCAGCGCGTTATCGCCGGGACGGCCGCGGCATAGGCCCCTTTCGACGGAACGGCACGCGTCAGCGATGCCCACTCCTTGTCCCGTTCGCCCAATCCGACAACCGTTGCTTGCGCTGGGTCGCCGCACAGGGTCTCGACGAAGATCCAGACGCCGGACACGTCAGCCGCCCACGGTGAACATCGACCGCACCGCGGCTCGGTCGACTTTGCCTGGCCCGCGCAGCGGTAGGGCGTCGACCAGCAGCATCTCCCGAGGGGATGCGTGTGTGTTCAGCGATTGCGCGACGTGAGCCCGGACGTCGTCGAGCGTGACCGTCGATCCCCGTGCAGGCACGATCGCCACCGCTACCCGTTCGCCGAGTCGCGCGTCCGACACTCCCACGACGGCGCATTCGGCGATGCCGTCGTGCGTGGCGAGTGCCGCCTCGACCACCTGCGGCACGACGGTCAGGCCGCCCGTCGTGATGGCCTCGTCCAACCGGCCCACGATGCGCAGGACACCGTTCTCCGTCAGCACGCCGGCGTCGTCGGTGCGGAACAGGCCGGGCTCGGCGAAGGCCGGGTGATCGGGTAGGCCGCGGTAACCCGAGGCGAGGGTGGCACCGCCGAGGAATACCCGTCCTGATGCGGGTAGGCCGGAGGCCGGCCGGTTCGACGCGTCCATAGAGACGGTGACTCCGTCCAATGGAACGCCGTCGTACACGCACCCACCGCACGTCTCGCTCATTCCGTAGGTCCGCACCACGGTGATGCCGGCGTCGACCGCACGGGCGAGGACGGGCGCGGGGGTTGCCGCACCGCCGAGCAGGACGGCATCGAGGGATGCGAGCGCCGCCGTGGCAGCGGGGTTGTCGAGCACCTTGATCAGTTGGGTCGGTACCAACGACGTGTACCGGCGAGGGCCGTCCATGTTCTCGATCGCAGCGGGCAGTGTGTTCGGGTCGAACCCGTGCCGGACGTCGAGTACGACGGGTTCGGTGTTCGCGGCGATGCTGCGCAGCAGCACCTGCATGCCGGCGATGTGGTGGGCGGGGAGGGCGAGGAGCCACGATCCGGCACCGCCCAGACGGGCGTGGGTTGCAGACGCGCTCGCGCGCAACGCAGCAGCAGAAAGCAACGCGCCCTTGGGAATTCCGGTCGATCCGGAGGTGGCGACCACCAAGGCGACACCGTCCTCGATCGGCGCCCCCGGCGCCAACGCGTCGGTCAGGCGGGCGGCGTCTCGTGCGTCGTCCGCGGGGACGGGAAGGATGGGATCCGCTGCGCCGGAGAGAATGTCGGACAGGATGGGCAGAACGGAGGACACCGCGGGTCCGGACGGAACCGCCAGGGTCCGGAGAACGGCGGTCACGATCTGTCCGGCCAGTCGTCGAGGTGACGACGCACCCGTTCGATGTCGGCTTCGCTGGGCACTTCGTCGGTCACCTTGCTGATCCCGACTCCGATGTCCGCGGTGTCGACCGACGCGTCGGAACCGAACGCGGACGCCACCTGCGCGACTTCGTCGTCGGTGAGTCTGCGACGAAGCAGCGCCAACAACGGGACGTAGTCTCGTTCCGGTACGCCGTCCGGATATCCGGTCCGAAGCCACGCCACGATCGCGGCCAGGACGGGCGGAAGCGGCATCCGGTCAGTTTACTGCTCGGACGTCTTCCAGGGTTCGAAGGGATCGGCCAACGGCCAGCCGCCCGCAGCGAGGCGCGAGCGCACGCGATCCATGTCCGTGTCCAGAGGTAGCTCGTCGGTGACCTTGGTGATGGCCGCACCGATGTCGGCCTTGTCGGCTCCCGTCCGGGCGAGCTCGTCGACGAGTTCCTGCACCTCGCCGGGCGAGAGTCGACGGGACAGGAGCGCCATCAACGGGACGTAGTCGTGCTCGGGCACTCCGTTGGGATACCCCGCACGCAACCACTGCACGATCGAATTGATGACGCCCCCGGCCACGATTCGGCTACTTCGCTTTGGCGCCGAGGATGTAAACGCCGGTGTGGTGTCCGATGAAGTCGCGGGAGATGAAGAGAACTCCGAGTACGACGGCGATGGCCACGATGGCGAAGGCGAGGAATGCCAACGCTTTTCCGGCGGGTGAGGTGGAGGTGGTGGTTCCGTCGGCGCCGGCGGTTCCCATGGCGGCGGAGCGGACTCCGAGCGCGAACAGGGCGGGGAGTCCGGCGCCGAGGACGAGCCCGAAGACGATCACTTTCCAGAGTGCGCTGACGTTGAGCCAGGTGGACATCGTGTGCTGCCTTTCTAGACTGTCGCGGCGGCGGGAACGGCGGGGGAGGTGCTGGACGAGTCCCACTCGTCGTTCACGTTGTCCGGGTTGATGGGTGTCTTGCGCGAGTGCAGGTACATCCACGTTGCCGCGGCGATGAGGATCGCGAAGACGACGAGGATGCCGGGCAGTCCGCCGATGACGTGGGAGAGGAAGTAGCAGAGCGCGCCGACCAAACCTGCCGCCGGCAGCGTGATGAGCCATGCGGTGGCCATGCGGCCCGCGACGCCCCAGCGCACTTCGGCGCCGGGCTTGCCGACTCCGGATCCGAGGATGGAGCCGGTCGCGACGTGGGTGGTGGAGAGGGAGAAGCCGAAGTTCGATGCGAGGAGGATGACGACGGCCGAGGACGATTCGGCGGCCATGCCTTGCGGGGACTTGATCTCCACCAGTCCCTTGCCGAGGGTGCGGATGACGCGCCAGCCGCCGAGGTAGGTGCCGGCGGCGATGGCCAGGGCGCAGGACACGACGACCCAGATCGGGGGCATCGAGTCCGAGCTCGAGACCGATCCGTACGAGATCAGGGCGAGGAAGATGATGCCCATCGTCTTCTGTGCGTCGTTGGTGCCGTGCGCGAGCGAGACCAAGGACGCCGAGCCGATCTGGCCGTAGCGGAATCCCTTCTCGGACTGCTTCTCCGGGACCGTGCGTGTGGTGCGGTAGACCAGCCACGTCCCCGTCGCCGCGACGGTTCCCGCGATGATCGGCGAGAGCGCGGCGGGGATGATCACCGAGGAGACGAGACCGTGCCAGATGACACCGTGGCCGCCGACGGCGGCGATCATGGCGCCGACGATTCCGCCGATGAGGGCGTGCGAGGAGCTCGACGGGATGCCGAGCAGCCAGGTGGCGAGGTTCCAGGTGATGCCCCCGACGAGACCGGCGAAGACGATCTCGAGGGAGACGAGGTTGGCGTCGACGAGTCCCTTCGCGATGGTGGCGGCGACCGCGGTGGACAAGAAGGCGCCGACCAGGTTCAGCGACGCCGAGAGGGCAACCGCGACCTTCGGCTTCAGTGCGCCCGTGGCGATGGAGGTCGCCATGGCATTCCCGGTGTCATGAAAGCCGTTCGTGAAATCGAAGGCCAGGGCGGTGACGACAACAACCGCCAATACGATGAATTCCGCAGTCACGAGGCAAAGTGTGCGGCCCGGATTCGCGGAAGTAAAACCGCGGGAACGCTTTTTCCGACGTTCCGATCCACCGGTCCGGATATGTTCATTCTCCGTTCACCTTGAATGTCCGTTTCGCCCGAATTGCCTGGTCAGCGCCCGATCCGTGCGGCGACCGACGGCAACTGGTCCAACGCGTTCAGCCGTTCGATTCGGTATCGCTGATCGGAATCGAAAACGTCGCTCAGCCCGGGCGCGGGGTCGGTCGTGGTGTCGGCGCGGTAGACGAGTCCGCTGAACGGCCAGTCGGATCCGAACACGATGTTGTCGATGTCCGTCACTTCGAGAACGCTGCGCATGGCCGCCGCCGACGCGGAGAGCGAGGTGTCGTAGAAAAACTTCCTGATGGAGCCTCGGGTCGCGAACACGGAGACCTCGGGCGCCGCTGGAACCGCCGATCGAGGGAGCGCCAAGCGGGCGGACAGAAACGGGAGGCAGCCGCCGGCGTGAGCGAGGGAAAAGCGAATGTTCGGGTACCGGTCGATCGTTCCCGATGCCATGAGAATGGCCGCGGCGCGCGTGGTGTCGAAAGGGTATTCCTCGTAGAAAGCGGGGAACGGCAGCTCGGGCCGGTTGTCGGGCGGCAACTCGGCGGGGTGGACGAAGACGAACGCACTGCGTGCGTTCAAGGCGGCCATGACCGGTTCGAAGCGGGCGTCCCCCAAATAGATGCCGTTGTAGCTCGACAGTAGGACGACGCCGTCGAGTCCTCGAACGTCCAATGCGTGGGTGAGTTCGGCCAACGACGCCACGACATCGGGGAGTGGCAGAAACGCGAAGGCCCCGAACCGGGTGGGGTGTTGCTCGACCAGGTCGGCCGCATAGTCGTTGGTGTAGCGGACCATCTCGACGGCAGCGGGGCCGGACAGGAACCCGACTCCGGGATCCGAGATCGACACGACCTGGGTTCCGATGCCGTGTGCGTCCATGAACTGCAGTGCTTCCGCCGGAGACCACGACGGGACCGGTGCCAGCGACTTCGCGGTGTATCCGCTTGCAGTCAACGCATCGCGATAGCGAGGAGGAAGGAAGTGCGAATGCAGGTCGATCCGGTAGTTGCCGGTCGGGGCGGCCGACGCTGTACGTGCGCGCACTCCGAGCCCGGCCACCACGCCCCCGGTGGCGAGTGCCCGGATGGCATTTCGACGTGAAACCTCGACCATGTGTCCCCCCCTGGACTGTTCAGTGAATGTCGTGCTGCCTCAGAACGATCTTTTCCATGACGGCATCGGGCGCGACCCGTTTCAGGGCGAACGCCAACGGTGCTCGGCTGCCGACCGCGTAGAGGGGCTTCGGGTTCTCCGCTTCGATCGCGGCGACGACGGTGCGTGCCACCCGCGGGGCCGAGATGCCGACTGCCTCGTTGGCGTCGAGTTTGCCGATCACCGTTCGATACTCGTTCCGATACACCGAATCCGGAGTGATGCAGTGGTTGCGCCGCGTCGAGATCCCGGTGTCGATGGCGCCGGGTTCGACGGTGGTGATCTTGACCCCGTACGGCTCCACCTCGGCGCGGGCGCTGGTGGCGAAACCCTTGATCGCAGCCTTGGACGCAACGTACGAGGAGCGGAACGCGACCGGAAAGCTGGCCAGCATGGACCCGACCATCACCACGCGCCCGTAGCCGCGAGCGCGCATACCCGGCAGGAGAAGCTGAGTGAGGTGAACCGGTCCGAACACGTTGAGCTGGAAGATTCGCTGCAGTTCCTCCTGCGGCAGCTCTTCCAATGGGCCGCACTGACTTTCGCCGGCGTTGTTCACCAGAATGTCGATGTCACCGACGGCAGCGGCGCACCTCTCGACGCTGTTCGGGAACGTCAGATCGAGGTCGACGTACTCCACACCGTCCGCATGGCCGACGCCGGTCGACGTGTTCCGGCCGGTCCCGATGACGCGGTAACCGCGGTCGGCCAACTCGCGTGCAACCGCGTACCCGATCCCGGACGTGGCGCCCGTGACGAGCGCTGTTCTCGTAGTACTCATCGGAGCCTCTCAGGTGACGAAGTGATGACAGTATCAGCACTGATCGTTCGCCCTGTCAATCGTCGATCAGGCCAGGATCGACCGTCGAATGGTGTCTGCGAGCCACGTCGTGAACTCGGCTGAGCTCCACCCGATGTCCAATAAATGCCAGCGTGGCCCCGGCGAGTTCAGAGCCCACAAGATCTGGCCGGCCTTCTCGGCCGTCAGATCCGGGCGGATCCATCCCGCCGCGAACCAGTGGCGAACGACGGCGGAGCTGCCCGCCAGGCGCTCCGCGTCGACCTCGTCGGCGAACTCGCCGAGGGCAGGATCGCTCCCTCGGGCGCCGAGCAGCAGGCGTAGAAGTGGATCGGTACGCGCGGACACCACCGCCGCGAGTTCGGCGTACGCCGTCGCAGCCTGATCAGGATTCGTCGCGGCTCGCACCGCCTGCGCCTCGGGCCGCGCCGCGAGCGGAAGGTCTTCGTCGTCTCCGGCCAGGGTCACGTCCCAGACCGCCTTGAGCAGCGGCGCTTTGCCGCCCGTCGACTTGTAGATCGTTTCCTGGGACACGCCGGCGGCCCGTGCAACCTCCCGGATGGTCGTTGCCCCATATCCGTTCGCGAGGAACAGGTCCGCGGCCGCCCGCAGAATGCAGGCCCTGGTCCGCCGAGCCGCCGCTGCACGACGGCCGTTGTCGTACGCCAACGAGTGTCTCCGGATGTGTTGTCTCGAGAGTGTTGTCCTCGAGTTCATTACAGGCTACTGTCTCGTTTTAATACAGGGCACTGTATCGAAAGGTGGAGCAATGACTGTTTCCGTCCATCGCGTCGAGATGACCACGGTTGCCGACGCTGCACTGCATGCCGTCGTAGAGGAGGAACGCGAGGCCAACGACGTGTTCCATCCCGATGCGGTGAATCACGAGTCGATCGCAGAACCCCCGGATGCTCGCGGAACCGGGCCGGCAGCGTTTGCCGCGACCGGTCGATGGCTTCGAACTGCGTTCAGCGAATTGGCGTGGACCACCACGCAACACGTGGTCGAGGGCGATCTCGTGGTGTCCTACGGACTGCTCTCCGGTCGACAGACCGGGGACTTCGTCGTGTGGACCCCCGACGTGACCGTCGAGCGTGCGTTCGCGCCGACCGGCAAGACCTTTCAGGTCCGTCAGGTGCATTTCCAACGCATCGTCAATGGTTTCGTCGTCGAGCATTGGGCCGTCCGAGACGACCAGTCGATGGGACTGCAGTTGGGCTGGGTCCCGCCCAGCCCGATATATCTGTGGCGCTGCGGACGCGCGACACGCAAGGCGCGTCGCTCAGCGCTGGTCCCTGCGTAGCGGATGGTCCTCGGGAATCTGCACGAACACGATCGGCACGCCGTCGGGGTCCTTCGTCCACATTTCGATCAGTCCCCACGGCTCTTCTGTCGGACCCCTGTCGACATCCACCTTCGTTGCGATGTCGTGGACGTCGCGTACCTGCAACCACAGCGCGCCGTCGAATGTCGACGGCACGCCGCTCGCCCCGTGCGCTGCGATCTCGATCAACGACTGGCCGGCGAAAAATACTGTGCCACCCGGATATTCGCGCGCAATACCCAAGCCGAGGGTGTCCCGGTAGAACGCCAAGGTGACGTCGTAGTCCGCCGGCCTCAGGATGACGCGACTGCTCAGAATCTCCACGGCTGCCACGGTAGCGGTCACGGGGTGGCTTCGTGGCCCTGTCGGCCGTGCGTACGACGGTTCTCCTTCATCTCCGCCTCGAAGATGTGGCGCTTGCCCTCGAGTAGTTCGTCGCGCACGGTGCGTTCGTGGCTGCGGAACTCGTCCCAGTAGCCGTCGTCGAATTCTTCGACGATCTGGAATGTCCACCGGCCCGGAATCGTGTTGCGGCCCAACATCTTTTCCTGCAGTCGGTCCGCGATCTTCGAGTGGCCTGCTTCGCGAAGTTCGTCGATCGCGTTGCCCAGCAACAGGTCCGCATGACCCATGAGCTGGTGGAATTCGTAGAGTTGTCCACGGGCGCGCTCGACGGTCTCGAGGGCCTCGGACAGCGTTCCGACGGCGGACACGGTGTCGTCGTCGACGCCGTCGGGACGGATGTGCTCGGGAGCTGGCATTTCGGGGGAGGGCTGGTCTTCCATGCCCTCCGAGTACCCAGCAGGGTTCAGAAGTACCAGGGGTACGGCGACCAGTCCGGTTCGCGCTTCTCCAAGAACGAATCGCGCCCTTCGACCGCCTCGTCCGTCATGTAGGCGAGGCGGGTTGCCTCACCGGCGAAGAGTTGCTGGCCCACCAAACCGTCGTCCTGAAGATTGAACGCGTACTTGAGCATGCGCTGCGCTTGAGGCGACTTGCCGTTGATCGTCTTCGCCCACGCGATGGCCTCGTTCTCGAGCTCGGCGTGATCGACGACCTTGTTGACCGCGCCCATGCGGTGCATGTCCTCCGCGGAGTACGTCTCGCCGAGGAAGAAGATTTCGCGGGCGAACTTCTGCCCGACCATCTTCGCGAGGTAGGCGCTGCCGTACCCCCCGTCGAAGCTGCCGACGTCGGCGTCGGTCTGCTTGAACCGTGCGTGTTCGCGACTGGCCATCGTCAGGTCGCACACCACGTGCAGGCTGTGTCCGCCGCCGGCTGCCCACCCGTTGACCAGGCAGATCACGACCTTCGGCATGGTGCGGATCAGCCGCTGCACCTCGAGGATGTGCAGGCGGCCGGCCCGCGCCTTGTCGACGGTGTCGGCGGTCTCGCCCTCGGCGTACTGGTACCCGCTGCGACCGCGGATACGCTGGTCACCACCCGAGCAGAAGGCCCACACCCCGTCCTTGGGGGCTGGTCCATTGCCGGTGAGCAGCACCGCACCCACGTCGGACGTCATGCGCGCGTGGTCCAAGGTGCGGTAGAGCTCGTCGACCGTTCCCGGCCGGAACGCATTGCGAACCTCGGGGCGATCGAACGCCACGCGGACGGTGCCGTCGGTGATGTGTCGGTGATAGGTGATGTCCACCAGATCGTCGAAACCGGGAACAGGTCGCCACAACTTCTCGTCGAAACTCACATCGCCCACGATAAGTTACGGTGCTTCGAATGGCTGTCGACGAGCATTACAACGAGCACGGTGGGTTCCCCAAATTCGAGACGGCGAAGGTCGAACCCGAGTACGGAGAGCTGATCGAAGCGCTGCGGCGAGTACAGGACCTCGCCGTGTCGGTCGACATGCCCGCGGATGCGTTGAAGGCCGCGCTGGCGCAGACCCAGCAGCTCGTCGCGACGATGGAGCCGCACGTGGTACCCGAGCGCAAAACGCCGGCCGGCCGTGTCCCGCGCCTTCCCGGCCGTGGCAGCCTCCTGATGCTGCCCTGGACGGTCGAGAAGTTCGACGCCGACGGTGTGCGCAGCCGTGGGGTGTTCCGGCGCTTCCATCTCGGTGGCAACGGTGCCGCGCACGGCGGCACCCTGCCGCTGTTGTTCGACGACCTCTTCGGCCTGACGCAGCACGCGTACGGACGGCCCATCAGCCGAACCGCGTACCTGCACGTCAACTACCGCAAGATCACACCGCTGAACCAGCCGCTGGTGGTCGAGGGCCACGTGGACAAGGTCGAGGGCCGCAAGACGTTCATCAGTGCGACGTTGAAGAACGAAGACGGTGAGCTGATCGCCGACTCCGATGCGCTCATGGTGCAGCTGTTGCCGGGTCAGCAGTAAGAACCAGCCGCACCTCGGTCACCCGATAGCCGGCGCGCTCGAACGCTGCCGCCATCGGCTCGTTGGTGACGTCCGTCGTCGCGGTGATCCTCTCTGCGCCCGCGTTGATTCGTGTCACCTCGGCGAGCAGATCGTCGACGAGTCCCCGCCCTCGATGCTCGGGCAGCACGCCGAGGTAGCCGACATTGCGGGAGTAGGGCGTCGCGGACGGAAGGATGAACCCGACCACCTCGTCGTCCTCTTCGGCCACGCACCACCACGATCGCTCGCCGGGACAGCCGAGGTAGAAGTCCAGGTCGTCCCGAGCCTGTTCGTCCGGCGTCATCACCGTCAGCGCCCGGGCCGTGGTGACGTCTCGCGTTCCCACCGCCGCGCGAACGAACAAGTCGACGAACTCCTCGTCGGTGCCGCTGCGGAACGTCAGGCGCGTGGACGCGGGCGGCGCGCCGGATGCGGGAGTCCACTCCACCTGCAGCCGTTCCAGGCGTTCGGTCAGCCCAGCGCGTGCAGCCGCGTCGATGCGCCACTGGCTGTTCGAACCCGGTTCGAGCGCGATGACGTATTCCGGGCGTTCGAACGTCGGAGAGGTCAGCAGAGCTGCGCCCACCGCAACACGGTCGGCCGGTTTCAGGACGTGCAACGAGTCGAGGGCCAACGGAGAGGTGCTGTCGGACCGGCCCCACCACAGGGCGCGGCCGACGAGAGCGCCGTTGCTCTCGGCAATCCACGTCCACTCCGGACGGAATCGGCCTGCAGCGAACTCGGCGCGGACGCGGTCGATGCTCAGGTCTCGAATCGTCGGATCCGGCGGGAACGCGACCACCGCCTCGAGGTCGGCCGAGAGCATGGGTCGAACGATCATCGTGGCTCCTTTCGGCCCGCGAGCCCGATCGACAGCAGCAGCAGGATTGCGCCGATCACCATGGCAACGGTCACCGGATCGCGAAGAATCAAGACGGCCAGCACCGTCGCGGTCAGCGGTTCGAGGAGCGCCACGAGTGTCGCGGTTGCGGCCGACGCACCGCGTAGCCCGCGGAAGAAGAGCGAGTACGCCAGCGCAGTGGGCACGAGTGCGAACAACACGAGAAGGCTGACCGATTCACTCGACAGTTCCAGACCAGCTCCTGGACCGACCGCGGCGAGCGCGAACAGGAGCGCGCCGCCCACGACGAATCCCCACGCTGTCACCACGCTCTGTTCGACGCCCGCGGACAGTGGTCTTCGGCCGAGCATGGTGAACGTGGCAAACGCCGCTCCGGACGCGAGTGCGAACAGCGTGCTCGTCACGCCGCTCGGTGTGCCGCCGACCAAGAGTGCGAGCCCGCCGATGCCGAGAACGAGACGCACCCAGATGATCGCTCCCGGAATCGTGCGTCGCCTGACCGCGTCCACCACGGTCACGATGACCGGTGCCGAACCGATGGTCACCAGCGTTGCCGACGCCACGTCCCCCGAGGCGACCGCGGCGAAGTAGCAGCCTTGAAACACCGCTGCGATGACGCCGGTGAGCAGGATTCTGTTCAGGGCGTTCGTGATTCGGGACCGGCGCACGAGTTCGATTGCCGCCAGCACCGCGCCACCGAGGAACAGTCGGTACGCCGCGATCGCGACGGACGATGCTCCGGACGCGTCGGCGAGCAGCGAACCGATGATGCCGCCGGTGCCCCACAGGACCCCGGCCAGGACGAGGGAGAGAAAGGAGGGCATGGCCGGTCGAGTATCCGACGACTGGGCACATTCGAGCAACCTTCACACGTTCCTTCGTGTGCGGATCGCTGGAAGGTGCGCAGTCGTCCCGTCTACCCTCGAGCGATGACCACTCGCGTCTTTCTCGACAAGGCCGCTCCGACCGCCTACAAGCATCTCGGCGCAGTTGCGCTCGACGTCAAGAACCAGGCGGAGCACGCGGGTCTGGGCCGCATCGTGATGGAGCTCGTGAACGTGCGGGTGTCGCAGATGAATCGCTGTGTGTTCTGTCTCGACCTGCACACACGGGCGGCGCGGAACGCAGGAGAGACCGACCGCCGGCTCGCGGTACTGCCCGCTTGGCGCGACGCCACCATCTTCTCCGACGAGGAACGCGCCGCGCTCGAGATTGCCGAGGCCGTGACGAGCGTTGCGGGAGAGCACCTTTCCGACGAACAGTACGACCGGTTGCGGCACGTTCTCGGCGAGGAGAAGCTGACCGTCCTGATCTGGGCCGCGATCACCATCAATGCGTTCAACCGCGTGTCCGTTCTCAGCAAGCACCCGCTACCGAAGGAGAAGTGATGGCCGACGTCGTCGATGTTCCGGAGCGCAATCGCTACGAGATCCGGGAGGACGGAACGACTCTCGGATATGCGGAGTACAAGCGGGAAGGAAGCGGAATCTCCTTCCTGCACACGATCGTCGAACCGGAGTACGGCGGCCGGGGTCTCGCCGGGCAGCTCATCCGGTTCGCCTTGGACGACGCCCGTAGTCGGGAGGAGACCGTCCTTCCGTACTGCCCGTTCGTCAAGGCGTTCATCAAGAAGCACCCGGACTACGTCGATCTGGTTCCGGAGCGGCAACGCGGTCGTTTCGATCTGTGATCGAGGAGATCCTGGCACACTCGCACGTGGTGAGCCTGCCGATGCGAGTTCGCTTCCGCGGCATCACTGTTCGCGAGGCCATGCTCTTCGAGGGCCCGGCCGGGTGGGGTGAGTTCGGTGCCTTCACCGAGTACGACGACGCCGAAGCGGCGCACTGGCTCGCCGCCGGAATCGAAGCGGCGTACCAAGGCCCGCCCGTCATGCTGCGCGACACCGTCGAGGTGAACGCGACAGTACCTGCGGTCCCCGCGGCCGAGGTGCCGTCGATCCTCGCGCGCTACCCCGGCGCCCGGACCGCGAAGGTGAAGGTAGCCGAGAAGGGCCAGACGCTCGCCGACGACATCGCTCGGGTGAACGCGGTGCGCGAGTCGATGGAGCAGGTCCGCGTCGACGCCAACGGGGGGTGGACCGTCGAGCAGGCGGTCAGTGCACTGAATGCGTTGGGCGAGTTGCAGTACGCCGAGCAACCCTGCGCCACAGTCGAGGAACTGGCCGAGGTGCGCAGACGGGTCTCGACCCCGATCGCCGCCGACGAAAGCATCCGCAAGGCCGAGGATCCGTTGCGAGTGGTGCGCGCCGGCGCTGCCGACGTCGCGATCGTCAAGGTTCCCCCGCTCGGCGGGATGCGTGCGGTGGTCCGACTGGCCGCGGAGCTGGCCGAGTACGGGGTTCCGATCGTCGTGTCGAGTGCGTTGGACACCGCGGTGGGAATGAGTGCCGGACTGGCCGCCGCAGCTGCTCTGACGAACGGTGACTATGCCTGCGGTCTGGCCACCGGGCGGTTGTTCGCCGAGGACGTCGCCGACGGTCGGGAGGTCGTGCACGGGCGGCTCGACGTCGGTGCGTCGGTGCCCGATCCGGCGCGTCTGCATAGGCTCGCCGCGTCGGCCGAGCGGCGTGCGTGGTGGCACGCCCGAGCTCGGCGGGCCTTCGAGCATCTGAGGTAATCTCCGGCCCGACAACGACTGAACCGACCGAAGGATTGTTTCGTGGCTGTACCACTTCGTGAATCCCTGCTCGACGAGGCCAAGGGCCCGGCCCTGCTCGCCGACGTACGGGGCCTGATCGACTCCGAGGTGTCCGACAAGGGCCTCACCGTCAAGGCCGTGTACGGCACCGTGAAGAAGGTCGGTCCGTCGGTGATCGACGACGCCATCATCAAGCTGTGGCCCGGATTCGTCGAAAGCCTCGAGCCGTTCTGGCAGCAGTACCAGGCGGCGCCGACCGGAACCTTCGGCGACTACCTCGTCGCGAACTCCGACGCCGCATCGGACGCGCTGCTCGGCGTGACCGACGCCCGCATCGAGGAGACCACGAAGTCGGCCATCAAGAAGGGCTACTCGTCGCTGCGTCCGTCGGCGAAGAAGAACGTCACCGCGGCGCTCCCGCGTCTCGGCGACCTGATCCAGAAGCACGCCACGGCTTAGGTCGTCGGTTGGTCGATTACCGACCGGCCTCCGGCCTTCCCGCCCCCCGCGCGGTCAGTTCGCGCGGGGGTGTCGGCGTTGGTAGATCCGTGCACCGACCGGCACTGCGAACAGCATCATGAACACCCGCACTATCTGCGCCGCCACCACGAAGGTCACGTTGACCCCGGTAGCCGCGGCAATGGCCAGAACGGCGTAGACGCCGCCGGGCGTCGTCGCGAGATACGCCTCGTAGGGCGATATGGACGTCGTCTGCACCAGCACCAGTCCCAGGAGCGCGCACCCCACCGCGATCGCGATGATGAGCAGTAGTGCCCACGGCAGTACCCGCCCGATCGAGCGCAGACTCGCCACCGTGAAGCGCAGTCCCGCCTGCCACCCGATGGCGAAGTAGGCGACGGTGAGCAGAACGGTCGGCACCGCGGCGCCGAAACCGAAGCCCAGCAAATCCGCGGCCGCCGAGACGATCAGCGGGCCGAGCAGTGCCGGCGCCGGTAGGCGAAGCACCTTCGCCAGGACGATTCCGATGCCGGCGCACACCACCACGAACGCAACGTCGACGTACCACTCGGCGGTTCCTGCCGACGTCGTCACCGAGGGTCCGGCGGACGTGTCGGCCGAGAACACGACAGTCGCGACCAGCGGAAGCGACGCCGTCACCAACAGGACACGCAGGTACTGCACCACCGCCACGACGCGTTCGTCGCCGCCCAGCTCCTGCGTGATCGCGACCAGTCCCGACGCGCCTCCCGCGACCAGGGCGAGCGCCCCGGTCAGGTGGTCGACGTCGCGGTGCAGGCCCAGCATCGCTCCCGCCGCAAGGCTGAGCAGCAGTGTTCCCAGACAGACCAGTACGACGGCAATCCATCCGGAACCCAAGCCCGACAACGTGTCTCGCTGCAGAAGAGTGCCGATTTCGACACCGAGCACCGCCTGCGCCGTCATGGCCGCCTTGCGCGGTACCCCGGATGGGCCGACGCTCGCCAGCGCGAAACCGGTCGCGACGAACAGTGCGACGAACAATGCCGCCGACGGAAGGCCGAGGCGTTCTGCGCCGAAGGTGGCGAGGGCGGTGACGACCGCGAGCGCGAACCACGGAACGACCGACGGCCGGTCGGGGTGCCCCCGCATCACGTGGACGGTCGGTCGGGCCTCTCGATCCGGCGGACGGGCGGAGTCAGGCCCCACTCGTCACGACCGAGTCGGCTCAGGGGGGCGATGTCGGCGAAGGTCGGGAGCCCGTCGTCGGCCAGGAAGTCGGGTTTGACGGCCATCGCAACCACGTCGCCCATCACGACGAAGCAGTTGCCCACCTCGATCACCTGACGCAGTGTGGCCTCGATCGCAATCGGGGCAGCGGCAACGCGCCGCGGCGTCACCTTCTCGCTGGCCTCCGATTCGATGCCGAGGGCGTCGAACTCGCTCGTCTCGCTCTCGTAGTTCGCCGAGCTCGCGTTGACGATGTCCATGAGCGGTTCGTGCGCCAGGTTGATGACGAACTCTCCGGTGGCCTCGATGTTCCGCAGGCTGTCCTTGCGAGTGACCGAGGTGAACTGCACCACCGGCGGGGCCGTCGAAGCCACCGTGAAGAAGCTGTAGGGGGCGAGGTTCGCCACACCGTCGGCCGAGACCGACGACACCCAGGCGATCGGACGGGGGACGATCGACGCCGTGAGCAGCCTGTAGTAGTCGCCGGGCTCGATGTTCTCTGGATCGAAGACAGTACGCACCTGCTCGAGTCTGCCCTATCGGTTGTGGCAATCTGGATTGGTGAACCCGTCCACCAACCAGGCCGTCACCGTCGTCGACGAGATGATTCGCGGCGGCGTGCAGGATGTGGTGCTGTGCCCGGGGTCCCGGAACGCACCACTGGCCTTCGCGCTCCAAGCTGCCGACCAGGCCGGCCGCATTCGTCTCCACATGCGGATCGACGAACGCACCGCCGGTTTCCTCGCGATCGGTCTCGCCGTGTCGAGTGGGCGGCCGGTGCCGGTGGTCATGACGTCCGGCACCGCGGTAGCCAACCTGGCCCCGGCGGTGCTCGAGGCGAACTACGCCCGCGTCCCGCTCGTCGTGCTCAGCGCCAATCGGCCGTACGAGATGCTCGGAACCGGCGCCAACCAGACCGTCGAGCAGCTGGGTCTGTTCGGGAGCCAGGTGCGCGCAACGATCAGCCTCGGACTCGCCGAGGATGGGCCGACGCAGAACAGTCAGTGGCGCTCGGCGGTGTGCCGGGTGTTGGCCGCGGCTCGCGGAACTCGTTCGGGCAACGCCGGTCCCGTGCATTTCGACATGCCGCTGCGCGAACCGTTGACGCCCGACCCGGCGGACCTGCAGGCGACCAGCACCACCGGCCGATCCGACGGAAGTGCCTGGACGACAACCGAATACGCTTCGTTGGACGTACCGCTGCATCTGGATCTGACCCGCGAGACCGTCGTCGTCTCCGGTCACGGATCCGCGCTGCGCAGTGAACTCGCGGGTCTGCCGACGGTCGCGGAACCGACCGCGCCCCTGCATGGGCAGGCTCTGAATCCTCTTGCCCTGTCTGCACTGAAGCCGAAACAGGCTGTCATCACCGGACGTCCGACGTTGCATCGTCAGGTGTCGTCGTTGCTCGCCGACCCGCAGGTGGACGTCTTTGCGCTGACCACCGGACCCCGTTGGCCCGATGTGTCCGGAAACGTGCGGGCGACGGGTACGCGTGCGATCGTCACCGGGGCGCCGTCGGACGAGTGGTTGCAGCGATGCGCCGACGCGTCCACGGCTGCCGACGATGCTGTGCAGCAGCAACTGTCGGCCCACCCGAAGTCCACCGGCCTGCACGTCGCATCCGTGATCGCGCAAGCCCGGCAACCCGGTGATCTGTTGCTGCTCGGCGCGTCGAACCCCGTGCGCGACATGGCGCTGGTCAGCTACCCCCGCGCCGACGTCCGCGTGCTGTCCAACCGCGGCGTCGCGGGTATCGACGGCACGGTGTCGACGGCGGTGGGTGCAGCCCTGGCCCACGGCCGCAGAACCGTTGCGCTGCTGGGGGATTTGACTTTTCTCCACGACGCCGCCGGGCTGCTGATCGGTACCGGTGAGCCGCGCCCACTGGACCTGACCATCGTGGTGGCCAACGACGACGGCGGCGGGATCTTCGAACTCCTCGAGCAAGGTGATCCCCAGTATGCGGGCGTCTTCGAGCGGGTGTTCGGCACTCCCCACGGAATGGATCTCGCGGCTCTCTGTGCGGCATACCGCATTCCGCACACTCGCGTCGACACCGAGGAACTCGCTCTCGAGCTGGGCGGTCACGCCGACGGTATCCGGGTGCTCGAGGTGTCGACGGAACGGTCGGGGCTACGGGAGCTGCACGGGGCGATCAGGCGCAGTCTCTAGGCCTGCGGGTAGGCCGGAGGCCGGTCGGATCAGTTCTGCGCGGGTAGGCCGAAGGCCGGTCGGATCAGGTTTGCCGCTCCGCCAGCCACTCCCGCGCCTGCTTGCTCTCGGACCGCACCAACTTGCCGATCATGTCCGTCACCATGGATTCGATCTTGCCGCCGACGAGCGGAATCTTGACCTCCGCCTTGCCCTTCAGCGTGAGCTTCGAGCCGCTGCCCGACGGTTCGAGCGTGAACGTGGCATCGACCTTGGACGGGAGTCCGGTGGACCCACCCTTCAGGGTTCCCGACGCACGATCGCCCTGCAGCGGGCCCCAGGTGTCGGTGCGGACGATCTTCAGATCACCGCGGACCACCTTCTTCACGATGCCCGGCAGCACCTGAGCGCCGACGCCCTCCGACATGGAGACGGTGAAGCCCCCGTCGGGGAGGGTGGCGAACTCCATGTCCACACGTCCCTTGGTGTCGTCGACGCGCTTGGACCACAGGTCGTGGTCGGTCATCGCCTCGTAGGCGACGTCGGGTGCGACGTCGAAGGACTCGCTGAACTCGAACTTGCGGGACATGGTGCGGGACGTTACCCGCTGAAACAGCCGACCGGCCTCCGGCCTTCCCGCACGGTCGTGCCGCTAGCCTGAGCACCGTGACGACCACCGAGGGCCGCAGCCCAGCGCGGCGCCGCACCCATCGGGTGCTCTGGATCGTCGCGATCGGGATGTCGACGCTGGCCGTGCTGCTGGTGCTCGCCGCCTGGCGAAACGACCGAACGATCAGCAGCAACGAAGGGTTCGCGACTGCCGAGGTGTTGTCCGCCGGTCGGCTTCGATCTGCCGTCTCCTACGTGACGCCCGACGGTCTGACGCACAACCCGCCCCTCGGGGTGCTGTACCCCACCAATCTGGTGGCCGGGCAGCGAATCGACGTGGAGTACGCGCAGAGCGACCCCGATCTGGTGCGCGTCGCCGGGCGTGATGCCTCCGTCGCGGTGATTCCGGCCGTGTCCGTCATCGTGATCACGTGGGTCGTGGCGGCCCCGTTGCTCTGGTACACCCGCAAGAGAAGTTAGCGACTGGTTAGCCCTTTCGTAATGTCGGCATTGCCGACTGGCCGTGACGCCCTCCCACACTCGAGAGGTGCGCATTGCGATCGTCGCGGAATCGTTCCTGCCCAACATGAACGGAGTCACCAACTCCGTCGTCCGGGTGCTCGAGCATCTCGAGCGCACCGGACACACGGCAATGGTGATCGCTCCGGACACTCCGATCGGCGTCCCGGACGCTCCGACCGAACATCGCGGCGTCCCGGTGCTGCGGATGCCGTCCGTGAACGTTCCGAAGGTCAGCTCCCTACCCGTCGGGATTCCCGCGCCGGGACTGACGGGAGCTCTGCGGGACTTCGATCCCGACGTGGTGCATCTGGCGTCGCCCTTCGCGCTCGGCGCCGGCGGACTGGCCGCGGCCCGGCGGCTCGATGTTCCGACCGTCGCCGTCTACCAGACCGACGTCGCGGGTTTCGCCGAAAGTTACGGTCTCGGGCTGACGTCGAAGGCGTGCTGGCGGTGGACTCGACGCATTCACCGCGGCGCCACCCGCACACTCGCGCCGTCGACGTCGGCCATGGAAGCCCTTGCTGCACAGAATATTCCCCGTGTCCACAAGTGGGGACGCGGGGTGGAGACGACGAGGTTCGCCCCGTCGGCGCGTCGAGCCGACCTGCGATCGGCCTGGACCGACGACGCCCTCATCGTGGGATTCGTCGGCCGCCTAGCACCGGAGAAGCACGTCGAACGGCTGGCCGAACTGTCCACGGATCCGCGGGTGCAGGTGGTGATCGTCGGGGACGGTCCGGAACGTCCGCGGCTCGAGAAACTCATGCCACGGGCGAGGTTCCTCGGGCAGCTCGGCGGATCCGACCTCGCGGAGGCATACGCGAGCTTCGACGTGTTCGTGCACCCCGGTGAGCACGAGACGTTCTGCCAGACCGTGCAGGAGGCGCTCTCGAGCGGCGTCCCGGTGATCGGCCCGGAGGCGGGCGGTCCCATCGATCTGGTCAACCATTGCCGCAACGGGTACCTCCTGCCGGTTCCGCGGTTCGAAGAACTGCTGCCCAGCGCGGTGGGCGCGTTGATCGATCCGGTGGTCCGCTCGCGCTTCGCGGACGCGGCGCGCAAATCCGTCGTGCACCGCACGTGGCCCGCCATCTGTGGCGAACTGATGGGCCACTACGCCGACGTGCTCGGCTGGGAACAGGCTGCGGCCGCCTGACCGGTACCGTCGAAGATGTGCAAACTCGAGGCAGCAGGGCTCAGCTCGACAAGAAGCCGCAGGACGTCGCGTCGATGTTCGACGGCGTCGCCAAGCGGTACGACATCACCAACACGGTCCTGTCCTTCGGTCAGGACCGCGGATGGCGCAAGGCAACGCGCGAGGCGCTGAACCTGACGGCGGGGGAGTCGGTACTCGACCTCGCAGCGGGTACCGGGGTGTCGACGGAGGAGTTGGCGCGTTCGGGCGCGTGGTGTGTGGCCACCGACTTCTCCAAGGGAATGCTGAAAGCTGGTGTAGCGCGCGAGGTCCCGATGGTCGCCGGTGACGCGATGCACCTACCGTACGGCGACGACGTGTTCGACGCTGCGACCATCTCGTTCGGCCTGCGGAACGTGTCCGACTTCGACGCGGGTCTGCGTGAGATCCTGCGTGTGACGCGGCCGGGTGGGCGACTCGTGGTGTGCGAGTTCTCGACTCCGGTTTTCGCGCCCCTGCGCACGGTCTACATGGAGTACCTGATGAAGGCGCTGCCCGCGGTCGCCCGTGCGGTCAGCAGCAACCCCGACGCCTACGTGTATCTGGCCGAGTCCATCCGTGCGTGGCCGACGCAGAAGCAACTGGCTCAGCGTCTCGCGGATGCCGGGTGGGGAGATGTGCAGTGGCGCAACCTGACTGCGGGGATCGTAGCCCTGCACAGCGCGGTCAAAGCCCGCTGAACGACAGGAGGCTCGGCGCAGTGTCGGGGCTGCGCCGAGTCGGCCCGAATCGGGGGGCGGATCAGTAGAACATGTACGTCGGCATCAGTCCGTTGGTCTGGAAGTCGGTGACCAGCGAACCCGTCCCGCACCCACGGCTGTTGGCGACCGCGACGACGTCGTAGACGTTGCCGTAGTTGCCCATCCAGTGCCACTGCGCAGTGGACGCTGCATGCGCGTTGCGCTCGCCGAGCGCGACACCTTCTTCCCTCGTCAGTACCTGATCCGATCCGATTTCTGCGACGCCGATATCACTCATGGCACATCTCCTCATCGTGACCTCCGCGATCGGCCCCGACCGCGAGTCGACTCCGTGTCGACGACTCGAACGTTATGGACCGGAGGGTGCGGAGACGCGAGTAGTGGACTACCCGATTGTCAGCTGAACGGCGGCCGGGAATCGACCTTGAGCGACGTCGACCCCGATGCCCGCCACGCCCTGGCCACGACATCGGAGTCGGACTCGGTGATCAGATTGCCCATGCAGCGCACGGCAATACGCATGAGAGCCGTCGACCGCATGCCGACGGGTCCCGCGGCAGGGAGGAACCTCGGGAGTGTCAACAGGCCGGCGAGGCGACGGGCGACGGAAAAACTCTGCCCGTAGTGCTCCCGCAGAATTGCGGGCCACACTTCGGTCAGGTCCTTCTCGCGCAACACGTCCGCGACGAGCCGCCCGCCTTCGAGGCCGTAGTCGATTCCCTCGCCGTTGAGCGGGTTCACGCACGCGGCCGCGTCGCCGATGATGGCCCAGTTCTCTCCGGCGACGTTCGAGACCGCGCCGCCCATCGGTAGCAGAGCCGACGCGTAACCCCGGACCTCGCCGGACAGGCCCCAGTCCGATTCACGTTGTGACGCATACAGTTCCAGCAGCGGTCTCAGCGCTCCACCGGCGGGTCGCTTGGCCGTGGCAAGAGTGCCGACCCCGAGGTTGACCTCGCCGGTTCCGAGTGGGAACACCCAGCCGTACCCTGCCTGCAGCGTTCCCGCGGCGTCGCGCAGTTCCAGATGCGAAGTGATCCATTCGTCGGACGAGCGTGCCGAGGTGACGTACGCCCGCGCTGCCACCCCGTAGACGGTGTCGCGGTGCCACTCGCGTCCCAGCTTCTTTCCCACGGGGGAGCGAACGCCGTCGGCGACGATCAAGGTGGTGCACTCCACGGTCTGCGGGCCGGCGGCGGTGTCGAACGTCACCGATCGCACCCGGTTTCCGTCGCGCGTCACCTCGACCGCCTTGGCGCCCGACGCCATGACGGCGCCGTCGTCGACCGCAGCCCGGCGGATCGCGTCGTCGAGCTCCGACCTGGGGACCGCGCTGCCCACCTTGGGAAGCGAGCCGCCCGGCCATTCGAGTTCGAGCTCCTGACCGAAGCCCGTCAGGCGCAGCCCCCGGTTGATGCCACGTGAGCGAACCCACTCACCGACACCCAGCCGATCCAGCTCGGCGAGCGCACGGGGTGTCAGTCCGTCGCCGCAGGTCTTGTCCCGCGGGAACGTCGCTGAGTCCGCGAGAACAACGTCGTGACCTGCACGAACCGCCCAGGCAGCAGCAGCGGAACCGGCGGGTCCCGCGCCGACGACGAGGACGTCCGTTCGGCTCGGCAGGCGTTCCGCGTCGCCACCTGGTGCTCGGGTCATCACTCCATCATCCAGGCACGCTAGGTTGGGCATAGTCGAGGGCGTAGAAGAAACTCCCTCGGGTACGGAAGAAGAGACAGGTGCTGGCACGGTGACCGACACGGAACACGCTTCGACGGTGGTTGCCGGTGTCGATCTCGGCGACGCGACGCTCGCCGCGTCGGTGCGCACGATGTTGGCCGACGTCGAAACGCTGCTGGTCGACGAGCTGTCCGACGGCGAGGATTTCCTCACCGAAGCCGCGCTGCATCTTGCGAAAGCGGGCGGCAAACGGTTCCGTCCGCTGTTCACCATTCTGTGCGGGCAGTTCGGCCCGAAGCCGGCCGATCCCGACGTGGTCACCGCCGCCACCGTCCTCGAAATGGTGCACCTCGCGACGCTCTACCACGACGACGTCATGGACGAGGCCACCATGCGCCGCGGCGTGGAGAGTGCGAACGCACGCTGGGGCAACAGCGTCGCCATCCTCGCCGGCGACTACCTGTTCGCCCACGCCTCGCGCCTGGTGTCCACACTCGGACCCGGTGCAGTGCTCACGATCGCGGAAACGTTCGCGGCGCTCGTCACCGGTCAGATGCGCGAGACCGTCGGCTCGAAATCCGGCCAGGATCCCGTCGATCACTACATCAAGACGGTGTGGGAGAAGACGGGCTCGTTGATCGCCGCGTGCGGCAAGTTCGGCGGCACGTTCTCCGGAGGCGACGACGACCACACCGGTCGACTCGAGCGCCTCGGCGACGCCGTCGGCACGGCGTTCCAGATTGCCGACGACATCATCGACATCTCTTCCGACGCGGCTCAGTCGGGCAAGACTCCCGGCACCGACCTGCGCGAGGGTGTGCACACCTTGCCCGTCCTGTATGCACTGCGGGAGAGCGGACCCGACGGCGACCGCCTCCGTGAACTGCTCGCCGGTCCGGTCACCGACGACGACGCGTTGGCCGAAGCTCTCGAACTGCTGGCTCGCTCACCCGGCATGGCTCACGCGCGGGCCACTCTCTCGTCGTACGCCCAGCGCGCTCACGACGAGTTGGCCGCGCTGCCGCAAGGCCCCGCCAACGATGCGATGACCCATCTCGTCGAGTACACCGTCGCCCGCGTGAGCTGATCGTTCGGCGGGAACCGCGCGGCCGGTCTCGATCGTTGAACGGTCATGAAGTTCGCGAACGGAGCCAAGACCTTCGGGTTGATGGTCGGCATGTCGGCCCTGATCGTGTTCATCGGTGCTCTGTTTCAGAGTCCGACCATTCTGCTGATCTCGGTCGTTCTGGCCGTCGGTATGAACGGCTACGCGTACTTCAACAGCGACAAGCTCGCGCTGAAGTCGATGCATGCGGTCCCCATCACCGAGGTCGAGTACCCGCGCATCTACGCGATCGTGCGCGAACTGGCGACATCGGCGCACCAGCCCATGCCCCGGCTCTACATCAGCCCCACCAACGCCCCCAACGCGTTCGCCACCGGCCGCAACCCGCGCAATGCGGCCGTGTGCTGCACGTCGGGAATTCTCGGTTTGCTGGACGAGCGGGAGCTGCGCGCGGTTCTCGGGCACGAGCTGTCGCACGTCTACAACCGCGACATTCTGATCTCGTCCGTCGCCGGCGCCATGGCGGCCGTGATCTCCGGTCTCGCCAACTTCGCCTTCTTCGCCAACGCGTTCGGCGGTCGCGGTCAGGGTTCCAATCCGATTGCGCTGCTGTTGGTTTCGATGCTCGGACCGATTGCGGCGTCGCTCGTCAAGCTGGCAGTGTCCCGCTCGCGTGAGTACCAGGCAGACCAGTCCGGCGCCGAACTGACGGGTGATCCGTTGGCGTTGGCGTCGGCGCTGCGCAAGCTCGCGTCGGGCACACAACTGGCCCCGCTACCGCCCGAGCCGCGCCTCACGGCGCAGTCGCACCTGATGATCGCGAACCCGTTCCGCATGGGCGACAAGGCGTCCAAGCTCTTCTCCACCCACCCGCCGATGGAGGAGCGCATTGCGCGGCTCGAGAAATTGGCCGGCGGGCCGTACTTGTGACGCGCTAGCGGTAGTTCACGAACTGCAGCGCGATGCCGAAGTCCTCACCCTTGAGCAGCTGCTGCACGGCCTGAAGGTCGTCGCGCTTCTTGCTGCTGACGCGTAGTTCCTCGCCCTGGATCTGCGCCTTGACGCCCTTGGGCCCCTCGTCGCGGATCTTCTTCGAGATCTTCTTGGCGTTCTCGGTGGTGATGCCCTGCACCAGGGTGCCGGTGATCTTGTACGTCTTGCCCGACTGCACCGGGTCCTCCGCCTCGAACGCCTTGAGCGAGATGTCGCGGCGAATCAGCTTCTCCTTGAACACGTCGAGTGCGGCCTTGGCGCGCTCCTCTGCGTCGGCTGTGATGACGATCGCTTCCTCGCCGGACCACTCGATGGTGGCGCCGGTGTTGCGGAAGTCGAAGCGCGTCGACAGCTCCTTGCCGGCCTGGTTCAGGGCGTTGTCGACCTCTTGACGGTCCACTTTGCTCACGACGTCGAACGACGAGTCGGCCACCGAATACTCCTTCGACAATAGGGTCTACGAAACACTGATCCAGGAACAACGCACGACGGTAGCTGATCAGCCGGTTTGCGTTGAAGGGGATAGCGCGTTGTACAGTTCTCCAGCGCGCAGGCGCACCCGGCAGATTGCCCGAGCGGCCAATGGGAGCGGACTGTAAATCCGTCGGCTTATGCCTACGTAGGTTCGAATCCTACATCTGCCACACACGTCAGCCCCGTCAGGAATTTCCTGGCGGGGCTGACGTTGTAAGAGGGGTGTGAGCAGCCGGTTTGTCCCTGAGTCCCCACACTGTGTAACCTTCGGAAGGCTTCGGCGCGGTTTTCGATGCGCTGAACCATGCCCCCTTAGCTCAGTCGGTAGAGCGTTTCCATGGTAAGGAAAAGGTCAACGGTTCGATTCCGTTAGGGGGCTCGCGGGACCGAGCGCCGGCCGGCGTCCGGCACCGAGGCGGTGTAGCTCAGTCGGTAGAGCAAACGACTCATAATCGTTGTGTCGCCGGTTCAAGTCCGGCCATCGCTACACACGAGAACTTCGCTGCTGCTGCGCGCGACGAAGTGAGTACTGCAGACCGGCGCAGCACCCGCCCAGCGCTAGATCCGACAAACGCTATATCCGAAAGCAGGCATCGCAATGGCCTCCTCCACAGACGTTCGCCCCAAGATCACCTTGGCGTGTGAGCAGTGCAAGCACCGCAACTACATCACCAAGAAGAACCGTCGTAACGATCCCGACCGGCTCGAGATCAAGAAGTTCTGCCCGAACTGCGGAACGCATCGCGCGCACCGCGAATCGCGCTGACCTTCCCTCTCTGGTGACCTCCGCGTCCACGGTCGACGAGACCGAGAGTCCCGCCGAGCACGCGCTCAGGATGGTCGGGCATCACTACCGGATGCCCGACTTCTACGAGGTCGGCCGCGAGAAGATTCGTGAGTACGCACGCTCGGTGCAGGACGGCCACGCCGTGCACTACGACGAGCAGGCAGCCAAGGATCTCGGGTACGACGGGCTGATCGCGCCTCTGACTTTCGTGTCGATCGTCGGTGTCATGGCGCAGAAGGCCATGTTCGACACGGTGATCAAGGGCTACGACGTCAGCCAGATCATGCAGGCCGATCAGCGGCTCGAGTTCCACCACCCGATTCGCACCGGCGACCACCTGATGGTCGACGTGTACCTCGAATCGTTCCGCCAGATGGGCGGCAGCGACATCTTCATCACCAAGAACATCATCTCGAACGCATCCGGCGAGGCAGTCGTGTCGTCCTGGACCACCCTGGTTGCTCGCACCGGGGGAGCGTCGGACGTCTCCTACATGGACACGGTCAAGGGAGTGATGATGCATGAGCTGTAAGAAGCTGTCCGACGTGTCCGTCGGTGACGACCTTCCCGACCGGACGTACGAACTCACCCGCGGCGACCTCGTGAACTACGCCGGGGTGTCCGGGGACCCCAACCCGATCCACTGGAGCGATCCCGTCGCCAAGACGTTGGCCGGATTGCCCACGGTCGTTGCCCACGGAATGCTGACCATGGGTCTCGGCGCCGGCTACGTCACGTCGTGGCTGGGCGATCCCGGTGCCGTCGCGGAGTACAACGTGCGATTCACCAGCCCGGTTCTCGTTCCCGAAACCTCGCCCGCGCAGGTCGAGTTCACCGGCAAGGTGAAGTCCCTGGACGCCGAGGCGAAGCAGGCCACCATTGCGATCATCGCGAAGTTCGAAGGCAAGAAGATCTTCGGACGGGCCACGGCCACCGTCAACCTCGCCTGACGATTTCATTCGTCACTGAGGGGTGCAGTACACTGAGATTTCTGGGGTTGCTCAGCGCTGCGCGCTGCCTGTAAGGAGGCGCGGAGGGTGTGTGATCCCGGAACGGCAGAGCTTCGGCACTGCCGGAGGGGCGTAGCTCAATTGGTAGAGCAACGGTCTCCAAAACCGTAGGTTGCAGGTTCAAGTCCTGTCGCCCCTGCCCTGGCACTCCCTGTGCGAGTGCACCCTGTGACGAGAGGAAGTTTCGGTGAGCGTGCGCGACGGCAGCTCCGACGGATCGGTCGATCCTGAGGGCACCGAGTCATCCACCGACGCTTCCGACGTCGCCAAACCCACGGGCAAGCGTCCGCGCCGCCGGCCTGCTGCCGCCGAGGCAGAGACCGCAGGCAAGTCGGTCGCCACCGCCAGCCGTGTCGAGAATCGGACACGCAAGGAAGCCGCCCCGAAGCAGAACATCTTCAAGCGCCTGCGGAAGTTCTTCCGCGAGGTCGTGGCAGAACTGCGCAAGGTCATCTGGCCGAACCGCAAGCAGATGGTCACCTACACGATCGTGGTGGTCGTGTTCGTGACGTTCATGGTCGCCTACATCAGTGGGCTCGACCTGGCGTTCATCAAGGGCGTGACCTGGCTGTTCGGCTAGTCCGAACGTAGGTTCGCCATCCACCACCGAAACGAGCAAGGAAGCGAGTGCACCTCACGTGAGCGCACCCCACAACGATTCCGTCGAGATCGCCGCAGTCGACGCGGACATCGAGGCCACCAAGCAGGGCCTCGAAGCGGAGAAGGCTGCTCAGGACCGCGAGATCGACGAGGCGATCGCCGAAGATGTCGCCGCCGCAACCGGTGCCGAGTCCGACCAGGCCGACTCCGACGTGAGCGTCGACGAGACGCCCATCGATGCCGAGCCCGCCGATCCCGTCGCCGAGATGAAGGCTGCGCTTCACCGTGCGCCCGGTGACTGGTACGTCATCCACAGCTACGCCGGATACGAGAACAAGGTCAAGGCCAACCTCGAGACCCGCGTTCAGAACCTCGACGTCGGTGACTACATCTTCCAGGTGGAAGTACCCACCGAAGAGGTCACCGAGATCAAGAACGGTCAGCGCAAGCAGGTCAACCGCAAGGTTCTGCCCGGCTACATCCTCGTTCGCATGGAGCTCAACGACGAGTCGTGGGGCGCGGTGCGCAACACACCCGGCGTCACCGGCTTCGTGGGCGCCACCTCGCGCCCGTCGCCGCTGACCATCAACGAGGTCGTCAAGTTTCTCCTCCCGCAGGAAGAGAAGAAGAAGGTCACCGCCGGTGGCGGCGCCGCAGAGGTGTCGTCCGACGGCACGTCGAAGCCGACCATCGAGGTCGACTTCGAGGTCGGCGAGTCGGTCACCGTCATGGACGGCCCGTTCGCGACCCTGCCCGCCAGCATCAGCGAGGTCAACGCCGAGTCGCAGAAGCTCAAGGTGCTGGTCTCGATCTTCGGCCGCGAAACACCGGTCGAGCTGAACTTCACGCAGGTCGCGAAGATCTAAATCCCCACAACGAAACAAGGAAAGACAGATGCCCCCCAAGAAGAAGAAGCTAGCCGGGATCATCAAGCTTCAGATCCAGGCCGGCGCCGCAAACCCGGCACCGCCCGTGGGCCCCGCCCTCGGTCAGCACGGCGTCAACATCATGGAGTTCTGCAAGCAGTACAACGCTGCGACCGAGTCGCAGCGCGGCAACGTCGTGCCGGTGGAGATCTCGGTCTACGAAGACCGCTCCTTCGACTTCAAGCTGAAGACTCCTCCCGCTGCGAAGCTGCTGCTCAAGGCAGCCGGCGTCGCCAAGGGTTCGGGTGAGCCGCACAAGACCAAGGTCGCCAAGGTGACGATGGACCAGGTGCGCGACATCGCCAAGACCAAGCAGGAAGACCTCAACGCGAACGACATCGACCAGGCCGCGAAGATCATCGCCGGTACTGCACGGTCGATGGGCATCACCGTCGAGGGCTAGAACAACACAGCAGCTGTGGGAGGGCCGGCCAGGCCTGTCAACCACAACCTTCACGAACCAACGAACGGAATTTTCAATGGCAAAGCGCAGCAAGGCCTACGAGGCCGCAGCAGCAAAGATCGACAAGGACGAGCTGTACTCGCCGCTCGCCGCAGCGAAGCTCGCGAAGGACACCGCGTCGAGCAAGTTCGACCCCACCGTCGAGGTCGCAGTCCGTCTGGGCGTCGACCCCCGCAAGGCAGATCAGATGGTGCGCGGCACCGTCAACCTCCCCCACGGAACCGGTAAGACCGCACGCGTGATCGTGTTCGCCGCCGGCGCCAAGGCCGACGAAGCGACCGCCGCCGGAGCCGACGCCGTGGGCGCCGAGGACCTGATCGAGCGGATCCAGGGTGGGTGGCTCGACTTCGACGCCGCCATCGCGACTCCCGACCAGATGGCCAAGGTCGGCCGTATCGCCCGCGTCCTCGGACCGCGTGGCCTGATGCCGAACCCGAAGACGGGCACGGTCACCACCGACGTGACCAAGGCTGTCAGCGACATCAAGGGCGGAAAGATCAACTTCCGCGTCGACAAGCAGGCCAACCTGCACTTCGTGATCGGCAAGGCGTCGTTCGACGACACCAAGCTGGTCGAGAACTACGGCGCCGCGCTGGACGAGATCCTGCGCGCGAAGCCGTCGTCGGCGAAGGGCCGCTACGTCAAGAAGGTCACGGTCTCGACCACCACCGGACCGGGCATCCCGGTGGACCCGAACCGTACCCGCAACCTCCTCGAGGATGCAGAAGCGTAAGTAGTTCTGCACAAAAAGGCCGGCACCCGTGAGGGTGCCGGCCTTTTGTGCGCCCGACCCACCGCAACCCGGACCCACCGCGTTCTACACGGACCTCGCATGCGCGGGCACCTCGTAGTAGTCACCCCACTGGGTGGCGAGGAAGTCGAGCAGCCCCCGCAGGCCGGTATGTGCGGGTTCCGTTGTCCGCCAGGCGACGTGGCCATCCGGTCGTACGAGAACCGCCCCGTCCGTTCCCACTTCGTAGAGGTCCACTGCGGAATCGTCCGAGATCTCGACCGCCGTCACGCCGGGGGCGGGAACGGAAGCACCGGAAACGGCTGCCGACCACTGACCTCCGGAACCAGATGGCCCACCGAAGGTGAACAGCGACAGCCGGTTCGGGTCCAGTGCGTCGTGCGCGGCCACCGATCGACCGTCGACGCTCAGCATGGCGTGCGGGAGGCGAGCACCGGGGTAGGTGGTGGGGAAATAGTCGACCACGTCCTCCGACGGTTTGGCGGCGTGATCGTGCGCCACGAGTGGACTGTCGTAGAGGTAACCGAACTGCAGACCTGTCGACACGAAGTGCTCGACCTGATCGGGGATGGCTTCGGCGATGTCCGCTCGCAACTTCGTCGAGCCGGGTGCGTCACGGTTCAACCGCTGCGACCGCTTCGTCTGCCCACGCGTCGCGGCCGTCGCGATCGGCGCAGCCACGGCGCCGGGGACCCAGCTCAGCGGCCTACGCGCCATCGCCCTCGTAGCCTTGGCGAGCATCGCGTTGGTGATCCCCACCCGCTTGCCGATCTCGTCCAACTTGAAGTGGTTGGCCACACTTTGATCCGCGAATTTCTCGACTGCTGGCCGACGTTCGGTGTCGTAGGTGTCGAGCAGCGCCGGTGACGCGGCGCCGGAGAGGACGGCATCGAGTTTCCACGCCAGGTTGTGTGCGTCCTGCACCCCGGAGTTGAGGCCGAAGCCGCCGGTGTGCGGGAAGCGATGGGCGGCGTCTCCGAGCAAAAGGAGACGGTCGTCGCGGAACCGGTCGGCGAGCTGCGACGTCATGACCCAGGTACCGGTGGATTCGAGCTCGAAGTCTTTCTCACCCAACACGGTCGGCAGCGTGCGGAGCCAGAACCGCCGGCTGTCGCTCGCGATCTCCTGCGCAGGATGCAGATACGCGGTCATCAGGATGTAGCGATGGTCGGCGTGTGCGATCAGCACGCCGCACAGCTCGGGCGTGTAGATCCATGAGAGAAGAGGTCGAGCGTCGTCGGGGAAGAGCGTCTTCGACGTGAAGAACGCGCTACCCATGTTCGCGAGTACCGGACCGGTCATGGTGATGCCGGCGGCATCGCGGATGGCGCTGTTGGCGCCGTCGCACGCCAGTAGGTACCGAGCGCCGAGCTGATCGCGTATCGCCCGAGAAGGGTCGACGTCGACTCCACGTCGGAAGTCGACCAGAGGTTCGGCCTCGAGTGCCTGCCACAGTGTCGGCATCAGGATGTGCTGCCCGATGTGCGAGACCATGAACGGGCTCTGGCTCTCGACGACGGCTTTGCGTTCGGGGTCCGACAGTAGATCGATGGACCCGATCGCTCGATCGTCCAGGTCGCCGTACCAGCTGATCAGGTTCACCGTCTCGTGCGGCGGCGACAGCGCAGCGATCGACGTCGCGAGCTCGGGGCTGTAGCTGGTCCAGATTTCGAGGCTGCGGGCGTTGATCACGTGTGCGGCCGGGTGGAACAGGGGCGACTCGCGGCGCTCGTGCACGGTGGTGGCAATACCTCTGCGCGCCAACAGAAGTGCCGCGGTGGCGCCGGCCGGTCCGGCTCCGACGACGGCGACGGGTGCACTCATCGAACCACCGTTTCCTGGGTCCCCAGGTCGATGGATCCGTCTGCGGTGCGGATGCTCGCGGTGACGACATCGTCGACGGACAGGTACTTCGGGTTCTTCGCCTGTCGACCGAAGAAGAACTTCCACTTCAGAGACGGGGGAATCAACTCACCGAGCTTCTGCACGATCTTCGGTGGCGCCGAGATGGCCGTGCCGATCGGAGTTCCGGTCAGCAGTACGTCCCCTGCAGTCATGTATTGGAAGGCCGCGAGCCTGGTGAGTGCGTCGGCGGGCGGGGTGATGAGGTCGTCGCCGATGGTCTGGTCCTGCCGGGTGTCGCCGTTGACCGCCAGCGTCATGTGCAGATCGGGAATGCGGCGCAGTTCGTCGGCGTCGAGCAGTACCAGTCGAGGGCCGAGCGGAGTGAACGTCGGGTACGACTTGCTCTCGTACACTTGCACTTTGGTCAGCTGTACCTCGCGGGCCGACACGTCGTTGGCTACCACGACACCCGCGACGTACTGGTGCAGGTTCTCCTGCGTGACCGTCGTTCCGATCTCGATGTCCGCGCCCACGACGATTCCCAACTCGATCTCGTAGTCGAGTAGAGCGACATGTGCCGGCTGCCTGATCGGGTCCAGCGGACCGCTGATCGACGCGGAGGATTTCCGAAAGAACGTCGGCTGCAGTGTGTCCGGGTCTGCTCCGGTGTCGAGCGCGTGCGATCGGTAGTTGAGCAGCTGGGCCACGACTCGGCACGGTGCCGTGACCGGCGAGACGAGTTCGAGCTCGCCGACGTCGACCCCGTCGCCGTCGGCGGCCGAGATTGCGGCACGGTCGGCGAGCAACTCCTTGGTGGTCGACGCCGCCGTGTCGATACGTACCGCTGTGTCGCCGTCGAGACGCCACCAGGCGTCGACCGTTCGAATCACGCTGACAGACATCGAAATTCCCCCTACAAGGTTTTGGGTGTGATGGTCTTCTTGTTCGCGATCACCGGGTGACCCGGCCGCGTCCCAGCCTCACGTCGCCGAAGTTCCTCGTGGGGGACGCCGTTGCGCAGCTGACTCAGCAGGTATTCCGGGTCGATGTTCACACCGATCGGATTGCGGGCGAACTCGTCGGTGAAGAAGAAGGCCGACGTGTGTTCGGGATCGAAGTTCTCGACCTGGAACTCGAGCCTGATGCCGTCCGGATCCTCGTAGTACAGAGAGATGGTCGGACCGTGATTGATGGACCAGACGGGCTCGATGCCGAGGCGCTTCAACCGAACGTAGTTCTCCAGCAACCGTTCCAGAGACACGAACGTCAGTGCGATGTGGTCGATCCCGTACGCCTTCCGCTTGAGCTTGGCGAACGGGAACACGAACCTGACCGGTTTCGGAACCGCAATGAGAGCAAGGCGGTGCGACTCGTCGTCCCAGGTGAGGAACGTGATGCCCTCGTCCTGATACGCGATCGTCGCGCCGAAGACCGTGGAGTACCACCGGACCATCTCGTCGGTGCGGGCCGTCTTGACCACCCAGTGCGCAATGTAGTCGGGTGCAACGGACGTCGTCATGAAAAACCTCCTGTCAGCGACTCTGCCGGACTCCTACGGTAGCCATTTTTGACTGACAGTCAAGAAATTGATCGACGGTCAGTCGGGTCAACTACTGTCGAGGGCGATGGCCACGAACAAGCCCGCCGGCTCCCCGTCGACACGACGCGCGTCGGCCCCGCGCCGCGACCGCAGACAGGCGCTGATCGACGCGGCAATCGAACTGATCGCAGAGGGTGCCGACGCCGACATCAGCGCGGCCGCCATCTCACGTCGCGCCGGCGTCGCACACGGTCTGCTCTTCTACTACTTCACCGACAAGAAGGGACTGGTCGGCGCCGCCTTGGCGGACATCTTGGGCACGCTCGCCGAGCACCAGGGTCCGCGACCGCACGAAGAAAGCCGGCGGGCTCGACTGGAAGGTTTCGTGCGCCGCCACGTCGAGTTCTTGGAGAACTACCGCGTCGCCTACAGCCGATTCGCGCGTGAGGGAGTGCTGGGCGACCCCGAGGTCGCCGACGCGCTGAACGACGCGCGCGCGAAGGGCGCGCTGCAGGTTGCGCGGCTGGCCGAGGTCGAGGAACCGCTCGGCACGGTCATGACCGCGGCAGTGAAGGGATGGGTGGGATTCCTCGACCGGACGGCCGACGAGTACTTCGACGACCCGGATTTCGAGATGGACCAGCTCGTGGCGCTGGCCGTCGACACGCTCCTCGCTGTCGTCGAGGCTGCTCGCCGTCTGAGCTGAACAGGAAGACCAGAGTGCGCCCGCTACTCGGAACCTACGATGCGCATTCTGCGTTATTCGCGGCGACTTGCTTGTGCAATCGGCGCGCCTCTGGTCAACTCGTTCGCAGGGTGCGCGACCATCGCAGCCTGTTGGGATTACCCCGTGGCGTTTCGCGATCCGAACGCTGTCATCAGGACGACATTCGATTCACGCCGACACCAGGAGTCCCTCGTGACCAGCATCAGTCCAGCCGACAATCGCTCGTCCACCGGCGACGAACTCCGTGAGATCGCGGAGAAGGTCCTCTGGCTTTCGACGTCGATGATTCACCACGCCAACCGGATTCGGCCCAATGCATCGGGTCTCAAGGTAGGTGGGCACCAAGCGTCGTGTGCCTCGATGGTCACCATCATGACCTCGCTGTGGTTCGAGCAGTTGCAGCCCGGAGACCGGGTGTCGGTCAAGCCGCACGCGTCTCCGGTGCTGCACGCGATCAACTACCTGCTCGGCGACCTCGACGAGAAGTATCTGACGACGCTGCGCGCGTACGGCGGCCTGCAGTCCTACCCGTCGCGCGCCAAGGACCCCGACACCGTCGACTACTCGACCGGCTCCGTCGGTATCGGTGCGACAGCTCCCATCTGGGGCGCCATGGCGCGCCGTTTCGTCGAGCGTGAAGCAACCGGGTCGCCCGGCACCTTCTCGGGCCGTCAGTACTCACTCGTCGGTGACGCGGAACTCGACGAGGGCGCGGTGTGGGAAGCCATCATCGATCCGGGTATCGCCGAACTCGGAGAAATCGTGTGGATCGTCGACCTGAACCGGCAGTCACTCGACCGGGTCGTGCCCAATATTGCCGCAGGCCGCCTCGAGAAGATGTTCGACGCCGCGGGTTGGCAGGTTCTCACGGTCAAGTTCGGGCGGTTGCTCGAAGAGCTGTTCGCGAAGGAGGGTGGCGACGCGGCACGTCGGCGGATCCTGGACATGCCGAACCCGGAATACCAACGGCTGCTTCGGTGCTCGGCGGACGAGCTGCGCACGAGACTGCCCGGAGACGGACCGGAGGCGGCCACGATCGCCGATCTGATCGCCGATCTGAGCGATACCGTCCTCACCGAAACCATCCGCAACCTCGGCGGGCACGACCTCGATGCGTTGCGAGAGGCGTACTCGCGGATCGACGACACTCGACCGACGGTGATCATCGCGTACACCGTCAAGGGCTTCGGACTACCCACCCAGGGTCATCCGCAGAACCATTCGTCGTTGCTGACGGTCGAGGAGTACGCCACTCTCGCTCGGACGCTCGGCATCGATCCGGACGCGCCGTGGGCGACGTTCGACGACGCGAGCACCGCGGGTCGGTTGTGCACGGCCACCGCGGAACGTCTTCGGCGTGAACCGGTGTCGCCGGCCGAGCCTCCCGCGGTGCCCACCGACATCGGTCGAACACCGAAGGGGACGGCCACGACCCAGGCAGCCTTGGGGCGAGTCCTGATCGACCTGACACGCGAGGCGCCGGACGCCGCGAAGAGAGTCGTCACCGTCAGCCCGGACGTCAGCTCGAGCACCAACCTGGGCAGTTGGGTGAACAAGGTCGGTGTGTGGTCCTCGTCCGAACGTCACGACTGGTTCGAGGACGACGCCGAAACCATCATGCACTGGCGCGAGAGCCCCACCGGTCAACACATGGAACTCGGTATCGCCGAGACCAATCTCGTCGGGTTGATGGGGGAGCTCGGCGCGACATGGAGTCGCTGGGGACAGCCGCTGTTCCCGATCGGGGTGATGTACGACCCGTTCGTCGAACGAGCGTTGGAACCGTGGTCCTACGGCATCTACGCGGGCGGTCAGTCCATCCTGGTGGGCACCCCGTCCGGAGTCACGTTGGCTGCGGAAGGCGGTGCGCACCAATCGATCAAGACTCCGTCCATCGGGTTGGAACAGCCCGGGTGCATCTCCTACGAGCCGGCCTTCGCGATCGACGTCGAATGGACTCTCTTGGCGAGCATCGGGCGGCTCGGGCGACCGGATGGCACATCCGCGTACCTTCGGCTCTCGACGCGGCCGGTCGATCAGACCTTGGCCGACGTCCCGACCGACCCCGCAGCGCGTGAACGTCGCCGGCGTCAGGTCGTGGCCGGCGGCTATCCCCTGGTGCGGCGCGACCGCGCCGCCGTCACCATCGCGGCGATGGGAGCCGTGATCCCGGAGGCGCTGGCGGCGGCGCAGCGGTTGGAGCAGGTCGGCGTCGTCGCGGACGTCCTGTGCATCACCAGTCCGGGCCAGCTCTACCGCGCGGTGCAAGCGCGGCAGGGTCACGGCGGCGGCGAATCGTGGATTCTCGATCAGCTGTTGCCCGCGGACCGGGCGACTCCGATGGTGACCGTGCTCGACGGCCACCCGCACACGCTGGCCTTCCTGGCCACCGTCAACCGGGTTGCGTCGACGTCGTTGGGTGTCAGCAACTTCGGGCAGGTGGGATCCCTCGACGAGGTGTACAAGCACCACCACATCGACACCGACTCGATCGTCGGCGCCGCCCTGGACGTCACCGGGCACTGACGAATCAGATCGCGCGAGCACCCTCGGCAAAGTTCTTCACGAATGCGGCGGTGATTCTGTCCAGCAACGCATTCGGGAGATCGTGGCCCATTCCGTCGATCAGGATCAGTTCGGATCCCGCCACCGCGCGGGCGATCGCCTTGCCGCCGGCCGGTCGGACGAGCGGGTCGGAGGTGCCGTGCACCACCACCGTCGGCGCGGTGATGCGCTTGGTCCAACGGGCGAGACTGCCGGTACCCGTGATGGCGGCGAGCTGCCGAATCAGGCCCTGCGGGTAGTAGTTTCGGTCGTAGGCCGCGGCGGCGTCGGCGAGCCGTTCCTCCCGCGTCGACGCGTACTTCTTGCTCCCGATGGTCGCGAAGGTGGCTGCCGACCGCTCGATGATCTGCTGTCGTGACGCGTTCTTGGGCGCAGGCTTGAACAGGGGGAGCAGGGCCTTGACATCCGGCGGAGGAAGGAACTTCTGGTTCGTGCTGGAGAACAGAATCGACACGGACAGAACACGATTCGGATAGGCGCCCGCGAAGACCTGCGTGATCATCCCGCCCATGGACGCGCCCACCACGTGCACCTTGTCGATCCCGAGGTGGTCGATCAGCCCGACGGTGTCCATCGCCATGTCCTCGATGGTGTACGGAACCGAGCTCGACATCCCCAGCTCGTGCCGTACCAGCCGCAGGAGGGGGTTACCGGTCACCCGGGCGCCCTCGATCTTGGAGGAGAGCCCGATGTCTCGGTTGTCGAAGCGGATGACGCGGTAGCCGGCGTCGACGAGGCGTTCGCAGAACTCGAGCGACCAGGTGATCAGTTGGCACCCCAGTCCCATGATCAGCAGGACGGGTGGGTCGTTCTCGTCGCCCATGTCCTCGTAGGCGATCTTCAGGCCATTGGCGTCGGCGATGCCGCGGGTGGTGTTCACGTTCCTATGACTACCAGCCCGGCTCGCCGAGCAGCGGAAGGGTCAGGAAACACGGAGTCTGCGGATCGAGGATCACGTCCTGTGCCCGCCACCGTGTGCGCAGGAGATCCGGGAGGATCGGCACGAAGCGTGGTGCGTCCGCGGCGTAGACGTCGACTCGAAGCCGGTGACCCACCTCGATGACGGCCTCGGTGGAGAGCAGGTCGATGTCGAGAGTCGTCGGCTCTCCGGGAACGACGGGCAACAGTGCGGCGCGCGTCAGTGGGTGGTGCGCGATCAGGTAGTCACCGTTCGGAGCGAACGTACTCAGGTCGTCGTCGACGGCCCGGCGCGACGCGAGTAACGCACCGTTGGTGAGAACGGTGGAGGTTCCGTCGGGGGCGACGTCGCACAGATTGACAGCCCACATGGCTTCTCGTGCGTGCGCGACGGTCACGAGATGGAGATTGGCGGCACCGGAGAACACCACCGCCGACGTCGCAGCGGGCGTGGTGAACGTGAGCCCGTCACGTTCGGCGAAGCGGGCGTCGTAGGTGAATCCGCCGCCCAACGCGGCCGGAACGCCGGCCAGTACCTGCGTCGTATCTCGCGAGACGACGGTGCGCGCGCCGGGCCGAACCGCAACAACCGTCCGCGCAACGGAATCGGTACTGCGGAGCGATCCGTCGTACGAGGCGTGGCGAGCAGTCCCGGACGATTCTCCGGACAGGTACAACCGCTGCGGAACAGCGTGCGGCGCGGGGAAGTCGCCGTGCGCTTTCCACGATCCGCCCTGTTGGCGCAGGGTCACCGGCCCGTATTTCTCTATTCCGTTGTGAATCCCACGCAACCACCGGTCGAACCAGGCGCGTTCGAGGACGTCGAGCCGAGGAGGGAAACCCGGTTCTCCGAAACCGATGCCGGGGTTGCCGTGGTACCCGTCGCCGATCAGCAGCTGCTTGCGGCCCCGAGGTAGCCGCAGCCGGTTGTAGATGTCGGGCGCCGCGCCGCCGAAGATGTCGTGCCAGCAGCCGTACACGAAGGTCGGGACGTCGATGTTCTCGATGGGCGCGTCGATGGTCGCGTAGTACGGGTCGTCGTAGATGCGCGGGTCGGCGCCGAAGAGGAAGCCTGCCGCCAGGTCGACCAACGACGTTGCGGGAGAACGTAACCGAGACGTGAGCCACCCGGCCAAGCCGGTTCCCAGGCCCGCCGACGGCACCCACTTCAATGCGTTGACCGTCGTCAACCAGAGTGGAATGAACAACGACGGTGCGCCACCCGTTGCGAAGATCTCGCGCACGATGTCGTCGGAACCTTCGACTGCGAAGACGGCGTCGAGACCGTCCGGTCCTGCAGCGGCCGCCTGCAGAGAATTGATGGCGGAGTACGAGATTCCGGCCATGCCGACGTGCCCGTCGCACCACGATCTCTCGCGTAACCACGAGATGATCTCGAGGGTGTCCTGCTGTTCTCGTGCGCCCAGGACGTCCCACACTCCCGTCGACGATCCGGTTCCACGGGCGTCGGCGATCACCTGCACGTACCCGCTGCGCACCAGAAGCCGATTGACCGACAGCAGATCGGCCGCGCCGCCGCTGACGACGCGGGTGAGCTCGGTGATCCCGTCGAAGGGAGTTCCCGACAGATCGAACCGGGCCGACACCCGGCGGATCAGCGGCCCGACGACCGGCGCCGACAGGATGTTGTCGACGCTCTTGATCAGCAACTTGTTGTAGGGCGTGATGTTGAGGATGGTCGGGAACCGACCCGATGCGGGGACGCCGGATTCGTCGGCCGGCCGGATGACGTACGCGCGGATGGTGGTTCCGTCACTCATCGTGATCGGCACGTCGCGGGTGATCGAGACGCCGTCGTACTCCGGTGGGGCGTCGACCAGTTCGCGCCAGGCGTCGGCAGCGGACCCGCCGGAGGGATCGCGGGGGAACGTGCGGAAGGTCCGGACCGGCACGCCGCCGATGCGTCCCGGCCGCGCCCGCTCCGGAACGACCCGTTCGGGGCTGACCAGGGGCCGAACGGGTTGCAACGTCATCCCCCGATTGAACAGCTGCGGAGTCGATATCACTGCATTCGCTCGAAAATTCTGTCGAACGTGTCGAGCTGAATGGTCGAACAATGGTGGGTTCTCACAGCCGGTGGAGCTCGATTTCTCGGCGAACGCCCAAGACTCGAAGTTCGTCGGATAGCCTCGAAACCTGTAAATCCCCCAATTCTCAACGTCGGAGACACGATGGAACGGCTCCAGTCGATCGAGGAGACCCGGTCGGGACGCCACCGCCGGGGCTCGTTCGCGCGCGGTGTCGCCACGTTGTCCGACTGGTTCCATCAGCCGTTCGACTACATGTGGATCCTCACCTACCAGTCCACGCGATCTCTGCACCGTGTGATCAAGTCGGTGATCGGCGCCGGCGTCCTTCTGTACATGGTGGCGTCGATCACGATGCTGCTCAGCCCGCAGGGGCCGACCGGGGTCGTGGCCACCACCTGGGTGCTGTTGGTGCTGGTGCTGCAATTCGCGGTGGCCTGGTTCTGGTTCTTCGGTCCGCTGCCGGGGCGCTGGGGACTGATCGCCTTCGGACTGTTCGCCGACCTGGGCCTGGCATCGGTACTCGCGACGTATCAACCCCTCGCCGCCGTGACGGGATGTGCGCTGTTCGCCATCTCGGGGGCCTACTTCACCTACTTCGTGAGCCCGCGGTGGCTGGTGGCCCACTTGGTTTTCTCGATCACGTTCATCGATGCGATGGCCGTGCGCGCGTACACCTCACAGGCCTACGACTTCGCGACGATCGTGGCCGGCTCGGTGGTCATTCTCGGCGCCGTCGCCGGCGTGCCCCTCTTCGCGCATCTCGCCTGGACGATCATCACCCGCGATGCCCGACGCGCCGCCCTCGATCCGCTCACCGGGCTCTACAACCGCCGAGGCTGGGACAGTGCGCTCGAAGAGCTCTGGTCGCGTGGCTTCGACAAGCGCCACACGCTGGCGGTCTTCCTCATCGACATCGACAAGTTCAAGCGCGTCAACGATCAGTTCGGCCACGACGTGGGAGATTCCGTGATTCGGCTGCTCTCGCGTCGCCTGGAAACACTGTTCGGCGATTACGGCATCATCGCGCGCACCGGCGGCGAGGAATTCCTCGCCGCGGTCACCGGCGACATCAGTCTCGTCGAGGGGTTGATCGAGCGCATCGGCGACGCTCTGTACAACGGCTCCGATCAGGTTCCGGTCACCGCCAGTGTCGGTGTTGCCGTGCTCGACGCCGAATCGGACCTGTGGGACGTCGGGGTGTCGATCGTCGTGCGGGCGGGTCGCATAGCCGATTCGATGATGTATCGCGCCAAGGATGCCGGCGGGGATCGAGTGCTCACCGCCGCCCTCTAGCTGACCTGCGGAACCTCAGCCGTGGCCACGACGTCACCCCGAGCGGTGCGAATCTCCAACCCGATCACCTCCGACCGCCCGACCGCCGCGTTCATCCGGCAATCGACCGGGACCGGCGTGCCGAGAAATGTTCCCGACGCCATGGTGAGCCCGGAGGCCTCGCGCAGGTACACGCCGTACACCTCGTCGGTGCGGACCCCGGATACTTCCAGGACGGTCTCGGTACCCCACGTGTGCGCCACGAGCCCTCCGTCGACCGTCAGGCCCGCCTCGGATTCGTCGAAGTCGACCTGCTCGTATGCGCCCAGCGTTCCTGGCGGTCCGGTGACGGGAGCGTTTCGCACTGCCTGAATTCCGAGCACACCGGCAACCCCGGCGAGGATGCCCACTGCGGCAGCAGCCGCAATCACGGGAAGACGTCGGCCAGTTCGCCGGCCGACCACCTGGCGTCTCATGGAACCGTCCGCGGGCGGTTCGATCCAGGTCGGTAACGACGAGACCCGTCCGACGACGTCGCGCAGCTGCTCGATCTCGTCGTCCACGGTCGGATCGACCGCAGCCAAGGCACGCAACTCGTGCAACTCCGCGTCATCGAGATCGTCACCGACTGCCGCGGCGATCAGTTCCGCTCGTCGGTCATCCGTGTTGCTCATCGTTCCTCCTGCCCGTCGAGATGACTGCGCAGGGCGCGCAGTGCATAGAAGGCGCGCGTGCGAAGGGTGGAGACAGGAATGCCGGTCGACGCCGACAGCTCGGCGTACGACGAGCCGATCACGTGCACGGCCACCACCACCTGGCGGTGCTCGGGGCTGAGCACTGCCAGCGCCTCGACCACCCTCAGACGCTCGACGGTCTGCGCCGTCGAATCCTGTTCGATCGCGTCGGCGTCGTCGTAGCGTCCGGCCGTGATCGACGGCATGCGCGCAACCGACCTGAGTACGTCGGTGATGACGTTGCGCTCGATCGCGAACAGCCACGTCAGGAGCTGACCCTTGGCGCTGTCGAAGGTGTGGCGCGCTCGCCAGGCACGTAGAAATGTTTCCTGCACACACTCTTCGGCGAGAGCGCGATCACGCAGTGCGTTCACAGCGAACCCCAACATCGACGACGCGTGGGCGTCGTACGCACGCGTCAGATCGAAGTGTTCCGAGCCGACAGTGCGAGCCACCGTTCTCACAGTATCGATGGTGTCCGTCATGTAAGAGGACTACGTCCACCGAGCGCAGAACGTTCACCCGAAAAAGATTATTCGGACATTGAACGCAAGACGGACAGCACACGTAGTCCTCTGTATGAGCGCCCGTGCTCATGCTGACAGGAGGTCCGACCATGTCGACACGACGAACAGCCATGACCGTTGCGCTCGGAGCATCGCTGACAATGCTCGGGGCGGGGATTGCCTCGGCCGAGACGCCGGTTACCGAACCGGCCACGTTCACGAGCGCATTCACCGCGATGGCAACACCGGATCAGGTACTGAACGCCGACGGTGTGCCGACGCCCGGACAGCCCGGTGCAACGGGGTCCTTCACGTTCCGCATCAACAGCGACCAGGACATCATCTGCTACGACATCAGCCTGAACGGTGTGAGCGGTGACTACATGAGTCCCGCGAAGACGGCGACCCACATCCACCAGGCGGCGATCGGGGCGGCAGGACCGCCGCGCATCGCGTTCCCCAACCCCACCCCCGTCGGCGACGGACCCCGTACGAGCAACGGGTGCTTGCAAGGACCGTTCACAACCGGGGTCGTGACCAACGGCGCAGACACGGGCACCGGCTTCTCGTTGGCGGCACTCGAGGCGAACGGCGCCGGCTTCGCGGCAGATTCCCACACCACCCAGTTCGTCGCGGGCGCGGTCCGTGGTCAGTTGACCCCGATCCCGGTCGGCGGCATCGCGACCGGCGGTGGCGGCTCGGCGACCGAGTCGAACTCCGGACCGGCTGTGGCCGCGGTCGGAATCGCCGCGCTTCTGGGTGCGGGTCTGATTGCGCGTCGTCGGACTATGGCGCAGTCCTGACCGTCCGACGAACGATTCTCTTCGCCGGTGTTCTGGCGGTGGTGGCGTGCACGTCACCACCGCCGGAGCCTGTCGTGTCCCGAACCGCCCCGACGTCGGCGTCCACCGGCGTTCCCGTTGTTCCCGGCGTCCTCATGCCACCGGTCCGTCTGGTGGCGACGGACATCGATCTCGACGAGCCCCTGGTCCAACTCGGACTGACCGACGGCGGCATGGAGGTCCCGTCCGACTACGGCGATGTCGGCTGGTTCGCCGGCGGAGGGCGACCGGGCGGGTTCGGGCCGACCGTTCTGGCCGGTCACGTCGACTCGACCAGCGGTCCGGCGGTATTCGATCGGTTGGACGAACTGGCCGAGGGCCACATCGTGACCGTTCTCTCGGAGGACGGCACTCGAGCCGATTATCGAATCTCTCGCACGACGGAATTCTCCAAGAGGGAATTTCCGACGACCCGAGTGTTCGGAGCGACGCCGGGCGACGAAATCAGATTGATCACCTGCTCGGGTGACTTCGATTCCGCGGTGGGGTCGTACGAGGAAAATCTGGTGGTCTTCGGTGTTCGCCTGTGAGCGGTGGCCAACATTTTTGGGTTCTTTTACTTACTCTTTATGTAGAGCGACAGAACCGACACGGGTGTCTGCGCTCATCGACGACTGAAAGGCACTGCTGACAATGTCGAAGTTCAAGATTTCCGGGGCCGTGGCACTCGCCGCATCGGCAGCAATGGTGTTCGGCGCAGGAACGGCGTCGGCCGAGACTACGGTCGCAGCCCCGGCCACGTTCACCAGCGCATTCACTTCCGTGGCGACGCCCAACCAGGTCCTGAACGCGCAAGGTGTTGCAACTCCCGGTCAGCCCGGAGCGCTGGGCTCGTTCACATACCGGATCAACAGCGATCTCGACATCATCTGCTACGACATCTTCTTGGCCGGCGTGACCGACGACTACATGAGCCCGGCCAAGACGGCGACCCACATCCACCAGGCCGCCGCCGGAGTGGCGGGTCCGCCGCGCATCGCCTTCCCGAACCCGACCGACATCGGCAATGGGCTGCGCCAGAGCAGCGGATGCCTGCAGGGACCGTTCACGACGGGCGTGGTGGCGAACGGTGCCGACACCGGTACCGACTTCGACCTGACCTCGATCGAAGCGAACCCGGCCGGGTTCGCCGCGGACACGCACACCACGGCGTTCACCGCCGGTGCGGTTCGCGGCCAGCTCACCCCGATCCCGTTCGTCGGCAAGGGCGGCTTCGGTTCGTCCTAGTTCGAGTGGTGGCCAGGGCCGTTTTGGCCCTGGCCACGTGCTCGGGTACAGTTTCGAGCGAATCAAGTTCTACCCAAGACCGTCGGTCACCGCGTCTGCACCTGGATGCGGTTGAAAGGTCCGAGACATCGGGCGGCCCACGCAGGAGAACGAGGTACGGACAGCACTGCTGATGCAATGCCTACGCGCCCCGTGTGCTTCTTGCGCCGGGGCGTTCTTTCGTTTTCGTCCCGTTCTCGATCGGCCATGACGTCTCACGAGAGGAGGCGAAGTATGGCAAAGGCAGAAAAGGTATCCGCAGTAGCGGAGATCACCGAGCAGTTCAACGGCTCCACCGCCGCCGTCATCACGGAATACCGTGGTTTGTCGGTCGGTCGGATCTCGGAGCTCCGTCGAGCACTCGGCACCGGAGCGACGTACTCCGTCGCCAAGAACACCCTGGTCAAGCGTGCTGCCGCAGATGCGGGCATCACCGGCCTGGACGACTTGTTCGTCGGTCCCACCGCCATCGCATTCATCAACGGCGAGCCGGTCGACGCAGCCAAGGCGATCAAGAACTTCGCCAAGGAGAACAAGGCGCTCATCATCAAGGGCGGCTACATGGACGGCAAGACGCTGTCCGTGGACGAGGTCAACAGGATCGCGGATCTCGAATCCCGCGAGATCCTGCTCGCCAAGCTGGCCGGCGCGATGAAGGGCAATCTGGCAAAGGCCGCAGGCCTGTTCAACGCCCCCGCTTCGCAGGTCGCCCGCTTGGTGGCTGCGTTGCAGGAGAAGAAGGCCGCAGAAGAAGGCGGAGCAGCTCCCGAGGCCGCACCGGCAGAAGAAGCCGCACCCGCAGAAGCTGCAGCCGAATAGCTGATCCGCAAGGACTGCATCTCACCAACATCCAGTCGCGTGATCAGTGACTAGGACTTACACGGAAGGACCTGCCACCATGGCAAAGCTCAGCACCGAAGAATTGCTCGACCAGTTCAAAGAACTCACCCTCCTCGAGCTCTCGGAGTTCGTGAAGGCGTTCGAGGAGACCTTCGAGGTCACCGCAGCGGCACCGGTCGCCGTTGCCGCCGCAGGCGGAGCAGCTGCTCCCGCCGAGGCCGCTGAAGAGCAGGACGAGTTCGACGTCGTCCTCGAAGGCGCCGGCGACAAGAAGATCCAGGTCATCAAGGTCGTCCGTGAGGTCGTCTCCGGCCTCGGACTCAAGGAAGCCAAGGACCTCGTCGAGAGTGCCCCCAAGGCAATCCTGGAGAAGGTCGACAAGGCCGCTGCCGACGCAGCCAAGGAGAAGCTCGAAGCTGCCGGCGCGAAGATCTCCATCAAGTGATCTAGCTCCACCCAGCATCACACAGCGGCCGCATCCCTCACGGGGTGCGGCCGCTGTGCTGTGTTCCGAGGGTACGAGCGCCTAGCGGTTGTGAAGGAAATGCCGCGCGTACCGCGGTAATTGCTTCACAACCCTCCGCCGGCGTTACCGCGGCGGCGACTGCGCAGCGTCCAGCGCTCCACAGAGGTTGAAGTAAGCGGGTTCCCGCCGCGGTTGTGAAGGAAATGCCGCGCGTACCACGGTAATTGCTTCACAACCGCCCGAGGTACACCCCTACGCCAGCGTGAACTCCCCACCGCGGTGGTAGGCCGCCAGCGCCGTATTGGTCTCGCGGATCGACGGCGGATGGAACGAGAAGGCTTGCACCACCGACTGCAGGTACGCGACCTCGGGGTCGGTGATGAACGCGATTCCGCCCAGCGCGGTCACGGCGGTGGTGGCCGCACGGGTGAGCGCACCTCGAAGTGCCGTGCGGCAGAACAACAGTCGCGCGGAGATGTCAGCGCCACGCTCGCCGGCGTCCATGGCCCGCGCGATCGCGTCGACGGCGCACATCGACGACTCGAGCTCCGCCGCCGCGGTCACGTAGGCGGCGTCGTCGATCTTCGGGTTGTCGATCATCTTCTCGAGCAGCGACGACGCGGCGCCGATGTACCCGGCCGACGCGAGGACGCCGAACCACAGCCAGCCGGTGAGTTCGTGCTGACCGTCCGGATCGTCGAGCGCGCCGATCATGGTCAGGGCGACGGGGATCTCCACGTCGTCGAGCACGACCTCCTCGCTCTCGGCGCCGGCGAGGATGGGGCTCGACCAGAACGGCCGCACCGACACCCCGGGCATCGTCGCCGGGATCAATGCGACCGCGCGACGGGTCTTGCCGCCCTTCTTTTCCGACGCCGCGACGCTGGCGGCTAGGAAATCCATCGACTTGGACAGGCTGCAGGGCTTCTTGCTCCCGCTGACGATGTAATCGCCGCCTTTGTAGACGGCGCTGACGGAGGGAACGAGCGTGCTGCCCTTGCCCTCTGCGAATCCCGACGCGATGATGCTGCGCTGCTCCACGAGCCCGGCGACGAGGGGCAGTTCCTCCTCGGGTCCGGCGAGTGCGATTTCGACGATGGTGGCGATCGAGAGGTGGTGCATGGTCGTCGCCGCTGCGAGCGAGGGGGACGCCGCACCGATGGCGCGTTGGACGGCAATGGCGTCGACTGCGCTGGCACCGATGCCGCCCAACTCCGTCGGGACGATCAGGCCCGTTCCACCGGCGTCGCGGAACGCGGCGATGGCGCCCGACCCCGGAGTCTCCATCTCGAGCAGCGGAGTCACTGCGAGGTAGTCGGCGAGGCTGGGCAGGAGTCGTCGCAGGGTCTCGTTCTCGTGAGCCATCACTCTCGAGGCGGTGGAGGGTGAGGTGGTGTGCGGCACGTCGATCTGCGGTGCGGTGAGAGTCATCAAGACCTTCCTCGAAGGTGACCGGCACTCGGAATTCGAGACGGTTTGCTCGATCGTCTCTCTCCGTCTTGCCGTGCCGGAGGCTTATTCGCGCGATCTGTGAACACGCACAACAGTGCCGCGGTAGGTATGGAGCGGTTTCCAGTCGCGGTGGCCGACTTCCGGTTGTACCAACGAGTAACGTTGATCTGCAACATGTCTCGGACTGTGCAGCCGAGCGCACTTCGAAGAAACTTACGTGGACACCACGGATACGTTGATAGGGTTGGGGAACCGCACATGAGCTCTCAGAAAATGCTGGACCGGATCAGGCACGACAAGCGCATCTGGGCGCACCGAGTGCTGACCAAGCACGATCAGAATCCCTTCTTCCGCGTGATGCGGTCGGTGAACGCACCGATCGTGGACGTGGAAGGTCAGCAGCGAATCATGTTGGGCTCGAACAACTACATGGGCCTCGCCGATCACCCGCTGGTGGTCGAGGGTGCTCGCACAGCGCTCGACAAGTACGGCGCCACCGTCACAGGCAGTCGTCTGCTGAACGGAACGATCGACCTGCACATGGAGCTCGAAGCCGAGCTGGCCGACTGGCACGGCACCGAGGCCGCCATCGTGTTCACCACGGGCTACCAGGCCAATCTCGGCGCCATCAGTGCCCTTGTCGGTGTGGGCGACACCGTCGTCGTCGACTCCGGCGCCCACGCGTCCATCTACGACGCATGCAGGTTGTCGCGGGCCAACATTCGCGCGTTCCGTCACAACCAGGTCGACAAGCTCGAAGAAAAGCTCTCGCGCTCCGAGGGTGCCATTCTGGTGGTGGTCGACGGCCTGTACTCCATGCACGGTGATCTGCCTCCGCTCGTCGAGATCGCCGCGCTGTGCGAGAAGTACGACGCCGCCCTGATGGTCGACGAGGCGCACAGCGTCGCGGTGATGGGTCCGCAGCTCACCGGCGTGGCGGAGATGTTCGGTATCGCCGACGACGTCGACGTACGGATGGGTTGCTTCTCCAAGGGTCTGGGATCGTCCGGCGGATTCGTCGCCGGCTCCACCGACATCGTGGACGCAATGCGTTGTCACGCACGCACATTCATGTTCACTACCGCAGGGGTCCCCGCTGCCCTCGGTGCGGCGCAGGCGGCCATCCGTCTCGCCCGCAGCAGCGAAGGGCAGGAGCGCTCGCGACGGGTACTCGGAAATGCCCGCTACCTGCACGACGGACTGGCGGCTGCCGGTGTCGACGTCGGCACCGAATCCAACACCCCACTTCCGGACGGTACCGAGATGATCTCTGCGATCGTGCCCGTCAACATTCGCGACGACCTCAAGGCCATGAACATCTGGAAAGAGGTGTACGACCAGGGAATCTTCGTGTCCTACGCGACATTCCCGGCGGTGGCGCAGGGTGCGGCCATGCTGCGGGTCTGCCTCCAGGCCGACCACACCACCGAACAACTCGACCGCACCATCGACGTCATCAGCAAGGTCATCGCCGGACACGGACTGCTGCGGCAGGCCGAACCGGTGTCGGTGTCGGTGTAGCAGGTGGCGCAACCGATCGAGCAGAACACCGATTACCCCTGCACCGTGGCCGAGTTGTACGGGGCGCTGACCAGTGAGATGTACTGGAAGGACCGGGTCTCGGAGTTCGGTCTCGGTTCTCGGGTGGTCGAGTTCTTCGGCGTCGACGGCCGGACCACCTCCGTGGTGGACCAGGCCGTCGACGCCGAGATGTTACCGAAGGCGTTGCGACGCTTCGCCGGTGCGGACATGTCGGCGCGCTGCACGGAGTGGTGGGACCCACTCGTCGACCAATCGGCTTCGGGTGGTTACGAACTCGAGGTGTCGCGTGTCCCGATCGTGATCGCGGGCGACGTCACGATGACGGCGACGTCCGAGTCGACGAGTCGTCTGATTTTCGTCGGCACCGTCACCTCGACCATCCCCGTCATGGGTCCCGTGGTCGAGAAGATCATGCTCGGGGAGGTCGACAAGAGCTTCGCCGCCGAGAAAGAGTTCACCCTCGGTTGGCTGAACGCACGCCACTGAAGTGTTCGAGCACCGCCTGCTGCAGAGCGCGTTGACCGGTCCCTGACAACACGCCCGCGGGGGCGGAGAAGCGTTGCTGCACGGCACGTGTCGCGGTCGTCATGTCCGGTCGTCGCTGCGGCATCCGTAGACCGGAGTGCGCCGAGAGCAGGCCGTCCGCGGGCTCGACCGTCGAGAGCGTATCGACGCCGCCGCTCGGGATGTCGACGACGGTCGGCTCCTGTCCGAAACGGGTGCGTGCCCACTCGGCCGCCGACGCGAGTGCTTCGGTCACCTGTGACTTGGTGGCCCGCCCACGACGGCCCGTACTGGCGCCGTGGCCGGGGAGGTCGACGAGGACGACCGAGACGCCGCTGTCCGCGATCGTGCGCGCGAGCGCGCTGAGGTACCGCGCGTGCAGACCCGTCGGGACCGGAATCACGACTGCAGCATGCGGCGACTCACTGATGTGCACCTCGACGTGCACCGAACCGGACGGCGTGTCGACCCGGTCGTGCTCGACGAGGGACAGAGCTCGATCGAGTGCTGCTGCAATGCCTTCGATCTCGTGGTCGACCTGCGGCCAGGCTCGCACCCGAACCGTCGCGGCTGCGGCCACGGCCTCGCATGCTCGATGTCCGCGCAGAGCGTGCTCGCGCGTCATGACGGGTCGACCGCGGAGCAGGATCATGATCGCCGCTGCCTCCGCGGACGTCATGGACGGAACCCATCCGGTGGACCGCTCGAAATGCGTCGAGTCCACCGCTGCCTCGCCGGACGAGATCCAGTGCGAGGAGAACGGGAGCACGCGCACCGCATAGGCGGTGTTCACGAACCCGCGCAACAGCTTTCCCGGAACCTTCAGCACGAGCTGGCCCTGCATGCGAGCCAACGCGCGCACGCCGAGCCAGTCGCGCGGGCCGAGATTGAACGGTCCGGTCAGCGGAGTCTTGACCGCTCGGTGGAAGGCATCGGCCAGGTCGTCCTGGTGGATGAACTGGTAGTTCGCGTGATCGGGGTCGGGGAACGCGACCACCGACTGGGTGAGGGTGTCGATGCCGTCGTTCGAGAAGTCTGGACCGACCACGTACGTCGGACGCAGCATCGACACGGCCATCTCGCCGGGGTGGCGGCGCAGCCACCACTCGACGAAGTGCTCGACCTCCGCTTTGTCGAAGAAGTAGTACCGCAGGGGATCCGAGAGTGGAAATTCCTCTTCCGTCACCGGCACGGCGATGTCCTCGCTGCCGTAGACGCTCACGCTCGAGGCGATCACGAGGTTCTGTACACCGGCGCGGTGCGCGCAGTCGACCGTGTTGCGGGACCCGCCGATGTTCACGTCGTGAATTGCCGACTTGTCTCGTGCCTCCTCGACCACGAAGGCCAGGTGAATCACGACGTCGACCCCGCGGAACACCTCGACCAGGTCGGGGGATCGGATGTCGACCGAGACCGACTGCAGTTTCGGGTGGGTCAGGCGTGGCGCCCGCCGACCCAGGCCGACCACCGAGGTGATCTCCGGATCCGCCAGCAGCACAGGAAGAATGGCGGCGCCGAAGTCGCTCGTCGCGCCGGTGACCGCAACCTTCACTTCGTCACCGAAATCTCTTCACCGTCATCGTCGGTGATCGCCAACATCCCGGTCGTGCGGTACTGCCTCGGCAGCATCACGAAAACGACTGCAGCACAGATGAACACGGCCGCGGCGCCGAAGTAGGCGGCCACCTCGGATCCGCGCAGCGCCGCTTCCTTCATCTGCATGATCAGCTGTTGCCGCGACGGCTCGAACATCGCCGGGATCTCGCGCTTCTGCAGTTCGATCACGCTCAGCACGCTGGATGTTGCGTACCCGCGTTCGGTATCGGTGATCATCGCGTTCGGGATGGCGTCGACGAGCGGTTTGACGGTGCTCACGTAGTAGGAGGCCACGATGGACCCGAGGACGGCGACGCCGAGCGTGCCGCCGATCTCGCGGGTGGTGTCGTTGACCGCCGAACCTGCGCCGGCTTCGTCGAGGGGGAGCGAGGACATGATCGACTCCGTCGCCGGCCCCTGGATGATCGCGATGCCGACCGCCAGCAACAACATCGCAGGCAGCACCAGCGTCAGATAGGAGCTGGTCAGCTCGACCTGCCCGGCCACCAGGAGTCCGGCGCCGATCAGGATCAGACCGGTGACGAGCACCGGCATGGTGCCGATCTTCTGAGCGATCAGGGTGGCGGCGGGGGAGCTCACCGCCAGAGCCGCGGCGAACGGAAGCGTCGCGATACCGAACGCCAGCGGACTGTATTCGCGAACTCCCTGGAAGTACTGAGTGATGAGGAACAGGAATCCGAAGAGGCTGAAGTATCCGACGGCGATCGCCACAGCAGGCCACGCGAACGGCCTGATCTTGAACAGCGTCACGTCGAGAACCGGGGACTCGGTGTGCAGTTCGCGGTAGACGAACCCGACCAGCAGCGCGACCGACAGGGCGAAACCTCCCAGCGTCGTCACCGAGAGCCACCCGAACTTCGGCGCCTCGATGACGATGAACACCAACAACGACACACCGGCAATGGACAAGAGGACGCCGACGACGTCGAGCGGGCCGACGACCGACGCCTTGGACTCCGGCACCACGACGGCCACAGCGGCGACGGCGACGATGGCGACCGGAACGTTGAGCCAGAACACCGAGTGCCACGAGAAGTGCTCGAGAAGCCATCCGCCGGATATCGGCCCGATCGCCACCGCGACACCCGCGATCGACGACCACACACCGATGGCGAGGGCGCGTTCCTTCGGCTTCGGGAACAGGTTGGTGATGACGGCGAGGGTGGCGGGCAGAACCACGGCGGCGAAGACGCCCATCAGCGCACGTGAGGTGATCACTTGCTCGAGAGTGTCGCCGAGGGCGCCGATGATGCACGTCAGCCCGAGTCCGGTCAGGCCGATGAGGAGGAGTCGGCGTCGCCCGTAGCGGTCACCGAGATTTCCGAAAGCGAGCAGAAGGCCCGAGAAGGTCAGTGTGTACGCGTCGACGATCCATTGCAGGCCCGAAATTCCGGTTTCGAGCTCGATCCCGATGGAGGGAAGTGCCACGTTGATGACCGTCATGTCGAGCACGATCAGGAGTTCGGCAATGCAGATGACGCCGAAGGCGGCGAGCTGTCTGCGACGGGTGAGATCGGACGTCGAGGTGAGATGACCGGTGCTGCTCATCGAATTCTGTGCCCCCTGGTTGCGGCGCGGCGACCCACACCCGCGGCCAACCTACCTGCGGAAAGCGTTGATCGAGAGAGCATTCCCGGACCCTGGCGGCACCCGCGACGAAGTCGGTGTCTCGTCACAACGAAGGGCGGGTGCGGATAGTAGGGCTGCCACAACATCGGTGCCGGAGTACACGGAAATCGGTTCCGGGAAGTGCATTCGCATGTACTCGACGGGCATCATCAGTCACACTGCTAACGGATAACCTGTCTCGTCGGGGGGACGGTTACCGATCGGTAGTCTGCCTGTCGTCGACCACACTTGCTCTGAGTTAGAGTGACGCCACGCACACAGCTGATCGGTACGGGCGATGTGTGACGAGCTGGGAGGAATCGGTCGTGGGTGTAGAAGTTTCGGTCAAGGGGCTCACCAAGTCGTTCGGCGTTCAGAAAATCTGGCAGGACGTCACGCTGACGTTGCCCCAGGGCGAAGTCAGTGCACTTCTCGGCCCGTCGGGCACCGGTAAGTCCGTCTTCCTGAAGTCGCTGATCGGGCTGCTTCGCCCGGAAGAGGGCGAGATCTGGATCGACGGAACCAACATCATGGAGTGCTCCTCGAAGGAGCTCTACGAGATCCGCAAGCTCTTCGGTGTGCTGTTCCAGGACGGCGCCCTGTTCGGCTCCATGAACCTCTACGACAACACGGCGTTCCCACTTCGTGAGCACACGAAGAAGAAGGAATCCGAGATTCGCTCGATCGTGATGGACAAGCTCGAACTCGTCGGTCTGACCGGCGCCGAGGACAAGCTTCCCGGTGAGATCTCCGGCGGTATGCGCAAGCGCGCCGGCCTCGCCCGCGCCCTGGTGTTGGACCCCGAGATCATCCTCGTCGACGAGCCCGACTCGGGCCTCGATCCCGTCCGCACCACGTACATCTCGCAGTTGCTGCTCAACATCAACGCCCAGATCGACGCGACCACGTTGATCGTGACGCACAACATCAACCTCGCGCGCACGGTGCCGGACAACATCGGGATGCTCTTCCGCAAGAAGCTCGTCATGTTCGGACCGCGCGAAGTTCTGCTCACATCGGACGAGCCGGCCGTGAAGCAGTTCCTCAACGGCACGATGATCGGCCCGATCGGCATGTCCGAGGAGAAGGACGAGTCGCAGATGCGCGAGGAGCAGAAGCTCGCGGACGCCGGCCACAACCTCGGCGGCGTCGAAGACGTCGAGGGCATCATGCCGCAGATGGAGCCGGCCCCCGGGATGCCGTACCGCCAGGCCGTCGACCGTCGCCGCGAGCGCGTCCGTGGCATCATGCACGAGCTGCCGGACAGCGCCCAGCAGGCAATTCAGGAAAGCCTCGACGAGGCCGACCGCCAGAACGACGAGCACGGTAACCAGGGCAACGACGGTCGAGGGGACGACCGCCGTTACGACGATGGACAGCAGGACGGCTACGGCAACTACCGTGAGCCCGCTTACGATTCACCTCAGTCGGGATCTTGGAGATAACCCCCAGTAATGGCTAAAACGAAGAACCCGGTCCTACGATCGGGTAACGCCGCGCTGAGTCAAGCGGGCAATATCGTCGAATTGCTGGTCGAGGTCGTCCGGGAAACATTCCGGCGGCCCTTCCAGTTCCGGGAGTTCATCGAGCAGGCCTGGTTCATCGCCAGCGTCACGATCCTCCCGACCGCCTTGGTCGCCATCCCGTTCGGCGCCGTGGTGTCCTTGCAGACCGGTTCGCTGATCAAGCAGCTCGGTGCGGAATCCTTCACCGGCGCGGCCAGCGTGTTGGCCGTCGTGCAGCAGGGCAGTCCCATCGTGGTCGCGCTGCTCATCGCCGGTGCCGCCGGCTCGGCGGTGACGGCAGACCTGGGTTCGCGAACCATCCGCGAAGAGATCGACGCCATGGAAGTTCTCGGCATCAATCCGATTCAGCGCCTTGTGGTTCCGCGCGTGCTCGCCATGATTCTGGTGGCCCTGCTCCTGAACGGACTGGTGTCCGTCGTCGGCATCGCCGGTGGCTACTTCTTCAACGTCATCCTTCAAGACGGAACGCCCGGTGCGTACCTGGCATCCTTCGGTGCGCTTGCGCAACTCCCCGACCTCTGGGTCGGCGAGATCAAGGCCGTGCTGTTCGGCCTGATCGCGGGCGTCATCGCCTCGTACAAGGGACTTCACCCCAACCCGGGCCCGAAGGGTGTGGGCGAGGCCGTCAACCAGACGGTCGTCATCACCTTCCTCATGCTGTTCCTGGCCAACCTCGTCATGACGCTGGTCTACCTGCAGATCGTTCCGGCGAAGGGGGCGTGAGGTGGTAATCGCACGTGGTCGCGGAGACCGCACCCTCCTCCGGTTGCGCCACGCGGCGAAGGCGCCGGTCGGCGTCCTCGATCGTGCCGGCGAGCAGATGTCGTTCTACGGACGCGCCATCGGGTGGATCCCCCGAACCGTGGTGCACTACAAGAAGGAGACGCTGCGACTGCTCGCCGAGGTCACCTTCGGCAGTGGTGCGCTCGCGGTCATCGGCGGCACCATCGGCGTCATCCTGATGATGTCCGGCTTCACCGGTGTGGTCGTCGGGCTGCAGGGTTTCGCGGCGCTGGACCAGCTCGGCAGCTCGGTGCTCACGGGATTCCTGTCCGCCTACGTCAATACTCGTGAGATCGCGCCCATCGTTGCGGCGCTTGCCCTTTCGGCCACCGTGGGCTGTGGCTTCACCGCGCAGCTCGGTGCCATGAGGATCTCGGAGGAGATCGACGCGCTCGAGGTCATGGCCGTTCCGTCGGTTCCGTTCCTCGTCTCCACCCGCATGATCGCCGGCTTCGTCGCCGTCATCCCGCTCTACATCGTGGGCCTGCTGTCGGCGTACCTCGCCTCCCGCCTCGTCAGCACGATCTTCAACGGGCAGTCGAGTGGTTCGTACGACCACTACTTCAACCTGTTCCTGCCGCCGGAGGACGTGCTCTACTCCTTCGCGAAGGTCCTCGTCTTCGCCTTCGTGCTCATCATGATCCACTGCTACTACGGCTTTCACGCCTCGGGCGGACCGGCCGGCGTCGGTGTGGCCGTGGGTCGCGCCGTCCGCGCAGCACTGGTCACCATTGCCGTCCTGAACTTCTTCCTCAGTCTCGCGATCTGGGGAACCACCACTACCGTGCGAGTCGCAGGATGAATACGTCGACATCACCGCTCCGCCGCCGAATTCTGGGTGTCGCCTTCTTCCTGGTGGTCGCCCTGTTCATCGCCTGGAGCATCGCCACCTACCTCAAGACCTTCAAGACGGTCGTCAACGTCGACCTCGTCACCGACACCGTCGGAAATGCGTTGCCCGCCAACGCCGACGTGAAGATTCGCGGCGTCATCGTCGGCGAGGTGCGGTCGGCCAGCACCGAGAACGGCGAGGTCACCTCGGTCCTCGCGCTCGATCCCGATCAGGCTCGCACCATCCCGTCCAACGTCACGGCGCGACTGCTGCCGAAGACGCTGTTCGGCGAGCGCTACGTCGCACTGCAGATTCCCGACGGAGCCTCCGCCACCAAGGGCATCTCCGACGGCGCCGTCATCCAGCAGGACAAGAGCGGTAACGCCATCGAGGTCGGTCAGCTCCTCGATTCGCTGCTGCCGTTGCTCGACGCTATTCCGCCGCAGGATCTTTCGAACACCCTCGGCGCGTTGAACCAGGCGTTGCAGGGTCGGGGTGAGTCGCTCGGACTGTCCATCGACCGTCTCGAGACGATCTTCGCCGGACTGAACACCGAACTGCCGAACATCCAGCAGGACCTGGTGGGTCTCGCGGATCTGTCGCAGACCTACAGCACGGCAGCGCCTGATCTGGTCGACGCTCTCGACAACCTCTCGGTCACCGGAAACACGGTGGTGGAGAAGAAGAGTGCGATCGACGTCCTTCTCGCGTCGGCGACATCGACCTCGTCGTCGACCGCGGATCTTCTCGAAACGAACAGGAGCTCGATCATCTCGATCGCGGCCGACTCGCGCGAAGCACTCGAGCTGCTCGCGCGGTACTCACCGTCCACCGGATGCATGCTGTCGAAGTTCGTCCCGATCGCCGAGGAGGCCAAGAACATCCTGGCCGTCGACGATCCGTATCCGGGCGTGCGCGGCACGATCAACTTCGTGAACCCGAAGGGCGCTTACCTGCCCAACCAGGACGAGCCGCGACTGTTCGACGACCGTGGTCCGTCGTGCTTCGACGGAGTGCAGCAGCCGGGCAAGTTCTTTCCCCAGTACCCGGGCGGTTCGGTCAACGACGGTTCGTACCAGGTGCCGTCCCGTAACCCGGGTCCGCGCGACATCCAGATGCTCGCGTCGCCCCAGGACTCGCAGTTCCCGTCGTCGGAAACGGGCACGGACGCCACCACGGCCACCGGTGACCCCGTCACCCCGGCGTCGTACGCCGGCTCGGACGCCGAGCGCAACACCCTCGCCGTCGTCTACGGATCCGCCAACGGCATCTCGCCGGCCGACGTTCCCGCGTGGACGACGCTCGTCGGCGCTCCCGCCCTGCGCGGACAGGAGGTGAACGTCCAGTGAGAGGCCTCCTCGCACCACTGCTCAAGTTGATCGCGTTCGCCATCGTGACGATCATCGCCACGGGCGCGCTCGCGCTCACCATCGCCAACGGCTCGGGTGGGGGCGGCGAGAAGTTCTCCGCGATCTTCACCGACGTCGCGTCGCTCAACAAGGGCGACGAGATTCGCATTGCCGGTGTGCGAGTGGGTCAGGTGCAGAGCATCGAGATCTACGACCGCGACCGGGCGAAGGTCGAGTTCTCGGTGGACAACCGAAGTTCGTTGCCCGCCAGCACCACTGCCACCATCCGGTACCGCAACCTCATCGGTCAGCGCTACATCGCGCTCGAGCAGGGAACCGGAAACCAGGGCGAGAAGATCAACAGCGGTGCCACGATTCCGCTCGAGCGCACCAAGCCGGCCGTGAACCTCACGACGCTCTTCAACGGCTTCCGCCCGCTGTTCCAGACGTTGACCGCCGACGACGTGAACAAGCTGTCGTTCGAGATCATCCAGGTATTCCAGGGTGAGGCCGGAACCATCGGCGATCTGGTCGCCAACACGGCCAGCCTGACGAACACCGTCGCCGACAAGGATCAGGTCATCGGGCAGGTAATCGACAACCTGAACGGTGTCCTGGCGACGGTGAACAAGAACGACACCGGCTTGAACGACCTGATCGTCAACACGCAGAAGTTGGTCTCGGGCCTTGCGGCCGATCGCGGAACCGTCGGGTCGGCGATCACGTCGCTCGCCGGACTCACCAACGCGACCGCGGACGTCCTCGAACCGTCGCGGCCGGCGGTCCAGGGCACCATCTCCGCGGTGAACGACCTGTCGGCGAAGCTCAACGCTCGTGCGCCGGAGGTCAACGGCATCCTGTCGAACCTGCCGATCAAGCTGGACAAGCTCGTTCGTGTGGCCAGCTACGGTTCGTGGTTCCAGTTCTACCTCTGCGGAATCGACATCGTTGCGGGTCCCGGTTACTCGCCCAACCTGAACCTCCCGACCGGCCTTCCCACGATCAATCAGCCGCTCTACACCAACTCGGCAAAGCGGTGTGCGGCCGGAGGTATCCAGTAATGCCATCTCGTCGTCGTCGTCCCGCGGTCGCGGGCGGACTCGGCATCTTCATCATTCTGATGTTGGTGGCCTCCGCCTTCTTCCTGGACTCGCTGCCGATTCTCGGCGCCGGGTCGAAATACACCGCCGAGTTCTCCGAAGCGGCCGGGCTCAAGGCCAGCAACGAGGTTCGCATCGCCGGCGTGAAGGTCGGCAAGGTCACCGACGTCTCGCTCGACGGTGATCGGGTCAAGGTGAAGTTCGACGTCAAGGACGCGTGGGTCGGAGACCAGAGCACGGCGTCGATTCAGATCAAAACCGTTCTCGGACAGAAGTATCTGTCGCTCGAGCCCAAGGGCACGGAGCGGCTGAACACGAAGGACCCCATTCCTCTGGAGCGCACCACGTCGCCGTACGACGTCATCGACGCCTTCTCCGACGCGGGCCGCACTGCCGGTGACATCGACACCGAGCAACTCGCGACGAGCATGGAGACGCTCTCGGCCGCGTTCTCGCAGACGCCGGACAACATCCGCGCGTCCCTCGACGGGGTCAGCCGGTTGTCGCAGACCATCGCCTCGCGCGACGACTCGTTGCGCACATTGTTCGACGCCACCACCAAGACCACCAAGGTCCTCGCGGATCGCAACCAGGAGTTCACGAAGCTGATCTCCGACGGTGCCTCGCTGGTGCAGGAACTCAACGAGCGACAGCGATCCATTGCGGCGCTCCTCACGGGAGTGCAGCGCATCTCGCAGCAGCTCACCGGATTGATCCGGGACAACGAGGCGCAGATCGGACCGGCGCTCGACCAACTCGGCGGAGTCATCGACATCCTGAAGAACAACAACCAGAATCTCGCGAAGGCCATCGAGTTGTACTCACCGTTCGTCCGCCTGTACTCGAACATCGTCGGTAACGGCCGGTGGTTCGATCAGGTCATCGTCAACGCGTTCCCGCCGGGCCTACCGGACATCCCCGGGTACCGCGAGCCCATTCGCACCCTTGGTGTCGATCCCGTTCGTAGTCCGGGGGCATGACATGACGACTGTGTTCAACAAGAAGAACATCCCCCTGATCGCGGGCGCTCTGGTTGCCGTACTCGTGGTCGCCGGTGTGCTGTGGTGGGTCTTCTTCCGAGCCGGAACAACCGCCATCACAACGTATTTCGACAAGAGCGTCGGCGTGTACGAGGGCACGGACGTACGCGTCCTCGGCGTCAAGGTCGGGTCGGTCACCAAGGTCGAGCCACTGGGCGACCAGGTTCGCGTCGAGCTGCGGGTGGATCGCGGAGTCGACATCCCGGCCACGGCCAAGGCCGTGCAGATCGCACCGTCCGTCGTCGCCGATCGCTATGTCCAGCTCGCACCGGCGTACACCGGCGGCGAGAAGATGTCGTCCGGAACGACCATTCCGCTCGAGAACACTGCGACGCCGGTGGAGGTCGATCAGCTGTACTCGAGCATCGACCAGCTCTCGGAAGCGTTGGGCCCCAACGGCGCCAACAAGAACGGCGCTGTCTCCGACCTGGTGACCACCGGCGCGGACAACCTGGCCGGCAACGGTGAGGCGCTCAACAACTCGATCACGCAGCTGTCCGGTGCGGTGGACACGCTCAATTCCTACCGCGGCGACCTGTTCGACACCGTGAAGAACCTGCAGACCTTCGTCACTGCGCTCGCGCAGAACGACGCGCAGGTCCGCCAGTTCAACACCCAACTCTCCGACCTCACCAGCTTCCTGTCCGGTGAGCGAGAAGACTTGAACCAGGCCGTGTCTCAGCTGTCGGTGACCCTCGGCGACGTCGCGACGTTCGTGCGCGACAATCGCGAGAAGCTGACGTCCGATCTCGACAACCTGGCCCCGACGACGCAGATCCTCGCGGACAACAAGCAGAACCTCGTCGACACGTTGACGCTGCTCCCGTTGGCCATCTCGAACGTCGTCAACTCCTACAACGCGGAAACCGGCACCTTGGATTCGCGCGTCAACTTCAAGGAGTTCCAGGATCCCTCCCAGTTGTTCTGCAGCCTGATCGACCTGCAGAAGCTCAGGCCCGGTGACCCGCAGTTCGAGGCGCTCGGACGGCAGATGCAGCCGATCGTCGACAACTGCAAGAGCATCGTCGACCAGGCCGTCGCCGGTGTGAAGACACCGACCCTCATCCTCCCGTTCGGTCTGCTGACCGCGGACAACGAGCAGCGCAACGTCGAGCCGGGAACGCAACCGGGTATTCAGTCACCGCGTATCGGCGAGGCGAATCTGCCCGGCCTCGAGCTGAGCACGGGAGGCCAGTGATGAAGAAGAAAGCGATCTTCGCCGGCGCGAGTGCATGCGTCGTGGCCCTGACCCTCACCTCATGCGGATCCCAGGGCATCTACGCCATCCCCCTGCCCGGTGGTGCGGACGTGGGTGACAACCCGATGACCTTGACGCTCCAGTTCGACGACGTGCTCGACCTGGTCCCGCAGTCGACGGTGAAGGTCGACGGTGTGCCGGTCGGTCGAGTCACCTCGGTGTCCGTCCCGCGGGACGGATGGACCGCAGACGTGAACGTCACGCTGAACTCGGACGTCGACCTGCCCGCCAACGCGACCGCGTCGGTGGAACAGACCAACCTCCTCGGCGAGAAGTTCGTGTCACTGTCCGCCCCCAAGGACAACCCGGAATCGGCTCGTCTGCAGAGCGGCGACACGGTGCCGCTGGAACGCACGCGGCACGCGACCGACATCGAGCAGGTCCTCGGCGCGCTGTCGATGCTGCTGAACGGTGGCGGTATCGCCCAGCTCGCGCCGATCGTCAAGGAGCTGAACACTGCGTTCTCCGGTCGTGAGGACAAGGTGCGCAGCCTTCTGGACAACGCCAACACTCTGATCGCCGGTCTCGACGATCAGAAGAACGACATCACCCGTGCGCTCGACGGCCTCGACACCCTCACCGGGACGGTGAACCAGCAGACCGAGCAGATCGAACGCATTCTGAAGGATCTCCCCGTCGCGACGGGTGTTCTCGAGGAACAGCGTCCGCAGCTGACCGAGCTGCTCGGACAGGTCGACCGACTCGGTGCGGTCGGTACCGACGTGCTGAACCAGTCCAAGGACGACATCATCGCCGACCTGCGCGCCTTGCGGCCGACGTTGCAGGAGCTCGCGAAGTCCGGCGACGACCTGATCACCGACCTCAAGTTCGTTCCGACGTTCCCGTTCCCGGACGGTGTCGAGAAGATCACCCAGGGCGGATCCGTGAACCTCTTCCTGAGCGTGGATCTGCAGATCGGCAACCAGTTGTCGGCGTTCGGTGTCGGCGAGGGTGACCCCATCTACAGCCCTCCGAAGTACGGAACGCCGCTGCCCCAGGTCGATCCCGCGAACCCGTACTACAACGGCAACGGGGCTCGTCCGGCCTTCCCGACGATCTCGCTGCTGCCGTTGCCGCCGATCGTGCCTCGTCCCACGCCGGCCCCGGGTGTTCCCGGTCCTGTGATCGCCCCGGCCAACCCGCTCGACGGGCTTCTCCAGCAGTTCGGCATCGCTGCTCCTGCTCCCCAGAACGGAGGCTGACTATGAGATCGAGACTCGTTCGCTTTCAGCTCATCGCGTTCATCGTCATCGCCATCCTCGGACTGGTCTACGTCGGTGGAAAATACGTCCGCCTCGATCAGCTGCTCGGCTTCGGGCAGTACACGGTCAAGGCCAACTTCGCCGACTCCGGCGGCATCTTCACCAACGCCGAGGTGACCTACCGCGGTGTGTCCGTCGGTCGGGTCGGTTCCCTGAACTTGACCGACCAGGGCGTGGAGGTCGACCTCCTGCTCACCAGTGGTGGTATCGACATTCCGTCGGAAGCCAAGGCCGTCGTCGCCAACCGGTCTGCGATCGGCGAGCAGTACGTCGACATTCAGCCGACCACCGACCAGGGTCCGTACCTGCAGGACGGTTCGGTGATCAGCGCCGACGACACGTCGATCCCGACGCCTGTCGAGAACCTGCTCGCCAACGTCGACACGCTGGCGAAGTCGGTCCCCATCGACAAATTGAACACGCTGGTGACCGAACTCGGGGCCGGCTTCGACGGCAAGGGTGACGATCTCCAGACCCTCGTCACGTCGCTCGACACGTTCTCGGAGGCCGGTCTCGAGGCCCTGCCGCAGACACTGACGCTGATCCGGGACAGCCGTACCGTCCTCGACACACAGAGCGAACAGTCGTCGTCCATCCAGCAGTTCAGCAACGACCTGAACCTGGTGACCGCTCAGATCCGGGCGAACGACCCCGACATTCGCCGACTGATCGACAACGGAACGCCGGCCAGCAACGAGGTCGGCGCCCTCGTGGCGCAGGCCGGACCGTCGCTGACGTCCAACCTGACGAACCTGGCCGATCTGGGACGTTCGCTCAGTCCGCGTGCCTTCGCCCTTCGCCCGCTGCTGCAGTTCCTCCCGGCGCTGGCGTCGGGTGCAGCATCCGTGTCGCCCGGCGACGGCACGATCCACCAGGGCATCCTGCTCGAAGTCAACAACCCGCCCCCGTGCACCGTCGGCTACGAGGGAACACAGGCGATCCTCGCGGAGGAGAAGGCCAAGAATCCGGACTTCGACGACACTCAGCAGGATTTCCCGCTGAACCTCGACGCCAATTGCACCGTGCCGCACGGATCCACCACGGGAGTGCGCGACGCCAACAGCATCGTCTACGGCGATCCCCAGGTCTCGCAGCCGTGGGACGGCAAGCCGAAGGTTGCTCCGGAACCGTTGAACCTCAACCCGATTGCGACGCAGCTGGCAACGTTGCTGGGAGTGACACCGAAGCGTTGAGAAGTCTTCTCCGATGGCTGACGCGGTTCGATGGGGTCCATTCGGCGAAAGGGTATGGTCGCTGACGTGACGAGCACTGTGAACGCCGAAACTTCCGGCGGGGACCGGCTCAGGATTGTCGGGTTGATCGTCGCGGTGGTCGCTCTCGCGGTCGCACTCGTCCTCGCCATCCTGCTCGGAGTCGGGTGGGCGCATGCGCGGACCGCATCGGCCACTGCGACGGCACGCGACGACGCCCTGGCCGGTTCACGACAAGCCGCGATCAACCTCAATTCGGTCGATTCGAACAACCTGGACCAGACGTTCGCGGACATCGAGTCGTCCATCACCGGTGACGAGCTCGTCAAGGGGCTGACCGACACGAAAGATCAGTTCCGCGAACAGTTTCAGTCCTCGAATGTCGTCACCACCGCCACGGTTCAACACGCCGCGCTGGTGTCGTTCAACGAGGACGACGACACGGCGTCGTCGCTCATCGTGTTGCAAACCGACACGAAGCGGCCGGACGCGGCGGAAGAGTTGTTCATCTCGACCCTGCGCCTGGACATGACCGTCGACGGCGGAGTGTGGAAGGCGACGAAGATCCAGCCGATCGGACAACGGATTCCGCTGGATGCCCCGACGACCGACACCCCGGCGCCGACGGACACTCCTGCGCCCACAGATACCCCCGCGCCTGCCGCGACGGACACACCCGCGCCTGCCGCGACACCGGCCCCCGCAACCGGCGGCCAGTAATGCTTACGAAGGAGTAGGACCAGTGCCCCCACCCCGCCGCCAGAATCCGACCGGACCGTCACGGCGCCCCCGTGTCGCCGGCCGCACCGGTGTCCCGGCGGGCGAGAAGCCGGTCGCACCGGAGAGTCAGGCGCCCGAGGAGAAGGCCTCCGCGTCGGTCGATCTCGGGAAGCAGGCACCGGCCAAGGCGACCACGCTGAACGACTACGCCGGTAAGCCGGCGCAGCCCGCCAAGTTGGGCAGCATCGCCGCCGAGCCGGCGTCGACGGCTCAGGAAGCCGAGTCCATCGAGGAATCGACCGGGACCAAGAAGAAGAAGGCGACCGCCCCCTATCGGCTGTCCAAGCCGAAAACGGATCAGAGCGACTATCCACAGGTAGCGCCCGATCGCCCACACAGTCGCAAGATGGCGCGCGTCACGATCGCCGCTGCCGTACTGGCTCTGTTGTTCGCGATCGTCGCCGTCGTGGCCGGTCTGAAGCCCGGTACGACCGAGGTGACCAATCAGGCCTGGATCGACGATGCCGCCACCAACGAGGTGTCGGCAGCCGCCACGACCGCACTGCAGACGGTGTTCAGCTACAAGGTCGACACCATCGATCAGGACCAGGACGCGGCGCGCGCGGTTCTCGACGGTGATCGTCTGAACGAGTACAACGAATCCGCCGAGCAGACGAAACAGGGTGTGCTGCAGACGAAGACGACATCGGTCGCCGTCGTCACCGACATCGGCGTCTCCGTGCTCCAGGACGACAACGCCCAGATCGTCGCGAGCATGGACATCTCCGCGAATCAGGACGGGGTCGATCAGGGAACCGTCCAGACGCCTGTCGTCGTGACGATGACGAGGGTCGACGGAAAATGGCTGATTTCGCAGATCGACAACCGTTAGCGGGCCGTGTCGAATCGGCCCTGACAACAAATCGGGTAGCGAAACGCCGCGTTCGGTCTTGACGCGGGGCGGTGCGAGGGTCCAATCTGTTCCTGCACGAACGAACACCACGTGAGTCGAACGCAGTAGAAGCAAGTGAGCACGACGACGGCGCAAATGGAGGCACCGGAGTTGTCGAACTTGCCGGCGTGAACCGTGAGTAAGTAGTAGGTTGCATCTTTCCCCGTTTGGGGGTACTTTTGGACGTTGCGCTGGGTGCCTCCTGTCCACTTCCAGATCTCGAACCGTCTTGTGTGCTGAAGTCTGTTCGTATTGAGGTCTTGTTCGGGTCGCCACCAGCCGGTTTCTGAAGAAACAGTGTCCCTAGGAACAAGCAGATACAGCGATGGTCGCAGGCGCCTTTGTCTATGGCGTAGCAGCGACCCGCGTGAGGTGCTGGAAGGAATGCATCTTGGCAGTCTCCACCCAGACCAAGGACAACACCGGAACTCCCGGAGCCCCGAAGAGGGTGTCGTTCGCGAAAATTCGCGAACCACTCGAAGTGCCGGGGCTACTTGATCTACAGACGGATTCGTTCGAATGGCTCGTCGGTGCCCAGAGCTGGAAGGACCGCGCCGAAGCGCGCGGTGACAGCTCCGCGAGTGGAGGTCTGGAAGACATCCTGACCGAGCTCTCGCCCATCGAGGACTTCTCCGGTTCGATGTCCCTGTCGTTCTCCGACCCACGCTTCGACGAGGTCAAGGCCTCGATCGACGAGTGCAAGGACAAGGACATGACCTACGCGGCGCCGTTGTTCGTCACCGCGGAGTTCATCAACAACAACACCGGCGAGATCAAGAGCCAGACGGTCTTCATGGGTGATTTCCCGATGATGACCGACAAGGGCACCTTCATCATCAACGGCACCGAGCGCGTCGTCGTGTCGCAGCTCGTCCGTTCGCCGGGCGTCTACTTCGACCATTCGGTCGACAAGACCACCGAAAAGGATCTGCACAGCGTCAAGGTCATCCCGGGCCGCGGCGCATGGCTCGAGTTCGACGTCGACAAGCGCGACACCGTCGGCGTGCGTATCGACCGCAAGCGTCGTCAGCCCGTCACCGTCCTGCTGAAGGCACTGGGCTGGACCACCGAGCAGATCACCGAGCGCTTCGGCTTCTCGGAGATCCTCATGGCCACGCTGGAGAAGGACAACACCGCCGGCACCGACGAGGCGCTGCTCGACATCTACCGCAAGCTCCGTCCGGGCGAGCCGCCCACGAAGGAGTCCGCGCAGACACTGCTGGAGAACCTGTTCTTCAAGGAGAAGCGCTACGACCTCGCTCGCGTGGGTCGCTACAAGATCAACAAGAAGCTCGGCCTGAACCTGGGCGAGCCGATCGTGGCATCGACTCTCACCGAAGAGGACATCGTCGCAACCATCGAGTACCTCGTGCGTCTGCACGCGGGCGAGACGGCCATGACTGCCCCCGGCGGCGAAGAAGTTCCCGTCGAGGTCGACGACATCGACCACTTCGGTAACCGTCGTCTGCGTACCGTCGGCGAGCTCATCCAGAACCAGATCCGCGTGGGCCTGTCCCGCATGGAGCGCGTGGTCCGCGAACGTATGACGACTCAGGACGTCGAGGCCATTACGCCGCAGACCCTGATCAACATCCGTCCCGTGGTCGCTGCCATCAAGGAGTTCTTCGGAACCTCGCAGCTCTCGCAGTTCATGGACCAGAACAACCCGCTGTCGGGTCTGACGCACAAGCGTCGCCTCTCGGCACTGGGACCCGGCGGTCTCTCACGTGAGCGCGCCGGCCTCGAAGTTCGTGACGTGCACCCCTCGCACTACGGCCGTATGTGCCCGATCGAGACCCCGGAAGGCCCGAACATCGGCCTGATCGGATCGCTGTCGGTGTACGCCCGCGTGAACCCGTTCGGGTTCATCGAGACGCCGTACCGCAAGGTCGTCGAAGGACAGGTCACCGACGACGTCGACTACCTGACCGCCGACGAGGAGGACCGCCACGTCGTGGCGCAGGCCAACTCGTCCATCGACACCACCGGCAAGTTCGTCGACGAGAAGATTCTCGTTCGTCGTAAGGGCGGCGAGGTCGAGTTCGTCTCGTCCCTCGATGTCGACTACATGGACGTCTCGCCTCGTCAGATGGTGTCCGTCGCAACCGCGATGATTCCGTTCCTCGAGCACGACGACGCCAACCGTGCCCTGATGGGCGCGAACATGCAGCGTCAGGCCGTTCCCCTCGTGCGCAGCGAAGCTCCGCTCGTCGGAACCGGTATGGAACTGCGTGCTGCGGTCGACGCAGGCGACGTCATCATCAACGACAAGACCGGCGTGATCGAAGAGGTCTCCGCCGACTACGTCACCGTGATGGCCGACGACGGCACCCGCAAGACCTACCGGATGCGCAAGTTCGCGCGCTCGAACCAGGGCACCTGCGCCAACCAGCGTCCGATCGTCGACGAGGGTGACCGCGTCGAGGCCGGTCAGGTTCTGGCGGACGGACCCTGCACCGAGAACGGCGAGATGGCGCTGGGCAAGAACTTGCTCCTCGCGATCATGCCGTGGGAAGGCCACAACTACGAGGACGCGATCATCCTGTCGCAGCGCCTCGTGGAAGAGGACGTTCTCACCTCGATCCACATCGAAGAGCACGAGATCGATGCCCGCGACACCAAGCTCGGTGCCGAGGAAATCACTCGCGACATCCCGAACGTCTCCGACGAGGTCCTCGCGGATCTCGACGAGCGCGGCATCATCCGTATCGGTGCCGAGGTTCGTGACGGCGACGTCCTCGTCGGAAAGGTCACGCCGAAGGGCGAGACCGAGCTGACCCCCGAAGAGCGCCTGCTGCGCGCCATCTTCGGCGAGAAAGCCCGCGAGGTTCGCGACACGTCTCTGAAGGTTCCGCACGGCGAGAACGGAAAGGTCATCGGCATTCGCGTGTTCTCACGTGAAGACGACGACGATCTGCCTCCCGGCGTCAACGAGCTGGTCCGCGTCTACGTGGCTCAGAAGCGCAAGATCCAGGACGGCGACAAGCTCGCCGGCCGTCACGGCAACAAGGGCGTCATCGGCAAGATTCTTCCCGCCGAAGACATGCCCTTCCTGTCCGATGGCACCCCGGTCGACATCATCCTGAACACCCACGGTGTTCCGCGTCGTATGAACATCGGTCAGGTCCTCGAGACCCACCTCGGGTGGATCGGAAAGACCGGCTGGAACGTGCAGATCGCGAGCGACGGGACGCGACCCGATTGGGCCGCAACCCTTCCCGAGGAGATGCTGGCGGCCGAGGCCGACACCAACATCGCCACCCCGGTGTTCGACGGTGCGAAGGAGGACGAGCTCGCAGGTCTCCTGTCGAGCACGATCCCGAACCGCGACGGCGAGCAGATGGTCGGTGCCGACGGAAAGGCCACCTTGTTCGACGGCCGTTCCGGAGAGCCGTTCCCGTACCCGGTGTCGGTGGGCTACATGTACATCATCAAGCTGCACCACTTGGTCGACGACAAGATCCACGCTCGTTCGACCGGGCCGTACTCGATGATCACGCAGCAGCCCCTCGGTGGTAAGGCGCAGTTCGGTGGACAGCGCTTCGGCGAGATGGAGTGCTGGGCCATGCAGGCCTACGGCGCTGCGTACACGCTGCAGGAGCTTCTCACCATCAAGTCGGACGACGTCGTCGGCCGCGTGAAGGTGTACGAAGCAATCGTCAAGGGCGAGAACATCCCCGAGCCCGGTATCCCCGAGTCCTTCAAGGTGCTCCTCAAGGAGCTCCAGTCGCTGTGCCTCAACGTGGAGGTGTTGTCTTCGGACGGCGCAGCCATCGAGATGCGCGACGGTGACGACGAAGACCTCGAGCGTGCCGCGGCGAACTTGGGAATCAACCTCTCCCGCAACGAGTCCGCGACCGTCGACGATTTGGCTCAGTGACTCGCAGGTACCACCCGCGAGCCCACTGCAGCATCAGCAAAAACTAACCCTGAGAAGGGGAAAGGAAGTAAGACGTGCTGGACGTCAACTTCTTCGATGAACTCCGTATCGGTCTCGCGACCGCGGACGACATCCGCAACTGGTCCTTCGGCGAGGTCAAGAAGCCGGAGACCATCAACTACCGCACGCTCAAGCCCGAGAAGGACGGCCTGTTCTGCGAGAAGATCTTCGGACCTACTCGCGACTGGGAGTGCTACTGCGGCAAGTACAAGCGCGTGCGCTTCAAGGGCATCATCTGCGAGCGCTGTGGCGTCGAGGTCACTCGCGCCAAGGTGCGTCGTGAGCGCATGGGACACATCGAGCTCGCCGCTCCCGTGACCCACATCTGGTACTTCAAGGGCGTTCCGTCGCGCTTGGGTTACCTGCTGGACCTGGCACCGAAGGATCTCGAGAAGATCATCTACTTCGCTGCCTACGTCATCACCTCGGTCGACGAGGAGCTGCGTCACGGCGAGCTCTCCACGCTCGAAGCCGAGATGGAGGTCGAGAAGAAGGCTGTCGCCGATCAGCGCGACGCCGACCTCGAGGCCCGCGCACAGAAGCTCGAAGCCGACATCGCCGAGCTCGAGGCGGAGGGCGCCAAGTCCGACGTCCGTCGCAAGGTGAAGGACGGCGGCGAGCGCGAAATGCGTCAGCTGCGTGACCGCGCACAGCGTGAGCTCGATCGTCTCGAAGAGATCTGGACCACGTTCACCAAGCTCGCCAAGAAGCAGCTCATCGTCGACGAGCTCATCTACCGCGAGCTGGTCGACCGCTACGGCGAATACTTCACCGGCGCAATGGGTGCGGAGAGCATCCAGAAGCTGATGGAGACGTTCGACATCGCGGCCGAGGCCGAGAACCTGCGCGAGACGATCCGCAGTGGCAAGGGCCAGAAGAAGCTTCGTGCGTTGAAGCGTCTCAAGGTCGTCGCCGCGTTCCAGTCCACCGGCAACTCGCCGATGGGCATGGTCCTCGACGCCGTCCCGGTCATCCCGCCGGAGCTTCGTCCGATGGTGCAGCTCGACGGTGGACGTTTCGCGACGTCCGACCTCAACGATCTGTACCGCCGCGTGATCAACCGCAACAACCGCCTCAAGCGACTGATCGACCTCGGTGCTCCCGAGATCATCGTCAACAACGAGAAGCGGATGCTGCAGGAGTCGGTCGACGCACTGTTCGACAACGGTCGTCGTGGACGTCCGGTCACCGGACCGGGTAACCGCCCGCTGAAGTCGCTGTCCGACTTGCTCAAGGGCAAGCAGGGTCGCTTCCGTCAGAACCTGCTCGGCAAGCGCGTCGACTACTCGGGTCGTTCCGTGATCGTCGTCGGTCCTCAGCTCAAGCTGCACCAGTGTGGTCTGCCGAAGCTGATGGCACTCGAGCTGTTCAAGCCCTTCGTGATGAAGCGCCTGGTCGATCTGAACCACGCGCAGAACATCAAGTCCGCCAAGCGCATGGTCGAGCGTCAGCGCGCACAGGTGTGGGACGTCCTCGAAGAGGTCATCGCCGAGCACCCCGTGCTGCTGAACCGCGCACCGACCCTGCACCGCTTGGGCATCCAGGCGTTCGAGCCGCAGCTGGTCGAGGGCAAGGCAATTCAGCTGCACCCGCTTGTCTGTGAGGCGTTCAACGCCGACTTCGACGGTGACCAGATGGCCGTGCACCTTCCGCTGTCCGCGGAGGCGCAGGCCGAGGCACGCGTGCTGATGCTGTCCTCGAACAACATCCTGTCGCCGGCATCGGGCCGCCCGCTCGCCATGCCGCGTCTGGACATGGTCACGGGTCTGTTCCACCTGACCCGTCTCGACGACAAGGCCGTCGGCGAGCACGAAGCCGCGACCAAAGACAGTGCCGAGCTGGGCATCTACTCCAGCCCGGCCGAGGCTCAGATGGCCGTCGATCGTGGCGTCCTGACGGTCCAGTCCCAGATCAAGGTGCGACTGACGCAGCAGCGTCCGTCCAAGGAGATCGAGGATTCGCTGTTCCCGGACGGATGGTCGTACGGAGACGCATGGACCGCCGAGACGACTCTGGGGCGCGTGCTCTTCAACGAGCTGCTTCCGGTGAACTACCCGTTCGTCAACGAGCAGATGCCGAAGAAGCGTCAGGCGACGATCATCAACGATCTCGCCGAGCGGTACCCGATGATCGTGGTCGCGCAGACCGTCGACAAGCTCAAGGACGCCGGCTTTTACTGGGCCACGCGTTCGGGTGTCACGATCTCCATCTCCGACGTCCTCGTGCCGCCGGAGAAGCCGCAGATCATGGAAGAGTTCGAGGCGCAGGCCGACCGGATCGAAAAGCAGTACCAGCGTGGCGCTCTCGACCACACCGAGCGCAACTCTGCACTGGTCAAGATCTGGCAGGAAGCCACCGAAATGGTCGGTAAGGCCATGGAGGCGCACTTCCCCGACGACAACCCCATCCCGATGATCGTGAAGTCCGGCGCCGCCGGAAACATGACTCAGGTGCGGTCGCTCGCCGGCATGAAGGGCTTGGTGACGAACCCGAAGGGTGAGTTCATCCCGCGTCCGATCAAGTCCTCGTTCAAGGAGGGCCTGACGGTTCTCGAGTACTTCATCAACACGCACGGCGCTCGTAAGGGTCTGGCCGACACCGCGCTTCGTACGGCGGACTCGGGCTACCTGACTCGTCGTCTGGTGGACGTCTCGCAGGACGTCATCGTCCGGGAAACCGACTGTGGCACCGAGCGCGGCATCACGACCACCATCGCCGAGAAGCTGGCCGACGGCACGCTCATCCGCGATGCGCACGTCGAGACCAGCACGTACGCCCGCACCTTGGCCTCGGACGCGATCGACGCAGACGGCAACGTCATCGTCGAGCGTGGTCACGACCTCGGTGATCCGGCTATCGACGCGCTGCTCGAAGCAGGTGTCACCAAGGTGAAGGTGCGCTCCGTGCTCACCTGCACCACGGGCACCGGCGTCTGCGCCACCTGCTACGGCCGTTCGATGGCCACCGGCAAGCTCGTCGACATCGGTGAGGCCGTCGGTATCGTCGCGGCCCAGTCGATCGGTGAGCCCGGCACGCAGCTGACCATGCGTACCTTCCACCAGGGTGGTGTCGCCGGAGACGACATCACCGGCGGTCTGCCTCGCGTACAGGAGCTGTTCGAGGCACGTGTGCCGAAGGGCATGGCTCCGATCGCGGATGTGTCGGGACGCATCCAGCTCGAGGACGGCGATCGTTTCTACAAGATCACCATCGTGCCGGACGACGGCGGCGAAGAGGTTGTCTACGACAAGCTCTCCAAGCGTCAGCGTCTGCGCGTCTTCAAGCACGACGACGGTTCCGAGCGCCTGCTGGCGGACGGTGACCACGTCGAGGTCGGCCAGCAGCTCATGGAAGGTGCTGCCAACCCGCACGAGGTCCTGCGTGTCATGGGACCCCGTCAGGTGCAGATCCACCTCGTCAACGAGGTCCAGGAGGTGTACCGGAGCCAGGGTGTGTCGATCCACGACAAGCACATCGAGACGATCGTTCGTCAGATGCTGCGCCGCGTGACGATCATCGACTCGGGTTCGACGGAGTTCCTGCCCGGTTCCTTGACCGAGCGCAGCGAGTTCGAGTCGAGCAACCGTCGCGTCGTGTCCGAGGGTGGCGAGCCCGCCGCCGGACGTCCGGTGCTGATGGGTATCACGAAGGCGTCGCTCGCGACCGATTCGTGGCTCTCGGCAGCGTCGTTCCAGGAGACCACTCGTGTCCTGACCGACGCGGCGATCAACTGCCGCTCGGACAAGCTGATCGGTCTGAAGGAAAACGTGATAATCGGAAAGCTGATCCCCGCCGGAACCGGTATCAACCGGTACCGGAACATCACGGTTCAGCCGACCGAAGAGGCACGTGCTGCGGCTTACGCAGTGCCGTCGTACGACGACCAGTACTACAGCCCGGACGGCTTCGGCCAGAACACCGGCGCTGCAGTTCCGCTGGACGACTACGGCTTCACCGGCGAGTACCGCTAGGCGCCTGCGGCACACGGGTGTGAAAAAGCGTCCTCTGGGGCTCTTTTTCACACCCGACCCGAAAGCCCCGCGCCCCTCAGGGCGCGGGGCTTTCGTGTACCTACCCCAGGAACGTATAGAGCGCGGTGATCTTCCCGTCCTTGACGTGTGCCACGTCCTGTCCTGTCACCGCGGGCGCCGCCCCGGGAGGAGACAGTGCCCACGATGCGCGGCCCAGATCCGCGACGGCGGTGGGATCGCCGGTCACCGAGAACGACATACCGGCGGTGCTCGACCGCAGTGCCGTGACGGCTGCGATGATCTCTTCGTGACCGTGCGCAGTACTTTCGGGTTCGTACCAGGTTGCGTCGGCGTCGTACAAGCTCTCGACCAGCGTCCTCCGCAGGGCATCGTCGGTGGTCTCGAATACTTCCAGTACGTTGCGGCGCATGACGTTCACGATGGGTTCCATGCCTGACAAGATACGTGATATGTCACGCAACGACCAGTGGTTGACGCCGTCCGAAGCGGTGGTGTGGCGGGCGTACATGGGCCTGTCGCTCCAGCTGACGCACGAGATGAACCGTCAGCTGACCGAGGATCACGGACTCTCGCTGGCCGACTACTCCGTCCTGGTCGCCCTGGCCGACAGCCCGGACGGGCGGCGACAACTCAGCGAACTCGCCTCGGAGATAGGTTGGGAGCGCAGCCGGCTCTCGCATCACCTCAAGCGGATGTGTGCCCGCGGGCTGGCCGAGCGCACGTCGTCGAAAACCGATGGTCGGGCGACGGACGCCGTCCTCACCACTGTCGGTCGTGCAGCCCTGAACCGCGCTGCACCCGACCACGTTTCGCTGGTGCAGCGGCTGTTCTTCGCCGGTTTGTCGGATGAGGACGTCGACCTGCTCGGCGCCACGCTCCACCGACTCCGTGACCATGTGCGTGCGGAGGGAACCCTCTAGCTACCGTCCGCGATCACCTTCGCAACGTTGCGCTCCGCCAGCGCCGTGATGGTCAGCGACGGGTTGGCCGCTCCCGTGCTCCCGGGAATCAGCGCACCGTCCATCACGTACAGGCCGGGATGGCCCTCGACTCGTCCGTAGGAGTCGGTGACGTCGCCGAGCACCGCACCGCCGAGCGGATGCGCGGTGAAGGTGTCGTCCACGTCGCGGGTGAACGGCTCGGCCGACGGCAACGTCCGACCGGCCTGCGCCATCTTCGACTGCACGGCCCGCAGCGCCTCGACGGTGTCGCGGCTGCCGCCCTTGGGCCAATCGAGCGTCAATTTGTTTGTCGCAGAATCGAATCCGAAGCTTCCGCGCAACGGGTCGATCGTCATGCCGAGGGTGCCGAGGAACCCGAGGTCGGTGGGGACGCCCGGCACGTACCAGTTCTCGACGGACAGGGGCAGCCCGGATTCGTCGACGACGCGCGACGCGCACGGGGCGCCCTGCGGACCACTCGACATCGGCCCGAGCGAGCGCGTCATCGCGGCATCGCCGTTGGTACCCCAGCCGGCGCCGACGAATTCGTTCAGATTCGGCAGGGAGCCGTCCGACCGCGCCCGCATCAGCAACTCGGTCGTGCCGATGGACCCCGCGCCGAGGACGAGCCGATCGCACGTCACCGTGCGGGTCTCGAGGACCGCGCCCTCGGGGCTGAGCCGCTTGATCTCCACGCGGTAGCGCCCACCCGATTCGGCCCCGATGGACGAGACCTGATGGCTGTGGCACACGACAGCGTTCCCGGTGCCCTCGGCCTGTGGGATGTAGTTCTGCGTGAGGTCGTTCTTGGCGCCGTTGGAGTTGCCGAAGGTGCTTCGCCCGACCGTGGCCGACGGCCGCGAACGCCCGGACATCTCGTCTCGCACCACGTTCCAGTTCCAGTTGCCGTCGACGCGCTGCGGGTCGTAGCCGGCCTTGCGGGCGTGATCGTCCCAGGTACGCGAATGAGCGAAGTTCGGACTGGCGTAGACGTCGTCCGGCATCGCCGACGGACGCAGCATCGACCGCGCCTTCGGATACCAGGTCGCGGCCATGTCGTCGTAGGACAGTCGCCCGCCGAACGACAGGTCGAAGAAGCGTTTGTCGGGGGCGATGGTGACCCCGGTGTAGACGATGGACCCACCGCCGACGGCCGCGCCGCGCCAGACGGAGAGGTTGTCGAACGTGGTGGTGTCCAGAACGCCGTTGAAATAGTCCACGGGTCCGACGGGCAGTCCGGTGATGTTGGTGAAGGACTGCTGATGCCACAGTCCGCGGCCGTCGGCGGTCATGTCGGCGGGGAAGATTTCGCGCCACGGGTCGCGGGGCCAGCGCAGTCCGCGCTCGAGCACGGTGACTCGGCTGCCCGCCTGAGCGAGGCGGAGGGCGGCGGCGCTCGCACCGAAACCGGAGCCGACGACGATGACCTCGGAGTGGTCGGGCGGGCGGGGCGGATCGGCGAACAGTTCCGGCACCAAGCCGCGAATGGCCGGAGTGCCGATGGGAATGGCTCCGGCTGTGCCGGCCTTCAGGAGCGGCTGAGCGGCCAGGCCGACGAGCCCTGCCCCTGCCAGTCGAAGCAGTTGCCTGCGGTCCACGTGCTGCACCTCGGAGTTCGAATCGATGAGTTGCCATTGTCTCGCCCCGACCGGGCCCAAAACTACCAGTTGACCTTTTTCCGTGACCAATCCCAATCATGCGGTCTGTTTATTCAACGGTTACCTAGGCGAAGGATTATGGCCACCGAGTTCGACAACAGTGATTCCATGGCCACACCCGAGATCAACTCCGACATCTCCCTGCGCGCCGGCACCACCCGCCGCCAGTTCCTGACGTGGAGTGCTCTGGTCGGAGCCCTCGCCTTCACCCCTCAACTGGCCGGCGCAGCCGACGCGCGGGCGCAGTCGTCGTCGCCGCGCGACTACCCGTTCACCCTCGGTGTGGCGTCGGGCGACCCCGTGCCCGACTCGGTGATCCTGTGGACCCGCCTGGCCGTCGACCCGCTCGCCCCGCTCGGCGGAATGGCACCCGGCTTCGTCCCCGTGGGGTGGGAGATGGCCACCGACGACCGTTTCGGTTCCGTCGTGCGCCGCGGGGTGGAGATCGCGGCCGAGTCCGACGGGTTTTCCGTGCACGTCGACGTCCGCGGCCTCGACCCGGCGCGGGAGTACTTCTACCGCTTCCTCGTCGGCCCCCATGCGAGTCCGGTCGGTCGCACCCGAACTGCCCCGGCCTACGGCACTCCCGTGAGCGAGTTGAGCTTCGCGTGGGCGTCGTGCCAGAAATGGGAAGACGGCTACTACCCGGCGTACGCCGACATGGCGACCGCGAACCACGACGTGATCTTCTTCCTCGGCGACTACATCTACGAGTACGCCCTGCCGACCGCCGGAGCTCGCGGCAGTACGCCGTACCCGGAGTCGATGAAGCACGAGGCGGGAGTGCTCGCTGATTACCGCGACCGGTACGCGCTGTACAAGTCCGATCCGAATCTTGCTGCCGCACATGCGAGTGCGCCGTGGATCTCGACGTTCGACGATCACGAGGTGGACAACAATTGGGCGTCCGCCATCAGTCAGGACGACGACGACCCGCGCCAGTTTCTTCTGCGCCGAGCCGACGCGTTCAAGGCGTGGTGGGAGAACACCCCGGTCCGCGGTGACCTGCGCCCGAAGGGACCGGACATGAAGGTCTACCGCCGCTTCACGTTCGGTGACCTGGTGGACTTCTCGGTGCTCGACACCCGCCAGTACCGCAGCGACCAGGTCAACGGAGACAAGGAAGCCGCCCAGAACGCCGCGTCCGCCGATCCGGCGCGCACCATCACCGGGGCCGAACAGGAACGGTGGATTCTCGACGGTTTCGACCGGCCTCAGTCGTGGAAGTTCCTCGCTCACCAGACGGTGATCGCGGACCTCGCGCAGGTCGAGGACGGGGAACGCAAGGTCGGTATGGACCCGTGGAGTGGATACGAGGCCTCGCGGCACCGCATTCTGGACGGCGCGCGGGATCGCGGGACCAAGAACGTGGTGTCGATCGTCGGCGACATCCACCGCAGCATCGTCTCCGAGTTGCGACGCGACTATCGGGCTGGTGACACTCGAGACGCGTCCGCCCCGGTGGTCGGCGTCGAGTTCGCAGGCACGTCCATCGCGTCGGGCAAGGACGGAGCCGAGGTCGACGCCACCGGCCGCGGCATCCGCGAGGCGTCACCGCACGTGAAGTACGGCAACGCACTGCGCGGGCATGTTCGGGGTCGGTTGACGCACACGGAATGGACGGCCGAACTGCGGACCGTCGAGAAGGTGTCCGCGCCCGGTGGTGTCTCGAAAACGGCTGTGACAGTCACGGTTCCGAACGGGCGACCGGAAATTCAGCTGTAGTAGCCCTCGAGTTGCTGCACTGCCCACTTGTTGCCGTCGGGGTCGGCGAAGTAGGTGAACCAGCCCCAGCCCTCGTCCTTGACGGGTGTCGCCTCGACTCCGGCCGCGAGCAGGGCCTGGTACGCATCCTCGGCGCTGGAGACGACCATCTGCATGCCGACGACCGAGCCTGGTTCAGCGGTGGTGATGCCGGTGCCGACGGCGATCGAGCAGCCTGACCCGGGCGGGGTGAGCTGAACGTAGCGAATCCCGTCGTACGGGCTGGCGTCGTGGTCGGCGTTGAAACCGATCTTTTCGTAGAAGGCCTTCGCGCGGTCGACGTCGGTGACGGGGATGGCAACGAGTTCGATTTTCCAGTCCATGGCACTGCCTTTCGTTGGGGTGCGATCACCCTGTCACCGATTGCGGACATCCGTGGACCTTGTTCATCCGTCGAGTGATCGTTCGAGAAACGCAATCAGCTCTCGCAAGCCGACCTCGGAATTGCCGGTCCACCGGGCGTGGAACGACCTGGCGATGTCGCCGACGAGGCGTGCGGTGAACTCCGGTGGACCCGGAAGGGTGGCGCCCCGCCGCGCCAGGCCGTCGACGATCGCTAATGACGGTGGAGTACGAGTCGATCCCGCTCGCCGACGTCGAAAATGCCTGGACTGCAGCAGCATCGGCGCGTCACAAACTGGTTCTCGTGCCCTGAAACGCATCTTTGTCCGATGTGCGCCGCGCTCGCAGGAAACTCTCGAGTTTCCCGCAGCCTGTGCACATGCTGGGTGTTCACTGTGGCGTTCGTGACCACGCTGCTGCGAAGAAGACCGAGACTCCTGCTGGTTCTCCTCCTCGTCGGCACGGCGGCGGTGTACCTCACGAACCTCAGCTCCCAGAAGTGGGGCAACGCCTTCTACGCCGCCGCTGTACAGGCAGGGTCCGTCAGCTGGAAGGCGTTTCTGTTCGGTTCGTCCGACGCCGCGAACTCGATCACCGTCGACAAGCCGCCCGCGTCGCTGTGGATCATGGAGATCTCGGTTCGGATCTTCGGGCTGAACTCGTGGTCGGTGCTGGCGCCGCAGGTGTTGCTCGGTGTGCTGAGCGTCGGGATCCTGTATGCGACAGTGGAGCGCAAGTTCGGTTACGGAGCAGGACTCCTTGCAGGCCTGGTGCTCGCGCTGACCCCCACGGTCGCCCTGATGTTTCGGTACGACAACCCGGATGCGCTGCTGACGCTTCTCATGGTGTGCGCCGCGTGGTCGATGCTCCGTGCGCTGGACGACGGACGGACGCGGTGGTTGGTACTCACTGGCGTGTTCGTGGGATTCGGGTTCATCGCCAAGCAGCTCGAGGTGTTCCTGCCGCTGCCGGGTATCGCCCTGGCGTACCTCCTGTTCGGACCTCCCCAGGTCGGCCGACGGATCCGGCAGCTTCTCGCGGCGCTCGCTGCTCTCGTGGTCTCGGCAGGGTGGTGGGTGGCGATCGTTCAACTCACCCCGGCGTCGGATCGCCCCTGGGTCGGCGGCTCCAAGACGAACAGTATCCTGGATCTGACGTTGGGCTACAACGGTTTCGGGCGCCTGACCGGCAACGAAGGCCGCGGCGGCGGGCGACAGGTGCCGTCCCGACAAGACACCGAGCAGATGTTCCCCGGCGGCTTTTCCGGCTTCGGCGGCCGCACCGGCATCACCCGCCTGTTCGCCGACGCGCAGGGCGGTCAGATCGCCTGGTTGATCCCCGCAGCGCTGGTTCTGGCGATCGCCGGAATCGTGTTGCGCGGCAGAGCCCCTCGCGCCGACTTTCGCCGAGCGTGGTACGTGATGTGGGGCGTGTGGTTGGTCGGTGCGGGGGTGGTGTTCAGCTTCATGTCCGGAACGTTCCATGCGTACTACACGATGACGCTGGCGCCCGCCATCGCCGCGATCGTGGCCGTCGGCGCCGTGGATCTGTGGTCGACGCGTGAAAGGAACTGGGCCAGAATCGTTCTGGCCCTGACTCTCCTGCTCACCACCGCGACGTCGTTCGCCTTTCTGAACCGGACACCGGACTTCCTGCCGTGGTTGCGGTGGACGGTAATGGTCGCCGGTGTCGTCGCGGCGCTGGCCCTGCTCGTGCGCCCGGTGAGGATCGTTGCCGTGGTGGCGATCCTGGCGGCACTCGGGGGACCGATCGCGTACGTTGCACAGACCATAGCCACCACGCACTCCGGCGGCGGCCCGAGCGCCGGGCCGTCGATCCAGAGGCAGCCGCAGGCTCGCAGCGGTGGCGGTGTCGAGTCCACCGTGCCCGCCGCGGACGTGACCGCTCTGCTCGAGCATAACGCATCGTCGTACACGTGGGTGGCAGCGACCGTCGGGTCGAACGCCGCGGCCGGTTACCAACTGGCGACGCAGGATTCGGTCATGCCGATCGGCGGATTCTCGGGCGGAGATCCGTCTCCGACTCTGGCTCAGTTCGAGCAGTACGTGCACGACGGGCGCGTCCACTACTTCATCGGCGGTTCACAGGGTTCGAAGGGCAGGCCGTCGGACATCGCCGCCTGGGTCGATCGGACCTACGACTCGAGGACGGTCGGGAACGCCACGGTGTACGACCTGACGGCTGCCCCGAAGTAACCGTCTCACCGCAGTAGCCTCACCGTGTGAGTGCATCCGAGAACGGACGATTCGAACCACCGTACGACTGTGACGAGACCACGATGCTGGTCGGGTGGCTCGACTATCACCGAGCCACTCTGCTGTGGAAATGCGCGGACCTGAGCGAGGAGCAGCTGAAAGCTCGGTCGGTCGAACCGTCGCCCATGTCGCTGCTGGGCCTCGTCCGCCACATGACCGAGGTGGAACGAAGTTGGTTCGGCCGCACCTTCGCGGGCCGTGACCGTCCGCCGCTCTACTACTCGGACGCCGACCCGGACGGGGACTTCGACAGCCTCGACAGTGTGTCGGTTGCCGACGCATGTGCCGCATTCGACGACGCAGTCGAGGAAAGCCGCGCCGTCGCGGCCGATGAGGACCCGGATGCACTGTCGGCGGCGAATCATCACGGCGAGGGCCACCCGTCCCTGCGTTGGATCTACACGCACATGATCGAGGAGTACGCCCGCCACAACGGCCACGCCGACTTCCTCCGTGAGCGAATCGACGGAAGCACCGGGGACTGAACCACCGGCCGGTGTGGTTGAACGAAGTGTGAAGCTATCTCTGTTGGACCGCTCGCGCACCCGTGCGGGATTCGACGATGCGACCGGTGTCACCGGCACCGTCGAGCGTGCGGTGTGGGCGGAACAGGCCGGTTACCAACGCTTCTGGGTCGCCGAGCACCATGCCGTCCCTGGAATCGCGAGCGGTGCCCCGGCGGTGTTGCTCGCCGCGATCGGCGGCCGGACCGACCGCATCCGGCTCGGTTCCGGCGGGGTCATGTTGCCCAACCATCAGCCGCTGGTCGTCGCGGAGCAGTTCTCGATGTTGAGCGCGCTGTATCCCGGTCGTATCGATCTCGGTGTCGGTCGGTCGCTCGGGTTCACGCCGCCGGTCCGTCGGGCGCTACGGCGTGAGCGCGACGAGCCCGACACGTTCGAAGCCGACATCGACGAGTTGCGACACTACCTGCTCGGCACCGCCGACGTCACCGCCCGACCGGCGATCGCCGCGCCGCCGATATTCGTTCTCGCGACCGGTCATGGGCTGAATGTTGCTGCGCGACTCGGCCTTCCGGTGGTCGTGGGCGGGCCGGCGCTGCGCGACGCCGACCGGTTGGCGACGTACCGCCGGGAATTCCGTGCGTCCGAGTTCAATCCCGTTCCCCACGTGATGGTGTCGGTGGACGCGTACGTGGCCGACTCCGAGGAGCAGGCGCGTCGACTCGCGGTTCCCGAGGCCTGGGCCATCGCACGCTCGCGGCAGACGGGGGAGTTCCCTCCCCTCGAGGATATCGCCGAGCTCCCCTCCGACGCGCCGCCCAGGGTTCGTGAGGCAGTGGAGAAGTCGGTGGCGTCCGCCGTGGCCGGTACGCCCGAGCAGGTCGGACGATCACTGGAGCGGCTTGTGGACCACACGGCGGCCGACGAGGTCATCTCGTCCACATCGACGTTCGACCGCGCCCGCTTGCGCGCGTCGGACGAGCTTCTTGCGCAGGTCGTTTCGCGCCTGTGAAATTGCCGGTGATCAGGAAGACCGGCGATCCACGCAACCGCCGCCGAACCGCGACGCCAGCAGTATCACGCCCCACGGTCCTGCCACCCAGATCGGCCACGGGTACAGCAGCGAGGCGCCGGCGAGGCACGTGGCCAACCAGATGCCGACACAGAGAACGTTCACCGCGATCCACGGGATCCAGTCGTTCGGTACGCGCTCGGGTGTCGGTTCCGGCTGGGGAAGATCGTGCAGAACCGACTCGAGGTCTTCGGAATGCACGGCGGCCCAGGCAATTCCGGAACGCCTCTCGAACTCGGACAGGGTCAGACGACCTTCTCCGACGGCTGTGGTCAACGCATCCACAGCCGCCTGCCGCTCGTGGTCCCCGATTCGGATGTCGATCGCCATGCCAGCTCGTTTCGGTTGGATGTTCCACTGTGGACGGTCGAGTTTCATCATGGACCCACCACAGTGGACTGTCAACCTGTGGGACCATCGAGGCGTGACGGACAAGCCGCTGAACTCAACGGCCGCATCGATGCTGGGTTTCCTCCACGAGGGTCCGATGACGGGCTGGGATCTGATCGCGACGGCGCAGTATCGAATCGGGGAGTTCTGGACCATCACCCGTAGTCAGGTGTATCGCGAGCTGGCAACACTCGCCGACAGGGGCTTGATCGTCGGCCTCGAGTCGGGCGCCCGCGAACGCAAGCCCTACGAGATCACCGAGTCGGGCCGCACTGCGTTCGCGGCGTGGATACACCGCCAGCCCGACGCAGGCACGATTCGCAACCCGATGCTCCTGACGCTGGCCTTCGGAGCGCACCTCGAACCGACGGTGCTGGCCACGATGCTGGCCACCCACCGCCGCGAACACGAAGCGGTCCTCGTCGGCTACCGCGCGCAGGCCGTGAATCCGGAAATCATCAAGCACCCCTTCGCGGCAGCCACTCTGGAATTCGGAATCACCTACGAGGAGGGTGTTCTCAAGTGGTTCGACCGCCTCCCGGCGATCCTCGATAATATTGCTCCATGACGAACTCTCTGAACGGATCCGTCGCGTTCATTCAGGCAACGTGGCACCGCAGCATCGTCGATCGCGCACGTGAGGGATTTCTCGCCGAGTTCACCTCGCTCGGTTACGACGCGTCCGACGTGGACCAGTTCGAGGTTCCCGGCGCGTTCGAGATCCCTCTCCATGCTCAGCGGCTGGCTCGCACCGGAAAATACGCGGCCATCGTGGCTGCGGCGCTCGTGGTGGACGGCGGCATCTACCGGCACGAGTTCGTCGCCACCGCCGTCATCGACGGTCTGATGAAAGTACAACTCGATAACGACGTGCCGGTGTTCTCCGTGGTCCTCACCCCGCACCACTTCCACGAACACTCCGAGCACGTGAACTACTTCACCGACCACTTCGTGACCAAGGGTGCCGAAGCAGCGCGCGCCCTGGCGACGACGACGACCTCACTGAGCAGGATTTCGGCCCAGGCGTGACCCGGCGGCTGTCGCGGCCGCGAGGGTGATGAGCGCTCCGAGGATGATCGCGGGCGCCTCTCCGGGCGCGAACAGGCCCGATTGTGTCCCCAGGGTGACGGCAGAGACGGGAACGCCGAGCTGAGCTGCGGCCAGGACGCCGACCGCGAGCGGCTGCCCCGTGACCCGCATCGCGGCGTGCGTGATCACCGCGCCGAGTCCGAGTGCGACACCGAGTCCGATCATGGCGGGGTGAGCACCGAGGTCGCGTAGGTCGAGCGACGCCCCGAGCCACACGAAGTACACCGGTCCGAGGAACCCCTCGGTGATTGCGAACATCTGCTTCGTCAGCCGGCGCGGCGGGCCGATCGCCGCGATGGCGAGCCCGAAGCTGAATCCCGCCAACATGATCGAGACGTGGGTGAAGACGGCCACCGCAGCCAACCCGAACAGAATTGCCAGGTTGATGCGCAGTTCGAGAGCGAACTTCCGTCGTTCGGACAGGCGATGCACCCGCCGTCGAACCCCGGACGCCTCCAGGCGGCGGAAAACAAGGAACAGTACGACGGCACAGGCGATGACCACGACGGAACCGACGGCCGCGCGAGCCGCCCGCGACGGGTCGACCACCAGTGGAAGCGCCACGATGCACGCGGCATCGGCGATCGCGATCTGCGGAAGCATCTGCAGGACAGCTGAACCGGACAATTTCCCCGAGTCCACGATGGGCATGATGATCGCCGCAGACGACGACGCCATCAGCACCGCGTACAGACCGAGGTGGCCGGTGCCGAACGCGGTGGTCACGGCCCACGCGATTCCCGTCGACACCACCCCGATCGCGACGGCTCGGCCGGCGCCCACTCTGATGCCGGCCATCAGGTGCGGATCGCGGATCGGTACGTGCGTTCCCGCCACGAACATCACGAGGGCAAACCCGATGTTCGCCAGGAACGTCGCGGTCACATCGGTCGAATCGAAGATCTGGAAGCCGGTGCGACCGATGACGATTCCCGCTACCAACTCCCCGAGCACGACCGGCAGCCGCAGTGTCGTCGGCAGGGCAAGCAGAGGGCCGATCAATCCCAGCGCTGCAACGAGCGCCAGAATCTCGAAGTTCACGTCCCGGACGGTTCCGCTCGCAGTGCCGCGATCAGCGTCGCCCGTCCGGTCGTCAGGTCCGCCCACAGCGATTCGGTGGTCAACACGGCGAGGCCCGACGTGGGAAACTTGGTCCGAATCCACGACGCGTACTCCGACTCCGCATCGTCGGCGAGTTCCAGTGCCGTCCAGGGTGTTCCGGGTGCGTGGCCGACCACCATGAGCGTCCGCACCGAGTCGTCGGTGAGCGCGATCTGCTCGAGAATGTCCTCGGGCGAACCCCCGTAGACAGAGTCTTCGTACCGAACCGGCGCGTCGATTGCGGTGGCGTCGAACGTCTCTCGGGTCCTGAGTGCCGTCGAGCAGATCACGGCGTCGACGGCTCCGACGTTGGTCCGTATCCACTCGCCCGCCAGCCCGGCCTGATACTGCCCGCGCGCGGCGAGCGGGCGGTCGTGGTCGTCGACACCGTCGGGGTACCCGGACTTGCCGTGCCTCATCAGGATCAGAGTGCGCGTCACGGTGTAGACCCCCCGCTGTCGCCCGACCGGCCTCCGGCCTTCCCGCTGAGCGGCGAGAACCGCGCGACCGTCCGCACCTTCTCGTCGACGACGAACCAGATCGTGATCGTCGTGCCGTCGCGCCGTTGCCGGATGATCACGTGCTCGCGGGCGAGGATCGGGCTGATGTACTCGATGACGGCGCGGTGGGGGACCGAGGTGATGTCGTCGGCGTCGGCCACCACCTCTTCGACCGCCTGCCAGTAGGCGGCGTTGTTCACGTGGTTGAACGCGTCGATGTCCGTGACGCGCAACGGGAACTCGAAATCGGTGTTGGACGGCGCCGGAAGCGGTTCGGTCAGCCACGCCTTCCATTTGAGCCGGTGCTCGTCGGCGCTGCGCTGTAGTACCGCTATGCCGTCGTCGCTGATGCGGGTCGGCATGCCGGTCGTCTGGCTGATGTTGATCCAGAACGCTTCGGTCTCGAGGGACGCGCCTTTGGGGCTGGTGATGGCGACGCGCATGTTGGACCAGCGCGTCGACAGTCCGGAACACCAGCGGTGCAACGAGATTCGATCCGGCCACACCGCCGGCCGATGAACGTCGATCACCGTTCGGCGCACGATCCACAGGGGGTCGGACCCGTCGAGACCGGACGCGTCGAGATTGTCCGATCCGATGTCCTGAAGGTAGCGGGCAACGGAGTCGTACCGGAGGCGATTGTCGGTGTCGACGTCCCCGGCGCGCACGGGCCGCTCGGTGCGAAAGCCGTCGCCGCCGGGGGGCGGGGGCGGAAGCTCGTGCTCGAGGGCTGGGTCGAGGGCTGGGTCGAGAGCGGGGTCGGGCACGGTGCTCATGATGTCAGGCTGCACAGACGCTCGACCGCATATCCGTAGCCCGCGATCCCGAGTCCGGCGATCACACCGACCGCGATGGGTGACACGTAGCTGTGGTGTCGGAAATCCTCGCGAGCATGAACGTTGCTGATGTGTACCTCGATGATCGGAACCTCGGGAATCACCAACGCGTCGCGCAACGCGACCGAGGTGTGCGTGAGTCCGCCCGGATTGATGACGATTCCCGCTGCGGTTCCGCGCGCCTCGTGAATCCAGTCGATGAGCGCACCCTCGTGGTTCGACTGTTCCGCCCGCACCGTCCGGCCGAATTGTGCGGCTGTGTCGGTGCAGAGCGCCACGACGTCGGCGAGGCTGTCGCCTCCGTACACCTCGGGCTGGCGGGTGCCGAGCATGTTCAGGTTCGGCCCGTTCAGGACGAGGATGTGACCAGCGGTCGTCATGCGTTTGCACACTACCGGCCCTCTCACGGCACACTGAACGGCGTGCGGGCGTGGATTGTGTGGATCACCGGAGTCCTCGCGTACATCGTCGGCGTGCTGCACCGGACGTCGTTCGGCGTGTCCGGCCTCGACGCCGCGGATCGTTTCGGAGCCAACCCCAGCCTTCTCTCGTCGTTCGTGGTCCTGCAGGTGGTTGTCTACGCGTCGATGCAGATCCCCGCCGGCGTGCTGCTGGACCGCGTCGGACCACGGGTGATGATCGCCGCCGGTGCGGCCACGATGGTCGCCGGCCAGCTCGCCCTCGCCCTCACCGAATCTCTGCCGCTCGCGATCGCCGCGCGCGCCGTCGTCGGAGTCGGGGACGCCCTCACCTTCATCTCGGTCCTGCGGTTGGTGCCGGCGTGGTTCGCTCCCCGGCGGGTGCCCCTCGTGTCGCAACTGACCGGCATCTGCGGCCAGATCGGGCAGGTGCTCTCTGCCGTGCCGTTCCTCGCCATCCTGCACGGACCCGGCTGGACCGCGGCGTTCGTCTCGGCGGCCGCGCTCGGAGCGGTGGTGTTCGTCCTGGCCCTGACCGTGATTCGCGACGCGCCACCGGGGATGGAACGCCAGACGCAGAAGGTGACGGTCCGGGAGTCGGGGCGCCAGGTGGTTCGAGTGTGGCGTCGACCGGGCACTCGACTCGGGTTCTTCAGTCACATGGGTACGCAGTTCTCCATCACGGTCTTCACGTTGATCTGGGGGGTGCCGTATCTGTCGTCGGCACAGGGCTTGTCGTCGGGTGTCGTCGGCGCCATGTTGACGACGTCGGTGGTGGCGGCCATCGTCTCGGGAATCGTCGTCGGCATCCTCACGGGGCGCTACCCGAACCGTCGATCGTGGATGGTGCTGTCGATCATGGTCAGCAACGCGCTGATGTGGGGCATCGTTCTGTTGCTCCCCGGCCGCGCACCCGTGTGGTTGCTCTTCCTGCTGATCGTCGTCATCTCGGTCGGTGGACCCGGGTCGGCGATCGGATTCGATTACGCCCGCACCTTCAATCCGAGCGTCGCCCTCGGCACGGCGCAGGGAATGGTGAACATCGGCGGATTCTTGGCGTCGCTGCTGGTGATGCAGGCCATGGGCGTCATCCTGGGCGCGCTGGGCGGGTACACACTCGACGCGTTCCGAGTTGCCTGGCTGACGCAGTACGTGGTGTGGGCGGTGGCGATCACCGGGGTGCTGGTCAGTCGCCGGACCGCGCGGCGTGATGCGGGGGTTGTCCCGCGAACGATGCGCGAAGTTGTGTATCGGCACCAATCCCGGAAATGACCGGCGACTGCGCCACTGCGCGGTCTAAGTTCGCTTACATGAGTGAGTCTCGGGATCAGGCTGCCCGCACCGCCGCTGCGGCCCGGTTGGCGATGAAGGAGAAGCGCGAGAAGGAGTCCGGCGGGCTGAGCAGCTTCGTCGCGTCGCGTGCCGGTGACTGGGACCTCGAAGACCAGGATTTCGACAGCATGCGCAGGCAGGAAAAGCTGTGGAATCCGCTCGTGGACAAGTACTTTCGAATGGAGATCGACGGGTGGGAGACCATTCCCGACTCTCCGGTTCTGCTCGTCGGAGTGCACACCGGCGCGCCCTTCGTCTGGGACGCGTGGACCGTCGGCGCGCAGTGGTGGCGCCGCTTCGGCGAGTCTCGGCCGCTGCACGGGACCGCGCACGACGCGTTGATGGCGTTCCCGCTCATCGGCCAGGTGTTCAGGTCGATGGGTGTGCTGCCGGCTGCACCCGACTCGATGGCGACGGCTCTGGCGGAAGGCCGAGACGTGATCGTCTGGCCCGGTGGCGAGCGGGATTCGCTGCGCCCGTGGAAGGAGCGCGACGTCGCGACCCTCGCCGGCCGCACGGGCTTCGTGAAGCTCGCGATCCGCGCCGGGGTGCCGATCGTTCCGATCGCCACCGTCGGGGGCGCCGACGCGATGCCGGTGCTGATTCGCGGTGACCGTCTCTCTCGCGCACTGCGTTTGGACAAGATTGCCCGGCTCAAGGTGTTCCCGATCGCCGTGTCGCTTCCGTGGGGCATTGCGCCCGCCGCGCTTCCGCAGATTCCGTTGCCGGCCAAGATTCGCACTCGTTTCATGCCGCCGGTGACCGTCGAGTCGGATTTGTCCCTGGTCGACGACGAGGACTACGTGCAGGCGAAGTACGACGAGGTGCGCGACGCCATCCAGGTCGGCATGAATCAGCTGGCCCGCAAACGTAGGTTCCCCTTGTTTGGATAGCTCGAGCTGGATAGCTCGAGCCGGATAGCTCGAGCTGGATAGCTCGAGCCGGATAGCTCGAGCCGGATAGCTCAGACGGTAGCCAGGTCCGGTTGCTCGGACCTGAAGGCTTTCTTCCCGACGCTGACCAGCGCCAGTGCGGCCACCATCAGGGTCAACGCGGTCACCACGAGGGCGGACAGTCCTGCGTTGTCGATGATGCCGCCGCCGAGGAGTGCGCCGGAGGCGATGCCGACCTGGAACACGACGACGTAGATCGCCGACGCCCGGTCCGCGTCCTGCGGCGCGCTCCGCATGACCGCCGACTGCAGGCACACCGGGATGGTGGTGAATGCGAGTCCCCACAACGCCGTGGCGGCGATGGCGGAGACGCCGAGTCCTGTTGCAGGACCGAACGTCACGCCGAGCAGGAGGAGTGCGAGCGCCGTCGACACGGTCGCGAGAACCACGACCGTCGAGCGCCACGGCCACCGGTCGTAGGTGCGGCCGATCGCCCAGATCCCGGCGACCCCGGCCAGTCCGTAGACGAACAGCATGAGCGACAGGGTGGTTCCACCCCCGCCCATGGTGGCGCCGACGAGCAACGAAAAGTACGTGTAGCCGGTGAACTGGCCGAGTACGGCGAGAAATGTTGCGCCGCACAGCAACAGCAAGATCGGGCCGATGGTTCCCTTCTTGGTGTCTCGCGACGACACGGTTGCGGGCAGGTTCGGCAGCGTCTTGATCAGCGCCACCGTGGTCACGATGGCGACGACTCCCAGAGTTGCCGCTGCCACTCGCCATCCCAGCCACTGTCCGAGCGCGGCAGTCAGCGGATTACCGGCCACGAGTGCCAGCGACGTTCCGGCGTACACCGTTGCGATCGCCTTGCCCTTCTGGCCCGGCTTCGCGAGCGATGCCGCAACCGGAGCGACGACCGCCCAGAACACGCCGTGCGTCGCGGCGCAGACCATTCGGGCGATCACGAGCATCCAGTAGTCGAACGACAGGGCGGACACCAACTGCGACACCGCAAGTGCGGCGGCTGTGATCACGACGACCGTGCGGCGATCCCACGTCGTGACCGCGCGGATGAGCGGCATCGTGACGATCGCAACGGCGTAGGCGTAGAACGTCAGCAGCAAGCCGACGCGGGACTCGCTGACGTCCAGTCCCGCCGATATTTCCGGTAGCAGACCCACCGGCAGGGTCTCGGCCGTCACGTAGACGAAGGCGGTCGCCGCAAGGGTCATCAGCGGGAGAGTGCGGGTACGCAGTTCGGTCACTTGTGTAGCGTTACACAGTGTGTATCGTTACACAAATGGCGAACACGGTCACGATGGCGGAGGTCGCGAAAGCAGCCGGAGTCTCGCTGATGAGTGTCTCCTACGCGTTCGGCCAGCCCGACCGCGTCTCCGACGCCACCCGCCTCAAGGTCCGGGAAGCAGCGGAGCGCCTCGGCTACACCGGACCGCACCGCGGTGCGCAGTCCCTGCGCCGCGGAACGACCAACAACCTCGGCGTCGTCCTGACCGAGAAATTGTCCTACGCCTTCGACGACGCCCAGGCCAGGCAGTACCTGTCCGGAATCGCCGACGCGTGCCTCGACACCGATACCGGCCTTGTTCTGCTACCCAATGCGCGCATCGGCCGTGACGTCGAGCGAATCAGGGACGCCCACGTCGACGGTTTCGTCCTGTGGACGACGGTGTCCGACGACCCCGTCCTCGACGCCGTCGTCGGAACCGGAAAACCGGTGTGCATTCAGGGCGGCCCTCGTCACCCCGGCACGGCGTTCGTCGGTATCGACGACGTGCGCGCCGCGATCGACATCGCGACCCTCGGCCTGGTCGGTTCGACGCGACCTGCGGTGCTCAGCTTCCCGATGGACCACCGCCGTGCCGCCGGGGTGGTGCACGGACCTGATCCCGACGACGCCACCTTCCCCGTCACGCGCCACCGCCTCGCCGGCTATCGGCAGGCCGTCACCGCCGCCGGGTTGTCGTGGGACGAGACGCCGGTTGCGTTCGTGCCCAGCAACATTCGCGACCACGGGGCGGCGGCCGCCCGCAACATCCTCGGAGCCACCGACGCCTTGCTCGCGATGAGCGACGAGCTGGCGTTCGGCGCGTCGGACGTTGCCGCGGAGATGTCGCTGCACATCCCCGATGACTTTTCGCTGACCGGCTGGGACGACTCCGCGGCCGCGGCCACCGCCGGCCTGACGACGGTGGCGCAGTCGCTCTACGACCAGGGCCGGGCAGCGGCACGCTTCGTTCTCGGGCAGTCCACGACGATCGACGAAGCCACGTTTCGAGTCGTGGTCAGATCGTCCACGCGCTGAGGCGTTCACAGCGTTCGCCCGGGTTGCTCCCAGCTCCAGCCGAGGTAGGCACGTCAGAGTCGTTCGAGACAGCAACTCGAAGGGACCTCACATGACCACCGTTCTCGACCAGGCTCCGACGCATCCCCACGCGCCGCCGCCACCGCGACGACAGTTCCGCGGTTCGGCGGTCGGCCTCGTCGTGCTGCTCGCGGCCACCGCCGTCCTCTACCTCTGGGACCTGACCGCCAGCGGCTACGCCAACACCTTCTACGCCGCGGCCGCACAGGCAGGATCGCAGGACTGGAAAGCCTGGTTCTTCGGGTCCCTCGACTCCGCGAACTTCATCACCGTCGACAAGCCGCCCGCGTCGCTGTGGGTCATGGGCTTGTCCGGACGCATCTTCGGTTTTTCGAGTGCGAGCCTTCTCGTCCCGCAGGCACTCATGGGCGTCGGTTCGGTCGCTCTCGTGTACGCGGCGGTCAAGCGCGTTGCATCTCCCGGTGCGGGCCTGCTTGCCGGTGCGGTTCTGGCCGCGACGCCGGCTGCTGCACTCATGTTCCGCTTCGACAACCCTGACGCCCTCCTCGTTCTGCTGATGACGCTCGGCGGATACTTCGTGATCCGTGCCGTGCAGACCGAACTCGGAAAACGCGCCGCGATGTGGATCGTATTGGCAGGTGTCGCACTCGGTTTCGCGTTCCTGACCAAGATGCTGCAGGGACTGCTCGTACTCCCGGCCTTCGCGCTCGCGTACCTCGTCGCCGGACAGGCGAAGCTCCTTCCGCGACTGATGCATCTGGTCGGCGGACTCGTCGCACTCGTCGTCGCCTCCGGTTGGTGGGTGCTCGCGGCTGCCGTGTGGCCCGCTGACGCCCGTCCCTACATCGGTGGGTCGACGGACAACACCGTCATGGACCTCGTGCTCGGATACAACGGCTTGGGCCGCATCTTCGGCGCCTCACAGGGCAGTGGCGGTGGCGGCGGCGGTGGAATGACAGGCGGCGCAGCAGGATCCAGTTTTGGCGGTAGCACCGGCCTGGATCGGCTGTTCGGCAGCGAGATGGGCATTCAGATCTCCTGGCTCATTCCCGCCGCGCTCGTGGCACTGATCTTCGGCATCATCGTCCGGGGACGCGCTCCGCGGACCGACGGTCTGCGCGCCTCGCTCATCATGTGGGGTGGCTGGTTCCTCGTCACGGGTCTGATCTTCAGTTTCATGTCCGGCACCATCCACCCCTACTACACCGTCGCACTTGCTCCGGCCGTGGCCGCACTGGTCGGTGTCGGCGGGTACGCACTGTGGGCGCAGCGCCATCGTGTTCTGCCTCGCGTCGGCATCGCCGCGATGATGCTCGCAGCCGGATCGTGGAGCTGGGTTCTGTTGCACCGCAACGCTGACTGGCTCTCTGCGCTGAAGTGGATCCTGCTCGTCGGTACCGTCGCCGGTGCCGTCCTCGTCCTCCTCGGTGGACAGAACCGGTTCCGTAAGTTGGCCGTCGCCGGCATCATCGTCGGCTCGATCGCCGGCATCGGCGGATCCGCATCCTACGCAATCGCCACTGCTGCAACAGCTCACAGCGGTTCCATCCCCACCGCGGGTCCCAGCGGTGCCGTCGCCGACGGCGGCATGGGCGGCATGGGTGGTGGAACTCGGCCCGATGGTGGCACGGCTCCGACGGGCGGCACGGCTCCAACGGGTGGCACGGCTCCGACGGGCGGCATGGGCGGGGGCGGAACGGGCGGCGAGTCCAATGCCGAGCTTACCGCCCTGCTCGAGAACGCCGGCACCACCTGGTCCGCGGCCACCAACGGGTCGCAGAGCGCCGCGACGTACGAATTGGCAAGTAACACAGCGGTCATGGCCATCGGCGGATGGAGCGGTGACCCCGCTCCGACGCTCGATCAGTTCATCGCGTACGTCGAATCGGGTCAGGTGCACTACTACATCGCCGGCGGCATGGGCGGGGGCGGCATGGGCGGTACCGACAGCACGTCCAGCCAGATCCAGGAGTGGGTCGCCGCCAACTTCGCCTCCACGACGGTCGGCAGTTCGACCGTCTACGACCTGAGTGGCCTGAAGTAGTCGTTGCCCAGTGAATCCCGTGCGTGGATGGTGCCGTCGGGCAGAATCTCGTAGTCCCAATGTTTGTCGGTTTTCATGTTGTGGTGCCTTCGGCACAGGGGTCGCAGGTTCGAGCCGATGGTCCACCCGCCGAGCAGGGGATCGGCGTGGTCGAATTCGACGACGTGGTCGAGGTCGCAGCGCGCCGATGGGACCTGGCAGCCCGGATGGACGCAGGTGTGATGTTGTCCGCGCACGTATTCCGCCAGAGCGGCGCCGGGAGCGTACGTCAGCGCGCCGGGTGGTGGGGTCGCGAAGCCGCCGTGTCCGTCGGGGTACTCGGCGTGGCATTTCTCGGGCTCGCACCTGAACCGGTGGGTCCAGTAGTCGACGACTCGACACGCCGGATCGACGGGCACCGGATCCCGATCGTCGTGGATCCGCGGTTGGTGACCTGGTCGAAGTTTCCTGGTGCGGCCCAGGACTACGGCGGCTGCCCCCGCACGTTCCTCGGCGTCGGCATCCTCGTAGTCGTGGGCGCGGAAAACGATGTCGCGCAGTCGCTTCGCGTCCGTGCTCGTGCAGTCACACGATCGGTACGCGTCGGGTGCCGTACCGGGGGTGTCACCGTAGTACGGCTCACCTCCGGTGAGCGTGTCCAGGAAGCGGCGGCTGGCGAGGAAGATGGCTTGCCAGGTTCCGTCCGCCATGAGCCGAGCGGCGGTATCGGGGTCGAGTGGTCCGTACCCGTGCAGGTACGGTGCGGCGGATCCCAAGCCGAGGACGGTTTCGAGATCGACAGTGATGTGGGTGAGGTTGGTCGACGGTGTCGGCGTGACCGAGTCCCGATGCGGGCACTCCTCGTCGCCGCACTCGCACGCGACACTGTTGCCGCGCATCACGGCGACGAAGCTTGCGGACAGTTTCTCTCCGGGAGTACGGGAATCTGCGTGGCAGAGTGTGCGCCTGGCGTCGGTCATGCGTTGGCCGAGCTCGGCGCCCTCGGCTGCGTCCACCACCGCGATGACCTTTTTCAGCCCGTGCCGCATCGGGATAATTCGAACCTTCTTCTCTGCCTCCGAGGCCAGCTTCCGGGCCTTCTCGTCCCAGTCCGGAATCATTGCGCGGACGAGACGGTCGATTTCGGTCCCGAGAGGTCCGGGCGCGAGGACACGGGCGCAGGCGACCACGTCCTCGTCGAGTTCGTTCATCACCGCGGCGGGGACGCCCGAGATGTGGTTGGCGATGACGCGGACCTTGGTCAGCGGCAAGTCTCCGGCCACGAATGCGTCGTGCACCGCGGGACGCATGCGCCACCGCAGGTTCAGCAATCCGTCGATGACGGGGCAGGTCGAGGCCAGCTGCGCGGACATCTCGGCGACGACACTGTTGTGGATGTAGGTGCTGTCGGGTGAGTCGACGGTGCGTTCGGGCCAGCGGGTGCGGGCTTCGTAGTAGTCGGCGATGGTGTCGATGCGTACGGCGTCGGCGATGTTGGCTGCCCGGTCGCTGTCGGCGACCCCGGCGAGCATGGCGCGAGCAGTCTCGACACTCACCTGCATCACCCCCCGATGAAGTCCCTACCAGCAAAATCGAACGTATGTTCGAACTGAAGAAAGACTATCGCAGGGCTCCGACAACTCTTACGGGTTGACGATCCCGAACCCCGGCACGCCGATGGCGCCGACTGCACTGACCGCGATACCCACCGGCCCGCCTCCGGTCGTGATCGTGGTCGGAGTGGACCCGGCCTCGGTGGCCCCGCTCGCCCCGCTCGCGAAGTTGATCCACTGCACCGTCAAGCCGCTGCTGTAGCCGGCGCACCGTGGTCCGAGCTGGTTGCACAGTTCGCCGGCCGTGAGTCGAACCACTCCGGTTCCGTTGGTTGCAGCCTCGAGAATCTCGTAAGCGAACGGGAACGGGGACCCGACCAGGTAATTGGTTCGGATGAACTGTGAGGCGTAAGCAGGTTCGGCAGACGCCGGTGCAGCACCGGCGACCACTGCGCCCGCGAGCGCGCATGCCACGGTGGCCGATCGAATGAGGTGGGTTCGATGTGCTGTCATGCGGCGGGACGTTACTGGACCAGATGGACTGTTTCGGATAACGAACGATCACGATCGAATGACATCTGAAGAGGGCGTAAGACTGAGGACATGACTCTCGCACAACGCACCCTCGGTACCCGGTCTCCGCTCACCGTCTCCGCACTCGGACTCGGCTGCATGGGCATGTCCGAGTTCTACGGCGACACCGACCGCGCATCCGGCATCGCCACCATCCGCCGGGCACTGGACATCGGCGTGTCCTTTTTCGACACGGCAGACATGTACGGCCCGTTCGTCAACGAAGAACTTGTCGGAGAAGCCATCGCGGGTCGACGTGACGAGGTGGTTCTCGCGACCAAGTTCGGCAACGAGCGGCTCGCCGACGGCACGCGTCTCGGAATCAACGGCACTCCGGAGTACGTCCGCTCGGCGTGCGACGCGTCACTGACCCGGCTCGGAGTCGATCACATCGACCTCTACTACCAGCACCGCGTCGACAAGTCCGTCCCGATCGAGGACACAGTCGGCGCGATGGCCGAACTGGTCCAGGCGGGCAAGGTCCGCCATCTGGGAATGTCGGAAGCGTCGGCGTCGACCATTCGACGCGCTCACGCCGTCCACCCGATCACGGCGGTGCAGACCGAGTATTCGTTGTTCACGCGCGATCTGGAGGAGACCGTGCTGCCGACGCTGCGCGAGTTGGGTATCGGTCTCGTGCCCTACTCGCCACTGGGCCGCGGGCTGCTCACCGGTGCCATCGCACACGAATCCGAACTGGCCGCGACGGACTCCCGCCGCACCTCGTACTTCCCGCGCTTTCAGGGCGAGGCGTTGGCGACGAATCTCGAGCTGGTGCAGAGGATCGGAACGATCGCCGACCGACTGAACTGCACTCCCGGGCAGCTCGCTCTCGCGTGGGTTCTCGCGCAGGGTGACGACATCGCTCCGATTCCCGGAACCAAGCGCGTGCCTTACCTGGAGGAGAACGTCTCCGCGCTGGACGTGCAAGTCACGCAGGACGTTCTGAACGAGCTGGAGTCCGCTGTTCCCGCGGGAGCCGTGGCCGGCGCGCGCTACGGGGACATGTCCAGCATCGACGAGTGACTCAGGACTGATCGAGCCGTACCGCCCGCACGAACGTGTAGAGCAAGGCGGGCACGGCGATGATCAAGGACATCACGGGCGCCCACACGACGAGGGCGCCGAGCGGCGGAACATCCTGAAAGAGCATGTTGTAGCCGATGATTCCGGTCACCGCGGTGCCGGCGAGAGCGATGTGCGTGATCAACATCCAGCGATCGAGGAACACTCCCGCGAACAGTCCCAGCACGACGAAGAACGCTGTCTTACCCACGGCGTAAGCGGGCGGCATGTTCGCGCTGAGGTTCGCGGCGGCGATTCCGATGTCGGAGAGCACGACGAACGCGAATGCGCTGTGCAGTCGCGGCCAGGATGTGATCAGCCACCACAGTGCCGCAGCGAACGCGAAGGCGGCGGAGCCGACCTGCACACCGAGGGCGAATGTCGACGTGGCACCGAATCCGAAGAGGATCTCGAGGGTTGCGCAGACGCCCATCGATGCGGTGAAGAACGCGATGATCCACCGCACCAGACGCTCGTCGGTGAACGACGACATGAGTCCCACGATCCACTCGTAGCGGCCTTCGAGCTCGCCGAGTGGTTCGTCGTCGGGTTCGGGCGCAGACGCAAGCGACGGGTCGTCCGCGAGTTCGCGCGACTCGGCGTACTCGGCGCCGGAGTCGAATGCCGTGGTGAAGGGTCGCGATGGGCCGTACGCCCGCCGTGGTGCAGGAAATCCGTCTCGTGTCACCATCGCGGATCGCGATCCCTCCGGTGCGGGCGACCGCAGGCGATCTCGGCGATGCAGCGTGTCGCGAACCAATTCTCGGCTGGGTGCGGTATTGGGTCGTGCACCCATTCGCAATACCGTAAACCAGGTATTCGTTCCAGGAACGGGGTTGAATGGCCAACCCGATTGTTTTGGGAGTTGTCACAACACCGTTAAACAAGCAAGCACGCTTGCTTTTTTGCGAAGATGATGCGACCGTTCTGCCCATGGCGTCCTTGACTGCGATCCTGGCGGACCTCCGGGCGGAGGGAGATGCGTTGGACGCGATGGTGTCCGACGCGGACAGCTCCGTGTGGCAGACGCCGACCCCCGCCGCCGGCTGGACGGTGGCGCACCAGATAGCCCACCTGCACTGGACCGACCACGTGTCCGCGCTTACCGCTGCGGGAGCAGCGGGCGACGAGGATGCCGACGCCGCGTTCGACGCCGTGATCGCCGACGCGATGGCCGCGCCGGACACCTTCGTCGACACCGCCGCCGAGACACTGGCCACCGAACAGATCACCAGCCTGCTCGCCCTGTGGCGTCTCGGACGGGCACAACTCTTGGACGTTCTCCCTCGCGTTCCCGACGGCACCAAGATTCGTTGGTTCGGTCCGCCGATGAGTCCCGCATCCATGGCCACCGCCCGCATCATGGAGACCTGGGCTCACGGCCAGGACGTCGCCGACGCCCTGGGGGTCGAGCGAACTCCGACCGCCAGGCTGAAGCACGTCGCGCACATCGGAGTGCGCACCCGAGATTTCGCATACGCGGTCCACGGACGCCCGGCGCCGGCCGAGCAGTTCCGCACCGAACTCACTGCGCCCGACGGCGACCTCTGGACCTGGGGTCCCGAGGACGCTTCCCAGCGCATCACCGGACCTGCCGAAGACTTCTGTCTCCTGGTCACCCAGCGGGCCCATCGCGACGACCTCGAGGTCTCGGCAACGGGTGCCGACGCGACCCACTGGCTCACTATCGCACAAGCTTTCGCCGGTGCACCCGGCTCGGGCAGATCAAAAAGCGCAGGACGGGACCCAAGATGACGATCCGCATCGGCAACTGCTCCGGCTTCTACGGCGACCGACTCTCTGCGATGCGCGAGATGCTCGAGGGCGGTGAACTCGACTATCTGACAGGCGACTACCTCGCCGAGCTCACCATGCTCATCCTCGGCCGAGACCGCATGAAGGACCCCGCTCGCGGCTACGCCAAGACGTTCCTGCGGCAACTCGAAGAGTGCCTCGGCCTCGCGAGCGACAAGAACGTGACGATCGTGTCCAACGCAGGTGGTCTCAACCCCGCCGGGCTCGCCGACGCCATCCGCGAGCTGTCCGAAAAGCTGGGTGTGGCAACGACGGTGGCTCACGTCGAAGGCGACGATCTGCTCTCCCGAGCAGCCGAACTCGAGCTGGGAACCCCGCTCACCGCGAACGCGTACCTCGGAGCCTTCGGCGTCGCCCGCTGTCTCGACGCGGGCGCGCAGGTGGTGGTCACCGGACGAGTCACCGACGCGTCCGTCGTGGTCGCCCCGGCCATTTCACGATTCGGCTGGGCCAGAACCGATTACGACAAGTTGGCGGGCGCGGTTGTCGCGGGACACGTCATCGAGTGCGGAACCCAGGCGACCGGGGGCAACTACTCGTTCTTCACCGAAATTGCGGATATGTCGCGTCCGGGGTTTCCGATCGCCGAAATCTCCGAAGACGGTTCCTCCGTCATCACCAAGCACGGCGGCTCCGCCGGGGCAGTGACCATCGGAACCGTGACGGCGCAGTTGATGTACGAGATCACCGGTGCCCGCTACCTCGGTCCCGACGTGACCGCCCGCATGGATTCGGTGTCGCTGACGCAAGAGGGTCCGAACCGTGTCCGCATCTCCGGTGCGATCGGCGAACCGCCACCGTCGACGCTGAAGGTGTCTCGGAACCTGTTGGGCGGGTTCCGGAACGAGATGACCTTCGTTCTCACCGGCCTCGACATCGAAGCCAAGGCCGATCTTGCGAAGAGTCAGATGATCGCGGCTCTGCAACCACCGCCGCGCGAGATCGACTGGACTCTCGCCCGGACCGATCACCCCGACGCCGAGAGCGAGGAGACGGCGAGCGCACTGCTTCGCGTGGTCGTGCGTGACGACGACGCGAACCGCGTCGGCCGTGTGTTCTCCGCTGCGGCAGTCGAACTCGCACTGGCGAGTTACCCCGGCTTCCACGTGACCGCACCGCCCGCCGCAGCCAGTCCGTACGGCGTCTTCGAACCGGGGTACGTCGACCAGAAGGTTCCCGAACACGTTGCTGTGCTCCCCGACGGGGAGCGTGTCGACATCGAGCCGCCGTCCGAAACGACGACGACCGAACCAGACGGTGAACCGGTTCTGCCGGAACCGTTGCCTACCGAACCCACCGTCCGCGCACCGCTCGGTACCGTCGCCGCAGCGCGAAGCGGCGACAAGGGTGGCAACGCCAACGTCGGAGTCTGGGTCCGTACCGATCGCGAATGGTCTTGGCTCACACACGAATTGACCGTGGACAGAGTCAAGCAACTCCTGCCCGAAGTCGCGGACCTACCCGTGTCCCGCCACGTCTTCCCCAACATCAAGGCCCTCAACTTCGTCGTCGACGGCATCCTCGGCCAGGGCGTCGCGTCGCAGGCTCGTTTCGATCCACAGGCGAAAGGCCTGGGGGAGTGGCTGCGATCGCGGCACGTCGACATCCCCGAATCCGTAGCGTTCTCGAAAGGCGTCGAGTGAACATCTGGACCACCCCCGAGCGGGAGCAACTCCGTAAGACAGTGACGAGCTTCGTCGAACAGGACATCGCGCCGCACTTGGACCAGTGGGAAAAGGACGGGGAGCTTCCGCGCGAACTACACAGGAGCGCAGCAGCTCTCGGGCTCCTCGGTGCCGGCTTCCCGGAGTCGGCGGGCGGCGACGGCGGCGATCTCGCCGACGCATTGATCATCTGCGAGGCCATGCACGAGGCCGGCGCGTCGGGCGGGCTGTTTGCATCCCTGTTCACCTGCGGAATTGCTCTGCCGCACCTGATCGGAGCGAACGATCCCGAGCAGATCGAGCGGTGGGTCGCACCGACTTTGCGCGGCGAGCTCATCGGGTCGCTCGCCATCACCGAACCCGGTGGCGGCTCCGACGTCGGCCATCTGCGCACCACCGCGGTGAAGGACGGCGACCACTACGTGGTCAACGGCTCCAAGACCTACATCACCTCGGGATGCCGTGCCGATTTCGTCGTCACCGCCGTCCGCACCGATGGCCCCGGCGCCGGCGGCGTCTCCCTGCTCGTGATCGAGAAGGGCACACCCGGTTTCGAGGTCTCACGCAAGCTGGACAAGATGGGATGGCGAGCCTCCGACACCGCCGAACTGTCCTTCCAGGACGCCCGCGTTCCGGTGGGCAACCTGGTCGGCGAGGAGAACACGGGGTTCGTCCAGATCGCGAAGGCGTTCGTCACCGAGCGTGCAGCGCTTGCTGCACAGGCGTACTCGAGCGCGCAACGCTGCCTCGACCTGACCATCCAGTGGACCCGCGACAGGGAGACGTTCGGCAAGCCGCTCATCGAGCGGCAGTCGGTGCAGAACACTCTCACCGAAATGCACCGCAAGATCGACGTCGCCCGCGTGTACACCCGCGCCCTCGTCGAGCGCGCCATCACCACGAACGACGACTGCATCGCCGAGGTGTGCTTCGCGAAGAACACCGCGGTGGAGGCCGGCGAATGGGTGGCCAACCAGGCTGTGCAACTCTTCGGCGGTCTCGGATACATGAGCGAAAGCGAAGTGGAGCGGCAGTACCGCGACATGAGAATTCTCGGGATCGGCGGCGGAACAACGGAAATCCTGACCGGGCTTGCCGCGAAACGATTGGGATATCAGAAGTGACCACACTGAAGTCGGGACTCGACACCGGTTCCGAGGCGTTCACCTCCGCCGCAGCCATCATGGAGACCAAGCTCGCCGAGATCGACGTCGAACACGCCAAGGCCATCGGCGGTGGCGGCACCAAATACACCGAGCGCCATCACAAACGCGGCAAGCTCCTTGCTCGGGAGCGCATCGAGCTGCTCGTCGACGAGGACGCGCCCTTCCTCGAACTCTGCCCTCTCGCGGCCTGGGGCAGCGACTTTCCCGTCGGGGCCAGCACGGTCGTCGGCATCGGGGTGGTCAGCGGAGTCGAATGCCTCATCGTGGCCAACGATCCGACCGTCCGCGGCGGCACCAGCAATCCGTGGACACTGCGTAAGGGGTTTCGCGCCAACGACATTGCGGTGCAGAACCGATTGCCGGTGATCTCGCTCGTCGAATCGGGCGGCGCCGACCTTCCCACTCAGAAGGAAGTGTTCATCCCCGGTGGCCGGATGTTCCGCGATTTGACGCAGCTGTCCGCCAAAGGTATTCCGACCATCGCACTGGTCTTCGGCAACTCCACCGCGGGCGGCGCCTACATCCCCGGTATGTCCGATCACGTGGTGATGATCAAGGAACAGTCCAAGGTGTTCCTCGCCGGACCTCCGCTGGTCAAGATGGCGACGGGCGAGGAATCCGACGACGAATCGCTCGGTGGCGCCGAGATGCACGCTCGCACATCCGGTCTGGCCGACTACTTCGCCGTCGACGAGCATGACGCCATCCGTATCGGGCGCTCGATCGTGAAGCGACTGAACTGGCAGAAGAAGGGTCCCGCCCCGCGGGAGACCGTCATCCCGCCGCTCTACGACGAGGAGGATCTCCTCGGCATCGTTCCGGCCGATCTCAAGACCCCGTTCGATCCCCACGAGGTGATCGCGCGCATCGTCGACGGCTCCGACTTCGACGAGTTCAAGCCGATGTACGGCGGCAGTCTGGTCACCGGCTGGGCCGAACTCCACGGCTACCCCATCGGCATCCTCGCCAACGCGAGGGGTGTGTTGTTCAGCGAGGAATCGCAGAAGGCCACGCAGTTCATCCAGTTGGCGAACCGCTCGAACACTCCACTGTTGTTCCTGCACAACACGACCGGATACATGGTCGGCAAGGAGTACGAGGAAGGCGGGATGATCAAGCACGGCTCCATGATGATCAACGCCGTCTCCAACTCGACGGTCCCGCACATCTCGATCCTGCTCGGGGCGTCCTACGGCGCCGGTCACTACGGCATGTGCGGCCGCGCCTTCGACCCACGATTCCTCTTCGCCTGGCCCAGCGCGAAATCGGCAGTGATGGGCGGCGCGCAGCTGGCGGGCGTCATCTCCATCGTCAGCAGGGCGTCCGCGGAAGCACGCGGTCAGGCGTTCGACGCCGAAGCCGACGCCGGAATGCGCGCCATGATCGAAGGTCAGATCGAGGCCGAGTCGTTGCCCATGTTCCTGTCGGGGCGCCTGTACGACGACGGCGTCATCGACCCCCGTGATACCCGCACGGTGGTGGGAATGTGCCTGTCGGCCATTGCCACCGCCCCGATCGAAGGCACCGCCAACTTCGGTGTCTTTCGGATGTGACCATGCACTCGATACTCGTAGCCAACCGCGGTGAAATCGCCCGCCGAGTCTTCGCCACCGCCCGTCGGACCGGGCTCGGTACCGTCGCGGTGTTCTCCGATCCCGATGCCGGCAGCCCCCACGTCGCCGAAGCGGATGTGGCCGTTCGTCTTCCGGGTAAGTCGCCGACGGACACCTACCTCCGCGGCGATCTGGTCATCGCCGCGGCCCTGTCGGCCCACGCCGACGCGATCCACCCCGGTTACGGATTCCTCTCCGAGAACGCCGAGTTCGCGCAGGCAGTGCAGAACGCGGGACTCACGTGGATCGGGCCGCCCACCAAGTCGATCGAGCTGATGGGCTCGAAGGTCGAGTCCAAGAAGATCATGCGCGAAGCCGGAGTCCCGGTACTCGAGCAGAAGGACCCGGCCGACATCACGCAGAGCGACCTGCCGGTGCTGATCAAGGCGTCCGCCGGCGGCGGTGGACGCGGCATGCGGGTGGTGCGCGAGATCGACCGTCTGGCGGAGGAGATCGACGCCGCTCAGCGAGAGGCGCTGTCCGCCTTCGGTGATTCCACCGTCTTCTGCGAGAAGTACCTCGAAACCGGTCGCCACATCGAGGTTCAGGTGATGGCCGACAAGCACGGCACGGTTTGGGCGGTCGGTGAACGCGAATGCTCCATCCAACGTCGGCACCAGAAGGTGATCGAGGAGGCGCCGTCACCCCTGGTGGAGAAGACACCCAAGATGCGCGATCGCCTCTTCGAAGCATCACGACTGGCAGCGAACGCCATCGGGTACGAAGGCGCCGGCACCGTCGAATTCCTGAGCGACGAGAACGGTGACTTCTTCTTCCTGGAGATGAACACTCGTCTGCAGGTGGAACATCCGGTCACCGAATGCACCACGGGTCTCGATCTCGTCGACCTTCAGCTCCGAGTTGCCGACGGTGAGCGCTTGCCCGCCGAACCGCCTGCTACGCGGGGCCATTCGATCGAAGTACGCCTCTACGCCGAGGATCCGGCGCAGAACTGGCAGCCACAGAGCGGACCGGTGCACCGCTTCCACATCCCCGGTGTACGAGAAGAATTCGACGTACTGACGACCCCTGGGATCAGGCTCGACTCCGGAGTGATCGACGGCAGCGTCGTCGGTGTCGACTACGACCCCATGCTCGCCAAGGTGATCTCGTACGCGAACACCCGGAGCGGAGCCGCAACCATCCTCGCCAAAGCTCTGCACGACGCCACTGTTCACGGACTGAAGACCAACCGCGACCTACTGGTCACCGTGCTGCGCCATCCGGCGTTCCTCGCCGGCGACACCGATACGGCGTTCTTCGCGACGCACGACCTCGATGTTCTCGCTCGGCCGCTGGCGGACCAGAACGCGCAACGACTGTCGGCACTTGCTGCGGCGCTGGCGGATTCGGCCGCCAATCGAGCGCAGGCCCGCACGCTCACATCCGTTGCGGCGGCGTGGCGCAACATGGCGTCGGCTCCGCAACGCAAGGAGTACGAGGCGGAATCGGGCATCATCGCCGTCGACTATCTGCGCACGCGGGGCGGCATCACCGCGCCGGACTATCCCGACGTGGTCGTCGAGAGCGCTACCCCGACGGAGACAGTGCTGGTGGTCGACGGGCTCCGCCGGACGTTCCGCATCGCCCGCTACGGCCGCGGTGTGTTCGTCGACTCCTCGCTCGGACCGGTCACGCTGGAATCCGTTCCTCGATTCGTCGACCCGTCGGAGCAAGTAGCGGCAGGATCGTTGGTGGCGCCCATGCCGGGCGCCGTCGTGCGGGTCGGCGTTCACGTCGGAGACACGGTCACGGTGGGAACGCCGATCGTGTGGTTGGAAGCAATGAAAATGGAACACACGATCGTCGCACCGGCGGCGGGCGTCCTCACTCACCTCGGCGTGACAGTCGGCCAACAGGTGGACGTGGGTTCGGTTATCGCAGTGATAGAGGGAGACCAGTCATGACATTCGGATTCATCGAGACCGACGAGCAGAAGGAACTGCGCGCGTCGGTGTCGGCTCTGGGCCAGCGATTCAACTACAAGGACTACGTGCTGCCGAAGGCGCGACGCGGTGAGCCTCTCACCGAATTGTGGACCGAGGCAGGCAAACTCGGCTTCCTCGGTGTGAACATCTCCGAGGAGTACGGCGGCGGTGGGGCGGGAATCTACGAACTCGCGCTCGTGCAGGAAGAGATGGCGGCGCACGGTGCAGGACTGCTCCTCGTGGTCGTGTCCCCGGCCATCTGCGGCACGATCATCGGCAAGTACGGCACAGCGGATCAGAAGCAGGAGTGGCTGACCGGCCTCGCCGACGGTTCCAAGATCATGGTCTTCGGTATCACCGAGGCCGACGCGGGTTCCAACTCGCATCAGATCACCACCACCGCCAGGCGCGACGGTGACGACTGGATCCTGACCGGCAACAAGATCTACATCTCGGGTGTCGATCAGGCCGACGCGGTGCTCGTGGTCGCGCGTACCGAGGACTCGAAGACCGGCAAACTGAAGCCGGCGCTGTTCATCGTCCCGACCAGTGCGGACGGCATGACCAAGACCGCGATGGACATGGACATCATCGAGCCCGATCACCAGTTCATGCTGTTCCTCGATCAGGTGCGGCTCCCCGCGACAGCCCTGGTGGGAGAAGCGGACGCTGCGCTCATGCAGCTCTTCGCCGGCCTGAACCCCGAGCGCATTCTCGGTGCGGCCATGGCTATCGGCATGGGCCGGTACGCCCTCGACGCCGCGGTGAAGTTCGCCAACGAGCGCACCGTCTGGAAGACCACCATCGGTGCGCACCAGGGGATCGCGCACCCGCTGGCGCAGGTGAAGATCGAACTGGAGCTGGCTCGACTGATGATGCAGAAGGCCGCCGCCCTGTACGACAGCGGCGACGACTTCGGCGCCGCGGAAGCGGCCAACATGGCCAAATACGCTGCAGCAGAGGCGAGTATCAAAGCCCTCGACCAGGCGATCCAGACCCACGGCGGCGCCGGTCTCACCGCGGAGTACGGCCTCGCGTCCATGTTGGGTGCCGCACGGATCGCTCGCGTCGCCCCGGTCAGCCGCGAGATGATCTTGAACTTCGTCTCGCAGCACTCCTTGGGCCTGGCCCGCTCGTACTGATGGCGGTGAAGTACGAGGTCGCAGACGGCGCCGCAACTCTGACGCTGGATTCGCCGAGCAACAGAAATGCCCTGTCCTCGGCGCTCGTGGGGGAACTGCTGGGTGGGCTCGAGGCTGCTATCCGAGACAGCGCCGTCCGCGCCATCGTCCTGACCCACACCGGCGGAACCTTCTGCGCCGGGGCGGATCTCACGGAGGCGGGCAGCTCACCGGAGCAGCGGACCCAGCAGATGGTCGACCTGTTGCGCGCCGTCGTCGAGTGCCCCAAACCGGTGGTCGGGGTGATCGACGGCCACGTGCGCGCCGGCGGGATGGGCCTTGTCGGCGCGTGCGACATCGTCGTCAGCGGACCGGCAAGCACGTTCGCACTCACCGAGGCGCGCCTGGGCCTCGCGGCATCGATCGTGTCGCTGACCCTCCTACCGCGTCTCACCTCTCGCGCGGCCGGCCGGTACTTTCTCACCGGAGAGAAGTTCGGACCGGAGAAGGCGGAGGCGATCGGGTTGGTCAGCGATATCGCGCCGGATCCACATGCCGCCGCGGCGGAGATTCTGAACTCGCTGCGCAAGGCGTCACCGCAAGGTCTCTCCGAGTCGAAGGCGCTGACCACGCGCAGCATTCTTGCCGACTTCGATTCTCTCGCAGACGAACTCGCTGCCACCTCCGCACGACTGTTCGCGTCGGACGAGGCCCGCGAGGGCATGATGTCGTTCCTGGAAAAGAGGTCACCTCGGTGGTCACGGTGACCCGCACACCCAAACAGGACCGCAGCCGCGTCACTCGTCGCCGACTCCTCGAGGCCACCATCGACTCGCTGGCGCAGGCCGGGTGGAACGCGACGACCGTCGGCGTGGTGGCCGAGCGTGCCGGTGTGTCACGCGGCGCGACGCAACACCACTTCCCGACGCGTGAAGACCTCATCACCGCGGCGCTCGAGTACATGTTCGACGAGCGGACCGACGTCGCACGTCGCGAGGCGGAGACGATTCCGCCCGGTCCCGGGCGGACCAAGATTGTGGTCGAAAGGCTGGTCGAGTACTACACCGGCCCGATGTTCAAAGCGGCTCTGCAGGTGTGGACGGCGGCGTCCGCGGATCCCGAGCTGCGTGACCGGATCGTCCCCCTCGAGGAGAAGTTCGGGCGCCGAGCGCACCAGATGGCCGTCGAGAATCTCGGTGTCGACGACACCGATCCCGCCGTGCACCGGCTGGTGCAGGCAACGCTGGACCTCGCCCGCGGTCTCGGTCTCGCCGACGTGCTGACCGACGACGCTCGGCGGCGCAGCGAGGTCGTGCGTGCCTGGGCCGACGTCCTCGACGCGGCCCTGACACAGCAGTAGCCTCCGGCCTGCACACCGCACCCACCTGTGCTTGGCTCGGCCCGTGAATACCGAGACCGCCCGCGTGCACCGCGGCCACGTGTTCCACATCGCCGGCTCGCCTGTCCTCGGCGATGCAGCGGAATCCCTCGTCGAGTTCGAGGACGGCGCACTGGTGGTCGCGTCGGGAAAAATCCTGTGGTGCGGCAACCATGCCGACCTTCCGGCCGAGTACCTCGAGATGTCCGTCGACGACCACCGCCCCGGCTTCCTGATTCCGGGTTTCGTCGACACCCACGTGCACTTCCCGCAGACCTTCACGGGCGACGCGTACGGCGGCGGCCAACTTCTCGAGTGGCTCGAACGGTGCGTGTTTCCGTCGGAAGCGCGGTTCTCGGACCTCGACTTCGCGTCTGTTGCTGCGGCGAGATTCTGCGACCGGCGCATTGCAGCCGGAACCACAGCCGCCATGGTCTTCGGATCGGCCTTCCCCCACGCGCAGGACGCACTGTTCACCGAGACCGCGCGCCGCGGCCTGCGGATCGTCAGCGGCCGCGGCATCCAGACCCGCGGCCCGGCGTCGGCGGCTCCGCTGATCACGAGCGAGGCCGACGCGATCCGCCTCACCCGCGAGGAGATCGAGAAGTGGCACGGCGACGCGGACTCGTTGCTGCACGTCGCCGTCGTCCCGCGGTTCTCGCTGTCGGTCACCACCGACACCTTCGCTGCCCTGGGCGACCTGTACGACGACGTCAGAACCGACGGCGTCTACTTCCACTCCCATCTGAACGAGAACGATCGCCCGGGCACCGGTGAGGTGGCCGCGACCAAGGAAGTGTTCGGCACCCACACCTACCTGGACACCTACGACGGCAAGTTCCTGGCCGGCTCGAAGACGGGCGGGTCGTCGCTGTTGGGTCGGCGCAGCATCCTCGCCCACGCGGTCCATTGCGAGGACGGCGAGTTGGCGCGGATGGCCGAGACAGGCACGTCGATCTCGCATTGCCCGACGTCGCAGCAGTTCCTGGGCTCCGGCACCATGCCGTGGAAGCGCACGGTCGCGTCCGGCGTGACCGTCTCGATGGGATCGGACCACGGCGGCGGCGACGAGTTCTGCATCGCCCGCGTCCTCAACGACTCCTTCAAGGTGCATATCTCCGAACCGGGAGACGACGGACTGTCACTGCACCCAGCCGAGTTGTTGTTCAGCGGGACGCTCGCCGGCGCCCGTGCGCTCGACATGGAGGAGCGGTTCGGCAACTTCGACGTGGGGAAGGACGCCGACTTCCTGGTGATCGATCCGTCGTTGTGGGAACCCCTTCACGACGCATTGGCCTACGGTCACTTCTCGGACGATCCCACCCTTGCGCGTGACCAGCGGCTGTTCACTTTGCTGATGACGATGCGCGAACCGGCCATCGCACACGTTCATGTGCGGGGGAGGCGGCTATAGGTACTCTCTGTGCCATGTCGCGCGCCCGGATCCTCGTGTCCGTGAGCGCCGCTCTGTTGCTGGCAGCCTGTGGGTCGAGCAGCGGCGACGATCAGGCCGGCAGCGAGCCGACCACCACCCTTGCTCCGGCCCTCGGCCCCGACTTCGGCGTGTGCGGATCGTTGACCGACGACGAAGTCAGATCCGCGTTCGCCGTCCCGTCCTTCGCCGTCGTGAACCGCAATTCCGTCGGGTGTGTTTGGGAGACAACGGGTCCGACCGGTCCGAGCGTCAGCTTCTCCTGGTATCGCGGATCCCCTATCGGGCGTGAGCGGGCCAGTTCGGAGCTGATCGGACGTCCGGCCGAGGACATCGAGATCGACGGTCATCAGGGTTTCGAGGCGCAGTTCGAGAACGCCTCCGGGCAGGTGGTTCTGTGCGAGTCGGCAGTGCAGTACGACGCCGACTTCATTCACATGTCGGTCACCTACTCCGATACACCTCCGACCGCGGACGCCTGCACGGTGTCCCGAGACCTGCTCGAACTCGTGGCATCGAGGGCCAAGTGAGAAAGACCGTCGTACTGATCGCAGCCGGCCTTCTACTGGCCGGCTGCGGCAACACCATCACGGGCACCCCGACAGCGGCGCGCGTCGACCTCGGCGACGAGAACTTCACGAATTTGCTCGCGGAATGCAACGCCGTCACCGAGGAGCAGATCGCGCAGGTGGTCGGAGGCAATCAGATCGACAAGGGATTCCTCGGCGCCATCTGCCGGTGGGACGTCGCGGGCGCGACCGGCGCGGTGCACGTCACGTTCGACTGGTTCGAGAACGGGACGCTCGAGAACGAGAAGACGACGAACGAAAATCTGGGATGGAACGTCGCCGACGTGACCGTCTCCTCGCGCAAGGCCATCGAAATTCGTCAGCCGGACGACCCTGCGTCGTGCGGGGTGTCCGCCGGCGCTCCCGGCACCGGCGTCATCGGCTGGTGGGTCCAGTATCGGCCCGGATCCTCCTCCGACCCGTGCGTGGCAGCCACCAAGCTGATGCAGTTGGCCCTCAATCTCAGTGCCTGACCGCTATCACGCAGGAGGCGTTTTGACCGTCGACCACGCCGACGGGTAACGTGATAGGTCGGGTCCGGCTCGTCCGGACCGTTTGTGTGCCTATGCGAGGTACAGCCGTGTTCCGTCATGGAAACCGGCTGCACGTGTGGGGGTACGCGACACACCCGACCGCGGGGTGAGCTGAGTTTCCGAACTTCGGCCCGCGGGAGTACGGGTGAGGAGCAGCGTTTTCTTGCTCCAACTGCTGGATCCCTGAATATCTATCGCGAAGAAAGCCGGTTACATTGCCAACCATCAATCAGCTGGTCCGTAAGGGCCGCACCGACAAGGTCAACAAGCTGAAGACCGCTGCCCTGAAGGGCAGCCCCCAGCGCCGTGGCGTGTGCACTCGCGTGTACACCACCACCCCGAAGAAGCCGAACTCCGCTCTTCGTAAGGTCGCGCGCGTCCGCTTGACCACCGCTGTCGAGGTCACCGCCTACATCCCCGGTGAAGGACACAATCTGCAGGAGCACTCGATGGTGCTCGTCCGCGGTGGTCGCGTGAAGGACCTCCCCGGTGTTCGGTACAAGATCATCCGTGGCTCGCTCGACACGCAGGGCGTCAAGGCCCGCAAGCAGGCTCGAAGCAAGTACGGCGCCAAGAAGGAGAAGAGCTGATATGCCACGCAAGGGGCCAGCACCCAAGCGTCCGTTGATCAACGACCCGGTCTACGGGTCCCCGTTGGTCACGCAGCTTGTGAACAAGATTCTGCTCGACGGCAAGAAGTCGACCGCAGAACGCATCGTCTACCAGGCACTCGAGCAGGCACGCGAGAAGACCGGCACCGATCCGGTCGTCACGCTCAAGCGCGCGCTCGACAACGTCAAGCCTGCACTCGAGGTGCGCAGCCGCCGTGTCGGTGGCGCCACCTACCAGGTTCCCGTCGAGGTCCGTCCGGGCCGCTCCACCACTCTGGCCCTGCGCTGGTTGGTCTCGTTCTCTCGCGCGCGTCGTGAGAAGACCATGGTCGAGCGTCTCGCCAACGAGCTTCTCGACGCCAGCAACGGTCTCGGCGCAGCAGTCAAGCGTCGCGAGGACACGCACAAGATGGCAGAAGCCAACAAGGCTTTCGCGCACTACCGCTGGTGAAACTTCGTCGCGCTCTGCGACGTTGTACTTACTGAACCAGCACTATCAGTACTTAGCAGTTCTCTTACAACACCAAGGCGGATGATTTCGTGGCACAGGACGTGCTGACCGACCTGAACAAGGTCCGAAACATCGGCATCATGGCCCACATCGATGCCGGCAAGACCACCACTACCGAGCGCATCCTCTTCTACACCGGTATCTCGTACAAGATCGGTGAGGTCCACGACGGCGCAGCCACCATGGACTGGATGGAGCAGGAGCAGGAGCGTGGCATCACGATCACTTCTGCAGCTACCACGTGCTTCTGGAACGACAACCAGATCAACATCATCGACACCCCGGGTCACGTCGACTTCACGGTCGAGGTGGAGCGTTCGCTCCGAGTCCTCGACGGTGCCGTTGCCGTGTTCGACGGAAAAGAAGGCGTCGAGCCGCAGTCGGAGCAGGTCTGGCGTCAGGCCGACAAGTACGACGTGCCGCGTATCTGTTTCGTCAACAAGATGGACAAGCTCGGTGCGGACTTCTTCTTCACCGTGCAGACCATCAAGGACCGCCTCGGTGCCAAGCCGTTGGTCATCCAGCTGCCGATCGGCGCAGAGGACAACTTCGAGGGCATCATCGACCTGGTCGAGATGAACGCGAAGGTCTGGCGCGGCGAGACGAAGCTCGGTGAGTCGTACGAGACCATCGAGATCCCGGCCGAACTCGCCGAGCAGGCGGCGCAGTACCGCCAGGAGCTCATGGAGACCGTCGCCGAGTCGGACGAGGCTCTGCTCGAGAAGTTCTTCGGCGGTGAAGAGCTCTCGATCGAGGAGATCAAGAGCGCCATCCGCAAGATGACGGTCAACTCCGAGCTCTACCCGATCATGTGTGGCTCGGCGTTCAAGAACAAGGGCGTTCAGCCCATGCTCGACGCCGTGATCGACTACCTCCCGTCCCCGCTCGACGTCGCCGAGACCATCGGACACGCCGTCGGTGACGAGGAGAAGGAGATCTCGCGCAAGCCGAGTGCCGACGAGCCGTTCGCGGCTCTGGCGTTCAAGATCGCCACGCACCCGTTCTTCGGCAAGCTGACCTATGTCCGCGTGTACTCGGGCAAGGTCGACTCCGGCGCTCAGGTCATCAACTCGACCAAGGGCAAGAAGGAGCGTCTGGGCAAGCTTTTCCAGATGCACTCCAACAAGGAGAACCCGGTTGCCACCGCGAGTGCCGGTCACATCTACGCCGTGATCGGTCTGAAGGACACGACGACGGGTGACACGCTCTGCGATCCGCAGAACCAGATCATCCTCGAGTCGATGACCTTCCCGGACCCGGTCATCCAGGTCTCGATCGAGCCCAAGACCAAGTCCGACCAGGAGAAGCTCGGCACAGCGATCCAGAAGCTGGCCGAAGAGGATCCGACGTTCTCGGTCAAGCAGGACGAAGAGACCGGCCAGACCGTCATCGGCGGCATGGGCGAGCTTCACCTCGACATCCTCGTCGACCGCATGCGCCGCGAGTTCAAGGTCGAGGCCAACGTCGGCAAGCCGCAGGTGGCGTACCGCGAGACCATCACCAAGAAGGTCGAGAAGCACGACTTCACCCACAAGAAGCAGACGGGTGGATCGGGCCAGTTCGCGAAGGTCATCATCGCCCTCGAGCCCTTCATCGGCGAGGACGGCGCAACCTACGAGTTCGAGAACAAGGTTTCCGGCGGACGTATCCCGCGCGAGTACATCCCGTCGGTCGACGCGGGTGCACAGGACGCCATGCAGTACGGCGTGCTCGCCGGCTACCCGCTGGTGAACCTGAAGCTCTCGCTTCTCGACGGTGCGTACCACGACGTGGACTCGTCGGAAATGGCGTTCAAGATCGCGGGTTCACAGGCACTCAAGGAAGCGGCCCGCAAGGCCGGTCCCGTGATCCTCGAACCCCTCATGGCTGTCGAGGTCATCACGCCCGAGGAATACATGGGCGACGTGATCGGCGACGTCAACTCCCGCCGTGGCCAGATTCAGGCCATGGAGGAACGCAGTGGTGCCCGTGTCGTCAAGGCATTGGTTCCGCTCTCGGAGATGTTCGGTTACATCGGCGATCTGCGGTCTCGTACCCAGGGTCGCGCGAACTACTCCATGGTGTTCGATTCCTACGCAGAGGTTCCGTCGAACGTCTCGAAGGAAATCATCGCGAAGGCCACAGGGGAGTAACTCTCCTTCGAAGCTGGACCAGGCACTACCCGTAAACAATCCGTATTGCTGCACATGGCACGCAAACAACAGTCCAGGAGGACACAGTGGCGAAGGCGAAGTTCGATCGGACGAAGCCGCACGTCAACATCGGCACCATTGGTCACGTTGACCACGGTAAGACGACGCTGACGGCTGCAATCACCAAGGTTCTGCACGACAAGTTCCCGGACCTGAACGAGGCCTCGGCCTTCGATCAGATCGACAAGGCGCCGGAGGAGAAGGCTCGTGGTATCACGATCAACATCTCCCACGTCGAGTACCAGACGGAGAAGCGCCACTACGCGCACGTCGATGCTCCGGGTCACGCGGACTACATCAAGAACATGATCACCGGTGCGGCTCAGATGGACGGCGCAATCCTCGTCGTCGCAGCCACCGACGGCCCCATGCCCCAGACGCGTGAGCACGTGCTGCTCGCTCGCCAGGTCGGCGTGCCGTACATCCTCGTCGCGCTGAACAAGGCCGATATGGTCGACGACGAAGAGATCATCGAGCTCGTCGAGATGGAGGTGCGCGAGCTTCTCGCCGCACAGGAATTCGACGAGGACGCACCGGTCATCAAGGTCTCCGCACTCAAGGCGCTCGAGGGCGACGAGAAGTGGGGCGCCTCGGTGCTCGAGCTCATGCAGGCCGTCGACGACTCGGTTCCGGACCCCGTCCGTGAGACCGAGAAGCCCTTCCTCATGCCCGTCGAGGACGTTTTCACGATCACCGGTCGTGGCACCGTCGTCACCGGTCGTATCGAGCGCGGTTCGGTCAACGTCAACGAAGATGTCGAGATCGTGGGCATCAAGGAGAAGTCGACCAAGACCACCGTCACCGGCATCGAAATGTTCCGCAAGCTGCTCGACTCGGGTCAGGCAGGCGACAACGTCGGCCTCCTCGTTCGTGGCATCAAGCGCGAAGACGTCGAGCGTGGACAGGTTGTCGTCAAGCCCGGCACCACGACTCCCCACACGGAGTTCGAGGGCCAGGCCTACATCCTGTCGAAGGACGAGGGTGGCCGCCACACTCCGTTCTTCAACAACTACCGCCCGCAGTTCTACTTCCGCACGACCGACGTCACCGGCGTCGTCACGTTGCCGGAAGGTACCGAGATGGTCATGCCCGGTGACAACACCGAGATGTCCGTCGTGCTGATCCAGCCGGTCGCCATGGACGAGGGCCTGCGCTTCGCGATCCGTGAGGGTGGCCGCACCGTCGGTGCCGGTCGCGTTACGAAGATCAACAAGTAACACCTGCTCCACCGAAGACACCGTAAAGGCGCGTACCCCTCGGGGTGCGCGCCTTTCGGCGTTTCCCCACCCGTTTCCGTAAGCTGCACCGCGTGACGGTCAAGTTGGCGTTGGTGTCGCACGCGGCCACGGAGGCGACGCGCAGTGTGCGCTTTCCAGCCGACGAGCCGCTCAACGTGACCGGCCTGCGCGACGTCGAGAAAGTGGACGGTCGAGCATTGGTGCGGGGCGGCGCGGTGTTGAGCGCACCCGAGCGCCGCACCACGGAAACCGCTCAGCGACTTCAGCTTTCGGACGTGCAGGTCGAGGACGCCGTGCGCGACGTGAACTACGGACGCTGGACCGGCAAAGCGATGACCGATCTCGGCGACGACGAACTGCACGCCTGGCTCACCGATCCCCGCGCGTCACCGCACGGCGGCGAATCGGTCTCGGACGTCGTCACGCGAGTGGCCGGCTGGCTCCGCACCCTCGACGAAGGTTCCCGCACGCTCACCGTCACCCACCCCGCTGTCGTACGAGCAGCGGTGGTGGTCGCACTGGGCGCGCCGTTGCAGGCGTTCTGGCGCATCGACGTCGTGCCGCTCAGCCTGACCTCGATGCACCGGCGAGGGAACCACTGGACGCTGCGGTGCGCCTCGTCGAGGTTGTGAACGGTAGATTCGAATCGTGATCGCTGCACTCATCGACTCCGGACTCGGCATGCTGCCCACCGCCGCGTGGCTGAAGCGGCTGCGACCGGACCTCGATCAGCTGCTCTTCACCGATCCCGACAACGCGCCCTGGGGACCGAAGCCCGAAGCATGGACCATCGAGAAGGTCGTCTCCACGGCTCGCCGGGCGGTGGAGATGGGCGCCGACGTCGTGGTCCTTCCCTGCAACACCGCGTCGGTGACGGCGCTGAGCCACACCCGCGTTGCCCTCGGCCCGTCCGTACCCGTGGTCGGTACGGTTCCGGCGATCAAACCCGCTGCAGCCGAACATGACTCGATCGCCATTTGGGCCACCGCCGCGACGACGGCCAGTAGGTACCAGGCCGATCTGGTTGCGAAGTTCGCCGACGGAAAACATGTCACTGCCGTCGCCTGCCACGGACTTGCCGACGCTATCGACCGTGGAGACTCGGGGGCCGTATCCGCGGCCATCGCATCGGCCGCCGAACGCACGCCGAGCGGGACCCGCGCGTTGGTCCTGGGGTGCACCCACTACCCCCTCGTCGTCGACGAGATCGTGGCGGCTCTGCCGCCCGGTGTCGAACTGTTCGACAGTGCCGAAGCGGTGGCTCGCCAGACGCTCAAACGGGTGGACGAGGTCGGCGGCGTTGCCGGTACCGGTGACGTCCGGGTGTTCCTCAGCGGCCGGCCGGGAGCGCTGCCCGACGGTGCGCTGGCGTTCGAGGCCGGGAGGCTTCTGGCGGAATCCGATACTCAGCGGTTCGTGCAGTGACACCGCAACAGTGAACCGCTGAGCACCCGATGTGCCGTCTAGGTCTCGGATCGCACCAGCTTCGCTGCCTCGACAAGGTTCCGAAGTGATTCCTCGACCTCCGCGTGACCGCGCGTCTTCAGTCCACAATCCGGGTTGACCCACAACCGGTTCACCGGTACCGATTTCAGGGCGAGACGGAGCGATGCTGCAATCTCGTCGATGCTCGGCACTCGCGGCGAGTGGATGTCGTACACGCCGGGTCCCACTCCGAGTTCGAAGCCCGCTGCGGCGAGGTCGTCCAACACTTCCATGTGCGATCGTGCTGCCTCGATGGAGGTGACGTCCGCGTCGAGACCGGCGATCGCACCGATGACTGCCCCGAATTCGGAGTAGCAGAGGTGTGTGTGGATCGCCGTGGAGTCGGCTATCCCGGACGTTGCCACTCGGAACGCGTCGACGGACCAGTCCAGATACGCACCCTGGTCGGCGCTGCGCAGCGGAAGCAGTTCACGCAGTGCGGGTTCGTCCACCTGAACGATGCGAACGCCCGCAGCTTCCAGATCGACCGTCTCGTCCCGGATCGCCAGTGCCACTTGACGAGCAGTGTCGGCCAGTGGTCGATCGTCGCGAACGAATGACCACGCCAGGATCGTGACCGGGCCGGTCAACATGCCCTTGACCGGCTTGTCGGTCAGGGACTGCGCGTACGTGATCCAGTCGACCGTCATCGGTGTCGCCCGCGTGACGTCGCCGAAGAGGATCGGCGGCCGCACGCAGCGCGTCCCGTACGACTGGACCCAGCCCGACGATGTCGCGAAGAACCCATCCAGCCGTTCGGCGAAGTACTGGACCATGTCGTTGCGTTCCGGCTCGCCGTGTACCAGTACGTCCAGACCCAACTTCTCCTGCAGCGCAATGATATCGACGATTTCGGATCGCATGCGCGCGCGGTACTCGGCGTCGTCGATCTCGCCGGATCGAAGGGCCGCGCGGGCCACCCGGATGGCGGAGGTCTGCGGGTACGACCCGATCGTGGTGGTCGGCAGAACGGGGAGTGGCAACGCCGCCTCCTGCTGGACCCTGCGATGTGCGGCAGGGGCCCTGGTGGCGCCAGATCCGATGGTCCGAAGCCGTTCGCGTACAGCCGGATTGCTCAGGCGCGGATCGTGTGCGCGACTCGACTGTGCATCTCGGGACTCCTCCAGAGCGCGCTCCACTCGTTCGCGACCGTGGCTCAGCGCGGTCGCCAGTGCGACCACTTCGGCGACTTTCTCTGCCCCGAACGCCAGCCACGATCGCAGGGCGTCGTCGAGTTCGGTCTCTGCGTCGACGGTGTAAGGGACGTGCAGCAGCGAGCACGACGACGACACGGCCACGGTGTGCGCGCTACCGAGCATGCTGGCGAGTGTCGCGAGCGCCGCCTCGAGGTCGGTGCGCCAGACGTTGCGTCCGTCCACGATTCCAGCGACGACGAGTGTGCGGGACAGTGCCGGGACGGTTGCGATCACGTCGTCGCCCGCCACCATGTCCACGGCGATACCGTCGATGCCGGTGGAGGCGAGCGCAGGAAGGGCGTCGCCGAGAGACCCGAAGTACGAGGCGACGAGGATGGCCGGGCGTCGCGGTACGGCCGACAGTTGCTCGTATACCGCACGGGCCGTAGAGATCTCGGCAGCGGTCCGATCGGCGACCAGCGCGGGCTCGTCGAGTTGAACCCACTGTGCGCCGGCGTCGGCGAGTTGCTCCAACAACTCCACGTACAGCGGAACGATCTCGTCGAGCCGGGTCAGGGGCGAGTCCTCGGTCCCCACAGCCTTCGACAGCAGGAGGAACGTGACCGGTCCGATCAGCACGGGGCGTGCCGGGATACCCGCGTCCAGCGCTTCGCGTAGTTCGCCGAGTACCTTCGTCGCGTCGAGACGGAACTCCGTCGACGGCCCGATTTCCGGCACGAGATAGTGATAGTTCGTGTCAAACCATTTCGTCATCTCGAGCGGCGCGATCGTAGCCGTTCCGCGAGCGGCCGCGAAGTATCGATCCAGCGGATCGACTACCGCCGCAACGCGTTCGGGAAGTGCGCCCAGCATGACCGCGGTGTCGAGTACCTGGTCGTAGTACGAGAAGGTGTTGACCGGAACGGAGTCGAGTCCCGCGGATTGCAAGGCGCGCACCGAGTCCAGACGTAGGTCGCGAGCAACGGTCTCCAGTCCCTCGGCGTCGAGAGCGCCGGACCAATACCGCTCGGTTGCCCTCTTCAATTCTCGATTCGGGCCGATGCGCGGGATACCCAGCACGGTGGATGTGAAATGTTCTTTCATCGGAGGTCTCCAGTTGCAGAGTGCCAATGGTCGCAGCCCAAGTCGGCGCGCACACTCCAGCGCGACCGCGCTCGGATACGAGTCGGCCGCGAACAAGAGATCTGCACGCCCATTCCACGAGGCGGCGGACCGTCGGGCACGGGTGTGCCCGACACAGTCGGCAGGTCTTCGGACTCGCGGGCGCGCAACCACATCTTTGCGTTGCACCTACTGGGCGCCGCTTCCCGAACCGAATGGTTCAGTGCTGATGGCGCCGGTCGTTCCTGCTCACCGCTGCGGGACAGTCTCGGACTTCCACCGAGTTCCCTCTCGCACATCTCCGGCCGGGGGCTCCCGCGGAGTGTGCTCGACGCAGCGCACGGTCTTCGGGACTCCTCACGACCGCACGGTGCGAACCAGCTGCACGCTCAGCATAGAGACCCACACCGCTCAGGTACAGGCCACCAACCGGCTCACCATGCGTCGGGCATCCGATTTCGCCACACCGTCGTAACCGAAGAGGACGCGAAAGTACAAGGGCGCCAACAGAAGATCCATGGCGTCTCGCAGGGTCGGGACGTCGGGCTCGCCGCGCTCACGAGCGCGGTCCAGAATCCTGCTGACCTGCGCCTCGCGTTTGTCCAGGCAGTGGCTGCGCTCGTCGGTCATGGATCCGACGACGGTGCGGAGGAACGCGCGTCGCTCGGGTCGTGAGATGTCGGTGACGAGCAGATCGGTCCACGCCTGCAGATCGCGCTCGAGGCTGCCGGTGTCGGGGACGGGCGCGTCCTGAGACAGCACGGACATCGCGACTTCCACGAGAAGGGTCTCCAGGTCACCCCAACGGCGGTAGATCGTCGTGGGATTGACCCCGGCGCGAGAGGCGACGGCGGGAACGGTGACGCAGTCGGGCCCCGTCGCTTCGCCGATCAATTCCGTGACGGCGGTGTGTACCGCGTCGACGACGCGAGCACTGCGTCCACCGGGCCGCGGTGCAGATCGATGATCCGTGATGGCCATGACACCATTATTGCAAATGTGATGGCTTTAGAGGTAGCTTCACTAAAGCACACAGACTTGCGTTTGTTGGAAACGGAGCACCATGGTTGTCACTGCACCCTCGAGCCGTATCTCGCGTACCGCTGCATTCTGGATCGTCGGCATCGTGTTCTTCACACTGATGGCGTCGTCCGCCGCACCGTCTCCGCTGTATCCGGTGTACCAGCAGGCGTGGGGCTTCTCGTCCACCATGCTCACCTTCGTCTTCGCCGTGTACGCCTTCGCCCTCCTCGGCGCCATCCTCACCGTCGGATCGCTGTCCGACCATGTGGGCCGCCGGCCGATCGTGATCTCGGCCCTGGTGTTGTTGATCGTCAGCCTCGCCGTGTTCGCGCTGGCCGACAGCGTCACCTGGCTGATCGTGGCGCGCATTCTGCAGGGCATCGCCGCCGGGGCTGCCACGGGGGCGCTGACGGCGTCCATCGTCGATCTGCAGCCCACCGCCGCGCACGGACCCCTGTTGAACAGCGTGGCCCCGTCCATCGGGCTGGGCGCCGGCGCCCTGGGTGCCGGGACACTGGTGCAGTTCGCACCGTTCCCGCGGGTGACGGTGTTCGTGCTGCTGATCGTCGTGCTGGTCGTCCTCACCGCGGTGGTGGCACTGATTCCGGAATCGACGGAGCCGCGCGGATTCACGTCGCGACGCCACGTGGCGCAGACGCTGCGGCCACGCCTGTCCGTGCCGTCGTCGATGCGGGCCGAGTTCCTGATCGTGCTGCCCTGCCTCATCGCTACCTGGGCGCTCGGCGGGTTCCACCTCTCGCTGGGGCCGTCGATCATCGGCACCGTCTTCGGTCTGCACGGCGCGGTACTCAGCGGCTTCGACATCTTCACCCTCTTCACCGCGGGCGCACTCGGTGCAGCGCTGCTGCGCAACGTTCCTCCTCGTCGGGTGATGACGATCGGCACGCTCGTGCTGGCGACCGGTCTCGTCGGCAACCTCGTCGGACTCGCGACGGGTGTCGCGACGGTCTACTTCGTCGGGTCTGCGGTGTCCGGTTTCGGCTGGGGCGCAGCGTTTCTCGGCTCGATGCGCATCGTCGGCGAGGTCACCCCGGCCGACCAGCGCGGCAGCGTGTTCGCGACCATGTTCGTCGTCAACTACGTGGCGTTCAGCGTTCCGGCGATCATCGGTGGCGTCGCGGTGCACAGCATCGGGCTCGTGACCACGGGGCTGATCTACGGCAGCGTCGTGATCGCCCTGGCGCTGTGGTCTTCGATAGCGCTGTGGTCGGCGGCCGGGGCGCAGCTGGCGGCACGCCGAACCGGCTAGGCGCGGTACCTGCCCGATCGGACGGTTCGGGTAGCGCAGTCGGATGGTTCCCGAGCAGAGCCGCATGTGGCGTCGGTCACGAGTCCTACCGTCGGTTCAGTCACTGAAACCGTCGCGCAAAGGACAAGCCCATGAAGGTCGACGACCTGCTCAAGCCGTTCCCCATCAAAGAGTTTCACCCGTTCCCGCGCGCCATGATGGGCCCCGGGGCGCACGAGATGATCGGACCCGAAGCCCTCAAGCTCGGCTTCAAGAAGACCCTCGTGATGACGTCCGGTCTCCGCGGTACCGACACCGTCCACAACATCGTCGAGTCGATGCGTTACCACGGCCTCGAGGTGGTCGTGTACGACCAAGTCGAGTCGAATCCCAAGGACTACAACGTGATGGACGCCGTCGCGATGTACTCCGAGGCCAAGTGCGACAGTTTCGTGTCCATCGGCGGCGGCTCGTCGCACGACGCGTGCAAGGGCGCTCGCATCGCCGTCGCGCACGACGGCCGCAACGTAAACGAGTTCGAAGGCTTCAACAAGAGCGAGAATCCGAAGAATCCGCCGCATATTGCTGTATCCACCACGGCCGGAACGGGTTCGGAGACCTCGTGGGCGTACGTCATCACCGACACCACGACCGATCCCGACAACCCGCACAAGTACGTCGCCTTCGACGACGCCAGCGTCACCACCCTCGCCATCGACGATCCGGTTCTGTACTACACGTGTCCCACGGACTACACCGCCCAGTGCGGGTTCGACGTTCTCGCTCACGCCAGTGAGCCGTACGTGTCCCGACTCGACTTCGCGCCCTCGAAGGGCAACGCATTGCACGCCATCAAGCTGACGGTCGAAAACCTCAGGGCGGCAACGTGGAACGGTGAGGACTTGCCGGGCCGCGAAGGAATGATGTACGCGCAGTACATCGCTGCGCAGGCGTTCAACTCGGGTGGCCTCGGCATCATTCACTCGATCAGCCACGCCATCAGTGCGTTCTACGACACGCACCACGGATTGAACAACGCCATTGCGCTGCCGCGTGTGTGGGCGTTCAACATGACCGCCAGCTACTCGAAGTTCGCGGACATCGCCGTCGCCATGGGGATCGACACGCACGGCATGTCCGATCAGCGCGCGTCGCACGCCGCACTCGAGTCGGCTATCCAGTTGCTGCGCGACGTGGGTATCGCCGAGAAGTTCACCGACGTCCACTCGGACACCTACAGCAAGAACCGTCTGGGCACGGGGCCGACCAAGTACTACCAGAACTCGCCGGTCATCAACGGCGACGACAAGGACGTCGACCGGATCACGCACCACGTTCTCGGCGACGCCTGCACCCCCGGCAACCTCAAGGAGTGCACCTTCGAGACGGTCCGCCCCGTCGTGGAGCACTGCATGACCGGGGATCTCGACGACCTGATCGGCTGACCTTTTCCGACCCAGGGGCACCCTCACACCCATAGATCGACCGAGGGTGCCCCTCAGTCAGCAACCGAAGCAACCAAGCAACCGAAGGACTTCGCTGTGCCCGATTTCGCCTCCGTAGAAGACGTCGTCACCCGCTTCGGCGACGTCGGCTACATCACCGACGACCGCCTCGCCACCACGGTGTTTCTGCAGACGCGACTCGACAAGCCGGTCCTTTTGGAAGGTCCGGCCGGCGTCGGAAAGACCGAGCTGGCAAAGACATTGGCCGAGGTCACCGGACGCCGGCTGCTTCGGTTGCAGTGTTACGAGGGGCAGGACGAGACCAAGGCACTCTACGAGTGGGATTACGGTAAGCAGCTCCTCTACACCCAGGTGCTCAAGGAGAAGATCGGGCAACTCGTCGCCGACGCCGAAACCCTCGGCGACGCAGTGGATCGCATCTCCGCACAGGAGAGCGTGTTCTTCTCCGAACGCTTTCTCGCCCCCCGCCCGCTACTCGAAGCCATTCGGTCCGACGAACCCGTGGTGTTGTTGATCGACGAAGTCGACCGCGCCGACGAAGCGCTCGAAGCCGTCCTGCTCGAACTACTCGGCGAGAACCAGGTGTCCGTGCCCGAGCTCGGGACGTTCGTCGCGAAGGTCAAGCCCTATGTGGTGTTGACCTCCAACAACACTCGCGATCTGTCGGCTGCGCTGAAGCGCCGCTGCCTGCACAGCTTCCTCGACTACCCGACAGCGGCCCGCGAGCTCGAGATCGTGAACTCGAAGGACACCGGACTGTCCGAAGCGCTTGCCGAGCAATTGGTTCAGGTGGTGCGTGGTCTGCGGGACCTCGAGCTGCGGAAGTCGCCGTCGATCTCCGAAACCGTCGACTGGGCGCGCACTCTGGCGGTGCTGGGTGCGAGTGAACTGACGGCAAAGCTGTTGTCCGACACGGTCTCCGTCGTCGTCAAGTACGACAAGGACGTCCGCAGGGCGGTCGACGCCCTCCCGCGATTGATCGATCCCAACGCCGTGATCGAGGAGGATCACGGACACGGCCACGGTCATGGACACGGACACGACTCGGATCACGACCACGACAGTCACGAGGACGCCGGCCCGAACGGGAAGGACGTCCGCGCCGCGAAGGACGACCCGGGCCGTCACGACGAGAACTACTACGGCGGTGCCACGACAGCCGTTGCCACCCCCAAGAAGACCGTCCCCTCCAGTCAGGGTGCCAAGTCCTTCGCCCGCGGCTTCGGCCCGAAGAAGCGCTAGAGACGATGGAGCAGAGCCTGCACCGCTTCGTGCGGTTGCTTCGGTTGCGAGGACTGCGCATCTCGGTGCCGGAGATGCTCGACGCGATGAACGCGGCGGCGCTGCCCGGCGTCCTGCAGAACAGGGCACTGCTGAAGGAAGCGCTGCGCGTCGCGCTGGTGAAGGACCGGGACGGCGACCCCGTCTACGACGCGGTGTTCGACCTCTATTTCGCCCTCGTTCGGGTGCAGCCGGAGGACACCGGCCACGGTCACGGGCACGGCCACGACGACTTGTCCGACACCGGTCAGCTCGACTCGTTCACCCTCTCGGAAGAGCCGGGTCAGCTGCCGCAGCAGGGCCACGAACACGGAGCCCCGTCGGACATTCGCGAATACTTCGACCCCGACGACCTTGCGACGCAGTACAACCTGCACCAGGAGGCGAACAAGATCGATCTCGCGTCGATGACCGACGAGATCGTCTTCAGCCAGGACGCGACCACCGTTCTCGGTGAGGGCAATCGCGTACAGATCGAGACCGACCGACTGCACGGCGCCGGCGCACCCGGCGAGATCTCGACGGCGACGGGAACGCGCGTCGACGCAGATTTGTCTATAGCCGAACAAGACGCGTTGTTCGGATGGCTCGACGACATGCCCGACGAGCAGCGGGACGTCACCGATGACGCGGCGGACCTTCGTCGTCGACTCGCGGGTGTGCTGGCGAATCTGCCGGCGGCACTGAAGAAGCACCTCGAATCGCTGCTGGCGCTGGAGAACAGGGTGGTCGAGGGACGGGAGGAGTCCGTCGCGAAGGTCGATCACGTCGGTGAGCACGAGCGCGCCGAGCTGGAGGAGACGCTGCGTCGGCTCACGCAGAGCTTGCACGGAGCCTTGACCCATCGCCGCAAGGCCGGTGCGCGGGGGCGCGTCGACTCCTCCCGCACGATGCGCAAGAACATGCGCTACGACGGCGTCCCGTTCCGCCCGGTCACGGTGGCGCGCAGCGAGGACAAGCCTCGGCTGGTGCTCCTCACGGACGTCAGTCTGTCGGTGCGCGCCACCGCCCGGTTCACCTTGCACCTGGTGCACGGTCTGCAGGACCTGGTGAGCCAGGTCCGCACCTTCGTCTTCGTCTCCGAACTCGCCGAGGTGACCGATCTGTTCAGCGATCACTCCGTCGAGCACGCTCTGGGGTTGGTCTTCGGCGGCGACGTTCTGGACGTCGACGCCAACTCCGACCACGGCACGGCGTTCGGTCAGTTCCTCGAGGACCACGGCAACGCCGTCAGCCGCCGGACGACGGTCCTGGTGCTCGCCGATGGACGCAGCAACGGGCTCGACCCCAACGTCGAGGCCTTCGCGGAGATCACCCGTCGGGCCCGCGAAACCATCTGGCTGACGCCTGAACCGCGGTACTCGTGGGGTCTCGGATCCTGCGATCTGCCGCTCTATGCCGAATACTGCCAACGTGTGCGGGTGGTCCGGGATCTCACCGGACTCACCAGCACCGCCGATGCACTTGCGACCGAACAGGTAGGACGATGACGCTCACCGCCGAGAGTTTGCCAGTCAAGCAGAGCCGCTTCACGCGCGACGAAATCCCGCGGCTGCTGCTCCTGCTCGGTGTGGTCGTCGGGCTCCACGTGCTCGGCTGGGGGTTGTTCACCCATTACAACTCGATCCCGCGCATCCACGAATTGACCGGCGCGGACGGCACTCTCGTGTACGCCGGCGCGGGCATTCTCGCCTACACCCTGGGCATGCGGCACGCCTTCGACGCCGACCACATCGCGGCCATCGACGACACCACCCGGTATCTGTTGCAGAAGGGCAAGCGGCCCTTGGCCGTCGGCATGTTCTTCTCGCTCGGCCACTCGACGGTCGTCTTCCTCTTCGTCACGGCCATCGCCATCGTGGCAGCCAAAGCCACGGCATTTCAGGATGCCTTCGAGGGCGTGGGCGGCATCATCGGCACCCTCGTGTCGGGAAGTTTTCTGTATCTCATCGCGGCACTGAATTTCGCGGTGCTGGCCGGGATCGTGCGGGTGTGGCGCCGCGCCAAGCGCGGCGAGTTCTCCGAGCAGACCCTCGACGAGCTTCTGGCCAAGCGGGGCTTCATGAATCGCCTGTTCCGGGGACGGTACAAGTTCATCAACGATTCCTGGCAGATGTATCCGTTAGGGCTGCTCTTCGGCCTCGGGTTCGATACCGCCACCCAGGTGGGTCTGCTCGCCGTCGCCGGCACCACGGCCATGACCGGGGGCTTGCCGCCGATGGCGATCATCGCACTGCCGATCATCTTCGCGGCGGGGATGACGACCATGGACACGATCGACGGTGTGTTCATGTCGAAGGCCTACGGCTGGGCGTTCGTCACCCCGATCCGCAAGATCTACTACAACATCACGATGACGTCCCTGTCGATCTTCGTCGCCTTCGTCATCGGCACGATTCAACTCCTCTCCCTCCTCGGTGAGCAGCTCGGGCTCACCGGCGGACTGTGGAACCTGCTGGCGTCGGTGAACCTGAACGTGGCCGGTCAGATCGTCGTGGGCACGTTCTTCGTCGTGTGGATCGGTGCGGCTGTGTACTACAAGGCCGCCCGGATAGACGAGAAATACGACCGCCCCCTGCTGGAACCGTGAACCAGTTCCTGCACCACCTGCCCGTTCGGACAGGTCGGAGCGGGCGAATCAGACGTAAGCTGGGTCACATGTGTGCGGCCAACGGTTCGGCATCGGCCCTCCCGGTCGACGCGTCCGGCAGCGCCAGGGCCGCTGTCTCGGACAGAGTCGTCAAGTTCCACGCACCCGAGATCGTCTTCGGTGTCGGCTCGACCAGCGAGGCGGCCTTCGCCGTGCAGCGCCTGGGTGGATTCCGCCCGCTGCTCGTCACCGACCCCGGTCTCGTGAACGCGGGTTGGGCGTCGGAGGTGGAAAAAGACCTGATCGAGGCCGGAATGACCCCGGTGGTCTGGTCCGCTCTGACCCCCAATCCCAAGGATCACGAGATCGAGGCCGGTCACGAGATCTACCGCGCAGACGGATGCGACGTCATCGTCGCCCTCGGTGGCGGCTCCGTGATGGACGCCGCCAAGGGCATCGCTATTCTCGCCTCTAACGGTGGCCACATCCTCGACTACGAGGGGGTCGACCGAGTGGCGAGTCCCATCCCGCCACTCGTCATGCTGCCGACCACCGCGGGTACCGGAGCCGACGTCTCCCAGTTCTGCATCGTGACCGACACGGCTCGCGGTACCAAGATCACCATCCTCGGGCGCGCTCTGGTTCCCGACATCACGATCATCGACCCGCGCCTGCTCACCACCATGCCCGAATGGCTGAGTGCGGCAACCGGTCTCGACGCTCTGACGCACGGGATCGAGGCCTTCGTCTCGCTCGCGCACAATCCGCTGACCGACCACCATGCTCTGCGCGCGGTCACGTTGGTCACCAGCACCTTGGCCGCCACCATTCGCGAACCCGACGTCATGGCCACCCGCACGGTCATGGCGCAGGCCAGCCTCGAAGCCGGATTGGCATTCACCAACGCCATTCTCGGTGCAGCACACGCGATGAGCCATCAGGTGGGCGGTCTGCTCGACCTACCGCACGGCGTCCTCAACGGGGTGCTGCTCCCGCACGTCATCAGATTCAACGCCGCCGCAGACGCGCGTCCCTATGTTCTGGTCGCGGAAAGTCTGAATCTGCCCGAGCACCGCGGAGCGCCCGAGGAAGCCGCGCTCGCCGTCGCGGATCGGGTGGAAGCATTGGCGCGTGAAGTCGGCGTTCCCCGCACCCTCGGCGAACTCGGTGTGCGAGAGCAGGATCTGGACCGGCTCGCCGCGCTCGCCCTGCGCGACGCGTGCATGGCCACCAACCCCCGAACCCCGACTCATGCCGACGTGGAAGCGCTCTTCCGAGCAGCGTTGTGACGCAGCAAGACTTCTCGCGCCTCACCGGACTTCGTTCCGGCAAGAGCAGTTTCTACCCGCAGTACCGCGGCGCGGCGGAGCGTCTCGAGCGCGTCGTCCATGCCCTGGAACTCATTTCGCGTGCGTTGGTCAAGACCGTCGAAGGTCCCGAGACGTTGATCTGCGCCGTCGCCGAGGCGGCCCGTGCACACCTCAGTGCGCAGTGGGTCGTGTTCGCCCTGGCCGACGGCGCCATCCCCGACGCCGGGCCGCGCAGTCTGGTTCTCGGCCCCGACGCCACCCCCTTTCTCGTCGACAACGTGGAGGGTCCACCACTTCCCGACGCCGTCGTCGAATGTCTCGACGACATTCACACTGCCCGCTTCGCTCCCGGCTCGGGTTCGGTCGTCGACGAGCACTTCGCGTTCGTGCCGATTCAGTTGAACGGCGGGATCGTCGGCGCGTTCGCGGCATGGACCGCGCCCGGCCGCACTCTCGACGCCACCGACAGTGCCGTGCTGAGCATCCTCGCGTCGCAAACGGCGGTGGCGCTGCAGAACTCGGCCACGTTCCAGGAAGCGAGGCGGACGGCTGCCGACCTCGTGGTGCGCAACGCCGAACTGCAGGTGACGCAGAAGCAGCTCAGTGCAGTACACCGTCACCAGGTGCTCGACGACGAACGTCACCGCATTGCACGCGAACTGCACGACAGCGTGACGCAGGCCGTCCTGTCCGCCGGCATGCAGATCGAAGTGTGCCTGGGCGACATTCCGACCGAGGAGCGCACCGAGAGGCTCGATCTCGCGAAGGATCTGACGAGACGCGCTGTGGAACAACTACGTTCGGCGATCTACGCTCTCAATCATTCGTCCGACTCCGCGCGATCCACCCTGCCGGAAATGCTCGATCAGCTCAGCGTGGTGCACATGCCGGACGAATTGCAGGTGAGCGTCGACGTCGACGGCACCGCGGTGGAGCTGTCCAGCGAGGTCGAGCACGCTCTGCTGCGCATCGCCGGTGAAGCGTTATTCAACACCGCGGTGCACTCCAACGCCTCGCACGCCAAACTCCATCTGAGCTACCGCGAGAACTCGGTGCTGCTGTGCATCGACGACGACGGCGACGGAGACCCCAAGAACCTGCGGGTCATCCTGCGGATGGCGGAGACCAACGACCTGGGTGGAAATCACAGAGGACTGGTGAACATGGCAACTCGAGTACGTGAGTACGGCGGAGTGTTCGAGGTGCGTCGGTCGAGACTCGGAGGGGTTCGTATTTTCGCGAAACTGCCGGTGATGCAGTGACAAGCGACCGGCCTCCGGCCTGCCCGATGACCTCGATACTCCTCGTCGACGACCACGCCATCCTGCGACAGGGACTGCGGTCGGTCCTCGAACGGGAGCCGGATCTTCGTATCGTCGGCGAGGCAGCGTCGCTCGACGAAGCGACAACCGTTGCGGCGCACCTGGAACCGGACGTGGTGTTGATGGACCTCAAGTTGTCCGCGAGCTCGGACTACGAGGGGCTGGTGCTGTGCAAGGCGCTGTCGAAGTCCCACCCGACGATGGGATTGTTGGTGCTCACCACGTTCCTCGACGAGCGGCTGGTGATCGAGGCCGTCCACGCCGGTGCCCGCGGATACGTGGTCAAGGACGTCGACACCACGGAACTGGTACGCGCCATCCGTGCCGTCTCGCGAGGCGAATCGGCATTCGATTCACGCAGCGCGTCCGCAGTCGTGCGGTCGTTGAACGGCAAGGGCGACAGCGAAGGACGACTCACCGACCGGGAGCTCGAGGTCATGAGACTGCTGGCAAGTGGGTTGTCCAACGCCAGCATCGGGACCGAACTCTTCATCTCCGCAACCACCGTCAAGTTCCACGTCAGCAACATCATGCGAAAGCTGCACGTGAGTCGACGGGCGGAGGCGGTGTACGCCGCGAGCAAGGGTGGGTTGATCTAGACCTCGATCACCAGCCACCCACCGTGGTGCTCGAACACCTCGAACGGGTGCCCCGACCTCGCGCCCACCGCGGCCAGCGATTCCAGGTCGAACGTTCGCACGTGCCCGTGACACGCTTGCGCCTGGTCCTCGAACGGCACGGCGATCACCACGCGATCACGGGCAACGCGCAATGCCTCCTGCACGATCCGATCGCCCAATTCTGCGTCGACGTGTTCCAGCAGGTGCAGCGCCGTCACCGTGTCGGAAGAGCCATCTGGCACTGGCACGTCGCCACCGTCGCACACCAGAGTGTTCATCGTCAGTCCGAGGTGGGGGAGTACTGCGTCGAGCAATCTGATTGTGCCGGAATGAATATCGGTTGCGGTCACGTCGCGGCCGTGGGTGGCGAGGCGCAGCGGGAAGAAGCCGAAGCACGACCCGAGATCCACGACGGATCCGCGAATCAGCTCCTCGGCTTTCGCATGAATCGGTGCGAAGTCGGCAGTGCCGTCGAGTAATTCGTCGAGGGAGTTTCGGTAATACGTCGTCCACGCCTGTACCGGGTCGTCCATCGTGGACAACACAAGGCCCACCATCACCGACTCGAACTCGCTCTGGCCGAGTCCCGACTGCGCGACCTGCTCGGTCACGTCCCCGACGAGAGCTTCGCTGAGATCGTCCGGCGTCAAGTTGTGCCAGACACTCAACCCCGACTCGCTGCGCAGCACGCGCAGTTCCGCCTCGTCGTCCGAATGCTCGACCGTGACTCCGAGGTGAGTCCACCTCCCCGGCACGAGGCACGGTGCGAGAGAGTCGAATTCCTCGACGGAAGCGGTCACGGTAATCCACTGTAGAGCGGCGTGGACCCCGTGACCAGTAGCTCGGCGAGATCGGAATTCTCGTCGGTCAGCCACTGCTCGTACGCCGAGATTGCGATGCCCAGCGCGATCCAGCCGGCGGTACGCGGTGCGAGGTCGTCGGGAGAGGCACCGAGGCGTCGGGCGACGTACTCGGCGATCACCCGTCGCCACCCTTGATACATCAACGTCGAATACGCCTGAAGTGCAGGTACTTCCAAGATCAGCCGCATGCGGGTGCGATGCACAGCCCGCTCCTCATCCGGGAATCGGTTGAAGTCGAGGATCGCCGACATCACGCCGTCGGCGAGGGACACATCGGATGGGAGGTCGTCGAGCAGGGTGCGCAGAACATGGAGGTGCGAATCGAAGTCTCCCCACGGAACGGCCATCTTCGAGGGGAAGTACCGGAAGAAGGTTCGTCGCGCGATGCCGGCCGCGTCGGCGATGTCGTCGATGGACGTCTCGTCGAACCCTTTCGATTCGAAGAGCTCGAGTCCGACATCGCTGATCTCCCCCCTCGAGGTGGCGGGGCGCCGACCTACCCGACTGGACGGTCTTCGTCTATCGGCCAACTTTTCCTCCCTTCCACCTGGTTTACTGCACTCGATGCCATTATTGTGGTGATCCACACCACAGTGTTACCCGCTCACAACCTACGGAGGACAGCATGTCGGATTCCAAGGACGAAACACAGACGGAACTGGTCGAAGAGGCCTTGGTGGAAGAAGTGTCCATCGACGGCATGTGCGGCGTGTACTGAGGCCTGGAATGGACATCGATCTCGGGTGGCAGTTGAACCCGAAGGTGGCGCTTCGCCCCGAGCCATTCGGGGCGTTGCTCTACCACTTCGGCACCCGCAAGCTGTCGTTCCTGAAGAACACGACCATCGTGGCGATCGTGCAGTCCCTGCCCGACCACCCGAACGCCCGATCGGCCATCCTCGCCGCCGGCGTCGCCGAGCCCGCCTTGGCGAAATATGCTGACGCGCTGGGTGTTCTGGCGTCCTCCACCATGATCGTCCCGACACTCGTAGAGGAAGATGCCGCATGACTTCGACCCTCGCCCGTCCCGAACAGCCCGTCGGCCGCCTCGTCGATCAGTTCGAACTCGGCCTCGACGCCCCGATCTGCCTCACGTGGGAGCTGACGTACGCCTGCAATCTCTCGTGCGTGCACTGCCTCTCCTCGTCCGGTAAGCGCGACCCGCGTGAGCTGAGCACCGAGCAGTGCAAGTCGATCATCGACGAGTTGCAGCGCATGCAGGTGTTCTACGTCAACATCGGCGGCGGTGAACCCACCGTGCGCAGCGACTTCTGGGAACTCGTCGACTACGCCACCGCGCACCAGGTGGGGGTGAAGTTCTCCACCAACGGCGTCAAGATCGATCAGAAGGTGGCCGCCCGCCTCGCCGCGTCGGACTACGTCGACGTGCAGATCTCCATCGACGGCGCTACCGCCGAGGTCAACGACGCGGTGCGCGGGCCCGGCTCGTTCGACATGGCGGTGCGCGCGCTGAAGAACCTGCGCGACGCGGGATTCAAGGACGCCAAGGTCTCCGTCGTCGTCACCCGCCACAACGTCTCGCAGCTCGACGACTTCAAAGCTCTCGCTGACGAATACGGTGCGACACTTCGTATCACCAGGCTTCGACCGTCCGGCCGAGGCGCGGACGTGTGGGACGATCTGCATCCGACGGCGGGGCAGCAGCGTGAGCTGTACAACTGGCTCGTCGCGAACGGCGACGGTGTGCTCACCGGCGATTCGTTCTTTCACCTCTCGGCCTACGGCGACGCTCTGCCGGGTCTGAACCTGTGCGGCGCCGGTCGGGTGGTGTGCCTGATCGATCCGATCGGCGATGTCTACGCGTGTCCCTTCGCGATCCACGAGCAGTTCCTCGCCGGGAACATCTTGGCCGACAACGGGTTCAAGTCGGTGTGGCAGACCTCGGAGCTGTTCCAGGAGCTGCGTTCTCCGCAGACCGGTGGTGCGTGCACGAAGTGCCAGCATTTCGATTCGTGCCGTGGCGGCTGCATGGCGGCGAAGTTCTTCACCGGCCTTCCGATGGACGGTCCGGATCCCGAATGTGTTCAGGGCTACGGAGAAACGGCACTCGCCGGCACCCGTGGTGACATCCCGAAGTCGAGCGTCGACCACTCCCGCAGTGGAAAGCGTGCGACACCCAAGGCCTCGGTCCCGCTCACGCTGTTGATCAGACGTGACGGTGCACCGGCCAAGATCTGCGATGAGTCCCCACTCGCGGGGATGTAGGAGCACGTTGTGAAGTGGATCGAAACCGTTGCCGAAGCGCAGCGCCTCGCCAAGAAACGCCTGCCCAAGTCCGTCTACTCGGCATTGATCGCCGGATCCGAACGCGGCACCACCCTCGAGGACAACACGGGTGCGTTCGCCGAGCTCGGATTCCAACCTCGTGTCGCCGGTCATTCGGCCAAGCGCGACATGGCAACTCGGGTCATGGGCCAGGACATCTCGATGCCGGTCATCATCTCCCCGACCGGTGTCCAGGCTGTCGACCCCGACGGTGAGGTGGCAGTGGCGCGCGCCGCTGCCGCCCGCGGTATCGCGGTGGGATTGAGTTCGTTCGCGAGCAAGTCCGTCGAAGAAGTCGCCGCCGCGAGTCCGCAGGTGCTGTTCCAGATCTACTGGCTCGGCTCGAAAGACGAGATGGTCGCGCGGATGGTGCGCGCCAAGGCCGCCGGCGCGGTCGGCATCATCCTCACTCTCGATTGGTCGTTCTCCTACGGACGCGACTGGGGTTCGCCCCAGATCCCCGAGACCATGAACCTGGCGGCAATGCTCAAGTTCGGTCCCGAAGCAGCGCTGCGACCCAAGTGGTTGTACAAGTTCGCGAAGAGCGGCAAGATCCCGGACCTCAAGGCGCCCAACGTCTTACCGTCCGACCAGGTGGCGCCCACCTTCTTCGGTGCGTACGGCATGTGGCAAGCAACCGAGCCTCCCGCGTGGGAGGACATCGCCTGGCTGCGCGCCCAGTGGGACGGCCCGTTCATGATCAAGGGCGTCTCCCGCGTCGACGACGCCAAGAAGGCCGTCGACGCCGGTGTTTCCGCCATCTCCGTCTCCAATCACGGCGGCAACAACCTCGACGGCACCCCCGGTGTCATCCGAGCCTTGCCGGCGGTGGCCGACGCGGTCGGTGACCAGATCGAGGTGCTCCTCGACGGCGGTATCCGGCGCGGATCCGACGTCGTGAAGGCGGTCGCTCTCGGCGCTCGTGCGGTGATGATCGGCCGCGCCTCCCTCTGGGGTCTCGCGGCGAACGGGCAGGCCGGTGTGGAGAACGTCCTCGACATCCTCCGCATGGGCATCGACTCCGGACTCCTGGGCCTCGGGCACAGCTCGATCGCAGACCTGTCGCCCGACGACTTGGTGATCCCCGACGGTTTCTACCGCCCACTCGGAGTCACGCAGCACTCGTGATCCATTCCGCAACGAAGACTTCGGGCGTCGAGTAGATCTCGGGTCCGGGTAGCGGTGGTGCGGTCGACTCGAACTCTCGCCCACTCGGAGTCAGCAGTCGGTAGGTGTGGCGGCCGGGTGCGTCCATCGGTGCCGAGAACCATCCGGGCTGGTTCTTGACCTGGTTGCAGTGCGCGCACAGCCCGGCTCCGTTGTGCGCAGACGTCGGTCCGCCTCGGGAGTCCTCGACGATGTGGTCGCCGTGGCGGATGGGCGCATCGCAGAACGGGGTGCGGCACACCTGGTCTCGGAATTCGATCCATCGCCGGAGTCCGGCGGGGAACGTACGCGACTTCGCCTCCATCGCAACGAGTTCCCCGCTCGCGGGCGACGCGTACAGACGTCGCAGTTCCAGGTGCACGTCCGGGTCTGCGATGGTGTCCATCAGTACCCGCGCCGGGACGGGCCCGATGCCGCTGATGTGGGCGGGGGTGTCCCCGCCGCCTAACAGTGTCCGGTCGGAGACGATCACGTTCACCGTGACCGGGATGCCGCTCGCCGTGTCGACACCGAGAACCCGGTTCACGAGCAGGTCGGCCATGATCTGATCGCGGGTGCGGTCGCCGGACTGCCCTGCTGCGACGATGGAGTCGGCGTCACGTCGCAGAGTTGCCCACACCGCGACGGATTGCTTCGTCGGCAGCAACGCCGTCAGGTATCCCATGCAGTCGGGTGCCGGTCGGCTGGTTACCCGGCGTTCTCGTTCGGCCCTCTTGGCTCGCTCGGCGACGGCTTTGTTGTTCAACTCGATGGCACGGCTCTTGGCGCGCCCTTCGACGGAGTTGTCCCCGCAGTTTCGCAATGTGTCTGCGTCGGCGCATAATTCGCGATCGATCTGTCGCCGTTGTTCGTCCGTCAGACCGGTGGTTTCGCGAACGAGAATCTCTGCACGTTTCTCCGTGAGTATTCCTCGGGTGAGAAGACCGAGCGTGTGCGGCATCTCGGTGGCGAGTACGCCCGCACGCGCGTTCCAGTGACTACCGGCGGTAGGCGAGGTCTTGCGCGCCAGTCCGAGCTCGGAGGCCAGTGTTCTGCGCGAGTCGATGCGCCGGACCTTCGTGCCGTCGCTGAGCAGGCGTGGGGCGGCAGTGCCGGCGTTCAGCGTCACGGTCGGACCGACCTGAGCGGCGGCGCACGCAGCCTTGACGGATTCGAGTACGGCGATCCGTCCGTAGCGTTCGGCGTCGGTCGGGTCGTCGGACGGCACGGCCAGACGTTTCATGAAGTCTTCGATATCGCTGTGCGACAGCGGTTCTGCGGACATTCTCTATCTCCCCCCGGTGATGTGTTCCCACGCTAGCAGCCACCACCGACACAAATTTTCACCACGCCAGCACCCTGTCGTCCTGTATCACCACCCCGGTTGGTCCGTCGGGGCCGAGCGTTGCCAGACGGACCGCGACGGCCGCACCCTCGTCGGGAGTCCGGGTCCCGCGAAAGCCGTTGAAATCCGTCGCCACGTGGCCGGGCGCTGCGCCGTTCACCTTGATTCCAGAATCCTTCAGACTCCGCGCGTAGTGCACCGTGATCGCGTTCAATGCCGTCTTCGAACTCGAGTAGGACATCGACGGTTGTCCGACCCACGCGCCTTCTTCGCCGAGGGACCCGCGCATGCTGCTGACGTTCACGATGCGACCGGCACGGGAACGGCGTAGCAGCGGCAGGAATGCGTCGATCATGTCCACGACGGCGAACACGTTGGTGGCGTACACGAATCGCATGTCGTCGTCCGCGCTGTGGACGCCGGCGTTGTTGACCAGGACGTCCAGTGAACCCACCGCTGCCACGGCACCAGCGATGTCCGCCGCCGACGTCACGTCCAATCGCAGGGGCCGTACGTCCCCGTCGATGTCCGCAGCTGCCGCTCGTCCACGATCGAAGTCTCGTGAACCCAGGTACACGACCGTTCCGCGGGCGGCCAACTGCCGCACGATCGCCAATCCGATGCCCTTGTTTCCGCCTGTTACCAATGCTGTTGTCATGACAACAGCGTTGCACCGATTGTGTTGTCATGTCAACACCGGCTAGGGTCGATCCATGAGCCTGACGCCCGACGAGTCGGAGATCTGGCATCTCTGGAAGGCCGCGTCCGAGGGAGTGCGGACCCGTGTCGTCGCCGACATCACCGAGCGCACCGGTCTGTCGGATCCCGACTTCGCCGTTCTGACTCGAGTGACCGAGCTTGGCGACGGCGGCACGCTTCGCCAGAACGTCTTGGCGGCGTCGATGGGGTGGCACCGCAGCCGACTGTCCCACCACCTGGGCCGCATGCAGGAGCGCGGACTGATCGAACGGGCGACGGTGCCGGGTGGTGTCGAGGTGACCGCTACCGACGAGGGATCGCGACTCGTTCGACAGGCGCGGCCGGTCCACGGGGCCGCCGTGAGGAAGTACCTGCTCGACGTCATCCCAGAGGGGCAGAAGGAGGACTTCGTTGCCCTCCTGCAGCAGTTGGCGTGACCACTGCGTGACCGCCCCTCGGTAGCATCGGGGCCATGACAGCCCCTCCCGACGGCACTCTGCGCACCCTTCGCGACGAGTTCACTCGGTTCACCATGTCGTACCAATTCGGCATGGAAGAGCTCCTCACCAAGATCAACATCTTGAAGGAGGAGTTCACCCATCTGCACAGCTACAGCCCGATCGAGCACGTCGGATCACGAATCAAGACCCCGGACAGCATCACGGCCAAAGCAATTCGAAAGAACATCCCGCTCAACTTCGACAGCCTGCGAGCGCAGATGTTCGACATCGCCGGCATTCGCATCACCTGCAGCTTCATCGAAGACACCTACAAGGTGAAGGACATGCTCGCCGGCCAGCACGACGTCCGGGTCGTCGAGTTCGAGGACTACATCGCGAACCCGAAACCGAACGGCTACAAGAGTCTTCACATGATCGTGGAGGTGCCGGTGTTCCTGTCCGACCGTGTGCAGCCGGTGTTCGCCGAGATCCAGATCCGCACCATCGCCATGGATTTCTGGGCCAGCCTCGAACACAAGATCTTCTACAAGTACGACGGCGAGGTGCCGCAGTCCATTCGCGACGAACTACAGGACGCAGCCGACGTCGCAGGCCGCCTCGACGTCAAGATGGAGCACCTGCACAACGAGGTGCAGGCATTGGATGCGCGACGCGAGAACGGCAAGGACAACGCGCCGGACCTGCAGGAGCGGTTCCTACGTTCGTTGATCTCGGGGAAGGGATTATGACGAAATGTGGGCTACCTGACTCACGATCCGAACGATTCCAGCGCTCCCACATAGCTTTTCGGTAGCGGAGCGGCGAACTCTCCTCGCTTGCCCGTCTGCAGCCCCAGCGTGACGAGCGACTGCACGAACAGCGTCGCCGCCGCGACGCCGTCGACGACCGGAACGCCGATCTCGTCCGAAATGTGTTTGCACAGGTCTGCCATTCCGGCGCACCCGAGAACGATGGCATCGGAACCGTCGTCGAGAATCGCTTGACGACACGCCTCGGTGATCAACTTCAAGGCGTCGGGATTCGTCTCCAGCTCGAGCACAGGAATTTCGCACGCGTGGATCCCACGGCACTGCCGCGCGAAACCGTAATGCTCGGCGAGGTCCTGTGCGCGCCCGATGGTTCGGCCCAGCGTGGTGACGACGGAGAATCCGCGACCGAGAAAACTTGCGGCATGCATTGCGGCTTCGGCAATTCCGATCACCGGACCGGTCGCGAGCTCACGCGCGGCGTCCATGCCGGGATCGCCGAAGCAGGCGACCACGTACCCGTCGGCTCCGTCTCGCTCGCCCTTCGCGATCTCGTCGAGCAGACCGGGGACGGACAGGGCTTCGTCGTAGTGGCTCTCGATGGACGCCGGACCCATGGCCGGGCTGACCGCCTCGACGAGCGTGCCCGGGCCGACGACGGCCCGGGCACACTGTTCGATCGTGGCGGTCATCGACCAGGTGGTGTTGGGGTTGATGACCTTGATCAGCACGAGGGAATGCTAGCTCCTCACGGGGACGTCGAAATTGGTGACGGCCAGCCGTGTCTTCTTCGCCAGGAACATGTAGACGAGGAATCCGAGTCCGCACCCGATGAACCAGCTGTACTTCGACGCGGTCGACATGCCGGGTATTTCCATGCCCTCCAAGGCGCCGTTGAAGAGCACGGTGAACATGGCAACGACGGCGCCGACGATGGTGGCGTACACGGCCGCTGGGTTGTAGCCCTTCTTGTACCAGTACAGGCCGGTCTTCTCCATCGAGAACAGTTCGTCGACCACCACGTGCTGCTTGCGGATCAGGTAGTAGTCGGCGATCAGGATGCCGAACAGCGGTCCGATGAACGCGCCCAACGTCTCCAGGGTGAGGTGGATGACGTCGGGATTGTTGTACAGGTTCCACGGGGTGATGAGCACCGATCCGACGGCGGCGATCATGCCGCCCGCACGCCAGCTGATGCGCTGCGGATCGACGTTCGAGAAGTCGAACGCGGGGGAGATGAAGTTGGCGACGATGTTGATGCCGATGGTCGCGATGGTGAACGTCAACGCGCCCAACACGATTGCGAAGGTGCTGTCGATACGGGCCACGGTCTCGACCGGGTCGGTCAGCAGTTCGCCGAACACCGGCACGGTGAGCGACGCCGTCACGACCACGAGGATCGAGAACACGAGGAAGTTGACGGGCAGTCCGAGGAAGTTGCCCTTCTTCACCGCCGCGTAGGACTTGCCGTAGCGCGAGAAGTCGCCGAAGTTGAGCATCGGTCCGGAGAAGTAGGACACGACCAGTGCGATGGCACCGAGCATGACCGGGATGGCGTCGAGCCCGGTGTACTGGACGTCGCCGAGGTTCAGATCGATCGCACTCCACCCGGCCTTCCAGATGAGGTAGCCGCAGAGCATGAACATGACGACGTAGACGGCGGGGCCGCAGAAGTCGATGAACTTGCGGATCGACTCCATTCCGCGCCAGAACACGGCGGCCTGCACGACCCAGAGGAAGAGGAAGCTGGCCCAGCCCAACAGCGAGAGTCCGAGGAAGCCGTAGTCCGCGACGACGGCGTACTTGCCCAGGCTGGGGAACAGCTTGATGAGCACGATGTCCAGGGCCGCCGACGCCAGGAAGGTCTGAATTCCGTACCAGGCCACCGCGATCAATCCGCGAATGATGGCCGGGATGTTGGCACCCAGGACACCGAAGACGCTGCGGCAGATCACCGGATACGGAACGCCCGTCACCTGTGAGGGCTTGGCCACGAGGTTGCAGAGGAAGTACACGATGGTGATGCCCACCAGCAGCGACACCAGGACCTGCCAGCTGGCCAGCCCGAGCGCGAAAAGGCTGCCGGCCGTGACGTATCCGCCCACCGAGTGCACGTCCGACATCCAGAAGGCGAAGAGGTTGTAGGAGGTCCACGACTGCTTCTTCAGCGGCGCGAGGTCCTCGTTGGTCAACCGTGGGTGGTAGCCGTCCTTGATGAGACCGCCGCCGACGGGATGGCCGGACGCCTCGATCAGATCGTTGGCGCCCGGCTGGGCACCGGGGGGCGGATCGAACTTGCCCGAATGCGGAACGGTGTCGGTCATGGACTTCTCCTGAGAACAGTGCGCAGCAGAAAAGCGAATGAGGTGAAAAGTAACCCCGAAGTATTTCGGCCCTGTTGCGTCAGCGATATATCTTCACGAGTCCGATCGAAGTCCCGCCTCGTCGCCGATGGTGGCGATGACGCCGTTCAGCCGGTTGTGGTGGCGTTCGGACGCATCGAGCAACGTCGGGATGTCGCGCGCCACGAACGCGTCGAGCATCTCCCGGTGATCGGCCTGCAGTGCCGCGCGGTCGGTCTCTGCCACGTGCACCATCGGCTGCAGGGGTTCGGTGATGTTCCACGCCGCACCGAGCATGTGCAGAAGACGATGCATGTTCGACGGGCGCGCGAGCGCCATGTGGAACTCGCGGCTGAGCCGGTGGTATCGCTGCGGGTCGTCGATGGAATCCCGCAGTTCGGCGTCGACCGCGGTGGCAACGGCGTGATCGGTGGCCGTCGCCGCTTCCGCCGCCGCGGCGAGCGCAGCCATCTCGAGAACCTCGCGAACGATGTACATCTCTCGTAGCTCGGCCGAAGTCAGTTGCGCCACAGCGTAACCCGCATTCGGCCGGTGATCGACCAACCCCTCGCCGATCAGTGTCTTCAGAGCTTCGCGCACCGGGATGCGGCTCACTCCGAACAGCTCGGCGACTTCACCGAGTGGAATGGGGGTCCCGGGCGGGGCGTCGCCGGCCAGAATCACGCGGCGCAATTCGTCGAGAATGGCTCCCTGCGACCCTCCGGGCGCGTCGATCGTCAGCTGCGCGAGCAGGACGGATCGACGACGGGGTGGCACCTTTCGGACTGTAGTTGCGTAGGGGCTGCGGCGCAGGCCGTACCGGCTAGGCTCTCAGCGTGAACAGGGTTCTGGGGGAGCAGCGGTGGCCGGATGTGGACAAGTCCGCGCTCGTAGCGGTCCCCGTCGGGTCACTCGAGCAACATGGGCCGCATCTGCCCCTCGACACCGACACACGCATCGCTACCGCTGTGGCACAAGCGGTTCCCGGCGGAATGCTCGCGCCCGCGATCGCCTACGGGGCCAGCGGCGAACACGACGGATTCGCCGGAACCATCTCGATCGGCATCGCCGCGCTCGAGACCGTCCTCGTCGAGTACGGACGGTCCGCGTGCCTGTGGGCGTCGCGCGTCGTCTTCGTCAACGGGCACGGTGGTAACGCGTCGGCGGTACGCGCTGCGGTGATGCTTCTCCGTCACGAGGGGCGAGACGTCGCATGGTTCCCCTGCGCCGTCCCCGGAGCCGACGCCCACGCCGGACTCACCGAGACGTCGATCATGCTCGCCCTCGACCCGGACTCCGTGTCCGTCGACAAACTCGCCCCGGGCGCGCTGGATCCCATCGGCGAGATCATGCCGCGGTTACGCGCCGAGGGAGTCCTCGGAGTCGCCCCCAGCGGCGTTCTCGGAGACCCGACGAAGGCCGACGCGAAGGAGGGACAGGAGATGCTCGACGAACTTCGCGCTCGTTTCGAGGCCGCCGTGTCGGCCTGGAAACCGCGAAGTGGCGGAAATCTGGCCTGAGACAGCCCAATATCGGGCTCCTTGTGACATACGACAATCCGGTTGCTTACGATGACCCGATGCACAACGGTCGGTTGCCCGATGGATTCGGGGTGAGAATCGACCCGCACGTGAAATCCCTGTCCGGTGGTCGCGTTCTGATCGGCGGATCGCCCACCCGCATGTTGATGTTGGCACCCGCCGCCGCCGCGATGATCGGCGACGGATTCCTGAAGGTGAGCGATACCGATTCCGCCGCCGTGGCGCGTCGGCTACTGGACTCGGGTGTGGGCAATCCCCGACCGATGTCGACGCCGTCTGCAGCGGACGTGACCGTCGTGGTCCCCGTCCGAGACAACCACGCCGGGCTCGAGCGACTCCTCCACGCGCTGCGCGGTCTGTGCGTTCTCGTCGTCGACGACGGTTCGACGGTTCCCGTCGACACGAGTACGTGGGGTCTGCAGACGGGATCCGTCACGATCGTCCGGCACCCGATCTCGCAGGGTCCGGCCGCCGCTCGTAACACCGGACTCGAATCGGCCACAACCGATTTCGTGGCGTTTCTCGACTCCGACGTGGTTCCCCGCAAGGGTTGGCTGGAAGTGATCCTGAGTCATTTCTCCGATCCGTCGGTCGGTCTGGTCGCCCCGCGCATCGTGGCACTCGAGCCCGAGGGCAGTGCCCTCGCCCGGTACGAGCACGCGCGCAGCTCTCTCGACCTCGGTCGCAAGGAAGCACCCGTGCACCCGGGTGGGCCGGTGTCGTACGTTCCCAGCGCCGCCGTCGTGGTCCGCCGCCGCGCGGCCGTCGAGTGCAAGGGTTTCGACGCGTCGATGCACGTCGCCGAGGACGTCGATCTGTGCTGGCGCCTCGAAGACGCGGGGTGGCGGTTGCGGTACGAGCCAGTGGCGCAGGTGGCGCACGATCACCGCATCGATTTCCGTAAATGGTTCCAGCGCAAGATGTTCTACGGAACCGGTGCGGCACCGCTCGCAGCGCGGCACGCAGGGAAGGTGCCGCCCATCGCGCTGTCGAAGTCCACGTTGCTCGCCTGCCTTCTCGCCGCGTCGGCCACCCGATTCGGACTCCTCGGACTGCTGGCCACCCTGGCCGTGACGGTGACGCGCCTGCGACGAGTCTTCGTCGACCTCGACAATCCCACCCGTCTGGCCGGTCTGTTCGCCGTGCAAGGTTTCGTCGGCGGGATGTGGCAGCTCGCGTCGGCCATGATGCGGCACTACTGGCCGGTGACGATCGTGGCGATGCTGCTCTCTCGCCGCATACGGAGGCTCGCCATCTCGATCGCACTCGTCGAAGGCACGTGGGACTGGTTCGAACACCGAGAGCCCGGCGGTCTCGGGCCGGTGCGCTACACGGCGTACAAACGGCTCGACGACATCGCCTACGGCGCGGGGCTGTGGTCCGGCGTGCTGGAGAGCCGCGATCCGCGCGCGCTCGCACCCCGGTTGGTGTGACAGGGCCGGCGTGACCCGACGTCCCGACGTCGTCGTGATCGGCGGCGGCAGTGCAGGTTCCGTCTTTGCCGCTCGCATCAGTGAGAACCCGGACCTGCGGGTGACGCTGCTGGAATCCGGTCGAGGATTCGACGCCGACTGGCCACCGGAGTTGCTCGACGCGTCGACCCTCCCGATCGGACCGGGGAGCGAGTGGACGGATGTGATCGACGTCGAACTGACGCCGAACCGGCCGTCGTCGATTGCGCGCGGCCGGGTGCTGGGTGGGTCGGGGGCGGTCAACGGTGCGTATTTCGTCCGCGCCCGGCCGGAGGACTTCGCCCCGTGGCCGCAGTCGCAGTGGTCGTGGCCGCAGGTGCTGGCGGCGTACAGGCGCACCGAAACCGACATGGATTTCGGTGGTGCGGACCACGGGAGCGACGGGCCGATGCCGGTGATTCGCAGCGCCTCGCCGACGCCGATCACGGAGTCTTTCGAAACAGCCTGTGTCCGTAACGGATTCACCCACGTTCCCGATCTCAATTCGCATACCGCAGGCGACGGTTTCGGGCGGGTGCCGTCGAACGTATCCGAGGGGAAACGTATCAACGCGGCACTGGCCTACCTGGTGCCCGCGCGGAACCGCACCAACCTGGAGATCCGGACGGAGACGTCCGTCGGCCGGATTCTGTTCGACGGAACCACCGTGGTGGGCGTCGAAGGGCGAGACGCGAACGGGCCGTTCGTCCTCGAGTGCGACCGCGTGGTCCTGGCCGCCGGGGCCGTCCGCACGCCTGGACTTCTGATGCATTCCGGGATCGGCCCGGAGTCGGAGCTTCGAGCGCTGGGAATCGAGGTGCTCGTCGACCTGCCCGGTGTGGGCCGCGGCGTGCGCGACCATCCCGAAGTTGCCGTGCCGTATTCGTTGCCGCACAACTCGATCGGCGGCACACCGCTCCAGTCCGTGCTCCATCACGACGGCCTCGAGCTACGACCGTTCTCGTCCTCGTTCGACCGCATGATCGCGGGACTTCCGGTCTCCGATCCGTCCATCGGCGTCGCTCTGATGAACCCGACGAGTCGCGGAGACATCGTGGTGCCGCGAGACCCGTACGAGCCGCCCAGAATCCGGTACCGGTACCTCGAGTCGGCCGACGATCGTGACGCCTTAGCGGCGGGCGTCGAACTCGCGCGTTCGTTGCTGGCGACCATGGGGTTCGAGCCCGATGCGCCGGCCGCGCTGACGAGCCGGCTCGGAACCTCGTTGCATCTGTGCGGAAGTGCGCGGATGGGTGACGACGACAGCGCGGTGGTCGACGAACGATGCCGGGTGCGAGGAGTCGACGGTCTGTCCGTCGTCGATACCTCCGTGTTCGCGTCGGTACCCTCGCGCGGTCCTCACGCGAGCGCCCTGATGGTGGCCGAGCGGGCCGCTGAGCTGTACCGACACCGTCTGTGAGCTGCGTTACAGTAGGATGAAACAGTCGAAAGGTCGGATGTGAGCACCTTCTCTGCTGCGCCGGGGAACCCCTGGGTAGCCGTTCGTCCGGGAGAGGACACGCGCGCCCTGGCGCGGTCGGTGTCCAAAGCACACGAAACCTTTGTCGCACACCGCCTGAACACCGATATCGGTCCGTCGAACGTTCGCTCCGTCGTCATGGATTCCTGGATGCGCAGCCGCCGCATGGGTGTCGATCCGGACCGCGGAACCGAAGGACTGCTCAGCGGTATCGAGCTCGAGCAGTACCGCAACGACCACCCCATGTCGATCATTCGGCCGGTGGTGCGCAAGTTGCTCGTCGAAGACGCCGCCGACACCGGACTTCTGGTCGCCATCACCGACGCGTCGGGACGGATGCTGTGGGTCGAAGGCGACTCCGCCGCCAAGGATCGCGCCACGGCCATGAACTTCGTCGAGGGTTCCGACTGGAGCGAATCCCGTGTCGGAACCAACGCACCGGGCACCGCGCTCGCCATCGACCACAGCGTCCAAATCTTTGCTGCAGAACATTTTTCGCGACCGGTGCAGGACTGGAGCTGCTCGGCCGCTCCCGTCCACCACCCGCTGACAGGGCAGATTCTCGGCGCCATCGACATTACCGGCGGGCCCGGTGTCGCCGTCCCCGCGGTGCTCTCTCTCGTGCGTGCGACGGTGGCCGCAGCGGAGTCCGAGCTGAGGCTGCACCTGCTCGAGAGCCCGCACCTGGCGCTCGATCTCGCCCCACGTCTGGAAGTGCTCGGCGCCGGGCGCGCGACGCTGGTACGTGGTCACGCACGCATCCACCTCTCGCAACGTCATGCCGAGGTGTTGTTGCTGCTGATCACCCACCCAGAGGGTGTGAGTTCCGATGCTCTCGCGGCTCTGCTCGACGAGGGCGACCTCGACTCGGTCACCATCCGTGCCGAGATGTCGCGCCTGCGAAAGGTTTTCGGTGCGGAGGGACTCGGGTCACGTCCCTACCGACTCATGACAGAGCTGCGGTCCGATGTTGGGGACGTGCGCTCCGCGCTCGACCGCGGTGACATCGCCGCGGCGCTGCGTCTCTACTCCGGGCCGCTGCTGCCCGCGTCGTACGCCCCCGGTGTCGAGGACATTCGTGAGGAACTGCGCGTCCGGATGCAGGCCGAGTTGCTGCGGGTCGGCGATCCGGTGCTGCTGGCGCGGTGGACGTCGTCGGTGCACGGACGTGAGGATGCGTCGGCCTGGACGGCGTACTTGAGTTCGCTCGATCCGTCGTCGGCGCTTCACGCGCAGGTCAAGGCCCGCCTCGACCTGCTCGGTCGCTGACGCAACGTAGTTGCAACCTTCCCCGGCCTAGTGTCCTGCATCACAGGCCTTCGGTATGTCCGGAGGCAGGTCTGACGAAGGAGCACCAACACAATGACTGTTTTCGCTCGGCCGGGTACGCCCGATGCTGCGATGTCCTTCCAAACCCGCTACGACAACTGGATCGGGAACGAGTGGGTGGCTCCCGTGAAGGGCCAGTACTTCGAGAACCCCACACCGATCACCGGCCAGAACTTCTGCGACGTGGCCCGCTCGACCGCAGAGGACATCGACCTCGCGCTCGACGCCGCACACGCTGCCGCACCGGCGTGGGGCAAGACCTCGCCCGCCGAGCGCGCTGTCATCCTGAACAAGATCGCCGATCGCATGGCCGAAAACCTCGAATCCATCGCGCTCGCCGAGGCGTGGGACAACGGCAAGCCGATTCGCGAGACGCTCGCCGCCGACATCCCGCTCGCCATCGACCACTTCCGCTACTTCGCGGGATGTATTCGTGCGCAAGAAGGTTCGCTATCCGAGATCGACGGTGACACCGTCGCGTACCACTTCCACGAGCCCCTCGGCGTGGTCGGACAGATCATTCCCTGGAATTTCCCCATCCTCATGGCCGTCTGGAAGCTCGCCCCCGCGCTTGCCGCCGGCAACGCCGTCGTTCTGAAGCCGGCCGAGCAGACCCCGGTGTCGATCCTGCACCTGTTCTCGATCATCGGCGATCTGCTTCCTGCCGGCGTCGTCAACATCGTCAACGGCTTCGGCACCGAGGCCGGCAAGCCCCTCGCCTCGAGCCCGCGGATCAAGAAGATCGCGTTCACCGGTGAGACCACCACCGGCCGCCTGATCATGCAGTACGCATCGCAGAACCTCATCCCGGTGACGCTGGAGCTCGGTGGCAAGAGCCCGAACATCTTCTTCTCCGACGTGCTTCAGGCCAACGACGACTACCAGGACAAGGCCCTCGAGGGCTTCACGATGTTCGCCCTGAACCAGGGCGAGGTCTGCACCTGCCCGTCGCGTTCGCTCATCCAGGCGGACATCTTCGACGAGTTCCTCGCCATGGCCGCCATTCGCACGAAGGCTGTGCGACAGGGAGATCCGCTCGACACCGAGACCATGATCGGCGCGCAGGCGTCCAACGATCAGCTCGAGAAGATCCTGTCCTACATCGAGATCGGCAAGGGTGAGGGTGCCCAGATCGTCACCGGCGGTGAGCGTGCCGAACTCGGCGGCGACCTCAACGGTGGCTACTACGTCCAGCCGACCATCTTCACCGGCAAGAACAACATGCGCATCTTCCAGGAGGAGATCTTCGGACCGGTCGTCTCGGTCACGTCGTTCACCGACTACGACAACGCCATCGAAATCGCCAACGACACGCTGTACGGCCTCGGCGCCGGTGTCTGGTCGCGTGACGGCGGGGTGGCCTACCGCGCCGGGCGCGACATCCAGGCCGGGCGCGTGTGGACCAACACGTACCACCAGTACCCGGCACACGCCGCATTCGGTGGCTACAAGCAGTCGGGCATCGGCCGCGAGAACCACAAGATGATGCTCGACCACTACCAGCAGACCAAGAACCTGTTGGTGAGCTACGCGCCGAAGGCACAGGGCTTCTTCTGATGGTCCTTGCCCCTCCGCGTATGAAGGCGACCGTGGCAGCGATGGACCTGCTGCGGAAGCTTCGTGGCGCCAACGGCGGCCTGATGATGCATCAGTCCGGCGGATGCTGCGATGGCTCGTCTCCGATGTGTTACCCCGCAGGCGAATTCATCGTCGGTGACCGGGACGTCCTGCTCGGTCTGCTCGACCTTCGGGTCGCCGTCGATGAGGTGGGAACGGACCTGCCCGACGGTGACGACGCTGTGGCCGTGTGGATCTCAGGATCGCAGTTCCAGGCGTGGAAGCACACTCAGCTCGTGCTGGACGTGGTTCCCGGTCGGGGCAGCGGCTTCTCCCTCGAGACGCCCGAAGGATTGCGGTTCCTCAGCCGCGGTAGAGCGTTCACCGCGGAGGAGAACGATCTCCTGGCCGACGTACAGGCGTTCGTCGGGGTCGACTGGGAAGAAGGTCGACGCCCACCGGTTCCCGACGAGGCCATCGTCGTCGCCGAGGCGGTCGATGCGTGCCCGGTGCCCGGGATGGCGCTGCAGTAACTCGAAAGAATCCGGTGTCGAGCGGTTGATTTTACGAACCGCTCGGCACCGGATTTCTCGTGTTAACACCGGCGGTACAAAAGCGGCCTATCGTCCAATCATGGCGATCGCAGAACCCACCAAGCCCGCTTCGCAGGCCTCCGATTCACACGTCGAGGGCGGTGATTACCTGGCCAAACGAACACTCAAAACTGGTACGGCAGGATGGATTCTGCTGGCCGGACTCGGGATCAGCTACGTCATCTCGGGTGACTATTCCGGGTGGAACTTCGGGCTCGCCGAGGGCGGGTTCGGCGGATTGCTGATCGCCGCGATTCTGATCGCCGGCATGTACTTGGCGATGGTCCTCGGGATGGCCGAGATGTCGTCGGCGCTCCCCGCGGCCGGCGGCGGATATACCTTCGCCCGCCGCGCACTCGGCCCGTGGGGCGGTTTCGCCACCGGCACAGCCATTCTCATCGAGTACGCCATCGCCCCGGCGGCCATCGCCACCTTCATCGGCGCCTACGTCGAGTCGCTCGGACTGTTCGGCATCACCGACGGCTGGTGGGTCTACCTCGCCGTCTACGTGATCTTCATCGGCATCCACTTGACCGGCGCCGGTGAGGCTCTCAAGATCATGTTCGTCATCACCGCAGTCGCTCTCGTCGGTCTGGTGATCTTCGTCCTGGCCGCGCTCGGCAAGTTCGACGCGAGCAACCTCACCGACATCGCCCCGACCGACGCAGCCGGTGCGTCCAGCTTCCTGCCTTTCGGGTACCTCGGGATCTGGTCCGCCGTTCCCTTCGCGATCTGGTTCTTCCTTGCCATCGAAGGCGTGCCGCTGGCCGCGGAGGAAGCGAAGGATCCGACCAGGAACGTTCCCCGCGGCATCATCGCCGCCATGGGTGTTCTGCTCCTCACCGGTGCAGCGGTGCTCGTCTTGGTCACCGGTGCGGGCGGCGCCGAGGCGATGCAGGAGTCCGGTAACCCCCTCGTCGAAGCGCTCGGCGACGGCACCGCAGCCAAGGTGGTCAACTACATCGGCCTGGCCGGCCTCGTCGCGAGCTTTTTCTCGATCATGTACGCGTACTCACGCCAGCTCTTCGCCCTGTCTCGGGCCGGTTACCTGCCGAAGACGTTGTCGATCACCAACACTCGTAAGGCGCCGATCCTCGCGCTGATCGTGCCCGGTGTCATCGGCTTCCTGCTCTCCCTCACCGGCCAGGGCGCGATGCTGCTCAACATGGCCGTGTTCGGCGCGGCGCTGAGCTACGTGTTGATGATGATCAGCCATATCGTGCTGCGACGCCGCGAGCCCGACATGCCGCGCCCGTACCGCACCCCCGGCGGGGTGGTCACCACCGGATTCGCGCTCGTGATCGCGGCACTCGCCGTCGTCGCGACGTTCCTCGTCGACAGCACCGCCGCCCTCTGGTGTCTCGCCGTGTTCGCTCTGTTCATGGTGTATTTCGGCGTCTACTCTCGACATCACCTGGTCGCCAATTCTCCGGACGAAGAGTTCGCCGCCTTGGCACGTGCGGAGGAAGAACTCGGGTGAGTACCTACCATCAGCAGATCTCGGGGACCACCTTCACGTTCGACGGTCTCGTGGAGCTGATGGCCAAGGCCACGCCGATGCGCTCCGGCGATCAATTGGCCGGGTGCGCAGCCGATTCGGACGCCGAGCGCGCCGCTGCGGCATGGGTACTCGCGGACCTGCCCCTGCAGACTTTTCTCGACGAGCAGGTGGTCCCGTACGAGAGCGACGAGGTCACCCGGCTCATCATCGACAGTCATGACGCGGAGGCGTTCTCGGCCATCTCGCATCTGACCGTCGGCGGTCTGCGGGACTGGCTGCTCACCGTCGCCGCCGAACCGGGGAGCGCCGCGCGACTGACTGCTGTCGCGCCGGGGTTGACGCCGGAAATGGTTGCGGCCGTATCGAAGATCATGCGCAACCAGGATCTGATCGCCGTCGCGAAAGCGGCCACGGTGATCACCGCGTTCCGCACCACGATCGGGCTGCCGGGCACCATGGCCACGCGCCTGCAACCGAACCACCCGACAGACGATCCACGAGGTATCGCCGCGGCGACCCTCGACGGGTTGCTGATGGGATCCGGTGACGCCGTCATCGGCATCAACCCGGCAACCGACTCACCCCGTGCCACGTCGGATCTGCTGTACCTGCTCGACGAGATCAGACAGCGATTCGAGATCCCCGTTCAGTCGTGTGTGCTCTCGCATGTCACCACCACGATGGAACTGATGGAGAAGGGCGTGCCGGTCGATCTGGTCTTCCAGTCGATCGCCGGGACGGAGGGGGCGAACAGCAGTTTCGGTGTCACCGTGCCGTTGCTGATGGAGGCCAACGAAGCGGGAAAGTCGTTGCAGCGCGGCACCGTCGGCACCAACGTGATGTACCTCGAGACCGGTCAGGGGTCGGCGTTGTCGGCGGGCGCGCATATCGGGACCGGTGGGAAACCCGTCGACCAGCAGACGTTGGAAACGCGCGCGTACGGTCTGGCCCGCGCCCTCGACCCGCTGCTCATCAACACCGTCGTCGGCTTCATCGGACCCGAATATCTGTACGACGGAAAGCAAATCGTCCGTGCGGGGCTCGAAGATCACTTCTGCGGGAAGTTGCTGGGCCTGCCGATGGGAGTCGACGTCTGTTACACCAACCATGCCGAAGCCGATCAGGACGACATGGACACGCTGCTCACCCTTCTCGGGGCCGCCGGCGCGGCGTTCGTGATCGCGGTTCCCGGTGCCGACGACATCATGCTCGGGTACCAGAGCCTGTCCTTCCACGACGCGCTGTACGTCCGGCAGGTGTTGGGGCTCAAGCCGGCTCCCGAGTTCGAGAAATGGATGCACGGGCTGGGCATGACCGACAACGCCGGCCGGGTGCTGCCGATCGATGCGTCGAATTCGCCGCTTCGCGCGTTGGCGAGTGGACAATGACCCAGCCTGTTGCCGAAGACTTCTGGGCCGATCTGCGGCTGTCGACCCAGGCTCGCATCGGACTCGGCCGGGCCGGCGACGCACTCCCGACGTCACGGGTCCTCGAATTCAAAGCGGCACACGCGGCGGCGCGGGACGCGGTGCACGTACCGCTCGATGCGTCGACCTTCGCGGCTCGCGTGGCCGAGGTCGGACTCGGTGATCCCGCCGTGGTGTCGTCCCGAGCGTCGACGCGCAGCGAATACCTGCGTCGACCGGACCTGGGCCGCATGCCGGAATCACTGGACGAAATCGTCTCCGAGGAAGCCGATCTCGGATTCGTCTTGGCCGACGGGCTGTCTCCGCGCGCGTTGGAGGAGCACGGCGTCGGGTTGCTGACCGCGCTGAAAGAGGCACTGTCGCAGTACTCGATCGCCCCTCCGGTGGTGGCGACTCAGGCACGGGTCGCCCTCGGCGATCACATCGGCCTTGCGATGGGCGTGCATACGCTGGTCGTGATCATCGGCGAGCGGCCCGGCCTGTCCGTCGCCGACAGTCTCGGTATTTATCTGACCCACCTGCCGAAACCGGGCCGGTCCGACGCCGACCGCAACTGCATCTCCAACATCCACCCACCCGACGGCCAGTCCTACGCCAACGCCGCACGGGTTGCGGCGCTGCTGATCTCGGGAGCGCGGGAACTGGGGAAGTCCGGTGTGGCGCTGAAGGACACGTCCGCTGCCGAGGCGCTCGAGGGGTAACGTCTCGAGCCATGACCGACCACGTCATCGATGTCGACGGCGTCCCGACGTACTACGAGGTGTACGGCGAGGGCGAACCCGTCGTCCTGTTGCACGGCGCTCTGGCCGGCGCGTCGTCGTTCGGCGCGCAGATTCCCGACATTGCTGCCGCGGGCTTCCAGGTGTGGGTTCCCGAGCGTCGGGGGCACGGACACACTCCGGACGTACCCGGCCCGCTCACGTATCAGGTGATGGCGGACGACACGATCAGGTTCCTCGACCTCGCGATCGGCGGTCCGGCGCACCTCGTCGGCTGGAGCGACGGCGGAGTGGTGGCCATGCTCGTCGCGATGGCACGGCCGGATCTCGTCCGGCGCCTGGTGTCGATCGGGCAGTACTTCGACGAGGACGGCCAGGTACAAGGCGGCTTCGCCAGTAGGCTGACCGACCAGTCGTCGCCCCCGGACTTCTTTCGCGAGGAGTACGCCGCAACCTCACCCGACGGCGTCGAGCACTTCGACGAGTTCTACGCGAAGACTGTCGCGATGATCACCCGAGAGCCGCGAATTCCGTTGTCCGACTTCGACTCCATCACCGCCGAGACATTGCTGCTGCAGGGCGACCGCGACGAGGTGACGATCGAGCACACCGTCGCCGTAGCGGCGGCGCTTCCGAACGGGCGCATCGCCGTGTTGCCGGGTTCGCACGTGCTCCCGATCGAAAGTCCGGGCCCGGTCAACGCGCTGCTGATTCAGTTCCTTCGTGGCGGAGTTCCGGCACCGTTCATGTGAGGGAGACACGGTGAGCTTTCCGAAGAGCATCGGCGCGCCCGCGACCAGGGCCTTGGTCGCAGCGGGGTATACGGGGATCGACGACTTGGCGGATGTTCCGGACGCGGACCTGTTCGCGCTGCACGGGGTCGGGCCTAAGGCTGTCAGGCTGATCCGTGAGCTCCTCGGTTGCCCATGTCGCCCGCAGAATCGAGCAGCTACGCCGGCAGAATTCACTACCCTCAGTACCATGCTCAGTTACGACTCCGGTACGGCCGACGCCCCGCTGCTCGGCGACACCATCGGCGGCAACTTCGACCGAACCGTCGACCGCTTTCCCGACAACGACGCTCTGATCGACGTTCCCTCCGGTCGGCGGTGGACGTATCGGGAACTGCAGCGTGACGTCGACGCGTTGGCGGCCGGCTTGCTGGCGAAAAATGTCTCGAAGGGCGACCGCGTCGGCATCTGGGCACCGAACTGCCCCGAGTGGACGATGGTGCAGTACGCAACCGCGAAGATCGGCGCGATTCTGGTCAACATCAACCCCGCGTACCGGGCGCACGAGTTGGCGTACGTTCTGAATCAGTCCGGGGTGTCGACGCTGATCGCGGCGGAGAGCTTCAAGGACTCGAACTACGCCTCGATGATCGACCAGGTGAAGTCCGATTGTCACGATCTGCGAACCGTGCTGATCATCGGATCACCGGAGTGGGCAACGCTTCCCTGCGCCGACCCGCTGCCGGTGATCGACTTGTCCTCCGACGATCCCATCAACATTCAATACACCTCGGGCACCACGGGATTCCCCAAGGGCGCCACGCTGAGCCATCACAACATTCTGAACAACGGGTACTCCGTCGGCGAGCTGTGCCACTACACGGAGACGGACCGGGTCTGTATTCCTGTCCCCTTCTACCACTGCTTCGGCATGGTGATGGGGAACCTGGCGTGCACCAGTCACGGTGCGGCCATGGTGATTCCGGGTCCGGGGTTCGAGCCCAGCGCCACGTTGAAAGCCGTCGAGCAGGAGAAGTGCACCTCGCTCTACGGCGTGCCGACGATGTTCATCGCCGAGTTGAGCCATCCGGATTTCGATACCGTCGACCTCTCCAGCTTGCGCACCGGCATCATGGCCGGCTCCCCGTGCCCCGCCGAGATCATGAAGCAGGTCATGGAACGGATGGGGATGTCCGAGGTGTCGATCTGCTACGGAATGACCGAGACGTCACCGGTGTCGCTGCAGACTCGCTCGGACGACACTGTCGATCAGCGCGTCTCGACGGTCGGGCGCGTCGGCCCGCACCTCGAGGTCAAGATCGTCGACCCCGCAACGGGACTGACGGTCTCGCGCGGCGAGCCCGGTGAGTTGTGCACTCGCGGTTACTCGGTGATGCTCGGCTACTGGGACAACGCGGAGAAGACGGCCGAGGCCATCGACGCGGCGCGGTGGATGCACACCGGGGACATCGGCGTCATGGACGCAGACGGGTACGTCGCGGTCACCGGCCGCATCAAGGACATGGTCATTCGCGGCGGGGAGAACGTGTACCCGCGGGAGATCGAGGAGTTCCTCTACTCGCACCCGGACATCGTCGATGCGCAGGTGATCGGGGTTCCCGATGCAAAGTACGGCGAGGAACTCATGGTGTGGGTGCGCCTACGTGACGGCGCCCCGGCCCTGACCCCGTCCGCGCTGCGCGAGTTCTGCACCGGAAAGCTTGCGCACTACAAGATTCCGAAGTACGTGCACGTGGTCGACGAGTTCCCGATGACGGTCACCGGCAAGGTCCGCAAGGTCGCGATGCGAGAGCAGGCGCTCACTCTGCTTGGATGAGCCCTGTGTTGTTGCATCGGGTGCGAACTGCGGCGGATCGGCCGCTTGCCGACGTGAGAGTGTCGGGCGGTGTGGTCACGGAGATCGGCACCGGACTCGACCGTTCGGGCGAGCCGGTGATCGACTGCGCAGGCGGGTTCCTCCTGCCCGGCTTCGTCGACGGGCACCTGCACATGGCGCAGTGGGCCCTGTCGCGTCGACGGATCGACGTGACCTCCGCAGCCAGCGCGTCCGAGACAGTGGACGCGGTGGTGGCAGCGGTGCGCAGCGGCGGACCGATGTCGACCGGAGTGGTTCGCGCACAGGGGTTTCGCGGCGCTATGTGGGACGAGCAACCACACAAGGACATGCTCGAGTCGGCGCTGCCGGGCCGCCGCGTCGCGATCACCAGCATGGACTTGCACACCGCGTGGCTGTCGCCGTCCCTGCTGTCGGACCTCGGTATCGACGATCCGACAGGAGTCTTTCGCGACCAGTACGCCATCGAGGTGTGCAGTGGCATCGACGACCGGATCGACAACGATCTGCTCGACTCGTACATCCTCGACTCCACCGATGTGCTTGCCGCGCAGGGAGTCACGGGCGTCATCGACTTCGAGTACGACGACAACGCGGCCGCATGGACACGGAGGATCGCGCACCGCCGGCCGAGCGTGCGGGTGTCCGCGTCGACGTGGCCGGTGTGGTTGGACGAGGCGCTGGAACTCGGGCGGCGCACCGGCGACGTCGTCCCCGGCACCGACGGGCTGCTGCGCGTGGGGCCGCTCAAGGTGATGGCCGACGGATCCCTCAACACCCGGACCGCCTGCTGCCACGATCCGTACCCCGATTCCGAGGACGGTGAGGAGCATGGACTGCTGCTCGTCGAATTCGCCGAGCTCGTCGAGCTGATCACCAAGGCGCGCGCCGGTGGGTTGGCTCCGGCGGTCCACGCCATCGGGGATCGCGCCAACACGATCGTGCTGGACGCGTTCGAGGCGGCCGCGTCGACGACGCCCGGAACCGGCGGCCGCATCGAACACGCGCAGCAGCTGCGGCCGGAGGACGTGAAGAGGTTCGCGCGGGCCGGCGTCGTCGCCTCCGTGCAGCCTCAACATTGTGTGACCGACCGCGACGTCGCCGACGCGCTCTGGGCCGGCCGCCGTTCGATCGCGTTTCCCTACGGTTCGCTGCACGCGTCGGGGGCCGATCTCCAGTTCGGCTCCGACGCGCCGGTGAGTCCACCGAACCCGCGGGCCGCGATCGCCGACGCCGTGTGGCGCACCGACGACGGCCGGCCGCCGTGGACTGCGTCGGAGTCCCTCCCGCTAGACGTCGCGATCAGGGCGGCGTGCGGTGGCCGTGCATCGGTCGAGGTGGGGAGTGTCGCCGACCTGGTCGTCCTGGCCGAGAATCCACGCGACCTGGGCAACAGCGATCTCAGAAACGTCCCGATCGTGGCGACGGTGGCCGACGGTCGTCTGACGTACTCTTAGTTCTTCGCAGAGGTAATCGGTACTATGGGTGTGATGACTGCTGTATCGGACTCCGACGTTTCCGCCTTCCTCTCTGCGGGGACCCGCACCGGCAAGCTCGGTTGGGTGGCCAAGGACGGCCGTCCGCTGGTCGCGCCGATCTGGTTCGTGGTCGAGGGCGACGAGATCGTCTTCAACACCGGAGCCGACACCGCCAAGGGACGAGCGATAGCCCGCGATCCGCGTGTCGTTCTGTCCGTGGACCTCGAGGAGCCGCCGTACGCATTCGTGCAGGTGCAGGCCGAGGCGGTCACCACCACGGACCCGCAGGAATTGCTGCGTACCGCGACCGACATCGCTCGTCGATACATGGGTCCCGACCGCGCCGAGGAGTTCGGAAAACGTAATGCAGTGGACGGTGAACTGGTCGTGCGGCTTCGTCCGACGAAGGTGATCGCCAATCTCGACATGACGGCTTGACATATTCGGCGCTGTCGGACCGGTAGCATCGAAAGCTGGCCGCTGGGCGAGCATTTCGCAAGTGGATCAACGGATTTCGCGACTGTTTGCGGGGGCAAAACAATCGATGTACCGAAATCGTGGAATGAAAGTGGGGTCGGTCGTTGGAGCCAGACGCAGGAGATCCCGATTACTCCCTACCGAACGGCGCATTTCCGCTGTCGGCGGCGCAGCGAGGAATCTGGTTCGCGCAACAACTCGCAGGTGACGTGCCGATTTCGATCGCACACTACGTGGACGTTCCGGGCCCGCTCGACGTCCAGATGCTCAACGACAGCCTCTACACCGCAGGGCACGAGTTCGGTTCCGGCTTTCTCCGTCTGATCGAGGTGGACGGGCAGCCGTACCAGTACGTCGACCGGTCCATCGAGGATGCACTCGGATACCTCGATCTGCGCTCCGAAGCCGACCCCACCGCCGCGGCGATGGAGTGGATGACACGCGAGTACAGCTCACCCATCGACATCCTGGCCGACCGGTTGGTCGTGTCCTGGGTACTGCAGCTCGCCGACGAGCACTTCTTCTGGTATTCGCGCATTCACCACGTCGCCACTGACGGTTTCGGCGCCATGACGATGCTGCAGCGTGCGACTGCGCTCTACTCCGCAGGCGCCGACGGGGTCGACCCCGCTCCCGGTACGGCCGTCGAGTTGCAATGGCTCTACACCGACGATTCCAAGTACCGCCAGTCCGAGCGGTTCGAGAAGGACCGTGCCTACTGGGCCGAGAAGACGGCATCTCTTCCCGACCCGCCGAGCCTGGCCGACGCGATGGCTGCGGCCACCTCTCCGGCTGCACTCGCCGGCGGCGGCATCCCCACCTCACTGATCGAACGGATCGACGGCCGGATCGCCGAGCTGGGGACGGGAACCGCGCCACTGGTCGTGGCTGCGTTCGCGGCGTACGTCGCGAGGATGACCGGGGCCGACGACACGGTCCTCAGCCTTCCCGTGTCCGGCCGCACCACCGCCGCGGTGCGCCGGTCGGGTGGCATGGTCTCCAACGTCGTTCCCCTGCGGATGCAGTTGCCGCCCGAGTGCACGGTCGCGGCCGCGGTGACGCAGGCTCAGCTCGAACTCACCGGTGCGTTGCGTCGTCAGCGCTACCGCCACGAGGACATCCGTCGCGACAGCGTGCAGGCCGGAGGCCGGCAGGAATCGGGGGGTGGGTCGTCGACGCACCGCGGTCTGTTCGGTCCGTCGGTCAACATCATGCTGTTCCACGACGAACTGCGACTCGGCTCCGTCTACGGGTCGTACAACGTCCTCAGTACGGGCCCGATCGAGGACCTGGCGCTGAACGTCTACCCCGGGTCCGATGCGAGTTCGCTGCGAATCGATTTCGAGGCCAACCCGAATCGGTACGACATGGAGCGCCTGCAGGGGCACCGCGATCGCTTCGTCCGCTTCCTCGACGACTTCGTGGGCGCCCCGGTCGAGTCCGCCATCGGCGAGATCGATCCGGTCACCGAGGCCGAGCGTGAGCAGTTCGTTCCGGCGCGTGGTCCCGAGTCATGGCCCGTACGAACGTTTTCCGAGATCATTGCTACGGCGGTCGCCGCCGACCCCGATGCCGTCGCCGTGACGACCGATCGGGCGCAGATGACGTACCGGGAGCTCGACGACTACTCGAATCGCATGGCGCGCATGCTGATCGCCCGCGGGGTGGGTGTGGAGTCGGTGGTGGCCATGGGGTTGCCGCGGTCGCTGAACACGATCGCCTCGACGTGGTCCATCGTGAAGTCCGGTGGCGCGTTTCTCCCGATCGACCCGGCGTATCCGATGGACCGCATCGAGCACATGCTCGTCGATTCCGGTGCGAAAGTGGGTCTCACGACGTCGGAGTACCGCGGCAATCTGCCGAGCACCATCGATTGGCTGCTCCTCGACGACGACGCGGTGCGCAGCGAGAGCGCCGAGATGTCCGCGGACACGGTCACCGATTCCGACCGCTCCGCACCGATCCATTCCTCGAACATGGCGTACATGATCTACACCTCCGGCTCCACGGGGTTGCCCAAGGGTGTGGTGGTGGGCCACGACGGATTGGTCAACATCGGCGACGACATGGCCGAACACTATGGTGTGCATCATGATTCGGTCGTCATGGCCGTCGCGTCGCCTAGCTTCGACGCATCCGTGTTCGAGCAGTTGATGGCGCTGTCCCGCTCCACCACGCTCGCGCTGGCGCCGGTCGGCGTGTTCGGAGGCGACGAGCTGGCCGAGTACATTCGCACCAAACACGTGACCCACGTGGTGATCACGCCCGCTGCGCTCGGGTCGTTGGACCCCGACGGTCTCGAGCAGATCGAGTGCATCATCAGTGCGGGCGAAGCGCTTCCGCCCGAGGTCGCCGCCCGCTGGGTGGGGCAGACGAACATCTTCAACGCGTACGGACCGACCGAGACCACGATGATCTCCTCGATCACCCGCCCTCTCACGCCCGGTGCGCCCATCACCATCGGGACCCCGGTGCGCGGCCTCGTCGAGGTCGTCCTCGACAACAGACTGCGACCTGTCCCCACCGGCGTCATCGGTGAACTGTTCGTGGCCGGTCCCGGTGTCACCCGGGGTTACGCGAATCGTTTCGCGCTCACCGTGACTCGATTCGTCGCCAGTCCCTACGGCGAGCCGGGATCGCGGATGTACCGCACCGGTGACCTGGTGCGGTGGACGTCCGACGGCGAGATCCACTACGTCGGCCGCGCCGACTCGCAAGTGAAGATTCGCGGTTTCCGCATCGAGCTCGGCGAGATCGACAACGTGCTGACCGACCACCGCAGCGTGCGCACCGCGGTGACCGTCGCCTACGAGCAGAGTTCCGGCGCGACGGTGCTGGCCGCGTACGTGGTGCTCGAGGAGGGTGACGGACTCGACCACTCCGAGCTGCTTCGTCATGCTGCGCAACGACTTCCGTCGCACATGATCCCCGCCTCGGTGGTGGTGCTCGACCACCTGCCCGTCACGGTCAACGGCAAGATCGACCGCTTCCGCCTGCCCGAGCCGGTGCTGGAGGTGCGCGAGTTCCGCGCCCCCACGACGGTCGTGGAGGAGATCGTCGCGTCCGTGTTCACCGAACTGATGGGCGTCGACAAGGTCGGTCTCGACGACGACTTCTTCGCTCTCGGCGGCAACTCGCTGATCGCCACTCGTGCGGTCTCTCGACTCGGCGCCGCCCTGAACACCACCGTCTCCGTTCGGACGTTGTTCGAGGCGCCCACCGTCGGCTCGCTGGCCGCACGTCTGCAGCAACGGTCCGGTGATTCGGCGAACCTGTTGCTGGTACCGCGGGAGAGCACCGAGCCGGCACCGTTGTCGTTGGCGCAGAGGCGAATGTGGTTCCTGAACCAGTTCGACCCGTCGTCCGTGGCGTACAACATTCCGTTCGCGGTCCGTCTGGACGGAGAGCTCGACGTCGCCGCGCTCCAGGTGGCCGTTCTCGACGTCATCGACCGCCACGAGGCGCTCCGCACGTCGTACCCGGACACCGACGCCGGACCCGTGCAGCTGATCCACATGGCCGAGGAAGTCGTTCCCGACCTCACTCCCGTCGACGTCGACGACGCGTTGCTCGAGCAGACGTTGCTCACCTTCGCGTCCACCACGTTCGACGTCACCACCCGCGTGCCGATCCAGGGTCGGCTGTACCGGCTGGACGACACGCGATACGTGCTCGCGATCGTCATCCATCACATCTCCTCCGACGGCGCGTCGATGGCGCCGCTGGCCCGCGACATCATGGCCGCCTACAGCGCCCGTATCGCGTGGTACGCGCCTACCTGGGCGCCGCTCCCCGTTCAGTACTCGGACTACGCGCTGTGGCAGCGCGAGGTACTGGGGTCCGAGGACGACCCGGAATCGGTGATCTCGCAACAGGAACGGTACTGGGCGGCCAAGCTCGCCGACGCCCCCGACCGCCTCGAGTTGACCACCGACCGACCGCGGCCGGCGCGTCCGAGCTTCCGCGGCGCCACCTACGAGTTCGAGGTCGACGCCGGGCTGCACGGCGCCATGTCGAAGGTCGCCGCTCGCTACCACACCACGCTCTTCATGGTGGTGCACGCGGCGTTCGTCGCCATGCTCTCGAAGGTCACGGGCAGTACCGACATCGTGGTCGGCACCCCGACCGCGGGCCGCGGAGACGCGGCCATCGACGACCTCGTCGGCATGTTCGTCAACACGCTTGCGCTGCGGACGACGTTCGACACCGGAACCGATTTCGAGTCGTTGCTCGCTTCGGTGCGCGAGGACGACCTGGCCGCGTTCGCCAACGCCGACGTGCCGTTCGAGCGGCTCGTCGAGGTGCTCGCCCCGTCGCGTTCGGAATCGCGCCACCCGATCTTCCAGGTGATGCTGGCGTTCCAGAACCTCGAACAGTCGTCGGTCGAACTCACCGGGCTGCGCTTGTCCACCGTCGAGTTCGACCTGTCGGTCGCCAAGTTCGATCTGCAACTGACGCTGATCGACTCGACCGACAAGAACGGCGCGCCCGGCGGAATGCATGCGGCGTTCACGTACGCGACCGACCTGTTCGATCGCGAGTCCGTCGCGTCCTTCGCCGAGCGTTTCGTCCGTGTCCTGCGCGGCGCGGTGTCCTACCCGGAAGTACCCGTCGGGGACATCGACGTGCTGAGCTCCGCCGAGCGCCGCAACGTGATCGAGGTGTGGAACAACACCGCGGTGACCATCGATCCCTCCCGCACCCTGGTGGATCTGTACGACGCGCAGGTCGCTCGCACCCCGAGTTCGGTGGCCGTCGAGTTCGGCGACGTGAGCCTGACGTACGCGGAGTTCGACGCTCGGGTCAACCGGCTTGCGCGACAACTGATCTCGAACGGAGTGGGCCCCGAGTCCTTCGTCGTGGTCTCGATGCGTCGGTCGATCGAGATGCTGGTCGGTATCTACGCCGTCGTGAAATCGGGTGCGGCGTACGTACCGATCGACCCCGACCAGCCGGCGGACCGCAACGAGTACATCCTCGACAAGGCCGACCCGATGCTGGTGTTGACCACCACCCGCGACGATCGTCCCGGCGTCGGTACCGCACCGGTGCTCACGGTCGACACCCTCGACCTCACCGAGTCGTCACCGGTGTCCCCGGCGCCGATCGCCGACTCGGAACGTAGTGCGCCCCTTCGTGCGTCCAATCCGGCGTACGTCATCTTCACCTCCGGCTCCACCGGGCGACCCAAGGGTGTGGCCGTCTCGCACGGCGCCATCGTGAACCGTCTGCTGTGGATGCAGCACGAGTACTCCGCGAACGCCGGCGACGTGGTGTTGCAGAAGACTCCGGTCACCTTCGACGTGTCGGTGTGGGAACTGTTCTGGGCCTTGCAGATCGGCGCGCGCATCGCGATCGCCGTCCCGGACGGTCACCGCGACACCGCGTACCTCGCGCAGCTCGTGGAGGAGAAGTCCGTCTCGATCATGCACTTCGTGCCGTCGATGCTGTCGGTGTTCGTCTCCGACCTCGAACCGAACCGACTGCCCTCGCTGCGCATGGTGTTCGCCTCCGGCGAGGCACTTGCCGCGTCCACCGCGCGACGAGCACGACATCTGCTCCCGACAGCGTTGCTGCACAACCTGTACGGCCCCACCGAGGCTGCCGTCGACGTCACCTACCACGAGGTGGTGCCCGCCGATCACACCGATGTTCCTATCGGCAAGCCCGTGTGGAACACCGGCACCCTCGTGCTCGACGAACGTCTCGGACCGGTACCGGTGGGCGTGGCGGGCGAGCTGTATCTGACGGGCGCCCAGTTGGCCAGGGGATACCTCGGCCGCACGGACCTGACCGCGGACCGTTTCGTGGCGCACCCGTTCTCGTCGACGCCGGGCGAACGGATGTACCGCACCGGTGACCTCGTGCGGTGGCGCCGTGACGGCGAAATCGTCTACGTGGGCCGGACCGACTTCCAGGTGAAGGTGCGCGGGTTGCGCATCGAGCTCGGCGAGATCGAATCGGCGCTGTGTGACCAGATGGCCGTCGGAAACAGTGTGGTCGTGCTTCGCGACGAGGTGCTGGTCGCCTACGTCGTACCGCATTTCCACAGCGTGATCGACGTCGCGGACGTGCGTACCGCGCTGGTGAAAGCGGTTCCGTCGTACATGGTTCCGACGCACTTCGTCGTGCTCGACGAGTTCCCCCTGAACGCCAGCGGCAAGCTCGATCGCAAGGCTCTGCCCGACCCCGTCGTCGAGGCAGTGGCGTACCGAGCCCCGAACACCGCCGTCGAAGAGACCGTCGCAGGCATCTTCGGGGAGCTGCTGGGGGTCGAGAAGGTCGGTCTGGACGACGACTTCTTCGCGCTCGGTGGAAACTCGCTGATCGCAACGCAGGTCGCGTCGCGGGTGGGCGCTGCACTCGACGTGCACGTACCGGTGCGCGTGGTGTTCGACAACACCACCGTGGCGTCCTTCGCGTCGCGCATCACGGCGCTGTCCGGTCCGGTGCGGCCGCCGCTGGTGCCCCGCGAGCGGCCGAACGTGGTGCCGCTCGCACTCGCCCAGCAACGCATGTGGATCAGCAACCGCATCGAACCGACGTCACCGGTCTATAACCTGCCGTTGGGTATCCGACTCGAAGGTGATCTCGACGTCGACGCGTTCCGCGCCGCGGTGGCGGATCTCGTCGCTCGCCACGAGATCCTGCGGACCGTGTATCCCGAGACGGACGGGGTCCCGCGTCAGGAACTGCACTCCGAGTCGATCGGCGTCGAGATCGTCGACGTCGATCCGGACGACGTCGTGGATCGCTTCGTGAACTTCGCCCTCGCACCGTTCGACGTGACGTCCGCCGTACCGCTTCGGTTGCAGCTCATGCGAATCGGGCCGTCCTCCGCCGTGCTCGCACTGGTCGTACACCACATCTCGGCGGACGGTTTCTCCCGCGTGCCGCTGACGCGGGACCTCATGACCGCGTACGTGGCGCGCGCATCCGGATCGGCGCCGAACTGGGCTCCGCTGCCGGTGCAGTACGCCGACTACGCGCTGTGGCAGCGCGACGTGCTCGGGTCGCCGCGGGAATCGGACTCTCTGGCGTCGGCCCAGTTGTCCTACTGGAAGCGCGCTCTGGACGGGTTGCCGCCGGAGCTGGACCTTCCGCGCGATCGTGATCGTCCCGTGAATCCGACCAAAACCGGTGCGTCCGTGCACTTCACGCTGGACGGCGAGACGTCCGACCTCCTGGAGACGGTGGCGCAGAGTCACAGCGCCACCAAGTTCATGGTGGTCCACGCGGCGCTGTCGGTCGTGCTGTCACGGTTGTCCGGTTCGCTGGACGTCGCCGTCGGCACCGCCCTCGCCGGTCGTGGTGATCCCGCGCTCGACGGGTTGGTCGGCATGCTGGTCAACACCGTCGTGCTGCGGGTGCGGATCGACGAGTCGGAATCGTTCGGCGCGTTGGTGTCCGAGACGAGGCACGCCGATCTCGGTGCGTTCGCGAACGCGGAGGTCCCGTTCGAGAACGTGGTGGACGCGGTGGCGCCCGGCCGATCGAGCGGTATCCATCCGCTGTTCCAGACCGCGCTGGCGTTCCGCAACATCACCCCGGCGACGCTGGAGCTGCCCGGTCTGGAGGTGTCGGAGCTGGAGAACCCGTTCGAGCCGGCCAACTTCGACCTGATGCTCACCGTCGACGACGACGGCACCCGCGCACCGGGCGGCCCCACCACGATGATGCTCACCTACGCGACCGAGCTGTTCGACGAACGGACCGCCCGCACCATCGGCGCTCACCTCGTCAGCATTCTGACCGCCGCCGCTGCCGATCCCGAACGGACCGTCGCGAGTCTTCCGCTTGCGGAGGTCGAGGCCGCCGCGCCGACCCCCACCGCCAATCACGTCGCCGTGGACGGACGGCCGATCACGGCGCTGTTCGAGGCAGCCGTCGAGTCGGATCCGGAGGCGCCTGCGATGTCCGGGCCCGAATCGGACGTCACGTTCGCCGAGCTCGACACCGCATCGAACAAGGTTGCCCGCGTACTGGCGGGCCGCGGAGTGGGTCCGGGGTCACGGGTGGCCGCAGGATCGGATCCCGTGACGTGGTGGGGTGCCCTCAAGGCGGGAGCCGCTCTGGTGGTGGGCGCGGACCCGGATGCGGTCCGCTTCGACGGGGGCGACCCCGCACTGGCCGAGGCGTCCGGGCGACCGGTCACCTACGCCGATCGCACGCGCGCACTGGAACCCGCTGACACGGCGTTGATCGTTGGCGAGCTGTCGCTCACGCACGACGAGTTGGGTGGACTCGTGTCCGCCGAGGCCGCGGCGCTGCACGTCACCTACGAGTCGCGTCTGCTGACGACGCCCGCGGTCGCGCCGTCGGTGTCGATCGTCGCCGCCCTGATCGCGGGGGCGATGGGCGCTGCCGTGGTGTCGAGCGCCGGGGTGGTTCACGACGAGATCCCGCTCGAGGACGAGCTCGCCGACCAGTGGGTCACGCACGTCTTCGCACGTGCCGAAGACCTCGCCGACGTCGACCCGAGCGAGTTGGACGACCTCGAGGTGACCGTCGTCGACGGCGCGGGAAACGTCTCGGCGTTCGCGAGCGATACCACTGTGGACGTTCTCTCGATCGACGCCGCGCAGCTGAGGACGAGTGCGTGGAGCTGATCACGTGATCGTTAAGGTTGTGGACGGACACAGGTATACGGCAACAAAAGGAGTTACTGCATGACTGACGGCTCTCCCGACAGCGAAGGTCGGGGCGCTCGTCGATCACGTGCTCCCCGAGAACGGCCCCGTCGGCGGCAGCGCCCCCGGTCCGCGACTCTCCCGCAGATCCTCGCGGCGGCTGTCGAAGCCAATCCCGACGGTCTCGCCGTCGTCGCCGCGGATGCCACCTGGACCTACCGAGAGATCGACGAACGGTCGTCGCGGCTCGCTCGTGAACTGATGTCACGCGGCGTCGGCGTCGGCGCCGAGTCGGTGGTCGCTCTCGCGATCACCCGGTCCGCACAGTCGATCCTGTCCGTGTGGGCGGTGGCCAAGACCGGTGCCGCGTACGTCCCCGTCGACCCGAACTACCCGGCCGATCGCATCGAGTACATGCTCACCGATTCCGGGGCTGCTCTCGGCATCACGACGGCGGAGTTCCTGCCGAGCGTGAGCGGGCATGGACCCGAGTGGCTGGTTCTGGACGACCCCGATACCGCGGCCGCGGTGGACGTCCACGCCTCCGACCCCGTCACCTACGCCGACCGCCTGCGCACCGTCACCCCGCTCAACACGGCGTACATGATCTACACCTCCGGCTCCACCGGCCGCCCCAAGGGCGTCGAGGTCACCCATGCCGGTCTCGCCGGATTGGCCGCCGAGCAGCGTGAGCGGTACGGCATAGACCGTGACTCGCGCACGCTGGCCGTCGCCTCCCCGAGCTTCGACGCGTCCGTCTTCGAATTGCTGATGGCAATCGGTTCCGGTGCGACACTGGTGGTCTCGCCGTCCACCGTGTTCGGCGGCGACGAGCTGACCGAGCTGCTCCGCGAGCAGAAGGTGACGCACGCAGTCATCACCCCGTCGGTGCTGGCGTCCATCGACCCGGAGCCGCTGACGGACCTGCGTGCGGTCGTCACCGCCGGTGAAGCGTGCCCGCCCGAGCTGGTGACGCGCTTCGTCACGGGGAACAGGAAGATGTTCAACGGCTTCGGTCCCACCGAAGCCACCATCATGACCAACTGCGCCGAACTGATTCCGGGAGAACCGGTCTCGATCGGCGGGGCCATTCGCGACTTCAGCACCTATGTTCTCGACTCGCGGTTGCGCCAGGTGCCGGTCGGTGTCGCCGGTGAGTTGTATTCCGCTGGGCCGGGTCTGGCTCGCGGGTACCACGGCCGGCTGCCGCTGACGTCGGAACGCTTCGTTGCCGACCCCTTCGGTGAGCCCGGCGCCAAGATGTACCGCACGGGCGACGTGGTGCGCCAGCGTGCCAACGGCGCCCTGGACTACCTGGGCCGCAGTGACTTCCAGGTGAAGGTGCGCGGCTTCCGCATCGAACTCGGTGAGATCGACGCCGCCCTGTCCGCGAACGAGAAGGTGCGCTTCGCCGCCACGATCGGTCACCAGCTGCCCGACGGGTCGACCGCCCTGGTCGCGTACGTTCTGCCGGAGCCCGGCGCGGATCCGGACCCGGCCGAGCTGACGGAGTTCGTCGGCCGCTCGCTGACGGCGTACATGGTGCCGTCGGAGATCATCGTGATCGACGCGGTCCCGCTGACCCCGGTGGGCAAGCTCGACCGCACCGCCCTTCCCGCCCCGACCATCGGCACCAGCACGCGCGAGTACCGCGAACCCGAGACCGACGCCCAGCGCGCCGTCGCCACGGTGCTCGCGGACTTGCTCGGTGCGGAGCGAGTCGGGCTGGACGACAACTTCTTCGAGCTCGGCGGTAATTCGCTCATCGCCACCCGGGTCGTCGCCCGCATCAACGACGCGTTGGGCGCTCGCGTCGGCGTGCGCGACATCTTCGAATCCGGTTCGGTCGCCGATCTCGCGGCCCGCGCCGAAGGCTCGTTCGGCGCTTCCGGCAGGCCCCGGCTCGAAGCCGGACACCGTCCCGAGGGCGGACTGCCGCTCTCCTTTGCGCAGCAACGGATGTGGCTGACCAACCAGTACGACACCTCGTCCGCCGGATACAACCAGCCCGTCGCTCTGCGCATCACCGGTGAGCTGAACATCGCCGCGCTCGAGCAGGCGTTCGGTGATCTTCTCGAGCGTCACGAAACCCTGCGCACGGTCTATCCGCAGACCGACGACGGTCCGGTGCAACAGATTCAGCCCGCCTCGTCGATGACGGTGTCGCTCACACCCGAACCGCTCGCGGAGACCGCGCTCGTGGAGACCCTCACACCCATCGTGATGGAGGGCTTCGACGTCTCGGCCGCAGTGCCGTTCCGCGCCAGACTGTTCGAACTCTCCAGCGACAGCTATGTCCTCGTCGTCGTCATGCACCACATCGCCAGTGACGGCGGCTCTCTCGCGCCGCTCGTGCGCGATCTGACCACCGCCTACGTCGCTCGCGCAGCCGGGGCGGCGCCCGAGACGGCGCCCCTCGAGGTGCAGTACGCGGACTACGCCATCTGGCACCGCGAACTGCTCGGCGACGAGAGCGACCCGGATTCGCTGTCCGCCAAGCAGATCGCGTTCTGGTCCACGGCCCTCGCCGGGACACCGGACGTGATCGAGCTTCCGACGGATCGCCCGCGTCCCGACCTTCCCACGTCCCGCGGTGCCACGGTAGCGTTCAGCGTGGACCGCGATGTTGCGGAGTCGCTCAACCAGCTTGCGCGGCAGAGCAATTCGACGTTGTTCATGGTGATTCACGCTGCGCTGGCTGTCCTTCTGTCCCGCCTCGCGGCCACCGACGACGTCTCCGTCGGCACCCAGATCGGCGGACGCGGCGAGGCCGCCCTCGACGACCTCGTCGGCATGTTCGGGAACACCCTCGTCCTGCGCTCGTTCGTGAACCCGGACGAGTCGTTCACCGACTTCCTGACGCGGACCCGCACCACCGACCTCGAAGCGCTCGGCAACTCCGACCTGCCACTCGACCGCCTCGTCGAAATCCTGCGACCCGCCCGGTCGTTGGCGTACGCGCCGCTGTTCCAGGTACTGCTCATGTTGCAGAACTTCGAGCGCACCGAGATCGAACTGCCCGACGTCACCATCGAGTTGGTCGACGTCGAAGCCGACGTCGCGAAACTCGATCTGACCGTCACGATGATGGAGCAGACCGAGCCGGACGGCTCCACCGGTCCCATCGACGGAACTCTGCTCTACGCAACGGATCTGTTCGACCGCGCCACCGTCGAGGCCGTCGCCGAACGCTTCGTCGCTGTGCTCACGGCCGTCGCGGCCGACGCGAGCACGCCGGTCGGCGACCTCCCGCTCGTCATCGACGGGGAGCAGCCCGAACTCCGCGGTGCCGACGCCCCGCTTCCCGAGACCACCCTCGTCGAGATGTTCCGGTCGAGCGTCACCGCGCACCCGCACAACACGGCCCTCGTCTACGAGGGTGACGACCTCACGTACGCCGAGTTCGGAAACAGAGTCGCACGTCTTGCGCGGCACCTGGTCTCGCTCGGGGTCGGACCCGACACCCTCGTTGCGGTCGGCGCGCGGCGATCGCTGGAACTGATGGTCGCGGTGTACGCGGTGCTCGAGGCAGGCGGCGGCTACGTCCCCATCGATCCCGAACATCCGCACGAGCGAACCGAATACGTGCTCGAGACCTCGAAGCCCGTTGTCGTCCTCACGACGGCACGGGATCACGCGGACCTGCCGGCCCACTCCAACGTGATCGACATCGACACGATCGATCTGTCCGAGTACTCGCACGAGCCGTTGACCGACGACGAGCGCGCCGCCCCGCTGCGGCCCGAGAACGTCGCGTACGTCATCTTCACCTCCGGCTCGACCGGACGCCCCAAAGGTGTTGCGGTAGCTCATCGCAGCGTGATCAACCAGATGCTGTGGATGCACGAGCTCTACGAGCTCGGCGACACCGACGTCATGCTGCACAAGACGCCCGTGACGTTCGACGCGTCGGTGTGGGAGCTGTTCCTGCCGCTCCAGCTCGGCGCCGCACTGGTGATCGCGCGCCCCGAAGGTCACCTCGACGCGGCGTACCTTCTGCAGATCGCCCGCGAGCGTGAGGTGGCCATTCTCGAGTTCGTTCCGTCGATGCTCGAATTGTTCCTCTCCGACGCCGATCTCGCGTTGCCGACCACCCTGCGCTACCTCTCCGTCGGTGGCGAGGCGCTGTCCGCCGATCTCGTGCGACGATTCTCCGCGTCGTCGCCCGCCGAACTCGACAACACGTACGGCCCCACCGAGGCCACCGTCACCTCGACGCTGCACCGCACGGTGGAATCGGACACCAAGACCGTGCCGATTGGCCGCCCGATCCGCAACACCGGCGCCCGCGTGCTGGATTCGCGCCTGCACGACGTCCCGACCGGTGTTCCGGGTGAGCTGTATCTGACGGGCGTTCAGTTGGCCCGTGGCTACCTCGGACGCGCCGACCTGACTGCCGAACGGTTTGTCGCCGATCCGCGTTCGACCGACGGCGAGCGCATGTACCGCACCGGCGACCTGGTCTTCCACAACTCCGATGGCGAGCTGGAGTTCCTGGGTCGCACCGACTTCCAGGTCAAGCTTCGCGGTCTGCGCATCGAGCTCGGCGAGATCGAGTCCGCACTCGCGGCGCACCCCGAGATCTCCCGCGCCGTCGCACTCGTGCATTCCGACGAGCGGACAGGGGACTCGCTCGTTGCGTACGTGACGACGGCGCCCGGCGCCGCGCCCGACGTTCATCGCGTGCTCGAGTTCGTGGGGGAGCGCCTGCCGGCCTACATGGTTCCCGCGCAGGTGCTCGTGCTCGACGAGATTCCGCTCAGTCCGAGCGGCAAGCTCGACCGCCGCGCACTGCCCGAGCCCGTGTTCACCACGGAGGCCAAGGAATACCGTGCTCCGTCGACGGTGACGGAAAAGGTTGTCGCCGACGTGTTCTCGGCGCTCCTCGACGTCGAACGCGTCGGGCTGGACGACTCGTTCTTCGAGCTCGGCGGCAACTCGCTCGTCGGCATGCGCGCCGTCGCGCGCATCAACGACGCCCTGTCCGTCAGCGTCGGAGTGCGCGACCTGTTCGAACGCCCGACCGTGACGTCGCTGTCAATCCGGATCGACGAGAAGGCGCAGCTCGGTCGAATCCGGCCGGTGCTGGAGCCGGTCGTGCGCCCGGAGCGAATCCCGCTGTCGCTTGCGCAGCAGCGCATGTGGTTCGTCAACCAGTTCGACACCGAGTCCGCGGCCTACAACATCCCGTTGGTCATTCGCCTCGGCGGCACGATCGACGACACGGTCCTGCGTGCGGCGGTCACCGACGTGCTGGAACGTCACGAGTCGCTACGGACGGTGTACCCACAGGTCGACGGCACGCCGTACCAGGTGATCCTGCCCGCCGACTCCGTGTCCTCGCAGTTCACCATCGAAGACGTGGCACCGGAGGCGCTGCGCGAACGTGTAGTCGAGCTCGTCACCGAGGGATTCGAAGTCCAGGAACAGGTCCCGGTGCGCGGCGCACTGCTGCGGACCGGCCCCACCGAGGCCGTGCTGGCCTTCGTCGTGCACCACGTGAGCGCCGACGGCTTCTCGATGTCGCCTCTCGCCCGCGACGTCATGACCGCCTACGCCTCACGCATCGCCGGGGTCGAGACACAGTGGCAGCCCCTCGCGGTGCAGTACGCCGACTTCTCGGTCTGGCAGCGCGACATGCTCGGGTCTGAGAGCGACCCGAACTCGCTTGCCGCGCAACAGGAGAAGTACTGGGTCACCCAGCTCGCCGACCTGCCGGACCGCATCGACCTGCCGTCGGACCGTCCACGGCCCGCGGTCTCGACCGGCGGCGGTAGCGCGTTCACGTACGTCATCGACGCATCGGTCCGTACCGGTCTGGACGAACTGGCTCGGGCGCACGACGCCACACTCTTCATGGCGGTGCACAGCGCCCTCGCCGTGTTGCTCGCTCGCACCAGCGGGACCGACGACATCGCCATCGGTGCCCCCATCGCCGGCCGCGGCGAGGAAGCGCTCGACGACCTCGTCGGCATGTTCGTCAACACCCTCGTCCTGCGCACACCCGTGCGCGGAGGAGACAGCTTCCTGGAGCTGCTGGCGCTGGCGCGGACAGTCGACCTCGGCGCGTTCGGCAACGCCGACGTGCCGTTCGAGCGGCTGGTGGAAGTGCTTGCGCCGGAACGTTCGACGTCGCACAACCCGCTCTTCCAAGTTGCACTCGCATTCCAGAACCTCGAGCGCACTCGCTTCGAGTTGGCCGACCTCACCGTCGAGCGGTACGACGCCGGCGTCCATGCCGCAAAATTCGACCTCTCCCTCGAGATGGCCGAAACCGAGGAAGGCGCGTTCTCGCTCGAGGTCACCTACTCCACGGATCTGTTCGACGAGCCCACCGTCCGGGTGTTCTGCGAGCGTCTCGATCGCATCCTGCGTGCCGTCGTCGACGCTCCGGAACGCCCCGTCGGCGACATCTCGTTGCTGGACGAGTCCGAGGAGACGCTGCTCAGTCCGGTGGTCGGCGACGACCCAGTCGACGAGCTCACCCTCGCCGACATCCTCCACGGGGCGGCGCAGGCCAACCCGGACGGCACGGCTCTGATCTTCGAGGGCGGAACGCTCTTCGACGGCGGGTCGGTTACCTACCGCGAGCTCGACGCGGTGACCTCTCGCCTGGCGCGTCTGCTCGTCGGTCGCGGTTTGGGCGCTGGATCGGTTGTGGCGCTGTCGGTTCCGCGGTCCGCGGAGTCCGTTGCCCTGATGTGGGCCGTGACCAAGACCGGCGCAGCATTCGTACCGATCGATCCGAACTACCCGGCGGACCGCATCGCGCACATGGTGCAGGACTCGGGCGTCGAGGTCGGGTTGACCACGCTGGCGTACCGATCCGCGCTGCCGAGCACAGTGGACTGGCTGGTGGTCGACGACGACGAGACGCGCAGCGCCACGGCGGAACAGTCCGACGCGCAGTTCACCGACGAGGACCGGCTGCGCGGGGTCACACCCGCCGACCGCGCCTACATCATCTACACCTCGGGTTCGACCGGCCTGCCCAAGGGCGTGTCGGTGTCGCACCGCGGCTTGAACCAGCTCGGCGTCTCGCAACGCGAGCAGTACCGCGTGGAGCAGTCCTCGCGCGTGATGCACTTCGCCTCACCGAGTTTCGACGCGTCGCTGCTGGAGCTGCTGCTCGCGGTGCCTGCCGCCGCGACGATGGTCATCGTTCCGACCACGGTCTACGGCGGTGAGGAACTTGCGCAGTTCCTGCGTCGCCACGAGGTCACCCATGCCTTCATCACCCCGGCCGCGCTCGCGTCGGTCGATCCCTCGGGTCTCGATGCGCTGCAGACCATCTCGGTCGGCGGTGAAGCGTACGGCCAGGACCTGGTCGCGAAATTTGCTGTCGAGACACGACCGGCCTCCGGCCTGCCCGCGGTTCGCCGGATGCTCAACGTCTACGGCCCCACCGAGACCACCATCGTCTCGCACATCGGCAAGCCGATGGTGCCCGGCGGACCCATGCCGTTCGGCGGCCCCATCCGCGGTGGCCGTGCAGCGGTGCTGGACTCGCGGCTGCGGCCTGTTCCCATCGGCGTGCCCGGCGATTTGTACACCGCCGGACCCGGTGTGGCGCTGGGGTATCACGAGCGACGCGCGCTGTCGTCGGAGCGGTTCGTCGCGGATCCGTTCGGAGCGCCGGGCACACGGATGTACCGCACCGGTGACGTCGTGCGGTGGACACCCGACCTCGAGCTCGAATACGTCGGTCGCGGCGACTCGCAGATCAAGATCCGCGGCTTCCGCATCGAGCCCGGCGAGATCGACGCCGTCGTCGCTGCGAACCCCGAGGTCCGTTTCTCGTTGACCGTTCCGCACGAATCGGCAACCGGCGCCAAGGTTCTCGTGACCTACGTGACGTTGGCCGAAGGCTCGTTGCTGCTCGACTCCGACATCAAGGACTTCGCCGCCGAGTCGCTGCCGAAGCACATGGTGCCCTCGGCCGTCGTCGTGATGGACAGCGTTCCGCTCGGCAGCACCGGCAAGGTCGACCGGCGCGCACTGCCCGCACCGGTGTTCGGTGGAGACGAATCCACGTACCGCGCACCGTCGACCGAGCTCGAGATCGCGCTGGCCGCGGTGTTCGCCGACGTCCTCGGCGTGGAACGAGTGGGCGCCGACGACGATTTCTTCGCCCTCGGCGGCGACAGCATCGTCTCCATCCAGCTGGTGTCGCGCGCACGCGCAGCCGGGCTGTCGCTCACCCCGCGCGAGGTCTTCGAACGACGAACGGTCGCCTCGCTCGCCAAGGTCGTCACCGTCGGTGACAGTGCGCAGAAGGTGCTCACCGAGCTGCCGGGTGGGGGAGTGGGATCGCGTCCGCTCACGCCGGTCGAACACTTCATGACCCAGCGCGGCGGTGCGTACCAACGCTTCTCGCAGACCATCGCGCTCGAACTGCCCGCCGGCATCGACCGCGCCGGTGTCACCGCAACCGTGCAGGCGCTTCTCGATCGACACGACATGCTGCGCGCCCGACTCGTCGGCGACGCGGAGATCGGGTACACCGTCGAGACCGGTCCGATCGGCAGTGTGCGTGCCGAGGATCTGCTGACCGAGGTCGACGTCGACGGCAGTTTCGACGCCGCGGCGGCGCCCGCCCTCGATGCGGCTCTGGACAACCTGTCCACCGCCGACGGCCGCCTGATGCAGTTCGTCTGGCTCCGGTCCGGCGATGCCGGCCGGATGATCGTCGCCGGCCACCACCTCGCCGTCGACGGTGTGTCGTGGCGAATCATCGTGCCCGACCTGGTGCAGGCCTGGTTCGCCGTATCGACGGGTACGACACCGGAATTGCCCGCCGTCGGCACCTCGATGCGGACGTGGGCACACGCCCTCGTCGACGAGGCGGCGTCCGAGACGAGGAAGGCCGAATTGCCGTTCTGGCGTTCGGTTGTCGCGTCCCCGGATCCTCTTCTCGGCTCTCGCGCACTCGACCCCGCGGTGGACGTTCAGAACACGCTCGACAAGGTCCGCGTCACCGTGCCCGCCGACGTCACGGCCTCCGCCCTGACAACCCTGCCGCAGACGTTCCGCGGCGGCGTCAACGACGGACTGCTCTCGGCGCTCGCGCTGGCGGTGGCCCGATACCGACGTGAGGGCGGCACGGAACTGTCGTCGCTGTTGCTGCGGCTCGAGGGTCACGGCCGTGAGGAAGAAGTACTCGCAACCGATGCCCGCGCGGACCTCTCGCGGACGGTCGGCTGGTTCACGTCCATCTTCCCGGTGCTGCTCGATCTCGGTGACGTCGACGTCGACGAGGCCTTCGCCGGTGGCGACTCCGCCGGGCGCGCAATCAAAGCCGTGAAGGAGCAACTCCTCCGCATTCCGGATCGCGGTATGGGGTACGGCATGCTCCGCTACCTCGACGGCAGCCTGCGCGGACAGTCGGTGGGGCAGATCAGCTTCAACTACCTCGGCCGCCTCTCCGCGGGCGACCTCCCGGAAGGTGCGCAGAGCATCGGGTGGCTGCCCGCCACCGACATCACCTCCACCGCCGACGTTCCGCTCGACGCGGACATGCCGGCCATCGCGGTGCTCGACATCAACGCCAGCGTTGTAGACGACGAATTGGCCGCCACCTTCGCGTTCCCTCGGGGCATCCTGTCGACCGACGAGGTCACCGAGCTCGGCGGGTACTGGGTCGACGCTCTGACCGCTCTGGTCCAGCACGCCGCCAGCGACACCGCGGGTGGGTTGACCCCATCGGACGTACCGTTGGTTCGAGTGTCGCAGAAGGACATCGAGGTCTTCGAAGCTTCCGTGCCGGACCTGCAGGACGTGTGGTCGTTGGCGCCGTTGCAGTCGGGCCTCCTCTTCCACGCGTCGATGCAGACCGAGGGCACGGCTGACGTCTACGTCATGCAGGTCGTCCTCGAACTCGCCGGTGAGGTCGACGTCGACCGCTTCCGCAGCGCTGCTGCATCGCTCATGACGCGCTACGACGGTCTGCGCACCTCGTTCACGACGACCGCGGACGGCACCCCGGTGCAGCTCGTTCCCTCCCGAGTCGACGTGCCGTGGACCGATCTCGACTTCTCCGACAAGACCGCCGACGACCTGTCGGCGGAGCTCGAGGCCGAGCGAGCACGGCCGTTCGCGATGAATCACGCTCCGCTGGTGCGTTTCCTGATGATCCGCACTGCCGACGGCGGGTACACGCTCTCGCTCATGGCGCACCACATCGTCATCGACGGCTGGTCCATGCCGCTCATGATCAAGGACCTGCTGACGCTGTACGCCACCCGCGGCGACGCGGCGATCCTCCCGCGGGTGCAGTCCTACGGCACGTTCCTCGAGTGGCTCTCGCGTCGTGACCGCGCCGCGTCGACCAAGGCGTGGACCACTGCGTTCGCCGGAACCGAAACGCCCACACTGCTGTCCGGCGTTGTCGACACCGCACAGGTGGCCGCCGACACCGGCCGCATCGAGGTCGAGCTCGACGAGCAGACCACCAGCGAGCTCACCGAACTCGGTTCGCGACTCGGCGTCACCCTGAACACCATCGTCCAGGCGGCGTGGGGCCTGCTGCTGGCTCGGTCGCTGGGCCGCGACGACGTCACGTTCGGCGGCACCGTCTCCGGTCGACCCGCCGAACTCGACGGCGTCGAATCCATGGTCGGTCTCTTCATCAACACCCTGCCGGTACGCATCGCGATCGACGAGGCGTCCGACATCGAGGCGTTCCTGCGCCGCATCCAGAACGAACAGAACGCGCTTCTCGACCACCACTACCTCGGACTGGCGGACATCACGACCGCCGTCGGGCCCGGTGCGGTGTTCGACACGATCACCGTGCTCGAGTCGTACCCCGTCGACGAGGAGGGCCTCAAGGCCGCCGCCTCGATCGACGGCATGTCGGTCACCGGCGCTCAGGTCCTGGACGCGACGCATTACCCCATCTCGGTGGTCACGTTCGCGGACAAGCAGATTCGCATGACCCTGCGGTACCTGCGCGAGCTCTTCGACGACGACTACATGTCGAAACTGGGCGAGCGACTGCAGGCGGTGTTCGCTGCCTTCGCGTCGAATTCGTCGGCTCGTGTCGCCACCGTCGACACGCTTCTTCCCGACGAGCGGGACGATCTGCTGAGCCGCCGTGGCCGCGCCGACCTTGCGCCGCAGACGCTGGCGCAGGTCTTCGAACATGCTCTGGCCGAGAACCCGGACGGCGACGCCGTGCGGCAGGGCGATCTGGTGTGGACCTACCGCGAGCTGGACGCACGGTCCTCGAAGTTGGCCCGCTGGCTCGTCTCCCGCGGCGCCGGCCCCGACACCGTTGTCGCCGTGGCGGTTCCGCGCTCACCGGAGTTCGTTCTCACCGTGTGGGCCGTCGCGAAGTCCGGCGCGTACTTCGTGCCGATCGACCCCGGTCATCCTGCCGACCGCATCGAGTACATGGTCGACGACTCCACGGCCGCGCTGGGCCTGACCACGGCCGCCGACGCCGCGAACGTCGCGGGCGACATCGAGTGGTTCTCGCTCGGAGACGCCGACTTCGATTCTGCGGTGGACGCATTCGACGACACCCCCGTCACCGATGCGGACCGGGTGGCGACGCTGTCACTCGGCCACCCCGCGTACATGATCTACACCTCGGGCTCGACCGGACGGCCCAAGGGCGTCGTCGTGCCGAACCGCGGACTGGCCAACCTCGTGGACGCGCAGCTGCAGGCCTTCGGAGTCGACGACGAATCTCGGGTACTCGCGGTCGCGTCGACCAGCTTCGACGCCGCGATCTTCGAGATCCTGATCGCGTCGGGATCCGCCGCGCCGCTGGTTCCCGCGCCCGCCGGCTACTACGGCGGACCGGATCTTGCTCGTTTCGTCACCGACGAGGCCGTCACGCACGTGGTGATCACGCCGTCGGCGCTCGCATCGATGGAGCCGCAGGACATTCCGAGTGTGCGTGTCATCATGTCCGTCGGTGAAGCACTGCCGCCGGAGCTGATGGCGAAGTGGTCGGTCGGCGCCACCGTGATCAACGGGTACGGGCCCGCCGAGTGCACCGTCATGATCTCGGTGAGCGACCCGCTGCACGCCGGCGATCTCGTGACCATCGGTGGGCCGAGCACGGGTACGGCGCTCTACGTTCTGGATTCGCGTATGAGCCCGGTGCCTGTCGGTGTCGCCGGGGAGCTCTACGCCGGCGGTGTCGGGGTGGCCCGCGGCTACCACGATCGCGAAGCCCTGACCGCCGAGCGTTTCGTCGCGAACCCGTTCGACGTCGACGGTTCTCGCCTCTACCGCACCGGTGACGTTGTGCGGTGGACCGAAGCCGGGACCATCGAGTACGTCGGTCGCAGCGACTTCCAGGTCAAGATCCGCGGCCAGCGCATCGAACTCGGCGAGATCGACGGTGCGCTCTCGGCGCACCCGGATGTCGACTTCGCCGTCACCGTCGGTCACACGTCGTCGAACGGGGTCACCGACCTCGTGTCGTACGTGGTGCCGCGTGAGGCTCTGGCGTCGGAGAACCGCGAACTGGACGTTGCCGCGGTGCACGCCGCGGTGCGAGAGGTGCTGCCCGCGCACATGGTTCCCGCGGTCATCATGCCGATCGCCGCGATCCCGCTGAACCCCGTCGGCAAGCTCGATCGCCGCGCGCTGCCCGAGCCCACCCTGCTCCGCCGCCAGGCGCAGTATCGCGCGCCGGAGACACCCGAGGACCACGCAGTCGCCGAGGTCTTCGCGGAACTGCTCGGAGTCGAGAAGGTGGGCGTCGACGACTCCTTCTTCGACCTCGGCGGCAACTCGTTGATGGCCACCCAGGCCGTCGCCCGCATCAACGCCGCCCTCGATTCGCACCTCGGTGTGCGTGACATCTTCGACGCGAGCACCGTCGGAGACCTTGCGACACGGGCAATCTCGGGTGGGTCAGGGCATCGCCTGCCGCTCGTGGCGGGGGAGCGACCGGATCCGCTGCCGCTGTCCCTCGCGCAGCGGCGAATGTGGTTCCTGAACCAGTTCGACACCAGCTCACCGGCGTACAACATTCCGCTCGCGGTGCGCCTCGACGGCCGCCTCGACGTGGCGGCGCTCGAGCGCGCAGTGATCGACGTGCTCGCTCGTCACGAGACTCTGCGCACCGTCTACCCGGGGTCGGAAGACGGCCCGCACCAGGTGATCCTGTCGCCGTCGGACGTGCCGCTCGACCTCGCCCCGCAGCAGGTCGACGAGGCCGAACTGACGAACCGCCTCTTCGGCTTCATCGCCGGCGGATTCGACGTCACCGCCGGTGTGCCGGTGCGCGGGATGCTCCTCGAGATCTCCGACGAGTCGCACGTCCTCGCCATCGTGGTGCACCACATCTCGGCCGACGGGTTCTCCCTCGGACCGCTGGCGCGTGACGTCATGGTCGCGTACACCGCCGAGGTTCGCGGGGAGGTTCCCGCGTGGTCGCCGCTGCCGGTGCAGTACGCCGACTTCGCACTCTGGCAGCGGAAGGTCCTCGGCGACGACACCGACCCGGAGTCGTTGACCACCAAGCAAATTGCGTTCTGGAAGAACCAGCTCGCCGGACTCGACGACGCCCTCGAACTGCCCATGGACCGCCCGCGTCCCACCGTGCAGTCACTGCTCGGTGGGTCGGTGCGCTTCTCGCTGACCGCGGAGCAGACCGCCGGTCTGTCACGAGTCGCGGCGTCCCGTCAGGGAACGCTGTTCATGTCGGTGCACGCCGCCTTCGCGGTGCTGCTCGCGACGCTGGCGAACCAGCGAGACATCGCCGTCGGCACCCCGATCGCCGGCCGCGGCGAACAAGAACTCGACGACCTCGTCGGCATGTTCGTCAACACGTTGGCGCTGCGACTCGACGTCGACCCGGACGCTACGTTCGAGGATCTCGTCGGCGCGGCGCGCAGTGTGGACCTCGCTGCATTCGGGCACGCGGATGTTCCATTCGAGCAGCTCGTCGAAGCGGTCGACCCGCGACGCTCGACGGCCTACCACCCGATCTTCCAGGTGGGCTTCTCGTTCCAGAACCTCGCACCGGTCAGCTTCGAGCTGCCCGATCTGACCATCGGTGACGTCGGCATCGAAGCCGCGGTGTCGCAGTTCGATCTGCACCTGATCGTCAGCGAGGACACCGCGACCGGGTCCATGCAGGGCGTGCTGACGTTCGCGGAGGCTCTGTTCGATCGCGCGACCGCGGAGACCTTTGCCGAGCGTTTCGTTCGGGTCGTCGACGCCGTCGTCGCGGATCCGTCCGCACCCGTCCGCACGATCGACGTGCTGGACTCAGCCGAGCGCTCCTCGATCCTGCTGCAACGCAACGATACTGCCGTGTCGGGTGTCCCCACCCGCCTGACGGACATGGTCGATGCGCGGGTGGCCGCCGCACCGGAGACCACTGCCCTGGTGTTCGGAGACGAGTCCCTCACCTACGCCGAGTTCGGTGCACGGGTGAACTCTCTCGCCCGGCACCTGATCGCCGCGGGAGTCGGACCGGGCGACCTCGTCGCCGTGAAGATCGCACGCTCGTTCGACCTGATGGTCGCGATGTACGCCGTGGTGACTGCAGGTGCGGCCTACCTCCCGATCGATCTCGATCACCCCGCCGAGCGCACCGACTACGTCATGAACGACGCACAGCCCTCGCTCGTTCTCGATGCCGAGTACGTTGCGGCGCTCGATCTCTCCGATCTGTCGAAAGATCCCGTCACCGACGCCGAGCGCACCCGCGCTCTGACCGGTGAAGACCTGGCGTACGTCATCTACACCTCCGGATCGACCGGTCGACCGAAGGGTGTGGCCCTGCCGCACCGTGCCGTCGCCAACCAGATGGCCTGGATACAAGGCGAATTCGAGCTGTCGGCGGACGACGCGATGATCCAGAAGACACCGGCGACGTTCGACCTGTCGGTATGGGAACTGTGGTGGCCGCTCACCTCCGGGGCGCGACTCGTGCTCGCGACGCCCGAGGGCAACCGCGATCCCGCCTACCTCGCGCAGCTCACCCGCGAGCAGAACATCACTGTCGCCGATTTCGTGCCGTCGCTGCTCGGCGCCTTCACGTCGGTCGCGCAACCCGACGACCTCGGCTCGCTGCGGGCCGTCCTCTGCATCGGTGAGGCATTGCCGCGCGAGACGGTCGAGTCGTTCGGACGTGTCTCGGACGCACCGGTGTTCAACCTCTACGGACCCACCGAGGCGGCCGTCTCGGTGACCACGCACAAGACTGTTCCCGGCGCCCACGGGCCGGTTCCGATCGGCGCGCCCGAGGCCAATGTCCAGGTCTACGTTCTCGATTCGCGCCTGCGGCCCGTTCCCGCCGGTGTCGCCGGCGAGCTCTACCTTGCCGGAACCCAGTTGGCGCGCGGCTACTTCGGCAACTCCGCGCTGACCGCCGAACGCTTCGTGGCCAACCCCTACGGCGACGCCAGGCTGTACCGCACCGGTGACGTCGTTCGCTGGAACTCCGGTGGCGACCTGGTCTACCTCGACCGCTCCGACTCACAGGTCAAGGTGCGCGGCTTCCGCATCGAACTCGGTGAGGTCGAAGCGGCTTTGACCGCCGCCACGAACGTGGCGTCCTCTGCTGCGGCCGTGGTGAAGACGGCCGGTGGCGAACTCCTGGTCGGTTACGTCGTCGCAACCGCGGACTCGGTCGTCGATGTCGACCAGGTCCGCGCCGACGCCGGCACTCTCGTCCCGGCCTACATGGTCCCGTCGCGCATCGTCGTGCTGGATGCGTTGCCGCTCAACGCGAACGGCAAGCTCGACCGGCGCGCGCTTCCGTCCGTCGACCTCGGTCCGGCCCGCGAGTACCGGGCGCCCTCGACCCCCGTCGAAGAGATCGTCGCCGACGCGTTTGCGTCGGTCCTCGGTGTCGAGCGCGTCGGAATCGACGACGACTTCTTCGAGCTCGGTGGCAACTCGCTCTCCGCCACTCAGGTCGTCGCACGCGTCAACGCCCGACTCGGGACCCGCATCGGTATTCGCGAGATGTTCGAGTCCGCGAACGTGTCGGCCTTCGCCGCGCACGCCGAATCCGCCACGCAGGACGGCCCGCGCGCACCGCTGGTACCCGTCGACCGCCCCGAGACCATCCCGTTGTCGCTTGCGCAGCAACGGATGTGGTTCCTCAACCAGTTCGACACCGCCTCGCCGGCGTACAACGTGCCGCTCGCGGTTCGACTGGAAGGCACGCTGGACGTCACCGCGCTCGAACTCGCCGTGCGCGATGTTCTCGAACGCCACGAGTCGCTGCGCACCGTCTACCCGACCACCGACGACGGCCCGCATCAGGTCATCGTCCCGGCTCGTGACGTCCCTCTCGACCTGACCGTCGAACCGGTTGCGGCCGAAAGCGTCGCCGCGCGTCTGTTCGCGTTCGTGTCCGAGGGGTTCGACGTCACCGCCGCCGTCCCGGTGCGCGGTCTGCTCCTCGAAGTGACACCGACGCACTACGTGCTCGGCATCGTGATTCACCACGTCTCCGCCGACGGGTTCTCGCAGGGTCCGTTGGCCCGCGACGTCATGGTCGCGTACACCGCGCGTGCTCGCGGAGAGAACCCGCAATGGGCTCCGCTGCCCGTGCAGTACGCCGATTTTGCGCTGTGGCAGCGCACGGTGCTCGGTACGCTGACCGATCCGACGTCGGTGGTCAGCCGCCAGGTGTCGTTCTGGCGCACCACACTTGCCGGGCTCGGCGACGCCCTTGCCCTCCCGACGGACCGTCCGCGGCCGGCCGTGCAGTCGCTCCAGGGTGGGTCCGTCCGGTTCGAGATCTCGCCCGAACTGACCGACGCGCTCACCGACGTCGCGAAGGATCGCCGGGGCACTCTGTTCATGGCGATGCACGCCGCGTGGGCCCTCCTCCTCGCGAAGCTGGGTGGAACGCGCGACATCGCCGTCGGCACCCCCATCGCAGGGCGTGGCGAGCAAGAGCTGGACGACATGGTCGGCATGTTCGTGAACACTCTCGCCCTACGTCTGGACGTCGACCCGGATCTGACCTTCGCCGATCTGGTCGAGTCCGCGCGGTCGGTCGACCTCGCCGCGTTCGGCAACGCCGACGTGCCGTTCGAGCAGTTGGTCGAGGCGCTGAACCCGGTGCGCTCCACGGCATATCACCCGCTGTTCCAGGTCGGGTTCTCGTTCCAGAACCTGTCGCCGGTGTCGTTCGAGCTACCCGATCTGACGGTCGGCGACGTCGGCTTCGATTTCGACGTGTCGCAGTTCGATCTGCATCTCATCGTCAGCGAGCAGGCCGGCCACGGTCAGATCGCCATGCTGACCTACGCCACGGCCCTCTTCGATCGGGCCACCGCCGAGGTCTTCGTCGAGCGGTTCCTGCGAGTGCTCGAAACCGTTGCCGCGCAGCCGACGACACCCGTGCGGGACGTCGACGTGCTGTCGACGTCGGAGCGTAGCGCCATTCTGACCGAACGCAACGCGACCGAGTGGGTCGGCGTTCCGCGCACTCTCACCGCGATGTTCGACGAGCGCGTGGCGCAGACCCCGGACGCGACGGCGCTCACCTTCGGCGGCGACAGCCTGACCTACGCCGAGTTCGGTTCCCGCGTGGCACGTCTCGCGCGCTACCTCGTCGGACGCGGAGTCGGAACCGACAGCCTTGTGGCGCTGAAGATTCCGCGGTCGATCGACATGATGGTCGCGATGTACGCCATCGTCACCGCCGGTGGCGCCTACCTGCCCATCGACCTCGACCACCCGGCCGAGCGCACGCAGTATGTCCTCGACGACGCGAAGCCGACACTGACGCTCACCGCGGAGGACCTGACCGGCCTCGATCTCGACGCCTTCTCCGATGCTCCCCTCACCGACGACGATCGGGTGGGAACGCTGCGGGCGGAGAACCTGGCGTACGTCATCTACACGTCCGGATCGACCGGCCGGCCGAAGGGCGTCGGTGTTCCGCACCGTGCCGTCGCGAACCAGATGGCGTGGATACAAAGCGAATTCGAGCTCACCGCAGACGACGCGATGATCCAGAAGACGCCGGCGACGTTCGACCTGTCGGTGTGGGAACTGTGGTGGCCTCTCACTGCTGGTGCGCGTCTGGTGCTCGCCACCCCCGAGGGCAACCGTGATCCGGCCTACCTCGCGAAGCTCACGCGCGAGCAGAACGTGACTGTCGCAGACTTCGTGCCGTCGCTCCTCGGCGCGTTCGTCTCCGTCGCCGAACGCGGCGATCTGGAATCGCTGCGGGCGATTCTGTGTATCGGTGAAGCCCTGCCCCGCGACGTCGTCGACGCGTTCGCACGCGTCTCGGACGCTCCCGTGTTCAACCTGTACGGACCCACCGAGGCAGCCGTCAGCGTCACCTCGCACCGCACCGAGCGCGGCGCCACCGGACCGGTTCCGATCGGCGCACCGGAGTGGAACAACCGTGTCTACGTGCTCGACGAAAGCCTGAACCCGGTGCCCACCGGCGTCGGCGGCGAGCTGTACATCGGTGGAGAACAGCTGGCGCGCAGCTACTTCGGGCGTGCGGCACTCACGGCAGAACGCTTCGTGGCCGATCCGTTCTCCGCCGTACCCGGCGCGCGCCTGTACCGAAGCGGCGACGCGGTGCGCTGGAACGGCAACGGCGAGCTGGTGTTCCTCGACCGCACCGACTCCCAGGTCAAGGTCCGCGGGTTCCGCATCGAACTCGGTGAGATCGAGTCCGTCCTCGCCGCCCACGAGTCCGTCGCGTCCGCAGCTGCAGCCGTATCGACGTCGGTCGGCGGCGAGATGCTCGTCGGCTACGTCGTCCCGGAGCAGGATTCGACCGTCGACGTCGATGCTGTCCGCGACTTCGCCGGCACCCGTCTGCCGTCCTACATGGTGCCGACGCGGATCGTGATTCTCGACGAGCTACCGCTGAGCGTGAACGGCAAGCTGGACCGCCGCGTCCTGCCTACCGTCGGATTCGAATCGACTCGTGAGTACCGCGCACCGTCGACGCCCGTCGAGGAGATCGTTGCGGACGCGTTCGGGTCGGTTCTCGGCGTCGACCGGGTCGGCGTCGACGACGACTTCTTCGCCCTGGGCGGCAACTCGCTCTCGGCGACTCAGGTTGTCGCACGCGTCAATTCGCGACTGTCCGCGCGCGTGGGCATCCGTGAGATCTTCGAGGCGCCGACGGTCAAGGAGCTTGCCGCGCGCGCCGAGAATGCCGAGGTCGACAACCGGCCACCGCTGGTGCCGCAGGAGCGCCCGGACCAGATCCCGCTCTCGCTCGCGCAGCAGCGGATGTGGTTCCTCAACCAGTTCGATACCTCGTCGGCGGCGTACAACATGCCGCTGGGCATTCGCCTCACCGGTGACCTCGATGTCGACGCTCTGGTGAAAGCCATTGCGGACGTGGTCGATCGGCACGAGACGCTGCGCACGGTGTACCCCACGGTGAACGGCATCCCGCACCAGCGGATTCTGAAGGGGTCCGACGTTCCGCTCGGCGTGACGGTCCACGACGTCGAGCCGGACAAGGTCATCGGAACGCTGTTCACCACTGCCGCAGCAGGATTCGACGTCACCGAGGCAGTGCCGCTTCGTGTTCGGCTGCTGCGTCAGTCGCCCACCGAGCACGTACTGATGATGGTGATCCATCACGTCTCGGCGGACGGATTCTCGCTGGCACCGCTCGCACGCGACGTCATGACCGCCTACACGTCGCGGACGGCCGGCAACGCCCCCGTGTGGACTCCGCTGGCGGTGCAGTTCGCCGACTACGCGATCTGGCAGCGCCGCCTCCTCGGCGATCCGGCCGACAGCGAATCACTGTTGGCTCGCCAGCTCGACTACTGGAAGGGAACGCTCCGCGGACTCGACGGTCCGCTCGACCTCCCGTTCGATCGCCCGCGTGCCGACGTGCAGTCCATGGCCGGCGCCAACATCAAGTTCACGATTCCGGAAACTGTGGCGCGCGCCGCGACAGCAGTGGGTGCGCCGCGATCCGCGACCCAGTTCATGGTGGTGCACGCCGCGTTCGCGACGTTGCTCGCCGGACTCGGCGCCACCCGCGACGTCGTGGTGGCCACGCCCATCGCCGGTCGCGGCGAGCCCGAGCTGGATCCCTTGGTGGGTCAGTTCGCCGGCACGCTGGCGCTTCGACTCGACGTCGATCCGGCGCAGACGTTCGGAGAACTTGTTGCGCAGGCACGTTCGGTGGATCTCGACGCGTTCGCACACTCGGACGTCCCGTTCGAGCAGGTCGTGGAGGCGGTCGATCCGCCGCGCTCGACCGCGTACCCGGCCATCGCGCAGGTGGGTTTCTCGTTCCAGAACCTCGCGTCGACCTCGTTCGAACTGCCCGGGCTCAGCGTCACCGATCTGGACGTCGACCCCGGAACGTCGCAGTACGACCTGCATCTCATCGTCGGCTCCGATCAGCAGGGTGCACTCGACTGCGTGATCACCTACTCCACAGCGCTGTTCGACGAAGCGACGGCCGCGTCGATCGTCGGTCGATTCACCAGGCTGCTCAGCACTCTGGTGACCGAGCCGGAGACGGCCGTCGGCGACATCGATCTGCTGTCGGCGCGCGAACGCGAGCTCCTCGTCTTCACGCGCAACGACACGGCCGTCACCGGTGCCCCCTCGACGCTGGTCGAGATGTTCGACGCAGCCGTGGCCGCGAACGCCGATGCCGTCGCACTCGTCGACGCCGACGGAGCCGAACTCACGTACGCCGATTTCGACGCACGCGTCTCTGCCCTCTCCAGCGCGCTGATCGACGACGGCGTGCTCGTGGGAGACGTTGTGGGCGTGGCCGTTCGGCGGTCCGTCGATCTGATGGTCGCGTTGTACGCCGTCGTGAAGTCCGGTGCGGCGTACCTTCCGATCGACCTCGACCACCCGGCCGAGCGCACCGAGTACGTACTGAGCAGCGCCCAGCCGACGCTGGTGCTGACCGCCGGTGAGACCCTCGACGTCGACACGACGGTGCGAGTACGCGATCTCTCGGAACTGCCCGACACGTCGTCGGCAGCCCCCGCGCGCCAGGCTCGACCGGACGACACCGCCTACATCATCTACACCTCCGGATCGACGGGCCGACCCAAGGGCGTCGCCGTCCCGCACCGCGCCGTCGCGAACCAGATGTGGTGGATGCAGCGTGAATTCGCGTTGACCAACGACGACGCGATGATCCTCAAGACGTCGGCGACGTTCGACCTGTCGGTGTGGGAACTGTGGTGGCCGCTCACCGCGGGCGCGCGACTGGTCCTCGCGAGCGCAGAGGGTCACCGCGACCCCGAGTACCTCGCTCGACTCACGCGCGAACGCGGCGTGACGGTGGCGGACTTCGTCCCGTCCCTGCTCTCCGTCTTCGCGTCGGTGTCCACGCCCGACGACGCCCGGTCACTGCGCCTGGTGCTGTGCATCGGTGAGGCGCTCCCGCGCGACGCCGTCACGGCGTTCGAGCGTGTGTCCGACGCTCCGGTGTGGAACCTGTACGGGCCTACCGAGGCTGCGGTATCGGTGACGGCGCACCGGGTGGCGAGCGGTGGATCGGGACCGGTCGCGATCGGAACTCCCGAGTCCAACGTTCAGGTCTATGTGCTCGACGAGCGGCTGCGTCCGGTGCCCCCGGGCGTCCCGGGTGAGCTCTATCTCGGCGGTATTCAGTTGGCGCACGGCTACTTCGGTCGCAGCGGGCTCACCGCCGAACGATTCGTCGCGAATCCGTTCGGCGACGACCGCCTGTATCGCACCGGCGACGGCGTGCGGTGGACCACGGACGGTGAGCTCGAGTTCGTGACGCGTCTCGACGATCAGGTCAAGGTGCGCGGTTTCCGCATCGAACTCGGTGAAGTAGCCGCGGCGCTGACGGCGTCGCCCTCCGTCGAGTCCGCAGCCGCAGCCGTCATGACGGACATGTTGGTCGGGTACGTGGTCCTGGTGGAGGGCGCCGAACTCGATGCCGACGCGATCATGCGCACTGCGGGAGAACTCGTGCCCGCGTACATGATTCCGTCCGCGGTGGTGGCGCTCGACGCGCTGCCGCTCAGTGCGAACGGCAAGCTCGACCGTCGCGCGCTCCCCGGAGTCGACGTCGTCGGCGCTGCCGGCTCGCAATACCGGGCACCGACCACACCGGTGGAAGAGATCGTCGTCGCCGCGTTCGCAACGGTTCTCGGAGTCGAGCGAGTCGGCGTCGACGACAACTTCTTCGCCTTCGGTGGCAACTCGTTGTCGGCGACTCAGGTCATCGCGCGGGTCAATGCCGAACTGGGCGTTCGTATTCCGTTGCGTGACATCTTCGTCGCACCCACCCCGGCTCAACTCGCTCAGCGCGCCGAGTCGGCCGAGAAGTCGACCGAGCGGCCTCCGCTCGTGCGTCAGGACCTCCCCGATCGGGTTCCGCTGTCGCTGGCTCAGCAGCGCATGTGGTTCTTCAACCAGCGCGATACCAACTCCAGGTTCTACAACATTCCGCTGGCGATTCGCATGCGCGGCGAAGTCGACGCGGACGCGCTTGCCCTCGCGGTCAAGGACGTCATCGGCCGACACGAGGTCCTCCGGACCGTCTACCCCATGGGCGAGCACGAGCCCTATCAGGTCGTTGTTCCCGTCTCCCACGTCGTCCCGACGCTCGACATGCGCGAGACCACGTCCGCCGTCGCCACCGAGGTCGTCACCGACTACGTCGCGGGCGGGTTCGACGTCACCGTCGCCCCGCCGACGAGAGTTGCCCTGTTCCGCCTGACCGACACCGCCGATCAGTGGGTGTTTGCCATGTCGGTGCAGCACATCTCGATCGACGGCGCGTCTCTGGGTGTTCTCGCGGAAGACCTGATGCTGGCGTACATTTCGCGCACCCACGGCATGGATCCGCAGTGGGCACCCGCCGAGCTGAGCTACGCCGACTTCGTCGTCTGGCAGCGGGCAGTCTTCGGTACCCCGGACGACGAGGGTTCCATCGTGGCGAAGCAACTCGACTATTGGCGTACGCAACTCGCCGGTGTCAGCGCCCCGATCGAGTTGCCACACGACCGTCCGCGTCGGGAGAACCAGTCCGTCGAGGCGGGAATCGTGGACTTCACGATTCCGTCGTCGCTGGCGACGGCGCTGCGGGACGTCGGGCAACAATACGGCGCAACGCAATTCATGGTCGTACACGCGGCACTCGCGGTATTGCTGGCCAAGCTCAGCGGCGGCCAGGACATCGTGATCGGAACACCCGCAGCCGGGCGGGGTGAGGACGGCCTCGACCGGATCGTCGGAATGTTCGCGGGCATGCTGGCTCTTCGTCTGCAGGTCGATCCGGACGCCACGTTCGAGGACCTGGTGGCGCACGCGCACGACACGGACCTGGAGGCGTTCGCGAATGTCGACGCGTCACACGATCAGGTTATCGACGCGGTATTGCCGGTCCGGCCGACTCGGCACGCGCCGCTCTATCAGGTCAGTCTGGCGTTCCAGAACCTCGGAGCGATGTCGTTCTCGCTGCCCGGCATCGAGATCGCGGGTTTCGACGTCGAGCTCGGCGCCGCCCGATACGACCTGCAGCTCATCGTCGGTGGTGCGGTGACCAAGGACAATGCCGACAATGCCGAACTCGCTGCGACTCTGCGGTATTCGGCTGCACTGTTCGATCGGGACACGGTGGAGCACATCGTCACCCGGTTCCTCGCGGTGCTGGACGCGGTCGCGACGAATCCGGCGACGCGCGTTCGTGACATCGAAGTGCTGTTCGACGCCGAGCGCGCCGACCTCGTGCACGTGCCGGAGCAGCTTCCGGACCTCGGAACGCTGCCGGATCTGCTCTCGGGTTCCTTCGCGGACGATTCGATCGCGCTCATCGTTCCGGTCCTGGCGCCCGGCGACGAACAGTACGGCCGCTACGCACCGGGTTCGCGCGTCACCCGGCGCGAGTACGACGCCTACGTACGACGTCTTGCTCGGTTCCTCGTCGCGAGCGGGGTGCGCACCGGTGACCTGGTGGCCGTGGCAATTCCACGATCCGCCGAGATGGTGATGACGGTTCACGCCGTGGTGACAGCGGGCGCGGCGTTCGTGCCCATCGATCTCGCGCACCCTGACGAACGCATCGAGTACGTACTCGGTGACGCCGATCCGACCCTCGTTCTCACACTCGACGGACTCCGTCTACCCGAGGTGAATGCGCCCGTCATCGCGGTCGACAACGTCGATCTCGAGCCGTTCTCCGACGCCCCGATCACCGACGAGGACCGCACACACCCGCTGCGACCGTCGAACCTCGCCTACGTGCTCTACACGTCCGGATCGACCGGTCGGCCGAAGGGTGTCGCGGTGCCGCACCGCGCCGTCGTGCGCCACATCGCCAACATGCAGTCGCAGTACCAGCTGGGGCCGTCCGACGCGATGATTCTGCGTACACCGGTCACGTTCGACGTCTCGGTCTGGGAGGTCTGGTGGCCTCTGACCGTCGGAGCCCGCGTGATCGTGGCGTCCGTGACCGGGCACCGTGATCCCGCGTATCTGGCCGCGCTGACGCAGCGGTACGCCGTCAGCGTGTTGGTGTTCGTTCCGTCGATGATGAAGGTCTTCGCCACCACGGCCAACCCGTCGCAGCTCGACACGGTTCGGCACGTGCTGGTGGCGGGCGAGGCGCTTCCACGCGACACGGTCGACGTCTTCGGCACGGTCAGCTCGGCAGCGGTCGACAACCTGTACGGCCCCACGGAGGCTGCCGTCACGGTGACAGCGCACCGGGTGCACGCCGACGCCGACTCCCGCGCGGTTCCCATCGGGCGCGCGCAACCGGGCGTCGCGACGTACGTCCTGGACCGACGACTTGCGCCGGTGCCGGCCCGCGTGCCGGGCGACCTGTACCTGAGCGGCACGCAACTGGCCGACGGTTACCGCGGCCGACCGGGACTGACGGCGGTGCGATTCGTCGCGTCGCCGTTCGGCCCGCCCGGAGCGCGGATGTACCTGACCGGTGACGCCGTGCGCTGGACCAAGGACCTGGAGATCGATTTCATCGGCCGTGCGGACGACCAGGTGAAGATCCGCGGCTTCCGCATCGAACTCGGCGAGATCGAATCGGTGCTTGCCGCCCAACCCGGCGTGATCGCCGCTGCCGCTGCGCCCACGTCGAGTGGTGGCCGACTGATCGGGTACGTGGTTCCGGAGCCGGACGGTGCGCTCGACGTCGACGCGGTCCGGGAGGCGGCCGCGGAGGCGTTGCCGGAGTACATGGTGCCGGCGTCGATCGTCGTCCTCGACGCGCTGCCCCTCGGAACGAGCGGAAAGCTCGACCGCAAGGCACTTCCGGAGCCGGCGATCGATCTGGATCGACGGATGGATCCGCCGGAGACCGACACCGAGACCGTGGTGGTCTCGGCCTACGCCACCGCACTCGGTATGGACGCAGTCGGAGTGCAGGAGAACTTCTTCGAACTCGGCGGCACGTCGCTCGTCGCGACCGAGGTCGTCAACCTACTGGTCAAGAAGTACGGTCTGGCACCCGAATCCGCGCGTCTACCATGGCTGTTCGCCTACCCGACCGCGCGGGAGCTGGCCGGTCGCATCGATCGGGGAGCGGATTCGGTGAACGAGCCGAGCGCACTCGACATCGTGCTGCCGCTGCGTGCCGCGGGTACGGGCACCCCGGTGTTCGCACTGCACCCGTTGGTCGGAATCGCGATCAGCTTCGCGGGCCTGGCCTCGTACCTGCCCGCGGACGTCCCGCTGTACGGAATCCAGTCGCCGGCCCTGACCCGCGACGAGCCGCTCGCCGAGTCGATCGACGACCTCGCTCGGAGGTACCTGCAGGAGATCCGACGGGTCCAGGGCACCGGGCCCTACCGTCTGATCGGATGGTCGTTGGGCGGCACGGTCGCGCACGCCATCGCGACCGTCCTGCAAGCCGAGGGTGAGCAGGTGGAGCTGCTCGCCATGCTCGACAGCGCAGCCGGAGGAGTCGAGGACATCGACGATTCCGACGCGCCGCCGGTGTCCTTGCTGGATCTCTTCGGCGCCCTCGGGACGGCTGCGGACGACGTGCCCGCAGCCGAGCTCGGATCCGTCGAGGAGACCGCCGCCTTCATCTCGGCGATCCCGGGAATCTCGGGCATCATCGATGAGGCCGGTGTGCGTCGCATGTTGGTCACTGCCGTCCACAACAACGAGTTGCTGCACGAGCACGTACCCGGTGTGTTCGACGGAGACCTACTGTTCTTCGCCTCGAGCGACGCGACCTCGGCAACCTTCGCGGACGGGTGGGGAGCGCACGTCACCGGCACGGTCGAACCGCACCGGATCGAGGCCTCGCACTGGAACATGACCAGCGAGTCGTCGCTGACGGTGATCGGGCCGCTCCTCGGTCGGCGCCTCGGAAAGGACTCCTGAACCATCCGAAAAGCGTCCCCGCGGGGACGCTTTTCGGTGGGATGTCAGTGAGTTCGCCTATCCTCGTCGAACATATGTTCGATCTTCGGGGAGGGTGTCATGGCGGTATCGGCTGTTCGATCGATCGAGGAACTAGAAGAAGAGATCTGCACGTTGGCTGGGCAGATCGCGGCGGGAACTGCTCGCTATCTGGCGCTTCTGGCCGAGTTCGATTCTCGTGACGGGTGGGCCGGGCCGCAGGTGAAGTCGTGCGCGCACTGGCTGTCGTGGAAGGCTGGTGTCGATCTGCACACCGCCCGTGAGCAGGTCCGCGTCGCAAAGTCGCTGACGCAACTGCCCGTGATGGCAGACGCATTCGCCTCGGGGACGCTGTCGTTCTCGAAGGTACGAGCCATGACCCGTGTGGCCACCGAGCGCACCGAACAGTCGCTGGTCGAGATCGCGCTGGTAGCGCCGGCTGCGCACCTCGAGCGGCTGTGCCGGGGTCTGAAGAAGACCGACAAACCTGAGCCCGAGGAGTCGAAGTGCGGTGGGCGATGGTGGTGGCACGAGGGTGGCGATCTGAAGGTGTCGCTGCGTCTGTCGCCCGAGGACGGTGCGCGGTTCCTGGCCGGCGTCACGCGTGCGGAGTACGAACGGCGCAGGACCGGCGACGACACGCCCGACCTGAACGCGCCCGCGCCCTCGAACGTTGCGCCTGCGGTCGTCGCCATGTCCGAGATCGTCTGTGCAGCAACGGATTCACCCGTCCACTCACCCGCAGCGGAGGTGATCGTCCATGTCGACCACAACAACCATGGGAACCTCGACAACGGGCCTGGTCTCGACGAATCCACGCTTCACCAATTACTGTGCGGCGCAACGCTTCGGCGGGTGGGCCATGGGAAACTTGGGGAGACGCTGGCGTTCGGTCGGAAGCGTCGGGCTCCGTCGCGGGCGCAGATGCGGGCCTTGCTGATACGAGACCGATGCTGCGCGGTGCCGGGATGCGGCCGCACCCGGTTCCTCCACGCGCACCACGTCGTGTTCTGGTCGAGGGGTGGTCTCACCGATCTCGACAATCTCGTCATGCTGTGCGGCGAGCACCACCGTTCACTTCACCACGGGCACTTCGCCATCAAGGCGACAGGCAATCAAACCTTCGAGTTCCGTGATCAGGACGACCGGATCATCGAGTACGCCCCGTCGATCGCGGGGTCGGCCGACGACATGGCGCAGCGCTACCGACACATCGGACCGTCGACGGTGGTGCCGGAGTGGGGAGGGGAGCCGCTGAACGAGTCCTACGCAACCGACGTGTTGCGACGAAACTGGGATCTGGAGCAGACGCGAAGAGCAGCGGCTTAACTCAAACTCGACATCGCGGCCTGGAGCAGATCCATGTAGTGCTCGATGTCCGGCATCACCGCACGGTTGGACGCAACGGAGATCGAGATGGAACTGCCGACGGATCGGACGGAGTGTGCGAGGTGCACCCCCCGCACGGTCGGTAGGACTCCGAGGCAGCCGACAACCGGGGCGCCGTTCAATTGCAACGGACCACGACCGTAGGTGACGTTGCTGATCATGGTGTTGACGAACGCTTCCGTCGCCTTCTTCGACGGTCCACGCAGCGTCTTTCCGATCGGCGGCAGGAGGACGGACGGGAGCGAGTTGAGCGGGTTCGGCGGCTGGCGGTTCTTTCCCAGCGTCGCGTCGGCGATGTACTTCTTCTCCAGGAGCGCCGAATCGTGAATGGCCTGCAGTCGGGCCACCGGGTCGGCGATGTCGGTGTGCATGCTCATCACCAGGATGGCGAGCTGATTCGCAGTGGTGGCGTCTTTCATGGTGCGGGTGTTCATGGGCATCGACATGCGGAGAGAGGCCGCCGGAGTCTCCCAGTGCTCGGCAAGGTAGGACGAGTACGCGAGGGAGATGGCGGTGAGCATGACGTCGTTGACGGTTCCGCCGTCGATGGCGGTCTTGACCTCGCGAACGCGATCCAGATCGAACCATGCGACATCCCACACCATGTCCGGTTCGAGATCGACGTTGAAGCGGGTGGCCGGGCCCTTGCGGTGAGTATCGGCGCTCAGGGCGAGTGAACCGGTCGACCCGCGGGCCGAACGCTTCATGCGTGCGGCGGTCACGAACGTCTTGGCCAACGTGCCGAAGCCGCGAGGTAGACCTCGAAGCGCAGCCAGTGCGCCGGGGACCGGGACCTGAGGCCGCGGCGGCGACGGCTGGGCGGGCTCGACAGCCAGCATGCGGGAGACCAGGTCGGACGCACCGACGCCGTCGATCGCGCTGTGGTGGAACTTGATGACGAACAGCGAACCACCGTCCGGGATGCCGTCGATGCCGTGCAGATCGACGAGGAAGTGAAGCTCCCACGCCGGCCGGGCGGTGAAGTCGAAGAAGGTGCGGGATATGTCGACGATGGTGCTGCGAACCGCCGTCGTGTCGCCGGGCGCCTGGGTGTGGACGAACACGTGGTGCGCGAGGTCGACGTCGGAATCCGAAATCCAGTAAGGGAAGTCGAGATCCAGAGGCACACGGTGCAGGCGTTTGGTGAAGATCGGATCGAGGTGCATCACCGACTCGGCGTACGCATTGGCATCGGCCTGCGTTCTCACCGCGCCGGGAACGTTTGCCGCATCGAGCACGAACGCATGCACGAGAAGTGCGGACGTATGCGTGGACTCGAAGTAGAAATTCAGCGCGTCCCGAGAAGACATCGGTTCTCCGCGAATCATGGCCGACCACCTTGTATATCGATCGATCAGAGCCCCGAAATTCCAGACTACCCGTCGATTGATTCCAATCCTGTCACCTTGTTCGGGTTTTCCGACTGTGAAACACTGTGTAATCGGCCTGACGCCCTTGTGCGCGGCCACCGACGGTAATGATCCGGAATTGCGGGACGACATCAGTCGAGAGGCGGGTTGCAGCCGTCGGACGAGACGAGGGAAAGGTTTTCAGTGCGCGACACCGATGGAACCTCCCCCGTCGACGTGGTACCCCTGACAGCTGCGCAGCGCGGCATCTGGTTCGCGCAGCAACTTGCCGGGAACGTGCCGGTCTCGATCGCTCACTACGTAGACCTGCGCGGATACATCGACGCCGACCTGCTCGAACGAACGATGAAGGCAGTCGGGGCCGAGTTCGGATCCGGCTACGTGCGCATGGCGGAGGAAGACGGTGTCCCCGCCCAGTGGGTGGACACGTCCTTGACCGACACTTTCCGGACCCGCGACTTCCGCGACGCGCACTCGCCTGTCGACGCCGCCATCGAATGGATGCGCGACGAATGCAGCTCGCCCATCGACCTGGCGACCGACCGCCTCGTGGTCACCTACCTGATCACCGTCGCCGACGATCGGTACTTCTGGTACAGCCGCATCCACCACATCGTGCTCGACGGTTTCGGCGCCATGACGATGATGCGCCGCGTGGCGGAGTACTACACCGCGCTGGTCGAGGGCCGCGAGCCCGCGCCCTCCCGCGCCGAGAACCTTCGGGCGATCTACGAGGACGACGTCGCCTACCGGGAGTCCACCCGTTTCGAGAAGGACCGAGAGCACTGGTCGGAGAAGTTCGAGACCCTGCCCGACCCGGTGTCCTTCGTCGACTCGGCGGCTCCGCTGGCGGTTCCGGCCGCGGCGGCTACCGGACCGACACCGGTTGCTGTGTCCGAACTGCTGGCCAAGCGGGTCGATTCCCTCGGATCGAGCACCGCCCCACTCGCGATAGCGGCGTTCGCGGCGTTTCTCTCCCGCATGACCGGAACCTCGCAGATCGTGCTGAGCCTCCCGGTGTCGGGCCGTACCAGTGCGGTGCTCCGTCGCTCCGGCGGCATGGTCTCGAACGTCGTCCCGCTCGTGATCGACCTCGACGCGGACGTCACGATCGCGCAGACCGTCGACCGGGTGCAGCGCGAGCTCACCGGAGCCCTCCGCCGACAGCGCTACCGCCACGAGGACATCCGCCGCGACGCGGGCGAAGCCACCAACACGCGCGGACTGTTCGGTCCGGCGGTGAACCTGATGCTGTTCGAGAACGAGATCGCCCTCGGATCGGTCAGTGGTTCGTACCACGTCCTGACCACCGGGCCCGTCGAAGATCTGGCGATCAATCTGTACCCGGCCGCGGGTGAGGGCGAGCTGCGCATCGATTTCGAAGCCAACCCGAACATGTACAGCGCGCAGGACGTCACCGATCTTCGGGATCGCTTTCTCACGTTCATGGGCCGATTCGCCGAGGTCGACATCGACTCTCCCGTGCGCGACATCGAGTTGCTCACCGCCGACGAGCGACTCGATCTCATTCCGGCGATCGGCCTGCCCGGCGTGGCGCCGCGGCGATTCGTCGACCTCATCGACATGGCCGTCGCTGCAGCGCCCGACGCCGTCGCTGTCGACACCATCGACAAGACGGTCACGTATGCCGAGCTCGACGCCGCCGTCAACCAGCTCGCGCGGGTGCTGATCGGCCACGGCGTCGGTCCCGAATCCGTTGTGGCGATTGCACTTCCGCGATCACTGGAAATGTTGGTCTCGACGTGGGCCGTCGTGAAGACCGGCGCGGCATTCCTGCCGATCGACCCGAAGTACCCGCAATCGCGTATCGAGTACCTCGTCGAGAACTCCGGTGCCTTCATCGGCCTCACCGACCGGCGGCACCGCGACCTCCTGCCGGACACGTCCGCCTGGCTCGTCGTCGATTCGGCGGAGCTGGACGAGAAGATGTCCGCCGAATCGGAGGCACCGGTCCGAGACGACGAGCGGCTCGAGGGTGTGCACATCGACACGTGCGCGTGGCTCGTCTACACCTCCGGATCCACCGGCCTGCCCAAGGGCGTGATGGTGGGCAACCGCGGTGTCGTCGGTCTCTGGCACCAGCTTCCGCTGATCATGGACATCGACCGGGACTCGCGCGTACTCGCACTGGCGTCACCGAGTTTCGACGCGTCGATCTTCGAGCAGCTCATGATGCTCAGCCGGTCTGCCACCCTGGTCATCTCACCCGTGGACGTCTTCGGCGGCGAGGACCTCGCGGACTACATGAGGGCCAAGCAGGTCACCCACTCTGTGGTCACCCCCGGCGCGCTGGCGTCCGTCGATCCTGCCGGGCTCGACCACATTCGCCACGTGGTGACCGCAGGCGAGGCCTGCCCGCCCGACCTGGTCGCGCGCTGGGCGCCGGGACGCAACATGTACAACGCGTACGGCCCCACCGAGTTCACGATGATCTCGCACATGAGCGACCCGCTCGTCGCGGGTGAGCAGATCACCATCGGTGGGCCGGTCCGCGGGGCGTCGTGCGTGGTGCTCGACCGCCGGATGCGTCCCGTTCCGGTCGGTGTCGTCGGCGAGCTCTACCTCATCGGGGGTTCGGAGGCGCGCGGATACGTCAACGCCGGCGGGGTCACCGCGGTGCGCTTCGTCCCGTGTCCCTTCGGCGAGCCGGGTCAGCGCATGTATCGCACCGGTGACCTGGTCCGGTGGACTCGGACCGGTGAGATCACATACGTCGGCCGCGCCGATTTCCAGATCAAGATCCGCGGAATTCGCGTCGAGCTCGGCGAGATCGACGCTGCCCTGAGCATGCACGACAGCGTGCGCACGTCGGTGACGATCGCGCACCGGCAATCAGCGGGCGTGCTGCTGCTGGCGTCGTACGTCCTGCTCGAAGAGGGTCGCACCATCGACCACGAGGAACTGCATCGCTTTGCGGTACAGAACCTTCCGGCGCACATGGTGCCGCAGTCGGTGATGGTTCTCGACAGTCTGCCCCTCACCGTGAACGGCAAGGTCGACCGCGCACGCCTGCCCGAGCCGGTCATCGAATCACGCGAGTTCCGCGCACCCACCATGCCCGTCGAGGAGATCGTGGCGTCGGTGTTCGTCGAACTGCTCGGCGTCGATCGCGTGGGCAGAGACGACGACTTCTTCGCCCTCGGCGGCAACTCGCTGATCGCGACCCGCGCCGTCTCGCGGCTCGGAGCCGCCCTCGGCACCACGGTCACCGTCCGCACGCTCTTCGAGGCGCCGTCGGTTGCCGCGCTCGCGGCCCGTCTGCAGGTCAACGGTGGTGGCGGTGTGCGTCGCGCCCTGACGCACCGGCCGAGCGGTGATCCGGCCCCACTCTCGTACGCGCAGCGACGGATGTGGTTCCTCAACCGGTTCGACCCGGAATCGGCGGCTTACAACATCCCCTTCGCGGTGCGGTTGATCGGCGATCTCGATGTGCCGGCGCTCCAGGTCGCGATGCTCGACGTGATCGACCGCCACGAATCGCTCCGGTCGATGTACCCGGAAACCGACCACGGTCCCGTGCAGGTGCCGATGATGGCCGAGTCCGTCGTGCCGGACCTGACTCCCGTGGACATCAACGAGAGCGATCTGCGTTCGGCCGTGTTCGACTTGGCCGCAACCACGTTCGACGTCACCGAGACCGTCCCGATCGCGTCGCGCCTGTTCCGTACGGCACCCGGGTCGCATGTCCTCGCCGTCGTGGTTCACCACATCTCGGCGGACGGTGCCTCGATGGCCCCGCTCGCGCGCGACCTGATGGCCGCGTACAGCGCTCGCATTTCCTGGTACGCCCCCACCTGGGCCCCCCTTCCGGTGCAGTACTCCGACTACGCGGTCTGGCAACGCGAGGTGCTCGGTGACGAATCCGACCCTGAATCGGTTATCGCGCAACAGGAACAGTACTGGCTCAGTGCCCTCGCGGACCTGCCGGACGAACTGCAGTTGCCTGCCGACCGTCCCCGGCCGGCGGAGCCCACACACGCCGGTGCCACGTACGACTTCCATCTCGACGCCGAACTGCACGAGCGCTTGCTCGAACTCGCCAGGCGCAACTCGTCGACCTTGTTCATGGTGATGCACTCCGTGCTCGCGGTCGTTCTGGCTCGCTACGGAAACACCGACGATGTCACGCTCGGCACCCCCATCGCCGGACGCGGGGACGCGGCGATCGACGACATGATCGGCATGTTCGTCAACACTTTGGCGCTGCGCACGCGTATCGACAGCAACCAGAACTTCACGTCGTTGCTCGAGCACGTTCGCGAGCAGGACCTGGCCGCCTTCGCGCACGCCGACGTGCCGTTCGAGCGTCTCGTCGAGGTCATCGACCCGCCGCGCTCGCGGTCCCGTCACCCCATCTTTCAGGTGATGCTCGCGTTTCAGAACCTGGAGCAGGCTCACTTCGAGCTCACCGATCTCCGTCTGGAAACCCTCGAATTCGACTTGGGTGTCGCGAAGTTCGACCTGCAGTTCACCCTCGTCGATTCGGTCTCACCGCTCGGGGCGCCCGACGGAATGTCGGCCTCGATCGGGTACGCCACCGACCTCTTCGATCACAAAACCGTTGCGGCACTGGCAGAACGGTTCCTGATCGTCGCCTCCGAGGTGACCGAGAACCCCGACAAGCCCGTCGGCGACATCGAGCTGCTCGGGTCGGTGGAGCAGTCGCGACTGGTGCGCCCGGTGCAACCCGAGGACCTCACGGACGCCTCCCGTAGCCTGCTGTCGTCGTACGACCGGCAGGTCGTCGAAACCCCCGACGCCGTTGCAGTGGTCTTCGGCGACACTGCCCTCACGTACCGGGAGTTCGATTCTCGCGCAAACAGGTTGGCGCGCGCGCTCATCGACGCGGGAGTCGGCCCGGAGAAGTTCGTCGCCACCTCGCTTCCGCGGTCGATCGACGCGGTCGTCGCGGTGTACGCCATTCTGAAGGCGGGTGGCGGGTACGTTCCGATCGATCCGGAGCAACCCGCCGAGCGCACGCAGTTCATCGTCGACACCGCGAAACCGGTCTACGTCCTGTCCGGTCCGGAGAGCTTGGACGCGCTGGACGCCGACGCGTACTCGGACGCACCCCTGACCGACGACGAACTGCGCGCTCCGGTGCGGAGCGGCAACGCCGCGTACGTCGTGTTCACCTCCGGGTCGACAGGAAAGCCGAAGGGTGTCACCGTCTCTCACGGCGCCATCACCTCGCAGATCGAGTGGTTCCACCAGGAGTACGAACTCACGGCCGACGACACCGTGCTGCTCAAGACACCGATGACGTTCGACGTCTCGTTGTGGGAACTGTTCGGTGCGCTCGCGAGCGGAGCCACCTTGGTGATCGCGGAGCCGGACGGCCACCGCGACCCGGACTACCTGGTGCGCGCCATCGAAGACCACCGCATCACGGCGGTGTCGTTCGTCCCGTCGATGTTCACTCTGTTCACCGCCCATTCCGATTCGCACACATGCGATTCGCTGCGGGTGGTCTTCCTCGCCGGCGAGGCGCTCTCACGCGCCGTCGTCGACGAGTTCCGGGCTCGGGCCGAGAACCGCATCGAGATCCACAACCTGTACGGACCCACCGAATTCTCGGTTCACGCAACCGAACACACGGTCGGCCCGGCGGGTGGTCCTGCCGTGCCCATCGGACTCCCGGTGGGAGACACCATCGCGCTGGTGCTCGATTCGCGCCTGCACGCTGTGCCCGACGGGGTCACCGGTGAGCTGTACCTGGCGGGCACGCAGATTGCGCGCGGATACAACGACAGGCCGACGCTGACGGCCGATCGGTTCGTGGCACGGCCGTCGGGGCGCGGCGAAAGAATGTATCGCACAGGCGATCTGGCACGCTGGAACTCGGACGGCGAGCTCGAGTTCGTGGGCCGCGCCGACTTCCAGGTCAAGTTGCGAGGGCTGCGAATCGAACTCGGCGAGATCGAGTCGGCGATGCTCGTGTCCGACCGCATCGCACAGGCCGTGGCCGTGGTGCGCGACGAAGTGCTGATCGCGTATGTGGTGCCGAGAGCGGGCGCCACCGTCGACACCGACACGGTGCGCGCCGACGCGGCGCGCATGCTGCCCGCATACATGGTTCCCGTCGTCGTCGTACTCGAGGCGATCCCGCTGACGGCCAGCGGCAAGATCGACCGTGCTGCCCTGCCGGATCCGGTGGGAGACCCGCGCAAGTTCCGCGAACCTCGCACGGTCGAGCAGCGCGTGGTGGCCGAAGTGTTCGCCGACCTTCTCGGTGTCGAACGAATCGGATTGGGCGACAACTTCTTCGCCCTCGGCGGCAACTCGCTGGTGGCAACGCAGGCTGCGTCGCGTATCGGTGCGGCACTCGGTGTCCGCGTTCCTCTGCGCTCGGTGTTCGACGCGCAGACCGTGGCCGATCTTGCCGCCACCCTCGACGCCGGTTCGTCGGGCGGCCGCCGTCCCCTCGTCGCCGTACCTCGACCCGACGTTCTCCCGTTGGCCCTTGCGCAGCAACGGATGTGGATCGCGAACCGGCTCGACCCGGCGTCGCCGATGTACAACCTCCCCTTGGGTCTTCGCCTGCAGGGCGACCTCGATCTGGACGCACTGCGGAACGCCGTGCGAGACGTGGTGGAGCGGCACGAGACGCTGCGCACCATCTACCCGGACGTCGACGGTGTCGGTCACCAGCAGATCCTCGACGCGGCCGACGTCGCACTCGACCTCGAGCCCGTCCCGGTCACGGAAGAATCTCTGTACGGGGCGTTCGTCGAGACAGCGTTGCAGGGCTTCGACGTCACCACCGAGGTTCCGCTGCGGGTGCGGCTGTTCAGAATCGGCCCCTCCGACCACGCCCTCGGGGTCGTGGTGCACCACATCGCTTCCGATGGTTTCTCGTTCGCTCCGCTGACGGGCGATGTGATGACCGCGTTCGCGTCGCGCGCCGGCGGAGCGCTGCCGGCCTGGCAGCCGCTGAAGTTCCAGTACGCCGACTACGCGCTCTGGCAGCGCGAGGTTCTGGGATCGTTCGAGGACCCCGACTCCCTCGCGAACCGCCAGCTCGAGTACTGGCGGCAGACGTTGGCCGCCCTGCCGGACGAGATCGACCTGCCCCGGGACCGTCCGCGGCCCGCGGTCCCGTCGCGTCGCGGCGCGTCGCTGTCGTTCGACATTTCCGCGTCGCGCTACGACAAGGTCCGGGACATCGCGCGAGAGCACCGCGCAACTCCCTTCATGGTGATGCACGCGGCCTTGGCGGTCGGGCTGTCCCGGCTCACCGGTTCGCTCGACGTCCCCATCGGTACGGCGGTTGCCGGTCGCGGCAACGCCGAGCTCGACCCGATGGTCGGCATGCTGGTCAACACCCTCGTGCTGCGCCTGACCGTCGACGAGGACGACAGCTTCGGTGACCTCGTCGACTCCGCTCGCGAAGTGGACCTGTCGGCGTTCGCCCACGCGGAGATTCCGTTCGAATCGGTGGTCGACGCGGTGACCACAGCGCGATCGTCGACCAGATCGCCCCTGTTCCAGACCGCGCTGGCGTACCAGAACACCGACCGCATGGAACTGGAGTTGCCGGGCCTGCGCGTGGCGCAGTTGGACAATCCGTTCGAGCCGGCCAACTTCGACCTGACGCTGACCATCGACGATCGGCCCGATCGCGAGAGCGACGCGGCGGTATCGGCGGTGCTGACGTACGCAGTCGATCTGTTCGACGAAGCCACCGTGCGCGGCTTCGCGAACGTGCTCGGTGCGGTCATCGTCGCCGTAACCGACGATCCGGCCGTGTCGCTGGGATCGATCGACATCGGGTCTGCTTCGCCCCGCCCCTCCGTCGCAATCGAGTCCGCGGTGTCGACGCCGTCGCTCGTGTCCCTGCTGCGCACGAGCGTCGAGGCGGACCCGTCGGCGCCGGCCTTCGTGAGCGGTGACGACGAGACCACATACGCGCGGCTCGACGCTCGGTCGAACCAGCTGGCCCGACTGCTGCTGAGGTCGGGTATCGGGACCGGCGATCTCGTCGCGGTCGAGACGGTCGATCCGCTCTTGCGTCTCGAGTCTCTGTGGGCGGTGATCAAGAGCGGTGCGGGTCTCGCATCGATGCGCTCCGATGCGGCGGTGGTGTTGTCGAGCGGGGTCGGCGCGGTCTCGAACGGACGGCGCGTGATCGACGTCGGCGACGCCGCAGTGACGGCCTCGATGGAATCGCGAGCGATCTCGGTCGGTGACCGCGAACGACCCGTCGACCAGTCGGCGCCGGCTTTCGCGCCGCAGGGAGCCGATCCGATCAGCTACGCAGACTTCGCCCGTTCCGTCACAGCGGCGTCGGCCGTGTTGGGCACCGACTACGAGTCACGTGTCTACGCCGATCCGGCCCTGGGAGCCGGGACCGCGTTGTTCGGTGCGATGGTGGCGGCGCAGGTCGGCGGCGTCGTGGTGGACGGAGGCCCGGCCGAACTCGACGACGTTCTCGCCGACAACTGGGTGACCCACGCGTTCCTGCCCGCGGCGTCCGTTCCGCAGGTCGATCCCGAGGACGCGGCCGACCTTCAGGTGGTGGTCGCCGACGACTTCGGTGGTGCCGATCTGGGAGCCGACGTGAAATCGGTGTCTTCGGCCGATCTGTTGCCGTGGGCCTCGGCGTCGCGCGACTCGCACTCCTGAATCGAGCCCGACGTCGGGAAATCGTCGACACACCATTCTGATCGATTGTTTCGATTCGTCTTTCGATTCATTGACCGAAATGTTCGCGAAACGTGCGCTTGAATGCGGCAAGAAATGCGCGGTACATTCGAAAAATGACACCTCCGACGCTTTCTGTCGTCGTCCCGGCGTACAACGAAGAAGAGACCGTTGCAGCGTGCCTCGAATCGTTGTTTGCACAGATCGACGAAATCGACGAGATCATCGTGGTCGACAACAACAGCACGGACGACACCGAGAGAATCGTCAAGGAGTACGCAGAGAAAATCGACTGCCTACGCCTGGTTCACGAGCCTGTCCAGGGGATTCTTGCTGCGCGGAGCGCCGGCTTCGGAGCGGCCACGGGCGACGTCATCGGTCGGGTCGACGCCGACTCGCTGGTACGGCCCGGGTGGGCGCGCGCAATCAAGCGGTTTCTCGAATCGGACGACAGTGGCGCATTCGGCGGTGTGACCGGAATATCCATTCCGTACGATTCGCCTTTCGGTGGTTTCAAGGAACATTTCGTCCGCGGATTGATGTCACTGAAAATGGTCGGCAACGATATGCCGATCGACAATCTTGCGGGCGCCAACATGGCCATTCGAAAGTCGACCTGGACGAAGGTGAAGGGGTCCGTCTCGACCCGCAGCGACGTCCACGAAGACGTCGACCTGGCGTTGACCATCAACGATCACGGCCTGAAGATCGCGTGGCTCGGCGACATGTGGGTGGACACGTCCCCGCGCCGACGGCTGACGCCGCCGACCGAGTTCACGAAGTACGTTCGCGCCGGTGTCGAAACGTTCGCGCTGCACGGCAAGGCCACCAGGCAGGTTCGGTACCTCGTCGCTCCCGTCACCTGGGGGATGCACGCGCTTACCTGGCTGCCGTACCGGGCCTACGACCCCGAACTGGGGCGGGTGTCGCTCCGCACGCTCGTGAGGACGAAGACCGGTGAGGTGCGAAGCTCACCGGTTCGCAGCGTCTAGACCGACTCGGCGGCGCGCCGGTACCCGCGGATGGCCGGCACCGCGAACACGATCATCAGCCCGAAGGCCCAGAACAGGGACTGAATCAGCGGCCACTGAACCGGTCCGCCGAGCGTGAGCCCCTTCATGGCGTCCACCGACACCGAGATCGGGTTGTGGGCGACGATCGGCTGCAACCACGTCGGGTATGCCTGCGTGGGTACGAAGCCCGAGTTGAAGAACATCAGCAGCGTGAACAGCATGCCGACGCCCTCCACAATGGGGAACGTCGTGGTGACGACTGCGGCCGCGCTGATGAACACCGCGAAGCCGATGCCGAACGCCAGGGGAATGCCCATCGCTGCGATGCCGGGCACGATGCCCTGGTCGAAGCGGAACCCCAGAAAGAACCCGACGACGACCATCAGGACGGTGGTCCCCAGGATGCGGACAGCTTCGGCGAGCAACCGGCCGACCAGACCCGCCGCTCGGTGGACGGGCAACGTCTGGAAGCGGGCGAGCAACCCGGCTTGGCGTTCGCGCCGCAACCCGATCGCGCTGGCGAGCGAGCCCGACATGGCGGCGACCAGCGTCATCAGCGGAACCGTGCCGAAGATGCTGTCCACCCCGGTGGCGGAGGATATCGAGTTCCCCAGCACCGTCCGCAGCATCAGCAGGAACAACACGGGGTAGACCATCGCCTGGATGATCGTGAGCGGGTCACGGGCCCACCGGCGGAGCAACCGGCCGCAGTGCATCACGCTCTGGGTGTACAGCGCGACGGGACTTCGCTCGCTGAGGTGACGCGTCGCCTGCGGAAGGGGGCGTAGATCGAGTTCGGTCATGATCGCCTCACGCTCGCCCATACGGCCAGGGGAACCAGAACGACGATGAGCCCGACGGCCCACGCCAGCGCCGGCCACAGCGTCGACGGATTGATGCCGCCGTCGGCCATGTCGCGCATTGCCTTGGAGAACAACGAGATCGGCTGGTTACGGACGAACGGGCGGATCCATTCGGGAAAGCCCGTCTCCGGGACGAACCCGGAGGACAGCATGCCGAGGATGAGCTGGGGGAGAGTTAGCGCCTGGCTGGTGGCTTCCGGGCTTCTCGACAGCGAACCGATGGCATCGCCACCCGTCGTGAGGGCTGCGCCGACCAGCAGGGCGAATCCGCAGAACACCACGGCATCGACGAATCCCGCCGTGAAGCGGAACCCGATGATCGACCCGTAGACGATCGCCGCGATCAGCGACAGCGACGCGTGTACGAAGTTCGCGGTGGCCCTCGCGAGCAGTGGCACCCAGACGACCACCGGCATCGTCTGCAGACGAGATGTCATTCCCGATTGGCCTTCGATGGCCGATCGCTGCGCCGCAGAAATGGCCGTGAATGCCATTGCCTGCAAACAGATGATGGGCATCAAGAACTGCGCGTAGTTGATCCCCTGAAATTGCATGACCAATTTCAGCGGCAGATAGAAACCGACGGTGTACACCGCGGGAGCCAGAACTGCGACGAGGAGGCCGCCGGACCGAATCATCCCACCGAGCGCTCGGCCGGACAGGCTGCTCCACTGCTTGAACGCGGTGGGGGTGGGGGCCCGATGAGACGACCGGGTACCCGCCGCGACGGCCGTCATACGGCGTCCGCTTCGGCGGCAGCCGGGCTGCTCTGCCCGGTCAGGGACAGGAAGACGTCGTCCAAGGACGGCCGGCGCAAGCCGATGTCCGAGAGCACGATGCCCGCCGCATCGAGCCGCTTGAGTGCCTCGGCGAGCACTGCGGGACCGTCGGCGGCCGGGATGGAGATGCTGTCGGCTGTGAGGTCCGACTTGGCGAAGTTCGGCGGCAGCAGGTCGGCGAGGGCACTCGCGGCGCGTGGGACGTCGGCGGGATCCCGAGGGACGATGTGGCAGTAGTTGCCGCCGGTGGTCGACTTCAGCTCGTCCGCGGTGCCCTGCGCGATCACGCGGCCGTGGTCGATCACGATGATGCTGTCGCTGAGTACGTCGGCCTCTTCGAGGTACTGAGTGGTCAGTAGCGTCGTAATGCCTTGTGTCCGAAGCGAATCCACGAGCGACCACACGGCCTTACGGCTGCGCGGGTCCAGCCCGGTCGTCGGCTCGTCGAGAAACACGACATCCGGTCGGACGACGAGCCCGCACGCGATGTCGATGCGGCGGCGCATACCGCCGGAGTAGCCGCGGACTGCGCGGTCGGCGGAATCCTCGAGATCGAAGTCGACCAGCAAGTCGTGTGCGCGGGCCCTCGCGGCCTTCTTGGTCAGCCCCATCAGACGGCCGAACAGGATGAGGTTCTCGCGCCCGGTCAAAGCGTCGTCGAGCGCCGCGTACTGGCCCGTCATCAGAATGGACCGGCGGACGGCCGACGGGTCCTCGGTCACGTCGTGACCGGAGACCACCGCGCGACCCTTGTCGGGGCGGATCAGTGTCGAGAGCACCTTGACGGTGGTGGTCTTACCGGCACCATTGGGCCCGAGTATGCCGAGAATGGAGCCGGTCGGGACACTGAAGCTGACGCCTTGCAGAGCAGCAACCGTTCCGAAGGACTTGTGTACGTCCTCCACGAGTACGGCTGTGTCGTGTGATGGCATGAGTCTCCACGGTCGCAGGGGATCTTGCTCGTTCGGTCGTACTGTCCGACGGAACAAGCAAGATGTTACGCACCGCTACATTCGTGGGGTGTGACGCGCCACGGACTCAGGCCGTGTGGCGGGCAACCTCCGCAAGCCGACGTTCGCCGGCATCCGACTCGTCGACGATCCCACGCGCCGCCTCCTCGAGACGGTCCACGGCCCCGCGGATCAGCGAGATGTACCGTCCCGTGTCCGGCATCAACGCACGATTGGACGTCACCGACAGCCACATGGTGGGCCCGTACGACGCGATGCAGTGGGCGAGCTGAATACCTTCGGCCGTCGGAAGGGGTCCGAAGACGCCGACCATCGGCGCGCCACGGAATTCGAGCGGATCACGCACGTACGCAAGGTTGGTGATCATGGTGTTGATCAAGGCCGTCGTCGGGTTCTTCTTGGGATGCCTCATCAATTTCGACAGAACGGCGAGCAGTGGAGCGGGCGCCACGAAGAGCGGATTGGTGGGCAGCTGCGTGGTCTGCGTGGTTCCCCGGTTCTTCGCTTCTTCGGCCGACGCGTGCACGGCGCGCAGCCGAGCGAGCGGATCCGCGATGTCCGTGTGCAGGCTGAGCATCACGACGGCGATCTGGTTCGCGTTGCCCGCCTCGTTGTGATTCATGGACCTGGTGCTCATGGGGATCGACGTGCCGAGCGATTCCGTGGGCAGTTCGCCCAGTTCGCGCAGGTAGTCCGAGAGTGCCAGCGAAATCGCGGTCATCATGACGTCGTTGACCGTGACGTCCCCGAAACCGGATTTGATGGCGCGGATGCGTCCCAGATCGAACGGCGTCTGGTCGTACGTCATGTCCGGGGGAAGGTTTCGGCTGAACCGAGTTGCCGGGCGCTTCACCGGTTTCGGGGCGGTGGAGCCCGCCGCGTCCAAGGCCTTGCGGCGATCTCGGACTGCCCGCGAGTGAGTACGGAAGGCCGACACGAAGCGCCCGATCTCCGCGGGAACCTCACGCGCAGCCTGCAGTCCGGTCGGTACCTCCACGAGAGGGGCGTTCGAGGAGACCGTACGAGGCGCGCTGCCGAGGATCTGCGTGCAGAGCTTCGCGACCCCCATTCCGTCGACCGCGCTGTGGTGCGAGTGGGTGATGATGAGCATCCCGCCCTCGGGGATGCCGTCGACGCCGTGGACGTCGAGCACGAAATGGAATGCCCACGGGGGGATGTCGAACCGCGGCTGCGACGAGGCCAACGCCGCGATCTTGTCGTTGATGTAGCGGGCGTGGTCCGGCGTATCCGGTGTCGACGTGAACACGTGCTGGCTGAGATCGACCTGGCATTCGATCCACACCGGGAACGACAGATTCCCCGGAACGGTGCGTAGCCGTCGGCGAAACATGGGGTCGACGTCGACGAATTCGGCCACGAACGCCTGTGCGTCGGCTTGGTCGCGGATCGGAGACGCGGTCTTGGCCGCGTCGATCACCCAGGTCGCGATGACGGCCGCGCGTGTCTTCGGAGATTCGAAGTAGTAGTTCAGTGCGTCACGACCGGTCATGGGCGTGCCGGATTCGGGGCGCTTCTGCGTCGAGATCAAGCGCTTGGAGATCATGGGGTTCCTCCCTTGCGGCGGACGTCTCGTCGACTCTCTCGACACCCCTCCGCCCCGATCGGAGAGGACGCCCGGTACCGCGGTATTTCGTAATAAAATACCCCCTGGTCCGGGCGACAACAAGACTTTTGCCCGTTTTTCGCTCTCAAATGGGCACGGTGTCATTCATTCGGCGGATGCCCCAGCGTCACGACAACGGCGTGCTTGGACCCGCCGACCTCGGCGTGCGATATTGATGCCGACGGCAAAACTGTGAAACAAGGTGCGCAAGTGAAGAGAGCGAAGCTGCGAATGGGTAGTTCAGTCTCGAGACGAATCCTGTCCATTGCCCTGTCGGGTGCTCTGTCGCTCACGGCCGCCGCGGTGATCTCCGCGGCCCCCGCCGGCGCCGACCCCGTCTCCTCGCCTCCTCTGTCGGGGATCACCGCGTCCGACGGGACCCGCGTCGTCTCGGTGACACCCGTTCCCGGCGTGCGGCGCTTCGACGTCACCGTCTACTCGCCGTCCATGGACCGCACCGTCGACCTTCAGGTGTTCCGGCCCGCAGACACCTCCGTACCGCGCTCCACCGTCTATCTCCTCAACGGTGCAAGCGGCGGCGAGGATTCGGGGAGCAACTGGCCCGATCAGGCGGACGTCCAAGGATTCTTCGCCGACAAGAACGTCAACGTCGTGATTCCTCGGGCCGGTGCGTTCTCGTACTACACGGACTGGAAGAGCGACGACCCCGAGCTCGGACGCAACAAGTGGACGACGTTCTTCACGAAGGAGCTGCCGCCGGTTCTGAACGACTCCCTGGGCGCTACCGGCAAGCAATCGATCGCCGGAATCTCGACGTCGGGCAGTTCCGTGTTGATGCTCGCGGCGAACGCACCCACCCTGTACTCCTCCGTCGCCGCGTTCAGTGGCTGCGCACGCACGTCCGACGAGTTGGGCCAGGCATACGTGAAATTGGTCGTCGAAGCACGCGGGGGCGGCGAGACCGTAAACATGTGGGGTAAGACCGACGATCCGGACTGGGCCGCGAACGACGCCGTCCTGCAGGCCGACCGACTCCCGCGCATTCCGTACTACATCGCGACCGGCAACGGCCTTCCCGGCTTCGACGAGAATCTGCAGAGCCCGCGGATCAACGGGAACGTGAGCACGCTCGTCGACCGTGTTGTGCTCGGTGGTGGCATCGAGGCCATCACCAACGCGTGCACACACCAGCTCGCCGACCGGTTCTCCCAGCTCGGGATTCCGGCCACCTTCGACTTCCGGGACAACGGCACCCACTCGTGGGCGTACTGGGAGGACGACCTCCACAAGGCGTGGCCGATGCTGCGCGACTCGATCGGCGCCTGAGTCGTCTCAGCGCGGCGTCACCCAGATCGTGATGTCGGCGTGCACCACTTCCTTGCCGGTCTTGTCCCTGATCGCCACGGGAACGACCACCTCGCGCCCGTCCGAAGGCCACTGCACGTCCTCGAGCTCGGCCGTCGCGCGTAGCCCGGTCGTTGCCGGCGCGAGGTAGCTCACCGACATCCCCTTCGGGATCCACCGATGCGTCGACGGCACCGTGGCCTCGGCCAGCATTCCCATCGCGATCTCGGCGATGTTGCAGGCCGCGATCGCATGGAACGTCTTCAAATGGTTGTTCACTCCCCACCACTTGGGCGCCGTGACGACACAGCGGCCGGGTTCGAGTTCGATCACACGGGGGAGAACGGTCCGGAAGTACGGCACGCGCAGGCACATGCCCAGGGAGAAGGCGACGCTGCGAACAGGGCCTTTCGGCAGCTTTGTCCACATGGCATAGGTCGACGAGGTCATGGATCGCGATCTTACTGCGCGGTAAGTTCGGCGGGCACGAGGCTGATTTGAACTAGGACCCTCTCGTGGTCCATACTGTTCGGGTTGCCTTGACCAAGGTGAGGAATTCGTGCGGCCTCCGTACGGCACTTCCTCTGGTCGGGACGATGCAGTTGCTCGATGAAGGACCGTAAGACACGCGCCGGCTCAGGTGGGCGCATCCGGACATCCATGCGCAGGATTGCGACACGCCCGACCGCGTGGACCGGAGAACCATGACAGATGAACAGTGGCAACGAGATGCAGAGCGCTTTCGAGCGCGCCCGCACCCGCCTTGTTCGGATTGTTCATGGAGACCGCTTACGCATCCTCCACGCGAGTGAGTGCAGCGAAGTACCGAAAGAACAGCCGATATTCACCGGGCAAGGAAGAGGACATAAGCGTGGCGGGACAAAAGATCCGCATCAGGCTCAAGGCCTACGACCACGAGGCGATCGACGCGTCAGCGCGCAAGATCGTCGAGACCGTGACCCGCACCGGGGCACGCGTGGTCGGACCTGTGCCGTTGCCCACCGAGAAGAACGTGTACTGCGTCATTCGTTCGCCGCACAAGTACAAGGACTCGCGCGAGCACTTCGAGATGCGTACACACAAGCGGCTCATCGACATCCTGGACCCGACGCCGAAGACGGTCGACGCGCTCATGCGCATCGATCTGCCGGCAAGCGTCGACGTCAACATCCAGTGAGCGCGGAGAAGACATTGACTGACAACAAGAACCGTCCGGCCAAGGGAATTCTGGGCACCAAGCTCGGCATGACCCAGGTCTTCGACGAGAACAACCGCGTCGTTCCGGTCACCGTGATCAAGGCGGACCCGAACGTCGTCACCGCAATCCGTACCGAGGAGCGCGACGGCTACAGCGCCGTCCAGGTCGCTTTCGGTGCCATCGATCCCCGCAAGGTGAACAAGCCGGTCACCGGTCAGTTCACCAAGGCAGGCGTCACTCCCCGTCGCCACCTCGCCGAGCTTCGTGTCGCAGACACGTCCCTGTTCGAGGTCGGCCAGGAGCTCACCGCGTCCGAGTTCGAGGACGGCGCATTCGTCGACGTCACCGGAGTCAGCAAGGGCAAGGGCTTCGCCGGAACCATGAAGCGTCACGGCTTCAAGGGTCAGGGCGCGAGCCATGGTGCGCAGGCCGTGCACCGTCGTCCCGGATCCATCGGTGGCTGCGCGACTCCCGGCCGTGTCTTCAAGGGCATGCGTATGTCGGGCCGCATGGGTAGCGACCGCATCACGACGCAGAACCTCTCGGTCCACAAGGTGGACGCCGAGAACGGTCTGCTGCTGATCAAGGGTGCGATCCCGGGCCGCAAGGGCGGCGTCGTGATCGTCAAGAGCGCAGTGAAGGGTGGTGCGCGAGCATGACCAGTCTGGAAAAGAACAGCGCAACCAAGTTGACGCTGGACGTCAAGGAGGTCGGCGGCAAGACCAACGGCACCGTCGATCTCCCTGCGGAGCTCTTCGACGTCACCGCGAACATCGCGTTGATGCACCAGGTCGTCGTCGCACAGCTCGCTGCTGCACGTCAGGGCACGCACTCGACCAAGACTCGTGGCGAGGTCCGCGGCGGCGGCAAGAAGCCGTACCGCCAGAAGGGCACCGGCCGCGCACGTCAGGGCTCGACCCGCGCCCCGCAGTTCGTCGGCGGTGGAACCGTTCACGGACCGCAGCCGCGTGACTACAGCCAGCGGACCCCAAAGAAGATGATCGCCGCCGCCCTGCGCGGAGCGCTCTCCGATCGCGCCCGCAGCGAGCGCATTCACGTGATCACCGAACTCGTACCGGGACAGGTCCCGTCCACCAAGGGCGCGCAGACCTTCCTCGCCGAGCTCCACGATCGCAAGAAGACGCTTCTGGTCATCGGTCGCGAGGACCTCGCTGCATGGAAGTCCGTGCAGAACCTCGAGGGCATCCACCCGATCGCTCCCGATCAGTTGAACACGTACGACGTGCTCGAAGCAGACGACGTGGTCTTCAGCGTCGAGGCTCTGAACACGTACATCGCCGGCCCGGCTGGCAAGAAAGGTGAGGGCGAGTGAGCACCATCGCTGACCCCCGCGACATCCTGCTGGCTCCGGTCATCTCGGAGAAGTCGTACGGACTGATCGAGGAAGGCACCTACACGTTCATCGTGGCGCCCGACTCGAACAAGACGCAGATCAAGATCGCCGTCGAGAAGATCTTCGGTGTGAAGGTGACCAGCGTCAACACGATGAACCGGCAGGGCAAGCGCAAGCGGACCCGTTTCGGCTACGGCACGCGCAAGAGCACCAAGCGCGCGCTCGTGACCCTTTCGGCTGACAGCAAGCCCATCGAGATCTTCGGGGGCCCGGTCGCTTAGGCGGCCGGCGCACCGAGGGTCCTCGAGGATCAAGGGACGAGAAAAACATGGCAATTCGTAAGTACAAGCCGACCACTCCCGGTCGTCGTGGCGCGAGTGTCTCCGATTTCGCGGAGATCACGCGTTCGACACCGGAGAAGTCGCTCATCCGACCGTTGCACGGACGCGGTGGGCGTAATGCCCACGGCCGCATCACCACTCGGCACAAGGGTGGCGGTCACAAGCGCGCATACCGTCTCATCGACTTCCGTCGCAACGACAAAGACGGCGTGCCGGCCAAGGTCGCTCACATCGAGTACGACCCCAACCGCACGGCGAACATCGCCCTCCTGCACTTCGCGGACGGCGAGAAGCGCTACATCGTTGCGCCCAAGGGCATCTCGCAGGGTTCGCCCATCGAGACCGGTCCGACGGCCGACATCAAACCGGGCAACAACCTGCCGCTGCGCAACATCCCGACGGGTACCACCATCCACGCGATCGAGTTGCGTCCGGGTGGCGGAGCCAAGATGGTTCGTTCCGCCGGTGCCGGTGCTCAGCTCCTCGGTAAGGAAGGCACGTACGCCACGCTGCGTCTGCCGTCCGGTGAAATCCGTCGCGTCGACGTGCGCTGCCGCGCCACCGTCGGTGAGGTCGGCAACGCCGAGCAGTCGAACATCAACTGGGGCAAGGCCGGCCGTATGCGCTGGAAGGGCAAGCGCCCCACCGTCCGTGGTGTCGTCATGAACCCGGTCGACCACCCGCACGGTGGTGGTGAGGGCAAGACCTCCGGTGGTCGCCACCCGGTCAGCCCGTGGGGACAGCCGGAAGGCCGCACCCGCAAGAACAAGCCGAGCGATCAGCTCATCGTCCGCCGCCGCCGCACCGGCAAGAACAAGCGATAATCAGGAGGGAGTAGCAGATGCCACGCAGTCTGAAGAAAGGCCCGTTCGTCGACGACCACCTCCTGAAAAAGGTGGACGTTCAGAACGACAAGGGCACGAAGCAGGTCATCAAGACCTGGTCACGCCGCTCGACCATCACCCCCGACTTCATCGGTCACACGTTTGCCGTTCACGACGGACGCAAGCACGTACCGGTGTTCGTCTCGGACGCGATGGTCGGACACAAGCTCGGTGAGTTCGCGCCGACCAGGACCTTCAAGGGTCACATCAAGGACGACCGGAAGGCGAAGCGTCGATGACCAACTACACCGAGACCGCGAACCCGACCGCTCGGGCCACGGCCAAGCACGTTCGTGTGACGCCGATGAAGGCGCGACGCGTCGTCGATCTGGTCCGCGGCCGCAGCGTCACCGACGCACTCAACATCCTCAAGTTCGCACCGCAGGCGGCCAGCGAGCCGGTTGCGAAGGTCGTCGCAAGCGCGGCTGCCAACGCGGAGAACAACTTGGACCTCGATCCGAGCACGCTGATCGTTGCTGCTGCCTACGTCGACGAGGGTGCAACCCTCAAGCGTTTCCAGCCGCGTGCACAGGGTCGGGCGTTCCGCATTCGTAAGCGCACGTCTCACATCACGGTCATCGTGGAGAGCATCCCGAAAACGGGTGGCTCGACACGTGGTCGCCGGAAGGGAGCTCAGTAGTGGGCCAGAAGATCAACCCGCACGGCTTCCGCCTCGGCATCACGACCGACTGGAAGTCGCGCTGGTACGCAGACAAGCAGTACTCGGAGTACGTCGGTGAAGACGTCGCCATCCGCAAGCTCCTCGCCACAGGCATGGAGCGGGCCGGCATCGCGAAGGTCGAGATCGAGCGCACGCGTGACCGCGTTCGCGTCGACATCCACACCGCGCGTCCGGGCATCGTCATCGGTCGCCGCGGCGCCGAGGCCGATCGCATCCGTTCCGAGCTCGAGAAGCTGACCGGCAAGCAGGTCCAGCTCAACATCCTCGAGGTCAAGAACGCCGAGTCCGAGGCGCAGCTCGTCGCACAGGGTGTGGCCGAGCAGCTCTCGAACCGCGTCGCGTTCCGTCGTGCGATGCGCAAGGCCATCCAGTCGGCCATGCGTCAGCCGAACGTCAAGGGAATCCGAGTCCAGTGCTCGGGTCGTCTCGGCGGCGCGGAAATGTCGCGTTCGGAGTTCTACCGCGAAGGTCGCGTTCCGCTGCACACGCTGCGTGCGGACATCGACTACGGCCTCTACGAGGCAAAGACCACCTTCGGCCGTATCGGTGTGAAGGTCTGGATCTACAAGGGCGACATCGTCGGTGGCAAGCGTGAAGCCGTAGCCGCCGCTGCTCCGGCAGGCGATCGCCCCCGCCGCGAGCGTCCGTCCCGTCCGCGTCGCAGCGGTGCCTCGGGCACCACGGCGACCAGCACCGAGGCCGGCCGCGCAGCAACCGCAACAGCCGAGGCTCCGGCTTCGGCCGAGCCCACGAAGGAGGGCTGACGCATGCTGATCCCACGCCGGGTCAAGCACCGCAAGCAGCACCACCCGGGTCGTAGTGGCGCCGCCAAGGGCGGCACGCAGGTCACGTTCGGTGAATGGGGCATTCAGGCTCTCGAGCCCGCTTACATCACCAACCGTCAGATCGAATCGGCTCGTATCGCGATCACTCGCCACATCAAGCGTGGCGGCAAGGTCTGGATCAACATCTACCCGGACCGTCCGCTCACCAAGAAGCCTGCCGAGACCCGCATGGGTTCCGGTAAGGGTTCGCCGGAGTGGTGGATCGCCAACGTCAAGCCGGGACGCGTGCTCTTCGAGCTCAGCTACCCCGACGAGCAGGTCGCGAAAGAGGCACTCACTCGCGCGATCCACAAGCTGCCGATCAAGGCACGCATCATCACGAGGGAGGTGCAGTTCTGATGGCTACCGGTACCCCGGCTGCTGAGCTCCGCGAGCTCACAGAAGAAGAACTGATCACCCGCCTTCGTGAGTCGAAGGAGGAGCTGTTCAACCTCCGCTTCCAGATGGCCACCGGCCAGCTGGACAACAACCGTCGTCTGCGCGTGGTTCGCCACGAGATCGCGCGGATCTACACAGTGATGCGCGAGCGTGAGCTCGGGCTTGCTGCCGGACCGGCCGAGGACACGGCAGGTGACGCAGCATGAGCGAGGAAACAGTGACCAGCACAGAAGCAACGCGCAACAGCCGCAAGGTTCGTATCGGCTACGTCGTCTCCGACAAGATGGAGAAGACGATCGTCGTCGAGCTCGAGGACCGTGTGAAGCACGCCCTCTACGGCAAGATCATCCGCCGCACCACCAAGGTGAAGGCACATGACGAGAACGGAGTTGCCGGCGTCGGCGACCGCGTTCAGCTCATGGAGACCCGTCCCCTGTCCGCCACGAAGCACTGGCGGCTCGTGGAGGTTCTCGAGAAGGCCAAGTAAGCCCTCTCTGTTCTCGAAGGCCCCGGTTGCGCTCAGCGCGGCCGGGGCTTTCTGCGTGCCTGGCTAGACTCGTCCCACGGGAAGGGATGCCGATGGATGCACTGTTCGAGTTCGCAGGAAACTACTGGTGGCTCGTCTTCGTCTTCGGCGGGTCCATCGCCGGTGCGGTGAAGGGTGTCGGTGCCGCCAACGAACGCCGCGCCGAACGGCGACTCGAGCGATACCGCATCAAACAGCAGTCCAAGGTCGCGGCGCTCGAGCTCACCAAGAAGACGAGCGCGGACAAGGACACGCAACGTCGCGGGATCGACAAGACCCTGGCCGAACACGACGACGTCAACATGCGCTGGTTCGCCTACGAGACCGACGTCATCAACCTGCTCGAGTACCCGATGATGACGAACATGCGTGATCCGATGACCGTCGCGTTCCATCGAGCGAAACTCGAGGCCGACTCCCTCCGACCGAACGCGGCGAACGACCTCGTCGGCGACATCGACGCGCAGAACTCGTATCGCGCTGCGGTACACGACTATTCGGTCGCCTTCGCGGCCGCCGAGTCCGAGGCCAAGCGCCGCCGCCGCGGAGACTTCAGTGAGCCGGAGCAGAACCGTCTGAACCGGGCACAGTCCTTGCTGCGGATGGCGATGGATGGCGGCGCCACCCCCGCCGAGCGCCAAGCCGCCTACCGCAAGGCGCGCAGCGAACTCGAAGGACTTGTGACGCTGCCGACGACGGCCTACGCCCAGATCGAGCAGCGGATCGCCGGCGCGCTCGAAGCCTAGGGTCGGGCGATCTCCAGCACTTCTTCTTCCGTCGGTGGGCTCTTCGGGTGGTACGTCAGGCACAGTGGTGTCGCGGTGCGGCGGAACTCCGAGCCCTCGACGGCGGCGTAGAACTGACCGGCGGTCAGCCGTCCGACGTCGGGCACCGACCCGCCCTTGGCGCGTGCCATCTCCTGTGCGGCTGCGATCTGCGCGGGACTGTTCAGCAGGCCGTAGAACTGGGTCGACGCGTTGCCCGCGATCCGGTTGTGCAGACCCTTGGGCGCTTGCGTCGCGTAGACAAGCCCGAGTCCGTACTTACGGGCCTGCGACGCCAGAGCCAAGGTGCTTCGGGTAGCTGCCGTGGTGCGGTCGGACGGAGCGAAGTTCTGAGCCTCGTCCATCACGAACAGCCCGCCGAGTGGGCGGTCACCGGCCGGGTTCTTCTTGATCCACGCGAACAGGCCCATCTGCAGCTGGTTCACGAAGTTCTGTTTCTGCTCCTCCGTGGTGAGTCCGGACAGGTTGACGACGGATACCCGCGCCTTTTTTCCGGCCGGAGGAGTGAGGAGGACGGCGGGATCGACCGGTGTTCCCGATCCCGCGAACATCGGGTCGTTGGTCATCGCGGCTTTCAGGTTCTCGGCGAGACCGGCCGCGATGCGCACCGCATCGCGCATCTCTGACACATCCTCGGGGAGGTCTTCGAGCAGGTCGACGAACTGCGCAAGGGTGCGTCCGCCGCTTCGGCCGAAGCTGTCGACGGCGCGGCGCAGCACCGCTTCACGGTGCGTCGCCTTCTCCGAGCCCCCCTTGATTCCCGCCGCCGGTGCGAGAGCTGCCATGGCGGACTCGACCGATTCGTCGAACTCGTCCGGATCGCCGAGCACCGACGCGAAGTCTGGTAACGGCTGGAAGCTCAGCGGTCGGCCCGCCGACTTGCGAGGCGTCCACACGACGACGTCCGTGTCGCGGAGATACGCAGCAGCTTTCGCTTCGTCGCCCGGCGGCCACGTACGCTCGTCGTCCGGCCACGGCGTTCCCAGCCGGGCAAGGTCGTTGTTGATGTCCAGCACGATCGACGAGACACCTTGCAGGGCAACCTCTTCGACTAATCGCCGGATGAGAACGGTTTTTCCCGAGCCCGATCCCGCGAAAATCGCGGTGTGTTTGCGAAGGGCTTCGAGCGCGATGTGGACTTCGGCGTTGGTGGTCACGTCACTGCCCACGACGATGGCGGGCGAGCGTGAGGCACCGGTAAGCTCCTCGGTCGCTTCGGGTTCGGCCGCGATGAGCGCGGTGTCGTCGTCGACCACACTGACCGCCGGCAGGACCTCACGGAACAGTTCGACGTCGTGCGCGGGTTTGCGTGCGAGCAGCCACGACGTCAGAGCGGGCGAATTCTCCGCGAGCAGGGTGCCGATCGCGGACAGGGACCGACGATCCTCGTCGGACAGCGTCGCCTGAACGCCACCGGCACGTCGGAACGCGGCCAGCGTCTGCTCGGTCTTGGCTCCGTTGGGCCAGCCGGTGTTACGGATCAGGATCAACCGGCGGCGGGGCATGTCGATGTTCAAACCGGCGGCGGTCACGGCCTTTTCGACGCGCGCGAGCGCCGCGCGAGCGTTGAGGGTGGTGATGGCGCGGAAGCACCAATGTTCCTCGTCGTCGGTGTCTGTGTCGACGGTGTGCCGCAGACGGGCGTGCAACGCGGGTTTGCCGCTGGGAGGTGGGTCCTGCGCCAGGCTGTCGTCCGAGCTCTGGTGCTCGTGAATCCACGCGGTCAGACCCGCCGACAGCAGTGCGGGGACGACGGTGTCCTCGGTGATGCCCGTGATCGCTGTCGTTAGGTCTGCTGCCGAACGCAATTCGGCATAACGGCTGTCGAGTGCATCCATTTCCTTCTGGAGAATCGGAGGCAGGACCGGCTTTTCCGACGGCCCGCTGCTCTCACGGAAATCGACGAGCTCCCGCGCTTCGCCCACGTCCAGGCAGTGCCGGATGTGGCGGTCGACCGCGATCAGCAGTTGTCGAGGCGTGAAGTCGGGAGCCTGCTCGAACGCCTCGCGGGCGACCGGCCACGTCGCGTGCGGCGGCACGAATCCGATTTCGCGGAAGCAGGCCTGCAGGCGTCGTCCCAGAAGCAGTCGGCCCACTTCCGACGACGGGATACGCTCGAGATCCTGGGTGATCCGGAACCGGTCCTTCACCGGGCCGGTGCCGCGGGAGGCGATGAGGTCCCACGCGCTCGACAGTGCGGACAGCACGGATGCCGTGCGCGGCAACGTTTCTCGCAGGGACATCAGTCCGTGAGCAAGATGCTCGACGACCTTGTCCTCCTGCGCATCGGCGGCAACCTTGTCCGCTCCGGTGCGGGCTTGCGCGACGAGGGTGTCGATCTGGTCGATGGCAAGGATCGTCGGGCCGGTGATCGCGAGCAGTCTGGAGATGTTCTCGGCGATGCCTTGGTGTCCGAGTTCGGCGCGGCGAATGCCCCACGGCTCGAACTCTTCCGGAGCGACGTCGTCGATGGACTGGAGGTAGGCGTCTCCGATGTCCTGCACGGTCGGATCCGGGGCGATGGACAGCACGAGCGCGCGCAACGTGTGCTGCGACGTTCGTCGGTGCCGAGGATGAACCTTGTAGACGGCCGTCACGAACTCGTTCAGCGTCTCGAGGTCGATCATCGACTCGCCCAACACCTTCGCGCGGCGCGCGTCGTCGATCCCGCCGAGTTCGCACATGCGTGTCAACATCAAGCCGAGCTGGCTCACGCCGGCCCGGCCCGACGGGCGCGTGAGGTCGTCGAGCATGCCCATCAACGTCGAGCGCCAGAAACCGGCCGCGTCGAGGAGTCGAATCAGGAAGAAGTAGCCGCCCCGTTCCTGCACCTCCTCGCGCACCTGACCGAGCAAGTGGGTCTTGCCCGATCCCGCCGGTCCGCGGACGACGACACCCAGAGGGCTTGCGTCGTCGGACTTCTCCGCGTCGGCATACGCGTTCATGACGTCGGAGAAGACGCGGTCGTGAAGGCCGGGGACGTGCACGTCGGACTGCGAGCGCCAGACGTCGTCGGGCGTGGGAGCCCAACTCAGGCGGACGGATTCGAGTGCGTGGATCTGATCGGCTGCGGTGCTCACTGGACTACCTATCACGAGTGGATCGCCAGAAGGTGGTTGTGCTGGTTGCCGACGACGACGGCAGCATCGCGGTCCTCGTCGGTGAGCGTCTTCTGATTCTCTTCCGGAATCAGGTGCACCCCCGGTTCGCGTTGGAGTTCGTAGATCGCGGCGTCGAGGTCGGCGCGGGGGATTCCGTCCAGAGCGGGCCGTAGACGCGAGAGCCGCACGTACGCACCGGGTTCGGAGGCCAGGGACGCGTAGGCGTCCCGCACATGTTGGGCGACGTCGGTGGCCGGACCGATCACGATGGGTGCCCGGTCCGGTGCCACCGAGATCACGGACGGGGTGTCACGGGGGAAGAACACTTCGGCCGGGCGTATGTCGTCGCGGTGGAACCACCGCCCGAGGCCGGCCATCACGGTGAAGAGGGCCTTGCTGGGTCCAGCGGCGCCCTTGGGTGCCTCGGTTCCCATGAGGTCCGAGCAGAACTTCCAGCCCTTGTCGGTGAGTTCGAGGGTCATCGACCGACCGTCCTTGCCGATGTCGATGAGACCGCGGTTCTGCAGTCGGTCGCGCTGGGGTTTCTTCAGCTCCGGACCCAGCGTTGCCAGGTCCGGGTTCCGCACCGAGCGAGCCTCGGCCATCAGAACCATCAGCACCGCGATCTCCGTGCCGGTCAACTCGTCCGCGCTCACGTGTGAGCCCCCTTCGATCGTTGTGTCACAGCTTGGTGGATTGTCGCCAACACGCGTTCATGGTCGGCGTGCACGTCGTCGTTGGTGAATCGCAGAACCATGTAACCGTGCGTCTGCAGCGCATTGTCGCGGGAGCGGTCGGCGGAGAACTTGCCCCGCGCTCGATGCTCGGGGCCGTCGATCTCGACGACCACCTTCGCGTCGGCCCACAGCACGTCGACCGTGAACGGCGGGGACAGCTCGGTGAGCTTCAAGGTGCGGTTGTGGCCGCGGCCGGCCGCCCACTCACGCGCGGACAACAGTCGACACAGCGTGTCTTCCGCCGCGCTCGCCGCGTGCGGGCGACCTTCGACGGGTGGAAAGCTCATCGGGCGGAATCGGTCCACGATCGTCACCACGTCGGCCGGCGCACGCGGCGCATCGACGCGGACCCGGGGAAAGCGGTCGACCTCGTCGGCGCCGATCAACCACACGCCGATGCTGTTGCTGCACAACCATTCCGCCATGGCCGACACGGCGTCTCGGTCGGCGTCGGCAGGCACGTCGACGATCAGCACGGTCGTCGAGCGACCGTGTGCGGCGGCGATGACACGGCCGGCTTCGGTCGCTCGGGTCTCGCGAGCGAAGGCGTCGCCCCGCGGCGCGCGTTCGTCCATCCGCGCGTCCACGAGGTGCGCGAGGTACGGCCCGAAGAGATTCGACGTCGACGCGACGTCGTGAGCTCGTACCCGGGCGCTGTCTCGTGCCAGATTCGACCGGTCGTCGTCGCTGTACCCCGGCAGCCAGATCGGGACGAGGTCCACGGCCGCCTGTTCGAGCGCATCGACCACCGCGGCCGCCATCTGCGAGGCGGTGCCTGCGGTGAGCGCGAAGAAGAGCGGGGCGGGGGCGTCGGCTGGCAGCGGATCCACCGACTCGGCGAGATCACGGAACGACGGACCGTCGAGTCGGACCACCCGATCGAGGGGCAACCGTCGCCACCAGGGCGGCGCGTCGAAGTCGACTGCGGTCACAGCGGCGTCACCCCCATTTCGCCCGATTCCATCGTAGGAAACCGTACGCGGGAGCAAGAACCCGGGTCGGGCGGGCTCACCGTCCGAGCAGACCGCCCAGCGCCCCGCCGACACCGGACTGCTGGCCACCGCCGGTTCCGCCGATCATGCCGCCCGGCGGCTCCTCCGAAGGCTGCACCACGACGAAACCCTGTCCGGAGAACGAGAGTGTGAACCGTTCCCCGGTGCTCCGGCCGATGAGCGTCCCGAAGTTCATCTGGTCGTTTCGCTTCACGCCCGTCTGCAGGCTCGACGACCAGCACACAGCGGCCTGCGGATCGGCGAAGGTCGGCTGGTCCACGTTCAGCACCACCGGGACGCCGTCGGTGGTGATCGCGATGCGACCGCGGCCGGTGAAGACGCAGTTGAACAGCCCGGCGTTGCTGCCCATCGCGGCGCCCTGCACACGGCCGATCTTGTACGACAGAGTCGTGTCGAACGCCAGGACGTTGGCACCGTTGATGGTGAGACCGTCGCTGCCGTCGAGGTCGATGATGTGGACGTCCTGGGCGGCGTTGGCGAGGAACAGGTCGCCCCGACCGCTGACCTTCATCAGCGGCACTCCTTCACCGGAAAGCTTCTGCCGGACGATGTTTCCGATGCCGCCGGCGCCGAGGGCTTCGAACTTCAGGTCGCCCTGGTACGCGATCATGGATCCGGCGCGGGCCATGACCTCACCGTTCATGCCGACCTTGGCCATTTTGCTGCCCTGCTTCTGAATTCCGACGCCGGCGGTCGATTCGGCGTAGTTCGGGGCGAACAGTTCGCTCTGCATGGGTAGCGCTCCCTGGGTCGGTACTGGTGCTGGTGCCGCTTGCTGTGCGGGTGGCTCGTCGTCGATCGAGATGCCGAATGCAATCGCGATTCCGGCCAATCCGTTGTCGAATCCCTGGCCGACGGCGCGAATTTTCCAGGCGCCGCTGCGTCGGTAGATTTCCAGGCAGACGACGGCCGACTCGGTGCTCAATCCGGTGATGTCGAAATGCACCACTTCCTGTCCGCTGGGGTCGGCGACGCCGATGGCCAGGAACCCGGCTCCAGCGAAAGTCGCCGGACCGGTTCCGTCGAGGCTTGCGGTGATGGCGACGGTCTCGACGTCGGGCGGGAGGGCACTCGTCTGCACGTGGACGATCGAACCGTCGTAGCGCACTCCGGGGCCGGACGGGTTGTTGAAGAAGACGAGGTCGTCGTCGGACCTGACCTTGCCGTCGGCGGCGAGCAGGAGTGCGGACACGTCCAGCGCCGATGCCCCGGCGACCGTCACTCCGAGCGTCTCCGACGGCGCGGGACAGTTCTCTCCGCGGGCGAGGGTCTTCACGGCGTCCAGTGTGCACGGATTCCTACTGCCCGTCGACACCCACCGAATCGTCGAACGTCGCCGTGACGTCGGACGGCGGAACCAGCCCCCACGTCTCGAGTTGCTTCCGAACCTGCTCGGCTGCATCGATGTTCAACGGTCCGCTCGTCCACAGGGCGTACGGCAGGTTCAGGAACCGACGGTCGACGACGGCGGGAATCTGCGAGATCCCCGGCCGCGCGTCGAGAAGTGCAACCTTCTCCTGAAAACTCTGCGGCGGGTAGTCGACGAACAGGAAGGCGTCGGGGTTTGCGGCGGCCACCCGTTCCCAGGACACGGCGGTCCAGGTGTCGTCGAGGTCGGCGAGCGCGTTGACGCCACCGGCGGCGTCGATGATGGCCTGCGGCGCGCCGAACTTCCCACTCGAGAACACTGTGTCGCTCGCGCTGTCGAACAGGAAGATCACCGGCGGTCGTTCGGCCTTCGGGGCGGCGGACAACGCGTCGAGTCGGGTGTCGAGGTCGTCGACGACTTCTGTCGCGTCCTCGGTCCGGCCGGTGATGGTGCCGAGATTGGTCAGGTCGGTGCGCAGTGCGTCCCACGGCGCGACGACTCCGCGCGCCTGTTCGCCGTCACGTTGGCGGCAACTCTCGGTCAGCGTGTACGGCGCGATGCCGTCCTGCTCCAATGATGCGGGCGTGAGGTTCTTCTCCTCGCTGTAGCCGTAGTTCCATCCGGCCACCATCACGTCCGGATTCTGAGCCAATACTGTTTCACGCGAGGGGTATTCGGGCGCCACGGAGTTCAGGGCATCGACCGCGTCGCCGTAGTGCCGGCGCAGTGTCTCGGAGTCCCGTTGCACGCTCGAGACGGCTGCGACGGAATCCTGTGCGCCCAGCGCCAGTGCCATCGACACCATGTTTCCGTCGTTGACGAACAATCGCTGTGCGGGAGAGGGAAATTGGACCTGTTCACCGCAGTTGGTGACGGAAATCGTGGCGGTATCGGTGGTAGCCGGCGCGCTGCAGGCCGTCAGGCCGACGACGAGCAGCAGGGCGGGGGCGAGAGTCTTCTTCATCGGTTCTCCTCGAGTGCGGTGATGAGCAGGTGGGTGTCGCCGGTGTCCGGGTGCACCACCGGGGTGGCCTTGACTCCGAACACCTCGGCGAGAACGTCGGGGGACAGTGCGGCATGAGCGGTCGCGGCCGGTCGCGTCGTGCCGTCGTGCACGACGACGATGCGGTCGCAGTGCGTTCGTGCGAGTGAAAGGTCATGCAGCGCAACGACGACGGTGCGCCCGCTGGAGCGCACCAGGTTCATCACCTGCAGCGAGTGCCCCACGTCGAGATGATTGGTGGGTTCGTCGAGCAGCAGGAGACCGGTGTCCTGGATCAGGGCCCGTGCGAGCAGGACCCGACGCCGCTCGCCGCCGGACAGCTCGGTGATGCGCCGGTCGGCGAACCCGGCGAGGTCCACGCGCGCCAGTGCGTCTCCGACCGCGCCCGCATCGGACGCTCCCCAGGGTGGGAGGTACGGCATTCGCCCGAGTGCGACGACGTCTCCTGCGGTCAGATCGGCGTCGGGGTGTTCGTCCTGCGTGAGCAGTGAGACCGACCGGGCGCGACGACGGACCGGTAGCACGTGGAGATCGTGGCCGTCGATGGTCACCGTCCCGTCGACGGGACGGGTCAGGCCCGCGAGAGTGCGCAACAGCGTCGACTTTCCGCTGCCGTTCGGGCCGACGATGCCGAGCACCTCACCGTCCGTCGTCGCCAGGTCGACGTTCCGCAGGACGGTCCGGCGGCCGACGCGGCAGGTCACCCCGGTCGCCACCAAGTTCGTCACGTCGCCCCGCCGAATCGGTAGCGGCGGCGGCCCATCACCAGAAGGAAGATCGGCGCGCCGATGAGACCGGTGAGGACGCTGACAGGAATTTCGGCCGGCCGGGCCAGGATTCGCGTCCCGATGTCCACCCACACCAGCAGCAACGCTCCGCAGAGTGCCGCCGTCGGTAGCAGCACACGGTGTTTGGGCCCGACCAGCAATCGCGCGATGTGGGGGACCACGAGTCCGACGAAACCGATGCCGCCCGACACCGCGACGAGCACCCCGACCAGGACCGCCAATAGCAGGAACAAGCCCAGCCGTAGGTAGCGGACCGGGACGCCGAGCGATCCGGCCGTGTCCGGACCGAGCATCAGTGCGTCCAACCACCCCGACACGGCGAGCAGGGCGAGTCCGCACACGAGGACCGTGATCGCCGGCAGCAACAGTCGGGTTCGGTCGGCCCCGGCCAGGGATCCGAGCAACCAGAACAGCACGGATTGCGCTGCCGCCGGGTCGCTGCTGCGGAAGACGAGGTAGCTGCTCAGGGACGAAAATGCCGATCCGAGAACGGTTCCCGTCAGCACGAGGCGTAACGGAGTCAGACCGCCCTGAGCCAGCGCGACGAGGAGAACCAACGCTCCGGCGCTCAGTGCGCCGACCAGAGCCCCCGCCGACAGGGCCCACACGCCGGCGGCGGCGAACGCACCCGAGGTCAGCACGGCAGCCGCGCCCACGCCCGCTCCCGACGACACGCCGAGCAGGTACGGGTCTGCAAGTGGATTGCGCACCAGCGTCTGCATGGCCGCGCCGGCGAGCGCCAGGCCTGCGCCGACGACGACCGCGAGAGCGGTGCGGGGGAGTCGCAGCTCCCAGACGATCGTGTCCAGCGATCTCGCGACCGACCCGTCGCCGGTGATGCGGGCGACGAGGACGTCGACCACCGTCGACACAGGAATCGGTTCGGCGCCGAAGGCGGCGCCCAGAACGGCACTGGGGATCAGCAGTCCCAGCAGGGACAGCAGAACAACGGGGGCGGGCGGGCGTCGCCCGGCCTTCACCAGGTCGAGTCTGGTGGGCGGGGCGGGGCTGAGGTGGACATGCGGCGGCCTCCTGGCGGGCGGTTCGCGGCCCGAGATAGGTACGTCGACGACGAGTGAGGTCTGGCTCCCGCTGCCCACCGAAATCGTGGGCGACGGTCACAGTGGCGCGACCGCTCCGAATTCGCATCGGATTCCCGGCTCGTCGCCCGGAATGCGCACATCGTATCCGTCGGACGATTTGGCGTTCCACCGGCCTGTTCCCTACACTTGACCGGTTGCCTGTCGCGCGAGCGAGGCAGCAGACCACGCGTATCGGGTCGGTATCCGCTACGTACGTACATCCAGGTCTGAGGAGATCAGAGTGATTCAGCAGGAGTCGCGGGTACGCGTCGCCGACAACACGGGTGCGAAGGAAATTCTGTGCATCCGCGTTCTCGGTGGTTCGTCACGCCGCTACGCCGGGATCGGCGACGTCATCGTCGGTACCGTCAAGGACGCCATCCCCGGTGGCAACATCAAGAAGGGCGAGGTCGTCAAGGCGGTCATCGTCCGTACCACCAAGGAGCGTCGCCGTCCGGACGGTTCGTACATCAAGTTCGACGAGAATGCTGCCGTTCTCATCAAGCCTGACAACGATCCCCGCGGTACCCGCATCTTCGGCCCGGTCGGCCGCGAGCTGCGCGAGAAGAAGTTCATGCGCATCGTGTCGCTTGCTCCGGAGGTGTTGTAAATGAAGGTGCACAAGGGCGACACGGTTCTGGTCATCTCCGGTAAGGACAAGGGCGCGAAGGGCAAGGTCATCACGGCCTACCCCGAGACCTCCAAGGTCCTCGTCGAGGGTGTAAACCGCATCAAGAAGCACACGGCTGTCTCCGCCAACGAGCGCGGCGCATCCTCGGGCGGCATCGTCACCCAGGAAGCTCCCATCCACGTATCGAACGTGGCCGTGGTGGATTCCGACGGCAACGCAACCCGCATCGGTTACCGCCGTGACGAAGAGTCCGGCAAGAACGTGCGCATCTCCCGTAAGAGCGGGAAGGACATCTGATGACAACCACCGAAGTTTCGAACACCGAAGAAAAGACTGCACCTCGTCTCAAGGCCCGCTACCGCGCCGAGATCAAGGATGCGCTCAACACCGAGTTCGCCTACGACAACGTCATGCAGATCCCCGGCGTCGTCAAGGTCGTCGTGAACATGGGCGTCGGCGACGCTGCCCGTGACGCGAAGCTGATCAACGGCGCGGTCGCAGACCTCGCCGCGATCACCGGCCAGAAGCCGGAAATCCGCAAGGCCCGCAAGTCCATCGCGCAGTTCAAGCTCCGCGAAGGCATGCCCATCGGCGCCCGCGTCACCCTCCGTGGCGACCGCATGTGGGAGTTCCTCGACCGTCTCGTCTCCATCGCGCTTCCCCGTATCAGGGACTTCCGCGGGTTGTCGGGCACCCAGTTCGACGGAAACGGCAACTACACGTTCGGCCTCAACGAGCAGTCGATGTTCCACGAGATCGACGTGGACTCCATCGACCGCCCGCGCGGTATGGACATCACCGTCGTGACCACGGCAACCAACAACGAAGAAGGCCGCGCGTTGCTCAAGCACCTCGGCTTCCCGTTCAAGGAGATCTGAGCGTATGGCAAAGAAGGCACTGGTCAACAAGGCCAACAAGAAGCCGAAGTTCGCGGTTCGCGCGTACACGCGCTGCCAGAAGTGCGGCCGTCCGCACGCTGTGTACCGCAAGTTCGGTCTCTGCCGCATCTGCGTCCGTGAAATGGCGCACCGCGGCGAGCTCCCCGGAGTGCACAAGAGCTCCTGGTGATCTGACACCGTTTTCCACGACAGGCCCGAGCCGGATGGCTCGGGCCTGTCGTGTTTTCGGGGCAGCATCCGTGCCACGATGGATGTGTGACGACGTCCGAAGGATCCCGATCCGACATCGACTTCTACTTCGACCCGGTGTGCCCGTTCGCGTGGATGACGAGCAAATGGGTTCGTATCGTGCAGTCGCAGCGTGACTACGCCGTCGAATGGAAGTTCATCTCACTACGGCTGATCAACTCGCACATCGACTACGACGCTCATTTTCCGCCGGAGTACGAAGCCGGCCACACCGCTGGTCTGCGCCTGTTGCGCGCAGCGGCCAGCGTTCGCGAAGCGCACGGGTCGGAGGCCGTCGCTCGTCTGTACGCGGCGCTCGGCACACGAATCTTCGACTCCGCGCCGGACCCGGACGAAGACACTGGTTTCCGCGGCACTGCCGAGTTTCTGGCGCCTGTCCTCGACGAGCTGGGTCTTGCGGACACGCACCTCGCCGCGCTCGACGATTCCGTGTGGGACACCGTGATTCAGGGCGAGACGGACGCGGCGCTGGCGTTGACCGGCAAGGACGTCGGGACGCCGATTCTGCACTTCGAGCCGCCGGAGGGCGTCGCCTTCTTCGGGCCGGTGATTTCTCGACTGCCGAGCGAGGACGAGGCGGCGCAGCTGTGGGACCACGTCGTCGGACTCGCTCGGTTCTCCGGGTTCGCCGAGCTCAAGCGCAGTCTCCGGGAACAGCCGCAATTGGTCGGGTTCGGTGTCGCCGACGGAGATGTCGGGGCCACCGAGGACTGGCACGGCGGCAGTCGGCGCCAGAAGAAGTAGCGCGATTCGCCGTCCAGTTCGTCCGACATCTACGTTCTGCCGGGTTTAGTGTCCTTGCATGACGGATGTTGCGAGCGAGAAGAAGACCGAGTCGCCCGAACTGAAGCGGGTGCTGGGCCCCGGTTTGCTGCTTCTGTTCATCGTCGGCGACATCCTCGGCGCGGGAGTGTATGCCGTCACGGGCCAGATGATCGAGAACGTCGGCGGAATGGCGTGGCTTCCGTTCATTCTTGCGTTCGTCGTCGCAACGCTCACCGCGTTCTCCTATCTGGAGTTGGTGACTAAATATCCGCAGGCGGCAGGCGCTGCTCTCTACACACACAAAGCGTTCGGCATCCATTTCGCGACGTTCATCGTCGCCTTCGCCGTGATCTGTTCCGGCATCACCAGTGCCTCGACGTCGTCGAACGTCGTCGCCGGCAACCTGCTGGCCGGTTTGCACGAAACCTTCTCCAGCGCAGACGGACTCGGCTGGTTCGATGTCCCGACGGGTGACACCGCTCAGCTCGTCGTCGCACTTGCGTTCATGCTGCTCCTCGCCGGCATCAACCTGCGCGGCGTCGGCGAATCGGTCAAGTTCAACGTGGTGCTCACCATCATCGAGATGACGGCGCTGGCCATTGTCATCGCGATCGGATTCGTTGCCGTGGGTGGCGGAAGCGCCGAGGGCGACATCGCCAATCTCGTCGTCTTCGAGGATCCGAACGAAAAGGGTTGGTTCCTGGCGGTCACGATCGCCACCACCATTGCCTTCTTCGCGATGGTGGGCTTCGAGGACTCGGTCAACATGGTCGAGGAGACGAAGGAACCGCAGAAGATCTTCCCGAAGATCATGCTGTCGGGCCTCGGCATCGCGTGTCTGATCTACGTGCTCGTCGTGGTCGCGGTCATCGCGGTGCTGCCGCTGAACTACGACTCCGGCAGCGAAGGCATCCTGCTCCATGTCGTGCGAACCGGCGCGCCGAGCCTGCCGATCGACGAAATCTTCCCGTACCTCACCGTCTTCGCCGTCGCGAACACCGCGTTGATCAACATGCTCATGGCCAGTCGCCTCATCTACGGTCTCGCCCGCCAGCGGGTGCTGCCGCCGGTCCTCGGGTCGGTGTTGCCGAAGCGCCGATCGCCTTGGGCCGCAATCGCATTCACGACGGTCATGGCTCTGGTCCTCATCGTGGTCGTCAACCAGCTCTCCGGAAACACGGTCGTCGGTGCGCTGTCCGGCACCACCGGCCTGCTGCTGCTCGGCGTGTTCGCGGTGGTCAACGTCGCCTGTCTGGTGCTGAAGCGACGAAACGACAAAGTGTTCTTCCGCGCACCCGTGTGGGTTCCCGTCGCCGGAACCGTGCTGTGTCTGTTTCTCGTCGGCCCGTGGGCGCGGACGTCGTCGCAGATGATCCAGTACAAGATCGCCGGAATTATGCTGCTCCTCGGCGTCGTGCTGTGGGCCATCACCTACGTCATCAACAAGCGCAGCGGGAACGGGAGCGACTTCGACGTCGAGAAGCTGACGGACGACGACGCGAACCTGGGAGACCGGGTGCGGGATCGGGGCGAGCCGCTCTGATAGGCCGGGTAGTGCAGGATTTGTCTCGCTGAGCGGGATAAATCCTGCACAATCGCGGGTCCGCGCACAACTGGGCAGGTTCCAGCAGTTCTCACAGGTTGTAACCAGTGCGGCTTGCTCGAAGGTGCGCAGTCGCCGGCGACCAGCGGCCGCGATTTGGTCCTCACCAGCCGATTGCCTACACTTACACGGTTGCTCGGGTTCCGTCGTGCCTGCACACGGCCCCGCGCACTCCAGACGGTAGAGGTTCACCAGCTTGTCAGTGCAGTCGATGCACTCGCAGGAGCTACCACCCCTGACCGGCAACAGTCGGTCAGGACAAGTTACTTCGCTGTAGGCCCACGATGTGACGAACGAGGCCCCGTAGGGGAACCGGTCCGCGCGTGTTGCATGGGAACCGCTGCGAGAAAGGGCCATGAACTCTGTCATGACCATGACCGACCCGATCGCAGACTTCTTGACACGTCTGCGCAACGCCAACTCGGCGTACCACGACGAGGTGAAGCTTCCCCATTCGAAGATCAAGGCGAACATCGCCGAGATCCTCAAGCGTGAGGGCTACATCTCCGAGTACCGCACCGAGGACGCCGAGGTGGGCAAGACCCTCATCGTCGACCTCAAGTACGGACCCAGCCGCGAGCGCAGCCTCGCCGGGATCCGCCGGGTGTCCAAGCCCGGTCTGCGTGTGTACGCAAAATCCACCAATCTGCCCAAGGTCCTCGGCGGGCTGGGCGTGGCGATCATCTCCACGTCCACCGGCTTGCTCACCGATCGTCAAGCTGCTCAGCAGCGCGTCGGTGGCGAAGTCCTCGCGTACGTCTGGTAAGGGAGCCAACCACTATGTCGCGTATCGGAAAGCTGCCCGTGCCGGTTCCCGCGGGCGTCGATGTTGCCATCGACGGCCAGGACGTCACGGTCAAGGGCCCCAAGGGCTCACTGAATCTCACCATTGCCGAGCCCATCACCGTCGCCAAGAACGACGACGGCACGATCTCGGTCAGCCGGCCCGACGACGAACGTCGTAGCCGCTCACTGCACGGACTGTCGCGCACCCTCGTCGCGAACCTCATCACGGGTGTCACCACCGGTTACACCACCAAGATGGAGATTCACGGCGTCGGCTATCGCGTGGCGTTGAAGGGAAGCGACCTCGAGTTCGCTCTCGGATACAGCCACCCGGTGCCGATCACGGCGCCCGACGGCATCACCTTCACGGTCGAGACCCCCACCCGCTTCACGGTGTCGGGCATCGACAAGCAGAAGGTCGGACAGATCTCCGCCAACATCCGTCGCTTGCGTCGTCCGGACCCGTACAAGGGCAAGGGCGTTCGCTACGAGGGTGAGCAGATCCGCCGCAAGGTCGGAAAGACAGGTAAGTGATGAGCAATCCCGAAACCACCCAGAAGAAGCGCATCCCACTGGGCAAGGACGTATCCACCCGTCGTCGCCTGTCGAAGACGCGTCGCCACTTCCGCCTGCGCAAGAAGGTCTCCGGCACGCCGGATCGGCCTCGGCTGGTCGTCAACCGGTCCTCGCGTCACCTGCATGTGCAGTTGATCGACGACCTGGCCGGCCACACGCTGGCGTCGGCGTCGAGCATCGAAGCCGATGTTCGCGCCCTCGAGGGCGACAAGAAGGCGCGCGGCGCCAAGGTCGGCGCACTCATCGCCGAGCGTGCCAAGGCAGCCGGCGTGGAAGCTGTGGTCTTCGACCGCGGCGGCCAGAAGTACGCCGGACGCATCGCGGCCCTCGCCGATGCGGCTCGCGAAGGTGGGCTCAAATTCTGATGACCACACATACCAACGGAAGGACAGCCTGATGCCGGGACGTCAACGGCGTGACGGCGGAAGCGGCCCCGCCGGACCCAACACTGGAGGACCCAACGCAGCCGGAGGTGACAACCGCGGTGGAGGTAACGACCGCGGCGGTCGCGGCGGTCGGGATTCTCGGGGCGGCAACGCCCAGGAGAAGAACAACCTCGAACGCGTAGTCGCGATCAACCGCGTCTCGAAGGTCGTGAAGGGTGGTCGTCGCTTCAGCTTCACCGCCCTCGTGATCGTCGGTGACGGCAACGGTCTGGTCGGCGTCGGCTACGGCAAGGCCAAGGAAGTTCCCGCGGCCATTCAGAAGGGCGTCGAGGAGGCTCGCAAGAGCTTCTTCCGTGTCCCGCTGATCGGCAGCACCATCACGCATCCCGTTCAGGGTGAGGCTGCGGCCGGCGTCGTGATGTTGCGTCCGGCCAGCCCCGGTACCGGCGTCATCGCCGGTGGCGCGGTGCGTGCCGTGCTGGAATGCGCCGGCGTTCACGACATCCTCGCCAAGTCGCTCGGTAGTGACAACGCGATCAACGTCGTCCACGCCACCGTTGCAGCACTCAAGGCTCTGCAGCGTCCGGAAGAGGTTGCGGCCCGTCGTGGCCTGCCGATCGAGGACGTCGCTCCCGCCGGCATGCTTCGTGCCCGCGCCGCAGCAGCAGGGAGTGCATCTCATGGCTGACCTGAAAGTTACCCAGATCAAGAGCTCCATCGGTCAGAAGAAGAACCAACGCGACAGCCTGCGTACGTTGGGCCTCAAGAAGATCCGCCAGACGGTGACTCGCGAGGACAACGAGCAGAACCGCGGTCTGATCAACGTGGTGCGCCACCTCGTAGTCGTTGAGGAGGTCACGAAGTGACCATCAAACTGCATCACCTTCGCCCGGCTCCGGGTTCGAAGAGCGCCAAGATCCGCATCGGTCGCGGTGAAGGCGGCAAGCGAGGCAAGACCGGTGGTCGCGGAACCAAGGGCACGGGTGCTCGCAAGAACACCCCGGCCGGCTTCGAGGGTGGACAGATGCCGCTGCACATGCGGCTTCCCAAGCTCAAGGGCTTCACGAACCGCAACCGCATCGAGTACCAGGTCGTGAACCTGGTCGACATCGAGCGTCTGTTCCCCGAAGGTGGCGAGATCAGCAAGGACGATCTGGTCGCCAAGGGTGCAGTTCGCAAGAACCGTCTCGTCAAGATCCTCGGCGACGGCGACTTCTCGGTGAAGGCCAACATCACTGCCGACAAGTTCACCGGCAGTGCCAAGGAAAAGATCAGTGCAGCCGGCGGAACCGTCACCGAGCTGTAAGAAACACCGCGTGAGGAATGGCCGCGGCACGACCACCGTCGTGCTGCGGCCATTGCCTTTCGTAGATCGCCCGACTGGCCAGGTCGGTCGTCGATCACCCGCTGTTAGAGTGCTTAGCGGCGGTCCCGTTGCCTCGCACCGGGCTCCTTTCGTTCTTTTCAGATACCCGTCCCAGGAGGATCTTTGCTTTCCGCCCTCGTGTCGGCCCTCAGGACTCCGGACCTGAGGCGGAAGATCCTCTTCACGCTCGGCCTGATCGCTCTGTACCGCTTCGGCGCGACGCTTCCGTCGCCCGGCGTCGACTACGGCAACGTGCGTCAGTGCATCGACCAGGTGTCCGGCGGATCGTCGGCCGGTATCTACTCGCTGATCAACCTGTTCTCCGGCGGCGCGCTGCTGCAGCTGTCGGTGTTCGCGATCGGCATCATGCCCTTCATCACCGCCAGCATCATCGTTCAGCTGCTGACCGTCGTGATCCCGCGTTTCGAGGAACTCCGCAAGGAGGGCCAGGCCGGTCAGGCCAAGATGACGCAGTACACGCGGTATCTGTCGATCGCGTTGGCCGTTCTGCAGGCCACCGGGCTGGTCGCGCTCGCCTCGCGAGGCCAGCTGCTGCAGGGCTGCAACCTCGACATCATCGCCGACACGTCCATCTTCGGCCTGGTCATCATCGTGCTCGTCATGACGGCCGGTGCGGCCCTGGTCATGTGGTTCGGCGAGATCATCACCGAGCGCGGCGTCGGCAACGGTATGTCGCTCCTCATCTTCGCCGGCATCGCGTCGCGTATCCCGTCCGAGGGCAAGTCCATCCTCGACAGCCGCGGCGGCCTGGTCTTCGGCCTCGTGTGTGTCGCAGCGCTGCTCATCATCGCCGGCGTCGTCTTCGTCGAGCAGGGCCAGCGCCGTATCCCGGTGCAGTACGCCAAGCGCATGGTCGGCCGCAAGATGTACGGCGGATCGTCGACGTACCTGCCGCTCAAGGTCAACCAGGCCGGCGTCATCCCGGTGATCTTCGCGTCGTCGCTGCTCTACCTTCCGAACCTCATCGCCCAGCTCACCAACGCCACGACGGCAGCGGACCCGAGCTGGTGGCAGAGGGCAATCAACACGTATCTGGTGAACCCGGCGAACCCGGTCTACATCCTCATCTACTTCGGCCTCATCGTCTTCTTCACCTACTTCTACGTCGCCATCACGTTCAACCCAGAAGAACGTGCCGACGAGATGAAGAAGTTCGGCGGCTTCATTCCGGGTATCCGGCCGGGTCAACCCACGGCCGACTACCTGAATTTCGTTCTCAGTCGCATCACGCTGCCCGGTGCCATCTATCTCGGCACCATCGCGGTTCTCCCCAATCTGTTCCTCGACATCGGTAGCTCCGGTGGTGGCCAGAACCTGCCCTTCGGCGGCACGGCGGTGCTCATCATGGTGAGCGTCGGCCTGGACACGGTCAAGCAGATCGAGAGCCAGCTCATGCAGCGCAACTACGAAGGGTTCCTCAAGTGAGACTCGTTCTCCTCGGTCCTCCCGGTGCCGGCAAGGGCACTCAGGCAAAGCTCCTGTCGGAGAAGCTCGGCATCCCGCACGTGTCCACCGGAGACCTCTTCCGCGCGAACATCGGCGAGTCCACCCCACTCGGAATCGAAGCCAAGAAGTACCTCGACGCGGGCGATCTCGTGCCGAGCGAGCTGACGGTCGACATGGTGCGCAGCCGTGTCGCCGAGCCCGACGCGACGGGTGGCTTCATCCTCGACGGTTTTCCTCGTTCCGTCGGTCAGGCCGATTCGCTCGCCGAGATCCTCGCCGAGCTGGACAAGAAGCTCGACGCGGTCGTCTCCTTCGTCATCGACGAGGACGTCGTCGTGGAGCGCATGCTCGCGCGCGGACGTGAGGACGACACCGAGGACGTCATTCGCAATCGTATGAAGGTCTACCGCGACGAGACTTCGCCGCTGCTCGACTACTACAAGGACCACGGCCGGTTGGTCACCATCGATGCCGAGGGCGACGTCGACGACGTCAACCGCAAAGTCCTGGACGCGCTCGAGTAAGCATGGGGTTCGGACGCAAACGCAAGGTGGTCCCGTTCAAGAGCGCGGGCGAGCTCGACGCGATGGAAGCCGCGGGTGCCGTCGTCGGTCGGGCCTTGGTCGCGGTCAAGGAACACGCGAAGCCGGGTGTCTCGACGCTCGAACTCGACGAGGTGGCCGAGTCGGTCATCCGTGACGCTGGCGCGGTTCCGTCGTTCCTCGGGTACCACGGTTTCACCGGCAGTATCTGCAGCTCCGTGAACGAGGTTGTGGTGCACGGCATTCCGAGCAGTGCTGTCGTCCTTGGCGAGGGTGACCTCGTCTCGATCGATTGCGGGGCCATCCTCGACGGTTGGCACGGCGACTCGGCGTGGACGTTCGGAATCGGTGAGGTCATCGAGGCAGACGCCCGCCTCAGCGAGGCGACACGCTTGTCGATGGAAGCCGGTATCGCCGCGATGGTGCCCGGCAACCGCCTCACCGACGTTTCCTGGGCCATCGAACAAGGCACTCACGCCGCCGAGAAGGCACACGGGCGCAGCTACGGAATCGTCGACGGTTACGGCGGGCACGGCATCGGCCGCGAGATGCACATGGAGCCGTTCCTCGCCAACGAGGGCGCGCCCGGTAAGGGACCCGAGTTGGTGGTGGGATCGACCTTGGCGATCGAGCCCATGCTGACCCTCGGAACCTACGAGACCGACGTTCTCGGCGACGGGTGGACCGTCGTCACCACCGACGGATCCCGAAGCGCCCATTGGGAACACACCGTCGCCGTGACCGAGGACGGGCCCCGGATTCTGACGCTGCGACCCTAGGCCGAGTGCGCTGGGTCCACGACCTCGTCGGGCTTCGGCGGCGGCGGGGGAGTGCCGTCACCGAAGGGCCTGCCGCCCAGCTGTTCCCGGCGGTGCGGGGTCAGCCAATTCGACAGGTCCGGCCCCTTCGGCACGATCTGCGTCGGATTGATGTCCTTGTGGACGATGTAGTAGTGCTGCTTGATCTGCACGAAGTCGGTGGTGTCGCCGAACCCGGGGGTCTGGAACAGGTCTCGTGCGTATCCCCACAGCGCCGGCATCTCGATGAGCTTGTTGCGGTTGGCCTTGAAGTGCCCGTGGTAGACGGCGTCGAAGCGGGCGAGCGTGGTGAACAGGCGCACGTCGGCCTCGGTGATGGTGTCGCCGACGAGGAATCGCTGCCTCGAGAGGCGCTCTTCGAGCCAGTCCAGCCGGGAGAACAGTTGGTCGTAGGCTTTGTCGTACGCCTCCTGTGAGCCGGCGAAGCCGCAGCGGTAGACGCCGTTGTTGACGTCCTTGAACACCAGTTCGGCTACTTCGTCGATCTCGCTGCGCAGCGCATCGGGGTAGAGGTTGGGCGCGCCGTCGCGGTGGTACTGCGTCCATTCGGTCGAGAAGTCCAGCGTCATCTGCGGGTAGTCGTTGGTGACGACTTTGCCCGAGGAGACCTCCACCACGGCGGGCACGGTGATACCGCGGGGATAGTCGGGGAAGCGAGCGAGGTACGCGTCCTGGATGCGTGGGATCTTCAGCACCGGGTCCAGGCCGTCGGGGTCGAGATCGAATGTCCAGCTTCGCTTGTCGTGCGTCGGACCGCAGATGCCCATGGAGAGAACGTCTTCGAGGCCGAGAAGCCTGCGCACGATGATCGCGCGGTTGGCCCAGGGGCAGGCGCGGGCCACGACCAAGCGATAGCGATCCGGCTCCACCTTCCACCCGTCACCGCCGTCCGCCGTGATGCGGTCCTCGATGTAGTTGGTGTCGCGGTTGAACTCGTCCTGCTCGACGTACGAACCCTCGTTGCTCATGCCTCCAACGTACTGGTGAGCCGCACCTGCGTCCGCACCCCTAGTTCGACGTAGCCCAATGCTTGGCCGAGCAGTCGTCCGGCGAGGTTGTCGACGTGGGCCTGCCACTGCGGAACGAGCCCGGCGTCGATGGCGTCGTTGGTGGCCAGTCGCCCGGCGGTGAAGCCGTATCCCCGACGTCGATGATCCGACGCCGTCAGCACTCCCATGTCGGCGACGAAGCCGTGGAACTCGACGTAACCCGCACCGGACGCTGGCTTGGCCGAGTCCTCGCCCTCCGAGTCGTCCATGACGGTGAACCAGTTGCGTTTGCGGGCGATGTCGGCTTCGGCGGCGTCGTCGGGCGGCACGCTGTGTTCCAGTGTCAGAACATGATTCAGGTCGTGGGAAATCAGCGGACTCTCTTGTCCGACATCGCCGCGTACCTCGTCCGCGTACGCGAGAGTGGTCGGTCCGGCGCACCGTCCGGCGCGCTGGCCGGCGAGACCGCGGATCCCGTCACGCGTGGCCAGTTCCTCGTTGCTCATGCCGTCGGCACGGGCGATGGCCCACGACGGCCCGGTGAGGGCGCTGCGGCCGTCGAGCACGACGAAATCGATCGTGTCGGTGTCGTCGTCCTCGGCCACGACTCGGGTGCGGGGCTCGAGGAACGCGTCGTCGGGAAGTCCCAGTGCACGCGCCCACGCGAGTCGGACGATGTCGATCTGGTGGGAATTCACGGGAACCACGCTAGCGCGGCGCCGTCCGGTCCAGGTTGCGTCGCACCCATTCCACGCCGTATATTCCACTTGGAATATTCGACACGGGGCAATTTGTCCGGTTAGGGGGAATCGGTATGGCAGCAACACCTCTGACCCCTATGGCCATCGCCGTCCTCGCCCTGCTGTTCGAACGCGCCATGCACCCGTACGAGATGTATCAATTGCTGATCGCACGTAAGGAAGACCGGTTGCTCAAGATCAGGCCGGGCTCGCTGTACCACACGGTCGACCGCCTGGCCGAGCGTGAACTCGTGGCATCCGTCGGCACGGACCGCGACGGCAACCGCCCCGAACGCACCACCTACGAAGTCACCGATGCGGGCAAAGATGCTCTGCGAGAACGGCTCACGGAACTTCTCTCCGCACCTGCCGAAGAATATCCGCAGTTCACCCTCGCACTGTCCGAGGCGCACAACCTCAGTGCCGAGACCGCGTCGGAGTTGTTGAAGAACCGCGTGGCACTGCTCCAGAAGGATCTCGACGAACTACTGCTCATCGCGGAGTCCGTCTGCGAAAAACGCATCTATTACGTCGGACTCGAATACACCGTCGCCATGCGCACAGCCGAATTGTCGTGGCTGCGTGCTTTCGTCGTCGACATAGACAGCGGCGCACTCGAATGGCAACCCCACGAACTCGCAAAAGGAAACCGATGACCACTCCCACCACCGGCACCGCGCCGCAGACCAACCCCTGGGTTGCACTGTGGGTGCTCTGCCTCGGCTTCTTCATGATCCTGGTCGACACCACGATCGTCGCCGTCGCGCAGCCCGCCATCCTGACGGGCCTGAACACCGGCATCGACAACGTCATCTGGGTCACCAGCGCCTACCTGCTCGCGTACGCAGTGCCGCTGCTGGTCACCGGGCGTCTCGGCGACCGGTTCGGCCCCAAGAACCTCTACATCGGCGGCCTGATCGTCTTCACGCTCGCCTCGCTCTGGTGTGGTCTCTCCGGGTCCATCGAGATGCTGATCGCCGCCCGCGCCGTGCAGGGCGTCGGTGCCGCGATGATCACCCCGCAGACCATGGCCGTGATCACCCGCATCTTCCCCAAGGACAAGCGCGGAACCGCGATGGGCGTCTGGGGTGCCGTCGCCGGCGTCGCCACTCTCGTCGGACCGCTTCTCGGCGGCGTCCTCGTCGATTCGCTGGGCTGGGAGTGGATCTTCTTCATCAACATCCCGGTCGGCATAGTCGCCGTCGTTCTGGCTGTGAAGTTCGTGCCCACGCTGCCGACCAACGAGCACACCTTCGACATTCTCGGTGTGGTGTTGAGTGCGGTCGGACTCTTCTTCCTCGTGTTCGGAATCCAGGAAGGCCAGAAACACAGCTGGAACGCCTGGATCTGGACGTCCATCATCTTCGGCATCGCCGTCTTCGCTGCCTTCGTCTACTGGCAGGCCCGAAACAAGAACGAACCGTTGGTCCCGCTCGGCCTGTTCAAGGACCGCAATTTCTCCATCTCCAACATCGCGATCGGCACGATGGGGTTCGCGATGTCGGGAATGATGCTGCCGGTCATGCTCTTCCTGCAGAGTGGCACCGGGCTGTCGCCGACGCGCGCCGCACTCACCTTCGTCCCGATGGCCATCTTGACGGGCGCGTTGGCGCCGGTGGTCGGCAAGCAGGTGGACAAGGTGCACCCGCGCTACATCGCGGGGACCGGCTTGTTTCTCCTCGCCATCGCGTTGGTATGGCTCACGACGGTGATGACCCCGTCGGCTCCGATCTGGCAGCTGATCCTGCCGGTCGGCGTGATGGGTGTCGCGAACGCGATGATCTGGGCCCCGCTGGGCGCCACCGCAACTCGGAACCTGCCGTTGAGTCAGGCGGGCGCCGGTTCCGGCGTCTACAACACGACCAGGATGTTCGGATCTGTGCTCGGCAGCGCGGGAATCGGGGTGTTGATGCAGAACCGCATCGCCGCCGAACTGCCCGTCCAGGCATCGGGCGCGGGCGCCGAAATCCAGTCGGGCCGAGTTCCCGCCATGATCGCTGACGGGTTCAGCTCCGCACTGGCGCAGTCGTTGTACCTCCCCGCCGCGGTGCTGTTACTGGGCGCGATCGCGTGCGCGTTCTACGCGCGGCCGGCGTTCGGTGAGCATGCAGGGATGGCGGCAGAGAAAGCGGCTCCGGCCAAGGTGGTTGCGGGCCCCTAGGCTGACGGAATGGCCGACACCCGCGCAGCACTTCTGCGCGCTCGCGACACGTTCTGGTTCCTGCCCGCCGTCCTCGGTCTTGCTGCGGTAGCACTCGCCCAAGGGCTCATCACGTTCGACCGGCGGCTGTCCAACACGGACTTCGGTGCCTGGGGCGCGTTGTTCTACCGGGTGGGCGCGAGCGGAAGCCGCGACATTCTGGGCGCGATCGGCGGATCGATGCTCGGTGTCGCGGCTACCTCGTTCTCCATCACCATCTCGGTGTTGGCCACGGCCAGTTCGACGTATGGTCCGCGGCTCGTCCGAAACTTCATGGCGGATCGCGGAAACCAGTTCGTGCTGGGCATGTTCGGGGCGACGTTCCTCTACGCGCTGATGGTGCTGCGGTCCATCCGATCGGCAGCGGACGATCACATCGCCTTCGTGCCCGACATCGCCGTCAACGTCGCGGTGCTGCTCGCGGTGGTCGACGTTGCCGTCCTGGTGTACTTCATTCACCACATCGCGAACTCGATCCAAGTGTCGACGCTGTCCGCCCGTGTCCGCCGCGAACTGGTGGACGCAGTGGACATGCTGTATCCAGCAGAGCAACCGGACAATGCCGTGGCTGCCCCCGCGCTCGACGCCGTGTCGCTTTCGACGGTAGTCGCCAAGTCGTCGGGCTTCGTGGTGTCCATCGACGAAAGTGCATTGCTCGAGGCGGCGCGCCGGCACGACTGCGTGTGCGAATTGCGGGTCCGCAGCGGCCATCACCTGGTCGCCGGCGAGATCATCGCGGTCGTGTCGTCGTCCGAGATGGCCGATGACGTTCGCTCCGCGGTGCGGCTCGGCGACAGTCGCACCCCGAGGCAAGACATCACCTTCGCGACGCAGCAGCTCACCGAGATGGCGGTGCGCGCGCTGTCCGCCAGCACGAACGACCCGTACACGGCCCGCAACGCCCTCGACGAGCTGGCGGTCGGCCTGGTTCCTCTCAGTCGCCGTCCCGTTCCGCTGACGGGCCGAACGGACGACGAGGGCGTCCCGCGCCTGACGGTCACGCGGGTACCCGTGGTCGAGCTGCTCGACGACGTCTTCGACGCCATCCGCGTGTGCGTCGCCGACGACCCGATCGCCGTGGAGGCCGTCATCAGGTTGGCGCGTCGTATCGGCCTCGCCACGGTGCACGACGACATTCGCGAATGCGTACAGGAGAAGCTTCGTGCTCTCCGTCGCGCGGTCGAGGCCTCCAGTCCCGACCCCAGCGACCTGGACCGGTGCGCTCGGCACGTGGACGAAGCTCTGGAATCCATGGCGTGAGAAATTCGATGGCATGAGAAAGTGACAACCATGACGCTGCAACCCACCCGCCTCGAGCGCACCACCACCGACGCCGGCGCCGAACTGGCCATTCTCACCTTCGACGACGGTGGCCTGAATCTGTTCGATCAGGCCATGTTCGACGCGGTGATCGAGGACATCGCGTCGCTCACCGAGCACCCGCCGCGCGCCCTGCTCCTGCGGGCCGAGGGCAAAGTCGTCTCCGGAGGGGTCGACGTCCACGTGTTCGACGGGCTCACCGAGGCCGAGGGCACTGCCCTCTGGGAGGACATGTTCGCGCAGATCGCGCATCCTCTCGAGGATCTGCCCTGCCCGGTCGTCTACGCGGCGCACGGGCTGACGCTGACGGCGGCGCTCGAGATCGCGCTGGCGTGCGACATCATCCTGGCCGCGCCGAGAGCGAAGTTCGGTCTCGTCGAAACCGTTGTGGGACTGACCCCGTCGATGGGTGGACCGCAGCGGATGGCCGAGCGCGCCGGGTCGGGGCGGGCACGCGAGTTCGTGATGACCGGCGATCTGTACGACGCCGCGACGATGTTGGAGTGGGGTGTCGTCAACCAGATTCACGACGACGTCGACACTGCCGCTCGCGCGTTGGCCGCCCGTCTCGCCGACGGCCCGACCCGCGCGCACGCGGCGACCAAGGAGATCATCGGTGCTTGGCGCTCCGGCGGTGTGCGACATGCCGATTCGATCACGTCCGCCGTCTCGGGCGCGTTGTTCGAGACCGAGGACCTGAAGGGCGCGGTGCGCAGCTTCCTCGACGTGGGGCCCGGTAAGGCCACGTACACCGGGCGCTAGTCCCTCTCCTCGATCCACCGGAGAACGTGCGGCGCGATGTGGTCCACGGCGCGGGCCGTCATCATGTCGCCGTGTCGTGACGGCACCGACGCTGTCGTTGTCGGCCCGTCGCAGTAGGGCGCCCAGAAGTCCGACACTCGGGAGAGTTCCGCCGTCGTGACGTCGGAATCGACCAGCAGGACAGGTCCGTTCCACGGCCGCGGTTCGTGGACGTCGACGAGAGCGTGAATGCGCAGCATGGCGCGGGTGACGCGCAGGGCCTGCTCGTCCGATACCGGGAGCGCATCGCCGCCCATGGACTGCCAGATGTCGCGCACCGAGTCGATCGGCATCACCGACGGGTTTTCAGCGGCGGCGTCGCCGTACAGGCTGTGGAACTGGCGGGTCTTGATCTCGTCCCCGGGGGTGATGCTGTGCACGGGGTCGAGCATGGTGAGCGAGACGATGTCGGCGCCGTGCCCGTCCGCAGCCATGCGTTCGGCGATCGCCTGCGCCAGCACCCCGCCGATCGACCAACCGAGCAGATGGAACGGACCCGAAGGGTGCACCTTCCTGATCTCGTCGACGTAGCGAGTGAGCAACGCCGACATGGTGTTCGGGTCGAACTCGTCGTCAGTGAGTGCAGGGGAGTGGACGCCGAAGACGGTGCGCCCCTCGCCGATGCGGCTCGCAAGCTCGACGTAGGGCCACGCGAGTCCGAGCATGGGATGGATGCAGAACACCGGCGCACCGTCACCTCCCGCGTCGAGCGCCACGACGGTCTCCCATGCGGTGGACGTCGTCGTATCGATCTGCGCCGCAATCGCTTCGACGGTCCCGCGCGTGAAGATGGTGCGCAGCGGCGCGTCGATCGACGTGGACCGAGTGATCTGAGCGGCCAGTCGTGTTGCGGCCAAGGAGTTCCCGCCGAGCGCGAAGAAGTCGTCGTCCAGGCCGACGTCGGCCCGGTCGAGTCCCAGGACCTCGGCGACGGCGTCGGCCACAGCGCGTTCGGTCGCGGTGACCGGCGCCCGGAACACGGCCGGGACCACGACGGGGGCCGGTAACCGTCGACGGTCCAGCTTGCCCGATGTCGTCAGCGGAAGCGCGTCGACTTCGATGATCTGCGTGGGCACCATGTACTGCGGCACCGTGTCCGCGACCCCGCGAAGCAGTGCGGACGTGTCCAACGATCCGTTCGTCGCGCTGACGTAGGACACGAGACGGTCGCCGACCGACGCGTCGTGGTGGACGATCGTCGCGGCCGTGTCCACTCCCTCCTGCGCGAGCAGGGCGGAGTCGATCTCGCCGAGTTCGATTCGCTGTCCTCGTACCTTGACCTGGAAATCGCTGCGGCCCAGGTAGATCAGCTCTCCGTCCTCGTCCCACCGCACCAGGTCGCCGGTCCGATACATTCTGGACCCGCCGACGCCGTTGGCCTCGGCGACGAACCGCTCCGCCGTCAGCGCGTGTCGACCGAGGTACCCGCGCGCCAACTGAGGGCCGGACAGGTACAGCTCACCCGTCACCCCCACCGGAACGGGATGCAGACGACGGTCGAGTACCAGCGTGCGCACACCTCGAACAGCGGAGCCGATCGTCACCGGCTCGCCTGCAGTCATGGGGCCCGATGCCGTTGCCCAGACGGTGGTTTCGGTGGGCCCGTAGTCGTTGTACATGCGCTGCGAGGGTGCCCACATGGACACGAGCTCCGGTGGGCACGCCTCGCCGACGCTGATCACGTGCTCGAGGTGGTCGAGTCCGTCGGGATCGACGGTCGCCAGCGCGCGGGGCGTGATGAGGGCGTGGGTGACGCGGTGCCGGCGAAGCACAACGGAGAGTTCGTCGCCGCCGTACACCGCGGGCGGCGCGATCACCAGGGTGCCTCGCAACCCGACGACGAGGATCAATTCTCCGATGGAAGTGTCGAACGTCGTCGGTGCCAGACCCGCGACACGAGGGTCCTCCGGCCGGTCCCATCGGCTGCGGTGGTGAGCGACGGCGTTCTCGAGACCCGCATGGGTCACGGCGACACCCTTGGGTCGGCCGGTCGATCCGGACGTGAACAGGACGTACGCCAGGTTGTCCGGATGCAGCGGCGCCGGCAGTTCGTCGTCGGCGAGCGGCCCGTCCTCGATCTCGTTCAGTCGGGCGAGCGCGTCGCGGTCGTCGAGGCACCACCAGAAGTCGCTCTCGTCTGGGCGTTCTGCAGTGGTCGTCAGCCCGAGTAGGGCGTCGGACTCGGCGAGCATCGATTCGATTCGCGCAGAGGGGAATCGGGGGTCGACCGGGAGAAGCGCGGCGCCGGCTTTGGTGACGGCCCACAGTGCGACCATCGACTCGACCGACCGCGTCAGTGCCGACGCGACGACGATATCGGGGCCGGCTCCGGCCGACAGCAGCGCACGAGCCAGCCGGTCGGAGCGTCGGCTCAATTCTGCGTAGCTGACGTTGCGGTCACCGTCGACGATCGCGACGGCGTCGGGAATCTCGTCGGCGAGAGCGGTCAGAATCGCCGGCAGCGTCGTCGGGGCACGGTGTGCGCCACCGGTCCGGTCGAGGACGGCACGGCGCTGCGCAGCATCGAGCAGGTCGATGTCGCCGACGGGCCGATCGGGTTCGGCGACAGCGCCCTCGACGATGCGGACGAACATGTCGACGAGTCGGTCGATCGTCGCCGCGTCGAACAGATCGCGGGCGTACGTGATGGCTCCGTCCAACGTTGCGGCGTCGGGTCGGTCCGTGAGATCGAGGGTCAGGTCGAACTGCGTCACACCGGTGTCCGCGTGCACGGGTGCGATGGTCAGGCCAGGCAGCTCGAGCTCGGGTGGTGTGGTGTTCTGGAACGCCAGCAGCACCTGGAACACGGGGTGGTGGGCGGTGCTGCGGATCGGGTCGAGAGCCTCGACGACCTGCTCGAACGGAATGTCCGCGTGGCCCATGTCGGCTGACGCGTCGGTGCGTGAACGGCGCACCAGCTCCGAAAACGTCTGTGCCGGTCGCACTTCGGTGCGTACGGCCACAGTGTTGACGAACATGCCGACGAGGTCGTCGAGAAGCGGGTCACCTCGACCGGCGGTAGGAATCCCTACGGTGATGTCGTCGGTACCGGACCAGCGCGCCAGTGTCACCGCGAGCGCGGTCTGCAGCACCATGAACAGCGTCGCCTCGCGTTCGGCGGCGAAAGCGCGAAGTCTCGCAGTCAGGCCGGGGCCCAGCACGACGGGGACGCGCCCGCTGCGACGGGTGGGCCGATCGGTACGCGGTCGGTCCGTCGGCAGATCGAGTGCATCGGGCACACCGGCCAATCGGGTCTTCCAGTAGTCGAGCTGCTGTTCTGCTCGCTCACCGACGACAGCGCGCTGCCACATCGCGTAGTCGATGTACTGCACGGGAAGGGGAAGGAACGACGGAGCGGTCCCGGCGGCGCGCGCCGTGTACGCCGCGATCACATCACGGGTGAGCGGGGCCATGGACCATCCGTCGGCGGCGATGTGATGCACGACGATCACGATCACGTGGTCGCTCGCGCTCGTCGACAGCAGCATCACGCGCATCGGCGTGTCCGTGGTGACATCGAAAGCGGCCGTGGCGAACTCGGCCATGGCGGTTGCGACGTCCGATTCCGACACGAGTATCGGTGTCAGTGGTACGGATTGCGCCGGGAGCACCTTCTGGTAGGGCACCCCATCGAACTCCGGGTACACCGTGCGCAGCACGTCGTGACGTTCCACGGCGTCATCGATCGCGGACTTCAGCGCGGCGACGTCGAGTTCGCCGGTCAGACGCAGCGCAACCGGAATGGTGTAACTGGCTGCGCTGCGGTCGAATCGATTGAGAAACCACATCCTGCTCTGGGCGAACGACAGCGGCGGCCGATCGGGCCGATCCATCGCCGCGAGCGGAATCCTGCCCGACGACGGCGCCTGCTCGACCAGGGATGCCAGTGACGCGACGTCGGACGCCTCGAAGACGGCGCGTACGGACACGTCGGCGTCGACGGCGGCACTCAGGCGGGACACGACGCGGGTCGCGGACAGCGAGTTGCCGCCGAGCGCGAAGAAGTTGTCCCCCAGCCCGATCCGTTCGACGTCCACCGACAGCACGTCGGCGATGGCCGTGGCCACGGCGACCTCTGCCGCGGTGACCGGCGGACGAAACTCCGCCGGCACGACAGCCGGTGCGGGCAGTGCCCGGCGATCGACTTTGCCGGAGGTGGTCAGGGGCAGTTGGTCGAGCTCGACGATCCGGTCCGGAACCATGTAGCGGGGCACTCTGCTCGCCACAAGAGTTGCCACCGAATCGATGTCGATGCCGATGCCCGTGTCGATACCGTGGCCGACCACGTAGGACACGAGGTGATCGTCGGTGACGACGGTGACCGACTGACGGATGGTGGGGTGGAGGCACAGTGCGGAATCGATCTCGTCGAGCTCGATCCGAAGCCCGCGGAGTTTGACCTGAAAGTCGCTGCGGCCGAGATAGACCAGTTCACCTCGGGTGTTCCAGCGGACGAGATCGCCGGAACGGTACATGCGCGCGCCGCCCGGCGCAGCGACGAACCTCTCCGCGGTACGAGCCGGGTTGCCAATGTACCCGCGGGCGAGCTGATCCCCCGTCAGATACAGCTCGCCGACGACCCCGACGGGGACGGGAGCGAATCGGGAGTCGAGCACCCACGCGTACTGCCCGCGCAGGGGTCGACCGATGGTGACCGTGCCGTCCGCAGTCATCGGTCCCGCGGAGGTGGCCCAGATGGTGGTCTCACTGGGCCCGTACTCGTTGTACAGCAACCGGTTCGGCGCCCAGGCTGCGGCAAGATCGGGTGGGCAGGCCTCGCCGACACTGAGCACGATGCGCAGGCCGCCGAGCCGGGTGCGGTCCAGCGACTCGAGTGCGCGCGGAGTCAGCATCGCATGGGTGACTCGGTGGCCTTCGAGGAACGCGGTCAGAGCGTCGCCACCGAACACGGTGGGAGGCGCGATGACCAGAGGAGCGGCCAACGCCGCCGCGATCAGCACCTCGCCGACGGATGCGTCGAAGGTGGGCGAGGAGACGGCGAGAACTCGGGGATCCGAGCCGCGTTCGAGGCGGTGGTCGGCCAGTGCGTTGTGCAGTCCGCGGTGCGTGACCGCAACACCTTTGGGGGTGCCGGTGGAGCCGGAGGTGTAGATGACGTAGGCGAGGTTGTCGACGTGCGCCGGCGCCGGCGCCGCCGGAACGTCGTCGGGGAGCGCGCCCGGATGCACCCAGTCGAGGTGCGGTAACGCGTTGCCGTCGGTGGCGACACCGAGGACGGCCCCCGACTCGGTGACGATGTGGCGCAACCGGTCCAGCGGATGCGTCGGATCCAGAGGCAAGAATGCGGCGCCGGTCTTGGTGACCGCCCACAGGGCGACGAGATAGTCGACCGACCGCGGGAGTGCCAGTGCCACAACCACGTCGGGGGCGGCTCCGCGCCCGAGCAGCACGCGCGCGAGCCGATCCGAGCACTCGTCCAGTTCTGCGTAGGTCAGAGTGCTGTCGTCGGTGATGACGGCAAGTCCCGACGGATCTGTCGCCACCGCGTCGGCCAGAATGTCGCGCAGCGGTCTCGGCGGCATCGCGGTACCCCCGGTGCGGCCGAGCAGATCCGCGCGCTCGCCCGGTTCCAGGACGTCGATGCTGCCCACCGCATCCGACGGCTGCGCCGCAACCGATGTCAGGACGCGCACGACGAGCGCCGCGAATCGCTCGATTGTGGCGCGGTCGAACAGGTCCACCGCGTAGGTGACGGAGGCGTCCAACCCGTCGGCGGTCTCGGTGACGTCCAGGATCAGATCCGCGACGGCGGGAGCGCTACCGAGGTCGATCGGCTCGACGGTCAGTCCCGGCATCTCCAGCCTCGCCGGCGTCGTGTTCTGGAACGCCAGCATCACTTGGACCAACGGGTGGTGTGCGGTGCTGCGCACCACGTCCAGTTCTTCGACGAGAACGTCGAACGGGAGGTCCGTACGCTCGAAGGCCCGCAGGGTGTCCTCTCGGTCGTCGGACAGGGTGTCGTCGAACGAGCGCATCGGATCGACGACGGTTCGGAGCACCACGGTGTTGACGAACATCCCGACCAGATCGTCCAACGCCGGATCGGTGCGCCCCGCAACGGCGGTGCCGATGGCGATGTCGACGGACCCCGACCATCGAGACAGGGCGACCGCGAACGCCGTCCGCACCACCATGAACAGGCTCGCGCGGTGGCGAGCGGCCAGAGTCCGCAAGGCGCTCGTGGTGTCGCCGTCGATGCGGAATTGCACGCGATCCCCGGATCGAGACGCCACCGCCGGGCGTGGCCGGTCGGTGGGCAGGTCGAGAACGGCAGGCAAATCCGTCAAGTGGTCCGTCCAGTACGCCAGTTGCCGGCCGAGCATCGACCGAGGGTCGTCCGGCCGGCCGAGCGAATCACGTTGCCACACCGCGAAATCTGCGTACTGCACGGGGAGCGGTGGGAACTCGGGGACGGTTCCGGCGGCGCGCGCAGAGTATGCCGTGACGATGTCACGGGTCAGCGGGGCCATCGACCACCCGTCCGCCGCGATGTGGTGCAGGGCGACGATCAGAATGCGCTCGTTCTCGCCGGACTCGACCACGCCGACACGGATCGGGATGTCCGACCGTACGTCGAAGGGGGCCGATACGAAGTGGTGTATCCGGCCGTCGGGCACCGCAATGATCCGTACGGGGTCGCTCGCCGAGATCACCTGATACGGAGATCCGTCCGATTCCGGGTAGACGGTGCGCAGTACCTCGTGACGCTCGACGACATCACCGACCGCCGCGTCGAGTGCGGTCCGATCGAGGACACCCGTGAGCCGCAGCGCCAGCGGAATCGCGTACGTGGTTGTGCCGGAATCGAATCGATTGAGAAACCACATCCGTTGCTGCGCGTACGACAGCGGGACGATGTCCGGTCGCTCGACCGCAGCCAGCGGGGTGCGGTCCGACCTGTTCGCCGCGGTGTCGACGAACGATGCGAGATCGACCACCCGCGGCGCATCGAACACGGCGCGCACCGGCACGTCCGTCCCGAGCCGTGCATTGAGCCGGGCGACCAATCCGGTTGCAGTCAGGGAGTTTCCACCGAGCGCGAAGAATTCGTCGTCCAAGCCGATGGGGTCCGTAGTGTGCACCACCTCCCCGATGCACGACGCGATCGCCCGCTCGGTCGCCGTGATCGGCGCCCGGAACGACGTGGGGGCGAAGACGGGAACCGGGAGGGCGCGTCGGTCGAGCTTGCCGGACGTGGTCAGCGGCAAGCGGGGAAGGTCGACGATGCGGGTGGGCACCATGTATCGCGGGAGTCGTGCGGCCAGAGCTGCCATGAGCGCATCGGTGTCGATCCCGTCTCCGACGACGTAGGAGACGAGGTGTTGCTCGTTCTGGACGGTGGTGACGCTCTGACGAACTGCGGGCTCGCTCCGCAGGGCAGCGTCGATCTCGGTGAGTTCGATGCGCAGTCCGCGCAGCTTGACCTGAAAATCGCTGCGGCCCAGATAGATCAGCCGACCTTGCTCGGTCCAGCGGACCAGGTCACCAGTGCGGTACATGCGCACCCCGCCCGGCGACGCCACGAACCTCTCCGCGGTCCGAGCGGTGTTCCCGAGGTACCCGCGAGCGAGTTGGTCGCCGACGAGGTAGAGCTCTCCGGTCACCCCGAGCGGGACCGGGTTGAGCCGCCGGTCGAGCACGCGTGCGCGTAGGCCGCGCACGGGCGTCCCGATCGTCACCGCATCGTCTGCCGCCAGCGGACCGCTCGTCGCAGCCCAGATCGTCGACTCGGTGGGTCCGTAATCGTTGAACAAGGTGCGGTTCGGAGCCCAGTCTCGCACGACGGTGGGTGGGCACGCTTCGCCGCCGCTGATGAGGGATCTGAGCGCTGGAAGGTGCTGAGGATCCATCGATTCCAGCACCCGCGGTGTCACCAATGCGTGGGTCACCTGGTGTCGGCGCATGAACGACTCCAACTCCGCGCCGCCGTAGACCGACGGTGGGGTGACGATCAGAGGCGCCGCCATCGACAGGGCGACCAGGAATTCGGCGATCGATGCGTCGAAAGTCGTTGCCGCGACGGTCACGACGCGGGCATCGGCCCCGTCCCCGCACCGATCCCGCTGATCGGCGACGGCGTTGTGGAGCCCACGGTGTGTGATGGCAACGCCTTTGGGGGTGCCGGTGGAGCCGGAGGTGTAGATCACGTAGGCAAGATTGTCGACGTGCAGATGCTCGGTTATGGGTGGCTGCGTCGAGTTCGGCACCGCATAGACGTCGAGCCAGTCGAGCCAATCGAGCGCGGGCAACGACTGCTCGGCCGTCGTGATGCCGAGCAACGCCCCGGATTCGGCGAGAATGTGGCGCAGTCGGTCGAGGGGCTGCGCAGGGTCCAGCGGCAGGAATGCTGCTCCGGCCTTGGCGGTGGCCCAGAGCGCGACGACGTAGTCCACGGACCTCGGCAGTGCCAGCGCTACGACGGTGTCGGGTCCGGCTCCGCGCTCGCCCAGCACCCGCGCCAGTCGGTCCGAGCGCGCGTCGAGCTCCGCGTACGTCAGGACGACGTCGTCGGTGATGACTGCAGGCTCGGCCGACTTGGTCGCTACCGCGTCGGCGATCAGGTCTCGCAACGTCTTCGGGGATACAGCGGGGAGTCCCGAACGGGAGACATCACCCGGATCTGTCAGCTCGATGTCACCGACCACCGCGGTGGGGTCGGCTGCCACCGCCGTGAGGATGCGGCCGAGGTGGTCGACGAAGCGCAGTGCGCTCGCGCGGTCGAACAGGTCGGTCGCGTAGGTGAGCGACGCGGCCAGACCGTCGCTTTCGTTGTCGGTGACGTCGAGAACGAGATCGAAATGCGCCGGGGCGCTGCCGACGTCGACTGGGGTCACGGACGTACCGGGAACCTCGAGAGCCGGTGCCACGGGATTCTGGAACGCCACCATGACCTGCACGAGCGGGTGGTACGAGGTGGTGCGGGCGACGTCGAGTTCGTCGACCAGCCGCTCGAAGGGGATGTCCGCGTGCGCGTAGGCGTCGAGGCAGGTGTCGCGCCCGAGACCGAGCACATCGGTGAACGCCGCTCCGAGATCGATCTTCGTGCGCAGCACGAGGGTGTTGACGAACATGCCGACCAGGTCGGCCGTCGCGGACTCGTTTCGACCGGCGACCGGTGTGCCGACGGCGATGTCGTCACGACTGGTCCACCGCGCCAACGTGACCGCCAGGGCCGCGTGCAGTGCCATGAACAGGGTTGCCCGTCGTGCGGCCGACACGGTGCGCAGTGCGGTGGTGGTGTCCCCGTCGACCGTGAACGTGACCTTGTCACTGCGGTGGGTGGGCCGGGCCGGTCTCGCTCTGTCGGTCGGCAGATCCAGGGCCGCGTCGAGCCCGGCCAATCGCGCACGCCAATAGGCAGATTGGGTGGCTGCGAGTGAACTGGGAGAGTCACCCTCTCCCAGTAACTCGTACTGCCACAGTGCGTAGTCGGCGTACTGCACCGGAAGAGGCGACCACGACGGTGCCTCGCCGTCCGCTCGTGCCGCGTACGCGAGGAGGATGTCGCGGGTGAGCGGGGCCAACGACCATCCGTCGGCCGCGATGTGGTGGAGCAGGACGACGAGCATCTGCTGGTCGGCGATTCGGGTGAGGTGAATGCGAACGGGAATGTCCTGTGTGACGTCGAACCGCGCCGCTGCGACCACGTCGCCGATGTCGTCGACGGTCGCGGCGACCGGCGGGGTGATGTCGTCGGCGGCCAGAATCCGTTGCTGCGGCGCGCCGTCGCTGTGCGGGTAGATCGTACGAAGAACCTCGTGACGCTCCAGCACGTCCATCACCGCGGCCTCGAGTGCGGGGACGTTCAGTGCCCCGTCGACGCGTAGCACGATCGGCATGACGTACGCGTTGGTGCTTCGGTCGAATCGGTTGAGGAACCACATCCGTTGCTGCGCGAACGAGAGGGGGATCCGGTCGGGTCGGGTGTGGGGAGTCAGGGCCGGCCGTGTGGGTGTTCCGCCGGTCTCGCCGATGGCTCGGGCGAGTGCGGAGACGGTCGGCGCATCGAACACGGTGCGCACGGACACTTCCACACCGAAAGCGGTGCGCAGCCGAGACGCCAGTGTGGTTGCGCCGATGGAGTTTCCGCCGAGCAGGAAGAAGTCGTCGTCACGCCCGACCGGGCCCGTCGTACCCAGGACGTCGGCGACCGCGTCGGCGACGAGCCGCTCTTCCGGCGTCACGGGTGGGCGGAACGTAGCAGCCGAGAACACCGGGGCGGGCAGTGCGCGCCGATCCAATTTTCCGGAGTCGGTGACCGGCATCGCGTCGAGCACCACGATGGTGGACGGCACCATGAACCGCGGAAGGCGTTGCGCCACGGCGTGCATCAAATCGGATCTGTCGATGGACTCCCCGGTCACGTACGCGATCAGATGCTCGCCCTCGTGAACGACCGTCGCGGCGCGACGAACCGACCGGTGGGTGAGAAGGGCAGCGTCCACCTCGCCCGGCTCGATGCGCTGGCCCCGCAGTTTGACCTGGTCGTCACTGCGGCCGGCGTACTCCAGCTCACCGGACGCGCTCCAGCGCACCAGGTCTCCGGTGCGGTACATCCTCGAACCGCCCGGCGCGGCGACGAAGCGCTCGGCGGTGGCCGAACGGCGACCGACGTATCCGCGCGCGAGCTGGGTTCCGGACAGGTACAGCTCGCCGACCACACCGACCGGGGTGGTGCGCAGTCGGTCGTCGAGAACCGCTGCGGTGCAATTCCATACCGGCCTGCCGATCGGAACCGAGAGGCGATCGTCGGATGTCACGCGATGCGCGGTGACGTCGATCGCGGCTTCCGTCGGTCCGTACAGGTTGTGCACCCGAGCGGCACCGATCGACCGCGCCCGTCGTGCGACGTCCGCGGTGAGCGATTCTCCGGAGGCCAGGATGTGCCGGAGGGAGACGCACTCCGATGCGCCGGGTTCCTCGGCGAACGCCGACAGCATCGACGGCACGAAGTGTACGGCCGTGACCTGTTGTGTCCGAACCAGATCGACGAGGTACCTCGGGTCGCGGTGACCGCCGGGCTCGGCCAGCACCAAGCGCGCCCCGACCTGAAGCGGGAGAAACAGCTCCCAGGTCGAAACGTCGAACGTGACGGGTGTCTTCTGGACCACGACGTCGTCCGGTCCGAGGGTCAGATACGAACTGCGCCAGCGTAGTTGGTCGGTGATGGCTGCGTGGGTGACGGCGACACCCTTGGGTCGGCCTGTGGAACCGGAGGTGAACAGGACGTAGGCAAGGTGCTCGGGACGCGCCGGCGACGACCACTCGACGTCGGGTGTGGGCACGGTCTCGTCCACCGCCACCCACGCCACGGTCTGCGGAAGTGAGGCGGCCGACGCCGTCACGGTGAGACCCAATATCGCAGCGGATTCGGTGAGGATGGCGGCCGCCCGTTCGACGGAGTGGTCGGGGTCGATCGGGACGTAATGTCCGCCGGCCTCGAGGATCGCGTAGATGCTCACGATCAGCTCGAACGAGCGGTCCATGGCGACTGCGACTGCGGTTTCGGGACCCACACCCAGGTCCGCGAGTCTGCTCGCCAGGGACTTCGTGCGGCGGTGCAGTTCCTGATAGGTGAGGTGGTCCCGGCCGAGAGTCAGAGCGACGGCGTCGGGGGTGCGGGCCACCTGCAGGCGGAAGAGGTCGGACAACGTGGTCGGAGGGAGGGGGCGCGCCGTGTCGTTCCAGGTCGATTCGATCAGTTCTCGGTCCCGCGCACCGAGGATGTCGATGTCCCCGATGCGCCCCCGCGGGTCGCGGCCCATGGCGTCGAGGACCCGCAGGAACTGACCGCCGATTCGGTCGACGGCGGTTCGGTCGAAGACACCGGTGAGATACGTTGCGCGCACTCGAATTCGGCCGTCGACGGTGACGGACAGGCTCAGCGGGTAGTGCGTGGCGTCGACCACGTCGACGCCTGCCACGGTCGGTCCGCCCTGCCGATCGAGCGATGCCGTCATGGCGTCTCGATCGACCGGGTAGGACTCGAACGCAACGGTCGTGTCGAAGTCGACGCCCGGACCCACGGCTGCGGCGATGGCGGAGAGTTCGACATGGTGGTGTGGCAGCAGCGCGGCCTGCTCCGCTTGCAGCCGGGTCACGGCAATGTCGACGGTTTCGGCGGGGTCGTATCCGACTCGGACGGGGATGGTGTTGATGAACAGACCGATCATCGATCCGGCGCCGTCGAGTTCGGGTGGTCGCCCGGATACGGTGGCACCGAAGACGACGTCGCGACCGCCGGTGTGGGTGCCGAGTACGACGCCCCACGCGAACGTCACCATCGTGTTGAGCGTGACTCCGATCGATCTGGCCGCGTGCGAGATTCGCGCCGTGGTGACCTGGTCGAGGTCGAACAGCCTCTCGCCCGAGGTGCCCGAACCGGCTGCCGCCCGCGCGATCCGGCTCGGCACGTCCACTCCGCGCAGAGCAGCGGTCCAGGCATCCAGGCCTGCCGTGGTGTCGACCGCCGCGACCCATTCGAGGTAGTCCCGGAAGGGCCGCGGCGTCGGCTCTGCCGCACCGGCCTGGCCGTAGCAGGTCAGAAGGTCGTTCAGCAACAACGGCATCGACCATCCGTCGAGCAGGATGTGATGATTGGTGATGACCAGGCGCCACCGGTCGGGGGCCATCGTCACCAGGGTGAAACCGATCAGCGGTGGCGCGGTGATGTCCACTGGTTCGGAGCGCCGGGCGTCGGCGGACCGCGCAAAGGCGTTCTCGGGGTGGCGCTCCGAGCTCAGATCGATCTCGCGCCACGGAACCGTGACGCCTTCGACGACGACCTGCGCAACGCCTCCGTCCGCGGTGGTCACGAACGCAGCACGCAGGTTCGCGTGACGGTCCAGCACGGTTTGGGCGGCGCGGTGCAATCGTGCGGTGTCCACTACGCCGACCAACTCGACCACCGATTCGACGATGTACAGATCGGCCGTCGACTGCGCCAGCAGCGCATGGAACATCAGTCCGGACTGCAGCGGAGCCAACGGCCAGACATCCGCCGTCGACGGGTACCGACTCACGATGTCGTCGACAGCGTTCTGCGACAGTCTGATCAAGGGAAAATCGGACGGTGTGTGGCCACCCGCGTCGTCGGAGTCGATGTGCGCGGCGAGACCGAGCAGCGCGCATCGCCACAGGTCGACCAGCTCCTCGGCATCGGTTCGCTCGAGAAGCGTGTCGAGGTAACCGACTCGTGCAGTGAGGCGGCCGTCCTCGACGACGGCGTCGATACCGATCACGGAGTCGGCTGGCATGTCCGCGTCGGGCGTCGCCACGAGGTCGCCGAACCGTGCGATCGGCCTCCATCCCGCGCCCTCCGGGAGGTCGGACGACGACACCCGGCCCAGGTAGTTCAAGGCGATCTGAGGTTCGGTCAGACCGAGGTCCAGGATTCCGTAACCGATTCCGCCATCGGGTATCTCGGCGACGGCTTCCTTGGCGGCGCGGATGGCCGCACCGGCCGCGGGCGCACCGTCCATGGCGCTGTCGATGTCGATGTCGGTGAGATCGACCCTCATCGGATAGACGGTCGTGAACCATCCGACGGTGCGCGAGGTGTCGGCGCCGGGCAGCACCGAGTCTTCGCGTCCGTGCCCTTCCATCCGGATCGCGGTGGTGGGCGCCTCGACGCCGCGGCGGCGACGCCACACGGTGACCGCCATGGCAAGTGCCGCAACCAGCGCGTCGTGGGCGTGCCCGTGAAACACCGCCGGACCTCGGCGCACCAGGGCGTCCGTGGCGCGGTCGTCGAGCGCGAGCTCGAGGTGCTTCGTCGCGACCGCGAGGTCACGGGCCGGATCCAGGTGCCGAGATCCGAGAGCGGGATCGCCGCCCTCGACGATGCGTCGCCACATCGGTTGTTGCGCAGCGATGTCCGTGCGGACCGCGATTTCATGCAGGCCGCGTGCCCACCGCCGCATGGACGTCGCCACGGGGGGCACTGCGGCGGGTCGGCCGGCGGAGACGTTGCTCCAGGCGCGTACGAGGTCGGCAACGAGAATGCGCCAGGAGACGCCGTCGACGGCGATGTGATGAACGACGACGAGAAGCTGACCCGCACCGTCGGGCGCGGCGAACCACAGCAGCCTCAGCACCGAACCGGTCGCCGGGTCGAGCAGACCCACGACACGATCGAGTTCGGTTGTGGCCGTCCGATTTCCGCTGTCGATGCACTCCAACACGGCGTCGACGTCGACGGACCCCGGCGCGGATGCCTCGAACGCCCGGGCGCCGTCCGCACCTCGGTACAGGCGGGATCGCAGCATGTCGTGCGTATCGACGACGGCACCGACGACCTCCACTATGGTGCTCCGATCGATGCCGACCGGGAGCTCGAGCAGCATGGACTGCGAGAATCGATCGAAACTACCGGGGCGCTGAATCATTCGGCGCACGATCGGTGTCGGGTCGATCGAACCGACACCGCCGCCGGGGAGTTCGTCGAGGCCCTCCTCATGATCCTCTGCGGCTCGAGCGGCGTGCGCGATGCGTGCGACGGTCCGGTTCTCGAAGATGTCGCGGGCCGACAGACGAAGCCCGCGTTCGGCGAGCACTGTCACCAGCCGAATCGACACGATGCTGTCGCCGCCCAGGGCGAAGAAGTCGTCGTCACGACCGACGGAACCCCTCGCGCCCAGAACTTCTGCGAACACTGCCGCTACGGTGCGCTCGACGTCCGAGACAGGATCGCGGTACACGGCGGTGGTGGTAACCGTGGTGGGGAGCGCCCGTCGGTCGATCTTGCCGCTCGCCGTCGTCGGCAATTCCGCGAGTGCGGTGATGACATCGGGGACCATATACGCCGGAAGGATCTGCGACAGAGCACGTCCGAGCTCATCGGTATCGACCTCACCCGTGACGAAGGCCGCCAGCGTGCCGCCGTCGCGCACCACCGTGACCGCACTGGTGACTCCGGGCTGCCCGCGCAGCGCGTCGTCGATTTCGCCGAGCTCGATGCGGCGGCCGCGAATCTTGATCTGTGAGTCGGTGCGGCCGAGGAAGTCGAGCTCGCCGGACAGGTTCCAGCGCACTCGATCTCCGGTGCGGTACACACGGGTGCCGTCCGCCGCGGCCACGAACCTCGTCGAGGTGATCCCGGTCTGTCCCGCGTAACCGCGAGCAAGTCCGGCTCCCGCGACATACAGCTCGCCGACCGCTCCGACCGGTGCGTCACGGAGGTGGGAATCGAGTACCCGAGCGGTCGTCCCGGCGATCGGCGCGCCGATCGTGACGGGTGCACCCGGCTCGAGGCGCGAGGTGCCCGTCGCCCAGATGGTCGTCTCGGTGGGGCCGTAGTCGTTGTAGAGCGAGCGTCCCTGTGCATATCTTCGAGTTACATCGGGGGTGCACTGTTCTCCGACGCTGATGACGGTCTGCAGCGTGTCGAGTCCGGCGGGGTTCATGGACTCGAGGGTGGTCGGGGTGAGAATGGCGTGGGTGATGTCGTTGTCGGCGATGAAGCGTCGCAGTGGTTCACCGGCGTACACCGAAGGCGGCGTCACGACGAGGGGGGCCGACATCGAGAGTGCGAGAAGCACTTCCGCGATGGATGCGTCGAAGGTGGGGGAGGCGACGGCAAGCACCCGCGCCCCGGTAGGTGGTGTACCGAGTCTCGTCTGTTGCGCGGCGACGAAGGACGCCAGACCGCGATGCGTGACCGCAACGCCCTTGGGGCGGCCGGTCGAGCCGGAGGTGTAGATGAGGTAGGCCACGTGGTCCACTGCGATCGGGACGTGGATCGAATCCGTCGACGCGTCGGCCGACGGGCCGGTCCAGTGGACCTCGTCGTGCGCGTCGGCCACCTCGCTCGACAGCGTGATCCCCTGCGTCACAGACAGTTCGGCGATGATACGACCGAGCCGCTCGGCGGGCTGATCGGGGTCGAGGGGTAGGAACGCGGCCCCGGTCTTGGTCACCGCCCACATCGACACCAGGTAGTCGATCGACCGGGGGAGGGCGAGTGCCACCACGGTGTCGGAACCGGCACCGCCGGCGATCAGGCGGCGTGCGAGTCGGTTGGAACGATGGTCCAGCTCGGTGAAGTCGAGTGTCTCGGATCCGGAGATCAGAGCGATGGCCGAGGGGTTCGCGTCCACGGTCGTTCGCAGCAGGTCTCGCAGGGTCTGCGCAGGAGCGGCGCGCCCGCCGTGGCGTGGGACCGGGCGGTTCGTGCCGTCGTGAACCTCGACCTGCCGCACGGTCGTGGTGCCGTCGTCGACCAGAACGGCGTCCATGATTCGGGTGAGTCTGTTTCCGTGAAGAGCAATCTCGGATTCGGTGTAGCGGGACGGGTTCCATTGGATGTCGAGGTGTGGATCCGTTCCCGGATACACGTTGACGGCGATGTCGTGCACCGGACCGGACGAGAGAATGTGCACCGGAGCGCGAACGGCGCCGAAGTCGAGAGGCGCCACGAACGGCATCACGTTGATCACCGGTCCGAAGAAGACGCCGAACGTGCGCAACTCGACGTCGACCACGCGGTCCCAGTCCTGAAATCGTTGATGGCGCAGCGCTGTCGTCACCGCGAGGCGCACCTGCCGGACCAGCTGCGTGATCGTATCGCTCTGCGACACAACCACTTCGATCGGAAGGACGTTGGCGAGCATCCCGCCTGTACCTCTGAGGAATGCCGTCGTCCGCCCCGAGACCGGCAACCCGACCACCACGCGCGGCGAATCGGTCACCGCGGACAGGTACAGCGCGAACGCGGCGATCAGGGCGGCCGAGTCCACGTCGGACAGTTCGGCCGAGCCCAGCCATGGGACGCGCATGGCCCGCGGTTGCGCGGGTGCGGTCGGTGGCCTCGTCGAGAACGTGGACGGCCCCGCGACGTCGGCGAGAGCTCCGCGCCAGTGTGCGAGATCTCGTGCGTGGCGGTCGGAATCGGCGTACTTCGCCTCGATGGAATGCAAGCCGACGATGTCGGTCGCGTCGGGCGGCGGTCCGGACAGCTCGCGTCCGGAATGCATGTCGGCCATGCGGTTGATCAGAGTGAACGCGCCGAAGCCGTCGAGGACGAGATGGTGCGATCGGAAATACAGAAAAGTGCGATCGTCGGTGAGCCTGAGGAGAGCGCCGCGCAACAGAAGGGTGTCGTGGAGCACGACCGGAGTCGTGAAGTCTCGGGTCATCCACTCGTGTGCGAGTGCGACGTTGTCGATGTGGTCTCGCAGATCGATCACGTCGATCTCGTACGGAGCATCCATGTCGAGCGTGATCATCGGGTCGCCGCGAACGTCGACGATGCGTACGTAGGCCAGCCCGTGCTCGGCTCCCGCGGTGTACATGGTCTGCAGGAGGCTGTCGATTCCTGCCAGTCCCTCGATGTCGAGGTAGAGCGCGACGGTGAAGGCGGTCTCGGGTGCCAGCTGCTGCGCCAACCAGAGCGATCGCTGTGCGGCGGAAAGGGGAACGATGTCGCGCGGAACGGATGGATCGATCACGAATGTCGAGCCGATATTTCTGCCGGGGTCACAGACTCACGGTACAAAGAACGGCGTTCGAACGGACGATTTACCCGTTACTTTGGGAGGTCTACACGGTTGCGCCGGGATCGATTGTCAGAGCGCATCGTCGACGAGAACCGAACGCAGCTTCGCCGTGGTCCCGCCGTCGATTCCGAGGGCGTCGAGGTATCCCTCGAACGAGCCGTGGAGACGGTTCACTTCCGCCATGGCGGCACGGTAATAGTCCTCGCGTACTCCGAGCATCGCGTCGGTCAGCTTCGCGTACTGGGTGTCGCCCCAGATCGACGCGACATCGCGCCGTAACGGATCGATCGCGTCGTTGCTGCGGAGGTAGTCGGCCAGAACGTCCTCCTCGGTCACACCGGCCGCGCGGAGAACGGTCGCGACGGTCCACCCGGCGCGGTCCTTGCCCGCAGCGCAGTGGACCAGGACGCCACCCTCGCCCGCCACGATCGTCTCGACGACCGACCGAATGGCGTCCCGAGCGCCGTCGAGCGACGGGAAGCGTGTGTACGACGTCAGCATGTGCTCGATCGCTGTGGCCTCGTCCGGGACGGATGGTGCTTCGTGAGGCGCCGTCTCCCCGCGGTAGTTCCAGTACGGACGCGCGTGCACCCGAACCGACTCCGGTGTGAGGTCGGCGCCTTCACGTTCCACCTCGGCGTCGCCGCGCAGATCGAACACGTCGGTGATCCCGAGGTCCGCCAGGGCGGCTCGACCGTCGTCGTCGAGCCGACGCAGGGCGGAGGCGCGGTGCAGAACGCCGCTGCGGACGATCCCGCCGTCGGTGGTGCGCAGTCCGCCCACGTCGCGGTAGTTCCACGCGCCCGACAGAAGAAATTGACTCGTCACATGATCCCCTCAGCTCCGACAGACACAATGGCGGAATGGATTCTTCGGTGTTCTTCCACGCGTTGGTGGTGATGAACGCACTGTTCGCGTCGTGTTCGTGGTGTCTCGCGCGCCCGACGCTGCTGTCCTCCACGGCCGTCGTCGTCACGTCGGTGGCATGGGTTCTGCTGAACGGACCCATCGAAGGCCGAGTACTGGTCGTGATCACCCCTACCAACGGGATCACCGAGTCCGATCTGCTCTCGGTGATCGGCGTCGGGATCGCCGTGGTCGGGTACGTCCGGGCCGCACGCAGGCGGTCCGATCAACCCTTGTCGACGACCACCGCGTAGGACCCGATTCCGATGAGCCCGGCGCCGGGGACGCTGCTGCTCTCGAGCACGATCGACGTGATCGACCCGGTCGACGAATCGAACTCGACATCCTTGACCGAACCGAGTTCGGCACCGCCGGTGCTGAGCACGCGCTTGCCCAGGATTGCTTTGTCCTTGCCGCTCTTGGCCTCGACGTCCGCGTCCGCGGCGGAAATCTGCTCGGCGCCGGTCACCGTGACGGCATCCGTGCCGAACCCCGCGATGTTCGACCAGGTCAGGGTGTCGCCCGAATCGGCCTTCTTGACGTTCAGGGCCAGCACGGAACGGGTGTCCGCGTCCACGACGAACCCGTGAACCTTGCCCACCGTGTCGGCGGAGGTGGTGCTGACGATCTTGCGGCCCTTGGCCTCGGAGAACAGCATCAATGAGATCCTTCGAGTTGTGCGCGGAACGCCTCGATGGCGGCGCCGAACCCGGCGAGGTCGTCCCGGACGAATTCGGTGGCGCTCGCCGGCACCATGAGGTGCTCGGCGGAGGCAGCGAGGGTGTCGGGGAGGGGGATGAGTACCTTGGTGCCCTTGTTCTTCAGCGACTCCGAGGATTCGACCTCGTAGCCGACGACGTCGCACTTGCCACCGTTGGTTCCGCTGACCTCGATGATCACGTCGATGACCTTGCCGAGGTCGGTTCCGGAATCGGTCAGTACCTGGGAGCCGAGGATGTTGCCGCCGCTACCGCCCGAAGTGAAAACCTCGGTAGGACTTGCCAATACGTCGTCACGCAGAATCATGACGGCGTCCGGACCCAGGGCTGCGACGTGCGACCAGGCAAGGACTTCCTTCTTGGGGCCGGAGAACAGTCCCCGCCCGGCCAGGGTGAAGCCGGAGACCTCGCCGCCGCCGGCGGCGTAGACGATGTCCTTGATCTGGGCGACGTCCTCACCCGCCATCGTGACGACGGGTCGCTTCTCGATCTCACTGGCCCGCATCAGCACCGTCATGACGCGCCGCCCATTCCCGACCGGCCTCCGGCCTGCCCGCCCGGCTTCTCGACGTTCGAGGTATCGGCAATGATCACGCCGCCCGATCGGCGCTTTGCCTGAATCGCGAGCACGGCTCCGACGATCACCGCGATGATCACCAGAACCAGAATGAGCCAACCCCACCACTCCATGACAAACCTGTGCTTTCCGCGAACGTGCTCGCCCCCGGCGGGACGAGCGATGACGTCATCGTAGTGCGACTACCCACAGAAGCCCGTGGCCATGCCGCGGTTCCGTGCTGTGACCCACGAGACACGCTTTTTAACTTGCTTAGCGCATGTATGTATTCGTATAGTTGCGGACAGCAAGTAAGTCGAATCACAGTCTGGAGTGGCCAATGGCAGTCCACCACGAGACAGCCGAAGAGCTGGTCGAAGAGGTGTTTCTCTTCGGCCGGGCCCTGAAACTGGCGGTCGGAAACAGTGACAGTTCGTTGCTGCCACCGGCCCTGACCGGCGTCCTGGGGATGCTCTCCATTCACGGCGAGTGTCGTCAGACCGAGTTGGCGTCGTTGCTGTGCCTCAGCCAGTCCGCGCTGAGTCGGCAACTGTCCGATCTCGTCGAGTGGGGATACATCACCCGTACCCCCGATCCCGACGATCGTCGAGCAGCGCTCGTTCGGGTCTCCGACAGTGGCTTCGAAATCTTGGAACGAATCAAGGAAAGCAGGGTGGCCCGGTTGTCGACGATGTTGGGCGAGTGGTCCGAAGAACAAGCACTCGCCGCGCTCGAATCCGTACGCCACCTCAAGGACACCTTCACCGACCAGGCGCGTCACGCCTCGGCCGATTACACGCTGATTGCGAGATGACCATGACCACTGCACAGGAAGCTCCGCCATCTACCGAGACGGTGGTGCACGACCCCAAGGCGATGTCTCACCGCCAGATCCTCGAAGCCCTCGTCGGGCTTCTCGCCGCGCTGTTCACCGCGCTGCTGAGCACCACCATCGTCTCGACGGCGCTGCCCACCATCATCGGTGACCTCAAAGGCTCGCAGACCGCGTACACCTGGGTCATCACCGCCGCACTGCTCTCCAACGCGGCGTCGACACCCATCTGGGGCAAGCTCGCCGACCTCTTCAACAAGAAGCTGCTGGTCCAGGGCGCGATTCTGATCTTCGTCGGCGGTTCCGTCATCGCCGGTTTCGCTCCCAACGTGGCCGTCCTTCTGGGCGCACGCGTCGTGCAGGGCATCGGCATGGGCGGACTGACCGCACTGGTCGTCGCCATCATCGGCACCATCGTGTCCCCGCGTGAACGCGGCCGGTACTCCGGCTACACCGGTGCCGTCATGGCCGTGTCGCTCTCCGGTGGACCCATCCTCGGCGGCGTCATCGTCGACAGCCCGCTCGGCTGGCGCTGGTGCTTCTTCGTCTGCATCCCGCTCGCCGTCATCGCGATGTTCCTGCTGCAGCGCACGCTGAAGATCCCGACCGAGCGCAAGGATCACGTCTCCATCGACTGGCTCGGCGCACTCCTGCTCACCGCCGGTGTCTCCATCCTGCTGATCTGGGTCTCGTTCGCCGGCCAGGCCGGGTACTACGACTGGATCTCCCGTGACTCCGCGATCTACGTCGGCGCCGGTGTCCTGCTGCTGATCGCCTGCCTCGTCGTCGAGACACGCGTGAAGTCCCCGATCATCCCGCTCAAGATCGTGCGTCAGCGCACCACCGGACTCGCCATCATCGCGTCCATCGCCGTCGGTGTCGGCATGTTCGGTGCCACCACCTTCCTCGGCCAGTACTTCCAGACCGCTCGCGGCTACACCGCCACCGAGGCAGGGTTGCTCTCCATCCCGCTCGTCGCCGGCATGTTGGTCGCGTCCGTCGGAACGGGTCAGCTCATCTCCCGCTTCGGCAAGTGGAAGGCGTTCATCGTCACCGGTTCGCTTCTGCTGGTCGCCGGATTCGGTCTGCTCGGCACCATCGACCACACCACCAGCCTCTACGTCATCGGTGTTCTGATCGCCGTGGTCGGACTCGGTGTCGGTTCACTGATGCAGAACGTCGTTCTCGCCGTGCAGAACACGGTGAGCAGCCACGAGATCGGTACCGCCTCGAGCACCGTCGCCTTCTTCCGTACCTTCGGTGGCGCGATCGGCGTCTCGGTCCTCGGCTCCATCCTCGCTTCCCGCGTGGCGACGCTGTCCGCCACCGGATTGGCCGCAGAGGGAATCGATCCCGGATCGGCCAGTGGCGGTGGAGGACTCGACCTCGCGTCCATGCCGCCCGCCGTGGCCACGGTCATCCGCACCGCCTACGGCGACGCGACCGGGCACATCTTCCTGATCGCCGGAATCGTCTGCATCGTCACGGTTCTCGCGGTTGCGTTGATCCCGAACCGTCCCCTGCGCAAGACGATCGACCTGGCGTCGGAGATGCCGGCCGCACCGGCCGACGAGGCATCGGAAGTTCAGCTCAAGTGGGTTTCGGACGACGACAAGGACGCAGTCTCGGGTCGCCACGAGGCGCACGACGGTCAGGAACCGTTCGCCGGTCTGAGCACCGACGCCCGGGACCGTCTGCTCGCACTGCTTCTGCCGGAGCCGAAGGAAACCCTCGAGGCTCTCGAAGAGGCCGAGTCCATCCGTTCCGAAGTGGTTGCGCTGCAACAGGAGCTCGACGCCAAGATGCTCGACTTCGACGCGGTCTGCGAGCGCCTGCGCCGCCTGGGTCTCAGCGAAGACCAGATCGCTCGGGTCCTCGGTGACAACCATGTGCCCGATACGCACAACACAGCAGTTCGGGTTCAGGTCTAGACAGTCGGTTCACACTGCGCGCCCGCTCTTCGGAGTGGGCGCGCCGTGCTGTGTGTGGGTGGCTATGCCACCGCCACCCGCACCTGCGCATACCCCGTCGCGCCGTCCGGGACGGTGTCCGCCAGGTCTTCCGTCTGTACCTCGCCGGTGCTGTCGGTCGCGCGCGCCTCGATCAGGTGCGACCCGGACGCCGCCGACCACGGAACCGTCCACTGACGCCACGTGTCGCGCGAATACTCCTCGGACAGCGCGGCATCCGTCCACGGTCCGCCGTCGAACCGCACTTCCACGCGCGAGATGCCGCGATGCTGGGCCCACGCGACACCGGCTACGACGACGTCGCCCGCTGCCGCCGACCGGCCTTCGCGCGGGGTGTCGATGCGGGTCGCCGTCTTGATCGGCCCCTTCTCCGACCACCCGCGATCCGTCCAGTAGGCGGTCGCCTTGCTGAACCGCGTGACCTCGAGGTCGGTGACCCATTTCGTCGCGGAGACGTATCCGTACAGTCCGGGGACGATCAACCGCGCGGGGTATCCGTGCTCGACCGGCAGCGGCTGTCCGTTCATGGCGACGGCGAGCATCGCGTCGCGGCCGTCGAGCAGAACCTCGAGCGGGGTTCCGGCGGTGAACGCATCGCGACTCGACGAGAGCACCATGTCCGCCTTCGCTTGCGGGCCGGCCTCTTCGAGCAGATCCTTCAACGAGTATCCGGTCCACACCGCGTTGCCGACGAGGTCTCCACCGATCGGGTTCGACACGCAGGTGAGCGTGACCATTCGTTCCATGGACATTCGTGACTGCAGGTCCGCGAATGTCAGCGTCATCTCGCGATCGACCATTCCGTGAATGCGCAGACTCCACTCCTGCGTCGACACCTTGGGTACGACGAGCGCAGTGTCGATCCGGTAGAAGTCGGCGTTGTCGGTCACGTACGTCGACAGACCGGAGAGCTTCAGGTCGGCTCCGCTGGGAACGGGTGGCGCCGGGCTCGTCGGCGTCGGAACCGCGAACGTGGCGCGGTCCTGTGTCACGCTGCGGGTCGACGCGCTGAGCATCCGGCCCGCAACGCCGGCCAGGACGGCCGACCCCGCGATCACGGCGCCGAACGTCAGGAAGCTGCGCCGCCCCGACCCGTCGACGGTCTCGGCGCGGGTCACCAGCGCGCGCAACACCGCAATTCCGGCGGCAACCCCGACGAGGGTCGGGACCGCTGAGGTCAGCGTCGCACCCGATCGTGTTGTGGCCGAGACGATTCCGATGAGTCCCAGGACGACGAACAAGGCCGACCCGTACGGTGCGCGTCGGCGCTCGACCACGCCGGCCAGCGCGGCCAAGCCGACGATGATCACGGACATGCCCACGAAGAGCGCGGTCTTGTCGGAGGTGCCGAAGGTGCCGATCGCCCACTCACGCACCGCCTCCGGGGTGTTGTCGACGACGGCGGACCCCACCGCGACGTACGGCGACGAATCGGGCCCGATCAGCGCGGCGAGTAGTTCGCCGACGCCGAGGACGAAGGCAGCGGCCAGGATGCCGGAGATAGCGCGTTTCACTTCTCCTACAGTAAGCGCGGCCCCAGCACGCTCCTGAGATACGCGTTGTCGAACGTTCCCTGCGGGTCCACTTTGTCGCGAACCGCCACGAAGTTGTCGAAGTGCTCGTAGGTCGAACGCAGATCGTCGGCGGCGCGGGTGTGAAGCTTGCCCCAGTGCGGACGGCCGCCTGCCGCAGTGGCGATCTTCTCGACGGCGTCGAAGTAGGCGCCCGGCTCACGCCGGTGGTACTGATGCACCGCGACATACCCGGTGGCGCGTCCGTAGGCGGTGGAGAGCCACACGTCGTCGGCTGCGGCGCAGCGTACTTCCACCGGGAAGGCAACGCGGTAGTCCGAACGATCCACCCAGCGCCGGATCTCGTTCAGCACGTCGGGAACCTGCTCCACCGCAAGCGCGAACTCCATCTCGCGGAACCGCACCCGACGCGACGACGCGAACACCCGGTAGCTCCGGTCGGTGAACGTCCGCGCGGACAGGGCGCGCGCGGCCAGGCGATTCATCGCGGGAATGACGGTCGGTCGTACCGCACCGATGCGGTTCAGGACCTCGAAAGCCGAGTTCGACAGCAGCTCGTCGTCGACCCACCCGCGAACGCGACCGAGCGGCGCGGGTGCCTCGGTAGCCGCACGACGGGTGTTTGCTTTCGTCAGCACGCGATCGGTGTGCGGGAACCAGTAGAACTCGTAGTGGTCGAGGGCGGCGGTCGTCGCCGCGAACCGTTCGAGAGTCTCGCCGAGTCGTCCCGGCGCCTCGACGGCGCGCAGCAGGAACGCGGGTTCGCACCGCAGAGTGACGGCGGTCAGGACGCCGAGTGCGCCGAGTCCGAGCCGCGCGGCCTCGAGCAGGTCTCCGGTCGCCTCCACCTCGTCGCCGTCGGAGAGTACGATTCGAGCTCCCACCACCTGTGAGGCGAGACCGCCGAAACGGGCGCCGGTGCCGTGAGTTCCCGTCGACAGTGCCCCTGCGACGCTCTGCGCGTCGATGTCACCGAGGTTGGTCATGGCCAGTCCGCGTTCCCACAACGCCGGTCCCAGGTCGTGCAGCCGCGTGCCGGCACCGACGGTGACCAGGGAGGTTCCGTCGTCGCAGCGAGTGACGGATTCGATTCCGGTCAGGTGATCCAGCGACACCGACACCCCATCGGTCACGGCGACGCCGGTGAACGAGTGACCTGCGCCGACGGCTTTGACCCGGTGCCCGGACGCAGTGGCGCGCTCGACGACCGAGCGGAGCTCGTCGACGTCGCGCGGGACGTACGCCGCCTGCGGCCGCGCCTGCTGGTTACCGGCCCAGTTGGTCCACACCTGCGTCATGGTCCGATTTTCACTTGGACGTGCGTCCAGGTCAACAGTTGACTACCATTCCGGAGATGCTGAACCGGCTGCCCGCAGACGTGCGGCGTACGCAGTTGATCGAGGCCGGTCTCACCATCGCCGAGAGGTCCGGCATCGCGTCGGTCACCGTGCGCGCCGTGGCGGAGCAAGCGCATGTCTCGCTCGGCGTAGTTCACTACTGCTTCGAGAACAAGGAAGCGCTCGTCGCAGCGATGGGCGAACAGCTCGTCACTCAGCTGAGCGGGGCCATGCGCGAGGCATTGGGCGCCGAGACAACCGAGTCCGCCGCATGCTTGACGGGGGCGCGAGGCATGCGCGAGCTCCTCCACCGCGGACTCACGGCCATGTGGGACATCATCGAGAACACTGCGGACCGGCAGCTGCTCACGTACGAGATCACCACCTACTCCCTACGTTCGCGCGCGGCCGGCTCGACCGTCGCCGGTAACATCGGCCTCCTGCAGTATCAGGTGATGGACACCGAAGCGGCGCAATTCCTGGCTCGTACAGCAGCATTCACGTCGATGGCGTGGACGGAACCGCTGAGCTCGCTCGCGCGGGCAGCCCTGGCGACCATCGACGGCTTGGTCTTGCGGTGGCTCGTCGACCGCGACTCCCTCGCCATCATTGCCGAACTCGACGACCTCGCAGCACGGTTCACGACGAAAGCGGTGCCTCTATGACGCGCAGCGTGCAGGCCGGTGCCCGGCCGTCCGCACGATCGATCACCGACCGCCTGGGCAGTGCCACCGCGCATCTCGACCCACCGCTGCTGGCTCTCGATCGAGAGGCATTGCGGGCCAACATGTCCGATCTCGTCCGTCGCGCCGGGGGAACGCCGATCAGGGTCGCCTCCAAATCGGTCCGCGTCCGTTCGCTGCTCGACGAGGTTCTCGCTGTGGACGGGTTCGTCTCGGTCATGGCCTACTCGGTTCGCGAAGCCGTCTGGCTCGCCCGCTCGGGCGTCGAGGACATTCTCCTCGGCTACCCGTCGGTCGACCGTGAGGGGTTGGCGACCGTCGTGAACGACCGTGTTCTGTCCGGCCGCATCACCCTCATGGTCGACTCGCCCGCGCATCTCGACGCCATCCGGGCGGTATCGGAATCCTCGATGGTGCCGCCGAGAATCTGTGTCGACGTGGACGCGTCCCTGCGTCTCGGACCGGTCCACATCGGTGTACGACGGTCACCGTTGCGCGAGCCTGCCGACGTCACCGCGTTCGTGAAAATTGCACAGGACAAGGGGTTTCGCGTCGTCGGCATCATGTTCTACGAAGCGCAGATCGCCGGACTTCCCGACGCGAATCGAGCGGTGGAGTGGATGAAGCGTAGGTCTGCCGGGGAACTCGCCTACCGTCGTCGCGCCGTCGTGGACGCGGTCACCGAGGTGGTCGGTCGCCTCGAGTTCGTCAACAGCGGCGGCACCGGATCACTCGAAGTGAGCGCGGCCGACCCCGCTGTGACGGAGGTGACCGCGGGTTCCGGACTGTTCGGGCCGACCCTGTTCGATCGGTATCGTGCGTTCACCCCGGCGCCCGCACTGCAGTTCGCGCTGCCCGTCGTGCGGACTCCCACCGACCGCATCGCCACCGCATTCGGCGGCGGCTACGTCGCGTCCGGTCCCACGGGTAAGTCTCGGGTTCCTCTTCCGCAGAGCCCCTTTCAGCTCATGAAGAACGAGGGTGTCGGCGAAGTTCAGACTCCGCTCAAGCACGACGGCAGGCTCACCGTCGGCGATCGTGTCTGGTTTCGGCACGCCAAGGCCGGCGAGGTCTGCGAACGGTTCACCGAGGTCCGTATCGTCGAGGCGGACGGGTCACTCACCACGGTGCCGACGTATCGCGGCGAAGGGCAGTGCTTCGGTTAGGAGCGATCATGACTGATCACAACGGTGTCCGCACTCGGGCGTGGCACGACGGGAAGGTCGTGTCGGAGGGTTTCGCACTCGGCGAACTGTCGGACTATCTCGCGCGCGAGGATCGATTGGTCTGGGTCGATCTGTGCTCGCCCGATCACGACCACCTCCAAGAGCTTGCGGCCGAACTCTCGTTCGATCGCAACGCCGTCGAGGACGCGATCTCCGAAGGAGAGCGTCCCAAGGCGACGAGGTACGCCCACCACACCTTCGTCTCCGTCTACGCAACGCAGATCGCGGATTCCGCAGACGACGAGAGCACCGACATGTTGGAGTCACGCGTGCGCAAGACGCGCGTGTCGGCCTTCGTCTTTCCGCGAGGCATGGTGACCGTGCGATCGAACGACTTGTTCGACATGGACGAGGTGATCACTCGGTGGGAATCGGACTCCGACATGCTTGCTCTCGGCGTCGGCGCTCTGGTGCACGGGCTCCTCGACGTGATCGTCGACGGCCACTTCGACACGATCGGAGTGATGGACGACGCCATCGAGTCCCTCGAGGACTCGCTGTTCGACGATTCGACCCGCACGAAAGCGTTGCAGCAGTACACCTATCGGGTGCGAAAGGAACTCGTCGAACTGAGACGGGTCATCCTGCCGATGCGGGAGGTGGTGAACGGCGTGATGCGCGAACGTCAGGAGATCAACCCCCGCGGGAATGCTCTGGACGGCGACTACGCCGACCTCTACGACCACATCATGCGTGCCACCGAATGGACGGAATCGTTGCGGGACATGGTCGGTGCCATCTTCGAGACCAACCTGTCGCTGCAGGACATTCGCATGAACATCGTCATGAAACAGCTCACCGGCTGGGCCGCCATCATCGCGGTGCCGACGGCCGTCACGGGATGGTTCGGGCAGAACGTGGCCTATCCCGGTTTCGGTGACACCGGCGGCCTGGTCTCGAGCACCGTCGTCATCATCGGATCTGCCGGCGGTCTGTACGTGTTGTTCAAGAAGCGCGGGTGGTTGTGACTACCGCGACGGGCTCAACCTCAGAAACGCCCCCAGCTGAGGCAACCCCGCCGGGGTGGACGGCAGGTACTCCGTCAACCGCGGCGACCGCACGACGTACGCGGCCCACTGCCCCCGCGAGATCGCGACGTTGAGTCGGTTGCGCGACAACAGGAATGCCATTCCGCGCGGAACATCCTCGATCGCCGACGCTGTCATCGACAGAATCACCACCGGAGCTTGGCGCCCCTGGAACTTGTCGACGGTGCCCACCTTCGTATCGGCGAAACCGGCCCGCTCGAGGTGGTCCCGCAGCACCTGAACCTGAGCGTTGTACGGGGCGACCACGAGGACGTCGCCGGGCGCGAGTCGTCTCGTCGGCGCCGGCCCGTCCGTCCACTTCTTTCCCAGCAACGACTTCACCAGCTTCACGACGGCCTTTGCTTCCTCCTCCGAGTACGTCGAATTACCCTCGTGCGCAACCAGAACAGTGTGTACGCCGGGCTCGACTCCGGCCAGCATCCGCTCGGGAGCGTTCGACTCCAGACGCCCGTCGTAGGCCAGCGCGGACACGGGTGCGCACAACGCCGGGTGCATACGCCAGGTGTGGGCGAGGAAGTAGCCGAGATCGTCGGGCAGGGTGTCGTGGCCATCGGACAGCCACTCCAGCGCAGACGTGTCCACCGGTTCGGGGTGACGTCCTTGACTCACCTGAGGCAGCTGCTGTGGGTCGCCGAGCAGGAGCAGCCGTCTCGTATTCCGAGCCACGGCAATGGTGTTGGCCAGCGAGAACTGCCCGGCCTCCTCGATCACCAGGAGATCCAGCGGTTCCTCGAACTCGGAGTCCTTGACGAAGGCCCACGCAGTCCCGCCGACGACGGCGCCGCCGGAACCCAGGGCCTCGCCGACGTTCTTCACGACGGTCCACGGCGTGCTACCGGCCGCGTCGCCGCGCTTGAACACCTGTTGGGGAGGGACGCCCTTGTCGAGGACGGCCGCCAGCATGTTCTCCACCACCGCGTGCGACTGAGCGACGATGCCGACGCGCCATCCGCGGCGGTTCACCAGATCGGCGACCACACCGGAACCGGTGTGCGTCTTGCCCGTTCCCGGTGGACCTTGGACGGCCACGTAGGAATTCTCTGATCCCAGAACGGCCTCGAGCACCGATTGTCGATCGTCGTTCCGAGAACGGGGCAGCGGTCCGCGGGGTGGTTGTCGCCGGAGCAGGTCGAACACAGCGTTGTCCGGCAACGACTCTGCGGCCTGAACTTCGAGGGAGGTGCGTTCGATGGACTCGGCGAGTGACTTGGCGGACGGTCCGGACTGAGGGGCCACTGCCATCGGCAGGTCGCCGTATTCGGTCGCCACTCGCTTGAGGCCTTCTTCGACGTCCACCCGGGTACCGTCGTCGGCCCAGTCCACGATCTTCCCGGTGGTGCACCAGCGGACGGTCGGATCGTCGCCGACCTCCATCCAGTCGGGAGCTGGTGTCTCGTAGAGCAAGTAGACGTCGCCGCCCATCGAACTTCCCTCGGCCCACCGACCCGTCAACCGAACTGTTCGACGTGGCCGGCTGCGCGGCGTGCGCGGCGGCTGCCAGCCGTCGGTCTCGGCCGAGGTCGCAACGATCGTGTCCTTGGTGTCGGCCCACTCGTCGACCGGGCTGCTCAACCGGTCGAAATGTCCCCACCAGAACGGCTTTTCCTCCCGGCGGTGATAGCCGAGCGCCGCCGCCAGCAGCGCGTAGGCACGCTCACCCGTGGACTCCGATCGCTCGTACAGCGTCGTCTCGAGGTCGGTCCGTTCGTCCTGCGCCGGCTCCACCGGCTTCGTCTCGTGTGGCGTCACACCGTGTTCGCCGGCATGCGCCGTCAGCCAATCACGCAGCGCCAGTGTCGATTCACAGTCGTAGCGGTTGTACTCGGCGATGTCGTCGAGGATCTTCTGCGCCGCGTCGGCCTGTCCCTGGTCGCGGAGATCGCAGTAGTTCCCGTACTCGACGATCGACGCGGCGGCGTCTTGAACGTCACCGTCACGCGCGTCCGGCATGTAGAGCGGTTCGAGTTTCTTGATGCTGTACGACCGTGCTCCCACCCGAAGGCTGGCTCGCACAATCGGATACAGGTCGACCAGCACGCGGTGGCGCAGCATGTCGTCGACGGTCTCCTCGCCGACCCCGTGCCGACCCGCCAGACGAAGCAGAGCGGTCTTCTCGTACGGCGCGTAGTGATAGACGTGCATACGGGGGAACTGGCGTCGTCGTTCCGTCACGTAATCCAGGAATTCGATCAGCGCCCGGCGCTCCGATGCGCGGTCATGGGCCCAGAACGGCCGGAAGGCGCCGCTCGACTCCACCACCCCGAACAAGTACTCGAGCCCCCAGTCCGCACTCCCGGGCTCCGCCCACAACGGATCGCCCTCGAAGTCGAAGAAGATGTCGCCGGGATCGGGTTCCGGGAGCGAACCGAGCGCCTCGGGATCGAAGAACTCGACGACGGGTTCCCCGGACAGTTCCTGGCGCACCTGCAACGACGCCTGGGCGACCAACCCGCGGAACGTCCGCGCCGACATGCCGTCGGGAACGTCCGTCGCGGCAGCCAGGTCGTCGATTGTTCCGATGCCGCTGCGCAGCAGTTCTTCTCGCTGGGTGGACCGGACTCCCGCAACGAGCATCAGGTCGCGCGTGCGTTCGATTTCCGGGGCGCAGGCGTCGCAGCGGCCGCACGCGCGCACCGTCAGGTCCTCCCAGGCCGCGGGCAGGAGTTGGTCGTGATGACGGCTCAACAGTCGAACCATGACATCTCGCGCCTGCCGAAACACGGGCAGGACGTCACGCAGGTCGACAACGGAGTGGGTGCCGTCGCCGAGCACGAGATGCGCGTCGGGCGAGATCACGGCACCGGTCTGCGCGAGGGTGTCCGCGTAGGCGGCGATCTGCAGAATGGACGACACCTGTTCGTGCCGTGCAAGTTTGGTGTCGTACACCGTGTACGCCTCGAGTGCGCGATCCCACACGAGGAAGTCGCTGAACCCGAGGAACTGCGACTCTTCCGAGAAGATCGTGCCCTGGTAGATCACGGGCGTTCGGGCTGCCATGGCCGCCGCCGTCGCGTCGCGAGCCACCACGATCTCCGAGAGAATCCGCGTGCTCGACGGCCGCGGGATCTGAACCACTCCCTCGCCGAACTCACGTCGAAACTCGCGCAGAACACGTTGCTCGTGCTCCGAGCCGAGTCGGGACAACCGCTCGAGCATCGGGTCCGGCGCGCTCTCCACGGCTACTCGCCCGAGGTGGGCGTCGAGCACGGTCAGCAGTCGGAACTCGCAGTCGGACGCCACCGTGAGGTCGCTTGCGCTGTGCACCAGAAGCTCTCCGAGAACGAACACGCTTCGACCCTACTGGCGATAGCGCAGCGCCACCTCGACACGCGAGGTGCAGTCCCACTTGCGCATGATGTTGCGCAGATGGCTCACCACCGTCCACCGGGAGATGCCCAGCCGATGTCCGATGTCGACGTTGCTCAGACCGCCGGCCACGAGCTCTGCGACCTGGGACTCCCGCGCCGTGAGCGCCTCGGTGGTCGGGTCCGGTACGACGTGCAACGTCTCGGTGCCCGACGCGATCGCCGGATACATCGTGTGGACGGCGGCGAGCGCGGGCCGTGGGGGTGACCGGTGCGACCCCGAGCGCCACCCTGGCCCGTGATCGGCGACGTAGGTGGCGAGCAGCCGGTCGCGATCGAGCTCGAATGCCCCGGTGCCGACGAGGGCGTCGACGGCGTCCACGAGGTGGGCCGCACCGTCTGAGACGGTGTCGTGGCGGGCGGCTCCCGTCGACCCGGCGACGAACTGGACGAACACGTGCTGACCGTGCGCGGCCGCGACCGGGTACGCCGCCCGGAGCCGTTGCCTCCCGGTGGCGCTGTCCCCGATCTGCGCCTCGATCATCGCCGCGGTCACGTTGAACCGGGCGAGGAGAAGGTCGTGGCCGGCAACGGCGGCGTGAGCTCCGGCAGCGGTCAGAACGGCGTGGGCGTCGGACGGTCGCCCGTCGTGCACGAGTCGGGACGCCAGATCGAGCGTCACCTCGGCGGCGATCGTGTGGGAACCGCCCGCTGCGATCTCTCGCTCGACCGAGCGTAGGACGGCCGTGGGGTCCACCCGCGGAGCCCAGACCGCTGCGAGAAGTTCTGTGCGCCAACGGATGTCCCTGTTGTCGGGCCCGGGTGACGTCGCCGCGTTCAGAAGGTGGCGACTGATGTCCACGTCCCCGCTGGCGAGGTGAAGTTCGGCCGAGATCGATCGAAGGCGACATCGAATGTCGTTCGATGCGGACGTCGACGTGTTCAACAGTGCGGTCACCTGCCGATGCAGCGCGCGGTAGATCCCGGCTGCGACGAGCGCCGGAGCGAGTGTCTCGGCGATCTCGACGGCGTCGTCCCACCGTCCCGATGCAGCGAAGCGGTCGATGGCGACAAGTCCGTGCCGACGCATCGCCGACGCGTGCCCGACGAACCGGTACGGGTCCATGCGTGCCGTGCGCAGATCGTCGCGCACCCAGACGTCGACGGCGGTGGCCATGGCGGGCACCAGTTCGGCTCCGCCCGCCATGGCCCAGTGGCGCACTGCGTCGGCGGCGTGACCGAGGTGGCTCATCGTCACCGCGACACGGGTGCCGGCTGTTTCGGACGCGGGTCCGCGTACCGGGTAGGACACGCGCACGACCCCGGCCGCGGCGAGTTCGTCGATGCCCGTGTCGACGTCTGTACCCGCGTCCGTGACGCAGCGCAGCATGTCGACGAATGCCGTCCCCGTGGCAATGTGCAACCACCGCAACACGTCCGCGGCGTCCGGCGACCGCGGCTCCGGCACCGACTCGACGATCGCGTGCGAGCCGGACCGCGCGAGCCGTTCGACGAACCCGGCCCACCGGGACCCGTTCTCCAGCGCGTCGACGACAGTCATCGGTCCGAGATCGAGCAGCGCCGTGGCGCAGAGTTCCGGGTCGTCGACGGCGATCGCACACCCCGACACGGCCGAGAGCACGGTGTCGTCGATGTCGGCTGCCACCCCGCGCCGGGCGAGTGCCGCCCGAAGCATCGCGGTGGTCACCTCGCTCGCATCGTCGTTCGGTACCGATTCGAGCCCGACCACAATTTCCGCCACGTCACCCCGCCGATCGCGATATTTCCGATGTTCGTTTCGAGCGAATCCACGATCTTTGCGCCTGTGTCCGGCCACGATAACCCGAGCGACCTCCCACAGGTCTGCTAACCACACCACCCGGTTCGCACCGCCGCGGTCGATGCCCGCCACCCGGCATCACACAGATGTGCGGTGTCGACATCGCACTCCCGTGCGATCGATGACAAAACGCACTCGCACGAACATGCGTTTCGCGGTGTCCGAATTGCGCATAACTTCGTCCTCACACCCCAGAGCAGTCATCAATTCGCAGCACTCACGAACGGAGACCGTCATGAACACCACCACCTTTGCAAGCGCGATCACCGCAGTGTCCGCACCCGACGAGAGCGCCCTGGCCGCACTGGCAACGGTGGCGACGCCGCACCAGAGTGTCCCGCGCGGCTCGGGCCCCATGGGCGTGCCGACGTTCTCGTGTGCCACCTTCTCCTGCCTCTGATCACCGCCGGATGACGCTGACCCGGGTCGACCCGATCGCCGCGTCGACCGCACCCCAGCGTCGGGGTGCGGAGCGGCGACTTCGGGCGGTGCTGGATCGGCACCGAGACCTCCTGGCGACGGAGGACGTCGTGGCCGGTCTCACCGCCCGCCTGGACCGGGAGATCGCGGGCCTCGTCACCTGGGCCGTGATCACCGAGTTCGAGCGCTTTCGCACTCTCCACGGGCATCGCGCCGACCCCACCACCGATCGAGCGTTGCGCGAGTTCGACGCAGTCGCGGCGCACGTGCTGGCGGACCGCTGTCCGGAACTGGTCCGGCGAGTCGACGCGGTGGTGGCCGGGCGGGTCGAGCAACTTGCCGATGTTCTGCGCGCCCTCGGCGCCGACCGCGAGACCATCGGAATCGCGGAGCCCGTCGATTCGATCGACTTCGGGCACGGCGACCCGCACGAGGGCGGTCGCCGGGTCGTCATGGTCGGTGCGGGCGATCGTCGAGTGGTCTACAAACCGCGCAGCGGTGACCCGGATCTGCTGCTGCACGCACTCGTCGGTGTCGTCGACCGCGGCGCGGCTGCGTCCGACGCCCTGTCCGTTCCGCGCGTCCTGACGCGCGACGGGTATTCCTGGCACGACTTCCGTGCGCCGCACGGCATCGTCGATCCGGGAGGCGGAACTCGGTTCCATCGCCGGCTCGGTCGGCTTCTCGCGCTGTTCTCCGCGGTCGGCGCAACCGACATGCATCTCGAAAACATCGTTGCGGCAGGCGAATTCCCGGTTCCGATCGACCTCGAAACGCTGCTGCACCCGGCGACGGACCACTCGGTGCTGGCCGACGGTCCCCTCGGCACCGGTATGTTGCCGTCCGCGAGCGACGCCGTATCCGGAACGTGTATCGCTGCAGTCTCTCCGGCGGGTCGCCGAACCGTCGACGGGTCCACCACGCGCGTCCTGGTACACGCCGGCACCGACGCGATGACCTTGGTGTCGCAGCCGACGACGGTCGACGTGTCGTCGCATCGTCCACACGTCGCCGGGGTCGCCGTGCCGATCGAGGAGCACATCGACGACATCGTCGACGGATACCGAGCCGGAGTATCGGTGATCCGCAGTCGCGAGAACGAGATTCGCAAGCTTCTGGACACCGCCGCAGCAACCGAGTTCCGGCGGGTGGTCCGACCCACCGCGGTGTACGGGGCGTTCCTCGATGCCTCGACCCACCCGCGGTACCTCACCGGACCGGCCGAGCGACGCCGGCTGTTCGAGATGCTGCCGCCCACCTTTACGGGCGGAGACGCTGCGCGGAGCCTGGAGTTGCAGGCGTTGTGCGACGGCGACGTCCCGCGGTTCGTCGGCCCGGCCGCAGACACGACGCTGCGCGCGGGCGGTCAGGTGGTCAGGGCAGCGTCCACCGACACGGCTCTCGCCCGCGCCCAACGCTGTCTCGACCGGACGATCCGTACGAATCCCGTTGCCGCAGAGCATGTCATCCGGTCCGCGATCGCCGGTGTGGTCGAGTCCGTCCAACCGAGGTCCGTCCGCATTCGCGGTGACGATCTGCACCGCGCCCTCGTCGAGCGCGATGCCCGGCGCAGCGCCGCACGAGTGTCGCGTCGTGTCGCCGCACGAGCTACGCGGGACGCGACGTCCGCCGTGCACGCCCTGCCTACAGGGTCGGGATCGACACTGGCAGCCTCGGACCCCACCCTCTATCACGGTGGGGGAGGGACGCTCTTCTCGAAGGCCAGGAGCGATCTGCACTCCGTGATCGAGGACGCCGAGCACCGGCTCGCACAATCGTCGCACGATCTGTGCCCCTACACCGGCGCTCTCGGAACGGTCTGGATGCTCCGTGAATCCGCGTGCGCCACACCGTCGGACCGGGTGCTCGCAACTCGGTTGCTGACCGCGATGGTCGAGTGCGCGGACATCGAGAACTACGACCGTCTCGACGTGGTCGGTGGCCTTGCCGGTGCCACCGCGTTGTTGGCCACCACCGACTGGGTTGCGCCGGATTTCCTCGCCCGGTGTTGCGAGCGCCTGGGGCGCCACCTGAACGAACAGGGTTCCGTTGCACGAGGTCTCGCACACGGAATCGACGGCGCCGCGTGGGCGCTGGCGCGAGGCAGCCGTGTCCTCGGCACGGACCGATACGACGGCGTCATCCACCGAGTGCTCGACAACGCGCCGACACCGATCGAGGACGGGTGGTGTTGGGGAACCGCAGGTCTCGCGATGGCGCACACCGAGATCGCACATGTGCTCGGCGAATCCGCTTCGTCCGCCAGGGCGCTCGTCGACAGTACGACGCTCCCGGTCGACGACGACACCCTGTGTCACGGCGGCGCGGGGACCGTCCTGGCGCTGCGGCACATCGCCGCCCTGACCGGTGACGAGGATCGTCATCGCGTACGCGCCGCCGAGCTACATGACCGGATCGTTCGTCGCGGCTACGCCACGGGCCACAGCCACCACGTCGGCGCGCTCGGATTCATGACCGGTGTTCCCGGAATTGCCCACGCACGGCTACTGATTCAGACCGACGACGAACCGGACCCCATCGCTCTCACGGCGTCGACACGCGCTGCACGCTGCCGGGAGAACTGACACCGAACCCGGAAGAGGTCCCCCTCTGCTCCCGCGACGAAGGTCCCGCCGGCGGCCTCGACACGCTCACGCATGTTGATCAGACCGCTACCGGGACGAGTGGTGTCCACCCCGGAACGTGCCCCGTCGTTGACGATCTCCACGACTGCGCCGTCCACGGTGATGGTGCACTCGGTGGCCTCCGGTGCGTGCGCGAGGACGTTGGTCACCGCTTCCCGCACCACCCACGCTGCGCTGCGCGCACTCGTCTCGTCCAGGTCCGCGCCGCCGTCCCCGTCGACTTCCGCGAGAATCGACGCGGACCTGAGCAGCATCAGAGCGTCGTCGAGTTCGGTCCCGATCGCGATGTCGCGGTAGCCCCGCACGAGGGCGCGCATGTCGTCGAGCGAACGTTGCGCGAGTGCGCGGGTATCACGCACGTGATCGTCCTTTTCGTCGATGTCGGCTGTGGCCAGGGCCAATTCGGACTTGAGGGCGATCGAGGAGAGCGACCGGCCCATCACGTCGTGCAGATCGCGGGCGAAGCGGGTGCGCTCCTGTTCCAGGGTCAGCACGGCGATGGTCTGCCGGGCGCCGTCGAGTTCGCGCACGATGCCGAGCACCCAGAGGGACAGCCGGACGAACACCAGGTTGAAGAACATCGACCCGGCGAAGAAGAACAGCGCCGCCGGCTGACCGGTCAGAGCCAGGCACAGCGGAACGGCGACCACCGACGCGAGAACGCCACGTGTGGTCGAGACGAGCGCGAAGGCGAACGCGACACAGATGACGATCAGCGTCGACTGCCACACCAGACCCCGGTACGCACTCACGCCGATCACGGCCGACACGGCGCCGACGGCGAGCGCTGCGGCCGCGTAGATCCACACGCTGCGGCGGAACGCGCGTGTCGGTTTCACGTCGGCACGAGAGGCGCGCACGATCAGGTAGGAGAGCCCGAGAAGTGCGGCCACGGTGAGCGCGAGGCACACCCAGGTCGAGACCAGGTGAAACCGCAGCTCGCTACGTCCGATCAGGGTCGCGATGTCTCCCCAGGCGAGGATGAGCAGCGTCGCTGCGACGTAGAGCCCGCCGAGGTTGAGATAGCGCCGCTCGGGACGTTCACCCGGGACATTTCTCATGTTCATCTCCTGACCTTGTGCACTAACCGAACGCCCCGCGCACGAGAAAAGTGGACAGCACGAACCCGGTCGTCACCTCAACGAAAGGAAAGTTGCCATGTCGCACTTCACCAAGGACGTCATGAAGTTCGGACCCGCCCCCACGCTGGCGCGCGAGATCCCCGTGACCATCGCCAACCTGCTGTTCTCGATTCTCGCCGTTGCCGTCATCATCGCCGTGCAGGGCGGTGTGGACGCGGTCGTGATCGTGGCCGCCGTCGTGCTCGTCGGGTACTCGCTCGGCCGTACGGCCTACGTCGCTCTCCGCGGTCAGCGGACGGCCGGCCACAGCTGAGGCCGTCACGCCCAACCCTTCTCGACCGCCAACCGTGCAGCTTCGTGACGGTTGCGGGCCCCGAGCGTGGACATCGCGGAGGACAGGTAGTTCCGTACCGTACCCACCGCCAAGTGCAGCTCCTTCGCGATGTCCGCCACCGGAGTGCCGGGGAGAACCAACTTGAGCACCTCGATCTCACGGGGGCTCAGCGGGTTCTCCGGCGCGGCGATCACTGACGCGGCGAGCTGCGGATCGACGTAGGACTGGCCGCCGGCAACCCGCACGATGATGTCGGACAACTCGTTCACCGCGGTGGACTTCGTGACATATCCACTGGCTCCCGCGGACATCGCCTCACGCATGGTCGAGGCGGTCACGCTGGCCGTCAGAATGATCACCTTGACTCCCAGAGGCGCCAACTCGGCGCACGCCTCGATGCCGGTCATGATCGGCATGTCCGCGTCGAGCAGCGCGATGTCGGGAGTGTGGGCCTTGGCGAGCGAGACGGCCTCGGCGCCGTTCGCGGCACCACCCACCACCGACAGGCCCGGCCGCAGATTCAACAGTTCGACGAGAGCCGACCGAATGGTCACCTCGTCGTCCGCAACGACGATTCGTAGATCCCCCACGCCAGTGAACTCGTTTCGCCTAGGAAGAGAAGAACGCTTCGAAGCTTATCGCCCCGAAGCAGTCTCGGCCGGAAACCCCGCACACACCCCTCGTGTGCGGGGTTTTTTCTGTTCCTGCCGCGCATGACATTTCGCACCCGAGATCAGTGATCCAACACCTGCAAAGGACGTCACTTCGACACTGCCGCACCTGCTTTCGGTCGAGCAATATCGATGTCAGCACAGAGACGACGAACCACCGAGACGACGAACCACAGAGACGACGAACCACCGAACGAAAGGACGAGGTCGTGACGATCGCAGACGTGGACACCGCACTGGTGTCGGAACTGATCGGTAAGGCGGACATCGTCACGCCGATGACGATCCGCGCCGGCGTCCGGACGGGATTGTTCGACGCCCTCGCCGCAGGACCGCGTGACGCCGTCGCCGTGACCTGCGCCATCGGAGGCGACCGCCGCGGAGTGCAGGTGGCCCTGGACCACCTCGTCCACGAAGGCCTCATCGACGCCGACACGACGGGCACCTCGCTCACCACCTACTCCTTGACTCCGCTCGGCCGGCTGCTCACTGCCGAGCATCACGAGCTCGGGGTGCGGGACCTGCTCGACACCTCGACTCTGGTGGGTCGCAACGAAGTGGCCCTGACCGACTTCCATCACACCGTCCTCACCGGACGTCCCGCCTCGGAGGCATCGACCGGCCGCACGCTGTGGCAGGAAATCGACGACGAGGAGGGATGCGTCGACGCCTTCGAGTGGGACGAACCGGGATTCGCCGCGGAGTCCGTTCTCGGATCCGACGTGTGGAACGACGTCGAGACCGTCGTCGATCTCGGCGGCAACACCGGATCGCTGCTGCTGGCCCTGCTGACGCGATACCCGCATCTGCGCGGCACCGTCCTCGACTTCCCGGTCTTCGCCGACCGTGCGCGCACCCGCGCCGTCGAACGTGGACTCGGTGACCGACTCCGCGGCGCCCACGGCAGCTTCTTCGACCCGCTTCCCGTCGGACACGACGTGTACCTGCTCTCCGCCGTCCTCGCCGATTGGAACGACGACGACGCGACGGCGATCCTTCGCCGCGCGGCCGAGGCCGCCGGCGACCACGGCCTTGTGGTCGTCGCCGAAGTTCACCTGATCGCCGACGGCACCCTCGCGCCCACCACCTCGGTCGCCGTCCGGATCGAAGGATCGGTCACCCGGCCCGACCGCACGGCCGACGACGTCGCCGAGCTCATCCGCCGCGCCGGATTGCAGATCGAGTCGTCCGACACCTCGGCTGCGGACCGGTCCCTCTTCATCGGGAGAAATGCATCATGACCGACATCCTCGAGCACTTCCACGCGATCTCGCACGAGCACGCGCTGGGAACCGCACCCCGCACCGCCGGCGACCGACTCTTCGGTCGCAACGCCAACTACCGCATCACAACCGACACCGGCGACTACTTCATCAAGAAGCTCCAATTCTCAGACGCCGCAATCAAAATGGAGAACTGCCTCGCCTACGACAGCTTCGTCTCGCGCCACCCCGCAGCGGGATTGCCTCGCTCGCCGCGGATCCTCGCGGTCAACGCAGAACTGGGCATCATCGTTCAGGACTTTCTGCCACACGCGGAGAACGGCAGCACGCTGATGGTCGAGGAACGCTTCGCCACCACCGTCGCAGCAGACATCGGCCGCTCGATCGCCGGTCTGCACGCCCGGCCCACGTTCGGAGTGCCCGATCGCGACGACCGACCCACGCCGGCACCGTCGACGACTCTGCTGGCCGGCATTCCGCACCGCCACCTCCGGCATCTCACCGGCGGCGAGCTGCAGGCGTACGGACTCCTCCAAGCCGACGCCACGCTGTGCGCGGCACTCGCCGACCTCGCCCGGACGTCGAACTCGGTCGACAGGACTCCCATCCACGGTGATCTCCGCGTCGATCAGATCCTCGTCGACGACCGCACCTGGATCGTCGACTGGGAAGAATTCGGCACCGGAGACCCGGCACGTGACACCGGATCGTTCCTGGGTGAGTGGCTCTACCGCGCCGTCCTGGACATCCCCACCAGCCGCGGCGGCGGGGCCGCCATGAACCGGGCCGAGGGCGCCGCCGCGGTGGTCCGTCGCGGACACGAGAAGGCGCAGCTGTTGGCACCCATCGCCCGCGCGTTCTGGTCCGCATACCGCGGGGCACGCGACGTCGACGACGAGTTCGTGGCGCGCACAGGACAATTCGCCGGCTGGCATCTGCTCGACCGCCTCGTCGCGGGCGCCGCCACCAACGCCGTGCTGCCCGCGATCCATCGCGCCGCCGCGGGAGTGGGACGCTCCGCCGTTCTGAATCCCGCAGGTGTGCACCGCTTCCTCGGATTGGAGGACCTGTCATGACGACCACTCGCTGGGACAGCCGCATCCGGATCGACACCGAGGCAGTCATCGCCACCGTCGACGGTGAGAGCGTATCGGCGCCCGACCTCCGTCAGCTCGAGTCCGACCTCGGCCGCCGCCTTTACGAACGCCTGCACGTCGGCTGGCCGATCGGCCGAAACTCGTTGTCGCGCATCGATCGTGACCCGGCCACCGAGAGCGCGATCGCCGACCGTCTCCCGCGCCGCGAGATTTCGCTTCCCGTGACCGACGTTCGCGTCGACGGCGATCGCACCACCGGGTCCGTCATGGGCGCGCGGGTACTGCTGGACTCTCCCGAGCCCGTGTTGCGTATCTCGGACAGCTGGCCGGCGCTGTCGCCGGGTTTCTACATGGTGTTCGGCGACGAGCGACCACGAGCGACGGGTCGGGACGCCCTCTGGCGGGTCTACCTCGCGGCCGACGGCATCGACGCCGCGCTCGACGACTTCGCACTCGCCGTCGGATACCTGCGGACACACGGTCGCAGATGGCAGGCCAAGATCGCGTCGACCCCGGCGGTCTACCCCCGCACCGACGCTGTGACCGTGTACCTCGACCACACCGACCGCCATCATGCGAGCATGCTCGCCGACCTTGTCGGATCCGTCACCGGACGCTGGAACCGCGTGTCGGCCTTCGTGACCGAGCTCGCGCCCGGTGTCGGATTCGCCCAGGAACCGGCCGACCCGGATCCGACCCGACGCGGCTTGAGCTACGGCCAGCACCGCGCGTCGATCGTGGCCCGCGCCGCCCTGACCCCCGGCCTCGACCTCGCCGCGGCACTCTCCGCGGCCGGCGTCGACCCAGTCGAGTACTGGCGCAACAGTGTTGCCGACAAACACGGTGTTACCGAAAAACACCTTGTTGCCGACAAGCACAGTGCGCCGGCAACCCCCACACTTCTCGCCGCGCCCGCGGCGAGTGGCTCCGGACACCGTGTCCGGTAGCAAACAAGGAAGGAATCATCATGAGCAACAAAGACATCCTGGACGGCTTCGACTCCTACGCCACGCCCGAGGAGATCGCCGACACCAACGCCGGTGACGCACCTGCCACCACCGTTCCGTGCTCGGCGCTCGCCTCGATCACCACCGCCGAACTCGGCTGCTGAGCAACACCTTCCGCACACCCACCGAACAAACCACTCGAAAGGAATCATCATGAGCGAGAACACCAAGGACATCCTGGACGGCTTCGACTCCTACGCCACGCCCGAGGAGATCACCGACACCAACGCCGCCGACACCCCGGCCACCACCATCCCGTGCTCGGCCCTGGCGTCCTACGCCTCCGCCAAACTCACCTGCTGACCGTCCCCTCCACCGCAGCACCAGCGAAAGGAATCATCATGAGCAACAAGGATATCCTCGACGGCTTCGACTCCTACGCCACGCCGGAGGAGATCGCCGACACCAACGCCGGCGACGCACCCGCCACCACCGTTCCGTGCTCCGCGCTCGCCTCGATCACCACCGCCGAACTCGGCTGCTGAGCACACCCCTCGCATCACCCTCCATCGGAAAAGAACACGAAAGGAACACCGAAATGAACGAGAACACCAAGGACATCCTCGACGGCTTCGACTCCTACGCGACGCCCGAGGAGATCACTGACACCAACGCCGCCGACACCCCGGCCACCACTATCCCGTGCTCGGCCCTGGCGTCCTACGCCTCCGCCAAGCTGACGTGCTGATCGGGTACTGACCGCGCGAAATCCCATCGCTTCGATGCCGCCGACCGTCGCCGTGCCCTGCTTCATACGAACGCAGGCATGGACGGCGGGACGGCGGCACCGGGCGGGGATCGCTGACACCCACTACGAGCGAGGACTGCCATGACCACCCCGACGATCCGACTCTCCGCCTACAGCCCCTACTCCGGCCCGCACGTGCAGGACGCGGCCTGGTGGGTCGCACTCGGCGCGTCCCTCGGACTCGAGCGGGTCTGGTTCGGCCAGCAGTCCTCCGTCTCCGTGCTCGGCGGCGTCGGATACGCCGCCGGCCGAGGCCACCGCGTTCCCGTCGGCTCGGCCGTCACCCTTCTTCCCACCACGACACCGTTCGCGTCCGCACTCGAGTTGCGTTCGCTCGCACAGCTCTCCGGCTCGACGGTGTCCGCCTACTTCTCGCCGGGATACCCGGCGATCCAGCACGCGCTCGACGGCCGCCGCTGGCCGAGCCCGCTCACCGCGACGCGAGAGTTCTTCGCGGCGCTGCGCGGTCTGCTCGCCGGCGCCGACGTCAGCGAGCGCGGCGACTACTACTCCACCACCTTCACCAGCCCCGCCGAGGACGTCACGTCGTCCGTCGAACTCGGACTCGGCGTCCTGCGGCCCGCGATGGCGCGGCTCGCCGGCGAGATCGCCGACGGCGCGGTGACCTGGCTGTCGTCGCCCGACTACCTGAGCGAGGTACTCGTGCCCGCGCTGCACGACGGCGCTGATTCCGCGCACCGGGCCGCACCGCGCGTGGTGGCCACTCTGCACGCCGGCGTCGGCGTGGACCCGGCGGACGCGGTCCAGGTGGTACGCACCGGAATCGGACCGCACCTGTCGGCGCCGCACTATCGAGACATGTTGACGCGCAGCGGTCTTCAGCTCGACGGACCGGTGACCGATGCCGACGTCCGAGCGGTGATCGACCGTCGTCTGTTCGTCGTCGGTGACGCGCTCGACGTCGCCGCCCGCGCGGCGGAACTCGCCGACGCCGGGGCCGACGAGGTCAGTGTGGTTCTGCATGACGCGCCCGGTGCCACCCGCGACGACATCCGGCGGGCATGGACCGATGTGGCGTCGGCGGCCCACCGTTCGACCGAAAGGACAGCAGCATGAATCTCACCATCGTCGTCACCGGCGCCGTCAGTTCGGCGTTCATGCCGTACTGGGCCAACTGGATTCGGATGCAGCGCCCCGACATCGCGACGCACTACCTGCTCACACCGTCGGCGGAGAAATTCGTCAGCGCCGACGCCATCCGCACCGTCAGCGGGGGCGACGTCGACACCGACTCCTGGCAGGGTCTCACCGATCCGCTGCACGTCACCCTCGGCGACTGGATGGACGCCATGGTCGTCTACCCCTGCACCCTCAACTACTTCTCGCGATTGGCTCTCGGCGTGGTCGACTCCCCGTCGCTGCTGGCGCACGCGTGCACCGACATCCCCGTCGTGGTCGCGCCGTCGCTCCCACCCGGCGCGTACGAGAACGAGCCGTACCGGATGCACCGTGCGGCGCTCGAAGACCGCGACGACGTGCTGATCGTGGAGCCCACCCCCACCCGCAGTGCCAGTTCACCGCGTCCGGCGTACGGCGCTGCGCCGATGCCCGATTGCATCCAGAGGATCGATGCCGCATGAGTACCGACACGCTCACCCCTGGTCCGTTCGACGCGGCGGTGTCCTACGGCACCGCGATCCGGACCACCCACATCGAGCCGGCGCGGCGGGGTCGGTGGCAGTGGACGCGCACCGCACCGCTCGAGCGGCACCGGTTCTCCTCCGGGCTGTTCACCGTTCCGCCCGCGACAGCGCGTGCATCCGGTCCGGGGCCGCGCTTCGCGGTCGGTGCCGGCGACACCGGCCGCCGGGCGTACGCGCTCCCGGCCGGGGAGTCCCTGGCGTCGGTCGTGTTGTCCGGGACCGCGTCGGACCGGGACTGGCCCGCGGTCTACCGACAATGGGGAATGTTGTTGGCGTCCCTGCACTCTCGCGGCGCCACTACGCTCGACACCGCCCCACCGGCTCGCGCACGAGTGCAAGAATGGTGGGCGCACCCGACGCCGGAAGACACCCGTCGGGCGACGGCGCGCCGGTCGTTCCTCGACGCCCTGACGGACTCGGCACGCGAACACCTCGACGACCTTCTGGCCGTCGACCTCGCGGCCGCGCGCGTGCTGGTGCACGGCTGGGCGGGCCTCGGTCTGAGTGTTCAGGACGCCGCGGGCGACGTGGTGGTTCTCCTCGGTGAGGACGTGGGTTGCGCGCCGGGTGAATACGACCTCGGGGCCTTGATCGCGCAGTCCGTCGAGCTGGCAGTGTTCTCCCCGCCCGGGACCGCCCCGTCGCCCACTCTCGTCCGCGATGCGCTGCTCGACGGATACGACCGTCCCGCCGACCGGCAGGCGCTGGCCGATCACACCATCGAGCACGTGGTGCGGCACGTCGCCGACTTCGCCCAGTTCTCCGACTTCGACGACGGCGAGCTTCCTCGGTGGGCCGCGTTGGTGAACTGGTTGGACGCGGGCCGCAGGAGGCTGACCGAGTGATCGTGTCGGACGTCCATTGCCGCAACGGGATCCGCTCGATCGTCCTCGATCGTCCGGGTAGCTCGGCCGTCGAGATCGCATCGGTCGTGCGCGCAGGGTCACGTCACGACCCGCCGGGCAGGATCGGCACCGCGCACCTCACCGAGCACCTCCTCACCGTCGGTGCCGACGACGTCTCGCGCGGGGTGGAATCTGTCGGCGGCTCGTTCGCGGCGACCACCCACCCCGATCACATGCAGTTCGTGACCACCGCGCCGGCGGGCCTGTGGAACGACCTGCTCCTCGCCGATGTGAATCGCGTACACGGTCGAATGATGCTGCAGAAGAGCGATATCGACGCCCAACGGGTGGCGGTGGCCGAGGAGATTCGGGCCGCCGCCGCGTCACCGTCCCCCTGGCCGGGCATGACCGGGGCGCTCCACGGCGGCGACGACGCCCTCGGTCACGACGGCTTCGGCGAGATCGCCGATCTGGACCGGATCGATCTGGCGGTGTGCACCCGATTCGTGAGCGCCGTCGTGCGCCCGGAACGCGCCGTGATCGTCGTGGCGTTGGACGTCTCGTCCGCGGGCGGTCCGGCGCGCATCCTCGACGTCGTCGACAGCGTGCAGCCCGCCCCCGCCCCCGCCCCCGTCGCCGCCGCGGGCCCGGTCCGCGACGCCTACCCGACCAGCACGCTGGGCAGCCCGCACACGGCGACCGGTAGCGGAGTCACCGCCACCTGGTGCGGATGGAGCGTCCCCGGCCTGTCCCGTTCGACCCGTGACCATCTTCGGTGGTTCGGCGCGGCGGCGGTCCTCGAACAACGTTGTGCAGGATACCGATTCGGCCGCTCCGGAGTCGGACACGTCGGCGACCGGGAAACCCTCGCGGTGGCAGGGGGGTCCGTCGAGAATATCCTCGAGCTCCTGGAGGCTCCCGTCACTGTGTCCGAGCACGAACACGCACGTCGTCGGTTACGCGGCGCCGCAGTGGACTTCGAGCACGACCCGGCGTCGATCGCCCGACTGGCTGCCTTCACGGACGCTCCGACGGTCCGGTGCCCTAGTCTCGATCGCAGCGACCTCGACCACGCGCTCGCCCGGCTGCGGTCGACGACCCCCGCCGTGGTCACACCCGATCCCGACGCCCCCGTCGACAGATCGGCGAGGCCGAGTTCCGCGCAGGCGCCGCAGTCGACCCGTCGACGACCGATCGAATTCGTACACAACACGATCGGATCGACAGCCCGCCGGCTGAATGTGTGCGGTCCGCACGCGGCAGCGCTCGAGATGGACGGTCCCACTTACGTCTGTGTCCGAACCCCGGCGCCGTTCCGTTCCCCCCTGTGGGAGAGAGTGACCGACTTCTCCGGGCATCGGTACGCCACCCGAACCCAGTCGACCGAGCAGCTGGCGCACGCACTGGACCACCTGCCCGACACGGTCTCCGAACTCGCCGCCGTCGGCGCCGACGCCGGTGCGGCGTTGCGTCGCCGCGTTGCCCCGCATCGAGGCGACGGGATATCGACACGAGCGGGCGCGGCGCGCTGGCTCGCCCTCGGCGCACTCAACTCGGTCCACCGGATTGCCCTCGGCCACGCACCGATCGTGCGGGTGCTGCGACTTCCGACGCGTCCGCATCCGACCGTTCAGCTCGTCGGGGACCCCGGGATCGACCTGCACACCCTCGTCGACGGGTGGACCCCCGCGGAGCTCGACCGGACGAGGACGTTCTGCGCCGGCCAGGCCCTGAGCGCGACCGCGACCGGCCGCGACACCGCGGACCTGCTGCTGACGTTGCTCTGCAACGACATTCGCGTCGACGGGGACCCCGTCGAAAGCTTCGCCTCGTCGCTGCTCACCACCGGCGACGGGGAGATTCGCGCCGCCGCGCACCGCGTGCTGGAGATGACAAACGTCATGTCGGCCGGGTGCGGAACCTCCGGGCAACTGTCGTGAACTCGCACTACCCGCAGCAGTCCGACCGACGAAGGATGGGAAACATGACTACAGCACCCGCCCCGGACGTGGTCGTGGCGTCCGGCATCGACTACCACTACGACGAATATCACGCCGTCCGCAACGTGTCGCTGACGGTTCGCCGCGGGGAGATCTTCGCCCTGCTGGGCACCAACGGTGCCGGCAAGACCACCACTCTCGAACTGCTGCAGGGCTTTCGGGGCCGCACGTCGGGGGACCTGACGGTCTTCGGCGTGGACCCGCACGCGGACCCGGCGACGGTGCGTGCACGGACCGGCGTCGTGCTGCAAGAGTCCGGTCACTTCGGTGAGATCACCGTGCGCGCCGAGCTGACGATGTGGGCGTCGCTGTCCTCGCGAACCGACTCCGTCGACCGTGTTCTCGACCTCGTCGAGCTCACGCACCGGAGCGACAGTCGCATCGACTCCCTGTCCGGCGGGGAACGCCGCCGCCTGGACCTCGCCATGGCCATCTGGGGGAGCCCGGAACTGATCGTTCTCGACGAACCGACCACCGGTCTGGACCCCGAGTCGCGCCGCACCCTGTGGGGACTCGTGGAGCGTCTGCGCGACGAGGGAACGACGATCATCCTCACCACCCACTACCTCGAAGAGGCGGAGGAGTTGGCCGACGTCGTCGCGATCATGCACCAAGGCGCTCTGGCCGTACACGGCACGCTCGACGAGGTCCTCGCGTCGCGTCCGTCGCGAATTCAGGTCGACGTCCGGCCGGCCGACGGTGAGGCGCTGATGGCGTCGGCTCCCGAGGGTGTTCACGCATCGTGGGACACCCGCCGGCGGCCCTCGGATCCCACTCTTCGTGTGCTCGAGATCGTTGCGTCGGACCAGCAGAAGGCACTCACCTGGACGCTCGGCACGGCGGACCGTCTCGGCCTCGACCTCGGTCCGCTGCGCGCCAACCCTGCCTCGCTCGACGAGGTCTTCCACCACGTCAGGAACGCCACACAGGAGGTAACGGCATGACCACCACGGAGGATCGCCGCATGCAGACGGCGCCCGCACCCACCCGCCGACTTTCCGGGTGGGCACGGACCCGCCGGATGACCGCCTTCGAGACCGGCATGATCTTCCGTCAGCGCAACACCCTGCTGGCGACGGTGCTGGCACCCGTGTTCGTCCTGTTCTTCCCGGTGATCTCGCCGCCCACGGAAGACGCCGCATGGACCATCCTGATGGCACCGATGACCGTGCTCGTGTTGGTGTTCTCGGTGTACATCAACGGCGCGACGATCGTGGCCGCACGACGCGAGAACCAGGTGCTCAAGAGGTTGCGGACCAGCGAGCTCACCACGACGCAACTGCTGGTGTCCATGACAGCTCCGCTCGTCGGGCTCGGAATCGTGCAGGTGGGCATCGTGCTCGGGGGAGTGAAGCTGCTCGGCGGTCCACTCCCGGCCCACCCCGCGGTCATCGTCACGGCGGCGCTCGCGACGGCGCTGCTCTCCGTGGTCGCCGGTGTCGCCATCGGTTCCATGTCGCCGAACAGCGAACGGGTGCAGTACGCGGTGATGCCGCTCCTTCTGCTCGCGGCCATCGGCTCGAACCTGCTGATGTCGCCCGGTGTCGACCCGGAGGTGCGCGGTTACCTGCTGTTCGCTCCGTTCACCGGGGCGGTGGATCTGGTCGCACGTTCGGCCGAGGCGCAGCCGATGCTGCCGACGCCGCCGCTTCCTGTGTCGCCCATCGTGTTCGACCTCGGCATCACCGGTTTCTGGATCGCCGCCTTCGCCCTGATTGCCGCAGCCACGTGGCGTTGGGAACCGCGCCGATAAGGGGCACTGCCGGACAGCTACCGCCCAGTCGATAAGACTGGGCGGTATGCCATTCTTCGACGGGGCCCGAGGGCGAGTCCACTACCGCACGTGGAACGCCGCAGAACCCCATGCCGACCTCGTGTTCCTGCACGGCCGCGGCCAGCACAGCGGGAACTACCACCGCTTCGCGGGCCTGCTCGCCGCCCGCGGGATCTCCACGTGGGCGCTCGATCTGTACGCCCATGGCCTGTCCGAGGGCGACGCGGAGGGTCTCGACGCCGACCCGATCGTCACCCTGGACGGCCTGGTGGCCGACGCGGCGCATCTCGCGACTCTCCCGGACTCGGGCCGGCCGCTGGCCTTGATGGGGCATTCGCTGGGAACGGCCACCGCCGTGCCGCTTCTGGCACGGACACCGACCGTCTTCTCCTCGGCGGTGTTCTGCGCTCTCCCGACCAGGCTGGTGGACCCGGACACTCTTGCCGGAGCGGACGCCACGGGTGTGCCGATCCTCGTGGTTCACGGCGTCGACGATCGCATGGTCCCGATCGACCCGGTGCGGTCGCTGGTGGGGGAGCGGACCGGCGCGCAGTTCGTCGGATACGACGACGCCGGCCACGATCTGCTGCACGAGAAGGTGCATGCGACCGTGACCGGCGACGTGGCCGATCACATTCTGCGTTACGCCCCGTAGATCCCGGCGATGTCCTTCGCGTGCTCTTCGTGAATGACGTTGCGCTTGAGCTTCATCGTGGGAGTGAGCTCACCGGTTTCGATGGTGAAGTCGACGTCGAGGATCGTGTACTTCTTGATCCCCTCGGCGCTGGAGACCTTCTTGTTCGCCGTGGCGACTGCAGCGTCGATCTCGGCGATCAGATCCTTGTTGGTCTTCACGTCGGCCATCGAGGTGTCGGCCGGGAGATCATGACGTTGGAGCCAACCGGGCATCGCTTCCGGGTCGAGCGTGATGAGCGCGCCGATGAACGGCTTCGCGTCGCCGACCACCAGGCACTGGCTGACCAGCGGATGCGCCCGGATCGAATCCTCGAGGCCGGCCGGTGCGACGTTCTTGCCGCCGGCGGTGACGATGATTTCCTTCTTGCGACCGGTGATGGTGACGAAGCCGTCCTCGTCGATGTCGCCGAGGTCACCGGTGTGGAACCACCCGTCGACGATGGACTCCGAGGTCGCCTTCTCGTTGTGCCAGTAGCCGTCGAACACCACCGGGCCCTTGAGCAGTAGCTCACCGTCCTCGCCGACCTTGACCGAGTGACCCTCGATCGGGCGACCCACCGATCCGATCTTCTGCTTCTCGGTGGTGTTGACCGTGACGGCCGCGCTGGTCTCGGTGAGCCCGTACCCCTCGTACACCGGGACGCCGATGCCCCGGAAGAAGTGGCCGAGCCGAGCGCCGAGCGGTCCACCGCCCGAGACCGCGCGATCACAGTTGCCGCCGAGGGCCGCGCGCAATTTGGAGTAGACGAGCCTGTCGAACACGGCGTGCTTGGCCTTGAGCACCAGTCCGGCGCCGCCCTTGTCCTGCGCCTCACTCCACTCGATCGCGGTGGCGGCTGCCTGATCGAAGATCTTGCCCTTGCCGCCGTCGTGTGCCTTCTGCTTGGCCGAGTTGTAGACCTTCTCGAACACGCGGGGGACCGACAGGATGAAGTTCGGCTTGAAGTCGCCGAACTGCTCGACGAGCGTCGTGGTGTCGGAGGTGTGCGCCACCGTCACCCTGGACTCGAAGGATCCGAACGAGATGGCGCGGGCGAACACGTGCGCGAGCGGCAGGAACATCAAGGTCCGTTGACCCTCGTGCATCGAATCGTGCAGTGCCACTTGGGTTGCCGCGACCTCAGCCGCGAAGTTGGCGTGCGTGAGCTGGACGCCCTTGGGTCGCCCGGTGGTACCGGAGGTGTAGATGAGGGTGGCGGGGGACGACGCACGAACCTGTCGACGACGCGTGTGCAGGTCCTCGTCGCTCACTTCGGCTCCGCGAGTGGTCAATTCGTCGAGCGCTCCACCGTCGAACATCAGCGTCTCGCGGAGGTCCGCTGCCGACTCGGTGACGTCCTTCATCTTCTCCTGATGATCGGGCGTCTCGAGCACGAGCAACTTGGTTGCCGAGTCTTCGAGGATCCACTGGGCCTGATCGGCGGACGACGTCTCGTAGATCGACACCGTGCAACCGCCGGCGGCCCAGATGGCGTAGTCCAGCACCACCCACTCGTAGCGGGTTCCGGAGAGGATGCCGACGCGGTCACCGAGCTCGACACCCGACGCCATCAAGCCTTTCGCGACGGCCGTGACTTCGGTCGCGAACTGCTTCGCGGTGACGTCGGTCCAGGTGCTGCCCTCGCGCTTCTGAAAGGCGACCCAGTCGGGACGTTCCTTTTCGTACACGAACACGGAGTTGGCCATAGAAACGTCGTCGGGAACGGTGTACGACGCGGGAACGGAGTATTCGCGCACTGTGTGTGCCTTCCAGTAGCAGCCAGTTGTATGTGTATTCCATCACACGGTCTGCTCCGAGTGGACGGAAGGTTGCTTCCGGATTGTCCGTTTTATCCGATTGTGATTCGGCCTGTCGGTTCTCGGGTCGAGAGGTGTCGTCGCTGGACTAGACTCGGGCGCGATGACCCCCTCCGACACGAACACAGATCCGCATCTCGAGCAGCCAGTCGACGAGACGCCGGGCGCCGAGTCGACCCCCGATGCGCTCACCTTCTCGAGCCTCGGGATCGACGACCGCGTTCTGCGGGCGTTGACCGACGTCGGCTACGAAACGCCGTCACCCATTCAGGCGGCCACCATTCCGCCGTTGATGGCGGGCAACGACGTCGTGGGTCTGGCGCAGACCGGAACCGGCAAGACCGCGGCGTTCGCCGTGCCCATCCTCTCGCGCCTCGACGTCTCGAACCGGGTGCCACAGGCTCTCGTGTTGGCGCCCACGCGCGAGCTCGCGCTGCAGGTGGCCGAGGCGTTCGGGAAGTACGCCACGCACATCCCCGGTCTGCACGTGCTCCCCATCTACGGCGGTCAGGCGTACGGGGTGCAGCTGTCAGGCCTGCGCCGCGGCGCGCAGATCATCGTCGGTACGCCCGGTCGCGTCATCGACCACCTCGAGAAGGGCACGCTCGACCTGTCGAAGCTCGAGTATCTCGTGCTCGACGAGGCCGACGAGATGCTCAAGATGGGCTTCCAAGAAGACGTCGAACGCATTCTGTCGGACACTCCCGAGTACAAGCAGGTTGCCCTTTTCTCGGCCACGATGCCGTCGAGCATCCGCAAGATCTCCAAGCAGTACATGCACGACCCGGTCGAGATCACCGTCAAGACCACCACGTCCACGGCGCCGAACATCACCCAGCGCTACGTGCAGGTCTCGCACCAGCGCAAGCTCGACGCCCTCACCCGAATCTTCGAGGTCGAAGACTTCGAGGCGATGATCATCTTCGTCCGCACCAAGCAGGCCACCGAGGATCTCGCGGAACGCCTTCGCGCGCGGGGCTTCTCGGCCGCAGCAATCAACGGTGACATCGTGCAGGCTCAGCGCGAGCGCACCATCGGACAGCTCAAGAACGGTCAGCTCGACGTGCTCGTGGCCACCGACGTCGCCGCTCGCGGTCTCGACGTCGACCGCATCTCGCACGTCGTCAACTACGACATCCCGCACGACACCGAGTCGTACGTGCACCGCATCGGCCGTACCGGCCGCGCGGGCCGCGCGGGCCAGGCGTTGCTGTTCGTCGCGCCGCGAGAGCGGCACCTCCTGCGCGCCATCGAGAAGGCGACCAAGCAGCCGCTGACCGAGATGCACCTCCCGAGCGTCGACGACGTCAACGCACAGCGCGTCTCGAAGTTCGCCGACTCCATCACCGCGAGCCTTGCCTCGCCGTCGATTGCGTTGTTCCGCAGGCTCATCGAGGACTACGAGCGCGAGCACGACGTGCCGCTGGCCGACATCGCAGCAGCCCTGGCCACCCAGTCGCGCGACGGTGACGCGTTCCTGATGGCACCGGAACCGCCTCCGCAGGAACGCGTTCCGTACGAGAAGGGCCCGAAGCGCGAGCGTCCCGCGCGCAAGTTCGACGATCGCGGTGACGAGGGTCCGCGGAAGCCGCGGCAGGGTGATCAGAACCTGGTCGCGTACCGCATCAGCGTCGGCAAGCGCCACCGCGTGGTGCCGGGTGCCATCGTCGGAGCCATCGCGAACGAGGGCGGCTTGCGACGCAGCGACTTCGGCCACATCAGTATCCGGCCGGACCACAGCATCGTCGAGCTCCCGGCCGACATGTCGAAGGAAACGCTGGAAGCATTGCGGCGCACCAGGATCAGCGGAGTCTTGATCCAGTTGCAGCCAGATCATGGTCCACGCCGACACTGAGTCCCGCGGCAGAGCGGTCTGGCTTCGTGCTTTCGCGCTGACCGTCGTGGTCGCCGTTCTCGCGACCGTCGCGCACCAGTTCGACCTTCGCTGGGCCTTGTCCGGGGTCTGCGGAGCGCTGGCCACCGTAGCCGTCGTCGTCGGCGTTCGCCGGCATCGGCCGCCCAGCACCTCGCCGTGGTGGTTCGTCGTCGGTGCGTTGTCGTCGTTCACCATCGCCGTCTTCGTGTTCAGGTTCGGGACCCTCGATGCGTCCGACGTCTGCAGGGTCGTCGGCTACTCCGTCCTCGGAGTCGGACTCGTCGTGTGGCTGACGGCGCTTCGGCGCCGCGACGACGTCGACCCGCTCCTCGACGGAGTGCTGGTCTCAATGTCGGTGATGCTCTTGACCTGGGTTGTCGTACTGTCCCCCATACTCGCCCGCACGGAGTCGACCCTGTCGACGGTGCAGAGTCTGTACCCGGCGATCGATGCGGCCATGGTCTCGCTGGTGGTGTATCTGTCCACGTCGGCGCGCGGCGTCAACCGGTCGCTGCGGTGGATGACGTACGGATTCATGCTGTTCTTCGTCGGTGACATGGCGAACGCGCTGATCGGCGGTGCTGTTCTCGACGTCACTCCCGTCATTCGCACGGTCGGCTACAGCGCCGGCATTCTCGCGGTCGGTGCGGCGGCGCTCGATCGGTCCATGGTGCACATCTCGCCGATGCCGCTGGCCGCGCCGGGTCGCTCCCCGGAACGCGGCGCACTGTTCGTCATCGTTCTGGTGACGTGTTCGGTGTTTCCCGTCGTGCTCACCGCAGCCAATCACGCGGATCTCGTGATCCGGTCGATTCTGTTGTCGCTCGTCCTGATCGGCACCTTCACCCGCGGCGAGCGGGCGCTGCGTGCGGTCAAGGCGGCCAAGGACAGGGCCCGGTACGACGCCAGTCACGACGCGCTCACCGGTCTGCTCAACCGCAGCGTCCTGCCGGACGTCGCCGCGCATGTCGGCGCGTCACCGGCACCGGTCACGGTGCTCTTCGTCGACCTCGACAACTTCAAGTTCGTCAACGATTCGTACGGTCATGCCGTCGGCGACGAGCTGATCCGTGAAGTCGCGTCGCGCATTCTGACCGTGGTGGGCAGCCACGACGACGTCATCCGGTATGCGGGAGACGAATTCGTCGTCACCACCGACCTCGAGCGAGGCCGCATCGACGACCTCGCGCATCGGCTCATGGACGCGATCGCCCGGCCCTTCACGTCCAGTGCCGCGACGTTCAACGTCACCGCGACCATCGGGGTGTCGACGGCCGAATTCGTCACCGACGTCGCCGATCTGACGGCGCTGATAGCCGATGCGGACACGGCCATGTACTACGCGAAAGCGCGCGGACCGAACCGAGTGGCGTTCTTCGACGCGCCCCTTCGAGAGCTGTCCACCGCGACGACGAGGACCGCGACGGCCTTGCGCGGGGCGCGCGCTCGCGGCGAACTCGAGGTGCACTACCAGCCGATCGTGGCCACCGGGACTCGACGGACCGTCGTGTACGAGGCGTTGGTGCGTTGGCGTCGCGACGGCGAGTTGATCACGCCCGATCACTTCGTTCCCATCGCCGAGTCGATCGACCTGATCGGTGAGATCGGTGAATTCGTTCTCGATCGCGCGGTCGGAGATCTGGCGTCGCTGCAGGCGATCGGAGGGGCCGACGTGACCATGTCGGTGAACGTCTCGGCCGTGCAGCTGCGTGACCCGTCGTTGCCGGATATGGTGCGCGACATCCTTTCTCGCCACGGTGTGCACGGATCCGAGCTGTCTCTGGAAGTCACCGAAACGGCGCTTCTCGGTGATGCCGAGTCGGCGGACTCCGTTGTCCGGCGGCTGAAGGAACAGGACATCCTGATCGTCCTCGACGACTTCGGCGTCGGCTTCTCGTCGCTTTCTCGCCTGCACCGGTTGCCGATCGATGTCGTCAAGATCGACAAGTCGTTCGTCGCCGACACCGAGCAGGGCACCGCCGCCGGCACCCTGTTGGCTGCCATCGGCGCCATGCTCGACACTCTGGGAATTCTCAGCGTCGCCGAGGGCGTGGAGACCGAAAAACAACTGGCTGTGGTCGAGCAGGTCGGCTGCCGATTCGCGCAGGGCTACCTGTTCGGACGACCTCAGCCCCTCGACTACTGGTCGACCGTGTCGGCTGTGCGCTGACTCGGGGTATCCCGCCCGCGTAGTGAGGCGCCGGCCGTCTCCGTGACGAACTTCAGCGCGATCAGACCGATCAGGCATGCGCCCATCATGTAGAACGCAGGCACCAAATCGTTTCCGGTCTTCTCCACCAGCCACTCGTTCGCGGCGGGGGCGGTGCCGCCGAACAGGGACGTCGACACGTTGTACGCGATCGCGAAACCGGCGAATCGCACGTGTGTGGGGAACATGGCCGGGAAGGTCGCCGAGATCGTCGAGAGCTGCAGCACGTACAGCAGGCCCAGTACGACGAACGCGAGGATGGCCCAGCCGAAGTTCACGCTCATCAACATGTACATCGGGATGGCGAAGACGAACAATCCGAGCATCGACACCAGCCACAGCGGTTTACGGCCGACGCGGTCCGACAGTGCGCCGGAGAACGGGATGACGACCATCATCGCCAACTGGCCGATGATCACCAACCACAGCGACGACGTGCTGGACAACCCGATACGCGTCTCGAGGTACGTCGGCATGTAGCTGAGCAGGGTGTAGTTGGTGACGTTGAGCGCGACCACCAGTCCGCCCAGGGTGAGGATCGGCTTCCAGTACTGCCGTATCAGCTCACTGAACTGCGTTTTGGTCTCGTGCTCGACACCGCCCTCTTCTTCGAGTTCGAGGAAGACAGGGGTGTCCTCGAGCTTCGAGCGCATGTACAGCCCGATCAGGCCCAGAGGGAGCGCGACGAAGAACGGCAGACGCCAACCCCATGTCGCCATGAATGCGTCCGTCGACAGCAGGTCGACGAACAGAACGACGATCGCACCCAGCGAAAAGCCCAGCAGCGTGCCGAATTCGAGGAAGCTGCCGAAGAATCCACGCTTCTTGTCCGGGGAGTACTCGGCCATGAACGTCGCCGCGCCGCCGTACTCGCCGCCGGTGGAGAAGCCTTGAATCATGCGCAAAATAACCAACAGCAGCGGTGACCAGAAGCCGATCGAGTCGTAGCTCGGAATCGCGCCCAGGAGGAAGGTCGCGCCCGCCATCATGACGATGGTCAGGGCGAGCACCTGACGTCGACCCAGACGATCGCCGAGCGGGCCCCACACGAGACCGCCGATGGGCCGGACGAGGAAAGACACGGCGAAGACGCCCAGAGTGAGCAACGTCGCCGATTCCAGGTCACCGGGGAAGAACGAGTTGGCGATGTACGTGGCGGTGTAGGCGTAGACGCCGTAGTCGAACCATTCGGTGGCGTTCCCCATGGCCGACGCGCCGATGGCGCGCTTGAGAACTGCTGGTGGAACCTCGTTTTCGGCGAGTTGGTGCGATGTCACGATGGTTCTCCCTGTCTGTCGAGACCTTTCATGCTTACGCACCGCGAGCGGTCGAGCACGAATCGATGTGACAGGAGTGAACTGTTCGTGATCAGTTCGTGACCGGTGGCGGTCACTCCCGGCTCGGCTCGGCTCAATACCTCCCCACGAAAAGAGCGCATCCCGAATAATGGCCTGGGCGGGGTATTCAATGGGAAATGCGATGCTCCAGGAAGTGGGCTGGTGACCGAGACGGTCGATGCGCGAGACGACGCCGCGCGCGGTCCAAACAGGGGTGCGCGCACCTTCGTAATTCAGGTCGTCTCGGTGGCACTTGCTCTCGCCCTTGCGTCCGAGGTGGCCAGACTTCTTGGTGTCGGCTCCCTGTTCATCGGAGTCGTCGTCTTTGGGTCGGTGATCGCTGTCGCTGCCGGGATCGCACGCAACAGGCCGCGGGAACCGGTCATGTGGTGGTTCGTCGCCACCGCCCTCCTGATGTATCTGGGTGCGTTCGTGACCGGCGTCTGCCACTGGGGGTCCTCAGGGGTTGTGGCCCTGCCCGACGTCTTCCGGCTGGTCGGATACGTCGCCATGACGGTTGGCCTGATCTGGTGGATCGCGAACCGTCGGACGCAGCTGGACATGACTCCCCTGATCGACGGTGTTCTGATCTCCCTCGGTGTCCTACTGGTGACCTGGGTGCTCTTCCTTTCCCCCGTGCTGTCGCTGACCGGAACGCCCGAGCCGGCCATCCCCGCCGGTTTCTATCCGGCGTTCAACGCCGGGATGCTCACTCTGACCATGTATCTCGTCGTCGCTTCGCGCGGTACCAACAGGTCCGTGCTGTGGATGTCGGTGGGATTCGCAGTGTTCTTCGTCGGAGACATGGCTGCCGCGGTCGCCGTCGGTGGCGGTCCCTATCCGCCCGCATGGCTGTACGACATCACGTTCGGGGTCGGTGTGGTGTCGTTCGCTGCGGCCGCATGCAACCGGTCTATGACAGCGGTGGCGGATCTACCGCTTCCCGCTCTCGCGCGCACCGGCGGGCGAGGGGCGGCGTTGCTGGCGCTCCTGGTGACCTGCGCGCTCGTACCGCTCCTGATCACGGCGACCACGCGTGCCGACCTGGTCTTCCGGACGGTCATTCTGATGCTGGTCGTCCTCGTGACGTTTCTGCGTGGGGAGCGGGCACTGCGTCGCGCTCAGCGCAGCGAGGACCGTGCTCGTCACGACGCCGGGCACGATTCGCTGACCGGGCTGCCCAATCGAGCCGCCCTTGGGAGCTATGTGGCAGCGGGGGACTCCACGGTCCTGTTCGTAGATCTCGACAACTTCAAGATCGTGAACGACTCCTACGGTCACCGAGTGGGCGACGATCTGATCGCCGCGGCGGCATCTCGCATTCGAACCGCTGTGGCACCCGGCGATACTGTCGTGCGGTACTCGGGGGACGAATTCGTCGTGGTCACCGACCTCGATCGAGCTTCATCGGAATCGTTGGCGCGCAATATTATCGACAGCGTGAGTCGGCCGTTCGCCCTCGGACCCATCATCCTCTATGTCACGGCCGCGGTCGGAATCGCGCGGGGTGCGACGAAGGCCGGTCCGGGTGGGCTCGACGACGTGATCCGCGAGGCCGACACCGCGATGTACTACGCCAAGAAGCGGGGTGCGGGCGCGCTGTCCTATTTCGACGAGTCACTGCGCCACACGGCGATGCGGGAGCTCGCCGTTGCCACAGCCCTGCGCGGCGCCGTCGCCCGCGGGGAGTTCGAGGTCTACTACCAGCCCATCGTGGCCACTCGGTCACGCCGGACGCTGGTCTTCGAGGCGCTCCTGCGGTGGCATCACGACGGTGTTCTCGTCTCGCCGGGCGACTTCGTTCCTGTTGCCGAGTCGACGAACATCATCGAGGAGATCGGTGCCTGGGTTCTCGACACCGCGATCGCCGATCTGGCGCGTCTTCGCGCAGACGGTCACCCCGACGTGTCGATGTCGGTCAACGTCTCCGCGAAACAGCTTCGCGACGACAGTCTTCCGGGGTTGGTGCGTGAGACTCTGGCCAAGCACGGCGTCAACGGTGATTGCCTGGGCTTGGAAGTGACAGAGAGCATGCTCGTCGACGACGCACAGAAAGCGGAATCGGTCCTCGTCGCCCTCGCCGCTCAGGGAGTACTCGTCGTCCTCGACGATTTCGGAACGGGATACTCCTCGCTGAGTCGGTTGAGAAACATGCCGATTTCGGTGCTCAAGATCGACAAGTCGTTCGTGGCGGAGATCGGTCACGCCCCCTCGGCGCTGTCGCTGCTCGCCGCCATCACCTCGATGGCCGAGGCCATGTCTATTACTGCCGTCGCCGAGGGCGTCGAGACCGAGCAGCAGATGGCGGTCATCACCGAGATGGGGTGCACGTTCGCTCAGGGGTTCCTGTTCGGCCGGCCCGCACCGCTCGACACGTGGTTGTCGGCTCAGAACCGCCAGCGATAGTCCCCGAGCGGCAGCGAATTGACGGTGTGCACCGTCCACTTCCCGCTCTCGTTGCTGAGCGTGCTGACGCCCGCGTTCACGATGCGAGGCGACGGTCGCCGTAGCACCGAATCGAGAATCGCCCGGATGACACCACCGTGCGCGACGACCACCAGGGCGCCCGTCGGATGCTCGTCGGCGAGCGCGTCCAAGCGCGATCGTCCCCGCTCGATCAGGTCGCTGCGCGGTTCCATTCCGGGGTAGCGGCCGTCGGGCCAGTACGAGTACGCCTCGAAGTCGCTGAGACCCTCGGCCTCCCCGAAGTGTCGTTCGGCCAGGTCGTCGAACGTCGCGCTACGGCTCAGTCCGATCGAGGCGCCGATGATGTCCGCGGTTTCGCTGGCGCGGGACAAGGGCGAGCTGACCAGCAGATCCCACCGGGATCGTCCGAGTTCGTTCGCCGCCTCCAGCGCTTGCTCCCGCCCGTACTCGTTCAGCGGGATGTCGGACGATCCCTGAAGACGACCGCGGGCGTTCCAGTCGGTTTCTCCGTGTCGGACCAGCGCGACGAAAGTCATAATGAGGGGTAAGCCTACGGAACGGCGGAGGCCAGGTTACCGGGGAGTACGGTCACAAGTATCGGTCAGAGTGGACTGGAAAGAGGCTGACATGAATTTGGCATTGACGGAAGACGAAGTCGCGTTCCGCGACGAGATGCGGACGTTCTTCAGAAACAAGATCCCCGCGGATCTGCGCGAGCGGAACGCCAGTGGCGCGAACCCGCAGGGTCGCGAGGACATGATCACCACGATGCGCATCCTCAACGAGCACAACTTGGCGACGCCGCACTGGCCCACCTCGTGGGGCGGCCGTGACTGGACGCCGATGCAGCATCACATCTGGCTCGACGAGCTGCAGCTGGCGTCGGTGCCCGAGCCCCTGGCGTTCAACGCGTCGATGGTCGGACCCGTCATCGCCACCTTCGGTTCGGAGGAGCAGAAGCAGAAGTTCCTTCCGCCGACGGCCAACCTCGACATATGGTGGTGCCAGGGCTTCTCCGAGCCCGAAGCGGGATCGGACCTCGCGTCGTTGCGCACCACTGCCATTCGGGACGGCGTAGAGTACGTCATCAACGGGCAGAAGACGTGGACCACGCTGGGGCAGTACGCCGACTGGATCTTCGTCCTCGCTCGCACCAACCCGGACGCTCCGAAGAAGCAGGCCGGAATCTCGTTCATCCTGGTCGATCTGAAGACCCCGGGCATCGAGATGCGTCCCATCAAGCTCATCGACGGCAGCGTCGAGGTCAACGAGGTGTGGTTCGAGGACGTGCGCGTCCCGGTGGAGAACCTCGTCGGCGAGGAGAACGCCGGCTGGACCTACGCGAAGTTCCTCCTGAGCAATGAGCGCACCGGGATCACTCGTCTCGGCTGGACCAAGACCAAACTGGCACAGGCAAAGAAGCTGGCCGGGGAGACCAAGGTCGGTTCGGGCACGCTGCTCGACGATCCGATCTTCGCCTCACGATTCGCCGAACTGGAGAATCAGGCGTTGACACTGGAGCTCACCCAGCTGCGCATCGTCGCCGATTACGATGCGGGCAAGGAGAATCCGGCATCGTCGGTCCTGAAGCTCCGTGGCAGCGAACTGCAGCAGGCGGCGACGGAGATTCTTGCCGACGTGGCAGGGCCCGATTCGTTGCCGTTCGATGCGGGTGACGATTCGCCGTCCCCGGCGTGGGCGCAACGCGCGACGCCCACCTACCTGAACTTCCGTAAGACGTCGATCTACGGCGGTTCCAACGAGATTCAGCGCACCATCATCGCATCCGGCATTCTGGGCCTGTAGGAGAACGAGCGACATGCAATTCGATTTCGACGACGAACAGAAGTTGTTGCGCGACACCGTCCGCGAAGTACTCTCCCGCAGCTACGACCTCGAGAAGCGCAAGACGACCCTTGAGACGGACCTGGGGTGGAGCGAGTCGGTGTGGAAGCAGTTCGCGGAGCTCGGCCTGTTGGGTCTGAGCTTTGCCGAGGACGACGGCGGCATGGGCGCCGGTCCGGTGGAGACCCTGGCCGTGATGACCGAGATCGGTCGACGACTTGCGCCCGAACCGCTGCTCGACGCGGTTCTCATTCCCGGCGGGCTCATCTCCGAGGTCGGCTCGACCGAGCAGCGCCAGCGCGTCCTGACCGCGGTGGCGGAAGGGCAACTGCTCTTGGCGTTCGCCAATTCCGAGCCCGGATCACGCTGGCCTGCACAGGCTTCCACCACCAAAGCCGCTGAAGACGGTGGCTCGTGGTCGATTTCCGGAGTGAAGAACCCGGTCCTGCACGGTGATTGCGCCGGTACCTTCGTAGTCAGTGCCGCCCTGCCCGACGGCGGCGTTGGCTTGTTCCTGGTGGACGCCGACGCCACCGGTCTGGTGCGCAAGAACTACCGCACCCACGACGGTCTCCGCGGCGCCTCGGTGGAGTTCACCGATGTGGCGGCCGAGGTGCTCGGCGACGGTGGCGACGCCACTGCGGCGGTCGTTGCGGCCGACGTCCGCGCTCAGGCCGCTCTCGCGGCGGAGGCGTTGGGCGCGATGGAGGAAGCGTTGCGACTCACCACCGATTACCTCAAGCAGCGCAAGCAGTTCGGGGTTCCGTTGGCGAAGTTCCAGGCGCTCACCTTCCGCGCCGCGGACATGTACATCCAGCTCGAGCTCGCGCGCAGCATGGTTCTCTACGCCACGATGTCGCTGGCCGACGGCAGTGTCGATCCGGTCATCGCGTCACGGGCCAAGCTGCAGATCGGTCGGTCGGCGCGGTTGATCGGCCAGGAAGCCATTCAGTTGCACGGCGGCATCGGCGTCACCGCCGAATACCCGGTGGGGCACTACACGTCTCGTCTCACCGCGATCGAGCACACGCTCGGCAGCACGGACGATCACCTGCGCGTCATCACCGAGGCGCTGACCGATCACGAGATGCTTGGCGTGTAACGCACGGGTGTGAAAAAGAGTCCTCCAACACTCTTTTTCACACCCGAGCCGCGAAGCGGCACACATTGGTCGCGATCTCGCGTACCCGGCCTACGAACGTGTCGCGCGTGACCCCCGACGAGTGCGGGGTCATGATCACGTTCGTCAGGTCGGCGAACCGCAGTCGGCTCGGCTCGCCGCGGCCGTGAGGGTCGGGGTAGGAGTACCAGACATCGACGGCGGCGCCTGCGATCGTCTCGGTGGACAACGCGTCGAACAGAGCGTCTTCATCAACTACGGGACCACGGGCGACGTTGATCAGGATCCCGTCGGGGCCGAGTGCATGTAGTTCGGACGTGCCGATCATCCCGCGGGTCATCGAGTTGAGCGGTGTCGAGACCACCACCACGTCGGATTCGGTCATCAGGCAAATCAACCCGCTCGTGTCCGACGCCCACCGCAGCCCGTCGACCTCGGCGTCGACCGTGCCGCGTCCGGTGACCGCAGCGCCGTCACACCCGAAGGGGCGCAACAACTCCCACGTTCGCCGGCCGATGTTGCCGAATCCCACGAACCCGATGCGTGCGCCCCGCAGGGTGCGTGGCTGCGGAATCAGGTCGTCGTACACCGACGTCGCCCAGACGCCCGACCGCAACGACCGGTCCTGCTGAATCAGACCACGCCTGAGCAGAACCGCGACGGACACGACGTACTCCGCGATGGAGTCCTCGTGGTGCGAGGTGGTGAGCACCGACGTGTCCGAGCCCAGCGCGTCGAACGCGATCTTGTCGGTCCCCGCACCCGCGACGTGGACCAGGGCCAATCCGCGTCCCGCCTCGGCCATGGCCGGCGTCACGCGTCCCCCGACGTAGACGTCGGCGTCCACGAGGTCCGCAGCGATCGCGTCCTCGTCGAAGCGGCGGTGCCACGAGACCGTCGCGTCCTCGGGCACCAGCGACTCGAACAACCCTCTGTGCGGCAGTAGGTTTCGGTCGCCCACGACGATCTTCATCGAGACCGCACCAACGCGGGTCGTTTGCTGTCGAACGTCCAGTCGGGGATCAGATACTGCATACCGACGGCGTCGTCGCGCGACCCGAGACCTTCGCGCTGATAGAGCTCGTGAGCCGCCTCGACTCGCTCCATGTCCAGTTCGACGCCGAGACCGGCCTTGCTGCCGGTCGCGGGGTCGGGGACCGTCAGGTAACCGTCGACGATCGGGAAGGGTTCGGTCGTGATGCGCTGCCCGTCCTGCCAGATCCAGTGCGTGTCGATCGCGGTCACGGTGCCGGGCGCGGCGGCCGCGACGTGGGTGAACATCGCGAGCGATACGTCGAAGTGGTTGTTGGAGTGCGATCCCCACGTCAGGCCCCACGCGTCGCACAGCTGGGCGACGCGGACGGAGCCGTTCATGGTCCAGAAGTGCGGGTCGGCGAGGGGGATGTCGACAGCGCCGGAACGGATGGTGTGCCCCATCTCGCGCCAGTCGGTGGCGATCATGTTGGTGGCGGTGGGAAGGCCGGTGGCCCTCTTGAATTCGCTCATGACCTCGCGTCCGGAGAACGACCCTTCCGGTCCGACGGGGTCCTCGGCGTAGGCCAGCACGTCACGTAGTCCGCGGCAGGTCTCGATCGCGTCCTTCAGCAACCAGCCTCCGTTCGGGTCCAGCGTGATGCGCGCCGTCGGGAAGCGTTCTGCGAGCGCTCGGACCGCCAGTGCTTCCTCGGCGGCGGGCAGAACGCCTCCCTTGAGCTTGAAGTCCTGGAATCCGTAGCGGGCCTGAGCGGCTTCCGCCAGCGCTACCACGGCGTCCGGAGTCAACGCTTCCTGATGGCGCAGACGCATCCAGTCGTCGCTCTCGTCGTTGCCGCTCACGTAGTCCAAGCCGGTCTTGTTCCGGTCGCCGACGAAGAACAGGTAGCCGAGAGCCTGCACCTTGTCCCGCTGCTGTCCGGTTCCGAGAAGAGCTGCGACACTGACCCCGAGGTACTGCCCGAGCAGGTCGAGCAACGCCGACTCGACGGCCGTCTCGGCGTGCACCGCGATGCGGAGGTCGAAGGTCTGGGCGCCGCGACCGCCCGAGTCGCGGTCCGCGAACGCGGCGTGCATCGATGCGAGTATCGCGTTGTGGTCGCCGATGGTCCGGCCCACCACGAACGCGCGAGCGTCGTCGAGCGTCCGCCGGATGGGCTCCCCGCCCGGCACCTCGCCGACACCGACGCGTCCGTCGGAGTCGGTCAGGATCACCAGGTTTCGGGTGAAGAACGGCGCGTGCGCACCGCTGAGGTTGAGCAGCATGCTGTCTCGGCCTGCCACGGGTACGACCCGCATGGTCGACACCACCGGTGTTGCGTTCATGGATTCACCTTTCACAGTAGGAACAGTTGTTGGCCGACCAGGACGACGGCGCCGGCGGCCGACACCACGATGGACGTGCGACGCATCCGCTCCCGGTCCAGAACCCGGTTGACGAATCGTGATGCGACGTAACCGAGTACGGCCACGGGGACGAGGATCAGGAACATCTCCGCGGTGTCCCGGTGAACTGCACCGGTCACCGCGAGAACGATCAGCGACATGATCGACCCGACCAGAAAGAACGCACTCATGGTGCCGCGCAAATTGGCTCCGACACTGCGCTGCATCACCAGCGCCATCGGTGGACCGCCGATCGAGGTGGCCGTCCCGAACAGACCCGACGCTGCCCCTGCGACCACGAGGTTGCGTCGGTGCGGCCTGGGAGCCCAGCCGACGGATGCGGCGGCGACGCCGCCGAGAACGACGCACGCGAGAAGGATGGCCAGTCCTCGTGGGGGTAACAGCAGGAGGATGCCGGCTCCGGCGAGGGTGCCCGGAACTCGGCCGACCAGGGCCCACCCGGTGCCGCGGAGGTCGATGCTGCTGCGTTCCTTCACCACGACCACCAGCGTCAGCACCGTCGCGAGCATGATGATGATTCCGGGTACCAACGTCGGATCGACCAGGGCCACAACGGGAGCCGCGAGCATCCCCATCCCGAAGCCGATCGACGCCTGCATGCAGGACGCCGCGAACACCGCGACGGCCACGATCGTGAACTGGACCGCGGTCACCCGACCGCGACCGGTACACCGAGGTCGACCGCCCCGCGTGGGTGGTAGCACTCGGCCACGTGGTCGGGCGAGGACGGGTCGACGGCCACCGGAGGTGTCGCCGACGCGCACACGTCGGTGGCGTGACGGCAGCGCGTGCGGAATCGGCAGCCCGACGGCGGGTTCAGCGGAGACGGCACCTCACCTTCGAGGATGATCTTCGTCCGTCGCGACGTCGGGTCCAGCGTCGGAGCGGCGGACATCAGGGCTTCGGTGTACGGGTGCGACGGCCGGTCGAACACGTCCTCGGTCTCGCCGGTCTCGACGATGCGGCCGAGGTACATCACGGCCACGCGATTGGCGACGTGGCGCACCACGGACAGGTCGTGGGAGATGAACACGTAAGCGATGCCGAGTTGCTTCTGCAAGTCGCCCAACAGGTTCAGTACCTGAGCCTGCACCGACAGGTCCAGCGCCGACACGGGTTCGTCGCAGATGACGACCTTCGGGTCGAGTGCCAGAGCACGGGCGATGCCGAGGCGCTGACGCTGACCGCCCGAGAACTCCTGCGGGAATCGGTGCTCGTCGCTCGGGCGCAGGCCGACGAGGTGCAGCAGCTCGCGCACACGGGCGGCGCGGTCGCGCTTGGTGCGGTAGAGGTCCTTGTGGGTGCGCCACGGCTCGGAGATGATGTCGGCGGCGGACATTCGCGAGTTCAAGGATGCGTAGGGATCCTGGAACACCATCTGTACGCGCCGGCGCAGCGCCAGCAGATCCTTGCCCTTGAGCGAGAACGGGTCGACGCCGTCCCATGCGAGGGTGCCGCCGTTCGGGCGCTCGAGCATCATCAGGGTGCGCGCCAACGTCGACTTGCCGCAACCGGATTCGCCGACCAGGCCGAGAGTTTCGCCTGCGTGGAGGTCGAGGTCGATGCCGTCCAGCGCTTTGAGCTTGTTGTTACCGTTCTTCGCCGCGGGAACGGTGAACGTCTTGGTCAGACCACGAACGGTCAGAAGTTGTTCAGGCATGGCTGGTTTCCTCCATCGTGGCGACGTCGTCGCTGAAGTGGCACGCCGCGAATCGGTCGGGCCCCACCGCGGTCAACGGCGGTCTGGTGTCGATGCAGATTTGGCTCACCAACGGGCATCGATCCTGATAGACGCAGCCGGTCGGTACCGATTTCAGATCGGGCGGGGTACCGCCGATCGACTTCAGGTCGTGGCCGCGGGTCACGCCGACGGGTACCGAGTCGAGCAGACCCTTGGTGTACGGATGTCGAGGATCCGCGAACACCTCGGCGACCCGCCCGGTCTCGACCACCGTGCCGGCGTACATGACGGCAACGCGGTCGGCTTCCTCGGAGACGAGTGCGAGATCGTGCGTGATCAGCACCACGGCCATGTCGTGTTCGGTCCGAAGGCCTTTGAGCAACGTCATGATCTGCGCCTGCACCGTCACGTCGAGTGCGGTGGTGGGTTCGTCGGCGAGAAGGACCGACGGACTCAACGCCACGGCCATCGCGATCAACAGTCGCTGGCGCATACCGCCGGAGAACTGGTGGGGATAGGAGTCGACGCGGGATTCCGGCTCGGGGATCCCGACGCGTCGCATCAGCGAAATTGCCTCCACCTTGGCCTCTTTCGCGGACAGGCCTCGATGGATGCGGAAGGACTCACCCAGTTGCGTCCCGACGGTGTAGACGGGGTTCAGAGCGGTCAGCGCGTCCTGAAACACGATGGCCAGTTCGGTGGCGGCGAGGGTGCGGCGTGTCTTGGCGGATGCGGAGACCAGATCGACCTCCCCCAGGACGACGGACCCCGAGGTGATGTCGGCGATGGGTTCGAGCAGACCGACGACGGCCTGTGCCGTCATCGACTTGCCGCACCCGGATTCGCCCAGCAGCGCCAGAGTTTCGCCGCGGACGGCGACGAAGGAGACGCCGTCGACGGCGCGGAGGACGCCCGACGGTGTGCGGATGTCGACGGTCAGACCGCTGACGTCGAGGGCGATGCGGGCTTGGTCGCCGACGGCTGATGTGTGGACCGCTGCGGGAGCGCTCATTTCGATGCCTTTCTGCGGAATGCGAGGCGAGCCCGCTGCGTGCGAGGGAGGGTCAGGCGCCAGCGCTGCGCGGGGTCGGTGGCGATACGCGCCCACGCGGCGAGGATGGTTGCCGACACCGTGGTGACGACGATCGCGAGACCGGGGAAGAACGAGAGCCACCATGCGGACTGGAGGTAGGTCCGGCCCTGGGAGACCATCAGTCCCCAGCTGATGTCCGGCGGCTGAATGCCGATGCCGAGGAACGACAGTGACGATTCGGCGAGCATGACGTAGCAGAAGTCCAGTGTCGCGACGGTGAGAAGTGTCGGAAGCAGAATCGGGAAGACGTGTCGCCAGATGACGGCCCCGCTCTTGGCTCCGAACGTACGAGCAGCGTCGACGAACAACCTGCTCTGGAGCTCGGCCGATTCGGCGCGAGCGGTGCGAAGGTAGATCGGGATGCGCGTGACGGCCAGGACCAGAACGATGTTCGCGGCGCTGGGGGAGAAGACGTAGAGCACCACGACGGCCATGAGCAACGACGGAAAGCTCATGATGACGTCGGCGATGCGCATCGCCGTCGTCTCGCGCCAGCCGCGGTGGTAGCCGGCCCACATACCGATGACGGAACCGACGATGCAGGAGACGAGTACCGCCGGAACGGCCACCGACAGGGTGGTGCGGGAGGCGACGATGAGGCGTGCGAACATGCTGCGCCCCAACGGGTCCGTGCCGAGGACGTTCATCCACCCGGTGTCGAGTGTGAACGGCCGGAGGTTCGATCGGTCGAGGTCCTGGTCGGTGGCTGCGTCGCCGATCATCATCGGTCCGAAGATCGCGGCCAGGAACACGAGGACCAGGATTCCCGCGGCCACGGTGGCGACCCGGTCACGCAACAGCAGCTTCCACAGTGGGTGGGAGTTCTTGGAGTCGACGGGCTGAATCGGTGAAACGTCCGGCGCTTCCGTTGTTTTCGGCGGTTCGAAGTCGAGTGACATGATCGTGGGCCTCCTAGACCTTCGCCGTGTCGCGAACGCGGGCGTCGAGCAGCGCGTAACAGGCGTCGATGACGATGTTGAGGATGAAGATGCTGACCGCGGTGAGGAGCACGGCCGCTTGGAGCACCGCGAAATCGCGCTGCAGGATGGCGTCGATCATCAACTTTCCGATACCGGGCCAGCCGAAGATCGCTTCGACGACGACGGCGCCGTTCACGAGACCGACCATGAGGTCGCCGGCGACGGTGAGCGCGGGTGCGGCAGCGTTACGCAGGGCGTGATGAGTCACGACGCGAAGTTCCCCCGCGCCTTTGCTTCTCGCGAGCCGCACGTACGGGGCGGACAGGGCCGAGACCATCGCGCCGCGCACCACCTGCGTGAGCACGCCGAGCGGCCGGATGAGCAGCGTGGCGATCGGCAGGACCCAGGAGAGGATGCCGCTGTCGACGCCCGAGGTGGGCAACCAGCCGAACAGGATCGCGAAGACGTAGACGCCCATGATCGCGAACCAGAAGTCGGGGATGCTCGCGGCCGTCATCGAGAGGAGGCTCGAGATCCGGTCGGCCAGGGAATTGGGACGGTACGCCGCCCAGCACCCGATGATCACGGCGCCGAGGATGGCGAGGAACATGGTCGCGAAGGCGAGTTGCAGGGTGGCGGGGAAGGCGCGAAGCGCCATCGTCGACGCTTCCTCACCGGTGCGGAGCGAGTCCCCGAAGTCGAGGTGGATCACGCCGCTGAGGTAGTCGAACAATTGGGTCAGGACGGGCTGGTCGAATCCGTTGGTGGCCCGGAATGCTTCGCGCTGAGCCTGTGTCGCGGACTCGGGCAGGTACAGGCTGGTCGGGTCACCGGTGAGCCGGGCCAGGAAGAAGACCCCGATCAGGACCACCAGGAGCGGGACGAGGCTGGTGTAGATCCGACGGCGGAGGAATCTGAACATCGCTGGCCTCAGTTCGTTTCGGTGGTGTCGGCGCGGGTCATGGCGGCGAGGTGCATTTCGTCCACGGTCGCGGAGTTGGGGGTGTAGTCGACCGTCTCGGCCTTCGCGAGAACGCCGTTCATGTGCGCGATGAACGCCATCTGCATGATTTCCTTCGGTTCGTCGGCGAACAGTTGTGCGTACGCGTCCTGGCGTTCCTCACCGGTTTTCGCGGCCGCCTCGTTCACTCGGGCATCGAATGCCGGTGTTCCGCCGGCGCTCTGGAAGCCGTCGCTACGCATGTACTGATCGGCGGTGAAGGCGGCGTCACCGGCCTGGTTGCCGTGCTGAATCACCAGCAGGTAGGGACCGACCTTCGGGAACGGTCGTTCCTGGTACTCGGCGGTACCCGCGGAGTCCGTCATCTCGATCGAGACGTTCAACCCGATCTCGGACAACGAGTTCTGGATGACTTCGAGGGTCTCGTTCACCTTGGGGAACTGTCCTGTGCGGCCGATCATGCGGATCTCGGCGTCGACGGGGACACCGTCGGCGCGCGCTTCCTCGATCAACTGCTGCGCTTTCTCGGGGTCGTACGGCCAGGGCTTCATCTCTTCGTTGAATCCGATGACGCCCTTCGAGATCAATTGTTCTGCAGGCGAACCCATGCCGCGGAACAAGGCTTTGACGATGCCGTCGCGATTGACCGAATAATTGATCGCCTGACGAACACGGATGTCGTCCAGTGGCGGCTCCTCGAGCTGAATGCGCACCGCGGTGGTCTCGTTGTTGGGGTACGCGACACCGAGGTCGCCTGCTCCGTCCTCGGGACCGAGGCCGACTGCGATCTCGGCTTCGCCGTTGGCGACCATCGAGGCGCGGACGCTTCCCTCGCTGCGCCACTGGTAGACGGCGCGGGCGTAGTCGGGCGCGGTCCCCCAGTAGGTCTCGTTGCGGACGAGGGACAGGCGTTGGCCGGCGTTCCAGTAGTCGATGGCGTACGGGCCGGTGCCGACGGGTTCGCGGACGCGCTCGGTCAGGCTGGTGGTGCGTGGAAGCATCTCGACGAAGGACACGCGCAGCGGGAGGATGGGGTCGGGCTCCGGAGACGCGACGGTGAGGGTGAGGGGGTCGACGACGTTCACGTCCAGATCTGCGTCACCGAAGACGTAGCCCTCGACGTTGCATCCCAGATCGGAGTTGACGGTCCGTTCGATGGAATGCGCGGCGTCCTGTGCCTCGAACGGCGTGCCGTCGCTGAAGGTGACACCGGGGCGCAGTCTGAAGGTCCACTCGGTGTCGGACGTCCGCTCCCAGGACTCCGCGAGCAGAGGCTCGAGGTCGCCGGTGGTGGGGTTGCGTTCCATCAGGGGCTCGGTGATGTTGGACCGAACGACGACGCCCACCGACGTGAGCGAGACGTCGCACGCTTCGAGCGTGGGCGGTTCCTCCTGCAGGACGATGCGTAGCGTGTTCGAGTCCGCTGCCGACCCCTGGTTGGAGTTGGCTACCGAGCATCCGACGGCAAGAGCCGAAACGGACAGTGCCGCAACGAAAGTCGTTGCAACGCGGCGTCGGTTCCCCCGCTCGGTCGGTGGTGCAGGGCTCATGGTGTCCTCCGGTGACTGTCGGGGTCCGCCCGGCGAGGGTGCGCTGGGTCGACGGTGCTGTGACGACCGTCGGTAGAGGGGCTGTCTGTGACGGTAACCACACGGTAGGAGTCGGGGTTGGGGTCGTCAACCGGACATTTCGGTCCTCGGCGCCGTAAATTGCTGGTACGCAGCTCCGTAGGCGGGGCGGATGATCTTGGTCTCGCTCCCTGACCTGGGGAACGTGTGACCGGCCGGCTCACGACATGCGGTATGGCTGCTTCTCGATACCGTTTCGGTATCGGTCCATGTTATTTACGTGTTGGACAGGTATTCACGCTGCGGCTTAGCGTACCTGTATGACTTCACGCACGAGGACTGCCGAATGACCGTCGACACCGCGCCGTCGAACGCGAACAACGCTGCGGCACAACAGATTCACGGTCAAGTTCTTCAGGTGGGACCGCTGAAGCCGTCGCTGTCCGCCACTCTCGGCGATGCATACGGTGCATCGATCCTGCCGACCGACGCCACTCGTGCGGACTTTCTCGCCGCGCACGGCAACGACGTGACCGCCGTCGTGACGTCCGGGCGCACAGGCGTCGACGCCGAGCTGATGGACGCGCTGCCGTCCCTCGGAGCGATCGTGCACTTCGGAGTCGGTTACGACACAACGGATGTCGCACGTGCGAAGGAGCGCGGTATCGGCGTCAGCAACACGCCCGACGTCCTGACCGACTGTGTCGCCGACATCGCACTCGGACTGCTGATCGACGTGATGCGCGGACTGTCCTTCGCGGATCGCTTCGTCCGCGCCGGCCGCTGGCCTGTCGAGGGCAACGTGCCCCTCACCCGCCGGGTCTCCGGAAAGCGGGTCGGAATCGTCGGACTCGGACGGATCGGAAGCGCGATCGCAACACGTCTGGATGGCTTCGGATGCGTTGTCTCGTATCACAACCGCAGCGAGATCGACGGATCTCCGTACGCGTACGCCGAGTCGGTCACCGCTCTGGCCGCGGACGTCGACGTGCTCGTCGTCGCGGCGTCGGGTGGAGCGGGTACCGAAAAGCTCGTGGACCGTGAGGTTCTCGAAGCGCTCGGTCCCGACGGATACCTCGTGAACGTCGCGCGGGGCAGCGTGGTCGACGAGGACGCGCTGGTGGACCTGCTGACTCGCGGCCAACTGGCGGGCGCCGGCCTCGACGTGTTCGCACACGAACCCGACGTACCGCCGGCGCTGCTCGAACTCGACTCGGTCGTCCTGCTCCCGCACCTGGCCAGCGGCACCGTCGAGACACGGGCCGCCATGGAGGCGTTGACCCTCGAGAATCTCGACGAGTTCCTCGCGGCCGGAACGCTGACCACCCCCGTACTCCCCCCACGACAGGCGACCTCATGACCATCGTTCTCAGTTACATTCCTACCCCGGAGGGCCTCGGCGCCTTGCCTTTCGGCTTCACCGAAGCTCGGCTCCGCGAGACCGATGTCGTGGTGATTCCCGACGGTGACGCTGCCGATCGCGCAGACTTCGACGCCAACGTGCAGTCGGCCCGCGAGGAAGCGAACGCACTGGACGTGAAGTACCGAGTCTCGATCGGTGACGGCGATCGTACCCATGCCGACAACCTCATCGATGCGTCCTACGACGCAGGCGCCAGCTTGCTCGTCATCGGTATGCGGCGACGCTCACCGGTCGGAAAGCTGTTGATGGGAAGCGTCGTTCAGCGCGTCCTTCTGGACGCACACTGCCCCGTGGCCGCCATCAAGCCGCCGGTGGGCGCGCCGCATTAGTGCGCTTCGCACACGGGCGCGAAAAGAAGTGTCAGGACGCTCTTTTTCACACCCGACCTACACACGCAGCTCGGTCAGCACGTCCGACATCAGCCGATGCAGCGCCGGGTTGGCATTGTCTGCGCGCCAGGCTGCGTTCATCTGCACCGGGTTGTCCCGGATCGCCGTGACCGGCCGAAAGACGACGCCTTCCGGTTGCATCGTCTGTGACGACGCCGGCACCAGCGCGATGCCGAGGCCGGACTTCACCAGCACCAGCATCGTGTGAATCTGGGTCACGTACTGCACGTAGCGGGGTGACGCGCCCACGATCGTGAAGATGCTGATCAACAGCTCGTGAAAATAGCGGGCGTCCACCGGGGAGTACATCACCACGGCCTGGTCGTCGAAGTCGTCCACGGTCAGCTCGTCGGCGTCCGCCAGGGGATGCCCGACGGGCAGAGCGGCGATCAGGGGTTCGTGATGGACAGGCCGGGTCGCGATGCCCGGACGGGTCAGGATCGGTCGGATCAAACCGAGGTCGAGTTCTCCGTTCGTCAACGCTTCCAGCTGTACGGCCGAGACCATCTCCCGTAGAACGAGTTTGACGTCGGGAAGTCTCTCCCGCGCGGCGGTGAGCAGTTGGGGCAGCACCGCATGGGCGGATGCTCCGGTGAAGCCCACCACGACTGTGCCGAGGTCGCCGGCGGGGACCCGGCGCACCGTGAGGACGGCACCTTCCGACAGGTTCAGAATTCGGCGGGCGTCGGGGAGGAACGCCGCGCCCGCCGCAGTCAGCGTCACGGACCGCGACGTTCGGTCGATCAACTGCACGCCCAGTTCGCTCTCGAGCTGCTGGATCTGGCGGCTCAGCGGCGGCTGCGTCATGTGCAGGCGCTCGGCGGCGCGGCCGAAGTGCAGTTCCTCGGCGACTGCGATGAAGCAGGACAACCGGGCTAAAGAGAACACGAGGGCAGGCTACGCCTGCCTGTGCGCCGATAAGTACCTCATGGGGTACTTATCGGCGCACAGGTGCCGAAGGCGCCTACCAACGCGGACTGGTGTTCTCGAACGTCGCATCGATGCTCTTCATGTACCCGGTGTCGTCTCGATCGCGAATACCGCAGTCCAGGTACTGCTGATGAAGCGCAGCCAGGGCGTCCTCGTCGATCTCGACGCCCAGACCGGGCGACGTGGGAACCGGTACGGCGCCGTCGACGAATCCGATTGCGCCGGGCTCGATCACGTCTTCGCTCTTCCACGGCCAGTGCGTGTCGCACGCGTACGTGAGGTTCGGTGTGGCGGCGGCCAGGTGCACCATGGCCGCGAGCGAGATGCCGAGGTGCGAGTTCGAATGCATCGACAGGCCGAAGCCGAAGGTGTCGCAGATCCCGGCGAGCAGTCGCGAACGCTGCAGACCTCCCCAGTAGTGGTGGTCGGAGAGGACCACGCCGACCGAGTTCTTGCGCACCGCTGGTTCGAGATGGTCGAACGCGACCACACACATGTTGGTGGCCAACGGCATCTTCGCTTCCCGCGCCACCTCGGCCATTCCGTCGAGTCCGGGCGTGGGGTCCTCGAGGTACTCGACGATGCCGTTCAGTTCCGACGCGACCCGAATCGAGGTGTCGACGGTCCATGCCGCATTGGGATCGAGCCGCAGCGGCAGGTCCGGGAACGCGGCCCGCAGCGCTTTGATGCCGGCGATCTCCTCGTCGGGCGGAAACACGCCACCTTTGACCTTGATGGCGCCGAAGCCGTACTCGGCGATCATCTTCCGAGCTTGACGCACCAGACCTTCGGGGTCGAGTGCTTCGCCCCAGCTGTCCGCCTCGGCGCCGGGGTGGCCGGCCCACTTGTAGAACAGGTACGCGCTGAAGGGAACTGCGTCGCGCACCGCGCCGCCGAGAAGGTCGGAGACGGGCCGACCCGTCGCCTTGCCCTGCACGTCCAGACACGCGACCTCGAACGGCGAGAACACCCGATCGGTGGTGCTCGCGGTGGTGATCATTCCGGCGACGCCGTCACCCCCGGTCACCGAGAGCGTGTCCAGCGTGGCCTCGATCGCCGCACGCATGGAACCGAGTGCGAAGACGTCGAGCCCGACGATGGCCTCGGCGGCCGCTTCCAGCCGCGTCAGATGTGCTGTGTCGGCGTACGTCTCACCGAGTCCGACCAGTCCACCGTCCGTATCGAGCTGGATGATGGCACGTAGGGCGTAGGGCTGGTGCACACCGACGGTGTTCAGCAGTGGCGGATCGACGAACGCGACCGGCGTGATCCGTGCACCCGTGATGCGCACGGGTGCGGTCATGACTGAGCAGCGCCGACGGCGAGCGAGTCGGCGAGAACAGCGCGGCCGGCTGCGACGATGGCCTCGAGTTCGAGCTGGTGCGCGGGGGAGATGTCGACGAGCGGTGCGCGCACCGGACCAGCGTCGACTCCCTCCATGGTGACGCCCGCTTTGATCAGCGAGACTGCATACCCGGGTACCTCGTCGCGCAGACGGACCAGTGGGTGGAAGAAGCTGCGCAGCAACGCTTCCGTGAGCTCGATGTTCTCGGTTTCGAGCGAGTCGTAGAACGCGAGGGCCAGCTCGGGCGCGAAGGCGAACGTCGCCGAGGAGTACAGCGGAACACCGATGGCGCGGTACGCCTGCTGCGACACCTCTGCGGTGGGAAGACCGTTGAAGAACAGGAAAGGCTTGCCCGACGGTTCCAGCGCGTCCTTGACGGCGCGAACGATCCGGGCGACCTTGTCCAGATCGCCTGTGCCGTCCTTGAATCCGATGACGGTGGGGAACTGTGCGACCTCGATGGCCGAGTTCTCGTCGTAGCGAGCGTTGCTGCGGTTGTAGACGATGACAGGGAGGTCCGTGGCGTCGGCGACTGCGCGGGTGTAGTCGACCAGTCCGGCCTGAGGCATCGTCACGAGGTAGGGCGGAAGCAACAGAATTCCGTCGGCGCCGTTGTCCTTCGCTGCGCGGGCGAAGATCTTGGCCTGGGCGAGCGATCCGCCCGCACCCGCGAAGACGGGGACCCGGCCGGCGACGACCTCGACGGCGGTGGCGACGATACTGCCGAACTCTTCCGCCTCCAGGGCGTGGAATTCTCCTGTGCCACAGGCGATGAAGACTCCACCAGGTCCGGCGTCGACTCCCTTCGCGATGTGTTCGGTCAAGCGGGCGTAATCGACGTCACCGGTCGCGGTGAACGGGGTGACGGGGAAGAACAGGACGCCGTCGAGCATTTCGGACTCCTACGAGAGGGGGTGGGTGATCAGGACTGGCTGAGGGTGCCGTCGACACGGCGCCAAATGTGGTCGGGGTTGCCGTCGGCGATGGCAGACGGGAGAAGCGCGGACGGAACGTCCTGGTACGCGACCGGGCGGAGGAAGCGCTCGATGGCAAGCGATCCGACCGATGTGGTGCGCGAGTCCGACGTCGCCGGGAACGGTCCACCGTGAACCATGGCGTGACCCACCTCGACACCGGTCGGCCAGCCGTTGAACAGGATTCGGCCCGCCCGTAGTTCGAGGACGTGCAGCAGACGCGCGGCCTCGTCGTGGTCGGCGTCGTCCGTGTGGATGGTGGCGGTCAGCTGACCTTCCAGGTGGGCTGCCACGGAGCGGACCTGATCGGTATCGGTGCAGCGCACGATGAGGGACGACGACCCGAATACTTCCTGCTGCAACACCTCCGACGCGAGGAAGGACTCGGCGTCGGTGGTGAACAGCGCCGCCGAGCAGGCGTTCGGCGCCTGCGTGTCGCCGCCGCGGGCGACGACGGTGGCCGGCCCGTCCAGTGCCGCAACACCGTCGGCGTAACTGGTTGCGATGTTGGGCGTCAGCATGGTCGTCGGGGTGGACTCGGAGACGGCGTCACGCGCTGCCGCGGTGAACGCGTCCAGGCCCGGTCCGTCGACTGCGATCACCAGTCCGGGGTTGGTGCAGAACTGTCCCGACCCGAGGGTGAGCGACGCGACGAATGCCTTGCCGAGTTCCTCACCGCGTGTGCGCAGTGCCGCATCGAGCGGGAACACCGGATTGATCGAACTCATCTCGGCGTAGACCGGGATGGGCTCCGGCCGAGATGCCGCAGCGGCGACGAGAGCCGTTCCGCCCGAACGTGATCCGGTGAAGCCGACCGCCTTGATGCGGGGATCGGTGACCAGCGCAGTCCCGAGTCCGCGGCCCGATCCGAACAGCAGGGAGAACGTTCCTGCCGGCATGCCGGTGGCCGCGACGGCGTCGGTGATCGCGCGTCCGACGAGTTCGGAGGTTCCCGGGTGGGCGTCGTGCGCCTTGACGATGACAGGACATCCGGCTGCGAGGGCGGATGCGGTGTCGCCGCCGGCGACCGAGAAGGCGAGGGGGAAGTTGCTGGCGCCGAACACGACGACCGGACCCAACGGAATCTTGCGCTGACGGATGTCGGCGCGGGGCAGGGGAGCGCGGTCGGGTTGCGCGGGGTCGATGCGGGCGCCGTTCCACCCTCCGTCGCGCAGCACCGAGGCGAACAACCGAAGCTGCCCGGACGTGCGGCCCACTTCACCGGTGATGCGGCCGACAGGGAGCCCGGATTCGCGGACGGCACGCTGGATCAGGGTGTCGCCGAGGTCTTCGAGGTTCGAGGCGATGGCCTCGAGGAAGGTGGCGCGGTGCTCGGACGTTGTCGATCGGTACTCGTCGAAGGCATCGGCGGCGGCCGCGCAGGCCGCGTCGACGTCGGCGTCGCCACCGTGTCCGAACGGGGGATCGATTTCGTCGCCCGTGCTCGGATCGATGGCTCTGATCTGGGTGCCTGTGCCGGCGACGAACGAGCCGGCGATGATCAGCTCACCCGTCAGCGAATCGGTGGTCGGCGCGGTTGCAGTCGGCGGTGTCATAGCGATCACGTTAGGACCGCAACTGATTCATGTCCAAGACCATTTCTGGACTCTTCGATTCAACAATTGAATCGACGCGGTCATGTGCACGATCCGGACAAATCCGGTAGGTAAGGTAACGATTTTGAAAGGGCCGCGATACTCCGGACACGAGATGGTCCAGGGGTGGAGGCGTCATGAGAGTTCGTACTTCGTTGATTGTTGCGGTCGCGTCGGTGATTGCACTGACCGCGTGCGGCGGGACGACGGGAGGGTCCCCGCAGGCTTCCGCGCCTACTTCGTCGGCGACCGTTTCGGCAGCGACCGTCCCGACCGAGACCGTCCCGACCGAGACCGTCCCGATGGAGACCGTCGCGACACCGACTGTCGTGACCAAGACCGTCACCGTGCCGGTGCCGCCGTCGATCACGAGCGCGTCCACATGTCCCGGGCCGGTCAACCGAGGTACCGGCGCGTCGGCCTTCGAGGGGAGCTGGCGACGCCACGCAAGTCAGCTCGTCTTGCAGCGGGATACCGCGACCAGCGCGCTCATGATGGGCGCGAGCGCGGTGGACAGCGAGAACTGGCGCGTCGACTGGACTCACGACGAGTGCGACAGTCGCAAGGTGGTCGTGACGTTGCTCGAGCGGACCGCTCTGTACGGGACAGGGGTGGACGGCGAACTGGACGAGGGCAAAACGTTCGGGCTCGAGTTCGGTACCAGTTCGATCGGTACCTCGGTCATCGTGACGACCGGTCTCGGTGACGATCCCGGTGTGTACACATGGTGCGGTGCCGACTCCGGGCCCGTCCCCGAATGCGGCGCATGAGTCAGGAACCGGCGGGTGCGACTCTCCGTGCTCGGACCGTTCCGACGGCAACGATGGCTGCGGCGATCACAGCAGCCCATCCCGTCGTGGTGTTGATCAGCTCCCCGGTGAGGCGGCCCTGCGCGATCCAGCCGAGTCCCCAGACGATGGACAGCATGGGGGCGATGCGGCCACGCCCCACGACGGCGACGAACAGCCCGATCACCGCGGCCACGGCCAACACGATCACGGACCACGAGGTTGCGCCGGCCGTGATTCCGAGGTCGACGAGCCACGCCGTCGTGTTCGCGATCGTCGCTACGGACACCCAACCGAGGTAGAGCCCCATCGTTCCGTCGGTTACCACGGCGTCGACTCGATCGGTGGACCGCACGCGGCGCATCAGGAAGAAGACGTACGCGATCGACGCGAGCAGAACGGCGATGACGGCAACGGACAGCCACAGCACGCCGGCTTGAACGACAAGAATCCATGCTGCATTCAGAATCATCGTGATCGCGATCGGAATCCCGAGTAGCCGATGTCGATCGTTCGTCTTCTGCGACGGGAGGAATTGCCAGACCGTGTACGCCACGAAGCCGAGATAGATGACCGACCATATCGAGAAGGCAGGGCCGGCCGGTGCCACGAGCGTGGACGTGGCGCTGAGCGCACCACCCGCTGCTTCGGCGATCGGAGTTCCGACGAACGCACCGGATCCGATCGCCGAGCCGACGATGGCGATCACCGCGCTGACGGCAACTGTTATCTGGCGGGTGGTGTCGGACGGGTTCCAGCTCATGTCGCCTCCTCGATATGTTCAGTCTGCTGAACACATCGTATCAGCGGCGCGCGGGCTTTTCTGTACACAAGCCGTCCCTGACGACGGGAAACCGTCGAAACTGCGTACTCGAGTACGGATAGCCACCTCGGCGAGATAAAAGTCTGAAAGTTTTTTACACGAGGGCAAACGGCCGACCGACACGCAACGGCGCTTTATCACTGGATTACCCCGCTGGGTGTTGCTGGACGATCTTTGCTGCAGTCGCGCCAAAGCTGCTGTAGCAGAACGTAATCAAAGGTTACGCCCAAAACGCCGTGTCTCCGATGACTGCGTGCAACCATTGTTGGAGCACAGAAGCACCGTTCCAGTAACGGATGTGAAGCCATTCTTTCCTGTAACACGGAAGTAATGGTCGAACGAAGTACCGACCGAGACCGTCTAGAAGACCGGCGGCCGACGTTTCCGCCCGAGCTCTCTGGCGGCAATCCCCTCTTTTGCCCGCACCAGGGCATCGACTCGATGGAGCCATTTTGATGAACAAGACCACCAAGGGCGCGTTGGCCGCCGGCGCAGCTGCTGTCCTCCTGCTCGGAGGAGCCGGCAGCTTCGCGCTGTGGCAGGACCAGGAAACGGTGAACGAAGGAACCATCACCGCCGGCATTCTGGACATCGCCCCTCTCGCCGCCGGTCAGTGGTTCGACGTGTCCCCGGACCAGACCCGTGTCGCTATCGATCCGGCCGGAGCGTTCCGCATGGTGCCCGGCGACGTCCTCGAGTACAACGCGACGTTCACCGTCACCGCCACCGGCAAGAACCTCACCGCCACCATCAACGGCGTTCCGGGCACCGTCGTCTACGGCGGCGGATTGACCGCTACCAACGCGCCGGTCGTCACCACGGCCACCATCGGGACAACGACGCTGGCCAACAACGCGATCACCAGCGCCGACACCGGCAAGACCGTGTCCGTGAAGTCCACCCTCACCTTCGACAAGGCGACCGGCGGGCAGATCGGTCAGAACGGCACCGTGAACTTGGCGAGCTACCAGGTCGCAGTCCAGCAGACTCGTCCCGGCCAGCCCTGAGCGGTCTTGTCCGTCCTGCGATGAGCGCTCACAGCCGAAAGCCTGCGTTCCCGACCAAACGGGTGCTCCTCGGCGCAACAGCCGCGGCGGTGGCTGCAGTGATCTTCGGATCGGTGCAGACCACCGGCGCGCTGTGGCGCGATTCGGGGGTGCGGGCGGCCGGTGTGGTCACGGCAGCAACGTTCTCTCTGTCGCCGGGGGTCGGGACCGATCCCAACTTCACATTCACCGACCTGGCGAAGCCGAACATCACCGTCGGTGATTTCGTGCAGAAACCGCTGACGATCGCCAACACCGGTACTGCCAGAAACGGGTTGACCTATTTTCTGTCCAAAGCCGGTCCGTCGGTTACTGCGGGCCCGGGTGTCACGATCACGTTGAGTGGAACCGTAGTGCCCACGACTGCATCGTGCACCGATACCAATACCCCGACCGGAACCGCGGCGTTCACGACGTTCGACACGGCGTCCACGACGACCGCGGCGACCAGTTCACCGCGCACGCTCGCCAAGGGTGCATCCGAGATTTGGTGCATCAGGAGCACTCTCAAATCAGTTGTCACGGTGACGCCGCCTGCATCGTCTACCTTCACCATCGCCTTCGCGTTCCGAGCGGACCAGAAATGACATACGTTCAAGAAGAGCCCACCACCACCGAACCGGACGAGTCGACCGGTCCGATGTGGTGGCTCGCGCGCATCGTCTCGATGATGCTCCTGTTCTTCTTCGTGGCCATTCTTCTTGCGGCCGTCGTCATTCCGAAGGTCGGCGGCGCCATGCCGTACACGATTCTGACCTCGTCCATGGAACCGCTCTACCCTCCCGGCACCCTCGTCGTGGTTCGGGAGACCGATGCCGATGCCCTGGTCGCCGGGACGGTCGTGACGTACCAGATCCGTTCGGGCGAACCCGATGTGATCACGCACCGCATCATCTCGGCTGGGATCGACAAGGACGGCAAGCGCACCTACACGACCCAGGGTGACAACAACCCGCAGCCCGACGAGAACGGGGTCCTGCCCGCGCAGATTCGCGGAACGCTCTGGTACCACATTCCGTATCTCGGCTACGTCAACAACTGGCTTACCGGGGAGAAGCGCACCTGGGTCGTGGGCATTGCTGCCGGCGGGCTGTTTCTCTTCGCTGCAACACAATTCGTCTCTGCCGGCGTGGACCGACGGCGACGCGGCGGGCGGCACGCGGCCCCATGAGCTCTGTTCGCACACTGCTGTGCAGCGCCCGCGTGCGGGCGCTGCTTTCACTCGGCATGGTCCTCGGACTCGGAGCCGTCGGCACGCTCGCCGCGTGGTCCGCGGCGCCCGTCACGACATCAGGAGTCTTCACCACCGGTGTCATCGACATCCAGCTGAACGGCAACCAGGGGGCCACGTCGACAACCCCATACGTATTCTCGCCGACCAACTCAGTGGTCCCGGGTGCGAGCGTCGCGGTGGTGTTGCCCGTGCAGAACAAAGGGACGGTTCCCTTCACCTACACGACGTCGGTGATCGGTGAAAACACCGCCGGAAAGGCGTATCAGTTGACTGCGCTGTACGGCGGAAGTACGGCCGACGGTAAGAGCTGCACCGGCGGCAGCGCGACAACTCCGACCACCGTTGCGTTGACGACATCGGTTTCCATCGGCGGCTCGCGAGGGCTCGCCGTCGGATCGGCTTCGGACAATATCTGTCTGCAGTTCGCGCTGCCGATCACGACGACAGGCGTGGCGACAGGCGACGTCGGCAACGTCCTGTTCACGTTCTTGGCGACGTCCACATGACACGGTCCCGCGGACGTCTTCAGGAGGCAGCCCTCACGGTCGGTGCGCTGCTAGGACTGCTGTGCATCGTCGCTGCGATGGCAGCCATGCTGTTCGGCATCACTCCGCTGGTCTTCCGATCGGGATCCATGTCGCCGACCATCACCACCGGTTCGGTCGCACTCGGTCGCGACATCCCCGCCACCGAGGTACGCGTCGGCGACATCGTCAGTGTCGATCGTGCAGACGGTTCCCGCCTCACGCACCGCGTCCAGTCGGTCGACTCCGTCGCCGGCAACTCCGCGACGTTGACGTTGAAGGGCGACGCGAACGAGTCGGCCGATCCGACGCCCTACGTCGTCACGACCGTGACCGACGTGATCGCCCACGTTCCGTACCTTGGATACTTCGTCGCGTGGCTGAGCACTCCGTTCGCCTGGGCGACTGGAGCCGTGCTGGCTGTATCGCTGATGTGGATAGCGTTCCGCCCGGACTCGTCGAGCTCACCACGCGGGTCGCCGCGTCACGGCCGGCACGCGAAGTCGAAGAATCCCCCGGTGGTCGTGCCGATCGTGCTCGTCGCTGTGGTTGCTTCGGTTGTGGGAGTGGGGTTCTCCCGTTCGGATATGACTGCGGCTGCCGGAACCGACACTGCATACGGCCGAGCGGCAGTGACCGTGGGGTTCCTGCCCGGCCCGCCCACGTTCACGTGCGCGAACAGGGCTATCACCGGTGTCGACTTGTCGTTCACCAGCAACGATTCCCGTTTCACCTACGAAGTTCGTTACACGGGAGGGATGACTACCGCGGTCAGAGGTCCGGCCGCGGTTGGAACAAACTTCACTGTCACACCACCGGTATTGAATCTGGGTCTGGGTACCACCACAGCGACGCTCGTCGCGAAGTACAACTCGTTCGTCAGCGCCCCGTTGACTCGTGCGTTCACCACGACCGTCGTGCTCACCGGTTGCGCACCCGCCGGCTCGACGTCATCGGGCGCCGCCAGCCAGTCGGCCCGTGTCGCCCAAGCACCGGCTGCCAGTGCGTCCACCACGACCCCGAGCACGACGACCTTGAGCACGACGACCCCGAGCGCGACGACAGCCACGTCCCCCACGACAACGTCAACTGCAGCACCCACGCCCACAACGACGCCGGCTACCACCACCCCGGCGGTGACGACACCGCCCACAACCACAACCACCACCCCACCCCCACCGACGACAACCTCGACGCCCCCACCCCCCGCCGACGCCTTCATCCCCGCCGGCTCGTCGAGGACCAGCGGTACCAACACCGCCTCCATCGCCGACGGCCAACTGACCGTCACCGACGGGACGGGAAATACCGTTTATCAAAGACCAGTCACATCCAGCCAGCGCTACGGCACCGGCATCGTCTGGTCGAGCACCGGTGACCTCTACGCACTCTCCGATACCGCTGGGCCGGTGCGGATTTCGCCGGCGTCGGACGGAACCTGGTCGTCGGCGTCGGTCGATACCTCGGCGTTGCCCGCGGACATCGCCGCACTTGTCTGACCTCGGGTGTAGAAACGAGCGAGACGTACCCGCGACGACGAGGAGAACACCGTGGACCACACCGGTCTGTTGATCGACGCTTTCGACCGCATCAGGGAGGTCGTGCACGCCACGCTGGACGACCTCGACGAGAAAGCACTGACCTACCGGCCCGACGCGGACGCCAACTCGATCGCGTGGTTGATCTGGCATCTCACGCGCGTGCAGGACGATCACGTCGCCGGTGTTGCGGAGACTCCGCAGGTCTGGGAGAACGATGGCTGGGACCAGCGGTTCGACCTTCCCTTCCCGAGCGGGCAGATCGGGTACGGGCAGTCGTCGGACGACGTCGCCGCCGTGACCACCGATGCGGAACTGCTGCTCGGCTATCACGACGCGGTGCACGCCGCCACGGTTGCGTACGTGAAAACGTTGAGTGCGGAGGATCTCGACCGGGTGGTCGACGAGAACTGGGATCCGCCCGTCACCTTGTCGGTGCGCTTGGTCAGCGTGGTGTCCGACGACCTACAGCACGCAGGCCAAGCTGCGTACGTCCGTGGGCTTTTCGAGCGACGTCAGGGCAGCTGACCCGGCACCACTTCGCCGCACAGTTCGTCGAAGCGGTCGACGTCGTCTCCGGCGATCAACGCGGCCAACAGAATTCGTGTCTGGCTCGGTCGCAGGAAGCATGTTCCGTGGGCGCCGGCCGCCGCTAGGTCGCTGCCACCGCCGCCGCCGCCGTAGGTCGTGACGACCGAACCGTGAGGGACGCGCGTCGACAGTGCAATCACAACCCCGGCATCGGCCGCGTCCCGAACGGCAAGTGTCACATCCGAATTGGTGTTGCCCGCGCCGAGTGCTTCGAGAACCACGCCCTTCGCACCGGCCGCTACGACCGCGTCGAGCGCAACGCGGTCGACTCCCGGGTACAGCGCGACGATGTCGACGCGCATATCGCCGATCGACCGCGCGGACAGCACCGTGCGCGGGGTGGCCGCCTTTGCCGGACGCGATCCGAATGCCGCGACACCCTCGGTGTCGATCTTGACGGTTCCTCGAGCGGGAAACAGGTGGCCGTCGAAGGCGATCAGGACACCCCGGCCCCGCAGAACGGGATCGTGCGCCGCGGCGATCGCGAACTCGAGGTTCGCGGGCCCGTCCGCATCGGGGTGGTCGGATGTGCGCTGCGCCCCGGTGAACACGACCGTGCGGGCATCGGCGTGAAAGAGGTCGACGAGAAATGCGCATTCCTCCATCGAATCCGTTCCGTGCAGAACGACGACGCCGTCGATGGACGGATCTCCCAAAGCTGTCTCTACCGCCGACCGTACGACGTCGAAGTCGCGCAACGACATTGCGGCACTGTCGACGGACATGATGTCGAGAATCCGAATGTCGGCTACCGACGACAGTGAACCGACGGTGTCGGTTCCGGTCACGGTGGGTGTGCTGACGCCGACGGCGTTCGACGTGCTGGAAATGGTTCCACCCGTCGTCACCACGGCTATGTTCGGCACCTGTTCACCCTAGTGCCCGGGCCCGTCTCACCCGACCCAATGTCACATTCGGTCCATATACGCGACCCAGTGTCACACTGGGTCCAAACAGAGACGACGAACCTACCGCCCGATCCGCTCCGCCAACCGCGCCCGCAGCGACGCCTTCGACGCCCGCGCCGGCGCATCGGCGATCAACGCGTCGACGGTCTGCTCGGCGTCGAGCTTGTTGTCGCCGATCCCGCCGGTGGCGCCGCGCTTCGCCCATCCGACGACATACGTTCCGGGGACCGGTGTGCCGGACGCATCGACGACACGTCCGTCGACATTGCGAATGGTGCCGGTCTCGGGATCGAAGGGGAGGCCGGGCAGCTCCGAACCGCGGTATCCGATTGCCCTCAGCGTAAGTTGTGCCGGAACGCTCACCACGTCGCCGCCGATAGAGATGTCGACGGACTCGACTCGGTCGGAGCCGGTCAGGGCGACGGGAGATGCACCGAACGCGAACACGATTCGTCGACCGTCGGTGGGCAGCGAGTCGAGCGAGACCACGGGGGCACCGGCCAGTGCCGACGCAGGAGCCGACAACGGGAGGCCGTTGATCGCGTCGACCGATCCGGCCACGGCAACCTCGACACCCGGTCGGACGACGAGCGCCTGGCATTCGGAGCGCGTGAACGCAGCGAATTCAGGACCCCGGCGTGCCAAGACGATCACTTCACGCACGCGATGTGACCGCAAGGCGCGCAGGGCATGTGGCGCGATATCGGTGCCCACCAAGCTGTCCGGGTCGGAGGTGAGGATGCGGGCCGCGTCGAGCGCGACGTTCCCGTTGCCCACGATCACGACGCGATCGATCCCGGTGAGGTCGATGACGTCCGCGGCGACATCGGGGTGGCCGGTGTACCAACCGACGAGAGTGCGGGCACTCATCGACCCGGTGAGCTCGGCGCCGGGTACGTCGAAGGTGCGGTCGACGTCGGCGCCCACCGCGTAGACGACGGCGTCGAATTTGTCTGCCAGAGAGGCGGGTTCGACGTCTGCACCGACGTGCACGCCGAGCTTCATGGTGACGCGGGGGTGCACGAACAGCGACCGGAAGTGCTCACCGATGCGGCGGGTCCCCTGGTGGTCGGGCGCCACGCCGAACCGTGCCAGACCGCCGGGAGTCCGCAACCGGTCGTAGAACGTGACGCGTGCGTCGGAGGTGCGCAGTATCGCCTGTGCTGCATAGCAAGCGGCGGGTCCGGTGCCCACGACGGCCACGGAGATGCGGCCGATGTCGTGGACGTTGGGCGGGGGAAACTTGGGTGCGTACCAGAGATGGTCGGCGGCTCGGTCGCGGTAGTAATCGGCGTTCAGTTCGGCGTAGATCACCTGGTCCGGCGCGAGCCGGGAGACGCGGGTGATCGCGTCGACCGGGCACGCATCGGCACAGGCGCCGCAGTCGATGCACGACCGCGGGTCGATGAACAACAGATCGGTCTTACCGAAGTCGGGCTCGTCCGGTGTCGGATGAATGCAGTTGACCGGGCAAACCGACAGACATGATGCGTCGTTGCAACAGTTCTGGGTGATCGCAAATGCCATCAGAGCATCACAGCATGTGAAGCTTGCGGTAGTACACCGCCGCCGGCTTCGTGACCAGACCGCAATCGCTCAGGAATGCCATCAGGTGCTGGCTCGAGGTGCGCATCATCGCGTGGTGGTGCGCGTTGTTCTTCGCTTCACGCACGGCCCGCTTGACGTCGAGTCCGGCTGCTTCGTAGACGCCCTTGTTGACCATGTTCGAAACGATGATCTTGGCGGCGATGGCGATGATCAGCGCGCTGCCCTTGCGGCGGGCGAGGCTGATGCCTTCCATGTTCTCGCGCATCTGGGCGCGAGCGAAGGTCATGTGTCGCGATTCTTCGACGACGTGAATCTTGCTGGTGGTGCGCACGAGGGGGAGGACGTTCTCGCCGCGCATCCAGTCGCGCTGCATCACGTCGAGCACCTCTTCGGCGACGAGGATGCCGCCGTAGGCGGTCTCGGACGAGGCGATGGTCTTGAATCCGCGGCCCAGGAAGCGGCTGAACGGGCGGGGGAGGTATCCCTTCACACCCATCTTCTTGCATGCACGGGCAAACATGATCGAGTGGCGGCACTCGTCGGCGATCTCGGTCAGCGCGAAGTGGAAGTCGGACTTCGACGCGTCCTCGCAGTACTGATCGCGCAACACCATCTGCTGCAGGATCATCTCGAACCAGATGCCGGTACTCATGATCGAGCAGACCTCGTGACGCGTCAGCGTGACGCGCTGCTCCTCGGTCATCTCTTTCCAGTACTCGGTCCCGTAGAGCGTGCTCCACTCGGGATTGAGTCCGTACTGCGCGGGATCGAGGTCGGCGTCCCAATCGACCTCCGTCGACGGGTCGTACGACAGCTTCTCTACCGAATCCAGCAACCGGGCGGATACGTCCTCGGTCTCCATGGAGTCGGTCGGGGCGAATGTGCTGGTCATCGTCTCGGTCCCTTCGTCGCAGTAACTGTGACCGAGATTATCAGCAACTTGGCGTAACAGACAACCATTTCATTTGCGAACCATCTTGCGACGGGGCGTCACGGTCACTTCGAAGCCGCTCGGCATCAGGGTGAGCCGCTCGTTCAGTTCGAGGCGATACCCGGGATCGGGACGCAGATCGTACCTCTGCAGGATCTTGCCGAGGATCAAAACGGCCTCGTGTACTGCGAACTGTCGACCGATGCAGGCGCGCTCACCCGTGCCGAACGGTTTGTAGGCGTGTGCGGGCCGAGATCGCACCCGACTGGGTTCGAATCGGTCGGGATCGAACTCGTCGGTGTTCTCGCCCCACACCGGGTCGCGGTGCAGTCCCGGCAGGAACACCAGTGCCCACTCGCCGGCGCGCATCTCGTACCGGCCGCCGATCGTGGTGTCTTCTCGGGCCTGCCGCCCGAAGGCCGGGGCCGTCGGCCACAACCGCAAGGTCTCGTCGAGCACCCGCCGCACGTAGCGCAGTTTGGCCACCTGGTCGTACGCCGGCCGGTCGACCGATCCCCACACGGAGTCCACCTCCTCCCGCGCCCGAGCCAACACCTCCGGATTCTGCGAGAGGTAGTAGAGCGCCAACGACAGTGCCCCCGAGGTGGTTTCGTGACCCGCAACCAGGAAGGTCACCAGCTGATACCGGATGTTCTGCTCGTCGATGGCCAGCTCCGGATGGTCCTGAGCCGCGCGCAGCATCAACTCGAGGAGGTCGTTCGGGTGCGGCTCGGGGGAGACCCGCCGGGTGGCGATGACGTCGTCGACCAGGTCGAGCACGTATTTCTCGTCCGACGCGTTCTGCCGTGCTCCCCGGGCGGTGATCATGCGGCCCACCCGACTCTGGGAGAGCAGTCCCGACTTCTGCGCGAACGCCAACGCGCGCACCATCGCGGAGACGAACGGGTGGACGTCCGAATTCTCGAAGGAGTGGAACCCGTACCCCATCGCGGTGCGGCCGATGGTTTCCAGCGTCAGTCGGGTCATGTCCGCGGACACGTCGACGGCATCCTTGTTCGCCCACCACCCCTCCAGTTCGGCGAACACGTCCAGCATGACGTCGTGGTAGGAGTGCATGGCCGACTTGGTGAACGCGGGGGCCAGCAGAGCGTGTGCCTTGGCCCAGTTGGGTTCCTCGTTGAACGCGGTGAACAGACCGTCCCCGCCGAGGCCGCGTAGAGCGGAGATCGCCGGGTTCACGTACTTGGAGAAGCGCTTCTCGTCGCACAGCTCGCCCGCAAGGTCTGCACCCGAGACGATGACGACTCGCTGACCCAGAATTTTGCGCTCGAAGATCGGTCCCAGTTCGGAGGCGTAGCGAAGCGAATCGCGCACGGCCGTCGTCTGCGAGGCGCCGATGACGTCGCCCACCAGAGGCAGGCGGCGAGGTGGGTGGGGCAGCGTCGTGGTCACAGGACCTCCTGTTGAACTCGTGTGCAGTAAGACGAACCTACGCCTTGTTGAACTCGTGTCAAGTAAAGTCGGCAGGACCCATGACGCGACAACGACTCACGCCCGACGAGCGACGCACACAGCTGCTCACCATCGGCGCGCAGCTGTTCTCGGAGCGCCCCTACGAGGACGTGTGGATCGAGGAAGTCGCCGAACGTGCGGGCGTCTCGCGCGGGCTGATGTACCACTATTTTTCGTCCAAACGGGACTTCTTCGCCGCCATCGTCAGGGTTGCCGTGGACCGGATCCTCCGTGACACCGAGCCGGATCCTGCTCTGCCCGTGCAGGATCAGATCACCCACGGACTCGACGCGTACCTGACGTTCGTCCGCGAGAACCAACCGAGCGTCCGCGCCCTCAACCGCGGCGAACTCTCTGCCGACACCGAGATCAGAGACATGGTCGACGCCGAACTCGCCGAACAGCAGCGACGCATCCTGGTTGCCCTGGGATCGGGGCCGGGGCAGGACGCCGTGCTCGAGGCATCGATCCACGGATGGATCGCCTTCGTGCGCGCCGTCGTCGTCGACTGGATCGAGACCGACGCACTCACCGAGGACCAGGTCCGCGACCTGTGTCTGCGCGCTCTGAACGGACTCATCGGCACCGGGTCGATCGACACCGTGGATGTCGGTGCGTCGTGACAGCATCACGCGCATGATCACGACCTGGCCCGCCCACTGGCCGGCGGAGGCGCGGCACATCGCCCGAGCGGTGTCGACGGCGCTCGATGCAGTGCAGGACGACGACGCCGACGCATTCGCCGAGGCCACCGCCGAACTCGCTGAGCTTCCGTACGGTCACGCCGAGGCGGTGCACTCGGCCATCATCCGCAACCTGCTCGAAGACACCCACGCGGGCGGGCTCTCCGGTGAGGACGCGCAGGCGCTCGTGCTCGACGTCGTTGCTGCACATCAGGATTGGGACGAGTCCCTCGACCGCACCGCGCTCATCATGGTTGTTCTCGGTGCGCTGGGCGTCGACATCGACCCCGGCTTCTTCGCCGGCGACAACCAGGACCCCGAGGACCTGCCCGAGATTCCCCGCCTCACCGCCACGGACAGTGCGCGTCACTCGAGCCTCGTCATCGAGAGCCTGCTGACGAAGATCGAGAGCACCGCCGCGCCCTACATCCGCTCGGCGATCGAGGAGATCGCGCGGGCCGAGACGGTCGAGATGCCGTGACGGTGTGAACGGATCCAGACCGGTTGTGAAGGATTTGCCGTGGCTAGCGCGGTCGATGCTTCACAAGCGGACCGCGCCCATCACCCGATTGACCAACGTTCCCGGGCAGTACACCTAAAGGAACTGCCCCTTCACGAACCCGGCCAGGATCACGGCCAACCCGCCGACCTCGCCGACGATCAGCGCCACCATGAATGCGTGGGTGCCGCGGACCGGATGCCGGAACTGGTTGTCGGTGTCGCGAAGAATCCCGTGCACCACGTATCCGACGATCGCTCCCGCGAAGAACGCGATCACCACCAGGGCCGCCGTCAAGTCGACCGCCGCCGGCCAGGCGCTGAACTGCACCAGCGCCGCAAGAACGAGCGTCGCAAACGAATACATCAGCGCAGCCCGGTGCGCGATGTCGACATACGCGTGCGCTTGCGCCGTCTCGGAGGTCGCCATCTGCTGGTACTTCCAGATGCCGAGCACCAGCGCCCAGAGCAGTATCAGCCCCGACAGCAGCAGAACGACCTTGGTGTCGATGCCCAGCTCCATCGGGTTACCGTATCCACCCATGCGCGAAGTGCTCACATGGGAACTGTTCGGTACGGCCTCGCGGGAGCTCGCACAGTCCATCGTCGACAGTGGATTCCGCCCTGACATCGTGATCGCCATCGCGCGTGGAGGCCTGCTTCCGGCCGGTGCGATCGCGTACGCGATGGGCGTCAAAGCCGCCGGCACGCTCAACGTCGAGTTCTACAGCGACATCGAGGAGACGCTTCCCGACCCGGTCGTGCTCGAACCGCTCCTCGATACGAACGCGATCAAGAACAAGAAACTGCTCGTGGTCGACGACGTCGCCGACTCCGGGCGCACCCTCGCCCTCGTGGTCGACTTGTTGCGTGAGCACACCGACGAGATCCGGTCGGCCGTCATCTACACCAAGCCTGCGTCCGTCATCGCGCCCGACTATTCCTGGCGCGAGACGGATCTCTGGATCAACTTTCCGTGGTCGACGTTGCCGGAGATCGAGGCTGTCAGCCGACCCTGATCAGCACCTTCCCCGTCACCCCGTCCTCCACGGCCTGGTGCGCCGCCGCGGTGTCGGCCAGCGAGAACTCGTGCAGCGGAAGCCCACTCGATTCGCCGACAGTCAACGCCCCCGCTGCCACGGCGGCCGCGACGTCTTCTTTCGCGGCCTCGAGCGCCACCGAACCGACGGTGTACAGCAGAACGAACTGAAACCTGGTGTTGAGCACCATGTTCGGTCGGATGTCGACGGTGAAGGTGTCGCCACCGTTGTTCGCGTAGATCGCCACGACGCCGCGGGTGGCCAGTACAGCCGCGTTCAGCTCGGCGTTCTGGCTCGGTGCTACCTCGACCACCAGGTCGACTCCGTTCGGCGCGATCTCGCGAATGCGGGCCGCGGCGTCCTCGGTCTTGTAGTTCACCACGTGATGGGCACCCGCCGACGTCGCGAGCGCACCCTTCTCCGGGCCACTGACGGTGGTGATCACCGTGGCGCCCGACCAGACGGCCAGCTCGATCGCGGAATGGCCGACCGCTCCTGCTCCGCCGGCGACGAGCACCGTCTTGCCGTCCAAGGCGCCGGGATGCAGGCGTGACGGCCCGTCCTCTGACACCGTCAGAGCGCGATGCGCGGTCACTGCGGGGACGCCGAGGGATGCGCCGAGTTCGAAGCTCGCCTCGTCGGGCAGTCGCACGACACGCTCTGCCGGAACCACCGTGAACTCTTGCGCGGTTCCGGTGGGCCGCTCGTGCTGAGCGAGCAGCAACCACACCCGGTCGCCGACACCGAGGCCCGAAACCTCGTCGCCGACAGCGTCCACCGTTCCGGCGGCGTCCTGGCCGGGAACGACCTCGTCGAACGCCGGCTTCTGGCCGGGGCCTGCACCGGTGCGCGACTTCCAGTCGGTCGGGTTGACCCCCGCGACGGCAATACGCACTCGAACTTCACCCGCGCCCGGTTCGCCCGGTTCCCGATCCACCAAGGTCAGTACGGAGGGATCGCCGGTCTCGGAGTAGATGATTGCCTTCATATCAAGGCCAACAAGGACCGGGCAGTTCTCTGTTCCCCGGCGCGATTCTCTGTTTGACTCGGCTGCATGCTGCTCCGGTCGCGACTGGTGAACTCGGCCGTCGCCTTTGCCCTCGCGTGCCTGGTGATGATCACCCTGCACGAGCTCGCGCACGCCGCGGTGGCGCTCCTGCAGGGAAACAGTCCGACGCTCGGCGCGTTCAGCGTCGACCCGCACGCCACCACCGACGGCGAACGCATCGCTACGGCTCTCGGCGGCCCGCTCTTCAGCCTGGTCAGCGGCGTCGTGGTGCTGACCCTGCCGACCTCTCGGCTCCCTGCGTTCTGGGGCCTGGCCGTGTTGTGGTTCGGGTTGCTGAGCGTCCAGGAGTTCTCCGGCTATCTGATCACCGGTCCGTTCGCGGGCGTCGGCGACATCGGTCAGGCGCTCGAACTCTCGAACGCACCGGCCTATGTCGGGTGGATCGGATTCGTCGTCGGGTGGGCCATCACCTACGTCGTCGGCCGCATCGCGGTCCGTCGGCTGATCACCTTCACCGACTCGGACACCGCACTTGCACCGCAGCTTCGTGAGCTGGGTCTGTTCGCGTGGCTCACGGGCGTGGTGATCGTGCTGATTCTCAGCCTCGGTCTGTTCGACGGCGGTGGCGACGGCCCGTTCGAGGCTCTGGGGCTGATCGCGTCGGGCATCTTCTTGATCTTCGTACGGTTGTTCATGACCGAGGGGATGCGCTCGTCCGGGGCGCCCGTCCGTTTCGGCGTTCCTGCCGTCGGAATGGTCGCTCTGATCGTCGTCGCACTGGCACGACAAATTCTCTTCCGCTAGCGGCAAATTCACCGGCCGTTCATCCCGGTCGCCATACACTCGGCCCATGTCCGACCATTCCCTGTCCCGCCGCGGCTTCCTCCGCACCTCTTCGATCGCAGCGGGTGTGGGTGTCGTCGCGACGCTTCCCGCTCGGGCCAACGCCGCCGGTGCGGTGTTCCGGCACGGAGTGGCGTCCGGCGACCCGACTCCCGATGCCGTCATCCTGTGGACCCGCCTCACCCCGACCGACGACGCTATCCCCGGCTCGGGTCAGGGCCCGGACGCTGCGGTCGGGTGGGCGGTCTCCACCAACGCTGCGATGTCGTCGACCGTGGCGTCGGGGACCGTCACCGCATCCGCGGCGTCGGACCACACCGTGAAGATAGACGTCGACGGCCTGTTGCCGGACACCACGTACTTCTACCGGTTCACCGCCGTCGGGCAGAGTTCGCCGGTCGGCACCACGCATACCGCGCCGGCCGACGACGCCGATGTCGAGCAGATGCGTTTCGGCGTGGTGTCGTGCTCGAACTGGGAGTCGGGGTATTTCGGGGCGTATCGCCATCTGGCGCAGCGCACGGATCTGGACGCGATCATCCACCTCGGCGATTACATCTACGAGTACAAGACGGGCGGCTTCGCCGGGAAGTACGGCGTCATCCGCACGCACGATCCGGTGCACGAGATCGTCACCCTCGCCGACTACCGAATCAGGCACGCGCAGTACAAGACCGACCCCGATCTACAGGCTGCGCACCTCGGTGTCCCGTGGATCTGCACGTGGGACGACCACGAATCCGCCAACGATGCGTACGACGGCGGCGCGGAGAATCATCAGCCGGCCACCGAGGGCGACTGGGCCACGCGCAAGGCCAATTCGGTTCAGGCGTACTACGAGTGGATGCCCGTCCGCGCGGCCGGGTCCTCGACCAACCGGCATCTCTACCGCCGGCTGCGGTTCGGGACGCTCATGGAGCTGTCGATGCTCGACCTGCGGACGTACCGGTCGAAGCAGGTGATGCCGTACCAGGGGCGTGAGGTCGATTCGCCCAACCGCACCATCACGGGCGCCGAGCAGATGAGTTGGCTGACAGGCGGTTTGGTGTCCTCGCCGACGCAGTGGAAGATCGTCGGCAACCCGGTGATGATCACCCCGACGCTGATCCCGCCGCTCGACCCGCAGACCACCGAGGCGCTCACGCAGTTGCTCGGCCTGCCCGCGGCGGGGGTGTCCTACAACGCCGATCCGTGGGACGGGTACACCGCGGACCGCGCCCGGTTGCTCGATGCGTTGCGTACCAACAACATCGACAACACGGTGTTCATCACCGGCGACATCCACTCGTCCTGGGCGTGCGATCTGCCCGTCGACGCGGCCAACTATCCTGCGGCCGGAACCGTCGCGACCGAGTTGGTCGTCACGTCCGTGACCTCGTCGAACATCGACGATCTGACCAAGACTCCGGAACACACCGTGGGGCGGGTGGCGGAGGAAGCGTTCAAGGCCCTCAACCATCACGTGAAGTACGTCGACCTCGACACGCACGGCTACGGGGTGTTCGAGGTGTCGAAAACCGCTGCCCGGATGGACCATTGGTACCTCACGGCGAAGGAGGATCCGAACTCCGGCATCTACCTCGGTGCCAGCTACCGGGTGGAGTCGGGCTCGCAGCGGGTGACGCCGGCATAGGCACTGCGTGCTCGGGCGTGAAAAAGAGTCCCCCAGCACTCTTTTTCACGCCCGTGTGCGAAGCGCCTCCACGATGTGCCCCCGCACCATCTCCCACGCCGGGGACCGCGGATCCGCGAGCTCCCCGTGTCCGGCGCTCTGGATCACCCGGACGGTCGCGGGATCGCCGAGCCGCGTCGCGGCGGCGACGTAGTTCAGGCTCTGGCGCACCGAGACGGTTCGGTCCGCTTCACCGTGAAACGCGGTGAGCGGCAACCCGATCGGAAGGTGATCGATGGGGGAGGCGATGCGGTATCGGTCGGGCACCTCGTCCGGTCCGCCGCCGAGCAGGCCGCGCAGAAACTGGTCCTTTCCGTTCGTCACGGCGAGCATCAGGTCGAACACCCCGGCCATCGTCGTCGCACCGTGAATCCGCACGGACGGGTTCGCGCCCGGCGCCCCGGGGCCGAAGGTGTGGCGTCCGGCCAGCCACGCCGCGAGGTGCCCGCCCGCGGAGTGCCCGGCCACGTGCACGCGATCGAGGTCGAGCCGTCCACCCGACTGCGCCTGCACCCGCGTCGGCAGCGCTTCGGTTGCGTCGTCGACGTCGGCCAAGGTCATGGGCCACCCACCGGTGCCGCCGACGCGTCGGTACTCGATGTTCCACACCGCGATCCCGCTGCGCACCAACGATTGTGCCAGCAGGCCCGTGTAATCCAGGTCGTACTTCTGCAACCATCCGCCGCCGTGGATCATCACCACGACAGGCAACGAGGAACCGGTGTGCGGCAGATACAGATCGCCGAACTGCGACGGGTCCGCCCCGTACCGAATGCGAAGGGGATAGCGAACGGGTGCGTCGGCCGCAACGCCGAGGGCTACCAGAACTGCCGCAGCCCCGAATGCGCGACGATTCAACACCTGTGCGCGTTAATTCGGGCTCTGACCCGTACGAACACTCACAGGAGCTTTGCTCCCGCCCGCAGGTCGTCCGCCGTCACCGAGTACAGCGCGTCGAGGTAGGCGACGGCGAAGCTGCCAGGTGCCGAATGCTGCTCGGCCGCGATGTCGGCGGCCACCGCCACGTGCACGTGCGCCGCCACGGCTGCCGTCAACGGTGACGGCGTCACGGCCAGATACGCGGCCATCAGCGCGCCGAGCGAGCATCCGGTCCCGGTGACCTTGGTGAGCAGGGGAGTGCCGCCGGCCACCCGTACCAGCGCTTCGCCGCTGACCACGTGATCGACGGCCCCCGACGCCGACACCACGTCCGCGCGCGCGAGCAGCCCCCGAGCGGACTCGACCGCGTCCGCCGGGTCGGCGGAGCTGTCGACGCCGCGGCCGCCCGTGCCGAGTCCGTGCAAGCCGATGATCTCCGACGCGTTCCCTCGGATCGCCGTCGGGTGGAAGGCCAGCAGCTCTTGCGCCATCGCGCCGCGCCACGGCAACCCACCGGCTCCGATGGGGTCCAGCACCCACGGGGTCGTGCCCTCCTGCGCCGCTTTCGCCGCGGAGAGGTAGGAGGTGCGCAGCGTCGGTTGCGGCGTTCCCAGGTTGATCAGCAACGCGTCCGCCACGCCCGCGAAGAGTGCGGCCTCGTCCTCGTTGTCCACCATCGCGGCGCTGGCGCCCGCGGCCAGGAGGACATTGGCGGTGAAACCCGCGGTCACGTAGTTGGTGATGCAGTGGACGAGAGGGGTCCGCGCACGCAGAGCGAGGAGGGCTTCGGCCACGTCGTCGGGATGCGTCATGAACAAAGTTCTACCGCGAATCGCGTCACGGCCAGGAGTCGGGTACGCTCACAGCTGCTGACTGGTCGTAGTTTTTGTGTGTTCGTGTTTCATGCACGCTCGCTGGGAACTTGTAGTTGCGAGCGCGCTTCTTGCTCCGAGGGAACTCGAAGTGGTCGCGTTCATTTCCGGCCCGGGTTCCACACGGTGTGGTTCCCGATAGTTCAGCTTGTAGTAGGGAGCACATCATGACTCAGGGAACCGTCAAGTGGTTCAACGCCGAAAAGGGCTTCGGCTTCATCGCGCAGGAAGAGGGACCGGACGTCTTCGTCCATTTCTCGGAGATCCAGGGCTCGGGCTTCAAGAGCCTCGAAGAGAACCAGCGCGTCGAGTTCGAGGTCACCTCGGGCGCCAAGGGTCCTCAGGCCAGCGGAGTTCGCGCTATCTGATCGACCGCTAGCACCACAACTTTTCTCAACCAAGGGTCGTCTGCCTTCACGGCAGGCGGCCCTTGTGTCGTTTCGGGGTCGCAGTGTCGTTTCGGGGTCGCAGTGTCGTTTACGAGTCGCGCGATCCGGAGGACAAGGTAGCGTTCGGCACAACAAACGATCGAAATCGGAGTACGCCTTGACAATTTTGTCGCGCAAAACCGTCGTGTCCAGTGTCGCCTCCCTCGGGGTCGTCGCCCTCGCAGCCGGCTGCGGATCCGCCCCGGACGATTCGAGCAGTTCCGCCTCCGGAGATGCAGGTGACTTCAAGCCCTGCATGATCTCCGACACCGGCGGGTTCGACGACAAGTCGTTCAACCAGCTCGGATTCGAAGGCCTGCAGGAGGCGTCGAAGACCCTCGGCGTCGAGCCGATCACGGTGCAGTCCAACTCGCCCACCGACTACGACCCCAACCTCAGCAACCTCGTCGACCAGGGCTGCAAGCTCATCGTGACCGTCGGCTTCAACCTCGCCGACGCCACCAAGGCCTCGGCCGAGGCCAACCCCGACGTCGAGTACGCCATCATCGATGATTCGTCGATCGACGCGTCCAACGTCAAGCCGCTCACCTACGACACGGCGCAGTCCGCGTTCCTCGCCGGCTACGCCGCCGCGAGCTTCAGCAAGACCGGTGTCGTGGGCACCTTCGGCGGTAGCCAGTTCCCCACCGTCACCATCTTCATGGACGGTTTCGCCGACGGCGTCAACTACTTCAACCAGCAGAAGTCCAAGGCCGTACGCGTCATCGGCTGGGACGTCGCCGCGCAGAACGGTTCCTTCACCGGCGGATTCGAGGCCAACGAGGTCGCGAAGAACACCGCACAGGGCCTCATCGACCAGAACGCCGACGTGATCTTCCCGGTCGGCGGTCCGATCTATCAGTCTGCGGCACAGGCCATTCGCGACGCCGGACGCCCCATCGCGCTCATCGGTGCGGACGCCGACGTGTTCGAGTCCGACCCCAGCGTGGGTGACCTGCTGCTCACCTCGGTGACCAAGGGTCTGAAAGAGGGCACCAACGAAGCCGTGACATCGGCCGGTCAGGGCAACTTCGACAACACCCCGTACATCGGCACGCTCAGCAACGACGGCGTCGGCATCGCACCGTTCCACGACTTCTCCTCGCAGGTCGATCCGGCTTTGCAGGGTGAGCTCGACACGGTCAAGGCAGGCATCGTCGACGGCTCCATCACGGTGACGTCGCCTTCTTCCCCGAAGTGACATTGAGAACCTCGAGTCAATGAACCTCGAACTCCGCGGCATCACCAAGCGTTTCGGCGCTCTGGTCGCCAACGATCACATCGATCTGTCCGTGCGCGAAGGTGAGATCCACTGCCTGCTCGGGGAGAACGGCGCCGGCAAGTCGACATTGATGAACGTCCTCAGCGGTCTGTATCGGGCCGAAGAGGGTGAGATTCTTCTCGACGGCGAGAAGGTGACGTTCGCCGGACCGGGCGAGGCGATGAACGCCGGAATCGGCATGGTGCATCAGCACTTCATGCTCATTCCGGTGTTCACGGTCGCCGAGAACATCATCCTCGGCAACGAGAAGACCACCTTCGGTGGTCGTCTCGACCTGGGGGCCGCGCGTCAGTTGGTCCGAGACATCTCCGCGCGGTTCGGTTTCGACGTTGACCCCGATGCACTGGTCGACGACCTTCCGGTCGGTGCGCAGCAGCGTGTCGAGATCATCAAGGCACTTTCCCGCGAGGCGAAAGTGCTGGTGTTCGACGAGCCGACGGCCGTGCTCACCCCGCAGGAAACCGATGAGCTGATGGTCATCATGCGCCAGCTCGCCGAGTCGGGAACGGCCATCGTCTTCATCACGCACAAGCTGCGCGAGGTGCGGGAGGTGGCCGACCGCATCACCGTCGTCCGCCTCGGGAAGGTGGTCGGCGAAGCAGAACCGACCGCCTCGAACACCGAGCTCGCGTCCCTCATGGTCGGCCGCAGCGTCGAGCTCACGGTAGCGAAAGAGCCTGCGACACCGGGTGACTCGGCCCTCGTGGTCGACGGATTGACCGTCTGGTCACCGTCCGGCGCCGTGGCCGTCGACAACGTCAGCTTCGAGGTGCGTCGCGGCGAGATCCTCGCCATCGCCGGGGTGCAGGGCAACGGGCAGACCGAACTCGCCGAAGCTCTGCTCGGACTCAGGCCGGGTTCGACGGGGTCCATCACGCTCGACGGTAAATCTCTGCTCGACTCCGACGTCCGGTCCGTGCTCGACGCGGGCGTCGGTTTCGTTCCCGAGGACCGGACGCAGGACGGATTGGTCGCCGAGTTCACGATCGCCGAGAACCTCATGCTCGACCGCAGCGTCGGTGACCCGTTCGTCGGACGCGGCACGCTGCGCCGGGCGATTCTGCGAAAGTTCGCGCAGGAGAAGGTGACCGAGTTCGACGTCCGCACCCAGAGCGTCGACGAGCACGTGGGCCGGTTGTCCGGCGGCAACCAACAGAAGGTGGTCCTCGCCCGCGAACTCAGCCGCGATCTGCGACTTCTCGTCGCTGCGCAACCGACGCGCGGGATCGACGTCGGATCCATCGAATTCGTCCACAAGCGCATCGTCGCGACCCGTGACGCAGGAACGCCGGTGATCGTCGTCTCGACCGAACTCGACGAGGTCGCCGCCCTCGCCGATCGGATCGCCGTGATGTACCGAGGGAAGATCGTCGGCATCGTCGACGGCGATGCCACGCGAGAAGAGTTGGGACTGTTGATGGCTGGAGCGTCCTCGTGACCGCACCCACCAAGGACAAGAAGGCGCGGCCCACCGAGAATTCGGTCGTTCGCGAGATCATGAGCGGCAGCATCGTGATGTCGGCGCTCGCCGTCCTGCTCGCGCTGCTCATCGGCGCCGTCCTGATCGCCGCCACCAACGACGACGTCCAGACCGCGTCGGGCTACTTCTTCTCCCGCCCGTTCGACACCCTCCGCGCCATCTGGGACTCGGTGTTCGGCGCGTACTCGGCGCTCTTCCAGGGCTCAGTCTACAATTTCCGTCGCCCCGGGTTCGCCAACGGCATCCGGCCGCTCACCGAGACGTTGACCTTCGCGACGCCGCTCATCGCCGCCGGACTCGGTGTGGCACTGGCGTTTCGCGTCGGCATGTTCAACATCGGCGGCCGTGGACAGATGCTCATCGCCGCCGCCTGTGCCGGGTACGTCGGCTTCACGTTCGAGCTTCCCGCCGGCATCCACCTCCTCTTCGCGGTCGTCGCAGGCGTGGTCGGCGGCGCGATCTGGGGAGGCATCGCCGGTCTGCTCAAGGCCCGGACCGGTGCCCACGAGGTGATCGTCACGATCATGCTCAATTACGTTGCCTTCTACCTGGTCTCGTACCTGCTGCGCACTCCCGGGGCCCTGCAGGCGCCCGGCTCCAACAATCCGAAGACCCCGGCCATGGCGTCGACCGCCGTCTTCCCGGATCTGTTCGGCAGCCGATACAACCTGCACCTCGGGTTCATCGTGGTCATCCTCGCGACGGTGGCCGTGTGGTGGTTGCTCGAACGCTCGGCCCTCGGCTTCCGCTTTCGGGTGGTCGGGGAGAACCCGAACGCGGCTCGTGTCGCGGGAATCCGCGTCAACAGCGTGTACGTCTACGCGATGCTGATCTCCGGCGCTCTCGTCGGACTCGCCGGTGTGTCACAGGTTCTCGGCACCGTCACCACCGGCTTCGGCGCCGACATCGACGCCGGGATCGGCTTCGACGCCATCACCGTTGCCCTGCTCGGTCGGTCGAAGCCGTGGGGTGTGTTCGCCGCGGGTGTGCTGTTCGGTGCCTTCAAGGCCGGCGGGTTCTCGATGCAGGCCGCGGAAGGCGTGCCCATCGACATCGTGCTCGTGGTGCAGTCGGTGATCGTGCTGTTCATCGCCGCGCCGCCGTTGGTGCGCGCGGTGTTCCGGTTACCGAAGCCGACCGGGAAGGTCGCGTCGTGAGCACCCTGGCCTCGAGCCCAGTCGTCACCAGCGGGTCGGGTACCAAATGGAAGGTCCCCGGCGCACTCGTCGTCTTCGCGTTCGTCGGACTTCTCGTCTTCGCGCTGAACGCAGAGTCCGGCACCAGCACGTTCGGCCTGGCGAGCGAGACGGATTTCTTCCGCATCGGTGACCTGAGCGTTCCCACGGTCGGCACCGGCTACGTCGTCGCGGTCTTCTTGCTTGCGATTGCAGCCTTCAGTGTCGTTCGGGCCGTGAGCAATCGGAGTACACCGCTGTGGTTGGTGGCGGTCTTCGCCGTCCTCTTCGTGTTCGGGTTCCTCACCTGGGCCGCGGTCGGAGAATCCATTCCCGTTCCGGGTCTGCTCATCGGCACGGTTGCCCTGAGCACGCCGCTGATCTTCGGCGCCCTGGGCGGTGTGGTCTCCGAGCGGGTCGGCGTGGTCAACATCGCGATCGAAGGTCAGTTGCTCGGTGGCGCGTTCGTCAGCGCGGTCACGGCGTCGATCACCGGGTCGGCCATCGCCGGCCTGATCGCTGCGCTCGTCGCCGGCGCCCTCGTCGCGAGTCTGCTGGCGGTGTTCTCGATTCGGTATTTCGTCAACCAGGTCATCGTGGGCGTGGTGCTGAACGTTCTCGTGGTCGGGCTGACCAGCTTCCTGTACTCGCAGATCCTCGTGCCGAACGCCGCGACGTTCAACACCCCGCCGCGCTTCGAGCGCATCGAGATTCCGATCCTGAGCCAGATCCCCATCGTCGGCCCGGTTCTGTTCCGCCAGACCATCATCGAGTACCTCATGTACATCGCGGTGGGGCTCGTCTTCTTCGGGCTCTTCCACACCCGCTGGGGTCTGCGGCTGCGCGCAGTCGGCGAGCACCCGCAGGCAGCGGACACCGTGGGCATCAACGTTCGTCGCGTGCGGTTCTGGAACGTCTGCCTCGCCGGCGCCATCGCCGGACTGGGCGGTGCCTACTTCACGCTCGGGTCGGTCGGCGCGTTCGGCAAGGAGATGACCGCCGGCGCCGGTTATATCGCTCTCGCCGCCGTGATCTTCGGGCGTTGGGATCCCATCCGCGCGACGCTCGCAGCCCTGCTCTTCGGGTTCGCGTCGAACCTGCAGAACGTTCTCGGCATCATCGGCTCGCCCGTGCCGAGCGAGTTCATGCTGATGCTGCCCTACATCGTCACCATCTTTGCGGTCGCCGGACTGGTGGGGCGGGTGCGCGGACCGGCGGCGTCGGGTAGACCGTACGAACCGTAGGCGGCGTCGCCCCCCGCGGGGTTTGTCTCTTTCTGCCGACCTCTACTCCCGCTGTTCACCTCCCGTCCATCCAATGGGACCGAACGCGTCGGCCGTTGACGGAAGCATCGAGCCATGACGCTCAATCCGCAGGGTGAAACCGTCGCCACCGGGGTTCCGGAGAACCTCGCCGCCGACATGACGATGGCCGAGCAGCACGAGTGGCACCGCGGATTTCTCAAGCGGCACCCGGTCTCTCGCCGCAACTTCCTGATCGGGTCCGCCGCAGCGGCCGCGGCGGTGGGCGTCGGAAACGCGTCGTGGTCGCGTATCGCGTACGCGCAGGACGCGCCGCTGGCCGTCGGCGGTCGGCATCTGTCGTTCGGTGCGGATCCGTCGTCGCAGCTCCGCTTCTCGGCGCAGCTCTCCCGAAACCCCGGCACGACGGGCATCTTCCTCGACCACGGCCCGACCCCCGCGTTGGGTGCGACGACGTCGGCCGAGGTGCGCAATCTGATCAGCCAGGTGCCGCAGACCGGTGGCGGAATCCTCGGTGCGGAGCAGTACTACGTGCACGTGCCGGTCGACGGACTGACCCCGAAGACTCCGCACTTCTACCGCTGGCGCACGGTCGACGGATACGTCAGCGACGTCCGCAGCGCGACGACGGCGCTCCCGGCCGGCCGCTTCGCACCGTTTCGGTTCACCATGATGGGCGATCAGGGCGTCGACGAAACACCCGTCAAGCCACCGGGTTTGCAGCCGGGCGACTACGACAACCTGTACTACGAAAACGACAACGACCCGTCGGTGAAGCATGCTGCGAACATCGTGAAGCAGATCGCCGCCTCACGTCCAGACTTCCACATCCTTGCCGGTGACATCGCGTACGCCGATCCTCAGGGAGACGGTAACCCCGGCCAGTTCGCCCCGAGTGGTGTGAAGGCGACCAAAGGCTTCGACGCCTACAACCCCTACGTCTGGGACGGGTATCTCGCCGCGATCGAGTCGAGCGCATCGGTCACACCGTGGCTTTTCGCAACCGGAAACCACGACATGGAAGCGCTGTACGACGCGGATGGATACGGCGGCCACGCAGCACGTTTGGATCAGCCCGACAACGGCCCGAAGCAGTGTCCGTCGGTCTACTCCGTGGTGTACGGCAACGTTGCGGTGCTCTCGCTCGACGCCAACGACGTCTCCTACGAGATCAAAGCCAACACCGGCTACAGCGGCGGCGCCCAGACGTCCTGGGTCGACAGCACTCTCGCGCGGTTCCGCAAGGATCCGAACATCGACTTCATCGTCTGCTTCTTCCACCACTGCGCGTACTCCACCACCGAAAAGCACGCCAGTGACGGTGGAGTGCGCGACAAGTGGACCCCGCTGTTCGATCGGTACGAGGTCGACGTGGTCCTCCAGGCTCACAATCACGTGTTCGAGCGATCCGATCCGATCCGGGCAGGGAAGCCCACCGGTGCAGCGTCGGATCAGGCCGTCGTCTACCCGAAAAAGGATGGGACCGTTTACTACACGGTGGGTGGTGGCGGTCGACCAAGGTACAAGTTCCAGTCTGCCGAGAAGGACACCTACCGCGGCAACGTCGTCGCCGACAATTCCGTCCCCAACAGCTACGTGTGGACACCCGAGGGCGAGAAGCAGGCCGAAGCCGTCGGCTGGTCTCGCGTGCGGTTCCGCAACTACTCGTTCATCCGCATCGACGTCGCCCCGGGAATCCCCGGCATCACGCCCAGCGCGATGACCGTCTCCGCCATCGACGAGTACGGCCGCGAGTTCGACAAGGTCACCTACAAGCGCGACATCGGCGTGGGGTCGCTGTTCGGCTCCTGATTCAGCGGTTGCCAGACGGGGTATCCAGCTCTGTCTCGCGAAAGGAGTCACATATGTCGAAAGTTGCCATCATCGGCGGCCACGGAAAGATCGCGCTGAAGCTTGCGAAGATCCTGTCCGACGGCGGTCACGAGGTCTTCTCCCTGATCCGCAATCCCGATCAGGAGCAGGACATCACGAATGTTCGTGCGACACCGCTTATCGCGGACGTCGAGAACATGTCCACCGAGGAAATCACTGCGGCACTGAACGGGAACGACGTCGTCGTGTTCGCGGCGGGGGCCGGCGGCGGCGACGCCGACCGGACGTACGCGGTGGACCGCGACGCCGCCAAGCGCTCGATCGACGCCACCGCGGCGGCCGGTGTCGAACGCTTTCTCCTCGTCTCCTACTTTGGGGCGAGCCTCGATCACGGCGTTGATTCCGGCGACTCGTTCTACGCGTACGCCGAGGCGAAGGCCGAAGCCGACGACTACCTGAAGAAGAGCGCGTTGGCCTGGACCATCGTGGCGCCTGCATCGCTCACCGACGATCCGGGCACCGGCAAGATCCGCACCAAGAAGCAGGGTGCCGACGGCGGAAGTGTCAGCCGCGACGATGTCGCGGCCGTGCTGGCCGAGGCCATCGACACGATCGAGACCACCGGACAGATGATCGAGTTCGTCGAGGGTGACACCCCGATCGCCGAGGCGCTCGCGTAAGTTCCTGCCGAAGCGACGGAACCGTTCGTGGCTCCCGCGAGTCCAAGTAGATGACAGTCACCGCGTTCGCGGTGATGGATTCGACTCGGGGGAGACGTTCGGTGCCAGAACTCGATATCACGGTCGACGAGGTGGCCGCCACCGGCCGCCTCGTCACCGAAACCTCGCGCTACCTGTCCGACGGACTGTCCTCGCTCGGGCGTGAGATCGACGATCTCTCGACCACCTGGCGCGGGCAGGCGTCGGACGCGTACGCGTCGGCGTGGGCCGAGGTCCGAGCCGGCGCTCAGGAAATCCTTGCCGCTCTCGCATCGACGGGCGACTCCCTGGGGGTCGTCGCCCAGACCACCGCCGGTACCGAAGCGGTGACGGCACAATCGATCTCGGCCCTCCGCGGAATCGCGTGATGAGCGCCGCGTACTCGGTCGACCTGAATCGCATCGACGCAGCCGTGTCGTCGTTGCAGGGCTTCGAAGACCGCCTCTCCGACGAACTGCGTACGCTCTCGACACACACGGATCGGCTGCGCCACGAGTGGTCGGGTTCGTCGTCCGACGCATTCGCGCAAGCACACAGCGAGTGGAACGAGGGCGCCGCACGGATGGCCGCCGGACTCGCACGGATGCGCGAGGCCGCGAACATCGCACGGACGAGTTACCGCTCCGCCGTGGCCGCCAACGTCGCCATGTTCCGGTAACGCCGTGTCTCCCACCGATGTGCTCGACGTCGACTCGGCCACCTACCACCGCGCCGCCGACGCCTGCGACGTCGCCGCCGACGCACTGCACGCCGCCCTGACCGAACTGCGAACCTCGCTCGAGTCGACGGGGTCGATGGCGGGAAGCGATGCCGGAGGCCAGGATTGGGGCTCCGGGTACGACACCGCCGCCCGGTCGCTGTTCGCCGGCACTCACGCCACCGTCGCCGCGCTGACCAACTACGGCAACCTGCTCTTCCGCGCGGGAGCCAATCACGAAGCGGCAGAGGCAGATGCGGCTCACTTACCCAGGCCGCACGAGACGGATCCAACGGCGCCTGTGCGTCCACCGGTCACCGTGCCGCCGTCGGCGATCGGTGACGCCGGTCCCGGCCTCCAGGGCGCTATCGACCTGGCATCGGCGGTGGGAGTGCCGTGCCCGAACGGTGACGTGGACAAGCTCGGCCGCGCGGTGTCCGCCTGGACGACGTTCGCCCGTGTGGTCGGCGATGTGCGCGCGGGGGTGCTCGACGCGTCGGGAAACATGTTCGGCTCCATCATGTCTCCCGAAATCGGCAGCATCTATCGCGAGCTGCGGCTCATCGCGGATGCGTGCGAGCGGGTGCGATCGGACGCGGGCGTGCTGGCGTCGTCGTGCCGGGATTTCGCGTCGCAGCTCGGTGAGTTGCGCGCACAGATCAAGTCGCTCATCGAGGACTTCGCCATCGAGGAGGCCGCGTCGATCGCGGTGGGAATCGGGCTGGCCGCGGTGACGGCCGGGGTGTCGGCGGCGGCGAGCGCGGCCATCGCGGCAGGTCGATTCACCGTGACGGCGAACCGAGTTCGGCGCATCATCGACGATGTTCGCGAGGTGCTGGGTCTGCATCGCCTGACGGATCGGGCGATGTCCTCGCGCCGATCGATGGACGACCTCACCGATATCGCGGACCGGCCGGCCGTCGACTTGGACGGCGTGCCGGTGCCGAAGTCGCCCATGGCCGACCCGCTCGGCCCATCACACAACTCGGGTCAGAAGTGGGGTGATCCGGGATCCCTCGACGATCACTTCGCCCGGCACGGCAACGACTTCGGGGCCACGTCGGCGGACGACTATGCCCGCATGGCCACCGAGTTCTTCGAACGGAAGGACCTGCCGACGAAGGTGACCCCGGACGGCACCGTCCGCATTTATGATCCGTCCACGAACACGTTCGGCGCCTACAACGCGGACGGCACCACCAAGACGTTCTTCACACCCGGTTCCGGAGCGGACTACTGGGAACGGCAACCAGGAAGTGCCCCACAATGAACCACGTATGCCCGGTCTGTGAATACCCGTACCTGAAGGAAGAACCGCGCACTGCGAACGGCGGCTCCTACGAGATCTGCCCACGTTGCGGTTTCCAGTTCGGCGTCACCGACGACGATCTGGGGTTCACCTACGAACAATGGCGTGAGAAGGGCGGCTGGGCACTCTGAGGCCTGCCGTAAACTTCACCGAATGGTCGACATCAGAACTCTCGAATCCGAAGCGGATCTGATCGCCGCCGCAAAGGTCTTCCGGACCGCGATGGTGGGATTACAGGTATCTCCGCCCTACCGGCCCGGTCAGATTCGGGACGTGCGCGAGCCCGGTCGTACGCTCGCTGCGTTCGCCGACGGTGCGGTGGTCGGATCGGTCGACGGGTTCACCAGCGACATGACCGTTCCCGGCGGGGCTCGCCTTCCGCACGTGGCGGTCACCCGTGTCGGTGTGCTGCCGACGCACACCCGTCGCGGAATCGTGTCGGGTCTGCTGACGCACCAGCTGCGCGATGCGCGTGAACGCGGAGAGGTGTTCGCGTCGCTGCGCGCCTCCGAGGCGGTCATCTACGGCCGATTCGGGTACGCGGTGGCGAACCTGTCTCACACGGTCGAAGTGGTCACTGCCCGTGCGCGGATGCGTGATTCGGTCATGGACGGTGGCCCGGTACGCATGGTCAGTACGGACGAGTCGTACGACGTCCTTCCCGGCGTCTACGACAACGCGGTGTCGGCGCGGCCCGGGTCCATCGGGCGGCCGTCGACGTGGTGGGCGGGGCAGAAGTTCGGCAGCCAACTCGGGACGGACCCGTCGTACGTTGCGGTGCAGGGGGATTCGGGGTTCGTCCGCTACCACGGCATCGGCGCGGACACCTGGTTCACCGGTGACAACCGGACTGCGATCGTCGACGACTTCTGGGCTCCCACCACCGAGGCCTACGTCGGGCTCATCCGTTTCCTGTTCTCGCTCGACCTGGTCACCCGGTTCGTGTTCGCCGCGATGCCGATCGACGATCCGTTGCCGCAGTTGCTGATCGACCAACGTGCGGTGCGGGTGACGAAGTCGCGTGACGAGACGTGGCTGCGCATTCTCGACGTGTCGAGGGCGTTGTCGTCGCGCACCTACCGCGGCGCGGGTGCAGTGACCGTCTCGATCACCGACCCTGTGCTGCAGGAGAATTCGGGCACTTTCCGTGTTTCCGCAGAGGGCGCGGAGGCGGTGACCTCCGAGCCGGATCTGACGATCGACGTCACCTCGCTCGCCGCGGTCTATCTCGGCGGAACGGCGTGGCATCAGCTGGCGGCCGCCGGGGCGGTGCAGTTCTCCGACTACTCCGCGATCGAACGCGCAGACGCCCTCTTCTCCTCGCACCTCGCCCCGCACTGTGGCACCGACTTCTGAAGGGCAGTCTGCTGAGAACGATCAAGATGTTCGCGACCGACCTCGACGGCACCCTGTTGCGGTCCGACCGCACCATCTCGCCGAACACCGCTCGCGCCATGGCATCCGCGCAGGCCGCGGGCATCGAGGTGGTGTGGGCGACCGCGCGGGCTCGACATTCGGTGCACGAGTTCGCGCAGGCGAGCGGATTTCGCGGTAAGGCGATCTGCGCCAACGGTGCGGTCATCCTCGATCTGGCGGACGGTACGCCCACGATCGACGCGGTCTGGCCCATCTCCCTCCCGGACGCGGCGGATGCCATCGACGCTGTGCGCCGGCTGGTTCCAGGCATCACGTTCGCGACAGTCGGACCCACCAGGTTCATCGCCGAATCGCAGTACGCGGCGCTCAGCGTCTTCTCCGATCACCACCGCGACCCGGCGACGATGGCGACCAGCGGACCGCTGGGGGAGGACGTGGTCAAGATCGTCGCGCGACACCCGACGGTTCCCGCCCCCGACGTCTTTTCGATCCTGGCCGCGGCCGGGGTTCCGCGCGTCGAGCTGACGCACTCCGGGGCACCGTACGTCGAGATGTCCGCCGAGGGGATCAACAAGGCCTGGGCCCTGCAGATGTTGGCGTTGCGGAGTGCGTTGAACCGACGTCAGATCGCCGCCGCCGGCGACGCCCGCAACGACCTCGACATGTTGCGCTACGCCGGCACCGCGGTGTGCCCGTCCAACGCGATTCCGGACGTGATCGCGGTATGCACGCGGGTGCTGCCCAGCAACGACGAGGAAGGTGTCGCCGGTTACCTCGACGAGCTGACCCACCACGCACGAGGTGAGTTAGGGTAGCCTTCCTCGCATGGTGGCAACGGTGAGCAACAGTCCGCGCGGCTTTCAAGGCGCCGTCCTCAAGCTGATGCGTGCGTCTGATTTCGTCCTCACGGTGACGGGGAGAACCGAGGTCAGCGAGCACTACCTGCGGCTCGGTTTCGACGCCGGCGGGTTGTTCCAGGCCCACGACCCACACCCCACGATGTGGCTGCGGCTGTGGTTCCCGGCAGAGAAGCCGCATCAGCGGGCCTACACGCTGGTGAACCCGAACGTCGACGACGGGACCTTCGACCTCGAGTTCGCCCTGCACGACGGGTTCGCTGCGGACTGGGCACAGTCGGCGCAGGTGGGTGACACCATCAGCGCGACGCTGCTGGGGTCGAAGTACGACCTCCCGGAGACGCGGCCCGACGGCTATGTCGTCGTCGGCGATCTCGCGTCCCTACCCGCCGTCAATTCGCTGCTCAGCAGCATCGGAGACGCCCCGGCCACGGTGTTTCTGGAGTGGACGCACGAGTCCGACCGCGAGCTCCCCGTCTCCACCACGTCCACGACGACGGTCACCTGGGTGGAGCGGAAGGGTGAGGGGGCCGCGCTGGTGGAGGCCGTGACCTCTGCGGCCTTCGACGCTCCCGGCCACCACGCCTGGGTCGCCTGCGACACGAAGACCACCCGCGCGGTCTCGGCTGTGCTGAAGTCGAACTACGGGATTGTGAAGAAGGCGATCAAGGCGCAGGGGTATTGGATTCCGTAGGCGCCTTCGGCACACGGGCGCGAAAAGGAGTGCGTGAGGACTCTTTTTCACGCCCGACCGGCGCAGCCACCACCGCCCACACTCCGATCGCGATGACGGCCAACACCTCGACCACCACCAGCACGCGCTCGACCCACCCGAGGGTGATCAGGCGATACCACGGCGTGCCGGTCACGATCGATCCGACGATCGAGTAGATCAGCGGCAGAAACGCCACCGCGGACGCGATCCCGAGGCCGAACGTCCACTGCGCATACCGGCCCCACATCTCGTCTCGTCGCCACCGCCGGCTCAGCAGAATCGCGGCGAACGGAAGGGCCACGAAGGCAACGACACTCGCCAGTCGATGGATGTCACCACCGATGCTCTGCGGCTGCGACCAATCCTGCTTCGGCACCGCCACGACGACCACGAGTCCGATTGCCCACAGCCACATGGCAATCGACGCGCCGGACCGCCAGGTCGTGATGCCGCGGCGGACCAGCGGCGCGAGCACGAGAACGGATCCGACGGCCAGAGCGAGGACGCCGAGATTGAAGATCCACCGATCGGGACCGAGACCGTACTGACTGATGGTGCGGCGCAGTTCGTCCGCCGAGGCGAGGGCGTTGCGCACGTCGAGGCCGCCGACCATCACCACCGCCACCGCGAGAGAGGCCATGCCCGTGATGGCAGCGGGCGACGAGCGTCGGACTACGGAAGTCATGTCACCCGACGATAGCGATCAACCGCGGTAGGTGCGGGCCGCCGTCGTCGACAGGAGCGCGAGAATCGCAAAACCCATGAGGCCGTTCACCACTGCAGCACCGATGGCTTCGACCACGGCGCCGGCCGCGAGGAACGGCAGCACGATGATGGCCACCGTGATGAGGCCGACGATCCAGCTGAAGAAGGTGTTCGGGGAGGGGACCGCCTGAAACAGCAAGAGGAGAAGCGCTCCGGCGAGCAGGGCAGCGAGCGCGCCGTAGACGCCTGCGAGCCACGGATCGTCCGCGCCGTAGATCCATGCGACGTTGGTGCCGGTGCGCTGATAGATCGCCTGCACGATCAGCGTCGCCACCCAACCCGCAACGAACGCCACGATGGCCGTTGCCACGACACCGCCGACGAACGGGCCGACGTCGAACTTCGGTGTCCCCGCTTGCGGCTTGCCCGGCTGGCCCGGCTGTGTTGCGTAGGCGCGGGTCCTGTCGTCCCCGTAGCCGTAACCGTCCGGTTCGCGTGGGTAGCGATCGCTCATGGGTGAATCCTAGGCGGCTGCGCCCCCTGTGCGCGTTTCCGTACCCCTGACGCGCACAATCAAAAGTAGCTAAATCAATTGGTCACTAACCTGCTAAGCTAACTGTGTGGACCTCGCCGACGACCCAATCGCCACCCGGCTTCAGGCCGTCGCATCCTTGAGTCAGCGCATGTCCGCGAACATGGCCTCTCACCTCGGTGTCAACGCGACCGATCTGGCGGCCATGGAACACCTGATCACCGACGGCCCGCTCACCGCGAGCGAGCTGGCGAGCCGCCTCGCGGTCACCACGGCCGCGAGTACCCACATCGTCGACCGTCTCGAAAAAGTGGGTCACGTCTCGCGCGAACGACATCCGACGGACCGCCGCAAGCTCATGGTCACCCCGGCCGAAGAATCCGTCGACGCAGCGTTCGCGCACATGGCCCCGATTTTGACCGGGCTCGAATCGGTCATTTCCGACCTGAGCGACGACGACCGTGCCGTGGTCGAGGACTTCCTGAGCCGAGTCGTCGACGTCTTCACCTCCGCCACCACAACCGAAATGGAGGACTCATGAGTCCCCGAACCGTGCTCGTATCCGGTGCCAGCGTTGCCGGACCCACCCTCGCCTACTGGCTCGAGCGAAGCGGCGTCAGCACGACCGTGATCGAACGATTCCCCGAACTCCGTTCCGGTGGCCAGAGTGTCGACCTGCGCGGGGCGGGTCGCACCGTCGTGCAACGGATGGGCATCGAAGACGCCGTTCGTGCCGCCGGGACCGGCGAGACCGGACTGCAGTTCGTCGACAGCAGAGGAAAGATCAAGGCGCAGTTCGGTTCCGACACCATGGATGGAGAAGGTCCGACCGCCGAACTCGAGATCCTCCGCGGCGACCTCGGGAAGATCCTGTACGACCACACCCGCGACCGCACCGAGTACGTCTTCGGCGACTCGATCACCGGCATCGACGACGACGGCGATCGCGTGCGAGTGTCGTTCGAGCACAGTGCCGATCGCGATTTCGACATCGTCGTCCTTGCGGAAGGGCTCCGTTCGCGGACACGATCGATGGTGTTCGGCGACGACGTGAGCATCCGCGACCTCGGCATGTACACGTCGTACTTCACGATCCCGCGCGTGGAATCCGATACCCAGTGGGCGCAGTGGAGCAACGCACCGGGCAGTAGATCGGTTTTGCTTCGGCCCGACAACGTCGGAACCACCAGAGCCACGCTGTCCTTCATGACCGACCCGAAGGGCTACGAGACACTGACTGTCGACGATCAGAAAGATGTTCTGCGACGGACGTTCTCGGACGCGCCGTTCGCTGCCCGCGCTCTCGCCGGGCTGACGGACACACCCGACTTCTACTTCGAATCGCTCGGTCAAGTGACGATGTCGACATGGTCCAAGGGTCGCGTCGTGCTGCTCGGCGACGCGGGCTACTGCGCCTCACCGATCAGCGGCATGGGCACCTCGCTCGCCACGGTCGGCGCTTACGTTCTGGCCGGAGAGATTGCCTCGCACGACGATCACCGTGACGCGTTCACCGCGTACGAATCCATCATGCGCCCCTACGTCGATCAAGCGCAGAAACTGGCTTCCGGTGCGCCGCGAGTCGCCAACCCCAAGACGAAGCTCGGTGTCGCGACCATGAACGCAGTCCTCGGACTCGCGTCGCGCATCAAGATCACGTCGCTGTTCGGAAAGTTTGCCTCGCCGCCGTCCGACAAGATCGATCTGCCGAACTATGCGGTTCCGATCACGTAGCGGGTCACCGAGGTGGTGACCGCGGCGTCCGTTGCCGGAGTCACCGACGCCGGATCCGTTCCCGTCAGCAGGTAGCGGCCGTCGCCCTCGACGTCGATCCAGGTGAATCCGCCGGCGATCGTGTCGATGCAACAGTCGGCGCGTGTCGACGTGCCGACCAGTAATTCGCCTCCGCCGCTTCGCTTTCGGTTGAGCAGGCGAGTGAGACGGTGTCGGTCGTCGTTGGAGTCCGTCATCACGTTCGTCGACGTCGCGACCGTTCCGCCTCGTTCTCGTCCGGGGGCCATGGGAGGCAGGGTGATTCGTGGGATGACGTCGGACGACGACATCAACTCCACGACGATCTCATCGGATTCTTGCTTCGCCACGACGGCCTGCGAACCCACTGTGGCCGCGTGCAGCATCGCCCCTGGTTCACCGTCCACGAAGCCGAATGTCTGCACGCGCAGTTCGGCATTCGACAGGACGTTCAGCGCTGTCGCGAGGCCGTCGTCCGTTGTTCGGACGGCTGCGGCGCGCTGTCCGGCGAGCTCGTCGGCAGTCGCTACGTGTGCCCGCCAGGTGAAGGGAAACGGCAGCCGGTCCTGTCGTGTAGTTCCCCAGAGCACGACGAATTCGAGTGCGGTGAAGCGCCATTGCGACGTCGTGATCATCCGATGACCGGTGGTGCGACGAGCGGAAGGTCGCCGACGAGTTCGTCCCCGTTGTCGACGTTGACCAGGTAGCCCGGAATCGTGTGCTCGCCGTCCTGATCACCACCCGCCCGGCCGCCACCCGGCATCATCCCTCCCGCGCCGTACATGCCACGGCCGGAACCACTTCCGTCGACGCGTCCACTCGGGTTCTGCATGACGCTCGGGTTCGATCCAGCGGTCTGCGCGCCGGAGCCGTAGGGCGCGCGGGGAGATCCGCCTCCTGCGCCCGCACTGCTTCCTCCGCCTGCTCCCACGCCCGAACCGGACCGACGACTCCCACCGGGTGCCCAACTGGCGGCGTGCGTGTCGGCCGGCGCCGTGGACATCGTCGACGGGACGGCCGAACCTGTGGTTCCGCTCGGGGTCCCCGGCGCCGAGGTGGTCGCCGGCTGCTGGGTTACGGCCTGCTGGGTTACTGCCTGCGCGGGCGCGTTCGTCGACGCCGCCGTGGTGTCGGCCGGGTGGGCAGGCGCGACGTCGGCCGAACCTCCCGAGAATTGCGTGCCGCCCGAGTTCGTCGGAGCGAATCCGGTTGAGGCGTAACCACTCCCGGAAGGAAGGGTCGACGCTGGGATCGATCCGGCACCGCTGCCCGTCGGATCGAAGGGCGGGGGAAGCTGTGGTACGCCGGTATCGGACTGTACGACGACGGGGGAGTAGACGGTGTTCATGACCTGAACCGCTTCATGACGTCTTTCCTCCGCCTCGGCTCGTGCGGCGACGACGTTCCCGGGGAGTGCGTACGGGAATCCTGTCATCATTCGGGCGAAGTCGGTGAACGTAAACGACTGTGGCGGAGGCACTTGCAGCTTGGTCTGTTCGAATCCGGTGTACGACTCCTCGAGCTTGTTCGCCACGACGTCCAGTATCTCGACGAGTCGGTGGGATTGGTCGGCGTATTGCCGGACCGCAGCCTTGGCCCCCGCCGCGGCCGCCCCGGTCCACTCCGTGTTCAGGATGGGATCGATCTGCGCCCACAGTCCGTCCACCACCGCGCTGAACTGCTCGTGTGCGCCCCTCCACATCTTGGCACTGCTCAGCACTTCGCCGGGCTGCAAATTCTGGACGTGGAAGAAGATCTCCTCGTGGCTGTACGCGTCGAAGGCTTCCGGCTGCACCACTTGCGGCAGCATGTCGACGGACCCGATCTGCCCCATGGCGTCGCGCGTGTTGGCGTAGATCGCGTCGCGCTGGTCGTTGCCGGCGTTCTGCGCGGCCTCGGACGCCCGCTCGGCGTCGGAATCGTGGCCGGTGATGGTGTCGCCGATTTCTTCGACGACCTCTCCGACTTGCGAGAAAAATGACACGCGAATCCCCCCGGATCTTTCAGGTCTATTTGATCGAGTTTTCGAGCAGGGCGGTGTTGCTGTCCTCGGCCGCCTGGTAGCCCGCGCCTGCCTGCACGAACACCTCACGGAGGCGCTGGATGACGTCGATGTGCTGCTGGATGACCTGTTCGAACGACTGGTTGCTGCCGGATGCGAGGTCGAAGAATTTCTTGCCGAGGGCCTGGCCGGAGGGGAGGGTGCCGAAGGATTCGGCTTTGACCATGTAGCGAGTCGCGTCGGCGATACTTTGCAGTCCGGTGACGTACTGATCACATGCAGCGACGCACTGCGCAGTTGCTTCCTCCGACAGTGACACTTGATCCCTATCACCACTCATGATGTCGCCTTTCTCGCGTTAGTTGCTTCTGTCAGCGCGGCAAGTACGAGTCGAGTGCATTTGCCGCTCGAGTAGCTACGTCGCAGGGGGGACTGGCGCTCACTTCGTTGACTTTCGTCGTGACGCGGACGATGAGTACGCCCCGACTCGAAGAAAAGGCGACGTCGCAGTCGGACAGGTCGGGATCGTTCACGTCCAGATACGACACTGCGTCTCTTGTTCCGACGACAACTTCTTGGAATGCGCGGCTCTGTGGATTGTCTCGTACCTGATCGAACGAATAGGTCGTCGACAAGACGCCCAGGTAATACCAACTGTTGCTGTCCCATTTGCAGACGTTCCATTCCGATAGGTCGACGCCGAAGATGTCTGGCTGCTCCGTCCCCGGATCCGCCCCCGCCGCCGCAATCGCCTCGTCCGGGATAGAGCACGGATCGAACTGCGCATCCCCGAGCGGCGCTGCCGTCGGCGATCCGGCCACCGCATCCGAACCGCAGCCGGCCGCCACGACGACCGCAGCACACGCCGCCATCACCCGCACCGATTTCCCCAACGTCGACACCTCCCACCTGACTACTCAGACGCAGCCGACGGCCATCTGGTTCCCTTCGATCCGAGTGGATCCGTGGGACAGGCGGTCGGCGTCCCGATTGTGCAGGATCTGTCTCGGATACCGAGACAATTCCTGCACTCCCGCCGATCCTCAAGCTTTTACCGCGCTCAGCACGGACTTTCCTTCACAACCGCCTGCTCGGCCAAGCCAACGGTCCGAATCCGTGCCCAACTTGCCTTCCCACGCGGAAATCCGCGCCAGTCTGCAACTCGAGCGGGAACGGTCGAAGCCCCAGCAACTCCGAAACCACCCCCGGTACCCTCGACACAGTGAGACGCCTGATCGTCCTGCTCGTCCTTCTGATCCTGTTCGGCGTCCCCTGGTGGACCCTGTTCTTCTGGGGTTCCGACTGGCCGACGGCCGTCCAGGTGCTCGGTACCCTAGGCACCCTCGCTGCCGCCGGCGTCCTGCTCGTCGGCATGCGTCTCGGCCATATGCAGCACAAGGATTGGGCGGCGCGCGTCGGCGACAGCCTGCTGGGCCTCGTTTGGATCGTGTTCGTCTGGTCGGTGCTCAGTCTTGTTCTGCGCCTTGCACTACTGGGCCTCGACGAACCGAACAGATCGCGCATCGTCGCCTCGGCGGTGGCGATCACCACCATCGCCCTCGCCGCGTGGGGGCACTACGAGGCCATGCGTGTTCCCCGCGTGAAGAAGCAGACGATCGACATCGACGGACTCAGCCGGGACCTCCGAATCGTCCTGATCACCGACACCCACTACGGTCCGATCAATCGCGAGAAGTGGTCTCGCAGAACGATCGAGAAGGTCAACACCCTCGATGCCGACGTCGTGTGTCACGTCGGAGACATCGCAGACGGGTCCGTACTGCAGAGACGCAACCAGGCCGCGCCACTCGAAAAGGTCCGAGCCAAGAGTGCCCGCGTATACGTCACCGGCAACCACGAATACTTCGGCGAAGCGCAGGAGTGGCTCGACCACATGGAGTCCCTGGGCTGGGATTCCCTACACAATCGGCACATCACCATCGACGGCACTCTCGTGATCGCCGGTGTCGACGATCGCACAGCGAAGGGACCGGGACACGGGCCGGACCTGGAGAAGGCCCTGAAAAACGCCGACCCCGACCTGCCCGTCTTCCTCCTCGCCCACCAGCCCAAGCAAATCGCTCAGGCCGTCGGCAAAGTCGACCTCCAGGTATCCGGCCACACCCACGGCGGTCAGATCTGGCCGTTCAACTTCTTGGTTCGTATCGACCAGCCGGTGGTGCACGGTCTCAGCCGACACGGTGAGAGAACGCAGCTCTACACGAGTCGCGGTTCGGGATTCTGGGGCCCGCCGTTCCGCGTGTTCGCACCGAGCGAGATCACCCTTCTGACGCTGCGGTCCCCGCAATATTGACCAACCACGATGTGCCGAACTTGTCGGTCAGCATCCCGAACGTGTCACCCCACGGCGCCTTGTTCAGGCCCATCGTGAACTGAGCTCCGTCGGCGAGTTTGTCCCAGTAGCCGGTCAATTCGGTTTCGTCGTCGCCGCTGAGGGACACCGAGTACGTGTTGCCGGGTGTGAATTCCATGCTGGACGGGACGTCGGAACCCATCAGCGTGAAGCCGTTCGGAGTGTCCAACTGGCCGTGCATGATGTAGTCCTTCTCGGCCGGATCGTCACTCATCTGGTTTTCACCGAAGGTCCGTAGGTCCAGCTCTCCACCGAAGACGCTCGCGTAGAACTCCATCGCCTCGCGGGCGGTGCCTCGGAAGTTCAGGTACGGATTCAGGCGAGTGGTCATGGTCACATCCTCACACGTCCTCCGGTTCGTCGACGGGGAACGCGTCCTCGATTCCGGTGAGAACTGCGCGCCGTAGCGCGGGCGGAACGTCCAGCGTCTCACCGGCCACGAGCCACTTCTGATCGGCGAACGCGCGCAACCGCTCCGATGCGAGCAACGCGACCTGCCGGTCGTCGGGCTCGAGACCCTCGTAGGAGTCGTCGATGGGATTGAGTGGCGGATCGGGAAGCATCGCAGCCAGAAGCGACTGCGCTGCAAGGGTATCGACGACGCTGAGCATGGCCTCCTCGTCGACGTCGGACATCAACTGTGCCGAGACGTAGTGTGCTGCAGCCAGCCTCAGCACCTGCAGATCGGAGCGCGCGCGAAATGCTTCTGCCGCCGGTCCTGCCGTGGCTTCACCGTCGTCGATGGTGATGATGTGCGCCGAGGCTGCGGACGCCAACTCGGCCAATTTCGGTACGTCGTAGGCGGATTCACCGTCGGAGCGGGGGACTCCCAAGGCGTCGGCCAGCTCGCGCAGCGATGTGGGGGTGAGGTCGCGGCCGTTGCCCACCCAGTCCAGCATGGTGTCGAGCGAGGTCATGAGCGGGAGATCGCGGAGGGCGGCGAGCTCGTCGTCGGGCGCGATGTCGGGTAGTTCGACGTCCTCGGGTTCGAGCATCGCGGCGCCGTCGCCCACGAAGTCGGAGAAGTCGTCCATGCAGTGTGCGTAGTCCTCGTCGGACCCGGTCCACGAGTCGGTCTCGTCCAGGAACGCCAGGTAGGTCAGCGAGCTCATGACGATGCGCAGCGCGGCTTCCTCGTTGTCGGCCACGAGGCCGTCGGCAATGTCGAGGAGAACGTGCGCGTCGTCGGGCGTCCACGCAGTGGGGTCGAAGTCAGGGTTGGCGCGGCCCATCTGAGTCAGCGTGACGTCCAGCAACTTCGCTATCTGCTCGGCGTCGGACGCCAATTCGGTCTCCCGCAGGTAACCGGTGAAATCGTCGACCAGGTTGCGCAGGCTGCGTTGCGCGGCGGACGCGGTCGGCCCCGACTTCAACCGGCTCTGCCGAGCTTTGGTCTTTGCGGCGCGCTTCTGCCCTGCGTTGCCGGGTCGTTTCGATGCCATGGAGTCGAGCCTATCGGGGCGTCGACACCCATTGCACGTACTGCGCCCGTGCCACGGACAGCAGAGCCGCGGCTTCGTCCGGGTCGACGCGCGAAATGAGGTGCGAGCTGATCAGGAGGGACGTCAGCAACTGGGCGCGGTGGTCGTTGTCGGTCGCCTCGGGGAAACGCCGAGCCAGCGCGACGGTCAACGCGGAGGTCAGTTCGCGTCGGTAGTCGCTGACGATCGTCACGGTGGCCGCATCGTGCGCGGCGCTCTCGGCTGCGGCGTTGACCAGCAGACATCCACGATCGACGACGGTCTCGGCCAGGTACTTGTCGACGGCATCCTCCTCGTGCGACTCGGTCAGAGCGCGCAACCGCGGATGAACGACGGTGGCCAGGTAGTTCTGGACGGCCGCATCGAACAGCCCCCGCTTGCTGACGAACGAGTGATAGAGGCTGGATCGGTTCAATCCGGTCGCACGCTCGAGATCGGGGAGCGACGTCGCTTCGTAACCGCGGGCCCAGAACAGATCGCGAGCCGACGCGACGACGTCGGCGGCGTCGAAGGTCTTGGTCCTTCCCATGGCGACCCTCCTTTTTTGAACTGATCGTTTCAGTATACGGTGGATGAATGATGAGCACCCAAATTCAACTCGTATCGCGTCCCACCGGCTGGCCCACCGCCGACAACTTCAGGACAATCGTTGTCGAGTTGCCCGAACTGGTGCCCGGGCAGGTGCGAGTGCAGAACGAGTTCATCTCCGTGGATCCGTACATGCGCGGACGTATGAACGATGTACGTTCGTACATCCCGCCTTTCGGCATCCGCGAGACGATGACGGGCGGGGCCATCGGGCGAGTCCTCGAATCGACGGTGGACGACATTGCCGTCGGCGACGTCGTGTCCCATCAGTTCGGCTGGCGTGACATCGTGCAGGAGGACGCCAAGGGATTCCGTGTGGTGCAAGAGATTCCGGGAGTACCGCTGTCGGCGTACCTCGGAATCCTCGGAATGACCGCTCTGACTGCCTATGTCGGACTTCTCGACATCGCGGAGATGAAGGAGGGCGACGTCGTGTTCGTCTCCGGCGCTGCTGGAGCCGTCGGAAGTGCGGTCGGTCAGATCGCTCGGCTCAAGGGCGCGTCTCGGGTGATCGGGTCCGCCGGGTCTGCTGAGAAGGTCGAATTGCTTACCGGCAAGTACGGTTTCGATGCCGCGTTCAATTACAAGGACGGTGCGGTCCGCAAGCAGTTGGCGACCGCCGCGCCCGACGGCATCGACGTGTACTTCGACAACGTGGGCGGAGACCACCTCGAAGCGGCCTTGGCGTCGTTCAACAACGGCGGCCGTGCAGCGCTCTGCGGGGCCATCTCGGTCTACAACAACACCGAGGCGCCGGTCGGCCCGAAGAACATGGCCAACATCATCTCCCGCGCCTTGACGCTGAAGGGTTTCACCGTCGGTGGCTACTTCGGCCGCATGCCAGCCTTCGCGGCGGAAATGACCGAGTGGCTGAAGAACGGCGACGTGGTGTTCGACGAGACCGTCGTCGACGGAATCGACCACGCTGTCGACGCATTCTTCGCCATGATGAACGGCCAAAACACCGGAAAGATGGTCGTTCGCATCTAGCTGGACTAACCTCCCACCGTGGACCGGACAAACCTGATGCCGTGGATCGAAGCCGAGCGACTCCGCTTGGCCGATTTCCTCGACACTCTCGGCGACGACGACTGGTCCGTCCAATCACTCTGCGGCTCTTGGACAGTGCACGATGTTGCCGCTCACCTGACGATGGTGACGCGCATCGAGATCCCGTCACTGATCGTCGGAGCGATCAAGTCTCGCTTCAACTTCAACCGCATGGTGGACGCCGGTGCACGGGATCTTGCCCGCAAGTACACGCCGGCCGAGCTGATTGCGCGCTTCAGGGAGACGGCGGCGTCGCCCAAGCGTGCCCCGGGATCGTCACCGCTCGATCCTTTGGTCGACGTTCTGGTGCACGGTCAGGACATCGCCGTTCCGCTGGGACGGCCGTTGCCGATGCCCACCGAACAGGCACTCGCCGCGCTCGGGCACGCATCCACCGCCAAGTTCTACGGTGCGCAGAAGCGGTTCGCCGGCCTGCGCCTGGTCGCCTCCGACGCCGACTGGACGCTGGGCGACGGAGACGAAGTGCGTGGTCCGGTGTCGAGTTTGTTGTTGCTGTCGACGGGTCGACCGGTGGGCCTCGAGAACGTCGACGGACCCGGCGTACCCACGCTCACCGCGCGCGTGACCCGCTCATGACGCCTCGAAGCGGGCGTGCACCTCGGCGCTGACGATGATGTCCTCCGGTTTCACGGTCACCGAGTCGGCGCTCTTCGCCATTGCCGCGAATGTACGAGCAGCGTCCATCGATGCCTGCATCAACCCTGGATCCGCGAGGGCGACCGGCCGGACCTGCGACAGTGACAGGCTGCGCGCGTAGGCGGTCGCCTTCGCCACCGCGTCCTGCACGGCGAGGTCGCGGATCCGCTCGACGGTGGCATGGCGGGTCCGGTCGGTCAGCGTCCATTCGAATCGGCCCACCTCCACGCCGTCCAGGTCGACGATGGCCTCGACGAACGGCCCGATCAGGTCGAACTCCGAAAACTTCACGCGCACATCGGAAGTCGCGGTGTACACGTACGGCAGCTGCTCGCCCGATTCGCTGTACGGCCGGTGGCGTGACCGTCGCACCTGATCCACGAAATGGTCCGTCACCCCGAGTTCGGTGACACGTCTGGTGAGCTCCGCGGTCTGCGCCGTGGCCGCCGAGGAGACGTCCGCTGCGATCAGACCGTCGAACCGAACTGTCATATGCACGGTGCAGCGCTCCGGCGGGCACGACTCCTCGTGCCGGCCCGACACGGTGATCGTCACCGTCACGTGCGAGCCCTCCACGCCGACCATGCTCCGGTGCACCACAACGCCCAGGCAATCAGGAGCGGCTGGAACAGCAGCCGGATTCCTCGCGCCCGATCGGTGTCGAGACCGAAAGCGTCTGTATGGGTGACGAATTGCGAAATGTTGCCGGGGAAGACCGCCAGGAAGAACAGGGCGACGATCCACCCCACTGCGATCCGCCACCTCGTCAGCAGTATCAACGAGGCGCCGAGCACAATTTCGACGACGCCGGACGCGAGAACCACGAAGTCGGCATCGAGCGGAACCCACGTCGGCACCTGTGCCTGGAACGTCTCCCGCGCGAACGTCAGGTGAGCCGTCCCGGCGAACAGCAGGAAGGCGCCGAGCACGACGCGGCCGACGGTCTGCGCCCGCGTCGACGGTCTGATGGTGGTGGTCATGGGTGCACGCTAGCCGTACCGGTTGCGAATCCGGTGCTGGGTGGTTCGAAAAGTGAACCGCTCAGCACCGAATTCTGTCGAGGGAACCGTGTGGGTGGACTCAACGTCCAAACTGACATGTTCGAAGATCTGCTGGCGGCCCAGGACGGCGTTCTGACGCGTGATCAGGCCGAGGCGCACGGCGTTGGGAAGCAAGCAATCAATCGCCTGATTCGCAGCGGCCGCTGGGAGCGCCGCGGTCCGAACGTCTACTTCGCATGCGACCGCCCCTTCACCGACCGAGCTCGAATACGCTGCGCTGTATGAGCTTCCGGTGACCGGGCCACCGTAAGTGGACCGGCCGCGGCATTCTGGCTCGGTCTGGACACCGATGCGCCCGACCTGGTCGACATCACGACCCCAAGGTCAGGACGCAGCCGACCGATTCCCGGCACCCGCATCCGGCGGCGTGAACTGTCGTACTCCGATGTCATCGTTCGCAACGGGGTCCGGGTCACAGCGCTGCCCCTTACCGTTCTCGAATGCGCGGTCCGCCCGGGCGGCACCCGACTCATGGATGCCGCTCTTCAACGGCACACCAGCCTGGGGGCGCTGAAAGCAGCGCACGCGCGGAATGCGGGGCGAACCGGCGCCGCCGCAGCCGGAGCGCTGCTCAGGTCGGCCGAGGGAGGTGCCCGATCCGAGGCGGAGCGTCTCTTCGCGCGGATCCTGACTGCGGGACAGTGCACCGGCTGGATCGCGAACTATCGGTGGGGGCCTTGTGTTCTCGACTTTGCGTTCGTCGAGGAACGGCTCGCGATCGAGATCGACGGGTGGGCGTTCCACAGCGATCCGGGCGCGTTTCAGCGTGACCGGACCCGGCAGAACGCCATCTCCAGCGACTGGACCGTGCTCCGGTACACCTGGGCGGATCTAACGGAGCGACCGCAGGAGGTATTGCGTGAAGTTCAGGCCGTCCTGAACCGAATCCGGTGCCGGGCGGTTCGATAATCGAACCGCTGAGCACCGGATTCCCGGCGTTCGCTTTTCCGGAGCCTGGCACACTGGTCTCATGAGTCGTATTTGTCTGGTTTCTGCCGTCACCCTGTCCGCCGTCGTCCTGACTGCCTGCGGGTCGTCGTCCGAGCCTGAGCCGGCCGCGCCGTCCAGCACGCCTTCCACCACCGCGCAGCCGACCACGACCGCCGCGCAAAGCCAAGCCACCGTCTACACCCTCCCCGGCTCCGGCGTCTTCCCCGAAGGAATCACCGCGGACGACAACACCTTCTACGTCACCTCGACCGCCGACGGTGCCGTGTTCCGCGGAACCGTGGGTACGCCCGACGTGGCGCCTTTTCTCGCCGGTGGGCAGGACGGGCGAACGGGCGCAGCGGGTCTCGACGTCGAGGACAATCGTTTGGTGATCGCGGGCGGCGCCACCGGCACGGTCTGGATCTACGACACCCAGTCGGGTCAGCTGACAGGACGTTTCAGTAACGGCCTCGGCGCCGATGCGACGTTCCTGAACGACGTTGTGATCTCCGACGACGGCGACGCCTACATCACCGATTCGCGAAGCCCGAATCTCTATCGCATCCCGGAGTCCCGAGTGGACGGAAACAACCCCGCACAGGCACCTCTGGAGTCGTTCGTGGACTTCACGGGATCGCCCTTCGTCTACGGCGAGGGTTTCAACGCCAACGGCATCGTGGAGGCCGACGACGACGCTCTCGTTGTGGTGCAGTCGAGTACGGGCAATCTCTACCGCGTGGACGAGGAGTCGAGGGCCGTCACCGCGGTCGACCTCGGCGGCGCCAACGTCCAGAACGGCGACGGTATGGAGACCGACGACGACACCCTCTACGTCGTCCGCAATCGCGACGGGCTGATCACGACGATCGACCTTTCCGACGACGGTACGTCGGGTCGGGTGACCGGTGAGATCACCGACCCGAGCTTCGCGTACCCGACCACGGTGGCATCGGTCGACGATCGACTTCTCGTGGTCAACAGTCAGTTCGACAAGCGCGGAGGCACTCCCGTCGAACCGTTCACCGTCAGCGGCGTCAGGAAGAACTGACCATTCCGCGGTGCATCACCCGGTCACCCACCACACCCGCGTGGTCCGCACGGTGCATCACGCATCGGTTGTCCCACATCACGACGTCGCCCGGCGACCACGAGTGGCGCAGCAGGTTGTCGTCTCGCGTCGAATGGCCGACGAGGTAATCGACTGTCGCCCTTGTCTCCTCGGGCTGCACACCGGTGACGGCAGCGCATCGTGCGGGCGCGGACAGGTACAGCGCGGTGCGCCCGGAGATGGGGTGGTCCAGGAACAGTCGGTGGTCGGCGGACGTTTCCTCGTCCTCGCCGAGTTCTAGGCCGGTCACCACATGGGTGACGACGGCGTCGGCCAGCTTCTCGCGCACGTCCGCGGGAAGCGTGTCGTAGGCGGCGTACTGGTTGCTGAACTGGGTCTGCCCACCCTGCGCCGGCACCTCGACCGCCCGTAACGCGGTGTAGGCGGGCGGGTGTCGCACGTAGCTGGTGTCGACGTGGAAGTTGGATTTCGGGGGTGTCGTGCGACCGACGTTGGAGATGACGTTCAGGTCGGGAAACCCGTCCACGGGAGTCTCACCGGTGGTGAACATCAGCTCCCCGAATGCCTGCAGGAACGCGAGGAACGCAATGTCGTCCACGAACTGCTCCGGCATGACCACCACGCCGTGCTCGGAGAGAATCCGCTTCAGTTCGGTGACGTCGTCCGAGGTGATGTCGTCGACGCGAATGTCGGTGACACGAGCGCCGACGGGAGTGAGTACCTCGTACTTCATAGCAGTTCCTTCAGAGAGATGGCGAACAGTCGGTCGACAGGAATGCCTGCGGCGGAGGCCATCACGGCCACCACACTGGTAGGGGCGTACGAGCAATACAGACCGGCTTCGATGAACCAGGGATTGCCGTCGGGGTCGATGCGGAAGTCGAACAGGCTGTAGTGGCGGGCACCGAGCGCTGTATGGGCCAGACGTGCCGCTTCCCATACCTTCTCGGTGACGGGGTCGTCGACGGCGACGATCCAGGCCTTCGTCGCCTCCTTGGCCACGAGGTAGAGATCGCCGTCGTCGGTGCGGTTCAGCTTGTCCCCGCGCCGGCGAATCTCGTCGACGGCATATTCCTCCAGCGGGAGACACACCAGTTCACCGTCGCGAACGATGACGCCGCACCGCACTTCGCGTCCGAGCGGGATGTACGACTCCACCAGCGCCGCATCTGAATACGTCAGTGCATCGGCGACAGCCGCATCGAGTTCGGCCGGATCCCGAACCAGCGTCACACCCATGGAGTTGTCGGAATCGACCGGCTTCACCACGACGGGCAACGGCACGTCGACGTGCCCGACGGCAGGCACGACGACGCCGGACGGGACCGGAACGCCGGCGGCCGCAACGATGGCCCGCGCAGTGTTCTTGTCCGCCGTTGCGGCCATCAGGTCGGGGCGGTTGCCGACATAGGGGATACCGAGCAGGTCGAAGAGCGAGCGGTAGGTGGTCATGCCCGGCAGGCAGAACATCTGGGGCACCATGACGTCGATGTCCGCCGACGTCAGGTGCGCGATGGCGTCCGACAGCGACAACGGTTGCGCCGCAGCAACAGCGGCAAAGCTGTCGGCGAAGCGCCACGAACCGTCGGGAGAGACGAACGCGATCTCGATCCGGTAGGCGCCCGCGACAGCGTCGACGAATCCCGACGCGTACACGCGCGACAGGTCGGCGTGGAAGTCGTCGACCGCCGACCCCGCCAGAACGAGAACGGACAGCGGTGCCATCAGTCACCTCCTACTTCGACCAGCTTGCCGATGTTGAAATCGATTCGCGTCCAGCCCTTCTTGCTGCGCATGTTCTTGATCAGCAGCGACGGGATCTGAAGGTGGTGCACCAGAAAGTACGGCCACGGGTCCCACGACGCATAGATGGCATCGGTCCCGGACAAGATGGTTTTGAGCCGAGAGAGTCGATTGCCTTCGGTGACGAGCCGCCACAACTCGTGGTAGATCCAGTACGTCGGCTTGGAGGCCGAGGTAGGAACGATCACGGGGTGTCCGTCCTCGAGGTACGCCGCAGCCACCTCGGGATGGTCGTAGAACATCGTGATGGCCGAGTGGGTGCGCGGGTTGCACTCGATCGCGTACGCGTGACCGTCTGCTGCTTCGATGAAGTCGAACGCCATCTGACCGGTGGCGCCGAGCGACTCGACAAAAGTCTCGACCCACGAGAGGATTTCGGGCTTGTCCACCATCGCGTAGTTGACCTGGAAGGCCGACGACTCGCAGCACGCGTACACCTGCAGCTTGCCGTCCCGCACGGTTCCGTGTGTGCAGTACTCCTGCCCGGTGACGAACTGCTGGAGAATCCACGGGTCGTCGTCCGAGATGTGCAGGCTCCGCGCGAAGTCCAGATTCGGATTCTCGCGCGAGAGGCGAGTCAGGTCCATCCGGCCGACCGGGTTGTACGCAATGCGTTTGAGGATGTACTCCCGGCCGGGTGGGAAGTCGAACTCCTCGATCTGCTTCACATCGGTGATGCGTCGCGAATCAGGCACTCGCACACCGAATTTACGGGACAGTTCGGAGAACTGGTCCTTGTCGTCGAGCATGCGCACCGTGTGCGCGTCACCGTGGATCACTTCGCAGTGCGGATCGAGCAGCGCTCGGGCGTCGGCATCGTGGATGCTCGCCGCCGGACTGGCGACGGGCACGAATACGTCCACGCTCTCTGTGACGACGATGTCGAGCAGCGCCTCGGCGTACCCCGGTGCCGTGGGCTCGGGAACGGTGTAGAAGCGGTCCACCGCCTTCGAGAACCGATGACCGGTGAAGCGGTACTTCGCGGACTCCACCAGAATCACCCGGTGACCGGCGAGGTGGAACGATCGCGCCAGAGCCAGCGACTTCGTCATCTTGCCGCCGCTCACGAGAACCGTTTTGGGGGAACGAGTTCGGGTGGTCATCGGGGGAGTGGGACGACGAGACGCCAACACCGTGATGGCCAGGTCGACCGGTAACGTGACGGTCAACCCGGCCAGCGCGGCAATGCTTTTCAGCACCTACGCCTCCACCCGTCGGATGAGGGTCACCCCATCGCGCAACGGCAGGATCACCTGTTCGACCCGCGGGTCGTCGGCCACCGCGCGATTGAACTCGGCGATGGCGTCCCCGTTCACGGACCGCTTTCCGGTGGCCCACGGTTGCCCCTGCATCAGCGTGTTGTCGACGGCGACAACAGCATTGGGGGCCAGGAGATCACTGTCCATCAGATACCGGAAGTACTCGAGGTAGCCGGGCTTGTCCGCGTCGACGAACACCAGATCGAACGGCCCACGGAGCCGTTTCACGGTCTCCAACGCCGGACCGACCTCGACGGTGATGGAGCGGCCGGCCTCGGACTCGGCGAAGCACCGCCGCGCGAAGTCCGCCACGCCCTCGTCGAGCTCGCATGCGGTGACCGACCCGCCCGCAGGCAGCGCCTCCGCCATGGCCAGCGCGGAATACCCGGTGAACATGCCGATCTCGAGAATCCGGGAGGCGCGGGTCATGTGCACCAGGAACTTCAGCGTCTGACCTTCGACATGGCCGGACAGCATTTCCTGTTCGAGCGGGCCGGTGCCCCAGTCGGCTTCCCGTGTGCGCCGGGCCAAGTCGGCCAACGCAGGTGACTCGGACGTGGTGCACGCGTCGAGATACGGGTCGAGCCCGGCCGCCAGATCGCGTGCACGACGCACGCGAGCCAGCAGTTCGGGCTCGATCCCGACGATCTCGCTCAGTTGCCCTGCGATGTCACCCAGTTCGGCCGCCAGGATGGTGGTCGGCGTGACGGGGCGTGCAGAGGTGGTGATGGAGTCAGGCATCGACTAGCGGGCAGACCGGAGGTCGGTCGGGTCAGCAGCGGTGAACATGTCGATGCCGTCGCCGCCGCGCTCGAAGTCGAGAACGATCTTCTTGTGCAGCGACAGCGTGTCGGCGAGTTCGTCGGTGGTCACGTCGTTGAGGAACGTGCACGCGCCGATCGGATCGGGAACGGCGGCGCGCAGCAACCCGTCACGCGTCTTGAGGATGGACGACGTTGCCTCGGTCAGCAATTCGGGTGTCAGGTAGTCACTGTCGAGAGCGAGTCCCAGACGGTTCATGACGCCCAGAATCCGGTCGCGATCGGCGGTGGACAGCAGTCCACGCTGTTCGGCCAGGGTTGCAGACAGGGCCATGTCGATGTTGATGGCGTGGCCGTGGAAGAACGGAGCCGGCGGAGTGAGCTCGAGGGTCGGGCTCCAGGTGTGGCCGTAGGCAATCACGCGGTCGAGCATGATCTCGTGCAGGTTCGGCGCCTCGAGTACGAGCATCGTGTCGATCGCCTGGTACGTCAGACGGTCGGCGACATCCCGCAGTTCCGGGGTTCCGTCGAGGTGACCGAAGCGTGTCTTCAGCAGCTCGGGTCCGTACTGATCGAGCATGTCGAAGATCTCGGAATTGCCGACCACCGAGATCTTGATCAGCTCGGCCATGCCGTTGCGGACCTGGTCTTCGGGCAACGTCTTGAGGAACGAGAAATCGAGCAAGACCTTCTCGGATGCGTGGTAAGCACCGAGACGGTTCTTGTGCTTGCCGTAGTTGACCGCCACCTTGATGGAGACGCTGGCGTCGATCAGACCGATCAGCGTGGTGGGGATGCGGATGTACGGAGTGTTGCGTCGATAGCTGGCGCAGGCGAACCCGGCGACATCGGTGGTCAGGCCTCCGCCGACAACCAGAACCGGCTCCGTGCGAACGAGTCCGAACCGGTCGAACTCACCGACGATGCGCTCGAAGGTCTCGATGGATTTCGCGGTCTCGGCGATCTTCACCGGGACGACGCTCAGGTCGATCGAGTAGTGGTCGAAGTACGCCGTCATCTGCTCGCCGTAGATGGCGTGGACCGACTCGTCCACGACCATCAGACACCGGCCGTAGGGCCGGTAGCTGTCGGCGAGTTCGGTGTTCTCTATCGAGAAGACACCATCGACGTACAGAAGGTCGTACTCGATCTTCTCGTAACCTTCGACGTGAAAGGCCCGCTCCGTTGCGGTCACCTGCGCCTGCATCGAACTCATAGATTGGATCCTTGTCTGTCACAGCGTGACGGTGTCCATCACGCTCGGGAGCGACTGTCTGCCACAGGGTTCGAAGCAGTCAGCCGCATCGGATGACCCGTCAGCTGTTGGTCAGCTGGCGGAGATGGCTGGGATCCAAGCTGTCGACTGTTTCAACTGCGGCCGAAAAATCGCCGCCCTTGGTGTTGGAATTGGGGAACGCGACCACCTTCACGGACGCTGCGGAAGCAGCTTGGACGCCGCCTTCGTTGTCCTCGATCGCGACGGCTGCGGAGGCATCCTCACCGAGCTGCTCGAGTGCGTAGAGGTAGGACGCGGGGTTCGGCTTGCTCTCCTGGACCTTCGACAGGTCGACGACGACGTCGAACGAGACGTTGTCCAGAGCACCGAGGAGTGCGGTGATGTTCTCCGGGAGCGTGGTGGTGACGAGTGCGGTCTTGAAACCGTTGGCCTTTGCCTCGGTCAAGGATTCCACGACGCCGGGGCGCGCTTCGACGCCCTCGCTGCCTACCAGCTTCTGGAAGATCTCGGACTTCGTGGCGTGCACCGCCTTGGCGTCGACGTCCTGATCGACCGACTTCGCGTAAGCGGCGACACGCTTGGCGCCACCGTTGGTGTTCAACGTTGCGCGGTAGTCCTCGCGCGACCACTCCCAGTCGAGGTTGTGAGCCTTGAAGGCTTCATTGAAGGACCTGCGCTGCAATTCGGACGTATCTGCGACGGTGCTGATCGATCCGAACAGGATGGCGGCCATCGGGTTCCTCTCAGTGCGGTGCTGGTGAACGTCCAGCGCCGAGTATTCGATGCTGGACGTGAGCTCGGACCGAACCGGTCCCAGCGTCACGAGTGTGTGCCCCCTCACCAAGCGCCCCAAACGGCGTTCGAGATGAAACTTGGGTGCACTGCTGTGCGCTGACCGCACGTCGCAGCACCCGAGTTTTCGAATTACACGCATGAAATTCGTTCCCTCACTTCATCTCTCGATTTCCACATTTCTTGCGGTCCGCCAACATCTGAGTCATGATCTTTCACAATCGTCACTTCTGCCACGGCAGTCACACGCGACACATGGGGAGATCGAATGCGCTTGCACCAACGGGTGGCCGTCATCGGTACAGCTCTGACGGTCGCCGTCGGTGGGTTCACGGTGCTCTCCGCCGGAGTCGCGTCTGCTGAGCCCTGCGGCGTCACCGGCGTCGGCTCGACCCCGTTCGGCAACATCTTCGGCAGCAGCAGCTTCGGAAGCAGTGGTGCAGGGGGATCCGACCCGCAGGGCCCGCAAGGGGCGCTACCGGACCTGGGCGCCGGCAACACCAGAGCGGTCTCGTGGGTGACCGGTCCGCGGAGCCCGAACAGTACGTACGACCGGTTCGGCATCTCGGGCACCGATCTCGGCATCAGCTGGGACAACGGCAAGGGTCAAACCCTCATGGCTTTCGGTGACACGTTCGGCAACTGCTCCGTTTCGGCGGGCCAGTGGCGCTCCAACGTTCTCCTGCGATCCAACGACTCCAACCTTGCCGACGGAATCGACGTTCCTAATGCGGTGCCGGGCGATGTCGACTCGGGATCGCCGGCCGACGTTCCGAACTTCTCCCGCGAGATCGTGAACTCGCTGAAGATCCCCGAGGTCGAGTCGACGACGATCCCGACGTCCGCCATCTCGATCGGCAACGACCAGTACCTCAACTACATGTCCGTTAGATCCTGGGGTGCACCCGGCCGCTGGGTCACCAACTTCTCGGCGATCGCCAAGTCCAGCGACAACGGACAGACCTGGACCACCGACCAGAGCACGATCCGCGTCAACACCGGAATCACCCTCCCCGGAGGCGGCCAGGTCGATCGCAATCAGGGCAAGTTTCAGCAGGTGGCCTACATGAAGGACAGGGACGGTTACGTCTACCAGTACGGAACGCCCAACGGGCGGTTCGGCGCGGCCTACCTGTCCCGCTTCCTGCCGCAGGACATCACCACGCTCGGCAAGTATCAGTACTACACGGGCGCCGGGACGTGGTCGAACAACATTGCGGACGTGAAGGACACCGACGTGGTGGTCGGTGACCCCGTGAGCGAGATGTCCGTCGCGTGGAACGACTACCTGAAGAAGTACGTCATGCTCTACGGCAACGAGGTCTCCGGTTCCATCGTCGCCCGCACCGCCGACAAGCCGGAAGGCCCCTGGAGCGGTGAGAAGACGCTGATCTCACGCCTGCAGAACAACGGCGGCATCTATGCGCCCTTCATCCACCCGAAGTCCAGTGGGCGCGACCTCTACTTCACCGCGTCGCAGTGGTCCGGCTACAACGTGATGATCATGCGGACGGATCTGGACGCGCTGCGCTGACCATCCTGAAGTGCTCGGCGATGTCCCCGGCCGTCGTGAACCACACCCCGTCGGAATTCGACGTCATGTGCTCCAGCGCAGCCCGAAAGTGCTTGAGCCGGTAAGGCTGTCCCGTCAGAAACGTATGCACGGAGATCGCCAGCACCACGGCCTGTTCGTCCGAGTTCTCCTTCAGTTCGTCGAACGAGTCGACGATCATGTTCTCGAACGTTTCCGCCGTTCCGTGATGGTGCACGAACACCGGTAGGTCGTTCACCTCGTGCGGATAGGGGACACTCAGCAGCGGTCCCCCGCGCGTCGAGAGCCACACCGGTTGGTCGTCGATGGGCCAGTCCAGGGTGTACTCGAATCCCACCTCCGTCAACAGATCTTCGGTCACTCGTGACGGATTCGCGCCCGGGCTCATCCACCCTCGCGGCGGTGCACCCTCGTGCTGCTCGATGGCGCGATAGACCTCCTCGATGGTGCGCCGCTCGTCGTCCTCGCCCTGCTGGTTCGGTTGGATCGCGTTGGTCGAACCGTGCGCGACGACGTCGGCATCGAGTTCGCGGAACGCGTCGACCAGATCGGGTGCGTGGTCGTAGATCTCGGTGTTCACCAACAAGGTGGGCCGAATGCCGCTGCGCTGCAGCGTCTCCGCGATTCGGAAACCTCCGACCCGGTTGCCGTACTCGCGCCACCCCCAGTTGTAGGTGTTCGGCTGATCCATGTCCGGGGTGTACCCGAGACCGGGGGAGCCCTCGTCGTAGGGGTAATGCTCGCAGTTCACCGCCACGTACACGGCCAACCGGGCGCCGCCGGGCCACTCGAACTGCGGTCGGTCGGTGATCGCGGAGTAGTCGAAGCGTCCGTGCGAGGGGAGTGCCATCACCCCATGATGCCCCGCTATGCGTTCAGAGCGTCGACGACCTTCTCGACGAGCGTGTCGTCGCTCAGACCCAGGATGTCGTTCCAGTAGTACGTCGCCTCGGCGCCGTACGAATGGCCGTGCCCGTCCGGAACGTCGGCGGCGAACACCATGTCGAGAGTCACCTGCCAGAACGTCACGAACGGAATCCACGTCATTCCTTTGTCGACGTCGGCTCCGCGCGGTTCTGTGAGCCAATCGGGTTGGCGCAGAACGAGATCGGGTGACCACCACACGATCGGATCGCTCGGGTGCTGCCAGTAGACGATTCTCGGCGACCCCCAGTCGCCCAACGCAGGACCCTCGAGGTCCTCGGGTGTGGCGGCGAATCGGACGTTCTCACCGCCGTAGATCACCGGCAGGATCTCTCGGCTGCCCGGATCGCGCGACTGCGTCACCCGCGCCCATTGCTCGCTGAAATTCGGTGTGCCCACCCAGAGTGCGCCACTGGTGCGGGTGATCATGTCCTGCACGCCGGAAAAAGCGTCCTGCCCACCGTAGGAACCGAGCGATTCACCGAACGTCAGCAGCGCGGGACGCTGATCCTCGGGAAGGGTGCGCCACCGTTCGTACACTGCCTCGAACAGGGCTCTACCGGCCAGCAACGGTGTGGCTCGGTCCGCGAGGAACGCCAACGGGCTGGGAAGGAACGAGTATTGGATCGCCGCGATGGCGGTATCACCGCCGGCGAGGTACTCCAGCGACGACGCAACGCTCTCGTTCACCCAACCGCGGCCTGTCGTCGTGGCGATGGCCAGATACTTCCGGTCGAACGCCCCGGTGCGGTCGAGCTCGTCGACTACGTTGTCCGCCAACGATTCCACAGTCTGCAGCCCGAGTCCGAGACCGTCCGCATCCACCGACGCTCGACCGGAGTACACCCGAATCGGTTCGAGGGCAGGCGCTCCGATCACGGACTCGATGTCGTCGGAGCGAGGTCCACCGGCGACGAACGTACGCCCCTCCTTGCCCAACGAGTCCCACGGTTGCCTCGAATCGGGTGATCCCGACCGCTGCGACTCGGTCGGCTGCTCGACACCGGGAGCGGAGCCGGCGTCCGACGCGGACGCGGAACCGTTGGAGATGCGGGAGATTCCGGTCGAGAGCAGGCCTTGGGTCGCCAGCACGACGACGAGGGCGACGACGGCAACGGCTGCTCCGCGAGCGACAGGCTCGGGAACGATGCGACCTGCCACCCGCGTCAGGGTGTTCGCCAGCTTCCGAAGGCCGCGGCCGGCGAACACCAACACGACGAACACGACCGCTCCGAGTACGAAGACACCGGGATAGTCCCAGCTGCTTCCCTTTTCGAAGCCGACGAGCTCACGGGTGATGTCCTGCCACCACGAACCGAGGAACAGGAACAACGGGACCACGACGACGGCCGTCAGGCCGAGTCCGTACCACCCGAATCGGCGCCACCGCTCCGACCACTGTCTGGTCAGGCCGCACTTGCGCAGTCCCCACACCGCAAGGACACCGACGCCGTAACCGCTGGCGACGCTGATGCCGGTGGCGGCCGCCTGCAGGTACCACGGGCGCGGAAGTAGCGACGGCGACATCGACCAGCAGTAGAACAGCAGACCGACCGCCAGACCGACGGGTTCGAAGCGGCCCAGCCAAGACCAAAAGCGGTCCACCACCCTGCCGCTCAGTGTGCGTGCGCTCTTGACCATGTCGCACAGTGTCGCACTATCCGCCCAATGTCTTCTTCAGGTAAGTCCCGGTGTGGGTGGGACTCTCGACCAGCGCGGCGACTGTTCCCGTGAAGACCACCTGTCCGCCGTCGTGACCCCCGTCCGGCCCGAGGTCGATGACCCAGTCCGCTGCCGCCACCACGTCGAGATTGTGTTCGATCACGATCACCGTCCGCCCCTCGTCGACCATGCCCGACAACAGGGCAATGAGATTCGCGACGTCCGACGGGTGCAGGCCGGTGGTCGGCTCGTCGAGTACCAGAATCGGCGACGATCCCACCAGTTCCGTCGCCAGTTTCAGTCGCTGCCGCTCACCGCCCGAGAGCGACGACAAGTTCTGCCCCAGAGACAGATACCCGAGTCCGACGTCCACGCACCGGCTCAGAATGTCGCGAATCTTCTTGACCTCGAAGAACCCGACGGCATCGTCGACGGACATCTCGAAGACGTCCGCGATGCTGATCCCGTCGACGGTGTACTTGATCGCACCCGAGCGAAAGCGTCTGCCCTGACACGTCTCGCACATGCTGGTCACTGGATCGGTGAACCCGAGATCGGTGAAGATGACGCCGCTGCCCTGGCAGTCGGGGCAAGCGCCGTCGGAGTTCGGGGAGAACAGTGATGCGGGCTTTCCGGTCCTCTTCGCGAAATGTGCCCGAATGTGTTCGAGCAGTCCGGTGTACGTGGCGGGGGAGGAGCGACGGGATCCGCGGATCGGCGCCTGATCGATGATGACGGCGTCGGGTGCCGCGTCCTGCAGGTGTCCGTGGATCAAGCTCGACTTGCCGGAGCCCGCAACGCCTGTCACCGCGGTCATGATGCCCAGGGGGATGTCGACGCTGACATTGCGCAGATTGTGAGTGTTCGCGTCGACGATCGACACCCATCCCGTCGCAGTCCGTGGCTCACGGATCGACGACCCGTCACGCCGGAGCGCGGAACCCGTGCGGGTGTCTGCGCGGGTCAAGTCGGCGTACGTCCCTTCGAAGACGACGGTGCCGCCGGACTTTCCTGCCCCGGGTCCGATTTCGACGATGTGGTCCGCAATGGCCATCACTTCCGGATCGTGCTCGACGACGAGCACGGTGTTTCCTTTGTCTCGCAACGCAAGCAGCATGTCGTCGAGCCGATGGACGTCGCGCGGATGCAGCCCGGTGGTGGGCTCGTCGAACACGTAGAGCATGTCGTTCAGCGTGGCGCCGAGGTGGCGGACCATTTTGATGCGTTGCGACTCACCGCCGGACAACGACGACGTCGCCCGATCCAGGCTGAGGTAGCCCAGGCCCAGATCGACCAAACGCCGTAGCTGGGTCACGATCTCGGACTTCGGTCCGTCGAGATCCTTCAGCTTCCATCCCTCGATCCGGTCGGCGAGATCGGAGACCTGCATCGCGAATGCGTCGGGAATGGAGAGCCCTTCCAACGTGGCGCCGCGGACGGTCTCGTTGTAACGGGTGCCGCCGCAGTCGATGCACGTGCCGCGGGTGACGATGCGGTCGAACGCCTCCTTGGACTTGCCCTTGAGGGCGTCGGCGTCTTTGGAGAGGTAGCTTCGACGGAACCGCGAGACGATGCCCTCGAACGTCTTCATCAGGGCGTCGGGATTCGCCATTTCGACTTCGCCGGGCTTGGCGTCGAAGAAGAGGTGGCGCTCGCGTGCGGAGTACTGCTCGACGGGTACGTCGAGATCGAACAGTCCGGAGTCGGCGAAGATGCGGTAGGGCCACTTGCCGGGTAGGAAGTCGGGGTGCTTGAAGGGGCCCTCGCGCAACGACTTCGACTCGTCGACGAGCTCGGCCATGTCGATGATCTTGGCCTCGCCCAGGCCGCCGCATTCGGGGCACATGCCCGCGGGGTCGTTGAACGAGAAGGCGTTCGCGTATCCGATGGACGGGGACACTCCCCGCGACCAGAGCATGCGCAACCAGTCGCCGATGTCGGTGATGGTGCCGACCGTGGAGCGCGGGCCGCCGAACAATCGCTTCTGGTCGACGATGACGACCGCGGAGAGGTTGGCGATGAGGTCTGCGTCGGGACGGCCGTACGACGGGAGGAAGGTCTGTGCGAAGGCGGTGAAGGTCGAATTGATCTGTCGCTGAGCCTCGGCGGCGATGGTGTCGAAGACCAGGGACGACTTTCCGGAGCCGGACACGCCGGCGAACACGACCAGCTTGCGTTTGGGTAGGTCGAGATCGACACCGCGCAGGTTGTTCTCGCGCGCGCCTCGAATCATGATGGTGGATAACGACATCAGTGTCCTCCTTCGATCAGTGCGGTGAGTCCGTCGATGATGCGGTCGAGCCCGAATCGGAACAGTGCCTCGGCGTCGGCACCCTCGTACGCCTGCGCCGACGCGGCACCCACGCGGGATGCAAGTGGATAGTCGTTGCGGTTCATCGCCAGGGCCAGAACGGGTTCGACGCGTTGCCATTCGTTCTGCATCGACTCCCACCATTCGTCCTCGGTCATGGCGCCGCCGGTTGCGCCGTGCACACCCAGGTACCACCGGGCCGAGGAGGAGGCGTGGCTCTGCACGAGTGCGACGGCCATGTCCATCTGGACGTCGTCGAGTCCGATCCCGTCGACTCCGCCGAGTTCGGTCTCGTACTTGCCGACGACGCCGGGCCCGAGGGTCGAGGACACGGTCGGCGAGATGTCGAGCTGCCACGGGTGTCGCAGACACGACTCCCAGTTGCGACGAGCCATGTGCCGCAACCGTTCCTGCCAGCCGTCGAACGACGCCGGCAGGACCCCGTCGGCGTAGCACTCGTGGTCCACGGAGTCGCGCATCAGTGCGATCAATTCGGGCTTGCCCGGCACGTGGGTGTAGAGCGACATGGTGCCGACGGACAGTTCGTCGGCGACAGCGCGCATCGTGACCGCACCCAAGCCGGCGCGGTCGGCGATCGCGACACCGGCAGCCGTGATGGCGCCGATGCTCAGCCCGGTGCGCGAGGTGCGGTCGCGGGGAGCCCAGAGGAGGGGGATGAGGCGAGCTTGATCCGGCTGCATTGGGTACAACGTACCGTACGTTGTACGGATTGACTACGGTCGAGAGCGAAGCCCATCGAGCACCACGCCGAGCAGGCGGCGGGAGCGGGACTCCCACTCGTCGGGCCGAACCCGTGTCAGGTATCCGATCAGCAGGATCACATCGCGCGGGTCCACGTCGGACCGGAGGGACCCGTCAGCTTTCCCGGCCTCGAGGAACCGGCTGATCGCGTCGCCGATGGGTCCGAGACTGTGGGCCGAAAGGTCTTGCCACACCGCGTCTTCCACCGCAGCGAACACGTCACGCTTGACTTCGGCGTACTCCGCGACACCGTCGAACCACAGTCGGAGCGCCTCCACCGGCTCGTGGGCGGCCAGTAGCGTCGGCGCCGCCGATATCAAATCGTCCACGTCCTTGCGGTACACCTCGGACAGGAGCGCTTCGCGGGTAGGGAAGTGCCGATAGAGCGTCCCCTGGCCCACGCCGGCCGCCTTCGCCACGGCGTTCAGCTTGAACTCCTCGGAGCTCCCGAGCAGATCCCGCGCGGCCCGGACGATGCGCGTTCGGTTCTCGGTGGCGTCGGCACGGGCCATCAGGGCTCCTGGGTGGGTAGCTAAGCGGACACATGTCCGGTACGGTCGGATAGACGGACACGTGTCCACTTTAGAGGAGGAAGTCATGACGAACATCGACGGCAAGGTCGTGGCCATCACAGGCGCGAGCAGCGGCATCGGCGAGGCGACCGCACGGCATCTGGCGGAGCGGGGAGCTGCGGTCGTGCTGGGTGCGCGGCGTGTGGACCGGTTGCAGACAATCGTCGACGACATCAGAGCCTCGGGAGGGCGAGCCGACCTGCGCGCAGTGGACGTCACCCAGCGCGCCGACCTCGTGGCGTTCGTCGATCACGGTGTCGAGACGTTCGGTCGGGTCGATGTTCTGGTGAGCAACGCCGGCATCGCCAAGATCGGCCCGATGGAGGATCTGGATGTCGACGCGTGGTCGGCGATGATCGACGTCAACGTCAGCGGGGTCCTCAACGGTATCGCTGCGGCCATGCCGGTATTTCGTCGCCAGGGACACGGTCATCTGGTGACTACGGTCTCGACATCCGGGCTCAAAATCGTTCCGACACAAGCGGTGTACGCAGGAACGAAGAATGCGGTGAGGACGCTGCTGGAGGGCCTGCGTCAGGAATCCACGGACGGAATGCTCCGCACCACGTCGATCAACCCGGGGTACGTGCGCACCGAGTTGGCCGATTCGGTCGACGACCCCGAGACGCGCGAGGCGGTGCGGCGCAGCATGGAGCACTTCGCCATCGCACCGGAGGCTGTCGCACGTGCCATCGCCTTCGCCATCGAGCAGCCCGCCGACGTCGAGATCGGGGACATCACGGTGCGGCCGACGGTGCAGGGGTAACCGCCTACCTCATCGCCTCGTACGTCGCCGTCAGATATTGCCCGGCCCGCTCCGACCCGATGATGCCCGGCCCCATGCGATTCATCATGTAGGAGAAGGTCATCTTGGTGTCCGGGTGCATCACGATCAGCGAGCCGCCCCAGCCGCCCCAGAAGCAGATCTTCTCGTCCGGAATGTACGGGACCGTATTGCGTTGCGGCAGAGCGAAACCGATGCCGAAGCGCAGCGGGACACCGAGCACGAGGTCGACGCCGTTGCTCTGCTCGTTGAAGATCAGGTCGATGGTGTCGGGTCCGAGCAGGCGCACACCGTCGACGGTTCCGCCGCGGGAGACTGCCGACAGAATGCGGGCGACCGAGCGAGCATTACCGTGGCCGTTCAGCGCCCCCATGTCTGCGTTTCTCCACGCCGGGGTGTTGGCCGATGTTGCGTTGATCAACGGACCGAGGAACGTCTTACGCCGCACCAGCAGCGGATCGGGTACCTCGTCACCGGTCGGTGGAGGCGGCGGAACCACGTCGGCAATGCGGGGCCAGTCCTGCTCTGCCGCACCGATACCGAAGTCCGCACCCAGCGGTCCGGCGATCTCCTCGGCGACGAAGTGCCGCAACGACTGTCCTGTCACGCGCCGGACCAGTTCGCCGATCAGGTGTCCCTGGCTCGCGGCGTGGTATCCCGACTCCGTGCGCGACGGCCACCACGGTGCCTGGGCGGCCAGTTTCGACGTCGAGGTCTCCCAGTCGTACATCTCCTCGGTCGTGAACGGCCCGTCCCACCCCGATACTCCCGAGGTGTGCGACATCAGGTGCCGAACTTCGATGTCGCCTTTGCCCTCTGCAGCGAACTCGGGCCAATACCTGGCGACCGGAGAGAAGGCGTCCACCAGGCCTCGGTCGATCAGCATCAGAGCGGCGAGGTTCGTGACGGTCTTCGTCGTCGACCACACGTTGGTGATGGTGTCCGTTGTCCACGGCACCTGGCGGTCGACGTCGCGATGCCCGCCCCACATGTCCACCACCCGTTCGCCGTCGATGTCCACGACGACGGAGGCTCCGAGCTCGATGTCATCGGAGATGTTCGATGCCAACGCTTCTCGGACACCGCCGAACTCGGGTGCGCAGTACCCTTCGACGTTCATGTGTTACCTCCCAGGAGTCGATTGATCGCCAGTTCGACGTAGTGGTCGGCGACGTCGTCGATGGTCAGCTCGCCGCCGTCGTGGAACCAGCTGGCGATGCCGTTGAGCATGTCCGTGATCGCGAAGGACGCAATCCTCGCGTCGGGGACCGTGAACTCACCGCTACGGATGCCGGCGTTGATCACGTCACGGACGCGCCGCTGGTACTGCCGACGGTAGTCTTCGATCACGTCGCGATGCTCCGCTGTCAGCGACGCCAACTCGTGCAGTCCGACAACGTATTCCACCCGTCGACGGTTCAGGTGAACGAGATGCGCTCGCACCAGGGATGACAGTCGCTCGGTGGGCGTTCCCGGGGCGTCGAGCAGGGGGAGGGTCTCGTCGGCCGGTTCCCGAGTGACGGTCAGGCAGATGGCGAAGAGGATGTCTTCCTTCGACGGGAAGTGATGGTAGAGACTGGCTCCCTTGATGCCGACGGCGTCGGCGATGTCGCGCATCCCCACGTTGGGGTAACCGTCGCGGGCGAAGATCGCAGCCGCACTCGCCGCAATATCGTTGCGACGCTGCAGAGTACGCGCCTGCCGCGGCAACTGAGCCGGTTGACTCACACCGCCGCCGATGTGCGCAACTCCCGCTTGAGGATCTTCCCCTGCGCGTCGACGGGCAACTCACTGACGATGTGCACCGTCTTCGGCGCCTTGTACGACGCCAGTGCGGAGCGGCAGTGCTCGATGATCGACTCCGGATCGGCGGTCACGCCGTCACGCGGAATGACGAAGGCGGTCACCGCCTCGGACCAGTACGGATCGGGCATTCCGACCACCGCTGCGCGCAACACGTCCGGGTGCGCGTGGATGGCACGCTCGACCTCCTGCGACGACACGTTCATCCCTCCCGACTTGATCATGTCCTTCATACGATCGTAGAAGAACATGTTGCCATCGGAGTCCAGACGCACCATGTCGCCCGTGTGCACCCAGCCGTCGCGGAACACCTCGGCGGTGCGTGCCTCGTCGCGGAAGTAACCGAGCATCACCGACGGCGTACGGCAGAGCAATTCGCCGATCTCGGCCTCGTTGCCGTCCGGATCGACCACCTTGATCTCGAGGTGAGTGACCGGCTTTCCGATCCACGACGCGTCGCCGCCGGGAATGTCGTCGAGCGTGGTGAACCACCCGACCGAACCCAGCTGCGACAATTCGGACTGGCCCCAGTACGTCCCCCAGATGGCGTCCGGTGCCGCTTCGGCCCATGCGCTGATGGTCAGCGGCGCAACCTGACCGCCGTAGGTGAGGCAGCGCGTCACCTGTCCGACGGCGTCGGGGCCAAAGCTCGGATCGCGCGCCAGTGCGAGGTAGAACGTCGGCGTCTGCGCGATCACCGAGATCTTCTCGTCGGCAATGATGGTCAGGGACTGCGCCGGGTCCACGGTCGCCGGCAGCACGAGCGTGGCGCCCATCAACGTCAGCGTGGTCATCGACCCCAGGCCGGCGATCGTGTGGAAGGGCATGACGAACAGCCACGTGTCCTCGGGTCCGGTGCGCAGACCCCAACTCCACGCGGGCGCCGTCGAGATCAGGAAGTTCCGGTGCGGGATCATCACGCCCTTCGGCGCCGCCTCGGTGCCGGAGGTATAGATGACCATGGCGACGTCGTTCTCGTCGATGTGGACGTCGGGCTCCGACGTCGGTGTCTGCGCGGTCAGCTCGTCGTAGTGTGCCCCGAACGTCACCACCGTCGTCGAGTCGGGCTTGACGGAGTTCACGAGATCACCGAACGCCGGATCGGTCACGACCACAACAGGTTCGGCGTGCTCGAGCTGGTGACGGATCTCGGCAGCGCGGTACATCACGTTGATGCCCGTGAACGCGGCACCCGCCTTGAGTGTGCCGTAGTACGCCACCACGACGTCGACGCTGTTGCGTGCCATCGACGCCACTCGATCACCCGGCTTGACGCCGAGATCGACGAGGAGGTTGGCGAATCGGTTTGCCCACGAATCGAGTTCGCCGTACGTGGTCACCGAACGGGTGCCGTCAGCGGCGTAGCTGATGAAGGCGACCTTGTCCGGCTGAGTGCGAGCGTGCCGACGAAGCTGATCGCCTATCGTCGCGCGACCGATGGATGAACGATGATGGGGGGCGATAGCGGGCACGAATGTCTCCTGTAGAGAAGTCGGATCAGACCGAGGCGGTCTGGAACATCGGCTGCGAGAACGTCTCCAGGGAGACGATCTGCTCGACCGGATCACGGGTCAGCTTGGTGGGGAACGACTTCTCCGGGTAGCCGACGGCGATGTGCGCGGCAGTGATGTAGTCGTCGGGGATCTCGAGCAACTCGCGCACGGCCGGTTCTTCGTGGCAGAGAAGCGTGGTGACCGCGGTCGCGACGCCCTGTTCGCGCAGGCTCAGGCAGAAGTTCTGCATGGTCGGGTAGATGGACGCACCGCCGACGACGGAGAGGCGGCCGAGTTCGTTGTCGGTGGGATGCAGACCGTCCAGAGCGGCGCAGACCACGACGATGGCAGGAACCTCCGCCAGATGGCGGGCGAAGTAGTCGGCGTCCTGCACGGTCTTCGGCAATGCGCCGACGGACACGGTGCCGCCGGTGATGCCGGCGAAGTACGCGTCCCACATGGGGAGGTAGAGGTCGCTGAGCGCCTGCTTGCGCGCTGCGTCGCGGACGACGATCCACTTCACCGGCTGGCGGTTACCACCCTGTGGCCCGAAGCGGGCCACGTCGAACGCGGCATGGAACACCTCGTCGGGGACTGGATCACTGAGGTACCGCCGACACGTGCCGGTGGTTCGCATTGCCTCGCTGAGCTCCATGGTGATTCCTCTCGCCTGTCCGCTGTTAGGTTCTGATGTGCAGCATTGTGTGGTGCAGCCCACATTGTCAAGGAGAATGTGCAGATCAGACGAACCCTTGCGGAGTTACGGCTAACCGTGGTTAGTTGAGTGAATGACTGCGAGAGTGGACCGTGAACGGCTGGCCGACGCCCTGACGTCGGCGAACATGCCGACGCTCGTGGCCGTCCTCTATCAACTCACCGCAGACCGGACGTGGCTGTCCGATCCGTACCTCCCCACCCGCAGCCGGGGAATGGACAACAACGACGACGGTGGATTCGACGAGGCGACGGCCGAGCGCATTCGTGCGGCTGCGCTCGATGCCGTGCTGGCGGGAGCAATCGCAGTCCCGAATCCGTCCGACGACCAACTCGTCGAGATGATCAGCGCCGCCGTCGGTGAATCCGTGCCGCCCGAGTTCGCCGCGATGATCGCCGAGGACATGGGGTTCCGCGTTCCCGAGGTGCGTCACGCCGAACCGAATGCGTTGTCTGCCATCGTGATCGGTGCCGGAGTGTCGGGCATGCTGGCGTCGATCAAGCTGCACGAGGCCGGCATCGACCACGTCGTTCTGGAAAAGAATTCCGACGTCGGTGGCGGATGGTTCGAGAACACCTATCCGGGTGCAGGAGTCGATACTCCCAGCCATCTGTACTCGTACTCCTTCGCGCCGCGTGCGTGGAACACGCATTTCGGCAAGCGTGACGAAGTGTGGCAGTACCTCAGCGACGTCGCGTCCGAACACGGTCTGCGCGATCGGATCCGATTCGACACCGAAGTGTCGACTGCGGTGTACGACGATGCCCGGCAAGGATGGACCGTCACGACCGTCGACGGTGAGGTCCTGACGGCCGACGTCGTCATCACCGCGACAGGTCAGCTGAACAAGCCGAAGCTGCCGATCATCAAGGGCCTGAACACGTTCGACGGTCCGATCTTCCACACTGCCGAGTGGCCCGCCGATCTCGACCTCACCGGCAAGCGGGTCGCAATCGTCGGCACGGGCGCCAGTGCGATGCAGGTGCTTCCGGCGATTGCGCCGAAGGTGGCGCACGCGACCGTGTTTCAGCGTTCGCCGCAGTGGGTGTCCTCGACGGACGTGTACTTCAGCGAGATCGGCGACGACGTCAATTTTCTGATGGAGACCGTCCCGCTGTACCGGCTCTGGTACCGGGCGCGGCTCGCGTGGAACTTCAACGATCGGGTGCACCCGTCGCTGCAGGTGGACCCCGAGTGGGATCACCCTGAGCGTTCGGTCAACGCCATCAACGACGCCCACCGCCGAGTCTTCACTCGTTACATCGAGAAGGAGCTCGAGGGCCGCCCCGATCTCATCGAGAAGTCGGTCCCCGATTACCCGCCGTTCGGCAAGCGCATGCTGCTCGACAACGGGTGGTACGCAGCGCTTCGGCGCGACAACGTCACCCTGGTTGCCGACGCCGTCGCGGAAATCACACCCACTTCGGTGATCGCACGGGGCGGTGTCGAGACCGAGGTCGACATCGTCATCCTCGCAACAGGTTTCGAGACACACAAGCTGCTGACACCCATCGATGTGCGTGGCCGATCGGGTAAGTCCATCCGCGAGGTGTGGGGGCCGGAGGACGCACACGCGTATCTCGGGATCACCGTGCCGAGCTTCCCCAACCTGTTCCTGACGTGCGGTCCCGGCACCGTGCTGGGTCACGGCGGGAGCTACATCACCATCGCCGAGTGCCAGGTTCGCTACATCGTCGATCTACTGATCAGCATGTCGGACAATCGGATCGGCGCCGTCGAGTGCAAGCCCGATGTCGAGACCGAGTACGTGCGTAAGCACGACGACGCGCATTCGACCATGATCTGGACTCACGGCGGCATGGACAACTGGTACCGCAACGACGCCGGCCGCGTGGTGTCGACGCTGCCGTGGCGCATCGTCGATTACTGGTCCATGACGCGTCAGGCGGACCTGGACGATTTCACGGTGGAGCCGAAGATGTCCGTAGCCTCGACACAGTGAACACAATTCCCGATGAACCACGGCGTGCACTCGTCGTCGGCGCGACCGGCATCTCCGGCCAAACCATCTGTCGCCAACTGGTCGAGGCCGGGTGGACCACCTACGGCCTGTCCCGTCAGACATCCCTGCCCGTCGACGGGGTCGAGGTGGTCACCGCAGATCTACTCGACGCCGAGGGCATGCGCGACGCGCTCCGCGGCACCAGGCCGGAGGCCGTGTTCTTCACCGCGTGGATGATGCAGGACAGCGAAGCGAAGAACATCGAGGTGAACACGGCGACGCTGCGCAACACGTTCGACGCGCTCGCCGAGGAGAAGTCGGTCAAGCACGTCGCCCTGATGACCGGGCTCAAGCACTACCTGGGGCCGTTCGACGACTACGGCACTTCCGTCTCCGCCGAAACGCCGTTCCACGAGGACGAGCCGCGTCTCGACGCGCCCAACTTCTACTACGCGCAGGAAGACGAATTGTTCGCCGGCGCCGAGCGTCTGGGTTTCACCTGGAGCGTGCACCGCGCGCACACGATCTTCGGGTACGCAGTGGGCAATGCGATGAACATGGCGCTCACGCTGTCGGTCTACGCCACCATCTGCCGAGAGACCGATCAGCCGTTCATCTTTCCCGGTTCCGAGACGCAATGGGACGGGCTGACCGACGTCACCGACGCCGGTCTCCTCGCGGAGCAGATGATCTGGGCTGCGACCGACGAGAAGGGTGCGAACGAAGCGTTCAACATCGCCAACGGCGACGTCTTCCGCTGGCGTTGGCTGTGGCCGCAGATCGCCGAAATGTTCGGCGTCGAGCCGGTCGGGTTCGAGGACGAACCGCGGCCGCTCGACGCACGGATGGGCGACGCCGCCGAGACGTGGAAGACAATTGCCGACAAGCACGGTCTGATCGAATCCGACGTCACCCGGTTGGCGTCGTGGTGGCATACCGACGGTGACCTCGGGCGTGACCTCGAATGCCTCACCGATATGACGAAGAGCAAGAAGGCCGGTTTTCTCGGATTCCGTTCCACCCCGGACAGTTTCGCGGAGCAGGTCGAGCGGTACCGTGCGGAGAAGATCATCCCTTAGGCGCTTCGCACACGGGTGTGAAAAAGAGTGCTGGAGGACTCCTTTTCACACCCGGGTGGCGCAGCCGCCTACCGCCGACGCAGCGATGCGTCGAGCAGGGACGGCGGGGTGTCGAAGTTGCCACCGGGCGTCAGATCGAGTCCGGGAGCCACGATCTCGTCGATCTTGTCCAGTACGTCACTGGACAGGGCCGTGTCTGCCGCGGCCAGCTGTGAATGGAGATGGTCGACGGTGCGAGGTCCGATGATGGCGCTCGTGACACCGGGGTGCGCAGTCGCAAATCCGAGCGCAAGCTGAATCAGCGTGAGCCCGGCGTCTTCGGCCACGGTGACCAGCTTCTCCACCGCGTCCAGTTTGGCTTTACCGGAAGGGGTATCGGCGCCGAAACGCTCGGGCATGAGCTTCGCGCGATTCGTGGTGCTCTCCTGCCCCGCACGAATCGCTCCGGACAGGAAGCCTCCCGCCAGCGGACTCCACACCAGCACACCCATCCCGTATTCCTCCGTGACCGGAAGAACGTGGGATTCGATGCCGCGCTGCAGGATCGAGTACTGCGGCTGCTCGGTGGTGAACCGGCTGAGATGGTTTTCGCGCGCTGCCCACTGCGCCTGGACGATGCGGTATGCCGGGTACGTGGACGAGCCGAAGTAGCGAATCTTGCCGGCACGCTGCAGATCTGTCAGCACGGACAGTGTTTCGTCGTCGCTTGTCGTGGGGTCCCAGCGGTGGATCTGATAGAGGTCGACGTGATCGACGTCGAGCCGACGCAGGCTGTTCTCGAGCTCAGTGACGATCCAGCGGCGTGAGCTGCCTTGGTGGTTACGTTCGTCGCCCATGGGGTTGAAGACCTTGGTGGCCAACACGATGTCGTCTCGTCGCCCCGAAATGGCTTTGCCGACCATCTCTTCCGACTCGCCCTGGCTGTACATGTCGGCAGTGTCGATGAAGTTGATCCCCCCGTCGAGGGCGGCGTCGACGATGGCGGTGGCGTCGTCCTGCGTGGTGTTGCCGATGGCTCCGAAGTTCATAGCGCCGAGGCACAGCGTGCTGACCTTGACTCCGGTGCGTCCGAGCGTGCGGTACTGCATGGCGTTCTCCTGCCGGTGGTCTATCGTGAATAAGCGGAACATGGTTCCGATAACCAACGTACGGAACCATGTTCCGTTTGACAAGGAGGCGACGTGCAGAAGCGAGCGGACGCCCGTCGCAACGAAGCGGCCCTGTTGGACGCGGCGGCGGCGGTGTTCGTCGGCTCGGGTGTCGACGCGCCCGTACGTGAGATCGCGGCGAAGGCCGGGGTCGGCGTCGCAACGATCTACCGACACTTCCCGACGCGGGGCGACCTCATCCTGGCCGTTTTTCGTCACCAGGTCGTGGCGTGCGCCGAGGCCGGTCCGATCCTGTTGGCGGACAAAACGAGCCCGTTCGACGCGCTGACGGCGTGGGTCGACATGTACGTCGATTTCTTGGCCACGAAACACGGTCTGCCCGAGGCGATGCATGCCGACACCGAAGGCCTGCACCGGTACTTCGTCGACACGCTCGTACCGGTGTGCGGCGATCTGCTGACCGCAGCAGCCGACGCGGGGGAGATCGTCGACGATCAGCAGCCCATCGAGTTGATGCGGGCAGTCGGAAACCTGTGCTTCGGGGCCACCGACGATTCGCAGTACGACGCGCGCCGGATGGTGGGGGTCTTGTTGCAGGGGCTGCGAATCCGCTAGCGCTGGATCACTTCGACCATGTCGGCAATGTCGCTGAAGTCCCTGATGTTGCGTGTGATCAGCGCGCAGTTGTGTAGCAAGGCCGTAGCGGCGATCATTCGGTCCATGCGCCTTGCCTTCGGCAATCCACCCCTGTCCGCGACCGCGGTAGTGATTGCGCCATAACAGGTCGCGGCTGCATCGTCGTAAGGGATGCCGTCCCCATACACCGACACGATCTCGGACAGCCGTGCCTCGCGCTGCCGGTAGAGACGCAGCTCGGTCGTGGAGGCGATGCCCATGCGTAGCTCGGAGTAACTAAGGGAACTCACTACCAGGTCATCGAAGCCTGTCAGGTCAGGTAGTTGCTCTCCCTCGGTGGTCGAGGCAATAAGAATATTCGTGTCGAGTAGGGCAATCACATCCGTTCCCAGGGGTTTTCGACAACGTCGTCACTACGGTCCCGTTCGACCTCGATCGACCAGGAACCGTCCAGTGGTGACGCAGCGTAGACGGACGCAGCCCGCTCCGCCGTGACAGGAACGCGCCTTTTCGGCGGAACGAGCCTCCCCACCTCTTTCCGGTGTCGGGTGATGATGTATTCCTCACCGTTCTCCAGGTCGTCGAGTGCCGCGGTGGGGTTCTGGCGGAGTTGCGCGACAGTGATGGATTTCATCAGCCCATCGTAGCGAGTTGTAGATAAATATCTACCTTTCGGTCAGGCTCCTCCATGCGGACTGATTGGAGCCGGAATCTGTCCACATCGTTGGTAAGAAAAGCGTCCCCGCGGGGACGTCCTCCGCATCCGAGATCTGCGTGGACGCCGGAGTGCCCGACACAGCGCTCGCGAGACCAGGAGATGCTCGCGGATGGGCGCACCGGTGCATCCGCCCTACCCTGAATCCATGTCCGAGCTCATCCACCACCGCTTGACGACGCTCGACGTCGCGCAGCTGGCCGACGTCCTGACCCGACGCGGAATATTGATGGCGCCGTGGCCGTCGGACCTCGTGGACCTGTCGGCTCGGCTGAGCGAGCCGGAATCGATCGCCGACGCGTTCCTCCGCCAGCCGGCTCCGCACGTCAGCGTCATCAGCGCCGTCGTTCTCGACAGGCGGCTGGGGCGAGCGAGCAGCGTCGAATCCGTTGCCGCATGGCTCGGCGCGGGTACCGACACGGTGAGATCCATCGTCGACGAGCTCACAGCGGCATTGATTCTGTGGATCGACGAAGACGACCGCGTTGTTCTCCCGGCGACCTACCCGATGAGACCGAATCTGGGCGAGCCAGTAGGCGTCATGCTGGGCCGACAGTCGCTGGCACGACTCCGCACCATCGCTGCGACGTTGTCGGTCCGTGGGGACGGGTTTAAGCAAGACGTCGTGGATCGTCTGATCGCCTTCTACGAGGACGGTGCTGCTGTCCGCGACCTTGTCGCGACCGCCACGTCCGCCGAACAGCAACTGCTCGGCGAGTGCGCGCGATCCGGCGCAGGCACCGCATACCAGGGCTACATGACGAATGCGGCGGGTCGGTGGTCCGTCGACCGCGGATTGCTCTGGTGGGTGGGCGACGACCGCGCGTGGATGCCGCTCGAAGTCACCCTCGCACTGCTCGGCGACGGTTACACACTTCCCTTTGCGCCGGAACCCCCTCGCCTCGAGACGCGGCCGATACCCACCGATCAACTCGAGGCCGAATCCGCGACCAAACTGCTGCGGTTCGCCGAATGCGTTGCACGCATTGTGAAGTCCGTAGCCGGCGCGCCCATTACGCTGCTGAAGTCCGGTGAGATCGGTGTGCGAACGGTGAAGCAATTCGCCAAGGACCTCGGCTTCCACACCGACGAAGTGGTGATGGCGTTCCATCTGGCCGAAGCGCTGTATCTATTAGTCGCGGTCGAGCCACCACCACCGGCGGGTCGCCGGAAGAAGGTGCAGGGCCCGGCGACGCTCGAGGCCGGCGACGTCGCATCGATGTGGCTCGCGGCGGATACCGCGGTGCGGGCAAGCAGCCTACTGACGGAGTGGTGGACATCGCCCTCCATGGCGCTCGGTGGAAGCGACGCACGCGAGCGCGTCGAATATGCCCCGCCGCAACGTGTTCGACACACCGTGGTGCAGACCTATGGGGGCGTCCCGGAGGGGGCGGGTGCCGTGAACCACGGACAGGTGAGCGACGCAGTCACGTGGTACGCACCGTTCATGCACCCTGGCGACATCGAGTTGCTGTCACCGTTCATCCGGACGGAGGCGGAGATGCTCGGGGCATTGGCGTTCGGCGCCGTCACGTCCGTCGGACGCGCTCTACTGCTGGGCAGCGACGTCAACCCTGTTGTTGCAGAGCTCGTGTCGGGTGCTCACGCCAAGGCCGTGATCGGCGCGGACCTGACGGCCGTGGTCTTCGGCCCGCCCGAATCGGGATTGTCTCAGTTTCTCGACGACGTTGCATCGCGTGAGTCCACTGGTTCGGCCACCACCTGGAGGTTCGGAAAAGGCAGCGTGCGTGCAGCATTCGATCGCGGTGCCAACGCCGACGACTTATTGGCCGATCTGAGGCGATATTCGGAGTCGGGGGTGCCGCAGGCGTTGGAGTATTTGATTCGCGATGTCGCTCGTACTCACGGAGGCGTCAGCGTGCGGGAGGTCGGTTCCGTGATCGTGTCCGACGACGAACCCCTTCTGCGCGAAGTGGCGGCCAATCGACGGTTGAGCAAGCTCGGGCTGGTCGTTCTGGCGCCGACGGTGGTGGGGTCTGCCGTCTCGGCCGCCCGAACACTCGAGGCTTTACGCGAGGCTGGATACGCACCCGTCGAGCGTGACGGATCCGGCGAGATCAAGCTCGACAGAAGCGCTCTCGCCTCCGACGCTCCGGGAGAGATCGACTACCGAGACGCCCGATTCGACGACGCGACCTTCACTGCCGACCCCATGGTGTTGGCGGCGCATCTCGTCGACGTGCACGAGCTTTCTGCCGATTCGAGTCACGATGACGCGCGGTTGCTCGGCGGCTTCCCGATGATGCGCGACAGGTATCAATTCCTCGCCGGCACCCCGACAGTGGTCGAATACGACGGGGATGTGCACCTGGTTCACAGTGCATGCGTGCGTGACGGCGCGATACAGCTGTGGAACGTCGACAGAGGGCGGTACGAGGTGGTCGAACCGGGCGTGATCACACCGGTCTGACAGGGCGTCAGGTCAGTTCGTCCAGAACGTCGGCCGCCGTCTGGTTCCCCCCGTCCGCGAGCCGCTGTAGTTCGGCGAGGTCGGTACGTTCCGTCGCAAGCTCGATCAGAACATCCGCGGCGTCGTTGTAGCCGAGATCGGTGAGACGACGCAGTTCGTCAGCGTCACCTTCCTCGCCGGCGATCTCGATCAATTCGTCGATGGCTTCCGCATCACCGCCATTGAAGCGAGCCTTCAGCGTGTCGAGGTCGTGTTCGCTCATGTGGACTCCTGAATCAACCGGGTCAGCAGCGCGCGACCGGCGTCGATGGTGGTGTTCACGATGCTATCGGGAAACGAAGCTCCGGCGTCCAGCTCGACCTGCCCTGCCAGCGTCGCATCGACCTCGGCGTGGAACTGGAAGCCGTATGCGTTGCGGCCGAACCAGAATGCGCGCGGGTCGCCGTGACCGTCGCGAGCGAGCACCGTCGATCCCGGTGGCGGGACGAACTCGTCGCGGTGCCAGTTCATGACCGGCATGGTGGTCCCGTCGGCCATGTAGACCTCCCCGGGACCCGTCGACGGATGCGCCGCACGCTGGACCGAACCACCCAGGGCGACGGTGAGAAGCTGTGCACCGAAGCAAATACCCAGCACGGGAGTCTCACGCAAGACGGCATGCAACAACAGGTCTCGCTCGCGTACGAGATGCGGGGTGTCGTCGTCGGCCGCTCCGCCGGGTGCGCCGAGTGCAACGAGGCCGGTCAGTGAATCGGCGGGCGGCAGATCGTCGCCGAGGAAGGGCCGACAGACGGTGGGTTCGATCCCCGCGGACTGAAATACCTCGGCCAAAGTCGTGCTCAGGTCGGATTCGACGTGCTGGACGACCAACCACATGTCACGGCCCCCTGAACAACGCCGCCGCCGTCCGCGGCAACTGCGCATCCGGCTTCCGCTCGTACAGCTCCGCCGGCCTCCCGCCGCCCGCCGACGTGGTCTCGCCGGTCCCGACGAGACCGTCGATCACCTGCCGACGAAAGGTGTCCTTGGGCAACTCGCGGTCGTAGATCGCTTCGTAGAGCCGACGCAACTGGAGCAGAGTGAACGCATCCCCCAACAAGAATCCCGGGTCTGCATGGTCGGCGTACGTTGCCTGCAGGTCATGCAGAGCCCGCACCACCATCTCCGAGTGATCGAACGCCAATCCTTCTGTCGGCGAGCCGGACTCGACCGCTACCAGACCGACGTCCGGCAACGAGTCGAACGCGACTGCGGCCACGTGCGCCATCGACAGCACCCAGCCCCGGTCGTCGCGACGGGGGTCGTCGAACATCCCCACCTGGTGGAAGTCGAGCCCCTCGATTCCCGCTTTGGCCGACAGCGCCCGGGCGGCGGCGTCGTGCAATCTCTCGCCTTCGTGGAGGAACGTCCCGGGCAGTGCGGTTCCGAACGGCGAGTCGACCGTCACCACGTACAGACCGTCGTCGACGACGGTCAGCACCACGACGTCGACGGCCACCGACGGTCGAGGGAAGTCGGTGAGATCCATGTGTTGCATGTTATCTCATTTCTGATCTATAGTTAGCGCACAATCACGCTAAGGGGTAACGACATGAACCAGAACGACCGCGCACAGGGAGTCCTCCTCGGGACGGCGGTAGGCGATGCGCTGGGCGCCGGGTACGAATTCACCCATCCGGCAGCCGACGTCGTGATCGACATGATCGGCGGCGGCCCGTTCGACTGGGCACCGGGAGAATGGACCGACGACACGTCGATGGCAGTCTGCGTCGCGAGGGCCCTGGCCGACGGGACCGGCCTCGACGGCGTCGCCCAGCAGTTCGGCGCCTGGTACGACACGAACCCCGCAGACATCGGCAACCAGACGCGTTCGGTCCTGAGCCGCCGCAGCAGATCGGCCTCGGACATGACGGCCGTCGCGTCGTCTCTGACCGGCCGCACCGGAGGAAACGGATCGCTGATGCGCACCGCTCCCGTTGCGCTCGCCTACCTCGACGACGAAAACGGCTGCATCCAGGCCGCGAACAGCATCAGTGCTCTCACCCACTCGGATCCGAGAGCGGGTGAGGCGTGCGAGATGTGGTCGTTCGCCATCCGACATGCGGTGCTCCACGGTTCGTACGACGGCATCGGCCTCTACCTCGACAGATCAGACACCGACGACTTCTGGCGCCCGCTCCTCGACGCCGCCGAAACCGGTGTGCCGACGGACTTCGCCAACAACGGCTGGGTGGTCCACGCGCTGCAGACCGCGTGGTGGGCCATCACCAACGGCAGCTCCCTGCCCGAGTCGCTCGAACTCTGCGTTCGGGCGGGCGGCGACACCGACACCACCGCAGCCATCGCCGGCGGACTGCTCGGCGCGCGGTGGGGCGCGTCCGCGATCCCTGACGAGTGGACTCGAAAGGTCCACGGCTACCCCGGTTACGACGCGGCCGACCTGGCCGCGCTGACCGACACACTGACAGGAGCAACATCATGATCGACGTAGTACGGGCCGACATCACCCAATTCCGAGCCGACGCCATCGTCAACGCGGCGAAATCATCCCTGATGGGCGGCGGGGGCGTCGACGGTTCCATCCACCGCGCCGGTGGGTCGTCCATTCTCGATGCCTGCAAATTGCTGCGCGCGACGACCTTGCCCCGCGGCCTCGATGTCGGTGCCGCCGTGGCCACGACGGCCGGGAGGTTGCCGGCTCAGTGGGTCATTCACACTGTCGGTCCGAAGTTTTCGCCGCACGAGGATCGCACTGCGGACTTGGTCGCTGCCTACCAGCGGTCGTTGGTGCTGGCTCGATCCCTGGGTCTGAGCAGTGTTGCCTTCCCGCTCATCTCGGGTGGGTCGTACGGTTGGCCGATGTACGACGCCGTTGCCGCGCAAGTGCGGGCCGTCAAGACCGCGGACGTGTCCGTCGACCTGGTCACCCTTGTTGCGTTCTCCCGTGACATCGCTGACCTGACCGAAAAGATGGTCCGATGATCGAGTGGTTGGGTTCGACGGCCTTCACCTCGTTCGGGGCGCCGACGTCCTGGGTCGAGATCATCGGCTTCGCCACCGGAGCGCTGTGTGTGTATCTCGTTGCGCGGCAGTCGGTGTGGAATTGGCCGATCGGCATCGCCAACAACGTCGCGTTCGTCCTGCTGTTCTTCAGCGCCGGCCTCTTCGCAGACACCGCACTGCAATTCGTCTACATCGCACTCGCACTCTGGGGGTGGGTCACGTGGATCCGCGGCGGCGACCGGGGTCCGCTGGTGGTCACGTCCACCACTCGTCGAGAGTGGTTGTGGTTGGTGCTGATCGGGATGATCTCCACCGCTGTCATGACCTGGTTCCTGGACAACGCAACGTCGTCCATCGTGCCGTTCTGGGACGCCGTCACCACGACGCTGTCACTCCTGGCGACGTGGGGACAGATCAAGAAGCGGCGCGAGTCGTGGTTCCTCTGGATCGCGGCCGACGTCATCTACGTGCCGCTGTATCTGTACAAGGACCTGATCCTGACCGGCGTCCTGTACCTCGGGTTCATCGCACTCTGTGTCGGCGGACTGCGGGCCTGGACACGGTCGATGAACACGGAACGTGAGGCGGTGACGGTGTGACGCACGCACTGATCATCGGCAAGTTCTACCCCCCGCACGTCGGGCATCACGCGATGGTGCGCTTCGCGGCGACGGTGGCCGATCGGGTCACCGTCGTGGTGATGTCGTCTGCGGTGGAGTCGATCTCGCTTCACGATCGAGTGGCGTGGATGACGGAATCGCACGCGGACGACGCCACCGTCACCATCACCGGCATCGTGTGCGACGCGCCGATCGACCACAACTCCCGCGCTGTGTGGGCGGCGCAGGTGGCGTGCATGCGTGCGGCGGTGAGGCCGGTGACGGACGTGCTGGTCGATGCGGTGGTGTCGAGCGAGCCGTACGGGGAGGAGTTGGCGCGGTGGTTCGACGCCCGTCATGTGCCGTTCGATCTGCAGCGCAGTGCCTTTCCGGTGTCGGGGACACGGTGCCGCACCGACCTGGCCGGGTCCTGGGATCTGATCGACGCTCCCGCACGAGCCGGATTGACGACGCGCATCGTGGTTCTCGGAGCCGAGTCGACGGGTACGACAACGGTCAGTCGCGCTCTGGCCGAACACTTTCGCACCCGCTGGCCTCGGACCGAGTGGGTGCCGGAGTTCGGTCGCCAGGACACGCTCGACAAGGCCGAAAGGACAGGGTCTGTCGACGACATCGTCTGGACCGGTGACGACTTCGCGCGGATCGCCAAGACCCAAACCGCTATGGAGGACGCTGCCGCGCGACGCGGATCGCCCGTGCTGATCTGCGACACCGACGCATTCGCGACGACGGTTTGGGAGCGCCGCTACCTCGGCGGCGAATCACACTGTGCCGTAGCCGAAGACCAGTCGGCAATCTATCTGGTGACCGATCACGAAGGAGTTCCGTTCGTGCAGGACGGGATTCGTGACGGCGAGCATGTGAGGGCCGAGATGACGGGATGGTTCATCGACGCCCTGACTCGCAGCGGACGGTCGTGGGTCCTGCTCACCGGCAGTCACGAGGAGCGGATGAACCTTGCCATCAGGGTGGCGGAGCAAGAGGTGGGGCGGCGGATGACGTTCGCGGATCCGCTGACTCAGATCACCGCCGACCCAACGGCGACGTGAAGTTGTAACTGCCTGACCTGCGTTCGAGTTGGAGGCTGTGTCAACGCGCCGGCACCTCGAAGGTGGGACTCGGAGCGTGCGCGGTATCAGTCCTGAACGTCACTGTGACCGGTCCTACGCCCGTATCGATGTCCATGTAGGGGTTCGCCACGTTCGGGCCTTGGAATCGCCAACTCGCCACGCGGTGTTCGGCGGTCCCGCGTGCGCCGGTCTCGCGGTTGACCCAGTCGGCGTAGATCGTCAGGAAGCACTCGTAGTTGGCAAGACCCACCCATGCCGGGCTGTACAGGTGGGTGGTGAAGTTCGCATGAACTTCGTTGGGTGCGAAACCACTCGAGACATTCACGTCGACGGTTCCAGCGCCGCATTGGGGCACCTCGGCCAGTGTGTAGATCCGCTGCTGCGGCGAGTAGTAGAAGTCCTGTGCGCTGGCCTGCGCGGCTCCCAAGCCCATCGCTGCGGCGAGTAGGCCGGAGACGACGAGTGAGCGGCTGACAATCGGATGCTTGTTCATGGCCCTCCTGCCGAAATGCACATCTCTGGTGACGGGCCCGAACCTAACAGTTCGTACATTGGTCCTGGGTCGGAGTTTCGTTATGGAAAGCATCCTGTTGTTCGATTGCGACGTGGCCGTTATTGATTTCGCTGCCCCAACGGCATACTCGGGGCATGACCGCAGCCGAAGCGCTCCTTGCTGCCGGCGCCTTGCACCTGGGGTTTCAGTTGGTGGTGACCGGTGTCGTGTATCCGGCGCTGGCGGAGGTGCCAGACGCGGACTGGACGCGTGCGCACGACGCCCATTCGCGGCGGATCACGATGATCGTCGCCCCGTTCTACCTACTGCTCGCAGCTGCGTGCCTCTGGGTGCTGGTGTCCGGCCCGTACGACGCTCTGACGTTGACCAGCGTGGCGGGCGCCGCGATCGCTGCCCTCACCACAGCGCTCGTGGCAGCTCCCACCCACGGACGCCTCGAACGAGACGGGCGGAACGAGGTCCTGATGCGGCGGCTGCGATTCGCGGACGGCGTCCGCCTCGGTGGCGCAGTACTGTGCGCCGCTTGCGCTTTCGCCGCCTGATCTACCGCGGCGCGTACATGATCACGCCGACACCAACCAGACAGATCAAGGCCCCAGCTGTGTCGTAGCGGTCCGGTCTGAACCCGTCGAGAGCCATCGCCCACAGCAGGGAGCCGGCGACGAAGACACCGCCGTACGCCGCGAGGATGCGCCCGAAGTTGGCGTCTGGCTGCAGGGTCGCCACGAAACCGTAGGCGCCAAGCGCGATAATTCCGAGCCCGATCCACAACCAGCCCTTGTGTTCTCGCACGCCTTGCCACACGAGCCATGCGCCGCCGATCTCGAACACGGCAGCGACGAGGAAGAGGGCGATCGAACGCGCGACGGTCATCGTGCGGCTTCGGAACTCATGGCCCACACCGTAACCTCCGCGGCGGAACCGATCCCGCATCTCGTGCGTCCAATAGTCGAGACGACCGGATGGGGGCTATGGGCGAGATGCAAGGACTGATCGGCGCACGTACCGACGAACTGCGCACGTCGGCGCAGCGCTTCGCCGACGCGAGCCGCGCCATCGAGGTCGCGGGCCGAATGGCCTTTCCTACGGGCGTCCTCGAAGGTTCTGCGTTGCAGACTGCCATCGAGATCGCGCACCAGCGTATTTGCGCATCGGTCATTGCGCATGCCAGGGAGCTCGACGTGCTCGGCTCGGCGATCGCGCAGTCCGCGCGGAGTTACGACGTCGGGGACCACTCTTTCGCAGAGTCGCTGACCGTTGTCGACACGGGTTCATGATCACCAGTGGTGGGTGGACGCGCACTGTCGTGGCCGGTTGGCAACCAGAGGCGGCGATCGCTGGGTCTCGCGCAGCGATCGACACAGCCGACGAGCTCGATGTCGAAGCCGGTTCGGCTGCTACGTCCCTGGCCGATCTGGGTGCACGCGGCGCTTGGGTCGGCGAGGCGTACGACGCGGCCTCCTCCTGTGTCGAGCGCGTCCGTCGCAATGCGTCCACCAGTGCCCTCGCGATGCGGGCCGTCGGCCGTGCGATTCAGATCGGGGCCGACTCCGTCAGCCGGTCAAGGTCCGCGGTCCTGTCGGCGGTGTCGACTGCCGAAGCGGACGGCTGTGCCGTCTGTGACGATTGGTCCGTCCGTGCTGTCGGTGGTCAGCCCAAACGGGCTGCAATTCACGCTGAATCGATCGGTTCGAGACTTGCGGAACTCCATCGAGCGGATCGGCAGGCTGCGGATGCAGTTGTCCGCGCGCTCGAACCGTTGTCTCAGAGCGTTGGTGCGCGAAACTTCCTACCTCTTGTCATCGGGGTCGGACTGCTCGTCGAGATGGCCGTCGATGCCCTGATCGCAGCAGGCGTCGTCTCGCTGGGCGCGCTGCTGTTCGCGTTGGTCGATCAGTTCGGTGAGGGCGCGTGGGAGACGATCGAGGACGCCATTCCGGACCAGTTCTTTGCGGATGCTGGGCCGGTAGACCAGGGCAGCGTGGAAGGTGTTTTGGACGCCAACAGTCAACCAGGCCGAAATTCTCCCAACAGGCAAGTCGGGACAGACCAGGACGTGAAAGATTTATACGAGACATTGGCCAGGGAGGGACGATCGATGGACGCGAACAGATATCCGGGTGTTGGTGTCGAACTGCCAGATGGCACACAAGTACGAATGAGGGATTCGAGTACTTCGGGCGGCGCTACCTTGGACATCAAATTTCCAGACGGTAGCAAGGTCGTAAAGGTGCACGTCGGATGATCGAAAAAAGGCTCGAACACTTCCTGCTGTACGAACTCGACGACGACTGGACATCCCTCGGCCAGTTCGTCGGTGTCACTCGTAGAGTCTCGCCGGCACAAAGCTCCCTCGACCGAGTTGGCGAGATCATCGAGGAGTTCGCTCGGTGCGGTTTGATGACAATTGGTGGTTGGTCGACCGAGACGGGCACTTGGGAGCCTTGGAACGTGCCGCTGTCCGAAGCAATGGACCGAATCGCAAACGGTTACGACGGTGAGGTCGGGTACCGCAATGCAACCGAACGCCAGTTGGGATCGACCGAGGTCTTCCGAGGCGAGATCACGGCTGAAGGGAGAACCCTTCTGGCCGAGCTCGGTTCACCGTACGAGAAGTACGGAGACCCCTGGGCAGGGGAGGGCATGCTCGCTGCCGAAGGCGATTTCCCACCTTGGCAGCAATGAATGAGAAAGCGGCGGACGGAGCACTTTTGACGATCGATGCTCGGCTCGAACATTTCCTGCTGTACGAACTTGACGACGACTGGATGCCACTGGGTTCCTTCGTCGGCATCGCTAGACGAGTCTCGCCGGATGATTGCTCTCTCGATCGGGTCGCCGAGGTCATAGAGGAGTTCGCTCGGCGGGGTTTGATGACGATTGGCGGTTGGTCGACCGACACCCGCACTTGGGAGCGCTGGACGATCTCTCTTCCTGAGGCAATGCAACGCATCGCAGATGGTGATGGTCTGAACGTCGGTTACCGCTCGGCCACCGAGCAGCAACTCGGATTGACAGAGGTGTTCAGAGGCGAAATAACCACCGCTGGAAAGTTATTGCTGGCCGAGTTGGGCTCCCCCTACGAGAAGTACGGAGACCCCTGGGCAGGGGAGGGCATCCTCGCTGCCGAAGGCGATTTTCCACCTTGGCAGCAATGAAGAAGCAAGCGGCGGACGGAGCACTCTTGACGATCGATGCTCGGCTCGAACATTTCCTCCTTTACGAACTCGACGACGACTGGATGCCCTTTAAACCTTTCGTCGGCACGGCTCGTCGTGTCACGCCGCACGACAGCTCACTCGATCGAGTCGCCGAGATCATCGAGGAGTTCGCTCGGCGTGGTCTGATGACGATTGGCGGGTGGTCGACCGTGACCCGCACATGGGAGCCCTGGACGGTGCCTCTTTCCGAGGCGATGCATCGCATCGCGAACGGCCACGACGGTGAAGTTGGTTACCGCAACGCCACAGAAGATCAGTTGGGTTCCATGGAGGTATTTCGCGGCGAAATCACTCAGGATGGCAAGGATCTTCTGTCCACACTGGGGTCGCCGTACGAGAAGTACGGCGACCCATGGGAGGGGGACAGGTATCTCTCGGCCGAGGGCGACTTCCCGAAATGGGAACAGTGACGCCGGCTCTGCCGCTGACGCTCATGCCACAATCGCCACCATGACCTCCTACGAACACTCGGACTCCATCACCATCGCCGCCTCCCCGGCCGACGTCTACGCCCTGGTCTCCGACGTCACCCGCACCGGCGAGTGGAGTCCCATCTGCGAGGCGTGTTGGTGGACCGAAGGCGACGGTGGCGTCGGCTCGACCTTCACCGGCCGCAACGTCACCCCGGACCGCACCTGGGAGACTGTGTCGACGGTCGAAGCGGCCGAGCCCGGCAAGCGCTTCGGGTGGGCGGTGGCAGGTGGCGTCGTACATTGGGCCTACATCCTCGAACCGGCCGACGGCGGTTCGACGACGCTGACCGAATCGTGGTCGTTCCCGGACGAGGGCGTCGAATACTTCCATTCCAAGTACGGCGAGGACGCGCAGAAGGAGATCGACAACCGCGTCGCCGCAGCGCACGACGGCATCCCGCGGACCTTGGCGGCCATCAAGAGGGTCGCCGAGTCCTGATGCACTCCGTCTTCAGGCTCGGTCGTGCAGGGTGACGTGGTACCCGTCCGGGTCGGCGAAGGTGAATGTGCGGCCGAAGGGTCCGTCGATGGGCGCGGAGGCGATGGTGTGTCCGTCCGCGACCAGTGAATCGTGGATTTCCTGAACGTCGTTGGCGTGGAACCAGATCGCTGCGCCGATTCCAGGCTGGGGAGTCGAGTTCAGGTCGGTGCCGGGGACAACTTCGCGTAGTGCAAACGCAATCGGCTTCGTCTCGAAGACCACTGCGTGAGGAGGTCCTGCCGGCGAGCGAACAAGGCCGAGGTACTTCTCGTAGAACGCCTGCGAAGCGTCGAGGTCGCGTGCTTGGAACGAGATGAAGTCGGGGCCAGTGGCGGGCATGTATTCCTCCTAGGAAGTCGTGTCAGTTTTCTGACATACATCAATGTATGTCAGGATACTGACATGAGTCAAGACGGGATCGAACTCGAATCGTCACTGGGCTACCTGCTGAAGGAAGCGTCCAGTGCTCTCCGCGCGGCCATGGAGGAGGTGCTGCGCCCGCTGGGGATGAGTGTGACGCACTATTCGTGTCTCGAGCTGCTGGCTCAGCGCCCGGGTTTGTCGAACTCCGAACTCGCACGAGGAGCGTTCGTCACCAGGCAGTCGATGAATGTTCTGCTGCAGGCCTTGGAACGGGACGGTTACGTGAGCAGGCCCGCGGCGGCACCCGTCGGAAAAGCGCTCCCCGCACAGCTCACTCCTCGTGGCCGTAGGAGCCTCGCGAAAGCGAGCGCTGCCGTTCGTTTCGTCGAGATCCGGATGCTGTCCGGGATGAGCGAGACCGAGCGGGCCGGCGCATTCCACCTGTTGCACAGCATGATCGAATCGCTGAACGACCGTGAGTAGATCCCGGAACTTACAGCTCCCCCTCGGCCATCCGCGCCAGCGTCTCCGTCAGAACATCGGTTCCGGTGATCAGGTCCTGATCGTGCGTGTACTCGTTCTCGGCGTGTGAGACACCGTCGACGCTGGGGACGAAGAGCATGACCGTCGGGACGACGTCTTTCATGTTGGTGCTGTCGTGTCCGGCGCGCGTCCGCACGTTCTGCCGACTGATCCCCAGGTCGTCGATCACCCGACCGGCCAGCTCGACGCCTTCGGGCGTGTAGGTGTGGCCCTTCCATCGATGCGCGAATCGACGTTGGATTTCGACGTCGGCCTTCAGTTCGATCTCGGCGAAGGCCCTGTTCAGGGCCTCGTCCGCGTCATCGAGTAGTTCGTCCGACGAGGAGCGCAGGTCCAGATGCATGTGCACTTCCCGGGCCACCACGACGGGCGAGTTCGGATACACCGTCAGCTGTCCGCAGGATGTGTGCAGGCTGTCGCCGTACCGATCTGCAAGATCGCGCAGAGCCACCACGGCGAGGGAGGCGCCGTACAGCGCGTCCTGACGGTCGGCGATGGCAGTCGCACCGGTGTGCGCTTGGGATCCCACCACCGAGATCTCGTATTTGTTTGCGCCCCAGGTGGAGTCGACGAGCCCCATCGTGATGCCAGCTTTGTCGAGCTCGCGCCCCTGTTCGATGTGAATCTCCGCGTACGACGCGACCATCAACCCGCCCTCGGTGTGATGGTCGCCGACAGTGAAGACGTCGTGCTCGCCGAGCATGTCGAGATCTCCGAGTGCCTGACCGACGGTCGTACCGGCAGAATCCGTTGTCGTCAACGCTGTTTCGAGAGTGATCTTGCCGGTGAAGACGCCCGAACCCTGCATCGACGGTTTGAATCGCGACCCCTCCTCGTTGAACCAATTGACGACAGCGAGGTTGAACTTCGCTGCCTTCGGGTGCGCCTCGTAGTAATTCCGCAATCGGTTCATGGCATGTGCAGCCGCGAGTACACCGTAGGCACCGTCGTACTTACCGCCCCGCGGCTGTGAATCGAGGTGTGACCCGGCCAGGACGTACGGAGCTCCCGGGACCAATTCGAACAGGCCGAACTGGTTCCCGACGCGGTCGTAGGAGACGGTGAAGCCGCGGTCGGTGAGCCAGGTGGACAACCACTCTCGGTTGGCCCCGTCCTCAGCTGTGGCCGCCTGCCGTTCCACACCGCCCGCCTGCGTAGCCCCGAACGTCGACATGGTGACGAAGTCGGCGATGAGAGCATCGTTAGCGGTCGGGTCGGACGGAACCCGGATCTGGTCTGTGCCGGTGGTCATGGGTTCAGTGTCGTCCTCACGGGTTCATTCGGCCAGACAAGCGGCGTCAGGTCGATATCTGTCTGTCGACCGTCGTCACGCGGCCGAACGTTGGCTCAGTGACCCGGTGCCACCATCAACACCGCCTCGACCCGATGCTCACCCCACTGCTGCACCGCCGTCCCGATCTCGCGCCACCCCCGTCGCCGGTAGAAGCCGAGTGCGTCGCCGTTCGGCTCGACGAGCAGTACCGGCACCCGACCCGCTTCACCGGCTGCCTTGACTGCCTGATCGAGCAACAACGTCCCACTGCCCCTCACGGAACCGTCGGTGACGAATCGCGACACGACGGCCAACCGGTCGGCGGTCACACCGGTCGCGCGCTGCCACTGAGCACTGGCCTCGTCCTCGCCGGCGTCATGTCCCGGTGTCGCTGTCGGGTGCAGCGCAATATGTCCGACGACGGCGCCGTCGTGCTCGGCCACCCAGGCGCCGAGCTCGTCCGACACGGCAAGCCAATCTGCCCGCACCACAGTCGCGCGGACCGGGTATCCGAACAGCTCGTGGGAGCGTTGCAGGATGCGCAAGAGGGCGGGCATGTCGCCGTCCAGCCGGGGCCGCACGTGAATGTCGAAGGTGGAGACCACCTGGCAAGTGTAGGGAACCTTGACCCCACGAAACTAGTACGAGACCATCGCGCTACACCACGAGAGGAATTATGTGCGCGCTCTTCGTCTGATGATCGTGTCCTTTGTTCTAATCGCCGTGACCACTACGAGTTCGGTTGCCGCGGAACCACTGTCGTCACCTGACCTGCAGCACTCCGTCGAACGCTGGTCATCGGAAGTCGGCGCTCCAGGCATGGCGGCGCAGATAGTCGACGTGAACGGGGTCGTTGCCGAGGCCGCCAGCGGAGTCGACCTCGAGACCCCCTTCGTCTGGGGTTCGGTGTCCAAACAGCTCACTGCAGCAACAGTGACGGGCCTTGGTATCGATCGCGCCAGGGCGGTCGTCGACGCGGTCCCGCAGGCGCGCGGCATGCTCGTCGATCCCTCCGTCACCGTCGACGACCTCGTTCACCACACAAGCGGACTGCCGCACGACATCACGGTCACCGACGACTGGTCCCGTCGCGGATCGGCCACCGACGCGGTCGCGTCGATCGCAGCACCCGACGGCACCTCGCCGCGCGGCACGTTTCGCTACTCGAGCCTCAACTATCTGCTGTTGCAGGCCGTCATCGAACAACACACAGGAGGGACCTTTGCCGACGCCGTCACCCGCGAGGTCCTGGAACCATCCGGTGCCACCTCGACGATCACCGATCCCGACGCGTTCGTCCGCGACGTCCCGCCGGGACACGTCCCCTTCTTCGGAACTGCGCGCGCGATCGACGTCGGAATCGACGCTGCTGGACTGGGATACGGCTACCTCGCCGGCTCCATCACCGACCTGGGTCGCTACGCATCGTGGCGATTGGGGGAGCTGCAGGGCGGGGAGAAGGACGTCCGAGGCGTCGACACCGGTCACGGAACCGAGTACGCGAACGGCTTGTATCGGGAGGACATCGGCGGGCAGAACGTGTGGTGGCATTCGGGTGCGGTGCCGGGCTACTACACCTACGTTGGCATGATTCCGGACACTGATACGGCAGTAGTGTTGGCGAGCAACCGCTATGGCGAGATGGAGTCGGAACGCATCGCAGCGGTGGGCCGAAACCTGACGACCATGGTGCTCGACGGTTCGACGACCGACCTTCCGAGTTCACTGGCGACCACCGTGGTGGGCGTCTTGTTGGGACTTGCGGCTGTTCTTCTGGCCGTGGCCGTCTGGATCGTGACGCGCTTCGCCACTGGGAGAACGCGTCGACGGTCGGTCCGCGGGGCAGTCGTCCGAGGAACGCTTGCCGTGGTGCTGGGCAGCGTCGTGGTGGTTGGGGCATTGCTCGGGGTGCCGGCTGTCGTCGGTGCATCATTGCCGGTGATGTGGTTGTGGGCTCCGGACGTGACGGTCGCGTTCTGGGTTCTGCTGGCCGCAGTCCTTGCGACGACGGTGGTGGTCGTCGTGAGTCAGGTGGTGTCGCGCCGCCCGACGACTCACTAGTGGATGTCGGGCTCGCTCCGCATACTGAGGCAGACACAAGGAGGGGCGATGAAGAATCCGTTCGATCGGCGGTCCAAGGACCAGCGAGCAATCGACGACGCCGTGGTCGGGTTGGCTCAACCGTCGTGGTCCGAGTCGACGACATCGGAGGCGACGCAGTACGTCCGGCTGGCTCTCGACGCGTGGCGCCAGATCGTCGGTAACGCGGATGCGCAGCGATTGTCCGAAGCTAAGCGCCTCGATCGTGTCCGTAGCGTTGTCGACCGACGACCCGGTTCTCGAAAACTCGACCCTGCAGAGTCGGCTCGCATCAAAGCAATTCGAGCGTCGGCAAGCGGGCGCATCGCTGTGGCGGCGGTGGTCATCGCGACCGCCATCGAGGAGCTCGATGTATGGACCGCACACGAGGTGTCACACCGCGTCGTGCGTATCGACCTGTCCGAGGAGATCGCGGCTATCGCGCGCAGCGCGTACCTGCTGGAGAAGGCCGTCGAGCGTCTGGACGCGCCGGTGGGTCACCTCGCGAAGGACGACGATGTCATGCGCATCTACCGGGAGCGCCAAGCAGCGCTCGCGGACCGTCAGCAGGTGCTGATCGGACGGTTGTCGGCGCTCCGCAATTACTACGACGGCTTGGCGGCGATGCAGAGGGAACTGGAACGGATGCGGTGGATTCAGAAGCACAGCGAACCCGACGCCGAGGAAATGCTGGCGCGCGAAGGCGATGAGCTGGGCTCGATGACGCTGACCGCGGCGCGTGACATGTTTGACGAGGCGACGGGTCGGCTGAGCGTTCAGATGCAGGAGGCAGTGGAGCGGTTGCGGGGGGAGGCCTCGTCGCCGAGGGAGTAACGCTTCGCCTGAAAAGGACGGTATGTCCGACGTGAAGTCACTACTCCTCGCCTGTTCGCTGATTCTGCTTGTGTTAGGCGTGACTAGCTGCTCGAACAATGTCCAGCAGGCAAGCGGGCCGATTTTGAGCTCGAACACTGCATCAAGCACGACCGAAACGACTACTGTCGCACCAATAACGACGCAGTCCTCGAAGTCCGTGCCAGAGCCGACCGCTACTGAGGCGACGACGTATGAAGCACCGGCAATCGAATATGTCGAGCCTTACATTGTCGATTGTCAGCCCGGCATGGGCCCCATCGAGACCTTTTGGTCAGACGGTACCCAAACTGGGTGGAGCGACTATTGCCAAGCAGTCCACGACGAGTCGTTGCGCGGCGAGGTCGAGGCCAATACGGCGGTGTGCGAGACCGACCTCTGCGTTTACCCGAACGGTGCGTCGTACCCGAATCCGAACTATCGGGTAGTTCCGACACCGTCGCCGTGGGTACAGGGGCAACTTGATTGGCAGAACTGCTTAGACGCTGGCAACACACAGGAATATTGCCGTATGACGTTGAACTAAAGGCTAAACTTCGCTCGGTATTGCAATTATCCGCGAAGTCCCGATCACCCAAATTTCTCAGGATCTTACGACGCAAACATTTCAAGAAGGAGACTGCAATGGGATTGCTAGACGGCATGATTGGTAACGCCGGCAGGATCGACCCTAGGGCTGCGCACGAAGAATTCAGCCGGCTCCTCGGCGAGGGGGAGCAGATCCACGCGGCTTACAAGCTCGTGCGGGACGCGTTCCTGTTCACGAACCGCCGACTAATTATGGTGGACAAGCAGGGGCTGACCGGGAAGAAAGTCGAGTACCACAGTGTTCTCTACCGCGCTATCACGCATTTTTCGGTAGAAACAGCGGGCACTTTCGATCTCGACGCTGAACTGAAGATCTGGATCTCCGGGAATCCGGCACCCATACAGAAGCAGTTCAACAAGGCTGTGGACATCTATGAGGTGCAGGGCATTCTGTCGCACTTTGTAGCTGTGTAAGAACATCGACCACGGTTTTGCCGCCCTGCTCGCGCAGTATCGCGGTGGACTTCAGCTGTAGAGCACGTCGAAGGCGCGCCGGGCACGCGCGCGTAATTCGTCTGGACCGATATCTTTGGGGCCATCTCGCAGGCCCGGATCCTCTACGTAGTCGTCAACGTCGAAGAATAGTCTCTCCAGAGTGTCGTATTCAGATCCCGAGACCTGTGTTCTGTCATCTTTGAAGTGCCTCAGGTATGCAGCTTCGAACTCACTTGCAGAGGTCGAACCGGAAACGAATGAGCCAATGATCTCGCGGTAACTCTCGATCATTGCGCTGACCGACTGCTCGGTGCTTGCCATCAACCTCCACCAAGCCTTCCAGTGTTCAGTACGTTGCTTCGCTGCATTTGAGTCAGACGCCACCCGGAAACAAACTCGCCTGAGGGCGTCTGGACCACGACCAAGCCGGTCGACTCATTGTAGTTCAGTATGGCCCCGTCGCCTCTGTACGTCCCATCGATGTGGAGGGTTGATGGGTCGCGCACGTGGTCTTGCACAGCTCTTTCGAAAGCGTCGAACCCAGCATTTCCACGAGGTTCCGTCACGCCGAAGTCATCGGCGTGCTTGAACTTTTTCTCGATCTGAGCTCTTGTCGTGGACAACGGCACGGTGACCGGCGCTCCCACGTTCCTGCTTCCTATTTCCTTGATCCGCTCCAGCTCGCTCTGACGCCGTCGAAGATCCCGTTCTCTACCGACCCCGCGGCCCAGATTTTTCGCCGACTTCCACACCTCGATGATGCGCCGCAGCGGCTGTGCGAATCGAGCGGCCACCGACGCTGCACGAGCCGTCGCAGCGACAGCACCGATCCCGAAGGTCACGAGTGATGCTGCGACTCCTAGAGCAGCTGTGATCGCCAGTTCTTTCAGCAACTCGTCCGCCAGCCCGCTGAGCTCGTTCAGCAGCCTGCTTCGAAGCTCGTCCAAGGCTTGTCGGTGCTCATCGCAGCTCGAGGCAAGTTCCGTGAGCGCAGACAGAACATCGTCGGCCGTTCCCTGCATCGTGCGAAGGTCATTGTCGATGAACTCCGTCTCCGGTGCGGTGATGTCCTGGAACGTCGTAGCGAGCTTGCTCAGCTCACTGGGCAGGGTAGAGAGTGCCGGTTCGGACGCGATTGCCCGCCACGATTGAGCGGCCCCGTCGAGCCGTCCCGTGTCACCGTCGGGAACGGTGATGCCGATCGTCTCGACGAGACCGAGGCCGCTGTCGAGAAGACCGCCATCACCACCCGCAGACGGCAGGGGAATCCAGCAAACGAATCCCGGAGATGAAGGTGCGGGAGGTTTTACGGGAGGCTCGCCGACCTCGGGCCCCAGACCCCGTGCAGCGTCGTAATCTGCTGTCGCGTGGTTGAAGCCGAGCTGAATCAAAACTTCGCCGTAGTGGTGTAGTGCCTCGGCTAGAGCCCGAATCGTGTCGACAGTCTCCACGGCCCGTCCGTCGTAAGACAGGGCCCACGCTTCGGCTTCGTCGTAGCTCCCGGCCATGTTGCCGCAGCTATCCAGCTCCCTCACGTGGCTGTCCACCGCAGTGAAGAAGCCCTGTGCGAGTCGTGCGCACGAACTGCCGGCGTCGTAGTAGACGGCTGGGTCGACGTCGAGCACGGTCATATTCCTGCACTCTGAGACATCGGACCCTTTCTGCGCCGATTGAGTAGCCGACTGCGAACCGCCGACACCTGCTTGGACGTCGCCAGTGGGCTTCTGGTTCCACTTCTCGTGGAACGGGTTTGTCGCTCGACTAGGAACTGCCACCAGTCATTCCTGGACTCGAGGGACTAGTTGGGCAACATCCCCCGCACCACCGACCACGCCTCGCAATCCACCCACGACGGATTCGACTGCTGCGGGGATCGAAACACTTCGATCCCCGCAAGCTCCGGCACGGCCGACAACTCCAACGCCACCACCGGCTCGTCGAACAGGACTATGTCCGTCGGCACCGTCCACTTCGGCCCCGGTTCGGCCGGCCCTGTCAGCGTGCCTGCACCCCAGATCCCTCGCCGCGGATGCGCACTGACCCAGAACAGCACCGGCTGTCCGGCAGCCATGAGCCGCGACCGGTAATTGTCGGCGACGCACCATCTTTCGGTCGCTCGGCCCGCCGCGACCATGGGTGCCAGGTCGGTGACCTTGGGATTGCACTTGATCACCCATGCGCCGAGCGACTGCGGTGTGATCGCTCGGGTCGTCATCGCTTGAATGCTAGGCCGGATAGTGTCGACGGACCCACCCACCCGAGGAGCCACGAATGCACCCCTTCCGCACCGCAGTGGAAGCGCGAGACCACGACGCCGTCGAAGCGCTCCTGGCCGACGACGTCGAGTTCATCAGCCCGGTTGCCTTCAGCCCGTACGCGGGGAAGGCCATCACCGCGGCCATCCTGCGCGGGGTGCTGCGCGTGTTCGAGGACTTCCACTACGTCCGGGAAATTGCCAACCCCGACGGCCGGGATCACGCCTTCGTGTTCGAAACCACGGTGTCCGGCAAGCGCATCACCGGCTGCGACTTCCTGCATTTCAACGACGAAGGCCTGATCGACAACTTCATGGTCATGGTCCGACCGCTCTCGGGCGCAACGGCTTTGGCCGCCGCGATGGGCGAGCAGTTCGAGCAGATCAAGGCTGAAGCAGCCTCCGCTATGTCCACTGAGCAATGACATCCAGAATCCACACCACACCGAATTTGTCGACTAGCTTTCCGTACAGCGGCGAAAAGACCGCCGGTCCAAGGGGAACGAGGATTTCGGCGCCGTCCGAGAGCCCGTTGAAGACGGCCCTGATCTCGTCGGCGTCGGTGCTGCGCACCGCGCTGTAGAACGGGTTCTCGCCGCGGTTGTAGGGCAGCGAGTCCTGCACGTCGTACGCCATGATGTGGAAGCCGTTGGGCGCAGTCACCTGTCCCCACGCGATCTGCTCCTCCTGGCCGGGGCCCTGCCCTGCTTCGACCTGACCGTAGGGGAAGGCGAGGATCTCACCGCCGAAGACCGCCTTGTAGAACTCCAGCGCCTCTCGGGCGTTGCCGTCGAGGTTGATGTGGAGGGCGTTGATGATCGTCATCTGAGAATCCTTCGTTCGAGTTGCTGACACGAATGACGATTCCATGGCAATAGGTCAGATCCTGACCTGATTGCCCGCGATACTGAAAACATGTCCGAACCGTCCTCTCGTATGCTCGCCCTCCTGTCGTTGCTGCAGGTTCCGCGGGACTGGCCGGGCACTCTGCTGGCCGATCGCTTGGGTGTCAGCCCGCGCACGATTCGGCGCGACGTCGATCGCTTGCGCGAACTCGGTTACAACGTTGCCGCTCTGCGGGGGTCGGACGGCGGATACCGTTTGGACGCCGGCAGCCAGATCCCGCCACTCCTGCTCGACGACGACCAGGTCATCGCCTTGACCGTTGCGCTGCAGGTGGTTCCGGCCCTCGGGGCGGACATCGGCGACGCTGCCGACCGTGCCCTCGCCACGTTGCGACGCGTCATGCCCTCGCGCATTCGGCACCGGGTCGCCGGGTTCACCGTCACCGCGATGCCCGCGAATCAGAACGCGGACCTGGTCGCCCCGGATGTCCTCCGTGTCCTGGCCTCAGCGAGTCATGCGCACGAGATCGTGCGCTTCGACTACCAGACCGGCCCATCGCGCCGCGTCGAACCCCACGGGGTCGTCGCGTCGAACTCGCGGTGGTATCTCGTCGCCTTTGATCTCGATCGGAACGACTGGCGCAGTTTTCGCGTCGACCGCATCATCCCGAAAATGCCGACGGGACTCCGCTTTTCGCCCCGCCCGACTCCGGGTGGCTCCGCGGTCGAGTTCTTACGCCGGCGGTTTCGCGGCAGCGACGACGGCGAGTGGAGCTGTGTCGGTCAGGCAACCATGCACATCGACGCGTCGGCGATCGCGCCGTACATCGGTGACGGCAGTGTCGAGGACCTGGGCACCGACACGTGTCGTGTGCAACTAGGAGCGTGGTCGTGGAACGCGGTGGCAGCGAAATTGGCGCAATTCGATGCCGACTTCGAGGATGCGAGTCCGCCCGAACTGCAGCAGGCCGTGGTCAGGCTGGGTGCGCGCCTCTCGGCCGGAGGGCGGTAGCCGAATTCCCCGCCGCCCCGCCCGCGAAAAAGTAGTGTGCGATTGATGAAGAGCACCATGCAGGACACCCCGCTGTCCATCGGACAACTGGTCCGTTACGGCACGTCGATTCACCCGTCCGCCGAGGTCACCACCTGGAGCGAAACCGGTCCGACCACAGTCACATTCGCAGACCTGGGCCGTCGCGCCGCCCAACTTGCGCACGGACTGCGCGCCCTCGGCATCGACGACGACCAGCGCGTGGCCACCTTCATGTGGAACAACTCCGCCCACATGGAGGCCTACATGGCCATTCCGGCAATGGGCGCGGTGCTGCACACCCTGAACATCCGTCTGTTCCCTGAGCAACTCACCTACATCGTCGACCACGCCGACGACCGCGTGATCATCGTCGACGCGAGCCTGCTCCCTCTGCTCGGGCCGCTGCTGCCGACCATGCCATCGGTGCGTCATCTCATCGTGGTCGGCGCCGACCCCGCCGGGGTACGGGCGCCCGAGGGTATGGAGGTGCACGGCTACGACGATGTCCTCGCCGGTCAGCCCGAGGAGTTCGACTGGCCCGAGCTCGACGAACGGTCCGCTGCCGCAATGTGTTACACCTCCGGAACCACCGGCGATCCCAAAGGTGTCGTGTACTCGCACCGGTCGATCTGGTTGCATTCCATGCAGGTCTGCATGACCGACGCGATGGCGCTCGACCAGTCCGACACGGTGCTCGCCATCGTGCCCATGTTCCATGCGATGTCGTGGGGCCTGCCCTACGCGGCCCTCATGGTCGGGGCGTCGCTGATCATGCCGGACCGTTTCCTGCAGCCGGCCCCACTCGCCGAGATGATGACAGCGCTGCGGCCCACCGCCGCCGCGGCCGTGCCCACCATCTGGCAGGCGCTCCTGGTGTATGTCGAGGACCACCCGACGGATCTGTCGTGCCTGCGCGACGTCTCGGTCGGCGGCAGCGCGTGCCCACCGAGCGTCATCCGCGCCTTCCACGACAAGTACGGCGTCCACATCTCGCAAGCCTGGGGCATGACGGAAACGTCGCCGCTGGGCACGTCGGGCCGTCCCGACGCCGGACTGTCACCTGAGGAAGAATTCGATTTGCGTTGTACGCAAGGACGATTCGTGTCCGGCGTCCGCGCCCGGTTGGTCGGCGACGTCGGCACCGAGCTGCCCTGGGACGGGCAACACGTCGGCGAACTCCAAGTGCGCGGACCGTGGATCACCGGCAGCTATTACCGCGACGACACCACGGACAAGTTCGACGACGGGTGGCTCCGCACCGGCGACGTCGGCACTATCTCCGAGGGTGGCTACCTGACGCTCACGGACCGCTCGAAGGACATCATCAAGTCGGGTGGCGAGTGGATCTCGTCGGTCGAACTCGAAAACCACGTCATGGAACACCCCGCCGTGCGGGAAGCCGCTGTCATCGGGGTTCCCGATCCGAAGTGGGACGAGCGGCCCCTGGTCGCCGTGGTGGTGCGCGACGGGCAGAGCGTGACCGCGGACGAGCTCCGAACGTTCCTCGACGGACGCGTCGCGCATTGGCAGCTTCCGGAGCGCTGGACATTCATCGACGAGGTCCCCAAGACCAGCGTCGGCAAGTACGACAAGAAGCGGCTGCGGAGTCAGCATGCCGATGGTGGGCTCGAGGTCGTCGAACTGGTGTGATGGATGGCCCGAGCCGTGTCGTCGAGCATCCTCACTGCGCGGAGGCGTCCACCATCTGCCGAAGTCGCTGCAGGGTGGCCTCGATGTGCTGGGTGTTGACTGTTCCGCGGTCGCGGACTCCCGTGGCCAGACCGCCGATTCCGACGAACCAGCTCGGTCGACGGTCCCACATACGTTCTGTCACTGTAGTTTTCGAATCGATCGTCTCGATGTCGTAGCGCCAGTGCGCGATCGGAATCGACGTCGGACCGTAGTGGACGTCGAATGCGAACACCTTGCCGGGGAAGGCGTCGGTGACGGTGCAGGTGGTGGACCATCGGTGCATTCCGTTGCGGTTGCGGCCCTTGAACTTGGCGCCGGGCCGGGCGGAGTCGCCGCTCGACCACTGCATCGAGTGGGTTTCGTCGGCCATCTCGGAGAATGTCGTCAGATCGGTCAGGACGGCGAACACCGCATCCGGTCTCGCCTCGACCGAAATCGTCCCCGACGCGAGTGGGGTGGCTGCTTCGTGTGACACGTGCTCCAGTCTACTGAGTGTTCACGCCTCGGACCTCGGGCTGTTCACGCAAAGAGGTCCATCGTTGTCCGCAATAGTTGCCACGATGAATACATGACCATCACCAAGCCGCCCGTTCCCTTCACCGTCGACGTTCCGCAGTCCGATCTGGACGACCTGGCCCGACGCGTTCGCGACGCCCGTCTCCCCGAACCCCTCGGCGACGACGACTGGAGTACCGGTGTTCCCATCTCCGTCCTGACGTCGCTGGCCGCCACCTGGGTCGACGACTTCAGCTGGCGAGACATCGAGACGCAGCTTGCGTCGTTCCCGCAGTTCCTGGTGGAGATCGACGGACAGCGCATCCACTACCTGCATGTGCGGTCCTCGCGTGCCGATGCCACACCCGTTCTGCTGTGCCACGGGTGGCCGGGGTCGTACCTGGAGTTCCTCGACTTCGTCCCGATGCTGACCGAGCCGGACGACGCGGACAGTCGTGCGTTCGACGTGGTGGTGCCTTCCGTCCCCGGATTCGCGTTCTCCACGCCGTTGACGGGCGACGGATGGAGCACCGACCGTGTGGCGGGGGCGTTCGTGGAGTTGATGAGTCACCTCGGATACGACTCGTACGTTGCGCAGGGCGGCGACTACGGCGCCGGCGTCGCACCGGCGATGGGTCGTCTCGACCCCGACCATTGCACGGCCATTCACGTCAATGGGTCCATCGGCGCACCTTTCCAGGAACCTGACGAGGACGAGCAAAAGCGTTGCACCGAAGTCGAATTAGACCGCTACCGTCGCGTCGGGGAATTCATGCAGTCCGAGTTCGGGTACATCTCCATCCAGTCGACGCGGCCGCAGCTGATCGGCGCCGCGATGACGGACAGTCCCGTCGGTCAGCTGGCGTGGATGCTGGACAAGTTCCGGGCGTGGACCTATCCGTTCGACGCCGAACCCGACGGACCGCTGGGCCGCAACAGAATTCTGGCGCACGTCACGCTGTACTGGCTGACCCGCTGCGCCGGGAGTGCCGCCTACATCGTCTACGCAGCGGACGCCGGTGCGTGGGGTGATCAGCCGCAGAAGCCGTCGCAACCGGTCGGCGCCATCATGTTTGCGCACGACATCGGCATCCGGCACCTCGCAGAGCAGGAGTTCGACGTCGTGCATTGGACCGAATTACCGGACCACGGTGGGCATTTCGCCGCGATGGAGAATCCTGCCGAGTTGGCGGTGGATCTGAGGAAATTCCTGGACGTGATCGACGCTTCCCGATGACACAGTCGTTCAGCGAGAACGGCTTCCCCGATCGGAGAGCTCGATCGACGCTTCGCCGTACGCCCCGCCGGTCACCATACTGTTGTACTCGAGCGCCGCATCGACCCAGAATTTCAGACCCTCGTCAGTGGCCACAGCCTTGTCCTCGACCGTGATCCACCCTTCACCTGTCGACTGGTCATCGCCCAAGTCGGCGCGACGGGCCCCGTCGATTTTCAGGTACTCGGCGTCGCGCTCGCTGTCGACGCGAACGAGTAAGGCATCCCGACCGACTCCGACGCAACACGCCATTGTGTCGTTGACGATGAATCCTTTTCCGCCGAACATCTTGAGCTCACGCAGACGTTTCTGGTATGACAGAGCGTCGCGCACCCGCTCCACGAGTTCGTCGTCATACGCCATGGGCACACCTTTCTCCGGAACTTCCATCGAATCGTGGTTCGCACATTCCCGCAGGGTTTCGACACAATCGGACTCGGACATGGCACGGTATCCGCATGCCTGTGCGTCAGCCGGAGAACCCGCAGCTCGTGAACAGCGCCGAGACGGCAGTGTGGACGGCGTTGTCGAACCAGCTCGGTGAGCACGATTTCATCGCTGCGAATCAGCGAGTCACCGACCGCGGCAAGGACCACGAGATCGATTTCGTGGTCGCACTCGATGGACTGGGCGTCGTGTGTATCGAGGTCAAGGGCGGACAGGTATCGCACGACGGTGAGACGTGGTGGCAGCGACGCCGCGGTGACGACGTTCGCATCGACCCGGTGAATCAGGTCCTGGGCGCAAGCTATTCGCTGCGGGACTACGTCGAGAAGGATCCTCGCTGGACGCAGGGACGGGTGCGGTGGGATCACGTCGTCGTACTGCCGAACGCCCAGTTGCCTGCTGATTTCGCCATGCCCGGCTGTCCACGGTGGAGAGTCATCGACCGCACGCAGATGAACCAGCTCTTGCCGACGCTGCGAAAGCTGTTGAGCAGCAAAGAGTCCAACCAACGCTCGCTGTCGGTCACCGGCGTCGACGAGTTGGCGGCAACCCTCAGCGGTCGAGGTCTACCGCAGAAGGACGTCCTCGCACGCGCACTCGCCAACGAGGACGAAGTCAACGCGTTGACCGACCAGCAGGCAGTGATCCTCGACGCCATCCGCTTGCTCAGACGCGTCGAAGTGCGCGGCGGCGCCGGCAGCGGCAAGACCTTTCTGGCCGTCGAGCAAGCGCGACGCCTGGCGAAATCGGGTGAACGCGTTGCGTTGCTGTGCTATTCGCACGGTCTCGCGTCCTACCTGCGTCGGCTCACGTCCACCTGGCCGTGGAAGGAGCGCCCGGCGTATGTGGGGGAGTTTCACGCATTGGGAATGCAGTGGGGTGCTGCCAGTGGGCCGGATGAATCCGTGCGGACCGCGTCGACGGTGAAGTTCTGGGAACAGGACCTGCCCGAGCAGATGGTCCGGTTGGCCGGCGACCTGGAGTGGGGGCACCGATTCGATTCCGTGGTGGTGGACGAAGCGCAGGACTTTGCAGACGCGTGGTGGCATCCGCTCGTGGAGTCGCTGCGCGATCCCGAGGGCGGTGGGCTTTTTCTTTTCAGCGACGAGGCGCAGCGGGTGTTCGACCGGCAGGGAACGCCTCCGTTGCAACTCGTCCCGATCGTCCTCGACCACAACCTGCGCAACACTCGTCAGATCGCGTCGTGCTTCACTCCGTTGGCGGGCCACCGGATACGGTTGCTCGGTGGAGACGGTCCCGAGGTGACGATGGTGCCGTGCACTGTCGACGACGCTCTTGATCGCGCGGACGATCAGATCGACGCGTTGTTGGACGTCGGTTGGCGACCCGAGGATCTGGCGATGCTGACCACGGGAAGTCGGCATCCCGAGCAGGTGTCGCGGCAGAGCGAGGGCCACGAGGCGTACTGGAACAGCTTCTGGGATACCGAGCAGGTGTTCTACGGCCACGTGCTGGGATTCAAGGGGCTCGAACGGCGCGCAGTCGTGTTAGCCGTCAATGAATCCGGTCATCGCGACCGCTCGCGCGAGCGCCTCTACGTCGGGTTGTCCAGGGCGCGTGACCAACTGGTCGTGTGCGGGGATCCGGACTTCATCCGGGACGTCGGCGGTCCGGAATTGGCGTCCCGGCTGGGGCTGTGACACCCGCCTGAGCGACGGTGTTCAGCGCCGACCTGTCCGCGTTGCCACACATCACGCATTGGACGCGTCGGGACGATCTGATCCGCCTGCTGGCGTCGTTTCCCCAGGATGAAGCTCTGGGGGCGATGAGTGTCCGGCGGTTGCGTTAAAGCTCGGGTTGTATCAATCCGCTCGCGAATCCCATCCGGTCCACTCAGGTAGCAGAGGTGCTACTCTCTTGGCATGGACTCCATCGGGCTGAAGGAATTGCGCCAGCACGCGTCCGACTACGTCAAGCGCGCAGAAGCCGGTGAATCGATGCTGATCACAGTGTCTGGTCGCGCGAGTGCTGTTCTCGGGCCGGCAGTGCGCAAGCAGTGGAACACCTACGCGGAGGTCTCCGAGGTCTTTGCGGCTCCCGCAGATCCGACGCTTGCTGACGACCTGGCCGACAGAAACGACGAGATCAGGGACCCTTGGCAGGCATGAGAACAGTTCTCGACACGAGCGTGGTCATTGCCGACCATCTCGACGAGGTCGAGGGTGAACTCGCTATCAGCTCGATCACGCTGGCAGAACTGCACTTCGGCGTGCTGGTTGCGTTGGATCCGCAGCAGCGAGCGGCCCGTTTGCAGCGCTTGGTTGCCGTTGAGCGAAAGTTCGAGCCGCTGGCGGTCGATACCGAGGTTGCACGAAGCTACGGCATCTTGGCTGCTGCGGTTCGTGCCAGCGGGCGCCGGCCGCAGGCGCGCGCCATGGACATCATGATCGCTGCGACAGCACTGGCCCACGGTGCGCGACTGCTGACGAGGAACGCTTCGGACTTGCGTGGGATCGAGCATCTCATGCAGATCCGAACACCCGACTGACGTCTTCAGCGCGGACGATCGCTGACCGCATGTAACCCACGCGAGCGCGTCCCGACTGTCCCCACCCAGCCCATCCACAGGAATACTGGCCACAAGGCCAGTCGTTCCAGCAGTCCGCCGAAATCTTCACTTCCAGACAGCGTGAAGAAGGCGACGGACGACGCAACCGTGACAGCACCGATGATCCACGCGCTCGTCGATATCCAGCCGAATCCGGTGAAGGCTCTGGCAGCAGCAAACATCGCGAGCTGCAACGCGATGAAGGACGGCGCGGACACCAGCACATGTAGTTCCAGATCGACATCGAGCGGCACCAGCCCCGTTGCCACCGAGCTGACTCCTCCAACAGCGATGAGCCACAGTGCGACAGTGGAGCTGCGACGCTCTGGCCAGCTTCGTCTGCTGAGGAGGGCGCCGACGATCAGGGCGATGCCGGACACGACGAATGCTCCGTTCATGACCGCGTGCAGAGGCGAGCAGACGGCGACAGGGCCGTACGCGTAGGTGATATCGGTACACGTAGTCGCGCCTAAGTCGCTGATCGTGTTGTCCAACAGGCTGTATGGGCTGCTTGTCGTGAAGCTGAGAGCGACCTCGACAAGGATATAGAGCGGCTGGACGGCCAGCATCGCCCAGCCGATGTGGGTCGGAAGAGGGCCGGTGGTCGTATCGGACATGGTGGCCACCCTTCCAGAGTCGGCGGTGTCGGGTCGACGTCCTAGATGCCGAGCTGAAGCCGCCCAGGACGCAGCGAATTGTTTTCGTCGGAGTGTCCGGCACCGACATCTCAGCGGCCCCGCCCTCGCGGAGTACTCAGCTCACCAACCCGGCCCGAAACGCCACCAACGCCGCGCCCACTCGACTTCCCACTTCGAGCTTCTGGAACACCGAGCTCAAATGCGTCTTCACCGTGGTCTCGCCGAGGAACAGTTGCTGGCCAATCGCGGCATTGGTTGCGCCGGTCGCCATGACGCGTAGGACTTCGATTTCGCGGTCGGTCAGCCGTTCGAGTCCACCAGTCGATTCCCGTGGACGTGCGGTGACGATCTGCCGCACCGACTCCTCCGAGAACAGGGTCTTGCCCGCAGCGACGACGCGAATGGACATCTGAAACGTCTCGGGCGCTTCGGATTTGCTCAGGAAGCTGTGAGCCCCTGCTTCGATGGACTGCACAACGAGATCGTCGACGTCCATTGCTGTCATCACCACCACCTTGGGCGGTTCGGGCAGCGCCATCATGCGGCGGGTCGCTTCGAGCCCGCCCACTCGGGGCATCTTGAGATCCATCAACACCACGTGCGGCCGGTGGTTGCGCACGGCGTCCGGGACTTCGTCGCCGTCGGACACGCTCTCCACCACGCGGATGTCCGGCGTCGCCGCGAAAATGTCGGCGACCCCGCGGCGAACGAACGGGTCGTCGTCGGCAAGGACGACCCTGATCTCGAAAGGCGATGTCATGGTGGAACAACCGTAACCGGCTGGTCCGACAGTCCTAGGAATACCAGGGCAACCAGGCCGTGACGACGAATCCGCCTTGCGCAGCGCCCGATGTCAGGTGTCCGCCCGCGCTGCCGACCTGCTCCGTGAGGCCGCCGAGGCCGTGGCCGGCTCCAGGAGTCGACGACACCGTACCGGCGAGGTGGTTGCGTACCTCGATCGTGAGCCCGCTCGCGTCGGAACCGCCGACGGACACCTGCACGGGTGAACTCGGAGAGTGCTTGTGAGCGTTGGTCAACGATTCCTGAACTACTCGATAAGCGACGTGGCTCGTCAGCGGCCCCACATCACCCGGTGCGACGTCCTGGACGTAGCGCACCCGCATGCCCGTCGTACGCGCGCTGTCCACCAGATCGCCGATTCCGGCGATGCTGCGGCGACCGGAATCGATGCCACCGGTGTCGGACCCGCGCAGGACCCCGATGATGCGTTTGAGTTCGTCGAGCGAATCATGAGCCGTGGAGCGAATGAGTGACGCCGTGTTGGATACCTTCGCCGGACCGTCGCCACTGTTGACCTGCATCCCGCCCGCCAACAACGAGATACGGCTCAGACCGGCAGCGAGGGTGTCGTGCATGTCGCGTGCGATGCGGGCACGTTCCTCGGTCAGCAGCATTTCCTCGCGGAGTTTCGCCGATTGTGCGGTGACGTGGTCTCGGGAACGGACGGCGTTGTCCAGATCGGTTTTTGTTCGCCTGAAATACGCGATCCCGAGCACAATCAGAACAAGACCCAGAGCGACCATGCACGGCACCCACAGCGGAAGATTCCATTCCGGCGCGGGGCCCGTTTTGTCGACCCGGATTCCGATCGTCAACACCGAATAGTCCCTGCGCCGGTACGCGTCGTAGCTCAGCGACGCCGAGCACGCGAAGAAGACGACAACAGTTGCACCGACAAGCCGCCACCCACGAGCAACCGCCGTTACCGCGAACAGTGCGAACAGTGCTGCGGTTCCGTCGGTAGGGAAGAGCAGTGGACCAGCGACGCTGACGGCGAGTACTAGCCAGGGTTTCTGCCGTCGCCAGATCAGGGCGACTCCCGCCGCAAAGTTCAGCACGCTGCCAACGGCGACACTCCACGGCGGCGAACCCGAGAATCCGGCCAGACCTGCAGTCATGAACGTGCAGAAGAGACAGAACGCCACTATCGCGGTGGTCGCGGCTCGGCGCCGGACCTTGGCAGCGGTGGTCGTCATCGGGCCGAGCTTACGGCCGGACACCGACAAGCGGATCGTTCGAACGGACCGACCGAAAGTAGGAACGAGCGCGACCGGTTCGACGATCCGCTGCGCCTCCTGTCTGCGGTTTCGTGGAGTCATTGCGACACCGCCCGGTGTCGATGTCGACCGGAAGGACCGCAGTCATGACGTACCCGCAGAACCCCGCGCCTCAGCAGCCGGAGAAGAAGAACTGGGCCGCCCGCCACAAGATCCTGACGGCTTTGGGCGTCGTTATAGCTGTGGCGGTTGTCGTCAACCTGGCTTCCGGTGGGTCGGATTCGTCGTCGGTCAGCTCGGTGGCCTCACTGTCGTCGAGCGCAGTCGATGCTTCCGCTCCGGCAAGCGAGCCGGAAACGGAATCGAGTCCGGGTATCGGAGTTCCGGTGCGCGACGGCAAGTTCGAGTTCGTGGTGCAATCCGTCCAGCCGGGCGTGACGAGCGTCGGTGAGAACTACGTGGAGCAGACACCGCAGGGGGAGTACGTCCTGGTCACGCTCAGTGCGGCCAATATCGGCGACCGTCAGCAGCTTTTCGACATCACGTCCCAGAAGCTCCTCGACGCTGCCGGCCGTCAGTTCTCGGCCGACACCGTCGCGACCATCACGAACGACCCGAACATCAGCGTCACGCAGATCAACCCGGGCAACTCCGTCGTCGCAACTCTCGTGTTCGACGTCCCCGCGGGGACGTCCCCGGCCGAGATCGAGTTGCACGATTCGTTGTTCTCCGGCGGCACTGTCGTGGCTCTTACCTAGCTCGATCGAACTTGTCGGTACCCCGTTCTACAGTCCCCTCATCAGTTCGCTCCACGGCCTTTCTCGGGCCGCATCACCCTTTGGGAGTTTTCATGACCGACTCTTCTCTGTCTCTCGTTGCCGCGTTGCTCGACCGCTCCGGATCCATGCAGTCCATTGCCGACGACACCCGTGGCGGGTTCGACGCGTTCATCGCCTCCGAGCGGGGTCATGACGGCCGGACCGTTGTCACGCTCGCTCAGTTCGACAATGAGTACGAGTTGGTCTACGAGAACCGTCCGATCGAGGACGTGCCCAATCTTGTTCTGCAGCCTCGCAACTCGACGGCGCTGTACGACGCGTTGGGGCAGCTGGTCACCGACATCGGAACGAGCTTGGCCGCGCAGCCCGAGGACGAGCGACCGGGTTCGGTCACCGTACTGGTCATGACGGACGGGCACGAGAACGCCAGCACGGAGTGGACGCACGCTGCGGTGCGGTCGCTCATCGAGCAGCAGGAGTCGCAGTACAACTGGGACTTCGTGTTCCTCGGCGCCAACATGGACGCGGTCGAGACCGGCCGCCGGCTCGGTTTCAAGGCGGACAAGTCGATGACGTACGCGACTACCAGTGTGGGAGTGTCGGCGGCCTTCTCGGCTGTGGCGGACTACCAGAACCGGAAGCGGGTGTCACCGGTTCCGATGGCCGTTCCCGGCTTCTCCGAGAGCGATCGGCGACGGGCCGGGGGAGAGTAGCTACGCCCGCTGCCGCCGTCGGTAGCTATCTCGTCGCTCATATCCGATCTCGCTTCAGCAAGTCAGTGACACAGGACACTACCGCTTTCCCGTCACGTTTGAGTTGTAGTCGAGAACCGCGTCTATCCAGAACCGCAGGTTGTCCTCGCCTGTCAACGCTGCGTCGTCGACGGTGATCCACCCCTCGCCCATGGACCGCTCTGTGCCCATCTCCGCGCGGCGAGCCCCGTCGACCTTTAGGTAGTCGGCGTCGCGGTCACCTGACACGCGAACGAGGAGGGCGCCTCCACCGGTTCCGACGCATACGACCATCTTCTCGTTGACCATGAACGCGAGGCCGCCGAACATTTTTCGCTCGCGCAGGCTTTCCTCGTCGGACAGGGCGGCGCGGACTCGATCGGCGAGTGCGAGGTCGTAGATCATTTGGACACCCCTTTCCCTGCGTCGATCGAATACCCATCGACGCGGGTGCGCAAGGGCATGATGTGCAGGCGGCGGCGGGCGTGGCCATGATTCTGCGAGTCCAATGGGCAACAGCGAGGAACATTTCCCGAGCACTTGCACATTTCACTCGCGAAATCGGTAGGGAGGTCCACCGGCTGACGTGGAATCTCCCGAGTCAGGAGCGCCCTGAATCGGAACCAGGGGAGGAGGGCACGTACTCCATCAACTCGAACGACTCCCGCACCACCGCCCGCAGCTCCGCCAACCCGCCCTCGATCTCCCCGGCCGCCCTCGCCTGCACCAGCACGTTGCCCAGCGCCGACCCTTCGACCGGACCCGCGACGACGGGAAGACCCGTGGCGTCGGCGGTCAGCTGACACAGCAGTGTGTTCTGCGATCCCCCTCCGACGATGTGCACCACCTCGACGTCGATCCCCGCCAATTCACCTGCAGTACGGACGGATCGGGCATACGCCGCAGCAAGGCTGTCCATGATGCACCGGATCGTTTCCGCTGGATTGGACGGCTCCGGCACCCCGGCCGCCGAGCATTCGGCCGCGATGCGTGCGGGCATGTCGCCGGGCGGCAGGAACACCGGCAGGTCCGGGTCGATCACTGAAGAGCCGGGCAGCCCCACAGCTTCGTCCAGCAACTCGGTCAGCGACACGGTCAGCCCGTCTCGCTCCCACTGCCGCAGCGACTCCTGCACCAACCACATCCCCATGACGTTGCGCAGCAGGCGGACGGTGCCGTCGACGCCGGCCTCGTTGGTGAAGCCGCCGACGCGGGCTTCCTCCGTCACAACGGGTTCCGTCGTCTCGACCCCCACCAAAGACCATGTGCCCGAAGCGATGTAGGCGAACGATGGTGTCGACGCGGGGACTGCGACGATGGCCGACGCGGTGTCGTGAGTGCCGACCGCGACGACGGACGACGGTGACCCAACGAGCGCTGAGACATCCGAAGTCAGCGAACCGATCACCTCGCCTGGTGACAACAGGGAAGGCAACACGTTGAACGGCAGCCCGAGCGACGCGATGGAATCGCGATCCCACGTCCTGGAAAAAGGATCGAGCAACCCCGTGGTCGACGCGTTCGTCACCTCGCCCACCTGCACCCCGGTCAGCCAGTACGCCAACAGATCCGGGATCATCAGCAAGCGGGCCGACAAAGCCAACACCTCGGGCCGCTCGGTCTGCAGTTGAAAGACCGTGTTGAACGGTAGGGCGGCAATTCCGTTGCGCAGGAACAGGTCCTCGTGGTCACCGTCGGTACGCGTGTCGCGGTAGTGAAACGGTACCCCGAGCATCCGCCCGTCGGCGTCGAGTAGCGCGTAGTCCACGGCCCACGTGTCTATCCCGATGGATGTCAAACCAACGTCCAACGAGTCAACGAGCGTCCGCAGTCCGTCCAGCACTCCCTGATAGAGATCCAGGATGTTCCAGTGCAGCGACCCGCCCAGCTGCACGGGCCGATTGGGAAACCGCGCCATCTCGGTCAACGTAATGCGACCATCGACGATTCGCCCGAGCATCACACGACCACTTGACGCACCGAGATCAACTGCTGCGTAGGCGTTCACCTGAGGAACGCGGCAGCAACACCCGCATCCACCGGGATGTGCAGCCCGGTCGTGTGGGTCAGTTCGCCGCCGGTCAACGCGAACACCGCGTTGGCCACATGCTCCGGAAGAACCTCGCGCTTGAGGAGAGTGCGCTGGGCGTAGTACTCGCCCAACTTCTCCTCTTCGACGCCGTAGACGGCTGCACGTTTGGCGCCCCACCCGCCCGCGAAGATGCCCGAGCCGCGGACCACACCGTCGGGGTTGATGCCGTTGACGCGGATGCCGTGGTCACCGAGCTCGGCCGCAAGCAGCCGAACCTGGTGCGCCTGATCGGCTTTGGTTGCCGAGTACGCAATGTTGTTGGGGCCGGCGAACACCGAGTTCTTCGACGAGATGTAGACGATGTCCCCGCCCATGCCCTGCTCGATCATGATGCGCGCGGCTTCACGGGAGACAAGGAAAGAGCCTCGGGCCATGACGTTGTGCTGCAGATCCCAGTCCTGCAAGGTCGTGTCGAGTAAAGGCTTCGAGATGGACAGCCCGGCATTGTTGACGACAAGGTCGACGCCGCCGAACGCCAGCACTGCTTCGGCAAACCCGGCAGCGATCTGACCCTCGTCGGTGACGTCCGCCGCGATGCCCACGGCAACGTCCAACCCACCGATCTCAGCAGCTGCCGCAGCAGCTTTCTCCAGCGAGAGATCGGCGATGACGACGCACGCCCCCTCGGCCGCAAGCCGTGTCGCTATGGCCTTGCCAATGCCCGACGCGGCCCCGGTGACCAATGCGACGCGGGTGGCAAGAGGCTTGGGTGCAGGCATGCGCGCCAACTTGGCCTCTTCCAGCGCCCAGTACTCGATGCGGAACTTCTCCCGCTCGTCGATGGGGGCGTAGGTGGAGACGGACTCGGCGCCGCGCATGACGTTGATGGCGTTGATGTAGAACTCACCCGCCACACGCGCGGTCTGCTTGTTCGCACCGAACGAGAACATGCCGACACCGGGCACCAGCACGATGGCCGGATCGGCGCCGCGCATCGCGGGGCTGTCCGCGTCGGCGTGCTCGGAGTAGTAGCGGGCGTAGTCCTCGCGGTAGGAGGCGTGAAGCTCACGCAGCCGTGAAGCAACCTCTTCCAACGGTGAAGAAGGAGCCATGTCGAGCACCATCGGGCGCACCTTGGTGCGCAGGAAGTGATCGGGGCACGACGTTCCCAACGCCGCCAGCCGTGTGTGCTCGGCCGACGCAAGGAAGTCCAACACCACTGAGCTGTCGTCGAAATGGCCAACCTGCGGTCGGTCCGTCGAGGCGAGCCCGCGGATCAGGGGGAACAGGGCAGCAGCTCTCGTTCGTCGATCATCCGAAGACAGGGGGCCGAAGCCATCAAGAGCTGGCCCGAACGGTTCGTCCCGACCGTTGTCGGCCAGGAACTGCTCGGCCGTGCGGATGATCTCGAGGGACCGCGCTTCGCTCTCCTCGCTGGTGTCGCCCCACGCGGTGATGCCGTGCCCACCGAGGATGCAGCCGATGGCCTGCGGATTGGCGGAAGCAATAGAGGCGATGTCGAGGCCGAGCTGAAATCCCGGTCGACGCCACGGGACCCATACGACGCGATCGCCGAAGCACTTGCGGGTCAGCTCTTCCCCGTCTGCGGCGGTCGCGAGCGCGATGCCGGAGTCCGGGTGCAGGTGGTCGACGTGCGGGGCCTCGACCAGTCCGTGCATCGCCGTGTCGATCGACGGCGCGGCGCCGCCCTTGCCGTGCAGGCAGTAGTCGAAGGCCGCGACCATTTCGTCTTCGCGTTCGACACCGGGGTAGACGCTTTTCAACGCGCGAACCCTGTCGAGACGCAAAGCGGCCAATCCGGCCGGCTTCAACGTCCCGAGGTCGCCGCCGGACCCCTTGACCCACAACAGCTCTACATCCTCACCGGTGACGGGGTCGGTCTCGGTGCCCTTGGCGGAGGTGTTGCCTCCGGCGTAGTTGGTGTTGCGCGGATCGGCGCCGAGTCGGTTGGACCGGGCGATGAGATCGTCGATCGTGCTCACTGAGACAGCTCCTGATTAGACGTGGGTATACGAAATGCCGAGCAACTCTGCTGCGGCCTTGATGTCCTTGGCGCGGTGGCCGGTGCACAGCGCCCAGTGGTGACCGGTTCCGGTGGCGCTCCACTCGTCGGTCCACTCGCCGGGATCGCGACCGAAGTCGACGCGGGAGGTGGTGTTGCCGATCTGCAGCAACGGACCCGGAACGACGGTTCCCTCGGACGTGATGAAGGTGAAGGAGCCGTCTCGGTTCTGGCCGATGGCGAACGTCGTGACCGGGCCGGGTTGGACGTCGAATTCGACGCTGATCCCGTTGCCGCGCTTGCCGTGGTAGACGCCCAATCCGCGCAGAAGTGGCTCGGCGGAGGAGATCTGGAGGTGAGCCGGCCCGTCGTGCCCCATTTCGACGACGCCGTCCCGGAAGTTCAGTGCCTGCAGTTCGGTGAACGATCCGCCGGCACCGAGTCGGTCCGCGATGAGCATGGCCACGGCAGTGCGGATGTCGTATTCGCCGGCCAGCGGCACGCCGCGGGCGGTGAGCAGCGATGCACCCAGAATCATTCCGGCACCGAGGCGTTCGTGCAGTTCCCCGTCGAGGCCGCGGTGGTAGTAGGCCATGGCGTCGAGACCGAAGTCGTCGACCAAGCGGTCCAAACCGACGGACACCTTCGCGCCCCAGGCGAAGTCGTCGTCGACCACCGAGTCGTCGATGTGGAAGACGCTGCGGGCCATGTCGAGTCGCTCGCTGATCTGAGCGTCGGTGACGGCCTGGACCCGAACGCGGAGGTCGTCGAACTCGAGTACCTCGACGTGCGCACCGAACTGCGACGAGAGCAGCGTCATGTCGGTGGAGATGTCGAGCATCCCCGGGTAGAGGTGGCCCATCAGGCCGAGGCGCGAATGCCGGAGCGCTGCGCGTGCCGACGCGGCGCCGACCCACGCGTCGATGCGCGACCAGGCGTTCTCGTCGTGCAGGTAGCCGGACACGGAGCGGAAGTCGATCCCGCTACGGCGAAAGACGTTGGCCACCTCGGGGAGTGGGCACTGACCGCAGTAGGCCAACCACTCACCGGTCCCGGTGGTCGCGTGGTCCATCGCCTCGGTGGGTTGGAGGTCGATCAGCAGAATGGGGGCGTCGACGCGTTGCGCGATGGGTAGCACCATCGACGATGTCAGATACGTCGTGAGGAAGATGACCACCAGGTCGCAGTCGGCTATCCGCAGCTTCTCGGCGGCCACTACCGATTCGGTTGCATCCGAGACGAATCCGGCATCGATCACCGTTGCTTCCTGCTTCTCGAAGCGCTCGGTGACGTACCGGGCCGACTGCTGCAGGGTCGCCAGCAGGCCGGGGAACTGGGGCCAGTAGGCGCCTAGTCCGCCGGCCACCAAACCGATGCGGGTTCGGCGAGGCGCGATGCGTTCGAGCATCACGCTCCCCACCCAGCCTGCTGTCCGCCGACGCGGTCCGTCTCGACTCGTTCCATGTAGCCGGAGCGGGCGAACGCCGCGACAGGATCCCGGTCCAGACCCTGTGACTCACGAAGATCGGCGAGAAGGCCGCGGACGTCGGTGTTGTACGCGTCCATCAGAACCGCGTGTGCGCCGAGGATGTCGCCGTCGATCTGAGCCTTCTCCAGCGCGGACGCGTCGACGAGCAAAGCCTTGGCCGTCGCTTCCTGCACGTTCATGATCGAGCGGATCTGGCCGGGGATCTTCGGTTCGATGTTGTGGCACTGGTCGAGCATGAAGTTGATGCCCGAGGTCGGTAGGTGAGCGCCGACCGAGACGATCTCGTGCATGATGCGGAACAGCTGGAACGGGTCAGCGGCGCCCACGATCAGGTCGTCGTCCGCGTAGTTACGGGAGTTGAAGTCGAACGCGCCCAACTTGTTCTGCCGGATGAGCTGCGCGACGATGAACTCGATGTTGGTGCCCGGCGCGTGGTGGCCGGTGTCCAACACGACCTTTGCTTGGTCGCCGAGGGCGAGGCAGTGCAGGAGCGACGTGCCCCAATCGGGGATGTCGGTGTGGTAGAAGAACGGCTCGAAGAACTTGTACTCGATGAGCAGCGTGTGGTCGGCGTCGAGGCCGGCGTAGATCTCCTGCAGCGATTCCGCGAGACGGTCTTGCCGGGCCCGAATCGAGTCCTGCCCTGCGTAGTTGGTGCCGTCGGGAAGCCAGAGCTTGAGAGTCTTGGATCCGGTCGCCCGCATCACGTCGATGCACTCGAGGTGGTGCGCAACGGCCTTCGCACGAATCCGCTTGTCGGCGTTCGTGAGTGAGCCGAGTTTGTAGTCGTCGTCCTGGAAGACGTTGGAGTTGACGGCGCCCAATGCGACTTTGTGGTCGGCGGCGAACGACGCCAACGAGCTGAAGTCGTCGACCTTGTCCCACGGAATGTGCAACGACACTCGGGGAGCGGCGCCGGTGACGCGGTTGACCTCGGCGGCGTCGGCAACCTTCTCGAACGGTGTGCGGGGGACGCCGGGGGTGGTGAAGACCTTGAACCGAGTGCCCGAGTTGCCGTAAGCCCAGCTCGGAACCTCGATGCCGAAATCGGCGAGCGCCGAGATGTCCTGTACAGCAGCGGTGGTCATGACACGTCACTTTCAAGTTGAGTCTCGAGGTGGAAGAGCTCGCGCAACAGCGTGAACCCTTCGTCGGGGGTGGCAGACCCGAGGCCCGTGAAGAACGGAGCCATCTGGGCCTGCCACCGTGCGTTGACGTCGGTACTGCTCATCGCTGCCTGCGCCGCGTCGAGATTCTCGCTCTCGACGTATCCGACGATCAGGCCGTCGTCACGGATGTGCAGGGAATAGTTGTTCCAGCCGTTGGCTTTCAGCGCCTGGAGCATCTCGGGCCACACCGCGGCGTGACGTTCGGAATACTCCGGAACCGATTCCGGTCTGAGCTGCAGCGTGAAGCAGTACCGGTTCATCTCTAGAAGTTGTACTGGTCGATATTGGCGTTGTCGAAGACGGTGGGCGGCCCGAGGACCAGTTCCCCGTCGACGCCGATCGTGTAGTCGCCGAGCTCGCCGGCCTTGAACTTCTCACCTTCGGCGCCGGTGATCTGACCCGATGCCAGGGCTGCGCCCGCGTAGGCGGCGAGGTAGCCGATATCGGTGGGATCCCAGAGCGCAAACTGCTTGACCGTTCCGTCCTTGACATACTCCCGCATCTGGTTCGGGGTGCCGAGGCCGGTCAGGACGATCTTGTCCTTGTACGACGAACCCGAGATGTAGCGGGCGGCAGCAGCAATGCCGACGGTGGTCGGGGAGACGATCGCCTTGAGATCCGGGTAGGTCTGCAGCAGACCCTGGGTCTCCTGGAACGACTTCTGATCGTCGTCGTTGCCGTAGACGGTGGTGACGAGCTCGATGCCGGAGTACGCGGGGTTCGATGCGAGCTGCTGCTTGAGCACCTCGATCCAGGCGTTCTGGTTGGTGGCGTTGGGAGTTGCGGAGAGGATGGCGATCTTGCCGGAGCCGCCGATCTGGTCGCTGGTCATCTTGGCCAGTGCCTCGCCGACGCCTTCCGTCGTGGCCTGGTTGATGAACAGGTCTCGGCAGTCCTTGGACGCGTCGGAGTCGAAGGTGACGACCTTGATGCCGGCGTCGCGTGCCTGGTTCAGCGACGGGCACACCGCGTTCGGGTCGTTGGCCGCGATCGCAATCACGTTCTGCTGCTGCTGAATCAGCGTGTTGATGTAGGAGACCTGTGAGGATGCGCTGGCGTCGTTCGGGCCGACGAGCTTGTACTCGCCACCGAATTCTCCCGTTGCCTTCTCGCCGCCCGCGACCTCGATGTCGGAGTACGGGTTGTTCAGCTGCTTGGGCAAGAAGCCGAACTTGAGGCCGCTCGTGATCGGCGCATCCGGGTTGGCGGTGCCGGTGACGCGGCGGGCGCTGTCCGAGGACGAGTCGGTGGCCGAGTCCTGGGTGGTACCACCGCATGCGGTGAGGGCGAGGGACAGGACTGCGAGCCCTGCCATCGGAGCCAGCATCAGGCGCCGAGAAGTTCGGGACATGAGGAACCTTTCGTGAAGGGTGAAAAATCAGGGGCGAGAAAGTGATGTGCGAACCCGGGTAATGATGTTGGGAAGTAGTACCGCGACGATGAGCAATATTCCGGTGACGACCGTCAGCGCTTCGTTGGAGATGTCCTCGAGACGCAATGCGTTCTGCAGTGCCGCGAGGAGCACCACGGCGGCCAGGACTCCGACGAGTCGGCCCTTGCCTCCGAAGATGGAGACGCCGCCGAGGAGAACCGCTGCCACGACGGACAATTCGAGACCGGAGCCGTTGTCGGCGCGGGCACTGGAGTACCGCAGGCTCCACAGCACCCCGGCGAGAGCTGCTACCGCACCGGCGACGACGTAGAGCCAGAACTTGATGCGGTTGCCGTTGATACCCGCAAATCGAGCGGCGGTGGCGCTGGCGCCGGTGGCGTAGATGTTGCGGCCGAGCGAGGTGAACTGCAGCACCGCGCCGAACACGATGGCCAGGATCACCAGCGGAATGGCGAGGTTCGGTACCGGGGTGTCCCCGATCGTTCCGGTCACCCATGAGGTGTAGACGCGGGGGAAGTTGGAGACGGCCGTGTCGCCCAGCAGCACGAAGGCAAGCCCGCGGAACAGGGCAAGTGTGCCGATCGTGACTGCGAGAGAGGGCAACCCGAGGGTGGCGACCAGGAAGCCGTTCAGGGCTCCGAGGAGCGCGCCGAGCAGGATGCACATCGGAATGATTGCTTCGATGGTGAAACCGTTGTTCCACATCCACCCCATCGCGGCACCGCTGAGGCCAAGGGTGCTGGCGACAGACAGGTCGATCTCACCGGTAACGATGATGAGCGTCATCGGCAGGGCGATGAGGAAGATCGGAGCGAGGTCGAGCACCAGGAACGTGAAGTTGGTGGTGCTACCGAAGTCCGGGTTCATCACCGAGGCGCCGAGCACCACGACGATGGTCAGGAAGATGATCGCGGTGTCCCAGCTGCCGAGCAACTCGCGCAGCCGGCTGGTCTGCGGGGTGGCGGGAGCAGGGGCGTCGGGGCGGGTGGCGAGATCATTCGACATGAGCGCTCCTCTTCCGGAGTTGCTGGGCGGCACGCACTGCCGCGATACGGTCTGCCGCGATGGCGACGAGGATGAGCGCGCCCACGATGGCCTGCTGCCAGAACTGATCGATCTGCAACACGGGGAGCGAGCTGTTGATGGTGGTGAGCAGCAGGGCGCCGAGTGCAGCACCCCAGACGGTGCCCACACCGCCGACGACGGCGACACCGCCGACCACACACGCCGCGATGACGTTGAGCTCGTACCCGGTTCCGGCGGCCGCGTCGACGGTGCCGAAGCGTGCGGCGAACATGACGCCGGCGATCCCGGCCATGGCCCCGGAGAAGGCGAACGCGGCGAGAGTGCGCTTGCCGACGGAGATTCCGGCGAGTTCGGCGGCGTGACCGTTGGAGCCGATGGCGTAGAGGTCGCGTCCGCTGCGGTAGCGGGCGAGGTAGAGGCCGGCGCCGATCAGGGCCACCACCGCGACGAGCACCAACACCGGGACACCGAGGACGTTGGCGGTGCCGAGATCGAGGAACGCCCCGGGCATCTCGTCGGCCGTGATCTGCTCGCCGCCGGCCCAGAAGAAGGCGATGCCGCGGAAGATGTACATCGTGCCGAGCGTGACCACCAGCGCAGGAACTCCGCCGTAGCGCACCAGCAGCGCGTTGAAGACGCCGCACACGGTGCCGACGACGATGCCCGCAAGGATGCCGAGAACGATTGGCGCCCCGGACTTCATGACCGATCCGGCTGCGAAAGCGGAGAGCCCCAGCACCGAGCCGACGGACAGGTCGATGTTCTTGGTGATCATCACAACGGTCTGCCCGACGGCCAGCACACCGATGATCGACGCAGCGAGCAGCAGGTCGCGGATGCTCTGCCCGGAGAGGAACGAGCTGTTGGTCGCCGCCGTCACGGCGATCAGGACGACCAGCGCGGCCAGGATGCCGAGCGATCGCATCCGCAGGACCTTCTCCACGAGGGAGGGGCCGTCGCGAGTGATCGGCTTCAGCGGCTCGGCCGTCTGTGCAGGCGGGGTGGTGATGCTCATGCTGCGGACTCCGTTCCCATGGCGGCGAACATGACCGATTCTTCGGTGGCATGGGCGCGGTCGATTTCGGCGGCGATGCGGCCTTCGCGCATGACGAGCACGCGGTCGGCCATGCCGAGGACTTCCGGCAGTTCGGAGGAGATCATCACGACGGCGACGCCTTCGCTGGCGAGCGTCGAAATGATCTTGTGGACTTCGGCTTTGGTGCCGACGTCGATACCGCGGGTCGGCTCGTCGACAATCAGGACGATCGGGTCGGTGGCCAACCACTTGGCCAGCACCACTTTCTGCTGGTTGCCACCGGAGAGGGTGCCGACGGGGTCGGTGATGCGGGCGAATTTGGTCTGGAGCTTGCGGGTCCAGTCGTACGCCGAGCGCCGTTCGGCGCCGCCGACGAGGAAACCGAAGCGCGCCAACGCAGCCGAGCGAGTCAGCGTCGCGTTGCGCTCGATCGACATCTCGGGGATCAGGCCCTGCTGACGACGATCCTCGGGGACGAGGGCGATGCCGGCGCGCATGGCGGCCTTGGGGTTCGACGCTTTCAGTTCTTTGCCGCGAACCTTCACTACACCGGAATCGCGGGGGTCGACGCCGAACACGGATTGCATGACTTCGGAGCGACCTGCCCCGACCAGTCCGGCGAGCGCGACGATCTCGCCTGCCCGAACGTCGAAGCTGATGTTGGAGAACACCCCTGCGCGGGAGAGGTTCTGGACTTCGAGGATCACCGCGCCGGGTTCGACGTCGATTTTGGGGTACAGGGCGCCGAGTTCGCGGCCGACCATCTGCTTGATCAAGTCGTCGACGGTCATGCCGTCGAGCGGGGAGGTGGAGATGTGGCGGCCGTCGCGCATCACGGTGACGCGCTGGCACAGCTCGAAGATTTCCTCGAAGCGGTGCGAGATGAACAGGACTGCGGCGCCGTCGGCGCAGAGGGATCGGGCGACGCTGAACAGCCGCGCGACTTCGTTGCCGGAGAGGGCGGCGGTGGGCTCGTCCATCACGATCACCGACGCTTGGGTGGACAGGGCTTTGGCGATCTCGACCAGTTGCTGATCGGCGATGGAGAGGCCGCTGGCGAGACGATCGGGGTCCAGGGGGACACCGAGGCGGGTGAAGAGGGCGTCGGCGGCGGCGTTCATCGCGCTGCGGTCGATCATGCGTCCGTGGGTGGTGGGCTGCGCGCCGATGTAGATGTTCTCGGCGATCGTCAGGTCCGGGAAGAGCGTCGGTTCCTGGTAGATGACGGCGATGCCCTGCGCTTTCGCCTCGGCGGGGGAGCCGAGGGTGATCTCGGTGCTTCCAGAGAGGAGCGTGCCGGAGTCCGGCTTGTGGACACCGGCCAGCATTTTCACGATGGTCGACTTCCCGGCGCCGTTCTCGCCGACGAGTGCGTGGGCCTCCCCGCCGTAGAGGGGAAACGAGACACCGGAGACAGCGGCGACGCTTCCGAACGACTTGGTGACGTCGCGGACTTCGAGCAGGGGAACAGCGGTGGGCGTCGTCGTGCTGGGGACGCTCATGCAAGCAACCTCCGTTGATCTGAACGCGTCTGATTGAAACGGTTCATTGAGTGGTTAGAAGCTAGAAGTGATGAGGGCCACGCGTCAACCCCGTGACCCCGATCACTCATCTCTGTGACTGAATCGTTATAACTGCTGATCGACGCGCATGACCGTCGGCGGAGGCCGACACGAACTCACGCAGGGTGTCCACGCTTGCGCAACTACCGGTAAACCGTTTCAATGACCCCAACGCAGGAGAAAGGGGGTGAGACGTGGCAGCCAGCATGCGCGAGGTCGCAGCCCTCGCTGGTGTCTCCATGGGAACCATCTCCAACGTGCTGAACAAGCCCGACATGGTCTCCGCCCCCACCCGCGAACGCGTCGAAGCGGCGATCGCTCAGCTCGGCTTCGTGCGCAACGACGCTGCCCGCCAACTCCGCGCCGGCCAGTCCCGCATGCTCGCCGTCGTCGTGCTCGACGCCCGAAACCCCTTCTTTCTCGACGTCGCGGCAGGCGCCGAATCCGTCGCCGATCGAAGCGATTTGCTGACGGTCATCGTCGGCAGCGGTGAGTCGGAGGAACGCGAGAATCGCCAACTGCGACTGCTCATGGAGCAACGCGTGCAAGGGATTCTGCTCAGTCCGGTCGGCGAGAACATTCCGATGCTCGACAAACTCGACCGCCAAGGCACTCCCGTCGTCCTGCTCGATCGCGGCTCCCGTGCACCGGGCCGGTCCTCGGTCGCCGTCGACGACGTCCATGGCGGGCGCCTCGCCGCACGGCACCTGATGGACCTCGGACATCGCACCCTCGTCTACGTCGGCGGGCCGGAAAGCATTCGGCAGGTACGTGATCGACGATCCGGCGCCCTCGACGCCGTCGCCGAATCGGCCAGCACCCGCATGTCGACGCTGTGGGCGCCGTCGCTGTCCATCGAGGCCGGCGCCAAAGCTGCCGCCCAAATCCTCGACGCGACGGACCGGCCCACCGCCGTCGTCTGCGCCAACGACCTTCTCGCACTCGGTGTGCTGCAGGAATGCGTCCAGCGCGGGGTGCGTGTTCCGGAGGAGCTGGCGATCGTCGGGTACGACGACATCGACTACGCCGCCGGCGCCGCAGTCCCGCTCACCTCCATTGCGCAGCCTCGCGCCGAATTGGGCCGGGCCGCAGCCGAACTGCTGTTGCAGCAGGTCGCTGCGCCGGTGGATCACGAATTTCAGCAGCTCACGTTCAGCCCGTCACTGGTGGTGCGCGGCAGCACCGATCACGGCTGGCGCGGGTCCACGCTCTAGGAGGCTCCATGCGCATCGCTCTGTTCGCCACGTGTCTGGCGGACGCCCTGTTCCCCGAATCGGCCAAAGCGACGGTGTCGCTGCTCGAACGGCTCGGCCACACCGTCGTCTTCCCGGCCGATCAGACGTGCTGCGGGCAGATGCACGTGAACACCGGATACCTCAAAGAGGCTGCGCCGCTTGTCCGTCACCACGTCGAGGTGTTCGAGGAGGCGACCTGGGACGTGGCCGTGGCGCCGTCGGGTTCGTGCGTCGGTTCCGTTCGACACCAACACGCGATGGTTGCCCGACGTGCCGGTGACGAGGACTTGGCCGTCCGTGCGGAAGCCGTCGCGTCCAAGACGTACGAACTGTCCGAGCTGCTGGTCGACGTCCTCGGTGTCACCGACGTCGGCGCCTACTTTCCCCACCGCGTCACCTACCACCCCACCTGCCATTCACTGCGGATGCTGCGGGTCGGCGACAAGCCACTGGAGCTGCTACGCAACGTACGAGGGATGACGCTCGTCGAACTGCCCGAAGCCGAATCCTGTTGCGGCTTCGGCGGAACGTTCGCGCTGAAGAACTCCGAGACGTCGACGGCCATGCTCTCGGACAAGATGTCGAACGTGCTCTCCACCGGCGCCGAGGTGTGCAGCGCCGGCGACTCCTCGTGCCTCATGCACATCGGCGGCGGACTGTCCCGCATGCGAACCGGCGTCAAGACCGTCCACCTGGCCGAAATCCTGGCGTCGACGGAGGCAGTGTGACCACCTTTTTGGGATCCCCCGGTATCGGAAATATCCGGGGCGACGAAAGCTTCCCGAAAGCGGCGAAACGCGCCCTGCAGGACACCCAGATGCGCCACAACGTCGGCGCCGCCACCAAGACCATCCGCGAGAAGCGCCTCAATGCCGTTGCCGAGTGCGACGATTGGGAAGAGCTGCGGCTCGCCGGCAGTGCCATCAAGACCGACGTGATGTCGCGACTGCCCGAGCTGCTGGAACAGCTCGAAGCCAACGTGACCACCCGCGGGGGAGTGGTGCACTGGGCGCGCGACGCCGACGAAGCCAACCGCATCATCACCGACCTGGTGAAGGCCACGGGCAGTGACGAGGTGGTCAAGGTCAAGTCCATGGCCACCCAGGAGACCGGGCTGAACGAGTACCTCGAAGCGGAGGGCATCGCCGCGATCGAGACCGACCTCGCCGAGCTCATAGTCCAACTGGGCGACGACAAGCCGAGCCACATCCTCGTCCCCGCCATCCACCGCAACCGCGCGGAGATTCGCGAGATCTTCCTGCGTCGCATGCCCGGCGTCGACAGCTCGATCACCGACGAACCGCGCGAGCTGGCGATGGCGGCACGCGAGCACCTTCGACGCAAGTTCCTGTCCGCGAAAGTGGCGATCAGCGGGGCGAATTTCGGTGTCGCCGAGACGGGGACACTGGCGGTGGTCGAGTCCGAGGGCAACGGCCGCATGTGTCTCACGCTGCCCGACACCCTCATCACGCTGATGGGTATCGAGAAACTGGTGCCGACATTCGCTGATCTCGAAGTGTTCATGCAGCTGCTGCCGCGCTCGTCGACCGCCGAGCGCATGAACCCGTACACCTCGATGTGGACGGGGGTGCACGAGGGCGACGGGCCGCAGAACTTCCACCTGGTGTTGATGGACAACGGGCGTACGAACGTGCTTGCCGACGAGGTGGGCCGCGCTGCGCTGCATTGCATTCGGTGCAGTGCGTGTTTGAACGTGTGTCCGGTGTACGAGCGGACGGGTGGGCACGCCTACGGCTCGGTGTATCCGGGTCCAATCGGCGCGATCCTGTCCCCGCAGTTGACGGGCACCACCGGGCACGACGACCCGAATGCGTCGCTGCCGTATGCGTCGTCGCTGTGCGGTGCGTGTTTCGATGCGTGTCCGGTGCGCATCAACATCCCCGACATTCTGGTGCATCTGCGGGCCGAGCAGGTCGACTCCGAGCGCGGCGGCATTCCCGGCGGTCAGGAGATTGCGATGCGCGCGGCGGGGTGGGCGATGAACTCGCCCAAACGCTTCGGGATGGCGGAGAAGGCCGCGGGTGTCGGCCGCCTGCTGGCGGGGAAGAAGGGTCACATCGAGTCCCTACCGTTCCCAGGGTCGTTGTGGACGACGAGCCGGGACATGCCCGCGCCGCCGAAGGAAACGTTCCGTGAGTGGTGGGCGCGTACCCATGAGCAGTAAAGATGTGATCTTCGAGCGGATCCGGTCGGCGACGGCGGGAGGTGTTGTCGGCGCCGAGGTGCCGCGGGACTACGACCGGGCATCGTTGGTCGGGCCCGGCGACGTGGATCGTTTCGCTGAGACGGTCGACGACTATCGGGCGCAGGTGTTTCGGGTGTCGGAGTCCGAGATTGCGGCGACGGTTCACGGGTTGTTGGGCGAGGGTGCCCGCGTCGTGGTGCCGGTCGATTTGCCGCCTTCTTGGGTGGAGGGTGTGTCGACGGTTTATGACACCGGCTTATCGGTCGATGAGTTCGACTCAGTCGATGCGGTGGTCACAGGCTGCAGGGTCGGGATTGCCGCGACGGGGACGATTGTTCTCGACGCCGGCTTCGCGCAAGGCCGGCGGGCGTTGACCCTGGTGCCCGATCACCACATCTGCATCGTGCGGGCGGATCAGGTGGTCGAGACCGTTCCGCAGGCGTTTGCGGTGTTGGATGCGACGCGGCCGCTGACGTTCGTCAGTGGCCCGAGCGCGACGAGTGATATCGAGTTAAACCGGGTGGAGGGGGTGCATGGGCCGAGGCGGTTGGATGTGGTGATTGTTGAAACGGTTGCTACTAGCTAAGCGCGTGCTTTCGGTACGGACGTAGAGGCGCGGGACCTAGACGCCGTCGCGCCGCGCTCGCATGGGGCCAGCCACTTCGCCAGGTGATCGCGAACCCGGACGGCCGAGATTCTGCGTTTGTCCCGGAGACCACGGTGGCCGGCAAGATGATCACCGGGGGCGACCTACCGCACTTCGACAAGGACGGGAGGGGCCGAGAGGCTCATGGTGATGGGTGCGGCCGCTCTTGGGGGCGAAGGTGTTCGCAAATGCGATGGGTGGGCATTTGCGCGGACCAGGGGGCTGCGGCGGGGGTCTGAAATGGAGGCCTGTGCGTTGATCTTAAGCGCATCGACGAGTCGAAATCCGTAAGGACTCACGCGCCTTAAAAGCGGGTTAGGCGGAATTACGAAATTTTTGGTACGCCACGTCGAGAAGTGTGGGATCCGGTCTCGATGCAGATTTTGGCAATACCATCAGCTCTTTTCCGTGCCTTTCTTGCAATCCGTACTGAAGCATCGGTCCATCGTGTTCTAGTAACAAGTCCGTCCGAATTTCGACAAAGAAATCAGGCCGCACACCAAGGATCTGCGTATCAAATGCCGCGTGATGTATCTTGCAAAGACTCAGTCCGTTTCTCACCGAAGGTATGCCAGCCTCGTCATGATCGGGAATTATGTGCGCTGCATCAAGGAGCTGACCGAGTCCCAAAGCGCATACGGTGCAACGTGTGCCGTACGCTTGCATCACACTGGCTCGAAATACCGGTTGATGTAGCCTTCGCTTGCTCTGTACTTGAATGTATCTTTTCATTTGTTCGTTTATGTTCGTGCCACTTCCGATGAGCTCGGCGACATCGGACGTAGCGACAGTGAATTGATGCAATTGCGGTTCTTCTGCAATCAGGTAGACAGGAAAGAGTGGTTGGTACATTGCGACCTCTACTCCAAAAAACCATATCAAAGGTAGTTGCCGGTTCATCGCCTCCCGCAAGGCGCGGTTGTCCGGGATGTCAGGATCTTCTCCACGCCATTTGTATCGCAAGAGTCCGTCGTCGCCCATCTCGTCTTCGTATGGTCGCGTTGTCGTTCTACGTCTACTGAAAACGGTCCGAATTGATAGTGCGGCATCAATCTGCCGTGGCTTTCGAATGCCCCGCTGGGGGTCCATTAGTCTCAACGGCTGACCGTCGAAGGTAAAATCCTTTAGATCCGTACTCGAGATGGCGTCCAGGCCGTCATTGGTTCGAATCGTCAGCCAGGACATGGCTTCTCGTCTGAGTCGGAGGTCGTATTCATCAGCACTCTCGACCATCATGTAATGCCAACATAGGTGTTCATCCCCGGAGTATCGCTCAGGACCATCATTCCGGTCGACACAACCTCTGCGGGGCATGTCGGAACGCTGAGCCTCGCCTAACAAATCGCCTCTACTCCCGGGTCGAGCTCACGCGGACTGATAGGCACGTCGAGGCGCAGGGCGCGGGCACCATTCGCCCAGAGCGAGGCTCTAGTAGACAGGGCAGCTCGCCAACACGCCGGGGCGCAATGAGCTTCTGGCCGCCGTCGAGCCCTTGCACTCATGGCCCTACTGACCCTGGGAACTGGAACAACCGGTGCCCGGCCTGCAGGTGAGGTGACTCGCGCATATTTTGGTAGCAAGGAACAAGACTTCCCGTTTGCGCTTGGTCCTCCTTGGAGGGCGACTACGGACGCGGCTAAGGGTTCGACGCAGTCGGGCTGTCGATCTCTCCGCGGTCAGGTTGCTCCGCAGACCCCCAGGCCGGAGAACTTACCCCACCCAGCTCAGCCTGTGGTCTTCTGGCGGTTCAGATCCCGTCATTGACGATCGTGCATCAAGAGAACGGTGTTACGTCGAAGAGTCCAGCGAACCTCAACGGTGGGGCTCACACCGCTCGCTAACGAACTTGACTCCGGTGCCGATAAGCACAACAACACTCGCGGAGGAGCCGCGATCGAGGGCACAAAGATTGGGTTGCATGCCTACCAGGGTCTACACCGGTTGTCGTGACTGCAAGAGCTGTACAAACTCTGACCTCGCGCATGCGGGGCGCAAAATGGGCCGCGCGTCTGCAGGCGTAGTCACGCTCGGTGTCTCCGAGCTGGCAATGTCCACCAAGAAAAAATGTCGAAATTGTGGGCACCAGCTGAGTCTTCACGGAAACGTTGCTTCGACGATGTTCGTCGAACGTCCAAGCGCGGGTCAGACTCCGACACCTACTCACCGCTCGGTCTTACCGGACCAATCGCAAGTCGGCAGTGAGCCAGCAAGACCAGGTTTCTTCAGCCGAGTTTATAAGCGTGTTCGTGCGTTCTATGCGCACCCTGACGAAGAAACGAGGGCGAAGCGCCGCTTTGGAACTGCCGTCGGGCTTATCGCCTTCGGGCTAATCGGGGGAATAGGTAACCTCGGTGACGGCCAACTTGGCGGGGGCATTACAGGACTAATTGTGGCAGTGATCGGAGCGGTCTGGGCCATTCGTGAGCGAGTCGCCGTCAAGCGCCGCCGTGATGGGGAGGTCATTAGACGAGCCCAGGCTCAACATTTTTCCGCGGACCCTGACCGCCAGATCTACGGCGACTACCCGCCGCCACGGCTTGGCCCGGACGAAGCCGGTTGAGCGGTACGAAGCAAGGTCCGCCAGCATGCCGCCGGCCTACCTCACCTAGTGTTTCGCTGAGACGGACGGTTTGTGACCTCGATAGGTAGTCCGCGCAGCGCCTGCTCTCCGCCAACCGCGCATCGGTGATCGCTGGAGCTTCCCCATGGTCCGGCTTGAACGCAGTAGGGGCGACTCCTCGCCCTACCGAGGCCAAAGCGAGCGCTATGCACGGTGATTCGAACCTTCCGCCCGTAGAGGGTTGATTAATGTAGGGGAGGACAGCATCGAAGGGTGAGGGCAGCAAGATGCTGTCGCCGTGCGAATTTACGTGAGGATTTTCACTTGTCAGACATAGCCTGGTTGGACACGTCACCTGACGAAGAAAGGCGAATGCGTGAGCTGGTGAAGATGTTCGCCGACACGGCGACGCTGGATGACATTGGTATCGGTGGGGTGCGTGACAGCCTTGCAGACCAGCTGTTTCCGGCAACCTCGACCGTGCATACCCGAGCTCGGTACTTCTTGTTCATTCCCTGGATCCACGCTGCGGCTGCGGCCAAGTTCACCGGCACCGCGGTTGTGTCGAAAGCCAACGATCGCGAACGTGTGTTCATCGAGACGATGAAGGCAGCGGGCCACACGCAGGGTCTGATAGGCAGAATCGCAGGAAAAGGCGTCACCATCCTGCCCTCCAGTATTTACTGGTCGGCACTTGGCAAACTCGGCATCCGAGAGGACAGTGGACCAAGATCCGCGTGGCAGGTAAGCGTCGAGGCGCCCGCCGGCTTCCCGAGCGACGTCGAGTCCGGTTTCACGATGACGCCTGCGGAAGCAGCCTGGCTCCAGGAGCGAATACTTGCGACGTCGCCGACGTCCTATCTGGCGCACCTGGTGACCAATGGTCTGAATGTTGACATTCGCGATTTCGAATCGCCCTGGGACCACCCAGCTCTCGAATCTGCGTCAGGCACCATTCGAGCCACGGTTAGACACGCCCGTCTTTTCTCGCTGGCAATCAACGGGGCTGCGCTGCTATACAACCTTCTAGTCGCCGAGAAGTACGACGGGGTGAAAGGGTCAGACCAGGCGGGATATGTCGAAGCATATCGCGATCTACTCGCCGAGTGGGCGGAGCGAACGGCGAACCATGCCACTGAGCTTCGGAGCTGGGACGTGGCCGACTTTTGGTTGTCGGTGGACCGCGGTCGCTCGACGCCTATACCACCGGGCACCAAGGTCTTTGTCGACGAATGGATTGCTGCTGTAACGGCAGATGAGGCAACGAAGGCAGCGTCGTCGTCGCACCTGCGCCGCCTTGTTGCAACCCGCGAGCGTGCTAACAAGGGCGAACAATCGAGGCTGAATAACGATCGCGCGCTGAAAAATTGGGCTGGTGCATCGGGGGCCGGCCAGCTCGTCTACCGCTGGCCGAACGTGCAGACACTAGTCGGCGACATTGCGGAAGGACTCGGGCATGCTGCCTCCTGATAGTCGAACAACGCTCCTGAAGCGCCTCCAGCCGCCGGCGGGATATTTCGTATCTCAGGTTGTGGGAACCACGTTTACCCTTGACCTCGACAGCGCGATGCTGCCGTCGCTCGCACTGTCACGAAGTGCTGCAGCTGACTCCGCAGATCGTCTAGAGACCATTGCGGCTGTACAAGCAAGCATCGGCGAGATCAACATCTTTCACCAGAGCGGTCTGATCAAAGTGCCACCGAATCGCTCTCGCTTGCACACGTTGATGGAGCCCGCCTTACATGCTGTGCGGCCGAGCGGGAGCTTCGTGTTCCACCCCAAGATCTGGCTGGCGCGGTACGAGAACTTCGACACGGCTGACGTGAAGCTGCGGCTGATTGTTCTCAGTCGCAACTTGACTCGTGATCGGTCGTGGGATGTTGCCCTGACCCTCGACGGGCAGATCGAGTCAACCCGACGGCCGCAGAACAAGCCACTCGTCGACTTTCTTCGCTACCTACCGACGACAGTCACGCCCACGCTGTCCGCCGACCGTGGGGCGAACATCGACGCGCTTGCGGAGGAGGTTCACCGCACACTATGGGAACCACCCCCTGGCTCAAAAGACTTGACGTTCCACATCTTCGGTGTTCCAAAAATACCCAGGCCAAAAATCGACTTCTCCGGGTATAAGCATCTATTGGTATCCCCCTTCCTCACCGACGACGGATTCGAGACAATCGCCGACGATGCGAAGGGTTCGCTGACAGTTGTGTCCCGTCAGGAGGCGCTCGACGGGTTGAGTAAAGAAAATGCCGACTGGATTGACGATGCGTATGTTCTCTCGCCCACAGCGGGAATCCCCGCAGACGAAGAGGAGTCAACCGGTGGACCGGTGCTCTCTGGTCTGCACGCCAAGCTGTACTGCGTGGAGCGGGCCAAGTTGGCGCACTTGTTCATTGGATCGGCGAATGCAACCCGAAATGGGCTCGGCGGCAACGTCGAAATCCTGGTCGAGCTCACCGGCAGTGTAAGCGCCTTCGGCGTCGACACCTTTCTCGGTAAGGACGGGTTCACATCCATCTTGCAGCCGACGACGATCGAGCAAGCGGGCGCGAAGGACGAGGACACTCAGGTTGCCCTCGACGGTTTCCTGCGGCGCATCGCCTCGCTGCCTATGCGATCCGAACTCAGCCAGTCCGACGAAACCTACCGGTTGCACCTCACGAGCGATGATTCAATTCCTGCCACTCCGGGAGTGAGCCTGACAGTATCGTTGCTGACCGACAAATCCACAACAACATCGGTTCCGAGTGGTGCATCGGTCGACGTGACATTCGGCGGCCTTGCTTTGTCCGACGTCACCGCCTTCGTCGTGTTGACAGCGTCGAACAATGACGGTCAGTCGAGTTCGGCCGTGTTCAAATGTGAATTGATCAATGACATCCCGGCCCGCATGCACTCGATCATCACCCGCGAGATCAACAGTCCAGATGCGTTCCGGCGTTTCTTGTCGCTTCTGCTGGCATTCGGCGCACCGGCAGAATCCGACGGCGACCCCGAGGACGGCGGTTCGGACGGTCACGCCGGTCGATGGGATGCGCTCGAGAGTGGTCTCTTCGAGCAATTGCTACGGGCCGCCAGCCACAGCCCAGAGACGCTGGACCAGTTATCCGGGGTTGTTACCAGCATCATCGAGAACGACGATCCGCACGGCGTGCTTCCGGAGGGATTCCGAGACCTCTGGATTGCCATCGCAACAGCAAGTATCATGGAGGCGAAAGCGAATGTCTGACAGGTCATTCCGTGCCGAGTCGCATCTCGAGCAACTCCGGCCGTTCCAGCGTGCAACCGTCGAGCATGTCACGGATTCGTTCTACCGCAACAAGACCGGAACACGCTTTCTGGTGGCAGATGAAACCGGCCTGGGAAAGACGATGGTCGCGCGCGGTGTGATCGCCCGGGCAATCGAGGCGCTGCAGGATGACCCAGAGGTCGACAGAATCGACGTCATCTACATCTGCTCCAACGCAGATGTGGCGCGTCAAAACATTCAGCGGCTCGACATCCTCGGCAACCAAATCCACATGTCGACAAGGCTCAGCCTGCTTGCCGCAAACAGCACAGCTTTGAAGAAGGGTGATCGCTCGGCGGGTAAACCAGTGAACCTCGTATCGCTCACGCCAAGAACTTCTTTCCCTGAGAAGGGGTGGAGGTCGGGTACGGCTGAAGAGCGTGCGTTGCTCATGGTCATCCTCACGCACCGCCTGCAGCTCACCGGCGCGGCGAAAACCGCTGCGTATCGAATTCTGCAGGGGACCGTGAAGTCGCTCGATGCCTTCAAGCAGCGTGTCTCCGACTTCGAATTCAGGCTCAATGCGAAGCCCGGCCACGGCGCAGCCCAACTGGATCAACAGATCGTCGACAAGTTTTGGGATCTCATCGGTAGTCAGGACGACGGACAGTCTGTGCTGCAGCTGTTCGAGGGTTTGCTCGCGCAGACCAAGGGCAAGTCCGAAGTCCCCGGAGGCTACAAAGCGTCGTCCGCCGTTGTCAGCAAGCTGCGGAAGCTGCTCGCCCGTGCCAGCGTCGACGCCCTGGAACCCGACCTGGTCATTCTCGACGAGTTCCAACGATTCACTGAGCTGCTCAAGGCCGACGATCCGGTCAGCGAGCTCGCACAAGATCTCTTCACCTACAAGCACGCAAAAGTCCTTCTGCTGTCAGCCACCCCGTACAAGCCGATCGACGACAAGACCGAGACCGGGGACTCGCATCAGGCGCAATTCCTCGGCGTTCTTAGCTTTCTAGCGCAAGGCTCGTCGGGAGAGGGCGCAGAGGGCATCGAAAAGCTGCTGGGTGAGTACCGAGACGCCGTGAAGAACCGGCGCGATCCGGGAGAGCTACGCGATCGACTTCGCAGCGAATTACTGGCCTTGATGTGCCGTACCGAGCGCCCACCGCGCGTGCGCGAGTCGATGGTGGAGGAGCGGCAAGTCCCGTCGCCGGCGATCTCCTCGGAGGCAATCGCGCAGTTCATCAAATTTGGCGAGCTGGCGAAACTGGTCGACAGCGTCTTACCGATGGACATATGGAAGTCGGTGCCGGAGCTGGTGCACTTCTTCGACGGGTACCAGCTCGGCCAGTACGTCGCTGACGACGTCGAAGACGGCGTCACAGAAGTGAAGGAGCTTGTGCGAAAGCTGGATCGGTTGGATCCGAAGGCGGTCGACTCCTTTGCAGAGTTGCCCGTGCGGAATCCCCGCCTCCAGGCACTGATCGATCAGACCACCGGTCAAGGGTGGGAGACGATGCTGTGGATGCCGCCGTCGCTGCCCTACCTGAAACCCGGCGGACCGTACGCCTCGAGCGATGCGGGTGGTATGACGAAGAAGCTCGTGTTCTCCCAGTGGACGGCAACGCCCACTGCGGTCGCTTCGCTGCTCAGCCACGATGCGAGTCGCCGCATCGCGCGATCGGGCGTTGAAACCGGCCGACCGGTCACGGCGTCCAGCGAGAACGTTTCGCAGCGGTTGCAGTTCCGCAAGAGCGGTGACCAGCTCACTGCGATGGCCGGGTTTCTACCTTTCTTTCCGATGCCGGGGCTAGCCGATATGGCTGATCCGCTACGTCGCGCAGGGGCTGCGGGTCGACCATTCGATCGCGAATATGCAGAGTCGAGAATTGCAGGCGAGTTAAGTTCTCAACTTCCGAAGGCCGCCACAGAATCGGGCGCGGGCGAGGTGGCGTCTCGAATCTGGCAGTGGCCATTGGCATTGAGCGACGACAAGCTGGATTCTGCGCTGAGTGGTTTCGTCGCCGGAATCACGGCCGCGGACGCCATTGCTGGGCGAGGCGCGAAAGCGGGCATCGAAAGTGCCGACGACCGAGACGATCAGAAGTCGGTGATCGACGAGTACGTCGCGGAGGCCGCGGATACTCATCGCACTCGTGCGTCACTCGATCTCACTCGGATTCCGCCGAAACTGGCCGAGCAGACCGCGCGACTCGCGATGCATTCGCCGGCCAACTGCGCATGGCGAGCGTTCGGTCGATTGTCTGTCGACTCGTCAGCGGTAAGCGATGCGGGCCGCTGGCGAGCGGCCGCCATCGTGGCATCAGGGTTGCGAGGTCTCTTCAACCGGTGGGAGTCGGCCCTGATTCTGGATAACCTGTACGGAGTCGATCTGCCGTACTGGCAGAAGGTGCTCAGCTATTGCGCCGACGGCAACCTGGAGGCCGTTCTCGACGAATACCTCTTCCACCTTGTACAGGTGGAAGGCAACAGTGAGTTCGACGACGAGGCACTGATCAAGTTCGCGTGGCACGCCGCAGGTGCGCTCAAGCTCAAGCCAGCCACGTATAAAGCGAAGGACCCACTCCAGGAAGGCGGCGACATCGATTTCACGAGTCGGTTCGCTCTCCGCTACGGAGTAGGGGCGCAGAGCGACGACTCAGCAAGGCCTGGCGAAATCCGCGAGGCCTTCAATTCTCCGTTCTGGCCGTTCGTTCTCGTCTCGACCAGCGTGGGCCAGGAAGGTATCGACTTCCATCCGTGGTGTCACAACCTCGTGCACTGGAACGTGCCGGGCAACCCTGTCGACTTCGAGCAACGAGACGGGCGCGTCAATCGATTTCGGGGGCATGCTGTTCGGCGCAACATCGCATCGAAGCACGGGTCGAAGATGTTGGCCGCCGCAAACCCGTGGGACGAGGCTTATCGACTTGCAGGGCAGGACGCCCCGTACACTGACATCCCAGGGCTTGCGCCTGAGTGGATCTACCCGGGGCCACACAAGGTGATTCGCGATGTGATGCCGTATCAGCTCAGCGTGGATACGGGGCGATTGAAACGTACGCATGAGCGGGTTGCGTTGTATCGCCTCGCCTTCGGTCAGCCGCGTCAGGAAGACTTACTGGAACTTCTTCGGTCGTCCGGTGTGACCGATGAGCAGGCGGACTCGTGGCGCCTAGGTCTGCGGCCGTGAGTCAAACTGAAGGATTGAGACCTTCCAGGCTTCCAGCAGGCCCGCCATTGCCACTGCAGAGACGGGCTTGATCTCGCTCGCAGAAGGCGACGTCGAAGTATGTGTGACGGCGGCGTTCTCGTCGGCGGCGTATTACCGGCGGGGGTAGCGGAAGGTGCCGCACGCGGCGAATAGTGGTACTCGGTTGCGGATCGGCGGAGGGTCGGTGGAGCAAATTAGTCGCGCAAAGAAGAATTACGAGCGGGATGAACTTGCGGTAACGGATGCAGCCTGGCGTGTGTGTATAGCTGCCGAACTGCATCGGCGGGTCGATGGTTGATTTCACAATTCTGCGTCGATGACACGCGAGTAACGGCGCCTGGCATGTCTCCGCGCGACACGGGCCCCGAGACCCCCGTACACTCGACCGACGGGTCGATGGGTTCATCTGAGCAGTTGCCCTAGTCTTTGGGTCGGGGTCAGTGAAAATTTGGGGCTCTCCGATGCTCAAGAAGTACATGTCGTATGATTGGACGCGGTTAGTCTTGCAATCTAAGCAACTATAGGAAATCGCGCAAAGTTTGACGCTACCAACCGACCATCACGACAAGCCGGCGCTTAGTTACCAAGATTGACGATTACCGAAACGAAATTGTTCAACAAAGGATCGGAATCAAATCGTGTCATCAAAAAGTCTACTTTCGACGGAGGTTGACTCACTGAATCTGGTTTCGCGCGGTTGGGTAGATGTTGCCTGCAGTGCGTTTATCGAGCAGACCTACTCGCCGGCAGGCCGATGGATTCAATGGCTACGAGTTGTCGTCGACGCTCGTCACGACGGAGTTCCGTCCTTTTCAAAAGATGGCCACCCTGCCTCTGTGCTCCCTCAATTGCTTATCGATTCAACCATCAATTTTGGCGTCGTTGGAAAATCGTCATTTGCTCTTCCTCGTGTGCCAAGTTCGCGGTCCGGTCGGCGTGTTCGGATCGTCGGTTCCGATTTTTTCGGTACTAGTGCCGAAATGCGGCCTCAGAATGAGCTGCAAGCAGAGGTCGCCCTAACTTGCTATGACGTTCTTTCCGAGAATTTCGATGATTCCATCTTGCTGTCAGATTCCGGTTTGGAGATGGTGGCTCGTGATGAAGTTAAGAAATCCGCGCTCACATTTTCATGTAGTTCGTTAAAACTTCTTGTAGACAGAGAGGATGATGACGAAAAGTTCCAGAATAGCTCTGATTCCGAATATTGCTTGCGTGCAGCAGGTGAATTCTCCTTGGAAGACATAACCAAAATCTCCGCACGTCCTCATCTGTCAATTTACAATGATCTAAACGATCTCGTCGCAGACCAAGAGCTTGGCGTGATCTGGTCTAGCCCGGATATTATCGGCACTAGGCCGCGCTGGCGAATTTCGGAGAAACTCACGTGTCTTGACTTTAATGCACCGCTTTCCAGAGCGGCATTTGCTTGGCGTGACTGATCAGTCGGTCAACCCGGTTCTAGACCGCAGAACGGTAAGCATCTCGGTGTTATTCGCCATCCCAGCGCCCGATTACTCTTTTATCGGATGCGGCGATCTGTGCAGACTCTCGGTCGCCCAGACGCACGCCGAGGGTCTCTCTTGCGAGTTGCTCAGGTAACGCAGCGGAGAACTTTAATCCGCTGAGCGCGCCTTTGTCTACGGCAGGGTCTTGCCACTGCACGTTCGCAATCGCGGCAGCAATTTGCTCCGGTGTGACACCTGGAAGCAATCGGACCGAACGTTCGTCAACACGTTGTCGAGTCTCGATGACACTAGGTAGCGAGGCGACAAGTGTCCTGTTGGCGGCTGTACCGGCCCATGAGAACCACCGACCGGCAGTTTCGGTCGGCAGGTGCACAACGAATCCGCGCGCGTTGACGGTGGGAGCGAGGCTTGCCCGGAGGTCTCGCAGCTGATCTTTCGCCCGCGTCGTGAGACTTATTCCTGGAGGTTCGGCTCCCATCACTACCTCACGCATCGATCGCGCAACCATGAAACCAATGCCAGACGGGAGGCCACTCCACTGTGCCTTTCCGCCGGAGTCGACGGGATCAACCCACACTTTCCGACGCTTCCAATCGACGTGTGTAACCTGCCACGAGCGTCCCGCGAGTAACAGTGTTCTTGGACCCTCGACCTTGCCGACGAGAAGCTCGGTTCCCACAGTGCCCACGTCGTTTCGTCCTGCGATCACCGAGAACTCGGGTGGTGCACTGAAGACAGCCGTGAGCTCGGAAAAGTATCGATGCCCGAATCGCCGTTCTGCCTCGGGACCGATGTGAACTAGATCGCCGTCCGCGTCCAGATATCCGTTCTGAACTAGATGGTCGAAAATGGCGTCTGCATGCTCATCGAAAATAGGCAGTGACCCCCACCACTTCTTCCAGGTCGATCTCCCGAGCCGGTGCTCCTGCAATGTCGCCGCCAGAAGTTGTTGGGCCGCAATATGTCGCGGTGACGAAGGAGGCTGTATGGGTTCGACCCAACCTTTCGACCAGGCAAGGAGCATTCCGGTCGACAGCAGCAGTTCATCATCGTCGATGCACAGAAACAGACAATTTCGCGAGGTGTCGGATCGCCGGCCGGTTCGGCCCAGGCGTTGTAAGAACGACGCCACTGTGCGGGGTGAGCCAATTTGAATAACGCGATCCAAATCGCCGATGTCGATACCAAGTTCGAGCGTCGACGTGGCGACGATGACGGTGTCACGTTCGTCGGCGAATGCTTGCTCGGATCGCCGTCGCTCAGCCGCGGACAACGAGGAGTGTGAGAGAAATGTCGTGATTCCGTTATTGCGCAAGGCCGCACCGAGCTCTTCTGCGCGCCGACGACTATCGACGAAGACAAGTCGCTTTTCCCCGGCGTGCAGAGCCGATATGACCTTGGCGGCATTCGAGATGGAGTGCACGAAGTCGACGGTGATGTCCGGAACTTGACCGGCTGAAGTTTCCGGTGCCACCACTTTCCGGGGGCGATCGTCAAAGCTGCCCTGCACCCACTTGGAAAGGAACTCTGGGTTACCCACGGTGGCAGAGAGCCCAATCCGCTGTAGCGGTCGGTCGGCGACCCGAGACAGACGCTCAAGGACGGCAAGTAGGTGCCAGCCACGATCGTCGCCGGCGAATGCGTGGATCTCGTCGACGACGACAGCTCGAAGGCCTGCGAAGAACAGGCGAGGGTCAACTTTTGTCGAGACGAGCATCGCTTCGAGAGACTCGGGTGTCGTCAGAAGTATGTCAGGTCGGGACGACAGAATGCGTTGTCTGGCAGGCTGTCCGACGTCACCGTGCCACAGTGCAGCTGAACGGCCAAGCCACTGAGCATACGTGTCCAGCCGCGGCTGCAGGTTGTTCAGCAACGCTTTGAGGGGGCAGACGTAGAGGACCGACAGTCCTTCCCATCCCTCTTCCGCCATCCGGGTCAAGAGCGGAAACGCTGCCGCCTCCGTTTTGCCGCCCGCTGTGGGTGCCAACACGATGCAGTCTTCGCCGCGGAGCACCGGGCCGACCGCAGCTTCTTGAGTCGGCCGCAATCCGCCCCACCGAAGTGTGTTCGCGAGGTGGTACTGCAGGCCCGGGTGAAGCTGGTCGTACGCGTCCGTCACGGCCCGAGATCCACGTCGTCGGCCGAGACTGCTTCGCGCTCGGTCTCATTCATCTCGCTCGGTGCAATCCGCACTTCGTAGTCCACACGCGGATCGAAATCCGGGAACTGGTCGATCTTGTCGAGAACGTCCACGAGTTTACGAAGATACAACCGGGGTGCGATGCCGATGCGACCACCGAGCCCACCAGCAACGGCGGACGCGAATGATCGCAGGAAATCGTCATCGGCTGTACGGGTGACGCGGTCTGGGGCATCCGCGTCGTGAATGTAGAGATCGCGGACGCGTTGACCGAGTTCCAGCAGGCGGTCGGCATCGAACCCGGTGAGGCGAATTTGTGGAGCGCGGGGGTTGTCGAACCTCGGGTCTCGTGAAAACTCAGTATGCAGGCGATCGGCGAGAGGTGGGAGAAGCTGAATACCTTGCCGTCCCTCGAAAAACGCGGGCGTGCCGGTGATCAGGAGGTACAGGCCAGGGAAGTGACCGTCGTGGACCTCGTCGACCAGCTGACGTAGTGCGTTCAGTGCTTTCGCTCTGGCATCGCTGCGCACACGTTGCAATGTCTCGACTTCATCGAGAACCAGCAAGAGGCCCGGGTGGCCAGCGTCGGACAGAATTGCGAGGAGCCCCCGTAGAAATCCGAGGGCGAGGAAATGGTCGAGATCTCCCCTCACTCCTGCCCGACGCTTGACCGCAGCGGCGACGTGCGGCTGGCCTCCCAGCCACGCGACGAGAGCATCGGCACCGTCATTGTCGCCCTCTGCAAGGAATCGGCGATAACCGCGAATTGCTATGGGAAACACCGGCGCCCGCAGCGCGACGTCTGCCAGGCGACGCTCGACGAGCGTATCGACGTCGACGTTCTGTTCGGCCGCATCATCTTCGACGCTGAACAACCATGCGTCCAGAACAGGGCGCAGTGCGCTTGGGGGGAACGAGGAAGTGCGGAGTGATTCAATACTTCGCCGGTACACCGTTTCGAGCTTGTGCAATGGGGTGTCGATCTCGTTGATCTGTACCTCGGCGACGGCGAGGCCACGTGCCAGCGCCTGCTGCGCCAACCAGCGGGAGAAGAAAGTCTTCCCCGATCCGTACTCGCCGCGAACAGCTTTGAATGTAGCGCCCCCTTGTGCCACGGCGTCGAGCTCACTGCCCAATGTGCGCTCCAAATGGCCCAGCCCGACCGCGAGCTGATCGAGACCGTGCGCGGGAACAGTACCTCGACGAAGCGCGTCGAGAATTTCGCGACGCCGTCGTGCAGATACTGCGCTTGTCACAGCTTGACGCCGAACTGCTCGGCGAGGAGTTCGGCGTTCAATGCCACAGCATCGGAGCTCACCGCGAGCACCTCGTAACCTTCGACGTCGAGGACTCTCTTTGCTTGCATAAGCGCGCCCCGAGCACGTTGATTCGAGACGGCGAGTGCCGAGGCTGCCTGCCCGATGGTGACTTCGCGCGCCGCGGTCGCTGCTACGGCGTCGATCAAGGCGGCGAGTTGCGTCGGCTGCAAAGCAAGCCGCCGCCCCCCGATCGTGAGTTGTCTTTTGAAGACGACAGATTCGATGACGAGAGTGCCCAGGCTCCTCGCTGCCTTGATTGCAACTGGCTCATCGAACAGACTCGGCGAGTCGTCAACGGGCACACTCTTCTTTCCGCGCTTAGAGGGCGTCGTCACCGCTTCTGGCGCCACTGGGGATACTGAGTTCGCCTCCCACCACGACGGTTCGCTTCGGCCGACCGGTAGCCATTCGGGGGCCAATGCCGACACGTCCTGTGCGAGAACAAAGACGGGCACCAGTGCTTCGGCGGGGGACCCGCCTCCGTGATAGCCGGCTGTGCGCCCCTGGTACCGCACCTTCTCGTCGACGGCGAGAACCGCTGTTCTGTCGGCCGTCAAGACTCGTGGGCCGGTTACGAGCACCTCGCGTTCAGGATCCAGTGCGGCCACGTCGGCATGCGCTCGGTGGCAGTACGCCGAACTGCGTGAGAGGTGTTCACCGTCGCCGTAGTCGATGATGTGCCCGTGGTCGGATGTAATCACGACCGTTCTCCCTGCCCTGCTAGCGGCTTCCATGAGGGGCGTCAGATGCGTGATCGAATCCATTGTCCAGTCGGTGCGCCCGGGGTCTGCATGATGCAGTGTATCGTCGACATAGTTCAAAACTGCGGCGACCAACGGGCGATGCTGTGTGTCGGAGATGGCGCCGACCAGTTCGGTCGCAATCTGTGCCCCTTTCGGTATGGCGTCGAGTGCGGCTTTGTGAAAGATGACCGGGCCGGTATTTGCTGCGGGGCGTAAATCGTGACGGGTGAGCGCGTTGACGAACTCGCGTCGCTCGACGTCGGATCCACCTTCGAACAATTGCGCTGCGAGTAGGGAGCACCTGCTCTTGTTGGTCAATGTGGGAAGAACAGCCAAGGCGTAACTGCGAGTGGGTGCGCCTGGTGTCCGAAGCTCCGTCCAACCGCGACTCTCTGCGGTGGACATCAACGCTATCGCTGCGGGTAGAGACAACGCATCCAATACGAGCAGCAGGGTGGGTTGGCGTCGTGCCAGCGGGATGACAAATGTCGGGATAATATTCTCCACCGTGGAGATGTCGGGCTGTGGTGAGTCGGCAAGCGCATGCGCGAATCGACGGTCGTTGTCGCGACGACGCTCGACCGTACGGTGAATCAGTTGCCTGACCCCGTCGACGAGTTCCGTGTCGGATGCACCGCGTCGCACGCGGTTCAGTTGGATGTCGACCCATGCGTCGTCCCGAAGGTAGGCGTCGCTGGTTGTTTGCAAGGTGCGGCTGGCGGACTGCTCGGTAGCAAGCCATCGAACGAGCCGAACCGATGCCTCGAGAATCGACAAATCTACGTCTAGCTGAACGTCGAAGTGTTGCTGGTGATGAGTCCAGGCTTCTTCGACGTGGGCAAGTCGCGGGGCAGTGACTGCGCCTTCCTCGTTGAGGTCCTGCAAAGCCGTACTGATCGCGCGCGCAAGGGAGCGCCGCCGCGAATTCAAGCCGACCGCAAGGAGATCCGACCGTGCCGCCCGCGGAGCAGCGTCGGCATCCTTTGCGATTTCGGACGCCTCGCTCAACACACGACGGCGCGTCGGTGCAGTCATCTGGTGGCGGACAAATCCATTGGCAATGTTGGCCCACAAGGTCGCGAGTTCGGAGTCCGTGCCCCGTAGGCCCCGTGCAGCTAGAAATAGGTCGCGCGCATGCGAGTCCTCAGACAGGTCGAACACCCCGATCACCACTCCCAACGGGACGAGCTCCTGCAGTCGTCCCGAGTCCAGCAGACTTAGAACAACTGGCTCGAGCCTTCCAGCCTTAGACCCCAGCCATGTCGTGAACCTAGCTCGAATGGACTCGGCAAGCTCGACGGTCGACGCAGAGTTGTCTGCTCGTGTCGTGCTCCACTCAAGCACCGCCAGCGAGTCGATCTCGGTTTCTCGTGAACCAACGATTCCCATGGAGCCCGCTGCGATTGCAGTAAACACATGATCGACAGTCAGAACTCCCGCTGGAGCCGATGAGTAGTCGTCGGGCCTGAGAGTGTCGAGAAGTCCCAATGCAAAAGCCCGATCGTTCTCCACTCGGTACAGCGCGGGCTCCATCGTGCTCGCACCGAAGTTGCTCATAAGTGCGTCCCACGGGTCCGGGGTGAGCAACCTCCCATTGACGAGGTGTGCGAGCGCGCTGGACCCCAACTCCTCCTCGTCCAGTGGGGTGAGCAGGACCACCCACGGGTCGGATCGATGGGTGTACAACGCTTCCCACACAGAGAGGACCGACGGGCACGGCACGACCACCACCGGGTTACCGTCGAAGTGGAGTGCGGGCCCGCTCCATTCAGCGGCAGCGTGCAGACCCAGCACGCCACGTGAGTAATTCTTCTGGGCGACAACAGCGAGTTTTGCTCCCACCACGGCCCGTGACGCCACCATCGCCGTCATAACGAACTCCACGACACGGTGATCGGATATTTGTTCGGGTCCGATCCCAGCGACTTGACGAGATCCGATAGCTCAGCTTCGTTGCTCACCGTCTTGGTGGTGGCTGGTTCTGGTTTGGGTCCGACCGGCGGGCCGGAGATCCACTTCGCCAGTTCTCGGGAAAGCGCGGTCAGGTTTCGCGCTAGTTCACCGTCAGGAGTGGATACCGAGCTGCTGAGATGGTCGAAAATGCTTCGAGCGTCGTCTCCACGAGGGCCGCTCTCGGAGGTGCCCTGGATCAGAGTCGTGATCATGACCCAGTGAAACGCGTTCAACGCAACGATGTCCTGTGCGGCCGACTCTCGCAGACGCGCTGCCGTTTGTAGTGACACCTGTAGGTGCATGTCGGCCAGCGAGCCGATAAGCTCAACGTTGGCACTTGTGCGGCTGAGCTGCTTGAGCGTCGACTGCAATTCCACAATTGCTGAGGATCGATTGGCCGCGCCGTCGGGGAGTTCGAGCGCTCGCTCCGCGGTCGCCAAGGCGCTGATCAGCGCGCCCAAGTCCTCCAGTCCTTCCGACGCCCTCGATCTGATCTGCGCGGCAAATTCTGCAGCATTGGCTCCAGTCAAGAATGTGCGAGGCATCGTGTACCCGAGGAGCTTTGCGGCATTATCGCGCGCGCGCTCCCAATCAAATTCGTCCGGCAGCGCTTCTGCGCGGAGCTCGATGGAAGGACGGAACTTGCCCAGTGGCGGGGTGGCTATAGCTTGTCCGGCCTCTACCCATGCGCGCTTGCGCAGCTGCGACCACGCGAATACGACAAGGTCTCGTACTTCTGGCCGCAAGCCCCACGATGGCATCAGGTTTTCGATTCGCTGGTTCAGGTCTCCGACCGTGACCCGACCGTTCGTTTCAGCTCGGTCCAGTTCACCGGCCCAGAACGCGAATGTTTCCGGCCCGAAGAGGAAGTGGTCTTCTGTTGCTTTCCCGACCTGCAGCGGTCCGGCGATCCGTTGGCACGCCTTCCGCTCGACGCCGGGCTCGGTGGGAACTCGCCCCTCCCGATGGGAGGCCGCCGACTCGATGTACGTGCGTACCGTTTCGAGTTGACGGATCGTCACCTCTTCGTCGGGGAGGCTGAAATCTGGGTGACGTGGATACAGGGTGGAGAACGCCTGGTCCACAATTTTATCGAGTGCACTGGACAAGTCTGTTGCAATCGGAAGAACGGGCCCTAGCTCGCGCGACAGAGAGGACAGAGCTTCGTATTGAGGCAAGTCGTCCACAAAGTACTGATTTTCGGGCGAATCGATGCCGTACGCCTGTTTGAGTAGTAACCCAAAGGATGCGAGCGTGCCTCGGTACAGGTTCTCGAGAATTCCGCGGGCCTGGGCTTGATCACTGGCCGACAGGTGGTCGGTGTTCTCGCGCCATCGGTCGCCGATCCCTGTAAAGAGCCAGTTGAGTTTGACGAGCAAGGCCAGCTCGTCGGTTGCCTTCTCGGAGAAGAACCGTGGGAGCCACACAATCGTTCGTCGACTCGTCGCCCCCATCAATCGATCGACTCGCGCGATGTCGTCTTCGCTGGTGTAGCCGTCCTCGTCGAAGGGGTAGTCCACCACGATCCGCCAGGTTCCCGGGCGGCTGTCGAAGGACGCTTCCGGAAGTGAGGACGCGTCTCTGACATTGCCGAACACAATGTCGACTTCGCGCCGTGAACCTCGCCAGGTCACCGACTTAACGGCTGCCCCACCGAGATCACTCTGCGTCGAGACATCAAGTGCTTTGTGTACCAGGTCGCGTACGAGCTGTCGTCGCGCGCCCATACTGTCTTGGCGGCTGATACGGTCGATTACCGACTGATAGTCGACGTCCGCCAGCTGCACGCGGATTACGGGGTTCGTACCCTCGCCGAGGCTGATCTCAGGGATCTCGCGTTGCCATTCTCGGATCACGCCGAGCACCGTCCGCGCTTCTCCGCCTGCCATTCGCGACTTGATGGAACCGTGATTCAGTGCTGCCAGTCGAGAAGAATCGATGTCGCCTAACGCCGGTACTTTGGGTGCTACGGCAGCAAGCAACAGGGTCTTGGCCACGCGTTCCTGTCCTCGATACCCGGCCGGCACTGACTGCGGATCAGATGTCAGTTGTTGCTCCGTGACCTCGTGCTTTGACATGAGTGCCGGACGTAGCTTCGTGGTGTAGAGATCTGTCGCTGCTTTGAACATCGTCTGTGCGTGCGAGTCGATAGGAGTGTTTCCGGATACCACGTATTCGAATGCGTCCCCGACGGGAACAAGGTCCTCGACCGTCAAGGTGTCACGACGGTCGACAAGCATGCGCTGCATAACCTTTAACGCAGTGCGCTCGCGCTGCATCACTGCCGACAAGTTACGGAGAGTGGACACCAGCACCGGTGAGAACGGATACGTCAGTCGAAACTCTTTCTCTGAGGCGCCCCGGTGCTCCTCTGACGTGTTCAGGCTGTCACGAAGGATGTCCCAGACTTCGGGTTTTCTCGTTACGTCCGAAAACGCTGCGTCGATAATTGCGGCGGCCTCGGTGTTCTTGGGACGTAAAAGTCGCGCGTGGGCGATCTCGGCGAGATTGTCATCCCCGAGTTTGATCTCGGTCAATCTGCCCTTTTGATAGTGAAATGCCCTGTCAAGCGCGTCCTGTTCTGCTCCGGATGCTCCTGCGTCGGCAAACCATTTACGGAGGTCCATTTGTCGAGAAACGAACGAGATAACAGGTATTGATCGTCGCGTTCCCGACGATTCGACAAGCTTCGTGATCTTTTGCGACTCGCGGGCAAAGAATTCGTTGTCGCGCACAGCGAATGCAAGCCAGAGAACTAATTCGTCGAGAAACAGAACGATGCCGGCGAAACCCAGTGACTTTGCGTGCTCGGTGATGGCGACCAGCCCGCGGTCCAAGTCGATGTACGCAGCACTCTCAGTGAAGGAACGGAAGTACGTGTCAACCAAAGCTGACACCAAGGATCGCCTCTGCGGGTCCTCCGGGCCGGCGTGCCTGGCCGCGGAGTATTCGTCGACCGTCCAGTTGGATTCGACTATGTTGCCCCACCCGTCGTCCTCCGAGTTCGAACCGAGCCCCCGAAGGAATGATTCGTCACCGAGGCGCGCACGGAGATTGTCGGCGTCGCGGAGTAGCTCGTCGGTCACATGAATCGCTGGCAACGGAGCCTTTGGGTGCAGTTTGCGAACCTGCTCGAGATATCCCTTGAAGACGGCCTCTTCGAGACTCTTGGCACCGAGGAGGTGGTACGTCAGACGCAGCAGTTTTTTCCCCGACAGATCTGCGTCGTAGCGACCGGTCAGTTCACGGAACTGATCTGTTCTAGCAGCCGCATGGTTGCCAAGTAGTGCGTACAGGACCGCCATGAAGTGACTCTTGCCGGAGCCGAAGGAACCTGTGAGGTACGAAGCTCTCGATGTGTTCATGCGCAGCGCGTCGGACACGAGGTCAAGCGCTGCGACGAAATTCGCGCTGAGCGATTCGGTCAGAACGTATTGATCCAGAGTGGCACGCAAAGCGGCATCGTCATCCGTACTCGATGTGAGTCGCAGGACGTAGTCGTCCGCGCCTGCTCGCTCGGGGATGTCGATGAGGTCCTTGAGTAGCTGAGCCATTAGGTGGTTGCTTTCTTGGTTCGGCGTCCGCGGGTCGTGGGTGTGGGTTGCCAGGTGGTGAGGTCGGTGGTGGTGAGGTGGTGGGTGGTGAGGTGGGTGTGGAGTTCTTCGTCGATGGTGTCGGCGAGTGATTGTCCGTAGTCGGGGTCGATGGTGTTGTGCCATTGGCGGCACCAGGGGGCGAGTTCGTGGAGTCCGGCGATGAGGGGGATGAGTTGGTCGGCGGTCCAGCCGTCGTCAGTGCGTTCGGTGGTGAGGGTGGCGAGGGCGAGGGCTTGGTCGCCGTGGTCCCATCCTGCCCAGCCGAGGAGGAGTGTGGGGTCGGTGCCGCGGCTGGCGTCGGGGTAGGAGATGACGCGTTCTTTGGGGACGTCGAGTTTGCCGCGGTGGCTCCAGTAGGAGGTTTTGCGGAAGTCGGTGGGTTTGTATTTCGGTGGCACGGGGATGGGGGTGTCGAGGTGTTCGCCGGCGTCTTCTCGGCGTTGGAGGTCCCAGGTGTGTTCCCAGGCTTGACGTTTGTCGAGGCCAGTGGGTTTGTAGCGGTGGGCGGCGAGGTAGGGGACGTGTTCGGTGTCGAGGAGTGTGGTCAGTGCGGTGGTGGTGGTGATGTCGGGGTTGCCGGCCCAGGTGGTGAGGACGTCGCGGTAGGTGGGGTCGTGGTCCATGAGGTCGGCGAGTTGGGCGATTGATCTGGGGGTGGGTCGTCCGTCGCGGTCGTACCAGAGATCACGGTTCTCGAGTCGGTCGAGCAGCCAATCGCGTTGAGCAGCAGCCACTTGCTTGCCCCAGGGTTCGGTGGCCCAGCGGCGCTTGTATTCGGGGCGTTCGAGTAGTTCGATGTGCGGGTTGGTGGCGATCGCATCGAGACGCCGCTGCAACAATGCCTGGTAGTCCGCGGGCAGATGCGCCGGGATCTCGGTGACCGGAGTGGATCGGTGATTCCAGTGACTAAACCACGTAGATGTAGCCACGCCTTCATGGATTTGTCGGGCAAGGCCCACTTCAAACGAACGCTCTCCCAAAGTGATAGAGGGAACGTCGCCGGTGTAAGTAAGGTCTTCGTCGATCAGGCCAAAAATTCGGTAGTACTCCCAGTCAAGTTCTTCCTGTTCCGCAATCATCAACCCTCGAATGCGCTGAAAATCACGTTGCGCCACTTCGAGTACGGCACGAAGCGGGGCTTTAACTTTTGCAACTGCAGTAGGCGTTACTGCAGCGGCATGTCTGGACAACTCATCCAGTCGTTGGCTTCTGACCAGCGGCAGCTCTGTAGGTAATGGAAAATCCTTGAGCGTCGTTACTGTGAACTCGAATCGCTGTTCCCACTCCTCGTCCGCGCCGGCCTGTTCCGCGCCTGGTCTGCCTTTGTTGTGGCTGTTTTGTTTCAGCCAGAAACATGCCGATGAGGTGTTGAGAAGCCCGAGCAATCGGAGGTAGTCTGTTCTCGACGCACCTGGGTGAAGCGCGATTACCGGCGCGGACCTGTTGAACGCCACGAGCTCTTCGGTAATCGCAAAGTGATTGTGGGTCGTAAGTACCGGCCATACAATTAGCAGGGGACTAGAAAGTTTGTCGACGTAAGCCTCGCGATACTGCCACCATTCAATGCGATCATTTTTTTCGATAGGGATGCCAAAAATTTTCCGCTGCTCTAAGAGGCGTCGGTTCGGCCAAAGCTCCTTCTCCTCGGCGGTGTTTAATTGCCGTTCGAATTCCTTACTGTACGGCCAGATTGAAACTTCACTTAAATTGACTGAATAGTCCCGAACGTTTTCACCGCCCGCAGCTTCCACAAATTTTATCCCTGGGCCTGCTTGGATCGGAAGCGCGTAACGATTTAAGCAGGAGCGGGCTCGACCGAAAGCGTCGTCCTCTCCGGACGTTGTTACGAGCCCGATTGACCTCACCGCGGATGCCAACAGTTGCGAGTTGCTCAAATATTTTGCAGCAACTGACTGAGCCATTCCGCCGCTTAGGCTCCAAGGATGTTTAGCGAACAGTGCTCTTGGTGACTTTCGAACGCTTGTATATATGTCCTCGTGTTTGTTGAGATCAATGCTACTTGCAATCGAGTTCCACACCAGACCTGCCCGTGCTTGGTCCGGCTTTCCAGGCTCTCCTCGCTTTCCGAGAGTGGTTCGGATCGAGTCACCGGTAGGCGGCCGATTTCTGCCGACCATTATGACTGTGGGAGTCCCGTGTCCGGGGATATAGGCACCGGAGGTGTCGATGATTTCTTTCAGGTCGATGGCGGGCAGGAATTGTTCAATGAGTTTGGTTCCGAATTCTCGTTTCATGAAAGAGTTTGATGTAATCTGCCCGACCCAGCCAGCGGGTGTGCGTCCGTCGCGTCCGTCGCGGGCTAGGCGGAAGAACAGTTCCATGAACGGCACGGTGAGGGCATATTGGCGGTGGGGTGTGGTGTAGAGCTGTCGGTACAGGGCGTTGAGTGCTTTGTCTTTTACAGTGATGTACGGGGGATTTCCGACGACTGCGTCATGCTCCCGTTGAAGGATTCGGAACAGAGCGTCGGTATTCTCGATCGGGTTTGTATCTGGATCATGAATGTCGTCCGTCGCGCCGAAGGTCAGGAGATCGGGGGAGAGTGCCTGCTGGGGTGAGCCCCAGAGGAGGCTGTCGCCGGCGGCAAGGTGGGTGGTGTAACCGAGGGGTTGTTCGAGGTTGGTGTCGCCGGCTGCGGTGATTGCGGCGATGAGAAGTCGGAAGCGTGCGATGGCGACGGCGAAGGGGTTGATGTCGACACCGTGGACGGCGTCGAGGGCTTTCTGGACTAGTTCGCGGTTGCCGAGGGCAGGTGCGTGGTGTTGCCAGCGGGTGTGGAGTCGATGGAAAGCGCCGAGGAGGAAGTGTCCTGATCCGCAGGTGGGGTCGATCATGGTGAATCCGTCGAGGGGGCGGTCGTTCATGGCGGGTTCGAGGGTGCGGTCGAGGATGAATTCTTCGACGAATTCGGGGGTTTGTCTGAGGGCATACAAGGTGCGAGCTGCCGCCGACAGGTTCTCATAGACGTCGCCGAGGAAGCGGGTGTCGATTCCGGTGAAGACCCACTTGTGGCTACCTGTGTCGTCTTTGTCCCACCAGAACTCGAGGAGCGCGCGGGCCGCGTCGCCGGAAGGTGCGACTTGCCACATGGGTGCGTAGCTGTCCACAAGGCCTGCGGTGGCGGGGTATCTGGCGAAGTGGTGCGCTATGCTAGTGAGCCAGTCGCGGTCGGTGTGTTCGGGGTGCGCGCGGAAGTAGGCAGTGCGGGTGTCGAGGGCATGGCCGCGTTCGTCGTCGGTGGGCCCGCTGATCCAGCGGTGGGTGACGAGGTGGTTGTCTTCGCAGTAGCGAGCGAAGACGGTGAGCAGGACCCAGGACACGGCGGCCTGGGTGATGCGGTCGTTGCGCCACTCGATCCATGAGACGCCGGTGCGCTCAGCGCTCAGAAGCGTCTGGTACTCGGTTCGCCAGGCTTCGATGACGCCGTCCTGCCGCAGAGAGATGTCGTCGCCCTCCACCCGCACCTGCAGGTCGTACTCGACGTCGAGCACCACCCGACGTAACGCCGACACCAAATCTTCAGATTTGAACGCCATACTTAAGCTCCTTCTACTTCAGAGGGCGACGCCCAACCGATGTCCCAAGAAACGAATTGGCCACCGGGAGAGCTCAGTTGGACTGACCGGTGGTCGATGTAAAGCCCGCGTTGACCTCTAATCTGCGGGAGCACCAGCCATATTGGACGTACGCGTCGTACCGAGAGATCGCTGAGCACCGGCAAAAGATCCATAGCTCCATACCGGGCAAGCGCAGCGGGTTCCGTCAGCACCAACGGGCTACTGGTGTCGTTTGCGCTGAACGCCATCTGCCGGAGGTGATTGATTACCGAGGGCATCGACAAACCGACAAGCGTCTGCAGTCTGGTTGCATCTTTGCTTGGAGATGGTGCAGCATCGGCAGCACGAACTAGATCCCAGGAAATACCGCGCTCTCTGGCGGTTGCGCTCATCGCGTCGATAATCGACCCGGTGATGTCGTAGACCTCGCCTCCGTAACGATCTGCAAGCGCTTGGGCAACAGCAAGATGAGCAGAAGGGCGGGTCGGTGGGACAGGGACTTTGACCGCCATGAAGCCGCGCTCCGCAATAGATTGTGCGAGTAGTGCTTCCGACCTCTGACGGGTGATGGAGCTATCACCGGCCGTCTTTGTTGAGCCTGACCCCGTAAAAGATCCACGGACCCCTGTGCTTGTCCTCGTCTGCAGGTTGGTGACGCTTGAAGGACGGGCGTCAGCGAAGTGATAGTTGCTTCCGTCGAAGGTCAATCCCACTCCACTGTGCTCGACGATTGAGTCCAGTCTGGGGCGGTGGGGAAGGCGGTCGAGCGCGGGAAAACGCGCTGCCACGCGGCTTTGAATCTGGTTGGGCGACAACGTTTCTACCTGAGAAATTCCAGACAGAGCCAGCTTCAAGCATTCTGCGGGTGATATCGCGATATTGTGCAGCTCACCGCGTCCCGATACCGCTGCCTGGGAGGAACCCGCCGCAGCGAGCTTGACAAGTCGTTGCTCCGACGGCGGAGAGATCATCTCTGAATCCTGACCGGATGCCTTGCTATACCCGTCCGAAAAAGCCATTCGAAGGGCACTCGCTGCCTTAGCGGCGGGGATGACCGCGTGTAGGTCTGACGTCACGAGGTCATCAGCATGAGCGGCGGCAGCCTCGGCGGCAGCCAACAGCGACTCGTCCTGGGCGATCAATGTGAGCCGGCGGCCGTGACGTCGTCTGACCAACTCTTGAACCCCGGATGCCGATTCCCACTCCGTCAAGCGATCGAGCGCGACTCGCAGAAGACCGCCGGCGAGTCTGTCGGCTTCTGCCCTGGCAGTGACGTCACCCGGCGACGCGGCGTCGGCGGGAAGTCGAGATCTGACCTCCTCCCGAAGTGTGGCCACAGCCGCTACGCCACCTGATTCGTTCAGGATGGTTGTGACGCTGTCGACCAGAGCATCGAGAAGTGCGCGGGCTTTGTCGTCCTCCGCCCAATCGCTCTGCAGCTCCTTGATCAGCTGGGGGCCGCGCTGAGGTGCTTTACCGAGATGCGCTGCAATCTCCGTCACCGAAGCGAATTCGTCGATGCCGGGTGTTGCTCCGAGAATTGCCTCGGCGGCTTGTCTGCGTGTGCTGGAACCACGGCTTTCTGTGACCGCATTGAGCAGCAGGTCTTTTGCGTCGGTGAGTCCCATGAGGCCGTCGCGGCCGCGCCGCCGTTGTTTTCCGAGCCGCGCGGTCCATTCTCGATATCGATCTTTGATTTCGCGTCGTGTGTCTCGGCCTTCGCGAGCGACAAGGCGATTCAACAAAGCCACATCGAGGGCAAGTAGCTCGCCCACCGTGGTTACCTGGAGGGTGAGTAGCGCGGAGGCACCTCGGACAGACAACCCCGCCTGTGCCAGGAGCGTACCGGCATCTGCTTTTCGGACGCGATCGTCGTCCTCAGCGGTCTTCTTGTCATCGACCGTGTGAAACGCGTTCTGCCACAAACGAAGCATGTCTTCAGCCGTGTCGGGACGTTGCCCGGCCGTCCGACTCAGCGCCGATCGGAAGAAGGTGAGCATTCCAGTTCGGACCGCACAATCGAAAGCGTCGGGGTCTAACGTGATGTCGTCGGTGACCACCGCCGGGTTGGCCTGTGCGTCGGTTCCGTAGCGAGGAGTGCCGCCGGTTGCCATCTCGAACAGCACCACTGCTGCGCCGTACCTCTCAGCAGCTGTGTCGTACTGCGTTCGGCCGCCCGTGCCGAGGAATGGATCCAAATAAGGCGGCGAACCTGCTTCGACGTTTCTCACGTCGATACCTGCCATCGAGAAGTCGTACATCAGAACTCTGCTGTCCGACGACGCCTTGGTGGTCTTGATTCCCAGGTTGGACGGCTTGATGTCGCGGTGCATGACCCCCGACCGTTCTAGAGCGACCACGGCGGCCAAGATGTCCGAACCCCACCGCTCCAGCTGATCGAGAGACAAGCTGCCGGCCCGCGACGCCATTTCCTCGGCCAGGGTCGTGCGACCGGCGAAACTCAGAAGAAGTGCGGTGTGTCCGTCCAGGTCGTCAAGAACGTCATGGAGGGTGACAATCCGGTCTTCGTTCTGGAGTTTGCTGAGTACGAGAGCTTCCGCCCGCAATCGTTGCGCTGCATCGGAATTGAGCGACACTTTAAGGACCCGCTCGGCTTTGACCTGCTTGTCCTCGACCAGAAGTCCGACCGCAGTGGATCCCACCCCGAGGCGCCGAGTCACGACGAAGCGGCCATCTGTACCCAGCTTGGTCCCCGGCCCAGCCGACGTCGGGTCGACGTCGTCATCGATTCGAACGAGTTCAGTGCGAACATCGTTGAGACCGTCAACAAAGAGCGCGACAGACTCTGTGCGTTCGGCTGGGCTGCCCTTGGTGGCGTCGAGAACGAGTTGTCTCAACGCAGTCGGAACTTGCGGGACCTCTGCAGCGAGGTCCAGTCCGCCTTCCCTCTGGAGACGCTCCAACAGGCCGCCTCGGTCGGTTGCTGGGTTCGTGCCACCGGACATCAGGTAGAAGGTCAGAGCGCCGAGACCGAAGACGTCGAGCTTGGCGGGATCTGCGGGGCGAAGACCTTCGGGCGCGGAGAAGGTCCTCGCTGCGTCGCTCATGGACCCAGCCATCACGCTGAGCGGACCCTCGGACAATCGGGTTACACCCGAATCAGCGTTCGCCGGCAGGACTCCGGCGGTGTCCCAATCGAGCACCTGAACCACGAGGTTGGCTGTGCCGCGTTCACGAATCGACACGGCTCTCGGGTTCAGAGATCTGTGAACGACTCGGTTTCGGTGCGCGTACTGCACGATGTCTGCGAGCTGAGCGATCAGATCGAACTGCTGCTCCAACGTCAGGCGGCCGCGATGGTCGGCCAGCCACAGGTCGAGAGGGACGTCATCTTTTGCCTGAGGAAAGACGAGACCAACACCTAGTTCAGGATTGTTGACCAGGTCCACTGGTACCTGTAGCCCGTCGTGCCGCAGCCGTGCGAGAAGTCGGAACTCGTGTTCGACCGCGCTCCGCCGTGCAAACGCGTCAGCCGATGAGGCACCCGGCTTCGGTACGTAGAAACGGATTCTCGCGTGGCGCTCGGTGTCGACGTGGTGAAACGCCGGCCAGTCTTGCCAGCCGTCACCGTCTGCGAGGGGTGTCTCGTCGATGATCCAGGAACCGACCTCGCGCTGTCGTCGAGGAGCAAGCCCAATCGCCTTCATGAGATCCGAGATGAGGAGCCCACCCTCCTCGGTCACGGGAGCGCGAGTAGCCGGTGCGAGGAGTCGATGAGACAGGCCCGGGAGGCCAGTCGAAGCATCGCCGTCAAGCCCGTACAGGTTGATCTTGGAATGGTCTGGAAGTTCGCAGCGGGTGTCGGGGTGGTGCAGAAACACCAGTTCTTGTACATAAGGAACGGCGTTGCGCGGATAGTTGCCGACCTTGGCGCGCAGAGTGTCCTTCAACAGCGTGGAGAAGCGCTGCGCCTTGCGTCGCGCGAGCAGCAAGGGTGAGTCCTCCGAACGTCGCCCGTCGCGTGACCACACGTGGTCGTTACCCCTAATCGTGCCGCGGTAGTGCTTCAACTCGATCAAGTACAGAGTGTCTCGGGCAAGGACCAGTAGGTCGACCTCATGCCACCGACCAGAGTTGTCACGGAACTCGAAGTTCGACCATGCCCTGAACGGGGGGGCGTCCGGAAGTAATGCCTTGACTACGTCGAGCCCTGCCTGCTCGTGGGCGAACTGTGAGGGAGAGACCTCGACCCAACGACCGTCTTTCACATGACTCCCACTCGTACGGCGCCGCCACGTCTTGCTCGGGCGGTCGTTCCCTGTCAACGAACGTATCGTTTCCAGCACCCGCTGCGTTGCAGGACGCTCCGATTGCTGTCGAAGGGTGCCTTGCTACTGAGCCGGCGAGTAAGCGTCTGCGCGCATGTTAGTTTCTGCTGATTCGCCGGTCCGGCGACGTCTACAGCGGAGGTTGACGTGGCAAAGATCAGGTCGTTGGCACCCAGTACTCAGCGGGTCGGTGCGCACGCCACCGAGGTGGATTGCGAATTCGCCGTTGTGGCAGACGGTTCGGGAGAACCATTGGTGCATCTGTCGACGTTTGGCTCGGACGCGCGCGCCTCGAATCGCAAGAGTAGCCAATCGATGCAGGTGGATCGCGCTATCGCGGAACAGCTCGTCGAGATGCTCACCGATATCTTCGACCTGCGTTCGGTTGCTGTGCCACAGGCGGCTGAACAAACTGAGGGTATTTCGCATCAACCCGTCATCAGCGTCGACGTCGACGAGCCACCGATCGACCGAAGAGTACAGGCTGTGCTGGACACACCGGGATTTCAGGACAGGTACAACACGTACCGGCCCCGATTTGCACCGCGGTCCATCGCGCTGGTGCTGAGCGCACTTACCGGTGCCGGAGGGCGCATCACCCTGAATCGCCTTGGCTCGCTTCTCGGTATTCGACCCGCGCGAGCTCGCCAGAGTGCAGCAGTGCTGGAGCAGGTCATCAATGATGATGGACTTGCAATTTTGGCGACGGCGGATGGTGAGCTCGTACTCAACGTGCCAATGTTGTTCGAGCACTATGGTGTTCGCTAGAGCGGCACATCCTCCGCGCTGACCATTTCGCGCTCTGCCTCGGTCAAGTCGGCTGCGCCGATCATAACGGAGTAATGCGTCCGCGGATCGAAGTCAGCGAATTGGTCCACCTTGTCGAGCACGTCGAGCACCAGCTTGCGAAGGAACAGGCGCGGAGAAATTCCGACACGACCCCCCAACTTCCCTGCTACAGCGACTGCGAGATCGTAGATATAGCCGTCGTCGACCAATGTCCGCACCCGTTCTGGATCAGTCGTTCCCTCTGCAAAGAGGTCTCGCACTCGTCTGCCCACCTCCGTCAGCTTGTCGAAATCGAAGGGCGACAAGCGCAGCTGTGGAGCTCGAGGATTGTCGAACCGCACGTCGCCTGAGAAGTCCGTGTGCAGTCGTTGCGCGAGCGGTTCCAATTGCTGGACACCCATCCTGCCGTCGAAGAAGGCTGGCGTCCCGGTGACCAATACGTACAGGCCCGGGTAGCGGCCCGAGTCCACTTCGTCCACGAGTTGGCGGAGGGTGTTCAGTGCTTTTTCTCGTACGTCGGACCGCATGCGCTGCACTGTCTCAACCTCATCGATCACTAGCAGCAGACCCGGGTGGCGTGCGCCGCGCAGCACCGCGAGTAGGCCTTGCACGAAGCCGAGAGCAACGTTGTGGTCGACCTCGCCTCGGATGCCGGCTCGCGCCTTGGCTGCAGCACTGACATTGGGTTGCCCTCCGAGCCATGCCAGCAGTGCGTCAGCCACCGCGACATCGTTGCGCTCAAGTGCCATGTAATAGGCGCGGAGGGCCATCGGAAAAGCTGGCGTCACACGCGATACGTCCTCCAGACGCTTCTCCATCAGCGAAGTCACGTCGGAGGGACGGGGTTCTGGCCTACCGGACAGTTCCGCAGCGTCTTCTTCGATCGCGTAGAGCCACGCGTCGACCACATTACGCAGCGCTGAGGGCGGAGCGGACTCGGTGCGAAGTGACTCCACCGACCGCCGGTAGATGGCTTGAAGCTTGTGCAACGGGGTTTCCGACACGTTCACTTGTACTTCTGCCACCGCCATTCCGCGTTGCAGAGCCATGTGAGCTACCCACCGAGCGAAGAAGGTCTTGCCCGAGCCGTACTCGCCCCGCACAGCTTTGAACATCGATCCGCCCGTCACCACAGACTCCAGGTCTTCCTCCACGGTTGAGCGAAAGCGATCGATACCTACTGCGAGAACGTCGAGACTGCCTGAAGGAACCGTTCCGTGGCGAAGGGCCTGCAAGATCTCACGACGACGAACGGGTGACAGAGCCATTGTGGGATCCTTTCACGCGCGGAGAGTTCGTAGAGCACTACGCGCCTGGTTCACGGTCATGCAAGGTGCAGTTCTGTCATGTTTAAAAACCTGTTCTCAAGTGAGTGAGATCAGGCCAGAGGCTCAGGATGGCAGCCAAGACGTGTGGGCGTGTATACCCCGACTGGTGGTCCAGAGTAACTCCGATTTTGGTGAATATTTCGCGTAAGTCCTCCAATATGGGTTCGTGCGCCGAATTGTGACCGAGGAGAAAGTAGTATGCCCGTTGGGGTGACGCGTTTTTGTCGATGAAGCGATGAATGACACGTGCCGGTGGATAGACTTCATTCGATGGGTGTGCTCGACTTTTGCGAGACCCCATGATTGCGGCAACATGTACGCCTTCGTCGAGCCGCGCGCTTTCCCCATCGAAGAGTTCGTCGTGAAAAGTGTAAAGAAACTTTTCGCCTGGTAATCCGGACTCGTCAATAGCCGCAACGTGTTTGGCTGCCAATTCCTCGGCGATATGCTCGGCCTCGGCGGATAGAGTGTCGTCGTACGACATCAGTGCAGGGAATAGTTGGTAGACCTTTTCCGTCGGTGGCAGGGCATCGGGCCCGCCGTCGTCATCGTCATCCTCGTAGTCGGTATTGGCGACCTTGTCGTTGCGCTTTGTTCCGTAGATATCAATCAGTGCCGCGAGGTCGGACTGGGTCAATTTTTTGGCATCGGACTTGACCGCAACCAGGTAATCACGAGTCTCATCGATCGATTCCAAGCTGTCGGTCATCAAGGCAGCTTCCGACCAAGTGGTGGCTGATGCGCCGGATGCGTTGCCAGATCCAACAACGACGAACGCATCCTGCCTGTCTGGCTCGAAGAGCAAAACCTTCGCGTGAAGTTTTGAATGCGAGTACAACACGACACCCTTCTTCGACCATGCAAGAAGGGTGTTCGGATCGGTGGAACCAGAGGCCACAGCGTTTTTCGAAGCGTTCACCACTATGCTCGAACCTCTACCCAGGGGCAGTGTTTGGGCTCCTTGGGTGCCGACGAATGCAATTGCTGCTGAGATGTGGTTCTGAAATGACTTCACAAGGGGAGTCAGTTCGTCCCAGATAGATCCCGAGAGCAGTCGCGTTGTCCGCTCGGCACCGAGTCCGTTTTTGGCGTTCACACCTTCAACGTACTGGTCAGGAGCTTTGACTGCCCCTAAGCCCACGGACCCAGAGGAGGAAGCGGCAGGTTCGGCGAGCAACCGGCTGACTACAGTTCGATTGATTTTGCACGTATGAGCCAGGAAGCCCTGGACGAGCTCGGTGAACGACTGTTCATGTGTTCAGAAACTTCAAGGACTCGACCCAGTTGCAGATGGTCACCAAGGAGCCGAGAACATCAGGTCCGGTCGTGCCGGTTGGGGAACCAGGCTCGCTCCCCAGGCCTTGTCAATGGCCGAGTCGTTGGCCCCAGCTGGTGGCCAGGTGAAATTCCCCACCCGTATTGATGTTTGTGGTGATCAAGGATCGCGAGAACTTCCGCCACGGGTACAAGTCCGAGACGGTGTCGACGACCTGCGGGCAGATCGAGTGGCAGATCCCTGAGCTGCGGCCTGGTCGTGCTTCCCGAGCCTTGCTCAAACGTCGCCAGCGTATCGACCCAGCGTATACCTGGTGATCTTGGAGGCGGACGGACGCACTATGCGTTTCTTCAACCACCGCGTCGCCTGTTCCCCCCATAATGGGACAAACTTGCGGCCCACTAGACGCTGGCTCTTTTGCGCCTGCAATCACTTTGGGGGCCTGCCTTCGGCAAGTGGGTGAAGATCCACGCCGCGGGACTGGGCTTTGTGGAACAGTAGGGTATGCCGCCGCCTGCTGCGTGCCTGAAGAATGGGAGTACTAGAAATGTTCTCGTCCAACCCGACCGCATTTCAGATAGCGCAGGAACCTGAGGAATATTTGGGACGAGAGATAGCCATAGATTGGTACACCGCTGGAGTACTCTCTAGTGTCGAAACGGTCGAGACCTACGGTCCTCCGCAAATTCGGCTCGTGCTGCGAGATGCATCTTCTGGCCGGTCCGTCGACTTTGAGCTCGACTTGAACCAGGCGGTGAGAGTTCGCGACTAGTTCTCCTGCGCAGACCGATTCTCGTCAAGTCAGATCTCGCCGCCCGAGATGCTTCGAGCATCGGCACCCGACCTAAGGCTGCGGGGTTTCCGGTGACGAAGACGCTGGAGTCGTTCGACGTGGACGCGTCCTCAATACAGCCGGAGGTGTTGCCTACTTGGCCACCTTGGAACTGGTTTGGACACAATCGGATCTGGCGATGATCGGACCGGGCGGAACCGGGACATCGCACACCCTCATAGGCCTCGGGGTCGCCGCGGTCCAAGCCGGGCATAAGATTCGCAAATTCACCGCCGTCGATTTCGTCGAAACCATGTAGCGGGGGCCCGTCGACAGCACCGTGCTGAGGTCATCGAATGGCTGCTGCGGGGCGATCTGATCGTCGACGAGATGGTTTCGCGCCGTTCGACGACACTGGAACTAAACTGCTGTTTCGCCTCGTCGCCGACGCTTTATAACGATGCTCAGTAGCGGGGGCGCCGACATGGCCATTGACAGCGGGCGTCCTCTCGACCTAGTAGAGGTAACCCTCTGAGGATCGTGTCGTCACGGCCATGCAAGTTTCTGAGGCGCATTCGAACACGCGGTGCGAACGTTCCCGTCGATCCACAACCCCTAGAGCATGCCTGTTGATACCAGCTCAGCAGGGTTTGGTGCCATCACAACAGAAGTTGATTGCACGCTGTGTACGACCTGTCCGATGCAGTGTTTCTCGACGGAGCGTTCCGCTCCCCGCGGTTCACTCTAGATTCCACGGACCTGCAGCAGATTAAGATCTTCCGAGTTGCGTTCGACAGGTGCACGCCAATCTCGTTGGTACAAAAGGGCTCAGCACCAGGGGAATCGAGAGTTACCAGTCGAGCCTTAATTCCGTCGATGCGGCTCGCTCGAGTCCCAATTTGTCCTGATCGGAGTCCAGCGCGGCGCCAAGGTGCGCACCAATGGCGCGCAGTCGCGTCTTAGCTTCTCGCGCATCACGTCGTCATCGAGTTACTTCACGCTAGCCGCGTTGTCTACTGCCTTCTCGGCATTTAACCGAAACCAATAAGTCAGGTAAGGCTTTAGCGAGTAGATCAGTCACCACCATGGGCCGGTCATATAAATGAGCACCTGCATTTTGTGGAGCCATTCCATTCTTGGATTGAGCAGAATACGGACTATTTATTTGCCGTTGGTGGGCCTACTTGAGTTGCGCTCACTTCCGATATAAAACGAGTTAATGCTGGGTTCGGTAGTTCACGTCGGATTGTGTCAGTGAGTGTGCTGCGGTGTGCGTCAATAGTGGACAATTGTTCGTGGACGACAAGTAGATCAACGTGGTGTTGGGTACCCAGGTTGTCGTTCGCGACCCGGATCGACTGCGCAAGGACTTCGCAGTCGGCAACTATCTGGGCGACGAGGCCACTGACTGCATGGTTATCAACAATTACCACTGCGCGTGTAGAAGCAACAGATGCCTGGCGGACAGCTCTGTCAAATGGACCTTCTTCCTCGCTCAGCCGTTCCTGATCAATCAGTTCGAGCTGGAACTCGCTGATTCGGTTCTTGTACTGATCGGCTTGTAAGTAGAGGTCCGACACCGTCTGCCACATCATAAGCAGGGCGTCGATCTGCTGCGTTCGGTGTTCGGCGAGCAATTGGGTCTTAACGTGCCGTTCTGCATCCCTACGGGCGAAGTGTGAGGCTGTTAGAGCAACAGAAACTGCTAACAGCGACCCGATTCCGCCGACCCACCCGCCGGCGGCGGCTAGCTGTGACGAGGTGTAGCTTGCCCATAGGACGACATGGTTCAGCATCGCGATGAACACGATAACGAGTAACACGGCAACGACAAGGGCAATGGTGGTGCTCGCTCTGGTCCAGAACTTCGTGTTGGTCCAGAACTCCGTGGTTCTCTCTGACCGAGTGTCGTTCTGATCTGTTGTCACCTGAGCATTCAATCAGCCCGGCCGTAGTCATCCAATCCATGACGCCATCAGCACACTAGTGACCATCACGACTGGACCTTCGCAGCGCAGCCCAACAGCAGCTCTCAAGTCCGACAAAGCCGTGACATCAAGGGTCGAGTAGGGAAGAGGAACTCCCCCCACTTGGGTTGAATCTGTCGGCTCCGGTTAAAAAACGAGCATGTAGTCCGGTCGAAGAGTGAGCACTCATCTGGACGGTTGAGTATTGATCATTGTGGAGGACTGGGCGTTGATTCGTCGGTTGCATGGCTCGGAGGGGATCTCGCAGGCGGAGATCGCTCGCCGGTAGGGGCTCTCGCGCGACACGGTGGCGAAGGCGGTGAAGTCGTTGCGGCCGCTGCAGTACGAGCGCGCGCGGCCGACGGAGTCGCCGGCGTGGTCGCGGGTGGAACCGTCGGTGCGGGCGTTGTTGGCGGCGTATCCACGGTCTATGAGGTTTGTTGGCTCGGTGTCGACGGGGACTGATTGTGGTACCGGCCACCGACTACGCGGCGGCGATCGGTGTCGCTCCACCGATGATGTCGGTGCAGGCGTAGCGGTCCACCGCTGTCGCGATGGTCATGCGGTGCAGCTCGACCACACCGTCCTGCGACAACCGGCTGCCCGTGTAACCACCGGCCATGACGAACGCCACGGGGATGCCGGCGTGGCGGCAAGCGTCGAACACCAGCTGTTCGCGCAACGCAATCAGCGGGTGGGTGATGCCGTCGAGACCACCGATGTCGCACTTCTCGAACGGATCCATCCCTGCGTTGTAAAGGACCAGGTCGACGTCGTTGTTGGCGATCGCGTCGGACAGTTCGGTGGCGCAGGTGGGCAGGTAATCGGCGGCATCGTCGACCATCACCGACCCTTCGTGCCGGTCGAAACTGTCGACGGACACGTCGACGTGGATCACTGACGTGTTGCCACCGATGATGTCGGCGGTTCCGCCGCCGTTGTGGGCGTCGAAGTCCACGATCATCACGTTGCGAGCAGCGCCGGTGGCAAGGACATCGAGAGCGGCGACGGCCAACCCGTTGAACGTGCAGAAGCCGGCTCCGTTGTCGCGGCTTGCGTGGTGCAACCCGGATGACAGTGAGCCGGCGACACCGTCGGACAGAGCGGCGTACGCAGCGTCGATGGCGCCACCGTTGGATGACGCGACCATCGGATAAAGGTCATGGGACCATTGGAACCCGTTGCCCTCAGCGAGCAATCGGTCGTTGCCGTTCTGAACGGCCTGAATGTAAGTCGTCGAGTGTGCAGGGTTCAGTTGCTCGAATGACACGGGTCTCGGCGACACGATCTCGACACTGGCGATGAGGCGCTCGGTGAGCGAATCGGCGATCCACCCGGCCTTACGGGTGGTGTCGAATGCGTGGGTCGCTCCGACGTATTGGGGGGAGTAGAAAACCTTCATAGGTGTACCTCATTCTTAAACTGCCCCGAGCTCGGTTGCGTGCCGGGGCTGAGTAACTTAGACCGCGTGTGCGGTCCTGTTGATTTTTCGAACTCGATCGGGGTGAGCTGACAGATCAGAGCGGCTCGGGTCAGTGCGCTTCACCCAGCGACTCGGACAACGCGACGAGTCGAGCCCGAATGGCGTCAACGCCGTCCTTATCGAGGTCGACCCGGCCGTCCAGTGATTCCAGCGCGGACGAGAAAATCGGGACCAGTGGCGCGTACTTCTTGCTCAGCTTCTCGCGCTTGGCGTCATCGTCCAAATACTGAACGCTGCCGGCGTTGTCGACGAAGTCCGCGTACTTGACCAGGAACACTTTGGGATCGCTGATCACGGTTTCAACATGACCGGCGTAAGCGTCGTTCCTCTCGGATCTCGACAAAGTGGAGTCTGTCGGTGTATTCGTCACCGACGCAACGAGTCTTGCTGTCTCGTCGGAGAAATGTTCTGCAATCAGTCGGAGTGCGACGTCGGTATTAGTCGTTTCCACGCCGGACAAGATCGATACGATCTGCTCCGGCTGATCCTCCACGGTATCGTGCAGTGCCGTCGCACTGAGCACGTCGGTGTCGGCGCACCCCAGCCGGATGAGCCGCAGCACGTTGCGCAGCGGATGCACGATGTACGGGTCGACCGGATAGCCGTCTCGACCGATCCGAGTCTGAGAGAGGTGCGCGGCGGTCGCCAGTTCGAGGGAGGCGCGAAGCTGTACCTCGTCGACGCGTGTGGAGTCGACTTCGTGCAGAATCGCGAATACCAATGCGCCGGAGTCCATGTGCTTCAATTTCGTCGCACGGAAGCTGTCGGCAAGGAGCTGAGTTGTCAAGTGTGATCCAGTCTGTTGTGTCGGTCGGTCGTGGTTCAGAGGGAGCGCGGCAGCTCGTCCGCAAATCGGTAGTTGCAACCGAGATCGTCGGATGTCGTCATACCTGTGTTGTCACGGAACCAAGTGATGCAGGTGTTCGCGATCAGTCGGGTGTCTCGAGTGAACAGGTAGCCGTCGGTGCAGTCGTCGAAATGGTCGTCGTGGTGCCAGGTGTCCAGTTCGAGCCCGTCGGCGGAGTGGTCCGCGAGCATGAGGTAGCCGAGCACTTCGCGTGAACGCCTCACCATGAAGACGCCGTCGTCGAGCACTTGGATCTGTGCGCACACCACGGGTGCGCCTTCCTCCTCTTCGGCTGGTCCGTAATCGCTGGGGCCGAGTTCGATGACAAGCCCGACCGGTTTCCCGTGCATCGATTCGACCAGCCAGGCAGCCATGCCGTCCCAGGGATCGATCTCGAGTCGCGTGTCTGCGTTGCGGAGAGCGACGAGGTGACTGGCGTTCTCTATCCGGGCAGTCCAGGCGGGGACTTCCGATCCGTCTCCGACGATGTTGGCCGTCCCGCTTTCGTCGACCCAGACGCTGTCGAGGAAGAACGGGCGCGTGAGGGTGTGTCCGTCGACCGTGGTGATGTCGGCGCTCCACCCGCTGAGGTCGACATACGGATCGGTGACCACCACGTATCGGTCCACGTCGTTCGACACCAATTGCCAGTCAGGGATCTGCGCGTCGTCGGTTGTCCCAGAATGCGCTGTCGCGATTGATGTCTCGGCGCGATAGATGTCCGCGCGGAGCGATCGGATGCGGGTGATCGACCATGCCTTGCTGACGAAGTGCGCCGCCTTGGCGATCGACTGTGCTCCGTGCTCGGCGGGTCCGCGGGTCTCGACGATCAACTGGGGGCGCTTCGTCGCGGACTGACTCAGCCGTGCGTCTTCCCGGTGGTAGAAGCATCTCAGGAGTGGTCGCGTAGTGCGGCGCTTACCGGACGGTGTCCGCGCCGGCTCGACCTCGATGACAACAGTGGACTGGGCGGCCGGTTCGATCTGGTGGCACCATTCGGGCAGCTCGAAGAGTTCGTCGGCGTCGTGGTCCAGGAACGGTTCCGCGAGCCAGAGGTCCGACCGGCAGATCTCGATGCCGACGATCGCAAATGCGCCTTTCGTGGACCTGACCGTCTCCATGGCGGTCCGCCCGGACTCCCACCAGCCGCTGTGCATCGACTCGAACACGATGCGGGCATTGCCCAGAGGCGACCGGTCGAGGTGGGGGAGATGCGGACCGACCGCATCCAGGAGTGCGGTGCGCTGGCCGTGGGACAGCGTCGACAACCGCTGGTCCACCTCGATGGCGACCGTGAAGCCGGGGTCCCCGGCGGGGATGCCATCGAGTCCGTAAGGGGTTGGTTGCATAGTGCTCTTCTCTGTGGTGTGCGGAGGAAGTGCCGCGGATGTCGGCGAGGAGGTGTCCGTCGTGAGGACCACCTGTACTCGTAGTTGTACACGGGGGTACCGACAATTTCGGTCGGCTGTAGGCGTCAGGAAAGCAGGTCGGTGGAGGTCAACCACGAGACATCGAGACGGAGCGACACGATGTCCTGAGGCGCCCGCCAGACGGGTGACCCGACGGGCTGGCTGGCGTACAGGCCGCGGGCAGATGTACGTACCCGGTCGAACTGGCTGGGCCACTCGATGCGCGCGGCGAGTTCGTCGAGCACGGCACGTCCGCGGTCCAGGGCACGGTCGACGTGGGCGCGGTCAGGGAGTAGTTGAGACTTGCTCGTGTTGCACCGTGGGCAGGCCAGCACGAGATTGGTCAGTCCGTCGATACCAACCCTCGACCAGGGGAGCACGTGGTCGACATGCGCGGCCGGCCCTAGGCGGGTGGCGCAGTAGAAGCACCGATCACCGAATGCCTCCGTCAAGACTTCGCGGGGACGTTGCAGCGCGACCCGGTCCGAGCCGAACAGGTGCCCTTCGAGATCCGGAACCGTCTCGGACAGATACGAATTCATTCTCCGGACGTCGTCGACCCACGCGATCAGAAGCGCAGGCTTGAGGAGCGCGGACAGTCGAGCGAGGGCGAAGCAGACTCCGGGAAACAGGACGATGCAGTTGCCGTGATCTTGGATAGTTCGGGCGCTGGCCTTGTCGCTGAGCCAACTGTCGTCGAACAGGAACGCGGCCGTTGCCGAGCGGCCGGGGACGCGCTGCAGACGGAACAGCGGTTGTTGCGCCAGCACGAGCTTCACAGTCGCAACCGTGCGTCGGTAGGCGTCGGGATCCCGCCGTGCGGCGATGTCCAGCGGTATCTCTCGACCGTGAGACCGTGTCGACGATGCCAAGTCGCGGACCGCGTCGGGGATTTTGGCCACCTTGTTCGAGGACTGTCGGAGGTAGTGACCATCGAAGTCGCGAACCTGCCTCCAGTAGAGCGCGATGACCCGTGCTGAGAGGTCGTCGAGATCGACTGACACTTCGGCGTCGTGGTCTTCCGGAACGTGCTCGACGCAGAACTCCAGAAGCGCGACGAGGACGGCGAGCTTGTACGTGGCCACTCTCGCACCGGTCTCCAGAACCGCAACCAGGTGCTGGCCGAGGGTCAAGGGATCCGATGGCGGTGTGGGCGACACTCCTGCAAACTACTACGCATGGGCAAGCTTGTACGGGACTTGATCCCCGACATCATCTCGGCTTCGGGACGCGTCCCCTCGACGAGGATCCTGGATGCTGAAGAATATCGAAACGCGTTGTTCAACAAACTCTTCGAGGAGGGTCGAGAGCTCCGCGATGCTGCTGACGACGACAAAGCCGAGGAGCTTGCCGACGTCTATGAGGTCGTCAGGGCGCTGGCCACCGATCTTGGTATCACGATGACGAAATTGGACGAGGTGGCATCAGAGAAGCGGGGGAGTCGAGGTGGGTTCGGCGGGAGGGTGTGGCTGGACTGACGCACGTAAGCCGTTCTGAGACAGACGAATGGGTTAGTCGGAGAACGGCTTGCTATAGTGAGGTTGTCATCCAGTCGGATGCAAGCCCCTCCTTCGAATCTTCAGGAGACGTGTGCCCACAAAGAAAATTCTGTACCTAGATCTAGACAACACCATAGTCAACTTTCAGTCCGGTATCGACCGCCTCAGCCCCGCCGACATCGTCGGTTTCGAGAACGACCTCGACGAAGTACCTCACATCTTCTCTCTGATGGATCCGCTCCCCGGCGCCCTCGACGCATATGCCGTTCTCGCCGAGAAGTTCGACACCTACATCCTCTCGACCGCGCCGTGGAAGAACGCTCAAGCGTGGCACGACAAGGTCAAGTGGGTTCAGAAACACCTCGGTCACGAGTCGGGCAGTGCTGCGTACAAGCGGTTGATCCTCTCTCATCACAAGAACCTCAATCGCGGGAACTTTCTCGTCGACGATCGAGGTGCCAATGGCGCGAACAGATTTGAAGGTGAGTGGCTGCAGTTTGGCATCGCCCCCTTCGAGAACTGGGACAAGGTCACCGAGTACTTGTTGCCGCGGGCTTGATCGGACAGAACGTGAACGACATCTCCGATTCCTTGTCGGCAATCGAGCAGGCAATAAGCTCGTCTGATCCGGCAGACCTTGAGGTCGCTGCAGTTTCTGCGAAATGGCTGGACGACCAGATCACTGAGTCGAAGTCGGACCCCGCGCAAATGGCGTTGTGGACGTCGTCCACGGTCGTCGACGGGAACGCCGAGTTCCCATTGCTGAATCGACGCGTGTTCACCTGGCTTCATCGTGGTCTGCCGGACGCCTACGGATTTCCGATCGGGCACGCAGGGCTGATGCACACCTACGGCTATTTGCTGTCCCCAGTTGTCACCGCGTACGGGCTCAAGCGGGAGAGGTGGCTGACCGCTGACCTCGCGGAGGCGTTCGGACTGAAAGCATCTTTCTTCTATCCCACCGCATCGGCGGCCCCACTCATGGAACGTGTCGCGCACGTTGCGTTGCCAACTCTGACTGATCCGTTGGCGACCAGCGGGACGGTCCTCGCGCTCGACGAAGTCGTGGACGAAAGCCGGAAGATGCGAACTGTGTTCGTGTCGAACGCAGGCAGGAATGCGACCGCCGCCGTCTATGGATCGGTCACCGACGGCGTTGTGCAACTAGTGTCGGCGTTTCCGGTCAAGGGATTCTCGGCCGAGTATGTAGTGGAACGGCTTGCTGGGCCGACGCGCTACCGGTACAACTATTCTCCGCCCGGCGCTTTGCCAGGCAGCGAGTTCGACGGCGAGCTCGACATTCTGATCTGCGCTCGGTAACGGCGCTGCCGACCTCGTCGCAGTGTCGGTGGTATCCCGACCAATCGACGTCACGACTCGTCTCGAACCACTTGGTATGGAATCCGAACACAAGAGCTTCTTCGTACTGTGGAACGGCAGCGAAGATGGGTTGGCGGACGAGGCCCGCGACCTATGGATCGAGACCACCGCACGTGGCGATCTGTATCCGGACGATTGGAGCTTCGGCCAGGGGTTCGGTGACCCTCGTTCGGGTGACACCGTCTACCTCCTGCAAACGGGCAAAGTGAAGGGTGTCATTGCGAGTGGCACCCTGACGTCGGACGGGACATGGTCCGGTGGGCATTGGTCTGGATCCGGGACTGCTCATTACGTGTCTGTTGACTGGGACGTCATGCTCGACGACGAACAACGGCTGCCTACCGAAGTGCTGGTCGAGGGACTCCCTGAGTTCAAGTTCCCGGTCTATGGATCTGGACGGAGGATCCATGAGCCGTCGGCGTCGGCCCTTGCCACCATGTGGGACGAACACCTTGCAGACCTCGCTGAAGCCCGCGGCAACCCCTGGCTCGGCGGTCGCTCGTTCGGGTCCAACCGGTCGTCGGGCCCGATCCCGTTACAGCGCAACCATGTACGGACGTACAACGTCGGCGGATTCGCTTCCTACGAGGCCGTGCGTGAGGAAGCCGCGTTGGTCGACGAGTTCGTCGAGCAGCTCAGAGCCGACGGATCCGACGTGACCGGCTACCGCATGCAACCGACTACTGGCTCCCGACCTCTCTTCGCGGACGCATTCGATAAAACGCGCAACGTGCTCTACGAGGCGAAGGCCTCGGCGTCTCGTGAAGCAGTGAGGATGGCCCTGGGCCAGTTGCTCGACTACAGGCGATGGTTCAAGACCGAGCCGGCGCTGGCCATTTTGCTTCCGGAACCCCCGGCGCTCGACCTCGTTGAACTGATGGCCCAGCACAGCATCAGCTGCGTCGCCAAGAACCTCGACGGTACGTTCAGCGAGGTCTCGCCCACTCCGGTCTCCGATGCAGACGCGCTCCTGGTGGCGTGCCGCAGGTTGGGAGACCCGGACCTCTGGATTCGACCGGATCGGTATCCAAACAGTCTGGCATTGACGATAATTGACTCAATCCAGTCGACGGGGTCCCACTATTCGAGCGTGCTCAACGTCGTGAAGCGCTATCGGTCCGAGCGCGGCGATCTGGCGAATACCGACGGCACGAGCGAACTACTTGCGTCGTTCGAGCGGCACGGAGGCGCCGACGGGTGGGCCTCCGAGGTCGGCAATCGAAAGCCGGCATCCACCCGGCAGGGGGCATCTCTAAAGGCGGCTGTCATCGAGCGTGTCGCGACGGCATTACACGATAGCGGAGTGCGGACAGCCCAAGACCTTCGTGAGGTGGGTGCGCTGGATCCTACAAACAATAATCGCAGAGCTGCAATCAAGAAGCTCTGGACCTCGGTCGAAGCTCAATCATCTGGCATCACTTGGGAATACGCGCTGACTTTGGTCGGGGTACCGGGAGTAAAGGCCGACAGAATGGTCATTCGGTTCGTCGCGGAGGCGACCGGGCGGAACGACCTCACCCCTGAATCAACCGCCCGACTCGTGCGGGAAGCGGCGGAGCGGATGGGAGTCAACCCGACGGATCTCGACCACGTGATCTGGAGGTCGGCGTCGGGTCGGCGGGTGCAGGTGGACCAGACGCCTGCGTGAGGGCGCTCATGTCGATAAGCGTGGCGGTGATCGTCGACCCACACACCCTTGACGAACCCGCCGGTTGGCCTCGACCCAGCCCTTTCGTGATCAGAACGCTGCTCGCGTACCCCCGATCTTGTGGTGAGATCGACATGTGGACCACGGCGAGCGAACAAAGAGCAAGAGCACGGCAGCGTGGATGCTGGCCCCGACGTTGGTCGCGTTCGCGTTAGCCGGATGTGGGACGACCGACGGAAATCCGACCGCCGCCGTGGCGACGGTCGCTCCATCCACCGAACAAGCACCGGTGACCGAGCAATCAGTTCCCATCGGCGGGACGCAGGAAGTTGTCGACGGGAGAGTGACCACCCGCGTCACCGTCGACAGCTTGGTTCCCGCTCGGGCGTCGCAGTACGGATTGTCTACATCCGGTCAGCTGCAGCAGGTCACGGTGATTCTCGAAGGCGTCGCGGGCACAACGAATGTCAACCCTCTGTATTTCAGCGCTAGGGCCGCCGACGGCACGTCCTACGACCCCGAACTGGGTGCAGTTGATGGGCAACTAACCACGGGCACCGTGACCGCTGGCGATCTGCTGAAGGGTGTCGTCGCGTTCGACGTGACGGGCCCACCAATTGCCTCCATTCGCTACAACGATGCCCTGGGTGACGAATTGGCAAAATGGACCGGGCGATCCGATGGCGTTCTCGCCCCTTCAGCCCCGACCACTACGGTGCCGAGTGCACCACCTGCCGTGCAGGCGACGGGCGATCTGGGGATAGCGTCCACCCCGATTTCGGTCCCCGCATGTGACGGCACGGGCATCGTCGTGCTCTATTCGGCGGTTGACCCGAATTCGTATGAGCAGGAAGTCGCTGCGCAGCTCCAGGCAAATCCGGGCGCTCAGTACCTACGTACCGACAATTCATGCCCGTCACTCCGACAAGCCACCGCGGAGGGGAACGCGATCTACGCCGTATACCAAGCGGTCGGCCCGTCCGAGTCTCAGGTGTGCGCCGCAGTGACGTCGGCCGGGGGTGGGGCGTATGGAAAGTGGCTCGACACGACAACGGATCCCAGCTACATCATTCCGTGCTGAGCTGGTGTCTGAACGAATGCGTTGAGTTCCACAGAAACCGAATATCGCGCAACAGTTCGCATGCGATGCAGTGACCCTTGAATTGTTCTGCAGGGTACGAGGCGCTAAGGCTTGTCCTGCTTGCTAAAAAATCGTCAGCTGTGGTTCGACTTCCGTGTGGACCACGACCTCGCCCCAGTCACCGACCAGTCGATAGCTGTTCCTTGATTGTGCGAACGTGTCGATGTTGCCAAGGTCGTCGAGCCCGTCGGCGTCGGTCGAGCGCACCGTGCTCCTGCGGATCCACTCGACCCCCGACGGGCTCAGGAAATTTAAACTGGCTGCGGCATAACAATATTGCTCACCACGCCGTGGTGGACGATACGCCGGGTGTGATGGCGTGAGGACGGCATCGAGATCGAACACGAGGTTGCCATCGCCCTCGCGGATCGCGGTGACGTAGCTGTCTTCGAGATACACCCCGGCCAGTCCGGGCAAACTCGTGTAGTCGGTCGTCATGGCATATCCCACTCTATCGGTGTGTGGTTGTCGGGGCTCCGGCGTGAGACGGGATTCCCGAACGGGTCGGTTCGTTGACCGAGGCGTCGCGAATCTCGACATGCGGGTCGGCGCTGCCCGGTGCTCGATCGGAGCCGCGTTTGATCGTCACTCGGACCACGCCGTTCTCGTCCACGAATTTGATGGGGTCGCCAGGGGATTGCATTCGCGTCCAACCTTCCCCGCGGGCAAGGTTCTCCAGCTCGGATGCCCTCGGTGCAACGCCGTTCTCGAACAACTCGGACAGTTGCCGACGCGGTGCTGTCGGGCGAATTCGGTCGACGACGTTGCGTCCGAGGGATTTCAATCGCTCCAGAGTGAGCCTGAGACTACGAAGATCGTCCGTGACTTTGACGCCTCGCTCGATGGTCTTCGCGGCTCGCCACGCCGCGACGGCCTCGGCGACAATGCGGGCAAACTTGGTAATCGTGTGTGCAGACTGGGCTGCGCCTACAGCAGCCGCGGCGCCGAACGTGATGAAGGAGGCGGCCACCGTGATGGCGGCTGTGACACCGAGTTCAACGGCAAGGTCGTTCAAGATACGGCTCATAGCGCCGCGAAACTCTTCGACGTTTCGTCGGTACTCGCCGCACGAGTCCGCCAACTCAGTGCTGGCCATGCGGATCGCGTCGACGCTCGTGGCAAGTTCTTCCAGGTCGTCCAAGATGAGGTCGACTTCAGGCGAAATGGTGTCGCCGAACGAACTGACAGCGGCGATCAGGTCGGCAGTGGCGTCACATAGTTCGGAACTGTCACCTACCTGGAGCCAGGCCTCTGCGGCATTCGCGAGCTTGTTCGTGTCCGAGTCGGGGACGGCCTCGCCAATCTGGGCGACGAGCCCCAGCGTTCCGTCGACAAGCCCGTTGCCGGGACCGCCCGCCGACGGCGGCAGGGGCGAGTCGCACCCAGGAGTCGGCGCTGGGTCGGGCACCATTGACAGCTGAGTAGAGTTGCCCAGCGTCGAATCTGACTCGGCTGCAGCATGATTGAATCCGGCGGTTCTGAGAAGGCCGGCGTAGTTCTCGAGTGCCTTGACGACGTCTTTCGCGGTGGCCGTGATTCCGATTGCGCGTTGGTCGTAGGACGCGGCCCACGCTGCCTCGCCGTCGTCGGAACCCGCCATTCCGCCGCAAACGACAAGGTTTCTGCTCACGGAACCGAAAACTGTGAAGACTGCGACGGCCGCGTCGTTGCAGCTGCTGGCGGCGTCATAGTAGGTCTGAGGGTCGACGTCGAGCTCCGTCACGACACCCACCTGTCGGCATACCTATGCATGTGCTGCCTCCTCACCAACTTGGACGCGTGAAGGCACGGGGCGGTTCCCGTCGATTCCTGCCGGTCAGGTGGGTGACTGGGCTGGGGTTCGTAACAGCCGTCGAGCAGTCGTCGATGTGACCTGCAACAGTCGATCTAGGTACGGAGGCAGCAAGTGCACGTCCTTCGCCGCGTTGCCCCGAAGTTACTGCTCGTTCCGGCGGTCCTCATGCTGGTTGTTGGCTGCGGCGACCGATCCGACACAGTAAGCGCCAGTGCGACGTCCACGACGACTGCACCGGCCACTTCGACAACCACCACAACTACGCAGCTGCCAGTGACGACCACCGAATTGCCGCCTGCTCCCGTCGCGGTCGAACCTGAAATCGATTGCAGCCAGCCAATGGCCGCGCCGACGGACCAGTTCGGTGCGCCCATGTCGAACGGGACGGGTGCCTGCGCCACCGTCGTCGCGTGCGCCGATATCAGCGAGAACTACGAATTCGGGACAACGCATATGTCCGACGGCACGCTGATGTACACGGCTGACTGCAACGACTACAACCAGCAACAGAAGGCCGACCAGCAGGCCCAAGCGCCGGTCGATCCAGGTACCACGGCCGACCGGGGCTACACGTGCACGGACGCGGGATGCGTGTATCCGGACGGGTCATTCGTGCCGGGGTATCAACGCTGCGGCGTGGCGTGTGGCGAGCCCCCGACGTCGGGTGACGTTCAGGGTGGTTGGGTCGACTGCCTGAACACCGGGGCGACGATCGAGGAGTGTCGGGAGAACGGGCCGACGGGGTAGACGCCGTTGAGGCGTATTCCACGCCTGTGTATGCGTCGACATTGGACGGCCACGAATGGCAGGACCAATTGCCGGAAAGGGATTACGATCCCCTCGAAGCCGCGACGCGGCAGCGTCGGCCGTCCGAGGAGCAGTGGTGGCGTGACTTCGGTGTTCGCACAGCGCGCCAGCTACCAACGGCAAGGCATCCGTTTCCTGGGCGGCCCGCTGCCATTGTTGTCGGAACGGAAGGTGTCTGGAGCCTTCGACCAGAAACTGGCCCGCGACCATCTGTTCCTCGGCGACGGTCGTTCGGACTTCGTCGGCACCTGGCGCGGCAGCCGGGTGCAGCTGTACGCGGTCTCGCGCCGGGCCATCGACGCGATCGTGAATCCGAAGATTTCGGGACCGCACATCGACCGCGACACGGCGGCGCGCTACTCGTTCGGTCAGTTGAGTCCGGAGGCGATCACCTTCGCACCGGCGAGCCAGCCGCAGTTTCGAGAGCGCAAGAGGAACCTGATCGTCGCGACCAGTGCCGGCTATGCCGCGGCACCCACGTTGCACGCCATTGATCGACAGTTTGCCGCTACCCGCGGACTGGCCACCCTCGACGTGCGTCCCTCCGTCACCGTCTGCGTGCGTGATGCTGTGGCAGAGGCGATCTGGGGTGACGCGGCCTCTGCGCCTGTCAGATACATCGACAGCGAAGGCTGCGAACAGACACTGCCGTTCGCCGAGGCAATGTACGACAACTTTCTCAGGCTGAGGAAGTACGCGAACACGTACGCGATGCGAGTCGAGCCGAGACTGCAGCGGTTCGCCGTCACTCGGGAGCAGCGCTGGATGCGGTCCAACACGCGCCTCCTGCAGCAGCACATGTCGATGGTGCGTCCCGACAACACCATTGCCGGCCACATCAGGCGGCTGCATGGGATTTCGGGTTTCTCGCCAGACGTCGTCCGGGACGACACCGCGACATCGTTCATCGCCGCGGTCGACACCACGCGCACCGCCATTCTCGCAACCCTGAAACATCTGCTCGACCCGGCGAATGTGAGCTGGAAGGAGCAGGTCGCGGCGGTGAGTCCCGAGTCTGTCGGCGACTCCATGGTCATGCGTGCCTGCGTCCTGGAGGCGATGCGCGTCGACACCCCGGGGTCCGTGTTCAACGGGCGGGTGACCGAAGACTTCACCGTGACACTCGGGAACTCACGGTTCGACCTTCACCGAAACACGCTCGTGATGCCGAACATTCATGCGCTTCATGCTTCGTACGGACCGACCTTCGACCCCGGCCGTCTGCTGAGGGCGCACGCATCGGAGTTGGTGATTCCGTTCGGGAAGGGGCCGCGGTCGTGCCCCGGAAAGTCGTTCGCGACGTCGATGATCGCGATCTACGTCAACGCCTTCCTACGTGCGTACCCGAACGCACAGTTGGATCAGTCGCAGCCGGACAACGGGTTTCCCATCCACACCTCGTCGGAACACGGTCTCTACGTTTCTTTGCACTAGTCTTCCAGCGCGCCGGACGCCTACTGTGTGAACGCGACAGCGTGGCGACCATAGGAGAACTCATGGATTTCGGACAGGTCTTCCGCACCGCGGCGAACGGGGCTAACAAGGTCATGCTCCCGCTTCTCCGGAACAGTCCGCTGGCGGGTGTGCTCAACAAATCGATGGCCGAGGTCACCTATACAGGCCGCAAGTCGGGCAAGCAGATCACACTGGTCGTCAGCTACAAGCGATCCGGAGACACCGTGCGCATCGCAGTCGTTGCTCCGGACGCGAAGAGCTGGTGGCGCAACTTCCTCGGCGACGGCGCACCGATGACGTTGATGTTCGACGGAAAGCCGCACGAAGCCCACGCGATCGCGACGCGCAGCGACAAGGGTGCAGTTCGGGTCGAGGCGAAGCTGCTGACGTAGATCGTCAGGCGGGACCCAAGCGGACGGAGTCGTCGACAAGCAGTCTGCCTTGCACGTCGACCAGTGTCAGCGAACGATTCTCGGTATCGACGCGTCCGCCCTTGGTGACGTATCTGAGGCGGGCGACGACCGTCGACGCATCCCGCGGCGTCACGGACAAAACCTCGACCGACCGAATCGTCGACCAGAACTGCTCGAAGTTCGCCTTGCCCGTCTTGTTCGCATACCGCTGGTCGAACGTTGCCCAGGCCTGCTCGGTGGACCCGGGCAGAAAGCCGTAGAGATTGCGAACCACCTGCTCCGGTGACGGCATCGGCGGGGGAGGAGACGTGGTGGTGGTGACGGTGGTGGTGGTCGTCGTGGTCGTCGGCGGTGCTGTTGTGACCGATGTCTGCGGCGCAGCGATCGGGGCCGCGGTATCGCGATGCGTCACCACGAATGCGAGCGCACCCACCAGGACCGCCACAACACCGAGAGCAACCAGCAACAACACCTGAGCTCGGGTGGGGCGGAAACCGTCCATACCCAGAGCCTATTACCCGGTCAAGTTTCCGGCGGTCGTCCGGTTTTATTAGACCTACGTCGTGCGTGGCAACTCGTCCGCGAACTCGAACGAACACCCGAGCTGATCCAGGGCGTCCTCCCCGCCGTTGTCCCGCAGCCACGCGGCGCACGCACTGGCTACCAAGTGTCGGTCCCGGCTGAAGAGGTAGCCGTCGGTGCAGTCGTCGAACAGCCCGTCGTGATGCCACAGATCGAGGTCGAGGCCGGCGACGGAATGGTCGACGAAGCGCAGCTGTCGCAGAATCCGACGTGAGCGGCGCACCAGGAACACACCATCCTCGAGCACGTGAATCTGCGCGTTGACGAGTTCGAAGTCCTCGATCTCCTCGTCGGGGATGTCGGTGTTGGGTCCGAGGTCGATGATCATGCCGGGTCGCGAGTCGGTCATGGACTCGACCAGCCAGGCGGCCAATCCGTCCCACGGTTCCACCGGAAGTATTTGTCCGCCAGCTGTTTCGAAGCCGTCGAGGAGTGCGGCGGCTTCGATGGTCGCGGTCCACGCGGTGCGCGTCGCCAGTTCGATGTAGCGGAAATCGGCGTCGTTCTGCACAAATGGGGAGGAGTCCGCGGTCCCGTCGATGTGGTTGTAGTGGATGGACCAGCCGGTGAGGTCGGCGTGCGGGTCCGTGATCACGACGTACCAGGTGCACAGGTCGTCGAACGCGAACTGCCAGGACGGTATGGCGTGAGGTTCCATGGTCCTGTTCTACCGTCACACCAGAGGCCGGGCGCAGGGAGCCTGCGATGGAAGCCTCGCCGGTGGCGGGGGCGGGATCTTTGGTTCGTGCGCATCGCAGAACGTGGCGATAGGTGGAGAACGCCCGGTGCCTGCCTTTCGAGAGCCGACTGTCTATTCGATAGCCCTGCAGGGCTATCGAGTTTGGAATTGGCTCTCGAAGAGGGGAGCCGGGGACCTCGGTGCGCTCTAGGAGTGTCAGAACGCCGTAAGTCATCAAATGGTACAAATAGTCTATGGATGACTACGACCCGGCGTTTGAGGATGAATGGAGTGAGGGGTATGACCGCCCTCCGGGCGAGTACACACCACCTGTCGGGGTCATGCGGGTAAACGGATCAACTTCGTTGCACAACGTGATTGGGTTCAGCAACCAGGACTTCTTGGGTTCGTTGCCCCTCGGGACCTCAATCGACGTGGAATGGGTACCTGAGCCGGGAAACCCGGCAGACGCAAACGCAGTCGCGCTTGATATTCAGGGTGTTCGTGTTGGTTATCTCCGCGCAGGGATGGCCCGTGATATGCATAGTCAAGTAGTGGAGGCAAACCGCCAAGGTTTTCGGGTAATATCTTCAGGTCGGCTATACCGAGAACAAAATGACTATATTTTCGGCGGCTCTGACATGCCGGGAGATTCCGATGTCGATCTCGACGAGTCGTCCTATTCTGCGCTAATTCTTGACCTTCAGGGCAGTTGGCCTGAGCACTTATCGGCATGGCTCTCGCTGTCCGATGAAGTTCGCGGCTCTGAGTACTTCGAGACAGAATGGTACGTACTCGACTACCAGTCTAAATATCAGGACGAGCTGTCGGCGCTGTTAGGAGACGCTGACTTCGTAGTTCTTTCAGGCGATCTAAGCCTCGGAACAACTGTCAGGGGAATGTCGGTCGATGTCTATACAGGTGGAATTTATGTCGGTTCTATTTGGCCTCGGAAGCGTTACGGCAACGAAAGGCTAATAGCGTCCGTCCGTTCGGGATCTGCTGTCGGACTAGTTCATGTGAAGCGCTGGAGCGACAACGTGGCCGCACAGGTCAGCGTGTCTAGCGAGTCCGACCGGGGATTCCTCTGGCTCGATCAGCGACTGCGTGCACTTGAAGAGCAGAGGAGATCGTGGGACAGGTATGAGGAGGCAAATAAATTCAAGGGTGAATCTTTTGATGTCTGGGGGCTGCGCATCCTTGAGCTAAAGAATTCCGGACATTACGCTGAGGCTTTGCAGATGCTGATTCCAGTGATGAACGCGGAATTTCAAGCCAACGAGATTATAGATCGAGATACGTCCAGCGAGTTCACGATGCAAGCGGCGATAATGTATCGGAAGTTAAAGGACTATGACAACGAAGTGCGAGTCTTGGAGAGGTTTTTCGAATCGCGTCGAGACTGGGATGGACCTGTTGCGCTGGTCAAGCGGTATAAGCGTGCGTGTACTCTCGCGCGGTCTCGTAAGACCTGATCTGGCTCGAATTCGCTTAGTCCCCGAGGCGAGCTCAGAGGCAGTGCCCGCATTTCAGCGAACCGAATAGGTGTCGGACCACGCGTGACACCCATTTGGGACGAGTCTTGCGATTTCTAAACACCGCATCGGTTCCATGCGCTGCTCACGCCTCAGTCGCCCTCCCCGCCAAGAACTCCTCCGGGTCAATCAAATCCTTCTGTCCCACAATCGAACCCAGGTCCGCGATCCGCTCCACCCCCGTGAGCACCATCTCCTCCTCGACCGTCCCCTCGGCGTACCCGTAGTAGCAGGTCGAGCTGGTGTGATTGTGGTCCTTGTCGATCCGGTTGGCCCGACCCTCGATCTGCCGGATGTCGATCGGCGTCCACCGTGGGTCGTGGATCAGGGTGACACGCGGCGCCAGGGTCGAGGTCGTGCCTTCCGGCAGCAGTAACTCGTTGGTGTGCAGGTTGATCGCGCTCGTGGTGGTGGAGACGATCACCGTCGCGTCGCCCGTCTGGAACCGTCGGATCTCGGCTTCCTGCTCCGGACTGCTCATGCTTCCGTCGACCACTGCCACGGCGAGGCCGTCGTCGCGCAGGGTCTGGGCGAGAGCGGCGACGGACTCGCGGTAGAACATCGACACGAACACCTGATTGGTGGCCTTGACCCACGCCCGCACCTGATCGGCCGAGGCCTCGATGCGCAGGTACGAGCACTTCTGCCGGAAGCGCAGCGTGGCGGACCGCAGACTCGGATTCTTCTGCAGCACCCGGTTCTTGTAGACCGGCAGGCCGACTTCCTTGCGGTAGTCGAGCCACGCGGAGTTGTACAGCCGCTTCTGCGCCGCGGTCAGCTCCTGGCCGAGCGGCTCGCGCGGGGTCGGCGGTGAGGGACGCGAAATCGACCACGGCACACCACCTCCTGACAGCCATCCGTGTACTGCTGCGATGTCGCGGGCTCGTTCGGCGGCGTCAGGCTGCCACCGCCACGTCTTGAGACCCGATGTCGCGGCGCCGGCCTTGATCGCAAAGCCGGACTTTTCCAGGAAGTGTGCCCACTTGACCGTGAGGGCGTAGCCGAGGGAGTCGTCGTCGCCGATGATCTCGGTACCGCGGGACTGCTCGATCGCCCGCGCCATGTACGCGAAGTGCAGCGGCTGATAGCCCGGTGTCGCCGACATCCACACCACCGCCCGCGCCGCCTCCTGATAGCGCCACAGGATTTGCGACTGCTGGGATTCGATGTTCATCAGCGCGTGGCACTCGTCGGCGATGACCACGTCGATGTCGAAGCGCAGCTCACCGAGTGTGATGGTCCGCTTGTTCTGCGTCCGTTTGCGTTTGCCCAGATCGGTGTCCTCGGGAACGGTCAGCAGCTTCTTCGTCGACTGGTAGGTGACGAGGAGCCAGCGCTTGCGATCCGGCGGTTCGATGTCCGCCTCGCTGTCGGCGATAGTTCGGCGCCATCCCGGCAGCGCACCCTTCGGGGCCACCACCAGCACGGTCCCGATCTCGGCAGCGGCCATCTGCCGCACCGCCTCACAGACGGCGAGGGTCTTGCCTAGGCCCGTCGAATCCATCTGCGCGAAATAGGGGAAGCCGTTGTCCAGGGCAGCGAGGTGGCGTCGAACGGATTCGAGTTGGGTCTCGCGCGGCTGCATCGACCGCTCTCTCGTTTCTTCGTCGCGCCACGTCTCGTTCGCGTCGTCCTCGAGCCAGCGCTGCAGGCTATAGGGCATCGACTCGTAGGGCTGCAGATACTCCGGCAGTTCGGTTCCGTAGTACGCGAACACTCGCGGGCCGGGGTACCAGCGCGCCCCGGCCGCGCCGGCCGCCGACCGGTCTTCGAACGGGACGTCGAGCACCCACACGCGCTCGCCGGGGTCGGGAACGCGGAGGTCGGGGGCAGCGGTCTTGGTGGTTCTACGCGGTGCCCGCTTCTTCGTGGCGCCCTTGAACTTGCGGGCAGCGCTGCTCTGACCGGCTCGGACGGTGCGGGTGGTGGGCGTTCGTTTACGCGGAGGCATCGGGGATGAACTTACCGAGGTCCGTTCCCGTGTTCGCCAACCCTCCGATTCAACATGACTATGCGGACTAGTCTGACTAGTCTTATTATTGACTGATGAAGTCGGTAACCAGTACTGAAGCCAAGGCCAAGCTCAATGCCCTCCTGGCACAGGTTGAGAAGACTGGTGTTCCGGTGACCATCACGACCCACGGCCGGGCGGTGGCAGTGCTGTCGCCGATAACACGGCGACCTCGAACCTTCGGCCAGCTCAGGTCGCTACAGATACCGGATTGGTTCGACGAGCCGCTGTCAGAAATCGAGCTGTCGGCGTGGGAGGGTCAGGAGTGACGGCGGTTCTGCTCGATACGAGCGCCCTCCTGTGGCTGGTGGCGGAACCAGAGCGCGTTCGGCCGTCGGTCTTGGATCTGTTGGAGGACCCTGACACCGAACTTGCCGTTTCCGCGATATCGGCATGGGAGATCGCCATCAAGAGCAGGAACGGCCGCGTGAACGCTGGACCACTGCTCCAAGGATGGGACGAACTTCTTGCGAGCATGAATGTCACCGACCTTGCCATCGATTCCGCCGATTCGATTGCGGCAGGCGGAATGACATGGAATCACAAGGATCCATTCGACAGGATGATTGTCGCTCAGGCCGCGCGCAGAGGACTTACCGTGGCGACCAGCGACCGAATCATCATCGAGGCTGAGCTCACGCCAGTGCTCGATACTCGACGGTCTGGATAGCAGATGTCGAGAGCCGCTGTAGTCGAGTCTCTTCGTCACTCCCGGAAGTAGGACCCGCTCGCCAAGTCGTCGAGCAATGCCGGCCCGGATGGATTCCAGCCCAACATCTTCTGGGTGATGGTGCTGGACGAGGACAGGTCCATCGCGAAGAAACTGCCGATGAATCCGAAGTGTTCCTGCGCCTGCTCGGACGGAATCGATGCGGTGGGCAAGCCCAGACCGCGGCCGATGGCATCCGCGATGTCCTTGGTCGGCACGCTCTCTTCGCCGACGGCATGCAACCGCGCACCCGCGGGTGCCGTCTCGAGCCCCAGTCGAATCATCGTCGCGGCGTCGGAGCGGTGCACGGCCGCCCAGCCGGTGGATCCGTCACCGACGTAGCCGGACACGCCCTTCGCTCGCGCCGCGGCCACGATGTACGCAATGAAGCCGTGGTCGCCGTCGCCGTGGGTGGTCGGCGAGAACCGTAAGGCAATCGATTTCACGCCCTTCTCCACGTAGTCGAACGCAAGGTTCTCCGCACCGCCGCGAGGTGCGTCGGGTCCGCTGAACGGCGACGGGTCGTCCTCTGTGCTCGGCCGCCCCTGCGCCAGTCCCGCGACACCGGACGCGAAGAGGAACGGTCGGTCCGAGCCGGCCAGCACGTCGCAGATCGTCTGTACCGCAGCGCGTTCGGCGCGATTGGACTCCGCCGGGTTCGCCCAGTCGTGCTTGTTCGCGAGGTGGATCACCGCGTCGGCACCGGTCGATCCCATACGCAAGCTGTCGAGGTCATCGAGATCACCACGAATCACGCTGGCGCCTTTGGCTTTCAAGGTCTCGGCGGAGGCGTCGGATCGGGCGAGCCCGGTGACGTCGTAGCCGGCGGCCAGCAAGGTGTCGACGGTGGCCGAGCCGATCCAGCCCGATGCTCCGGTGACGAAAACGCTCATGGTGGGTGCTCCTCGGTAGTCATGTCAGTGTCTGACATCAAGGTACGCCTGACGACAGCGTCTGTCATCACTAAGATGGTGAGCATGGTCCGATGGAAGCCCGGCGCAGCCGATCGCCTACGCAGCGCTGCCCTGGAGCTGTTCCACGAGCGGGGGTTCGAGCAGACGACGGCCGCCGACATCGCCGAGGCTGCCGGCGTCACCGAGCGCACGTTTTTCCGTCACTACTCCGACAAACGCGAAGTGCTGTTCGGCGGGCAGGACTCGCTGCGGCAGTTGTTCGTCGACGGAGTGGCTGGGGCGCCGGCGGAGTGGTCGGCTGCCGCGATCGTGGAGCACGTGGTCCAGTCGATCGAGTCCTACTTCGACGCAGACCATCGGTCGAGTTCGCGCGTGCGCCAGGCCGTCATCGACGCGAATCCTGGCCTGCAGGAGCGCGAACTGCTGAAGATGGCCTCGCTGGCCAGGGCGACCGCAGTAGCGTTTGGTGAGCGCGGCGTTCCCGAGCCGCAGGCAACCCTCGCAGCGGAGTCCGGAGTGACAGTGTTCGGAGTTGCATACCGGCAGTGGATCGCCGACGAGGAAGAGAGCTCGTTCGCCGCCATCGTTGGTGAGGTCTTCGGCGAATTGCGGGCGGTGACGAAGGGGTAGTTTTCGAGAGCCTCCCGTCGGATCGAGAGCCCTGCAGGGCTATCGAATGTACGAACGGCTCTCGAGTAGAGCGAAGCCGTCGCGCAGTATGCGGCGCAACCGCTCCGGATGTGTCAGGTCCGACCACACCCAGCGCACCACGTGCAGACCGAGTGCCCTCAGGCGATCTTCCCGAAGCTTCTCCTTCACTAGGGAGCTGCGATTGCCGTACTTGCTCAACCCGTCGAACTCGCCGACCATGTCCTCCCAGTCGAAGTCCGTCCGGCCGATGGCACCACGCCGGTCCATGAAAGCATGCTGTAGTCGCGGAGCGGGTACCTCGGGCCATCGCGTCATCAGCGCCCGACTCCACGATTCGCCGATGCTCTCGGTCAGCGGACTCGCGAAATCGACTGCACGCCTGACCATTGCGAGACCGTGACGTCGGCCCAGTCTCTCGAGCGGTTCGACGAAGTCCGCACCCAGGCGCAGCGCCGACTCCACCGCGCACACTGCTTGATCGAACGTTCCCCGGCATGCGATGTCGAGCGCCGTCCGCGCCGGCGTCGTCACCGGAATGGAATCCACGACCGTGCAATCCTCTGGGGCCAGGGGGAACCGATAGAACTTGCGCCGCGAGGACGTCGTTCCGCCTCCGCGCCCGTCTGCGCTTTCGTGAATGCGCGAACGGTCGGGCCGCAGCAATGCGAGACCGTGCAACGCCGCGGCTGACTCGTGGCTCAGCACACCGCTGATGCCTGCGTCGGCGAAGGCGCGCACCGTGACCGCGTACTGCTCGTGCGCCGCCAACGCGTCCCAGTCGCTGCGGATGACCGTGCAGCCGCGCAGGATCGAGGCGCGTTCGCCTCGCATGCGGGCGGTCCGAAGCTGCTGATCGGTGATCCCGGCAGCGAGCGCAGCGCGACGTGTGAGGTAGTCCACGAGATGGAGTGTGCAGGCAGCGGCTTGTCCGCTCGGCTCGCTGTGTCCAGTTATCCACAGGCGATCAGGCCGTTTCGAGATCGCTCTGCGAGTTGGAGAGCCCTGCAGGGCTATCGAATGTACGAACGGCTCTCGAAAAGCTTTGCCATGCGAATGCGGTGGACGAGCGGGATGACGTACTCACCGCACTCGACGCGTTCGCGGAGAGGTGCGTCGGGCTGCGCAGTGAGATTCGCGGAGCCCGAGACGGGCCTCAGTAGTCGCCCGACGACTGACCGGTGACCCCACTACCGATCCGAGTGAGGTGTACCCGGCGGGAGAGCCTGATGACCGGCCGAAGCATCAGCTCGATGCTGCCGATGAGAAACATCCGCGTTCCAGCGGTGGTGGTCGACTCGCTGAAGAACAAGATGCTGCCGATGATGAACCACACGGCGACGAGGATGTCGTTGCAGATGCTGACCACCTCCCACCGTTGCCGGATCACCAGTTCTTCTCGGCCGATGGTGAAGGTGAGGGGGTTACTCATGCACGATTCCTCCGGTTATGGGCGAGCAGGGACGGTTCGAGCCGATTGTCCATCGCTGACTGCTCACAAACCTCCGAGGGCTGGTAGCAGGGAAAGTCGGTGGACGACCGGCTCGAACTCGGGCACAGTGTCGATCTATGCGTGACTTCAGGTTCGGGGTAAATCTGCTGGGCGTCGAGGGTGACTTCCGCGACCAGGTACGAGCGGTCGAGGCGTCCGGCGCCGACGTGCTGCTCGTTCCGGATCATCTCGGGCTGATCGCGCCGTTCCCCGCCCTCGTCGCGGCCGGTCAAGTGGCGCAACGCATTCAGCTGGGAACCTTCGTGCTCAACGCCGGGTTCTATTCGCCCGCATTGCTCGAACGTGACGCCGGCACCACGAATCGGCTCACGGGAGGCAGGCTGGAGCTCGGGTTGGGGGCGGGCTACGTCGCCGACGAATTCGAGGCGGCAGGCATCGCGTTCCCGTCGGCGGGAAAGCGGGTCGCACATCTGACGGACGTCGTGCAGCACGTGAAGACGAACGCGCCCGACCTGCCGATCATGGTGGCAGGCGTCGGCAACAAAGTGCTGACCCTGGCTGCGCAACACGCAGATATCGTGGCGTTCTCCAACATCCCGAATATCGACACGCTCGCGGAACGCGTGGAATTCGTGAAAGAGGCTGCGGGAGAGCGCATCGATGATCTCGAGCTCAACCTGATCATCTTCGAGCTCGCCATCGATCGTGAGCCGAACCTGAGCACACTGCGTCAGATGCAGCCGGACGCAACGGACGAGCAACTCATGGAATCGATGAACATGATTTCTGGGCCACTCGACGACGTCGTCGCCACACTGACGATGCTTCGGGAACGGTTCGGCGTCACGTATTTCACGGTGATCGAGCCGGATGAGACGGCACTGGCCGACCTGGCCCGCCTCATCACTGCTCTGCGCTCAGAGAGCACCAGCTGAGCCGACGGAATCCTGCACGGCAGCTTCGTACACGATCTCCAACCCATCCTCCTCGTCCCACTGCTCGCCCACCTCGACGAACCCGAAGGTCGCGATCAGGGCGAGCGAGGGCGTGTTGTCGGGGCTGATGGTGGCGCGCACGGTGTGCACGTCCGGGTGGCGCTGCCCGACGCTCAGCAGCGTCTCCACGGACCGTCGTGCGTATCCGCGCCGACGAAATTCGGGATCCACTCGGTACCCGATTTCCACCATGCCCGCCTCGTCGGGAGCGCCGTGGAAGCCGGCCACGCCAACCGGCAGAGCTACCTCGGGGTCGACGATCAACCGCGTGACCCATGCGGCGTCGGCTGGAGTGTGCATGATCTGCCTGCTCCTCAACCGCCAAAGACCACGGCATTCCGTCCCCGCGAGGTAAGGCGACACACGTGAATCCCGATTGCCCGCGGCCAGCGTGTGTATTACGTCTGCCGGGACGACGTCCAGGTGGAGTCCGGAGGGGTGGTGCCAGGGTGCTCTGAACATCGTCACGACTGTGTCAGATGGAGATCCTCCCGATGGAGTCGAGGGCGATGTCCCAGAATTTCGCTACGTCGAGACCTGTTGCCACTCGATGCCGACCGCCGACCGTCTGCGGCCGAAGGTCGACCACCGTGCGGCCGAGTGTGAACTCACCCTCGGTCTCGACACTGATCGGCGCCGAGCGGATCGTGAACACGGACGGGTCGATCAAATAGACCACCGGACACAGATCATGCACCGGTGGCGCGTCGAAGCCTTGGTGGTCTGCGTAGGTCGAGCCGAAGAACTCGAGCAGCTCGTCCGCGAAAGCTGCTACAGGACTGCCTATGTCGATCAATCGTCGCCGAATTTCTGTGGTGGCCAGCGCGAGGTGAGTCACCTCGAGCCCGAACATCGTCACCGTCCACGGCGCAGCGAAAACCTCCTGCGCAGCGTCGGGATCGACCAGGATGTTGAATTCTGCGGACGCCGTGACGTTGCCCTGCTCGATGGCGCCGCCCATGATGGCGACCGATGCGCGCTCTGCGATGGCAGGCTCGAGCCGCAACGCCAGCGCCAGGTTGGTCAGCGGCGCGGTGGCAACCACGGTGACCGAACCTGCGGGCCGACTCATCACCTCGTCGACGATGACCGCAGCTGCAGTTCTGTCGTCGAGCGTCATCGTATTCACGGGCAACGGGGGACCGTCGAGGCCGCTCTCGCCATGGATGTCGGGCGCCGGGCGGTGGGCGCGACGCAACGGGCCGTCGGCGCCTCGCGCGACGATGACATCGGTCATCCCCGCCAGACTGCAGACGGCAAGTGCGTTGGCGGTGACCTTGTCGACCGTCTGATTCCCGCAAACAGTGGTGACGGCGACCAGGTCGATCTCGGGGCTGCCGTGGGCGACGAACAAGGCGATCGCGTCGTCGTGTCCGGGATCGCAATCGAGGATGATCGAGCGCGGCATCGCGGCTGGAGCGGGGCGGGATGCGTTCACCTCACCCACCGACGATCGCCCTGATGATCACGTAGAACAGCGACGGTCCGAGCAGGCAACCGATTCCGGTGTAAAACGTTGCGGTCATCGCGCCGTAGGGAACGAGGCGCTTGTCGGTGGCGGCCAACCCGCCGGCGACTCCCGACGTGGTGCCCATCAGTCCGCCGTAGGCCATTGCCGATTTCGCGTTGTTCAGGCCGATCAAGCGCGCGATGAACGGGGTACCGATCATCACGACAACCGACTTGACCAGACCGGCGGCGACGGACAGCGCAATCACTTCCGAGCTCGCACCCACGGCCGTTCCTGTCACCGGTCCGACGATGTACGTGGCAGCGCCGGCGCCGATGGTCACCAACGATTCAGCGTCCCGGTAGCCGAATGCCGCGGCGATGGCTGCGCCGACGACGAAAGATACCGTCACGCCCAGGATGATGGACAGCACACCGGTGGCGCCGGAACGCTTGATCTCCTTGAGGTCGACGCCGAAGGCCGTGGACACGATGGCGAAGTCGCGCAGCATCGACCCGCCCAGCAGAGCGAGACCGGACAGCACTGCGAAATCGGCAACTCCTTTCTCTCCGCCGGTGACCGTGCCGCCCCAATAGGCCAGTGCCAGGCCGAAAATGATCGCAATTGCGGATCCGTGCAATCTGCCGCGGGTCAGCGTCTTGGACAGGAATCCGGCGAGCAGCGTCAGCGCACCGACCACGACGAAGGCCACCAACAGATCGTTCTTCTCGAAGACCGAGCTGAGCAGTTCCATATCAGGCTTCCTGCTTCTCTTGCTCGGTCAGCGGAGGCAACGGCTCGGACGGTGTGCCGATCTTGGCCAGCACGGGAACCAGAGCGGCACCGGCAACCAAAGCTCCGAGGCCGGCGAGGATTGCCATCGGTCCGCCGCTGACGGCCGCCGCGACGTTCTGAATCGACGCCATGGCGATGACGATCGGGATGTACATCGCGCTCCAGAACAAGATTCCCTGTTCACTTGCTTTGGGGAAGTGGCCCTTCCGGCGCAACCATTCGACGGCGAAGATCAACATGATCATCGCGAAGCCGACTCCGCCAACATTGGCGTCGATGCCGAGCAGGGCGCCGAGGACTTCACCGACAATCGTGCCGGCCAGCATGCACAGCGCAAGCGCCGCAACTCCATAGAGAACCATCATGTACTCCTATGTCTCAGAGGTGAACAGATCGGCGTACTGCTTGCGCAGTTCGGCCTTTTGGACTTTGCCCATGACGTTGCGGGGCAGCGCCTCCACGACACGCACCGCTCGGGGATGTTTGAACCGGGCGAGATCGCCGGTGATGTGATTCATCAGTTCGCTGTCCCGTGGGCTCTCTCCGGGATTCGGAACCACAAGCGCAACAATGGTTTCACCGAAATCCGGATGCGGCACGCCGATGACGGCGGATTCGAGCACCTTGGGGTGGCTGTCGATGAGCTCTTCGATCTCGATGGGGTAGATGTTGTATCCCCCCGAAATCACCATGTCCTTGTCACGACCGACGATGCACAGGTAGCCGTCCTCGTCGAACATGCCCAGATCCCCGGTGATGAAGAAGCCGTCGGAGCGAAACTCCGAGGCCGTCTTCTCGGGCATCTGCCAGTAACCCGCGAAGACGTTGGGGCCGCGTACCTCAATGCTGCCGACCTCGCCGTCCGGCAACGGTTTTGCAGAGTTACGGTCGACGACACGAATCTCCGTGCCCGGCAGGGCCTTGCCGACGGTTCCGGGTTTGCGGGGTCCGCCCTCGTACGGGTTCGTGCTGTTCATTCCCGTTTCGGTCATGCCGTAGCGCTCGAGAATGGAGTGGCCGGTGCGGGCCGAAAAGGCCTTGTGGTCGCTGGCGAGCAGCGGCGCGGACCCCGAGACGAACAGGCGCATCGACGCGCACAGTTCGGGTGTGACCTTCTCGCTATTCGCGAGCCGGGTGTAGAAGGTGGGCACGCCCATCAGGACGGTGGAGCGGGGGAGGAGATCGATGATGGCGTCGGCGTCGAACTTGGGCAGGAAGTGCATCGAGGCGCCGGCCGCGAGTGTCATGTTGGCGGCGACGAACAGTCCGTGGACGTGAAAGATCGGAAGCGCGTGGATCAACCGGTCCTCGGACGTGAACTGCCACGCGTCGATCAAGGCCTCGCAGTTGGCGGCGAGATTGCCGTGCGTGAGCACCGCTCCTTTGGAACGCCCGGTGGTTCCGGAGGTGTAGAGGATGGCGGCAGGATCGGTGGAGGCGGCGTCGAAAACCTGGTCGTCTCGTTCGGTGCCGCTCAGCAGCGATCCGTCGCCCGAGTCCCCGAGGGTTTCCAGTACGAGGCTGTCCTTGTACTCGGCGTAGTCGCTCACCCGATCAGGCGCGCAGACCAAGACGCGCGGCCCCGCGTCGCCGATGAAGTACCGCATTTCCGAACCGGTGTAGGCAGTGTTCAGCGGCAGGAAGACGCCGCCGACCTGCAGCGTCGCCAGGTACAGCGCGATGGCCTCGGGAGATTTCGACACCTGCATCGCGACGCGGTCTCCCGGCGTCACGCCGTCGGCCCGCAGCCGTGCAGCGATCTGCTGCACCAGGTCGGCGGTGTCGCGGTAGCCGAGTGTGCGGCCATCGGGCAGCTCGAAGAGTGGAGCGTCCGGTCGCCGCCGCACCTGAACGTCGAATAGTCGGAAGATGGTGGTGTCGTGAGTCATCAGCGGTGTTCCTTCTCTGCGGGGACGTGTGTCGGCGAGCGATTTCAGGGGACCGTCGACGGCGACCGTGCGCCGCCGCACGAAATCCTCGTGCCTACGTTCGAGTTGGTCGGGCTCGTAGAGGTAATTGACCATGGCCCCGTACGACTGCTGCCAGGCCTTGTCCGAAGGGTTCGCCGGCCAGTTCAGCCGCCACGCAGTCGCACCATTTCCGAGGTGGAAGCGGGCAACGGGATCGATCGGTCGGCCGTCGGCGAGTCGTTCGACGGTCAGATATTTCAGCAGGGCGGGGAACAAGCGGTCGCTCACGCCCGTGTCTAACTCGGCGGCAAGCTCCGCGTCACCGGTCTGCGGATCTTCGAGCCATCGTCGAAATCCGGGAATCGGTGACAGCGTGACGAACTGATGTAGGTGCGGCAGTTGACTTTTCACCTGCTCGATGACCTGCTTGATCAGCGAGCTGCCGAACGACACACCCGCCAGACCATCGAGAGCGTTGTTGATCGAGTAGAGCGCGGCGGTGTCTGCGCTCGAAGGATCAAGGGCTGCAGCAGGTTCCAGTAGTGGACCGATGCGATCGGGCACACCCTGCACCAATGCGACCTCGACGAAGATCAACGGCACGTCACCCGTCGCCGGATGAAAGAACGCGAAGACGCGGCGATCCTCGGGCTCGATTCGACGACGAAGTTCTTCTTCGGTCGTCATCGGGTGGACCGATTCGTAATGCAGTAAGTGCCGGTGCAGTTCGATCGGTGAGTCCCAGGTGACCTCGGTCATCTGCAGGAATCCGCGGTTGAACCAGGACTTCAGGAGATGGTGGAAGTCGTGGTCGAGCGCGCGCAGACCGGGGTTGGTGCGCATCATTCGGCGGAGATCGGACCGCATCTCGACCAGTGCCAGTGTGGCGCCGGGCGCGTGGTTGATGCGGCGGAGCAACTGCTGGCGAGCCGGCTCGACGGCGTCGAAAAGCTCGATGGCCTGGGCGCTCGCATCCGTGTCGGCGCCGCGGACGTCCTCCCAGCGATGGAAGGCGGCCCAAACTCGGTCGGCATCGACGTCGTATGCGGTGGTGACGTGCTGAAAGAAGCGCAGCTTGTCGGCATCGTCGAGCCCCGCGTAGTCGGCCAGTGCCTCGGTGGCAACCGTGCGAATCGACGCCTCACCGACATCGCTCACCAATATTTCGCATGCAGCGAGCAGCGCGTTCAGTGATCGGCCCTGTTCGGATCCCATGCCACGTCCTTCGACGGTCGTATATTTCGATGACGGTGATATATATAACAGGGACGTTAGCGGATAAATGTGAGCTGCACCACCCCCAATATCGGTTAATCTGTGCCGCAGGAGGTGGCCATGATTCGAGTCCCCGAATCTCAGCGGGTGCGCGATGCGCTGGAGAACGCCGTCCTCGACGGCCACTACCGGCCGGGTGAACGCCTCGATCCGACGCAACTCGAAAAAGAGTTCGGCTGCTCACGCACGCCCATCCGCGAGGCGCTGCAGGCGCTCGAGCGGTCGGGTCTGGTGCAAATTCGTCCCAAGCAGGGCACGTACGTCACCGAACTCGGTATCTCGGAAGTGGCCGAGCGATTCGAGGTGATGGCCGAGCTGGAGGGCATGGCTGCGCGACTTGCGGCGGGTCGTATCGAACGCGACGCGCTTGCGGAACTCGAAGTGGCACTACAGGAATGCGAGCAGCACGCGATCAGCGGCGACGCGGATGCGTACTACTACGCGAACGCGCGCTTCCACGGCATCATCAACGATTCGTGTGGCAACGACTACCTGCGTCAACAGGCATTTGCGTTGAAGCGGGTACTGCAGCCCTACCGACGACTGCAGTTGCGCGTACCCGACAGGATGCGGAGGTCGATGGCAGAACACCGGGTCATTGCCGACGCGATCGCCCGCGGAGACGCGGCTGCCGCCGAGACCGCGGCACGCGACCACGTATTGGTTCAGGTGAAGGAGTTCAGCAACCTGGTGCGGACCTGGCGCCAGTTGTCGGCGAGCTGACTCACAGATCCTCGATATCGATCAACCCGTCCTGCAACGCCCGGCACAACAACGACGCCTTCGTCGACGCGGACCGCCCGCAGTACTCGTACTTGTCCCGGATTCGCGCGATGTGCGTACTGAGCGTCGAGGGCGCAATGAACAACCGTCGAGCGGCCTCGTTCTTCGAGTCACACAGCAACCATTCCCGCAGCACAGCGACCTCGCGAGGGCTCAGAGCAGGCTGTTCGAACGGCGGCGAAAGCGGGGGAGCGGTCACCCTCGGAACGCTACTGAGGGCGGCAATGAACGGACAGACGCGACTTTTCGTGACACCAGTTCGGGGGTCACGGTTAAGTGCTGAAAGTATCGACTCCGTTCGCGTCGATGCTGATTCGCCTCGACAGGGAATCCTCGACATAGACGGACGCCACCGTCTCGCGGCCGGGCGGAAGAATCCGCACTCGCACCGCGCCGGACTCAGCCGACGTCAAGACCGTCGCCACCTGCGACCGCACGCGGTCGACCACCGTGGGGTCCGCCTCGTCCAGGCCGCCGTCGTCGATCATGATCACCTCCACACCGCGCCGACGCGCATGCAGCGCAGCCTCGTCGACCAGCGGCGTCGACAGAGCCGGCGCGCGTAGATGATCCCGTAGGTGAGCTTCCAAGAGCTCACACGAGATGCGTTCGTGGACGGTGAGGGGAACGTCGCTGGCAATGCGGGTGAGGAGCGGCCGGGCCAAGCGGTCGAGGCGGTTACGCTGCTCGGTGCGTTCGGCCACGGCTGACGCCAAGGCGGATTGTTCTTCGATCTGCCGTTCCGACCGGGTGCGCAAGGTGAACACTGCCTTTGCTGTGGGCCGAAGGGTGAAGGACAGGATGGTCGCCATCGCCAAGGGGGTGGCGTCGATGACCACCTTGGCGGCCTCGCCGACGAATGTGCTTCCTGTCCACGCCCCCCATGCGCCGTAGATCGCGATCATCGCAAACAGGCTGAGCCACGGCGGAACTCGTCGGCCGCGCACACACATGAAACACAGGACGGTGGTCGACGCCCCGTGCGTCCAGCCCTGCAGGGGCGTGGCCATCGGGACGGGGAGCACCCACAACACCAGTACCGACGCGACGGGACCGATCGACGAAAGTGCGAGAGTTGTGCTGCGCGGCAACGGATCACCGGGCGCAGCGATCAAGGCGATCACCCCGGCGGAGATGAGTGCCACGGCGGCGACGATCGGCCAGACGGAGCTCACGCCGTGAAGATTGCCGAACGCCGACACCGAGATCGCGGCGATGTACACGACGACAACCACCTTGGCCGCCTGGGTGTGCATCCCCAGAAGGGTTCGTACGTCCTGCTCCGGCGTCACCGTCCGGCCGTCCAGGAGACGCTGACTCGGGTGCCGTGATCGGGGCGGGAGACGACGGAGGACGAGCCGCCGGGAAGCTGGCGCAACCGTCCGTGAATGCTCACGGCAATTCCCAGCCGGTGCGGAGGAACGCCCGCCGGATCGAAACCCACGCCGTCGTCGGCGATCTCGATCCGAAGTGACGGACCGTCCGCCAGGTGGACGCGGACAGATCGCGTTGCCGCCGGAGCGGCGTGAACAACGCTGTTGCGCAGCGCTTCCGACGTCGCCGACGCCAGGGTCCGGACGACCCCCGCGGGGAACACAGCATCCGGCACATGGGTGTCGACGTCGACGCGCAGGCCGGGGTCGACGGCGGCCACGACGGCCTGGATCACCGCGACGCTCTGCGCTGCTCCAAGCTGCTGATCGTCGTCGGCCCCAGACTGGAGGTCGTCGATGGCATCGAGGGTTCGGGCGGCCTGCTTCGCCAGCTCCGCCGAGCTCCCCTCCCGAGCGGCGGCCAGCAGCGTCGACATCACACTGTCGTGGGTCAGCTCGTCGAAACGGCGGCGTTCGTCTGCGCGGGCGCGCACGGCACCGGTCTGTGCGGCGTCGGCGAAGGCTTGATTGCGGGTGCGGTCCAGCACGCCGGCCGTGCGGATGGCCATGATTCCGGCGGCGACGGGGACGATGCAGAACGCGAAGGAGAACGCGATCTCGGGGAAGAGGGCGCCGTTGTGATCCGGTGCCCGGACTTCGTGATTGATGGCCGCGGCACCGATCACCACGACACCGAGGGTGAGGAACGCCCATTTCGGTCGCCACGCTGCCGCCGCCGCGAGTCCGGGCAGACCGATGAACTGCGAGAACCACATGCCCTTGTCGTTCTCGATCAACCCACCGTTCCACCCGACAGGCCACAGTGCCAGCGAGACACCGCATCCGATGACGGAACAACCAGCGAGGAAGCGCAACTGCGCCTCGGACGACCGCCATCCCAGCACTCCCATGGCGATGCCAGGACCGAAGAAGGCCGGTAGCGCAACCACATTCCACCAGGGAGCCGTCACCGCGAACGCGCGGTGGATGTCGGGCGCCAGCATGCCGAGGTAGAAGAGGTAACCGATCCCGAGAAAGATGGAGAACTGCTGCGTGATGCGGAGCGCAGCAGAGGAATCGACGTGGTCGAGGGGAGCAATCTGCAGAGGCTCCTCCATCCGACCATGAGAGCACGAGCCCCGACGAGCTGTCTGTCCTACGTTCGAATGACCGTGCGTGCGAGGATGCGGAGATGGAGTCGATGCGCATCGCCGTCGGGCAACCGCTGGTCGGGACGGATCTGACGGCGTCGGTCAGCGCACACGCGGCGCTCGTACTCGCGGCACGAGCCGACGTGATGGTCTTCCCCGAGATGTCGCTGACCGGTTACCGCCTCGACGCCGATCCAGTGAACCTCGACAGATTGAACGAGCTCGTTCTCGCCTGCAGAGCGGTCGTGACGTGCGCGTTGGTGGGAGCTCCGATCGTGCACAACGGACAGCGAGCCATCGCAGTACTGAGAGTCGACTCGGACGGTGTCAGCGTCGCCTACCGAAAGTCGTTCCTCGCCGAGGACGAGAAGGCGCACTTCGAGGCCGGCCCCGGTGCCACGGCCATCGAGATCGACGGGTGGCGATTCGGCTTGGGCGTCTGCAAGGACACCGGAGTCGACGAACACATCGATGCCACAGCAGCTCTGGACGTCGACGTCTATGCGTGTGGCGTGGTCCATCATCGGTCGGAACTCGCGGAGCAACGTCGCCGAGCAACCGACATCGCCTCTCGCTGCGACGCGTACGTCGCTATGGCCAGTTTCGCGGGACCGACCGGCGGAGGGTACGACCGGACCGCGGGCACCTCGTTGATCGTGTCGCCGTACGGCGAGACACTGGCGCAGGCAAGCGAACTCGCCGGCGACTACACCGCGGTCACGATACATCAGTCCTTGTAGTACACCAGCTGGTGTCCGGTGGCGAGGAGAGTGCCTGCGGTACTCCATAATTCGGCTGTCTGGTCGTGGTACCCGCGATGAAACCGTCGTGCGTGGGCGGTGGCCAGGAGAAAATCATCACCCTGAGCGGCGAGGTCCTCGGCGGTCGCGAAGAAGTGGACGGTCAGCGAGATCGTCCCGGCGGACAGGTACTTTCCGCGTCGCTGGAAGACGCGGGGGTAGAACGTGTCACTCAACGACGTCAGCGACGCGAAGTCCAGCGGACGCGGCGGCCTGTCCCTGATCCACACCTGACCAACGGAATCAACGGCTTCGGTCTCCGTGAGTGCACCTGCCAGATACCGCATCTCGTAGTTCGCGGCCCACGCGATCATCGTCGGGAAGTCGATCGGGTCGATACCGTCGGGTCCTGGAACGTCCGGTCGCACGGCCTCGTCGGAATCCCAGGTATCGCGGCGGGTGCCGAACACGGCGGTGGCCGTCGTCGCGATCGTTCCGTTCTGGTGCAATTCGAGGTACCAGTGCTGGTTGCTGCGATTGGTACGCACTGCGCGCGTGGAGATCTCGAAGTCGCCCTCGGCGATGGGGCCGGCGAAGTTCACCGTGACGGTCAACGGGTCGCCGTGACGATCCGGATGCAACTCCACCGCGCGAACGAGCAGTGCGGCGGTCAGTCCGCCGAACGGCCCGACCATGTTGTTGAACGGTGCGGAGGTTCGCCCGCGATACTTGCCGTCTCCCAGGCTTTCCAGCGCGAGAGCGTCGTCGAAGTTGTGGGTCATTTCTTCTTCGTCCCCGGCAGGAAACCGGCGTCGATCACGGCCTTCACGTACGGCCGAACGCTGGTGATGAGCTCGTCCGCGTCGGGCACGTCGTTCCACACGGCCGAGGCCATGATGTCGGTGCGGTCCTCGATGTGCTGATCGAGGGTGACGCCGTCGGCGGTCAAGGCTTCTGCGCCGTCGGTAATACTCAGCAGCCCGCGCGTCGCCAATCGGTCTGCGGCAGAGGCCCATTCGTCGTCGGACCACTCCCGTGTCAACTGGGTGATGCGCTTACCGAGTCCGCCGCGGCGGACCGCGGGATCGAGGTGCTTGGCCTCGTGGAACACGTTGGCCTCGGTCGGGTCGAGTTGGGCGTCGACGAGTGCGGCCAGGTGGCCGTCACCGCGCCACTCCCGCAGCACCGCAATGGAATGCCAGAGTTTCAGGTGGGGTGCGTCCGGGCGTTCCGAGGAATGCCATGCGGCGGCCAGTGGCCGACCCGCGAAGGATGCGGTGTCGCCGATGTCGCGCAGCCGGTCTGCCACCTCCACGAGGTGAGGTTCGTCGACGAGGGGGCCGAGCGCGTCGCCGAGGACGTGATCGAGCGCAGCCCAGCGGCGGTCTGCGATGGTGTCGAGACCGGCTTCGAGTGCTTTGGGCCAGGAGCGTTCGACCAGCTTGTGGTTGAAGTTGAAGAACGCCGCAGCCACGACGCTGGGGCTGCACGCACCCATCGGTGCCGCCCGCGAGCCGACGTACCAGGCGTGTCCGTCGAGTCCGGTGTCCGTCCCCGCCTGCGTGAGGTCGGGGTTGAAGTACGCGGTGATGTGGTACCGCTCGAACGTCTTATAGGCAGCGCGTGCGAGCTCCGGCGAGGTGGTCATGAGTACTGAACGTACCCATGACCATTCCGGGGTCAGCTGACGGTCAGGTACGGCGTCCACGCGGTGAAGGAATGTCCCATGGATGTGCAGGTCAGGGAATTGTTGAAGCCGACCTGGCAGTTGGCTCCGCCGTAGGTGATCGATCCTTCGAGTTGCTTGCTGCCGCCGTGGCCGCGCGGTCCGCCGATGCCGAACGTCGGGTGGGCGGGAAACCACGGGACGTCGATCGCGATGTCGTAGACCTTGGGGGAGGTCGGGATCTGGGTGAGGAACAGGCCGTCCGGGATGTCGCAGGCCACGACGCCGTTGGGGGTCATGGAGCAATTGAGAGCGCCGGACGAGAAGTAGACGGTGTTGCCCTGTAGATAGGCGTCGGGCGCGACTACCGGGGTGGTGGGGTAAGAGCCGTTACGGAGCCTTTCGAATCAGCTCGAGCCGAACTGTTCCGTCGATGACATCGAGAGAACATCGTTGAATCCATGACTACCAGCACTATTCGCACGTCCGTCGTTCCGTTCGTCCTCGACGCCAGAGGAACCGGTGTCGCGCAGCATCTCTCCGCCGAGGGCGACGCGGGACACGAGTTCGACACCGACGCCTACCCTGCGTTCGGCGGCAAGGACGAGGCGCCGAGCCCGCTGTTCTACGCACTCGGGGCGTTGACGTCGTGCAACCAGGTGACGGCCGCCCTCGTGGCCAAGGACCTTGGAATTACCCTCGGCGAGTTCATCTTTCGAATTCAGGGCGATCTCGACACCGCGGTTCTGGTGAACGGCGACGAGGGCAACTCCAACTTCGACAAGGTTGCGGTGGCGGCGACGGTGCAGACCGATGCGGACCAGGCGACGTTCGAGACGTTCGTGTCCGAGGTCGAGCGCCGGTGCCCGGTGACGCAGCTGTTCGTACGCAGCGGGCTCGAGTTCGTCAACGAGTGGACCAACGCGGAGCTCACCCGATAACGCTGGTACCCGCAACCAGCGCCTTCGCGATGATGGTCCGCATGATGTCGTTCGTGCCTTCGGCAATCGCCATGAGCGGGGCGTCGCGGTAGAGGCGCTCGACGACGAACTCGGTCGAGTAGCCGTATCCACCGTGGATCCGCATCGCCTCCAGGCTTGCGGTGATGGCGGCCTCGGACGCGAAGTACTTCGCCATCCCCGCCTCGACGTCGACGCGCTTGCCCGAATCAGCCTGCGCCGCTGCCCAATATGTCATCAGGCGCGCTGCCTGCAGCTGCGTGGCCATGTCCGCGATCTTGAGCTGAATGGCCTGAAACTCGGCGATGGGTTGGCCGAATGCAGTCCGCTGCCTCGCGTACTCGAGCGCAGCGTCGTAGGCGGCTTGCGCAATGCCCACGCTGCGGCCCGCAATGTTCAGGCGCCCGATCACGAGTCCCGAGAGTGCGTGCTGCAGGCCGTGTCCCTCGTCGCCGCCCAGGACTGCGTCGGCGGGGACCCGCACGTTGTCGAACGTGATCTCGCAGGACTCGGTGCCCTTGTAGCCGAGCTTGCCCATGTCGCTTCGAACATCGAAACCGTCTGCGGTGGTGTCGATCAGCAGCACGGACATGCCCTTGTGTGCGGGCGTGGTGGTCCCGGTTTTGACCAGCGTAGGAAGCACATTCGCGTGCCGGGCATTGGTGATCCACGTCTTCGCACCGTTGACGACGTAGTGGTCACCGTCGCGCCGGGCGGTGGTGGCGATGCCCTGCAGGTCGGTGCCCGCGCCGGGTTCGGTGAGAGCGATGCCGGTGCGCCACTCACCTGTTGCCAGCTTCGGGAGGTAGGTCGTCTTCTGCTCGTCGGTCCCGTGTGTGGAAATCATCCAGCACGACAGATTGTGGCTGCCGAGAATGCCGGCGATGCCCATCCACCCGCGCGCGAGTTCCTCGTAGACCAGCGTGAAGGACACCATGTCCAGGTCGAGACCGCCGTACAACTCGGGCGTCGTGATTCCGAACAGGCCCATGGCCTTCATGTGGTCGACGATCTCGGTGGGATAGCGGTCCGTCTTCTCCCACTCGTTGGCGACGGGGACGATCTCCTTTTCGACAAAGGTGCGCAGCGCTTTACGAAAGGCGAGCTGCTCTTCGTCGTAGGTGAAGTCCATAGGATCCTCGTCTCGTCATCTTCGTCGAGGATACGACCGGGACGCTCGGCAGGACATGCTTCTCAGAAGAGCCGCGCCACCTGAGCGGACAGTTGGAAACCGAAACCGCCGTCGTTCGTACACGTCATACCGTCCTCGCGAGAGACGCAGGTGTACGTGTTCATCGAGATGGACTCGTTGTACTGCAACACTTTCGGTGTTTGTGAATAGAACACGCCCTGATTGAAGCATGCCGGTTCGATGGTCGACTGCTTCATGAAATAGCCCTTGGTGAGCTGGTCGACGGTGAACGTCGGGTTGGTGCAGCTTGCACCGGGAGGCACCGGAGCGTCGGCGGCTTGGCAGCCGGACCCGTATTCGAGGGACGAGATCCTGCACGCGATGTTGCCTGACGGTGAGGTCCAGGAGATGCCGTTCCCGTCGTCGAAGGTGGCCGGGTCGACGGCGGTGATCGGTGCATCGGGCGCAGACGCGGTCTCGGTGACGGTCTCGGTCGCCGGCGCAGCTGAACTGGTCCTGGTCAGGGTGGGGAGAGAGCTCGTCGGGGCCGGTTGACCTGCTGTCGACGTACTTACCGCATCGGGCGGAGTATCGGCCTGCCCGCCGCACGCGGTCAACGTGAGGGCGAGGGCAGCGGTGGCAGTCAGAGCGAGCGTGCGAAACATGGGGCCTCCTACGTCGGCTGTCAGGAGGTATATCCGTCGGCCATGCGGCGTCGTTAGCCGGTCGAACGTAACGATTCGGGGTCGGAGATGGTCGAAAGTTGTACGTCCGGAACGGATTCGCGAAAGCCGACACATCCCACCCCACCACACGAAAATCCGGCGCCGAGCGGTTCGGAGAACGAACCGCTCGACGCCGGATTGTGGTGGTGTCAGGCCGCCAGTCGGCCCTGAGCGCTGGCGACTGCGTTGGAGCGAAGCGTGTCGACCGCTGCCTTCTTGCCGTCCTTGTACGAGTACATCCACGAGCCGGAGATGAAGACGTCGGCTCCGGCGGAGGAGGCTCCCTTGATGGTGGCGTCGGTGATTCCGCCGTCGACCTCGATCTCGATGGGGAATCCGGACTCGTCGATCATCGTGCGCAAGCGCGCGACTTTCGGCTCGACCGACGGGATGTAGGCCTGGCCCCCGAACCCCGGGTTGACGGTCATCGCGAGGATGAGGTCGGTCTCGCTGAGCACGTGCTCGACCGTCTCCACCGGCGTGTGCGGGTTGATCGCGACGCCGCTGCGGGCGCCGAGATCGCGGATGTTCGCGAGGGTGCGGTGCAGGTGGGTGCAGGCCTCGGCGTGCACGATGATCACCTCGCACCCCGCGTCGATGTACCGCTTCACCAGCTTGTCCGGCTCGACGACCATGAGGTGCGCTTCGAATCCGACACTGCTGTGCGGCTTGCACGCCGCAATGATGTCGGGTCCGAGCGTGAGGTTGGGGACGAAGACGCCGTCCATGACGTCCCACTGGATGCGGTCGACGCCGGCCTCGCACAGCTCGCGGACTTCGTCACCGAGACGGGCGAAGTCGGCGGGCAGCACGGAGGGCACGATCAAGGGTTGCTGTGACGTGGTCATTTGCTGACTGTCCTTTCTGGAACGTGTCCCGATCTCGCGAACTCGTTCATGATGTCGATGCGTCGCTGGTGGCGCCCGTCCTTCGTCCACTCCGAAGTGAGGAACGCGTTCACCACCGCGAGGGTCTCGCTGAGGGTGTGCATGCGCGCGCCGACGCCGATCAGCCGAGCGTTGTTGTGCTGGCGTGCCAGCCGCGCGGTGTCGATGTTCCACGCGAGGGCGCACCGCACTCCGTCGACGAGGTTCGCCGCCATCTGCTCGCCGTTGCCGCTTCCGCCGACCACGACACCGAGGCTGCCCTCGTCGGCCAGCACTCGTTGCGCAGTGTCGATACAGAACGCGGGGTAGTCGTCGTCAGGATCGAAACTGTGTGCGCCGCAATCGATCACCTGGTAACCCTTGATCTTCAGATCTTGGGCGATGGCGTTCTTGCGTTCGAAGCCGGCGTGGTCTGCTCCCAGGTACACGCGCATGTCAGTGAGCCGACGTCGCGGTACGAAGCTGCTCCGTGGTGGCGTCCAGGAGCTCGTTCCAGGCGACCTCGAACTTGTCGACGCCTTCCTTCTCGAGGACCGCGAACACGTCGTCGAGATCGATGCCGACGGCGGAGAGCTTGTCGAAGACCTGCTGCGACTCCACGGCGGTGCCGGACACGGTGTCACCCTCGAGCGTGCCGTGATCGGCGAATGCGTCGAGCGTCTTCTCGGGCATCGTGTTCACGGTGTTTCGGGCGACGAGCTGCGTCACGTACAGGGTGTCGGGGTAGTCCGGGTTCTTGACGCCCGTCGAGGCCCACAGTGGACGCTGGGGACGCGCACCGTCGTGGAGCAGCTGCTGATACCGGGGCGCCAGCTCGAAGATCTTCTCGTACGCCGCGTATGCGAGGCGGGCGTTGGCGAGTGCTGCCTTGCCGCGCAGCTCCAAGGCCTCCGGGGTACCGATCTTGTCGAGCCGCGCGTCGATTTCGGTGTCGACGCGGGAGACGAAGAACGACGCCACCGATTCGATCTTCGACAGATCGTGGCCGGCCGCCTTCGCAGCCTCGATCCCGTCGAGGTAGGCATCCATCACCAGTTCGTAGCGTTCCACCGAGAAGATCAACGTCACGTTGACGCTGATGCCCTCACCGATCACCTTGGCGATGGCCGGAATTCCGGCTTCGGTGGCGGGGATCTTGATGAACAAGTTGGGACGGTCGACGATCTTCCACAGTTCGATGCCCTGTGCGACGGTTTTGTCGGCGTCGTGCGCGAGGCGCGGGTCGACCTCGATGGAAACTCGGCCGTCGACGCCGTTGCTCGCCTCGAACTGCGGGGCGAGGACGTCGCACGCGGCGCGCACGTCGTCGGTGGTCACGGTGCGGATGGTGTCCGTTGCGTCGGCCCCACGCTCGGCGAGTTCGCGGACCTGCGCGTCGTAGACGTCGCCCTTGCTGAGAGCGGCCTGGAAGATGGACGGGTTGGTGGTGACACCGACGATGCTCTTGGTCGCGACGAGTTCGGCGAGATTGCCGGATTCGATGCGGTCACGGGAGAGATCGTCGAGCCACACGGACACGCCTGCGGCGGCGAGCTTTTCGAGATTGGCGTTCTGAGTCATGTTCTATCCCTTCGAATTTTCGAGTGAGCGCTTCGCGGCGGCCGTGACGGCCTCGGCCGTGATGCCGAACTCGCGGAAAAGTGTTTCTGCACTGGCGGATGCGCCGAAGTGCTCGAGCGAGACCGCTTCACCGGTGTCGCCCAGCAGGCGGTACCAGGAGATGGCGAGGCCGGCTTCGACCGACACCCTTGCCTTGACCGCGGGCGGGATCACCGAGTCGCGGTAGCTCTTGTCCTGTGCTTCGAACCAGTCGAGGCACGGAATGGACACGACCCGAGTCGGCACACCGTCGGCCTCGAGCGTCTCGCGGGCGGCAACGGCGAGCTGCAGTTCCGAACCCGTGCCGATCAGCACGACCTCCGGGGTGCCCGTCGACGCCTCGGCGAGGACGTATCCGCCGCGTGCGACGCCGTCCTGTGCCTTGTCGGCGGTGCCCTCGAGGATCGGAATGTCCTGACGGGTCAGGGCAAGTGCGACCGGTCCCGTGGTGTGCTCGATCGCGGCGCGCCATGCCTGCGAGGTCTCGTTCGCGTCACCCGGTCGGATGACGGCGACGTTGGGAATGTTGCGCAGCGAGGCGATGTGCTCGATCGGCTGGTGGGTGGGGCCGTCCTCGCCGAGACCGATCGAGTCGTGGGTCCACACGTAGATGGCGGGGGTGTTCATGATGGCCGCGAGCCGCACCGCCGGGCGCATGTAGTCGCTGAACACGAGGAAGGTGCCGCCGTAGGGACGGGTGGGTCCGTGCAGCGCGATGCCGTTCAGGATCGACCCCATCGCGTGCTCACGGATGCCGAAGTGCAGGTTCCGTCCGTACGGGTTGGCGCTCCAGTCCTTGGTGGAGATGGTCGCCGGTCCGAAGGAATCAGCTCCGTCGATGACCGTGTTGTTGCTGCCCGCGAGATCGGCGGAGCCGCCCCACAATTCGGGCAGCGTCGCTGCGATCGCGTTGAGTGCGGCTCCCGACGCCTTACGAGTGGCGACGGCTTTCGACCCGACCTCGTAGGTGGGGAGACCGTCGGCCCAGCCGCTGGGAAGCGTGTGGCTCTGCAGGCGCTCGAAGAGTGCGAAGCCTTCCGGTGCGCGGGTGGCCCAGGCGTCCATCTCGCCCTGCCACTCGGACCGGCTGGTGATGCCGCGGTCGCCGATCTGCCGCGCGTGTGCCAGCACGTCGGGGTCGACGTCGAAGCTCTTCTCGGGGTCGAAGCCGAGAGCCTTTTTCACACCCGCGACCTCGTCCGCTCCCAGGGCGGCACCGTGCACGCCGCCGGTGTTCATCTTGGTCGGCGCGGGGTAGCCGATGACGGTGCGAAGCACGATGATCGAGGGCCGGTCGAGTTCTGCTTTCGCGGCCTCGGCGGCGGACAGGATGGCGTCGATGCTCTCGCCGTCCTCGACGACCTGAACGTGCCACCCGTACGCGGCGTAGCGGGCCGACACGTCTTCGCTCAGGGCGATAGCGGTGTCGTCTTCGATGGAGATCTTGTTGTCGTCGTAGAAGACGATCAGGTTGCCCAACTGCTGCAGGCCGGCGATCGAGGATGCCTCGGAGGTGACGCCTTCTTCGATGTCGCCGTCCGAGGCGATCACGTAGATGTGGTGGTCGAACGGGCTCTGGCCGGGTGCGGGCTCGGGGTCGAACAGTCCTCGCTCGCGGCGGGCGGCCATTGCCATGCCGACGGCGGACGAGAGGCCTTGGCCCAGCGGTCCGGTGGTCATCTCGACGCCGCGGGTGTGCCCCACCTCGGGGTGTCCCGGGGTCAGAGAGCCCCACTGGCGCAACGACTTCAGGTCGTCGAGCTCGAGTCCGTACCCGGAGAGGTACAGCTGGATGTAGAGCGTGAGGGACGAATGTCCGCACGAGAGAACGAAACGGTCGCGGCCGACCCAGTCGGGATCGGACGGGTCGTGGCGCATGATCCGCTGAAAGAGGCTGTACGCCAGGGGCGCCAGGCTCATCGCGGTTCCGGGATGGCCGTTACCCGCCTTCTCCACGGCGTCCGCGGCGAGCACGCGTGCGGTGTCGACTGCCTTGGTGTCCAGTTCGGACCACGCCGCTGCGGAGTCCGTTCGAGTTGCGCTCAGAGTCATGATGAGTTGTCGCTTTCTGATTGTAGAGATGGAAAGAAGAGAAGTTCTCAGACCGTCGCGACTCGTTGTGCGAGTCGAGTTCGGTTCTGATCAGGCCGATTCCGTAGGTCGGAGACCGCCTTCATGGCTTGCGAGTGACTGAGGCGGGATGCGAATCGCGCGAACAGTGCTGCCGAGATGACCGGTGCCGACACACCGTGTGTGATGGCCTCGTCCACGCTCCACATGCCTTCACCCGGGTGCTCGACGTAGCCCGACGTCGTGACGGGGTCGAGGTTCCCGGACAGGGCGTGCACCAGCAGGTCGAGCAACCACGACTGTGCCGCAGTATCTTTGGACCAGGCGCGCATCACGGCGGGGATGTCCATGATCAGGTCGTCGGCCGGCAGGGTCCGGTTCTGCTGGAGGTAGGTCGGTATGGACCCGCACTCGACGGCGCCGTCTCCTGCCATCAGTGCGTAGCCGACGTGTCGTTCCCACACTCGATCCGAGAAGCCACACTCCAGAAGGCGAATACCGCCCCGCGCCAGAACATCTGCGCCCTCGGTACCCGCGGAATTGCCGCCGTCGACGACGAGGTCTCCGGGCGACAGGAGGCGGGACAGGTCGTCGATCACCCGACGGGTCGATGGGCCGGCGGGCATCAGTACCCACACTGCTCGCGGGCTGGGCAACGCCTCGACCAGTGTGGCGAGGGAATCGGCTGCATACGGGTACCCCAACGTCTCGAGTCCGCGTTCGCGGAGCCGACTGCGGGTGCTACGGGCCATTTTTCCCGGGTACACCAGTCCTAGTTCGATAGTCACGTTGCCCGCCTTCGTCTTTGGAGTCGGACGCTTTCGTAGAGTGCGTCGGGTTCCATTTCTACGGCGGTTCGGGAACACCCACACCTGACCGGACGGCGAGCAGGTACTGGCCGCCCGGACTGGTGCGCCCGTGAATGTGATCCACGACACTGATGCGTGTGAAGGACCTGGTCGACACGACTGAGATGTACTTGCGGACGATCTACGACCTGGAGGAAGAGGGCCTGGTCCCGCTCCGTGTACGTATTGCCGAACGGCTCGATCAGAGCGGACCGACGGTGAGTCAGACAGTCGGGCGGATGGAGCGCGACGGGCTCGTCCAGGTGGCCGGCGACCGCCACCTCGAGCTCACGGAGAAGGGCCGCGCGCTGGCCGTGTCGGTGATGCGCAAACACCGCCTGGCCGAACGGCTTCTGGTCGACGTGATCGGCCTCGACTGGGGCGAGGTACATGCGGAGGCATGCCGGTGGGAGCACGTCATGAGTGAGGAAGTCGAGCTGCGGCTGGTGCAGATACTCGACAACCCGACCACGTCGCCGTACGGGAACCCCATTCCCGGACTCGCTCTACTCGGGATCAACCGCCCGGTGGAGCCACCGGAGACGCTGGTGAGGCTCACCGACCTGCCACTCGGGGAGGCGGTACCGGTTGTCGTGCGCCGCCTTGCAGAACACCTGCAGTCCTTTCCGGAGATCATCGGAGAACTGCGCGATGCGGGCGTCGTACCCGACGCCCACGTGATCGCCCTCCGGACGGTCTACTCGGTTGTCGTCACGGTGCCCGGCCACAGCAGTTTCGATATTCCCGAGGAGTTGGCGCACACCGTTCAGGTGCGCACGGCCCACTAGGTCGCTGCGTCGCCGGAGACGATTCCGGCGCGGATTCCGATTGCCGCTGCTTCGCCGCGGTTGGCTACTCCGAGCTTCTTCAGTACGCCGGCAACGTGAAACTTGATGGTGCTCTGGCTGATTCCGAGCTCCTCGGCGATCGCTAGGTTGCGCTTGCCGACCGCGAGGTGCCCGAGCACTTCGAGTTCGCGGGGGTTGAGGGTGTTCAGAAGATGCTCGTCGGGTCGAGCTGCGGGTGGATCCAGAGGGATGATCAGCTCCACCCGGCTTCCCCATCCCGGAATCGATTCGACCTCGATGTCGCCGCGCAAGGTCTGGAGTCGACCGGACAGTTGGCGCATCAGGGCGTTCCTGTCCACCGTGCCCGGACCTGCGTCTCGGATCTCGATCAGCACGTTGTCGCCCCCGCAGTCCCATGCGACTCTCAGTCGCGTCAGTTCTGTCTGCGCGTCGAACGCCAGCACGATGGCGCGGACCATTGCCCGCGCCGCGTGCGCAACCTCGCCGGGCAGCGGGCGACCGTCTGCTGGGGGGTCGACGAAATCGACCACGACGTCCCGGTGTCTGAGCAACGGCCGCAGCTGGCCTTGCAGCTTGGCGAAGGCGGTCGTCACCGCTTCCTCGGAATGAACGCGATCCTCGGCGCCGGCCGAACGCAGGGTGATCAGTGCGTTCGACGCGGTCTCGCTGGCGGTGATGCGTGCGCGGCGATCGTCGAGATCGTTGGACCGCAGAGTCTGCAGCATGGAGGACAGGGTTGCCTCGTGTACCTCCGTCAATTCGGCGATGGTGCGGGCGCGCTCGCTCGACGCCGCGCGTGACTCGGCCAGATAGTCGGGGCTTGCCTGGGCAACCTGGTGCTGGATCGCGGTGGCCACGATTCCGAACACGGCGGCCAGGTCGGCCAGGTCGGGATCGCTCGACGACGCGCGCGGAACGACCACGAGCAAGGTGTCGTCGGGGTCGCGTACGGCCCAGATCCGGCGCTGCGAACCGGCGAGTAACAAGACGTCGTCGCGCGCACCGCCGGGGGTGATCGAGCGCTTGATCTCGTCGAGTTCGTCGATGGTCACCCGGTCGACGATGTCGCGGTTGCCGGCCACTTTCCTTGGCCGGCCGGTGCATTCGCGAGTGAAGATGACCAGGGCGTCGTGCGACTTGGGCCCCAGGAATCGGGAGAGGCGCGCTGCGATGTCGGGAAGTGGACCCCGCATGACTTTGCGCATCTCCACCCAGTCGACCTTGACACGAGACGGTGTTTCGACGCTGACCATCCGTTCATGTTATCCACATCACACCACTAGCCAAGCGGTTAGCTCGGACCCGCCGTGCGACGGGGTGTGTACCCGGTCGGGATTCAGCACTCTTGAGGTCAGACCAGAACCGATCTCAACGAGGAGGATCATGACAACCACGGTCGAGAAAACAGACTCCGGATTCAGCGACAGCCGTAAGACCGTCCTGGACGAGACCGGCAATCTTCTCAATTCCGTCGACGCAGACCAGTGGAACCGCGCAGGCGCAGTCGTCCTCGGTGCACGGTCGGTGTTCGTGATCGGCAACGGGCGCAGTGGCCTCGCCATTCAGATGGCGGCGATGCGACTGATGCATCTCGGCCTCCCCACGCACGTCGCCGGTGAAGTCACCGCCCCCGCCATCGACTCGGGCGATGTTCTGATCGCCGTGTCGGGATCGGGCACCACCGCTTCGGTGGTCGGTGCAGCCGAGACCGCGAAGAAGGTCGGTGCTTCGGTCATCGCGGTCACCACGAACTGGGAGTCCAAGCTCGCCCAGCTCGGCGACGCCGTCCTCATCCTTCCTGCGGCAGACAAGCAGGATCACAGCGGTTCCGTCACCAAGCAGTACGCAGGCAGCCTGTTCGAACAGTCGGTGCTGCTTGCCTTCGACGCATTGTTCGAGGCGCTCCGGAGCAACAGCGACCAGACGCCCGAAGAACTGTGGAAGCGCCACGCCAATATTGGCTGACCCGACCGAAATACCAACACAACCAACACAATTAGGAGAAATTCAATGACGAAGCTTCAGGTTGCAGTAGACCTTCTCACCACCGCAGACGCGCTCGCGTTGCTGCACAAAGTTGCACCGCACGTCGACATCATCGAGCTCGGTACCCCGTTGATCAAGAGTGCCGGCCTCAGCGCCATCAGCGCCATCAAGGCGGCGCACCCGGACAAGGAGGTCTTCGCCGACCTCAAGACCGCCGACGCCGGATTCCTCGAGGCGGACATCGCCTTCTCCGCCGGAGCCGACCTGGTCACCGTTCTCGGTGTTGCCGGTGACGCCACCATCAAGGGTGCCGTCGAAGCAGGCGTGAAGCACGGCAAGAAGGTTGTCTGCGACCTGATCGGCGTCGAGAACCGTGTCGAGCGGGCCCGCGAGGTGTCCAAGCTCGGTGTCGCGTTCGTCGAGATCCACGCCGGACTCGACGAGCAGGCACAGCCCGGCTACTCGATCCAGGCACTTCTCGACGACGGCCGCGAAGCCGGTGTTCCGTTCTCGGTCGCCGGTGGCGTGAAGGTCGACACCATCAAGGCAGTCCAGGAAGCCGGCGCCGATGTCGCCGTCGCCGGTGGCGCAATCTACAGCGCCGAGGATCCGGGCGCAGCTGCGAAGGCGCTCAAGGACGCACTGGCCGCGTAAGGCCGTACTCCACGAGGGTCCCCGAACGCACCAGTGTTCGGGGACCTTCGTCGTAACACCCCCACAGATCGACTCAGCAGAGAGGCCTCCCCCCATGCCCGCTACACCAAGCACCCGTCACGACGTCGCCGTTCTCGGGGAGGCCCTCGTCGACATCCTCGTCACCGCCGACGGCACGCGCCGCGAACGCGTCGGCGGTCGGCCCACCACCGTTGCGCGCGGCCTCGGCCGCCTCGGTACGGCGACCACCCTGATCACCATGTTCGGAGACGACCCGCACGGGCGCGCCATCGATCACGAACTCGCCCGCTGCGGCGTTCGTGTCGTTCAGGCCGGCGACCGTACTGTCGGTACGTCCACGACCATGACACGCGTCGAGCGGCCCGGTGAGGAGATCGTCGACCTGCGTTGGCAGCCCACGGGTTTCGACGTGCCGACCGTCGACCACCTGCACGTCGGCTCGCTCGCCGTCGTGCGGGGGTCGGGAGCCGAGGACGTGGCACGACTGGTCGCGTCTCGGGACGCCGACACGACCGCCAGCTACGACGTCGGTGTTCGCCGCGCGGCCATGGGTCCCTGGCAGACGATGACCGATCGCGTCGACGACATGATCTCCCACAGCAACATCGTCAAGCTGAGCGATGCGGACCTGGCGTGGTTACGGCCCACCGACGGCCACGGTGACGCCGTGCGCTGGTTGATGTCGCGCGGGCCCGAGATCCTCGTTCTCACCCACGGCGGCTCTGGGGCAACGGGATTCACTCGTCACGGGTCGGTGCGCATGCAGAGCAAGCGTCTGCCGGGTGCGGACGTGGTCGACTGGGAAGATGCGTTCATGGCGGGGTTGCTGCACACGATGACCGAACGCGAACTCCTCGGTCGTCGAAGCGACCCGCAGCGGCGCCTCCGGTCGATCGCGCTGAACGATCTCGAAACGATTCTCTTCGACGCAAATCGTTGTGCGGCACGGGCGATCGCGTCGGTCGGCGTAGAGTTCACCGACAGCGAAGTTCTCGCCATCACGGGCTGACACCGACGAAAGGTGGGCCAGGTCATGTCTCACCTGTTCGACGTTCTCTGGCCGGTACTTCTCGGTGTCGCCGCCGGGCTGCTGCTCCTGTGGGGTTCGCTGCTGATCGTGTTGTGGCGGACCAAGACCGACCAGGCTCACCTACGCGACGCCTTGCGGTTGTTGCCCGACGTGGTTCGCCTGCTCAGACGATTGGCTGCGGACCCGAACCGCCGCCGCGGAGTGCGTCTTCGACTCGTTCTGTTGCTGATGTATCTGGCCATGCCCATCGATATCGTCCCCGACTTCATTCCGGTGCTCGGGTACGCCGACGACGCGATCGTCGTCGCGCTCGTCCTACGGTCGGTGGCACGCAGATCGGGGTCGCGGGCCATCGACGAGCATTGGCCGGGCACGGTCGAGGGACTCGATACGATACGCCGATTCGCCGGGCTACCGAGGTAGCCCGGCGAACCGGTGTGTGCTGTTGTTCAGATGTGTATGTTGCAGGCGCAGTACATGTTCCGGCATGTGAAGCAGGCCGGCATTCCGCTGCACCGGGCACACGAGCAGGTGACCGGCTCCGTGTGTCGAGCAGTGGTGGCCGGGGTGTACGGCTCCCCGCACTGAAAGCACGGGGGCCGCTGCTCCGTCACGGCGTCGGGGGCCGTCATCCGGTTGCGACCATCACGCCCGCCAGGACGAGGATCACCACGCCGCCGAACAGGTCGGTGCGGATCGGAACCTTGGCGGCCGCAAAGCGGCCGATCGTCAAGCCCGCCAGGGACATGGCGAAGGTGATGACTCCGGCCACCACGCCCACCAGCACGGCAGAGTAGCCGAGCGCGCCGAGAGCTGCTCCGCCGAACAGGTTGTCCAAGCTCAATGGAATGGGCAGGCCCAGGATCACCCAGGGGTTGTCGAGGTCGCCTGCTTTCTCCGTCCGAATGGAGTGCACGATCAGGTAGACGGCGTAGGCCGCGAGCAGACCTGCCGCAACGAGCTCGGCAGTCTCACCCAGTTCGTCTCCGACGAATCCGCCGACCCACACGCCGATCATGGGCGCCACGGCGTCGAAAACTGCGAACACGGTTGCGCACTGGAAGATTCGAGTCCACGGGGGCTTGGTCGTACCCAAGCCTATGGAGGACTGAAAGTTGTCCAGGCTCAGGACGAATGCGACAGCGACCAGTGACAGAAAAGCAGCCATTTACTTGACCTCTAGTGTGAGTGGGGACCGAATCCGGCTTGGATTCGGCCGTGGAATCATCGGTGCGTTGTGGGGCCGCGTCGGATCGTTGGCTGCGGTGACCGCGGCCTCGACCAGTCCGTGGTCCGGAGAGAGATGGCAGACCGGGTCGGTCCGCGCTGCGTCACCGGTGAGTGCCAGTGCCTGGCAACGACATCCACCGAAGTCTATCTCGCGGCGGTCGCAGCTGCGGCACGGGTCCGGCATCCAGTCCTGGCCCCGGAACTGCTGGAACAGTGGCGACGACTCCCAGATCCAGCCCAGCGAGTTCTCCCGCACGTTGGCGTGGGGAATGCCGACCGAATCCGCGACGTCGTGTGCCGTAGGGCAGGGGAGTGCGTCCCCGTTGGGGATCACGGTGAACTGGCGACGAGCCCAGCCGTCCATGCAGGGCTTGGGAAACTTGCTGTAATAATCGGGGATCACGTAAATGATCTCCATGCGGTCCCCGAACTTCGCCTGTGCGTCGCGCACGGCAATCTCGGCGCGGTCCAGTTGGTCTCGTGTCGGCAGCAACTCGGTCCGGTTCTTTCCGGCCCATCCGTAGTACTGCGTGTTCGCCAGTTCGATGCGGTTGGCGTCCATCGCGGCCGCCATCTCGAGGATCTTGTCCATCCGGTCGATGTTCTGCGCGTGCAGCACGACGTTCAGGGTCAGTGGCCAGCCCATCTTCTTCACCAGGTCTACCGCCACGTGCTTGCGCTCGAACGACGTGGTGCCGGCAATCCGGTCGGACAGCGCCTGCTCGTCTGCCTGGATGCTGACCTGGATGTGGTCGAGGCCCGCATCGCGCAGTTCTTCGGCGCGGCGGGGTGAGAACCCGAGGCCGCTGGTGATCAGGTTGGTGTAGAGGCCCAGATTGCTTGCGTGCTGGACCAATTCGACGATGTCACGCCGTTGCAGTGGTTCGCCGCCCGAGAAGTGGAGTTGGAGCACACCCAATTCGGCAGCCTCGGTGATGACCCGTTGCCACTCCTCGGTCGTCAACTCGTTGCGGAAGTTGTCCATCTCGACCGGGTTGGAGCAGTAGGGGCAGTGCAGCGGGCAGGCGTAGGTCAGCTCTGCAAGAAGTGCGAAAGGCTTGTCCGGGACATGTTCAACCATGGTGAACCTCCATGCAGCGTTTGGGAATGAGATCGGCGAGGAAGCGGTGGACGTCGTCGTCGGCAACCTGCTCGTAGCGGTTCGACAATTCGCGCTGAATCTCTGCGACGGTTCGGTGTCCGTCACACAGTTCCACGATTGCCGCACCGGTGCCGTTGAGGACCCACACGGTCTCCGGCGAGAGCAGCACGTGCTGCTCCCGCGCGGCGTCGTACTTCAGCCGGACGTGCGGTGCAAGACGCGGACGATCGACGTCGTCAGCGATGTCCATACGCCAGATCGATCGCGTCCAGCATGCTCCACAGCACGTCGCACTTGAAGGACAGCGCCGACATGGCCGCATCCTGTGTTTCTTTGGTGGTGCAGTACTTTCGCACGATCTCGAGACCGTGATCGGAATCGCGGGGCGCCTGCACGATGCGCGTGCGGAAGTACGTGAGTTCTTTCGGGTCGATCCATGTGTAGTGGCGCTCGAAGGCGGCCAGCCGGTCCGTCATCAGATCGGGTGCGAACAGTTCGGTCAACGACGACGCCACCGACTCGACCCACGGCTTGGTCCGAGTGAAGTTGACGTACGCGTCCACGGCAAAACGCACGCCCGGCAACAGATGCCGCGCGTCCTCGACTTCGTCCCTGCTCAGATCGACTGCTTCGGCGAGGCGTAGCCACGCTTCGATTCCGCCGGTGCCTTCGGTGGTGCCGTCGTGGTCGACGATGCGCTGAACCCAGCGGCGACGGACTTCGCGGTCCGGGCAGGCGCTGAGGATGGCGCCGTCCTTCTTGGGAATGTTCAGCTGGTAGTAGAAACGATTGGCAACCCAGCCCCGAATCTCCTCGCGCGTCGACTCACCGTTGTTCATCCGAAGATGGAAGGGATGCTGGTGGTGATACCCCTTGACGTGGGTGCGGAGGGCTTCCTCGAGTTCGTCTGGCGAAAGTGCTGCCGTGGTCATCGTTCCTCAGATCTCTAGTTCGAGACCGTCCACGGCGACTTCCATGCCGTGTCGGTCGAGGTGCGCCCGCTCGGGTGAATCGTCGAGCAGGATCGGGTTCGAGTTGTTGATATGGATATAGACCTTACGGTCGATCGGGAGCTGCGAGAGCGTTTCAAGACTTCCGCCGGGCCCGGTGATCGGAACGTGCCCCATGCTGCGCGACGTCTTCGACGCCAGACCCAGGCTGGGCATTTCGTCGTCGTGCCAACAGGTTCCGTCGATCAGCAGGGCGGATGTTCCCGCGAGCTGCTCGACGATCTCGGAAGTCAGCGTCTGCACGCACGGTAGGTAGACCAGGCTGCGGCCGCTACGGGTGTCGGTGAGGCGGTATCCCACGACTCGACCGTACGCCGCAGCACCCGGGAATCGCATCGACTTCTCCGTCGGAACGTCGAATGCGCTGTACGACAATCCGTCACCGAGGCTCACCTCGGCACCGGGCACGACTTCTTGCCATTTCACCGGGCAGTACGCCTCGAGGGTACGGAGCACCGAGGTGCCGGTCGTCAGCGTCTCGTGTACCGAATCCGTTGCGTGCACTTCGATTCCGCGACCTTCGCGCATCAGCAGCAGTCCGATGGTGTGGTCGAGTTCGGCGTCGGTGAGCAGAACGGCTTCGAGTCGCGACACTCGTCCTTCGTCGGGGTGCAGGTCTGGGAACGACTCGATCTGGGACTGGATGTCCGGTGAGGCGTTGAGGAGGAACCATCGCTCGCGGTCGGCGCTCACCGCAATCGACGACTGGCTACGAGCGATGCTCGGCCGCGATCCGGACCGCACCGCGCGGCAGGACGGGCACGTGCAATTCCACTGCGGAAAACCGCCGCCCGCCGCAGATCCCAACACTCGTACCCACACAGCTGAACCTTCCCTTGAAACCCCGAAGGGGCGCTGGGCCTTTCGGCCCAGCGCCCGTCAAGCACGAGTTACTTCGCTCCACCCATGACGGCCACGTATGCCGTCACCTCGGCGGAAACTCGGATCTCGGTGACCGAGGGGGACGTCCACTTGGTCAGAACCTTGTCAGTGGTGTTGCGTTCCATCGTGTTTCTCTCTTTCTGTGTTTTTTCTTCGAACAACCTGCGTGGTGCAGGCTGCGTTGCGATCAGCTGCTCTGCAGGAACGAATCCGGTAGAGCAAAGGCAATCAACGCACTGCCGTGGCCTGCGCCGAGCAGTCCGGGGATGATGCCTTCCAGCCAACCGCCCCAGCCGACCGGTACGACGACGAACTGCTTGCCGTCGACGCTGTAGGTCGAGCAGCTGCTGTGATGGCCACTGCCACACTGGAACTGCCACAACTTCTCGCCGGTCTGGGCGTGGAGGGCGACGAACTCGCCGGTCGGCGTACCCGCGAACACGAGGTCACCTGCGGTGGCGAGCACCGACGCGGCCATCGGGTAGTCGAGGCGCCAGCGCCACTTCTCTTCGCCGTGGCTGTCGAACGCGCTGACCGATCCGGCCATGTCGTCGATGTCGACCTGAACGCCGGCGCTCCAGTAGGGCATGCCCTCCTTGAACTCGCGGCGACGACGGGTCGCGGTAGCGCCCACGTCGGCGACCGGGACGTAGAACAGATCTTCCTTCGGGCTGTACGCGGCGTGCGTCCATTCCTTGGCGCCGGCGGGGCCGGGGTAGAAGTGGACGGGCTCGCCTTCCTTGTCCGGGTACTTACGAGGAGTGACCTTGCCGTCGCGGGTGATGACGCCCCAGTCGATGCGGTCGACGAAGGGGGTGACGTGCTGCAGTTCACCGTTGGTGCGATCCAACACGAACATGTAGCCGTTCTTGTCGAAGTGCGCCAGCAGCTTCTTGCCGTCACGCTCGAAGAGCGTCATCTCCATCGTGGAGTCGTAGTCCCACAGATCGTGCGGCGTGAACTGGTAGTGCCACTTGATCTGGCCTGTGTCGACGTCCAGCGCAACGACGCTGTCGGTGTAGAGGTTGTCGCCCTCACGAACGCCACCGTCGAAGTCGGGCGCGGGGTTGCCGGTACCGGCGTAGTACAGGTTGGTCTCGGGATCGTATGTTCCGGTGACCCAGTGGTTTCCGCCGCCACGCTGCCATGCCTCGCCGTCGTCGGGCCATGTCTCCGAGCCGGGCTCGCCGGGCTTGGGAACGGTGTAGGTGCGCCACATCTGCTCGCCGGTCTCGAGATCCCAGCAGTCGATGTGTCCACGAACGCCGAACTCGCCGCCCGCGCTACCCGTGATCAGGGTGTTCTTGATGACGAGCGGTGCGAGAGAAGCACTTTCACCCGCGCGCACATCGCCGATGGTCTTCGTCCAGACCACGGAGCCGTTGGTGGCGTCGAGCGCCAGCAGCTGGGCGTTCGGGGTCACGAAGTAGACCTTGCCGTTGGCAATCGCGCAGCCGCGGTTGACGTTGCCGCAGCACAGCGATACATCGAACGGCACTGCGTGCTTGTAGGTCCAGAGCTGCTCACCCGTCTTCGCGTCCAGGGCCCAGAACCACCCGTCCCAACCGGTGACGAACATGATGCCGTCGACGATCAAGGGGCAGTTCTCGAAGGCGTACGTCGACGCGCCGGCGATGGTGCCGGCCGTACCTGCCTGGAAGATCCAGGCGGGTCCGATGTTCGCGACGTTCTCGGCGTTGATCTGGTCCAGCAGGCTGTACCGCTGGCCGTCGTAGGCGCCGTAGTACGTGAGCCAGTTCTGCGACTCGTTGCGGGCGTCGATGAGACGCTCCGAGTTGACGTTGTCCGTCACGGCGGGTGCGACACCGGGACGGGCGCTCAACGCTCCGTGGCTGATCGCTTCGCCGGCTTCGAGATATTCGACAGTCATATCTATTCCTTCTTAAGGCCGCGGCTGGTCGGGTCGATCGAGACGGGCTTCGGGCGGGACGTCGCCGAGGACGACGATGGCGGCGGTGAGGCCACGGCCTTCGTCGTTGCCGCCGGGCGAGCTGTACCAGTAGTAGCCGGGCCCATCGAGGTTGAGGGTGGCCGTACCGCGTGAGTGATTCATCAGCCACAGGAACTTGCTGTCCCCGTTGCTGGGAAAGAGAGCGGAGTGCGTGTTCGTGTCGTCGTTGACGACCGTCAGCTTGATCTCTCCGCCGTGGGGAAGGACCAGGATCGCAGGGTCCCACGCGCACGTGTCTTCGACGATCGTGACCGTCGCTTCCATCGTGCCGTCGGGCAGCTCTTTCGCCTTGGCGATGTTGCCGGTTCCGACGACTCGACCCATGGTCGCCCGGTTCTGAGCGTCCAGGCCGAGTTCCTGTAGCAGGTCTACGCGGTCCTGGGGCAGATCGTCTTCGATCACTGTGGTCATGGGCTTGCCTCCTCTGTTCTCGTTCGATTGATCCGGTTGATGCTGTGCCACATCTCGTGACGTACTACCGCACTCGTTCGATCTGTTCGATTGTGCGAGCGCCTGTTTCGAGCTTTGCGGACACCACGAACGTTACGAACAAACGACATCCCCGTAAAGCGGGGACCGCTGGACCGTCACGCTCTCCCGTTCGCACCCCGAGAGGCACCGTTCGTGGTGACGGGTGTCACAACGGGGTGCAGCACTGGTCCGCCTCGGAACACACGAAAGCCCTCCCCGCAGCTGCGGGGAGGGCTCACGGTCGTGCGTTGTCAGCGGCCGAACATGTCCAGATTCATGACCTTGTCCCACACGCGGACGAAGTCCGCTGCGAACGTCTCACGAGCGTCGTTCGATGCATATCGTTCTGCGAGACAACGCAATTGGGACGCCGACTCGAACACCATGTCGATACGGGTTCCGGTCCACGAGAGCTCACCGGTAACGCAGTGACGGCCCTCGTACACCGCCGCGTCCGTGGTGCTCGCACCCCAGACCATGTCGGGGTCGGTCAGGTTGACGAAGAAGTCGTTCGTCAACGTCCCCGGCCGTTCGGTGAACACCCCCAGGGGGGAGTGACCGTAATTGGCACCGAGCACCCGTAGGCCACCGAGCAGCACCGTCATTTCGGGTGCAGTCAGGGTCAACTGGTTGGCGCGCTCGAGAAGCAAGGCTTCGGGCGCCCAGCGGTTGCCCTTTCCCTCGTAGTTTCGGAACGCGTCCGACTTCGGTTCGAGTGCCGCGAACCACTCCTCGTCGGTCCATTCCTGAGTCGCATCGGTACGGCCCTGCCGGAAGGGGACTTCGATCTCGTAACCGGCGTCGGCCGAGGCCTTTTCGACCGCGACGCAGCCGCCGAGAACGATCACGTCGGCCAGCGAGACCTCGGTGTCGTCGCCTCGGGACTCGTTGAACGTCTCCCGGATCTGCTCGAGTGTGTTCAGCACGGAAGAGAGCGCCTCGGGCTGATTCACATCCCAGTTCCGCTGCGGTTCGAGACGGATGCGTGCGCCGTTCGCGCCTCCACGCTTGTCGCTGTCGCGGTAGGTCGAAGCCGACGCCCATGCCGTGAACACGAGATCGGAGACGCTGAGGCCGGACTCGAGAATCAGGTCCTTCAGTGCGGCCATGCCTGCGGCACAGATGGTGTCGTGTCGAGCGGGAGGCACCGGGTCCTGCCAGATCAGCCGCTCGGCGGGGACGAGAGAGCCCAGGTACCGCTCGGCCGGGCCCATGTCGAGGTGCGTCAGCTTGAACCACGATCGAGCGAACGCGTCGGCCAGCTGGTCCGGATGCTCGAGGAATCGCAACGCGATCTCTCGGTAGGCCGGATCCTCCTGCAGCGCAAGGTCTGTGGTGAGCATCGTCGGGACATGTGTCTTGGACGGGTCGTGGGCGTCGGGCACGGTGCCCTTGCCCTCACCGCCACGCGGAATCCATTGCCACATACCGCACGGGCTGAGCGCGACGTCCCATTCGTAGGCGAACATCGTCTCGAGGAAGCTGTTGTCCCACTTGGTCGGTGTGGGGGTCCAGGTCCCGTCGAGCCCACTGCTGATGGTGTCTTCGGCCTTGCCGGTGCCGTAGCTGCTCGCCCAGCCGATGCCCTGCGCTTCGAGCGGTGCATCCTCCGGTTCCGGCCCGTGGTGAGCACCCGGTTCTGCTGCCCCGTGGGTCTTGCCGAACGTGTGTCCGCCGGCGATGAGAGCGACGGTTTCTTCGTCGTTCATCCCCATCCGGGCGAACGTCTGACGGATGTCGCGAGCGGAGGCCCGCGGGTCGGGTGTCGTCGACGGTCCTTGCGGGTCCACGTAGATCAGTCCCATGACCGACGCCGCGAGAGGCTCGTCCAGATCGCGTACGCCGCAATGGCGTTCGTCGGCGAGCCAGGTGTGCTCGGGACCCCAGTAGATCTCGTCGGCAACCCACACGTCTTCACGGCCGCCCGCGAAGCCGAACGTCTCGAGCCCCATCGACTCCAGCGCGCGGGTGCCCGCGAACACCATGAGATCAGCCCAGGAGAGCGCGGCGCCGTACTTCTGCTTGACGGGCCACAGAAGCCTGCGTGCCTTGTCGAGGTTGACGTTGTCGGGCCAGCTGTTCAACGGCGCGAACCGTTGCATGCCTGCGCTGGCGCCGCCGCGGCCGTCGCCCATCCGGTAGGTGCCTGCCGCATGCCAGGCCATGCGGAGGAGCAGCGGCCCGTAGTGGCCGTGGTCGGCGGGCCAGAATTCCTGTGAGCGCGTGAGCATTTCGTCCACGTCGCGTCCGAGTTCGTCCAGATCCACGGACTGGAACGCAGTCGCGTAGTCGAAGTCCTCACCCATCGGGTTGGCGTTGTCGCTCGGGCGAGCGAGGTACTTCAGGTCGAGTTTCGTCGGAAGGCACCCGTGCTGATCTCCACGGATGGCTTTCTTACCGCGATGCGCAATCGTTTTGCGCGCACCCAAGGTCTGCCCGTAGTTGCGGGCTACGTAGGTATCTGGACTCGCCGGCATGCGATCACCTTCTTCTTCGCGCGGGGCCTCAGACGCCCAGCGCGGCGCGCACTGCGTGCGCGTTGCGTCGGGACACCGGCACCATGGTGTTTTCGGAATCGTCCATCACGAGAACCAGTTCGCCCTTGTCGCGACGTTCGATCTCGCGAACACGGCTGAGATTGACGACGTACTGACGGTGGACACGCAGGAACCCTGCGTCGCTCAGTTCGTTGTCGAGCTTGTCCAGGCCGGGCGACGCGGCGCGCATCCTGCCCTGGTCCGTGGACAGCCAGACGTCGTTGCCGTCCGACTCGGCCAGCATCACCTCGGGAAGCCGGAGCAACACCATTCGGTTTTCCCGAACTCCCACGACGCGATGAGCGGGGTCGCTGGACACGAGCTTCGCGTCGGGTGTCGGTAGCTGCGCACCCTCGGAGACGCCGAACGTGACCACGTGGCCGACCAGGTTCCCCTGTCGGAACACTGGGCGGATTCTGATCGGCGACGGTTCGTCCGTGAGGTGGGTGAAGATCTGACTCGTGCCGACCCAGTCGGGGTCGTGGGCGGCTCGTTTGCTGGCGTACTGGACGGCAGAAATGAACGCCGGAAGCTTCGGGTTCCACCGCAGCGCGGGATCGACGGCGGGAACGTTGTTGGGGACGCCGAGCAGCACGCTGGCGGTGTCGTTGGCGATGACGACCTTGCCCGAGGCGTCGACTGCGACAACCGGTTGCGCCGACCGGCCACGGGCGTGGTTGAAGGCACCGACCAGTTCGCTGCCACCGTCACGGGCATAGACGCGGAGCCGACTCTGGGTGTGGGCGGCGGCGTTGGCCAGCCAGCCGCTTGCCGCTGCGGGCATTTCGTTGCGCCAGCACGAGATGTTCAGGCTGGCGATGGGGGTTTTGGTCACCACGTCACGCACCGCAACGCCCGCGCACGTCCAGTCGTGAAACGCCTCGCACCAGTGCTCTTCGCGCTTGATGATCAACGGATTTCGGGTTCCGAGTGCGGTCCCGATGCCGTTGGTACCGACGGCGCGTTCCGACCAGTTGAACCACGGAGCCAGGTTGGCGTCGGCGGCGATCGCGAGAGTGGCCTTGTCGCCCCACTGGGCAAGGACTCGGCCGTCGGCGTCGGCGATGATGGCGATTCCACCGAATTTGGTGACTTCGTGCACGAGGGACGCGGTACGGAAGCCCAGCTCGGCGAACACGACGTCGTTCTCGAGCGGATGGTGGTCGACCTCTTCGACAGCCACCGGGGCTTCGGACAGAAACGGGTCGACGCGGAAGTGGTCACGAGAGCGCTGCCAGGACATCGCAACCTCGGGCCGGACGTCACCGACGTCGTTGTCGCCCTTGACGAAACGCTCCCATGCGCTGTACGCAGCATTACCCGTCAGCGTGCGAGGCATCGGCTTCATGCGCTGTGTACACAACATCGAGGACCGCCTTCGGTCGTAGATTTCTTCACTGCGTCTTCTCCGACTGACGAAGCAACAGTTACGAATTGACGCTCGGGCACGCCCCGCCAGCAGACTATTGTGACCTGCATCATAGGTTTACCTGCTCCGAGCGGTTCCTGCAAACTGCCACAGGTGGACACGCCGAGTTCGAGGCCGTGTCCGATCGGCGTGTCGCATTCCGAACAGCGTCGGTAGAAAACGCGTCCGCAACGCCCTCGGCTGCTCTGAGCACGCGAAGGATGTTCGCCCCGGCGAGCTTGTCCAGCTCGGTTTCCGACCAACCTCGACCGGCGAGGGCCGCGAACAGCATCGGGTATCTCGACACGTCCTCGAGGTCTTCGGGCATCGGCTCGCCGCCCATGTAGTCGCCGCCGATACCGACATGGTCGATCCCGGCAACATCGCGGACGTGTTCGATGTGCTCCACGACCTGCGACAACGTGGCCGAAGGCTGTGGCGACCGCTCTTCGAGCTCGGCCATGAGGGCGCTGTACTCGGGAGTGCGCTTGCTGATGTTCCGGAGTGTCGCCGTGGCCGTGGCGTCCGCGTGCCAGGCCCTGACGGCCGGTGAGACGAACGCCGGCAGGAAAGTGACCATGCAGATGCCGCCGTTGTCCGCCAGTGCCGTCAGGACGTCGTCCGGGACGTTTCGTGGGTGGTCGCACAGCGCTCGGGCGGAAGAATGACTGAAGATCACCGGTGCCGAGCTCACGCGGAGTGCGTGTCGCATGACGTCGGCGGACACGTGCGAGAGGTCGACGAGCATTCCCAGCCGGTTCATCTCGCGCACGACGCTCTCGCCGAACTCGGACAGACCGTTCAACACGGGAACGTCGGTGGCCGAGTCGGCCCAGGCAACGTTCTTGTTGTGAGTCAGGGTCAAGTAGCGCACGCCGAGCGCGTACATCATCCGCAGAACGGCGAGGGACCCGTCGATGCAGTGTCCGCCCTCCATGCCCACCAGAGACGCGATCCGGTGACCCGACGATTCGACCTCGTCGGCGGTGGTTGCCAGCACCAGTTCGTCGGGGAACCGTGCGACGAACCTCCTGACCAGGTCGATTTGTTCGAGTGTCGCGGTCACCGCAGAAGGGCCGGAGTAGGTGTCCGGGGAGACGTAGACGGACCAGAACTGCCCGGAGACCCCACCGACCTTCAAGCGGGGGAGATCGGTGTGCAGTTCGGGCACCGACCCGGCGAGGTCGACGGCATCGAGGTTCGACCCGTAGTCCTGACGAATTGCCCATGCGAGATCGTTGTGGCCGTCGACGATCGCCTGCACCTTCGTACCCCCTCAACCGTCCTGTTCTCGAACTGGTTTCAGGGCCTAATTTTATTGTTCAACTATCCGTCTGAACGCGTTTCGCGCAAATCGCCGTCCGTTCCGGCTTGGTGACCGCTCGATGGAAAACCCGAGCCGCTCGTGACGGGGGTCACGCTCTAGAGGTAACTGGTGATGACCGAGTGAACCTGGTCGACGGCGAGCCAGGCGAACAAGATGGTGCAGACACCGAGAACGATGTTCGTGAACCACCCGTTGCGCCACTGCGTCGGGACGCGGTCCGAGTTCAGGAGCCTGAGCAGAGTGACGGCCAGGAACGGCATGAACACTGCGCCGAGCACGCCGTAGGCCAGCACGAGGCCGATCGGCTCGTCGAGCCACAGCAGGGCCATGGGCGGGAATGTCAGCCATACGACGTACCACTTGAAGTACTTGCCGCCGACGCGTGTGTCCTCGTGGCCTTGCGGAAGTCCCTTCATGTTGCCGATGAAGTCGGCGAACATCAGGCTCACGCCGTTCCACACACCGATGAGCGACGAGAACGACGCCGACCAGAACCCGATCAGAAAGACGTAGCCGAAGACCGTGCCGTAGCGGTCGGCGAGGACGTCCGAAAGTTGGATCAGCCCTTGATCTCCGGTGCTGATGGCGATTTGCGACGAATAGAGGAGTTCGGCACCCACGATGAGCATCGCGAGCACGAAGATGCCGGAGATCACGTAGGCCATTGCGTTGTCGATGCGCATGACCTTCATGAACTTCGGTGTGATCCAGCCTTTCTCGCGCAGCCAGTACCCGTAGGCGGCGAGCGTGATGGTGCCGCCCACGCCGCCGGCCAGTCCGAGCACATAGACGATGGAGCCGTCGGGGATGGTCGGGACGATGCCCTTCACCACCGCTGGGATGTTCGGCACGGCGACGACGGCCGCACCGATGACCGTCACGAACATGATGCCGACGAAGACCGTGATGATCTTCTCGAAGAATCCGTAGCTCCCCAGCCAGATCAGCGCGAACCCCAACAGGCCGGAAATGATGGCCACGGCTTTGAGGTTCAACGACGGAAACAGCGCGACGATGGGAAGTGCGCTCGACGACATCGCCGCTGCGCCGTACACGAATCCCCAGATCACGATGTACGGCGCGAAGTACGCCGTCGTCCATTTGCCCAGCGATCGCCAACCCTGAAAGATCGTGTTGCCCGACGCCAACGTGTACCGCCCGGCGCCTTCGACGAGAACGACTTTCATGATGACGCCGACGATGATCACCCACAGCAAGGCGTATCCGTAGCGCGACCCGGCCACCAGTGTTGCGACGAGATCGGCCGCTCCGATACCCGTTGCGGCCACGACGAGTCCGGGGCCGACGACCTTCCATTTCGGTGGGGCCGATGACTCGACGTCTTCGCTCATGGCAAACACTGTGCCCCATTCGTACTGTTCTAGGAACGACCCCGAAGTTTTTTCTCGGTCGGGGTCGGGAAGGTCGGTACGACGGGCATGCCGTCGAGTACTGCCGTCAGCCTTTCGGCCTCGGCGTCGACCGCTGTGGCTGCGGCGCTGCCGATGTCGTCGAACAGCTCGGTCAGAACCTCACCGGTCGAGCTGACGGACCACCCGCCCACGATGCGACCGTCCGACCAGACGGTCGGCCCGATGTTGCCGAACGTGTCGAACAGCTTGGGTCCGTGATCGCCGAGGTACCAGTCGCGGCGTTTCCACCCCATCGGTGTGGGGTCGAGGGACGGCAGGAGTGCAATGCCGGGTGCCTTCCTCGGAAACTGCGTGTCGGGCAGCATGATTCCAGCGCCCTCGCTGAGTTCGACGTCGACGATGTCGATCGCCGATACCGCCGAACGCGTCTGCGTCTTGTTCCACCCGGTCCACCACTGCAGATCCTCGAACGTGGCCGGCCCGAACACCTCGAGCCAGCGTCGCGCCAATTCCGTTCGCGCAGTGGCTTCGTCGAGATGGGGGACGCCGTCTGGGTACCAGTGCTCGATCGGTGCCCACGTGTGATGGCGTGACGTCCACTTGCCGCGGGGCTCGGACCGGACCATGTGGCCTTCGGCGGCGAGCATGACGAGCACCTGCGAGGTGACGTTCTGCTTGACGTCGTAGGCCTTGTCCGTGGTGGGCAGCAGCGCGGTACGCAGGCCGGGGACCGCGGCGGACAGTTCGGCGCCGGTTGCCGTTCCGAGCTCTCGCAGTTTGGCAAGTGTGTCTCGCTCGACATCGGCGAGCCACGCGTCGACGTCGTCGACCACCGGATCGGTCGGCAGGGTGGTCACCTGCTTCACCAGCCGTGCGCGCATCACCCTGGCCACTCCCACACTGGCCGCGGAGTGAATCATCGGCACGTCGTCGTTGGCCACCACGAACATGGTTCTGCGCATGCCCATCATGCGAAGGAGGCTGCGCTGCTGGTACATCGACGCCCGGATGTCGTCGACGGTGATTTTTCGTGACCTCGCGAAGATCGACAAATACACGCTGGCAGGGTCGGTGGCGTGCAACGCGAGCAGGGCCGAGACGACATCTTCCGGCCGAGTCTGCTGGGCGAGGTGAGTGCGCGTCAGTCGTGCCCGTCGCTGGGCGTCGGTGATCTTCACGGTGTCAGTGTGACGGGTTCGGGGGTTGGGGGCGATAGTCCGACGGAGGCGCGCTTATTCGGAGTTCGTGAGCCTCTCGGCGTTCTGGGCCTCGGTCTCGGCGTAGGCGCGGCCAGCGGCGAGGAAGGTTTCGTGCATTCGGTCGGCGATGTCGATGTGCTGCTGGATCACCGATGCGAAAGACCGGTCGGAGCCGACTGCAAGCTGGAGGAACTTGTTGCCGAGCAGCTGGCCGGAGGGGAGGGTGCCGAAAGCGTCGAGCCGGACGAATCTGCTTGCCTGGTACTTGAGATCCCGAAGCTTGTCGCCATACTCCCTCCACGCATCAGCGCAGGTTTCCGCGGCGCCTGGCTCGATACTCAACGGTTCTGTCATGAATGCACCCTCAGTCTTATCTCCGGAGAACGGGGTCAAGTACGTTCGCAGATCGCACCGCAACAGCGCACGGGTCTTCAGCCTTAGCGAGCCCACCCTTGGTATCGATGCTGACGACGATTGCGCCCCGTGTCCATGCGAATGCCACTTCGCAGACGTCCCGGTTTGTATCACTTTTGTCGATGTAGCTCACTGCATCACGTGCGCCGACCGGAACGGTTTGAAAATCGTAGCTTTGCGGGTTGTCCTTGATTTGCTGAAATGTATGCGTCGTGGACAAGACGGTCAGGTAGAACCAACCCGCGTCCCAGCCGCACAAATCCCAATCCTCCGCCTCCACCCCGAAGTAATCCCTCGCCACCACGTCGTCCGGATCCGCCCCCGCCGCTCGCACCGACTCTGCCGGGATCTCGCACGGGTCGAACAGTTCGAAGCTGTTCGCGTCGACCACCGGTGTTCCGGCCACGGTCTGACCACTGCATCCCGCCACGAGAGCCAGGCCCACCACCGCAACGCCTAGTCGACGCATTCCCCACCCCCTGAGAACTTGGACGCATTGGGCACCGTATCGGTTCCCCGTGTTCTGCGCATGCAGGTCACCGCGTCCTGCAGCGCTAATCGTCAGTTTCTGAAGCGACGCCCTCGAGTTCTACAGATTCGACGTCGCCGCGACGCGCCTGGTTGATGCTCTCGTAGATATGACGGGCGTTAGTCGGGCTGGAAAGCAGGTGCAAAGTGGTCAGCATGGCGCCGTGATCCGACGTCGACATCAGCACGGCATCACCCGCGTCCGACTTGATGGCAATGGGTTCCGCACCGTTCGCGGCAGCGTCGACGAGGTCTTGGAAGTGGGTCAGTGCGTCGGCGAAGGTGACTGTCTTCATATAGATCTCCTGGTCTCGAATGGGCAGTAGAACAGATTTACACAGATCTGGAAGTTCGACCAGCCTTTGAGGCCTCACCTCGAGCCCTCTGCTCTGAGCAGACCCGCTGCCCACAGCAGAACCACTGGCGCACAACACAACCCGCATTCGACACTTGGGTCATGAGCGAATCACCGCGAATGTTCCCGCCCGAACTCCGTAATCAACTACTGCGCCACCGCGTCCTTGTCCTCGACGGTGTACTCGACGACGACAACGGAACTGTCCTCACTACTCACCTCCTCACCCTTGCCGCAGAGAATCCCTCGGCCGACATCGCGCTGTGGATCCATTCGCCCGGCGGATCGGTGCCCTCCATGCTGGCCATCCGCGACGTCATGCGTCTCGTCCCGTGCGACGTGTCGACCCTGGCTCTCGGATTGGCCTGCAGCGCCGGTCAATTCCTGTTATCGTCCGGGACACCCGGCAAGCGATTCGCCCTGCCGCACTCGCGGATTCTGATGCACCAGGGATCGTCCGGGATCGGAGGATCCGCCGTCGAGGTGGAGGTGCAGGCGAACGACCTGCGGCACACGCGCGACACCGTGCTCGGTCTGATTGCAGACGACACCGGCCAGACCCGTGAGCAGATCTTCGAGGACTCGCTGCACGACCGATGGTTCACCGCCGACGCCGCCCGCGACTACGGCTTCGTCGACGCCATCGTCGACTCGTTCGATCAAGTCATGCCCGCTCGACGGGCGTCCTTCGGAATGGCGGTGGCCCGATGAGCACGTACACGATTCCCAATGTCATCACGCGAGATTCGCGGGGCGAACGCGTCGTCGACGTGTATTCGCACCTGCTCAGCGAGCGAATCGTCTACCTCGGAACCGGCATCGACGCGGGCGTTGCGAACGCGTTGATCGCGCAATTGCTGCACCTAGAGGCGGATTCTCCCGACCAAGAGATCTCGATGTACATCAACTGCGAGGGCGGCGACACCGCCGCGATGCTCGCTGTCTACGACACCATGCAGTTCATCGGATCACCGGTTGCAACAACATGTGTGGGGCAAGCGGTCGCGGCGGGAGCGGTACTGCTGGCCGCAGGAGCGCCGGGACGACGATCAGCGCTCACGCACAGCCGGGTGGTATTGCACCAGCCTGCGGCGCAGGGTCGCGGCACCATTCCGGACCTCATCCTCGCCGCCGACGAGGTGGTTCGGGTGCGCTCGGAAATGGAAGCGATTCTGGCCAAGCACACGGGCCGCGATGCGCAGACGCTCCGTCACGACACCGACCGCGACCTGGTGCTGACGGCATCGGCCGCACTCGCCTATGGCGTCGTCGATCAGGTATTGGAACGCCGCTAAGCGGCGAGAAGGGTTGCGCCACCGCGCGATAGATCCTGGTGCGCCTGGCCGGCGATCTCCGCCATGGACGTCCCCAGCGCGCCGACGACGGCCGCGAGGATCTCGCTCGACGCATCCTTGCGGCCCCGTTCGAGTTCGGACAGGTACTGCGGCGAGATGCCGGCCCGCGCTGCGGTCTCGGTCAAGGTGCTTTTCCGACTCTGCCGGCGCTCGCGCAATCGTTTGCCGACAACCTCGCGCCAGAGGGGTTCGACGGTGCGCGCTGCTCGACGTTCATCGATTCGAATGACCTCGCCCATGACCGAACCCTAGCCCCGACGCCCCGAACTGGTCGGCCGTTCTGCTCACAGCAGAGACACGGCGCCTAGGGTCATCGGGTGCCCACGTCGAAGAAGGTCCGCGCCGTGTCGGGTCGCCATTCCGTGCTGTATCCGGCCATCGTCGAGGCGGCGCGACGGGTCGACGCGACCGCGGTGGGATTGATCGACGTCGAATGCGGCGCGGGTCTGAATTTGATCGTCGACCGTGTCGGCATCTCGTACGGCAGCGGACACACGTTGGGCGACATGGCCTCTCCCGTTCAGGTGTCGGCTCGGGTCGTCGGCGAGCGTTCTGTGCCCAGCGGTTCGATTCCGCCGGTGGTTGCTCGAATCGGTGTGGACTCTGACCCGGTCGACACCGGCGGATACCCGTCCGCCGAGGCAGAGCTGCTCGCGTCGACTCCTCATCTTCTGTTGCGCTCCAGCGTGTCCGATGCGATCGGCAGGGTGCCGGTCGATGCGATACCGATCGTGACGACGACGTGGGCGCTGTCGCGGTTGTCGCGTGAGCACCGGCTGCGTTTCCTCGAGGAACTGCGGGGGGCGAGTCGCCCGCTGGCGTGGGTGTCGGCAGAGGGAGTCGGCGTCGCCCCTGATGTTCCGACGCTCGGAGACCGTCCGGCATCCGGTCACAGCATCATCGGGGTGGCCGTCGTCGATGACGGAATGGTGCACGCAGAGGCAGTGGGTCGGTGCTGGTCGAAGGGCGCTGTGCTGTCCTGGCTGGTCTGAGTCAGGTATCGAGAAGTTCGAGCGTCCGGGAATCGGGACCGTCGTAGAACTTGGCGATGACGTCGTCGAGCAGCGTCTCGTTCTCGGCTACCTGCGCGAACAGCGTCATGGATGAGCGCAGTTTGAGGTCGTCTGGTGAGCCGAGAATCGCCGAAATATTGGTGCTCGTGCTGTCCAACAACGCCTGGCTGCACTCCCGTAAGCGAGCTCCCAGAATCGGATGTGCAAGGTACGCAACCGCTTCTGCTTTGTTTGCGATGGCGAAGAATTGGGATGTCGCCGTCATCCCGAGGCCGGCGATCTGCGGGAAGACGAACCACATCCAGTGGCTTCGCTTGCGCTCGGCTTTCAGCTCCGCGAGGGCCGTCTCGTAGACGGTCTCCTGCGCGTCGGTGAATCGGGTGATGTCGACGTCGGTCATGGCACTCTCATCGTATGGAGCAGAGCAGTTGAGCACCACCGACCACCTGGCCCGCAGTATCGAGCTCGCGGCGGAAGCGGGCGGGCATGGAAACCGCCCGTATGGCGCGGTCATCGTTGCGGCGTCCGGCGATATCCTGGCCGAGGGCCGCAACGAGGTCGCTGCGACCGGTGACGTGACCGCCCACGCCGAGCTGATGGCGATTCAGCAGCTCACGGCCGGTCAGCTCGCGGGTGCAACTGTGTACGCCAGTGGCGAGCCCTGCCCGATGTGTGCGGCGGCGTGCGTGTGGGCAGGTGTCGCTCGAATCGTCTTTGCGGCGTCGGCGTCGGCGTGCGCCGCGGTTCTGTCGGAGGGGCCGCGGATCGAGCTGTCGTGTGCGGATGTTGCCGGCGCCTACGTCGAGGTCGAAGGCCCCGCCCGGGAGAGCGACGCGGTGGAGGCGATGCGGGCGTCGATCCTTACGCCAACTGAGCAGACGTAGGCCGACGCTGTAGCGCACGCGTACGTCTGGCCAGTGCGCGTACTGATCGGCGACCTCCACCGACGTGATCAACCTCTCGATCCGGAATAGCTCGACCCGTCCTGGAAGTTACCGACAGTAATTGTCCAAACTTCAATGACGGAAAGAGTTCGAACCACATGAAGTTGTTTACCCCGTTGGAGCTCGGTGACCTGAAGCTGGCGAACAGGCTGGTCATGGCGCCACTGACCCGTACACGATCCGGCCAGGACGGAATTCCCGGCCCGCTCGTCGTCGAGCACTACCGTCAGCGTGCGTCGCTCGGACTGATCGTGACCGAGGGGACGTATCCCACTCACGCAGGTCAGGGCTTCCCCGGACAGCCAGGACTCGTCACCCCCGAGCAGATCGAGGGATGGCGGAACGTCGCGGAGGCAGTGCACGCCGAGGGCGGATTGATCGTCGCCCAGGTCATGCATGCGGGACGGGTGACGCACGAGGCGACGACGGGTGGCCGCGAGGTCGTCGGTCCGAGCGCCATCGCCATCGAGGGCGAGACTCACACGTACGAGGGCAAGAAGCCGTACCCGGTGCCGCATGCGCTGAGCGCAGACGAGCTGCAGACGGTGATCGCGGACTTCGTGCAGGCGTCGAAGAACGCGATCGACGCAGGCTTGGACGGTGTCGAGATCCATTCCGCGAACGGTTACCTCCTTCACGAGTTCCTTTCGCCGGCCTCCAACGTTCGCGACGACACGTACGGTGGCTCGCCCGAGAACCGTGCGCGACTCGTGGCCGAAGTGGTCGAGGCGGTAGTGGCGGAACTCGGCGCAGGACGCGTCGGCATTCGCATTTCCCCCGAACACAACATTCAGGACGCGCTGGAGACGGACCGAGACGACGTGCGGGCGACGTATCGCGCGCTGGTCGACCGGATCGCGCCGCTGGGACTCGCGTACCTCAGTGTGCTGCACAAGGATCCGAAGGGCGCACTGGTGCAGGACCTGCGCCAGGCCTTCGGCGGTCCTTTCCTGGTGAACAGTGGCTTCGGTGAGATCACCACCCGTGACGAAGCAGTGGCTCTCGCGGAAGACGGGATCGGCGACGCAATCGTCGTCGGACGTCCCGCGATCGCAAACCCGGACTTGGCATACCGGTGGCGTGAAGATCTGCCGCTGAACGCGCCGGACCAGAACACGTTCTACACCGACGGCGCAAAGGGTTACACGGATTACCCTGCCCTGCAGCACTGACGGATGACGACGCGACGGCCCGCACCACCACAGGGTGCGGGCCGTCTGCGTTTGTCAGCCGTTGACTGCTGCGCGCAGTTCGTTCAACCGCGGCAGTGCACGGTTCGTCAGCAGGTCTTCACGCGTCTCGGCGGAGACCGCCATGCTGTCCTTCCAGAGTGACCGACCGGCCATGGCGCCGCTGGCACCGTTGGCGACCGCGGTGCGGACCTGCTCGATGAAGGTTTCGTGATCGACGCCTGCGGAGAGGACGGCCCACGGAACACCCTGTGCCGCTTTGGTGACCGCGGCGCAGGCGTCGGCGGAACCCGGGTACGGAAGCTTGAGCACCTTGGCGCCGCATTCGACGGAGATCTGCGTTGCGTCGGCGATCAGGGTGGGGAAGACGGCCTTGTAGTCCTCGTCCGGTTCGCCCTCGAGCTTGTACGTGAGGATTTCGACGATCAGCAGCAGACCCTCGTCGGTGCACGCCTTGACGAGTTCGCGGATCTCGTCGCCGACGCGGGAATCGATGGTTTGCTTGTCCGAACGCATGTACCACAGCATTTTTGCCGCGGACCCACCGAGATCGCGCACCTTGCGCGGGGTCATACCCTCGACGAAACGAGTGAAGCGGATGCCGTCGACTTCCTCGAAACCGGAGGCGTCCATGCCGACGACCAGGGCGGTGTCACGCGAGAGGACGTCCTCGTCGACGATCTGGGGGAGCGCAACCTCGGGATCGAGAAGGATTGCGGGTGCGTGGTTTCCGAGGAAGCGAACCAGATCGGCCTTGGCGTCGGCGAGCTGCTCCTTGGTGATCGAGCCCGGTCCGTCGACGGCGTCGGTCATGACGGCCTTCATTCCGTTGCGCTGGTCGCCGGCAACGATGAGCATGTTGCCCTCGTCGGTGGAAATTGCGGCCATTCCGCGGCGTTCGAGAGTGGTGAGCTCGTTCATGGTCTTCTCCTGTTGTTGTGGTGCGGGTTCGGGGGTGAGTAGCCGTGCAGCGAAAAGGGCTGCACCGTAGGCGGTGTCCTGGGATCGGGTGGAAACGGAGACGTCCGGCAGTACAGCTGCGCGGGTGTCGCGGACGCTGGCCATGTCGGCCCAGCCGCCAGTCAGAAGGGTGCTGCGCGCCGCCGGCACTTCGGCGTCGAGAGCCTCGATGAGCCGGGCGATCTCGTCGTTGCCGTGCAGCAGGATGGCGCGGAACAGTTCGGCGGAGTCGACGCCGTCGGTGCGGATCGTCACGGAGAGCACACCGTCGTCGTTGCGCGCGCCGGTGATCTCGACGCCGCCGTCGGAAATGGAGTCGACGGGCAACGCGGCGATTCGGGCGTCGAGAGCGTCACGGCCGGCGCGGTCATGAATGTCGCTGAGCTGGAGTGCACGCCGCATCAGCAATCCGGTTTTCACTCCGGCGACCAGAACATGTTGTCCCGGAACGACATGACGGACCGCATTGATGAGGTGATCGGCGAGCCGGGTCCGTGCAGCACGGTTCAGGGGAGCGTCGACGACGCGCAGCAGGACCTCGGCGGTGCCCATCGACACGTGGTACCGGTCGTTCGGAATCGCACCGCCGGAGACAGCCGAGACCAAGTGGTCATGGCCGGCGACGGTCAGCCGTGCACCGGACACCGACTCGGGAAGCGCAGGGGCGGTGGCGCATCCTAGGTCGGCGCCCGCAGCGACGAGGGGCGGTAGGAAGTCGGGACCGACGCCGATGTAGTCGAGCATCTCGGTCCACGGCTCGCCCGAGTCCTGATCGAGCAACCCGGTGCGTGAACTGAGCGACAGTTCGCTGACGGCGTCGCCGCCGAGTGAGAGCACGACGAACTCGGGCAGGTTGAACCAGCGGAGACCAGCGAGGTCGAGTCCGGTGTCGCGAAGGTGGAGGATTTTGACCACCGACACCTGCACCCCGACGGGAAGTCCTGTCACCCCGGCGAACTCGTCCGTGAGCGAGGAGGGGAGCGCGTCGACTTGCTCTTGCCCCCGCGGGTCGAACCACGCGAACGCCGGTGCGGTGACAACGTTGTCTCCTGAGACAAGGAAACCGGTTTCGCCCATGCCGGACACCGCGATGGCGTCGATGCGCGACCCCTCCGGAAGCTCGGCCGCCACATCGTCGAGCAATGCAGAGATGGTGGCGAGCAGGTCGGCGGCCAACAGGTCGGTCGTGCCGCCCGCGCCGTGACGCCACGGCGTCGGCCGCTGCTCGATCAGCACTTCCTCGCCGTGCGCATCGGTCACGAGGACCTTGACACCGGTGCTGCCGAGGTCAAGTCCCGCAACGTATCTGGGGCTCACAGTGATTCTCGTTTCGTGGGAGTGATGGTGTGTGAATCTCGTTCCATCAGAACGGTGGGTGCAACTTGTTCGGTGACGTCGAGGTAGGGGTCGTCGAAGCGGTGGACCAGTCGGTCGAAGGCCAGGTTGCCGATGCGATACGGGTCCTGGTCGATGCACGTGACCGACGGTGTGACGGCCCCGGCGAGAGCGAAGCTGCCGAACGACACCAAGGCGACATCGGTCCGGTTCAGCTCGTGAAGCAGCGACACCACGGCGGTGGCGTGACGCGCGTTCGCGACGAAGAACGCCGTCGGTGGATCGGGAAGCAGAAGCAGGCGCGTCACCACCGGGCGCACGGCGTCGGCCGCGTGTGACACGGACGGGAACAATTGTGGGTCCGGTGTGACGCCGGCTTGGTTGAGAACCTGCAGATACGCATCCCGCCTGAGCCGAGCGGTCTGCAGTCGATCGTCGAAGCCCACCAGCGCAATCCGACTGTGCCCGCTCTCGACCAGTTTCGAGACGGCCTGCCGAGCTGCACCGAAATCGTCGACGATCACCGAGTCGAATCCGGAAATCGCGCGGTCGATCGTCACGGTCGGCAAGGTCCGGCGTCGCGGTTCGAGGAAGTCGCGGTGGTCACCGACAGGCGCCAGGATGATGCCCCGAACGTGTTGGCCGGCCATGCGTTCGAGCTGATCGCGTTCACGGTCCGCGTCGAAACCGGTGCTGCCGACGATGACCGCCAGACCGTGCTCGAGTGCGCGGTCCTCTACCGCGCTCACGAGCGATGCGAAGAACACGTCGTCGATCGAGTCGACGACGATGCCGATCGTATTGCCCGATCCGGACTTGAGGGAGCGAGCAGCCGAGTTGGGTACGTAGTTCAGTTCGATCACCGCGGCCTCGACCCGCTCACGAAGCTCGGGGAGGACCGTGTCGACGCCGTTGACGACGCGGGACACGGTCTTGAAGCTGACGCCGGCCAAGGCCGCGACGTCTTTGATGCTTGCTCGCTCTGACACTGACTTCTTACTGCTTGGGGGCGTGAGACAACGTTGTCTCCAATGATCCAGGCAAGCCCCGCCAGTGTCAAGACCCGACCCTGATTCCGCTCATCCCCCCGTCGACCGCGAGCATCGTTCCGGTCGTCGATCCCGCCGCAGGACTCGCCAGGTACGCGATGGCCGCAGCGACCTCGGCCGGAGTGACGAGTCGACCCATCGGTTGACGTCCGCGCAGAGCGGCAGCCGCCTCTCGGGCGTCGGGCGCAGCGTCCAGCAGTCGCTCGACCCACGGCGTATCGGCGGTGCCCGGGGTGACACCGTTGACCCGGATGCCCTCCTTGACGTGATCGGCCGCCATCGCCAGCGTGAGGGCCTGCACTGCGCCCTTGCTCGCGGAGTACAGGGCGCGCTGCGGCACACCGACGTTGGCGACCACCGAGCAGGTGTTGACGATTGCCGCGTGCGGCGACCGGCGCAGCTCGCCCAGAAGTGCACGGGTGACGAGCGCGATGCTCAGCACGTTCACCCGCATGACCGTGATCCACTCGTCCTCGTCGTTGGCCGAGACGTCGCCCACCGCACCGATTCCGGCGTTGTTGACGAGGATGTCCACGCCGCCCAGGAACTCGACGGCGCGAGCAGTTGCGGGACTGATCGATGTCGCATCGCCGACGTCGCAGGGGATGTCGCCGTCCACGTCTCCGGTGTTGGACAGGTCGAGCGACGCCACCCGGGCTCCACGAGATCGAAGCAGTTCCACGGTGGCAGCTCCGATTCCGCTCGCCCCACCGGTCACCACCGCGCGTAATCCGTCGAAGTCGTTCATCGCGGGCCGACCACGTTCTGGCGCTGGTGTCCGAGTCCGTCGATCGACAACTCCATCACGTCGCCCGGTTGCAGCCACACCGGCGGTTTCATGCCGAGTCCGACGCCGGGCGGAGTGCCGGTGTTGATCAGGTCGCCGGGCTCGAGCACCATGAACTGGCTCAGATAGTGCACGATCACGTGCGGATCGAAGATCATCGTCGACGTGGATCCAGTCTGACGACGAATTCCGTTCACGTCCAACGACATCGACAGGTTCGTGGTGTCGATCTCGTCCTCGGTGGCCAGCCACGGACCCGCCGGGTTGAACGTCTCGGCGGATTTTCCTTTGCACCACTGGCCGCCGCGCTCCATCTGGAACGCTCGCTCGCTGACGTCGTTCACGAGTACGTAGCCCGCAATCGAGGCACGCGCCTCCTCGACGGAGTCCAGGTAGCTGGTTCGGCGTCCGATCACGATACCGAGCTCGATCTCCCAGTCCGGTTTGGTGGACCCGCGCGGAATTCGCACGTCGTCGTCGGGGCCGACCAGGGTGTTCGGCGACTTGGTGAACAGGATGGGCTCGTCCGGCACCGGCTGCCCGGTCTCGGCGGCGTGATCGCTGTAATTAAGCCCGATGCAGAGGATCTGGTGAGGTCGAGCGATCGGGGCACCGATTCGCTCGCCTCGGAACGGGAGCACTTCGTTCCGACGCTCGGCGACGAGGTCGCGCAAGCTGTCGAGGCCGCCATCGGCGAAAAATTGCTCGTCGAAGTCACGGAACGTGTCGGAGACGTCGATGTAGTTGTCCTCGTCGACGCGGACCACGGGGCTTTCGGCACCGACCGGTCCAATGCGCATCAGTTTCATCGGGTGTCACTTTCTGTTCGTGGTGTGGTTCATCCGGCGTAGCGAGCGACGGGAACACCGCGCGCGCCGAGTTCGTGGACGGCCAGAACGGAGCCGTCGATTCGTGAGGGGGACTGCAGTCCGTCACGGGCCGACGTGACGATCAGGACGTCGAGCTCCGGCCCGGCAAAGGCGCACGAACTGGGTTGCTGCACTGGCACATCGATACGGCTCAGCTCGACCCCCGCGGGCGACAGCCGGCGCACCGAGCCGCCTCCCCACATCGCGACCCAGATACAGCCGTCCTCGTCGATGCAGAGACCGTCGGGTAGTCCGTCGGCATCCTCGAAGCGGGCAAGAGTGCGCTGGTTGTCGACAGCTCCCGTGTCGAGATCGAAATCCCATGCGTGCACGGTGTGTTCGACACTGTCGACAAGGTAGAACGTGTCGTTCGCCGGACTCCAGCCGAGACCGTTGGGAAGCGAGAAACCCGTGGCCGCCGTGCGCACGCCGAGCTCCGAGTCGAGGACGTGCAGAACGCCGGCTCCCGCCGAGAACTGTTGGTGGCAACTGCCGGCCCACAGCCGCCCCCGCGCATCGCATTTGGCATCGTTCATGCGGTGGTCTCTCGGAAGGATCGGGTGCGTGACCTCGAGTTCGTCGCCCACGACAGTGCCGAAACCCTCGCCGATGGCGACCACGTAACCGGGTCCGGACGAGCGCGGAATCGCGGCGCCGACGGTGGTCGGAACATGAGTCGTCGTGGTGTGGCCGTCGGTCCGGTGGATGAGCCCGCGGGGGATGTCCACCCAGTGCAGGATTGCCTCGCGCTCGTCCCAGAACGGACCTTCGCCCACCTGAGCGTCGGCGTCCACGAACTCGACGATTCTCACCGATCGGCCAGCGACACAGCGAGTCTCGCGGTCAGTCCGCCGTCCACGGGCAACGAGATCCCGGTGATGAAGCTGGACCGTTCGCTCGCAAGATAAGCCACGGCGTCACCGATCTCTGATGCGCGTGCGACGCGGCCCAGTGGGTGCGCTGCGCCCCATTGGTCGACGACGGCCTGCTCGCCGGCATCCGTTCCGTCCGAGAACTGCCGTGCGCTGGCGCGCAGCATCGGGGTGTCGACCGACGCGGGGCAGACGGCATTGGCCCGGATGCCGTGCACTGCTTCGTCGACGGCAATCGAGCGGACCAGGGCATTGAGCGCGGCCTTGCTCGTCGAGTAGGCGGCAACGTCGGATTGACAGGCGAAACCCTGAACCGACGACACGAGCACGATCGAACCGCCGCGCCTCGAACGGAGGTGCGGAACAGCGTATTTGACAGCGAGGAACGCTCCGGTCAGGTTGACGTCGAAAGTGCGTTTCCAGGCTGCGAGATCGGTGTCGGCGGCGCTGCCGTACGTCTGGATCCCGGCTGCGCAGACGAGCACGTCCAGTCCGCCGAAGTGGTCGGCGGACTGATTCACGAACGTGCTCAGTCCCACCTCGTCGGTCACGTCGACGGTGCTGCCGTGCACACGGTCCGCTCCGTACGCAACCTCGAGACTCTCGACGCAGGATCGGGTCACGTCGTCGCCGACGCCGCACACTGCAACGGACGCTCCGGCGGCGAGCAGGGCTTCTGCACTCGCACGGCCGATTCCGCTGGTTCCGCCGACCACGAGAGCGACCTTGTTCACCATCTCCGCCATGGTTCGAATACTTGCATACAAGTTGTGACCTGTGCAACTATAAACCGGTGAACACCGACGCGGAGCTCGAGCTTCCCGCGATCCGTCGAGACGCGAGTAGAGCGCGTACCTCCGATCTCGTCTTCGACGAACTGATGGCGGCAATCCGGGACCTGCGGCTGGCGCCCGGTCGAGAACTGTCGGAGAGTGCGCTGACGTCTCGGTTCGGCGTCAGTCGAACGCCGGTACGCGAAGCGCTGGCACGACTGGTGTCGGCCGGGCTTGTGCACGTGATTCCACAGGTGGGGACACAGGTTGCGCGTATCAGTGCGGCCGGTGTGCTCGAATCACAGTTCGTCAGAGAACATCTCGAACTCGGAGCGTTCGAGGCGGCCTGTGCCCGAGACGGCGTCACCACGGACCGGCTGGAGTATTTGCTCGACGAGCAGAACACAGCTTTTCAGGCGGGCGACGACGAGATGTTCTTCGCCAGTGACGAGCAGCTGCATCGGACGATCTTCGAATTGGCAGGATTTCCCGGTGCGTGGGAAGTGTGCCAAAGCTCGAAGGTCGACCTCGATCGACTGCGTCGACTCACACTCCCCGAGCGCGACACGACCCGAGATCTGATCGCCGAGCACACCGCCATCGTCGACGCGCTCCGGGACGGTCGGGCGTCGGACGGGCGAGACACCATCTGCGTTCACTTGCGCCGCGCTGCGGCCGAACTGCCGCGGCTTCGGCGCGAACATCCCCACTACTTTCAAGCGTAACGGAGCAGATTCCATGGCCATCCGCCTCTCACTCGGGCACATCGACGAGTTCGACGACACCGTCGCACAATTCGCCGTTCAGCTCGGTTTGCCGAGCGTTCAGTTCCACACCCCCAGCAACCTGGCGGGAGACACGCCGTACTGGGGAGTCCCGGAGCTCCGTGCGCTGCGCGAGCGGTGCGATCGTGCGGGTCTCGCAATCGAAGGGTTGGAAAACGTTCCAGCCGAACAATTCTGGAAGATCCAGCGCGGAGTCGACGGTCGAGACGAGCAGATCGAGAACTACCATCGGACCATTCGGAACATGGCCGCCACCGGCTACTCGCTCCTCGGCTTCAATTTTCTTCCGACCTACGTCTGGCGCACCGACATGAATGCAGTCGGACGGGGTGGGGCCGGCGTGACGTCGTTCGATGCAGCGGATGCGCATCGAGGGAACGCGTTGGCCGGGTACAAACTGTCGTCGGCTCCGCCCATCGAGGAGGTCATCGACGCCGACCGGATGTGGGAGAACTACCAGTACTTCCTCGACGCCGTACTGCCGGTGGCCGAGGAAGTCGGGATGCGGCTCGCGCTGCATCCGGACGATCCACCGGTACGCGACGCCCTCGGCGGCGCCGAACGAATCTTCATCACGCCGGCGGCGATCGCAGAGGCAGCACGGCGCGCCGGCGGGAGTCCGTCGTGGGGACTGAACTTCTGTCTCGGAACGGTGTCCGAGATGGGTGGTGAACCCGCGATAAACGAGGTGATCGATCTTCTGGGGCCGAAGGGGCAGATCTTCTACGTTCACTTCCGGGATGTGTCCGGGACTGTGCCCAGATTCTCCGAATGCTTCCTGGGCGAGGGGAACTTCGATCCTGCGCGGGTCATCAGGCGTCTGGCGTCGGTCGGGTTCGACGGTTTCATGATCGACGACCATGTGCCGGCGATGGTGGGCGACATCGCGACGTGGGGTGACACGTCTCCTGAGGCCTACTGCAGCCGAGGCCGTGCGTATGCGATCGGCTACTTGCAAGGGGTGCTCAACGCGATCTCCGGTGACTGACAACGTTGTCTTGTATCCTTCGTCTATGCAGAGCACTGTCGAATCGGCGTCCACCATCGTCGTTGCCGGTGTCGCGGGCAGCGGAAAGAGCACGCTCGGAAAGGCATTGGCGCGCAGACTGAGGCGACCGTTGCTCGATCTCGACACCGCGACCAACCCACTGCTCGAGCGCCTCGAAGGGCCGCAGTGGAATACTGCCGGTCCGCGAACCGAGCTGATCCGCGACGGTCGGTACGCGGCACTGCGATCTATTGCCCGAGAGCTGATCGACCTCGATCAGTCTCCGATCCTGGTAGCGCCGTTCACCCGCGAACTCGCCGGCGGCGACGACTGGAATGCTCTGACCGAACTGGGAGATATCGCGGTCGTCTACGTCGATGGAAGCCCGGAACTGCTGCACTGCAGGCGGACTGCACGTGGTGAATCGCGGGACGCGCACCGCGCTCCCGACGCACCGGCGCCGGTTCCGACCGTTCCCCACCTGCGCGTCGATGCCACCCTGAGCACGGACCAGCAGCTTTTCCGCGTGCTTCGGCATTTGGGCATCGTTGCCCCGATCGACCGCGGCAACGACATCTTCGCCGCAACCTTCGACGCAGTCATGTTCGACCTCGACGGCACTTTGGTCGACTCGACCGCTGCGGTGCACCGCAGTTGGGACCGGTTGGCGCGCGAATTCGGTTTCGACCTCGACGCGATCGGACATGGCATGCCCGCTGCGGCATCACTGGCACTGGTGCTGGATCCGGATCGAGCAGCGGCAGCACTGGTACGCATGACCGAGCTCGAGACCACCGACGTCTCCGATATCGTTCCGATTCCAGGCGCGATCGAATTGCTGAACTCGTTGCCGGACACCGCGAAAGCTGTTGTCACATCAGGTTCACCGCCCATCGCCCACGCCCGGATGGCGGCAGGTGGCGTCCCGGTACCAACGCGGGTCGTCACGTCGGCCGACATCACCAGGGGAAAGCCTGATCCCGAGCCATTTCTGCTGGGAGCGGCGAAGTTGGGTGTCGACCCGACGCGGTGCTTGGTGATCGAGGACGCGCCTGCCGGAGTCACGGCCGCGAAGGCAGCGGGATGCACAGTGCTGGCGGTGGGTGGGACGTCGGGTCCCGAGGGTCTCGACGCGGATCTCTACGTCGAATCGCTGTCGCCGCTTCGGTTCGAGAAGGCGGGGGACGGCTATCGTCTGGTGCTGTGATGCTCTGTCGGAGAGCATGACTCGCGCACGACGAGGTCGACCGAAAGCACATTTCGTCGACGGTACCGGCGGTTGGGGTTCTCGATCCGCCCGATGATCCGCTCGATTGCCTGCCTGCCCAGTTCGGCCGGGTTCTGATCGATCACGGTGACCGGCGGGCAGACGGCGTCGGCGAGTGGAAAGTCTCCGAAGCCGACGAATGCCAAGTGGGACAGCTTCATCTGCTGAAGGACGGGCACGCACGACATCGACACTCTTGCGTTCGACAGGAAGAGGGCAGTCGGCGGATCGTCCAACGCCATGAGTCGACGCAGCGCCGCCGCGGCGTCGTCGCGGCTGAGAACGCCGAGAACGACCAGTGATTCGTCGAAGTCGATGCGGCCGCGCTCCAGTGCGTCGCGATACCCTTCCAGCCGGTTTCGGCTCGTCGGGATGGACGCACTGTCTCCGATGATGGCAATGCGCGTGTGCCCCAGCTCCATCAGGTGCTCGGTGGCCATGACCGCACCACTGAGGTCGTCGTCGACAAAGCTGTCCGCGGTGAGGCCGTCGGGCGCCCGGTCGACGAACACGGTCGGGGTTCTGTCGATCCAGCGCTTGAGGTAACCGTGGTCGGTTCCGATCGGCGCGATGATCAGCCCGCTCAACTGTCGTCGAAGCAAGGACTCGACCAGCGACTGTTCCTGGCTGCCGTCGTGACCCAGGCTGGTCACGAAGACCGCCATGTCCTCCTCGCGGGCACGGACCTCGATCGCGCGGGCGATGGACGCGAAGAAGGGGTCGTCGATGTCGGGAATGGCGACGCCGATCGCCGCCGATTGACCGGTGCGGAAGGACGTCGCCATCGTGTTCGGGACGTAGTTCAGCGACTCCAATGCGGCGGTGACGCGAGCCCGGGTCGCGGGATCGACGTGTGGGTCGTCGTTGTAGACCCGTGACACCGTCTTCGCGCTCACCCTGGCCAGGGCGGCCACGTCTTGCATGGTGGTCATCTGTTCACTTCCCTACCGGTCGGCAGTCACGCGCAGGTGTAGCCACCGTCGATGGGCAACGAGACTCCCGTGATCATCGATGCATCGTCGCTGAGCAGGAATGCGATCGGCGCGGCGATTTCGTTCTCCGTGGCCCATCGTCCCAGAGGCATCTGCTTGAGGAAGGGCTCCTCGATCTCGGGACGTCCCCAGTAGAACGCGGACATCTCCGTCATGACGACGGTCGGGTTCACGCTGTTGACGCGAATACCGTGTCCGCCGAGCTCGAGTGCAGCGACTCGGGTGATGTTGTCGAGCGCGGCCTTGGACGAGCCGTACGAGATGTGCCCCGGAAGTGCGACCAGGCTGGCCTGACTCGACACGTTCACGATGGACCCCGCGCCGGCCTCGATCATCGCCGGCGCCGCGTACTTGATGACGAGAAGACTGCCGCGGGCGTTGATGCTGATGACCTTGTCGAAGATCGAGATGTCCGTGTCTTGCGGGGTGGCGATTTCGCCGCCGAACCCACCGCAGTTGACGACGCCGTACAGCGACAGCCCGGTGAGCGCCTCTTTGACGCTGTCCTCCGAGGTGAGGTCGAAAGGCAACGGACGCGCGCCGGTCTCGGCAGCGAGTTTGTCCAACGCGTCCATCGACTGGCCCGACGCAATGACGTCGGCGCCGTCGGCGACCAGCCGCCGTACTGTCGCGGAGCCGATGCCGCCGCTGGCGCCGGTTACCAGAATGGTGCGGCCGTCGAACCGAGTCATGGGTTGTCTACCTTCTCTTCGCTGATGATGACACCGATGTCATGGGGAGGTTTGGGGAGTGTGGATGACATCGGTGTCATGGACGGTACAACAGGGCCGTCGATCGAAGACGAGAATCGGCGAAATACCACGTTGAAGGCCGATTTCGACCTGCTGTGCAGGCCGATTCGAGACGCATAGGACGCGGCGTCATGTCACCGGTGACATGAATTTTCGGAAAACAGTGACAAACGGCAGTCGCGTAGGTCACACTCGTCTTCATCGAGCCTCAGGCGAGGCGCACGGCAACGCAGCCATCAGCAAGGAGTTCGCATGACAACCCCGCAGACACCGATTCTGGAAGCGAGGGCGCTGACGAGAAGTTTCGGCAACGTGCGTGCTCTCGACGGCGCGGACTTCGACATCTACCCCGGTGAGGTGGTCGCTCTGATCGGCGACAACGGCGCCGGTAAGTCGACCATGGTCAAGGCCTTGTCGGGCAGCCTCGCGCTCGACTCGGGCGAGATCCTGTTCAACGGGTCGCCCGTCGACCTCGACAGCCCCACTGCCGCAGCAGACCTCGGAATCGAGACGGTGTTCCAGGACCTTGCACTGGCTCCGCACCTCAATGCCGCGCAGAACATGTTCCTCGGACGTGAAAAGCCGGCGAAGGGCATTCTGGGTCGACTCGGCTTCATGGACGCACCGACGATGCGCAAGGAGTCGCAGGCGGCGCTGGACATGCTCGGTGCCACCGTTCGCAGCCTGACCGACCCGGTCGGCGCGATGTCGGGTGGACAGCAACAGGCCATCGCGATCGCCCGTGCCGTCGCCTGGGCCAAGGGCGTCGTGTTCCTCGACGAGCCGACCGCCGCACTCGGCGTCGTGCAGACCCGCAACGTTCTCGACACGATCCGCCGCGTCGCCGACAACGGCGTCGCCGTGGTGTTCATCAGCCACTCCATGCCGCACGTGATGGAGGTGGCAGACCGAGTTCAGGTGCTGCGCATGGGAAAGCGCGTGGCAACCCTCGAAGCCAAGAAGACGTCCATGGAAGAACTCGTCGGCGCAATGACCGGCGCAACGGTCGGAGCCACGTCATGACCAACCAGACCATCTCGCCCTCGCTCGAGCCGAAGCAGCCGAGCGACCGGCCGGCCAAGCACAAGTTCGCTCTCGCCGATTCCCTCGGAAAACTCGCCCGCATCCAGGTGTTCCAGATCGTGCTGGTCTTGATCGCCATCTGCGTCGTGTTCTCGATCCTGGCTCCGAACAGCTTCCCCGAGTGGGGCAACGCCCGTCAGATCATCCAGAACGTCTCGATCCTGGCGGTCCTCGGAATCGGTATGACGTTCGTGATCGTCACCAGCGGCATCGACCTCTCGGTCGGATCCGTGCTCGTCTTCTCCGGGGTGGTTGCGGCAAAAGCCATGCGCGCCATCGGTGGTGACGGGTGGGGAGTGGCCACCGTCGGCATCGTCGTCGCCGTGCTGTGCGGCCTTGCCTGGGGCCTGCTGAACGGATTTCTCATCGGTAAGGCGAAAGTGCCTCCGTTGATCGTCACGCTGGGTACGCTCGGCGGCGCACTGGGACTGTCCCAGGTGATCACCGGCGGCGTCGACATCCGCGACGTCCCGCCGGTACTGGTCGACACGATCGGCTACGGCAACCTTCCGTCCACCACGCTTCCACTCATCTCCGTGATCGCCCTGATCTTCGTCGTTGTATTCGGAATCATCCTGCACCGCACGAAGTTCGGTCTCTACACCTTCGCCGTCGGTTCCAAGGAGCAGTCCGCTCGCCGCGTCGGAATCAAGGTCGATCTGCACCTGGTGAAGGTCTACGCATTGTCCGGAGCTCTCGCGGGCCTCGCCGGAATCCTCTCGCTCTCCCAGTACGGCACCACGGCCATCGCCGGCCAGTCGCAGACCAACCTGAACGTCATCGCGGCCGTCGTGATCGGTGGAACATCGCTCTTCGGTGGTGTCGGAACCATGTTCGGAACGGTCATCGGACTCTTCATTCCCGCCGTTCTCCTGAACGGCTTCGTCATCATCGGCGTGCAGCCGTTCTGGCAGCAGGTCGCTGTCGGTGCCGTGCTGATCGTCGCCGTCTACTTCGATCAGCGTCGAAGGGACGCAGCCAGCCGCGGGCAATCACCCAACTCGTTGAAGAAGCTGTGGTCGAAAAGCCCATAGCCGTTCTCGTGAAACAGCTTTACCCAACACCCCTCAGTAGAAAGACAGACATGATCAAATCTCGCAAGGCCGCCGTCGCACTGACCGTCGCGTCCGTGTCCGCCGTCATGCTCGCCGGATGTTCTTCGGACTCCGGTAGCGGCAGTGGCAAGATCGCCTTCATCCAGGGCGTCAGCGGCGACGAGTTCTACATCAGCATGCAGTGCGGAATCGAAGCTGCGGCAAAGGATGCCGGCCTCACCGTCGACACCCAGGGCCCGGCGAAGTTCGATCCCACCCTGCAGAAGCCGATCGTGGACTCCGTCGTCGCATCGCGTCCGTCGGCCATCCTCATCGCCCCGACGGATGTTGCTGCAATGCAGGCACCTCTCGCCGCCGCCGCGAACGCCGGCATCAAGGTCGTCCTCGTCGACACCACTCTCGACGATCCGTCGATCGCCGCCTCGGCCATCTCGTCCGACAACGTGGGCGGCGGCGCCGAGGCGTTCAAGGCCATCGAGTCGCTGAACCCGAACGGCGGCAAGGTTCTCATCATCTCCACCGATCCCGGCGTCTCCACCGTCGACGCTCGCGTCAAGGGCTTCGAGGACGCTGCGGCGGAGAACTCCTCGTTCGACTACCTCGGCGTGCAGTACAGCCACAACGATCCGGCCGAGGCGGCCAAGCTGGTTTCTGCCGCACTGGCCAAGGACCCCGACATCGTCGGTGTGTTCGCCACCAACACGTTCTCCGCTGAGGGAACGGCAACCGGCGTCCGTCAGGCCGGTAAGCAGGACCAGGTCAAGATCGTCGGCTTCGACGCCGGCCCCGCGCAGGTCAAGCAGCTCCGCGAAGGCACGGTCCAGGCGCTCATCGCCCAGCAGCCCGACACCATCGGCAAGGACGGCATCGAGCAGGCCAAGGCCGCGATCGACGGCGGCGAGGTCACCAAGGACATCTCCACCGGTTTCCACGTGATAACCGCCGACAACATCGACGGTGAAGGCGCGCAGTACATCTACAAGTCCGCCTGCTGATACTTGCGGTGGCGCTTCCTGACTCTCGGAAGCGCCACCGTATTCCACTTTTGTACCGAGGAGACCGACCATGACCGAGTTGCGTCGAGACACGCTCGCCGAACTGTCACCGACGGTCTCCGTCCCTACCTATCGTGCCGAGCGTCCCTGCGGCATCGTGCATTTCGGAGTTGGCGGATTCCACCGAGCCCATCAGGCCATGTACGTCGATCGGTTGCTCGCCGCCGGGCACGGTGATTGGGCCGAGTGCGGAGTCGGAGTGCTGCCCGGCGACGCACGGATGCGGGACGTTCTTCGCGCGCAGGACAACCTCTACACCCTGGTGACCGTCGACCCCGACGGCCGACGCAACGCCCGCGTGGTCGGTTCCATCACCCGGTACGTGTTCGCACCGGACGATCCTCGAGCCGTGATCGAGCTGTTGGCCTCTCCGACAACGCGAATCGTGTCGTTGACCATCACCGAAGCCGGGTACGGCGTCGACGATACGACCGGTGAGTTCGACCCACGCGACGACGACGTTCTGCACGATCTCACCAGCATCTCCCCACCCACCAGCGTATTCGGCTATCTCACTGCGGCATTGGCCCTGCGCCGCTCGCGCGGGATGGCGCCGTTCACGGTGATGTCGTGCGACAACATCACGCACAACGGCTCGGTTGCCCGCACCGCGTTGACCAGCTTCGCGTGGCACCACGATCCCGAGTTGGCCTCCTGGATAGACGAGAACGTCGCCTTTCCCAGCTCGATGGTCGACCGCATCACTCCTGCAACGACACCCGGAGTTGTCGACGATCTGCGCGTCGAATTCGGAGTCGAGGACGAGTGGCCCGTGCGGTCCGAATCGTTCGCGCAGTGGGTTCTCGAAGACTCGTTCTCCGACGGACGTCCGCCCTTCGAAGACGTCGGCGTGCAGGTGGTCGACGACGTGCTGCCGTACGAGCACATGAAGCTGCGGCTGCTGAACGCCTCACACCAGGTGATGAGTTACCTGGGTGTCCTGGCCGGCCACACCCACGTGCACGACGTGATGGCCGATCCCGAACTGTCGGCCTTCGTCGAGTCCTACATGCGCCGAGAGGCCGCGCCCACCCTCGGTCCGGTGCCGGGAATCGACGTGTCCGAGTACATCGATCAACTCCAAGAACGGTTTTCGAGCTCTGCGCTGCGTGACACCCTGGAACGGCAGATCGTCGACGCGTCCACCCGCATGGCGAAGTTCGTCGTACCGGTCCTACGAGATCGGTTGTCGCACAACCAATCTATCGATCACATCGCTCTCGTCCTGGCCGCGTGGTGCGACGTGTACGACCGCGCGTCGGTGCCCATGGTCGACTCGGACGCGGACCACCTCAGACGACTGTCCTGGGCCGATCACGACAACCCCGGTGCCTTCCTCGACAACCGTGCCGTCTTCGGCGAGCTCGCCACCAGTCCGCGGCTGCGGGGTGCGTACCAGCGGGCGAAGCGCTTACTGCAGGACCTGGGGCCGCGGGGGGCGGCGGGTGCGGTGGCCATTGCGTCAGCGGGAGAGCGCACACGGGTTTCCTAAACCGCACACCCCTTCCAGTCGGCCGAAACCCGTGTGAGGTCGACAGAACCCGTGTGCGCTTGCCTGTGGATAAAGATCAGCGAGAAACCACGGCTCCGTTCCAGTCTGAGGGATGCCTGAAATCATCCGCCGTGCCGATGCGATCGCCCGAGGTGTCACCGATTCCGAACTGAGGAGCTACTGCCGGACGGGCACGTACCGACAGCTGATCCGAGGTGTCTACGTCGAACGCGCCGAGTTCGACGCCCTGACGCCGAGCGCGCAGCACAGACTCACTGCGCGAGCGGTCCTTGCGAGCGACGCTGCGGTCCTGAGCCACGTGACCGCGGCTGTCGTTCACGGCATCGACGTCTGGAACATCCCGCTCGATTACGTCCACGTCACCAGAAACCGGAGTACCGGCGGACGCTTGGAAGGTGCTCGCCACGTGCACTCGTCGCCCTACAGCGACGACGAAACAGTCGTGAAGGATGGACTCCGCATCACTTCCGTCGCCCGCACCATCGCCGATATCGCCCGCACCGTGCCGTTCGAGGAAGCCGTCTGTGCCGCGGATTGCGCGGCCAGACGCTTCGGCCTCACCCGCGAACACATCGAAGAATGCCTGGACCGCCGACCCACTCACCCTGGCAATCGCAGGGCACGCCGCGTCGCTGCGTTCATGGATCGGCGGTCGGAAAGCGTGGGCGAGTCGAGAAGCAGGGTGATGTTGGCCGACTTCGAACCGTCGTTGCAGGATGAGTTCCCCTGCGAAGGTCGAATGGTGCGAGTCGACTTTCTGATCAAGAAGCGCGTAGTTGGAGGGTTCGACGGGCGCATGAAGTATCAGGGGAAAGATGCCGACGACGTCCTGTGGGCGGAGAAGCGGCGAGAGAACGCGTTGCGCGGCTTGGGGTTGGAAGTGGTGCGCTGGACGTGGGCCGATCTCTACACACCCGACGTCGTCATCGAACGGATACGCCGAGCCCTCGCGAGAACTACTCCACCAACCCCCGAATATCGTCCGCCGACAGGCTCGACCCGAAGGCCGCCCCGTCGTCCATGACGCTGCGGAAGAGGGCCGCCTTCTTCTCCTTCAGGGCCATCACCTTCTCCTCGATGGTCCCGCGCGCGACGTAGCGGTTCACGAACACGGTCTTCGTCTGGCCGATGCGGTGGGTTCGGTCGACGGCCTGCGCCTCGGTGGCGGGGTTCCACCAGGGGTCGAGGACGAAGCAGTAGTCGGCTTCGGTGAGGGTCAAACCGACACCGCCTGCCTTCAACGAGATCAGGAAGACCGGCGCCGAACCCTCGCGGAATCGTTCGATGACCGACCCGCGGTTGCGGGTGCGACCGTCGAGGTATTCGGTCTCGATGCCGCTGTCGGACAACCGCTCTCGCACGCGCGTCAGATAGCTGGTGAACTGGCTGAACACCAGCGCCCGGTGCCCACCGGCGATGACCTCTTCCAGTTGATCGACGAGTTCGTCCGTCTTGGAGCTCGGAATATCGTAGTGGGCAGGGTCGATCAGGACAGGGTCCAGAGCCAGTTGGCGCAGCAAGGTCAACGACGTCAGAATGGTGAAGCGATTCTTGTCCAGCTCGCCCAGCAGTCCGAGGATCTTCTGCCGCTCGCGGTTGAACGTGACGTCGTAGAGCCGTTGGTGCGCCGGGTTCAGATCGACTTCGACGGTCACTTCCTGCTTCGGGGGCAGATCGGTGGCGACGAACTCCTTGGTGCGGCGCATGACGAGCGGCCGTATCCGTCGACGCAGACGAGCGAGAACGTCACTGTCACCGTCGTTTTCGATCGGTCGGCGGTACATGTCCGTAAACACCTTAGGCGACGGGAACAACCCGGGTGACGTGATGGACAGCAACGACCACAACTCCATGACGCTGTTCTCCATGGGTGTACCGGTGATGGCCAGCTTGAACGGCGTGTCCAGCCGACGCGCACACTGATACGACTTGCCCTGGTGGTTCTTGACCGACTGCGCTTCGTCCAAGACGAGTCCCGACCATGTGCGGGAATCGAAGTCGTCGAAATCGATGCGAAAAATGGTGTACGAAGTGACGACGATGTCGGCGCCCTCGGTGATGTCGGCGACGCTCTGCCCGCGCCGGGCCATCGTCTCCGACGCGGTGACCACACGCAGGCCGGGGGTGAAGGTGGCAGCTTCGCGCGCCCAGTTGTGCACGACGCTGGTGGGCGCGACGATCAGGAACGGAGACGCCAACGTCGACGTCTCCGAGAGCGTCTGAACGAGGGCCAACGTCTGAATGGTCTTGCCGAGTCCCATGTCGTCGGCCAGAATTCCGCCGAGACCGTGGTTGTAGACGAACGAGAGCCAGGTCAACCCTTCGAGCTGATAGGTGCGCAGCGTGGCATCCAGCCCCAGTGGCGGCTTCACCGGCTCCACCTCGTCGAGCGTCAGCAGCCCCGACACCTGCGCCTGCCAGGCTTCCGCCTGTGAGGTCACGACACCGAGTGCGGCGAACTCGTCCCACAGCCCGACCTGAAACCGGCTCAAGCGCAACGAGTTACCGGGCGCATCCTGCAGCGAGCGCGCCTCCTCGACCAGGGCACGCAATCGCGTCAAGTGCTCCGACGCGAGATCGAAGTACCGACCGTCGTTCAGGATGAGGTGCGAATCACCGCGCGCAATTCCCGAAATGACCTCGGCCACGGGCACGCTGGTTCCGTCGACCACGACGTCGATGCCGAGGTCGAACCAGTCGTTGCTGCCCTTGATCGAACTGGTGCTCACCGAGATCGCCACGTCGTCGCTGACGTCCTCGAAGGACGGCGGCTCCCCGGTCACGATCACCGTGACACCGTCGATCGCGTCCAACGCGGGAACTCCGTGCGAAATCAACTGCGCTGCATCGAAACCCGTTCGCACGAACGATCGCAGCATGCCACCGAGCGACGGGACGTCGAGAATGTCCGCGACGGCGGTGAGCAGCGCGAGTTCGGCGGAGGTGTTTCGGTTCGCGTCGGCGACGGGTGCACGTTCGGTCGAGACGTACATCGGCACGGTATCGATGGTGTAGTGCCACTGTCCCGACACCGTCACCCGGTGCCCGGGGGTGTAGGTCATCACCAGATCCAGTGCAGGACCGGTGATCACGGGCTCGCGGAACGACGAATCAGACGAGACCACCGACGTCGTCCGTCTGATGGCGGGTAGGTAGCGAGAGGAGAAGGAGTCGCGGTCCTCGCGCGGGACCATCAGCCCACCCTCCGTCGTCGCGATCGAGATCAGCGCCGACGGAACGGGAGTGGACATGCGGGCCAATCGAAACGGGCGTTTCGCGAGCTCGTCCGTCGTCGACGGGTCCCAGTGGACCAGACCCGTGCCGTCGTCACCGACGAACGAGAACGCCGAGCTGGGGAGGGTCGCGTCGTCCACCGCGGTGCGCCCCGTGACGGTCAGCGAACCCGAATCATGGGACACCACATCGACTTCGAAGGTGGCAGTCTCGATGGGCGGGATGTCGCCCAGCGTGCGCGTGGCGTGCATCAGTGGCAATCCAGCGTCGTGCGCACTGTCCAACACGCTCCACATCGACCGGCCGGGCAGATCGCCGAGGTCGAGGTTGCCGATCTGTTGATACGAATAGCGTGAGCGCCCTGCACGCGACTTCACCAGATGCAGCGAGTAGAGCTCCTCGAGAATCTCGAGTTGCTCGGCGAAACCGCGTTCCTGCGAGTACGGCATTCGGTCCCACGCGATGCCCGTGGTGGCCCATGCGCCGGTGCGTCCCCGTCGCAGCGGACGGGCGAGAAGACGGACCGAGCCGGCGTGCTCCTTGGTCGTCGCCAACGAGAGCTGCAAGGCCAGATGGGGCTGCTCGCTGTCCTCGTCGACAAGCGGTTCGAGGACCTTGGTCCAGTGCGACGGCGCGGGAGCGGTGGTGACCGCCGAGCGGATGGCGTGCAGCACGACGGCCGCGGCGTGCTTGCAGCGAACCTGCATCGGGCACGAGCACGAGGTGCGGGCGATCCCGGTGAACGCGTCGTTCTCGACGATCACGTCCACGCGAGTCTCGTACGGCACCGCGCGCTGCCCACGCACTCGGGCGCGCAGCGACGTCCCGTCCCACTCCAACGCGGACACCCGACCGGCGCGGGCGTACGCGTCGCCGCGGGAGTAGCTGTCACCGGTGAAGGTCCGCTTGATTGCGGTGGGTGCGGTGACGGAGAGGCGAGGCAGAGAAGAGGTCATCGCCCACGACACTAGGCGAGAGCGTGAAGGGTGCGACAGAATCACCGGATGCACCGACAGGAACTGGGCGCGCGGGTACTGCGGATCGGGGTCGTCGACGACCATCACTCGATCGTTCGGGGCCTCGCGTCGATCGCCGACGAGCACGAGGACATGTCGGTCGTGGCCGGCGCGGAGACCGTGGCCGAGCTACTGACCGAAGTCGACGACCTGGACCTGGTGGTGCTCGACCTCCGACTGGCCGACGGTTCCTCCCCGCGAGCGAACGTCGAACGCCTGCGCGATGCCGGGATGAAGACACTGGTGTACACCTCGGGAGACGAGCCCTACCTGGTGCGTCAGGCCGCCGCCGCGGGTGTGCTCGGGGTGCTGCGGAAGTCGGCGCGCCCGTCGGAGATCGTCGACGCCATCCGGTGCGCGGCGGCGGGGGAGCAGTTCGCCACGATGGACTGGGCCGCGGCCATCGATTCCGACGAGGACTTCGTCGATCTTCCGCCGAGGTTGCGTCAGGTCCTGGAGCTGTACGCGGCGGGGGAGCCGACCAGTCGGGTGGCCGCGCAGACGGAGCTGTCGACGGAGACCGTCAACGCGTACGTCGGGCGAATCCGCGCCAAGTACAGCGCGGTGGGGCGTCCCGCGCCGACGAAGACAGATCTGTACAAACGAGCGATCGAGGACGGCTGGCTGCCCATTCCGCGGCGCTTCCGGCGCTGATCTGCCGCATACTGTCGGCCATGGCAACCGTCGCAGACCATTACGTCCAGACCCTGACCGAGAGTGGCGTGACCCACGTCTACGGTCTTCCCGGAGATTCACTGAACGGCTTCACCGACGCGATCCGTCGGCACGAGGGCATGACGTGGCAGCACGTCCGCAACGAGGAGACCGCAGCGTTCGCCGCCGCCGGTGACGCCGCGATCACGGGCGAACTCGCGGTGTGTGCCGGTAGTTGCGGACCCGGCAACTTGCATTTGATCAACGGGTTGTTCGACGCGCACCGCAGCCGCGTGCCGGTCCTGGCGATCGCCGCCCACATTCCGCGCAGCGAGATCGGGTCGCAGTATTTTCAGGAAACGCACCCGCAGAGCCTGTTTCAGGAATGCAGCGTCTTCTGCGAACTGGTCAGCGACCCCGACATGGCCGAGCATGTTCTCGCCATGGCGATGCGCGCCGCCATCGAGGAGCGCGGCGTCGCGGTCGTGGTGGTGCCGGGCGAAATCTTCCTCGCGCACGCCGAGCAGAAGAAGGCGACGCCGGCCATCCGCGCCACCACCTCGCACGTACGCCCCGACGACGCGTCGCTCGATCACGCTGCCTCGATCCTGAACGCGGGCAGCAACATCACGATTCTGGCCGGCGCCGGTGTGGCCGGAGCGCACCAGCAGTTGCTCGACATCGCCGGTGCGCTCAACGCCCCGGTAGTGCACGCCCTGCGCGGCAAAGAGCATGTGGAATACGACAATCCGTACGACGTCGGTATGACGGGTCTGCTCGGCTTCGCCTCGGGATACCGCGCCATCTCCCACGCCGATGTACTGCTGATGCTGGGCACCGACTTTCCCTACCGCAACTTCTACCCCGACGACGCGAAGATCATCCAGGTGGACATCCGCGGGCAGAATCTAGGCCGCAGAGCAACGTTGGACGTCGGTCTCGTCGGGACCGTGGCCGACACCGTCGACGCGCTGCTGCCGCGCATCCACGCGAAGACCGACCGGGAACATCTGGACAAGTCCCTGAAGCACTACCGCAAGACACGAAAGAACCTCGATTCCTTCGCCGTCGACGATCGACACCGCACCCCCATACGGCCGGAGTATTTGGCGCGCTTGGCAAACGAGCTCGCCGACGACGACGCGGTCTTCACCGTCGACGTCGGCTCGCCCGTCGTGTGGGCCGCGCGGTACCTCACGATGAACGGCAAGCGCCGACTCCTCGGATCCTTCAACCACGGCTCGATGGCCTGCGCGCTGCCGCTGGCCATCGGAGCGCAGACGGCGCAGCCGGGCCGACAGGTGGTGGCGTTCGCCGGTGACGGTGGACTGACCATGGGCTTCGGTGAGCTGATCACGTTGATGCAGAGCGGGTTACCGGTCAAGGTGATCATTTTCGACAACTCGTCGCTGAACTTCGTCGAGCTGGAGATGAAGGCCGCCGGCATCGTCAACTACGGCACCGATCTGAAGAACCCCGACTTCGGTGCGGTCGCCAGGGCGCTGGGGATGTTCGGTCGGCGGGTGGAGAAGCCGCAGGATCTCGAGGCCGCTCTCACCGAGGCGTTCGCGTACGACGGGCCGGCCGTGATCGACGTCGTCACCGCGGCGCAGGAGCTGTCCATTCCGCCCAAGATCACCTTGGAACAGGCAAAAGGCTTCACCCTCTACGGCATTCGGACGATTCTGTCCGGGCGCGCGGACGAGCTGGTCGACCTTGCCGACACCAATGTCCTACGCCGCATCTTCGACTAGAAGATCACCGCGTCCGACCACTCACCGAGTTCGGCGGCCACGCGGTAGGTCGATTCGAGGAACTCCATCAGGAGCGCATCCGGGTCGGCCGCCGCGCGGACTTCGGCGTAGGGAAGCACGTATTCACCGAGCGCATTGTCGTAGAAAGCAGCGTCGGGGGTGATGGTGCGCGCGTCGAACCCGATCGGCGACGGGTACGCGTACGAGTAGAAGACGCCCTCGTCCGCGCCACCCGGCCAGTAGCCGCAGCTCGAGACCTCGTCGCTGTACGCCTCGGTCATCACCCAGTCCGGGCAGTTGGGGATGCCACCGGGGTGCGGCTCGGCTTTCCGTCCGGAAAAGCGCGTGACGGCCAGATCGAAAGCGCCCCAGAAGAAGTGCACCGGGCTCGCCTTTCCACGGAAGCGTCCGCGGAAGTCGGAGAACACGCGATGCGCACTGACCAACGACGTCCAGAAATCCGTCATGGCGTCGGCGTCGTAGCTCGCGTGTTCGGTGTCGTCCTCGAATGGGATTGCGTGTACCAGTTCGACCGGAACGGGATTGATGGCCACGTCGATGTCGAGATCGGCCAGCAGCGAACGGAATTCGGCGTAGAAGTCGGCCACGGTGCGCGGCGCGAGCACCATGCTGCGTGATCGACCGTCCGTCGTCAGGATGGTCAGGGTGTGCGCGCGGAAATCCATACGTATCTCGATGCCGATGGACTTGTAGGGCATCAGTGAGGTCGTCAGCCCCGTGGCGTCGACGTAGAGGGGGACGCCCCACCAGTGGTTGACGTCCGGGGCCAGCGCGAGGCGCACCTTCCCGACGATCTGAGTCCACAGGTGAACGGTGTCGCGGGTGGCGATCCAGTTTTCGACGGGAAGTGCGGGCCAGGCAGCGTTCTCGGTCATGGCCCATACTCTGGCACGTCGACCCGTGAAATGATCGCTTCATGGCAACTCCCGACGCGGTGTACGACGCAGTGCGCGACATCCTTGCCGATGCCCCGGTCCATCAGCGCAAGTCGTTCGAGTTGCGGCTCGAGCGATGGTGGCCCGACCTGCACGATGCCGTCACCGCGCTGTATCCCGACCCCGACCACGTCGCGCTGCGATTGGTGTCCGTCGCAGCGCACGGGTTCGTCGCCCGACCGGCAGACCTGCACCGCCTCGACGAGCGCCGACTGCTTCGCCCCGACTGGTTCCAGCGGCCCGACATGTTCGGGTACGCCTGCTACGTCGATCGCTACGGCGGCACCCTCGCCGGAGTGGGCGATCGACTCGACCACCTCACCGATCTCGGCGTCACGTACCTGCATCTGATGCCTCTGCTGACGCCGCGGCCGGGAGACAACGACGGCGGGTACGCCGTCATGGACTACCGCACCGTCCGCTCGGATCTCGGCACGAACGACGACCTGTCCGATCTGTGCTCGAAGCTTCGCGAGCGTGGTATCAGTCCGGTCATCGACCTCGTACTCAATCATGTAGCGCGTGAACACGAGTGGGCTGTCGAGGCGCGTGCGGGTGACGCCGCGCGCCGTGACTATTTCCTGCTCTATCCGGACCGGACGACACCCGATGCGTACGAGCGCACTCTCCCCGAGGTCTTTCCCGATTTCGCGCCGGGGAGTTTCACTCTCGACCCCGATCTGAACGAATGGGTCTGGACGACGTTCAACGAGTGGCAATGGGACCTGAACTGGGCCAATCCAGCGGTTCTCGTCGAATTCGCCGACATCGTCATGCATCTCGCGAATCTCGGTGTCGAGGTGTTGCGCCTCGACGCCATCGCGTTCCTCTGGAAGCGGCTCGGAACCAATTGCCAGAACCAGCCCGAGGTGCACGCCATCACGCAGGCGCTGCGGGCCACTGCTCGGTTGGCGGCGCCCGCGGTGTTGTTCAAGGCCGAGGCCATCGTCGGCCCACGCGAGTTGCTGCCGTATCTCGGAGCCGGTCGACACACGGGGCGAGTGTCCGACATCGCCTACCACAACAGCCTCATGGTGCAGGTGTGGTCGATGCTGGCCACCGGGCGGACCGATCTGGCGGTGCACGCACTGTCGTCGCTGCCGCCGACCCCGCCGAGCGGCACCTGGGTCACGTACGTCCGCTGTCACGACGACATCGGGTGGGCCATCGACGACGCCGACGCCGCGGCCGTGGGGGTGTCCGGGTTCGGGCACCGCAGCTTCCTGGCCGACTGGTACTCGGGCGAGTTCGACGGGTCCTGGGCCGAAGGGCTTGTCTTTCAACACAACCGGGAGACCGGGGACCGTCGGATCAGCGGTGCTGCCGCGGCGCTGGCCGGACTGCGGACCGACCGGGACCACGCTCTGGCGCGACTGTTCCTCGCGCACGCGATCATTGCGGTCTGGGGCGGGATGCCGGTCGTGTGGAGCGGCGACGAGATCGGCCACCTCGGTGATCCAGACTGGGCGTCGGAAGACGGCCACTCCGGCGACAACCGGTGGGTGCACCGCCCACGTGTCACCGACGCCGACCGCGCCCGACGGCTCGAACCGGGGACCGACGCGGGCCGCGTGTTCGACGGCCTCGCCCACATCGCCCGGATCCGCGCCGATCTGCCGATGCTGCACGCCGAAGCGCCCGTGGAAGTGCTGACCGACGCCCCCGACGGGCTGCTTGCCGTTGTCCGGCGCCATCCGAGTGGGACCCTCGTCGGCCTGTTCAACGTGACCACGCGGCCGCTCCCGTTCCCGCGGTACCGATTCGACGACTATGCGGTGTTCGAGCCGCGTGAGGTGCTCTCGCAGCACGATCCGACGACCGACGCGGACGGGATGGTGTGGGTGCCCCCGTATGCGGCGTGGTGGGTGGTGGAGAGCCTCTAGTACTCGACGCGGAATCCGCCGAGGAACGTGATCTGGTTCCCGTCGGGATCCGAGACCGTGCAGAGCCGAACGCCCTTGTTCGCCTCCACGATCTCGCCGCTCATTCCGACCTCACGGAGATGCGTGTCCAGGTCGTCCACGGCCAGGTTGAGCTGGCCCCGGCCGGCGCGGTTCTCGTCGACCGTCACCTGCACCCACGCCTGTGGCAAGACCTGCCATTCGACCAGGCTCGGCATCGGATTGTTGTCGGCGTCGCGGCCGAACAGTTGCGCGTAGAACGAGCGCGCCGCGTCGATATCACTGACCGGCACCACAGCAAGGACATGTTGGATAGTCATGACGTTGTGACTGGAAGCGAAGCGGAAATTCATCGGGCACAGTGGTCTCATCGGGCCCAGTGGTCTCATCGGGCACAGTGGTGAGGACTCGGCAAACACGGAAGAGGTGCGGCATGGCAGTGACCCTCGCCAAAGGTGGCAACGTCTCGTTGAGCAAGGAAGCGCCGGACATGACCGCGGTCAGCGTCGGGCTCGGGTGGGATGTGCGCTCCACCAGCGGCGGCGACTACGACCTCGACGCCAGCGCGATCGGTCTGAACCCGTCGAAGAAGGCCCTCGGAGACCTGTGGTTCGTCTTCTACAACAACCTGAAGTCCCCCGACGGAGCGATCGAACACACCGGCGACAATCGGACCGGTGAGGGCGACGGTGACGACGAGGTGATCAACATCGACCTCCGCGCGCTCTCACCCGAGGTCGATTCGATCGTGTTCCCCGTCTCCATTCACGACGCCGATGCGCAACGGCAGAACTTCGGACAGGTGGTGAACGCGTTCATTCGCGTGGTGAACCAGAACGACGGCAAGGAGATTGCCCGGTTCGATCTGTCCGAGGATGCGTCGACCGAGACCGCGATGGTGTTCGGCGAAATCTACCGACGCGGCGGCGAATGGAAATTCCGGGCGATAGGGCAGGGATACGTCTCCGGCCTCGCCGGTATTGTCCGTGACTACGGGATCAACGTCTGAAAAGACACCCCCGCAGGGTAATTCGGGCAAAACCGACAAAAGGGTTCTTCGACAATGGTGCTCCGCATCTTCGGCATGTCCATCGTGTTCACCGTGCTCGCCGTCGTCGTGGGGTTCGTCTACGGAGGACCGCAGGCAGCGGTCCTCGTGTTGATCCTGGGCGTGCTGGAGATTTCGCTCTCCTTCGACAACGCGGTCATCAATGCGACTGTGCTGCAACGGATGAGCGACTTCTGGCAGAAGATCTTCCTCACCGTCGGCGTGCTGATCGCGGTCTTCGGCATGCGCCTGGTGTTCCCGCTCGTCATCGTCTGGGCGGCGTCGGGTCTCGGACCCGTTGCCGCACTGGATCTTGCGCTCAATCCACCGGCGGACGGCGCCGCGACCTTCCCGGACGGCAGCCCCAGTTACGAGACTCTGCTGACGGACGCGCACCCGCAGATCGCCGCGTTCGGTGGCATGTTCCTGCTGATGCTCTTCCTGGGCTTCGTCTTCGAGGAGCGGGACATCACCTGGCTGTCCTTCGTCGAGAAGCCGCTCGCGAAGGCGGGAAAGCTCGACATGCTGGCGGTGGTCGTCGCGGGAATCGCCCTGGTGCTGACCGCCGAATTCCTCGCGCCCGAGGACAAGGTGTCGACCGTCATGGTCGCGGGTGTGCTCGGCATGGTCACGTATATCGCCGTCAACGGGCTCGGTGAGTTCTTCGACACCGGCGACGGTGACGGGCCCTCCGAACTGGCGAAAGCCACCGGCAAGGCCGGGTTCTTCCTCTTCCTCTATCTGGAAGTGCTCGACGCGTCGTTCAGCTTCGACGGTGTCATCGGAGCGTTCGCCATCACCGCCGACCCGATCATCATCGCGTTGGGTCTCGGCTTCGTGGGCGCTCTCTTCGTCCGATCGCTGACGGTCTACCTGGTGCGCAAGGGAACCCTCTCCGAGTACGTGTACCTCGAACACGGTGCGCACTGGGCCATCGGCGCACTGTCTGTCATCCTGCTGGTCTCCATCGGAGTCGAGATCAACGACATCATCACGGGTCTGGTGGGCGTGGTGCTCATCGGCCTGTCGTTGATGAGCAGCGTGCGACGGAACAGGACCTTGGCGGCAACCTCCTGACCGATCGACACGACGGCCGGCGCGCTCAGCGTTCGTGAGCGAGCGGCGCCGGCCGCCGCATCTTTCTCCCCCCACTCTCTTCGACGCACGCGCACCCCGAACGGTTCCGTCGACCCTCGAATGCGTGGAAGCCTGTCCGACCCACCGGCTACGGTGCAGGGCATGTTGATTCTGCATCGCGCCGAGCGTTCCGGAACGCTCGCCGATGCCCTGGGACAGGTGCTGTCGACGCCACTCGCAGATCCCTTCACTCGGGAGATCGTTTCCGTACCGGCCAAAGGCGTCGAGCGGTGGCTGAACCAACGGCTGTCGACGGTGCTGGGTACGTCGACCGGGGACGGCATTGCCGCCAACATCGACTTCCCGACGCCCACCCGACTGGTCGACACCGCGATATCCGCTGCGAGCGGCCTCGAGGCAGACGACGATCCGTGGTCGCCGGGTCGGGTCCTGTGGGCCACGCTGGCGGTCATCGACGACAGTCTCAGCGAACCGTGGTGCGCGGTGTTGGCCAGGCACCTCGGGTACGACTCCTCGACGGGCTCGACCGAGGGGTACCGCGCGGGCCGACGGTGGGCCACCGCAGCACACGTCACCGATCTTCTCCGTGGCTACGCCGCTGCTCGCCCCCAGATGCTGATCGACTGGTCCGCCGGTGCGTACACGGACGGTGTGGGGGAGTCGTTGCCGTCCGACCTCCTGTGGCAGGCGGAGTTGTGGCAACGACTGCGCACACGCATCGGTAGCCCGAGTCCGGCCGAACGCCTGGGAGAAGCGTGCGATGCGCTCCGTCGTCAGCCCGACCTGGTCGACTTCCCCGAGCGGCTGTCGCTGTTCGGTCCGACTCGCCTGAGTGCCGATCAACTGCAGGTGGTGTCCGCGCTGGCGACCGGTCGAGATGTGCACCTGTGGATTCCCCATCCCAGCCCCGCCATGTGGACGTCCCTGGCCACGAAGCCGACTCACCTCCGCCGATCCGCCGACAACACCGCTCTCGACGTCCCGCACCCGCTCTTGTCCTCGCTCGCGCGAGACGTCCGCGAACTTCAGGTGCGCCTCGGCTCGCTCGACGTCGAGGACGTTCATCACGAGGCTGTCGACGCGCCGGCCACGTTGCTGGGCCGCATTCAGGACGACATTCGCCTCGACCGCACGCCGACGACCAGCGCCACCCTGGACGGCACCGTTCAGGTGCATGCGTGCCACGGGGCGCCGCGCCAGGTCGAGGTGCTGCGAGAGTGCTTGCTGCACTTGTTCACCGAGGACCCGACGCTGGAACCGCGGGACGTGCTCGTCCTGTGTCCTGACGTCGAGACCTATGCGCCGCTCGTACGTGCAACCTTCGGGCAGGGTCTGTTGGGGCATCCCGGGCATCGGCTGCGCGTGCGACTCGCCGATCGCGGTCTGCGTCAGACCAATCCGCTGCTCGCCTCCGTTGCCACGTTCCTCGAACTGGCCGAGGGCCGTGTGACTGCCAGCCAGGTACTCGACCTCGCCACGAGTGCGCCCGTGCGCACCATGTTTCGCTTCACCGACGACGACCTCGAGCGGTTGCGGGAGTGGACGCATGCGTCGGGCGCGCGGTGGGGAATCGGATCGAGACAGCGCGAGGCCTACGGACTCGGCGACTTCCCGCAGAACACGTTCAACACCGCTGTCGATCGCATTCTGCTCGGCGTCGCGGCGGACGAGACCGACAACAGCTGGCTCGACCTCGCGCTCCCGCTCGACGACGTCGACGGCAACGACATCGATCTGGCCGGCCGGTTCGCCGAGATGGTCGATCGCCTCGCCGTGGTCCTGCGCGATCTGCAAGGGCCGCAGACGGTCTCGGACTGGATACGGGTGCTGCGCCGCTCGCTGGATCTACTGACCGACGTCCGCGTCGCGGACCAGTGGCAGGTGGCGGGGGCGCACCGAGAGCTGGCCGACGCCACCGAACACGGCGCGACGACCGAGCTGCGCCTCGCCGACGTGCGGGCCATGTTGGCGAGCCGGTTGGCGGGTCGCCCGACACGGGCCAATTTCCGCACCGGCGAACTGACGGTGTGCACCATGGTCCCCATGCGGTCGGTGCCGCACCGCGTGGTGGTCCTGCTCGGGTTGGACGACGACGTCTTCCCGCGCACGAGCAACACCGACGGAGACGACGTCCTGGCACGGAATCCGCTTGTCGGCGAACGAGATCTGCGCAGCGAGGATCGTCAGCTGCTTCTCGATGCCGTGATGTCCGCGAGCGATCGACTGCTGTTGTTCTACACGGGCGCCGATCCGGTATCGGGGGTGTCGAAGCCGCCCGCCATTCCGCTGAGCGAGTTGTTGGACGTGGTCACGCTGACCGCGGGGGCCGACCCTGTCCAGCGCCACCCGTTGCAGCCGTTCGACCCTCGCAACTTCGACGCGGTGACGCCATTCAGTTTCGACACCGGTGCGCTGGCGGGTGCGAGAGCCAGTCGACGGCCTTCCGAGCCGATTCCGCCCTTCCTGCCGTCGCCGTTGCCCGAGATGCCGACCGGCGACGTGAACCTCTCCGACCTGGTTGCCTTCGTACAGAACCCGACGCAGGCATTCCTACGACAGCGGCTGCGATTCCGTGTCCCCGAAGTCGACGACGACATTGCCGACGCGCTCGATGTGGAGTTGGCGCCGCTCTCCCGGTGGAACATCGGTGACCGGATGCTGTCCGCGGTGCTCGGCGGCACCGAACTGTCCGAGTTCGCCGCCGCAGAATGGCGGCGCGGAACACTGCCCCCGTTCAAACAAGGTGCGCGGCAACTGAACTTCATCGAGAGCGGCGTCATGGCGCTGGCGGCGGCGTCGCGGTCGGTGCACGTGGGCGCTCCGACCAGCGTCGACGTCGCCGTCGACCTCGGTGACGGCCGCCGCATCACCGGAACGATCCCCGGCATTCACGGCTATGTGGTTGCGCGGACCCGCTATTCGACGCTCGGCCCCAAACACCGGTTGGAAGCGTGGGTTCATCTGCTGGCGTTGTCGGCGTATGCACCGGACGGCATCTGGGAGGCTGTCACCACCGGCAAGGGCAAACGCAGCATTCCTATCTCCCGGTCGACGATGTCCGCACCGGCGCACGCGGTCGACATTCTGCGGCAACTGGTCGACCTCCGCGACCGAGGAATGGCGGCTCCGCTGCCGATGGCCACCGACTCGACTGCCGTGTACGCGGAACGCCGAGCGAGAGGGGTGAACGCCGATGCTGCCCTCACGGCAGCAAGTGAGACGTTCTCGGACAAGTTCGGCGACAACACCGATCGCAGCATCGTCTACGTCTACGGAAAGTCCCCAACGCTCGCGTCGCTCGGCGATGGGCCACCCGAGGGTGACGAAGCTTCGTGGAGCGACGATCCGACGCGATTCGGCGCCTTGGCCTTCCGCCTGTGGCGTCCACTTCTGGACCGGGAAACGCAGGGACAGCCATGAACTTCGACCTCACCGCACCGCTCCCGACGGGCACGACAGTCCTGGAAGCGAGCGCCGGCACCGGCAAGACGTACGCCATCGTCGGTCTCGCGACCCGCTTCGTCGCCGAGGGCGTCGCCGACGTGTCCCAGCTTCTCCTCGTGACGTTCAGCAAAACGGCCACCCAGGAACTTCGCGATCGCACTCGCTCCCGGTTCGCCTCGGTGTCAACGGCATTGGCCGACATCGAGACTGCGCGCACGCACGCCGACGAAGTAGTGCGCTGCCTTGCCGACACCGATCCGGCGGAGGTCGAGCTGCGGCGGCGACGCCTCACCAAAGCGCTGTCGGATTTCGACTCCGGCACCATCGCCACGACGCACAGCTTCTGCCAGCGGATGCTCGACGGGTTGGGCATCGGCGGTGAACGCGAGCCCGATTCGGTGTTCGTCGAGGACCTCGACGACCTCGTAGCGGAAGTCGCCGACGATCTGTACCTACGGACGTACTCCCGATCGGACGCCCCGGCCACCATCGAACCGAAGGAGGCTCGCTCGGTCGCGATGGCCGCCGTCGGGGACCGGCAGGCCATTCTGGTGCCGGAGGAGAACGAGGACTCCGTCGCGGGCCACCGAGTCATCTTTGCGCGGAAGGCGCGCGCCGAGGTCGAGAGGCGCAAAAGAGTTCTGGGCGTGCGTGATTACGACGATCTACTCCAGATGCTGCGCGACGTGATCGTCGACCCGAACCACGGCGACGCGGCCTGCGCGCGAATCAGCAACCGGTTCCGTGTCGTGCTCGTCGACGAGTTCCAGGACACCGATCCGTTGCAGTGGGAGATCCTGGAACACGCGTTCCACCGCAGCAGCACCTTGGTCCTGGTCGGCGATCCGAAGCAGGCCATCTACGCGTTCCGCGGCGCGGAGGTACTGAGTTATCTGGAGGCTTCTCGCATAGCGGACAGCCATCAAGAGCTCACCACCAATTGGCGCAGCGACAAGCCCCTGCTCGATGCCCTGGAGCACGTCTATCAAGGTGCCGCGCTGGGCCACGACGACATCGTGGTGCACCACGTGGACGCGAACCACCCCGAATCGCGCATCCCGTCGGTGGTGCCGTTGCGAGTCCGCTACCTGCCGCGTACCGGAATGGGTCCGCTGAATCGGTCGGGTTTTCCCACGGTCGGGCCTGTACGCGAGCGGGTCGCGGAGGACGTGGCGGCGGACATCGTCGAATTACTCACCAGTGCAACCACAGTGGAGCTCCACGGAGAGTCTCGACCGGTAGCGCCGGGTGACGTCGCCGTGCTGCTGCGGACGTGGCGACAGGTGGGCCTCGTGCGCGACGCGTTGGATCGGGCCGGTGTGCCCTCGGTGCTCGCCGGCGGAACGTCGGTGTTCGCCACCGCCGGCGCCACCGACTGGCTGTGGGTACTGCAGGCTCTGGAACAACCGCACAGATCCGATCGGGTGCGGTTGGCCGCTCTGACACCGCTGCTCGGATGGACTGCCGCCGATCTCGACTCCCGCGGCGACGACGCGGTCGCCGCGGTGAGCAACCAGCTTCGTAACCTTTCGATGTTGTTCGCGCAGGCGGGTTTTGCGGCCGTCTTCGAGCGCATGTCCTGGGAGGCGCACCTGGAAAGTCGGCTGCTCGCACTCGACGCGGGGGAGCGGCACCTGACCGACCTTCGGCACATCGCGCAGTTGCTGAACAAGGCCGCGGTGGAGGAGTCGTTCGGCCTCACGGCACTGACACGGTGGTTGACCGATCGCGTAAAAGATCCCTCGGGCGGCCCCGCAGACCGCAGCCGTCGGCTCGACAGTGACGCCGCCGCCGTTCAGGTCGCGACCATTCACGCCACCAAGGGCCTCGAGTTTCCGATCGTCTACGTCCCGTACGTGTGGGACGCGTTCTCCATGTACGAGCCTGCGTCACTCCTGCTGCACGAGGACGACGGGCGGCGCGTGCTGGACGTCGGCGGGTCCACCGGGCCGGGGTACTCGGGCCGGAAGTCGATGCACGACACCGAGCAAGCGGGTGAGGAACTGCGGCTGTTCTACGTCGCCCTCACCCGCGCGCAGTGCGCCGTCACCATGTGGTGGGCCCCGAGCTGGGGAACGCGCGACTCACCTGCGCACCGGTTGCTGTTCGGCCGACTGCCGGGCGTGCGCACACCCGAGCCGAAACCGAAAGTCCCGGCCGACGACATCGTGCAGTCTCATCTCGAAAACTGGGCCGGTGACGGTCCGGACGGCGCGATCTCGGTCGAATTCGTCGACACCCGCGCAGTGCCCGAGGCGCACTGGGCGCCGACCGCGTCGCAGACGGGTTCCCTGGCGGCCGCCCGATTCGACCGCATCCTCGACATGGCGTGGCGCCGCACGTCGTACTCGGCCCTCACGGCCTCCGCGCACGAGACCCCCGGTGTCGGCAGCGAGACCGAACGTGAGGAGAAGACCGACGAGCCCGACGGGGAGCCACCCGTCGAGGACGTGCTGACAGGGATACCGTCGCCGATGAACGGAATGCCTGCCGGCGCGGCGTTCGGGACCCTGGTGCACGAGGTGCTCGAACACGTCGACACCGGAGTCGAGGATCTGAACGCAGAGGTGGTGCGGCGTTGCCGAGAAGCGGTGGCATCTCGCTTGGCCGACGTCGATCCGGAGGCTCTCGCCGCCGCGCTGATACCGGTGCTCCACACGCCGCTGGGCTTCGGAACACTGGCCGACATCGGGCCGGCGGATCGTCTGGCCGAGCTGGATTTCGAACTGCCGCTCGTCGGTGGCGACGATCCCGAGACCGAGCTGGTCACCGTGAAGAACATTGCTGCGCTTGTTCGTTCGCATCTGCCGGCCGACGATGTGCTGGCCCCGTACGCCGACATGCTCGACACCCTCGCGGCCGTTCCCCTGCGCGGGTACCTGACCGGCAGCATCGACTCGGTGCTCCGCGTCGACGGAGAGCGGTTCGTGATCGTCGACTACAAGACCAACCGCATTTCGCGCGGTGACCTCACTGTGGCCCATTTCAGTCGTGAGCGGATGGCGGGGGAGATGATGCGGTCCCACTACCCGTTGCAGGCCTTGCTGTATTCGGTTGCACTGCATCGGTATCTGCGGTGGCGACTGCCCGGTTACCGCGCCGATCGACACCTGGGCGGGGCGCAGTATCACTTCGTGCGCGGGATGGTCGGCCCCGAGACTCCAGCTGGGTGCGGGGTATTCGACTGGAATCCGCCGGCTGCGCTCGTGTCGGAACTGTCCGACCTCCTCGCCGGGGTGGGCGCGTGATCACCGCGACGGTGGCCCAGCGTGGCAAGGGCGTTCTGCGCGAGTTCAACGAGGCCGGGGTGCTCGCCGCGGCCGACGTCCACGTCGCGCTCCGGCTCGCGCACCTCGGCGGCGAGGCGTCGGAGGACGTGTTGTTGGCCACGGCGCTGGCGGTGCGCGCCGTCCGATCCGGCTCGGTGTGTCTGGATCTCAACAGGTTTCGGGACGTCACGGTGGACGACGAGTCGGAGGTCGACGTCGACGCTCTGCCGTGGCCGGACGTTGCCGACGTCACGGCCGCGCTGCGCCGCAGCCCTCTGATCATCGGGGGCGAGCGGGGGCCACTGCGGCCGTTGCGCCTGGTGGAGACGGACGAGGGGCTGTTGCTGTACCTCGACCGATACTTTCTGCAGGAGCAGATGATTCGGCAGGTGCTCGACCAGCGGTCGGCGTCACATCCCGAGGTGGACGTCGATGCCTTGGCGTCACAACTGACGCTGCGGTTCGGAGATGCATCGGCGCCCGACCGTCAGCGCATCGCCGCGGCCCTCGCCGCGACCACCTGGACGACGGTGATCGCCGGCGGACCCGGCACCGGCAAGACGCACACCGTGGCACGCATTCTTGCGATCCTCGTTGCGGCACAGGGGAAGTCGTTACGGATCGGACTTGCTGCGCCCACCGGGAAGGCTGCCGCACGCCTACAGGAGTCCGTAAGCGAGCAGTCCGCGGAACTGTCGCTGCCGCCCGACCTGTCGGCGATGACGCTGCACCGTTTACTCGGGTGGCAACCCGGCAGCAAATCCCGGTTCAAGTACAACGCCGGCAATCGATTGCCGTACGACGTGGTGGTGGTCGACGAGACCTCGATGGTGTCACTGACGATGATGAGTCGGCTCCTCGAAGCGGTCCGTCCGGACACCCGTGTGCTGCTGGTGGGCGATCCCGACCAGTTGACGTCCGTCGACGCAGGGGCCGTGCTGGCCGATCTGGTGGCGCGGCCCGTGACCGGTTCTCTCACACCGGCTCTGACGTCCCTCGTCGGACACGACTTGGACGCCGCCGACGATCCCGACGAGAAGGCGCTGACCGCGGTCGAGCGCGACCGTTTGCGCAGCGGGGTGGTGCGATTGAGCCGGGGCCGGCGGTTCGGTGGTGAGATCGCCGACCTGGCGGTGGCCGTGCGCGACGGCGACGCCGATGCCGTGCTCCGCCTGCTCGGCGGCGCGTCGTCGAACTTGTCGTTCCACGGTCCCGAGGATCTGGTCGGCGTCAGGAAGGATGTCGTCGACACCGCTGCCGTGGTGACCGAGGCCGCCCTGCAGGGTCGCGCGGTCGAGGCACTGGACGGACTCGAACGACATCGCCTGCTGTGTGCGCACCGAGACGGTCCGTACGGAGTGCAGCGGTGGGCCCGCACCGCGATGGAGTGGGTCGGTGAGGCGCAGGGAACGATTCTCGACCCCGCGCGCTGGTATCCGGGCCAGCCGTTGCTGGTGACGGCGAACGATCACGAAACGCGCATCTACAACGGCGACACCGGCGTCATCGTGCAGGGAGAAGACGAACGAGCCGACGACCCGGCCGTCCCCGGGCCTGCCCGCCTGTGGGCCGCATTCCAGCGCGGCTCCACACCGTTCTTGCTGCACCCGAGTCAATTGTCGGCAATTCAGACGGTGTACGCCATGACAATTCACAGAAGCCAGGGCAGTCAGTACAACACCGTCACAGTGTTGCTACCGGCGGAAGCATCGTCGCTTCTCACTCGCGAGCTCCTGTACACGGCGATTACCCGCGCCCGGAAGCACGTTCGGGTGATCGGAACGGAGGCCGCTGTGCGTGCAGGGGTCGAGCGGCAGGTTCTGCGAGCCAGTGGCTTGAGGCGCACGTTGCGCGAGTGACTCGTGATTCGAGTTGTGGATTAACACATAACTGCGAGTGCGGTTATCTCCCACGCCATTAATCGGTGCGCTAATATTCGGACGGTTTCGGGCGTAAAGATTGTTTTGCTGCGGAAACCGGTACGTGAGGGGGATAGCCCGTCCGCGGAGGGAATCAGGCATGGCAACTTCGGTAGAGCCCGAGCGCGGCGTACGTCGCGTTCGTTCCGGCACGCCCGACGCCCCGCCTGTCGAAAGCGGACCGGCCCGGTGGGGCCTGCGCGGCAAGGTGAACGAGCTGTTCGGCGGCGCGTCGCTGCTCTCGGCCAGTGCCGCCGAACTCGAGGCTCGGGACGACATCAACGCCATTCGGTGCGCGCTCCCGGCCCGCCAGTCGATCGTCGTCGCGAACACCGAAGGCGGCATGGGTAAGACGCCGACCGTCGTCATGCTCGCCAACCTCTTCGGGCGTCATCGCGGAGGCGACGTCGTCGCGTGGGACATCGCCGGAGTCCGAGGAAATCTCGGTCAACGCTCCGCCACCAACACCGCCGACGGCCACACCGTGTGGGGGTTGCTCGCCGACACGAACGAAGCGCAGTCCGCCGATTCCGGGTTGTCGCGTTACCTGTGTCGACAGCCCACGGGCGACGAGATCCTGGCGTCCGATCGCGCAGCCCGGCACATGGAGTCGATCACGACACCCGAACTCGTCGCGATCGGGAACACGCTGGCACAGCACCGCCAGATCACCATCTTCGACACCGGCAACGACGATCGCGCGACCGCGTGGAAGTGGGCGACGTCGTCGGCGGATCAACTGGTGATTCCGATTCCCTACCGCCGCGGCGCCGCGTCGTCGGTGACATCCATGCTTGCAACGCTCAGCGCGCGCGGTCTCGACGATCTCGTCGAGCGCGCCATCGTGATCGCCTCCCCGCCCCCACGCGGAGCGCCCGCGGCCGTCGTCGACGAAGTGCGTCGGCGTCTGACCGAATGCGGAGTGCGCACCATCGTCGACGTACCCTTCGAGCCCGCGCTGGCCTCGTGGGAGCGCATCGACCATGCCGCCCTTCCCGAGGGGACGTTGCGGGCATGGACGCATGCCGCTGCAGTGATCGCGCACTCGATGGCCACCGGACCCTCTCGCTCCGATGCCGTTGCTGCGACCGAGGATTCGCAGTCCTTCGACGTGACCACCGCTGCCCTGCGGCAGTGGTCGACGCGGGGCGGCTCCGCTCCCGTCGACGATCACGACCCAACGCCGCGACGTTTCCCGGTTCGCGGCGTGGTGGCGTGCGCCACGGTGGCGCTCGCGGCGGTGAGTGCAGTCGGTGTGTTCCACCTCGCCGATCGATCGGATGCGGACACGGTGTCGCCCACTGCCGTTGCTGCGCAATCGGTTCCGAGCCTGGACGCAGCGCGCGCGAGCGGACCCGCGGTCATTCAGGCGTACGACGACAGGTACTACACCGATCGCAGCGCGGACGGGGCCGCGTCGCTGTGGACTCTTCCGGAGGTCTCACCGGCCGACGCCGCTGCCCGGACCGACGAGTTGCAGAAGACCATCGACGCGGTCGATCCGGCCATGCAACACCGGTTGGCCGTCACGCCGACGTCGGATCCCTCCGTGTTCGATGCGGTTCTCACCCTGACGACGTCCGACGGCGTCGAGCATCCGTACAACCAACAATTCACGGTCGCCGAGAACGACGGCATCTACTCGATCGTGTCGAAGACCGATTGTGAGCAGCAGTGCCCTGCTCCGTAACTGCGCTCAACCGAAGGGGTTCCCGGACTGTGTCCGCCAACAAGCCTGTGTCCGCCAACAAGCCAGTGTCCGTCGACAAGCCTGTGTCGCTGCCGTATTGGAAATCGATGGTCATCGCCGGGTTGGGTGTGGCGGCAGCTGCGACCATCGGTCTGGTCGGCCCGTCGACGGCGTGGGCTGCTCCCACCGACGACGACAAGCCGACCGGTGCTGCCGCCGTCGAGAAGCAGCGGCAGGACCAGAACGAGAAGCTCGACAAGATGAGAGCCGACGCCAAGGCGGCGCAGGATGCGAAGGACGCGGAGGCAGACGCCCAGCGCGAGGAGCGGCAGAAGGAGCAGCGCGAGGAGGATCGGCAGAGCTCGGAAGCAGCCGCTCCGCCGCCGCCCCCGTGGGTCCCGCCGGTGTTCGTCCTACCGGAGTTGCCGTTCGAGATTCCCGGTTACGTGCCGCCCGTAGAGCAGGCACTGGTCGAGCAGGCTCCTGTCGAGCAGGCACCTGCACCGCAGCAGCCGCCGCCTGCACCCGAGGTCGTCGCACCCGCAGTGGTGGCGCCGCCCGAGCCCGAGCCGGAACCCGTCACGCAGACCCCTCCGGCGGCGCAGACGCCTGCGCCGCAACCGCCGAGGCGAGACCCGGATCCCGAACCGGCGCCTGTCCCCGCACCGCAACCGGCTCCGTTGCCCGCGCAACCGCAGGTGCAGTCCGCACCGACGCATCAGCCGACGCCGGGGCCGGGCCCCGATCCCGAGCCCGACCCGGAACCTTCGGATCCGCCTGTGCCGCAGCAGCATTCGCAGGCCGATTCGACACAGATGGCCAATCCCGCCCCGACATCCGAGCCCGCGCCGCAGGCACCATCACCGTCGGACGAGCCGACGGTCGGCATGATGACGAATCCGTCGCCAACGGTGGAGAAGGCTGCGCCCGCCGGGCCCAACCTGGGTAACCCGACGCCCTAGCTGGGGCTACGGGGCGTTGACGACTCCCGCGACCGGCAGGTAGTCGCACTGCGTACCGAAGATGGTCTGGGTCGAACCGTGAATCACGGCCGCGACGAGGCCGGGTCCGGTCGGGACGGTCACGGACAACGTCTCCGGACCGGTGGGCAGGCCGGCGAGCTGCTGCGCAACCCAGGTGCGCTCGCTGCGCAGGGGCGCGTCGCCGCGCTGGCCGTTGGCGAGGTTGAACCAGGTGACCCACAGCGTGTCGGTCTGCTTGCCCATGTCGATCGGGGTGTCGATGCCGAAGAACATGAAATGGACACTGCCGGGCTCGATGAAGTACGGCAGCGTCGGATCCGCCGCAGGTCCGGAGACGCCCCACGCGCGACCCTGTGACGAGTTGCGCAGCGGGTTGCGGTTGTTGTAGTAGCCGGTGCAGCTGTTCGCGAAGGTGTCGTAGAAGAACTGCTGCTGCGGTGCGAGCATGTTCGTTCCGAAGGGAACCGGGATGGGGTAGGCGGCAACGTCCGTCTGCGCCCGCTGGACGCCGGACTGCGCAGCCGCGATCGCTGCGTCCAGCGCGATGTCGACGGGAGACTTCGGCGGTGCGGGAGCCGGCTCGGCGGCTGCGGTAGTGGAGCCGGTCAACGCGATCACAGCAGCCATCACGCCACACGCCAGCAGTTTCGTACCCTTCATGGCGATGATGTTAGCGGGTCTACGGGCCTCACCACGCCGCGCGAGTATCGATACGGAGTCGGTCTGATGACTCCTCGTTACCTCTTCTCGCTACCGGAACGGCGTCAACAGTCGGCGCGGGCTTCTCAACGCGACCGAGATCATGTCGGACCGAATCGCTGGATCCGCTCCTGGTCCGGCCCGCATGTCGACCCGATCGGGCGTCGGCGACACCTCGCATCTCGGGCACCGACCTGCGTCCAGATCGGTTCCGCAGTCGGCGTGTGTGAAGACGCGGCGGGGTCCGTTCGGTGATCGACGTTCCGCCCATGACGTCAACGCGACCAGTGCCGGCCACAGAGCGAGTGCATCGTCGGTCGGGAGGTACTCCTCGCCCGTCTTGACGAGCAGTCCGTCGTCGACCAGGGAAGTGAGTCGCGTGGTCAGCACGGCCTTGGAGATGTCGAGGTGCACCTGGAAGTCGGTGAAGCGCCGGACCCCGAAGACGCTGTCGCGCAGGATCAGCAAGGTCCAACGTTCGCCGACCGTCTCCAGTGCGCGGGCGAGCGAGCAGTCCTGTCGCGTGTAGTCGACTCCGAGTGCCATGCGACCGATCCTACGCATCGGTCTGTTCACCAGACCGAATAATGCTACGTTGACCGTCATGAATCGCTCGCACGCACTGGCCGTGTCTGCACTCGGCACAATGCTGACGCTCGTCGCGTTCACCGCACCACTGGCCACGTTGAACGCCACGGCGTCCACCCTCGGCGCCGACACCGCGGGCAGGACGTGGATCCTGAGCTCGATGGCCATCGGCCTCGGTGCCGCGTTGCTCTCGAGCGGCACGATCTCCGACGACTTCGGCCGCCGCCGCGCGTTCGTGATCGGCTGCGCGGTCCTCGCGATCGGGTCCCTCGCCTGCGCTCTGGCACCCACCACGCAGGTGTTCGTCGGCGCCCGCGTCGTGCAGGGTCTCGGTGGCGCTGCCATCGTCGCCGCCAGCCTCGGAATCATCGCGCATGCGTTCCCTCCCGGTCCGGAACGCGCGGCGGCATCGGGGGTGTGGGGTGCCAGCGTGGGCGGCGGTATCGCACTGGGGCCGCTGGTCTCGGCGACTCTCGATCGGTTCGCGAACTGGCGGGACGCGTACTGGTTGCTCGTCGTCGCTGTCGTGGTTCTCGCCGTCGCGGCAATGCGCGTCGTCGAGGAATCGCGGGCGGACAACCGACGTGGGCTGGACCTGACAGGAACGATCCTGCTTGCCGCCGGCGTCAGTACGTTGCTGGCGACGCTCGTCGAAGGACGTCAGGGGTGGGTGCAGGTACACGTCGTCGTCCTCGCAGTCGCAGCCGTGGTTCTGCTCGGATTGTTCGTGGTGGTCGAATTACGAAGCGACACAGCGATGCTCGATCTCGGCCTGTTCCGTCAGCCGCCGTTCGTGGCCGCGACGGTCGCGGCTCTGGCGACCGGCGCCGGGATCATTGCGCTCATGTCCTACATGGGTGCGTTCCTCGGCGGGGCACTCGGCATCTCGGCCCTGGGAGGAGCGTTTCTACTCTTCGCGTGGTCGGGGTCGAGTGTCGTCACCGCCCTGTTGGCGCGACGCATCCCGCCGCGCTTCGGCGGTCGGCCGCAGCTGGGTGTCGGGTTGATCGGCGTGGCCGTCGGCCAGTTGGCGCTGGTGGGCATCTCCGCCGACTCGACGTGGGTGCGTTTCCTGCCCGGACTTCTCGTCGCCGGTGTTGCCAGCGGTGTGCTGAACGCGGCACTCGGACGTGAGGCCGTCGCCAGCGTTCCGGCCGGACGCGGCGGTCTCGGCAGCGGCGCAAACAACACCGCTCGATACGTGGGGTCGGCCATCGGGGTCACGGTCGTGGCCGTCATCGCGGCACGGCCGGGGTCCGGGCCGGCCGTGGCGGCGTCTCTCGCCACCGGGTGGAATCACGCAGCCGTGGTCACAGCGGTCATCTCACTGGTCGGCGCGGCGGCGGTGTTCTGGGCTCACCGAGCGACGCGTTCGAGCACTTCGATTCCGTCGACGTCGGCAGTCAACACATAACCGTCGGCCAGGGCGTCGCTGATCGCCTTGTCGTCGCCGACCCGGTCGAGGGGCCAGCCGGGCGGGTGGGCTCGGTTGACCACTATCCAATCGGGTGTCGAGGTATCGGCCGGTCGCTGCGGAAACACGGTCACGTCATGGGTCGAGACGAATTGCGGCACCAGGTTGTTGGACGCGGCGATGGAGTCGCCGGCGGGGATGCTCGACGCGATGTCGGCGGCCGTGACGGCCTGCGGATCGACGCGCCAACCGTCGGCGTTCGCCAGGCGCGAGAGCGGGGTGAACGGGAGCGACCCGATGGCCACGACTGCGACCGCACCGAAGATCACCCGCTGAGCGCGACGCGACAGGTGCATATCTCGTCGACCGCGGATCACGGCGTCGATCAGCGCCGCGAAGAGAATTGGCATCAGGATCGCGTTGTAGTGGTAGATCGGCACCCAGTAGTTCGAGTTGCCGCTCAGGAAGCGCCACGCGACGGTCGGGGCGGCGATCAGGGTGAGCGGTGACCGCAGTGCCGCAAATCCGGTGATGGCGAGAAGAAGAAGGATCGTCGCCGCCCGAGAGTCGCCGGCCACCAGTCCATGCGCGGTGTCGGCGATGCCGGAGCCCAGCGGAGGGAGGTTCGACCCCTGGTTGTATGCGTCGTCGCTGCTCAGGGCCGGAATGATCACCTTGACAGCCAGGGCAGTCCACCCGAGCCCCCACACAGCCGTTGCGATTCCCCAGAAGCGAGTACGTCCGGATGTCCAGAAGGCCACCAGTGCGCCGATCACGGCGACGGTGAGGCCCATGTCCTCCTTGACGAACACGAGAGGCAGCGCCCAGAGCATGGCCGTCCGCCACCGGCCCTGCCCGAGCGCGACCACCGAGAACGCCAGGATGGGGACAGCGAACGCGATTTCGTGAAAGTCGAAGTTCAGCGCCGACTGCAGACCGAACGAGAGGCCGTAGCCGAGCGCCACGATCAGAGCGATGCGCTTACCGAAGGCGTTCTGCGCCCAACGGGTCAGGGGGACGACGCCGACCGCGAACAGAACGGCTTGGGCGATCAGCAGCGTGTCCGGTGACGGGAACGCCCGGTAGAACGGCGCGAGCAGGGCGGTGATGGGCGAGAAGTGGTCACCGAGCGTGGTGTAGCCGGTGCCGAGCAGGTTGGACACCGGTGCCCGCAGATGTGCGTATCCCGACACTTCCTGAACGAAGATGCCCAAATCGAAGCCCGACGTCCGAAGTTGGCGCTGGCCCATGAGCGACAGAGCCGAGTACAGCGCGGCAAAGATGCCGAAGGCCGACAGCGGCAGCGCCCACCCGCGATGACGAGCCGGCGCGGGAGGCGACGTCACCTCGGGGGAGTTGCGTAAAGCTGTCACGGGAAGTCAGTTCTACTCGTCGAAAATGAGATGGGGCTGTGAATTACCCGAGCGCATGCAGATGTTTGTGCTTGCCGTCCCAGTGCACTCGCGTGGTGATGACGGCACTGTCGCCGAGTCGTCGGATCTCGTAGATGTCCAGTGCAGGTACCTCGGGAACCGTTCCCCAGAGCGCGTGGCCGGTCATCACGAAGTCGATGTCCAACCGAACGAGGAGGCCCATCAGCTCGCCGATCGTGCTCTCGTCGATCTTGGCGAACGCGTCGTCGAGCAGCACGAGCCGCAGGGCGTTGTCGGCGTCGGGAAGGCTCGACAGGTACCCGTCCGCCGCCGCGAAGAGAGCCGCGTACGACACGAAGCGCGTCTCGCCCTGCGAGATCTTGGCGCGTTTGGAGATGCGGCGCTGCTGATCGGGCTCGGGACCGAGAATGGTGACCTCGACGGCGTGCCACGTTCGGTAGTCGAGCGCCGTGGCCAGGTGGGCGGCGTACCCGGCGCTGGGATCCTCGGCGTGCAACTGCTCGACGCGGCCCCGCAGAAGTCCGACGAGCTCGTCGGAGTTCGACGAGTGCTCGGCTGACAGCAACTCGAGAATGCGCGCCAACTCGGGCTCGTCCTTCTCGAGGTGCCACCCCATCCGCACACCGATTCCGTGCGAGGTCCGGCTGGTACTCAGACTCGAATTCATCGCCTCGATCAACTCGCGCGCCTGCTCGATCCGCCTACGCAGTTCGTCGGACACCCCGCCGAGCACGAAGCCGGTGAACACGTCTCGCTCGCGCTGGCCGAGTGCTTGCTTGCCCTCGGTGACGCGACGGTTCAGATAGTCCAGCACCTCGACGGGATGGTGACTGTCACCCGCTCCGTCGATGTGCACCACGTACACACCGTCCTCGACGCGTTCGGAGACGTCGAGTTGCCCGGAGGAGTCGCGCTGGAAGCGCTGCAGGGCAGTGATGAGCTCGTTGACGGTCACCGCGTCGTGCGTGCCGACGGCGCCCAAGGCCGAGGCGACGATCTGGCGGATGTGTTCGGTGTCGTCCGGATGCGCGACCACGGGGATGGATGCGTCAGTCACCGCAGGTGCCAGACCCGGAAGGCGTACGCGCGCGTTGTATTCGGTTACCCGCTCGATGAGCTCTGCGGCGCGCGCCGACTCTTTCTCGGCCGCCACCGCCACGTCCGTCCGTGCCGCCGCGAGCTGATTCTGCAGATCGTTGACCGCACGCGACGCGTCGTTCAGGTTGTCCTCGGTGACCCGATGCTGCTCCAGCGTCCGATTCAGTTCGATGCTCAGCTCCTGAAGTGGAACCTCCAGTGCATCGTGGGCCGAGGCAAGCTTGGACGCGTGATCGTGCCACTGCAACCGCCGATCCTCCGCCGCGCTCTCGGCGTGCACACGATCGTTGGTCGCGTATCCGAACTCGGTCGCCGCGGACGTGGCTGCCGCGGTGCGCCGAACAGTGGTACGGCAGGCGGCACCGAACCCGGTGGCCGACAGAGACACTCGCCGGCACGCCGCGTCGACGGCGGCCAGGTCGGCCACACTCACCGGCAGGTCCATACCGTGGCACGCGAGACGGTGATTCTCGAATTCGGCACTCCACGAGTCGCGTTCACGGCCGGCGTCCCGCTCGGCGTCGCGGGCGCGGCGAGTACTCGTCAGGGCGAACTCGGCCAGGGCGGACGCCGTCGCACGGGCCGCGACCAGCGCGGTGGACGACGGCGCCGAGTCGAGATGCGCGTCCAGCGTGGACCGGTCGCGCTCGATCTCGGCACGCCTGTCTCCGTACTCACCGAGCGTGGCGAGTTCGACAGCCCACTGCTCCCGAACCGAGCGGGCGGCCCGAGCGGGAAGCGCGTCGAGGTCGGGTCCGGACACCGACTCACCGGCGAAGGCCTCGATGTCGGACAGTACGGCGTCGACCTCGGGGCGGGCGGCAATATCGGGCAGCACCGATTGCGTCGTCGGGTTCGAGAACCATTGCCGCCAGGCGTGATTCGTGGTGATCGCAAGCTCGTCACGCGCCTCGGCCGCATCGGTGGCGCGTGCGTCGTCACGATCGGCTTCCGCGCGAGCATGTTCGGCGTGCAGTTCGAGTTCCCGAATGCGCCCGCGTTCGACCTCGAGGCGGGTAGCTTCCTGCAGCCTCCGCGTCGCCTGCTGATGACGATGTTCGGCGGCCTCGGCGGCCCTCTCGGCAGCGGTCGCTGCGGGCCCGAGATCAGCTGGGACGGTGGTCGCCTCGGTGAAGGTCGGACGGACGATCGAGGACGGGAAGCCGTCCAGTGAATCGGTGACGGTTCCCTGCTCGGGCTCGCGGACCCGATCGACGATGTGGATCTCGGTCGGTAGGTCGTCTGTTCCGAGTCCGGCAGAACTCGAATCCTGCAGCACCGCCGTGAGAGTCGTAGCCGCATCTCGCGCCGCGGTGCGCACGTCGTCGTAGCGGCCGATGAGTCGGTCCGCGGCGTTCACCTCGGCGATGCGGGCACGCCGAGCGAAGCCGAGCGACTGCTCTGCCGTGTTGCGCAGCGCCGCCACCGCCACGTCTCGCTGGTGCAGATCGTCGGCCGACTTGAACAGGTCGTGTTCGCGGAAGGCGTCGAGCGCACGCACCAGTTCGGCTCGCTCGTCCGTCAGATCCTGGCGCAGTGCGGTCGCTGCGCCGAGTTCCGACGCCAACCGCTCCGCGATCGCGACGTGCGTGCCCTCGATTCCCCGCGCGGTGGAGACGGCGTCGACGCCCTCGCGCACACGGACGGCGGTGTCGTGCAGAATCGTTGCGGCGTAGTCGGAATAGGTGCTGCGGAACCGCTCGACGTTCTCGAGGGTGGCTTCGAGGCGTTGCTGCGACTGACGAGTTTCGGTGAGGCCGTCGAGTTGTTCGCCCGCCGCTCCCAAGGTCTGCTCGCTCAGCGGCGGGAGCGCGTCCGACAAAATCTGCGGAAGCTTGCCCTCGTCGATGCGGTTACCGACGTCGGGCGAGCGCAAGGTGTGCAGCAACTGCATCAGCCCGGCGAATCGATCCTTGCCGGACTCGCCCTGCAGCCCGAACACCTTGGTGCGGACGGCTTCCCGATGCTCCTCCGGAGTCTTGGACAGGTTGCCGGGGCCGACAGCGGCGGTCAGGTCGTCCCGCGACAGTGCCTCTCGGTTGTCGGCGATCAACCGAAGATCGTGCCCGACGCGTCGGTGGGTGGTGAAGAACAGCACTTCGCTGCGGTTCGCCGTGGTGCTGTACTTGACGTGTGCGCCGACGGTGAGATGCCCGCGGTCGTTCTCGAGCTCCATCCACAGATATCCCAGCCGGTTGTTCTGTCCGCGCGCGCCGGTTCGCATGAGCTCGTCGAGGTTGACCTTGTTCGACCCGGTCGCATCCATCCGTCGACGGTCACCGTCGAGGAGGTAGGGAAGCAGCATCTCCAGAGCGCGTGATTTACCGGATCCGTTGGCGCCACGCAGGATCAGCCGACCACCCGAGATGGTGAACTCGGTGTCGAGGTAGTGCCACACGTTCACGACGCCGGCGCGGGTGAGTCGCCAGCGATGGTCGTAATGTTTGGCACCTAGTGGTTCGGTCACGTGGGTGATCCCGTCGTGGGTCGGTAGCGGGCGGCGTGGGCGTGGAGGGCAAGTCCGTTCTCGCGGGACTCGGCCATGCGGAAGTCGTGGAGGAGTGCCACCACGTCGGTGCGCAGCGCGACAACCGAATCGACGTACTCCTGCTTCCACGACCGCTCGTTCTCCGCGGTCAGTTCGGACAGGATCTGATCGACCAGCGGCCACGGCGCGAGCAGTTCGGTTCGCGCCTGCGCAGCCGGAAGCCGTTCCACCAGCTCCCCGACCAGCAGCAGGGTGGCCTGCTTGAGGCTTCCGCTGCCGGGGAACTCGATGTCGCTGAGGCGGGCATCGGAGTCGTACGCGAGGACTCCCTCGGCGCGGACCTCCAACGTGAGACCGAAGTACTCGTCCAGTTGCCGTGTCAGGTCGGTCTTCTCGCGCGCGAGAACGTCCTGTTCACTGTCGCTGAGGTCTCGGCGCAAGCTGATCGGGTCCTCCACGAGACGTCGACGCAGACGCTTCCTCGGGTCGTCGGTCGGGACGGCGAGAACGTGCGCGAGCTCGGTGTCGGGTCCCAACGGGTGGGTCAGCAAGTGGGGCAGCAGGGGACGCGCGACGGAGAGCAGGGCGTCGTTGCTCGCGTTGTCGCCCCACGCCGTCACAGTTCCGTCGGTCTCGCCGAGCAGGCCCCACTCGACGAGGACCTGCAGGGCGGCGACGAGTCGTCGACGATCGGTGATGTTCTCCGACAGGGCAATTCCGCGTGCTGCGGCGTCCTCGCGGACTTGGGCGACGAGCGTCGACAGCAGTACCTGATCACCCATTCCGGGCGCCAGAAGGGCCGCGCCGGTGAGCGCCAGCAGCGCGTACGACGATGCGCCGAGCGGAACACCGTTGGGCCGGCGCAGCGCTCGCGTCGGTGCCGTCGGTTCGAGCGGGGTCTTGACCAGCCGCGCGAACGTCGACTCGACGATCAGTGTGTATCCGAGTTCCGAGGCGAAGGTCGACTTGAGGGCCGTCGCGTGTTTGCGGATGAGCGACAACAACTCCGGGTCACGCGCCGCGGTGATGATGGGCCGCTGCAACAACTCCCGGCTGGCCTCCTGCCTACCCGCGGCGTCCTGCGAAAGGGTGCCCAGAGATTCGGTCACCGCGCGCTCCGGCGGGCGTCGTCCGCATGCCGACTGTTCAGCGGCTCCACCGCGAGCACCAGATCGTGCACGGTGAGTGTCCCGTCGGGTGACTGCACGACCGTGTCCGCGCCGGTTGTCGCCGTCAGACGCAGCCCGAGATCGTCGTCGCTCCACTGGCCGCCCAGCCCCGGATCGTCGGCTGCAGCCAGCAGGCGGCCCAGCTGTTCGAGCAGCAGTACCCTTGCGGCACTGGACAATCGAGCGCCATCGAGCGGTCCGAGGGTGGCGAGTTCGGCGGCAGCGTCACGGGTGCGGAGGGCGTCGGAACGGGCGATCTCGTCCACTCGCCGCCGGTCGGCGGTCGTGTCCGGCACCCGCGAGACACGGCCGCGCGAGACGCGGTCTCCGCGCTCGCGCAGCGACACCGGGACGGTGATGGGATCGGCGGTCCACCACGATGTTCCGGGGCCCACACGCGGGTCGGGTTCGTCGGGGCCGAGCAGCAGGTGTCGGGTGGGCTGGGCGCCGAACGTGGCGGCGAAGAGACGCTCGGCATCCTCGTCGGAGGACGAGTCGAACCACGACGCGAGCCGCAGCAGGTCCGCTCGCCGGGAGAAGCCGGAGTCGGATGCGTCGAGAATGCGCTTGGCGTTCGAGAGCAACTGCCCGAGGGCTCGGCCGGCGGCGGCCCGTAGTTCGGCCGGACCCGATCCGGCACCGTGGCCGGCGTACCAGCGTCGCAGGCCGTCCCACTCCTCGCGCGTGCGCCCCGCGGGCCGCTCGACGTGGACGTCGGTCAGCACCAGACGCGGAACGGCGTCGAGAACGTCGAACAGGGAATCGGGAACCCGGTCCAGTGCAGCGGACACCTCGGGCGCGTGGCGGTTCACGTCGGCGGTGATGAGGTCGACGTAGTCGAGCAGAACGGACTTGAGTTCGGTGTAGTCGTCACCGCCGAGGTCGAACCGGCCCAAAGTGTCGGCCAGGTACGCGTAGAACTCGGCGACGCTCTCGGTGAAGAGTCGGTGATCGTTGAAGACGCCCGTGACGATCCCCGCGATGAGGTTCCCATCGGGGGTGGGGGCGTCCAGCAGCGTCGGCAGCCCGCCGACGCCGTCGGCGATCCGGCCGAGCAGTTCCCTGGTCACCTCGCGGGCGCCGTCCGTGGCGTGGAGGATCTCGACGGCTCCACGGTGGACGCGTCGGCCCAGGCTCGTCACCTGGTAGCGCGCGCGGGCTCGCACGTAGTCGGCGACGGTCTCGACGCGCGTGTCGCGCGTAGACGGAGCGAGGTTTCCCCACTCGACCAGTTGTCGGCAGCGCGCCTCGACGGTGTCCACGTCGAGGTCCACGCTCTCGGCCACCACCCCGGCCGACATGTCCACCAGGACACCCGAGGTCAACCGATCCAGAACGGCGATGTACTCGTGCCGCTCGTCGGCCGAGAGGTACCGGAACAGGTCGAGGTGCGCGTCGGCGCTGCTCTCGGAGTCCGGCATCGTTACATGTCCTCGATCTTGGGGCCGACGGGTGGGCGTTCCTCCAAGACTAAAGGCACGGCTCGGTCAGAGCGGTTTGGTTCGCTCCAACGGACCCACCACGTTGTAGTAGAGAGCGTCGTCCGTGTCGTCGACGGTGACGTCCACGTGCTGGCCGACGCTCAGATAGTGGTCGACCTTGATGCGCTGCCTGGACTTCGCCGCATCCTTGACCGACCGCGCCGGAATGAGACCTCGACGCCCGTCGTCGGCGACGGCGAGGGCGTACCGCGGGCCGGTGCGCACCACACGCACCCGGATCGTGGGCCCCGAGGCTTGCGCACCCGCCGCGGTGGTCAGCTCCTCGAGCTGGCTTGCGAGGGTGTCGGCCATGGCGTCGACCTCGGCAAGGAGAGTGGCCATGCTGGTGGCGTACTCCGAGTGGCGTTCTGTGGGCTTGAGTGCGCCGCCCGGTTTGTACATGTCCTCGTGCGTCAGCTCGCCCCAGGCGTCCTGCAGGCGTGTTTTGACCTGCACTTCGACCTTGACGCTGACGATCCCCTGGTGCGTCGCGACCCCGACCACGAGCACCGCGTGGAATGCGCGGTAACCGCTGGGTTTGGGATAGGTGACGTAGTCGACCGGGGTCTCGGCGAAATCGATGGGACAGTGCGCCGACTCGCACGCCTGCACGAGCTTCTCGGTGAAGGCGGTGAGGTCACGCGGTGACTTGCACAGCACCTTGACCCCGACGATGTCGCTGAGCGCGCTCGCGACGTCGTCGGGGGTCCGCGGCATATCGATCCGGCCCTCGGCGATCCGCCGCCTGATCTTGTCCGCAGCGCGCGCCGGATCCTTGATGCGTGCGGTGTCCGCGTTCAACCGGTCCCGGTCGAGGTTGTCCAGAATCTCGTCGGCGATGGTGTCGAGAAATGTCTGCGCCGTGACGAGCGCGGCCTCCCACGCACGGGCCCGATCCGTGTAGAGCTCCTCGACCAGGTCGTCGAGCGGGTCGGCCTCAGGTGCAGTCACCGCAGTCACCGCGAAGACCTTAGCGACTCACGGCCTTCTTGTACCGGTTGATCGCCAGCGGCACGAAGACGATCAGCATGATCGCCGACCACGCCAGGGTCGCGATCACCGGATGTTGCAGCGGCCACGCATCGGGCGGGGGGAGCGCCGGGTTCACGTTTCCGAACAGCACGCGGCTGGCCTGGGTGATCGCCGAGACCGGGTTCCACTCCGCCACCGGTTTCAGGAACGACGGGAGGTCACTGCTCTGTACGAACGTGTTCGCGATGAACGTCAGCGGGAAGATCACGATGAAGCTGGCGTTGTTGAACACCTCGGGGGTGCGGATCCACAACCCGATGACCGCCATCAGCCACGACAGTGCGTACGCGAAGAGCAGTAGCAGAACGAACCCGAGCAGTGCCTCGAAGAACGAGGACCTGATGCGCCAGCCGACGAGCAGGCCGGTCAGCGACATCACCACCAGGCTGATGACGTTGATGGCGATGTCGCTGCTGGTGCGTCCGATCAGCACGGCCGACGGCGCCATCGGTAGCGTGCGGAACCTGTCGATGATGCCCTTCTGCATGTCCTCGGCCAGCCCGAGCCCCGTCCACGTGGATCCGAAGATGACGGTCTGCGCGAAGATGCCGGCGATCAGGAACTCGCGGTAGGACATCCCGGGGATCTCGATGGCGGAGCCGAAGATGAACGCGAAGACGAGAACGAACATGATCGGCGAGAGCAGCGTGAAGACGATCAGGTCGGGGACGCGCTTGATCTTGATGAGGTTGCGTTTGGCGATGGTGGCGCCATCGGTCACTGCCATGGTGACGGCGTTCATTTCTGTGCCTCCGGTTCTTCGAGCTCGGTCGCATGCCCGGTCAGTTTCATGAACACGTCGTCGAGGCTCGGTCGGCCCAGTCGCACGTCGGTGGGGGCAATGTCTTTGTCGCGCAGCAGGATCAGCGCCTCGGTCAGCGATGCGGATCCGTCGGTGACGCCGACGCTCACCTCGCGTGAGCTCTCGTCGACCTCGACGCGGCCGGGTGCGAACTGTTCGAGCACGGTGCGCGCCGCAGCCATGTCGGTGCTCTCCGGCAGCGTCAGCTCGATCCGCGTTCCACCGATGCGGTCTTTCAGTTCGTCGGCCGTTCCGCGCTCGATCACCGTGCCGCGGTCGATCACTGCAATCGAGTCGGCCAGCTTGTCGGCCTCTTCGAGGTACTGGGTGGTGAGCAGCAGCGTCGTACCGGACGCCACGAGTTCCTCGATGACGGCCCACAACTCGACGCGGGCGCGCGGGTCGAGTCCGGTGGTCGGTTCGTCGAGGAAGAGCACCGGCGGGTCGGCGACCAGTGCGCCGGCGAGATCGAGGCGCCGTCGCATGCCGCCGGAATAGCCCTTGACCGGGCGGTCGGCCGCGTCGCTGAGGTCGAATCGTTCGAGCAGTTCGCGGGCCCGCGATCGGCTTTTGGCTCGACCGAGGTGATACAGCCGACCCACCATGTCGAGGTTCTCGTAGCCCGTCAGATGTTCGTCGACGGCCGAGTACTGACCCGAGACACCGATCCGCGACTTCAGCTCGCGTGCGTCCTTCACCACGTCCAGTCCGACGACGGTGGCGGTGCCGGAATCGGCCTGCAGCAGAGTCGTCAGGACGCGGATGGTGGTGGTCTTGCCTGCTCCGTTGGGACCGAGCAGGGCCATGACCGTGCCCTCGGGCACCTCGAGATCGAGACCGTCGAGGGCGTGAATGTCGCCGTAACTCTTGCGCAAGCCGCTGGCGGTGATCGCAAATGGCATCTGCTCTCCTTCTTCTCGGGTGCGGTTACGACTGCCGAACAGGACAAAACTCATCGGGACAGGAGTGGAGCCTGCGGAACGACCCGCCGGGAGGTTATCGGCAGGTACCGACAAGTTCCACTGATTTGGGCCAAGATCGACGCATGCCCGAGTTCATCGATACGAATCAGAGCCCGATCTCGATCGCACATGCCCTCGCCGGTCGCGGCATCGTCGGCGTCACGATCGCCTGGTTCGACAACAACGGGATCGTGCGATCACGCATCGTCACGACGGAAGAGTTTGCGTCCGTTGCGCGCAAGGGCGTGGGTGTTGCGGCAATCTTCCCGGTCTTCGATACCCACGACACCATCACCGCCGGCTTCGAAGAGCTGTCGCGGCCGTCCGGCGACTTCCGGGTTCTGCCGGTCCTCGAGACGCTGGCGCCACTGGCTGGTCAACCGGGTTTGGCGTGGGCGGCGGCGCGGCAACTCGACCGCAACGGTGACCCGTGGCCGTGGGATGCGCGCGCAGTGCTGACCCGGCAAGTGGAGGCGGCGGCGGAGTTGGGCCTGACCATCCGGGCCGGGTACGAGATGGAGTTCTCGGTGTTCGCTCCCGACGGAGGCCCGTCGCCGGCGGAGTCCGGAGCCGCGTACAGCGGACGCGCACTCGTCGAGGTCGACGATTTCGTGCGCGCGCTGTTGAAGGACCTCCGCGTCAACGGCGTTGCCATCGGACAGCTGCACGCCGAGTTCGGCAAATCCCAGTTCGAACTCAGCCTGGCCGCGGTGGACCCGGTCAGTGCCGCCGACAATCAACTGCTGGCTCGGCAGACGATCTACGCCGCTGCGCGCACTCACGGTCTGCGCGTGAGCTTCTCACCCGTCACGCGGGAGAACAATCCGGGCAACGGATGGCACCTGCACACCTCGGTGTGGCGCGACGACGTCAACCTCCTCAGCGGCGACGGGCCGCACGAGATGGCAACGGAGGGAGCGGCATACGTCGCGGGGATCCTGCGTGACCTGCCGGCGGTCATCGCTGTCACCGCCCCGTCCGAGGCGTCGTTGCTACGACGCCGCCCGGGGTTCTGGGCCGGGGCCTACGGTTTCTGGGGTGTGGAGAACCGCGAGGCCGCACTGCGTTACGTCCAGGGCGGCGCACTCCTCGGCGCCGGGAACGCGAACGTCGAACTGAAACCGTCGGATGCGTCGTCGAATCCGTATCTGGCGCTGGCCGTCGTGATCGGTGCCGGTCTGGCGGGCATCGCCGACGAGCTCGCCGTGCCGGACCCCATCGGAGACGACGTCGGCGGGTGGTCCGAGGCCCAGCGATCCGAGCGAGGAGTCGTCGCGCTCGCCACGGACGCATCCGCGCAGGCCGCCGCGCTGGCCGACAACGACCGCGTGCGAGCGGTTCTCGGCCCGCAGATGTACGGCGCGTTCGCCGCGGTGCGTGCGTCCGATGCGGCGTGGGCGGAGGGGAAGACCACCGCCGAGATCGTCGACGCGCACCTTTGGCGATACTGAGTGCGCTACCTGCCCGGATCGGAACGCGTTCTGGCCCAGCAACAATCGTCGTTGCCCCAACCGGAGCAGTTGTGCGGGCCGTTCTGGGTGGACGTGGCGCTGCGAGCGCTCACCGGTGCGTCGCCGGGGATCACCGACATCGCCCGATCCGCCGGCACGCTCGTGTACCCCCACGACCTCCCCGCGTATCGACCCGCCTCGGTCATGCCACGCACTGTGGAGTGGGCGGGCCTGCCGACGACGGACGACCCGAATCGGTCGGGCACCGACGCCGACGGTGTCCACCGAGCACTCGCAGGGGTGCACGTGGTCCCTGTGACCGGACGGTTCACCGGGGACGGTGTGCGACGACTTCTCGCGAGCCTGGCCGACGGCGACCCGGTGGTGGTGATCGCCAACGTGCACACCTCGTTCTTCGCCGACGCGGACGATCCGAGAGTGCCGTGGTCCTGGCCCGTCGGGCATTTCGTGGCGCTGATCGGGTTCGACGACGCCGGCGTTGCGGTCGCGGATTCGTATCCGATCGGGTCGCCGCCGGGCCAGTACGCGCAGAGTCTCGACGCTGTGGCCGTGGCACTGACCCGTGACGGGTACGGAGGCGGGGGAGTGTTCGTTGTCGGTGCGACCGAACCGAACCCGGCCGTCACCGGCTCCCTGCACGTCGGCATGTGGTGACGGACGTGCGCCGTCGTTCAGGATCGTCGACTCCAGACGCGATTCCGTCCCCGGACGACGATGTGGACCGATTCGCATGCTCGACTCCATGCGACGATGACACCTGTCGAAAGAGAGGGTCATCGTGCCTGTGCTGCTCCATCTGGATTCGTCCGCCGACCTGCAGCGGTCCACCAGCCGCGGTCTGACGTCGCATTTCGCCGAGGAGTGGTCGGCGCAGGGGCGAGGTCACACCGTGGTCCGCCGCGATCTGCACGTCGACGCGCTGCCGCACCTTCCGAGCAGCGCGCTGCACTGGCCGCCGCGCCTGCGCACCACCGAGGAGTCCGTCGACCCGGCCGCCGAGGCGCTCCAGACCGAGCTCATCGACGAGGTGATCGCCGCGGACGTCGTCGTGGTCGGCGCACCGATGTACAACTGGTCGATGCCGTCGACGCTCAAGGCATGGATCGACTACCTGCACGTGCCCGGGGTGACGACACCCTTCGACGGTCCCACCAAGCCGCTCGAGGGAACGCCGATCGTGGTGGTGAGCAGTCGAGGAAACACCTACGCCGACGGAACGCCGGGCGCAGGAACGGATTTCGTGGTGCCCACACTCCAGCACGTGTTCGGAACCGTCTTCGGAATGGACGTCCACGTGGTCCTGGCGGAGTGGACACTGGCCGGCCGCGTTCCGGCGATGGCCCCGTTGATCGGTGACGCGCGGCAGAGCCTGAGCGCCGCACGAGACCAGGTGTCGGAGCTGGCAACGACACTGTCCGCCCGTGGCTGACCCGCGCCGCGTCCCCGTCGTCGTCGGTGTCGGTGAAGTGCGGGGCGACCCGACGACGCCACGGGAACCGATCGAACTGATCCTCGAGGCCGCGTCCCACGCCGAAATCGATTCGCAGGCGCGCCTTCTCGCCGACGCAGACAGCGTCTCCGCCTCGAACGTCGCGAGTTGGGCGTACCACGACGTTGCGGCTGCCCTCGCGACGCGGCTCGGCGCATCACCGGCGCACACCTTCTCGGCACCCATCGGCGGCCAGTGGCCGGCGCAGCTGCTCGACGCGGCTGCGGCGCGCATCGCGTCGGGGGAGTCGACCGTCGCCGTGATCGCCGGCGGCGAAGCCCAAGCGTCCGTGAGCGCGATGCAGAAAGCCGGTAGGGACCCCGTCGTCGACGGCGGGTGGAGTCGCGACCCCGGCGGCCCGCCGCACTTCGACCTCGACCAACTCGGCAGTGCCGCAATGCAACACGCGGGCACCGTGGTCCCGGTGCGGATCTACCCGCTGTTCGAGAACAGGCTCCGGTTCGATCTCGGCCAGTCGGTCGAGGAGGCCGATGCGTGGTCGAGTGCAATGTACTCGGCGTTCTCCAGTGCCGCAGCGTCGAATCCCATTGCGTGGCAACGGGAAGCGCGTAGTGCACAGGACATCGCCACGGTGGGTCCGAAGAACCGGATGGTCTGCGAACCGTATCCGTTGTCGATGAACGCCATGCCGCACGTGGACCAGGCCGCCGTGGTGATCGTGACCTCCCTCGACGCGGCACGCAGCGCGGGTGTGCCGGAGAACAAGATCGTGTACGTCTGGGGCGGAGCCGGTGTCACGGATACACAGGACATTTTGCAGCGCAGCACGTTCGGGATGTCGGATGCACTGACGTCGGCACTCGACCGTGCGCTCACCGCGGCCTCCGTCGACGGGACCACGCTCGACATCGTCGACGTCTACAGCTGTTTCCCGATCGTTCCGAAGATGGCCGCCCTGCATCTCGGCATGCCTCGTTCCGCTGTTCTTTCGGTGACCGGCGGACATTCGTCGTTCGGTGGTCCGCTCAACAGCTACTCTCTGCACTCCGTTGCCGCGGTCACGAAGGCACTCAGGTCGGGCGCGAAGACCGCCCTCGTGCACGCCAACGGCGGATACATGACTTACCAACACTCGGTGTTGCTCGGAAGCTCGCCGCATCCCGACGGGTACATCGGTACGCCGGAACCGGTGGTCCTGGAACCGTCCGGCCCCGTGGTGGTTGCCGAGACCGCCGGCCGTGTCGTGGTCGAGACCGCGACCGTCGAGCACGCGAAGGACGGATCGCTTGGGCAGGCCTTCCTCGTCGCGCGGGACGCCGACGACAATCGCGTCGCCGTGCAGACGGCGGCGGGTGACGTAGACAGTGCGCGGGTGTTGTCCCTCTACCGTGACGACGGTGCGCGGGAGGTTGTGGGAACGACGGTGGAGATCGAACCGTACGGGGAGTTCGTGCGCATTCGTCCCGTGTGATTCCCCGCCCGAAAGAAAGCCGCAGTTTCACCCGGGTCCCCCTCGGGTATTTGAAGCTATGACTAGCACTTTCGACTACCTCATCATCGGCGGCGGCATGGTCGCCGACAGCGCGGCTCGCGGCATTCGGGAGAAAGACTCCGACGGCACCATCGGGATTCTCGGTGCCGATATCGACGAGCCCTACACGCGTCCGGCCCTGAGCAAGAAGCTGTGGACCGACGACGAGTTCACCACCGACAAGGTCCCGCTGAACACCGGGTCGGACACCGGCGCCACCGTTTTCACCGAGACGACCGTGTCTGCGATCGACCGGGAGAACTCGACCGTCACCACCGCCTCGGGCGACACCTACGGATACACGAATCTGCTGCTGGCCACCGGTGCCACGCCGAAGACGATCGACCTGCCGGCGACACCGCGCGTCGTCTACTTCCGCACCTACGCCGACTACCGGCGCCTGCGTGAGTTGGCCACGGAGGGCAGCCACATCGCCGTCGTCGGCGGCGGATACATCGGCGCCGAAATCGCGTCGGCGCTGGTGCAGAACAAGGTAACGGTCACGCTCGTGACCTCGGACGACACCCTCGGTGCGCACATGTTCCCTGCTGATCTGGCGTCGGCGTTCGACCAGGGGTTCGTCGACCACGGGGTCACGATGAAGCGATCGGCCAAGGTGACGGGCGGAAGCCAGTCGGAATCGTCGGTCACGCTGACCCTCGACGACGGGACCAGTGTCGGGGCGGACGCCGTCGTGTTCGGTCTCGGCGTCACCCCGAACACCGAACTGGCCGACGGAGCCGGTCTCGACGTGGACAACGGCATCGTCGTTGACGAGTTCCTGCGAACATCGGACGCACGGGTCTATGCCGCGGGCGACGTGGCCAACTACCCGGACGCCATCCTGGGGCGTCGGCGCATCGAGCACGTCGACAACGCGGAGCAGATGGGCAAGACGGTCGGGCAGATCATGGCCGGGGGCACCGACCCGTACACCTACACGCCGCTCTTCTACTCCGACGTGTTCGACGACGGCTACCAGGCAATCGGAACCCTCGACAGCTCGCTCACGGTCGTCGAGGACTGGAAGGAACCCGCCAAGGAAGGCGTCGTCTACTACCTGAACGACGAGAGCGTCGTTCAGGGCGTGCTCATGTGGAACGTCTGGGAGGGCCTCGACGAAGCGCGCGCCCTGCTCGCAGATGCCTCGCCGCACACCGAGGAATCGCTGCGCGGCACCATCTGACTGCTAGTCGGTGCGGGCCACCGCGCGGTTTCGATACGCGAGGGTGGACCCGCCGACCAGCAGTACGACGAACGCGATACCCGAGATCAGCGACCATCCCTCGAACCCGCCCGCCGCGGCGGTGAGGAACAGCCCCAGTGCGATGAGGCTGGCCAGCATCATGGGCAGTGCGATCCAGCTGGCGACGCGCTGCATGGTGGTCTTCTCGACGGTGTGCAACTCGGAGGTGTCCATACCCGGTATTCGGATCGTCCGCGTGGATGGACGGTCGTGTGTCAGTCCGCCAGCAAGTCTGGTGCGTCACGTAGGTCGTCCACCATGACCGCCGTCCCGTCCGCGTCGGCCAGCGGAATGCGCCAGTTCTCGTACTGGGTCTCGTCGGTGCCGGGCTGATTCTGGATCCGGTGCTCACCGACCACGTCGACCAACGCCACTCCGAGCAGAAGTGACGGACTGCGCTGCACCAGCCGATGGAGCGCCGCCACGGTCTCCATGGTCGTCGCGTCGTCGGCCAACAGGCCCCGATCACGAGCCAGCGCGAGCACTGCGTCCCGGCCCTCGGCGTCGTGCACTTTCTCTTCCTCGACGTCGCGCTCGAGGAGCCCGAGCCGTGATCTGAGGTCGATGTGCTCACCCGCGAGGTAGCCGGCCGTCGGCGGCAGATCGTGCGTCGTCACCGACGTCAGACACAGACGGCGGTACTCCTCGGGCGGGATGGGGGCGCCGTCTGCGTCCTTCTCGAACCACAGGATCGACGTGCCGAGCACGCCACGTTCCGCGAGGTAGTCCTGCACGACGGGTTCGAACACACCGAGGTCTTCACCGACCACGACGGCGCCCGAACGCTCGGCCTCGAGCACCAGGATGCCGATCAGCGCCTCGTGGTCGTAGCGGACGTAGGTGCCTTCGGCCGGAGAATTCGCGTCGGTGGGGATCCACCAGAGACGGAACAGCCCGAGAATGTGGTCGACACGGAGGCCGCCGGCGTGACGCAGGACCGTCCGCAGCATGTCCCGGTACGGGGCGTACCCCAGCTCGGCCAACCGATCGGGTCGCCACGGCGGCTGATTCCATTGCTGCCCTTGCTGATTGAAATTGTCCGGCGGTGCGCCGACGGTGACGCCCTCCGCCAACGCCGATCCCAGTGCCCATGCGTCGGCGCCGTGTTGCTGAACCCCGACGGCGAGGTCGTGGACGACGCCGATGTCCATGCCTGCCCCGAGGGCGGCAACCTGCGCCTGCTGCAGTTGTTCGTCGCAGATCCACTGCAACCAGCTGTAGAACTCGATACGGTCGGCCAACTTCGCCTGTTGCCCCCGAACCCACTCCGATTCCGGCCCAGCCGCTTTGGTGGTCCACCGCGGATCGTCCGCGGACATTTTCTCGGTGAGGGCGCACCACGTCGCGAAGTTGCGCAGTCCCTCACCCTCGAGTGTGCAGAACCGCTCGAACGAGGCCTGCCGACTCGCGCTGCGCGGCACCACGAAGATCCATTCGAGTGCGAGCAGCTTCGCTCGATAGGACGGGGTTCGGTCTATCCGTTTGGTCTTGTGGTTGACCTTGGTGAACTTGCTCGCGAGTTCGGTGACCCTGCTGAAGCGCTCCTTGCTCAGTTGCGCTGTCTCGGCGATGTTCTCGACGCGAATGTAGAGCGGATTGAAGAAGCGACGAGTGGTCGGCAGGTAGGGCGAGGCTTCGATCGGCGGTTGCGGAGCCGCCGCGTGTACCGGATTGATCAGGACGTAGTCCGCTCCGTGGTTCTCGCCCATGATCGAAGCGATATCGGCCAGATCACCGAAATCACCGACGCCCCAGGACCTCTCGGAGCGGATGGAATACAACTGCGTGAGCAGACCCCACCGCTGCCGGTCGGAGACGGCCTCGGTGGTGGACAGAGTCGCGGGTGTGACCACGAGGGTGCACGATGCGTGCACCGAACCGGTGGCGTGCAGGGTGTGCCACCCGAGCGGCAGATCGGCCGGGGGTGCGAAAGTGGCTCGACCGGTGAGGGTTCCGTCGATCTCGCGGGGGTCGAACCAGACGTCGAGTTGTTCGGCGCCGACCGTGTCGCCGAATTCGGTCTCGATGGTCACGGTGACACTCCCGCCGTGCGGAACGTGCACCCACACGTGTGGGCGGGTGCCCTCGGTGGTCACGACGACGGGCGGGAGAACGCGGCGCCAGTCGGCCACATCGTGATCGGCGATGGACTGCTCCACGTCGGCGTCGGTGGTCGCCTGCACGTCGAGTGCGCCGAGGACCCGTTGCAGGGTCTTCTCGCTCACGTCGCGGCGCGCTTTGTCCCATCCCTCGTACGACGTGGCGACGCCGTATCTGTCGGCGAGATGACGCAGATTCTCGGTGTTGGTCACGATGCCCCAGTCTAGGTCTTCTGGGACAGTGGAGTGCATGGACGACTCAGACGATCCGATCGACGAGCGCACCCGGCGCGGTGATCTCATCAGAGCGTGGTGCGATGCCGCGCGCCTCGACGGTCGCCACGAGGTGCTCTCCGATCGCGCTGCGGTGCTGATTGCGGTGGGACGGGTGGATATCGAGACGCGCCAGATCGTCCTGAATCGTCTCCGCTCGGGCAAGCTGTTTCCGTCGATCGGCGGCTTCGGAGCCCTGCGCCTGCTCTGCGACGAGATGAACTGGCTGGACGGCAAGCTCGACGGACTGCGGATGGGTCCCACCCGTCTCGCGCTACAGCAGCGCCGCGCACATCTGGCGCGGCGGTACGGACAAGCGGAATCGACGTTCGAACTGTCCATCCATCATTACGCGCGGGGAGTTCGTGCGATTCGCAAGGACCGCCGCGACGGCGTTCACCTCGACCTCGAACAGCGAGTTGCGCTGTTCACCGCGTTGACACGGACGCCGACGCCACTCGGGCTCGGACCCGGACCGCTCGATCGGGCGCGTGAAATCGTGGTCGGTGTGGCTGCGGATCGACTCGAACCGGTCGGACGGGGAGTTCCCGAGTTGGCTCGGGCGGTCGCGGGCCGCGACGCCGATCGATTCGCGGACCGGTTCGACACCATGTTGTTCCTCGCGGGCTCGTACCACGACCGGATTCAGGCGTCGAAGATGTGGCGGTCGGAGGTGTTCGCGATTCAGCGAAGCCAACTCGACGTCGGCGAAGAGCTGATCCAGATCTCCGTCGACGTGACCGAGCTCGCCGACGTCGAGACGGAGCTGACCGCGGCGTTCGAAGAAGGAGATGCCCGCGACGAGGTCGGCCGCCGCGAGGTGCTGTTGCGCAAAGGCGACCTGATTCCGGTGTGGGATCAGCTGGTGGACCGGGTCGGCGCACTCTCTCGCATCGTCGATCAGCTCGCGGATGCGGAACGAGATCACCGGACCCTCGGAGCGTTGCAGCGCACGGTCGATCTGGACGGCAAGATCGGCGACCTCATCGCACGGTCCGGATCGCGGGAGTTGTCCGCCGACAACACGCACAACGTCGGAGACCAGATCGAGAAACGTTGATCGTTTGAATAGTTCTATGACTGGGGACACAGAACTGTGTCTCCCGCCATACTGGAAAAATCTCGCATCGTCGCCCCGCCGGGCTGGAGTCGTTGGCTCATCCCGCCGGCCGCGCTCGCCATTCACCTCGCCATCGGTCAGGCATACGCCTGGAGTGTGTTCAAGGCGGCCATCTCGTCCGACAAGTCGCTGGGACTGAGCGGAACCCTCACGGCCATTCCGTTCCAGCTGGCCATCGTCATGCTGGGTCTGTCGGCCGCGGTGCTCGGCACCCGAGTCGAGACGCACGGCCCGCGCTGGGCGATGGCCATGTCGCTGACCTTCTTCTCTTCCGGCCTCCTCGTGTCGGCCCTCGGTATGAGCCTCGACCAGTTCTGGCTCGTGATTCTGGGGTACGGCGTCATCGGCGGCATCGGCCTCGGCATCGGGTACATCAGCCCCGTCTCGACCCTGATGAAGTGGTTCCCCGACCGCCCCGGCATGGCCACCGGAATCGCCATCATGGGCTTCGGCGGCGGCGCGCTCATCGCCTCGCCGCTCACGTCGAAGCTGTTCACCGCCTACGGCGGAATCTCCGACGCGTCGATCGCCAAGACCTTTCTCACCCTCGGCATCGGCTACGCAGTCTTCATGGCACTCGGTGTGGTGCTGATCAGGGTCCCCGCGGACGACTGGAAGCCGAAAGGATGGACTCCGCCCGTCGCAGTGGCCGGTGTTCAGGCGGCGAAGGTGTCCGCGGCCAACGCGATCAAGACGCCCCAGTTCTGGCTCCTGTGGATCGTGCTGTGCTTCAACGTCACTGCTGGTATCGGCATCCTGGAGAGGGCCGCCGGCATCTACACCGACTTCTTCCCCGACCCCACGGCTCCGGAGGCGATTGCTTCCGCTGCTGCAGGATTCGTCGCATTCCTCTCGCTCACCAACATGCTCGGACGATTCCTGTGGTCCTCGGTATCGGATCTGGTGGGGCGCAAGAACATCTACCGCATCTACCTCGGCGGCGGCGCTCTCCTCTACCTCTACATCACGCTGTTCACCAACAACAACAAGGTGTTGTTCCTCGTCAGCGCATTGCTGATCCTCTCGTTCTACGGCGCCGGCTTCGCCACGATGCCGGCGTATCTGAAAGACCTGTTCGGCACCTACCAGGTCGGCGCCATCCACGGCCGGTTGCTGACCGCCTGGTCCGTGGCCGGGGTGCTCGGCCCACTGATCGTCAACGCCATCGCCGACGCGGGCGAGCCGGGAACCACCAGCCGGTACGTGCCGGCGTTCATCACCATGATCTGCCTCCTGGCCGTCGGTTTCGTGGCGAACGAACTCATCAAGCCCGTCGATCCGAAGTTCTCGGAGACGGACCCCGAAGTCGAGAAGGCAGGAGCCACGTCATGAGCGAGCAGAAATCGGCGCCCGCGCCGGTCATGGCGGTTGCCTGGCTCTGGGTCGGGTTGCCGTTCGCGTGGGGTGTGTACGAACTGGTGCTCAAGGTCAAGAACCTCTTCGGGAGCTGATCGATGGCTTCACCCGACGCCGAACTCTGGCCCCGGCCACCTCGGTTACCGAGGCCCATCGTCATGGATCAGCGGTGGGAACGGCTGACGTTCCTGCACTGGCGCGTCGACCCTGCCCTCGTCGCCCCGCTGCTTCCCGACGGAGTCTCGCCCGACGTGCACGACGGTTCCACCTGGGTCGGGTTGATCGGGTTCGAAATGGTCGGCGCCGGACTCGGTTACGGCCACCCCATCCCTTACGTGGGGACGTTCCCCGAGATCAATGTGCGGCTGTACTCGGTCGACGGCGACGGGCGCAGGGGAGTGGTCTTTCGGTCACTGGAAGCCAGCCGCGCCGCTGTCGTACTGGCCACCAACGCGGCCGGTGTCAAGTACCGATGGTCGTCGATCGACATCGACGACGACGGTAGCGAGATCGGGTTCCGAAGCAGGCGCATCGCCCCGCCGAGTCGCGGCGCCACAACAGATTTCGCGGTCCGGCGCGGATCGCGTGACATGTCGGACGACCCGCTCGGGGTGTTTCTCACCGCGCGGTGGGGAATGCACACCCGCGTCGCCGGGCGATTGCTGTTCGTCCCCAACGTCCATCGCAAGTGGTCCCTGGTGGACGCGTCGCTCGTGCGATGCGACGACGAATTGCTCGCCGCGGCAGGGCTGGGCGACGTCGCGTCGCGTCCCCCGGATTCGGTGCTGTTCTCGCCGGGGGTGCGGACGCAGTTCGGAAGACCCATTCGCGCAACCGCGCAGTAGCGAACACTGGGTTCCGCTCAGATCAGGCCGTGTCTGGGTGGTCGCGTCCCCGACAGCGCGTACCGCCCGATGTGTTGCACCTTCCACCGCACCGGGTCGTGCAAGGTGTGCGTGCGGGCGTCACGCCACAGTCGGTCCAGGCCCAACGACGCTGCGGCTGCGCGTGTTCCGCCCGCATCGAACAGGGCGGCGGCCGCGTCGAGAGCCGCCCGCACCGACGCTACCTTCGCTGCCGCCGTGGCGATGGAGGCCTCGGCTGTGGCCGCGTCGGTCAGGTCCGCCTCGGCCGCGTCGATCGAGCGCGCGGCGTCGCGCACCAAGGCGTAGGCCGCACGTACGCCCACCTCGACGTCACCGAACTGCTGGATCAGCAATGGGTCGTCTGCAGCGTCGGCGACTCCGGCTTCGAAGTGCGGGCGGGCCTTCGCCAGTGCCTCACGAGCCACCCGTACCGCCGCACGACCGATTCCGGCATCGATGGCGGCGTGCAGCAGTTGCGCCCGCGCGCCGTACGTCGTGGGAACGGTGAAGATGGGCGAGAACGACACCACCGCAGACGATTCCACCGACACGTTGTCGAGTCGCACGGTCCCGCTGGCCGTGGTCCGCTGTCCGAAACCGTCCCAGTCGTCCTCGATCGTCACGCCCGGAGCGTCGGCCCGAACGAACACGATCACCTTGTTCTGCGGCCGTGCCTCCACGTCGCCGACCACCGCGCGCACCACGAGCCAGTCGGCGAGAAGCGCTCCGGTGCAGTAGAACTTGACGCCGCTCAGCACGCTGTCCGAGAGTGTCGTGAGATCGATGTCGATTCCCGGTGTGGCACGTTCGCTCTGCGCATTCGCAAAGCGTTTGCCGGCCAACGCTTCCGAGAACCAGAATGCCTGCTGCTCCGCCGTCCCCTGCAAGCGCAATGCCTCGAGGAACGTGAAGTGGCTCTGTGGAATCTGAGCGACGCTCGGATCGCCCTCGGCCAGAGCGAGAAACACCTCGGCCAGATCCGATACCGATGCTTCGACACCGCCGAACCGGGCTGGCACGGTGATACCGAGCAGTCCGGACGCGGACAGGGCGTCCATCTCCGCGCGAGGCAACGTCCGAGTTCGGTCGCGCTCCGGCGCACCGGCCGCGAACTGCTCTCCGAGAGCTCGGGCCGTCTCCAGTACCGTCACCGTGCAGGCAGAAACGGGACGTGACCGGACGACGCAGGCGTGTCGGTTCCGTCGCCGAACAGACCGCGCCGGCGAAGCAGGGGCAGAACGCCCTCGCCGAACCAGTACAGCTCCTCGAGGTGCGGATAGCCCGAGAACACGAACTCGTCGATGCCCACCGCCGCGTATTCGGCGATGCGCTCGGCCACCTCGGTGTGACTACCGACCAGTGCCGTGCCGGCCCCGCCGCGGACCAGTCCGACACCGGCCCACAGGTTCGGCCGAATCTCCAGTGCGCGTGCGTCTTTCCACGAACCGTTCCGACGATTTTCCTCGTGGAGGGCCAGCATGTTTTGCTGCCCCGTCGACTCGCTGCGCGCCAGATTGGCTTGTGCCGTCGCCACGGTGTCCTCGCCCAGGGCCTCGATCAGTTGCCCGGCCTGCGCCCAGGCGGCGTCGGCCGTGTCTCGGGTGATCACGTGCAACCGGATGCCGAAGCGCACGGTCCGCCCCTGCTCGGCGGCCAGCCCGCGGATCCACTCGACCTTCTTCGCGACGGCGTCCGTCGGCTCGCCCCAGGTGAGGTAGACGTCGCTGTGACGGGCCGCGATGGGCCCGGCCGGCCCGGACGACCCACCGAAGTACAGCGGGGGAGTCGGATCCGGAACGAACGGCAGGGCCGCGTCCTCGACCTGAATGTGCTTGCCGCGGTGCGTGACCGTCTCGCCGCGCCACAGCCCGCGAACAATCTCGAGGAATTCGTCGGTGCGTTCGTAGCGCTGCACCTTGTCGAGATGATCACCGTACTGCCGCTGTTCGTGCGCTTCGCCGCCCGTCACGACGTTGAGCAGCAGTCGTCCGGGCGCGTGGTTGGTGAACGTTGCCGACATCTGCGCGGCGAGAGTAGGACTGATCAGTCCGGGCCGGAAGGCGATCAGGAACGCCAACTTCTCCGTCTCGCGCGACAGCATGGCGGTGGTCAGCCACGCGTCCTCGCACCACGCACCGGCGGGGGTGAGCGCGCCCCGAAATCCGAACTCTTCCGCGGCTCGACCGATCGACGACAGATAGCCGATGGTGGCGCGGCGATCGCCTCCCGCCGTTCCGGCCTGCATTCCGTGCCCTCCGCCGACGATCAGGCGGCTGTCGCCGTAGGTGGGCAGAAACCAGTGCATATCGAGAGACATGCAACCAACCGTAGGGCGAATCGCGGCGGAGGCACAGAGTTCGCATCGGCGTGATTCGAATTCGGCGCTACAGTCCCGACCAGGAGGGAGGCCCGAGCGATGGACGAACTGAACGGTCACGTCATCGTGTGCGGTGTGGCGGGCATCGGCATGCGCATCGTCGACCAGCTCGTTGCGTCCGGTGAGCAGGTGGTGGTCGTGGGTCGTACCCCCGATCCGCGACTCACTGCTGCCGCGGCACGCTGGAACGTTCCGCACCTGGTCGCGGGAATCGGAATTGCCGACGCGTTGGCCGCGGCCGGACTGTCGACGGCCATGGCCGTCATCTGCGTCGAACAGGACGAGCTGTGGAACCTCGAAACCGCCCTTCTGGCACGCGAACTGCGTCCGGACGTCAACGTCGTGGCGCAGCTGTCCAATGCGACGGTCGGCGGGGCGATGAACCACGGGGGCGGCCCCGGCGCCGTGCTGGACATCGCCGATCTCGCCGCTCCCTCCGTCGTCGAGGCCTGTCTGGGGATCGCGGTGCACGACGTCGAGATCGCCGATATCGGTTTCGTCGCAGCGCAACTGGACGTTTCGGAGAAGTCCACGCTGCGCACGCTGTACGGCGACCTGGCCCCTGTCGCGGTGGTGAGCGCGGGCGGCGGCCTGATCGCGTGTCCGGGCCGCGATCACCTCGTGGGTCCGGGCGACGTCGCCACGATGCTCGGTACGGACGACGATTTCGACCGCGCCCACATTTCCTTGAAGCGGGGGGCCTACGTCGGCGAACGGTCCGTCGGTCCACGCAGGCGCGATCGTGTTCGCGCGGCCGTCCGCGGATTCGTCGAGGACACCAACCCCAACTTCTTCCGCATGCTCGGCGTTCTCCTGACACTGCTGGTGATCTCGTCGACGATCCTGCGGGTCGGGTACACGAAGCCGGGGATGAGCATCCTCGACGCGCTGTACTTCAGCACCGAGACCATCGCCACCGTGGGCTACGGCGACTTCACCTTCAGCGATCAGGCCGTCTGGCTGCGCCTGTTCTCGATCGTCCTGATGTTTGCCGGAGTCACCACCACGGCGCTGCTGATGGCGTTCCTCGCGGAACTGCTGATCAGCCGACGACTCTCGCAGACCGCCGGCAAACGTGCGGCGCGGTTCATGACCGGGCACGTGGTAGTGATCGGATTGGGCGCGTTCGGCATTCGGGTGGCGCGCGAACTGAAATCGCGCGGACGCGACGTCGTGGTGATCGAGCGGTCGGCGAACAGCCGATTCGTCTCCGCTGCAGCGACACTCGGTGTACCCGTCATCTTCGGCGACGCCACGGTCACGGACACCCTCGTCGACGCGCGGGTGGCGCACGCCTCCGCGGTTGCCGTGCTGACCAGCGACGACATGGTCAACATCGAAACCGGTATCGCCGTTCGCGGGGTACTGGGCGACCGGTGGCCGGACGCGCCAGGGCGGCCCGGTGTACCCGTCGTGATGCGGGTGTTCGACCGTTCGCTCGGTGACGCTGTGGCGCACCGGTTCGGGTTTCGCAACGTCCGATCGACGGAAGAGCTTGCGGCGCCGTGGTTCATCGGAGCGGCGCTCGGACTGCAGGTCCTCGGAACCTTCTCGATCGGAACCCAGTCGTTCATGGTCGGCCGCCTCGAGGTGGCCGCCGACGGCGGACTCGACGGCATGGCGATGCACCAACTGTCCGCCAACACACGGGTCATCGCACTCAGGCGGACAGCCACCGGCGACGTGGAACATCCTCCTCGGCGTGGAACGAGTTTCGCCGCGGGTGATCACGCCTATGTGGTAGGCCCGTACGAAGAGTTGTTGGGAGTTCTGCGGCGAGATCGAGGTCTGGTGTGAGCGAAGCGGTTCCGAGTTGGTTCGTCGACGCCACGTCCACACCTGCCGACGAGCGGGATCTTCTCGTCGACGGGTGCTCGATCCGGGTTCGGTCGTGGGGTGATCCGGCGCGCCCGGGAATCGTGTTGGTGCACGGAGGCGCCGCCAATTCCCGTTGGTGGGACCACATTGCGCCGGTCCTCGCCCGCGCGTACCGGGTAGTGGCGTTCGATCTCTCCGGGCACGGCGACAGCGGCCACCGCGAGATGTACGACCTGCGAGACTGGGCCCGCGAGACCCTCGCGGTGACCGCTACGGCGAACTTCCCGGCCCCTCCGACGGTGATCGGACACAGCATGGGTGGATGGGTCTCACTGGTGGCCGGGCGTCTCGACGACGCATTCTCCGGCATCGCGGTGATCGACACGCCGCTCACCGAACGGACCCCGGAACAGCGCGCTGCCGCGGACAAACGCGCCTTCGGCCCTGTGCGCACCTACCCGACGCGTACGGAACTGGTGAGCCGGTTCCGGCCGGTGCCCGATCAGCCGAACTCGTTACCGTTCATCACCGAGTACGTCGCCGAGCGGTCGGTGGTCGAGACACCCGACGGATGGCGGTGGAAGTTCGACCCGCGCGTGTTCGTCGGGGCTCGACCGGACGTCGCCGCGATCGGCGAACTGAGCTGTCGAACGATGATGTTCGGCGCAGAGAACGGTCTCGTGGGGCCGAACGCCGACAGGCAGATGTATCACCTTCTCGGGAAGAACGCGTCCGTGGTGGTGATTCCCCGTGCGGGACACCACATCATGCTGGACGAGCCGCTGGCGCTCACTGCCTCGCTGCTGACGCTCCTCGCGCTATGGGGCGTGTGAGACCACGATCGCCGGCACCAGCATCTCGGCCGACGTGAGCGATCCGTGATGGCCGAGGAGCTTCGACTGCATCGGCTCGGCGCCGCGGCGGACCAGAGCTCCGGGGCCGAGGGACACGGCAACCACGTCGCCGATGCGTTCGGCGACCGCGTCGGTGACGATCGGCCCGAACCATCCACGCTCGATGGCGTCGCCGCGCGAGACGGCCAGGTATCCGTCCAGATCGGACCATGCCGCCAGAACATCTGCTTCGGAACCGGCGTCGGCGAACACGTGCCGCGCACGCGGCTCTCCGGCGATCATCCGAACGCCCTCTCGAAGCGCAGGTGAGGCGTCGATATCGACGTGCCCGTCCACCTGCACCATGCCGTGATCCGCCGTGACGATCAGGGCCGCATCGCGGGGAAGTTCGTTCGCGATGCCCTCCGCGATACGGTCTACCTGCGACAGCTCGAAAGCCCATGCCGCAGAACGAGGTCCACGGACGTGACCGGTGAGGTCGAGGTCCGCGTAGTAGGCGTAGACCAGCGTGCGGTCGTCCGAGATCAGCGCCGATCTCGCTTCGGCGACGAGGTCACCCGCCGACACCACGGTCCGAAAGTCGCCGCCGCGCAGCACGGCTCGGGTCAGGCCGGAGTCCTTCTGGTACGACGGAGCGACGCGCGAGACGGTGATACCGTCCGCTGCAGCCCGCTCGAAGACGGTGGCCCGCGGCTGAATCTCCTCCGGGACGGCCGCAGTCAGCATGTTCACCTTCTGCTGGTGGCCGTGATCCGCCTGCCCGTGCAACTGCCACTTCAGCGGATTCATGGGACGGTCGAATCCGGGCAGAGCCATGAGGTAACCGACCACACCGTGCTCACCGGCAGGCAATCCCGTTCCGATCGACCCCAGGCTGGTGGCGGTGGTCGACGGAAAACCGGCGGTCCACGAACGGCCCGTGTAGCGGGAGAGGAACGGTGCGGCAGTCGGGTTGGCGACGAGCTGCTCGTAACCCAGGCCGTCGACGAGCAGCACACAAGCTTTCCGGATGCCGTCAACGCCGAGGTCGAGGCGGTCGTGTTCGCCGGCGACGCCGAGCGCTCCCAGGACGGACGGCATCACATCGGACAAAGCGCCATGACCGTAGCGCGGGGTAACGATCATGGTTCCAGGGTAGTGGGGGTACCGAGCCACGTTGCTGGTTCAATGAACGAGTGACGAATCGCGCATTCGCATCGGTACTCGCGGTCTTGCTCACGACGGGTTGGGCGGCAAACCATTTCGCCGCCGTCATTCCGTCACTGAAGGAATCCGAAGGCCTGTCCGCCGCGCTGCTGGACGGAGTCTTCGGGATCTACGCGCTGGGTCTGCTGCCGGGCCTGTTCTTCGGCGGCACAGTGTCCGACCGAGTCGGCCGCGCACCCGTGGTGATTCCAGGGGCGGTTGTCGCCACGGCCGGAACCGTGTCCCTTCTGCTCTGGCACGACTCCACCGGCCTGTTGATCGGGCGCCTCGTGGTGGGAATCGGAGCTGGATTGACGATCGGAGCCGGAACCGCGTGGGCCGCGGATCTTCGTGGTTCTGTCGGCACCGTTCTCGCCGGGGTGTTCCTGACGGCGGGGTTTGCCTTCGGGCCGCTGGTCAGCGGCATTGTGGGCCAGTTCTCCTCGGAGCCCATCGCGCTTCCGTTCATCGTCTCGGCGGTCGTTTCGGCGGTGGCGATCGTGTCGGCCGTCCTGTGGAGCAGGGTCCCGACTACCTCGTCGGCCACCGCGGCGACCACAGACGACCGCGAGTACTCGGCGACGTCGGCCCTGAGCTGGTCCCTGCCCATGTCGCTCTGGGTGTTTGCGAGTGTGACTCTGGCCTTCGTGACCTTGCCGTCCCGCATGCCGACCGAACTCGAAGGTCCCCTTCTGTCCGGAATTGCCGCAGGCACGGCCCTGATCACCGGCATCGCCGTGCAGACGGCGGCGAGGCGCGGCAACTGGGGACCCCGCACCGGCGTCGCCGGAGCGGGGCTCGCGGCGGTGGGTTATCTACTGGTGGCAGCAGGCGGGTCGCACCCACCGGTGTGGTTGTTCGCCGTGTGCTTGCTCGTGCTCGGCGCAGCCTACGGGCTGTGCCTCCGAGCAGGACTGCTCGATCTCGAATCCTTTGCGCCGCCGCGGATACGAGGGTCGCTGACCGGCCTGTTCTACATCGGCACCTACCTCGGTTTCGGTCTGCCCGTTCTCCTCGTGCTCATCGAACCCTCGGTGGGCGTCGTTCCGCCGATGCTGGTTCTGGCGGTGTTGGCTGCAGTTGCGTCCGGTGCGCGAGCCCGCCGCCTTGCCCGCTAGTCGAACAGGGTGTTCTCACCCGGGTTGCGAAAGAGTTCCAACTGGCTGCCGAACACCTCACGGTTCGGTTCGACCCCGACGACCAATCGGCGATGCGCAGCCGTCAACAGGGCCACGGTGGTCTCCCACACTGCGAGGTCCTCGTACGCCGCGCGCATGATCCGGCGATCGTCGGTGGCCTCCGCGCGCTCCCGGGCCGCGTGTGTCTGTTCCTGCGCCAAGTTCAGGTACCAACCGATCGTGGGCCGGTCCCGATCGCCGAGGACGACGACGTCGTCCACGTCCACACCGTCCCCGTGCTGCCAGACCAACTCGACCAGCGCCCGTAGCTCCAGCGGCAGGACCGACGAATCGTTCTCCATCGAGGTGACGTTGCCGAGGGCATCGATGTAGGGGACCGCGTCGAGGGCGATCACGGCATCGTGCGCAGCCTCCGCCACGAACCGCTCCATCACGGCGAGCATGTCCAGTAGATGCTGCGGCACGAACGGAATCACCGACATCTCGATCGTCGCCACGACGCGATCCTCCTGCAGCAGCAGTTTGACGTGCGGCCACCGAGCGTTGATCTCCGTGACGATCGCCGCCGCACTGCGTACGTCGGGAACGGCCGCCGCGATGGGCGCGAGTATCTGCACGAAGGGCGCATCGTCCATGGGGCACAGGTAGATCCACGCAGATCCGAGCCGCAGCGGAATGTCGCCGTCCTCGTCGACCGGGGGAACGAAACCCAACATCTGTTCGAGGGTGTCCTCGATCAGCGACCGGCGGTGATCGGGTGAGACGATCGTGACCGCGGCCCGAAGATCGAGCGATGCCCGCGGCGGCGGGTCGGAGACGGTGAAGTCGGCACCCGACGACTCGGACTCCAGGAACACCGGGTGCGGAACGCAGAACACGTCCCTGACGACGGCGACGGCCGCGGCCGCAACCTCGTCGGCAAACGATCGCGGGCGGTCCAGGAACCAGTTGCTCGGCTCCTCCGACGTCGACTCCGGCCCCACGACGGGATCCGCAAACCCCAGAGACCGCAGCGAAGCCTCGTCCGCCGGGGTCAGCTTTCGATCGTCCGCAAGGTAGTGATTGGACAACACCTCGCACCGCACGAACCGACTAGGACCGTCCTCTGGGCCGCTCGCGTCGTCCCAGGCGTACAGCTGCACGCACGGAGCGGTCACCTCCTCGGGGTCGTCCGTCACTGCGATCAGCAGCACCGTGTCACCGTCGCGCATCTCCGCAACGTGATCGGCAAGCGCACCTCGGCAGCCGCGCCATGCCAGGGCAACGGAGCGGTCGAAATCGTCGACATCAGTCATGAGCGGACCGTAGCTGCTAGGTCCGACACAAACCGGCCTCCGGCCTTCCGCAGGTCCGACACAAACCGGCCTCCGGCCCGTCCGCAGGTCCGACAATTTAATTCGGTGGCGCTGCCCCGCCCTCCCCGGGCATGATGAGTCCACCGAATTGAGAGAGCAGAGCGAGGTGATCCGCGTGAACACGAACATCGTCTTCCAGCGCCGCGGTACCTCCGCGATCCTCCGAGTCGCCTCGCAGGCTTAGAACCTGCCGCTCGTGCGCTAGTCGCACCACCCCCTTTCTCGACGGACCCCTGTGACGGGACCCGTCTACTTCCGCTGCCCCCGAGAGGAGGTGACGCCACCATGAACCACTACGAACACCTCGTCCGTGAACACCGACAGAGGGTCGAACGGTCGTTGCTCGCGTACGAGCGCAGCAAGTCTGTCGAATCGAAACCCGTTGTCCGAAAGTCGAAGTCGATTCTCCGCGCCCTGGTCCCGGTGTGGAGGTGAGACCGCGAGCGCTGACAGGGCGTGGCCGGAAGTATCGTGTCGCGAGTGCGTGACTACTCCCCACTCGATACTCCGGTCCGCTCTGCGCTCGACGGAGCACACAGCCGGTTCCGCGTCACCCACGGCAACGTCGCGGGCTATCAGCGTGATGTGGCGCCGTTCATCGCGCACCCACTACTGATGGCCGACGACGACTGGGCCGATCTCGCCGCGCTCGGCGGACCCGGTGTCACGCTGCCGCTCATCGAACTCGAGAACCCGACGCCGCCCAGCGGGTGGCGCTTGGTCTCCCAGTTCGGTCTGGTCCAGATGACCGGTGAGCTGTTCGCAACTGCGCCCGAACCCGACGCAACGCGACTCGGACGTTCCGACGTGCCGGACATCCTCGATCTCGTCGCCCGCACCAAACCCGGCCCGTTCCTCGATCGAACCATCGAGCTGGGCACCTACCTCGGTATCCGCCGCGACGGACGGCTGATCGCCATGGCCGGGGAACGCATGCACCCCGCGGGATGGACCGAGATCAGCGCCGTATGCACCGACCCGGATTTCCGCGGTGAGGGCCTGGCGACCCGTCTCATGCGGGCGGTAGGCGCCGGCATCGTTGCCCGCGGGGAGACGCCGTTCCTGCACGCGTCGGCGGCGAACGTCGGTGCGATCCGGCTCTACACCCAGCTCGGTTTCGATCTGCGAAAAGAGTCGGTCATGACGATCGTCGAAACCCCTAGGGATGCCTGACCCTCCCTAGGGAACAACACGGGCGAAAGGTTCGGGAGTTCGTCCGATGTGCCGGCGAACGCATCGGACGACGGTTACATCCATGAACCCCACATACGATTCCCTCACCGAATACAACAACCGTGTCGCCCGTTCGCTCGACGCCTACCGGCGCCGCGAGCGTGCCAAGGCAAGCCCGTCTCGCCCGAGTATCTGGCAGCGGCTGTACTACTTCGTCGACAGCCACACCCACACCCCGACGCATCGACAGGTAACTGCATAGACCCCGCCCTCGGGGTGCGCAATGATGAGCGCGTGCTCCCCACCAGTCCCCTGATCGGCAGAAGCACCGAAATGGATGCGCTTCTGCACGGCCTCGGAGACGCCGACCGTTCGATCGCGGTCGTCTCCGGAGACGCTGGTGTCGGCAAGACGCGGTTGCTGGCCGAGTTCGCGTCCCGCGCGCGTGAGCGTGGCTGGGCCGTTCTCGTCGGCCATTGCCTCGACCTCGGTGGCATGGGAGCGCCCTACCTCCCGTTCACCGAAATCTTTGCTCGATTGCAGCACGTGGAACCCGAACGTGCCGAGAGCATCCGCCTCACCTACCCGTCCGCCTCTCGGCTCTATCCCGGCGCGGACACGGCGGACGAGCGGCCCAGCCGGGGCCTGTTGTTCGACTCCGTGCTCGGCGCCGTCACGAGTATCGGCGACGAGCAGCCTGTCCTGCTGATCGTCGAGGACGTGCATTGGGCGGACACGTCGACACGAGAGTTGTTGTCGTTCTTGTTCGCTCGCCTGAGAACCGACCGGGTATCGCTGGTGGTGAGCTACCGAAGCGACGATCTACATCGCCGCCACCCTCTTCGCCCGACGCTCTCCGAATGGACGCGGATGCCCACCGTCCGCCGCGTCGACGTCGAGCCGCTCAGTGGGGAGCTCTCGCATCGATTGCTCGAATCCATTCAGGCCGGGCAGCGGTCCGATCCACGACGACGCGAGATCGTGAACCGGTCCGGTGGTAACCCCTTCTTTCTCGAGGAGCTGGAAGCGGCTCGTAGCCGCGGTGATTCGGTGATTCCGCCGGCCCTCGCCGATGTTCTCCTGGTGCGTGTCGACGGGTTGTCGGAGACTGCTCACCGCGTTGCCGACGCGATGGCGGTGGCCGGCCCCCGCTCGGCGCAGGACGTTCTCGCCGGTGTGGTGGAGGTATCCGACGAGATCCTCGAACCCGCTCTGCGCGAGTTGGTCGACGCGAAGATTGCCGTGGTGTCCGGTTCGTATTATCGATTCCGCCACGCACTCTTGGGGGAGGCCCTCTACTCCGATCTGCTACCAGGGCAGCGCAATCGGCTGCACACCCGCTTCGCCTCGATCCTGCCCGGCCACGAACACCCCGGCGCTGCAGCCGATCTGGCTCGGCACGCGGAGTTGGCACACGATCTGCCGACCGCCTACTCCGCCCACGTTCGCGCGGGCCGTGAGGCCATGACAATCCCTGCACCGAGCGAGGCGATGGCTCACTTCGACACCGCACTGGAGCTGTTCTCGGACGGTTACCAACCCACGGAGACGAGGTTGGTGCTCGACTACGCGGAAGCGGCGGGGGTTGCAGGAGAGGGGATGCGGGCCCTGTCGGTGGTTCGGCGCGAACTGGAGCGCATCGGTGGCGGCGCCGACGACCTGGAGCGCATCGAGCTTCTCTACGCCGGGGCGAGTGCCGCGTTCGAGGTGGAGCGCGAAGTCGAAGCTCTGCAGTGGACCATGTCCGCACTCGACGTCGCAACGCTCGACGCGCATCCTCAATGGCGAGCACGGTTGACAGCCCTCGCAGCCCGTGCGACCGAATCGCTCAGGCGCTACGACGAGTCGCTGGCGTGGGCGCGCGAGTCCATCGCGATTGCCGCCGACCAGAACAAGCCGGCGCTGTCGGCCGATGCGCGAATCACTCTGGCGCGCATGCATCAGCGATTGAGCGATCCCGAGCGGGCCCGGCAGCTTCTGGCGGAGTCGGCATCGCTGGCCGAGCAGAACGGCGAGGTGGGTACGCATCTTCGCTCGTTGATGAACATCGGGATGTTCGATCTCGACGAGGGTGACTTCTCATCTGCTTTGCGCTCGTTCGCGTCCGCCGTGTCCGTAGCCGAAGAATCGGGACGGTCGTGGGATCTCTACGCGTCCTTGGCCCGCGTGCACCGGGCAACGAGCCTGTACTACCTCGGAAAATGGGACGACGTGCTCAGAGCCGTCGACCTGACCGGGCGCGATGCGCCCGCGCTGGCCCGCGCCCAACTGCGTGCAGCGGGCCTGCCGGCGCGTGCCGCTCGGGGCGACGACACCGTCGCCGACGACGTGAACGCGGTGTGGGACTTCGGTTCACAGGACGGTCTCATCACCCTCCAGGCAGCGTCGGCCCTGTTCGACCTGAACATGTTTCACGGTCGAAGCTCGGAGGCGATGGACGCCGTCGTCACCGGCGTGGCGTTGGTTGCCAAGCAGTGGCACAACCCGTGGTTCGCGGCCAGGCTGCGCCTGAGCTCGCTCGGCGCCTCCGCCGTGCGAGCCGGCTTTGTCAGCGGCGCCCTCACCGCCGACGCGGCCCGCACTCGCGCGTCGGGATTCTTCGTGGACGGGCGCCTCACCATCGACTACGCGGCGTCGCTGGGCGGTGAGCAGGGATGGGAGACACGGGCGTGGACGGCCAGGTTGGCAGCCGAGGAGACACATCTGACTGCGCTGCTGGATCATTCGGACATCGACTCCGCGCGGACGGCGTGGCTGGATACCGCCGCACTGTTCGTCAAGCAGCCGTACGAACAAGCCCGGTGTCTGTTCGAAGCGGGTGACGTCGAGTCGCGGCGAACCGCGCTCGAGATCTACCGGGAGTTGGGAATTCCCGTCCGGCACGACGTAGTGGCCGAACCGATGCCGAGCACCCTGACGCCACGCGAGCGCGACGTGCTCGACCTGATCACCGAGGGCCTGACGAACAAACAGATCGCGGACCGTCTGTTCATCAGCGTCAAGACTGTCAGCGTCCACGTGTCGAACGTGCTGTCCAAGCTGGGCGTACGGAACCGCACCGAGGCGGCACGCGTCGCGCGTTAGGCCAGCAGGTCGGTGTACTTGTCCGAGGCGGCAATGAAGTCGCGGACGAACCAACACGTCGGAACGACCTTCGCGCCGGCATCTCGGGTGTCGTCGAGCGCGAACTCGGTGATCGTCGCCGCCAGCCCGCGGCCGCGGAACTCCGGCAGGGTGACCGTGTGGTTGAAGTCGCGAACCCCGTCGTGCTCGACGTATTCGGAATACCCGGCCAAGGTGTCGCCGTCGAAGATCTCGAAGCGCTGTCGGTCCTGCTGATGTTCGACCCGTGTCGTCATGGCAGCCAATCTACGCGTGCAGCACGGCAAGCAATCGTCGTTCGTATCGGGCGAAATCCTCGGTGGTGATCACGTCGACACCTCGGGGTCGCGGCAACTCGATCGACAACTCCGTCACTACCCGAGAAGGTCGCTGCGACAACACGATCACGCGATCGGAGAGGTAGATCGCTTCGCGGATGTCGTGAGTGATCATGAGTACCGTCCACCGATACTGCTGCCACACCCCCTGGAGCCAATCCTGCATCGACGTGCGGGTGAGAGAATCGAGCGCACCGAACGGTTCGTCGAGCAGCAGAACGTCTCGGCCCTGCACCACCGTCCGCAGCAGCGCGGCGCGCTGACGCATTCCACCCGACAATTCGCGCGGACGCGCGTTCTCGAACCCGGCAAGTCCGAAGACGCCGAACAGTTCTCGAGCCTGCTCCCGCGCCTCTTTCTTGCCCGCGCCCTGAACCTCGAGGCCGAGGCTGGTGTTGTCGAGAATCGACCGCCACGGGAACAGAAGGTCCTTCTGCGGCATGTATCCGCAGCGAGGCGCGTCGACGGTCCCGGAGTCGGGGGAGTCGAGTCCGGCCAGCAGGTTGAAGATCGTGCTCTTTCCGCAGCCGCTCGGCCCGATGATCGAGACGAACTCGCCCGGGTGCACCGTCAGGCTGACGCCGTCGAGCACCGGTGTTCCGGGGTAGGACTTGACGACCTCGTCGAGCGTGACCGTCATGACGCGTCCGCTCGTACCCACGGTGCGACGAGACGCTCCGCGAGGTAGGTGAGGAGAAACAGGGCAACACTGATGACTGCGGTCACCACGACGGCGGCGAGGACGAGGTCGGTGCGGAAGGAATTCTTCTGCTGGCTCATGTAGATGCCCAGACCCGATGTCGCACCGACGTATTCGGAGAACACCGCACCGACGACGGCATAGGTGATCCCGATACGCAGCGAGGTGAAGAAACGCGGCATCGCAGACGGGAGTCGCACGTAGCGAAACACCTGTGTGTTCGACGCCCCCATGCTGCGCAGCAGCCGACCGGCGTCACGGTCGGCAGAGCCGAATCCTTCGATCAGGCCGAGCGCCATGGGAAAGAACGTCACCAGTGCGATCACCAGGAGCTTCGGCAGAATGCCGAAGCCGAACCAGATGATCATCAGCGGCGCGATCGCGATGATCGGCAGCGTTTGGGAGACGACGAACAGAGGAACGAGCGCACGCCGCAGCCACGGCGAAAAGTCCACCAGCACAGCGAGAATCCATGCGACGACGAGGGAGAGCGCGAACCCGAGGAGAGTGACCTTCAGCGTCGACCATGCATGTCCGGCGATCACGTCTCGCTGGGACCAGCCCTGCGACACCACCCGTCCGGGCGACGGCAGGATCTGCGGGCGAACGCCTGCCACGTCGACGTACACCTGCCACACCACGAGCAGTGCCGCGACGACCACCAGTGCCGGCACGAACCGACCCCACCGTTCAGTCCGTTGCGAGGTAGTCATCGGTGAAGTACGTCGACCAATCCGGTTCGGCCGTCAGTGGTGCGCCGCTCTGGTCGGTGAGAACGCCTGCCTTGTAGAGGAAGTCGGAGTAGCCGGTCCACTGTTGCAGGGTTTGGGTGCCGACTCGCCCATCGGCGTCGAGCATGTATTTCTCGGCCAGTACCTTCTGGCTTTCGTGCACCAGATCCTCGTCGGTGAACGCGCCGGGGTTGGCGTCGATCAAATCCTGCGCTGCCTCGTCCGGGTTGTCGGCCGCGAACTGGTAACCCTTCTGCAACGCCTGCACGAACTTTCGCGCTTCGTCGGGATGCTCCGCGAGCCACTGCTCGTTACCGTTGACGACGATGGCGTACGCGTCCGGGAACCCGAAGTCGGTGTACTGGAAGTACTTCATGGGCGTACCCGCGCGCTGAGCCTCGAGGCCTTCCCACGCGTCGTAGGACACAGTGAAGTCGGCCTGGCCGTTGTACACCGCCTCGTAGGCGGAGGTTCCGAGCACGACCGTCTCGAAATCGCCACTGCCACCGTCGTTTGCGATGACCTGTTTCAGTGTCGCGTCCTCACCGGCGTCGCCGAACCCGGCGTACGTCTTGCCGCTGAGGTCTTTAGGGCTCGTGATGTCCGCGCGGTCCGCGCGTACTCCGATACCGGTGGCCCAATGCTGAAGTGGGGCAAGGACGGAGACGGTACGTGCGCCGGCCGCCCGAGCGAAAGTCGCCGAACTCTGGAAGCTGATCCCGAATTCGGCGTTTCCGGAATCGACGAGGGTGTCGGGAGAGGTGTTGTTGTACGGCAACACGTTCACCGTGAGCCCGGCGTCGGCGAAGAAACCCTCCTGTTGAGCGACGAAGAGGCCCGTGTGATTGGTGTTCGGGGTCCAGTCGAGAGCGAAGTCGATGGTGTCCGGGCTCGCCGAGTCCGACGCGGCACACCCGGTGAGCGCCATGGTGACGGCGGCGGCGAGCGCGATGAGTTTCTTCACGACGCGGGCCAAGGCTGTGGGTGCAAGGCGGTGTCCCAGAACAGGAGTTCGTAGCGCATGGCGACGACGAATGCGCCGGCCATCTTCGCCCGCTCGCCTCCCGTTGCGGATTCGGCTGCGGCGTCGACCAATTCGCGTGCTCGACGTGCGGATTCTTGGAACTCTTCGGCGTCGTAGGTGGTGACCCAGCGCGCGTACGGATGGTTCGGGTCGCTCGCCAGAACGTCCTGCGCGGACGCAGCCAGATCGCGGCCCACTTCCGCGTAGATCCAGAAGCACGGCAGGACAGCGGCGGCAGCGACACCGTACGACTCGGTGGCGGCCGCGGCGATCAGGAACGACACGTACCCGAGGCACGACTGCGAATGTGCGCTCGGGCCATCGGGTCGCTCGGGGAGGAGCGAGGTGTGCAACGACTTCTCGACCACCGCAGCCGTCGCGGACGACGTCGCCCAGAACGCCCCGCTCTCGGCGTCGGGAGCGCGGGAGGCAAGGAGTGCCAGTGCTTTCGCGTACCCCTCGAGGTACAGGCCGTCCTGCTCGATGTAGGTGTGGAACGCATCCAGCGGAAGCGTCCCGTCACCGAGGCGCCGGAGAAAGTCCAGTTCGTCGATCTGCTCACGCAGAGCTTTGGTCTGCAGCCACAGATCGTCGGTGAAACGCGTATCAGGTACAGCAGTCACAGCTGTGACATCCCTTCGTCAGAATTACCTGCATCAGGTTCTCGGGTGTCATCTCAGCCTCGCCCTGTCGGCGAAGCACCCCGTGTCAAAGAACACCTTGAAGATAGCATCAAACCGGCCGGCCTCCGGCCTGCACGCAGCCGACCCCGCACCTCAAGGTGCGGGGTCGGTGAAAGCAGCGGCTGTCAGGCCTTCATGTCTTCGAGTTCCATCCCCTTCGTCTCGGGGATGTTGCGCTTGACGAAGAAGAAGGACACTGCGGCGAAGAAGGCGAAACCGCCGTAGACGATGGACAGTCCGACCATCTCCGTCAGCGACGGGAACAGCAGGGAGATAACGAAGTTGGCGATCCAGTTCGCCGCGGTACCGATGCCCAGGGCCATGGCGCGCATCCGATTCGGGAACATTTCCCCGAGCAGCACCCACATGACCGGTCCCCAGGTGGAGGCGAAGAAGACCACGAACAGGTTGGCACCGATCAGCGCGACGACGCCCCACGGACTGGGAAGGCTGACCTCGTCGCCGCTGCCGATCTGCTGCGAGAAGGCCACGGCCGCCATGATCAGACCGACGAACATGCCGATCGACCCGGCCATCAGCAGGTTGCGTCGACCGACACGGTCGACGAAGAGGATGGCCACGAACGTCATGGCAACGTTGATGACCGAGGTGATCACGGACGTCGTGAACGACTGATCCTCGGTGAAGCCGACCGACTTCCACAGCGTCGTCGAGTAGTAGAAGATCGCGTTGATGCCGACGAATTGCTGCAGGACGGCCATGACGATGCCGACCCACACCAGCGGGTGCAACCCGAATTTCGGCCCGCGAATGTCGGCGAAGGACGACTTCTGCTCGGCCCGCAGGGTCAGTCGAATCTCGTGGATGCGCTCGTTCGGATGAAGTTCACCGGTGATGTTCGCGAGAATCTCGGCGGCTTCTTCGTCGAGGTGTTTGCCCACGAGGTAACGAGGCGATTCGGGGATGAGCAGCGAGAGCACGCCGTAGATCACGGCGGGGATGACGCCGACGATGAACATCCACCGCCACGCCTCGACTCCGAACCAGAGGTCGTTCGACGCGCCGCCCGCGGTGTTGGCCAGTACGGCGTCGGACAAGAGTGCGGCGAAGATGCCGATGGTGATGGCAAGTTGCTGAAGGGAGGCGAGGCTGCCTCGCATCCGTGCGGGTGCGATTTCGGCGATGTACGCGGGCGCGATCACGGACGCGATGCCGATACCCAGACCGCCGAGAACGCGCCAGACCATTAGATCGGGCACGCTGAAGGCCAAGCCCGACCCCACCGAGCTGATGATGAACAAGAAGGAACCGAGCAGCATCACCTTCTTACGACCCCACCGGTCGGACAGCGAACCGGCGAACCATGCGCCGGCCGCACAGCCGAGAAGTGCGACGGCCACGGTGAACCCGGTGAAGAATTCACCGAGACCGAAATTGCCCTGAATGGAGTCGACGGCGCCGTTGATGACGGAGCTGTCGAAGCCGAAGAGGAATCCACCGACGGCCGCGGCAATGGTGACACCGATAACCTTTGCCGTGTGGTTGGCTGACGCCTGAGTGGTCATAGTGCGCCTACTTTTTCCAGGTGAGTTGCGGTTACTTTTCGCACCCTACGCCCGCCCTGAGACGCTTTGGTCAGAAGACCCTGAACGCAGTGTTAGACACGGTGAAACCGTGCTCGTCGGAATCGGTACAGGTGACACCGGAGGCCTCGTCCACTGCGCACGTGAAACCGTTGGCCGACAACGGAGCCCCGTACGGAAGCGCTTGGGCGGGCGCGTCCAGATCGGTGTACTTCGGGTCGCCGAGACTGACGAACCGGCCGGGTTCGCCGCCCGCCACCTCGATGGAGTTCGGGAACACCGATGTTCCGGGCGATCCACTGCCGTCCACCTTCGGGGCGTCGGCGGGCAGGTCACCTTGGCACCCCGCCGAGGGCTGCGCTTCACCGCCGATGATCCCGCAGTTGAACTTGCCGCTCGGAGACGTGAAAAAGTAACTGCCCGACACGGATCCGGCGTACGTCGACGGGTCGACGGCCGGGGCGGTGGTGGTCGTGGTGGTAGTGCTCGTGGTGGAGGCGGTGGTCGATGTCGTCGTGGTGCTCGGCGCGCTGGATCCGGTCGTCGTCGACGTCGGCGCGCGAGTCGTGGCTGTGGTCGGCGGGCTTCCGTCTCCGCGGGGATTTCCTTCGACGGTGGTGCCGCCACACCCGCTCAGCACCGCCGCGGCGCACCCGACGACGATTGCCACTCGCCCACACCTGTTGGCCATGATCGAAACCGTAGCCGTTTCCGAATACCTCGTGTGCAGACCACATTGCAGAAGACGGGGCCCGCGCCCGCAGACCTGGTGTGGGAGCGCTACATGAACCCCTTGTTGTGGACGTCGTGGTCGCCACAGATACGAGGGGTCGACGCCAGTGACGACCGCTTGCGAGACGGCACCACCGGCACCGTCCACGGACCGCTCGCGGTCGAAGTGACGTTCGAGGTTCTCGTCGTCGACGAACCGGCGCGGACCTGGCTGTGGCGAGCCTGGGTCGGCCCCGAATCGCTGGGCCTCACTCTCGAGCACGGAGTCCAGGACGCCGTGCGGGGGAGCGGGCAGCGTGGGACCAGGACGTGGTTGACCGTCAGCGGTCTGGCCCCGCTGGTACTGGGCTACTCGCCCGTCGCCTACCTCGCGTTGGGTCGTCTCGTTTCCTGAGTGGTCGGGACGACCTCGGTCGTTTGTACGATGGCGTCGGTGAGAACGGATTCGCTCGTCGTCGACACACCCAGCGGGCAGGTTAGCGGCTACGCGGAGGGTGACATCGTCAGCTGGAAGGGCATCCCTTTCGCAGCACCACCCGTCGGTGATCTCCGTTTTCGTGCCCCGGTGGCCCGCGAGCCCTGGACCGACGTGCTCGACGGCAAGGACTTCGGCGAGATGGCGCCGCAGGGACGCGACGGTCCGGTCCCGATGGATCCGAAGATGGTCATCGGAGAGGACTGCCTGTCGCTCAACGTGTGGGCGCCGCGTCCCGACGGTGTGAGCCGACCGGTCATGGTGTGGATCCACGGCGGCGCGTACGCGCTGGGGTCCTCCGCCCAGAAGATCTACGACGGCCGCAACCTCGCGCACCTCGGGGAGGTCGTCATCGTGACGATCAACTACCGAGTCGGGGCCTTCGGCTGGGTCGATCTGTCGTCCGTCTCCGACACGTTCGACACCAATATCGGCCTGCGAGATCAGATCTTCGCACTGGAGTGGGTGCGGTCGTCCATCGAGGCGTTCGGTGGAGATCCGGCCAATGTGACGGTCTTCGGCGAGTCGTCCGGCGGCGCTTCCATCACGACGCTGATGACGTCTCCGAAAGCGGAGGGGCTCTTCCACAAGGCGATTGCGCAGAGCTCGCCCGCGACGTCCGTTTATGGACCGGACCGGGCGGAAACCGTCGCGCGGCGGTTCATGGAACTGGTCGGACTGTCGAAGGACAGGGCGTCGGAACTACGAACGATGCCGTTCGAGAAAATTGTGGAGGCGAGTGAGAAGCTCGTCTACGAGATACCCGAGAAGGTGCCCGGCACACTGGGTTTGGCCCCGGTGGTCGACGGAGACATCGTCCCGCGCTATCCGGTGGCCGCGTTCCAGAAGGGCTTCTCGCACAAGATTCCGCTCATCATCGGATCGAATCACGACGAGGCGTCGGTGTTCCGGTTGATGCGGTCGCCGTTGATGCCCGTCACGTCCGACACAGTCTCCAAGATGTTCGACGCCATCGCCGTCGATCACCCCGACCTGGCGCCGGCCCGCGTGGCCGAGATCATGGCCGCCTATCCCGACCTGCCGAAAAGCAGCGGCGCGATCGCCTTGTCCCGTGACGCAGGTTTTCGGATGCCCAGCCTGTGGATCGCGGAGGCACACTGCACGCATTCGCAAACGTTCGTCTACCGGTTCGACCACGCAACACCGGTCTTGCGCGCGGCCCGCGTCGGCGCCGGTCACGCCACCGAATTGCCCTACGTCTTCGGCAATTTCGGGACGTTCGACCGCGACCCGACGTTCTGGCTCGGTGGACGCAAAGCGGCGCAGCAGGTATCCCGGCGAATTCAGCGACGCTGGGTGGCGTTCGCGTGGCACGGTGTACCTGCTGCGTTGGACGGCTCGAAACATTGGGCGCCGTACGACGATGTACGACGTCGCACCCTGGTGATCGACGGCAACGATTCGCTCGTCGACGACCCCGACAAGGAATTACGCGAGGTGTGGGGTCAGAGGGTGCTGGGATTCAGCTAGGACTTCTCGTAGGTGAGGCAGTTCGCGGTGTCCGAACCTTCGCCTGCGCCGATGCGGACAGCCGCGGCGTTGCACTCGAGGTCCTTGTTGTTGACGCAGTCGACGCGCTGGCAGGCGCCGACCTGGGTGGACACGGTGTCGAGTCCGCCCTTGGTGGACAGCGGGATGAAGGTGCCGCAATCGGCACTTCCGTTCGATCCGCCGACGTTGATGGCGAAAGCGTGGCATCCGTCGTGGTTGTACGAACAGCTGCTGACCGTACATTCGCTGACGTGGGGCATTTCGAGTGTTGTCATAGCACCGAAGATAGCGCCCGTTTCATGAAAGCAACAGCAAGGTCAGGCTGACCTTCTTTTGCCGAATTCATTTATGCAACAACGAGGTTTCGTAAATAAATCACCGGCGCGCCCGCCAGAAACGTCGTCTGTGAACGGGGGTCACGGGTACCGGGGAGTCGACGTACATCGCGCGTGCGAGGAGGGTTGCGAATTCATCCGCAGTGCGGTAGCGGTCGGCTGGGTCCTTCGAAAGTGCCTTGGCAACAATCGAATCGACAGCTCGCGGTATCGACGGCACGCGCCAGCTCACCGACGGAGGCGATGACGAGAGGTGCGCGGAGACGATGCCGAACACCGTCGAACGCGGGTAGGGCGGCGTGCCGGAAATCAATTCGACGAATGTGCACGCCAACGCGTACACGTCCGCGCGGCCGTCGAGGCGACCTGCCTGCAGTAATTCCGGGGCCGCGTACGGAACCGAGCCGAGAATGCGCCCGTTGCGATTGAGCGGTCGAACGTCGTTGAGCACACGTGCAATTCCGAAGTCCGTCAGCGACGACCGTTCGGCGGACACCAGGATGTTCGTCGGTTTGACGTCGCGGTGCACGATGTCGCATTCGTGGGCGTAATCGAGCGCAGCGGCCACATCGCTCACGATGTCGGCGACCGTGGCGGTAGGCAGGCGACGATCCGGAGCCCGCGACGCCAAGTGCGCCGCAGTGACACCCTCGACGTACTGCATCGAGGTGTACGGGATGCCGTCGTACACGCCATGCCCGTACACGGCAACGATATTGGGGTGGCGCAACTCCGACGCGATGGTGAATTCGCGGTCGAATCGGCTACGCCCGTACTCCGTGTGGGACTCGGTGGCCGTGAGGATCTTGAGCGCCACCTCCGTGCCGCTCTCGTCGACCGCGAGATAGACCTCGCTCGACCCACCGTGGCCGATGAGTCTCTGTACGCGGTGCCCTGCAATGACGTCGCCGTGCTGCAACAATCGGCACCTCCTCCTGCTGCGCAGAACAGTAGGACACACCGGCCGCGGCCGCTGATCGGAAGGGCCGTGATGGCGCTCGACAAGAAGAAGGCAGCAGAAGCAGTACTCGAGGCGAAGGTTCGCCACGGAGTCACCTGGGCGCAACTCGCCGAGGCGATCGACCGGGCGCCGGCCTGGACCGTCGCCGCACTGCTCGGGCAGCACCCGGTGCCGGCCGACCTCGCCGAGAAGGTTGCTGCCATCCTCGAGCTGGACGCCGACACCACGCTGGCGCTCACCGTTCAGCCGTACCGCGGGCCGTGGGACGGCGCCGTTCCCACCGATCCCACGATGTACCGCTTCCACGAGGCGCTCATGGTCTACGGACCGGCCTTGAAAGAACTGATTCACGAAGAATTCGGCGACGGGATCATGAGCGCCATCAACTTCAAGCTGGACGTCTCGCGCCGGCCGGATCCCGATGGCGACCGCGTGGTGGTGACGTTCGACGGGAAGTTCCTGGACTACCGCTGGTAGCGCTGGCAGCTCGGTTCGGTCTCGACTCGGTGACGGGTCGTGAAACGACGTAACGATTGGTCTGTCGGCCCTGATGGACCGGGCATGAGAACAGTATTTCTCGCAGGCATGGCTGTCGTCGCGTTGATCGTGTCGGGTTGTGGCCCAGTGGAGTCCGAACCCGGAACCACCGCGCCATCGTCGTCGTCACCGCCGACCGGAACGACGACTTCGAGCCCTACGCCCCCGCCGACCACTACGGAGGTACCCGTCGGGGGAGGAGGGTCACCGACCTGCGTCGACGATTCCGTCGTGCAGCAGGGCATCGATTCGCTGGAACCGTTCATGGCCAGCGCGTGGCGACTCGACGAGCAGGGCGATCCGTGCGCGACGCTGTCGTGGGCCACGGCGTCCATCGTCGACGCCACGGGGAGCAGCCCGGAAACCGTGTTGTTCTTCCACGACGGGCGTTACCTCGGGACGACCACATCGAGGCCGTACGCATTCACCTCCGTTGCCGAGCAGACCGACGACACCGTGACCGTTCAGTACAAGTGGCTCAATCCTGATGACGCAAACGCGAATCCGACCGGCGGGCCCGCGCTGGTGCGGTATCGGTGGAACGGGTCGTCGGTAGAGATGCTGGACGAGCTTCCCGATGAAGTGCTGAACCCGCCGGACCCGAATCCCGCGCCGACCACGTCGACGGAACCGCCACCTCCCCCGTCTTCCGGTCGCTGTGTGGACGACGACATGCTGAGGGCGATCACGTCGGGGATCGGCGACGGGCAGTGGCAACTCAGTGCCGTCGACAGCAGGTGCGAGACACTTACGTACTTCCTCGTGGAGGCGAACGGGAAGGATTGGCACGGGGCTCAACCGGTCCACGTTCTGTTCTTCCACGACGGAAACTTCCTGGGTACAGCCACTGACACTGCCTACGCATATACGCGTTTCGTCAGTCACGACGACACGTCGGTGACGGTGGCCTATCGGTGGGTTCTGCCCGGCGATGACCCGTACTCGCCGACCGGAGGCCCGGTGCAGGTGCGCTACGAATGGAACGGGTCGTCCGTCGACACGATCGGATCGATTCCCGTCGAGGTGACGGGATGACGAGCAACAGAGTGACGCTCTTCGGGGGCTTGGCCGTCGTCGTGCTGGTCGCGTCGGGGTGCGCCGGCTCGCAAACCGGTACTCCCGCCGCGGCACCGTCGTCGGCGGCGACGACGACAACGGTTGCCACTCCTCCGGCGGCGACCACCGAGGCCCCTGCCGCCGACCCGTCGCCCACCTGCGTCGACGATTCGGTCGTTCAGGATGCAGTGGCGTCGCTCGACCCCTTCAACGGCTTCGGATGGAAGGTCTCGAAACAAGGCGACCCCTGCGCCACGCTGTCCTGGGTCGACGCCCACATCGAAGGGGCGATGGCTGCGAGCCCCGTGACGATCCTGTTCTTTCACGACAACACGTATCTCGGTACGGCAACGTCGGAGTCGTACTCGTTCACGTCCGTGGAGTCGCAGACCGACGACACCGTGACCGTGTCGTACCGGTGGCTGCGCGACGGCGAGGCAACGTCACAACTGTCGGGCGGTCCCGCGTCGATCCGCTATCAGTGGGACGGGTCGTCGGTGCAGATGCTCGACGAGTTACCGCCGGAGGTCACCGACAGAGAGGGTTACGCAGACTCGACTTCGGCTCCGGCACAGCCCGACTCGTGCGTCACGGATTCGACGATTCAGGGTGCGGTGTCCTCGCTGCCGGAACTGTTCGACGGCGGCGGCTGGAACGTCGTCGAGCGGGGAAACCCGTGCGCGACGCTGTCGTGGGCCAAGGCGTTCGTCTACGGCGCGACCGGAAGCAGTCCGGTTGCGGTGCTGTTCTTCAACCAGAACACGTATCTCGGAACGGCGACGTCGAAGTCGTACGGCTTCACGGACGTGGTGGCCGAAAGCGATGACACCGTGACGGCGTCGTACGGGTGGTTATTGCCCGGTGAATCGACCGCGAGTCATTCCGGTGGCCCCGCCCTCGTCCGCTACCACTGGGACGGGTCGTCGGTGCAGATGCTGGACCAGTTGCCGGTGGAGGTGACGGGGTAGTTCGGTTGTCGGCGCCGAAACCTACCTCCGCCTACCGTACTGCGGCTCCGTACGAGCAGCCACCGCCAGTTCCGTTGCCACCCAGTCGATATCCCCGGCCTGCAACGACGAGGTGGTGACGCGCAGATGATGATCGGTGAAGTCGGCCACGCGAAACACCTCACCGGGCGCAGTCTTGATTCCGGCTGCGGCGAGCGAGACCATGGCCGCCGACTGGTCGAGCACGGGCAACCACAGGTTGAAACCGTCGACATGCCCGACGTCGACGCCCCGAGACGACACAGCGTCGATCAACGACGCCGCTCGCGCTCGGTACGTATCGCGGGCGTCGCGGACGCGGGCCGATGCGACGGGATCGTCCAGCATCGCCAGCAACAACCGCTGCAGCAGTCGACTGGTCCAGCCGGGCCCCAGCATCCGTCGTTCGATCACGTCGTCGACGATGGCTGCTGCGCCCCCGAGCACCGACAGCCGTAGATCGGCGCCGTGCGATTTGGAGTAGGACCGCACGTGCGCCACCTTGCCCGGAATCCACGAACCCAGCGACAGATCGGCAGCCCCGGCAACGTCACCGGAGTGATCGTCCTCGATGACGACGACGTCCGAATGCTCGAGAATGCGTGCCAATCGAGACACCCGCGACTCGGTCAGCGACACTCCGGTCGGATTGTGTGCGCGGGTCTGCAGCATCACGGCAGCGGGTGAGTGCACGCGCAGTGCGACAGCCAGCAGATCGGCCCGCATACCTTCGCTGTCCACCGGCACCGGAACTGGTTTGGCTCCCACGCGAGCGAGCAGATCGAGGAACGGCGGAAAGCAGGGATCTTCGACGACGACGCGATCGCCCATGTGCACATGGGCGCGCAGGAGGCGGTCGACGGCGTCGAGCGCACCGTCCATGACTGCGATCCGTTCGGGGACGAACGGCCACGTCGCTCTCATGGCGGCGTCGAGTTCGGGTAGGACGGCATCGCCGAGGTAGTTGGCGGCGAGATCGGTTCCGGCGACCGTCTTCAACGCGGTCGACAGGTCGGGCAGCAGCGCGGGGTCGGGCGTCCCGCGCGATAGATCGACGGTGAAACCGTTCTCCGTCGGCGGATGCAGGCGCCAGTATCTGGTCCCGTTTCGTGCGCCCGGTTCGGTGACGAACGTTCCGGCGCGTCCGCGGGAGACGATGACCCCCAGCCCGGCGAGTGCCTGCCATGCCTGGTTGACCGTGGCCGGCGACACCTTGAGCTCGCGGGCGAGTTCCCGGACGGTAGGGAGTCGCTCACCGGGTTGCACTGCGCCGGAACGGATTCTGCGGCTGACAGCTGCGGCGATACCGGCCGCGGTACGGTCGTCGAGCTGTCCGACGAAGTCGCCGAGAACCGAGACGAGTCCTTCTTCGGCGGTCGGCATGGTCACATTGTCAGCAGACGACCTCGGCAAAACGATCGCCCGGACAATGAATTTACCGATCGGAAACTGTTACCACCCAGTTGTTACACAAACCATTGCGTTCAGGGTGCAGGATCACACAGACGAAGGACTTACCTGTCCACGGAAGGTGATTGCTGACATGACGATCGTGCGTGCCGCGCTGGTTCAGACGAACTGGACCGGTGACAAGGAATCGATGATCAAGGCCCACGAGGACTACGCCCGGCAAGCCGCCGAGCAGGGTGCCAAGGTGATCTGCTTCCAGGAACTGTTCTACGGCCCCTACTTCTGCCAGCAACAGGACGCGAAGTTCTACGACTACGCCGAATCCGTTCCCGGTCCGACGGTCGAGAGGTTCCAGGCGTTGGCCAAGGAACTCGGCATGGTGATGGTGTTGCCCGTGTACGAGCAGGAGCAGCCCGGCGTCCTGTACAACACCGCCGCCGTGATCGACGCAGACGGTACGTATCTCGGCAAGTACCGCAAGCACCACATTCCCCACGTCAACGGCTTCTGGGAGAAGTTCTACTTCCGTCCCGGCAACCTGGGCTGGCCCGTGTTCGACACCGCGGTCGGCAAGGTGGGTGTCTACATCTGTTACGACCGGCATTTCCCGGAAGGGTGGCGCGCTCTGGGCCTCGCCGGCGCGGAAATCGTCTTCAATCCGTCCGCCACCTCGCGCGGTCTGTCGAACTACCTCTGGAAGCTCGAGCAGCCGGCGTCGGCGGTTGCGAACGAGTACTACATCGGTGCCATCAACCGCGTCGGCATCGAGGAATTCGGCGACGACGACTTCTATGGCACCAGCTATTTCGTCGATCCCGAGGGAAAGTTCGTCGGCGACGTCGCGTCCGACACGGCACCCGAACTGGTCGTCCGTGACCTCGATCTGTCACTGATCAAGACCGTTCGTGATCGCTGGGCCTTCTACCGAGACCGCAGACCGGACGCCTACGGACCGTTGGTCGCGCCGTGACCACGACGTTCGTCCACGGCGGTACCGTGGTCTCGCCCACCGGATCGCAGCCGCTCGACGTCCTGATCGACGACGAGACCATTGTCGCTGTGCTGCAACCGGGTTCGACCACTCTCGGCGTCGACCTCGCTGCCACGTCCGACGTGGTGATCGACGCGACGGGCAAGTACGTGATCCCCGGAGGGGTCGACGGTCACACCCACATGGAGATGCCCTTCGGCGGCACCTTCGCATCCGACACCTTCGAAACCGGTACCCGCGCCGCGGCATGGGGCGGTACCACCACGATCGTCGACTTCGCCATTCAGACACCCGGCCAACGAGTTCAGGACACGCTGGCGCAGTGGCACGAGAAGGCCGCTGGCCAGTGCGCGATCGACTACGGCTTCCACCAGATCATCGGAGACGTCACCGACGATTCGCTGAAAGCCATGAGCGAGTTGGTATCCGAGGGCGTCACCAGTTTCAAGCTGTTCATGGCCTATCCGGGTGTGTTCTACTCCGACGACGGCAAGATCCTGCGCGCCATGCAATCTGCTGCCGAAACCGGTGCGTTGCTGATGATGCACGCCGAGAACGGCATCGCCATCGACGTTCTGGTCGCGCAGTCGGTCGCCCGCGGTGACACTGCTCCCTACTTCCACGGCACCTCGCGGCCGTGGCAGATGGAGGAGGAGGCGACGCACCGGGCAATCATGCTGGCGAACGTGACCGGTGCGCCGTTGTACGTGGTGCACGTGTCGGCGAAGCAAGCACTCGAGCAGATCGCGCAGGCACGGGGACGCGGCCAGAACGTCTTTGCCGAAACCTGTCCGCAGTACCTGTACCTCTCGCTCGAAGAGCAGCTCGGCGCACCGGGATTCGAGGGCGCCAAATGGGTGTGCTCGACTCCCTTGCGCTCTCGCGAGGAAGGTCATCAGGACGAACTGTGGCGCTACCTGCGCACCGGGGACGTCACGACCGTCAGCACCGACCACTGCCCGTTCTGCATGAAGGATCAGAAGGAGATGGGGATCGGTGACTTCTCCAAGATTCCCAACGGCATCGGATCCGTCGAGCACAGAATGGATTTGATGTTTCAAGGCGTCAAGAACGGCCTGATCTCGTTGGAGAAGTGGGTCGAGGTGTGCTGCACGACGCCCGCACGGATGTTCGGAATGTACCCGCGCAAGGGCATCGTCGCGCCGGGCGCCGACGCGGACATCGTGATCTACGACCCGAACGGACACACCAGCATCGGTGTCAACAAGACCCACCACATGAACATGGACTACTCCGCGTACGAAGGGTTCGAGATCGACGGCCACGTCGACACCGTTCTCTCGCGTGGCAGCATCGTCGTCGACAAGGAGCAGTACGTGGGCCGGGCCGGGCACGGGTCGTTCGTCAAGCGCGAACTCTCGCAGAATCTGATCTGATCGATGGACATCGGAGTGGTGCTGCAATGCACCCCACCCAGTTCGCGCGTCGTGGAGCTCGCGAGAATTGCGGAGACGCATGGTTTTTCGCACGTGTGGACCTTCGACTCGCACCTGCTGTGGCAGGAGCCGTACGTCATTTACAGTCAAATCCTGGCGTCGACGCGCAAGGTCGTCGTCGGCCCCATGGTGACCAACCCGTCGACGCGAGACGTCACCGTCACCGCGTCGACGTTCGCGACCCTCAACGAGATGTACGGCAATCGCACGGTGTGCGGCATCGGCCGCGGCGACTCGGCGGTCCGCACGCTCGGCGGAAAGCCCACCACCATTGCGCGGCTGAAGGATTCGATCGAAATCATTCGTGAGCTCGGCAACGGACGCAGCGCGCAGATCGGGGAGACCACCGTTCGTTTCCCGTGGGCCGCGAAGTCCGAGCTCGAGGTGTGGGTAGCGGGATACGGTCCCCGCGCGCTGGAACTGACCGGTCAGGTGGCCGATGGCTTCATCCTGCAACTGGCCGATCCCGACATCACCGCGTGGACCATCGCGACGGTGCGCGCCGGGGCGGAGGCGGCGGGCCGCGACCCGGACGAGATCACCATCTGCGTCGCGGCACCGGCGTACATCACCGACGGGTCGGCGGAGGCGCTCGACCACGCCCGCGACCAGTGTCGGTGGTTCGGCGGGATGGTGGGCAACCACGTCGCTGACATCGTCACCAAATACGGTGCAGACGCTCAGGTTCCGAAGGCGTTGACCGATTACATCGCCGGCCGCGAAGGGTACGACTACAACCAGCACGGGCGCGCCGGCAACACTCACGCGGATTTCGTTCCCGACGAGATCATCGACCGCTTCTGCCTGCTCGGATCTCCTGCCGAGCACGTGCAACGATTGAAGGAACTCGAGAAGCTGGGCGTCGACCAGTTTGCTGTCTACCTGCAACATGACAACAAGACCGCCACACTCGACGCGTACGGCGAATCCGTTTTGCCCGAGCTGATCACGCCAGTGACGGCTACGCAGTGACACTGCGGGAAGGCCGGAGGCCGGTCGGGACACTGCGGGAAGGCCGGAGGCCGGTCGGATGACAACGGTCTTGGATGCGGCATCTGTGGTGGAGCCGAGTGCGCCGGCCCCGACGACCGATCGGTACAGGCGCCCGATCATGGCCGTCATTGCCATCGCGTTGATCCTGGTCGTGTGGGAACTGGTCAAGGTTCTGGTCCCTGCCAACGGTGTGTCGATCGGCAGCACCCGCGTGCTCCCGCGAACCGATGACGGTGCCCTCCCGCATGTCTGGTCGGTGATCTCCGTTCTGGGTCAGCCCGAGGTCAGTGTGGCCGGATCTCGAAGCGTGGGTGCAGCATTGCTGTCGACCGGACTGTTCAGCTTCGGGTTGGCGATCCTCGGCTTCGTGCTCGGTGGCGTCGTGGGACTGCTGTTGGCGGTGGTGATGCAACGGTTCGGCTTGGTCGAGCGGGCAGTCCTGCCGTACGTCGTTCTGTCGCAGACGGTTCCGCTGATCGCGTTGGCGCCGTTGATCGTCGGATGGGGTGGCAAGATCGCGATCGGTGGTCAGCCGTGGCAGCCGTGGATGAGCATCGCCGTCATCGCGTCGTACCTCGCGTTCTTCCCGGTGGCCATCGGAATGCTGCGCGGGTTGCGGGCACCGTCCACGGCATCGGTCGAGCTCATGCATTGCTACTCGGCAGGGTGGTGGCCGACGCTTCTGAAGGTGCGGCTCCCGGCCTCGGTTCCGCACCTCGTCCCGGCGCTCCGACTCGCCGCGGCATCGTCGGTGATCGGCGCCATCGTGGCCGAAATATCCACCGGCACAGCGGGAGGTATCGGGCGTCAGATCATCGTTTTCTCTCAGCAGGCCACCGGAGACTCGTCCCGCCTCTACGCCGCGGTGCTTGCGGCGGCGCTGCTCGGAGTGGTGGTCACCGCACTCGTCGGACTTCTCGAACGTCTCCTCGGCCGGTACGCCGGCCGCCGTACGACAGGACAACAATGACGAATGCCATCGAAATATCCGGTGTCGGGAAGGTGTTCCAGCGCGCAGGGGTCACAGCGCTCGAAGACGTCTCCTTGACCGTGGGGGCAGGGGAATTCGTCTCACTGATCGGACCGTCCGGGTGCGGTAAGTCCACGCTGCTGCGCATCATCGCGGACCTCGACCAGGCGTCGACGGGAACGGTTGCCGTACTGGGCAAGACGCCCCGACAGGCCCGTCTGGATCAGGACTACGGCATCGCGTTCCAGCAGGCCGGACTTCTGGACTGGCGCACGGTTCGCGCCAATGTCGAGCTGCCGCTGGAGCTGCACAAGATGCCGACGAAGGAGCGACGCGCACGCAGTGCCGAGCTGCTCGAGATGGTCGGCTTGACGGATTTCGCGACGCGCTACCCGACCGAACTGTCGGGCGGAATGCAGCAGCGCGTGGCCATCGCTCGTGCGCTGGCGCGGACGCCGTCGCTGCTGCTGATGGACGAACCGTTCGGCGCGCTCGACGAAATGACCCGCGAGCGAATGCAATCCGAGCTGCTCCGAATTGCGGGTGAGACCGGCGCCGCTGTGGTGTTCGTGACGCACTCGATCCCCGAAGCGGTGTTCCTCTCCGATCGGGTGGTCGTGATGTCGCCTCGCCCCGGCCGGATCACGACGGTCGTGCCGATCACCGGCGTGCGCGGCGCCGAGGGTGACGTACGAGAAAGCTCTTCGTTCTTCGCCTCGATCACAGCAGTGCGCGAGGCGTTGCACGGTCGCACGAGCGCCGGCGTCAGTGGAGTCGACGTTCGATGAGAACGATTGCCCCGCCGATCGTGTTCGGTGTCGTCGTGCTCGTGCTGTGGCAGGTGCTGACCGCCGTGGCCGGGATCCCGTCGTTCCTGCTACCGGCCCCGAGCGCCATCGCGCAGCAGTTCGGCAACAACATCAGCGGGATCGTGCAAGCATCGACGGCCACCGGTAAGAACGCGTTGATCGGGCTTCTCGCCGGTGCCGTCCTCGGGGTGCTCGCCGCCATCCTCGCGACCCGCACCCGCATCGTCGACGAGTTGCTCTCACCCGTCGCCGCTGCGGCAGCGGCCATTCCGATCGTGGCGCTCGCTCCGCTGTTCAACTCGATGTACTCCTCCACGACCGACCTTCCCCGCCGCTTGGTGGTCACCGTCGTGGTGTTCTTCCCGGTGTTCGTCAGCGCATCCAAGGGTTTGCGGCAGTCACCGCAGGTCCACCTCGATCTCATGACGTCCTACGCTGCGAGCAACTGGGCAACCACGCGCGCGGTCCGCATTCCGGCTGCACTTCCGTTCCTGTTCACAGGGTTGCGTGTGGCAGCGCCCGGTGCGGTGATCGCTGCCATCATCGCCGAGTACTTCGGGGGACTGCAGAACGGCCTCGGCTCCCGCATCACCTCCGCCGCATCCAATACCGCTTATCCGAGAGCGTGGTCCTACGTTGTCGGGGCCATGATCGTCGGCCTGCTGTTCTTCGTCGTCGTCCTGCTCGTCGAGCAGGCGTCGAAGAGGCCTCGACCTTCCCTACTGTCCGCACACTGATCAGGAGATTCGATGACAACTCGTTGGAAGCGTTTGGGCATGGCTGCGGCCAGTGTCGCCCTGATTGCCACTACTCTGACCGCCTGCAGCACAACCGAATCCGGGTCGACGACGTCGTCCGCGAGTGCCGACGGACTGACACCGGTCAAGCTGCAACTGCAGTGGTTCAAGCAGGGTCAGTTCGCGGGCTATCTGGCCGCCGTCGACCAGGGCTTCTATCGTGACCAGGGTCTGGACGTCCAAATCGTCGACGGTGGCACCGACATCGTGCCGCAGACGGTCCTGGCTCAGGGACAGGCCGACTACGCCATCGCGTGGGTGCCGAAGGCGCTCGCGTCACGCGAAGCCGGTGCAGGCATCACCGACGTCGCACAGGTGTTCCAGAAGTCGGGATCGCGGCAGGTGTCGTTCAAGAACGCGAACATCAACTCACCGGCCGACTTCCGCGGCAAGACCGTCGGAAACTGGGGATACGGGAACGAGTTCGAGCTGTTCGCCGGCATGACGAAGGCCGGGCTGAACCCGGCGTCGGACGTCACGCTCGTGCAGCAGCAGTTCGACATGAACGGGCTGCTGTCGGGCGATATCGCAGCGGCACAGGCGACCTCGTACAACGAATACGCGCAGCTGCTCGAGACGACGAACCCGGCGACCGGCCAGCTGTACACACCGGACGACTTCACCACCATCGACTGGAACTCCGACGGCGTCTCCATGCTGCAGGACGCCATCTGGGCCAACACCGAGAAGCTGAACGATCAGGCGTACAAGGACCAGACAGTCAAATTCATCGCCGCGTCGCTGAAGGGGTGGGCATTCTGCCGGGACAACGTCGAGAAATGCCGTGACATCACCGTCGCGGCCGGATCGACCCTCGGGGCGAGTCACCAGCTGTGGCAGGTCAACGAAGTCAACAAGCTGATCTGGCCTTCGCCGGAGGGTATCGGCATGATCGACGAAAGCAAGTGGAACCAGACCGTCGAGATCGCCAAGAGTGCACGCAACGCGGAAGGTTCGACGGTTCTGACACAGGATCCCGACGCCGAGGCCTACACCAACGAATACGTCACGCAAGCCCTCGACATGCTGAAGACTGACGGAGTCGACGTGACCGGTGAGTCGTACACGCCGCAGGAAGTCACGCTGGAGGAAGGTGGCAAGTGAGCGAACACGTTTTCTACTCCTGGTCGGCCCAGGCCGAACTGAACCCCATTACCGTTGCAGGAGCCTTGGGCTCGTGGTTCTGGGACGACACGGGGAAGCGCTATCTCGACTTCTCCTCGCAGTTGGTGAACGTCAACATCGGGCACCAGCACCCGGACATCATCGCGGCCATCGTCGAACAGGCGCAGATCCTGACGACGATCTCCCCGACCGTCGCCAACGACAAGCGGAGCGAACTCGCGACGATGATCGCCGAACGAGCACCGGGTGATCTGAATCGGGTGTTCTTCACGACCGGTGGCGCCGAAGCCGTCGAGCACGCGGTCAGGTTGGCGCGTCAACACACCGGCCGCACCAAGATGCTTGCGGCGTACCGCTCGTACCACGGCGGCACGGGTGTGGCGATCGGGCTGACGGGTGAACCGAGACGGTGGGGGACCGAACCCACGAACGTCGACGTCGTCCGTTTCTTCGGCCCGTACCCGTACCGGTCACCCTGGGAGACAACGTCTCCCGAGGAAGAGACGGCCGCCGCGCTGAAGCATCTCGAGATGGTGATCCAGCTCGAAGGCGCGCAGAACATCGCCGGGTTGATCCTGGAATCCGTGATCGGCACCAACGGTGTTCTGATTCCTCCGCCGGGGTATCTCGCCGGTGTGCGGGAGTTGTGCACGAGGTACGGCATCGTCTACATCGCGGACGAGGTCATGGTCGGATTCGGCCGCATCGGTGAGTGGTTCGCATGCCAGGCGTGGGACGTCGAGCCCGACCTGATCACGTTCGCCAAGGGCGTCAACTCCGGATACGTTCCGCTCGGCGGCGTGGTCATCTCGGAAAAGATTGCGCAGCAGTTCGATCACACGCCGTACCCCGGGGGCTTGACCTACTCGGGTCACGTACTGGGATGCGCGGCCGGTGTCGCCTCGATCAACGTCTTCGAGCGAGACGGCATTCTGAAGCACGTGCGATCCGTCGGCGAAGACGTTCTGGGAGCCGGTCTTTCGAAGCTGGGAGAGTCGCATCCCAGCGTCGGTGAAGTCCGCGGCAAGGGATTCTTCTGGGCCGTCGAACTGGTCAAGGATCCGCAGACGCGCGAGCCGCTGACCCCGTTCGCTGCGACCGGTGCGGACAACGCGGCCATGGCGGAGGTGACCAAGGCGGCGAAGAGTCGCGGCCTGTGGCCCTTCGTCGCCGGCAACCGGCTGCAGATCGCGCCTCCGCTCACCACGAGCGAGGACGAGATCAGGCAGGGTCTCGAGATCCTCGACGAGGTCCTCGACGTCGCCGACTCCTTGATGCGCTGACGCACTCGGGTGTGAAAAAGAGTCCCCTGGCACTCTTTTTCACACCCGGGTAGCGAAGCTGCCTACAGAACGGCACCCGGGTTCAGGATCCCCGCCGGATCGAGCGCGTGCTTGATCCGGCGGGTCAGGTCCATCACGTCCGGACCGACCTGATCGGGCAGCCATGCCTTCTTGAGTCGGCCCACGCCGTGTTCGCCGGTGATGGTGCCGCCCAGCGAGATTGCCAGCGTCATGATGTCGCCGAAAGCCTGATGCGCGCGTCGTTCCATGTCCGGGTCCTCGGGATCGAACACGATCAGCGGATGCGTGTTGCCGTCGCCGGCGTGCGCGATCACCGCGACCACCACGTCTTGCGCCTTCGAGATCTCGGCGATGCCCTCGACCAGATCGGCCAACGTGGGCAACGGGACTCCGACATCTTCGAGGAGCAGGCTGCCCGTCCGCTCGACCGCGGGGATGGCGAAGCGTCGGGCGGCGGCGAACGCCTCTCCTTCGTCCGGGTCGTCGGTGACGAAGACGTCGTCTGCTCCGCTGTCTCGACACGCCGCCGCGATGATCTCGATCTCCTCTGTGCGGTGGGCTCCGGGGGAGTCGGAACGAGCGATCAACATGGCTTCGGCGTTCCGGTCGAGGCCCATCTTCATCGCGTCCTCGACGGCATGGATCGACGCCTTGTCCATGAATTCCAGCATCGCCGGGCGCATGGTGCGGGTGATGGCAAGAATCGCGTCGGTGGCGCCGCGGAGAGACGCGAACGAGGCGACGACGGTGCTCGCCGGTGGTTGCGCAGGGATCAGCCGCAGCGTGATCTCGGTGATGATGCCCAGCACGCCCTCGCTTCCGACGAACAGTTTGGTGAGGGACAGCCCCGCCGAGTCCTTGAGGCGCGCTCCGCCGAGGTGCATGGCGGTTCCGTCGGCCAGGACGACTTGCAGGCCGAGGATGTAGTCCGTCGTCACGCCGTACTTCACGCAGCACAGACCGCCCGCGTTGGTTGCCGCGTTGCCGCCGATCGAGCACATCTCGAACGACGACGGGTCCGGCGGGTACCAGAGGCCGTGCTCCGCGGCGGCCGCTTTGACTTCGACATTGAGTAGTCCGGGCTGAACGACGGCAGTGCGGGTCACGGGATCGACGGTGATCTCGCGCATCAGCTCCGTCGACAGGACGAGTCCTCCGTCGACCGCGGTGGCGCCGCCGGACAGGCCCGACCCGGCACCGCGCGGCACAACGGGAACCGAATGTTCTGTAGCCCAACGCATCACCGCTTGAATATCCTCGGTGCTGCGCGCTCGCACGACGGCGAGCGGCGTACCGGCGTCGGGATCGCGAGCCCAGTCCTGGCGGTACCCCGCCATGATGTCCGGATCGGTGACGACGTCGGACGAGACGAGCGTGTCGACGAGTGAATCGAGTGCGCTGATGCTGATGGTCACGCCTACGACGTTACTCGCGCGTATGACCTGAGCCACACAATTGCGGCTTTCACATACGTCACATCAGTCACTCTGTTATCAGATCGTATCGGTATAGCGACTCGGAAATGCAGGTCGCAGGGCTAGCGTCCCAAGGACGGTCGCTAGGAGGCACCCATGGCACGATCCAACAAATCGCAGAAGTCCGACTGCGTGGCAGCGTTGTTCTCGTACGAGTTCGCCAACACGCGGGTTCACTACGACACCATCGAAGCCATTCATCGCGGCGATGTGGGCACCTGGGTCGAGGCGCTCACCTCGTCGGGGTTGTTTTCGCCGTCGGAGGCGCAAGAGTTCGGGTTGCACTGGTCCGAACAGCCGAAGGACCTGCTGGACCTCCTGCTCCGAGACGCGGACGAGATGACGGTGCGGCGATGCCGCACCACGTGGTCCGCGCTGGACAGGTTGTCGCCGCTGGTCGTGCCCGTCGCCTACAGCGGCTAGTACACCTGTTCGCTGACGCCGTCCACGATCAGTACCTGCTCGTCGGTGAGCGTGACGAAATCCGCGCTCGACGCCCGGAGGGCCCCGACCATCCGGGCCCCCGCGTCGTCGGTGTCCAGCAATTCCGATTGCCAGTGTGGGACAACAGCTCTCGAGATCAGACCCAGCCCGTCCCATTGCGGTTCCGCCCCTGTCGTCGGTTTCACCTCGTCCGGCGGGTCGGCCGACTCGATGCCCGTCAGCGTGGGGCCCAGAATGCAGGCGCCGGCGCTGTAGCCGCCGTAGACCAGAGAATCGTCGACAAGCATTCGACGCAGCACGGTGTCCCCACCGCTGCGTGCGAGCTGCGCTCGCAACACGAAGGTGTTCCCCCCGCGAACCCAGACGGCAGGGAACGAGGCCAGTGTCGTCGCGAGTTCGGCGGTCCTGCCGACGAATTCGCGCAAGTCGAGCTCGACGGGGTCGAACCCGGCCGAGCGCAACGGGCCCAGTTCGCTGGTGACACTCGACGCCCTGGCCGCAGCCGGCCACGAGTCGCACGCGTTGGCGATCACCGCGATGCGGCCAGGCCGGCCCACCATCTCGAGAAAACGGTCTCGGTGGCCGCCGAACCGGTAGGACGCCAAAAACAATCGCACGCCGGAAACGCTACCTACTGTGGGGGCATGACGACGCAGAAGATCATCGATTCTCCTCGAACCCTGGTCGCCGACGCTGCTCGCGCCGCGGCATCCATCGCTGCCGATCTCACGTGGGTGCCGAACCCCGGGTACTTCACGCGGCGCGAACCACTGGCGACAGGGCGCGTGGCGCTGCTCTCCGGCGGTGGGTCGGGACACGAGCCGTTGCACGCCGGATTCGTCGGAGCCGGCTTGTTGGCCGGCGCGGTGCCGGGCCTTGTCTTCACTTCACCGAACGCCCTGCAGATTCGGGCGGCCACCGCGGCGGTGCACGCCGGTGGGGGTGTACTCCACATCGTCAAGAACTACACGGGCGACGTGGTCAATTTCTCGATCGCCGCCGATTTCGCGGCCGACGACGGTATCGACGTCGAGACCGTGATCGTGGCCGACGATGTCGCGACCGAGTCCGAGGACGGGCCGGGTCGACGCGGAACTGCCGCTACCATTGCCGTCGAAAAGATTTGTGGCGCAGCGGCTGAGCGTGGAGATTCGCTGTCCGACGTCGCAGCCCTGGGCCGACGAGTCGCCGACAATGCTCGCAGTATGGCCGTCGCGTTCCGAGCGTGTACGGTTCCCGGCGCCGACCGTCCGTCGTTCGATCTGCCCGACGGTGAGATCGAACTGGGTGTCGGCATTCACGGTGAGCGGGGCACCGACCGTGTGGCCGCGTTGCCGGCGAAGGAACTTGCTGCCGCGCTGATGGATCCGATCCTGAAGTCGTTGAGTCTCGCCGATGGAGGTGAGGTGATCGTGATCGTCAACGGGCTCGGCGCGACCCACCCGCTCGAATTGAACGTCCTGTTCGGCAACGCCGCGGACTACTTGAAGGGCAGGGGGATACGGGTACGCAGGGTTCTCGTCGGGACCTTCGTGACCGCCTTCGACATGGCCGGCGCATCGATCACGCTGATCAGCTCCACCGACGACATGCTGGAACTGTGGGACGCCCCGACATCGGCGCCGGGATGGCCGCACGCGCCCAGCAAAGAGTTCTCAGGGCTGCAGGACGTCGCCGATGACGTTGCCGCACTGAACTACACGGACGAGACCGATGCCAACCCTTCGGTGACGTCGTGGGCAACGCGATTCGTCGAGAAGGTCCTCGGCAGCGTCGACGAATTGACCGACCTCGACCGGTCGGCCGGCGACGGCGACTTCGGTACCAACATGCGGGCTGCTCTGGACGGCGTGACGATCGGAGCGGACGACTCACCGTCGGCCGTGTTCCGGCGCATCGCCGACGGTTATCTCGGCAGCGCGGGCGGGACGTCGGGAGCGTTGTTCGGCGTGTGGTTCCACCAATTCGACGTCGCTCTCGGCTCGTCCGGAGTCACCACCGATGCCCTCGCCGACGCCGCGCGCGACGGCATGGCGGCGATCGTCGATCTCGGCGGCGCTGCCGTCGGTGACAAGACGATGGTCGACGCCATCGCTCCGGCCGTCAGTGCGCTCGAATCGGCTCGTGCACAACCGCTTGCCGAGGCGCTGCGATCGGCCGCGGGTGCTGCGCGTTCCGGCGCCGACTCCACGTCCGACTTGCTGGGCCGTCGCGGACGGGCGAGCTACGTCGGCGATGCTGCTCGCGGCGTCGTGGATCCCGGGGCGCTGGTGGTCGCGTGGCTGTTCGAGGAGGCGGCCGAGGCGTTCGGCGAGTCCTAGACGGTCACCTCGGCTCGGCAGATGACGTAATCGAGCAGGCGTTCCAGGACCGAATGCTCGGGAAAGTCGGATGCAAGTTCGAGCATGTGGTCGGCCAGGTCTGATGCGGCGAGTGGGTTGTATCCACCGGCGTCGAGGCTTGCCCGCAATGCTTCGACGTAGTCGTCTCGTGTCATGTCCAGATCGGAGACTCGTGCCGTCGTGGTCGCCTTGCGCGAGTTCGCGCCGGAAAACGAACGGCCACAGCCGCATCCGCCGAACGGATTGTTCGCATCTCGCTCGCATACGGGGAAACCAACCCACACCAGCTCGCCCTCCACGCACCAGTCGAAGTCGGTTTCGCGTGCACCCTGTGTCCACCCTGTCGCTACCAGAACCCTCATGATCCCCCCAAGTTTGGTCGTGCAGTTGAAGTGGAAGTAGTAGCACCGGGCACCGACACAATTACGACAGTCCGCGCTGCCAACATGTCGCATCTGAGCGAGTGCACACGGGTTGCATGAACCGCACACCCCTATCAGCCGGCTGGAAGCCGTGTGAGGTCGAGGAAACCCGTGTGCACTCGTCGGCACGACACACCCTCAGTCCTGCGCCAACGCCTCGCGCAACACCGCGGCCGTTGCTTCCAACTCGTGCGGACGGCGCGTCAACAACTGCGCAGCGAACTTCAGCTTGTCGCCGCTCCACCGGGGCACCACGTGCATGTGGTGGTGGAACACGGTCTGCATGGCCGCGCGCCCGTCGTTGACGAGCAGGTTGACCCCATCGGCCGCGATGGAGGACTGCCGCATGGCTGCGGCGATCTTCCGCCCCGCCGTGAACACAGCGTCGGCCGACACCGGGTCCAGATCCGCGATGCCCGACGCGTGAGTTCGAGGCACCACCAGCGTGTGGCCACGGGCGAGGGGACGGATGTCGAGGAACGCCACGACGGTGTCGTTCTCGTACACGCGCGACGCGGGTGCGGAACCGTCGACGATGTCGCAGAAGATGCAAGCGGTCACGACACCGGAGCCTAAGGGAGCCGCCTCGAAGTCGAGATCGTGCCGTCTTGACCGTCCTGTGACGCAGGGTTCGTCGTCTTGATCGACGTGTGCCGTGCCACAGCGCGGAGGGCCGTTTCGGTATGAGTTCGCTCACCATCGAGTACCCGCGTCCCATCTGTCTGTGTCGTGGGTTACCTTGCCCATACGTCGTCATCGTCAACCAGCGACCTTCGTCGAGCGCTCGATCAGCACTCCGAGACCACGTCGCCGGTAACCGCACCATCAGAGAAAGACAAAGCATTTGGATACGCCGCAGAGCGTCGGCCCCCTGGTGGGGGTCGTTCGCGAATCAGGCGACGGTGAACGCCGCGTCGCACTGGTCCCCAAGATCGTGTCGTCCCTGACGGGGAAAGGGGTCCGGGTCGTCGTCGAATCGGGCGCCGGCCTCGGGGCGCTCATTCCCGACGACCTGTACACGGCCGCAGGCGCGACCATCGGTGACCCATGGTCCGCCGACGTCGTCGTCAAGGTCGCGCCGCCCAGCGACGACGAGATCGCGAAGCTGAAGTCCGGCTCGACCTTGATCGGATTCCTTGCTCCTCGCAACGCGGACAACAAGATCGCCGCACTGAAGGCCGCCGGCGTGCAGGCGTTTGCCGTCGAAGCCATTCCGCGTATTTCGCGCGCTCAGGTCATGGACGCGCTGTCGTCGCAGGCCAACGTCGCTGGGTACAAGTCCGTTCTGCTCGCTGCGTCGGAGTCGACCCGCTTCTTCCCGATGCTCACCACCGCGGCCGGCACGGTCAAGCCCGCGCTGGTGCTCGTTCTCGGCGTGGGCGTCGCGGGTCTGCAGGCGCTCGCCACGGCCAAGAGACTCGGATCCCGACCGACCGGATACGACGTGCGTCCCGAGGTCGCCGATCAGGTTCGGTCCGTCGGTGCGCAGTGGCTCGATCTCGGTATCGATGCTGCCGGTGAGGGTGGGTACGCACGCGAGCTCACCGACGACGAACGCGCGCAGCAGCAGAAAGCGCTCGAAGACGCGATCAAGGGCTTCGATGTCGTCATCACCACCGCACTCGTCCCCGGGCGCCCGGCACCTCGCTTGGTGACGGCCGCGGCCGTCGAAGGGATGAAGCCGGGCAGCGTCGTCGTCGACCTCGCCGGTGAGACCGGCGGAAACTGCGAGCTGACCGAGCCGGGCAAGACTGTTGTCAAGCACGACGTGACCATCTGTTCGCCGCTGAACCTGCCGGCCACCATGCCGGAGCACGCGAGCGAGCTGTATTCGAAGAACATCTCTGCGTTGCTCGAGCTCATGTTGAAGGACGGCGCGTTCGCGCCGGACTTCTCCGACGAGGTCATTGCGCAGTCCTGCGTGACACGTGTCGTCGAGACACCCAGTAAGGAAGGCGCCTGATGGATTACACAGGCCTGCTCGCCAACATCGGCATTCTGGTGCTGTCCGGCTTCGTCGGATTCGCCGTGATCTCCAAAGTGCCCAACACCCTGCACACGCCGTTGATGTCCGGCACCAACGCCATCCACGGCATCGTCGTGCTCGGCGCGCTGGTGGTGCTGGGCACCGTCGAGAACCCCAGCATCCTGATCCAGATCATCTTGTTCATCGCCGTCGTGTTCGGCACGGTCAACGTGATCGGCGGCTTCGTCGTGACCGACCGCATGCTGGGCATGTTCAAGGGCAAGGCCCCCGAGAAGGTCTCCGCCGATCCGAAGGGCGATGCCTGATGAACAACCTCGTTTCCGTGATGTACATCGTCGCGTTCGGCATGTTCATCTACGGCCTGATGGGCCTCACCGGCCCCAAGACCGCGGTCCGCGGCAACAAGATCGCCGCCGTCGGTATGGCCATCGCCGTGATCGCGACGCTCATTCACATCCGTGACACGTCCAACTGGATCATCATCGTCCTAGGTCTCGTCGTCGGTGTGGTCCTGGGTGTGCCCCCGGCCAGGCGTACCAAGATGACGGCGATGCCGCAGCTCGTCGCGCTGTTCAACGGTGTCGGCGGCGGCACGGTCGCCCTCATCGCGTGGTCCGAGTTCCTCGAGACCAGCGGCTTCTCCGACTTCCACGGTGAGCCCGGGCCGACGTCGCCCGTCATCATCGGCTCGCTCTTCGCAGCGATCATCGGCTCGATCTCGTTCTGGGGGTCGCTGATCGCGTTCCTCAAGCTGCAGGAGACGCTGCCGGGTCGTCCGATCACCGTCGGCAAGCTTCAGCAACCGCTCAACGCGATTCTGCTCATCGCGGCCGTGGCGGCCGCCGTGATCATCGGCATCGGCGCCTCCGACGGCGGCGTCTCGCAACTGTGGATCCTCGTGGTCCTGGTGGCGGCCGGCATTCTCGGTCTGACCGTCGTGCTGCCGATCGGCGGTGCGGACATGCCCGTGGTCATCTCACTGCTCAACGCTCTGACCGGATTGTCCGCTGCGGCAGCAGGTCTGGCTCTCGACAACACCGCAATGATCGTGGCCGGCATGATCGTCGGCGCGTCCGGCACCATCCTGACCAACCTGATGGCCAAGGCGATGAACCGGTCCATTCCGGCGATCGTGGCGGGCGGGTTCGGTGGTGGCGGTGTCGCCGCCGCAGCGGGTGACGGCGGCGAGCGGACCGTCACGGCTACGTCGGCTGCGGACGCCGCGATCCAGATGGCGTACGCCAACCAGGTGATCGTCGTTCCGGGCTACGGACTCGCAGTTGCGCAGGCCCAGCACGCGGTGAAGGACATGGCCAAGCTGCTCGAGGCCAAGGGCGTCGAGGTCAAGTACGCCATTCACCCGGTCGCCGGCCGCATGCCGGGGCACATGAACGTGCTCCTCGCCGAGGCCGACGTGAGCTACGACGCGATGAAGGAAATGGACGACATCAACGACGAGTTCGCTCGCACCGATGTCACTCTCGTCATCGGAGCCAACGACGTCACCAACCCGGCGGCGCGCAACGACCCGAGCTCGCCGATCCACGGGATGCCGATCCTCAACGTCGATCAGTCGAAGTCGGTGATCGTGCTCAAGCGATCGATGAACTCGGGCTTCGCCGGAATCGACAACCCTCTGTTCTTCGCCACGGGAACGTCGATGCTGTTCGGCGACGCGAAGAAGTCTGTGAGCGAAGTGACCGAAGAGCTCAAGGCTCTCTAGTCCCGGTCGCGGGTTGCACCCAGCGCCATCGCGGCCGTGCTGAGCGGATTCTGCCGTTCACGCTCGGCCGCGATGGGCGAGTGCGTCATCACCACCGACGCCAGCGACCACCAGAACCCGACCACGAGCAACGCACCCACCACGGACACGACGCTGGCTGCGGCCGTGATCACCGCCGCGCCTGCCACGGCGAGGATCACGACGCTGCCGAGACCCGCTACCGCCGGTCGCCACCGCCACGCGCAGACCGTGGATGCTGCTGCCACCACGGACGCCGCCGCGATGACAGGTCCGTTCGCCACGGCGGACGGCAGCACCGCATCACCGATCCAGGCGCGCATGGCGGCACCCATCAAGTTCGCACCCAAGGTTGTGAGTAGCACCGCCGCGATCCCGTAATGCAGCTTGCGCACCACAGCGATCACGGTCAGCACCGTCACCGCGAGCAGGACGGACGTCACCTCGAGAGATCCGAGAACGGCCGCCGCGGGTCGGTACAGCGGGGCGAGGAACGTGCGCCCGTGCGGGTAGTCGATTCCGACGGCCGGGAGCACGGCATACAGCGCGATCAGCAGGACTGCGGCGACCGCAGCCGCCGTCCACAGCCGTCGCCGGGTTCCCCGGTACTGAAGTCGAATTCGCTCGGTCGTCGTAGTGCTCACAGGCGCTGATTCTCTCTCACAACTCTGGCAAAACCCTTAGACGGTTCCGACACATGCCTGGCAGTCGGGTTTGCGCGCGTCGGGGACCGGACATCCGCCTCGTATGACAACAGACTTGTACAGCGCATCGGTGACCGCACGAGTCGGCTCCGTGACGTCCAGTGACAACGCATTGGACCTGTCCGTGCACGAGCCGACAGAGTTGGGCGGTCCCGGTGAGGCAACCAATCCCGAACAACTTATGGCCGCAGCGCTCGGCAGCTGCCTCATCGAGTCCTTACGCATCGCGCTCGGGACCACGGGAGAGAGTGTCGACGACGTCACGGTCGATTCGACCGTCACTCTGACCGACTCGGACGGGCCCGGCTACGAGAGCCGGTTCCAGCTGCGCGTGAGCATTCCCAGCGCGTCGAACCCCAGCGATGTGCTGGCCCAGGCAACGTCGATCTGCCCGTTCCTGAAGAGCGTCGACGGCGTCGACGTGGCACTGGCCGGCTAACGCGCCAGGACGGTATCGACCGCAGCGAGGATGCGGTCGGCGTCGGGTAGGTAGTGCTTCTCCAGCCGCGCAGGAGGGTAGGGCGTGTGGAATCCGCCTACTCGCTCGACCGGAGCTTCCAGACTGAGGAAGCACTCGTGGGATACGTGAGCCGCGATCTCAGCGCCGATCCCGACGAAGGTCGACGCCTCCTGCACGGTCACCAGACCGCCGGTCTTACGGACCGACGCGTCGATCGTGGCGTAGTCGATGGGCGAGAGTGACCGTAGGTCGATGACCTCCACGCTTCGGCCTTCGGTTGCCGCGATCTCGGCGGCCTGCAGAGCAGTTCGAACGCGCGACCCGTAGGCGACGATCGTGACGTCGGTACCCGAACGCACGACACGCGCGGCGTCGAGCGGCAACGAGTCGGACATGTCGATATCGCCCTTGTCCCAGTACCTGCTCTTGGGTTCGAAGAAGACCACCGGGTCGTTCGACGCGATGGATTGCTGAATCATCCAGTACGCGTCGGTGGGAGTGCTCGGGGCGACGACGCGCAGACCCGCCGTGTGGGCGAAGTACGCCTCGGGGGACTCCGAATGATGTTCCACTGCACCGATTCCGCCTCCGAACGGGATGCGGATGGTCAACGGAGCCGCGACGAGACCGTCGGTGCGATACCTGATCTTGGCCACCTGCGAGACGATCTGATCGAAGGCGGGATACACGAATCCGTCGAACTGGATCTCGCACACCGGACGCATCCCGCGCAGGGCCATGCCGAACGCCGTTCCGATGATGCCGGATTCCGCGAGCGGCATGTCGAGGACGCGGGTGTTTCCGAAGTCCTTCTGCAGTTCGTCGGTCACCCGGAACACTCCGCCGAGTTTGCCGATGTCGAGTCCCATCAGCAGCACCTTGGGGTCGTTGTCCAGTGCTGCCCGCAGGCCGGCGTTGATCGCCTTTCCCAACGTGGTGTTCATGACAGGGCCTCCGTGTATGCGCTGAACTGCTGTCTTTGAGTGTCGACCAGCGAATGCGGCTCGGCGTAGACGTGATCGAACAGGGACGCTGCCGTCGGGTCGGGTGCCGTGATGGTGGCGGCCCGTAACCGTGCGGCCACGTCGTCGGCCTTCTCGCGTACTTGTTCCTCGAACGCGCTGTCCCACAAACTTTCTCGACGTAGGAGCTCCTCGACGCGGGCGAGCGGGTCGCGTACCTTCCACGCGTCGCGCTCGGCGCTGTCGCGGTAGCGGGTCGGGTCGTCGGAGGTGGTGTGCGGACCCATGCGATACGTCATGGCTTCGACGAACGTGGGTCCGCCGCCCTCGCGTGCACGCTTCGCCGCCATGCGGGTGACGGCGAGGACGGCAAGTACGTCGTTACCGTCGACGCGGAGAGCGGGCATTCCGAATCCTGCTGCGCGAGAAGCCAAGGGGAGGGGACTCTGCACGGTCACCGGCTCGCTGATGGCCCAGTGGTTGTTCTGGCAGAAGAAGACGACGCCGGCGCCGAAGGCCACGGAGAAGGACAGAGCTTCGGAGATGTCACCCTGGCTCGTCGCACCGTCGCCGAAGTAGGCAATGGTGGCGAGCTCGTCACCCTGCAGATGAGCAGCCATCGCGTATCCGGTGGCGTGCAGGCCCTGTGCGCCGACGATGATGGCCGGGTTGGTGATGCCGTACGTCTTCGGATCCCATCCGGCGTGCGCGACACCGCGCCACAACCGTGTGAGGTCTTCCGGCGGGACGCCACGGCAGTAGGCGACAGCGTGTTCGCGGTAGCTGGTGAAGGCGAAGTCCGTCGGCGCGAGGGCCTTGGCCGAACCCACCTGCGCAGCCTCCTGTCCGAGCATGGGCGCCCAGAGGCCGAGCTCTCCCTGCCGCTGCAACGCGGTGGCCTCGGAATCGATCCGCCGGCTGACGACGAGATCTTCGTACAGCGAACGGATGTCGTCCGGGCCGACGTCGGCGACCAGCGCGGCGTACTCGGGGTTGTGCACGCGTCGACCGTCGGGCTGAACCAATTGCACGGGATGAGCGATGTGGTCTCGCATGGTTTGCCTCCGGTCATAGGATTGTGTCCTGATTCACAGCATCCTCGCCTGAGCGAGATGCGCAAGTGATGATCGACGCAGTGCGCAGAAGGCATGTTCTCGGGGTTTTGGTTTGGTCATTTGTGAGCGTCTTGCGCACTTCGATTGGTCGCGCCGAAGGCCGGGCATACTCCGGGCATGGCCGCCCCACTCTGGATCTTCGCCGACCAACTCGGTCCGCACGTGCACTCCACACCCGAACACGTGGACCGCGAGGTGGTCATGGTCGAATCCGCAGGCGCCCTCCGCCGCCGCCCGGCGCACCGACAGAAGGTGCACTTGTTGTTGTCCGGCATGCGACACCTCGCCGCAGAGCTCGGAGATCGGGCAACCTACATCAAGGCCGAGACGTATCGGGAGGCCATCGAGTCGCTCGGACGCCCGGTGATCGTTCACGAGCCGACGTCTCGCGCCGCGGAAGCATTGGTCCGACGGATGCAGGACGACGGGCTCGTGGAGAAGATCCTGCCGATTCCCACGTTCGCCCTGTCCCGAGCGGACTTCGCGGACTGGGCGGGCAACAAGAAGAAGTTCATCATGGAGAACTTCTACCGCGACCAGCGTCGGCGCTTCGACATCCTCATGGAGGGTGAGCTACCGACCGCAGGCGCGTGGAATCTCGATGTGGAGAATCGCGAGAAGCCTCCCAAAGGGCAACGCACACTGGACGTTCCCGCGCCGTGGTGGCCGACCGAGGACGAGATCGACGACACGGTTCGCACCGATCTCGACGCCATGGACATCGAGTGGCTGGGGGAGGACGGTCCGAGGTTGTTCGCCGTCACTGCCGACGAAGCGCAGCAGGCGCTGACCACGTTCGTCGCCGATCGTCTCGACACCTTCGGTCCGTACGAGGACGCCGTGATGGCCGACGACTGGACCATGTCGCATTCGTTGCTGTCGGTCCCGTTGAACATGGGCCTGTTGCATCCGCTCGACGCCGTGCACGCGGCCGAGCAGGCGTACCGAGACGGCAATGCGCCCCTGGCCAGCGTGGAGGGTTTCGTACGCCAGATCATCGGATGGCGCGAGTACGTGTGGCACCTCTACTGGCACCTCGGCGAGGACTACGCGAACCGCAACGAGATGGGCGCGCACACGCCGCTGCCGTCGTGGTTCGCCGATCTCGACGCGGACGCCGTCACCGCGGCCTGCCTGTCGGACGCTCTGCGGGGCGTCCGAGACCGCGGGTGGGTGCACCACATTCCGCGGCTGATGATCTTGGGAAACCATGCGCTGCAACAGGGTTACGACCCGCGTGAGTTGACCGACTGGTACACCGCCAACTTCGTCGACGGATTCACCTGGGTCATGCCGGTGAACGTCGTGGGAATGAGTCAACACGCGGATGGCGGCGTGATCGCCAGTAAGCCCTACAGTTCCGGCGGCGCCTACATCGACAAGATGACGAACCACTGCAAGGGGTGCGCATTCGACCCCAAGAAACGACTCGGAGACGACGCGTGCCCGTTCACCGCGGGATACTGGGCGTTCACGCATCGTCATCGAGAGCGGTTGGGCGGCAACCCCCGTACCTCTCGAGCCGTCAGTTCGATGAACCGGCTGAAAGACCTGGATGCAGTTCTCGAGCAGGAGCGACATCGGGAGAGCTTCTGACCGATCCGACCGGCCTCCGGCCTGCCCGCACGCGATGCGGATAGTCCGGAACGCGATTCTGGAACCGCAGGATGCTCGGGTTCGTGATCACACCGCGCCGGATCTCGATGGCGCGGTCGATGGTCATGTTTGCCGACCACGCCTCCGGCCCCTGCAGGACCGTCGACAGATGGGGCAGAATCGCCTCGCTGATCTCCCACGTCGCCGAGTTCCACAGGAACGACGGTGTGTGATCGACGGCGTAGTAGACGATGTTGTTGCCGACCACGAACGACGGGTCGGTGAAAGACGTGGGGCGAGCCCAACTGAAGCCCATGCCCTCGTCGCACGACACGTCGACGATGAGGCTGCCGGGAGCGAAGGCCTCCAGGTCGTCTTCGGTCAGAAATGTCAGCGGTGAATCCGTATCCTGCAGAACACAATTGACGACGATGTCGCTTTCGGCGAGATAGGGCGCCAGGGCTACCGGCCCGTCGTCGGTGAGCGCTTGGCTCTTCGACGGGTCGTCCGAATCAGGAAGGAAGCTGACGATCTGCGCGCCGTGAATCGGCGAACCGACGGCCGCGACACCGCGGTGAGTCAGTACGCGGACGTCGTCGATCCCATGGGCGTTGAGCGCCGTGACCGCGCCGCGCGCGGTGGCCCCGAACCCGATGACGACGGCGGTGAGCCGACGGCCGTAATCCCCGGTCGAGCCGATGATTTCGAGACCCTGGAGTACCGAGCAGTACCCGGCCAGCTCGTTATTCTTATGGAAGACGTGCAACCCGAAGCTACCGTCGGACTTCCAGTGATTCATCACCTCGAAGGCGATGAGGGTCAGCCGCTTGTCGATCGCGAGCTGAGTGATCTCGGCATCCTGGACGCAGTGCGGCCACCCCCAGACCACCTGACCGTCACGCATCTCGGCCAGATCGCTCGCGAGCGGCTTCGGCAACAGCACGACGTCGCACTGCTCTATCAGCTCTGCGCGCGAACGGATTCCGCACACCAGTGGCTCGAGGTCGGCGTCGGAGATACCGAACCGTTCGCCGTAGCCCCGCTCGAGAAACACGTTCCCGACGATCGAGGGGTCGATACGACGCAGATGTGCCGGGTGCAGCGGCAGCCGGCGTTCGTCCGTCTTGCGGGAATGGGCCAACACCCCGAGGGTGAGACCGGGTGTCACCGCTTCTTGTTGATGGTCGTTGCTGCGTCTTCGGCAACGGCGCCGCCGGCCTTCATCTTCTTGTCGGCCCGCTTCTCCTTGAGAGACTTACCGGCCTTCTTGCTCATGCTGTTTCGGGGTGATTTGTCGGACACGAGTCTGAGCCCCTTAGGTGTGGAGCCTGGACGGCTCCGATAATCGCGACCCTACGCCTGATTCACGGCCGGTAGTTCGCTACAGCTAGCATCGGAGAGATGCGGGTCACAGGCACGGTTGCCATTGTCACGGGAGGCGGTGCCGGCATCGGCGCAGCCATCGCACGAGCCCTCGCAGCGGGCGGCGCGTCCGTCGTCGTGGCGGATCTCGCCGAGGATTCCGCGGTCGCGGTAGCGTCGAGCATCGGCGACAAGGCCGTCGGAATGGGCGGCGACGTCTCCGACCCGGCAGTGATCGACGCGCTCGTCGCCCGGGCCGAGAAGGAGTTCGGTCCGGTCGATCTCTACGTCGCGAACGCAGGCACCGCGGCGGGCATGGGCGTCGACACCCCGGACGATCTGTGGGACATCGCGCTGAACGTGAACGTGCTGGCCCATGTTCGTGCCGCGCGAGCGCTGGTTCCCGGATGGCTCGAGCGAGGCAGTGGGTACTTCCTGTCGACGGCATCCGCGGCCGGACTGCTGACGCAGATCGGGTCGGCCACCTATTCGGTGTCCAAGCACGCAGCAGTCGGGTTCGCCGAGTGGATGTCGGTCACCTACGGCGACAGGGGAATTGCCGTGAGTTGCCTGTGCCCGATGGGAGTCAACACCGCGTTGCTGAACTCAGGATTCGAGACGGATCAGCCCGGTGCGTCGGTGGCCGCCAGTGCAGTCACGCAGGCCGGTGCCGTCCTCGAACCCGACGACGTCGCCCGCGTGGTCATGGAGGCCATCGACGACGAGCGATTTTTGATCCTGCCCCACCCGGAGGTGCTCGAGATGTACCGCCGCAAAGGATCCGATTACGGCCGGTGGATCGGCGGCATGCGGAAGTACCGGCGTGCGCTCGAATCCGGCCAGTGAAAACTAGAGGAGACAACACCATGGAATTCGCTTACTCCGACCGCTGCCTCGACTTCCGTGAGCGACTGCTCGCGTTCATGGACGAGCACATCTATCCAGCGGAAGCGGTGTACGCGAAGCAGATGGTGGAGTCCGGGGATCCGCACTTCGATCCGCCCATCATGGAAGAGCTGAAGGCCGAAGCGAAGTCTCGTGGACTGTGGAACCTCTTTCATCCCGACCCCGAGTACGGCGCGGGTCTGACCAACGCCGACTACGCACCGCTCGCCGAAATCATGGGCCGCAGCGCCATTCTCGCCCCAGAAGCATGCAACTGTTCAGCGCCGGACACCGGCAACATGGAGGTGTTCACCCGGTTCGGCACGGACGAGCACAAGGAGAAGTGGCTCGAACCCCTTCTCGACGGCACGATCCGGTCCGCCTTCGCCATGACCGAACCGGCAGTCGCGAGTTCCGACGCCACCAACATCCAGATGACGATGGAGGCCGATGGTGACGACTTCGTCCTCAACGGTCGAAAGTGGTGGACCTCCAACGCATTGCACCCGAACTGCAAGGTGCTCATCGTCATGGGCAAGACCGATCCGAACGCATCGACGTACGCGCAGCAGTCGATGATGGTCGTACCTATCGACGCACCCGGCGTCACCGTCGTGCGCGGACTTCCGGTCTTCGGATACCAGGACCGCGAGGGCCACGCCGAGGTGCTGTTCGAGAACGTCCGGGTTCCCGGCAAGGACGTTCTCGCCGGCGTCGGTGCAGGTTTCATGATCGGCCAGGCGCGCCTCGGACCCGGGCGCATTCACCACTGCATGCGCGCCATCGGTATGGCAGAGCGGGCACTCGAGCTCATGTGCGAGCGCGCCTCGTCCCGCGTCGCCTTCGGCAAACCCGTTGCTGCGCAATCGAACATCCAAGACTGGATTGCCGAGTCACGCATCGACATCGAGATGGCGCGATTGCTCACTCTCAAGGCCGCGTGGCTGATGGACACCGTCGGCAACAAGGAAGCGCGCGTGGAGATCGCAGCCATCAAGGTGGCCGCCCCGAACATGGCCCTACGAATCGTCGATCGCGCCATCCAAGTACACGGCGGCGGCGGTGTCTCCGACGACTTCCCCCTCGCGAGTATGTACGCGCACCTGCGGACGTTGCGCTTGGCAGACGGACCCGACGAGGTGCACAAGCGCACCATCGCCCGCGTCGAGCTCGCGCCGTATCGGCAGGATGCCAAGAAGTGAGCGCTGTCGGCATCGACGAAGATGCAGTCGGTTCGTGGGTCGTCGATCTGGGAATCGGTGCCGTTCCTCCGATCTCGTTCGAGCGCATCGGAAACGGGCAGTCGAACCTGACGTATGCGGTCAAGGACGCGACTGGCGGCCGGTGGGTGCTGCGTCGACCCCCGTTGGGGCACCTGCTGGCTTCCGCGCACGACGTGGTGCGTGAGCACCGCATCCTGTCCTCGCTCCAGGGGACCAGCGTTCCCGTTCCCAAGATGGTTGCCGTGACCGATGATTCGGCCGTCACCGACGCACCTCTGGTCTTGATGAGCTATGTCGACGGCATCGTCGTCGACGCCGTCTCGGTTGCCGAGGGCCTCACCGAGGAGCGTCGACGCGCTATCGGTCTTGCGATGCCGGCAACGCTCGGCACGATTCACGGCGTGGACCTCGAGAGTGTGGGCCTGCTCGATCTTGCCAGCCACAAGCCCTATGCGGCACGCCAACTCAAGCGGTGGTCGGCGCAGTGGGAGCAGTCCAAGACCCGCGACGTGGACGACATCTCACGCCTTGCGACCGCGTTGGCCGATTCGGCGCCCGAACAGCACGAGCTCACTCTGGTCCACGGAGACTTCCACCTCAGCAACGTGATCACCTCTGCGGAAAACGGGTCGATCAAGGCCGTCGTGGACTGGGAGCTCTGCACCCTCGGTGATCCGCTCGCCGATCTCGGTGCGTTGCTTGCCTACTGGCCGGAGAAGACGGACCCGGCCGGCGGTCCGTTCATGATGTCGACGCTCCCTGGTTTCCCCACTCGGGCGGAGTTGGTCGAGACCTACGCGCAGTCGACGGGCCGCGACGTGTCGACCGCCGGATACTGGCACACGCTGGCGCTGTGGAAACTGTCGATCATCGCCGAGGGAGTGATGCGGCGAGCTCTCGACGACGAGCGCAACCGAGGCCGCGACGGCGGCCCGACGGCTACGCTGATCGACGGGATCATCGCCCGTGCCGTCAGGACTGCGGAGGAGTCGGGGATTCTGTGAGCCCCGCTGCGGCTGCGCGAATCTGCTCCGGGATCTCGACGGGTGTGCGGGTGACGGCGTCGACGTAGACGTGGACGAATCGGCCCGTGGCGGCAGGCTCGAGTTCGCTGCCGTTCTCGCGGAACACCGCCAGCGAGTACACGATCGACTTGCTGCCGAGCTTCGTAACGGCGATCCCCACATGCAACGCGTCGGGAAAGCTCAACTCGCGCAGATAGTTGCACGACGTCTCCGCGACGATGCCGATCGCGGGCAGGGTGCGAATGTCGACGCCGGCGGCATCCATCAACCATGCGTTCACGGCCGTGTCGAAATACGCGTAGTAGGTCACGTTGTTCACGTGGCCGTAGTGGTCGTTGTCCGCCCACCGGGTGGGAACCGGCCACAGCACCGGATAGTCGGATGCGTTGACGGGTTCGACCTCTCTCATGCCTTCGACAATAACGTGGCGCGTACGACGAGCCCCATGACGAGGGCCCAGAAGGCGGGGCCGATACCGGCGATCGAGACCCCGGACGCGGCGATCACGAAAGTGACCGTCGCGGGTATGCGCCCCCGCTCGTCGGACAGCGACGCCGCCAGCGAGGACGCGAGCACGCCGAGAAGTGCAAGTCCCGCAACGGTTTCGACGATCCCGGCCGGCGCCGCGGCGACCAGCGTGACCAGCGCAGCCGAGGCGATGGCCAGAACCAGGTACGAGACGCCGGCGGAGAACGCGGCGATCCATCGCTTCTTCGAGTCGGGGTGCGCGTCGGGAGCTGCCGACAACGCAGCACTGATCGCCGCGAGATTGACGGCGTGCACTCCCGCGGGCGCCGTGATTGCCGTCCCCAGCCCGGTGACGGCCATGGACGCGCGCCACGGTACGGCGTATCCGAAGGACGCCATGACTGCGGTTCCGGGGATGTTTTGCGACGCCATCGTGACGATGTAGAGCGGAAGCGCGATTCCGATCAGGGCCTGCCAGGTCCAATCCGGGGTCGTCAAGCTCAGAGTCGGCACCAGCGTAGACGTGTCGAAGGACGAGTTGCCGGCGACCACGCTGATCCCGATCACCACTGCCGCGGTGGCGAACGCGGCGGGAACGGCCCAGCGCGGTGCGACGCGGGAGAGGACCAGCCACACGATCACCACCGGAGCTACGGCGGCCGGGTTCGTCGCGAACGCCTTCACCGGCTCGATGCACAGTGGGAGAATCACCCCCGCAAGCATGGCCTGCGCCAGGGACACCGGAATCGATGCGATGAGGTCACCGAGCTTGGACCACACGCCGGTCAGCACGATGGCCAGACCGGTCACCACGAACGCGCCGACCGCCGCGGGCCAACCGCCCGCGACGGCGCCGGTGCCGGCCAGCAAGGCTGCGCCGGGTGTCGACCACGCCAATGTGATCGGCATCCGAAAGCGGTAGGCCAGGAACATGATTCCGAACGCCATCACCAGCGACATGGCGAACAGGCCGGACGCGGCCTGCGCGGGGTCGGCGCCCACCGAGCGAAGGCCAGTGAGTACGACGGCGAACGAGCTGGTGAAACCGACGAGCGCGGTGACGATTCCGGCGTTGATCGGTTGGGCAAGGGTCACGGGCACAGTCTGGCCTAGTCGTCCCCGAACACACATGTCGTGAGGCAGAACGGGTGCCCGGCGGGGTCTGACACGCCGGAGTCCGCGCAGTCGAGGGAGATGCCCGCGAAGCTGATCGAATTATCGTTCGACATGCAAACAAAATTACCTGCATAATCGAGGAGCTTTCGTGGAGGGGTGGATGCAGTGGGACGTAAGGCAAGGCGCATCGTAACGGCGATCTCAGTGGTCTTGGCCGGCCTTGTGTCGCCGCCGATCGCGAACGCGACACCGACCGAGTACGCGAACCTCGGCGACAGTTTCACCGCGGCCACAGGCGTTCTCCCGCTCGCGGCCGGTGCGCCCCTCGAGTGCCTGCAGTCCGATCAGAACTTTGCTCACATCGTCGCCCGCCGGCAGGGCTACGACCTGACGGACATCAGTTGCGGTGGCGCGGCGACCGACGACTTCTACTCCGCACAAAGCGCCGGCACTCGTCCGCAACTGGACGCACTGTCACCCTCGACCGGCGTGGTCACCGTGATGATCGGTGGAAACGACAGCAGTATCTTCTCCGGCGCGGTCACCTCGTGCGTGAATGCGACCCTGACGCACCTCGGCGTGGCCGACCCGTGCGAGCAGCAGTACGGCAACAAGTTCGACGACACCGTCCTCGGGACGACGCTTCCTGCCGTACGACAGGCGCTGCGAGACATCCACTCTCGTGCTCCTCGAGCCCGGGTCGTCGCCGTCGGTTACCCGTGGCTCCTTCCGTCGACAGGGAGTTGCGCGCCGTTCGTCCCCGTCGCCCTGGGAGACGTTCCCTTTCTGCGACGGTTGCAGACCACCCTGAACGACTCGATTCGCCGAGCCGCCGTGGACACGGGCACCACCTTCGTGGACATGTCCGTCGTATCCGAGGGGCACGACGCCTGCCAGCCCGTCGGGGTCCGGTGGGTCGAGCCACTGATCGGTGCCCGGCAACCGGTGCCGCTGCACCCGAATGCGTTGGGCGAGCAGGTCTTGGCTACCGAGGTGACCAAGGTGCTGTCCGTTGGCTGAGATGCGTCCGGCCGACCGGGTACGGCTGATTCGGAACGCCACCGTCAGTGCTGCTGTCGTGGGCGGCGTCGTCTGCGGTGCGGTCGGGTTCGTGGTCGCGACGGTAGTTGCGATGGGAGACGCAGCCCGGTCCCGGTAGTTTCTTCCGGCCCGTTCTTGTCGGTGCCCCCTCGTATGATCGAACATACATTCGAGGGGGGTGTGGTGATGTCGGGTTGGTCGAAGCCGGTGATGGAGTTTTCGCCGGACAGGTCTGCTGGGATTCGGTGGAGCGCCGGGATCGAGGTCGGCCAGTTCTTGGAAGCAATGTCCTCGTGGCGGGTGCGCGAGAACGCGGCGGCGTGCCGGGGTGTCGAGTCGGTGCTCGATGTCTACGAGACTCGCTTCGTCGCCGAGGCAAACGTGGTTCCGCCGGGGATGCGGGCTGATCTGGATCTGGCGAGCAAGACCGCCTCCTGCGACATCGCCGCCGCAACAGGACTGTCGAAAGCTGCGGCAGGAAGGTTGTATGCGGTCGGGGAGCAACTCGACCAGCGGTTGCCGTTGACGGCGTTACGGTTCCGGTGCGGCGCAATCGACCTTCCGCGGGTGCGAGCGATCACCACCGTGCTGGGCAAGGCGGGCGACGCCACCGTCGATGCGATCGAATGGCAGGCTCTGTCCGCCGCGGAGCGGCTCACTCCCGAACCGCTCGCGGCCCGAATATGGGCACTGTGGATGAACGTCGACCCTGATGAGGCCCGGGCCGTCCGGGAGGAGAACGCCCGCACCGCGTCCGGGGTGAAGGTCGCGGACAACCCGGACGGCACTGCGACCCTGACGGGGTATCTCTCGACGTTGGAGGGCGCCCAGGCCGATGCGTTGATCGGTGAGATGGCCGGCACGGTGTGCCGCAAGGACCCACGGTCCAAGAAGCAATTGCGGTCGGCGGCGTTGATGGCGTTCCTGCGGCAGGAGGCGTGGGTGTCGTGCCTGTGCGGCACCGCCGACTGCCCGTATGTGGGGCGGACGGAACCAGTGCGCGGACGTGACTATCTCGTGCAGGTGCTCGTCGACGTCGAGACGTTGCTGGGTTTGACCGCGTCGCCGGCGCATCTGGCGAACGGCACTCCGCTCGATGCGGACCTCGCGAGGATCATCGCCTCGGACGCCCGCTGGCAAGGATTGCTCACGGAGATGATGAGCATCGCTCGGGCGGACGGTCTCGTGAGCGCCGGCGAGACGAAGTGCGGCGCGGGGTTCGACACCGAGAGCGGTTCCGCCACAGACGAATCGACCAAGGACGACTGCAGAGGCGACGACCCCGGGGGCGCACGCGAAATCGTCGAACCCGAACCTGATGCAGACAAACCAGCTTCAACAACCCCCGCTTGCTCGACCGGTCTGCGCGACGTGGCGGTACGCCGGTTCGTGCGCCGCGGCCGCATCCGGACCGGCGGGATCGTCCCCACCCCGCAGTGGGCGCCTACCACCACCGCCGGGGTCGACGCGGAGTCCGCCACGTGCCTGAACCGGATCGTCGCGGAGTACCTCGCGGCGGTCGAGCGCGATCCCGCTCTCGCCGCGGGGCCGCACCCGGACGGTCACGGCGGATTCACAACCCCGCCGGCGGGGGCGCTGAACTACCGCCCCAGTGAACAGCTTCAAGCAATTGTTCGCGCCTTGTACCCAACCTGCACCCATGCCGGGTGTTCGGTGCCGTCGTCACGGTGCGAGCTCGATCATGCCGTGGAGTTCGACCACGACAACCCGCCGCAAGGTGGGTGGACGATCTCGGAGAACCTGCATCCGCTGTGCACCGTGCATCACCAGGTCAAGACGGCGAGGATGTGGACGCCGGGAATCATGGGCGGAGGACTCGTCTGCTGGCGATCGAACTCCGGCCTGACCCGCATCACCGCTCCCGCCGGAATCGTCCTCACCGGCCGACGCGTGGAGCGCCCCGATCCGCCGCCGGCAACAGCAGCGCCGACACCGCCCCTGCCCACCGAGGTCGAGAACTGGTGGGACGCAACGACATGGTGGGAAAAGAACCGACCGGAGGGTGACGTCGGGCCGACACTGCTCGATATTTCACACCTGGACGACCCGGTCGAACGACGCACGGCACTGGAACTTCGCGCCCACTATCGAGACCACGAAGAAACCCGATGGGCGCGATACATCCACGAACCGTGCCCGTTCTGATTCATTCGACGTGCGCCGTGGCCAGAACTGTCACGTAGTGGTATTCGATATGTCCTGCAGCGGAATCCGAGACGGCGGAGTGTACTGCACCCAACAACCGATCACGTTTGTCCGCAGGTAGTGCAATGTGGTTCGAGAAGGTGCCGAGCAGACCGACAAAACCGTCCGGGTCGTACTCTGCGGTCCAGTCGTAGGTGGTCACGGTCCATGGCGAGAAGCCCTCGGGTCGAGCTAAATTCTGCTCGAACTTCGCGTGCACCTCGATCTCGACGCGTCGATCCAGTTCGGGAGCGTATTCGGCGTACACCTCGTTGACCGCCGCCCATGCGGGGCCGTCGATGTCACGAAGGCGATTGCCGAAAACACAGAGTGCGCCACCCGGGCGCAGCGCCTTCGCAGCAACGGCGGCACCCGCTACCGGATCCACCCAATGCCAACTCTGCGCTGCGCACACCACGTCGAACGAGTGGTCGGGGACCACGCAGTTCTCGATGGTCGAGACCCGAACCTCGACATCGTCACCTGCGCAGCGTGATCGGATCAGATCGGCCATGCTCGGATCCGGCTCGACGGCCACCACCGATGCGCCTGCCCGCGCCAGCGCGACAGTCGCCTTGCCGGTTCCGGCGCCGGACTCGAGTACACGGGTTCCCTCGGCAACGATGTCCGCAATAGCCTGCGTCGGATATCCCGGTCGCCACCGGTCGTACTCGTCGGCGACCTGACCGAAACTGAGTGCGCGTTCGTTCGACATTCTTCGACGGTACAACTCGGGTCATACAGGCCCCCGATACCGTATCCTCACATTGGACCGGACCAGTCCTTACCTGCCCGAAAGGCTCTGACGTGGTGATGCCAGTACACCTTCGGGACACCGCAGTCCCGAAGCACGAACAGCTGCGCGCGATCCTGTTGCACCGGTGTACGAAAGAACTTCAGGCGGGCGACCTGATGCCCAGCGAGCGGAAGCTCATGGAGGACTACGGGGTCAGTCGGATCACCGTGCGCGAGGCCATCGGCCAGCTGGTCAACGAAGGTCACCTCGTCCGCGTCCGAGGCAAGGGCACCTTCGTGGCGAGTCGTCCCGTCCAGTCGCGGCTACATCTCGCGTCGTTCTCGGAGGAGATGCGGAATCAGGGCCTCACGCCGACGACGGTGGTGCTGTTCGCTCGACTCGAGGACACGTCCGCGGCGACGACCCGTGCGTTGCGGTTGGCGAACGGCGAAAAGGCCTATCACATCAAGCGATTACGGCTGGCCGACGGCGAACCGGTGAGTGTCGACGACGCGTGGTACAGCGCGACCGCACTTCCCGGTCTCATCGACCGAGACCTCAGCTCGTCCGTATACGAGACGGTGGCAACGCATTACGGGCTGACGATCGACCGCGCAGAGCAAACCGTGAGCGCCACGGCAGCGGACAACGACACCGCGACACTCCTCGGCACCAAACGAGGTGCGCCGGTCCTGTATTTCGACCGGGTCTCGTTCTGCGGCACCGAACCTCTCGAACACACCGAGAGCTGGTATCGGTGCGATCGATACCAGCTCTCGATGGAAGTGCAGGGACAGCGGCGTCAGACGTCGCGTTAGACGAGTTCGAACAGCGGGTCACCGGGTTGGACGTCGGAGCCCACGGACGGCACCGGAAACGAATCGGGCTTCGAATCCATGACGACCACGGGGCATACGTCGGAATACCCGGCGGCGGCGATGGCTGCAGGGTCGTAGGTGACGACGATGTCCCCTGCTTCGACCCGATCACCCTCCGCAGCAACGAGTTCGAAGCCTTTGCCCTTCATCTGCACGGTATCGATGCCGATGTGAACGAGTACGCCCGACTTCTCCGGTGTGAAGACCACAAACGCGTGCGGATGCAGCTTCAGAATCTTGCCTGCCACGGGGGATCGGACATCGACCCGTCCGCTCGTCGGAGCGGGCGTGATGGCGACGCCGGCACCTACCATCTGACTCGCGAACACCGGGTCCGGGACATCGGCGAGAGGGATGACATGCCCGGGCAACGGGGTGAGAACCGGTGTCACAGAATGTCCTCGATGTCCTCGGCGAGGGTATCCGCAGATGGTCCGACGATTACCTGAACCGCGGTGCCCTTGTGGAAGACGCCGTGCGCTCCGGCCGCTTTGAGCGCAGACTCGTCGACGAGCGACCCGTCCTTTACTTCGGTTCGTAGCCGGGTGATGCACGCTTCGATCTCGACGATGTTCTCGGCGCCGCCGAGTCCGGCGACGATGGCTTCCGCTTTGGACATCGATTCTCCTCTGGTTGTCGTCCGTGTCACATCACGAGGTTGACATCGGCGCTGTACCTGGTCAAACTACAACTGGTTATGACCGGACAGTACCCCCTGGTTCTGCGGTCCACAACACCCGGAAGGAACCGACCATGGCAGTGGAAACATCCTCGACGGACGAAGGCAAGAAGGATTCCAGAGCGCTGGCCGGTCTGCAACGGTTCGGTCGAAGCCTCATGCTTCCGATCGCCGTTCTACCCGCCGCGGGAATCCTGCTAAGACTCGGCCAGGACGACCTGCTCGGCAGCTTCAGCAGCCTGAAGACCGCCGCTACCGTCATCTCCGCCGCCGGTCAGTCGGTCTTCACCTGGCTTCCGCTGATCTTCGCGGTGGGCATCGCGATCGGGTGGGCCAAGAAGTCCGACGGGTCCACCGCTCTTGCCGCCGTCGTCGGCTACATGGTGATGGACGGTGTGTTCAAGGCGATGTCACCGGTAGTGCTCGCCGGCAAGACCGACGCCAAGGGCGCACAAGCCATGATCGATTTCGGTGTGCTCGCAGGCATCGTTATCGGCTTGCTGTCCGCCATCCTGTGGCAGCGCTTCTACCGCCAGAAGCTGCCCGACTACCTCGGTTTCTTCAGCGGCCGCAGGCTGGTACCCATTCTCACCGCCGTCACCGGACTCGTTGTCGCAGTGATCATGTCGTTTGTCTACCCACTGTTCTACAGCGCGCTGAACTGGGTCGGTAACACGGTGGCGGACCACAGCGTGGTCGGCAGCGGTATCTATGGATTCGCCAACCGCATGCTCATTCCGGCCGGCCTGCACCACATTTTGAACTCCGTCGTCTGGTTCCTCGTCGGTGATTATCAGGACGCGGGCGGGCAGCTCGTTCGCGGCGACCTCAACCGCTTCTTCGCCGGGGATCCGTCCGCCGGTGTGTTCATGACCGGGTTCTTCCCGATCCTGATGTTCGCTCTGCCTGCCGCCGCGTTCGCGATCTACCGCAACGCGAAGCCGTCGCAGAAGAAGGTCGTCGGAGGAATCATGTTGTCCACCGGTCTGACTGCATTCGTCACCGGCATCACCGAGCCGCTGGAGTACTCGTTCATGTTCGTGGCGTGGCCGCTCTACATCATCCACGCGTTCCTGACCGGAACGTCGATGGCGTTGTGCAACGCCCTCGGAATCCACGACGGGTTCACCTTCTCCGCGGGCGGTATCGACTACCTGCTGAACTACGGAATCGCCACCAAAGCGTGGATGCTCATCCCCATCGGCTTGGTCTATGCAGTGATCTACTACTTCCTTTTCAGCTTCGTCATCAAGAAGTGGAACCTGCGTACGCCAGGACGCGAGGACGACGTGGTCCCGGACGCTGCAGAAGCCAAGTGACACAGGAGTTCCTGCGCGGGAGGGTCGTCGCGGAGGATGGCATCGTTGACGACGGTGTCGTCACCACCCGCGACGGCGTGATCACCGCAGTTCGGGCGGCCCAGCCGGACGATGCGCCGGCTGGGCCGGATACGACGATCATTCCCGGCCTGGTCGACGTGCACTGTCATGGTGGTGGAGGACAGAGCTTTCCCGATTCGGATTCGGTCATGGACGCGGTGCTGCACCACCGTCGACACGGCACCACGACCATGCTGGCGTCACTCGTATCGGCTCCGTCCGCCCGACTTCTTCAGCGGACCGCGGTCCTCGCGGACCTGTACGAACGCGACGAGATCGCCGGCATCCATCTCGAAGGTCCGTTCATCTCGGCCGCCTGCTGCGGCGCACAGGATCCGGCGTCCATCGTCGACGGCGATCCGGAATTGTTGCGGGACTTGATCGACGCCGGTCGCGGGTCGATCAAGTCCATGACGCTGGCGCCCGAGACCGGCCGCTTCGACGAGCTGGTGGAGGTTATGCGCGGAGCGGGAATGGTTGCGAGTATCGGCCACACCAACGCCGATGCGACTGTCGTGCGACATGCATTCGAGAAGATCGGCGGCCCGGCCAGTGCGACGCACCTGTTCAACGGGATGCCCCAGTTTCACCACCGGTCACCGGGCCCCGTCGGCGCATGTCTCGCCGCAGCCGGCGCCGGGGCAGCAGTTCTCGAATTGATCGGGGACGGTGTGCATCTCGCCGACGACACAGTGCGTATGGTGTTCGATCTGGTGGGGCCCGATCGAATCGCGTTCGTCAGCGACGCGATGGCCGCCGCCGGGATGCCGGACGGCCGCTACCGCTTGGGTGCGTTGGATGTCCAGGTGACGGGCGGGACCGCGCGTCTGGCGGAGGGATCGCATGCCATCGCGGGCGGGACCTCGAACGTTCTCGATATCGTGCGGCGAGCAGTGGTCCACGCCGGTGTCGGAATAAGCGATGCGGTTCGGGCCGGATCACGAACTCCCGCACTGTTGTTGGGTATGAACGATGTCGGTCGCATCGCGGTCGGTGCGCGTGCCGACATCGTCGTCACCGACGCCGATCTACGACCGGTGCGCGTGATGCGCCATGGTGACTGGGTGAAAGGGGTCTACTGATGGAGGTCGTGATCCGGCCTGACGTCGCCGAGGTCGACTCGGTGGTCGCGGACGTCGTCGAACGAGTGGTGCGGTCCGGGTCGTGCGTTCTCGGGCTCGCAACCGGGTCGAGTCCGGTCGGCACCTACCGCGAACTGGCCCGGCGACACCGCGAGAACGGTTTGTCCTTCTCCGGCGCGCGCGCATTCCTGCTCGACGAATACGTCGGGCTGCCGAAAGATCAGGAGCAGTCGTACTTCTCGTTCATCAGGGCGGAGTTCGTCGACCACGTCGACCTCGATCCTGCGGTGGTGGAAAGTCCGAACGGAGAAGCGTCGGACATCGCCGCGGAAGCGATCCGATACGACCGCGCCATCGCCGAGGGCGGGGGTGTCGACGTGCAGTTGCTCGGCATCGGCACCGACGGACATATCGGCTTCAACGAGCCGGGTTCGTCGCTCCGGTCGCGGACCAGGGTCAAGACGCTCACCGAACAGACACGGGCCGACAACGCACGCTTCTTCGATGCGCCGGACGCCGTCCCGCACCACGTTCTGACGCAAGGTCTCGGCACCATTCTCGAGGCGAAACACCTGATTCTGATTGCGACCGGAGAGTCCAAGGCCGACGCAGTTGCCGCCGCCGTGGAGGGTCCGTTGTCGGCATTCTGTCCGGCTTCGGTCATCCAGTGGCACCAGCACGTCAGCGTGGTCGTGGACGAGGCGGCGGCATCGAAACTCGCACTCGCCGACTACTACCGGTACGCGTTTGCGAACAAGCCGGCGTGGCAATCTCTGTAGGCATGACTTCAATCGAGATCGTCGAAGGCGACATCACCACCCTCGAGGTCGACGCCATCGTGAACGCGGCGAGCTCGGAACTGCTCGGTGGCGGAGGCGTCGACGGTGCCATCCATCGTGCAGGTGGCCCGGAAATTCTCGCGGAGTGCCGCAAACTGCGGCAATCGACCTACCCGAACGGGTTACCGGCCGGACAGGCCGTGTCGACGACGGCGGGAAACCTGCCGTCCCGCTGGGTGATTCACACCGTAGGGCCGGTGTACTCGGAGACGGAGGATCGGTCGGAGACCCTCCGGTCCGCGTACATCGCATCGCTCGCGGCTGCCGATATTCTGGGCGCTCATCACGTGGCGTTCCCGCTCATCTCGGCCGGTGTGTACGGGTGGCCGAAAAAGGATGCCGTCGATCAGGCCGTCACGGCCATCGAGTCGGCCGTCACCCATGTCACGACGGTCACGATGGTGGCGTTCGGCGACGAGGTTGCGGATTTGCTGCGCGCGCGGCTCGAGAGCGCGTGATCGGTCGGGACTAGGCCCGCGCGTGCTCCGATGCGCGCGCAATCTGCTCGTCGGTGGGCCGCACTCCGGTGTAGAGGACGAACTGCTCGGCCGCCTGCAACGCGATCACTTGCGCACCCGTCACCACGGGCTTTCCTGCTGCTCTCGCCGCCACGATCAGGGGCGTCTCCGACGGCATCGCGACCACGTCGAACACTGCGTGTGCCCCGGAAATCTGATCGCCGGTGAAGGGAGACGAGTCCGAGTCCGGACCGCCCGCCATGCCGATCGGAGTCACGTTCACGAGCAGGTCCGCTCCCTGAACCTCGGGGGACCAGCGGTAGCCGTAGAGATCGGCCAGGGCCGGTCCGCTCTCGGTGTTGCGGGCTGCGACCGTGCCGTTGGTGAATCCCGCATCGCGTAGGGCAGCGACCACGGCCTTGGCCATTCCGCCACTACCGGCGACGGTCACAGTCCAGTCCGTCGGAAAGTTCGCTTGCGCCACGAGATCCGCGACCGCCTGGTAATCCGTGTTGTACGCATGCAAAACACCGTCGTCGTTGACGATGGTGTTGACCGACGCGATCGCGGACGCCGAGTCGTGCAGCACGTCCAGGTATTCGATGCACGCTTCCTTGAACGGCATCGACACCGCACTGCCTCTGATGCCCAGCGCGCGGATCCCGCCGATGGCCGCCCGCAGATCGGTGGTCGTGAACGCCTTGTAGACGAAGTCGAGATCGAGCTCGTCGTACAGAAAGTTGTGGAACCTGGTTCCGAAGTTGCTCGGACGCGCCGACAGCGACATGCACAGCTTCGTATCCCGATTCAGGTTGCGCGACATGTCGGTGAGACTAACCGCATCCCTGCGCTACGTCGGTCAGTGTCTCGCGATCGGCAGCGGTGATCGGGAGCCCGTACTGCACGGCCACCGTGAGATAGCGACCCGCGTAGAAGCAGTGATACGCCTCGTTCGGTGGCATCCAGTCGGCCGGTGTCTTGTCGCTCTTGGCCTGGTTCTCCTCGCCGTCGACGGCCATCAACTCGTAGGTCACGTCGTTCGCGAACTGAATGCGTCGCTCGATCGGCCAGAGCGACGCACCCATGTCCCAGGCAGCGGACAACGGGTAGACGTGGTCGATCTGCACGTTGCCCGCATCCTGCTTCGTGAACGGGATCGTCTCGCCCGTGTACGGGTCGGCCAAGGATCCTGCGACCACGACGCATTCGTTCGTGCCCGGCTTGAATTCGACGTTCGTCAGCGCGACCTGCAGGACGTTGTCGCGTGTGCCGCACCCGTCGTGTCCACCGGGTCCGTCGTAGTCGTCGGTCCACGCCGGACCGAAGACGCAGCCGTCGCCGGCCTTGCAACTTCGTTCGTAACCGGGGACATCGGGACGGGACTCGACCGACTCGGCACCGGCGAGCAGGGCTTCCAGCTGCACTCGGGTAGGGCTGCCCGGTGCCGGGGCGGCGGCGGTGAATCCCGGAACCGAGTCGCAGCCGGTGACCATCGAGAACACAGCGACGAGACCGGCGGCGAGAAGCAGGAGCAGGCGGCGGCGGGTCACTCGTGCAGTGTGCCCGGCCGCACCGACAGAGTGCCGACGGTTATCCACAGCCGATTTCGAGGACCACTTTCCCGGCGGCATGACCGTCCTCGACCGCAGCGAGGGCTTCGCCCGCGCGGGCAAGGGGGAAGCGGAGGCCGACGCGAGGATCGAGAACACCGGACTCGACCAGAGCGGCAAGTGCAGCGAACGCGTCGCTCGTGCGGCGGCGCGTCACACCCGAGCCGCCCAGCGCGGTCGCAGTCGACGGGTCCGCCACGCTGATCAACCGGCCGTCGGGAGCGAGGGCGGCGGCAACCGATCGGAGCGTGTCCCCGCCGACGAGGTCGAGGATTGCGTCGACCCGCTCGCGGGGAACGGTGCCGCGATCGAGCCAGAGTGCGCCGAGCTCACGGACCACCGCGGCTTTCGATTCGCTCGCGATACCCAGCACTCGTGCACCTCGACTGCGTGCGATCTGAAGTGCAGCGGTGCCCACACCGCCGCCGGCGCCGATCACGACCAGCGTGGTGTCGGCGGCGACCTTCATCTGATCCAGCGCGTCGTAGGCGGTTCCCGCCGCCACGGGAAGCGTCGACGCGTCGGCGAACGAGACGCCTTCCGGTTTGTGGGCTGCCGATGCCGCGTCGACGAGGGTGTACTCGGCGTAGCCGCCGTCCGCGGCCCCGAACACGTCGTCACCCGGCTCGAAACCGGTGACGCCCTCACCGGTGGCAGTCACGGTTCCGGCTACCTCCCGACCCAGAATCGCAGGAAAGGTCACCGGCACGGTCGCCTTCCGCAAGCCGGATCGAACCTTCCAATCGGCCGGGTCGACACCGGCTGCGCGAACCTGCACCAACAGCTGACCGGGACCGGGCTGCGGCGTGGGCAGATCCAGCAGAACCTGCGTCTCGGGACCGCCGTAGGCGGTGAAGCAGTATGCGAGGGGCACGGCGGCCATCCTGCCAGTTGTCGCAGTGCTCGATGTGTCGTCGCGGTACCCGGAGTGTCACAGCCTGGTGGTTGGATGGATCCATGCTGCACGGGCTCTGGACTCCAGGTGCGGGCCTCATGCTGTGGGACGACGAGACCGTCGGCCCGGAGGACGCGGGCGACGAACTTCCGCCCGTCCTCGCCAAGGTGATGACGCGCAAATTCCGACACCGACCTCGCGTCACCCTGCCGTCGCCGCCCGGAACGATGTCCGTCGCGATGCCTGCCATCGGGCTTGCCCCACCCGAGGCCGTCGAGGTGTTGCTGAAGGTTCCCCGCAGGCACTCCGAAATCTCCGGAGATCTTCGCTTCCTGGGGGTGGTGGTAGCCGGTCTGCAGCGGTGGGTGCGCGCCGGTCGGGTGGTGCCGCAGCAACACCGGGCGGAGAACCAGTGGTGGACTCGGTGGGAGTTGGTCGGCGGGGAGGCGCAGCGTGCGTGGCTCGCCGAGCTGATCGCCGTCATGCCGCCGGTGCAGACGTTCGAGAGCGGCGGCGCGAAAGCAGTTCTCGACGATCTGGTCGGAGAACTCACCGATCCGTTGGTGCGCCGCATCGTCGGTCGGCCGGACGTCACCCATCCACTGCTGGAGTCGCTGTTGGACGGGGAGCCGTACCAGGACGGGACGGCCAGATCCGAGGCGCTGCTGACGAAGTGGCGGGACAGCCTGCAGGGTGACGAGCCGGATCTGGTGCTGCGGTTGCTCGAGCCGGAGGATCTGCCGGAAAGCGCGGACACCAACACGGGTTCGGACACCGAAACGGGTTCGGACACACTGTGGCGTCTCGAGGTGCTGTTGAGACCGGACGGCGAAGCGCCGCAACCTGTTCCGGTTCGTGGGAGTCTCGACCCCACATTCCTGCGGATCGGGGTGCGGAAGCTGGGGGAGGCCATCAATGTCTACCCACGTCTGCGCGATGTCCCCTCCGATCCCGACACCCTCGATCTGCTGCTTCCCACCGAGGTGGTGATCGATCTGGTTCAGCACGGCGCAACCCCGCTGCGCGAGAAGGGAATCACGGTTCTGCTTCCGCGTGCCTGGAGCAAGCTCGACCCGTCGCTGCGACTGAAGGTCGAGTCGCCGCCGACACCGGCCACCGAGGATCGCGCCGTCGGTATGAACGAGATCGTCTCGTACGATTGGCAACTCGCGCTCGGAGACATGGTGCTCACCGAGGTCGAGATGTCGCGGATGATCGATGCGAAATCCGGTCTCGTGCGTATGCGCGGGCAGTGGGTGCAGGCGGACGCGGCAACGCTGGCGAAGGCCATCAAGTTCATCACCGATCAGGGGCAGTCCGATGCGGCGTCGCTGAAGTCGCTTCTGGACCAGCTCGCGAGCGACAAGCCGCCGCCGGTTCCCATCGATCGGATCGCGGCAACGGGTTGGGCTGCGGCACTACTGGATCCGGATCGAAAGCCCGAGCCGATCCCGGTTCCGGACTCGCTGAAGGCGACGCTGCGTCCCTATCAGCAACGGGGTCTGGACTGGTTGGTCTTCATGAGTTCTCTGGGTCTGGGTGCGGTGTTGGCCGACGACATGGGGTTGGGCAAGACCATCCAGGTGTTGGCGCTGCTCGCCCACGAGCACAGTGTGTTGCCGACGCTGTTGGTCTCGCCGATGTCCGTCGTCGGTAACTGGCAGCGCGAGGCCGCGAAGTTCGTGCCCGATCTGAAGGTGCACGTTCATCACGGAGCCGATCGGTTGCGCGATGAGGAGCTGACTCGCGCAGTGGTGTCGAGTGACCTGGTGGTGACGACCTACGCACTGCTCGCCCGTGACGTCGAACAACTGCAGAAGCAGTCGTGGCGGCGCATCGTGCTGGACGAGGCGCAACACATCAAGAACCACACCACCCGCCAGTCCAAGGCCGCGAGCGCCATCCCCGCCGATCACCGCCTGGCTCTCACCGGCACGCCCGTCGAGAACCGGCTCGACGAGCTGCGGTCCATCCTGAACTTCACCAACAAGGACCTGTTGGGGTCTCCGTCGGGCTTCCGCGCTCGGTTCGCCGTCCCCATCGAGCGGGAGAAGGACGAGACCGCCGTCGCTCGATTGCGTTCGCTCACATCGCCGTTCGTGTTGCGCCGAGTCAAGACCGACAAGAATGTGATCGCCGACCTTCCCGACAAGTTCGAGATGACGGTGCGCAGCAACCTCACCGCAGAGCAGGCTTCGCTGTATCAAGCCGTGGTCGACGACATGATGCGGCAGATCGCCGAATCGGAAGGCATGGCGCGCAAGGGCGCCGTGCTGGCGACGCTCACGCGGCTCAAACAGATCTGTAATCACCCGGCGCATTTCCTCGGTGACGGGTCGGGCGTACTCAAGCGTGGGCAACACCGGTCCGGCAAGCTGGCACTCGTCGAGGACATCCTCGAATCGGTGCTCGGCGACGGCGAGAAGGCGTTGTTGTTCACACAGTTTCGTGAGTTCGGGGACATCGTCGCCCCGCACCTGTCCGATCGCTTCGGCCGGGACGTTCCGTTCCTGCACGGTGGGGTGTCGAAGAAGAAGCGCGACGAGATGGTCGAGTCGTTCCAGTCCGACGACGGCCCGCCGATCATGGCGCTCTCCCTCAAGGCCGGTGGTACGGGTCTGAACCTCACTGCGGCCAACCACGTCGTCCATCTGGATCGGTGGTGGAACCCGGCCGTCGAGAACCAGGCGACGGACCGGGCGTTCCGGATCGGTCAGCGCAAGAACGTGCAGGTGCGCAAGCTGCTGTGCGTCGGAACGGTCGAAGAGCGCATCGACTCGATGTTGACGACGAAGAAGGACCTGGCCGACCTCGCGGTGGGTACCGGTGAGAGTTGGGTGACCGAGATGTCGACCGCCGAATTGCGCGACCTCATGAGCCTCTCCCGAGATGCGGTGGGTGACTGATGGTCGATTTCAGCCAGTACGGAAAGCGTCGACTCGTCGCCGGTGGGATCGAATCACGCACCACGCGTGGAGCATTCGGTCGCACCTGGTGGGGCAAGCAGTTCGTCGCGACCATCGAGGATCTCGCCGACGCCGGTCGCCTGGCCCGCGGACGCACCTATGCGCGCGGCAAAGCTGTGCTGTCGCTGGAGATTCGCCGCGGTCTCATCATCGGTGACGTCCAGGGAAGTCAGAACGATCCGTTCTCGGCGGTCGTGTCCGTGCGTCCGCTCGACACGTTCGCCACCGACGAGCTGCTTGCCGAGATCAGGCAGACGCCGGGAATGTTGGCCGAACTCGCGTCGGGGGTCATTCCCACTGCGCTCGGTCCGCGGTTGTTGCCGACCAGCGCGTCCGAACTCGACTTCGAATGCACGTGCCCCGACGCGGGGTGGCCGTGCAAGCACGCCGCGGCTCTGACGTATCTCGCTGCCGAAGAGATCGACGTGAGCGCCGACAAGATCTTGATATTGCGTGGGGTGGAACTCGACTCGTTGATCACGGGAATCGAGTCGACGACGACGCGGGTCAGCGTGGACGATCACTTCGGTGACGAGGTCGAGTTCCCCGGCCTGCCCACTGCTGCGCACGCCGCCGCGCCCGCCGACCTGGACCGGTCCTACTTGCGCCTGGCCCTGCGGACGGCGGACGTCGAGGAGTCCGAGATCGCGAAGGCCATGACCGATCTGGACGGTCTCTACCGACGGATGATGTAGACCCTGCGCGCCCTGGACATACTCGGACGTCCAACTATAGGATGACCGCATGACTCGTGAACTGACCCACTTCGTCGGCGGCAAGCACATTCCCGGTTCGTCCGGCAATTTCGCCGACGTGTTCGATCCCAACACCGGAGCAGTGCAGGCCCGAGTTCCTCTGGCCGACAAGGCCGAGACCGAGGCCGCAATCGCGAACGCCGAGGACGCTCAGCGCGAATGGGCGCTACAGAACCCGCAGAAGCGTGCGCGGGTGCTGATGAAGTTCCTTCAGCTCATCAACGCCGACATGGACTCGCTCGCCCGTCTCCTGTCCTCCGAGCACGGCAAGACCGTCGCCGACGCCAGGGGTGACATCCAGCGCGGACTCGAGGTCGTCGAGTTCGCCACTGGAATTCCGCACCTGCTCAAGGGCGAATACACCGAGAGCGCCGGCGGCGGCATCGACGTCTACTCGATGCGTCAGCCGCTCGGCGTCGTCGCCGGCATCACCCCGTTCAACTTCCCCGCGATGATCCCGCTGTGGAAAGCCGCTCCGGCCCTCGCCTGCGGTAACGCCTTCATCCTCAAGCCGTCCGAGCGCGACCCGTCGGTGCCGCTGCGCATCGCGGAACTGTTCCTCGAAGCGGGTCTGCCGCCCGGTGTGTTCAACGTCGTCAACGGTGACAAGACGGCCGTCGACGTACTGCTGACGGACGAGCGGGTCAAGGCCGTCGGTTTCGTCGGCTCGACTCCGATCGCTCAGTACATCTACGAAACGGCAGCGCAGCACGGCAAGCGCGCACAGTGCTTCGGCGGCGCGAAGAACCACGCGATCGTCATGCCCGATGCGGACCTCGACGGCGTTGCCGACGCGCTGATCGGCGCCGGTTACGGATCCGCCGGCGAGCGCTGCATGGCCATCTCCGTCGCTGTCCCGGTGGGAGAGGAGACAGCAGAAGCCCTGCGGTCCAAGTTGATCGAGCGTGTGAACAAGCTGAAGGTCGGCCGCAGCGACGACGAGGGCGCGGATTACGGTCCGGTCATCACGCAGGCTGCACTCGATCGTGTCAACGACTACGTGCAGATCGGCGTCGACGAGGGCGCAGACCTGGCCGTCGACGGTCGCGGTTTTTCCTTGGAGGGTCACGAGAACGGTTTCTTCGCCGGGCCGTCGCTGTTCGACCGGGTCACCCCCGAGATGCGCATTTACAAGGAGGAGATTTTCGGGCCCGTCCTGCAGATCGTCCGCGCCGCCGATTACGAAGAGGCGCTGCGACTTCCGTCCGAACACGAGTACGGCAACGGCGTCGCGATCTTCACCCGCGACGGCGACACCGCGCGTGACTTCACCGCGCGCGTGAACGTCGGCATGGTCGGCGTCAACGTGCCCATTCCGGTCCCGATCGCGTACCACACCTTCGGCGGTTGGAAGAGGTCCGGATTCGGCGACCTCAACCAGCACGGGCCCGATTCGGTCCGGTTCTACACCAAGACCAAGACGGTCACGTCTCGCTGGCCGAGCGGTACCAAAGAGGCAGCGGCCGAGAACCACTTCGTCATTCCGACGATGGACTGAGCGGGCATGTCGGGCAACATATTCGAGCTCTCCGGCGACGAGCGGGCGATCAGCGACACCGCACGCGACTTCGCTGCCGAGTACCTGGCGCCGCACGCCATCGAATGGGACCAGGACAAACACTTCCCCGTCGACGTTCTACGCAAGGCCGCCGCGTTGGGAATGGGCGGGATCTACATCAAGGAAGACGTGGGCGGCTCCGACCTCACGCGCGTCGACGCGGCGCGGATCTTCGAGCAGCTGGCCGTCGGTGACCCGTCGATCGCCGCGTACATCTCCATACACAACATGGTGACGTGGATGATCGACACCTACGGCACCGACGAGCAGCGCACCAGGTGGGTTCCCGCCCTGTGTTCGATGGACCATCTGGGCAGCTACTGCCTCACCGAGCCCGGCGCGGGTTCGGATGCCGGTGCGTTGTCCACCAAGGCCGTTCGCGACGGGGACGACTACGTCCTCAACGGGGTGAAGCAGTTCATCTCCGGTGCCGGCACGTCCGACGTGTACGTCGTCATGGCACGCACGAGCGCCGACGGACCGCGCGGGGTGAGCGCATTCGTCGTCGCCAAGGGCACCGACGGGCTGTCGTTCGGCGCCAACGAGAAGAAGATGGGGTGGAACGCCCAGCCGACCCGACAGGTCGTGTTCGAGGACGTGCGCGTTCCCGCCGCCGACATGCTCGGAGCCGAGGGCGAAGGCTTCCGCATTGCCATGAACGGCCTCAACGGAGGACGTATCAACATCGCGGCGTGCTCGCTCGGTGGTGCGCAGGCCGCGTTCGACACAGCCGTCGCGTATCTCGCGGATCGGCGTGCGTTCGGAGCCGGTCTGCTGGAGAAGCAGGCGCTGCAGTTCCGGCTGGCCGACATGCGTACCGACCTCGAGGCGTCTCGCACGTTGCTTCTGCGTGCCGCTCATGCGCTGCAGGCGAACTCGCCGGACAAGGTCGAGCTGTGTGCAATGGCCAAACGGTTCGTGACGGACACCTGCTTCGCCGTCGCCAACGACTCGCTGCAGATGCTCGGTGGCTACGGTTACCTTGCCGAGTACGGCATCGAGAAGATCGTGCGCGACCTTCGAGTGCACCAGATTTTGGAAGGGACCAACGAGATAATGCGAGTCGTCATCGGGCGCTCCGTGGTGGGAGCGGCATGACGGATGTAGTTTTCGACGTCTCCGACGGCGTCGGCACCATCCTGTTGAACCGACCGAAAGCCATCAACGCTCTCACTCACGACATGGTCCGCGAGATCGACGCCCAGTTGATCGAGTGGGAGTCGGATTCGGCTGTGCGCGTGGTTCTTCTGAAGGGCGCCGGCGATCGTGGACTGTGCGCCGGCGGTGACATCGTCTCCATCTACGAGGACGCACGGTCCGGTGGCCGCGCGAGCGCGGACTTCTGGCGCGACGAGTACGTGATGAACTCTCGCATCGGTCGGTACCCGAAGCCGTTCGTGGCGATCATGGACGGCATCGTGATGGGCGGGGGAGTGGGCATCGCGGCGCACGCCTCCGTGCGCGTCGTCACCGAACGTTCCAAGGTGGGTATGCCCGAGGTGGGAATCGGTTTCGTTCCCGACGTCGGCGGCACCTGGTTGTTGGCGCGCAGCCCCGGACAGACCGGTGTTCACGTGGCGCTCACCACGGCCCGGATGTCGGCGGCCGACGCGATAGCGACGGGTTTCGCCGATCACCTGGTGCCGTCCGAGTTGCTCGAGGAGTTCGAGAAGGCGCTGCGCACAGGCAGTGTCGACGATGCGGTGTCCGGGTTCGCTCGGACGCCTGACGATTCGGCGTTGATGGCACAGCGAGAGTGGATCGACGATCTCTATGCCGGAGACGATGCATCCGACATCGTGAATCGATTGCGCGAGAGCGGAATCGACGAGGCCGTCGATGCAGCGAACGCAGTGGAGAGCAAGTCACCCACGTCGGTGTCGGTCACACTCCGATCGATTCGCCAGGCCGAGCGGACATCGTCGCTGGAGACAGTGTTGAACCAGGAGTATCGAATCTCGGTGGCGTGCTTGTCGTCTCCGGATCTCGTCGAAGGTATCAGGGCGCAGGTGATCGACAAGGATCGGTCGCCGTCCTGGGCGCCCGCTACCTTGGCCGAGGTGACGAGCGGGGACGTCGACCGGTTCTTCGCTTCGCTCGGTGACGCAGAGTTGGACCTAGCCGAACCAGACCAACAGTAAGGATCGTCATGACCACGACCATCGGATTCATCGGCCTCGGACACATGGGTGGTCCGATGGCCGCCAACCTTGTTGCCGCCGGCTACGACGTGCACGGGTTCGACCTCGTGCCTGCGTCGCTCGAACAGGCCGAGAAGGACGGCGTCCGTCTCGCCGCCTCGGCAACCGATGCCGCGACCGACGCGGACGTCGTGGTCACGATGTTGCCGAACGGTCGCCTCGTCCTCGGTGTGTACGACGAGGTCCTCGCCGCCGCCGCACCGGGCACTCTGTTCGTCGACTCGTCGACGATCGATGTCGCGGATGCGCGGCAGGCCAACGCATCTGCGGTCGCGGCCGGATTCGCGGCGCTCGACGCGCCGGTGTCGGGCGGCGTCGGAGGTGCTACCGCGGGAACGCTGACCTTCATGGTCGGCGGTGCGGAGGGCGACTTCGCCCGCGCTCTTCCACTGCTCGAGGTGATGGGCCGCAAAGTCGTGCACTGCGGCGCGGCCGGGAACGGGCAGGCGGCCAAGGTCTGCAACAACTTGATTCTGGGCATTTCCATGATCGCGGTCAGCGAGGCCTTCGTGCTCGGCGAAAAGCTCGGGCTCACCAACCAGGCGCTGTTCGACGTCGCCTCCACGGCGTCGGGGCAGTGCTGGGCTCTGACCACCAACTGTCCGGTGCCCGGGCCGGTGCCCACCTCTCCCGCGAACAACGATTACAAGCCCGGCTTCTCGGCCGCGCTGATGACGAAGGACCTAGGGCTCGCGGCGAATGCGCTGCGCGACAACGGCGTCGAGGGGGAGCTCGGTTTGCTCGCCACGTCGATCTACGAGAAGTTCGCCGAGGAGTCCGGCGGGCAGGACTTCTCGGCCATCGTCAACGCCATCAGGGAGCGATCAGCGTGAGCGAGTACGAGACCATCCTGACCGAGACCCGTGGGCGCGTCGCCCTGATCACGCTGAACCGGCCGAAGGCGCTGAACGCGCTCAACTCGCAACTCATGCACGAGGTCGTCGCCGCGGCCCGCGCGTTCGATCGTGACCGCGGCATCGGCGCCATCGTGATCACGGGATCCGATCGAGCGTTCGCCGCCGGCGCCGACATCAAGGAGATGCAGTCCAAGTCCTACATGGATGTGTATCTGGACGACTTCTTCGCCGAGTGGGATGCCCTCGCCGCGGTGCGGACACCGACGATCGCAGCGGTGGCGGGGTACGCGCTCGGTGGCGGTTGCGAACTGGCGATGATCTGCGATTTCATTCTCGCCGCGGACACTGCGCAGTTCGGTCAACCGGAGATCGCTCTCGGTGTGATCCCCGGAATCGGTGGCTCACAACGTCTCACCCGTGCGGTCGGGAAAGCCAAGGCGATGGAAATGTGCCTCACCGGACGCAAGATGGACGCGAACGAAGCTGAGCGGGCAGGGCTCGTCTCCCGCGTGCTCCCCGCTGCCGACCTCCTCGACGAGGCCATGACGGTCGCTGCGAGCATTGCGGAGAAGTCGCTGCCCGTCGCGATGATGGCCAAGGAAGCGGTGAATCGCGCCTTCGAAACCACGCTCACCGAGGGAGTTCGGTTCGAGCGCAGGGTGTTCCATTCCACCTTCGCCACGGCCGATCAGACCGAAGGGATGACTGCCTTCACCGAGAAGCGGACACCGGTGTTCGAGAATCGCTGACGCTCACCAGGAACCGCCCTCGTCGAAGTCCCCGGCCTCCCGCCGGGTCCGCGCGAGAATGCGGACGAGGGTGTCGAGATCCTCGTCTGCAATGCCGGGTTTGCCGAAGACGCGGTCGTTCAGTTCCTTCGTGGCCGAGATCGCAAGAGCTCGTCCCGCGTCGGTGATCTCGACCAGAGTGGTGCGTCGGTCCGTCGGATGCGGAACGCGGCGCGCGAGATTCGCGGCTTCGAGGCGGTCGACCGCATTGGTGACACTCGTCGGGTGAACCTGAAGGCGTGCACTGGCTTTCGCCATCGGGAGCGAACCGTTCTTCGTGAACGTCAGCAGGGTCAGCAGCTCGTACCGCGCGAACGTCAGTCCGGTCGGTTTCAACACCTCTTCGACGCGCGACATCATGATCTGCTGAACCCGCATGATTGAGGTGACGGCGGCCATGCCGTCGGCAGCCTTCTTCCAGCCGTGTTTCGTCCACTGTCGATGTGCTTCCTCGATCGGGTCGAGCGGGAGCTTCGGTGCGGACGCCATAGGTCGATCATCCCACGCCGACTACCCGGTTCGCGGGTATCCACCAAGACATCAGAAGTCCCATCAGCAACACCTATCACTTTGGTATCAGTCCTGCATCGAACCGCTACGACGGCGAAATCCCGTGTTCCACTCCCTGTGCACACGATGTCTGTCCGTTTCACCGAGGGAGTCACACACATGCGTCACCATCGATCGCTTCGACGAACGGTCGCGGTTCTCGCAATCGCGTCCGCCGCACTCGCCGTCCCGGCCACGGCCACGGCCACGCCGACCGCAACCGGTGTGGCCGCTGCCGCGCAGGAGGCCATCGCCGCCGCGGGAACGGCCACCGACGTTGCCGGACCGGCCGATCTTCTCGGTCTCGTCGATACCGCGAACAAGGGCCTCGAAGGGCTCGGGCTGACGCCGTTCTTCTACCCGACCGGCGCACTGAACTGCTCTGCCCTCCCCGGTACTCCGTTCGGAATCGTTCCCGCAGTTGCCGGAGCCGCGCCCGGTCCCTACGCGATTCCCGGCTTGCCCACGGTTCCCGGTGTGGACACCAACCTCGTCGGCAAGGGTGAGACCCTCTTCGCCTTCGTGCCCGCCGGCGTCGTGAACGACGCCGCGGACAAGACCGGAATGCAGGTGGCGTGGTTCAACGTCAACACGTTCCAGGGCGGGTTCGCCGACATGGGTGGCGTCGGCGAAACGCTGATGGGCACCCTGCTCGCTCGGGTGCCGGCCCAGTTCAAAGCAATCGCCGAGGGCATTCTCGCACCCGTCGTGAACGCGATTCCGAGTGCCGGTGTGCGTCTCGCGCCGGTCGAGACCGGATCCGGAACCGTCCTCGCGGCGGTCTTCGGCCAGGTCACGCACGACGGCCAGACCTGCGCCTTCCTCCCGACGATCGGCCTGACCCAGGTCGGCTGACCGTCGGACAGTCAGCGCGCGGCCTCGGAGTTCTCCGGGGCCGCGCTGCTGCGTCTGGCCTCCACCGCCGACGCAACCAGAGCGACGGCCGCGAGAACGGCGACAGCAGCGGCGAACACGATGCCGGCGGTCTGCAGGCCCCACGACCGGGCGGCGACGCCCTCACCGATGACCGGCACCGAGATCGCCACGTAGGCCACGACGAAGAACGTCGACGTCACCTCGGCTTTGCGCTCGGGCGGCGTCGCCCCGGCAACCGCCGCCAACCCCGTTCCGAAACCCAGTCCCTGGCCGATCCCCGCGATGATCCCACCCGCGACGAGGGCGACGAGAGACGACGTGGACAGCGCCAGCATGATCAGGAGCATTCCCACTACCAGTGCAGCGCAACCGGATACGAGCGCTGCGTTCGTGTCGAGGCGTCGTGCGGCAATCTGGGCGACGGCCGACGCTGCGAACACGAGAAACACCACGAGTCCGGCGACGAAGTGGCTGCTGATGCCGATGATCGACGACAAGAACCCGGGTACCACCGCTGTGCACAGACCGAGGACGGCGAAGCCCGCGACCGCGGCGATGGCTGCGCGGACGAACAACGGCCGCGTCTCGGCGGGAACGGACAGCCGCTGCAGTGCGGGCCGGGCTCCCTGCTGCACGTCGACGGTCTCGGGAACCATGAACACGGCCACCGCCCCGATCGCCAGGAGCACCAGGTGCACCACAAACGACAGATGCAGTGGGTAGGGCAGGAACTGCACCAGCACGCCCGCAACGAGAGGGCCCAGTCCGAGCCCGCCGATGTTCGCGGCGGTGGCAATCGAAGAGGCCCTGTCCTTCCACGAGTCCGGGGCCATCTCGATGACCGCGGCCGTCGCCGTTCCGGCGAAGATCCCAGCCGACAGTCCCGACAGGAACCGACCTACGAGCAATTGCCAGACAGGTCCTGCGGTCACGAACACGACGGCACTGGCAGCTGCGAACGTCACCCCGAGGAGCAACATGGGCCGTCGGCCCAGGCTGTCGGACCACCGCCCGAACGCGATGAGCGCGACCAGCACTCCGCCCGCGTACGTCGCGAAGACGATCGTCGACGTCAGAATCGAAAAACCGAGCTCTTCGCTGTAGAGGGCGTACATCGGAGTCGGGATCGTGGTCCCGAGCATGACGACGGTGAAGGTGTAGACCAACGCCGCACAAGCCGCTGCGCGGTTGGTCACGCGCGCGTCAGCCGGTACGTCAGGGTCGCTGCTGTCGCGGCGACGATCGGAACGGTCCACCAGTACTCCTGCCAGCCGACTTCGGCGAGAGCGAAGACCGTACCAACGGCCAGCAGAGTGCGCAGCGCGACCTTGTTGTATTCACGCGGGACCGCAGCGGACGGCCGGATCCACCGATAGGCAGCGAGCATCCCGAGAGTCACCGCCGTCAGGTGACCGACGGCGGTGAAGTCGTGGTCCACCGCCACTGCAGTGAGCGTGACGGCGAACCACATCGCGGCCCACGGAGCTCGGTACGCGCGGGGCAAAGCCCAGGTGAGGGCGCCTATGACGGCGGCGGCGCCGTAGCTGACCCCGACATCCTCGGCGCGCACCACGCTCATCGGCACGCTTCCGTGTCGTACCGCGAAGAACAGACCGACGGCGACCAGCAACGTCGCTCCGATGTGCCCGAGGGCGAACAACGCGAACAGTTTGCGGCTCTGCCACACGATCTCCGCCACGGCGAGAAGACACACCAGGCCGGGCAGCCATACCCACGTCGCGCCGCCGTCGGTGACGAACGCGCTGACGATCAGCGTTCCGACGTGACCGTGCGTGAGATTGTGCAGATTCGTGCTGGCGAGCAGGAGAAAACGATCCTGCGCCGAGTCGCTCAACTGCGACAGACCGACCGACGCCGCGATGATCAACGACGCATACACCGTGGTCACGCGGACGGACCAGAGCGCCGACGCGACCCGACGGACGGTCGCACCGGGCATCGCGCGGGGCGCGAGCACCGACTCGGTCGCAGCGGTCACGGCGGTGCTCCTCATCAGATGTCATTACCCGAGCTCGAGAGTATGCAACCCTGCGGCCGCGTCAGTCATTCCCAGCTGTGAACCGGCTGTGGGTTCAGGTTGCTGCTGGTTCAGGCTACGGTCGTCGGCGTGGAGTCATTCGAGGCCGAAGGGGTCGTCGGTTCTGTCGATCGCCCCGCCGATGGTGCGCGGGCGGCAGTGTTGCTCGCACACGGCGCCGGCGGTGATCGCGAGTCGAAGATTCTGCTGTCCGTATCCGCTGCGCTGACGGCGCGAGGACTGCTGGTGGCGCGCATCGATCTCCCGTTTCGGCAGCGTCGGCCGAAAGGACCGCCGTCGCCGTCCGGGGCGGCCGGTGACCGCGCGGGGATCGTGGCCGCAGCAACGGCGTTGCGAGCTTTGGCGGGAGACATTTCGTTGGTGATCGGCGGACAGTCGTACGGCGGCCGTCAGGCGTCGATGGTGGCGGCCGAGGGCTGTGGCTGCGGGAAGGGCGGAGGCCGGCCGGATCGCCTGGCCGACGGGTTGCTTCTGCTGTCGTACCCGCTGCACCCGCCGGGGAAGCCGGAGAAGATGCGGACCGAACACTTCCCGCAGTTGCGGACCCCGGTCGTGTTCGTCCACGGCAGCAGCGACCCGTTCGCCACCGACGCCGAACTGGCCGCCGCCGTCACCGCTATTTCCTCGCCGGTGCACGTGGTGAACATTGCGGGCGCCGGTCACGACCTCGCGCCTGCGAAGAAGCCCACCGGGGTTCTCACTGCCGACGCGGTGGTGGACTACCTGCTCTGATCCGCCACGGCTCGCGCGAAGTTGCTGGTGGGTGCGCAGAGATCGGCGACGGCCTGCAGGTCGTCCAGTTCGTCCGCATCGAGCAGCGGTTCGACCAGGACGACACGGGCACCGGCCTTTTCGAGTGCGGCGCGCGTCAGATCTCCGGTGTCCGATTGCGACATCGGCACCGATCCCACCGGTACCACCCACGTCGGGTTCGGTACACCGAGCACCCACCACCCGCCGTCGAGCGCAGGTCCCAGCACGCAGTGCTCGGGGAGATCCAGCAGTGCTGTGCACACCGACGTCAGCAGTGCCGGTGTGACCTGAGGAGTGTCCATACCGATCTGGACGATGGGGTCGCCGTCGAACGCATCGTGGTGCGCGTTCACCAGGCGCGTCGCGAAGTCGTCACCACGTTGATCGACAACGACGAACTGCGACAACGCTTCTCGTACCTCGTCGCTTCGGGCCGCGTCGGCCAACTCCCCGGTCATGGCCACCACGCGCCGGTGGGCGGGGGTGCTGGCCACCGCAGCCAGCGTGTCGAGAAGCGCGGCAGCGGCGATCCCCGCCGCCGCCTCCGCGCTCATCGCCTTCATCAGCCGCGTCTTCGCCAGTCCGGGCACCGGCGCCTTCGCCACCACCAGAAGGGTGACGGCCATGTCGTCGGTCACGGAATGGCCTTCCAGAAGTCCCAGATGGCGATTGCGCTGCCCTTCACCGATCCCGACACCTTCGATTTGCCTGCGGTGCGAGGCCGATACGTGATGTCGCGTTCGACGATCCGCCAGTTCGCGCGCGCGGCGAGGACGAGCAACTGCAGCGGGTAGCCCGACCGACGGTCGCTCACTCCCAGATCGAGCAGCTGTTGTCGCCGGCACGCTCGGACCGGACCGATGTCGTGCACGTCGATGTTCAGCCGCTGTCGTAGGCGTGCAGCCAGAACCGTGTTGCCGACCCGTGCGTGCCACGGCCACCCGCTCGCGCGGACCGCCCGGCGCCGACCCACCACGAGATCGGCGTCGGCCAGGGCGTCGACCATCGAGACCAGTTCACCCGGATCCATGGACCCGTCGCCGTCCAGTACGCACACGATGTCGGTGTCGGCGGCCACCACGCCCGCGTGCACTGCGGACCCGTATCCCGGTACGCGCTCGTGTACCACGCGTGCGCCGTGTGCGCGGGCGACGTCGGCGGTGCCGTCGGTGGAGTTGTTGTCCACCACGAGCGCGGTGAATCCCGGCGGCATCGCGGCCAGAACGCCCGGCAACGACCCGGCTTCGTTCAGGCACGGAATGACCACTGTGGCAATCACTGTCGTCATCTAAACCCTCGGCGGGCCGGCCGATGCGGCGTCGCGCAGCGGAGCCGACGCGAACCGTACGAGACCGTCGTCGGGATGCACGGACGCCTTGAACCCGATCAACTTCTCGGCGCGGTCACCGCTGGCCACGATGTGCCGCACGTCGCCGGGGCGGAACTGGCCGGTGACGACCGGCTCGGCGCCACCGTGCGCGGCCGCGAGAATGGACGCGACCTCGCCGATCGAGATGGGATTGCCGGAGCAGACGTTGAGGGGAGCGAAACCGGACAGCCCGATGTTCACCGCGGCGAGGTTGGCCGCCGCCACGTCGCGGACATCGACGAAGTCGCGCATCTGCGTTCCGTCCTCGTACACCCGTGGTGCCTGCCCGGCTTCGAGCGACGACCGAAACATCGCTGCCACACCGGAATACGGGGTATCGCGCGGCATGTGGTCACCGTAGACGTTGTGGTACCGCAGCGCCGTCACCGAGCTGCCGGTCGCGAGAGAGAACGCCAGTGCGAAGTGTTCCTGCGCGGTCTTGCTCGCGGCGTACAGGCTCCGCGGTTCGAGGGGTGCGTTCTCGCTCACGATGTCCCACGTGAGCGGCTCGTCACCCACGGGACAACGGTTGTCGAACATCCCGTTCTCGAGGTCCTCGGTGCGGCGGGGGAGTGGGCGTACGGCGCCGTGTGTGTCGCATCGATAGTGCCCCTCGCCGTAGACGACCATCGACGACGCGAGAACGAGTCGGCTGCAGCGGTTCTCGGCCATGGCGGCCAGCAGGACGGCCGTTCCGAAGTCGTTGTGACTGGCGTAGGCGGGCGCGTCGGCCATGCTCACGCCGGCCCCCACCACGGCTGCCTGATGACAGACCACGTCGACTCCGGCCATCGCCGTCGACAGTTCGGCCGGCGAGCGGACGTCGAGCCGGTCGATGCCGTCGACTTCCCGGGGGGCCTCACCGTGCGCGGACGCCAGGAAGGCATCGGACGCGATCACGTCGTGACCGTCCGAGCGCAACGCGGAGGCGATGTGCCCGCCGATGAAACCTGCTGCCCCGGTCAGAAGTACGCGCACTTCGCTCTCCTCGTCTCGTCTGCGGTCGGTACATTCATGGGTGGATCGGGCCAATCAGAGGGAGCTGGAGAACATTACTGTCGAGCAAGACTCTCACGACACCGAGGTCGGGTCGCGTTTGCCTCGGCTGCGCGATCTGATCGGGGCGGTCCTCGCGGTGGTGCTGGTGGTGGTGGCTGCCGTGGTCGCGAAGATGGGCAACGCCACGATCACGCCGCTGATCACGCCGTCGGCTCGCACGTTCCGCGACTTCACGGAGGGCGCGCCGCTGTTCGCTCAGTGGCTGCCACACGTCGGAATCGGCACACCGTTCGCCGTGCTGATCGCCGCTGCGGTGGTCCTCTACGGTCCTGCCGTCTCTGCGCGGATGTCGTGGCGCCCGTTGATGTTTCTCGCCTGGGCTTCGTCGTTCGGGTGGGTGCTGTCGCTGGCGCTCGTCGACGGGTGGCACCGCGGTTTCGTCGAGAAGCTGACGGCGAAAGACGAATACCTGTACGAGGTTCCGGGAGTCACGGACATCCCGGCCATGCTCGAGACCTTCACCACCCACATCGTCGACGGCCAGATCGGCTCCTGGACAACACACGTGTCGGGTCATCCACCCGGCGCTCTGCTCGTGTTCGTCTGGCTCGACCGCCTGGGGCTGCAGGGCGGTGTCTGGGCGTCGATGCTGTGTGTCGTCGTGGGGTCCTCCGCCGCAGCCGCGGTGGCGATCGCCGTGCGCGCCCTCGCCGGGGATGCGCTCGGCCGTCGAGCGGTGCCGTTCCTGGTTCTGGCTCCGACCGCGATCTGGATCGGTGTGTCCGGTGACGGGCTGTTCGCCGGCGTTGCGGCGTGGGGCATTTCGCTTCTCGCGCTCGCCGCGGCTCGTACGGTCTCGCGTCCCTGGATCTTCGCCGTCGGAGCCGGAATCCTCCTCGGGTTCACGGTGTACCTGAACTACGGGCTGACCTTGATGGCCATACCGGCGCTCGCCGTGCTGATTGCTGCGCGCAACGCTCGGCCCCTCCTCGGCGCTCTGGTCGGCGCGCTGGCCGTCGCCGCAGCCTTCACGGCATCCGGCTTCTGGTGGTTCGACGGGTACCAACTGGTCCAGGTGCGCTACTGGCAGGGCATAGCGCAGTACCGGCCGTTCGCCTACTGGGGATGGGCCAATATTGCGTCTGCTGTGTGCGCGGTGGGTCTCGCGGTCCCTGCGGCCCTGCACAGATCGTTCGCGTGGACGAGACTGCGGTCACTGTCCGGTCTGTCGCTCTTGGTCATCGCTGCCGTGCTCGCCGTTGCCGCGGCAGACCTCTCGACATTGAGCAAGGCCGAGACCGAACGGATTTGGCTACCGTTCTACGTCTGGATGTTGGCAGCAACCGCGTTGTTGCCGCCGCGGACTCACCGGTTCTGGCTCGCGGTTCAGGCAATCGCCGCGTTGGCGATCAACCACCTTCTGCTCACCAACTGGTGACAGGCGCCAATCGGACGAAGCTGCGCCCACCGAGTTCCACGGTGGTGACGACACGCAGGTCGGAGGCGCCGGCCAGGTCGGTGATGGCCGCGGGATCCACACGCGCCCAGTCGAACCAGCCGCCGGTGGCGTCCTGGCTCTCCCAGCGAATCCGTTCCGACGTCAATCCGGTCCCGGGGCGATCGACCTCGGCAAGAACGTAACCGTCCGGCGCGACGAGCTCGCGTGCCCGGCGCAGGACCCGCAAGGGATCACCTCCGATGCCGATGTTCCCGTCGGCGAGAAGCACGTGACGCCATGATCCGGCGTCGGGGATGGTGTCGAAGATGCTGCGCTGCAACGCATGTCCGCCGCGGGCGACGGTCATTTCGATCGCCGCCTCGGAGGAGTCGACGCCGAGGGCGCGGATTCCTCGTCGAGCGAGGTCGGCGGTCAGTCGACCCGGTCCGCACCCGAGATCCAGCGTGGGTCCGTCGCAGGGAACGAGAAGTGCCATGTCGCCCACGCGATCTCGGGTGCTCGCGGCGTCACCGCCCAACCACCGATTGACTGGCATGGGCGCGCGTACACCGGCGTCGTTGAGCACCCAGCACGGCTTACCGGCAGAGGCGCTTCGGAACAGAGAGTCGAAACCCTCGACCTGTTCGTCGAGGGTGTTTGTGTCGTCGATGGTCAGAAGCGTCATGCACGACAGCTCTCGTAGTTCATCGCTGTGTATTCCACGGCAGGACCCTCCCGAATCACGATTCGCACTATCGACGTCATGTCGATACTTGAAATCACTGTGAGTGTAATTCGGCTCCGACGACGGATCGGATCGGTTGTGTGATGTGTGCCCCCGGCAGGATTCGAACCTGCGGCCTTCCGCTCCGGAGGCGGACGCTCTATCCCCTGAGCTACGGGGGCGCATCAGCCCATTGCTACTAGTACAAGGTGCCGATGTGCCTGTTGGGCGGTGCCAGCCTATCTCATCGGATCAGAGCGGCTGCGCACCCTTCTCCGTCAGCATCTGCGTCATCAACTGCGACTCGGAAGTCTGGGTGTTCACCATGGTCTGTGCGAGCTGACGAACGGCAGGGGTCTCCGCATAGGTGGCCCCGTACTGCATCATCTCCAGTCCGCCCTGGTGATGACGGAGCATCAACTGCAGGAAGAGGACGTCGACGTCGGATCCCGTTGCCGTACGCAGACGCGCCATGTCGTCGGCGGAGGCCATTCCCGGCATCGTCGTCTGCGCACCGGTGGTCGTCGCGGCGGACATGCCCGACATCGAGTGACCGCTGTCCGCGGTCATCCACGCCATGTAACCGCCCGACGAGAGCGGAGCCTTGTCCCAGAGCGCCAGCCAGCCCTGCATCTGACCGACCTGGTTCTGCTGGGTGGTCAAGATGTCGTAGGCCAGGTTCTTCACCAGGGGATCTACCGCGTCGGTGTACCCGATCGTCGCCATCTCGATGGCCTGGTTGTGGTGCACCGTCATGTCTTGTGCGAACCCGACGTCGACGGAGTTGTCCGCCGGGACGGGGTTGCCCTTGTCGGCGAGCGGCATCTGCACCAGGAACCCGACGGCGAATCCGATGACGATGAGGCCGATGGCGCCGATCACCAACAAGGCAGTCTTCTGACTGCGCTTCGGCTGCTGCTCGGTGTCGGTTCCTGCCGTGTCGGTTCCTGCGGTGTCGATCACGGGTTGGGGGTTCCGGTCGGGATCTGGAGATCGGTCGGCAGACCGGACCCGGCGCCGGTCTCGGTGGCGTCGGGGGTGATCCCGGCACCGTCCATCGGGACGGCGTCGGCGCCGGGGGCGGTGGGATCGAACGGCGGCGGGTTGTCGACGTCGAACGTCTCCGGTGTCGTCGAGCAGCTCGCGCCGACCTCGGGGTACTGGAATCGGTTGAGACGCAACGCCGAGATGAACTGGTCGACACGGGGGTCGTCGGGGCTGTCGAGCTTGAGCTGGTGCCCCCACGACTGCAGCGAGACCGCGTGATCGAGACCCGGGTAGGGCGACATCATCGTGTATTGCTGACCGTCGACCTTGGCGGCGAGGTCGGAAACCTGGTCCGCGGACAGATCGTCCGGGTTGTACGTGATCCACACCGCGCCGTGCTCGAGGCCGTGAACGGCGTTCTCGGTGCGGATGGCGTCGGGGTAGACGGTGCCCATGCAATTGGCCCACACCTGGTCGTGTGGTCCACCGAACGGCGGTGACTCGTCGTACGCCACGCGCTGGGTTGCCGAGACGTGCAGGGCCGCGGGGTACTGCTTGACGACGACACCCTCGATGCCGGTAGACGGATCCTGGTTGGACTCGGACGGCGCGAATTTCTGCGCCTCGACCCGGTCCTGGTACTTCGGGTACAGGTTGGCGGCGAGGACACCGATGAGAGCGATCACGACCACGACGGCGCCGATGGTGAGCCATGGAATCTGGCGGCGGCCCTTGGCGCCGGCGCCGGGTACACCACCCTTCTTCGTGGGCTTCTTCTTGGAGGCAGCCTTGATGGCCTTGGCTGACTTCGCGCCTTTGTCGGAGGAACCGCTGGGCATCGGTGGTGTGCTCTTTCGTCGAGGGAAACGCTGCAAGCGACTACTGTACGTACGGACTCTGAGTGCTTGCTTATACGTCGGTCGCGAGGCCGGTCGGGTGATGCCGGCCCGTGCCCATAGAATAAGCCCCTGTGACTCCCGCCGACCTTGCCGAACTGCTCCGTGCGACCGCCGCCTCGGTGCTGGCGTCGCGCGGTCTCGATCCCGAGGTGCTGCCGGCAACCCTGACGCTGGATCGTCCGCGTAACCCGGAGCACGGCGATTACGCCTCCAACGTGGCGATGCAGGTGGCCAAGAAGGCCGGTGTGTCGCCCCGCGATCTCGCGTCCTGGCTTGCCGACGCGTTGTCGTCCGACGCCGCGATCGACGAAGTCTCCGTTGCCGGTCCGGGCTTTCTGAACGTGCGATTGGCGAAGGCCGCCCAAGGCGCGATCGTCGAGCGCGTCGCCGCCGAGGCGGGCGCGTACGGGGCGTCGGACGTGCTCTCGGGCACGTCGATCAACCTCGAGTTCGTCTCCGCCAACCCCACCGGCCCCATCCACCTGGGCGGCACCAGGTGGGCTGCGGTCGGGGACGCGCTCGGTCGGGTGCTCACCGCTCGCGGCGCGGCAGTCACCCGCGAGTACTACTTCAACGACCACGGCGCACAGATCGACCGATTCGCACGCTCCCTGGTCGCAGCGGCCCTGGGCGAACCGACTCCCGACGACGGATACGCCGGTGCGTACCTGGCCGACATCGCCGCAGGCGTGCTCGCCGAGCGTCCAGATGCGCTCGGGCTGCCCCCGGCCGAGCGTCAGGAAGTGTTCCGCGCGATCGGCGTCGAGAAGATGTTCACGCAGATCAAAGCCAACCTGCACGAGTTCGGCACCGACTTCGACGTCTACTTCCACGAGAACTCGCTCTTCGAGTCGGGCGCAGTCGAGAAGGCCGTGGACACGCTGAAGTCCTCGGGCAAGCTCTACGAGAAGGACGGCGCGTGGTGGTTGCGCAGCACCGACTTCGGCGACGACAAGGACCGTGTCGTCATCAAGAGCGACGGCAACGCCGCGTACATCGCCGGTGACATCGCGTACTTCCAGAACAAGCGTGCACGCGGGTTCGACCTGTGCATCTACATGCTCGGCGCCGACCACCACGGGTACATCGGCAGGCTCAAGGCCGCGGCCGCGGCGTTCGGCGACGACCCGGACACCGTCGAGGTCCTCATCGGTCAGATGGTCAACCTCGTCTCGGGCGGTGTCGCGGTCAAGATGAGCAAGAGGGCAGGAACCGTCATCACCCTCGACGACCTGGTCGACGCCATCGGTGTGGACGCCGCGCGGTATGTCCTGGTGCGGTCGTCGGTGGATTCGAGCATCGACATCGACCTCGCGCTCTGGTCCTCGCAGAGCAGCGACAATCCGGTCTACTACGTGCAGTACGCGCACGCTCGGCTGTGTTCGCTCGCCGTCGGCGCCGCGGAACTCGGTGTCAGCGCCGACGATCCGGACTTCTCGTTGCTCGCTACCGAAGCAGAAGGCGATCTGATCCGCACCATCGGGGAGTACCCGCGCGTGGTGGCCAGCGCCGCCGATCTTCGCGAGCCACATCGCATCGCGCGGTACCTCGAGGAACTCGCCGGTTCGTATCACCGGTTCTACGGCGCGTGCCGTGTGCTCCCGCAGGGTGACGAGAGGCCGGCGCCCCTGCACACCGCCCGTCTCGCCCTCGGCAACGCCACCCGGCAGGTGCTCGCGAACGGGCTGGGCCTGCTCGGCGTCAGCGCACCGGAGAAGATGTGAACGCCCATCCCGCCGGCCCCCGGCACGCAGAAGGGTCACCCGTGTCGTCCACGCCCGAACGTCCCACCGCCGCAGCACTGACGTCGTTGCCGGACAAGATCTTTCCGCGTAATGCGGTCCGCGACGTCGACGGCGTTCTGACCGTCGCCGGCGTGAAGGTCACCGACCTCGCAGCCGAGTACGGGACCCCGCTCTTCGTCATCGACGAGGACGACTTCCGCTCGCGCTGCCGTGACATGGCAGCCGCGTTCGGCGCCCCCGAGCGGGTTCACTACGCGTCGAAGGCGTTTCTGTGCGGCGAGATCGCTCGCTGGGTGGCCGACGAGGGACTCTCGCTCGACGTGTGCTCCGGTGGGGAGCTCGCCGTGGCGCTGCACGCGGGCTTTCCTGCCGGCCGAATCGCCATGCACGGCAACAACAAATCGCGTGCCGAACTCGAGGCCGGTGTGCGTGCCGGAGTCGAGCACGTGGTGCTGGACTCGATGATGGAGATCGATCGTCTGGACGATGTCGCCGGTGAACTCGGGTCCGTGCAGGACGTCCTGATTCGCATCACGGTCGGTGTCGAGGCCCACACCCACGAGTTCATCGCCACCGCCCACGAGGACCAGAAGTTCGGGTTCTCGCTCGCGGACGGCTCGGCGCTGGCGGCCGTGCGTCGCGTGTTCGAGGCGGACAACCTGCGACTCGTCGGACTGCACAGTCACATCGGCTCCCAGATCTTCGAGGTCGACGGATTCGAGCTCGCGGCGCACCGGGTGATCGGACTTCTTCGCGACGTCGTCGCCGAGTTCGGCGTCGACAAGACGTCGCAGATCTCGGTGGTGGATCTCGGTGGCGGAATGGGCATCCACTACGTACCCGGCGACGACCCGCCCCCCGTGGACGAACTGGCGGCGAAGCTGACCAACATCGTCGAGACCGAGTCCGCCGCAGCAGGTCTGCCCACGCCGACCCTCGCCGTCGAGCCCGGACGCGCCATCGCCGGTCCCGGCACGGTCACCCTGTACGAGGTGGGTACCGTCAAGGACGTCACCGTGGGGTCGACCTTGACGCGCCGCTATATCAGTGTCGACGGGGGGATGAGCGACAACATCCGCACTTCGCTCTATCAAGCCGAGTACGTGGGCCGCCTGGTCTCGCGTGATTCCGACGCGGACCCGGTGCTGGCCCGTATCGTCGGAAAGCACTGCGAGAGTGGCGACATCGTCATCCGTGACACGTGGCAGCCGGCCGATCTCGGCCCCGGTGACCTGTTCGCCGTCGCGGCGACCGGCGCCTACTGCTATTCCATGTCGAGCCGCTACAACCTCCTGCCGCGCCCCGCGGTGGTGGCTGTGCGCGGCGGGGAATCACGACTCGTGCTTCGCCGGGAAACGTTCGACGATCTTCTCAGCCTGGAGGTAAGCAAGTGAGCGCACCGTCGGTACACCCCATCGGGGTCGCCGTTCTCGGTCTCGGCAACGTCGGCACCGAGGTGGTCCGCATACTGCAGGAGAACGCCGGTGATCTCGAAGCGCGTGTCGGTGCGCCGATCGTGTTGCGTGGCATTGCCGTTCGGACGCTCGGTGACCGCGGCGTGGCCGAGGAACTGCTGACCACCGATCCGCATTCGCTCGTCGCGCGCGACGACGTCGACATCGTGGTCGAGGTGTTCGGCGGCATCGAGCCGGCGAAGGAGCTCATGCTCAGTGCGTTGAACGCCGGCAAATCCGTGGTCACCGCGAACAAGGCGTTGTTGGCCGACTACACCGGTGAGCTCGCCGAGGCCGCCGAGAACCACCGCGCCGACCTGTACTTCGAGGCGGCGGTCGCGGGCGCCATTCCGGTGGTTCGTCCGCTGATGCAATCCCTGGCGGGCGACCGTGTCGACCGGGTGATCGGAATCGTCAACGGGACCACGAACTTCATTCTCTCGGCGATGGATTCGACGGGTGCGGACTACTCGGAGACCTTGGCCGAGGCCGGACGGCTGGGATACGCCGAGGCCGACCCCACCGCCGACGTCGAGGGATACGACGCCGCGTCGAAGGCGGCCATTCTCGCTTCGCTCGCGTTCCACACCCGCGTGACGGCCGCGGACGTGTACCGAGAGGGCATCTCGTCCATCACCGCCGACGACCTCGCCACCGCTCGTGCGCTCGACTGCACGGTCAAATTGCTGGCGCTCTGCGAGCGGGTGCTCGGCGAAGACGGTCAGGAACGCATCTCGGTGCGGGTGTACCCCGCGCTGGTTCCGTTGTCGCATCCACTGGCGTCGGTGAGCGGCGCGTTCAACGCCATCGTCGTCGAGGCGAAGGCCGCCGGCCGGCTGATGTTCTACGGCCAGGGCGCAGGCGGTGCGCCCACCGCGTCCGCGGTCATGGGTGATCTGGTCATGGCCGCGCGTAACAAGGTGTTCGGAGGTCGCGGACCGGCTGATTCGACCTACGCGAAACTCCCCATCGCACCCATGGGCGACACGCCCACGCGCTACCACGTCAACATGCAGGTGTCCGACCGTGCCGGTGTGTTGTCCGCTGTCGCAGCCGAATTCGCCAAGTTCGACGTCAGCATCTCCACGGTGCGGCAGGAGGGCGCCGGTGAACATGCCCGCCTCGTCGTCGTGACCCATCGCGCCACCGACTCCGCTCTGGCGGCCACCGTGAAGTCCCTGTCGAGCCTCGAGTTCGTCAACGACGTCACCAGCGTTCTCCGATTGGAAGGCACTTCCGAATGACGACCACCACGCCGCCCGTGCACACCCCGTGGCCCGGACTGATCGCCGCGTACCGCGATCGGCTCGCCATCGGACCCGACTGGACCCCGATCACGTTGCGCGAGGGCGGAACTCCTCTGCTTCCCGCCCAACGGCTCTCCGAGCTGACCGGGTGCGAGGTGCACATCAAGGTCGAGGGTCTGAACCCGACGGGGTCGTTCAAGGACCGCGGTATGACCATGGCCGTGACCGACGCGCTCGCCCGTGGGCAGCGCGCCGTGTTGTGCGCCTCCACCGGAAACACGTCGGCGTCGGCAGCGGCGTACGCGGCCAAGGCGGGCATGACGTGTGCCGTGTTGATTCCGCAGGGCAAGATCGCGATGGGCAAGTTGGCGCAGGCACTGATGCACGGCGCCAAGATCATTCAGGTCGAGGGCAACTTCGACGACTGCCTCGAACTGGCCCGTAAGACCACTGCGGAGTTCCCCACCATCGGGCTCGTCAACTCGGTGAACCCGGTGCGTATCGACGGCCAGAAGACCGCAGCGTTCGAGATCTGCGACGCACTCGGAGACGCCCCGGACGTTCACGTCCTCCCGGTGGGCAACGCCGGCAACATCACCGCCTACTGGCGTGGATACGGCGAGTACTACGCCGACGGACTCACCACGCGCCGTCCGCGCATGCTCGGGGTACAGGCGGCCGGTGCGGCGCCGCTGGTACACGGTGCGCCCGTGAAGAATCCGGACACCATCGCCACCGCGATCCGGATCGGCTCGCCCGCATCGTGGAACGGCGCGATGGCAGCCAAGGAGGAGTCGGGCGGCGCCTTCCGGGCCGCGACCGACGACGAGATCCTCGAGGCGTACCGACTGCTGGCGTCGACCGAAGGTGTGTTCGTCGAGCCCGCGTCCGCGGCATCGATCGCCGGCCTGATCGCGGCGAGCAGGGACGGTTGGCTCGACCGCGGACTGACGGTCGTGTGCACGGTCACGGGCAACGGTCTGAAGGATTCGGACACCGCGCTGCTGGGGATGACCGAGGTGCAACCGATACCCGTCGATCCGGTCGCGGTGGCGTCGGCGCTCGAACTGGCCTGACGACGCCGACGATGACTGCGACACTGCCTACCGGGCTGTCCGCGCGAGCGCGCGTTCCGGCCTCGAGTGCCAATCTGGGTCCCGGATTCGATTGTCTCGGAATGGCTTTGGGTCTCTACGACGAGATCGTGGTGACCGTCGCAGCATCCGGGTTGGACATTCGAGTCGAGGGCGAGGGTGCGGACGACGTTCCCTGGGGCCCATCGCATCTCGTGGTGCGGGCGATCGAGCGGGGACTCGAATCCGCAGGTGTGTGGGCGGACGGTCTGTCGGTCGTGTGCCGTAATTCGATTCCGCACTCGCGTGGTCTCGGGTCGTCGGCGTCCGCCGTCGTCGGTGGATTGGCTGCCGCGAACGCGCTGGCCGCCAAGGTGAGTGCCGATCTGGAGCTGAGTACGGCGCAGATGGTGCAACTGGCATCGGAATTCGAAGGTCACCCGGACAACGCATCCGCGAGCGTTCTCGGGGGAGCGGTGGTGTCCTGGAGTCAAGAGGCGGGGCCGCCCGAAGGTCCCCGAACCTTCGCCGCGACTCGCCTCGAAGTGCATCCGGACGTACGGGCGACCGTCTTCATCCCCCGCGAACGGTCGTCGACCGTCCACACGCGCGGGCTGCTGCCCGAACTGGTACCGCACCGGGACGCCGCCTTCAACGCCGGCCGAACGGGGTTGGCCGTCGTGGCGCTGACCTCGCACCCGGAATTGTTGATGGCAGCGACCGAGGACAGGCTGCACCAGCCTTACCGGGCGTCCGCGCTACCGCTGACCACGCGGTGGGTTCGCTCCATCCGCAGCCGGGGATACGCGGCCACCGTCTCCGGCGCTGGACCCACCGTTCTTGCCCTGAGCACCGAGCCGCTGCCGCACGACTTGATCGAGTCGGCTCGAGACGAGGGAATAACCGTTCTCGAACTCGACGTTGCAGAAGGTGTCGTGGTCGACTGAAATCGGGCGCGCGCAGGTCGGTTCTTGCCCGCACCGAGGTGTGAGGCTATTCTGACTGTCGTCCGCATATCGTGCGCATCTGGCGCCGGTCTTCACACAGGGCGAAATTCTTTTTCGTGGCCTCCCTGGTTCTCTACTGAGACCGAAGTCTGCAGAGGACGCGAACGACCACGGCACAACCGGGTTCGAAATGACTCGAACCGCGGGACGAACCCTCGCTTGGCGCACAGTGCGCGCGAGGGAAGGAAAGGACCTCCGTGACCGATACGGAACTCATCGCTGTTCCCGACTCCACCAAAGCTCCCCGCGCGGCCGCTCGACGCGGCGCAGGGCTCTCGTCGATGGTGTTGACCGAACTGCGAAGCCTCGCCACCGAGCTGGGAATCAAGGGTGTCTCCGGGATGCGCAAGGGCGCACTCGTCGAGGCCATCGAGTCCCGTCAGGTGTCGGCGCCGCCGCGGCGCGACAGTGCCCCGGCACGGCCGCCCGCAGCAGAGCCGCCCGCCGCAGAGACGCCGGCCGAGGCGTCTCCGGCCGCCGACGCCGACGATTCCGCCGGCCCGCGCCGCACCCGAGCACGACGCGGCGCCACCCGTCGCGCCGGGAGTGCGGATTCGGACGCCGGCTCCGCACCGCAGGAAGCTGCAGAATCTTCGCCGGCGGCCGAGACGGCACCTGCCGCGACTGCGCCTGCCGTCGACTCGGCACCCGCCAAGGCTGCGCCCGCCACGGACACAACACCCGCCACGGACACCGCACCCGCCGAGGCTGCGCCCGCCGAGGAGCGCACCGGCGGTAACGGTCAGGGTCAGCCGGACCGTCAGGGCGGTAGCGACCGACCGCGTCGGGAACGCCAGGGCAGCAACGACCGCCAGAACAACGGCGACCGTCAGGGTGGCAACGACCGTCAGAACAACGGCGACCGCCAGGGTGGCAACGACCGCCAGAACAACGGCGACCGCCAGCCGCGGAACGATCGTGATCGCAACAACAACGATCGTGATCGCAACAACAACGATCGTGATCGCAACAACAACGACCGCAACAACAACGACCGTCAGAACAACGGTCCGCGCGACGACAATCGTCAACAGGACGACGAGGGAGACGGCCGGGGCAGGCGGGGTCGCAGGTTCCGCGAGCGTCGCCGTGGACGTGACCGCGACGGTGCCCCCGACGGCAATCAGCGCGAACCGGAGATCCGGGAAGACGACGTTCTCCAGCCGGTCGCGGGCATCTTGGACGTGCTCGACAACTACGCGTTCGTGCGGACGTCGGGGTATCTCGCCGGGCCCAACGACGTCTACGTGTCGATGAACCTGGTCCGCCGCAACGGTTTGCGTCGTGGTGACGCGATCACCGGTGCGGTCAAGGTGGCGAAGGACGGCGGCGGCGATCAGGGAAATTCGCGGCAGAAGTTCAACCCGCTCGTGCGCCTCGACACCGTCAACGGCGCCGAGCCCGACGCAGCCCGTAAGCGGCCCGAGTTCAACAAGCTCACGCCGCTCTACCCGAACCAGCGTCTGCGCCTCGAGACCACGCCGAACATCCTCACCACGCGCATCATCGACCTGGTGATGCCCATCGGTAAGGGTCAGCGCGCGCTGATCGTCAGCCCGCCCAAGGCAGGCAAGACGAGTGTTCTGCAAGCCATCGCCAACGCGATCGCCGTGAACAACCCCGAGTGCTACCTGATGGTCATCCTCGTGGACGAACGTCCCGAGGAAGTCACGGACATGCAGCGCAGCGTCAAGGGTGAGGTCATCGCCTCGACCTTCGACCGGCCGCCGGGCGATCACACGTCGGTGGCAGAACTGGCCATCGAGCGTGCCAAGCGTCTGGTCGAGGACGGTCGCGACGTGGTCGTACTGCTCGACTCGATCACGCGTCTGGGCCGTGCCTACAACAACAGCTCGCCCGCGTCGGGCCGAATCCTGTCCGGTGGTGTCGATTCGACAGCGCTGTACCCGCCGAAGCGTTTCCTCGGTGCTGCACGCAACATCGAGCACGGCGGATCCTTGACGATCATCGCGACGGCCATGGTGGAAACCGGATCGACCGGCGACACCGTGATCTTCGAGGAGTTCAAGGGCACCGGTAACGCCGAGCTCAAGCTCGATCGCAAGATCGCCGAGCGTCGGGTGTTCCCCGCAGTCGACATCAACCCGTCGAGCACCCGTCACGACGAGTTGCTGCTGAGCCCGGACGAGGCAGCCGTGGTGCACAAGCTCCGGCGGGTGCTTTCCGGCCTCGACTCGCACCAGGCGATCGACCTGCTGGTGGATCGACTGAAGAAGAGCAAGAACAACATCGAGTTCCTCATGGAGGTGTCGAAGACGGCACCGGGTGGGAACGGCGACTAGCAGGAATACATTCTCCAGCCATCCGGTTGAGAGGATTACCAGCTCAGAGAGCGCTTCTGGCATACTGAGCGGCCGAGTCCGGTTCCGGTTCACGTCCTCGACAGTCGAGGTCGACCCGGCGACCATGAAAGGGACACCCATGAAGGCAGGAATTCACCCCACCTACAACGCGACAACCGTCGTGTGTGGTTGTGGCAATACTTTCGAGACGCACAGCACGTCCACGTCCGGGCGCATCAACGTCGAGGTCTGCTCGCAGTGCCACCCGTTCTACACGGGTAAGCAGAAGATTCTCGACACCGGTGGGCGCGTTGCTCGCTTCGAGGCTCGCTACGGCAAGCGCGCCGGCAAGAAGGCCGACGCAGACAGCTAGCTTCTCCACAGACGCCCGTCCTGAGCACTGCGCTCAGGGCGGGCGTCTGTGCTTTACCGACGACAGGGAGCACGAACATGGCAGGTACCACCTCCCCGTCCGCCATCGACGACATTCTGGCGGAGCACGAGGGGCTCGAGCGCGATCTCGCCGACCCGGCTCTGCACAACGACCCGGCTGCCGCCCGGCGTGCTGGCAAGCGCTTCGCGCAGCTCGCCCCGATCATGTCCGCATACGCCAAGTTGTCCGCGGCGCGGGACGATCTGGAGGCCGCGCGTGAGCTGGCCGCGGACGATTCGAGTTTCGCCGCGGAGATACCCGCCCTCGAAGCCACCGTTCTCGAACTCGACACCGCGCTGACCGATCTGCTCGCGCCTCGCGACCCGCACGACTCCGAAGACATCGTCATGGAGGTCAAGTCCGGTGAGGGAGGGGAAGAGTCGGCGCTGTTCGCCTCGGATCTGGCACGCATGTACGTGCGGTATGCAGAACGCCGCGGTTGGAAGGTCGAGATTCTCGACGCCACGGTGTCCGATCTGGGTGGCTACAAGGACGCCACGGTGTCCATCAAATCCAAAGGTGATGCGCAGGACGGTGTCTGGGCTCGGTTGAAGTTCGAGGGCGGTGTGCACCGGGTGCAGCGCGTCCCCGTCACCGAGTCCCAGGGTCGCGTACACACCTCTGCCGCAGGCATTCTCGTGTACCCGGAGCCCGACGAGGTCGAGGACGTCCAGATCGACGAGGGTGATCTGCGCATCGACGTCTACCGTTCCTCCGGCAAGGGCGGGCAGGGCGTCAACACCACCGACTCTGCCGTCCGTATCACGCACCTGCCCACCGGCATCGTCGTCACCTGCCAGAACGAACGCTCGCAGCTGCAGAACAAGGCGCGGGCCATGGTGGTTCTCGCGGCCCGCTTGCAGGCCGTCGCCGAGGAAGCCGCAGACCAGGAGGCCGCCGCCGGCCGCGCCAGCCAGGTGCGCACCGTGGACCGCTCCGAGCGCATTCGTACGTACAACTTTCCGGAGAACCGCATCACCGATCACCGCATCGGGTTCAAGTCGCACAACCTCGACGCCGTCCTCGACGGCGAGCTCGATCCGCTGCTCGACGCCCTCGCGGCGGCCGACCGTGCGGCCCGGCTGCAAGCCGAGTGACCTGCGTAAGCTGAGCGTCATGGCACAGCAATTGACTCCGGATGGTCAGCGGTCCGTCGAATCGATTGCGCAGCGGTACGGCATTTCCACCGGGGCGGTCGAGACCATGCTCGTCGCGGTCAACATCGGCGGCGGCACCATGGCGCAGTTCAACATCGCCGAGCTCGGTGGCGGCGGCCAGTGGATGCGCGGCGGTATGACCATGGTGGGCAACATGTTCGATCACGGACTCAAACAGCGCGTGGACAACTTGTGCAACGAGCTGTCCACCCTGCTCTCGTCGACGCAGGTGTTCGCGGTGGTTCCCAACGGGTCCGGCAGTCGCGGAAACAATTGGTGGCCCGCCGAGTTGGGTACGCCCAGTTCCAGCGGCGGGCAGAACGACTCTCGATACGCGGTCTTCCCGCAAGTCAGGCGGCTCGCGATTCAGTACGGCGGAGCCGTGACCGTGTACGACACCCTCGATTACTCCATCGGTGGTGTCTCGCAACAACAGGGCAGCGGCCCGCAGTCACTGTTGTTCTCCAGCCAGAAGGGGCAGGTCCCCGTGACCAGCCTTCCCCAGGTCCGCACCGACAACGACGGCCGAGCGGAACCCACCGTGCAGCAAGCAACCGCGTCGGTTCCGTCCCCACCGCAGCACCGGGGCGATTCGACCCAGCACTGGAACCGGCAGCCGGAGCAGCGGCCGGCTCCTGCACCGTTGGAGAGCGTGGGCTCCACCGACATCATCGCCTCCATCGAGGCCCTCGCCGGCCTGCATGCGCGCGGAATCCTGACCGACGACGAGTTCTCGGCCAAGAAAGCGGAACTGCTCGGGAGGTTGTGACGATGACCCGAGTTCCTCTTCGTCTCGCTATCGTCGACGCCACCGCCACGCTGACGGCGGCGGGTGTGGGGAGCCCCCGCGCCGACGCCGAAATTCTCGCCTCTCACATCGTGGGTGTGCCGCGAACTCGGCTCGGACTCGTTCCGCTCGTGGAACCCGAGGTGCTCGACGCGTACCGCAGCATGGTTGCGCAGCGTGCGAAACGAATTCCGTTGCAGTACATCATCGGAACCTCGTCGCTCGGGGAGATCGACGTGGAAGTCGGGCCAGGTGTGTTCGTGCCCCGGCCGGAGACGGAGTTGCTCCTCGCGTGGGCTCTCGCGTTCCTGGAGAACGTGAACCGGCACCCGCCGGTGGTGCTGGATCTGTGCACCGGGTCGGGTGCCCTCGCCCTGGCCGTGGCGCACGCCCGACCGGACGCGGTGGTGCATGCGGTCGAGAAGGAACCGCACGCGTTGGCGTGGGCGAGAAGAAACTCCGACCTTTTTGCGGCGCAAGGTGATACACCGATCCACCTGCACCACGGAGACGTCACCGATCGCACGCTGCTGACGGTCCTGGACGGGTCCGTCGACGTGATCGTCGCCAATCCGCCCTACATCCCGGTCGGCGCGGTCCTCGAGCCCGAAGTCGCGGATCACGACCCGCACAGTGCGCTGTTCGCCGGCGTCGACGGGTTGTCGGTGATAAAGCCGATGGTCGCGAACGCGGCCCGCTGGCTGCGCGTCGGAGGTGGGGTGGGGGTGGAGCACGACGACTCCAACGGCGACGGAGTGGTCGAATCGTTCACCGAGCGCAAGGTTTTCGCAGACGTGGCCGAGCATGTGGACCTCGCGGGTAGGCCGCGATTCGTCGTCGCTCGTCGGGCCGCTCGCGCCGAGTGAGAAGATAGTCCCGTGCCCACCGTTTACGACTGTTCCGACGCCGACTCACGCGCTGCGGGAATGGATGCAGCCCAGCGCGCCCTGTCCTCCGGACGTCTCGTGGTCATGCCCACCGACACCGTCTACGGTGTCGCGGCCGACGCGTTCGACAGCAACGCCGTGACCGACCTGCTGCGCGCCAAGGGCCGAGGTCGAGACATGCCGGTCCCGGTTCTGGTCGGTTCCTGGACCACCATCGACGGTCTGGTCCTGGGCGTCAGATCCGCTGCGAGGGATCTGATTCAGGCCTTCTGGCCCGGTGCGCTCAGCCTCGTCGTACATCAGGCGCCGTCGCTCGCGTGGGACCTCGGAGACGCACGCGGGACCGTGATGCTGCGAATGCCACTGCACCCGGTCGCCATCGAGTTGTTGCGCGCAGTGGGACCGTTGGCCGTGTCGAGCGCGAACATCTCCGGCAAACCGCCGGCCGTGACGGTGTCCGAGGCCAAGGAGCAACTTGGCGGGTCGGCGGCGGTCTACCTCGACGGGGGACCGGCGAAACACGCCCTTGCATCGACGATCGTCGACCTGACGGGGGACAACCCGCGCATACTTCGCGTAGGGGCTGTCACGGCGAACGACATCGCCGAGGTGCTCGGTGTGAGCGCGGACAGTCTCGTCGACCGATAAGGACGTGCGTCATGGCAGCTGAGTTCTGGGGTCCCGACTGGGACGAGTTGGCGAACACCGACCCCGAGATCGCCGACGTCGTCCGATCCGAACTCGGACGTCTCCGCGGCGGCCTGCAACTCATCGCCAGCGAGAACCTCACCAGCCCTGCCGTCCTGGCGGCTCTGGGGTCGGTGCTGAGCAACAAGTACGCCGAGGGGTACCCCGGTCGGCGCTACTACGGCGGCTGCGAGTTCGTCGACCGCGCCGAGACGCTGGCGATCGAGCGAGCCAAGGCGTTGTTCGGCGCCGAGCACGCGAATGTTCAGCCGCACTCGGGTGCAAACGCCAACCTTGCCGTGTACTCGGCCTTCGCAGAGCCGGGGGATGCCGTTCTCGCGATGAGCCTCCCGCACGGTGGACACCTGACTCACGGCTCCAAGGTCAGTTTCTCCGGTCGATGGTTCACGCCGGTGCCGTACCACGTTCACAAGGACACCGAACTCATCGATTACGACGAAGTGCGTGACCTGGCCCTGCTTCACCGACCCAAGATCATCGTCGCCGGCGCCACCGCATACCCGCGCACCATCGACTTCGCTGCGTTCCGGGCGATAGCCGACGAGGTCCACGCGATTCTCTGGGTCGACGCGGCTCACTTCATCGGTTTGGTGGCGGGTGGGGCCATGGACTCGCCCGTTCCCTACGCCGACGTCGTCTCCGCCACCACCCACAAAGTTCTGCGAGGTCCACGCGGTGGAATGTTGCTCAGCCGTGCCGAGCACGCCGCCGCTGTCGACAAGGCCGTGTTTCCGTTCACGCAGGGCGGCCCGTTCATGCATGCCATCGCCGCCAAAGCAGTGGCGTTCCGGGAGGCCGCGACGCAAGAGTACCGCTCCTATGCGCGGTCGGTGGTCGAGAACGCAGCAGCACTCGCAGCGGCCCTCGAATCCGAGGGTATGCGCGCGGTGTCCGGTGGCACCGATACACATCTTGCGTTGATCGACCTCAGCGCAACCGGAGTCTCGGGCGCTGAAGCCGAATCACGCTGCGGCGCTGCAGGAATCACCCTCAACAAAAACTCGATCCCGTTCGACCCCGCCCCGCCGGCTGTCACGTCGGGTATCCGGGTCGGATCCGCGTCGGTGACGACGCAGGGGTTCGGCACATCCGACATGGCCCTTGTCGGATCGCTGGTCGGTCGGGCGGTCGCCTCGGATCCCGCCACCGACGTCGGCCGGAAGACCCTCCAGCAGCTCTCGGAAGAGACCGCGGCGTTGGTGTCCACGAAGCCCGCCTACCCGCGGGCCTGACGGCGTTCGAAGGTAGCGTCTGTGCCGTGATCGCCCACTCCGCCACCTCTCTGCTGGCGCAGACCGGTGGTCGAGGGGCGGGCGTACCCATCCGTGAACTGCTGCTGGTGATGCTGACCGCTGCAGTCGTGACCTTCTTCGCAACCGGAGGAATTCGGCTCGCCGCCCTCCGTTTCGGTGCTGTCGCCGTGCCGCGTGAGCGGGACGTGCACGTCACGCCCACGCCCCGCCTCGGAGGCATCGGCATCTACCTCGGACTGCTCGTGGCCTTGCTGTTCGCGCAACAGTTGCCCGCGCTGACGCGAGGCTTCGAATTCACGAAGGAAGTCCCCGCCGCGCTCGTCGCAGGCCTGGTCATCATGCTCGTCGGAGTGGTGGACGACCGGTGGGGCCTCGACGCCCTGACCAAGTTCGTCGGGCAGGTGACGGCGTCCGGGGTACTGGTACTGATGGGTGTCAGTTGGTACCTGCTGTTCGTCCCCTGGGGCGGCGGACAGACGATCATCCTGGACCAACTTCAAGCCGGCCTGGTCACCGTGATGATCACGTTGGTGATGGTCAACGCCATGAACTTCGTCGACGGTCTGGACGGTCTCGCGGCGGGCCTCGGACTGATTGCGGCCGTGGCGATCTGCATCTTCTCCATCGGCTTGCTGCACGAGCAGGGCGGGGACGTCAGCGCGTACCCGCCGGCCATGATCGCCGCGGCTCTCGCGGGCGCGTGCCTGGGATTCCTGCCGCACAACTTCCAGCCCGCGCGCATCTTCATGGGTGACTCCGGGTCCATGGTGATCGGGTTGATGCTGGCCACGGTGTCCACCAGTGCCTCCGGGCGGATCAGCCTGAACGCCTACGGGACCCGCGACCTGTTGGGCCTGTTGACTCCGCTCCTCATCGTGGGCGCCGTGATGTTCATTCCGATGCTCGATCTCCTGCTTGCGGTCGTGCGGCGCACCCGCGCAGGGCGAAGCCCGTTCAGCCCCGACAAGATGCACCTGCACCATCGACTGCTGCAGATCGGGCATTCGCACCGGCGCGTGGTGCTGCTCATCTACTTGTGGGTGGGCGTCCTGGCGTTCGGTGCGGTGGGCGCAGCGCTGATCGATCGCCGCCTGGTGGTGCTCGTCTTCGCGGGCGGCCTGGTGTTCGCGCTGGTCGCGACGGTGGTCCCGAGCCTGAGCGAGGAACGACGCCACCGCTAGGCGGTAAGGTGCATTTTCGTGAGTTTCACACCCCAGCCCATTCCGACACCCACGGCTCCTCTGCAAGCAGCCGTCCGTTACGGAGCGATCGCACTGGCCGTCCTCTCGGTGGCATCCGCGGTCATCGCATATCTCGCCCTCGGACTGCCGGGCCTCTGGGGAGCTCTGATCGGTGCCGCTCTCGGCGGCGCGTTCATCCTGTTGACGTCGGTGTCCGTGCTGTTCTCGGCCAGATTGTCGCCCACCAGCCTCGGCGCAGTTCTTCTCGGCGGGTGGATCGCGAAGATGCTCGTCGCGGTCGTGGTGCTCGGCGTTCTGAACGGAATGACCTTCTATCACCGGAGCACGTTGGGAATCGTGGTCCTCGCCGCGCTGGTGATCGTGCTCGGCGCCGAGACCTATGGCGTCGTCAGATCACGGACGCCTTACGTCGACTCGTCGGATGATTCCGACGGGAAGTAGTACGACATTGTGTAGTAGTGTGAAGCCCGTTACGACCCAGTTAAGCTTCGGCCCAGTCTGGTTGCTAAAGTTTCGTTCAAGCGGGACCGAAGCGGACGAATTGGGCAGTTTGTCCAGATCGTTCACGGTTCCGCCGACCAGACGATCACCACATTTCTACCGAGTCGACGACAGTCGCCGACCCTCGGCAGGCGCAGCGGGAGTGCATACTTCCCGTGCGACTGACGATCACGCGAGCCGTCCTCGTCGACCAGCAACATTGTCGTTGTCCGCTCGAACCGTGGATGCAATCGATCCGCGGCCCGAACACGGGAGAGACCGCTGAGCGTCACCAATATGGCTGCGGAGTTCCACCCGCCGTCACTAGCCGACTTCTTCCCCCCGGCCGTGCTGTTCGAGGGAACTCCGTTCGAGCTGGACCGCCTGATGTTGGTCCGCATCCTCATGACCGTCGTGCTGATCGCGTTCTTCGCGATCGCGATGCGTAGCCCCAAGATCGTGCCCCGAGGCATTCAGAACCTCGGCGAGCTGGCCCTGACCTTCGTCAAGGAGCAGATCGCCGACGAGGTTCTCGGCAAGGAGATGGGCAAGAAGTACCTGCCGGTCCTCGCGACCATCTTCTTCACCGTTCTGTTCCTGAACTTCTCGGGTGTCATCCCGTTCCTGAACATCTCGTCCAATGCTCGAGTCGGTATGCCGATCGTGCTCGCAGTAGTGGCCTACGTCGTCTTCAACTACGTGGGCATCAAGAAGTACGGGTTCGCGAAGTACATGAAGTCGTCGGTCGTCGTGCCCGACGTGCCGATCGCGTTGCACTTCCTCCTGATTCCCATCGAGTTCGTGTCGACGTTCATCCTTCGTCCGTTCACGCTGACGGTGCGACTCATGGCCAACATGCTCGCGGGCCACATCATGCTGGTTCTGTTCTTCAGCGCAACGCAGTTCTTCTTCTTCGAAGCAGAGACGCCGCTGCAGGGGTTCGGAATCTTCTCGCTCATCGCCGGGTTCGGGTTCACTCTCTTCGAGCTACTGGTGATCTTCTTGCAGGCGTATGTCTTCGCGCTGCTCACTGCCGTGTACATCGACCTCGCTGCGCACGCCGATTCTCACTGACCGATCGACTGACTGACCGCTCCACCTGGAACACCTGACCCGCTGCCGACCGGTCGTGGGCAACAGAAAGGGAACAGATCAACATGAGCCTCACCTACCTGGCACAGGAAGCCACCACCGTTTCCGGTGAAGGCTACGGCGCCATCGGCTACGGTCTCGCTGCCATCGGCCCCGGCATCGGCGTGGGCATCGTCGTCGGTAAGGCCATCGAGGGCATCGCGCGTCAGCCCGAGCTCGCCGGCCAGATCCGTACCAACATGTTCCTCGGCATCGCGTTCACCGAGGCGCTCGCGCTCATCGGCCTCGTCGCCGGCTTCATTTTCTGATCATGTCGACTTACGCGGTACTCGCGGCCACAGAGGGCGAGGAGAAGATCAATCCCCTCGTGCCCGCGACCTACGACATCGTCTGGTCCGCGGTCTGTGTCGTCGTCATCGGCTTCTTCTTCTGGAAGTACGTGCTTCCGCGTTTCCAGACTGTGCTGGCCGAGCGCACCGACAAGATCGAAGGCGGCATCAAGCGAGCCGAAGAGGCTCAGGCCGAAGCGAAGGAAGCGCTCGAGCAGTACCGCGCTCAGCTCGCCGAAGCGCGCCAGGAAGCCGCCAAGATTCGCGAGGACGCGCGTTCGCAGGGACAGCAGATCCTCGCCGACATGAAGGTCAGCGCGCAGGAGGAGAGCGACCGCATCGTCGCGTCCGGACATCAGCAGCTCGCAGCACAGCGCCAGCAGATCGTGGCCGAGCTGCGCAGCGAACTGGGTCGTACGGCCGTCGATCTCGCGGAGAAGGTCATCGGCGAGCAGCTGTCCGATGACGTCAAGCGGGCCGGAAGCATCGACCGGTTCCTCGACGAGCTCGACTCCGTCGGCGCAGATTCCGGGAAGTGAGCACCATGTACGCAGCGAGTCGTGAAGCGCTTTCCGAAGCGCGTGAGGCGCTCGGCAGTGCTCTCGACTCCGTGTCCGCGGGCGAGGCAACCGCCGCCGCCGCGCAGACCGGTGCCGAGCTGTTCTCCGTCGTGTCGCTTCTGGACGGACAGCGGCCGCTGCGGAACGCGTTGGCCGACGCATCGGCGTCGTCCGAAGCGCGAACTGCGTTGGCGGACAAACTGTTCGGCGGAAAAGTCGGCGAGCCCACCCTCGCGGTTCTTCGCATCGCCGCCGGTCGTGGCTGGTCGGTCCCTCGGGACATGACCGACTCGCTCGTTCGGCTCGGGCAGGAGTCGCTGCTGCGCGCTGCCGACGATCAGGACCAACTCGACACCGTCGAGGACGAACTGTTCCGTCTCGGTCGCATCGTGGCCGGCAACGCGTCGCTCGAACAGGCCCTGTCGGACCGGTCCAAGCCGGCGTCGGCGGTGCAGGAACTGTTGTCGAAGTTGTTGTACGGCAAGGTCACGGCAATCACCGAGGCCTTGGCGAAGCAGGCCGTCGGCCGACTGCGCGAAGCGCCGGCCGAAGCTATCGACGCCCTGTCGCACCTCGCGGCGGATCGTCGACAGAAAGCAGTAGCCCTCGTGCGCAGCGCGACCGAGCTGACATCCGAGCAGGTGGATCGTCTCGGAACGACGTTGGAAGGGATCTACGGCAAGCCCGTGACCGTCCACGTCGAGATCGATCGGGAATTGCTGAGCGGGCTCGTTGTCCGTGTCGGCGACGAAGTCATCGACGGCAGTGGTGCGGGCCGGCTTGCGGCTCTTCGCAAGACGCTCAAGTAATTCTTCAGTCAACCTAGACAGTGAGAGCAGGAACAACATGGCGGAGCTGACGATCTCCACCGACGAGATCCGTAGTGCTATCGAGACCTACACCGCGAACTACTCGCCGGAATCCTCTCGAGAAGAGGTCGGCACGGTGTCGGACACCAGTGACGGCATCGCGCACGTCGCCGGGTTGCCGTCGGCGATGTCGAACGAATTGCTCGAGTTCAAGGGCGGCGTGCTCGGTGTGGCGCTGAACCTGGACGCCACCTCCATCGGTGCGGTTATCCTCGGCGACTACGAGCACATCGAAGAGGGCCAGGAAGTTCGGCGCACCGGTGAGGTTCTCTCCGTTCCCGTCGGCGACAGCTTCCTCGGCCGCGTCATCGACCCGCTCGGTTCGCCCATCGACGGTCTCGGTGACATCGAATCCAACGAGCAGCGTGTCCTCGAACTGCAGGCCGCATCGGTCCTCGAGCGCCAGCCCGTCGAAGAGCCGCTCGCCACTGGCATCACCGCCATCGACGCCCTCACGGCCATCGGCCGCGGACAGCGTCAGCTCATCATCGGCGACCGCAAGACCGGCAAGACCGCGGTCTGCGTCGACGCCATCATCAACCAGAAGGCCAACTGGGACAGCGGCGACGAGAACAAGCAGGTCCGCTGCATCTACGTTGCCATCGGTCAGAAGGGCTCCACGATCGCCGGAGTCAAGACGGCTCTGGAAGAGCACGGCGCCATGGAGTACACCACCATCGTGGCTGCTCCCGCGTCCGACTCGGCCGGCTTCAAGTGGCTCGCTCCGTACACCGGCTCGGCCCTCGGCCAGCACTGGATGTACCAGGGCAAGCACGTTCTGATCGTGTTCGACGACCTGACCAAGCAGGCAGAGGCCTACCGCACCATCTCGCTGCTGTTGCGTCGCCCGCCGGGCCGCGAGGCATACCCGGGTGACGTCTTCTACTTGCACTCCCGTCTGCTCGAGCGGTGCGCCAAGCTGTCCGACGAACTCGGTGGCGGCTCGATGACCGGCCTGCCGATCATCGAGACCAAGGCCAACGACATCTCGGCGTTCATCCCGACCAACGTCATCTCCATCACCGACGGTCAGGTGTTCCTCGAGTCGGACCTGTTCAACAAGGGCGTTCGTCCCGCGATCAACGTCGGCACCTCGGTCTCGCGCGTCGGTGGCGCGGCGCAGACCAAGGGTCTGAAGAAGGTCGCCGGCTCGTTGCGTCTGGAAATGGCGCAGTTCCGTGAGCTCGAAGCGTTCTCCGCCTTCGCCTCCGACCTCGACGCGGCGTCCAAGGCGCAGCTCGAGCGTGGTGCCCGCTGGGTGGAACTGCTGAAGCAGGACCAGTACACGCCTGTTTCCGTCGAGGACCAGATCGTCTCGATCTACCTCGTCGACGCCGGCTACTACGACACCGTCCCGGTCGACGACGTTCGTCGCTTCAACAGCGAGCTGCTCGAGGACTTGCACCGCAACGCCCAGGACGCGTTCGACGGCATTCGAGGCGGCGCCAAGGCGCTCGCCGACGAGAACGCCGACAAGATCAAGGAAGCGACCGACAAGTTCAAGCAGGGCTTCCTGACGTCCGACGGCGAGTCCATCGTGAACGAGGCCGAAGCCGACGCGATGAACCCCGATGATGTCGATCGCGAGAACGTCAAGGTCACCCGGAAGCACCCCAAGAAGTCATGACAGCAACGTCAGGAACGCCGAGACGGGAGGTGACCGATGCCCAGCATTCGTGAGCTCCGCTCCAGGATCAGGTCGACGAACTCGATCAAGAAGATCACCAAGGCGCAGGAGCTGATCGCCACTTCGCGAATCACCAAGGCGCAGGCCAGGGTCGAAGCGTCCAAGCCCTACGCGACCGAGATCACCAAGGTGCTCTCGGCGTTGGCGAGTGCGGCCGGTTCGTTGGACCACCCGCTGCTCACCGAGCGTTCGGAACCCAAGCGTGCGGCCGTTCTCGTGGTCACCAGTGACTCCGGTCAGTGTGGCGGCTACAACTCGAACGTCCTTCGTGAGGCCGAGGAACTGCAGCAGCTGCTGCGGTCCGAGGGCAAGGATCCGGTCATCTACGTTCTGGGCCGTAAAGGCTTGACCTACTACACGTTCCGCGATCGGGACGTGAAGGGTGCGTGGACCGGATTCTCGCAGCAGCCGACGTACGCCGACGCAGCGAAGGCGAGCAAGCATCTCGTCGAGCTGTTCATGGCCGGCTCCGGCGACGACATCGAGTCCCCGAACGGTGAGGGCACCGTCGAAGGCGTGGACGAGCTCCACATCGTCTACACGACCTTCGTCTCGATGCTCTCGCTCAAGCCGACCGCCCGGCGCATGGCTCCGCTGGAGATCGACTACGACGACCAGGACGTCGAACTGGGTGCGGACTACCTGACCGACAGCGAATCGTCGTCGGAAGTCAAGGCGCAGTACGACTTCGAGCCCGAAGCCGAGACTCTTCTGTCGGCGCTGCTGCCGAAGTACATCAGCACGCGCATCTACTCGGCACTACTCGACGCTGCCGCGTCGGAGAGCGCAGCACGTCGTACCGCCATGAAGGCGGCCACGGACAATGCGAACGACCTGGTCAATGCCCTGTCGCGACAGGCGAACCAGGCCCGGCAGGCCCAGATCACCCAGGAAATCAGCGAGATCGTCGGTGGCGTTGACGCGCTCGCCGCGAGCTCAGGAAGCGACTGAAAATGACTGCAGCAGTAACCGATAGCAAGAGTTCCGGAGAGAAGTCGTCCGAGAACGGGCGCGTCGTGCGCGTCATCGGTCCCGTCGTCGACATCGAGTTCCCGCGTGGATCGATTCCCGAGCTCTTCAACGCTCTGCACGCAGAGATCGAGCTGAAGGCGGTCGCCAAGACGCTGACACTCGAAGTGGCGCAGCACCTCGGTGACAACCTGGTCCGCACCATCTCCATGCAGCCGACCGACGGGCTCGTCCGCGGCACCCCGGTGTCCGACACGGGCAAGCCGATCTCGGTGCCGGTGGGCGACGTCGTCAAGGGCCACGTGTTCAACGCACTCGGTGACTGCCTCGATTCGCCGGGTCTCGGCCGTGACGGCGAGCAGTGGGGCATCCACCGCAAGCCCCCGGCCTTCGACCAGCTCGAGGGCAAGACCGAGATCCTCGAGACCGGCATCAAGGTCATCGACCTCCTCACCCCGTACGTCAAGGGCGGAAAGATCGGTCTGTTCGGCGGCGCCGGTGTCGGCAAGACCGTGCTCATCCAGGAGATGATCACCCGCATCGCTCGTGAGTTCTCCGGCACGTCGGTGTTCGCCGGCGTCGGTGAGCGCACCCGTGAAGGTACCGACCTCCACCTCGAAATGGAGGAGATGGGCGTTCTGCAGGACACCGCCCTCGTATTCGGTCAGATGGACGAGCCGCCCGGCACGCGCATGCGCGTCGCGCTCTCGGCCCTGACGATGGCCGAGTACTTCCGCGACGTGCAGAACCAGGACGTGTTGCTCTTCATCGACAACATCTTCCGTTTCACCCAGGCAGGGTCCGAGGTGTCCACGCTGCTCGGCCGTATGCCGTCCGCCGTCGGCTACCAGCCGACACTTGCCGACGAGATGGGCGAGCTCCAGGAGCGCATCACCTCGACCCGTGGCCGCTCGATCACGTCTCTGCAGGCCATCTACGTGCCCGCCGACGACTACACCGACCCGGCCCCGGCCACGACCTTCGCGCACCTCGACGCCACCACCGAGCTGTCGCGTCCGATCTCGCAGAAGGGCATCTACCCCGCGGTGGATCCCCTGACCTCGACCTCGCGCATCCTCGAAGCCTCGATCGTCGGCAACGAGCACTTCCGCGTGGCCAACGAGGTCAAGCGCATTCTGCAGAAGTACAAGGAACTGCAGGACATCATCGCCATCCTCGGTATGGACGAGCTGTCCGAAGAAGACAAGGTCACGGTCTCCCGTGCCCGTCGTCTCGAGAAGTTCCTCGGACAGAACTTCATCGTCGCCGAGAAGTTCACCGGCGAAGAAGGCTCGGTCGTGTCGCTCTCGGACACCATCGAAGCGTTCGACAAGGTGAGCAAGGGAGAGTACGACCACCTTCCCGAGCAAGCCTTCAACAGCTGCGGTGGACTCGACGACGTCGAGGCCGCAGCCAAGAAGATCAGCGGAAAGTAGTCGACCATGGCCACCGAAATGACGGTCGAACTCGTTGCCGTCGAGCAGCGTCTGTGGTCCGGCTCGGCCACGTTGGTCAGCGCGCAGACCACCGAAGGCGAGATCGGCATCATGGCCGGACACGAGCCGATCCTCGGTCAATTGATTCCCGGCGGAACCGTCGCGATCACGTCCGAGGACGGTGAGCGTCGTGTCGCAGCGGTGCACGGTGGCTTTCTCGCCGTGACCGGCGCGACCGTCACGATTCTGGCAGAGTCGGCCGAATTCTCGGACGACATCGACGTCGACGCCGCCCGATCGGTCCTGTCGGACGGTTCCGAGGATCCGGAAGAGATCGCGATCGCCAAGGGTCGCATCCGGGCCGTCGAGCGGGCGTAGTCACACCGAGTTTCATCCAGACCCCGGCGAGCAGAGCGAACGATGACCGAAGAGATTGCAGTGATTGCAGTTCTGGTCATCCTCGCTGCGCTCGCCGGGGTTGCTTTGTTTCGTGTTCGGAAGATCCGTGGGGCCGGGACTCCGGCGATCCTGCGAAAGATGCCGGCCGGCCCCGGTGACCGATGGCGGCACGGGGTGATCCGATACGGAGAGGGCTCGCTGGTCTTCTACCAGTTGACCAGTATTCGGCCGGGCCCGGACGTGCACATGGATCGTCAGACGATAGAAGTGATCGCTCGTCGTCGCCCGATGGATTCCGAGCACGACCTGATGTCGGACGCGACGGTGGTGACGGAGATCCGTGGGGAACTGATCGGCGGTGGGCAGACCCGCGTTCTCGAGATCGCCATGGAGAGCGGCGCTTTCACGGCCTTCATGTCGTGGGTGGAGTCGCGTCCCTCGGGTCGGTCCCTACGCGGGCGCCCCTCCTAGGAGGACGGTCGGGTACGTCCGCCGCCGGGCCTCCACAGCACGTCGCCGTCTGGATTGACCACCCGTCCGAGGACGAAGAGCAGGTCGGACAGTCTGTTCAAGTACTTTGCGGGGAGCGTGCTCGTCGTCTCCGGGCTGTGGTCCACCGCTCCCCATGCCGACCGCTCGGCCCGGCGGGTCACCGTTCGCGCCGTGTGCAGCAGTGCGCCGGCCGCGGTTCCGCCGGGAAGTATGAAGGACTTCAGCGGCTCCAGCGTGGAGTTGAACTCGTCGCACCACGTCTCGAGTCGCTCGATGTAGTCCTCGGTGATCCGCAGCGGCGGGTACTTGGGGTTCTCTTCGATCGGGGTGGAGAGATCGGCGCCCGCGTCGAACAGGTCGTTCTGCACCTGCCGCAGCACGTCGATCACCCGTTGCTCGGGTGTACCCAGAACGATTGCGACACCGATGGCGGCATTGGCCTCGTCGCAGTCGGCGTAGGCAACGAGGCGAGGATCGGTTTTTCGAACTCTCGAGAAATCGCTCAGCCCCGTGGTTCCGTCGTCACCGGTGCGCGTGTAGATATTCGTCAGGTTGACGGCCATGGCGCCAACAGTACCGCCGGTGCGCGGGAGTGCCTGGTCCACCGGCCGGTCTCCGACCGTCCCGCATGCCTCTAGTCTGAGGCAGTGAGTTCACGCTTTCTCGTCACCGGTGGCGGCCGCCTCGCAGGTGAGGTATCGGTCGGCGGCGCAAAGAACAGTGTTCTGAAGTTGATGGCGGCGGCATTGCTTGCCGAGGGAACGACCACGATCACCAATTGCCCGGACATCCTCGACGTCCCGTTGATGGCCGACGTGCTGCGCGGCCTCGGATGCGAGGTACGCCTGGACGGCCCGGTAGTCACCATCGAGACACCGGCCGAGCTCAAATATCACGCCGATTTCGCAGCCGTCCGACAGTTTCGTGCATCCGTGTGCGTCCTCGGTCCGCTCGTTGCGCGTTGTCGTAAGGCAGTAGTCGCGCTTCCGGGTGGAGACGCGATCGGGTCGCGTCCACTCGACATGCACCAGTCGGGTCTGCGGCTTCTCGGCGCCCACAGCGAGATCGAGCACGGATGTGTCGTCGCAACGGCCGAGAAGTTGCACGGCGCCACCATCCGGCTGGCCTTCCCGTCCGTCGGCGCGACCGAGAACATCTTGATGGCAGCAGTTCTGGCCGACGGCGAGACCGTCATCGACAACGCGGCACGCGAGCCCGACATCGCCGATCTGTGCGCGATGCTGAACGACATGGGTGCGCGCGTCGAGGGTGCCGGCTCGCCGACCCTGACGATCATCGGCGTGCCCTCGCTTCGGCCGACCACCCACCGGGTCATCGGCGACCGCATCGTTGCCGCGACGTGGGGAATTGCCGCCACCATGACGAGCGGAGACGTGACTGTCCGCGGGGTGAATCCGAAGCACCTTGCGCTCGTGTTGGACAAGCTGAAGGCGGCGGGGTCCGAGGTGACGATCCGTCCCGACGGCTTCCGAGTGGTCCAGGAAGGTCGGCCGACCGCCGTCAATTACGCGACGCTGCCGTTTCCTGGATTTCCAACCGACCTGCAGCCGATGGCCATCGGACTCGCGGCCATCGCGAACGGAACGTCGATGATCACCGAGAACGTCTTCGAGGCCCGGTTCCGGTTCGTCGAGGAGATGATCCGGTTGGGTGCCGACGCCCGGACCGACGGGCATCACGCTGTCGTGCGCGGAGTGCCGAGGTTGTCGAGCGCACCGGTGTGGTCGTCGGACATCCGCGCGGGGGCTGGTCTCGTGCTCGCCGGGCTGTGCGCCGACGGTGTCACGGAAGTGCACGACGTCTTCCACATCGATCGTGGGTATCCGCGGTTCGTCGAAAACCTGCAGGACCTCGGTGGGGAGATCGAACGCGTCAGCTGAACTTCGTCAGGGCGTCCCGAATCACACGTAACGCGAGGTTCAGTTCGTCCTCGTCGACGCGTCCGTAGCCGATCACGAGGCCACCGACACCGGTGATCGATCGCGTCGACTCGGCGAGCAGGGGTACATCCACCGCGTGCATCGCCGCCGCCGCGGCCACCTGCTGCGCCACGTGGGGGTCGAGAATCAGCGTCGTATGCATGCCGGCGCCGAGGCCGCGTAATTCGCCGAAGTCCGACAGGGCTGCCGCGACCTGCGTGTCGCGGGCTCGATACCGACGACGAGCCGCTCGCACCAGGCGGTCCCATTCGCCGTCGCGGATCAGCGACGTCACCGCTCGCTGAATCGGAACGGACGGGAAATCTGCTGTGGCGGTTCGTTGTTCGACGATCTGTTCCACGAGATCCGGGGGAGCCGACAGCCAGCCGAATCTCACACCGGCACCGAGAGTCTTGGCCACGGTGCCCAGGTAGACGACGCGGCCGGGTGCCAGTTCGGCCAATGTCGGAAGCGGGGCGACGTCATACCTGAACTCGGAGTCGTAGTCGTCTTCGACGATCATGACGTCCCGGGTGACGGCGAAGCGTGCCAGCGCGGTTCGCCTGGCGACCGGAAGAAGTCCGCCGGTCGGGTATTGGTGAGACGGGGTGACGTAGACGGCCCGTGTCGACGGCGGCGCCGCGGACAGCAGGTCGGTCCTGAGCCCGTCGCGGTCGACGGGTACGTCGTGCAGCGTCCATCCGCGTGAGCGAGCCGTGGCAGCCGCAGCGCGGTAACCGGGGTCTTCCAGGACGAGGGTCGGTAGTCGGCGATCAAGCCCCAGAGCCGAGAAAGCCAGCGATGCAGCATGATTGGTGCCCGACGTGATGACGATGTGTGCAGGGTCGACGTGCAGGCCGCGGGTACGGGCCAGTAATTCGGAGACGGTGGCGCGTACGTCGGGTTCGCCGGCCGGGTCCGGATACTCGCCGGGGGCACCGGTTGCGCCGACGTCGCGCCATGCTCTCCTCCAGGCGGGGGACGGGCGGGGAGGCGTCCACGGGAGGCCCGGACGCAGAGCGATCCGCGTGGAGACGTGCTCCTCGCGCGTCGGTGCAACCCGCACAGGAGTGTGCACGACGGTGTGAGCGGCCTCGGTCACGTATGTCCCGGAACCGCGGGTCGAGCCGATCCACCCCTCCGCGGTGAGCTGGTCGAAGGCACGTTCCACGACACCGCGGGCGACACCGAGATCGGTCGACATGGCTCGGGTGCTGGGTAGTCGCGCACCGCTCGGGAGTTCACCACGCACGATCGCCGCCCGAATCGCGTCGGACAGTTGAACGGGGAGGGTGCGACGGTCGTCGCGGTTCAGGACGACGGAAATCGAGGTCGCAAGCATGCCGACAATCGTAATTGGCCTACAGAACTTGAGTCAGATTGGACCCTGACAGGAGGCCATTGCAGTGCAATCCTTGTACTCATGAACACGTCTGATTCTCTGTCTCCCACTGCCAGAACAACATTGACCCGATTGCGCGAGCGCGCCGGCGTCGACCGTCGAGAACTCGTCGACCTGCTCGATTCGACATACGTGTGCCACTTGGGCGTCGTGATGGACGGAGCGCCGCGGGTCATGCCCACGGCCTTTGCGGTGGATTACGACGGCCCGGACCGCGGGGGCACGCTGTACCTGCACGGGTCGGTGGCGGCGCGAAGCCTGGTCGCGGCCGTGGGCGTGGACGTATGTGTGACGGTCACGCAGCTGGACGGGTTGGTACTCGCACGATCGGCGTTCCACCACTCGATGAACTACCGAAGCGCGGTGATTCACGGGTGTGCACGTCGGGTCGACGACCTCCGAGAACGGGGGAAGGCGCTCGATGCGATGGTCGACCACATCGTTCCCGACCGGAGTTCTCAGCTGCGCTCGAACACCAGGAAGGAGCTCGCAGCCACGGTGGTGTTGGCACTTCCCCTGTACGAGGCGTCGGTGAAGAGCCGGAGTGGACCACCGCAGGACGACGAAGCGGATATCGAAGCCGGAGGAGTGTGGGCCGGGGTCGTATCCGTGCAGACAACGGTCGGTCCGGCGACGATCGCCGACGACGTGAACGACCAGATTCAGGCACCTTCGAACGTCGACGCCGTTCTGACCAGGTAGTTCTCGCCGGTCCGGCCTGATGTGTTCGGCGTCACAATTGTGTTTCGGCCCTGATCGGGTGCCGCTCGACGCTGAACTGCCGGGTTGACCTGCGGAAACGACGGACATGACCGGTGCCACCTGGCGATTTGACCGTGCGCAACCGGTCGCGTAACTTTCTTCAAGTCAGAGCGACACGGACACCGACCCGGAGCCCAGCGGCTAACCGCAGGAGCTACGGAAAACGAGGTAGTACGGCGTCGCATGGCCACTCGGACAGAAAAGGTTCGTCTGCACATCGTGTAGGCTGAACGCACAGTCCACAGCCTGAGAACAGAGCAGCTTGACTGCGCTTGTGTCTCATGGTTAGTCTGGAACGGTTGCCCCGGAGTCATCCATGTTGGTGGGTGGTGATGGTGTGTGCGTG
>NZ_BMCU01000002.1 GCF_014635345.1 Rhodococcoides trifolii
ATTTCAGCACGGGGTTCGTTCGATCTGGATTGTCGAACGAACACATGTTGGTCCCGCCCGGACGTATCGTTTTCGGCCCCGGAGACTCCAACAGCACCAGACAGCGAGCCGCGTCGCCGCCGTCGTCGGGATCGAACAGTGGAATGGACCGTGCAGTGTCGATCCTCCATCGCAACACCGACGCATTGAGTGAGCGGACCGGGGCATCGTGCGCTCGGGCGTGCTTTCCGGACCACACGTCATCATCTGTCATACGCCGCACTCACTGCTGACCCACGCCACACGTACTGCTGGCCATGGGGAAACGCACCGTGAGCCGTAGACGCCAGCTCTCGGTGGCTCGCCTCGACGACCACTGCTGAGCGTTTGACGACTCCGCTGCCTGAACACACCTATGAGATAACCACGACAGGCCGTGTGGTGCCTATTGCACCCGTCTTCTCATCGACTTCGATTCCAGATCAGGTCGGATACCCCCTAGGGTACTTACATACCCCCCTTGGTATATGCCACAGTGGGTACCGAACCGACCGAAAGTATGCACGACTTTTCTGGAATGAGTCCGGAAAACGAGCGACGGACCGATGCGGTGCGGCGAACGCAGAGCCAGCGCGTTCGGACTCGGATGTCGATCCGGGGTACGTCGTCAGCGTCCCGATCTCACTCGACCGCGGTCCAGCCGTTCGGGCGGCCACGCGACCGACACGCTGTCCGAGGCACCGCATCGAAACCTGCCCGTGTCCGTGACGACTCGGTCTCAGCGAGAGGCCCGCGCGATCGTGTTGCCCGCCGGATCGTCGATCACGATCGAGTGGATGTCCTCGACAGAAAGGGACGTTGCGCCGGTCACCGCTGCTGCTCGGCTCGCGGTGACCGACCATTGAGCTGCTTGTTGTCGAGTCCCGTCGTTGCCGACCACTTGCAGAGTGAGGATGCCTGCGCCGGGGAGTTGTTGAACGTCGACGTCGATCGATGTGCCCCAGGCTTTCGTGGTGAGCTCGAGGTCACCTGTGGCCCCGACGGTGCTCGACAGAACGAGCGGGCGGGCACCCGCATCGTTCACCGTTGTCGAATCGTCGGAGCGGGCGAGGGTACTGAGCGGGACGATCGCCGCAGCGACTCCCAGAACGAGGGTCGCCGACACCGCAGTCCACACTCGCCGCCGCCTCTTCTCGGAGGTCCGTTGATGCCTCATCGCGCTCAGCAGGTGGTCGAGTCGCTGGTCTGCACCGGCCGTCGAGTGCACCGGTGAGAGATCTGCTGGCTGCCTGCGACGTCGAAGCACTCCTGCGACGGGTGCCAGGACGTCGATTTCGGTTCGGCAGGCAAGGCAGTCGTCGAGGTGTCGTCGTACCGCTGCTCGGTCGTCGCGCTCGAGTCCGTCGAGTACGTACGCCCCGAGCAGTGGTCGGATCTCGTCGTGCGCTGAGCTCATGGAATCAATCCCAACTCGTCGAAGATCCGGCGTAGGGCACGCACAGCGTAATAGGAGCGGGACTTGACCGTGCCGACCGCGATATCGAGGTGCGCGGCCACTTCGGAGACGGTTCGACCCTCGTAGTAGATGAGCACGATGACTGCTCGATGCTCCTCGGACAACCGACGCAGCGACTCGTCTATGAGCCACCCGTCGAGGACCCCGCCCAATTCGTCGTCGATGCACTCGGCGGCGAGTGCGATCTGATCGTGGACGAGAGTCGGCCTGCTCGTGCTCGCCCGCCACTGATCGGTGAGTACGTTTCGCGCGATGGTCATGAGATAGGACCGCGTCGATGCTGCCGTCACATCGATGCGGTCGATCCCGCGCCACGCGCGCAACATCGTCTCCTGGACGATGTCCTCACACTGCTCGCGGGTCTGGGTGTAGCGGCTGACGAATCGAGTCACTGCGTGCTGGTGCTCGCGGAAGAGCGCCGACATGGCGACTTCGGACGCATCGACGAGCTGGTGGTTGTGCTGTGAGCCGGATTCGACACCGTCCACCTAACTGCCCGAGCCGGAAGCGGCATCGGTGAAACCGGTCGTGGCGGCGGCGACCATGTCGAGAACAGGATTGGTCGGCGAGATCGAATGCCGAGCGGCGAGTACACGGATATCGGGGTGAGCCACGTGAACGATCCCTTCGGCATCCTGCCACGCCACGTATCGGGCGGGGAGGTCGATCCCCATGGTCTGCTGCGCTCCGACCAGCGCAGTCGAGACCGCAGGATTACCGACGTAGGTGACCATGGTGGGCCTCAGAGGTGTCTCGGCAGCGGCGGACGCGAGATCGACGGTTGCGACTGTGGGCTGATTCTTGGCCGCGAACGCTGCCTCGTATCGGGCAATGGACGCTGCAACCGATGCATCACTGGTCTTCTCGACCAGGTATCCCGGCGCTGCGGACACATCGGTGCCCTCTGCGGCGGCCGCCGAGGATCCCGTCGCATCGGACGCGGTCGATGCCGAGCCGGCCCGGAGTCCGTCGAGGGCGTCGGACGAGACCGGGATGCCTGCGAGCGTCGCGATGTACTCGGCGGAGTTGTATGCCAGAAACACCGTTCCGTTGGCGGCCTGCCAGACCAGGTACTTCTGTGGAAGGTCGATCGCGGCCCGTTGGTCCGCGGCGATCAACGGCGACGCCGCTTTCGGATTCCCCCCGATCACCACGGTGGTCGGGCGGATCGTCTCACCTGCTCCCTGTGCCAACTTCTCGAAATCCACAGTGGCTGCCACAGCTCCCGCCGTCTCCAGCGCGCGCTGTACCCGAGAGACCGTGTCACTCACAGAGTAGTTACTGGCGTACACCACCAGTCCGGGTTCGGACGGTGCCACATCGGGTGTCGCAGCCTTCGCGTCCGCCGACGTGGACACCGGAGTGCTCGACACCGCCACCGAACCGGTGGGTTCGGTGGAACCGCACCCGGCGAGGGCGATCACCGCCGCCGACGCGAGCAGCGACGTTGCCATACGGAACCTTGAAGTGCTCATCACGTGTCCTGTCCTCGTGCCCACGCCAGCGGTGGGCTTCACTGTGGTGTACGCACACCGAGCCTGAGGGGTTCACCCGAACCGAAGTTCCCTCCGGCGATTGCTCCCGGAATGTCGGTGCACCGGAGGGCGACACAGTCGAGTTCACGCAAGCGGAGATCTGATCGATCGGTTCACCCCGGTCTCGTCGAGCGTCTCCACGCCACAGAAGCGGCCTGAACGGGTGCAGGGACCATCTTCGCGGCACGAACGGCCGACCTCACGGCGGCACTTCTGCCTCGACGAATTCGAGAAGCCGCTTCAACAGTGAATCCGCACGCTCTTCGACGTCGTCGAGCGTCGAATCGACGCCACCGAGTAGCTGGTGTGCGTCTCGGCGTGCCCGAGTCCCGTGTTCGTAGTAGCCGGGGTCGAGTAGCGAAGCCGAGGCGGGCTTGGGTACGAGATCTGTGCTCGGCTGCCGTGCCTGCACCGAATGGTGTCGGTGCACAGGTGCTCGTCCGTCCAGGTGCGCTCGAACGATGTCGGCGACCGCATGGGCGGTAAGTGCAGTCGCAGTCAGCGGGGTGTGACCCCACCGGTCGATTGCGGTCGACAGCGGCTGTCGACCGGCCGGATCGACGTACCGGTCGAATCCGCTGAGCCCGGTACCGCCCACGGCATCGAGAGCGTCGGCGAGCATTCGAGTGTTCGGGTACCGCGTGTGATGGCCCAGCACCTCCAACCAGCGCTGGAACACCGTCCGCGGCGAGATACCCGTCTCCATCAGTGCGAGAGGAGTGACGGTGCGAACGCCGCGGCCTGTGTCGATACGAAGGGCATCGATCCTCGGATCGGCGGTGACGTCGCAGGGCCGCAGGGCCGCGATCTGGGTGTACGGCAGACCGGTCGAGGCAAAGACCAGGACGAGGGCGTCTCGCCGCGCGAACAGTTCGGACGGCCAACCGGATTCGGGGAGGCGCGCGATGACGCCGCCGATCACGGCTGCCAGCTCGTGCAGGCGCGCCGTACGCGCCACGTCCAGCGCAGCCCGGACGACCTCCGCACGGCCCGGCTGGGGTAACAGGTGCCGGGAATGGGCGGCGTCGATCACCGCGATCCGGCGGCGCTGGGTCGTGGACGCCGCGGGGTGCGCCGAGAGGAACCGAGCAAGTGAATCCGGGGAGGCCGCCAGTGGTGTTTCGTCATGGGCGGTGCACCAGTCCTCGAACAGTGACCACGTGTGCCGATCCCGCTTCGGCACCGCCACGTTCGTGATATCCGCTGGTCGAATCGAACCGGTGCAGTCGTCGTGGTCAGCATCTACCCCGGTCGCCCTATCGGCGTTCACGGGTGAAGTCACACGCCCGGTCATAGACCGAGTTCGGTGACCGCGTTGCCGACCAGAGGGGCGTGCTCGCGGGCATATGTCTCGACCATTGCGGGTGTGGTGTGCCCGGTCTGGCGCATGATCGCATGTGCATCGGCACCGTTACGGAAGGCTTGGGTGACGAATCCTGCCCGCAGGGAATGGCCGCCGAGCTGCATGACAGTCTCGGGGTCGTACCCGGCGTGAGCTGCGCGGCGGCGGATCGCCGCATGGACCGCTGCCCCGGACAACACAGTGTCGGAGAGGTTGCCGTTCTTGCGGACAGACCGGAACAGCGGCGACCGTTTCTCGGCGGTCGGCAGGGTGCCGCGGCAGAGATGGGAGTCGAATTGTGCTGCGCGAGAAAGCAGTCGAATGACGGCGGCTCTGCCCCCCGGTGTCGAACGCGGCGACGATCTGCAGCCATCGCACCCACGCGCAGACCGGGCAGGATTCGTGGCAGTCGGTGAACGGAAGCGCTTTCACCGTTCCGATGCCGGTTCCGTCCTGGTCGGTCTTCGATCTTCGGATCCGTACGTGCGCACCGTCGAGACGGTCGCGGCGCACATCGCGGCATTCCAGCGCTACGAGTTCGCTGCGTCGAAATGCGCCGGTGTATCCCATCAGCAGCAGCGCGGTGTCGCGGCGTTCGAGCACCTCCGACGCCCACCCCGCTGTAGTGCGTCGGGCGTGGTCGACGATCGTGGTGATGTCGGAGGTCAGCAGCGGTGCGCGCGGGTTGCGGGGCCGCTCCCCCGCCGACGCGTAGTCCCGCCGGATACCGGCGAGGGTGGCGCGCACCATCTCGTGCCCGCACGGGTTGTCGTGTCCGGTAGCGCGGTGGCGGTCGGCGATCGCCGCAATCCACTTGCCGAACGTCGCGGCCGCGTACGCCCGCGTCCCGTCGACGGTGAGCGTGTCGGCCGCGGCGACGAGGTAGGCCGCCACTGTCGCGGGATGCGCCGGCAACGCGTGGTGCCCGGCGACGGTGCACCAGGTCTCGAAGCGTCGCCACGCCGAGGTGTAGGCCCGGCGGGTACCGGTCGAGCGGGACGCGGCCATGGAACGCTCGATCCGAGCAGCAACCTCGGGCGGTAGGTCTGGAAACACCGCCGCGGCACCCGGCACGACAGCCGGGATCGTGGTCGGGCCGTCTACGAGCTGGCGATCTGTCATGGCTGGACTGTAGCGGGCCCTCCCGACAGACTTCTCAGGCCGAAAGCACGCTGAGCAGGCGTTTCCGCGGAGACGGTGCGGGAAGGAAAATTCTCGTCGGTCACCGCACAAATAACGTTGGTGACTATGACCCCGGCGCGAAAACGGGCTCCTCTGCTATCGCCGCGTGTGCGTCGCGTGTGAAGTGACACGCTGGTTGTCCAATTGACAGCCTTTCTGTCCAATCGTGACCAGGGCATGTCCACTCCTGAAGACCGCCCGCATGAAAGCTCCCCACGGCCGCGCTAGCTTCCTTGTCATCGCCGCAGGTCCAGACCCCCTCATCGCCAACACGAGGACGGGCTCCGGCTGGTCTTCACGTTGGACAACTTCACTGACAACACGCGCAGAGACCGAAGATTTTCGATCATTGGACAGGTTATTTGGCACCCGACCAGGCATTCCCCCAGCAACGCGGTGGACAACTACCTGGTCCGATTGGACAACTTCGGTGTCACTTCACATCGCGGACGACCCCGCTCCATCGGGCGAGAGCTATGTCGGCGGATGGTGCAGCGGGATCCCGTGGTCAAGGAACAGTTGCACCGTCTCATCCAGCTCCGCCGCGGTGCGGCACCCCATGCGCAGGAAGTTGTACAACGAACTGGCGGATGCGGGATCGACACGCGCCGCCGCGATGGCGGCCTCGGCCGCAGCGTGCGCGTCAGCCCACAGGTCGCGCTCGGGTGCGGGATAAGACGAGCGCGTCGGAGCTGTCCCGGGATCGACCGGCTCATAGGGTCGTGGGCTCAGCAGAGATGCGTGCGCACCGCCGGCATCGATCTCACCGCTCTCGACCAACGCAATGGCGATCGCCGCGGCCTTGAGGACTTTCGCCTGCTCGTCCCAGTGCAGGTCCTCGAACGGAACCCACGCGGTCCGCAACGGGCGAGAACGACCGGCGGCCTTCCAGATCGCAACGAGCCTCGTCGCCCACCGTCCGGTGCGAACCAGTGGCGAGGACACTTCGTCGACGACGGTGCGCAGAAGCCGGAACCACACTGCGGCATGTACCCGGCCTGGGCCGAGTTCCACCCATCCCGTCGTCAGGGCCTCGGTGCTGCGCCGATCGAGGTCCGTGACCGCCGAGGGAACCGGAACGGGCGAGACCCGTTCGTCCGAACCGAACCGGACCTGATCCCAGAAGATCGCATGACCAGGGAAAACAGAGCAGGGTTCGAGTCGACAACGGTGGTCGAGGCAGCTGCTCAGCACCGGATATTGCTGCAGCAGAGCCATGTTGATACCAGCAGTGGATTCGAGGCTGTCGACACATGCCGGGCATGCCCGACTACGCGGAGTGCTCGCCCACGGCAACCATGCCTCGCTCGTGGGTGTGCGACGTCGTCGATCCTCCCTCGCGAGGTCGGCCGGTAGCAGGATCGAGAACTGGTGGACGTAGGTGTCGAAGTCGCAGCCGGCGGGGTCGGTGCTGTCGAGCAGCCACGGTGTCCACCCCGCCAACGTCATCATCCGCACCCTCTCTACCGGGACTGCACCGCGACCGGCCAGCTCGGCAAGTATCGGCTCCGGTGTGTAGCGGTCGAGATCTTCGACAGCACAATCGATTTCGAGTTCTGCAAGAAGGTCAGAGGGCCTGATGTGCGGATACAGCTCGCATATCCGGGCCAACCATGACGAGAGGACCTCACCTGGCAGTGGCTGCGGGTGCAGCGGCCACGGGCGAACGTACGCATCACCGGGCATCGGTGCGAGCCGCGCGTTCACGCGAGGTGGCGTTCGAACTGGCGGCGTCGCTCCGTGGGGCCGAGGTACGGAGTGCGCGTGAGCACCGATGAGGTCATCGCTTCCTCTCCGCTGTCGACGGCGGTCACTGCTGCGGCAGTGAGCAACGTTGCCAGTTCACCGATGGTGCCCTCGGAGCGAGTAAGGAGGTAGTCGGTCATCTCCAGTGATGTCACGTGCGAGGGTTTGCGGAGGGGGAAGCTCGTGCTGAAGCTGGCCAGCAGTGATCTGGTGTCGGCAGTGTTGGTCCAGACCGGCAAAGTCATGGGATGGAATCGATTCTCCAACTGGGGATCGGTCCGGATGGCGAGGTAAGCATCACGGGTGCCGACAGCGACAAGAGGAATGCGTAGTTCGTTGCCCAAAAACCGCAGCACGTTCAAGAATTCGCGGCGCACGTTGTCGCGGCCGGCGAGAACATTGTGGAGCTCGTCGATGATCAACATCCGTACGCCGGTGACGCGGAGCAGCATCAATGCTTGCTGTTCGAGTTCGTGGACCCGATTGCGGGGCCTGGTCGGTGTTCCCAACGCTGTGAGCAGTGCGAGGTAGAACCGGCCGGGTGACGGGTCCGGGGGCATCTGCATGCACAACACCGGTATCTGCTCGCGATCGGACAAGCTGATCGGCGGATGAGTGCGCCGGAACTTTTCGATGATCATCGACTTGCCGTTGTTCGTCGGACCGAGCAACAGTAGGTTCGGCATACGCTGTCGGTCCGGCCACGACAACAACGTCTCCAGATGGTCGATGACCGTACGGGCCTGCGGATACCCAATCCACCTCTCCGACCGGATCAACCGGATCCTGTCCGCGTCGTCGAGTGCGGCGAGCGGACGAACCGACTCCCGCAGGTGCCCCAAATCCTCACCGGACGACTCGGTGGCTTCGTCGCTGCTTCCTGTCGATGCGGTCATCGGCTCACCATTCCTCGATATCGCTGAAGACCGGCGTTGCGGTGCCGCCGTCCGCTCGAGGCTCCACCGGCGGGTAGATCGCCGGGATCGGCGCAGACGCGGCGCCGGTGAGATGCATGCGGCGGGCACGGTTGCGCCGGGCTTTGCGGGTGGCTTTCTGCGAGCGGTCGGTGACCTCGCGCATCTGCTCGATCATCGAAAACAGTGCGCCCTCATCGACGTTCGACCGACCTTGTTCGCGGAGACGGGTGATAGCAGCTCTGTGCTCCCACAGTGTCACCGCGGGATGTGACATCGTCCGGTACGGCACCTCGACATAGCCGGCACCGTCTGGTTCGAGGACCCAGATTCTGCTCAAATCGCGTGGGTCACGTCGTATCACGAACCGCCCCAGATCCTCTCGCCGCGCAACCCACGGTTTGAGCGCGTTCGAGAAGTAGTGCACGTGATCGAGAACGAAGCCCGTACGCGTCAGACGTCGCCGGATGACGGGAAGAAAGTCCACCAGGAACGCGGTTTCGCCGAGCACCACACGAGGGGCATGACCAACTGCGGCGACCCCGCCGGCCCACACCGCGGCCGGAGTGTTCCCGATCCCTGCGTGAACACTCGCGTGATACGAGGCTATGGCCAGGACCAGCCAGCGTTCCAACTCACGCAATGTCAACGCCGCATGCTTGTCCGAGTCGTAGCTTCCTCGGTCCGCTGGGTTCGAGAAGGTGGTCCCAGGCAGCTCGTGCACCGCCGTCATCGCCGTCCCGATGATGCGTTCGACGATCCCGCCGTAGTGCGGTCGGCCCGGAGGACGGTATTCGAGGGTGATGGCGTGCTGGGCGCATCCGCGGCGCAGCGCTTCGCTTTTGAACTCGGAGGCGTTGTCGAGATACAACTGCTTCGGCTTCCCTGCCATCGGCCACTGCACCTGCTCAGCGAGCTCGCATGCCTCCAGCCATGTCTGCTTCTCGCAGCACACGCGGCCCAGGCACAACCCGACCGATATCGACGACGGCGGCTCCAAAGTGACGACGAACCCGAGTACGGAACGGCTGAAGACATCAATGGCGATCGTCAGGTAGGGGCGACCGATCGGTTGCCGCTCGTACTCGTCGACGATCATCACATCGACGACGGTGTGGTCGATCTGGACCTGATCGAGAATCCCCGCAACTGTCGGTGGACTGTCGCCGGCGGACTGACGCGGGCGGGCGGCATCGGGTCCTCCGCGGGACCTGGCCACCGATGCCGGATGGAGGGCGGCGATTCGTGCGGTGACGGTGTTTCTGGCCGGCACTGGCAGACCCGCGCGGTGACACGCCAGCGCGATACGTCGATGCAGCGCAGCGACACTCAACTTCTGGCGATGAAGAAAATATCGGGTGAGATGGTCGCCGATCAATTCCTCAACCTCAGCCGCTACTCGGCTGCGGCCACGCCCACCCGACGAGACCTTCGTCAGAAGATCGGTGACTGTCCCCGTCCCGTTCCTGAGCCTGCCGATCAACGTGTAGACCCGCCGCCTGGATAGTCCCAAGCGCTGCGCTGCAGCGTCGACCGCTTCCGAACGCACCGGATGCATCTCCAGCAAGGGAGCCAGGACACCGAAACGGGCCTCGGCCTGGGACCACCGCTCCCCCGACGCTGTCAGCACACCGGTCTCCACGATGGCGAGCTTGTCGGGGTCCATCACAAGCCTCCCCTATCACCGAGAGCCGAACGCGACCGTGCACCGCACTTCTGACATCAGAATGTCAGAAGACACGTGCACTCACCCTCGAAACGCCTGCAAAGAGTGCAGCCGTCTTCTGAAACTGACAGCGCCAGCAAGGAGCGCCGCGGACGCTAGCCACACGGTAGGCATGGTGAGGCCCAGCGCAAGCATGGGCAGGGTAAACAGTGCGGCGCCGGCCTGCCCCCACCGCAACGGATACCTGGGGGAGAAGCGATAGAGGACAAGTCCCATGGCGAGAAGGCCGATTGCTCTGGTGCTGAGTACAATTCCCCATCCGGCGCTGCCTATGGTCTGATTGGCGATGCTAGGTCTCAGTACCAGCCAAACGCCGCCCAGGATGAAGTTGCAGCCCGCGAACGTCGCGACCACCACCACGACCCACGATCGAGTTCGGAACTCGATCCATCCTTCCCTCACATTCCGAACCAGGCCGGACTGTCCAGACCGGGTCACGGTTTGTGTTGCCAGCCGTAGTTGGGCCATGCATAGGGCAGCGATCGAGAAGCTCATTGCGTCGATGGCAATGGCCCAGCCCCCGCCGATAGTGGCGACCACTACGCCGGCGATGGTGGGCCCGAGCACCTTGGTCGCGTTGCGCGAGGTCGATAGAATGGAGTTCGCGCGATGCAGGGATTCGTGGTCGACGAGTTGCGGCAGGATCCCGCGCAGCGCAGGCATGGTGAACGCTACGGACATGCCGTTCACGGTCTCGAGCGCGATGATGACGCCGAGCTGGTAATGCCCGCCCAGCAATAGAGCGGCAACCATCCCTTGGCTGGCGGCTGCGCAAAGGTTGGAGATCATAAGTACTTTTCCGCGCGAGAAGCGGTCCGAGGCTGCGCCGCCGATCAGGAGAAAGAAAAGCATTGTAACGCTCTGCGCCGCGAGCACGAGAGCGAGATCGCTACTGCGGTCCGACGCTTCGAGCACACTGAATGCAAGTGCCACCGGTGTCATCGATCCACCGGTCAGAGACACCAATTGACCAACAGACAACCACCGGAAACCGATGTGCTGCCATGGATTTCGCACCGCGGACCCGCGCGGCGGGGAGCAGGGTCGGAAGGGCTACCGCTTATATCCACCGACCAAATCTACGGGCTAAGCACGCAACACGCGCCTTGGCCGTGTCTTGCGACCTTCTTGTTGTCCGCATGGCGCCCAGCCCGCGATGTAGACGCGTCCAGGCGACGGAAATAAACTCGTGCGTTGACTTGGGCAAGCAAATGAAGCTGAAAACTCCGATGCCTAGCGTCACGTTTTTCAGGTTTACCTTACGAGTTCGATCTCGTCGTCGTCGTATCCGAGCAGGTTGGCGACCGTCGACGCACTGGGTCCCCCGAATATCTCATCACCGAACGGGTTGTCGAAGACGCTGCCGTACAGGTCGTCGAGCCCACTCGGCTCGACTGTAGGTGCGAGGAAACGAACCTGGACGTCGGACGGGTCGCCGATGGGTTGGGTGTAGGCGACGAGCGACGAAGATTCGGTCGGTCCGAGGTGAACGGCGACGCGCAATCCATGTTGTGGCCTGTGTCCCCGCATGCCGCCGATCGTGAGCTGTTCCGACAGCGCGCGGGCGAGCGCCGCCGTGTCGGCGTGGGCGGAGCGAAGAGCTTGGGTGAGTGCGCCGGCGCGGGCTTTGATCCGATAGCGCGGTTGGTGCTTGTTGAAGTCACGCGCTTGCTGCCAGAAGGAGGCCATGAGGCTGATGACAGGGTCGTCGATCAGTCCCTCGGGTTGTGTACGTCCGGTGAACAGATGAGTGCTTTCACCTCGCCGCAGGTTCAGGTGATGTTCGAGACGCGCGAACGTGAAGGGTTTGTCGTCCTGCAACAGCTCCATCTGCTCGAACGTCAGATCGAGGACCCTCGTGGTACCTCTCAATTCCACGAAGAGGTAGGTGTCGTCGGGCGCACGCCCCACTGCGTAGCCTCTGGGTTCCCTGAGCGCGTAGATCTCCTGCTCGACGTCGGTGAGTCGGCTTCGAAGTACTTCGGCCAACGTCCGTTGCCGGAACGCATACTCGTGAATCGGCAACGGGGGAGCCGGGTTCCGCATCCACCATGTCCCCCTTCCATCCGCCTCGATCGGGCGCCCGGAGGCAAGATAGGCGGCCTGAAACAATTTTTGAGAGGGGATCGTCGAGATCTGATCTTCGAACGCTCGGGTCGTCTTGACGCGTCGCCCGTATGACATTTCGTCGACAGCGGCAGCCGACTTCTTGGCCGCTCTGCGATAGTCGGTTCGGTTGAAGATCGCGGCCATGCTGATCGGTTGTCCGCCGTAATCGACGGTGACCGCCAGCATCGGGCATACGGACCCGTCACGCAGATCGAACCTGTAGAAGAGTTCTTTGTCCACGCGTCTGACGAGGTCGATCACGTCCGTTCGACCGGGATCAGACAGAACGCGCGAGGACTCCAGCCGTAGGGCCTCGTACTGCTCGTGAACTACCCGTCTGGTTATCTGGGCGATCACCGATTTGCCCAGGACGTCGCTGACTCGGCCCCGCAGCACGATCTGAAGTTCGTCGGTTTCGTCTTCGACCAGCGTGCAACTGATGTTCGGGTCGGCGTTTGCACTGCCTGTCTCCGGCACTTCGCGGATGAACCCCTGATCGAGCAGAGATGGCAGTGCATCGAGCGCCGCTAGGCGGTCCGCGCCGAATGTGTTGTGCGCGTATATGAGCGCGGTTTCCGGAGGAGTCCAATGGGCCCCGTCGAGAGGATCGGTGATTTCGAGTTCGATCACCGAAGCCAGCACAGCCAGCTGCGCCTGCGTGAGCTGTAGCAGCCGCAGAAGGATGGGCTGGGTTTGTTGACTGTGGAGCGCGTAACGAGCTGCGTGAGCAATTGTCACCATCAGACCGGTCGAAGACGCCACGCTCTGCCGGTACTGATCGATCAGAGCCGTATACGCCGGTTGGCCGATCTCGTAACGCTCTTCCTCGCCCAGCATCCGGTTCCACAAGTGCGAGCGCCGCGCCTCGTGAAACCACAGCTGACCGTTGCGGTCGACGGTGAGGATGTTCTCCCTCTCGAGCGAGTTACGCAGCACTCCCCATTGGGTTGCCGTGAGGTCGAGGTAGGAAGCAAGAGTTGCCTCGGACGGTGGCAGCTCGAAGATGGACAGCTGCCGCGCCGCGACCTGGGCGTCGACGGGTAGGCGGGCCAACGCGTCTTCGAGTGTTCTCACAAACGCTGTTGGAGGCGTGTAGTCGTCGATCGAACCACCACTGCGGAGTTGACCGATAAGTCCTTCGACGATGATCGGGAATCCGTTGCTCAGGAACATGACTCGATCAGCGTGCGCAGGGTCGATTCGCGCAGCCCTGAGCATGTCGATGATTTCGTTTCGATCGAGCCCGCCCACAACGAGGCGGCCGGCGTTGGTGTCGAGTATCTGAGTCAGAATGTGTCCACGCTCGGCACTCGACCACGCAATCACGAACCGTGCGCGTTTGGGGGGATCGTCGGCAAGTGTCAGCAGAGCTCGCTGGTCGTCGTCGGTGAGATGCTGGCATTCGTCGATGGCAAGAACGAGGTCTCGCTTGAGTACCGACGCGACTTCGTCGCACAGTCGGATCAACATCCTGACGACGTTGCTATCGCTGCGGGACTGAAGGTCCCGCCGAAAATCGTCGGCTGGGTCCTCGCGCAGGCTCTTGAAGAAGGCCGCTATTCCTTCCCCTGCATGTTCCCCAAGCCGAGCTTTCACTTGTGACATCACTTCCGATACAACGGCTTTGGCCAAACTCTTGCCTACCGCCACCGCCATCTGTTTGCTCGCGTTGTCCAGGCGGTGTTGAATAGCCCGCCAGGTGCTGCGGTCAGCAGCCGAATCCGTGAGCGCTGCCACCAATCCATCCAAGATCGCTACTTGTAGTGCACCGGTGTCGTGTGTGCATGTACTCGGACTCGGCGCGATCACGGACCCACTCTTGGAACTGCCAGCTTGGTGAGAGGCGAGCAGCGATGACTTGCCGGTCCCCGTGTCTCCTGTAACGACGATTACCGACTCCGTCATGATGAGAAGCTGGGTCAGTTCCTGCCGCATGTGAGAATTATCCACCAGAGGTACGACATCGAATGGATTCGCAAGGGGTCGAGGATCGGGTAGCGCGCTGGTTACAACGATCCACATGATCGGCGGACCGCATCTTTGCGCTGGCGCCGGCGTCCGGACTGTCGCGTTGCGGGATGTCATGTCGGTGGCGGCCGGTAGCGTCCGAGCCGTGTCGCGCAGTGGAGCAGCCTCGCAGGCTGCGTATCGCTACGAGTTGGCGTTGTTCGTCGATTGGTGCGCGGCGGCGGAGGTGTCTGCGTTGCCGGCGTCGTCGGTGACGTTGGCGGAGTTCTTGGGTGAGAATCCGGGATCGGATGCAGCACAGCGCCGCCGAGTCGCCGCGATCGACCGTCGGCACCGCGATGCGGGCTGTGTTGCGCCGGGGTCGGTGACGTCGATGCGGGTGGCGCTGGATCGGGCCCGCGCGGACCGTGTCGCACGCCGTGCTGCGCAGGACTGGTTGTTGGCGTCTGCGTTGCCGTGGTCGGGGTCTCATGCTGCGTTGTTCGGTCGCCGTGATGCGGTGTTGTTGCTCCTCGCCGGTGCGGGTCTGTCCTACACCGCGATCGCGGGCCTGGACCGCTCCGAGGTCGCCGCGGACGGCGGTGATCTGTGGGTGGGCGGTGCGCACCGGGTCCGCGTCGCCGCGGAGGGTTTCCCGGATGGGTCGTCTCCGGCGGACATCTGGGCCCGGTGGACGCAGGTGCTGGCGTTCTCCGACCGCTACCCCTCGACAATGGTGCTCCTGAAACGATTGCGGGACAACAGCTTTCCGGACATGAGTGGGTTGGAGGTGCGTCCGGGTCCGGTGGCGGTGCCGATCGATCGGTGGGGGCATTTGCCGTTTCTGCCGGTGTCGATGACGGCGGCGGCGATCGCGGGGGTGGTGGCGGCGCACCGTACGGGCACTGTCCCGTCGCACATCGCCGCACCTGCTGGCCGTACCCGCGGCGCCGACAACCGCGAACGCCAGGACGACCTGATCCTGACAGATGCTGTGGTCGAGCAGGATTCGGTGGTGTTGGATCCGGGGTATTACCGCCGGGGTGTGGCTGACCGCCGGCGCTCGCACGCGGTGTTGGCGGATGTGGGTGGGTTGGCGGACGAGGTGGACGAGCGGATCGAGGCGTTGTTGCAGCGGACGCTGGATCTGCTCGGGGGCGCTGTGGAGTCGCCGGATCCGCCCTGAGCAGCCGCTCCCACAGGTTATCGAACATCCCTGCAGCGCAGTCGGTGTCGGCCGGGGTCGCCGCGCGTACTCGGGTGACGTGGGGTCAGGTGAGGATGCGGGCGCCGAGGAGGTGTCCGAGGAGGGCGATGGCGGTGGCGGTGGTTTCGACTCCGGTGTCGGGGGTGTGGTGGTCGGGCGGTCCGGTGGCCATGAGCGAGGTCCAGTACCGCTCCTCGTCGCCGAACAAAGCCGAGGCGTCGTCGGGGACCGTAGGGATCGAATCGTGGTGCGGGGCGGCGGTATCGGGCGGTGGGGGCGCGAAACGCTGTTCGAGCCATGCCCGCCAGAGGAGGCGTTCGGCGCGGTGGCGGGTGATGCGGTCGCGGCGGATGCGGGCGATGCCGGCGTTGACGGCGATGTCGTCGAGGGTGCGGGGTCCGGCGGCGTAGGTGCCGGGGCGGGGTGAGGTGACGAGGCCGGCGACGGTCAGGTCGGCGAGGATGTCGTAGCCGCTGGAGGTGCCGATGCGGGCGGCGGCGAAGAGGTTCGCGGCGGTGCACCCGGTGCGGACCGCGGTGTCGTGGTGGGGGTTGGGCGGTGGGTGCCGCAGCGCCGCGTCGTTCTGACGCGCGGCGATCTCGTCGTAGAGGCGCCGGCACCGGAGCCCGAGTACGGACCAGGCGGGGTGGACGGCTTCGACGCGCGCCGCGGCGATCTGGGCGGTCGTGGGGGGCGCTGCGGTGGGGGTGGTGAGGGCGTAGCGGTCGGCGAGGTGGCCGGCGCCGCGGGTGACGAGCAGCAGCGGTGATCCTTCTCGTTCGCGGAGCATGCGCAGGACAGCGAAGACGGTGGTTTCGGTCATGAGTCCGGCGGCGTGGGAGAGTCCGCGGCCGCCCATGGCTACCACGGGGACACCGTCGACGAGTTCTCCGGCGACCCCTGATGCGTAGGCGAGTGCCTGCAGGACAGCAGCGACGGACCATCGGATCTTGGTGCCGGTGAATTCGTGATCGGCCCACACCAGCGAGTGAGCGAGCCAGCGTCGTCGAACGGGATCGTCGATGAAAGAACTGTGCCCCCCTGTGTGCTTGTTCTCGTGTGTGGGATGCCGGAATTCTTCTGCGGTGGCGGCGGCCCAGGTCAAGGCGCGGGTGACGTCCCGTGCGGCGGCGGTGTCGGGGTCTGCGTAGCGGGCGTATGCAGCCCGCACGCCCGACCATTCGGGGCTGGGAAGAGCGTCCAGGACGTCGGCGGTGCTGGCGCCGCGCATCACGGCGTGGGTGAGGACGGACTGGCGGGCTTCGGAGTGTGAGCGCCACCGGGTGGGGTCGAGGTGGCCGGTGGCGGCGTAGGCGGCGACGGCGGCGGGGATGGGGGAGCGTCGCTGGTGGACTGAACTGAGTCGTTCGTGCTCGCCTGTGCCGGTGGTGCGGTCGTCGTGATCGAGCGCTGCGGCCGCGGCGCGCACTGCCTCGGCGTGAGCCGCGCCTGGCTGCGTTGTGTTGTGTGGGGTTGTTCCGCCGCCGAGGGTGGCGATCATGCGGGCGACCAGACCCGGTTCGGACCGAACGGTCAGCGCGTCGACGGCGTCGTCGAGGGTGCCGAGGAGGATGCGGTGTCCGCCTTCGCGGCAGGCGGATCCGGGTGCGGTGATGCACCCGGTGGCGGGGTTGAGCATGGGGGTGATGTCGAGGGTGGGCAGGTGGGCGGCGAGCAGGCGCATCAGCGGCGCGATGTGTTCGACGGCGAGCGCGGTACCTGTGGCGAGGGGGTCCAGCACGTGCCGGCTGCCGGACGTCTACCGCCACGAGCAACCGGCCGCCCTGTTGACTGCGTCGTGATTGGTCGGCGTAGCCGGCCTATTTTTCCCGAGGGAACCCATAAGTGCCCATAAACATCCATAGATGTCCAGAAAGACCTAGAAGCGGCGGGCGACAGCAGCTTCAGCTATTGGGCACCTAAAAGTTCCCCCTAGGTTCAGCATCGCTAGAACGAGCGCGGTTGCCAGTCATCGAGAACGAGAACCGGACGACGTCCATCCTGGAGGGACGCACACAACCTGGTGAGCCAGGGCCTCAGGCTTCACGTGCTCGTCCTTGCTGCACCGAAACATCGGGCCAGCCTGCGAGTCGAGGAGGACTCTGAGATGGGAATCCGCGTGGTAGATCCACCACCCGCTCATCGCCGACGGATCGTCCGACATCCGTGCCCCCTCCCAGGCCCGCCACAGCGAGTCGAGACGCAGCACGACTTCGTTGTGCCGCCACCATTGCGGACACCACACCAGCCCGCGCCCGTTCACACTGGTCAGCCGTCGTGTGATGGTTTGGGAGAACCAGAGTTCGAACCACTCGTTCATGTCGTCGTACATTGGCCGCTCCGGTGCCTACGGCGCAGGAACGGTCACGGTAGAACACCGCTTCCGCTCTTGGTGAGTTCGACCGGGCCAGTCGAAGTCGGTTGTGTGGCAACCCCGTAAGCGAGTAGGGACCGGTTGATTGCGTCGGCCCACTGAGTGTCGGACCAGAAAACCTTCCGGGCCAGAATCGGCGCGTTGCCGGACGAGATGACCAACATCCTGTCCTTGGGCAGGCCGGCTAAGTCCGTCACTGTGAGTATCGGCTCCTTGATCCAAGACTGCGAGGTCGACGTCGAGTCACGTCCACCGAGCAATCCAGACCCGCTGTGGCTGGTCGTCCACCGTTCCGAGTCCTGGTCACCGACCAGAGTCGACAACTCCCGCAAGTAATCCGTGTCGTCGAGCCCGCCTCCGTACAGGTGGAAGTTGGATGCCTGGCGCATCTCCGATAGTCGCGCCTTACCCCAAACTTCGGCGGCCTGAGCAGGGGACTGAAGGATGGTCAGGATGTTGATTCCCTGAGAACCGAAGTGGCTGTACCACTTCGGGAGCTCGCGAAGTCGGCACACGTTCGCTGCCTCGTCCAGCACGGCTACCAGCGGTGTCGTAAGCCGCCCATTCGGGCTTCGCCGAGCCTCGACTGTCGCCGCATCGAAGACGGTTCCCACGAGTGCGGTCGTCAACGGCGAGGCGGAGTCGGGACCCTCCATCGACAACGCGTAGAGGGTGTCGGTCGTTGAGGCAAATTGCGCCGGAACAAACTCCGGGTTGTCGTGGGTGAGCCGCAGCTGTCCGAGAGCACTGTCGCCATCGAAGAGTTGGCGGCGCGGCGGGAGAACGGACGATGCATAGTGCTGGTCCGCAAGCACCGCGAGGAACCGCCGTGCCATGTCGTACAGACCGTCCTTCTGGCGTGGATTGAGTCCCTGCGCGGTTTCGATGCGGAGCGCAGCCATTTGGTGTCCACGAACGCGCAACATGTCCTTGGCCAATTCGTTGTCGTCAGAAGATAGCCAGCCGTACACGTGGAGCAGGTCGCCGTCGCCGACAGCAGCGGCAAGCATGTACAGAGCGAGGAGCTCCTGCGCCCCGCCGTCGAAGTAGGCGTCGACTCGAGCGCTGTCCTCTCGAGACGCGGACACGAAGTACGACGCGAGCTTCTGCGCACCTTTGAGGTTGGTGATGTCGCGCAACGGGTTCCACCACCACGGTTGGCCGGAGCCGAGCGAGTCGCCGGTGATGTGTTGCAGGTCGGAGACCCACACGGTCCCGAGTTCTTCTCGGACGCCTCTGGTGTGGTCGTGCAGATCTCGCTTGTTCGACGTACCCAGGGCGGGCCCGGGAGCCGCACACATGGCGGGAATTGCCAGGGCCGATGACTTCCCCATTCGTGTCCCAGCGAAGCACACCAGCATGTCCTCCCACGACATGTAAAGCGATCGGTTGCCGACGACCGTTCGGGCTACCTCGATCCCGATGACGCTGACGTTTCCCGGCTCAGAGGTCGGTCGCAATCGTGCCGACTTTTCAGCGGCTTGTGAACCGGTCACCTCGCGGAGCAGTTTCGGTGATGCCATCGAGTGAGCTTTGTCGTCGACACCGTGGTCTCGCCCTTGTCGGCGCCAGGCGATCACGAGGCTTGCTGAGACGAGGATGGTCAGAAGAGACGCAATCAGCGTGGCTGTAGACGCAACCGGCCAGACGGCGTCGCCGGAGGCCACCTGAACAAGTGCGGCCACCGGGTTTGGGGGTATCGGGTCGTCGACTCGTTGAACCCAGCGACCGAAGCGGAACGACGCGTAGACAAGCGCGATCAGGCCGAGAAGCCCGAAGGTCGCACCGCCGTGAACCATCGACGATCTATCTCGTGACGCGGGCCCGTTCTTCACCACGACGCATCGATTCCGTTGTCGCGCTGGGCCTCGAATCCAGGTCTGTGAAGCGGTGAAAGTTCGTTGCCGGAAGCGGAGTTTCGTCGCTTCGTGCCGACCGACTGGCTGGCGCTCAGCAGCTCGCTGATAGCGGGGTCCGGGTATGGGCGTGCTCGAATCTCGTCGAGCGTATCCAGTGCTGAGACCTCAGCAAGCGCTTTTCCGCCGGCTACCGTCACCGGAACCTCGGCGAACGCCAGGTGTCGCACCAGCTCCGGATCGATTCCGGCTGACGCCAGTTCGCTCTGCCAGGCGTCGACATGCGCCGTATTGGTTGCCTCGATGTACGACGCTGTGGCCAGCTCGCTGATCGTCGCCCGGTCAACTCGATGTTCCGCGGCTCGCGCCTCGTCGCGCGCCGTTTCGGCTGCGGCCAGATACGCCGCCGCGACGTCGGAGCGTGACAAGCCGTGGTGGTTCGAGACCCAGAACTCCCGAACCCTCGTCATCGTGGCTCGACGATCGTCTACGGGCGATTCGGCGCGGTCGCCGACAAGTTGTTCGGCCGCTGTTTTGGTCATCCGGTAGATCGTTGCCGCTCGCTGGAGCGCGGCGGTCTGGGGGAGTAGTTCAGGTGCAGTCATGAGTGCCTCGCATGCGTTGGAGGAGAAAGGGGTTCACCTAGGCCACCCGTCCGCGGCGTAGGTGGGCGATGACGTCGCTGCGCTCGATATCGGCGAACGCTTGATCGGTGTCGTAGAGGACCTGCTCAGAACGGGTCAAGGTCACCGCGACCGGTAGGCCCAAGCGGGCACCGGATTTGATGATGTACTTCCCGCGGCCTGGGTGCGCTTGTCCAGGAACCCATGTCGGTGGTGCTTGCCAGGACGCGAGTAGCGAGCGTTCACGATTTGTTAGGGGACTGATTTCGTTGACCCTGCTCAGCTCGGCGTGATCCATGCCGCCGTACACCTTGATTCCGTTGCGGGCAGCCAGGCCTTTGGCCTTGGCTCTGTCCTGTTCTGTCGGGAGGGCGTCGAGGTCTGTCATTGAGTGGGTCGAATATGCCGTGACCACGCCGTCGTTGCGGTCCATTCGGGTGCCGCGGTCCATCAGATCGACGAGGCCGGAACCGGATCGCAGTGCGCGCCACATCTCGTCTCTGGGCACGTAGATGTTCCGGCGGGTCCCTACTGCTTGTTGGGAGTCGATGACGGCGGAGCACCATGCCTGGGCGCATAGCATTGCTGCAGCAACGACGTCGCTGGAATCGCGCTCGATTGCTTTGAGCCCCAGGGACAGGGCGGGACTGTCTCTGCTTATCTCGAAGCTGGACGGGCGGTCGAACAATCCGCGGATGGGTCCTTCGACCATGAGCCGCAGCGTGTTTCGGAAGTCTCTGGTCTCGCGTCGGTAGTCGAAGTCGTTGTCGGCGACTATGACATCTCGAAGGGCCTGCGGCCCTTGGGTCATCACGTTCAGAATGTCTGGGATCGTGTGGTCGAGACCGTACGTTTCGCGTGCGTCGTCGACGAGGTCTACGGCCCGGGCGAGGTACAGGCGCCAGGTGGGGTCGAGACGCTTGGATCCGCCGATGACCAACAGGCCCTCGAGTAAGTCGAGTCGCCGCGTTCGCGCGGTCTCGAGGAGCTGGTCCTTGGTGGAACCGGTGGCTGCGGTGATGGCGTCTCTCATGGGACCGAGGTCGAGTGGATTGACGCAATGCAGCCCTCGTCCGACCTCGAACACCTGCCCGCCCATTGCGTTGACCAGGGGTGTGTATTCGTTCTTCAGGTCGCCGGGAACCACCATCATGAATCCGAAGCCGACCAGTCCCATCCCCAGTCTCTTGAGCAATGTGGACTTGCCGACGCCGGGTTGCATCTGAACCCAGATGCCGGTGTTGGTGACCAATCCGTCCTTTAGCCATTGGGCGGGATCAAGACCTATGGGCTCGGCTGTGTGTAAGTGGCGGCCGAGGGGAACACCCCGCACCTGCGCTCCGGCTGCTGCTGCGAACGGGTAGAGGCCGGCGAGCTGAGCGGTGGTTCCTTGCCACAAGCTTCCTCGGTCGACATTCGGCTGGTAGCCGCCGCGAGCGCGTCGGTGGCCTCTCACTGGCGGGATTTCACCAGGTAGATACCCAGCAGGCATGTAGTCGAAGATGGCGTTGTCGCGGTTCTGACCGGTCATCCCGGCCACGTGGTGAGTGCGGTAGGCCGGGGCTACTCCGACCCGAGAAAGCAGACGTTCCAGTAGAGGTGCGCCATCGTAACTTGTTGCTCTTGTGTTCATTTCATGCTCCCCATCGCTCTGTTCCCGGACGGCCGAGCGCCTGCGTCGGGTCGATCCCCCACCCCATCGACACGGCGAACATCGCGGCCTGCGATCCGCGAGCACGGCGAAGGCGAATCTTGGAGGTCCCGGCTCGTTCTTCGACGTCGGCCACCGCGGTGTCGAGCAAATCGGGGTTGGCGACGGTCGTGGTGACGTAGAGCGTGAACCGACCTACGCCGGCTCCCATCGACTCGTCGCGAGTGTCGGCCCGTGCCTTGGCTCGGTCGTCCCGATCCCGCTGCGTCTCGTCTCGTTTGGTCTTCTGAGCCCAGAATGCGCGGAGTGTCCCGCCGGTCACCTCGTTTTCCAGAACGTCGGCGGCCTCCGCGGCGCCGTACGGGCGGTAGACGATCGACACGCGCCGATAGAACGGGCCGGGCGCCAGCAGGGGGAGAAGGACGGAGGATCGAAAGATACCTTCTGGAGGTGCCTCCAATACCCAGGAGACATGGTGGCCCGAGTCGGTGCGGTAGACGTTGTCGGTCCCACCGGTCCGGATCGGGCCCGCGTCGCGCCAAGAAAGAAGTTCGCCGTCGTCGTCGACAGGGGAGTCGGACGCGAGGACATCGCCTCGAATCGCCGGGTCGAATTGCGCACGCATACGTCTGATCACCCATGCTGTTGTTGCCCTACCTCGGACCGCAGCGCCGGACGATGACAATGCCGACTCGATGCCCGGCAACCATCGAACGACCTGCACTGCGGCTTCGGTAAGGTCGGTCGGTTTAGGAGTGAACTTGCTCGGGTCGAAATGCACTGTAACGCAGGTAGATACGTCAGCAGTCGTGGCACCTCGTCGGGGCACGAGTTCGTGGAGGATCTCTTTGCATATCGCAGGAGCGGTGGGAGCGATACGGCCGAGGGTGTAGTCGCGTTGATTGACACCACCGGTGGGCGATGATTCGACGTCGAAGCTGACGTGGTCGATGAAGCGCTTATATCCGAAGTCAGCCAACATAGACCCGTAAGTTGACACCCAGGTCTCCGCATCTCGATCGTCAGCCAATGCGAGCCCTACAGGAGATACTCGTAGCCGGGCTGACATGAGGCCAGTTCGCCTGTTCCACATGAGAATCTGTCGACCACCGCGCCCGTCTTCGACGTCCAAGGGCAGGAGGGGTCCCGCCACGCCGGGCAGTGAGTCTCCGCGATCGACTGTCGACAGCGGGCCGGCGGCGAATTGATCGCTTCCCTCGGCTCGCGACCTCCAACCCCGACCGATCCAGAGTGCGCGGTCTACCAATGTTCGGTCGGATCGCCCGAACGGTATTACCGCTATTGCCAGAATCGGAACCGATACCAGCGATGCCAGCAAGGCTGCAGTGCGAGAGATTTGAAGTACGGCGACGAGCGCGACGACGACGCACGCAACTATGGCGGTTTGTCTGCCGGTCCAGTTTCGGACGAAGGAACGTCCGCGGGCCTGCCTCAGTCGGCCGAAAGTCGTGGCAGTCATCGGGATACCTTTCTGACGGTCATGATGTAGCTGGCCCTTCCGTGTCGTCGCCGCGCATGGTGGCGGCTGCAGATTCGCCGGCGTCGTGCACGGCCCGCCCGGCGGTATGAATTGCGGTCACCGCGGCCTCCGCCGCCAGAGCAGCTCCACCGGTAGCTGCACCCGCAGCTGCCGTGGTGCCGGCGCTTCCGGTTGCTGCGGCAGCTCCGACGTTCTCTGCGTCCTGTGCTCCGACGCCGCTGGCTGCGTTTCCATCCCCGCCCGTTGAGGACGGGTTTTCTGACTTGTCCCACTCAGCTGGTTTTGCAGCAGCGTTGGGCGATTCCCAGGGTTGACCATCCGGAAGGTTGTGGCCGCCAGGGCCGGGATCGATGTCCGAAGGTCCTGTCCCGGGGCCGTTGTTCTCCATGTAGGAACTCATGGGATCGGAGCTGTGCGTCGTACCGCTGTCCGTTGAGCCGGACTGAGTGCTCTCACGCAGCAGATCACTGCCCCCGAGCGCCACGGATGCAAGCCCAGCCGCCAACGCGCCCGACGAACCGCCTGCCACAGCAGAACCGCCGACCCAGGAAAAGAACTTCATCATGGCCGGGAGCGCAATTACTGCGATACAGAGGACCATGGTGCCGACGATGACCGATTGCACCTGGTTTCCGGTCGTCTCGTTGCCCACGAGGGTGAAGCCGAGGGTGTAGATCATGGCGGCCATCGGCTTGTAGAGGACCAGGGCAATGAGCGAGGACGCGATTCGAGGAAACCACTGACGTCCCCACGGGAACAACTGTCCTGCCGCAGCGATCGAAATCATCGCTGCGAGAACGATGATGCCGCCCTGTCGGATGAATCCGAACACCCATTGGATCAGGGACAGCACCCAGACTATGAGGGCAATCAGTGCGAGCATGGCGGGGTTGTTGATCGCGGTGATACCCAGCATTTTGGAGACGTCAGGGCCGAAGTTCTTGGCGCCATCCGAAACGAGTGCGTTAGCGGCCGCGTCGCCGGCGGACAGCGCTTGCGACAGAACAAGAAGGGCCAGGGACGAGATGACCATGTATTTGACCGCACCGGAGAGCATCTCGACCAACGGCGCGCCTCGGCGCGTTATGGCAAGCAGGAGAGAGGTGCACAGCACGCCGGCCATCAGGATGAACGTGATCACGACCTGAATCGGCCGTGCCTGGGACAGAAGGCCGGCGGGCTCGATGTTGATCGAATCAGTGGAGATCCACCACGTCATGGAGGACGTCAGGATGTCGCCCGCGGCCTGGCCGATCCATTCCGCGAACTTCTCGAACGTCCCCGAGGCAGCTGAGATGGCGGGCGCCGCGAGTGCTTGTCCAGCGCGATCTGCGATGGCGCCCGCGGCGTCTCGGCATGCCGTCAGGTTGGCCCCGGTCGCACATCGTGCGCCGTTGCTGATGGTGTCCCACCAACTCATGCGGCCTCCCTCGGCTCGATCGGACGGGTCAAAACGGGGTGAACCCGTCGACCCTCGACAGTGACTGGGCAGCCGCCGTCTCGCTCGGCGCGACCAGCTTCCAGTCGTCGTCCGTCCAAACCACGGTGAACTGGTACGAGTTGTACGAGCCGTCGAACGGGTTGGGCAGGGCGTACTGGACGGTCGCCTGCGACGGCAGATAAGCGAGCACCTTGAACGCGGAGGGGTGGACGTCTCCGAGCGCGGATGGATCGGGCGATCCACGATGCTGTTTGACATTTGCCGCTGCGGACGCGTCGAAGACGGTCTGGGCGTCGACCACCTCGGCGTAGTGCGGGCCCAACGCAATGCGGGTTGCAATCTGGTACGCGGCCACAACCGCTCCTTGGGGAGTCCGGCTGTACCCCGTTGCCGCGCCCGACGTCTCGTTGACGGATCGGGGTCCGTCGGCTGCCGTGAAGGGCAGAGCGATGCTGTCCTCCTGACGCCACACCAAGTCGGCAGGCGCTCCGGTCATCCAGTCATCGTCCGAAGGCGACCGGACCTTGCTCAGGTCCTGCTCCGGTAGAGCCAAATTCGACGAATCGGCCGCTGCAGGGGAAGTCGATTCTGACGGTGCAGGTTGATCCCCGCCGCCGAGAATCGCGAAGCCAGCGACGGCGCTACCCACGATCAGTGCAGCGAGGAGAGCAGAGAGCAGCAGACCGCGACGCTTGCTACCGTCGCCGAATTCGCGAGTGACGAGCGGGCTTCTGCCCCGAGCGGTGAGCACGTCAGGAGCCCGTGAACTGTCGAATGAGTTCCGCCGACCCGCCGGCCAGCACTGCGGCACCGAGCGCCCACGGGGCATGTGACAGAGCTGATTTCGCGACATCCGAACGTCCGCGTATGCCTACGCCCATCATGACCGCGGCGAGTAGCAGTCCAATCATTGCCGAGACGTTGCAGGCCGTCTTGAGGTATCCGATCCAGTCGTTGATCGGCTGCTCGAGTCCTGGGATGGGCTTCGCCGGGGGATCCGGAATGTCCTGCGCGAACAGCGTGACTCCCTGCTCGAGCGTGCGGCGAGGTGCGTCGACCAGGGCCGCGACGAGTTGTGCGGGCGGAATCGAGGTGACGGCCTCGCTCAGTGTCTGCAGGATCATTGTTGTGCCTTCTCTCTTGTGGTCAGGACCGCAGTAACCGCCGCGGTCAGTTGTTCCGCAGCGATCTGAACGGGACGAATCCATCGCGGAAGCTCATCCAGGTAGTCGTGCCCGTGCAGCGCCTCAAAGATGGATGCGTGCGGATCGTCGAGTGACCTCAGCCGGTCGATCCAGGGGATCCGCACGATGTGCGGGATGTTGGGCCGGGCCATCTCGATTCGCTGTTTCGATGTTCGCGGCCAGGGCAGGGGACCGTCATCGACAACGACCAGGACAGGCGGACGGCCCTGCGACATGCTGGCTGCAATGGACTGCGCAATCTGGCTGGGGACGGACCGACACACGAGCACGTCGACGGTCTCACCGTGACGTCGCACTCCGTAGTCGCTCCTGATGTCGAGAAGTGTGGCTGCGAGTGTGGTTCCGACGCCGCCGGCGACGCCGCTGACGTGGGGGATACGGATTTCCGTCATGTGAGCTCCTTGATTCGCGTCATCCGAACCGCCTTGCCACCAGACCGGAGGCCGACGGCGTGTATGAAGAGACCTTCACGAAGTCCCCGGATTGCGGAGCCTCCACGACGGAGTTGTTGCCGAGCCAGATGAAGATGTGACCGGAGTGCGGCTGGATGATGTCGCCGGGCTGGAGCTGTGCCGGGTCCGAAATGCGCTGTCCCCGTGGGTCTGCCACCTGGTCGCTGTCGAGATGCGATAGGAGGATCGCACCGCCGGAGGCTTGGGCGACCGCATAGAGCACTAGTCCGGAGCAGTCGAACCCCGTCTTCATGCTGTCTCCGTAGCTGTCGGCTACACCGCCGTCGGAGATGCCGCGCGTGGGTCCGTTGCGGTCCCCTCCACCCCATGCGTACGGGAGCCCGATCTTGGTCATTGCCGCCGCGACGACGTTGGTGCCGAAGGGACCGCCCGGAATGAAGCCCGGCCCCACTGGTGTGCTCGGCAAGGAATACTTGGGTAACGCAGCTTTCACCTTGCTCGGGTAGGAGTCCGATTCCGCTCCACCGGTCGTGCCCTGTGGGCCGCCGCGGTCCAGAACGCACCCGTACCCGCAGTTGTAAGCCACCATCACGATGTCCAGCAGTTCGCCGGTGACTCGTCCGGAGGCGAGGTCGCGTTTCGCTGTTTCTGCTGCAGCGCAGTCGAATCGACCCTGCGCCATGATTGCGTCGGCAGGATCGAAGGGATCCGATCGTCCGTTCAGGTCGTCGTCGCGTCCATAGGTCGGCCAGGTGCCGTCCATGAACTGCGAGAGGCCCTTCGCCCGCGCGGGCGAGAGGGCGCGAGGATTCCAGTTCGATTCCACGTCGATCTGGGCCGCAATCAGCGGTGGCGTGATCTCCGTGCATTGACTGCCCGCCTTGATGACCCACGCTTCGTATTCGGGAGGGACCGTCCCAGGCAGGAGTGATCCCCCGGTCGATACCGCCGGCGAGTTCGATCCGAGTGCCGCCGCGAACATTACGAAGAGGCCGAGGGCCGACAGTACGCAGAAGACGGACACGATTCTGGCGCTCATCGAGTCCCTCGCGACTGGTCGGACTGAACGTGGTCATGTAAGCGCCGCGATCTTTGCGGCGGCCCACTCGGTCATCCAGCTCACGGACGTATGCCCGGACGAATCGATGGGCTTGTCGGTGTACGAGGACACGTGCACTCCGGACGCGAGGAACGCTGCTGCCTGCATCCCTTCGGATGCGATGTTGGACAACGCATCCGCTCCCGGCGAGCTCATCAGCGAGGTCAGCTGGGAGGCAAGCGATCCTACGTCGGAGACCGACCCCAGAGCGCTGTCAGGTGTTTTTATGGACCCAGTGAGAGCCGACAGGCCCACCGTCGTCAGTTCGAGTCCCGCTGAGGCTGCGCGCCCTGCGGCTCCGATCCAGTCTCCAGTTTCAAGGCCGTGCCATAGCGCTTCTTGCAGAGCGCCCACGCTATTGGCAAGTCGGATCACGTCTACCTGACCCAGCAGGCTCACGACGACGGAGGCGATGGCGGCCGCACCCGACGGGTCTGGGATGAGTTGAAGAAGTTTGGACACAACCTGTAGGTCGGCGCCAGCGGCGAATCGTACGACGGGTTCGAACAGATGATTGAGGTCGCCTGACAGGGCGTGTGCTTTCTTGATCAGGTCCGCCTGAGCAGCACCCGGTAGGAGTAGGGCGGGGTCGATCACGATCTGCCCAAGCTCTCGGAGTGCGTCGATGATGCCCGGGATGTTCGCCGTGAACTCGACAAGGTTGGTGCCGGCGTTCGTGAGCTGATCGATCACGACGGATGGCTTGAGTACGGCAAGTGCGCCGCTCGCCGCACCCAGAGCACTGCTGGGAGTCGATGTCAGTGGCGTTGTTGCCGCGGCTAGTTCTCGCCCTGGCTGGTCGAGGACGTTCGCAGGCAGTTCCCCGCCCGACGCGACCGCGCCTGCCGTGTGCGCTATCGACTGTGCGTTGTTGATAGCGGCGCTGAGATCGATGCCGTTCAACTTCGCGAGAAGCTGTTTGGCTCCCGGGTCAGTTCTCTTGGGATCGAGTAGGGATTTGTTCGCCGTGGCCCACGACGCGGCATCGCTCAGCCCGCTCAAGGTGTTTGCTGTCCGCGTGGCTGCTGCGGCAACGGCGTCGGGGTCGGTGAGCTCATTCCTGGAGGTTTGCGTGCTGATCTCCGAGACGTCGCTTGGGAGTTGCGAGGCCTGCGAGCCAGACAAATTTGAAGTGAGCGAGCTGGTGATAGCTGAGCTTCCGAAAGACCCCGGTGGTTGCGTGACCATGCGGCCTACTGCAGCGAGGATCGGATTCTTTGCGGTGTCGTTGGTGCAGTACAAGTCCGCTCGGTCACACTGCTCCGCGACCCGAGAGGTCATCGAGCAGAAGCCACCTGGTCGAGCTCCGGCGATGCCGTGGCCGTTCACTTGTGGGCCCACGACCTTGCCATCGGCGTTTGCCTGCTTGGGATCGGCGATCAGACCGGCCCCGAGAACACGGTCTGCTGGGATCGGGGAGCTTCCACAGCCAATGTTTGCCACCACGTCGCCCGCGATGTCGGCTCCTTGGGAGTATCCGAAGATGAGCCATCGTGTGTTGGTACATCCGGCCAGGGAGGCGATGTCGTCGTTCAGCTTCTGACGGCCATCGGCTGCCGACGTGGCGTAGGCGACGCCGGCGGTGAATGCCTGGGCGTCATAGGGAGCAAACCAGGATCGGATCTGACCCGGGAAGCGTCGGTCCAGTTCGTCGGCAATGGGTTTAAGAAGTCCCACGGACACCGAAGGGTCTGCGGTGTTGCCGGTCTCCCAGGTGCCGGGGACGAACTCCGCCGCGATCCGAGGACAATCGGTGGACGAGCCTGGGCTGGCGGCGTGCGCCGGCGCGACTCCAACCGCCAGGAGCATGGTGAGGGCTACCGACACCGTTGCGAATCTGCACTGCAACGTTGTTGCGTTCATGCTGTCGAAATTCTGGTGATCAAAGCGCGCCCTGCTGCGTCCGTCCGAGTGTCGACGACCTGCAGATGGATCGAATTGTCGCCCGTAGGGCGATGTTCGGTCACGACCACCGAGAAGGACGTGGCCGAGACTGGGGTGACGCGAACGCAGTGAGTGGTCCCGACGGGAACGGCCGAGTCGATTCCGGCCTGGATGGTCGACGGAACCAATCCACTCGAGTCGGGAGAGACGTACTGCCGTGCAGCGACTCCCGACCTCAGCACGTAATACGCGTACTGGAAGCCGAGGATTGCATCCGGTCCCGATGACGTACTGCCCGGCCCGGAATCCTGAACCAGGGACGGCGAGTGCACCATCGGGCAGGATGCGGCGCTCTGATCCAGTGCATGCGTAGCTGTTATCGGCGTAGCCTGCAGCGGTGGTTCCGACGGCTGGGTCTGCCGAGAACCGGCCAATATCGAGGCCCCGCCGAGTGTTGTCGCGACGATGCCTATGGCAGCAGCACATAGAACAACCCGGTGACGTGTGCCGCGTTTGTCACCGCTTGCGCTGCCGACCGTCTTAGCCGTCGGACGGGACGGTGGTCGCTCAGACCACGTCGGTGGAGTCCACGTTGTCGACTCCTCGGTCTGGGGCATGTCGCATTTCATCCGTCAGCGGGGGAGGTTTATGGGAAGCGACCGGATCACTTGGTCGACCTGGTCCGTCAAGGGGCGTAGCGATTGCTGCGCTGACGCAGTCACCTGGTCGAATGTGGGTGCTCCAGAGGGCGACGCCGTCGGGGCCATGGGCTGCGCCGAATCCGGTTCGCTCCCAGCGGCAAACGCGCCTCCGACGACGCCACCGACAACTGTGCCCACCCCGGCCGCCCCAACGACTGCCGGTACGGCTGCAGCGGCACCCGCGGCCGCGCCGACCAGTGCGCCTGCCGCAGCTCCCGCAACTGCCCCGGGCACAGTTCCGACGACTGGAGCGGCGACGGCAGCAACGGGTGCTGTCACTGCCGCACCGACAGCAGCGCCGATCAAAGCACCCCCGCCCGAGGACAGAGCGACAGCGGGGACACCGACCACCGCCGCGGCGAGCAGGCCTCCGCCAACGGCACCGGCCACCGACCCGGCCGCGACGCGATCCGCGCGCGGTGCGTCGATGCCGGCTGTGCGTAGAGCAGTGTCCCCGGACGCTTCGATCACGGCGAAGGTGTTGTTGCTCTGGTCGGCGAGGTCACGCGGTAGCCAAGGGGGCCGCTGAATGACGTTGGCGCCGAAACGAAGCGTGTCCGGAGCTGCTTGTACGGGTGCAACACGTACCTGAGGTGCCGGTGCTGGATTTACGGGCTCGACCGCACCAGCCGGCGAGGTCCGTGCGCGTTGTGGAGCGGTGTAGGTGCGGAGCGGCGCGGAGTTCGTCGGCACTGGTTGAGTTGGCGCGTCCTCGAACTGCGCGTCGGGGTTGATTCCGCCGAGGTACTCCCAATCGTCCGTCGAGGGGACGCTGTTGGTCACTCCCGCCTGATCGGTGGCTGTCGAATCAACGCCAGGCTGTCCCGGTGCGGCCAGCGCCGCAGTAGCGGAGCCCAGCATCACGGCGACAGGCACTGTGAGGGCGACAGCGAGTGCACGGAGTATGTGGGGAGATGTCATCGGAGTACTCCAGATCGGTTCGTATGATTGGTGTTTGGCTCTGTGGGGTTGGGCTGGTCGGGTCGAGTGGGGCGCCTCCGCCAGTAGGCGAGGAGGACCCCGTCGGCGCTCAGGGCCTCGTGCGGCCCGGCGTGGTCCGCCCACTTAGAGCATGCGATCCGGTGATTCGACAGCGCATGTGTCGCGGTGTGGCCACACGTCTCTCGCCTACGCGAGATGAGAGGCGCGGATTCCTCGCCGTGGGGCATTTGTTGGCTCCCGATCATCGATGTTCGCGTGTCAATCTATTACGTCATTCTAAACCATCAATCTGTGACGTCAACGGGTTTGTCCGGAAGAGTGCTGACGTATGAGTGGTGAAACGCCGTGAGCCGACGAGTGCTCCGGGGTTTCAGGCCAGAGCGACTGGTTGAAGCGCGCCTTGAGAAGGGGCTATCGCGAGGCGACGTCGCCAGATCTGTGGGAGTCAGCATCGGCGCGGTTGGTTCCTGGGAGACGGGCCGCGCCACGCCGCAGGTCGACTCACTCGCGCGGACTGTAGAAGTGCTCGGGCTACCGATCGAGGCCGTCATCGTCGTACCCGAGTCCGAGCGGTATCTGTCGGATCTCCGCGCCCTCAGGGGCTTGGTGCAGCCCAATCTGGCTGCCACCGTCGGCATATCCACCAGCAGCCTTGCGTCCATCGAGAGGGGAGAAGCCCCACTGTCGGACGGTGTGGCCGCGAAACTGGCTTCCGCGCTCGCGGTCGAGTTAGACGTGGTCGAGCGTGCGTACGAGCGTGCTCGTGATCGCCCGATCGGCGTTCCTGGGTGAATTGTCTGCATGGTCTGCCCCCGACTGCGTTGAAGAGAGACCAAATAAAACCAAGAAAATAGTAAATGCGCAAGATATGTTGTGGATATCCCACGGCAGGGACGCGCATGTTTGTATTTTCTTTTGATTTCTTGTGGTTCTGGAAGTGTGCGCCTACTCTGACTCCCGTGAACGGTCCTGAACGATTGGCGTCGAGCGTCTTCGCGCGCCGTACCGAGCTGGGACTCACCCGAGATCAGGTACGCGAGCGTGGGGGTCCCTCCGAACCCACGTTGCGCAGTATTGAGTCGAAGGGGGGTAGCTCACTCTCAGCGACCACACTGAGCAAATTGGACACAGCACTCGACTGGGAACCGGGAAGTGCAGTGCGACTGATGGACGGCGGAGAGGCCGTAGTGCGATCGGGCACCGGCCACACACCGTTCGTGCCGGGCCCGGACGAGGTACTGGTCTCGCTGCCCGTCATCAGCGAACTCATCGCCGCATCCGGAGACTTCGAAAAACTCCTTGCAGACAATCCGGAAATAGACGGGTTGGACACAGCGGTACGTCGACTACACAAGGCGCTGCACCCGCTGTATGGGCAGTTCGTCACCGGGCTCTTCGAGGAGAACCGTCGCGCCAACGGTGCCCTGTCGCCGGTGTTCGCGGTGTTCAGCAGGTTGCTGGACGAGCCGAACGATTCCGAGAATCCGGCTGAGTACGAGGAACGCATGTACCGGCGGTGGCTCGCGGGCCGAAGCGACGGCGTCGACAACCAGACGATTGAACGTTTCGAGAAGCGACTTGGCAGGGGGGCCTGATGACGTCGAAAAGGATTGACTCGGTGGACGGGTCGATGCCGCCGGTGAACGAGAGAATCGAGCTGTTGTTCAGCGTATGGCGCGAGCCGGGTGGTACCGAACGATCCAATGAGGCTGTTGCGCGGGCCGTTTCCGCTGCAGGGCTTGATCTCAGTGCGGAGGCGCTTGTCGCCGCCCGCGCGGGGTCCGTCGTGTTGCAGAAGGACGTACTCGGCGCGATCGCGGCGGAATTCGGCGTCGATCAAAGCTATTTGCTGTCGGATGAGGCGGTGGCGCTGCACGACCAACTCGTGCTTCTGCGTGAAGTAGGAACATCGGGGATAAAAGGAATCCACCTCAGGGGCGGGGACTTCCATGTCGACGCGGTGGGTATGGCCGAGCTGCTGCGTCAGCTGCGAGAGCGTAGTTCGAACAACTGATGGGCCATGGCCGTCAAATCGACGGCCTCACGTGTGCGGGGGCAGTAGTGGACAAGTCAATGCTCAAAGTGGTCGAGACGATGCGTGAGGTTCAGCCGCTGATTCCTCGTCCGTGGAACCGCGAACGGTTCGTCGCCGCTGTGGGTGACTACCGCGGGCGCACCATCAGGTTGACGGCGATGGACTCACCAGTCCTGCGAGGTTCTCCGTGCGGAGTGTGGCTCGTCTTTGAGGAATACGACCAGATCATCTACGACGCAAACACATCCGACTATCATGCCGACCAAACAATCCTTCACGAAGTCGGACACATGGTCTTGGACCACCACTCCTGTGGCGGCGTGAATGCCAGTCTTGCCAAGCTGTTCCCCGACGTCGACATCGCTGCCGCCAAGTCGGTGATGGCACGATCGCGTTTCGAAGATCCCCAGGAGATCGAGGCCGAGACCTTTGCGGACATGCTGATGGCGTCGGCAGTATCGCGATTTCGCAAGTCCGGCTCGATGGACGACCTGTGGGGGTGAGCACGTCATGACTTCCTCGGTACCCCCGCTGATCGCGTACCCCGTGATTCTGCTGGCGATCGTCGTCATTCTGGCGCGACTGAGCCTGCCGAACACGTCGATTTCCGCTCGGCGGATCACCGCAGCACTGGTGCTCTGCGTTGTCTGCTGTCTCCTGCGAGAGACCGGTGTGCACGAGGTGGTCACTGATGCCACCGGCGGTTCGATCGACACCCCGCTGATGCAGCAGCTGAGCTCGATTGCCTTGATGCTCGTCGTTGTTCCGCTTCTGCTGGTGACGATTTCGTGGTTTCCTGGGCATCAACGTCCAGGGCGAGGTGTCGCCGCCGTGCTGTACTCGCTCGGGTCGCTCAGCGGAGTGCTGATGATCGCCCTGGGCACACACGCACGGTCGCTGAACACCTACATCGACCGGACGCCGGGATGGGAAACGCTCGGATACTTCACGCTGTTCGGTATTTGGTCCACCACGCTCGGCGTCGTCACCCTGGCCGCGTCGATCGGCGAGCTCAAACGCGGGAATTTGCCGACTCGCCATGTCCTGACGCTGATGCTTGTACTCGTTCTGGGCGGGTGGATCATGAAGGAGTCTCTCTCCATCTCGATCTGCGCGGTGTTGGCTGCGTCGGGAACCGGCAAGTCCTTCGTGGACTTTCAGATTCAGGCAAACGAGAACAACACCATCTACCTCGTCTTGATCGGATCGGTATGCGGCGCGCTACTTCCGCTGCAACGGCTGGCGGAGCGTCATGGCGTCGACACGTGGACCCGAGCGCATCGTCGACTGCTGCCGATGTGGGGGGACCTCACCGATGCGTGTCCCGAAGTGCGTTTGAACAGGGTCGACGACAGCGACCCGAACCTCACGCCTCGGCACCGCGCGCACCGGATGAGTATCGAGATGCGCGACGCGATGGTCATTCTGACGCGCTACGCACCCTGCACCGACCATCCGACCATCGGAGATGCGACCTTGGCGGCGGCGGTCGCCGTTGCGGGGGCAGCTGCACGGAAGCGAGCCGGCGCGCGTCCGCAGGTAGGGGTGGCCTCTACGCTCGTGGCGGGGCGTGACCTTCGTGGGGAGTTACGAAGCCTGTCGCGACTGGCGAAAGTGTGGCCGCAGGCTCGTGCTGCGGTGGGGCAGGACATGCACCGATACGTAGATTCACCGGTCTAGGGGGACCAGATGACTGACATGATGAAACCCGTTGTGCGATCGCAGGATCGGGTGCTGCCGCACCCGCCGCGAAGGCTTCCGATGCTGGGGGACGTGCTCGACCTGCACGTCACCGATTCGAGTCAGTGGGGGTGGAAGGGGGCGGTCGAGTACGGCCCGATCTACGAGCGCAAGATTCTCGGTGCCCGAGTGACGTATGTGTCCGGCCCGGACCTCATCGCGGAGATCAACAACGAGGAGAAGTGGGCGAAGTTCCTCGGAGTCCCGGTGCGCGACCTCAGGTCTGTTGCCGGGGACGGGATGTTCACCGCGCACAACTCGGAGCCCAATTGGGCTACGGCGCATGCCATCTTGGCGCCCGCGTTCACGCAGGCCGCGATGCGCGACTACCACGACCCGATGGTGCAGACCGCCGGCGAGCTCGTCGACTACTGGCGCAAGCAGGGTGAAGGAACGTGGCTCGACGTCCCCTCGGACATGAACAAGGTCGCGCTCGAGATCATCGGTCGGGTGGCCTTCGGGTACGAGTTCGCGCCGTTCACTGCATCCGAGCCGCACGAATTGGTACAAGCGATGTTGCGGATCATGCGGTACATCAACCGCGCTGCGTACTCGCATCCGATGGTCGAGGCGACGGTGTTTCGCAAGCAGCGTGATCAGCATCGTCGCGACATCAGCAGGGTGCAGTCGCTCGTCGACGACATCGTTGCCCGTCGACGCGAACAGGGACCCCGCACCGGCCGCCGCGATCTGCTCGACCTGATGTTGGAGACGTCCGACCCCGAGACGGGCCGGTCGTTGAGCACCGAGAACATCCGGAACCAGATCCTGACGTTCCTCGCAGCCGGCCAGGAGACCTCCGCTGGAGTCATGGCGTTCGCGCTGCATTACCTGTCGCAACATCCAGAGATCGCGGACAAGGCGCGGGGCGAAGTGATGTCCGTGTGCGGCGACTCTGCTCCGACGTTCGAGCAGGTCGGGAAGTTGCGGTACCTGCGGCGGGTCATGGACGAGACACTGCGACTGTGGCCGGTAGCGCCAGGTTACTTTCGTAAAGCACGCGAAGACACGGTGATTGGCGGTGAGCATCCGTTCGAGAAGGGAGAGTGGGTGTTCGTCGTCCTCCTTGCACTGCACCGTGATGCCGCGTGGGGGCCGGATGCGGAGTTGTTCGATCCGGATCGGTTCAGCCGCGACCGGGTACCCAAGAACCTGAACGAACTGTACAAGCCGTTCGGCACAGGAATGCGGGCGTGCGTCGGCCGGCAGTTCGCGTACCACGAGATTGCGGTGGTGCTGGCAACGGTTCTACAGAACTTCGAGCTGGAGGCAGATCCGGGGTACGAGTTGCGGGTGGAGGAGACGATTACGTTGAAGCCGGATGGGCTGACATTGCGGGCGTCTTCTGCGCGGACCGTTGGGATGGGCTGAAGGATGGTTGCCCTCCGGTGCTTGCAGCGTCGCTCACCTTAAATACCCTCTCTGCATTGGGCGTTGGATGACAATACCGCGCGCGGTGCGTCTGCGAGACGAGATCGCCGCGGTCTACTAGCCGCTCCTTTCCGAAATTTTCGGCACGAACTATTGGCCGCGCGTCGTGCACTTAGCGGATGGTCAACGACTACTTGGTCGGTAACGACGGTCTCACGTGTCGAGAAAAACTAGTCGGGGACGAAGCCTCTAAGTAGTTGCGATGCCGCAGGGGCTGCGGTCACCTGGTGGGCCATATTGGCGCGATCGACCGCGTTGCGTGTATTACTTCCATTACGGGCTGGATTGAGCGCAGGTTGTGTGTACAAGACGCGGTACCTATGCTCAGGGTCGTGTACTTATGGGCCGCACATCGATGTAGTCAAGTTTTCCGACGCCCTAAGCCCTCGATCGCGTCCGTTGGTGTATCGCTGTTCCGCGCTGGTTGCCCGATGGGTCGTCCCTATTCAAGTTGCCGCTATGCCTAGACCGCGAATGGAACCAGGCGAATGGGGCCAGCTGGTCGTCAAGTCTCGCAACGGCGTTCCCTACGCCCGTGCATACATACGAGACCACGACGGAAAACGCAGACTGGTTGAGGCGCAGGGCAAGTCCGCGGATGATGCGCGTCGGAAGCTTCAAGCCAGGTTGCGCGAGCGAGTAACGCCAGACCACTCCGGCCAGCTGACGAAGTCCTCGACCGTTAGAGACTTAGCCTCGTATTGGCTGTCAGAGAAGAAGGCGTCTGTCACCGACCAAACGTTTACTGGCTATACCGACATCTGGACAAGGATCTGCGAGCCGGCTATTGGAGAGCTGTTGATTCGCGAGGTCCGCACCGGAACACTCGATTCGTTTTTCAAGCGCCAGGCGAGGATCGCGCCGAGTCGAGCCCGCTCTGCCCGCGTCGTGTGTTCTGGAATGTTCTCGCTGGCGGTTAGGCTGGACTTGATCGACAACAACCCTGCTGCCGAGACGCAGGCCAATTCGCGTCGACGCTCCGGCAACGACGTACGAGCGCTGACTCTGGGAGAATTCGCTGCTGTACGGAACGCAATCGCGCGATACTGCGGATCGTCGGCACGCTCCGACGGCAAAAAATTGCACGGTCCAAAACCGTCCACGGATCTCGAGGATGTCCTGACGATCCTGATCTCAACAGGGGCACGCATCGGCGAGGTTTTAGCTCTGCGGTGGGCGGATGTTCGGCTCGACGATGAACCTCCCAGCCTTGAGATAAACGGAACGCTAATCACACCTCGCTACAAGGGCGAGTCACTTCGGCGACAAGACTTTAGAAAGGGTGACGCCCCGCCGCTGACTCTCACCTTGCCGGCGTTTGCCGTAGAAGTCCTCCGTCGGCGGATCCTGACCCCGCAAGGTCGTGGGTCGGCAGCAGATGCGGTCTTTGCGACGACGACTGGGAACTGGGTCTCGGCGTCGAACGTCCGTCGGGCATGGAGGCTGGCACTCGGCGACGAACTCGCCTGGGTCAAACCGCACTCGATGCGGAAGACGGTTGCCACCATGATCAAGGCTCAGTACGGCGTCGAGGGGGCGCAGGTTCAGCTCGGACACTCCAACTCGCGGGTGACCGAAGCGCACTACATCCAGCGGGTGAACGTTGCGCCCGACATGACCTCGGCACTCATTACTTTCGCCCCCGATGAGGACGTTTGTCATGAGTAAGTCATGACCTGGCCCTCGTGTGTCGAGAAACAAAAAGCCCGCCACCTGCATACTTGCTGGTGGCGGGCTTTTTCTTGTGCGCCCACAGGGACTCGAACCCCGGACCCAGTGATTAAGAGTCACTTGCTCTACCAACTGAGCTATAGGCGCATGGTCGTGCTTGCTGCGGACAAGACATTAACAGCTGGGGCGGGCCGAACGGAAATCGGCGCCCCCACCCTCACTTGAGGATGGACCGCACCACCAGGACGGCGACGACAGCACCGGCTCCGATCAGGGAAAACTTGACTGCGGGGGTGTTCAGCGTCTCGAGGATGCTTGCCTTGGTGCTCTCGACGATGCGCTTCGGGTTGGCCCGCACGCTCAGTTCGTCGAGGGTCGAGGCGAGCTGGTCGCGAGCCGCCTCGATGTCGCGTTCGATGCTCTCGGTGTTACGTGCCACGTGCCCTCCCAAGGCCGAACTTCATGTAAGTACCGACGAAGCCTAGTTGACGTGCTCGCCCCGGCACGCACCCGTCGTTTAAGTTGGTTCGCGTGACCGACAACATCAAGCTGGCCGTGGGCGATGCTGCGCCCGATTTCACCCTGCCCGACGCCGACGGCACCGACGTGTCGCTGAAGGATTTCCGCGGCCGCAAGGTGGTCGTGTACTTCTACCCGTCGGCCGGAACGCCTGGTTGCACCAAGCAGGCGTGCGATTTCCGGGACAGTCTCGCGCAGCTCAACGGAGCGGGCATCGACGTACTCGGTGTCTCACCCGACAAGCCTGCCAAGCTCGCGAAGTTCCGTGAAGCGGAGGGCCTGACCTTTCCGCTGCTCTCCGATCCCGACAAGGCCGTTCTCGGCGAGTGGGGCACGTTCGGGGAGAAGAAGATGTACGGCAAGACCGTTCAGGGAGTCATCCGGTCGACCTTCCTGATCGACGAGGACGGCAAGGTCGAGCTCGCACAGTACAACGTCAAGGCCACTGGCCACGTCGCAAAGCTCGTCCGGGACATGAAACTGTAGGGCCCGCTGTCCACCGTTCGGTTGACACGCGGCCTCCTCCGGACGACCGGCGCGAGAACAGCCCTCCGGCGAACAGACTTGGTTCATCGACATCGACACCGAATGTCTTCGAGCCAAAGGACATCTCATGCAGATCCTCGTTTCCTTCGCCCCCTGGATCGTCTACGCCATCCTGGAGAGCACTGTCAGTTGGACACTGTCGCTCGCCGGCGCTCTGGCGGTGACGCTGGCTGTACTCGCGTACAAGTACCGCTCGGCTCAGCCCGTCGATTTCCTGAGCATCGGCGGCGTCGTGTTCTTCGTCGTCATGCTGGCGGCGTCACCGCTGCTCGGCCAGGGCACGGTCGAGGCGTACACGCAGACCCTCTCGCACGGATGGATCGCACTTCTGATGTGGGGCTCGATTGCCGCGCGGACGCCGTTCACCGAGGTGTTCGCACGGGGTGAGGCGCCGGCCGAGATGATCGACACTCCCGAATTTCTTCGCTTCAACTGCATCATCTCGGCCATGTGGGCTGCGAGCTTCACTGTCGGAACCGCTGTGTTGGTTGTGCTGCAGTGGAACGGTGTCGACAGCGGAACGTTCGTCGTGATCGCGGCCAGCATCGCCGTACCGATCGTGGCGATGAAGCGATACATCGATTCTGTGACCGCCGACGACGAGATGCAGGAGGCCGTGAGCGCATGAGCGAGGGCCGTGTCGAGGAGGTGCGGGGCGTGATGCCCGGTGCCTCCTCACTCGTCGTATCGGGCCCGGACTTTCGGTTCTGGGATCTGTTCCATGCGTGTGTTTTCGTCGTGGCGGTCGGCGTGGTGCTGGGAACATCCGCCGAACAATCCCGCGTCGGCGCCGTCGGTCTGCTGCTCGTTCTCGGTGCGGCGTACGCGCTCTGGGGTCGACGGCTCATCCTCCGGCGCGACGAGCGAACCGCACCGGGATTGCTCTACCTGGCGGCGACCGGTGCCCTCATGGCTGCGGCTGCGGTGTACGCCGGAGCGGCAACCTGGTTTGTCGCATCGCTGTCCGTGCAGGCATACATGTTGGTGCGGTGGCCCTTTGCGGTCGCGAGCGTAGCGGCGGTCAACCTGGTCGGTCCGGCCGTCGAGTACCTCCGGTTCGGAAGCATCGACGCGTCTGCGGTGTGGATCGCCGCAGCCATCACGGCCGGGTCCGCGGTGATGTCGGCCTGGATCGATCGTATCGCGCGGCAGAGCAACGAGCGCGCCGCTCTGATCGCCGAGCTCGACGCCAGCCGCGCCGAGGTGGCCCGCCTCTCGCACGACGCCGGAACCATCACGGAGAGAACGCGATTGGCAGCCGAGATTCATGACACTCTCGCGCAGGGGTACACCAGCGTCCTCGCGCTGATCCAGGCGGCAAGGGCGACCGCCGACCGCGCCACGGCGGCCCGGCACCTCGACCTTGCCTCCGATACGTGCCGGGAGAATCTGAAGGAGGCGCGCGCGATGGTGGCCGAGTTGTCGCCAGCCCCCGTGGACGACGACGGACTCGGCGAGGCGTTGCGTCGCCTGGGGCAGCGCGCGAGCGCGGAAACGGGCGCCGTCTGCGACGTCGAGATCGTCGACCCCGTGCCGCCACTGAGCCGCCCGCTGGAAGTCGCATTGCTGCGCGTGACGCAGGAGGCGTTGACGAACGTGCGCAAGCACGCCTCCGCGTCGGTGATCAGCGTGCGTCTGGATGTGGACGCGGAGTTCGTCTCCCTGGTTGTCGCCGACGACGGGGTGGGCATCAGCGGCCCTGCGACGGCCGAGAATTTCGGGGTACGGGGCATGCGGTCGCGGGTGGAGCAGCTCGGCGGCACACTCGTGATCCAGCCGGGCCGGACATCGGGAACCGTTCTGACGGTGGAGGTTCCACTGTGACGGAGACACAAAAGATTCGCGTCGCGCTCGTCGACGATCACCCCATCGTGCGCGCGGGTTTTCGCGCGCTGCTGGAGAACGAACCAGACCTCGACGTGGTGGGCGAGGCCGAATCGGGCGCCACTGCAGTCGAATTGGTCTCCTCGACCGCTCCGGACGTGGTCCTCATGGACCTGCGGATGCCGGGCGGGGACGGGGTGACGGCCACCAGAGAATTGAAGAAGCGGTTCCCCACCGTTGCGGTGATCGTGGTGACGACCTACGAAACGGATGCCGACATCCTGCGGGCAGTCGAAGCAGGCGCCACCGGATACCTGCTCAAGGACGCCCGGCCCGACGAACTGACGGGCGCAATTCGCGGCGTGTTCAGAGGCGAGACCGTGCTGTCGCCGAATGTCGCCGCGCGGCTCGTTCGATCGATCCGAGGACCCAAGAACGCATCCTTGTCACCGCGGGAGAAGGCCGTGCTCGCTCTCGTCGCGGACGGCAAGACCAACAGCGACATCGGCGCCGCACTGTTCATCACCGAGGCGACCGTCAAGACGCACCTGCTCCGCATCTTCGGCAAGCTCGACGTCTCCGACCGCACCGCAGCCGTCACCACCGCGCTGGACCGCGGAGAACTGCCGTGAGACTACGTATATCGGGCGGATCGACCACGTAGTTCCGAGGCCGTGCGCGCTGCACGCACCCAGCATCGGGGAATGGAATACAGGTTGCTCGGCCAGATGGACGTGCGAGGCCGAAGCGGTCCGGTGCCCCTGGGCGGGCTCAAACAGCGCACCGTTCTCGCGTCGCTGCTGCTCGATCACGAACGCGCCGTGGACGCCGACCGCCTGATCGACGACGTGTGGGGTCCGCGGCCACCTGCCAAGGCGATTGTCTCGTTGCGCGCCTACCTGACCAATTTGCGACGCGTCCTCCACGAACCTGGAGTGCCCCCGCGCATCGTGACCACGTCGATCGGCTACCGCCTCGATCTCGGCCAGGACTTCTTCGACGTGGAGCAATTTCGTGCGCTGGCCGAGCGCGGTCGTCGATCACTCGACACCGGCAATGCGTCGGGCGCCGACAGGCTGTTCACCGCCGCGCTGCGGTTGTGGCGGGAGCGGCCGACCCAGGAGTTCGACCTCGCCCGCGGACACCGGGACCGATGGGAGGACGACCGAGCGGGCGTGGTGGAGGGGTTCGTCGCTGCGGCTCTCGATCTCGGTCGACACACCGAGATCGTCGACGACATCGAGGCCCAGCTACGACGGACGCCGCTGCGCGAAACACTCTGGTGTCAACTGATGATCGCGCTACACCGCGGTAGTCGACGGGCGGAGGCGTTGGCCGTGTACGGGCGTGCCGCGTCCGCGTTCTTCGACGCAGCCGATCTCGCACCGGGTGAACGTCTCGAGGAGACGTATCGCCGTGTCCGCGCGCACGACCAGACCCTCGAATGGTCACCGGTCCGAGTCGTCGAACAGTTGGTCGGGTAGCGCCGCCAGCTCGGCACGCGTTCCGATCCCGAGCTTTGCGAACACCTTCGACAGATGAGTTTCGACGGTGCGCGGGGACAACACCATCACGTCGGCGATCTGTTTGTTCGACGATCCGTCGGCGGCGAGTCGGGCGACTTCCTTTTCGCGCGACGAGAGGGTGAGGCCCCCGCCCGTCCGCAGCAGGGGAGTGGTGGGCGAACCGCACTGTCGTGCAAGCAGGTTCGCGCGTCGACGAGCGGCGGCGCCGTCGCGGGGTGCTCCGTCGGCGTCGAACATTCGCGCCGCGTGCATGCACAGTTCCGCGGCGTGCAACCACAGCCCGATCTTCTCCGCTTCGGTTGCTGCCGACAGGGATTCGGTGCCACTGGTCGACGCCAGGGCCCGCACCACCTGGAGGAGGACCGTCGCGAGTTCGCCCTCCACCAGGGACCACAGCCGCTCGACCATGGGGAGTACGTCCTCGGCATACCCGCAGCGGGCGAGGTCGGCGTAGGCGTGCAGGGTGGCGAGGTGATGTTCGTTGCCGGCGTGCGCATCTGCACCCGCTCGCAGTGATCGTTCGGCGCTCGTCATGTCGCCCTTCACCGCCGCGAGCCACCCGAGCGCGATGTGCCGAGTTCCACCGGCGCCGAACAACGTCGGTGACGCAGCGTCGTCGAGGTCGGCTGCGGCCACCAACTCGTCGGCGTCGGCTGTGCGGCCCGCGATGGCGAGGCACCGGACCAGATCGCACGCGACCATGTGCACCATCGAACCCTGACCCAGTTCGCCCGCGAGACTGTGTGCGGTGCGTAGCCACCCTGCCGCCTCGGCGGCGAGGCCTCGCGTGATCAGCAGCCCACCGTTGGCCCAGCTGAACCACGCTTGCTGCAACGGCGAGGACATCTCGATGCCCTCGCGATATCGGCGAAGGGCGAGATCCTGCGCCCCGCTCAAGTCTCCGGCGAAACCGAAGGTGAAACACCGGCAGAGGTCGATCATGCTGTGCAAGGGCCCGACCGTCAGATCGTCGGACAACGGCACCCGATCCAATGCTGCGTAGGCGGACGACAGCTTGCCGATGACCGTCGCCCCGGTGGCCGCGGCGAAGCAGGCAGAGATCAGGGTCGGTCCGCTCAGATCGTCGAGCAGGGGTTCGAGCAAGGACAGAGCACCCGCCGAATCGCCGATGGCGTGCATCGTGAGTCCGCGGCGAGCAATCAACTGGGTGCGCACATCGTCGTCCGTCAACGTCAGTTCTGTCGCGTAACTCAGTGCGAGAGCTTGCTTTCCGTCGCCGATACGCAGGACGAGGTTGTCCGCGCAGGCGGTCACGGCGGCGACGCGCTGAAAGTCGGTCGCCGCGCTGTCGGTGAGTCGCATCAGCCGTGCGTGGGCATCGTCGACAAGTCCGAGCTGACCCTCGGCGGTAGCGAGAATCAGCTGCGCCTCGAAGCCGCCTCCCGCGTCGTCGGCCGCCTCCGCGAGTCGACGCGGAATGTCGGGTGGATAGAAGCGCCAGGACAGTCGTGCGGCGGTCACCGCCGACGCGGCGTCGAGACGGAGGCCACCGTCGAGTCGCAACAGCGCGGCGAGCACGACCTCTCGCGGTCCCGAGTGGCCCTGTGCGGCAGCCGCTTCCAACGCGACTGCCAGCGATGCAGACAGGCGACGCCTTCTCAGCTGCCCGAGGTTGGCGCGGATGACCGGACCCGTCACCGGCGTGGCGAACTCGACACGGTCGACACCGTCGACCGTGGTCACCACCACGATGCCACCGGTGTCGAGCTCTTCGAGGAGCGAATCGTCGATCAAGGCGGACGCCGCCGACAACAACAGTGAATCCGCCAGGGCGACGTATTGCAGGGCGGTGATGATGTGTCGGCGGTGGGCGGGCGTCGACCCGTCGAGTTGCGACAGAGCGATGAACTCCTCGAGGTACGCCCAGACGATGTCGTCGATGCCCGGTGAGACGGGGAGCTCGCCGGTCAGTCTCCACAGGTCGCCGCGCCGGACGAGAGTTCCCTGATCGACGGCCGCCGCTATCAGTTCGCGCAACACGACGAGGTTTCCGCGGGCCATGCGGGTGAACTGATGGACTGCCGCAGCATCGACGGTGTCGCCCGAGTCCGCCACGATCCGAGTGACGATCCGTGCGCAGTCGTCGTCACCGAGCAGGCTCAGGTCGATGCGGTCGAGAAGCCCGTCCTTCCAGAGCGAATCGATCACAGGCGTTCGTCGTCGACCCGAGCTGACCCCGAGCAGGACGTAGAAGTTGGGTGCCGACACCAATCGCGCCAAGGAGTCCGTACTGGCCACGTCGATCCAGTGCGAGTCGTCGACCACCACCAGGGTTCGATGCCCCGCGCGCACCGAGTCGAGAACGTGGGTGAGCGTCGCCTCGGTGCGCATACCGACCTTCAGGCCGGTGCCACCGTCGTCGGGGGCCGAGGTGACGATGCGCATCACGGTCCAACCGAGACGTCCGAGCCTCGCGGTGGCCTCGGTCAGCAATCGGGTGCGTCCCACTCCCGGCACACCCTTGACCGCGATTCCGCCGAATCGGTCCGCCGACTCGAGAATTCTGGCCAGCTCGTTCTCCCGCCCGACCAGCGGTACTTCACCGCGGGGGAGTGGGTCCATGGACGCATTATGAGGGTCCTCGGGCGGTGAGGCGACCGTCACTCGACGAGTTCGGCTCACGAGTATGTCGCAGTGAGGTCCGCGGTACCCACTTCTCAGTACACTGGCACCGACCGGGGGGCCTTTCCACTCAGATCCGCGCCGGTGAGGAGACTCGATGGTCGACTCTCTGAAGACGCGCGTCCGCATCGTTCTCGCAATCGTGGTCGTGATCGTCCTGATCTCGAGTTCCGGTCTGCTGGACGTCCGTCACTCGGTGATGCTCGACGACGTGTCCCAGTTGGTGGGTGGCGTGGTTGCCACCGCGGCATGTTGGTGGACGGCCCGCAGCAGGCTCGGAGCCGAGCGGCGGTGGCGCATTCTGATGGGCGCAGGGATGTTCGGATGGAGCATCGGCATGGTGTTCTGGGGTCTGTACCGGACCGTGTTCGACTCCCCGCTGCCGTCTCCGTCGATCGCAGACATCGGCTTCTTCGTGTTTCCCGTGTTCGCCGCACCGGCCTTGCTCACGCTGGTCATCTCGCAGCGTGTGCGGCCTCGGGGCAGCACCCGGATGTGGGCGTTCGCCATCCTGGACGGGTCCGTCATCGTCGGTTCGCTGTTCGTCCTGTCCTGGACGACGGCGTTGGGAGCCCTCGCCCATTCGCCGCCGGAGTCGTCACTGGGATTCCTGGTCGCGGTCATGTACCCCATCACCGACCTCGTTCTGGTCGGGATCGTTCTGATCCTGGCGGTGATTCCGAAGGTCGTCGCCCGGTTCCGAGCACAGTTGTGGTTGCTCCTCGCGGGCATGGTGGCGCTGGCGCTCTCGGACAGCGCATACGCGTATCTGGTTGCGGCCGGGGGGAACACGGTGTCACCGCTCGCCGACGCGGGATACATTGCAGGGCCGCCGCTGATCGCACTCGCTGCATCGGTACCGGCCAGCCGGACGCGGCTCGGGGTTCGATCGACCGCGACGTGGCGCAGTCGACGCACACAGTTGCTCGTTCCGTACGTCCTCATCCTGGTCATCGCATCCATCGTGGGCCTGCAGTGGCTGACCGTCGGCAACGTCGACACCGTCGTCGTGGTGATCGGAGTCCTCGTCCTCGCCCTGTCGCTGATACGTCAGGTCCTGACACTGCTCGAGAACGAGGCTCTTCTACGCCGCATCTTCGACGCGCAATCGGAACTTACGTACCGTGCCCATTTCGACGGGTTGACCGGGTTGGCCAACCGCGTGTCGTTCGACGAGCACCTGAGCGCCGCGATCGAGGTGTTCACCCGCACCGGCAACCCGTACGTGTTGATGCTCGCCGACCTCGACGATTTCAAGACCATCAACGACAGATACGGCCATGCGGCCGGCGACAAAGCGCTCAAGTTGGTCAGCGAGAGGCTCGCCGCCGCGTCGGGAGCCCATGCCCACGTGGCGCGGTTCGGGGGCGACGAATTCGTCGTGCTCGTCGACTCGACGGCCGACCACGCCGGGGAGATCGTGTTCCGGATCGTCGACGCCGTCTCCGGGACGCTCGACGTGGACGGTCAGCACATGTCGACCGGGGTCTGCGTCGGTGTCGTCGAATTCGGGTCGGTCATGGGTGAGCCGACGCCGGACGCGTTGTTGCGCCTTGCCGACCGCGCGATGTACGAGGCGAAGCGTGACGGCAAGGGTCGCGCATTCCTGTACCGAGCAGACCACACCTTCGAAGCGCTCGTCCCGCCCGAGCATCAGGGCAGTCGGGGAACCAATCCGAATATCGTTGCGGGTGAACCCGAACCGGCACGATTGATGGCGCCGCCGACCAGAACGTAGGCACCCGTCGCCGGGATGGCGCTCAAGTTGTTCATGTTCTCGAGGCTGATGCGACGCTTGTCGTAGAGAGCCGTCGACACCGGATACGTCTCGTCGTTGCCGAGATCCGGCCCGAAGGTGTCGGTACCGAGTGCGCCGCGCACGTCCAGGCGACCGGTGTCGATGAGCCACTGCGCCGCCGCGGCGCTGAAACCGGGCTGGTGCGGCAGACCGTCGGCACCGACGTTGGCGTATGCGGCTGTGCCCCAGCGTGATTCCCACCCGGTCCACAGGATCACCGCGGCGCCGCGGGGAATGCGTCCGTTGCCCCTCTCGAAGGAGACGAGGTCCTCGACCGTCACCGCGTAGTCGGCGTTCCCCGCCGACTGTGTCCTGATGTCGATCTTCACCGCGGGCAGGAACAGGTCCTCGGGGTCCAGCTGGTCGGCAGTTCGCCCTCCCTCCTGGAAGTGCGCCGGTGCGCCCCAATGGGTGCCGGTGTGTTCGCCTTCCTTGACGTACTGGAGGTAGAAGCCGTCGGCGGCGATCGTGGCGGCCGGTTCGAGCGTGAACTCCGGGTCACCGGGAAAGATCGGTGTGGTCGCAGGGTCGTTCACGTGCGAGAGCGACACGATCCGCAGCAGCCTGTCCAGCGGAACCGTCGGAAGCGGAAGTGCCTCGGACGTTCCCGAACTCACCATCTGCGAACCCACCGCCAACGCCAGACCCGTTGCTGCGCTGCCCAACAGGCGCCGTCTGTCCATACCGAGATCCATCGCTTCCAACGGAACGACCCCCGACGGATCGTGCTTCGAGAGGGACGATACGTCGAATCGCTCGGGCCGGCAGCCTTTCTACGGCGCGCCGTGCAGCGCGACCTCGTGTGCCTTGACCGCGAGGTGGACGATGTGACCGGGAACGAGGTCGAGATCGGCGACCGCGGCGGCGGTGACGTCGGCAGAAAGAGCGAGAGTCGACGACACCCGCGCGGTCACGCGCACGCTCGCGCCACGCACCTCGATATCGGACACCGTGGCACGAAAGACGTTGCGTGGGCTCCCGTGTGGTGGCTCGGCGTGCACCGCGACCGCACTCGGGGTGAAGACGGCGACGGCCGCGGAACCGACCTCGACGTCACCCGTCCCCATGACGGTGATGCCGTCGGGCGTGCGCAGGGTCCCCGGCGCAACGACGGTGCCGTCGACGAGGTCCAGACCGGCGATACGCGCGGCGAAGGTGCTGCGCGGTGCGGCGAGAACGGAACGGACAGGCCCACGTTCGACGACGCGTCCGTCGTCGATCACGACGACCGTGTCGGCGAGTGCCAGTGCGTCGAGAACGTCGTGTGTCACCAGCACGGCGGTTCGTCGACGCTCCTGCAGCATGGTCCGTAGGAGTCGGCGAACCGCCGGGGCGGACTCGACGTCGAGCGCGGCCAACGGTTCGTCGAGCAGGAGCAGAGCGGGGTCGGCGGCCAGTGCCCGTGCGACTGCCACTCGTTGTGCCTGACCACCGGACAATTCCGAGGGACGCCTGCCGGCGAGCTCGGCGGCGCCCACGTGGGACAACCACTCACGCGCAACCTCTTTCGATCGCGAGCGCCCGACGCCGGCGCTGCGCGGGGCGAACGCCACATTCGCTTCCGCGGTGAGGTGCGGAAACAGCAAGGGTTGCTGCGACAGGGTCGCGATCCCGCGTCTATGGGTCGGAACGTGAATACCTGCGCTCGTGTCGGTCAGGACGCGACCGTCGAGTTCGACTCGCCCGTCGTCCGGCCGGAGCAGGCCGGCGGCGATCGACAGCAGAGACGTCTTGCCCGCCCCGTTGGGGCCGATGACCGCCAGTACCGAACCAGACGGAGCCTCGATGTCGTAGTCGATGTTGCGCACCGCGATTCGGGCACGGACGGCCAATCCGGTCACAGCGCGCCCGCTATGCGGCGTCCGCGGGTGACGATCACGATCAGCGCCGCGACGACCACGAGGACCAGTGACAGTGCCACGGCCGCATCGGGGTCGGTCTCGCGTTGGAGATAGATCTCGAGCGGCAAGGTGCGGGTGACGCCCTGCAGAGATCCTGCAAAGGTGAGGGTTGCGCCGAACTCACCCAGCGATCGGGCGAAGGCCAGGACTGCTCCGGACACGAGACCGGGCAACGCCAGCGGGAGGGTGACGCGCCACAGGACGGTGGACGGGCCGGCGCCGAGCGTCGCGGCAACGGTCTCGAATCGTGTTCCGGCGGTGCGCAGTGCACCTTCGAGGCTCAACACGAGAAACGGCAACGCGACGAACGACTGAGCGATCACCACCGCTGTGGTCGAGAAAGCGATCCGAAGTCCGAACGCCTCGAAGTGCTGACCGAGCAGACCCTGCCGACCGAAGGTGTAGAGCAGAGCGATGCCCCCGACCACCGGAGGAAGAACCAACGGCAGCAGCACGAGCGAGCGAGCGAGCGTGCGGCCGGGAAAATCCCATCGCGCGAGGACCAGCGCCATCGGAACGCCCAGAATCACACAGACGACGGTGCTCGCAGTGGACGTTCTGAGGCTGAGAAAGAGTGCTGCGCGCGATGATTCGGATGTGATCAGGGGGATGAACCGGGATCTGTCGACCGCCAGGATCATGGCGACGAGAGGAAGGACCACGAACAGCGCGCCGACGACGGCGGGTACGAGCACCCACCGGGGTGGGCGGCCCGAGGTATCGGGTGACCCTCTCACGGCCCTGCGAATCCGGCGTCCGCCAGTACTCTCCGACCGTCTTCTCCGGTGACGAGATCCAAGAAGGCCTGCGCAGCAGCATCGTTGGTCGTTCCGGTCAACGTGGCGATCGGGTACGTGTTGACGGCGCCGCTCGCTTCCGGGAACGGAACTGCGGTCAATTTGTCTCCGGCCCCGGACGCATCGGTGACGTAGACGAGGCCTGCGTCGGCTTGACCCGAGGTGACCTTGCCGAGAACGTCGGTCACCGACGACTCTTCGCTGACAGGTGTCAGCGCGGTGCCCGTCGACTGCTCGACCTTGGTGGTCGCGGAACCGCACGGCACCTGCGGCGCGCACACGACCACCGCGGTGTCGGGCTTGTTCAGATCGGCGAACGAGGTGATGCGTTTGGGATTTCCGGCTGCGGTGACGATCGTCAGCGTGTTCGTCGCGAAATTCACGGGGCTACCGGACACCAGGTTCGCGTCGACCGCCTTGGTCATGTTCGCGGTGTCGGCGGAGGCGAACACGTCTGCCGGTGCGCCCTGAGTGAGCTGGGTGACCAGATCCGACGATCCTGCGAAGCTGAAGTTCACCGTCGTTCCGGGATGCGCGGCTTCGAACTGCGATCCGAGTTCGGTGAACGTCGACTTCAGCGATGCGGCGGCGAAGACAGTGAGGTCTCCGGTCACGGCGTCGGCCGAGCTCGATTGCGCCGCAGTCGTCGACGGGTCGGCTTCGCTGCCCGAGTCCGAGCTGCAACCGGCGACCAGGGCGAGGACGGACAGCGCGGCGAGAGCCGCACCCGGTACGAGTTTCATGATGATCCTTTGCTGGTGTTCAGAGGACTGTCGACGATGACGGTGGTGGCTTTGACGACGGCAACGGCGACCGTGCCGGGTTCGAGTCCGAGCGAGGTGGCCGATTCGGCGCTCATCAGCGAGACGATGGTGAACGGGCCGCACTGCATCTGAACTTCGGCCATGACGGTGTCGAGCGTGACCTTGATGACCAGGCCGACCATGCGGTTGCGCGCAGAACTCGTCCCGCTGGAGGGGTCGGCGGGAGGCGTCGCATGGTCGCGGGCGAAGAGGGCGAGTTCGGCGCCGTCGACGACCTTGCGACCGGAGTCGTCGCGGTGTTCGGTGAGGCTGCCGTGATCGATCCAGCGGCGGACGGTGTCGTCGCTGACGCCGAGGAGATCGGCTGCGTCCTTGATCCGAATGGTGCTCACACCGACTCCGCATCTGCGGGTCGATCGACACGGAAGAGTCGTAGATGCGGCACGAGAGGAAACTCTAGCCGAGAGTGGGTCGGGAACGACGTACACCGCCGCGATCCGCACATGCGAAACGGGCGGTGCGCCGAACCGGTGAAGGCTCGACGCACCGCCCGTGGCTGGTGCAGTGGAGAGGGGTGACTACGCGGTGTTGACCGTGATGGTCGCAACGCCGACGAGCAGGCCCGGGGTGACGGCAGTGGTGTTGAACGTGGTGTTCAGCAGGTCAGCTGCAGTGGCCGAGATGTGGACGGTGGTGCCGGTCAGGATCGCGGTGTTGTCCGGTCCGGTGGCGAGCGGCTGAAGGGTGCGGCCGTCGAGGTCGAACAACACGGCGCCGGTGGCGGCACTCTGGCCGTTGACGGCGACGTCACCGGTCAGCACCGAGGTGCCGGGATCGATGTCGAAGTTGGTGAGCTCGACGGTGGTTCCACCGGCGGTGAGGGAGAAGCCGCTTCCGTTGTGCAGGATCTCGCCCTGGACGTACGGGTCGACAGTACCGGGGGTCCAGTACTTCACGTTGCCGCCGGTGATCGGGAAGATCAGCGATCCGTCGACGAGGGTCGCGGTGCCGACCGTGCCGGGGGTCAGTCCGAGGGTGGTGAGTGCTTCGGCGAATCCGGCGTCGAGCTTGACTGCCGTGTCACGACCGGTGAGCGAAGGAACCTCTGCGGCCGGAGCCGGCTCGGCGGAAGTCGTGGCTGCTTCGGAGGACTCCGAGGAGGCCGACGACGTGGTCGCGGTGGACGAGTCGTCGCTGGACGAGCACGCTGCGAGCGGAACGATGGCGAGCGCACCGATGGCGGTGGCTACTACGGCCTTGCGGAGAGTGAACATTTTCTTGAATTGCCCTTCGTGGTAGTCGGCTTGAAGATGTGGGTAATTCGGCGCCCCCTGTGCTCCGGATTGGAACGACATCCGAATCGGGTGAGGACCGGACCGTGAACCAAATCGAAAAACGTTGGAGCAGCGAATTTTTGGCTTCCACAGCTAATAGTTCGCCATCCACACCATCGGGTGCGAGTGGGTCGATCTACCGAAATCAAGGATCCCGATATCTCCTATTCGTAACCGATCGCTATCCGGATCGCAAGCAAATCCAAAAGACTGCGAGAAACAAGAAAAAGGTACGTTTCCGCAGGTCCACGGCGCATGTACTGTTCGGTACGTGAGCGCTGAGAGACCCGCGCGGGCCCTGCCCGCCACCGCACGTGGGCGGCGTACTCGTGCTGCGATCGTCGACGCGGCGGCGGACATGATGTACGAGAGAGGGGTCGCTGCAACGAGTCTCGACGACGTCCTGGTGGCGTCCGGGACCGGGAAATCGCAGATGTACCACTATTTCGCAGACAAGGCGGATCTCGTGATCGCGGTGATCGAGCATCAGCGTGACTCGGTATTGAATGCGCAACCGGAGCTCGCGCGCGTGGGTTCTGTCGAGGGCATCACGGCGTGGGCCGACGCCGTCGTCAGGCAGCACACGGCGAAGGGCGGTCCGTTCGCATGCCCCTTGGGTTCGCTTGCCGCGGAGCTGAAGAACGACGCCACTTTTCGACCTGTCGTCGACGCCGCCTTTCGGCGATGGGAGCAGCCGTTGGCGGACGGTTTGACGGCGATGCAGACACGAGGTGACCTGGCCGTGAACGCCGACCCGTCGCGGCTCGCGGCCATGCTCGTGGCGGCACTGCAAGGGGGAATGTTGTTGGGGCGCATAGCCGGAGATGTCGCGCCGCTACGAGACCTTCTCGACGCTGCGGTCAGTCGCGTTGCCGAGTTGCGGGCGAAATGATGCGCACCCTTGACCGAGCGTCCGGAATCGACCAAGCTGTACCGGACAGTACAGAAAGCGGGCAGACGACATGACCGATACGACGCACAGGTCAAGGCCGCGTGGTCCTCGCTTCCGAAGCCCTCTTCGAGGGCCGTGGCTCACCTCGGTGTTCGGAGCGGTCCTGCTGATCGCGCTGCCCGTCGTCACCGTCACCGGTCTGCTGTCCTGGGTCGCCTACGGTCCGCGGTTCGGGCAGTCGATGCCCGGGGACGTCGCGTGGTTGCATCTGCCGTACTTCGACTGGCCGACGCGACCGTCGTGGATCTACCGGCTGAACCAAGGTCTGCACGTCGGGCTGGGGTTGGTGCTGGTGCCGATCGTCCTGGCGAAGCTGTGGTCGGTCATTCCCAAGTTCTTCGAGTTCCCGCCGGTGCGGTCTCCGGCGCAGGCGCTCGAGCGCGTGTCGTTGCTGGCCCTCGTCGGCGGAGTGCTGTTCGAGATCGTCACCGGCGTTCTGAACATCCAGTACGACTACATCTTCGGGTTCAGCTTCTATACCGCGCACTACTGGGGCGCATGGGTCTTCATCGGTGGATTCGTCGCGCACGTCGTGGTCAAGGTACCGGTGATGGTGCGCACCCTGCGTGGTCGCTCGTTCATGGACGTGATGCGTCAGCGCGTCGCGGACACCGAACCCGAACAGCGGGACGACACGGGCCTCGTCGCGACCGACCCTGCTCCCGCCACCGTCAGTCGGCGCGGGGCCCTGGCGCTGGTCGGTGGGGGAGCGCTCTTCGTCGCGGTGCTCACGGCGGGGCAGACCACGGGCGGGTTTCTGCGGAACGCTGCGATCCTGCTTCCACGCGGACGCTCGTACGGAGACGGCCCGAACGACTTCCAGGTCAACAGGACGTCGGCGGCGGCCGGGGTCACAGCGGACCAGGTCGGTGACGGCTGGCGACTGACACTCCTCGGCGGCGACGCTCCGCTGGAGATGACACGAGCGCAACTTCAGGCCATGCCGCAAACCACCGTGCGACTACCCATCGCGTGTGTCGAGGGCTGGTCGACGGTGCAGACGTGGACCGGGGTCCGCCTACGTGACCTGCAGGCAGCGGTCGGAGTCGACAGCATCGACAACGCCGAGGTGCAGTCGTTGGAGCGGGCGGGTTCGTTCAATCGCGTCACCTTCCCCGCCAACCAATTCTCGGACGGAGATTCGCTTCTGGCCCTGCAGGTCAACGGCGTCGATCTTTCGCTCGACCATGGATTTCCGGCGCGCATCATGATTCCTGGAATTCCGGGTGTTCACCAAACGAAATGGGTCCGGTCGATCGAATTCAGGCAGGTGTGACATGACGAAATTCGCGAAATTCTACGGCGCCAACCCGTTGCATCTCCTGGCGATGATCTTCTGTTTCGTTCTCGGCCTGGCGGTTGTCTACACGGCCGGACCGATGACGTTCTGGAACACCGATATCTGGTGGCAGTCGATCGCGGTCTGGTTCGTCGGTGCGGCCGTAGCGCACGATCTGGTGCTCTTTCCGCTGTACGCGGTCGCCGACCTGTCGTTGCGGTCCGGGCTCGATGCCATGCGCGGCCGACGTCGCTCGCGTCCGCCACTTGTGCCGGTGCTCAACTACATTCGCGTGCCCGTGCTGGCCACCGGGTTGACGTTCCTGATGTTCTTTCCCGGCATCATCGAGCAGGGGAAGGAGGCCTACGTTGCCGCCACCGGGTTGACGCAGGAGCCGTACCTGCTGAGGTGGATCGTGCTCGTCGCGGTGATGTTTGCCTCGAGTGCGGTCCTGTACGCAATTCGGTGCGCCATTGTTCAAAAACGGGGATCGAGCCCGGTTTCCGCCACCGAACGATAAGCGCTGGTCGGCTTCGAAACCACCGTCGCTCGATCGGTACTGACCCGTTATCGCCGTTACCTCGCTGCAGGTGGAAGAAGCGTGTGCGCCCTGGCACCATGAGAACCAACGCGTCGGTTTCAGGGCGTCGGTTCGATGAAATGATGTGGAGCGAGATCGAGAATGAGCGTGCGTGCAATGACGGGTCGACGGCGGATGCGGATGGCGGCTCTACCCGTCGTGGTCGCACTGGCGTTCTTGACCGGGTGCAGTCAGTCGGCGCCGGCCGCACAGGCTCCCGTCGTTCCCATCGACTCCAACCCGCTGTCGGAACTTCTCAAGCCGAAGATCGAACTGTCCGCACTGGACGCCTCGGTGGGATTCTCGCCGGGTGATCCCGTGACTGCTCGTGTCGACGGTGGCCGGCTGGCCGCGGTGTCGTTGCTGGACCCGGCCGGTGTGCCGTTGACCGGTGAGATCGCGCCCGACGGGCTGTCGTGGGTGAACACCCAGCCGATGAAGTACAACACCACCTACCAACTGCGCGCCGACGCGTACGGCCTCGGCGGCGCCACCAGCGCCGCGTCCAGTTTCACCACCACCTCACCCGGCAATTACACCAAGCCGTATCTGCTGCCGTCGGAGAACGAGGTCGTCGGTATCGGGCAACCGGTCGCCATCCAGTTCGACGAGACCATCCCGGACAAGATCGCCGCGCAGAACGCCATCACCATCACCACGAACCCGCCCGTCGAGGGCGCCTTCTACTGGGTCAACCAGAAGGAAGTTCGCTGGCGCCCGCAGAACTACTGGGTGCCGGGCACCACGGTCGACGTGAACGTCAAGGTGTTCGGCCGCAACCTCGGTGACGGACTGTTCGGTCAGGAGGACGCGTCGACCAGATTCACCATCGGCGATGCGATCATCGCCACCGCGGACGACAACACCAAGCAGGTGACCATCAACATCAACGGTCAGGACGTCCGAACCATGCCCACGTCGATGGGCAAGGACAGTACCCCGACCGACAACGGTGTCTACATCGTCGGCGACAAGTTCTCGCACCTCGTCATGGACTCGTCGACCTACGGCGTACCCGTCGACTCACCTGCGGGTTACCGCACCGAAGTCGACTGGGCAACACGAATGTCCTACAGCGGCATCTTCTTCCACTCCGCGCCATGGTCCGTCGGACAGCAGGGTTACAGCAACGCCAGTCACGGGTGTCTGAACCTGAGCCCCAGCAACGCCAAGTGGATCTACGACAACATGAAGCGCGGTGACATCGCCGTCGTCAAGAACACCGTCGGTGGAACGCTTTCGGGCACAGACGGACTCGGCGACTGGAACGTTCCCTGGGAGACGTGGAGAGCAGGAAACGCTTCCAGCGTCTAGGCCTCAATCGCGAGCGGACGATCCTGCGACGCTCAGTCCCAGGGCGGTGAGGTAACCCGTCGGGTCCACGCTGGCTCCACCGCGACGAACCTCGAAGTGCAGGTGCGGCCCGGTCGAATTACCGGTGCTGCCAACAGATCCGATGCGTTGGCCCGCAGCGACGGTGTCACCGACGTTGACGCCGACCGAGGACTGGTGCCCGTAGTACACCTCGGTGTTGCCGCTCTTGATGCGCACGAGATTCCCGTAGCCGTCGCCGTTGTCGCCTGCCTGCACCACGGTGCCACCGGTGACCGCGTAGATCGGGGTTCCCGAGTCCGCGGCGAGGTCGATGCCCTGGTGGTTACGTCGGCCGGCACCCGTCGGGTTGTCGCGCACTCCGTAGTTGGACGTCAGCCGGTACGCACCACGGTCGAGGGGTAGTCGCGCTCCACCGACGCCCACGGTCGCCGGGACGTCCGCGGACGGCAGGGGACTGGTGACGTCGGGAACGATCGTCGTGGTGTCACCGACGACGAGTCCGGCGACTTCTTGGATCAGCACACCCGTCGCGTCGAACACGGCGGCGAGGATGGCAGCGCGCTGTGCGGCGTCGATCGTGATGGCGGGGATCTCGAACGCAGACAGCGTCGTCAGGTCGAACGACGACAGGTCGAGGTAGGGCAGCAACGCGTCCAGCGGAAAGGCAGGCAGCGACGGCGGTGCCGGCGCCGCGATCGCCGCGGGTGGTGCGACGAACATGAGCGAACCGGTGACGGCCACACCCGCGACGACGCCGGATCCCCATCGGCGTCGGCGCGCGGTTCGTGTCGTGTGTTCCAGGCCCATCAGTTACCTCCGAGTCGACTCGCTGACGGCGCGGTCGGGGGAGGGCAGGCGGCAACCAGCACGCGCAAGCCAGACGTCCTTCCCAAGAATTGCGACCGGCCTCCGGCCTTCTCGAGAGTTTACGGCCGGCCTCCGGCCTTCCCGCAACGTCTCACAAGCATCATGCAGTCACTCAGTGCGCACCTTCCCCAAGAGCGCCAAAGGTCACGTTACGTCACACGAGTACCCATTGGTAACTCGAATGATGAATTACAACAACGTAATTAGGCGCTTCGCGCCTGTGCGCCTTTTCATACCTCCCGAGGTACTGCCTTGTTTCAGGACATCGCGCACAGGTGCCGAAGGCACGGAAAAGGCCCCGGCTTCCTGTGGGAAACCGGGGCCTCTACTCGGGTGGCTGACGGGACTCGAACCCGCGACAGCCAGGATCACAACCTGGTGCTCTACCAACTGAACTACAGCCACCATCACGCTTGCGCGCGGAAGAATATTAGCGTGCCGCGTGGGGCTACGGCTAATCGGTATCGGCTGCGGGTGTCAACGACTCCACGACCGCGGCGATCTCGCTGCTCGACGGGCCGGGTTCGGCCACGAACACCGTGCGGCGGTAGTACTGCAGCTCGCGGATCGATTCCTTGATGTCCGCCAGGGCTCGGTGCGCCAATCCCTTGGGCGGCTGACCGAAGTAGATCCGCGGGAACCAGCGGCGAGCAAGCTCCTTGATCGAGCTCACGTCGATCATGCGGTAGTGCAGGTAATTGTCGAGCTCGGGCATGTCGCGCGCAATGAATCCGCGGTCGGTGCCGATCGAGTTGCCGGCCAGCGGCACCGTCCCGGGCGACGTCACGTGCTCACGGATGTAGGCGAGCACCTGCTCCTCGGCCTCTCGCAGACTGACCGTCGAGTTACGCACCTCCTCGGTGAGCCCCGACTTGGCGTGCATCGCCGTCACAACCTCGGGCATGGCCGCCAGAGCATCGTCGTCGGCGTGGATGACGATGTCGACACCCTCGCCGAGCACGTTGAGGTCGCTGTCGGTGACCAGAGCCGCGATCTCGATGAGCTTGTCCGATCCGGTGTCGAGCCCGGTCATCTCGCAATCGATCCACACAAGTTTGTCCTGCACGGCTCCACAGTAGTGGGGGCTTGCTCAACGACCGGCCTCCGGCCTCCGGCCTTCCCGGCTTGGCGTTAGTGTCTGCGGTGGACCCACGCACCCGACGAGAAGAGTCGAACTCGATGAGCGAAGCACCCCAGAGTCCCGCCGATCGCGTGGCCGCCGCTCGCGCCGCGGCCGCTGCTGCAGCCGCCGAACTGGAGCAGGCAGAGAAAGAGGCGGCAGCTGCTGAGGCTTCGCAACCGTCGTCTTCCGGGGCTGCCGACGAGATCGCGGCGGGATACGCGTCCGACGGTGCAGCGCTCGAACTGGGAACCGCCCTACTGGATGGCGCGCTGGCGCCCAGCGCGCGAGTTCGCATTCCGCTCGCGATGATGAACCGGCACGGACTGGTCGCGGGTGCCACCGGAACGGGTAAGACCAAGACGTTGCAGGGAATCGCCGAACAGCTCTCCGCTGCAGGCGTTCCCGTCGTCATGGCGGACATCAAGGGTGACCTGTCCGGCCTGTCCGCGGCCGGTGAGGACAACGAGAAGATCCGTTCTCGCGCCGCCGACACCGGCGCCGCCGATTGGCAGCCGTCGGCGTTTCCCGTCGAGTTCCTGTCGTTGGGTACCGAGGGGATCGGTGTTCCCGTGCGCGCCACCATCACCGCGTTCGGTCCCATCCTGCTCAGTAAGGTGTTGGCGCTCAACCCGACTCAGGAGTCGACGCTCGGACTCATCTTCCATTGGGCCGACACGCAGGGACTCGCATTGCTCGACCTCAAGGATCTGCGTGCTGTCATCACACATCTGACGAGCGACGAGGGCAAGGCGGATCTGAAGGGGATCGGCGGTGTGTCCTCTGCGACGGCCGGGGTCATCTTGCGCGCACTGTCCAATCTCGAAGCCGACGGCGGTGACACCTTCTTCGGTGAACCCGAGCTCGACACGGCCGACCTGCTGCGGGTGGGACCCGACGGCCGGGGCGTGATCAGCCTGTTCGAGCTCGGTGCACTTGCCGCGCGCCCGGTGATGTTCTCGACGTTCCTGATGTGGGTGCTCGCCGATCTGTTTCAGACGCTGCCCGAAGAGGGCGACATCGACAAACCCAAACTCGTCTTCATCTTCGACGAGGCGCACCTGCTCTTCGCCGACGCGTCCAAAGCCTTTCTGCAGCAGGTGGAACAGACGGTCAAGCTCATCCGCTCGAAGGGTGTCGGCGTGTTCTTCTGCACCCAGCTACCCACCGACGTACCCAGCGACATCCTGTCACAGCTCGGCGCGCGCATTCAGCACGCGCTCCGCGCCTTCACCCCCGAAGACCAGAAGGCCCTCACCAAAACCGTTCGTACGTATCCGAAGACGAAGAACTACGACCTCGAGCAAGCCCTCACCACGTTGGGTATCGGTGAGGCCATCGTGACGGTGCTGTCGGAGAAGGGAGCGCCGACGCCGGTGGCGTGGACCAGGATTCGGCCGCCGCGGTCGTTGATGGACACCATTGGAAACCCGGCCATCACGTCGTCGGCGTCGAGTGGAGCCCTGTTCGCCAAGTACGGCCAGACGATCGACCGCGAATCGGCGTACGAGAAGATGAATGCACGGATGGCGCCTCCGCCACCGGAATTGCCAGATGTGCCCGATGCACCTCCACCCGTCCCGGAAGGCCCGTCCGCCGCCGAGCGAATGATGAGCAATCCTGCGGTGAAGAGCTTCCTGCGATCGGCGGCCAGTGCTGCCGGTCGGGAGATCTCGCGGAGCATCTTCGGGACGGGGAGGCGGCGGAGGCGGTAGGTCGCAGGGCTGGAGTCAGGGCCTACGACCCACCCAACTTCTTGTAGAAACTCCCGACGATGGGAGCGCTGACGAAGCGAGGGCTGTACTGGCCCGCCACCGACATCCCCTTCGACAGCAGCCCTGGCACCACGCGCATCTTGTTCTTGCCCAACGCATCCAACGACAACTTGGCCGTGTACTCGCTGCCGATCCAAAGGAAGTCGGGGACAAGCTTGTCGACGATCGACTCCTCGGACGGGTCGGGGGTCTCGGTGCGGACCGGGCCGGGTGCGAGGAGGGTGACGTTGACGCCCGTGCCGTGCAGTTCTGCGCGCAGCGACTCGGAGAACGTGTTCACGAATGCCTTGGTCGCGGCGTACGTGGCGTTGTTGGGGATGGCCATGTTGCCGGCCGCGGATCCGGTGATGAGGATGCCGCCGGTGCCGCGGCCGATCATGCCTGGCAGCACGGCGAGCGTCAGGTCGTGCACCGCAACGGCATTGAGCTCCACCTGGTCGCGCTCGTAGGCGGGATCCAACCCGGCGATCGGGCCGAAAGTCGCGATACCTGCGTTGTTGCAGAGGATGGAGATGTTGCGCTCGGACAGTTCGGCGACGAGTTCCTGGCGCTTGTCGCGGTCGCTGAGGTCCAACACGCGCACCTCGACCTCGACGCCGTGCGCACTGGTCAGCTTGGCTGCGAGCGCCTCCAACAGCTCGCCGCGACGCGCGACGACGATGAGGGAGTGTCCGCGGGCGGCGAGTTCGGTGGCGAGCGCCTCACCGATTCCGGAGGAGGCTCCGGTGACGACGGCGCGGGCATCGGGAGTCGGCTTCGGAAGGCTCATGTGGCCAGGCTAGATCACACCGAAGCAGCCAGCCGAGTGCCCTGGAGGATCGCACGTTTGGCGTCGAGTTCACCGGCTTCGTCCGCCCCACCGATCACGTCGACCCGAACGCCGGCCGTCTCGAGATCGGACACGAGGTCCCGCACCGACTCCTGGCCCGCGCAGATCACGACGGTGTCGACGGCGATCGTTCGGGGCTTGGATCTGTCCTTGCCGAAGGTGATGTGCAGGCCGTCGTCGTCGATGCGTTCGTAGTTCACACCGGAGATCTCCTGCACGTTCTTGTTCTTCAGCGCGGCGCGGTGCACCCAGCCGGTCGTCTTACCCAGGGACGTTCCGATGCGTCCGCCCGTGCGTTGGAGCAGGAACACCTCGCGCGCCGACGTCGACGGTTCCGCGGTCATGAGCGCGCCCGCTGCCTCCGGACTGTCCGTCACACCCCACTCGCGTTTCCACTCGGCGATGTCGAGGGTCGGCGATTGCGCGGTGGTCAGGAACTCCGAGACGTCGACGCCGATGCCGCCGGCCCCGATGACCGCGACGCGCCGGCCGATCGTTCCGCCGCCCAGTACGGCGTCCGCATAGGTGACCACGGACGGGTGCTCGATACCCGGGATGCGGGGGATGCGCGGGGTGACGCCCGTGGCGACGACGACCCGGTCGTATCCGTCGGAGATCAGTTGGTCGGCGGTGACGCGGGCGCCCAGCTTCACGTCGACTCCTGCTGCAGCCATGGCGGATTCGTAGTACCGCACGGTCTCCGCGAACTCCTCCTTGCCCGGGATGCGGCGCGCGATGGCGAACTGTCCGCCGATTTCGTCGCGCGCTTCGAACAGCGACACGTGGTGTCCACGCTGGGCCATGTTGAGTGCAGCCGACAGGCCCGCCGGGCCGGCTCCGACCACGGCGACGCGTCGTACGGCGCGGGTGGGGGAGAGGACGAGTTCGGTTTCGCGGCCGGCGCGCGGGTTGAGCAGGCACGACGCGTGCTTGTGGACGAAGACGTGGTCGAGGCACGCCTGGTTGCAGGCAATGCAGGTATTGATCTCGTCGCGTCGACCTTCGGCTGCTTTGACGGTCCAGAAGGGGTCGGCGAGCATCGGGCGGGCGAGCGCCACCAGTTGCGCGTCACCGTCGTCCAGGATCTTCTCGGCCAGCTCGGGCATGTTGATGCGGTTCGCTGCGGCCACCGGGATCGTCACTTCGCGTGCAAGGCGGCCGGTGAACGAGACGAAGGCGCCGCGGGGTACGGAGGTGACGATGGTGGGCACGCGCGATTCGTGCCATCCGATGTCGGTGTTGATCAGGTTGGCTCCAGCGGCCTCGACCTCGTGCGCCAGGGCGACGACGTCGGCCCACCTCTGGCCGTCCTGCACCAGGTCCGCCATCGACAACCGGAACGAGATGACGAACCCGTGCCCCGTGGCTTCCCGTGTCCGGCGCACGATTTCGACCGCCAGTCGTCGACGCTTCTCGGGTGTTCCGCCCCACGTGTCGGTGCGCTTGTTGGTGCGCGCCGAGAGGAACTGATTGACGAAATAGCCTTCGCCGCCCATGATTTCGACCCCGTCGTATCCGGCGGACTGAGCCAGGCGCGCACACCGAACGAAGTTGCGAATCTGGCGTTCCACACCGCGCGATGTCAGTTTGCGAGGGCGAAACGGGTTGATGGGAGCCTTGATCGACGATGCGGTGGCGCTGAACGGGTGGTACGAATATCGGCCCGCGTGCAGTATCTGCATCGCGATCTTGCCACCCTCACGGTGCACCGCGTCGGTGATCGTGCGGTGCCGACGTGCTTCGATGCGGTTGGTCAACTTGGCTCCGAAGGGAAGCAGCCAACCGGTGCGGTTCGGTGCATACCCACCGGTGACGATCAGCGCGACACCACCGCGAGCGCGCTCGGCGAAGTACTCGGCCAGCTTGCGGGTGTCCTTCGCGCGATCTTCGAGTCCGGTGTGGATCGACCCCATGATCACGCGGTTCTTCAGCGTGGTTGCGCCGATGTCCAACGGAGAGAGGAGGATCGGGAAGTCAGTCATTGTTCTGCCCTTTCAAGGCGTGAAGAACGTCGTCGCACCAGCCGACGAACCCTTCTTCGACTCGTATACCTCCGCGCAGCACCAGGTACTGGTGCAGCGCGGAACCGGTGAGGTTGGATGCTGCGGCAAAATCACGTTTTTCTGCGAGGCGGTACAGATCGAGGCGTTCGGTGTGGATGTCCCGATGCCGCTCGACCTCGGCGCGGAGCGTATCGACATCTCCGTACGCGGCGCCGCGGATCTTCACGGCAAGGTCGTCGCGCAGCCGACTGGGTTCGGTGGTGTCGGAGATCCACCGGCTCAGTTCGGAACGGCCGGATTCGCTGACGCTGTAGACCTTCTTGTCCGGCCTGCCGGTCTGAACCACCGCGTCGGCCGAGATCCATCCGGCGTCGTCCATGCGGGCGAGGACACGGTAGATCTGCTGGTGCGTCGCACTCCAGAAGTACCCGATCGACTTGTCGAATCGGCGCGCGAGTTCGTACCCCGACGCCGACTGTTCGGCGAGGGAGACGAGAACGGCATGTTCGAGGGCCACGATCGAAGTATGTATGCAACGAGTTGCCTATGCAACCCGTTGAACACGACGCCGATGCGCGTCGGGGTAATAAGCTCCAGGAATGGCCGAAGCCGCTGTCGCCGTGGCGACCTCCAAACGTCAGGTCGCCGCATGGGGATTGTGGGACTGGGGATCGGCCGCATTCAACGCCGTGATCCTCACCTTCGTGTTCTCGGTCTATCTGACCGACGCGGTGGGGGACGACCTCCCCGGCTCCGTCTCGGCGACGAGCTGGTTCAGCTGGTCGGTCGGCATCGCGAGCGTGTTCGTCGCGTTGCTCGCACCGCTGACCGGACGCCAGCAGGACAACAGCGGGACCCGAAAGCGCTCGCTGTTCGTACTCACCGCGCTGACCGTCGCCACCATGGCCGGCTTGTTCTTCGTCCGCGACGACTACCACTACCTCTGGCTCGGACTCGTCCTGCTGGGACTCGGGTCGATCTTCTTCGAACTGGCGCAGGTGCCGTACACCGCGATGCTGCGTCAGGTGTCGACGCCGGACAACATCGGTCGAGTATCCGGCTTCGGTTGGGCCATGGGCTATTTCGGCGGAATCGTGCTGCTGCTGATCTGCTATCTGGGGTTCATCGTCGGCGACGGCGACACCCGAGGTCTGCTCGGCATCACCACCGACGGTGGTCTCAACATCAGAGTCGTCGCGCTCGTGGCCGCAGTGTGGTTGGCGGCGTTCGCGATTCCCGTGTTCTTCGCCGTCCCCGAGTTGCCGGCGACCGCTGCGAAGGTCAAGCGACCCGGCATCGTCGAGTCGTACAAAGCGCTGGGCCGGGACCTGAAAGAACTGTGGCGCGCTGATCGCCGCACTGTCTACTTCCTGTTCGCGAGCGCGCTGTTCCGCGACGGGCTCGCCGGTGTGTTCACGTTCGGAGCCGTTCTCGCGGTGTCGGTCTACGGCATCGGATCGGCCGACGTCCTGTTGTTCGGTGTCGCCGCCAACGTGGTCGCAGCGATCGGGGCAATCCTTGCGGGACGGATCGACGACCGGGTCGGGCCGAAAAAGGTCATCGTGTGGTCGCTGACGCTCATGATCGTGGCCGGGTTGATTTTGCTGGCCGTGTCCGGTCCCACGATGTTCTGGATCTTCGGACTCATGCTGTGTGTCTTCGTCGGTCCGGCGCAGTCGTCCGCCCGCACGTTCCTGACTCGCATCACCCCGCCAGGACGCGAAGGTCAGATGTTCGGGCTCTACGCGACGACAGGGCGGGCCGTGTCGTTCCTCTCGCCGGTGCTCTTCGGATTCTTCGTGTTCATTTTCGACGCCGACCGAGCCGGGATTCTCGGAATCGTGCTGGTACTGGCGCTGGGCTTGGCCGCCATCCTGAAAGTCGCTGCGCCACAAGGGGACCTGGCGCGGACCTAACCGATTCGGTGGACGATGGCTGCAGCCACCTCGCGGGGGGAGTCCTCGGGAACCCAATGACTGCCGTCGAGTTCGACGAAGCGGTACTCCGCGTCGACCCATTCGTGACACCGCTCCACCCCGGCGCGGCCGATCGCGGTGTCCCCGGTGCTCCACACGAACGTGGTCGGAACCGTCACCGCGGGTAGGTTCGCGAAGTCCTTCGTCATGGCGCGATACCAGTTGAGCCCGGCGGTCAGGCCGTCACGAGTGCCGACCACCGGCAGGTACGCGTCGACGATCGAGGGGTCGCGGGCGCCGTCGAACATTGCGCGGAGGCGACGGCAATCGTCCTCCAGCAGAACGTCTTCGGCCTTACCCGGCTGACGGAGGAGCTTCATGTAGCTCCCGCGCCGGCGTTGGTCCTCGTCTTCGGCCAACGCCCACCCGTAGGCTCCGGGATGTGGGACCGAGACCGTGACCAGGCTGTTCACCCGGTCGGGATGACGAGCAGCGACGGCCCACGCGACCACCGATCCCCAGTCGTGACCGACGAGGGTGATCGCGGGGATCTTAAGGAAGTCCAGGAGGCCGATGACGTCGTCGACGAGGTGGTCCAGTCGGTAGTCGTCGACTGCGGTCGGTCTCGCGTCGGGTGAGTAGCCGCGTTGATTCGGCACGATCAGCCGAAGCTTCTGGGGCGCCAGCGCGTCCACGACGCCATTCCAGCTGGCCGACGTCGCAGGCCACCCGTGTAGGAGCACCACCGGCGTGCCGTCGTCGGGTCCGTGGGTGTCGACGTCGAATGTCAGGTCGCCAAGCGGAATGCGCACAACCCCAGGCTAGACCCGATCAGCCGGCGGGAAGGCCGGAGGCCGGCCGGGCCTCAACCCGCTCGCGGTTCCCATTTGCTCATGCCGAGCATGATCACGCGCAGCTGACGCTCGGCGCGCGAGATGATCTCGCGCTCGGCGGCGCTGCCCGGACGTGCGAGGTCGAGCAGATCGACGACGGTCGCCAACATCGAGTTGACGATGAGGCTCGCGCACATCTCGAGGTCGTCGACGCTCCAACCGTCGAGTCCCGGCATCCGTGAGAGGTCGATGGTGAGCTCACTGACCAGCAGTCGAAGCTCGGTGTCGATGGCGCGCCGGACTTCGACGACGCCTCCGTACCGCTCGCGCGTGAGGAACCGGAATCTGTCGTCGTGGGCGTGGACCTGCCGGACGAGGATGGCGAGAGATTCACGGGCGTTCTTGGTCGACGGTTGGCGGCGCGCGTCACGAAGCATGTGCCGCAGAACCCGCATGCTGTCCTCGACGACCGCGATGCCCAGGTCTTCCATGGACGCGAAGTGTCGGTAGAACGCCGTGGGCACGATGCCGGCTGTGCGGGCCACCTCGCGCAGGCTGACGCTGGCGAAGTTGCGTTCGGCGATGAGCTCGAGTGTGCTGTCGACCAACGACTGCCGGGTGCGCTCTTTACGCTCCGCGCGACTGACGGTCTCGGCCATGGTGACGAGTGTATGCGTGTACACCCAAACGTTGTGAGCCCTCCCTCCGTCACACCAGGTCGGGGTGCGTGACGGTGCTCACATTGGCATTGAAATTACCAGGTACGGGCTGACACACTCATTCGAGTGCACGGGTGTGCACTGAAACGAGAAGGAGGCTGAAGTGACTCTCGCTCCCGAATCGCCGTCACGGCGGCGCAGCAGACTGCTGTCACTGTTCGAGGCGATGACCGCTCCTCATCGCGTCGACCGGTATCTCGAACTCGTCGACCCGATGCTCTCGGTCGACGACATGCGAGCCGAGGTCACCGAGGTTCGCCGTCAGACTCCGGACACCGTCACGCTGACGCTGCGGCCGACCCGCCATTGGGAGGGTTTCCGCGCCGGCCAGTTCGTGCAGATCGGCGTGGTGGTCGACGGCATCCGTCAGACGCGGTGCTACTCGCCTGCGTGCTCGCAGCGTCGTTCCGACGGCCAGATCGAGTTGACGATCAAGGCGCAGAAGGACGGCATCGTCTCCCAGCACCTCAATGCGAACGCCGTACCCGGCCTGGTCGTCAGCCTCGAGCAGGCGTCGGGAACGTTCACACTTCCCTCGCCCCTGCCGGACAACGTCCTGCTGATCAGCGGTGGCAGCGGTGTCACCCCGGTGATGTCGATGCTGCGCACCCTGGTCGACGACGGCTACGCCGGGCGCATCGCGTTCCTGCATTACGCGTACACCGAGAAGGACGTGCCGTACCGGCAGGAACTCGAATCGATTGCGGCACAGAACGACAACGTCGACGTGTACTTCGCGTACACGGACCAGGATCAGGGCGGCGACCTGCACGGGTTCTTCGACACCGAGCACCTGGGAACCGTCGCCCCGTGGCACACCGATGCGCACACGTTCCTGTGTGGGCCTCCCGGCCTCATGAAGGGCGTGTCCGGCATCTTCGACGACCTCGGCCTCTCCGAGCTTCTGCACACCGAGGAGTTCGTCACGACGCCCGCCGTGGCCGACGAGGACGCCACCGGAACCGTCTCGTTCTCCGGATCGGACGTCACCGCGGAGAATTCCGGCAGCACCTTGCTCGAACAGGCCGAATCAGCCGGGCTCACACCGGAATACGGCTGCCGCATGGGAATCTGCTTCACCTGCACGTCGGTCAAGAAGTCCGGCTGCACCAAGAACGTCAAGTCGGGCGAGATCGATTCCGATCCCGACTCGCATATTCAGCTCTGCGTGTCGGTTCCCGTCGGCGACGTCGACATCGACATCTGAACCACCCCACCTACATCCAGGAGGAACCATGTTCGGACTTTCTCTCAATTTCCTACCGTTCGTCGGCGGTGGCTCCGATCGCGCCGACAAGCCGGGCACCGGCGGCCCGGTCGTCCTGTCCTACGAGGACGTCGAGGAGCTGGGACGTGAGCTCGACGAGCTGCGCGCCCGCACCGTCGCCTCGCTCGGCGACGAGGACCGCGAATACATCTACAAGATCATCAAGGCGCAGCGTGGACTCGAAGTCACCGGCCGCGGTCTGATGTACCTGAGCTTCTTCCCGCCGGCGTGGCTCGCCGCGGTCGGCGCCCTGAGCCTGTCCAAGATTCTGGACAACATGGAGATCGGCCACAACGTCATGCACGGCCAGTACGACTGGATGCGTGAGCCGGGCCTGAACTCGCGCACCTTCGAGTGGGACACCGCGTGCCCCGCCGATCAGTGGCGTCACTCGCACAACTACATGCACCACACCTACACCAACATCGTCGGCATGGACCGCGATATCGGCTACGGCATCCTGCGAATGGACAAGGGCCAGAAGTGGAACCCGTACTACCTGGGCAACCCGCTGTACGCATTCCTGCTGATGACGTTCTTCGAATGGGGCGTGATGCTCCACGATCTCGAAGCCGAGAACGTGATCCAGGGCAAGCGCAAGTGGCACGACGTCAAACCGCTGATGATCGGCTGGTGGCACAAGGCCGGCCGGCAGGTCCTCAAGGACTACATTGTGTTCCCGGCACTGACCGGACCGCTGTTCGTCCCGACGCTCGTCGGTAACGCGACCGCGAACATCGTGCGCAACCTGTGGGCCTACTCGATCATCTTCTGCGGCCACTTCCCGACGGGCGTCCAGACATTCACCGAGGAAGAGACCGCCGAGGAGACCCGCGGTCAGTGGTACGTGCGTCAGATGCTCGGCTCGGCCAACATCGAAGGTTCGCCGCTGTTCCACATCATGTCCGGCAACCTCTCGCACCAGATCGAGCACCACCTCTTCCCGGATCTGCCGGCGCACCGCTACCCGGAGATCGCACCCGAGGTCCGCGCGCTCTGCGAGAAGTACGACCTCCCGTACAACACCGGGGGCTTCTTCCACCAGGTCGGTACAGTGTGGGGCAAGATCTTCAAGATGGCGCTTCCTGATCGCTTCACCGGACCCGACAAGGAAACCGGCGTGATCATCGAACGCCAAAAAGTCGCAGCCTGAGAGGTTTTCGATCATGGTCGGCAAGTTCGAGCGCAACAAGGACACCATCCAAGAGCTCACCGAGTCGACGGCTGCGCACGTCGGTCGGATCGCGGTGATCATCGCGACAGCGGTCGTGGACGTGACCCGCGAAATCGGCGATCTGATCACCGACGGCATCGAGATGCGTGAAGCATCCCGGCGGGCTCAGAACGACGGCCCGCACTTCCAGGTGATCGACGGGGATTTCGAGGAACGGCGAGGCTGAGTCTCGCTACCGACGCCCGATGGCGCATCCGGTTTCGGCCGGGTGCGCCATCGGGCTTTCTGGTGTTCTGTTGTTCTTTTGTTTCGGACCCAATGTGACGTTCGGTCCACATTTGCTACCCAATGTGTCGTTGGGTCCGGTCGTCAGCTCCCGTTCACGTCGATGCCGACGCGTAATTCGTGCGGCGGCCGGAACAAATACCACGGGTTGTCGGGTGCGCAATCGATCAGAATGATGTTCCCGTCGGCTCGCTCCGCTGTCACAGCCTGTCGACACGGTGACGGGGCGAAGATCCCTGCTTCGGTGCTCTCGTAGTACAGCGGCCCGATGTAAGTGGGTGCAGCCGAGGCAGTTCCGGCACTGGCCAACGCGATACCGGCGGCGCCGGCTGCGGAGACGAGGGCAACGGCGGCGACGCGTTTCAGTGAGTGCATGGCTCAGCTCCCCAAGCTCACGTTGATACCGATCAGGTCGACTGTGTCAGTCCCGAAGATGATCGGGCGAGACACGCAGTTGACCAGAATGATGTCGCCACGAGCGCGGTTGGCGGCCGCACGTTCGGAGCAGGGGACGGCGTCGGGGTCGATGGAAAGCGTGGAGAAACTCTCGAAATAGATGGGCCCGCCCTTCGACGGTTCCCCGGCTGCGGAGGCGGTGCCGGCCCCGGCCAGTGCAATTCCGGCGGCGCCGGCTGCGGAGACGAGGGCAACGGCGGCGGCGCGTTTCAGTGAGTGCATGGCTCAGCTCCCCAAGCTCACGTTGATACCGATCAGATTCTTGTTGCTGTCGAAACCGAATCCGATTGTTTTGCAGTCAAGAAGAATGATATCGCCGCGTGCGCGATTCGCTGCTGCGCGATCTGCGCACGAGACGGCGTCTGGGTCGAAGCTTATGCCGAAACTCTCGTAATAGATGGGCCCGCCCTTCGACGGTTCCACGGCTGCGGAGGCGGTGCCGGCCCCGGCGAGCGCAACTCCGACGACGGAGGCCGCGATGATGGTGGCGGATGCTGCTGCATTACGGATCGTGCGTGTCATTCGAACTCCCAGGTGCTCTAGCGACGAAACATGACGATCGGTTTGTCGGGTTCGCTGAGATATTCGTTACACGTGCAAACTAGTTTGAGTTTAAACGACCAAGGCGCCCGAGCAATGGACCACCAGCGTCGACTTCCGGTACGAAAAACGGCTACTGGTGTTCCACTCTTTCCGTCATTCGGCGGCGACAGCGAGTGGTAATCGTGGTGCCCCCGGCAGGATTCGAAAATGCCGACACCAACACTGTTTGTGCTGGTAGACGCGACTCTAGCTGCAGGTACAGCCGATAGTGAGTCTGCAGAAGTATGCTCGAACCTGCAGGACTCAGCACTCTTATTGCTCGGTCAGTTGCCGGGTCGGCAGCGTCTGTATCAGGCTATGTACCAGCAGGAGGAACCGTCATGGCCAGCGACAAGCCCCGTGCCCGCCGACAGTGGGGTCGGATCTACAAGCTGAAGCCGAGCGGTCGGTACAGAGCCTCGTACACCCACAACGGCAAGCTCTACCACCCGCCGAAAGGCACTCCCGGTACCGGAACGAGCAGAACCGCGACGTTTCAACACAAGGGCCGCGCCGAGGGTTGGTTGGATTCGGTCAAAGCTCAGATCGACGCCGGTACGTGGCAAGACCCGGCCGAGGTGATCGAGCAGGCCGACCGGAAAGTGGCCAGCAGCGTGACCGTGACCGAGTACGCCCGGAAACGAGTCGCTGAGCGCACGCTGACTCCCCGGACGCGCAAAGGGTACGAGGAGCTGATCGAACGGACAATCGCCGAGTCGAGTATCGGTGCGCTGCCACTCTCAGCGCTGAGCGTGACCGCCGTCCGTAGTTGGTACGCCGCGCTGGACTCGAGCCGACCGACGCGCCGCGCTCATGCCTACGGACTCCTGCACTCGGTTCTCCGGGACGCCGTGGACGAGCAACTGATCGAGACGAACCCGGCAGTCGAGCGAAAGGCTATGAACGCCAGACGAGTTCGTAAGATTCGCGCTCTGACAGCGCCTCAGTTGACCGCGCTCATCAATGCGACCGCCGAGGAGCTGAGAGCCGCCGTTGCCGTCGCGGGTTGGTGCGGACTTCGAGCCGGGGAGCTGAAAGGGTTGCGCCGCAGAGACATTGCCGCCGACGCGTCGGTGATCCACGTAGAGCGGGCTGTGACGTACCGCAGTGGTGTGTACTACGTCGGCGCTCCCAAGACAGAGGCCGGTGTCCGTGACGTGTCGGTGCCGAGCCGTATCCGTGCCGGGTTGCTGGCCCACATTGCCACGCTGGCAGACCCACGGCCCGACGCGCTTGTGTTCCCGGGCGCGGGCGGTCCCGAGGGCTATCAGACGGACTGGGAGCTGAGACGCGCTGTCGGTGCCGCTGGGAAGCTGATCGACCCGGCCCTGTTCCCGGACGGCGTCAATCCGTACGTGGCGCAGGATCTCAGGCCGCACGAACTACGCCACAGCGCCGCGACTCTGGCAGCCCAAACCGGCGCTACGACGAAGGAACTCATGAGCCGGATCGGTCACACGACACCAAACCAGGCCCTCCAGTACCAGCACGCCGCCGCCGCCCGTGACGCCGAGATCGCCGACAAGCTCGACCGAATGTGAACTGAGGAATATTCCGCAGTTGAATTCGTCGCCGTATTGCTGCCTGTGGATCGCGCTCTCAAATGTCGGTAACGAACGTATAACGCACTCCGGGTACCACCTGGCCTTCTAGTTTTCGTCTGAATGGCGTTTACCAAACCACCTGGCCTAATGCTTTGGGCACGTGCAGATCCCAGAATCTCGGAGTAGCTTCTAGCAGGTACGAGCCGGTCCGGTCATCCTCGCAATTCAGCGTCGCACGTGACCCCCGGCATTCACGAACGGCAAACCCATGGCAACATTTCTCACCGTCGCTCAGGTGGCGGAAAACCTGCAGATCCACGAGGACACGATCCGGCGCGCAATTGCGTTGGGAGACTTGGCAGTGTCCCGCGTCGGCCGCGCAATTCGGATCAAGCCCGAGAACGTAGACCGTTGGATCGGTGCCTGACCGTGCTCTCTCAGGGGCAAGTGAACGGCACTCGATACCCCGATGAAGCGCCGCCGATATTCGATCCGGAATTGGCCGAGCTGAACGACGACGACGAGGACGACAAAAACTTGCCGCCGGTAGTTCGCCGCATGCTGGCGCGCACACGAAGGGCGGCTCAGACATGAGTTTCGGAACAAACCTCGAAGCGGAATTCTTCGACCGGAATCTGACACTCTTCGAAACGCCCGAGGGTGTCGGGGCCGCGCTGGTATTGCTCGAATTGCGGACCTGGAGCGCGAAAGCGAGAACCGACGGCCGTATTCCGAAAATTGCGCTGCGGACAATTCTCTCGCACGACGATCCGCGCTCTGCTGTCGCCATTCTGGTCGACCACGGACTCGCGGTTGCCGACGACGACGGCTGGACCATCGACTGGGCACCCGAGCAGAAGACGGCCGACCAACGTGAGCGCGGCCTCGAATCCGGCAGGCAGAAAGCAGCTCACGGGCGCGGGGATCATTCGATGTGTCCTGACACGTGGAAGTGCAGGTCAAGCACAGTCACCGGTGACGGTCACAAGTCGGCCGTAACCAGTGACGGTCACTCCGTTAGGAAGGGTAGGAAGGCCTTAACTAAAGAAGGCCGTACTACTACCCCGGCTTCGCCGTCGGGCCTCGCCGAGGGCTCGTCCTCCGTCTCGCCGGAAAACCGGGATGACGGGGGAGACAGCGCCACCAACCCCAACGACGAAAGCGATGAGTATTTCGGATTCAGTGAGAACGAATGGAACGCGCTCACAGACGACGAGAAACAAGATGTCCGAGAGAACGAAGACGATTACGACTACGGATACTTGAACCGAGAGAACCGCGCTCTATACAAGCAACTCATGGACAAGGACCGTCGGTCGGACGACGAAGAAAAAGAACTCGCACAGCTCGAACAATTCAAGGCTCCCGAGCCTATTTCCTACATCTTCTGAAAGGTGAAATACCGTGAACACACTCGATGATCTACAGCTAGAACTCCGGCAACCGGATAAGAAATCGGGACAGACGTTGAAAGGAAAACCGGACGCAGAGTTTCGCGAATACATTTCGACGGGAATCTACGCAGCGTGGAAGACGCCGGACACGTCGGGAGAGCGTGCAGGATCACCACTGAGCAGGCAAGCGCTCCTGTCGTACATCTTCCGTGAGATCTGCGCTGAGATCGGTGCCAACTACCCGCCCGGACTGTTTCCGTATCCCTCGATGGCGGTTGCCGTGGGAGCAGCGCCGGGATTTCGACCGGGATCGGACCTCAAATACTTCGATCCGGACGACTCTCGCAGAGTGTCCGAGATCATCGCCCGAGCCAAAGACGCTGTGCAGCAATGGCTATCGCAGGTACAGGAGCAAGGCAGCGCTGACATCGTGCCGCCCCCACTGCCTCCGATAGCGAAGGTCGTTCAGCCGTGGAAGAACTGATACGGGTTGTTTTGCGCCAAAGATGACGAACCGCACGCCGATTCCGCCCGCCCAGCGTCCACGCACAGCGACCTGGACGCCCAAGTTGTCTAGGAATGCCCGGACACACGAAAACGGCCCCCAGAATCAACTGAGGGCCGTTTCGAGTGTGCTGGTCGAGCTAGACCCGTGAGATGACCGAGTACGCGATACCGGTCCGGGGATTGACCCCTGTGACCTGACCTGGATCGAAGTACTGAATCGAGACCGAGTTGGTGGGTCGTTCGAGGGTTGGTGCGGACATGTGCCTACCTCCAAGTGAGACGTTGCCGACCCCCGAGAGTCTACCCCAAAAAGCCACATTTGCACGCAACACAGAGAGCTCAAAAATCATGACACAGAACAGATTCAGAGAAGCGCTACAGACCGCGCTGACCGACGACGGCAGTGTGATCGACGCGCTGAGGACACAGCTACCGGACCTGATCGCCGCCGAGCTTGTCGACCTCGAACGCGAACGCCTGAGGCAGGAACGCCGCCCGCTCGACGACGTGCGAGACATCGTGGCAACGGCCGGACCCGAGGGGATGTCGATGGCCGAATTCACCCGAATCATGCGCGGGGACTTGGGCCTGTCCCAGAGCGGGGCCAAGCGCCGGATGATCGAAGCGCATGAGCGCGGACTGATCGCCGCGAAAGACCCGACCGCAGCTCGTCGACGCTGGATCGCTGCGTAAAACGATGTTGCACAACGGATATCGTGTACGCAGTGATATCGAGTCTCAGACCCTCGCCTTGCTCGATGCCCATGGCCCGCTGGCGGTTTCAGTGCTCGTGGGATTGGTTCGGCTACGGCCCAACGTCACGACGAAGCGCGTGGAAACCGTCCTCGCACACCTCGAGAGTCTGGGCGAAGTCGGCAAGGCCAGCGCGACCGCCGACGGCAAATTCCGATACAGGATCTCCGACCAGATCCGCGACGAGCTGAGAGTAGAGACAAGATGAGCAGGGGAACAAAGAAAGCACCCAAGTTCAAAGAGCAGAGATTCTTTCTGGACAAGCAGATCGAATTGGAGAGAGAATTCCTACGGAATAACGCGAGCAGAGTCGACCGAGGAGAAGAACAAATTTCCTGGGAAGAGTTCAACCGACAGAGAAAAGGATCACAATGATTTTCACAGAGAAACTGCGAGAAGTTCTGGAGCAGAGTCTCGATAGCTTGGACGACGAATCGCGACAGAAGATCGCGGACAATCCGGGTACCAGCGCTCGACAGGTGGGCGACGATGTCGAGTTCTCAGCAGCCGGAATCGTCTACGCCGTGGTCGACTCCGAATGGCTGGCCGACGACCAACAGGGCATCGCCGACGCGACCTTGCACGTGCTACCAAGCGCTCCTGACGATATTTCCGAGCTGACCGAGGGCGGCGGCACCGACTGACGATCTCGACCCCGCAGAATCGAACTCAGCGGCTCCGGGGTACCTACCGCGAAAGGTGCTCCGGGGTTGCTGTCTCGGGGGTCGGGCGGAACCGCAAAACCTCGAGTAACATTCGAACCAGCAGGTCGCCCCGACCACGCTCATCACGAGCTTGTAGGGAATCGCCAGCGCCGCAGCAACGCTCACCAGCGAAGAAGCGCCTTGCCGACAAGAGTCACAGGGCCGCAGCGCATATCAAGGGCCGTTCTCGAAGCAGACCGTGTGACAAATCCACGTCCTCGAACGGATACCCATGTCCTCCAACATCGTTCATCGCGCAGCACCCGTCGACCTCGAACTCCGGGGATCGGACGGGCGTACCGTCGTGGGAATTTGTGCCCCGTTCGATCAACCCGCTGACATCGCCGAGCACGGTTTCCGGTTCACCGAGACCATCCGTCGGGGATCGTTCACCAAGACGATTGCCGAGCGTGGAGACCGCGTCAAATTCCTCGCTCAGCACGACGCCCGCTCGATGCCACTAGGCCGCGCAACGCTTCTCAGGGAAGACGCTGCAGGGCTTTACGGTGAGTTCCGGGTGTCGAAGACGCAGGCAGGCGACGAAGTTCTGGAGCTGATCAACGATGGCGCGCTCGATGCGCTGAGCGTCGGAATGCGCGTGATCGCCGAGACGTGGACCTCGAACCGCAGCGCTCGCAGCATCACAGAGATTGCGCTGGCGGAGGTTTCCGCAGTGAACTTCGGTGCCTACTCCGGGGCCGTCATTCTGGGCACACGGTCGCAGTCCGACAACGTCATTTCTCCAGAGCAGGCCGCTCGCCGGCTTCGACTCCTGGACCTCTAAAACATATCTAGGACAACAACTATGAAGATCTCTAAGATGAACCTGGCGGAGCTGAAAAGCTACATCGCCGAAGCTCGCACCGAGGCAACCGAACTGGCAACCCGCAGTGAGGATCTGACCGGCGAGAGCGCTGACCGATTCGACACGCTCGAGTCCGGACTGAAAGAAGCGACCGCCCGAAAGGCTCAGATCGAAGCACGCGCCGAGTCCGTGAAGAACGGTTTCGCCGCTGGCAAGGTCGGCTTCGAGGACGGGGCACCCGGTGGTTTCCGCACCGAGGTCCGCGACGAAAAGCCCTCCCTCAAGGGTGCTCTCACTCTCCGCAGTGACCAGACCCTCACGCAGTGGAACCATGACAACGGCCGCACCGAGCGCGCTGGCATCACGCTCGACCAGATCGTCCGAGGTCTGGCCGTCGGTTGGAGCGGAGTTCCGGATGAGCAACGTGCTTTGGTCGAATCCACACAGTCGGCCGGTGGAGTCCTGGTACCGACCCCGGTTGCTGCCAGCGTGATCGACGTGGCGCGCGCTCAGGCTCGAGTGCTGCAGGCGGGCGCAACCATCGTCCCGATGCAGTCGGCCACGAGCAAAATTCCTCGCATCACCAACGAAGGCGCAGCGCGATTCTATGCCGAGGGTGAACAGCGAGTCCCGCAAGACATCGCGTTCGATGCCGTTACGCTGCAGGCAAAGTCGTTCGAACGCCTGATCCTCGTGAGCAACGAGCTTCTGGCCGACAGTGACCCGAGCGTCGGCAACGTGATCGAGCAGTCGTTCTCCGCTCAGATCGCGGCCGGTCTCGACCAAGCAGCCCTCTACGGCACAGGCGCAGGTAGCAACCCGACCGGTATCGCCAACACGGCCGGAGTCCTGCAGGTCGCTCACGGGGCCAACGGAACGGCACTGAGCAACTACGACTGGCTTATCTCTGCCGAGGGAGTCATCCGGGCGAACAACTGGGAACCGACCGCGCACATCGCGTCCCCGCGCACGGCAACGAACCTGGCTCTGCTGAAAGACTCGCAGGGCCGTTACCTGGACGCGCCGAGCACGCTGGCACCGATCCTCACCTCGACCAACATTCCGGTGAACCTCACGACCGGAACCTCGACCACGGCCTCCCAGATCGTGAGCGGCGACTTCCGGCAGGTGCTCGTAGGTGTCCGATCCGATCTGAAGATCCGAGTGCTGACAGAGCGTTACGCCGACACCGGGCAGACGGCATTCCTGGCCACGCTCCGGATCGACGTGCAGCTCGCGCACCCGACAGCGTTCGTGGTCGACAACGGAATTCTGTAGGCCGTCATGTTCGGAATCAACGGTCTCGGAAAGCTTCTCGGCGGGGGCAACTGGCTCGACGCCGAGGTTGCCCGACGACAGGCTCAGTTGGCCGAGATGTCAAGCGGCCGAGGGACACGGGAAGGCATACCGGTTTCGACCTGGCGCGCTCTCCCGGACAGCCCGACCGCCGACCCGAGCAAGCTGGTTCAGAAATTGCCCGACTGACAACGGGCACATGAGTTTCGAGCTGTCAGGTGCTTTCGACGAAATTGCCACCGACGCGACCGCTCGAAGATCCACACGCCTGCCCCTGGCGAGCACCTTGGGTAAGTGAGGTGGGCAACCAAAGTCCATGCTGGTGCGCGAACGGAACTCCTGCCCATCGCGCACGACCGCACAGCACGGCACGCAGCTAGCACGGTCCGGGGGTTTCCTCGTCTGGGATGTGACCCGGACCGTGCTCAGCTCCAACAGTTTCGAACCTTGCTGGCGCCGACCCCCGACCCGGCCGACTCAAGGTTCGATAGGTTCGAAGCAGCGCCGGGGCTTACCTCCCCCTAGCCGCGCTCGAACCGAACCGCGACCGGCCCTCTGTTCATCCTTGTGCGACCCCCGTTGCCCGCATGAGGATTCGAGCAGGGGGCCGGTCGTCGTTAATCCGCAACCACTTCGACGAACAGAGATGACGATGGCAAACCACAGCACGTACGCATGGCGCAAGGCAGCACAGGAGTTCAAAGCCGAGTGCTATCGACAGGGAATCGTGATCTGTCATCTGTGCGGAACAGAGATCCCCGAGAATGCGCCCCGTAATTCCAAAATGGAGTTTTGCGCCGACCATTTGATCCCGATGGAATTGCTCGACGACCCAAGCGACACAAGCGCGTTGGCACCCTCCCACAGGGTCTGCAACACCCGTCGTGGACTTGGACCTGTTCGTCCGATGAGTCCACCACAGCAAGCGCTACCTGCCCCCGTGGTGCCCGCTGCAGCGCCGACAATCGTTGCCCCACAACCCAAGCGCGCCATGGTCAAATCCTCGATGCTCTGTGTCGACAGCGCTGGCCTTGGTGGTCACCCTCGAATTGCCCAGTGTCGCAACGCACCTGGCCACCACACGCTCGTAGCCTACGTCGCACGCGCTGAAGCAGAGCAGAGTCGCATCGCTGTCTACGATCACCAGCGCTGAGACAGGCATGGCAGCAGAGGTAGGCAGCAGCACCTACCTACGTGCCGACTTGGTGTGAGTGCCTGCCTAGGTGAGCGCGTCGGCCGAGCGTCCCCATACTGCCCTCTGACTGCAACGCTGAGACACGAGAACCGATGCCCTGGCACGCAGACCCCGAGCAGATCCGGTGCCGTGGTGCTGACGTGCAAATGCAATTGAGAATCTGAGGACGATGGCCCCGTGACAGTGAGTGCCCCGAGCAGCAGCGTCGACCACCTGCCCCGACCGGACCCGCGCACCCCATCACGTCGACCAGATCGGTTTAGCATCGCTTGACCATCGGCTTTACCATCTGTTCGAACGGAGGCCGGATCCGAATTCTGCAGTCGCGCAGCATGATCGGACGGCTCGAACGTGGGGGGGGCCATGAAATGCGTTGGCGCAGAGGGGAAGACGACCCCGTCTCGCGCCCTTTTCCTCTCTCTCTGATCTGAAATTCTGACGATATCTGAGAGAAGCACCCTAGAAACCCCAGGTCAGAGGCTTAAGGCCCAGGTCAGCGAGCCGTCGTCGAGTTGGTTTCCGGGGTCGAAACCAGTCTCAAAGTAGAATCGACGAAAAGTGATTCCGGATATGCTACAAACGCTGGTACACAAGAGTACTCCCGACCAGCTCCGACGCGCACGTATCCGTCCCGAATCGACCGGCCGAGCGTTCACCTGGCCCCGAAAGGTAAAGGATCGGCCTCAACTGAGGACAATTCCGCAGTAGGTCGACCGGGAATCTCAGCGCTGTTCGGCTGTGCTCTTGTCGGTGCCGTAGACACTCGGCGGGCATGGATCGACAGCAAACACGCCGCCGCCCTCGACGTGAGTGATGGCGCTGCCGTGCTCGCCGCCGACCAGAGTCCCGCCACACTCAGCGCACCGAGCCGGGTTGTGAGTCTTACCGCAGATGTCGCACGTCTTAGTCGTCATCGCCCGATCATGCGCCGATGCGTCCGGCCGTGTGGATTAATCGGGTTCGTCCATCGGAACCCACTTGCCATACTTCTGCTCACGCTGCTCGGGAGTCAGACGCGCATCCTCCCGCATCCGAGCATTGAATTCGTCGGCGATCCTCTCGTCTTCGAGATCCTGTGCAAGCTGCTTCAGTCGGTCCATCGGTGCCTGTTCGGTCATGTGTTCGATTATTCCAGACAAACCGGTCGTGCCGTTGTACACCAGCGGCGCGTGTCGAGACTTCACTGGGGTTGTCATTCGGTCGACTGTCATTCGAACGACCGACACGCGCCGAGCAGACACTACTACGATCGGTAGTAGCCGCTTATTGCCTGTCGGGTGCAACGTCGCTGGCCCGAAACCCGAAAAGCGTTGCGAGACAACGTAAAACATGGTGCCCCCGGCAGGATTCGAACCTGCGACCAAAGGATTAGAAGGCCTTTGCTCTATCCCCTGAGCTACGGAGGCGTATGGGGCGTGGTGAGTCTAACGGTCATACGATGGGCGAAATGCGCGAGGTTCTGAACGAGATCATGGCGGTCTGGCGATCCGGTGGTACCGCTGGCGTCGGAACCGTTGTGCGCACGTTCGACTCGGCGCCTCGCCCGCCGGGAGCATCGATGGTGGTGACACCGGACGGTCGCGTGTTCGGGTCCGTCTCCGGTGGATGCGTCGAAGGGGCCGTGTACGAGGAGGCGTCGGGTGCAGCAGCGCCCGGGCTGTTCAGGTACGGCGTCACCGACGACGATGCGATGGCTGTCGGGCTCACCTGTGGCGGCAGTCTCGACGTGTTCGTGGAGACGATCTCGCCCGCCTCGTTTGCGGATCTCGACCAGGTGGCGGCGGACGTCGAGAACCACCGGCCCGTCGCTATCGCGACCGTCATCGAACACACGGACGCGGCGTGGGTGGGTCGACGCTTGGTCGTCCGTCCGACGTCGGCGTCTGGGACTCTCGGCTCTGCACGCGCGGATCAGGCAGTCGCCGACGATGCGCGCGGACTGCTCGCAGCAGGCGCGACCGACGTCCTGCACTACGGAACCGACGGTGAACGCCTGGGCGACGGGATGACGGTGTTCGTCTCGTCCTTCGCCCCGCGGGCCCGAATGATCGTGTTCGGTGCCATCGACTTCGCGTCGGCGCTGGCGCGACAGGGCGGTCTTCTCGGCTACCGAGTGACGGTGTGCGACGCCCGCCCGATCTTCGCCACCGCGGCGCGATTTCCGACCGCCGACGACGTGGTCGTGGACTGGCCGCACCGGTACCTGCGGGCAATGGACGACGCGGGACAGATCGACGAGCGCACGGTCCTGTGCGTTCTCACACACGACCCCAAGTTCGACCTGCCTCTCCTCGAGACCGCCTTGCGGCTGCCCAAGGTTGGATACGTGGGTGCGATGGGCTCGCGGCGAACCCACGTCGAACGGATGACGAAACTGAGGAAAGCCGGGGTCAGCGACGCGCAGCTGGCCAGATTGTCGAGCCCGATCGGCTTGGACCTCGGTGCGCGCACGCCCGAGGAGACGGCCGTGTCGATCGCCGCGGAGATCATCGCGCGGCGGTGGGGTGGCAAGGGTGAGCCCTTGCGCGACCTGTCCGGCCGTATCCATCACGGTTGACCATTGCCACGCCACTACGGCGTGTCGTACGGCCGATCTACTCTGGAGTCATGGCTACCACCGAACTCTCACGGAACGAGTCTGCGAGGACGTCCGAACCTCGCAGCGGTTCGTTCGGTGTCTTCGTCAGCGCCGGTCTGATCGCGGCCGTCGTTGCTGCGTTGATCGTCGCGCTGTCCGCGTCACAAGCTCTCGTCCTCCTCGGCATTCCCGATCCCGGTCCGGTCACCACGTACGGCGTCTCCGCTGTGCGCGCGCTCGGTGAGGTGGCGGCCGTCATCACCATCGGGTCGCTCCTGCTGGCGGCGTTCCTCGTACCACCTCAGAAATCGGGTGTCCTCGACGTCGACGGTTACCGTGCGGTGCGTACGGCCTCGACGGCTGCCGTCGTGTGGGCGGCCTGCGCCATCGTGCTCGTGCCGCTGACGCTGTCCGACACCTCGGGTCAACCGGTGTCCGTCGCGCTGAACCCCACCAACCTGTGGACCGGCCTGGGACAGGTCGAGATCGCAAGCGCGTGGCGCTGGACTGCGGTTGTTGCCATCGTGCTCGCGATCGCGTCGCGGGCTGTGCTGCGATGGGCCTGGACACCGGTTCTGTTGGTCGTGGCGATCGGATCGTTGATGCCGTTGGCCGTCACCGGTCACTCGTCGGCGGGCGGCTCGCACGATCTCGCGACCAACAGCCTCATCCTTCACCTGGTGGGGGCGTCGTTGTGGGCAGGCGGCTTGTTCGCGCTGCTTGCGCACGCTCGCCGCCGCGGCGCCTACACCGATGTCGCTGCCCGACGGTTCTCGCTCGTCGCCACCGTGTGCTTCGTGGTCATGGCCGCGAGCGGCGTGGTCAACGCGTTGGTGCGCGTCCCGTTGAGTGATCTGTTCACCTCGACCTACGGCCGACTGGTGATCGCCAAGGTCGTCGCTCTGATCGTGTTGGGTGTCTTCGGATACGTGCAGCGGCAGCGCGCCCTGCCCGCTCTCGCCGCCGATCCGTCGTCGCGCGGGAATTTGGTGCGCTTCGCCGGCGCCGAGGTCTTGGTGTTCGCGGCCACGATCGGGTTGGCGGTCGGTCTCGCTCGTACGCCACCTCCCGCGGACGCGAACTTGAACCTGACCATCACCGAAGTCGAGCTCGGGTACAACCTGGACGGGCCGCCGACGCTCGGACGATTGCTCTTCGACTGGCGCTTCGACCTCATCTTCGGCACGGCAGCCATCGTGATGGCCGGGCTCTACCTGTACGGCGTGTACCGGATGCGTGCCCGTGGCGACGCGTGGCCCGTCGGGCGGACCGTCGCCTGGGTGCTGGGATGCCTGGTGATGCTGTTCGCAACGTCGTCCGGTGTCGGTCGCTACTCGATGGCGCAGTTCAGTGTGCACATGGGCGCGCACATGGCGCTGTCAATGCTGGCGCCCGTGCTGCTGGCGCTCGGCGGCCCGATAACCTTGGCGTTGCGCGTCTTACGGCCCGCGGGCAAGGACGGTATTCCCGGTCCGCGCGAGTGGATTCTCGACGCTCTGCACAGCCCGGTGTCGAAGTTCTTCACGCAACCGTTGATCGCGGCCTTCATTTTCGTCGGTGGTTTCTACGCGCTGTATCTCGGTGGGATCTACGGTTCGACCGTCGACTCCCACACGGCGCACCTGCTGATGAACGCTCACTTCCTGCTCAGCGGTTACCTGTTCTACTGGGTCGTCATCGGTGTGGACCCGGCGCCGAGACGGCTGTCCCCGGTGACCAAGCTCGCGATGGTGTTCGGCTCCTTGCCGTTCCACGCGTTCTTCGGCGTCGCCCTGATGAGCACCGACTCCGTCATGGGTCAGGTGTTCTTCCGCGGTCTGTCGCTACCGTGGAACTCCGACCTGCTGGCGGATCAGCGGCTCGGGGGCGGAATAGCCTGGGCGACAGGCGAAATCCCGCTGGTGCTCGTCATGTTGGCACTGTTGGTGCAGTGGTCGAGGTCCGACCGTAAGGAAGCTGTCCGAATGGACCGCGCTGCGGACCGGGACGACGACGCAGCGTTGGCGGCACACAACGCCATGTTCGCGGAGCTAGCGCGTCGCGAGCGCGAAGGTCGCTGATGCACCGAGAACCGGAGGGTCAGAAGACCGGTCCGCGGAACACCAAGCCGCGCAATGCGATGAAGCGCAAACCACCGACGATCGCGGTCACGGTGACCACCACTGCGGCGGCCACGAAATCACTGGCCGACGGAAGCACCACTCCCAACGCCGCGATGGCGGCGGTGGTGGCGACCAGACCGACGAGCGCGAGCCCGCCCGCTTCCCACTGAGCAGTGAACCAGCCGACGCGGTCGGCGGCATGGAACGTGAGTCGGCGGTGCAGTTCGTTGGCGAGGACCGTACTGCTCGCCGCGCCGACTGCGTTGGCCACCAGCGCGCCCTCCGGACGCATCAGCAAGAACACCACGACGTACACGATGTTGCTTGCGCCACCGACCATCGCGAACCGAACGAGTTGCGCCAGTGCGCGATCGCTGTCCAGACGAGAGAGGGTATGGGCGATCGGCCGGGTCAGCGCAGTCACCGGCCGCGCCCGTGCATTCCGGCCTTGACGCAGGCGATCTCGTCCTGGGTGAACGGTCGGCCCGGCAACGTCGTCGTTCGGTCGGGGCGTTCTCGCAGTCCGTCGATGACGATCGCGAAGTACCGACGCCAGTTCTCCGGGTCCACGGCGGCCGTGCACTCGGTCGCGGCACCGATCATGTAGATCAGCGGGAAGAAGTCGTTCGCGGACACGTCACTTCTGAGGTCTCCGGACTGCTTGGCGCGGTTGATGATTCTGTCGACCAGCGGATCGAGTTTGGCCTTGACCGCTGCCACCTTGGCGTAACCGTCGTCGCTACCCATGACAATCTCACCGAGGCCGCGATTCATCGACATGCCCTCGCAGACGCAACCGAAGAACTCGACCATGGCATCCCAGGGTTCGTCACTGCCCAGAATGATCCGTGCGCGCTCGAGGAGATCCTCGAACCGTTGCTCGAAGACGCCGTCGATCAGTTCGAGTTTGTTGGCGAATCGTCGGTACACGGTGCCGACACCGACGCCGGCGTGCGCCGCCACGTCGTCGAGCGTGATGTCGATGCCGCGTGCTGCAAACAATTCTGCGGCTGCGTCGACGATCCGACGTTTGTTGCGCTCGGCGTCCGCACGGAGGGGGCGGTTCACCGTGTCCGGGTTCACAGTCACGTTTGTCCTGTTTCGAAAATTAAGCGGAGGTGGTTCCTCCACATAGCTGCTACTATCTTGCTTAACCGGAGGATACACCTCCGCATAGACAATTCGAGGACCCGATGTCCACATCACCCACTGAGAGAGTCGACACAACGCCGGCGCTCGACGCACCCGCGAAGAACTCGAACACCAGGTGGTTCATCCTCGGTGTTCTCGGTCTCGCGCAGCTCATGGTCGTGCTGGATGCGACCGTCGTCAACATCGCCCTGCCCGCCGCCCAGCTCGATCTCGGCTTCGACAACGCCGACCGATCGTGGGTCGTCACGTCCTACGCACTCGCCTTCGGCAGCCTGCTGCTCCTGGGTGGGCGGCTCAGCGACCTCTTCGGTCGTCGTAACACCTTCCTGATCGGCCTGGTCGGCTTCGCCGTGATGTCCGCAGTCGGCGGCGCTGCCGTGAACTTCGGCATGCTGGTCGCGGCCCGCGCAGGTCAGGGTATCTTCGGTGCGCTTCTCGCGCCGGCTGCCCTGTCGTTGCTGGCCACCACCTTCACCGATCCCAAGGAACGTGCGAAGGCGTTCGGCATCTTCGGCGCCGTGGCCGGCGGCGGTGGCGCGATCGGTCTCCTGCTCGGTGGCGTACTGACGGAATGGGCCAACTGGCGCTGGAGCCTGTACGTCAACCTGATCTTCGCCGCGGTGGCATTCGTCGGCGGGTTCCTGCTCCTCGAGCGGCACACCACCTCGGCGCACCGCCCGAAGCTCGACATCCCCGGAACAGTCACCGTGTCGGCAGCATTGTTCTCGATCGTCTACGGCTTCGCACACGCGGAGTCCGACGGCTGGGCCGATGCCGTGACCATCGGCTTCCTGGCGGTCGGTGTGGTTCTGCTCGGAGTGTTCGTCTACCTGCAGAACCGCGTCGAGCACCCGTTGCTACCGCTACGCATCGTTCTCGATCGCACCCGCGGCGGGTCGTTCCTGGCCATGTTCATCACCGGCACGGGCATGTTCGCGGTGTTCCTGTTCCTGACCTACTACCTGCAGAACACCCTGGGGTACACCCCGATCACCACCGGATTCGCGTTCATGCCGATGATCGGCGCATTGATCGTCACCGCAACCGTGGCGACGTCGATCATCCTGCCGCGCTTCGGTCCTCGCATTCTGATGACCTCCGGTCTGGTCATCGCGTCGATCGGCATGGCTCTGCTCACGCGCATCACGCTCGACAGTCATTACGTGTCGCACATCCTGCCGTCGCTCATCATCATGGGTGTCGGGTTGGGCGCAACCTTCGCTCCGGCCATGCAGGGCGCCATTTCCGGTGTCAGCGCCGATGATTCGGGTGTGGCGTCGGCGACGGTCAACACGATGCAGCAGATCGGTGGCTCCATCGGAACGGCCTTGCTGAGCACCATCGCTGCGTCGGCCGGAACGAGCTACGCGAGTTCACACATGGGATCGGTCACCGATGCCGCAGGCGCCGCACTGCTTCAGGCAAACGCCGAGGTCGCGAGCTACACCACCACGTTCTGGTGGTCGTCGGGGATCTTCCTCCTCGGCGCCGTGGTTGCTGCCGTGCTGGTTCGTCCGGGCAAGCTGGCGGACGCGGCCGAGGGAGCCATCGTCGTCGGGCACTGACGTCGCAGAGATCCCGGATCCGGTGTACCCGACCACTTCACAGGTGGTCGGGTGCGCCGGATCTTTCTTGTATGCGGTCCAGGAGCGAGCGCAACTGGTCCCGCTCGGCCGGGTCGAGGACGTCGAAGAGATCGGACGAGGTCCGACGTTGTGCGATGGCAAGTTCCGAGACCAAGGTGCGACCGGAGGCGGTCAGCTCGATCAGTACGGCGCGGCGGTCCGCCGGGTCCGAGCGTCGGTGCACGTGCCCCGATTGTTCGAGCGCATCGATCACGTCCGTGGCCGAGCGCGGCACGATGTGCAGTCGTTCGGCCAGATAGCCGAGTCGGACCGGCTCGTCGGCACGGGCCAGTACGCGCAACGCTCGACTGTGCGACGGCGACAGTCCGAACGGCTCGAGGGCGGACATCTGCCGACGCCGGATGTCGCGCGCGACGGTCATGAACGAATCCGACAGATCACGGTCGCGGGAATGCATGCGCCGAGTCTAGCGTTGTGTCAGTCAGCCTCATAATGAGGTAGCCTCGCAATTGAACTTCAGGAGGTCCTCGTGACAGCACCCTTCACCAAAGACACACACGATCCCGCGCCGTTGCGCCGAGTCGTCGCACTCTTCCGCCCGTACCGTCCCCAGATCGCGCTCACGTCGCTGGTGATCGTGATCAGCGCGATCGTCGCGCTGGGATCACCGCTCCTGTTGCGCGACATGCTCGATCACGCAATTCCGGAAGCGAACGTCACCCTCGTGACCGTCCTCGCCGCCGGCATGATCGCCATCGCCGTCGTCACCAGCGTGCTCGGCGTCGCCGTGACCTGGATGTCCAACAGCATCGGCCAGAAGCTGATGCACCAGCTTCGCGTGTCCGTGTACACGCACCTACAGCGGCAATCGCTCGGCTTCTTCGCACGGACCCGTACCGGTGAAGTCCAGTCGCGCATCGCCAACGACATCGGCGGAATGCAGTCGGTGGTCACCAACACGGCCACCTCGATCGCTCAGAACGCCACCACCGTCGCGGCCACCGTCGTCGCCCTGTTCCTTCTCGACTGGCGTCTCGCCATCTTCTCGCTTCTCATTCTTCCGGTGTTCGTGCGGATCGCCCGCAAGATCGGCGACGAGCGTCGTCGCATCTCCGGAACCCGGCAGCGGCTGCTCAGCGACCTGTCGGTGCAGGTCGAGGAGTCGCTCTCGGTCAGCGGAATTCTCCTGGGCAAGACCACAGGTGCGTCGAGAGCACTCACCGACAGGTTCACCTCGCGGTCGACGGAGGTCGCCGACGTCGAGTTGCAGTCGATGATGGCCGGAAAGTGGCGCATGGCCACGATGTCGATCAGCTTCGCCGCCATGCCCGCTCTGGTGTACTGGTTCGCCGGCTTCACCATCGGGCACGGAAACGCCATCACCGTCGGCACCCTGGTCGCGTTCACCACCCTGCAGACACAGCTGTTCCGGCCCACGATGATGTTGTTGAACACCGGTGTCGAAGTGCAGAGTTCGCTCGCATTGTTCGGCCGCGTCTTCGAATACCTCGACCTGCCGGTGGAGATCGACGAGCCGGCGCACGCCACCACCGTGTCCGACGTGCGCGGTGAACTGTCCTTCCGCAGCGTCGGTTTCACCTACCCGAGCGCGAGCGCACCCACGCTCACCGACATCGATCTGACGGTCCCGGCCGGAAGCACCCTGGCCGTGGTCGGCGAAACCGGCTCCGGCAAGACCACTCTCGGCTACCTCACCGCACGGTTGTACGACCCCACGGTCGGCTCCATCACCGTGGACGGAGTGGACCTGCGTGACATGTCGCTCGAGTCGGTGTCGAGTCTGGTGGGCGTCGTGTCGCAGGAGACCTACCTCTTCCACGCGTCGATCCGCGAGAACCTGCGGTTCGCCAAGCCCGATGCCACGGACGCCGAGATCGAGGAGGCCGCCCGGACGGCGCAGATCCACGAGTTCATCACCGCCCTCGACGACGGATACGACACCGTGGTCGGGGAACGGGGATACCGATTCTCCGGTGGGGAGAAGCAGCGACTCGCCATCGCGCGCACGGTCCTTCGCAACCCGCCGATCCTGTTGCTGGACGAAGCGACGAGCGCGCTCGACAACGCCACCGAGCGAGCGCTGCAGGACGCCCTGGACACTCTGATGGTCGGCCGTACCACAGTGGTTGTCGCACACAGGCTTTCGACGGTACGCAACGCCGATCGCATCATGGTCCTCGACCACGGCCGGGTTGCCGAATCCGGAACCCACGACGAACTCGTCGAGCGCGGCGGCCGCTACGCCACGTTGCTGACGTCGTCGGGCGAATTGGCCGCGGCATAGATTGCGCTCCGGCGCAACACCCTTCACGCGAACTGTGGACAACCGACATCGGTTGTCCACAGTTCGCCGTCGTGTCTCCCGAGACGCCGACACGGCTCACATACTCGAATTCTCCCGATTCGATCCGCTCGAATCGGACCAACGAGAGGCGAGAGACATGTACGAGTCCTACATGACCGTGGTCGGGCAGATCATCACGAACCCGGTCAAGCGCATCACCACCACCGGGGCCGAGGTGTACAGCTTTCGGGTGGCCAGCAACGCACGCCGCTTCGACCGCGAGACGGGGGAGTGGGTGGACAACGGGACGCTCTACGCGTCGGTCAACTGCTGGAACAAGTTGGTGGGGAACGTCGCCAGCTCGTTGATGCGAGGAGACCCGGTCATCGTCCACGGAGTGGCGAAGACGAACGAGTACGTCACCAAGGAGGGCGTGTCCAGGGCCGATCTCGACATTCGCGCGATTGCCGTGGGGCCCGACCTCTCGCGATGCTCGGTCATGATGCAGCGGGTCAAGCCGGCTCCGGTCGAGCCGGCGGCGGAGCAGGACACGTCCGAGCACTTCGAGTCGGAATCGGAGGAGTCGGACGAGCGCGAGAGCGTCGGCGTCTGACCCGTGAGCGCCCCGACCTGGACGAGCCGGGGCGCTCATGGCGGTCGTCGCCAGCGGCTAGACTCTCTGCGAACGCATTACCGCTGCAACACCGCAGGTAAGCGACGAAAAGCAAATTCGAGAGGGACTCGTGGCGGAATTCATTTACACCATGAAGAAGGTGCGCAAAGCGCACGGCGACAAAGTAATCCTGGACGACGTGACCATGAGCTTCCTGCCGGGAGCGAAGATCGGTGTCGTCGGGCCGAACGGCGCCGGCAAGTCCTCGATCCTCAAGATCATGGCGGGGATCGACCAGCCCGGAAACGGTGAGGCATTCCTGGCGCAGGGCGCCACCGTCGGGATCCTGATGCAGGAGCCGGAGCTCGACGAGAGCAAGACCGTCCGCGAGAACGTCGAAGACGGCCTCGGCGAGACGATGGTGCAGCTCAAGCGGTACAACGAGATCGCCGAACTCATGGCCACCGATTACTCGGACGAGCTCATGGAGGAAATGGGCGATCTGCAGGAGAAGCTGGATCACGCCGACGCGTGGGAAATCGACTCGCAGCTCGAGCAGGCGATGGACGCACTGCGCTGCCCGCCGCCCGACGAGGGCGTCACCCACCTCTCCGGTGGTGAGAAGCGTCGCGTCGCGCTGTGCAAGCTGCTGCTCAGCAAACCCGACCTGCTGCTCCTCGACGAACCGACCAACCACCTCGACGCAGAGTCGGTGCTGTGGCTCGAACAGCACCTCGCGGCCTACGCCGGCGCCATCCTGGCCGTCACCCACGACCGGTACTTCCTCGATCACGTCGCGCAGTGGATCTGCGAGGTCGACCGCGGTCGTCTCTACCCGTACGAGGGCAACTACTCCACGTACCTGGAGAAGAAGGCCGAGCGCCTCGAGGTGCAGGGCAAGAAGGACCAGAAGCTGCAGAAGCGGCTCAAGGACGAACTGGCCTGGGTGCGGTCGGGCGCCAAAGCACGCCAAGCCAAGAACAAGGCCCGTCTCGACCGCTACGACGAGATGGCTGCCGAGGCGGACAAGACCCGCAAGCTCGACTTCGACGAGATCCAGATCCCGAACCCGCCGCGCCTCGGCGACGTGGTGGTGGAGGTGAAGCATCTCGACAAGGGCTTCGACGGCCGCGTCCTGATCAAGGATCTCTCGTTCACGTTGCCGCGCAACGGAATCGTCGGAGTGATCGGCCCCAACGGTGTCGGTAAGACGACGCTGTTCAAGACGATCGTCGGACTCGAGGAGCCGGACGGCGGCGAAGTCAAGATCGGTCAGACGGTCAAGCTGAGCTACGTCGATCAGAACCGTTCGGGCATCGACCCGAAGAAGACGGTCTGGGAGACGGTGTCCGACGGCCTCGACTTCATCGTCATCGGCACCCAGGAATTCCCGTCGCGCGCCTACATCAGCTCGTTCGGCTTCAAGGGACACGACCAGCAGAAGCCGGCCGGCGTCCTGTCCGGTGGTGAGCGCAACCGTCTGAACCTCGCGATGACGCTCAAGCAGGGTGGCAACCTGATCCTGCTCGACGAGCCCACCAACGACCTCGACGTCGAAACCCTCGGATCGCTGGAGAACGCGCTCGAAGAATTCCCGGGCTGCGCCGTGGTGATCTCGCACGATCGCTGGTTCCTCGATCGCACGTGTACCCACATCCTGGCGTGGGAAGGCGGCTTCGGTGACAACGAAGCGGCGTGGTACTGGTTCGAAGGCAACTTCGAGGGCTACGAAGCCAACAAGGTGCAGCGACTCGGACCGGACGCGGCGCGCCCGCATCGGGTGACGCACCGCAAGCTCACCAGAGACTGACGGCCGCCGATGTCGGGAGCGACGTTCACTGCACATCTCCAGGTGCGGTGGGCCGATTCCGATCGTCTCGGGCACGTGAACAACGTTCGGTACGTCGAGTACGCGCAGGAAGCACGGGTTCAGTTCCTGTCGCGTCTCGACGACCGCGGTGCGACCGTGGTGCGCAGGCTCGAGGTCGACTACCTGCATCCCGTCACCGATAACTCGGGTCCCCTCGAGGTCGAGGTGTCGGTCACCCGGGTGGGGACGACGAGCTGCCACATCCAGCACGTCGTCAAGGACCGAAACGGCCGCGTCTGCGCTGAAGTGGTCGCAGTGATGGTCGGTTTCGAGTCCGAAACCGAGACATCGCGCCCGTGGTCGGACGCGGAACGATCACTGTTCGACGAGTTCTCGGTGGCGTCCGAGGTCAGCTGACCCGCGCGCCTTTTCGGTGTTTCGCCCTCATCTCGGGTGCCTTCATGGAGTCTCCCCTGGCGCGGCACGTCGGCACTAGGCTCGTGGCGACGTCGCAGGTGCGGCTCGCACGATCAACCAGAGGGTGGGGTTCGATGAGTTCGTCGGTAGGGGCAGCAGGAGGAATGAAGCCTGCGGAACGACCCGACAGGACTGTGGAGCCTGCGGAACGACCCGACGGGATTGCGTCGGACGAGGAACTCTATTTCCGCCACGTCGACACGAGCGAATTCGAGTCGATGTGCCGTGCGCCCCGCGAAGAAGTGCTGCGTCGGCACCGGGAACTCGCGTCGTCGCGGGAGCCGGGAGAGCCCGTCGTCACGGTGTACCGGCGCAGTGACAGCGACCTCGGCCCCGCCGTGCAGGTAGCCACCGACGACATGCCGATGCTGGTCGAAGCCGTCACCGCGCTGCTCGGTGATCTGGGCGCGAACATCCTCGAAGTCGTCCACCCCATCGTGTGTGTCACCCGTGGCGACGACGGATCCATTCGGGAGATCGGTGACATCGACGCCGCCGCCGCGGACGCCGGCTCGACCGTCGAATCGTGGATTCACGTGCAGCTGCATCCGTCCACCTCCGAGGCCGTGCTGTCCGCGATCGAACAGTCTCTGCCGCGAGTGCTCGCCGACGTTCGACGCGTCGACGCCGACACCGAGGCCATGCGGACCACCGAACGCGAGCTTGCCGATCGCTTGGACGGTACGGACGCCTCGCAGGACAGCAAGGACGCGGCCGAACTGCTTCGGTGGTTGTCGGAGGACAACTTTCGGCTCCTCGGTTACCGTCGCTACCGCCTCGACGCGGGCGTTCTGGTTCCGGTTCCCGAATCAGGTCTGGGCATTCTGCGCGAGTATGCGGGAGCGGACGACGTGGATCTGCCCGGCCGGATCGACGGCCGCAGCGATCTCCTGGTGCTGACTCAGGGGTCGAGCTCGGCGTCGGTTCACCGATCCGCTTACCCGTACTTCGTCGGTGTTCAGGACATCGACGACGACGGTAACGAGGTGGGCGAGCATCGCTTCGCCGGTGCCTTCACCATCACCGCGCTGCACGGCAGTGTGCTGGACATTCCCGTCGTCGGACGACGGGTGCGCCGGGCGATCGAGCGCGCTGGTCATCCCCTCACGTCGTACTCCGGGCAGGCCATGCTCGAGACGGTGCAGTCGTTCCCCCGTACCGAACTGTTCTCCGTGGATACCGACACGCTGTTCGACGCCATCACCGCAGTGGAGGGTATCGGTCTGCGCGGTGATGTCCTGCTGATTCTGCGGCGAGACGGATACGGGCGATTCGTCTCCGCCCTCGTCTATCTGCCGCGTGAGCGCTACACCACCCGAGTGCGGCTCGAGATCAGACGCATTCTGCTCGCCGAGCTCGGCGGGGTGTCGATCGACTACACCGCCCGGGTCTCCGAAAGTGCGCACGCACTACTGCATTTCACGGTGCGGTTCGAACCCGGTTCGCCCGCCGACCCCGATCTGTCCGAAGACCACCGGCTGCGTCTCGAAGCACTGATCACCGAGGCGACGCGTACCTGGGAGGACTCTCTGCGCACGGTGGCCGACCTGGACACGGTGGTGGCCCCGGACATCGCGGCGCACTATGGGGAGTCGCTGCCCGATGCGTACAAGCAGGACTTCGACGCAACCCGTGCGGTCTCGGACATCGTGCGCATCCAGGCACTTCCGGAGCACTCGATCGATCTGCAGCTCTACCGCCGGGCGGACTCCGAAACCGGCCACTGGCGGTTCTCGCTCTACGTCGCCGGTGACGAGGTCTCCCTCAGCCAGGTGCTGCCGGTGCTGCAGAGTCTCGGAGTGGAGGTAGTCGACGAACGTCCCTACGCGGTGGTTCGCCCTGACGGATCACGCTGCTGGATATACGATTTCGGACTCACCGCCGGGCGGGAGGTGCTGCGGGGGGCGCTCGACCGCGACATCGACGCCGAGCTCGAAGCGGGCGACGAGATGGCCCAACGCGTCAGCCGCCGCTTCAACGATGCGTTCACCGCCGTCTGGTACGGCCGGGCCGAAGCGGACCGTTTCAACGAACTCGTGCTTCGAGCGGGTCTCGAATGGCGGCAGACGGTGGTGCTTCGGGCGTACGCGAAGTACCTGCGGCAGGCGGGTTTTCCGTACAGCCAGTTCAACATCGAAGGCGTGCTCCTGAGCAACCCGCGTACGGCGCGGCTGCTGATCGATCTGTTCGAAGCCCAATTCGAGCCCGACACCGCGTCGAGCGACCGTGCGGACGAGCTCGCTGCCGAACTGACCACGCTCATCGACGAGGTCGTCAGCCTCGACGCGGATCGCATCCTGCGCGCGATGTTCGGACTCATTCGCGCTACCTTGCGCACCAATCAGTACGTCGTCGACAACCGCGGTGCGCCGCGAGACTTCCTGTCGCTCAAGTTCGATCCGCGGGCGATTGCCGAACTGCCCAAGCCCAAGCCGCGATTCGAAATATTCGTCTACTCGCCGCGGGTCGAGGGAGTGCATCTGCGCTTCGGATCCGTCGCGCGCGGCGGACTCCGCTGGTCGGATCGACGCGAGGACTTCCGTACCGAGGTGCTCGGACTCGCCAAGGCGCAGGCGGTGAAGAACGCGGTGATCGTTCCCGTCGGTGCCAAGGGCGGATTCGTCGTGAAGCGCCCACCGACCGCGACCGGTGACGTCGCCGTCGACCGACAGGCCACCGCGACGGAGGGGCGCGCCTGCTACCGGTTGTTCATCGCCGGACTGCTGGACGTGACCGACAACCTCGACAGGTCCACGGGTGCAACCCTTCCGCCCCAGCGAGTAGTGCGCCGCGACGGCGACGACTCCTATCTCGTCGTGGCCGCGGACAAGGGAACCGCGACGTTCTCCGACCTCGCCAACGAAGTGTCGGCCGAATACGACTTCTGGTTGGGTGACGCGTTCGCGTCGGGCGGATCGGTCGGTTACGACCACAAGGCGATGGGCATCACCGCCAAGGGAGCCTGGGAGAGCGTGAAGCGGCACTTCCGCGAGCTCGACGTGGACACGCAGACACAGGATTTCACCGCTGTCGGAATCGGTGACATGAGCGGCGACGTGTTCGGCAACGGAATGCTGCTGAGCGAGCATCTTCGAATCGTGGCCGCGTTCGACCATCGGCACATCTTCCTCGACCCCACCCCGGATACGGCTCGGTCGTTCGCCGAGCGGTCACGCCTGTTCGAACTGCCCCGCTCGTCCTGGGCCGATTACGACACGTCCTTGATCAGCGACGGAGGCGGGGTATGGGAACGGACGCGTAAATCGGTTCCGATCAGCGCAGCCGCGCGCAACGCCCTCGGCCTCGGTGCGGACGTCACCGCCCTGTCGCCACCGGAACTGATGCGTGCGATCCTGCGGGCGCCCGTCGATCTGTTGTGGAACGGAGGCATCGGCACCTACATCAAGGCGCGCATCGAGTCCGACGCAGACGTGGGGGACAAGTCCAACGACGCGGTGCGCGTCAACGGCGGCGACATTCGCGCCAAAGTGGTCGGCGAGGGCGGCAACCTCGGTGTCACCGCGTTGGGGCGCATCGAATACGCGTCCGCCGGCGGCAAGATCAACACCGACGCCGTGGACAATTCGGCCGGTGTCGACTGCTCCGATCACGAAGTGAACATCAAGATCCTCCTCGACACCCTGGTCCACTCGGGTGAACTGGCCGAGAACGAACGAAACACGTTGCTGGCGTCCATGACCGACGAAGTCGGCCGATTGGTGTTGTGGGACAACGTTGCTCAGAACGATCTGCTGGGAACCTCGCGTTCGGACGCACCGGCCCTGATCAGCGTGCACGCGCGACTGATCGCGGACATGGTGGCCCGGACGGGCCTCGACCGGGAGCTCGAGGTGCTGCCGTCCAAGTCCGAGATCGCCCGGCGCGAACAGAACCACACGGGCCTGACCTCGCCCGAGCTCGCGACGCTGATGGCCCACGTCAAACTGTCGCTGCAGGAGGAGTTGCTGGCGACGGATCTGCCCGACGGCGAGGTGTTCGCCGGCCTGGTCTCGGACTACTTCCCCGAGCCCCTGCGGGACAGGTTTGCGACGTCGATCAAGGCGCACCCGCTCCGCCGCGAGATCGTCGCGACCAGAATCGCCAACGAGACAGTCGATTTCGGTGGTATCACCTATTCGTTCCGGTTGGCGGAGGACTCCGGTGTCGGTGCGACGGACGCGGTGCGTGCGTTCACCGCGACCACGCAGATCTTCGGCATGCGCGAATTGTGGACGACCATCGCGCAGACGCCGATGCCCACGGCAGCGTCGGACCTGCTGACCCTCGAATCGCGCCGACTGCTCGATCGTGGATCGCGCTGGCTGTTGTCCAACCGCCCGCAGCCGATCGCAGTCGGAGCGGAAATCACGCGGTTCGCCCGCAAGGTGCGCGCCTTGTCCCCATCCATCTCGGAATGGTTGCAGGGCAGGCAAGCTCGCGGAAACGAGATCCGGGCGCAGGTGGCGATCGACGCGGGAGCGCCGCAGGAATTGGCGCTGCAGGTCTACCGGCTGCTGGACGTGTTCTGCCTTCTCGACGTGATCGAGTCGAGTGACATCGGTGGTTACGACGAAGCAGACGTCGCACGGTTGTACTTCGCGCTGGACGAGCACCTCGGCGTCGACTGGTTGCTCTCGGCAGTGTCGGGTCTCGAGCGTGGCGATCGCTGGCACGCGTTGGCGCGGTTGGCTTTGCGTGACGACCTGTACGCGTCGCTCCGCTCGTTGACCCTCGACGTTCTGGCCGGCGGCGAACCGGGGGAGACGCCCGCGGAGATGATCACCGAGTGGGAAGCCGGCAACGCCTCACGCTTGTCGCGGGCCCGGTCGGCGCTGCGGGAGATCGGCGAATCGGGAACGCTCGACCTCGCAACGTTGTCGGTTGCTGCCGGTCAGGTGCGAAGCATGGTGCGCGGCGCGGGAAGCCGCACGGAGGTGGCGCGGTGACGGACATCGCCGCGCGGGTGGGGTATCACTGCGCGGTCGAGGTGCGGTGGTCGGACATGGACGTGTATCAACACATCAACCACGCCCGGATGGTCACCCTTCTCGAGGAAGCGCGCATCCCGTGGCTCATGGCCGACGGTGTCCCCACCGCATCGCTGCGCAACTCCGCGGTGATCGCCGACCTCCACGTTCGGTACCGAGGCCAACTCAGACACGAGGATTCACCGCTCGACGTGTTCATGTGGACGTCGAAGGTGCGGGCGGTGGACTTCACCGCGAATTACGAGGTGCGCCCTCGCGGGGCCGACATGTCGTCGCCGCCGGCGATCGTCGCGTCCACGCAGATCGCGACGTTCGACATCGACACTCAACGGTTGCGGCGGTTGACCACGGAGGAACGCGACTACCTGCTGCGGTGGCAGTCGGAGTGACCGCCCTCGCCGAGCGATCCCTGGCCGTGCCGTCGGCAGCCGACCGGGACGATCTGGCAACGTTCCTGCACCGAGCGATCCGGCTGGACGAGGCCGCGGTCGTGCGGCTGCGGCGGCGGGGACGCGATCGTGTCGAGACATGGGCGCCAACCGGTTTCGAGGTGATGGCGGTGCGGGTGGTCGGCGGGACCGTGGCCCCGGCCGACACCACTGCGGCCGCCGACGCGGTGCTCGCGTCCGTTCGGCAAGCCGACAGTTCGCCGTTCGAACTCGGCTTCTCGATGGATTCTGCGTGGCAGGGAGTCCTACCACCGGAGGACGGATTCGCCCACGTCGACGACGTCCCCGCGCAGGTGCTGGTGGACCTCGCCAAGCGGGGGGTCGAGCTGGCGTCCGAGCACAGTCAGGGTCCGCCGGTGTCGCTGCTCGATCAGAACGTGCTCGAGGTCGTGGGCGACGGCGGCCGCGCGGCAATTCCCATGCGAATGGTGTTCGCGCTCAACGCCATGGGATTCGCGCCGGACTCCCTGGACGAGGCCGTGAGAGTGCGCACCAACAGGTCGTGGCTGCGCCTCGACGCCCGCTACGGATCGGTTGCCGTCAACCGAACTGCGCGACTACCGCTCAGCGTTCGCTGATCTCACACCAGCCAGGCGGCCGAGTTGGGCGCCAGGCGTCCGTCCTCGGTCGGCGCGCTCGTCAGGAGCAGCTCGCCCGGTGGAAGCGGGATGGCGTCGTCTGTCGTGTTCAGTGCGCAGATCAGCCCACCGCGGCGTCGAAACGCAAGACACCCCGGCGGGCTGCCGTACCAATCGATGCCGCTGTGCGCGAATTCTGTTCGTGCCGAACGTAATTCGATCGCCGTGCGGTACAGGTTGAGAATGGAGTCGACGTCTTCGAGTTGCACCTCGACTGTCGACGACGCCCAGTCGGCCGGCATGGGGAGCCACGTCTGCGCGGTGGTGGAGAAGGCAAACGGGGGCGTCTCGCCCTCCCAGGGGAGGGGTACCCGGCACCCGTCGCGCCCACGCTCGGTGTGACCGGATCGTTCCCACACCGGGTCCTGCAGCACTTCGTCGGGTAGGTCGGCGTTCGGCAGTCCCAACTCGGATCCGTTGTAGACGAACGGAACTCCCGGGAGGGCGAGCATGAACAATGCCATCGCTCTGGCGCGCAGCAGCCCCACGGACCCGCCGCCGTACCGGGTCACCTCACGGGTGATGTCGTGGTTCGACAGCGTCCACGTCGGCGTACCTCCGACGCGTTCGACCGCGGCGATCGAGTTGTCCACGGCATCGCGGATGGCCGTCGCGTCGAAGGCCGCTTCGGCAAGCCGGAAGTTGAAGCCGAGGGTGAGCTCGTCGGGCCGCAGGTACTCGCCGAAGCGTTCGTTGTCCTCGACCCAGATCTCGCCGACAGTCATCGCGCCCGGGTACTCGTCGATCACTCGGCGGATACCGCGGTGGATCTCGTGGACGGACTCGTGATTGAAGCGGGGGTCGTTGTCGTCGTTCTTGAGGAGCTCGTTGACGGAGAGGTCCATGTCGGGAAGCCCGGCCGGTTTGGCCATCCCGTGTGCGACGTCGATACGAAATCCGTCGACGCCACGGTCCAACCAGAATCGCAGCGTGCGTGCGAGGTCTTCGGGAACTTCGGGGTTCTCCCAGTTCAGGTCCGGCTGTTCCGGTGCGAAGAGGTGGAGATACCACTGTCCGGGTTCGCCGGACGGCTCGACGACGCGGGTCCAGGCCGGTCCGCCGAAGATGCTGGGCCAGTTGTTGGGCGGCTGCGACCCGTCGCCCCGGCCGTCCCGAAAGATGTAGCGCGATCGTTCGTCGCTCCCTGCCGGTGCAGCCACGGCGGCCCGGAACCACTCGTGCTGGTCGCTCGTGTGGTTGGGGACGAGGTCCATGGTGACCTTGATCCCGCGTGCGTGTGCTTCGACGATCAGAGCGTCCATGACCTCGAGCGACCCGAACAACGGGTCGATGTCCCGCGGGTCGGAGACGTCGTAGCCGTGGTCCGCCATGGGGGAGCGCATGACAGGGCTGAGCCAGATGGCGCCGACACCGAGGAGTTCGAGGTAGCCCAGCTTGTCGCGGACACCACCCAGGTCGCCGACGCCGTCACCGTCGGAGTCGGCGAACGATCGGGGGTAGATCTGATAGAAAACCGCGTCCGTCCACCAGTCGTCTTCGGCCGCGCTGCCGCGCGGGGGTTCGGTCGCAGTACTCACAAGGGCTCATAGTGCCAAACGAGTCGTCCCCATCCCGCCGCCCCCGCCCGAGCCCGTCGGAAAATTTCGCCGATTCGTTTACTTGAATGATGCACAGTGACCGGTTCGTCATGTACTTTCATACCAATTTCCAAGAAAAGGTAAAGGAACGCGGATGACAAGTTCGGTTTTCGAGTCTGTGAGCTTGAACGATGTGGTGCTCCAACCGGCACCCATCGAGCCCACCTGGATTCTGGAGGGCAACCCGGTCGCACGGAGCGGCAAGTGGTCTCAGAGTCTCGACAGCAGTACCTCGACCTGGGTCTGGGACTGCACGGCCGGACGCTTCAACTGGTATTTCGACAGCGACGAGACCATCCACATCATCGAGGGTGAGGTCGTCGTTCGTGCCGCGAACGGGGATGCCCGCACACTGCGCGCCGGCGACGCCGCGCTGTTCGCGGCCGGAACGTGGGCCGAGTGGTACGTCCCGACCTACGTTCGCAAGCACGCCATCCTCCGCCCCCACTTGCCGAAGACCCTCTGGTTCACGATGCGCGTCATGCGCAAGCTCAAGGGCTCCAAGTCTGCGAAGGCGTTCGCCTGACGCTCGTCGCTACAGCGGTGAGTTGACCATCGACGCCGCCGCCATCTCGACGTACTCGACGAGAAGGCGGCGGTGTTCGTCGTCCATGGTGGCCGAGTCGATGGACGCGATCGCCGTCATCATGCAGCGAAGCCAGGCGTCCCGCTCGAGGGGTCCGATCCGAAACGGTGCATGGCGCAGACGTAGCCGCGGATGACCGCGTTCGTCGGAGTACGTCCGAGGCCCACCCCAGTACTGCTCCAGGAACATCCGCATGCGCCGTTCCGCGGGCCCGAGGTCCTCTTCGGGGTAGAGCGGGCGCACCACCTCGTCGCGGGCGATCTCCTCGTAGAACCGAGCGGTGAGCGCACGGAACGTCTCGGCACCACCGACGGCGTCGTAGAACGTCTGCTGCGGCTCGGTCATCGTGTCCGTCCTCCGGTTACTTGGTCAGGGTCTGCACGGGGCCGCCCGGGCGGCCATGGGGATACGGGGCAGCGATCGACGAGTCGTCGAACGCGTCCAGAATTGCCCGATGCAGACGACGTTGGACTGCCCATTGGCGGCCGGGTCGAACCTTGATGGTGATGCGGATGGTCACGGTGTCCGCGGTCACCGCGTTCACACCGAGCATTTCCGGTGCCTCGAGAACGTCCTCGTCGAAGTCGCCGCTCTCGATCACGGACTGCGTGGCTCGCTCGGCCACCTCGCACGCTTCGTCGATGTCGGCGCTGTGCGAGACGGGAAGGTCGAGCACCGCCACGGCGTGGCCCTGGCTCATGTTGCCCACACGCAGCACTTCTCCGTTGCGGACGTACCACAGGGTGCCCGACACGTCGCGCACCGTCGTGACGCGCAGGCCCACGGACTCGACGGTGCCGCTGGCCTCGCCCAGATCGACCACGTCGCCGACACCGTACTGATCCTCGAGGAGCATGAAGATGCCCGAGAGGAAGTCGCGGACCAGGTTCTGCGCGCCGAAACCGAAGGCAAGACCGACGATTCCTGCCGACGCGATGAACGGGGTCACGTTGATACCCACGATTGTGAGTGCCGAGAGTAGGAACCACACCAGGATCACAACGGACACAGCCGATTTGAGAACCGAGCCGATGGTGCGCGCACGCTGACTGCGGCGCTCGGTGAGAATCGACGTCTTCAGGCCGCTAGGAGCACGGTCCTTGAGGGGGCGAAGCATGGCCGGCGACCGATCCGACGGCTTTCGCCTGGTGGTGAACCTGTCGATGGTCCTGTGGAGAAGGAAGCGAATCACCAAGGCCAGAAGCAGATACCCGAGGATCTGCGCAGGACGTTCGATGAGCCAATTGCGGCCCGTGTCGGACAGTTGCAGGGCAAGGACAGCAGTCTGCTCGAAGGGATACACGCACAGAGTCTACGGATCCACTGCGATCGCGCCACCGAGTCCAGTGGGTGCGTCCGGTCACGGAACGTTCACCGAATGGACGACGCGGGGGCGCGGAATGAGCGTGCGCGCCGATCGGTTTCGTGGTGGACTGTGATGCATCTTCTCGAGCGCGTCGGCAGTGCCGCAACCAGTGACACCGGCCGTACCGCTACCGGTCACTGGAGGTGGCATGAAGAACAAGAGCCACAGGCATCGACAACTGGGGCCCGCTGACGATCGCTCGTCGGGGGCTTCCGCTCTTCATGCAGTACCGGACAGACCCGATGTATCCATCGGTCGAGTGTCCGACGCCCAAGTCGCCGAAGCGGACGCCATTGTCGCCGACGTGGTGGCCGGCGGCGCTCCGCCGATCTCCGACACGCCGCCCGCGGGTGACTCCGTTCCCGCCTGGGCCAAACGCCGCGTCCTGCTACTCAACGCCACGTACGAACCGCTGACCGCGCTCCCGATGCGCCGCGCCGTCGTGCTTCTCGTGTGCGAGAAGGCAGTCGTGGTCCACGACGACGAAGAGGGACCGTTCATTCGGTCCGCAGGACTGTCGGTCCAGGTTCCCTCCGTGATCCGGCTACGAACCTTCGTTCGCGTCCCCTACCGAGCGCGGGTCCCGATGACTCGGGCCGCTCTGATGCACCGCGACCGTTTCCGGTGCGCGTACTGCGGATCCAAGGCCGAGACGATCGACCATGTCGTGCCGCGAAGTCGCGGCGGCGAGCACTCGTGGGAGAACTGCGTGGCGTGCTGCGCATCGTGCAACCACCGCAAGGCGGACAAGCTGCTCTCGGAGATCGGGTGGACTCTGCGTGCTGCACTGGTGCCGCCGAAGGGCCCGCACTGGCGCCTGATCGCCAGTACCAAGGAACTCGACCCGACCTGGCTTCGGTACCTCGGCGAAGGTGCTGCGTGAGGCGGCGAAACCGCCGACCCCGGTAGCGCCGAAATTGCTCGAATCGGTTACCGTAACCGGCGTGAGCATCCTCGAGACGGCCCTTCTCTTCGGAGTCATACCCGTGGTCGCCATCATCGTCATCGGTGCGTGGAACATGGCACGGGCCAAGACCAACAACCCGAGCCCCAAGCCGTATCGGCTGGGCGACACCTGGGACCGCGATCCCATCCTGTGGAGCGCCACCGACGAGATCACCTCGTCGAGCCATCACAGCGGGCACGCCGAGCTCGACGCGGCGCCGGCAGATCTGATCGGAGGCACGGCAAGTGGCAAGTGGTGATCTGGTCAAGCAGAACATCTCCGAGGAGGACCTCCCGGTCGGCCACGTGCTGACCGCCAGCGGGCGCATCTCCGCGGTCCATCAGATCGGATCGCTCAACTCGCAGGAGCTGCCGTTCAGCACCGCCGAGCTGCTGCAGCTCGACGAGACTTTGGCCTTGGCAACCCGGTCGACTCGCATCCGCTTCAACGTCTACGTCGGTGACCTCGGGTCCGAGACCGCGGCCGGAGCCGACGCGCTGTTCCCGACGACGCCGGATGCGAACACCTCGGTGCTCGTGGCGGTGTCGCCCAACGAGCGTGCCATCGAGGTCCGCTCGGGCCGCAATGCGCACGTGAGCGATCGCGTCGCGCAGCTGGGCATCACCGCCGCCACCGCATCCTTTCGCGACGGCAACCTCATCGACGGTCTCGTCGCAGCCGTGCGGGTGATGAGCGCGGCCGTCATCGCGCCGTAGCCTTCGCCACCGACGACAAGTGCCCCTCACTCGCTTCCCGAGTGAGGGGCACTTTCGATAGATGGCGCAGACCCCGACCGGCCTCCGGTAGTGGGGGTGCCCCTGAGTCAGGGGCGCCCTCTACTGCGCGTCCGCGGCCCGCGCAGCGAGTGCGCGCACCACACCTGCGCGCCCCTCGATGACGAGACGACGCAGAGCCGGCGGGTGGTCGCCGTCGAGGAACGCGTCCGCCTTGGCGACCGAGTCCTCACTGATCGACCACGACGGATACAGCCCGATGACGACGGTCTGTGCGACCTCGCTCGACCGCCGCGCCCAGACCTCGGGGATGTCCTCGAAGTACCGGTCGACGAAGGACTCCAGGATGTCCCCCTGGCCCGGCTCGTCGAACCCGCCGATGATGGCGCGCGCGGTGATGTTGGGAACCGTGTCGTCTTCGACCACCCGCTTCCACACCGACTCCTTGACCGCCTTCTGCGGTCGGGCAGCCCGAGCAGCCGCCGCAGATCGAGCGCCGGCCGCCGTGTTGTCTTCTGCCGCAACGGAATCGATGAACGGTGACTGCTCACCGTCGGAGTCGATGGCACCGGCCGCGGCGAGAGCAGTGACGAGGCGCCACTTCAGATCGGTGTCGACGGTCAAGCCGCCGAGGCCCTGGCCGTCGACGTCCCCGTCGAGCAGCGCACGCAGGATGTCGGTGTGCCGCTCCTGTAGCGCCGACGATGCGAGCGCGTTGACGAACGCCAGTTGATGATCCGAACCGGCCTCGGCCGTTCGTGCGAGCTCCACGAGACTGTCCGCGAACTCCGGCCAGCCAGTGCTCTCCGCCCACTCCGGGTCACCGTAGGTACCCACGGCGGTCTGCGCCTGCAGCAGAAGGCGTTGCACGACACCGACTTCGGTCTCGGAACCGATGCCGCGCTCGATGAGCGCGACGAAGTCGCGTGCCTTCATCTCCGCCTGACGAGTCATCTCCCACGCCGCCGACCAGGCCAGGGTGCGGGGGAGCGAGTCCGCGATGTCGCCGATACGCGCGATCAGTGTCTCGAGCGATTCCGGGTCGAGCCGCACGGAGCAGTAGGTCAGATCGTCGTCGTTGACGAGCACGAGCTTGCCTCGGGATTCGCCGACCAGATCGGGGACTTCGGTGAGCTCCTGTACCAATAGGTCGAGCTCTACTCGCTTGGTGCGCACGAGCTTTCCGTTGTCGTCGTCGTCGTAGATGCCGACCGCGATGCGGTGCACACGTCGTTCACCCGCACCGGGCTCGGCGCCGTCCTGCCGGACGGAGAACGAGGTGAACTTGCCGGCGTCGTCGACCTCGAACTCGGGGCGAAGGGTGTTGAGCCCGGTCGTGCGCAACCACTGCGCGCCCCAGTCGGACAGGTCGCGGCCGGAGGACTTCTCCAGTGCCGACAACAGATCCGAGAACGTGGCGTTGCCGAACGCGTGCTCTTTGAAGTACGAGCGCAATCCGGCGAGGAAGTCCTCGATGCCCACGTAGGCGACGAGCTGCTTGAGAACACTCGCACCCTTGGCGTAGGTGATGCCGTCGAAGTTGACCTCGACCGCCGCGAGGTCGGGGATGTCCGCCGCGATGGGGTGCGTCGACGGCAGCTGGTCCTGGCGGTAGGCCCACGACTTCTCGACGTTGGCGAACGTGGTCCACGCATTGGTGTACTCGGTTGCCTCGGACTGGCACAGCACCGAGGCGAACGTGGCGAAGGACTCGTTGAGCCACAGATCGTCCCACCAGGTCATGGTGACGAGGTCGCCGAACCACATGTGCGCCATCTCGTGCAGCACGGTCTCGGCGCGGCGCTCGTAGCTGTACCGCGTGACCTTGGACCGGAAGACGTAGTCCTCGAGGAAGGTGACGGCGCCTGCGTTCTCCATGGCGCCGGCGTTGAACTCCGGCACGAACAGCTGGTCGTACTTTCCGAACGCGTACGGAGTGCCGAAGTTGCGGTGGTAGAACTCGAAACCTTGCTTGGTCTCGGTGAACAGACGCTCCTCGTCCATGTGCTCGGCGAGGGAGGCGCGGCAGTAGATGCCCAGCGGGATGGTGCCGTGCTCGTCCGAGTACTCGTCCGTCCACTCGGCGTACGGGCCGGCGATCAGCGCGACGAGGTACGTGCTCATGATCGGCGTGGTGTCGAAGACGTGCTCCCCGGCGGCGGGTTCTGCCGCGTGCGGCGCGTTCGAGATGACCTTCCAGCTGTCCGGCGCCGTCACCTTCAGGTCGAAGGTCGCCTTGAGGTTCGGCTGATCGAAGCAGGCGAACATGCGCTTGGCGTCGGCGGTCTCGAACTGGCTGTATAGGTAGACCGAATCGTCGGAGACGTCCACGAAGCGGTGCAGTCCTTCTCCGGTATGCGAGTAGACGCACTGCGCGTCGACGACGAGCTCGTTGGTGTCGGCGAGACCGGTGAGGGCGATGCCCGTGCTCTCGTCGTACTCGGAGACGTCGATGCTCTCACCGTTGAGGGTTGCCGAATTGATCTGTGACGCAACGATGTCGACGAACGTCGACGATCCCTCGGTCGCGCGGAAAGCGATGGACGTGTGCGATCCGAAGGTCTTCTCGCTGGGGTTTCCGGCGCCGTCGGTGAGGTCGAGCGCGATGCGGTAGGAGTCGACGGAAACGATGGAAGAGCGTTCCTCGGCTTGGTCGCGGGTCAAATTGGGGGCAACCACGTGTGGCCCTTTCTGTTCGTGTCGGGCTGGTCGTGATGTCCATCCCATCATGCCCAGCCGACAAGCGCGGGAGCACAATGGGAAGGCAACTACTTCGATGGAAGGATCCTTTGTGACCGACTCGGTACAGACGACCGGAAAAGACACCGCCGACTTCTGGTTCGACCCGCTCTGCCCGTGGTGCTGGATCACGTCACGGTGGATTCTCGAGGTGGAGAAGGTGCGCGACATCGACGCCAACTTCCACGTCATGAGCCTCGCCGTGCTCAACGAGGGCAAGGATCTCCCCGAGGAGTACGCCGAGATGATGAAGACAGCGTGGGGCCCGGTACGCGTGGCCATCGCCGCTGCGCAGGCTCACGGCGACGAGGTGCTTCTGCCGCTGTACACGGCGATGGGGACTCGAATTCACAACGAGGGCAACAGGAACTTCGACGAGGTCATCCCGCAGGCGCTCGCCGAGGCGGGCCTGCCCGCCGAGCTCGCCGACGCCGCGTCGAGCACGGACTACGACGAGGCGCTGCGCAAGAGTCACCACGAGGGCATGGATGCCGTGGGGCCGGACGTCGGTACGCCCACCATCCACGTGAACGGCGTTGCGTTCTTCGGCCCGGTCATCTCCCGGATCCCGCGCGGTGAGGAGGCCGGCAGGTTGTGGGACGCGTCGGTGACCTTTGCGTCGTACCCGCACTTCTTCGAGCTCAAGCGCACCCGCGACGAGGATCCGCAGTTCGATTAGGCGCTCCGCACACGGGTGTGAAAATGAGTTCAGGGGGACTCTTTTTCACACCCGTGTGGCGCAGCCGCCTCACACCGCGATCTCGCCGCCGAGGACCCGCGCCTCTCCATCCGCGAAGCGCGTAGCAGACCAGGCCGCGGCGATGGCGTCGAGCACGTCGTCCATGGCCGGGCCGGGGGGAATGGTGGCCATCGCGTCGACCAGGGTGCGAGGCGGAAGAAACGCGGACAGCGCTTTGATGCGCTGACCGGCGCCCTGTGCGGTCTTCTTGGACGCGGTCACCCCGTCGCCGATCACCCGGAACGTCGTCTCCGGATGTACCTCCACGATGCGTGTGCGATCGACGTCGGCCGCGATCCACGCCCGGATGGACGGCAGCAGATACCAGCTCTGCTTGCTGATCGCCTTGCCGGTGATCGCGCGAGACACCGCGCACGCCTCGACGTAGGTCTCGGTGTCGAGCACGGCGCGCACCGGCGTATGGAAGATCGACGACCGAGCCGGGCCGAGAAGAACTTTCGCTTCCAGCTCGCACGGCCGATAGCCGGTGTCGGGCATCTCGAGCGGCATGTCGACACCCACCGCGACGCATTCGGCGGTCACGTCGAGGACGTCGGAGACGGTCTGCGCCGCGTGCAGACGCAGGGTTGCCCCGTCCGTGATCGCCACGATCCACGCTCCGCGCGCCCCGTCGACGCCTGCATTCCATACGCGTTTCGGCACCTGTCAAACTTTAGGCATGCGCGTATACCTGGGTGCCGACCACGCCGGCTTGGAGTTCAAGAAGCAGATCATCGATCACCTCACGGCCGCGGGCCACGAGCCGATCGACTGCGGTGCGTACGAGTACGACCCGGTCGACGACTACCCGGCCTTCTGCATCGATGCTGCGCGGCGCACCGTCGCCGACCCGGAGAGCCTCGGCCTCGTTCTCGGCGGCAGCGGCAACGGTGAGCAGATCGCCGCGAACAAGGTCCCCGGCGCTCGCTGCGCGCTTGCCTGGAGCGTGGAGACGGCTCAGCTCGCTCGTCAGCACAACAAGGCACAGTTGATCGGCATCGGCGGCCGCATGCACACGCTGCCCGAGGCGTTGGCGATCGTCGACGCGTTCCTGTCCACTCCGTGGTCCGGTGAAGAGCGCCACCAGCGCCGTATCGACATCCTGGCCGAGTACGAGCGCACGGGCGTCGCGCCCGAGGTTCCCGGATCGCATGCCTGAGGGTCATACACTTCACCGCTTGGCCAAGCTCCACCAGAAGCGCTACGCAGGTAAACCTGTCGAATTGTCCTCTCCACAAGGACGTTTCGTCGACGGCGCGGAATGGGTATCGGGGCACGTCCTGAAGCGCGCAGACGCCTGGGGCAAGCATCTGCTGCACCGGTACGACAACGGCGCGACCGTGCACGTGCATCTGGGCCTGTACGGGAAGTTCTCGGAGCAGTCCGTGCCGATGGCCGATCCCGTCGGTCAGGTACGGATGCGCATGATCGGCGAAGAGTACGGAACCGACCTACGCGGGCCGACGGCGTGCGAGATCTACGACGACACCCAAATCGACGCGTTGATCGCGAGACTCGGCCCGGACCCGCTGCGCAAGGAGTCCGACCCGGACAAGGCGTGGAACCGAATTCACAAGTCCGCCATGCCGATCGGTGCCTTGCTCATGGAGCAGAACGTCATCGCCGGCATCGGCAACGTCTATCGCGCCGAGTTGCTGTTCCGGCATCGGGTCGACCCCTTCAAGCCCGGTAAGCAGCTCGGGTCGGGGGAGTGGGACGAGATGTGGACCGACCTCGTCGAGCTGATGAAGGTCGGGGTGCGGCGCGGCAAGATCATCACCATCGACAAGGAGTACGACCACGGCGATGCGCCCTACGGCCGCGGCGGTCGGGGTCGTCCCCGCACGTACGTCTACCGCCGCGCCGGCTCACCGTGCCGGGTGTGCGGCAACCCGATCTCCATTGCAGACATGAAGGGACGCAACCTGTTCTGGTGTCCGGTCTGCCAGACCAGCTGACGCTGCGGCTGCCCGAGCGGTGGGTCAGAAACCGCCGAAGTCTCCGCCACCGCCGAAGTCCCCGCCGCCGCCGAAATCCTGGCCGCCGTCGAAGCCGCCCTGGTCGTACCCGCCCTGGTCGCCTTGGTCGTACCCGCCTTGGTCGCCCTGGTCGTACCCGCCCTGGTCCTGCCCGCCCTGGTCCATGCCGTCTTGGTACCCGTCGCCGTACCCGCTCTCGAAGGCCTGCGCGTCGTACCCGACGCCTGACATGCCCGCGAACATGGCCGAGAACAGGAACATGGAGCCGACGCCCCAGGCGCCGGCAACCAACGCCGGCTTCCACCAGGGTTCGGAGTACCAGCCTGCGGGAACGGGCCGACCGGCCACGCGTCCACCGGGGTAGTAGTTGGGTGTGCGGTCGGACGGGTTGGGCGACGCCTCGACCTCGCGGCCCTCGAAATCGACTTTCCGAGTTTCGGTGACCGATCCGGCGCTGCGCTGACCGTCGATGCTGGGGACCTCCGGGCCGGGGTCCATTCCCATGGCCAGACGCGCGGCGCGAATGTAGTAGAGACCTTCGAGCGCAGTCTGCTTCGCCAGGCGAGCCTGGGCGGGACTTGCCGCCTGATCGATCTGGGACCCCGCGGCATTGAGTCGTTCGGAGGCGTCGGCGATGGCCTGCTTGGACGCGGTATCGGTCCCCACCAGGCTGTAGACCTGACCGCCCAGTCGCTCGATCGATTGACGCGCGTCCGCCTTGGCATCGTCGAGTTGTGTAGCGGTGGCACCCGCCTTGCGGCGTTGGGAGATCATGACCACGGCGACCACCGCGGCGAGGACGACCAATATCAGCAGCAGGCTGTTCATGCCGTTCAGGCTACCTGCGTCACTCCGGGACGTAGGAGATGGAAAGGCCCGAATTGGGTCCGTTCGGGACGCCCGTCGCGGTCGCCGTGCCGGGGGGCCGACGCAGGTCGTCCAGGACGGCCGACGCGGACAGAACATCGCCGACCTGCACAGTCACGGCACGGTCCAGTCGGCGGTTGGCGCCCCGTTTGCCTTGGCTGACGATTACCTTTCCGCTTCCACCCTTGTCGGTCGCACGGCGGCACATCGCGCGCATGTAGAAGCGGTTGTATTCACCTTCCGCCAGGGTCCGCGCCGAGGTGCGGGCGGTCGTCGAGGTCTTGAGGGCGCTGGTCCGCACCTCGAGGTGCCACAGCGAGCCGGGTACCGGCTCGAGAACCTGCTGGAGCGACAGTGGTGTGCCCTCGGCGAGAGCGCCTTCGAGCGCCTCGGTGAAGAGTCGTCGACCTTCGTCGTTCAGGCGATCACCGGTGTAGAGGCGTTTGCCTCTGCAGTCTGCCGAGTACTCTTCGAGCATCAGCTCACGTGTTCGGGCGTCGAGCTGAGGGAATTCGAAGGACGACATCCACTAACTGTCTCACGGATGCGCTGCGTTCACGTCCGTGTCAGCTCGGCCGGACCTTCCCAACCACAGCTGTCACATCCGGCGTACGACGCCGAGTGTTCGGACCCGTTCCGGATGGTGACCACGGTCTCGGCGGAACACGAACTGTTGCACATGGGACAGGTACCGACGAAGTTGGGTTCTGGGGTGTACATCGACAAGGGCGTGACCAAACCGCTCGGTGCACCCGTACCCGGGTGCACAAGGACTTCCGACACACGCGCGAACGCGCTCACGGGTGAGGATACCTGTGTCGTGGCCTATCGGCGGTACATCCTCGGTGTCGGCATCGGTAGGCTGATTCGTCGGCGCGGGAACAGTCGGTGGACCGACCCCCGTTCCGGCTCAGGAGAGGATTTCGATGCATGGCTGACAGTGCTCCCATCGCCGAGGCTGCGGCTGTGTTCGCCGGCCTCGGCAAGGTCGTCTATCGCGGGTCCACTGCGGACGACGTGTACGACGCGATCGCGAATGCTGCGGCGACGTTGGTGGACGGCTGCGATCACGCCAGCATCATGATGAGACAAGGCGATGTCTACCGCACGGTCGCTGCGAGCGACGATGTCGCCCGACAGGTCGACGAACTCGAACGCGCGACGGGAGAGGGTCCGTGTCTGGACGCGATCATCGACGAGTCCGCTCAGGTGGAGCCCGATTTCAGGGGTGTCTCGGAGTGGCCTCGACTGGCGCGCGCAGTGGTGGAGAGCACGCCGGTGCGCGGTGCGATGGGGTTCCGGTTGCTGATCGACTCACGCAAGGTCGGTGCGCTGAACCTGTTCACGGACACACCGGGCGTCTTCACGACGGAGTCGGTGGAGCAGGCAGTCCTGATGACGGCCTTTGCGTCGGTTGCGGCGACCGCCGTCGCGAAGGGCGAGCAGGCGGAATCGCTGCGGCAGGGAATGTTGAGTAACCGCGAGATCGGGAAAGCGATTGGGTTGCTGATGGCGTTGCACGACATCGACGACGACACGGCGTTCGATTTGCTACGGCGAACGTCGCAGGACATGAACGTGAAGGTCATCGAACTCGCGAGGCGAATAATCGAACAGCATCGAGGCGAAGGTCGAATCGGATGAACATCGTTGCAGGCGCAGAACCGTTCTCCGCGGACGGCGGCCCCGTCGGATTCGTCGTCAGTCACGGCTTCACCGGAAATCCCGCGTCGGTCCGCGGCTGGGCCGAGCACCTCGCCGGTGCAGGTTTCACAGTGCGTGCGCCGCGATTGCCGGGACACGGAACCACGTGGCAGGACGCCAACACCACCACGTGGCACGACTGGTACGGCGAGATCGAACGTGCCTACGACGACCTGGCGGCACGGTGCGACCACGTCTTCGCGGCCGGTCTGTCGATGGGCGGCACGTTGGTGACGCGGCTTGCCGAACAACGACAGGTCGCAGGTCTGGTGTTGGTCAATCCCGCGTTCGCGACCGAGCGGGTCGACGCCAAACTGGCCAAATACATTGCCTGGGCGGTGAAGTCGCGTCCCGCGATCGCCGGCGACATCAAGAAGCCCGGTGTGGTCGAGTCCGCCTACTCTCGAACCCCGGTGCCGGCGTTCGTGTCACTGCAGGAACTGTGGGCCGTGACGCGGGCCGACCTGGGCTTGCTCACGTGCCCGGTCACGCTGTTTCGCAGTATCGACGATCACGTCGTGGAACCGCTGTCGGGCAAGTTGTTGATCGAGAACGCCACTGCCACAACAGTGTCGGAGACCCTGCTGACGAACAGCTTTCACGTCGCGACGATGGACAACGATGCACAGGCAATCTTCGATGGAACGGTGGCGTTCGCGAACGACGCGCTCGGTCGCTGACCGTCGCCTACCGTCGCCTACCATCGACGAGGACGATGCGAGAGAGGGTCACATGTGATGCGCCGACGATCCGGACACCTCGAGGACGCCATTGTCGCTCTCCTCGGTGACAGCGAGCCGTTGCTCGTTGCCGATGTTCGTGATCGAATCGATCCGTCTCTTGCGCACACGACGGTCATGACCGCCTTGGTGCGCTTGACCGACAAGGGGTTGGTGGTCCGGGAGAAGCAGGGTCGCGCGTTCGCGTATTCGCTTGCTGCACCCGTCGATTCGCTACCGGCGTTGCGTGCTGCCCTGCGGATGCGTACCGAATTGGACGCCCGAACCGAGCGAGCGGACGTGCTGGCCAGTTTCGTTGCGGCGCTCGACCCCGAAGACGAGGCGACGTTGCTGAACCTGTTGTCGGAGTCCGCATCTCGCGAGCGCGACCACCCGTGATCGCGCTGGGAGCGGTCGCCACGGCTCCATGGCTGCTGTGTGTGCTGATGGCACGTGTGGTGCACCGGGGCGATCGGTGGCTGGTGCCGGCCACCGCGGTGATCGTGCTGCCGAGTGTCGCGCTCGTTCTCGCCGTCTCCGCGGCAGCTTCTGCGCTTGCCGTGGGGACCGTGTTGGTCACGGCCGGTTCTCGGTGGTTCTCCGTGATGGGTGTGGCGCTGCTCGCCCTCGTCGCCTGGAGGATCGTCGAAGTGTTTCGTCATCTGCTCCGCGTGCGGTCCAGCAGCAGAGCCGCGGCTGAATTCGGGCACCGTGCGGACCCGCGTACCCGACTGCTGGTCATCGACGACGACGAACCGGACGCGTTCGCAGTGGCGTCCGGTGGTGGCGCGGTGGTGATGACCTCAGGGCTCGTCGCGCAGCTGTCCGACGACGAAGTGAACGCGCTGGTACTGCACGAGCGAGCTCATCTGCGATACCGGCACCAGGTGTCGGTGCAGCTGACCGAAGTTGCCACGCAGCTGGTTCCACCACTTCGCGGTGCGTCGTCGGCGGTGCGTCACGCAGCGGAACGGCACGCCGACGAATGCGCCGCCCACGGGGATCGGCGGCTGGCCATGACGTCACTCGCCCGCGCCGCGCTGGTGTGTTCTCGCGGTACCGGCGGATCGGGGTCCGCCGCACTCGCGAGCACGGGGGGCGACGTCGTTCGCCGCGTTCGCGCGCTGTCCGGCCCGCCGCCGGCCCCGCAGCGGCGCATCGTCGTCGCCGTCGCGGTGGTTCTCGTGGTGTTCGCCTGCGCGCTGACCGCCGCGCTGGCCGACGTGGTGCAGGATGTGGTCTCCCCCGAATCGGGAGAGGTCAGCACCGACATGTTTCGGTGAACTATCCGTCCTCACCACTCGGACCGACGACCGAGTAGTCCTGGTCACCCCACGTTGCGGTCGCCCCCGAGTCGCCGATCAGATAGACCCCGACGATCGACGCGATGCCGGCCACGATGGACACCACTGCGACACCGGCTTTCAGTAGCGTCGGCGCTCCTGCCTGCCGTCGCTCGCGAAGGTGCAGGAATACCAGCGCGGCAGCGGCGACGACGAGTGCGATCGAGTAGTACAACATCGTGTCGCCGAGCTCGGTGTGCTTGTGGACGGCGGCGCTGCGCTCGACCCGCTTCTCCAGCCACTCCCCGGCGTCCGTGGTGATGGGTGTCATCACCAGAGTGACCACCGCAAGGACTGCGACCAGCCATACGAGCCGTCGACGTGCGGCGGGCCAGAGGCTGCACACGATTGCGAGGATTGCCGTCAGCGGGGCCAGGACCACGATGAAGTGGACGAGCAGTATGTGCGCGGGGAGGCCGTCGACAGTGGACATGTGTTGATACTACATATCTTGTAGTAGTTGGTCGATGGACGAATCGGGTTCGATCGTCACCGTCCGTACCATCTCGTGGAACTGGCGCGAGAACTCTTCCATGGTGTGCTCATCGAACATGTCCGTCGCGTACACGATGTCCACCGCCATGTCGTCCGCACCGTCGTGGCGCCGCTGCTCGGTGAGGTGAACGTGGATGTCGCAGTGCGCGACATCGGTCGGCCGAGGGTCCACGTGAACCTCCACGTCACCGATTCGAATCGACGACGGCGCAAATCGGTCCAGGGACAGTGCCACCTGAAAACAGGGATGGATCGACGGCGTGCGGGTGAATCCCACGGCGTCCACCATGTCTTCGAACTGCAAGTCGGTGTGGTCGAGCGCGCGGGCTTCGGTGCGCCGGGCGTCGTCGACGAGGGCGGCGAAGGTCGAGGCGGGCGACAACTCGGCCCGCAAGGCGACAGTGTTGACGAAGTTGCCCACGACGTCGTCGAGCATTGGATCATCGCGTCCTGCAACGGGTGTCCCGATCACCACTACTCGTTGGCCGGACCACCTGCCCAGCAACACCGCCAGAGCCGAACGCAGAACGGTGTACACGCCGGTGCCGCGCTTGCGGGCGAGAACCTCGATCGCATCGAGCGTCGTGCGGTCGAACGTCGACACCACCCGCGCGCCATGACCGGACCACACCGGCGGCCGAGGCCGGTCGGTCCGAAGGGTCAGGCACGCAGGAACATCGGCGAGTTCCTCGCGCCAGAAGGTGAGATCACCGGTGGTGTCGACATCCGCTCGCCAGACGCTGTAGTCCGCGTACGAGAGGGGGAGCGCCGGCAGCGCGTCCTGGATCCCGGCGGCGCGCGAGACGTAGAGCGCAGCCAGGTCGCGAGCCAGCACGCCCAGTGACCATCCGTCCGCCGCAATGTGGTGAATTGCGCAGGAGAGAACAACTTCGGTGTCGGACACGTCGAACACGGTTGTCACGATGGGCAACTCGGAGCGGACATCGAATCTGTGTTCCAGGACGGCCCGTATTGCTGTGTCCGAGAACGGTTCGAGCGGGCGGGACGACAGGGAGTCCGGCACCGGCAGCGTCACCTGTCCGCCGCCGTCGGGGTGCAGGGTGCGCAGACTCGCATGTCGTTCCAGCACGTCGCGCAGAGCGCCTCGAACAGCGTCGCGGTCGACGGTGCCGCGCACGGTGATCGTGAACGGCAGGTTGTATCGATCGGTCGCGATCGAACGATCGATGATGCGCTGAGAAGGAGACAGTGGTACGACCGCTCGTTCCCGTGCCGACCCCGGCACGGGCCGAGACAGCAATGCTCCCCGCGTTTCCTCGACACGTGACGCGAGCGCCGAGACGGTGGGTGCCTCGACGATGTCACGGACGCCGATCGACGCCGCCGCGTCGACGTTGACCCGCCCGACGACCCTCGTCGCGGCCAGGGAGTCTCCGCCGAGATCGAAAAAGGACGTGTGTACGTCCACCTCGTGCGATCCGAGCACCAGGGCGAAGGCGCCGGAGACGATAAGTTCCGTCGGAGTCGACGCCAAAACCGGTTCGACACCGCGTGTTCCGAGGTCGGGCGATGGCAGGGCCGCCACGTCGAGCTTGCGGTTGGGCGTCAGTGGGAGCGCATCGAGGACCGTGATCGAGGCCGGAATCATGTAGGACGGCAGGCGTGTGGCCAGGTGCTCTCGGACGAGGTTCTTGTCGATGCTGTCGCTGGTCGGCACCACGTACGACGCCAATGTCGGTAAGACGGATCTGGTGTCCAGCACGGTGGCAGAGAGGGCGACACCGGGTGCATCTCCGAGCGCGGAGTCGATCTCTCGCAGCTCTATTCGGAACCCGCGCAACTTGATCTGATCGTCGGTGCGGCCGAGAAATTCGAATGCACCGGACGCCGTCGCCCGCGCGCGATCACCGGTCCGGAACATACGCGCCCCTCCGGTCGGTGCCGCCACGAACCGGCCCGCCGTCTGCGCTGCGGCACCGACGTATCCCCGTGCGACAGCGGGGGAGACGATATAGAGCTCGCCCACGGCCCCGACGGGGACGGGACGCAACCGACGGTCGAGCAGAATCGCCGTCACGCCGACCATGGCCCGCCCGATGCTCACGGGCCGGCCGGGCACCAGCGGGTCGGTCAGGGTGACACTGCACGTCGTCTCGGTGGGGCCGTACGCATTACGCATGGTCGCACGCCCGGCCCAGCAGTCGACGAGCGACGGTGGGCACACCTCTCCGCCCACGATGAGCCCCGACAGGTCGTCGAGCGGTGCCGGGTCGACGGTGGCCAAAGCGGACGGAGTCGCGAACAGATGTGTGACATGTTCTCGTGCAAGCAGTTCGGTCAGTTCTCCGCCGCCGTACACGTGGTCGGGGATCACGACGACCGTGGCGCCGGCCAGGGCCGCCGACAAGACTTCGACCAGTGCCGTGTCGAATCCCGGTGCCGCGAAGTGCGACACCCGCGACGACGAGTTCAAGCCGTAGCTCGCGCGCATTTCCTCGGCGAGCCCGGCGAGCCCGGCGTGGGTCACGACAACACCTTTGGGCCGCCCGGTCGAACCGGACGTGTAGATCACGTATGCGGCGTGGTCTTCTCGGACGGGTGCCGATTTGTTCAGCGGTGCTACACCGTCGTCGACGCAATCCACGTGCAACCAGGGGATGAGCGCGGTGCGATCCGTCGACCGGCCGTGCGTCGTCAGCCCACGGACCGCCCCGCTGTCGGTCACCATGAACGCTTCCCGCTCGGGCGGTGCCAGCGGATCCAACGGCAGGTACGTCGCTCCGGATGCAGCCACCGCCCACAATGCGAGGACCGACTCGAAGGAACGCGGAATCGATACGGCAACACAGTGTTCGGGCCCGATACCGTCACCGACCAACCGTGCGGCGAGCCGGTCGGATCGATCGTGCAACTGCCGGTAGGTCCATCGCTGCCCGCGGTCGGTCACCGCGGTCGAGTCCAGCGAACCGGGCAGGGAAGACGCGAGAAGGTCGGATAGCGAACGGTTGTCGATGACGTCTCGACCGTGATGCGGCGCGGCCAGGTCGTCGACGAGGTGGAGCGGCAGATCGGAAATCGCTCTGTCGTCGCCGTGCTCGTCCGACCAGCTGCGCAGAAAGTGCAGAAAGCGTCGGTGATGTGTGGACAGGTCCGTGATGTCGTACGTTGCGGGGTTCGCCTCGAAGTCCACTCGCAGCGTGCTGTCGGCGGCGCCGGGGTAGATGTTGAGCGCGAGATCCGTTGTGGGACCGGTGGTCAGGATGTGAACGTCGCCCGTCACGTCGCCGAGCGAGACCTGCCGGTCGAACATCATGACGTTGACCACGGGGCCGAAACGGCCCGACGCGAAGCCGCCGGAATCGGGACGGTATCGCTGGTGCCGAAGCACGCCGAAGACCGCGGTCTCGACATCCTTCATCGCACTTCCCACCGTCCCTGCGCCGATGCCGGTGAGCCGGAGCGGAACGACGTTCGACACCGTTCCCGCCGCACGTCGCAGCGTCGCGTCGGTTCGTGCCGACACCGGAAGCGCGAGAACGACATCGTCCGTGTCGGTCATCCGGGCGAGGTACGCCGCGAACGCTGCGATCACGACGGTGGACGGTGCCCGTGAGGTACGTGACAGTGCGAGGTCCAGATCGGTGTCGAGAACGCAACCCACGCGCAGGGTCGACGCAGTGGGCTCACACGGCGAGGCGGTCAGTGTGACGGCGGGTGGAAGGTCGGCGACGACGGCTGTCCAGAAGTCTCGGTCCCGCTGGTGGCGGCTCGACGCGCGATATCTGTCGTCGGCCGACGTCAGTGTGTCCACATTGGGTGTTCGAAGAGGTGGGAGTTCGCCGCTCTGCAGTACTTCGCCGTAGTTCTCGGCGAGTCGACGCAGGAGCATCATGCCGGCGTATCCGTCGAGAGCGATGTGGTGTGCGCGGGTGTACCAGAAGCACCGCGCGTCACCGAGTTTCACGATGGCGCAACGGACCAGCGGTCCGTCGAGCGGCATCGGACCCGACGCGTCGGCGGTCATCCAGCGGGCAGCAGCGGACTCGGGATCGTCGTCGCCGGAGCAGTCGACGATCGTCGGAATGTCGACTGCGTCGTCCGCGTACGTCACGTGCGGGACCCCGTCGACGGTGACGACGCGCATCGACGAGCACCCGAACTCGGCCAGCACCAGTGAGGCGCAGGCCGACAGGAGGGCGTGGTCGACGCTCCCCACCAGGTCGACGTAGTACGCGATGGTGAAGGGAATATGGGGTTCGAGTTGCTGGGCGTACCAGATGTCGGACTGTGCGGAACTGAGAGACATGGGCGCCGAGGTCACCGACCATCCCCCTTCGCCCACGAATTACTACATGATCTGTAGTAATCAAGATAGCGCACGGCCATCCGAACGGTGGACAGCGCCGAGTCGCCACCGACGGGAGACGCAGGCAGGACCGAGTCTGCCCGCGACTCCCGTCGCCGGGCGATCAGGTCAGCGAGACGAGCTGCGTGATGTCGTCGTTGGGGAGACCGCCCTGCACGACGGCGGTCACGACGGAGCTGTTGAGAACGATGCCGCCCTTGTGGTTGTCGAGGAACGCGGTGTCGGCTGCGTCGCGACCGGTGGCGATGCGCACGAGGGTCTGACGCGGCGCGAGGCACGTCGCGTCGACGACGCGCCACTGGCCGCCGACGAAACCTTCGGCGACGGCGTGGAAGTCCATCGGGTCGCACCCGGGTGCGTACACGGCCACGAGGCGGGCCGGCACGTTGAGCGCGCGCAACATCGCAACGACGAGGTGGCTGTAGTCGCGGCACACGCCGGCGCCGGCCAGGAGGGTGTCGGTTGCGCCGTCGATTGGGTCGCTGCTACCCGGTACGTAGTCGAGGCGATTGCCGACCCACGCGGCAACCTTGGCCAGCAGATCCTCGGAATCGGCGTAGTCGCCGAATTCCGTTGCCGCGAAACCGAAGAACTTGTCGGCTTCGGCGTAGCGGCTGGGACGGAGGTAGACGCTCATGTCGTAGTCCGTGACGGGAGCAGGAGTCGTGTTGCCGACGATCGTGGCGTCGTAGGCCACCTGCAGGTTGCCCACGCCGGCCGGGAACACGTGGATACGGTTTCCGTGCGGGCCGCTGACTTCCTTGGCTTCGATCTTGGTTCCGTCGAGAACGAAGGAGAGGGACTCGGTCACCTGCGTGTTGGGGTGCGGTGCAATGGCGATCTGAAATTCGAGGGTGGTGTCGCCGGTGATGTCGACATCGAGGCGTGCGGACACGTCGCGGGTAAGCATGGGATCTCCAGGTTCGGTGTGGTCGGTGAACAGCGTGCACGGAATGGGGCCGGGTGCTTCGACCGAGGTGTGCTCTAGCAGGGTATTCGATGTGAGGGCCCGCCCCTACCAGTCGTGAGCAAGACTCAGGACACGGGGGTGGCGCTGTTGCGGCGAGCAAGACCCTTGCGGTCGTAGTACCAGACCGTGACCGCTCCGAACGTCAGCCCGATCGACAAGCCGACGAACGTCGCCGACAACCCGTGGGTGAGACCCGCATCCGCACGTGCGTCGAAATACAGGATCGATCGCACGGCGACGAAGACCTGGTGCATGGGCTCGAATTGCGCGAGCCAGCCGAAGATCCTCGGTGTTGCCTCCAACGGAATGGTCGCTCCAGCGGACGGCAGTCCGAGGACGATGAAGAGAATCAGATTGATGAGAAGACCGGCTGTGCCGAACACCGACACGATCGACGTAGCCGTGATTCCGACCGCGGCAATGGCCAGCGCACCGTACATCCACAGCAGCAACGAATGTGGTGAAGGCATGCCCAGGCTTGTCGAGATCCACAGATACAACGCGGAGACGATCAGCCCGATCCCCACCATGATCACCCATTTGACGAACATGGTCTGTAGCCGTGAAATCGCGGCTGTCTGCCGGTGTTTGAAGAACGGGCCGTATTCGGTGGGGGTGAAGCCCAACGCACCGTCGACCAAGGCGCTCACCACCATCGCACCCGTGAACCCGGCCAGCAGCAGCAACAAGGCGTAGTAGAACGCAGCCAGTCCCAGGCCGGTTCCGTCGGGCAAGGGGTTGTACGGCGTGACGATGACGTCGATGGGCTGGGCCAAGGTGAGTGCAGCGGCACCGGATATCGGCTCGGTCACCGTATCGCCCACCGTTTTCGTCACCTGCTGTCCCACAGTGGTATTGGCGGCATCGAGGGCCTCGTCGCCGATGGTGGTCACGAGCGAGGATGCGAGCGTGCCGGCTCGGGGGTTGGTCAGGACGGTGATGACCGGCTTGTCGACTTCACCCGAGACCACGCCGGCCTCGGCCAGAATCACCATCCGTTTGGTGAAGTCGCTCGGAACGACGATGGCGCCGTACAGGTCTCCGCTTGCCATCCCGTCCTGCGCCTGCGCGATACCCATGGGTTGCAGGTCGACCTTGCTCGAGTCGATACCCGAAACGAGGCCGTCCGCGATCTGCCGTCCGAAGTCCGCCGGCTGACCGGAGGGAAGGGTGTCACCTTCGTCGCTGTTCACGAGCGCAACGGGGAAGTCGTGGAGGCTCTTCTTCGGGTCGACGATGCCGCCGATGTAGAGGGCGGACAGCAGCGACATCAGCAGCGCCACCACGACGGTCGGTATCAGCCAGAACCTGACGGTCTTCACTGCGTTCACGTCACTCCACTCGCGATCGGTTTCGGTACGAAAATGTATCCGATGCATTAATGTATCAAGTATGACCGAGCAACACCAGATGTCCCGACGACGGGCCGCAACGCGTGAACGCCTGCTCGACGGCGCCATGGAGGTGTTCGTCGAACGAGGTTTCGGTCGGGCGACTCTCGAACAAGTCTGTGAGCGCGCCGGATTCACCCGTGGTGCCTTCTACTCGAACTTCGACTCGATGGATGAGGTGTTCGTCGCGTTGTGGCGTCGGCAATCCTCCGCACTCGTCGATCGTGTCCGTTCCGCCCTCGGAACGGTCGACCGCACGGGACACTCGTCCCTGTCCGCGGTCTTGGCGGCGGCGCTGCCGACACTTCGCCTCGATCCGGCGTGGCAAATTCTCACCGCGGAGTTCAACGCGCACGCCGCACGCAATCCTGCTGTGGCGCAGATGGTTTCGTCCCACAGACGGGCCATGCGGGACGCCCTCGTGCCCCTTGTCGCCGATGCGCTCGCCTTGTTCGGACGAGCGCTGCCACCCGATTCCGACACCATGGGACGTGCACTCCTCGCCGTCTACGACGGGGCCATGGCGCAGCAGATGGTCGAGCCGGACAACCCCGACCCGTCGGCGCTTGCCTACGAACTGATCGCGACCGTGATCTGGAGTTACAGCAGTCCGGTGAAGTGAACGACTCATCGCTTCCGGTCCACGAACGCAGTACGCTGTCGCTCTCCGAGAGGCGCAGGCGATGACTGATCCGGACGACGAGCGCAAGCAGGCAACCACGGCGATGTTCGATCGCGTCGCACCGAACTACGACGAGGGCGGCTCCGGGTGTTTCGCGCATTTCGGCGCGCGTCTGGTCGATGCAGTCGGCGTCGAACCGGGTCAACATGTACTCGACGTGGCCTGCGGGCGCGGCGCCGCGGCGATTCCAGCGGCCGTGCTCGCCGGGTCGACTGGTTCGGTCCTCGGAACGGACCTGTCCTCCGAGATGGTCGCGTGTGCGCGTTCGGACGCCGAGAGGGCAGGCGTCGACGTCGATTTCGCCGTCGGTGATGCCGAATCACTCGGATTCCCCGATGAATCCGTCGACGTGGTGATGTGCGGTTTCGGCATGATGTTTCTGCCGAATGTCGACGTGGCCTTGCGCGAGTTCCGCCGCGTACTCCGGCCGGGAGGCACCGTCGGAGTCTCTACCTGGAAGGTCACCCAAGTCGCCGATCTCGGAATCGTCATGGCTCGCAACGGATTCATGGAGGTCGATGGGGAAGTGCTGCGGTTCGCAGATCCTGCGGTGCTAGCGGGCTACCTGACCGACGCGGGATTCGGCTCCATTGTTGTTCGGGCAGAGACGGTGTCGACCGAGTACGTCGACGTGGATGCATACTGGTCCGCAGCTCGCGGCACGGGTATGCGTCGGTGGATCGACCGGCTGGACGGCGACAGATTACTTACCGTCAGAAGCGAATTGGGCCAGCGCCTCGCTGCGGTGTCGAACGGTGGGGCACTCGAAGTCGATGCGACAGCACTGATCGCCGTTGCGTATCGGTAGCGTGCTGCTCTCAGTGCGTAGGGGCCCGGGGGAGACGAAACAGCAGCAACGATGCAACGGCGAGCACGAGGGTTCGGTCGTAGGTCAGACAGAAAGCGAACTGCCCGTCGGCGTCCTGCAGCGCGACGACGGCTGCGGCGAAGTGCGGATTGACCACGACGAAGGACCATTCACCGGCGAGTGGCTCGTCGGGGTGGAGGAATACGCGTCGGACCGCGGAGTCGGCCGGACCGGCGCCGAACATCGCGTAGAGAGCGCAGTTCTCGGAGAGGAGGGCGTCGGACCCGTGCGCGTCCCGGACCGCGTTCGGCACCGTTGTCAGACAGATGGTCGTGGGGGCTACGGCAAGTGCGCCGCGGCGGAGCTGGTCCATGATTGTCGAGACCACGAAGGACGAACCGCGTCGATTCTTGCGGACGGCCGAGGCCATGCCGAACGGTGTCACCGCCGCGGGTACGCGTGCCGTCACCGACGCGGGTACGGACGCGACGGGAATCGTAGGGGCCGTGTCGATTCCGGGGTACGCCGCGAGCGGTGCGGGCTTGCCGAACAACCACCCCTGGCCCAGGGTTGCCCCCATCTCGCGAGCAGCGCGCAAGTGTTGGTCCGTCTCGATTCCCTCCGCCAGAACCGCTGCGCCCGTTCGGTCCGACTCGGCGGCCACTGCCATCACGGTCATAGCCGTATCGGCATCGGATCGATTCTGGACCAACCGCATGTCGAGTTTGATCACGTCGGGCCGGAGAAACGGGAGGAAGGCCAGGCTGGCTGGGTCCGCACCCACATCGTCGACTGCGATCCGCCACCCCAATTCTCGCGCGTGCGCCACCGAGCGAAGCAGACCGCCGGGATCGCTCAGGAGGTCGCGTTCGGTGATCTCGACGGTGATCGACAGACCGGTCGAGTCGTCGAGAACATCTCGTACTTCGGGCGGTGGAGACATGTCCATCGTCGACGGTTCCATGTTCAGGAAAAGGTGGAGGGACGTCGGCAGATTCGCCTCCAGCGCACCGCGCAACGCGGTGGTGCGGCAGGACCAGTCCAGTTCCGCTACCGCACGGCGTTCGGCGGCCGCTGCGAACAACGCGGCCGGCGATTCCATCGAGCCACCGGCGGGACCGCGCGTGAGCGCCTCGAAGCCGACCACGTCACCGGTATGAAGGTCGACCACCGGTTGAAACAGAGAGGTAATGCGCAGGCTCGACACCCATGCCTGCGCGGCTGACTCGGTGGTGCGGAGGTCGCGCACGATTTCTACCCTTCCTGAACGCCCCCCGCGAGTGCCGAATGTGGACTCAGCGTACTGGGCCGAAAGGGTCGGATTGCGTCGTCCTGCGTTCGGCGGGGACCATTGCCCGCCATACTGAGGGTCGAGGAGGTTGTCGGCGTCATGGATTCCGTTGTATTGGACCGCAGGTACCGGTTGGGTGACCTCGTCGGTCGCGGCGGCATGGCGGATGTGTACCGCGCCGACGACCTGATTCTCGGTCGTTCCGTCGCCGTCAAGCTCTTCCGCTTCTCCGGTGACGACAGCCCGGATCGCATCGACGCCGAAATGCGCACGCTCGCCGCGCTGAACAACCCCGGCCTCGTCACCCTGTTCGACGCGAAATTCGACGACCGGCCGTACCTGGTGATGGAGTTGGTCGACGGACCGACCATGCGATCGCTTGGACGACCCCTCGAGCCGGACGAGGTCTTTCGATACGCGAGGGAGTTGGCCGACACCCTTGCCTACGTCCATTCGCGTGGAGTCGTCCATCGAGACATCAAGCCGGGCAACATCATTCTCGGTAGTCCGCGGGGATCCGCCGGGCAGTACTCCACGAAGCTGGCCGATTTCGGCATTGCGCGGTTCCTCGACAGCGCCCGACTCACCGCACACGGTGCGACCGTGGGGACTGCCCACTACATCAGCCCCGAACAGGCCGTCGGCCGGCCGGTGACACCCGCGTCCGACATCTATTCGCTCGGTCTCGTGCTGATCGAATGTCAGACCGGCCGAATGGTTTTCGGTGGCGACGCGGTTGCGGCCGCGGTAGCGCGACTGCACCGCGACCCGGAGGTGCCGACGACGTGGGGGCCGGCGTGGGCGGCGTTGGTCACGGCGATGACCTCTCGAGAGCCTGACGACCGACCCACCGCCACCGAGGTCGTACGGGCGCTCGACCATGCAGATTCGATCGAGACGATGGTTCTCCCTGTGGTGCATCGACGTTCGCGTCGGCCCTTCGTGCTGGCCGGTCTGCTCGCATTGGTGAGTGCAGTGGTGCTGGGCGGGTTCCTCGTGGCGCAGGAGCCGGATCACTCGGTGCCCGTGGTAGTTCCGACGTCGACGCCGGTTACTACGCCGGTGCTCGAGCCGGCGCCCGCTGCAGCAGTGACGACGGTTGTCGAGGCGCCGGCGTCCGTGCCGGTGGCGGAGTCGGTGCCTGCGGAGGCACCGGCCGCTCCTACTCCGGCCGCTCCGGCTGCTCCTGCGCCGGGGAATGGCAACGGCAACGCTGGTGGGAATGGCAACGGGAGCGGGAACGGCAACGGGAGCGGCAACGGCAACGGCAACGGCAACGGCAACGGTGGGAACGGTAATGGCAACGGGAACGGCAACGGCAAGTAGGGCGCCGGACCTCGCGGCTGGGTGTCAGCGGACTCGTCGACACCGGCTGTGATCCTGGACCGTCCGGCGCGGGCCGCCGGCAGCCGTCGGTAGCGTCACCGCACATGGCCCTCATCTATCGCGCAGAGCTGTCCCCGTCGAAACTCGAGATGCTGCAGAGCTGGGTGCCCTCGCCACCCTGGGCTGCCGACGTCGACACGTCCGCGCTCGCGCTGGTGGGGGCGTACCGATTCGACGATCCGGACGGCGAGGTGGGGCTCGAAGCGCATCTGCTCGAAAGTGCCGATGGCCGGATACTTCACGTTCCGGTGACGTACCGGAACGCACCACTGCAGGGGTTCGACTCCGCGTTCGTCACGACGATGCAGCATTCGGTACTGGGGGAGCGGTGGGTGTACGACGGGGGCGCCGATCCGGTGTTTCTGCGAGCCTTCGCGTCGACGATCGTCAGCGGCGGAGTGCAGGCCGACTTCGACGTCCAGACGGACGACGGAACAGTCCCGCGACAACTGACCACGTTCGTGACCGGCAGCGGTGGCGACGACAACGGTGGCAACATGTCCATCATTCGGATCGCCGGCACGGTCGACGTGCCGAAGAGTGCGGCACGGCTGACCGGAACCTGGCCAGGACAACAGGATCCGGCTGTTCTCGCGTTCGTCGAGGAATGATGTTCCATCGCACGCTGCCGCTCACGCACCGACCCGAGCGCGACGGTTCCGTCACCGAGGCTCGGCATGTTCCGGCCACGTTGGCCGTCGAGTTCGCATCGACAGCGTGGGCTCAGGCGCTCTACGAGTGTTCGCGAGGCGCGTTGTCGGCGATGGACGTGATGGTGGTCCACATTTCCGCAGACTTCTCGCGTGAACTGCTGACCGGGACCGCGGATGCATCCGTGGTGGTCACCAGAATCGGGACCAGTTCGGTGACTCTGGACGTGTTCGTCGACCAGGGGGGTGAACGCTGCGCTCGCGTCAGGCACACGTTGGTTCGGGTGAAGAACGGGGTATCGCACCCGTGGGGAGAATCGGAGAAAGCCCTGCTCGGCGGACTCGAAGTGGAGATGGAGCGGGCGACGGGAATCGAACCCGCGTAATTAGTTTGGAAGACTAAGGCTCTACCATTGAGCTACGCCCGCATGCACACGACGGAACCGGGATCGCCGGCCTCGCCGTCTGCGTTGAGTGACTGTACCCAATCCCGCTTTGAATTCGGAAATCGACCCACCGTAGGATCGACGCGGCAGGTGAACGGGATGTGGCGCAGCTTGGTAGCGCATCCGCTTTGGGAGCGGAGGGTCGCAGGTTCGAATCCTGTCATCCCGACAGAACGTGAAAGAATCACCGATTCCGATAAGCAATGAAGGAGCAAGTCGCGTGAAGAGCACCGTCGAGCAGTTGAGCCCGACGCGAGTCCGTATCAATGTTGAGGTGCCCTTCGAGGAGCTCAAGCCTGATTTCGACGCCGCGTACAAGACCCTCGCTCAGCAGATCCGTCTGCCGGGGTTCCGCCCGGGCAAGGCTCCGGCCAAGCTGCTCGAGGCCCGCGTCGGACGGGTCAACGTCCTGAACCAGGTCGTCAACGATGCCCTGCCGGCAAAGTACAACGACGCACTGAACTCCACGGAGCTCAAGCCGCTCGGTCAGCCGGACATCGAGATCACCAAGATCGAGGACGGTGAAGAGATCACCTTCACCGCCGAGGTCGACGTTCGTCCCGAGATCGCCTTGCCCGACTACTCGACCCTGAGCGTCACCGTCGACCCGGTCGAGATCACCGACGAGGCCGTCGACGAGCAGTTGCTCTCGCTGCGTCAGCGCTTCGGCACCCTCACCGGCGTCGAGCGCGCGGCACAGGACGGCGACTTCGTTTCCATCGACCTCAGCGCAACCGTCGACGGTGAGGACGTCCCGGAGGCGTCGACCGAGGGCCTCTCGCACGAGGTCGGATCGGGTCAGCTGATCGACGGACTCGACGAGGCCATCGTCGGACTGAACGCCGGCGAGTCCAAGGAGTTCCCCACCACCCTCCTCGCCGGTGAGCACGCCGGGCAGGAAGCCGTCGTCGTGGTGACCGTCAAGAGCATCAAGGAGCGCGAGCTTCCCGAGGCCGACGACGACTTCGCCCAGCTGGCAAGCGAATTCGACACGATCGACGCACTTCTCGGCGATCTCCGCGAGCGCGTCGCGCGCGTGAAGAAGGTCGAGCAGGCCGGTCAGATTCGCGACAAGGTTCTCGAAGCGCTCCTCGACACCGTCGAGATCGCCGTGCCGGAGGCGTTCGTCCAGGCAGAGGTGGATTCACATCTGCACGACGCGATCCACGGTCTCGATCACGACGAGGACGCGCTGAACAAGCAGCTCGAAGCGGACGGAAGCTCGCGCGAGAAATTCGACGCCGACTCCCGCGAGAGCGCGGAGAAGTCCGTCAAGACGCAGCTGCTGCTGGATTCGATTGCCGACGCCGAGTCCACCCAGGTGGGACAGGAAGAGTTGACGCAGAACATCATCTTCCAGGCGCAGCGCTACGGGATTCCCCCGGAGCAGTTCATCCAGCAGGTGCAGCAGGCCAACCAGCTTCCCGCACTGTTCGCCGACATCCGGCGCAGCAAGGCGCTGGCCGCCATCGTCGATCAGGTCACGGTCACCGACTCCGCGGGTGCGGCGGTCGATACCAAGGAGCTGTTCGGCGATTCGTCCGACGACGACACAGAAGACGTCTCGCCTGCGGATTCGTCCGAGGGCGAACAGGAGAAGTAACGCTCACAGCGAACGACGGCGGTTCCGGGACTCCGGGGCCGCCGTCCTTCGTTAGTGTCGGTGGTAGCAAGTAAATCCGTATGGAGAAGGCAGGTACCGTGACCAACCCGAACCCGGCAGCAAGCCCCGTGATGACGTCGGCCACCGCGGGTCTCAACCTCAGTGACTCCGTCTACGAACGCCTTCTGCGCGAACGCATCATCTTCCTCGGCACTCAGGTCGACGACGACATCGCGAACAAGTTGTGTGCGCAGATTCTGTTGCTTTCGGCCGAGGACCCCACCCGCGACATCGAGCTGTACATCAACTCTCCCGGAGGTTCGGTGTCGGCCGGAATGGCCATCTACGACACGATGACCTTCGCGGAGTGCGACGTCGCGACATACGCCATGGGCCTCGCCGCGTCGATGGGGCAGTTCCTGCTCACGGCCGGCACCAAAGGCAAGCGGTACGCGCTGCCGCACGCGCGCATCATGATGCACCAGCCGTCCGCCGGTATCGGTGGTAGCGCTGCCGACATCGCGATCATGGCCGAGCAGTTCGCACTGACCAAGAAGGAAATGGCCGAGCTGATCGCACAGCACACGGGTCAGACCTTCCAGCAGGTCACCGAGGACTCCGACCGTGACCGTTGGTTCACGGCTCAGCAGGCACTCGAATACGGAATGGTCGATCACGTGGTCGCCCGCGCAACGCAGGCCGGCGGCATCGGCGAATCCGGCAACTGATCGATGCGGCTCACGCCACCGTCGATCCTGCCCCGAACACTTTTGGAGAACAGATGACCAATCTCTTCGATCCCAGCCAGATGCCGTCGTCGCGGTACATTCTGCCGTCCTTCGTCGAGCATTCGAGCTACGGCGTCAAGGAATCGAACCCGTACAACAAGCTGTTCGAGGAGCGCATCATCTTCCTCGGCGTGCAGGTCGACGACGCCTCGGCGAACGACGTCATGGCGCAGCTGCTCGTACTCGAGGGTCTCGATCCCGACCGCGACATCACGATGTACATCAACTCGCCCGGTGGATCGTTCACCTCGCTGATGGCGATCTACGACACCATGCAGTACGTGCGTGCCGACGTCGCCACCGTTTGTCTCGGTCAGGCCGCGTCCGCGGCCGCTGTGCTGTTGGCTGCCGGTACCCCCGGCAAGCGCGCAGCACTCCCGAACGCCCGAGTGCTCATTCACCAGCCGTCCACCGGTGGAGTGCAGGGTCAGGTCTCCGACCTCGAAATTCAGGCCGCTGAGATCGAGCGCATGCGCCGCTTGATGGAGACCACCCTCGGTCGCCACACCAACAAGGATCCCGAGGTCATCCGCAAGGACACCGACCGCGACAAGATCCTCACGGCCGCGGAAGCCAAGGACTACGGAATCATCGACACCGTGTTCGAGTACCGGAAGCTCTCGGCGCAGAAGTAATGACCGCGACACGCGGAGGAGACCTACCTCCGCGTGTCGACGGCGACCGGCAGCCATGCTGTGGGGCGCACACAATCGCTGCCGATTCCGGTGATGAATCGGCGGTAAGAAGTCGACCATGTTCGCTCAGTGCGGGTACGGTCACAGGATGGAACAGGCACGGCGAGCGGCTGCGATGCACGCGGTGCAGGTCCAGCCCTGACGAGGAAGTAGGAGCCGACACATGGCACGCATCGGCGACGGTGGCGATCTGCTGAAGTGCTCTTTCTGCGGAAAGAGCCAGAAGCAGGTCAAGAAGCTCATTGCTGGGCCAGGTGTGTACATCTGCGACGAGTGCATCGATCTCTGCAACGAGATCATCGAAGAGGAGCTGGCCGAGTCCAGCGAGGTCAAGCTCGACGAGCTGCCCAAGCCGTCCGAGATCCGCGACTTCCTCGAGAATTACGTCATCGGTCAGGACACTGCTAAGCGCACGCTCGCGGTGGCGGTCTACAACCACTACAAGCGCATCCAGGCCGGCGACAAGGCACGTGACTCGCGGGGCGAGACCGTCGAACTGGCGAAGTCGAACATCTTGATGCTCGGCCCCACCGGGTGCGGCAAGACTTACTTGGCTCAGACCCTCGCGAAGATGCTGAACGTCCCGTTCGCCATTGCGGACGCGACGGCCCTTACCGAGGCCGGTTACGTCGGCGAGGATGTCGAGAACATTCTCCTGAAGCTGATTCAGGCAGCCGACTACGACGTCAAGCGAGCCGAGACCGGCATCATCTACATCGACGAGGTCGACAAGATCGCCCGTAAGAGCGAGAACCCGTCGATCACGCGCGACGTGTCCGGCGAAGGTGTGCAGCAGGCACTGCTGAAGATCCTGGAAGGTACGCAAGCCAGCGTGCCCCCGCAGGGCGGCCGTAAGCACCCGCACCAGGAATTCATCCAGATCGACACCACCAACGTCCTGTTCATCGTCGCAGGCGCTTTCGCCGGACTCGAGCGCATCGTGTCCGACCGAATCGGCAAGCGCGGCTTGGGTTTCGGCGCGGAAGTTCGTACCAAGGCCGAGATCGACACTCAGGACCACTTCGCCGAGGTCATGCCCGAGGACCTCATCAAGTTCGGTTTGATCCCGGAATTCATCGGCCGCCTCCCGGTCGTCGCGTCGGTGACCAACCTGGACAAGGAATCGCTCGTCACCATCCTGTCGCAGCCGAAGAACGCGTTGGTCAAGCAATACACGCGCCTCTTCGACATGGACGGCGTGGAACTCGAGTTCACCCCGGAGGCCCTCGATGCGATTGCCGACCAGGCCATCCACCGCGGAACCGGTGCTCGTGGACTGCGCGCGATCATGGAAGAAGTGCTGCTCCCGGTAATGTACGACATCCCCAGCCGCGACGACGTGGCCAAGGTGGTCGTCACCAAGGAGACAGTCATCGACAACGTGCTCCCCACCATCGTTCCCCGCAAGCCGGAGCGTCCGGAGCGCCGCGACAAGTCGGCATAACTTTCAGCGAGAAAAGCCCCGCTCACGGTGTGAGCGGAGCTTTTTCGTGGGCCCATCTGTTGCGACTGAAGGGCACCCTGACACCGTCAGACCGACTGAATGTGCCCCTGAGTCAGGAGGGTTGAAGCTAGTGCCGACCCTACGGTTGCCGAACCTTGCCGCGCCACACCAGACTCTGAGTATTCAGGCGGCGCAAAAGCGGATCCCCTTCGCGCACAATCTGATCGGCCATTTCGACGGCGGACGTCAGCTGCTCGTCGTCGAGCTGGTCGAATGCCGGAGACCGACGCCGGTCGAGGACGTCGTACCAACACGCCCCGACTGCATGATCGAGCAGAATTCGCCCGAAGCAATGATCCTTCACGACGACCCATCGGCCCGCCACACCAAGCGAGGGCAGCTCGGTCTTGACCAGGTGGCGATAGCGCGCGCGTAACTCGTCCCGATCCATCACTCCGGCTTACCCGGATGAGGTGGTCGACGCAACGTGGCGGTGGTCGTGCGCCCGTTGTGCGACTGAGGGGCACCCCGACACAGTCAGATCGACCGAAGGTGCCCCTGACTCGGGTGGTCGCGGCGGACCGTTCCGGAGTCAGGGGCACCCTGAGTCGATCTATCGGTGTGAGGGTGCCCCTGAGTCGGAACAGGGGCGACCGACTAGACCGGGCGACCCAACTGCTTCAACGGAACCCGGTACGTCTCGCGTGCCGTGAACGCGGAGATGGCGGAGATGACGCAGCAGGCAGCCACCAGGATGGCAACCGGCAACCAGTTGGTGCGGCTGTCGCCGATGAGGGTCCAGGCGATGGTCGGGGCGAAGCCGGCGAGAGCGAAGCCGAGCTGCGTGCCGATGGCGATGCCGGAGAAGCGGACCTTCGTGTTGAACATCTCGGCGTAGAACGAGGGCCAGATGGCGTTCGGTGCGCTGTAGCAGATGCCCGTGAGGACGACGGCGCCGACGAAGATGAGCGGGATGTTGCCGGTCATGATGGCGTTGAAGTACACGAAAATCATGACGGCACAACCGAGTACACCGGTGATGAAGACGGGCTTGCGGCCGACGCGGTCTGCCACGATCGCCAGGGTGGGCTGCATGACGAGTGCGACGACGTTCGCGGTGACGGCGACGAGAAGCATCGTCGTGCGCGACACGCCTACCTCGGAGCTGGTGGCGAACGCCAGGCCGAAGACCGAGAACACGGTGCCGCACACGGCAATGAGGGCGCAGGCGATGACGCGGAACACGTCCTGGGTGTGCGAGCGGAACAGTTCCACGACAGGGAATTTGGCGGTGTTGTCGGCGTCCTGCTCCTCCTGGAACACCTCCGGCTCGTCGAGCTTGCGACGGATCACGTAGGCCAGAACGACGACGACGAAGCTGAACCAGAACGGCACACGCCAGCCCCAGCTGAGCAGCTGATCCTCGGGCAGGTTGGCGACGGTGAGGAACACCAGTGTGGCGAGGATGAAGCCGGCCTGAGTACCGGTCAGGGTCCAGCTGGTGAAGAACGCGCGGCGACCCTCGGGTGCGTGTTCGAGCGTGAGGGAGTTCGCGCCGCTCTGCTCACCGGCCGCCGAGATGCCCTGCAGCACACGGAGAAGTACGAGAAGGATGGGCGCGCCGACGCCGATGGCAGCGTGCGAGGGAAGGCAGCCGATGAGGAAGGTCGAGGTGCCCATCATGACGAGGGTGACCAGCATGACCTTCTTGCGACCGACACGGTCACCGAAGTGGCCGAGGATGACGGCGCCGAACGGGCGGGCGACGTAGGCGACGCCGAACGTGGCCAGGGACAGGAGCGTGCCGGCGGCGGCGTTGGTGGAGGGGAAGAAGACCTTTCCGAACACCAGTGCCGCGGCGGACGCATAGATGTAGAAGTCGTAGTACTCGAGCATGCTGCCGAGGAAGCTCGCTACGGCCGCGCGCTTGACCTTGCTGGTGTCAGCGGGCGGCGAGGTATCCGCTCCCGTGTCGACGGTGCTGCGTGTCATGTGGTTTCTCCTGGCTGAGTTCGTGGTGTTCGTATAGCGAACGTGAGTTCGCTCTCCGGATGAGCCAAATGTAACTCAGCTCACGTGCACGATCAACAGTATTAACCAAATAGTTCATAAAACCTAGAGATCGGTGAGAAACGCGATCACGAGGTCGCCGAGCATGCGTCGCATGTGGTCGCGAGCGGACGGGTCGGTCAAGTCGCGACCGAACAGCGCGTCGAAGGTGTACCGGTTGGAGAGCCGGAAGAAGCAGTAGCTGCTGATCACCATGTGCACGTCGAGGGCGTCGACGTCGGTGCGGAAGACGCCCTCGCCCTGACCCCGCGCGAGAATGATGCCGAGTAGCTCGGCTGCCGGATTGCCGAGTCGACCCAGGACGTCGGACGTCTTGATGTGTTCGCCGCGCAGCATGTTCTCGGTCGCGACGAGCCTGATGAAGTCCGGATGCTGCTCGTGGTGGTCGAACGTGACGCCGGCGATCTCGCGGATCGCGTCGATCGGGGACAGCCCCTCGATGTCGACATCGCCCTCGAGTGCGCGAATGGTCAGGTAAGAACGCTCGAGGACGGCCTTGTACAGGCCTTCCTTGTCGGCGAAGTAGTAGTAGATCATTCGTTTCGTGGTGTGCGTCTGCCGCGCGATCTCGTCGACGCGCGCGCCCGCATAGCCTTTGTCCGCGAATTCCGACGTCGCGACTTCGAGGATGTCGTGCTTCGTCAGGTCGCTGTTGCGCCGCCGTTTCGGTGGGGCGGGGGCGGCGTCGGACGTCATGGGAGCCAACTCTAATCGGGCCATGTCTGTGCAAGTCGGCACAGAGGGCGTACTGTCGTGTCCTAACTCACCAGTTGGTACATAAGAAATCACAGGAGGACGCCGTGACGGAATCGATCGTGTGCGGATTGATCGGAACCGGCATCAGCTTCTCGCTCACCCCGCCGATGCACGAGCGCGAGGCGCAGCACCACGGATTGGCCTACGCCTACAAGATCATCGATCTCGACGTTCTCGAACTGTCGGTCGACGATCTCCCGCGCCTGGTCGCCACTGCCCGCGATCTCGGGTTCCGTGGTCTGAACATCACACACCCGTGCAAGCAGCGCGTCATCGAGCTGCTCGACGACCTGTCGTCGGACGCAGCACGCCTTGGCGCCGTCAACACCGTGCTGTTCGACGACGGTCGTGCCATCGGGCACAACACCGACTGGACCGGTTTCGGACGCAACCTCGACCGCGGGCTGCCTGCGGTCGGTCTCGATCACGTCGTGCAGCTCGGTGCCGGTGGTGCGGGCGCAGCCGTTGCCTACGCCGTTCTCAGCCGCGGTGCGCGCCACTACACGGTGGTCGACTCCGACCTCGCACGAGCAACTGCGTTGAGCGAGAGCATGTCTCGACTGTTTCCCTCCCAGACCGTGGACGCTGCTGCGTCGGCCGATGCCGCCTCGGTGATCGGGGGTGCAGACGGTTTGATCAATGCCACACCGATGGGGATGGCCGCGCATCCCGGAATGGCTGTTGCGGCAGACGTTCTCCGCCCGGACCTGTGGGTTGCCGACGTCGTCTATCGGCCGGCGGAGACCGAACTGCTCAGTGCAGCGCGGTCTTTGGGCGCGCCGGTATTGAGCGGGACAGGAATGACAGTCTTTCAGGCCGTCGCAGCGTTCGAGATCTTCACAGGACTCTCGGCCGACGCCGATCGAATGACCGATCACATGCGCGAGCTGCTCGGCCGCGAAGAAGCGGTGCTGACCGCATGAGCATCCGGACCTCGATCGCGACGGTCTCGCTGAGCGGCTCGCTCGAGACCAAGATGACGGCCATCGCCGAGGCCGGTTTCGACGGGTTCGAGGTCTTCGAGCCCGATCTGGTCAGTTCACCGCAGCGGCCGAAGGAGATTGCTGCCCGCGCAGCAGATCTCGGCCTGACGATCGATCTCTATCAACCTTTTCGCGACGTCGATTCCACCAACCCGGACACGTTTGCGCGCAACCTGATTCGAGCGGACCGCAAGTTCGACGTCATGGAGGAGCTCGGGTGCGACCTCCTTCTGGTCTGTTCTTCGCCGCTGCCCACTGCAGTCCGAGACGACGGACAGCTAGCCGAGCAACTGCACACCGTGGCCGAGCGTGCTCAGGAACGCGGCATCCGGCTGGCCTACGAGGCGTTGGCGTGGGGAGCTCACATCAACACCTATCGTCATGCCTGGCAGATCGTGGCCGACGTCGACCATCCCGCACTCGGGACGTGTCTCGACAGTTTTCACATCCTCTCGCGCGGTGACGATCCGTCGGGCATCCGTGACATCGACGGGGACAAGATCTTCTTCCTGCAGCTGGCCGATGCACCGCACCTCGTGATGGACGTATTGCAGTGGAGCCGCCACCACCGATGCTTCCCCGGCCAGGGCAACTTCGATCTCGGGGCGTTCGGTGCACACGTGGTCGCATCCGGATACGACGGACCGTGGTCGCTCGAGATCTTCAACGACGTGTTCCGCCACTCCGCGACCGGTAGGACCGCGGCCGATGCGCACCGCTCGCTGCTCTATCTGCAGGAGCAGGTGGGTCGCTATCCACACGCCACCGACCAACTCTTCGACCCACCGCCTCCCGGCCCGATCGAGAACATCGTCTCGGTACGCCTGGCATCCGGACCGGTGCGTGCACCCGAAGTTGCCTGGACCCTCGGACATCTCGGGTTCGAGATGACCGCGGCGCACAGCACGCACGGGCTGCAACTGTTCTCGCACGGACCGCTCGCGGTGGCCGTCGACACCACCGTCGACACACTGTGGACAGCGCCGGGCGTCCCGGCCCACCTTCCCGCCGTCGCTCAGATCGGTGTGCGGTCCGGCGATCCGGGGGAGTGGCTCACCCGCGCACACGCGCTCGGTGTGCCCGCCCAGGCGGTCGGCATGCCCGGTACCGACACCGATCTCGCCGAGGTGGTGCGGATGTCGGTCACGGACGCGACGTCCCTGGACCTGCGGAGCCGGAGCAGTGTCCAATCGTGGCTCGAAGCCTTCGATCTGGTGCCGCGCGCCTCGGCGCCTCCGTCGTCGCCTTTCCTCACCGACGTCGATCACATTGCCCTTGCGGTCCCCGCGGACAGCTGGGACGGCATCATGCTGCTGCTGCGATCCGTGCTCGGTATGACACCGCACGAAGGCCAGGACGTCGTCGACGCCGTCGGTCTCGTACGTAGTCAGGCGCTGACTCTCACGACCGCAACGGGGGTGATCCGTCTGTCGCTGAACATGGTTCCGGGCCGGGTGTCCGATACCGATCCGCTGCCTGCTGCGCGGCGCGGCGGTGTCAGTCACGTCGCGTTCGGAACTCATGACGCGATTGCCGCAGCCGAGTCGATGGTGGCGCGCGGTTTCCTTCCGTTGCAGATTTCGCCCAACTACTACGACGACCTCGCAGCTCGGTTCGACGTGCCCGGTGACGTTCTCGCGACGTTGCAGCGGCTCGGAATCCTGTACGACGCAAACGGATCGGGTGGGGAGTTCTTCCACTTCTTCACCCCCACGGTCGGTGACGACCTGTTCTTCGAGGTGGTCCAGCGGGTCGGCGATTACGCCGGATACGGCGAGACCAACTCGGCCGTGCGCCTGGCCGCCCAACTGCGCTAGCGTCGTGCACATGACCGGCCGCGTCTCGATCGAGTACTGCACCCAGTGCAATTGGCTTCTGCGTGCGGGGTGGATGGCGCAGGAGCTGCTGTCCACGTTCGGTCAGGAGCTGGGTGAGGTCGCGTTGATTCCGGGGACCGGTGGCATCTTCCGGGTACTGGTCGACGACGAGCTCGTGTGGGACCGCAAGGAGCGCAGCGGTTTTCCGGAGATCACGGTGTTGAAGCAGCTGGTTCGGGATCGGGTGTCACCGGATCGCGATCTGGGGCACGTGGATCGGGTTCGGCCGAGCTGATCGATCAGAGGTCCTCGTCGATGGTGTCGAGGGCGCGCTGCTTCTTGCGCGAACGCCACCCCAAGAACAGTGCTGCTCCGCCTCCCGCGACGGCCCCAACCACTAAGCCAGAGATGGTCGATGGGTCGAGATCGATGCGTCCATCGTTGGGAAGCGTCAGCTTGACCAGAACGCCGATGCCTGCGATGGCGATGAGAGCAGCGTTGATGAGGGCTCGCGGTTGTCGCGGTTTGCTCAGCGCTTGAACGTCGACCCTGCGAGATTTCGAGTACGCAAGTGTGGCAAGGGAGATGATGGAGACCGCCACGAACAGGCCTACGGCGATCCAGGATCCTGTCGTACCTGCGAACCACGGCAGAACCGCCATGGCGATGCTCGCAGCCCACAAGCACAGCTGAAAACCGATGGCCGACGCCTCGTTCCACACGTCACGCTGATGTTCGTCGTGGTAGAACTCGTTGTCGAGATCCCCGACGAATCGCATTGCAGATACGAACGCACTCATGATCTTTCACTCCTCGTTCAGTGGAAACAGGGTTTCGACCGTGGTGTCCAACGCATGTGCGAGACGAAGTGCCAGGTAGACGCTGGGCGCGTAATCGCCCCGCTCGACGGAGACGATGCTCTGTCTGCTGACGCCCACGGCCTGACTCAGCTCTGCCTGAGTCAACTTCGTCGGCTTCCGATATTCCCGCACTCTGTTGAACTGAGGTGCTTCGGCCATGACAAAAGACAACCCTACTTGTCATTAGATGTCAAGCAGGGTTGTCTTTCCAGGCCGGAGCTGGCGGGATGGGTCCTACGAACTGGGAAATTCCTGGAATTCGGCGCGCTCGATAGTGGCTTGTCGACGACTCACCGCAATTCGTGAATTGTCGCTGGTCATGTCCCTAACCTGTGAGCCACGCGGCTGTCGGTACGGGCAGATGCACCGACACCGAACGGACGTCATGCGACACAGCACTGGTAGACGAAGGCTCGGTGGTCTGCTCGGGGCGCTGCTGATCGCCACTGCGATCGGGACGATCGACGCGCCTACCGCCGCCGCGGGTCCGTTCGACTTCTTACCGCTCCCGCCGCGCACAGCCGAGGCACTTGCAGCCGATCCGTCGCCCGACCCATGGGTGTCACCCGATCGCGGTTTCGAGACGACCCCACCGGGCACTGTGTTGCGTCGACGCAGCGCGACGGTCACACCGCCCCTCACCCCCAGTACCGCCACCCAACTGCTGGTTCGTTCCACCGACGCCAAGGAGCGCCCGGTGGCGATCGTCACCACCGTCATCGTCCCGAACGCCCCGTGGACAGGCGCCGGCTCGCGACCGGCGGTGGCGTGGAACATTCCGATCAACTCGCTCGGAGCGCAGTGCCAGCCGTCGTGGACCCTTCCGCGCGGAACCAGCTCCGACCTTCCTCAGATCGAACAGATTCTCAGCCGTGGATACGCGGCGGTAGTCACCGATCACGAGGGTCCGCGCAATGCCTACGCGGCCGGACGAATGGCCGGATACGCCGTGCTGGACGGCTTGCGAGGAGCCACACGCGCGCCGGGGATCGGTCTCGACGCGACCTCTCCCCTCGGTATGACCGGCTACTCCGGCGGTGCGATCGCCAGCGGCTGGGCGGTACAGCTCGCGCCCGAATATGCGCCCGAGCTCGACATCGTGGGGGCAGCATTCGGCGGAACCCCGGCCGACCCTGCCCTGCTGCGACAATCCATGACCGGTAACGAGGCCGTAGCGGTCTTTCTGCTGGCCGGTATGGGAGTGGCCCGCGAGTACCCAGAGTTGTTGTCGCTGTACAACGACGACTGGTTCCGTCTTGCTGCTGCAGCCCGAAATTCATGCATCGACGATGTCTCGTTCTTGGGAGCGATCGCGCCGATACGCCTCGAAACGCTCGAGGCCTATCCCGGCGCACTCGAATCCGACATTGCCCGGTCGGTGGCACAGGAGAACCGCATGGGTGACGCCGGGACTCCGACTGCGCCGGTCTTCATCTACCACGGCCAGCAGGAGAAGTGGGTGCCCAAGGAGGGGGCCGAGGCCGTGTACGACAAGTGGTGCGCGCGCGGGGCGACAGTGCGCCTGGAGGAATCGTTCGGTGAGCATCTGATCGTCGCGATCACCGGACTTCCCGTCGCGCTGTCCTGGTTGGATCAGCGAATAGCCGGTGTGCCTGCTGCACCGGGTTGTTCGAGCGTCGGGCGCTGACAGTTCAGGCGATGCGCTCGAACACCGCGGCCAAGCCCTGCCCTCCGCCGATGCACATGGTTTCGAGGCCGTAGCGGCTCTCGCGGCGATTCATCTCCCGCAGGAGCGTGGTGAGGATGCGGGCACCCGTCGCACCGACCGGGTGACCCAGCGAGATGCCGGAACCGTGGGGATTGAGACGCTCGTCGTCCGGCTCGACGCCCCAGGTTCGAAGAACGGCCAGGGTCTGCGCGGCGAAGGCTTCGTTCAGTTCGATGACGCCCATGTCGGCCAGGCTCAGACCGAGCCGACCGAGCGCCTTCTCGCTGGCGGGCACCGGGCCGATGCCCATGGTTCGCGGCGGAACTCCGGCCACTGCCCACGATGCGAGACGGGCCAGCGGCCGAAGTCCGAGTGCCGCCGCCTTCTCCGGCGTGGTGACGATGCACAGCGCGGCGCCGTCGTTCTGACCGCTCGCGTTGCCCGCCGTGACCGTCGACTCGGGGTCGATCTTGGCCCGGATGGCGCGCAACTTCGACAGCGACTCGACGCTGGTGTCGGCGCGTGGGTGTTCGTCGGTGTCGATCAGCAGGGCCTCCGACTTGCGCTGCGCAACGGTGATTCCGACGATTTCCTCGGCGAACACGCCGTTCTTCTGCGCGGCGACGGCCTTCTGATGCGAGGACACCGCCAGCGCGTCCTGGTCGGCACGGCTGATGGAGAATTCCTCGCGAAGGTTCTCGGCAGTCTCGATCATGCCGCCGGGCACCGGAAAGTTCTTGCCGCCGGCGGTCACTCGGGCTCGAGCGAGGCGGTCGGAGAGGGCGACGGCCTCGCCCTTGACGCCCCAGCGCATGCCGGTTGCGTAGAACTCGGCGGAGCTCATGGACTCGGCGCCGCCCGCGAGGACGAGGTCGCTTCCTCCCGACTGCACCTGAAGGCACGCGTTGATGACGGCCTGCAGGCCCGAACCGCAGCGTCGGTCCACTTGCTGACCCGGGACGTCGACGCCCAGTCCTGCGTCGAGCGCGGCAATTCTGCCGATCGCGGGAGCTTCGCCGCTGGGGGACGCCTGCCCGAGGATGACGTCGTCGATGTCGGACCCGGATATGCCGGTGCGCGAGACCAATTCGGTGATGACCGCGGCGGCGAGTGCCTCGGGTGCGATGTCGCGGAACTGACCGCCGAAGCGGCCGACGGGAGTGCGGAGTGGTTCACAGATGACGGCGTCAGGCATAGGACTTTCCTTGGGTCGAGGACGAGACACGGGCGAGATCGGTGTCGATGGCGGCCGTGGTGATCAGGATTGCGGGCACGAGGGTCTCGTGGATCGCGTCGATCGAGTATCGGGCCGCCTGGGTGGAGATGTTCGCTGCCGCCACCACGGTTCCGGCGGCGTCGTGAATGGGCGCTGCCAGTGATCGAAGACCCGCCTCGAGTTCCTGATCGACGATGGCGAACCCCTGTGCGCGAACCTCGTCGACGGCCGATCGAAGCTTGTCCACGGTGTTCACCGTGTGAGAGGTCAACTCCGACAGTGCGACTCGTTCGAGATACGTCTCGAATGCGGCGGTCGGCAGTCCGGCGAGCAGCACACGACCCATCGAGGTCGCGTACGCGGGGAAGCGGGTGCCGATGGTGATCGACACGGTCATGATGCGGCTCACCGGAACTCGCGCCACGTACACCACGTCGTCACCGTCGAGGATGGACACCGACGCCGATTCGCGCACCTTCTCGGCCAACGCTTCGAGGTGCGGCCCGGCGATGTCGGGCAGCGACAGACTGGACAGGTACGAGTAACCCAGTTCGAGAACGCGGGGCGTGAGCCAGAAACTCGACCCGTCCGTGCGGACGTACCCGAGCTCGACGAGGGTGAGCAGAAACCGTCGCGCTGTCGCACGCGTGAGGTCGGTGGCGCGGGCCACATCGGAGAGGGTGCGGCGTGAATGCGTGGCGTCGAACGCACGGATGACGGACAGGCCTCGCGCGAGCGACTGCACGTAGTCCGAGGACGGACCCTGCGTGTCGGGCTCGGTCACGACGTCTCCTCGAGTGCGGCCTTGCCCAGCGCAAAGGCCCTGTTGCTGTTGGGAACTCCGGCGTAGACGGCAGTATGGAGGAAGACCTCCTGAAGCAGCGACGGGTCCATTCCGGCCCGGAGGGCCGCGCGGATGTGCATGTCGAGCTCGTGCTCGTTGCCGACGGCCGTGAGGATCGCGAGCGTCAGCAACCGGCGCGTCGGATGATCGAGTCCGGGCCGGCTCCAGATGTCTCCCCACGCCGTACGGGTGATGAAGTCCTGGAACGGGGCGGTGAACTCGGTGGCACCGGCGACGCTGCGGTCGACGTGCGCGTCCCCGAGGACGCTGCGCCGCACAGCCATTCCTCGGGCGTGCGCGGTGCCTCCGATCTGCCCCAGAATCAACCGGGTGACCGCACCGGCCTGCTCGATGTTCGCAAGATGGGCTGCCGGAGAGAGAACATGGAACTCGGCGCCGGCGATACCGTCGGCGATCACCTCGACGGTGTCCGGGGGAGTGGACGGGTCCTCGTCACCCGCGATGACGACGGTGGGCGCACTGATGCGTGCGAGGTCGGCGCGGGAGTCCCAGTGGGACAACGCGTCACAGCATGCTGCGTAACCCTCGTCGTCGGTGGCGGCGATCATCGCACGGTTGCGCGCGACCAGTTCCGGATCGCGGGTGGCCAGAGCGGAGCTGAACCAGCGATCGACCACAGCCGACGCGATCGACTCGACACCGTTCGCACGCACGGTTGCGGCCCGGTCGGTCCAGGCCGACGAGTCCCCGAACCTGGCTGCGGTGCAGAGCAGCGTCAGCGTGTCGACCCGCCCCGGGTGGTGTATCGCCAGCCACTGCGCGACGGCGCCGCCCATCGACAGTCCGACGACGTGCACACGATCGAGTTGTCGTGAATCCAGTAGTGCGATCACGTCGGATCCGAGATCGTCGACGGTGTAGGGACCGTCGGGCGCCGGTGATCGACCGTGTCCGCGGAGGTCGACGGCGAGCACGTCGGCGGCGCGTGACACCGGGCCGATCTGCGGATCCCACATGGATCGGTTCGAACCGAGTGATCCGAGAAACACCACGGTGGGCGCAGAGCCCTCCGTCCGCGCAGGGGTGAAATCGAACGAGAGGTCGACGGTCATGAGGACTCCGATCCGGTGATGGAGGCGAGTGTGCGGTCGACGATGTCGGAGGCGTGTCCGAGATAGTCTGCGGGATCGAGCAATTGCCGTACGCGGTCGGCGGGGAGGAACTCGGTGATCGAGTCGTTCTCGTACAGTGGTACATCGAGTCGGCATGCCTCGGTGACGATGGTGCGCGCGTCGTCGGTGAGTACAGACAGTGCCGCGGTGACGCGTTCGGCCAACAGCTGTCCATGGGTGACGCCGAGATTGCGTGCCATCGACTCTCGGTCGACGCGCAGCCCGCCGAGGCAGTCCGCCAGTCTGGCTGCGGCACCGCCGGCAAGGCGGGTGAGGTCGGTGAGGGTCTCCCACTCCGCGTGCCATGCCCCGGCAGCACGTTGGTGCTCGTGTGCCATCGACACGAGAACGGTGGACACAAGACCCGGAACGCGCTGTGCTGCAGCACGAGCGGTGATGGCGGCCACCGGGTTCTGCTTGTGTGGCATTGCAGACGACCCGCCCGGCGAGTGCTCGGCCACCTCGGTCAGCTCGGTGGCCGACATCAGGACGACGTCGGTGGCCGGTTTGGCGACGGCGCCGGCGAGAACCCCGAGTGCCGCAGCGACGGCGGCGAAGGGGGTTCGATCGGTGTGCCACGGTACGGTCTGCTGCGGGAGGCCGAGACTACGGGCCAGCGCGTCGGCCATGTCCAGTCCACGCGGGTGCACTGCCGCCAATGTCCCTGCGGCGCCGCCGAACTGAACGGTCAAACCGTCCAGAGCCCGCCGCAGGCCCGATGTGGCCCGGTGCAGGCCCATCGCCCACCCGGCAGCCACCGCGCCGAAGGTCGTCGGGAGTGCTTGCTGTCCCAGCGTTCTCGCTGCCATCGGGGTGTGTCGGTGTTCGCGAGCCAGATCCAACGCATCCTGAACCGACGACGTCGCGTACCCAAGGATGACATCGCCGGCCCGGCGCAGCATGAGGACCAGCGCCGTGTCCATGACGTCCTGGCTCGTCGCGCCGGGATGGACGGACGCGGCAGCCACCCCGCGTGGGGCGACTTCGCTGCGGAGCAGTGTCACCAACGCAATGACGGGGTTTCCACCGGCCGCCGACGCGATCCCGAGTTCGCCGACGTCGATCCGGCCGTCGCGGGACAGTGCGCTGGCCGCGGCGGCTACGGAGTCGGCGTCGGAGGCTCCGACGAGACCGACGTCGGCAGCAGCGATGCTCAGCGCAGCCTCGACGCTGAGAAGCGCGGAGATCCAGGCTTGATCGGACAACTCGTACGCCAGGTCGGCGGCACCGAAGGTCGGATCGAAGAGTCGTCCTCGAGTGGTCACAGCGCGAAGAACGGCGTCTCGTCACCGTCGGGGTCGGTATCCTGCACGACGATACGAAGGTGGTAGCCGCCCGGTACCTCGGATGCGATCAACTTCGCGCGGTCCTTCTCGCGCAGCCCGTTCAGCACGGGATCAGCTGCATTGGAGTCGATTTCGTCCGGAAAATAGATGCGGGTGACCAGCCGCTCGAGCATTCCGCGCGCGAAGACGCCGACGTCGATGTGGGGGGCCTCGACAGCTCCGTCCTCGGCCGGAAGGGGGCCGGGTTTGACGGTTCGCACGCCGGCAGTTCCGGACGCGTCGCAGATCGCTCGGCCGAAACCTCGAAATCCGCTCGGCGTCAGCGGAACCGAGCCGCGCGAATCGTCCGGGTGGTCGAAGCGGCCGTCGGCGTCGGCCTGCCAGGTCTCGATCATGCCGTCGGCGATGGGGGTGCCGGCGCCGTCCACGAGGGTGACGGACACGTCGATCGCACCGTCCGTTCCGGGCGGAACCACGTCGATTCCGTCGGTCCACGGCAGTCCGATGTGCAGGTACGGGCCGACGGTCTGCGACGGCGTCTGTCCGAACGGGACCGTCGTGAAATCGCCGGGAGTGACCGGGTACCGGGGGGCGAAGGTGTCAGTCATCGTGGTCGTCGCTCTCGAACGGAGTGGCATTGCGTCCACGAAGGACGATGTCGAAGCGGAACCCGAGCGCCCAGTTGGCCTCGGTGGCGGAGTAGTCGAACACGCTGATCATGCGCTGTCGGGCCCCGTCGGGCACCGAGTTGTAGATGGGGTCCTGGAAGAACATAGGGTCGTCGGGGAAATACATCTGGGTGACGAGACGCTGGGTGAACGCTTGGCCGAACAGCGAGAAGTGAATGTGGGCGGGCCGCCACGCGTTGTGGTGGTTGCCCCACGGGTACGCCCCGGGCCTGATGGTGGTGAACCGATAATTGCCGAGGTTGTCTGTCATGACTCGACCGACGCCGTTGAAATGTGGGTCGAGCGGGGCGGGCCAGTTGTCGCCCGCGTGGCGGTACCGACCGCCGGCGTTCGCCTGCCATATCTCGATCAGGGTGTGGGGGATCGGCTTGCCGTCGCTGTCGAGTACACGGCCGTGCACGATGATCCGTTGTCCCTGCGCCTCACCGCCGTTGGCGAGTGTGAGGTCCGCGTCGCCCTTCTGTACCCGACCGTCTCCGAGCACCGGTCCGGTGATCTCGGTGAGCCGCTGGGGAAGCAGGGTCAGCGGCTGAGACGGGTGGCGCAGTGTGGTGGTGCGATAGTCCGCGAAATCGCGGGGCGCATGGGTATCGCGCTGATCGCGGTAGGTGTCGAGCGTAGGTGGCAGATGCAGCATTCGTGGTCCCTGTTCGCAATGTGTACTCATAGACGCTATGCGAACAGAGTAGGTCGTGAAGCCGACTCCGACAAGGTTCTGAGTCAGAAATGTTCGACATACGGATTAGTGTTCACAATCCGCACATCGTTCGGTAGGGTGGTCCGCATGATGGACAAGGTGATGGAATCGGCCGCCGAGGCTGTGGCCGATATTCCCGACGGATCGTCACTCGCGGTCGGCGGATTCGGACTGGTGGGAGTGCCGGAGATTCTGATCGACGCGCTGCTCCACCAAGGCGCCACCGATCTCGAGACGATCAGCAACAACTGCGGCACAGACGGTTTCGGCCTCGGCATTCTGCTCGAGAAGGGACGTATCCGACGCACGATCTCCTCATACGTCGGGGCCAACAAAGAGTTCGCGCGGCAGTATCTCGGCGGCGAACTCGAAGTCGAACTCACCCCGCAGGGCACGCTGGCGGAACGCCTTCGCGCCGGCGGCGCGGGGATTCCGGCCTTCTTCACGCCTGCCGGCGTCGGAACCCAGGTGGCCGACGGCGGACTTCCGCTGCGCTACGACGGATCCGGTGGCATCGCCCTGGCAAGCCCGCCGAAGGAGACCCGTGAGTTCGACGGCGTGACCTACGTGCTCGAGCAGGGCATCGTCGCCGACTACGCGCTGGTACATGCCTGGAAAGGCGACCGGTTCGGAAACCTGGTGTACCGAGCCAGCTCTCGCAATTTCAACCCGCCCGCCGCTGCCTCCGGGCGCATCACCATCGCTCAGGTGGAACACCTCGTCGAACCGGGTGAACTCGATCCGGAGAACGTACACACTCCCGGCATCCACGTGCAGCGAGTGGTACACGTCGGGCCGGTCTCGGTCGGAATCGAACAACGGACGGTGCGAGCATGACCACGTCGGCAGCCAAATTGACCCGCGATCAGATGGCGGCGCGTGTCGCTCAGGAACTCGGCGACGGGCAGTACGTGAACCTGGGTATCGGTATGCCCACCCTGGTTCCGAACTTCATTCCGAACGACATCACGGTCGTATTGCACTCCGAGAACGGCGTTCTCGGTGTCGGGCCGTACCCGACCGAGGACGAGCTCGATCCCGAGCTCATCAACGCCGGCAAGGAGACCATCACGGTGCTTCCCGGGGCGTCGTTCTTCGACTCGTCGCAGTCGTTCGGCATGATCCGCGGCGGTCAGGTGGATGTCGCGGTACTCGGTGGAATGCAGGTCAGCGAGCGCGGCGATCTCGCCAACTGGATGGTCCCCGGCCACATGGTCAAGGGCATGGGCGGTGCGATGGACCTCGTGCACGGCGCCAAGCGCGTTCTGGTGATGATGGAGCACGTCTCACGCAAGGGTGAGCCTAAGATATTGCCCGCGTGCACACTTCCGCTCACCGGCATGGGTTGCGTGCAGCGCATCATCACCGACATGGCCGTCATCGACGTGACGGACGAGGGCCTGGTCCTGGTCGAGACGGCGCCCGGAATTTCCGAAGACGAGGTGCGGGAGGCGACGGGGGCGACCTTGCGCTGACCCTCGATCGCCAGTGCGACGTCAGCGCTTTCGCATGCTCCCCGGGGACACGCCGGTAGTGCGTTTGTACGCACGGGAGAATGCTGCCTCGGATCGGTAGCCCAGTCGTCCGGCCAGTTCCGAGACCACCACACCGGTTTCCGCGAGTTCGGTTGTCGCAACCTGCATCCTGTACCGCGTCAGGTACGACACCGCCGGCTCGCCGACCATCTCCGTGAACCGCGCCGCGAACGCGGATCGCGACATCGCGACGTGCCGCGCCAGGGACTCCACGGTCCAGTCGCGTTCAGGCTCTCGGTGGATTGCGAGGATCGCTCGTCCGATCTGCTTGTCGCGCAACGCTCCCAGCCATCCCGTTTGCGCGGCCGGGTCGTCCTCCATCCACGCACGGATCATCTGGATCACCAGGATGTCGGCAAGCCGGGTGATGACTGCCTCCCCACCTGGTCGCCGGTCGGCTGCCTCCATCGTCAACAGATCGAGCGTCGCTCCCAGTCTGGATCTCCCGGCTGAGGACTGCACCTGCATCACCTCTGGCAGCACGTCCAGCAGCCCGCGTGCGGACGGGTGCTCGAACTTGACTGCGCCGCAGACCAACGTGGTCGCCGGTCCACCGCCCCCGTGTTCGATGACGATGTAGCGGTCGCTGACCCACTCGGCCTCCGGTTCGTACATCGAGACCGATGGCTGCCCCGGAGCGCCGACGAGGCTGTGCCCCCGTCCGTGGGGTACCAGCACACAGTCACCTGTCCGCAGCAGCGTCGGATCGTGGCCGTCGAGTTCGAGCCAGCAGTCGCCGGCCACCGGCATGTGGAACCAGATGCAGTCCGACATCGCAGGAATGTCCAGTCCCCACGGGTCGGTCAGTTCGCTGCGGATGTAGAACGCCCCCTGCATCCGCAATGCATGTAATGCGTCGCCCAGGGCGTCGGTGCCTCGCCACATGGACGGGTCGCTGATCGTCATCGACTCACTGTCCCCGTGTTCTTGCCGTACGTCCAGAACTGTGGACGAACGATCAAGAAAGCTGGACCGTAGGGAATTCTCCGTCCGATCGAGTGGGGGAACACTGGACTGGACAGCAATCACCCCTTCGAAAGGACCCACCATGACCACCGTGACAGTGCTCGGAGCCGGCGGACGAACAGGAGGCCGCGCCGCTCGGACGCTCATCGCGTCCGGTGCCCACGTCCGTGCGGTCGGACGGTCGGCTGGCCGACTCGCCGACCTGGCCGATCTCGGCGCCGAGGTCCGACTGGGTGACGCCACCGACGCCGAGTTCCTCACCGACGCGTTCGACGGTGCGGACGCCGCGACGGTGATGGTGCCCTTCGATCCCGCGACGCGCTCCGTCCGGGAGCATCTGAACCGAATGAGTCGGGCGATCTGCGTTGCGCTTGGACGGAGTTCGGTCGGTCGTGTCGTCGCCCTCAGTTCGATCGGGGCCGAAATACCCTCCGGTACCGGCCTTCTGACGACCTTGCACCACCTCGAGCGAGACCTGCACACCCTCGATCAGGACGTCCTGGCACTCCGGCCCGGGTATTTCTACGACAACGTCGTCGAGGTGATTCCCATGATGAGGGAGCAGGGGTTCTTCGCCGACTCGATCGACCCCGACATCACATTGCCGATGATCGCAACCGCGGATGTCGGTGATGCACTCGCGCACGCGGTGCTCGCGAACGACTGGTCCGGCCACACGGTGCGCGAGCTGATCGGACCCGAGTTCCTCAGTCAGCGCGACCTCGCCGAGCGCGCTGGGCGGGCGCTCGGGGTCGACGGGCTTCGGTACGTGCAGGTGCCGGACGAGGCCGTGACGAGCGTTCTGGCCGGGGAGGGGTTCTCGGCGGACGCCGCCGACCTTCTCGTGGAGATGCACCGTGCGTTCAGCGACGGCACGGTTGTCTCACGCGGTGTGGGCCTGGTCAGAACCGCGACCACGTTCGATGACTTCTTTGCGTCGGCAGCGCTCTTGGAGTCGAGGTGACGGAGCGAATCCTGCTGGTTCTGAGCGTTGTCGCGGCGATCGGCAGCGCCGTGATCGGCGGACTTCTGTTCGCCTTCTCGACCTCGGTGATGCCGGCTCTGTCGCGGCAACCGGACTCGTCGGCAGCGGCGACGATGCAGTCGATCAACAGCTCGATTCAGAACCCGCTGTTTCTGTCGGCGTTCATGGGAACAGCGCTGGCCTGTCTCGGTGTGATCGTCCTGTCCCCGTTCGCCGGCAGCCGGGGGTCCGTTGCGATGGTGGCGGCGGCCGCGGTGTTCGTGGTCGGGACGTTCGGGGTGACGATGCTGGTGAACGTCCCGCTCAACGACAGGTTGGCCGGCCTCGATCCGATTGCTGCGCAGCAACTCTGGGTCGAGTACGCCTCACGCTGGACGGTGTGGAATCACGTCCGGACAGCGTCGGCGGTGGCGTGTGCGTGCGTGATGGTGACCCGCTCGGCCCTCGTGTAGATGTTCATCCCGTCGCCACGCAAGAATCCGACGATCGTCAACCCGGATTCGTCGGCGAGGTCCAGCGCCAGTGACGACGGCGCCGACACGGCCGCAAGAATCGGGATTCCCGCCATCACCGACTTCTGTGCGAGCTCGAAAGAGGCGCGGCCGCTGACCATCAACACGGTGCCGTGCAGCGGAATTCGGCTGTTCTGGACTGCCCACCCGACCACCTTGTCGACGGCGTTGTGCCGGCCCACGTCCTCTCGGACCACCAGCAGTTCGCCCTCGGTGTCGAACAGAGCGGCCGCGTGCAGGCCGCCCGTCGACTCGAAGATCTTCTGGTGAGTGCGCAGTGTGTCAGGCAGGGACGAGAGGGTCTCGGAGGTGATGATGGACGTGTCCTCGGCCGGAGAGTGCTTGGTGAGCAACCGAACTGCGTCGAGCGACGCCTTGCCGCACACTCCACACGACGACGTGGTGTAGAAGTTGCGCTCGATACCGACGTCCGGCGGCGAGACCCCAGGAGCGAGGGCGATGTCGAGAACGTTGTACGTGTTCAGTCCGTCCTCGCCGACGCCGTCGCAGTAGCGGGCAACCGAGATGTCCTCGGGCCCTGCGATCACTCCCTCGGTGAGGAGGAAGCCGTGGGCCAGATCGATGTCGTTGCCGGGAGTCCGCATGGTGACCGCGAGGGCTTTGCCGTCGACACGGATCTCGAGCGGTTCCTCCACGACGACGGTGTCGGGACGCGACGTCTCGAATTCACCGCGGAGGCGGACGACGGGACGCCGAGTTGTCGCGCGCCCCACTAGCGGGGCTCGAGACGTACGACGACGGCCTTGGACACCGGTGTATTGCTGCGTGCCGCAACGTGATCGAGAGGAACCAACGGATTGGTCTCCGGGTAGTAGGCGGCGGCGTTACCCTTGGGGGTGTCGTATTCGACGATCCTGAACTCCGACACCCGACGCTCCTCCACACCGGAGTCCGTAGGCCATTCGGACACGATGTCCACCAGCTGGCCGTCGCGCAGTCCCTGCTCCGCGATGTCGGCGGCGCTGACGAGAACGACCTTGCGCCCGTTCTTGATTCCGCGGTAGCGATCGTCGAGGCCGTAGATGGTGGTGTTGTACTGATCGTGGCTGCGCATGGTCTGCAGGACAAGCCGGCCCGCGGGCACACGCTCCCAGTCGAGCTCGTTCACCGTGAAGTTCGCCTTGCCCGTGGTGGTGGGAAACTCCCGAGAGTCGCGGGGCGGGTGCGGAAGCTGGAAACCGTCAGGAAGGCGGACGCGCGCGTTCATGTTCTCGCACCCCGGCACGACCCGCGAGATCGATTCGCGGATCCGGTCGTAGTCGTGGTGGAACTCGTTCCACGGCACCGGATGCGACGGGCCCAAGAGCTTCACCGCCAACTCGCTGATGATCGCGACCTCGCTGCGAAGCTCGTCGCTGACCGGGGTCAGCCGACCGCGCGAGAGGTGGACCATCGACATCGAGTCCTCGACGGAGACGTTCTGCCGACCGCCCGCCTGCATGTCGCGATCCGTCCGGCCGAGCGTCGGCAGAATCAGAGCCGTCTTACCGGCCATCACGTGGCTGCGGTTCAGTTTGGTCGACACCTGAACCGTCAGATCGCAGGAGCGCAAGGCGCTTTCGGTGACCTCGCTGTCCGACGTCGCGCGGACGAAGTTCCCGCCCATCGCCATGAACACGCTCGCCTTGCCGTCACGCATGGCGCGGATGGCGTCGACGGTGTCGTACCCGTGTTTGCGCGGACTCTCGATGCCGAACTCGGCGTCCATGGCTGCGAGGAACGACTCGGGCATCTGCTCCCAGATGCCCATCGTCCGGTCGCCCTGAACGTTCGAATGTCCACGAACCGGGCAGACACCGGCACCCGGCTTACCCATCATTCCGCGAAGCAGCAGGACGTTGGTCATCTCTCGGATCGTGTCGACGCCGTGGCGCTGCTGCGTGATGCCCATGGCCCAGCAGATGATCACCTTGTCGGCCTTGGCGATGGCGTCGGCCGTCGCCCGGATCTGCGACAGGGTCAGTCCGCTGGCGTCGACGACCGTGTCGAGATCAACGGCGCGAGCATGCTTCTCGAAGTCTTCGAGTCCGGCGGTGTGCTCCTCGACGAACAGCGAGTCCACGACGGTTCCGGGAGCGGCGTCCTCGGCTTCGAACAACAGCTTGCCGATGCCCTGGAACAGCGCCAGGTCGCCGCCGATGCGGATCTGGAGGTATTCGTCCGCGATGCCGACGCCGGAGCCGATGACGCCGTTGACCTTTTGCGGATCCTTGAAGCGTTGCAGGCCCGCCTCGTGCAACGGGTTGATGGCGATGACTTTCGCGCCGTTACCCTTTGCCTTCTCCAGCGTCGAGAGCATGCGCGGATGATTGGTGCCCGGGTTCTGTCCCGCGATCAGGATGAGGTCGGCCTTCTCGAGGTCGGGAACCGACACCGAACCCTTGCCGATGCCGATGGTGTCGGACAGCGCGGTGCCCGACGACTCGTGACACATGTTGGAACAGTCCGGCATGTTGTTGGTGCCGTAGCTGCGGATGAGGGTCTGATAGAGAAACGCGGACTCGTTGCTGGTGCGGCCCGAGGTGTAGAAGATTGCCTCGTCGGGGGTGGGAAGAGCCTTCAGGTGATCGACGATCACTCGATAGGCGTCGTCCCACGAGATGGGCGAGTAGTGAGTGTCGCCGGGGCGCAGGACCATCGGATGCGTCAGCCGTCCTTGCTGGCCGAGCCAGAAGTCCGTTCGTTCGGACAGGTCGGCGAGCGAATGCTCGGCGAAGAACTCCGGCCCGATCGTGCGCAGGGTCGCTTCCTCGGCGACGGCCTTCGCGCCGTTCTCACAGAACTCGGCGTGCTTGCGGTGACCGGGCGTCTCCGGCCATGCGCAACCGGGGCAGTCGAAACCGTTGCGCTGATTGAGCCGGAACAAGGTGCGTCCGGTTCGGACTGCGCCCATCTCTTCGAGACCTCGCTTGAGCGACACCAGGACGGCCGGAACACCGGCGGCGTAATGCTTGGGTGGGGTGACCTCGAGGGTCGACTCGTCGATGTCGTTCTTCGGGGCGTCGATCGTCATTACTCCAGTGTGACTCAGGACGAAAAGTTTCCTGGTCGGGCCCCGATGAGAATGCGGTCCGGAACAAGGTCGGTGACGTGCGGAGCCTGTAAACAGGCTAGCCTTACCTTCGGAATTTGACCCGACGGAAGGACCGCGCATGTCGTTCGACGCCTCGGCAGTATCTCGCCGCAGCTTTCTCATCGGAGCCTCCGGTGCGCTGGTGGCCTTCGCAGCGGCGTGCAGCAGTGGGGGCGGCGGGACGAGCGACGGCGGGACCGGCGCCACCGTTTCGGGGAAGTTCGGCGATGTGCAGGCTCCCGCCGATCCGCAGCGCGTTGTGAGCGTCGGTTACAACGACCAGGACACGCTGCTCGCGCTCGGTATCAAGCCGGTCGGTGTCTTCGACTGGTACGGCGACTACCCGAATGCCGTGTGGCCGTGGGCGCAGTCCGCGCTCGGCGACGCCACACCGTCCATCATCGGCGACACGGCCACCAATATCGACGTCGAAAAGGTCGCGGCGGCAACACCGGACCTCATCGTCGGCACGTACGCCGGTCTGACACAGGACCAGTACGACAAGCTGTCTCAGGTCGCGCCCACGATCACGCAGCCGGCACAGTTCACCGACTTCGGCATTCCGTGGCGCGACCAGACGGCGACAATCGGTCAGGCAGTCGGAAAGAGCGACGACGCAGCCCAACTCGTGTCCGACCTCGAGGCGAAGTTCGCCTCCGTCTCGGCTGCCAACCCGTCGTTCGCGGGAAAGACCGTGGTCGTCGGCGCGCTGCAGGGACCCGGTGCATTCGGCGTCTACGGTCCCCAGGATCCCAAGGTGCGGTTCCTCACCGACCTCGGTTTCGTCAATCCCGATGTCACACAACAGATCACGACGACGAACTTCGCCCCGATCAGCACCGAGCAGCTGTCGTTGGCCGATGTGGACCTGCTCGTCTGGTATGCCGGCGGCGGTTTCGGGGACAAGTTGCGGGCCGAGCTGGCCAACACTCCCGTGTACCAGCAATTACCCGTGGTGCAGGACGGCCGGGTCATCATCCTGGAAGACGAAGCCGCCGAGGCGATGGCCTGGAGCACGGTACTCAGCTTGCCGTTCGCCCTGGATCAGGTGCCCGGACGGATCGCACCGCTTCTGGCGTGACCGATCGCTAACCTGAAGCGGTGACCGCCACCATTCTGATCGTCGGCGACGCCCCGGTGCCGCCGGGGACCGTGGGCCGTGTCGGGCGGTTCGAGTCGTGGAACGAGGCAGTCTCGTGGTTCGACTCCGTACTCGCGTCGGCGCTGGTCGGCTGGCGGTGCACCGTGATCGGTCCCGAGTCGGCGGTCCGAGCCGCGCGGGCGCGGGCGCTCGCTGCCGGCGCGGTGGACGACGAAATCACGATGCTGGTCACCGACTCCGGCAGTCGCCGCGTCTACTGCCCGTCGTGCGGGGGACTCTCCACCACGCGTGCGTCTGCCGTGCGATGCTCCGGCTGCTCTATCGAACTGGTTGTGGGAGAACATTTCTCGCCGGTTCTGGCTGCGCACTTGGGATCGCCGTGTTGACGACGGTGCTCGACACGGTGACGATTGCTCCCGGTGTGCGCCGGGTGGTCCTGGCTTCTGTCGACGGTTCAGCTCTCGAACCCTTCGTGCCGGGGAGCCACGTTCTCGTGCGATGCGCGATCGACCGGTACAACGCCTACTCGTTGACCGGGGAGTGCCGGTCGCCGACGTCCTACTCGATTTCGGTCCGCGCCCAGGGGGTCGGGTCCTCGTGGCTGCACGAACGTCGGGTGGGGGACACGGTCGACATATCGACGCCGCGCAGCACGTTCGCTCCGGTCCTGTCCGCGAGGCGGCACCTCCTCGTCGCCGGCGGCATCGGGGTCACGCCCATTCTGTCGCACGCCGGCGAGCACGGTAGTGCGTCCGAAGTTCTGTACGTACACAAACCGGGGGTCGACGCACATGTGCGCGACCTCCGCGCCGTGTGCGACGACGTCACCGTAGTGACCGATCGCGAGCACTTCGTGTCGGCGCTTCGAGAATCGTTGCGTCGCCAACCGCTCGGGACTCACCTCTACGTGTGCGGTCCCGGAGGTCTGATCGACCTCGTGCATGTCGAAGCCGCCGGTGCGGGCTGGCCCCGATCTCGTTGCCATCACGAGCGTTTCGCGTCCACGTCGGCGCCGACGCGACCGTTCGAACTGCATCTGTCGCGGGGACTGACGGTTCACGTACCTTCCCATCGGACGGCGCTCGACGCTCTCGCCGAGGCCGGGATCATCGTGCCGAACCTGTGTCGGCACGGCGTGTGCGGTCGGTGCCGCACCACCGTGCTGAGCGGACCCATCGAACACCGAGACCTCTATCTCACCGAAGACGAACGGGCCGAAGGGGATTCGATGATGGTGTGTGTGTCTCGCGCCGCCGGAGACGGCGTGGAGCTCGAGCTGTGACGGCATCGTTCCCCTACCCGTTCGAATCCGACACCTATCGGTCGAGTGTGAACGTCGAGCCCGCTCGGACGAGGCACGAGACGGCAGCGGGCCGATGGGGTGACGACATCGTCGACGTCGGTGCAGATTACGCGGCCGTCGTGGCCGAGCGCGCCGACATCCTGCGACGCGACCCGAGGCGACACGCGGCCTTGCCGCACATGCGAGACGCGACGTGGGACGCGCTTCGGGTGGTGGTGACCGAATTGGCGCGGAGCCGCCCCGACGTGGTGACTGTGCACATCGACGGTTCCACCTGGACCCTGCGCAACGACCTCCTGGACACCACCCACACCTGGATCGACCGTGACGATGCGTCGCTTCCCGACAACCCGTTGGTGTTCGCTGCCAAACAGATTCAGGAAGACGTGGTTCTCCTCGACCGCCGCGACGGCCGACTGTTCGCCGATGCCGGAGTAGTCACGTTCGCCGCCGACTGGTCGATGAACTTCGATCTGGGTATGCCGTTTCTCGACATCCACCGACCGGTTCCGAGGTTGCTTCCGGACGGGATCGCGGCGCGGGCCCAATCCCTCCTCCTGTCGCTCGACGTGGGCCAGTGGATGCGGCGGACCAACTGGTCGACGGGAGTCGATCACCGACTGGACATGTCCGCCGAGGCCCGTGGGGAGTGGAAACCCCTCCGAGAGGAGTTGTGGGAGGCGTCGGCCGAGGACGTCGGCCGGCGCCTGTGCCTACGCGTCGAGGTGCAACACCTGACGAGGATCGCTCCGTCGGGCGCCGTCCTGTTTCTCATTCGCACGCACATGATCACGCTGAACGAGCTCGCATCCGTGCCCGGGTGGGCGGAGCGCTTCGTGAACGTCGTCCGTGAGTTGCCCGACGACATCGCGGACTACAAGGGGTTGAGTGCGCTCCGTCCGGCTATCGAGCGATGGTGGTCATTCGCGTCCTGAACTGACCCAGTTCGGATCCGCGGACCGCGCGCCCGAGACCAGTGCATCGATGCCGTCGAGCTCGGTGACCTGTGCATCGGTCAACACGAGCGTCGTGGCAGCAGCGTTCTCGTCGATTCGGGTAGCGGTGCGTGTTCCGGGGATCGGGACCACGGGGAGGCCCAGATCGGTTCCCTTGCGGTACAGCCAGGCGAGCGCAACCTGCGCCGGCGTGGCGCCGGTCTGTGCGGCCACGGCCCGCACCACGTCGAGGGCTTTCGAGTTCGCTTCCAGGACGCCGTCCGCGAACCGTGGGAAGTGGCGGCGCATGTCGGCGTCACCGAGGGTGGAGGAGTCGACGGTTCCGGTCAGAAAGCCCCGCCCCAGAGGGGAATACGGGACGAATCCGACTCCCAGGCGGGCCGCAGCCGGCACCACCCGGGTTTCCACGTCGCGGCTCCACACGCTCCATTCGGACTGGATGGCGGCGATCGGGTGTATTGCAACGGCCCGTTCGAGTTCCGCGGCGGTGACCTCGGACAGACCGAGATGGCGCACCTTGCCTTCGGTGACGAGTTCGGCCATCGCGCCCACCGTCTCCTCGATCGGAACGTTCGGATCCAGACGGTGCATGTAATACAGATCCACGGTGTCGATACCGAGTCGTCCGAGGCTCTCGTCGATGCAGTGCCGGGCGTAGTCGCGGCCGCCGCGGGTGGTTCGCTCTCCCGTCGACGGATTACCGGTGATGCCGAACTTCGTGGCGACGGTGACCTCGTCTCGGCGGTCCTTCAGCAGGAGTGCGAACAACTTCTCGTTGTCGCCCCCGCCGTACACGTTGGCGGTGTCGAGAAAGGTGACGCCGACGTCCACTGCGTGGTGAAGGGTCTCGAGTGATGTGTCCGGATCGACGTCGCCGTAGACGGGGGTGAGGGCCATTCCGCCGAATCCCTGTGCGCTGACGGTCAATCCGTCACCGAGTGTTACCGATGCAAGCTTGGTCATGACGTCTCCGACCTCGTTGTGATGGGTTCGACGCCAGCGTACGACTAAGTTCGTGGGCGTGACCGACTCCTTTCACGACCTCGATGCGTACATCGCGCTCCCGCGACTCGGCGGCCTGTCGCTCGCACCCGACGGCACCCGACTGGTCACCTCGATGTCGACACCGAACGAGAAATCGACCAAGTACGTCTCCGCGCTGTGGGAACTGGACTCCACCGGCCGGACGCCGGCGCGTCGGCTCACCCGTAGCGAGCAGGGAGAGTCGGGCGGGGTGTTCACCGCGTCGGGTGATCTGTTGTTCCTGCGTGCGACGTCGACCGAGGACGACGCATCAATGGCTCTGTGGCTTCTCCCCGCGGGCGGTGGTGACGCACGGCAACTCGCGTCCCGCGGCGGGAGTGTGGGCGGAGTCGTTGCTGCCCGGACATCGCCGACGTTCGTGGTGTCCTCGGACGTGCTGGGCGGCTCGGAGGATGTCGATGCCCGCATACGAGCGCAGCGCAAGGACACGAAGGTGTCGGCGATCCTGCACAGTGGGTACCCGGTTCGATACTGGGATCACGATCTCGGTCCGGCGACGCCGCACCTCTTCACGGGGGCGTCCGACGGGGATGATGCGGACCTCGACGACGTGACCACATTGGCCGGTGGCGCCCTGCGCGAAGCGGAATACGACCTGGCGCACGATGGTTCGTTCGTCGTCAGCACCTGGTCGGTGGGCGGTCCGTTGGCGTCGCTGCGCTCGACGCTGGTCCGGGTCGACATCGGCACCGGTGCTCGAACAGTGCTCGTGGACGACCCCGATGCCGACGTCTTCGCACCGGCGATTTCTCCGGACAGCCGGCGTGTGGCCTACCTCCGTGAGTCGGTCTCGTCACCCGACGTGGCGCCCCGCACCACCCTGCACGTTCTCGACGTCGCCACGGGCGTGTCGGTGCGGTGGGCGAGCGAGCTGGATCGGTGGCCTACTTCGGTTGTCTGGCTTCAGGATTCGAGTGCGGTGGCGGTGACCGTCGACGACAACGGTCGCGGCCGGATTCTGCTTGTCGACGACACGTCGACGTCGCCGGTCACGTCCGACGATTTCGTCTACACGAACGTGATCGCCGGCGCGAACGGAGTGCTGTACGCGATGCGCGCGTCGTACGCCGCTCCGCCACATCCTGTTCGGATCGACACGGCCTCCACAGAAGTGGCTGCTTTGCAGGCTCCGTGCGAGCTTCCAGAAATTCCGGGTGTACTCGTCGAGGTGTCCACACAGGCCGAGGACGGGACGACGGTGCGTGCCTGGCTGGCCAGGCCTGCCGAGGGCCCGTCACCGCTGCTGCTGTGGGTTCACGGCGGGCCACTCAGCTCGTGGAACAGCTGGTCGTGGCGCTGGAACCCATGGCTGATGGTGGCGGCGGGATACGCAGTGCTGCTTCCCGATCCGGCGCTCTCCACCGGATACGGTCAGGACTTCGTCCAGCGAGGATGGGGACGGTGGGGCAAGGAGCCGTACACCGATCTCATGGCTATCACCGATGCGGCGGAACTGCTGCCCGAAGTCGACGCCACCCGTACGGCCGCGATGGGTGGATCGTTCGGCGGCTACATGGCCAATTGGATTGCCGGGCACACCGATCGATTCTCGGCCATCGTGACGCACGCGAGTCTGTGGGCGCTGGACCAGTTCGGACCGACCACCGATTCCGCCTGGTACTGGGCACGCGAGATGACGCCCGAGATGGCCTTCGACAATTCGCCGCACCTGTTCGTCTCGAACATCGTCACTCCCATGCTGGTGATTCACGGAGATCGCGACTATCGCGTCCCGATCGGTGAGGGAGTCCGACTCTGGTACGAGCTGCTCTCCGAATCCGGTTTGCCCGCCGACGATTTCGGCAAGACGGACCATCGGTTCCTGTTGTTCCCCAACGAGAACCACTGGGTCCTGACGCCCCAGCACGCGAAGGTCTGGTACCAGGTCGTCCTCGCCTTCCTCTCCGAGCACGTGCTGGGTGAGGACGCGGTGATGCCGGAGGTGTTGGGGGGCTGAGCGGGTGATGGGTTGGTGATCACCGCCGCAGGACTGTCGTCAACTCAGGGTTGACGGTAATCGAACGTCAACTTATCGTTGACGCATGACCCCAGTGCAACCCACACCGCCCATCCGCCTCGACGATCTGATCGACGCCATCAAAAAGGTTCATCCCGATGCACTCGATCAACTCTCGAATGCTGTGCTCGCCGCCGACCACCTGGGCGACATCGCAGATCACCTCATTGGGCACTTCGTGGACCAGGCCCGACGAACCGGCGCTTCGTGGACCGACATCGGCCGGAGTATGGGTGTGTCGAAACAGGCCGCTCAGAAACGTTTCGTAGCAAAGGATCCGGGCGAGCCCAACGACCTCGACTCCAGTCAAGGCTTCAATCGCTTCACCGAGCGAGCGCGCAATGTGGTGGTGGCGTCGCAGAACGAGGCACACAGCGCACGGAACGCGGACATCGCTCCCGCCCACTTGATCCTCGGTCTGGTGGCCGAGCCGGAATGTCTGGCCGGTGCCGCGCTCACGGATCAAGGTATTTCCATACGCGACTTGGGTGCGCGGGCTCGTGCGGAGCTCGGTCCCCAATCGGATTCGATGCCCGCACTGATTCCGTTCGACGCCGCATCCAAGAAGGTACTCGAGCTCACCTTCAGAGAAGCGCTTCGTCTGGGGCACAACTACGTCGGAACCGAGCACATCCTGTTGGCGCTCGCAGAGGTAGAGGACGGCGACGGCATTCTGGCAGGCCTCGGTTTCGACAAGGCGCAGGCCGAACGGTTCATTGCGGACACCGTCGACGTCCTTATGGCCGCGAACAACGAGGCTCAGCGAAACGGGACATGAGGGCGGAAATGGGGGTCGAATCCCGCCCGGTTGTCTCGAATCATCGTGCGGTCGAGCCCTGATCAGCCCCTCAACCGCCGATCCAACGCACCGACGATGTCCTTCCAGATCTGCGTTCCCGGATCCACGACGGCGAAATGGTCGCCCTCACCTTCGATGTAATCGACCGAATCACCCGCTCGAGCAGCGGCTGCGGCGTAGTCGCGGCTCATCGGAAGGAGGTCGTCTTCAGTTGCGCACGCGACGATCAGGTCGACCCCCATCGGCAATCTCTGCCGCGGTGAGGACTGGTGGTAGACGTCGGGAATATCGGTGTAGCGCCCGCCGAGGGCGTTCGAGACGGACCCGTCGTCGACGGCGCGACTGTCTGCCTCGATCAGATCGAGAACGCCGGCAAGCGTGACGGCGACGGCGATGTCACCGGGGTTGTCCGCCACAGCCCGCATGGCCAACTGACCGCCGGCGGAGTGGCCGATCACGGCAATACGGTCGAGGTCCACGTTCGGCAGCGAAGACACGTGCGAAATCGCAGCGGCAACGTCCGAAGTTGTTGCGGCCCAATCGTGCTGGTCGGGGCAGCGGTACTCGACATTCCAGGTCGCGAAACCGCGCGCGGTGAGGTCCTCAGCCGTGTCGTTCAGCATGTCCGATCGATACTGGCTGCGCCAGGACCCACCGTGAATCAACACCGCGACTGGGTGTGGCCCTTCTCCCGGCGGTGTGCGCAGGTCGCCGTACTGGTCGGGGTGGTCGCCATAGGACTCGGACATCGACCCACTGTAGGCGGCTCATCAGCGACCGTCGTCGACAGAGCTCAGCAGCAATCGCATTCGGTTGTCCGACTCGGTCCCGCAACTGCCGGCGTCGGAACGGCGCAGCACGCGTCCCCCTTCCATGCCGAGCGCCCCTCCTTCACCGCGACGACGGCGATGACGAGCGCGGCGACCGGATCGGCCCAGGACCACCCGAAGGCACTGTTCACCACGAGGCCTACCAGGAGCACAGCGGAAAGGTAGGTGCAGAGCAACGTCTGTTTGGAATCGGCCACCGCGGTCAGCGAACCGAGTTCCCTTCCTGCTCGTCTCTGCGCCCAGGACAGCGCCGGCATGATCGCCAAACTTACCGCGGCCAAGATGATTCCGACGGTCGAGTGCCGAGGTTGGTCGGCGCCGAGCAACGACCGGACGGCATCGATCCCGACATAGGCAGCGAGGGCGAAAAACGAGAACGCGATGACGCGCAGGGCTGTTCGCTCGCGCCGTTCCGGGTCGGGTGCGGCGAACTGCCACGCCACCGCGGCGGCCGAGGACACTTCGATGACCGAGTCCAGGCCGAAACCCACCAATGCGGTCGAGGACACTCGAGTTCCCTCGGTGAGGGCGATGACTGCTTCGATCACGTTGTAAGTGATCGTCGCCGCGACGAACAACCGGATACGACGTGACAACACGGCACGCCGAGCGACGGTGGGGGATGCTGCCGTCACGCCTGCATTCGACACCATCAGCAGCAACCCTCGCTGCTGGAATCGGGGCAGTGCCGCGGGTCCACCGCCAACACCACGTCGAGCAGGTCGTCCAAAGCCCGCCCGATGTTGCCGTCGGCCAGTTCGTAGCGGACGCGCCTACCGTCGGGAACCGCTACGACCAACCCGCAACCCCGAAGGCATGCGAGATGGTTGGAGAGTTTCTGGCGACTGACGCCCAACGAATCAGCAAGTGTCGCCGGGTGTTCCGGGCCCGCTTTGAGCGCGAGCAGGATTCGCGTTCGAGTTTCGTCGGACAGCGCATGCCCGAAACGAGCCAGAACCGATACGTCGGTGAGAACGTCCATGCGCAGACAGTACATCGAAAGCTGTATTCAGCGAGAGCTGTAGCCACGGAGTCGTACCGAAGTCGGCACGGGCGCGGCGTCACCGATGCGGCAGGTCCGTCATCCGTCTCAGCAAGGGCACTGCAGCCACCATCGTCCGAACCTCGTCGTCGGTCATGGTCTCGAGCACCCGCCCGACGGCGGAATCCCATGCCGTGTCGATTGCGCGTCGGTCGAGTCGCGCCTGTTCGGTCGGACGCAGCAACCCGGATCGGCGGTCTCGAGGATCGATTTCGCGTTCCAGAAGGCCGCGCTCGACGAGTCGTCGGACGGACGTACTGATGTTGCTCGGTTGGCGGGACAGGCGTCGGGCGATGTCCGACACCGTTGCACCCGGGCGGTCGAACACGGCGCGAAGTACGTCGAATTCCGACTGAGGCAGGGGAGTGAGGCCGACCTGCTGCTCGCCGAATCGGCGCAGTTCCCAGATCAGCGTGTCGATCGTCACGGCGATCTCGTGGGTGATGTCGTCGGCGGTCATGTGTGGCACACTACCTATCGAAGTACATATATATCTATACGTAATGGAGATGCCCATGACGAAAGACCGTCTGCCCGGATCGGTGATCGCCGTCCTCGCGTTGCTCACCGCAGTGGCGCCGCTCGCGACCGACATGTACCTCCCGGCGTTCCCGAGCATGGCCGACGAGTTCGGCACGTCCGCATCTGCCGTACAGCTGACGTTGACGGCGTTCATGATCGGGCTCGCGGTCGGACAGTTGGTGATCGGTCCGCTCTCCGACCGCTTCGGTCGACGGCCGCTGCTGCTGGGCGGAACCCTGATTTGCGCCGTGTCGAGCGCAGCGTGCGCCGTGGCCCCGACCATCGAAACGTTGACCGCCGTCCGATTCGTCACCGGCTTCACCGGCGCAGCCGGCATCGTCCTGAGCCGCGCCGTCATTTCCGACCGCGCCGAGGGCGTCGACGCAGCGAAAGCCTTCAGCTTGATGATGTTGATCGGTGGAGTCGCCCCGATCGTGGCGCCGCTCCTCGGCGGCACGCTGGTCGGGCACATCGGCTGGCGTGGTGTGTTCTGGGTGGTCACCGCGCTGGCGGCCATCATGTTCGTCGGAGTGGCAGTGAAGGTCGCAGAAAGCTTGCCCGCGGAGAACCGCAGCGCAGGAGGTTTCTCGGCGCTGAAACAAGACGCCGGTTACGTCCTCGGCAACCGACGCTTCGTCGGCTACACGGTGTCCTTCGCGCTGGCCTTCGGCGTCATGTTCGCCTACATCTCTGCGTCGCCATTCGTGCTTCAGAACCTCCTCGGGTTGTCGACGCTGACGTACTCGATCGCGTTCGCCTGCAACGCTCTCGGTCTCGTCGCGGTGAGCGCGCTGAATGCTCGCCTCGTCGGCACGGTCGGACCCGAGAAGTTGCTCCGAGTCGGAATCGTCGTCATCTCGGTGGCGTCGACGCTGTTGGTCGTCGACTCGATCGCAGGGGTGTCGCTGTGGCCTGTTCTCGTTCTCCTCTGGATCGCGGTCAGCGGGCTCGGCCTGGTCATGGCCAACGCCACCACGCTCGCCCTCGCCGAAGTTCGACAGGCAGCCGGAACCGGGTCGGCCGTCCTCGGCGCACTCCAGTTCGGACTGGCTGCGCTCGTCTCTCCGATCGTCGGCCTCGGGGGAGAGGGCACGGCGGTCCCGATGGCGTCGACCATGTTCGCGTGCGAGATGTTGTCTGCGGCGGCCCTTGCCCTCGTCTCCCGACGGCGGTTGGGGGCCACCTCCGGGGCCCACTAGAATTGACCGAGTGACCAGCTCAGACCACGCACCGTCCGAACCGCAGGACAACCCCGCCGACCTGCTTCCCAAGAACTGGAACCCCGGCGAGGTGGAAGCCGATCTCTATAAGGGGTGGGTGGACGCCGGTTACTTCACCGCGGACGCGGACTCGTCGAAGCCCGGCTACTCGATCGTTCTGCCGCCGCCCAACGTGACCGGCAGCCTGCACATGGGCCACGCTCTCGACCACACCCTGATGGATGTGCTCGCGCGCCGTAAACGCATGCAGGGCTACGAGGTGCTGTGGCTTCCGGGCATGGACCATGCCGGAATCGCCACCCAATCGCTCGTCGAGAAGAAGCTTGCGGCCGACGGTGTCTCCAAGGACGACATCGGCCGCGAGAAGTTCATCGAGAAGGTCTGGGAATGGAAGGCCGAGTCCGGCGGCACCATCGGCGAGCAGATGCGCCGACTCGGCGACGGCGTCGACTGGACCCGCGACCGATTCACCATGGACGAGGGTCTCTCGCGCGCTGTTCAAACCGTGTTCAAGAAGTTCTACGACGCCGGTCTGATCTACCGCGCCGAGCGGCTGGTGAACTGGTCGCCGGTCCTGCAGACGGCGATCTCCGACATCGAGGTCAAGTACGAAGACGTCGACGGCGAGCTGGTCTCGTTGCGGTACGGCTCTCTGAACGACGACGAACCGCATGTCGTCGTCGCGACCACCCGAGTCGAGACGATGCTGGGCGACACGGCCGTCGCCGTGCACCCCGACGACGAGCGCTACACCCACCTGGTGGGTACCTCGTTGCCGCACCCGTTCCTCGATCGCGAGATCCCGATCATCGCCGACGACTACGTCGACCCCGAATTCGGTACGGGCGCAGTGAAAATCACACCCGCGCACGACCCCAACGACTTCGAGATGGGACTTCGGCACTCCCTGCCGATGCCCTCGATCATGGACAAGACCGGCCACATCGTGGACACCGGAACACAATTCGACGGTCTGGAACGTTTCGAGGCGCGTGTCAAGGTCCGCGAAGCGTTGGCCGAGCAGGGCCGCGTGGTCGCGGAGAAGCGCCCGTACACCCACAGCGTCGGTCACTCCGAGCGCAGCGGAGAGCCGATCGAACCCCGGTTGTCGCTGCAGTGGTGGGTCAAGGTCGACACGCTTGCCACGGCGGCGGGCGACGCGGTGCGCAGCGGCGAGACCGTGATCCACCCCAAGAGCCAGGAACCGCGCTGGTTCTCCTGGGTCGACGACATGCACGACTGGTGCATTTCCCGTCAGCTCTGGTGGGGTCACCGCATCCCGATCTGGTACGGGCCCGACGGCGAGACGATCTGCCTCGGACCCGACGAGAGCGCCCCCGAAGGGTGGACTCAGGATCCCGACGTGCTCGACACCTGGTTCTCGTCCGGCCTGTGGCCGTTCTCGACGATGGGATGGCCGGAGCGTACTGCGGACCTCGAGAAGTTCTATCCGACAAGCGTTCTCGTCACCGGGTACGACATCTTGTTCTTCTGGGTGGCCCGCATGATGATGTTCGGCACCGCAGTCGCCGACGAACTTCCCGGCGCCGTTCCGTTCCGAGACGTGTTCTTGCACGGACTCGTTCGCGACGAATTCGGTCGCAAGATGAGCAAGTCCAAGGGCAACGGCATCGACCCGCTCGACTGGGTCGACCGGTTCGGAGCCGACGCGCTGCGCTTCACCCTGGCCCGCGGCGCGAACCCCGGTGGAGACCTCTCCGTGGGCGAGGACAACGCTCAGGCATCGCGCAACTTCGCAACGAAGCTGTTCAACGCCACCAAGTTCGCGTTGATGAACGGCGCTGTGGCGGCGGACCTTCCGGACCGTGCCGACCTCACCGACGCCGACCGCTGGATCCTCGACCGCCTTGCGACCGTGCGGGCCGAGGTCGACGACACCCTCGACCGGTACGAATTCTCGAAGGCATGCGAGGCGCTGTACCACTTCGCATGGGACGAGGTCTGCGACTGGTACCTCGAACTCGCAAAGGTGCAGCTGGGTAACGGGCACGATTCCACCCGCGCCGTGCTGGGCACCGTTCTCGATTCGCTGTTGCGACTGCTGCATCCGGTCATCCCGTTCGTGACCGAGACGCTGTGGAAGGTGCTCACCGGCGGACAAACCGTCGTGACCGCCTCGTGGCCCGCCGAAACCGGTGTCGGCGCCGATCCTGTTGCGCTGCAACGCGTCACCGACATGCAGAAGCTCGTGACCGAAGTTCGACGTTTTCGCAGCGATCAGGGTCTCAAGCCCAAGCAGAAGGTGCCTGCCCGCCTCGGGGGAGCGAGCGAAGCCGACATCGACGGGCAGCTGTCGGCGGTTCGGTCGCTGGCGTTCCTGACCGATGCCGAGGCGGACTTCACGCCCTCGGCATCGCTCGAGGTTCGGTTGTCCCTCGGCACGGTGACCGTCGAGCTGGACACCTCCGGCACAGTCGACGTGGGCGCCGAGATCAAACGTGCGCAGAAGGATCTCGCGGCGGCGGAGAAGGAGCTCGAGACCACCACGGCCAAGTTGGGCAACGACAAGTTCGTCGCCAATGCGCCCGAGGCGGTCGTCGACAAGATTCGCGGACGTCAGCAGCTCGCCGGTGAGGACATCGAACGAATCACCAAGCGGCTGAAGGAGTTGGGCGGTCAGTGACTACCCCACACGAGCACGCGTACGACGGACCTGCCGACCCCGGACCGTCACCGGTCGACCTCGCCGAGTTCACGCTCGTCGAAGCCGAACTCGACCGCCGGTGGCCCGAGACGAAGATCGAGCCGTCACTCGACCGCATCGCCGGACTGATGGACATTCTGGGGTCGCCCCAGAACAACTATCCGTCCATTCACATCGCCGGCACCAATGGCAAGACGTCGGTGACGCGCATGGTCGAGTCGCTGCTGCGCGCATTTCATCGCCGCACCGGGCGGACCACCAGTCCGCACCTGCAGCTGGCCACCGAGCGCATCGCCATCGACGGCAAGCCGATCTCACCGCGGCTCTATGTCGACACGTACCGCGACATCCTCCCCTACGTGGAGATGATCGACCGGCAGTCGCAGGAGGCCGGTGGCCCCGCGATGAGCAAGTTCGAAGTGCTCACGGCCATGTCGTTCGCGGCGTTCGCGGAAACACCCGTCGACGTCGCCGTCGTGGAGGTGGGTCTCGGAGGTCGTTGGGACGCAACCAATGTCGTCGACGCGCAGGTCTCGGTGATCACGCCCATCGGAATCGACCACATCGAGTACCTGGGCAGTGACCTCGCCGGGATAGCCGCCGAGAAGGCCGGCATCATCAAGAAGGCGCCGGAGAGTGTCGTCCCCCTCGACACGGTCGCCATCCTCGACGAGCAGCAGCCCGAGGTGGCCGACGTGTTGCTCCGGCGGGCCGTGGAGATGGACGCGGCGGTCGCACGAGCGGGTTCGGAATTCAAGATCCTGTCCCGAGGCGTCGCCGTCGGCGGGCAGGTCCTCGAATTGCAAGGCCTCGGTGGTGTCTACGACGAGATCTTCCTGCCGCTACACGGAGAGCACCAGGCGCGCAACGCATCCCTGGCACTCGCGGCGGTGGAAGCATTCTTCGGCGCCGGCGCGGATCACCGCCTCGACATCGACTCGGTCCGGGAAGGGTTCGCCTCCGTCGTCAACCCTGGTCGACTCGAACGCGTACGCAATGCACCCACCGTGTTCCTCGACGCCGCACACAACCCGCACGGCGCCTCGGCGCTCGCGACGGCGCTGAGCGAGGAGTTCGATTTTCGCAAACTCGTCGGCGTGGTTGCGGTGATGGCGGACAAGGATGTCGACGGCATCCTGACCGCTCTGGAACCGATCTTCGACGAGGTGGTGGTGACACACAACGGGTCGCCACGCGGGATGGACGTCGAGGAACTGGCCAACATCGCCGTCGCCAAATTCGGGGACGAACGCGTCGTGGTCGCGGAGACCCTGCCCGACGCCATCGAGGTGGCGATCGGCATCGCCGAAGACGTTGCCGACGAAGGTGAGGCAGTATCGGGTGCAGGAGTCGTGGTGACCGGTTCCGTCGTGACGGCGGGAGTGGCGCGCACTCTGTTCGGAAAGGACCCGGCGTGAGCGACAACGAGATCGACGACATCGACCCCGTCACCGGGTTTCGTGCGCCGATCACCGATCCGTGGAAAGGCTTCCGAGGCGTCTGCGCGGGCACACTGGTTCTCGAGGCCATCGTCGTCTTCCTCGCACTGCCCGTTGTCGGCACCGTCGGCGGGGGAGTGACCTGGGTGAGCGGCACCTACATCGTGGTTCTGGGCCTGCTGATGATCGTCGGGTCCGGACTGCAGCGTCGTCCGTGGGCGATGCAGTTCAACGTCGCACTCCAGGTCTTCGTCATCCTCGGGTTCTTCGCGCACCCGTCCATCACCGCCATCGGCGTCATGTTCGCGGTGGTGTGGGCATATCTGATCTACCTGCGCCGCGATATCCGTCGACGGATCACCCAGGGCCTCCTCGCGGGTCAGCGCGACTTCGAGTAGCACCTGCGCCCTATGCTGAGCGGCGTGACTGAGCGAACTCTCATACTGATCAAGCCCGATGGCGTGAAGCGCCGGTACATAGGAGAGATTCTGGGCCGCATCGAGCGCAAGGGCCTCGACATCGTGGCACTGAAGCTCGAGACGGTGACCCGTGAACTCGCCGGCACCCACTACGCCGAGCACGAGGGCAAGCCGTTCTTCCCCGACCTGCTCGAGTTCATCACCTCCGGACCCGTCGTGGCAGCCGTACTCGAAGGCCCCCGTGCGATCGCCGCCTTCCGGCAGATCGCCGGTGGAACCGACCCCGTCGAGAAGGCCGTTCCCGGATCGATCCGCGCCGACCTGGCTCTCGACGGTGGCCAGAACCTCGTCCACGGCTCCGACTCGGTGGAATCGGCGGATCGCGAGATCGCACTCTGGTTCCCCGAACTGGCCTGACGCAGGCCGGGTATCCCGCAGGTCACGTCGTCGCGCGGCCTCCACACCGCGCGTCGAGTGGGATCCTGGCACGAGGCCGTCGGCGAGTGTGGGATACTGACAACGGTTGCGACGCAATTACTGTTCACGCGTTCGCAACCGGATGACAACCAACGGTTCGATGCCCGTCATCGCGGCCACGCTGCTGCAGGACACCCCTTGCACCCGTGTCACGCTGAAGATCAGGCGCTCGGATCGTCGGACGTACCAGCCATCCGACCAGGCAACGCATTGAACCGTGGTGACCGCCGGTTGCCACGCCAATGCGAGGCGAGACCACTCTCTCGCGTCCAGTCGACGCGAGAACAGACACAGCTCCCGTGTGGCCGCGTGCCATTCGCCGTGAATTCGGTGAATGAACGCGCCCGGGGGCCCGAGGAGAACACGTGGCCGACCACGAGCCGCCCCAGACTTCATCCGACTCCGACACCGGAATCGCAGACACCGGACGTACAGACACCGGTGGCGCTGATACCGGAAGCGCCGATCCGGCGCTCCCCGAGCGCATCCGTGTGCATGCTCTCGCCAAACGGCTCGGTGTCACCAGCAAGCAGGTGATGGCCCAGCTCGTCGAGATGGGTTCGCCCGCTCGCAACGTGCAGTCCAGCGTGGTGCGAGCCGACGCCGAGGCCGTGATCAACGCGCTCGGGGCCGTTCCCACCGCAGACGCGCCCGCGCTCGCGGACACCCCGGAGCCCGCCGAGCAGGCGATCGACAGCATCCCCGATGTCGGTGCGCCCGAGCCTGCAGAGCCGTCGCAGACGCCGCAGCCGGACCTCTTCACCAACATCGAAGCCCCCGTGCAGTCGACGCCGCCCGTCGGTACGTCCGCCGCCATGCCGCTCTTCGTGCAGCCGGAGACGCCGTCCGACGATGCGCCCGTCAAGGCGCCGGCTCGCAAGCGACGTCGCGCCAAGTCGGAAACGCCGAAAGTCGAGACGCCCGAGGCCGAAACGCCCGAGGTTCAGACGCCGGCGGTCGAGACTTCGGACGACACCGACGCTTCCCCCGAGAAGACGCCGGTCGGCGACACCGAGTCGGGCGACATCGTTGCACCGGCCTCGACGGACGCAGACTCCTCCGACGATTCCGGACCCGACTCCGGTGACGACCAGGAATCGTCCGGGCCACGACGACGCCGGCGGGGACGCCGCGGTCGGGGCCGCGGGCGCGGCGAGCAGCAGGACTCGGACGATTCGACGGACGACGGCGAGTCAGACGACTCGTCGGACGACACCGTGACCAAAACCGACAGCGCCGACGTCGTGTCGTCGGACGACTCCGAGAAGGACAGCTCCGACCTCGGCGCCGAGAAGGACAATTCCGACGACGACCAGTCGGACGACGACGACTCCGATTCCGACTCGGGCAGCCGCCGACGTCGTCGCCGGCGCCGCCGCAAGAGCACCGGGGACAGCTCGACCGATTCGAACGACGAGGACGACCCGCCGAACACGGTGGTGCACGAACGCGAACCCCGAAACAAGCAGCGCGCTCCCAAGGACGAGGTCCAGGGCATCTCCGGATCGACGCGTCTCGAGGCCAAGCGCCAGCGCCGACGTGACGGGCGTGATGCCGGCCGCCGCCGTCCGCCGATCCTGACCGAATCCGAGTTCCTGGCTCGCCGCGAGGCCGTCGATCGCACGATGGTCGTCCGCGAGAAGGCATTGGCCGGTCATCCCGACCTCACGCAGGTCGCCGTGCTCGAAGACGGTGTGCTGGTGGAGCACTTCGTGACCAGCACGTCGTCGGGGTCGATCTCCGGAAACGTCTACCTCGGACGTGTTCAGAACGTGCTGCCCAGCATGGAGGCTGCGTTCATCGACATCGGCAAGGGACGCAACGGCGTGCTCTACGCCGGTGAGGTCGACTGGGAAGCAGCCGGCCTCGGTGGCAGCTCGCGCAAGATCGAGCAGGCACTCAAGCCGGGTGACCAAGTTCTGGTCCAGGTCAGCAAGGATCCGGTCGGTCACAAGGGTGCTCGTCTCACCACGCAGATCTCGCTGGCGGGTCGCTTCCTCGTCTACGTCCCGGGCGGTTCGTCCACCGGTATCTCGCGCAAGCTTCCGGACACCGAGCGCAAGCGACTGAAGGACATCCTGCGCGACATCGTCCCGGCCGACGCCGGGGTCATCATCCGCACGGCATCGGAAGGCGTCAGCGCCGAGGAACTCGCCCGCGACGTGACGCGTCTGCAGGCGCAGTGGGCCACCATCTCGGATGCGTCGTCGAAGGCGGAGTCGAGCAAGGGGTCCAACCCGCAGAGCCTGTACGAAGAGCCCGACCTGCTGGTCAAGGTAGTCCGTGACCTCTTCAACGAGGACTTCTCGAAGTTGGTCATCGAAGGTGACCGCGCATGGTCGACCGTGCAGAGCTACATCGAAACCGTGGCTCCCGACATGCTCCCGCGGGTGGAGCGATACGAGGCGTCCTCGAAGGACATCGACGTCTTCGCCGCCTACCGCATCGACGAGCAGCTGGCCAAGGCACTCGACCGCAAGGTCTGGCTACCGTCCGGCGGCACGCTGGTGATCGACCGCACCGAGGCCATGACCGTGGTCGACGTCAACACCGGCAAGTTCACCGGTGAGGGCGGCAACCTCGAAGAGACCGTCACCCGCAACAACCTCGAGGCAGCCGAAGAGATCGTGCGGCAGATGCGTCTGCGCGACATCGGCGGAATGATCGTCGTCGACTTCATCGACATGGTGCTCGAGTCGAACCGTGACCTCGTGCTGCGGCGGCTCACCGAGGCCCTCGGCCGTGACCGCACCCGTCATCAGGTGTCGGAGGTGACGTCGCTCGGCCTGGTCCAGATGACCCGTAAGCGCATGGGCACCGGATTGATCGAGGCGTTCTCGACGACATGCGAGCACTGCCACGGTCGCGGCATCATGATCCACCAGTTCCCGGTGGAGCCGAAGTCCGACGAGGGTCGCAGCGGCGGAAACAACAGCGGTGGCAACAGCGGCAACGGCGGTGGAAACAACGGCGGCGGATCCCAGCGTTCGGATCAGACGTCGGGCAACAACCGTCGCCGCCGGGGTGGCAAGGACAAGAACGACACCCGGACAGACGCCGCTCCGGTGGAGTCGGAGAAGGATGCTGTCGACGTCACTGCCAAGCGCGCACACCCGGTCGCGTTGGCGATGGCCGCTCATCTGCACCCGGACGACGAGGCCGAGGCCATCGAGGTCGACGGTGCGGAGGTTGTCGCGTACGAGGATCCTGCCGAGACGGCCGCCGCGGCCGTCGAAGCGGTTCGTGAAGCGGAGTCGGCGTCGAGCCACGAGACCGAGAAGGTGGCCGAGCCCGAGAACGCAGCCAAGGCCGAGGACGTAGCAAAGCCTGCAGCCGAGCCCGAATCGGACCCGACTCCCGCCACCAAGCCGCGACGCAGCCGTCGGGTGTCCCGCGCGGCGGCCGCACCGGCCGGCGAAGCTGCGGGCACGGTCATCGTCATCCCGCAGGGCGCGTCCGCTCCAGAACCCGCCGAGCCCGCGGTGACTGCTCCGGCAGGTAGGGCGTCCGTTGCTCCGGCCACTGCGCCGACTCGGCCGAAGCGCAGGCGCGCGGCAGGACGGCCCGCCGGTCCACCGGTGGACGGGGAGTAGTGAGCGCGGTTTGCTTCAGGTAGCGGCTCTGCCGTAATCTTGGACAGTCGCTGTCGGCGACGCGGTTAGTTCTGCCCGCTGCGCGGTTCCACACCCGAGCGGCTTCACGTCAGCCGCGAATGCCGACGCAAGAGATACGAAGTAACAGACCAGTCGCGCCACCACGGCGCGAGCAAGTTCGAAGAAGCAAGGGGTAGCCCTCCGATGGCAACGTACGCGATCGTCAAGACCGGCGGAAAGCAGTACAAGGTCGCTGTCGGTGACCTCGTCAAGGTCGAGAAGATCGAGGGAGCGCCCGGCACGGCTGTCTCGCTTGTTCCAGTTCTCGTCGTCGATGGTTCCGACCTGACCACAGATGCAGACAAGTTGGCGAAGCTCTCCGTCGCCGGCGAGATCGTCGAGCACACCAAGGGCCCGAAGATCCGCATCCACAAGTTCAAGAACAAGACCGGGTACCACAAGCGCCAGGGGCACCGGCAGAAGCTGACCGTCCTCAAGGTCACCGGAATCAAGTAACACCCACTCACGCTTGTAACCCGCAGTTCCACAACGCAGGAGGATCATCAGACATGGCACACAAGAAGGGCGCGTCCAGCTCACGCAACGGTCGCGATTCGAATTCACAGCGCCTCGGCGTCAAGCGCTTCGGCGGTCAGACCGTCAGCGCCGGCGAAATCATCGTCCGCCAGCGCGGCACCCACTTCCACCCCGGCGTCAACGTCGGTCGTGGTGGCGACGACACCCTGTTCGCCTTGTCGGCGGGTGCAGTTCTGTTCGGCACCAAGCGCGGCCGCAAGACCGTCAACATCGTTCCGCCTGTCGCTGAGACCGTCGAGGTCTGAGCCCAGCTCACACGCTTCACCCGACAGGGGCGGACTGAGGGGCTACTGCAGCCCTTCGTCCGCCCCTGTCGGCTTTGCTGGGTCAACAGTGTCCCAGTAGCTTTCCGGAAGGACCAGTAATTCCATGTCACGCTTCGTAGACCGCGTCACACTGCACATCAGCGCGGGTAAGGGCGGCAACGGGTGTTCCTCGGTCCACCGCGAAAAGTTCAAGCCCCTCGGCGGACCCGACGGCGGTAACGGTGGCCGCGGCGGCGACGTCGTCCTCGTCGTGGACCCCAACGTGCACACGCTGCTCGACTTCCACTTCCACCCGCATGCCAAGGCCGGCAACGGAACTCAGGGCGCGGGCAGTAACCGCGACGGTTCCAACGGTGAGGATCTGGTGCTGCCGGTCCCCGACGGCACGATGGTTCTCGACGAGAACGGCCGTATCCTCGCCGACCTCGTGGGCGAGGGAACACGCTTCGAGGCCGCACCCGGTGGCCGCGGCGGCCTCGGCAACGCCTCGCTCGCCTCCCGAGCGCGCAAGGCGCCCGGCTTCGCCCTCCTCGGTGAGGACGGGGTCGAGCGCGAGTTGGTTCTCGAACTCAAGTCGGTCGCCGACGTCGGACTGGTCGGGTTCCCGAGTGCAGGCAAGTCCTCGCTGGTGTCGGTGCTGTCCGCAGCGAAGCCGAAGATTGCCGACTACCCGTTCACGACGCTCGCCCCGAATCTCGGTGTGGTGTCGAGCGGGGAGACCACCTTCACCGTCGCGGACGTGCCCGGCTTGATCCCCGGCGCGAGCGAGGGCAAGGGTCTGGGTCTGGACTTTCTCCGTCACCTCGAGCGTTGCGCGGTGTTGGCTCACGTCGTCGACTGCGCCACACTCGATCCGGGTCGCGATCCGCTCTCCGACATCGATGCACTCGAAGCGGAACTGGCCGCCTACAAGCCCGCACTGTCCTCGGACGCGAGCCTCGGTGACCTCGCCGAGCGCCCCCGCATCGTCATCCTGAACAAGGTCGACGTGCCCGAGGCCGCCGAGCTCGCCGAGATGGTGACGCCCGAAATAGAGTCGCGCGGCTGGCCGGTGTTCTCGATCTCGGCCGTCAGCCGAGAAGGTCTGCGGCCGTTGACCTTTGCGTTGGCAAAGCTGGTGGTCGACTACCGTGAAGCGCACCCCAAGGCGGCCCCGCGTCGTCAGGTAATCCGTCCGGTCGCAGCGAACGAGTCGGGCTTCTCCGTGATCGCCGATCCGGAGACTCCGGGTGGATTCATCGTTCGCGGTACGCGCCCCGAACGCTGGATTCAGCAGACCGCGTTCGACAACGACGAAGCCGTCGGGTACCTCGCGGACCGTCTGGCGCGTCTCGGCGTCGAGGATGCACTGGTCAAGCAGGGTGCGCAGCCCGGATGTTCCGTCACCATCGGCAACGTCAGCTTCGAGTGGGAGCCGCAAACCCCCGCCGGTGTGGACATCACCATGACCGGGCGAGGCACCGACGGCCGCATCGACCAGGTGGAGCGCATCGGAGCCGACGAGCGAAAGCATGCACGGCGGGTACGCCGCGGGTTGGAGACCGAAGAGCAGTGAGCGCAGGCGTCGACACTCGCCACGCCATCGCGTCCGCCCGCAGCATCGTCGTCAAGATCGGGTCGTCCGCGCTGACCAGCGTTGCCGGTGGCCTCGATACCGGTCGCCTCGACGCTCTGGCCGACGCGATCGAGACGCGGATGCAGGCCGGGTCCGACGTGGTGGTGGTGTCCTCGGGTGCGGTCGGGGCCGGGCTTGCACCTCTCGGATTGCGCAGGCGCCCACAGGACCTCGCCACCAAACAGGCTGCCGCCAGTGTCGGCCAGCTCGCCCTCGCGCATGCGTGGGGCACGTCGTTCGGTCGGTACCAGCGGACGGTCGGGCAAGTGCTGCTGACCGCCGAGGATATGGCACGGCGATCCAATCATCGCAATGCGCAACGCACCCTGGACCGCCTGCGTGCGCTCGGCGCGGTCGCCGTGGTGAACGAGAACGACACCGTCGCGACCGCTGAGCTCCGCTTCGGTGACAACGATCGGCTCGCCGCGCTGGTTGCGCATCTCGTTGGAGCGGACGCGTTGGTTCTGCTGTCCGACGTCGACGGGCTCTACAGCGGCGATCCTCGCAAAGACCCTGCAGCGCAGTTCATTCCACAGGTCGACAGTCCGGAGGATCTCGACGGCGTGATCGCCGGATCCGGCGGTGCACTGGGGACCGGCGGTATGGCATCGAAGCTCTCCGCCGCCCGGCTGGCCGCGGACGCGGGTGTGCCGGTCCTGCTTGCGGCTGCCGCCGATGCCGCATCCGCGTTGGCCGGCGGAGCGGTCGGAACAACCTTCACCGCCCGCCCGAACCGCTTGTCCGCCCGACGTTTCTGGGTTCGACACGCCGCCGACACCCGCGGCGATCTGCACCTGGACGCGGGAGCGGTCCGGGCCGTCGTCGGTCGTCGTCACTCGCTGCTGTCGGCCGGAATCACCGCGGTCGACGGCGGGTTCGACGCCGGTGACGTTGTCGCGCTACGCGATCCGAGCGGTGCCGTCGTCGGTCGGGGTGTGGTGGCGTACGACGCGATCGAACTCGGCGCGATGCTCGGGCAATCGACGGGGAACCTGGCCCCTGAACTTCAGCGGCCCGTCGTTCACGCCGACGATCTCGTGTCCGTCTGACGTCCGACCTCGGCCAGCGCCCGGTCCAGCTCTTCGATGTACCGGGAATGATCGGGTACGGCGCTCGGTGATGTGACCACTCCGACGCTGATGGTGTCGCCGAGTCCGAGGACCGCGTGATTGAGAGACATCGCGGGCGAGAGACCGGCGAACGCAGCAATGAACACGGCTTGGGCGCCGCACACTTCGAGTGTCGCAGGCCCGCAGTTCACGCTGGAGACGGTGGTGTGCGCGTGGACCGTCTCTCCCGATGGATGTTGGCGACGCAGACCTGCGCGTAGCAGCGGCGCCGGAATGTGCTCCGCGACGCGCACCGAATCGAGCATTGCCTGATGGGTGACGCGTCGGCGTTCACCGGTGAGGGACGCACGGATACGTGCGGATTGATCGTCCGCTCCGGGGACGAGATCGACACTGGCCGAGGCCAACCGGTTGACACCGGACCACCGAGCGTCCGGCGGCAGCGCCACGGTGACGTGGGCACCGAGGTCGGCAGGGGCGTCGTCACCGAGGTACGCGGCCAGGGCACGCGCAATCGCGGTGAGCGCGGCGGAGGTGACCGACAGGCCCGACGCCGTGAGAGCCGCGCGGTCGTGGACGAGAACGGCAGCGGCGCGGTCGGTTCCGGGATCGACGTTCACCGCGCTGGCTTGCCTCGTCGGCGGCCGGGTCACGATGGTTCCGTCGGCGATCTCACGGGCGAATGCCCGGCTCGATCGGATGGCGCGGACCGCCGATCCGGTGAACGCCGCCGCCTGCACGGGTATTCGTAGAATGCCGACCACCGCAGACACGGCGGGGCGACGACCGGACAGGGTCGGCGACGGTAGGTGAGTACGCGCGGAGTCGTCGCCCAGAAGAGTGCGGGTCACAGCCACCGCGCCCTGACCGTCGGCAAGGGCGTGCGAGAGCTGCACGACGACAACGGATCCGAGCCCGTCGATTCCGGGGACACCGCGTAGATTCGGCAGGATGTGCACCGCAATGGCGCCGTGTTCGACGTTCAGGGGAACCGACAAGATGTCGGCCAGAGTGACGAGGGCGTCGGACCATTCACCGGAAGCGGACGGGCGGATACCCACTGTGTCGGTGGGGTCCGTCGAATTCGTTGTCCACGAGGGATAGTCGAGGTCGAACCGAACGCGGGCAAGCCGAACCCGTACCTGCGGAATGCTTTCGAGCCGAGCGCCGACCTCGTCGGCGAGGCGCTGGGGGTCGAGTTCGTCGTCGCTCGGATGGCGGAGGCCGACGGTGAAGTAGTGGTCGGTGCTGGCTCCGGGCACCGATTCGTAGAAGAAGGCCGCGTCCTTGGCGTCGACTCGCGTCATGTTCGGTCACTCTAGTCACATGACGGAGGCAAGGACCTCCGCGCAACCGGCCTCGATCTTGAGTGTCGCGATATCGTCGCCGCGGGTCGCACCTCGATTGACGATGAAGACGGGTTTGCCGGTCTTCCGCGCATGACGGACGAAGCGTAAACCGGACATGACGGTGAGCGAGGAACCCAGCACCACCAACGACGACCCGGAATCGACGAGGTCGAACGCAGCCCGTACACGCGGCTTCGGCACGCTGTCGCCGAAATAGACGATGTCCGGCTTCAGGATTCCGCCGCACACCTCGCAGTCGACCATCCGAAAGTGCTCGGTACTGGAGATGATCGCGTCGGCGTCGGGGGCGATTTCGACACCGTCCGCCGGTGTGACCGTCTCGGCGAATCCGGGATTGGCCCGGGTGAGGCGCTCGTCGAGTTCGATCCGTGAGACCAAGCGCTCGCACCCGAGACAGCGAACGCGGCCGTAGACGCCGTGCAGGTCGATCACCGTGCGGCTGCCCGCCTTCGTGTGCAGCATGTCCACGTTCTGCGTGATGACTCCGTGGACCACCCCGCGCGCTTCGAGCTCGGCCAGCATGCGGTGACCGGCGTTGGGCATCGCGGCGTCCATGTGGCGCCACCCGACATGGTTGCGTGCCCAGTAATGGCGTCGGAACTCGGGGCTGGACATGAACTGCTGGATCGTCATCGGGTTGCGCGGTGGCGAATCGGGCCCGCGGTAATCGGGGATACCGGAGTCCGTGGACATGCCGGCACCGGTCAGGGCGACGACACCGCCGTGGGCGAACGCGTCGGCCAACGTGGAAACCTGCGAGTCGGCCCGGGGCCGGTCGGGAACCCTACTGGTGGTGGACGACGTCACGTACTCCAGAGTAGGCGCGGTCAGTAACCGGCGTCGCGATCGACCACCGCGGCAAGGGGCTCACCCGCCGCGAACCGTGCCACGTTGGCCTCCACGTGGCGAGCCAGGGCGGCGGTGCGCGGGCCGGTCGGGTTGGAGTCGTGGGGCGTGATCATGGCGCTGCGCATCGTCCACAACGGGTGCCCGTCCGGCAGCGGTTCGGGGTCGGTCACGTCCAGACCGGCCCCGGCGATCGTTCCGGTGCGCAGGGCCTCGACGAGCGCGTCGGTGTCGACGAGTGATCCGCGGGCGATGTTGACGACCCACGAGTGCGCCTTCAGACGGTGCAGACGATCCGCCCCGACGATGTGGGCCGTCTCGGCGGTGGCGGGTGCAGCGATCACGACGTGATCGGTGTCGTCCCACACCTCGTCGAGTTCGTCCGCCGTGACCGTACGCGTAGCGCCGGGGACGTCGCGGCCCGACCGGTTGACGGCGATCGACGTGACGCCGAGCGGAGCCAGCATCGAGATGAGAGAGCGGCCGATGCCTCCTGCTCCGACGATCGTGACCGTCGATCCGCGCAGGGTGCCGACACCGTCGGCGAGCTCGGCGTTCTGCCAGGACGTTGCGGCGAGGTGCGCCGGAAGGGTGCGCACGCCGGCCAGCAGCATCATGAGCGCGTGCTCGGCGATGATGTCGGAGTAGGCCCCGGCGGCCGAGGTGAAGGTGACGTCGGGATGCTTCGCGATCTCGTCGCCCCATTGCTCGACGCCCGCCGACCCGAGCTGGACCCAGCGGACGTTCGCGGGGAGCGTCGGAAAGTCCTGCGGCCCCGTCTTCCAGACGAGGGCATCGGCGTCGTCCAGTGGGACGACGGTGCCGCCTCCACTGGTCACTGCATCGGTGAGTTCTGCACCGATGTTCTCTTGCAGGGCAATCAGGGGAGCGGACACCGTTCGAGCCTATTGCCTACGCGGGAACTTCGACGAGTGGGTAGACCCCGTTCTCGTCGTGGCGCTCGTTGCCTACTACCGGCGGGTTGAACACGCACAGCATTCGCATCTCGGTGCGCGGCTCGACGGTATGGCGTTCGTGGCCGTCGAGCAGATACATCGAACCGGGCCCGAGTTCGTACGTCTCGCCGGTCTCGCGATCGGTCAGCGTTCCCTCACCCTCGACGAGCCACACGGCCTCGACGTGGTTGGCGTAGTGAAAGTTGTTCACCGTGCCGGCCGCAATCGTGGTCTCGTGAAACGAGAACCCGACTTTGTCTCCGCCGAGAACGATGCGCTTACTGACCCACTGACCGTCGTCGCTGGCGATGTCGCGATCGGTGCCGGTGATTTCTTTCGTGGTGCGAACGATCATGTGATGTCCTTTCAGGAGCAGACGACGGCGGTGGCATCGGCAAGGATGTCCAGGCCGTGCAGCAGATCCTCCTCGCTGATGGTCAACGGGGGTAGCAATTTGACGACCTCGTCACTGGGGCCGGACGTCTCGGCCAGCAAGCCGTTCTCGTACGCGAGCGACGCAACCTTTCCGGCCTTCTCGGAATCGGCGAAGACAAGGCCCTGCACCATTCCTCGGCCGCGGGCGCTGACGCCGTCGAAGCGGGTGGACAGGTCGATGAACGAGTCGTGGATACGCTCACCCTTCGCCAGTGTCGCCTTCTCGAAAGAGTCGTCCGACCAGTAGTGATCGATGGCCGCGGCCGAGGTGACGAATGCAGGATTGTTGCCGCGGAAGGTGCCGTTGTGCTCGCCGGAGCCCCAGACGTCGAGTTCGGGCTTGAACAGGGTGAGGGCCATCGGCATTCCGTAGCCGCCGATCGACTTCGAGAGCGTCACGATGTCGGGGGTGATGCCCGCGACCTCGAACGAGAAGAAAGGCCCGGTGCGGCCGCAGCCCATTTGAACGTCGTCGACGATCAGCAGGATCCCCCGCGACGAGCACAGCTCCGCCAGCGCCTTCAGCCATTCCACTCGCGCGACGTTCACGCCGCCCTCGCCTTGGACGGTCTCGACGATCACCGCGGCCGGACGGTTCATGCCGCTTCCCGAATCGTCGAGAACGCGCTCCATCCATTGGAAGTCGTCCGTGGCGCCACCGAAATAGTTGTCGAACGGCATCGGAGTGGCGTGCACGAGGGGGATTCCCGCGCCGGCACGCTTCATCGAATTACCCGTCACCGACAAGGCGCCGAGCGTCATTCCGTGGAATGCGTTCGTGAAGTTGATGATCGATTCACGGCCGGTCACCTTGCGAGCGAGTTTCAGCGCTGCTTCGACGGTGTTGGTACCAGTCGGGCCAGGGAACTGAACCTTGTAGTCGAGTCCGCGGGGGGTCAGGATGTTCTTCTCGAAGATCTCGAGAAATTCGCGCTTGGCGACGGTCGACATGTCGAGCCCATGGGTGATGCCGTCCCGCATGATGTAGTCGACCAGCGCGGACTTGAGAACGGGATTGTTGTGGCCGTAGTTCAAAGCTCCTGCGCCGGCGAAGAAGTCGAGGTACCTACGGCCGCCCTCGTCGGTGATCCACGACCCCTGTGCGGTGTCGAAGACGGCCGGCCACTGCTCGCTGTAGCTGCGGACCTGCGACTCGCGGGTGGAGAATATCGACGGTGCCTCGGTGGTGACTGTCACGGGTGCGTTCCTCTCGGTCGGGGTCGTATCGATCATGGGGCCACGCTGAACGGGCCGATCGTGTACAGGTGCTCGGGCTCGTGTGCGTCGGGAAAGTCGTTGGTGTCGAACAGGTCTCGCCGCTCGATTCCGGTACCGGTTCGGCGGGCCAGCGCTGTGAACAACGCAATGGAAGCCCCGTTGTCCGGGCTGATCGTCGTCTCGAGGTGTGTCACCCCTCGAGACCTCGCTGTGGACACCAGCTGGCCGAGCATGCTGCCCGCCAACCCTTTACCGCGCTGATCGGCATCGACGGCAACCTGCCACACGAACAGGGTCGTCGGGGACTCGGGGCGGATGTATCCGGTGACGAAGCTCGTCACCCGATCGTCGGCAACGGCAACGATGGACGTTCGAGCGAAATCGCGACACCACAGCACATAGGCGTAACTGGAATTGACGTCGAGGACGGAGGAATCTCGTGCGATCTCCCAGAGCCGAATTCCGTCGGCTTTGGTCGGTTCGCGAAAATCGATGGAAGGGGATGTGGTCGGGGTCGCTCTCGGTAACACGGGCGTCATAATCCATTCGAACGTAACGAGGTGGACGCGCAATGTCAGGTTCACCCGAAAACGGACACCCGAATACCCGCCATACCGCCAGTACGACTGGGGTGTGTGAAGCTGTTCACCACCCGCCGCCGACAAGAACGGTCGTAAATCGTTGCCATTCGTCACGGCGAGGCACCCCGAAACGGCTGTGAGCAGCAACTAACGTCCGAAGCCATTATGAGGAACTCGAACGTGGTGGCCCGAGTCGTCGCCGTCTTGCTCTCCCCGGTTGCCCTCGTGCTCGCGATCGTCGTTCCAGCGCTCGCGGCGGGCGTGTGGTTCGCCTCGAATCCGGTACCCGCGGCCACGGTGACGGCTGCACCGGCGTCCTCGTCCGGAGACCCCCTCGCCGACACCCGAAAGTCGTTGGCCTCGACGACCCTGCCGCTCGGCCTTCTCAGCGGTGGTCTCGCGAAACTGACCGACGGCGGCAAGCAACTCGACGACGGTGCCCACCAACTGTCCGACGGTCTGCACCAAGCGAAGGACGGCTCGGGCGAGCTCGCCGACGGCATGACCCAGCTTCGCGAAGGCGTATGGGCGCTCGGCGACGGTTCGACGAAAGTCAGCGGCGGTGTCGACAAGGTCGTCGACTCACTGACCGGTCTCGGCGCCGTGCAGGGCCAGGTCGATCTGATCGTGCAACAGTCCATCGAGACACTGGCCGCCAGCACCGATCCGGCCGCGAAGGGTGCGATCGACCAGCTCACGACCGTGCAGACGATGTTGCGCACGCAGGGGTTGGGCGGCGATGTGATGAACCAGCTCCAGGAACTCAAGACCGGGGCGCGGACCCTGGCGTACCAGCTGAGCGACCCCAAGTCGGAGTTCGTCGACGGGATCGTGCGCGCAACCGAAGGGTCGGCCGCGTTGCGCGACGGCCTCGTGAAGCTCGACGACGGAGGCAATCGCCTGGTCGACGGAACCGGTCAGCTGGTCGACGGAACCGGGCCGATGGCCGGGGTCATCAGCGGAGTGCAGTCGGACATCTCCGATGCGTCGGCGTCGCTGCCGCCGGCCAATCGGATCGCCGCGGACCCAACTGCTCCGTCTACGTTCGTGGTGCGGCCTGCGCTGCCGGACTGGCCGTACATGGTGAGCGCGTTGCTCCTGGTCGGTGCGGCCGTCGCGGTCTCGCTGCGGGTGGTTCGCGAACGGTTCCCGGTTCTGGTGACGGCGGGGATCGCCGTGTCGGCCGCGGTGGTGTTGTGGTTCGCCCAGGACGATCTGACCGGCGGGGCGCTCGCCGCCGCCGTTGTGGTGTTGGCCGTGTGGGCGGCGGCTCTCGTGGCGGCGGGCCGCGCGGTGATCGCGGTGGCAGGCCAGTGGACCGGACGAATCGTCCTGCTCGTCGCGGCCGGGGTTCAGCTTGTGGTGTGTGGTGTGGCCGGTGCGGCGTTCTGGCAGACGGGAGCCCACCTCGCCTCGTTCCTCCCGCTGGGGCAGGTGGTCACGGCGCTCGGTGAGATTGCCCAGTCGGGAGCGGGCGTGCGGACTCTGGTGTGCGCGGTGGTGGCCGGGGCGACGATCGCTGTGGCGCAAGCCGTCCGGTCGGCGCACACGTCGAAGGTGTCCGCCGAGGAATCGGTACCCGAAACCCGGGACGAGGAGCTGGCTTCCTCCGTACCGTAGGGGCACACAGCAGCAGGAGGCCGAGTGCTTCTCGAGGGCAAGAACGCCGTCATCTACGGCGGTGCAGGCAGGATCGGCACCGCGGTTGCCATGGCGTTCGCCCGTGAGGGCGCGAAGGTTCACCTGGCCGGGCGCACGTTGTCCACCATGACCACCGTCGTCGAGAAGATCCAGGCGTTCGGTGGCAAGGCGGAAGCTGCACTCGTCGACGCTCTCGACGAGGTGGACGTGGACGAGCACGTCGACATCATGGCCGCCTGCTCGGGAAGCGTCGACATCTCGTTCAACCTGATGGCGCTGGACGACGTACGAGGAATCCCACTCGCCGACATGGAGCTTCGCGATTTCGAGCGCCCCATCCTGAACGCCATCCGGTCGCAGTTCATCACCACTCGCGCCGCGGCTCGCCACATGAAGTGTCAGGAGTCCGGTGTCATTCTGATGTTCGGTCATTCGTCCAGCGGCGAGCAGTCCCATCTCGGGGGTTTCCAGGTGGCCCTCGGTGCCCTCGACGTGATGCGGTGCCAACTCTCGGACGAGTTGGCGCCGAAGGGGATTCGGGTGCTGACCATCGACAGCGCCGGGGTGGGAGAGACGGTTCCGCTCGACGACGTCGGTACCGTCGCGGCGTTCGCGGCCTCGGATCTGGCGCGTTCCATGACGGGCACGTCGCTCGGTGTCGCCCAGGACCGGCCTCGACCGACCTACCGGACCAGGGCTGTCGGGTAATTCACTTCGGGGTTGCGAGTGCGAAGGGCAGCACTGCGTCCGCTCCGGCGTGCCGGAGAGCCCGCGCTGCCATGGTGAGAGTCCACCCGGTGTCGGACAGCAGATCCAGCAACAGGATCGGGCCCTCGACACCGGTCAGGTCGGGTGGATCGAATGCGTCGACCAGTCCCGCAACCTTGAACGCGGAATTCGCGGCAGACACCGGCGGTAGATCCGGGCGCACGTGCAGGACACCGAGATTCGTCAGCCGACCCACCGAGCTCAGACGCTCACCGAGGTCGCGCAGCAGAACCTGGTGACCCGGGGTGTCCATCACCATGACGCTCGTGGGTCGTTCGTCCCACGTCCAGTTGGCGAGGACGGTGATGCACGCTTTCTCGAGCGCGTCGGGTGCCGGTTCGTCCGGCCCGTCGACCAACGCTCGAAGTCGGGGCCCCCACACGGGGTCGGACATGCGACCCAGAACCCGACCGGTCTCGGGGCCGTCGGTGATCTTGCCCGAGAGCTGAACGCCGACCTTCTTCAGGCCCGTGGGCCACTGCTTGCGGAACGGCAGGTCGAGGCCGGGTCGGTCGAGTCGCTTGCGCGTCGACTCCAGTGCAGCGTCGTCGACATCGACGGAATACGTTGCGCCGGTGCAGTTGTCGCAGCGACCGCACTTGTCCTGCTCCGGGTCGCCGGTCAGCCCCGGATCGTCGAGTTGACGTCGTAGAAACGCCATACGGCACTCCGAGGTGTTCTCGTACTCGATCATGGCGCGCTGCTCGGACAGACGCGCCTCGTCCAGGCGTTCGTAGCGCTCCTGGTCGTACGTCCACGGCTGTCCGGTTCCGAGCCAGCCGCCTTTCACGCGGTGAACGGCGCCGTCCACGTCGAGAACCTTCAGCACCATCTCGAGCCGCGTGCGATTGAGCTCGACCATCGGTTCCAGCGCCTGCGTGGACTGCGGCTTCTCCGAATCGAGTACCTCCAACACACGCCGCACCACGTGCTCGCGTGGGAACGCGACCGAGGCGAAGTAACTCCAGATCTGTCGATCCTCCGGACCGGGGAGCAGTACGACCTCCGCGCGATCGGTGGCGCGACCGGCGCGACCGACCTGCTGGTAGTAGGAGATGGGTGACGACGGTGCCCCGACGTGAACCACGAAGCCGAGGTCGGGTTTGTCGAAACCCATCCCGAGTGCCGACGTCGCGACGAGGGCCTTGACGCGGTTCTCCTGCAGATCCTGCTCTGCCACTTCGCGTTCCGCGGGATCGGTCTGCCCGGTGTAGGCGGCGACGGTCAGCCCGCGGTCACGCAACAGTGCCGCCAGATCGTTGGCTGCGGCGACGGTGAGCGTGTAGACGATGCCCGATCCCGGAAGCGACTCGAGGTGCTCGGCAAGCCACGCCATGCGCGCGGTGGGGTCCGGAATGCGCACGACGGACAGGTGCAGCGATTCCCGCTCGAGCCCGCCGCGCAGGATGGTGGTGTCGGCGCCACCGACCCCGAGCTGTGCGGCCACGTCGTCGACCACCCGGTCGTTGGCCGTGGCCGTGGTCGCGAGAACCGGTATGCCGTCACGCAATTCGGCCACCAGGGTACGGATTCTTCGGTAATCGGGGCGGAAGTCGTGGCCCCAGTCCGAGACGCAGTGGGCCTCGTCCACGACGACGAGTCCGGCGTCCGCACTCAGGGACGGCAGAACCTGGTCTCGAAAGTCGGGGTTGTTGAGTCGCTCGGGGCTCACGAGCAGAACATCGAGCTCACCAGCGTTGACCTTGGCGTGCACTTCGTCCCACTCGGTCACGTTTCCCGAGTTGATGGTTGCGGCTTTGACGCCGGCTCGCTCCGCCGCGGCGACCTGGTTGCGCATCAGTGCGAGAAGTGGGGACACGATGACCGTCGGGCCCAGTCCCTGTTCGCGCAGCAGACGCGCAGAGATGAAGTAGACCGCGGATTTTCCCCATCCGGTGCGTTGGACGACCAGCGCGCGGCGGTGGTGCACGACCAGAGCCTCGATGGCCGTCCACTGATCGTCTCGGAGGACGGCGGACGGTCCGGCGAGATCACGCAGCAGCTCTTCCGCGCGGTCACGCAATTGCGGGAAGGCCGGAGGCCGGCCGGATCGCTCGGTGGTCATGTGGGGAACAGTATCGGCTGCGTCTGACAACCTGGACCGATGATTCTGACGGTTCTGCAGGAGGGGGAGTTGCCGCCGAGGCTCCGATCCGTCGAGGCTCGGCACGCCACGTCGGCGAACCTCGCCGAGGTGGTGGAGGGATCCGACGCGCTCCTGCTCTGGGACTCGTACCACGGGGTTCTCGAGACGGTGTTCGACCGCTGCGACGCCTTGCGCTGGGTTCACGTCGCGGCGGCCGGTGTGGACGCAGTGCTCTTCCGCGAACTACGCGATTCCGATGTGACGGTGACCAATTCGCGCGGAGTCTTCGACCGACCGATCGCGGAGTTCGTGCTCGGATCAGTTCTTTCGATGGCCAAGGACACCCTGACGTCGGTTGCCCTGACCCGTCGTCGCGAGTGGCGTCACCGCGAGACCGATCGCATCGACGGGTCGTCCGCGCTCGTGGTCGGAACGGGGAGCATCGGCCGTGCGATAGCCAAGATGTTGTCCGCCGTGGGGATGAACGTCGCCGGTGTGGGCCGGTCCGAACGCACGGATCCCGATTTCGGAACTGTCCACGCCAGTTCGTCGCTGGTCGACGTCGTCGGGGCGTTCGACTACCTGATCCTGGTGGCGCCCCTGACCGCGGGCACTCGCGGACTGGTTGGAGCCGAGGTGCTTGCTGCGACGCGACCCGGAGTGCGAATCGTGAACGTCGGGCGCGGTGAACTACTCGATACCTCTGCCCTGGTGGACGGGCTTCGAAGAGGCCACATCGCTGCGGCGGCGCTCGACGTGTTCGAGACCGAGCCACTGCCGAGCGATCACCCGTTGTGGGAGTTGCCGAACGTCCTCCTCACCCCACACATGAGCGGTGACGTACGCGGGTGGCAGGACCGGATGGCGGAGGTGTTTCTCGCCAACCTCACGCGGTATCGGGCGGGGGATGAGCTGGTGAACGTGGTGGACAAGGGTCTGGGGTTCGTACCGGGGTGAGGTGGTCGTAATTCGATCCCGGCGTCTCGGCCGACTTGTGCACGCCCAGCCCCAGCCCCAGCCCCGGCCCCGGCCCAACAGCCCAGCCGGACCCCCCTTGTCTCAGGAACCACTCTCGTCCCTGCTGGTACGTTGCCTCGGGCAATCGGAATCGGAGCCGGGAGGCAGCGTGCGGGAACGAATTACACCTCGGCTTGTCGCCATAGTGGCGGCGATCGTCGGGATCGTTCTCACCGTCGCAGTGCCGTTCCTCCCCGTTTCCACCGACGAGACCACGCTGAACTGGCCGCAGAACGATTCGGCCGCCAGCGTCACCGCACCCCTCATCGAGTACACGCCGACGTCGTTCGACGCGACGATTCCCTGCGCGGCAGCGACGCAGGACGGGCTGGTGCTGTCGACCAATCCCCAGAACTCACCGGATGCCGAGCGGTACGGACTGATCGTGTCGGTGTCGGAGTCGACGCTGAATGTCGTTCAGCGCAACACCGCGCTCCTGTCGGTTCCTGTCAGCGAGCTCCCAGCCGGGTGCTCGCTGACGATCGAGTCGACGTCCTCGGCCACCACGGTGACGCTGACCGGGCAGGAGCCCGTCGTTCGTGCTGGCGACGAGCGGCCGCAGCTGTCCGGAATCTTCACCGATCTGCAGACAGTCCCCGCGGGGATGCAGGCCACAGCGAACATCGACAGCCGGTTCACGTCCACGCCCACGGTACTGAAACTGCTGGCGATGATCGTCGGGGTCCTGGCGACACTGGTTGCGCTCATCGCTCTGCACCGAATCGATTCGCTCGACGGTCGGCGTGCACGCCGATTCCTTCCCTCCGGATGGTGGAAGTTCGGTGTCGCCGACGCAGTCGTCGTCGGCACCTTGCTGGTATGGCACGTCATCGGCGCCAACACCGCCGACGACGGCTACCTCCTCGGCATGGCTCGCGTGTCGGAGGGCGCCGGCTACATGTCGAACTTCTTCCGCTACTTCGGTGTGCCCGAGACCCCGTTCGGCACGCCCTACTACGACCTTCTCGCGTTGATGACCAAGGTGACGGCGGCCAGTGTCTGGATGCGCATCCCGGCTCTGATCGCGGGGATCGTGACCTGGCTCGTGATCAGCCGCGAAGTGGTTCCGAGACTGGGACGAGCTTCCCGGACCGCACGCATACCGCTATGGACCGGCGCGCTGGTGTTCCTCGCCTTCTGGCTGCCGTACAACAACGGACTACGTCCCGAACCCGTGGTCGCGATGGGTGTTCTGCTCACGTGGTGTTCGGTCGAACGGGCCATTGCGACCCACAGACTGCTGCCCGCTGCGACCGCCATCCTGACCGCTGCTTTCACCTTGACGGCGGGTCCGTCGGGACTGATCTGTCTCGCACCGCTGATCGCCGGACTTCGCCCGATCGTGCGGATCGTCACCGACCGGGCCCGTGACTCGGGCCTTCTCGCGGTGGTGCTGCCTCTGATTGCGTCGGGTACCGCGGTTCTGGTCGCAGTCTTCGCCGATCAACCGTTCGCGACGGTCCCGGTGATGCAGGCGTCGCACGAAGCAGCCGGGCCCAACGTGGCCTGGTTCGACGAATATCTTCGCTACCAGTACTTGATGAACCCCACCCCGGACGGATCGGTGGCCCGCCGCTTCGGCGTGTTCGTGCTGGTGACCGCGATCGTCCTGACCATTGCCGTCATGCTGCGCAAGCACGGGCGAATCCCCGGAACCGCCGGCGGCCCCGCGCGGCGCCTGATCGGCATCACCATCGGCGCCATGTTGCTCATGATGTGGACGCCGACCAAGTGGACACACCACTTCGGGGTGTACGCGGGCCTGGCCGGGTCGATGGCGGTCCTGCTGGCTGTCGCGGTCGGTCCGTCGGTGGTTCGGTCGCGTCGCAACCGGTTGCTGTTCGCGTCGGGAATTCTCTTCCTTCTCGCGCTGGACTTTCGCGGCCCCAACGGGTTCTGGTACGTCTCGAGCTACGGGGTGCCGTGGTTCGACAAGCCCCCGTCCATCTCGGGTCACGGTCTGTCGACCGGCTTCCTCGGCCTCACGGTTCTGGCGTTGCTCGCAGCGCTGTACTTCCATGTGCGCGAGCCCTACACGCATCCCGCGACGCCGACAGCCACGCTGTGGAAGATCCCGCCGCTCACGGTCGCAGCAGCGGCCGTGGTGCTCTTCGAGGTGCTCTCACTGGCGAAGGGCGCGGTCACCCAATACCCGGCATATTCGGTGGGTCGGTCGAATGTCGATGCGCTGATGGGCAATTCGTGCGGCTTGGCCAACGACGTTCTGGTCGAGACCGATGCGAACGCGTCGATGCTGACTCCGATCTCGGGTGACGTCGCCGGTGGATTGGCGGGCACCGACTCGACCGGCTTCACCCCGAACGGCGTGGCCGGTGACCTGACGTCGGACGAGTCCGAAGACGCTGCGGGCACGGCGAACTCGGTCACCAACGATCCGTCGCAATCCGATCAGGACACCAGCACATCAGCCGGAACAGGCGGCGGCGCAGGAGTTGCTGGCGTGAACGGCAGTTCGGTGGCGCTGCCCTTCGGCTTGGATCCGGCGCGCACTCCGGTGCTGGGCAGTTTCGGCACCACGACACCGGCGTCGCTGACTTCGGATTGGTACGTCCTGCCGAACGAACGCGGTGACATCATCTCCATCGCAGCCGCGGGCCGCATCCGGAGCGTCGACAAGGACGGCATCGTGACACCGGGGCAGAACCTCGAGGTCGAATACGGGCGCACCGCGCCGGACGGGACCGTCACAGCGCTCGGTCGGGTGACGCCCATCGACATCGGACCGCAACCGTCCTGGCGAAACCTGCGAGTTCCGATGTCGCAGTTGCCATCCGACGCCGACACCGTCCGGCTCGTCGCATCCGATCCGAGTCTGGACCCGGACCAGTGGCTGGCGGTTACGCCGCCCAGGGTGCCGAAGACCGAGACGCTGAACGATCTGGTGGGGTCCACCGCACCGGTACTGCTGGACTGGGCGGTCGGCATGAACTTCCCGTGCCAGAACATGATCACCCACCACGACGGTGTCGCCGAAATCCCGCAGTACCGCATCAAACCCGATCGCACCGGAGCGGTGTCCACCAACGCATGGCAGGACCATTTCGGCGGCGGACCGCTGGGATGGATCGACAGACTGCAAGTGGCGCAATCGATGCCGTCCTACCTGAAGGACGACTGGGCCCGCGACTGGGGCGACATCGAGGCGTACACCTCGATCGGCCCCGAGGCAGTGCCCGCGCAACTCGACGTGACGCAAGTGACGAGGTCCGGGTTCTGGAGCCCGGGGCCGATCAAGACGTCCTGAGGCGCTAGGCCCGCCCGTACTGCTTGGGAGCCGCCGGGGTGATGTCCACACCGAGTTCGCGCGCCGCACGACGCGGCCAGTACGGATCGCGCAGCAGTTCGCGTCCGAGGAACACGGCCACGGCGTCGCCGGTGTCGACGATCTCCTGGGCCTGCTTCGGTTCGGTGATCATGCCCACCGCGGCGGCAGGAACGTCGGTCTCGTTCTGGATGCGGCGTGCGAACGGGACCTGGTAGCCGGGGCCGGTGGTGATCTTCGCGTGTGGCTCGTTACCGCCGGTGGACACGTCGATCAGGTCGACGCCGAGGTCACCGAGCTGCTGGGTCAGCAGCACGGTCTGATCGGCGGTCCACGCCTCCGATTCGACGCCCTTGTCTTCGCCGACCCAATCCGTGGCCGACACACGCACGAACAGAGCGAGTTCTGCCGGAAGTGTTTCTCGCACCGCGTCGGCCACCTCGCGCACGAGTCGCGTACGGCCCTCGAAGGACCCGCCGTACTCGTCGGTGCGGGTGTTGCTCGCGGGGGAGAGGAACTGGTGCAGAAGGTACCCGTGCGCCCCGTGAATCTCCACGACCTTGAACCCGGCCTTGACCGCGCGTTCGGTGGCGGCGCGGAAGTCGTCGATCACCTTCGCGATGTCGTCGTGGCTCATCTCGCGGGGAGTCGCGTACTCGCCGAACGCCACTGCGGACGGCGCGACGGTCTCCCACGACAGTGAATCGTCGGCCGACAGCGACGTGCCGCCCCGCCACGGCGCTGCGGTGGATGCCTTGCGTCCCGCGTGCGCCAATTGAATGCCGGGGACGCTGCCGAAGTACTCGATCTCCGCGACGATCTCCGCCAGGGCGCGAGCCTGCGTGTCGTTCCAGATCCCGAGGTCGGCCGGGGTGATTCGCCCTTCGGGGCTGACCGCGGTGGCCTCGGTGATCACCAGTCCGGCGCCTCCGATGGCGCGACTGATCAGGTGGGTGCGATGCCAGCCGTTCACCGTTCCGACACTCGGTCCAGCGACGTCGGCCGAGTACTGGCACATCGGCGACATCCAGACGCGGTTGGGAAAGGTGACCTCGCGTAGGGTCAGCGGCTCGAACAACGTGCTCACATCAGCTCCTCGACATAAATCGGTACATGTCCTTCTGGGCCAACCGCTCGCAGCCCGGAGGCATTCCGTCCAGGTACCGGAAGTCGCCTACTGTGTGAGTGTGACTTCCACCTCTGCCGACGAGAACGTGCTGGTCGAGACCGAGAACGGGCTTCGCGACGCCGTCCACACGGCCGCCCGCCGCGCTCGTGTCGCGTCCCGCGAACTCGCCCTGCTCACCCGCGCAGCCAAGGATGCAGCTCTCCACGCGGCGGCCGACGCGATCCTGGCGTCTTCGGCGTCGATCCTCGCCTCGAACGCCGACGACATCGATGCCGCCGCCGCGGCCGGGACGCCGCCCTCGCAGCTCGACCGGTTGCGGCTGACGTCCGATCGGATCGACGGCATCGCCGCGGGTCTACGTCAGGTTGCGTCCCTGCCCGATCCCGTGGGCGACGTGGTGCGGGGCAGTACTCTTCCCAACGGACTCGAAGCACGTCAGATCGCGGTGCCGCTGGGCGTGGTCGGCATGGTCTACGAGGCGCGGCCCAACGTGACGGTCGACGCGTTCGGGCTGACGCTCAAGTCGGGAAACGCTGCGCTGCTTCGAGGTTCGTCGTCGGCAGCGAGGTCGAACGAGTCGCTCGTCGCGGTGCTACGCACCGCCCTCGTCGGACAGGGTCTGAATCCGGATGCAGTGCAACTGCTGTCGAGTGTCGACCGGTCGACGGTCACACACCTGATTCAGGCTCGCGGGTTGGTCGATGTCGCTATTCCCCGCGGGGGAGCCGGACTGATCTCCGCGGTGGTGCGCGACGCGACGGTGCCGACCATCGAGACCGGCGTCGGAAACTGCCACGTCTACGTGCACTCCGCAGCCGATCTGGACATGGCGGAGCGCATTCTTCTGAACTCGAAGACGCGTCGGGTGAGCGTGTGCAACGCCGCGGAAACCGTGCTGATCGACGAGACGATTGCCGACGTCGCCGTGCCTCGACTCGTCGCGGCGCTGACCGATCACGGTGTGACGGTGCATGGTTCGCTTCCGGGTTTGGTGCCCGCGACCGAGTCCGACTGGTCCGACGAATACCTCTCCGACGACATCGCGCTCGCCGTGGTCGCCGGTATCGACGGGGCCGTGACGCACATCGACACCTACGGTACCGGCCACACCGAGGCCATCGTCACCGCCGATCTCGCTGCGGCACGGGAGTTCACGGCCCGCGTGGACGCGGCCGCCGTGATGGTCAACGCGTCGACCGCCTTCACCGACGGCGAGCAGTTCGGGTTCGGCGCCGAGATCGGAATCTCCACCCAGAAGTTGCACGCCCGCGGCCCGATGGGGCTGCGCGAGTTGACGTCCACCAAGTGGATCGTCTGGGGCGACGGCCACGTCCGGCCCGTCTGAGCACCGAAGACAACGACAAGAGAGATGCAGACATCGTGGATCACGTAGCACCCGAAGCAGTTCCGTTCTTCTCCGGAGTGGACGACGTCATCTCGCGGCTCGCCACCACGGGGTATCTGGCCGACAAGGCAACGGCAACAGCGATTTTCCTGGCCGACCGGCTCGGTAAGCCGCTGCTCGTCGAAGGTCCGGCAGGTGTCGGCAAGACGGAACTGGCGCGCGCGGTGGCCCAGTGCGCGGATGCCGAGCTGGTCCGCTTGCAGTGTTACGAGGGCGTCGACGAGTCCCGCGCACTGTACGAGTGGAATCACGCCAAGCAGATCCTGCGCATCCAGTCCAGCTCCGGTCAGGGGTGGGACGAGACCAAGCACGACGTGTTCTCCGAGGAGTTCCTGCTCACGCGTCCGCTCCTCACCGCCATCCGGCGCAGCGAACCGACGGTACTGCTGATCGACGAGACCGACAAGGCCGACATCGAGATCGAGGGCCTGTTGCTCGAGGTGCTGAGCGACTTCGCGGTGACGGTGCCCGAGCTGGGCACCATCGTCGCCACCCGTCGACCCTTCACGGTGCTGACGTCCAATGCGACCAGAGAGCTGTCGGAGGCGCTGAAGCGTCGCTGCCTGTTCCTGCACCTCGACTTTCCGGACGCAGATCTCGAACGGCGCATCCTCGCCAGCCGAGTTCCGGAACTGCCCGAGGCCATCGCCGAGCAGATGGTCCGCACGGTCGGCGTGCTGCGTGAGATGCAACTCAAGAAGGTGCCCTCGGTGGCGGAGACCATCGACTGGGGCCGCACCCTGCTCGCGCTCGGCATGGACACGTTGAACGACGATGCCGTCCGCTCGACCCTCGGCGTGGTGCTCAAGCATCGGTCGGACCAGGTGCGCGCCGCCGCCGAACTTCGGTTGAACTGATGCAGCCGGTCGCGTACGGAATGCCCGCGCACCTCGTCGACTTCGTCGAGGCACTGCGTCGGCGCGGAATCGACGTGGGTCCGTCGGAGACCGTCGACGCCGGTCGGGTTCTGTCCGTGCTCGACCTGCTCGATCGTGAGGTGGTTCGCGAAGGACTCGCCTGCTCGTTGCTACGCAAACCCACGCACCGGGCGACGTTCGATGCGCTGTTCGACCTGTGGTTCCCGTCGGGCATCGGGGGACCGGACGACGATCCCGACGTCACCGTGCCCAAGAAGGCCGACGGAACCGTCGACCTCGACGCGCTGCGAGACATCGTCGCCGAACTCCTCGCGGAAGGATCGGCGGAGGCGATGGCGCTGACCGAACGGCTCGTGAGCGGCATCGTCGACGAACTGGGCAAGTACACGACGGCCAGTGGCGAATCGTTCTCCGAGTATCAGGCCCTGCGCGAGGTCGAGCCCAGCGCGATCCTCTCCAAGCTCCTCGACGGGTTGCTCGGGCGCGCGGATCGACCGCGCCACACGACGTCGGGGGATTACGAGTCGGAGGTGGCCAAACGCACCGCAGCCGTACGCATCGCCGACTTCAAGAAGATGATCGGCAAGGAGACCCGACGCCGATCCGCCGAAGTGTTGGGCCGTGAGCGCGTCGCGTCCTACGGCGTGCCGCGCCTGGCCGAAGAGGTCGACTTCCTACGAGCATCCGACGCCGAACTCACCGCATTGCGACGTAACGTCGCGCCCTTGGCACGGCTGCTTGCCAGCAGACTGGCAGCGCGCCGCGCCCGGGCGAGATCGGGCGCCATCGACATGCGGCGCACACTGCGCAAGTCCTTGGCCACGGGCGGCGTTCCGATCGATCTCGTTCTGCGCAAACCTCGCCCGGCCCGGCCCGAGCTGGTAGTGCTCTGCGACGTGTCCGGATCTGTCGCCGGCTTCAGCCAGTTCACGTTGCTGCTGGTCCACACGTTGCGAGAACAGTTCTCCCGCGTGCGCGTGTTCGCGTTCATCGACACCACCGACGAGGTGACGCGATTCTTCGACTCCGACGGCGACCTGGGGTCGTCGATGTCGCGCATGATCGCCGAGTCGGAACTGATCACCTACGACGGGCATTCCGACTACGGCAACTCGTTCGCCGTGTTCGCCGAACGGTACTTGCACGTGGTCACGCCGCGCTCGTCTCTGCTGGTGCTCGGCGACGGCCGAACGAATTACCGCGATCCGAAACTCCCGGCGCTGGCGCAGATGGTGGCGGTGTCCAAGCACGCGCACTGGCTCAACCCGGAACCACGGGCGCAGTGGGGCTCGGGAGACTCGGCAGCCGACGTCTACCGCGAGGTCATCACCATGCACGAGTGCCGCTCCGCCCAGCAGCTTGCGACGGTCGTCGCCCGGCTGCTCCCGGTGTGAGCCGTAAGCTGCCTATCTGTGAACGAACCACCGGGAGCGCCGTCGCGACGCGTCGGGGTCATGGGCGGCACCTTCGACCCCATCCACCACGGACACCTCGTCGCCGCCAGTGAGGTGGCCGACCGGTTCGGTCTCGACGAAGTGATCTTCGTCCCCACCGGACGGCCGTGGCAGAAGGCCGATCGCACCGTCAGCCCAGCCGAGGATCGCTACCTCATGACCGTCATCGCGACGGCATCCAACCCCCGTTTCGCGGTCAGCCGAGTCGACCTCGACCGAGACAAGAGCACGTACACCGTCGACACCTTGCGTGACCTCAAAAGTCAGCACCCCGACGCCGAGCTGTACTTCATCACCGGAGCGGACGCTCTGAGCAGCATTCTGGGATGGCAGGACTGGCAGGAACTGTTCGAACTCGCGCGGTTCGTCGGCGTGAGCCGACCGGGGTTCGAACTCGGGGCCGAACACCTCGCCGAACACCTCGCCCGGCTGCCGAAGGACGTCCTGACGCTGGTCGAAATACCCGCACTCGCCATCTCGTCGACAGAATGCCGGCTGCGGGCAAGGGAGAATCGTCCCGTCTGGTACCTCGTACCCGACGGAGTGGTGCAGTACATCTCGAAACGGGACCTCTATCGCCGCGACGGCGAGCCCCGCCCCGACGGGCACATCACGATGTCCCCACCGATACAGGAGAAGAACTAAGTGACTGCAACAGCCGACGCCACCGAGATCGCGCGAATCGCCGCGCTCGCCGCCGACGACAAACTCGCCGCCGACGTGGTGGTCCTCGACGTGTCCGATCAGTTGGTGATCACCGACTGCTTCGTCATCGCGTCGGCTCCCAACGAGCGTCAAGTCAACGCCATCGTGGAGAACATCGAGGAGAAGCTTCGCGAGGCCGGCCACCAGCCGGTGCGCCGTGAGGGCACCCGCGAAGGCCGGTGGGCGCTGCTCGACTACGTCGACGTCGTGGTCCATGTCCAGCACAACGACGAGCGCAACTTCTACGCACTCGAACGACTGTGGAAGGACTGCCCGACCATCGAGGTTCCCGGTCTCGGCGAGCGCCCCACCGAGGCCGCCGGGGACCCGGCTTGAGACGGCTCATCCTCCTGCGCCACGGGCAGACCGAATACAACGCGTCCAATCGCATGCAGGGCCATCTCGACACGGAACTGACCGAGCTGGGACGCAGCCAGGCCAAGCAGGCGGCACGAGATCTTGCCGAACTCGATCCGCAGCAGATCGTCTCGTCCGACCTCAGCCGTGCGCTCGACACGGCCGTCTCACTCGGCGACGCCGCCGGGCTGCCGGTCACGACCGACGAACGGCTCCGCGAGACGCACCTCGGCGACTGGCAGGGCATGACGCACCTCGAGGTCGACGCCATCGCGTCCGGTGCGCGTGAGGAATGGCGTGCCGACGCGTCCCTGGCCCCGCCCGGTGGAGAATCCCGCGTCGACGTTGCCCGACGAGCCATGCCGTTGGTGCAGGAGTTGGTGGACCGAGGGGACTGGGGGAGCCGGCCTGTCGTCCTCGTCGCGCACGGCGGCACCATCGCCGCACTCACCGCCGCCCTCCTCGACCTCCCCGTCGATCGGTGGCCCGTCCTGGGCGGTCTCGGCAACGCCAGCTGGGTTCAGGTGACGCAGCACGACTCGTCCGCAGCTCAGTGGCGGCTGGACGTATGGAACGCGGCAGCGCGTGTGGCGGGCGACGTTCTGTAATGGACCGACCCGTTCTTCTCGTCGTCGCGGACTCCCTTGCGTACTACGGGCCGAAGGGCGGGTTACCGGCCGACCATCCAGACATCTGGCCCAACATCGTTGCGCGTGAACTGAACTGGGACGTCGAGCTGGTGGCGCGTATCGGGTGGACAGCGCGCGATGCGTGGTGGGCGGTGACTCAGGACCCGCGCATCTGGGCGACGGTCCCACGGGCCGGCGCGCTGATACTCGGTGTGGGAGGCATGGATTCGCTTCCCTCTCCCTTGCCGACGGCGTTCCGTGAGCAGATCCGCTACGTCCGGCCGCCTGCTCTGCGGCGGGTGGTACGAGCCGGGTACGGCTGGGCGCAACCACGTCTGGCGCATCTGGGTCGGCCGGTGGCGTTGCCGCCGAGACTGAGCGTCGAGTACCTCGAACAGATCCGGGCTGCGATGACCAACCTCCGGCCCGGTATCCCGATCATCGGAACGTTGCCGTCGATTCATCGATGCGACGCGTACGGTCGGGTGCACGCCGGTCGGCCCGCGGCGGTGGCAGCGACCACGGCGTGGGCGTCGGCGAACGGGGTTCCGCTGGTGGACCTGAAAGATGCTGTGCAGGAAAACATTCTGTCGGGTAACGCCAACCCCGACGGTATTCACTGGGGTTGGGACGCGCACGTGCGGGTGGCGGAGGCGATGCTGGCGACCCTGCCGCGGGCGTAATCGGCTACACGGTTCTCGTAGGGAGATCCGTCGTCGGGCCTCGCTCGCGCCGATACGATCGGCAGGTGTCCGGAACTCGTGGAAACGGCGCCGTGCGAACAGCGCGGCGATGCGATGTCAATCGTGGGGCTGAACACGTCAGGAGGTATGTTGCCCTGGTCGTGGTTGCTGTCGGCTTCGGTGTGATCGCCGGCTGCGCATCCGCCGACCGACCCGCCCAACCGGATACGGCGTCGTCGACGAGCACTGATACACCAATCCCAACAGTCACCCCCTTACCCACCGTGAAAAGGCCGGCACGACAGTGTGGAACTGTGCGTTACGAGCGCTACAGCCTGGACATGCCCGTCGGTATCTCGGTCGGCGCCATCGACTGCAGGCGCGCAGTCGAGGTGGCCACCATGTACTTCCAACAAACTCTGGCCTCACAGGGTCACAGCAACAGCTACATCGAGTTGGAGGGATTCACCTGCGACTTCGCGGACGAACGCAGCCCCATTCCGGACGCACCGTTCTATCTGTGCCAATCGCCCATCGGAAGCGCTGACCCGACAGGAATCATCACGATCGGCCCACCCTGACGGACTGGGTGGCCCGGGTTCCCGTTCCCTATCCACAGCCCGGCGTCCATCCACAGCTTTTCTCGCAGCCCGGTTTTCGCCGCCACGTGTGACTCCGCGGTTTCTAGAGTCGTGGCCATGGCACCGTCCGAACTCCGACCCGTCCGACGTCGGCTCGACGCGCACGAGCCGGAACCGGAGGACGCCGAGGACATCGAGGAGTACCCCGACGACGGGTTCGACGGAAGGGTCAGGCTCGATCCGGGGCGACGCGGAATGGTGGCACTGGTGGGCGTCGGTGTCGCCGCGGTCGTTCTCGCGGGGTGGTTCGTCTGGCGCGATCACCCTGTGTCGCAGCCGGTTCCGGCACTACCCGTTGTCGTCACCACCTCCGAGGCTGCGGAACCGGCGGTGGCCGCGGACCTGGTGGTGAGCGTGGTGGGTGCGATCGCGCGGCCGGGTCTGGTCACGGTGCCGCCGGGCAGCCGAATCGCCGACGTTCTGCTGGCCGGGGGTGGCGCACTTCCGGGGACCGACCTGCTCGGCCTCAATCTGGCGCAGAAGGTGTCGGACGGGGACCAGATCGTGGTCGGGGCGCCGGCACCACCGATGTCGAGTGCCGGGGCGTCGAATGCTGGGACGTCGGGTGGAGGGGGATCGGGCGGCGGGGACGCCGACGACAGCACCGGGAAAACGTTGTCCCTCAATGACGCAACGGAATCCGACCTCGATGCGTTACCCGGTGTCGGGCCCGTGACCGCGTCGTCCATCGTGGCGTGGCGCGACGCCAACGGACCGTTCACGAGCGTGGACCAGCTCGGTGAGGTCGACGGAATCGGACCGGCGCGACTCGAGAAGCTCCGGGATCTGGTTGCGCCGTGACGGAACCGGTCCAGGCGGCGCCACTCGACGCTCGTCTGGTCCCGTCCGCTGTTCTGTGTTGGTTTGTGTGCCTCGTCGCGTTCGTCCTCGGCGCGTCGTGGGCGGCGGCGTGCGCAGGGATCGCTGCCGCCGCGTGCGTCGTGACCGTGGTGGTGGCCCGTCGGCGCACGTGGTCGAGCGTCGCCACGGTGATCGTGGCGGCCGGCGCACTGGGAGCGTGTATGGCTGTGGGCGTGGGGATTCGGGCTTTGGCGGTCGAAACCCACCCTCTTCGCGCCGCCGCCGCGGACGGGTTGTTCGTGACGCTCACGGGCACGATCGCCGACGACCCGCGAGTGCTGCAGTCGGCATTCGCACCCACGGTCGTCGTCGGAGTCGACCTGACGAGCGCCCGCATCGGCGCCGAGACCGTCGACGTCGGTGGGAGAGTCGTGGTGTTCGGGCCGGCGCAGTCCTGGGCGTCGACAGTCGTCGGTCAGGACATCACAATTCGGGGACGGGCCGCGCTGCCTCGGCGGCGCGATCTCACGGTGGCGGTGGTGCGCTCGACAGGTCCTCCGACGGTGACCGAGCAGCCCGTCTGGTTTCAGGGGTGGGCGCACACCGTGCGAGAGCGACTGGCCGCGGCGTCGCACGATGCGCTTGCCGAGGACGCCGGTGGGTTGCTGCCAGGCATCGTGGTGGGGGACACGTCGGCCCTGCCGCAGGATGTCATCGATGCGTTCACTGTGGCCGGGTTGACGCATCTGACGGCCGTGTCCGGCGCAAATTTCACGTATCTGATCGGGGCCGTCCTGATCGCCGCTCGGGTGGCCACGGTCGGTCCGCGCGCTACCACCGTCGTTGCCGGCGTCGTCCTCGTTGCCTTCGTCGTGATCGCGAGGCCCTCGCCGAGTGTGCTGCGCGCGGCGGTGATGGGATCGATCGGGCTGCTCGCGTTCGTGACCGGACGGCGTAAACACGCGCTGCCGGCCCTCGCTGCGGCAGTGATCGTGCTGTTGGCGGTGGACCCGGCCCTGGCCGTCGGGTTCGGGTTTGCACTGTCCGTAACCGCCACGGCCGCTTTGGTTCTCGTTGCACCGATGTTGACGCGTCGGTTCGAACGGGTACTTCCCGGTCCCGTGGCCGCAGCCGTGGCGGTGGCATGTGCGGCGCACGCGGTGACGGCCCCCATCGTGGCCGCGCTGGCCGGATCGTTCAGTGTGGTGGCGGTGGTCGCGAACGTCCTCGTGGCTCCGGTGGTCGGGCCGGTCACGGTCATCGGAGCGGCCGTCGCCCTCCTCGCGGTGCTCTACCTACCCGCGGCCGAGGTGCTGGCGAGGGCGGCCGGCCCGCCGCTGCGGTGGCTGCTGACGGTGGCGGACGTGTCGGCGTCGATGCCGTTCGCGTCGATCACCGTGCCCTCCGGCATGACGGGCGCCGTCGTGGTGGGCGTCGGGGTGCTCGGGGCTGCCGGTCTGGTCCTGCTCTGTCGGACCGTCGTGGCACGATCGGTCCGTGACTTCGCAGCAAGCCCGTCCCGAACCGCTTCACCTCGTTCTGGGCGACGAGGAGCTTCTCGTGGAGCGCGCGGTGTCGGGAATCGTCTCGGCGATGCGGGCCGCGACGCCCGGCGCGGGCGGCGACGTACCCGTGGATCGGCTGCGCGCAGGCGACACCAGCGCGTCCGAGCTCTCGGAGCTGCTCAGCCCGTCCTTGTTCGCCGAAGATCGCGTCGTGATCCTGGAGGCCGCGGCGGAAGCGGGTAAGGACGCGGTCGGCTTGATTCAGGACACCGCCGCATCGCCGCCCGAGGGCGTCGTTCTCGTAGTCGTGCACTCGGGTGGTGGCCGCGCGAAAGCCATGGTCGGGGCACTCCAGAAATCGGGTGCGGTGGTGCACGAGTGCGCCAAGGTCACCAAGGCCGGTGAGCGAATGGACTTCGTACGCGCCGAGTTTCGGGCCCTCGACGGGACCAGGGTGTCACCGGACGTCATCACCACCCTCGTCGAATCCGTCGGATCCGACCTACGGGAGCTCGCCGCGGCGTGCTCGCAACTGGTCTCGGACACGGGCGGCAAGGTCGACGTCGCCGCGGTGCGCCGCTACTACTCGGGCAAGGCGGAAATTTCCGGTTTCGACATCGCGGACAAGGCAGTCAGCGGTGACCGCGCCGGCGCGCTGGAGTCGCTGCGGTGGGCGATGCTGCGAGGAACGCCCCACGTTCTGCTGGCGGACGCGCTCGCGGACGCGGTCCACACCATCGCCCGTGTCGGCTCTGCCGGGCGCGGAGATCCCTTCGGGATGGCGTCGCAGCTCGGCATGCCGCCGTGGAAGATCAAGAAGGCGCAGGCGCAGGCCCGCAACTGGGACGCGGCTCGGATCGGCGACGCGCTGCAGGTGGTTGCCGCACTGAACGCGGACGTGAAGGGTCAGGCAGCGGACGCGGACTACGCCGTCGAACGCGCCGTGGGAATCGTGGCGGAACTCAGCTCACAGCGCTGAGGTCTACAACAAAAGCCGCCCCGGCCGAGGTGCCGGGGCGGTGCGTCGAGCGTGGAGCCGTGTTGTCGAACTTCGGATCAGAGCTTGTTCAGGGCCTGCGAGAGAGCCGACTTCTTGTTGGCTGCCTGGTTCTTGTGGATGACGCCCTTGCTGGCTGCCTTGTCGAGCTTCTTGCTCGCGGTCAGCAGCAGTGTCTGCGCCTTGTCCTTGTCGCCCTCTGCCGTGGCCTCGCGGAACGAGCGGATGACGGTGCGCAGCGAGGACTTCACCGACTGGTTGCGCAGACGCTGACGCTCGTTGGTGCCGATCCGCTTAACCTGGGACTTGATGTTGGCCACGCGTAATTTCCTTCTGTTTGCTCGGTTGATACTCGTAAGCTTCGCGGCGCAGGCGGTGATGAAACCAACCGCTCCGAGCGCCGACAGTCGAGAATACCAGCGGCAGCGCTCTCGTCCAATTCTCCCGCCCACGCACTGGGTGATTTCGGGAAATTTACATGTCCGTCGCGCCTAACACGCCCACCTGAGGCAGCATGGCGACCATGAGTCCGCGATCTTCAACGGTGCCCCGGAACAAGTCCAAGCAATCCCAGCGCAAGTCGGGAAATCGACAATCGCAATCGCAATCGCAGTCGGGTGTGTTCGACGGCTACGAGGACATCGGCAAGTACGACCTCGCCTACGACGAGATGTTCGATTCCGGTGGAGGACTCCGAGGTCCGTACAAGGGAATCCACAAGGCCTTCGCACCGTCCGACGCTGCCGAGCTCGAAGCCCGATCCGAGGCCCTCGGGCGTGCGTTCATCGACCAGGGCATCACCTTCTCCCTGTCGGGTCAGGAACGGCCGTTTCCTCTGGACCCGGTGCCGCGCGTCATCGCTGCGGCCGAGTGGACTCGCCTGGAGAAGGGCATCAAGCAGCGCGTCAAGGCGCTCGAGATGTTTCTCGCCGACATCTACGGCGAGCAGGAAATCTTGCGCGACGGCGTCGTACCGAAGCGTCTGATCACCTCCTGCGAGCATTTTCATCGCGAGGCGTACGGCATCACCCCACCGAACGGCGTCCGCATTCACGTCGCCGGCATCGACTTGATTCGCGACGCGGAGGGCACCTTCCGTGTCCTGGAGGACAACCTTCGGTCGCCGTCCGGCGTCTCGTACGTCATGGAGAACCGCCGCACGATGGCACGCGTGTTCCCGGACCTGTTCGCCAGCCACCGCGTGCGGGCCGTGGGCGATTACGCCACACACCTGCTCCGTGCACTGCGTGCCGCGGCGGCCATCAACGAGGCAGACCCCACCGTGGTCGTGCTGACTCCGGGTGTCGCGAACTCCGCGTACTTCGAACACTCGTTGCTCGCGCGCCTGATGGGTGTCGAGTTGGTCGAGGGCCGTGACCTGTTCTGCCGCGACAACGTCGTCTACATGCGCACGACGGAAGGGGAGCGTCAGGTCGACGTGATCTACCGGCGCATCGACGACGACTACCTCGATCCCATGCAGTTCCGCCCCGACTCCGTGCTCGGTGTCGCCGGCCTGGTCAACGCGGCACGCGCCGGCAACGTCGTCATCTCGAGTGCCGTCGGCAACGGGGTGGGCGACGACAAGCTCACCTACACCTACGTGCCCACGATCATCGACTACTACCTGAACGAGAAGCCGCTGCTCGCGAACGTCGACACGTTCCGGTGCTGGCTACCCGAAGAGTGCGAAGAGGTGCTCGATCGAGTCGACGAGCTGGTCATCAAGCCCGTCGAAGGGTCCGGTGGTTACGGGATCGTGTTCGGTCCCGACGCGTCGCCCAAGGAACTCGCGACCATCAGCAAGAAGATCCGCGCCGATCCGCGTGGGTGGATCGCACAGCCGGTGGTGCAGCTCTCGACGGTGCCGACGAAGATCGGCGATCAGCTCTCCCCGCGGCACGTCGATCTGCGCCCGTTCGCGGTGAACGACGGAGACGACGTCTGGGTGCTTCCGGGTGGCCTCACCCGTGTTGCCTTGCCCGAGGGCTCGCTGGTGGTGAACTCGAGTCAGGGCGGCGGCAGCAAGGACACCTGGGTTCTCGCGGGCCGTGCCGCTCCCGAGGAGGAGCGCGAGCTCGGTGGCGACGAGATCGTCAGCGAGCCACCGGCGTCGCCGATGGCCGAGCAGGGTCCCGAGTTGACGATGCAGCAGATCCAGCAGCAACAGCAGCAACAACAACAGGGGTGGGATTTGTACGGCAAGGACGGTGACCGCTGATGCTGGCTCGTAACGCCGAATCTCTCTACTGGATCGGGCGATACGTCGAGCGTGCGGACGACACCGCCCGCATTCTCGACATCACCGTGCACCAGCTCCTCGAGGACGCGACGGTCGATCCGGACCACACCTCACGAATCCTGTTGCGTGTGTTGGGATTCGAGGAGCCGGACGAACGTCTGGACGTGTGGTCGCTGACCGAACTCGTCGCGTTCTCTCGTGAGGGGAGCGGGTCGATCATCGACTCGTTGGCCAGTGCGCGCGAGAACGCCCGTGGCGCACGCGAAGTCACGTCCAGTGAGATGTGGGAATGCCTCAACACGACCTACAACGCCCTCAACGAACGTGTGCGGGCCGCGAAAAGGTTGGGGCCGCACGAGTTCCTCACGTTCATCGAGGAGCGGGCCGCGATGTTCGCGGGGCTGTCGGACTCGACGCTGAGCCGCGACGACGGTTACCGCTTCCTCATTCTCGGGCGCTCCGTCGAGCGTGTCGACATGACCGTGCGACTGCTCCTCGCCCGCGCCGGTGACCGCCCGTCGTCTCCCGCGTGGGTGACGGTGTTGCGCTCGGCCGGTGCACACGATACGTACCTGCGTACGTACCGAGGCGCCCTCGACGCGCAGCGCGTACTCGAATTCATGCTGCTGGACCGGCTTTTCCCGCGCTCGGTGTTCTATGCGCTCACGCAAGCGGAGCACTCGCTGGACCGCCTGGATCAGCATCCGAACTCCCGTGTCGGCGCTCGCGCGGAAGCGCAGCGCCTGCTCGGGCGTGCGCGAAGCGAGCTCGAGTTCCTCCAGCCGGGTGTGCTCTTGGAAGACCTGCAGGAACGCTTGATGGACCTGCAGGAAATCTGCCGCGAAATCGGCGAAGCAATCTCGACCCAGTACTTCCATGCCGCCCCCTGGGTGGCGTGGACCGATGCCGGATCCAGCAGCGACGAAGCACAATTGGAAGGTGAACTGTGAGCTGGCGTATGCGCGTGGTCCACACGACCGGCTACAACTACGACTCCCCGGTGACGTCGTCCTACAACGAAGCTCGACTCACCCCGCGAAGTGACAACCGGCAGAACGTGATCCTGAACCGCGTCGAGACCGATCCGGCCACTCGGTCGTACCGGTACACCGACTACTGGGGCACGGCCGTCACGGCATTCGACCTACACGCGCCGCACACAGCGCTCGAGGTGGCGGGATCGTCCGTCGTCGAGACCGATCCGTTCGTTCCGCCGGAGGAGACGCTCGACTTCGACGAGCTGACCACCTCGGCCGTCAAGGACCGCTTCGACGAGTTGCTCGAACACAGTGACTACGTGCCTCGCAATCGTCAATTGGCGGCCGTGGCAAAAAGATTGACGAAGGACCTCGATCCGTACGAGTCCGTCATCGCCGTGGCGAAGTGGGTCAACGAGGAGATCTCGTACGTTCCCGGCACCACCGACGTGCACACCTCTGCCGTCGAGGCGTGGACCGAGAAGAAGGGCGTGTGCCAGGACTACGCCCATCTGACGCTACTCATGTTGCGCAGCATCGAGATTCCGTGCCGGTACGTCTCCGGATACCTCCACCCGACCAAGGAAGCGGCAATCGGGGACGCCGTGGAGGGTCAGTCGCACGCGTGGATCGAAGCGTGGACCGGATCGTGGTGGGGGTACGACCCGACCAACGGCGTGCACATCAGCGAGCAGCACGTGTCGGTGGGTATCGGCCGCGACTACGCCGATGTGCCGCCGCTCAAGGGCATCTTCTCCGGTGGTGGATCGACCGAACTCGATGTGGTCGTGGAGATCACGCGGCTGGCGTAGTGGGGCCGGGATCGGCCGACGGGGGTGCGTTCACGCACCCCCGTCGCCCTCACGCCCCCAGCAACGACCGGGTGAGTTCGCCCCGCTCCTCGGACAGCCCGTCCACGGCCGCGCGCACGTGTTCCTCACCCACATCCTCGGCTCCGGATGTCAACGACGCCAACACCGCTCGCCGAACCAGTTCCCGAACGTAGGACGCGGTGGCTCCTTCGGTGGCGTCGACGATGGGTCCGATGTCGGCCGTGACCGTGACGTCCGCCGTATAGAGCTCGACGAGCCGACGGCGCCCCTCGGCATCCGGCAGCGGCACTTCGACGGCCAGGTCGATGCGTCCCGGCCGATCACGCACCGCCCGCTCGATGACCTCCGGCCGATTCGTGGTGAGCACGAACGTGATGTCGGCGTCCGCAGAGATCCCGTCCATCGCGTCGAGCAGGGTGAACAACAGCGGCGACGAACTGTGGGACGATCGCTCGCCGGCGATCAGATCCACGTCCTCCACGACCACGACGGCCGGTTGGAGCTCGCGGGCCAAGGCGGCGGCCGTTCCGATGTATTGCAAGGACGACCCCGACAACACCACCGCGGTGGTGCCGGTCAGCGATCCGAGCAGGTACCGCACCGTGTGGGTCTTGCCCGTGCCGGGTGGGCCGTACAGCAGCACACCACGTTTGACGTGCTGGCCGGCGGCGCGCAGTTCGGCGGCGTGAGCACCGACGGCCACGATGTGTCGGTACAGTCGCTCGGCGGTACCGTCCGGGAGAATCAGATCCGAGGCGTCGACGTTCGGTTTCGGGAGGAACCCGACGAGCTCGTTGCCGCGATTCTGCTTCTGTCCGAGAGTGAGAATCTTTCCTCGCAGTACGTCGTGTTCGGGTAGCGACTCCGTGATTGCTTGCGATGTTGTTGTAGCGCAGTCACTGTCGGCGGCAAGTACGGTCACGGTCACCTTGTCGGATCCGCTTTCGCCAGGCCCGCGAAGCAGCACAGCCACAGGATGCCCGTCGGGCGAGGTCGTGGTGCGAAGGCCGAAGACGGGCAGGCTCTCCGTGGTGTCGGGGCCTGTATCGACAGATCGGTACTGGACCGCTGCTGCCGAATAAGGCCCTCGCGCATGGCATTTGGTCAGGACCGTCACGATGTCCTGGTGTGCGCGCATGTCGCCGGACACGGACCACCAGGGTGAGGCAGAGGGGTGGGTTTCGACGTACGCGTCGATAGCGCGCACTGCGGTGACGTGGTGCCAGCCGGGCAACGACGACTGGACGGTGACGATGTCGTCCGGCGCACAGCCGAGGTGCGAGAACACCTCTGCCGCAGGAGAAGTGGGTGATGCGTCGATCTCGGATCGGGCGTGGTGTGCGAGGTACGAGATCGCCTCGAACACGGCGCGAATGTCGAGAGAATCGAGAGATGGACGGGATGCAGAAAGCAATTCAGTCAATGTGAGCGCACGTACCAGTGCGAAAGGCTCGAGGGGTGCGCGGAAGAGCGCCCAGCGAAGTTAACACACAATCCCGAGGAAAGCATCCATCTGTGAGCGACGAATGCTCCCTCGGTGATGAAGCTGCTACCTCCAGCTGAACTGGCCCCGGAGCTGAGCCGCGACCAGATCGAACTTGTCCTTCGGCAGAATGGAACCTTCACGGCGAATGCCGCTCTCCGGAACGTCGAGTACTCGGTCCAGCCGCACCCAACTCGGCCGACGTTCCGGATCCCAACTGCCGGATCCGAGAGCCAGCCAGTCGCGCTCTCCGTCTCGCTTGGCCTGCGACGACAGCATCAGCCCGAGCAGAGTGCTGCCGTCACGCCCGACCACGAGCACGGGTCGGTCCTTGCCCTGGTTCGCGTCTTCCTCGAACGTCACCCAGGTCCATACGACCTCGCCGGGATCGGCCTTGCCATCGAGGTCGGGGGAGTATTCGACCGCCCGCGCGCGGTGGGCCGTCGGAACCGCCGTGGACGAGACGGGACGGCCCGGATTCGCCGGCTCGGTGGTCTTCGCCGCGCCGGTTCGGGAGCCGATCGCCTCGGTCACTTTGTCGAGAGCGCCCGAACGTTGAAGCTGCCGAAAGATCCGCGGACCTTCGCGAACGGCCAGTTTGCCGAGGGTCTGCCACATGCTTGCCATAGCTCCGAACAATACGGATCGTCCTCCCCGTACGCCCGATGCCGCGGTGAGCCGATATTCTGGTGGTTCGACACCGAGGAGAACCCCATCAGCAGCAGCTTCGCCGACACCACGTTCACGGATCCCGCCCTGATCCGTAACTTCTGCATCATCGCGCACATCGACCACGGCAAGTCCACGCTGGCCGACCGCATGTTGCAGCTCACGGGTGTGATCGACGACCGCTCGATGCGGGCCCAGTACCTCGACCGCATGGACATCGAGCGTGAGCGCGGCATCACCATCAAGGCGCAGAACGTGCGGTTGCCGTGGAAGATGGGCGAGCAGGAGCACGTGCTGCACCTCATCGACACGCCCGGCCACGTCGACTTCACCTACGAGGTCTCCCGCGCACTCGAGGCGTGTGAGGGTGCGGTTCTCCTCGTCGACGCAGCTCAGGGCATCGAGGCGCAGACGCTCGCTAACCTGTACCTGGCGCTCGAGAAGGACCTGACGATCATTCCGGTCCTGAACAAGATCGACCTACCGGCGGCCGATCCGGATCGCTACGCCGCCGAGATCGCGCACATCATCGGATGCGAGGCCGACGACGTGCTCCGTGTGTCGGGCAAGACCGGCGCGGGCGTGAAGGAACTGCTCGACGAGGTCGTCAAGCTGGTTCCGGCGCCCGTCGGCGACGCGGACGGCCCGGCGCGGGCCATGATCTTCGACTCCGTCTACGACGCGTATCGCGGCGTCGTGACCTACGTGCGAGTGGTCGACGGGCGCATCACCCCGCGCGAGAAGGTCACCATGATGTCCACCGGCTCGACTCATGAGCTGGTCGAGGTGGGCATCGTCTCCCCGGACCCGAAGCCGACGCAGGGACTCGGCGTCGGCGAGGTGGGTTACCTCATCACCGGCGTCAAGGACGTCCGTCAGTCGAAAGTCGGTGACACCGTCACCTCGGCCCGCAAGGGTGCCACCGAGCCGTTGACCGGCTACCGCGAACCGCGACCGATGGTCTACTCCGGTCTCTACCCGGTGGACGGCTCCGACTACCCGGTCCTGCGCGACGCGCTGGAGAAGCTGCAGCTGAACGACGCCGCCTTGACCTACGAGCCGGAGACGTCCGTCGCCCTGGGCTTCGGGTTCCGCTGCGGCTTCCTCGGACTGCTGCACATGGAGATCACTCGCGAACGGCTCGAGCGCGAGTTCGACCTCGATCTGATCTCCACGTCGCCCAACGTGGTCTACCGAGTCGAGATGGACGACGGCGCCGAGCACATCGTCACCAACCCGTCCTACTGGCCGGAAGGCAAGGCGCGCGACGTGTTCGAGCCGATGGTCAAGTGCACCATCATCTCGCCGAGCGAATTCATCGGTTCGATCATGGAGCTGTGCCAGAGCCGTCGCGGCGAGCTCGGCGGGATGGACTACCTGTCGGAAACACGTGTCGAACTTCGGTACACGATTCCGATGGCGGAGATCATCTTCGACTTCTTCGACATTCTGAAGTCGCGTACACGTGGCTACGCCAGCTTGGACTACGAGGAGATCGGCGAGCAGGCTGCCGATCTGGTGAAGGTCGACATCCTGTTGCAGGGCGAAGCTGTCGACGCGTTCTCGGCCATCGTCCACCGTGCCGCTGCGGGCGCGTACGGCAACAAGATGACCACGCGCCTGAAGGATCTCATTCCGCGTCAGCAGTACGAGATTCCGATCCAGGCGGCTATCGGCGCCAAGATCATTGCGCGCGAGAACATTCGAGCCATCCGCAAGGACGTCTTGGCCAAGTGTTACGGCGGCGACATCAGCCGTAAGCGCAAGCTGCTCGAGAAGCAGAAGGCGGGTAAGAAGCGCATGAAGACCATCGGTCGTGTCGACGTGCCGCAGGAAGCGTTCGTGGCAGCGCTGTCGACCGATTCGTCGGCGGACAGCAAGAAGAAGTAGCGCTCCTCGTCAGTCCAGCTCGAGCTCGTTCAGGGTGTTCTCGATGATCTCCGTCAATGCCGGGTGCGCCCAGTAGGTATCGGACGCGAGGCGCCGAGCATCGATGTCGAACTGCATGGCGACGACGAGGACGTGGACCAGGGATGCGGCCTGCGGTCCGAAGACGTGCGCGCCCAGGATCTTTCCGCTCGCCGGGTCCGCCAGGATCTTGCAGAACCCGGTGGTGTCCTCCATCGCCCAGCCGTAGGCGACGTCGCTGTAGTCCTTTCGGCCTGCGGTATATCGTGTTCCGGCGTCGCGCAGTTGCTGTTCCGTCTTGCCGATGCTGCCGATCTGGGGCTCGGTGAACACCGCGGACGGCACCAGATCGTGGTCGGTGGCGATCGGTGACGACGGGTTCGCGAGATTGTGCGCGACCGTCTTCGCTTCCCGGTTGGCGACGTGCTTGAGCGGAATCGGCGAACTCACGTCGCCGAGCGCGTAGACACCGTCGGCGGACGTGCGTTGCTGATCGTCGACCACGATGCGACCGGAGTCCTCGTCGACGTCGATACCCGCGTGCTCGCACCCGAGGTCGTCGGTGTTGGGCTTACGGCCAGCGGCGACCAGCAGGGTGTCGCCGGTGACCTCGCTGCCGTCGTCGAGTTCGAGGACGATGTCGTCGCCGGACATGTGTGCGCCCGTCACGGAGGTACCCAGTCGAACGTCGTAGCGCTGCTGGGCAATCGAGGTGAAGGCCTCGGTGACACTCTCGTCGTGGGGACCGAGAAGATTGTCCGAGGACTCGACCACCGTGATGTGGGCGCCCGTGGCGGCGAACACGTGGGCGAGTTCGGCCGCGATGTATCCGCCGCCGAGTACGAGGAGGCGACGGGGCGCCTCGTCGAGACGCATGATGTCGTCCGAAGTATGGTACCGGACACCGGATTTCGCGATCGGCGGCGGGACGACGGGATGTCCGCCCACGGCGACCACCACCTTGTCCGCGGTAATCTCGATGTCGTCGTCACCCACCCGTACGCGCAGTGCTCGGGGACCGGTGAAGGTTCCGGTTCCGGCCAGGACGGTGATGTTGTCGCTCTTCTCGCGCCCCTCGCGGCCCGACGCCTCGTTCTCGTCCAGACGGCCGAAGACCCTCTCGCGCAACGCTTTCCAGTGCACGTCCGGGTCCGACGCACTCACGTCGAAACGCTCGGACCCGGCGACGGTGTCCGCGACCTCGGTGGTGTAGGCCAGCATCTTCGACGGAATGCAACCTCGGTTCAGGCAGGTGCCACCGAATTGTCCCTTCTCGACGATCACGATGGACTTGTCGTCGAAGCGGGAGTCGATCACCATGTTGCCCGAGCCGGTGCCGATCAGGGCGATGTCGTAATGGGTCATTCGAACGTCTCACTCAGGTCGGTGTCGGGGAGAGAGCCCATGGTTCCGAAGTGGTCGAGGTAGGGGCCGATGTCACCCTCGACGGTCCACGATCGGAGCTGTGCCTCCGACCGTCGCGTCATCAATGCGCGAATCAGTTCGAAGTCGGGCGCGGACAGGACCACCTCGGGCGTTCCGGCCTCGGGCTGCGAGAGCCACGTCCAGCGGGCTCCCCGTAGTTCCAGTGGTGGAAGGTCTTTCACCGCATCACCGAGACCGTCGGCCAGCTTGTCTCGCATCGCCTGCAGGCCCTCGGAGTCCTGGGCACCGGTCACACCGAGCGCACCACGCAGGTCCTGCTCGTGAATGATCGCGTCGCCGAGCGGGCGAGTGTTGTTCTCCGCCATCCAGGTGCGCATGGGGTCCGTCAGTGACCGCCATTCGGCCGCGAGGTCCTCGACCGTGGCGTTCTGCCGGTCGTCCACCTGCTTCTGCGTCCAGTCCGCGTTGTGGTCGTCGGCCTCTTCGCCGGCCAGTACATCGGCGTTCAACCCGATCATGTGCGAGAGCAGGTTGCGCGCGGTCCAGTCCGGGCACGCCGGCACCGTCGCTTCCCACCGGTCTCCCGGAACGGATTGCACCAGGTCGAGCACGCGCTCCTGCGCACGGGACCATTCGTCGATCGCGTTCATGATGCCCCTTTCGTAACGAGTTCGACTGACTCATACCCATCGGGACGCGTTCCTACCCCGCTAACGACCTCGGGCCGAGACCGGCGGAAACCGGTCCGCGGACAGGCCGGTGGTCCGGTGTCCGAGAACTGCGACGTCGACGATCAGCAGTCCCATCGCCACGGCGACGAGTCCGAAGACCGGGCCCGATCCGTGACTGTCGAGGAACGGCAGCAACAGGAACGGCAGGACTCCCGTCATCAGCTTCGACAGCGAATACGCTGCGCCCGTGGCGGTTCCGCGGATCGACGTCGGGTAGGAGTCGGCGAGGTAGACGTGATACGCGTTGGAGAACAGGTTGCTCGTCATCGTGTAGAGGGTGCCGGCGAGCAGAATCGACCACGCGGACGTCGAGAATCCGAACCACAATCCGAAGGCGGCCATCCCGCCGGCCGAGGCCATCACGAGGTATTTGCGCTCGATGCGTTCGACGATCGGCACGGCCAACAGCGATCCGAGCGGGTAGCCGAAATACGTCAGTGCGACGAAGCCAAGTGAGGTCACCAAGTCGAAACCCTTGCCCATCAACACGATCGGGGCGAGGGTGCCGAAGCCGTAGTACCCGAACACCTCCAGTACCGACAGGATCCACAGCATCACGGTCCGCCGCGTCAGGGGTGGCCGGAACAGTGACCGCAGGGACGACTTCGGTGCCTTGGTCACGTCGATGGAGGGATCCGGTTCGGTGAGAACATGTCCCGCGGCTCGGGCCTCGTCCTCGAAAGCGGTCGTGATGGCGTCGGCTTCCGCATGTCGACCCTGCAGTTCCAGCCAGCGAGGGGATTCCGGGAGACCGCGTCGAACCAGCCATACCGCGAACGATCCGACGCCGCCCAGGACGAATAGCCACCGCCACCCGTCGACGCCGAACGGCTGCTGTGGGACCAGCCATCGCGCCAGCAGTCCCACGGTCGGCACTCCGAAGAAAGCAACGGTGTACGCGATGGAGATGAATTTGCCGCGCATGTTCTTCGGGAGCAGGTCCGAAAGGTACGAGTCGGCGAGCGAGAATTCCGCGCCGATACCGATGCCCGCGATGAACCGGGTGACGACGAGGAACACGGCGTTCGGGCTGAAGGCGCCGAGAAGCGAGAACAGGGAGTAGACCGCCAGGTTGATCATGAACGCCGGTCGGCGCCCGATGCGGTCGGCGAGGCGCCCCATGGTGAGAGCGCCGATGAACTGGCCGAGGAACGCGGACCCGAGCAGCAGGTTGAGTTCGGTGCGGCTCAGGTCGAGGTCGGTCTTCAGGACGCCCGAGATCGTGGCGGCGAGGAAGTTCTCGTACAGGTCGAAGAACAACCCGAGGCCGATGACGGCCGTCGCGACGCGGTGCATTCGGCCGATGGGGAGTCGGTCGAGGCGGGCGGCGACGGACACGGTCGTATCGTTCACCTAACTAACTGTAGAAGATGCCCTCAGTTCGCGTTGTGCGCCGGCTGGAAGTGACCGGACTCCGCCGCCTCCTCGGCACGGATCACGTGAACGACCGCATTGATCAGGGCCAGGTGCGTGAAGGCCTGCGGGAAGTTGCCCAGGTGGCGTCCGGTCTTCGCGTCGATTTCCTCCGCGTAGAGCTTGAGGGGGCTGGCGTAACCGAGCAGTCGCTCGCAGAGGTGCTTGGCGCGGTCCAACTCGCCGATCTCGACGAGGGCCGACACCAGCCAGAACGAGCAGATGGTGAACGTGCCTTCTTCACCGCTCAGTCCGTCGTCCGTGGTGTCGACGCGATAGCGCAGAACCAGCCCGTCCTCGGTGAGCTCGTCGGCGATCGCCAGCACCGTCGCACGGATGCGCTCGTCGTCGGCGGGCAGGAAACGCAGCAGGGGAGCGAGCAACAACGACGCGTCGAGCGAGTCGTCGCCGTACCGCTGCGTGAACACCCCGCGCGAATCGACGCCGTGCTCGAGGATGTCTTCCTTGATCTCGTCGGCGATCTCGTTCCACTGCTCGGCGTAGGCATCCTCTCCGTGCATCACGGCGAGTTTCGCACCGCGGTCGAGAGCCACCCAGCACATCACCTTCGACGAAGTGAAGTGCTGTGGTTCGCCGCGCACCTCCCAGATTCCTCGGTCGGGTTCGCGCCAGTGCTCGATGGCTTGTTCGACCTGCTCCTTCAGCAGCGGCCACAACGACTCCGGGACCTGCTCACGGGAGCGCACATGCAGATACACCGAGTCGAGCATGGTGCCCCAGATGTCGTGTTGGCTCTGGTTGTACGCACCGTTGCCGATGCGGACGGGCTTCGCGCCGTCGTACCCCGACAGGTGGTCGAGTTCGGTCTCCTCGAGCGTGTGCTCACCACCGATTCCGTACATCACCTGCAGCGGGATCAAGCTGTCGCCGGGTCCGTTGGACACGTCGGAAATGAAGGAGAAGAAATCGTTGGCCTCGCGGTCGAGCCCGAGCGTGTACAGACCCCACAGAGCAAAGGTGGAATCACGCACCCAGGCAAAGCGGTAGTCCCAGTTCCGCTCTCCCTTGGGGGTTTCCGGCAACGAGGTCGTCGACGCCGCCAACAGCGCCCCGGTGGGTGCGTAGGTCAAGCCCTTCAACGCCAACGCGCTGCGCTGCAGGTACCCCCGCCACGGGTGATCCGGGAAGCGGCCGATCGTGATCCACTGGCGCCAACACTCGGACGTACGCCACATCCGTTCGGCTGCCTCGTCGAACGTGTGCGGCGGCTCGAGAGTCGACCACGACAGTGCGACGAAGATGTTGTCCCCCTCGCTCATTCGAGTGCGTGCCCGAGCTTCACGGCCCTCGATGCCGATGCGGAGGTTGGTGGTGAGCTTGAGCGCGGGTTGGTCCGATCCGTCGGCCGCGCGTGCGGTTGCCGTGGCTTCTTCGTAGACCTTGCCGGTGTACTCCCACTCCGCACCCGCGCGGTGATAGTCGAACGCAGGCTCGCAGCTCATCTCCAGTTCGACTGTGCCGCTGACACATTTGACGGTCCGCAACAGGCAGTGCTCGGCGTCCCAATCCGACGGTGCGCGCCGGTGCGTCTTCGATCGTTCGTCGGTGTTGTGCCACGGTCCCATCACCAGGGCGTCGCGCACGATGAGCCACCCGGTTTCCGTCTGCCAGGTCGTCTCCACGATGAGTCCGCCGGGCAGGTACCGCCGCGCAGCCGGGACGTTCTGGCCGTACGGGCCGACGCGGAAATGCCCGGCACTGCGGTCGAGGATGGAGCCGAACACGCTGGGAGAATCGGGGCGGGGAACACACATCCACTCGACCGCACCGTTGCGGGCGATCAGGCAGGTCGTCTCGCAGTCGGAGAGGAACGCATAGTCGTCGATCGGCGGGAATGCGGAACGTCGGGGGAGCCACGTCTGGTTGTTGGCCGGCACGGCGTCGAGTGCAGTGTGCGCGAGGGCGGAGTCGGCACTCGCACCGAAGACTGCTTCCTCGGCGCTGGCGACTCGTGGGACCACGGACTTGTCGTCGAACGGGCTCATGCCGCCAATCATCATCTTCGCGGTCGCCCCCGTCCACTGCACACGCGCGAGACGTTAGGGTCGATGTGTGAACGACGCGACGAGTTGGTGGGACGGCATCGAACTCTGGGTCGTCGGTCTGCCGTTCATTCCGCAGGTCGCCCTCGTGGTCGTCGTGGTGCTGCCGATCGCTGCCGCCATTGCGCTCGTGTTGGACCGGGCCGTCTCCGAGCTCACCAAGCTCAATCCGCGCGGAAAGAGCGCTCGCCGGGAAGCGATCGTGTCCGACGGCACGGCGGTGGAACGCTGATGCCACGCTCGCGCGTCACCGTGGCACTGTTCGCGCTGCTGCTTCTCGTCCTCGTCGCGTGGCTGTTCACTCGCTGACTCGATTGCAGGTCCACCCCCTTTCTCTGCTAGATTTCTCGCCGTGCACGCACCAGTACTGCCTCCGGTCCGCCATGAATTGGCGTTGATCGCAGTCGGCATGCTCGCCGTCGCCGACGTCGACTGTCGCTGACTCCCGCTCCGGCGAGCCTCTTCGTGCTCGCAACTCTGTACGTACGCACTCGGTTGAACCGAGTCGGACGCCCGCATGTCGAAATCCCAGAGCCCCGACGTTCGATGCCCAGAGAGGCCCTTCGATGAAATCCCGCCTGAACTTTGCGCTGACTGCTGTCGTGACGACAGCCGCCCTTGCCCTGACTGCCTGCGGCGGTGGCTCCAGCGACACCGTCGGCGATTCCGGTTCGTCCGCCGGCGGCCCCGCCCTGACACTGATCGGTTACGCCGTTCCGAAGAACGGTTGGGATGCAATCGGTCCGGCATTCGCCCAGACCGAAGCAGGCGAAGGCTCCACCATCAACGCCGACTACGGCGCGTCCGGTAACCAGTCCCGCAAGGTCGCCGACGGTGCCCCAGCCGACATCGTCAATTTCTCCGTCGAGCCGGACGTCACACGACTCGTGAAGGCCGGCAAGGTCGACGAGAACTGGAACAAGAACGCGTACAACGGAGTTCCGTTCGGCTCGGTCGTGTCCATCGTCGTCCGCGAGGGGAACCCGAAGAACATTCAGACCTGGGACGACCTGCTGAAGCCGGACGTGTCGGTCATCAGCCCCAGCCCGCTCAGTTCCGGCTCCGCCAAGTGGAACCTGTTGGCGCCCTACGCAGCCAAGAGCAACGGCGGCCAGAACAAGCAGGCGGGACTCGACTACATCTCGCAGCTCGTCACGCACTTCCCGGTGCAACCCGATTCGGGCCGCGCAGCCAGCGAGGCGTTCCTGCAGGGTCAGGGCGACGTGCTGCTCAGCTATGAGAACGAGGCGCTGCTGCTCGAAGGACAGGATCAGCCGGTTCAGCACATCAACCCGTCGGACACCTTCCGCATCGACAACCCTGTCGCAGTGATCAATTCGAGTGCCAACCTGGAGAAGGCGAACGCGCTCAACGACTACATCTACACCGACGAGGGCCAGAAGATCTGGGCCGAAGCAGGATTCCGCCCGGTCAACCCCGAGATCGCCTCGCAGTACACCGACAAGTTCCCGACCCCGGACAAGCTTTACACGATCGACGACCTGGGTGGATGGACGACCGTCGACGCCGACCTGTTCGGTGACAACGGCGCGATCACCGCAATCTACAAGGGGTCGGGCAGCTAGCAATGGTCGCTTCCGATGTTGCTGCGCCGACCGTCGTTCGGCGGCGGCGCAGTCTCAGAGGTCTCAGCCTGGGCACCGTGGTGCTCTGGCTCAGTCTCATGGTGCTGCTTCCGCTGGCCGCGGTACTGAGCAAATCGGTGTCCGAGGGCCCCGCCGCCTTCTGGGACGCGATCACCGACCCACGCGCTCTCGCGACGTTCCGTGTGACGCTTCAGGTCTCGGTGGTCGCCGCGTTGGTCAACGTGGTCATGGGCACCGTCAGCGCCTGGGTTCTCGTACGTGACGAATTCCCCGGTAAGTCGATCGTGAACTCGTTGATCGACCTTCCGTTCGCGTTGCCGACCATCGTGGCGTCCTTGGTGCTGCTTTCGCTGTACGGACCGATGAGTCCGGTGTCGCTGACGTTGAACGGCACCAAGATCGGCGTGATTCTGGCGCTCGCGTTCGTCACCCTTCCCTTCGTGGTGCGAGCGGTGCAGCCGGTGTTGATCGAACTCGACTCCGAGGTCGAGGAGGCGGCAGCGTCACTCGGTGCGAGCAACGCCGTCATCTTCCGTCGGGTTGTCCTCCCGGTGTTGCTTCCGTCGATCCTGAGCGGTGCGGGTCTGGCGTTTTCGCGGGCCATCGGTGAGTTCGGGTCGGTCGTTCTCATCGGCGGAAACATCCCCGGTGAGACGCAGGTCGCCTCTCAGCTCATCCGTGAACAGATCGAGACGGACAGACCGGTAGACGCGGCCGCAGTGTCGGTCGTGCTGTTGCTCATGGCTTTCGTGGTGCTGTTCGTGCTTCGGATCGTCGGCGCTCGCCTCGGTCGCCGTGAGGAGCAGAAGCGATGAAGCTCGGAACACCGACCAAGCTCGGGCTCCGCACGCTGGCCCTCGTGTATCTCGCTGTGCTGGTCCTGTTTCCACTGGTCGCCATCTTCTACAGAACCTTCTCCGGCGGTGTGGTGTCCTTCTTCCAGCTGATTACCACGCCGGCCGCCATTTCGGCGTTGCAGCTGTCGCTTCTGATCGTGGCAATCGTGGTACCGGTCAACGTGGTCTTCGGCGTCGTCACCGCACTTGCGTTGGTGCGTGGGAAGTTTCGCGGCAAGGGAGTGGTCGAGGCAATAGTCGATCTGCCGTTCGCGGTGTCTCCGGTCATCGTCGGCGTCTCTCTGGTTCTGCTCTGGGGTGTGAACGGCTGGTTCGGGTTCCTGTCCGACTGGGGTGTCACCATCATCTTCGCTCTGCCCGGCATGGTCCTGGCAACGATCTTCGTGACCCTTCCGTTCGTGGTGCGCGAGGTGGAACCGGTGCTCTGGGAGATCGGTGAGGAGCAGGAGGAGGCGGCGTCGACTCTCGGCGCGACGTCCTGGCAGACGTTCTGGCGCATCACTTTGCCCGCGATTCGCTGGGGACTGACCTACGGCGTCGTGCTCACGGTGGCGCGCTCACTGGGAGAGTTCGGCGCCGTGATCGTCGTGTCGACCAACCTGCCCGGCATCTCGCAGACGTTGACCCTGCTCGTCAACTCTCGCTACGAAGACTTCAACGAGGCCGGCGCCTATGCGGCGTCGACCCTGCTCATGGTCGTGGCGGTCATCGTGCTTCTGCTTATGACCCTGCTCGATCGCAAGAGGAGAACACAGTGACCAGCAGCGACTCCATCGAAATCTCGGTCTCGGGCGCCAACAAGCGGTTCGGAGACTTCGCGGCCCTCGACGACGTGTCGATCGACATCCCCAAGGGGTCGCTCACCGCGCTTCTGGGTCCGAGCGGGTCGGGCAAGTCGACGCTGCTGCGGTCGATCGCCGGGCTCGAGCAACTCGACTCCGGCAGCGTGGTGATCGCGGGCAAGGACGTCACCACCGTCACCCCGCAGAAGCGCGACATCGGCTTCGTGTTCCAGCATTACGCCGCGTTCAAGCACCTCACCGTGCGCAAGAACGTTGCATTCGGACTGGAGATTCGCAAGAAGTCGAAGAAGGAGATCGACGACAAAGTCGACGAGTTGCTCGAGATCGTGGGGCTCAGCGGCTTTCAGTCGCGGTACCCCTCGCAGCTCTCGGGCGGCCAGCGTCAACGAATGGCGTTGGCGCGGGCGTTGGCCGTCGACCCGCAGGTCCTGCTTCTCGACGAACCGTTCGGTGCCCTCGACGCGCGGGTTCGCGCCGACCTGCGCACGTGGTTGCGTCGTCTCCACGACGACGTCCACGTCACCACCGTGCTGGTGACGCACGACCAGCAGGAGGCGCTCGACGTCGCCGACCGCATCGCGGTGCTCAACAAGGGCCGCATCGAGCAGATCGGCGAGCCGCGCGATCTCTACGACCGGCCGGCCAACAACTTCGTCATGTCGTTCCTGGGCGAGGTGTCCAAGTTGAACGGACAGTTGGTGCGCCCCCACGACATTCGCGTCGGGCGCACCCCCGATCTCGCCCTGGCCGAACACGAGGGCACGGCAGAGTCGGCCGGTGTACTGCGCGCCCGCGTGGAACGCGTCGTCCATCTCGGCTTCGAGGTGCGTATCGAATTGCTCAATGCCGCAACGGGTGAGCTGTTCTTCGCGCAGATCACCCGCGGCGACAACGAAGCGCTCGGCCTGCAGGGCGGCGAGACGGTCTTCGTCCGCGCCACGCGCGTGCCGCACATAGCGGCAGCGGAAGCCCCAGTGCTTGCGTAGGTTTGGCCGCTGAGCGGATCCGCTACGACCGCAGACCCGCCACGATCTGCTGAGCGACATTGTCGACATCGGAACCCGCGATGACCTCGACCTCGACGAACGGCAGGTCCGCGGCCTCCACCACGGCGCGTGCCGGAGCGGTGGACGTCGACAGCGCCGTGATGGTCACGGTGCCGGCGTCGGCGAACAGTCGCGCAAGACGTCCGAGTCGGTCCGCGTGCTCACTGCGCTGCCCGGCGGAAGCATCGAGATCGTCGAACAGGGTGTGATCGACATTCTCACCGCTCAAGACGTAAGCGCTACGGCCGGTGGAGGTCAGCAGATCTTCGACGGCAAGGGCGACCGCATGGGTGGTGTCCGACGCGTCCCCGGTCAACCAGACCGTCGCTCCTCGCTGGCCGATGCGTTCACTGCGGGCGGCTCGGTCCAGAGTCGGCCGGTGCCATTCCAGATTCTCCGCACCGGACCGGTCGGCCGCTTCGTGGGCGTCGAGAACGATGCCGGCGCCGACAGTGTCGTTGGTGTGCTCGTCGATCAGAACGAACGCGCCCGCGTCGCGATTGCTCGCGTAATCGTCGGCCACGATCAACGAGCTCGTGCGCAGTGTCACTCGGGCAATGTCGTTCAGAGACAACTCGGTCGGCGCACCGTGCTCGTCGAGAGTCTCGGGATCCAGTCGCGAGTGAATGCGATGGACGGTTGCTCGAACAGTGCGCGTGGTGTGCTTGAGTGCAACTCGGTCGCCCGGCCGTAGCGGTGCCTCGGCGAGCCAGCACACGGTGGCGTCGATCTCGCGGGCGGCGGTCGGGAGCGCTGCGTCGTCGGCTGCGCTGACCAGTACGTCGCCGCGGGCGACGTCGATGTCGTCGGCGAGTTCGACCGACACCGACAGCGGCGCAACGGCAATCGAACGAGCGTCGTCGAGCGTGTCCAGTGCGGTGACCACACTGCGTGAACCCGACGGCAAGGCCATGACTTCGTCGCCGACCGCGAGTGTGCCGGCCGACAACCGACCGGTGTAGCGGCGACGTTCACCCGAGGTCGGTCGTGACACCCACTGCACGGGAAGACGGAGCTGGGTCGATACCGGTGCAGGAGCGGTCAATTCGATGGACTCGAGGTACTCGAGCAGCGTCGGCCCGGAGTACCACGGTGTGTTCGAGGAACGGTGAACGACGTTGTCGCCGAGTTTTGCGGCAATCGGAATTACCAGGATCTCGGCACCGAGCCGCTCGCCGAGCTCGACGAGCTCGTTCTCGACCTCGCGGAAGCGAGACTCGTCGAAGTCCACGAGGTCGATCTTGTTGACGGCGGCCACGAGACGGTTCACGCCCACGAGGGTCGCGATACGCGCGTGGCGGCGCGTCTGACGCAGAACGCCGGCGCGTGCGTCGACGAGAAGAATGGCGACGTTCGCGTTGGACGCACCGGTGAACATGTTGCGGGTGTAGCGCTCGTGGCCCGGTGTGTCCGCCAGGATGTAATTGCGTGTAGGAGTGGAGAAGAAGCGATAGGCGACGTCGATGGTGATGCCCTGCTCGCGCTCGGCGCGGAGGCCGTCGGAGAGAGCGGCGAGGTCGGCCACGCCGTGTTCGTCGGTCACCGAATCCAGGTGGTCGAGCGGCAGGCTGTCGGTGTCGTGCAGGAGCCGGCCGATGAGGGTGCTCTTGCCGTCGTCCACCGATCCGGCGGTCGCGATACGCAGCAATTGCCGTGTGCGCGTTTCCGTGTGGGGGAGGTCGATCACGGTCATCAGAAGTATCCCTCGCGTTTGCGGTCTTCCATGGCGGCTGTGGATGTGCGGTCGTCGGCGCGGGTTTCGCCGCGTTCGGAGACGGTGGCGGCGCTGATTTCGTCGATGACGCCGCTGATTTCGGTTGCGGTGGAGCGCACCGCTCCGGTGATGGTGAGGTCGCCGACGGTGCGGTAGCGGACCATTTCCACGCGGGCCTGTTCGGAGTCGGTGGCTTCGGTGAACTCGGAGGTGGCGAGCAGGATGCCGTCGCGTTCGAAGACTTCGCGTTCGTGCGCGTAGTAGATGGAGGGTAGTTCGAGGTGTTCGAGTTCGATGTAGCGCCAGATGTCGAGTTCGGTCCAGTTGCTGAGGGGGAACACGCGCACTTGTTCGCCGCGTTTGATGCGTCCGTTGTAGAGGGACCAGGGTTCGGGGCGTTGGGCTCTGGGGTCCCATTGGCCGAATTCGTCGCGGAAGGACAGGACGCGTTCTTTGGCGCGGGCGCGTTCTTCGTCGCGGCGGGCGCCGCCGAATGCGGCGTCGAATTTCCCGGCTTCGAGGGCGTCGAGGAGGGTGCGGGTTTGTTGTCGGTTGCGTGATCCGCTGGGTCCGCCGATTTCGGTGACGCGTCCGGTATCGATGGCGTCTTGGACGGAGGCGACGATGAGGCGGTGTCCGCCGTCGGCGAGGCGGCGGTCGCGGAATTCGATGACTTCGGGGAAGTTGTGTCCGGTGTCGACGTGCATGACTGGGAAGGGGATGGGGGAGGGCCGGAACGCTTTCTCTGCCAAGCGGAGTAGGACGATGGAGTCCTTGCCCGCCGAGAAGAGCAGGACGGGTCGTTCGAGTTCGGCGACGACTTCGCGGATGATGTGGACGGATTCGGCTTCGAGAGCGCGTAGTTCGTCCACATGGGTGACGGCTGGCTGGGTGACAGCTGCCTGGGTGACAGTGGCGGGGGTCATGCGGCAATTCCTCCGGTGTTGTTCAGTGCGGCCACGACCGAGCCGTACCGTGCGGCGATAACATCGACCACACCGGGATGTGCTCCCAGCGGATCGGCGTGAACAGCGTTGGGCGTCAACCGATCGACGATGTCGGTGACCTTGTCGAGAAGGCGTCCCGGTGCCAGGAACCACGGGGCGACGACGATGCGCTCGACCCCCGAGTCGAGGAGCGCTGTCACGGCACGCGCGGCGTCGGGTTCCGCCGACGTCGCAAAGCACGCGACCGACGCGGTCCACGAGGTGCCCTCGGTCAGTCGAGGAGCTATACGTCGGGTGAGAACGTTGGCGCGTGGGTCCGAGGAGCCGACCGCGGGCATGAGAATTCCTACGCCGGAATCGTCGACACTCGTTCCTGTGCCGATGATTCGGGCCCGCATCGCATCGATAATGCTGCTGTCGGCACCCAGGACCGGTGTCTGGGTGGTCACGAGACGCGGGTGTCGGTTGGTGGCCGCCCTCAGAATCTCGGGCAGGTCTACTCGGGCATGGAACGCGTCCCCGAGGAGCATCGGCACGACTACGGCGTGCGTGTGTCCAGAGGCGACCAGTTCGTCCAACACGGTGTCGACGGACGGCGAATTCAGACTCAGAAAGCCGAGTCGCACATCCACGTTCGGAAGTGCAACCGCTAGAGCATCGACCAGCTCACGCAGAGTGGCTTCGGCGCGGGGGTCGCGGCTACCGTGCGCGACGGCAACCAGGGCAGGACGGGTCATGTTCACGAACCGTGCAGCCCGCATTCCGTTTTGGTGCTGCCGGCCCAGCGGCCGCTGCGCGGGTCGGCGCCGGGGGCGGGCTTGGCGGTGCACGGAAAGCACCCGATCGACGGGTACCCCTCGTCGATGAGTGGGTTGACGAGAATGCCGTGAGCGTCGATGTAGCTCTGCTTGTCCTCGTCCGACCACGCGGCGATGGGATTGATCTTGACCAAGCCGAAGCCCTCGTCGAACGAGATCAAGGGTGCGTTCGCGCGCGTCGGCGCCTCGACGCGGCGGATACCGGTGATCCACGCGCTGTAGTTCTTCAGTTCCTTCTTCAGCGGCGCGACCTTGCGCAGCGCGCAGCAGCGACCCGGATCGCGAGCGAAGAGGTCCTTGCCCTCGATCGAATCCTGTTCGGCCACCGAATGATCCGCTTTGGCATTGATGACGTTGACCCCGTAGACGGATTCGACGGCGTCGCGGGTGCCGAGTGTCTCCGCGAAGTGGTACCCCGTCTCCAGGAACAGCACGTCGACGCCCGGATGGACATCGGCGGCCAGGTGAACGAGAACGCCGTCTTCCATGTTCGACGCCACGATGTAGTCGTCACCGAACGTGTCCTCGGTCCATCGGATCAGCTCTTGCGCCGACGCTCCGTCCATGTCGCGGGCACCACGTTCGGCGATGCTGCGCAGCTCGGACTCGGACAGGTGCCGATGTGTCGTGACGCTCATGCTGTGACCTTTCGTGTACCGAATGCGTTGGTGGTGGCAACACCGCCGGCGACCGGGCTGTTCCCACTCACTGCAGATCCGCATCGTCTGCACGTACGGCCCACTGCGCGAAGCGCTCGCCGTCGGTGCGGTGCTTCGTGAAGTTGCGGACGACGCGTTCGATGTAGTCACCGAGCTCGTCGCTGGTCACCTTGTGCTGGCGCAGCTTTCGGCCGAACGCGCTGTCGAATCCGAGGCTGCCGCCGAGGTGGACCTGGAAACCCTCGACCTGACCGCCGTCGCCGTCGTCGACCAGTTGGCCCTTGAATCCGATGTCCGCGATCTGCGACCGCGCACAGGAGTTGGGGCATCCGTTGATGTTGATCGTGATCGGAACGTCGAGCTCGGCATTCAGATCTTCGAGGCGCTGTTCGATCTCGGGCACCAAAGCCTGTGAGCGCTTGCGGGTTTCGGCGAACGAGAGCTTGCAGAACTCGATGCCGCTGCACGCCATCAAGTTCTTGCGCCACATGCTGGGCCGGGCGGGGAGACCCAACGCATCCATCTCGGAGATGAAGGACTCGAGGTTCTCGTCCGCGATGTCGAGGACGATGAGCTTCTGATACGGAGTGAAGCGGATCCGATCGGAACCGGCCCGCTCGGCGGCGTCGGCAACCTTCGACAAGATCGTGCCCGAGACACGGCCGGCGATCGGGGCCAGCCCCACTGCGTTCTTGCCGTTCTTCAGCTTCTGCACGCCGACGTGGTCGATGGGACGCGTCGGCTTCTCCGGGGCGGGACCGTCGATCAGCTTGCGGTGCAGGTATTCCGTCTCGAGAACTTCCCGGAACTTCTCGATGCCCCAGTCCTTGATCAGGAACTTCAGCCGGGCCTTGGCACGCAGACGTCGGTAGCCGTAATCACGGAAGATCGACACGACGCCCTCCCAGACGTCCGCCACCTCGTCGAGCGGCACCCAGACGCCGACGCGCTGTGCGAGCATCGGATTGGTCGAGAGTCCGCCGCCGACCCACAGATCCAGACCGGGGCCGTGCTCGGGATGGTCGACACCGATGAAGGCGATGTCGTTGACCTCGTGAACCACGTCTTGCTGGCCCGAGATCGCGGTCTTGAACTTGCGCGGGAGGTTCGAGTACTCGGGCTTACCGATGTAGCGCTCGACGATCTGATCGATCGCGGGCGTCGGGTCGAGGATCTCGTCGAGGGATTCGCCGGCCAGCGGCGATCCGAGCACGACGCGCGGGCAGTCGCCGCACGCTTCGGTGGTCTTCAGCCCGACGCTCTCGATGCGGCGCCAGATCTCGGGGACGTTCTCGACCTCGATCCAGTGGTACTGCACGTTCTCGCGGTCGGACAGATCGGCGGTGTCGCGTCCGAACTCGGTCGAGATCTGACCGAGGGTGCGCAACTGCTCCACGTTCAGCGCACCCGCGTCGCAGCGGATACGCATCATGAAGTACTTCGCCTCGAGCATGTCGATGTTGTCGTCGTGCGTGAAGGTTCCGTCGAAACCCTGCTCGCGCTGGGTGTAGAGGCCCCACCACCGGAAGCGGCCGCGAAGGTCGGCCTTGTCGATGCTGTCGAAGCCGCCCTTCGAGTAGATGTTCTCGATGCGCGCCCGAACGTTGAGCGGGTTGTCGTCCTTCTTGGACTGCTCGTTCGGGTTCAGCGGCTCGCGGTAGCCGAGCTTCCACTGTCCCTCGGCCTTGCGCTTCGTCGGCCGGGGCGTGCGGGTGCGGGGGGCTGCGTCGGACGTGTCTTGCGTCATGGAAGAAGGCGCTCCAAAAAGTTGGGCGCCGATCTCTGGCGAAGAGGGGAAGGGCTGTTCCCGCGGACCTCGCCTGCGACCGGCCGGGGTGTGCGGGCTGGTGGGCAGTTAGAGAACGGGCCCCAGACAGCTGCTGACGCGGCCGAGATCCACGTGGCGACGTGCCACGAGGCGGAAATCGAGTGCGGTCATGAGCGTCATTCTGCCACGTCGTGCGACCCGAACCGATCGGGGACGGCTATTCCCCGCAGAAAGTCGGGAAATAGGCCGGAGGCTCCGTGCCACCACCCGGCGAGGACACTGAGGCGAGTGAGTACATCCGTTTTCCGACCCGCTGCCTTCGACGGGCTCGGCTCTCGACCGTTCGGCGTGTACCTCCACGTCCCGTTCTGCGCGACTCGCTGCGGATATTGCGACTTCAACACGTACACCGCAGGCGAGCTGGGAACATCCGCGTCGCCGCAGTCCTGGCTGGAGGCAATCACCGCCGAGCTCGACAGCGCGGCTGGGTTGATCTCGTCCTCCACCGGGTCCGCGCCCCGCGCGGAGACGGTGTTCGTCGGCGGTGGAACGCCGTCGCTGCTCGGCGGAGACGGCTTGAGTACGTTGCTCGGCGCCGTGAAGTCCGCGTTCGGATTGGCCGACGGCGCCGAAGTGACCACGGAGTCCAATCCGGAGTCCACCTCACCCCGGTTCTTCGACGAGATCCGCTCGGCGGGCTACACGCGTGTCTCGCTCGGCATGCAGTCGGCAGCGCCGCACGTCCTCGCGGTGCTCGACCGGACGCACACTCCGGGACGAGCGGTCGAGGCGGCACGCGAAGCCCGCGCGGCCGGATTCGACCACGTTAACCTCGACCTCATCTACGGCACACCCGGTGAACGCGACAGCGACCTGGACGCCTCGTTGGCAGCGGTGCTGGACGCCGACGTGGATCACGTCTCGGCGTACGCATTGATCGTCGAGGACGGGACGGCGCTGGCGCGCAAGGTCAAGCGCGGTGAGTTGCCACGCCCGGACGACGACGTGCTGGCGTCGCGCTACGAGCGCATCGACGCGGCACTGTCGTCAGCCGGTTTCGGCTGGTACGAGGTGTCCAACTGGTCGCGCGGAGACGGTGCCGAATGCCGCCACAACATCGGCTACTGGAACGGCGGGGACTGGTGGGGCGCCGGTCCCGGTGCGCACGGCCATCTCGGCGGGACGAGGTGGTGGAACGTCAAGCATCCGGCTCGGTACGCGGACCGGCTTCAGGCCGGCGAGCTGCCGATCGCGGACTCCGAAGTGCTGACGGACGACGAGATGCACATGGAACGAGTGATGCTGACGGCGCGACTGCGGTCGGGGTTGGCGGCGGGGGATCTGTCGGCGGACGAGGTGGCGCGGGCGGAGTCCCAGGTCGCCTCCGGCTTGCTGGTTCGCGACGACGACCGGTTCGTGCTAACCGATCGTGGCCGACTCTTGGCCGACGGGGTTGTGCGGGACGTGCTGGAGTAGCTACGAGTTTCGCGCCGAGCGGTTCGGGATAGGTCCGCTCTCGTGGTGATCGCGCGCCACTTGGTATGTCCGCGCGAACGATTGTGTGCGCGGTCGGGCAAAACCGTGCGCGGTCAGGTCGGCGCACCTCGGATCGTGCCGCGAGTAACGGCGGTTGGGAGTGGACCGCACCTCGGATCGTGCTGCGCACCTCCGATCGGGAGTGCGCGTCGCAATTGGGAGCGCGCGGACGCGGGCGGCCTGGGACCAGCCCGCTCTCGTGGTAACCGCGCGCCGTCTGGCTTGTCCGCGCGAACGATTGTGTGCGCGGTCGGGCAAAACCGTGCGCGGTCAGGTCGGCGCACCTCGGATCGTGCCGCGCGCCGGCCGTTGGGAGTGCTCCAAAAAACCCCGCACCTGCAGTCGAAAGTGACTCAGGCCCCGATCGCGTCGTAATCGAACACCCGCGCATGCAGCACGACACGGTTGCGAAGCGCCGCCCGCACTGCTCGATGCAACCCGTCTTCTAGATAGACCACCCCGTGGTAGTGCACCGCGTGGGGGAAGAGGTCGCCGTAGAACGTGCTGTCCTCTGCCAACAGACGGTCGAGTTCGAGCACTTTGGTGATCGTCACGATTTCGTCGAGCCGCAGCTGCCGCGGCGGGATCTTCGACCAGTCGCGCAGCGACAGACCGTGCTCGGGATACGGCTTCCCGTCTCGCACTCCTCGGAAGATCATGGCCTCCAGTCAACCACTAGACTCGACCTACACAACTGCGCAGATGGAGGTGACCGTGTCCACTACCGAAGATCGTCGTTTCGAGGTACTTCGCGCGCTGGTCGCCGACTACGTCGCCACGCAGGAACCGATCGGTTCGAAGGCCATCGTCGAGCGCCACAACCTCGGTGTCTCCAGCGCCACCGTGCGTAACGACATGGCCGTTCTCGAGGCCGAGGGTTACATCACGCAGCCCCACACCAGCTCGGGCCGTATCCCGACGGACAAGGGTTACCGGTTGTTCGTCGACCGCATTGCCGACGTCAAACCGTTGTCGGCGGCCGAGCGTCGCGCGATCATGAGCTTCCTCGAGACGGGGGTCGACCTGGACGACGTGCTCCGGCGCGGCGTGCGACTGCTCGCTCAACTGACCCGGCAGGTTGCCGTCGTCCAGTACCCCACGCTGTCGGCGTCGTCCGTGCGCCACATCGAGGTCGTCGCGCTGACCCCCGCGCGGTTGTTGCTGGTGCTGATCACCGACTCGGGCCGCGTCGATCAGCGCATCGTCGAACTCGGTGATGTCATCGACGACGACAGCCTGTCGAGGCTGCGCACACTGCTCGGTGGCGCCCTGGAAGGCAAACGGCTGGCGGCGGCGTCGGTGGCTGTCGCGGAATTGGCGGACGACGCACCCGACGACCTTCGCGACGTGGTGGTCCGGACGTCGACCACCCTGATCGAGACGTTGGTGGAACACCCCGAGGAGCGTCTCGTGCTGGGCGGAACGTCGAACCTCACGGCGAACGCGGCGGACTTCGCGGCCCTCGCCGGCTTCCCCGGGTCACTGCGGTCGGTCCTCGAGGCGCTCGAGGAGCAGGTGGTGGTGCTCAAGCTCATCGCCGCGACGCAGGAGACCGGCCGGGTGACGGTGCGGATCGGCGAGGAGACGATGGCTCCCGAGATGCGTGGAGCCTCCGTCGTGTCCACGGCCTACGGCAGCGGCGGCAACATCCTGGGCGGTTTGGGGGTCCTGGGTCCGACGCGAATGGACTATCCAGGAACAATTGCGTCGGTCGCGGCTGTTGCGCGATACATAGGCGAAGTTCTGGCCGAGCGCTGAACGCGCACGAATCACGACATACGAAACCGAGAACGAGAGAGATACGTGGCACGGGACTATTACGGAACCCTGAACGTCGGGAACAAGGCGACGGATCAGGAGATCAAGCGCGCCTACCGCAAACTGGCGCGTGAATTCCATCCGGACGTCAACCCGGACGAATCGGCCCAGGCCCGCTTCAAGGAGATCTCGACGGCGTACGAGGTGCTGTCCGATCCGGAGAAGCGGCGCATCGTCGACCTCGGCGGCGATCCGCTCGAGAGCGGTGGCGGCGGCGGAGGAGGCTTCGGTGGCGCCGGGTTCGGTGGGGGACTGGGCGACGTCTTCGAGGCGTTCTTCGGTGGTGGCGGAGGCGGCAGCACCCGCGGCCCACGCGGACGCGTGCAGCCCGGATCCGATTCACTTCTGCGTACGACGTTGACGCTGGACGAGTGCGCGACCGGGGTGACGAAGCACATCGCGGTCGAGACCGCCATCCTGTGCGACGTGTGTGCCGGAGCCGGTACCAACGGCGACTCCAAGCCCGCGCGGTGCGAGACGTGCGGCGGCGCCGGAGAAGTGCAGTCCGTCCAGCGTTCGTTCCTCGGTCAGGTCATGACCGCGCGCCCGTGCCCCACCTGTCGTGGTGCCGGTGAGGTCATCCCGGACCCGTGCCACAAATGCGGCGGTGACGGCCGCGTTCGCGCTCGCCGCGACCTCGCGGTGAAGGTTCCGGCCGGAGTCGGCAGCGGGATGCGCATTCGTCTTGCCGCGCAGGGTGAGGTGGGCCCTGGCGGCGGCCCCGCCGGCGACGTGTACGCAGAGGTGGTCGAGAAGACGCACGAAACGTTCGTCCGGGACGGCGACGACCTGCACTGCACCATCCGAGTCCCGATGGTCGACGCTGCCCTCGGCACGTCGGTGACCGTCGACGCCATTCTCGACGGCCCCACGAAGATCAACATCGACGCGGGGACGCAACCGGGTGCGGTGTCCGTTCTGCGCGGCCACGGCATGCCGAAGCTGCGCAGCGGTGTTCGCGGGGATCTGCACGCGCACCTCGAAGTGGTGGTGCCGTCGCGGCTCGATCACGAAGAAATGCGTCTGCTGAAAGACCTGCGCGCACGACGTGACCGGGACAAGGCCGAAGTGGTCACCACGTCGTCCCAGAACACCGGTGGCCTGTTCTCACGGTTGCGAGAGGCGTTCAGCCGCTAGAGAAAGCGGAACCCGACTCATGGCGGCTACCGTCTACTACCTCGACCCACTGCCCGACGTCGGGAGCACGGCCGTTCTCGACGGTCCCGAAGGTCGGCACGCCGCGACGGTGCGGCGGACCGGCGTCGGGGAACGGGTCGTCCTGTCCGACGGACACGGTGGCATGGCCGACGCAGTGGTGACGTCCGCGGGTCGTGATCGCCTCGAACTCTCGGTCGAGACTCGGACCACGGCGAACCGTCCTCGCCCCGAAGTCACCCTGGTGCAGGCACTTCCGAAGTCGGAGCGATCCGAGTTGGCCGTCGAGACGGCCACCGAGGCGGGTGTCGACACCATCGTGCCCTGGCAATCGCTGCGCTGCGTCGCCCGGTGGGAGGGTCCGAAAGCCGCGAAGGGCGTCACCAAGTGGCGCGCTGCCGCCCTCGCGGCCGCCAAGCAATCGCGTCGCGCCTACGTTCCGGACGTCCGCGATTTGCACGACACCCGCGCGGTGCTTGCTCTGGTTCGGGACACGGTGGCGCGCGGGGGGATTGCTGCGGCCCTGCACGAATCCGCGCGAAAGCCGTTGGTCGCGATGGGTTTTCGCGAAACCACCGAAGTACTTCTGATCGTCGGGCCCGAAGGCGGTCTCGACGACAGGGAAATCGACGCGCTCGTCGACGCCGGGGCCGAACCCGTTCTGCTGGGTCCGACCGTGCTGCGTACGTCCACCGCGGCCGCCGTTGCGCTCGGCGCGCTCGGTGTGTTGACCGATCGGTGGGACGCCGCACCTCCGCGCTGAGCACCGTGTTGCTGGTTGGCGCCGAACAACAAAGGGAATGCAGGTTTCGCAGACGGCGTTAAACTTGGATCAGACCATTTACCCCAGAGAGCAGGCCATAGCCACCACGTGAGTGAACACAACGATCTCTCCCGTTCCAGCAAGCGGAACGTGATCCCGGCTCGCACGGGGACGTCGAGCATCGAGTTGGCACCGGAGACGATGTTTCCGTTGCTGGGTTCCGCGGACGAGAACCTGCGGGCCCTCGAGCAGGAACTGCGCGCGGATGTGCACGTACGCGGCAACGTGGTCACCTTGTCCGGCTCCCCGGCCGACGTGGCCCTGGCCGAGCGGGTCATCGGAGAACTGAGCGGCATCGTGGCCGGCGGCCGGACGATCGGTCCCGACGCCGTGCGCCGCACCATCGCCATGCTCACTCAGGGGGTGTCCGAATCGCCGGCCGAGGTGTTGAGCTTGGACATCCTCTCCCGCCGCGGCAAGGTCATCAGGCCCAAGACCCTGAACCAGAAGCGCTACGTCGACTCGATCGACGAGAACACCATCGTGTTCGGGGTGGGTCCGGCCGGTACCGGCAAGACGTACCTCGCGATGGCCAAGGCCGTGCAGGCTCTGCAGGCCAAGCAGGTCAGTCGCATCATCCTCACGCGTCCGGCGGTCGAGGCCGGCGAGCGTCTGGGCTTCCTGCCGGGCACCCTGCACGACAAGATCGACCCGTACCTGCGCCCACTGCACGACGCCCTGCACGACATGATGGACGTCGAAGCGATTCCGAAGCTCATGGCGGCCGGGGTCATCGAGGTCGCTCCGCTGGCGTACATGCGAGGCCGGACGCTGAACGATGCCTTCATCATTCTCGACGAGGCCCAGAACACCACGGCCGAGCAGATGAAGATGTTCCTGACCCGACTGGGCTTCGGATCGAAGATCGTGGTCACGGGCGACGTCACGCAGGTCGACCTGCCCGGCGGGTCGCGATCGGGTCTGCGCGCGGCCACGGAGGTTCTCGTCGACATCGACGACATCCACTTCGCGTTCCTCGACAGCTCCGACGTGGTGCGGCACCGGTTGGTGTCCGACATCGTGGACGCGTACGACCGCTTCGAAGCGGGGGATGCGAAAATGGGCAACCGCGCGCAGCGCCGGAGCGGACCTCGGTCGGCGCAGCGCTGACCACGAACCACATCGAAGGAGCTCTACCGGTGTTCACCACCACTCCCACGGCGAGCGCACGATGAGCATCGAGGTCTCCAACGAGTCGGGGATGGACATCTCCGAGACCGACCTGGTCAGCGTCGCCCGTTTCGCCATCGCGCGCATGGACGTGCATCCAGCGGCCGAGCTGTCGATGGTGCTCGTCGACTCGGCGGCCATGGCGGATCTTCACATGCGCTGGATGGACCTGCCGGGCCCGACCGACGTGATGTCCTTCCCGATGGACGAACTCGAGCCAGGGGGACGTCCCGACTCGCCCGACCCGGGTCCGTCGATGCTCGGGGATATCGTGCTGTGCCCGAGCTTCGCCGCCGAGCAGGCGGAGAAGGCCGGTCATCCGTTGGCCCACGAACTCGCACTCCTCACCGTGCACGGCGTGTTGCACCTACTCGGGTACGACCACGCCGAACCCGACGAGGAGAAGGAGATGTTCGGGCTCCAGAACAGCCTGCTCGACGAGTGGTACGAGGACCTGCGCCGGGCCGAGAACGAGGCTCGTTCCGCTCAGCGCGACTCGACCCTGCTCGGACGTACAGGTTTCACGTCGCCCGGGTTCGATCGCCCCAGTTCGACTCAGTGAGCAGCGCGCCTGCACTGATGGTGCTCGCGGTAGCCGCGGTGCCCATCGGTGGGACGTTCGCTGCCATCGACGCAGCTCTCAACACCGTCTCCGCCGCTCGCGTCGAGGAGATGGTCAAGGACGGGCGACCCGGGGCCGTCGAACTCCTGAGGATTCTGTCCGACCGCCCGCGGTACGTGAACTTGATGGTGCTGCTGCGCATCCTGTGCGAGATCGGTGCCACGGTGCTGCTCGCGGGTGCGCTGGTCGCGTGGATCGACACCGCTCTCGCCCTGTCGATCACGGCCCTGGTGATGGTGATCGTCGACTACGTCGTGATCGGCGTCGGACCGCGAACGCTGGGACGCCAGCACGCGTATTCCATCGCGCTCGCATCCGCATATCCGTTGCGCGCCATCGGTATTCTGCTCGTGCCCGTCAGCCGACTGCTGATCCTCGTGGGCAACGCGATCACGCCCGGCAAGGGATTTCGCAACGGCCCCTTCGCTTCCGAGATCGAACTGCGCGAGCTGGTGGACATGGCGCAGGAGCGCGGCGTGGTGGCCGACGACGAACGCCGCATGATCCAGTCCGTTTTCGAGCTCGGGGACACCTCGGCACGAGAAGTGATGGTGCCGCGCACCGAGATGGTGTGGATCGAGCGCGACAAGTCCGCCGGGCAGGCCACGTCTCTCGCTGTGCTGAGCGGACATTCGCGTATCCCGGTCATCGGGGAGAACGTGGACGACATCCTCGGCGTCGTGTATCTCAAGGATCTGGTGCAGCGCACGTACACCTCCGCCGACGGCGGTCACAGCGTGCGAGTCGACGAGGTGATGCGGCCGGCCGTGTTCGTTCCCGACTCCAAACCGCTCGACAGCCTGCTCGCCGAGATGCAGCGCGACCGCAAACACATGGCCGTGCTGGTCGACGAATACGGCGGTGTCGCGGGTCTGGTCACCATCGAGGACGTGCTCGAGGAAATCGTCGGAGAGATCGCCGACGAGTACGACACCGACGAGGTAGCGCCGATCGAAGAGCTGGGCGACGACCGCTTTCGGGTGTCGTCGCGACTTCCTCTCGAGGACCTCGGCGAGCTGTACGACGTCGAGATCGACAACGAAGAAGTCGACACGGTGGGCGGACTACTGTCCTACGAGATCGGGCGCGTTCCGTTGCCCGGAGCGCGGGTGGAGACGCACGGGTTGATCCTCGTCGGCGAGGGTGGGGCCGACGCGCGCGGTCGTGTACGTGTGTCGACGGTTCTCGTCGAACGTGTGCCGGTGCCCGAGGACGATAGCGAAGAGGGCGACAATGACTGATCTCGAATCCGATCGTGCTGAATTCCGTTCGGGCTTCGTTTGTTTCGTGGGCAGGCCGAACACCGGTAAGTCGACGCTGACGAACGCGTTGGTGGGGTCGAAGATCGCCATCACGTCCTCGCGTCCGCAGACCACCCGCCACACCATTCGCGGCATCGTCCATCGCGACCATGCGCAGCTGATTCTGGTGGACACTCCCGGACTGCACCGTCCGCGAACGTTACTGGGGCAGAGGCTGAACGATCTGGTGCGCGACACCTACTCCGAGGTGGACGCAATCGGCCTGTGCATCCCTGCCGACGAGAAGATCGGTCCCGGTGACCGCTGGATCCTCGAACAGGTGAAGCACAACGCGCGCGGTACCACCATCGTGGGTCTCGTCACCAAGATCGACAAGGTGTCGAAACAGCGTGTGATGGAGCAACTTCTGGCGCTGTCGAAGCTGCTCGGACCGGAGACCGAAGTGGTTCCGGTGTCGGCGGCGTCCGGCGAGCAGGTCGAAGTGGTGGTCGACGTCTTCGCCAAGGCTCTTCCCCTCGGGCCGGCGTTCTATCCGGACGGTGACCTCACCGACGAGCCCGAAGAGACGTTGATGGCCGAGCTCATTCGTGAGGCGGCACTCGAAGGCGTGCACGACGAACTGCCGCACTCCCTTGCCGTGGTGATCGAGGAGATCGAGCCGCGGGAAGGTCACGAGAACATGCTCGACGTTCGCGCCACCCTGTACGTGGAACGGCAGAGTCAGAAGGCAATCGTGATCGGCAAAGCGGGGTCGCGTCTGCGTGATGTCGGTACCGCCGCGCGCATTCAGATCGAGAAACTGCTCGGCACCCGCATCTATCTCGACATCCACGTCAAAGTGGCGAAGGACTGGCAGCGCGATCCGAAACAGCTGGGGCGCTTGGGCTTCTAGCGCCCCAGCTGGTCCGGATTATGCGGGTCAGGACAGGTGCTCGGGCTCGGTCTGCGACTTGTGTCCCTCGTCCGACCCGACGCGGTCCTGACCACCCTGAGACGTCGTCGAGGATCCGGCCTTCGCAGGGCTCAACGACACGATGATCGACTTGGACGTCGGGCAATTGCTGTCCGTCGCACTGGAATCGAGCGGCACCAGCGGATTGGTCTCCGGGTAGTACGCCGCCGCGGAACCCTTCGGTGTCTTGTACTCGACGATTCGGAAGTTCTCCGCCACGCGGACGACGTCGTCGTCGTCCCACTTGGTGGTGATGTCGACGAAGTCGCCGTCGCGAAAGCCCAGTTCGGCGACGTCGTCGCGGTTGACGAAGATGACTCGCCGTCCGCCCTCGATCCCGCGGTACCGATCGCTCAAACCGTAGATCGTGGTGTTGAACTGATCGTGGCTCCGGAAGGTCTGCAGAAGCAGATGTTTCGGCGGCACCTGCAGGGCATCGATGGGTGAGACGAAGAATTCGCCCAGGCCCGACGTGGTCGGGAATGTGCGCGAGTCGCGCGGCGGGTGCGGGAGAATGAATCCCCCCGGACGACGGACGTTGACCTCGTAGCCTTCACAGCCCGGCACGACGCGTGAGATGTGCTCGCGGATGGTGCGGTAGTCGTCGCGGAACGACTTCCATTCGATCCCGTATCGGTCGCCGATGGTGGCTTCCGCGATGCGGGTGAGGATGTCGACCTCGGATTTGACGTGAGCGCTGGGCGGATCGAGCGGGCCGCGCGAGGAATGCACGGAACACGTCGAATCCTCCACGGAGATCCACTGCGGACCGCCGGCTTGGATGTCCTTCTCCGTGCGGCCCTTCGTCGGAAGTATCAGTGCCACGTCACCGGTCACGAGATGCGAGCGGTTGATCTTGGTCGAGATGTGCACTGTCATCTTCGTGTTGCGCATGGCGTCGAACGTGATGTTCGTGTCCGGCGCGGCCTGGGCGAAGTTGCCACCCAGTCCGAGGAAGAAGTGCACCTTGCCGTCACGCATCGCGCGGATGGAGTCGATCGTGTCGAGACCGTTCTCGCGGGGCGGGTCGAAGCCGAATTCCTTCTCCAGTGCGTCGAGGAAGTGCTTCGGTGCACGCTCCCAGATGCCCATGGTGCGGTCACCCTGCACGTTCGAGTGTCCGCGGACGGGGAACAGGCCCGCATTGGGCTTACCGATGTTGCCCTGGGCGAACGCGAGGTTGGTGATCTCCTTGATGGTGTTCACCGCGTTCTGATGCTGGGTGATGCCCATTGCCCAGCAGAACACCGTTCCTTTGGACTCGCGCAGCATCTGCGTGGCCTCGGTGATCTGCGCCCGCGTCAGGCCGGTGACGGTCTCGACCTCGGCCCAGTCGACCTCGGAGACGTGCTGCTTCCACAGGTGAAAGTTGTTGGTGTACTTGTCGATGAATTCGTGATCGAGTGCGTCCCACTCGACCAGGAGTTTGCCCATGGCCTGGAACAGAGCCAAATCGCCGTTGATGCGGATCGGAAGGTGCAGATCCTCGAGATCCGTTCCGGGTCCGACCATTCCGCGAGGTGTCTGCGGGTTCTTGAAGTTGATCAGCCCGGCTTCGCGCAACGGGTTGATCGCAATGATCTTCGCGCCGTTCTGTTTCGCCTTCTCGAGCGCGGACAACATGCGCGGGTGGTTAGTGCCGGGGTTCTGACCGGCGAGGATGATCAGGTCGGCGCCGTAGACATCGTCCAACGTGACGCTCGCCTTACCGATACCGATGGCCTCCTGCAGCGCGAACGAGGTGGACTCGTGACACATGTTGGAACAGTCGGGAAGGTTGTTCGTGCCGTACGCACGGACGAAGAGTTGGTAGACGAACGCGGACTCGTTGGATGCACGACCCGAGGTGTAGAACGTGGCCTCGTCGGGGGTGAGCGACTTCAACTGGTCGCCGATCAGCGTGAAGGCCTCGTCCCAGTCGATGGCCTCGTAGTGGGTTCCGCCCGACCGTTTGACCATCGGATGCGTGATGCGTCCCTGCTGACCGAGCCAGTGTTCGCTGTGGGAATCGAGGTCCGCGATGGAATGCTGCGCGAAGAACTCGGGAGTTGCGCGCCTCTTCGTCGCTTCCTCGGCCACGGCCTTGGCGCCGTTCTCGCAGAATTCGGCTGCGTGGCGGTGACCGGGGTCCGGGTCGGGCCACGCGCAGCTCATGCAGTCGAAGCCCTCTGCCTGATTGAGCTTCAGCAGGCTCTTGGCCGTGCGCGTCGGGCCCATTCGCTCGAGTGACCGCTTCATCGAGACCGCGACGGCCGTGATTCCCGCGGCGTGCGTCTTCGGCTTCTCGATGGACAGGTCGGCCTCGTCGTAATCCTGCGAGTCGTGCGTCGTCGTCATGTCTCCAGTGTGCCCCGCGGTGGCCGAGTCGAACCCGACCGTTCTCGATTTCCAGGGGCACGAATTGCGGGTATGCACTGCTGACGCGACTCAGATCGGGTGGTCGACGGACCCGTCTCGGGTTGCGCTCTGCAGCAGCGCGACGACGGCGTCGGTGATGTCGACGGGGACCGCGCCCGTCGCCAATCGCCGCAGTTGGATGCCGGTCACGGTTGCCACCATCGTGGGGGCCAGCCGGTGCGGGTCCGCTGCTCCGAGCCCGTTGAGGATCGTCACGGCCAGACGGTCGTAGGCGGCGAAACATTCCGCTGCGGCGGAGCGCAATTCGGGATCTCGGCCGGCGTGGATGTACATCTCGAACGAGGCCAGTTGGTAGGTGGTCCCGGACAGATCCAGTGCGATCTGCTCGGTCATCGCCGCGGCCCCGGCCAGGTCCAGGTCCGCATCCCGGTATCGCTCGGCGAGTTCCACCAGTCGCGAGGTTTCGGCGTCGACGAACCCCAGCAACGCCGCCCGAAGCAGATCGGTCTGGGTTGCGAAATGGTAGGTGACCGAGCCCAGCGCGACGCCGGCCTCGGCAGCGATGCGCCGGTTGCTGACCGCGGCGACGCCGTCGCGGCCGACGATGTCGAGGGTCGCCGCAAGAATGCGATCGCGGACGCTCACCACCATTTCTCCGGTCGGATCACGTCCCAGCGCAGAATTGACTCGAGTTGGGCGGCAACGGAAACGAGAAGCCGCTCGGAACTGTCCGGCCCCATCAATTGCACGCCCACCGGCAGCCGGTCTCCGGTGAAGCCGGCCGGGATGTTGACGCTGGGCCACCCGAGGACGTTCCACGGCCAGGTGTACGGGCAGGCGCTGGTGACGACGCGATCGGTGGCCGAGTTCGACAGACCGTCGATGGCGTCGAGTGGCAGAGGAGACGATGCGGTGGTGGGTGCGAGCACGATGTCGTAGGCATCGAAGATCCGACCGATCTGCTTCTGCGCCAACCGCTCTGCTGCCCGTGCCACGCGGAGAACGCGGCCGCGGGCGAGCTTGCCGTTCCGCGCGTTGGCGCGGGTTCGCGGGTCGATGACCGTCGTATCGGGCAATCGGTCCACCCAATCGGCGATTCCGGCCATCGATCGAGGCAGAAACCCGAGTCCGGCCACGACGCCGTAGTGGGGGTCGTCGACGGACACGCGGTGGCCGAGGCTGCGCAACGCGTCGGCGATGCGGTAGACGCCTGCCCGCACGTCGGGATCCAGGGTGATGGTGAACGGGGCGTACGCCGATCGCAGCGACAGTGCAATGCGCAGCGACCCGGGGTCACGGCCCACCGCGTCGGACACGGTGGTGGGGGCGGGCCGGTGGAGGTCGCCGTCGACCGATCCTTGGAGCACGTCCAACAGCAGCGCTGCGTCGGCGACCGTGCGGGCCAGCGGTCCCACGACGGTGAGGCCGTGAAACGACTCGGGGTCCGGGTAGGAGGAGATGCGACCGCGCTGGGGCTTGATGCCCACGAGGTTGCACCACGCCGCCGGAATCCGGACGGAACCGGCTCCGTCGGAGCCGAGCGCGACGGGCACGAGACCGGCCGCGACTGCAGCCGCGCTGCCGCCGGACGACCCACCGGGGGTGTGCTCGCGGCCCCACGGGTTGCGGGTTTGCCCGAAATGTCCACCGGTGAGCGGCCATTGACCGATCTCCGGCGTCGTCGTCTTACCCACGATCACGGCGCCCGCAGCGCGGAGTCTGCTGACGACAGCGGAATCGGCCGTCGCGGGACGGAAGAGACCGGGACAGCCGAATTCCGTTGTCTCGCCGATGATGTCCGTGTCGTCCTTGATCGCGACGGGTACACCGAGCAGGGGAGCGTCGTCGCCGGCGGCACGTCTGCGGTCGGCGTCGGCTGCGTCGGCGAGCGCGGCGTCGCGTCGCACCACTCGGAACGCGTTGAGGCTGCGTTGACTGTCGTCGATCCGGTCGAGGGTGCGCTGGACGAGGTCGACGGACCGAGTGCCGGCGGCGAGAGCGTCGAGGTGATCGGTCAGTCCGGACGGGGCAGTGGTGGTCACCAGGTCTCCTGTTCGTTCGAACGAACAGTATCCCGAATGGTCTTCACCGTCCACGCCGGGGAATCATCTGGGCATGAACACAGCACCGTCCGCTCGTGACATCCGGCGTTGGCGCCAGTACCTGGCCGACGAACGTGCCGAAGCGGCTGTGTACCGGGACCTCGCCGGCCGGCGTACTGGTGAGGAGCGCGACATTCTTCTCGCGCTGGCCGAGGCGGAGGGACGGCACGAGGAGCACTGGCGAAAGCTGCTGGGAGACAACGTCGGCAAGCCGGGGCGCGGCGGTCTCCAGGCGCGGATGTTACGGGTTCTCGCCCGACGGTTCGGGTCGGTGTTCGTCCTGGCGCTCGCACAACGAGCCGAGACGCGGTCACCGTACTCGTCCGACGCCGATGCCACGTCCGCTATGGCCGCCGACGAACAGATCCACGAAGAGGTGGTCCGTGCTCTCGCGGCGCGTGGACGCAGTCGACTGTCGGGAACGTTTCGCGCGGCAGTGTTCGGAGCGAACGACGGGTTGGTCAGCAACCTCGCGCTGGTCCTCGGTATCAGCGGATCCGGGGCGTCGAATCAGTTCGTCCTCCTGACCGGACTCGCCGGCCTGCTGGCTGGGGCCCTGTCGATGGGAGCAGGGGAGTACGTCTCGGTACGGTCGCAGCGCGAGTTGCTCGAAGCGTCGAACCCCGCCGAGTCGGCGCGAGATGCGGTACCGAAACTCGACGTCGACGCGAACGAACTGGGCCTGGTGTACCGCGCCCGCGGAATGTCGGCAGCGGACGCCGATGCACGAGCAGCAGAAGTCCTCCGGGGCCATACCTTCGGTGACGACGAGACCACGGCGCCCGACGACCACGAATCGGTCGGAACCGGGTTGGGAGCTGCCGCAGCAAGTTTCAGCTTCTTCGCCTCGGGTGCCATCATCCCCGTCCTGCCTTATCTGTTCGGCCTCGAGGGGTACGTGGCATTGGCCGTCGCCGCGGTTCTGGTGGGCATCGCGTTGTTGGGAACCGGTGTCGTGGTGGGACTTCTCAGCGGTGGACCGCCGCTGAAGAGAGCGCTTCGGCAGTTGGCGATCGGCTACGGCGCTGCCGCGGCGACGTATGTCCTGGGCCTGCTGTTCGGTGCGTAGGGTCGTGGTTCATGAGCCGTTCCAAGACCGTCAGCGACAGTGTCGTCGTCGCCGCTGATCCCCAGTCCGTGTATGCCGCCGTCTCCGACCCGACGCGCATGGGGGAGTGGAGCCCGGAGAACCGCGGTGCCACCGTGACCGACGCCCGCGGTGCGGCCTACGTGGGCATGACCTTCGTCGGCCGCAACAAGCGCGGCGGCGCGCAGTGGGTGACCTTGTGCACCGTGACCGCGGCGGATCCGGGCAGCCGGTTCGCGTTCCGCGTCCACGGCATCGGCGTGAAGAGCCCGCGGCTGAAGGCACGCAACGCGTCCTGGGAGTACCGCTTCGAGCAGGCCGAGGGCGGAACCCGCGTCACCGAGACGTGGACGGACGACCGTCCGTGGCCGGACTTCGCCGCCACCGTGTTCGACAAGATCGTCACGCGTGGGTCGTTGTTCGCAGACTTTCAGCGTCGCAACATCGCGACGACGCTGAAGAATCTGAAGGCTGCTTTCCCTGCGTAGGTGGATACTGGTCTCATGAGGCCGTACCGCGACAACGCTGTGGTGTTGCGCCAGCACAAGCTGGGCGAGGCCGACCGCATCGTCACCCTGCTCACTCGCCGCACCGGTCTGGTGCGCGCGGTGGCGAAGGGTGTTCGCCGCACCAAGTCGAAGTTCGGTGCGCGCCTCGAGCCGTTCGCGCACATCGACGTGCAGCTCTATCCGGGCCGCAACCTCGACATCGTGACGCAGGTACAGACCATCGACGCGTTCGCCGGGGACATCGTCGCCGACTACGGCCGATACACCACCGCGTGCGCCATCTTGGAAACTGCGGAACGGCTCGCGGGCGAGGAGCACGCACCGGCGCCGCGCCTGCATCACCTGACGGTCGGCGCGCTGCGTGCGGTGAGCACTCACGTTCATCCGAGCGAGTTGATTCTCGACGCCTACCTGTTGCGTTCGATGAATTTTGCCGGGTGGGCGCCGTCGCTCGACGAGTGTGCGAAATGCGCCGCGCCCGGACCGCACCGCGCGTTCCATGTCGCGGCCGGTGGCTCGGTATGCATCCACTGCCGCCCACCGGGCGCATCGACACCCGCGCTCGGAGTGCTGGACTTGATGAACGCGCTTCAGGTGGGCGACTGGGACAGCGCAGTCGCGAGTTCGGAGTCGGTGCGCAGCCAGGCCAGTGGTCTGGTGGCCGCGCACCTGCAGTGGCACCTGGAGCGGAAGCTGCGGACGCTGCCGTTGATCGAGCGCAGTACGGATCGGGCGCATCGGACCGGCGGGCAGGCCGGAGGCCGGTCGGAGGGCGGCGGGCAGGCCGGAGGCCGGTCGGAGGGCGAGGTACCCGGTTTGTTGACGCGGGACTTGGTGCAGGATGAAGATCGTGATTCGACGACGCGAGCAAGCTCGGCCTGACAGGGTCGTCCGCCCACCGGACCCGCACCCGTCGGGCGCGACTCCGCCGAAGATCGACGCGCAGTTCGTTCCCCGCCACGTCGCGCTGGTCATGGACGGCAACGGGCGTTGGGCCCAGGATCGCGGGCTTCCCCGTACAGCGGGTCACGAACGTGGCGAAGCGGTACTCATGGACACCGTCTGCGGGTGCATCGACATCGGCGTGACGTGGCTGTCCGCCTACGCGTTCTCGACGGAGAACTGGCGACGCAGTCCCGACGAAGTGCGCTTTTTGATGGGGTTCAACCGGGACGTGATCAGGCGCCGACGCGACGAGATGCACGAGATGGGTGTACGCGTCCGATGGGCCGGACGTCGACCTCGGTTGTGGGCCAGCGTGATCAAGGAACTCGAGGTTGCCGAGGAGCTCACCGAGGACAACACCGTGATGACGCTGACCATGTGCGTCAACTACGGCGGACGAGCCGAGATTGCCGACGCCGCGAAGGAAATCGCGCGTCGAGCGGTGGCGGGCGAACTGAACCCGGACAAGATCACCGAGGCGACGGTCGCGAAGTATCTCGACGAGGCGGACATGCCCGATGTCGACCTGTTCCTCCGGCCGTCCGGCGAGCAGCGGACGTCGAACTTTCTCCTGTGGCAGTCCGCGTACGCGGAGATGGTGTTTCAGGAGAAGCTGTTCCCCGATTTCGACCGTCGGGACCTGTGGGCGGCGTGCCTCGAGTACGCCCAACGTGATCGACGATTCGGTGGTGTGAAATGAGCGAGGACGAAGCTGTTGCGGCCCTGCAGGATCGGGCACGGTTGGCGTTGACGAACTTCGCCGACGTCACGGTGAACGAGGACGGTTCCCTGGGTTTCGGGTACGCAGGAGCTCTGTGCTCCCTGCGGGCCTTGGCTCTCTCGCCCGGTTTGGAGGTGCTCTCGCTGACCGCGGTGTTGGCGTGGGATCGGCCGATCAAGCCGGCATTGCACAAGAAGGTGGCGGAGCGAAATGCCGAGTCGCAGTTCGGTTCCATTGCGATCACGTCGACAGGGAAACTCGGCGACATCGTGATGCGGTACGCGTTCCCTGCGACCGGGTTGGACGACGAACCGCTGATGACGATGCTGGTGCTGGTGCTCTCGGGAGTGGAGAAGGCGCGGGAGGGGCTACGGCCGTTGTGATCGGCCGGTGCGGTAGATCACGACGGCTCGCGATACCACCGTGTGGACATAGGCTCACGTCGAGCCGTGCGCGTTCGTCTACGTCGTGTGCGGATCGAGGATTGCGATCGGGAAGATCGACAGGTCACGCCGACGTCGGTCGCACCGCATCCGACAGCGCCGTCGCCCACTCGGGTAATACTTCGGGAAGGGCCCAGTCACCGTTCAGCGCAAGCACTTCCGATGGCGGAACCGATGCTCCGGACCCGTCGAGGTACCTGATGGCGACGACGGCGGATGCGTACTCGCGCCCGTCGACGACGAACGCCTGATCGAAGTAGCCGTTCTTCGTGTCGAACCCGACGAAGGTGGTTCGGACGTCGTACTTGGTGCCGAAGGTGAGCGACCGCCGGTAGACGATGGTCTGGGCCGCGACCACGGGGTGCCACGTGCGAGCGCGCAACTGTCGCCACAGACCGGTCTTCACGAGGTACGAGGTGCGCCCCGCGTCGAGCACGGACAGATACCGGCCGTTGTTCATGTGCATCAGGATGTCCAAGTCCGAGGGCATGACGCGGAAGGTCGTCGTGTACGGCTTCCCGATCGCGGCATTGCCGTGCCGAGTCCCGATCAGTCGTACGAGCCAGCGAAGCGTCATCAGCATGGGCACATGGTCGCACTCCCCGAATTTCGATCGGCGGCAGTGTCGGTGCCGTCTGTCATCATCTCGCTCATGACAGCATGGGTTGGGGAACCTGCACTACCGGAAGCATGCATCGAATGGTGTCGCGCGCGTTCGTACGAATACGACGTTCTCGGGGACCAGTCCGAGGTCGACCTGGACTGGTGGAACACGCGGTTACGGGCGGCCTCGATCCCGGCAGAACTGCACGCCGGGTCGTACGCCGGTTTCGATACCGACACGGGCATCGCGTACATCCGACGCGGTGATCTCGCGACCCAGCGTCTCTCTCCGCGAATGGATTTGACGACTCTGTACCTGTGCGCCGCCTGGCTCATCGGAAACCGTGCACGCACCAAAGCCAAACGGTTCGCCGACGCTCGCGACTTCTCCGACGAGGGCAAGGACGCACCGTTCGAGCGCATCGAGTCGGCTCTGGATCAGTGTCGTTGCCCGCCCGCATTGTTCGACCTAGGTCCGCAGCGGCAGTGGTCCGGCTGGCCGAAGGCACCCGGATTCGGACCAGTCACCCTGTCGTTGTTCGCGTGGGCAGCCGGCTCCGACGCCATGATCGACCGGCCGCAGCTCGTGGACGAACAGGCGTTGTGCGAGCTGGTGCACCTCGGGTGGGTAGAGAAACCTGCGGCGACCGGAATCACCGTGAAGCGGTATCTGAAGTACTGCGAGGTGCTGTCGGGGTGGTCCCGCCAGGCGGGAGTGCGCGCCGAGTTGATCGAGATGTGGCTGGTGCGGTCGTGGCGAGCACGTCAGCGGTCGCCGTCTCCGTTCCTGACGGAGTTTCGCGACGCGCTGTAGGTCAGTTCTGCGCGCACTCCGTGCAGGTGCCGAAGATTTCTGCGGTGTGCTGGACGTCGGTGAAACCGTTGTCGTCGGCGATCTTGTGGGTCCAGGCTTCGACGGCCGCGCCCTCGACCTCGACGGTGAAGCCGCACTGGCGGCACACCAGGTGATGGTGGTGACCGGTGGAACACCGTCGGTACACGGACTCGCCGGAATCGGTGCGCAGAACGTCGACCGTGCCCGCGTCGGCCAGGGTCTGCAAGGTTCGGTAGACGGTGGTCAGACCGATGCCGGCTCCACGTTTGCGCAGTTCGTCGTGCAGATCCTGGGCGGACTTGAACTCGTCGATGGTGTCGAGGAGGTCCGAGATGGCGTTGCGTTGTTTGGTGGTCCGTACTCCGATGGGGCGGCGCACGGTGGTGACCTCGGTGTCGGATCTGTCGGGGGTCATCGCCGTCACCCTTCCTCGGCGTGCGCAACGGCGTCGACGACGATGTGCGAAAGGTGGTCGTCGACGAGCCGGTACATGACCTCGCGCCCGTTGCGTTCCCCGTGCACCACCCCGGCGGACTTCAGAACGCGCAGGTGCTGGCTGATGAGGGGTTGCGTGACTCCGAGGGCACCCACCAACTCGTGCACGCACCGCTCGGACTCGCGTAGTTGCAGCACGATCGCGATGCGCACGGGCGCGGCGAGTGCTCGCAGGATGTCGCCGGCTGCGGCGAGGGTCTCCTTGGGCGGTAGCGGCGCAGGTGGAGCGGGTACGAAGGGATTGACCTCGTGTGTCTCCAGTTCGATGATCGTCTCGTCCTGCATATGACCCCGCTTCCTTATTGCAAACCATAACCATTTTGATATGCAGGTTCGTGCATGTCAACTCGGCCCGATAGTGTGAGCGGACATCAAGTCCCCAGACCTTTGAGACACAGACGATGGAGAGCTAGCCCCGTGGCACCGAAGTCCAAGATCGATACCGTTGCCAACCTCGCGAAGCGCAGGGGACTCGTGTTCCCGTGCGGCGAGATCTATGGCGGAACCAAATCGGCATGGGACTACGGCCCGCTCGGCGTCGAACTCAAGGAGAACATCAAGCGGCAATGGTGGCGGAACATGGTCACCAGTCGCGACGACGTCGTCGGCCTCGACTCGTCCGTCATCCTTCCGCGCGAGGTGTGGGAGGCGTCGGGTCACGTCGAGACGTTCTCGGATCCTCTCGTCGAGTCGCTGCACACGCACAAGCGCTACCGCGCCGACCACCTCATCGAGGCGTACGAGGAGAAGCACGGCCACCCGCCCGAGAACGGCCTCGCGGACATCCGTGACCCGGAAACCGGTGAGCCCGGAAGCTGGACCGAGCCGCGCGCGTTCTCCGGCTTGCTCAAGACCTTCCTCGGCCCGGTCGACGACGAGAAGGGCCTGCACTACCTCCGCCCGGAGACGGCGCAGGGCATCTTCGTCAACTTCGCGAACGTGCTGACCACGTCGCGCAAGAAGCCGCCGTTCGGCATCGGCCAGATCGGTAAGAGTTTCCGCAACGAGATCACGCCCGGCAACTTCATCTTCCGCACCCGTGAGTTCGAGCAGATGGAGATGGAATTCTTCGTCAAGCCCGGCGAAGACGAAGAGTGGCACCAGTATTGGATCGACTACCGCATGAAGTGGTACACCGATCTCGGCATCGACCCGGAAAACCTGCGGCTCTACGAGCATGCGAAGGAAAAGCTGTCGCACTACTCCAAGCGCACCGTGGACATCGAGTACCGCTTCGAGTTCCAGGGCAGCGCATGGGGCGAACTCGAAGGCGTCGCCAACCGCACCGATTTCGACCTCTCGACGCACTCGAAGCATTCGGGCACCGATCTCAGTTTCTACGACCAGGCGGGCGACGAGCGCTACACGCCGTACGTCATCGAACCTGCTGCGGGACTGACCCGTTCGCTCATGGCGTTCTTGGTCGACGCGTATCACGAGGACGAGGCGCCCAACTCGAAGGGCGGTGTGGACAAGCGCACCGTGCTGCGTCTGGACCGTCGTCTGTCGCCCGTGAAGGCAGCGGTGCTGCCGCTCAGTCGAAACGCGGATCTGACTCCGAAGGCGAAAGACCTTGCGGCAGCGCTGCGTCAGCACTGGAACGTCGAATTCGACGACGCCGGCGCCATCGGCCGCCGATACCGTCGCCAGGACGAGATCGGTACGCCGTTCTGCATCACGGTCGACTTCGACACGCTCGACGACCAGGCCGTCACCATTCGCGAGCGGGACAGCATGGCGCAAGAACGAGTCGCGCTCGATCAGGTCGAGGGATATCTTGCGTCGAGGTTGATCGGGGCCTGATTCAACGTCGGCACGCCATCCCCTGATACGCCACCAGCTGACGCTGCAGCTCGGTCGGCACGGGGATGCGCGCATACACCGGCTTGTCGTCACCGAACGCGAGGTAGATCGGAAAGACGAAGGGCTTCTTCGAATCTGCGATGACGTGTGCCTCGCACGATGCGGTGGTGATCGTCAGCGGAACCGTCACCGAGTCGGTGTTCGCATCGAGGGTCTCGGGGAGATCGGCCTTCAGGCCGTAGAGGAGGCTTCCGGCCAGTTCGTCGACGCGGATGGGCCCGTCGAACTTCCCTCGCGTCACCTCGAGACTCGCGTTCAGCGGATCGGTGGAGACCGCGGGCGGTGCCGAGATCGACAGCGTCAGAGTCACTTCCGACTCGACGCGCTCGGCGGTGCATTCCTCGGAGTGAATGCGGTCGATGATGTCGTAAGGCTGGTCCAGCGGAACGTCGACGTCCCGTTGCGGCTCGCCCTCGCGGGTGACGGACAGGCGGGCCGAGAGGGGTTCGACGCTGGAATCGCACACCGCTGCGCCGTAGAGCGTGGGGATGTCGATGCGGCTTCCCTGCTGCAACTGCACGTCCCGCACCGACGGGGGCACCGAGTCGAAACCGGGGGAGTCGAGGGCGATGGAATGCACGTCGACGGGCCGCTCACCCGTGTTGGTGACGGTGATCTGAAACTGTCCGCCGGTCGCGTCGTCCACACGTGAGCGATACGCCGACGCCGATATCTCGGATGGGGGTGCAGGGGCAGGTGCGCCCCCGCAGCCGGTCAGCACCAGCACGAGAACCGCCCCTACGGCGGCGATCCTAGAAGCGGCCACCGGAGGTCCGCCCGATGCGACCCGAGCTGGAGGAACCACCGAACGAGCCGGGTCCGCCGCCGAAACCACCGAAGCCACCGCTTCCCCGGTTGCCGTAGGACCGTCCGCCTCCGAGTCCGCCGCGCAACACACTGTCGATGAGGACGCCCGCGAGGATCCCACCGGCCTGAGACCCCATCGACCGGCCCTGATACCCGCCCTGCACCCGCTGGCGGGTGTCCCATTGCTCGACTTCGGATTGAGCGACCTGCGACGCCGACGACGCGTATTGCGTTGCTGCTCCGGCATGTTGAAGAGCGCGAGACGGGTCCGTCGTCGCGAGTTGCCGCGCCGCGGCCAGGTTGCGCTCCGCTTCCGACAGTCTCGTGCGTGCTTCGGCGCCGATGGCACCGCGCCGCGTCGAGATGAAGTCACCGGCGGCGCGCACCTGGGCGGCGGCGGCGTCGATGTCGTGCGCGAGGCGTTGGGCGGCGTGCTCGCGTTGCGTTTTGGACTCGGCCGCCGCGGCGAGCAGGGAATCGAGTTGCGAGTCGGCGGCCACGATGGCGTTCATGCTCCCGAGAGGATCGCTGTCCTTGGACGTCTCGGCACGTGCCAGTGCCGCTGCCGCTGCATCCTTGGCTGCGGCCAGAGGTGCGCCGCCGTGCGCGGCAAGTTGTTCGGCGGTCCGGATGTCGGCTTGCACGTCCTTCATCGCCGCAGGCAGAGAGGCAATTGCGTTCGCAATGTCGCTCTCCGCGTGGTCGACCGCATCGAGGAGAGTGCGCGCCTGCGTCAGGGCGCTCTCGGCCGTACGCACGGCCGCGACCACCGGACCCTGCTGACCGACGGGCAGGGCGGCGGCGGTGCGACCTGCGTCGATGTTCTCCTCGGCGAAGGCGATCTGTCCGGACGCCAGCTCGACGTTGTGGGCAACCGGCGCCACCGTGCTCGCCGGGAATCGTGCGTTCAGTGCGTCGAGCACAGTCTGCGACTCGGGAATGCGCACCCTCAGCGCGACCTGATCTCGCGTCAGCGCGTCCAGTCGATTCGGGGCGTCGATGAGCAGGTCGCGGACATTGTCGAACGCGTCGACCTGCTCGTCGAGCCGGCGGTCCGCCTCGGCGCAGGATCGCACCAGCTCGGTGAGCATGTCGCGGCGCTGCTGCGGCGTCTCCGGAATCGCATCGTCGAGCCGCTGCCTGATCGTGAAGGCGCTGGCGAGAGCCGATTTGGCCCCGTCGAGCGCCTGCAGAAACGGTTTCGCCGCGGCGTCACCCAGTTCACCGCGCGCCGTCTCGAGCTCGTCGGCGCTGGTCCGGATGGCGTTGTCGGTTTCGACGAGAATTGCCTTGGCGCGCTCGTCGAGTACTTCCATCGGGAGGGTCGCGAGTGCGGCGGGATCGGTTTCGTCGATGGACTTGGCGGACTCGACGGCGGCGAGCAGCTTGGCCTTGCGTCTGCGGCGCAGAAACAGGAAGACCAGGACGGCGATCACCACGACCACGCCGACCGTGATCCACAGCCCGGTCGAACTGGTCGACGTCGTGTCGGTGGCGATGTCGTCCGAGAGTCCGCCCGCGGCGGCAATCGCTGCCCCGGCCCAATCATCTTGTCCGAGAGCAGGTTCGATGGCGTCGGTGCGAAGATCCGTCAGCTCCTGATCGGTCACCGACGTCAGCTGCTGCGGAACGTCGATCGCGTAGGAACGGTCGACGGTGGCGACGGTCATCAAGACGTCGTTCACACCGAGGTCGCTCAGAGCGGACGTCTGCTGCGCCCATTCCTCATTGTCCAGGTTGTCGAAATCGGCGACGAACACCACCCACAACCGCACGCGGTGCGCGTCGTACAGATCGTCGATCGCGGACTGGACGTCGGCCGTGCTGCCGTCCAGAGCGCCGACGACGTCGGTGATCTGGTTGGGAAGACGCACGGGTGCATCGGCCCATGCCGAAGGGGCGCCGACCAGTCCGAGCAGCATCGTGAGGAAGGTCAGCGCGAACAGCCGAACCGAACAGCGACCGCGCCGACGCGGAACCGGAGAACTCATGATCGTGAATCTACCGCCCATGACAGTTGTCACGGCGCGATCGTGACGGCCGGACGAGGCGTCGAAGCCGCCGACAGGTCACAGTGGTACCCATGACCACACCAGCGATCGAACTCGTCGATCTCCACAAGCGCTTCTCGGTGAAGGGCGGTGACCCCGTCCAGGCCGTGGACGGCATCGACCTCACGATCCAACCCGGTGAGATCGTGGCGTTCCTGGGGCCGAACGGCGCCGGCAAGACGACCACGATCGACATGCTGTTGGGCCTCGCCACGCCCGATTCGGGGGCCGTGCGGCTCTTCGGTCGTCCGCCCGAAGAGGCCGTCGCGACCGGCCGGGTCTCGGCGGTGATGCAGAGCGGCGGTCTGCTCAAGGACCTCACCGTGGAGGAGACGGTGCAGCTGGTCGGTGCACTGTTCGTCAGCACCAGGCCGGTCTCGGAGGTACTCGAACGCGCCGGGATCGCAGACATCGCCGGCCGGATGGTGGGCAAGTGTTCCGGCGGTCAGCAGCAGCGGCTGCGATTCGCGCTGGCCTTGCTGCCCAACCCGGACCTGATCGTGCTCGACGAACCCACCACGGGCATGGACGTGGAAGGCCGACGCGACTTCTGGCGGGCCATGCGCGAGGACTCGGCGCGGGGGCGCACCGTCCTGTTCGCGACGCACTACCTGGACGAAGCGGATGCGTACGCCGACCGAATCGTGTTGGTGCGCCAGGGCAAGATCGTCGCCGACGGTTCCGCGGCGGAGGTCAAGAACCTGGCGTCCGGAAGAACGGTCAGTGCCGTGTTGCCACAGGATCGGCACCACGAGATCCGAGACGTGCCCGGCGCCGACACCGTCGAGGTGCGAGGTGATCGAATCTTCGTGCACACCAACAGCTCCGACGACGTGGCGCGGTTCCTCCTCACGCGCACCGGCGCACACGACGTGGAGATCGTCGCCCACAACCTCGAGGATGCGTTCCTCACACTGACCGCATCCGAGACCTCCGCAGCCGAGAAAGCAGGGAGTCCCGCATGAGCATCCAGTCCGTCGACCGATCGTTGCCGCCTCGCGGTGGGTTCTCGCTCCCGTTCCTGATGCTCGAGCTCAAACGCATGATGCGCAACAAGAGGACCCTGGTCTTCACACTGTTGTTGCCGCCCATGTTCTTTCTCATCTTCGGACTGCAGTCGGATTACAAGACGCAGCCCTACGGCCAAGCGAACGTCACCGGCTACATCATGGTCAGCATGGCTGTCTACGGCGGGATGCTGGCCACCACCAGCGGTGGTGCGACCGTGGCCATCGAGCGAGGCCTCGGCTGGAGCAGGCAACTGCGCCTGACGCCGCTCAAACCCGCCGCGTACATCGCGACGAAGATCGTGATCGCCATGGTGCTCGGAATCATGGCCGTCGCAGTCGTTTTCGCAGTCGGCGCGTTCTTCGGGGCGAAGCTTCCCGCAGCGGCTTGGGTGGCGTGTTTCCTGATCGCGTGGCTCACTTCCATCGTGTTCGCCGCGTTCGGGTTGTTCATGGGATACCTGCTCCCGTCGGAGAACGTGATGCAGATACTCGGTCCGGGCCTCGCAGTGCTGTCCTTCGCCGGTGGACTGTTCGTTCCGCCCACCGGATGGTTCGAAACGGCGTCGAAGTTCTTCCCCACCTACGGTGTGGCCACGCTCGCGCGCGCACCGCTGGGGGAGAACACCACGAGTTCCCTCGTCGCCGCGGTGATCAACCTCGTGTTCTGGTCCGTCGTCTTCGCCCTGGGTGCACGCGAACTGTTTCGGCGGGACACGGCGCGGGTGTGAGTGCCACCGGGCAGGCCGGAGGCCGGTCGAAATCTACCGGGCAGGCCGGAGGCCGGTCGAAATCCACCGGGCAGGCCGGAGGCCGGTCGAAATCCGCAGCAGGTGCGCCGCTGAGCGAGCGCATCACCGAAGCGATGGCGGAGGCGGGAGGCGATCCGGAGACGGACGCGGACCGCCTCCGTCGGGGGCTGCGGCGGGGCTGGTTCTTCAGCGCGATCTGGCTCGTATACCTGTTCGATCCGGTTCGCACGATCGTCGAATCGGACGTCTCGGTTGCGCGTCGGGCCACGGCACTGCTGTCGCTGGTGCTGTTCGCGGCGACATACCTGCTCAGCTTCGCCGAATTCCGGTCTCGCATCGCCAAAGGTCCGATTGCATCCCCCTCGCGTCAGTGGATGCTGCTGGGTGCCTTGGTGATACTGCTGGTCCCCGCGGCTCCCGTTGCGCGCGAATCGATCCTGGCCGGTGGCGTCTACATCGCGGTGATGGCCGTGTTCACGCTGCCACTGGCGCAGGCTGCCGTCGTGATCGCCGCGTCCGCAGCGGCTTTCGTCGTTCTTCCGCGCATCGTGCCGGGATGGAGCGCGGACGACGGAACGGTGTTGTCGTTGTTGGTGGCCAGCCTCGCCGCGTGGGGTGTCGGACAATTGATCGTGCGCAACATCGAACTGCAGCGTGCGCGTCAGCGCATCGCAGACCTCGCGGTGGTCGAGGAGCGCGAACGGTTGGGCCGCGACGTGCACGACATCCTCGGCCACACCTTGACCGTCATCACGGTCAAGGCAGAACTCGCGGGCCGGCTCGTGGACCTCGATCCGCTGCGGGCGACGCGGGAGATCGCCGAGGTCGAGGCCCTGGCGCGGACCGCCTTGAGCGACGTCAGGGCCACGGTGGGTGGGTTGCGCACGGTCACTCTGGACGTCGAATTGATCCACGCCAGAACGGCTCTCGATGCGGCGGGTATCGACTTGGTGCTGATCGGAGCGGCGACGGACGCCGAGAGCAACTTTCGTGAGGTGTTCGCCTGGACGGTGCGGGAGTCGGTCACCAACGTCGTCCGGCACAGCGGAGCGTCCCGCTGCTGCATCACTGTCGAACCGTCACGGATCGAGATCGTCGACGACGGAAAGGGTTCCGATCCGGGTGACGACACGGGCAACGGACTGCGCGGGTTGAGGCACCGAGCCGACCGGGCGGGCACCGTCCTCACCGCCGGGGCGGCGGGCGGCGGGTTTCGCGTCATTGTGGAGGCGCCGTGATCAGATTGCTGCTCGCCGACGACCAGGGGTTGGTGCGGGGTGCACTCGCAGCGCTTCTCGGACTCGAAGACGATCTCGAGGTGGTGGCCGAGGTGGGGCGCGGCGACGAGGTGCTGGCCGCGGCACAACGATCCGCACCGGATGTGGCGCTGCTCGACGTGGAGATGCCCGGAATGGACGGCATCGAAGCGACTTCGGTGTTGCGACATGCTCTTCCGTCCTGCCGAGTACTCATCGTCACCACGTTCGGACGCCCTGGATACGTCCGCCGGGCGCTCGACGCGGGAGCGTCGGGATTCGTGGTCAAGGACACCCCGGCGCGCCAGCTCGCCGACGCGGTGCGGCGCGTGCACATGGGTCTGCGTGTCATCGACCCGACGCTTGCCACCGAGACCTTGACGTCCGGAACGTCGCCGTTGACCAGCCGCGAGCGTCAGGTACTGACCGCGGCGGCAACCGGTGCGACGGCATCGGCCATCGCGAAGGAACTGCACCTGTCGGAAGGAACCGTCCGCAACCACCTCTCGTCCGCCATCGGCAAGACCGGGGCGACGACGCGGACCGAGGCGGCGCGCACAGCCGACCTCAACGGGTGGCTCTGACGAAGCTGGCACAATCGACCGCGTGAACACCGCCACCGATCCCGACTACGGGAGATCGCCCCGGCCCGAACGTCTCGGGTTCGGCGGCACCCTGGCGCGCTGGACCGGTCGGTTGATCGTGGGTGTGGTGCTGATCGCGGTGGTCCTCGTGGCCGGTACCGCGGCTCGGGTGTGGCAGGTGGCCCGCGGCGACGACTACACCCCGTCCGACGCCATCGTTGTGCTCGGCGCCGCGCAGTACGACGGAACACCGTCGTCGGTCTTCGAAGCGCGGCTCGAGCAGGCCCTCAAGCTGTATCAGGCCGGAGTGGCTCCGACCATCGTCACCGTCGGTGGCAAGCAGATCGGCGACAACTACACCGAGGCGGCGTCCGGCAAGACGTATCTGGAGGCGCAGGGTGTTCCGTCGGACGCGGTCGTCGCCGTCGAAGAAGGATCGGACACTCTGCGCAGCATCGAGGCGGTGGCTGCCGAGCTCGGTGCCCGCGGCGTCAACCGGGTGACGCTGGTGAGCGACCCCTGGCATTCGCTGCGCACTCGGACGATGGCACGCGATGCGGGTCTCGAGGCGTGGACCGCCCCGACCCGGCAGGGACCGGCCGTCTTCACCCGCGAGTCGCAGATCCACGGAATCACAAGGGAGACAGCAGCGTTGCTGTGGTACCAGCTCACCCATTTCTCGGCCGATTTCCAGTACACGGCCAGCCAGTGAGCTACTCCGAACACGATCTCGAACGCGTCGTCGCCGAACACCCGAAGACCGCAGGCCTGCCCGACTCGAACGAGCGCGCCGCCCATCGCAGCGACCTTGCCCGCGACCGCGCACGGGTGCTGCATTCGGCTGCGCTGCGCCGGCTCGCCGACAAGACTCAGGTCACCGGACCGCGCGACGGGGACACACCGCGCACGCGGTTGACGCACTCGCTCGAGGTGGCGCAGATCGGCCGTAGCATCGCCGACGGTCTGGGCTGCGATCCTGACCTCGTCGACCTCGCGGGTCTGGCGCACGACATCGGGCATCCGCCGTACGGCCACAACGGAGAGCGGGCCCTCGACGAGGTCGCGGCGAACTGCGGCGGCTTCGAAGGCAACGCGCAGAACCTACGCATCCTCACGTCGCTGGAGCCGAAGGTGCTGGCGCCAGACGGCGCGAGCGCGGGTCTCAACTTGACCCGTGCCGCGCTGGACTCGGCGATCAAGTACCCCTGGACGCGCCCCGAGCCCGGCGCGAAGTTCGGCGCCTACGACGACGACGCAGACATTTTGGCCTGGGTTCGCGACGGCGCTCCCGAACGCTCGCAGTGCCTCGAGGCGCAGGCCATGGACTGGGCCGACGACGTCGCCTACTCGGTGCACGACGTCGAGGACGGCATCATCGCCGGTCGCATCGACCTGCGCTCGCTGGCCGATCCCGCCGAACAGCGCGCCTTGGCCGATTTGGGCACCCTCGAATTCCGCGGTCTGGTCGCGGACGATCTGGCCGAGGCCGCCGGACGGCTGTCCGAGATGCCCGTCGTCGCCGACGCGACCGGCTACGACGGCACCCTGACCAGCTCGGTCGCGCTCAAGCGGCTCACGAGCGAACTGGTCGGGCGCTTCACCACGGCCGCCGTCAGCAGCACCCGGCGGGACGTGCCTCTTCGCCGCTACGACGCGAACCTGGTGGTCCCGCCGCTCGTCCGCGCCGAAGTGGCGCTCCTCAAGACGATGGCGTTGCGCTACGTGATGTCGGACGAGGGGCATCGGACTCGGCAGGATCGCCAACGGGACCGAATTCATCGCGTCGCGCAGTGGTTGTTGCACTCGGCGCCCGTCGGGTTGGACCCGATCTTCACGCCCGCGTGGAACGCGGCCGACGACGACGCCGGGCGCACCCGTGTGGTGGTCGATCAGATTGCGTCGTACACCGAGACGCGACTCGAACGCGTCGACAAAGCGAGCCTGGGAGCACAAGCGAGCTGGGGCTGAGGCTGTCTGTGGTGAGCTCTAGACTGGGGGAGTGGCAGGCCGAATTCCCGAACGCGATGTAGCCGCCATTCGCGACCGCGCTCGCATCGAGGACATCGTGGGTGAGTACGTGGCGCTGAAGGCACCGCGTGGCGATTCGATGATGGGGTTGTGCCCGTTCCACGACGAGAAGTCCCCGTCGTTCCACGTGCGGCCCAACCACGGCACGTTCCATTGCTTCGGGTGCGGTGAGGGCGGGGACGTCTACACGTTCCTGCAAAAGATCGAGCACATCAGCTTCGTCGAGTCCGTGGAACAGATGGCCGATCGGCTCGGCTACCAGATCTCCTACGAGGGTGGCGGAACGTCCGTTCAGCGCGACCGCGGGACCCGGTCGCGCCTCGTCGCGGCCAATGCCGCAGCCCAAGCGTTCTACGCGGAGCGGCTCAAAGGTCCCGACGCTCAAGCCGCTCGTGACTACCTCACCGAGCGCAACTTCGACGGCGCTGCGGCACTCGAATTCGGCTGCGGGTATGCCCCCGACGGGTGGGATACTCTCACGAAACACTTGCAGCAGAAGGGTTTCGAGTTCAAGGAGCTCGAAGCGGCCGGTCTGTCGCGGCAGGGCAAGCGAGGGCCGATCGACCGCTTCCATCGCCGATTGCTCTGGCCCATCCGCAACCTGGCCGGTGACGTGATCGGCTTCGGCGCGCGCAAATTGTTCGACGACGACACGATGCCCGGCAAGTACGTCAATACGCCGGAAACGTTGCTGTACAAGAAGTCTCAGGTTCTCTTCGGTCTCGACCTGGCCAAGCGTGACATCGCGAAGGGTCACCAGGCCGTCGTCGTCGAGGGTTACACCGACGTCATGGCGATGCATCAGGCCGGCGTCAAGACCGCCGTTGCGGCCTGTGGCACCGCATTCGGCGACGAACACCTCTCGCTCCTGCGCCGGTTGCTGATGGACGACAAGTTCTGGCGCGGGGAGATCATCTACACCTTCGACGGTGACGCCGCCGGTCAGGCCGCGGCCATGAAGGCGTTCTCCGGTGATCAGAAGCTGGCGGGGCAGACGTTCATCGCGGTGGCCCCCGACGGCATGGACCCGTGCGATCTGCGCCAGAAGAAGGGCGACGCCGCCGTCCGTGACCTCGTGGCGCGCCGCACGCCGCTGTTCGAGTTCGCCATCAAGGGCGCCCTGGCCGAGTGCAACCTCGACACCGCAGAGGGCCAGGTCGAAGCGCTTCGACGGGCCGTCCCGATGGTTGCGCAGATGAAAGACCGTGCACTGCGCGACAACTACGCCACCAGATTGTCCGGCTGGGTCGGCTGGATCGACGAGAAGATGGTCGTCAATCGTGTCCGCGACGAGGCGGCAAGGATCGCCAAGGGCGGCGGGTCGGCTGCCAAGCAGCAACTGCGACGCCCAGCCGGGCGCACCGAGGAACCGGAGCCTGCCGCGCCGGTCACCATGCCCCACCCCAACCGGACCGACCCGACGCTCTGGCCACAGCGCGAGGCGTTGAAGGCCGTCATGCAGCACCCGGAGATCGCCGGGTCCGTGTTCGACTCGCTTCCGCCCGAGACGTTCGGGCACCCGGCGTACTCGGCCGTCGCCGATTCGGTGCGCGAAGCCGGCGGCACTGCAGCCGGGCTCGGGGGAAGCGACTGGCTCGAAGCCGTCGGGAACCGGGCCGAGACGCGCGGCCTCCGCTCGCTCGTCACCGAGCTTGCCGTCGAGTCGATGCCCGTCGCGGAAGAGTCTGTCCCGCGCTACATCTCGGGAGTCCTGGCCAGACTGCAGGAAGTGTGGGTGGGGCGACAGGTTGCCGAGCTGAAGTCCAAGCTGCAGCGCATGTCGCCCGTCGACAAACCCGACGAGTACAACGCCCTGTTCGGCGATCTCATCGCCCTCGAGCAGTACCGTCGCAGCCTGCTGGAGCAGGCCGTGGGCAGCACTGCCGACGCGGAGTTACCCGCGTTTTAAGTGATCACGAGGGACGAACACCGTCTGCTCGTCGATCGGCCGCAGCTGCTCCATCTTCGGTTCCGTACTGAGCGACTCGGACAGCTTCTGCCGGCCGGTCTTGAGCACCTTCTTCGTGGCAGGGCTCGACGCCACCGCCTTCGCGCCGCGGCTGATCTGCTCGTACCGGCCGCGACCGGCCTTGGTTCCGAGCACGTACCCGGCGGCGATTCCCACCAGCATCCGCATCATCGTGTTTCGGTCCTCCCGATCGTGTCCCACCATCCTGCCTGACAGCGAGACGACATGGCGATTTGGTAGTCGACAGGTGCCATGCGCTAGAGTCTGATCTCGGTTCACCGCAATCCCCCATAGCTCAATTGGCAGAGCATTCGACTGTTAATCGAAGGGTTTCTGGTTCAAGTCCAGATGGGGGAGCGTCTGTTAAGCCCCTGACCTGCACTGTCTGGTGTCGGTCGGGGGCTTTCTTGCGTTCCATAGGCCTTTGGTGTCACAGAATGTCACGTCTGTAGTGACACCGGGTGTGACATTTTCGGATTCAGGGCTTATTCGGAGTTGGAAAGCACGGGCCTCGTCCGACCGGTGTGGGTCCCTGGCCTGGCGATTCTCTGGCCGAGGTGCGTGGTGACCATGGGGCGAAGTCGCCTGCGACCGTTCGATTGTCGTCGCATGCTCTGCTCGTTCATCTGAGTTCGCGTCCGACGCGGAAACGACTCATGTCTGCCACAGCACTCGACTGCAGGTGTGCCCCCGCAACACAAGTGCGCACCGATCCTCCTCGTAGGCCTCGGTGACCGTCGACGGGGCGCCGTGTCCGACCCGCGGCAGTCGCTGACCCATCCGTCGACTACTGGTGGGTTCGCCGAAGATCGGCTGGACTTCGGAATAAGTGGTGTTGTGCCCGCGACCAGTTCACACTGCGGTGGCGTGAACCCTCGGGGCTTCGCCCGGGTAACGACGTCTCAGGTCGCATTTCCGCTAGCCTCGGCGAGGTGGACGTTCCTGGTGTCGCGGTGGTGACCGGTGGTGGACGAGGCATAGGTCGAGCGATCAGCCTCCGAATTGCACGGGCTGGTTGGGACGTCGTGATCGGATATCGCTCCGACGTTCATGCTGCCGAATCTGTTGCCGACGACATCCGTGCCCTGGGTGTCCGGGCGCTCTGCGTGCAGGTCGACACGGTCGACGAGGAGTCGGTGGCGGCGTTGTTCGACGCGTCCGAAGGCTTCGGTGCGGTGCGGGGTGTGGTCAACAACGCGGGAGCAGTGACCGCGGTGGGCCGGCTCCAGGACAACGACCTGACCGCGATACGTCGAGATGTCGATGTGAACCTGGTCGGAGTCATCGCGTGCTGCAAGTACGCCCAGGCGGTGTTGACGCGAGCGGGAGGCGGATCGATCGTGAACATCTCTTCTGCCGCAGCGACACTCGGTAGCGCGTCGACGTATGTGCACTACGCGGCGGCCAAAGCGGGAGTGGACGCGTTGACTGTGGGACTGGCGAAGGAATTGGCGCCCGCCATCCGCGTGAATGCGGTCTCTCCCGGCACGATCTGGACGCAGTTTCATCGCGACCCGGACCGACCGGCACGCGTTGCCGAGACCGTTCCTCTGGGCCGAGCAGGCGACGCGGACGAGATTGCCGGCGCCGTGGCGTGGCTGCTGTCCCCGGACGCGAGTTACGTCACCGGTGCCAACATCAGAATCGCCGGAGGACTGTAAAGGGTTGTTGCCCACGGCGTAAAGGGCGTGAAGAGGCCTGTCGCGTCAGCCGACTGCACACTTTCCGATGTCTTGGACGGAGCTGATCGGGGTGCTGTCACAGGGGAAGCGCATCGGGCGCGTTCCGCCTTCGCAACTCGTTGGGCCTCGCGTATGCAGTTACGTCTGAGATCCGTTGGTGTCCACATTGATCGGGTACGGATGGTCGGAATCGGACTCGTAGCAGATCCCGAACGGCTTGTTGGTGATGAACAGGAATGTTACGTCGTTCTCGACGGTGGCCCCGTGTTCCATCCATCCTCCTTCGGGGAACCAGACGAAATTGCCTGGCCCGTACTCGCCCTCATGGGTTTTCAGGACGCCGTCCAGAACGTACATCCCGTGGGCGCAGGGATGGGTGTGCCAGGTGTTGGTGAACCCGGCGGCGTAGCGGAGGAGCATCACCTGCATACCTGTGTCGGGGTCTGCCAACAGCGATTTGAACGGGATTTCCGCGCCGATCTGCGCGACTGCCAGTGTGTCCCATGGGATTCGACTGGTGTCGGCAACGTCGAGTGTGACCGTGTTGGTCGGCTGTGTCATGTGGCCTCCTGAGGTGTCGTTCACGAACCGAGCTACCACGGCGCGAAGCTCCCGGGTGAAGAAAACGTAGGCCGGTGTCGTTTCCGAATGGTTTCAGGCGGAATACCGATGAGCACTTCGAGGTAAGCGTTGCGTCAAACCTGGCCCGGTGGGGGAGATATGGGTCGGGTCCCATCCGCCCTTGACCGCGCGTCCAACCCTCGAACGCACGAGGGCAGGGTTCGCCTTTTCGGCGGTGTGCCGCAGCTGATCACTGATCTACTGTCGGGTGGCACATCCGGTACTGGACGGGTGTCTTGGGCCTCGCCTCACAGTTCGGAGCATGTATGTTCTCGGGTTTGTCTGCCTTTCCGTTGACCCCGATCGCTGATGAAGCGGTCGACGAGCGCGCGTTCGTCGGCCTGATCACGAACATGGTGGAGGCGGGCGTCGACTCCATCGGCGCCCTCGGCTCCACCGGAAGTTACGCCTACCTCGATCGGGAGGAACGTCGTCGCATTGCGGACCTTGCCGTGCAGAATGCGGCTGGAATCCCCGTGATGGTGGGAATCGGCGCGCTCCGTACTCGAGAGGTACTTCGACTCGCAGAAGACGCCCAGCAGGTCGGTGCGGCGGCTGTCCTCCTGGCGCCCATGACCTACCAGCATCTGACGGTCGACGAGGTCCACGATCTCTACGAGAGGGTGGACAGAAACTTGTCGGTTCCGATGTGCGTGTACGACAATCCCGCGACGACCCACTTCACCTTCACCGACGACCTCTACGAACGGGTGTCCGCGCTGCCGAGTGTGAAGTCGATCAAGATCCCGGGCGTCTCTGCGGATCCCGACGTCACGGCCGTGCGTGTGCAGGCGCTCCGGACTCGCTTACCGGATGACGTCGCCATCGGTGTCAGCGGAGACCACCTCGCCCCCGCCGGCCTTCTCGGCGGATGCGACCTCTGGTTCAGCGTGATAGCCGGCGTACTTCCCCGGGTGAGCGTGGCACTGACAAGCGCAGCGCAAACGAACGATCGTGAACGTGTCGCCGTTCTGATGGACCGTCTCGATCCGATTTGGCGGTCGTTCACGGGATACGGAAGTCTGCGGGTGGCGTCCGCTATCGCCGAGGACCTCGGTCTGGTGCAGACCTCTAATCTGCCGCACCCCGTGACAGGACTACCTGCCGATGTCCGCGCACACGTGCGCGACGCTGTGAACGCCCTCGCCGACCTCGTGTGACCGACGTCATGCGACCGACCTCGCGAACACGAGGGCGCCGCATCGGTCGCAGCACGCTCGTCGTCCTCAGGCGACTTTCTCGCTCGGTTGTACCTTGCTCTGCAGTCCCACGCTCTGCAGTTCCACGCTCTGCAGTTCCACGGTGTGCGGTGCGTCGTCGCCGATCGAGGACGTCGATTGGCCCACGTCCGCTGCGATCCTTCTGGGGTCGTCGGCGGGTAACGACGCGATGAGTGTGCGAACCGGGTGGGAGGTGGTTCCGGTGATGATGTACTTCTGGCCCGGGCGCACCCGTGCCGCCTGCTCGGTCACGTCGGTCACGTCGGTCTTCGCGGTGGTGTCCTGCAGTGCGTCGCGGACGATCCGCCGCGGGTCGTATTGCTGTAGGTCGAGCGATTGCCATTGAGAGCGTCGAAGGGGCATGCCCATCTCGTGCTCCGCCGCGGTGTGAGTCGTCTCGACGAAGTTTTTCAGTGCGCGGATCGCGCGGGTGAGCTGGTGCGCGTAGTCGGGAAGGCGGCTGGGTCCGAGGACGAGGCCGCCGATGATCGCGACGATGAAGAGCTTCTCGATCGTCAGTCCGAACATGGGGGACTCCAGTTCGTGGTCGGGTCGGCGTGAGTGGAGGTGAGTGCCCGTCGTGCCATTCGCCTGTCATGCACGGTGGTGATGGCGACGGCGGTACCGAAGAGGGCGGACATCGGAAGTGCGACAAAGAACATCGACAGCACGTCGGCTGCCGGCGTGACGAGTGCGCTGAAGAGGGCGATGACGATGACGATGATGCGCCAGCTGCTGCGTAGTCGACGTGCGGACAGCACCCCGAGGCAGTTCAGCATGACCAGCAGTACCGGGAGGACGAACGCAATTCCGGTGGCGAGGACGATTTTCATAACGAAGTCGACGTAGTAGGAGGCGTCGAGGATGGTGCTGTCCTTGTCGGAGGAGAATCCGGCGAGGACGGTGACCATGCGGGGGAAGATGAGGAACCCGAAGGCGCATCCCGCGGCGAACAGCGGTATCGCCGCCGCGGTGAAGCCGATGACGTACTCCTTCTCCCGGACGGTGAAGCCGGGGGTGAGGTAGGCGAATAGTTCGCCCAGCCAGACCGGGCTGGAGAGAATGACGCCGGCGAACAGGGCAATTCTCATCTGAAGGTCGAATGCGCCGGTGATGGTGGTGTAGTTGAGGCTGGCCTGGCGAGTCTGCGCGAGCTCTTCGACCGGTGTGCGGAGGACGTCGAGGATCTGGTCGGACAGTACGAAGCCGAGAACAAGCGCGACGAGGAGCGACACCGCCGCGCGGGTCGCGCGGCGGCGTGCCTCGCTGACATGTCCGGCGAGTGGCATGGTGCCTCGCGCGGCGGTGATCGTGGTCATGAGGCGTGTCGGTACGGCACCGCGGCACCGTCTGCGGTGGTCGTGGTGTCGATGGTGGAAGCGCGCTCGGTCGACGGCGCGGCCGTGTCACTGCGCACCTCGTCCTTGAGGATGCGCATGGACTGTCCGACACCCTTGGCGAGGGAGGGGAGTTTGGTGGAGCCGAAGACGAGCAGGATGATCGCGAGAACGATGAGGGCGTGCCAGCCGGTCAGGTTGTGCAACATGATGATTCCTTTGTGATGGTGGGCTTGGGGGCGTGCGTGGGTGGTTAGTTCGAGGGGGCGGCGGGGGGAGTTCCGCCGCCCATGGGGGCCTGCCCACCGCCGGCTCCGCCGCCGCTGGGTGCTGCGCCGGCGGTGGGTTCGGTGGTGGTGTCGACGGCGACGGCCAGGGATCCGACGTAGCCGGAAGTGGGGTCTCCGGTGAAGGTACCCATCTCCAGGTCGTACCCGTCGCCGAACACGTTGTCGTTGTCGAGACTTCCTATCTGGGCCAGGTTTTCGGCTGATCCCGCGTAGGTGTCGACCTGGAACACGGTGTCGAGCATGTCCTGGGGGAAGGCGACCTGTGAGGTGGCGATCGCGTTGTCGGCGGTGGTCGCGGACGATGCATCGGGGTAGACCTCGAAGTGAATGTGGGTCCAGCGGCCGGAATAGCAAGCGGGGACGATGGTCTGGAAGGTGACGGTGCCGGTCGAGTCGACGACCTGGACTCCGCGCAGGTAGGTCTCGTCCTCGATGCCCTCGGAGTACATCGAGTATTCGCCGGACGCGTTGCAGTGCCACATGTACACAGCGGCGCCGGCAAAGGGGCTGTTGTTGTTCGTCAGGTCGGTGACGGTGAAGGTCATCGACAGCGGCACTCCGGGAGCGGTCGTGCCGCCGTCGAGGCTCGAGGTGACGTCGGAACGGACGATTCCCGATTCCTCGAGGACGTTGACGCCGTTGGTGCCGTCGGCTGGGTAGGGACCGTTCGTCTCGTTGGGGATCTCGCTTGTCGCGGCGGCCGCGGCCACCGACGCGGTGGATGTGGACGATGTGGTCGATGCGGACATGGTGCCGGAGGAACCCGAGCACGCTGCCAGGGCCAGAGATCCGGCTCCGGCGCCGACGATGCTGAGGACTCGTCGGCGGGTGACGAGGGTCGTGACGTCGAATCCGACTCCTTGATCGACCACGTCCTCGGTCGGTCGGGGGAGTGGGCGCCCGTCGTAGGTGGGGCCGTCGGGCGTGCTCATGGGTTCGGGACCGGTGCTCATTCCTGGGCTCCTCTGTTGTCGCGGTGAGTGATTCGGTACGTCCTATACTCTGCGAGGTTTCGGGGAGGAGCCTGTACGCGAGCCGCGAACTCCCTGGGAACGGCGAATGCGCCACTCGATATCCGGCCGGCACCCGGAAACCGGAGTTCTGTCTAGCCATCAAATCGCCGTGTCCGAACGAGTTGAAACAGCAGGGGTAAGAGTTAACACGGTGGTCGAGCTGCGAACACTGCGACCGATCACCGTGGTCCACCGCCTCCGCCGCGCGATCGCACAATTGGCAGCATGCGGAGAATGGGGACGGGCAGTCACCGAACACATGCCATCTAAGCCCTGGACACCGGAACCGTGAACGCAGTCGACACCGACACACAGCCGTCGGCGCCGGCTGGTATCGACCACTGGCGCTATGAGACTCGATCGGCCGGCGTGAGGACGCTACGCACGACGCGGCCTCGGCGTCCTCCCCTGCGGCTCGATCGCGATACGACCCCCACACGCAGCCGCCAACCGCCGGCGCCACTTCGTGTGATGGCCTCAGGGTGCAGTGGCCTCGGGGGCGCGATCCTCGTCGACCATGCGCGCTACGTGCAGAGTCAGGTAAGTGACCTCGTCGTCGGTCAGGGGAACGCCGAGCCGAAGTTCCAGTACTGCTTGAAGTTTGATGGCGGTGGCGTGCGCGTCCGGGTACACATCGCGAATGGCGTCGCGGAGTTTCCCCGACCGCTCGTCCAGTTGCCGGCCAGTGGTGGCGCGGACGAAGAAGTAGCGAAGGTGGGTGATGAACCGCGCTGCGTTCACTGAATCGCGGTCGAAGACGCGGTTGTTCGCGGCGCCCATGATGTCGAAGAGCTGGGTGAAGACCCCGGTCATCTGATATGTGTAGGAGAGGTCGCCGCTGGCGAAGCCGGCGTTCACCAGGTGCAGCGTGATCGCGACGGCTTCGTCTGCGGCCAGTGGTTTGTCGAGTCGGTCGTTGACGTAGTTCAGAACCTTGGTTGCAGCCGCGTATTCGCGTGGGTAGAGGTGGACGACTTCGCCTCGGAGCGGGTAGCTCATCGGCATGTTCTTCTCGGTGCGGACGATTGCGAAGCTGAGGTGGTCGGCCAGGGCGATCACCGTCGTGGAGCCGAGCGCGATGCCCAGTTCTGCGCGCGCGGTGTCGAGGGCGCGGTCGGCCAGGACGAGGTATTCGGGTGGAACGGCGGCGACGAGCGAGCCGAAGTTGTCGGGGTCTCGGCCGTCTTCGGGAACGAAGACCTTCGCGACCTTTTCCTGATCGACCCGCTGACCGGGCTTGGCCTGGAACCCCAGACCTCGCCCGGTCACGATGACTTCGCCGCCGTGCTCGGCGCGCGCGAGGACGACGTTGTTGTTGAAGATCCGCAGGATCTCCATGACGCCCCCTTCTAGCTGAGCGATGCGCCGTTGCTGCTGATTACATTTCGATACCAGAAGAACGACTTCTTTCGGTAGCGTTCGAGCGAACCGGAACCGTCGTCGTCTCGGTCGACATAGACGAAGCCGTACCGTTTGCTCATCTGTGCCGTCGACGCACTGACCAGATCGATGCACCCCCAGGTGGTGTACCCGAGGACGTCGACGCCGTCGGCCAATGCTTCGCCGACCTGAACGAGATGTTGGTTCAGATAGTCGATGCGGTAGTCGTCCTCGACCGACGGGACACCGTCGATCTCGACGAGGACGTCCTTTGCGCCCAGGCCGTTCTCTACGATGAACAGTGGCTTCTGCCAGCGGTCCCAGTAGTCGTTCATGACCACGCGCAGGCCTTGTGGGTCGATCTGCCAGCCCCATTCCGACGCCTGAAGTGTCGGATTGGCGACGCCGCCGAAGATGTTTCCCGCACCGGTCACCCGTGCGGAGGTGTCGGCAGTCTCGCACATGCTCATGTAGTAGCTGAACGAGACGAAGTCGACGGTGTTGCGCAGATCATCCCGGTCCTGATCGGTGATGTCGAGCTCGATTCCGTGATCGCGGAAATACCGCAGGAGGTACCCCGGATACTCACCCCGACAATGGATGTCACCGAACGCGTAGCTGTCGTGTTGTGTCTTCATCGCGGCGACGACGTCCGCCGGATCCGGCGTCAACGGGTATGCCGGGAGCGCGAGGATCATGCAGCCCACCAGTGCGCCGGGCATGATGTCGCGGGCCAGGCGCGTCACCCGCGCCGACGCGACCAGCTCGTGATGTATTGCTTGGTACAAGTTCTGCTGCGTCAGTTCGGTTTTCGGGGTGGCGATGCCGCCGGACATGAACGGCTCGTGCAGAACGGAGTTGATCTCGTTGAAGGTGAGCCAGTACTTCACGCGTGCGCCGTACCGTTCGAAAAGGGTGCGGCAGTAGCGCTCGTAGAAGCCGATGAGCTCGCGGCTGCTCCAGCCGTCGTAGGTGCGGGCGAGGTGCAGCGGGGTCTCGTAGTGACTGATCGTGACCAGCGGTTCGATTCCGTGCTTCTCGAGTTCGTCGAGGAGGCGATCGTAGAATGCGAGGCCTTCCTCGTTGGGCTTGTCCTCGTCGCCCATCGGGAAGATGCGGCTCCACGCGATCGAGAATCGGAAGACGGTGAACCCCATCTCGGCGAACAGTGCGATGTCGTCGATGTAGCGGTTGTAGAAGTCGATGGCGCCCAACTTCAGATTGTCGTCGGTGGGTGCGTCGGACGGCGCGGTGGTGATACCGCGGGGCATCACGTCTTGGATGGACAGGCCTTTACCGCCCTCGTCGTATGCGCCTTCGATCTGGTTGGCTGCGGTGGCGCCGCCCCAGAGGAATTTGTCGGGAAAGCTGCTGGTGGTCATGGTGTTTCCTTTTCAGACAGTCACTGCGATGGCGGGTGCTCCGTGCGTGACGGCTCCCGATCCGATGGGTTCGATCGATGCCAGTTGTTTCGAGTTGGTGACCACGACGAGGGTCATCGGATCGAATCCGGCTTCTTGTACGGCCGCGATGTCGAAGTCGGCGATGACGTCGCCGGCGGTCACCTTGTCGCCGCGGGCTACCGAAGGTGTGAAGCCTTCTCCGTTCATGCGGACCGTGTCGATACCGATGTGCACGAGAACTTCGACGCCGTCGTCCGATTTGATGCCGTACGCGTGGCCCGTCTTCATGACGGTGACGACGGTGCCCGAAATCGGGGCCCGCACCACACCTTCGGCGGGGATGACACCGAAACCCTGTCCGAGGATGCCCGAGGAGAACACGCGGTCGGGGACGTCGGCGAGGGCCACGATGGTTCCGTCGACCGGTGACGTGATCTCGACTGTGCCCACTCGGACTGTTGCGTCGGCGGGTTCGTCCGCGTCCGCCGACTGTTCCCGGTCCACGAAGGCGAAGGTCAGAGCGAACGAGACGCTGACTGCGATGACGATGCCGATGATCTGGAGGGCGAAACTGCCGACGGTTGTGTAGGCGGAGAGAGCCAGGACGGAGGGAAAGACGAACGCTGTCGCAGCACTGCCTCCGGAGGACGCGATCGCGCCGCCGATCGCGCCGCCGACGATACCGAAGAAGAAGGGCTTCTTCAATGGAAGGTTGACGCCGTAGATGGCCGGTTCCGTTACTCCTGCAATGAATCCCGATGCAGCGGCGGGTCCGGCGACGGCGCGGCGAACGGTGTTGCGGGTGCGAAAGAACACGGCCAGTGTGGCGGCGGCCTGAGCGAGGACGGCGCTGAGCAGGGGGCCGAGCAGGATCGAGCTTCCGGTCACAGCGATGTCGTTGAGCATGGTCGGTACGAGGCCCCAGTGCAGCCCGAAGAGGACGAACACCTGCCACAGGCCGCCCATGACGCCGCCGGCGAGCCACGGAGCGAAGTCGAAGATGTTGCCGATTCCGGTGGAGAGCGCATTGGCCAGGAACGAGGTGATCGGTCCGACCGTCAGCAGGATCAGGGGCACCATGACGATGATGGAGATCATCGGTGTCGCGAAGTTGCGCAACATCTTCGGGATGAATCGCATGCACACTCGTTCGAGCCGCGACTGAATCAACACGGCGACGATGATAGGGATCACCGAGCTGGTGTAGTTGAACATCGTGACCGGAATGGAGAAGAAGCTCACCGATTCACCGGACGCGTTCAGTTCCACGATCGACGGGTAGACCAGAGCGCCGGCTATCACCATCGAGGTGAACTTGTTGGCGCCGAACCGATTCGCCGCGGTGTATCCCAGGAAGATGGGAAGGAAGTAGAAGACCGAGTCGGCCGCGGCGGCGAGAATGACGTACGTCTGACTGGTGGCGTCGAGCCAGCCGAACTGCAGAACGAGGCTCAGCAGCGCTTTAAGCAGTCCCGCACCGGCAAGCGGCCACACGATGGGCTGAAAGATCGAGGACACGACCTCGATGAACCCGTTGAGAAGGCGCTTCGGTGACCAGGTGGAGCCATCCGTCATTGATTCTGTGCGCTCGACGTCCGAGCTGCCACCGGTCAGGCGGGTGATCTCGGCATGGACTGTCGGTACTTCGTCACCGATCACCACCTGGTACTGGCCGCCGGCTTTCATCACCGCCAGGACGCCGGGGAGTGCCTTGATCGCGTCGGTGTTCGCCTTCGCGCTGTCGCGCAGTTTGAAGCGAAGTCGGGTGGCGCAGTGCACGACCGAGTCGATGTTGCCCTGCCCGCCCACCCCCTCGAGAATGTCGGATGCGAGCGACCTGTGGTCGACGATTGCCATGGTGTTCCTTGTCGTTGTCCTGTACCCGGGCACAAAAAAAGACCTGAGCCGCACGCACGAATGCGTGTAGCTCAGGTCTTGCCTCGTGACCGAGTAACAATCCTGATGAAGTCTGTGATCGAGGACACTATCGGTCGAAGCGCTTAGAAGCAAGCGGCTTCCGGACTTGTCGGACTCAAACGGAGTCGCGTGGAGGTAGCACGCCGAGCGGATTGAGAATGCCGGCCGGGTCGAGCGCCTCCTTCACGGCATGGTGCACCTGAACACCCACCGATCCCAGCTCTCGTCCTAGCCAGGACTTCTTGAGTTGACCGATCCCGTGTTCGCCGGTGACCGTGCCGCCGAGTTCGAGGGCTTTCTCAGTGATGTGATTGAAAGCAGCTACGGCGGACGCGCTGCTTTGTGCGTCGTTGCTGTCGTAAATGATGGTCGGGTGCAGGTTGCCGTCGCCGGCGTGTCCGAACACTCCGATCGTCAGTGAATGTCGTTGCGCTACTTCCTCGATGAAGGCGATCAGTTCGACGATGCGTGTGCGTGGTACGCACACATCGTCGAGGAGCCAGTCGCCCAGCTGCTCGAGAGCAGGTAGCGCCATCCGGCGGGCTTCGAGCAGCATCTCGCCCTCGGCTGCGTCGTCGGAAATGACGGTGTCGCTTGCGCCGGCCTCGGTACTCAACTGCTCGATACGCCCGAGCACGTCACGTGCGTCCGGCTCATCGCTCTGCACCAGCAGCATCGCCTCGACTCCATCGCCCAGCCCCATACGTGTCATGGCGTCGACTGCTTTGATCGTGGTGCGGTCCAGGATTTCCAGCATCGACGGCGTGAGTCCGGCATGCACGATACTGGCCACGGCTCGTCCCGCTGATTCAAGAGTGGGGAACGACGCCACCAGAGTGTGCGCAGCGCGGGGTGTCGGGACGAGACGCAGGGTGGCTTCGGTGATGATTCCCAACGTCCCTTCCGACCCGACGAACAGGCTGGTCAGGTCGTACCCGGCGACCCCTTTGACCGTCGTGTGTCCGGTTCGAAGCACCTGCCCGTCGGCCATGACCACGCACAGTGCGAGCACGAAATCGCCTGTGACACCGTATTTTACGCAGCACATACCGCCGGCGTTGGTGGCAATGTTGCCGCCGATACTGCAGAAATCCACGCTGCCGGGATCGGGCGGATAGTGCAGGCCGACCTTCGACACCGCGGCGCGCAGATCCGCGGTGATGACGCCGGGTTGAACGACCACGGTACGGTTTCCGGCATCGATCTCGACGATGCTGTTCATCCGGTGCAGGCTCAGCAAGACCGAGCCCTCCGATGCGTTCGCAGCGCCGCTCAGTCCGCTGCCAGCTCCGCGGGGGACGATGGTGACTCCGAAACGGGCAGCAAGGGCCAGCATGGACGAGACCTGACCGGTGTCGCGCGGCATCAATACTGCGACGGGATCCGTGCTGTCGGTGAACCGTGATTGATCGTGGCGGTACGAGGCAACGACGTCGCGGTCGGTGACCACGACGTCCGTTCCTAGATTTTGCGCGAGTTCTGCCAGGAACAGGTCGGTGCCGTGACTGGTCGCGAGTGTCACGACGACACCGTTTCCGCCCGCGCAGGCTGGTCGGCCGGCGGCCATGTCGAGGCCTCCAGCTGTTCGCGGACGGTACGTTTGACGATTTTTCCGTAAGCGGATTTGGGCAGGTCGTCCCAGATGAGGAAGTGGCGGGGCATCTTGTAGCGGGCCACCCTATCGCCGAGCCACTCCTGGAGCTCTGTGATGGTGCAGTCGGCTCCGGGGGCGGGAACACAGATGGCTACTCCGATCTCGCCCCATTTCGGATCCGGCATTCCGAGCACTGCGACTTCTGAGACTGCCGGGTGCAACAGCAACTTTTCCTCGATATCACGAGGGTAGATATTGGAGCCGCCCGAGATGTACATGTCCGACGCGCGGCCGGTCACGTACAGGAACCCATGGTCGTCGGTCAGACCCAAGTCGCCGGTGCGGAACCATCCATTGCGAAACGCGGACTCGTTGGCGGCGTCGTTGTTGAGGTACCCCTCGAAGACGCCCGGTCCGGCAACGCAGATCTCGCCGGTGTCACCGGGCGCGAGTTCTGCACCCGAGTCGTCCTGAATGCTGACCTGCATTCCGGTCCTCGGATAGCCGCAGGTACCGATGTCGACGCCGTCCGGCCGAGGGTGATCGTGGAGCGAGGGCGGGAGAACGGTGATGTTCCCGGTGACTTCGCCGAGCCCGTAGTACTGGACCAGCACATCGCCGAGGGTGCGCCGAGCATGCTGCTGATCTGCAGAGCCCATCGGTGCGCCCGCGTAGATCACGTAACGCAGGGAAGAGTGGTCTCGCGCGGCTGCGTCGGGATGCTCGGCCATGACTTTGAGAATGGTGGGGACGGTGAACATGTTCGTCACGCGCTCACGCTCGACGAGGTCCCACACTTCACTGCCATCGAGCTTTCCGGACACAGTGAGAACGGTGGCTGCACCGGCGGCCACTTGTGGGAGCAAGTGAATCCCTGCCCCGTGCGACAGCGGAGCGACGACGAGCGATCGGTCGTTCTGTGTAGTGCCCGGCATCAGATCGCACAGATGGTTGGTGGTGACGAAGCCCATCTGGTCGTGGGTCAGGATGGCGCACTTGGGGGCACCGCTGGTTCCCGAGGTGAAGAAGTACCACGCGTGGTCACCGACGATCACCGGTGCATCGGCGAATGGACCGCGGGGCGTCGAACCCGCCACCGAGTCCGACGTCGCGGGGTCGGCGTCGATCCACAACACTCCGCCGGCTACGTCCACCGCGTCGGTCACTGCGCGCGCGTGATCGGGAAAGTCTTTGTGGCAGATGACCAACGATGGCTTGCACGTGGTGGCGATGACGACGACGTCGGCGGGTGTGAGACGGACGTTGGTCGGGGCTATCACCGCGCCGACACGCCACACCGCGAACATGGCCTGGACGTACTCGACGTGATTGGTGCTGTGGATCAGAACGCAGTCGCCGGATCCGACGCCGCGTGCGCGCAATGTGTGCGCCAGAGTGCTGACGGCGTCGTCGAGCTGCCTCCACGACCAACGCGTGTCTCCGTGGATGAGCGCTGGTTCCTCGGGTATCCGGGTCGCCGACTTGGTCAGGAAGTTCGCGAGGTTGACCGCGCGGTAGGGAAGTTCTCTCATTTCGCACGCTCCAGGATCGAGGCGTAGTTGGCGACCGCGGCGCCGCCCATGTTGAAGACCGCCGCGCGGTCGACGTGATCGAGCTGCATGTCCCCGGCCTCACCGGTGAGTTGCATCGCGGTTACGACGTGCTGTGAGACTCCCGTCGCTCCGACGGGGTGTCCTTTCGCCTTGAGACCGCCGGAGACGTTGGTAGGGAGTTTGCCGTCACGGTGCGTGAGGCCTTCCTCCAACACAGTCGAGCCCTTGCCCTGCTCGGCCAGTCCGAACGCTTCGTACTGCATTAGTTCGGCTTGGGTGAAGCAGTCGTGGGTCTCGAGTAGATCCAGGTCGTACAGAGTCATGCCTGCTTCGTCGAGTGCGCCAAGGAATGCCGTACGGGCACCGTCGAAGAACAGGGGATCACGGCGGGCGGCCAGGGGAAGCGGTTCGTTGGCTTGCTTGCGGCCGCGGAAGGTCACGGCGCGTCGAGCGCGGCGCGCGATGGTGTCGTTCGAGATCACCAGCGCCGCGGCGCCGTCCGAGACGAGCGAACAATCGCTTCGGAGCAGAGGTCCAGCGACGACGGGGTTGCGATCGGATTCGGTCGAGCAAAATTCGACCCCCAAATCCTTACGCATGTGCGCGAACGGGTTGCGGACACCGTTCAGATGGTTCTTCGCCGAGATGCGGGCCAGGGCGAGCCGTTGATCTCCGAAACGCTCGGCATAATCGGAGGCGATGTTGCCGAATATTCCGGCAAAACTGCCTGCGCTCGACTCGGTTCGGCGATGGGAGGCACCGAGGAGTACGTCTCCGACGTCGATGCCGGCAAGTCCGGTCATCTTTTCTGCACCGATGACGAGTACGACGCGGCCGCGACCGGCCTGGACATGGTCGAGGCCTGCGAAGACCGCCGCGCTGCCCGAAGCGCAGGCGTTTTCTACGCGCGTGGCCGGCACTCGCGCGAGATCGGGGTGCCCGACACCGACCAGGGCGCCTTCGAAGCTCTGAGGGGAGAAGCCGTTGTTGAATACGCCGACGTAGATCGCGTCCACGTCTGCTGCAGTGACCTCGGCGTCTTCGAGGGCGGCGAGTGCGACGTCGGCCATGAGGGCCTCGACATCGGGGTGTGCGGATTTGCCGAACTGGCCGTGGGACCAGCCGATGATCGCGGGTGTGTCAGTCATGGGAAGACCTTCGCGTTGAGTGCGTGATGGTGGGGTGACCGTCGTGGTGGCTGTCACTCCTTTATTCGAGTATCGAGCAGCGACGAGGGCGGCCGCGACCGTCTGGTGTCGGGTAACCATGCGGTTGCCTCCTCTCCAGAGAGGAGAGGAGATCAACGCGATCGCTGTATTCATCCTCCGTAGGGAGTACCGGCGGCGGTACATACTCTCTCTGCGTCGGTTATGTTGTCGTCGCCGACCAGTGATGCTCAACAGTTATGCACTCACCGACAGTCGACGTTCTGTTCATCGGTATCGGAGCGATCGGGCTTCCCATGGCCTCGCGTATCAAACAGGCCGGGCACCGTGTCACCGCGGTGGACCGATCCCAGGACAGGCGGCGCGACGCCGACCGAGCCGGGCTCGGCACAGCGGAGGCGCCGACGGCCGCAGATGTTGCTGTAGTGATGGTCGCCTCCGGCGCTCAGCTCGCGTCGGTCGTCGAGGACGACGGCGGGCTGTTGCAGGTACTTCCCCGCGGGTCCGTGTGCATCGTGATGTCGACGGTCGGTCCCGACGCCGTGCGCTCGATCGCCGACAAGTTCGCAGCCCACGGTGTCGATGTTGTCGATGCACCGGTCACCGGCGGAGTGGAACGCGCAGAAGCGGGAGAACTCACGATCTTCGCTGCGGGGAACGCCTACGCGGTGCATCGAGTGGGGGACGTTCTTCAGGCGATGGGAACAATTCATCCGTGCGGGCACGAGCCCGGCCGCGGGCAGAGCCTGAAGTTGGTGAATCAGCTGCTGTGCAGCATCCATCTGGTCGCTGCGGCCGAAGCGCTGGCGTTCGCCGAGGCGCTCGAACTCGATCCGGAGGACGTCCACCGTGCCGTGAGTTCGGGGGCAGGGGCGTCGTTCATGCTGAGCGATCGCGGTCCGCGGATGCTCGCTGCCAGCGGCAGCGAAGTGCCGTTCACGGCTCTGGACATCTTCGCCAAGGACAGTGCACTGGTTCACGCCGCGGCCGCACAGGTGGGCTTCGACGCCCCGCTGCTCGGTGTCGCTGCCCAAGCCTTCTCGCAGGCGTCGGACCTGGGGCTCGGTCGAGCGGACGATTCGCGTATCCGCGAGATCTACAAAACGAAGGTCGACGGTCGCGGATAAGACAACCGACGGAACATCGCACGAGATTTTCCTCTGCACGACGGTCGCACGGGGCACTTCGCGACCGGATACTTGGACCAGAAGATAGTTGCGTCATCTCGCCCGCGTTCGCGGGTGAGCATCCCAGAGTCCAGCTCTCAGAGCGACATTCATTCGACGAGGCGGTACCACGATGACCCGACAGACACAGTTCGATGTAGACGGCAACGTCGTCATCGTGGGCGGCGCCAGCGGGATCGGTCTCGCCGTCGCACATCTCGCCGCGCACACGGCGAAGACGGTCTCCATCCTCGACCTGCACGAGGAGCGACCGGAGTCCCTGGCGTCGCTTCCCGATGCGTCTTATTCGTCGGCCGATGTTCTCGATGATCGACGCCTCGCCGACTGCTTTGCCACGATCGCCGAACGAGGACCGATCGACCGCGTGTTCGTCAGCGCAGGAATCACATTGCCGAAGACGATCGCTGAGGTGTCCGCGAGTGATGCGCAACGTTGCTTGATGATCAACCTCATGGGTTCGATCAACACCCTCAGCGCGTTGCTTCCCCACCTGAGTTCTGACGCCTCGGTTGTGCTCACGGCCTCCGTTGCGGCGCATACGGGAGGCGGTTTTGTCGGCGGCTCGGTGTACGGAGCCTCGAAAGCGGGCGTCGTCGGTCTGACCCGCGGGGCGGCCCGCGAACTCGCGCCGCGCGGAGTACGAGTGAACTGTGTCGCACCGGGCGCGACATACACCGGGATGGTCGGTGACGATCCTGCGGTGGTGGACCGTCTCACTTCGGGTACCTTGCTGGGGCGTCTCGCCAGCCCCGACGACATCGCGAACGGTGTGCTGTACCTGTGGTCGCCGGCGGGCTCGTACCTGACGGGCACCACCTTGAACATCAACGGAGGGTCGCATCTCGGCTGACTCACGATGCCGAGGTCGATGACCCCGGCAGGGTGAGTAGCCGGATACTGTGTAGCACAGCACGATTGGTTTCGACCGCGGTCGGTGGGTCAGTCGACGATGATGACGTCGAGAGTTCTGGGTCCGTGAACCCCTTCGACCCTGTCGAGTTCGATGTCACTGGTTGCGCTGGGGCCGCTGATGAAGGTCAACGGCCGCGTGGCATCGAGCGATGCGAAGGCCTGTGGAACGGTGTCGACCACTTGATCGGCGCGCACGATGCATATGTGATGGTCGGGCACCAAGGTCAGTGCGCGCCGTCCCTGCCCCGGTCCGCCGTCGAGGACGATGGTGCCCGTCGCTGCGATACCGAGGCGGCAGCCGGTGACGACCACGTCGACACGATCGAGGGCGTCGACACTCGTGTCGGAGTCCTCGACGGTCTCTAGTCCCGTCGTCCACTCGGATGGGAGGCCGGGGGGGACGAGAATCGTGGTGCTCGACGCGGTGAGTTGTCGCACCGTGGTTGCAACGTCGCCGAGTAGGACGCGGGAGACCTGCGCGCGGTACTCGTCGACAGTCTCGGCGAATCGGGCGGCGTCGCCGGGGCCGAGCGACGGCGCTCGCTCGTAGGTCCTCGCTGTTTCACCGGGCTGAGCGGCGTCGGCGGTGGCTGCTCGGATACGCTCGTAGATAACGCTTTTCGCAGTCATGTGTTGTCCTCGTGTGTTCGTGCCCACCACTGCCTGAAAGTCTCTTTCGGTGGTGCGGGAAGGTCACGTGCTGAGGTCCACAACGAACCGGGGAAGGGCAAAGAGGTGATCTTGCCGCTCTTACCGGCCAGGAGGCGCCCGACACCGGCCGCCTTTTCGGCCATGCCGAAGCGTGTCGGTGAACCCATGGCCCATCCGGCCGCCTTCATCGCGAGCTCTTGTGCGCCTGGTATCCCGCCGCGCTCGGAGTCGACCTGTTTTGCCCGCAGGTGAACCAGGATATCGGGGATGTTGATGCGCACGGGGCACGCGTCGAAACATGCGCCGCACAGTGACGAGGCGTACGGCAGTGACGCATTGGGGTCGTCGTGGCCGGTGGTGCCCGTCAGTTGTGGACTCAGGATGGCACCGATCGGTCCGGGATAGACGGACCCGTAGGCGTGGCCGCCCGTGCGTTCGTACACCGGGCACACGTTCAGGCACGCGCTGCACCGGATGCAGTTCAGCGCTGCGCGGCCGACCTCGTCGGCAAGGACGTTCGTTCGGCCGTTGTCGAGGAGAACGAGGTGGAAGTGCTGAGGTCCGTCACCGTCGTGCACCCCGGTCCACATCGAGGTGTACGGGTTCATGCGCTCCGCGGTCGAGGATCGGGGGAGTAGCTGCATGAACACTTCGAGGTCGGCGAAGGTCGGAACCAGTTTCTCGATACCCATCAGGGTGATGAGTGTGTCGGGGAGCGTCAGACACATTCGTCCGTTGCCTTCGGATTCGACGACGGCGAGCGTTCCGGTCTCGGCGACACCGAAGTTGGCGCCGCTGATCGCCACCTTTGCGGACAGAAACTTCTTCCGCAGATGCTCCCTGGCGGCCATGGCCAGCGCGCGCGGCTCGTCGGTGACGTCGGGATCGATGCCAGGCATACGGCGCAGGAAGATCTCGCGTATCTCGGCCCGGTTGCGGTGGATGGCCGGGACGAGGATATGGCTGGGTTTGTCCTCGCCGAGCTGGACGATGAGTTCGGCGAGGTCGGTCTCGATCGCGGCGATGCCTTCGGCTTCGAGGTACTCGTTGAGCCCTGTTTCTTGCGTCGCCATGGACTTGACCTTGACCACTTCGTCGCTGCCTGTGGCTCTGACGAGGTCGGTGATGATGCGGTTGGCCTCGTCGGCGTCTCGTGCCCAGTGGACCACGCCTCCGCGGGCGACGATATTCGCTTCGAGTTCGTCAAGCAACTCGGGGAGCCGCGACATCACGTCGGTCTTGATCGCGCTGCCGGCGAGCCGCAGGTCTTCCCAGTCGTCGCATTCTCCGATTGCCTGAAGGCGCTTTTCGCGGATCGTGCGAGTTGCGGCGCCGACGTTACGGCGCATCTGAGTGTCCTGCAGCGTCCTGTGCGCTGCTTTCGGGAAGCTTTCTGTTCCGCGGATGTTTCCCAGTCCCGGTGTGCCCAGGAAGACGGGCGGGGACGGGTGCGGGGTGGAGTCGATCGTCGTCGATCTCGCGTACGTGTCGGTCATCGTGAGGCACCTTCCGTGGAGGCCAGAATCTCGGCGAGGTGAACGGTTTTCACGCCCGACCGCAGCCGACTTAGACCGCCGCCGATGTGCATCAGGCACGAGGAATCGCCGGCGCTGCAGACCTCGGCGCCGGTGGCGAGGACGTTCGACATCTTGTCCGAGAGCATTGCCGTGGAGGTCTCGGAGTTCTTCAGGGCGAACGTCCCCCCGAATCCACAGCAGGAGTCGCCCGCGGGTAGGTCGATGAGCGTCATGCCGCGGACCTCTTTGAGCAGCTGCAACGGTTTGTCCCCGACACGGAGCATGCGCAGGGAATGGCACGTGGGGTGATATGTGACTGTGTGGGGGTAGTACGCGCCGACGTCGGTGACCTCGAGAACGTCGATCAGCAACTCCGACAGCTCGTAGGTTCGTTCGGCGATAGTGGTTGCGCGCGAAGCGAGGTCGTCGTCTCCTGCACGCCGGGCGACCATCGCATGCTGATGTCGCACCGATCCCACGCACGACCCGGACGGGGCGACGGCGACGTCCCAGCTCACCTTTTCGAACGACTCGACATGATGACGCACGAGGGGGGTCGCCTCCGCCAGGTAGCCGGTGTTGACGTGCATCTGCCCGCAACAGGTCTGCTCGCGAGGAAAGACGACAGTGTGGCCGAGTCGCTCCAATAAAGAGACGGTAGATTTGGCCGACTCGGGGAACAGGGCGTCGGCCAAACAGGTCGCGAACAGCGCAATCCTCATCAGTCCTCCGTGAGCTGCAATGGGTGGTCCGACCGTGAATGTGTGGTCCGACCACTGTAACCGAGTGTGGTCCGACCACACCCTTTTCGGAAATATTCACTTATCAACAAGGTGCACTCCTGTTGCGACGCAATTGTATTCGGGCCTTCAGACGTCTACGTCCAGAATGCAGACCCGCACGGCCAGGCCGGAGGCGTACGTCAGAACTGCTCCGAGATTTTGATTGACGGAACAGGGAAGTCGTTGTTACCGTCGTCACATCCTGGATCCAGAGTCCTGGATTCGTCAAATCAATCCGGCAATCCCGGCGCGCTTCAGCCCACAAGGAGATGACCCGAGTGACCAGTCTTCACAGCGAGGCCGATCGACCCCAACCAGGGCGACACGTCCCACCGGCAGGCGGCGTTCCGAATACGACCAGCCTCAAACGAGTCGCCGCCGCGAGCTCGATCGGAACGACGATCGAGTACTACGACTTCTTCATCTACGGAACGGCTGCCGCACTGGTCTTTCCGACCGTCTTCTTCCCCAACTCCGACCCCGCAGTCGGGACGATCGCTTCGTTCGCCACGTTCGCAGTGGCGTTCTTCGCCCGACCCGTGGGCTCGATCCTGTTCGGCCACTTCGGTGACAGCATCGGCCGCAAGCGCACGCTGGTGTGGACACTGCTCATCATGGGCATCGCCACCGTCGGAATCGGGTTCATGCCCGGGTACGAAACCGGAGTCTTCGGCTTCTTCGACGGCGGAATCGGCATCTGGGCACCCATCCTGCTGGTGCTCATGCGCTTCTTCCAGGGCTTCGCCGTAGGCGGCGAATGGGCCGGCGCAACGCTGCTGACCGCCGAGTACGCCCCACCCGGACAACGCGGACGTATGGCGATGTTCCCCCAACTTGGACCGGCATTCGCGTTCTTCCTCGCCAGCGGCACATTCCTCTTGGCGTCGGTGACCGTCGGCGCGACGAGCGAGGCATTCCTCAATTACGGATGGCGCATCCCGTTCATCGCCTCGTCCGTACTCATCGCCGTCGGTTTCTGGATCCGCCTCTCCGTCGAAGAGACGCCGGTGTTCACCGAGCGCAAAGCGGCGATGGACCTGGAAGCAAAGTCTTCCGTGGAATCCCGCAAGCTTCCGTTCATGGAGGTCATCAAGGTGCAGTGGCGTGAGATCCTCATCGCCGCCGGTGCCTCGACGACACTGTTCTCGCTCTTCTACATCGGCACCGCATTCCTCACCAGCTACGGCACCGGCACCCTTGCGATGAGCCGCACCACGATCCTGGCCATGGGTATGGGCTCTGCCGTCGTCTTCGGCATCGCCACCGCGGTGTCGGCGACACTGTCGGACAAGATCGGGCGCAAGACCATCATCCGCGCCGTCATGATCGTCTCGGTCCCGTGGGCACTGGTGTTGTTTCCACTGCTTGATACCGGTTCACCGTGGGCATTTTTCATCGCAACGACCGTGACTCTCTCTCTGTACGGCGCGTCAAACGGTCCCACCGGAGCGCTCCTTCCGGAGATGTTCCGAGCTCGGTTCCGTTACACGGGAGCCGGTTTGAGCTACAACCTGGCCGGCATCCTCGGAGGTGCGATTGCACCATTGGTCGCCGCACAGATCGTGGCCGACAACGACAGCATCTGGGTTGGCGTCATGCTGGCAGTGCTCGCACTACTCAGTGTCGGCTGCTCGATTCTGATCAAGGAGACCAAGGGCAAGAACATGGACGACGACGAGGTCGCATCCGCCGCACCCGCAGCTGCCCCGTCTACGCCCGTGGTGCGACAGAACTGATCCGTCGGCCGGATCGGACAAATTTTTTTGGACCGCGAATGAATCCTGGACACTGGATCCACAGTGTGACTAGAATTACTTACAGTGGTTCGATCCGGTCTCTGGCCGGTACGGACGGGATCCACGGTCCCCTCCTGTGACGTCGCCGGCTCCGACGTCACAACCGAAGATCTTCAGCCTCAACCCCCCGCAGTTGCGAGGTAACGACCAAGTTAGGTGGCACCACACTCATGGTTGCAAACGCTCTTGCCGACAGTCCCGCGCAATCGCTGCAGGCCGTTCGGCCGGCCGTGGTGGACTGCGACGTCCATCCGGTTCTCACCGATTCGACGCAACTTCTGCCTTACCTGGACCAGTACTGGGGTGATCAGCTGGTAGCGGCGCTCTCGCCGACCTACGAACCGAACTACCACCCCCGAGGGTCTGCCATCGCGCAGCGACCAGAAGCGTTGCAGGACAAACAAGGGCGTGCGGGAACACAGGTACACAACCTCGTTTCCGATGTCTTTCGAGACGGTTTCACCGACTTTGCGATCCTCAACCCCCTCTACGCCGTGCAGCAGATTCACCAGCCGCGCCGTGAGGCGGCGCACGCACGCGCACTGAACACCTGGATCGCCCGTGAATGGCTCGACGCCGATCCTCGCCTGCGAGCCTCCATCGTCGTCCCCATGGGAACCGCCCGTGCTGCCGCCGAGGAGATCGCCCACTGGGCCCACGACAAGCGCTTCGTTCAAGTCCTCCTTCTCGGTCAGTCGGAACTTCTGCTCGGCCGCGAGGCGAACTGGCCGATCTGGGAGGCAGCCGAAGCCGCCGGGCTCCCCGTCGCGATCCACATCGGCGGAGTGTTCCGTCAAGCCCCCACCTCAGTGGGGTGGCCGACGACGTACCTCGAGTGGTACGTCGGTCAGCAGGCAAATCTGGAAGCCCAGCTCGCCTCGATCGTCTCCGAGGGAATCCTGCAGAAGTTCCCCGCCACGAAGATCGTGGTCACCGAGGTCGGCTTCAAGTGGTTGCCGCCCTTCATCTGGAAGTTCGACAAGCTGTGGAAGAGCTACCGACCCGATCTGCCGTGGGTCGACCGGGCACCGTCGGAGCTGATCCGCAAACACGTCCGGTTCACCACCGCACCGTCCGACGGCGCCGAGCGATCCGGCGGGCTCGACAGCATCGTCGATCGCATGGGATCGGACCAGATGTTGGTCTACTCCAGCGATTACCCGCACAACCACGCGTCAGGACCCCGCCAGATCGAGAGCGGCACGAACGACAACGCGCTGCTCAACCGGATTTATCGCGAAAACGCTTTCGGGTTGTACAACCTCGAAGCACCCCAGAGCAAGGGAAAGGCGTAAAAAATCATGACGACAATCGAAGCCTCGACATCCGGCAAGTTGGGTGCACCCAAGGTTGACACCGGAATCATCGACGTCGACATCCATCCCGTTCCGCGCGAGGGACTCATTCGCACCTACCTACCGAAGAAGTGGCGCGATCACATCGACGAGTACGGCGTCCGCACCACCAACGGCCTGCAGTCGATCGGTGAGTACCCGCAGATGTACGGAGGAGCGATGCGTGCCGACGCCTGGCCGGATTCCGGCTATCCCGGTTCGGACTTGGGTCTGATCCAGAAGCAGCTACTGGACCTGCACGACGTTCAGCTCGGAGTCCTGCAGTGCCTCGCGCCCGGCGGCCAAACCCTCAACCCGGCATCGCAGGCACTGAACCCGGAGCTCGGCGCGGCGCTGTGCAGCGCCATCAACGATTGGCAGCTCGAACACCTGGTGTACCCGGACCCGCGGTTGCGCGCCGCGATGCCGGTGACCCTCGACTGCCCCGAATTCGCCATCAAGGAGATCGAACGCGTCGGGGACGATCCGGGTGTGGTGTCGATCTTGGGGCTCAGTAAGACCCTCGAACCGCTGGGCAGCCGCCGATACTGGCCTCTCTACGAAGCAGCTGTCGAACGTGGCCTGCCGTTTCAGTTCCACCTCTCGACCGGTGGTGGCCACGCCAACACTGGCACCGGGTGGACCTCGTATCACACCGAATACCACGTCGGACATGTCCAGAGCTTCCAATCGCAGATTCTCAGTCTCATCCTCACCGGCACCTTCGATCGATACCCAGACCTGAAAATCATGTTCGTCGAGGGCAACGTCGTGCACTTCGCGCCGCTGATCGAGCGTTTGGACTACCACTGGGAGACACTGCGTTCCGAGGTCGACCTGCAACGCAAGCCGTCCGAATACGTGCGCGATCACATCTGGGCGTCCACCCAGCCGATCGATGAGCCCGAGAACCCGGCGCACCTGGCAGAAATGATCGAGGAGTTCTGCCCCGAGAACGTGCTGTACGCCTCGGATTACCCGCACTTCGACTTCGACTCGCCAGAGACCGTGTTCCCGCGGAGCTTCCCGTCCGACCTACGCGAGAAGGTGCTCCGCACGAACGGTCAGAGGTTCTTCGGGCTCGAAGTGAGTGCATGATGGCGAAGTACATCGTTGCCAACTCGACCGAGATCGCACCCGGCGAGCGCAAGATCGTCGAACTCGAAGGCCGCTCGATCGGCGTATTCAATGTAGACGGCGAATACTTCGCGCTGCTGAACCAGTGCCCTCACGCCGGCGCAGCCTTGTGCGAACACGGGACGATCTTTGGCGTCTCCACCGCCGAGGGACCGGACACGGACATCGAATACCAACGCGGACAATCACTCCGGTGCCCGTGGCACCAGTGGGAGTTCAACATCCGCACGGGAGAGTCCTGGTACGACCCGCGCAAAACGAAGGTCCGTAAGTACGACGTCGACGTCATGCCCGGCTCCCCGGAGGACGTGACCGATCCCGACGGCGGCTTGCAGAAGGGTCCGCATGTCATGGAGGGTTACGCAATCTCTCTCGAAGGTGACGTGCTCGTCGTCGACACCAGTCGCCGTCGGGCCGGAACGCAACGCGCACGCGAAACGGCAGCGGTCGCCAAGTAGCGGGAGCGCATAGAAGGTCCCGGCAGTCGACGGACGACTGCCGGGGCCTTTGTCGCACGTCTGATTTCTGTGAAGCTCGATCACGCTGCCGCACCGACTAATTCACGCGAATTTCAATTCGCCGCGCTTGCGGTGCTCCGGTGGATCACCGAGTTGCCTTGGCGTGAAGCTACTGTTTCGACATCGCGTGTGCCGACGGCGCGGTGGGGACGAAACTCAGACGGCTCTGAATCAGATCATTCGCCCTGGCGAGTCGTAGTTTTCCCTGCCGAGACAAGTGGACGACGACGCTGCGTCCGTCGTCGGGTCCTGGTTTACGGAACACCGATCCTTGGTCCGCCAGATCGTTGACGAGCCTGGTGACTGTGGCGTTGGAAACGGTCAGGGCCTCGGCAATTTCGCTCATCAGCATCCCGGGGCGCGCAGTGAGCGTGTGCATCGCACGCCACGAGTCCTCACGAAGTCCGATCTCGGCGAGGACGCTGTTGAGTTCTCGGCTGACGCGGCGCGCGTTGTTGAGCATCGTGTCGAGCGCTCGGAAGTCGCTGTCCGTGTACACGATGACACCTCGCTGACCGTCGCGGTTCGAGCTTTCCACCGTGCAACACCACGGATTGTCCGTAGCATATCCGTATGTCGTTGCATGTCGCGATGATCGACAGTCTCGAGGCCAAAGTCGTCGGCACAGATTCGCGCGCGCTGCGGATCGGCGTTGCGCTGCCCATGACGGGGGTGCTCGGTCAGGTCGGCCCGTCTGCGTTGGACGCAGTGCTTCTGGCAGCCGACGAGATTCGCGCCTACCGCGGTCGTTCCGAACGTTCGCTGCAGTTGGTGCTCGTCGATTCCGGCGACACCGCGTCGAACGTTGCCCGCGAGGTGTCCCAACTCGCCCACGGTGGCTTGGTGGATGCGTTCGTCGGGCTCCACACCAGCGACAGGATGTCTGCCATCGAATCGGCCCTCGGGTCGTCGACCATGCCCTACATCTGCACTCCCAGCCACGAGGGCGTCGACCATGCAGGTGGGGTGTTCTGCTCGGGGGAGTCGCCTGTGCAGTCGACATCGGGTCTGAGCTGGGTGATGCGTGAACGAGGAGCCCTGGTCTGGGCCGTTCTGGGAACAGATTACCTCTGGCCGCAGGTCATGCGCGGGGCGACGCGTGCCGAGATCAACAGGAACGGCGGCGTGGTACTCCTGGACACCCTCCTGCCCGTGGGCGCCGTGGGTCCCGGCATGGCGGACGTGGTGAAGTCGTTGCGGCGGCTCGGTATTCAGGGAGTCGTGTTGAACATGCCGGGGCGAGACCTGGCGGATGCGTTGTCGTCCCTGTCCGCCGCAAGTCTCGACCGAAGTCTCGTTCGCTACTCGGGTGGACTCGAAGAAAACGTGCTCTATGCAATCAACGGGGACCGCAGCGGAAACCTGTACTCGGCTTTGCACTCGTTCGAGTCGCTCGATTCGCCCCGACGCCGTGCTCTCAACGACCGATATCGGTCCGCCTACGGTGACGACAGTCCAGTCCTGAACTCCTGGGCCGAGCACTGTTATGACGGGGTCCACTTCCTGGCGAACCTCGATTCCCGTGATCTGCTCCCGGGTCGCGATCGCCCGAACCATGGTGCGGCGCAGACGCTGCAACCGACGTACGACATGCATCTCGCGGTGGCAGCCGGAACAAGGTTCGAGGTCCTCTAGATCAAGGTCGGCGCGGTTCCTCGATCATGCCGAGGCGACGCTTTGCACGCCGAGTCCGTTCGTTCGGAAGGCGCGATTCCTCGAGAGTTTTTTGCCGAAAAACTGTTTTCAGTTGCAAATAAGCGCTAGCGTGTGACCACCGGGCAGATGTAGTCGATACAGCCAGCACCGACCGCCGCCTCGCCCGGGTGGTGACGCACCTCCGGAGGCATCACGTCGGCCGAGCCTCGAGGGTCAGCCCGCGGCCGACGACGACATGCTCGCGCTCAAAACGTTCGATCACCCGGCTCGGCCTCGATGGTGCAGGATCAATCGCCCATCCTCGAAACACGAGATCGGGCCAATAAACCTGCGCGAGTGCAGGTTTGGATGTCGTGATCGGAAACAGACTCGACTCGATCGCGAAACGACCCGGAAACACCCGCCTCATACTATTTTCACTTGAAAACAGTTTCTGTTTCCCAAGGATGTCCACGTACAAGGAGTGCATGTGATCGACCACAGCGAAGTCGCGTACCTGGAGTTGACCGAAGTGTCGGAGTTGATTCGGGCGCGCCAGTTCACCTCCAGAGAGGTGACCGAAGCGATCCTGGCCCGCATGGACGCCCTCGACCCGACGTTGCAGAGCTACGTTCATCCGATGCCGGACGTCGCCCTCGCCGCGGCCGACGCGGCGGACGACGACCTGGCCCACGGTCGTCACAAAGGGCCCCTGCACGGTGTGCCCATCGGGGTGAAGGACCTGTGTTACACCACGGATGCTCCCACCGGGTCGGGCGGAACCATGCACGCCGAGTATCGCTCGCTGTACGACGCCACGGTCGTGACCCGGCTTCGTCGTGCCGGTGCTGTGATCACCGGCAAGCTGCGAATGACCGAAGGCGCGTACACCAATCACCATCCAGCCCTTCCTGTTCCGGTCAACCCGTGGCATTCGGACACCTGGAGTGGCGTGTCGTCAAGCGGATCCGGTGTCGCGACCGCTGCAGGTCTGTGTTTCGGATCGCTGGGCTCGGATACCGGTGGTTCCATTCGACTGCCGTCGAGCGCGAACGGCGTGACCGGTGTGATGCCGACATGGGGACGCGTGAGCCGATACGGCGTCGTGGAACTAGCCGGCAGCATGGACCACATCGGACCGATGTGCCGTAGCGCCAAGGATTGCGCAGCGATGCTGGGCGTCATCGCCGGATCCGATCACAACGATCCCACCAGTTCGACGCAACCCGTGCCGGACTACTTGCACGGACTCACCCGAACGACTCGTCCACGCCTCGGTATCGATCGCAGCCTGCTGTCCAGCTTCGACGAGACCACCCGGCAGATGCTGCGAAACGTTCTGGAAGTGGTGCGCGACCTGGGATGGCAGTTACTCGACGTCGACACTCCGGATCTGCCGGGGATCGCTGCGGACTTCGCTGCTCTGTGCGCCGCGGAGGCCGCGACCGCGCACGCGGACACCTATCCCTCCCGCGCTGACGAATACGGTCAAAGCCTGCGCGACGCCCTCGATTCCGGCAGGTCGATGACTGCAACGGACCTCGTCCGTCTGCAGACGAACCGGCGAGCGTTCACCGGTCGGCTTGGCCGCGTTTTCGAAGGTATCGACCTCTTGCTCATGCCCGCGGTCGGCTTCGCGTCCCCGACTGTGGAGACGCTGGAGACGTTGGGCACCAACGCCGACCTTCTGGCCGCACTGCTGACCCCTACCGCACCGTTCGACATGGCCGGTGTTCCCACCGTCACGCTGCCGGGGGGCTTCACCGACCGCGGTACGCCCCTCGGATTTCAGTTCGTGGCAAGGCCATTCGAGGAGCAGCTGATGCTGCAAGCCGCCCATGCGTTCCAGCAGGTAACCGCCTTTCATCGGTCGCACCCGCAGCCGGTGACGAACGCTCGTCTAGAAGGAGTCGCGCAATGAAGGGAATTCACGACGTCGGAGGGTCCGACGGTTACGGCCCCGTCGTGATCGAAACCGACGAGCAGATCTGGCATGCGGAATGGGAGAAAGCGGTCTTTTCGTTCTTCACCCAGGGCGCGGTGGCGGGATTCTTCAACCTCGACGAGTTCCGCTCGGAGATCGAACGAATGAGTCCCGCCGATTACCTTCTGACGCCCTACTACGCTCACTGGTTTCATTCGATTGAGCACTACATCGCCCGCAGTGACGATTCCTTCGAGGCGGAGATGGACCGTCGGACACAGGAGTATCTCGCCGACCGTGACAAACCACTTCCGCCGAACGTCAATCACGAACTCGCGGATCTGATCGGCGAACTCGCCTACGCGGGGGCACCCACACACCGCGATGTGGACACGGAGCCGCTGTTCGCGGTCGGCGACCGCGTCCTGGTCTCCTCGACGGTTCCTTTTCATCACACCCGTAAAGCCGGCTACGTCCAGGGCAAGGTTGGCGAAGTCGTTCTTCATCACGGCGGGCACGTCTTTCCGGACGCCAACGCGGAGGGTCGAGGCGAAGAACCGCACCACGTGTACGGCGTCCGATTCCGCGCCAGCGACCTGTTCGGCGACGGCATCGGCGACGCCAAGACATGGAACACCATCGATCTGTGGGAGCCCTACCTGTCCCACGCTACTTCCGAAGGATTGAAATGACCGAGTACACACACGCTTTCAGCGGTCCCATCGTTCCGCTCGACACCGCGAAGTTCGACGAATACATGACTGCGCGCGTGAAGGCGATGGAATCGATCCTGATCGAACGCGGAGTCGTGTCCACCGACGCCGTCGACCGCATCACCAACATCTACGAACACGAGGTGGGTCCCCAGATCGGCGCGAAGGTGGTTGCCCGCGCGTGGACGGACCCGAGCTTCAAGAGCCGGCTGCTGGCGGACGCAACGGCGGCATGTGCCGAGATGGGCGTCAGCGGTCTGCAAGGAGAAGCGATGATCGCGGTGGAGAACACGGACACGACCCACAACGTGATCGTGTGCACCCTGTGCTCGTGCTACCCGTGGCCGGTCCTGGGCTTGCCACCGAACTGGTACAAAGCGATGCCGTACCGGGCGCGCGTCGTGCGCGATCCCCGATCCGTGCTCGCCGAATTCGGAACCGACGTCGGTGACAAAGAGATCGTCGTGTGGGATTCGAGCGCCGAGATGCGTTACTGGGTGCTGCCCCAGCGGCCCGTCGGCACCGACGGCTGGACAGCGGAACAGCTCGAATCGGTCGTCACACGGGACTCGATCATCGGAGTGGGCACCATCGCCGACGTAGCCGAAGTAGCCTCCTCATGACCGAATGCTCCCAGCTCAGCAGCGACGAGCTCGCCGACATCCGCGAGCGAAGTGCTCGGCCGGCCCCTGACGGTGACGAACCGTTTCGATTGCCCTGGGAACTGCGCAGTTTCGCGCTCGCGGTCGCCTACTTCGAGTCGCGAGGGTTCCCGTGGACGGACTTCCAGCATCGACTCGTGGCAGCGATCGCCGAATCAGAAGTCACCAATGCACCCGAGCAGTATTACGAGCGCTGGGTCGAAGCCCTACTCGCCCAGGTGAGCGAGACCGACGGTGTCGACATCGATGACCTCGATCGTCGAACGGCGGAAATTCTGGCTACGCCGCGAGATGCGACACACCAGCACGCACACGACGGCCCGGCTGCCGTCGATCACGCTCACTGACACCGCATCACAGTTCGTTCCGTGCCGGGCCCCTCACGCGTCCGGCACGGAACGACCACCTCGGTCTTACAGCACCCCCGACCTACACCCGACCCACGCACCCGACACAGGAGCGGCACGTGATCCATACAGGTTTCGTTCAGCCCGCGACGGCATCGTCGGAACGGCTCCGCTTGGCGGGTGTGCTCGGGGCCATCGTCGTGCTGCATGTGATCGGCTGGTCACTCTACGTCTGGCAGTCGTCGACGATGACCGCCACGACGTTCGCCGGCGCCGGTTTACTCGCCTACATGCTCGGGATCAGGCACGCATTCGACGCCGATCACATAGCCGCGATCGATGACACCACACGGTTGATGATGTTGCGGGGACGCCGCCCTACCGGAGTCGGGTTCTTCTTCGCTCTCGGTCACAGCGCGGTCGTTCTCATCCTCGCTGTCATCGTCGCTCTCGGTGCCGCACAATTTACGAATAGCGACCTCGGCCTCTTCCGCACCATCGGAGGAAACGTTTCGATCCTTGTCGCTATCGGCTTCCTTCTGCTGGTGTCCATTCTGAACTCCGTCGTTCTTCGTGGTCTGGTCAAGCTGTGGGGAAACTACCGGCACGGAACCCTCGAAAATGGTGCGCTGGATGCCATCACAGCCGATCGCGGGCTCATGAACAGAGTTCTGGGCACACGTACCCGCACCCTGATCACTTCGTCGTGGCATATGGCCCCGGTCGGTTTTCTGTTCGGACTGGGACTGGAGACCGCGAGCGAGATCACCTTGCTCACCCTTTCCGCATCTGCCGCCGCAGCCGGCCAGATCCCCTTTCTGGCCGTCCTATCTCTGCCCATCCTTTTCGCTGCCGGCATGACCATGATGGACACCATCGACAGCCTGGTGATGTCGCGCGCCTATTCGTGGGCGGCTGATCAGCCCGGACGCAGACTGTTTTTCAACGTGGCTACGACCGCCGGCACTGTACTGGTCGGCATTCTGGTCGCGTCGGTGTATCTCGCAGCATTCGTCTCCGGCCACATCGACTTGGACAATGCTGTCGGTCGTGCGCTGTCCTCGTACGGGGACATCAGTTCGCATTTCGAACTGCTCGGCTATTGCATTGCGGCATTCTTTGCCTTGTCTTGGCTGGTCGCCGGTCTGCTGTGGATGATCCGATACCGGCACATGGTCGAGTCGTCCGTTCCGAACTGATCCAGCATTCTTGAAGTCGCACTTTCTCCTGCCACCTGATCGTGGCCCCGCCTCCAACACTTCATCCGAACGGGAAAAGCCATGCCTTTCAGAGACTATTTCGTAGGTCCGTCGACGAGTCTCGACGACCAGATCGAAAGCTTTGCCACCACTCGCGTACCGGACAGTCAGCGTTGGCGTCGGCCAGCAATACTCCTGGTGTTGACGGGCAACATCACAGCCATGTTCTGGTTCATCCTCGGGGGTCAGATCGGGAGTTTGGTCGGGTGGCCCGGCCTCCTGCTGCCGATCTCATACCTGGTCATCGGCGCAACACTTGTGGGGTCCGTGGTGATGCGGATGGCCAGTCAGGAAGGGCTCTCGCTCCCGTTGCTGACCCGCGGGCTCGGGTTCGGAGTCAAGGGCTCGGCAATCGCCTCTCTCATCTACGGTGTGAACTTCGTTTTCTATTTCATCTTCGAAGGCAGCATCGTCTCGCACGCGATCAGCGAGTACGCAGGGATAGCAATCGACTCATTCTGGGCGACAGTAGTTTTCGCGGCAGTTGCTCTGGTGACCTTGTATTTCGCCTGGCGCGGTATGCATTCGATGAATGTTCTCCAGCGTTTCGGTGCGCCGATATTTCTGGTGCTCTTCGCAATCGGGATCTACATGCTCGCTAACGGCTATGAACTCGTGGGCCCTGGTGAGTGGAAGCAGACCGACAGCACCTCGGGGACCGCGATGTGGCAAGCCTTCAGTCTTGTGAACGGTCAGGTCGTGTTTCAAGCGTTGATCGCTACCGATTATGGTCGCTTCGTCAAACGAAAGGTCTCGTACGCAGGAACCGCGGGTGTCATGTTCGTCGAACTGATTGCAATCGTTCCGATTCTATTGATCGGTGTGCTCTTCACCGAGACGATGCTGAGAGTGTTCACCGACGAAGGGCGCCCCACCGCGGTGCTCGATTCGATCGACCCGGGTTTGTACTTCGCGGTCGTCATGGGGCTGCTCGGCGTCGTGTTCGCCGTCATCACTCAGGTTCGAATCAACGTGATGAACCTGTATTCGGGTTCCCTTGCGCTGGCGAACGCCAACGACGCGGTGTCACCACGAAAAGTCGGCCGACAATGGTGGATGGTGGGTCTTATCATCGCAGGAATTGCGTGTTATCCGCTTAACGTCCTGCAATATCTGGACAAGGCGCTGGCGGTCACCGGCATCATGACCAACACCTGGATCTTCATTGTTCTCGCCGACTACTTCATCTGCCGCAAATTACTCAAGCTGGCACCCAGCCAGAATATCGAGTACCGAGACGGTTTCCTCGTGGACTGGAATCCGTGCGGCATCACTTCGATGATCGTCGGTCTACTGGTGGGGGCCGCCGGCATCTTCGAGCTGTACCCGTCGTACTACGCCTCGTTCGCCGCGATGATCGTCGGCCCGCTAGTGCACGTCCCTCTCACTGTCCTGACCAAGGGACGGTTCTACGAGCGTCGTTCGAAGACGCCTGAGCCCGCGGCCGAACCCGTGTGAGCTGAACCGGATTCGACGACCGGACCCGGCACGGTGCACCACAACCGTGCCGGGTCCGGCGCAGTCGCTGTTGCCCAACTACAACTACGCGAATGGCCCCGGCACAGAAGTGCCGGGGCCTGTTCATGGTGGAGTGGCCTCAATCAGTCCATTGCACGATCGTGTTCGCGTCGAGCAGCCCCGCCAACCTTGCCTTGTCGTATCCAATTTCGGAAAGGACCTCGCAGGTGTGTTCGCCCAACAGGGGCGCCGGGTAGCGCAACCACCCTTTCTCGCTTCCGGTCACCGTCACGGCCTGGCCGAGCACTTTCATCGGCCCGATCGTGGTGTGCTCGATCGAGGCGATCATGTCGAGCCCCGCCGTCACGGGATGCTCCAGCGCCTGATCGACGGTCAGCACGGGCCCGCACGGAACGCCGGAGGCGCCCACGGTGTCGAGCCATTGCTCGGTGGTGCGCCGGCTCAGCACCTCCTCGATGAGCTGCCGCAACTCGACGCGGTGTGTCATCCGCGCGGCGTTGTCCGCGAACCGCTCGTCGCGCTTCAGATCGACAAGATCGAGAACGTCGCACAACCGGTGCCACATTTTCTCGTTGCCGCAGGCGAGGGTCATCGCACCGTCACCGGTCTTGAAGGTGCCCTGCGGGAACATGATCGGGTGGTCGTTACCGTCCTGGCCGGGAACCAGTCCAGTGCTGAGATACTTCTGCGCCTGATAGGACAACATCGTGAGCATGGATTGCATCAACGACCCTTCGACCACGCAACCCACACCGGTACGTTCGCGTTCGTACAGCGCTGCAAGGACTCCCACCGCTCCGAACACCCCCGTTGCGGAGTCCGCGACCGCGATACCCACCCTCAACGGGCCGGTCTCGGGCGTGCCGGTGATGCTCATCAGACCCGACATCGCTTGTGCCGTCTGATCGAAACCCGGAAGCGATGCGCCCGGTCCGCGCTGACCGAAACCACTGAGCGAGACGTAGACCAAGCGTGGGTTCGTCTCGTGCAGCACTGCAGGACTCAGTCCCATCGCGTCTGCAGTTCCCGGTTTGAAATTTTGCACGAAGACATCGGCCGATCGGATGAGATCTAGGCAAGCTTGCATGCCCTCGTCGGTGCGTAGGTCCAAGGCTACGCTGCGCTTGTTGCGATTGATGGACATGTAGTAGACGCTCTCGTCGTCCTGGAACGGGCCTGATTCTCGCGCCGGGTCGCCGATGGGAAGCGATTCGATCTTGACGACGTCGGCGCCGAGATCGGCGAGTTGCATCGTCAGGGTGGGCCCGGAGAGGTACCTGGTCAGGTCGACTACTCGAATTCCGTCCAATGCAGCCATGTCAGACTCCTTCTCTGCCGCCGAAGACGGCTTGGCGACCTTGGGTGAATGCGGCGACGCCCTCTTTGAGGTCGTCGCCTTCGTATGCTTCGACGGTCAGTCGGTGAACGAGCTCGGTGTCCTCTGCGGTAAGCGCTCGACCGTGCATGTCGGCGATGACCTTGGCTGCACGGATCGTGACTGCGGACTGGCGGCAGATCGAAGTGACCAGAGAGACCGTCTCACCCGCGAGATCGTTCGGCGCAACTACTTTCTGGGCGAATCCGACACGTTCTGCGTCTGCCGCGCTCATCAACTCGCCACTGAAGAGCAGGTACTTCAACGCCGCGGATCCGATCACGGCCGATGCGGCCCGCGATTCGGTGTATCCGAGGATTACTCCGAGCTTGCCGACCGGTATTCCGATTCGGGCATCGTCTGCCACCAACCGCACATCGCATGCGGTGGCGAGTTCGCAGCCGCCCCCGACTGCCAGACCGCGCACGGCCGCGATGACGGGAACGGGAAGCGCAGCGACGGCGCGCAATGTTCCGGAGACGAACTCGTTGTAGTGCATCGCGTCACGGGAGGTCATGCGTGTCTCGGGGAACTGTTTGATGTCGGCGCCTGCGGCGAATGCCCGGGTGCCGGATCCTCGGACGATCACGGCGCGCAGATCGCCCTCGTGTGCGAGTTGTTCAAAGGTGGTTCTGAGTCGGCGCCAGCTCTCCAGTGCAAGGGAGTTGAGCGCGGAGGGGTGGCTGAGGGTGACGATCACGACCGGCCCGCAGCGCTGCACTCCGATGCGGTCGATGACTGCGTCGGGCGGCGGCTCGGTGGTCATAAGGTCGGTCAGCTCGCTCGTCCGACCGGTTTGGGTGAGCTGTTCTGTTTCGGTGGTCATGGCTCTGCTGCTTCCTCGAATCGATGAGCCGTGTGCGCCGGATCGGGGAGCGTGGTCACGGTGCAGTTGATGTGCGGGCGGGCGTCAACGCCGAACGGGGACGAGCGCACGCCTTGCTCGTCCCCGTTCGGCGCGATGGTCAGCGAGAGGTGTCGATCGAGACGTGCTTGCGCTGGGTGAAGCTTTCGATCATCCCTTCGAGCGAGAACTCGCGACCGATGCCGCTGCTCTTGACGCCGCCGTAGGACTGGCCGAGTACCTGACCGCCGCCTTGATTGACCTGGATCCAACCGGCCTCGATGGAGTGCGCGGCTCGCAACGCACGACCGATGTCGTGGGTCCAGATGAAAGCGGACAGGCCGTAGTGAGTGTCGTTTGCCATGCGGATGACTTCGTCTTCGTCGTCCCACGGGATTACGCACATGACGGGACCGAAAATCTCTTCCTGCGCCACGCGCCAATTGTTCTCGACGCCGACGATGACGGTCGGCTCGACGTAGTAGCCGCCGGCGAGTGGCCCTGCGGTGGGCGGTAGACCTCCCACCGCAGCGCTGCTGCCCTGTCCGTGGAGCCCCTCGTCGATGTATCCGCAGACGCGGTCGAACTGCTTCTTGTTGACGATGGCTCCGATATCCGACGTCTCGTCGAGTGGATCGCCGACGGTCAGGGTGGACAGGTTCGCCGTGACTTTGTCGACGAACGAATCGACTATGGAGCGGTGTACGAACAGGCGAGAGCCGGCCGTGCAGGACTGGCCCTGGCGGACGAACCGCATTCCGGTGACTGTTCCCTGCGCGACCCAGTCCTCGTTGGCGTCCGGGTAGACGATTTGGGGGTTCTTGCCGCCGAGTTCGAGCGAGACCGGCACGATGCGTTCCGAGGCGGCCTGCATGATGCGCGAGCCGACCGCGGTGGAACCGGTGAAGGACAGCTTGCCGACGTCCGGGTTTGTGATCAGCGCTTCGCCGGCTTCGGTGCCGTAGCCGACGACGACGTTCAGGACTCCGCGCGGAAGGTGCTCGTTGGCAATGGTGGCGATCTCGAGCACCGCCAGCGGCGCATCCTCCGGTGCCTTGAGGACTAAAGTATTGCCCGCTGCCAGTGCCGACGCCATCTTCATGGCGGCGAGCTGGACGGGGGCGTTCCAAGGCGTGATGGCACCGACGACGCCGATCGGTTCGCGGCGCGAGTAGTCCAAGACGTGCGAGTTCAGTGGCAAAGTCTCGCCCTTGACTTCGCTCGCGACCGATCCGAAGTAGCGGAAGACGTCGATTGCGAAGTTGACCTCACCGCGGGACTGGGTGCGCAGAGCGTTGCCGTTCTCGGCGGAAATGATGCGGGCAATGCGCTCGACGTGGGGTTCGATGGCGTCCGCGATTTGCTGGAGGAGTCGCCCCCGGGCTCGCGGTGAGATGTCGCGCCACCCCGGAAACGCGCGGGAGGCCGCGTCGACGGCGTCGGCGATGTCTTTTTCCCCGCCGCGCGGTACGCGGGCGATCGTCGAACGGTCGCGCGGACTTTCGACGTCGATCCATTGGTCGTCTCGTCCCGCGACCCACTCGCCGTCGATCAGGTTGAGGTATTGATCGGCGTAGTCGACTGTCACTGCAGCCATGTTCGGTTCCTTTCGCAGATGTTGATAGAGGGTGCGAGCAGTGCTCAGGACTGCACTTTCACCGTTGTTATGACTGCAGAGGCATCGAGATGCCCGTTGTCGGCGGACAGTTCGTCGAGCTTCGTGCGTGCGCCCGCACCGACGACCAGCTCTACGCCGGCGCTCTCGGCGGCGGTGGCCGCTAGTCCGAGGTCCTTCGCGAGCAGGGCTGCAGCGAATTTCGGTGCGTAGTCGTTGTCGGCGGCCGACCCGTCGACCAAGCCCGGGGCCGGGCAGAAGTTGTGCAGTGCCCAGCTGTCGCCCGAGGAGGTGCTCAATACGTCGAACAGTTTTTGCGCAGACAAGCCCAGGTTCTCTGCGATGACGAACGCCTCGGCGGTGGCGACGAGTGCACTTCCGAAGACCATCTGGTTGCAGGCTTTGGCCACCTGTCCTGCTCCTGCGCCGCCGCAGACGACGATGCGGGCGCCCATGATCTCGAAGAGGGAGCGGGCCTTGTCGATCGTGGTTTCGTTGCCGCCAATCATGAAGGTCAAGGTGCCGTTCACCGCGCCGGCGAGGCCGCCAGAGACGGGAGCATCGAGTACTTCGAGGCCCAGCTTTTCGCCCGCGGCGTGAACGTCGAGTGAGGTGGGGACGTCGATCGACGACGAGTCGATCACGACCGCGCCGGCGGGAAGGGCCGACAAGGGACCGTCGTCGGCCAGCAGAACCGACCTGACGTGGTCACCCTTGGGGAGCATGGTGATTAGCGTGTCGGCGCCAATCGCAGCTTCGACAGCGGAGGTCACGACCTGGACGCCGTCCGCAGCGGCGGCGTCGCGCGCCTGCGCGGTGACGTCGAAGCCGCGTACTTCGTGGCCGGCCTTGACGAGATTGGCGGCCATCGGTCGACCCATCGTTCCCAGGCCGATAAAACCGATCGTGCTCATGTTGCCCGCTTTCTGCAGATTCAAGTGGTCCTACTCACTATTGAGCGACAATTGATGCACAACAAGAGGGATCTGCGCAGCGGCTGTGTGCAAGAATGCACAGGTGAATTTGGAAGATTTACGGTTCTTCCTCGCCCTGACTCGATACGGAACGCTGTCCGTGGCCGCGGACCGACTCGGGGTGGAGCACACGACAATTCGCCGACGTGTCACTGCGTTGGAGAAGGTGCTCGGAAAGCGGCTCTTCGACAAGACCACCCGCGGATGGACCCTCACCACGGCCGGTCAACGGCTGTTGCCGTATGCCCAGCGCATCGAGAGCGAGTCCGACGCCGCCGAGGCTGCGATCGCCAACCGAACCGTGAGCCTGAGTGGAACGGTGCGCATCGTGGCCACGGACGGCTTCGGTGCCTCCGTCGTCGCGCCCGGTCTGGCGCGTCTGCGCGACGAGCACCCTCACATCGAAGTCGAGCTGGTGACGAGCAGCCACCTTCTGACGTTCAACGTGGGGGAGTTCGACATCGCGGTGACCGTGCACAAACCCGAGACACCAGGCTTCGTGATCACGCACCTCTGCGATTACGACCTGCGGCTCTACGCCAGTCCCGGCTACCTGGAATCACACCCGCAGCTGGGCAACATCGACGACCTTCGAGACCACGACATGATCTGGTTCGTGGAATCGATGCTCGATCTGCCTGAGCTGCGCAGCGCCGAAGCCATTGCTGCGCGGGCCCGGATCGTTTTCCGCACTACCAGCCTGTTCGGGCAACTCGAGGCAGCGGCGAGCGGAGTGGGGTTGGCATTGGTCCCGAGCTTTCTAGCCCATCACGATGGGCGTCTGCGTCCGGTGATGCACGAGACGGTGCGGGCAGTCCGCAGCTTCTGGCTCGTCGTACCGGCTCGTCTGCTCAATACCGAGCGGGTGACTGCGGTGTGCGCTCACCTGAACGCGACCGCACTGATGTTCGGTGGTCGGCTGTTGCCGCCACCGAACGCCGGCTGACGCGGGGGCGCGAACTCTCTCACGCCCCCGGTCGTACTGTCAGACGGTTTCGGTGATCGGCCGGTCGACCCACGACATCAAACCGCGGAGGCCCGCTCCAACCTCTTCGATGCCATGCTGCTTTCCCTGCTCACGTAACCGCAGAAAGTTCGGGCGCCCGTTGTCGTCCTCAGCGATCCACTCCGCAGCGAAGGTCCCGTCCTGGATTTCGCCGAGGATGTTCTTCATCTCGGCACGGGTGGCGTCGTTGACGATTCGCGGTCCGCGCGTGAGGTCGCCGTATTCGCAGGTGTCACTGCACGAATATCGCTGCCGGGCAATGCCGCCTTCGTACATCAGGTCGACGATGAGTTTCAGCTCGTGCAACACCTCGAAATAGGCGATCTCCGGCTGGTAACCGGCGTCGACGAGAGTGTCGAAGCCGGCTTGAATCAACGAGGACGCCCCGCCGCAGAGCACCGCCTGCTCACCGAACAAGTCGGTTTCGGTCTCCTCTGCGAAGGTCGTGCTGATGACGCCGGCGCGGGTCCCGCCGATGCCCTTGGCGTAGGCCAGTGCCACCTCGAGTGCACGGCCGGACGAGTTCTTCTCCACGGCAACCAGACACGGCACGCCGTGGCCGTCGTTGAATTGGCGTCGCACGAGGTGTCCCGGACCCTTGGGTGCCACCAGGGCGACGTCGATGCCGTCCTTGGCGGTGATGTATCCGAAACGAATGTTGAACCCGTGGCTGAAAAGCAGCATGTCGCCGCTATCGAGGTTGGGCTCGATGTCGTGCGCGTACAGCGAACGCTGCACCGTATCCGGAGCCTGGATGGAGATGACGTCGGCTTCTGCCGCAGCCTCGGCGGGAGTCAGCACGCGGAGTCCCTGTTCTTCGGCTTTGGCGCGCGACTTCGACCCCTCGGGCAGTCCGACGCGCACGTCGATACCGGAATCGCGGAGGTTGAGGGCGTGCGCGTGCCCCTGGCTGCCGTAGCCGATGACAGCGACCTTGCGGCCGCTCAGTGCCGACAGGTCGGCGTCATCTTCGTAATAAACTTTTGCAGGCATGATCGTTCCCTTGATGGAGTGGCAAAATCGAGCGCGTGCGGTTCGTTGCGGCTGGACCGGATGTTCCGTGAGCGGGCCGTACGAACGGTGCATGCGTGAAGGAAAATGGTGACGGGTGGCTTAGGACGTCTTGTGGAGGTGGCAACCCGCGGAGAGTGTGGATCCAGGATACTCGTTGTGTCGTCGGGGTCAATCAACCGGCCGTAATAGTCGTGACCAGGTCGTGTTCGTGGTGCTGCTGGAGCCGGCCGGGTCACCTATTGGTTCGGGCGAGCGCGTGGAAACCTTCGATGTGTTCGCGCACCAATCGTGCAGCGCGAGTGCCTCGGCCGCTTCCGATGGCTTGGACGATGGCACGATGCTCGGACCTCAGACCTACGGTCACTGCAGCCCAGTCGTCGAGTCGGGGAACCGCGTCGAGTATGTATCCCCGGATGGAGTCGCCGAGTGAGGCCATCATCGCTTCCACCAGGACGTTTCCGGCCATCGACGACAGAGTCAGATGAAATCGCTCGTCGAGCATGTGGAAGGCCTCGGGTGAGAGGTTGGGCGCGTCCATGGCGTCGAGCTGCGCATGCAGGTGGGTGACATCGGGTCGGGTGTCGGCCGCGGCCGAGGCGGCCCACGATTCGAGAAGCACACGTGTCTGGACCACGTCGGGGATGGGAAGAAACTGCGTTGCCATGTGCAGTCGCAGCGCAGATCCGATAGACGTCGCGGGATCGGCGATGACCGTGGCTCCCGAGTCCGGTCCGGACCCTACGGCGGTGCGGACCACACCCATCGCTTCGAGGACCCGAACCGCTTCGCGGACCGAGGATCTGCTCACGCCCAGCTCCTCGGCTAGAGCGCGCTCGGCGGGCAGGCGATCACCGACGCGAATCCGACCGGTCGTCAGACCCTGCTCGATCCGGTGAAGAACCACTTCGTGTGCTCGCACGGTCACACCCTAGGGGGCGGAGTGCGCGGGCAGCCGAGCGCCGAGGTCGCAGCCGCGGTGACGCACACCCGGCACGGATCGGTGTCCGCAACCAGGAATGCCGGACGATGTTGCGCTCAGTTCTCCGTCGAGGGGCGTGTTTCGCTTATAGAGGTGTCAGAGGTCGAGTACGAGCCTGTCGCACTTGGCGCGCGAACAACACACCATCATGACCTCGTTGGAATCTCTTTCGAAGTCGTTGAGGAAGGAGTCGCGGTGGTCCGGGATACCGTCGAGCACGACGGTCTCGCACGTTCCGCAGGTCCCTTCTCTGCATGACGTCGGTACTTCGACGCCGGCTTTGTCGAGCACATCGACGATGGATTCGTTCTCGCCGACCGTCAGCACGAGTCCGGTCTGGTCGAGTTCGATCTCGAAACTCCGCGATACCCCGTCCAGCGCGCCTGCCTTCGGCCTGAAGCGTTCCAAGTGCAGCGAGCCGTCGGGCCAGTGCTCGCACGACTTCTCGACGGCGTCGAGGAGAACGCCGGGGCCGCAGCAGTACACGGCAGCGCCGTCGCGGGGAGTGTTCAGCAGCGCCGCGAGGTCGATCAAGCCCCGACTGTCCTGAGGCCACAGTGTGACCTTGCCGTCGTATTCGGACTCGATGTGGGTGAAACCCATCGACGAGGGGGACCGTCCGCCGTACGTCAAAGTCCACGGGCGACCCTTGGCCTCGCATTCCGCGATCATCGGCAACAGGGGAGTGATTCCGATTCCGCCTGCGATGAAGATGTACTCGGACGCCTCGACCAACGGGAAGTTGTTGCGCGGCCCGCGAATTCGGAGTTTGTCGCCTTCGGCGAGACGCTCGTGGACCCACTCCGATCCGCCTCGACTCTCCGGCTCGCGTAGCACCGCAACGCGCCAGGTCTCGAGCTGGTTGGGGTCACCGCACAGTGAGTACTGCCTCTCGAGTCCCGGTGTCAGCAGGAGATCGATGTGCGCCCCCGGGTTCCAGGGCGGCATGGGTTCTCCGTCCACGCGGGCGAAATCGAAGGCGCGGATGCCATCGGCAGCGTCGTGTGTAGCGACGACCACGACTTCGAGCTCGACGACGTCGCTGTCTGAGAGTTTAGTGTTCACTGGTTCGCCGTCCTGATCGAAGGTTGCGGCAGGATTGTCGGGCTCAACCGAACAGCCGGTCGACGACGTTGAGTCCCTGCGCATAGTGTTCACAGTCACACTGTGGATCCAGGGTCCAGGATACACATGCGGCCCGATCTTGGCTACGAACTCTCTAGCGGTCGGCTGTGTCAGGTTTTCGTGGGCGATGTGGCGACCGGGTCCTCGAGTGGGGCTGCTTATTTAGCCGGTCCTCGTGCCGGCCGTCGGGCGGCGGCCCGATCGCGTAGGTGGGTAAGAACTCAGCTCAACCTGGAGCTGAGCTCCTCCATGGCGGTCCCGAGATGCTTGCGCATCCTCTTTTCCGCAAGGTCCGCATTGCCTGCGCGCATCGCCTCGGTGATACCGAAGTGCTCGTCCCAGGCATCGCGAAACACCCCGTCGAAGTGAAGCACCTGGACCATCGCGCGTTCCACTGTGGACCAGACGGGAAGAATCGCTCGGCGCATGTAAGGATTGTCGGTCGAGTCGAGAATGGTCATATGGAAGTCGCGGTCGGCGGCGAGTAGTTCTGCTTCACCGTAGGTCGCGACCAGTGGTTGATGTGTAGCCACCAGTTGCTCGATTTTTCCCAGACCCCAGGTGGGCTGGTTCTCGGCAATGTGGCGTACGGCGCGCGTTTCGAGGGCGAGGCGGATCTCGTAGGCGTCCTTGACGTCTTTGGCGGTGAGGATGCGCACGTCCACGCCGCCCCCGGCGACCAGCTCCAGCAGGCCCTCGGCGACCAGTTCGGTGATCGCAGACCGCACGGGCATGCGAGACACGCCGAGTTGCTTGGCGAGCTTGACCTGGTTCAGTCGGGAGCCGGCCGGTATTTCTCCGAGCGTGATAGCCAGACGCAATCGGTCGCGCACGTTGCGCACCAGCAAGGTCGTGTCGCGGGGTGGAAGCTGGCCGAGCACGGATTGAGCGGGCGCCGTTCCGTTCTCGCGGAGATCGTTACCCAGCATTGGGGCCGTCTCGCCTGTGTTTGCTGCCTGTGCCACTACGTGATTCCCCTCGATCGCTCACGCCGCGTGTGAAAACACGATTCGACGGCAATCTTACGCCCGTGGATCCACGATCCGCGATTCTGTGGCGGTGGGTTCACGTGACCGGTCCCGATGGGTGATGCGCGTTTGCCAGGTGGGTCGGTCGCGTGAATTGCGCAGCAACGGTCAGGCCGGGTCGGTGGTGTCTCCGACCGTGATCACGCAGAGCAGATCGCCGCCGTCGACTTGGGCTACCCCCGCGATGGCGATTCGCGAGATGACGCCCGAGCGGTGGGCCGTGATAGTGGCTTCCATCTTCATCGCTTCGATTGTCGCGATCGCGTCCCCAGCCTGGACGACATTGCCGACCGACTTGGTTACCGTCACCACGCCGGAGAACGGGACCATCACGTGTCCCGGGTCGGTACGGTCTGCTTTTTCCGCGGTGGGGCTGTCAGTAGCGATCGAGCGATCCTTGACGGACACAGGACGAAGCTGTCCGTTGAGGATGCACATGACCGTGCGCATCCCGGCCTCGTCGGGATCGGAGATCGCCTCGAGACCGATGAGCAATTCGACGCCCTCGTCGAGCCGGACCCTGTGTTCTTCACCTTGTCTGAGTCCATAGAAGAATTGATTGGCCGACAGCGCCGTGGTGTCGCCGAACTTCTTACGGTGCTCGGCGAGTTCTCGGGCGGGGCCGGGGAAGAGCAGCTCGTTCAGCCGCTGCCGGCGCGCAGTCGAGCCGGCTTCGAGCATGCTTTCGTCCTCTTCTGTCAGGGCGCGATCTCCACGTGCAGGTTCGCGCCCCGACAGTGCTCTCGTACGGAACGGTTCGGGCCACCCGCCGGCGGGTGTGCCGAGATCGCCCCGAAGGAATCCGATGACCGAATCGGGAATGTCGTAGCGTTCAGGCGTTTCGGCGAACTCGTCGAGGCCTACCCCTGAACCCACGAGATGTAATGCGAGGTCTCCGACCACCTTCGACGACGGGGTCACTTTGGTCAGACGGCCCAAGAGTCGGTCGGCATCGGAGTACGCCTGCTCGACGTCTTCGAATCTGTCCGCCAGACCCAGGGAGATTGCTTGCTGGCGGAGGTTCGACAACTGGCCACCGGGGATCTCGTGCGTGTAGACGCGTCCAGTAGGGGAGGGGAGACCGGACTCGAAGGGTGCGTACACCTTTCGCAGCGCTTCCCAGTATGGCTCGAGGTCGCAGACCGACTGCAAGGACAGTCCGGTGTCGCGCGCAGTGTGCGCGGCGGCGGCGACGATCGACGACAGCGGTGGTTGTGAAGTGGTCCCTGCCATCGGTGCGCTGGCCCCGTCGACCGCGTCCGCCCCGGCCGACCAGGCGGCGAGGTAGGTGGCCAGCTGGCCGCCGGGGGTGTCGTGGGTGTGGATGTGAACGGGAAGATCGAAGTTGCGTCGCAGCGCAGTCACCAGGGTCGTCGCGGCGGGTGGCCGCAGCAGACCTGCCATGTCCTTGATTGCCAGCACGTGCGCGCCGGCGTCGACGATCTGTTCGGCCAGCCGCAGGTAGTAGTCGAGGGTGTACAGCTTCTCGGTCGGATCGGAAAGGTTGCCGGTGTAGGACATCGCCACCTCGGCGACCGTGGTGCCCGTGTCGAGTACCGCATCGATTGCCGGCCGCATCTGGTCGATGTTGTTCAGCGCGTCGAAGATGCGGAAAATGTCTATCCCGGTGGCGGCGGCCTCTGCCACGAATGCCCGTGTGACACTGTCGGGATAAGGCGTGTAGCCCACGGTGTTTCGCCCGCGCAGGAGCATCTGAAGGCAGATGTTTGGAATCTTCTCGCGCAGCAGCGCCAGCCGTTCCCACGGATCCTCGTGAAGAAACCGCAACGCGACGTCGTACGTCGCGCCGCCCCACACTTCGACGGAGAGCAGATTCGGCGTCGTGTGGGCGACATGGCCGGCCACGCCCATCAGGCTCGTGGTCCGAACTCTGGTGGCCAACAACGACTGATGCGCGTCTCGAAATGTTGTGTCGGTGACCGCCAGTGCGTCTTGTTCACGTAGAGCGGCAGCGAACTTGACTGGCCCCAGCGCGTCGAGGCGTTGCTTGCTGCCGGCAGGTGGCGTCGCGCCGAGGTCGACGCGGGGGAGCTTGTCGATCGGGTAGATGGTGACCGGCCGTTCTCCGTGCGGTTTGTTGACCGTGACGTCGGCGAGGTACCGCAGGATCTTCGTGCCGCGGTCGTTCGAGGCGCGCGCGGTCAACAGGTGCGGGTGCTTCTCGATGAACGACGTCGTCACGTCACCGGCGGCGAAGTCCGGGTCGTCGAGCAGTCCTTGCAAGAACGGGAGGTTGGTCGAAACTCCGCGGATACGGAACTCGGCCAACGCACGCCGTGTGCGCGCCACCGCACTGGCATAATCACCCCCCCGACAGGTCACCTTGACCAGCAACGAGTCGAAGTAAGCCGATATCTCAGCGCCCAGCGAGGTGCCACCGTCGAGTCGGATTCCTGCACCGCCGGGAGTGCGGTAAGCGGTGATTCTGCCCGTGTCCGGACGAAATCCGTTCGAAGGATCCTCGGTGGTGATGCGGCACTGGATCGCGAAACCGCGTGTCGCGACGGTGTCCTGGTGAAGACCGAGCTCGCTCAACGACGCCCCTGATGCGATCTGTAGTTGCGATCGCACGATGTCGACGTCTGTTACTTCTTCCGTGACGGTGTGTTCGACCTGCACGCGGGGGTTCATCTCGATGAAGACGTGCCGACCGTCTTGGTCGACGAGGAATTCGACGGTCCCGACGCACGAGTAGCCGATCTGTTTCGCGAAGGCGACGGCGTCGTCGCAAATCCTCTGTCTCAGAACCGGATCGAGGTTCGGGGCCGGGGCGATCTCGGCAACCTTCTGGTGTCGGCGTTGGACGCTGCAGTCACGCTCGAACAGATGCATCACGTTGCCGTAGGTGTCCGCGAGGATCTGTACCTCGATATGGCGCGGTTCGATGACCGCCTGCTCCAGGAACACCGTCGCGTCACCGAACGCCGACTCCGCTTCCCGAGCGGCCGCCTCGATTGCATCTTTGAGTTCGGAAGGCTCTGCAACGCGGCGCATCCCGCGGCCGCCTCCGCCGGCCACAGCCTTTACGAACAGCGGGAACGTCATGTCCTTCGACGCAGCGATCAGTACGTCGACATCGTCGGAGGGGGCACTCGAGGACAACACCGGCAAACCCGCGGCCCGTGCCGCCGCGACGGCACGGGCCTTGTTGCCGGCCAACTCGAGTACTTCGGGGGACGGGCCGATGAAGGTGATGCCGTACTCCGCGCATGCAGCTGCGAGCTCCGGATTTTCCGCGAGGAATCCGTAACCCGGGTAAATGGCGTCGGCCCCGGCGCGAACCGCGGTCTCGATGATGGTGGGGACCGACAGGTAGTTCCGGACTGGGTGACCTGGCTCGCCGATTTCGTAGGCTTCGTCAGCCTTGGTGCGGTGCAACGAATTACGGTCTTCAACGGGGTACACGGCGACCGTCTCGACGCCCAGTTCGTACGCCGCGCGGAACGCTCGAATTGCGATCTCGCCGCGGTTGGCCACCAACACCTTGGAAAACATGAACCTACCTCGCAAGTGAATGACCGCGATCGGATAGAGCGGCCACAGGGCCGACGTGAATAGAGCCGGGGACGTTCGGGTGTCGACTGTATCACTCTATGGATCCAGTATCCATAATCGATACGCCGTCGCAGTTAGGACGTACAGTGCGGATGTGACTGCAGCACGCAGGGGCGACTACGTCGCCTCTGATCGGTCCTCGGGACCTGGCTCGTCCGACGCAGATAGCTCTCGACTCGATCGGAGGCGGACCTCAATCATGCCGCAAGACCATGTCCAATCGCTCGTCGACGGCCTTGCAGAGACATTGAGTCGAGCGGTGGTAGTCGACGACACCCAGCTCAGACTGCTTTACGCCAGCCGTCACTACGGTGATGAGGACGGGCAACGCGTCCGAGCCGTTCTTCAGCGCCAGGTCGGTTCCGAAGCGATGCAGCACATCCTCAGTCAAGGAGCTCGTTTGTGGACCGGGCCCACCCGGCTTCCCCCCAAACACGAGATGGGTATGGAATCGAGGTGGTGTGTTCCCGTTCGTCACGCTCACCATCTGATCGGGCTCATGTTGGTCATCGACGCCTCCCAGTCGCTGACCAAAGCTGAGAAGACCCGCATCGAAGCCGCCGCAGCCCAGATAGGGGCGGCGCTGTACGCAGACACGGACGACGACCGCCCTGACTCCTCGTTCGAGGTAGATCTCGATGGGGTTCTGGATTCCGACGAGGACGTCCGGCGTACCGCTGTCGGAAACATGCCGGGCGGAACTTGGTTGACCACTGACAGTGAGATGCGTTGCTTCGCAATCCGTGTCGTGGCTTCGGCAGTGGGTGGCGGGTTCATCGCCCCTCACCGTGCCCTCCGCGCAGCTTTGGGGACGCGGCAGGGTGTTGCACCGCAGCACTACGTCTTCTCGGCGACCGACGAGGGTGCACGACTCATCGAGAAGGTGGCGCCCGCGGGACGGTCTGGTCCCGCCCAACACAGTGTCGACGCGATGTTGAGTGTGGCGAATGCCCTTTTGGGCGGCGACGGAATGTGCGTCGTCGGTGTAGGGGACCCGGTCCTAGGACTGTCTGCCGCTTGGCGGTCGTATCGGCAAGCCAGCATCGCCGCGGATGCGGCTGCCCGAACAAGCAGGTTCGGCTCCGTGGTCGAGTGGAGCGAGCTGGGCGCCTACTCGGTGTTGCTGCAGAACCCGAAACCTGGTGAAGCGTTTATTCTTCCGTCGACGTTGGCTGCACTGGAGGACCCCGGTCAACCTTCATGGATGAGGGAAACGCTTCTCGCATTCCTTGACAGCAGCGGGTCCGGACCGCGGGCCGCGGATGCGCTACACATTCATCGCACGACGCTGTACTACCGGATGGACCGCATACGAGAAGCGATCGAGATGGATCTGGACGATGGCGAGAACCGCCTGCTGCTACACGCGGCCCTGCGGATGTTGGAATTGGACCGGTAGTGGAGTGGCCCCTGCAGGGTCCACATCGACTTTCGGTGGCTGGTTGCGCTGGGGTTGAGGCAGGCGTTCACCTCAATGATCCGACTAGCCGACTTTTCCAGACTGCTTCTGCGACAACGCCGTACCATGCTCAAGGCGCTTGAGGACATAACCCTCGCCGTTTGCGCGTACCGACGCGATCTCTTCGGCAGTCAGATCTCGGCGGATTTTTGCCGGAACACCGGCTACCAACGACCCGTCCGGCACGTCGACGTTCTCGGTGAGCAGGGCGCCCGCCGCGATCAGGCAGTCGCGGCCGACTGTGGCCCCATTCATGATGATCGCACCCATGCCCACGAGGACGTTGTCTCCGATCGTGCAGCCATGCAATGTGGCGTTGTGACCCACCGAAACGTTGGAACCGATCACAGCGGGACTCCCGGGATCGGCGTGCACCACACATCCGTCCTGGATGTTGGTGTCGTCTCCAATCGAGACGGACTCACTGTCCGCCCTGATCACCGCCGAGTACCAGACGCCCGCGTTCTCGCCGATGTAGACCGAGCCGACAATCGTGGCGTTCGGGGCCACCCACGCACTGTCCGCGATCACAGGGTTACGCGAATTACTGAGCCCAACGATCATCGTGGTGCTACCTTCCGTTGCAGAGTGGATCCAGGATACTAGGCTGGGGTGGGTCATGTTGGGGAAGCGAAGCAGCTCGATGACAATTGTGATTGTCATCGTCGTCCTGACGGTCATCGCCACCCTCGGCATCGACCGACCGTGAAGGTGGATATGGCGTTGTCGCTCGTTCTTCCGATGCTTCTGGTCACCTTCGTTCCTTGGCAACCATGGCAGACGAGAACTGAGGAGTCGCGACGTTCGAGTGCGTCGTGTCCGCCAAATCTCGCTAGCGACAGGTGCAGTGGCGTTGAAGGTGTCCCAATGCGCCCGGACGGTGCTCGTTGTTGAGGGAGAGGCGCAGGAACGTGACCGATGACTCCGACGTCGCGCAAGCGAGGGTCTTCCTGGCAGCGCTGGACCGCGAGATCGACGCGGTGTCGCTGGAACTCGAGCAGGTCCGCCGATTCGTCGCCATCAGCAGCGAGCAGGGTAACGACACCTCCGAGATACGCCACAGGGAGAAGATGCAGGAGCACAAGAAGGTGCTGCGAGAATTGCATCGGCAGTCGGAGAACCTACGCCTTCGGTTCTCGCTGACGTGAAGGTAATCGTTACCGTCGCGAACAATATGCGCGCACTCTTGACGGATTGCGCGCTGGAGGTCGACGCTGCAGCAATGTCGACAACCATCGAGTCCGAGGGCTCGGGTGCAACCGGATTCTGGGCTGTTATCTGAAGCGCTGCGCACCGATGTGATTGCGGTAGTTCGTGATTGAGTGCCGGGACTACCGAGCATCGGGCGGAACACGGCCCGCCCGATGGATCAGCAGGGTCAGATTGTGCAGCGCGTACCTTTATCCGGCAGTTCGAGGTCGATCAGGTAGTCGGCGACCGCTCCGTCGACACAGGCGTTTGCTGAGATGATCGTCCCGTGCTGGTTGGCCTCGACCGTGAGCAATCGCGCCCCGAGGGTGTCGGCCAGGCTGTTGCCTCCTTCGTGGGGTGTCACGGGGTCCCCGGTAGCCGAGATCACGAGCACCTCGGGTAGCCCATCGATATCGGTGGCTTCGGAATATAGGCCGGACACGATTCCTTCGCCGGCGGCGAGGAAGCCGACCTCTCGTCCATCTTCGGCCACCAGCGGTCTGTCCTCGAGCGGTTGGAGTAGTTCTTGTGCCGCAGCGGTTGCCCGCGCCGGGTCTGTTCCGAGCGGGCATGCGGCCTGCGTCGTACAGAAGTCGGCGAAGCGCTGGAACGAGGCCTGCAGTCCTTCACTGAGCTGGATCCTCCGATCCGCGGTGTCCATGAGCGGATCCACTGCGCCGTCGAGAACGAGTGCACGGACATTCTCGGGAAACATCTCGGCGTATACAGAGCCGAGTCGAGTGCCGTAGCTGACTCCCGCATAGGTGAGCTTGTCGTCGCCGAGCGCGGAGCGGAGCACATCCATGTCGCGAGCGACGTCCCGTGTCCCGAGGTGGGCAAGTATCTCTTTGCTTCCGGAGCCGTCGGCGCATTTGTCGACGATGGCGCGTGCGGATTCTTCGGTCCACTTACCGAGAGCCGACAGGGGTGCGTCGGCGTCGCGCTCCTCGTCGGAGTAGCAGTCGATTGCCGGTGTGCTGAGACCGACTCCGCGCGGATCGAAGCCGACGATGTCGAAGCGCTCGGGGATGGGGCCTCCCGTCCACAAGGCATTCACGAGTGGGGCGAGCGTCGTTCCCGCCGCTCCGGGACCGCCAGGGTTCAGCAGGACAGAGCCGATCGGGTTGTCGCCGGTAGCGGAAATGCGCGAGACGGCGATCTCGATGGTCGTGCCGTCGACGTCCTTGTAATCCATTGGCACCGTGAGCATCGCGCATTCTGTCTTCCGTGCCGCCTCGACTACTTGAGGAACGGGCGGCTGGGAGTCCACGATGCTGGCGTCGCACGCCCCGAACTCGAGTTCCTGCTCCATGAATCGTTCGAGGCCCACCTCGTCAGCAATGTCGTCGTCGTTCGGAGCTGCACCGGAGCATCCGGCGAGCAGAAGCAACGAGGCGGAGAAGGCCGCCGTCATTGCCGGCTTCGGCCATCGTCGTCGATCGTTCTTTCGACGGATCAGGGCCGGAATCATCTGTGGCATGGTGGTTTTCCCTTCGTGGGTTCAGCTGGCGAGTTCGTCGATCCAGCTCGATCGCATCCGCAGAGCTCGTTCAGTGCTGCCGATGACAGCGGCGAATCCGATGAGCAGGTTGACGTGGAGCGGCAGTCGGATGGGTGAGGTGAAGGTGCCGATCGAGTCGGCGATGGGGGGAATGAGAGAGAGGGATGCGATTATCTGCGGCACCTCCACACAGAGGCCGCCGATGACGAGCAGGATCGAGATGAGACCGATGACGCGACTCGGACCGGGGTGCCGGTGGTGCAGCCGAGCGCGGCGTCCCTCTGCGGATGCGGGATCGGGAGACAACTGCTGTTCGGTGCCGTCGTCGCGGACGTAGTGGCAGCGCTTCAGTCCGAACCCCGTGGCCGCGACCTCGATATGTCCACCGGGGACGGGGAAGCGCGTCGGCAACTTCGCGTAGGACTGCTGTGCGCCGTCGACGTAGAGGCGAGCGCGAACCTCACCGTCACTTGCGTCACCCATGTGCCGAACATCGACTGCGTAGACCGACGTCGTGCGGTCGGGTGCGGACAGCGTGATCGACCGGAGCGATCTGCCGAACATCTGCCACCAGCGGTAGCGGCGGAGCGGCTCACCCGATCCGGCGCGAATGCGGCGGTAGCGCCACTGCGTGATTCCCATCTGGTCCATCCTCGATCTCATTAGTACAGTGTGATAGTAATCGAAGGTATCACGCTGTATTAGAATTGTTAAGATGTCGGACAATACGGAGAATCGCGAGAGCGAACCCAGCACCAGGGACCGGATTCTGATCGCGGCCGCGACGATGGTGTCCGAGGATCCGGGAACCCGGCTCAGCGTCCGAGCGGTCGCCGCCCGAGCAGGGGTCAGTACCGGATCACTGCGTCATTTCTTTCCCACGCAGCGAGCGTTGATGGACGAAGTCGCCGCGGGAATCACCGGCCTGGTGGCGAACAAGAATGTCATCGAAGACTCCACCGTTCCTGCCGACGAGCGATTATTGGCGTGTATGCAGCAGGTGTTGTCGGCCACCGGGACCGGTGAGCAAGCCCGAGATACGTGGCGGCGGACGTTCGGCACGTACCTCGACTCGGAGCTCAACGCTGATGCCATCGACACCTACCTCGCTTTCAGCGCGGCCGGACTTCGGCACATCGAACACTGGCTGGACGTTCTCGAAACGGAAGGTGCCCTCCCGCCGGGCGACAACACCCAGCGCGCCGCCTACCTCAACGTGGTACTCGACGGGTTGTCCGTGGCACGAGCCCTCCCGACCGACGCTGCTCGATTGCGCTCGGAGACAGAAGTTCTACAACACGCCATTGCGATGCTTTTCCACACCGCTGTACCTGTGCCGAAGGGCGACTCGGCCTGACGTCGCATCGACATCCACGGTGCTCCCGTTCATTGCAGACTGCGGCCGCCGAGGTGCTGGGCGAGAAACTTTTCCACCTCTAGGTAGTAGCGAATACTGTTCTCCGGGTTGACGAATCCGTGACCCTCGTCCTCGAACACGAGGTAGTCGACATCGACGCCACGTGACCGTAGGCGCTCGACGACGTTGTCCGATTCTGCCTTGACGACCCGAGGGTCGTTGGCGCCCTGCGCAATCAGGAGCGGTGCGCGTATCGCATCGAGCTTGGAGATGGGTGATCGCGCGAGCATGTCGGCCAGCTGATCGGGATCAGCGGGGTCGCCGACGAAGCGGTACCAGCTGTTGATGATTCCCGGACCGATGAAGGCCGGCTGGCTGCGCATGAAGTTCGACAGGTCCGAGATGCCGACGCAATCGATCGCCGCGGCGAAGGTGTCGGGGGTGAACGATGCGCCCACCAGCGCCGCATAGCCGCCGTAGGAACCACCCATGATGGCCACCCGCTCGCGATCGGCGTACCCCGCCTCGACCGCCCAATTCACTGCATCGATGAGATCGTCGTGCATCGCGCCCGCGAATTCACCCACCCCGGCGTTCATGTGCGCGGTGCCGTATCCGACCGACCCGCGAAAGTTGACCTGCAACACGGCATATCCGCGATTCGACAGCATTTGCGCGATGGGATCGAAGGTCCACGAATCTCTATACCAGGGACCGCCGTGCACCACCATAACCATCGGCAGATTCTCGGGTTCCACACCCACCGGAAGCGTCAGATACGACGGCAGAGTCAGACCGTCACGCGCCGCAATGCTCACCGGCACCATTGGGGCCATGTCCTGTGGATCCAGATGTGGGTAGGGGCGGAAAAGTAGGCGACTCGATCCGGTGGCGTGATCGTAGTAGTAGGTCACGGACGGATCGCGGTCGTGGACGAAGCTGACGATCCATTTCTCTCCGCTCTCGTCGGAGGACAGTGCTCCGATGTCACCGTCGAACAGTTGCTCGAGATTCTTCAGGATTTCTTCGAAACCCGATTCCAGTGCATGGATCACTTGGCGTTCGCCCAAGTACCGCACACCGATGAGCTCTCCGGTCGCACGGTTGCAGATCAGCGGTGACGAGGTTTGCTGGACGGCTCGTCGCACCCCATCGAGTTCGAGCGTCGGGTGACTGTCGACGACGGTCTCCTCACCGGTCTCGAGGTCGAGGCGGATCAGACATGTCAAGTGGCGCATTCTGTTGGAACCGAGCCACATTCCGGTACCGTCCGCGGTAATCTGCATCGGACTGATGCCCAGCGGGTAATCGGTGCCGTCGAAGGACGCCACCGTGGTTTCTGCGCCGGACTCGTCCACACGCGTGATGTCGATGGTGCCGTCCGTGGTCATCGCGTAAGCGAACACCGTGCCTTCGGCGCCGAGCATCGGATAACGGCCCACACCCGGGCTTTGCCGGATCATTGTCAGTTCACCTGTGGCAATCTCGATCTCGTACAGATCGAACTCGGCGATGTTCCGCGAGTTGATCAGGACGGTGTAGACACCTACCCGACCGCGCACGGGTTCGAGGGCCACTGCGCGGGAACCGGGGAACGGCGTCAGATCGACTGCCGCGCAATCTGGATCCTCCAGGTCGACGCGGAACACGTGGTTGTTCTCGTCACCGCCGGTGTCCTGCAGATACAGCAGCCAGCGGGGGTCGTCCGTCCATTGAAAATCGTGCACACTGCGGGTCTCGTCCGCGGTGACGCAACGTGGTTCACTACCGGGCGAGAGGTCCTCGATCCACACGTTCAGGCGGTTCTTCCACGGCGCGAGGAACGCCATCGTGTTGCCGTCCGGTGAGATCGTGGCACCGGAGCGAACGGGTGGGCCGAAGAAGTCCTCGATCGAAATCAATGGGGGTGCAGTCATGATTCGTCCTTCTCGTTCGGCTATTACAGGGCGCAGCGCGCGTCGGTCGGTGGGGATTTGAGGTTGACCAGGTAGTTCGCGACAATGTCGTTGACGCAGGTGCTCGTTGCACCGAACGCCACTGTGTGTTGTTCGCCGTCGACGGGAAGTAGAGAACCGCCCAGTGTGTTCGCCAAATTGACGCCCCCCTCGTACGGTGTGGACGGGTCGCCGGTGACGGAGATGGTCAGAGTGTCGGGGAGTCCCTCGATGTCGGTGGCGTACGGGATATCGAGAGTTGGCTCCGCAGGCCAGAATTCGCAGGGGTCTCGCGCGCCGTCCGGTCCGAGGCCCGCGTCCGTGAACGGTGCTATCTCCTGGATCTGCCGCTTGAGATCAACTTCTTGCTCCGGGGTGTTGCGCTGTTCGTCCATGCAGTTGATGGCATACAGCGCTTCGGAGAAGTTCGGGACGGTGCCGTCGGCGTCGCGTCCGCCGAAGATATCGTTGATCTTGAGAAGCGTATCGGCCTGTCCTGCTTGGATTTCGGCGATGCCTTTCGTTATGACCGGCCATGCCGAGGAGTCGTAAAGCCCAGCAACGACGGCACCGTAGGCTGCGTCGAAGTCCATGACGCGGCCATCGGGGGTGACGATCGGGTTGTCGATCAACGGTCTGACGATCTGTTGGAAGTTGTCGACAGCCTTGCTCGGATCGGTGCCCAGCGGGCAGTCAGGTGCGTTCGCGCATGCCGCCGCCATGTCGTCGAACGCTTTCTGGAAGTTGCTGTATTGGTAGACCCTGCGTTCTGCGGTGCCCTGCCCCGGATCGATTCCGCCGTCGAGGACCATCGCGCGCACGTTCTGGGGGAACATCTCGGCGTAGACCGCACCGAGTCGTGTTCCGTAGCTCTGGCCGAAGTAGCTCAGGGTGTCGTCGCCGAGCACGGCGCGGAGAATGTCCATGTCGCGGGCAGCGTCCCGAGTGCCGACGTGTTCGAGGACATCGTCGCCTCCTGATCGTTCGGAGCATTTGCTCACCAGCTGACGCGCACCGTCCTCGGTGAGTGTTCTCGAGCCGGTGAGGACCGTGGTGTAGGCCTGCCCTGCCTCGTATTCCTCGTCGGTGAAGCAATCGATGGCCGGTGTGGACGCACCGACTCCGCGCGGATCGAATCCGATCAGGTCGAATCGTTCGGTGAGCGGGCTCTGCGCCCAGGTGGACGTCGCGCCTGACGCGGCCATGCTCATTCCCGGTCCACCCGGTCCGCCGGAGTTGAGCAGGAGCGAGCCCACCTTCTCTCCACGTGCGGGGGCCTTGAGCAGCGCGATCTGAGCCGTGCGCCCGCCCGGATCGTTGTAGTCCAGTGGCACGTCCACGCGAGCGCACTCGAATCCGGGGTCACTGGCGAACAGCTGCTCGTCGGACGTCGTGGTGCCGTACCCCGCACACGGCTCGAATGCCACGACTTGGTCGTAGAACTGCTGCAACTGTGCCGAAGACTCGGAGTCGCCGGCTGGTTCCGGCGGCGACTGGCTGCAGGCACCGAGCAGCAGCATCGACGCTGACGCTACAGCGAAAAGCCTCGCTCTCTTGTTGTCGAATATGGGCATGATTGGTCGACTCCTGTCGAATTGCACTGTGCTGGTCTTTGATTCGGTGCTGATGTTTTACTCGGGATCGGTGGCGTTGAGTGCCGCAACCTGTCGCAGCACGTCGCGTTGGGCGGGGTTGTACAGGTCTTCCACGGCGACTGCGAGTGCACGAGTCACCCGTTGTCTGTCGCCGTCGGTTTCGGTGTCGGTGAACAGGGCCGGGAAACGAGCCGCAAGCCGGCGAACGTGCGGGGCCATCCGTTCGGCAAGATCCCGCGTGGACTCGCTGTCGGAATCGGCTGGGAGGTTGTCGAATTCCGCATCGGTAGGTAGCTGCGGAGTGGACCGAAGTAGGTTGCAGTAGGCGTCGAGGGCCGTCGGACTCAGTACCGTGCTGGCGAAGGTGATGAACTGCCGGTCTGCTGTCGTCAGATGGGCTGCAGCGGCTCCGAGTTCGGGTGGCAGATCGGTCGGAAGGGACTCGTGAAGAAGTATCGCGATCTCCAACCGTGCTCGCTGAAGGCGCTCGATCGTCGCGCCGAGTTCAGCATCCAGGGTGCGCAATGCCTGTTCGGGATGATCGCGTCCGTCACCCTGAGCGGCTATGTCGGCCAACGAGAATCCCAGTTCGGTCAGGCGTTTGATCTGCATCAGCCGTACGAGATGCGTGACGCCGTACTGCTTGTAGCCGTTGGATGCACGCTCGGGCTCATCGAGTAGTCCGACATCGTGGTAGTGCCGCACCGACTTGAGGGTGGTGCCGGCGAGATCGGCGATCTGTCGTGTGCTCCAGCCCATCTCTCTCCTCCGGTTTCGATCAGGTCAGAACCAGTGTCGACTGTGACCCAACGGCATAGTCAAGAGTCAACTCGTCCAGCAGCGTCTACGCGGGGTTCGAGTGAACCAACTGCGCTGTGGAGCGGCGGAAGGCCCAGACAGTGACGAGTATTGCCAGTGCGAGCAACGGGGTGCCCATCGCGATCCGGGCGAACGCGAGCCACCCGGTGGCGTCAGTGTCGTACAGCCAGTCTTGGACGACGTAGCGAGCGCCGAACAATACGACGAAGGTCGTCGTCGCGGTGTAGTGGGCGCGGACAACCGAGCGAGAAGATCGCCAGGCGTACTCGTTGCCGTGCAGCGCATTCCACAGCAGTCCGGTCAACGGTCGTCGGGCAAGTATGGAGATCAGCATCAGAGCCGCGCCGCCCAAGCTCAGCCAGATCCCAATGAGGAAATAGCCACCTGCCGACCCGGTCCAGGCGGCGACACCGCCTGCAACGACAACGCCCAATAGTCCGCCACTGGCCTGAGCGATCGGCTCGCCTCGCTTGAGACGAAGAACAGTGACTACCAGAGCGATGGCGATCGCGACGCCGACGGCGATCGGAAGGGCCACCAGAGCGCTGGCGGTGACGAATGCCACGACCGGAATCGCGGTATAGATCATCCCACTGGTTCCGCCTAGGTTGTCGAGCAGAAGCTGTGTGGCATCTACCTTCTCGATGGCCTTGTCATCTTGGACTGTCTGCTGCTCGTGCCCGTCGGCTGATGTCGATTCCGGCATTATCATGGTGCCCTCCTCGTCGATGCTGTGGTTGGCTCGTGCAGTTCTTACTGTCGTCTCGGCGAGAGGTGAACAACAGTGCAGGCAGACATCGGAACCAGTTACAACATCATCTGCGGGCCATGACGAATGTCATGCCCTGTACTCGTGCTCAGGCAAACGCCGTCGGCCATCGTTCGTGATCGTTCAGCGGATCACGGGTGTCACCGCGGTGTCACAGACAGGTACGAACGCTCGTGAATGGGCACGGCCGGCCGCGACCGAAACGCCCCGTTCAGGCGTACTTCTACGACTCATCCCGATCCCCCTCGAACACGTCGGGACTGTCTGTTAATCGAAGGTTTCTGGTTCAAGTCCAGATGGGGGAGCACCAAAAGCCTCTCACCTGTCCAGGTGGGGGGCTTTCGTGCTGTTCGGGACCTGGCGGCGATTTCAGAGCCCCGGTCTCAAGCGGGATGTCCCGCACAGCTGTGCGGCCCTTGTGCCAGATTCCCGTCCAACCGCTACGGGAGTAGGCGCTCCGGCCCCGCATGAAAGCATAAACGTTGGTAGTGCCAAAAGTTGGTGTTACTCTAACTTCATGACCAAGAGCGGAGGCCTTCGCGATCGCAAGAAGGCGCAGACCCGCGAACGCATCGCCGATGCGGCCGCTGCGCTGTTCGCCGAGCGGGGATACGACGCCGTCACCATGTTCGACGTCGCAATGGCTTCGGATGTCTCCGATCAGACTGTGTACAACTACTTCTCGGCTAAACAGGACCTGGTTCTCGATCGGGCCGAGCAATTTCGCGAGATGTATCGCGACGCCGTGCGGCAACGGCGTCCGGGCTGCTCTCCGGCCGCTGCTCTAGGGCCGCTCGTCGAGGCCGATATCGAGCGATACCGACACACCGACCTCGATCTCGCTCGCGGCCAGTTCCCGGCGCAGAGCGTCGAAAGTGGTGTTTTGCGACGATTCACGCTGGAGGAGCGGGAGCGCCAGGTCGAGGTCATGACCGAAGCCGTCGTCGCCACAACGCCAGAGCTGGCGAAGGTCGTTGCACTCTCGCACTGCGCGGCCATAGTCGCTGTCATACAAGCGATTTACGACCAGATCGGGTCGAGTGTGCTGGACCGTTCCCCCCAGAATGCGTCTGCCGACGACATGCTCCGGACCCTCGACGTTGCCTTCTCGAGCCTCGACCGCACGTTCTCGGATGTTCTCTCCACCACCGAAACCTCGAAATAGATCCAAGGAACTCGACTATGAAAAACCTGGACGTACTTGTCTCCGGAGCCGGTTTCGCCGGCCTGACAACGGCCTACTGGTTGAACAAGCAGGGCTACCACGTGACACTCGTGGAGGTGTCCGACGGACTGAAGAAGGGTGGCACCCCTGTCGATATCGTCGACCAGACGGTCGAAATCGTCAGGAGGATGGGAGTATTCGATCTGGTACTCGCACACAGCCTGCCGCCCAGGTCCACCGAGTTCACGACGGCTGAGGACGTGGTCGGGGCCCAGATGGCCCCGGCATCGGCGGACGACGACACCGAGGAGATGCGCTACGAGGTACCGCGAGACGACCTGCTCCGCATACTTTTCGAGCTGATCGAGGACGAGGTAGAAGTAATCTTCGGAGATTCCGTTACCGCCCTGTCGGATGCTGCAAGTGGTGTGCGGGCGCAATTCCGCAGTGGCGCGGAACGTGAGTTCGCGATGGTGATCGGCTGCGACGGAAACCATTCGAGAGTCAGGAAGCTCCAATTCGGGGACGAGTCGCAGTTCAGTCACTTTCTCGGCAACTACTTCGCGATCTCGATCGTGGACAAGTTGATCATCGACAAGAATGTGACCGAAATCTTCAGCGTCCCGGGCAAAACGGTCATGTTGAACTCCTACACCGACAAGACCGACGTTTGCTTCGCTTTCCACTCCGACACCGAAATACCCTACGACTACCGCAATCAGGAGCAGATGCGTCGCATCGTCGCCGAGCAGTTCGAGAACCATGGAGGGCGATCGGCCGTTCTGCTCGACGAACTGGCGAAGGCCGACAACTTCTACTTCGACAAGCTGTGCCAGATCAAGATGCCCCGATGGTCCGATGGAAACATCGTCCTCGTCGGAGACGCCGCCTACTGTGCCTCACCCGCCGCCGGAATGGGCGGATCACTGGCGATCATCGGCGCCACCGCATTTGCAGACGCGCTCGAACAGCATGGACCGAACTTCCAGGCCGCGTTCGACGCGTACGAGAGGAACCTACGGCCGTTCGTCGAAGACGTTCAGGCGCAGGCCGTGGATTTCGGCATTCCCACCTTCTTCCCGGAAACCGCGGATCACATTCGTGCGCGCGACGAGTTTCTCTTCGGCCACGCCTCGTAAGGAGACTGGGCAGCCGTTGTTCGACCGACGGTGTGTGCGATGAGTTTCGCGGCGACATCGTGTCTACAGCATCATGGAAACCGAACGCACCGCCAGCAGCGCTCGGCGTCGAGGGTCGTCCCGCGACGCGAACACCGACCGCACCGAGGAGGCCGGGACGTCCGTGAACGAACCGCCTGCCGATCCTCGCGTCGAGCGAAGGGCGGAGACGACCTCGGACGACGCCGCGGCACTGCCGACCGCCATGACCGGTAAGGCAAGCGCCGCCAAAGCGGCGCTCGGTGATCGACCGGTGTTCGACTACATCCACAGCCTCCCGCAGCCGCAAAGGGACATTGCCGAAGCCGTCGATGCACTCGCGGCCAGCGTCCTGCCGAATCTCACGCGGTCGGTCAAATGGGGCATGGCGTACTACGGCGTCGGTGATGGTTGGTGCTTCAGCTGCGGCGGTTTCGCCGGGCACGTCAAGCTCATGTTCATCAACGGAGCGACTCTCCTCGATCCGGTACCCCCTGTCACCCCGATCGGAATGGGTAAGGCCACGCGGGGTGTGGAGATCCGAACGCTCGCCGATCTCGACGAAGGCCAAGTCCGAAAATGGATGAAGGACATCGCTGCTTCGCCGGGAGTCGGCGGTAAGCGACGAGCGATGTAGCTGGTGGTCACGTCGGAATGGAGCCGGCCAAATTATCTCTCAGCGCCACGCCGAATCGACCTGAGTCGCCGCATGGTGCCGACGTCCCGGCCGAAGTGATCGTGCAGTTCTCGGTAGATCTCGAACAGTGCGTCGTATGCCCGCGAACGGGATTCGTCGGGTAAGTATGCATGGCGCCGCACTTTCCCCATCGACGCAGCAGCGGCGGGCACGTCGGGATAAGACCCGGCCGCGACGGCTGCGTGGATGGCCGATCCCAGCGCCGCCCCTTGCTCGGAGTCGATGACGGACAGTGGCATTCGCAGCACGTCCGCGTAAATTTGCATCAGGAGAGCGTTACGCGTGAGCCCACCTGCGATCACGAGATCCTCCACCGGAACCCCGCTGCCTCGGAAGGCCTCGACGATGACACGGGTACCGAAGGCGGTGGCCTCGAGCAGAGCGCGGTAGGTGTCCTCGGGTGTGGTCGCGAGTGTGGTTCCGACGACGAGTCCCGAAAGCTCGTGATCGACGAGAACGGAGCGATTGCCGTTGTGCCAGTCGAGTGCGACGAGTCCGTGCTCGCCGACGCGCTGGTTGCCGGCCAGTTCGGTGAGGTATTCGTGCACCGATTGTCCCGCAGCAGTGGCGGATTCGCTGTACGACGCGGGAACACCGGTACGTGTGAATCATTCGAAGATGTCGCCGACGCCGCTCTGTCCGGCTTCGTACCCGTAGGAGCCGGCGACGATTCCACCGTCGACCACACCGCACATACCCGGAACGTTCTGCAGTCGATCAGAACTCATCATGTGGCACGTCGAGGTGCCCATGATGGCCACCATGCGACCGTGCTTCACCGCGCCGGCGGCCGGTGCGGTCACATGCGCGTCGACGTTGCCGACCGCCACTGCGATGCCCTCCGGAAGTCCGGTCCACGCCGCCGCCTCGGCGGTCAATCGGCCTGCGCACGAGCCCAACTCACCCAGCGGCTGGTCGAGCTTGTCGACTACGAACGGGCCGAAACCGGGGGACAGTTCGGCGAGGAACTCTTCGGACGGGTAGTGCCCGTCTTGCAGGTTTCCCTTGTATCCTGCCGCGCAGGCGTTCCGTACGTACGTTCCGCACAGCTGCCAGACGATCCAGTCCGACGCCTCGACCCAACGGTCGATCGCGTCGTAGATCTCGCGGTCTTCCTCGTAGATCTGGAGCGCTTTTGCGAACTCCCATTCGGAGGAGATCAGCCCGCCGTAGCGGGGTAGCCACGACTCGTCCCTGAGCGCGGCCAGTTGCGTGATCCGATCCGCTTGCGGTTGCGCGGCATGGTGTTTCCACAGCTTGACGTAGGCGTGCGGCCGGTCGGCGAAACGCGGATCCTCATTGAGGGGAGTTCCGTCCGCATAGGTGGGCACCATCGTGCAGGCGGTGAAATCGGTCCCGATGCCGACGACGTGTTCCGGTGCTACGCCGGACGCGTTCAGTGCCGCCGGAACGGCGATGCGCAGGACGTCGCGGTAGTCCTGAGGGACCTGGAGCGCCCAGGAATCGGGAAGCGGTGCGGAGGTACCGGGCAGTGTCTGCTCGAGAACGCCGTGGGCGTACTCGTGAACAGCATGGGCCACCTCCGTGCCGTCCGAGACGCGCACGACAACGGCTCGGCCCGACAGGGTTCCGAAGTCCACGCCGATCGTGTACCGATCGACACCCGAGTCCACCATGAGTTCATTGTTCTCTCGAGGGCGAGAAACGTCTCGACTATCGAGATCAGGTCAGGGATTCGGTGAGTCCGTCGAGCACGATGGTTGCGGCGGTGGGTCCGGCGTTGAGGTACCACGGATCGTCCTCCACGGTCACGACGTGGTTCTCGAGTGCCGCGCTCATCCCCGTCCACAGCGGATTGGTCGTGGAGGTGTCGCTGGTCGAACCTGATTCGGAGGCCTGGCTGGACGCGAATACCCAGTCCGCGTTGGCCAAGTGCATCTGTTCTTCGCTGAAGTCCTGCGACGTCTTGTCGAACTGCTGGCTTTCCGGACGAGCCAGACCGGCGTCCCAGGCGATGAACCCTGCGAACGACGGCACTCCGAACACCCGTGCGCGGTCGGCGGTGAAGCGCACGAAAGACACTGTGGGAGTGGCGGATGCGACCGAAGCGCCGAGGTCGTGGGCTCTGTCGACGAAATCGTCGACGAACTGCTGGGCTTGATCCGTCCGGCCCAGTGCATCGGCGAGCAGAAGGAAGTCCTGCTTCCAGTTCACGCCGGTCCCCTCGGTGAGAACGGTGGGTGCAATCGCGGACAGCAACGGGTAGTTCTCTTCCGACGCGGCCTTGTTCGCGAGGATGAGATCGGGCTGGATCGTGGCGATGGCTTCGAGGTTCACGTCCTGGCGATTGCCGACGTCGACGAAGGACGCCATCTCATCGTCGTACTGCGGGAACGACCGGGCGACGTAGTCGGGAACCAGCGATGCGCCGTCGCCGTATGCGACACCGGTGGGTACGACACCGAGGGTGAGGACAGCATCGAGTTGGCCGGTGGCGATGACGACGATTTTTCTGGGTTCGGAAGCAATGTCGGTCGAACCAGCGAAATGGGTGACCGTGCGCGGAAATACGGCGTCTGCGACACCGGATCCCATTCCGTCCGGAACGGCGGTCGGGCCGGGTGAGTCGCCGACGGTTTCGGAAGGCGCAGACGCGGCGGACGACGGCGCAGACGAGTTGTCGGCTGCGCTCGAGCAGGCAGAAACCGATAGCGCAGCGAGTACGGCGACGATTGTAGCGAGAAGGGTGCGTTTCACGTCGATCGCTTTCAGGCATGAGTGGTTAGGTAACGCTAAGCTTGCCTGATTCGAGAGAAGGGCGTCCGACCGGGACGTCGTTCTGTGTCCGATGGCACACAACCAAGAGATTCGTCGTCAATCGTCCGAGCGCCGGTCCGACGTCGACCGTAGGCGTAGCTCCGCCCAGTACTCGAGGCGCTTCTTCACGTTCTGCTCGTGCCCGAAGTCGGTGGGTCGATAGAAGATTTCCCGCTCCACGTCGTCCGGGAAATAGTTCGCACCGGAGAAGCCATCAAGGGTATCGGGGTCGTATCGATAGTCCTTCCCGTAACCGATGTCTTTCATCAGTCGGGTCGGTGCGTTCAGGCTGTGCAACGGTGGCGCCAGCGACCCCGTAGCTCGTGCGGCTTTGGTCGCAGCGTTCATGCCCCGATACACAGCAATCGATTTCGGTGACGTCGCGAGGTAGACCACCGCTTGTGCAATCGCGAGCTCGCCTTCAGGCGATCCGAGTCGCTCGTAGACGTCCCATGCGGCCAACGCCTGATGAACCGCCTGTGGGTCGGCGAGTCCGATGTCCTCGTTCGCGAATCGGACCAGCCGGCGTACGACGTAGAGCGGGTCCTCGCCGCCGTCGAGCATCCGGGCCAACCAGTACAAGGCGGCGTCGGGGTCGGAGCCACGCATCGATTTGTGCAGAACCGAGATGAGGTTGTAGTGGCTCTCCTGCGTTTTGTCGTAGATCGGGGCCCGCTTCTGAATCACTTCTGCGAGCCCGGAGACCTGCAACTGCGCATCGCTCGGAGGCAGCGAGTAAAGCTGCTCGACCATGTTGAGAAGGTATCGGCCGTCGCCATCGGCCATGGCAGACAACGCTGCTCGCGCATCGGCATCGACCGGGAGCGGCCGACCTGCGGCGTGTTCGGCCCGTCGCACGAGAGCATCGAGGGCAGGCGCGTCGAGGCGCCGCAGAATCATGACCTGGCATCGGGACAGCAAGGCGCCGTTCAGCTCGAAGCTGGGATTCTCGGTGGTCGCACCGACCAGCACGATCGTGCCGTCTTCGACGTAAGGCAGAAAGCTGTCTTGCTGTGCTCGATTGAACCGGTGGATCTCGTCGACGAAGAGCAACGTGCCCTGCCCGACTTCCCGCCGTTTCTGCGCGGTCGAGAACACCTTGCGTAAGTCTGCGACACCGGCGAACGTCGCAGACAACGGCTCGAAGATCAATTCGGTCCGTTCGGCCAGCAACCGAGCGATGGTCGTCTTACCGCACCCCGGGGGTCCCCACAGAATGATGGACGACAGACGCTGCTGCGAGATCATTCGCCCCAGCGGAGCATCGTCGGACAGCAGATGATCCTGTCCTACAACGTCTTCGAGACGGGTCGGGCGCAGCCGGTCGGCCAACGGGCGCGAGTCGTCGTCGGCCGCTGCGAACAGTGACGGAGGGTCGGTGGTCATCAGGTGGAAGTCTGTCACGGGTCGAGCCGGGGGCCCATCTTCTCGGATCGACCCGGTCCGCCCACGGTCCTTACTGCTTCGGTTGCACGACGTACTGCCCGAAGCTCGAGGGTCGCTGTTCCTGTCGAATGAACCGTGCGCTCGGGAGTGCGGTCAGTAACGACGCCGTGGCCACCGGAGTCTCGACCATGTCGTCGACAGGCTTTCGACCGATTCGGGTGCTCTTGCCTCGCGGGCGCAATGGCTGCGTCATGGTGGTGCCTTCTGCTCGTCTGCGCAGCGGTCTCGCTACTCGAATCCGGGGATTCCCTCGAAACGTTCGACGAAACCTGTCGAGCTTTGATTCGGTGCTGCCGGCTCGGCGGATGTTGTGTGCGCAGCGAGACCCCCGTCGCACCGCTCAGCCGGCACCCAGAAGCTCTGTCATCTGCGCGTAGAACGGAGCCGGGTCGCCGGCGAGAGAGGCCTTCACCATCGCGGTCCAATCGTCGACGATCACTTCGATCGAACCGTCGGCCAGACCGTCGAGGGAGCGGCGCGGCACGTCGCGGGGATCGATCTTCGGCCCGTCGTATCCTGCGGCGATGTCGGTGTCCGCTGCGCCGAGCAGAACGCCCTGGACGAACGTCTCCTGGGACGCGAGTTCCAGACGCACACCGTTCGTCATGTTCCATTCGGCGGCTTTGGCCGACGAATACGCACCGCTGCCGGGAGCTGCGAACCATGACAGCGCGGAGAGAACGTTGACGATCGCGCCTCCGTTCCGGGACGCCAGGACGGGAGCGAATTGGCGGATGACGTCCAACGTGCCCCAGAAGTGCGTGTCCATCTCGCGGTGGATCTCGCTCAGGTCGCCGGTGACGAGCGACGCGCCCGTGGAGACTCCGGCGTTGTTGACCAGGAGGGTGACGTCTGTTGCCGTGGAAGCCGCGGCAACGACCGAATCGTGGTCCAACAGGTCGAGCCGCACGGGATACACCCGGTCGTCGTCGAAGTTCAGGGTCTCCGGGCGGCGGGCCGCCGCATACACCTTGCTCACGCCGCGGTCGAGCAGTTCGAGGACGAACTGGCGGCCGATGCCGCGGTTGGCGCCGGTGACGAAGGCGATGTGGTCGGACACGATCATGGTGCCTTCTTTCGGTAGACGGGGCTCCTTGCCTCGACATCCGCTACCGTAGAACCTGACGTTGACGTCAAGGGCAAGTCCAGTCGACGTAAACGGACTCACAGGGAGGTGCCGGCATGCGAATCGGTGATGTTGCCGACCGCGCAGGAGTAAGCGCCCGCGCGTTGCGCTACTACGAAGAGCAGGGACTGCTCGAGTCCGAACGCACCCCGAGCGGCCAACGGACATACACGGAGGCTGCTGTCGAGCGGGTGAAACTGATCCAGCAGTTCTTTGCTGCCGGACTGTCGAGTCGTATTGTCCTGCAGCTACTTCCGTGCGTCGACAAAGGCGAGTCGTCCCCCGAGATCTTTGCACTCATGGCAACCGAACGCGAACGCATCACCGCCGCGATGGCTGATCTGGCCGCCGCGCGCGACGCACTCGACGAGATGATCGAGATCGCGCACAACCCCACCCCGGAGCACTGCCCTGCACTGCGTGAAACACCCTGGGCGACTTATCGTGCCGACGAGGCCATCGTCGCTGGATGACCCGGACGACGTCCGTCCCGGTGCGTCCCTTGGCTATCGTCGGAGGAATGCGCCTGGGTTTCCGTCACCGAATGCCGACAGTCGACCTCGATATCGCTGCGCCGCCCGAAGCGGTGTGGAAGGTGATCGTCGATCTGCGGGACTGGCCCGTGTGGGGTCCGACTGTGTCGGCGGCCGACCTCGACGACGACGGGCCCCTGAGATCGGGGTCGCGCGGCAAGGTGTGGACTCCGGTCGGGGTGCCTCTTCCCTTCGTGATCACCGAATTCGACGACGGCCGGGCATGGGCGTGGCGCGTTGCCGGAGTACCGGCCACCCGCCACGAGGTGATCCCCACGCGTGAGGGATGCACTCTCAGCTTCGGCGTGCCGATATGGGCTCCGGCGTATTTGCCCGTGATGGCCGTGGCCCTACCGAGGATCGAATTGCTGGCCACGAAGGACGCCGCGTGAGCAGAATGGCTCCTACACGTTTTCGGTGACGGCCGAAGCGGACTCGACAGGAGCGTCGAATGACCACTGGAATCTCCCTTCTGGCCCAGGACGCGCCGACATTGACGGAACCGGTGGCGTCCGGGTTGCAGCTGGTGCTGGCGTTCGTGGTGGGAATCGCCGTGATCGTCGTGCTGATCACGCTGCTCAAACTCCACCCGTTCCTGTCGTTGCTTTTCGGGGCACTGACCGTGGGAATCATTGCGGGCGAGAACGTCCAGACTGTTCTGACCTCGTTCTCGAAGGGATTCGGTGACACCACGGCCAGCGTCGGCATCCTGATCGCCCTGGGTGCGATGTTCGCCAAACTGCTCGCCGACTCCGGAGGCGCCGACGAGATCGTCGACACCATCGTCGGACACGCCTCACCGCGAATGTTGCCGTGGGCCATGGCTCTGGTGGGCGCGATCATCGGGCTGCCCATGTTCTTCGAGATCGGTCTCGTTCTGCTGATCCCGGTCATCTACCTGGTGTCTCGCCGCTCGCAGCTCTCCCTGATCACTGTCGGAATCCCCGCTCTGGCGGGGCTTTCCGCCATGCACGGCTTCGTCCCGCCCCACCCCGGACCCTTGACGGCCATCGGACTGCTCGGGGCCGACCTGGGCGTCACGCTGGCCCTGGGTGTTGTCGTCGCGGTACCGACGATCATCCTGGCGGGACCGCTGTTCGGAAAGCTGGCCGGTAGATGGGTCGTGGTGGACGCACCCGACACCTTCGAGGCGGACGGATTCGCCGACCGGGCGAACAAGCGTCGGCCGTCGTTCGGCATCACCCTGTTCAGCGTTCTGCTGCCGGTGGTGCTGATGCTCGGCAAAGCGTTGGTGGACATCTTCATCGACGACAAGTCGAACGCGGTTCGGCAAGTCTTCGACACCCTCGGCACGCCGCTGATCGCCCTTCTCATCGCCGTCATCGTCGGTTTGTTCACCCTCGGTAAGGGCGCGGGGATGGGCCGCGACGAGGTCACCAAGTGCATCGAGTCGGGTCTGCCGCCGATCGCGGGAATCATCCTGATCGTCGCAGCGGGAGGCGGATTCAAACAGGTGCTGGTGGACACCGGTATCGGCACGCTCCTCGCCCGCTGGGCCGACGGAGCCAACGTGTCGGTATTGGTTCTCGCCTGGGTCATCGCCGTCCTGATCCGACTCGCCACCGGATCTGCCACCGTCGCGACGATCACTGCATCGTCGCTGATCGTTCCGCTGGTTGCCGACATGCCCTCCGGTCAGGTGTCGTTGGTGGTGCTCGCCGTCGGTGCGGGGTCGCTGTTCTTCTCCCACGTCAACGACGCCGGCTTCTGGCTGGTGAATCAGTACTTCCGGCTGACCGTCGGCCAGACCATCAAGACGTGGTCCATCATGGAGACGGTGCTGTCGGTCAGCGGACTGGGCGTCGTCCTGCTGCTCAGTCTCGTGGTCTAGAAAGTTTCCGTCGCCGTTTCGGAATCGAACGGAACGGGCAAACGGACCTCGAGCGCGCTCTTCGGCAGCGACGCGGACGGGTTCGACGAGTGTGATGAAAAGAGCCGAGTATCTGGCGCGGTGGTCCGCGCTGCATGGCGACGCGGACGTCGGCTCACCGCTCCTGCGCGGGTGGCTCACCGTGATGTTCCGGATTGCGTTCCCGTTGGTGCGGCTCAAGGTGTCGCCCAGCGTCGTGACGGCATTCGGTGTGGCCGTGGCTGTCTCCGCAGTGGCGATGACCGCATCGGGAGGCTCCTGGGTGCTACTCGCCGCAGTTGCCGTCCTGCTCGCCTCCGTTTTCGACGGGTTGGACGGCGCCGTCGCGGTGATGCAGCGTAAGGAATCGTCCTTCGGTTACGTGATCGACTCCGTTGCCGACAGGTGTTGCGACCTCATGTTTTTCGCGTGCCTCGCTGTCGTGGGTGCCCCGCTTCCGCTCGTCATCGCAGTGTCGGTGCTGACCATGCTGCAGGAGACGGCGCGAGCACGGGCGACCGCTGCCGGTCTGACGGACATCGCGGTGATCACGGTGTGGGAGCGTCCTTCTCGGGTGATCACCACCATCGTCACGCTGTGCGCGGTGTGGCTCGTGCCGATACACGCTCAGCTGTCGGCCATTATCGGAGCTGTCGTCGGAGCCTTGCTGGCCGTTGTCGGGCTCACGCAGTTTCTGGTTGTCGCCCATCGGGATCTGGTGACGCAGGACCACCGGCCCGCGTCGTCGACAGCTGCAGGGTGAAAGCCCACCCGGCCAGTACCACCGCGTGCAGCAACCACAACCAGAATCCGACGGCGATGACCGCACCGACCACGGTCAATCCGCCGAACGGCCGGCCGAGGTCGTAAGGAATCCAGAGAAACAGCACAAACCCCTGCAGAAAGCCGGCGACCATCGACGACGTCGTCAGGGCGCCGATCACCACCGATCTCCACGACGGCTGCACCGGCGAGACCACGCGGTACACCCAGCCGATCGGAATCGCGAGAACCAACCAGAGAACGACGAGGCCGAACCACACCCGGAACGCGACCGCGGGCACGGAACCACTCCCGGTCGTCGACCACATCCATGCCCCGGCTTCGAGAAGGACGTACAGGAACACCGGTGACAGGACGAGAACGGGAAGAGAGGCAATTCGCCCGCGATAGCCGATGCGCGTCTCCGTCACTCGGGTGTACCGGAGCAGAACGCGCCGGAACCCCTCGCCGTAGTACGTGGCGGGAAAGATGCACACGAGCGCACCCAGCAATCCCAGGTTCGCGCCCGCCTCGGCAACGTCGACCACCAGCGGTTGTGCACCCATGCCGTTGGGAATCAACTGCGACACATCGGTTGCCAGCGTGATCACGTGCTCCTTCGACGTCACGAGCGCGCACGCCCAGAAGCCGAGCAGGAGAAGCGGAACCACGGCGATCGCAGAATAGAAGGTGAGACCGGCGGACAGCAGCGCGAGATCGGTCGAGAACATGCGGCCACGCACGCGGGTGGCGAACCTCGTGAGGTGCGAGAGCGTCGTGCGGGCGGAGTTCACCGCTCAGGTGTGCCCGTTCGGTTCGGCGTCCAACCGGGACCGCGGCGCGGCGCTCGCGATCTCGAGTGCGATCGACTCGAACTCATGGACGGAATCTCCCGTGCTCGACGATCGACGGCAGAGGTAGGTCGTCACGTCGGCGGCGTCGATGATCGGAACGTAGCTGATGCCCGGCCGGGCGTAGGCGCCGGCGGAACCCGAGCCTGCGATGTTCACCCCGACCCCCGCAGCGCACAGTTGCAACACTTCGTCGAAGTTGTTGGCTATGGGCCGAACCCGCGCTGTGACGGTGTCGGGAAACCAATTCCGGCTGCCGAGCGTGTCCCGTATTCCGATGAACGACTCGTCGGCGATGTCCGACATCCGAACCCCGGAGGCGCCCGCGAGGTGGTGCCGATCGTGAACGAGCAGAACGCGGCGTTCGACCCACAGCACAGTCGAGGCAATTCCGTCGACTGCGGGCCGATCGGTCGAGACCACGAGTGCCACGTCGATGTCGTCTCGACGGAGGGCGTCGATCGCGTCGGCGAATCCGATGCTGTGGACCTCCCACGACACTTCGGGGAATCGGTGTACGGCAGTGGACAATGCGGCATCGGTGTGAAGGTTCGGGGCCATGACGCCGATACGTACCAACGAAGTGACTTCACCTGAAGCCCAATCGATCACAGCGTCGAGTGCATCGATCGTCCGCCGAGCGAGGGGAATGAGGGCCACGCCGTCCGCGGTCGGTTCGACCCGCCTCGACGTACGCACGAACAATGGTCGTCCCAGCCTCTTCTCCAAGGTGCTGATCTGCTGACTGAGCGAGGGCGCCGAGATGTGGAGGCCCGCCGCAGCCCGGCCGAAATGTAGTTCGGTGGCCACTGCGAGGAAGTACCGCAGATGCGTCGCGGTGATGTCCACCGGTCGATCATAAGGCTCAGACACATGATGGTTGCGGAAACGGTCCTGGTCCACCGGCCGGAACTCCCGGAGACTGTGACGGTGACGACTTACGAAGGCCTCGTCTACATCGAGCGCGACAGCGGACCGTTGGCGCTGGACCTGGTCACTCCCGACGGCGGCGGACCATGGCCGCTGGTCGTGTTCGTTCACGGCGGCGGATGGATGTCGGGTGACCGCACTCTCGCTCCGAGTTTCGACCAGTACTTCTGTGCTCGCGGCCTTGCCATGGCGAGCGTCTCGTATCGATTCAGCGCCGACGCGTTGTTCCCGGCTCAACTGCACGACGTCCGGTCCGCCGTTCGCTTTCTGCGCGCGAGCGCCGAGGAGTTCGGTCTCGATCCCGATCGTTTCGCGATATGGGGATCGTCCGCCGGTGGTCATCTCGCCGCGCTCACCGGACTGACGTCCGCAACGACGGCGCTGCCGGGGGAGGTGGCCACCGACGGTGACGCGTCGGTGAGCGCCGTGGCCGAATCCTATGGTCCGGCAACGCTCGTCGGAGGTGAGGTTACGGCGCCGGCGTCACTGCCCGGGATGGATACGCCCGCCTCGACACCCGAGGGCCGCCTCCTCGGTGGCGATCCCGTCGATCACCCGGAACTCGCGCACGCCGCGAGTCCGATCCACCAGGTGACAGCGGACGCTCCTCCTTTTCAGATCTCGCACGGCACAGCCGACGTGCTGGTCGGCGACGATCACAGCATCCGACTGCTCGATGCGCTGACGGCAGCCGGTGTCGACGCCGAGCTCTACCTGCTCGACGGCTACCAGCATGGGTTTCTGAATCCGCCGGGACGACCGGACGCACCCGTGTTCGACAGCGGCAGGCTCGCCGCCGAGGGCACCGCCCGTGCACGACGCCTCACCGGCCACGGGTCCACCCGCACGGATGAGCCCGCCGATTTCGGATTCGACGTCATCGGAGACTTCTTCACCCGACACCTAGGAGCATCATGAACACCGCGCCCGACCTCGATGCAATCCACGGGCTGGCTCCTGTGATCGATGCGCTTCCCGGCGAACAGGTTCCGTATGCGGTGGCGAGCGGTGAAGGTCTCAGGTACGAAATCGACAATCAGTTGTGGACCGTCATCGCCCGTGCATCCGACACGGGTGGACTGTTCGACGCGGCGTTCGTGCTCGGACCCCGCGGCGCAGGGTCCGGTTTCCACAGCCTCGCCGACCATCAGCGCTCCTATTACGTCTTCGCCGGACTCGCGCAATTTTGGTTACCGGGCGAGAGCAGAATTCTCGGTGTCGGTGACTCGGTGCACGTTCCGCCGGGAACGCCGGTGGCGTATCGGATGTTGGGCCACCAGACCAAGCTGTTGATGTGGTGCGCGCCGGGTGGCGCACTGGACGCCCTCCATACCTCCGGCGGCGCCGTCGACAGCCGCGTCTACTCTGCCGACGGCAAAGCCGGCGTCGTGGTGACGACGGGACAGGTGCTGGTGCCCGGACCTGCTTTGCTGCAGGATCTTCCGATGATCGCAGCGTCGGACGCGTGGGACGACGTACTGCCGGACGGGGTCGAGGGGTACTTCCTGCGCGCCCATACCGGCGACAATCGGGAGTGGCCGGATTCGATGAATTCCATCGGCGCCCGCGGCCGCAACACCGGCGGCAGGTATTTCTCGGTGCTGACTGCCGGAGCGAAGGCGCCGTACATCCCGCAACACTTTCACCGCTTGCACACCGAGAACTTCTTCTGCCTGTCGGGACGTGTGTGGTTGTACGCCAACGGAACCGAACGACTCCTCACCGAAGGTGACTTCGTTCACGCACCCGCAGGAACCGTGCACAGCTTTGCGTTCGACGCCCACAACACGCGCATGCTGGGCATGCTCACCTCGGACGTCTTCGAACCGTTCTTCGACATCACCGGCGTCGCGACCGAGAATGCGGTCTACACGGAAGGGCTGGTCGACCCGGGTTTCCTGATGAGCAAACTCGGTGATCTTGCTGATCTCGACGTGCAGTTCGTGGGCCCACCTCCCACACGCGTGCAGGCGTCGGATCTGCGCTGATGCGATAGGTCGACCCCGTAGATTGGTCTGATGACCAGTGAGGGTGGGGCGACGTCGCGGCAGCAACCGTTGTTGGTGCTGGGCAAGATCACCGAGATTCTCGACGCCTTCTCCTTCGACCGGCCGTCGATGTCGCTCGGTGAGATCCAGCAGACGACGGGACTACCCACGTCGACGGTGCAGCGTCTGGTGACCAACCTTGTGCAGCAGGGCTTTCTGGACCGAAACGGTGACGGGATCCGGATCGGTATCCGGATGGCCTACTGGGCTGCAACGGCGGTGAAGGATCTGGACGTTCTCTCCGTGGTCAACCCCGTCCTCCGGGACCTGCGTGACGAGACGACCGAGACGGCGTGTTTCTTTCGGCCCGAGCAGAACTATCGGGTGTGTGTCGCGATCGCGGAGACGCGCCACGCGCTGCGGCGAGACATGTACGTGGGCAAAGTGATTCCGCTGAGTGCAGGCTCGGCCAGCCGCGTGCTGCTGGCGTACGACGACGTTCTCGCGAACCGCATTCTGTCGCAGCAACTCGAGCCCATGACGGACGCGACGGTGACGGAGGCCGATCAGGCCCGGTCGCTGCTGGCCAGGACGCGCGCCGACGGGTACGCGATCACCACGGGGGAGCGGGAGAGCGGAGCGTCCGGTCTGTCGGCGCCCGTCTTCGATTCCGCGGCCGACATCATCGGCGCCGTCACGATCAGTGGACCGACACTGCGGATGCCGCAGGAGCAATGCGAGGAGTGGGTGGATCTGCTGATCTCGCATGCGGAACGCATCACGCGCACGCTCGGCGGCCGCTACCCGGCGTGAACCCACGCTCCGGGATTCACCACGCTTCGGGATTGACACAGTGCGGTGGCTTCGAGCCGGTGGCCATTGCCGCCGCGTTGGTGGCGCACAACCGTGCCATCTCCGACCGGACGGAGACGGTCGCGCTGCCGACATGGGGGAGCAGTACCACGTTGGGTAGGTCGGCGAGACCGGGTGCCAGTCGTGGCTCGTGTTCGTACACGTCCAACCCGGCCGCGGCGATGACGCCGTCGTGCAGAGCCGTCACCAACGCAGTCTCGTCGACGACGGGTCCACGTGCGGTGTTGATCAGAACGGCCGACGGCTTCATGGCCGACAGGGCCGCGGAATCGACCAGATGGTGCGTGGCGTCGGAGAGCGGAATGTGCAGTGACAGAAAGTCGCTTCCGGTGACGATGTCGTCCCACGACACGTGATTCACGCGCCCCGCGAATTCGCCGAGTTCGGAATCGGAGACGGGTCGATCACCGGGCGGGCGTGGGCAGAAGTTCACCGTCATCCCGAACGCCAACGCGCGCCGCGCCGTTGCGCGCGCGATGCGCCCGAAACCGGCGAGGCCGAGCACCCGACCCGATACGTCGGTGCCCAGCATCAGCTCCGGCTTCCACCCGTCGAAGAGCCCGGCGCGCACGAACGCATCGGCTTCGATCGCCCGTCGCGCAGTCGCCAGCATCAGGAGGAGGGCGACGTCTGCTGTCGAATCGGTGAGTACGCCGGGTGTGTTGGTCACCGTGATGCCGTGTTCGGTCGCGGCGGCGACATCGATGTTGTCGTATCCCACCGCGTAGTTGGAGATTCCGACGATCTGCGCGCGCGAGAGTAGGGCTCCGTCGAATCGGTCACCGAGCTGCGACACGACGACAGCGTAGCGACCGGACGCGCAGGCGTCGGCGAGTTCCGCGGCTCCCAGTGCCCGGACCTCCACCTCGCCTGCGGCCTCGAGGATCGACGGTCCGGGGTCCGGTATCGGCGTCGTGACCAGTATTCTGCTCACACGACCCACTCGAACGCGGAGGCGTTGGACCGCGCACCCTGTACGGCCTTGGAGCGCAACGGTTCTCGGAGTTCGGCCAGCAGCTTCTCCGAGATGTCGACCAGCGAGGCGAGGGTGGCTGGTGTGAACCAGTCGGGGCGAGTGGCGAACAGGACGTCCTCGCTGGCGGTGTTGCCGCTGGCGCCCGGTGCGAAGGGGCATCCGCCGAGACCGCCGAGGGCGCCGTCGACCATCGTCGCGCCGGCAGAGATGGCCGCAAGGGTGTTCGCGACACCGAGGCCCCACGTGTCGTGGCCGTGAAAGACGATGCGGCGCCGAGGGGTTTCGGATCCGACGCGAGTGATCAGCGACGAGACCTGCGCCGGAACCGCCTGTCCGAGTGTGTCGCAGACGACGATGTCGGTGGCTCCGTCCGTTCTGTCGTCGTTCGCGATGGCCAGTACGCGCTCTTCCGCAACCGGCCCGTCGAACGGGCACGTGAAGGACGTTGCGATACAGAGTTCGATTGCGCCGCCGACGGATCGAGCGATGTCGACCGCGTCGGGCATGGCGGCGATACTGGCCTCGGTACTGCGCCCGATGTTGGCTTCGTTGTGAGCATCCGATGCCGAGAAGCAGTACTGGAAGTTGCGGGCGCCCGCCGCGGCCGCCTTCTCCACGTGTCGCGGTGTCGCGACCCACACCCAACACGTCGCCAGCTCCTCGGCTGTCAGCTCGGCGATCACCTCGAGCGTATTGGCCATCGGAGGGACCTTGTCGGCTCGGGCCAGCGAACCGATCTCGAGCGCGGGCACACCGAGGGCCTGCAGCTCGCGCACGATCTCGAGTTTGCGATCGGTCGGGAGCATCTTTCCGGTGAGCTGCAGGCCGTCTCTGAGGGTGACGTCACGCAGGCCGGCAGTGGGGGTGAACTCGTACATCAGCCGTCCAGTTCCTCGTCGGTCCTGCCGAGCAAGCTCGACAGCACTTCTCGTGTGTGTTCGCCCAGGTCGGGTCCGACAGAGCGAATCGGGATCGATTTGTCGCCGATCACGGGAACCACGCCGACGAAACCGACGTCGGTGAGCTCGTCTGCCCCGGTGTCGACGCGGAAGTTCTGAATCATGTTTCGCGCCGCGTACTGTTCGTCGACCACGATGTCGGCTGCGGTGTAGATGGGGCCGGAGGGCACGCCTGCGTCGTCGAGAATGGCCAAAGCCTGTTCGCGAGAACGTAATCCGGTCCAGGCGCTGATGGCGGCGTCGAGTTCGTCGCGTCGTGTCCACCGGCCGGCGTTGGACTTCAGACCGGGGTCCGCGCCGAGGTCGGGACGCTCGATTGTCTCCATGTAGCGCTGGAAGATCGCGTCGCCATTGCCCGCGATGATGATCGAGTGGCCGTCGTTGCAGACGTAGGCGTTCGAGGGCGCAATACCTTCCATACGCCCTCCGACGCGTTCGCGTTCGATGCCGTAGGCGAGATAGTCCGGGATCAGCGACTCCATCATCGACAGAATCGATTCGTTCAGGGCGACGTCGATGGTGCGCTGGGACAACGACAGTGTCGACGACGTCGTCTGGCGTTGGAACAGCGCCATGACGCATCCGAACGCGGCGTAGAGTCCGGCGATCGAATCGCCGATCGACACTCCGACTCGGACCGGCGGGCGGTCCGGGTCACCGACCAGGTTGCGAAATCCGCCGTATGCTTCTGCGACAGCGGCAAATCCGGGCCGTTCCGACATCGGCCCGGTCTGACCGAAAGCGGAGATTCTGGTGACGATCAGGTCGGGATTCGCGGCGCTGAGCACCTCGGGCGAGATACCCCATTTCTCCAGGGTTCCCGGACGGAAGTTCTCGAGGACGATGTCGCACGTCGCAGCGAGATCCACTACGTCCTTGCGTCCCTGCTCGGTACGAAGATCGAGCACGATCGACTTCTTGTTCCGGTTGATGGTGCGGAACAGCATGGACGTCGTGCCGGAATAGAGTCTCCAGTTCCGCAGCTCGTCACCGGTTCCGGGACGTTCGACCTTGATCACCTCGGCCCCGAAATCGGCTAGCATGCGGGCGGCGGTCGGTGCGGCGATGTAATTGCCGAGTTCGAGAACTCGAATTCCGCTCAGCGGCAGTGCATCTTCTGACACGGGTGGCCCTTTCTCGGACGAATTATCGGGCGCGGTCACAGGACGTAGCTCATCGGCACGATGATCAGTATGGCGATGACGGAGGCGAGCGAGACGCCCACCGAGCACGTTTTGAGGGTGCCGCGTGTCGTCTGACCCATGAGGGATTGCAGAAGCCAGAACGTGTTGCTGGTGACATGTACCGCGAACAACGAACCAGCGCCGGCGGCCAGCGCGACGAACACCGGATCGAGTCCGATGAGCGGCGCGACGGGGGCGAGGATGCCGGCGGACGTGATGGCCGAGATGGTGACGGACCCGACGGCAACGTGGAGGGCTGCGGCGATCGCCCACACCATGAGGAGTGGCGCGGCGGTGCTTGCCGTGAAATATCCGCCGAGGATGTCGCCGAGGCCGGCTTCGCCGATCACGGCAGCGAGCGACCCACCGACTCCGGTCAGGATGAGTATCTGCCCGCTCTCCGAGAAGCCACGTGCCAATGCTTTCTCCACACGCTCCTGGCCGACGGCGTAGCGCGCGATCAGGCAGGTGCCGATCAATCCGATGAGCAGCGCGATGACCGGACTGGACAGGAACGAGACAATGGGCTGTTCGACCTCTGCTACGTCGAGCACTGCACCCACGGCAATCAGCACGAGTGCGGTGAGCAGCGGCGACAACAGGACCACGAGCCGCGTCTGCTTCTCGACGCGAACCTTCTGCGCGACGCCGCCTGTCCCCGATGCGTCGTACTCCTCGGGGTCGGTGGGGTCGGTGGGGTCGGTGGGTTCGGTGGGTTCGTCGACCGTCACGGACGGGCGAATCTGCTGCTCGTCCTTGCTCTCGTTCCACCACCCGTGCCGGAATACGAACGACATGATGGCGACGGAGAGCACCACGACGGGAACGATGAGTACGAAGCCGTAGATCATCATCTTGCCGAGTGGTACTCCGAGCAGTCCGGCGAGGGCCAGGGTCGCGACACCCGGAACCATGAACACGATTCCGCACTCCAGCGATATCGCCAGAGCTGTTGCCATGCGGGCGGTTCCGGCCTTGCCGATCTTCGGAGCCAGGTTGCGGGCGAGCGGTGCCGAGATCACGAGGAGGACGTCGAGGAAGATCGACTGCAACACGGTGGCGATGGTCAGGGACAGCGCGTAGGGGAGTCGCTTGGGTCCGAAGGTCCGCAACAGCGTCCCCACCAAACGTTGGATGGCGTTCATCTCCTGCAGAACGGCCCCCATCAGCACGCCGAACGCAATCAGCAGTCCCACCTCGGCCATGATCTCGCCGAAGCCGCCCGTGATCGTGTCGACGGTTGTCGAGACACCCAGCTTGGTGGCCAAGCCCAGGTACGCCGCCCCGAGGACCAGGGATACGACCGGGTTGAGGTGGAAGCGAACTATGAAGACGACCACGGCGAGCACGGCAACCGCGGTATTGATCACGATCCAGAGGTCGGACATGAGGTCTTGATCCCAACGGTGTGAGTGACGTTCGGTGTGACGGCGAACACCGTCACTCACATTATGGGCATACATCCGCTTCGTGGGCAAGGTTTCGGGCATGCGAGGAATCGGCGCCGTCTCCGCGCCTGGATTCCCGCGTACTCACCCGCGCCGGTGCCCCGCGTCACACCGGCGGTCGAGATCGACTGCTCAGCGGCCCCGGTACGTCTGAGCGACCTGCCGGCCGTTGAAGTCGAGTCCATCACCCGCGGACAGTGCGGGCCACGACAGAACGGCCACGCCGATCAGAGTTCCGACGACAATTGTCAACATCAATTCCTCCTAGCCCCGATTGTGGGTACATCATTCGAACCCACTGTGGGCCAGAATCGTTCCGCTGCGGGTGGACGTCACACGGAGTCGAATTTCATGGCGCCGATCACAGGGTCGACCGTTGACCAGCCATTCTTCGTGATACAGCAGTGGCTCTACCGTTATCGGTCCGTGATCCGGAAATTGCAGGTTCGAGAGATCCGTCGGTCACTATTGCGACAGGCAGACGACTGCCCGAGAAAGGGTGGCTGCCATGACTGTGAGATTCGGGTACGTGTTCGAGAGAATGAGCCTGTTGTTGCTCGCCGCCGCAAGTCCGCAGCGTCCCGCGCCTCTACGTCCGGGTTGGTACGACTTTCCGGGACACCCGGGTCTCGAACGATACGGGGACAGTCTGTCCTGGACGGCTGTTCGAGCAAAGCGACACAGCGGCGACCGACGGGAGCAGTCGGATCGGGTGCGTGTGGTCGAATAGCGTATGGACAATGGACATGCGGAGGCGGCTCTGGCGCCACGTGTGATGGCAGCAGCCGAGTTCGGCCGGATCGTTCTGTCGCTCGGACCGAGAATCGAGAACGACGACGACTTGCTCGAATTGCTTCAGCGGGCGGCAGATTCGGTGCGCACGGTCATCCCGAGCGCGCAGTACTGCAGTGTGACGGTCGACTTCGACAAGCGGACGTACACCGCCGTCTACACCGACAGCAAAACTCTCGAGATCGATAAGCAGCAGTATCGAACGGATCAGGGTCCGTGCCTGCACGCGGCGCGGACAGGCGAGACCGTCGTCGTGGACTGCGACGAGACCGACGATCGGTGGCCGGAATTCGGACCGGCCGCTCGATCCGAGGGCGTGCATTCCTTTCTCGCTGCCCCGGTGCTTGCGGACACCGACCGCTTCGGCGCAGTCAACATCTACGGGGAGGACCCCAGCGCGTTCGACGACGTGGATGCGGAGTTGCTGTCCGTGGTCACCTCGGCCGTCGGGCGTGCGATCGGCGATTTCGCGCGCTACCGGACTGTCGCCGACATCGCGGACGGGTTGCGGGAAGCGATGGCACACCGCGCACCGATAGAGCAGGCCAAGGGCATTCTCATGGCCTTGCGCGGCATCGACGCCGACACGGCGTTCGAGGTCCTGGCCGACCAGTCCCAACGAACGAACCGCAAATTGCGCGACGTCGCGGCGGATTTCGTGGCCACAGCATCGGGCAAGACCGAGTAATCGAGACGCAGCTGGTCAGCGACGTTCCGTCGCGACTTTGTGCGGCACCTGTATGAGGCGCAGGGTGGTCACGAGCCCCAGACCGCCCACCATGTTGCCGACTGCGGCGAGTGCGAACATGCCCAGCCAATCGGCGTACCCGAACGGCGCTCCGGCGACCAATGCGGCAAAGCTGATCAGCGACGCCACGATGGCGTGGTTGATGTGGCCGGCACTGAGGACGAAGCCGAACGCGACGGCCGGGACCAAACGAACACCGTCTGAGTCGGTCGCGTGTTGCAGATGGGTCATCAGTGTGATCAGCATGCCGCCGATCACGGCGAGTGCGAATGCGCGCCAATTGGTTCCGAGGTCGATGTAGCCGGTGGCGGTGTGGATTGCGGTTTCCCGCAGTGACGGGAAAGCGGCCATGACGATCGCCACGATGACCCAACCGCCGACGAGGTTGGTGAACAGCGTGCTGATCCAGAGCCGCAGAAGCGACAGGGGATTGGCTTCCTTGGCAACCACGGTCGCAACCGGGATCAAGAAATCCTCGGTGAACAGCTCGCTCCTGGCCAGGGACAGCGACACGAAGCCGATGCCGAACGCCAGCGAGGACAGGACGATGTTTCCGGTTGCCTCCTCGACGATCAGCAGGGCGAGGACGCCGACTCCAATATCGAGTCCACCCAGCAGTCCGGTGGCGATCAGGGCGAGCCACGAGCGACCCAGCCGCTGACGCCCCTCATCGACGAGACGATCGAACGTCTCCTCGGTGTCCTCGGCGGCGACGTCCGGCTCGACGACACCCTCTGCCCCATCGGGACGCTCTTCTTCCATTCCCGCGTGTACCCGTGCCGCGCGGTCTCCAAGCGGATCGCCTTTGGCAAAGACGGGTCGGTTTGTGTACAGGTCACAAGTTTGGGAGCCCGGTTCCGTGTGTCCTACAGCGCAGTCCGGGCAAACCGGTGATGCGATTGTTTTACTCTTCTACATGCGCCATTCCCGCAACATGTGTTGCGGACGTCCGGTCTCGCAGGGGTGACCGGGCTCGAACAGTCGTCGCCGGACGGCGATACGTCAGCAGCTTTCTGGGGGAAACCGAATTGACCGCCGAGTACTCGTTCACCACCCGCGCCAACGATGCCGACGACGTTCGACCGTTCTCGCCTCTGACGTCCGACAGTCCCAGTCTGGAATTCTCCCGGAAGTACGCCGACATCGCAGCTCTGAGTGCCGGTGACCCGTCGCTGCTGCGCCCGCGGCTCACGGACGACGCTCGCGAGAACCTCGCGGGTCTGCCCCCGCAGTCCAACGAGGTCGCGTTGGTGTTCGGGGCCAACGGTTTCGTGGGAGCGCACCTCGTGGCTCGGCTGTCCGCGGACCCGACGATCACCACGGTGTACGCGGGAGTGCGCGGAGCCGACGGGGTGTCGGCGCAGGAACGATTCGAGCTCACTCTCCTGCAATACTCGATCTCCGTCATCGACCGGTCGAAGGTTCAGGTGATCGAGGCGGTACCCACCCGTACTCGGTTCGGTCTCGACCCCGATTCGTACCGTTTCCTGCGACGCAGCGTCGACCTGGTCTTCAACTCCGCCAGCTCGACCGACTACGACTCGTCGTACCTCGAACTCCGCGAGGACTGGTTCGCCTCCCTCCTGCGGGTCGTGCAGTTCACGCTGGAGGACCGCCGAAAGCACCTCACCTACATGGGAAGCATCGGGGCATTCATCTACACCAGTCCGGAGGATTTCCTGCGTCCCGACTCCTGGTGGTACTCCGGGTACTGCCAGATGAAGTGGATCAACGGTCAGTTGCTGCGGTGGCTCAGCCGCGACGGCATCGCCTCAGTCACCCTGTGCGAATCGCCGTACGTGCTCGGCGGCACCGTCGTGGGCAAGGACCCCGGCCGGGTCTACAGCTGGTGGCGCGCGATCGAAGTGGCCGTCAACGTCGGCGCCATCTGGGACGGCCCGGGAATGAACTACGCGCCCGTCGACGTTCTCGCGGACGTCTTGGTGCACAACGCGACGGCGGACGAGCCGATGGATCACCTCGTGCCGTCCAACCCCACGCCGTACGACAACTCGTTGCTCGCCGAGCTGCTCGGAATCGACGTCGTGCCGTGGGAGCAGTTCATCGAGGTCGTGACCTCCAAGATTCCGTACCGCAAGGTGTCGTCGCTACTGTCGTCGGACGTCAACGATCTGATCTACCGCTCGAATGCTCCGTCTCGCCTCCCCGCCTCCTACGACACGTCGTGGTGGAACCACAAGGAGTTGTTCACGCTGTACCTCGACAACATCGACTTCCGAGGCGCCGTGGCTGCGCCCGTCGTCGCCCCCGGGGTCCGCGTTCCGGCCGAGGTCTCGTGACGCTCGCCGAACCCGGTTCCTTGTCGGCGGACGGCGTTCTGGTTCCGCACGAGCCCGTGTTCCTCTCCGACGACGCGGTCTACCGTCTGCGAACGTTCGTCGGCGACTTCGTGAACTTCACCTCCACGGTGGCCTACTACCCACTTCTCGCGACGGTCGGAGTCGCGGCTCACGTCAGTGACAATGCTTTCCGCACACGCCTTTTCGACCGTTTCGTGTCGGCGGTGGAGCGCTTCGATCACGGTAAGGAGTCCGTGATCGACAGGGTGGATACGTGAGTGTCGAATCGTGAGGGGTCTCGTCCCCGCGCTTGCTGCGGCCGCGGGTCTGGTCGGCGGTTACGCGTACTGGCGGGTGTCCTGGTTCCTACGGGACCCTCCCCGTTCCGTTCCCGACGGTGACCGCAACATCGTGTGTGCCGCCGACGGCGTCGTCACCTACGTCAAACGTGTCGAGGCCGGTGTCGTACCGATCGCGATCAAGAACCGGAAGGCAATTCCGTTGGCGGAGTACGCCGGCGCGGTCACGGATACAAGCGGCTACCTCGTCGGCACATACATGACGGAGTACTCCGTGCACCGTAACCGAGCCCCGATCGAGGGTTCGGTCGTCCTTCGCGAGCATCGCAGTGCCGCCCCGTTCAATCGGTCCATGGCCCGGATGACGGCCAACGTGGTCTTCGATCGACAGCCGTACGACAACGAGTGCGAGTACCTGCTCACCAACGAGCGGTTGACCATCGGCATCGAACACCGCAGCGGGGTCACCGTCTTCGTCACTCAGATCGCGGACCTGTGGGTCAATCGCATCGTTGCGCGAGTTGCGATCGGCGACAAGGTCGGACGGGGTGAGCAGTACGGCCTCATCCGGTTCGGATCGCAGTGCGACGTGTTCCTGCCCGACGCATTAGTGGACCGAGTTCTGGTGAAGGCGGGGCAGTACGTCTACGCCGGTGAGACGGTGCTGGCCGTTGCGGCAGAGGAGATGTCGCTGTGATCACCGTCCGCCCCGTGTCCGGCCGCCGCGACTGGCGAACGTTTCGACAGGTACCGCGCCTCGTCTACCGCGACGATCCGCACTGGGTGGCGGGCGACATCGCCGACATCGACACGGTGCTGATCAACCCCACTCCGGAGATGAACGCGCGCATCGCAACTCGCGCCTTCCTCGCCTACGACGGCACCGTACCGGTGGGACGTGTCGTGGCCATCGCCGATCTCGTGTTCATCGGCCATACCGGTGAGCAGACGGCATTCTTCGGGTTCTACGAGGCAGTCGACGACTCAGCGGTGTCGTCGGCGCTTCTCGACGCCGTCGCGTCGTGGGCTCGCGGCCGATCGTTGACGACGTTGGTGGGTCCGATGAGCCCGAACATGCTCTACAGCGCAGGGTTTCTCATCGGCGGGGTCGACGCGCCACCGCTCGTGGGAATGCCGCACAACCCGCGGTACTACGCCGATCAGGTCGAAGCGTGGGGTCTGCGCAAGGTCAAGGACTTTCACACCTTCTACGTCGACGAGCCGAACACGCTGGTGCAGACACCGGCGTTCGAGCGGAAGACGGCACTGGCCCGCCGCTGGCGAGAACGGTCCAAGGCAACCTTCAGGTCCATGGATCCGCGCACGTTCGAGCAGGACATCGAAATCGTGCGCGAGCTCTACAACGCCGCGTTTGGACAGTTCTGGGGATTCACCCCCGTCGAGCCGGACGAGATGCTCGACCTCGCGAATTCGATGAAGCCCATTCTCGATCCCGAGCTGGTCCTCATCGCCGAGATCGAGGGCCGACCGGTCGCGTTCCTGATGGGAATACCCGACGTGAACAAGGCGGCGGTCACGGCTCGGCGGTGGCGGAGCGGGCTCGTGCGCGATCTGCACACGATCGTGCGGTGGAAGGGTCCGGGCGGACGGAAACTGCGTACCCACGTGCGAATCGACATGATGGCGGTGCATCCGGATTGCCCGGACATGGGCGTGTCGTCGCTGCTGATCTACGAGCTCTTCGAGCGGATCGAGAAGGGCGGCTACTCGTCGGCGGAGGCGGCGCCGGTGCTCGAGGACGGCGGCTGGGTTAGCGCCTTCCGTAAGTCCTACCCGGTCGAACCCAACCGGCGGTACCGGGTCTATTCGGCGGACTTGGCGGTTCGGTAGCTGCGCGGGAACATCACCAATACCACTGCCGCACAGAGGAATACTGCTCCCGATGCGATGTAGGCCGCTACCTCCGCACCGCGGAGCGCAGCTTCCTTCATGTCGAGAACCAACTGTTGCCGCTGTGGCTCGAAGATCGACGGCAACTCGGCCTTCTGCAGTTCGATCACGCTGAGGACGCTCGAATTGGCGTAGTCCTTCTCGGTGTCGGTCATGATCGCCGACGGGATCGCGTCCACGATGGGGCGCACGGTGGCGGCGTAGTACGACGCCACGACGGAGCCGAGGACGGCGATTCCCAATGTTCCCCCGATCTCCCGAGTGGTGTCGTTGACGGCGGCTCCGGCGCCCGCTTCGTCCAGCGGGAGCGACGCCATGATGGATTCCGTGGCGGGGCCCTGAATGACGGCGATGCCTACGGCCAGCAGGATCATGGCAGGGAGAATGACCGTGAGGTACGAACTGTCGATCTCGACGCGCGCCGACACGAGGAGCCCGCCGCCGATCAGTATCAGTCCGGTGACGATCACCGGCATCGTTCCGATTCGCTGGGCCACGAGCGTGGCCGTCGGCGAGCTGACGGCCAGCGCCGCGGCGAACGGGAGTGTGGCGATGCCGAAGGCCAGCGGCGAATACTCCCGCACACCCTGGAAGTACTGGGTGATGAGGAACAGAAAACCGAACAGCGAGAAGTATGCGACCGCAATCGACAGCGCGGGCCACGCAAAGGGCTTCATTCGAAACAGGCGGACATTCAGAATCGGTGATTCGGTCCTCAGCTGCCGAAAGACGAAGGCCACCAGCAGGAGTGCGGATACCACGGCACCGCCGATCGTCACGGCCGACAGCCAGCCGAATCGGGGCGCCTCGATGAGCACGAACACCAAAAGGGACACGCCTGCGATCGACAGCACCACCCCCGGCACGTCCAGGGCGCCCACGGCTCGGGCCCGAGACTCGGGCACGAAGACCGCGACGGCCACGAATGCGAGCACGGCGACGGGCACGTTCAGCCAGAACACCGAGTGCCACGAGAAATGTTCGAGGAGCCATCCACCCGACACCGGCCCGATGGCCACCCCGACGCCGGCGATGGACGACCAGACCCCGATGGCCGCCGCTCGTTCGGTCGGCTTCGGGAACAGATTGGTGATGACCGCGAGGGTCGCGGGGAGCAGAGCTGCTGCGAATACACCCATCAGTGCCCGCGAGAGGATCACCTGAGACAACGAATCGGCGAGTGCGCCGATGATCGACATCGGGCCGAGTCCGGCGAGTCCGATGAGGAGGAACCGTCGGCGACCGTAACGGTCGCCGAGGTTGCCGAACGCGAGGAGCAGGCCGGCGAACGTGAGCGTGTAGGCGTCGACGACCCACTGGAGTCCGGACAGGCCCGCTTCGAGTTCGATGCCGATCTGCGGCAACGCAACTCCGACCACGGTCATGTCGAGACAGATCAACAGTTCCACGACGCAGATCACCCCGAACGCGGTCAGCTGCGTCGTTCGGGCGCGTGGATCGGTGATGTCGGTCGTTCTGGTCCCGCTCATGGCTGTGCTGCCCCCGTCGCACGTGGTGAAGGCTCAAAGTAGCGGTGCGCCAGTCCGTTTTGCACCTTTCTCGCGTTCGATGTCAGACGTGACAGTGCGGTGGATCGACCGTTGTGGATGTGTCACAAGCAGAATGGACCCGCGGTCGGCCCTGGTCGCACCGACGTAGTATTCGGCTGTGACAGGCAAGAGCAGAGTCGTACCCCACCCGCCGCGTCGAATTCCCGTTCTGGGTGATCTGCTCACGATGCACGTTCCGGACACCGCCGAGTGGGGGTGGAAGGACGCGGACACCTTCGGTCCCATCTACGAGCGCAAGTACGTGAACCTGCGGGTCACCTATGTGTCGGGACCCGATCTGGTAGCGGAGGTCAACGACGACACGTCCTGGGACAAGTTCCTTGGGGTACCGCTGCAGGACCTGCGGTCGATCGCGGGAGACGGATTGTTCACCGCGGAGACCACCGAACCCAACTGGGCTGCTGCACATGCCGTTCTGGCTCCGGCGTTCACGCAGTCGGCCATGCGTACATACCACGGGGTCATCACCGACACCGTCGATCGATTGGTGCAGTACTGGCGCGAACAGGGGCCCGACACCTGGTTGAACGTCGCGCCCGACATGAACAACATGGCACTCGAGGTGATCGGACGAGTGGCATTCGGGTACGACTTCGATTCCTTCGCGCGCGCCGAGCCGCATGTGATGGTGGCGAGCCTGCTGCGGTCGATGAAGTACGTGAACAGGGCTGCGTACTCCTTTCCGGCCGCCGAGGCCACGGTGTTTCGCAAACAGCGAGAACAGCACCGTCGTGACGTGGCGACCATTCATCGGTTCATCGACGACATCGTCGCCACACGTAAGTCGGCGGTCCACGACAGCGACCGCCGCGACCTGCTGGACCTGATGCTGGACACGACGGACCCGGCGACCGGACAGCGGCTGTCCGATCAGAACATCCGCGATCAAATTCTGACGTTCCTGCTGGCCGGACAGGAAACGTCCGCCGGCGTCCTGGCGTTCGCCCTCCACTACCTCTCCACTCGGCCGGAGGTCGCAGATCGGGTGCGTGACGAGATCGCCGAGGTGTGCGGGTCGGGCCCCATCGAGTTCGAGCAGGTGGGCAAGCTGCGCTATCTGCGCAAAGTGGTCGACGAGACGCTGCGACTGTGGCCGGTGGCACCCGGCTATTTCCGAAAAGCGAAGCACGACACGATGATCGGCGGACAGTACCCGTTCGACGCGGGCGAGTGGGTGTTCGTGGTGCTGCTCAAGCTGCACCGTGACCCGTCGTGGGGGCCCGACGCCGAGACCTTCGATCCCGACCGGTGGAACCGCGACCGTGTTCCGAAGAACCTGGCGGCGGTCTACAAGCCCTTCGGCACCGGGATGCGAGCATGCATCGGCCGCCAGTTCGCGTACCACGAGATAGTGCTCACGTTGGCGACGGTGCTGCGGACGTTCGAACTCGAGCCCGAACCGGGATACGAGCTGGTGGTCGAGGAGTCGGTGTCGATCAAGCCGGGTGGACTGAGAATCAAGGTGCGGTAGACACCCTGCCGGGGTGTGAGGGTTCCGAAACGTGGTGTTGTTCCGGATTTGACCATTCGGAAATGGCCGGCGAGTGGAATTACCCGCATGACAACGATCGCAGGGGCATCCGCGAATTTCACGCGGGATCTCGACCAGAACTACGCACTCATCAGCGCACTCGCCGACGAGGCGCGCTCGATCGGCGTGGACTTCCTGGCGCTTCCGGAGGCGGCGATCGGCGGGTACCTCTCGTCGCTCGGTGACCACGGTGACACCGTCAAGAACACCACGCGCTCGTTGCCACCGGCCATTTCACTGGACGGACCGGAACTGAAGAAGGTCCAGGCCATCGTGGGCGACCTGGTGGTCGCGATCGGTTTCTGCGAGCTGGCCGAGGACGGTGAAACACGCTACAACGCAGCGGCTTTGCTCGACGGCGGTCAGATCTACGGTAGCTACCGCAAAGTGCACCAGCCGTTGGGCGAGAACATGTCCTACTCGGCGGGGTCGACCTACCCGGTGTCGGACACCCCGGTCGGCCGCATCGGACTCCAGATCTGTTACGACAAAGCGTTTCCCGAGGCGGCGCGCATCATGGCGCTCGACGGCGCCGAGATCATCGCGAGCCTGTCGGCGTGGCCGGCGGCGCGCACCCAGACGGCCGAGAACCTCCAGGACGACCGTTGGACATATCGGTTCAATCAGTTCGACATCGCCCGTGCGTTGGACAACCAAGTGTTCTGGGTAGCGGCCAATCAATCGGGCACCTTCGGGTCGCTGCGCTACGTCGGCAACGCCAAGGTGGTCGATCCCGGTGGCAACATTCTGGCAACCACGTTGCTGGGCAGCGGAATTGCCTCGGCCGAGGTCGACATCGAGGGCACCTTCCGGCAGATGCGTGCAGGGATGTTCCACCTGCGAGACCGTCGGCCGGACGTGTACGGCCCGGTCGGTGCCCCCGACGACGCGGAAACAGCCAAGTGGCGCGGTCTCGTCCACGCACGGTCCTGACCACGGCGACACCCACCTCACCCATGGAGCACTCATGATCGGCTCGACTTCGTCACCCGCACACAGTGTTGCTGCGCACAGTGTTGATGCACACAGTGTTGCCGCACACCATGTTCCCGTCGTCATCGTCGGCGGTGGCCAAGCCGGGCTGTCCGTGAGTTGGTATCTCGGCAGCGAGGGCATCGACCACGTCGTCCTCGAAGCCGCCGAGGTGGTGCACAACTGGGCCGACACGCGGTGGGACAATTTCACGCTCGTCACCCCGAACTGGCACTGCAAATTACCCGGGTACGCCTACGCGGGAGACGACCCCGACGGGTTCATGACCCGGGATCAGGTCGTCGACTGGTTGACCGGATGGCTCGAGACGTTCGATCCGCCCGTACGCACCCGCACCCGAGCGACAGCCCTACGGCACGGCGCGGCAGGCGGATTCGAGATCACCGTGTCGACTCCCACCGGCGACGAGACGCTGACCTGCGACGAGGTCGTCATCGCCACCGGCGGATACCCCATTCCCATCGTCCCGGCGTTCGCGTCGACTCTCGATCCCTCGGTGACTCAGGTGCACTCCGAGGAATACCGCAATGCCGCACAACTTCCCGAGGGCGCCGTGCTGGTCGTGGGCACCGGGCAATCGGGTGCACAGATCGCCGAGGACCTCCACCTCGAGGGCCGAAAGGTCCATCTCGCGGTGGGCGGCGCACCTCGTGTCGCGCGAACCTATCGGGGGCGTGACTGCATGACGTGGCTGTCGGACATGGGGATCTACGACATCGGAGTCGCCGACTACCCGGGCGGGCGAGCGGCGCAGGAAAAGACGAACCACTACGTCACAGGCCGTGACGGCGGCCGTGACATCGACCTGCGCGGATTCGCGACCGAGGGCATGCGGCTGTACGGGGCGCTGGCGGGCGGCCAGGGGAGCGAGCTCGTGTTCGAACCGACCTTGCAGAAATCCCTGGACAAGGCGGACGCCGTCTACAACTCGATCTGCGCCGACATCGACCGCTACATCGACCGAGAGGGAATCGACGCGCCCCCACCGGCGCGGTACGAGCCCGTATGGAGCCCGGACCACGAGCCGCAGTCGCTCGATGTCGCAGCCGAGGGCATCACCTCGATCGTGTGGGCGATCGGGTACCGGCCGGACTACCGGTGGATCGAAGCCAGCGCGTTCGACGGCGGTGGCCGCCCCATGCAGTCTCGCGGCATCACCGCCGTTCCGGGGCTGTCGTTCATCGGCCTTCCCTGGATGCACACCTGGGGTTCGGGGCGCTTCCTGGGCATCGACGCCGATGCCGCGTACGTGGCGCAGACGATCGTTGCTCGTGGCGCCGTGGCGGCCGACACCGATGCCGGGTCACGCCGGGCCAGCTGATCGGCGGCGCGGAAGGTGTGAGGCCGGGGCAGGACTGGGTATCAAAGATGGACAGTGATCGCAGTGTCCGGACGCTGGGATCCTGGAGAGCCTGGCCATCGAGCAACCGGTGGCCAGGTTCGTCCCGTTGTCCGCCTCGTCGCCCAACTCGTTAGGCTCTCCGCATGGAGGGTCAGGGGTCGACGGCGGAAGCGCGCGTGCGGCGGCGAGATCAGATTGCATCCGCCGCGATCGAAGTGCTTGCGACACAGGGCCTTCGGGGTTTGACGCACCGCGCCGTCGACTCCGCGGCCGGTCTGGGTTCGGGCGCGGTCAATTATCACGCACCTACCAGGGCCAAGCTCATCGGGTTGGCCGTCGAAGAACTGTTCAACCGCGACCTGGCCGTCGCCGCGAAGAATTTCGGGCCTCTGCTCACCGGCGACATCACGATGGACCTGGTCATCGATCATTTCCTCTCGTTCGTCGACGAGATGACCACCGCTCGCGAGCGCGTGGTTGCCCGCCACCTCCTTCTCGGTGAGGCCCAGACAGATCCGGAGATTCGGGCGGTGTTCGACGCTCAGCGCCAGGCCTTCGTGGACTTCACCACCCAGATAATTCTGGCGCTCGATCTACCGAACGCCGAGATGACCGCCGAGACCACCGTGATCTTCGTCGACGGCATCATCTCCCGGCAGGTGGTCTTCGGCGCCACCCCGTTGACCGAGCTTCGGCCCATTGTCGAGCACTTGGTGACGTCGTGGACGGCTTCCCCACCGCAATAGAGGGCACACTGGAGTGACACGCTCTGCGGGCCGCGGGCCGGTCGAGCACTCCAGGAGGTACGTCATGAGCAGCAACAACCCGTTCAATTTCGATCCCGAAGATTTCGATCGCGTCGCTCGCGAGGCGAGTGAAGGTCTGCGGGACGTGTTCGGTCAGATCATGAAGGTGGTCGGCCAGTCCGGTTCGGAGTCGCCCCTCGCCGGCATGTTCGGCGGGTCGGCACCCGCCGCGCGGCGCGTCCCCGAACCGGAGACGACCGGTGACACCGGTGACGGCGTGTGGGCCATCTACACGCTCGACGACGACGGTTCGGCGCGCATCGATCAGCTCTACGCGACGGAACTGGACGCGCTGCGTGCCCACAAGGACAACGTCGACACGTCACGGCGCGTGCGATTCCTGCCGTACGGCGTGACCGTGAGTGTGCTCGACGAGGTCGAGGCCCTCCCCGAAGACTGAGCTTCGGTACAGCGTGCGGTGTGCATCACAAGGTCGTACGCTACGCATTGTGAGATAAACCGGTATTTCGGGTTTTTCTTGTGATGGGTGTTGAGAGCGCAGGACCCGTGACCGTCTACGTTCACGAGGTGTGCCTCCATGTCCGACCTGAAAAAGCCCGAGCTGAAGCCCTTCTTCCGCAACGTGCAGTCGCACTACGACCTGTCCGACGAGTTCTACGCACTGTTTCTCGATCCGACCTGGACGTACAGCTGTGCCTACTTCGAGCGGCCCGAGATGACCCTCGAACAGGCTCAGCTCGCCAAGATCGACCTGGCGCTGGACAAGTTGGGACTGCAGCCGGGCATGACGCTGCTGGACGTGGGGTGCGGGTGGGGCACCGCGATGATTCGCGCGCGGGAGCGCTTCGACGTCGACGTCATCGGACTGACGCTCAGCGAGCACCAGCACGCACGGGTGGCGCAACGATTGCGTGATCTGCCCGGTACGCGACGTGCCGAGGTCCGACTTCAGGGGTGGGAAGAGTTCGACCAGCCGGTCGACCGAATTGTCAGCATCGGGGCATTCGAGCATTTCCGGAGGGCGCGCCACATTCCGTTCTTCGAAATGGCCTACAGCATTCTTCCGCCGGACGGTGTGATGTTGCTGCACACCATCGTCGCTTTCGGTCTGGACGATCTGAAGGACATGAACATTCCGGTCGACAAACGGGACGCTCTGTTTCTTCGGTTCATCATCCGGGAGATCTTCCCCGGCGGCGAACTGGATCGGCCGCAGGTGGTGGCCGAGCGCGCAGAATCGGTGGGATTCACGGTAACTCGGGTGCAGTCGCTGCAACAGCACTACGCGCAGACACTCGAGATGTGGACGGCGAACCTCGAAGCGCGGAAGGACGACGCGATCGCGATAGCCGGTGACGTGGTCTACGAGCGGTATGTCAAATACCTGAGCGGCTGCGCGAGCCAGTTCCGCCGGGGAACCATCGACGTCGATCAGTTCACGCTCGCGAAATAGCTTCTTCGCGCCGTTGTCCGAACCGATCTGATATTTTTCTTCCGACCGACCCGAGCCTCATCTCTCGTACTCGGCGGCGTATCGGAAAGGTCGGCAGCAGTGAGGACGCAACAGCGGCAGCCGCAACCGCGCCGCACACGTGACATGACCATCGGACCGCTGGCAACCCCGCGGGTCGGTCGCTACCGGTACACGGTCGGCACCGGAGAGTTGAATTGGTCCGACGACCTCTACGAGATCTACGGTTACAAGCCCGGTGAACTCGCGCTCACTCTGGAAGCAGTCGTCGAGCACTGCCACCCGGACGAGCGGCAACGGGCCCAGGAGGTTGTCGCGAACACCATCGAGACCGGTGACCGCTGCCTGTACGCACACCGAATCGTCACGAAGAACGGAACTCTGCGCGACGTCGTGATCCTCGGCGACGCCGAATACGACGCCGACGGGGCGTTCGTCGACGTGGCCGGGTACGTACTCGACGTCACCGAGCACACCGACCGAGTGGTCACCAACCGACTCGGCCAGGAGCTCGACGGTATCGTCGACGCGCGGGCGGTCATCGAGCAGGCCAAGGGGATCCTGATGCTCGCCTTCGGCATCGATGCGGACAAGGCTTTCGCCGTGCTGGCGTGGCAGTCGCAGACGAAGAACGTGAAGTTGCGGCACCTCGCGTGCCGAATAATCGCCGATGTCACCGACAATGCATCGCTGGCCGCGCCTATCAAGGAATCCTTCGAAGACCTGCTGCTGTCTGCGCATTCGCGCATCGACCAGGCCTAGGGCGCGTCGGTCAGGTATCCGCCACCGGTTCGGAAGAACCGGGAATGGTCGACGCCGTCGTCGGTTCGGACGCTGTCGATGACCAGCCCATGATTTTCGCCGCGGTACGCAGCGGGACCGGCCACGATCACCATGCCGTCGTCTTCGGTGATGAAGACCCGGCCCGGGGTGCCGCCGTAGATCCCGCGCGAGACGTGGGCGCGCGTGATTCTGATGCGCTGGCCACGAAAGTACGTGTACGCGTTGGGATACGGGTCGGACTGCGCCCTGACGAGCCGGTCGATGTCCTCCGCCGGCCACGTCCAGTCGATCCGGCTGTCCGTGTCGACGCGCTTGTGGAAGAAGGTGCGATCGGCGAGGTTCTGCGGCGTCCACTCGGCAGTCCCGGCTTCGATGCGATCGAGAGCGTCGAGAAGGACCTCGGGAATGAGGTCGATGGTTGCCTGCACGAGTTCGGTTGCCGTGTCGCGTGGACCGATCGGAACGGCTCGCTGGGTGATGATGTCGCCGGTGTCGAGTTCGTCGTCCATCCGATGCGCGGTGAGGCCGGTCTCGGACGCGCCGCTGATCAGCGACCAGATCACCGGAGAGAAACCGGTGAACTTGGGCAGCAGCGAATCATGCAGGTTCAGGGTGCCGTGCGGCGGGAGGTCGAAAATCTCGCGGGGCAGCCACGTGCGCCAGTTGTTGGCCACGATGATGTCGGGCTCGGCCAACTTCACACGATCGACGAGTTCGGCATCGGGCCGCTGAGCCAGGTGCACCGGAATCTCGTGTGCGCGGGCCAACTCCTCGACGGAATCGGACCAGATCGACTCGTACGCATGCTCGCTCGGGGGATGAGTCACCGTCAGCACGACGTCGTGCCGGGACCCGATCAACGTGTCGAGTGTCTTGTGACCCCAGGTCTGGTACCCGAAGAGCGCTACCCGCATGAGCGTGGATCCTTGTCGTCGACGGCTGTAGTCGACGTTCAGGGTAGCCTAAGCTTTGCGAGTCCCTCCTACCGCGCCGACAACGAGATCACCGGAATCACACGCGTCGTCTTGGCCTCGTAGTCGGCGAAGCCGGGCATCGCCTTCACCTGCTCTGCGAACAACTCGTCCCGCTGCGCCCCGGTCACCTCGGTGGCCACGACGTCGATCTTCTTCTCGCCCACCTCGATCGAGATCTCGGGGTTCGCCTTGACGTTGTGGTACCAGTCGGGATTGGTGTCGGCGCCGGCCTTGGACGCGAAGATCACGTACTCGTCGCCGCGCGGCAGATACACGAGCGGGGACACACGCTCTTCGCCGGACTTCGCCCCGATGGTGTGCAGAATCAGCATCGACGCGCCGTCGAACGGTCCACCGACCTTGCCCCCGTTGGCACGGAACTCTTCGATGATGGCGGTGTTGAAATCGGACACTGTGTCTCCTTCGACTCGATGCACCGATTCTAAAACCAGATGACACCCGACGGTGGTGGCGGACATAATTTTCGTTCCGCACCAACCATATTCGCGCTGCGGGAAGGCCGTTAACGAAGGGAGACAAGGCAGTGCCGCCAACACGGGCGGGTAAGAGGCTTCTCAACTGGGCTTCCATGCTCGACGACAACACACTCGACCAGGCTCGGGAGACCGCGTCGATGCCGTTCATCCATCCCCACGTCGCGCTGATGCCCGACGCCCACAGCGGGAAGGGAAGCGCTGTCGGAACGGTCATACCGACCCTCGGTGCGGTGATACCTGCCGCGGTGGGTGTCGACATCGGATGCGGAATGATCGGTGTGCGAACGGGATTCACCGCAGACGACGTTGCGGGCAACTCCGCGTCGTTGTCGGACCTGCGCGCGGCCATCGAAGTTGCCGTGCCGCTCTCGCCCGGAAACTACAACGGCCACCTCGAGCGGTTCGACTTCACCGCCGGCAAGATAGCGGAGCTGGAAGCGAAGGCGGCGTCGGACCAGGTGAACCTTGCGCACTCCCCGAAGTGGCGCGAGCAGCTCGGATCGCTGGGCGGCGGCAACCACTTCATCGAGCTGTGCCTGGACGAGACCGATCACGTGTGGCTGTTTCTGCATTCCGGATCGAGGGGTGTCGGCAACAAGATCGCGCAGAAGCACATCGCCATTGCGCAGAAGCTGTGCGAGAAGTGGTGGATCACGTTGCCCAACAGAGACCTCGCGTACCTCCCCGAGGGGACCGACGAGTTCTGGCGGTACATCCGAGACCTGAACTGGGCGCAGCGTTTCGCGTTCCTGAACAGGGCCGAGATGATGGATCGCTTCGGCACGGTCTTCGCCCAGTGGATGGGCACCGAGAACCACCGCGAGGTCAAAAGGATAAACACTCATCACAACTACACCCGCAAGGAACAACACGCGGGCAAGGACGTGTGGCTCACTCGTAAGGGTGCGGTCGACGCGCACGAGGGCGTGAAGGGAATCATCCCGGGGTCCATGGGTACGCGCAGCTACGTGGTCGTCGGGCTCGGCAGTGCGTCGGGTCTGTGCTCGGCGCCCCACGGAGCCGGCCGGCGCTTCTCCAGGACGGAGGCGAAGCGGCGCTTCACACAGGACGATTTGCGTCAGCGAATGGCCGGTATCGAGTACCGCGACAGTGCGGACTTCATCGACGAGATTCCCGACGCCTACAAGCCGGTGGAGCAGGTGATGGAGGATGCACGGGATCTGGTGAGCATCGAGCACGAGCTCAGGCAGATTCTGAACGTCAAGGGCACGTGAGATGCTCGTCGAATGACTGACGACAGCACGAACTTCGTCGGAAAGGCGTTCACCGAGGAACGCTTTTCCGGCGAATCGTGGGACGGGCGAACGTACACCGACTGCTCCTTCATCGACGCGGACCTGTCGGGACTGACCACCCGCGGAGTCGTGTTCACGGACTGCGATTTCACCGGGGCCGATCTGAGCGAATCGGTGCACGAGGCGTCGGCCTTCCGCACGTGCACCTTCCGCAAGGTCACGCTGTGGAACGCGACGTTCCGGCATTCGACGTTCCTCGGATCGACGTTCGGCGAGTCGCGGTTGCGTCCGGTGACGTTCGACGAGGTGGACTTCACTCTCTGTTCGCTCGGGGGCGTCGATCTGCGCTCGGTGAACATGACGGGGTGCCGGCTGCGCGAGGCCAACCTGGTCGGCGCGGATCTGCGCAAGGCCGTTCTGTCCAGCGCAGACCTCGCCGGAGCTCGAACCGCCGGGTTGCGATTGGAGGAAGCCGATCTGCGCGGCGCCGTCCTGGACGCCGACGCGTGGACTTCGGCGCGGCTCACAGGAGCAACGGTCGATTCGTTCCAGGCTTTGGCGTATGCGGCAGCTCACGGTCTGCGAGTCGATTAGTCACACCGACGATCGGGCACAGTGGTGACATGAGCTTTCTGACGCGTACGGTCGACACCCTGCTCGACGCGGCCGTGGTGCCCGGATACAGCAAGATCGGTCCCGCGGTCCGGCGCCGCTTCTGGGCCTCGGACGCGCCGGCGTTTCCGGCGCCACTCGACGTCGTCGTCACCGGAGCCAGTTCAGGTCTGGGTGCGGCTACCACGGTAGGTCTCGCACGATTGGGTGCCCGAGTGCACATGGTCGGCCGATCGGCGCAGCGCCTCGAGGACTCGGCCGCGTCGGTGCGCGCGGCGGTGCCCGGCGCCGATCTCGTCGTCCGCGAATGCGACATCAGCGACCTCGACGCCGTCGCGTCCCTCACCTCCACTCTGCTCGGCGAGCTCACCGACATCCACGCATTGATCCACTGCGCCGGCGTCATGCCGCCCGAACGCATCACCACACCGCAGGGTCACGAATCCGCTTTCGCGACACACGTTCTCGGCCCTGTGGCGCTGACGGCCGGACTACGGACGCTGTTCGACGACTCGTCGCGGGTGGTGTTCGTCAGCAGCGGCGGAATGTACGCCGTGCCGATGGCGTTCGACGACCTCGAGTTCGAGAAGGGCAAGTACCGGGGTATCACCGCGTACGCGCGCACGAAGCGCATGCAAATCGTTGTCGCAGAACAACTCGCCGCGGCGTTCACCGGCGAGGACGACCCCGTTGTGCACAGCATGCATCCCGGTTGGGCCAACACCCCCGGCGTCACCGACTCGCTACCGGGCTTCGACCGCGTCATCGGGCGACTCCTGCGCAGCCCGAAGGACGGCGCGGACACCATCGTGTGGCTCGCTGCGGCCGACGAGGCCCTCGCGAGCAGTGGGCTGTTCTGGCACGACCGCAGCCCGCGGACCACGCACTACCCGCCGTGGCGCACGGACACCGACGCCGCCCGCGACCATCTGTGGAAGACGGTCCGGGCGGCGACCGGTATCGAGCTATGAGCCGCTGAAGCTCGAACTTCGGGGCGTGTCGAACTTCGGGACTCGAACGTCTCAGCCGCGCAGAATGACCGGTACGGCCTCGTACGGCTGCAAGGTCATCGGGAAGCCGCCGAGTTCGTCGACCACCGCGATCTCGTCGTCCGTGAACAGATTGATCACGGACGCGCCGACGGTGAGGTGCTTCGAGATGACCGTCGCCTGCACCTCGTCCGGCGAGAAGTTGATGACCGTCGACTGGATCGACCCGTCGCCCAACTGGTGGACGAGCACCAGCAGCGCCTTGTGCGAGACGCTGGGAACGTCGAGCTGCTGCGCGGTGGCGATGCCGAACCGGCTCCGGATGTCGATGATGCGTCCCAGTTGACGCGCGAACGACGAGGGGTCGCTCAATTGATCCGGCAACGTTCCGTAAAGGCTTCGCCCACGCGGGATGCCGGACTCGGACCGGGTTGCGTCGGGCGACGCGCCCATCAGGTCGTGTGCCCCACGGTTGATCCAGCGAGTGTCGCCCTCGCGAATCAGCTCCGACACCTCGTCGGCCGGGATGGGGAGCACACCCAGCAGGTCCCATCCCGACAGTGCGAACACTCCGGGCTGCAATGCGTTGTAGGCCGCAAGCATGAGGTGAGCACGTTTGACGGTCTCGACGTCGGACTCGTCCATGCGATCGAGATCGCGGATACCGAGCGAGGCCGTGATGACACTGGCTGTGGTGCAGGCGATTCCGTTGGTGGTGAACGTCCGGTTGTACGGCGCCCACCGACCGGTCAGCCGGTCGGTCAGCTCGGCTCGAATCTGATCGCCCAAGTCCCCACCCTTGAGAACGTCTCCGCAGTAGGAGAACTCGTCCTCTCGGTGCAGTGTCGCAAAGTGAATCAGTTCGAAGGTCATCTCGTCGTGGTTCTGCAGCGCGTGCACCAAGGACGCCGGGTCGACGCCGTGATCGCGCGAGAGATTCATCGTCAACCGCAGGAACTCGGTGTTACCCATGACCAGAGCGTGCTGGTACGCGGGACGGTTGATGAAGTCGTACGACAGATCTGCGCCCGACGTGCCCATCGCCTTGATGTCGTCGATGGTCAGGTTCAGCTCCTGGAAGGTGAAGCCGCCCATCTTGCGCACCACACTGGCGATGAGGTGGTTCGCCGCTTCGGACAGAGGGTGGCCCTCGGACCAGCCGGGTCCCTCGGTTCGCCGCTCGACGCCGAGGAATCCGTTGGCGTCCAACCGAAGTGCGCCGGCGCCGAGGTCGGCGATCGAGTGACACGCGTCGCCGATCACCAGACGCATTCCCGCGAAGGAAGGGTCGAGCCAGTTGATGGACGGCTGACCGGCCTTGAAGTAGTGCAGGTAGACCCAGCGGCGGTCCTTGCCGTCGACGCCGGTGATGACCGGAGTGGCACTCCAGTTGGTTTCCTTGACGCCCATCTCGTAGAAGATGACGCGTTGGAGCTGCCCGACGATGTAGCCGGCGCGGGCGAGGTTGGCTTCGGATTCGGCGTCGATGTTGACCGAGTCCGCTCCCGCTCGGACGCGGGGGAGAAGGTGCCAGTCTTCGGGCTCGATCTCCACCATGTGATAGATGCCGGGGTAGTCGGACACGGCCATCTCGGCGAGCCGGAAGTCGGCGCCCTTGCCGGTGTGGCCGGGGACGATGTCGTCGATGACGGTTCCCTCGTACGCTGCGGCCACCGTGCACAGCCGCCGGAACTCCTCCTCGGTTCCGAACGCGGGGTCGATCTGCATGCTGACCCGGTCGAAGTGGCCGTCGACCGATGGGGTGGGCCGCCAACCGTGGATGCCGCCGGCTTCCTTCACCGGGCCGGTATGCACTGCGGTGACACCGATCTCGGAGAACGCCTGCCACAACTCTTCGTCACCGAGGGTGCCGAGGAAGCTCTTGCCCGGAGCTGCGATCAGCGAAATGGGGTAGGCGGTGAACCACACTGCGGCGCGTTCGACAGCGCCGCGCGGATTCGGGTCGGCGTAGGGGTTCTGCCACATGCTGCCCTTACCGGACAGCTGCTCCGCGATGAGCTTGGCGTCCTGCAACATCGACTGCGCGGTGAGCCAGGCGACGTACTCCGGATTCGATGCGTCCGCATCGCCGGCGGGAATCGACGTAGCACCTCGGTGGGCTCGACGAACGGACGGCTTCAGCGGGCGAGGCCGCGCGGGGTAGAACTTTTCGTCGTAGGTGATTTCGCTGGGCTCGTGCTGCACTTCGGGGTCCATGATCCTCCGTACTTACCCGAGGGCGTGCGGGTGTAAAACACTGCCCGGACTCTGGTGTCGAAGACCCACCCTACGGAGTGAAGCGGACGGCTGCGCCTCGGTGTCGATTCGACGGGTGTCGCGGTGTGGACTTCAGCCCGCGGAACGCTCGAGGAGCATCGATGTGACCTCGCTGGCAGAGGCCGGACCGGCGAGCAGAAACCCTTGTGCCAGATCGCATCCGCTCTCGCGCAGGCGGTCCAGTTGGGTCTGCGTCTCGACGCCCTCACCGACCACGGACACGTCGAAGGCGTGGGCGAGGGAGACGATGGCCGAGACGATCGCTTCGGGACGTCGCCCGGGCATCGCCTGGATGTACGCCTGGTCGATCTTGAAGGCCTCGATGACGGGATAGCGGTTCAGGTAGGTCACCGAGTTGTGACCGCTGCCGAGGTCGTCCAGCAGGATCGACACGCCCAGTGCGTGCAGCGCGGTCAACGCGTCGCGCACCTGGACGGTGTCGGCCAGCCACACCGTCTCGGTGATTTCCAGCCCAAGCTTGCCGACGGGAAGTTTCGTGTTCAGCAGGACCGCGGTGACCTCGGCGACGAAGTTGGGCTGACGCAGTTGCAGCGCACTGACGTTGACACGCATGCCGATGTCGGAGATGGCCTGCCATTCGGCCGCCTGCTCGCACGCGGTGCGCAGTGCCCAGAGCCCGAGCGAGTTGATCAACCCGGTGCGCTCGGCGACCGGTACGAACGTGGCCGGGCTGACCACACCGAGTGTGGGGTGATTCCAGCGAGCGAGCGCCTCGACCGCCGTGATTCGGCCGGACGCGATGTCGAAGATCGGCTGATACTCGAGGGTGAGGTCGTCGTGATCCAGCGCTCCGCGCAGATCGGTCGACAGGGCGAGTTGCCGTCGCGCCTGATCACGGTCGTCGGTGTCGAACATCGCGGTGTTGTCCGGTCCGCTGTCCTTTGCCCGGTACATGGCGACGTCGGCGCGGCGGATCAGTTCTGCACCCACCATCGCCGATTCGGCCAGGGCCATACCGATGCTCGCCGTGATCTGAAGCTCGTTGCCGTCCAACACGATCGGTGCCCGGACGGCTTCCGCGAAGGCTTCGGCCATCGCGTAGCACTCCTGCGGATCCTCGATGTTCTCGCAGACGGCGACGAACTCGTCACCGCCGAGGCGCGCGACGGTGTCACCGGCTCGTGCGGCACGGGCGAGGCGCTGCGCGAGACCGATCAGGGCGGCGTCTCCGGCTTCGTGTCCCAGCGAGTCGTTGATCGACTTGAAGTCGTCCAGATCGATCAGCATGACGGCCGTGTGCGTGTTCCGGCCGGCGTGTCGTTCGAGAGCGCTGTCGATGCGGTCGTAGGCGAGCGCCCGGTTGGGGAGACCGGTCAGCGGGTCTCGGAGGCTGCGGTAGCGCAGTTCCGCCTCGAGGTCGACGCGCCTGATCGCTGCGGACAGGATGTCGGCCACCGTGTCGAGGACGGAGAGATCACCGGCGGCCACCGAGTTGTTCGTCGTGCCGAGGACAGTGAGTGCACCCCAGGCGCGTCCTGTTCCGGCGATCGGCACCGCCACCCCGTTGGGCAGGCCGTGTGCACCGAGAATGTCGGCCGAGAATCTGGTTTCGGAAGCGGGGTCGGTGCACACCACGGCGCGGTTGACGTCGATTGCGTACCCGGGAAGCGAGTCCAGCGCGGGCGGGAGATTGCCGAAGGGAAGGAAGGACCCGCTCTGCGCGACGGTCTCGAGCGTGGCCGGGGCGGTGTGCAGGCGGGTGACGAACGCGCAGCGGGCGCCCATCAGTTCGACGGCGGCGTCGGCGGCGGACGCGAGAAGTTCGTCGAGGCGTCCGCGCAGCGCGAGCTGACTCAACTCGGCCACCACACGCTGCTCGGAGACGCGGAAGCTGGACGAGTCCAGAGCATTCTGCAGCTGCTGATCGTGTGATCGACGGTCGCGGAGATCCCGGTGGATCGAGGCGATCATGGGCCGATCGTCACCGGTGCCGTTGATCACGAAAGCTGAAGTCGACACCGGGATCCTTTCCTGTGTCACGAGATGGAGGAGGGTTGCGTCACCGGTCCATGTAGCGGCGTCGCGGACGGAGCTGGCAAGGTCCGTGCCGTGATCCGCACCGACGGCGGTGAACACGTCGTCGATGGAAAGGTTCTGCGTGGCGTCCCAGCGAAGACCGATCAGTGCCGATCCGGCTGGGTTGACGTAGTGGACTCGACCCTCGACGTCGGACACCGACACGAAATCGGGCGCGTGCCGGAACATGGGTGCGAACACATCCGCCACGCTGGTCGAGTAAGTCATAGCACCGGCCTCCCGCGAAACCGGCAGGCATCCTTTCTCGCGACGCTGTTGATCTTCAGTGCCTGTTTTACAGCCTAAAACAAACTTCTGGTACAGAATCAAGGTAGCAGATGGACACCCGAATGGCGGCCCTCCGCGAATGCGCTTGCGCGGGGCCGTGCCGGTAGCATGTGGCGCGCGCGCAGTCGGGCGCGAGATGGGGCGGTAGCTCAGTCGGTTAGAGCCGTGGACTCATAATCCATTGGTCGCGGGTTCGAGCCCCGCCCGCCCCACATAGTTTGACCAGGGGAATTGTCCTCAAAGTTGGAAGGTCGAATTCGGATCATGCAGCAGAAGTGCAGCAAAGCCTTCCGGGTGGCACTGGGGGTCGGGACGTTGTGCGCGTTAGTAGTTGGTTGTTCGGAACGCAGCGGCGACACCGACGCCGAAGCAACAACAGCAACCACGACGGTCGTGCCCGCCACATCGGTGGCCGCGACGTCCACCTCGGTCGCTGCGCCGACCATTGATATAGCCAGCATGGAATTTCTGCAGTACCTCTACCCGGGTGCGACGACATTCGTGCAAGCGGTCTCCGAGGTGTTCCCCTTCACGACGGAAGACCAAGCGCAGAGCTTCGTCGGTTACGCGATCGGATTGTGCGCTGTCGAGGAGAACGCGGGAGCTGGTGTGGTTGAGTCGCTTCGGGAGACCACGCCAGTCGAGTTTGAAAAGAACTACGGCCTGGCCATCACGCAGGATGTCGCCAACGTCGTCGTAGACCGGTACGGATCGGTCTGCGAGGAGGGCTAGTCCGCGAATGCCTCTGGGTGCTCGGCGCGGAGCCACGTCACCCAGTCGTTGAACTCGGCTGAGTGCTTCGATAGGTCATCGGTAATGATGGCGTCGATGTGGTCCCAAAGGTCGTACGTGCCGAGCTCGATCCACTTGCCGCATGTGCACCAGGCGTTGTAATCGTCGTCGGGCTCCATGAACAGGTCTTCGTGCCCGGGCGCCGACTTGCCAGCGTTCTGCAGCTCGTCGTGCAGATCGAACGTGTAGCTCACGCGGACTTCCATTCCCAGCGGAGCCGGTCGGGGTTCAACCCGCGCAGCGGCCGCTTCTGCGACGGCATGACAGTGACGTGATCGAGAAGAGCGGCGACAACGTCACGCTGCCGGCGCTTCGACGCCTGCTCCCACCACTGCACCACCTGCTCCGCGCTCGGTTCGGGAATGTCGGTGAGCACCTCGCGGCGAGCGGCCTGCAACTTCACGTTCTCGATGCGCTGCCGGATCCGCTCCGTAGACGCCTTGAGGGTGGCGCGTTCGATGATGCCGTCGGCGTAGTCCTCACCCAACGCCACCAGCCGCGACTCCAACTCGCCCAGTTCCTTCTCCGCTGCGTTCGGTGCGTGCAGCTCGTTCATCGCTTTCGTCAGTTCGCGGCGCATCACGGCGTCGGACAGCCGGGCCAATACCCGTTCCACTACCTCGGCTTCGAGGTCCGCCGCTTTGATGCCGATGCGTCCGCACCCTCCCTGTGCTCGTTTCGAGCAGCGGTACTGGTCTGGTCGGTCACCGGAGACATTGGCGTACAGCTGGGAGCCGCACATACCGCAGCGGGCGATACCTCCTGAGAGGAGGTGGACGCGCCCGTTGGTGCGGGTGAACTTGGAGCGGGCCGGGTCGGTGAACAGCGCGACGAGTTTGTCGTAGGTGTCGCGGTCGAGGATCGGCTTCGTGGCGGAGGGGACGAGTTCGCCGTCCTGGTCGGCCATGCCGATGATGCGAGGGTTTGTGAGCGCCCGCTTGATGGTGATGGGGTGCCAGGAGGAGTTGGAGGCGGTGGGGATGTGCTCGTCGTTGAGTTGTGTGGCGAGGGCTCGGAGGTGGCCACCGGTGGTGAGGTGTTCGGCCATGCGGCGGATCACTGCGGCTTCTTGCTCGACGATGTCTGTGCGGTTGTCGGCGTAGCCGTACGGCCTTGACACAACTGTCTCCCCTCGGGTCTGTATCCACATACAGTACAGACGGAGGGGAGACAGTGCGACAGTTCGCGACCTCAGAAGCCGAGCTGGATCAGCGACAGGAAACTGTTGAGAAGCAGCTGCAGGTACGTGAAGAACATGGCGGGTTCACCTCCTTCCCCGACGACGATGGACGGTTGGTTCATGGGCGGCGGGCGGCAGCCTGATTGACCTTGGTGGCCAGCTGGGCGCAAAGCCCTTCGTCGACGTACGCCGCTGTGTGCCGGCCTTGGGTGAGGTAGTTGTTCAGCCACCCGGCTGCGGTGCCCCAGTCACGCCAGTACGCGGGGTTCCACCACGGCTGAAACCCGTTGTGCTGCGCCTTGTCCAGCATTCCGCGCACCCACACGTCAGGGTTCTGTGACGCGAACTCCGCGACGTCCCCCAGGCCCCGAAGTGGTGACCCCTTCACCAGCGCGGAGATGGGGTCACCGGCTGCTGCGACCTGCCACAGCCAGGTGGGGAGGACGCGTCGGGAGCCGAGGATGCCGTACCCGCCGACGCCACGGTTCAGCGGTTCGGTCCCCTCAGCTCGCAGCGGATCAGCGATGAGTGCGCACCCGGCGAGCGGGCGTTTCGCGGCGACGTTCCCGGCGATGATCGCGCCTTGCGAGAAACCGCCGACCATCTGGGAGGCTGCGTTGGACCGGTCGATCGCGTTGGCCAAGGCGCGTTCCCCGGCGGGGACGCTGTCACCGAACTGAGCGGTGCCGGGGTACGCGACGTAGCGGACGTTGATGCGTCTCCTGTCGAGCCGGTCGGTGAAAGCGCGTGTGACGCCGTCACCGCCCGGGTTGAACGTTCCCCCGACCATGAAGAAGTCGATCACGACTCGTCCCACGGATCGGTTTTCAATGCGCCGGCGATGAACTCGTCGCCGTCGCTGAGGTTGACGCGCTGGGTGTCCGTGTACGGCTCGAGCAGCACGCGGACCGTTTGTCCCCCGACCTTCTCGCGGATGACGCGGAACACGTAGGGCTGCATCAGCTGCGGAATTCGGTGATGCTGCCCGTCGGGTTGATCGTCTGCGGCACCGCGGGTGCGACAGGTGCGAGCGTCGGGATGCCCTTGGTGGCACCAAGGTTCAGAGACAGAAGCGATGTCAGCACGGACACGAGGACGGCGGTTCCGGCGATAGTGAGCGCGTCACCCCAGTGCACGTCGAGCAGGCCACCGGTCACCGGGATGGCGCCGACGAGGGATCCGAAGAACGTGCGCGCTGCTCGGTCGAGGATGTCGACGAGTGGGTTGCCGGAGGTGATCGCTGTCGCGGAGGCGAGAGCGATGAGGAACGACACGAGGGCGGCGAGTCCGGCGGATCCGAACGCTGCCTGCCACGACACGGTGGTGACGACTGCGCCGGCGCCGAGGAACAGCAGCACGTTCTGAATGAACGTCTTGATGGTGCGGTCGAGTACGTCGAGGAGAAATACGCGGGAGCCGAGAGAAGTGATTGGTGCGGACATCAGTTTTCGCTTTCTGGTTGGTGGAGACTCTCTGCGCTGTCTGCGCCGAGATGTGTTGGGTTCAGCGGCGGGTGAGCTTCACGACCGACGTCGAGTGCCAGTACAGGGAGCCGTTCTCGAAGAGCTGGACGCGGTTGCCGTTGGCGTCGACGGTCTCGTTCGAGATGGGCCACCCGAGGTCGCCCTTCTCGTAACCCTCTGCCGCCCAGCGCTTGCCGATTTCGCCGTGCACGACGTAGCCGTCGGCACCGTCCTTGCGGTAGAGCACACCGCCCTGGAAGGCCTGCACCGCACCTTTGCCGGTGGGGGTGTCGAGTGGCGAGAACTCGCGGACCGGGTAGCCGAGGATGCCGCGCTCGTAGCCGAGCGCTCCGTATGCCTCGAACAGTCCGGACTTCTCGATCGCCGGGTCCTTGTGCGGGATCGGGTACGCGCCGGTGGTGGGGTGGAAGTAGATGTGCGCGTTGGTGAACACGCCGAGGCGGCCGAGCTGGTCGGCGCCGATGGTGATCTCTTCGGGGCGCACCCGGTCGCCGACCCACGGGTTGCGCTTGGCGGACTCGTCGATCTCGTTCACGATGGCCACGGTGGGTCTCCTGTCGATGACGGCCTGGGAGTCGCGGCGGGCCTTGTTCATGTCCATGCCACCGGGGTCCCACTTGCCCTGGATCGCGCCCCACTCCTTGTGGCCGATGAAGCGGTCCGAGCCGTACTCGAGAGCGCGCAGGATGGCGCCCACGCCGCGCATGTATGCGTCGTACTGCACCGGGGTCCAACCCTCGGTGCCGCTGTTCTCGGCTTCAATGCCAATGGTTCGGGAGTTGGCGTCGTTCTTCGGGAGTCCGTTCCATGAACCTTCGCCCGCGTGCCAGGCAATGCCTACGCCGCAGAGGGTGTACTCGCCGTTGCGTCCGAGGTAGAGCTGAGAAGCAAGACCGAGGGACGGATGCCTGGCAATGGAGCCGGGTCCAGAGGTTCCTGCTGAGCCCATGTGGTGGCCGACGATGCCCCAGATCAGGCCGAAGTCACCGTGCCCGTTGTTGAGTGCTCCATCGAAGATGTGGCAGATCAGACCCTCGGCGCGGAGCACGTCCGGAATCCAGATCGGGTCGCCCGTACGTGAGACCACGATTCCTCCAGGAGCTGGTTGCGGTGCGGGGGTGGGCGTCGGTGAGACCGCGGGCTGCAGATCCCATTGGCCGAAGTCGTCGGCGAGGACGTCGTTCACGTCGACGCGGGTACCGCCGACCAGCGGGCCGGGCTTCGATGCGGTGTCCACGACGGTCTGGAACAGCACCGCCGCGTCCTCGCGCTGGTCCTTGGACCAGGCGCGTGTCTGCCACGCCCACCGTTTCCCCTCGGTGGTGGAGTGGCCGACGAGGTCGTCCTCGATCGCCCACGCGCACACCAGCGATGAGCCGTAGATGCCGGTGCGGTTTTTGCCGAGTACGGAGTTGATGCCCTCGAACCAGTGAGACGCGACCTCGTTCCAGGTGAGCAGGGTGATGCCCTCGTCGACGGAAAAGAAGATCGGCGCGTTCGCCGGACCTCCGGCCTCGGCGTGAATGCGCATCGCCGTCTTTGCGTCGGCGACGCCGCCGTCAAATCCGCGGGTGTAGTCCGACGGCGCGGTGCCTCCCGGTTTGCCGTACTGGAAGTTCGACACCACGTGAAGTCCCGCAGCGCGCAACCGGTCGGCGTAGTCGCGGGTCAAAGGTTTCGCGCCGAAGTTCGATCCCGGCCGGGAGGTGGAGACGTAGGAGATGACGCCTCCGTACCCGGCGGCCTTGATGGCGGCGGGGTCGATTTGGGTGGAGGCGAAGTCGAGAAGTTGCTGCATTCGGGCGGGGTCACCTCAGCGGGTAGCCGGGTTGCTCGGCCCGCAGCCAGCAGCAGTAGGTCCAGGATAGACGGGTAACAGACCGAATTCGGGTTACTGGCCTGCGGTGAAGAGTTGCGTGACCAGCTTGCCGAGCGCTTCACCCATGCGTGCGGCGGCGGTGTTGTCCGGTGTCATGCGCGTTATTTCGCGGTTGATGAACGTGAGCGCAGTGAGGTAGCCGCGCTGAGGGTTGGGGTCGTTGATGTGCTGAAGCACGATCTTGTCGATGGTGAGGGATCGGGCTAGGTAGCGGGGCCAGTGCCCAACGCGCATGAACGGTGCGATCGACTGGTCCGGCACCACGGTGATGTCGCCGGTGTCTTCGACCAACCAAATGTCCGTCGGTCCATCGTGTTTGAGGATGTCCTGCAACTGCTCCACAGTCAGCAGGTGACGCTCAGCCATCGGTGACCGTGTAACCGATCGACTGCAACGCCTCCTCGTGCGTACACAGTGCGAGTTCGATACTGATGGACATCGTGTGCTCGCCGTCGACGAGCTGCACGACATGCTCGGTGCCGTCCTCATCTACGAGCCGACTGGCTGGGACTACGCGGGTCTCCTGGCAGCCCCACTGCGGCCAGTCGATCCTCGTGACTATGAGGTAGTCGACACCGTTGAACGGTTCGGACAGCCTGTAGCCGAACGCTTCTCCTGCCTTCCCTTCGAGTGGCCCCGTCAACTTCGATGCAACTGGCATCACGCCGCTCCGCTCGTAATTTCGATGATGGTGACTCGTCCGTCCGACGCGATTCCGCCCGGCCCGTCGCTTGTTCCGAACGCGCTGCGTCCGCCGCCTCCGCCGCCTCCGCCGCTGGGATATGCGCCGTTTCCGCCGCGTCCTCCATTGATGCCGAACACTCCCGTTCCGCCGCCTCCGCCGCCCGACCCGCCGTTACCTCGGGTGAGTGGGCTGATGGTCGCGTTGACTCCATTGCCGCCGGTCCCGCCGGACGTGGTGCCGCCGGTTCCGCCTTGGCCGAATGCTGATGAGCCACCGGGTTGCCCGCCCGTGAGCTGGATGCCGGTGTTGCCGTCGGCACCGTTTCCGCCGGAGCCTCCACGCTCTGCTGCGGAGTTTGAGACGGTGGATCCCTCGATCGACAACACCGCCCCGATGCCGGGGATGGAGACAATGTGATTGCCGAACCTGCTCTGTCCGCCGGCCTGCGACGGGGTGGCACCACCAGCTCCGATGACGACGTCTTCCGTCGCGCCGACGACGGTGAGTGTGTCTCCCTTGAACCATTGGAACCGGTACCCGCCGGAGAGGCCGCCGTCTCCGCCGTAGCCAGTTCGGGTGGTACTTCCAGTTCGTCCTGAGTGTCCGCCGCCCTCGACGGCTACTCCTAGTTCGATGAGATTTGGGGGTCTGCTCCAGGTGGAGTTGAAGGCGTATGTGCGGATTGTGGTGGTTCCGCCTTCGAGCGCTTCGACTCGGTTGGTGAGTTCCGTGATGTCGGCCGTGACTGCGCCGGCCTGAGCCACCGCATCTTCTGCGTCGTTGCGAACTCCGATGAACCCACCGACTAGGTCGAGAAACCCACCGGTCAAACCGAAGACCCCGGCGAAGAACTGGGCGATGAACCCGCCAATGCCGTTGACGAACCCACCGAGAATGTTCGACAGCAGGTTCCCGCGAGCGCCTTCCGCCAGGCCGAACATGTCCTGGTTCGCCGCCGATGCAGCCGACGACTGGTCGTAATCCTGCAGGGTGTGCAGGTTGTTGAAGTTCCGTGACCGCGCGGGCGTCGGCTTGTCGGGTGACGTCACTGGTAGTCGTCCAACCCTTCGGATGCCGCGAGCTCAGCGGCGACGCCGGCATCCGCGCCGAGAATCGCGGCCTGCCGCATCTTTTCGCGCTTGACCGCCGCTTCCATCGCCGCGAGTTTGTTCTGCGACCACCCGGCAGGATCAGGAATTACCACTGCCCGCTCCGGGTCCGCTTCTTTCGCTGTCTTGCGGCCCTGCACCGGCGGCTCCCACGACCCAACCGCATTCTGGCCGTTCACCGTGTGAGTGCCAGCCGGCGGCACGTACTCGTACCGCGGGTTCTGCGGCGGGGACATACCGAGGTTGTCGAAGCAGTGGATCGCGAGCAGTTGCTTGATTCCGTCTGGGATGTCGAACCCGATTCCGGCTTCCGTGGGGATCGCGTTGAACACGTCCTTGTACGGATGTGGGTGCCGCCGCGCGAGCACGATATTTGTCTTCGGATCACGGAGCACGCCGTCCTTCTCGACGTACTCCTGTCCGTTGCTACCTCGTGGCATTCACTGTCTCCTGTCGCTGGATACGTTCACACTGTATCCGCGTTGGGATGCTCAGCTCGATACGCCGACACTCTGAATGATTCCGCGCACCTGCTCCACCGATCGGGCCAACACTGCACCCGGCTGATCGATCGGCTTGTCGTCACCAATCGACATCGTCCACTTTGCATCTCGGTCGCGACCCCAAGCAGCCTTCCGCGAATGCACCCGCTCCGAGTGCAACTTCCGCCGGCGTCCGTGCTCGAACAGACCGCGGTCACCGAGATCAATGTCCAACCCGATCCAGTACGGAGCGCCGTTGCGGACCGTGAACTTGAACGTCTGCATCGGCCGCGACCGCCACATTCCCACGCGGATGGCCTGCAGCGCAGTGAGACTGAACCCGGTCCCGCCGGACGACTCGAACACCTCGCCGAGAGGCGGGCCACGCAAGCCCATCTTCGCCTGTTTGATCGGATTGCCCACGCGGTGGAACGCAAGGACGACGTCTTCGATCTGCGAATCGAAGATGCCCAGGGTCAGTCCGGGGTTGCCGAACATCGCCCCGATGTAGCCGAGAATTCCATTCACCAAGAGCTTGAGGCCAGTGTTCACCCAGTCGGGGCTGTGACCGCCGGTGATCACGATGGACGCATTGGATTTGATGCGGTGCCGCTCCCACGAACTGATGCCCGTCGCTCCGGTGCGGTGCGCTTTGCGGAACACGCACCGCGGTTCGGACACCGTCCCGAGGAATCCAGGGATCTGGTATTCCGGCTCGTCCGCGTTGTAGTTGAACGCGGTGTTGACCTCGTTGATGAGGTCCGCGGCCACGGACGATCCGAAGTGCAGCAGTCCGTCCAGCAGAGTTCCGGATGGTCCGACGTACCCCGACTGGTCTATGACGTCGACCAACAGCGTCGGCTTCGTCAGGGTGAAGTGGCTGGGGGCGGGTTGGACGTCGCCCGGCATCCAACGGGTCAGCTTGATCCGCAGCTTCGCGTCGGAGAGCGTGGGGGCCACGACGTCGTGGAACATGCCCATGCGCGTCGACAGCACTGTCCACATGCTGGTGTCGGTGAGGACATTGCCCGGCATAACGACGATCGGCCAGTTGTTCGGGTTGAGGTTGTCCTGCCATGACGACGGGTCGAACAGGTTCTCTGGAAGAGCCCACAGCGGCGCGAATCGTCGCAGCAGATTCAGGAACAGCAGCGTTTTCACGCCTGTGACGGAGGGACCGGCGTACGCGTACAGCTTCGGGTACTGAAATTCTGCGGCGAAGAATGGATTGCAGTAGCACACAACGCGTTTCATGTGTTCGTACTCGGAGATGCACTGCAGAGTGAAGTATTCTTTGCCGTCTTCCGTTCCCTGCTCGATGATGTCGGCGGCCAGTCCGGACCACCGGACACCTTCGATGGTGATGATGATGTGGACGTCTTCGTCGTCGTCGAGCTCGTCGTCGATCCAGTCGGCCAGCTTGTGCTCGGCGAACATCTTGATGGTGGATTCGCCGGTGTCGTTGAGGATTTCTTCGCAGTCGCCTTCGATTTCACCGACGACGTGTTGGTGCGAGTCCTCGGACCAGTTGCCGTCGTAGACGTCGATGGTGACCTTCGAGCGCATCTTCTTCTGGAACTGCCGTTCCATCGCTTCGATCTCGGCGCGCACCTGGTCGCACGTCAGGCCGCCGGGTGTGGGCGTGCCGGGGTCGACGGGGGTGGTGGTTCCGCCGGCGGGGTAGGTGTTGATGGCCGGGTACGTGTTGTTCGCGGGGTAGGTCATCAGGTGGTCCTCTGCAGTACCTGCGCGGCAGCGGGTTTCGCGGTGCGGTTGGTGCGGTAGATGCCGTAGTTCTCCTGGTCGTTTGACGTTCCGGTGTGGGTGTCACGGAAGTCGAAGATGAAGATCGGCCCGCAGTAGGAGAGGGACCGCATGTAGTCGATGCCGTCCGCGAGGAGCACCGACTGCTGGGACTCGGACACGCCGTAATCGCCCGGCGGTGTCGGTGTCGACGCGCCGAACTCGGTGAACCACATCTTCTTGGCCGAATCGCCGTTGGCGACCATCGCGTCGCGGATGCCGGTGATGTGCTGCTGGGAACGCCACTGATCCGATGACGGCGCGGACAGCTGATAGGGCACGTCGTAGGGATGGAACGCCACCGCGTCGAAGTACGGCTTCCCGCCGGCCGCGTATAAGTCGGTCATGAACTTCGGTGGACTGATCTGCGGGCCGGAGGTGAGGGTGGGTGCGGTGCCTCCGGTGATGACGACGTTGTTCGGGTTCTCGGCTTTGAGCGCGGTGAACGCGGCCTGCAGGTACGGCTTGTACGCCGCGGCGGACGGTGTGGGGTACCAACTGGGCTGGATGTTTTCTTCGTTCCAGATTTCCCAGTGAGAGATTTTGTCGGCGTAGCGGTCTGCTGCTGCGGTGACGAAGTTGGTCCAGGCGGTGAGGTTGTTGGGGGCGCCGTGCGCCCCACCTTGCCCTTGGGTGCCTTGGGCCCATCCGGGCGCATAGGTGACGCACGCGAGGATGTTGATGCCCTTCGCGTACGCACCGTTGACGTACGTGTCGGTGGTCGTCCAGTCGTAGGAGCCCTGGTTGTACTCGGTGTCGGGCCACTGAACCAGCACTCGTAGGTGCTTGATCCCGAGGTCGGACAGTTGCTGGAAGTCCGCGGCCCGGTTCTGGGCGATGGTGTTGCCATCCGTCGGTGCGGTGGACAGTGTCACCGCCGTGACACCCAAGGGTGTGTTGGCCCACGGGTCGGCCGAGGCGGCGGACCACACCAGCGCTGACCCTTGATAGATCGCGGTGACTGGCTGCGCCCCTTGGTACACCGCGGATGGGGTGGCGGAGCCGACGGCGAGCGGCATCAGCCGACGATCAGGTATGTAGTCGTGGACAGCTTCGTCGCGAGAGCGGTGTACGCGGCCTGGGTGAGGACGACCGTCGCGTTCGTTCCCGTTCCTTGCACCGCGCTGTCCGCCTTGGCGAGCGACGCCTGCACTGCGGAGGTCAGTGCCGACGCGGGGACACCGGCCGCCGCGATGGTGATGGTGTCGCCTGCGTCGTTGACGGTGATGGACACACCGGACCCGGCGACGAGAGCCCCGCCGATGGTGTCTCGCACCACCTCCGGGTCCGTCGATCCACCACCGGTGGTGGCGTTGATGGTGAACGTGTTCGCCGCGTCGTCGTACGTCGTGGTGACACCTGCACCCGCCTTCAGCAACCCGGCGACGGTGTCCTGGATGTATTCGGCGAGGTCGAGCACGTCGCGTGCCGCGCTGGCGCTGGCGGCGGTCACCAGAGAAGCGCCGATGGTGCTGGACCCCAGCAGCTTCGCGAGGTCCTGCAGCGCCCGGTGGATCACCACCGCGTTGTTGTTGATGCCGATTGTCGTGCCGCCGGTGATCGTCGTGGGTAGCGCGGCGACGTCGTCCTTCAGTGCCATGGGTCAGACCTCTCCGCCGGCGCAGCGTTGCCACCGCTGCGCGAGATACAAAGTGACAGTTGTGTTCGCGGTTCCGCCCTCGATACGCACCGGCACGTTCACCGGGTCGACCAGGCCGGGTTCGATGGGGTCGTCGTCGAATGCGCGGGCGTTCATTGCCACCCACGGGGCCAACGTGTTGTCCCGAACCAGGAGGGTGCGGAGCATCGGGTCGGTGCGGCACAGGAACTCGCGGCCGGTGGTCAGCGCTGGCAGCTTCACCACCCGCCCGGTATCGCGGTCGGGGAGCGTCACCGTGGTGGTCGTCTCGAGGCTGTTGGACGCGAAAATGGGGTAGCAGCCGAAGTCGGCGGGGTTCTGCATCGGGAACGTCGCCTCGTACACCCCGCCGCCGACGTTGGTCATCTCGGACCGCTTGATCGCGAATTTGATTTCTTGCGACACCCACGCCGGATCGCATGCGAGGGAGATGATTTCCCACACCCCGAAGCGGCGGAGGCCGGGACCTTGCTTCAATTGGTCCTTCGGTTTCCGCTCGAGGCGGATGCGGATCTCGCGGGGCTCCGACAGGTGCGAGTGGTACTGCAACACGCACTCGTGGAAGATCGACAGGAACTTCCACAGCCGCGTCTCCACCGCTTCCAGCTGTGCTGCGGTTGCCGCCTGTGTGCCGAGGATGAACGTCGGCAACCGCTCGTTGATTCGGGGGATGCCTGGTGTCGAACCCATCTGGTACGCACCGGATTCGCGGGGCAACGTGAAGTCGGGGTGGTGGAAGTTCTCGTACCCTTCGAGAAGAGTGACGCCCTGGCCGCCGAACTCGATGCCGTGGATGTCGAGGGTGTCGACATCGTTGCCCGCGTCGTCCCGCAGGATCAGTTTCATCGGGGTGGCGAGGTTTTCGCTGGGATCCGCGCACAAGCTGGTGGTCACTGGGTCAGCCCCCGTTCCTGGTGGTGACGGTGGCGGGTGTGGTGCGGGACCGCATCATCCGTTCGTTTTCCTGCGCGGTCTTCTGCGGGTCCATGCCCTCGAAGATGATGGTGTCGGCCAACTTTCCGTCTCCCGTTCCCTGCGAGTTGGCGGCGGAGCGGGCGGCCATCATCGCCTCGTACGCGGTGCCGATCTGGTCCTTGGCGAGGCCGCCCAAGCCGATGGGGTCGAGGAAGTCCGACGCGATGGAGCCGAGGGCGTCGTATCCCCACTTCTCCGCCTGGGTGCCGAAGTTCTGGTCAGCGGCCCACCGGTTTCCGGCATCGATGCGTTCGGCCCAGGAGCCGGTGCCGATGCTGTACGGGTCGGCCATTGCGCCGCCGGCGCCGCTGATGGAGGGTCCGGTATCGGGGAGGGAGTAACCGGAGGTGCCGATGCGGACTGCTGCGGGGTCGTACGCAGCGGAAGTACCACCGCCGCCGACATAGCCGCCGCCGCCCGAGTAGGTGCCGCCACCGGACCCGAACGAGGGATCACCTTCCCCCGGCAGCCTGTCGCCACCCGCGAAGAATTCGGGTGGCAGATGCGCGTGGTCAGTGAATTGTGAATCGTCTGCACCCGCAGCACCGCCGCCGACCTGGCCGTCGCCGCGGCCGCCGCCCATCTCGATGTTCGTGCCGTCCGGCAGTGTCGCCGCGGTATGACCGCCGTACGGGCCGCCGTTGAACCAGCCGACGTTCAGTGACCCCGCGGGTCCCAGCCCCGGCAGCAGGCCCTTCTTTGCTAGCCACGTGTCGAAGTTGCCGGTCGCGCCGCGGGATCCGAACGGGTCGTCACCGACGGCGTAGTTCACGACACCCGACACGGCACCGGAGCAGTCACCCCAGTTGACGCCACCCCACACGTACGGTGCACCCTCTAACCCGCCGCTGCGGGGGAAGTCGTTGACCTGCTGCGCGGACACCAGGCCGCCGCCCGCGCGGCGCAGTACGTTGCCGTAGACCATTGCCTGCAGGAAGTCCGCGCTGGGCACCCAGCCGCCGTTGATTGCTTCGAGGAGCGGCAACGTCTTCGGTGTCACTGACGACGCCCTGTTCACGTACTCGCCGTTCGACAGCATCGTGGGGATGAGGTCGTCGGTCGGGCCGCCGGGTCCGCGCGCGAGACCGCCGCTGCGCATCGCCGCGAAGTTCACCATCGATTGACCGATGTCCTGAAAACCGATGCTGGTGCCTCGGCCGGGAACGCCAGGGATGTCGGGAATTTTCACCGAGGGCAACGAAACCAAGAACCGCCCGATGCGGCCGACAGCAGATTTGATGGTGGCGACGATGGCGTCCCAGACACTCGCGACGCGAGTGCCAAGTCCGCCGAAGAAGTCACCGACGGCGGTCACGCCGACTTGCAAGGCGGGGATGGCGGTGCCGGTGATGCTGTTGACGGTGTCGGTGATCTTCGTGCCCATTCCGTCGAACACGGAGCCGACGCGGGTGGTGACGTTGTCGTAGGCGTTGTTGGCAAGACCGGTCAGTTGGTCCTTCAGCAGGCCGAACAGCGCCGGCGCAGCGGTGACTACGTCGCTGATCTTGGTGCCGAATTCGGAGAACGAATCACCGGCCAAGCGCATCGATGCCTGGAACGGGGACTCGCCATCTCTGGCGTTAAGGAATGACCAGGCGTCTCCGCTGAAGAAGTCCGCGACGTCGCCTCCGAACTGGCCGATCTTGTCGCCCACACCGCCCTTCTCGAAACCGGGGAAGAAGCTGTTCTTGCCAACGACCTCTTGCCCGTTGGAGCCGATGTTGTCGGGCAGCGAATTGCTGTTGCCGCCCTGCCCGAGGCCGAGTGTGTCGTTGATCTTCGAGATTTCGGAGATGCCGGACACGATGCCGCCGATGATTCCTGCGATTTCAGAGCACGTTTGGCGGACGTCCTCGAAGAAGTCCTTCATCTTCTGTTGTCCCTCTTCGGAACCGAGGAACTCGTTCCACTTCGTGAGGGTGTCGGAGATGGACACGAGCATGCTGTCGCCGGTCTCTTTCGACCCGCCGAAGATGTTGCGTATCAGCTCGATGATCTGGCCGCCGATGGTCCAGAGTTCACCGAACTTGTCGATCGCCCCCTGGATAAATTTCTGCAGGTCGCCGTTCTCCCGCATTTCTTTGATCTTGTCGGCGAACCGTTGTGTCCACCCGAGGAAGCCGTCCGGTCCGGTGAGGCCGGGGAGGAAGTCGGAGCCGACGGCGGCGATGTCGAGGAACGCGCCACCGAGGTTGCCAAACGCGCCAAGGAGGTTGTCGATGGCGACGCGGGCGTTCTCGAAGATGCGGGAGAAGTCGGACTTCGCTGATTCCGTCGAGAGGAACGCGAGCGCGCCGATGAGGTTCTTGTTTATGACGTCAGCGATGCCCGACAGCCCGACCTTCAGGCCGGGGAGCTGCGCATTGGCCAGCGCGGTGACGGACGTACCGAGGTTTTCGAACAACCTGTCCTGCACGGTCTTACGAAGATCGGTCCACGACGGTCCGAGAGCCTGCATGGCCAGCACGAACTCTTTCGCGTTCGGTGACAGCTTCGCGAGCGCCGCCGCCACCTTGTCGACCCCGCCGGCCGTCTGCGACTGGGCATCCGAGACGGCCCTCTGCGCGTCAATGACCCGCTGCTCCGATTCGCGCACACGGTCGTTCGCCTCGGCCAGACGCTCTTTCGCCTCGGTGACCTGATCCGACCCTTCGACACCCTTGATGTTGGCGTCGCGGGTCTCTTCGGCGAGGTCCTTGTTCTTCTCCTGCACCTCGAGTAGTCGTTGCTCCGCGTCCGCTACCCGCAGCTGTGCGCGTTCCCGGTCCAGTGGGTCGACGGGCCCATCTTTGCCCAGCTCCAACAGGTCGCGCCGAGCCTCTTTCAAGGAAAGGACCGCGTCCTTCTCCGACAGCGACGCCCCTCGGAGCGCGAGGTTGAGGTCTTCGAGTTGCTCCTGAGCGTCCTTGCGCGCGCGGGTGACGTCCTTCTCCGCGTCGCGGGCGTCCTTCTTGGCCTTGATGACACCCTTCTCGGCGTCCTCGACTTGCCGCAGAGCGGACTCGACTGCCCGCGCCTGGGATGCGCCGTTGCTCGCTGCGGACGCGGTGTCGTCGGAGAGGGCTGAGAACGCGGACCCGATGCCGTTGAACCCGATGACCAACGACGCCAGCCCGGCGCCGGCGACAGCAGCCGCTCCGGGTAGTAGCGCGATAACGCCCAACGCCTGCGTGGCGGACGCAATGAGCGGGACGAACGTGATCGCGCCCATCGCGAGAAGGGGGACGGTGGCGAGTCGTGCGGCCGACGCAATAGCGCTGATGCTGACGGCGCCGTTCTGCGCGAATCGCGACAACAACCGACTGATCCGCGACGTTGTATCGTCGTCACCGTTGGTCCGGTCTCGGGTTTCGCGCACGTTCTGCTGCGCACGCTGCACCGACCGAAGTGAGTCCTCGTTCGCCCTGCGAGCTCGGGCTACAGACTCCTCGGCTGCGATCAACCGTGAAGCGGATACGTTCGATTGGTTGCGCAGCTCGTTGAGGCGCGCTTCTTCCACGCGCACGCGGCCGGCTGCAGTTTCCTGCGCCATCTGCGCGCGTGTGAGCCGCTCGGTGGCGGCGGTGAGGCTATCGATCGTGCTCCGGCCCCCGCCCGAACCTCCCCCTGCGCCACCACCTCCGGCTCCGGCTCCGCCGTTTCCGCCGCCGGTGGTTTCGATGCGGATGCGTTGTGTCCGATCGCGGGTGATCGCTTCGAGTTGGGCGGTGACCTCGGACAGGTTCTCGATCTCGAGCTCGACTGGGATGCGGAAGTTCCGCGCAATGGCGATGGCCCGCAGACGCGCCTGGAAGTCGGAACCGAACTCGGGGTCGATTTCCACCGAGATGCCGCGGGTGATGCGGCTGTTCGCCATGGCGCGGACGCGCTCCTCGAACGACGATCCGAGGATGGGTTCGATCTTGACTTCAGCGGTCAGGCGCCCGCGGTCGAACTCGCGTTGCGCCACCTGCGATGCTTTGCGCGCCGCGCGGCGAACCTTCTCTTCAAGCGCGGTGTCGAGGTTGCCCCAGTTCAGTTCGGCGTCGACAACGGCAGTTGAGAAGGGCTCCGTCACCGCCACGGCCTCCTCGAACAACCAGAACACTTGGTTGTCCGGCCCGGAGCCAGCGACATCTACCCATGAGGGTATCGGCTACCAGCCGAAACGTCCCTAACCTTGCGCTTGCGCCACCAACGCTGCGGTGGCGTTCCAGTCCGCCGCAGCCGCGTCTTTCGATTTCGGTCGCTGGGCTGCGCGCGCGGCAACGCCGACAGGCGGGCGGGACATCTCCTCGAAGAACGACTCGGACGCCGACTTGTCGTGCCGCATCCGGTGCACCAGAAAGCGGTACACCATGTTGGTGGCGCGGTCCGCCGGGGCCGACAGTATGTCGACCCCGTTCCCGTACAGCTCGCCGTCCAGCTCTGGCCACAGCCCGAAAGCCTTCTCCCACAGCCGGCGTGCTTGCCACCGCGGCCGCGCGAAGTACGCGTCAGCGATGTGGTCAGCAATGTCCTCGAGCATCACGTCGGTGATGCCCTCCTGCGGATTCAGGATCATGCCCGCAAGGCGGTCCGAGTCCGCTGGGTCGGCGGGGGTGCCAACCACCCAGCCCATCGGGTGGTCCATCAGCAGCATCCCCACCAACGTGTCCAGCGGGTGCTCACCAAGTCGGATCAGCACGCCGTTCAGCGACCACCCGCGTACCTCTCGGCGCCACGCTGGCTGCGGCACCGATCAGTCGTCTTTGGCGGCCGCGCGACGCTGAGCGCGGTTCGGTCCCGATCCCTTGCTGGCGTCGGCGTCCGGTGCGCCCAGCAGGTCTTCCGCGCCCCAATGGGTAGCGAGGCCGGTCATGACGTCACCGAGCACGTCGTCGTCGAACCTGGGGCTATTGATGTAGCGGTTCAGCCACTCCTTCGACTCCGGAGTCAGCACGACGTTGAAGAAGTTGATGACGGACCAGATGCGGTCGGACTCCGTGGCGTTCGACGAGAGCGACGACCTGAGCAAGGTCAGTGCGCCCTTGGTCGGCTGAACCGCTTTCAGCACCTGATTGTCGATTTTGAAGCTGACGGTGCGAGCAGCGAGCGCTTCGGCGTCGGGGACGCTGCTGGTGAACTGCAGATCGTCGGGGATCGAAGACGCGTCGACGTCCTCCACAGGGGAGGGTTTCGGCGTGCGGGAAGCGGTGGCCTTGGGAGGTGTGGGTGGCATGAACGGATCCTGTTCTAGGTGCGGGGGTTGTCGCGGACGATGACGGTGCCGAACACGTCTTTCAACGCGTCGGACAGGAACGGCGATGGGGGAGAACCCTTCACGGACTTCGCGAACACGAAAGGTCGCCGGTTGCGGGGCAGGTTGCGCACCCCGGCGGGCAGCGGGCCCATCATCTTCGGTTGCCGAAACTTCAGTGCCTTCGCGGTGACGGGGACTATGGGTTTGCCCTTCGGCCCGTAGATGCCGGTTCCTTCGTGGACGTACCGGGCGTACTCGAGGCCGGACCCGACGCGCAGACGTACACGGCCGGGGGAGGCGGTGACAGTGTGGGTGATGGAGGAGCGGAGACGGCCTTCATCGGTGGGGCAGTTGGCGCGGGCGGCGTTCACGACGGCTTGGCCGGCACGGTCACCCCACCGCACGGCGGCCTGCTGCAGAGCGCGTTCCATTGTCGCCCGGTGCATTTCGACTCGACCGGCCACCGGTGTCAGTCCTTCGGCTTGGGGACGCGGCCCGGCTTCTTCTCCGGCCCACCGGGTTCGTCGAGGGCGTCCTGCATCTCCGCGAGCTCACCCTCCGCCTTCTCACGCGCCTGGTCCAACGCTTCCTGCGCCTGCGTGGATTCGACTTCGGTGGAGTCGGCGCGCTCTCGTGCGGCGTCGACCTTCGCCTCGACGTCCTCCACGAGCGACAGGCGGCCGTCTCGAATGAGGTTGTCGACCCGCTCATCGCGTTCGATGTCGAACACGACGCCCTCGTCGAACTCGGTGGTGGTGCACTCAGCTCTCACGGTGATGGTCATACCGCGAGGATACTGTGCAAACTGTTTCCCCGATCAGAACCGCGGGTCGCCGTCGAGGGGCATGACCACCTCGTCGATCGGCGGGGGAATCACATCGGGTCCGCAGTCCAGGTGCACCAGCGTTGTCACCGTCATGGTGCCGCCATGCAGACCACCCATCGGGCCGCGCGGCGCCCACGGCCCAGGGATCGCTTCCTTGAATGTGTATCGGGCGGCGCGGCGCATCGCTGCGGCGTCGTCCTGCGCGTCGCGGACCGACGAATCCAGCACACCCATCGTGGGCAGGCCGTTATCTTCGGGGGTGCTGTAACAGCGCGTCACGATCATCTCCAGCAGCACGGAGTACTCCACCGCATCCGATTGCCGCACCTGCTCGTTCAGCGGGCGGGGCCACGACTTCGACGGGGAGACGGGGCCGATGCGCACCACTGCCAATCCCTCGAGGTCGCCATCGATGCAGCACCCGTAGTCCGGAACCGACGCGCCCGTGTGCAGCGTCGCGACGGCTGGTTCCCCCGCGCGCGACGACGCCAGTTCGATCACCAACCTGTCCAGCAACCGAGCTGCCGCCACGTAGACATCGCTCACCGGAACCTCGACACGCGCTGTGCGTCAGGCGAATACACCCGTGACCGGGACCGCAACCGTGACGGGTTCACCGCGCTGATCCACTGATCGACCGACGGCAGACCCGTCAGCCCCGACTCGAACAGTGTGTAGGGGTCGATCAGTTGTACCTCGATGCCCTGCCGGGACACGTTCTGCGCGCGCGATGGGATCTTGCACGGCTTGTTCAGGCGAGCCCGAAGCAGGTCCACCGCGAGGTCCGCCGCCGCCACCAACCCGGCAGCAGGGACGGGCACACCGCGCTGGTATTCCACCAGGAACGCCCCCACCGCGGTATCGGCGGCGGTGAGGTCCTGAGCCTGCGGCCACCCCTGACCGTCGGTGCGGAACAACCAGCGGCGGTCCTTCACCTTGTACGCCGACGACGGGACCACCACCCCGTCGATGAGGACGCGGGTCACCGACGCCACCGGACCCGGCAGCATCAACTGGTTCACACCGAAGCAATCGCACCCATCGGCGCACCCGCACGCACCGGACGTGCCGGTGCCCGCGACGAGGCCGGGCCACCAATACCCGTCGCGGACACCGTTACCGCGCCATGCGGTGGTGTGCTCCTGCGTCCCGAAGCACGGGCGGACCGCCGCCGGGAAGGTGCCGAGCACCCTCCCGGTCAGCGTCCAAAGCAGATGCACCGCCATCGTCGTGGCGTACTCCTTGTCGACGTCCGACGCCGTCTCCCACTCCTCTGCGGTGGGGGCGATCACCCAGCCGTCAGGCCCGGCCACCGTTACGCGGCCAGCGCGACGGGCCCAGCGGTGACAGCCGGAGGCGGCACCAGCGTCTGCTGCATGTGCAGGTGCTCCTTCGGGCCGATCGCGGTGAGCAGCTTGCCCGGTGCTGCGGTACCGCCGGTGCCGTTGATGACCACGTTGTACGGGCCCTTCGCCCACGGAGCGCCGGCCTGAGTGAGGCAGTTCTCGATGGTGAACGACGCCTTCTCGTTCTGCAGCGAGAAGTCCGCGAGGCGCCCGCCCTGCAGCCACGGCCACAGGAAGTAGCCGTACGGGACGGCGCCGACGCACGGCACACCCGGCACGTCGGACCACCCTTCGAGGCCGAAGCTTGTCTTGACGGTTTCGCCGAGGCGGATACCGACCGCGTTGCCGTCGCCGTCGAGGACGATGGGCGATCCCATGATCATGTTGAACACGTCGGGGTTCACCAGGTTGAAGGCGATGGACGTGGAGATGTATTTGAGTTCGTCCTTCGGCTTGTCGACCCACGCGATCTTGCCGTTGGCGTTCTTCTCGACAGTCTCGGTGCCCTCCTCGTACTGGGGAGAGGGGGAGATGGAGACGAAGCCGTCGGTGACGATGGTGGTGGCGGGGCCGACGACGGGGGCGCCGCAGATGTCTTCTTTGGTGATGCGCATGACTTCGGCGCGGATGCTGGGCCAGGGCTTGCTGGGCATGGTGTCCTCCGGTGGGCGGGGGCGGTGTTCGCCCGGCCCGCAGCCAGCAGCATGTTCACGGTCGAGGATAGTCGGTGGTCTGGTTGTTGTTCGGTATCTGTTGGTTCGTGAGAAGTGCCCCACCTCAGGAGAGCTGCGGAGGTGGGGCACTTCGTGTTGTCGGCTAGGTGGGGCCGACTACTTGTTTGACGCGGCTGGCGGCTGTTCGGTTCCGGTGGGCTTCTCGTAGATCAGTTCGTCGGTGCCGGTGTACCGGTAGGCGCGGCGGCCGTCGGGGAGGCGGACCCAGCCGGGTTGGCCGGCGTCGAGCGGCGGGTCGAGTGTCGGTTCGTCCATGGTCTCAGTATTGCCCACGATTCGAACGGGTGTTCTACTCGGTGAATGGATGCGGCAGGGTGGATGGACATCGGCAGTCGCCTTCGCGAGCATGCGAAGGCTCACGCGGACCGACTTAGGGACGAGACCGGTGTGCCGCATTACGTGGACCCCGGCGTGGTGCAGATCGCGGTGAGGTGCGAGACCGCGAGTTACTCCCCGTCGGTGCAGCGCCCCAAGTTGGAGAAGCTCGCCGCCGACACTCTTGCGCGTGATCCGACGCCGCAACCAGCGCGAGGGAATTTCGACCTCAGCTCCCGGCAGGCCGATGCATAACTCGGTGTTATGAACCGGTTGCAGGTGCGAACGAACCAACCGGTACGGCATGATGTCGCCGTGGCCGAACGACGCAGACGCAGCAAGCAGTCCAACCGACCGAAGGCGGGACCGCCGAGACGCATCACCGGCTGGGCACTCGTCGGTACAGCGGCAGTCGCCGTGTGCGTCATCGCTCTCGTCGGAGCCCTGTTCGTCTCGCTCACACGCGAGACACCGGAGACCGTCATCGCCAACCCGCCCTCGGCCGCGCCGGCCAACATCGTCGGAGCGAAGACGGACCTGGCCGCGATCGGGCAGCAGATGCTCGGCGATCAGCCGTTCACCATGACCGTGATAGGAGACTCCACCGGCAACCAGTACGCCGAGTGGGTGTACCTCCTCGGGCGTCATCTCGCGGACCTCGGCCGAAACGTCACCGTGCACGACTGGTCGATCGACACGAACCAGTACGTCTCGCAGCAGTCGTTCGGCCCTGCGGACGGTCCGCCGATGGTGATCTGGAACGGTTCGGCGTCAGGCAAGCCCACGCAGTACAGCCTCGACAACTGGGACGCGATGGTCCCGGAGCCGACCGACTTCTTCATGATCAGCCACGGGCACAACGAGCTGACCGGGGACCAGGCTGTCGGCGGGATCGGGCGCATTCTTGCTCGTACCCTGCCCGAGCCGACCGCGATCGTGTTGCAGAACCCGCGCCTCGACGAGAACGCCCAACGGCAGGCCGACATCGTTGCCGCCACCCGTGCGCAGTTCGCCACGTCGGACGCCGCCGAGGTGGACGTGTGGGCCGCGTTCGAGCAGCAGGGCGACATCGCCCCACTGCTCAACGACGACCGGTTCCACCCGTCCGATGCGGGCGAGATCATCTGGGCGAACACGGTGCAGCAGGCGCTCGGTATCCCGACGTAGCTACCAGAGTCCGTCGATCTGAATTCCGGTGAGCAGGACGTCGGTCGCGAGGGTGTCGGCTGCATCCGCACCGAGGCGGGCGATCTTCAGTGCCACCGGCATGCCCGAGAGCTGCGTGCGGGTCCAGAGCTGCTTGACCGAGGGGATGCCCGCGGTGCCCTGAACAGACAGTGTCGACGGGCCACCGGTCGTGCTCCACGCCGACAGGGCGTTGCCCGCCGACTGGGTGACGCCGTTGCGGGTGCCGAGGTACTTGTGCTGACCCTGCCACCGGACGTCACCTCCCACGGTGGTGGCGGTGATGAACTGCAACCAGATGTTCATGACGCGCCAGTGCGACTTCCAGTCGATCACCGCGACAACCGATTCGAGAGACGCGGGGTCGAGCGCCCACGCGGGGACGCCGTCGACCTGCACCAGTTCGGGGCTGCCGTCGCCCTTCACGAACTGCGTTGCGGGGACCCACAGTCTGGTGTCCCTGGTGGCGTTCACCGCCTGCGCAGTCTGCGCGATCACACGACCCGGCTTGAGCGCGGCCCACATCAGGTCGCACCACAGGATCGAGCCGGCGTCGTTCGGGTGCAGACCGTCCGAGTTGTGCAGATCGGCGTAATTGCCGTAGTCCAGGTACGCCGCATTGACGTCGACACAGAGGAACCCGTTCGCCGCTGCGACCTCGTAGTTCACCTGCTGCTTACCCTGATCGTCGGCGTAGGTGGTGCCGGCGGAACCGCTCGCCCACAGCGTCTGGTCGCGTGGGTTCTGCGTGCAGACCACGATCATGGCCTTGTCGAAGGTGTTCGCGTACGCGTTGATCGGCTCCATCGCGACGGGGCGGTAGTTGTCCGCGAGCTGCGGGGAGTTGTGCCCGTAGTTGAAGACGATCAGGTCGGGTCCGTTGCCGTTGATGGCGAGGATCGGCGAGGTGATCGAGCCCATGTTGCTAAGGCAGTAGGCGATGACCTGGCCGGTGACGGCGGCGTTCCAGATGATCAGAGTGCGGATGGTCGAGCCCGATCCGGTCTGCACTGTGACGCGGTTGCCCACCGGGTACGTCTTGGTGGCGTCGTCCCACGGGGCGTAGATGATCGTCCAGGTGGGGTATTGCTCGGCATACCTGGTCGCGAGGCGTCGCACCCAGCGGTTGAGGCCGTCGCCGGTCGAGTCGGAGGTGACGAGGATGTTCGTGTCGCGCACCTTGAGCTTCATGAGCCGGTGCAGCGAGGCCAGCTTCGAGCTGACCTGAGAGTTGGCGACGACGGTCTTGTTGACCTGCGTGCGTGAGACACCGGGAGGTGTGGGCATCAGGCCACCTTCGTTCGAGTCGAGAGATTGCCGTTGCTGTCGTAGCCGAGGTTCCACACCTGGCCGCTCGGGTCGGTCTCGGTTGTGGGGTCACCCACCGAGTTGTATGCGGCGTAGGTCGTCACGCGGTCACCGATCGGTGCGGGGTAGTGCTCGGTGATGGTCTTGATCGAGCCGGTCGCGGAGTCCCAGGTGTAGTCAGTGGCGGGTGCCAGGGCCGGTGCATAAGAGGCGTCTAGTGCCGTTTTGGTTGCGCCGTTCGACGTCACGAAGTTCGCGACCGTGGAGTTGCTGGTGCTGCCCCCGGTCGGCGGGTTCGTCTGGAAATACGAAGCAATGGCCGCCAAGATGACCGACTGCCCCGTCGCGGGATTGACCCTGGCGGCTAGGAGCAGCGGCAGCAGCGGCGCAGTTCCCGTGGTCGGCGCCTCGATGTCCAGCGGACCCTCGGTGTAACCGATGATTTCGATCCACACCCGCATCAGACCGCCGTCGAGCGTCTTCGGTTCCATCACCCCGTTGACGACGTTTGCCCGCACCACGGGGCCAACGATCGCGGTTTGTGACCCGTCGGATGCCATGCGCATCGTCCGCACCGCGAACTTCACCTTCCCCTGCACCGGACCGAGCCCGATGTCCTTGAAGTTGGCGCTGAAAACGACGCTCATAGCTTGCCTTTCCACTTCGAGTCGTTCGGGCATGACGTGCGGCGTTCCGACCGCTGAATTCCCCACAGCGTGTGCAACATCCCGAGCAGCGCCACCCACAGCGACCAGTACTCGATCTGGCGAAGTACACCGCGCCCGAAGTAATCAGCTCCGAGGAACACCGAAGCGGCGTTCTGCGTCAGCACCAACGCCAACGCGACGAACACGTACAGCAGCGACCGGCCGGCGTTCAGCAGACGCCACCTCGAGCGGGTGCCGTACAAACCGACGAACGCCCACGCCGTCAGGGCGGACGCGACGAGGAAGTAGTCAGCGGTGCGGTTGGCGTCGGTGACCAACGCCAAGGCGCCGCCGGTGGTGAGGGTGGCGGCGACCGAGGTGAGGGTGCGTATCACGGGTCCTATTTCCTTTCCATGCACGCATCGATTGCCTCACCGAAGTGATTGCGTTTGCGAAGTTCGTTCGATCGGGTCGAGACGCGGTCGACGACCAGGCCGCGTTGCTGCGCAGCGAGGAGCACCGTCTTGGCGTGTTCAGCTGTTCGTTCCGCCGCGCGGACGTTGGGAGAATCGGGCTGCGGGTTTCTGCTCCACGGCCACCGCATCACGAGTCCCTTCGGGTCACGGCGAGCTGCTGCATCGCCTCGATGGCGTGCGTCGAAGTGGACACGGACTCGACCAGCTTGGTGATCTGGGTTGCCTGCTCCGCGATCGTGGCGTCCTTGGCTGCTCCCGCCTCGATGTGCGCGGCGATCTGTTTGTCCCTGTCGGCCAGTTCCCGATCGTGTTGCGCCTTGGTGACCAACTTGCCGAAGTAGAGCATGAGAACCGCTATGACTACGAGGGTTCCCGCTCCAACTTCCCCGATGGCCAGCGACCCTAAGAACTCCGACATTCACGGTGCCCCTTAGTCGTTCGTGGAGCGGTGCGCATCCCATGCGGCGATGAGGTCACCGCGGTCCGCGTCGTCGGGGACGGTGAAGCCGTCCTGCTTGCTGAGGAATTCGCGCCATGCGGCTTCGCTGGATCCGCGGCCGGTGCGGGGCGGCTCCTGCTCCGTCTCGGTGTCGTCGGCCTGCTCCTCGACGATGTTCGTCTGCTCCGTCTCGGGCACCAGCTCCTCGAGACCCGTCTCCGTCTGCTCTTCGGTCTGCGCGTCCGGTGCCTCATCGGCGGCCTTCTCCAGATCGGCGGTCACATCGACGTCGTCTAGACCGGCGTAGTCCTCGACCTCATCGTCGGACGCTTCGTCGAGGACGCCAGCTTTGCGCGCCAGTTCCTCCGACACCTCGAACCCGACGCCGGAACCATTGGTGCACGTCGCCACCTCCGACGGGCTGTCAGCGGCGTCGAGAAGACGCTGCGCCATGTCCTGCAACTTGTCTGGTGCGGGCTGAATACGAACCATGATCGATGTGCTCCTAAGTGGTGGGGAGGGTGACAGGGACGGCGGCGCGGACACGGTCGTCCCAGCCGATGACCCACGTGCGTTCGGCGACGGAGAACACGTCGTTGTTCCGCTGGTCGAACGCCTGCTGGTAGGTGGTGGGGCGAATGACCACCTCGGTGCGCCGAGCGACGACGGGGCCGGTGGCGACCATCCACGCCACGTTCGACGCGGCCTGCACGCCGTCAGGGTCGGTGGTCGGGTACGCACCGAACGCCCACCGAGTACCGAGGACAGTGACCTTGCGTGCACCGTCGGATTCGATCTGAGCTTTCGCGGCGGCGTGCGGCGCCACCTCGCGGGGGGCGTGGATGACACCGACACCGACACCGGCGTTGCCCAGCTGCCGCTCGAGCATCGCGATACCGGCGACGACGGACACCGGGGTGGCGGACAGGATGTCGGTCAGTCCCGTTTCCATCAGCCGCAGCGGGTCCGCGGTCGCCCAGATGGCTTTCTCCACGGCGGCAGCTTCGCCACCGGCGAGGGCGTCGCGGGCGTACTGCTGCCGCTCGTCGTCGCTGAGTCCGACTGCGCGGCATACGAACCCGTTGTACACAACGATCGGTCCCGCTTCGGTCCACGGCAGACCGTCGGTGACGTCGTCGGATCGGTCGTCACCTTTGCCGTTGACGCACTCGGCGAACGACAGATGCGCCGGCCCGTCGGGGGCCGTCTGGTACTGGACACCGTTGCGGGTGTGGGGGTCGGTGATGGGGATGATGTCGGCGGCGGACAGCAGACCGTAGCGGGACGGTGTGACGGGCGGTGCCGGTACGTAAACGGGGGGCGCTGCGGTCGCCACAAGTTCCTCCTGAACAGCAGTGGAAGGTGGAACTGCCTCGGGTCACCGAGTTGGGGGGCAGGTGACCCGAGGCAGCGGCCTAAGCGGCGACGATCTTGCCGGTGGCGTCGAGCTTCTGCGGCGCCGAAGTGGTGCCGGACAGATCCACCGGGAACGTGGTGACGTACGCCTTGTACTGGCGGCGAAGCACGAGCAGCTTCTCCTCCACGAACAGGTGCAGGAAGTCGTTCACCTTGATGTTGGTGGAGTCGTACACCGCGTTCAGCGACACGATTTCGCCGCGGCCTCGGACGAACGCTCCGGCTGCGTAGATGATCGCCTTGATGCTGGTGGGCCATGCCGTCGGCAGTGTGGCGGAGCCGAGGGCGGTGGCGCCGGTGGCGCCGGTGAAGGCGTCCTGCCAGTCGTAGAGCCACTGCACCTTGGCGTGGCGGACGGTGAACCACGCGTTGATCTGCTCGTCGGTGATGTTCAGGGCCTGCGTGCGGTCCATGCCGGAGGCGACGGCGAGGTCGGCCTTGAACAGTTCCTTCGCGAACAGCGGCAGCTTCACTTCCAGCGACATGGTGTCCGCGGCCCGGTAGAGGTACCGGTAGTGCGTCATCTGGAAGTTCAGGCCGTTGAGGATGGCGGTCGTTGCCGACGGCCCCATGGTGACGGTGCCGCCGCTGGTGGACTGCGCTTCCACCTGGGCGATGGACAGTGCGTTGACCTTGTGGGCGTGCGCGACGAGGGCGCCGCGGGTGACGCGCTGCGTCATCTCGGGGTACGCGTCGTTCTGCAGGATGCCCGCCTCGATGGCGGTGTGCACGACTCCTGCGCGGGTGTCCGTCCAGTTGGTGCACGGCACCCGGTACACGGCCTTGGTGTACCCGGCGATGGCCTCGGCCTCCGTCTTGTACACACCGATGCCTGCGCCGGAGTAGATGGCGGAGAAGTCGGGGCCCTCGGTGGTGCGGATACCGCCGCGGGTGACGGCGATCTCGGGGAGGTCGATGAGGTTGGTCGTCGCCTCGAGCTCACCGGCGAGTTCGTACAGCGTTTCCGATGGGGAGCACCAGCCGCCGGACGCGACGAGCGACTCGCCTTCGAGGCGGCGTTCGTTGCTGATGCGGTCGAGGAGCTGGTCGTCGTCCCCTGCGTTGGGGGACTGCGTCATGTCGGCGGGGAAGATGTTGCGGATGGAGGCGATTCCGGCCTTGATCTTGGTGCCGGTCGATCCTTCCGGGGGTACGTCACCGCCGGCCATCGGGCCGAGGGGCAGCGCACCGAAGCGGGAGACGGCGGCGAGGGACAGTTCGCTGATTCCGTCGAGCTTGGTGCCCATGGGCACGCCGGGCACCTCTGCTGCGGCGACGATGGTCATGCGGTTGTCGTCGTGGGTGGAGACGGGAGCTTGGCGGCGGGGCAGGGAGGCGATGTCGACGCGGCGGCGGGGTGCGGGCCGTCCGGACGCTGCGAGGGCGTCGCCGGTAGGTGCGTCCGCTGCGGGGGCGGCGGGTTCCGTTGCGGCGGGGGTGATGTCGGTGACGGTGGCTGCCGGTGCGGCATCCCCTTCCGCACCGGCAGCGTCTGCGGGGGCGTCGGTGGCGGTGTCTGCGGGCGCGTCGTCCACCGGCGCGTCGTCAGCCGGTGCGGGGTCGGCGTTGACCTTCGCCTTGAGTGCTTCGAGGCGGGACGCGCGGTCGGTGACCACTTCGTCGCGGCGGGTCTGCTCGGCGCGCAGCCCGTCGATGACCTCCACCAGCAGCTCTGCGGCGAGGGTGGCGTCGTCGGATTCCGATGCGCCGTCGAGGATTTCGTTGAACTGGGCGACCGCTTCCTTGGTGAGGGCGGACACGTCGAGCGTGGGGTTGTCCTTGAGGAACGCGGTGAGGGCTTCGACGGCCTTGCCGCCGTCGGCTTCCTGCGCCTTGTTGACCAGGTCCTGAAGAGTGATGGGGTCCACCGTGGGCCTCCTGCGGGTGTTGCGGGCAACTAGTGCCCGGCCCGGAGCCAGCGGCGATTCGCCCACCACTGTATCCCGTGGTGGTGGTGTTGGTGGTGAAGCTACCGGTCTATGCGTTCGTAGGAACCGCCGGAGGAGGTGGCGGCGGTTTTCGCTTCGATTTCGGAGGGGTAGGTGCGGACGGTGTTGTCGGGGAATCGGACTTGGTGTGTGACGGACCGGTTGCGGCCGCAGTTGCATCCCATGGTGTGTGCTCCTTGTGTTGTGCGGGTGGGTGTTCGGTCAGGCGTAGAACCGTTCCATCTCGTAGAGCGCTCGCTGGCGTTGCTCCGGAGTTGCGTCGGGGTGAGTCACGAGGCGCACATTGAGCCCCGACCGCAGCACACGGTTGAACAGGTACTTTCGGCTCTCGTCGTCGTAGTTGCCGCTGTCCGGGTCGAACACGTCGAGGGCGGCGCCGAAGTCGCTGTACACCTCGACCAGTTCGGGTGTGGACATACCGGCGCGGGTCAGCTTCTCGCCGAACAGGTCCGGTGACAGCGGCCTCGGGTCGACGTATCCGCGGTGTGCGTCGATAATCGCGCTGAAGTCGTCCCCGATGCGGTCGATCTGCGCCTCAGCGATTGCGGCGTCATCGTCCAGGCTTTCGGGTAGGTCACCGCCGGCGATCCAATCGCTGAACAACTCGACGTTGAGCCCGGCGGCTATGACGTCGTCCGCCACTGCTTTCACGTCGACGTCTTCCATTCCTGCTGTGTCGGGGCGATTCTTGCCGTATTCGTGGCGGTCGTTGTAGATGCTGAGGCGAACCGCTTCGGCGAGCATCAGCCCGGTGTTGGGTTTCGCGGAGGCGAGGTCGGTGGCCCGGTAGTTGGTGGTGTACTCCGGAAACGGTGTACCTCCGGCGGGGCCGGGTGGGCGTGCATCGGTGTTGATGACCGATCCCATCGGCTGCCCGTAATACCGTGCACCTTCAGGGGTTTCGACGCGGCGGACGGCGGCGCGGGCGAGTGCGTTCTTCTCACCCTTCTGCTTCCCGGGCCACCGGCCGAACACCCGGTGGTAGTACTTCGCGGCGAGGCCGTGGATCTGCTCGATGGTCATGTCGTCGCCGGCGACCTTCGTCAGTTCCTTCACGAGCTGGGTGTACGGGTGTGCGCCGCGCGCCCACTTCGCGAGGCCCTTGCCTTCGGTCCAGTACCGCTCCAGCGGCTTCGCCTTCTGGTCGTCGGTCTTGGCGGCGGCTCGTTCGGGTTCCGGCTCGGACGCCGATTCACTCTCGGAGAAACTGGGGGTCAGGCTGGTGTGTCCGATCGTCACCTGCACTACGCGGTGCGCTGCGGCTTGTACGCGGTGAGCTCGCACTCGCTGCGCTGCACGGGCGATGCGGCTTTCGCGGTCCCGTGTTGCAGCGAGCGCGGCGAGGTCCACTCGTTTCGGCTCCACCGGGCGGCCTTGAATCATCGGTGCGGCCGATGCGACCAGGGTGTGCACCCCAGGTGCTGTGTACGAGCGGGTCGGTGGGGCCATAAACCCTGGCGAGTTCACGGACAACACCGCGATGAGTTGCAGGCGTCTTGGTGAGCTGGCATTTGCGCGGAGACGGCGCCAGTCGCCAGATACTGCTGATGCCTGGATCATGGTGATCTGTTCGTCGCTGAGGCCAGGCACGAGGCGCCCGGACACGAACGGGCCGAACTCACCGTTGCGGCACCGAACCAGCGCGCCGACGGTGCCGGTGTTGTCGTAGTGCGACAACGCGCCCTGCGCGCCGAGCTTGTCACCCGCATGGCCGGTGCCGAACGTGATCTTCCCGACGCGGGTCATCCCGTTGGTCGTGGCGATGGGCCCACCCTGGTGAAACGCGTTGTAGTCGTCGTTCTCGACGTACGGCGGGGTGGTGCAGTTGTCAGGGAACGCTGCATGGCATGAATCCCACGGCGCAACGTGACCGAAGACTCGGCCGTCGTCGGTCACAGTGAGCATCGTGTACTCGTCGGGTTCGGGCTGCTCGAAGTCTTTGGCGTCGTACACGATCCCAGCGGCAACGAGGCCCTCGGTGAGCGGCTCGAGGTGAATGTCGCGGACGTCCTCGTCGGCCCACGACAGGCGGATCCGGTCGAAGCGGATGGCGCCGGTCTCCTTCAGCTCGGACACGTCGAGGCCGTACCCGGCGGTGATGTGGGGCAGGAAGTTGTCGTACGGTTCGGGAATCGGCGCCAACCCTGGGGTGTCCGCGATCGCGCCGTACATCATCGATTGCATCCCCGACAGGCCCATCGCCTGCACGAGGTACACCGCGCACGGGTTGTCGCCGTCGGGGTTGAACTGGGCGTGCCCCATGACAGTGCCGTTCAGCGGCACCGTGAAGTCGAGCTCGCGGACGGCCGCCTCGAGCTGGTCCCGCGCTTCGGGTGACCAGTCGGCGGCTTCGCCAAGGAAAACCATCGTGGTGTGCAGCACCTCCGGTGCTTCGTACCCTTCGACGGCGAGGCGCTCGCAGTCCGCCTGCGATGGGATCAGAGCCACCATCGCCCCGGTGTGCACCGCCGCCGCGGCCACCAGAGCTTCGCGAGCGCGGACGGGGGCGAACTCCTCACCCCACACCGGCTCGATGCGAGCGGATTCGAACGCCGGCCCCGCCACGAGGGTGGTGCCCATCAGCTTCCACCCGGGCACGCGGAACAGCACGTTCGCCACAAGCGGCGGTTCGGGTGCGGGGCCTTCGCCGCCTGCGGCTTCCCAGTCGGTCATCGCCGTTTCGTAGGCGGTGAACATCTCCTCCGGCATCTCGACGTCGTCGGCGTCGAGGGGAACCTGTTCGACGGTGATGTCGGACATGTCGGCACTGACCCATCCGGCGGTGCCGCGGCCGACGCGCCCGGCCCAGTCGCGGGCTTCGGGGTCGTCGAGGTCGAACGGTCCTTCGGCCCATAGATGCCCGTCCTGCACCCACGCGCGGGTGATGAGACCGACGACGATGCTGCCGTCGTGTCCTTCGGCGAGGGACTTCTGCGCGGACAGTGGCAGCGGCAGCGGGCGGATCAGCGGTTCGGCACCGTCGGCCAGGACGAACTCTCGCCGGTCACCGGAGCGGGTGTTCATCGGCATGATCGGGCCCCTGAAGCCCGTGGGCAGGCCCGTCCGATCAGCCTCGGTCGGGGTGTCGATCGTGGGTGCGGTCATCGCCGGTTCCTCCTGTGTGTGGACACAGACCAGAGTATCCAGCTACATAGATGGTTCTGGGGATTCCTCGGGTGGCATGACAGTCGCTTCGACGACTGGCACCTGCCCTTGGGCGTAGGTGACGGCGCCGATGGCGAGGACGGTGCCGACGGGTAGGAGCAGGTCATTGTCGTCACCGCCGAACGTGGGGAGCCACAGTGCGGGTGTTCCGGTGGGCGCGTGGACCCGCAGATGGATGGCGCCGCCGCCGGATGTGGTGGGCACGCGGATCGGCGGTGCGGCCGTCAGGTTGGTGGGGAGGAACCCCGGCACGGTGACCTGGGAGTCGGTCAGGGCGGGAAGGTCGGCGGTGGGGACACCGAGGACGGGGAGAACGTCGGGCACCGCAACCGCTGTGTCCACCGTGGCGGGCAGCGGCGTCATCAGTTCCTCGAGCAGCTCAACATCCGACGGCTCGTCCGACTGTTCGGGGCTGTCCGTTCCCCATTCGATAGCTTCGCCCTGTACAGCGGCGGGTGCGCGGAGCCACCGTTGCACCGCCTGCTGCTGCTCTGGTGACGCGTCCTCCGCCGCGTCTGCGAACGTCTCGTCGAGCTGCTCGGCGACCTCCTCCACTGAAAGCGGAGCAGGCTCGGGTGTGGGATCGTCCTCCGGTTCAGGTTCTGCCGCATCGGGCACTGGCGGTTCCGGCGTCGCCCGCGTTTCCGGAACGTCGTCCAGGTCGACAACTTCGTCGGCCATCTCCCGCTTCACCCGGTCCACCGCGTCCGCCACTTCGGCGTCGTCGTCGGGCCCGAGGCGCGCATTCATCGGTCCGACACCGCGGCCGCCCCACTGCCCCTGCAGCTCCGACTGCGTCTCGGTGTCGGTGAGGATCCGCATTGTGCACCGGCAGTTGATCGTTTCGTGGGCGGGGCCGAACGGGTCAGCAGGATGCTGCAGCGGGAAGCCACCGACGGTGAACGGTTCGGCGAGGCGCACCATCTGCCCGTCCGCCACTGCGTGGGTGTGCCGGGTGCGTTCGTCGGACGTGGCGAGCCACGCCTTGAACATGCGGTCGCCGGTGATGTCCTCTGCAGCTTGCGCGGCGGCGAGGGTGCCGGCGTTCATCGCGCCTTGCACTTCGGTGCGGGCGATGCGGCGTGCTTTCCATTGCCACTCTTCGTTGCGTTCGTCGTGCTGCTGCCACAGTTGGCGGCGGCGGCCGCGTAATCCGGGCAGTTCGGAGCGGGGTGTGTCGGGGTCTGCGAGTTGCTTGTCGATGACGCCGATGTCGGCGCGGATGCGGCGTGCTGGTGCGTCGATGTTGAGGACGCGGCCGATGCGTTCTTCGATCTGTTCCATGCTTTCGCCTTCGGCGATGGCTTCGAGGAGTTCGGGTCGGAGTTCTTCGAATGCGCCTTCGGGCCAGATGACGAGGCGGTCGTGGACGGTGGCCATGTGCGCTTCTTGGTAGTGCACGGGGGTGAGGTCGGCGGTGCGTGCGTTGGCGCGGAATGCTTCGCCGAACGCTTCGGTGATGGCGGGTTCGATGTGTTCGGTGAGTGCGCGCGCCCAGACGTGGAAGGAGGCTTGGGCGGCGTCGACGTCGGGTGGTTCACCGGATGAGGCGGTGAGGGTGTCCCTTACATCGGAGGTCATAATTTGACCTTTTCGTGCACCATCCGCAGGTGGGTGGCGGTTGGTGACATTTGCTGTAAAAAATTTACCGCCAATGTCACCCGTCGATGCGGTGAGCGTGTCGGGTAGCGGTTGGTGCAACACCAGCGCTCGGGCCGCGTCCAACCATTCGGTCATCGCGGTGACCACAGCGGCGTGCACCCGTCGTTCCTGCGCCCGCATCATCCGTTCATTGCGCAGGCGCAGCGGGAGGTGCGGGTCACGTCTCATCAGGCGCCGCTCTGTGTCGCTTCACGAGCCCGTACGCGTGGGTGCCGCCGTACAGGAACGCGGATACGAGGAACCACCACTGCTGCGTCGCTACGGCATACGCGACCCACAGGAACTGCGCGGCGATCCCGATCGTCGGGCCGAGCTTCGACTGCGACCGGTACGCCAGGGCGATGCCGGCCACGCCGATCACGATGAGGGTGAACGACCACCACAGGCTGATCATCGCCGCTGTCCGGTCCACGGCAGCGTGAGGCCGTCGTCTGCGCAACGCGGCACTACGTGAATGTGCAGGTGCATCACAGTCTGAGTGGCGGCCGCACCCACCGACGTGATGATGTTGGCTGGTCCGACATCATCACGCACGAACCGCGATGCGGCCTGCATGACGACACCTGCGATTGTCGGGAACTCGGCAGCGGACTCGACGTGCGCTGTCGGCACGAACAGTGTGTGGCCAGGGGTGACGGGGTTCAGCGGAGCGAACCACACCACTCCGAACGAGTCGATGGAGTCGGTACCGTCGTACTCCTCGTTTGCGATGCGGTCGCAGAACACGCAGTCGATCATCCGGTCCACACCGTCATGCGGCGGGCGATGCACCAATCCTCGAACTGCCGCACCTGCTCGGAGTTGTACGCGAGCCACAGTGCCATCGCCGACCCGATCATCTGGGTGCCGCTGGTGTCGTCGGAGAACATCCCACCCACCAACAGCTCAGCGGCGATGGTGAACGGCACGTTGTCCACCATCCACTGCGCAGCCACTGCTGGTGTGGCGTCCGCCGCGAGGTCACTCACCGTGACCCACCAGCGCCGCCACCAACCGATCGCGGGTGTGCGGCTCCCTCCGCACCAGCAGTCCCCGCACGTAGATGTCGCACGCCTCGTACATCGCGTGTCGACCGGGCAACACCAACGCGAGGTGGTCCCACGCCCCGTCGAGCAAGCGGTCGCACCCGTCAGGGGTGTCAGCGTTGAACAAGCGGGTGTACAGCAAGTAGTCGGGTACGCCGTTGGCGTGGGCACGGTTCTGACGGGGGTTGCCGTTCTGGCGGCCGCGGCACCGTTTCCCCGCGAGCTCGAGCGCGCGAAGCACCGCCACTTCGCAGGCGAGGAATTCGTCGATGGTGACGGTTGCGGTCACGGCGTCGCCCCGTCGTCGGGGGTGATGGTGCTGTCGGGTGGGTCTGGTATCGCGGTGTCAGTGCGGTCCGCTGTACCGGCCCCACGGCTGGGCGTCGGGTTCTCGTCGCCCGGGTTGTTCGCTGGCGCCGCCGTCACACCGGTCAGCGCGTCGATCACCGACCGGTCGATGTTCGGCACGATCGCGGGAAGCAACGCGTACGCGAAGTTCGGGTTCGCATCCAGCAGCCGGATCATCAGTCGGCGGGTCCGCTCCGTGTCGTCCGGAACGTCGTCGTCGTCGAAACCGGACTCCCGCAGCAGCGCCTCGGCGGACAGCTCGTCCTTGTCGAACAGGGACTGCGCGTCCTTCGACCGGTCGGGGCGCAGCGCCAACGGTGATGTGTCGAACCAGATTTGGTACTTGTCCCAGTCGGGCACACCGAGCTGCTCGAGCGCCGGCTGATACCAGCCGACGGTGAGGGCGTGGCAGATCGTCGCCGCCACAGGGGAGATGGACAGGGTGACTTCGTCTTCGCTGATCTGCCAGGCGGACCAGTGGTTCGCCCCTCCGGATCCCATGCCCAGCAGCACTTCGGGTGGTGCGTCCATGCCGAGGGCGATGCGGCGGATCTCTTCGGAGCGGAGGTCCTTCGCCTGCGGGTCGAGGGGGGTGGTGAAGGTGATGTGCTTGATCTTGTCGATCAGTTCGGCGGGCAGCTTCGCCACGAACGGCACCAGGGCGGACGCACTGTCGCGGTCTTTGACGGGGGTGACCATGGAAACCATCAGGTCGCGGACGAACGGGTCGATGTCGTCTTCGTCGTCGAACCCTGATGCACCTTGCCCGGCGAGCGCTTCGATTTCCTGCGGCACCAGCAGCATCCCGGCGCCGGCCAATCGTGATTCGACTTGTGCGCTGGTGTGTTTGGACAGTTCGCGGAGTGTGCGGGCGTTGGACAGCACCGCGCGGGCGGGGCAATCAGGGAGGGCGGAGTATTCGGGGTCGGGGATCCAGCAGCGGACGACGAGCTCGTCGTCGCGGAGGTTGCGGTTCTCGATGCCGTCGTTGAGTTTCCAGTTGGTGCCGGATCCGGTGACTTCGTTGGTGGAGCGTGGTTCGAGGGTGTGGTTGCCGTGTTCGTCTTCGCTGATCACGAACAGTGATTCACCGGCGAACGACAGGTGTTGGGCGGCTCGTTTGGTGACTTGCTGCGTGCGGGCGCGGGACCCGAACATGCCTTGCGCGAGGTCGAGGGCGGGGCCGTCTTCGACTGGGGTGGGGGCGTTCATGGGGTTCTCGACTTTGGCGCCGAAGAACACGACGCGGGACACTCCGCGGGCGACGCGGTCACCTGCGAAGCGGAATTCGCCGATTTCTTTCCGCAGTTCCCATGACTCTTGTTGCCAGGGCATTTTCTTCCACTGGGCTTTGCTGGTTTGGGCGACGTTGGGGCCGTGTACGACTTGGGCGGCGGCGGTGAGTGCTTCGGTGTCGTCGGTGCTGTTGGGGAGGTTGTAGTGGCCGATGATGGCGCCGGGGACGTTGCGGATGCGTGTGTTGGCGACGGTGCTTCGTGAGGGGGTGAGGGCTTCGGCTTCTTGGGCGGCGGTGGATTCGGGGCGGCGGCCGCGGCGGCGGGCGGGGGTGGTCATGCGTCACCGTCGAGCCAGGAGGCGGCGATGCCGATGATGTAGGAGGCGGTGGCGACCATGGCGGGGATGAGGAATCCGGGGTGTTCGCCGTAGAACCAGGCTGTGGTGAAGATGGCTGCGCCGATGTAGGGGGAGAGGCACCAGGGGCAGGTGACGAGGTAGGCGCTGTCGGAGTCGGCGCCGCGGCGGCGGATGACGAGTGCTCGGAGGTAGCGGGTCACGTAGTCATCTGAGATGAGCCTGGTGAGTCTGGCGGTGGCGCCGAGTGCGAGCAGGAACACCGTGACGGTCACAGGGCCTCCGTTGTCTGTAGGTGGATACAGACAAGAGTATCCGCACTCAGCGCACGCGAAGCCTAAGCGGATTCGTACTTCCCTCGCAGTGAGTCAACCGCGGCGGTGAACAGGATGCCGAACTCGTGAATATTCGCGAATGTAGCGCTGCGAGCCGTCCCGCCCTGGTACTGCCTGGCGACGTACTCGGACGCCTGCATGAGCGCCAGGTATGAGTCTTCGTATTCGAGTATCAGCAGCGTCGCGGCAACCGCGGTCAAATCGGCGCGCGCTACTTCACACGCAGCAATCGCTGCATCGACATTCTCCGTGAACGCCCCTTCCAGTTCGAGCCACTCTTTTCGGTCGCGTGCTGTTTGCTCGTCGAGATCGACGGCTTTGTCGATCGCGACGTAAGCGGTTCGTAGTGCGATCAAAGATTCGGTGGCTTTGCCGACCGTCTCGAAAGTGACTTGTCGGCGGTGTTTCTTCTCCTCCGATCGGAGCAGCGTCGCGTTGTTGGCGTCTGCGACATTCGCCTGCATTTCAAGTTGTTCTTTGGATTGGCGTCGCTGTTCCTTCATCTGGCGGTCGAAGTTGTCACGCTCGAATTTGAGTTGCTTCTCGAACTTGTCGCGTTCGTCCTGCCGGGTTTCTTTCTGGCCCTGGAATGCTATTGCTGCGGCAGCGAGGAGGAACGGGCCACCAATTAGACCGGCAATGATCGTTGCCTGTGGTTGTGTGAAATCCCAGTCCATCAGGTGTTGCCATAGAGAACCGAGGACGATAACAGTGGCCGGTACCGAGAGGGCGAGCAACGTCAGCTTGACCTTCGTCGTCATTGGCAGATCATGCCTTGGTGGCTTGTCCGAGTCTGCGGTGGCCCAATGTCGTCGGTCATGGTTGTGCTCCTGTGATGGCCCAGTCGGCGCCTGCGCGTGGCCGGGTGAGTGCGGCGGTCAGTAGGCCACCCGCGGTCGGGGCGGGTGCCGGCGGTTGGGTGCGGGTAAGTTTCACCGTCAGGTGTGTGGCCACGAGCAGCACGATGGACGGCACGGCGGCCATCGGTCCGGTCACTGCGAACGGCAGCTCTGTTGGTGTGACGTACGCGTGCGCGATGTTCGCCGCGCCGGATACCCCGGTCGCCCCGATGAGCACCACCCACGCGTACACGCGACCCGAGACGGTGGTGAACACGGCCAGCTCCGCCACGACGACCAGGCCGTCCACGATGACGGGCCATGCGAGGGATTGCCAGTGCCCGTACCCGCCGCGTGCTGCGAGGTTGGACACCTGGGAGAACGACAGGAAGAACGCGAGCGCCCCGATGAGGGTGGTGGTGGCAACGGCGGTGCGACGGATCATCACCACCACCCCGCGACTGTTCCGAGCCACACCATCGCGGTGATGAGCACGATAATGATGAACAATCCGTGCGCGATGATCCAGAACGCCATCGCGAGAGTTACCAAGTATCGGGTTTCTGCGTAGTCGTAGCGGCATCGCCAGCCGATCCACGCGGCGTAGGTCCATCCTCCGTACAGCACCACCAGGACTCCAATGAATGCGGTGGAGGCGACCCCTGCCGCGGTCATTCGTCGTCTCCTGTGATGTCGCGCCAGATGAGGACGCCGACCCCGGTCAGGACAGCGCCGACCACTCCGAGGGCGATGAGGCCGTAGAACGTGAACGACGCGGTCACAGCTGCGGCCGGTTGACGATGCGGCAGAACGATCTGTGCGTCGAGGCTCGGCACGTCGACCCGCCGCTGCACACCGCGCCGTACGTGTAACCGGGGTAGGGGGCGTCATCCAAAACGTCAGCCAGCGCACCAAACTGGCGCATCAGGTCAAGCACCTTGGCCACCGACCGCTGCAGTTGCTCAGCCGTCTGCCGTTCGGGTGTGGGGACGCGCCCTTGATAGACGTGCTGGGCCTCCAACGCCATGCGCGCCTCGTCGTAGGGTCGGCGTACCGGCTGGCCGAACCGTGACGACCCGCCGCCGGCGCCGCCTGAACCCCCGCCGGCGAACGTGACCGTGCCGAGGCCACCACCACCGCCACCACCGCCTACGCCTGGCAGTATCGGGTTGGCGTGGTAGTGGGCCATCTTCACGTCGTCGTACACGATGGCCCGCTGCAGATCATCGGCGCACTGATCCAGAACTTGGGCCACGTTGTTCGTCGGTATGTGGTCAGTGCCCCACCGTCGGCGCAGCTGCCGTGCGTTGTCCCGCCACTTGGTCACCAGATCAATCGGCAGCCACGGGCTTTGGTCGTTGTTGTTGGTCATTGTTCCCCCGTCGTGAGTTGGTATCCGTTGTAGCCGTTGGCTGCTCGCATGCCGTTGATGCAGTCGGCGCGGTTCTTGTAGCCCTCGCCGGAGTCGGAGAGGATGCGTCCGTTGGTGGCGCGGCGTTGCCACCGCCATTCGCCGATGGAGTCGCGGTACACCCGCACAGTCGGCAGACGAACAGGCTCGGCGGCGGTCATGACTCACCCCCAGCGACCTGGAGGGCCCCGTATCTGCGTACGAGTTCAGGCCAGGTCAAATAAACTTTGCCGCCGTTGACGTAGCCCTTCCACCAGTGGCCGTCTGTGGTGCGCCCAAAGCGGATTGGTTCGCCGTACTGATCCTCGATATCGGATTCGACAGCAAGTACGTGCCGTTCGGGTTCAGGCTGGGAATCGATGATGGCGATGCCGGGGAGGGCTGCGATCACAGCGGCCTGGTGAAGGTTGAACTGCAGGCCCCAGTCGTCATCACCCTGCTCGTCGATGCTCCATCCGCAGTCGCGGCACTTACCCCATCCGTCGTTCTCGTGTGCTGACAACGCTTTCGCGATGAGTGCCTGCGCTTCACTCATCGTGGCTGACCTCTTTGGACGGGTCGATGTTCATGGCCTCGGACAGCGCCCGCAGGATCTCGGGGTCCGCATCGGCCGCGATGACCACAACCGGTCGTGCGGCCATGGCGAGCGTGGCGTGCACGAGCGCCTGCGTCGCGACGAGCTGTGCGTGCCCGTCCTCGATGTCCACCTCGTCCGAGGTGATGAGCAGACGTTCGGCTGTGGCGTAGTGCTGCTGTGCGTTCATGTGGGTCCTTGCTGGTGAATGTGGTTGAGGGACTGGCGGATCACTTCGAACGGGTCAGCACTGTTCACGCGGATCAGGCACCCCGCGTGCTCGTCGGTGCCGAAGCGGCGCAGATGCACCAGCCACTGCCCGTCCGTTTTCTGCTCGGCGTCGAACGACCCGACGGTGTCCGGCACATCCACCTCGAAATAGATGCGCATCAGGTGAGCTCGGCGTACGTCACGAACGGGGCGACCATCTCGGGGTGGCCGGCCTCGATACCGCGCCAGTCCCGGCCGACGTACGGTCCCCCGTCGATTGAGGTGTACGAGTACTGCAGCACCGATTCCAACGCTCCTGTGCCGGGCTTCCGCTCTCCTGTGCCGCCCTTCCGCCAGAGCACATCACCGTTACCGTCGCGCACCACAATCCCAATCGGCACGTCTTCCATCGTCTGAAACCGCGGCGGCGGCGTAGCTAGATTCGGCTTGGGCGCGGGCGGCATCAGCTCGGCAACAACCGCTTCCACCCGGCCCGGCTCGAGCGGGTCGATGCCCTCCTGCAAGTCGTACAGGGTGTCGGTGACGTCGTTGTTCTCGACTGTGGCGCACAGTGCCCACCACCCACCGCCCTTGCCCTCGGTTGTGACGGTGGCGTCGTCGGGCAGCGAAAGCTCGGCGCATTCCATCAGGAATTCCCGCATGATCCCCAGCGGCGGCAACGTGCCGTGGAACGACGTCGACGTGACTGTGCGCGTGATGTAGTGCCGGCGCTCCACCTTCATGGTCACCGCAGCACCTCGATGGGCGCCTCGTGGCGGGCGATGTTCTCCGAGCTGCACGGCCGCGGCATCCCCGCCTCGTACCAGGGCAGCAGGTGGGCGTGCAGCTTCTGGTACACCAGCCCGATCTTGGTGCCGTCGTCGCAGCGGATCACCGCGCCGATGGGCAACGCGTTCAGTTGCTTCTCGACGTCGAGGCGGTCGCCGGGTTCGATTCTGCGCGTGGGAACAGTGGTCGGTGTCGTCATGTGGGAGACGCTACCGTCGCGGGGAAACAGTGTCCACTGTTACCGCATACAGATCAGCGGGTGATGCGCCGAGCAGCCACACCAGTAGCGCGCTGCACCTCGTCCTTCCGCTTCCCCGCCACACTCACCACCTTCGCCCCCGACGCCACCGCGGGCAGCAGCTCGTACGCCAAGTGCACACCCGCATCCAACGCACCCGGTGACCACTCCGACCCCGGCTCCCACATCTCGAACTCCGACTTCAGCTCGTTCAATTCCAACGCCGGGCCGAACCACGCACGCCCCGTGTTCACCGCCTGCGCGATCGGCTCCGCCCGCAGGAACTTCGACTTGCGGGACGCGACGCCGGTGACCATCGGGCACAACGCGCCACGCGGGATGTAGGACTCCCCGGTGTCAGGGTTCGTTTCGTGTTGCAGCGCGAGCCACGCCTGCTTGATGAGGGTGCCGGCCTGGTCGCCGCCGTAGTTGTTCTCGTACACGATGCGGTCGGCGTCGATCTCGTGGGCGAGTAGGCACGCTTCCCTCGACCACTTGTCCGACGACATGCGGGCGGTGCGTGAGTGGGTCCACCAGAACCGGCCCGACGTGTCGAGGTGGCCGCCGATGATGCCCGCGGTGTCCCTGCCACCACCCGACGGGTCGATGCCCACGCCGGTGCGGCGGGCGGGGCCGGGGATGCCAGTGCGGTCTCGGATCATGTCCTTCGACAGCAGCACGCCTTGGGTGCCGAACGGGGAGCACTGGAACAGGCTGTTCCAGTCGCGGGTGGACACGGATGCTTTGCGTCCGGACCAGTGGCGGTTCAGCGCATCGTGGTCGTTCTCGGGGATCTGGGGGTGCGACAGCGGTGTTCCGATGGGGCGGCCCAGGCTATCGGGGTGGATGTTGCGGTCAGGGTCCGGCTGAACTGCCACGGCGGGGAGGTACAGGACAATCCACTTGCCGCCTTCGTCGATGGTGCCGTCCAGTTCGAGGCGTTCTCCGGCGAGGTCGTCTTTGTGCCAGCGGGTCATGGTCATGATTTCGCGGGCTTCGGGGTGCTTACGGGTGGTGAATGCGGAGGAGTACCACTCGGATACGGCTTTGCGGATGACGGGGGAGTCGGCTTGAGCGCGGTCGGCGTAGGGGTCGTCGATGATTCCGAGGTTCATCTGCTTGCCGGTGATGCCGCCGCGCACACCTTTGGAGAGCATTCCGCCGCCTGCGGTGGTGGTCCATTCGGCGCGGGTGTTTTCGTCGCGTTTGAGTTGGAGGCCGTAGGGGGCGCCGTAGTCCTCGACGAAGTCTCGGCATGCTGCGCCGTGTCCTTGGGCGAGGGATGCGGCGTAGGAGCAGAGGACGATGCGGTCGGTGGGGTTGCGGGTGAGGAGCCAGAACGGGAACCACCGGCTGATGATGGTGGATTTTCCGGATTGGGGTGGGGCGAAGACCATGAGGCCGGCGCCGGGTGTGGCGGAGAGTTGCACGAGGGCTTTGTCGATGGCGATGAGGTGCTCGCGCGGCACTTGGCGGGGGTCGCATTTCTGGGCCAGTTGGAGTGGCCCTTCGATTGCGTTGTTGATGGGGATACCCAGTTTGATTGATGTTTCGGCGAGTTTGTCGCGGAGAGCGCGTTTCTCACGGTCGGGGAGTTTCCGCCACTCACCCGATTCGAGGAGGCTCATGCGGGCGTCCCAACAGCAGTGCGCAGGAGCGAACGGTCTGCGACGATCACGCCGTGGCTATCTCTGATTTCGCGTGGGCGGCTGGCGCAGTTGGCGCTGTTACCGCCGCCCTGATCGCCGGGTCTGTTGCACGGCGCAACGCGCAGAAACACCCGTACGAGCGGCTGAAGCTGCTGGTGGAGATTGCCGAGAAGATGCCGGCTCGCGCCGACAGCGAGGGTGTTCTCAAAGCCGCGATTGGTGAGGAACTCCGGGCGCTCCGTGAGATGCGCTCGTTCGACAAACTGCATCCGTGGCTTCGGCGAATTCAGTACGGTGCTGCGCCAGTGTCTTTCGTGTTGGTGGCTCTGATCGCCGCTCTGACGAGCGAACGCGGCCCGTTTCCCGCAACGTCGACTTGGCAGGTCGTTGGAGGGATTGCCGTCGCCTGCGTTATCGGGGTGGGTGGCGGTTTCATCGCGGGACGCATTTCTCGGATGCGACAGAAGGCGCGAACCAGCGAACGAGTCAACCAGGTCGCCCACGGGAGTGATAGCTCGCCTCAGCTGGATCCGTCCGCAGATGAAGTTGGGTAGGTCCGTCATCGTGCTGCCCCTTCCATGCAGTCGGGGTGACCGCAGAAGCAGATGGTGAGGGAGCGATCGTTGAGGTACACGAGCAGTTCGGACAGCGGCACCCACCTGGTGCCGCCTGCTTTCTCGACGGCGCGGCGGAAGCGTTCGGTACGGCCGAGGGGGAGTGCCTTCACGTGCGCGGTGGGTAGAAGATGAGGCCGGGTCGGTCCTGATCCGGCCCGTCGTCGCCGTACCAACCTGAGGGGCGGCTGTCTTCGTACAGTGAGTAGCCGAGGAAGTCACCCGGGAAGCCGTGGATGAACGGCACGATCCACTCGACGAAGCTGTCGATCTCGGATCCGTAGTTCTTCAGCGATGAGTGGATGAACAACTCGGGCCGTTCGTGGTGCTGCTTGTTACCGCGGTTGAAGCCGAGTCCGCGCGTCTGGATGTACGCCGCTTCTCCTCCCCAAATGACGGAGCGCCACCGGTCGGTCTTGAAGAAGTCGTGGTTGTCGAATGGGCCGGGGTTGACGTGTTCGTGGTTGGCGTATCGGTCGAACCAGTCGACGAGCGGGCCGTCGAATTCTTCGAGTTCGGCTCGGAAGAAGAACTCGGTGCGCATTCCCATCAGACGGGCTCGTAGGTGGCGGCGAAGATCCCGCCCTCGCAGGCGTAGAACTCGCCCTGCACGCCACGGATGAACACGTAGTCGGGCGGATACTTGATCCATCCTTCGAGGGTTTTAACGCTCAGAGAGGGTTCATCCTCGGCTTCGAGGACCGCGCCAGTTTCGAAGCGGTGCTCGGGTTGCGGATCCAGGTAGCGAGCTGAGCCGCCATGAGAGAGAACCCAGTCGATGATTGGAGTGGCACCTGAAGCGGTTCCATCCCAGAACACTGCCTGTATCTCGACGGGCTTCTTGCGGTATGTCTTCGCGGTCATATCGTGACTCCGATTTGGTTGAGGATCTTGACCCACCAGGGGCGGCGGTCGATGGGGTCGGGGCGTAGCCACGGGTCGGGGTCACCTTCGATGGACCATGTGGTGTCGGCGGGTGCGCACCAGCCACCGGGTGCGGTGAGGAACAGCGGGCGTGGCTCGATGGGCGCGGGCCGCTTCAGTCCGGGAGTGGAGCGCAGCACCAACCGCGTCGGATAGCGCACTTTCCCCACGTACAGGTCGGTGGGGAAGAACAGCGGCGGCCCGTCAGCGATGACGCCGGGCCCGTCGCCCATCACGGTGTCGGTCATCAGCGCCCGAACTTCGCTATGTACGCCGCGACGCACTCACTGCATGCACAGAGCACCTCGCGGACCACCTGCCCGCTGTTGTCCCGCACAACGATCTCGGCTGGGCCACTTGATGGGGTGCCTTCGAGTTCAACAGGCGGCGACGCGGCCTCGGCCCACTTGCGGGCCTGACGCTGCGACATGAACTCGGCAACATCGTCTCGTCCGTCCTCAAGCACTTCCGCTCCGAACGTCACGTTGCCGGTGGGTTGCACGAACCCTTCGCCCATCGCGGGACGGTCAGCGGCATCGGTTGGGATGACGATCCCGTCGGCCACGTCGGCGAGGTACGCGAGACGGTCACGGTCTGCCGACCACAGCGACTCGGGCCGCGACGCAGCGAGCGAGCGCGCTTCGATGGGTGTCAGCTCGATCATCACGCGGTGCATCCCCGCCCACGCCTTCATGGGCGTGTCCTGGCGTCGATGACGGCCTGCCGGACGAAGCAGTCCTTCGCCTCCAACAGCTTGCGGAGGCCCGTGGTCAGCTCGGGGCCGGAACCCAATGCACCCGACATGTACGCTGCGACCTCTGCCAGCTGCTTCGACACTTCCTGCAGATGCGGCGGCAGGTGCTGGTACTCGAAGAGATCGATCAGGTGCTGCGTGGCCGGGTGCAACGCGGACTTGGGATCTGTTCGACCGATGGCGTCGATCGCGCTGTTCGGGCCCGCGACGGTGATCGGGTGGCGGAACGGGTGCGGGTGCGCAGGGTGGCCGCACGTGGTGCACGTGACATTGCCGAGGACATCGCTCATGCCTGTACCTCGTGCTTCACCAGGTCCACACCGGCCGGCTCCGGCAACACAGGTTCCCCACCAGCCTTCGCCGCGATCGCATCGGCCATCGCCTGAATCTCCGCATCGAACTGCGACGACACCACCACGGAGGCTTCCACCTTCACCGCAGCGTCGACACCGTGCAGCTTCGCCCGCCGGTCGATGATCGCCCGACCCGCCTGCACCGTCTGCGCGAACCCCATGGCGTTGCGATCGCCGTTGACGATGCGGTCCTCCACCTGGTCCCACAGCCACGCGAGCTGCTCGTCGAGCTTCGCCCGGTACGAGTCGACGTCCTTCGTCTCGATCCGGTTCGCCAGGCGTGCCACGGCGCGCTGGGCAGCCTGCATGCTCGAGTAGCCAAGGGCGTCCGCGATTTCCTGCCACTGCGCGGAACTGTCACGACGCATCCGCAAAGCTTCGAGCGCCTTCTCACGGTCACTCAGCCGGTTCGGGCTGGTCGTGTTCGTCATCGCGGTCCCTCACCGTCAGTCATCGCGTTGACGTACGCGGTGTGCAGCCGCGTGTTGTGACCTTCGAGCTCGCGTATGCGAGCGATGAGCGTCTCCACGTCTTCGCGGCGCTCACCCCGTTCAGGTCGCCACAGAACCGCTGTGTCAACCTCCCACTCGGGTTGGCAGCAAGGACCGTCGCAGGCGCAGTCGTTCCTGTCGGCATCATCCAGGTAGATGCACCCGCAGAATTCGGGGCAGGCGGTCAGATGTTCGCGGTCTGCTCGATCTTGAATGGCGTCGAGGTCCAGAGTGGTCATGGTGTGTCTCCGCTCATCCGGTCTTGCTGGTTCGTGGTGGGGGTACTGATCACTGTATCCGCGTCAGTTCGGAGCTGCGGCGGCCAGTCGATTTTGGTGAGGGCGAGCTTGTGTCGTTCGAGGATGGGGAAGGGGAGGGGGATCTTGGTGTGTTGGGCTGCGATGGTGGCGAGGCCGAGGGAGTCGGCGGCGTCGTCGGTGGGCAGTTCGGTGGTGGGCCACATGCGTGCGATGGCGGCGACGACGGCAGCTTTGGGTGCGTTGCCTTTGTCGCAGACGAATTTTTTCAGGGTGGCGGGTGGGCACACGGCGAGGGGGATGTCGAGGTGGTCGAGTGCGTCTGAGATGAGCCACCAGAGGTGGTGGCGTTCGTCGGTGCCGGGATTGTTGCTGGCGTAGCTGATGCCTTCGAGGACAACGAGGGTGGTGTTGCGGGGGATGGTGTTCATGATGCGGTTTCGGATGTCGCGGATGCGTGCGCCTTTGGTGGCGCGGGTGTCGGTGCGGTGTCCGCGGCTGGTGACGAGGTGGACGATGGGGTCGGGGCGGTTCGTTGCGATGTGGGCGATGCCCGTGCAGACGAGGGACAGGTCGAGGCCTATCACGGTGGTCACTTGTCGGCCCACCCGCCGTTGAGGTAATCCTCGAATTGGATCGCGAACTTGATGGTTTGGTCGGTGGTGACCTGGTTCGTGCGGGCGGCTGAGGCGATGATCGTGGTGGCGTGGGCGAGGGCTAGTTCGCGTGTGGCGCGGTCCGAGGGACGTGGTCTGGGTGCGGTCATGAATCCTCCTGTGTCGGTTCGGCGTTGAGGCGTTGGATGCGTTCGGCTCGTTTGAGCCGGGAGTGGTGCGCAGGGAAGTTCGTGACGGGTACGCGTTCCCCGGTGTGCGGGTCAGCGCGGGTGCAGGTTTCGCCGGCTGATGCTTTGCATGATTGGCACGCAACGGTTTCGGCGAACCCTCGGTCGGTGAGCTGATCGAGGCTGGGGGTGCGGCGGCCGTCAGGCATGTGCGCTCACCTCGGACGAAAATCTGGCCCGAATTCGTGCGCGTGGCTTAGGTGAGACAACGATCTTTTGCTTTAGTTGGTGTCTACGTAAGTCCGTCCGTCCGTTCGTCCGTACGTTAAAGCCATTGTCAAACGAAACTGGCAAACCGGGTGGGTGCCATCCGGTTGCTACACGTTTTGCCATATGGCAAATCAGTTGTCCCATCGGGCTTGTGCTCCCTTCTTGCCAGCCTCGGATCGGATGTCCGACAGCACCTGCTGGGTCGCTCCGACGACGTTGCGGTTGCCCCAGTTCTTGATGCGGTAGCCACCTTCGACGCATTCCCAAAGCTCGGCCATGACAAGGAGTTTGGCGTCGGCCTGGGTGCCGTGGATGAAGGGGAGCGCGGCGCGTTTGATGACTCCGTCAGTGCCGTGGCCGGCGGCGTAGGCGATGGACATGCAGTACACGAACCCGGCCTGTTTGCCCTTCGATCCGCCGTCGAGAAGTGTGAGAACTTTGTCGTGCGTGTTGATGTTCGTATCTAGTCGTACCCATGGCAGTCCCACGTCAGCCCTCGATTCCGGCGAGCGCTGCTGTGTCGATGATGTTGTCCCGCTTCCAGCTGGACATCTCTACCGCGTCGAGCCATGCGTCGTGGTATTTCGCGCTGAGCAACTGGCACAGCGGGCCGCCGCAGAACTCCGACCCGCATTCGCATTCCGGGATCGAGTAGTCGCCTTCGTAAAGCTGCCTGTGGCGTGTGTTCACCTGGTCCCAGTACGCGCGGATCTTGTCGTCATCGAGACGGAGACCGCCTACCCGTGGCGATGCTTCGATCCCGGTGATGGCGGCGGCTGCGTCCTCGATCTGACGGGCTCGTTTCCAGCAGCATCCGCAGAAGTAGTTCCAGCGGCTGCCATTGACTCCGCTCGCGCCCTGGGCGACTTCGGCCATCTCCAGGATGGTTGCTTCGTCGAGGCCCGCTGCGAGGAACGCACGGATGGAATTACGGAAGTTCGACGGCAGGGTGTACACCCATGTGGCTTGCAGGGCATCGCTGACAGTGGCAAGTCGTTCGCGAGCGGCGGAGTGTTCCTGCGCTGCTGTGAGCTTGGCCTGGTGCCACGCGGTGGTGTGTGTGCTGATGTCCTCGACGGTGGGCGCCGAGAGAATTGTGGCGCTCTTGCCGCTGTTGCAATCACTGCAGGCGGTGACGAGGTTGGTGGGGTGGTCGGTGCCGCCCAGCGTTTTAGCTGTGACGTGGTCGACCTGCAATGTGACATTCGGTGCAGTGGCTCCGCAGTAGCGGCAGGTGTGGTTGTCGCGACGGAGGATCTCAAATCGGAGCCGCTTGCTTACGGTCATCGGGTGACTCGTAATGGTGACTGTTCACTGTGTCCACGTACGAGCGTGACAGTGTCGGTGGTAGGCCATAGCATTGTGCCTACTCACCCCCTTTCGCGTAGGTCATCGGGGTGGGTCGTGCCCCCGGCTGTTGTCCGCAGCGCGGGGGCAGTTCGTCCCACCATACCGACCGGCGCGCCGGAAACGGTGCTGACTGTATCCGCGTCGAACAAGATGTCAGTCCTCCTGGGTGAGTAAGAAGTGCTCGTACGCGGTGGGGTCGAGGCCGGCGAGTTTGTCTGCGGTGTCGTCGGTGGCGGCGCGGATCACTCCTATGACGCCGGCGAGGATGATCAGCCCGCACACGATGTAGAACGTCACCAGTCGGCCAGTGTGTCGGCGGCGGCGGTGAGCATGATGGCGACGCCGGTGGCCACCCCGGCGGCCGCGAGGAGCGCTGTCCCCACGGCCACCCGAGCGAGAGTCACAGCGAGTCGTGCAGCTCGTGCACCAGGCCGTCGCGCTCGAACGTACGGAGCTTCGTCGGCGTCTGGTCCAGTGCACGGCGAGCGGCCTTGACCGCGTCGGCGCGGCGAGTGAAAGTCTGTCCGCCCTTGGCCAACACTCCGCCGTTGCTGGCGAACAGGGTCCAGGTCCAGCCGTCGATACCGTCGAACTCGACATCCACTTTGCGTGCGGCCATGTCAGTTGTCCTTTCCGGAGAACGACGGTCCGCCGTCGAATTCTGTTGCGGCGGGCGGCGTGTCGTTGTCAGAGTCAGTGTTGGAGTTGCTGTCAGAGTTGCTGTCAGAGTCGGTGTAGTCGCCGTACTCGCCGCCACCCTCGCCGTCGTAGTCGAGCTCGGGGTCAGCTGCGGGCTTGTCGACCGACTTGCCTAGTTCGGCGTTCACCACCCGCCATTTCACGTGGGTGCGTTCGCCATCTTCGATGGTCTCTTTGCCGGAGGCGCGGCAGATGACGGTGATGGTCATCGTGCGCATCTCGTTGACTTCGGCGATGTGCTCGAACTGGTCGGTGGGGGAGCCGGAGAAGGAGTACTTCGCCATGCCGTCGACGGTGGACTTGTCTCCGTTGGGGTTGGTCTTGACGATGGCCATGCTGGTGGTGCCTTCCTATCGGGGGTGGGTGGAGCAGGGGGTCAGTAGCGGGGGTGCTGCGGTTTGAATGGCGGCAATCCGCCACCTCCACCGCCACCGCCACCACCGCCGTAGCCGGGGCCTCCGTTGCCGCCGTGGCCTCCGTTCGCGCTGTGGTAGTGCACGGTCGATGCCTTCGGTGTCTGCTCGCGCAGTTCGGCCTGGGCGGCGAGGATCGCGATGGCGGTGGCGGCCGCCGCGGTCACGAGGATGCGGGTGCCGTCATCTGGGTGCAGGCGCTCCACACTCGCGAGGGCCTGCCGCGCGAGACTGAGCGACTCGGCTGCGAGCTCGTCAGCGGTGGTCACTGACCGGCTTCCTTCGCCTGCTCCGACTCCAGGTAGGTGATCAGGTCTCCGGCCTCGACGCGGGTCAGTTCCTTCGACGAACCGATCGGGCGGTGGAACGTGTTCGACAAGTATTCGAGCTTCGCTTCGCGGGTGTCGAGCTTCTCCTCCTTCAGCAGGATGTTCAGCTTCGTCACCTGCGCCTGCGTGGCCATCGCGACCGCGTCGTCGCTGGTCTGCTCGGTGGTCGGCGGCTGCTCGTCGGCCGGGGCCTCCTGCAGGTGTGAGATGTCGGTCGGTTCCGGCTCGGCTGCGGAGGTGATACCAAGACGTTCCTGCCAGCCCTGCTGCACCTCCACGTGCCGTGGGGTGTTCGCGTAGTGCTCGAGCTCCAACTCTTCGCGGGAGAACGCGATGCCGAGGAGAACGTCGGGTGCGATCTTCCGGCAGATTTCGGTGGCCGCTTTGGCGTACAGCATGGCCTGCGGGTCGGTGTCGTACTTCTTGTTGCTGGTGTACCCGGCTTTGCGGGCCCGCTCGTACGTCCAGGTGGATCGTTCGATGTGGTCGTCGCCGCGCAGCTGCCCGCACACGGTGACGGACTGGTCGGTGGATTCTTCGGTCCACAGTTTGTGGCCGCGGGACTTCACCAGCGCGACCATCGTGCGGGCGTAGATGGCGGGGGAGCCGTGCACCACGAATATCTGCTGCAGCGACTGGATGGGGTTGAGTCCGAGTTCGGCGCCGTAGAGAATCGCGGCTGCACCGTTGGCGGGCTTGCCGCGGTAGATGGCCGGCACGAGGTCGGATCCGCACATCGCGTCCGCCAGCTGCTTCGCAGTCGCCATCGTTTCGGCGTGGCGGACGAGCTGGGTGCGGGCGTCGTCGGAGACGGTGGGGGAGAGGATCTCCACACCGCCGGGGGCCTCGTACGCGGTGACGTCGGTACTGGTGCTCATTCGGATTCCTCCTGGTTGTATGCCCACTTCGGCAGGCTGATGGGGTAGATGGTCTGATCCCACGCGGGCCAGGTGTCGGTGGCGAGGCACTCGGCGTAGGTGTTGATGGCGCGACGGTTCTGTCGGCGGCCGAGCGCCACAGCTTCGGGGTCGAGTTCGACGACGGACACGAGGTAGGGCGCCGTCTTCTCCTGCACGATGAACACGAACGCGGGGTTGTCGTCGATACCGAGGGCGGTGACAGCGTCGACGTACCAGGCGTCTTGGCTGTGGTAGCCGTAGTCGAATGCTTTCTGCCCGAAGGCTTGTGGCTGCGCCGATGCGGACGTCTTGTAGTCGACGATCAGGTAGCGGTTTCCAATTTTGATCTGCCAATCGGGGCGCGCTCGGAGCATCACGCCGGTGGCGGGGTCGCGGTGGTACAGCGATTCCTCGGGTGTGCCGCCGGTGCTGAGGAGCGCGGATGCGATGGGGTGCTGACGGATCGCGGCGGCCATCGCGTGCACCTGGTGCACCTCGTGGGTCAGCAGCGGAATCATCCCGGCGAGGTGCGTTGCTTCGCGCTTCTCCTTTGCGGCCTTCGTCCGCCAGTCGGGGGCTTGCACTTCGATGATGGGTGCGCCGGCGCCGAGCACCATCATGTGTGCGGCGTGTCCGAAGTCGAAGGTGGCGGTGGAGGTGGGCGGGTTGTCCTGCTCCCACCGGAAGATGGCGGGGCACGACGGGTGCAGCAGTTGTCGTGCGCCGGTGGAGGAGAGGCTTCCACGGTCTGCGTGATAGACGGTGTCGGAGATGCCCTGATAAGCGCCTGGTTCTGTGGGGGCGGTGTCGAGTATCTGTGTGGCGGCGGTCATTCGATGTGTCCTCTCACGCAGCTCGCGCATTCGGTGGTGCCGTTGGTGGGGTTGCCGCAGGAGCAGGTGTGCGGCCTGCGGTTCGGTGTCAGGTAGGCGCCGATGGCTTTGTCGTCGCCGGGGCAGCGGATGCCACCGGTGTCGCAGTGCACCCGGTAGTGGTTGCCGAGTTTGTCGACGGCGGGTTCGAGGGCGAGGTGGCATCTTTCGCAGGTGGTGATGAGGTCGGTGACAGTCATCAGCGTCTCGCTTTCGCTCGGTTGGCGGATTGTCTGCGGAGGTGGTTGGCGCGGTCGGCGTTGTCGCGGCGCGCTTTTCGGCGGAACTCGTCTGCGCGGGGACAGGAGGAGAAGTGGCTGACGAACGTGGGGAGTCCAGCAGCGCGCATACCAGCGGCCTGGCCGGGGCGGATCACGTTGGCGTGCACCTTGTTGCCGGTGCCGGCGTACACGGCGAGGTTGCCGCGGTCGTCGGGTTCGACGTTGACGGGCATCCGCTCAGTCGTTTTCGTCTCGGCGAAGAAGATGCGCGCACCGCACGCCTTGCATGAGGTGACGTCCCGAGGGACGAACGGCTCCGTCATGCCGCCACCCCCAGCGATTCCGCCACGGCCGACACGAGGTCCCGCGCGGCCGGTGGTGTGACGGCGTTGCCAGCGAGGCGGACCTGTTCCCGCTTCGTTCCGAGCATGACGTAGCCCTCGGTGAACGCCATGCCCCGCGTGATCTCGGTGGGCGAGAGCATCCGGAACTGGCAGTCGTCGATCGAGATGGACTGCGCGAGTGCGAGACCGTGGTGATTCCCGTTCGCGGCGAACGTGTCGTACGGCTGCTCGACGAGCTTCGGTACGTTGTTCGCCCGCATCGGCACGACGAACGCGGTCTCGTTGCGAGTGGTCATCGTGCGCATCGGTTCTGCGGTCGAGGCCGCGACCTTGCCGTCGCGTCCTTCGACGGGGACCAGCAGCCCTTCGTTCTCGCGGGTGGTGCGAGCTCGCATGACGTCGTTGACTGATGTCGCGCTCTCGTTCCAGGTACCGCCCGCCGGGACGAGCAGTGCCTTCGACGGTGTGGTGTGGAGGGTGCGAAGGACGTCGTCGACTGACCACGTTCGAACGCCCGGTCGGCGCTCGAACGTGTTTCCCGCGACCTCGGCCGTGAACGGGGCGCAGAACTTGTCGAGCCCGGCCTGGACGCGCGCCATCGTCTTCGCCGCCAGCGGTCGATCACGGTCTCCGATGCGTTCGCCCTCGATGTTCCAATCGATGGCGGACGACGCGGGCAGCCATGCGGGTTCGACGACGGCGTTGCGGCACGCCACGTTCGGGCACCGCCAGACGTATTGGAAGCGGTAGCGGCCCCAGGGCTGCGGCTTCTTCCATCCCTGCATCGCGGTGACGGTCTCGTCGCACGTCGAGCAGTACGCGTGCGGGCGGGTCCACCGGTTCAGGTCCGGTGCGCGGTTGCCCTTGAGCCAGAACACGACGTACATCCGGTCCCTTGACTGCGGGGCCGGAAGGCCGGCGGCCTGGGCGTGCATCGAGTTCAGATACACGACCTGGTGCTCGTAGCCGAGCAGTGCCATTGCCTGCAGCCACGCTGGGAACAGCACCCAGCGGGCAGCGTCGACGACGTTCTCGGTGATGATCGCCCGATACCGGTGATGCTCGGCGAACCGCGGGACGTCCCACATTGTGGCCCGCGACCGGTCGGCCGCCTCGTCGGGCAACGTCTCGCCGAACAGGTCGGGAGTGGAATCGGCGTTGCGCTTCTTCCCCCGCGCCACGCTGTGATTCGTGCACTCCGGTGACGCCCACAGGATGTCCGTTTTCGGGTACCGGCGCGGGTCGGCCGCCGAGATGTCCGCCAGGGCGTGGTCGGCGTCGGGGTGGTTCGTGTTGTGCGTCTCGATGGCAAGGTCCCAGTGATTCATAGCGAGGCGCACTGAGACGCCAGGCACCTGAATCGCGCCGGTGCTCGAACCGCCTGCACCGCAGAACATGTCGGTCAAAGTGATCATCAGCTGGCCTTCGCCATCACTCGGCGCACCACCGCGACGCGGGCGTCGACGATCGCCTCGACTCGGTGAATCGTCGACAGCACAGGCTCATCCACCGGGGTGAACGCAGCCAGCGCCATCATGATCTGCGCGGCCTTCTCCGGTTGATTACGGCACTTCAGGATCAGCGAGTTGTACAGCTTCACGGGATCCTCGTCGCGGATCGCCACAGCCAACGCGAGTGCGTCGTCTGCGATGCGGTCGTGCACGGTGTCCGGCCGCCTCCCGGTCACAGCCCGACTCCGAGCGCATGGTCGATGCCGACGGCGTACGCGGCGTCGGCCGCTGCACCCGGGTCGTCATCCGTGCGAGGTGGGTCGACGACAAGCCACACCGCTTCGTAGGTGCCTTCGTCAGCGGAGTACTCCAACGTCAACACGGGCAGGTCGTCACGCTCATGGCGGTGGAACTCGGCGTACGTGGTTTCGCGCCAGGTGCCGCCACTGGAGTGCTTTCCAAGGAAAGCGGCCAGGTCCTGCAGGTCCTTCTTCTCCATCACGCACCGCCGAGCAGGTACGAGCCCCAAGCCGAGAGGCTGAGGGCGGCGAGGGTGGCGAGCATCACGACGGACGACGCCAGACCTTTGAAGCCAGGAGACTCACCCACCGGGTAATCCCGAGGCGGCCCATCGGCGGACGGATCGACAGGCGGCCCTGCGGGTGTGGGGTCGTACGTCACTCCGTAGTCGATGAGGAACGACACCATCCGCGTCAAATCCTCGATCGTGTTGTCGTCGGAGAACAACGCATCCGCTGTCTCTTCGTCGATGCCGAGCTCGCGTATTGCGTAGTCCTCGACGTGCATCAGCTCACCCGCCGGGGTGCGCACCACCGACGCACGGAAATGACTGTGCCCGTTGATGATGATGGTGTCGGTGTTGTCGTTGCTGCTGATGAACCGGCCACCGGCGAGGTACGACGCCCACCCGCCGAAGCAGCGAGCATCTTCGGTGCGCCACCACGACATGTCCAACTGGTCGGGGTGGTCGGTGACGTAGTTCAGGGTGCGTACGAACAATGCGTCGTTGACGGTGTTCATGCGACCACCACCAGTTCTCCGTTGTTCACGTGCCAAACCTCAAGTGGTGGTCGGAGTGTCGCGATGAGTGCGGTGCCTCCGTAGTACGCGAGGACCGACGCGGCGGCAGCTTCCCACAGGTATCCGATGAACCTCATGCGACGGCCTCCAGCGGCGCGGCCACGCTTCGCCCGGGCTGCACGTGAATCGCGATTGCGCCCGCAGGCAACGTCGCGACGGCGGACGGCGCCCACCCTTCGGGCAGATGCGTCGGATCCGCGGTCATCGTGAGACCGGCGTCGGACAGCGATTCGACGACGCTGCCGCAGTCGACGCCGAACGAGTTCGGGAACACGTTCAGCCCCGACTTGAGGTTGACTCGCAGCAGTTCGGCGAGAACGGGATTGATGTCGACGATGTCCGCGAGGCGCCGCAGATCCGACGCCAAGTTGGTGCCCGCCGATACAGTGGGGGAATCCATCAGGAGTGTTCCTTTCGAGGGTGTTCTTCTTGGTGGGGTGGCCGGTCGGGACGGGACTCCTGACCGGCCGACTTACGTTTCAGGCGACGAGTCGTCGCACACCCGGTTCCATCACTCGAGCGGTGTGGTGCACGTCCGGGTGCGGGGGAACCTCGTAGGTGATGCCGGCGGCCTGGTCGAGCTCGCGGCGGGCGACGACACGTTCGAGCAACGTCATCGAGTCGCGGCGGTCGGCCAGCTCCTGTTCGGTCATGCGCTGCGCAGCTTCCGTTTCGAGACCACGTCGCCGCGGATCCAAGCGTCGAGGTCGTCTACATGAATGCGCCATATCCCCTTGGGTGCGGTGCGCTGGTATCCGCGGAGGCGGCCGTCCCATAGGGCGTGGCGGATGGTGTTGATGTGCACGTCGGCGTAGTCGGCTGCCTGCTGCGGCGTCATCCACGGTGAGTTGCTCATGCCGGGACCTTCTGAGAGCGGATGATTCGTCCGCTAGCTGCGGATTGTTCGTTCACGAAAAGCAGCTCAATGGGTACTTCGAGCGCCTCCGCGATGCGAACGGCCAGCTCGTTCGTGCAGCTTTTCTTGTGACCCGAGCACAGGTGAGAGATGAAGCTCTTCGAGCAACCCGCATATCTGCCCAGACGATCCATCGAGAACCCCCTCTGCTTCATCAGGGCTCGGAGTGTGTCTTGCGAGGTGAGTCGCATCCAACTTCCCTTCGGCCATCGTCTGTATGACGCCATTGATGCTCCTTGGTAGACGGCTCGGTGTCAAGCAATTGCGGATGATTCTTACGCAGTCGGTAGACGGTAGTCAAGGAATTACATCAGTGTTTTTCCGCAGCCTGCGTATATGGGGCACAATCAGCGCGGATAGTTGGTAGACGGTCGTGACTGAATCGGCGTGCCGAGACGGTAGACGGCTCGGTGTCGGGTCTCGTTGACGCTGCGGAAGCGATCCAGAACGGTTGAGTCATGAGCGAAATTTGGAACATCATCCAGTCACATCTCGACAGCGTCGGCGTCTCCGAGGCCGAGTTCGCGCGTCGGATGAACAGCAGTCCGCAGACCCTCAACTCGTGGAAGAAGCGCGGCCTACGCCAGCTCCCCGACAAGCGTCTGCTGAACGCGGTGTCGGAGCTGACGGGCGTGGGGTACCTCGCCGTACTGCGGGCAGCGCTCGTCGACACCGAATATCTGCTCGCCACAGCGGAGCCAGAAAGCATCGGCGGCAGCAAAGCCCGCCGATCCATGCTGAGCCTGGTGCTGGCGATCGAGGCCGTCGAGGACCAGGTCGGGTCGATCGAGACGTACGCCGACGCGTCCGACCCGGATAGCTACGAGCAGCTGAGCTCGGACGTCGAGAACCTCGTGGACGAAGTGGGCGGCCTTACCGTCCGTGCCCGGCGAGCGGCCATCGACATGTTCGGCGACGAAGCGTCGTTCGCGGCCGCGCTGGCTGAGCGCAACGCGAGAGCTCGCGCGGGGGCGGCTCGTGCCGGCCGAGCGATCACTGGCCGGCCGGAAAAGATGCAAGATGCTCGAGCCGAGCGCAAGCCTGTCAACGCTGCAGACTCGACTTCGGACAATCAAGGTCGACAAGTTGACTACGAGCTAGCGCGACGCGACGGCGAAACGGAAGACGAAGCACGCGAGCGGCTTGGAATTCCCTACGACTGACAGCAAAACCGCAGGTCGGCTAATTACACCTGCGTAGTTTGTCGGTACCGAACCGCAGAGTGTGCTCATGACTCGATGGCACCCGTGGAGACACCTCCGCACCGAGCACCCTGATGTCGACGTGGAGTTCCACCGACACGACAGTGGGTGCCTCGGCCGGTGGTTGAACGGCAGCATCGAGATCAACCCACGATCCAATCAGCGGGAACGACGGTGCACCCTCACGCATGAAATCGTGCACCTCGAGCGTGGACCGGTCCCGAACGACGTGCGATTGGCGCGGCGGGAGGAGACCACCGTCGACCGCCTCACAGCGCATCGCCTGATTGCGCTCGACGCGCTCATCGACGTCCTCGCCTGGAACCGCTACCGGGTGGACGACGAAGCCGCCGAAGAACTGTGGGTCGACCTACCCACCCTCATCACTCGGGTGCGCACCCTCACCGACGAAGAACGCCGATACATCGACACAGAACTCTCCCGGAGGCAGCCGTGAACGCAACACAGAGAATGATGCTCGACTTCGAGAAGTCGTACTATCACCACGCTGGATCGAAGGAAGAACAGATCCGAGAGACGTTCGACCTCAAGCCTATTCGGTACTACCAGCTTTTGAACCGGCTGCTCGACGAACCGGAAGCGATGGCCGCCGAACCGCTGCTGGTGAAACGGTTGAGACGACTTCGTGACAGCCGTGCGCAGGCGCGGCGGCAGCGGAAGGAAGCGTAGATGGCGTGGGCAAGGAAACTGCCGTCCGGGAAGTGGCAGGCGTGCTACCGCGACAGCGCCGGCGGGGTCCGCACCGCGGGCACCTATCCGCGGCAGAACCAAGCGAAGAACGAAGCTGCGGCCGCCGAGAAAGCGGAGCGGGATCTGCCCACCCCAGCCGAAGCTGCGCGACTCACCTGGGGAGACTGGCGGCCCCGCTGGGAAGCGTCACGCATGATCGCCGCGTCCACCGCCCGCGCTGACGCCCGACGCCTCGACATCCACTTGCAGCCTTATTGGGGCAAACGGGTGCTGCGGTCCATCACCTCGGAAGATGTTCAGCAGTGGGTGAAGGTGATGGCGGGCACCACCACGGCGCGCGGGCAACGGATGGCCCCAGCCACCGTCACGCTGTGCTACAGACTGTTCTCCAACAGCATGAAGGCAGCGGTGAAAGCGCGAGTCCTCGCGGCGACACCGTGCCAGCAGATAGCGCTACCTGAGGCCGGCCCCGCACCGGACCGGTACCTCGAGGACGACGAAGAGGTCGCGATTTTCGAGCACCTCGACGCGCGCGACCGGTTCGCCGCCGAACTTCTCGTGGGTACCGGCATGCGCCTGGGCGAAGGATTCGGTACGCATTGGGAGTCAGTGGACCTGGTGCGCCGCACTGTTCTGGTCAACAGGTCGTTCGATGACGGCGGCGGCATCATGAAGGCGCCGAAGTCGTACGCGCAGCGGGTGGTGCCCATCTCGATGAGGTTGGCGGAGTTGCTGCGGGAGGAACTGGGGGAGCGTGGCCCCGGTCGGCCGGCGCCGATCGATTACGGGGATGCGTTGCGGGCGCGCACTGGTTTGGTGCTTCCTGGGCGGGATGGGATGCCGATGGATTCGCACGCGTTCCGGAAGCGGTTCCATCGTGCTGTGGGGTGGGCGTCCACTGGTCCTGATGATGCGCGGCTTCCGGTGGGTCATGTGCGGGTGCACGACCTGCGGCACACATATGCGTCGCGGTTGGTGCGCGCGGGTGTGCCACTTCTGCAGGTGAAGGAACTACTGGGGCATTCGTCGATCACGGTGACGGAGCGGTACGCACATCTGGCGCAGTCGCAGTGGGATGGGGTGCGGGCTGTGCTTGATGGGCCGGGTCGTGCTGCAGGTCGTGCAGCAGAAGCGTTGTGATTGATTGTGGGTGAGTGTCGGTGAGTGTGGTTTCAGATCCGGCACATAGTGCCTCTGACGTGGGAGAATGTCGCTCAGTGTGCGTGAGTGTTAGTGAGCTGAATAGCTCTCATAATCCATTGGTCGCGGGTTCGAGCCCCGCCCGCCCCACCGTGATCGGAACGAAACGCCAGGTCAGCCGAAGGCGTGTGCCCACGTGACGGTGCGGTCGGTCTCGGCGTCGTCGTCGATCGGGGTCGACACGATCACCGTGAACTGTCGCCCTGCGACTCGGGCGACGCTGATGTCGAGCTCGACGGAAATCGAATCGCCGTTCTTGCGAATCAACCGAACCCGAGCGGCTGCTCGTTCCGTCTCCGACGTGACGACCGGGGTGGCTGCGGCGTGCAGCAGGTGTGCGTCCTCGGGATGGACGATGTTCGGAGTCTCCATCACGGAGAGCTCACCGCGTTCGTAACCCAGCAGGGAAGTGCACGACGGGTTGAACAGCACCAGCGCACCCTGCTCGTCGTGCACCGAGGTGGCCTGGCTGCACGTGACGATCAAGTAGAAGAATGCCGAAAGTTCAGCGTTGGCGGAGTTATTGGATCCGGTGGCCGAATCGGCGCGCTGCGCCTCGTCGAAACTCGGCATCGAGCCGTTTTCCGTGCTCTCCATGAAAATATTTTGGCACAAACCATTCGTCCGTGTCATGCGGTCTCGATCGAGAGTCGGTCCGATCGACGTCGATAGAAGAACCGCGGGTAACTCAATGCCTGTTTCAAGCCTGTCCCGTCGCTGTTTGAACGCGCATTGCATACCGATCGACAGGTAACGAGCCGGCATCGTCGTTCTGCCGCGAGAACCACGAAACGCGTGGCGAGCGCGATGTTGATCAACGAACTGTAGGCTCCGCAGAATCAGTTTCTCCAGAAGGAGGGAACGTGCCGCGCCGGCCTCTCGACGTCTTGGTCGCCGACGTGGCTTCGCGTCTCATGGGCGTGGACGCCACGACGGTCGACCATGCCTACCGGGTGATTCTGCGCGATCTCGTCGAATATTTCGACATCGATTCCTGTTTTCTGCGCCACAACGATCACATTCGGCGCGCGACGATTCTGGTGGCGGAATGGCCGCCTCGCGAGCACATTCCGGATCCGGATCCGCTCGGTGTGGTGTTCTTCGACGATGCGGATCCGATGTTCGCGGCCATCGAGTATCAACGCGATGTGGGCATCTTCCGGCCTTCCGACCGGAGCGGCGGTGCTCGGGGCACGGGATCCACCGCGTCGGCTGTCGTGACGACCACGATGGTCTCGGTTCCTCTCGTGGCGGGTGGGCGTCCGACCGGCATCCTCGGATTCGTGCGTTTCGGCGATCGTGACTGGCCGGAGGACGATCTGGCGGCGCTCAAAGCGATCGCCACGCTTCTCGCCCAACTGCAGGAGCGAGTGTCGGCCGAAGACCGGCTGCGTTTTCTCGCGCTGCACGACGACCTCACCGGATTGTCGAACCGCCGCAGTCTGACCGCTCATCTGGAAGGTCGGCTCGCGATGGGACATCCGGGCCCTGTCGCCGTTCTCTTCGTCGATCTCGACCGACTGAAGGCGCTCAACGACTTCCTCGGCCACGTTGCGGGCGACCAGTACATCCAGGCTGTCTCGAAGCGGTTGCAGGAGAGGTTGATTCCCGGCGACTTCATCGCCAGGCTCGGTGGAGACGAGTTCGTGATCGTGCTCGGGGGGTCGCACACTCGCGACGAGGCCATCGCACGAGCGGCCACCGTCCGAGAACTGATCTCCGAGCAGGTGGAACTGGGTCACGAGCGGGTGAGCCGAAACGCAAGTATCGGTGTCTACGTGGCCGATCCGGGAGCGATCACCGCCAACGAGGCCGTTCTCGCCGCCGACCGGGCCGCGATGGAGGCGAAAGCCGCCGGCGGAAATGCGGTGATGGCGTTCACCGACCAGATGCGGTCCGAGAGCGATCTGCGCAACGACATCGAAATCCACCTGCAGGCGGCCATCGCGGGCGATGCACTGCTCCTGGACTTCCAACCGGAGGTCGACCTGCGCACGGGGCTGATCACGGCCGTCGAGGCCATCGCCGCATGGGATCACCCGACGCGTGGGCGACTGCAGTCCGCCGATTTCGTTCCCGTGGCGGAGGCGACGAATCTCGCCGGCCAACTGGGGAGATGGGTCATCGACAGCTCGTGCGCAGCTCTGGCCCGCTGGCGGTGCGAGGGCGCCAACCACGATGTGATCGTGCGAACCAACGTGTCCCCGGCCCAGGTGCTCAGCGCCGATTTCGTCCAGTCGGTGGCCGACACGCTGCTACGTCACGCTGTGCCGGGCAATCGGCTCTGCCTCGAGGTCACGGAAGTAGCGGTTGTCCACGACATCGTGCGTACCCGCATCGTCTTGGCCAGACTGCAGGATCTCGGAATCCGTATTGCCATCGACGATTTCGGTACCGGGTTCAGCTCGCTGCTCCACCTCAAGGAACTGCCGTTCGACGTGCTGAAGATCGACCGCGATTTCGTCGTCGGTCTCGGGACCGAAGCCGACGATCTGGTGATCGTGCACGCCACCGTCGAACTGGCACGCTCGCTAGAGCTGGACATCGTCGCCGAGGGGTTGCAGTCGGAACGGGCGGCGCGAATCCTGTTCGACCTCGGCTGTTTTCACGTCCAAGGCGCCTACGTGTCCAACCCGGTGGACGAGAACACGTTCGTCCGATTGCTTAAGTCGGCGGAGCCGCTGGTGACGCTGTGACCTCCACCGGCACACCGTTCAGGATGGCGTTGGCCGATACAGCGTCCACCTGATCGGGGTCCGTCAGGTCGTTCATGCTCGGCCCCGCGACGCCGGTCGCGACGGACAGCTTGCTTCCCGACTTTCCGTGCCCGAAGCCGTGCGGCAGGCTCACCACCCCACGCATCATCCGATCGCTCGCCGAGACCTCCACGTCGACGACGCCGGCGGCCGAGACGACCCGAGCGAGAGTGCCGTCGCCGATGCCGCGGGCGGCCAGATCCTCGGGATGCGCCAGCAGGTGATGGCGCGGTTTCCCTTTGACGAGTCGCTCGGAGTTGTGCATCCAGGAGTTGTTGCTGCGCACGTGGCGTCGACCGATCAGCAACAGTCCCGAGGTGGGCGTCTCGGTCAACAACGCGGCCAACTCCGGTAGGTGCGAGGTGATGGTCGGTTGCATCAACGAAATTCGCTTGTCCCGGGTCTTCAGTTTGCCGGGCAGACCCGGCTGCAACGGCCCGAGATCGATGCCATGGGGGTTCTTGCGCAGAGCGGAGACGGACAGACCCTTACGCGCGCGGCGCAGCAGAAGGTCGATCGACGCGGTGGGAGACAACCGGAATCGAACCTCGCGTACCACCGAACGCGGGTGCAGCCGCTTCAGGACATTCGAGTTGCGGCGCGCCGTGTAGCGCAGAGCGAGATCGCGGAAAATCTCCCAATCATGCTTGGCGCCATCAGGTTTCGGCAGTACGGCAGGGGAGAGCTTGGCGGTGTTGCGCACCGCGAACGTGTGGAAGATCAAATCGTAATGATCACGTTCGAGTGCTGACGTCGGCGGCAGAATCACATCGGCGTGCCGAGAGGTCTCGTTGACGTAGATGTCGAAGGACACCATGAAATCGAGCCCGGCAAACGCCTCGTCCAAACGCTCCCCACCCGGCATCGACAGCACCGGATTGCCCGACGAGACGACCATCGCCTTGATCTGGCCCTTGCCCTCCGTGGTGATCTCGTCCACCAGAGTCGAACACGGCAGCTCACCCGCGAACTCCGGAAGATCGCGAACTCGACTGCGCCACTTGTCCAGATGACCTCGGCCGATCACCCCCGCCGACACCAGGGAGATGGCCGGATCGGTCATCATCGTGCCGCCCGGGCGGTCCAGATTTCCGGTGATGATGTTCAACACCTGAATTGCCCACTGGCACACCGACCCGAACCGCTGCGTCGACACGCCCATCCGGCCGTACACCGCCGCGCGGTCCGCACCCGCGAGATCCGCCGCGAGAGCTCGGATCTCGGCGGCCTCGATGCCGACCACGGGGGCCACGGCCTCCGGGGTGAACGTGAGAACGGCCTGCCCGACCTCCTCGAGCCCATCGACGTACGGTGCGGGAGAGGCAGAACCGTCGGAGATGATGGTGTGGATGAGGGCCAACAGAAGGTAGGCGTCGGTCCCGGGCCGAATGAAGTGGTGGGTGTCGGCGATGTCGGCGGTCTCCGTGCGGCGGGGGTCCACGACGATCATTCGTCCACCGCGGGCCCGAAGTGCCTTGGCGCGCTTCGCGAAATCGGGCACTGTCATCATGCTGCCGTTCGACGCCATCGGATTGGCGCCGAGCACGAGGAAGAAGTCCGTGTTGTCGATGTCGGCGATCGGAAGCAGCAGTTGATGCCCGTACAGGAGTCGATTCGCCAACTGATGGGGAAGCTGGTCCAGGGACGTCGCCGAATACCGGTTGCGAGTGCGGAGCAGGCCGAAGAACGGGATGCCGTGCGTCATCGCTCCCAGGCTGTGCACGTTCGGATTTCCGGCGTAGACGCCCACCGCGTCGGCGCCGTACTTCTCACGCACCCCCACGAGTCCGTCGACGACGAGGTCGTAGGCCTCGTCCCATCCGATCTCCTGCCACCCGTCGTTCGTCCTGCGAACGGGGCGACGCAGGCGGTCGGGATCGGAATGGATGTCGACGAGCGCCGTGGCCTTGGGGCAGATGTGGCCGCGGGAGAGCGGATCTTCCTTGTCACCGCGGATGGACTGCACGACGCCGTCGGCAACGGTGAACTCGAGTCCGCACATTGCCTCGCAGAGGTTGCAGGAGCCGTAGGCAGTGGTGGTCATGCGTTCACGGTAACCGGGCGCCGACTCGTAGGCTGCCGTAGTGACTTCTTTGACTGCACTGGACGACTGGCCTGTTTCGTCGGTGGCGGCTGCCGTGATCGGCGACGGCTGGATCGACGGGACGTACGGCGACATCGACGCGGTCTACGAGTTGGCGTCGGTGACCAAGTTGCTCAGCGCGTACGCGGTATTGGTGGCGGTCGAGGAGGGTGCGTTCGAACTCGACGACCCAGCTGGTCCGGAAGGATCGACGGTGCGGCATCTGCTGGCACACGCGTCGGGTCTCGCCTTCGGTGAGCGTCGGGTGCAGAGCCCGCCCGAGACCAAGCGCATCTACTCCAGCGCGGGGTTCGAAGCGCTGGCCGACTTCACGGCGGAGAAGACCACGTTCACGTTCGCGGACTACCTGCAGGAGGCGGTACTCGATCCGTTGGGGATGACGCGAACGTCACTCCCCGGCCCGGCCGGGCACGGGGCTCGCTCGACCGTGTCCGATCTCGCCGCCTTCGCCGGGGAACTGTTGAACCCGACGCTCGTGTCGGGGGAGACGCACGCCCTCGCCGTGTCCGTGCAGTTCCCCGGTCTCGACGGCATCCTGCCCGGGTACGGATCGCAGCGCCCGAACGACTGGGGACTCGGTTTCGAGATCAAGTCGCACAAGGATCCGCACTGGACGGGGGCTCGCAACTCCGAGGGCACCTACGGGCACTTCGGTCAGTCGGGGACGTTCCTGTGGGTCGATCCGGTGGCTCGGCAAGCACTGGTCGTGTTGACGGACCGTGACTTCGGCGACTGGGCCAAGCCGCTGTGGCCGGCGCTGAGCGACAGCACTCTGCCAGGTTCGCCACAGCAATAACATCCGACGCGCCGTACGACTGGTGTAACAGGGGTAACTCGAGGCACACTGGGGAGTAACGGAAACACCAGTGCAGACGCAAGGTCGTTGGGGAAGACGTCCCTCGTCGAAGCTGGAGGTAAACCGGTGCATGGAATGAACCAGTTCGCGGAGGCGACAACGGGTGTCGTGTACATCCACTCGTCGCCTGCCGCGCTGTGCCCGCATGTCGAGTGGGCCCTGTCCGATGCACTCGACTGCAGGGCGAATCTGAAATGGTCGACGCAACCCGCGTACGACAACCAACTCCGAGCGACCACCAACTGGGTCGGACCGGTCGGAACCGGCTCACGACTGGCGAGTGTGCTGCGCTCGTGGCAGATGTTGCGCTTCGAAGTGACCGAGGATCCCAGTGACGGTGTCGACGGTGAACGCTTCTCGCACGTACCCGGACTAGGCCTGTGGCACGGGACGACCAGCGCGAACGGTGACGTGACCGTCGGGGAGCAACGACTCAAGTCCATCCTCGAGCGCGGTGCTGCCAACGTGGCCGGTGAGCTGGAGTACGCCTTGGGTACGGCGTGGGACGAAGCGCTCGAACCGTTCCGCCTCGGCGGCGTCGGCGCAGAGGTGACGTGGTTGGCGCGGAGTGCGGGGTAGGGCTGGTTTTTTGGACTCAGGGGCACAATCGGTCGATCTGTCGACGTGAGGGTGCCCCTGAGTCGGAACGGGGCACATGAGTCAGGGGCACACTCGGTCGGTCTGTCGATGTGAGGGTGCCCCTGAGTCGCAGCCGGTAGTAGCGCCTACAGCGGAATGTTCTTGTGCCGCCCACGGCGAGCCGGCGCATCGGCCAATGCGCGGGTGATGATGCTGCGGGTCTTGGAGGGATCGATCACTTGATCCACGACGCCGATCGCGACGGCCCGGTCCACGCCGCCGGCGATGGCTTCGTGTTCCGCGGTCAACCGGTCGTGCAGGTTCTCGCGCTCGTCGTCGGGCGCCGCTGCGAGGGCCTTCTTGTGCAGGATGCCCACGGCCGCTTTGGCTCCCATGACTGCGACTTCGGACTCGGGCCAGGCGTAGACGGCAGTGGCGCCGAGCGAACGGGCGTTCATCGCGATGTATGCGCCGCCGTAGATCTTGCGGGTCACCAGGGTGACGCGGGGGACCTTGGCTTCGGCGAAGGCGTGCAACAGCTTTGCGCCGCGGCGCACGACGCCTTCCCACTCCATGCTGACACCGGGCAGGTACCCGGGGACGTCGACGATGACCACCAGGGGGATGCCGAAGGCGTCGCACAGGCGCACGAATCGTGCTGCCTTCTCGGCACTCTCGGAGTTGAGGCACCCACCGAGCCGAATGGGGTTGTTGGCGATGACGCCGACGCTGCGGCCACCGAGTCGACCCATACCGGTGACGATGCTGCGCGCCCAGCCGCCCTGGAACTCCTCGAACGATGATTCGCCTTCGACGTTGTCGAGCAGCTCGTGGATGACGGGGTGGACATCGTAGGCCCGCCGGTTCGATTCGGGCAGAAGCGCTTTGAGGTCGGTGTCGCCGTGTGCGGCGGCCGCGAGGTCGAACGTCCCCTGCTCGCTGAACATCGACACCAGGCGCCGACCACGAGTGAGGGCGTCGAGTTCGTCGTGCGCGACGATGTGGCAGACGCCGGACTTCTTGTAGTGCGTGTCGGGGCCGCCGAGCGAGTTCATGTCGACCTGCTCGCCGGTCACGGAGCGGACGACGTCGGGTCCGGTGACGAACACGCGGCCTTCCGGGGCCATGATGACGACGTCGGTCAGGGCCGGGCCGTAGGCGGCGCCGCCCGCCGCGAACCCGAGGACGACGGAAATCTGCGGGATGTGGCCGGACGCGCGGACCATGGCTTCGAAGACCAGGCCGACGGCGTGCAGTGCCTCGACACCTTCGGCGAGCCGAGCTCCACCGGAGTGCCAGATTCCGACGATCGGGGCCTCTGTGTCGATGGCCTCGTCGATCGCGGCGACGATGTGTTTGCAACCGTCGACTCCCATGGCGCCGCCCATGACGGTCGCGTCGGAGCAGTAGGCGATGGTGCGAACGCCGTCGATCTCACCGGATGCGGCGAGGACTCCGGACTTGTCGCGGGTGTGAAGCGGAACGGTGCTGCCTGCGTCGAACAATTTCTCCAGCCGCAACAACGGATCCCGAGGATCGGCCGAGGAGTTGGAGCGGGTGTTGGGGGCCAAGACGGTCATCGCGTTCTCCCTCTACTGGGCTCGAGCGGGGGCCGTATGAACACCGACCCCCACCCGAACCTGTTGCTACCGAACGGTTCTCAGAACCGACCGAAGGCGAGCGCTACATTGTGCCCACCGAACCCGAACGAGTTGTTCAACGCGAAATCGAACTCGCCGCGGCGGGCTTCACCCGATACGACGTCGAGATCGATTTCTGGATCCTGGTTTTCCAGGTTCAGTGTGGGAGGGATGACCCCGTCCCGCAGGCTGAGCACTGTCAGAACCGACTCGAGTGCGCCGACGGCGCCGATCGAGTGTCCCAGGGCCGACTTCGGGGCATACACGGCAGCCTCGGTGCCGACCGCAGCCGTGATGGCCTTGGCCTCCGCGGTGTCACCGATGGGTGTCGCCGTGGCGTGTGCGTTGACGTGCTTGATGTCGGACTTGGCCAGACCGGCGGTCTCCATCGCACGCTTCATCGCACGCGCAGCGCCGGTTCCCTCCGGATCGGGGGCCACGAGGTGGTACCCGTCGGAGGTGATTCCGGCACCGAGAAGTCGTGCGTGAATGGTTGCTCCGCGAGCCTTCGCGTGGTCCTCGGACTCGATGACCATCAACGCGCCGGCTTCACCGAAGACGAAGCCGTCACGATCCTTGTCGAACGGACGCGATGCGCCCTTGGGATCGTCGTTACGAGTGCTCATCGCGCGCATCATCGAGAAACTCGCGATCGGCACCGCGTCGATGTACCCCTCGACTCCGCCGGTGACGACGATGTCGGCGTCACCCATGACGATCATGCGCCACGCGTGAGCGATGGCTTCGGAGCCCGACGAACAGGCGGACACCGGCGTGATGACGCCGGCGCGAGCACCGAGTTCGAGGCCCACGACGGCCGACGGGCCGTTGGGCATGATCATCTGGACGGACAGCGGGGACACCTTGCGGTAGCCGCCCGCCTTCATCTTGTCGGTGGCGTCGACGAGAGCATCGCCGCCGCCGAGTCCGGTGCCGATGACTACGCCGAGCCGTTCGTGGTCGACCTCCGGGCTACCGGCGTTCTTCCACACCTCTTTGCCGAGCACGTACGCCATCTGCTCGACGTAGCTCATGCGCCGCTGTTCAACGCGACTCAGAAGCGACGTCGGGCTGACGGCCAGGTGCCCCCCGATCTTGACTGGCAGGTCGTACTCGGTGATGAAATCGTCCTCGAGTACGTCGATGCCGCTCTCGCCGTTCAGCAGGCCTTTCCACGTCGCGTCGACGTCACCCGCAATCGACGTGGTGGCAGCAAGGCTGCTCACGACGACGTTACGGAAGCCCCCATTGGCTGTGCTTGGCGTAGTCACGGCTTATCTCACTCGCCTTCGATTTTGGCCTTGATCGCCTGTGCAGCATCCGGGTTCTCGGCTTCGAGCTTCTGGATGTACGAGACGGCGTCACCGACGGTCCGCAGGCTGGCGAGATCCTCGTCCGGGATCTTGACGCCGTACTTGTCTTCGGTCTGCACTGCGATCTCGACCATCGAGAGAGAGTCGATGTCCAGGTCGTCGACGAAGGACTTCTCGATCGTCACCTCGGACGGCTCGATGCCGGTGACTTCCTCGATGATCTCCGCGAGTCCGGCGATGAGTTCTTCCTGAGTGGCGGCCACTGAGTGGCTCCCTTCTGATTCGTGTGAAGCTGCGATGTACAGCGTGGATCGCGCGGCGTCGTCGCCGCGGTCCTTACTTGGGGCCGAGCTAGGAGAGCTCGGCCAATCCGGAAATATCTTCCGGGGTCTTGAGGGCACGGGTCGTGGTGCCGCGCATCTCGCGCTTGGCAATACCGACCAACGTGCCGGCGGGCGGCAATTCCACCAGTGCGGAGACCTCGGCCTCGCGCAACGTCGCAGTACACAGGTCCCAACGGACCGGACGGGTGACCTGCGCAGCCAACTTGTCCAGCGCGTCGGCGCCCGAGGTGACCGGCTTGCCGTCGGAGTTCGACAGCAGGGTCGTGACGGGGTCGGACGGGGTGATGGCGGCAGCAGCGGTGGCCACTGCATCCTGCGCGGGAGCCATGAAGCGGGTGTGGAACGCCCCGGCAACCGGAAGGGCGCGCACACGTGCCTTCTCCGGCGGGTTCGCAGCGAGTTCCGCGAGTGCACTCAGCAGGCCCGCGGCGACGATCTGGCCGGCGGCGTTGCGGTTGGCCGGTTCGAGACCCAGTTCGGCCAGACGATCGAGGACGTCGTCCTCGTCACCTCCGAGTACGGCGGACATGCCGGTGGGTTCGAGGGCGCACGCTTTCGCCATCTCGGCTCCGCGGACCGCGGCGAGCATGACGGCCTCGTCGGAGGAGATGACGCCGGCGACGGCTGCGGCGGCCAGCTCACCGACCGAGTGCCCGGCGGCGATGAGGCTCGACGGCAGTTCTCCGCGGTTGCCGATCTCCTCGTAGGCGAGCAGTGCCGCCGCAACGACGAGCGGCTGGGTGACGGCCGTGTCGGTGATTTCCTCCGCCGTGGCGGTGGTGCCGAGGCGAGTCAGGTCCAGTCTGGACGCCTTCGACCACAGTGCGAGCCGGTCCGCCGCGCCGGGCATTTCGAGCCACGACGTGAGCATTCCGGGAGTCTGGGAGCCCTGGCCGGGCGCAAGCAACGCGATCACGGGTCTAAGAGAACACTGTGAAAGGGCCCGGGGAGCATGTCCTACGCGATGAACTCTGAAGCCCGTATTTGTCAGAACCCTACAAAAGGCCAGAGAACCGGACTGCATCGTTATCGAGCCCCGGGGTGTTACCTCAGCAGGTCGCCCATTGGGTCAGATGTTGCTGTTGTGATCAATGACGAAGATTCGTTACGTGATTGGGTCAATCGTCCTACGGTAGCGGCGACTCGAAGCACGTACGCGTCTCGCGCGTTGGTTGGATCACGGCCTGTGACTTCGGCAATACGCTTGAGGCGATACCGCACCGTATTTGGATGAACAAACAGTGACCGCGCACAGGTCTCGACCGCGCCGCCCGAGTCCAAGTAGGCGTCGAGGGTGTCGGCGAGTGCCGATCCGGCGGCCGCGAGGGGTGTCACGATGGCGTCGCCGAGCGTGGCGATCGCGGCGGAGTCGCCGAGAAGAGCCCGTTCAGGCAGCAGTTCGCCGGCGTGGACCGGTCGGGGAGCGCCGCGCCATCCCACCACGGCTGCCATTCCTGCGAATGCCTCGAGCGCGCTGCTGTGCGCGGCCCCCAGCGTGCGGGTTGTAGGACCGATCACAACGGGCGACTCGGAGAAATTGCTCATCAGGTCGTGCAGGAACGCGGTCCCGGTCGCGGACCCGTCGATATGTCCGCTGACCACCATCACCAGTCTGGTGCCCTGAACGACCGCTAACGCGGCGCGGCCGTGCTTCTGGGCGACGGTGTGCACCGTTCCGACCACCGACACGCCCTGATTCGGCGGCGGCGAGCCGACGAGGACCGTCGCCGGCGCTGTCGCGTCCCAGTTGAGCGTCGCCGCGCGCGAGAGCATGTCCGACCCGGTGTCACCGCGCACCACGGCGTCGACGACGAGCGCTTCGAGCCTGGTGTCCCAGGCTCCACGCGATTCCGCGGCACTGGCGTAGACGGAGGCGGCGGCGAAACCGAGTTCGCGGCCGTATCTCAGAATCGCCTCCGTGAGGGCGACGAGCTGCTGGTCGTTACGGGCCAGCGCGGGCAGCCACTGCTCGAAGAACTCCATCGCAACTCGAACCATGTCGACGGTCTGTCGCAACGTCAGTCGGCGGGCGAGGTCCTGGGGGATGACCTGGAACGCGTCGAGGCTGAAGCGGATGTCGCTCTCGGGGTCCTGCAACCACTCGAGGAAGTTGACGATGGCCGTCTGGACCAGCAACTGAACGCTGGCTCGCTGTGCCGCGTCCAGGTCACCGACGAACGGCAGCTGGTCCTGCATCGACGTGATGGCCTCGGTGGAGAGCCGTCCGGAGAATTGCTTGACCCGCCGCAGCAGCGCGTCGGGGAGCGGGACTCGATTTCGGGGGGTTCGGCGCAGACCGGATCCGAAGATGTGACCGTCGTTCGCGTAGTGGTCCCGAGTCTCGGGAAGGTGCACCGGGACCTCGTCCCGCGGCACCGTGTCGTCGGCGGGGGTGTCGGCCATGGGAAAAACCTACGCCGACGACGGCGCCCCGCGGTGACCGACATCGCCGGTCACCGCGGGGCGCGGTCGAAGGGAGATCAGGCGACGCCGGGATCCGACGTCGACACCGGAGCTGCCAACACGTTGTCGATCTGGTACTTCTTCGCGGCTTCGATCGCCTTCGACGCATCGATTTCGCCCGACTTTCCGAGGGCGGCCAACGCTGCGACGACGATGGACTCGGCGTCGACGTTGAAGTGTCTGCGCGCAGCAGTGCGGGTGTCGGAGAAACCGAACCCGTCCGTGCCGAGAGTGACGTAGTCGCCGGGAACCCACTGACGGATCTGGTCGGGAACGGCCCGCATCCAGTCGGAGGCCGCGATGAACGGACCGTCCGAGTCGTTGAGCTTCTGCGTCACGTACGGCACCCGGAACTCCTCGTCGGGATGACGCAGGGCGTGGGTCTCCGCCTCCACACCGTCACGGCGCAGCTCGCTCCACGAAGTGACCGACCAGACGTCCGCCGACACTCCCCAGTCCTCGGCGAGCAGCTCTTGCGCGCGCAGGCCCGACGGCATGCCGACGCCCGAGACGAGCAGCTGTGCCTTGGGGCCGTCCCCGGACCCCTTCTTGTAGAGGTAGATGCCCTTGAGCAGTCCCTCAACATCGAGGTCCGCCGGCTCGGCCGGTTGCTGGTAGGGCTCGTTGTACAGGGTGATGTAGTAGAAGACGTTCTCGCCGCCGAAGCCCTCGACACCGTCGGTTCCGCCGTACATCCGACGCAGCCCGTCCTTGACGATGTGTGCGATCTCGAACGAGAACGCCGGGTCGTAGGCGAGCGCAGCGGGGTTGGTGGACGCGAGCAACAGTGAGTGTCCGTCCGCGTGCTGCAGACCTTCACCGGTCAGCGTGGTGCGACCGGCCGTGGCGCCGAGCACGAATCCGCGGGCCATCTGATCGGCTGCCGCCCACAGGCCGTCGCCCGTGCGCTGGAAACCGAACATCGAATAGAAGATGTACAGCGGGATCATCGGCTCGCCGTGGGTGGCGTACGAGGTGCCCACCGCGGTGAACGACGACGTCGAGCCGGCCTCGTTGATGCCCTCGTGCAGGATCTGCCCGGCCGAGTTCTCCTTGTAGGCGAGCATCAGCTCGGAGTCGACGGACGTGTAGAGCTGACCGTTGCGGTTGTAGATCTTTAGCGAGGGGAACCACGAGTCCATACCGAACGTGCGGGCCTCGTCGGGAATGATCGGCACGATGCGGTGTCCGATCTCCTTGTCCCGCAGCAGTTCCTTCATCACACGCACGAGCGCCATCGTCGTGGCGACCTCCTGCTTGCCGGACCCCTTCATGATCGACTTGTAGGTGGAGTCGGGCGGCATCGGCAACGGCTTCGCGTCGGTGCGCCGCTCGGGGACGAACCCACCGAGCACCCGACGACGTTCCTGCATGTACTGGATTTCCGGTGCGTCCGCACCCGGGTGGTAGTACGGAGGCAGGTACGGATCCTTCTCGAGCTCCTCGTCGGAGATCGGGATGTGCTGAATGTCGCGGAACGCCTTCAGATCGTCGAGCGTGAGCTTCTTCATCTGGTGCGTCGCGTTGCGTCCCTCGAAGTGCTTGCCGAGGGTGTAGCCCTTGATGGTGTGCGCCAGGATGACCGTCGGCTGGCCCTTGTGCTGCATCGCGGCCGCGTAGGCGGCGTGCACCTTGCGGTAGTCGTGCCCACCGCGCTTGAGGTTCCAGATCTCGTCGTCGGTCAGATCCTTGACCAATTCCTTCGTGCGCGGATCGCGACCGAAGAAGTTGTCGCGGACGTACCCGCCGTCGTTGGCCTTGTACGTCTGGAAGTCGCCGTCGGGTGTGGTGTTCATCAGGTTCACCAGCGCGCCGTCACGGTCCTTGTGCAGGAGCGCATCCCACTCGCGTCCCCAGACGACCTTGATGACGTTCCAGCCGGCGCCGCGGAAGAACGACTCCAGCTCCTGGATGATCTTGCCGTTGCCGCGGACCGGGCCGTCGAGGCGCTGCAGGTTGCAGTTGATGACGAATGTGAGGTTGTCGAGGCCCTCGGTCGCGGCCACGTGCGCGAGACCGCGGGACTCGGGCTCGTCCATCTCACCGTCGCCGAGGAACGCCCAGACGTGCTGGTCGGACGTGTCCTTGATTCCCCGGTCTTCGAGGTAATGGTTGAAGCGGGCCTGGTAGATGGCGTTCATCGGTCCGAGGCCCATCGACACCGTCGGGAACTCCCAGAAGTCGGGCAGCAGACGCGGGTGCGGGTAGGACGGCAGGCCGCCGCCCTCGTCCGCGTGGCTGTATTCCTGGCGGAAGCCGTCCATCTGCTCCGGCGGGATACGACCCTCGAGGAACGCGCGGGCATAGATACCGGGGGAGGCGTGGCCCTGGATGAAGATGTGGTCACCGCCGCCGGGGTGATCCTTGCCGCGGAAGAAGTGGTTGAAGCCGACCTCGTACAGCGCGGCCGACGAGGCGTAGGTGGAGATGTGGCCGCCGACGCCCACACCGGGACGCTGCGCGCGGTGCACCATGATCGCGGCGTTCCAGCGAATCCAGGCGCGGTACTTGCGCTCGGCACTCTCGTCGCCCGGGAACCACGGCTCGTTCTCGGTGGGGATGGTGTTGACGTAGTCCGTCGACGTCAGCGCGGGAATCGCAACGTGCTTCTCGCCGGCTCGCTCGAGCAACCGCAACATCAGATATCGCGCACGCGCCGGGCCGGAACGGTCCAGGAGCTGGTCGAACGACTCCATCCATTCACCGGTCTCGTCACTGTCGATATCGGGGAGGTACGAGGCCACCCCTTCTCTGATGACACGGACCCGCTCGCTCTTACCGCGATCCCGACCGGCCTCCGGCCTTCCCGCAGGTGCGTTCTTCTCGCTCGTCGACTCCGACAACGTCTTTATCTCCTCGATGTGGTGGCTGCACGGTGGTGCATCCGATCCTGCGACTCGGCTGTGTGACGCCGGGCCGCATAATCCCCTGACGGTGATCCTCGTCAATCCTGCTACATCGGAGCCGTCCTGGTACATCAGGTCGCCGAATGGGTAGCCCTGAAATTAATGAACACCGAAACGACGTGCCAGCTTGCGCTGAGGCGTCCGACCCTGTTCGCTTTCCCTAATCGCACGACACCCAGCACCCGAGAACACCCAGATCAGAGGAGGACACCACCGTGGTCGCCGCGGCCGACGCCCAGAATTTTGCTCAGAAGCTCGGAATTACGCGAGACATGGTGGTCCAGGAACTGGGTTGGGACGAGGACACCGACGAGGACATCAGGGCCGATGTCGAGGAGATGATCGGCGCCGAGACCCTCGACGAGGACTCCGACGAGGTCATCGACGTGGTCATCCTGTGGTGGCGCGACGGTGACGGTGACCTGGTGGACGCGTTGATGGACGCCATCACGCCCCTCGGTGACGAGGGTTTCGTCTGGGTGCTCACTCCCAAGACCGGCCAGTCCGGGCATGTCGAACCCAGCGAGATCGCCGAGTCGGCGCCGACAGCGGGGCTCACGCAGACCTCTGCCGCGAACCTGGGACTGTGGTCCGGGAGCCGATTGGTGCAGCCCAAGGCTCAGCCGACCAAGCGATGACCACCGAGGTGGGCGCGCTCGCGCCCGATTTCACGCTCAAGGATCAGAACAACCAGGACGTGACGCTCTCGTCGTATCGCGGCTCCAAGAACGTGCTGCTCGTGTTCTACCCGCTGGCGTTCACCGGCACGTGCCAAGGCGAGCTGTGCCAGGTGCGGGACGAGCTGCCGAAGTTCGAGAACGACACGACGGCAGTGCTGGCCGTCTCGGTCGGTGCGCCGCCCACCCACAAGATCTGGGCAGCCGAGCAGGGGTATCTCTTTCCGCTCCTGTCGGACTTCTGGCCGCACGGAGCGGTTGCCCAGGCGTACGGCGTCTTCAACGACAAGCTCGGGTTCGCCAATCGCGGAACCTTCGTCATCGACACCGAGGGCATCGTGCGCTTCGCCGAGATGATGGGCCCCGGGGAGGCTCGTGACCAGGGAGCTTGGGAGAACGCGCTGCTCGCGCTAGATTCCTAGATGCTTGCAGTGTCCGAGGAACTTCAGGGGCGTATAGCTCAGCGGTAGAGCTCTGGTTTTACACACCAGCGGTCGGGGGTTCGAACCCCTCTGCGCCCACCAATCACGCGTCCCTCGACCGGGCGGTGCAGAATCACCAAGTGGAAATAGCTGTCTTTCTCGTCGCGCTCGTCGCCGGCGTTCTCGCCGTCACCGCGTTCGCTGAACGCCTCGACATCCCGCCGCCGCTGGCACTCATCGTGGTGGGCGTTGCGGCGTCGTACGTACCGGCGATGCCGGAAATCCGCCTGGAGCCCGAGCTTGTGCTCATCGGCCTGCTGCCGCCGCTGCTCTACGCCACGGCTATCCAGTCCTCTCTGGTCGACTTCAACGCGAACCGGCGGTCGATCCTGCTGCTGTCGGTCGGCCTCGTCGCGTTCACCACCGTGGGAGTGGGGGCGGTGGTGCATCTGATCGTGCCGAACATCTCGTGGCCAGCCGCGCTCGCCATCGGCGCTGTCGTCGCGCCGCCCGATGCCGTCGCCGCCACCGCGATCGGGCGACGGATCGGGTTGCCTCGGCGCATCGTCACGATTCTCGAGGGTGAATCACTGCTGAACGACGCCACCGCGCTGGTGGCCCTCAGCACGGCGATCTACGCGCTGAGCAACTCCGTGCACCCGTGGACGATCGGGTTCGACTTCCTCCTCGCGGCCGGTGGCGGCATCGTGGTCGGTCTCGCCACCTTCTTCGTGGTCGCCAAGATCAGGCGCCGACTCGCGAATCCTGTTCTCGACACTGCGATTTCGCTCGTGATTCCGTTCGCCGCCTACCTCGTGGCCGAAGAGATCCACGCCTCCGGTGTCCTCGCCGTCGTCATCTCGGGTCTGTTGCTCGGTCACAAGGCCCCGATTCTGCAGTCGGCGCAATCGCGCATCGCCGAACGAATGAACTGGCGAACAATCGCCTACATCCTCGAGAACGCCGTCTTCCTCCTGATCGGTCTGCAGGCGTCGTGGCTGCTCGCCGATGTGAGCAAGAGTTCGCTCTCGGCGGTCACCATCGTCACCGTCTGTGCGTCGACGCTCGTCGCGGTGATCGTGCTGCGCATGGTCTGGGTGTACCTCGCACGATGGGTGCTGGTGCGACCCGGTGCCGATCGCGTCACCGGAACCAAGCCGTCCTGGCGTTACACCCTGCTCCTCGGTTGGGCCGGGATGCGCGGCGTGGTCACACTCGCTGCCGCGTTCGTCATCCCCGCCGGAACGCAGGACCGAGAGATATTGCTGCTCATCGCATTCACCGTCGTGGCCGGCACACTCTTCGTTCAGGGACTGTCGCTGCCGTGGCTCGCGCGCCGGCTCGAGGTGCCGTCGCCCGACCCCATGGACGACGCGCTCGCCCGCGCCACGTTGCTGCAGCAGGCGTCCAAGGCCGGTTACAAGGCGTTGGACGAGCTGGAGTACGAGGATCCGCACGACGTGGAAGCGCTGATCCGCCAACGTGTCGATCAGCGCAACTTCGCCGCGTGGGAGCGTCTGGGCACCACACCCGATCAGGAGACGCCCAGCGAGCTGTACTCGCGGGTACGGCAGACCATGATCGACGCCGAACGTCACCGAATTCTGGAAATCCGCAGGTCCGGCACCGTCCCGTCGGAAGTGATCGGGGAGGTGTTGGCGATGCTCGACGTCGAGGAATCGATGATCGACCGGGCCGACGAAGCACGCAGCGACATCAGGTCGTCCAACATGCTGCGGGCGGGGCACAGCAAAAGTTGCGATGAACTGGATCGATACCCGGAGGTCGACACGCAGTCCGACGGCATCTGCCACGAGTGCGTGCGCGACGGTACCGAGTGGGTCGCGCTTCGGCAGTGTCTCGAATGCGGGCACGTGGCGTGTTGCGACTCCTCACCCAAACAGCATGCGACGGAACACTTCCACGAAACGACGCACCCGGTGATGGAGTCGGCGGAGCCGGGGGAGAGTTGGCGGTGGTGCTTCGTGCATCACTACACGGCGTGATGTGCGGGAAGGCCGCAGGCCGGCCGGGTCAGCGTCGTCAGCCGGCCGTGTACTCCTGCTCCGGCCTCCCGGTCGACCCGTATCGAAGCTGCATGCGCAGGCGCTGCTTCGACACGAGTGCGGCGAGATAGCGCTGCGCGGTGGCTCTGGAAATGCCGATCGCGGTCGCGACCTCGCCGGCCGACATCGGGGAGTCGGCACCGCGCACGGCCGTCAGAACCAGGTCTCGGGTCACGGTGTGCGATGCAGCGACATCGGGTTTGGCGACAGCTCGCAACGCCTCCAGCGCCGCGTCGAGTTCGGGTTGGCTGATGTCGTCCGGTCGGTCCACGGCGCCGCGGTAGCGCGCGTACGCCTGCAATCGGTCGACCAGTGCCGATCGCGGGAACGGCTTGATCAGATAGGTGTACGCCCCGGCCGTGACGGCCGATCGGATGGACGCGCTGTCGGCCGCAGCGCTCAGAACGATTGCATCGCAGTGCAATCGGCGCACCAGGTCGATTCCCGAGCCGTCGGGAAGGTAGACGTCGACCAACGCGAGGTCGAACGAGGTGGTGGCGAGCAGTGCGTCAGCTTGTTCGATGCTGTTGGCCTGCGCTGTCACTGCGAACCCGTCGAGTGAATCGACAAGGCTTGCGTGAAGATTGGCCACTCGGAAGTCGTCGTCGACGACGAGTACGGACAGGCTCATACGTCGGCTCCGGTCGTCAGGGCGTGGGGGAGACGGGCGATGAACACCGCTCCGCCGCGGGTGTTGTCGGGGCCGGGCCGGCCACCCGAGTCGGCGATCCGGATGTCCCCACCGCGGCTACGCGCAATCTGCCGACTCAGGGCGAGCCCCAGCCCGCGGCCGCCCGGCGCCGTCGTCGTGCGCGTCGTGACGCCTTCGGTGAACGCCGACTCGGGGTCGAGCTCGACACCGTCACCGGTGTCGGCGACGGTGATGTGCAATGTGGAGTCCTCCTGTAGCAGTTCGACTTCGACCTCCGCGGGCCGTCGCGCTCCGAGGCGAGCAGCGTCGACCGCGTTGTCGATCAGATTGCCGACGACCGTCGTGACGTCGACAGGCACCGCGACCGCGTCGCTGACCCAGGTGTTCTCCCCGAGCAGCAACCGCACGCCGCTTTCCCTGGCGTGCGCGGCCTTCGCGGTGAGGAATGCGCTCAGGTAGGGGTCGGACACCGTGTCGATGCCGCTCAGCGACTCGGCCCGCGGCCCTACCCCGAGTATCTCGTCGATGTATTCGGCAGCACGTTCGGGGTGCTCGTCGTGCAGCAGCCCGGAGATGAGATGCAACCGATTCGCGAATTCGTGGCGTTGCGCTCGAAGCGCCGAACTCATCGACTGCACCGCATCGAGTTGGCGGGTCAGGGTGTCGACGTCGGTGCGGTCACGCACGGTCAGCACGGTTCCGAGGTTCCGTCCGTCGCGCATCACCTGCCGCGCCGACGCAATCACCACTCGGTCCTCGACGGAGGCGAGCAGAGGTTCGCCGGTGGCGTCGGCGATGACGTCCGACAGGCGCGGTGTCAGCCCGATGGTTCCGACGTCGGATCCGACGTCGCCGGCGATGGCCAGCAGCGTTCGTGCCTCGTCGTTCACGACGGTGACCACTCCCGCGGCGTCGACGGCGACGACTCCTTCGCCGATTCCGTGCAGCACCGCCTCCTGTTCGCGCACCAGCTCGGTGAGCTCCTCCGGTTCGAGGCCGAGCGTCAGCCGTTTCCACCGCCGCGCCAGGAGAATGGAGCCGAGGACACCGAGAGCGAGGACCGCGCCCGTGACCAGACCGCCGTTGACGAGATCGCGAAACAGCTCTCCGCGGACGGCGGTGGTGGAGATTCCGACGCTGATCTCGCCCGCGACCACCTCGTCCGAACCCGGCTGGAACACAGGCACTTTCGCTCGGACGGAATCACCGAGGGTGCCGCGCTCCTGCTCGACGACCTCGTTCCCCGCCAGGGCCGCCGTCGGGTCGGTGCTGACCACCTGACCCAGAACGGTCGGATCGGGATGCGCCAGCCGAAGGCCACGATCGTCGGTGATGACGACGAACAACGCGTCGGTTCGCACCCGGTAACTCTCGGCCGCTCGCTGCAACGACCCGTTCGCCAGGACCGCTGCCGGCGCGGCGGGAGTGCCCGCAGTGTCGGCGGTCGCGAACTGGGTCACCTCGGAACGCACTTCGGGATCAGCCGCCACCGCGCGGGCAATCGCGAGTGCGCGTTGGCCGTATTCGTCCGACAGACGTTGCCCACTGGTGAAAGCGAACGCGGCGAAGGCCGCGAGCAGGGTGAACGCGACCAAGGCGGCCTGCAGCAGCAGGACCTGGGTCCTCAGCCGGATGGATCGCCTTCCCGCACGCACGTCCCCAGGCTAGTCCGAGACGGTGAGCACAATGCGCAAAACTCGCGGGAACGTCGGTTGCGCGGGTAGTGCGCACAAGCGAGGAGATGTGACGGCTCGCACGTAACTTCGGTCACAACCCCCGGGCCGAGTGGCCCAGAGAACACACCTCGACAAGGAGTTCACGATGTTGGTGATCCTCGGCTTCCTGATGGTAGCCGCGTTCATGTTCCTGATTCTGACCAAACGAGCGACGCCCGTCGTCGCCCTGACCTTGGTGCCCGTCATCTTCGGTCTGCTCGCCGGAGCCGGTCTCGGCATCGGTGACATGATCACCGACGGCATCAAATCCCTCGCCCCGACGGCAGCGTTGCTGTTCTTCGCGATCATCTTCTTCGGAATCATGATCGACGTCGGGCTGTTCGACCCGCTGGTGCGCGGCATCCTGCGCCTGGTGAAGAACGACCCGATGAAGCTCGTGGTCGGCACCGCGGTGCTCGCCATGGTCGTCTCCCTCGACGGCGACGGATCGACCACGTTCATCATCGTTACGTCCGCACTGCTGCCGCTCTACCTCAAACTCGGTGTGAGCCCGGTGATCCTGACCGTCGTGGCCGGCCTGGCCAACGGCACCATGAACATCATCCCGTGGGGCGGACCCACCGTCCGCGCCGCATCGGCACTCGGAATCTCCCCGTCCGACGTCTTCATCCCGATGGTCCCCTCGCTCATCGTCGGTCTGATCATCGTGGTCCTGTTCTCGATCCACCTCGGCATCATGGAGCGCCGTCGCCTCGGCTCGCTCGTCTTCGAGAATCAGCTCGTCAAGCAGGGTGCAGGAACGTCGAAGACCACGACCGGCGGCGGAACCGGAGACGGTAACGACGACGGCGGCGACACCGGACGCTTCATCGACGGCCTCGACCCGAACCGCGACACGCTGCGCCCGAAGTTGCTGTGGTTCAACGCGATCCTGACCGTCACGCTCCTCGTCGTCCTCGTCATGGACATCCTCCCGATCCCGGTGCTCTTCATGATCGCCGCCTCGATCGCGCTGACGTTCAACTTCCCGAAGGTCAAGGAGCAGGGCGAGGCAATTGCCCGGCACTCCTCCTCGATCGTCTCGGTGGTCGCGATGGTTCTCGCCGCCGCCATCCTCACCGGTGTCTTCCAGGGAACCGGCATGGTCGAAGCGATGGCGCAGTGGCTGCTCAACGTCATCCCGTCGGGAATGGGCCCCTACCTTGCCGTCATCACCGGTGTCCTGAGCCTCCCGCTCACCTTCTTCATGACCAACGACGCGTTCTACTTCGGCATCCTCCCCGTGCTCTCGGAGACCGCCGCGAAGTACGGCATCGAGCCGGTCGAAATGGCACGCGCCTCGATCACCGGCCAGGCAGTCCACCTGCAGAGCCCGCTGGTCCCGGCCATCCTGCTCCTGGTCACCCTCGCCGGCGTCTCGCTCGCCGACCACCACAAGAAGGTTCTGTGGCGAGCGGCCGTGGTCTCGATCTCCATGCTGGTCGTCGGCGTCCTCGTCGGCCAGATCCCCTTCGGCTGAAACGGTTAGCACATGAGTGTCGCAGTACTGCACAGTAACTCGGCCGAGGGCCGTGTCGCCCTCACCGAGGCGGTTCGAGAAGCACGGACCCGCTCCACCGACCTGATCGTCCTGCACGCGTTCTCCGGCTCGCAGGCCGCCGAAGAGAGCGAGGCGGCGGCTGTCGAGAACGCGGTGACCGCAGCGTTCTCGGAGATCGAATCGGCCGGAGACCTCGTCTGGAGCGTCTCCACCGGCCAACCGGACCCGGACGCCACGTCCACCCTGCTGGCCATGATCGACAAGGCCGATGCCGAGCTGGTGGTGGTCGGATCCCGCCACCGCTCCGCCGTCGGAAAGTTCCTGATGGGTCAGCCGATTCAGAGGCTTCTGCTGGAATCGCGGATTCCGGTGTTGCTGGTCAAGTCTTGAACATCGCTCCACCCCGTGCGCGCTACCTCCACCGTGGGGTAGCGCGCACAGCGCTGCGCTGGGTGGGTCTGGCGCTGGTCTCGACCGGTGGGTGGTTCCTGTTCGACGCGCTCGGCCTGACCGCGCCGTCGTTGTTCGCAGCCCTGGTCGTGGCTGTCGTCTTCGCGCTGACGGGCATCGGTCCGCGACGGCTCCCGAGGCCGCTGTCGATGGCCGCGCAGGGGACGCTCGCGGTGACCATCGGCTTGATGGTCGACACGGAGACGTTGAGCGCGTTGGGCGACAACTGGATCCCCGCAGTCCTCGTCGGTCTGGCGACACTCGTCGTCAGTGCGGGCTGCGGCGCACTGTTGGCCCTGCATCGGGACGTGGACCCGATCACCGGCGCGCTGGCCCTGATCGCGGGTGGCGCAACGGGATTGGTTGCCATCGCCAAGGAGCTCGGCGGGGACGAACGGATCGTGGCCGTGGTGCAGTACCTCCGCGTGGCGCTCGTGGTGGTCACGATGCCGCTGGTGGTGACATTCGTCTTCCACGAGCAGTCGTCGTCGGGACCCACAGTCGCGGAGGACGGATCCTATTGGTGGGGAACGGTGTTCCTCCTCGGAGCCATCGTGATCGGCGTGGCCGTCGGCACCCTGATCCGGCTTCCCGCACCGGCCACGCTCGGGCCACTGTTCGTGGCGGGCACGTGCGAGCTTCTCGGGTGGCCGCAGAACATTGCCGTCCCGGAGCTGATCCTGCCGATCGCGTTCATGGCCATCGGCTGGCAGGCCGGGCTCGCGTTCACCATGGCGAGCCTGCGCGCGATCGGTCGCATCTTCCCGTACGCGGCGGCGCTGGTGCTGGTGATCGCCGGCATCTGCGCGCTCCTCGGGTGGGCTCTGTCTGCGACCACGGGCGTGTCCATGCTGACCGGCTACCTCGCCACGACGCCGGGTGGGCTGGCAGCTGTGCTGGCCGTGTCCGCGTCGACGGGCGCGGGGGTGACCTTCGTGGCGTGCGTGCAGCTGATCAGGCTGGTGTCGATGCTCGTGTCCGCACCGGTGGCGGCCAAGTTGTACGCGAGGCGGGCGGCGAAGCGTGCGTGATGGGTGGGGAAGCGTGTCCGATACGCACGCCCCGTCCCGGTCGGGGGACAATGAGGCCATGACAGCACCCGACGCCGACGCGCATCACGGCTACATCGGTGACAAGGCGAAGTACCTCAACCGTCTCAAGCGGATCGAGGGTCAGACTCGTGGCGTCGCCCGCATGATCGACGAAGAGCAGTACTGCATCGACATCTTGACTCAGATCTCCGCGCTCACAGCGGCGCTGCAGAACGTCGCCCTCGGGCTGCTGGACGATCACCTCGCGCACTGCGTGGCCGACGCCGTGCAGGAAAGCAACGAGGCAGGGGCGGAAAAGCTCGCCGAGGCGTCGAAGGCGATTGCCCGACTCGTACGGTCGTGACCGGACCGTAACGCTAGCTCTGTTAACGACTTTCATGATGGCCCGGATAGACGGAGTGATTCAACACACGTCGAGAAGGGTGTTCGAGATGGCCGCACGCCGCTGGCTTATGGGATTCGTCGCGTTGGGCGCCGCTCTGGTGCTCTCCGGATGTGGGGGCGGATCGACGGGCGCGCCGACACCGTCGACCACTACGACGATTGCGCCGACCACCTCCGTGACGACCCCGGCGCCCACCACCGAGCCGGCCGCCGCTCCGGCCGCGCCGGTCCAGACGTCCTCGCCGGAAAGCAACGCGTCGGTGCCGGTCGAGGCCGAGCGCTGCACCAATCGGATCGACTATGCCGACGACCCGCGATCGAACGCGGAGATCAATTCCATCGGTGAGTCGACCGGTGTGTGCCCGCAACCGAGCACGTCCCTGCCATCACCCGAACCTGTCCCGGACGATCGCTGCACCAATCAGATCGACTATGCCGGTGACCCGCGGTCGAACGCGGAAATCAACTCGATCGGGGAGGCGACCGGCGCATGCCCGGCACCTATCCCGTCGTGACTGTCGCGGGTTCCCGCCCCGACAGCAGGTCCAACACCACTTTCGGACGGGCCAACCACTCGCGAGCGTAGTTGCGCAGCAACGCAAGTCGGTTGCAGTCGCACGACGCGTCCACCCCGTCGACGTCGATTCCCTTCTCCCGGCACAGTGCGACGGCACGCGAGACGTGCAGTCCCTGCGTCACGACGAGTGCACGGTGGATCCCGTAAGTCGTGGCAGCGCGTGCGCAGGTGTCGTAGGTGTCGACGCCGTGCGGGTCGCCGACGATTGCGTCGGGATCGATTCCGGCGGCGACCAGATAGTCGGTCATGGCTGCGATCTCGTTGCCCGAGGCGCCGTCGGCATCTCCGGACACCAATACGTCCGACGCTCTTCCGGCTTCGACCAGTTCGATTGCTGCGTCGAGACGACCCTGTAAGAACTTCATCGGCTTCCCGTCCCGCACCTGTGAACCCAGCACGATGACGGTCGGAGCCGTCGGCGCCTCGGCGACGTCGTGCACACGGCCCGACGCGAGGTACGCCACCCACGCCGCCGAGCCGAGCACGACCAGAATTGCCGCTGACACGATCGCGACGGCGGAACGGGCGAGCACGGTCTTCATGACCAGAACTTAACGGTCTGTTCTGTGGTAATTCTGAAACCGGGAACGCGTCCGCGTATTAGTCTGCAAATTCATGAAGCGGACTTCGGTTGTGTGTTTCGCATTCTTCTCGGTCGCCGCACTGTCGGTGGCGTCCTGCTCGTCCGCGTCGACGGACACCCCCGAGACCACCGCCCCCGCAACGTCGTCTCCGGCGGGCACATCGACGTCGGCGCCGCCCAGTACGACAGCGACCCCTGCCGAGCTGACACCCATCGTCGGCTCGATCACGGCCCCGCCGAACCCCGTCCCGGGGACCGACGGGAAAGTTCATCTCGCATACGAGCTCGACTTGACCAACTTCGTCAGTCAACCGGTGACGGTGCAGTCGATCACCGTGAGCGACGGTGACACCGTGTTGCAGAATCTGACCTCGGATGTGCTGCCCGAATGGACCAAGGTCTTCGGAACAACCGAGCCCGGGACGACTTTCGGACCCGGTCAGAGCGGTCTGGTGTGGATCGACGCGGTGGTGGATTCGATGGATCAGGTACCCGACACACTCGAGAACCGCATTTCGGTGACGCTGGCAAACCCAAGCCCTCCCATCCTTCCCGCGTCGTTGACGTATTCGATCGCCCCGGTGACCGTGGACAAGGTGGAGCCCGTACGGATTTCACCTCCGCTTCGCGGAGAGCGGTGGGTGGACGGGAACGGATGCTGCTCGGTGACCGCCCACCGGGGCGCGGTCAGCCCGTTGAACGGAAAGCTCTGGGCGCCCGAACGGTTCGCCATCGACTGGGTGCAGCTGGACGCCGAGAACAGGTTGTTCACCGGCGACAAGACGTCGACCGCAAGCTACCCGTACTTCGGCGACGACGTGATGGCCGTGGCCGACGGCAGGGTGGTTGCGGTCGTCGACGGGCTTCCGGAACAGACACCCGGCGCCAATCCCAGTGGACTGTCCGTCGACCAATACGGCGGCAACCACGTGGTGCAGGACATCGGCAACGGGCACTATGCGTTCTACGCGCACCTGCAGACCGGCAGCACGTCTCGGGTGAAGGTCGGCGACGAGTTGAAGACCGGGGACGTCCTCGGTCTGCTCGGCAATTCGGGTAACACCGATTCACCACACCTGCATTTCCACGTGATGGACGGAATCGATCCGCTCGTGTCGAACGGGCTGCCGTTCGAGTTCGAATCCTTCGACACCACCGGGAAATTCGCGTCGTCGGACGCCGTGGACCGGCTGCTCGACGTGAGCGCACCGGCCCAGCTCGAACCCGGTGTCACGACCGAAGCCAGAACGAACGAGATGCCGATGTTCATGGACGTGGTGAGCTTCCCGAGCTAGTTCATCTCGACGCCGGCAATCTGCCGGACCGAACCCTGTCCGTCGAACGCGATTTGACGCAACGCGACCTTCTCGACGAAGAATCGGTCGTGACTCACGATGACGACAGCACCGGGGAATGCGACGAGTGCTCGTTCGAGTACCTGTGTGCTGGGTAGATCGAGGTGGTTGGTGGGCTCGTCGAGCACGATGGTCCCGGCGCCGAACAACAAGCATTGCGCCAGCGCGACACGTGCCCGCTGACCGCCCGACAGGGTCCCGATCCGAGCCTTCTGGTCGAGCTCGGAGAACTGGAGGAGCGTCAGGAAGCGAGCGACGTCCTTCTTGGTCGCGGTGAGGGCGAGGCTGTCGGGCATGGCGTTGACCGAGTGGGTGACGGTGTCGTCGTCGTCGAGATCGTCGAGCACGCGGTTGTAGTGAATGAAACTCGGCGCCTTGGTCTTCCACTTCACGCGACCCGAATCGGGTTCCTGTGCCCCGGTCAGCACGTCGACGAGAGTGGACTTTCCACACCCGTTCGGTCCCGTGACCGCAATGCGGTCACCCCGATGGATCTCGAAGGACACGTCCGCGAAGAGTGGGCGATCGCCGAACGCCTTCGTGAGATTCTCGACGACGCAGAGATCGTCGTGCACGTGCAACCCGCCGTAGATACTGGTGATGACCTGATCGACCGGGCGCGGATTCTTGCTCTTCTTGATGTTTGCGAGGCGTCGTTTCAGCACGCCCGACGGATTCTTCTGCGCCTCTTTACGATCCGCGATCGCATCCTGCTCGTACGCCAGCAACTGCTGCTCGTTGCTGAACTCTCGTTCGAGGTTCTTGAGTCGAAACTGCTTCTGCTGAACGTAGTCGGAGTAGCTGCCGTCGTACGTCTGAAGGTGGTTGTTCTCGATCTCGACGATGGATGTGACCACCTGCTCGAGGAAATGCCGGTCGTGCGAGACCACCAGAAGCGCCCCCCGGAAATCGCGCAGCCACCGCTCGAGCCACGCTATTCCGGCGACGTCGAGGAAGTTCGTCGGCTCGTCGAGCAGCAGCACGTCCGGTGCCTCGAGCAATATCTTTGCCAGAGCCGCCCGGTTTCGCCACCCGCCCGAGAGCTTGTCGACGGGGAGGTCTCGACGTTCTTCGTCGAACCCGAGCATCGACAGCGCCGTGTCGATGGCCTGGTGATAGGTCCACCCACCGCGGTGTTCCATGGCGTCGAGCAACTCGGCCTGGCGGTCGACGAGTCGGTACATCTCCTTCTCGTCGATGTCCCCGCCCAACAGCTGCTCGACTTCGGTCAGTTCCGTTTCGACGGAGCGAATCTCGGCGAACAACGCTTCGAGTTCGGTGCGAATGCTGCTGTCGCCGTTCAGCTCCGAGAACTGGGAGAAGTATCCGATACGCGCACCGTCGGTGACGTCGACGGTTCCGCTGTCGGGTGCGTCCCGGCCGAGGAGCAGCTGCAGCAGGGTGGTCTTACCGGTCCCGTTGCGCCCGATGAGGCCGATGCGGTCTCCGTCGCCGAGTCGAAAGAAGACCTCGCGCAGGATCACTTTCTGCTCGTAGCCCTTGGCAACGTCGTTCAGTCGTATCCAGCTCACGTAGGTGAACTGTAGGTCACTGTCGGTGGGCCGCGTTACGTTGAGTAGATGCTTTTGCATTCGATCGTCACCGCCAGCGCCGAGGTCGGCGCCACCCGGTCGCGCAAGGCGAAGACCGCGACGATCGCGGAACTGGTGCAGTCGGCGTCCGCGGACGAGCTCGCACCCGTGGTGGCGTGGTTGTCGGGGGAGACGCTGCAGGGTCGCATCGGTGTCGGAGGTCGCACACTCGTCGGCGCCCGTGGTGACGGTGCCGCAGAGCCGACGCTCGACGTGGCCGAGGTCGACGCAGTGTTCGACGAGTTGGCGTCGACGTCGGGAGCCGGGTCGGCCAAGCTGCGCCTCGAACTGCTCGCGTCGATCTTCTCGCGCGCGACGGCGGAGGAGCAGGATTTTCTGTTCAGGTTGATCACCGGTGAGGTGCGGCACGGCGCCCTGGAAGGCGTCATGACCGACGCCATCGCGGTGGCGTCGGGTCAGAAACTCGACGTCGTGCGGCGTGCCTTCATGCTGTCGGGCAGATTGCCGGCAACGGCCGTCGCCGCGATGAGCGGCGGCGCGGACGCGTTGGCCGAATTCAGGTTGCAGGTCGGGCGGCCGGTGCGTCCCATGTTGGCCTCGCCCGCCGAATCGGTGGCCGACGCGCACGCCGATCTGGGAGGGGACGTCAGCGTCGAGTTCAAGCTCGACGGTGCCCGCATTCAGGTGCACCGCGACGGCGACGAGGTGCACATCTTCACCCGTACCCTCCGCGAGATCACGTCGTCCGTTCCCGAACTGGTGGAGCTGGTGCTCGGATTGGACTGCAGCAGTGTGGTTCTCGACGGTGAGACCCTGGCGCTCACCGACTCCGGCCGGCCCCGCCCGTTCCAGGAGACGATGAGCCGGTTCGGCGCCACGTCCGAACGCGAACTGTTGCTGCAGCCGTACTTCTTCGACTGCCTGGCATTGAACGGTGAGGACCTGCTCGATCGGCCGCTCTCCGAACGACTCGCGGCGTTGACGTCCGTAGCGGGGCAGCACCTGATTCCGTCCCTGCGGACACCCGACCTCGATGCCACCGAAGCACACCTCGACGCGGCGCTGGACGCCGGGCACGAGGGCATCATGATCAAGGCGCTCGGCTCCACGTACGCGGCGGGACGGCGCGGAAAGTCGTGGCAGAAGGTCAAGCCGGAACACACACTCGACCTGGTGGTCATCGGAGCGGAATGGGGATACGGCCGCCGCACTGGATTCCTGTCCAACCTCCATCTCGGAGCGCGTGACGTGGACGGGGGCCCGCCGATCATGGTCGGCAAGACGTTCAAGGGGCTGACCGACGAACTGCTGCGATGGCAGACCGAGGAGTTCCCGAAGCACGAGTCCTCACGCGACAAGTACGCCGTGCACATGAACCCGATCCTTGTCGTCGAGATCGAACTGGACGGCGCCCAAGTCAGTACCCGGTACCCCGGCGGAGTCGCCTTGCGATTCGCACGGGTGCTGCGGTACCGGCCGGACAAGAACCCGGCCGACGCGAGCACCCTCGACGACATTCGGGCGCTGCTGCCAGGCCGAAACTGAGCGGCCTGCCTGACCCCGGCCCGCATGCCCGCCCGCTCAGGCTGCTTGCTTCGCCTTCGCCGGCGGCCCGCCGTAGGACTGCACCTTCCTCGGCAGCGCGAACACGAGCAGGAACGCGAGCGAGGCGAAGGCGGTGCTGACGCCCATCGCCTGAGCGGCAGCGTGCGTGAAACCGTCGGCCACGGCCTTCGGACCCGGTCCGGCGACGGTCAGGGACCCGAACAGGACGCTGCCGATCACGGCGATACCGACCGCGCTGCCCACCCGCTGCATCGTGGAAATGACTCCGCTGGCGGATCCTGCGTCCTCGCGCTCCACGGTCGCGACGATGAACTGAGCGTTCGGCGCGATGAAGCAGCCGTTACCCAGACCGGCAACGAGCAACGGCGGCAACGTCTTCCATAGCGTCAGGTCCGAGGAGTCGGTGAACAGCAAGGTGAGCCACAACCACCCGAGGCCCACAGTCACCAACCCGGCGCCGAGCACCAGGACGTTGCGGCCGAGCGCCAGCGTCAGGCGATTGCTCTGCGCCGACGAAACGATGCTGCCGACGGCGAAGGGCAAGGAGACGAGGCCGGCTTGCAGGGCCGAATTGCCCAGACCGGTCTGCCACAGGATGGAGATGGTGAAGAAGATGGACGTGAAGGCCGCGAAATAGACGAGGGCGAGAATCGTGCCGCCGGTGAACGCAGGACGGGTGAACAGCCGCGGCGGAACCAGGGGGGTGTGACCGCGCTTGGAGTGGAACACTTCCCAGGCGCCGAAGGCGGCGATGAGCAGCGCCCCCACCGCCAGCGTGGCGTACGTCCAGGTGGGCCATCCCAGATCCTGACCTTCGATGAGCGGGACCAGCAACGCCACGAGTCCGGCGGTGATCAGCACCAACCCGATCCAGTCGATTCCCTGGTCACCGGGGGAGGAGGACGTGTTTCGGTCGGTCTCCGCTTTGGAAGGCAGGAACTTGGCGGCGAGGACGAGGCCCAGAATGCCGATCGGAAGGTTGACGAAGAAGACGCCGCGCCAGCCGGATTCCTCGCCGAGAAGCTCGATGATGACGCCACCGATGATGGGTCCGAGGGCTGACGACACTCCGATCACGGCGCCCATGATCGCGAACGCCTTGCCTCGTGCCTGCGGTGGGAACAGCAGCTGGATGTAGGCGGTGACGGCGGGAACGAAGATGCCGCCGGCGAGACCCTGCACGACGCGCGCAATGACGAGCGACAGATCGTTGGTGGCGAGCCCGCACGCGAGGCTCGCCGCGGTGAACAGCGCCAGACCGGTGAAGAAGACCCACTTGTGGCCGACGCGATCCCCGACCCGACCTGCGGTGATCAGCGCGAGCCCGAACGCCAGGGCGTATCCGGAGATGATCCACGACAGGGTGGCCTCGGACGCGTCGAGGCTGACCCTGATCGTCGGAAGAGCAACGTTGACGATCGTGGTGTCGAGCAGAGCGATGAACATGCCGAGCAGCAGCACGATCAACGCTTGCCACGCGCTGCGGGGGATCTCGGTGGGGTGTGCCGTGTCGGTGGAACGGGACATGCGGGTAGAGCCTCTCGAGAAGTTCGTCGATGCAGGGCAGTGTCTATTCGTCGCCCGACCATGGGCGGACGAAAACGAGTACCCGATCGAGTAGTGCACTACGCGTGTCCCGAGCGGTTCCGACCTCGAGTATCGGTCGCATGACAGGTATGAATCGAGCTCGAGCGAAGGAATGGGTGCGCCGCTATCTTCCGGCGGAGATCGCGGCGACCGTCGGGGAGTTCGGCGGGGCCGCCCTCTCCTACGCGATCACCGGGTCGTTCGTCGCGGCAGCGGTGGCCGGAACCGTCGGAGCGTCCGTCGGGTACTACTGGGTCTCGTTTCACCGGGCGATCGTGGCCTACTACCGAACGGATCTGGTACGGACGGGGCTGCGCCGGCGTGTGTTCGCGGTGCTGCTGGCGCTGCGCAGTCTGACGCTGGAATTCGGCCCCGCCGAGGTGATCGACTCCTTCGGCGTTCGGCCCCTCTCCTGGTACGTCGGTCTGTCCGTGATCGGCAACACGCTGGCCGGGTGGCTCACCGCGAAGCTCGTGGCAGACGTGGGCTTCTATGCCTGCGCCATCGCAAGCTACGAGATCAACAAGACGAGGCTGGCGCCGACTCCGGGACCGGCGACATCGCGGGAGCGTGATGGAACCGCAGCGGCGACGCAGGCTGGCTGACGAGCTGCGGGAGGCGGCGCCGACGTGGGCGGATCTCGCCGCGCGACACGGCACGCCACTGCTGGTCCTCGACCCCCGGGAGGTGCAGAGGCGCTACGCCGAACTACAGGAACTGTTGCCCTACATCCGGTTTCACTACGCGGTGAAAGCTCTACCGCATCCGGCTGTCATCGCGGCGGTGGTGTCGCGAGACGGGTGGTTCGACGCCGCAACGTCTCAGGAGGTCGACCACCTCCGCACGCTGGGGGTCGACATGCGGCGGGTCGTGCACACCCACCCCGTCAAGAAGTCTGCCCACATCGACCACGCATTCGATGCCGGGGTGCGGACCTTCGTGGTCGACAGCATCGGTGAAGTCGAGAAGTTCGACGCGCGGCACCGCGACGCAGGCATTCTGGTGCGATTGGCGTTCCCGGATCCGACCGCGAAATCCGATCTGTCGGCCAAGTTCGGTGTGTCGACCGAGCACGCCGAGCTCGTGGTGAAACAACTGCTGAGCCGAGGAATGCGGGTGAGCGGTTTCAGCTTTCACGTCGGCAGCCAAGGGCGCGGCATCGAGCCGTTCGCGCGGGCGATCGACGAGACCATCGACCTCATGAGCCGAGTGGAGTCGTCGTCGGGGATCCGGTTCGACACACTCGACATCGGGGGTGGGTTCCCGGTGTCCTACCGCGAATTCATGCCGAGCATCACCGAGATCGCGTCCGTGATCGACACCGCACTCGCGCCGGTACGAGATCGGGTGACCGTGCTCGCCGAGCCGGGCCGCTACGTCGTGGCGTCGGCCGCGACGTTGCTCACCAGCGTCGTCGGGTCCGCGGAGCGAGACGGGCAGGTGTGGCACTACCTCGACGACGGCGTGTACGGCAGCTATTCGAACGTCCTGGCCGAAGACGTGCACCCCGCGATACTGACCTTGTCCGAGATTCAGGGCGAGAGTGTGGGCCCGATGCGCCCGGTGGTGCTGGCCGGGCCGACATGCGACAGCGTCGACGTCGTCGCTCGGGACTACCCGATGCCCCACCTGGCGATCGGCAGCATCCTCGTGAGCCCGATGATGGGCGCATACACCGCGGTGTCGGCGTCGCGATTCAACGGACTGCCACCGACCCCGATCGTCGTCGTTCGATAGATTTCGGAGATGCGCTCAGTTGTCGCCGCGGGCCTTCTGGCCGGGTTTCTCGCCGATCGCGCGCTGGGCGATCCGGCACGACACCACCCGGTCGCGGCGTTCGGCACTACCGCCGCGGCGGTGGAGCGGCTCACCTACCGCCCGACGCGTCTCGCCGGTGTCCTTCACGTCGGGATTCTCGTCGGAACGACGGTGCTGATCGGCACCCGTGCGCGGCAGCTCGGCCCCCGGGCGGAACTCGCACTCACATGCGTATGCACCTACTACTGCCTCGGCGGCACCACCTTGTCCCGGACCGGTCGGCGGATGTCCGACGCGCTGGCTCAGGGTGACCTCGTGTCGGCCCGCGCCATTCTGCCGTCGCTGTGTGGCCGGGACCCGTCGGTTCTGGACCGCGACGGACTTGCCCGCGCCGCACTCGAATCCATCGCCGAGAACACCTCGGACGCTGCCGTCGGCGTTCTCTTCTGGGGTGCCGTGGCCGGTCTGCCCGGTGTTCTCGGATACCGCGCGGTGAACACTCTCGACTCGATGATCGGGTACCGCTCCGATCGGTATCTTCACTTCGGTTGGTGCGCAGCACGATTGGACGATGTCGTCAATCTCGTCCCGGCGCGATCGACCGGTGCGCTGACCGTTGCGGTCGGAGGCAACCCACGCGGCGCGATCACGGCATGGCGGCGTGACGCCCGTAAGCACCCCAGCCCCAACGCCGGCGTCGCCGAAGCGTCCGCGGCCGGAACGCTCGGCGTCATGCTCGGGGGGAGAACCGAATACAGCCACGGGGTCGAACTGCGGCCGACCCTCGGAACGGGTCCGACGCCGACGCCGTCCGATCTGTCGCGCGCAGTCGATCTGTCCTCTCGCGTGCAGACTGCAGCGGCCGCGGTGTCGGTGCTACTTGCCGTAACGGTCGGCCATGCGCGAACTCGTCGCGTCGGTCGGCGTCGTGGGCGAGGACTTCTTCCGACGCAATGATCTGCGCGGCACCAGAAGTCGGTCCAGATCGTCGTGCTCGTCGTCGTCCAGGACGAGTGGCTCGGGTTCGGGTGCCTGCTTCTCTTTCCTGCGCTCGCGCAGTTCGGCCCGCACGAAGTACGCCAGTCCCAACGGGGCCATGATGCCGAACGCGATCCACTGCAAGCCGTAGGACAGATACGGGCCGGCATCGAGCTGCGGCAGGGCGATGGTGCCCAAGCCGCCGGGCTGGGCGTCGGCGAGCTGGACGTAACCGTCGACCGGGGTGGTTCCGGTCAGTGCGCCCACCTGAGCTGCGGTGATCGAATAGACCTGCGGCAGGCTCCCGCCCGAGCCGGCGATGGGGTTGCGCTCCGGGGACGGAGTCTCGTCCACGCGCAGTCGACCGTCCAGCACGACCTGGCCGGTCGGGGGCGGATCGATGGTCGGTGGCTGATTGCTCTCGTTCGGCAGAACGTAGCCGCGGTTGATGACGACGGTAGGTCCGGACTCGGTGCGGAACGGGGTCAGTACCTCGTAGGACGGCGTCTCGTTGACGCTGCGAAGGCGCACCAGAACGTCGGCGTTCGGCGTGAAGGTCCCGGCGAGGGTGACCCTGCGCCAATCGTCGTCGGTGGTGACCTGTCCGCCGGAGATCAGGGCGTCGGCGGGGACGGGGTCCGCTTCCAACGAACGCGCGATCTGATCGTTGCGCTCGGTGGTGGTCGAGTTCTTGCCCAGCTGCCACGGCGCCAGGATCGAGAAGCACAGGTAGGCGAACAGTGCCACGACGCCGGCGAGCACGAGCCAACCCGGCTTGAGGAAGTAGGACAACCGGCGCACAGCTACCACGGTAGCGCTAGACGCGATCGGCAACCCAGGCCAGGAGGCCGGGTACAGCGGCCTCGACCTGAACGCGCACCGTTTCGAAATCCTGCGCGTCGCCGTAGTACGGATCGTCGACGGATTCGCTGTCCGCGTCCGGGTCGAAACTGCGCAGGAGCGCCAACCTCTCCTCGGGGACCCCGGCCCGCAGTAGGTCCCGTCGATGACCGGTATCGAGTGCGACCACGAGGTCGGCGGCAAGAATGTCGTCGTCGAGCGTGCGCGCACGGTGCTCCGACGGGTACCCGTTGGCCTCGAGTTCGGCCACCGTGCGCGGGTCGGCGCCGTCTCCGACGTGCCAGCTACCGGTGCCCGCGCTGGTGACTCGCACCCGATCGCTCAACCCTTCCCGGGCGATGGCGTCGGCAAAGATCTTGTCGGCCATCGGTGATCGGCAGATGTTGCCGGTGCACACGAACGTGACGTGAAGCTCAGACGGTGACGGCATCGAGGACCTTGCTCAGTTCACTCGTGGAGGTGACGGACCAGCGCGCGTCGGCGTGTTCGGACGGGTGCCCGTATCCCCACTCCACGAGCACAGCCGGGATGCCCCAGTGCGCGGCGCCGTAGACGTCGTGCTCACGGTCACCCACCATGACGACGGCGGGGGTTCCGCCGTCGGTGGCCGCGGTGGGCGTCTTGCCGACTTCGCCGAGCGCGCGTGCGATGACGTCTGCCTTGGCGCGGCGGCTGCCGTCGTCGCTCGCTCCCGCGATGAACTCGAAATAGTGGGACAGCTCGAAATGGTCGAGGATGCGGTTGGCGAACTTCTCGTTCTTTGAGGTTGCCACCGCCAGGGTCGTGCCGGACGCGGTCAGGCCGTCGAGCACCGCGGTGATTCCCTCGTACACCGCGTTCTCCGCCCACCCAAGCTCGTCGTACCGGGCGACGTAGGCCGCGAGTGCGCGTGCAGTGCGGTCTTCGTCGAAACCGAACGCATGGAACGAGTCGACCAGTGGCGGTCCGATGACCCGGCTCAGCATCTGCGGAGTCGGCGCGGGGGCGCCGACCGTGTCGAGGGCGTGCCGGAAGCCGGCGAAGATCCCCGGCGCCGAATCGGTGAGGGTGCCGTCGAGGTCGAACAGCACGGTGTCGGCGCGGTAATCCATGCAACCAGTCTATGTAAAACGACCGGCCTCCGGCCTTCCCGGTGTTAGTCCGACCGGCCTCCGGCCTTCCCGGTGTAGTCCGACCGGCCTCCGGCCTTCCCGGTGTAGTCCGACCGGCCGGGAGCGATTGGATCCCGGCTGCCGGTACGACGCCACCCCCGCTCGTTAGGGTCGTGACATGGATGAAGTGACAGTCGCCGAGGTCATCGCCGCAATGGACGACGCCTACCCACCGCACCTGGCGGAGGACTGGGACTCGGTCGGACTGGTGTGCGGCGATCCGTCCGAGCCGGCAGCGAAGGTCATGTTCGCCGTCGACGCGACCGCCGGTGTGGTCGACGAGGCGTTGGCGTGGGGAGCGCAGATGCTGATCGTGCACCACCCGCTGTTGCTGCGCGGTGTCGACACCGTCGGCGCGCAAACCCCGAAGGGCGCGCTGATACACAAGCTGATTCGCTCTCGCTGCGCGCTGTTCACCGCGCACACCAACGCGGATTCGGCCCTGCCGGGGGTGTCCGACGCGTTGGCCGACGCGGTGGGACTCGTGGACCTGCGGCCCCTCGACGAGAAGCCCGCCCCGAACATCGACAAGTGGGTGGTGTTCGTTCCTGTCGCCGACGCCGATTCCGTGCGCGAGGCCATGTTCGCCGCCGGGGGCGGGGAGATCGGCGACTACCGCGAATGCAGTTGGAGCGTCACCGGTCTCGGGCAGTTCCGTCCCACGCAGGGCGCGCACCCGGTGATCGGCACGGTCGGCGCGGTGGAGTTCGTCGACGAGAGCCGTCTCGAGATGGTGGCGCATCGCGGTGTCCGATCATCGATGCTGGCCGCGCTGAAACACGCTCACCCGTACGAGGAGCCTGCGTTCGACGTACTCGAGATGGCGTCACTGCCCTCGGGCCGTGGGCTCGGCCGCGTGGGCCGGCTGAGAGCACCCACGACGCTGCGCGACTTCACCGCCTCGGTGAAGGCCGCGTTGCCGCAGACGGTGTGGGGTGTTCGCGCCGCGGGCAACCCGGACGCGCTGGTGACGACAGCCGCTGTGAGCGGTGGTGCCGGTGATTCCATGCTGGGGGCGGCCACGAAGGCCGGGGTCGACGTCTTCGTAACGTCCGACCTGCGTCACCACGTGGTGGACGAGCACCTGCGCGCCGGCGGCCCCGCGGTGATCGACGTGGCGCACTGGGCGGGGGAGTTCCCCTGGTGCCGGCAGGCCAAGGACATGCTGGACAGTCGTTTCGGACAGCGGGCCGGCTGGGCAACGGCGTTGACGACGGTGCGGACCGATCCCTGGACGTGCGGGTAGGCCGGAGGCCGGTCGGGAATGTAGCGGGTAGGCCGGAGGCCGGTCGGGAATGTAGCGGGTAGGCCGGAGGCCGGTCGGGAATGTGCGGGTAGGCGTTCCCCTGAGCTGTACGGTTGCAGCCGTGAACGTCGATCATCGGGTACAACTGAAACTTCTGGACCTTGCCGCGCTGGACACCGAGCTCTCGCAGCTCGCGCACCGACGGCGAACGCTGCCGGAACAGGCCGAATTCGATCGACTCGAGACGGAACGTCTCTCGCGCAAGGACGCTGCGGTGGCCGTGCAGATCTCGCTGGACGATCTGGACCGCGACATCCGCAAACTCGAAGGCGAAATCGACGCTGTCCGCATGCGGGAGGAAAAGGATCGGGCGGCGCTGGCCGGTGGCAACGCCCCCGCCAAGCAGCTCACCGAACTGCAGCACGAGTTGACCTCGCTCGAGCGCCGCCAGGGAATCCTCGAGGACGAACTGCTCGAGGTGATGGAACGCCGCGAAGCATCGCAGAACGACTACGACCACGCGGGTGCGCAGGTAGATCAGGTCGAGGATCAGCTGATCGATGTCGTCAGGCGCCGCGACGATGCCGTCGCCGACCTCGATCGCACCGAAAGTGCCCGTCGTGCACAACGATCCGAGCTGGCCGACGGGTTCCCCGCCGAGGTGCTGAGCATCTACGAGAAGCAGCGCGAGCGCGGCGGTATCGGTGCAGCGGCGTTGCGTGCCCGACGGTGCGGAGCGTGCCGCATCGAGATCGATCGCGGAGAGATTGCACGAATAACGGCGACGGATGCCGACACCCTGGTCCGCTGCCCCGAATGCAACGCAATCATGGTGCGCACCAAAGAATCCGGCCTGTGACCGTCACGAAAGTCGTCATCGAGGCCGACGGGGGCTCCCGCGGCAACCCGGGACCTGCCGGATACGGCGCGGTGGTCTGGAATGCCGACCGTTCCGCCGTGCTCGCCGAGCGCAAGGAATCGCTCGGAGTGGTCACCAACAATGTCGCCGAGTATCGGGGACTGATAGCCGGCCTCGACGCTGCGGCCGCACTCGGCGCGCGGGAGGTGTCTGCGCGCATGGATTCCAAGCTTGTCGTCGAGCAGATGTCGGGACGGTGGAAGGTCAAGCACCCGGACATGATTCCGCTGCACCGGCAGGCGACTCTGCAGGCGTCCGCGTTCGACCGGGTCGAGTACACCTGGATTCCGCGTGCCGAGAACTCGCACGCCGACCGGTTGGCCAACGAGGCGATGGACGGGAAGGTCGAGACTGCCCCCGATGCGGCTCTCGCTGCTCCGCCGGCGCGGGATCTTCCTGCTTGGCAAGCGGTCACGGGTTCGGCCACGCGGTTGATGCTGCTGCGCCACGGCCAGACACCGCTGTCGGTGGACCGGCGCTACTCCGGACGCGGCAACCCGGAACTGACGGATACCGGAGTGGCGCAAGCGGCTGCGGCTGCCAAGCGGATCGACTTCATGGGCGGAGTCGACGCGATCGTCTCGTCTCCGCTGGTGCGGGCGCGAGCAACTGCCGACGCCGTCGCCGCGGCCGTCGGTGTGGACGTGGTGATCGACGAGGGTCTGACGGAAACCGATTTCGGCGCGTGGGAGGGCATGACGTTCGCGGAGGTGAGCGAGCGTGACCCGGAGCTGCACAAAAAATGGATGGCGGACACGTCGGTGGCTCCGCCGGGCGGTGAGAGTTTCGACGCGGTCCGCGAACGCATCGGTGAGGCACGAGACCGGTTGTTGCAGAAGTACTCCGGTCAGACCGTCGTGGTGGTGACGCACGTGACGCCGATCAAGACCATGCTCCAGTTCGCGCTCGACGTCGGCCCGTCGATTCTGTATCGCATGCACCTCGATCTGGCGTCCCTGTCCATTGTCGACTGGTTCGACGACGACCGCGCGTCGGTCCGTCTGGTCAACGACACGTCGTACATCTGGGCCTAGGTGACCAGCCTTCACACGACCGATCTTCAGACGACCAACCACAGGGCGCCGACGGCCGCCACCAAGGTCAACGGCACCGTGATCGCACCCAGAGCGGTGAACGTCGACAGTTGCGGACTCTCGCCCTGCGCGCGAGCGACCCTGCGCCACAGCATGATTGCCAGCGAGCCTACGTAGGTCAGGTTTGGTCCGAGGTTTACCCCGATCACCATCGCGAGGAGCAACGCCGGGGGTGCACCCGCCCCGAGGGCCGCCACCAGCAACAGCGTCGCGGGCAGATTGTTCAGCACGTTCGAGGCAACAGCGGCGATCGCTGCCGTCGCCAACAACGCGGTGAACGTCGTCGACGTCGGCAGAAGGTTCGCCACCCACGTTCCGATCGGTCCGGCCGCGAGGCCGGCCACGACGACACCGAGTGCGAAGACGAAGGCGCAGAACCACAGATCGGCGGCGACGACGATTTTTTTCGGACTGGTGACGCCGCGGCGCACCCCTGGTACGGCCAGTGCGACGGCCGCGGCAGCGGCAATCCAGGCGGGCGCGACGTCGACGAAACCGGAGACTCCAAAACCGACGAGTGCGGCACCGATGATCCACAGGGCGAGCACGGGTGCGTCCCGCGCGACGATCGGTTCCGGCTCGGACACCGCCCCCCGCAGGTCCTTTCGGAAGAATACGAGGAACACGAGCAATTCGACGACGATGGCGGCAAGCCACGGCGCCGCCATGTAGGCGGTGAACTGCAGGAACGTCAGTCCCGTCGCCGAGAACGCGAGAAGATTCGTCAGGTTCGAGACGGGCAGCACCGTCGAGGCCGAATTGGACAGGTGCGCAACGGCATAACTGTGCGGACGCGTCGACATTCCCGACGCGCGTGCTGCGCCGATGATGGCCGGCGTCAGCAGCACGACCGTCGCGTCGAGGCTCAGGACAGCCGTCGTGAGCGACGCCGCGACGAACACGAGGACGAGAAGACGGCGTGGGTTACCCACGGAGCTGCGCCGCAGAAGTACTGCGATCCAGTCGAAGACACCGTGGGCGTCGGCCAGGTGCGCGAGAACCAGGATGGCAGCCAGGAACGCGACGGTGGGCGCGAGTTCGGTGACTTCCTCTCGGGCTTGTCCGACGGTCACGACGCCGACGACGACAGCGACGATGGCAGCGGGCAGTGCGACGACGATCTCGGGTAGATCTCGGGGCCTGACGATGGCGAAGACGAGAACGACGGCCACGAGGGCCAGAGCCAGAATGCTCACGCGAGAATCTTCTGCAGGGTCCGGAGGTTTCGGGTCGTGGTGGTGGACTTGTAGCGGGCACGGGCTGACGCTTTCCCGATCACGCTGTCCAGTGTGTTGCCCTTGATCACCTGCCAGTACAGAACGTGGTGTTCACCCAGAACGCACTGCTCGACGCCGGGATCGAGGGTATCGGCGAGTTCGCTCAGCTCGGTCGTCGAGACACCGTCGGAGGAGAAGACGACATACGGGTGCCGGGCAGCATCCGCCGCGTCGTACGGGAAGTCTGCAACCACCGATTCGAGAGTCGGGACGTCGAGCACGATGACCCACGCGGTGTAGCCGAAGGTGTCGGAGAGAACCCGCTCGATCTTCGCCTTGACGACCCCCGGATCGCTTTCGTCCGTGTCGACCACGACGTTCCCCGACGCCAGCACGGTGCGCACACCTCGGAACTCGGAGGGAGCGAGCGCCGCCCGCAAGTCCGCCATCTTTATGTTGATTCCCCCGACATTGACCCCGCGCAGCAGGACGACGAACCTCATTGGTCGAATTCTATTCGGTGCCCGTACGATCACTCACGCGGACGAGTTGGCCGGGCGGCCGCGGCGAGGAGAACTGGCGACCGCGTGTCGTCAAGCTTCGTGCCGAGGAAAGTCCGGACTCCACAGAGCAGGGCGGTTGTTAACGGCAACCCGAGGCGACTCGCGGGACAGTGCCACAGAAAACAGACCGCCGGCGGGGCATTCGTGCCACGCCGGTCAGGGTGAAACGGTGCGGTAAGAGCGCACCAGCACCTCGGGTGACCGAGGTGGCTAGGTAAACCCCGCCCGGAGCAAGGTCGAAGGTCGCACACCCGCTTGCGGTGCGTGCGACTGCGCAGGTGTTCGAGGGCTGCTCGCCCGAGCCTGCGGGTGGACCGCTAGAGGCACCCGGCGACGGTGTGTCCAGATGGATGGTCGCCACTCGGGATCGAGAGATCGCGAGGACAGGATCCGGCTTAGAGGCCGACTCGCCCGCTCCACTTTTCTCGAGGTGACCCGCGGGGGTCAGGCGGCCCGGCCGAGACGACTCGGTGGGAAGAGCCGGACCGCCTGGCGTCGGTCAGCTCAGACCGGCGAAGAAGTCCAGTCCGCCGAAGATGTCCGACAATGCGCTGAAGAGATCCGCGAAAAATGCGAGGTCGAGCGGCACGGTGATTCTCCTTCGTTCGTGAACAGGTACGCGACCGAGTCTGGCATCGCTGCGGCCCCGATGCACCTCGAACGGTGGCAACGAATGGATGTCGAAATGGCGAAATAATCGTTATCTCTTTGCACGAAACGGCCCCCGTCGGCCATTGTCCGGCAGGGGCCGTCGATAACTCGGGTGCGGATCAGAGCGGGTTGATCACCAAAAGATTGGCCCAGTACTGGGCAGCTTCGGCCCCGAGGTAGGGGAGAAGATTATCGAAGATGATGGTCGACATGACGAACTCCATTCGGTGAACTCGGGCCTGCGATCGGCTCCGATACTACCGGGTGGAGGCTCCGGAAATGCCCCGGGGGAGACTGCTCGTCATGAGGCGTCTGGTGGCTGGGGCAGTGAATTTCGACCGCATCCGAGCCGAGTTCGATCTTCCCGGCGTCTATCCCGCGCAGGCGGTTGCCGAGGCCGTCGCAGCTGTCGACAGTGCCGCCGCCGGTCGCCGAGACGCCACCGATCTCGCGTTCGTCACCATCGACCCGCCCGGTTCTATGGATCTGGACCAGGCCTTGCTGGTCACTCGAACGTCCGACGGTTTCCGGCTGCACTATGCGATCGCCGACGTCGCGGCGGTGGTCGCGCCGGGAGGTGCTCTGGACGCCGAAACGCGCCGGCGCGGTCAAACCGTCTATCTGCCCGACGGCTCGGTGCCGTTGCATCCGCTCGAGCTGTCGGAGGGGTCCGCCAGTCTGCTGCCGGACACGACGCGACCGGCTGCGCTGTGGACCATCGACGTGGATTCGGACGGGAATGCAGTGTCGTGGACGGTCGAGCGGGCGCTCGTGCGCTCTGTCCGGCGCTTCACCTACGCCGAGGTGCAGCAGTCCGTCGACGATGCCGCCGTTCATCCGTCGCTCGAGCCGTTGCCGGATCTGGGCCGCCTGCGCGTGGCGCGCGCCCTCGATCGCGGCGCCATCGAACTGAAATTGCCGGAACAAGAAGTGGTGGCCGACGGCGACGGGTGGCGCGTCGAGCAGGCGCCTCGGACCGATGTCGACGACTGGAATGCCGAGATGTCGCTGATGACGGGAATGTGCGCCGCCGCCATGATGATCGACGCACGAGTGGGCTTGTTGCGGACCCTGCCGCCACCGGCCGAGCGTGACGTCGACTCGCTCCGACGGGCGGCGAATGCCCTGGGAATCGACTGGCCTGCGGGTACGGGGCCCGGTGCGCTTCTGGCGACCCTCGACCCGGCCGAACCCGCAACGCTCGCGATGATGACCGAAGCCACGCGGCTGCTGCGCGGGGCGGACTACGTCGCCTTCGACGGACAGACGCCGGAACAGCCGAATCATTCTGGAATCGGTGGGCCGTACGCCCATGTGACTGCTCCGTTGCGACGATTGGTCGACCGATTCGCGACGGAGATCTGTCTGAGCATCGCGTCCGACACGGCTGTTCCCACATGGGTCACGGACGCGATGCCGACGTTGCCCGACGACATGCGCCGCAGCGATTCGGTTGCGAACAAGGTCGATCGTGCCTGCGTCGACCTCACCGAGTCGACCGTTCTGGCACCCCGTGTCGGGGAGACTTTCGACGCTGCAGTGTTGCGTGGGAAGGAGGGCAAGAAGTCGGCTCAGGTGTTCGTCACCGATCCGCCCGTCGTAGCGGACTGCAGCGGCGAACCGGCCGAGGGCACACGCGTGCGTGTACGGCTCGACACCGCCGACGCCGGGGCGAGAACCGTGCGGTTCTCGCCCGCCTAGAGGACCCGCGCTGCCCGGTCCAACCGGGCCCGCGCCGACGGGTACCCGACCAGATACTCGGCGCCGGCGTGCCCTTCACGCTCGTACAGCACGCCGTACGCGAACGTGTCTTCCCCGTCCTCACGGGCTTTGGCCACCTCGACCATGATGTTGTCCTGCGACACCGCGGTGTCGTGGTAATCCCCGAGGACCGATTGCAGCGCCTTTGCGGCCTTGCCTACCTTCTCGGCGCGGTCGCCCAGGACGAGTGCCGCAGGCTCGGCGGCGTAACGCAGCTTCTTCGCCGACTTGCGTACCTCGTGCACGGCGTCGGGATTGTCGTCGGCGTTCGCCGCGAGTGCGTCGGCCGCGACCTGGTCGTACTGGCGCCGCAACACCTTCCGGAAGATTCCGCGTGCGGGTTTGGCTGCGCGCGGTGTGAACGGCGGGTTCTCCACGAGGGCATCGAGACTGTCGAGCAGCGCGAAGTAGCGGTCGCCGCCGAGCTGCTCGAGGATCTCGGTGTGCGCCAGTTCGTAGACGCGGCGCTGAGTCCCGGCCAGGCGGTCGACGACGTCGCCGTGGGACAGGTCGGGCTCCAGCGCGTCGATCGCGGAGTCGTAGCGGGCCGCCATGACCTCGGCGTCTCGTGCGGTTCCCAGAATGTCTGCCAGCCAGGACAATTCACCGCGGACGGCGTCGACGGTCTCGCGATCGAGCAGGGACCGGTAGGAACGCAGCACGCTGCGCAGCCGGCGGGTGGCCACGCGCATCGCGTGGACCGAGTCGTGCTCGTCCTCGCGCACCCGAGGATCGGCCGCGAGCAAGCCGTCGATGTCGGCCTGAATGGCGAACAGAAGTGCTTCTCCCGCAGTCGACTTGGCGACGGGTGGGTGCACGGACGCTCTGGCGGTCGGTGCGGACGCGCCCAGCGCGCGGCTGAGTTTCGAGGGTGAGGAGCCGGTCTCGGCGCCGTGTGCGAGGAGGTACGTGTCCAGTTTCTTCAGGATCTTCCGGTCGCCCTCGACCAGTTCGACTTCCCATTCACGCCACTGCGTGGTGGTGTCGGCGAGAAGGTTCTTCGCGGTGACGGCGTCGTCGCACAATTCGGCTGCGTGCTCGCTCTCGGCCGTCGCGATTCGGGTGATGGTGCGTCGAGTCTCGATGTGCGCCACAGGAACCAGATCCTTGCCGCGTATGAGGGCTCGCACCTGACCGATCACGTCGTCCGGCACCTGATGGTCGTTGCCGCCGGCCGAGAGGGGGCTGCGCACCTCGAGTCGTTCGTCGGCGCTCACCGGGAGCTTGATGTGCCAGCCTGCGTCCGAGCTACCCGTCCGCCGACGCAACGTGATGCGTCGGCGAGTGAGGTCGAAGTCGCGGGTGTCGAAGTACGTGGACGACGGGTGGGTGAGCTCGGGTGGTGACACCGACCGAACGGCCTTGACGCCGTGTAAGTCGGGAACCGGAGTCTCGATTCCGACGTCGTACTTCGTCTCGATTTCGGCGTGACGGGATGAACTCATGGTGACATCTGTACCACTTCTTGGTTAACGGAATGCGTCGGTTGCCTCCACGAGATGGTGTGTGATTCCGGGTTCGTTGGCCGAATGTCCTGCGTCCGCGGCGATTCGAAGTTCGGAGGCCGGCCAACTGCGATGCAACGCCCATGCGCTGGTTGCCGGGCACACCATGTCGTATCTGCCCTGCACGATCACACCCGGAACGTCGGCGAGCAGGTCCATGCCGCCCAACAACGGGGTGTGGAGGAACCCGCGGTTGTGGAAGTAGTGGTTCTCGATGCGGGCGAACGCCAGCGCGAAGCGGGGCTCGGACATCTGGGTCGCTCGTTCCGGCTCGGGAAGCAGGGTGGAGGTGGCTCCTTCCCACGACGACCATGCCACGGCCGCTCGTTCCGCCAGGTGAGCGTCGTCGGAATGCAGCAAGCGGTGGTACACCTCGACCAGATCGCCGCCGCGCTCGTCGGCCGGTACGGGATCGAGAAACGCGTCCCACAGCTCGGGGAAGACGTGCCCGGCCCCGCCGTTGTAGTACCAATCGATCTCGCTGCGGCGCAGCAAGAAGATGCCCCGCAAAACCAGTTCGGTCACCCGGTCACGATGAGCCTGCGCGTAGGCGAGCGACAGCGTCGAACCCCACGACCCACCGAAGACCAGCCAGCGCTCGATGCCGAGGTGGGTGCGCAAAGCCTCCATGTCACCGATCAGTTTCGGAGTGGTGTTCACCGAGAGGTCGGCCCCGTCGGCCACGTGCGGAGTCGACCGGCCGCATCCGCGCTGATCGAACAACACGATGCGGTACGCGTCGGGATCGAAGAAGCGGCGCTGCGCACCCGTCGTCGCGCCACCCGGCCCGCCGTGGACGAACACCGCGGGCTTGCCCTCGGGGTTGCCGCTGACCTCCCAGTACATGCTCTGGCCGTCACCGACGTCGAGATGCCCACTGTCGTACGCCTCCACGGGCGGGTACAGCTCCCTCATCAGATGCCCACCAGACCCGACGCCAAGTCGGGTATGGCAAGTTCCTGGACGGCTTGCGTTCTGACGTCTGCGCAGCTGTCGGTGGTGACACGGTCGACGAGCGCGCGATCCTGGAACACCGAAAGGTTGATGGTGCCGCTCTCCGCCGCCCACGTCTGGACCAGGATGTTCAGCCCGGCGCGGCCGAGGGTCGGACCTTGCACACGCCAGTTCTGCAGTTGGGCGTCGATGTCGGAGCACAACTTCTGGGCCTGGGCGTCGGTGACCGTCGGGCCTGCCGGGGTGGTGGTGACCGGAACCGTGGTGGTGGTGGTGGTGGTCGCCGACGGCTCGGTGGTGGCGCCGCCAGCACACCCCGCGACGGCCAGAACAGCTGCACCCGCGATCAGTAGTTTGCGCATGATGAGCAGTTTAGAAGCTGTGCTCCTCCGCGGGGAACGCACCGGAGCGGACCTCGGCGGCGTAGGTGGCCGCAGCCGTGCGTAGTTCGTCGCCGACGTTGCCGAAGCGCTTGACGAACTTCGCGGTCTTGCCGCTGGTGTAGCCGGCCATGTCCTGCCACACGAGAACCTGTGCGTCGCACTCGTTTCCGGCTCCGATACCCACCGTGGGGATCATCAGCTTGCGCGTGACCTGACCGGCCAGCTCCGCGGGAACCATCTCCATGACTACCGCGAACGCACCCGCCTCCTGGACAGCGATGGCGTCGGCCACCAACTGCTCGGACGCGTCGCCGCGGCCCTGCACACGGAAACCGCCGAGGCCGTTGACGCTCTGCGGGGTGAAACCGATGTGCGCCATGACGGGGATGCCGGCGGCTGTGATCGCGGCGATCTGCTCGGCGACACGCTCGCCGCCTTCGAGCTTGACCGCGTTGGCCTGCCCCTCGCGCATGAAGCGAACGGCCGTTTCCACGGCTTGCTGTGGGGAGACTTCGTAGGTGCCGAAGGGCAGGTCGGCGACCACGAGTGCGTTGGGGGCGCCGCGGACCACTCCGCGGACCAGCGGGATGAGCTCGTCGATGCCGATGTGCACCGTGGTGTCGTAGCCGTAGACGACGTTGGCAGCGGAGTCGCCCACGAGAAGGACGGGGATACCGGCCTCTTCGAAGATGCGGGCGCTCGAGTAGTCGTACGCGGTCAGCATGGCCCAGCGGTCGCCGCTGGCCTTCATCGCATGGAGGTGGTGGGTGCGGGTCTTGCGGCCGGTGGGCACAGCGCCGTACACGGTGTGCTCGGACATCTGATCGTTGGACATCGTTGTCCCTTTCGTCCTCGAGGCCTGGCTGGCAGGTCCCCGGGTGTAGGTGATGACGTGCTCAGTCTGCCACCGGAGACTCGACCTGGACGAGTGCAGTTGGTCACACCGAACACTGCTGAATTTGTCTCGTCCACCGAGAAGAATCGTGCGAATTGAGTCTCGAGGGAACCGATTGGGTTTTGGTGCGTCGAACACAGTGTGCGGGACTCGGAACTCGGTCGTCTTCTTGCGAGACAGGACGGCGTCATCAGTGCAGGCCAAGCCATGAACCTGGGCATGAGCCGTGCGGCCATCGGCCGACGGGTTGCTCGGGGTCTGTGGCGGTCCGTCGGGCCCGGTGTGTACCTGAGCGGAGACCGTCAGCTGACGGACTCGGCCAAGCTCCGAGCTGCCGTACTGGGTGCAGGAAATGGGGTGTGCGCCTTCGGTCCGAGTGCGGTGTGGTGGCACGGAATCGTCGACCGGGCTCCCCGAGAGTTGTGGGTGAACGCGCCCAGCGCGCGATACATCAAGCGTGGCAATGGTATTCGAACTCGGCGGCGTGATCTGCAGTGGCGCGACATCGAAAAGATCAGGGGACTTCCGGTCACCGTACTGCCCCTGGCCGTGCTGGAGGCGTGCGTGTTGGTGCCGAACGGATCTCAATTGATGGACCGGGCGTTGCAACGACACACGACTCTGCCAATCCTTCAGGCGGTACACGAGTTGCATGCGGGCCGGCGCGGGAGTGACGCCGCGGGACGGCTACTTCGGATCGCGGCCGAGGGCGGGCACTCGGAGGCAGAGCGGATGTTGTTGCGGTTGTTGCGCGGGGCGGGAATCGCGGGTTGGCGAACTCACGTGAGGATCGGCAGTTTCGAAGTCGACGTGGCGTTCGTCCGTGCCAGGGTCGTCATCGAGGTCGACGGATGGGCATGGCATCGGGGCGTCGAACGTTTCGACCACGACGCCGAGCGTCAGAACATCCTGAGCAACGCCGGATGGCGAGTCCTGCGATTCACATATCACCGTGTGGCGGGGGACCCGACAGGCGTAATTGATGACGTGAAGGGCGCACTTTCGCAGGATTCATCTCGCTAGCCGAGACAGATCGTGCACTACTCCCTCCACCGATTCGTGATCGGCATCCGGCGATCCCGCCCGAACGCCCGCGACGTGACCTTGGTGCCGATGGGGTACTGCCGGCGCTTGTACTCGGACAGGTCGACCTTGCGGATGATGTCGCGCACCATGTCCGGCTCGTACCCGGCGGCCACGATCTCCTCCAGTCCCTGATCGCAGTCGACGTAGCGGAAAAGCAAAGCGTCGAGTAACTCGTAGTCGGGGAGGGAATCCGTGTCGAGCTGGCCGGGGCGCAGCTCGGCGGACGGCTCCTTCGCGATACTGGATTCCGGAATGGGGGGAGTCTCGTCGCGCCCCTGTGCCGCGGCGTTGCGCCACCGGGCGAGGTCCCAGACCATGGATTTCGGCACGTCCTTGATGGGAGCGTAGCCGCCGACAGCATCACCGTAGATCGTCGAATAACCCACGGCCAGTTCGGATTTGTTACCCGTGGCCAACACGAGGTGGCCGTCCGAGTTGGACAGTGCCATCAAGGTCATGCCGCGGCAGCGAGCCTGGATGTTCTCCTCGGCCAGCCCGGTGAGCTCGAGCTGCCCGACGAACGCGGCCACCATCTCCGCGATCGGTTGCTCGGTGAAGTGCAGTCCGGTGCGACGGGCGAGATCGGCTGCGTCGCTTCGGGAATGATCGGACGAATACTGCGACGGCATGGATACGGCGTACACCGAGTCGGCGCCCAACGCATCGACCGCGACCGCCGCGACGACCGCGGAGTCGATTCCGCCCGACAGTCCGAGCACCACGGTTCGAAAGCCGTTCTTGTGCACGTAGTCTCGGAGCGCGGTGACGAGCGCACCCCACACCTGCTCCGGTACCGACATCACCGGCGGCACCGGCGCAGGGGTCGCGGCGAACTGGGGAACGATTACCTCGGGCAACTCGACGCGCTCGATCCGCCAGCGGCCCAGTTGCGGGTCGCGTTTGCGCCGAGCGGGGTGTGCGGGACGCGCGATGTCGACGACCAGCAGGTCCTCCACGAACTGGGGCGCCGAAGCGAGTATCGACCCGTCCGGTGCGACGACCATGCTGCCGCCGTCGAACACCAACTCGTCCTGGCCCCCGATGAGATTGGCGTACGCGATGGGAACGCCGGCTTCCCGAGTTCGGGTGGCCAGCACCGACTTCCGGATACTGTCCTTGGCAATCTCGAAGGGACTTGCCGTCGGGCAGAGGAGCAGGTCGACGCCCGCCGCTGCGTAGGCCGTCACGGGACCGCCCGGTTGCCACACGTCCTCGCAGATGGTGGTGCCCACGCGGAAACCGTCGACGGTCACGATGGCCAGGCGTGTTCCCGGCGCGAAGTACCGGGCTTCGTCGAACACGCGGTACGTGGGGAGGGAGTGCTTGTCGTAGCGCCCCATCACTTCTCCGCGGAACAGAGTCGCCGCACTGTTGCGCGAGCCGGATGCGTCGCGATCGAGGTACCCGACAACCACCGCCATGTCGCCGCACCCCGCCCTGTCGAGATCGACGGCCAGCCGATGCAGGGCGTCGACGGACGCAGCAGCGAACGACGGACGCAACACGAGGTCCTCGACCGGGTAGCCGGTGAGTGCCATCTCGGGGAAGACGACCAGTCGCGCACCCGCCGCGGCGGCGCGGGTCGACCACTCGACGACGAGACGGCTGTTGTCGGTGAGGTCGCCGACGGTCGGATTGATTTGTGCGAGAGCTATTCGCAGAGCGTCCACCTCGCCAACCTAACCGCGACGGGCCGGGGTGTCGCGGCGGCCGCATGGCACGATCGGCAGCGTGAACTCTGCGCGCGCCTCGATGTCCGCTGTCGTGGCGCTGACGCTGGTTCTGGTCGGGTGCAGCGCCGAAGTCTCCGAGGCGCCGGAACCGTCGCCGACGGTGACCACGCCGGCTGCGCCGACCGACTTCGGCGCGCAGTCGGTCGACTGGGGGACCTGCGACGGGTACGCCACCGACGGCAACGACCTCCCCTCGAACCTCCAGTGCGCCAGGATCACCGTCCCGGTCGACTACTCGAACCCCACCGGAGACACCGCTCGGATCGCCCTGTCACGCGCGCCCGCCACCGGGGACAGGATCGGCTCGATCCTGGTGAATCCGGGTGGGCCCGGCGCGTCGGGCCTGTCGGCGGCGACGACCGGGGAGGCCACCGACATCGCGGCCCGGTTCGACATGATCGGGTTCGATCCGCGAGGTATCGGGGCGTCGACACCGGCGGTGCGATGCCTCACCGGTCCGGAGACGGACGCCGAGCGCGCGGACGACGACACCGACACCTCGCCGGCAGGTATTGCCGCGACCGAAGCGGAGAACAAGGACTATGCGGCCAAGTGTGCCGAACGCACCGGTCGCGGGTTCCTCGCCCACGTCGGGTCCGAGGACGTCGCACGCGACATGGATGTCATCCGATCGGTGCTGGGCGACGACAAGCTCTCCTACATCGGTTACTCGTACGGCACGCGCATCGGGTCCACCTACGCGGAGCTCTTTCCCGACCGCGTACGCGCCTTGGTGCTCGACGGCGCGATCGACCCGGAGCAGAACCCCGTCGACGAGGTGGTCGATCAGGCGGCGGGGTTCCAGAAGGCTTTCGACGACTTCGCCGCGGACTGTGCGAAGACTACGAGCTGCCCGCTCGGAACGTCGCCCGAACAGGCGGTGGGTCAGTTCCGCAGGCTCGTGAATCCGCTGCTGGTGAATCCCGCTCGGACCACCGACCCGCGTGGATTGAGTTACGAGGACGCCAACACCGGGGTGCAGCAGGCGCTGTACTCACCCACTCTGTGGCGGGCGCTGCGCGTCGGCCTCGGTCAGCTCGCCGACGGGAGTGGAGACGTCCTGCTGTCGCTGGCCGACCTGTACAACGGACGGCTGGACGACGGGTCGTACTCCAATCTGGAGGACGCGTTCAACGCCGTGCGGTGCGTGGACGATCCGCCGATCACGAACCCGGCGCAGGCGGGGGAGCTCGACACCCGGTTCCGTGAGGCCGCGCCGTTCCTCGACGACGGGCGTGGCAACGGATCGGCAGCGTTGGACGTCTGTGCCTACTGGCCGGTGCCCAGTGAGGGGACGCCCCGGATCACGGTGTCGGACCTGGCGCCCACGGTGGTGGTCTCGACGACCGAGGACCCGGCGACGCCGTACGAAGCCGGGGTCGCCCTCGCAGCCGATCTGGGCGGATCTCTGATCACCTACCGAGGGACACAGCACACCGTCGCCTTCTCCGGGGAGGACTGTGTCGACGAGCCGTTGGTGTCCTACCTCGTCGACCTGACGATTCCGGAGCAGGGCCTGACCTGCTGATCCACCGTTCTCACAGGCAATCAGCTCGTCGTGTGAGGCGTGGGACAGCAAGACCGATTTTCTGCCGTAACACGGATTTAACAGGGCGTGCCTAGCCTGACGGTCATGGATCGTCAAAAGGAATTCGTGCTGCGCACTCTGGAGGAGCGGGACATCCGTTTCGTCCGCCTGTGGTTCACGGATGTCCTCGGCTATCTCAAGTCGGTGGCCATCGCGCCTGCCGAGCTCGAGGGCGCTTTCGAAGAGGGAATCGGTTTCGACGGCTCGGCCATCGAAGGCTTCTCACGCGTGTCCGAAGCAGACACTGTCGCCAAGCCCGACCCCGCGACGTTCCAGGTTCTCCCGTGGACCACCAGCAAGGGTCACCAGCACTCCGCGCGCATGTTCTGCGACATCGCCATGCCCGACGGGTCGCCGTCCTGGGCCGATTCGCGCCACGTCCTGCGTCGTCAGCTGAGCAAGGCCGGAGACCTCGGATTCAGTTGCTACGTGCACCCCGAGATCGAGTTCTTCCTCCTCAGTGACGCACCGGAGGACGGCTCACCTCCCACTCCCGCCGACACCGGCGGTTACTTCGATCAGGCCGTGCACGACGCCGCGCCGAACTTCCGCCGCCACGCCATCGACGCACTGGAGTCGATGGGCATCTCCGTGGAGTTCAGTCACCACGAAGCAGCGCCGGGCCAGCAGGAGATCGACCTGCGCTACGCCGACGCGCTGTCGATGGCCGACAACGTCATGACCTTTCGCTACGTGGTCAAGGAAGTGGCGATCAACGAGGGCGTGCGCGCGTCGTTCATGCCCAAGCCGTTCAGCGATCAGGCCGGATCGGCGATGCACACGCACATGTCGCTGTTCGAGGGCGACAACAACGCCTTTCACAACCCGGACGATCCGATGCAGCTGTCCGAGACGGGTAAGGCGTTCATCGCCGGCATCCTCGAGCACGCCAACGAAATCAGTGCCGTCACCAACCAGTGGGTCAACTCCTACAAGCGACTCATTCACGGCGGCGAAGCTCCGACTGCCGCGTCCTGGGGTCCGTCCAACCGGTCCGCGCTGATTCGTGTCCCGATGTACACCCCGAACAAGGCGTCGTCGCGTCGCGTCGAGATCCGCAGCCCCGACTCCGCCTGCAACCCGTACCTGACGTTCGCCGTACTGCTGGCCGCCGGCCTCCGAGGGGTGGAGAAGGGGTACACCCTCCCGCCCGAGGCCGAAGAGGACGTGTGGTCGTTGACCTCGGCCGAGCGCCGAGCCATGGGCTACAAGGAACTCCCGGGCAGCCTGCACGAGGCGCTGGAGGCGATGGAGGGTTCGGAGTTGGTCGCCGAGGCGCTGGGCGAGCACGTCTTCGAATATTTCCTGCGTAACAAGCGCCGCGAGTGGGAGTCCTACCGCAGCCACGTCACGCCTTACGAGCTCAAGACCTACCTGAGTTTGTAGCCCTGAGGGTCGCGTAACCTGGGTCCGCCATGATGCGACTGCGTTCTACGACCCCGTGTACGACGACCACCACGTGTAGGACCGCAAGGTGACGCCCCCGGATTCCCGCTCGGTCATCCCGAGTGCGGGCCGCCTCGGTCTGGTGAAGAAGACGGCTCCGGCCGATCTGTCTCGGCTGGGCTGGGACACCGCCGACAGCGTCGAGTTGATGTGGTCGCTGTCGCGATCTCCCGACGCCGACCTGGCGCTACGCACCCTGGTGCGGTTGTTCGACGTCCTCGGTGGCGAATGGGCCGAACTGGACTCGGAACTGCGCAGCGACAAGAAGCTGCGGGGGCGGTTGTTCGCGTTGATCGGCTCGTCGAGCGAGCTGGCCGACCACCTCGTCTCCGACGCGTCCAAATGGCGCATGCTGGCCACCTACCGCACGGTGCTCCCGACCAAAGACGAACTGAGACAGTCGTTTCTGGGTGTGGTCGATGCGACACCGGAAACCGGGCCGAACGCATCGGAGAATCTCTTCCGTGCCGCGATCACCGGCCCGCCGGCGATCATCGCGCTGCGCCGGGCCTACCGCGACCAACTCATGCTGCTCGCCGCAGCCGACCTCGCGGCCATCGTGGAGAACGAACCGGTGGTCCCCTACGAGGTGGTCAGTCGCCACCTCTCGGACATGGCCGACGTCGCCCTGACCGCGGCGCTGTCCGTGGCGGTAGCCGTCACGTTCCCGAGTGATCCGTGTCCAGTGCGTTTCGCCGTGATCGCGATGGGCAAATGCGGTGCGCAAGAGCTCAACTACGTCTCCGACGTCGACGTCGTGTTCGTGTGCGAGCCGGCGAACGCACTGGGCTCCCGCCTCGCCGGTGAAATGATGCGCGTGGGATCGTCGGCGTTCTTCGAGGTCGACGCCGCGCTGCGCCCCGAGGGCAAACAGGGCGAACTGGTGCGCACCCTCGACTCGCACATCGCGTACTACGAGCGATGGGCCAAGACCTGGGAGTTCCAGGCCTTGCTCAAAGCGCGTGCCATGACCGGTGATCCGGGCCTCGGCACCGCGTACACCGACGCGGTGAACCCGTTCGTGTGGACTGCATCCGAACGTGAGGACTTCGTTCCCGAAGTGCAGGCCATGCGCCGGCGCGTGGAGGACATGGTGCCCGCGGAACTGCGCGAGCGCGAGATCAAGCTCGGCCGCGGCAGTCTGCGGGACGTCGAATTCGCCGTTCAGCTCCTGCAATTGGTGCACGGGCGGTTCGACGACTCCCTGCACCGCGCCGGAACCGTCGACGCGTTGGCCGCCCTGGCCGACGGTGGGTACGTGGGTCGCGACGACGCAGCCAACCTCACCGCGTCGTACGAATTCCTGCGGTTGATCGAGCACCGTCTGCAGCTGCAGAAGATGCAACGCACACACACCCTTCCGCCGCCCGACGACGAGGAGGCGTTGCGCTGGCTCGCACGCGCCGCCCACATGCGTCCCGACGGGATCAACGACTCGCTCGGTGTCCTGCGCGAGGAGATCAAGCGCAACGCCATGCGTATTCGCCGGCTGCACGCGCGCCTGTTCTACCGCCCGCTGCTGGAATCGGTCGCCAGCATGGACGCCGAATCGCTGCATCTGAGCCCCGGCTCCGCCACTCGGCAGCTCTCCGCACTCGGGTACTCGACGCCGGAGAACGCCCTGGGGCACCTCTCGGCGTTGGTCGGCATGGGCGCACGCCGCGGGCGAATCCAATCGGTGCTTCTGCCGACGTTGCTCGAATGGCTCGGCGAGACACCGGATCCCGACGCGGGTCTGCTGGCCTACCGCCGGCTGTCCGAGTCCATGGCGGATCAGCCGTGGTTCCTGCGTCTGATCCGCGACGAGGGGCCGGTCGCCTACCGGCTCATGAAGGTGCTCGGATCGTCTGCGTATCTGCAGAACGTGCTGCAGAACGCACCCGAGGTCATTCGACTGTTCGCGGACGGTCCGACCGGGCCGCGCCTGCTCGACGTGGACCCGGTGGAGACCTACGGCGCGATTCTCGCCTCGTCTGCTCGTTACGAGGACCCGGTACGCGCTGTCGGCGCCGCACGATCACTGCGGCGCTACGAACTGGCGCGGGTCGCCTCGGCCGACATCCTGGGTCTGCTCGACGTACCCGAAGTGTGCCGCGCGCTGTCGTCGGTGTGGTCCGCCGTGATCAACGCCGCGCTCGATGCTGCCGTGCGTGCCAGTGTGGCCGAACGAGGAGAACCTGCGCCGGCAACCATCGCCATCATCGGCATGGGCCGGCTGGGAGGCAACGAACTCGGCTACGGCTCCGATGCGGACGTGCTCTTCGTGTGCGAAACCGTCGGGGACAACGAGGATTCGGACGCGGTGAAGTGGGCCAACACGATTGCCGATCGGGTGCGCAAGCTGTTGGGGTCGCCGAGCCAGGACCCGCCGCTCGAGGTCGACACCGGACTTCGTCCCGAGGGGCGTAACGGGCCGGTCGTCCGCACCCTGTCCGCCTACGACTCGTACTACTCGCAGTGGGCGCAGCCGTGGGAAGTGCAGGCACTGCTGCGAGCGCACCAGGTCGCCGGCGACCAGGATCTCGGCGTGCGATTCCTGCTCATGGCCGACAAGGTCAGGTACCCCGAGGGTGGAGTGTCGGAGGACGCCGTCCGCGAGATTCGGCGCATCAAGGCCCGTGTCGACGCGGAACGGTTGCCGAAGGGCGCGGATCCGACCACACACACCAAATTGGGTCGCGGCGGACTCGCCGATGTCGAGTGGACCGTACAGCTCATCCAGCTGCGGCACGCGCACCGAATTCCTGCGCTGCACAACACGTCCACGTTGCAGTCGCTCGACGCCATCGGTGCCGCCGAGCTCATGAGTCCCGGGGACGTCGACCTGCTCCGCCAGGCGTGGCTCACCGCGACGAAGGCCCGTAACGCCCTCGTCCTCGTGAGAGGCAAACCCACCGACCAGCTTCCGGGTCAGGGCAAGATCCTGTCCGCGGTGGCGCAGGTGGCCGGGTGGTCCAGCGACGACGCAGGGGAATTCCTGGACAACTACCTGCGGGTGACGCGCCGCGCGAAAGCAGTGGTGGAGAGGACCTTCGGCGGACTGCAGGGCTAGTCGCTCCCGGCGGTCACGAAGCCTTCCTTCACCATCCAGTCGCGTGCCACGTCGGCGGGCTCGCGTCCGTCGACGTCGACCTGCTTGTTCAGTTCCGTGATCTCGTCGTTGGTCAACGCCGCCGAGATCGGCGCCGTGATCTCGGCGATCTGGGGGTACTGCTCGGCGATGGGGGAGCGCATGACGACGGTGGCGTTGTAGCGGGGAAAGAACGCCTTGTCGTCGTCGACCAGAACGAGGTTCAGGCCCTTGATACGGCCGTCGGTGGTGAAGACCTCACCGAACTTGCATTGCGAACCGTCGGCGGTGGCCTGATAGATGATGCCGGTCTGCAGAATCTCGCGCGGCACGGCAGCCGCGTCGAAACCGTAGGTGGCAGCCATTCCGGGGAAACCGTCCTGGCGGGAGTTGAATTCGGATTCGACACAGGTCTGGGCGGCAGCGGGATCGCTGTTGGCCAACGCGGCGTAATCGGACAACGTCTTGACCCCGGTGGCGTCGGCGGTCTGCTGATTCATCGCCAGGGCGTAGGTGTTGTCCATGGGCGCAGGATTGACCCACGTGATGCCGTTCGCCACGTCCGCATCACGCACGGCGACGAACTGCTCCGTCGCGTCCGGAATGGGCTTCTCGTTGCCTTGGTAGTTGACCCACCCGGTGCCGGTGTACTCGTACGTGACGTCGACCTGACCCGAGATCATGGCTTGGCGCGTGCTGTTGGACCCCTGAATGTTCGTGAGGTCTCGAACGTCCGCTCCGCCTGCAGCCAACGCGAATTCGAGGATGTACCCGAGAATGATCTGCTCGGTGAAGTCCTTCGATCCGACGGTCAGTTCCGCGCCTTCGAGGCCCGGCATGGGCTTGATGCTGCCGGGTTCCACCGACAGGGGCAAAGCGCCGCCCGACTGGAGGCCGCATGCGGACGAGAGACCGACGAGGACAACACAACCGAGCGCACCGACGCTCTTGGCAAACTTCATCGAAGGCCTTTCGGTCCCAGAAAGCGCTCGGCGAGGGCGCCGAACCAGTCGATCAGCAGCGCAAGCGCCACGGCGAGAACAGCTCCCACCACGAGGATGAGTTGCTGGTTGAGCTTGTACCCCGTGTCGATCAGGATGCCGAGTCCGCCGGCTCCCACGAGGAAGCTCAGGGTTGCGGTACCCACGGCGAGAACCAGCGAGGTGCGCAGCCCCGCCAGGATGTACGGCACCGCGAGCGGGAATTCGATACGCCACAGAATGCCGCCGGACGACATTCCCTGACCTTTGGCGGCGTCGATGTAGCTGGGGTTGACCTGCTGGAAACCGAGCATCGTGTTGCGCAGCACCGGAAGCAGCGAATAGAACGCAATCGGCAGGACGCCGATCCAGAACCCGGTCTTGCCCGTCGCGAGGAAGAACAGCACGAGAAGACCGACAGCCGGTGCGGCCTGCCCGATGTTGCCGATGCCGATGAAGATCGGCGCCAGCTTGTCGTATCCCTTGCGCGTCAGAATGATTCCGAGCGGGACCGCGATGGCCAGCACGATCGCCGTGACCACGAACGTGATCACGATGTGAGTGGTCACAGCACCGGAAATCGTGGAGAAGTTGAGCGTCTCCTTCTGCGTCGCAGTGAGATCGCGAGTGAAGGTGTAGACGAGCAGGATCGCGGTGACCACGACGACGATGGCCGGCTGCGCGAACAGCCGGATGCGCTCGGCAGTCTTAGCGGGCCGAGCCTGCTCCTCCGGCGGCGTGTCCATGACGACGTCGACTTCTTGGCTCATGAGGTGCTCACCGGTGCCCGGGACGCAGTGTCCTCGTCGTGATCGTGAGCGTGCTCGGACCGGATGGTGCGGATGGTGTCGATCAACGCCTCGATGGTGACCGTTCCGACGTATTCACCGCGCATGCCGGTCACGGTCGCCGTCGCGTTGCCTTCCGCGAGAAGGGCTTCGAGCGCGTCCTGGAGCGTGGACTGGGTCGACACCAGCTCGCCCATCGGCACTCCGACGCCTTGGAGGCTGCTCGCGCCGGCGAGGTGGCGGCGGTCGGTCCAGCGGACCGGACGCCTGCGATCGTCGAGGATGAGTCCCCATGCCTGCGGGTCGTTGCCGAGTGCGTCACCGAGAGTGGACACCGGATCGGTTTCCAGGGCTACGGGCACGTCGGACAATTCGATGTCGCGTACCCGCATCAGAGTGAGCTGTTTGAGAGCTGCACCCGCACCGACGAATCCGGCAACGGTCTCGTCGGCGGGGTTGGCCAACACGGCTTCCGGAGTGTCGTACTGCAGGATCGCGGACTGGTTGCCCAGCACGGCAATTCGATCACCGAGCTTGACGGCCTCGTCGAAGTCGTGGGTGACGAACACGATGGTCTTGCCCAGTTCGGCCTGCAGACGCATCAACTCGTCCTGCAGCAGACCGCGAGTGATGGGGTCCACGGCGCCGAAGGGCTCGTCCATCAACAGAACCGGCGGATCGGCGGCGAGAGCGCGAGCCACACCGACGCGCTGCTGCTGTCCACCGGAAAGCTGGCGGGGATAGCGGCCGCGGTACTGGCCGGGATCGAGTCCCACGAGGTCGAGCATCTCGTCGGTGCGGGCGTTGATGCGCTTCTTGTCCCACCCGATGAGACCAGGCACCATGCCGACGTTCTGCGCGATCGTCATGTGCGGGAACAGGCCCGACTGCTGAATCGCGTAACCGATGGTGCGGCGCAACTCGTTCGGATCGATCGACAGCGCGTCCTTGCCGCCGATGGTGATGCGACCCGACGTGGGCTCGATGAGCCGGTTGATCATGCGCATCGTCGTGGTCTTGCCGCAGCCGGACGGGCCGACGAGAACGACGACCTCACCGGCCGGGATCGTCATCGACACGTTGTCGACAGCGGGTGCCTTCTGGCCGGCGTAGCTCTTGGTGACGCCTTCGAGAACGATCTCGGCACCGGAAACGGTTGTCTTGCTGGTCGAGTCACTCACGGATACCCCTCGAGGTGGTCAATTTGCCGATCAGAACGTAGATGCCGTCGAGAACCAGCGCCAGAATGACGATGAAGACGGTGCCGGTGAGGGCCTGTGGAACAGCGGTGGGGCTGCCGACGCGAGACAGGCCGGAGAACACCAGGTTTCCCAGGCCCGGCCCCTTGGCGTACGCGGCGATGGCCAGGATGCCCATCGCCATCTGCGTGCTCACGCGCATACCGGTGAGGATCGCAGGCCACGCGAGCGGAAGTTCGATCTTGCGAAGCACTTTCACCCGGTTCATGCCGATTCCCTTTGCGGCATCGCTGATTGCGGGGTCGACGGCGGCCAGACCGACGATGGTATTACGGATGATGGGCAGCAGCGCGTAGAGAACCAAGGCCGTCACCGTGGGTGGGACACCCAGTCCGAGAATGGGAATGAGAAGTCCCAGCAGCGCGAAGGACGGAATGGTCAAGATGGTGCTCGCGAGTGCGGTGGCAACGGTCGACCCGATCGGGCTGCGATACACCACGATCCCGACCAGGACGCCGATGATCGTTGCGATGATCACGCACTGAATCACTGCTGAGACATGCAGATAGGAGTCGACGAGTAATTGCTGACGTCGACCCACTATGAAATTCCATAGTGCGTCCATGCAGTTGTGGTCCTTCGGCTCGAGGGCTAAACCGGATGGTCATCTGTACCCCGCGTAACGACAATCAAACGCGAGATTGCGCAAATGTGCACCTTAAACGACGAAATGCCCGCTCCGACGGTGGTCGGAACGGGCATTTCGGGATTCGGAACGGACTCAGCAGTCGTAGTACAGCTGGAATTCGTACGGGTGCGGACGAAGATTCACCGGTGCGATCTCCGCCTCACGCTTGAGCGAGATCCAGGTCTCGATCAAGTCGGTGGTGAACACGCCACCGGCGGTGAGGTACTCGTGATCCTGCTCGAGGCGGTCGATGACCGCGGGGAGCGAGGTGGGTGCCTGCGGGATGTTCTTCGCTTCCTCGGGCGGGAGCTCGTAGAGATCCTTGTCGACGGGAGCGAGCGGCTCGATCTTGTTCTTGATGCCGTCGAGGCCGGCCATCATCTGCGCGGCGAACGACAGGTACGGGTTGCCCGACGCGTCCGGTGCGCGGAACTCGAGGCGCTTGGCCTTCGGGTTGTTGCCCGTGGTGGGGATACGGACCGCAGCGGAGCGGTTACGACCCGAGTACACCAGGTTGATGGGGGCTTCGTAGCCCGGCACCAGGCGGTGGTAGCTGTTGATCGTCGGGTTGGTGAACGCCAGCAGAGACGGCGCGTGGTGCAGGATGCCGCCGATGTAGTGGCGGGCCAGATCCGACAGACCGGCGTAGCCCTTCTCGTCGTAGAAGAGCGGCTTGCCGTCCTTCCACAACGACTGGTGCACGTGCATGCCCGAGCCGTTGTCACCGAAGAGCGGCTTCGGCATGAACGTCGCCGACTTGCCGTGCTGCCAGCAGGTGTTCTTGACGATGTACTTGAACAGCTGCAGATCGTCGGCTGCGCGCAGCATGGTGTTGAACTTGTAGTTGATCTCCTGCTGGCCACCGGTGCCCACCTCGTGGTGCCCACGCTCGAGCTCGAAGCCGGCGTTCTGCAGGTTGGTGGAGATGGCGTCGCGGATGTCGACGTAGTGGTCGTACGGCGCGACGGGGAAGTAACCGCCCTTGGGGCGAACCTTGTAACCGAGGTTCGGCGAACCGTCGGCCTCGGTCTCGGCGCCGGTGTTCCATGCGCCCGAGCTCGAATCGAGTTCGTAGAACGCACCGTTCATCTGCGAGTCGTAGCGCACCGAGTCGAAGATGTAGAACTCGGCCTCAGGACCGAAGTACGCGGTGTCGGCGATACCGGTGCTGGCCAAGTACTCCTCGGCCTTACGGGCGACGTTGCGGGGGTCGCGGCTGTAGGACTCGCGGGTGTACGGGTCGTGGACGAAGAAGTCCAGGTTCAGCGTCTTCGCGTGCCGGAACGGGTCGATCTGCGCGGTGCCGTAATCGGGCAGCAGAATCATGTCCGACTCGTGGATGGACTGGAAGCCGCGGACGGAGGAACCGTCGAACGCCAGACCGTCTTCGATCGTGTCCTTGGTGAACGCCTTGGCGGCGATGGAGAAGTGCTGCTGAATGCCGGGAAGATCGGTGAAGCGAATGTCGACGTACTCGACTTTCTCTTCCTCGATGTACTTGATGATGTCTTCGGCCGTGCTGAACGCCACGCTCGTACTCCTTCGATGTCGATTCCGTAAAGCAGTTGGCTCATGAGCCGTGCGCACGTGTGACCACGTGCGGCTGCGCCCCGCCGACGGTAGGGACGCGGTATTGCGCAGTCGTCAACCTTCTGTTTCATCGGTGTTACGCCTCGGTGTCCGCACTGTGTTTCGGACGTCCTCGGCGTGTCCACCTATCCTGGACTCTATGACACAGGGAGCGACGACATGGCACGCATGACGGGATCCTGGCTGTCCGGTCCGAGCGCAGCTCTTCCGGACGGCCAACGCAAGGAGCAGGCATATCAGGGTGAAAACCTGGGCCTGCCGAAGTTCGGTCCCGGCGCGCTGGCGCCCACTCCGCGGCGCGTGGCCGCGATCTTCATCGACTGGCTGATGTGCCTGGGAGTCTCCGCGCTGATCCTCGGCGGAAACGTCGGCGGATCGATCTCCACCATCACCCTCGGCGTGTGGTTCGTCGTCGGCGTGGCGAGCGTGAGCCTGTTCTCGTTCACCCCCGGGCAGCTGTGCATGGGGATTCAGGTCGCGCGCGTCGACGGCCCGGGCCGCGTCGGCTTCGTTCGAGCACTGGTTCGCACGTTCTTCATCGTCTTCGTGGTCCCGGCCGTCGTCACCGACGTGGACAGTCGCGGGATGCACGACAGGGCGACGGGGACGGCGCTGGTGTACTCGCGCTAGGCCTGTCTACTCGCGGTAGGCCTGTCTACTCGCGGTAGGACTAGCGGCGCTTCATCGTGCGCTGCATACCCTTCATCTTGGCGCCGCCGGGGATCGGGCCCTGCGGGAGCGCCGGTCCGCCGCGCTTACCGAGTGCCGCGAGACGGGACTCGATGCTGTCCATGCGCTTGCTGTCGATGTTCTTGGGCAGCTTGCTCATGTACTTCTGGAGCTGCGAGAGGGGAACCTGGCCCTCGTCGTTGCCGACCACGATGTCGTAGATCGGGGTGTCGCCGACGAGCCGAGCCGTCTTCTTCTTCTCCTGCGCCAACAGTGACTTCACGCGCTGAGGCGCACCTTCGGCCACGAGGATGACGCCGGGACGACCGATGACGCGGTGGACGGCGTCGAGCTGAGTGGTGCCGGCGATCGCGTTCGACACTCGCCACGACCCCTGCAGGTTGTCGAGTGCCCATGCAGCCGCACCGCGCTGACCCTCGGCCTTGCCGTACACCGACTTCTGCACGCGTCGCCCGAAGATGACGAACGCAAGCAGAACACCGACGAGGATGCCGATCGGCAGCAGAAGCCACGGAATTCCGAAGGCGAGGCCGATCAGGAAGAAGATCAGTCCGAGCCCGACGATCGACCCGATCATCAAGGGCAGCAGCAGCTTGTCTTCCTTGCGCTGCAGCTGGAACGCCTGCCAGAGCTGTGAGCGCCGCTCCTTCGATGCCTTCTTGCGTGCAGCTTTCGCCGCAGCTTTGGCCTCCTTGGAGGGCTTTGCGTTAGTGCCTTTCGCCATACGTCACAGAATAGGCGCTCAGCTCACCCGGGAGTGAATTACCGGGCCAGCCGCGCCATCAGCGAGCTGGCTTCCTGAGACGCCTCGCCACCTTCGGTGAGGTGAGCCATCGACTCGGGCAACTCGCGACCGTGATGCGCCATCGCTTGTGCGTACAGACGGCCGGCGCGGTACGAGGAGCGCACGAGCGGTCCTGCAAGCACACCGGCGAATCCCATGGCCTCGGCGGCCTTGGAGTGCTCGACGAATTCTTCCGGCTTTGCCCACCGGTCGACCGGATGGTGCCGCGGCGAGGGACGCAGGTATTGGGTGATGGTGAGGATGTCGCATCCGGCGTCGTGCAGGTCCTGCATCGCCTGCGTGACTTCGTCGAACGTCTCGCCCATGCCGAGGATCAGGTTGGACTTGGTGACCAGACCGTCGTCGCGGGCTGCGGTGATGACGTCGAGGCTGCGCTGGTACCGGAAGGCCGGCCGGATGCGCTTGAAGATACGGGGGACCGTCTCGACGTTGTGCGCGAGCACCTCGGGGCGTGAGGAGAACACCTCGGCGAGCTGGTCGGGCTTGGCGTTGAAGTCGGGGATCAGCAACTCGACGCCCGTGTTGGGATTGATGCGCTTGATCTCGCGGACCGTCTCGGCGTAGAGCCAGGCGCCGCCGTCGTCGAGGTCGTCGCGTGCGACACCGGTGATCGTGGAGTAGCGCAGACCCATCGCCTGGACGGATTCGGCGACGCGGCGGGGCTCGTCGCGGTCGAGATCGTCCGGCTTGCCCGTGTCGATCTGGCAGAAGTCACAGCGGCGAGTGCACTGTTCCCCGCCGATGAGGAACGTCGCCTCGCGGTCTTCCCAGCATTCGAAGATGTTGGGGCAACCCGCTTCCTCGCACACCGTGTGCAAGCCTTCGCGTTTCACCAGGGATTTGAGCTCGGAGTATTCGGGGCCCATCTTCGCGCGAGTCTTGATCCAACTCGGTTTGCGTTCGATGGGGGTCTCCGCGTTTCGGATCTCGAGGCGGAGAAGTTTGCGGCCTTCGGGTGCGACAGTCACGGTGTCCAGGCTACGCGCCGAACCTCATCGTGGTGAACTCCGGTTGGCGTCCTGACGTGGAGATTTCAACGCGCTCGATATTGTGCTCGACCACCTCGATCTCGCCGTCCAGAGCGGCCGTGATCGCCGCCGTGACCGGGGGAATCATCTCGGCGACGTCGACGTCTCGACCCAGTTCGTTCGAAAGCGTGGTCACCCCGGCGTCCGGAATTCCGCACGGAACTATGGTGCCGAACGACTCCAGCGACGGGTTGCAGTTGAGGGAGAAGCCATGCAGCGCAACACCTTTCTGCACGCGCACGCCGATGGCAGCAACCTTGCGTTCGGGCTGCCACACACCGCCGACGACTCCCGAAGAGAACCAGACACCCGACCGGCCCTCGACGCGGCCGCACCGAAGACCGAGGTCGGTACACACCGTGATCAGCGCTTGCTCGAGGCGTCGTACATAGCGCACCACGTCGATGGGCGACGCCAGCGCCACGATGGGATATCCCACGAGCTGACCCGGGCCGTGCCAGGTGATCTTGCCGCCACGGTCGACGTCGATGACCGGAGTGCCGTCGGTGGGGCGATCGGTGTCGGCAGTCCGGCGGCCCGCAGTGAACACGGAAGGGTGCTCGAGCAACAGCAACGTGTCACTGCCCGCACCCACGGCGCGCTGCTCGGCGATCGACCGCTGCAGGTCCCACGCGTCGAGGTAGTCGATGGTACCCAGCTCGCGAACCACGACCGGATCGGTGCTGGCGCGTGCGGAGGTCATGAGGTCACTGCGGCGAGTGCCTCGCCGATCGTGTTGTGCTCGAACGCGTATCCGGCCTTCTCCAGTGCCGCCGGAATTGCACGCGGACCCGACAGGATCGCCTCGTTCGCGAACTCGCCGATGATCGCCGAGATCACGAACCCCGGAACGATCCACGGCGCCGGCCGGTGCACGGCCTTCGACATCGCAGAATTGAACTGCGCGAACGTGATCGGGGCGGGACCCGCGAGATTCAGTGGGCCGCTCACCGCCGAGTTCTCGATGGCGAACACGATTGCGCCCACCTCGTCGGCGAGAGTGATCCACGGGAAGTACTGACGACCACTGCCCAACCGGCCACCCAGACCGAACAGGTAGAGGGGTCGCAACTTGCCCATCATGCCCCCGCGACGGGACAGGACTGCTGCGGTTCGCAAGGTGACTGTTCGGACGCCGGCCTCCACCGCAGGACGCGTCGCATCTTCCCAGTCGCGGCACACCTCGGCGAGGAAACCCGTTCCGACGGGTGACGTTTCGTCGACCGTTCGGTCGCCGGTATCGCCGTAGAAGTTGATTCCGCTTGCGTTGACGAGGGTGGAGACCCCCGCATCCACGACGGCGCGCGCGAGAACGTCGGTCGGGGTGATGCGGCTGTCGCGAATGGCCTGCTTGTAGGCGCCCGTCCATCGCTTGTCACCGATGCCGACACCGCACAGATTGACCACCGCGTCGGCGCCCTTCAGCACGGACGGGTCGAGGGATCCGCTCTCGGGGTCCCACTGTGCTTCGTCGGGGCCGGCGGGACGCCGACGCACCAGGCGGTCCACCTCGTGGCCCTTGCTGCGTAGAGCCGCAACCAGGGAGGTTCCGATGAGCCCGGACGAACCTGCAATGACCACTCGCACGATGAATGCCTCCTTGTAGAACGAGAACCGGACGCATCTGTTGTGAACGCCTTCTCGGTCCTACGCAGGGAGGGCATCACCCACGGCCGTGATGCCCGTAGGTGATGCCCTCACCATGCGTTGTGCCGTAGGAACGAGCCTACAGACCGAGGTCCGCTTCGAACGCTCCCTCTTCGAGCCGCTGCTTGATCGTCGACAGGAAACGACCGGCGTCGGCGCCGTCGACCAGACGGTGGTCGTACGTCATCGGCAGGAAGCACATCGAGCGGATACCGATGGACTCGTTGCCGAAGTCGTCCTTCACCACGACCGGGCGCTTGACGATGGCGCCGGTTCCCAGCATCGCCGCCTGCGGCGGGATCAGAATCGGCGTGTCGAACAACGCACCCTGGCTGCCGATGTTGGTGATCGTGAAGGTGCCACCGGCAAGCTCGTCCGGCTTGAGACCGTTGGACCGTGCACGGTTGGCCAGATCGGCGATGGCGCGAGCGATGCCGCCGAGCGACAGGTCACCGGCGTTGTGGATGACCGGGGAAAGCAGACCGGCCTCGGTGTCCACTGCGATTCCGAGGTGTTCGGAGTCGTAGTAGGTGATTTCCTTCTTGTCTTCGTCGATGCTGGCGTTGACGTTCGGGTGAACCTTCAGCGCCTCGACGACCGCCTTCGCGAAGAACGGCAAGAACGTGAGGTTCACGCCCTCTCGCTCCTTGAACGTGGCCTTCGCCTTTGCCCGCAGTGCCCAGATCTTGCTCATGTCCACTTCGAACGTCTGCGTCAGCTGAGCAGACGTCTGGAGCGACTCACGCGTCTTCTTCGCCGTGATCTGGCGAATCCGATTCGTCTTCTGCGTGGTGCCGCGAAGATGTGCCAGTTCCGGTCGGACGCCGGCCGACGCTGCCGGAGCAGACTTCTGCGGCGCCGGAGCGGCTGCAGGAGCTTCCTTCGCCGGTGCGGCCGCCGGAGCCTTGGCTGCCTCGGCGGCGGCGAGAACGTCCTGCTTGCGGATCCGGCCGCCGACACCGGTTCCCTTGACGGTTCCCAGTTCGACGTTGTTGTCCGTCGCCAGCTTGCGAACCAGGGGAGTGACGTACGGGCTGGACTCGGACGAACCGGATGACGCCTTGGGAGCCTCCGCCTTCGCGTCGGCCTTCGGAGCCTCCGGCTTCGATTCGTTGGCGTCCGGTGTCTTCTCGGCCATCGCGGGCTCGGGCTCGGACTTCTTCGCGGGCTCGGGCTTCTTTTCGGGCTCGGGCTTCTTCTCGGGCTCCGACTTGGCCTCGGGCTCGGGTTCGGGCTCGGGCGCCTTCTTTTCGGCGGGTGATCCGGATCCGATCACGGCAAGCTGTCCGCCGACCTCGACCGTGTCGTCCTCCTCCGCAGTGATCTCGAGGAGAGTTCCCGCGACGGGAGACGGGATTTCGGTGTCTACCTTGTCGGTGGAGACCTCGAGCAGGGGCTCGTCGACCGCGACGTCGTCGCCCACGGCCTTCAGCCAGCGGGTGACGGTCCCTTCGGTGACGGATTCGCCGAGCTCGGGCATCGTGACGGGAGTTCCCTCGCCGCCGCTGCTGCTCGCGGGAGCGCTGTCGGTCGACTCGGCCTCGGACTCGCCTTCGACGGATGCCTTCTCCGCCTCGTCGGACGGACCTGCGTCGGCTTCCTCGGGTTCGGGTTCGTCGGCGGGGGCTTCGTCTGCAGACGAATCGTCGGACGAGGAGTCGTCGGCGGGGGCGTCGCCCTCGTCACCGATCGTGGCCAGCTCACCGCCGATCTCGACCGTGTCGTCTTCCTGAGCGACGATCTTGGTCAGGACTCCGGCTACCGGCGACGGAATCTCGGTGTCGACCTTGTCGGTCGATACCTCGAGCAAAGGCTCGTCGACTTCGACCGTGTCGCCTTCCTGTTTCAGCCACCTTGTGACAGTTCCCTCGGTGACGCTTTCACCGAGAGCTGGCATCTGGACGGAGAAGGCCATGTCTGTTGACTCCTCGACAGTTGTAAGTGGGTGTTGCCGACTCGTGGTCGTGAACCATTCTGCTGGCGCCGAGCCCATTGTGTGGCTGGTTGCGTGAATGTGACGGGCTCGTGCGCTGATGCGCTGTCGAAAGAGACCGAACCGTTCACGGCAGCCATCCTGTCACTTGACGACCGTCTTCGCGTCCAGAGGGTGCAAGCGTGTCGTTTGGCACACTGGTTCGAGCGCCGTAGACGAAACAGGAGACTCGACGTGGGAATGTTCGGCAGATTGATGCGACGGGGGTCTCGGGGGAACAAGGGCGGTGTCAGTACCGTCGACCGTCAACACCTCGCCGACTGGACGCAATCGCACATCGGTGTCGAGGCGTACGTGGAACCGGAGACCACCGTGACCCCGGTGACCGTCGTGCTCGTCGCGTCCGACGGGGAGTGGACGCGACGAGCCGTCGGCGGTGACAAGGGCGCGCGCAAGCTGGGCGAAGACCTGAAGATCCCCGTGTACGACGTGCGCAAGGTCGGGTACCCGCAGCGCATGCGTGATCACGACGCCCGGCAGAAGATCATCCGGCGGCGCGAACAGGGGCTGTGATCAGCCGTTCTCGGCGATGTCCTCGAGCACCGAGAACATGGTGCGCACCGGAACTCCGGTGCCTCCCTTGGACGTGTACCCGTGCGGACCCGAGGTGTTGTAGGCCGGGCCGGCGACGTCGATGTGTGCCCACTGGACACCCTCGGCGACGAACTCCTTCAGATACAGCGCCGCAGCGAGCATGCCGCCGTAGCGGTGGTTGGTGACGTTCGCGAGATCGGCGACCTTCGAGTCGAGATCGGCCCGCAGCTCTTTCGGCATCGGCATCGGCCACGCGTCCTCACCTACGGTCTGCGAGATGACGGCGACCCGATCACGAAACACCTCGGTCCCCATCACGCCGGGCGTGCGGTTGCCGAGAGCGACTGTCTGCGCACCGGTCAGCGTCGCGGTGTCGATGAGGTAGTCGGGGTTCTCCTCGCACGCACGGACCATCGCGTCGGCCAGCACCAGACGGCCCTCGGCATCGGTGTTGATGACCTCGACGGTGGTGCCGCCGTACTGAGTCAAGACGTCCCCGGGCCGTTGCGCGGTGGCGGACGGCATGTTCTCCGCCATCGGAACCCACGCGGTGACGTCGAGGGGAAGCTTCAGTTTCGCGGCCAGCACCACGGTGGCGACGACGGCGGCAGCACCCGCCATGTCGGACGTCATGTTCTCCATGCCTGCGGCCGGCTTGATCGAGATGCCACCGGTGTCGAAGGTGATGCCTTTGCCCACCAATGCCACCGACGGCTTTCCGCGCTTGCCGCCCTTGTAGGTCATCCGCACCAACCGGGGCGGCCGCGACGACCCCTTGCCGACGCCGATGATGCCCCCGTAGCCGCCCTTCTCCAGTGCCTTCTCGTCGAGGATCTGCACCGCGAGTCCGGCCTCGGTGCCGAGCGTCTTGGCCCGATCGGCGAACTCCGCGGGGAACAGGTGACTCGGTGGGGTGTTCACGAGATCACGCGCAGTGGCCACCGCTTCGGCGATGGCGAGCCCGCGGGCAAGGGCGGACTTCGCGTCCGAGCTGCGCGGGGAGTCCACGAGCAGTTCGATCCGGCGCACCGGTGCGGCGTCCTCCTTCGGCGCGCTCTTGGCGGACTTGAACTCGCTGAACTGGTACGCGCCCAGGTAGAAGCCTTCGGCGCTGGCGCCGATGTCGAGCGTCGACAGCGTGGTGGTGGCGGTATCGGTACCGGACAACGACCGAGCCGCGACGCCCGCGGCGCGGCGGACCGAGTCGGGGCTTCTCTCGTCGTCCGTGCCGAGCCCGACCGCGACGACACTCGTCGCACCCAGCCCGGCCGGAGCGGGAACACGCGTGATCTGCTCGGCGCGACCCGTCGCTCCGACAGCCTTCAGCGCCAACAGGACAGCAGCGGCGTGATCGTTCAGCAGAGACCCGCCGACCACCTGCAGTCCGTCGTCGGCCTTGATCAAGCCGACCACCACCACGTCGGTCTTGGCGCCGATCGCACCGGCCAGGGCGATCTCGGGTCCGAGGGTTCGGGACTGCTGCGTGCTCACGTGTGTGTCTCCTCGTAGTCGTCGGTGATCTTCGATGCTAGGCCCACAATCCGACAGGCCGTCGGCCTGCCCACATCCGATACCGTTGCTCCCCATGGGTGAATTGCTGCAGGGACCAGTCCACGACCGACACGTCGCACTCGGTGCGACATTTGCCGAATTCGGCGGCTGGTCCATGCCGGTGTCCTATGCGGGAACGGTCAAAGAGCATGTGGCCGTTCGGGAGCGAGTCGGCTTGTTCGATGTGAGTCACCTCGGCAAGGCGTCCATCACCGGGCCCGGTGCCGTGGAATTCGCGAACACCGCATTCACCAATGACATTGGGCGTATCGCGCCGGGCAAAGCGCAGTACACGTTGTGCTGCACCGATTCCGGCGGAGTGATCGACGACTTGATCGCCTACGAGGTGAGCGAGGAGGAGGTGTTCCTGGTACCGAACGCCGCGAACACCGCCGAGATCGTCGCCGCGTTGATCGCGAGGGCGCCCGACGGCGTCACCGTGACCGACCTGCACCGGTCCTACGGTGTGTTCGCGGTGCAGGGACCGAGGTCCGCGACGGTGCTCGACGCCGTCGGCCTGCCTACCGATCTCGAGTACATGGGCTTCGCCGACGCACCCTTCGCCGGCGGGACCGTGCGAGTCTGCCGAACGGGTTACACGGGGGAGTACGGGTACGAACTGCTGCCGTCGTGGGAGGGCAGTGGCCAGCTGTTCGACGCGCTGGTGGCGGCTGTGAGCGACGCGGGCGGTGAACCGGCCGGTCTCGGGGCGCGGGACACCTTGCGAACGGAAATGGGATATCCGCTGCACGGTCACGAACTCTCACAATCGATTTCGCCGCTCGAAGCCCGGTGCGGCTGGGCCGTCGGGTGGAAGAAGGACACGTTCTGGGGCCGCGACGCACTGGCGGCGCAGAAGGAGAGCGGAGCACCGCGCACGTTGGTCGGCCTTCGCGCCAGCGGTCGCGGCGTGCTGCGGCCCGATCTCCACGTGGTGCGCGACGGAACGCCGGTCGGCGTCACCACCTCGGGAACGTTCTCCCCGACGCTCAAGGCCGGAATTGCGCTCGCGCTGCTCGACTCGTCCGCCGGAGTGTCGGTCGGCGACGTCGTCGAGGTGGACGTGCGCGGACGGGCGGTTGCGTGCGACGTCGTGAAGCCGCCTTTCGTCGACACCAAGACGAAATCGCAGGTGGATTAGGATGAACCCATGACTGGCGTTCTCGAATTCACCCGCGTGCCGCACCCGTCGCCGCTGGACGCGTCGGCGCGCGAGGCCGTTCTCGCCGCGCCCGGGTTCGGCCGGTACTTCACGGACAACATGGTGGTCATCGACTACACCGTCGACAAGGGATGGCACAACGCCGTCGTGACGCCGTACGCACCGTTCGAGATCGACCCTGCTGCAATGGTTCTCCACTACGGGCAGGCAATCTTCGAAGGTTTGAAGATCTACCGGCAGCCCGACGGAAGCCTGTCCTCTTTCCGGGTGGACGACAACGCCGAGCGCCTCCAGACGTCCGCTGCCCGGCTCGCCATGCCGGAGCTCCCGGCCGAGCTCTTCCGCGAATCGATCCAGCAGCTTCTCGCGGTCGATCACGAGTGGGTGCCGGTCGCGGGCGGGGAGGACGCGCTGTATCTGCGACCGTTCATGTTCTCGACCGAAGCCGGCCTCGGGGTGCGCCCGGCGCACTCCTACCGCTACATGCTGATCGCTTCACCGGCGGGCGCCTACTTCCCGCAGGGCGTCAAGCCGGTCAGCGTGTGGCTCTCGACCGAATACGTGCGCGCGGCCCCGGGCGGCACCGGTGCGGCCAAGTTCGCGGGCAACTACGCGGCTTCCCTCCTCGCGCAGGCTCAGGCATCCGACGAAGGATGTGATCAGGTGGTGTGGCTCGACGCCATCGAGCGTCGCTACGTCGAGGAGATGGGCGGGATGAACCTGTTCTTCGTCTTCGGAAGTGGCCCGGACGCACGTCTGGTCACCCCCTCGCTGTCCGGCTCGTTGCTGCCGGGCATCACCAGGTCATCACTTCTCGCGCTGGCCACCGACGCCGGGTTCGCGGTCGAAGAACGCAAGATCGGCACGGACGAATGGCAGAAGAAGGCCGACTCCGGCGAGATCACCGAGGTCTTCGCCTGCGGAACCGCGGCGGTCATCACCCCGGTCGGACGCGTCAAGTCCGCGGAAGGCGAGTTCACGATCGGTGGGGGAGAGCCAGGTGAGTTGACGATGGCGCTCCGGGACACGTTGACCGGAATTCAGCGCGGAACTTTCGCGGACACGCACGGGTGGATGAGCACCTTGCGTCCCGCGCCCTGAGGCCGCCCGGTCAGAGAGTTTTCCGGTTGTCGGAGTTCCCAACAGGGCTCGCGGGAAGCAAGACGCCTCTCGAACAGCCACCGTCATCCGATCAGGCAGGCGACGAGAACCACCGTGGTGGTCACCTCGATGCAGGCGCCCAGCACGTCGCCGGGCAAGCCGCCGAATCGCTTCACGCAATGCGCCGCGAACAGTGATGCCAGCACCAGCGCGAGAGCGACGGCGATGGGGCCTTGCCACCATCGTCCGGGAACGGCGAACACTGCAACGGCGACAGATGCGACGGTCCAGGACGCGATGACTCCGATACGCTGAGTTCCGGCCACGAGAGCGCCGAAGCCGTCGGGCGAGGCCGCGTGCCCCCCGACCCGGCAGGCGCCGACCACGGCGACGCGGCCGGTGAACATCGCGATCACGATCGTCGCACACCAGCCGCGGTTCGCGAGCTCACCTATCGCAACCCCCTGAGCGCCGAGCGTGATCACGAGTGCGGCAACGCCGAACGGCCCGGCCCCTCCCGACTTCATCACTGCTTGCGCTCGCTCCGGCGGTCCGTAGCACCCGAGTCCGTCGATCGTGTCCGACAGTCCGTCGATGTGCATCCCGCGAGTGAGGAGGGCGTGCGCGGCGACGGTGAGCAGTCCCACCAGTACGGCCGGCAGTGCCGCGGCGGTCCCCAGCCAGGCCACGAGAGCCGCCACGGCGCCGAGTCCGGCACCGACGACCGGCGTTGCGGTGATCGCTCGGCCACCGGCATCGCGGTTCACGTCCGCCGGCCCGCGGACGGGAAGCACGGTCAACCACGACGTGGCGAGGCGGATGCCCTCGGGAAGGCCGGAGGCCGGTCGGAATCGTTCAGGCAGTGGCACTACGCCTCGGTACTGACACCGGCGTCGGCGAAGGTCGCCATGGCGCCCAGGGTTGCGACGGCCCCCGTGACGATCGGCAGAGCCATCAGCGCACCGGAACCCTCTCCCAGTCGCATGGACAACTCGACGACAGGATCGAGACGCAGATGCGTCAACGCGAGCGAATGTGCCGGCTCGGTGGATCGGTGTCCCGCAATCCACCACTCCTTGGCGTTCGCGGCGATGTCGTTCGCGATCAGTGCGGCTGCGGTGACGACGACGCCGTCGAGAATCACCGGGGTCTTGCGTACTGCGGCCTGGATGAGAAACCCGGCCATTGCGGCGAAGTCGGCTCCGCCCACCGCGCCGACGAGAGCGTAGGGATCTCGGAGAACCGGACGAGCGCGACGCATGGCGTCACGTACCGCGGCTGTCTTGCGCGACCACCCCTCGTCGTCGACTCCGGTGCCGCGGCCTACCGCGGCCACAGGCTCCGTGCCGGTCAGAGACGCGATCAAAACCGTTGCGGGCGTGGTGTTTCCGATCCCCATGTCGCCCGCGACGAGCAGGTCGGCACCGCCGTCCACCTCTTCGTCGGCAATCGCTCGGCCCGCGGTGAAGGCAGCCGTGGTCTCGTCGGGGGTGAGTGCGTCCTCGCGGTCGATCGAACCGCTCGACCGTCGAACCTTGTAGGACGAGATCGACGCGTCGGTGTCGGCATCGACCGCGATGTCGACGACCCGAACACTTGCTCCGGCGACGGATGCGAGCACGTTGACCGCAGCGCCCCCGCCGAGGATGTTGGCGACCATCTGGGCGGTGACTTCGCTCGGATAGGCGGACACACCGGCGCGGGCGACGCCGTGATCACCGGCGAACACGACCACTCGGGGGCGTGCGAACACCTGTGGGGGGCACTGACCCTGGCACGCGGACACCCATTCCGCGATCGCTTCGAGGCGGCCGAGGGAACCCGCGGGTTTGGTCAAGGTGGTCTGCCGCTCACGTGCGGCCGCAGCCGCGGAGGAGTCGGGTAGGTCGACCGGCGCGAACAGGTCAGCCGAATCCGTTGTCACCGTTGGCCTTTCATTTGAGTTCGACGGCAAGACCGGCGACGACGAGGTGTACGGAGTCGCACTGGTCTGCAAGACGCGAGTTGAGAGAACCGATCTCGTCCCGGAACAGTCTCCCTGCCGCGGATTCCGGGACGACGCCCAGTCCCACTTCCGGAGTGACCATCACGAGATCGCCGGTGTACCGCGCCACGACGTCCACCAGGGCGTCGACCGCAGGCGTGACGGTTCCGCGGGGGCTGTCCCACGCGGCCAGATCGTCGAACGCGCCGGTCAACCACGTCCCCAGGTCGTCGACGAGAGTAGGACCTCGGTGTGAATCGGACAGCACCGCAACGAGATCGGCGGCGCTGGCCACCTCCACGGTCAGCCAGTGGGCAGGCCGCGAGTCGCGGTGCCGGTCGATCCGCGAACTCCAGTCGTCGTCGGACGGATTTCGCCTTCCGGTGGCGACGTAGCGGACGGGCTCTGCGCGAGCGACCAACCCTTCGGCGTGCGCGGACTTACCGGAGCGGGCGCCCCCGAGGATCAGCGAACGCATCGATGCGTCGGTCAGACCGCGTCTCCGGCGCCGACGCGCGGCTTCGGTGCACGCATCTTGCGAATCTGCGACGCCCGCACGAACGTGTACCAACCGAGCTTGAACCCGCCGTCCGCGGTGTCCGGGAAGCGCTCACGAACCTGGTTGTTCACGCGGCGGCCGAGGAGATACCCGTCGATTCCCATGAACACCATCATGATCAGCATCGCGAGCGTGACGATCGACTGCAGCGCCGGCGTCAGGAACATGGCGACGATGAGAAGCAGGGCAAGCGGCATGAACAGACCCACGAGATTGCGTCGGGAATCGACGATGTCGCGAGCGAACCCACGGACCGGCCCTTTGTCGCGGGGGAGGAGGTATTTGTCCTCACCGGCCAGCATTCGCGCGCGACGCTCGGCGGACGCCGCCCGGCGCTCGGCCGACGCCTGCTTGCGGTCGTCCTTCGAACCGCGCGTCGCCTTGCGGCGGGCTCGAGCTTCCTTCGCGGTGAGGGGGGCCGGAGCGACGGGTCCGCGTCGCCTGCCCTCGGCGTCGCGGCGCTTCGGCGTGGGTCGACCCTTGCCGAGGTTCACCGTGTCCTCGATCGAGGACTCGGTGATCTCCGGGTCGACCTTCTCCGACTTGTCGGAGCTTCCGAGGGGAAATAGCTTCACGGAGTCCAGGCTATTCGACAACTGCCCTCCGGTGAACACCGGATGTCCGACTTCTCGCCGTGCCCGCGAGGTTGGTCGGCCCTAAAATCCCTCCGATGCGAGTCATGATTGCCCCGGATTCCTTCGGCGAGACCCTCACCGCCGTACAGGCAGCTCACGCCATTGCCGACGGGTGGGCCTCGGCTCGTCCGCAGGACGACCTGGTGCTGATGCCGCAGTCGGACGGCGGACCGGGATTTGTCGACGTGCTCGCCACCCGCGGAGGAGATGTGCGGACGGAGTACGTCAGCGGGCCGCTTGTCGACTCGGTCGATGCGCGGTGGCTTCTGGTCGGCAGCACGGCGTTCGTCGAGGTCGCACAGGCGTGCGGTCTCGGGTTGCTCGGCGGCGCACCGGACCCGCAGACATCGCTGTCCGCGCACAGCCGCGGCGTCGGGGAGATGATCGACGCGGCACTCGGCGCCGGCGCGACGACCGTCGTGGTGGGTCTGGGCGGAAGCAGCTGCACCGACGGCGGACGCGGAATGGTCCGGGCGCTGGGCGGACTGGGTGAAGCCATGTCGAAGCTGCGCGACGTCGAGCTGGTGGTGGCGTCCGACGTGGAGAATCCGTTGCTCGGGCCACTGGGCGCCGCCGCGGTCTTCGGGCCGCAGAAAGGTGCCGACGCTGCCGCACTCGACGTTCTCGAAGACCGCAATGCGGATTGGGCGGAGGTGCTGCGCGCCGTGACCGGGAAGGCCGTGGACGAGCGGGACGGGGCCGGCGCTGCCGGGGGCATCGGTGCGGCGCTCCTGGCTCTGGGCGGCCGTCGTCGGTCGGGAGCCGAGCTGGTCGCCGAATACACGGACCAGGACGCCGTGCTGGGTGACGTCGATCTCGTGCTGACCGGCGAAGGAAAGTTCGATTCGCAATCCTTGCGTGGGAAGTTGGTCACCGCACTCGCGTCTGCCGGTGGGCGCTTCAGCGTCAGGACCGTCGTGCTGGCCGGTCAGGTCGTTCTCACCGATCGGCAGGTCGCGGACGCCGGCGTCACCGCGGCGCATTCCGTCACCGAGTTCGCAGGGTCGGTCGATGTCGCGATGTCCGACGCACGCAACCAGCTCACAGCTCTGGCGGCCCGCGTCGCGTCCGACTGGTGAGGCGGCGTGTGGAATAGAGGGTGCGGGAGTACCGTTGACTTGTTCGCGGGTCTTGTACGAACGATAGGGAGAGCCCATGACTGTGCAGAACGATGTCGCCACGAGCGACGTCTCGACCGAAGACGTGGCCACCCACGCCGTCATCATGACCGAGGCCGCGTCCTCGAAGGCGAAAGCGCTGCTCGACCAGGAAGGTCGTGACGACCTCGCGCTGCGCATCGCAGTTCAGCCCGGCGGCTGCGCCGGCCTGCGATACCAGCTGTTCTTCGACGATCGCTCGCTCGACGGCGATCTGGTCAAGGACTTCAACGGCGTCACGCTGGCCGTCGACCGGATGAGTGCACCGTACGTCGAGGGCGCATCCATCGACTTCGTCGACACCATCGAGAAGCAGGGGTTCACGATCGACAACCCCAACGCCACCGGGTCCTGCGCCTGCGGCGACTCGTTCAACTGACGTAACCCCTCCGAATCACCGGTCCGCAATGCGGGCCGGTGATTTGTTGTCGGAACAGTGGGTAGCCTGCGGGTGTACGACGATCTTCTATCGAAAGGCCCGTTCGTGACCATCGCCGTTTCCGGTTCGATTGCCACCGATCACCTCATGCGTTTCCCCGGTCGGTTCGCCGATCAGTTCCTCGCCGATCAGCTCGCGCACGTGTCGCTGAGTTTCCTGGTCGACGACCTGGTGATCCGTCGCGGCGGTGTGGCCGGAAACATCTCCTATGCGATGGGAGTCCTGGGCGGTTCGCCACTGCTGGTGGGAGCGGTGGGCGCCGACTTCGCCACCGAGTACCAGCCCTGGCTCGAAGCCAACGGGGTCGACTGCAGCGCAGTCGCGGTCTCCGACTCCCAGCACACCGCGCGTTTCGTCTGCACCACCGACGAAGACATGGCGCAGATCGCGTCGTTCTACCCGGGTGCGATGAGCGAGTCGGGCAGCATCTCGATCACCGACCTCGTCGCGAAGCACGATCTGGAACTGGTGCTGATCGGCGCGCACGATCCCGACGGCATGATCACGCACACGCAGCAGTGCCGCGACGCGGGAGTGCCGTTCGCAGCGGACCCGTCGCAGCAGTTGGCGCGACTGACAGGGGATCAGGCACGTGCGTTGATCACCGGCGCCAAGTACCTGTTCACCAACGAGTACGAGTGGGGCCTGCTGAAGCAGAAGACCGGACTCACCGACTCCGACGTGCGTGAGATGGTCGAACTGCGTATCACGACGCTGGGCAAGCGCGGAGTCGAAATCGTCGGTGCCGACGGAACCGACGTCCGCGTCGGCGTCGTGCCGGAGACCAGCAAGATCGACCCCACCGGCGTCGGCGACGCGTTCCGCGCCGGATTCCTGTACGCCCGCACCCGTGGCTTGTCGCTCGAACGAGCGGCGCAGCTCGGCTCGTTCGTCGCGGTGCTCGTACTCGAAACGACGGGAACACAGGAGTGGACGCTCGTACGCGACGACGCCGTCAAGCGACTCGGAGACGCGTACGGATCCGACGTCGCATCCGAAATTGCCGAGATCTTGCCTTCCTGACCGACCTAGATGTGTACTGGGTAGGTCGGCTCGGCAATGGTGGGCACGATCCGCCTTTCGACGAAGATGCCGTGCCACACCATGAAGATCAGCACCGTCCACAGGCGCCGGCTGTGGTCGGCGCGGCCCTCTCGATGATCGTTCAGCATCTGCGTGATCGCCGGTTTGTGGAGTAGATGATCGGTGCCGGAATCGGCGATCTGCTGGTGCGCCCAGTCGAACAGTTCCGGCCCGCGCAGCCAATGCCGCAGCGGCACAGGGAAACCGAGCTTGGCTCGGTTCAACACGTGGTCCGGGACGATGCCGTCGAGAGCGCGGCGCAGCGCGTACTTGGTGGTGGTTTTCGTGATCTTCTGCTCCAACGGCACCTGTTCGGCGACGGCGAACACCTCGGGGTCGAGGAACGGCACGCGCAGCTCCAACGAGTTGGCCATGGTCATCTTGTCGGCCTTGACCAGAATGTCGCCACGCAGCCAGGTGAACAGGTCCAGGTGCTGCATCCGCGCCACCGGATCCCACCCGGCGGACATCGCGTAGATCGGTGCGGTCACGTCGGTATGCGTCCACTCCGGCTTGAATTCGCGCAGGACCGACCGCAGGTGGGCGTCGTTGAAGCTGCGGGCGTTGCCGTAGTAGCGCTCCTCCAGCGACATCGAGCCACGGTTCAGCAGACTCTTGCCGCGGGTCCCGTCGGGAATGCGCTCGCTGAGGCGTCCGGCCAGCTTGCGCAGACCGCCGGGCAGGGCTTCGAACGGCTTGAGCGACAACGGTTCCCGGTAGATGGTGTAACCGCCGAAGAGCTCGTCGGCGCCTTCCCCCGACAACACGACCTTGACGTGCTTACGCGCTTCCTTCGCCACGAAGTAGAGCGGCACGAGAGCCGGGTCTGCCACCGGATCATCCAGGTACCACACGATCTCGGGAATCGAGGCGGCGAACTCCTCGGGTCCCACCACACGGACGATGTGCTTGGCACCGATCAACGCAGCCGACTCCGCTGCGACGTCGACCTCGGAATAGCCGTCGCGTTCGAATCCCGTTGTGAAGGTGATGAGGTTCGGATTGTGGCGCATCGCGAGCGCGGCGATGGCGGTGGAGTCGATGCCGCCCGAGAGGAACGAGCCGACGGTCACGTCGGCACGCATGTGCTTCGCGACCGAGTCCTCGAGCGCCTCGGCAATTTCCCGGTAGCGCCGCTCCTGCGAGTCGGCGGTGAACGGACGGATGGGGAACGTCGGCCGGAAGTAGCGAACCGGCTCGATGGATCCGCCCGGCCGGAGGCGGGCGAACGTCCCCGACTCGAGCCGGCGGATCGACGCGTGGAGAGTCTCCGGCTCGGGGACGTATTGGAGAACGGTGTAGTGCTCGATGGCGCGCGGGTCCAGATCCTCCGTCGAGCCCAGCGGCCCGAGAAGCTCCAACACACTTTTCTTCTCGCTGCCGAACGCGGTGCCGCCGGGCCCGGTCGCGTAGAACATCGGCTTGATGCCGAAGGGGTCCCGCGCGAGGAACAACTCGCGCGTCTCGGTGTCCCACAGCGCGATGGCGAACATGCCGCGCAGGCGTCGTACCGCGTCGTCACCCCAGTAGTGCAGCGCGGCGGCCACGGCCTCGCCGTCGCCCTCGGTGGCGAACACGGCTCCGTGCTCGCGGGCGAGAGTGTCGCGCAGCTCGAGGTAGTTGTAGATCTCACCGTTGAACGTCAGCGCGTACCGGGTGGGGTTCTCGGGTGGTCCCCACCGGAGAGGTTGGTGCGAGTGCTCGATGTCGATGATCGACAGCCGGTTGAAGCCGTAGGCGAGATCGGCGTCGTGCCAGGTCCCCGGCTCGTCCGGGCCCCGGTGCCGCATGCAGTGGCTGGCCTTGCCGACAGCGTCGACTACATCCTCCGCGGATGCGTTCGGCGTCAAGAGTCCCAGCAGTCCACACACAGTTACAGTCCTCTATTCCTTGTTCGGGGCCCCCGTAGATCCCGGTCGAGTATGCCGCACCGAGTGCGGATCCTCGGGGACGGTGCGCACGCCACACCACGTCGACCCGGCAGGGAATAGCGGCCCGCTTTGGTCTACGCTGCGTAGTACATAGAGCGTGTCCTGTGCGAGCCGACGCAATGGGATCCTCGACTCGACCGTGGTTTATCAGGAAGGCGTGAACGTGACGCAAAGTGTTGGATCCGGCAGTCGAATCGTGAGGCGGGCCGGTCTGGTCGTCTCACTCGGCATGGCCGCACTGATGTTGTCGGGCTGCGGCATCGACAACAGCGTTCTGCGTTTCGGGTGGCCGTCGGGCGTGACCCCGCAGGCCACTCGCATGCGCGAGTTGTGGACGTGGTCGGTTATCGCTGCACTCATCATGGGCGTGATCGTCTGGGGTCTGACCTTCTGGACGGTGATGTTCCACCGCAAGAAGAAGGACTCGCCGGAGTTCCCGCGCCAGACCGCGTACAACGTTCCGCTCGAGCTGTTTTACACGGCCGTGCCGTTCGTCATCATCGCCGTCCTCTTCTACTTCACCGTCGTCGTGCAGAACTTCGTCAACGACAAGCAGGACAACCCGAACGTCGTCGTCGACATCACGGCCTACCAGTGGAACTGGAAGTTCGGCTATCGGACGATCGACCTCCAGAACGGGTCTCAGAAGTACAGCGGCATCGACGAAGAGAAGGAAGCCGCTGCCGAGGCGCAGGGCAGCACCCCCGAAGGCGAAGAGCCTGGACCGGTGTTCGGTCGCGAAGAGTCCGACCTCTCATACCTGCAGTACGACAAGGTCGAGACCGTCGGATCGAGCAACGAAATCCCCGTCCTCGTCCTCCCGGTCGGCAAGCGCATCGAATTCCAGATGGCTTCCTCGGACGTCATCCACGCGTTCTGGGTCCCGGAGTTCCTCTTCAAGCGCGACGTCATGCCGAACCCGAAGGCGAACCACTCGGACAACGTCTTCCAGATCAGCGAGATCGAGAAGGAAGGCGCGTTCGTCGGGCGTTGCGCCGAGATGTGCGGCACCTACCACTCGATGATGAACTTCGAAGTGCGCGCCGTGAGCGAGCAGGACTTCGAGACGTACTTCGCAGCACGCGAAAGCGGGTCCACCAACGCGCAGGCGCTTGCGTCCATCGGACAGTCTCCGGTCTCGACCACGACGGTTCCGTTCGAGACGCAGCGCACCGTGAAGTCGGCGACCGTGGCGGAAGGAAACTGACATGAAGATCGAAGCGAAACTCTTCGAGATCCTCACGGTGTTCTTCATCCTCACCGGCATCCTGTACGGCGTCTTCACGGGCTTCTCACGTACCGGAATCGAGTGGGCCGGTCTGACGGCGATCGTGTTGACCGCTGGTCTCACACTGATCATCGGCACGTACTTCCGCTTCGTGGCCCGTCGACTCGACACTCGCCCCGAGGACTACGACGACGCCGAGATCGCCGACGGCGCGGGCGACTTGGGCTTCTTCAGCCCCGGAAGCTTCTGGCCGATCATCCTGGCCGGTGCAGCTGCGTTCATGGCCTTGGCCTTCGCATTCTTCGAGCCGTGGATGCTGGCACTGGGCGCGGTCGGAATCATCGCCGCAGCGGCCGGCTTGGTGTTCGAATACCACGTCGGGCCCGAGAAGCACTAGATCCGTTCTTGGCCACGGGCCGCATCCCTCAGGGGGGTGCGGCCCGTTGTGCTGTGCGGGGCGGGTTGTGGTTCGGTCGGAGGACTGAAGGGCACCCCTGGTCGATCTGACGGTGTGAGGGGCGCCCTGAGTCCGGGGGGTGTAGGGGGCGGCGGTACTAATTGCTGGGCATAGCCCTTATTTGCGGGGTACGGCCCCACTTGCGAGACCCAGCCCTATCCGCGCTGCAATTGCGTATCCGCGCTGAAAGTATCCAGCGCGGATGTCAACCGAGCGCGCGGAAAAGTTTGCCCGTGTCCGGCTTCCTGCCTGCACAAGCGACTGAGGGGCACAATCAGTCGGTCTGACGGTGTGAGGGGCGCCCTGAGTCTGTATGTGTGCGTTCCTTCCGCAGGGTGGCGCTAAACGGAGGCCTGGCCCATATTTGCGGGGCCCAGCTCTATCTGCGCTGCGATTGTGAATCCGCGCTGAAAGTTTCCAGCGCGGATACGTATTGAAAGCGCGGATACGCTGTGTGCGGCTGACAGCACAGCGGCGCCCGGGCGTCGGCCCCCTACCTCAGCTCGGACCGACCGAGGGTCACCCTCAATCGGTCGGACGGTGTGGGGCGCCCTGAGTCGCCTGGAGGCACAGAGTGGGGCCTGCGTCCCCCGGACTTACTCCTCGTGCGCCTCAGCACTCATCAGGGCAGGTGCAACGTCGCCGCTGCCTGGCTCGACTCCACCGTCACGGACGGTCCGAATCTGCTCGTACGCCGGCGCGAGGATGTTGGCTGAACTCATGCGTTCGCGCGATCTGCTCCATCGGTGGGGGAGGGGAGGGCAGGCCTCCGGGCAGCAAAAAGGGCGCCACCCGCGAGGGTGACGCCCTTTCAGCTGTTGTGCGAAGCGATCAGTGACTGTCGCCGTTCGAGCCGTTGCCGTTCGAACCGTTGCCGTTCGAGCCGTTGCTGTGCCCGTTGGACGAACCGTTCCCGTTGCTGTGGCCGTTCGAACCGTTGCCGTTGCCATTGGTGGCCAAGGTCTTGGTCTGAATTGCCCGCAGCATCGTGAGCTGGTCGTGCTCGCCCTTGTGCAGCGCCTGCTCGTGCGCTCGGCTCTCCTCGATCGGGTCCGGGGTGAAGATGCTGCCGGAACCTGGCTTGCCGGCCGATCCGAGCTTGTTCATCTTCTTCGGGACGGCGGCACCCTGGTACTCGAGCGGGATCGGGTGGCCGTGGTCGTCGACCGGTCCGAGCGGCTGGTGGATCTCGACGAACGCACCGGTGGGCAGACGCTTGATCACGCCGGTCTCGATACCGTGTTCGAGCACCTGACGGTCGCTGCGCTGCAGGCCGATGCAGAACCGGTAGGCGAGGAAGTAGGCGATCGGGGGAGCGATGAGCAATCCGATACGACCGATCCACGTCATCGCGTTCAGGGAGATGTCGAACTTGTACGCGATGATGTCGTTGACGCAGGAGAGCGTCAGGACCACGTAGAACGCGATCGCCATTGCGCCGAGTCCGGTGCGAACCGGCACGTCACGCGGACGCTGCAGCAGGTTGTGGTGTGCGTCGTCCTTGGTGAAGCGCTTCTCGATCCACGGGTAGGCGATCATGATCGTGAAGACCAGGCCCATGATCAGCGCCACCGCGAACACGGCGGGGATCATGTAGTTGCCGATGTAGAGCTCCCACGCGGGCCACAGGCGAGCGAGGCCGTCCGTCCACATCATGTAGAAGTCGGGCTGCGAACCTGCGGAGACCTGTGCCGGGTTGTACGGGCCGAGGGCCCACACCGGGTTGATCTGCAGAACGCCGCCCATGACGGCGAGGACACCGAAGGTCATGGCAAAGAACGCGCCGGACTTGACCGCGAACACTGGGAGAATGCGAACGCCGACGACGTTCTTCTCGGTGCGACCGGGGCCGGGGAACTGCGTGTGCTTCTGGTACCAGACGAGGGCCAGGTGAGCCGCGATGAGGGCGAGAATGATGCCCGGCAGCAGCAGAACGTGAGCCACGTACAGGCGCGGAATGATGATCGTGCCCGGGAAGTCGCCGTCGAAGATCAACCAGTGCATCCAGGATCCGATGACCGGGATGCTCAGCGTGATGCCGGAGAAGGCGGCGCGGAGGCCGGTTCCCGAAAGCAGGTCGTCGGGGAGCGAGTAGCCGAAGAAGCCTTCGAACATCGCCAGGATGAGGATCAGCGAACCGATGACCCAGTTGGCCTCACGGGGACGACGGAATGCTCCGGTGAAGAAGATGCGGAACATGTGCACGATGATCGAGCACGCGAACAGCAGTGCTGCCCAGTGGTGGATCTGTCGAACGAACAGCCCGCCGCGCACCTCGAAGGACAGGTTCAGTGCGGTCTCGTACGCCCGCGACATCTCGACGCCACGGAGCGGACCGTAGACACCGTTGTAGGTGACTTCTGCCATCGACGGATCGAAGAACAGCGTCAGGTACACACCCGAGATGAGAAGGATGACGAAGCTGTACAGCGCGATCTCGCCCAGAAGGAAGGACCAGTGCGTCGGGAAGACCTTGTTGATCTGTCGACGCATACCCGGCGACAGGTGATATCTCGAATCGACTCCTTCGGCCTGCTTGGCCGCGAGAGTCGCGATGGATGGACTCATTGAAGTTCCCTCCTGCTAACCGGAAGTGTGAACGCCGTCAGGCCGCTCCCAGAAAGCGGGGCCGAGGGGTTCGAGGAAGTCGCTGGTTGCCACGAGATATCCGTCCGTGTTTACAGATATCGGGAGCTGGGGGAGAGCGCGTGCGGCGGGGCCGAACACCGGCTTGGCGTATTCGAGTGCATCGAACTGCGACTGGTGGCAGGGGCAGAGGATGCGGTTTGTCTGCTGCTCGTACAACGATGTCGGGCAGCCGAGGTGCGTGCAGATCTTCGAGTACGCGAAGTAGTCGCCGTAATTGAAGCTCTCCTGACCCTTGCGCTTGATGACGCGGTCGGCGTCTTCGGTGCGCAAGCGGATGAGCATGACGGCGTTTCGGATCCCTTTGAGAGAGTGGTTCAGAGCTTCCTCGTCACCACGATCTTCCTCGCGGAAGGGGAAAACAGTCTCCATTGCACCTGCGTCCATGTCCTCGGGACGCACCAGCACGATGTCTTCTGCTCGACCGGTGTAGCGCCGAAGGTAGATCGTCTCTCCAGGATACTTCGGAGTCCAGTCCGATACCCAGAGAGAAGAATCATCTCCATCGGCCCACGGGTTCTTGATCAGGCCGCCGAGAGGCATGATCGCCATGATTCCGAGGGCGCCGCCGCCGAAGAACAAGCTGCGCTTGATCAGTTTGCGGCGACCGAGAGTGGAGGTGTCGAAGGAATCGCCGAGCTCGGCGACCAAGGTCTTCTGATCCGTGACACTCGAGCCACCGTCGTGGCGATCCTGAATGGACACCTCTTCGGGAATGAACTTCTTGGTGAACTGCACGGCCGCGACACCGACACCGAGGATCGCCAGACCCATGGTCAGGCCGATCAGCGGTGTGTACAGGCTGTAGAGCCCGTAGTTCTCGTCGCCGATGCCGGCGTACTGCCACGGCCAGAACAGATAGATGGCAATGAAGGCGACAGCGGAGATACCGGCGAGAAAGACCCACGCCGCGACGTTGCGCTCGGCGCGCTTCTCGGCCTTGGTACCCGGCACGGGCCAGCGGTGACGACGAAACGCGACGTCCACGCCGTCGAGGTTGGTTCCGAGCTTGACGAGTTCGTCGCGGCTCATGCCGGCGAGCTCTTCGTCGGAATACGTGCGCGTGGTGTCCATCATTCCGCGATCGGTGGAGTCGAGGGCGGTTGCGCCGTCGTCCTTGCCTTTTTCGTCGCTCATGACCTGGCTCCGATCCAAATTGCTGCGGCGATGACTGCGCCGATGCCGACGATCCAGATGGCGAGAGCCTCGGTGCTCGGTCCGAACCCGCCGAGGCCGTATCCACCCTGAGGCGCTGTGTCGGACGACGACTTCACGTACGCGATGATGTCTTCCTTCTCTTCGGGCGTGAGTTGCCTGTCGGAGAACTTCGGCATGTTCTGGGGGCCGGTGACCATGGCCTGGTAGATCTGCTGCTCGTTCGCGGGATCCAAGTTCGGAGCGAACTTGCCACCCGACAGCGCGCCACCACGGCCCGTGAAGTTGTGGCAGGACGCGCAGTTGAGACGGAACAACTCGCTACCACGTGCGACGTCGCCGCCGACGAGGGATTCCTGGGCGATCTCGCCGTTCTCGTTGCGGACCACCGTGGGTCCGCCGCCGTTGGCCTGGATGTACGCACCGAGTGCGTCGACCTGTGCTTCGTTGTACTTGGGGGGCTTGCGCATGGCCTGCGCTTCGTTCTTGGCCATGGGCATACGTCCGGACGACACCTGGAAGTACACCGCTGCCTCGCCGACGCCGATGAGGCTCGGGCCGCGATCGGCCACACCCTGGAGGTTCGCGCCGTGGCACGTGACGCAGGACGTGTCGTAGATCTGCTGACCCTCGCGCACGAGTGCCGCGGAGTCTTCCTGCGCAGTGGCGACCTGTGCATCGGGGGTGAGGGCGGCGGCGAGGAAACCTGCGCCGACCAGACCCATCAGGAGAACGAGCGCACCGCTGACGCGACGCTTGGCCTTGCGCTTACGCCGGACCTGCGTCGCGGCGACAGCGTCGGTGCCACCGGCCACGCTGTCATCGCCGGGTGCTGAGGGGGGAGCTGAACTCATCTGTATCCCTTGTCGTGTCTTCGGCTTCGGTGCGGTGGCGCCGGATCGAGCTGTTTCCGGTCTGTGAAGAATTCGACGCCATCGGGCTGTGCGGGTGAAGCGGTGGTGCTGACCTAACGGATGAAGTAGATCGTCGCGAACAGGGCGATCCAGACGATGTCGACGAAGTGCCAGTAGTAGGACACCACGATCGCTGCCGTTGCCTGCGCCGGCGTGAACTTGCTGACCAGAGTTCGAGTGATCAGGAACACGAAGGCGATGAGGCCGCCGATGACGTGGAGGCCGTGGAAACCGGTCGTGATGTAGAACACCGAGCCGTAGACGCTGCTCGAGAGCGTCGTGCCCTCGTGCACCAAGTGGTAGTACTCGTAGCCCTGACCGGCGACGAAGAACGCGCCCATGATGAGGGTGAGGACGTACCAGCGGCGAAGGCCGAACACGTCGCCACGCTCCGCGGCGAACACGCCGAGCTGGCAGGTGAACGACGACGCGATCAGCACGGCCGTCACGGGCACCGCGAGCGCGAGGTTGAGCTCCGTCGGCTCCGGCGGCCAGTTCCCCGCTGCCTGCGCCCTCGCGACGAAATACATCGCGAACAGGCCGGCAAAGAACATCAGCTCACTGGACAGCCACACGATGGTGCCCACGCTGACCATGTTGGGTCTGTTCAGCGAGTGCACGCGTTGGGTGATGGCGGATCCCGAAGTCCCTACTGCGCTCGTCACAGAATGAAGTATGACCCGTCGTAGTACGGATGGCATATCCGGGTCCGGCAGTGGCGCGTCGTGTCGGGACAGGAACGTCGTCGACCGGTTCGACCGGGAAACGAAGCAGTACTCGATTGCCCTTCTGGCAGGCTGGAGCCATGGCTGTCGCAGGCAAGGATCGTTGGTGGCGTCGGCTGTTCGGGAAGGGTTCGGCGTCGGCTCTGGACCCGGCCCGCACCGACCTCGTCGTCGTTGCGTCGTGCTTCGACGACGCCGAGGCCGCCAGCACGACCCTCGACCGCGCGGAGGGGACCGATCCGACGTGGGCGAGGGACGATCAGGTCGTTCTGCGCCATCACCTCGTCCTGCCCGCCGACACGATCGACGACGCCATCGCCGTGGCCGCCCAGGACGGGTACAGCACGCCCGAGTCGGGTCCGCCACCAGCTGAGTTGTCGTCGACGTCGGCTCCGGTCGAGGACGGACGCCCTCTGGTGCTCCAACGCGTCCAGGTTCTCGACGCGCTGCACTGTTCTCAGGAGCGTTCACGCATGGCGGGTCTGGCTCAGCGGCGCGGCGGTACGGTGTCCGGATGGGACGCGCTGCAACCGGCTGTGACCGGCGAGCAGTAGCCGCGATCGCGCGCGGTGTGGACCACTAGGCTCGCATCCCATGAACGCTCCTCGCGCATGGCCGTACGTGCTCGGCGAACTCACCGGAGGGCGTGATCTCACGCCCGACGACGCCGCGTGGGCGATGGACGAGATCATGAGCGACAACGCGACGCCCGCGCAGATCGCGGCCTTCGGCGTCGCTCTCAAGATGAAGGGCCCGACCTCGGGGGAGCTGACCGGGCTGGCGGACTCGATGCTGTCCCATGCGGTCGCCGTTCCGGTCGACGCGGATGTGGTGGACATCGTGGGTACCGGAGGTGATCGGTCGCACACGGTGAACATCTCGACCATGTCGTCGATTGTGGTGGCAGCCAGCGGTATTCGTGTGGTCAAGCACGGCAACCGAGCCGCGTCGTCGAAGAGCGGTGGCGCCGACGTGCTCGAAAAGCTGGGCGTGCGAATAGATCTCGGTCCGCAGCAAGTGGCGGCCAGCGTTGCCGCCCTGGGAATCGGCTTCTGTTTCGCACCGGTGTTCCATCCCGCGCTCCGTTTCGCGGGGGCGCCGCGCAAGGAGATCGGCATTCCCACGGTCTTCAACGTGCTGGGACCGCTCACCAATCCTGCTCGTCCACGCGCGGGTCTGGTGGGGTGCGCCTTCCCAGAGCTGATCGAGGTGATTGCGGGAGTGTTTGCAGCACGCGGTAATTCGGTGTTGGTCGTGCGGGGTGACGACGGTCTGGACGAGATCACGACGTCGAGTACGTCGCACGTCTACGTCGTCGAGAACGGGTCGGTGACCCTGTCACGGCTCGATCCTCGCGATCTCGGCATCGCGCGCGTCCCGCTCGACGCGTTGCGCGGAGGAGACGCCGAGACCAACGCTGCCATCGCGCGCCGGACGTTCTCCGGAGAACCGGGAGCGGTACGAGATGCAGTCCTTCTGAACGCAGGGGCCGCGATCGCGGCGTTCCGCGGTGTGAACGGGGACCTGAACGGGGCGCTCCGCGACGGCATAGCGGCAGCTGCCGTTGCGGTGGACTCCGGAGCAGCCGAGCGCCTGCTGAGCGAGTGGGCCGCTCTGACTCACACGCTCTAGCGGTTCACTCGCCGATCGAGAACCCGGCGTCGACGTCGGCACTCGCGTACGACTTGAACGCAATGTGCGTGTCGGTGCGTACGACCCCCTCGACGCGGTTGACGTGTTCGGTGACGACGTCGGCGATCTGAGCGTGGTCGCGAACTTTGACGATGGCTATCAGGTCCACGTCGCCCGCGCACGAGTAGACCTCGGCGACGCCGGCCACGTCCGCCACGGCGCGCGCCGTCTCCGGTATGCGGTGCACCTCGGCGTGGATGAGAACGATGGCGGTGATCATGCACTCACCCTAGTTGTCACGTTCCCGACGGGAGATGTCTCGGACCGCACGGCACCATCGCGCGTATCGGCCCGCGCCATTGGCCGGCTCGCAGTAGCCCTCGGTGGCGCTGACGACGCGAACGCCGTCGGACTCGAGCCACCGTGCGACCAGCGCGATCTCCTCGGGCGATCCGCCGCGCAACGGGGTGTCGTCCGGCGAGACGGTCTCGGCCGCAGCAACGAGCGCGGCGACGACGGGCATCGGGGGCACGCCGCGTCGAGCGACTCCCGCGGAGGCCAGGCGGCCGTATCGGACGACGACGAACTCCCACCCCCCGGCAGGTGCAGGTCGCGCGGCCACGAACTGCTCGATCCGTGCGAGGGACCCGAGCCGTTGCATCCGACGCAGGGCGGTGACGAGTGCTTCGGTGCGGTCACGCAGGCGGGCGGCCGTCTCGAACAGTTCCACCTCGGCGAGCGCGTCGATCCGCGCGAGCAGTTCGTCGATCACGGACGAACTGATCCCGTCGGAGAGGTCTCGGAATTTCTGCGCGACGGGGGCGTACGTCTCGGCGTCCTGTGGCCCGTCCGCCGCTGCAGCGCATCCACCGACCGACTCGACCGCGCATCCGTCGTGTCGTCTCGATGCAGCAATCCGGCGCGTGCACGTTCGGAGTCGGCAGGTCTCGGCGACGAGCGCCGCCACCTCGACTGCGGCGGTGCGTCCGGCGAACGGTCCGAGGCTCTGCGCTGTCGGAGTCCGGACCACCGACAGCCGAGGGAAGGCCTCGGCGGTGAGGGCGATCCACCATCCACGCTTGGGAAACTTCGACCGGCGGTTGTACGGCGGGGCGTGGGCGACCAGAAGCCGCAATTCCCGAACGCCCGCCTCGATCGCGTGTGCGCACTCGACGTGGTCCACGCGGGTGGCCAGCGCGACCATCTCCTTCATGCGCCCACGTGTCTCGGAACCGGTGAAGTAGTTGCGCACTCGGCGGTGTAGATCGGCCGAGGTCCCGACGTAGAGAACTTCGTCCGACGGCCCCCGGAACAGGTAGACCCCGGGTGCGTGCGGCAATCCGTGCGCGAGGTGCCGTTTCGCGCGGTGTGCAGCGGAGACCGCGGGCAGGTAATCGACCAGTTCCGGATAGCTGTGCACCCCCTGGTTTCCGACGCGTTCGATCAGGTTGTGCAACACCTCGACGGTTGCCCGCGCATCGTCGAGAGCCCGGTGAGTGGGCCTGGTGCCGACACCGAACAGCAGTGCGAGAGACGACAGCTTGACCGACGGTGCCTCGTCTCGGGTCAGGACGCGTCTGGCCAGCTTCACCGTGCACAAGACCTGGAAGGGTGGCCACGACACGTCCATCCGCGCGGCGGCGGTCTTGAGGAAGCCGACGTCGAACCGTGCGTTGTGCGCGACGAGGATCGATCCGCGGGCGAACTCGATGAAGCTCGGTAGAACTCGTTCGATCCGCGGTGCGCCGACCAGCATTGCCGTCGTGATCCCGGTGAGTTCGACGATGTACGGGGGAACCGTGCGGCCGGGGTCGACGAGGGTGGCCATCTCGCCGAGGATCTCGCCCCCTCGGATCTTCACTGCGCCGATCTCCGTGATCGCGTCCTCGTTCGGGCGTCCGCCGGTGGTCTCGAGGTCGACCACGACGAACGTGGTGTTGCGCAACGAGAGGTCGAGCTCGTCGAACGCGAGCTGGTGTCCGGAGGACGCGGGTCGAGCGATCACGAGACGAGACGGTAGGTGGGGGCACCGACAACGTCGGTGCTCCGGTGGTCGAGGAGCCGAACGAACGTGTCGGTGGTGCCGGTTACGTTCTCGGCAGTTCGGGTAACGATCCGGACGAATTCCCAAGTGAGACGAGGATCACATGATCGTGGACTGCGGAGAATGTTTGGTGCGCGGCGACGCATGCCGGGACTGCGTTGTCACGGTGCTTCTGGGGGAGCCCGGCATGCCTGAGAGCGGGATGGATTTCGACCGTCACGAGGACCTTCGAATCAACCTCGAGCAGGAGGAACGGGACGCGATGGCGGTGCTCGCCGAGAGCGGTCTCGTGCCCCGTCTGAGGTTGGTCACCTCCGCCCTTCCGGTACCCCCGCCACAGCCCGGCCAACCCCGATCCGGAGGGGGTGCACACGCCGCCGGGTAGACCGATTCGTGACCTTTCGGCGACACGTTGTCAGACAGGACTCGACATCAGCGATGCCATTTCGTAATCTTTCCGAGACATTGCGAAGTCATGCAGCTCCATCAGGGATCGCATCGCAGCGTCACCGCCTAATCGGCCACCTCCATTCGGGTGGTCGTACCGGGAACCCACCGTTTCATTTGGGGTGAATCCCGTCGAGCCGCAATCCGGCGTCGACGGGTAGGGCTGATCTTCCCAGCCCGAACCCGTCAGCTAACTCGGTCGGCGGACGAATGGAAGAAATGGAGTACTTCTCACTCGTGGCGAAACACCGCAAACCATCGAGCATGTCGCGGCCGGTCCGCAGCGTCCTCGTAGCCGGAGCCCTCACCACCGGCGCCATCGCGATCCCCGCGGCCCCCGCGTTCGCAGCCCCGGTCACCATTCCGGGTATCGGCACCTTCGATGTTCCCGACCAGGTTCTGCAGGCGCTTCCGCCGCTGCCGCAGATCCCCGCCATTCCCCAACTTCCCTCCGCTCCCGCGCCGGCCACGTCGGCCGCGCAGCAAGCCGTCGACGCAGCCGAGAGCAAGATCGGTGCACCGTACGTCTACGGCGCATCGGGGCCCAACGCGTTCGATTGCTCGGGTCTCGTGCAGTGGGCGTACAAGCAGGCCGGACTGCAGATCCCTCGTACCAGCTACGAGCAGGCATCCGCCGGTGTCTCCGTGTCCCAGGCGAACCTCCAGCCGGGTGACGTCGTGTCGTTCTACGGTGGCTCGCACTCGGGCATCTACATCGGCAACGGCAACGTCGTGCACGCATCGACGTCCGGCGTGCCGGTCAAGATCGCGCCGCTCGCATCCATGCCGTTCGACGGGGCAACCCGCTTCGCCTGATGCTGTGACCGACTCGAAGTTCGATAGATGGAGGCAAACCAATCTTTTGGTTTGCCTCCATTCGTCGTAACGGGGAGCTACTCGGTAGTACCTTTACGCTCGAGGCCCACGCACTCGCGTTCCCCAGCTTTGCCAGAACAGGAGAAACACCCACCGTGTCGTTCCCGGACCACCAGCGTTCACTGCGCCGTCTCACGGTGACGGCGGCCGTCACGATCGGGCTACTCGTGGGTCCTTCCACCGTTGCCGGTGCCGACCCGGTGCCGGCCGGGGATCCCCAGTCGCAACTGGCGGAGTTGTCTCGGCAGTCCGAAGAGACCACCGAGGCGATGCACAACGCGCAGATCGACCTGGACGCCAAGACGGCCGCACGTGACCAGGCCAATGCGGTGCTGGCGCAGAACCAGGCTGCGCTCGACGCCGCACAAACGCAGATCGATGCCGTTCAGCCCACCATCGACAAGATTGCGCAGGCCAACTACCAGGGTGCCCGCACCAATCGTCTGTTCGCTCTGATGGTCAGCAACTCCCCTCAGCAGATGCTCGATCAGATGTCTGCGCTGGACGTCATCTCCGGCGAGACGCGGGACAAGGTCGACGTGTTCCTGTCGGCGACCGCTGCGGCGCAGACCGCGAAGGACGCGTCCCAGCAGTCGGCCGAGGCAGCTCGGGTGGCAGCAGAACAGGCGAGGGCGGTCAGCGACGACCTGCAGAACAAGCAGAGCCAACTTCAGACCCAGATCGGCGAGGTGATGAGTGCGTTCGGCGCTCTCACCGGCGCGGACAAGGCAGCGCTCGCCGGAACGCCGTACCCACCCGGATTCGATCCCGCGACCATCCTGTCCGCGCTCACCCCCGGCTCTCGAATGGGAGCGTTGCAGGCTGCGTTCACTCAGATAGGCAAGCCCTACGTGTGGGGTGCGACGGGACCCGACGGGTACGACTGCTCGGGGCTCATGGTGTGGTCGTACAAGCAGGTGGGCATCACGCTGCCGCGATCCAGTCAGGCCCAGGCCGCCGGTGGAACACCGGTGGACCAAAAGGATCTTCAGCCCGGTGACCTCGTGATCTTCTATCCCGGTGCGACGCACGTGGGTATGTACGTCGGCAACGGAAACGTCATTCACGCGTCCACGTTCGGTGTCCCGGTCAAGGTCGAGTCGATGGCGCGGTGGCCGTTCTACGGAGCGCGACGCTACTGACGCGGTGGCGAGCGGCTCTGCTCGTTCTCGTCGGCACGGTCGGTCTGGCCGGCTGCGGATCCGAACCGGTGCCCACCGCCCCGCCGACCACGTCCGCATCCACTTTCGAACAAGAGCGGACCGACGGACTCGACCGGTTGCTCGAGGCGTGGGGAACAGCCGTTCGATCCGATGACGTCGCCGCACTGCGCTCGCTCTTCGACTCGTCCGCCGACCCCGCATTCGTCGACGCCGAGATTCGTCGAGCGCAGAACCTCGTCGGCGTTCCGCTCGCCGAGTTCGGGTACCGGATCGACCCGGACACCACCGAGACGCCGGTCCCCTCGGAGACTGCCGATGCCATCGCCGGCGCCACGGACGTATGGGCGCCTCCGGTCGTGCTGCGCTACGCCTACGCCGGTGCCGACATCGGCCCGACCAGCCGACCCGTGGCGCTGCTCGTCGCGCGCCGCGGTGACGACTGGAAACTGGTGTCCGACTCGACCCTTCCCGGCAGCACCCGAACCACCTGGCGCGGTCCGTGGGACTTCGGATCCGTCGTCGTCCGATCGGTCGACACCGCCGGCACCACGTCCTTGGTCTTGGGACACGAGGACCGCCGCGCCACGATCGACGCGCTCGCCGCCGAGACCGCGGCCGCCGTTCCGGCTGTGACGGATTTCTGGGGCGTCGGCTGGTCCCGGCGCGCAGTCGTCGTCGTCGCCAGCTCGGACGCCGAGTTCGCGGCAACGACAGGTACCACCACGAGCAACACCGACACGGCCGCGACCACTGTCTCCGATCCCGTCACGTCGGGCCTCGTGACCGGGCAGCGTGTCGTCTTCAGCCCCGGCGCGCAGGATCGGCTGACCGACTTCACCCGCAGTACGGTTCTTCGACACGAGCTGACTCACGTCGCGGCGCGGGTGGCGACGGTGGACACCGCACCGCTGTGGATGTTGGAGGGTTTCGCCGACTATTCCGGTTACCGAGGGAGTGGACGTTCGTTCACGGAATTGGCCCCGACTCTGGCCGCGGTCGTTCGCGCCGCCGGCCCGCCGCGAGTGCTCCCTATCGACGCCGACTTCGGTGCGGGCGGCGCACGCGGGGCGACGGCCTACGAATCGGCGTGGTCGGTCAGCGCGTACGTGGCCGACAGGTTCGGCGAACCGATGTTGCGCACGCTGTACCGGGCGGTGGCGGCGGGCCCTTCCAACCCGACCGTGCTCGACGCCAATCTGCGACGGACACTGGGAGTCGGCACGGACGATTTCCTGAACGGCTGGGGCGCGTGGGTGAACGAACGCGCGAACTCGTAGCGGTTACGGTGGTGCGATGCGTCGAACTCTGCTTCTGACGAACGATTTCCCGCCGAGGCAGGGCGGCATCCAGTCCTACCTGCACACGTTCGCGTCCTTGCTCCCGGCGGACGACCTCGTGGTGTACGCACCGCGGTGGCGTGGCGACTCGCACGTGAAGTTCGATGCGGCGCAACCGTTCTCGGTGAGCCGACACCCCACCACCCTGATGCTGCCGACGCCGTTCGTCGCGCACCGCGCAGCCGAACTGATTCGCGCTCACGACATCGAGACGGTCTGGTTCGGTGCGGCGGCGCCACTCGCGCTGCTCGCGCCGGCGATGCGGCGTGCGGGTGCGAACCGAATCGTCGCGTCGACCCACGGCCACGAGGTGGGGTGGTCGATGCTGCCCGCTGCTCGACAGGCGTTGCGGCACATCGGCACCCACACCGATGTCATTACCTACGTCAGCAAGTACACCCGCGGAAGGTTCTCCTCCGCATTCGGTCCGGACGCTGCGCTCGAACACGTTCCGCCGGGTGTGGACAGTACGGTTTTCCGGCCCGATCCCGCTGCGCGCGAGGAGCTTCGGGCGCGATACGGGCTGGGGGATCGGCCGACTGTCCTGTGCCTGTCCCGCCTCGTGCCGAGAAAGGGTCAGGACTATCTCATTCGGTCGCTCTCGCAGACTCGCGACAAGATCGACGGGGCCGTGCTCGTGATCGTCGGCGGAGGGCCCTATGCGGACACCCTCCGGAATCTGGCCCACAAGTGCGGGGTCTCCGAGCACGTGATCTTCACCGGATCGGTACCGAGCGCCGAGCTTGCGGCCCATCACACGATCGCCGACGTCTTCGCGATGCCGAGCAGAACTCGCGGAGCCGGTCTCGACGTCGAGGGGCTCGGCATCGTCTACCTCGAAGCCTCGGCGTGCGGAGTTCCGGTGATCGCCGGGCTGTCCGGCGGTGCGCCGGAGACCGTGCGGGTGGGCGCCACGGGTCTGACCGTCGAGGGGACGTCGGTCGCGCAGATCGTCGACGCCGTCGTGACGATTCTCTCCGATCGTGACGCAGCTGTGCGAATGGGTGCGGCCGGGCGACGCTTCGTCGAAACCGAGTGGCGCTGGGACACTCTCGCGCAGAGGCTCCGGCGCCACCTCGGCTGACGCTACTTGGCGTAGATGGCTTCGATGTCGTCCCCGTACGTCTCCTTGACGACGTTGCGCTTCAGTTTCATGGTCGGAGTGAGCTCACCGGTCTCCTCGGTGAAGTCCACGGGCAGGATTCGGTACTTCTTGATGGACTCGGCGTGCGAGACGGACTTGTTGGCGTCGGCGACGGCGGAGTCGATCTCCGCGATGAGGTCGGGGTCGTCCGTGAGGTCGGCGACGGTCGCGGACTCGTCCTTTCCGTTGCGCTTCTTCCAGCCGGGGAAGGCGTCGGTGTCGATGGTGATCAGGGCACCGATGAAGGGCTTCTGGTCGCCCACCACCATGGCCTGACTGATCAGGGGGCTGGCACGGAGCTGATCCTCGAGGGCGGCCGGGGCGACGTTCTTGCCGCCGGCAGTCACGATGAGTTCTTTCTTGCGGCCGGTGATCGAGATGTACCCGTCCTCGTCGACCGCCCCGAGGTCACCGGTGTGGAACCACCCGTCGGTCAGCGAGTCGGCGGTGGCCTCGTCGTTGTGCCAGTAGCCACCGAACACCACCCCGCCCGAGAGCAGGATCTCACCGTCGTCGGCAATGCGAACAGCGTTGCCGGGCAACGGCTTTCCGACGGTTCCGATGCGCTGCTCGCTGCGGGTGTTCACCGCCGCCGCTGCTGTGGTCTCGGTGAGTCCGTACCCCTCGTAGATGGTGACACCGATGCCGCGATAGAAGTGTGCAAGTCGGTCGCCGAGGGGAGCGCCACCGGAAATCGCGAGTTCGCACCGGCCGCCGAGAGCCGTGCGCAGCTTGGAGTAGACCAGCTTGTCGAACACCGTGTGCTTGGCCTTGAGCACAATCGACGGCCCACCGGTGTCCTGAGCTTCGCTCCACGCGACGGCGGTGTCGGCGGCCGTGTCGAAGATCTTTCCTTTGCCGTCGGAGTGCGCGTTCTGGCGCGCGGTGTTGTAGACCTTCTCGAACACGCGGGGAACGGAGAGGATGAAGTCCGGACCGAACGACCCGAAGCTCTGCACGAGGTTGGGGATGTCGCCCGTGTGCGCGAGGGTGGCCCCTGCATCGAACGACGCGATGCTCACAGCGCGTGCGAGCACGTGCGCCATCGGCAGGAACATCAACGTGCGTCGTCCTTCGGTGAGCACCTCACCGAAGCTGGTGGCGCGGATACCGCGGGACTCGGCGATCAGGTTCGAATGGGTGAGAAGGCAGCCCTTCGGACGACCGGTGGTGCCCGAGGTGTAGACGAACGTCGCCAGGTCCGACGCCTTCAAACCAGCCACGCGAGAGGCGATCTCGGAGTCGGCGACGGCGGAACCCGATTCGGTCAGAACGTCCACGGCGCCGATCTTCTCGGTCGAGGTGTCGATCTGGTAGACGTGCTTCACGCCGGGAAGCTCGGGAAGAATGTCGGCGAGGATGTTCGAATGTGCAACCGACTCGACGACGGCTCCGACTGCTCCGGAATCTTCGAGAATCCACTGCACCTGCCCTGCCGAGGACGTCTCGTAGATCGGCACGGTGACGGCTCCCGCCGACCAGATGGCGTAGTCGATCAGCGCCCATTCGTACCGGGTGGCGGACATCAGCGCGATGCGATCGCCCTGTTTCACCCCGGCGGCCACGAGGCCTTTGGCCACCGCCCGCACCTGAGCGGCGAAGTCCGCTGCGCGCACGTCGTCCCATCCGGAATCGGACTTGCGGCGGAAGACGATCACGTCGGGCCGCGTGGATTCGTGGGAGTAGACGGTGTCCACGACCGATTCGTCGTCGCCGATGTCGAACGGGGCGGGAACGCTGAACTCGCGCACGGGGATCCTCCGATGATGCTGTTACTTGCGCAGATGGAACGGTTGACACACTAACCCTGCCCGGATTCGCACAGTCGGCAGTGTGTGAAGCTTGCCGCATGAGCAGCGTTCAGGTTGCCGACCAGACCTTCGTGGCGGCCCCGGGAGAAGTGGTTGCGCAGGTTCTCGGTGAACGGCGCCGATGGCGTCGGTGGTTTCCCGGTCTCGACGTGCAGGTCAAGGAAGATCGCGGCGGAAAAGGTGTGCGGTGGGTGGTCGGCGGCGAGCTCGTCGGCACCATGGAGGTCTGGCTCGAACCGTCGCTCGACGGAGTCATAGTCCATTACTTCTTGCACGCGGAGCCGGCCGGCTGTGGAGACCCGGCGGCGATCACCCGCACACGCCGCATCGCAGGCAAGACGATGTCGTTCGATTTGAAGGCCGAGACCGAGCGTGGGCGCGCGCCGGGGGAGCCACCGTTGTACGCGGGCCCCTGATCATGTGGAATAGACGTGCACGTACCGATGGAAGGATCCAACACCCGCCATGGCAGAGCAGACCAAGAGGTCGATCGTCGTCGATGCGTCGTCCGACAAGGTGATGGATGTGATCGCGGACTTCCCCGCATATCCCGATTGGGTCTCGGCCGCCAAGTCCGTCGAGGTGCTCGAGGTCGCCGCGTCCGGGCGCGCCGAGCGCGTGCGGTTCGTTCTCGACGCCGGCATGGTCAAGGACACCTACGAGCTGAAGTACGACTGGGCCGCCAACGGGAAATCGGTTGACTGGCACTTGGTTTCGGGTGAGATGCAGAAGTCTCAGGTCGGTTCCTACACGCTCGTCGACAACGCGGACGGCACCACCGACGTGGCCTACGAGCTCACCGTCGACCTCACCATCCCGATGATCGGGTTGTTCAAACGCAAGGCGGAGAAGGTCATCACCGACACGGCGCTCAAGGAACTCAAGAAGCGGGTCGAGGGCTGACACCCGACGCGGTCGCGCGCTCGCGCGTGCAGCTGTTCGTCGGCAAGGGCGGTACCGGGAAGAGCACCATGGCGGCGGCCACGGCCGTGGCTGCCGCGCGTGCGGGCCGACGCGTTCTGCTCGCGTCCATCGACCGGGCTCACTCGCTCACCTCGGTTATCGGTGCCGCCGCCAGTCCGGTGGGCGAACCTGCGGCGGTGCGCTCCGTCGCTGACAACCTCGACATGGTCGAGATCGACTCTCTCGGTGTTCTCGAATCGCGCTATCGCTCACTCGCCGCCCTGGCGACTGCAGCAGGAGCGCACCGACACGACTCCGGACTCGCGATGCTCGATCCCGAAGAACTGACGTCCGTACCGGGGGTTCAGGACCTGGCCGGGCTGGACACCGTTCGTGATCTCGTCGGTAGCGGTCGGTGGGACGACATCGTCGTGGACTGCCCGGCTACTGCGGATTGGCTCGCGATGGCCACCGTTCCCTCGCTCGTCGGCGATTATCTGGAACGAATCTGGCCGCGGCACAGCCGCGTCACCGCGGGTGTCGGCGGCGATCCGCGACTCGCGGTCGTCGTCTCGCTGCTCGAGCGGATGGATTCCGGGGCGGCCGAGGTCGCCGCCATGCTGACCGATCCCGGGACGACCGCGACCGTGGTGACGACAGCGAACGCCGTGGTACTGGCCGAGACCAGGGAGTTGCTCGCAGCGAACTCCATTCTCGGGATCACGACGTCGTCGGTGGTCGTCAACATGCTCGTCCCTCAGTTCGGCTCTGCGCCCACCACCGTCCTCGGGACTCACCCGTCGGTCTTCTGGTTCGAGGCCATGCGCTCGGATCAGGAACAGCAGCTCGATATTCTGGTCCGAGAATTACCCACCCTCCGGGTGGTCAGGGTGCGGTCGGCATTGCACGAGCCGGTAGGGTTGACGTCTCTCGATGCGATCGCCGACGACCTGGTCGACGAGCGCAACGCATCGGGCAATGATCCGTTCCCGAGGGTCGAACCACAGGTTCGGCACGAGTCCGGAGCGGGTCTCGATTCCGTGTACGTGATGACGGTGGAACTGCCGTTGGTCGATCCCGACACGGTGAGTGTGGGGCGGGTGGAGGACGACGTGATCGTGAGTGCCGGGCGGGTACGCCGACGCTTCCGTCTCGCGTCGGTGCTGCGTCGCTGTGATGTGGTCGGAGCCGAACTCGACGACGCCACCCTGACCGTTCGCTTCGTCCCCGATCCATCGGTCTGGCCGACGTGAGTTCCGGAGAACGCGACCTCGCAGCCGACTTCCGTGTTCTCGTCGAGACCGTCCTGGACCGGCTCGAGCCGGTGATCCGCCGCCTCGACGAAGGTGCCGGCACCGGCGCGGAATGGCAGGGCTGCAGCTGGTGCCCACTGTGCGCCGCCGCCGCCTTTCTGAAAGGCGAACGACACGACCTCCTGTCGTTGGCCGGCGGCGAGATGGAACAGATTCTCACGCTGGTGCGCGACCTCCTCGGCGAGCACGTACAGAAGCCGGCATCGACCGATCCTGTTGCACATCAACAAGATTCGACTTCGGAGTCGGCCGCGGAGTCGCAGTCCCCGATCGGGGCGCCGACGGGTTGGGGCGAGGCCAGGCGAAAGCGCACGTACGAGCCGATTACGGTAACGGTCAAAGAATGACACTTCGGCCTGCAACGGGCAGGCCGAAAACAGGCCGGAGTAGAGGGACACGCTGGGATGAGTTCGTATTCTCGGGTTCGACGCCCTCTGACGATCGGGATCGACGTCGGTGGCACGAGCATCCGGGCCGCCGTGGTCGACGTCGACGGTCAGGTCGTCGACTCGACGCAGGCGCCGACCCCCCAGAGTTCACGCGCACTCGAGAACGGAATCGACCGGGCTGTACGCGAGTTGGCGAGTCGCCACGACATCGCGGCCGTGGGTTTGGCGGTGGCGGGTTTCATCAACTCCGATCGCACTGTCGTACGGTTCGCGCCGCACCTGCCGTGGGTGAACCGTCCGGTGGCACGGGAGATGACCGAGCGTCTCGGCGTACCGGTCATCCTCGAGCACGACGCGAACGCGGCTGCGTGGGCCGAGCATCGATTCGGCGCGGCCGCCGGAGCCGGCAACGTGGTGATGATCGCGATCGGCACCGGAATCGGGGCGGCCCTGCTGATCGACGGCAAGATCTACCGTGGGAGCTACGGCATCGCGCCCGAGTTGGGCCACCTCCAGGTCGTCGCCGACGGCCGTCAGTGCGGTTGCGGCAAGCGCGGGTGCTGGGAGCGTTACTGCAGCGGAACGGCGCTGGTGGATACGGCCGTCGAGTTGCTGGCCGCCAACCCTCGCGGGTCGACGGTGCTGGCGCGTGAAGCCTTCCTCGATCCCGGATCACTGACCGGTCGGCGGATCGCAGGGGCCGCGCAGGACGGCGACGTGGTGGCACTCGACACCATTGCCGAATTCGCGCGGTGGCTCGGAATCGGTCTCGCGATGGTGTCCGACGTATACGACCCCGACCGGATGGTGATCGCCGGTGGCGTCGCGAGTTCGTCCGCACTGTTCCTGGATGCGGCGCGCGAGCACTACGCCACGCAGATCACCGGCGCGGGCCACCGTCCACTCGCTCGGATCAGGGCGACGCAACTCGGTGAGGCCGCCGGCATGATCGGAGCAGCCGAGTTGGCCCGCGTCGAGGTCGGCGCCGCACACGCCTGACCGAGATGTGAGATGTGTCCAACAGTGTCTTGCGAGTGTGGCTGCTGTCATAAACCGTGAGTAGAGTTCGCAGTGTCGCGGGGCCAACGAACACAGTCGGAAAGAGGGACGCAGGCATGTGGTACTGGGTTGTGAAGTACTTGACGGTCGGTCCTCTTCTCCGTCTTCTCGGTCGCCCGACCGTTGTCGGACTGGAAAACGTTCCCACCGACGGGAAGGCGATTCTCGCGAGCAACCATCAGGCGGTGCTCGATTCGTTCTTCCTGCCTCTCGTCGTCCCGCGCAGAATAACGTTCCTCGCCAAGAGCGAGTACTTCACAGGTACCGGTCTGAAGGGGGCGTTCCAACGTCGATTCTTCACGGCCATGGGTCAGGTTCCGATCGATCGCACCGGAGCCGACGCCGCGCAGGACGCGTTGGACGCGGGCATGCGGGTGCTGGGCAAGGGAAAACTTCTCGGCATCTACCCCGAGGGAACTCGCTCACCCGACGGGCGTCTGTACAAGGGCAAGACCGGGCTGGCTCGCCTCGCTCTCGAATCGGGCGCAACCGTCATCCCTGTCGCCATGATCGGCACCGAGAAGGTCAATCCCATCGGGTCCCGCATCTGGAAGCCGGCCAAGGTCACCATCAAGATCGGTGAGCCGCTGGACTTCTCGCGATACGAGGGCATGGCCGGCAACCGGTTCGTCGAGCGCGCTGTGGCGGACGAGGTGATGTACGACCTCATGAAGCTCAGTGGGCAGGAGTACGTCGACGTCTACGCCGCGAGCCTCAAGGAGAAGCCGGCTACGCCGGGGACGGCGCAGGCCTCGTCTCGACTTCCGGACGCGAAGGCCTCCTGACGCGTCCGTCGGGCAGTAGTGCCACGGCGACGATGCACGCCAACCCCCACCACACGTAGGACGACGCGATCATCTGATCCTGCAGCGGCCAGTCCAGACCGTTCCAACGGCCCTGCCCGAGTCGCCAATGCGCGGGATAGTGCATCAGCAGAATCCCGGAGACCACCAGAGCGGCGAACACGACACTTCGGCGTGTCAGTGCGACGTACCCCAGCGCGACCATCAGCGGGACCGCCCAGACCCAGTGGTGAGACCAGGACACCGGCGACACCAGCAGCCCGAGAACTGCGTTCACGCACAGTGCCAGCAACGGCTGGCCGGCGCGAAGGGCTCGATGAATGGCGACCACGGCGATCGCGAGCACCACTGCACTGATGACGATCCACAGCTTCGTGCGCAGCGATTCGTCCATACCCAGCCGTGCCAGCAATCCCGTGATGCTCTGATTCGAGATGTACGGCGGGTTGCCGATGCGAGACGAGTCGATCAGCACCTCGGTCCAGTACCGGACCGAATTCGAGAACGTGATCGCAAAGCCGATGGCGGTGAACACGAGGAAGCTGATTCCGGTGACGACAGCGGAGCGGTAATCGCGCTTGACCAAAAAATACAGAACGAACACAGCGGGCGTCAGCTTGATGGCGGTGACCGCCCCGATGAGGGTTCCGCGCGGCCACGGCGTCTTCTTCAGCAACACGTCGAGAGTGACGAGGCACATCAGCACGATGTTGATCTGACCGTAGTCGAACGTCGACCACACCGGTTCGAGGGCGAACGCGACTGCGCCGACCGCGGCGGTGATCCACAGGGTGGTCGAGACGGTCAGTGTGACGAGTGCGCGGAGTGCGACAAACACCGTGATCGCGAGGGTCCCCATCGACATCAACGACATGATCGTCCCGGCGGCGTTCAGCGGAATGGCCGCCATCGGGCTGAAGGAGATCGCCGCCAACGGGGGATAGGTGAAGGGGAGCGGTATGTCGTAGAACGTGCGCGGAAGTGGGCCGTAGAGATCGACACCGTGCAGAAGCGCGCCGCCGCCGATGCGGTAGACGTCGAGGTCGATTCGATAGGGAAATCCGAACTCGCGCAGGGGCGGGAAGCCCGCGAGGTTGTAGAGAATCCCGACGACCACCGCGACCGACACGACGACCTTTCCGAGCAGCCGCACCGGACCGGGCACGCTCACCGTCGGGCCGCTGTATTCGGTCGGGGTTGGTGTGCTCATCGGTGCAGTACTCGTCCGTCCTGATAATTCATGCTGTGGTTCGGTGACCTACGCTGGTCCGGTGCGCTATTTCTACGACTGCGAGTTCATCGAGGATGGTCGCACAATCGAGCTGGTGTCCATCGGCGTCGCCGCCGAGGACGGCCGTGAATATTATGCGGTCTCCACCGAGTTCGACCCCGAACGTGCAGGTAAATGGGTACGTCGGAACGTGCTGCCCAAGCTTCCGCCGTTCTCGTCACCATTGTGGCGCTCACGTACGCAGATCCGCGACGAGCTGCTCGAGTTCCTTACGGCTGCGCCGTCTGTCGAGCTGTGGGCGTGGGTCGCCGCGTACGACCACGTGGCGGTGTGTCAGCTGTGGGGGCCCATGACTGCGCTGCCTCGTGCCATGCCGCGCTTCACGCGCGAACTCAAGCAGTTGTGGGAGGACTCGGGCAGTCCGCCTCTTCCGCCGGTTCCCGACGATTCGCACGACGCACTGGCCGATGCACGCCACAACCTTGCCAAGTTCAGAGCCATCGAGGCCGCCGTCGCGCGCAGTTGGTGAGCAACTACCCTGTACGGGTGAACTGGACTGTGGATGTTCCCATCGAGCGCCTGCCCGAATTGCCGCCCCTCCCTGCCGCCATGCGCGATCAGCTCGACGAGGCGCTGACGAAGCCCGCCGCGCAACAGCCGAACTGGCCGGCCGACCAGGCCGAGGCCATGCGCAAGGTGCTCGAGAGTGTCCCGCCGATCACGGTGGCCAGCGAAGTCGAGACGCTGTCGGACAATCTTGCGGCCGTGGCCCGTGGGGAGGCCTTCCTGCTGCAGGGAGGCGACTGTGCAGAGACCTTCGTCGACAACACCGAGCCGCACATCAAGGGCAACATCCGGACCCTGCTGCAGATGGCGGTCGTGCTCACCTACGGCGCATCCGTCCCCGTCGTGAAGGTTGCCCGCATCGCAGGGCAGTACGCCAAGCCTCGCTCGTCGGACACCGATGCACTGGGCCTGCGGTCCTACCGCGGCGACATGGTCAACTCACTGGTGGCCGACGACGCGGTCCGCGTGCACGACCCTTCGCGTCTCGTCCGCGCCTACGCCAACGCCAGTGCCGCGATGAATCTCGTACGGGCTCTGACGGGCGCCGGTATGGCGGACCTGCACAAGGTCCACGACTGGAACCGTGAGTTCGTACAGAACTCACCCGCAGGAGCGCGCTACGAACAGCTCGCGGCCGAGATCGACCGCGGACTGCGATTCATGGACGCGTGCGGAGTGCAGGACCCGAACCTGCACCAGGCCACCATCTTCGCCAGCCACGAAGCGCTCGTGCTCGACTACGAACGGGCCATGCTGCGCCTGGACAACGACAGTGACCATCCCAAGCTGTACGACTTGTCAGCGCACTTCCTGTGGATCGGCGACCGCACCCGCCAACTCGACGGGGCGCACATCGCGTTCGCCGAGATGGTGTCGAACCCGATCGGTCTGAAGATCGGTCCGAGTACCACGCCGGAAATGGCCGTCGAGTACGTCGAGCGGCTCGATCCGACCAACAAGCCGGGCCGGTTGACCCTGATCTCACGGATGGGCAACGGCAAGGTGCGCGACATCCTGCCGGGCATCATCGAGAAAGTGCAGGCGACCGGGCATCAGGTCATCTGGCAGTGCGACCCGATGCACGGCAACACCCACGAGGCGTCCACCGGTTACAAGACGCGTCACTTCGACCGGATCGTCGACGAGGTGCAGGGATTCTTCGAGGTCCACAACGGACTCGGAACCCACCCGGGCGGCATCCACGTGGAACTGACCGGAGAGAACGTCACCGAGTGCCTCGGTGGCGCGCAGGACATCTCGGACCTCGACCTGTCGGGACGCTACGAGACCGCTTGTGACCCTCGCCTGAACACGCAGCAGTCGCTCGAACTCGCGTTCTTGGTCGCGGAGATGCTCAGGGACTAGATGCTCGGGGACTGGATGCCCGGGGACTGGATGCTCCGGGGCTAGGGAAGCGACACCAGCGTGACGGTGCCGCCCGGCTCGATTCGCTCTCCTGCGCCGGGGGTTTGGGACAGCACGAAGGAGCGGTCGGTCTGCGCAACCTGCCGCACGACGACCTTCAGTCCGAGAGCCTGAAGTGTGTTGCGGGCGGTTCCGACCGAATTCGCGACCACGGACGGAACCGGGACGGCGTTCGAGACCGACAAGGTGATCTCGGATCCGGCGGTGACGGTCTGCCCCGCCGGCGGGTCGGTGGCGATGGCTTTGCCTGCGTCGACGTTCTCGTCGAACGTGGTGTCGACGGTTCCTACGGAGATCCCGACCGATTCGAGTGCGGCCCGCGCCTCCGCCTCGCTCGCACCGGCGACGTTCGGAACCTGAACGGGCGGAGCGCCTTTGCTCAAGACGATCTTGACGGTGGTACCGACGGGCAGCGTGGTGCCGGACGGCGGGTCGAGCGCGGCGACGGTACCGACGGCCGCAGTGGTCGAAAACGCCTCACCGCCGGAGACAGGCTTGAACGTTCGATCGCGGAGGGCCTGCTCCACCTCTCCACGGTTCGACGTCGCGGCGAGCGACGGAACCGCCGGTTGTCCCAGGGAAACCAGAAGGGCCACGCTCGCGCCCTTCGCGATGCGTGACCCGGCCACGGGATCGGTTCCGAGCAGTCGATCGGGTGGATCGGTGTCGGAGTACGTTCCACGCACGGTGGTGGTGAGGTCGGCGGCCTCGAGTGCCGCCTCGGCGGTGGTCCGACTCATGCCGTCGGTTGCCGGGACTGCGGTGTATCGACCGGATCCCATCCACCATCCGCCGAATCCGACCGCCAGTGCGAGCAGCAAGATCACCAGCAGCCACGCAATCACCGTCCGCCGGGACTTCCGACGTTCGGCGTCGAAGTCCGGGAACGCGAACCCACGGCTGGGCGGGGGAGGCGGTGGTTCCGGGTCGTTCTCTCGCGCCGTGGCGGTGGTGACCATGCGGGTCTGGTGCGGGCCCGCGTCGCGCACCACGTCGCCGTGCGGGACGGCCACCATGGCTGTCTCCGGGGTGCGCGGCGCTTCGGGTGCGTAAGGGCGCGGCGACGCCAGCGTCTCGGCGCTGAGGTGCTCCGCCGACTTCGACGGTGCGGGCACCCGATAGGGCGGCAGATGCAATGTGCGCGACACCGAGCGCAGTGCCTCGGCCATCGCGTCCGCGTTGGCGAAACGGGCGTCGGGGTTCCGGTCCGCCGCGTGGCGCACGAGCGTGTCGAACTGGGGTGGGACACCGGCAATGCGTGAACTGGGCGGCGGGACATCGTTCTCGATGCGCTGGTAGGCAATGGACAGCGACGTGTCTCCGGTGAACGGGGTGCCGCCCGTCAGCACCTCGAACAGCAGGATGCCGGCCGAGTAGACATCGCTGCGTGCATCGCCCTTCCCGACGGTCACCTGCTCGGGTGACAGGTAGGCGGCGGTGCCCAGGATCACGCTGTTGGACGTCGTCGTCGACGCAGCGACGGCGCGTACGAGCCCGAAATCGGCGATCTTGACTTCACCGCCGTCGGAGATCAGCACGTTCTCCGGTTTCACGTCGCGGTGCACCAGGCCCGCCCGATGCGCGACGGCCAGCGCGTCGAGCACCGGTTGCATCACCGCGGCAGCGGCGTGGGGAGGCATCGGCCCGCGCTCGCGCAGGAGCTCGCGCAGCGTTCCGCCCTCGACCAGCTCCATGACCAGAAAGGCGAGCTCGCCGTCACGGCCGTGGTCGTACACGGCGACCAGACCGGGGTGACTGAGCCGGGCCACCGCCCGCGCCTCGAACTCGAAGCGCTGAACGAACGCCGGGTCCGCCGCGAACTGCGGATCCATGATCTTGATGGCGACCGGCCGGTCGAGGCGGGTGTCCAGGCCGCGGTAGACCGTGGACATTCCGCCGCGCGCGATCGGGGCATCGACACGGTATCGACCGTCGACGATCGCACCGAGCAAGCTCCGTCCTGACGGAATCACCTACGCCCCCTCATTTCAGTCACCGAGTCGTTCACCGGAGGTTGTCTCGGGTTCGATGGTAGCCAGCCGACCGACGGACGACGGCCGGTGACTACCGTTGACACCTGTGAGTGCCATTCCATTCTGCGACGACGTCCTGCCTGCCGACGAGTCGGTCCTGCCGCTTTCCGACGCGGCCGACCTCATCGGTCTGTCCGTGTCGAGGGTGCACCAGCTCGTGCGAGATCAGAAGCTCATCGCTCTGCGCCGAGACGGTGTCGTCTCGATTCCGACCAAGTTCCTGGGTGACGACGGCCAACCGCTCAAGCAGCTTCCCGGTCTGATCGCCGTCATGCTCGACGGTGGCTACGGCCACCCTGCGATTCTGCGATGGCTGTACACGCCCGACGACACCCTGCCGGGCACGCCGATCGACGTACTCCGCGGTCAGCACGCCCGTGAGGTGATCCGCAGGGCGCAGGCAATGGCGTTCTAGCGCTGCACCAATCGAGTCCGGACACCGCGGGTGGCCGCCGACGTGGCAACCGCGAGGCGCCGACGGTTCGGTACGTGCGAGCGTGTGGTGAGCGCGGTGAAGCCGTCGTTCTCCACTGCGTCGAGTATTTCGCCGTAGAGCGCGAAGGCGACACCGATGCCGGCGCGTGCCCGCGGTTCGAGCATGCCGATCCCGGGTTGCGCACTGCGGTACAGGGCGCGGGTGAGCGCGACGGTGTGCGCGAGTGCCCGCACGATGCGCTGATCGGTCCGGCCGGTCTGCCGACTCCACCGCAGTAGGTCCTCGTCGACACCGAATGCGGCGAGATCGTCGGCGGGCAGGTAGATGCGATCGCGGTCCAGGTCCTCGCCCACGTCGCGAACGAAGTTCGTGAGCTGGAACGCTTCTCCGAGTGCGGCGGCGGAGGGGCGCGCTTCCTCGACGTCCACGACGGTGCCGAGAACGGGCAGCATCTGCAGTCCGATGACGGCGGCCGATCCGTACATGTACGTCCGCAGTTCGTCCATGTCGGCGTACCGCGACCGGTACAGCGGTGAGGTAGGCACGTCCATCTGCATGGACGTCATGAACGCGGTGAAGTATTCGGTGGGGATGTCGTACCGCGTGGCGGTGTCGAGCAGGGCCGCCAGGACGAGGGAACGCTCCTTCGAACCGAGATCGACCGACGCCGTGCGATGGTCCAGACCGGCGAGGAGAGCTTCCTCGATGGACCACAGTGCTGTGGTTCCGTCGGCGACGGCGTCCGGGTCGTCGCGATCGGCGATCATGTCGACGTCGATGATGTCGTCGACCATGCGCGCGAACGCGTACAGCGCGTGTACGGCAGGTCGGCGCTCGGCCGGAAGCAGCCGCGTCGCGAGGAAGTAGGTCTTTCCGTGTTCGGCCGCAATGGACCTGCACAACCGATATGCCTCTGACAGAGTCGGATCCATCTACTGCTCCACTGCTCCTCGGGAAACTTTGTCGTGGGTGTCGACCCTGCTGGCAACGGATCGCAGCCGCAGCGGATCCACTGTTCGGAGCGAGGCGGCAGCCACCACGGCGGCGAACGTGGCGAGCAGGACGTGCGGGAACGTGTAGAGACCGATGGACCCGTCGGGCTGGAACACGAGCATCAACCAGGCCGACAGGCCGACGAGAACGGCCAGGGTTCCGGTGCTCATCGTGAGCCCGGCGGCGACGGCCAACGGCCACGAGTAGTACCAGGGCAGGGCCGCGGGGGACAGGATGACGATCGCGACGAGCGAGATCAGGATGCCGTTGACGGCGTCGCGTTCGGTGCGCCGGAACCGCCACCAGGCCCACGCGAGGATGACCACGAGAGCGACTGCGCACAGCATGCGCGTCACTTCGAGGACCGGAGCGAGTTGAACACCCGTGAACCACGATGTCGAGACGGTCACCAGGTGCGCGAGGATGGTCGGCAGCGACAGCCAGTTGATGATCTTCGCGGAGCCGGACAGTGCCGTCAGCCAGCCGATGCCGACGCCCGCGATGAGGGAGCTGGCCACGAACACCGCCACGAACACGGCCAACCCGATTCCGGCTGTCTTGGCGAACAACAACAGCACCGGCTTACGGCCCGTGCGCTGCGCCTCGCCCTCCTTCTCCCGCTCGTGGATCATCCAGACCCACACCAGAAACGGCAGCGCGATACCCGCGGTGGCCTTGATGGCCACGGCGACGGCGACAAGGCCCACGCCGGCGATGTGCTGTCGATCGAGAACGAGTGCAATTCCGGCGGTCATGAGTCCGACCATGAGCATCTCGTTGTGCACTCCACCGATGAGGTGAATGAGGACCAGCGGGTTCAGCACCGCCAGCCAGAGCGCCACGGTGGGGTCGGCGCCGAAGTGCCGGGCGATCTTCGGCACGCCCCACATCGTGAGCGCGAGTCCGGGAAGCATCGTGAGCCGCAGCAACATTGTCCCGGCCACCACGTTGTCCCCGGTGATCGACGTGATTCCCTCGCCGAGGAGCAGGAACAACGGCCCGTACGGAGCCGTCGTCGTGGTCCATACGTTGCTCACGTTGTCGAGGATGATGCCGGGATTGGCGACGGGACCCACGGCGTACGGGTCGAAACCGTCGCGCAACAACGCACCCTGAGCGAGGTAGGAATACGCGTCGCGACTGAACATGGGGACGGCCAGAAGCAGCGGCGTGATCCACAGCGGAACCACCCACAGCAGCTGACGGGTGGTGGTGCGATGGGCGAGCGTCGCACGTCCGATGCGAACCCACGCCGCGATCATGAGCAAGACACCGATCCACACCATGGCGGTGGACAGCACGAGTCCGTGCCCGAATCTCAGCCACGACAGATGCATGACTTCGAGCAGGGGATCACGACGGCGTACTCCTCCGGACCCGAACCCACCGAAGGTGATCAGGACGGACCCGACGAGACCGACGAACGCTGCCCTGCCCGCAGAACCTGCGGCGAACTGCCTCACGGCACGCACTCGACCGACCGTGGATCGGCCGTCCGCGGTCCGAGTGGGGGAGGACGTCGACATGTTCCTCCCAGCTCGGATGTTGCGACGGACCGACGGGCCGTGCGGCACGCGAACCGAGTTTACTGGCTGCAGCGGAAAGTCAGCGAATCTGCGCGTCGATTCGCGCCGCAGCCAGCTTGCCGGACACCAGTACGGTCGGAACCCCGACTCCTGGTGTGGTTCCGCTGCCGGCCAGCACGATGTTCTGTGCCTCGCGAACCACGTTGGAACGCCGAAACGGGCCGGTCTGGCGGAAGATGTGCGACGCGGAGAACGGGCTTCCCGCAATCATCCCCTGCTTGAGCCACGTCTTCGGAGTGTCGATGTGGTCGATGGTCAGGCTTTCGCGCAGCCCGCCGTAGCCGCGACGATCGAGTGTCTCGAGTACGTCCTGCACGTACGGGTCGGTCAAGGCGTCCCAGTCGAGCGGAGCACTCTCGAGGTTGGGGCAGGGCGCGAGAATGGAAATGGGCTCTGCGGTGACGCCGTCACGAGTCACGCGCAGAGACGAGTCCGACTGCGACACGCGCGTGATCAACAGGGAGGGGTCCGACATCAGGCGACCTCGGCCGCGGGTCGCGGTCAGTTCCGTGAACGTCTGCTCCCAGTTCTCGCCGAAGTCGATCGTGTGGTGCGACTGAGATTCCCACGCGCTACTGATCGACGTCGGTACGGTGCCGTGCACCACGACACACGACGGTGAGACGCGGGTCTTGCGCTTGACCTCTATACCGGCGTCACGGAGCAGTCGATCGGTGACCAACAGGTCGGGCGTCAACACCAGCGCATCGCAGGCGTGGCGGACACCGTCCTCGGTCACGACCGCGCGTGCTCGGCCGCCCGCGTACTCGATGCTGCGAGCGCCCGTCCCGAGCAGCAGGGTTCCGCCGGCTCCGACGAACGCGTCCGCCATCGATTCGGCGATGATGCGCATGCCGCCGATGGGAAACGACACCCCCATGGACGTGTCCATGTGCGCGATCGCGCCGTAGACCGCGAGCGCTTTACGCGGTGCGACACCGGCGTACAACGCCTGGAAGGTGAAGATGCGGCGCAATCGGGGATCGGTCACGAGCTTGTCGATGCGAGCACCGAGCTTGCCGAATCCACCGAGTGCGACCAGCCGCAGCGTGTCCTTCAGTGCGCCTTTCCCGAGGATCAGGTCCAGTGGCGAGTCGAAGTTGGCGTCGATGAATCGGTCGAATTCGGAGTCGAAGACGTCGCTGAGCCACTGGCGCAATCGGCGGTAGCGTGCCGCCTCTTCGGGTCCGCACTTCGCCGTCACTTCGTCGATCATGCGCTTCGGGTCGGAATGGACATCGATGCTGGTGCCGTCCGCGAATCGGGTGTGATACGCCGGATTCAGGTGTACCAGTTCGATTTTCGGAGTCGTCGACTCGAACGTCTCGCCGACCGCGGCGAGCGCCTCGGCGATGAGGCTCGGCATGGTGAGAACGCTTGCGCCCGTGTCGATTCGATAACCGGGCGCCTCGACGGATCCCACACGGCCACCGACCGTGTCGTTTTTCTCGATCAGGGTGACATCGCGTCCACTACCCCGAAGGTGAAGTGCGGCAGCGAGACCCGACAGACCTGCGCCCACGACCACCACGTGATCCGTGGGACCGGACACCGTGCGGGTCATCAGTACTCCCGCCGAGTTGCGGACCATGCCATCGAGCGCAGCCTTTCCTTCGCCGGCGCCGTGGCGTCCGACAGATCCAGTTCCGCGAGCGCGGAGTCGGTGAGCGCAGAAATGCGCGATTCGACGTCGTCGACGGCACCCAGGTCGATGAGCGCACTGCGCAGGGTGTCGACCTCGTCGTCGGAGAGATCGGTTCCGATCTTGGACCGAATCATCGCCGCGGAGTCGGGCGCGACGCGATCGGCTGCTGCGAGAGCAACCGCGAGCAGCACTGTTCGTTTGCCCTCGCGCAGGTCGTCGCCCGACGGTTTACCCGTGATCTCCGGATCGCCGAACACGCCCAGCAGGTCGTCGCGCAGTTGGAACGCGACGCCGATGTCCGCGCCGAATCGGTGATAGGCCGCGATGAGAGCGGGGTCCGCGTCGGCCAAGGCCGCACCGATCAGCAGTGGACGTTCGACGGTGTACGCCGCGGTCTTGTACCGATCGATGCGCAGTGCCGCCTCGACGGACTCGTCGCCGCTGGCTTCGACCGTGATGTCGAGAAGCTGGCCGCCCATGACCTCGGTGCGCATGGCCGACCACACCGGTGCGACCCGTCCGGCCGCGTCCGCGTCGAGGTCCGCGAAGCGCACCATGTCGTCTGCCCAGCAGAGCGCGAGATCACCGAGCAGCACCCCGACGGACTCGCCGTATCGGTCCGGGTCGCCCGACCACCCTTGCGCGCGATGGCGTTCGGCGAACGTGACGTGGACGGTAGGAAACCCGCGGCGGGTCAGCGAACTGTCGATGATGTCGTCGTGGATCAGCGCGCACGCTTGAACGAGTTCGAGGGCAGAACACACTGCCAACACCGCAGGAGCGCCTGCCGACGACGGGTCACCGCCTGCGCCGACCCATCCGGTCCACGCGAACGCGGGACGAACCCGCTTGCCGCCGCGTAATACGAACGACACCAGTTCGTCCACGGCGTCGCTGTAGACAGGGCTGACCCCCTGGACCAGCTCGCGCCGGCTGTTCACGAACGTCCGCAGGGTGTCCTCGACCGATTCGACGAAACCGTCGGCCGTCACCGGTCGGCTGGTCACTCGGGGTGCGTGCGGTCCGGCAGACAGAGCGGGCCTCCTGGTCGGTAACGGCAACAAGGAACGTGCAACGAAGACGAGTGGCACGGTTTGTCCCACTCTAGCGCCGTATTCGGAGCCGTACCCCGATGCCGACGAGCACTACCGGTTACCGCTCGGTAGGACGGCGGAACCTATGCTGAACACGTGACGGACGCAGTGGGACACGCCAGCGGCACGCCTTCGGTGGTGGATCGCCTCGCCGCACCACGTGAATCTCGGATCCCGTTCTCCGTCGAGTTCTCACCACCCCGCGACGCCGAGGCCGAGGCGCGGCTGTGGCGCGCCGTCCGAACGTTCGAGCAGATGCGGCCGGCGTTCGTGTCGATGACCTACGGGGCGGGCGGTTCGACCCGCGACCGCACGGTTCGCGTGACCGGCGATCTGGCGGAGACCACCACGCTCCTGCCCGTCGCGCACCTCACGGCGGTCTCGCACAGCATCGCGGAACTCCGCTCGATGGTCGGTGCCTACGCGGACCGCGGCATCTCCAACATCCTGGTGCTACGCGGCGACCCTCCCGGCGATCCTTTGGGCCCGTGGGAGAAGCACCCGGACGGCGTTGAGTACGCCGAGGAACTGGTGCGGCTGGTCTGTGGACTCGGGGACTTCCACGTGGGTGTCGCGTCGTTCCCGGAGGGTCACCACCGAGCGCCGGACCTCGAGACCGACACGAAGCATCTGGTCGCGAAACTTCGTGCCGGAGCCGAGTATTCGATCACCCAGATGTTCTTCGACGTCGAGGACTACCTGCGTCTGCGCGACCGGGTCGAGGCCTACGACGAGGAACAGGGTCGCAAGCCGATCATTCCGGAGATCATGCCGATCACATCGCTCCGGTCGGTCAAGCGTGCGGTGGAACTGTCGGGATCGCGTCTGCCTTCGGCAGTCGAGAAGCGCCTCGAGCACGCGGCCGGCTCCGGACCGGAAGAGAACCGCGCCGCAGTGCGCGCCATCGGAATCGACCTCGCGACGTCGATGGGGGAGCGGCTCATCGCGGAGGGGGCGCCGGCGTTGCACTTCATCACCCTGAACTTTGCCCGGGCGACCAGCGAGGTGCTGGCCAACCTGGGTCTCGCGGCGCCGCGACCCGAGTTCGCGTCAGACGCTCAGGCGTCGGTCCTTCCACGTGAGCGTGCCGCGCCGGCGGCCGCGAGCTGATTCGACGACGAGCGCCACGCCGGCCGACACCGACACGGGATGCGTTGCGGCTGCAGGCACATCGAGCCCCAGTCCTTCGGCTCGACGCGTGATCGAACGGGATGCGACGGCCGCCGCGTACCCGAGCAGACCCCACCGCCGGACCGACCCGGTGCCGACCACGGCCGCGATCGGGGGAACGACCCAGGCCGTCACCGCGAGCAGCAGGGCCGGCGGCATCGCGGCCGGCCGGCCGAATGCGGACCAGAGCCAGCGTGTGTAGCCGACGCGGACCTCTCGGGTGCTGGTGTACATCCGGCAGGACGCGACTTCGCCCGCGTAGGCCACCGCCGTCGGGAATCCCGAAGCCCGAAAGCGGCGCGCGAGAGTGAGGTCGTCGGTCACCGACGACCGAGTCGACTCGTGTCCTCCGATGGCGCGGTAGGCGAGCGCGTCGAGGACGAGGAATTGACCGCACGCCACCGCAGTCGACGCTCGCAGCGATGCGTTCGCACCCCGAAGGTAGAGCGTGGAGGTCCACGACCAGACGAGCAGCGGCTGGACGAGACGCTCGGCGAGTCCGACGGCATCCTGTCGCGGCCACGGACTGAGCAACGATGTTCCCCCACGTCGCAGTTCCGTGACGGCCGACGCGAGGGCGTCCGGAACCAGCCGAACATCGGCGTCGAGAAAGATCAGAACGCTGCACTCGCCTTGCAGCGCAACGCGTCCGAGCTCGATGCACGCCACCGACTTTCCGACGCCTCCCTGGCCGTCGACGCCGCCGTCGAGGATGGTGAACCTGTCGTCGCCGCCGATCGCGCGCGTTGCCGCCGCTTCGGTGGAGTCGGTCGACCCGTCGTCGAGGACGAGCACACGCATCGGCGCGGCGACCCGTTGAGCGCGAAGATCGGCGATCAGAAGCGGCAGGTCGCGTTCCTCGTCGCGCGCCGGGATACAGACGGTGATGGTTTCGGCGGCCGACGTGTCTGTCGGGTTCGGACGTACGCGGGGCGCGGTGAGCGTGTTGACCGCGGCCAGTGCGGCCCCGAGCAGGCTGACGGCGGTACCCGTCCGCACCACACCAGCGATCAAGTGTCCGACGTCTCGCGCCGGCGAACGGGTGGGTTCCTGGACACGTAGGCCATACCGGCGATGATTGCCGCCACTCCGACCGTCACACCTCCGACGATTCCCGCCCAGCCCGCAAAGCTCCGGGTGTTGGGATCGGAGTACCGAACCTCGGCGCGGACGGTGGTGTTCTCGCCGGCGGGGAATTTCCACGTGACGATGTTGTCTCCGTCGCGGGTGCCGTTCGTGGTCGCCACTCGGGCAGGGAAGGCGATGGTGAACTGAACATCGGTGCCCTGTACGGGAACCGAGGTCAGATCGACCTGGCCGGCCAGCGTCACGAGGTCCCCGGCGCGAGTGAGAGTCAGCTGATACGCCCCGGCGGATTGATCGGACAACGCAGCGAGCTGTTGCACGTCCCCGAAGGTGAGATCGCTGAAGAATGCCTCGCTGCCGACGTATCCGTCCGAGTTGTACGGCTGCACTCGAATCTTGCTCGCGATGGAATCCGGCGGATTCAGTGTGGGGCCGGTATCGGAGTCCGACGTCGGAATGGTCGCCGCGACGATCTGACCGGACACCCGGTCGTTGGCGGACACACCCATCGAGACCTGCACGCGCAGACAACCGGCCAGCAGTGGAGCGACGAGCACGGTCAGAGCGATGACGGAGAAGAGCCTGCGCGATCGCCGCGCGAGTGGAGGTCGTGACACACGCGATATCGTAGCGACACCAGCAGCGGAACTCCGACAACTCCCATGGCGACCAAGCCGTACAAGGCGGACCATCCGAGCCCCGGCAGGAACACTGCGTGGGCCAGTGCCGACCCGAGCCACGTCCACAGGAACAGGGCGACGGGCACCGCCGGATAGGCAGTCGTGCGTGCGGGCACACGTCCGAGCGCTTCCATCCCGACGGCCATGATCAGCGCGACCAGTACCCACCCGAGGAAGTTCGTGTACGGGATGTCGGGGAGGCCGGGGAGCTGCGCGGCGTCGCTGAACCACGTCCACTGACCGTCGAGCACCATCTGCGGATCCAGGTAGAAATCCCACCCGACCAGTCCTGCCGCCACGAGCGCGACACGGGGGAGCGGCTTGACCGTCAGCTGGGTGGCGACACACCAGGCCGGGTAGAGCCCGACCGTCCAGGCGAAGGGGACCACCAGGGGAACACCCTGCACGCTGGGCCCGATGCGTCCCTGCGCGTAGGCGTAGTCACCGAAGGGGTAGCCGGTCTTGGAACCGATGATCTCCGCGACGAGGCCTACACCGGCGGTGACGACGAGCAGGGCGAGAGCCCACGCCGGCCCTCGGGTCTGTACGGCGTGAGCCAAGCACGCCGCAGCGAGCAGTGCGACCACGGCGAAGGTGACGGCATCACGGGCGGATCCGGACACCAGCGGATAGGAAATCTGCGCCAGCACCGCACCGACTGCGAACACAGCCGGTATCCGCCCGAACCTCACCGCTTGAGCCGACCGACAGTGCGGTGCAGCAGACTGCCGCGCCGCTCGGCAATGGCCAGACGAGCTGCGCTGCGTCCACTCGACCCGGATACGCCACCACCGGGATGCATCGACGCACCGGTCAGGAACAGCGACGGGGCGCCCGGGACTTTCTGATCGGACAGTGCGGGCAGCGGTCGCCACATCATCATCTGGTCGAGCGACATCTCCACGTGCATCACATTACCGCCGATCAAGCCGAGTTCCTGCTCGAGATCCCACGGCGACTGAACGTGGCGCTGCAGGATCGAATCGGCGAATCCCGGTGCGTACGAGTCGGTTTCGGCAATGATGCGGTCACCTTCGAGCTCTGCGACCTCCCGCCCACTCCCGCCGCGCCAGGTGCGCCCGTCGGACAACCGATACGGGTGCCATTGCGACCACAGCGAGACCTGATGCTCACCCGGCCGGGCGATGGACGGATCGACGGCGCTGAAGCTCATCGCGAGGACCACCGGCTTGGGCGGAAGGTCACCCGCCATTGCTGCGCCGTGGGCGCGGCGAAGTTGGGCACGGTCGTGCACGAGAAGCTGAAGTCCGTGCGTCGAGGACGCTAGGTCGGGCGCACTCGGATAGATGGGAAGAGACGACGTCGATGCGCGAACCACCATGCCGATTCCCGGTCCGACACGCACCGATTTGCGCCAGCCTGCCGTCACAGCGGCATCGAAGCCGCCGTTGTCGAGGAGGTCCAGTGTGGTGAGGATGTGACACCCGGCGATGACGGTACGGGCGGCCACTTCTTCACCGCTCGCTGTGCGCACGACCCAGCCTTCGCCGCGGCGCCTGATCTCGGTGACGGCGTCGCCGAGCGTCACGGTTCCGCCGTCGGCCCGAACCTTGGCCGCGAGCGCCTTGCTGAGCGACCCGCTGCCTCCCACGGCCCGTCCCGGCCCGAGGGTGTGCATCAGAGCTGCGAAGCCGACCATCGACGCCGTCCCGGGCTCGGACATCGGCGGGCCGGATTGTGCGCCGAACCACGCGAGTGCGGCCTTCAGTCGTTCGCTGTCGAACAGCCCGTCGAGAAGAGCGTCACCGGTGGTCAGAAACTGGCGTGAGAGTTCGCTGCCGCCGTCGGAGGCGTCCATACCCCAGAAGGACGAGAACAACCCGCGTGCTGTCGGCGGCTGGGCGAAGGCCTTCATGACGCGTTCGCTGCGTGGGCCCCACACGCCGACGAATGCGCGGTACGCGTCGGCGTCGGCTTGCCCGCACGCCGGCTCGATCGACGCGCACGTGTCGTCGAGACTGCTGGAGAACACGATTCCGGGTTCGTCGCTACCGGGCGGCGCCGGCGCGAACGCCCACGGGTCGCAGTCGATGTACGTCAGGCCGTGGTCGGCGAGGCGAAGTTCCTCGATGATGCCGGAGTGCCGCACCATGATGTGTGCGGACGAACCTCGGTCGACGGCGTGTCCGGGGAACCGTTCCACGGTCGAGACCGCGCCCCCCATCTCGGTGTCGCGTTCGATCACGCGCACGGACCACCCCGCGTCGGTGAGATAGGCGGCCGAGACAAGTGCGTTGTGGCCGGATCCGACCACTACGGCGTCGATCACTGGGGAGCCTCCAGGCTGTCGGGGTGTCGTGTCATGGGTAGTTCGCGGCCGAGCACCGCAAACGGTCGGGTGTCGCCTGCGAAGTGGAACCGTCTGATGACGTCACGGAAGCCCGACCGGCGGTACAGACGCCACGCACGGTTGTCTTCACCGGCGACTTCCGGAGTCGAGAGCAGGACGTGCTTCTCGGTCCGACCGTCCAGCAGAGCGGCCAGAAGGGCTTCGCCGAGTCGTTGGCCCTGTGCGGTGGGCAGTACGTGCAACTCGGTGAGTTCGAAGTAGTCGGACAGCATCTCCTCGGCGGCACCGCGGTCCCAGCCTGCCCGCCGCATGCCGTCGCGGACCTGCCGATGCCACCACTGGTGGCCGGCCCCGCTGTAGCCGTAGGCGATTGCGACCAGGGTTCCGTCGCTCGGCGACATCGCACCGACGGCACGCCACCCGGGACGCAGGATGTGTTCGGCCCACATGGGGGCGCGGTGATGTTCCGTGCCGTGGGGATAGCCCATGGCCTGGACGTAGACGGACAGCGCTTCGGGTAGTCGACTTCGGAGTTCGTGTGCGGACAGCTCGACAGGAACCGGTGCCGGGACGGCGTGGGGATGGACCGTACTCACCTCTTCCTCTCGCTTTCTGTCAGTGGTCGGGGTTATATTCGACGTATCGAACATGTGTTCGATAAGTGCTGGGAATCGAATGTCCGACCTCAATGCTTACATCGAGTACGGATCGGATGCGCAGCGGTCCATGTGGGACACAGAAGGAGGACATGAAGATGAGGCAGGAAGAAGCGGCGCGGGGAGTCGATCGACGGTTCGGCAGCAGCGACGGTCCTCCGCTGTCTCCTCAGGCTCGGGTCTTGCTTCGCCGTGCCGATGCGCTTCTCGAAGAGGCGGCCGGCGCTACCGATCCTGCGGAGCGTTTTCTGGCTGCGTACATCGCCGCGTTGCGGGGCGCGGGGGCCTTACTGGCTGCGGTCGACCCGGCACCCAAAAGAGGTCGCTCGCGTAGCGCTTGGGTTCGAATCGGTTCGTCCGCTCCGGATCTGGCCGAGTGGTCGGCTTATTTCGCGGGGTGGTCCTCTGTGCGCGCCTCGGTCGAGGCCGGTTCGGTCGACCGAATGACCGCAGACGATGCCGACGGCTTCTTCGTGCAGGTCGGACGCTTTCTGCACGCCGTCGACGATCGTGTTCACCGGTCGGAAATCCCGGTTTCGATCTCGGCGTGAGGGCCGTTCGGCACAGCTCGTAGAGAGATTCTGGAGAACACGTGTAACGGGTAGGTGGTACGCCGCCGATTCTGCTCGTATCATCGACAACAGGTAGCCGCCAACGTCGGCTATCCACCGTTTCTGGCAAGAAACGGTTGCCACCATCAAGTGCCGGGGGAGGTACCGTGCCACTCTCCGAGCACGAGCAGCGCATGCTCGATCAAATCGAGAGCGCTCTCTATGCCGAAGACCCCAAATTCGCGTCCACAGTTCGCGGTGGACGTATGAGGGTTGCGTCGACCAGGCGCCGCTTCCAAGCGGCTGCCCTGTTCGTCATCGGGCTCGTACTACTCATCGCCGGAGTCGCCTTGCCGTTCAAGCCTGGCGGCTTTCCGGTCATCAGCCTGATCGGCTTCGTCTTCATGTTCGGATCGGGAGTGCTCCTACTCCTGAAGAGTTCGAAGAAGGTTCCGCCCAACGGCGGCGCCGACGAGGGGTCGACCGCCGCTACCGGCAGTGCGCCACGTAGCGCCGGTACCCCGAAGCGGGGCGGTCGTAAGGGATTCACGTCCCGTATGGAGGATCGCTTCAGAAAGCGGTTCGACCAGGAGTAGGGCGACAGGCTCGACATCAGACGCAAGCGCGGCACCCACGGGTGCCGCGCTTTTGTCGTTCTTCCCCCCGGACTCCCCACCACGCCCCCCGGTGGCCGCCGATTTCCCACCGCGCCCCACTCGAGGGGTCGAGAGTCCTGTCACCACGGCCTTTCGTGCTCGAACGCGGGCTCGAACGCCGTTGTCGGTAAGTTTCAGTTCCCTGTCTCCGATTTTGCTCCCACCGGGACCCACATCGTCGACCTGCGAAAATGGTGACCATTCACAGAACTCGTGCCTCCATAAGATTGTGTGTGGAGAAAAGTGGGGTAAAGTGGTGGACAGCGGGAGACGGAAGCCCGCGGTGGGCGCGAGTGGAGGTGTCGAGTGTTTCTCGGTACCTACACGCCCAAGCTCGACGACAAGTTCCGGCTGACCGTGCCGGCCAAGTTTCGTGATCAGTTGGCAGGAGGGGTGATGGTGACCAAAGGGCAGGACCACAGCTTGGACATCTACCCCCGTGCTGTCTTCGCGGAACGAGCCGAGCGGCTGGCTCAAGCGTCGCGGTCGAATCCGAGTGCGCGTGCGTTCATCCGCAACTTCGCGGGTAGCGCCGACGAGCAGCACCCGGACTCGCAGGGTCGCATCACCATCGCCCCCGCGCACCGGCAGTACGCGGGGCTTACCAAGGAATGTGTCGTTCTCGGATCGGTCGACCACCTCGAACTGTGGGACGCCGAAGCCTGGAACTCCTACTCCGACGAACACGAAGACGACTTCTCTCAGGCGGTCGACGAAGCGCTCCAAGGATTGTTGTAAAGCACCAGCGATTCACTGCACGACCGGCCCGTGGTGGTTACTGCGTGGCCTCTGCCCGAACCGGACCCTGACGCACTTCCCCAGCGCCAGGTGCCGGGAGAGACCCTGACGTACTTCCCCAACGCCAGGTTCTCGCCTCGGACAGAGACCTCGCAGTACCCACCGGACCGCGGTAACACTCATCGAGTTCGATCTTGGCCGGAGGACAGCGCATGGCGGATGGCGAGAAAGGCCAACCCCCCGCTCCCGGTTTCTCAGAGAACGACGACCGGCCTCCGAGCTTCTCGCACGTTCCCGTTCGACTGCACCGCGCCGACGATCTGCTCGGTCCGGCCATCACCGCTGCGTCGTCGCCGGTGTACGTCGACACCACCCTCGGTCTCGGTGGGCATTCGGCGCATTTTCTCTCCAGCTACCCGGACCTGCGCCTCGTCGGACTCGATCGCGACCCCGACGCACTGGCCATGGCTGCGCAGCGGCTGGCCGAGTTCGGTGATCGAGTCACCCTCGTTCGCACCACCTACGACGGGATCGCCGACGCGTTGATCGAAGCGGGTCTCGACGCAGAGGACTCCGTGGACGCCATCCTGTTCGATCTCGGAGTGTCGTCGATGCAACTCGACTCGACCGATCGTGGATTCGCGTATTCCGTGGACGCCCCGCTCGACATGCGGATGGACCCGACTCAGGGACCGACTGCGGCCGACATTCTGAACACCGCCACGCACGGCGAAATCGCCCGCATCCTGAGCACGTTCGGTGAGGAACGGTTCGCCGGCCGAATCGCTTCCGCCGTGGTGCGCCGGCGCGAGCGAACGCCGTTCACCACCAGTGGTCCGTTGGTGGAGTTGTTGTATGCGAGCATCCCGGCCGCGACCAGACGTACAGGCGGGCACCCGGCCAAGCGGACGTTCCAGGCGCTGCGAATCGCGGTCAACCGTGAACTCGACTCCCTACGCGATGCCATCGCACCGGCACTCGCGTCCCTGCGTGTGGGTGGACGCGTCGTCTTCATGTCGTACCAATCGCTCGAGGATCGTGTGGTCAAGCAGGAGCTGACGCCCCTCACACGGTCGACGAGCCCCGAAGGTCTTCCGGTCGAACTGCCCGGCAGCGGACCGCAGTTCCGGCTCCTCACCCGCGGGGCCGAAAAAGCGTCCGAAGAAGAAATCGTCGACAACCCCCGGTCGGCGCCTGTTCGGTTACGCGCTGCAGAGCGAGTCTCCAGGAGGTCTGCATGAGCGTCCCGGTCACATCCCCACGGAGGGATCTCGAGGTCTCCAGGCCGTCCACGCGGACGTCGCGGACGGGTGCGGCCAAGCGGGCGTACGACAAGCGTCAGCAACGCGCGCAGGTACACACCAAGTCGGGTTCGGACTCACCTCGCGCGGGTGGATCGATCGCGGCGCGCATTCCCTTCGTCACCCTCGTCATCGGATTGTTGTCGGTCGGGCTTGCTCTCACGCTGCTGCTCACCACCCGCTCCACGGAAGATTCCTACGCGCTGACGGCCCAGCGTCAGCAGAATCAGAGTCTCGCCGAACAGGCTGCCGGCCTCGAGCGCGACGTCGAAACGGCCAATTCGGCACCAGAATTGGCGAAGCGCGCGAAGGAACTCGGCATGATTCCCACCAAGGACGTCCCGCGGCTCGTCGTGGCTCCCGACGGCTCCGTGCAGGTCATCGGTAAACCGGCTCCCGCGGCCGGCCCGCCCGCCCCCGACTTCGACGCCGCCGCGCCGACAGGTCCCGTCGTGGGCTCGCCCAATACGGCCGGGGCCACCGCGCTGAGCCGAGAGGCGTTGACTCCCGTGGGATCCGGGACGTCGACCACGTCCGCCTCGGCGACTCCGACACCCACCGCTTCGGCGACGCCGTCGGCATCCTCAGCGCCCACCTCGGCTCAGGCTCCGGCTCCGGCTCCTTCGGCACCGACCACGACGCCGGCTCCCGCAGCCGTCGCACCCGCACCGGCTGCACCCGCACCGGCCGCACCCGCAGGCGAACAGCAGGTACCGGCGTGAGTACACCGACCCGCCGTCCCCCGCATCGCACGGCCCCGCCGCGCCCCGCCGCGCCTCGCGGGTCCTCACGAATGGTCTCCCGTCGGCCGGACGGGTCCGGCTCGCGCTTCCGCGTGGGTCGGTTCGTCATGTTCGCCGTACTCGGAGTTGCTGCGCTGCAACTGTTGTGGATTCAGGTCTTCCAAGGTCCGACGCTCTCCGCCCAGTCGGCGAATCAGCGCTCGACCACGATCGTCGACCCCGCCACCCGCGGGTCCATCCTCGATCGCAGCGGAAGTCCGATCGCGTTCACGATGGAAGCCAAGGCCCTGACGTTCCAGCCCGCCAAGGTGCGGGCGGATCTGGAAGCGGCGAAGGCCAAGGACCCCTCGGAGCCCGACCCCGATCGGCGTATCGACGAGATCGCCGCCGGCGTCGCGTCCGCGCTCGGCTCGGTCGTGACCGAGAAAGACGTGTTGGCGAAGATGACGTCCACGGAGACGTTCGTCTACCTGGTCCGCAGCGTGGACCCGGCGGCTGCTGCGAAGATCAACACCGAGTTTCCCGAGGTCGGCCTGGAACGTCAGGACATTCGCGAATACCCCGGTGGATCACTGGGCGCGAACCTGGTCGGTGCCACCGGGTGGGACGGACACGGACTGCTCGGGCTCGAGAGTTCGCTGGATTCCACATTGGCGGGAACCGACGGGTCGCGGACGTACGACCGGGGATCGGATGGTGCCGTCATCCCCGGCAGCTGGCGCGATCAGCAATCGGCGGTCAACGGGTCCAGCGTCGAACTGACCATCGACTCCGACCTGCAGTACTACGTGCAGCAGCAGGTGCAGTCCGCGAAAGACCTGTCCGGTGCGAAGAACGCGTCGGCAGTGGTGTTGGACGCACACACCGGCGAAGTGCTGGCCATGTCCAACGACGGCACGTTCAACCCCTCGATCGGTGTGGGGAACAACTCGCCGACCGCCCAGATGGGCAACCTGCCCGTGACGTCACCGTTCGAGCCCGGTTCGGTCAACAAGATCGTGACTGCCTCCGCTGCAATCGAATACGGCCTGACCAACCCGGACGAGGTGTTGCAGGTTCCGGGAAACATCACGATGTCCGGGGTCACGGTCAACGACGCCTGGGTCCACGGGGTGGCGCCGTACACCACGACGGGTGTGTTCGGTAAGTCCTCCAACGTCGGAACACTCATGCTGGCGCAACGCGTCGGTGAGGACCGCTACGCCGAGATGCTGCAGAAGTTCGGCCTCGGTCAGCGCACCGACGTCGGGCTCCCGGGCGAGAGCTCCGGTGACGTGCCGAGTCGCGATCAGTGGTCCGGGGGCACGTTCGCCAATCTGCCGATCGGGCAGGGTCTGTCGATGACCCTGTTGCAGATGACCGGGATGTATCAGGCGATCGCCAACGACGGGGTGCGCGTCCCTCCGCGCATCGTCAAGGCGACTGTCGATGCCAACGGCAACGCCACCGACGCCGAACGTCCCGCGGGTGTTCAGGTGGTCAGCCCGCAGACGGCGAGCACGGTGCGCGACATGTTCCGGGCGGTCACCCAGGCCGACAACGGAAACCAGCGTGGCACCGGTGTGGCGGCCGCAATCGACGGATATCAGATCAGCGGCAAGACCGGTACGGCGCAGCAGGTCGATCCGGCGTGCAAGTGCTACTCCAACTCCAACTACTGGATCACCTTCGCCGGCATTGCTCCCGCGGACGACCCTCGATACGTCATCGGCATCATGCTCGACGCTCCGACCCGCAGCTCCGACGGGTCGGGAGGACAGTCCTCGGCTCCGCTTTTCCACAGCATCGCGTCGTGGATGTTGCAGCGCGACGGGGTTCCGCTGTCGACCGCAGGGAAGCGTCTGACCCTGCAGGCCGACTGAAGTCGAAATCGGCTCGCCGGTAACCTGACACGTCGGCCCAATCCCAGTGTCAGCACCCGAAAGGAGCCGAAGAGCTCGTGCCCGTTCATTCTCCCCTCAGGCCGGAGCGACCGCCGGTGACGTCGGCGTCGGTGCTGGCGAAGCAGATCGGGGCGACGATCGTGCCGTTCGGGGGAGAACGCGCGGCCCAGCTGACCGGCATCGAACTGCGCGCCCAGAACGTGGAGCCCGGTGACCTGTTCGCCGCCCTTCCCGGTGCCCGCTCGCACGGTGCCCGATTCGTCGCGGACGCTGTCGAGCGCGGTGCGGTAGCGGTCCTGACGGACCCGGACGGGCTGGAATCGATCCGTGAGCTCGACGTTCGCACGCCGCTCACGGTGCTCGTGCACGCGGCTCCCCGCACGGTGCTGGGCGAGGTGTCCGCCACGGTCTACGGTCATCCGTCCTCCCGCTTGGACGTCATCGGGATCACCGGAACATCGGGAAAGACCACCACCTCCTACCTGATCGAGAGCGCACTGCGCGCCGCCGGCCGTTCACCCGGTCTGATCGGCACCATCGAGACGCGGATCGGGAAACGGCCGGTGCCGAGTGCGCTCACCACCCCGGAGGCGCCGCACCTGCACGCTATGTTCGCCGCCATGCTCGAGCAGGGCGTCGACACGGTCGTGATGGAGGTGTCGTCGCACGCGCTGGCACTGGGGCGCGTGGACGGCACGCACTTCGCGGTCGGTGCCTTCACCAACCTTTCGCAGGACCACATGGACTTCCACGAGAGCTTCGAGGACTACTTCCTCACGAAGAGTCGGCTCTTCGCGTCCGAGTCCTCGGTGCACGCGGATCGTGCGGTCGTGTGCGTGGACGACGACTGGGGCAAGCGGATGGCGGGCATCGCGCGCGCTGGCGCGGACCACGTCGTGACCGTCGGTGGGGTCGCCGACGATGCGGACTGGACGGTCACCGACTGGACCGGGGACGCCGACGGTGCGCAGACGTTCACCGTCGAACCCGGTGAACTGCGTGCATCACTGCGCCTTCCCGGTCGATACAACGTGGCCAACGCCCTGCTCGCGGCCGCGACGTGCGCTGCGGTCGGCGTCGACCCGGCAGCTGCCCTCGGGGCCATGTCCGACGTCGATGTCCCTGGCCGGATGCAGCGCATCGACAGGGGCCAGCCGTTCCTCGCCGTCGTCGATTACGCACACAAGCCGGCCGCTCTCGATGCCGTGCTGGCCACCCTGCGTACTCAGGTCGACGGGCGCATCGCGGTCGTGTTCGGGGCGGGCGGTGACCGCGACGCGGACAAGCGGCCGTTGATGGGCGCATCGGCCGCAGCCGGTGCCGACCTCGCGGTGATCACCGACGACAACCCGCGGAGCGAGGATCCCGCGGCCATCAGGGCCGCCGTTGCCGCCGGCGCTCGTACCGTTCCCGCCGACAGGCGTGCGGAGATTCGCGTGGTGGACGGTCGACGCGATGCGATCGATGCAGCCGTGCAGTGGGCGCGCGCCGGCGACGTTGTTCTCGTTGCCGGCAAAGGTCACGAGGTGGGGCAGGAGATCGACGGAGTGAAGCATCCGTTCGACGATCGGACGGTCCTCGCGGAGGCCATCGACACCGTCATCACACGTACTGGGGGACTGCAATGATTCCGCTCTCGATCGGCGCCATCGCCGACATCGTCGGGGGCACTTTGCACGACGTGCCCGACCCATCGGTCGTGGTGAGTGGGACCGTCGAATTCGACTCGCGCGCAACAACATCCGGTGGTCTGTTTCTCGCTCTGCCCGGTAACCGAGTCGACGGGCACGATCACGCTGTCGCTGCCGTAGAGGCCGGTGCGGTCGCCGTGGTGGCGGCGCGCCCGGTCGGTGTCGCGGCCGTCGTGGTCGAGAAGACTCCACACAGCAGCCGGGCCATGGCACTCGAGCACGACGCCGACGGGTCGGGAGCTGCGGTGTTGGAGGCGCTCGCTCGACTGGCCAGGGAATCCGTCACGCAACTCACCGCATCGCACGGCCTGACGGTCGTGGGCGTCACCGGGTCGTCGGGCAAGACGTCGACCAAGGATCTGCTGCGCGCCGTCCTCAGCGCGGCAGGGTCGACCGTCGCTCCTCCCGGATCCTTCAACAACGAACTCGGTCACCCCTGGACCGCGCTACGGGCCGACGAGTCGACGGATTTCCTCGTGCTGGAGTTGTCGGCCCGCGGCCGCGGCCACATCGCCGCTCTGGCCGAGATCGCGCCGCCCCGGATCGGTGTCGTCCTGAACGTGGGCACCGCACACCTCGGCGAGTTCGGGTCACGTGAGGCGATCGCGGAGACGAAGGGCGAGCTGGTCGAGGCCTTGCCCGCCGAGGGTCTCGCCGTTCTGAATGCGGACGACGACCTGGTGTCGGCCATGGCGGCGCGCACCGCGGCGCGTGTCGTCACATTCGGACAAGCGGACTCGGCCGATGTTCGCGCCGAGAACGTGACGCTGGACGACACTGCGCGTGCGTCGTTCGACCTGGTGACATCGGCGGGGACGTCTCGGGTGTCGCTTCTGGTCCACGGCGAGCATCAGGTCGGAAACGCGTTGGCCGCCGCCGCCGTGGGGCTCGAGGTCGGGATGAGCGTCGACAAGGTTGCCACTGCGCTCAGCGGTGCGGAAGCCGCCTCGCAGCGGCGCATGGATGTGCGCACGCGTGCCGACGGCGTGACCGTCGTCAACGATTCCTACAACGCCAACCCCGATTCGATGCGCGCGGCGCTCAAGGCGCTGGTCACCATGTCTCGCAGCGGACGTGACGGCGGCCGGAAATCGTGGGCGGTGCTCGGTGAGATGGGTGAGTTGGGCGACGAGTCCGTCATCGAACACGACCGGATAGGCAGGTTGTCCGTTCGTCTCGCGGTGAGCAAGCTCATCGTGGTGGGATCGGGGCGGCCGAGTCATGCCATGTACCAGGGTTCGGTGATGGAAGGGTCGTGGGGCGACGAAGCCGTCCTCGTTCCCGACGCGGCCGCCGCGATCGAGTTGTTGACAGCACAGGTGGAACCGGGGGATGTCGTGTTGGTGAAGGCCTCGCAGTCGATCGGCCTGTGGTCGGTCGCGGACGCACTGCTCGCGCAGGGCGACCAGCAGGAGGAGAGTCGTTGAGGCAGATCCTGTTTGCCGGCGGAATTGCGCTGGCGGTGGCCATCCTTCTCACTCCGGTACTGATCAAGGCGTTCTCCAAGCAGGGATTCGGGCAGGAGATCCGTGTCGAGGGTCCGGCCAGTCACCAGTCGAAGCGCGGTACGCCCACCATGGGCGGCGTCGCGATCCTGGCGGGTCTGTGGGCCGGGTACTGGGGCTCGCACCTGATCGGCATCGGTTACGACGCCGACGGTCCCTCCGTGTCGGCTCTGCTCGTCCTGGGTCTGACCACCGTCCTCGGCGTGGTGGGATTCCTCGACGACTTCATCAAGATTCGCAAGCAACGCAACCTCGGCTTGAACAAGACCGCCAAACTGGTCGGCCAGCTCTTCGCCGCCGTCATCTTCGGCGTTCTGGCACTTCAGTTCAACGGTGGAAGCGGGCTCACACCGGGCAGCGTGCAGCTGTCGTATGTTCGCGACATCGCGACCGTGTCGATGGGCGGCATCGTCTTCATCCTGTTCTGCTACCTGCTGGTCAGCGCGTGGTCCAACGCGGTGAACCTCACCGACGGACTCGACGGTCTTGCCGCGGGGTCCATGACGCTCGTGCTCGGCGCGTACACGGTCATCACCTTCTGGCAGTACCGACAGGCGTGCTCCACGAGCCCGGGCCCGGGTTGCTACGACGTGCGTGATCCTCTGGATCTGGCGCTGATCTGTGCGTCGGCCGCAGGTGCGTGCATCGGATTCCTGTGGTGGAACGCAGCTCCCGCCAAGATCTTCATGGGTGACACCGGATCCTTGGCCCTCGGCGGTCTGTTGGCCGGGTTGTCCATCGTGACCCGCACCGAACTGCTCATGGTCGTCATCGGTGCGCTGTTCGTCGCCGAGGCCGCGTCGGTCGTGATTCAGGTGGCGGTGTTCCGGTCCAGCCGGCGCCGTGTCTTCAGGATGGCACCGTTCCATCACCACTTCGAGCTCGGCGGCTGGGCGGAAACCACGGTGATCATCCGGTTCTGGCTGCTGGCGGCGATATCGTCGGCGGTGGGTCTCGCCCTGTTCTACAGCGAGTACCTCTCTGCTGTCGGCGACTGACATGGTGCTCGAATCACTCGCCGGTAAGCGGGTTCTGGTGACCGGTGGCCGGGTGACCGGACGCGCCGTGGTGCCGGTCCTACTCGACCTCGGTGCCCGGGTGACCGTCGCCGACTCCGATTCCGGTGAGTTGGAGCGGTGCGCTGCCCTGGGCGCCGAGACGGTCGTGATCTCGGAGCTCGACGCCGCCGCGGTGTCCGAATTCGCTCTTGTGGTCACCAGCCCCGGTTTTCGACCCGATGCATCGCCGCTGGACGCCGCAGCCGCTGCCGGTGTGCCGATCTGGGGCGACGTGGAACTGGCATGGAGAGTGGACCGGGCCGGTGTCTACGGCCCGCCGCGCACCTGGGCGGTCGTCACCGGAACCAACGGGAAGACCACCACCACGTCGATGCTGGAGTTGATCCTGCGGGCGGACGGCCGACGCGCGGTCGCGTGCGGAAACATCGGGGTTCCCGTGGCCGACGCCCTGAGAAATGTCGAGCAGGCCGACGTCCTGGCCATCGAGTTGTCTTCGTTCCAGCTGTTCTGGGCGCCGTCGGTGCGGCCCGACGCCGGAGTCGTCGTGAACATCGCAGAAGATCACCTCGATTGGCACGGCAGCATGGATGCATACGTCGAGGCCAAGCTTCGTGCCGTTTCCGGTCGTATCGGTGTCGTCGGTCTCGACGATCCCATCGCAGGCACGTTGCTCCCGCGGGCGAGTGCCGAGAAAACGTTCGGGTTCACCGCAGAGACCTCGGGGCCGGGCCGGATCGGGGTGGAAGCAGGTCACCTCGTCGACCGAGTCTTCGCCGACGGCGAGTTGTTGGCCGATGTCGCGGACATCGAACCGTCCGGGCCGGCAGGTCTGCAGGACGCTCTGGCAGCGGCAAGTGTGGCGAGGGCTGTGGGCGTCTCCGCGGGTGCCGTCGCCGACGGACTTCGCGGCTTTCGCGTGGGCCCGCACCGCGCCGCGGTTGTTCGCGAACTCGGGGGAGTGGTGTTCGTCGACGATTCGAAGGCCACCAACCCGCACGCCGCCCGGTCGTCGATCCTCGCTCACGACCGCGTCGTGTGGCTGGCGGGGGGCTTGCTCAAGGGAGCGGTAGTCGACGACCTGGTTCGCGACGTCGCATCGCGCTTGATCGCCGCAGTCGTGTTCGGCCGGGACGCGGACCAGATTGCCGGGGCTCTGGCGCGACACGCACCCGATGTTCCCGTGGTTCGGGTCCTGTCAGGGGACGATGCTGATGTGGTCGATGATACTGATGTGACTGACGGTGACGAAGTGATGAGAAGGGTCGTTCGGGAGGCAGCGTCCCGCGCGCTCCCGGGGTCCGCCGTGCTCCTGGCGCCCTCCACCGCGTCGTTCGATCAGTTCCGTGACTACGGCCATCGAGGCGACAGCTTCGCAGCCGCAGCGCTCGCGTTGACCGCGGGCGACCTGGCCGGACACACGCGATGAGCCGGGTCGGCGCCCCTCCCCAGTACAGCGGCCACCAAGAGGCACCGTCCGGTCCACCACAACGCAGATCGGTCGGTGCCGTGCGCCTGCGCATGGACGCCTGGACCAACCGCCCACTGGCGTCGTTCCATCTCGTCGTCACGGTGGCGGCTCTTCTCACCACACTCGGTCTCGTGATGGTCCTCTCGGCATCGTCCGTCGAGGCCATCTCCAGTGACGGGTCCGCCTACAGTCTCTTCACACAGCAGCTCATCGGTGTCGGTCTGGGCCTGATCGCGTTCTGCCTCGTACTGCGCGTGCCCGTGCGGCTGCTGCGCAAGCTGTCGTTCCCGCTGTTCCTTCTCTCCATCGTCATGCTCGTCCTGGTGCTCATCCCCGGAATCGGTTCCGAGGCACAGGGAGCGCGTCGGTGGTTCGTGCTCGGATCGGTGTCCTTTCAGCCGTCCGAATTCGCCAAGGTGACCCTGGCCATGTGGGGAGCGCACCTTCTCGCCTCGCGCCGCAGCGAGGGCGCGCCTCTGAAAGCAATTCTGATTCCGCTGGTTCCGGCCGCACTGCTCATGTGTGGCCTGGTCGTACTGCAGCCCAACCTGTCCACCGCTATCGCTCTGGGCATCATTCTCGTTGCGCTGCTGTGGTTCTCCGGTGTGGATGCCCGACTCTTCGCGGGTATCTTCGGCGGCGGTATGGCCGTGGCGACCACGCTGGCCTTCACTGCCGGCTACCGATCGGACCGCGTCAAGGCGTTCCTCAACCCCGGCGACGACCCCCAGGGACTCGGCTACCAGTCGCAGCAGGCCAAATACTCCCTCGCCGACGGCGGCCTGTTCGGACGCGGTCTCGGTCAGTCTCGCGCCAAGTGGAACTATCTTCCCAACGCGCACAACGACTTCATCTTCGCCATCATCGGCGAGGAACTCGGTTTGATCGGATGCTTGGTCATCCTGGGTCTGCTGGGACTGTTCGTCTACACCGGCATCCGCATCGCCATGCGATCGGCAGATCCGTTCCTGCGCTTGCTCACTGCCGCGTCGACGACGTGGGTGTTCGGTCAGGCCGTGATCAACATCGGCTACGTGATCGGCTTGCTCCCGGTCACCGGCCTGCAGTTACCGCTCGTGTCCTACGGCGGCTCGTCGACGGCGATCACGTTGATGATGTTCGGCATCATCGCCAATGCGGCTCGACACGAGCCCGAAGCCATCGCCGCGCTGGCCGCGGGGCGAGACGGAAAGTTCGGGCGCCTGCTCAAACTTCCCATGCCCGAACCCTATTCGGCCACGCGAGCGGCGGTGGCACGAGCACGTTCCACCCGTAAGCCGGTACCACCCGTGAAACCGATGACGGCACGCACGGCACAGAAGGCGCAGAGGGCACAGAAGGCCGTCGGGTCCGCGCCTCGCCGCGCCGAACCCGGCCGACGCGGCGAACCGCGAAGTACCGAACAGCGACGTACCGAACCGCGCCGCACCGAGACACACGAACGGAGACCGCGCAGGTGAGTTCCACTCCGAGAACACTCTCGGTGATCGTCGCCGGCGGAGGCACGGCGGGACACATCGAACCGGCCCTCGCGGTCGCCGATGCGCTGCGCGAACTCGATCCGACCGTCCGCATCACCGCTCTCGGTACCGAGCGGGGGCTCGAAACGACTCTGGTCCCTGCGCGCGGCTACGAACTTGCGCTGGTTCCGCCGGTTCCGTTGCCGCGCAAGCTCACCGGGTCACTGTTCAAGCTGCCGGCGCGCGTGATGTCGTCCGTACGCGCGACCCGCCGCGTCATCGATCGAACCGACGCCGATGTGATCGTCGGATTCGGCGGATACGTGTCGGTGTCGGCCTACCTCGCAGCCGGACGTGGCCCGCTGCGACGGTCACGCAAAGTGCCGGTCGTGGTGCACGAAGCCAACGCGAGCGCGGGCATCGCCAACAAGGTCGGTGCCCGCATCGCGGCCCGAGTTCTCGCGGCTCGAGCCGGGTCGGGTGTCACCGGACGGGGCCGGCCCGACGCCGAGATCGTGGGAATTCCCGTACGTCCGACCATCACCGATCTCGATCGCCCCGCGTTGCGCGCCGAAGCCCGTGCTCATTTCGGCCTGCCCGCTCAGGGGCCCGTGCTGTTGGTGACCGGCGGATCACAGGGAGCGCGCTCGCTGAACGACGCGGTGTCGGGCGCCGCGTCTGCTCTGGCCGCGGCCGGAGTATCGGTTCTGCACGCACACGGGCCGAAGAACACGGTGACCGTCGAACACACCGATCCGCGCGCGCCGTACGTGGCTGTGCCGTATCTGACCAGGATGGATCTCGCGTACGCCGCCGCCGACGCCACCGTCTGCCGATCCGGCGCCATGACCGTCGCCGAAGTGTCTGCGGTGGGATTGCCCGCGTTCTACGTACCCTTGCCCCATGGCAACGGAGAGCAGGAGTTGAACGCGCGATCGGTCGTTGCCGCCGGCGGCGGTGTTCTCGTCACCGACGCGAACTTGACGACGTCGTTCGTCGCGACCGAAGTCGTCGACCTTTTGACCGATGCGCCTCGGATCGCCGCCATGAGTGCGGCGGCGGCGGGTGCCGGTCACAAGGGCGCGGCCACGCAGGTCGCGCGGATCGTCCTGGATGTCGCGCGGGGACCGCGCCCATGAACGATGCTCCTCTGCCTCCCGAACTTCAGCGGGTACACATGGTGGGAATCGGTGGTGCCGGCATGTCGGGCATCGCCCGGATATTGCTCGCACGTGGCGGCCAGGTCTCCGGGTCCGACGCCAAGGAGAGCCGCGGTGTCGTCGCGCTCCGAGCCCGCGGTGCCCAGATTCGAATCGGGCACGACGCGAGCGCTCTCGACATGTTGCCTGCGGGTCCGACTGCGGTGGTCACGACGCACGCCGCCATCCCGAAGACCAATCCCGAACTGGTGGAAGCCAACCGGCGAGGAATTCCGGTTCTGCTGCGGCCGGCCGTTCTCGCCTCGTTGATGACGGGATACCGCACTCTGCTCGTGTCCGGTACGCACGGCAAGACGTCGACCACGTCCATGCTCGTGGTGGCGTTGCAACACTGCGGATTCGATCCGTCGTTCGCAGTCGGCGGTGAGCTGAACGAGGCTGGAACCAATTCGCACCACGGAAGCGGCGACGTCTTCGTGGCGGAGGCGGACGAGAGCGACGGATCGTTGCTGCAGTACGACCCGGATCTCGTCGTCGTGACCAACATCGAGGCCGATCACCTCGACTACTTCGGCAGCGTCGAGGCCTATGTCGACGTGTTCGACCGCTTCGCCGCGCGCTTGAGCGACGGAGGTGTGCTGCTCGTGTGCCTGGACGATCCGGGTTCACGCGAATTCGCACTCCGAGCGGCCTCCGCGTTGCCCGCCGTCCGCGTACTGGGGTACGGCAGCGAGCCCCCCGCCGCCGACTCGGGCGTCGAGTTCGCCGTGCAATTCCTCGGCTGGGAGCCCAAGGACGTCGGCGGCGTCGTCGAGTTCCACCTGGCGGGGGAGGAGCGTGCGCGCACCGTGCGCCTCGCTGTCCCTGGGAAACACATGGCACTGAACGCGTTGGCCGCTCTCGTAGCGGCGACCGAGTCCGGCGCCGCCGTCGACGAGGTCCTCGAAGGGCTCGCCGGCTTCGGTGGCGTGCACCGCCGCTTCCAGTTGCGCGGCCGCGAGCGCGGAGTCCGCGTCTTCGACGACTACGCCCACCATCCCACCGAGGTGCGCGCCGTCCTCGGCGCGGCAGCCGAACTCGTAGCCACCGCCGGGTCTCCCGGTGATCCGGCCGGCCGTGTGGTGGTCGTCTTTCAACCCCACCTGTATTCGCGGACCGAGATGTTCGGAACCGAGTTCGCCGGCGCGCTCGACCTCGCCGACGAAGTCGTGGTTCTCGACGTGTACGGCGCTCGTGAGGAACCGGTACCCGGTGTGACCGGCGCGCTCGTGGCGCGGGCCGTCACCAAACCTGTTCACTACCAACCGGATCTGTCCCTGGTGCCCCGCCAGGTTGCCGCTCTGTGCCAGGCCGGCGACATCGTCGTCACGATGGGCGCGGGAGACGTCACCATGCTGGGGTCGCAGATTCTCGACGCGCTGCGGGCGACCACCGCGAACCGAGACCGGTCGTGAGTTCGCGAGGATCGACCAGAACGCGCCCGGCTGCGACGCCGCGACGCGTCCCGCCCGACCGCTCGCGGGCCCGGCGCACACCGGCCCGGCCGCCTCGCCGGGTACGGCGCCGCACCTGGATCATCGGTGTGATCGTGGTCGCGCTGCTGGGTGTCCTCGGGGGCGTCGGATACTTCGGTCCCGTCCTGGCGGTGAAGGCGATCGACGTCGAGGGCAACCTGGCGGTCGACACGCAGCAGATAGTCTCCACGCTCGATGTTCCCGTGGGACAACCGCTCCCACGCGTGGACACGGACGGTGCAGCAACGCGGGTGGCGGCCATTCCCAAGGTCGCGTCGGTACGTGTCCAGCGGGTGTACCCGTCTACCGTGCGAGTCACGGTCGAGGAACGGGTTCCCGTGGTGTTCTTCGACGCGCCGGACGGGACGCACCTCATGGACGCGGCGGGGGTGGACTTCGCCGTGGAACCGCCGCCGCCGGGTGTCGTGCAACTGGTGGTCGCGTCGCCCTCGTTCGGCAATCTCGAAACACGCGCCGCGCTCGCCGTTCTCACGTCGCTGTCCGAGTCGCTGCGGATTCAGGTCGCCCGCATCGACGCGCCGAGCATCTCGGCCGTGTCGCTGACATTGCTGGACGGTCGCGTGGTGGTGTGGGGGAGCAGCGACGATTCCGAACACAAAGCAGCCGTTGCACTTCCGCTGCTGACGCAGCCGGGCCAGACGTACGACGTGTCGAGCCCCGATCTACCCACCACGCGCTGAGTCGATCAACTTTCTCCTCGTGTGTCGGCGCGCCTAATCGACCGTCCGCGCGAGTGTCTCTACGGTTTTGACAGTCGAGCACTTGACATAACTATGAACCTATGGTTCAGGTTGAGGGTTTGGCACATCTCACAGACCGCACAGTTCGAAGCAGAAATAACCACGGAAGGCGAGAGCCCATGACGCCCCCGCACAACTACCTCGCCGTAATCAAGGTCGTCGGCATCGGCGGCGGCGGCGTCAACGCGGTCAACCGCATGATCGAACAAGGACTCAAGGGAGTCGAGTTCATCGCGGTCAACACCGACGCGCAGGCGCTGCTCATGTCCGACGCGGACGTCAAGCTCGACGTCGGCCGCGAGCTCACCCGTGGGCTGGGCGCCGGCGCCGACCCCGAGGTCGGCCGCAAGGCTGCCGAAGACCACAAGGACGAGATCGAAGAGGTGCTCAAGGGCGCCGACATGGTCTTCGTCACCGCAGGCGAGGGTGGCGGCACCGGTACCGGTGGAGCGCCCGTCGTCGCGAGTATCGCGCGCAAGCTCGGGGCGCTCACCGTCGGCGTCGTCACGCGCCCGTTCTCCTTCGAGGGCAAGCGTCGCGGCGGCCAGGCCGACGTGGGCATTCAGGGGCTTCGCGAGTCGTGCGACACCCTCATCGTCATTCCGAACGACCGTCTCCTGCAGCTGGGCGACGCCGCCGTCAGCCTGATGGACGCGTTCCGGAGCGCGGACGAAGTTCTCCTCAACGGCGTTCAGGGCATCACCGACCTGATCACCACACCCGGTCTGATCAACGTCGACTTCGCCGACGTCAAGGGCGTCATGTCCGGCGCCGGAAGCGCGTTGATGGGAATCGGATCCTCACGTGGTGAGGGTCGCGCCATCAAGGCCGCCGAGTCGGCCATCAACTCCCCACTCCTCGAGGCTTCGATGGAAGGCGCACGCGGAGTCCTCCTGTCGATCGCCGGTGGATCCGATCTCGGACTGTTCGAGATCAACGAAGCGGCATCGCTCGTGCAGGAAGCTGCGCACATCGATGCGAACATCATCTTCGGCACCGTCATCGACGATTCGCTCGGAGACGAGGTGCGCGTGACCGTCATCGCTGCCGGATTCGACAGCGGCGCGCCCGCCCGTCGACCCGTGGAGTCCGCCGGAACGCACGCTCGGGCACAGGTGGGCAACGGACGCGCGGGGGAGCTCTCCTCGGACGATTCCGGACCTGCGGTCTTCCGCGACACCTCGCCGTCGGCTCCCAGCAGCCTTCCGCCGCTCGGCAATCCGGGCAACGGACGCCGCGTTCCGATTGCGGACGACGAGGGCGAAGACGACGTCGACGTGCCCTCCTTCATGCGACGGTGACCGACTCGCCCGCTTCCCCCTTCCGGGTGCGGAGAGTTGTCACGTCTCGTGCAGGTGGGGTCTCGGAGCCTCCCTACGACACCTTCAACCTGGGCGACCACGTCGGGGACGACCCTGCAGCGGTCGCGTCCAATCGGGCTCGGCTGGCGCGTGAGATCGGTCTGACCCCTGACCGGCTGGTGTGGATGGACCAGATCCACTCTCGGACGGTGCAGGTGGTCACCGGGCCGGTCGAGGAGCCCCTCGACGCCACCGACGCGGTCGTCACCACGCAACGTGATCTTGCGCTGGTCGTGCTCACGGCGGACTGCGTCCCGCTTCTTCTGTCCGACGAACGCGCGGGCGTGATCGCTGCGGTGCACGCAGGGCGCGTCGGAGCCAGGATCGGCATCGTTCCGCGGGTACTCGAGGCCATGGTGAGCGTCGGTGCGTCCGTTGGCGACATCGGCGCGTTCCTCGGGCCCGCAGCGAGCGGTGATTACTACGAGGTGCCTGCGTCGATGCGTGCCGACGTCGAGAAGCACCTTCCCGGAAGCGCCACCAAGACCAAGAAGGGGACACCCGGCCTCGACATCAGAGCCGGTGTGCGCCAACAGCTTCTGGCTGCCGGTATCTCGGGTGTCGCGCAGGATCCCCGTGACACGATGGCCGACCGCACTCTGTACAGCCACCGCCGCGCCGCGCCGACAGGCAGACTGGCGAGCGTGATCTGGATGGATACCTCCCGATGAGTGAGGGTGATGCGAACGGCGGCAACAGGCGGGCCGACATCGAGAATGCGTTGACCGCCGTACGTGACCGCCTCACCGCGGCATGCGTTGCCGCAGATCGTGATCCCGGCGAGGTCACGCTTCTCCCCGTCACCAAGTTCTTCCCTGCGTCCGATATCGAGATCCTGCGGGAACTCGGATGCAGCGAGTTCGGAGAGTCCCGCGAGCAGGACGCGACGAGCAAGGTGGTCGAGCTCGGATCGGACGGTATCCGCTGGCACATGATCGGCCACCTGCAGCGCAACAAGGCCAAGAACGTTGCCGCTTGGGCGTATTCGATCCATTCGGTGGACAGTGCCCGCTTGATCACCGCCCTGGACAAGGCTGTTCGCGGTGCACTCGACGACGGCGACCGAGCTGCGCCCCTCGACGTGCTACTGCAGGTGAGTCTGGACGGCGACGTTCATCGCGGCGGTGCGCCGCGAGAAGAGTTGGCGGAGTTGGCAGATCGTGTCGCCGAATCGACCGCACTGCGATTCGCCGGGGTGATGGCGGTGCCGCCGATCGAGTCCGATGCCGATGCGGCGTTTGCCGACCTGGCCGCGATTCACGAGAACCTGCTGCGTGTCCATCCCGAGGCATTGCAGCGGTCCGCGGGTATGACCGGGGATCTGGAAGAAGCTGTGCGACACGGTTCCACGTGTGTGCGTGTCGGTACCGCGATCCTGGGCCCCCGGCCGATAACCTCGCCATGACAGCGACGAACAACACCAGTCACATCCGTACCGTTTTCGCCGTACGCCCCACGCCCCGGAGGTTCGACCGATGAGCACGATGCACAAGTTCAAGGCTTACTTCGGCATGGTCCCGCTCGACGACTACGAAGACGACTACCTCGACGAGACGGACGCTCCGCGGCCTTCGCGAGGTCGGGGCGGCTACGAGCTCGACGATCGTGACGACGACCGTGACGCCTACAACGACCGTGAGCACTACCCGGAGCCGGCGTACGCCGGAGCGGCTCCCCGGCACAGCACTCGTGTCGCACCGCTGACAGCGCGCGGTGGTGGTCGACCCGGTGGCGGTGCGACCCGCCCGTCCACTCGCGGTGCACTCGCCATGGACACGCGATCCGAGCTCCGCAATCCGGAACCGCGCCGCGCCGTGGTGCCGGACGACGGCGGCGCAGTCGCGACCATCACCACCCTCCGCCCCCGCGACTACAGCGAGGCACGCACGATCGGCGAGCGTTTCCGAGACGGAACCCCCGTCATCATGGATCTGGTGGAGATGAGTAACGCCGATGCGAAGCGCCTCGTCGATTTCGCCGCGGGTCTGGCCTTCGCGCTGCGGGGTTCGTTCGACAAGGTTGCCACGAAGGTGTTTCTCCTCTCACCCGCAGACGTCGACGTCTCTGCCGAAGAGCGTCGTCGCATTGCCGAGACGGGCTTCTACAACCAGCAGTAGGGCACTATGGACACAGACCTTGTCGTCCGTACTCGCAGAGTGAAGGTGTGTCCTTGTTCGCGGTCATTTATTTCGCTCTCTTCGTTTTCTGGCTTCTGCTGATCGGCCGGATCATCGTCGAATTCATTCGCTCGTTCGCGAGGGATTGGCATCCGTCCGGCGTGATGGTCGTCCTGCTCGAGGCGATTTTCACAGTGACGGATCCGCCGGTGAAGCTGCTTCGCCGGATCATTCCGCCGCTGAATCTGGGCGGCGTTCGGCTGGATTTGTCGATCATGGTTCTGCTGTTCGTCGTCTTCATTCTGATGCGCGTCGTCCAGGGCGTCGGCTGACGCGTTCTCCCAGGGAATTGTCCTCCCGCACCGATCCGGCAGCGACCTGCGAGTCTGGTGTGACAGAATGGACTACAGTTATGGCTCGTTGGGGAACTTTCCCAGTCTGTGCGATATAACTGAATGCTTGCTCGACTGCTCACAAGACGCGTGAAGGGACCCTTCCATGCCGCTGACTCCCGCTGATGTGCACAACGTCGCGTTCAGCAAGCCGCCCATCGGTAAGCGCGGTTACAACGAAGACGAGGTCGATGCTTTCCTCGACCTGGTCGAACAAGAGCTGTCGCGGCTGATCGAGGACAACGCTGATCTGCGTCAGCGTGTCGGCGAGCTCGATCAGGAGCTGGCCGACGCCAAGAGTTCGGCGCGCTCGGGTGGGTCTTCTCCCGTCCAGCAACCGCCGGCTCCCGCGCCGGAACCGGTCCGTCCGGTTGTGGAAGCTCCCAAACCAGCGCCCGTCGTAGCGCCGGCGCCGGTCGCCGCTGCACCGTCCGGCGGCGGATCGGGAGATTCGAACCTGCAGGCAGCCAAGATCCTCGGGCTGGCGCAGGAGATGGCCGACCGCCTCACCAACGATGCGAAGAGCGAATCCGAGCAGCTGCTCGGTAGCGCGCGCACCAACTCCGAGCGGATGGTGGGCGATGCCCGCAGCCGCGCGGACGCGATGGTCTCCGAGGCCCGCCAGAAGGCGGAGGCACTTCTCGCCGACGCCCAGACGCGATCCGAGACGCAGTTGCGCCAGGCCAAGGAGAAGGCCGACGCACTCGAGAACGACGCGGAGCGCAAGCACACCGAGATCATGGCCACCATCAACCAGCAGCGTTCGGTTCTCGAAGAGCGCATCGAGCGTCTCAAGACGTTCGAGCGTGAGTACCGGGTTCGCCTCAAGTCCTACCTCGAGTCGCAGCTGCAGGAACTGGACCAGCGTTCGTCCGCTCTGCCGGTCGACAACGGTCAGGACAACTTCGGCAAGGACAACGGTTCGTCCAACGCGTACGGCCAGTCCTACGCCAAGGGCAACAACTGACTCGTCGCCACACGGATGAGGCGACTGTGACGTGCTGATCTTGACGCTCGTCCTCGCCGGAGTGGGCTTCGGTCTGCTGGTTGCCGCCATCACCACGGGTTCCGTCCTGTGGGCGTGGGGATGCATCGGAATCTGTGTCATCGGCGCGATCGTGTTGTTGGTCGGTGCGTTGTCCGGCCGTCGCAGGTTGCCCGCGGACGAGTACGATGACATCGCTTAGGTTTGCTGCGTAGATCCGGCCATCACCGGGGAGCATTTCGGAAGAACGGCTGCGTGGGCAGCTCATTAGAACCGAGCGGCTGAGGTCCGTCATCACCTCGTTGTCGAGTGGATTGCCTGCGGTGAACGATAGCCGCGAGCGGTCAAGCGGGGTGGTACCGCGGCTCCGGCGCAGACGCGCCCGATGTCGTCCCCGTGCCCAGTACCTTCACGGCACAGGAGTACCTCGTGACAGACAGCTATCCGCTCGTCGACTACGGCACCACGCGTGGCAATTCCGGGGGTGTCGATTTCCCCGCGTTGGAGGGTCAGGTCCTGAAGACCTGGGACGACGACGGAACCTTCCGCGCCAGCGTCGATGCGCGCGCCGACGCCGACGAGTACGTCTTCTACGACGGCCCGCCCTTCGCCAACGGTCTGCCCCACTACGGGCACCTTCTCACCGGCTACGTGAAGGACCTGATCCCGCGGTTCCAGACGATGCGGGGCAAGAAGGTCGAACGCCGCTTCGGCTGGGATTGTCACGGTCTGCCGGCCGAGCTCGAGGCCGAGAAGCAGCTCGGTATCACCGACAAGTCGCAGATCGACTCGATGGGTCTCGCGGAGTTCAACGCCTACTGCAAACAGTCCGTGTTGCGGTACACCGGGGAGTGGCGTGACTACGTCACCCGCCAAGCTCGCTGGGTCGACTTCGACAACGATTACAAGACGCTCGATCTCGACTTCATGGAGTCGGTCATGTGGGCGTTCAAGGAGCTGTGGGACAAGGGCCTGGTCTACCAGGGCTTTCGGGTTCTGCCGTACAGCTGGTACGAACAGACCCCGCTGTCGAACCAGGAAACCCGCCTCGACGACGCGTACAAGATGCGTCAGGACCCTGCCGTCACCGTCCGGATGACGCTGTCCGCGCCGGGTTCACCGCTCGACGGTGCCGATGCCCTGATCTGGACCACCACGCCGTGGACCATCCCGTCCAACCTGGCCATGGCAGTGCGTCCCGACATCGACTATGTCCAACTCGAGGACGGTGAGGGTGGACGCGTCGTGCTCGCCCGCGATCGCGTGTCGCACTACGCCCGCGAACTCGGGGACGAACCGACCGTGGTCTCCGAGCACACCGGCACCGACCTCGTCGGCCTGCAATACACGCCGCCGTTCGACTTCTTCCTCGGACACCCGAACGCCCACCGGGTCCTGTCCGCCGATTACGTCACCACCGATTCCGGTACCGGAATCGTCCACCTCGCACCGGCTTTCGGTGAGGAGGACATGGACGTGGCAACCGCGAACGGAATCGACGTGGTGCAGCCGCTCGACGCCGGCGGCAAGTTCACCTCGATGGTGCCGCCGTACGAGGGTCTGATGATCTTCGACGCCAATCCGGTGATCACGAAGGACCTCAAGGCCATCGGCAAGCTGTTCAGGCAGGAGACCATCGAGCACTCCTACCCGCACAGCTGGCGCAGCGGCCAGCCGCTGATCTACATGGCGGTGCCGTCGTGGTTCGTGGCGGTGACCTCGTTCCGCGACCGCATGGTGGAGCTGAACAAGTCGATCACCTGGGTGCCCGAACACATCCGCGACGGTCAGTTCGGCAAGTGGCTCGAAGGCGCTCGCGACTGGAATATCAGCCGAAACCGCTACTGGGGCAGCCCGATTCCGGTGTGGGTGTCCGACGACCCCGCCTACCCCCGTACCGACGTGTACGGCAGCCTCGACGAGCTCGAGGCCGACTTCGGGGTGCGGCCGACAGATCTGCACCGGCCGTTCATCGACGATCTCACCCGTCCCAACCCGGACGACCCGACGGGTAAGTCCGTCATGCGTCGAGTGCCCGAGGTGCTCGACTGCTGGTTCGAGTCGGGGTCCATGCCGTTCGCTCAGGTGCATTACCCGTTCGAGTCCAAGGACTGGTTCGACGGGGCGAGCGAAGCGACGGGGAATCTCGACGGGGCGAGCGAAGCGACGGGGAATCTCGACGGCAACGCTGCGGACCCGGCGCACAATCCGGGCGACTTCATCGTCGAGTACAACGGGCAGACCCGTGGGTGGTTCTATACCCTGCACGTCCTCGCCACTGCCTTGTTCGACCGTCCTGCGTTCAAGACCGTTGCGGCGCACGGCATCGTCCTCGGCGAGGACGGTCTCAAGATGAGCAAGTCCAAGGGCAACTACCCGGACGTCAACGAGGTGTTCGACCGCGACGGTTCCGACGCGATGCGGTGGTTCCTGATGGCGTCGCCCATCCTGCGCGGCGGGAACCTCGTCGTCACCGAGCAGGGCATCCGGGAGGGTGTGCGGCAGGCGTTGCTTCCGCTGTGGAACGCGTGGAGCTTCCTTCAGCTGTACGCGTCGAAACCCGGTGTGTGGCGCACCGACTCACCGAACGTCCTCGACCGTTACATCCTCGCGAAGCTCGCCGCGACCACCGAGGCGGTCACCGAGGACCTGGAGAAGGTCGACATCGCCGGTGCGTGCGACGAGGTGCGCCTGTTCTGCGATGCACTCACCAACTGGTACGTGCGCCGCTCACGTCAGCGTTTCTGGGACGAGAACAGCGATGCGATCGACACGCTGCACACCGTCCTCGAGGTCCTGACTCGCGTTGCGGCGCCGCTGCTTCCGCTCGTCACGGAGGTGGTGTGGCGCGGTCTGACCGGTGGTCGGTCCGTGCACCTGGCCGACTGGCCGGCGCCCGGCGATCTCCCCGCGGATCCCGAGCTGGTGTCGTCGATGGACGAGGTCCGCGCAGTATGCGGTGCGGCTCTGAGCCTCCGCAAGGCAAAGAACCTTCGGGTGCGACTTCCGTTGCAGGAGTTGACCGTTGCCGCCGAGGGCGCCGAGCGCCTGCGACCCTTCGTCGGACTGATCGAGGACGAGGTGAACGTCAGGCGGGTCGATCTGGACGAGAACGTGGACGTCCACGGTCGTTTCGAACTGGTCGTCAATGCCCGAGCCGCGGGACCTCGTCTGGGCAAAGCCGTCCAGACCGTCATCAAGGCGGTCAAGGCCGGCGACTGGACCGAGACCGACGGAGTGGTCACTGTGCATCCGGGTCGTTCCGCGGGCTCCGCTCCCGACGCCGCGGGAGTAGACCTCCTGCCGGAGGAGTACACCCGCAAACTCGTTGCCGCCGAACCGGAGTCGACGGCTGCCCTTCCCGGAAACGGGGGCCTGGTCGTCCTCGACTCCGAGGTCACCGAGGAACTCGAAGCCGAGGGCTGGGCCAAGGACCGTATTCGTGAGTTCCAGGACGCACGACGGTCGGCAGGCCTGGATGTCTCGGACCGTATCCGCGTGATCGTCGAGGTGCCCGAGGAACGGCGCGCCTGGTTCGACACCCACCAGGACCTGATCGCCGGGGAGATCCTCGCCACCGCACTGTCCGTCGGCGAGGTCGCCGCGGGCGGAGTCGATCTCGGTGACGGCGTCCGGGCGAGCATCACGAAGGCATGACCGAACGCGACATCGCGACGATCGTCGACGCCGTGCTGGCGTCGGCGGTCGGCGACGTGGTTCCCATCGTCACCGCAGGTGACCCGGTCCTGCGAACGCGGGCCACCGAGTACGACTTCACGCTGCCGCAGGCGACCTTCGGCCGGCTGCTGACGGTCATGCGCGCGACCATGTACGACGCGCCCGGAGTCGGGCTCGCGGCACCGCAGGTGGGAATACCGTTGCAGGTGGCCGTGATCGAGGATCTCTACGACGTGGACGCTGGTGTCGCCGAGGTTCGCGAACGCACGCCGCAACCCTTCCGCGTCCTGGTGAATCCCACGTACGAGGGCATCGACGGATCGCGATCGTTCTACGAAGGGTGCCTGAGTATGCCTGGGTATCAGGCGGTGGTGCGGCGTCACGCCGGCGTACGTCTGCGGTGCCGGGACGAGTCCGGCGCCGAGGTGGACGAACGGTTCGACGGGTGGCCGGCCCGCATCGTGCAGCACGAAACCGACCATCTCGCAGGCACTCTGTACATCGACCGCGCCGAGATCAGGTCGCTCGCCGAGAACGCGACCTACGCTCGCCGCTGGGCCGATCCGTCCCCCGCGAGCGCAGCAGACGCGCTCGGTTTCTCGCTCTGACACCGATGACGACGAACCGCCGGTGGGTCGTGCACCTGGACATGGATGCGTTCTTTGCGTCCGCCGAGCAGCTCACCCGGCCCACCCTGCGCGGCCGGCCGGTGCTCGTCGGCGGCATGGGTGGTCGCGGCGTCGTCGCCGGGTGCAGCTACGAAGCTCGCGTCTTCGGTGCGCGTTCGGCGATGCCGATGCATCAAGCACGTCGGCTCGTCGGCGCGGCCGCCGTGGTGATGCCGCCGCGATTCACCCTGTATTCCGCTCTGAGCAAGACCGTCTTCGACGCTCTGCGGGAGAAGATGCCGATCATCGAAATGCTCTCCCTCGACGAGGCATTCGGTGAGCCGGCCGAGTTGGTGGACGCCGACGCCGCGACGGTCGAGGCCTACTGTGAAGGCCTGCGTGGCACGGTCATGCAGGCATCGGGCCTCGTCGCGTCGATCGGCGCCGGATCGGGCAAACAGATCGCGAAGATAGCCTCCGGTCTCGCGAAGCCGGACGGCATCACAGTCGTGACGCGTGACGCGCAGGCGGAGTTGCTCGAGACCCTTCCCGTTCGGAAGCTGTGGGGGATCGGGCCGGTGGCGGAGGAGAAGCTCCGCAAGCTCGGCGTCGTGACGGTCGGCGCGTTCGCGGCGATGCCCGAATCGGAGGCCGCGTCGGTGCTAGGCAGTGCCGTCGGTCCGAGCTTGCACCGGCTGGCGCGGGGGATCGACGACCGATCGGTGGCCGAGCGAGCCGAGGCGAAACAAGTCAGCGCGGAATCGACCTTCGCCACCGACATCGTCTCGATGAGCGAACTGCGGACGGCGATCGCAGCCAGTGCCGACGCGGCGCACGCCCGTCTGATGCGCGACGGCCGCGCCGCTCGCACCGTGGTACTGAAGTTGCGCAAGTCCGACTTCGGCATCGTCACCCGCTCGATCACGCTGCCCTACGCCACGATCGACCTGCAGACCATCGTCGCCACGGCGCAGCGTCAGGCCATCGATCCGCAGGAACTGGGCGCGATCAGGTTGGTGGGTGTGGGGCTCGGCGGCCTGTCGACGGTCCGGCAGGAGTCGCTGTTTCCCGATCTCGACCACGGCGAGGAGCCGTCGGAGATCACCGTGGACGCCGTGCCGGCGCCGCCACCGGTCGAAGTCGGACACCTCTGGCGGCCGGGAATGGATGTGCGGCACACCGAGTTCGGTCACGGATGGGTGCAGGGAGCCGGACACGACGTGGTGACGGTCCGCTTCGAGACCCGTTCGACCGGACCGGGGGTCGCCAGGACCTTCGCGTCCGACGACGCAGCGCTGGTCCACGCCGATGCACTCGACAGCCTGCAGTGACGGGCGGGTTTAACCTGCCCACAGAACCGGTCAGTAAGGTCTACCTCTGAAGTAGGGGGAACTCTGCTCTCGGGGAAACAAGACTCACGAGCGAAAAGGAACCAAGTTGAAGCTTCGTAACAGCGGACGTGTACTGGTCGGCGGAATGGCGATCGCCGCCGCACTCACGATGACGGCATGCAGCTCGGGCGGGGACGACGCACCGGCCACCACCACAACGGCAGCGGCCACCACCACGGCGACCGCACCGGCGGGCGATCTGCCACCCGTGCCGACTGCAGCGGATCTGAACGCCGATCTGCAGCGCGGACTCGACCCGGCCGTGCCGGTGTCGGAGAAGGTCGGACTGGTGCAGGGCGCCGAGGCCGATCCCGACCTCATCACCAAGGTTGCGGACGCAGCGCGTCAGAACAACGCAACCGTGACGGTCAACGACGTGACCGACCTCGGCGACGGAACGCTCAGCGCCAACGGCACGATCACGGTCAACGGCCAGGCCAACCCGCTTCAGGTTGCCTTCGTCGCCGAAGACGGCGTCTGGAAGCTGGCCAACGCCAACGCGTGCCAGATCGTCTCGCTGGCACAGATCACCTCACCGGCCTGCCCCTCCTAAGCGGCCGACCGCAGCTGTCGCGACGGCGTCCAGGACATCCGGTTCCACCGGTTCCTGCGCCGTCGCGGTCAGCTGCACCACCGTGGATCCGACCACGACGATCACCAGGTCCGACGTCAAAGTCAGCCCGTCGCTGGTGATGTCGACGCGCGCGCCGCTCGATGCATCACCGACGCGGGGAGCGTCCAGGGCGCCGACTCGATAGTCCACTCGCACGCCGTCCGCATCGGTGCCGGAGAACGTCCCGCACCTGCGCAGCGTGTTCTGCATGTCTGCGAACGTCGCCGCACTCCCGCCGCCGGAGTAGCTCGCGGCGTCCTCGTCGATCGAGGCGAAGTCCGGGCCCGAATACGCCACTGCAGCAGTGGCTGTCGCGCCGACGGACTGCGACGACACCGGCGCCAGCACTGCAGCACATTCCGCCGGATCCGTACTCGACTCGTCCGGACGTTCGGCGCCGGTCGTGGGGTCGGCGAGATCGGCCGGCGGCAATTCGAGGGATACGTAGCCTGCCGGTAGATCGTCTGCCGTGATCATCGCCGCCGCGAGCACACCGGAATCGGTGATGGGCGGGGACGTCGCGGACGGCGCAGTCACCGGGGCGCCGAGCCCGGGAAGGCTCGGCGCGGCAGCAGGCGTCGGCTCGCTCTGCGATCCGCACCCCGAAATCACGGCAGCCACGACCACGCACGACACCGCGGCCCGGCGCATCACGACGTCCACGTCACCGTGTTCTGCGTGTTCTGCCGCAAGATGGTGTTGCTGTTGGGATCTCGATACACCTGGTCGCCACCGACCGTGATGGTTCCGCCCGTGGGAAGCGGTCGGGACAGGTCCGACGTCAACGATCCCTGACCGGTCATCACGAAGCTGTCGATGTTCAAGGTCCCCTGACCGTCCGGCAGGGTCCAGACCGGGTTGTCGGGCGTCTGTGTCACCGAGACGTCCACTGTCGCAACACCATCGGTCAGGCTCCGCAACGTGGCCGTGGTGACCTGCCGCAACGCGATGGCGCTCTGCACCTCCAACGTCACCGTCCACTGCGCCCCCACGCCGATGGGTTCGGCGGGAAACGGAACCGCGCTGTAGACGGCCTGATTCAATGCCTGTTCCACTGCGGACCGGGCCACGTCCGGTGAATCGGGTGCGGGATCGATGCTCAGGGCGGTGACGGCGCCCGAGGCGTCCGTCGTGAGCCCCGCCCCGGAGCCCTCGGTGGGCCCGAGATTGGATGCGAGCGTCCCGTCGGGGGTGGTGACGGCGCCGAGGGTGAGGTCCACGGCGGTCGTCCCCCGGGCGGGATCGGTGGCGGCAGTCAGAGGGATTGTCAGCGCCGGAGTCGAGAAGTCCTGCGACGGTGAATTACCGATCTGCTGGGCGATGGTCGACGACGTGAACAGAGTCACCTGCTGGTCCGACTCTGCCGGCGTCCTCGCCACCACCGCACGCGGCTCCGATCCAGGATCCAGTATTGCGATCGTCACCGGCGAGACGGGCAGAGCGATCGCGGCGGAATTGGTCGTGGGCGCGTCGGTGGACGGTGCGTCGGCGCCGTTGTCGGAACTGCAGGCTGCAGTGGAGGCAAGCGCAGTGAAGGCGAGCACGGTGAGGGCGAGTGCGGCAGTCTTACGAACAGGTGTCACGCCCACCAGGTTAGGTGAGGGATGATGGAGGGGTGACCGACCACCAACCGCCGATCCCGACCGATGTCCGGCCCTCCCGCTCCCCGCGCCGGATGAAAGCGCTGATCGTTCTCGCCTCGGTGATCCTGCTCCTGGACCTGGCCACCAAGATCGCGGCCGTCGCACTGATCGACCCACGCCGGCCGGTCCAGATCATCGGCGACACGGTGACGCTGACGCTGATTCGCAACCCGGGAGCCGCGTTCTCCATGGCCACTGGTTTGACCTGGGTCCTGACTCTCGTCGCGGTGATCGTGGTGATCGTGGTGATCAGAATGGGGCGCACGCTCCGATCGTCGTGGTGGGCCGTCGGCCTCGGACTGGTGCTCGGTGGCGCGCTCGGCAACCTGATCGACCGGTTCTTCCGCTCCCCGGGCCCGCTGCAAGGACACGTCGTGGACTTCGTGTCCATCGGGTGGTGGCCCGTGTTCAACGTCGCCGATTCGTCCATCGTCTGTGGCGCGATCCTGCTGGTCGCACTCACGGTGTTCGGGATAGAGGCCGACGGGACCCGGCGAGTGGACGAGAAGAAGGCGGTGTCGTGAGGGAAACGCGGTCCATGCCCGTCCCCGACGGGCTCGACGGAATGCGTGTCGACGCCGGACTGGCGCGGCTGCTCGGGCTGTCGAGGACCGTGGTCGCCGTACTGGCAGAGGAGGGCGCCGTGCAGCTCGACGGCTCCGCGGTCGGCAAGTCGGACCGCCTGCCCGCGGGGTCGTGGCTCGAGGTCGAGCTCCCCGAACCGCCGCAGCCGCTCACGATCGAGGCGCAGGCCGTGCCGGGCATGGAGATTCTGTACTCCGACGACGACATCGTGGTGGTGGACAAGCCCGTCGGCGTCGCGGCGCACGCGAGCGTGGGGTGGACCGGTCCGACGGTCATCGGCGGACTGGCGGCGGCCGGCTTCCGCATCTCGACCTCCGGTGTCCACGAGCGGCAGGGCATTGTGCACCGACTCGACGTCGGAACCTCGGGGGTCATGGTGGTCGCGACCAGCGAACGCGCGTACACGCTGCTCAAGCGGGCCTTCAAGCAACGGACCATCGACAAGCGGTATCACGCTCTGGTGCAGGGACATCCGGATCCGAGCAGCGGAACCATCGACGCGCCCATCGGTCGGCACCGCAGCAACGACTGGAAGTTCGCGGTGATGGCGGACGGCAAGGAGAGCGTGACGCATTACGACACGGTCGAGGCATTCCAGTCGGCAAGCTTGCTCGACGTGCACCTCGAAACCGGTCGTACGCATCAGATTCGCGTGCACTTCTCCGCGTTGCACCATCCGTGCTGCGGCGACCTGACCTACGGCGCCGACCCCCGTCTGGCCGAGCGTCTCGGACTCGAACGTCAGTGGTTGCACGCCCGTTCACTCGGTTTCACGCACCCGGCCGACGGACGGTACGTCGAGTTCTCCAGCCCGTACCCCGACGACCTCGAGCATGCACTCGAGGTGTTGAGGGCAGTCTGAGTGTCCTCTCGCCTCGGAGCCGCCGCGCTTGCGGTCGTGATACTCGCTGTCGCGGTTGTCGTTCTCGGCGTGACCAATCCGGTGCGCACCGCTCGGGTGGGCACGGATCGGTTGGGGCCGGACACCGGGCAGAGTGTCGACGACTACGTGTCGTACGCGCAGTCCACACTCACCGGAGACGACGGCGCAGAACATTGGGCGTTGGTGTCGCTGCGGTCCGATTCGACCACCGACGGGGTGGCTGCCGTGATGGGTGACACGCGCGTCTCTCAGGTGTTCGTGCATGTCGCGATCGACCGGGTGCAGACGCCGGTGGTGGTGGTGTCCGTCTCGGCGCATCCGGTGTCCTTGGCCAACGCGGTGCGCATAGCTGCCGAGAAGGTGCCGTCCGCGGCGGGAAGCCGCGGGGAGGCCGTTGCCGCCGTGACGCGATCGCGCATGCTGGCCGACTGTGCCTGCGTTGCTGCCCTTCTGGTGCGTGACTCGGTGCCGGACCTGCGAGAGCTGTCCGCGGCGCCGGCCGTCCGGGCTGTGGAGGCCCTACCGGCCGACGCTGTCTACGGGTCGTTCAGCGTGACGCCCCTGCTCCCGCAGACGGTCGACACATCGCTGGTCCAGCCCGACGACGGCGCCGTTCCCGATCGGTAGTGTGCTCACTTCCGCCAGAAGAGATGATGTACGACGCCACTCGGGCTCGGAACGACGTCGAGATCGAAGCGGTCGCGCAGTTCGTCGGGGGAATCCCAGAGCCGCAGGCCCGATCCGAATCGGACCGGCGACACCGCGACGTGCATCGTGTCGACGAGATCCGCGTCCAGAAACTCTCGGATGGTCGTGACACCGCCCCCGAGCCGGACGTCGCGTCCGTCGGCGGCCCGCTTGGCCTGCGCGAGAATGTCTGCGGGCTCGCCGTCGACGAAGTGGAAGGTGGTGTCGCCGGCCTCGAACGACGGCCGCTCATGGTGGGTCATCACGTAGACCGGGGTATGGAACGGGGTGTCCTCGCCCCACCAGCCACGCCACTCGTGATCGGTCCACGGACCGCGCTGAGGGCCGAACTTGTTACGCCCCATGATCTCCGCACCGATGTTGCGGGAGAATTCTCGGGTGAAGTAGTCGTCGAGCCCGCGCGTTCCACCGACTTCACTGCGACCGACCCAGCTCGCCGTGCCCATCACCCAGAACATCAGCTTGCTTTGATCCAGTCCGAAGGGACTGTCCATGCTCTGGTCGGGTCCTGCGGCCACCCCGTCGCTCGACACGCAGAAGTTGTGCACTCGAAGAAGTTGTTCCATGACAGTGAAGACTATTCACCGCCACAGAACTCATCGAGCGTTGCGGCGTGCTTTCTCCAGCGCAGCCAGCGTGGTCATCACGGTGGTGCGTTGACGCTCGAGGTCGCTCATCCGCGCGCGCGCCGGCAGTCCGGTGGAACCGTCGAGATCGGTGATCTCGGCGTCGATGGTGGCCAACTGCTCGAGGAGCGCGGTCACGCGGATGCCGAGTGCGGCCACGTCCACGGTGTCGGTCTTGGAAACCCGGCTCGTGGCGCGCTGGGTCGCGGGCCGCTGGGTCGTCGCACGCGGCTTGCGGGGCTTCGCCGCCTTCGCGGAACGGGTGCTGTCCAGAGCGGCTCGTGCTGCCCGCGCGTCGGTGCGGTGCCGTAGCTCGTCCTCGTCCTCCGAGGTGACGGACCCACCGAGAGGACGCAGGCCGTACATACCGATGAAGCGTCGTGCTGCGTCGATGACCGTTTCGTGTTCCCGGCATGTGCCGCACCGTGGTTCGTTTCGGTAAGTCTCGACGTCATCGGTGCGATCGCACCACGAGCAGGCCTCGCCGGCTCGAGACAAGTCGTTGTCGGGGTGAGCTGAGTAAGGGAGAGTTGCAACGTCGATCACGTCGAACCAGCTTACTGCACAAGCGGACTAACGATTTTCGCCACCGCCCCACACACCGGCGCGTCTTCCGCGACGTACGTGGAGCGACAATACTGTTCACCGATGACCGCCCTCGACGTCGTGACCGCAGCCGACGGTGTCCACCTCGCGACCGGACAGGACGCCAACTGGATTCTGTTGACCGACGGGGACGGCGTCACGCTGGTCGACACCGGCTATCCACGCTACGTGGGTGCAGTGCTCGAGTCCCTGCGACGCATCGGCCGACGCCCCGAGGACGTGCGCGCGATTCTGCTGACGCACGCGCACATCGACCATATCGGCGGCGCCGCACACTTCGCGTCCACCTACGGCACTCCGGTGCTCACCTCGGACACCGAGGCACGGCACGCGCGTCGGGAGTACCTCGAGCAGACCCCACCCTCCGTGCTGCTCTCACACGTGGCCACGCGGGGCATGATTCCCTGGTCGTTGCGCATCGTGCGCGCCGGCGCACTGCAGCGTGGTGCGGTCGGCGATGCGGACGGTTTCGACGCGGTCACCGGAGTCGATCCGGACGGACCGCTGGATCTTCCCGGTTCGCCGACGCCGATCGCCAGCCCGGGCCACACGTCAGGTCACACCGCCTATCTTCTGAGGGACACCGGCGTCCTGATTTCCGGTGACGCGCTCGTCACCGCGCACGCGCTGTCACGGGACGTGGGGCCGCAGTTGCTGCCGCCCATGTTCGCGCACGACGCACCGGCGGAGTTCGCCGTTCTGGACGTGTTCGCCGATCTGGCGGTGGACACACTGCTTCCCGGGCACGGACCGATGCATCGCGGTGAGATCGGCGCTGCGGTCGCGCGGGCGCAGGACCTGCGAGACGCGTAAGTCTCAGCGGGAGCGGCGAATCCGAATCGGTCCACGAGCCGTGGACGGATCGACCACCGAACCCTGCTGGGTGATCTCCACCTCACCGGCGTCGACCATGCGGCGTGCTGCCTTGCGCACCGGTTCCATCAGGGGCCGCCAATCGTCCGGGGACACCGCTCGTGCTACGTCCGAGGGGCAGATGCTCGACGTGGCGGCACGAGAAGCGAGCAGCGTGCGGATTCGGCCCTCGAGGTCGTGATCGGTCTCGGTCACCGAGTTCCTCCGGCAGGTCGTGCTGCAGTACTTGACGTTGTCCCAGTCCCGTTCCCACTTCTTGCGCCACTCGATGCGCCGCCCGCACGACGCGCACACCTTGTCCGGGTGCGTCGTGGACACTTTCTTCGAATGGGCCATGCCGTCGATTGTATTCTCGCCGTCATGAGGGGATCGGTGCTCGTGGCCTGCGCGGTGGTGTGTGCTGCGTCGGCCGGGTGTGGTGCCGCAGACCCGTCCGCCTTTCCGACATCGGGTCGGATCGATTATCAGCTGGGTGGCTCGTACGACCCCGCCGATCGGGTGGATCTGGTGACCCGCGACTCGACGGCTACGCCCCTGTCCGGGGCCTATTCGATCTGCTACGTCAACGGGTTCCAGACACAGCCGGGTGACGCGGATCGATGGAGTCCGGATCTGTTCGTGCGGGACGCAGCCGGTGAACCGGTGACCGACCCGAACTGGCCGGACGAATTCGTTCTCGATCCCTCCACTCCCGAGAAGCGGGGGCAAATCCTCGACGTGATCGGCGGGGTCATCGACGGTTGTCGGGCCACGGGTTTCGACGCGGTCGAGATCGACAACCTCGACACCTACACCCGGTTCCCCGAGATGATCGATCGGCAGGCGGCGTTGGACCTCGCCGGCTCGTACGCCGAACGTGCGCACCGCGCCGGGCTCGCGATCGGCCAGAAGAACTCGGCGGACGACGCCGAGTACCTGCAGCAGACCATCGGGTTCGATTTCGCGACGTCCGAGGAGTGTGTGTTCTTCGACGAATGTGCTTCGTACGCAGACGTTTACGGAGATCAAGTGATCGACGTCGAGTACACCGACGCGCTTCGCGGCAGCGTGGACGACGTGTGTGCCTCGCCGAACAGAATCACGATGACCGTCGTGCGGGATCGGAATCTCGAGGCGGCCGGGGATCCCGACTATTTCTACCGAGCGTGCTGACCCCGGTGACTCCTGCGCCACGCACTGAAGGACCGTAGCGACGACGTCTCGGGCCGGACCAACCACGGCCACGGATGCAGCTCGTCGATCGACAGGTGCGCCGAAATACGCGCCCACCCCGGAACGGGTGTCCACGTCGCGGCAAGGGAACGGCCGGTGAGCTCCTCCGCCACGACGCCTCGGCGGACCTCGAGTGGCCGTACCGTCGCCATCTCGCCCAACGCCTCGGCCAAGAAGACGAGCCTCTTGCCGGACAGTCGCAAGGTTCGTAGGAGAGGCTCGTCGAAAACGAACACCGCGGGCCGGTCCGGATCGGCGGCGAGCGCAGGGTCGTTGTCTCCCAACGACTCTGCCGTGAGCCACACCGCCTCAGCGGTCCCGGTCGTCTCCGTCGTCGACGGTCCTGCCGGCACCGGGCCCGTGTTCAGGTCCGGTCCGTCCACGTGCGGGCCCGGATCGCTGCTCGGCCAGTCCTCGATGGGGCACGCGTTGCTGAGCGCGCACTCGCGGCACAACTGCGGGGCGCGCTTGTTCACCTGCCACCGGCTGAATCCGTACGGCTTTCCGCTGCCGGTCCCGACGGTCCACTGCCAACCCAACCGGTTGGCTGCGCGCGATCCGTCGAGCAGGTGCGCGAACATCTCGTCTTCGCCCTCGCGCCACGGCGCTCCGGCGCGTACGGCCCACTGCGACGACAACCACATCCTGGTCTGGTTCACCAGCCACCCGTCGGTGTGCAGTTCGTCGACGACGGTTGCCATGCAGTTCATCTCGGCCGGCCACGGGTCGCGCGTCCAGGTGGACGTCTGCGGCTGCGCTCGCGTGAGGGACTTGCCGTTGGCGGTGCCCACCCGTGCGTAGAGGTGGCGCGCATATTCCTGCCACATCAGTTCGTCTCGATACTTGGTGCGGTCCTTCGGCGGTGCGTCGGCCACGGCGTCCCAAACCATCGGAAGGGTCAGCAGGCCGTGTCGAATGTAGGGCGACATCCGGCTGGCGCCCCGGCGGGACACCGGAAGAACGGTGCTGCGCGTCCACGCGTAGCGGTCGATGTCGAGGGTGGCGAGCGCAGCGTCCGCTGCGCTCTGTCCACCCTTGAATCCCCCCGACGTGACACCGTGGGGTCCTTCGCGCGTCAGGTCGCCGAGGTGTTCGGCCACCCATGCGATCACGTCGTCGGTGTCGGTCGGGGGCGTCGATAGTTGGGGCACAGTGTCACTGTTCCCCACAGCACCGACACCGAATCGCCCCCGCACGAACCAGTGGGGCTCTGGAACAGGTAGCCCGGTACTCGTGTGCCGACCCGGGGAACCGAACAGGGTGGGACCGTACCCAACCCCGAAGGAGTGTCGTCATGGCCACGACCGCGCCGAAGAATCTGGTCATCTGCCTGGACGGAACGTCCAACGAGATACGTGCCCACGGAAACACCAATGTGGTGCGGATACTGCAGGCACTGTCGGAGAACAACATGGCCGACCATTCTCCGGACTGTCCGTTCACCGATACCGACCATTACGAGACCGATCCGTGCCCGAGGTATCGTCCGCAGCAATTCCTCTACTACGACCCGGGCGTCGGAACCTTTTCGTCGCCGAGTGTGTGGACTCCGTTCGGGCGCTGGGTGTCTCGCATGGCGGGTCAGGCGTTCGGTCTCGGGATGAAGACCAACCTGACCGAGGCGTACACGTTCCTGATGAACAACTGGAACCCCGGAGACCGGATCTACATTTTCGGTTTCAGTCGTGGTGCCTTCACGGCCCGGGCGCTCGCCGGTCTGCTGCACGTCATCGGCATTCCGCGTCGATCGTCGGAGAATCTGGTGCAGTACGCCATCAATGCGTACGCACGTCGGACGGAGAAGTGGGGCCCCGACGACTACGACAGCGCCGAGAACTTCCGGCGGACGGTCTGTCGAGTCGCAGTAAGCGACCCGGCCGAGCGAGTCGCGGCTCGCGCCGGCGAATCGCAGACGTCGAAGTTCTCGGTGCCGGTCGAGTACCTCGGGTTGTGGGACACCGTCAGCGCCCCCGGCATCTTCCGCCGGGAGATGTTGTTTCCCTGTGCGGATTCGCTCGAGAACGTCAGGCACGGACGACACGCAGTCTCCCTCCACGAACGTCGCCTACCGTTCCAGCCGAGGACGGTCGTTCCCCGTCCGAACGCGACGACCCCGTACGCGGCGAACCCTGACATCGAGGAAAGCTGGTTCGCAGGAATACATTCCGACATCGGGGGAAGCAAGCCGCGCAACACCGGTCTGGGCAACATCACCCTGATGTGGGTGTTGGCGGGGGCCGTCGGTCGCCACATCGTTCTCCGGCAGCGCGCAGAAGACCGAGGCCTCCCGGTTCTCGATCGGGCCATGGCGAACGAGCCGTGCAACGCGAACAGCCGGATCTGGAGACTTGCCGGAAGCAGGACCAGACGCCCACAGGTCGGAATCGATCGGCTGCACGCCAGTGTCCGCGACCGCATCACGGCAGGCGGAGGCGGAGCGATCGACGTCGGATTCGACGACGACGTCCGGTGGTACGACACGCGGTTTCCGTCGGTGGCCGTGTCGCCGTCGAGTTACACCGCGATCCGCAGTGCCGCGACCAGTTCTCGGTAGAGGTCATCGGTCTCGAGCAGCTCCGAGTGCGTTCCTTGCGCCCGCACCCGGCCCCGTTCGAGCACGAAGATGGTGTCGGCGTCGATCACCGTCGAGAGTCGGTGGGCGATGGTGACCACGGCGCCCTCGCGAGAGAGCTCCCTGATCGCGTCGTGGATAGCCGCTTCCGTCCGCCCGTCCACCTGCGCGGTGGCCTCGTCGAGAAGCAGTACGTTCGGCGGCCGAACGATGGCACGGGCCAACGCAATTCGCTGGCGTTCTCCACCGGACACCGCCGAATCGCGCAACTCGGTCTCGAGGCCCAGCGGAAGATGGTCGATCTTCTCCGTCATCCGAACCCGGTCAAGTGCCGAGAACAGCTCGGCGTCCGACGCGTCGGGGTGGGTGAGGCGGAGATTGTCAGCGATCGTCCCCGGCAAGGTCGGCGTCGCCTGCTCGACGTATCCGATGTTTCCGCGTATCTGACTGTTGGACAGGCGGGCGTATTGGATTCCGCCCAGGGACAGCTCGCCGTCCTCCGGTTCGAGAAAGCGGAGAACCAAGGAGAACAGCGTCGTCTTGCCCGCCCCCGACGGTCCGACGACCGCCGTGTGACCGCGAGAGGGGATCGAGATGTCGATGGCTCGAACGGCGGGCTCGTCGCCTCCGTATCCGGCGGTGACGGCTCTCAACGTGAGAGCGGGAGACGACGCCGGGATGCGCGCCGGCAATTCCAGAAGCTCTGCCGGAGGCGACGATTCGAGTTCGAGTTCCTGAACTTCGCGTATGCGCGCCGCGGCGGCGATGCCGCGTTGGAGCTGCGAGACGTACAGGGTCACCTGGGAGACCGGGGCGACGAGCTGGAACGAGTACAGCAGGAACGCAACGAGACTGGATACCTCGAGGGCTCCGGCATTGACTCGGTACGCACCGAACCCGAGCACCGCGATGATCGTCAGCTGAACTCCGGTGCCGGTGATCGTCCACGCCCACGCCTCGAGCTTCACCGCTCTGATACCGAAGCCCGCGGACGTCTTCGCTTCCTCGACGATCCGGTTGCCCTCACGCTCTTCCGCCCGGCTGGCCTTGACCGTGCGTACGGCACGAAGCGCACCCTCCAGCATGGCGCCCAGTCGACCCATCGCGGCCTGCGCATCCTTCTGTGCGCGGGCAACTGCGGGCATCAAAGTTCCTGCGGCAACTGCGATCAGGATGATTCCGGCCAGCGCCGTGCCGAGCAGTGGGAGGTCGAGGAAGGCCATGAGAGCGATGACCCCGACGATGGCGATGATGCCGTTGACGATCTCGACCAGAGCCCAGGACGACGCCTCGCGCAGCAGAACAGTGTCCGACGTGACGCGCGTGAGCATCTCACCCGTCGGACGGGACGTCACCGAGCCGATCGTCGCGCCGAAGTACCGGTGGACCATCGACGACCGCGCGTTCAGCACGACCCGCTCGGCCATGGTCCCGAGAAGCAGCCGCTGAGCCAGTCCCACCACGACGCCGACCGCGAGCAGGGCCACCAGAACGACGATCGCGGACGTCGTGGCGCCGGGAACGCCGAACGAGTCGAGCAGTCGTTTGGTCACCAGCGGTGTCGCGAGTGACGACGCCGTCACGAGAAGACCCAGCCCGAGGCCGGTGAACAGCACCCGGCGGTGAGGCGCGATGTACGACCAGAGCAGTCGCATGTTGGGGAACGAGCGCCCGGTGGCGCCGTCGGCAAGGTCCATGTTCGCAGGGTATCCGCGTGATCCGGGTAGTGAATTACTCGTGCCCTGTCAGTGCGCGAGGCCGGAGACTTTCCTGTACACACCGCCACTCGGGCGGCCGGGTCGGAGGGAAGCATCATGGTCTTCAAACATCAAGTGAGCGAGCACGATACGTTGGCGGCTCTGGCGGATCGGTTCTACGGCGACGCAGGCCTGTACCCGGTGATCGCGATCGCGAACACCCTGGCGAACCCCGACGTGATCACCGTCGGGCAGGAACTCCTGATTCCCTACGTGACGTACCGCCACCGCGTGGCGCCGGGTGACACGATGTCGGCGTTGGCGCAGCGCTTCTACGGGGACGCGTCGCTGTATCCGGTCGTCGCGTCCGCCAATCATGTGGCCGACCCGAATCGGATAGACGTCGGAACGTGGCTCCTGGTTCCCGAACTCGCAGATGTGGGTCATCACACGGTGACGCCCGGCGAGACGCTCGGTGAACTGGCGACCCGCTGGTACGGCGAACCGAGCCTGTACCCGGTGATCGCCGTGGCCAACCGGCTCCCCGACCCGGATCGCATCGAGACCGGCTCGGTGTTGATTCGTCCGGGCCTCAATCGCCGCTACACGGTCGAACCGGGCGACACCCTGACTCACCTGGCCCAGTACTACATGGGCGACGCCGGTGCCGCGAACCTACTGGCGGCGGCGAACCACATCGCCGATCCGAATCGCATCGAGGTCGGTCGAATCGTGTTCTTTCCCGAGATGATCGGGTTCTGATCGGCGCGCAGACTCCATGGTCTCCGCACGGGTTCGCTGCATAGACTCCGGAGGCGTGACGGCCGACAGTGCAGCGGAGTTCGAGCGGGCCAGGCCTCGTCTTTTCGGCGTCGCCTATCGAATGCTCGGAAGTGCCGCCGACGCAGAGGATCTGGTGCAGGACACGTGGCTTCGATGGTCAGCTGTCGACCGGAACGCGGTCCGTGATCCGGCGGCCTTCCTGACCACGATCGTGACACGACTGGCCATCAATGCCCTGACCTCCGCACGGGCTCGGCGAGAGACCTACCAGGGGCCGTGGCTACCGGAACCGGTGGACACGCAGGCAGATCCGGCACTGGGGGCGGTGCGAGCCGAGGCCGTCGACTTCGCTGTGTTGCTCTTGATGGAGAAGCTGACGTCGACCGAGCGCGCCGTCTTCGTGCTGCGAGAGGCGTTCGGCTACTCCTTCGCGGCCATCGCCGAGACAGTGGATATCACGGAGAGCAACGGGCGTCAGATCTTTCGGCGTGCACGCGACCACGTGCAGTCCGGCCGCTCCGCGCCGGTGGACCGGGAAGGGCATCGCCTGCTGCTCGATGCTTTCCTGGGCGCGGCCGGCGCCGGTGACATGGCCCGACTCGAGGCGGTACTGACCGAGTCGGTCGTCTCGTTGTCGGACGGAGGCGGAAAAGTCACGGCAGCACGGGTTCCCGTCGTCGGCCGGGCGCGGGTCTCGCAATTCCTGCTCGGCGTCATCGGCAAGTTCGGTCAGGGAATGAGCGTCGACATCGTCGAGGTCAACGGCCGAGCGGCAGCGCGGTTCTCCCGCGCCGGCGACGTCGTCGGGGTGTGCACCATCGAGGGAACAGCTGCGGGAATCGCGAAGGTCATGATCGTTCTCGAGCCGTCGAAGCTGTCTCGGCTAGGTACTGCTCGAAAGTCCGATGGCCGAACGGTCGGCCAGGAACCAGGTTAGGGCCGTCGCCCAGCGCGCGGAAGAGTTCGATCGGCAGCCGAATCGGCACCATCGGTCGACGGCTCCCCGTCGCCGACGCCCACCTGCGGTGCCACTCTCGCACAGTGTTCTGCTCGGGTCCGCCGATGTCGTCGACCCGACCCGCTGGGGCTCCTCCCGCCAGTTCCACGAGACGAGTTGCGACGTCGTCGACCGAGATGGGTTGGAATCGCATCGTCGGCCCGAGAATCACCGGGCTGAATCGCTGAGCGGTGAACAACCGCTCGACGAAGGAGTGGAACTGCGTCGCCCGGAGCACGGTGAGGGGAACGCCGCAGGCACGGAGGATCTCCTCGATGCGCACTCGATCCCGATAGAAGCCGATCGGGATCTTCTCGATTCCGACGATGGACATCACCACCAGATGGCGGACACCCGCCGTTACCGCAGCGTTCGCCAGATTCTCGGCCATCACGACGTCCTTCGATCCGTTGCTGGTCGCCAGATGAACGACGGTGTCGACCTCACGCAGTGCGTCGACGAGACCCGCGCCCGTGACCAGGTCGCAGGCCACCGATCCCGTTCCGCCGCGACGGCTGAGACCGCGAACCGAGTGCCCGGCAGCGCGGAGTCCGGCCGTGACGGGCGCCCCGAGCTGTCCTGTCCATCCTGTGACGACGATCGTCGACATGGTTGCTCCCTTCGAGCCTTGCACCGAATTGCGTTTCGTCATCTATGACAGGGCAGCATCGGACTTCGTGACGCACGGAAGTACCGTGAACCAGTGACACGAGGTCGAGAGCCCCGCTCCGCCGGCAGCGTCGGTCTGCTCAGCGGGGTGGGTGCCTACGGCCTGTGGGGACTTTTCCCGGCATTTTTCGGCTTGCTCACCTTCGCCGGTCCGGTGGAGATTCTCGCCCACCGCATCGTCTGGACACTCGTTCTGATGCTTCTCGTGTCGGCCGTCACCGGCAGGTTGGGCACACTGCGCGGACTCGGCGGACGCACTTGGGGGCTGGTGGCGCTGGCCTCGGCGTTCATCTCCGTCAACTGGGGCGTCTACATCTACGCGGTTCTGTCCGGCCACGTGGTCGAAGCTGCGCTGGGTTACTTCATCAACCCGTTGGTCAGTGTTCTGCTGGGTGTCGTGTTCTTCCGGGAGCGACTGTCTCGACTCCAGGTGGCCGCCGTCGTGCTGGCCGCGATTGCGGTGGTGGTCCTGACCGTCGACTACGGCAGGCCGCCGCTGATCTCTTTGACCTTGGCGTTCTCGTTCGCTCTCTACGGCGTGATGAAGAAGATCGTGCCGCTGGATCCACGAACGTCACTGACCGCCGAGGGCATCGTGGGCGCACCCGTCGCTGTGGTGTTCCTGATCGTCCTCGGACTGACCGGGGGAGCGACGGCGTTGTCGGCGGGCGTGCCGCACGCGCTGCTGCTCGCGTTGGCCGGGCCGATCACGGCTGTGCCGCTCCTGCTGTTCGGGGTCGCTGCCCAGCGTGTTCCGTTGGTGACGATGGGTCTCCTGCAGTACCTGACTCCGGGTCTGCAGCTGCTGTGGGGAGTGTTCGTACTTCACGAGGACATGCCGGCGTCACGGTGGATCGGATTTGCGTTGATCTGGTGTGCGCTGGTCGTGTTCACGGTCGACGCAGTGGGCCGGATCAGGCGTACACGGCATGAACAGCAGGCAACATCGGTAACACCCGTCACGACCTGAGCGGACACGCCGCGACGCGTCCGGAAGTGTCGGTGGGACCCCCTAGAGTGGCTCCCGTGGCTGACTCGTTCGTACATCTTCACAATCACACCGAGTACTCGATGCTCGACGGCGCGGCCAAGATTGCGCCCATGTTCGCCGAGGCAGCGCGCCTGGAAATGACCGCGGTGGGCATGACCGACCACGGGAACATGTACGGGGCCAGCGAGTTCTACAACGAGGCCAAGAAGGCCGGCATCAAGCCCATCATCGGCATCGAGGCGTACGTTGCTCCCGCATCGCGCTTCGACACCAAACGCGTGCTGTGGGGCGATCGCAGTCAGAAGTCGGACGACGTGTCCGGCAGTGGTGCCTACACCCACATGACGATGGTGGCCGAGAACGCAACCGGCCTACGCAATCTCTTCAAGCTGTCGTCGCTTGCCTCCATCGAAGGTCAGCTCGGCAAATGGGCTCGTATGGACGAGGAGCTCATCGCCACGCACGCCGACGGCATCATCGCCACCACGGGGTGCCCGTCCGGCGAGATCCAGACCCGATTGCGACTCGGTCACGACCGCGAGGCGCTCGAGGCGGCGGCGAAGTGGCAGGAGATCTGGGGCCCCGACAACTTCTTCCTGGAACTGATGGATCACGGCCTGTCGATCGAACGGCGCGTGCGTGAGGGTCTGCTGGACATCGGCAAGCAGCTCGGGATCCCGCCGCTCGCCACCAACGACTGCCACTACGTCACCAAGGACGCGTCGGTCAATCACGAAGCACTGCTGTGCATTCAGACCGGCAAGACCCTCAGCGACCCCACACGATTCAAGTTCGACGGTGACGGCTACTACTTGAAGTCTGCTCAGGAGATGCGCGCGCTGTGGGACGACGAGGTCCCCGGCGCCTGCGACTCGTCGTTGCTGATCGCCGAGCGGGTGCAGCCGTACGACGAGGTGTGGGAGCACCGCGACCGTATGCCGATCTTCCCGGTTCCCGAGGGATACACGCAGGGAACGTGGCTCCGCAAGGAGGTCATGGACGGGCTCGACCGCCGATTCCCGAACGGCCCGACCGAGGAATACCTCTCGCGCGCCGAGTACGAGATCAAGGTCATCCTCGAGATGGGATTCCCGGCGTACTTCCTCGTGGTCGGTGACCTCATCAACCACGCGAAGGACGTCGGAATCCGAGTCGGCCCCGGTCGAGGTTCCGCGGCCGGTTCGCTGGTCGCATACGCGATGGGCATCACCAACATCGATCCCTTGCCCCACGGGCTGCTGTTCGAGCGATTCCTCAACCCCGAGCGCGTGTCCATGCCCGATATCGACATCGACTTCGACGACCGTCGCCGCGGCGAGATGGTGCGGTACGCCACCGAGAAGTGGGGCAGCGATCGCGTCGCGCAGGTCATCACCTTCGGCACCATCAAGACCAAGGCCGCCATCAAGGACTCCGCGCGAGTTCAGTTCGGCCAGCCGGGTTTTGCGATCGCCGACCAGATCACCAAGGCGCTGCCGCCGCCGGTCATGGCCAAGGACATCTCGGTCGCGGGCATCACCGATCCGGCCCACGAGCGGTACAAGGAGGCGTCGGAAGTTCGCTCGCTGATCGACTCGAACCCCGACGTCGCGAAGATCTACCAAACAGCCAAGGGGCTCGAGGGTCTGATCCGCAACGCGGGCGTGCACGCCTGCGCGGTCATCATGTCGTCCGAGCCGCTGACCGACGCAATCCCGGTCTGGAAGCGCGCTCAGGACGGCGCCATCATCACCGGCTGGGACTATCCGTCCTGCGAGGCCATCGGTCTGCTGAAGATGGACTTCCTCGGTCTGCGCAACCTCACCGTCATCGGTGACGCCATCGAGAACATCAAGGCCAACCGCGGAATCGAGATCGATCTCGATGCGCTGCCGCTGGACGATCCCGCCACGTTCGAATTGCTTTCGCGCGGAGACACTCTGGGAGTCTTCCAGCTCGACGGAACGGCCATGCGCGATCTGCTGCGCAAGATGCAGCCGACGGGCTTCGAGGACATCGTCGCGGTGCTCGCGTTGTACCGGCCCGGACCCATGGGCATGAACTCGCACAACGACTACGCCGACCGCAAGAACGGCCGCCAAGAAGTCAAACCCATCCACCCCGAGCTCGAGGAACCGCTCAAGGTCATTCTCGGCGAGACGTACGGCCTGGTCGTCTACCAGGAGCAGATCATGCAGCTGGCGCAGAAGGTAGCGGGATATTCGCTCGGCCAAGCCGACCTCCTCCGCCGCGCCATGGGTAAGAAGAAGCTCTCCGAGCTGGAGAAGGCGTACGCCGGGTTCCGGCAAGGCATGTTGGACAACGACTTCTCCGAGGCGGCCATCAAGGCGCTGTGGGACACCGTGCTTCCGTTCGCCGGCTACGCGTTCAACAAATCGCACTCCGCCGGATACGGACTCGTGTCGTACTGGACCGCGTATCTGAAGGCCAACTTCCCGGCCGAGTACATGGCTGGGTTGCTCACCAGCGTCGGCGACGACAAGGACAAGGCGTCGATCTACCTCGCGGATTGCCGACGGCTCGGCATCACCGTGCTCCCACCGGACGTCAACGAGTCCGAACTGAACTTCGCGTCGGTGGGCGAGGACATCCGTTTCGGCCTCGGTGCGGTACGCAACGTCGGGTCCAACGTCGTCGCGTCCATCATCGCGGCGCGCAAAGAGAAGACTGCGTTCCAGGATTTCTCCGACTATCTCGGAAAGATCGACGCGACGGCGTGCAACAAGAAGGTCACCGAATCCCTCATCAAGGCAGGTGGATTCGACTCACTGGGCCACCCGCGCAAGGGTTTGATGCTGGTGCACGCCGACGCCATCGATGCCGTCCTGGGCACCAAGAAGGCCGAGGCGATGGGCCAGTTCGACCTGTTCGGTGGGGTCGACGCCGACGAGTCGATCAACTCCGTCTTCAACGTCAAGATTCCCGACGAAGAGTGGGACACCAAGCACCGCCTCGCGCTGGAGCGAGAGATGTTGGGGCTCTACGTCTCCGGTCATCCGCTCAACGGTGTCGAGCACGTGTTGGCGTCGCAGTCCGACACCAACATCCCCGCGATTCTCGAAGGCGGAATAAAGGACGGCACCCAGGTGACCGTCGGCGGCATTCTCACCTCGGTCAATCGCCGGGTGAACAAGAACGGTCTGACGTGGGCGTCGGCGCAACTCGAAGATCTGACCGGTGGCATCGAGGTGCTGTTCTTCCCGCAGGCGTACTCGGTGCTCGGTGCCGACGTGTCCGAGGACTCGGTGGTGTTGGTGAAAGCTCGCGTCTCGCAGCGCGACGACCGGGGACCGTCGTTGATCGTGAACGACCTTGCTGTGCCCGACCTTTCGGCAATCGGAATTGCGAAGCCGTTGGCGGTCAGCCTGCCGACTCGCCTGTGCACCGCCGACAAGGTCGGTGCCCTCAAGAAGGTCTTGGCGAGTCATCCCGGTTCGTCGGACGTGCACCTACGGCTGGTGAGCGGCGAGCGCATCACGATGCTGCGCCTGGACGACAGCCTGCGCGTCACCCCGTCGTCGGCCCTGATGGGCGACCTCAAGGCGTTGCTGGGCCCGGCCTGCTTGGCAGGGTGATGGTCCTCGATCGACCGACGGCAACGTCGAGGTAGGTCTCGCCGTCGATCGGTAGCGTGCTGTCCTCGAGTCCGCGTGCGATCGTTGCTCTGTAGGCATCCGACGGAACTCCGCGTTCCCGAACGACGGAACTGGTGACCGTCCATGCCGGCGCACCGTCGATGTCCGGAAGGCGAAGCAGCGCATCGTATTTTCCGCGGTGCGGTTCGACGGTGCGGGGAAGTGGCAACGGAGCCCAGTCGCCGCGGCCGATGCCATCGGGCAGATCGATGTGGTTCACGCCGTTCTCGGTTGCCGCGACGTGTGCAAACTGATCGCGGGTGATCAGGTAGGCATGGGCGAGCGATGGCGCTTCTGCGCCGTTCTCCCACGAGATAAACGCCGACGACCCGCCCCACCGCTTCGACACCCCTGCGAAGTACAGGGCGTGGTCGATCCACAACCACCGATCGTCGACAGGGAGTGTCGGGTCGGGGGCAGGTGGATGGACACCGAAGCGGCTCGCCGCGTCGGATCCGGTCAGGTAGGTGTGGAAGCGTTCGGCGAGCAGGTTCGATCCGTAACTGACGTACCAGAGGTGCACACAGCAATCGTCCAGGTTTCGGCAGGTACCGTCGAGGCGAAAACTATCCAACCGAACGAAGGAAGTGCCGCATGATCACGAACTTCATCAACCTGCTTCTCGGCGCCGTCGGCGGCGTCGCGGCCGGAAGCAGTGGCCTGTACTTGCAGCCCGGAACGCTGCCTTTCGGTTCCTGACCGTCGATCTACGACAGCGACCGGTCGAGTCCTCGGGACTCGGCCGGTCGCTGTTTCTGTACAGCGGGGAGCCCCAGCCAGGCTGCGACGGCGATCGCTGCGCCGAGAAGTACGGCCGGCTGCAGAGACGCGGCGAGGGCGAACGTGGCGAGGAAGACCATCAGCCCGAGGGCCAATGATTCGAGCTTGTACACGGGCCACGCGGTGCCAGCGATATCGACCGTCATTGCGCCTCGTTTCGGGTGTACCGGTAGTGACTGTCAGGTTACACGCAAACTGGAGTTCGGTGTACCGAACAAATCGATCGTTGCCGGGTCGACGGGCCTCGTGTGTACTGGACTACATGCCATTGACAGGTGAATACGAACCGAGCCCATCCACGTGGGCCGCAGATCAGGCCGACCTCTACGAGAGCTCCGGCGGTACCGAGGGCACGACGATGAACGGGATGCCCGTCATCTTGCTGACGACCATCGGCAACAAGTCGGGCAAGCTGCGTCGCACGCCGTTGATGCGGGTCGAGCACAACGGCGAGTACGCGGCCGTGGCGTCTCTGGGAGGGGCACCGAAGCATCCGGTCTGGTACTTCAACGTGCAGGCAGACCCACACGTCGAGCTTCGCGACGGAACCGAGAAATGGGACATGGTTGCCCGCGAGGTGACTGGCGACGAGAAGGCGGTCTGGTGGGAACGCAGTGTCGCTGCGTACCCCGACTACGCCGACTATCAGAAGAAGACCGATCGCGAGATCCCGGTGTTCGTGCTGTCCAAGGCATCCTGAGCGCAGCTCTGCCAGGGCACAGTGGCAGCATGATCGGGTGACCGAGTCGACTGAATCCATGGTGCGGCCTGCCCTGACGGCGGACGACATCGACCAGGCCGCAGTACGTATTGCCGATGTCGTTCTGCAGACGCCTCTTGAATTCAGCGACCGGTTGTCGGTGGCGACCGGCGCCCGCGTCTACTTCAAGCGCGAGGACTTGCAGAAGGTCCGCTCGTACAAGTTGCGCGGTGCATACAACCTGATGCTGCAGCTCGACGACGCCGAGCGCGCAATCGGCGTCGTGGCGGCCAGCGCCGGGAACCACGCGCAGGGCGTCGCCTTCGCGTGTCGGCGACTGGGAGTGCGGGGGCGAATCTACGTACCCACCACCACCCCGAAGCAGAAGCGCGACCGCATCGCGTTCCACGGCGGCGATTTCGTCGAGGTGATCTCCACCGGTGTCACCTACGACGCTGCCGCGCAGGCGGCACGCGAGGACGTCGAGCGCACCGGCGCGACGATGGTTCCGCCGTTCGACGACGCCCGCACCGCCGCAGGTCAGGGCACCATCGCCGCCGAGATTCTGGCGCAACTCGGTGAGGCTCCCGGAACCGTGATCGTCCCCGTCGGCGGGGGAGGCTGCCTGACCGGAGTGGCCACCTATCTCCGGGAGCGGTCACCGAGCACGTCCATCATCGGGGTCGAGCCGTCGGGGGCCGCATCGATGACCGCCGCACTCATTGCCGGCGGTCCCGTCACCCTTCCGGACATCGACCCCTTCGTCGACGGTGCATCGGTCAAGCGCGTCGGGGCGGTTCCGTACGCGATGGTGTCCGCTCTGGGTGCACGCGTCGTCTCCCACTCCGCTCTGCCGGTGCAGTCCGCGGGAAGGCCGGAGGCCGGTCGGATCTCAGCAGCGGGCAGGCCGGAGGCCGGTCGGATCTCACCAGCGGGCAGGCCGGAGGCCGGTCGGATCGAACCAGACGGGGCCTTCGTGGTGACGCAGATCGACGAGGGTGCCATCTGCACCGCGATGCTCGAGCTGTACCAGAACGAGGGGATCATCGCCGAACCCGCGGGCGCACTGTCGGTTGCGGCCCTCGGACACATCGACGCGAGCCCCGGTGAGGTGGTCGTGTGTCTGGTCTCCGGTGGCAACAACGACGTCTCGCGGTACGGCGAGATCCTCGAGCGGTCCCTGGTTCATCTCGGTCTCAAGCACTACTTCCTCGTCGACTTCCCACAGAAGCCCGGCGCGTTGCGCGGATTCCTCAACGACGTGCTGGGCCCGGACGACGACATCACCGTCTTCGAGTACGTCAAGCGAAACAACCGGGAGACCGGCGCAGCCCTGGTGGGCATCGAATTGGGTTCGCCCCGTGGACTTTCTGCGTTGCTCGAGAGGATGGACTCCGCTCCCGTCCACGTCGAACACCTCGAACCAGGAAGCCCGGCCTACCGCTATCTGACCTGATTCGACACTGTGGTGTGTTGCCGGTCACGCTTTGGACATTTCGTTGCCCCACGGCAGGCGGCAAATCTGCGCATAATCGTGTGCAACGCCCCCACAGCGAAACGAGAGCACGCGTGTCGAACGAGCTGTTGCAGAACTACATCGACGGTCGCTTCGTGCCGTCGTCCGGAACCGAGTCGATGGACGTCGTCGACCCCACCGACGAGAAGGTCGTTGCGCGGTCGCCCATTTCGACCGCGGACGACATCGATTCCGCCGTCGCCGCGGCCGAACGGGCGTTCGCGTCGTGGAGCAAGACGACGCCGAAGGTGCGTCAAGCCGCGTTGCTGAAGTTCGCCGACGCACTCGAAGCGCACAGCGCCGAGATCGTCGACGCACAGAGTCGCAACACCGGTCAGCCGAAGGCCGTCATCGCGGCCGAGGAGGTGACGGTCGGCGCCGATCAGCTCCGCTTCTTCGCCGGCGCCGCCCGCATGCTCGAAGGAAAGTCCGCGGGTGAGTACATGGAGGGGTTCACCTCGTACGTTCGGCGTGAGCCCGTCGGCGTGATCGGTCAGGTCACCCCGTGGAACTACCCGCTGATGATGGCCATCTGGAAGATCGGACCGGCGCTCGCGGCAGGAAACACGGTGGTGCTCAAGCCGAGCGATACCACTCCCGAGAGCACGTTGGTGCTCGCGAAGATCACCAAGAACATCCTTCCCGACGGAGTCCTCAACATCGTGCTCGGTGACGGTGGGACCGGTGCAGCACTTGTCTCGCACCCCAAGGTCTCGATGGTGTCGATCACCGGATCGGTCCGCGCCGGCATCGCCGTCGCCGTGGCGGCCGCCCAGCAGCTCAAGCGAGCGCACCTCGAGCTCGGTGGCAAGGCTCCTGCCATCGTCTTCGGCGACGTCGACATCGCCTCTGCCGCACAGGGAATCGCAGAGGCGTCGTTCTTCAACGGTGGCCAGGACTGCACCGCGGTCACCCGCGTCCTGGTGCACGAGGACATTCACGACGAGCTGGTCGGTGCCCTGGTCAAGGCCGCGGACGGGCTCAAACCGGGTATGCCCGACGACCCCGACGCGTTCTACGGTCCGCTCAACAACATTCGGCATTTCACGGCGGTATCGGAGAAGGTCGCCGCCGTGGGTGAGCACGCGACGGTGGTGACCGGAGGTCACCGGGTCGGCGAGAGCGGCTTCTTCTACGCGCCCACCGTGATCACGGGTGTGCGGCAGACGGACGACATCGTGCAGGAGGAGACGTTCGGGCCGGTCGTGACCGTGCAGACCTTCTCCGACGAGTCCGAAGCAATCGACCTGGCCAACGACGTCAAGTACGCATTGGCGTCGAGTGTGTGGACGAAGGATCACGGTGTGGTGCAACGTGTCACCGCGGCACTCGATTTCGGTGCGGTTTGGGTGAACTGCCACATCCCCCTCGTTGCCGAGATGCCGCACGGAGGGTTCAAGTATTCGGGATACGGCAAGGATCTCTCGGCGTACGGCGTCGAGGACTACACCCGTATCAAGCACGTGATGAGCTCCAACTCGTGACCGACACCTTTCACCCACTGGACCCGCTGACTGCCGACGAATTCAGCGCTGCAGCAGCTCTTCTGGGCCGCGAGCATCAGGTCGGAGACGGTTGGCGTTTCGCGTCGATGGAGATGGTGGAGCCGCCCAAGGCAGAGGTGGCCGCCTTCGACGCGGACGGAACTCGACCCGATCGTCGCGCTGTCGTGGTGTGTCTGAACAGGTCCGAGAACGCGACCTACAAGGCCGTGCTGTCGCTCACCGACGACGCAGTGATCTCCTGGACACACATCCCCGACGTGCAGCCGAACTTCACCGTGGACGAGTGGGAGGAAGCCGACGCCGTACTCCGCGCGCATCCGGATGTGATTGCCGCCCTGGCGAAGCGCGGGATCACCGACATGAGCCTGGTGTTCATGGACACCTGGACCTACGGCGCCGCCGTGACTCCGGAGAAGTACCTCGGCCGGCGACTCGGATGGTCGGACACCTGGGTCAAGAAGGCCGACGGCGCCAACCCCTACGCGGGTCCGGTCAACGGCTTCCACTGCGTCATCGACGTCAACTCCATGGAGTTGCTCGAGATCGAGGATACGTTCACCGTCGAGCGTCCGGACATCATGGGGGAGTACGTACCTCGGCACATCCCGGACCGGTTCAAGGCAACGCGCGAGCCGCTGAAACCACTCGAGATCACGCAGCCGGAGGGCCCGTCGTTCACGCTCGACGGTAATCACCTGACGTGGCAGAACTGGTCTCTGCGAGTCGGTTTCAACTACCGCGAGGGCATGACCCTGCATGCGATCACCTACGACGACAACGGCCGGGAACGGTCGATCGCCAATCGGTTGTCGTTCTCGGAGATGGTGGTCCCGTACCGGGAACATTCCACCGATCACTACCGCCGTACCGCGTTCGACATCGGTGAGTGGGGCATCGGCTTCATGACCACCTCGCTCGAGTTGGGATGCGACTGCCTGGGAGAGATCCGCTACCTCGACGCGGTTCTGCACAACAGCAAGGGTGAGCCGTACACGATCACGAACGCGGTCTGTATCCACGAGGAAGACGCGGCCGTGCTCTGGAAGCACGTGGATCACGACAGCGCGGAAGTGCGTCGTATGCGCAGGCTGACGGTGTCGTTCCACGTCACCGTCGCCAACTACGAGTACCTGACCTACTGGCGGTTCTATCAGGACGGCAACATCGAGTGCGAGGTGCGCGCCACCGGCATCATGGTCGTCAGCCACTTCCCCGAGGGGCAGGCGCATCCCAGCGGGACACTCGTCGACACGCGGACCTACGCCCCCTACCACCAGCATTTCCTCGTGGCGCGGCTCGATCTGGACGTCGACGGTACCGACAACACCGTCTACGCGACGGAAACCGAAGTGGTGCCGATGGGGCCCGACAATCCCTACGGGCTGGCACTGACGCAGAAGAACACCCCGCTCGAGACCGAGAGCGCCGGCAAGCAGGATTTCGACTGGCAAAGCCAGCGCGCGTGGAAAGTGGTGAACGACAACGTCACCAACGGACTCGGGACCCGGCCCGCGTACAAACTCGTTCCAGGAGCGGCCATTCCGTCGATGTTCGACCCGGCGTCACCGGTGTTCCAGCGTGCACAGGCGATCGGCCACACGGTGTGGGTCACGCCCAACAGTCCCGACGAGCGTTGGCCGTCGGGCGAATTCGTCAATCAGTCCAGTGTCGACCACGGTCTCCCGGAGTGGACGGCGGCCGATCGTTCGATCAAGAACACCGACGTCGTCGTCTGGTACGTCTTCGGCATCCACCACATCACGCGGCCGGAGGACTGGCCGGTCATGCCCGTCGACACGGTGAACTTCTGGCTCAAGCCGGTGGGGTTCTTCGATCGGAATCCGGCGTTGAACGTGGCGCCGAGTCAGACGGGTCACTGCCACTCCTGAGCAGTCGCTCCACCACCTGACGGTGCAGGTCGGGGTCCGTGGTCGGTAGGTCCAGCAGCGCCGCGAGGTAGATGCCGTCACCGACGAGTCGGACGATCTCGGCCTGCACCGGATCGTCGAACTCGGCGCGCAGACCCTCGTCCCACAGCCGCATGACGTCGGTGACCGCCTGCTGAACCTCGCCTGGTTTGCCGTCGACGCTGCGCAGGGCGGCGATCGTGGAGCGGTACAGGGCGAGTTCTTCCGTCGTGCTGGTGTCCGGTTGCTGGAGGTACCACTCGGCGACGGACGTTCCGCCGGCGGCAGCCTCTTCGCGTTGCGCGTCCGATCGGTCGCCGAGTCGGCGGACCATTCCGGCGATCATGGCTTCCTTGGTGGGGAAGTGGTAGAGCAGACCGCCCTTGGACACACCTGCCTTCGCGGCCACGGCTTCGAGGGTCACCTGTGTGAGTCCTTGATCGAGCAGCAGCGCCTCGAGTGCGTCGAGAATTCGGTCGCGTGTCGAGGTCGTCATGAAAAGAACTGTACCGGCTGGACGGTTGTTGATACGGTGGGTGACTGTACCGGCTGGACGGTCGGTGGTGAATGTGTTCGAGGGAGAGTGGAGATGTCTGTCGTGACGGCTGCCGACGCGCAGTCGAACGAAAGGAAGGCGACGCGCAAGGACTGGCTGGGTCTGGTCGTCCTCGCCTTCGCGGTGCTGTTGATTGCTGTCGACGGCACGGTCCTCGACTTGGCGCTGCCCTTCGTGAGTGCCGACCTTGCACCGAGCAGTACCGAATTGCTGTGGATCATCGACGTGTACTCCTTCGTGCTCGCCGGCCTCCTGGTGACGATGGGCACGCTCGGTGATCGCATCGGTCGCCGACGCCTGTTGCTCATCGGTGCGGTCGGGTTCGGCATCGCTTCTGTCATCGCGGCCTGGTCCGTCAGCCCGGAGATGCTGATCGCAGCGCGTGTGCTGCAGGGTATTTCGGGTGCGACGCTCATGCCCGCGACGCTCGGTCTCATTCGCACCATCTTCACGGTTCCGCGTCAGCGCACCCTGGCCATCGGTGTGTGGGGAGCAATGGCCGGTGGTGGAGCCGCTGCCGGACCGCTGGTCGGTGGCTGGCTGCTCGAGCATTTCTGGTGGGGCTCGGTGTTCCTGATCAACGTGCCGATCATGCTGGTGCTGGTCCTCGTCGGCCCATGGGTGATCCCGGAGGCCAAAGATCCGAACCCCGGACAGTTCGATCTCGTCAGCGCGGCACTGTCGATCACCACGATGGTTCCTCTGGTCTACGCGGTGAAGGAAGGTGCAGTGCACGGACTGCACTGGTCGCTCGCGGTCATGGCCGCGATCGGCATCGCGTCCGCGTGGGTGTTCGTCCGCCGTCAGCGCAGGCTGTCGCATCCGATGATCGACCTGGATCTGTTCCTGCGGCCCATGTTCACCACCGCGGTCCTGACCAATTTGCTGTCGATCTTCGCCCTGGCCGGAGTGCTGTTCTTCGGTTCGCAGTATCTGCAGTTGGTGCTCGGAGCCAGCCCGCTCGAGGCTGGTCTGTTCCTGTTGCCGGGAACCGCGATGTCGATCGTCGCATCGCTCGCCGCGAGTGCCCTCGTTCGGCGCTGGCAACCGGGAACCGTTCTGGCTGTCGGCCTGATCGCGGCCGCGGTCGGCGCGCTTCTCCTCATCGGGCTGCGCGTGGACGGTGGACCCGCGCTGTTCGTCGCGGGATTCGTCTTGGTCGGCTTCGGTTCGGGTGTCGCGTTGACGCTGACCTCGGATCTGGTGATCAGCTCGGTCGAACCCGCTCGGGCCGGTGCCGCATCCGCGGTGTCCGAGACCGGCTACGAACTGGGAATTGCCCTGGGCGTTGCCATTCTCGGCTCCGTGGTGATGGCGATGTTCCGGTCCGGGCTCGACGTCACCGCGCTGTCCTCAGGTGACGCCGCGGCTGCTCGGGAAACGCTGGGTTCGGCTGTGGCCATTGCGAATTCGCAACCCGGGGACACAGCCGGCGCCGTCCTCGACTCCGCGCACGCCGCCTTCGTCGGCGGTATGCATGTTGCGTCCGGTATCACCGCCGTGGTCCTGCTCGCGACCGCGGGACTCGTACTACGGCTGCTGCGTAGGTAGCGCGCACCGGGCAGGTTGAAGCGGGAGACGCGCTCGCTAGTCCAACACGACGAACGAATGCCCCGGAACCGTTGTGGTGGACGCCGTCTCGTCCTGTGTCGGCGCATCCCACCACAACAGCGGGACGCCGCCGAACGGTACGGTGACCGGGTCCGGCGAGAGGTTGCACACCAACCTCACACCCGCACGGTTCACCGAGATCCAGCCCTTGTCCTCGTCGTAGTCGACGCCGATGTGGTCCAACCAGGGGTCGGTGATCTCGATGCGGTCGCGTCGCAATGCGATCAGCGACCGATAGCAATCGAGTACTCGGGCGTGCTCGTCGTCCGACACCTCGTCCCAGATCAGCTTCGACCGGTCGTAGGTGGCGACGTCCTGCGGGTCGGGGATGTCGTCACTGTCCCAGCCGTGTGACGCGAACTCGGATTTGCGACCCTCCGCCGTGGCCTTGCCCAGTTCCGGTTCCGGGTGCGAGGTGAAGAACTGGAACGGAGACGATGCATTCCACTCTTCGCCCATGAACAACATCGGGGTGTAGGGCGAGGTCAACACCAGTGCCGCCTTGATGGCGAGCTGTCCGCCGTCCAGGTAGAAGCCGGGGCGGTCGCCGATGGCACGGTTGCCCACCTGATCGTGGGTGGTGGTGTACGCGACCAACGAGCTACCGCGGATGGTGCGGACGTCGATCGGCTTTCCATGTACGCGGCCGCGGAACGACGAGTAGGTGCCGGCGTGGAAGAAGCCACGGCGCAGCGTCGTCGCCAGCGTTTCCAGATGACCGAAATCGGCGTAGTAACCCTGCTTCTCACCGGAGACGGCTGCGTGGATCGCATGGTGGATGTCGTCGTCCCACTGTGCGTCGAGGCCGTACCCGCCCGCAGCCCGCGGGGAGATCAGTTTCGGGTCGTTGAGGTCGCTCTCCGCGATCAGGGACAACGGCCGCCGTACGTGTGCCGACAGTCGTTCGGTCTCGATGGCCAGCTGCTCGAGGATGTGCACAGCGCGGTTGTCGGCGAGGGCATGCACGGCATCGAGTCGCAGCGCGTCGACGTGGAAATCCGACAGCCAGCGCAGCGCGTTCTCGATGATGTAGCGCCGCACCGGGTCCGAATGTTCTTCGGCGACGTTGACGGTCTGACCCCAGGAGTTGGCGCCCTGCGACATGTACGGCCCGAACTTCTCCAGGTAATTCCCCGACGGCCCGAGGTGGTTGTAGACCACGTCGAGAACCACGCCGATTCCTCTGGCGTGGCACGCGTTCACCAGACGCTGCAGTCCGTCGGGTCCGCCGTATCCCTCGTGCACGGTGTACCAGAGAACGCCGTCGTAGCCCCAGTTGTGCGTGCCGTTGAACCCGTTGACGGGCATGATCTCGACGAACGTCACACCCAGATCGACGAGGTGGTCGAGCTTCGCGGCCGCCGCGTCGAACGTGCCTTCGGCAGTGAACGTTCCGATGTGCAATTCGTAGATCACCGAACCGGGTAGCCGGCGCCCGGTCCAGGACTCGTCGGTCCACACGTCGGTGTCGAGGGTGTGCAGGGCCGACGCTGCATGGACTCCGTCGGGTTGCCGCGGCGACCGCGGGTCGGGAATCACGGCATCGTCGTCGTCGATCAGAAACCCGTACCGGGCGCCGTCGGCAGCAGGGACCTCGGCGGTCCACCAGCCCTGTGACGACTTCGTCATCGGATGAACGGTGCCGTCGACCGATACTCGGACGGTGTCGGGAGTCGGGGCCCAGACCTCGAATACGTGGGATTCCATGTTGACATCCTTACCCAGTTCCGCCCCGTACGAACACCGAGACGGACGTGGCGCGGGACTCAGCAGTTGGTGGGTGCAGGAACCCCGGCGAATCGATCGCCCAGGTACCCGAACGCACCGGGTGCACCGGCGAGAATTGCGGCCCCGTGATCGGCTCCGGGTAGGACCGCGAACTGGACGCGAGCGCCGGACGCGCAGTACCGGCCGACCGTTTGCTGCACCGCATCCAGCGAGACCAGAGTGTCTGCGCCACCGTGATATTGATAGACGGGTGCGGTCGGGACGCCGGGGTAGAACTGAAGGCTGTTCTCCGCGAGTACCGCTCGCGCGGACGGGTCGGCGGCGAAGTCGGTGGTGGTCACCGAGGGGAGACTGCCGCCGCGCCCGTCGGCCAGAATCTGGTCCGTGCACGCATTGGCCACTCGGCCGGCGAGGGAGCGCCCGTTGTCGTTCAGCGCAGCGCCGAAGTCGAAGCGTCCGGGGTACTCGCGTTCGAGGCCCATCGAGGCGGCGAAGCCCAGTCCGAACGAGTCGGACGGCGAGGATCCCACCTCCGCGCCGAGTCGGCCGATGTCGGCAGGTACGCCACCCGCCGCAACGCCGACGATGTTCAGCTCCGGCGCGTACGAGGGTGCCAGTGCGGCTGCCCATTCCGACGCCATGCCGCCCCCGGAGTATCCGGCCAGGCCGACCGGGCTCGCCCCGAGACCGAGTTCGCCTGCCCGTTGTGCCGCGCGTACACCGTCGAGAACGATGCGGCCACCGAGCTTCGCCGCGCCGTATGCGCTGGTGGGGCCGAGGTGATCGGGAACCGCGACGGCCCATCCCCGCGCGAGCAGGGCGTTCAGAACGGGCGCTTCCTGCATGCCGCCGGCGAACAGAGTGTGCGACGGTGCGCACTGCAGTCCGAGAGCATTCGTGAACGGCTGGTACGACACGAGGGGACGATTGTTCCCACCGCCCGGAGGTACCAACACGGTGGTGACGGCTGCGATCGGATCTCCGGCGGAGTTCTCGGACCGGAACTGGACCTGCGTTGCGGTGGCACCGGGGAAACCGACAGCCGGTACCGACCTCGTCCGCAGGACATCGCCGTCACGCGCAGACCCGAGATTGCCCGGGGCCGAATAGAAGCCGTCTGCGTCCGGAGCCGGATAGATGGGTGCGGCCGATGCTGTACCGGGCACCGCGACGACCGTTCCCACCGCCGCGGCGACGGCGATCAACGAGCGGATGGACAGCCGTGCGGTGCGTGATGTCACGCGAAGCACTTCGCTACCGCTGCAGGTGCCGGATGGGTCTTCCGGCACAACCGAGAGAAGGTGCATGCTGAAGAGGTGTCCGATACCGGTGTTTACGAGCTCCCGATGTTCCCCCTCGGATCTGTGCTGCTGCCGGGTGAGGCATTGCCGCTGCACGTCTTCGAACCGCGGTACCGGGCAATGGTCGACGCCTGCATGGCGGCCGACGACGGGCCGCGCTTCGGAGTCGTTCTCATCGAGCGTGGACACGAGGTGGGCGGCGGTGACACCCGCGGCGACATCGTGACGGTGGCGGAGATCGGACGGTGTCTCCCGCTGCCCGACGGCAGGTACGTTCTCGAGTGTGTGGGCCGCACGCGAGCGAAGGTCACCGAATGGCTCGAGGACGACCCCTATCCGAGAGCGATGCTGCGGGACTGGCCGGACGAGCCGCGTACCGTCGCGGTGAACCTGGGACCCGTGGTCGAACGCACGCGGACGCTCCTGGACATCCTGTCGGAACTGGCTGCGGCGCAAGGTGAAGCGCCGCCGTCACTGCCCATTCTCGACGCGTTGACCGAGGACGACGTCTTCGCGCTCGCGGCGGCACTTCCGCTCGGACCGTCGGACCGGTTGCGTATTCTCGCCGCGCCTGACGTCGAGGCTCGCGTCGCCGCACTCGCCGACGCTCTGGACGACGTCATTGCGGTCGCGGAGTTCTCACGCCTGCCGTCCTGATGGGCGCTAATGTCATGGGTCGGGGAATGACGACCAAGGAGAGAAGTCGTGGCACACGATCGGGCAGGACAAGTTGCGGCGCCGTCGGATCTGGAGGATCTGCCTCATCTGGTGACGACCTACTACAGCGTCACACCGGACGTCGACGATCCGGATCAGCAGGTCGCCTTCGGAACGTCCGGGCACCGTGGGTCGAGTCTCGACGGTGCGTTCAACGAAGCGCACATCATCGCGACCACGCAAGCGATCGTGGAGTACCGCGCGGCGCAGGGGACGACCGGGCCGTTGTTCATCGGGCGCGACACACACGCGTTGTCGGAGCCGGCGTGGACCACTGCGCTCGAGGTGCTCGCCGCCAACGACGTTGCCGTGCTGATCGATTCGGGTGATCGCTACACGCCGACTCCCGCTGTCTCACATGCCATTCTGCGACACAACGCGTCCGGTCCGAGCGCGCAGGCCGACGGTATCGTCGTGACGCCGTCGCACAATCCACCGCGCGACGGTGGGTTCAAGTACAACCCGCCCAACGGTGGACCCGCCGACACGGATGCGACATCCGTCATCGCTGCCCGCGCGAACGAGATTCTGCGCAAGGGTGTTTCGTCGGTCAAGCGCGTCACGCTGGCGCGGGCACTCGCCGGTTCGGTCGAGAAGTACGACTACCTCGGCACCTACGTCGACGATCTCGACTCCGTCCTGGACATCGACGCCATTCGTGGTGCGAGCGTGCGGATCGGCGCCGACCCACTCGGTGGTGCGAGCGTGGACTATTGGGACGCCATCGCCCAGCGGCACAACCTGGATCTGACCGTCGTCAATCCCTTGGTCGACGCCACGTGGCGGTTCATGACCCTCGACACCGACGGCAAGATCAGGATGGACTGCAGCTCGCCGAATGCCATGGCCTCTTTGATTTCTGCGCGCAACGACTACGACATCTCGACCGGCAACGACGCCGATTCCGACCGTCACGGGATCGTCACCCCCGACGCCGGTCTGATGAATCCCAACCACTTTCTCGCCGTCTCGATCGACTACCTGTTCTCGCACCGGCCGGGATGGTCGCCGTCCGCCAAGGTCGGCAAGACGCTCGTCAGTTCGTCGATGATCGACCGTGTCGTGGAATCTCTCGGGCGCCCTCTGCTCGAGGTTCCGGTCGGGTTCAAGTGGTTCGTTCCGGGTCTGCTGACCGGCAACCTCGGCTTCGGCGGTGAGGAGTCGGCGGGAGCGTCGTTCCTGCGCAAGGACGGTCGAGTGTGGACCACCGACAAGGACGGCATCATCATGGCGCTGCTCGCCTCGGAGATCACCGCGGTGACGGGCAAGACCCCGTCGCAGCGGTACGCCGAGTTCGCCGACCGGTTCGGCGCGCCCACGTATGCGCGAACCGACGCACCGGCCGATCGGGAACAGAAAGCGTTGCTGGCCAAGCTGTCTGCGGATCAGGTGAAGGCCACGACGCTCGCGGGCGAACCCATCACCGCAATCCTCACCACGGCGCCCGGTAACGACGCAGCCCTCGGCGGACTCAAGGTCACCACCGAGAACGCCTGGTTCGCGGCGCGGCCGTCGGGTACGGAAAACGTGTACAAGATCTACGCCGAGTCGTTCCTCGGTGACAAGCATCTGGCCGAAGTGCAGTCGGCGGCACGTGATCTGGTGTCGTCCGTCCTGAGCGGAGCGTGAGTCGCCCCGCACCGATAGGTCGTGAGATCTGGATTCTGATCTCGGCGAGCTTCGTCATCGCTCTCGGCTTCGGAATCGTCGCACCCGCGCTTCCTCTGTTCGCGCGCGAGTTCGGCGTGAGCGTCACCGCTGCTTCGGCCATCGTGTCGCTGTTCGCGCTCATGCGTCTGGTGTTCGCACCACCTGCAGGCTGGCTGGTGCAGCGATGGGGAGAGCGTCCGGTCTACCTGGTGGGTCTTCTGATCGTGGCCGTGTCGACGGCCGCGTGCGCGTTCGCGGCGAACTACCCACAGCTGCTGATCTTTCGGTCGATCGGCGGGATCGGATCCACGATGTTCACGGTGTCCGCACTCGGATTGCTCATTCGTGTCAGCCCGCCGGAAAGTCGCGGTCGAGTCGCCGGCTTGTACGCCACCAGCTTCCTGGGCGGAACCATCGGCGGCCCCCTGGTGGGAAGCGCGCTGGTCGGGTTCGGGCTGAGGGTGCCGTTCTTCATCTACGCCGTCGCGCTGGTGATCGCCGCATTCGTGGTGTTCGTCGCCCTGAAGACTCCGGCCGAGGTTGCCGTCACGTCGGGAGAAGAGCCCGTCACGCTCCGGCTGCGCGACGCGTGGGCGATGTCGCCGTATCGGGCGGCGCTCGCGTCCAGCTTCGCGAACGGGTGGGCCGTGTTCGGGGTGCGAGTCGCGGTGGTCCCGCTGTTCGTCGTCGAGGCACTGAACCGCTCGGCGGCCGTGACTGGCGTGGTACTCACGGTGTTCGCCGTGGGTAATGCGTTGACGCTGTTCCAGGCGGGACGACTGTCCGATCGGCGCGGGCGCAAACCCTTCCTCGTCGCGGGCCTCGCGGTGTGTGGGGTGGCCACCATCGCCATGGGCCTCTCGCAGAACCTCGTCGTGTTCCTGGTGGTGACGTTCGTGGCGGGGCTCGGCAGCGGCGCCATCAATCCCGTGCAGCAGGCCGCAGTGGCCGACATCGTCGGATCGAAGGCGCGTGGGGGCCCGGTACTTGCCGCGTTCCAGATGGCGTCGGACGTCGGCGCCGTGATCGGTCCCATCGTCGCGGCCATGCTGATCGGGGTGTCCTACGGCGTCGCGTTCGGCGTCACCGGCGCCATCCTCGTGGTGGCCGCCCTGGCGTGGGTCGTCGTTCCCGACACCCTCGTCCGGTCAGGCAATCCCGACGCCGATGAGAGCGCCGACGCCGTAGGTCGCGGCGACGGCAACCGCACCGAAGGCTAGTTGCCGAGCTGCGCCCACGAGCGTGGACTGAGACGTGTAGTGCGCCGCCAGCGCCCCCGCCACCACCAGACCGGCTGCGCCACAAGCCAGACCGGCAGTCAGTGAGGCGAACCCGAGCAGGTACGGAAGCAGCGGGACGATCGCACCGAGTGCGAACAACACGAACGACGATCCGGCCGCGACGAAGGGCGAGGGCTTCTCGTCCGGATCGATACCCAGTTCCTGCGCAATGTGAAAGTTGACCGCACGGTCGGAGTCGGCGTGAATCTCGGTTGCGGCCGTTTCCGCTGTCCCGTCACTCATGCCCATGTCGGTGAGCATGGTGACCAGTTCGGCACGCTCGGCTTCCGGATGATTCGCGAATGCTGCCTTCTCCACGTTCACCTCGGCGTCGATCTGCTCGTTCTGCGTCGAGACGGAGGTGAACTCGCCGAGAGCCATCGAGAACGCCCCAGCGACGAGCCCGGCGATACCCGACAGGACGACAGTGTGCGAGGACACACCCGCACCGCCGACGCCGGCGATCAGTGAGGTGTTGGTCACCAGCCCGTCCATCGCTCCGAAGGTGGCTGCGCGCAACCAGCCACCGGACACGTCGGCGTGGGAGTGGTCGAAGTCGTGTGGAGCGGGATCACCAGCGGTCCTGGCGGTTGCATTCGTGTCGGTCACGCTGGCGAAAGTACTCGCGTCGTGAGTCCTCTACCAGCAAGCTTTGGCATACCTACCGCAGTACGCCGGTACTGTGTCCGGGGTGTGGAGGCAATGGATCTCGGTGGTGGCGCGCGTCGGGCTGGCCGCTGTGTGGCTCGTCTCGGGTGGCCTCAAGGCCGTCGATCCGACGCAGACGATCGTGGCCGTGCGCGCCTATCGCCTGCTGTCGGAGGACTGGGTGCGTCCGGTCGCGAACGCGCTGCCGTTCCTCGAAATCGGGCTCGGGTTGTTCCTTCTGATCGGCTTGGGTGTGCGCGTCGTGGCCTCGCTGTCCGCGGTGGTGCTGCTCGTTCTGATTTCGGTGATCGTCAGTGTGTGGGCCCGCGGAATGTCGATCGATTGTGGATGTTTCGGCGGCGGGGGAGCGGCGGACGTCGATGCATGGGATTACGTTCGAGAAATTGCCCGCGATCTCGGATTCATGGTGCTGGCCGGGTGGCTGATCGCATTCCCACGGACCCCGGGTGCACTGGGGCCTCGGTCGCGCTCGGGAACCTTCTCAGGGCGCACTCAGTCGGACATGGCACAGTAATTTCGTGACCGACAAGAAAGCCAGGCCGAGCAAGTACAACCCCCAGCCGACCTCGAGTAAATCCACATACATTCTCGGCGGACTGGCCATTCTGGTCATTGCTGCCGTGGTGATCGGCGGCGTCTTCTGGCAGAAGAGCAGAAGTGAGCCGCGCGCCGACGGGTACGGCACCGTGCAGAACGCGGACGTCCAGATCGCCGTTCTGGAACAAGGGATCGTGAGCGTCGGACTGCCGTCTGCGACGAAGACCGTCGACGTGTACGAGGACCCGATGTGCCCGTACTGCGCCGAGCTCGAGAACACGCACGGTCAAGAACTTGCGCAGAAGATCGACGCCGGAGCGGTCACCGTCCGCTACCACATGCTCGATTTCCTGAACCAACTGTCGGCCAGCGGCGACTACAGCACCCGTGCGGTTGCGGCGTCGCAGTGTGTCGCGGCATCGGAGTCCGCAGTCGTCTACTCGAAGTTCCACAGCACGCTCTTCGCGCCGGACTTCCAGCCCGCGGAGAAGGGCAGCAGCGATCATTCCAACGACGATCTGGCCCAGCTCGCACGTGATTCCGGAGGATCGGACGCCTCGGCCCAGTGCATCACGAACGGGGCGCAGGCGTCGTCGGCCGCGTCCAACGCAGCTGCCGCTCGTCAGGCTCTGGCCGCCACGGGGTCGTCGGGAACGCCGACCGTCGTCGTGGACGGGGGCATCGTCGACGCTCTGGGAAACAAGAACTGGGTGGCCGATCTCTGACGCGTCGACGCGATTTGTCGGTCGCCGCAATGGTGGTGTAACTTCGGTCGGGCGTTCTGCTCGGGGCTATGGCGCAGCTGGTAGCGCACCACACTGGCAGTGTGGGGGTCAGGGGTTCGAGTCCCCTTAGCTCCACCGAAGAACGAGAAAACGAGATCCCCGCACCGAGTCGGTGCGGGGATCTCGTCGTTGTGTGCGCGTCGTACTACCGGTGACGTCCATTGTGTGCAGCGTCGTAGGCCTGCTGTATGTCGGCGGAGATGCGACCCCGTGCGGACACTGTGTGACCGTTCTCGCGCGCCCACTCACGAACGGCTTTGGTCAGATCGGGGTCACGACGCTGGGTTGTCGCCGGAGAGGTCGATCGACTTCGCCGTCCGTCGATCTTGGTCGCGAAGTCGATGTAGTAATCGAGTTTTCGATGAAACTCCGCTGCGTTCTCGTCGTTGAGATCGATCTCGTATTCGACGCCACCGACGGCGAACTGGATGTGCTCGCCACCGTCTTCGATCGGCTCCTGATCGATATCGTCGACCAGCTGAACCACGACCTTCTTAGCCATGTATTGCTTCTCTCGGGGTCATAGTTTCGGATTTCAATTCGACATTACGCCCATTGTCTTGGATAACTGAATCGGGCGTGAATGTTCTATTGGTCCGGAACGCAAGATTAATGTTTTAACGAAATTGAGGTCACGACGCGGTCACGGCCGGCTACCGATTCGATCAGCTCCTGTCGCCCGGCGAAGGCTTCTGGTACAGATGTGACTGAAGTTGTGTGTGTTAGCTGCTGAGGAGAAACGTGAAGAAACTCGTGACCGCCGCCGGCCTGTGCGCAGGCGTGTTCCTCGCATCCGCTGTGACCACCGCGCCCTTGGCGCAGGCGGCGCCCGCCACCGGAACGGAGTTGGCGGGCAAGACGGTCTTCCTCGACCCCGGGCACCAGGGAACCAACCACACGGAGAACCTGTCCAAGCAGGTGAGCGACGGTCGCGGCGGAACCAAGGACTGTCAGACCACCGGAATGACCGCTCTCGGCGGAACTCCGGAACACACGATCACCTGGAACGTGGCTCAACTGGTCAAGACCAGCCTCGAAAGCGTCGGCGCCAAGGTGGTCATGAGCCGCGCCGACGACTCCGGGTGGGGCGGCTGCGTCGACGACCGTGCCAAGGCTGCCAACGCATCCGGAGCTCAGGTGGCGGTCAGCATTCACGCCGATTCCACCAGTACCGGATCGGACGCGCAGAACCACGGCTTCCACGTGATCGTGCCGACACTTCCCATCCCCGACGCCACCGCGAACGAGGTGCAGACCGGTGCCGGACGCACCGCGTCGACCGACATGCGCGACGCATACGAAAAGGCCGGATTCACCGGCGCGAACTACGCCGACGTCAAGGACGGCATCCAGGAACGCAGCGACATCGCGGGGCCGACTCTCACCACCGTTCCCGACGTCTTCCTAGAAATGGGCAACGGGTCCAACCCGGACGACGCCAAGATCCTCGAAAGCACCGAGGGACAGGTCAAACACGCCATCGCCATCACCACGGGCATCGTGGACTACTTGCTGACCGGGACGCCGGCTGCCACCCCGGCCACCGCGACACCGCCGACCACCACGATGCCGTCCGCGACACCGCCGTCCGCACCGACCGCCGCTCCCGTCCCCTCCACGCCCGCCGCGGCAGGGGCGACAACATTGCCCAGCGGGCTCGCAAAACAGTTGTCCGTGCTGACGCCACTGCTGGAGTCGTTCGGCCTCACCGGAATCGATCGACTGCTGACCGACAAGAACGTCGATGCAGTCCTCACCATCGTCAGTACCCTCTTCGGAAAGTTGCTGGCCGCGCCGTCCTCGGGCGGGTGAGACTGTCGACGTGGTGGAACGAATTCCGGTCCTGGTCGTCGCCGGGTTTCTGGGCTCCGGCAAGACGACCCTGCTCAACCATCTTCTCCGGTACAACAACGGCCTGCGGATAGGCGTCGTCGTCAACGACTTCGGCTCGGTCAACATCGATTCGATGTTGGTGGCAGGGCAGGTCGACGGAGTCGTATCGCTCGGCAACGGATGCCTGTGCTGCGCGGTCGATGTCAGTGATCTCGACGAGATGTTCGCGGTGCTCACCGGTCCGGGTTCACCGGTCGATGCAATCGTCGTGGAGGCGAGCGGACTCGCCGAGCCGCGCAACATGATTCGACTCGTTCTCGGGTCCGAGAACGACCGGTTGCGGTATGGCGGTCTGGTCGTGGTGGTCGACGCCGCGGAGTTCGAGCACACGTCCGCGGATCATCCGGAACTCGCGACCCACCTCGCACTGGCCGACCTCGTGGTCCTCAACAAGGCCGATCGGGTTGCACCCGAGGACATCGAGGCATTGTCGAACTCCGTACGGACGACAGCCCCGGAGGTTCCCATCGTGGCGACGTCGCGCGGTGTGGTCGACGTCGGTCTCTTGTTCGACCTCCCCGACCGCGGACCCGCCACCGTGCCGGTGCAGATGACTCTCGACGATCTTCTGCGGGAGGACGACCACGATCACGACACCCACCTGCACGACCGGTTCTCCGCGCTCACCTTCCGCGCCGAGACTCTGGACCCGCGTGCGTTCGTCGCGTTCCTGGAGAACCCGCCGGTCGGGTTGTATCGGTCGAAGGGTTTCGTCGACTTCGGCGGCGCCGGGCGGCGTTTCCTGGTGCACACCGTCGGTCGACACATCGCCTTCGAGCCGGTGAGGAGGCCCGGAACGGAGTTGGTCCTCATCGGATCGGGCACCGACACCGGTGCGATCGAGTCCGAACTGACGGCCATGCAGCGAGCCGAACCGGCAACCGACGCGCAGATGCTGGTGGTCCACCGCTACGTGCGGTGATCTACAACCCGACCCACTCGGACGTGCCTTCGGGGAATTGCTGCCGTTTCCAGATGGGCACTTCGACCTTGATGCGATCGACGAGGGCAGTGCACGCCGCAAAGGCGTCGCCCCGGTGCGGCGCCGCGACGGATGCGACGAGCGCGATGTCGCCGACCACGAGGGGACCGACGCGGTGCATCGCCGCCACGGGCAAACCGAACTCCGAAGAGATGCTCTCGCAACAGGTTCGAAGAAAACGCTCTGCGTCGGGGTGTGCTTGATACTCGAGCGCCGACACGGTGCGGTCGTGATCGTGGTTGCGGACGACTCCCGACATGGTGACCACAGCACCGTGTTCCGGACCGGACACGGCTCGATCGACCGTGGCGGGGTCGATCGGATCGGAGGTGATGACGGCGACGACGTCACTCATCGTGGCTTCCCTTCCCGGCTACCTGAGCGATCAGATGCTCGACGACGGGGTCCAGCACGGCCAACCCGTCCTTGACTCCTCCCGGTGACCCGGGGAGGTTGACCACCACGGTCCGCCCGGCGACACCGACGAGTCCGCGGCTGAGCGACGCATGGGGAGTGACCGCAATTCCCTTCTGGCGAATGGCTTCCGCCAACCCGGGCAGCTCTTGGTCCAGTACCGCCCTGGTCGCTTCGGGGGTCGCGTCGGTGGGAGAGACGCCGGTGCCACCGGTGGTGACGACGAGGCTCGGGCCGCCACGCAGCGCGTCGTCGATACCGGACGCGATGTCGGCGTCGGCCACCACGAGCGGGCCGCGAACGTCGAAGTTGCGCTGCGACAACCACTCTGCGATCCGAGGCCCGGTGGTGTCCTCCCGCGTTCCCAGCGCGCCGCCGGTCGAGGCAACGACGACCACTGCCGATCGTGGACCGCAGCGCGCGGGTGCCCCCGCGGGTGCAGAACCCTCGCGCTGCCAGTGACCTCGCTTGCCGCCGTCCTTGCTGATCAATCGGACGCTCTCGATCGATGCGGCCGGATCGACCGCCTTGACCATGTCGTGCAACGTCAATCCTGCAATCGACACCGCCGTCAGCGCTTCCATCTCCACACCGGTCGGACCTGTCGTCTTTGCCGTGGCCTCGATGGTGATGGACACGTCGGTGAAGCCGAACGACACCACCACCGACGACAACGCAAGTGGGTGGCACAACGGGATGAGGTCCGCTGTCCGCTTGGCACCGGCAATTCCGGCGATGCGCGCAGTGGAGAGCACGTCGGCCTTGGGCATGCCGTCGGCGCGCACGAGCCGCAGCACCTCGGCCGTCGTGCGTAGCTCACCGGCGGCCACGGCCACCCGGACGGTGTCGGCCTTACCGCTCACGTCCACCATGCGGGCCCTGCCGTCGCCGTCGACGTGGGAAAAAGAAGTCTCGCTCACAGCTCCCACACTCGCACACGGGTACCGGGCGCCACGTCGACGACGTCCGCGGGGATGTCGACGAGAACGTCTGCGCTCGCCATCGTCGCAACGAGGTGCGAGCCGGCGCCGCGGGTGGTGACGACACCCGTCGGGGTGCGTTGGCCCCGCAGGAACTGCCTCCGCCCCGGCACCGAACGCACGGCGGCGTCGAGCGTCGCGAACTCCGGTTCGGCCACCGGCAGTCCGGCCGCACGGCGAATCAGCGGCCTCGCGAACACGATGTAGGAGACGAGAGTGCTCACGGGATTTCCGGGAAAGTTCAAGATCGGTGTGCCCTCGACGGTTGCCGTTCCCTGCGGCCCGCCCGGTTGCATCGCCACGTGTCCGAACCGGCCGCCGAGCGGAGTCAGGACGTCGCGGACCACTTCGAAGTCGCCCATCGACACCCCGCCGGAGGTGAGTACGACGTCCGCGACAGCGATGGCGTGACGCAGGATTCGAGAGAACTCGTCGAGCGAGTCGGTGCTGCGCGCCCGGAACACGACGTCCCCGCCGTCGTCGATCACGCTCGTGGCCAACGTCAGACCGTTCGAGTCGTAGATCTGGCCGGGCCCAAGGGTGTGGCCGACGTCGACCAGTTCCTTGCCCGTCGCGATCACCGCGACGCGCGGCCGTCGACGCACCGGGACGACGGACAACCCGGCGGCGGCGAGTGCGCCGAGATGACGTGGACGCAGAACGACACCCGCGGGCAGAAGTGTGGACCCGGCGCTGATGTCACTGCCCCGGTCGCGTACGAATTCGCCCGTTCGGCGTGCGACCCGAACGGTGACGGTGTCGCCCCGAACGTCCGTGTCCTCGACGGGAACGATGGCGTCGGCGCCGTCCGGAACCGGTGCGCCCGTCATGATGCGTCGGGCGGTCCCCGGAACGTGCGCGTCGCCCACAGGGTCACCGGCTGCGATGGTGCCGAGGATGTCCAGGGCCACCGGCGCGGACGCGACCGAAACAGCGTCGACAGCGAATCCGTCCATCTGCGAGTTACGAAACAACGGGAGGTCGACGGGGGCGAGGACCGACTCGGCGACGACCCGGCCGAGGGCGTCGGACACCGACGACTCCTCGGTGGAGGCCTCGAGAATCGCCCCCAGCATCGAGGCGATCAGGGCAGAATGCTCGTCGACCGATGGCGGAGAGACCACGTGCGCACCGGACATGGCGATTATCCTAGGCACCGGTTGGGCATACTGGAGCGAACAGACACGAAACATGGGATGAGTGGGAGTGGTGAGCGAATGACGGCGGTGAGCATGGGCATACCGACTCTGCGACTGTCCACACCTTCTGCCACCGACGATCGGCCCGACGAACCGCTGCTGCTGGACCGTTTCGGACGCGTCGCGCGCGACTTGAGGATCTCGATCACCGAGAAGTGCTCCCTGCGCTGCACGTACTGCATGCCGGCCGAGGGCCTACCGGCGATCGCGCCCGAGAAGCTGCTGTCGGCAGCCGAGATCGCGCGGGTGGTGGGAATTGCCGTGCACCGTCTGGGAATCCAGGACGTTCGCTTCACCGGTGGAGAACCTTTGGTGCGCCGAGACCTCGTCGACATCGTGGCACGCTGCTCCGCAGCGGCACCGGGTGTGTCGATGGCGATGACAACCAATGCGATCGGCCTCGACCGGCGCGCGCGCAGCCTCGCCGAGGCGGGCCTGACTCGGGTGAACGTCTCGCTCGACACCGTCGATCGCCGACACTTCGAAACTCTCACGCGCCGCGACCGCCTACCCGCGGTGATGGCCGGAATCGACGGCGCCCTCGCCGAAGGTCTGTCGCCGGTGAAGATCAACGCGGTGCTGATGCCCGAAACACTGCACGGTGCAACGGATCTGCTTGCGTGGTGTCTCGATCGCGGGGTCCGCCTCCGCTTCATCGAACAGATGCCGCTCGACGCAGACCACGAATGGGACCGAAGCTCGATGGTCGACGCCGAGACTCTGCTCGACGTCCTCGGCCGCCGGTTCGATCTCACCGAGGTAGGCCGCGACGATCCGTCCGCGCCGGCCGAGGAATGGGAAGTCGACGGCGGGCCCTCGACAGTCGGAATCATTGCCTCCGTGACGCGTTCGTTCTGCTCCGATTGCGATCGAACCCGCCTGACCGCCGAGGGCACCGTGCGGTCGTGCCTGTTCTCCGACACCGAAACCGACATTCGCGGGGCTCTGCGCGGCGGCGCCACGGACGAGGAGATCGCCGACCTCTGGCGCGGCGCGATGTGGAACAAGTGGGCCGGCCACGGTATCGACGCCGAGGGCTTCGAACCGCCGGCACGCTCGATGGGTGCGATCGGTGGTTGAGGTGCGGTATTTCGCGGCCGCCGCCGACGCCGCCGGGACCGAGAAGGAGACGGTGTCCTTGCCCGACGGCGCCGATCTCGCGCAGCTGTCCGCGGTGTTGTCGGACTCGCACGGTTCCAAGCTGGCAGAAATCCTCAGCGTCTCCGCATTCCTGGTCGGCGACGACTTGACCAGGGACAGAAGCGTTGTCGTGGGACCGCGAGTGGATGTGCTGCCGCCGTTCGCGGGCGGTTAGACCGCTATTTCCACCAGTCGTCCGCGGGTGTGACGGGGACGGTGCGCTTGTGGCGGGTCTGCACGAACATCGTCTCGATGCGCTCTGCGGCCTCCTCCGAGACCGTCTCACCCTCGAGGTAGTCGTCGATCTGGCTGTAGGTCACACCGAGTGCGACCTCGTCCGGAAGCGCCGGACGGTCGTCCTCGAGATCGGCGGTGGGTACCTTGCTCCACGTGCTGTCCGGCGCGCCCAGGTGACGAAGGAGAGCGGCACCCTGTCGTTTGGTCAAACCGGTGAGCGGAGTCAGGTCGACGCCGCCGTCACCGAACTTGGTGAAGAACCCGGTGACGGCCTCCGCAGCGTGGTCGGTACCGACCACGAGATGCCCGAGCTCACCGGCCAATGCGTACTGTGCCACCATGCGGGTGCGTGCTTTGATGTTGCCGCGCACGAAGTCTCGCAACCGGTCGACACCCAGAGCAGATGCAGCCGAAGCCCCGTTGGCGTCTGCGGCCGGTGCGATGTCCACGGTGACGGTGCGGTCGGGTCGGATGAATTCGAGTGCGATGACCGCGTCCGCCTCGTCGGCCTGCACGCCGTAGGGGAGTCGCACGGCAACGAATTCCGCCTCGCCACCATCCGCGCGAACCCGTTCGGCCGCAAGCTGACACAGTCGGCCCGTGAGGGTGCTGTCCTGACCTCCGCTGATGCCCAGCACGAAGCCGCGCGCCGGAGTGGCGGCCAGATATGCCGCGAGGAAACCGACTCGAGTCTCGATTTCCGTCGCCGGATCGATGGTCGGGCGCACGGCGAGCTCGTCGATGATCGCGTTCTGTAGATCGCTCATGTCACCATCGTAGGATGCCGCTCGACAGTCCGACTTTCACGAAGAGGCGCGCAGGCGCGCACCCCGACTTCTTCGCCGCGGAGGCGGCGGGACTGGCGTGGCTGCGAGAGGGCGGGGCCCCGGTTGTCGACGTGATCGATCGCGGCGGCGATTTCATCGAGCTTGCCCGGCTGGAACCTGCCCGGCCCTCGGTCTCGGCCGCCCGTGAGTTCGGCACCCGGCTCGCGCGGATGCACGACGCCGGTGCGGACCGATTCGGCAGCCCGCCGAATGGATTCACGGGGCAGCTGTTCATCGGAAGTCGACCCATGTCGTCGACCACTCGTCACGTGTGGGGCGAGTTCTACGTCGCCGAGCGGGTGCTTCCCTTCCTGCGGATCGCCGTCGACGCCGGAAACGTCACGTCGACCGAGGCGACGGTGATCGAGCGTGCGTGCTCGGTGGTCGCGTCCGGTGTCCTCGACGACGGCGAGCGGCCGTCGCGACTGCACGGCGATCTGTGGAGCGGCAACGTGTTCTGGTCACCGGGCGGGGTAGTGCTGATCGATCCGGCGGCCCATGGCGGCCACCGGGAGACGGATCTGGCAATGCTGGCGCTGTTCGGCTGTTCGTTCCTGAACGAGATCATCGAGTCCTACGACGACGCGCACCCGCTTCGTCCCGGTGTCGCCGATCGAGTCCCGGTACACCAACTTCATCCACTCGCGGTCCACGCGGCAGGTCACGGCCGTAGTTACGGCGTCGCGCTCGCCGAGGCTGCGGAGTCGACGCTGGCCGTGTTCGGCTGATCGGGGTCTCGGGTCACTCGGTGCACCAGATCGGTCCACCCGTCGGCCAACCTGTCGATCGTCATTCCGAGGTCTCGCATTTGGTGCAGGACCAAGGTGGCTTCGAGCGTCGTCACGAGCGCGTAGGCAAGCATCGCAATGTCACCGTGCACCGGGACCTGGCGCAGCAGTGACGAGATGTGCGTCATGCTGACGTTGTGGGCCGGCGCGGAGTACCGGGACCCGGGGGAGCTTTCCGCCGCACGCAGGACCTCACCTTGGACGTGCACGAGCGAGAGCCGTGCGTGTCCGAAGGCCACCAGCCTGTCGACCGGTTCGGCTCCAGGGCCGAGCGGGGCCGGACCGAACATGAACCCGTGCTGGAGCTCACGTTCGGTGTGATCGAGCAGCGCAAGCATCAGGCCGGCGCGGTTTCCGAAGCGGCGAAACACCGTTCCCTTGCCCACACCGGCGGCAACCGCGACGGCATCCATCGTGACTGCGTCCGCCCCGAGCGAGTCGACGAGAGATACCGCGGCCTCGAGCAACCGTTGCCGGTTGCGGGCGGCATCACACCGCTCGGTCTCGGCTCCAGCCATGGGCAGAACCGAATCGATCGGTAGCAGGGGTCCGGTCACGAGGACCAGAATACCTGCTCGGAACATAAATGGACTATGGTCCGTTTACAGGAAGAGATCGACTCCCCACGAAAGGTTCACCATGTCCCAGTCTCGCGTCATCGCCTTGGTCGGAAGCCTGCGCGCCGATTCCGTCAACCGCCGCCTGGCGGAGACCGCGTCGTCCGTCGCACCCGAGGGTGTCGACGTCGTCGTCTACGACGGTCTCGGTGACATTCCGTTCTACAACGAGGACATCGACGTCCCCGGAACCATCGACTCCGTCGAGAAGCTGCGCACTGCGGTCGGTGACGCCGACGGCTTGCTGTTGGTCACCCCCGAGTACAACGGCACCATCCCGGCCGTGCTGAAGAACGCGATCGACTGGCTCTCGCGTCCCTACGGCGTCGGGGCGATCAGCGGTAAGCCGACGGCTGTCATCAGCTCGTCGATCAGTGGCAACGCCGGCAAGTGGTCGCAGGCGGACACGGTCAAGGCAGCGACCGTCGCGGGTGGGTCGCTCGTCGACGATGCTCATCTCGCCATCGGCGGCGTCGGCGAGAAGTTCGGTGATCTGCACCCCCGCGAAAATGCCGAGGTGTCGGGTGACATCGCGAAGGTCGTGACCGCCCTGGTCGATGCAGGAATTGCTGCTGCCGCCTGAGTTAATGACAATGGTTGTCGATAGGTGTAGGGTCGCAGTATGAAGGTCTGCAATTCTCTCGCATCCATGAAGAACAACCCCGGCGCCCAGGTGGTCCGTCGCCGCGGAGTGGTCTTCGTCATCAACAAGAAGGATCCCCGTTACAAGGCGCGCCAGGGCTGAACCGGCGCCCGAAAAAAACCGTCCCCCGCCCCGTTTAGTTCGGGTCGGGGGACGGCGTCGTTCGACGCCCGCCGCGACACGCCGACCAACGCGTACGTGCCCACGTCCGAGAAGCCCCCGACCAGGTATTCCATCGATGTCATTACACTCGTGTCATACAAACTGTGGTGTTCTCTTGCGATGTCGGACACTAGGTGTAGTGTCTTGAGCACTGGGAGACCACACCGCTTCGCACCGACGAAGCGCCGGTTTTCCCCACGGATTTCGGCTCCACACCACGCTTTTTCGGCTCCACAGCTCGCTTGCTGAACCTGACCGGACACGACCACCAAGAGGACGATCATGAGCGCCATCACCGTCTACACCAAGCCCGCCTGCGTCCAGTGCAACGCCACCTACAAGGCGCTGGACAAGCAGGGCATCGAGTACACGATCGTCGACATCTCGCAGGACGCCGACGCCCGTGACTACGTGATGGCCCTCGGATACCTCCAGGCTCCCGTCGTCGTCGCCGGCGACGATCACTGGTCGGGTTACCGTCCGGATCGCATCAAGACCTTGGTGACCGCTGCAGCCTGAAGCGGACCGGATCTCGATGTCTGATTCTCTGGTCTACTTCTCGAGTGCCTCGGAGAACACGCATCGATTCGTTCAGCGGCTCCAGGTTCCCGCCACGCGAATACCCATCCGCTCGACCGGTGGCTTTCAGGTCGACTCCCCGTACGTACTGATCGTTCCGACGTACGGGGGAGGGACCAATCATCACGGCCGAGACACGAACTACGTGCCGAAGCCGGTGATCAAGTTTCTGAACGATACGCACAATCGCTCGCTCATCAGGGCCGTCATCGCAGCGGGTAACACCAACTTCGGTGACTCCTACTGCTTTGCCGGAGACGTCATTTCGCAGAAGTGCAACGTTCCTTTCCTTTACCGCTTCGAACTCATGGGCACTCCCGAGGACGTCGATCGTGTCCGGGAAGGCCTCGGCGAATTCTGGGAAGACCAGTTCGCGCGCGCCTCTCATCTGTAGACCAATCACACCGACATCTTGGGAGTTTCCATGGCACCGACCATCACCGACGCAGCGCCGGCCCGCAGCCAGGCGCGCGACGATTCGGAACTCGATTACCACGCGCTGAACGCGATGCTCAACCTGTACGGACCGAACGGCGAGATCCAGTTCGAGAAGGATCGGGAGGCTGCGCGCGCGTACTTCCTGCAGCACGTCAACCAGAACACGGTCTTCTTCCACAACCTGGACGAGAAGCTGGACTACCTGGTCGAAGAGAACTACTACGAGGCAGAGGTTCTCGACCAGTACTCGCGTTCGTTCGTCAAGGGTCTGATCGAGCACGCGTACAGCAAGAAGTTTCGGTTTCCGACGTTCCTCGGTGCCTTCAAGTACTACACCTCGTACACACTGAAGACGTTCGACGGCAAGCGCTACCTCGAGCGCTTCGAAGACCGCGTATGCATGGTGGCGCTCACCCTCGCCGCCGGAAACGAAACTCTGGCAACCGATCTCGTCGACGAGATCATCGCCGGGCGGTTCCAGCCGGCCACGCCGACGTTCCTGAACTCGGGCAAGAAGCAGCGCGGCGAGCCCGTGTCGTGCTTCCTGCTGCGCATCGAGGACAACATGGAGTCCATCGGTCGCTCGATCAACTCGGCGCTGCAGCTGTCCAAGCGCGGCGGCGGTGTCGCGTTGCTGCTGAGCAACATTCGTGAGTCGGGCGCGCCGATCAAGCGCATCGAGAATCAGAGCTCCGGTGTCATCCCGATCATGAAGCTCCTCGAGGATTCCTTCTCCTACGCCAACCAGCTCGGTGCACGCCAGGGCGCCGGTGCGGTGTACCTGCACGCGCACCACCCCGACGTGTACCGCTTCCTCGACACCAAGCGCGAAAACGCCGACGAGAAGATCCGCATCAAGACCCTGTCGCTCGGAATCGTCATCCCCGACATCACGTTCGAGCTCGCGAAGAAGAACGAGGACATGTACCTGTTCTCGCCGTACGACGTAGAGCGCGTGTACGGCGTTCCGTTCGCCGACATCAACGTGACCGAGAAGTACCACGAGATGGTCGACGACAAGCGCATCCGCAAGACCAAGATCAAGGCGCGTGAGTTCTTCCAGACGCTCGCCGAGCTGCAGTTCGAATCCGGCTACCCGTACATCATGTTCGAGGACACGGTGAACCGCGCGAACCCGATCGAGGGCAAGATCACCCACTCGAACCTGTGCTCGGAGATCCTGCAGGTTTCCACGCCGTCCACCTACAACGACGATTTGTCGTACGACCATGTGGGCAAGGACATCTCGTGCAACCTCGGGTCGCTCAACATCGCCAAGACGATGGACTCCGAGGACTTCGCGAAGACCATCGAGGTGTCGATCCGCGGCTTGACGGCCGTGTCCGATCAGACGCACATCACCTCGGTGCCGTCCATCGAAGAAGGCAACAACGCCTCGCACGCCATCGGCCTCGGCCAGATGAACCTGCACGGTTACCTGGCCCGCGAGCGCATCTTCTACGGCAGCACCGAGGGCATCGACTTCACCAACATCTACTTCTACACCGTGCTGTTCCACGCGCTGCGGGCGTCGAACCGACTCTCGATCGAGCGCGGCACGTACTTCGCGGGATTCCCGCAGTCGAAGTACGCGTCGGGTGAATTCTTCGACAAGTACACCGACCGGGTGTGGGAGCCGGAAACGGCGCGCGTGCGAGAGCTGTTCTCGGATGCAGGGATTCACATCCCCACGCAGGCGGACTGGACCGAGCTGAAGGCGTCGGTGCAGGAGCACGGCATCTACAACCAGAATCTTCAGGCCGTCCCGCCGACCGGCTCGATCTCGTACATCAACTACTCGACGTCGTCGATCCACCCGGTTGCGTCGAAGATCGAGATCCGCAAGGAAGGCAAGATCGGCCGCGTCTACTACCCGGCGCCCTACCTGACGAACGACAACCTGGAGTACTACCAGGACGCGTACGAGATCGGGTTCGAGAAGATCGTCGACACCTACGCCGCCGCGACGCAGCACGTGGATCAGGGCTTGTCCTTGACTCTGTTCTTCAAGGACACCGCCACCACGCGTGACATCAACAAGGCGCAGATCTACGCATGGCGCAAGGGAATCAAGACGTTGTACTACATCCGTCTTCGCCAGATGGCTCTGGAGGGGACTGAGGTGGAAGGTTGCGTCAGCTGCATGCTATGAGCGCCGCTGGCACCTCTACGCGTTTTTGTACCTCCGCGGGTAAAAAAGTACTCACGAGGGGTAACCAGATCGAACATCGAGTCAGACAGGCAGCATCATGGTGAAGCTCATCGATCGCGTCAGTGCGATCAACTGGAACCGCGTCCAGGACGACAAGGACTCCGAGGTCTGGGACCGCCTCGTCGGTAACTTCTGGCTTCCCGAGAAGGTGCCGGTCTCCAACGACATCCCGTCCTGGGCCACGCTCACCGAGGTCGAGAAGCAGCTCACCATGCGGGTGTTCACCGGCCTGTCGCTGCTCGACACCATTCAGGGCACCGTCGGCGCCGTCTCGTTGATTCCCGATGCCGTCACGCCGCACGAAGAAGCGGTGCTGACCAACATCGCGTTCATGGAGTCCGTACACGCCAAGAGTTACAGCTCGATCTTCTCGACCCTGTGCTCGACCCGCGACATCGACGACGCGTTCCGCTGGTCGGAGGAGAACGAGAATCTGCAGCGCAAAGCGCAGATCGTGATGTCGTACTACCACGGTGACGACCCGCTCAAGCGGAAGGTCGCGTCGACCCTGCTCGAGTCGTTCCTCTTCTACTCCGGCTTCTATCTGCCGATGTACTGGAGTTCGCGCGCCAAGCTCACCAACACGGCCGACCTCATTCGCCTGATCATCCGCGACGAGGCCGTGCACGGGTACTACATCGGCTACAAGTACCAGAAGGGTCTCGAGAAGCTCGGCGCAGCGGAGAAGGAAGAGCTCAAGGGCTACACCTTCGAGTTGCTGTTCGAGCTGTACGAGAACGAGGTCGAATACACCCAGGACCTCTACGACGAGGTCAACCTGACCGAGGACGTCAAGAAGTTCCTGCGCTACAACGCCAACAAGGCCTTGATGAACCTCGGCTACGAAGGCCTGTTCCCCAAGGACGAGACGGACGTCAACCCGGCGATCCTGTCGGCACTGTCACCGAATGCGGACGAGAATCACGACTTCTTCTCCGGCTCCGGCAGCTCCTACGTCATCGGTAAGGCCGTCAACACCGAAGACGACGACTGGGACTTCTGACCCGCTCCACCGATCCGCGCATCGAGTGTGCACCCCGTGACAAGAGTTGCGCGGAAACACATTCGGTGCGCGGTTTGTTGTGCGGGGGTCATCGACGAAACCAGGCCTCCGGCCCGTGGTCGAGCGCCTTGGCGATACGCAGCGCCGACGTCTCCGTCAGATCCGCGGGGATCTCGTCACGGGCGAACCAGCGGACGTCCAAGTTTTCGTCGTCGGCCACATGTGCGTCCCCGGACAGGTACAGGGCGACGAAGCAGATGTCCACGTACTGCGTTCGGTCACCGTTCGGGTACGTGATCGGCTCCGTCACGTCGACGCTGGACAGCCGCGACAGCGACGCCACGACACCGGTCTCCTCCAGAATCTCGCGGAGGGCGGCGGGGCCGGGCTCCTCACCCGGTTCGAGGACACCGGACACCACGGCCCACTTGCCGTTGTCGACGCGACGGGTCAGAAGCACACGATCCGCGTCGTCGACGACCACGGCGCTGACGCCCGAGAGCCACAACGGGTCGTTACCGATCTTGGCGCGCAATGCGGTGATGAACTCGGGAATCGGCATGGCGCCACGCTACGAGACGTAGGCGTTGAGCGAGTTCTTCAGGTCCGTCAGCATCGTCTCGGCGGCGATGATGCCCTCACCGGACCACACGGCGTCGTCGACCGCGAACACGCGGCCGTCGACTACCGCGCCGAGGTCCCGCCACGCGTCGGTTCGCAGAATCGCGGTGCCGTTGTCCAGCCCGCCCGGCGCGAACATCACGTAGATCAGATCGCCTTCGGCGGGCGCCGGGTCGGCGGTGTCGAAGTTCGTGGTGGTCGACATCTGCGCAAAAGGTCGCCGAACCCCAGCAGCGCCGAGGACCTGACCCGCGAAGCTGTCGGATCCCGGGATCTGTCCGTAGTCCGGGCCGAACCGCACGACGGACGCCTCGGTCTGCGATGCGACGATCTGCCGACCGATGTCGGCCGCGTCGGTTCGGAACTTCGCGAGCTCGGCAGTCGCGGCCTCCCGGCGGCCCATTGCCGTGGCGGCGAGCAGCGAACGGTCGGACCAGGACGCCGACGAGCGGGTGAGGACCGTGGGAGCGATCTCACCGATGCGCGCCGACATCTCGGCACCCAGCGAGTCGGAGCCGACGATCAGATCCGGGGACAGCGCAGCGATCTGGGCCAGGTCGGGCGATCCCACCGGACCGACGCCGGCGATCTGCGAGATCCCCGTTCCCAGATATGTGGGCCGCAGCGCGTCCGGTGCGTTGAGCGCGGGCGCCGTCGCGGCACCGACGACGCGTTCCCAGATGCCGACCGTGCATGCCGCGTCGAGAGACGGGGTGTCCAGGACCACGATCCGTTGCGGGTCGGCGGGCACGGTGGTGGCCTTGCCGCTCCCGAGAACGAGACGTGAATCTCCCTGCCTGCCCACATCGTCCGGTGGTGCGAGGAGGGGGCACAGCCCCACCGTGTCGCGTTCGACTCCCACGACACCGGCGCCGGCGATGTTGGTCGTACTACGAACGACGTTCGACGACGGTTCGTCGGTCGTGTCGCTGGAGCACCCTGTGAGCGCCAGTACTGCAACGGCAAGTCCGGCGAACAGGGTTCTTCGTCGACGTCGAGGTAGGGCGACAGACATGGCGGAGACGGTACTAGAGGTCACGGACCGTCCGCGATCAGCGGGAACCCGCACGTCGCGATCGAGTAGTCGTTCAGACGCTCGCCGGCTGCCGCTGCGGCCGTCGAATCCAGTGCCTGGATCTGCGCGGAGAAGTCGTCGAAGTTCGTCGACGACCGGACCGCCTCGATCGTGTCGACGGTGAAGGCACGGACGGCTTCGAGATCGTCGGCCAGGGTTGCGTCGCGGACGGACTCGGCGTCGCCGATGGCCCTGTCGAACGCGTCGAGCCCCGAGTTCCGACCGTCGAGAATGACGGCGCGCTGTTGTTCCCAGCTCTGCGCCGCCGGGTCTCTGGTGCGTTCGTCCGCATCGGCGATGGTCTGCAGATCCGCGCAGACCGAGGCGGAACCCGTGTACGACGCAGAAGCGGTGGTCGACTCGGCTGAGGGCGCCGAATCAGAGGAAGAACACCCTGCAATCGCGGCGACCACGGCGATCATCGTTACCAGCTTGAACATGAGCCACCCTCGAGAAATCGCGACAGCCGCCGCGAATACGACACAGAGTAGGACCCGCTCCGCGAATCGTGTCACCACGGTCTACGATTCGAAGAGCGCACGAATAGACACCGTCCGCCTCGCGAATCGGGGATGACGCGCACTTACGGAGGATCAGTGACTGCCCTAGCTCCTCAGCCGGTCCCCGAGCTGACGGCCACACGGCCGTACCCGCCTCGGACGGGACCCAAGGGATCGTTCATCCACAAGGCGGTGACGACCACTGATCCGAAAACACTCGGGATCATGTACCTGGTCACCTCGTTCTTCTTCTTCCTCTTCGGTGGCGTTCTCGCGCTGCTCATGCGTGCGGAGTTGGCCGTTCCGGGAATGCAGTTCCTGTCGAACGAGCAGTACAACCAGCTGTTCACCATGCACGGCACGATCATGTTGCTGCTCTACGCAACGCCGATCGTGTTCGGATTCGCGAACTACATCATGCCGCTGCAGATCGGCGCCCCGGACGTGGCGTTCCCGCGTCTGAACGCGTTCAGCTACTGGCTCTATCTGTTCGGCGCGCTCATCGCCTCCGCCGGCTTCATCACTCCCGGTGGCGCAGCCGACTTCGGGTGGACGGCCTACACGCCGCTGACCGACGCCGTGCACTCGCCCGGCATGGGTGCCGACTTCTGGATCATGGGCCTCGCGGTCGCCGGCCTCGGCACCATCCTCGGTGGCGTCAACATGATCACCACCGTCATCTGCCTGCGCGCACCCGGCATGACGATGTTCCGCATGCCGATCTTCACCTGGAACATCTTCGTCACGATGATTCTGGTTCTTCTCGCGTTCCCCCTGTTCACCGCAGCCCTCATGGGTCTCGCGGCCGACCGGCACCTCGGCGCGCACCTCTTCGATCCGGCCACCGGCGGTGTGCTGCTCTGGCAGCACCTCTTCTGGTTCTTCGGCCACCCCGAGGTTTACATCATCGCGCTGCCGTTCTTCGGCATCGTGTCCGAGATTTTCCCGGTCTTCAGCCGTAAACCGCTGTTCGGCTACACGGGTCTGATCTACGCCACCATTGCCATCGCGGCACTGTCGATTGCGGTGTGGGCGCACCACATGTACGCGACCGGCGCAGTCCTGCTGCCGTTCTTCTCATTCATGACGTTCCTCATCGCGGTTCCGACCGGCGTGAAGTTCTTCAACTGGATCGGCACGATGTGGAAGGGTCAGTTGACGTTCGAGACGCCGATGCTGTTCTCGGTCGGCTTCCTCGTGACGTTCCTCTTCGGTGGTCTGTCCGGTGTGCTGCTCGCCAGCCCGCCGATCGACTTCCACGTCACCGACTCGTACTTCGTGGTCGCCCACTTCCACTACGTGCTCTTCGGCACCATCGTGTTCGCGACGTACGCCGGAATCTACTTCTGGTTCCCCAAGATGACGGGTCGCCTGCTCGACGAGAAGCTGGGCAAGTGGCACTACTGGGCCACCTTCGTCGGCTTCCACCTGACGTTCCTCGTGCAGCACTGGCTGGGCGCCGAGGGCTTCCCGCGCCGCTACGCCGACTACCTGCCGACCGATGGCTTCACGGTGCTCAACTCGATTTCGACCGTGGGTGCCTTCATTCTCGGCGCGTCGACGCTGCCCTTCCTGTGGAACGTTTTCAAGAGCTACCGCTACGGCGAGGTCGTCACGGTCGACGATCCGTGGGGCTACGGCAACTCCCTCGAGTGGGCCACCAGCTGCCCGCCGCCGCGTCACAACTTCACCGAGTTGCCGCGCATCCGCTCCGAGCGTCCTGCGTTCGAGTTGCACTACCCGCACATGGTCGACCGACTCCGCGAGGAAGCTCACGTCGGACCCGGCCACGGCGGCGGCAAGATCACCGAGGTCATGGAGCAGGCGCGCCGCGCTCCGATCGCCACCAGTGATCACGAAAGCTCCGCCGACCCGAATCCGAAGTAACACAAATTCTTCAACCGAGAAGCCCCTCCCCGCAGTCGGTGAGGGGCTTCTCCCTTGGAAGGGATACCGAAGTCAGGTGAGTTCGACCGAGACGACCGTCCTCGTCACCGTGACGGGAGGCGACAAGCCCGGAGTCACGTCCGTCCTCTTCGCCGCTCTGGCGCGGCACGAGGTGGATGTACTGGACGTCGAACAGGTCGTCATCCGCGGGCGGCTCACACTCGGAGTCCTCGGCTCGTGTCCGCGAGACTTCGATGCGCTCCACGACGAGCTCGTCGACGCGATGCACACGGTCGGTGTCGATGTGGACGTCGAGGTCGGCGCTGCGCGTGGTCGCGCCGGCCTGTCGACGCACGCTGTGGTGGTCCTGGGCCGGCCTGTCACCGCGCGCGCAATCAGCGTTCTGTCTCGCGAGCTGGCGAGCCAGGGCGTCAATATCGACTCGATCCGAGGGATTGCCGACTACCCCGTGACCGGTCTGGAGCTGATGGTCTCCGTCACGAACGTGGGGGACGAGGCGGATGCGAAGTTGCGGCAATCGCTGGCTGTGATCGCGTCCGGTGTCGGGATCGATATCGCCGTCGAGCGCGGTGGCCTCGCTCGGCGTGGCAAGCGTTTGATCGTCTTCGACGTCGACTCGACACTCGTGCAGGGCGAGGTCATCGAGATGTTGGCCGCGCACGCCGGTGTGGAGGAGGAGGTGCGCGCGGTCACCGAATCGGCGATGCGCGGCGAGATCGACTTCGCCGAGTCGTTGCACCGTCGCGTCGCTACCCTCGCCGGTCTGGACGCGTCGGTCATCGACGACGTCGCGGACGAGCTGGAACTGACGCCCGGTGCCCGCACCACCATCCGCACGCTGCGTCGCCTCGGATATCACTGCGGCGTGGTCTCCGGCGGCTTCCGCCAGGTCATCGACGGTTTGGCTCACGATCTGGAACTGGACTTCGTGAAGGCCAACACCCTCGAGATCGTGGACGGAAAACTGACCGGCCGAGTGATCGGTGACGTGGTCGACCGGGCAGCCAAAGCTGTTGCGCTGCGCCAATTCGCGTCGGAGGTCGGTGTTCCGATGGAACAGACCGTGGCGGTGGGAGACGGTGCGAACGACATCGACATGCTGACCGCCGCGGGCCTGGGTATCGCGTTCAACGCCAAGCCCGCGCTGCGAGAAGTGGCCGACGCTGCTCTGTCGTATCCGTTCCTCGACGCATTGCTCTTCGTCCTCGGTGTCACCCGCGACGAAATCGAGGCGGCCGACTCCATCGACGGGCTGACCACGCGGATACCGATCCCATGACCTTCGCCGACCGGCACGCGAGGTTGGCGCAGGGCTATGGAGGGGTCGACGATCCACCCGATCCTGCCGACGTTCTGGCGATGCCGATTGTTCTGCACATCCCCAAGTCCGATCCGCCGCCGCGCAGCAGTCTGCTCGAAGCCGCCGCGATCGCGACCATCTCGCTCTGCCTCGACGAGCGGGTGGACGTCGACGGTCCGTGGCACGACGCGGTGGTGGACTGGACCGGGGCCCGCATTCGCAAGGTGTCGCGACGCGCGCGGGGAGCCCAATGGACCGCCGCGGAGGAGGTGGACGGGGTGACCGTCACGGTCGGAGACGCGCAGGCGCGCGCGTACGTGCCGGGTCGGGTAGGGGATCTCGACCCCCGCCTGAAGAAGCTGCAGATCGGCGGTACCGATCTCCCGGCCGACGAGCCCGGTGACCCCGATCCGCGCTTTCCGGTTCTGTGGATCGACGCCGGTCTGGAGATGACGCTCGGCAAAGCTGCTGCGCAGGTGGGGCATTCGGTCATGATCCTGGCCGGTTCGATGTCCGCCCGTGATGCCGAAGCGTGGTACGAGAGCGGCTACGCCTGCTCGGTCCGCGACGCGAGTCGCGATCGGTGGGCCCACCTTCGAGCAGAGGAATCGGCGGGGCGTGCGGTCGGGGTGCGGGATGCGGGCTTCACCGAGGTGGCACCGGGGTCGACGACGGTGATCGCCGTTCCCTCGTAAAGCGTCCAGCGTCGTAGAACGTCCAGCGTCATTGAACGTCCAGAGTCGCAGAACGTCCAGAGTCGCAGAACTGGCTATTGGGAAGGCGTCCGGCTCCGCACAGAGTGGAGCCATGACGAACAGACTGGCCTCCCTTTTCATCGGACTCGTGTTGTACGGGGTGTCGATGGCGATGATGGTGCGCGCCGGCCTCGGACTCGATCCGTGGGATGTGTTCCATCAGGGCGTCGCCGACAACACGGGACTGAGCTTCGGGACGGTCACGGCCCTGACCGGTGTGGTGGTACTGCTGATCTGGATCCCGCTGCGCCAACGGCCCGGCTTCGGAACCGTCGCGAACGTCGTGGTGATCGCCGTGTCGGTGGACGCAGCACTCGCGTTGATTCCGACCGTCGAACCGCTCGCCGCTCGGATTGCGGTCATGCTCGCGGCGGTCGTGACCAATGCGTTCGCCACCGCTCTCTACATCGGAGCCGGAATGGGACCGGGTCCGCGCGACGGGCTGATGACGGGCTTCGTCGCGCGCACCGGCGGTTCGATTCGACTGGTACGCACGGCGATCGAGATCACGGTTCTCGCAATCGGCTGGGCACTCGGCGGGTCGGTCGGAGTCGGTACCGTCGTGTACGCCCTCGGCATCGGTCCGCTCGTTCACCTGTTCTCGGCAGTGATGCCCGGTTCGCATCGAAACGCCAGGACGACCGAACCGGCAACGGAGACAGTGGAACCGGGCGCGACCGCAGCCTGATCGGCGGGCACGCCGGTGGGCGCCGCCGAATCGAACACGGGCACGAACGATCCCGTCGACCACTCCGGATCGGCAAGCACGATCTCGGCGGGACCTCCCGAGTGCAGCACCACCAGCGACGAGAACGGCTCGTCCTCGAGCGGCGTCGAGATGCGTACGTCGCTGCCGTCGACCCACGCCTGCATGGTGCGGACCGAATCGTCGTTCCACCGCTCGGGCCCGAACTCGACACCGTCCGCGTCGAACCACGCCAGATCCGGTCTCCCGGAGGGTGTGTCGCGGCCGGAGAAATACTCCTGCTGTCGGAGAACCGGTGCGGCCCGGCGGACTCGGAGAGCTCGAGCGAGCATGGACGTCAGTGCGGTGTCACGGGTCGACCAGTCCAGCGCCCACGCAGCACCGGGTGCCACGTCGCGAGAAACGCAGTAGGCATTGTTGTTTCCGTTCTGCGTGTGCCCGAACTCGTCTCCCGCCAACAACATCGGTGTCCCGGTGGACATCACGAGGGTCGAGAGCAGCGCGCGCACGTGTCGATCGCGCGCGTTCAGGATCGCCGGGTCGTCGGTCGGGCCCTCGACCCCGTGATTGACCGACGAGTTGTTGTCGGTGCCGTCGCGGTTGTCCTCGCCGTTGCGCTCGTTGTGTTTGTGCCTGTACGACACCAGGTCTCGCGCGGTGAACCCGTCGTGCGCGGTCACGAAGTTGATGGACGACCACGGCCGTCGCCCACTCCCGCCGTAGATGTCCTCGGAACCGGCCATGCGCGAGGCCAACTCGCGTACCCCGGTCTGGCCCGCCCAGAATCGGCGGGCCGTGTCTCGGTACCGGTCGTTCCATTCGCTCCACACCGGTCCGAATCCACCGACCTGATAGCCCGGGCCGGTGGCGTCCCACGGTTCGGCGATCAGCTTGGCTCGGCACAACACGGGGTCGGAGGCGATGGCGGTTAAGAGTGGAGCGCGAGGGTCGAACCCGTACCCGCCGGGCCGGCCGAGCGTGCTTGCCAGGTCGAATCGGAAACCGTCGACGCCCATCTCGGTCACCCAAAACCGCAGGCTGTCGCACACCATCCGCACCACGGCCGGTGACGCCGCGTCGAGGGTGTTGCCGCATCCGGTCAGATCGATGTCCTGGCCACGGGAGTTGAGCAGGTAGTAGCCGCGGGCGTCGAATCCGCGCCAGCTGATGGACGGTCCGTCCACGCCACCTTCGCAGGTGTGGTTGTAGACGACGTCCAGAATCACTTCGATCCCGGCCGCGTGTAGCGCCGCGACCATGGCTCGGAACTCGGCTCTCTCGTTGCCCGGCTCGGACGCGTACGAGGTCTCCGGAGCGAAGTAGGACCCCGTCGAGTATCCCCAGTGGTTGCGCATGCCGCGTGCGCGCACACCGGGCTCGGTGAAACACGCTTGCACGGGCAGAAGTTCGACGGCCGTGACACCGAGGGACACCAGATGCTCGAGCACCACGGGTTCGGCGAGCGCGAGGTAGGTACCGCGAAGATGCTCCGGTACGTCGGGGTGCGCACCGGTGAACGAACCGACGTGCAGCTCGTAGATCACCGTGTGATCCCACGGTGTCTCGAGCCGCACGCCGTCGGCCGGTTCCGAGGCGGTCACCACCGCGAGGGGAACGTGTCCGAGAGAGTCGACGGTGCTGGGGCGACCGAACGGGTCGTCGGCGAACGCGAGCAGTGCGTGGGCGTCTCCGAAGTCGCCGGTGACCTGCCGCGCCGACGGGTCGACGAGCAACTTGTGTGGATTGAATCGGTAGCCGTTCGACGGGTCCCACGGGCCCGACACCCGATACCCGTACTGCTGGCCTGCAGGCACCGAGACGGCGCCGTGCCAGATGCCGTACGTCCGTTCCGTGAGTGCCACCCGAGTTTCGGTGGAACCGTCGACAAGGCACAGCTCGACGCCCTCGGCGTCCGGGGCGTGCACGGCGAAGTTGACGCCGCGCGCACCGACGGTGGCTCCGAGGGGGAACGGCGAACCGGGCTCAGTTGCAAGATCATCCGACACGCTTCGAGATCCTGCCGTGAAACCGGGCTCTCGGTGGGACAAGATGGTCTCCGTGTCGGAACCTACTGAAGATTTGCCGGAACCCAACGAAGATTTGCTGATCGAATTCGACGACGTCACAGTGAAACGAAACGGGGTGACCCTCGTCGGACCCGTGTCGTGGAACGTCGAACTCGACGAACGGTGGGTCGTTCTCGGTCCGAACGGCGCGGGTAAGACCTCGCTCATGCGCATTGCGGCAGCCGAGATCCATCCGACGTCCGGCGTCGCGCACGTTCTCGGTGAGCGGCTCGGCCGCGTCGACGTCACGGAGCTGCGGCCCCGCATCGGTCTGTCTTCCGCTGCGCTCGGCCATCGCATTCCGGGCGACGAGGTCGTGCGCGATCTGGTGGTTTCGGCCGGGTATGCGGTACTCGGGCGGTGGCGGGAGAAGTACGACGACGTCGACACCGAACGCGCGGTGAACATGCTCGAGAGCGTCGGCATCGAGCACCTCTCCGAGCGGACCTACGGGATGTTGTCCGAGGGCGAGCGCAAGCGGGTACTGATCGCGCGAGCACTGATGACCGACCCCGAGCTGCTCCTTCTCGACGAGCCCGCCGCCGGCCTCGACCTCGGTGGCCGCGAGGACCTGGTGGCGCTGCTGACGGATCTGGCGCTCGACGCCGACGCCCCCGCGACCGTGCTGATCACTCACCACGTCGAGGAGATCCCCCCTGGCTTCACGCATGCCCTGCTCCTCAAGGAGGGGGGCGCCGTGGCGCAGGGGCTCATCGACGACGTGATCACCGCGGAGAACCTCAGCGAGGCGTTCAGCCAGTCGATCACCTTGGAGTCGGCCGACGGCCGCTTCTTCGCCCGCCGCACCAGGCCCAAGCCTCGGCACCGGCGGTGAGCACACCGGTCCGCGACGCATCGACGGTCATCCTCGTTCGGGACGGTCGGTCCGGGGTCGAGGTGTTCCTTCAGCGCCGGGTCGGCGGCATGGCCTTCGCGGCCGGTATGACGGTCTTCCCCGGCGGCGGTGTGGACCCGTCCGACGCGACGGCGACCGCGGGCTGGGCGGGTCCGGCGCCCTCGTGGTGGGCGGAACGCCTGTCGGTCGACGTCCCGCGGGGTCGGGCTCTCGTGCTCGCCGCGGTACGCGAGACGTTCGAGGAATGCGGCGTTCTACTTGCAGGCCCGACGGAGTCGACGATCGTCTCCGACTCGACGGCCTTCTCCGGGGAGCGGCGACGCGTCGAGGCGCGGGACCTCCCGTTCGGGCAGTTCCTCGTCGACAACGACTTGGTGGTGCGAACCGACCTGCTGCGACCGTGGGCCAACTGGATCACTCCGGAGGGTGAAGCGGCGCGTCGATACGACACCCGATTCTTCGTCGCGGTCGCGCCCGAGGGGCAGGTTGCCGACGACGCGACCTCGGAGGCCACGGACGCCGGGTGGTCTACCGCGGAGTCGGCGCTGGCGGACTTCCGAGACGGCAGACGCGCCCTGATGCCGCCCACGTGGGCGATGCTGCGGCGGTTGGCGCACCACGATCGGGTGGCCGACGTGCTCGCCGACGCCCCCGATCTCGCACCGGTGCAGCCCGTGGTCGTGACGACGGGGGAGGCCGTTCGCGTCGACTTCGATGGCGCCGAGCAGTACTACGCGGACATGCCCTCCGCCTGAACGTTCGCACTCCATCGGTACTGTCCGGGCATGGCTGAATTCGTGACCCTCGAGGTCCAGGACGGTATCGGCACCATTCGCTTGGCTCGCCCACCCATGAACGCCCTGAACCGGCAGATGCAGGACGAGATCGGCGCGGCCGCGCAGGCGGCGACGGACGACCGTTCCGTGCGCGCGGTGATCGTCTACGGCGGGGAGAAGGTCTTCGCCGCGGGCGCCGACATCAAGGAAATGGCGCAGATGTCGTTCGGTCAGATGACCGACGCCATCGGAAGCTTGCAGGCCGGACTCGGCGCTGTCGCATCGATTCCCAAGCCGACAGTGGCCGCGATCACCGGGTACGCACTCGGCGGCGGGCTCGAGGTCGCGTTGTCGGCCGACCGCCGCATTGCCGGTGACAACGCGAAGCTCGGTGTACCGGAAACGACGCTCGGCGTGATTCCCGGCGGCGGCGGGACGCAGCGGTTGGCGCGCTTGATCGGCCCGAGTAGGGCGAAGGACATGATCTTCACGGGTCGCTTCGTCGGCGCCGAGGAAGCGCTGCGTATCGGCCTGGTCGACGAGGTCGTGGCGCCCGACGAGGTGTACAACGCGGCACGGGCATGGGCGTCGCAGTTCACCACCGGCGCCGCCCGCGCCCTGGCTGCTGCGAAGGCCGCGGTGGACGAGGGCCTGGACACCGACCTCGTGACGGGTCTCAAGATCGAGGCGCACCTGTTCGCCGCGCTCTTCGCGACCGAGGACCGCACGATCGGCATGACGTCCTTCGTGGAGAACGGTCCGGGCAAGGCGGAGTTCACCGGCGACTAGTTCGCCGGGCGGCGCAACAGTTAGGCTGCCGTAATGACTGCAAGCCGCGACGATCGACCGCACAAAACCGGACCGGCCTCCGGCCTACCCGGCGGCCAGGAAGGCGATCCGGCTCCCCGGCCACACGCGAGTGCCGAAGAGGTCGAAGCGGCACGCTCGGACACGAAGCTGGCCCAGGTGCTCTACCACGACTGGGAAGCGGAGACGTACGACGACAAGTGGTCGATCTCGTACGACGAGCGCTGCATCGACTATGCGCGGGGACGCTTCGACGCCGTTGCCGGGGGAGAGAAGCTGCCGTACGGACGCGCCCTCGAACTGGGTTGCGGCACCGGGTTCTTTCTTCTCAACCTGATGCAAGGTGGGGTCGCGGCCACGGGATCGGTCACCGACCTCTCGCCGGGCATGGTCAAGGTTGCCCTGCGCAACGCCGAGAATCTGGGACTGGACGTCGACGGCCGCGTAGCGGACGCCGAGACCATCCCGTACGACGACGACACGTTCGATCTCGTCGTCGGACACGCTGTGCTGCATCACATTCCGGACGTGGAGCAATCGCTTCGCGAGGTGCTTCGCGTGCTCAAACCCGGTGGCCGCTTCGTGTTCGCGGGTGAGCCCACCACCGTCGGCAACTTCTACGCTCGCTGGCTCGGACGCCTCACTTGGGAGACGACGACGCGCGCGACCCGGTTGCCGTTCCTGGCCGACTGGCGCAAGTCGCAGACGGAGCTCGACGAGAGTTCGCGCGCCGCGGCACTCGAAGCGGTCGTCGACCTGCACACGTTCGACCCTGCGGAACTGGAGAACATCGCGCGAGCGGCGGGAGCAGTGGGTGTGCAGGCCAAGACGGAGGAGTTCGCCGCCGCGCTGCTCGGCTGGCCGGTGCGTACCTTCGAAGCTGCAGTTCCTGCGGAGAAGCTCGGCTGGGGCTGGGCCAAGTTCGCGTTCAACGGGTGGAAGTCCCTCAGCTGGGTCGACGACAAGGTTCTCAAGCACGTCGTACCCCGCGGCTTCTTCTACAACGTGATGATCACCGGCGTGAAGCCGAACAACTGAGTTACACCTTCACTGCCGAAGATGTGGCCTACCTCTCGGGGGCCACGTCCGACGCAGCTCTCACCGAGATCGACTCGTTCGCCCTCACCCCTGCCTCGCACATCGTCGACATCACGCGGGCACGGGGTTTGTTCGGTGACCGCGCCGCCGCTCTGATCGAGACGGTTCGCTTGCGACGCAAGGCATCTGCGAAGCTGCCGTCCGCGCGGGGCTGGCTGTTCACCGACGATTCTCTGCAGCAGTCCACTCCCGAGCTGGTGGCGCGACGCCGTGCGCGGCGACTGGTCGGCAGACGGGTACACGACGTCACCTGTTCGATCGGATCCGAGCTCGACTCGCTTCGGACATGCGCCGAGACGGTGGTGGGCAGTGATCTCGATCGTGTGCGGTTGGCCATGGCGCAGGTCAACGTTCCCGATGTGCCGGTGCTGCGCGCGGACGCACTCGTGCCGGTGACCCGCGGCACCGTGATCGTGGCCGATCCCGGGCGACGGGCGGGCGGGCGACGCCGACACGATCCCGCCGCACTGGAGCCGCCGTTGCCCGATCTCGTTGCCGCGTACCGGGATCGGGACATCGTCGTCAAGTGCGCACCCGGTCTCGACTTCGACCGGCTGGGGTGGGACGGAGAGGTGGAGATCGTCTCTCTGGCGGGTGGTGTGCGCGAAGCATGCCTGTGGTCGCCCGGGTTGGCCGAGGAGGGCGTTCGCCGCCGCGCCTCCGTACTCGCCGACGACGGCACGGCGTGGGAGATCACCGACGCGGCGCCGGACGACATTCCCGAACGCGCGCCCGGACGATTCCTGGTGGACCCGGACGGCGCCGTGGTCCGCGCCGGGTTGGTGCGTCACTTCGCCGCGAAACACCGCTTGTGGCAACTCGATCCGCGGATCGCGTATCTGACCGGTGACGCGCTGCCACCGGGTATCGACGGCTTCGAGATCGTCGATCGCATCACGTTCTCGGAGAAGGGGCTTCGGCAAGCGTTGGCATCACACGAGTGCGGGTCGGCCGAGATCCTGGTCCGCGGAATCGACGTGGACCCCGCGGTGCTGCGGCCCAGGCTGAAATTGAAGGGAACTCGTCCCATGGCTGTCGTGATCACCCGAATCGGCCGCGGCGCGGTCGCTTTCGTCTGCACAGCACGTGCGCGGGGGTCAGCGCAGTAGGAAGACTTCGCCCAGCGCGGTCGGCACCACGACCTCACCGTCCGGGCCGATGGATGTTCCCGTCGAGTACCCGACGGCGCCGGGGAGGTCGACGGTCCCCAGTGTGGTCCCGTTTTCGGTGTCGAAGGTCGTGACGGACAACGCATTCGGAGTCCCGGTCACCGTGTATCCCGTGTTGCCGGAGGCCAGTGCCGGTGCGCCCTGTTGCACCACGTCGGCGCGTTCCCACACCACCTCGGGACGATCACCCGCGTCCCGGAGCGCGAGCAGGTGGGCACCGTCGCCGCCGGCCGGGACGATCAACCCGTCGGGTGTGACGGCGGGGCTGCCCGTGGCGCGGTGCCCCGTGAAATAGGCCCACTTCTCGTTGCCCTGCGCGGTGTCGTACGCGCGCACGGTGCCCTCGACATCGGTCAGGTAGATGGACCCGCCGTCGGACGAGAGCACCGGGCTCGAGGTCGCGGAGGCGGCGAGGAGTGGCGACGACCACGCTTCGGCCACGGACGGCGAGTCACCGCCGGTGTAGGTCAGGGCGACCAGCTGGGGCGCGATGGCGCCGGGACGCCACAGAACGAGGTAGACGATCGACTTGTCCAGGTCGAAGGCGGGCGACGACGGCACCGGGCAGTCCGGGCCGCCGTTGATGCAGGCCCCCAGGCCGGCGTCGGCGGGTAGGAGTGAGGTGTCCGGTGCGTTCAACGCCGCGGGCGGGGGAACGAGATCGAAGGTCGGAGCCTCGGCAACACCGGTTTGCGTCGACAGCACGTTGACCTGCCCGAACTGGGTGACGACGAGGAGTCGCCCGTCGGGTGTGAACTGCGGCGAGCGCGGAACCCCGTACACCGGTGTGCGCCAACGTTCTTGACCGTGTTCGTTCAACGAGGTCATACCGCCGTCGTCACCGACGTACAGGTTCGAGACGGTGTCGGACACCGCGCTCGACGACACCGCAGACGGCCCGAGTCCGTTGCAGAAGCGCTTGCGGCCCGACTCGTCCTGGAACGAGGCGACGACGCACCCCCCGTTCGACTCGTTCGGAGCGACGGTGAGGGTGATCTGACCTTCGGGCCCGACCGTCGCCCGCGTCGACGTGATCGCTCCGAGGGGACGCGACCATGCGAGGGAAAGATCCCGCGATCCGGTGACCTCGGAGTAGCTGCTGTTGTGCGAGTTCGCCAACGATCCGGGCCAGCCCGGCGTGGCCAGAATGTCGATGGGGGCCGACGCGTCGGATCCGCACCCGCCGAGCGTGAGTGCTCCTACCGCGGCCAGTGCGATCGACGTGAGCAACCGCCGAGGGAACCGATGGCCGAGCATGGACACTCCTGCTTCTGCGGTAGGCGAATGGACCGAAGGCACAGACTAACGGGCGCACCCGACCGGATCGTCATCGGCGCGCGAGCCACGTCACCGTTGTACCTCCCGGGAAGCTCTCCGTCCGGGTGGGCTCGAACAGAGTCGGAGCGAACGAACCCGAGATCATGGGGACGCCCGATCCGGCCACCACCGGGTAGCGCTTGACGATCAACTCGTCGATGTGGGGGAGCAGCGCGCCGGCGAGTACGCCGCCGCCCGCCAACCAGATGTCGAGGCCGTCCTCGGCTTTGAGGGCCCGCACGGTGTCCTCCGGGTCGGTCACCAGGGTGACCGCGTCGTCTTCGATCGGACCCAGCGAGGTGGAGACGACGAATTGGCGTAGGTGCGCGTACGGACTCGAGATGCCGACCGACCGTGCCGGTTCGTAGGTGCCCCTTCCCATGAGCACCGTGTCGAAGGCCAGGTTGTCTGCGTCGAGAAGGCCGACGTGCTCTCGGATGTGCGTCGGGACCGTCTCCGGGTAGCGCGCATTGATCCACGCGGCCATCTCGTCGGACAGCGGGAAGAAGTCGAACTGGTTCTGCGGACCGGCGATGTAGCCGTCCAGTGACGTCCCGATGTAGTACACGAGCTTGCGCATCCAGGGCTCCGTTCGTCCGGCTGCTCAGCATCGTAGGGTGAGCACCCATGACGAGCATGTGGAACGCGCCGCTCCGGACGCGATGGCGAGGGTCCCGACGCCGTGACCCCGAACAGGCCCGTTTCGTCACCCTGGCCTCGCTGCGGTGGATCGTCGAGCACAAGGCCTACACACCCTGGTACCTCGTGCGCTACGTGCGTCTGCTGCGGTTCAAGATGGCCAATCCGCACGTGATTCTCAAGGGCATGGTCTTCCTGGGACGGCGAGTGGAGATCCATTCGACTCCGCATCTGTCGCGCCTCGAGATCGGTCGATGGGTCCACATCGGTGACGGCAACGCCATCCGGTGTCACGAGGGGTCGTTGCGCATCGGCGACAAAGTGGTGTTCGGCAAGGACAACGTCGTCAACACCTACCTCGACATCGAGATCGGTGCGTCCACGCTGGTCGCGGACTGGTGCTACATCTGCGATTTCGATCATCGGATGGACAACATCGAGATGCCGATCAAGGATCAGGGCATCGTCAAGTCGCCCGTTCGAATCGGTCCCGACACCTGGATCGCCGCGAAGGTCACCGTGCTGCGCGAGACGCGCGTCGGTCGCGGGTGCGTGCTCGGATCGCACGCCGTCGTCAAGGGCGACATCCCCGATTACAGCATCGCGGTCGGCGCTCCGGCGCGAGTGGTGCGAAACCGCAAGGCGGACTGGGACGCCGGGGCCGCGGATCGCGCGAAGTACGCTGCCGCGCTCGAGGACATCGCGCGCAAGAAAGCGCTCTGACCCTGCGTTCGAGAGCCGAACCCACTCCCGATAGCCCTGCAGGCCTCTCGAACTCGCGCTCGGCTCTCGAACTCTACGAATCCCGTTCCGGCAGCAACCGTTCCGCGATCGTGGGTCTCCCCAATGGGAACCGCACCCGCCGCTTGGCGCGTTGATAGACCTGCACGGTCGCTGCTGCCACTGCCGGCCAACCGAATTCGACGGTGAGGCGCTCGCGTGCGGCCACGGCTCGTGCCTGCGCCGCATCGGGGTCGTCGAGTACTCCCCGGACCGCGCGCGCGAGGGCGGCCACATCGCCCGGTGCGAACGACGATCCGGTGACTCCGTCCATCACCGCGTCGCCGAGACCACCGGCGGTCGACGCGATCACGGGCGTTCCGGCAGCGGCGGCCTCGAGGGCGATGATTCCGAACGGCTCGTACCGGCTGGGCAGAACGATGGCGTCGGCCGCGTGGAGTTCGGCGAGCAGATGCTGGTGATCGAGGGTGCCGACGAACCGAACCGATCTCGACACCCTGTGTGTCCGAGCAAGTTCCGTCAACCACCCGAGCTGCGTTCCGTCACCGGCGATCGTCAGTGTCGTGCCGGGATGGGTTCGCCGGATTCGGGGGAGCGCCGCGATGGCGTCCTGGATTCCCTTCTCGTATTCGAGACGTCCCACGAACAGCAGACGTGGCGATCCGGTGCGTGTCCGACGAGGCTCGAAGTGCCACGTGCGAACGTCGATTCCATTGTGGATCACGGTCCCGGGCGTCGCGAGCGGACCGAACAGACGGTTCACCTCGTCGTCCATGGATGCGGAACACGTGATGACGGAGTCGGATTCGTTCGCGAGCCACCATTCGAGGGAATGAACCTGACGGTTGACGCGCATCGAGACCCACCCGCTGTGACGACCCGCTTCGGTGGCGTGAATCGTCGACACCAGTGGCACGTCGAAGAATTCGGCGAGGGCGATCGCCGGGTGCGCGACGAGCCAGTCGTGGGCGTGCACGACGTCGGGATGCCACCCGTCGCCGAGGCCGGGCTTGCCCAGTGCGAGCCCCGACCGGACCATCGCGTGACCCATCGCGAGCGTCCACTCGAGCATGTCGGTGGCGAACTCGAAGTGTGCGGGATCCTCCGCGACGGCGACCACGAGTACACCGTCGGAGATGGTGCTGATCGTCGGGTGAGTGGACGCGTCCGTACCGGTCGGCCGACGCGAGAGCACGACCACTTCGTGGCCTGCTGCGGCGAGTTCCGTGGCGAGGTGGTGGACGTGGCGACCGAGACCGCCGACCACGACGGGCGGGTACTCCCACGAGACGATCAGGACTTTCACCGTCGCCTCATTTCGACAGTCGCCGGGCGTCGAGACCGGGAAACAGGTTGTCCGCTCGGTTCCACCCGGACGCGAGTTCCGAGGCGCGACGGCTACGCCCCCGCATCAGTGCCTCGGTGATCTCGCGCACGGCATGGGCGTGCAGATGAGCTCGGTCGCGAGCGTACTGCGCTGCGGAGTCCTTGCTGACCATGAACGCCCAGTCGCTCGACACCGTGAGAAGTGCTTCGCGCAGTACCTGGTCGTTCACTCGGTTGCGCAGGCCCGATTGCCCCCGCTCCTTGTCCACCGCGTCGAGAGCGGTCTGCACCACCTCGTCGTTCAGGGACACTAGGTCGGCCACCTGCTCACCCGCCCACACTCGCCAGTCCTTCCCCGATCCCCACGACGAGTCGGTGAGGGCGATCGGTTCGCCGACGAAGCCCCTGTCCCGCGCATCGGCGAGTGTGCCGATGTCGATCCCCGCGTCGGGAAGTGCGCGGAGCACGGCGGCCAGGAACTCCGGGCCTTCGTGCCACCAGTGTCCGAAGAGTTCGGTGTCGAACGCGGCGACGACCAGCGCGGGTCGCCCGAGCCGTTCGGACTCGCTGCGCAGCCGCGCACGGACGACGTCGACGAAATCGGCGACATGAGTGGCCACGGCCGCCGATGCGGCCTCGGGGTCGTAGGGCGACTTGTCGCCGCCCGCGACATGGCGTCCGGTCACCCTGGCCGGCTTGAGTCCGCTCACGTGGTCGTAGGTGTGGAAGTCGCGGTACGCCGCGTGGCCGGGGTAGCCGGACTTGGGTGACCACACCCGATAACTCACCGGCAGGTCCCGACCGAATGCGATCACATCGGTCTCACCCACCGGCCGGCCGAGTGCGGTGTCGCCGTGCAGAGCCGGTCCGTCGACCACGAAATGTTCGACTCCGGCTGCGGCGTAACCGTTTTCCATTCCCGGGGTGAATCCGCATTCCGGCGCCCAGATGCCGGACGGTGTCGATCCCCAGCGACGATGTGCGTCGAGAAGACCTTCGCGGAGCGAGAAGTCACGCAGGCGAGGATTCAGGAGCGGCTGGAACGGGTGCATCAGCGGACCGCCGAGAAGTTCGACGGCCCCGGTGTCGATCAAGCCGCGCAGCACGCCCGATCCGCCATGCCGCCACCGTGTTTCGAAGTCGTCGAGGGCAGCGGCCGACAACGCGTGTTCACGTACTCCGAGCGCCCGTCGATCGCCGTCTGCGGACCCGGCCGCCTCGCGGGCGCGGAGCTGCCAGTTCGCGAGCCAGTGATGCATGCCGTCGAGACTGTGCGGATCGTCGAGTTGCGCTGCCAGCACGGGAGTCACGCCGAGCGAGACGAGCCCGGTGCGGCCTTCGGCGGCCAATTTCTCGAGGACCCGTGTGACGGGGAGATACGACGCTGCCCAGGACTGGTACAGCCATTCCTCGCCCACCGGCCACCGTCCGTGATGCGCGAGCCAGGGCAGATGGGAGTGCAGAACGAGGGAGAACATTCCCGCTTCGCGGGCCACCTAGGTGACGGCTTTCGGTGCAGGTTTCGACGCGATGGCCACGAGGTCGAGACTCGAGTCGATGTCGTCGGGAGTGAGAGCGAAATCGTCGGCGCCGATGCTCGTGACGTCGTCGACGAGTTCCTGCGGCCACGGCTGACCGGCGAGTGCTCGTTCGATCTGGGCGTCGATGAACGAGCCGCCGTGCTTGGCGTCGAGCTCGCGCAGGCGTGGGCCGTGGTGGACACCGGTGAGGTCGTCCACGTCGAATCCGGCGTCTTCCAACAACTCTCGCAACTCGGCAGCGTTCAGCTCGCGGGTGTGGAACGGGTTGAGCGGTGTGTCGCGCCCCGGTGAGAACGTGATGCGGTTCGGGGTGCTGATCAGCAGGATGCCGCCGGGTGCCAGGACGCGATGGCACTCCGAGAGGAACTGGACTTGGTCCCAGAGATGTTCGATCACCTGAAAATTGACGACCACGTCCACCGAGCCGTCCGCGAGAGGCAGTGTCGCGAGGTTGCCGCGCACCATCGACACCCGCGGATACTTCACGGCGACGTGGTCGGCAGTGAACGCGTCGTAGTCCAGACCGATGACCCGCGACGCCGTGGCCGCGAGCAGGTCCGCCCCGTACCCCTCACCCGATCCGGCCTCGAGCACGATGCGATCGGTGACGTGATGCGCGAGATCTCGGTAGACGACCTCGTGTCGACGGAACCAGTAGTTCTCCTCGTCGATTCCCGGCACGGTGCGTTCGCCGGTGAGGGGCAGTGCCGTCGTGTCGTTCATTCGGGCGAGGTTAATGCCTGCGCACCGTCGATCTGGCACGCGACCAGTGATCTCGTACTCAATCCGGGGTAAGTTACTGACGAGTAACCAACTATGGGGTAACGTCCGGTACACACCCTTTGCAGGGTCCCAGCACTGACGCACCAGCGTTCAGCGATGACAAGACCAGGAGGTCGACGAAGACCCATGACGAACATTGTCGTACTGATCAAGCAGGTTCCGGACACATGGTCCGAGCGCAAGCTCTCCGACGGTGACTACACGTTGGACCGCGATGCCGCCGACGCCGTTCTCGACGAGATCAACGAGCGCGCTGTCGAGGAAGCCCTCCTCCTCAAGGAGAAGGACGGCGGCGAGGTCAAGGTTCTCTCGGCGGGCCCCGACCGCGCCACCGAGGCAATTCGCAAGGCCCTGTCCATGGGATGCGACAGCGCAGTGCACCTGAACGACCCCGCGCTGCACGGCTCCGACGCCATCCAGACCTCGTGGGCGCTCGCCGCCGCACTCGGCCAGGTGGAGTTCGAGAACGGTGAAGCCGCCGACATCGTGATTGCCGGCAACGAGGCCACCGACGGCCGTATCGGCGCCGTCCCCGCCATCATCGCGGAGTACCTGGGCATTCCTCAGCTCACGCAGATGCGCAAGCTGGTTCTGGCCGGCGGCAAGATCAGCGGCGAGCGCGAGACCGACGAGGGCGTGTTCGGCCTCGAGGCCGATCTGCCCGCGATCGTCAGCGTCACCGAGAAGATCAACGAGCCGCGGTTCCCGTCCTTCAAGGGCATCATGGCCGCGAAGAAGAAGACCGTGCAGACCCTGACCCTCGCCGACATCGGTGTGGACCCGGAGACCGTCGGCGTGGCGAACGCCGGCACGACAGTCACCTCCTCCACCCCGAAGCCGCCGAAGACGGCCGGCGAGCGCGTCACCGACGAAGGAGAAGGCGGCGACAAGATCGCCGAGTACCTCGTCGGCCAGAAGATCATCTAGATCGCGCCCGGTAGACACCGAACTTTCGTCACAGTCACAGGAGAAGAACTCATGGCAGAGGTACTCGTACTCATCGAGCATGCCGACGGCACGCTCAAGAAGGTCAGCAGCGAACTGATCACCGCCGCGCGCGCGCTCGGTGAGCCGTCCGCGGTCGTCACCGGCCCGGCCGGAACCGCGGACAAGGTCGCCGACGCGCTGACCGAAGCAGGCGCCGCGAAGATCTACGTCGCCGAGTCGGACGACATCGACGGCTTCCTCATCACCCCCAAGGTCGACGTTCTCGCGTCGTTGGCCGAATCTGTTTCTCCCGCAGCCATTCTCGCTGCGTCGAGCACCGAGGGCAAGGAAGTTGCCGGTCGTCTGGCCGCTCGCCTCGGATCCGGACTGCACTCCGACGTCGTCGGAATCGGCTCCGACGGAACCGCCACCTACTCCATCTTCGGCGGTGCGTTCATCGTCGAGGCCAAGTCCAACGGCGCAACCCCCGTCATCACCCTGCGTCCCGGCGCCATCGACGCCGACCCCCAGCCCGGCGCCGGTGAGCGCGTCGACGTCGAGGTCCCCGCACAGGACGAGGCCGTCGTCCGCATCACGTCGAAGGACCCGCTCGTCGGCGGCGACCGTCCGGAACTGACCGAGGCCTCGGTCGTGGTGTCCGGTGGACGTGGCGTCGGCAGCGCGGACAAGTTCTCCGTCGTCGAGGACCTGGCCGATTCGCTCGGTGCCGCAGTCGGTGCATCCCGCGCCGCCGTCGACTCCGGCTACTACCCGGGTCAGTTCCAGGTGGGTCAGACCGGCAAGACGGTCTCCCCGCAGCTGTACGTGGCACTCGGCATCTCCGGCGCCATCCAGCACCGCGCCGGCATGCAGACGTCGAAGACCATCGTCGCCGTGAACAAGGACGAAGAGGCGCCGATCTTCGAGATCGCCGACTACGGAGTGGTGGGCGACCTGTTCAACGTCGCTCCGCAGCTCACCGACGCGGTCAAGAAGCGCAAGGGCTGATTTCCTTTCTCCACGACGAGGCGCATCTCGGGCACCCGCCCGAGGTGCGCCTCGTTCGCTGTTTACCGGACTGCCGCCGACACGCAACCCGTGCGATGCGCTGGGGTCGTACCCGCTCGATAGACAGACGCCATGACCAGTTCAGTCATGACAGGTTCTTCCGCAGCTCTCGCCTCCGACATTCTCGTTCCCGACGTTCTCGCGGTCGACCGCCGCTACTCCCTCGTCGTGTCCACCGACCGTCATCACCGTGTCGCCGCACAACGACTGCGCGCGGCCGTGTTTCGCTCCGAACCAGGTTTTCGACTCCCCGCCGGCTGCGCCGACCTGGACGCCGACCGTTTCGACGACTACTGCGATCACCTGCTCGTTCGTGAGGACGCGACCGGTGACTTCGTCGGGTGCTACCGCATGCTTCCACCGGAGGCGGCCGTCGCAGCCGGAGGCTATTACACCGCAACGGAATTCGACATCACCGAGATCGACGCACAGAACAACCGCGTCGTCGAGATGGGACGGGCGTGTGTGCGACCCGATCACCGGTCGGGCTCGGTTCTCGGCCTGATGTGGTCCGGAATTCTGCGCTACCTCGACCTCACCGGCCACGACGCCGTCATGGGATGCGTGTCCGTGCCGATGGACTCCGGAGACGGCGAGGCCGTCGGCGCGCACGTCCGTGGGGTACGCGACCAGCTCATGAGTCGGCACTCGTCCTCGTATCGTGCGGTTCCCTTCAATCCGGTTGTCGTGGAGGGTGTTTCGCTGGACGACATTCCCGCCTCGGCGAAGCCCGCGATGCCCCCGCTGCTGCGGGGATACCTACGGCTCGGTGCGACGTTCTGCGGTGAGCCGGCCCTGGACCCCGACTTCGGAGTCGCGGACTTCGTGTCGCTGCTTCGGGTGTCCGACGCCAACGTCCGCTACCTCGACCGGTTGCGATCCGCGGCGGCGTACGTGGAATCGGGCCGGGCATGAGCCACGCATGGATGCCGTCGAGTCCGTGCGGTGCGAAGTGTGTCCACGGCCGCGACAACCGGGTCCGGTTCGTCACCCTGGCGGCGCGCTGGGCGCTGGTTGCGGCAGTGCTGCTCGTGTTCCCACTGTTGATGGCCGCACGATTCCTCCCCGTACGGGCGCGACGCGCGGTGGCGGCCTCCGGCGCGCGCGCCCTGCTGTTCGCGGTCGGAATCCGGCTGGACGCTCCGTCGACCTCGACCTCGACCTCGACCTCGACCTCGGGCACCCGGCCGACCACCGACGGGCGGGGGACCCTGATCGTCGCGAATCATGTGTCGTGGACCGACATCCTGGTTCTCGCCGCGCTGTTTCCGGCTCGCTTCGTCGCACGTGGCGACATCCTCGCGTGGCCGGTCCTGGGAACGATCGCGCGCCTGGTGCGCGTGGTGCCGATCGATCGAGCCCGGTTGCGGTCGCTTCCCTCGACGGTGGACACGGTGGCGCAGCTCCTCCGCGAGGGCAGCACCGTTGTCGTGTTCCCGGAGGGTACGACGTGGTGCGGGACCGCGTTCGGATCGTTCCGTCCCGCAATGTTCCAGGCCGCGATCGACTCGGGCGCTCAGGTCCTCCCTGTTGCCATCTCTTACGTCGGGGAGGGAGGCGTCCCGAGTACTGCGACGGCGTTCGTCGGGGACGAATCCATGGGGTCCTCGCTCGACGGGATCATCGGGACCCGCGGCGTGAGCGCACGCGTCGACGTGTCCGAGGTCGTACCGAACACCGACCGACGCACGATGGCACTTGCAAGTCATCGCGCGGTGCACCGCCGCGACCACGATCTGCTGGAAGTCGCGATGTCGCGGAGCGGTTATCCTGGTAGGCGATATGGCACCTCAACACGTCGCGTATCTGGACCACGCCGCCACCACCCCGATGCTGCCCGCAGTGATCGAGGCGATGACGGCCGTCTTCTCGTCGGTCGGTAACGCCTCCTCGCTGCACGGAGCGGGTCGAGCAGCCCGGCGCCGAATCGAGGAATCGCGCGAATCCATCGCGGCCGACCTCGGCGCGCGCCCCTCGGAGGTCCTGTTCACCTCCGGCGGCACCGAGAGCGACAACCTCGCAATCAAGGGCATCTACTGGGCCCGCCGGGGGAGCGATCCCAAGCGTCGACGGGTCATCGCCAGTTCGGTCGAACATCATGCCGTCCTCGACACGGTCGAATGGTTGGTGGCCCACGAGGGAGCCGACGTGACCTGGTTGCCGGTGGACGCCGACGGCCGAGTGCGGCCCTCGACGCTGCGGGACGTGCTGGCTGCCGGACACGAGGACGTGGCACTGATCACCATCATGTGGGCCAACAACGAGGTGGGCACCATCATGCCCATTCGCGAACTTGCCTCGATCGCACAGGAATTCGGTATCCCGATCCACAGTGACGCCGTGCAGACGGTCGGCGCGCGGCCCATCGACTTCGCCGGCTCCGGACTGTCGGCGCTGTCCATCGCGGCCCACAAGTTCGGTGGACCGCAGGGCGTCGGAGCTCTGCTCCTCGGTCGAACGGTGGCGTGCGAGCCCCTGCTTCACGGGGGTGGACAGGAGCGCGACGTGCGCTCGGGAACTCCCGACACGGCCGGAGCGGTCGGCATGGCGACGGCGCTGCGCCTCACCACCGCCTCGCGCAGCGACAGCGTGTCCCACCTGGAGGGCCTGCGCGACGAACTCTTGCGCGGCATCCTCGACGAAGTGCCGGACGCGACGGTCAACGGCCCACTCGGTGACGAGCGGCTGCCGGGCAACGCCCACGTCAGCTTTCCGGGCTGTGAGGGTGATTCGCTGCTGATGCTCCTCGACGCCGCGGGCATCGAGTGCTCCACCGGTTCGGCGTGTACGGCGGGTGTGGCCAGCGCGTCGCACGTGTTGCTCGCGATGGGTGTCAGTGCACAGCTCGCGCGGGGCTCGTTGCGATTCTCATTGGGACACACTACAACTCGGGCCGACATCGAGGCGGTTCTCGTCGCGCTGCCGACCGTGATCGAGCGGGCGCGGGCCGCCGGGATGGCCGGAGCATCGGCTGCCACAGCCTCAGGAAGGTAAGAGAAATGCGAGTACTTGCTGCCATGAGCGGCGGCGTCGATTCCGCGGTCGCCGCAGCGCGGGCCGTCGACGCCGGTCACGACGTGGTCGGGGTGCACCTGGCTCTGTCCACGGCGCCGGGAACTCTGCGCACCGGGTCACGAGGGTGCTGCTCCAAGGAGGACGCGGGTGACGCGCGTCGCGCTGCCGATGTTCTCGGGATCCCCTTCTACGTCTGGGATTTCGCCGATCGGTTCAAGGAAGACGTGATCGACGACTTCGTCGCCTCCTACGCCGCGGGTGAGACACCGAACCCGTGCTTGCGGTGCAACGAGAAGATCAAGTTCGCCGCGCTCGCCGACCGGGCCGAGGCCCTCGGCTTCGATGCCGTGGCGACGGGTCACTACGCCCGGCTGCAGGACGGTGTCCTGCGGCGCGCGGTCGACGCCGACAAGGATCAGTCCTACGTTCTGGGCGTGCTCACCGCACGTCAGCTCGCGCGTGCCATGTTTCCCATCGGCGACACCCCGAAGCCTGCGGTGCGCGACGAAGCCGCTGCGCGCGGCCTTGCCGTAGCCGACAAGCCGGACAGTCACGACATCTGCTTCATCCCGTCGGGAGACACCAAAGCGTTCCTCGGCGCCCGCATCGGTCTACGGCCCGGCGCCGTCGTCGACGCCGACAGCGGCGCGGTGCTCGCCGAACACGACGGCGTGCACGGATTCACGATCGGTCAGCGCAAGGGGCTCGGCGTCGAGGGCCCGGCCGCGGACGGGCGTCCCCGGTACGTCACGGCCATCGAGCCGGAGACCGGAACGGTCCGGGTCGGGTCCGCTGCGGATCTCGACGTGTGGAACATCACCGCCACCAAGCCCGTGTGGACGTCCGGCTCGGCGCCCGAGGGCCCCGTGGAGTGCGTTGTGCAGGTTCGCGCGCACGGCGGACTCGCCGATGCCGTGGCCGAAGAGGTGCACGGTGAGACGACGATCGCGCTCCGCGCGCCCCTGACGGGTGTCGCGCGCGGGCAGGCGGCCGTTCTGTACCGGCCGGACTCCGCTGGCGACGTGGTGCTCGGCAGCGGGACCATCGCGGCCACCGCGTGACCGTTTCTCCGTTTGCGGGGGTCGCAACGGGAGTCGGGTCGTGGCCCGGAACCGACGTACGCGAGGCCGCTGCCTCCGTCGTCGGCGAGCTGCCCCTGCTGCCCCACCTCGCTGAGCTCCCGAAGCGGGGTCTGGGAGCCGACATGATCGGACGCGCGGGCGCACTTCTCGTCGACATCGAATTGGACGCCGCCACGTCCGGCTACCGCATCTCGACCCGCCCGAGCCGGACCGGCCGCCTTGCAGCGGATTTCCTCGCCGAGGACCTCGACGTCCTCGAAGAGGTGTGGGAGACAGCGGGTCTGCGCGGAAGCGGTCTTCTCAAGGTGCAGGTCGCAGGCCCCTTCACCATCGCCGCCGAGATCGAGCTCGGCAACGGGCATCGCGCGTTGACCGATCGCGGCGCGCTGCGCGACATCGCCGCCTCCATCGCCGAAGGTGTCGCCGTCCATGCCGACGAAGTTGCTCGCCGGTTGGGGGCCGACGTGCTGGTCCAGTTCGACGAACCGCGACTGGCCGAGGTACTCGCCGGCACGGTCCGCGACGTCACGAGTCTCGACTCGGCTCGTGCGGTCCCGGCCCCCGACGTCGTGTCGATCCTCGACGAGGCGGTGGCGCGCATCGGGCGTCCGGTGGCCGTGCACTCGTGCGCTCGCGATGTTCCGTTCGAAGTCTTCGGCCGCTCGACCCTGTCCGCGGTGTCGTTCGACCTGTCCTTGCTCACTCCGGACCGCTACGACGCGGTGGGGGAGATCCTGCAGGCAGGCGGCACCCTCGTCGCGGGCGTTGTGCCGACCACCGAGCCCGCACGGGTTCCGACCTGGCGTGAAGCAGTGACGCCGGTGGTGGAACTGATCGACCGGCTCGGTTTCGAGCGCAGTGTGCTCCGGGACCAGATCTCGGTCTCGCCGGTGTGTGGTCTGTCCGGTGCGTCGCTGTCGTGGGCGCGCACGGCCCTGGCGTTGGTCGGTGACGTGCAGCGGGCGTTGGGGGACGATCCGGACTCGCTCTGAACCCTGTCGACCAGTGCATGCGACACGGTTCACTATCGGCGACGCCGCGCGGGATTCCGTCGACAGTGCACGAACGTGAACCGTTTCGCACCTCGGAATCGACCGGCTTCGTGTCGGAGTGCTCCGATACCCTTCATTGGTGGACGAGATTGCGGAAACCCAGCTCAGCGAACCGGTGCCTGCTCCTCGAGAGGTGCGCGACGAATGGGTCGAGCTCGCCGAAGAGGTTCGTGGCCACCAGTTCCGCTACTACGTCCGCGATTCACCCGTCGTCACCGATGGTGAGTTCGACGCGCTCCTGAAGAAACTGGAGTCGCTGGAAGCGCACTATCCCGACCTGCTGACGCCCGATTCGCCCACCCAACTGGTCGGCGGTGGGTTCGCCACCGAGTTCACCGCGGTCGACCACCTCGAGCGAATGTTGTCGCTGGACAACGTCTTCGACACCGACGAGATGCGTACCTGGATCAGCAAGGTCGAAGCGGAGACGGGCACGGATCTGCACTACCTGTGCGAGGTCAAGATCGACGGCGTCGCGCTGAACCTGGTCTACGAGAAAGGCCGGTTGATTCGCGCCGCGACGCGTGGCGACGGCCGCACCGGTGAAGACGTCACGCTCAATGCGCGGACCATCGACGACATTCCCGAAAAGCTCACGCCGACCGACGAATTCCCGATTCCGGATGTCCTCGAAGTGCGCGGGGAAGCGTACTTCCGGCTCGAGGACTTCGCGAAGCTGAACGCGTCGTTGGTCGCCGAGGGAAAGCCGCCCTTCGCCAACCCACGCAATTCCGCTGCCGGGTCGCTGCGTCAGAAGAACCCGGCGGTGACCTCGCGTCGCACACTGCACATGACGTGTCACGGGTTCGGCCGCATCGAGGGCTTCTCACCCGAGTCGCAGTCGCAGGCGTACGACGCGTTGGCTGCGTGGGGACTGCCCGTGTCGACCCACACCCGCCGCGTGCAGGGCGCCGACGCGGTGATCGAGCGAATCGCGTACTGGGGTGAACACCGCCACGACATCGAGCACGAGATCGACGGCCAGGTGATCAAGGTCGACGAAATGGCGTTGCACCGGCGGTTGGGGTCCACGTCGCGGGCGCCGCGGTGGGCAATCGCCTACAAGTACCCGCCCGAGGAAGCCACCACGAAGTTGGAGGACATCAAGGTCAACGTCGGCCGGACGGGCCGCGTCACCCCGTTCGCGTTCATGACGCCGGTGCTGGTCGCGGGTTCGACCGTCGAGCGCGCGACCCTCCACAACGCGTCCGAGGTGGTGCGCAAGGGGGTGTTGATCGGCGACACGATCGTGATTCGCAAGGCCGGCGACGTCATTCCCGAAGTGCTCGGTCCCGTCGTCGACGCGCGTACCGGTGACGAGTATGCGTTCGTCATGCCCACACACTGCCCCGAGTGCGGGACCGAGTTGGCGCCGGCCAAGGAAGGCGATGCGGACATTCGCTGCCCGAACTCCGAGCGGTGTCCGGCTCAGTTGCGGGAGCGTATCTTTCACATCGCGAGCCGCAACGTCTTCGACATCGAGGTCATGGGGTACGAGGCGTCCACTGCTTTGCTCGAGGCCGGTGTGGTCCGGAACGAGGGAGACCTGTTCGGGCTGACCGAGGAGACGTTGCGCGAGACGAACCTGTTCACCACCAAGGCGGGGTCGCTGTCCGCCAACGGCCGCCGACTGCTCGACAACCTCGACAAGGCAAAGGACAAGGCGCTCTGGCGCGTCGTCGTCGGACTCTCGATCCGGCACGTGGGGCCGACCGCCGCGCGCGCCCTCGCGAGCGAATTCGGAAGCCTCCAGCGCATCCGCGACGCCTCCGAAGAGGAACTCGCGAACTCCGACGGGGTGGGGCCCACCATCGCCCGCGCGGTCGTCGAGTGGTTCGACGTCGACTGGCACCGCGAGATCGTCGACAAGTGGGCCGCGGCGGGTGTTCGGATGGAAGACGCCCGTGACGAATCGATTCCACGCAACCTCGAAGGCCTGTCCATCGTCGTCACCGGATCGCTCGACACGTTCACCCGTGACGGTGCGAAGGAGTCGATCCTCAGCCGGGGCGGAAAGGCGGCGTCGTCGGTGTCGAAGAAGACCGCATTCGTGGTGGTCGGCGATTCACCGGGAACCAAGTACGACAAGGCAATTCAGCTCGGAGTACCCGTTCTCGACGAGGACGGGTTCCGGGTGCTGCTCGCGGACGGACCGGACGCTGTCACGCCGCTCGCCGGGCCCGAGGCACCGGACACGCCGGAGTCAGAACAGAACGGTGGCGACGATGCCGGCTAGGTAACCGAGCCTCGCCACCTCGGACGGTCGGAAGTCGGGGCCGCCGGGACGGCCGAGCACGAGCACCTTGCCGGTGGTACCGAGCGGCGCAGCGGCCAGGCGCGTGTCCATGTTCTTCCACACCTCGGGCACCCAGTCCGCGTCGGGATCGAGGACGGTCGGCTTCTCGAGCGGCATCCAGGGAAGTTCGCTGGCCAGGGTTTCCGGTGCACCCGGACTGCCCACGATCTGGTGCGCTCCGTGATCGCCCATGCCGACCACCGTGCTCCAAGACACACGGAGCACCCGCGGTGCGCCGTCGACGAGAACCTGAAGACGGTCGTCGTGAGCCGTGGCCACCCGATCGATCAGTTCCAGCTCGCGATGAGTGTCGAGAATGCCGGAGTACGGCCGGATCGAGTCGACACGGACACCGTCGATCTTCTCCGAGGCCGTGATGAGAGTGTCCGGCAGCGCGCCCGGAGCCACGTCGACCACGAGGTCGTCCACGGCGAAGCCCGCGCCCCGCTCGACCACGTCGAGGGACAGAATGTCGGCCCCGACGCTGCCCAATGCGACAGCCAGGGCGCCGAGGCTACCCGGGCGATCGGGGAGCTGCACGCGCAACAGATATGCCACGTCACTCCCATCCGGCCCGACGATCGGCCCGCCGCGTCATCCTTGCACTCCCGGCACCGACAATCGACCGCACACACCACTCGTGACCTACACGACACACGCGGTAACCGGTCAACGCCCGCGCTGATCCACCGGACGCGCGACAACTAGGCTCGGGCAATGCCTGCCATCTCCCGCGACGAGGTAGCCCATCTCGCCCGGCTGTCCCGTCTTGCCCTCTCCGACGACGAACTCGACGAGTACGCCGGTCAGCTCGATTCGATCCTGACTCACGTGAAATCCATTGCCGCCGTCGCTGCCGACGACGTGCCGCCCACGTCGAACCCGCACGCGGTCACCAACGTGACCCGCCCGGACGTCGTGATTCCGGGTCTCACCCCACAGCAGGCGCTCGCCGAGGCGCCCAATTCCGAGCAGGGCAGGTTCGCCGTCCCACAGATTCTGGGGGAGGAGGCATGAGCGACCTCACCAGGAACACCGCCGCCGAACTCGCCGCGCAGATTCAAGCCGGAGACGTCTCCGCCGCCGAAGTCACGCAGGCTCACCTCGACCGCATCGCCGAGGTCGACGGCGGATTGCATGCCTTCCTGCACGTGGCCGGCGACGAAGCGCTCGCCGCCGCCGCCGTCGTCGATGCTGCCCGCGCGGCGGGTGAGGCGCCGGCGTCCGGTCTCGCCGGTGTTCCGCTCGCCCTCAAGGACGTGTTCACCACCACGGACATGCCCACCACCGCGGGATCGAAGATGCTCCAAGGGTGGACGTCGCCGTACGACGCGACGGTCACCTCGCGCTTGCGCGCCGCGGGAATTCCCCTGCTCGGCAAGACGAACATGGACGAGTTCGCGATGGGCTCGTCGACGGAGAACAGTGCATACGGCCCGACGCGCAACCCGTGGGACACCACCCGCGTGCCCGGTGGGTCGGGCGGTGGCAGCGCCGCTGCGCTCGCGTCGTTCCAGGCTCCGCTGGCGATCGGCACCGATACCGGAGGTTCCATCCGTCAGCCTGCCGCCGTCACCGGCACGGTCGGGTGCAAACCGACGTACGGCACCGTCTCGCGGTACGGCTTGATCGCGTGCGCGTCGTCGCTGGATCAGGGTGGTCCCTGCGGCCGCACGGTGCTCGACACGGCTCTGTTGCACGAGGTCATCGCCGGCCACGATCCGCGGGACTCGACGTCCGTCGACGCGCCCGTACCCGCGGTGGTCGCGGCTGCCCGCGCCGGTGCCTCGGGTGATCTGAAGGGTGTGAAGGTCGGTGTGGTGAAGGAACTGCACTCCGACGCGTACCAGCCCGGCGTCATCTCCTCCTTCGATGCTGCTGTCGCGCAGTTGACCGAACTGGGAGCCGAAGTCGTCGAGGTCTCCTGCCCGAGCTTCGTACACGCCCTCGCGTCGTACTATCTGATCCTCCCGTCCGAGGTCTCGTCGAACCTGGCGCGCTTCGATGCAATGCGATACGGACTGCGAGTCGGCGACGACGGCACGCACAGCGCCGAACAGGTCATGGCGATGACGAGAGCGGCCGGATTCGGTCCGGAAGTCAAGCGCCGCATCATGATCGGCACGTATGCCCTGTCGGCCGGTTACTACGACGCGTACTACGGTCAGGCGCTCAAAGTCCGTACGCTCATCGCACGCGATTTCGACAAGGCCTACGAGAGCGTGGACGTTCTGGTCTCGCCGACGACCCCGTCCACGGCGTTCCTCCTAGGGGAGAAGGTCGACGACCCGATCGCGATGTACCTCTACGACCTGTGCACCCTGCCGACGAACCTCGCGGGCCATCCGGCGATGTCGGTGCCGTCGGGTCTGGCGGACGGACTGCCCGTGGGACTGCAGATCATGGCCCCCGCGCTGGCCGATGATCGACTCTATCGGGTGGGGGCAGCGTACGAGGCGGCGCGCGGTGAGTTGCCACAGCCGCCGATCTGATCGGCACTCGACAAGAAATGCGGGCCTGACTTCCCTAGGTTTGACGTGCACGCCCCGCACTACCGAAGAGCACGGAGGTCCTTGATGACGAGAATCGGCATCCTCACCAGCGGTGGGGACTGTCCCGGACTCAACGCCGTGATCCGCGGCGCCGTCCTGAAGGGCTCCGCGGTGTACGGGCAGGACTTCGTCGGGTTCCTCGGCGGCTGGCGGGGACTAGTGAACGGCGACATCATCCCACTCGATCGCAGTCGAGTGCGTGGGCTGTCGAATCAAGGTGGAACAATCCTCGGTACCAGTCGGGTCGGCCCGTATCAGGAACCCGACGGCGGCGCCAAGAACATCCAGAAGACGCTCGACGCACTCGGCGTGGACGGAGTCATCGCAATCGGCGGTGAAGGAACTGCGAGTGCGTCCAAGCGGCTGTTCGAAGACGGAATCAAGATCGCCGGCGTCCCCAAGACGATCGACAACGATCTCGACGCCACCGACTACACCTTCGGGTTCGACACGGCGGTCGAGATCGCTACCGAGGCGATCGACCGATTGCGCACCACGGGCAACTCGCACGACCGCTGCATGGTGCTCGAGGTGATGGGCCGGCACGCCGGGTGGATCGCGCTGCACTCCGGAATCGCCGGCGGCGCCCACGCCATTCTGATTCCCGAGCAGCCCGAGAGCATCGATCAGATCTGCGCATGGGCGGTCAGCGTCCGGGACCGCGGGCGTTCGCCCATGGTCGTGGTCGCCGAAGGGTTCACGCTGCCGGACATGTCCGAAGCGCACTCGACCAAGGGGCTCGACGGGTTCGACCGTCCGCGTCTCGGTGGGATCGGCGAACGGCTGGCGCCGATGATCGAGTCCAGAACCGGAATCGAAACGCGGTCGACGGTTCTCGGGCACATACAACGGGGCGGTGTGCCGACCGCGTTCGACCGGGTGTTGGCCACCCGCCTCGGCATGGCCGTCGTCGACCTCGTCGCCGACGGCGGCTGGGGAAAGATGGTCGCGCTGCACGGAACCGACATCGCACGGGTCGGATTCGACGAGGCCCTCGCCAACCACAAGACCGTTCCGAAGGAGCGCTACCAGGAGATGCGGGTCATCTTCGGGTGACTGCGATGTCGTCGACCGGCCTCCGGCCTACCCGACTGTTTTATCGTCGACCGGCCTCCGGCCTACCCGTAAACTAGTCCTATGACTGCCGCTACCGCCTCCCTCATGGACTACGACGAGGTGATCGCCCGGTTCGATCCCGTCTTGGGCATGGAAGTTCACGTCGAGCTGAACACCGCCACCAAGATGTTCTGTGGCTGCCCCACCGAATTCGGGGCCGAGCCCAACACGCAGGTGTGCCCGGTGTGCCTCGGACTTCCCGGTGCGCTGCCGGTGGTCAACCAGAAGGCGGTGGAGTCGGCGATCCGTATCGGGCTCGCCTTGAACTGCAGCATCACCCCGTGGGGTCGGTTCGCGCGGAAGAACTACTTCTACCCCGATCAGCCCAAGAACTATCAGATCTCGCAGTACGACGAACCGATCGCCGTGGAGGGTTTCCTCGACGTGGTGCTCGACGACGGCACCACCTGGCGTGTGGAGATCGAGCGCGCCCACATGGAGGAGGACACCGGAAAGTCGCTGCACGTCGGCGGCGCCACCGGGCGAATAGAGGGTGCGAGCCACTCCCTGCTCGACTACAACCGCGCAGGCGTTCCACTGGTCGAGATCGTCACCAAGACCATCGAAGGCGCCGGCGAGCGTGCACCGGAGGTGGCGCGCGCCTACGTGACCGCGTTGCGCGAGCTCATCGGTGCGCTCGGTGTGTCCGACGTCCGAATGGATCAGGGGTCACTGCGTTGTGACGCCAACGTCTCGTTGATGGCGAAGGACGCCACCGAGTTCGGTACCCGAACCGAGACCAAGAACGTCAACTCGCTCAAGAGCGTCGAGGTGGCCGTTCGGTACGAGATGCGGAGGCAGGGTTCGATTCTCGCCGACGGCGGTGAGATCGTGCAGGAGACCCGGCATTTCCAGGAAGCGGACGGCAGCACGACCGCCGGACGCAAGAAGGAGACGGCCGAGGACTACCGGTACTTCCCGGAACCCGACCTCGAACCGGTCGCTCCCGACGCCGCGTGGATCGAGGAGCTGCGTGCCACCGTGCCGGAGCTGCCGTGGTTGCGACGCAACAAGATCAAGGCCGAGCTCGGGTGGTCCGATCTGGTGATGCGCGACGTCGTGAACGCCGGCGCTCTCGACCTGATCATGGACACGGTCGCCGCGGGTGCCGACGCCGACGCGGCTCGCAGCTGGTGGGTGGCTTACCTTGCGCAGCAGGCGAACACGCGGGGTGTGGATCTGAAGGATCTGCCGATCACGCCGACTCAGGTCGCGGCCGTCGCGGCGCTGGTGGCGGACAAGAAACTCACGAACGCCAACGCGCGCAAGGTTGTCGACGGCGTGCTCGCCGGTGAAGGAGAGCCGGACGCCGTCATGGCGGCGCGGGATCTCGGTTCTCAGCAGGACGATTCGGCTCTGCAGGCAGCGGTGGCCGAGGCGCTCGCAGCGAACCCCGGTGTGGCGGACAAGATCAGAGGCGGCAAGGTCCAGGCCGCCGGAGCCATCGTCGGTGCGGTCATGAAAGCCACACGCGGACAAGCGGATGCGGCTCGGGTCAAGGAGCTCGTGATCGAGGCCTGCAGCTAGCCCGGTCAGACCGTACTGCCCCCGCCGGCCGGAAGCGGGATCTTCACGACCCGGTCGTCGGTGGCGGTCGGCGTGCCGCCGTCCTTGTTGACCGTCGACACCCAGATCAGACCGTCGGGACCCACAGCTGCGCCGGAGAGTCGGCCGTACTGATCCTGGGCGACGAGGGACGGCGCCGTCGTGACGACGTTGGTCTGCGGGTCGACGGCGAGGACGGCGACGGCGCGTTGCCCGGTGAGTGCCACTGCTACCGACCCCTGACCGGTAGCGCAACCGGCGACGCCGGGTCGGTCGGGCCAGGTCCACACCGGCGACGGCACCGTCGTGCCCTCCGGCGTGATGCGCTGGAGGCGATCCTCGGTGGCGGTCGCATCGGTGACGTAGGTGCTGCCGTTCGAATCGAGGCAGATGTCGCCGGCTCGGCCGATTCCCGACATCAACACCTGCGGGGGCGCTTTGGAGCCGGTGTCGGTCCCGATGTCGTCGACTCGCAACACCTTTCCGGCCAACGACGCGGGATTGGTTGCAGCCGAAGGGCTTCCGGCGTCGCCGGTCAGGACGAGCAGGCGGGAGCCGATGAAATCGATGGCGCCCGCGTTCGAGGAGCCCCCGCGAGGGATGCCGGTCAAGACGGGTTTCGGGACGTCACCCGGTGCAATACGCACGACGCGATTGTCCGACGATGTGGTGATGTACGCGTAGATCAGCCGGTCCTCGGCGTAGGTGGGGGAGAGGGCGACGTCGAGCAACCCGCCGTCTCCGGACCCGTCGACGGTCACCTTCGCGACCTCCACCGGACTGGCTCCGGACGCCACCTGCAGGATGCGTCCGGTCTTGCGCTCGGCGACCAGAGCGCTCACCCCGTCGGGCAGGACGACGAGACCCGAGAGCGGGTCGAGGCACGTGGCCACGACGTTCGCGTCGGGGTCGACGCACGGGCCGGGCGGTACCGAAGGCGGCGGGGTGGAACTGCGAGGCGCGTTCGGCTCGACGGGTTCGATCTGAGCGGGGTCGGCGCTGGGTTCGGGACTGAACGGCGACGACGCCGAGTCGTCGAACCGTGCGCATCCCACCATGGTCACCGACGCAACCGCCACGACGGCGGCAGTGCGCCGGACGCTTCGACCCTTCATGGTCATCACCGTACGGATGTGGTCGGCGATTCGTGCGATCGGTGGACGGGCCTGCTGATCTAGGGTGACCGGTGTGAGTGAGAAGCCGAAAGACACATCGGGGGATTCGGCCTACGAAGGCGCCTCCAGTCCCTACGACCAGCCGACGGAGAAGTTCCCGCCGGGCCAGCGCACGTCCGTGCCGCGCACCGAGGACGAGTTGAGCTTCGGTAGTACGTCGTCGTCCAACACGCGCTACCGCGATTCGTCGTTCGCCGATCCGGACTCGAACGCGCCGACCACCAATTTCGCGGCGACGTCCGACACCGCCGACACCACGACGCCGACGGCGACGCGCACCGAGGTGGTGCGCGAAGGTCGGGGAACGACGGACCTCGGACTGCTCGTCCTGCGCGTGACGGTCGGCGCGATCGTCCTCGTGCACGGCCTGCAGAAGCTCACGGGAGCGTTCAACGGCCCGGGTCTGGGCGGGTTCGAGGATCTGCTGACCCAATCGGGTTTCGATCAGCCGTCGCTGTTGGCGTTGCTGGCCGCGATCGGTGAAACGGCCGGCGGCGCACTGCTGATCCTCGGGCTGGCAACCCCGTTCGCGGCTGCGTCCGTGGTCGCGGTGATGATCAACGCCTGGTGCTTCAAACAGACCGCCGAACCCGGGCTGCAGTTCTTCGCGCCGACCGGCGTCGAGTACGAGACTCTGCTCGGTATCGCCGCGGGGTGCATCGCCCTGACTGGTCCTGGCCGCATCGCGCTCGACGGTGGCCGCAAGTGGTCCAAGCGGCCCTTCTTCGGATCCGTGATCGTCCTGCTGCTCGGTATCGCCGGTGGTGTCACGGTGTGGATTCTGTTGAACGGCGCGAACCCGCTCGTCTAGCGCTGTCCGTCGTCCGGGTCGGACCGGTCCTCCGTGTCGGGGGCCGGTTCGACCGCGTCGGTGTGATCGACGACGTCGTCGTCCGCCTCGGGCGGTGTCGGGTCGGGAACGTGCCCGCCGCTCGCCGCGGCGACACGCGGTAGATCGTCGATCGTCACGACGGGCAACACGGTTTCCGTTCCGTCGGTGAGAGCTGCGCGTGCCCACCGGCGCTTCGGGAAGCGGAGCCCGGACACCTCGGACCACGCCACCGTGCGGGACGAGAACATGCTTCGAGTGCGGAGACCGTCGGGGGTGACCGTCGTGCGCACACGCAGCACCCAGTACGCGGCGACGACGGGCAGGATCAGAAGCCAACCGAAGCCCAGGGGCCAGCCGAGAGCGGGGAAAGACACGCCGAACAGGGTCAGCGCCACGACGGCCAGCGCGAGCGGCTGGACGCGGATGACCTGCGACGGAGTCGACGGCGGCGTGTGGGAGACTGTGGACGGTGGTTCGGACTGCTGCGGAGACGACACCCTTTCATCTTCGCATTGCACACACGCCATCCCACATAATGGGATCAGATGTTCGCCAGGTTTGACTGATACAGCCGCACGCGCCTACCGTTCGACGCGTGAAGCAAAAAGAGTTGCTCGTAATCGGCAGGCGCGTCGTCGCGTGAGCCGATAGTTCGACTCGATTCAGCCACGACGCGCCACCCTCGCACAGCATTCGCTGGCGAGGGTTTTTTCTTGCCCGGATGAGGATCTAAGGACACAGCAGTGAGCGCACCAACCGCACGGCCCGGCCCCACGGCACGCAAGTCGTCGCCCGCCGGCAGCCAGCCCGCTCCGCAGCAGTCGACGACGGTGGTCCGTCGCCAACTTCCGCCCGAGCGCGTCACCGGCGCACAGTCCGTCGTGCGCTCCCTCGAGGAGCTCGACGTCGACACCATCTTCGGAATTCCCGGCGGCGCCGTACTCCCGGTGTACGACCCGCTCTTCGACTCGGTCAAGGTGCGTCACGTCCTCGTTCGGCACGAGCAAGGCGCAGGCCACGCGGCAACGGGCTACGCCCAGGCGACCGGCAAGGTCGGCGTCTGCATCGCCACGTCCGGTCCCGGTGCCACCAACCTCGTGACGCCGCTCGCCGACGCCCAGATGGACTCGGTCCCGATCGTTGCCATCACCGGCCAGGTGGGCCGCGCGCTCATCGGCACCGACGCCTTCCAGGAGGCCGACATCTCCGGCATCACCATGCCGGTGACCAAGCACAACTTCCTGATCACCGACGGCGCGGACATCCCCCGGATCATGGCCGAGGCGTTCTACCTGGCCTCCTCGGGTCGACCGGGTGCCGTGCTCGTGGACATCCCGAAGGACGTGCTGCAGGCGGAGACGCTGTTCTCGTGGCCGCCGGAAATGCGTCTGCCCGGGTACCGCCCGGTGACGAAGCCGCACGGCAAGCAGGTGCGCGAAGCAGCTCGCCTCATCGCCGACGCGTCCGAGCCGGTCCTCTACGTCGGCGGCGGCGTGATCAAGGCCAATGCGGCGAAGGAACTGCTGGAACTGGCCGAGCTGACCGGCATCCCGGTCGTCACGACCCTGATGGCCCGCGGCGTCTTCCCGGACAGTCACGACCTCAACCTCGGGATGCCCGGAATGCACGGCACCGTCGCGGCCGTCGCGGCGCTGCAGCGCAGCGATCTGCTCATCACCCTCGGCGCTCGCTTCGACGACCGCGTGACGGGTCGGTTGGACTCCTTCGCTCCCAACGCGCGGGTCATCCACGCCGACATCGATCCCGCCGAGATCGGCAAGAACCGCTACGCGGACGTGCCGATCGTCGGTGACTGCCGTGAGGTCATCGTCGAACTCGTCGAAGCCATCCGCAACGACCGCGCCACCGGCACGGTCATCGACATCGCGCCCTGGTGGGCGTATCTCGATCGGATCCGCAAGACGTTCCCGCTCAGCTACGACCGGCCGTCCGACGGCAGCATGTCGCCCGAGTTCGTCATCTCCTCGATCGGCAAGTTCGCCGGACCCGACGCCATCTACTGCGCCGGTGTCGGTCAGCACCAGATGTGGGCCGCGCAGTTCATCGCCTACGAGAAGCCGCGCACGTGGCTGAACTCGGGTGGACTGGGCACCATGGGATACGCCGTCCCGGCCGCGATGGGCGCCAAGATGGGCATGCCCGACACCGAGGTGTGGGCCATCGACGGTGACGGCTGCTTCCAGATGACCAATCAGGAATTGGCCACCTGCGCAATCGAAGGCATCCCGATCAAGGTCGCCGTCATCAACAACGGCAACCTCGGCATGGTGCGTCAGTGGCAGACCCTCTTCTACGAGCAGCGGTACTCCAACACCAACCTCGGTACGCACGGCGACGTCCGCATCCCGGACTTCCTCAAGCTCGCCGAGGCCCTCGGGTGCGTCGGATTGCGCTGTGAGCGGGAGGAAGACGTCGACGCCGTCATCGCACAGGCACGGGCGATCAACGACCGCCCGGTGGTCATCGACTTCATCGTCGGTGCCGACGCGCAGGTGTGGCCCATGGTGGCCGCAGGCACGTCGAACACCGAGATCATGGCCGCGCGTGACATCCGGCCGTTGTTCGACAACGACGAATCGGCCGAGGAGCCGACTCTCGTTCCTTCGGTCGAAGCCACGTCCCTCGATCAACCGAAAGGCACAGTGCTGTGAGCACCAGTCACACTCTGAGCGTCCTCGTGGAGGACAAGCCGGGCGTTCTCGCCCGCGTGGCGTCGCTGTTCTCCCGTCGCGGATTCAATATCGCCTCACTTGCCGTGGGCGGCACCGAGATTCCCGAGATCTCGCGCATGACCATCGTGGTGACCGTCGACGAGTTCCCGCTCGAACAGGTCACCAAGCAGCTCAACAAGCTCGTCAACGTCATCAAGATCGTCGAGCAGGAAGACGATGCCTCGGTGGCACGCGAACTGCTGCTGATCAAGGTGCGCGCCGACGCCAGCGTGCGAAGCGAGGTCATCGAGACCGTGAACCTCTTCCGCGCCAAGGTTATCGACGTCTCGCCCGAAGCGGTGACGGTCGAGGCCACGGGCACTCGCTCCAAGCTCGACGCGTTGCTGCGCATGCTCGACCCGTACGGGATCCGAGAGATCGTGCAGTCGGGTGTGGTTGCAGTCGGGCGTGGACCGAAGTCGATCACCGCGTCTCGTTAACATTCACCGAACCATGCCGGGCTTTTCGGCCCGGACAACCAAGGAGGAAACCACAGTGGCAGTCGAGATGTTCTACGACGACGATGCCGATCTCTCGATCATCCAGGGCCGCAAGGTTGCTGTGATCGGATACGGAAGCCAGGGCCATGCGCACTCGCTCAGCCTCCGCGATTCGGGCGTCGACGTCCGCATCGGTTTGAAGGAAGGCTCGAAGTCGCGCGACAAGGCTGCCGAGCAGGGCCTCGGAGTGGGCACGCCCGCCGAGGTGTCCGAATGGGCCGACGTGATCATGCTGCTCGCCCCCGACACCGCACAGGCGAAGATCTTCACCGAGGACATCGAGCCGCACCTCAAGGACGGCGACGCGCTGTTCTTCGGTCACGGCCTCAACATCCACTTCGACCTGATCACCGCGCCGGACTTCGTCACCGTCGGCATGGTTGCGCCCAAAGGCCCCGGCCACCTGGTGCGTCGTCAGTTCGTCGACGGCAAGGGCGTTCCCGCGCTCATCGCCATCGATCAGGATCCCAAGGGTGACGGACAGGCGCTCGCCCTGTCCTATGCCCGCGGCATCGGCGGCACCCGCGCCGGCGTCATCAAGACCACGTTCAAGGAAGAGACCGAGACCGACCTCTTCGGCGAGCAGGCCGTGCTCTGCGGCGGCACCGAAGAACTCGTCAAGGTCGGCTTCGAGGTCATGGTCGAGGCCGGCTACGCCCCCGAAATGGCGTACTTCGAGGTGCTGCACGAGCTCAAGCTCATCGTCGACCTCATGTACGAGGGCGGCATCGCCCGCATGAACTACTCGGTGTCCGATACCGCGGAGTTCGGCGGCTACCTCTCCGGACCGCGCGTCATCGACGCCGGCACCAAGGAGCGCATGAAGGCCATCCTCGCCGACATCCAATCCGGTGAGTTCACTCGCCGCCTCGTCGCCAACGTCGAGAACGGCAACACCGAGCTCGAAGGCCTCCGCAAGGAGAACGCCGAGCACCCCATCGAGGTCACCGGCAAGAAGCTGCGCGACCTGATGAGCTGGGTCGACCGGCCGATCACCGAAACTGCGTAACCTTTTCTCTTTTCGTACTCAGGGGCATCCTCACACCAGCAGATCGACCGAGGGTGCCCCTGACTCATGGGGGAACCGCCGACTAAGCTGTCCCCGCCCACCAACCACCGTCAGGGAGTTCCTCACGTGAGCCAGCCAGGCCGTCCAATCGTCCTCATCGCCGACAAGCTCGCCCAGTCCACCGTCGACGCACTCGGTGACGGAGTCGAGGTCCGGTGGGTGGACGGTCCGGATCGTCCCGCTCTCCTCGCTGCTGTTCCCGAAGCGGATGCGCTGCTCGTGCGCTCGGCGACGACCGTCGACGCCGAGGTGCTCGCTGCGGGGCCGAAGCTCAAGATCGTCGCCCGCGCCGGAGTCGGCCTGGACAACGTCGACGTCCCCGCGGCCACCGAGCGCGGTGTCCTCGTCGTCAATGCGCCGACGTCGAACATCCACACCGCCGCCGAGCACGCCGTGACGCTGTTGCTCGCCGCGGCTCGCCAGATCCCTGCCGCCGACGCGACTCTGCGCAACCACGAGTGGAAGCGCAGCAAGTTCAACGGTGTCGAAATCTTCGGCAAGACCGTCGGTGTCGTCGGCCTCGGCCGCATCGGGCAGCTGTTCGCGCAGCGCCTCGCGGCCTTCGAGACCCACATCATCGCGTACGACCCGTACGTATCTGCCGCTCGCGCAGCACAATTGGGTATCGAGCTGGTCAGCCTCGACGAGCTGCTCGAGCGGGCCGACATGTTCTCGGTCCACCTTCCGAAGACGCCCGAGACCACCGGCCTGATCGACAAGGACGCGCTCGCCAAGACCAAGAAGGGCGTCATCGTCGTCAATGCCGCCCGCGGTGGCCTCGTCGACGAGCAAGCTCTCGCCGATGCGATCACCAGCGGTCACGTCTTCGGCGCCGGCATCGACGTCTACGCCAGCGAACCGTGCACCGACAGCCCGCTGTTCGAGCTGCCACAGGTCGTGGTGACCCCGCACCTGGGTGCTTCGACTTCCGAGGCGCAGGATCGCGCGGGCACCGACGTCGCGAAGTCCGTATTGCTCGCTCTCGCAGGGGAGTTCGTTCCCGACGCGGTCAACGTCAAGGGCGGCGCCGTCGGCGAGGAGGTCGCGCCGTGGCTCGACATCGTGCGCAAGCAGGGTCTGATCGTCGGCGCTCTGTCCGACGGCGTCCCCACCTCGGTCTCCATCGACGTCTTCGGTGAGCTCGCATCGGAGGACGTCGAAATCCTGAAGCTCTCGGCGCTGCGCGGAGTGTTCTCGGCCGTCATCGACGAGGCCGTCACCTTCGTCAACGCACCGTCGTTGGCCGCCGATCGCGGAGTCACCGCAGAGGTGACCGTGACCCCGGAGAGCCCCAACCACCGCAGCGTCGTCGACCTTCGCGCCGTGTTCGGCGACGGCTCCGTCGTCAACGTCGCCGGCACCCTGACCGGACCGCAGGCGGTCGAGAAGATCGTGAACATCAACGGACGCAACTTCGACCTGCGTGCCGAGGGCAAGAACTTGATCGTCTCCTACGGAGACAAGCCCGGCTCTCTCGGCCGCATCGGCACCGCCCTCGGGGACGCGGGCATCGACATCCAGGCCGCTGCTCTCAGCCAGGACGCCGAGGGTGACAGCGCAACCGTGCTGTTGCGCGTCGACCGCGACGTGCCCACCGATGTGCGCGCCGCGATCACCGACTCGGTCGCCGCCACCCTGATCGAGCTGGTGGACCTGTCGTGAAACTGGCGGTGATCGGCGGCGACGGAATCGGTCCCGAGGTCGTCAGCGAAGCGCTGAAGGTGCTCGATGTCGTTGCGCCGGGTGCGGAGAAGACCGACTACGACCTGGGTGCTCGCCGCTACCACGCGACCGGCGAGCTGCTGCCCGGTTCGGTGCTCGACGAGATCCGCGGACACGACGCCATCCTCCTCGGTGCGATCGGCGATCCGTCCGTGCCCAGCGGTGTGCTGGAGCGCGGGTTGCTGCTCAACATGCGCTTTGCTCTCGATCACCACATCAATCTGCGGCCGTCCAAGCTGTACCCCGGCGTCGTCGGGCCGCTGGTGGGAAACAAGCCCATCGACATCGTCGTGGTGCGCGAGGGGACCGAAGGTCCGTACACCGGGAACGGCGGTGCCATCCGTACCGGCACGCCACACGAGGTGGCGACCGAGGTCTCGCTGAACACGCGCTTCGGGGTCGAGCGCGTGGTGCGCGACGGGTTCGCCCGTGCGCAGGCCCGTGGCAACCATCTGACGCTGCTGCACAAGACCAACGTTCTCGCATACGCCGGTTCGCTGTGGAAGCGGACGGTCGACGAGGTCGCCACCGAGTTCCCGAGTGTCGAGGTCGCCTACCAGCACATCGACGCCGCGATGATTCACCTCGTCACCGATCCCGGTCGTTTCGATGTCATCGTCACCGACAACCTGTTCGGCGACATCGTGACCGACCTCGCAGCTGCGGTGAGCGGCGGCATCGGTCTGGCGGCCAGCGCGAACATCGACGGAACCGGGACCAACCCGTCCATGTTCGAACCCGTGCACGGGAGCGCTCCCGACATCGCGGGGCAGGGCAAAGCGGATCCCACGGCAGCGATCCTGTCGGTGTCGCTGTTGCTCGACAACCTCGGTGAACACGACGCCGCTGCCCGGGTCGAGAAGGCAGTCGCTGCAGATCTCGCCTCGCGCGGAACCGATGCGGCGTCCACCACCGAGATCGGTGATCGGATCGCGGCGAGTCTGTAGCGCCGGGGCTTGGCGCTCGGGCCTACTCCATCGACCGATCCCTCGGAATCACCGGCACAGCGAGCGCAGGAAAGATCGCCGAGATGGCGAACGCCACCGGGAACGCGAAGGCAGTGATTGCCGCGCCGAACAGCGGTGGCACCAACGACGCCGCAACATATTGGCTCGTGTTCTGCGTGCCGAGAGCGCGGCCCGACCAGAACGGGCCCGCGATCTCGGCGACAGCGGTGAAGGCAAGGCCGTTCGGTGCCACCGTCACCACCGACGCCACGACGAGAAGCGCGATGGACACCCACGAGTCGAGTTCGTCGGTGAGGGCGAGCAGGCCCATCGTGACCGACGTGGCGATGGCAATCCACCGGAACGGCCGCATTCGGCTGCCGACGCGATCGGACAGGGCGCCGGCGCCGATTCGGCCCAACGCACCCAGGATCTGGGTGGCGGTGATGAGCAGCCCCGCGGATTCCTCCGTGAAGTTGCGGTCCGTCATCAGCCACACCAGCGCAAAGGTCCACACCACGTACTGGGGTACGACCAGCAGAACCGACGCGAGATGTATGCGCCACAGCGAATCCGAGCCACGATAGGGGTTGTCGTACATTCCGCCGTCGAGTGCGTCGCTGCGCGACGGGCGCGGCGGATCGACAATTCCGACGGCGCACCCCACAGCGGCGAGTAGGCATGCCCCGGCGGGGAGAAGCATCGCGGTTCCGATGCCGTGGTCGCGCGCGAGGGTCGGAATAGTCAACGAGGACAACGCAACTCCGAGAGGGAGCGACATCTGACGGATGCCCATGGCGAGGCCGCGTCGGTGGGCGGGAAACCAACCGACCACGACTCGCCCGGTGGCACTGTTGGCGCTCGCCGCGGCCATCCCGCCCAGCAGCAGGCAGATCGACAGGCCAGTGTCGGTGTCGGTCGCTGCGGCACCGGCGGCCGCTCCGGCCGTGAGCAGCGAGCCGGCCACCAGTACGCCTCGTTCGCCGTAGCGATCGACGAGCGCTCCCCAGAGAAAGAGGGTCAGGAGCACGCCTACCGTCGGCATTGCCACGACGATCCCGGCGGTCGAGAGGGTGAGGCCGCGATCGGCGACGAGCGACGGGAGCAAGAATGCCGCACCGTTGATCAACAACGCGGCCGCGGCAGTGGTGAGCATGCTCAAAGCGAGCATCGACCACCGCCGAGCGGAAGTGATTGTGTCCGTGCTGTTCTCGATCGACACCGGTGGGACCCCTCGCCATTCCGTCTCACCTAGTGAGATTACGTTCCTGTATGGTGAACTCTACTCCTGGCGTCCGCGAGACGGTACGGCACCTGGATAGACTTCGCCCATGCGATTGGGTCGAGTGGCAAGTCCGGACGGTGTGGCGTTCGTTGGAATCGAAGGTGAAGGGGACGGTCGTACGGCGCGCGAAATCGCCGAGCACCCGTTCGGAACGCCGACGTTCACCGGGCGCAGTTGGGCTTTGGACGACGTGCGACTCCTGGCGCCGATCCTGGCGAGCAAGGTCATCTGTGTCGGAAAGAACTACGCCGCGCACGCCGCAGAAATGGGCTCCGAAGCACCGGAGAATCCGGTGATCTTCATCAAGCCGAACACGTCCATCGTCGGTCCCGGCGCGAACATCGTGCGGCCGCTAGGTGCGCGGAACGTCCACTACGAGGGTGAACTGGCCGTCGTGATCGGCCGCCCGTGCAAGGACGTCCCGGCCGCCAAGGCAAAGGACGTCATCCTCGGGTACACCGTCGCCAACGACGTCACCGAACGCGATCAGCAGAAAGCGGACGGGCAGTGGACACGCGGCAAGGGGTACGACACCTTCTGCCCGCTCGGACCGTGGATCGAAACCGCGATCGATCCGTCCGACCTCGAGATCACCACGACGGTCGACGGTGTGGTGAAGCAGCGCAGCCGCACATCGCTTCTGCTGCACGATATTCCCGACATCATCGAGTGGATCTCGGCGGTGATGACCTTGCTGCCCGGCGACGTGATCCTGACGGGCACGCCCGAGGGAGTCGGCCCCATCGTGGCCGGCCAGTCGGTGACGGTCGAGGTCGAGGGCATCGGCGCACTGACCAATCCCGTGGTGGACAAGCCGTGAGCGGCGGGGAGGCCGGAGGCCGGTCGGAAAGGAGCAGGGAGGCCGGAGGCCGGTCGGAAAGTGATGTTCGCGTTCGTTTCTGCCCGTCTCCCACGGGAACTCCGCATGTCGGGTTGGTGCGGACCGCCCTGTTCAATTGGGCGTTCGCGCGACATCACGGCGGCACCTTCGTCTTCCGTATCGAGGACACGGACGCGAGCCGTGACTCCGAGGAGTCGTACCGAGCCATTCTGGACGCGCTCCGGTGGCTGGGACTGGACTGGGACGAGGGCCCCGAGGTGGGTGGCCCCTACGAGCCGTATCGGCAGTCGCTGCGTCGAGATCAGCATCTGGAGGTGGTCCGGAAGTTGCTCGAGGCGGGGGAGGCGTACGAATCGTATTCCACCGCAGAGGAAGTCGAAGCCCGACACAAGGCCGCCGGCCGCGATCCGAAACTGGGCTACGACAACTTCGATCGAGATCTGACCGACGAGCAGCGTGACGAGTTCGTTGCCGAGGGGCGCCCGCCGGTGGTGCGGTTGCGGATGCCGGACCACGACCTCACCTGGACCGATCTCGTTCGAGGCGAGACCACGTTCCGCGCCGGCACGGTCCCCGACTTCGCGTTGACCCGCGGGAGCGGAGACCCGCTCTACACACTCGTCAACCCCGTCGACGACGCCTTAATGAAGATCACCCACGTTCTGCGGGGTGAGGATCTGTTGTCTTCGACGCCCCGGCAGTTGGCGCTGTACGAAGCGCTCGTCCGCATCGGGGTTGCCGACGCCACACCGGAATTCGGGCATCTACCGTTCGTGATGGGGCAGGGCAACAAGAAGCTGTCCAAGCGCGATCCGGAGTCCAACCTGTTCCTGCACCGTGATCGCGGCTTCATCCCCGAGGGACTTTTGAACTACCTGGCTCTGCTCGGGTGGGCCATCGCCGACGACCACGACGTGTTCTCGCTCGACCAGATGGTTGCGGCGTTCGACATCTCACGCGTGAATTCGAACCCGGCACGTTTCGACCAGAAGAAGGCCGACGCGATCAACGCCGAGCATATTCGGCTTCTCGAGCCTGCGGACTTCGCGGCGCGCCTGAGAACGTTCCTCTCGGACTCGGGGCAATTGCCTGCCGGGGTGGACGACGCCGTCTTCGTCGAGGCTGCCGAATTGGTGCAGACCCGCATCGTCGTCATGTCCGACGCGTGGGACCTGCTGAAGTTCCTGCTGTTGCCGGCCGAGCAGTTCGTCGTCGATCCGGCGTCCGCGGCGAAGAACTTGGGCGCGGATGCTGCGCCGGTGCTCGACGCCACCATCGCAGCCGCCGAGGGTGTGGACGCGTGGACGGCGGCCGAGCTCGAGGAGGCACTGAAAGCAGCGCTGATCGACGGACTGGAACTGAAGCCGCGCAAGGCATTCGCACCGGTACGAGTTGCGGTCACCGGATCCCACATCAGCCCGCCGCTGTACGAGTCGATGGAACTGCTCGGTCGTGAGACCTCGCTTGCACGGTTGCGTGACGCTCGGGCGTCGATCGGGTCGGAGTAGCCGATCATGGGCGTCACCGATCGCATCGACCGGTTCCAACAGCGCCATCCCGCAGCGGGTTTCCCCCTCGCTGTGTTCTATAAGTTCTTCGACGATCAGGGGGGCTACCTCGCCGCCCTCATCGCGTACTACGGTTTCGTCTCGCTGTTCCCCTTGCTCCTGCTGGCCTCGACGGTGCTGGGCATCGTTCTGTCCGGCAATCCGGAGTTGCAGCAGACCATCCTCGATTCCGCTCTGAATCAAATTCCTCTGATCGGTGATCAGCTCGGTCAGCCCGATCGCCTCAGCGGCGGCACGCCTGCAATCGTGATCGGGATCGCCGGCTCGCTGTACGGCGGACTCGGCGTGGCGGTGGCGGTACAGAACGCCATGAACGTCGTGTGGTCGGTGCCGAAGAATTTGCGACCGGATCCCGTCCGCGCGCGCGTGCGCGGGTTGTTTCTGCTCGGCACCGTCGGCTCGGCGATCATCGGCGTGACGATTCTGAACGGATTCAACTCCGCCGGGTTCTTCGGTCCGTCCGCGCACCTGCTCGTCCTCGCCGCGGCGCTGGTGGTCAACACCGCGACGTTCGTCGGCGCGTTCATCATCGGCTCCACCCGCGCCCTCTCCATACGTGACGTTCTGCCGGGCGCGCTGATCGCTGCGGTGGCGTGGCAGGGGATGCAGTCGTTCGGCAGCGTCTACATCAAGTACGTCGTCGGCAACGCCAGCACCACCAACGGCGTGTTCGCGATCGTGCTGGGTCTGCTCGCGTTCCTCTACATCGCGTCGCTGATGTTGGTGCTGTGCCTCGAGGTCAACGCCGTTCGGGTCGACAGATTGCACCCCAGGTCGTTGTTGACGCCGTTCACGGACAACGTCGAGCTGACCGACGGCGACAAGGATGCCTACACCGCCCAGGCAGAAGCTCAGCGCAGCAAAGGTTTCGAGGAGATCGAGGTCACGTTCAGCGACCCACCGACGACGACCGAGCCCGATCCCGCCGAGAGCAAGAGCCCCTGACCAGCGGATTTGGAGAACCGGCGTAGGTGTTTGGTAGTCTTCTCCTCGGCTCGGAGACGGGTCATTGGGGTATGGTGTAATTGGCAACACAGCGGTTTCTGGTACCGCCATTCTAGGTTCGAGTCCTGGTACCCCAGCGTCGAAGCGAAGACGATTTGGTCTTCGATTTCCTCACCGGCTAAGCTCTTGCAGCTTGACCATGCACTACCGGAAGTTCCTGGCCCCGTCGTCTAGCGGCCTAGGACGCCGCCCTCTCAAGGCGGTAGCGCGGGTTCGAATCCCGTCGGGGCTACAACACGAGAAGACCCTCCGGGCAACCGGAGGGTCTTTCGTCGTTCGGAGCTAGATGCTTTTGCGCCTGAACATCGGCGCGTGCGCTGCGGGGCCGTGAGCAGAATCGACCTTCGAGCCACCCTTGTGGCTCTCCGTCGGAATGTTCTTGGCCTTCTTCTTCTCCAGTGCCTCTCGGAACTTTCGCTTCTGGGCGCTTGCGTCGGACTCGGTGGGTGTGTCGTCGGTCATGGTTCCGAAATGTACTCTTCGGTCCGCGCGGTGTCGCCGATTTTTTATGACAAGCGATGATCACAGACGCTTCGAGATGGCGTCCGCGGCCGCGAGAAGGTCTGCAGCCCAACGAGATCCGGGCCGTCGTCCCATGCGGTCGATCGGTCCCGACACCGAAATCGCGGCGATGACGGTATCGGCTGCATCTCTGACGGGTGCCGCGACGCTGGCCACCCCGGCTTCACGTTCGGCAGCGCTCTGCGCCCATCCGCGTTTACGGACCTCGGCCAGCACGCGTTCGCCGAACGCCGCAGCCGGGAGCACCGCTCGCACCAACGCGGGGTCGGCCCACGCCAGGAGAACCTTCGCGCCCGACCCGGCGGTGAGGGGGAGGCGCGCCCCGACCAACACGGTGTCTCGCAGACCGGTCGGAGGCTCGACCGAGGCCACACAGACTCGGAAGGACCCTTCGACACGATAGAGCTGCACGCTCTCACCAGTGATCTCGCGCAGTCTCGGGAGGACGGCAGCCGCAGCGTCCAACAGTGGGTCGTCGGCCTTGGCGGCGAGCTCGGCCAGTGACGGTCCCGGCCTCCACAGACCGTCCGGATCGCGTGCGATCAATCGGTGCACTTCGAGGCCGACGGCGAGCCGGTGCGCCGTTGCGCGGGGCAGGCCGGTTCGCGCGCAGAGATCGGTCAGGTTGCAGGGTTGATCCGCCACCGCATGAAGCACGCTCACCGCTTTGTCGAGAACACCGATGCCGCTATGCTGTCTCATAGTTCGATACTAGTATCCCGAATGCTGAGAACAAAGAATGCGGGATCGAAGCGAACAGCCGAACCATCGACATTGGAGTGACGCTCGTGAGTGGTGCAAGAACGTTGGCGCAGAAGGTGTGGGATCAGCATGTCGTGGTTGCTGGAGGGGGCGACGGCGACGCCCAGACACCGGACTTGATCTACATCGACCTCCACCTCGTCCACGAGGTCACCAGTCCGCAGGCCTTCGACGGACTGCGACTGGCCGGCCGCGGACTTCGGCGCCCGGACCTGACGATCGCCACCGAGGACCACAACGTTCCGACGATCGACATCGACCAGCCCATCGCCGATCTCGTCTCACGCACCCAGGTCGACACGCTCCGGCGCAACTGCGAGGAGTTCGGCGTGCGGTTGTATCCGATGGGAAACATCGATCAGGGAATCGTGCACATCATCGGACCGCAGCTCGGTCTCACGCAGCCGGGTATGACAGTTGTCTGCGGTGACTCCCATACCTCCACACACGGTGCATTCGGCGCCATCGCAATGGGAATCGGCACCAGCGAGGTCGAGCACGTCATGGCGACGCAGACCCTCTCGCTGCGCCCGTTCAAGACGATGGCGGTGACCGTCGACGGCGTTCTCGGTCCGGACGTCAGTAGCAAGGACCTCATCCTTGCGGTGATCGCTCAGATCGGAACCGGTGGCGGACAAGGTCATGTGATCGAGTACCGAGGCGAAGCCATCGAGAAGATGTCGATGGAGAGCCGAATGACCATCTGCAACATGTCGATCGAGGCCGGTGCACGCGCGGGCATGATTGCGCCCGATCAGACCACGTTCGACTACATCGAGGGCCGCCCCCACGCACCGAAGGGTGCCGACTGGGATGCCGCAGTTGCCGAGTGGAGCACCCTCGTCACGGACGAGGGTGCGGTGTTCGACAAAGAGGTCCGCATCGACGGCAGCTCGCTCACCCCGTTCGTCACCTGGGGAACCAACCCGGGACAGGGTGCGCCGCTTGGTGACTCGGTACCCGATCCAGCGGCCATCGCCGACGAGGGCGACGCCCAGTCCGCGGAGAAGGCGTTGTCCTACATGGGGCTGACCCCCGGGACTCCGTTGCGCGACATCGCCGTCGACACGGTGTTCCTCGGATCATGCACCAACGGACGCATCGAGGATCTACGCGTTGCCGCGAAGATTCTCGAAGGTCGAACGGTGGCGGACGGCGTGCGTATGCTCGTCGTACCCGGTTCCATGCGCGTTCGCGCACAGGCGGAATCGGAAGGACTGGGAGAGATCTTCACCGCGGCCGGCGCCGAATGGCGGCAGGCGGGATGCTCCATGTGCCTCGGGATGAATCCGGATCAGCTCGCTCCCGGTGAGCGCTCGGCGTCGACGTCCAACCGGAATTTCGAAGGCCGACAGGGCAAAGGTGGTCGCACCCATCTGGTCTCGCCCGCCGTTGCGGCCGCCACCGCGGTTCGGGGTCGGCTCTCCGCGCCGGCGGACCTCGCCTGACCCGGTTCACATTTCATCGCGCAACAACGACTTTCGGTAGGAGAATTTCCCGTGGACGAGTTCAAGAAGCACAAAGGAATCGGTGTACCGCTCCGCCGATCCAATGTCGATACCGACCAGATCATTCCCGCGGTGTACCTGAAACGGGTGACGCGCACGGGATTCGAGGACGGTCTGTTCGCTGCGTGGCGCAACGATCCGTCGTTCGTTCTGAACGTTGCGCCCTACGACAAGGGTTCGGTTCTGGTCGCGGGCCCCGACTTCGGTACGGGGTCGTCTCGTGAGCACGCCGTCTGGGCCCTCTCCGACTTCGGATTTCGGGTGGTGATCGCCTCTCGCTTCGCCGACATCTTCCGCGGAAACGCCGGAAAGGCGGGGCTCCTCGCGGCTCAGGTCGAACAATCGGACGTCGAATTGCTCTGGAAAGCACTCGAACAGCAGCCGGGTCTGGAAATTTCTGTGGACCTCGAAACCAAGACCGTCAGTGCCGGAACGCTAGTGGTGCGCTTCGACATTGACGACTACACGCGGTGGCGTCTGCTCGAGGGTCTGGACGACATCGGTCTGACGTTGCGGCAGGTAGAGGCCATTTCCGAGTACGAAAAGTCAAGGCCGTCATGGAAACCGGTGACGACGGAGACCGCTTCCTGAGTCCGACCGGGATCCCGATTCCGAGCTCCGCCGCGACACGCTATGGGGGGGCAAACATCTCGCCATACCCCCTTGATTTGGCGTGGCTCGTGGACTAGTGCCGTTTTCCGGTTTACCGTAGGGGGCAGTCGGTCCGACGATGGGCCATCAGTCAACGCGGAGGAATTCATGAACAAGGCAGAACTGATCGACGCCCTCACCGAAAAAACCGGTGCCGATCGTCGTAGCGCAACCGAAGCCGTCGAGAACGTCGTCGACATCATCGTGCGCGCCGTACACAAGGGCGAGTCCGTCACCATCACCGGTTTCGGTGTCTTCGAGCAGCGTCGCCGCGCGGCCCGCGTTGCCCGCAACCCGCGCACGGGTGAGACGGTGAAAGTGAAGCCGACGTCCGTTCCCGCGTTCCGTCCGGGCGCTCAGTTCAAGGCAGTCATCGCCGGGGGACAGAAGCTTTCGGCTTCCGGTCCGGCCGTCAAGCGTGGGGCATCTGCTGCACCCGCGAAGAAGACCGCCGCCAAGCGCACCGCCACCAAGGCTGCTGCTCCGGCCAAGAAGGCCCCCGCCAAGAAGGCGCCTGCAACCAAGGCTCCCGCCAAGACCGCCGCCAAGAAGGCAGCTCCTGCCAAGACGGCAGCCAAGAAGACCACTCCGGCCAAGAAGGCGCCCGCAACCAAGGCTCCCGCCAAGACCGCCGCCAAGAAGACCACTCCGGCCAAGAAGGCGCCCGCAACCAAGGCTCCCGCCAAGACTGCAGCCAAGAAGGCAGCACCGGCCAAGAAGGCCCCCGCGAAGAAGGCTCCGGCCAAGAAGGCCCCCGCCAAGAAGACTGCTCGCAAGTAGGCTTCGCTTCCTCGCACCGACGCGATCGGCCCCGCACCTCTCTCGAAGGGTGCGGGGTCGATTGTCTTGTGCCAGTGGCGGTCAGGCCATGCGCGGCAGGGGCGAGTCGATGTGATCGGCGGCAACGAGCGAACCGCCGCGCAGCGACAACACCCAGACGCTCGCCTTCCGTGAGCGCGTGCGCTCGAGCTTCAACCCGTCCTTGTCCGCCCACCACTGCACGAGGTCGGGAATGACCTTGCCCTGACTGCAGATCACCGGGACACCATGGCCGCTGGTGGCGATGGCCAGGGCGCGCGCACGGGCCGAATCCGGGTTCGCTGCATAACCTTCTTCGGTCAGCAGAGTGTCCGTCGTGATGGCGGTGTCGGTGGCACGCGCCCAGGGCTCGACAGTCTGGATGCAGCGAACCCGGTCGGCGCAATGGATTCGGGTACCGCCGAACGCCGAGAGCATGGGGACCAGTGCGGTTGCCTGTTGCACGCCCAGGCTGTCGAGTGGGCGCTCTCTGTCGTCGCCGCGATAACGCGACTTGCTCCCGGCACGCGCGTGCCGAACGAGAATCACCGTCGACGTGTCCGCGGGAACATGCTCGAAGCGCTCGAACACCTCCGCGTCGATGTCGTAGGACAGTGCGTCGCGAACCGCCTCCGGGTGAACCCAGGTCAACTCGTCCACTTCGTCGTTGCGGGCGAACGATCCGTCGACCGCCTCGGCCGCCCAGTAGTCGACGTGCTTGTCGCCGCTGTGCTTGCTCTTCTTGGACGAGGGCAGTCGGTAGGTCACCGCGGACAGGCTTCGTCCCAGAACGGCACGAAAACCCGTTTCCTCGGCCACTTCTCGTACCGCTGCGGCGGACGGCACCTCACCCTTCTCGACCTTCCCCTTGGGAAAGGTCCAGTCGTCGTAGCGCGGGCGGTGAACCAGGGCGATCTCGATCCCGTCACCGCAGTGCCGCCAGAGCACGGCGCCCGCGGCGTACACCGTGGTGTCCTTGGAGTGTGACGACGGCGTCACCGGATGATCCCTTCGTCGGAAGCGTTGTCGCGGTTGGTCGTTCTCACGATCCCGTGTAGCGACGCTGCCGCATGAGGGATACCTGATGGTCGCGCACCTTCTCGCCGTCGGCGGGCGACGCCAGCCAACTTCCGTCGGGTTCGAGTACCCAGCACCGAGTGGTCGGGTCGAGCGCCGAGTCGAACATGCTGTCGAGTTGGTCGGTGAGCCGCGGATCCTTCACTTGCACCATGACTTCCACGCGGCGGTCGAGGTTACGGTGCATCATGTCGGCGCTGCCGATCCAGGTCTGGTCGATCGCATCGAAATGCATCACCCGGGAATGTTCGAGGAACCGGCCCAGAATGGACCGCACCTCGATGTTCTCGCTCAGCCCCGCAACACCCGGCTTCAATGCGCAGATGCCGCGGACGACGACCTGAACGGGCACACCGGCCGCAGACGCACGGTAGAGGGCGTCGATGACCTGCTCGTCGACGAGAGCATTGGCCTTCAACCGAATTCGCGCGTCGGCCCCGGACAGCTTGGCCTCGACCTCGGCGTCGATGCGCTCGATGATGCCGGCCCGCACCCCGTACGGAGCCACGAGCAGGTTTCGATAGTCCTCCTTGCGGGAGTAACCCGTCAACGAGTTGAAGAGGTCGGTCAGGTCGGCGCCGATTTCCGGTGCCGCCGTGATCAATCCGACGTCCTCGTACAGACGCGCGGTCTTGGGGTTGTAGTTACCGGTACCGATATGGCAGTAACGCCGAATGGTGGAACCTTCGCGTCGAACCACCAGGCACGTCTTGCAGTGCGTCTTGAGGCCGACAAGTCCGTAGACCACGTGCACCCCGGCCTGTTCCAATTTGCGTGCCCAGGCGATGTTGGCCTGTTCGTCGAAGCGCGCCTTGATCTCCACCAGGGTCACCACCTGCTTGCCGGCTTCCGCAGCGGCGATGAGCGCGTTGACGATCGGGGAATCACCGGACGTTCGGTAGAGCGTCTGCTTGATGGCGAGGACGTGCGGATCGGCGGCAGCTTGTTCGATGAATCGCTGCACGCTCGTGGAGAAGGAGTCGTACGGGTGGTGCAGGAGTACGTCGCCGTCGCGAAGGGTGGAGAAGATGCTCTTGGGTGTCTCGCGTTCACCGAACGCGGGATGTGTCGCGGGCACGAACGGTGCGTCCTTCAGGCTCGGGCGGTCGACACCGTAGATCTGCATCAGGCACGACAGGTCCAAGAGCCCGGGTACCTCGATGACGTCACCGGGATCGACATCGAGTTCGCGCAGCAGCAATTCGAGCATGTGCTCGGTCATGTCGTCCGCGACCTCGAGACGCACCGGCGACCCGAATCTCCGGCGGGCGAGCTCGCGTTCGAGAGCCTGAAGCAGGTCCTCGTCGCGATCCTCCTCCACCTCGAAGTCGGCGTTTCGGGTGATGCGGAACGCGTGATGCTCCGCGATCTCCAGGCCGGGGAAGAGAACGTCGAGGTGCGCCGCGATGAGTTCCTCCATCGGAATGAACGCCGGAATCGAGGACGAGTCCTCGCTACGATCGAGGCGCACGAAGCGATCGACGTTGTCGGGCACCTTCACACGAGCGAAGTGTTCACCGCCGGTGGTCGAATCCTTCACCGTCACTGCGAGATTGAGACTCAGACCGCTGATGTAGGGGAACGGGTGCGCCGGATCGACGGCCAGGGGAGTGAGAACCGGGAACACCTGTTCGATGAAATAGCGTGTCAGACGCTCACGTTCGACCTCGTTGACCTCCGACCAGCGAATGACCGAAATTCCTTCACCGGCGAGTTCGGGAAGGATCTTGTCGATGAACAAGCGGGCGTGCCGGACCGAGATCTCCTGCGTGCGACGCCCGATGAGCGACAACTGTTCGCGCGGAGAGAGACCGTCCGCGGAACGGACCGACAACCCGGTCTCGTCGCGACGCTTGAGCCCTGCGACGCGCACCATGTAGAACTCGTCGAGATTGGAGGAGAAGATCGCCAGGAACTTGGCGCGCTCGAGCAGCGGCAGCGACGAGTCCTCGGCAAGGGCGAGCACGCGCGAATTGAAGTCCAGCCAGCTCAATTCACGATTGAGGTACCTGTCTTCGGGCAGCAGGTCGACAGTGACCGCGACCTCGGCGGTAGCGGCCGGCGGTGCGGTGGGTGCGGACGGAGGAGTGTTCGCCAGGGGGGCACTCCAAGTCTCCGCTGCGGGGGTCTCGGTGTCGGTATCGGTCGCCTCGTTGTCGGTCACCCGACGATCATCCCTCACCCGGTGCTCCTTCAGCACCCGATAGGGGTCAGAGCCAACCGAGTTCACCGAGAAGTCGTCCGGTATGCGGCCCGACCCCGAGTTCGACCGCGGCGCGGACGTCGACCGCGGTGTCGACGTCGAGTCGCAGACCCGGCCAGTTGCCGGTGAGGGGAGCGGCCCCGGACTCGATGTGCCGACGCGCCGAATCTTCGCCGAACTGCGGTCCGAGCGGATCGGCCGTGCCGCGCACGATGAGCGCTGCCGTGCCGGTTCCGGTGTGGTCGACCACGACGGAACGGCCCTGTGGGTCGGATTCGGTGAACGCCTCTTCGAGTTCGTCGGTGCGCAGCGCGGGCAGGTCGGCCTGCAATGCGATCACGTCGACGACACCGTTCGTCCCGCGTACGTGGCGGTCCGCCGACGCCAGGGCGGTATTCAGGCGGTCGTCGACGGACCCGGCGAGCGGCGGTTCCGGAATGACGTGCCCACCGAGATCATGTACGAAGCGAGCCACTCGCGAATCGGGCGTCACCACCGACCAACCGGAGACCGGGACGGCTGCCGCGGCGGCGTCGAGCGTGTCGTGCAACATCGCCAGTACCAGCGACGTGCGCGCCGACGCCGGGAATCGGTCGGCGAGGCGCGATTTTGCCGCGTCGAGATCCTTCACCGCGACCACCAGATGGGCGGTGGCACTGGAATGCGCGACCGGCCTCCGGCCTGCCCGGTCCGACTCTACGACCGGCCTCCGGCCTGCCCGGTCGGTGTCGTGCCGCCGAGGTGAGTGCATGGGTCGATCCTGCCAGTCACGACGCCGCGCCATATCCGCGGACTGCATCCGGGATGCCTCGCCGCGGATTAGGGTGGCGCGCATGCAGCAGAAATCGAGGGGTGCGCGATGGTGAAGGCAGCAGTACTCGGTTCCGGTTCGTGGGGAACCGCCTACGCGAAAGTGTTGGCGGACGCAGGGTCCGACGTCACCATGTGGGCACGCCGCGAGTCGGTCGCCAAGTCCATCGACTCCGATCACGAGAACGTCGACTACCTCCCCGGGACGACGCTTCCGTCGTCCGTGCGCGCGAGCACCGACGCTGCGGAGGCACTCGACGGCGCCCGGGTCGTGGTGCTGGCGGTGCCGTCGCAGGCATTGCGCCAGAACCTCGGAGAGTGGACCGAGCTCATCGGTCCCGATGCGACCCTGCTGTCCTTGGCCAAGGGGATCGAGACCGGAACGCTGATGCGGATGAGCCAGGTGATCTGCCAGGTCACCGGAGCGAACCCGTCTCGGGTCGGCACCCTGTCCGGGCCGAACCTGGCGAAGGAGATCGCGGCCGAACAGCCCACGGCAACCGTCATCGCCTGCCCCGATTCCAATCGGGCGATCGAGCTTCAGAAAGCCTGTGCAACAAGCTATTTCCGCCCTTACACGAACTCCGATGTTATCGGGTGCGAGATCGGCGGAGCCTGCAAGAACGTGATCGCCCTCGCCTGTGGAATGGCCGCGGGGGTGGGTTTCGGGGAGAACTCGGTGGCCAGCATCATCACCCGTGGACTCGCGGAGATCACCCGACTGGGTGTCGCGCTCGGAGCCAGCCCCTCGACACTCGCCGGTCTGGCCGGGGTGGGTGACCTCGTGGCAACGTGTTCGTCCCCGCTCTCGCGCAACCGTTCCTTCGGCGAGCGACTCGGCTCGGGTGGTTCGCTCGAGAGCGCTCAGGAGGCGGCGAACGGGCAGGTGGCGGAAGGGGTGAAGTCCTGCACGTCCATCCGGGCGCTCGCGGAGAGTTACGACGTCGAGATGCCGTTGACCGACGCGGTGCACCGTGTGTGTCACGAGGGTCTGTCGGTTCCGGACGCGGTCCAGAGTCTGCTCGGCCGTCGGCACAAATCGGAGTGAGCGGCCCGGGAGATTCCACCAGAACGGTAGCGGCCGTTGCGGCAGAGGCTGTTCCGGGAACACCCATGCAGATGGGGCCCGTCCTCGCTGCGCCGTATCACCTCAGCGAGGACGAGGGCTCCGAGCCGCACACCTACGCCCGCGCGTCCAACCCCGGGTGGACCGGCCTCGAATCGGCATTGGCAGAGCTCGAGGGTGTGTCCCACGCCCTCGTGACGGGGTCGGGAATGTCGGCCATCACCGTCGTCCTGCGATCCGTTCTGTCGGCGGGCGACGTCCTGGTGGTGCCGTCCGACGGGTACTACCAGGTCCGGCTCTACGCACGAGAACGGCTGGCGCGCTGGGGAATCGAGATTCGTGAGGCGTCCGTCCACGAGATGGTGGACGCGGCCGTCGGTGCTGCGGTGGTGATAGCGGAAACTCCGTCCAATCCCACTCTCGACACCGTGGACCTCGCCGCTGTCGCGGCGGCGACGACGGGTCTGTTGGTGGTCGACAACACGACGGCGACTCCGCTCGGACAGAACCCCGTCGCGCTCGGCGCCGACGTGGTCGTGGCCAGCGGGACCAAAGCGTTGAGCGGGCACAGTGATCTGCTCGCCGGGTACATCGGAACGAACGACGCCGACCTGCACACCGCGTTCGCACGCGAACGGCTGCTCTCCGGGTCGGTTCTCGGACCGTTCGAGACGTGGCTTGCGCATCGGAGCCTAGGGACTGCGGGACTGCGCTTCGGCCGCCAGTGTGAGAACGCTCTCGCCGTGGCCGAATCGTTGTCCGGCACGTCCACCGTCTCGGGTGTGCGATACCCGGGGCTGCCGGCGGACCCATCCTTCGCCGTCGCGTCCGCCCAGATGCGACGATTCGGCGGCCTGGTCTCCTTCGACCTCGGATCAGCCCGCGCTGTGCACGAATTCGTGAAGAAGAGCGAGTTGATCTCCGCAGCAACCAGTTTCGGGGGCATTCACACCACGGCGGACCGGCGGCAGCGCTGGGGAGATCCCGTTCCCGACGGCTTCGTCAGGCTCTCGTGTGGGATCGAGGACACGGTCGATCTGGTGGCCGACATCGAGCGCGCACTGAACTGACAGGTCGGTTGCAGCCGACGGGGCGAGTCTGCGCTCGGCCCGTTGCGCCGGTACGGTTCTCCCGTGAACAGCAGGCGCATCAAGGTGGCCGTCGTGTTCGGTGGTCGCAGCAACGAACATTCCGTGTCCTGCGTGTCCGCCGGCAGTGTGATGCGTTACCTCGACCCGAACAAGTACGACGTCGTTCCCGTGGGCATCACCCGAGGGGGCACGTGGGTCGTCGGCACGTCGGATCCCGCGGAGCTCACCATCCGCGATCGAACTCTGCCGTCGGTGCAGTCGTCGTCGCCGATCGCGTTGAGCGTGGATCCGGAGCGAGCAGGATCGATCTCCGTGGTCGACGACGGTGCCGCGGTCCAGCTGCTCTCGACCGTGGACGTGGTGTTTCCGGTGCTTCACGGCGCGTTCGGCGAGGACGGGACCATCCAGGGCATGCTCGAGGTGGCCGGAATTCCGTACGTAGGACCCGGGGTGCTGGCGAGCGCCGCGTCCATGGACAAGGAGTTCACGAAGAAGCTCCTCGCGGCCGACGGTCTCCCGATCGGAACTCAGGTCGTGCTCCGGGCCGGCACGGACACCGTGTCTCGGTCCGATCGCGAGCGGCTCGGGCTGCCGGCGTTCGTCAAACCTGCCCGCGGCGGGTCGTCGATCGGCATCACACGCATCACCTCCTGGGACGAGCTGCCCGCGGCCATTGCGGCGGCACGCGAACACGACCCGAAGGTCATCGTCGAGGCAGGCATCGTGGGGCGGGAAGTCGAGTGCGGTGTGCTCGAGTTCCCGAACGGGGACGTCCGCGCGAGTGTGGTGGCCGAGATCCGGATGATCGGCGCCGACGACGACTCAGGTGCGTTCTACGACTTCGACAGCAAGTACCTCGACGACGTCGTCGGGTTCGACATCCCCGCGAAGCTCGACGACGCCGTGAGCGACGAACTGCGCGACCTCGCGGTCCGCGCCTTCCGCGCGGTGGACTGTCAGGGGCTGGCGCGCATCGATTTCTTCGTCACCGACGACGGGCCTGTCATCAACGAGATCAACACGATGCCCGGGTTCACCTCGATCTCGATGTACCCGCGTATGTGGGAAGCGACTGGTGTGGACTACGCCGCGTTGGTCTCGACTCTGGTGGAGACGGCACTGGCGCGCGGCACCGGCCTGCGCTGAATCAGTTGATCGGATTCGGGTCGATCGGAGTCTCGGGCAGCGTCGCGGTCACCGCATCCGAAATCGATTGCAGCGGTGTGGGTCCGGAGTTGTCGGGAATGGTCACCGCCACGTAGACCTCGCGGTCGACGGCGTACCACGTGGACGACTGCAGGCCTTGGTCGGCGCCCGAAACCTGGAACCACTGGACGTCGTCGACGACGTTCAGCGGCGACGCCTGATCGAATTCGGTCGGACGATCGAGGCCGCACCGCAGGACGATCGGATCCGCAGCGTCCGACTGCCACGCCGCTGCGCCGGCGGGCGCAGGCTCGGCGAGCGCGGCTTTGGAGTAGTCGCCGTAGGACTCCGGAAGGGCGCCGAGCAACCTGCCGCACTGCGCGGATTCGGATTGCGGTGCGGGAACCGCCCCCACGACAACAGGCTCACGGACGGGCGTGCGGGTGGCGATCACCGCGGCGACGATCACACCCACCACCAGGGCGACAGGAAGCGCGATCGCCGTCGCGAGGAGCGCGGGATGCATGCCCGTTCGCGGATGGACCTGCGTCTCCTCGGCGACGGGTTCGTCGGGTGAGCTCACGGTCGGACCGGGGTCCCGGCCAGCTGGCAGGTGAGGGTGCGGGTGATGCCGTCGACCTTCTGGATCGCCGCGACGGCGTCGGCGAGTGCGGCGTCGGAATCCCCGGAGCACCGCACCACGACGTCGTAGGGTCCGATGACGTCCTCGGCCGACACCACCCCGTCGAGGGCCGAGATCTGCTGCGCGACGAGAGAGGCACGGCCGACCTCGGTCTGAATCAAGATGTACGCCTGCACCATGGTGCGCCCCTTCCCACTGAATTCTTCGTGCCAGAACAATATTCGTGCCACAGCAGTGTTAATGCCAGAGCCCGAACCTACCGCAGAGACATCGGGCTCTCCGCGCAGTGAGACGCTGGACCCACTGCGTTGTCCATCCGAAGAAGGAGCCTGCCATCGACGCACTCGATCCGTCGGTCACCGTCGCCGACATCGGTGAGTTCGCCCTCATCGACCGCAGCGTGCGCGGTCGCGTTCACCCACCGAGCACCCTGCTCGGTCCGGGTGACGATGCCGCGGTGGTCGCTGCACCCGACGGGCGCGTCGTGGCGACGACGGACATGCTGATGCAGGACAAGCATTTTCGGCTCGACTGGTCGTCACCACGTGACATCGGCCGCAAGGCCATCGCTCAGAACGGTGCCGACATCGCCGCCATGGGTGCACGGTGCACCGGATTTCTGGTCGCTCTCGGCTGCCCGTCGTCTCTCTCGGTGAGCGTGGTCGACGAGTTGAACGAGGGCATGTGGGAGGAAGCAGTGCGTGCGGGTGCCGCGGTCGTCGGGGGCGACGTGGTCGGATCGACCCAGCTGGTGATCTCGATCACCGCGCTCGGGGATCTCGAAGGTCGGCGCCCTGTGCTCAGATCCGGCGCTCGGCCGGGCGACGTCGTGGCATTGCGTGGCGACTCGGGCCGATCGGCGGCGGGACTGGCATTACTGGAAGCCGGTGACGTCCGCTTCCCGGAACTGATCCTCTCGCACCGGGTTCCACAGCCGCACTACGAATCCGGTCCTGCAGCGGCGATTGCCGGAGCAACGTCCATGGCGGACATCTCCGACGGGTTGGTGGCCGATCTGACGCATATCGCGGAGGCCTCAGGGGTCGATGTGGACCTGGATTCCGAAGTGCTCACCCCGTCCGACGAACTGAATTCTGCTGCAGAGAGTCTCGGATTGGACGCCCTGCAGTGGATTCTGACGGGCGGTGAGGATCACGCACTCGTCGGGACGTTCCCGTCGACCGCGACGCTGCCCGACGGATGGCGCCGCATCGGACGCGTCACCGGCGGCGGCGGGTCGGTGACCGTCGAGGGTCGGCCGGTGGAAGGAACGCCCGGGTGGACGAGCTTCTGACCGTGACCACCTGCCGCCTCGACGATCCGGACGTCCTCGAGATGATCGAGGAGGTGCAGCAGGAATACGTACGGCGGTACGGAGGTCCGGACGACACGCCACTGTTCGTCGGCGAGTTCGTTCCGCCCGCCGGTGTCATGTTCGTCGCCCGAATCGACGGACGTGCCGTCGGCATGGGTGGTTGGCGCGCACACGAGAACGACCGCGACGGCATCCTGGCCGGAGACGCCGAGATCAAGCGGATGTACGTACGTCCTACCGCGCAACGGCGGGGGATCGCACGGCGCGTACTGGGCGCCATCGAGGAGTCCGCGGCGCGCGCAGGCCGCCGACGCCTCATCCTCGAGACCGGCACGGCGCAACCGGAAGCGCTTGCTCTCTACGCATCGAACGGTTTCGACCCGATGGTCCCGAAGTTCGGGCACTACCGACACGAGGAATCGTCGGTCTGCATGGTGAAGGACCTGAGCGCGAGTCCGTGACGAACGGATGACAGGGTGAGTTGCATGACTGTCTACGCACTGGGTGACCGGGAACCCGACATCGACCCGAGCGCCTACGTCCACCCCGATGCCGTGGTGATCGGCGCCGTGACTCTCGCTGCGGGAGTGTCGATCTGGCCGGGTGCGGTACTTCGCGGCGACTACGGCACCATCACGGTCGGGGCGAATACCAACATTCAGGACGGGACGGTGGTGCACTGCACCCCCATCGATCCCACCACCATCGGCGCCGGCTGCGTGATCGGGCACAACGCCCACGTCGAGGGCGCGGACATCGGCGACGACTGCCTGATCGCGTCCGGTTCGGTGGTGCTGAACGGCGCCGTGATCGGCGCCGGGTCCATCGTCGGCGCCGGAGCCGTCGTTCCGTTCAAGTTCCAGGTGCCGGCGCGGCGAATGGCACTCGGGGTACCGGCTCGTGTGCGCGAAGGCTACGAGGTGCCCGAGGGTCACGTCGAGCTCAACGTGAAGATGTACGCCGCCAACGCCGCGTACTACCGCGACGCACTGAGGAAGGTCGCGGAATGACCGCCAAGCCGCTGCCCGACATCATCGAAACCGGTTGGGCCACCGCGCTCGAGCCCGTCGCCGCAAAGATCGCCGAGATGGGTGATTTCCTGCGGGAAGAGAATGCGTCGGGACGCGGGTACCTTCCCGCCGGCGCGAACGTGCTGCGCGCCTTCACTCGGCCCTTCGACGAGGTGCGTGTGCTGATCGTCGGACAAGACCCGTATCCGACGCCGGGACACGCTGTCGGACTGAGTTTCTCGGTGTCGCCGGAGACGCGCCCCGTGCCGCGCAGTCTCGCGAACATCTTCACCGAGTACTCCGCCGATCTCGGCTATCCGACCCCGACGTCGGGCGACCTCACGCCCTGGGCCGATCAGGGCGTGCTCCTGCTGAACAGAGTGCTGACGGTGACCCCCGGTCAGCCCGCGTCGCATCGGCGCAAGGGATGGGAAGCGGTCACGGAGTGCGCGATCGAAGCGTTGGTGAATCGCGAGGGTCGCGGTCTCGTCGCGGTGCTGTGGGGGAAGGACGCCTCGACCCTCAAACCGATGCTCGGAGACGTGCCGACGGTGGAATCGGCGCACCCCTCGCCACTGTCGGCGTCGCGCGGCTTCTTCGGCTCCCGCCCCTTCAGTGCGGTCAACGGGTTGCTCGACGAGCTCGGCGACGAGCCGGTGGAGTGGCGGTTGCCCTAGGCGGTCGATCGATCAGCGCGGAAAGTCCGGCCGGCGCTTCTCCACGAACGCGTCGACACCCTCGCGGCCCGTCGGCGATCCGGCGAGCGTCGAAATCGACACGGCTTCGGCTTCGAGCTGCTCGGCCAGCGAGTTGGTATCCGACTGCGCCAGCAGGCGTTTGGTTGCGCCGATGGTCTCCGCGGGTCCGGCAGCCAGTGAACGAGCAACGCGTTCGGCCTCGGAGACCACCACGTCGTCACCGACCAGGCGAGTGAGCAGCCCCAGCCGATGTGCCTCTTCGCCACCGAGAACGGTGTCCGAGAGCAGGATGTCTCGTGCGCGGCGCGGACCGACGATGCGTGGCAGGGCCCACGACATGCCTCCGTCCGGGGTGAAACCCAGCGCGGGGTAAGCGGGCCGGAACTTGGTGGAGCGGCTGCCGATAGCGATGTCCGCGTGGCAGACCAGACTCATCCCCGCTCCGGCGGCCCATCCGTGCACCCCGGCGACGACGGGCACGCCGACCGACTCGAGGGCGGCGACGAACTCGTGGAGGGTGTCGGCGGCGTCGCGAACGTATGTCGTCCGGTCCTCGGCGGCGGCAAAGGCCATCACGTTGCCGCCGGCACAGAAGTTGGCACCGGTCCCCACCAGCAGCACCGCGCCGACCTCGGATCCGGAGTTCTTCACCGCGTCGGTTCCCGCAGAGACGGCCTCGAAGTTCAGCGATGTGCCCGCGGCCGCCGTGGACACGGCAATTCGCAGAACGCCATCGGCGACGGAGACGAGCGGCTGTTCGGATGCAGTCATTCACGCACCATAAACGACACGAAACCCCGCCACCGTGAGGTGGCGGGGTTTCGTTGGTCTAGCAGATGCGCGGAACGTCAGCCCCGGACCACCTTGCCGGCCTTGAGGCACGACGTGCACACATTGAGCCGGCGGGTGTTGCCCGGCGCAACCTGCGCGCGAACGGTCTGGATGTTGGGGTTCCAGCGACGGTTGGTACGGCGGTGCGAGTGCGAAACCGACTTACCGAAGCCGGGTCCCTTGGCGCATAGGTCGCAGACGGCAGCCATAGTCGCGAACTCCTTGGTTTTCGAGGGGCGGATCGAGTACGTGTTACTTCTGCCCGACAGCGCACAGGTGACCGCACGCCGCGATGGGCAACCCTGCAAGGATAACGGGCCGCACCTCGAATGACCAAACCGGTGCACCCCGGGTCGTTGTCGGCGGCCCGGGGAATGCTGTCGGTGTGGCAACACTCACCGATCGGCTCGATCACCTGCTCGGCCGCAAGGCCTCGGAGCCGCTTTTCGACGCGTTCTCCATGGAGACGGTAGAAGACCTGCTTCGTCACTACCCGTTCCGGTACGTCAGTCAAGGGCAGGAGCTGGGTCAGTCCGACCCGGCCGACGGTGAGCACATCACGGTCATCGGCACCATCACGAAGGCGGACCTGGCGCCGATGCGGAACCGTCGTGGCCACATGCTCAAGGTTGCGCTCTCGTGCGCCGGTCAGACCGTGTCGGCCACCTTCTTCAACGGCCACAAGGTCAAGTACAACCTGCAGCCGGGTGTGAAGGTGATGTTCTCCGGAACGGTGAAGACGTTCGGCAGGTCGTGGTCGCTGAGTCACCCGAGCTATCTACTGGTGGACGAGACCGACGACAACGCCGTCGAGACGTCCGGTCGCGGCGGCGGAGACCTCGCGGGGATCGCGCGCGGCGCGAAGGACCAGTCCGGCGCGGTGGACATGACGATGTTCGAGTTGCCGTTCCTGCCGATGTACGCGGCAACCAAGGAGGTCGAGAGTTGGACCTTCCTGCGGTGCGTCCGACAGGTGATCGACCAACTCGACCTCGTCGAGGATCCGTTGCCGGAGACGTTGCGAGCCGAACGCGGCTTGATGGATCTCGACGACGCCCTACGTACCATTCACTTCCCGACGACGAAAGCCGAGATCGATCAGGCGCGGGAGCGGCTGCGGTTCGACGAAGCCGTCGCGTTGCAGCTGGTCCTCGCTGATCGTCGGCACGAGATGAAGGCGCGGGCCGCGCACCCGTGCACACCCGCGTCGGACGGCATCGCGGCGCGATTCGAACGCATGTTGCCGTTCGAGCTGACGGCCGGGCAGAAGGAAGTAGCCGGCGACATCGAGGTCGATCTCACGCAGCCGCATCCGATGAGCCGTCTGCTGCAGGGCGAAGTGGGATCGGGCAAGACCATCGTGGCGCTGCGGGCGATGCTCCAGGTCGTGGATGCGGGCTACCAGTGTGCGCTGCTTGCGCCCACCGAAGTGCTTGCCGCGCAGCACTATCGATCGCTGAAGATGCTGCTGGGTCCGCTGGCGTCGGCGGGGGAGTTGGGCGGCGACGACTCCGCGACGCGCATCGAACTGCTCACCGGGTCGCTCACGACAGCTGCCAAGCGCAAGACCTTGCTCGCGGCGGTCACGGGTGAGGCGGGCATCGTGATCGGGACGCACGCGCTCATCCAGGATCACGTGGAGTTCTTCGACCTCGGCATGGTGGTCGTCGACGAACAGCATCGCTTCGGTGTGGAGCAACGAGACGCGTTGCGAGCCAAGGCGCAAGAGGGAATCAGCCCCCACCTCCTGGTGATGACCGCCACTCCGATTCCGCGCACCATCGCGATGACCACCCTCGGTGATCTCGAGACGTCGACCCTGCGCGAGTTGCCTCGCGGGCGATCGCCGATCAAGACCAACGTGGTGTCGATCAAGGACAAGCCCGCGTGGGTTGCTCGTGCCTGGGCGCGGATCTCGGAGGAAGTGCAGCAGGGGCGGCAGGCGTATGTCGTCTGCTCGCGTATCGGCGATCCGGAGAAGGAAGCGGCCGAAGAGGAGAAACGGATCCAGGAGGGCAAACCGAAGAAGGAAGGCCCGCCGCCCGCCACGTCCGCTCTGGACATGTTCAAGGCGCTCGGTGAGGGCGCGCTCGCGCATCTGACGGTCGGCCTTCTGCACGGACGGTTGCCGTCCGACGAGAAGGACGGGGTGATGCAGGACTTCACGAACGGCGACATCGACGTGCTCGTCTGCACCACCGTCGTCGAAGTGGGTGTCGACGTGCCCAACGCCACGGTCATGGTGATTTCCGACGCCGAACGGTTCGGAGTCAGCCAACTGCATCAGTTGCGGGGTCGCATCGGCCGTGGTGGACACCAAGGTCTGTGCATTCTCGTGAGCCAACTCGCGGAGGCGTCGCCGACGATGGCGAGGTTGAACGCGGTTGCCGGAACCAACGACGGGTTCGAGTTGGCGCTGCTCGATCTGCGGACGAGGCGCGAGGGTGACGTGCTCGGCGCCGCGCAGTCCGGCAGCGTGCGGAATTTGAAGCTGCTGTCGTTGCTCGACCATCTGGACGTGATCGCGGAGGCCCAGACCTTCGCGCGTGCGGTCATCGAGGTTGATCCGCACCTGCACTCGCATCCGGGGCTCGCCGGCATGAAGAACGCGGCCATCGACGTCGACCGCCTGGATTTCCTCGACAAAAGTTAGTGCGCGATCCCAACAAGTGTTGAGTCTCTCCCGCAAATGCCGTGCCGCCAGGTACCTTTGACCGATGTTTTCCAAGGTGTTGGTCGCCAACCGTGGCGAGATCGCAATCAGAGCTTTCCGAGCTGCGTACGAACTGGGTGCGGGGACGGTGGCGGTGTTCCCGTTCGAGGACCGCAACTCGGTGCATCGGACCAAAGCCGACGAGGCGTACGAGATCGGCGAGCCCGGTCATCCGGTGCGTAACTACCTGTCGGTGGAGACGATCGTCGACGCGGCGGTGCGTGCGGGTGCGGATGCGATCTATCCCGGTTACGGCTTCTTGTCGGAGAACCCAGATCTTGCGGCGGCGTGCGCGCAGGCGGGTATCACCTTCGTCGGACCGTCCGCGGACGTGCTGGAGCTGACGGGTAACAAGGCCCGCGCCATTGCAGCGGCGAAAGCGGCGGGGCTGCCGGTGCTGTCGTCGTCGGAGCCGTCGTCGGATGTGGACGAGCTGATGACGGCGGCCGAGGGCATGACCTTCCCGGTGTTCGTCAAGGCCGTCGCGGGCGGCGGGGGGCGCGGGATGCGCCGGGTGGCGGAGATCTCGGATCTGCGTGAGGCTATCGAAGCGGCTGCGCGCGAGGCGGAGTCGGCGTTCGGCGATGCGACGGTGTTCCTCGAGCAGGCGGTGATCGAGCCGCGGCACATCGAGGTGCAGATTCTCGCCGATACCTCCGGCAACGTCATTCACCTGTTCGAGCGGGACTGCAGTGTGCAGCGCCGCCACCAGAAGGTGGTGGAGTTGGCGCCGGCGCCGAACCTCGATCCGGCTCTGCGGGAGAAGATCTGCGCGGATGCGGTCGCGTTCGCGAAGGAGATCGACTACTCCTGCGCCGGGACGGTGGAGTTCCTGGTCGACAAGAGCGGCAACCACGTGTTCATCGAGATGAACCCGCGGATCCAGGTCGAGCACACGGTCACCGAGGAGATCACCGACATCGATCTGGTGCAGTCGCAGTTGCGGATCGCCTCGGGTGAGTCGCTCGAGGATCTGGGACTTCGGCAGGAGGACATCAAGATTCGCGGTGCGGCGCTGCAGTGCCGCATCACCACCGAGGACCCGGCGAACGGGTTCCGCCCGGACACCGGGCGCATCACTGCCTACCGCACCCCGGGCGGCGCCGGTGTGCGTCTGGACGGCGGCACCACCACCGGGGCGGAGGTCTCGGCGTACTTCGACTCGATGCTCGTCAAGCTCACCTGCCGCGGCCGTACGTTCGAGGCGGCGGTCGCGAGGGCGCAGCGATCGTTGGCGGAGTTCCGCATTCGCGGTGTGTCGACGAACATCGGCTTCCTGCAAGGTCTGCTCGACGACCCGGACTTCCGTGCCGGTCGGGTGACGACATCGTTCATCGAAGAGCGGCCAGAGCTGCTGACGGCTCGGTCCTCGGGAGACCGCGGCACCAAGATCTTGTCCTACCTCGCGGACATCACGGTGAACAAGCCGAACGGGGAGCGCCCGTCGACGGTGTATCCGAAGGACAAGCTGCCCGAGCTCGACCTGAGCATTGCGCCGCCGCCGGGGAGCAAGCAGCGCTTGCTCGAGCTGGGGCCTGATGGTTTTGCGCGCGCGTTGCGGGAGCAGAAGGCTCTTGCGGTGACGGACACGACGTTCCGTGACGCGCATCAGTCCCTGTTGGCGACCCGGGTGCGCACGACCGGGTTGTTGGGGGTGGCGCCGCACGTGGCGCGGCTGACGCCGGAGTTGTTCTCCATCGAGGCGTGGGGCGGTGCGACATACGATGTGGCGCTGCGGTTCCTGCACGAGGACCCGTGGGAGCGGCTCGCGGCGCTTCGCGAGGCGGTACCGAACATCTGTCTGCAGATGCTCCTGCGCGGGCGCAACACGGTCGGCTACACCCCGTACCCGGAGAAGGTGACGACGGCGTTCGTCGCCGAGGCTGCATCCACCGGGGTGGACATTTTCCGGATCTTCGACGCGCTGAACAACATCGATCAGATGCGTCCGGCCATCGACGCGGTGCGCGAGACCGGCACCACCATCGCGGAAGTAGCGATGAGTTACACCGGTGACCTGTCGAACCCGGGGGAGAACCTCTACACCCTGGACTACTACCTGAAGCTGGCGGAGCAGATCGTCGACGCCGGGGCACACGTGTTGGCGATCAAGGACATGGCCGGGTTGCTGCGCGCCCCGGCGGCGACGACGTTGGTGACCGCGCTGCGCAAGAACTTCGATCTGCCGGTGCACGTGCACACCCACGACACCCCGGGTGGGCAGTTGGCGACGTACCTGGCGGCGTGGACGGCGGGCGCGGACGCCGTCGACGGTGCGTCCTCGCCGATGGCGGGCACCACGTCTCAGCCGGCGCTCTCGGCGATCGTCGCGGCGGCGGCGCACACCGAGCGCGACACGGGGCTGAGTCTGCAGGCCGTGTGCGACCTCGAGCCGTACTGGGAGGCGCTGCGAAAGGTGTACTCGCCCTTCGAGAGTGGGCTTCCCTCGCCCACGGGTCGGGTGTACACGCACGAAATTCCCGGTGGGCAGCTCTCGAACCTGCGCCAGCAGGCCATCGCGTTGGGGTTGGGGGACCGGTTCGAGTTGGTGGAGAAGGCGTACGCCGACGCCGACCGGTTGCTGGGCCGGTTGATCAAGGTCACCCCGTCCTCGAAGGTGGTCGGCGATCTGGCGTTGCACCTCGTCGGCGCGGAAGTGTCGGTCGAGGATTTCGCTGCCGATCCCGGCAAGTTCGACATCCCCGATTCGGTGATCGGGTTCCTGCGCGGGGACCTCGGTACCCCGGCGGGTGGGTGGCCGGAACCGTTCCGCGAGAAGGCGCTCGCCGGCCGCGGGGAGGGCCGGGGGGAGACACCGTTGTCCGGTGAGGACGAGAAGGCGCTCGACACCGGTGGTGAGGGCCGTCAGCAGACGCTGAACCGGTTGCTGTTCCCCGGTCCGGCGAAAGAACTCGCCGAGCATCGGGAGAAGTACGGAGACACCTCGTCGCTGTCGGCGAACCAGTTCTTCTACGGTCTGCGCCAAGGCGAGGAGCATCGGGTGCAGCTCGAGAAGGGTGTGGAGTTGCTCATCGGGCTCGAAGCGATCTCCGAGCCGGACGAGGCGGCGATGCGGACGGTGATGTGCATCCTGAACGGGCAACTGCGGCCGGTGTCGGTGCGTGATCGTTCCATCTCGGCGGACGCACCGGCGTCGGAGAAGGCGGACCGGTCGGACCCGTCGCATCTGGCGGCGCCGTTCGCCGGTGTGGTGACACTGGTTGCTGCGGAGGGTGATTCGGTTGCTGCGGGTGACACCGTCGCGACGATCGAGGCGATGAAGATGGAAGCGGCGATCACCGCACCCCGTAGTGGGCGGATCAGCCGCCTCGCCATCACTGGCATCGCGCAGGTCGAGGGCGGCGACCTCATCGCCGTCATCAGCGTCGGAGACACCACCGACCCGTCCTAGACGGGCCGGTGGTGCGGGCGGGTAGGCCGGAGGCCGGTCGAGTTCGGGCGGGGAGGCCGGTCGGATTTTGCGCGGGGAGGACCTACCAGCGTGCCGCAGCGGAGAAGCGGTTCGACGGGTCGACCTCGACTCGGATGCGTTCCAGTGCGGCGTAGGTGTTCTCGTCCCAGGCCGCGCGCACTCGGTCGGCAGCTGCTCCGGTCGGGGAACCGCCCATGTTCACGTATGCCGTGCCCCGACTCCACGGTGACAGCTGCTGCAGCAGACGGTCGATCGACGGAAGTACGGCCTCGGCGATCGGCGGAACGAGAACGCCGACGGCCATCACATGAAATGACGCGGACCGAATCCCGACAGCGTTGGGATGGTGCGGACGTCGGCTCAATGCGCCGCCCATGAGCCGGATCTCGGCAACGGCCAGCGGCATGTCCAGTACATCCAGGAAGAGATCGAGCGCGTCGTCGGTGAGGTCTTCGAGCGTCATCCCACGATCGATGCCGGGCATGGGATTCGTCGGATCCATGTGTATGGAGGCAAGGGCCTGGAACGGAATCTCGCCCACCGAATCGAGGATCGGCACCGCGAGCCTGCGCAGCGGTTCGACCGTGGCCAGGCCCGTCTCGATGTCCCCGACGTATGCCACCCGCAGGTGCAGCACCGTGCGGCCGCGCAACGGTTCGGGAAGTTCGGGCACGGGCGGAAGATGTAGCACAGCAACTGAAGTCGACACGTTGTCCGGTACGGTCGCGGTCCAGTCGCGCCACGCCCGCAGGACCGACGGTGCGTCGGCCGCGTCGAAGAAGAGTCCGCCGCCGACGATCGTGGCGACCGGGAACAGATCGATCACGATCTCGGTCACGATGCCGAACGCCGCTCCGCCGCCCCGCACCGCCCAGAACAGTTCCGCGTTCTCGGTGGGACTCACGTTCAGAACGGTGCCATCGCCGGTGACGAGTGTCAGACTGCGCACGTGATCGGCCGCGTAGCCGAAGGTGCGCCCGACCGGACTCAGGCCGCCGCCGAGGGTGTAGCCGACGACCCCGACCGTGGTCGAGGAGCCCGCTAGCGCCGCCAGGCCGTGCGGTGCGGCGGCATCGAGCACCGGTTGCCATCGCACGCCGGATCCGACCGTGGCCGTTCGTGCCACGGGATCGATGACGAGGGTGTCGAGCAGCCTGGTCGAGACGACGACCGTGTCGGATTCGGTGGAAGCTGCACTGTGTCCGGTGCAGCTCACCGCAACGCGAAGGCCGTGCTCGGCCGCGACACGAACGGCGGCAGCGACGTCCGCAGTGTCCGCGGCGACGACAACCGCAGCGGCCGCGTGCACGGCACTGAGGTTGAATCCGGTGAGCTCGTCGCGGTATTGGGGATCGAGTGGAGTCCAGACGGCGCCGGTGGTGGCGGTGTCCAGCTGGTGCGTCACTGCAGTGCGGGGAGAGGTCTCGTCGAGCATGGTCATCGCGGTGGGTTCCTTCTCGTCTCGGTTCTCGGTGTGCCAGAAGAGGACCACGAACGTTTTGAGGTCCGCTTGGCCTCGACTTGGAGTGGCGCCTGTCGTCAGGACCAAGCCGCGAGCGCGGCCTCGGTTCGGGCGAGCAGATCTGCGGCTCCGCGCCGGTGTCCGTCCGCGTCGTCCTCTCGTCCCAAGGCCGACGCCACCGCGGCGAGTGCAGTGTCGACGGGTCCACAGAACAGCGACCCGCTGTCCACGCCGGCAAAGGTCCCGGCGAACGGAAGCAACTCGTCATAGCAGGAGCGACAGACCTCCAGGTCGCGCAACGACGCGGCGGCGGTGGCACGTAGGACGGTCATGGCACGCCAGTAGTAATCCCGCGGTGCGGGTCGATCGTCGGCCCAGAGCTCGCGCGCCCGGTCCAGATCTCCGGCGCGGATCAGACCGAGGACCCACGCGGGTCGCAGGTACACGGGCATGTCGTGATCGAGTCGCTCCAGGTCCGTCACGAGCGTGTCCAGCGTGTCGGTCGCAATCGCGACGGACATGCGACCCAACTCACGGATCTCGGTCCCGTGTGAGGTTCCCTCGGCATCGAGGTAATCGGCAACGGCGTCGTACCTGGTTCGGCCCGAGTCGAACCGTCCGGCGATCAAGTCGACCACGGCGTCGAACAGCGCCAACACCCCGAGCAACTGGGTCAGCGCCGCACCGCTCGCGCACCGCAGGCTGTCCGAGAGATGCCGGCGAGCACCGGTCAGATCCGCCGCCGACATAGCGGCCAGATACAGCTGGAAGTGCGCCAGCGCCTGATACTCCGCCATACCGTGTTCCGTTGCGACAGCGAGCAGTTGGTGCGCTCGTGGCCGGCGACCGTCGTCGTGATCCGGCCCGAAGGCGACGTACCCGAAGGCGTTCAACGCGACGCGTGTCAGCATCGGATCGGCGAGACTGTCCGCAATGCGCACGGCAGACTCGGCGTAGGTACTCGCCTGCGCGGAATCGAGCCCCTCGATCTCGAACACCGCGGTCGCCATGAGGGCAGCGCGGGTGTGATCGTCCGTGTTCGAATCGGCAAGCAGACGTTCCAGCGGGTCGAGAACCACACGATCGGCCGTCATGCCTCGGATGTGCCAGATGACCGGAGCCTGCCACGACGACAGAGCGGCGACGAGCGGTCCGGTCTCACCCAGGGACGTCGCGATCTCGATGGCCTCGTTCCTTCGAGCACGCGCGTTCTCGGTATCCGCCGCTCGTGCCAGGGACGGCACCAGCGCCACGAGAAGGTCGAGTCGTCCACGCCGATCCAACTCCCCGGACATCTCGGACGTGGCGAGAGCGGAGTGCCACAGCTCCAACGCGTCTCGGTGCGAGCCCAGAGACTCTGCTCGACGCGCGGCCGCGACGATGGTGGGTACGAGCTTCGCTGCGGTGTGGCCGGTGGCCCCCTCGGCCGCGTGCCGCGCCAAGGCGGCCATGTCGTCCGGTCGTCGCGCGGACAGGACGGCGAACACCCTCGCGTGCATGCGGGTGCGCCGCAGCCGGGGGAGGTCTGCGTACAGGGTGTCGAGGACGAGAACGTGCGCGAAACGCACTGTATCGCGGTCGGTTTCGACGAGCAGGCCGGCCAGTACCGCGGGTTCGACGGCGTCGAGCAGGTCGTCGTCGCCGATGTCGAGCGCGTCACGCAGGGTGTCGACGTCGACGGCCCGACCGAGGATCGACGCCATGCGCAGGACGGTGAGGGTGCGCTCGGGGAGGCGAGAAAGTCTGCGCCGCAGGACGTCCGCGATCCCCGTCGGCACCTCCCCGCGTCCCGACGACCTGCCCTCGGAGGCCATCAGCCGTGCCAGTTCGCGCACGAACAGGGGGTTGCCGCCTGTGCGCTGGGCCAGCAAGTCCACCTGCACCGACGTGGGGCGAGACAGACCGTGCTCGGCGGCGAGTGTGACGAGGTGCGGGCGATCGAGTCCGGCCAGTTCGATCTGGGCAGAGCGGGTGTCGTGCAGGGTCGCCCACGCGGCCCGCAGGTCGTCGGTGGTCTCCGAAGCGCGGTAGGTTGCGACCAGATGTACCGCGCCCGTTCCGAGGTCGGTGGCGGCCAGGTACCGCACGATCGACATCGTGGTGGTGTCGGCCCGGTGGACGTCGTCGAGTACGACCAGCAAAGGGGTGGACCGGCTGATGGCCGATAGATAGTCGGCAACCGCACGTGCGATCGAGAATGATTGCACAGGAACCGAATTCGGTAGGTCGTCCGACATGATGGGTGACAGGCGCATGCGTGTCGCGTCGTCCATCGGCGCGGTGTCGTCGAGGGCGGCCAGAATCTCGCGCCACGCCCACCCGGGCGGCGCACCGTCGATCTCGGGACACCGGCCCCACCCGACACGCCACGATCTCTCGGAGAGGGCGTGAGCGAGCAACCGTGCCAATGTGGTCTTGCCCTCGCCGGCTTCCCCTCGGATCCAGTTGACCGACATGCCGCCGCCCAAGACGCACAACGCAAGGTCCATCGAACGGGCGAGTTCCCGCGGGCGGCCGTTGGTTCGGGGCAGGCCGGTGGACCGCTCGTCCCGCCGAGCGCTGGGCTCGGGGTGCGCGACGGGATCGGGCGATGGTGTCACGGCGACGTCGGCGACCCCGATGTCGTTGTGCGAGAGAATGTCCGATTCCAGAGACTGCAACGCGGGGCCGACGTCCAGTCCGAGGTCTTCGGCAAGGTGAACCCGGCAGCGTCGCAGCACCGCGAGTGCGTCGGTCTGCCGGCCGGACCGGTACAGCGCCAGCGCCAGCAGTCGCACGGACTCCTCGCGTCCCAGTGATTCCCGCACGTTGGGCTCGAGAACCGCGATGGCCGAACCGTGCGAACCGCGGGCGAGAAGCACCGCGGCCTCGCGTTCCGTTGCGGTGCGACGAAGGTCGGCAAGGCGGTCCAGTTCGCCGGCGATCCACGGTGCGTCGGCCACTTCCCGGTAGGGCAGGTCCGTCCAGAGCTTCAGCGCGTCGGCGGGACGGTTGTCGATCACCCGGCGTTCGAAATCCCACACGTCGACTGCGTCGTCGGGCAGGTCGAGAAGGTAACCGGGCGGCGCGCTGACGACCACGGCGGCCGGGCTCCGGGAGGGTCGCGCTGGTTCGAGGACTCGCCGCAGATTCGACACGTACACCTGCAGCGACGCGAGTGCGCGCGGCGGTGGGTCGTTCGCCCACAGATCTTCGATGAGCAGGTCCGTGCTGACCACCCGACGCCGCGCGATCAGCAGACGCATGAGCACGACACGTTGTGTGCGAGCACCGACGCCCACGGCTGTCCCGTCCACCTCGACGCGCAGCGCGCCGAACACGCGAATGTTCACGGACGGATTGCTCATGACGGGCGAATGATATCGGCCACATCCCCTGCTGTCAGCGCGAATCGGGCGACTCGTGACATTCTGACGCCGTGACCAGAATCGTTGCCGGAATTGCGGGTGGAAGGCGACTCGCCGTACCGGCGAGCGGAACTCGGCCGACGTCGGACCGAGTTCGCGAAGCGCTGTTCAGCGCGTTGGAAGCGCGCATGGATTTCGACGGCGCTGCGGTACTCGACCTCTACGCGGGGTCCGGCGCGCTGGGCCTCGAAGCTCTCTCCCGAGGCGCCGGGCACCTGTTGTCGGTCGAATCCGACGCGCGCGCCTCCGGTGTCCTCGCGCGCAACATCGCCACCGTCGCGCTTCCCGGAGCACTCGCACGCACGGCACCTGTGGCGGCGGTGCTGGCCGGAACTCCGGATCGGCGGTACGACCTCGTCATGGCGGATCCGCCGTACTCGACGTCCGACGATGCCGTAGCCGGCGTACTCGCAAGTCTGATGGACGGACAGTGGCTGTCCGACGACGCGCTGGTGGTCGTCGAGCGATCCTCCCGGTCACCGCTCACGCGGTGGCCCGACGGTCTACGACCGGAGAAGGACAAGAAGTACGGCGAGGCGCGTATCGAGATCGCGTCGGTAGAGTTCGCGCCATGAGCGGCGCCCTCTGCCCCGGATCCTTCGATCCCATCCACAACGGCCACCTCGACGTGATCACCCGCGTCGCCGAGCAATTCGACGAAGTTGTCGTGACGGTGGTGGTGAACCCGAACAAGAAGGGGCTCTTCACGATCGACGAGCGCATCGAGATGATGACCGAGGCCACGGCACATCTGGACAAGGTGCGCATCGCGTCGTGGCAGGGCTTGCTCGTCGACTTCGCTGCGCAGGAGGGCATCGGCGCCATCGTCAAGGGTCTGCGTAGTGCTGCCGACTTCGACTACGAGCTGCAGATGGCACAGATGAACCGCAAGCTGACTGCAGTGGACACCCTGTTCGTCGCAGCCGACCCGACCGTCGGGTACCTGTCGAGCTCGTTGGTGAAGGAAGTCGCGAAGTACGGCGGAGACGTGTCGGACATGGTGCCGGCATCGGTGCACAGCCGGTTGCTGGCGCGACTCGCCGAACTGCAGTAACGGTTTTGGCCGCCCGTCGGGGCACACTGGTCACGCATATCTTTCCGTTTGCGACAACCTAGTGGGGTAACAGGCACGTGTACCGGGTATTCGAGGCTCTCGACGAGCTCGTAGCAATTGTCGAAGAGGCACGTGGTGTGCCGATGACGGCGGGCTGCGTCGTCCCTCGCGGTGATGTTCTGGAGCTTCTCGACGACGTTCGCGACGCGATCCCCGGCGAACTCGACGACGCGCAGGACGTGCTCGATCATCGCGACAAACTGGTCGGCGATGCACGACTGACCGCCGAGAAGACCGTGACGACGGCCAACAACGAGGCCACCGCGACCATCGAGAATTCGCGCGAGGAGGCAGACCGCTTACTGGCGGACGCCAAATCGCACGCCGACCGCATGGTCGCCGAGGCCACCGCCCACGCCGATCAACTCGTCGCCGATGCGACCGCGAGCGCCGAAGCGACGATCGCCGATGCGGAGCGCGAGTACGAAGTCACGACCGGTCGAGCGCGCGCCGAGGCCGAGCGCCTGGTGGCGTCCGGTAAGGCCACCTACGAGCGAGCTGTCGCCGAGGGGCAGACCGAGCAGGACCGACTCGTATCGCATACCGAGGTGGTGCAGGCCGCCCACGCCGAGTCGGCACGGGTCATCGACTCGGCCCACGCCGAATCCGACCGCCTGCGAAGCGAATGCGATTTGTACGTCGACACCAAGCTGGCCGAGTTCGAGGAGTTCCTCACCGGGACCATCCGATCGGTCGGCAGAGGCCGTCAGCAGCTGCGGACAGGATCCGGTGTGCCGGACTACGGCACCGATTTCGGTGACGCCGGCCGCACGGGTCGCCGCTTCAACTGATCGTTTTGCCCATACACCACCGCGTGCCGTACCGTGGAGTGGTTGCCCAGACCGATCAGTAGAAGGATTCACAGTGTCGCCCCAGACGAAACGTAACCACACGAGCACCGATTCCGGTCTCGTGCTGGACACGCGGCGCCTGGGTCGTCGACCCGGATCCATGATCACCGTCGACACCGTGGTTCCGTCTCCGTCGCGTATCGGCCTCGACCTCGTTGCGATCCCCGAAGGTGCAGATCTGGACCTCGACCTGCGTCTCGAATCGGTGTCCGAGGGCGTGCTGGTCTCCGGCACGGTCTCGGCCGTCACGGCGGGGGAGTGCTCGCGCTGCCTCGAGCCGTTCGAATCGCACGTCGACCTGAACATCACCGAGCTGTTCGCGTATCCGGACAGCGTCACGGACGAGACCACCGACGCCGATGACGTGTACCGCGTCGAGGACGATGCGATCGACCTCGAACCGCTACTGGTCGACCTCGCCGGGCTGACCCTCCCGCTGCGACCGCTGTGCACCGAGGACTGCCAGGGCCTGTGCTCGGAATGCGGCGTCCGCCTGGCGATTGCCGAACCTGGCCATGGTCATGAGATACTTGACCCTCGCTGGGCAGGCCTCGCCGGGAAGTTCGGCACCGAGAACCAGCAGTAACTTTCACATACTGACAAGCGTCGTGAGACGAACGAGTACGAGGAGTAATAGAAGTGGCTGTTCCGAAGCGCAAGATGTCGCGGTCCAACACCCGATCGCGACGCAGCCAGTGGAAAACCACTGCACCCACCCTGATCACCTGCCCGAACCGCGGTTGCGGCGAGCAGACTCTCCCGCACACGGTGTGCCCGTCCTGCGGCACCTACAAGGGTCGTCAGGTCCAAGCAGCCGTCTGATTCGGCCATAGACCGTGACCGACACACACGTAGCGTCACCGACCGAGAGCGACGAAAGCGATCACGCATCGCTTCTCGTCGCTCTCGGCGTTTCCATGGAACCGTCCTTGCTGACGCTCGCTCTGACGCACCGGTCCTACGCGTACGAGAACGGTGGACTGCCCACCAACGAACGCCTCGAATTCCTCGGCGACTCGGTTCTCGGACTCAGCGTCACCGAAGCGCTGTACATCCGGTTCCCGGAGAAGTCCGAAGGCGAGCTGGCGAAGATCAGGGCCAGCGTCGTCAACATGCACGCGCTGGCCGAGGTTGCCCGCGAACTCGGCGACGGTGGACTCGGGCAGTACCTCATGCTCGGCAAGGGTGAAGAGATGACCGGCGGACGAGACAAGCCGTCCATCCTCGCCGACGGTATGGAATCCCTCCTGGGTGCCATCCACCTCGAACACGGAATCGACACCGCTCGCGAAGTAGTGCTGCGCCTGTTCGCGCCGCTGCTCGAGCGTGCCCCCAAGTTGGGAGCAGGTCTCGATTGGAAAACCAGTTTGCAAGAACTGACCGCCGAGCGGGGACTCGGCGTGCCGGCGTACGAGATCTCCGCGACCGGACCCGATCACGACAAGGAGTTCACCGCCACCGTCCTGGTCGGCGGATCGGCTCTCGGAGGTGGTGTCGGCCGGTCCAAGAAAGAAGCCGAGCAGCGTGCCGCCAGCACCGCATGGACTCTGCTGTCGGAATCTCCGGAGAAGACCTTGGCCACGCTGAAGCCTCCCGCACCGGAGAAGTCGTCCTAGGTTGCCCGAGCTCCCCGAAGTAGAGGTCGTCCGGCGAGGCTTGGATGCGCACGTCGTGGGATCGCGAATCGAGCACGTCCAAGTGATGCATCCGCGGGCGGCTCGTCGGCACGTTCAGGGCAGTCTCGACTTGGAAGCCCAACTCGCCGGGCGAACGATTGTCGCGGCCGATCGCCGGGGGAAGTACCTGTGGCTCACGGCGGAGCGGGGCGGCGACGATCTTGCCATCGTCGTCCATCTCGGCATGAGCGGTCAGATGTTGGTGCAGCCGCCCACAGCGCCGGACGAGAAGCATCTGCGCATTCGCACCATGCTCGACTCCGGTTCCGAGCTGCGCTTCGTCGACCAACGTACGTTCGGCGGGTGGGCGCTGGCCGACCTGGTCGAGGTGAACGGAACCATCGTTCCCGAACCTGTCGCGCACATTGCCCGCGACCCGATCGACCCGCTGTTCGACGCCGAACTGGCGGTCGCGGCCATCCGCCGCAAGCACACCGAGATCAAACGCGCACTTCTCGATCAGACCGTGGTGTCCGGTGTCGGGAACATCTACGCCGACGAAGCGTTGTGGCGCTCCAAGATTCACGGAAACCGTCTCACCGATTCGCTGACGAGACCCGCGGTGCGTCGTCTGCTGAACAACGCTCACGCCGTCATGGGCGAAGCGTTGGCGCAGGGCGGAACGTCCTTCGACGCGCTGTACGTGAACGTGAACGGTCAGTCCGGGTACTTCGACCGATCCCTCGCCGCGTACGGGCAGGAGGGTCGGCCGTGCCCTCGGTGCGGTACTGCGATCCGTCGCGAAAAGTTCATGAATCGCTCGTCCTTCAGCTGCCCGAAGTGTCAGCCGGCGCCGAGGGTGAGGCGGGGGTAGGGCGTCGGTTGTGAAGGAAATGCCGCGCTACCCGCGGACAATGCTTCACAAGCCGGCCGATCAGCGATTCGCGCACGGTGCAGACGTGGGCCGAGGGTGAGCGGGTGCGTACGTCTGGCCGGTGCGCGTATTCCGGAAGGCGGGACCGTACGCCACGAGCCGGAACGCGGCCGAAAGCGGTTGTGAAGGAAATGCCGCGCTGTCCGCGGAAAAAGCTTCACAAGCCGGCGCCGACACACGGTGCAGACGTGGGCCGAGGGTGCAGCGGGTGCGGGTCGACGGTTGTGAAGGAATTGCCGCGCTGCCCGCGGAAAAAGCTTCACAAGCCGGCCGATCAGCCACAAAGCGCACGATGCAGACGGGGGCCGGAGGTGCAGCGGGTGCGTACGTCTGGCCGGTGCGCGTATTCCGGAAGGCGGGACCGTACGCCGCGAGCCGGAACGCGGCCGAAAGCGGTTGTGAAGGAAATGCCGCGCTGTCCGCGGAAAAAGCTTCACAAGCCGGCCGATCAGCCATACGCGCACGGTGCAGACCTGGGCCAAGGGTGCAGCGGGTGCGTACGTATGGCCGGTGCGCGTACTCCGCGAGGCGGGACCGTAGGCCGCGAGCCGGAACGCGGCCGAAAACGGTTGTGAAGGAAATGCCGCGCTACCCGCGGAAAAAGCTTCACAAGCCGGCGCCGACACACAGTGCAGACGGGGGCCGACGTGCAGCGCGCGAGTCATCCCCGCGGCGGGCGTAAAGATCGCATCAAAACGCCTGCTCGCGGCGTCAACAGAGCGTCAGTGAGGCCGAGATGAGCGGGTAGGGGGTGGACGCTGGCGTAGCTGCCGCGCAACCGCCGGCAGTTCGTCGCCGTTTCACGAGGATTGCACCCATGGCTGACCTGGCCTATCTACTCACCGCCGCAGCAGGTTTCGCTGCACTGGTGCTGACCGTCGTCTCACTCGGGCGGACGGTGAAGAAGTGACCGCCGCCGGAATCGAGAGCGTGATCCTCATCGTGGTCGCGGCACTCCTCGCGGTGTACCTGCTGATCGCGCTGCTCGACCCCGAAAGGTTCTGAGCGTGAACCCCGCACTCGCAGCCGGGCTGCAGATCGCGGCCGTCGTGATCGTGCTCGCTGCCGCCTACGTTCCCCTCGGCGACTACATGGCGCGCGTGTTCACCAATCCGAGAGATGCTCTCGCGCGTGCGGAACTCGTCGGCTCTGCTGCGCAACAGGCCCACGGATCGACGACCACCACGACGACGACATCAGCTCCACAGCCGCAGAATCGATCGGCGACGGCCTCGGCCGACTGGCGCGTGGAGTCGCTCCTCTACCGCCTGTGCCGTATCGATCCCCGCTCGGAACAGACCTGGGTCGGTTACGCACTGAGCGTGCTGGGGTTCTCGGCCGCCGGCGTGCTGTTTCTGTATGTGCTGCAACGTGTTCAAGGTGTTCTGCCGCTGAACAATTCGCTACCGGGGGTCAGTCCCTCGGTCGCGTTCAACACGGCCGTCTCCTTCGTCACCAACACCAACTGGCAGTCGTACTCACCCGAGACGACGATGAGCAATCTGACCCAACCTCTCGGTCTTGCAGTCCAGAACTTCGTCTCTGCCGCAGTGGGATTGGCCGTGGCGGTTGCAGTGATCCGCGGGTTCGTCCGTGTGCGCAGTGGAGGTGAACTCGGAAACTTCTGGGTCGATCTCACGCGCGGCGTCCTGCGGATCCTGCTGCCGTTGTCGTTCGTCGTGGCGTTGATCCTGCTGACGCAGGGCGTCGTCATGTCGTTCCACAGCAGTTTCGCGTCGACGGGTCTGGACGGTAGCTCGATCACGAATGCTCTCGCTCCTGTCGCCTCTCAGGAAGCGATCAAAGAGCTCGGTACCAACGGCGGCGGAATCCTGGCAGCCAACTCGGCGCACCCGTTCGAGAACCCGACGCCGCTGTCCAACATCGTCGAGATCATCGCGTTGCTGCTCGTTCCCGTCGCGTTGACCCGCACGTTCGGAACCCTTGTGGGAGAACGCAAGCAGGGCCTGTCGATCCTGGCGGTCATGACCTTGCTGTGGGGAGCGCTCCTCGCGGTGACCCTCGCCGCAGAATCGACCACGCGAGGCGTTGCCGCGCAGGCTGCCGGGGCCATGATGGAGGGGAAGGAACAACGCTTCGGCATTCCCGGATCTGCCCTCTTCGCAGTCAGCACCACCGGAACCTCCACCGGCGCTGTGAACTCGGCGCACGATTCCATGTCGGCCCTCGGCGGCGGAGCGATCACCCTCAACATGCTCCTCGGGGAGGTTGCGCCCGGCGGAGTGGGAACCGGGCTCTACGGAATGCTCGTGCTCGCTGTCATCGCCGTGTTCGTCGGCGGGTTGCTGGTGGGACGCACCCCGGAGTATCTGGGCAAGAAACTGGGCAAGCGCGAGATCACCATGGCCGCGCTGTCCGTCCTCGTCATGCCGGCCCTCGTTCTGATCGGTACCGGTATCTCGGTAATCCTGGGTTCCACGAGCGGAGCGCTGGGCAACAGCGGCGATCCCGGGACGCCGGGGTCGATCCACGGATTCACCGAGGTGCTCTACGCCTTCGCGTCGGCAGCGAACAACAACGGAAGTGCGTTCGGCGGACTGACCGTGACCAGCGACTGGTTCCAGACCTCGCTCGGGATCGCCATGCTGTTCGGCCGATTCCTGCCCATCGTGTTCGTGCTGGCACTCGCCGGTTCGCTCGTCACCAAGCGACGCAGTCCTGCCGGGCCCGGCACCTTGCCCACCACGGGAGCGCTGTTCGTCGGTCTGCTGACCGGCACGATCGTGCTCGTCGCGGCGCTCACCTTCTTCCCGGCGCTCGCACTGGGACCCTTCGCGGAGGCTTTGCAATGACACTGGTCAACGACCGTCCCACCCAGTCGGAGGCAACACCCGACGCGGGTGCCCCCGCTGCCGTCACCTCCGGCTACTTCAGTCCCAAGCAACTGTGGACTTCGCTACCCGGCGCATTCCGCAAGCTCGATCCACGACACCAGGCCCGCAATCCGGTGATGTTCGTCGTTCTCGTCGGCTCCGTCATCACCACGATCATGGCCGTCGTCGACCCGTCGGTGTTCTCCTGGCTCGTCACGGGCTGGCTGTGGTTCACGGTGCTGTTCGCTAACCTCGCCGAATCCGTTGCCGAAGGCCGAGGGAAAGCGCAGGCGGCCAGCCTTCGCAACGTCAAACGGGACACGCTCGCGAACCGGCGGCTGCCCGACGGCTCCGTCGAGAGCGTGGCCGGCACCGACCTGAGGGTCGGCGACGAGGTCGTCGTCACCGCGGGCGAAATCATTCCCGGCGACGGTGACGTGATCGACGGCATCGCGTCGGTCGACGAGTCCGCCATCACCGGCGAATCGGCGCCGGTGGTGCGTGAGTCGGGTGGCGATCGAAGTGCCGTCACCGGCGGCACCACGGTGTTGTCGGACCGTATCGTCGTGAAAATCACTGCTGCACAGGGCGAAACGTTCGTCGACCGAATGATCGCACTGGTCGAGGGTGCGTCCCGGCAGAAGACGCCGAACGAGATCGCGCTGAACATCCTGCTCGCCTCGTTGACCATCGTGTTTCTCCTCGCCGTCGTGGCGATCGGACCTATGGGAATCTACGCAGGCTCGGCGCAGGACCCGGTCAAGCTCATCGCGCTTCTGGTGTGCCTCATTCCGACGACCATCGGAGCGCTCCTCTCGGCCATCGGCATCGCCGGCATGGACCGGCTGGTGCAGCGCAACGTGCTGGCCATGTCCGGCCGGGCAGTCGAGGCGGCCGGGGACATCGACACCCTGCTCATGGACAAGACCGGCACGATCACCTTCGGCAACCGCAGGGCCACGGCACTGCATCCGGCACCGGGAATCATGTTGCAGGAGTTGGCCGACGCGGCCAGACTGTCGAGTTTGGCCGACGGAACACCCGAAGGGCGCAGCATCGTCGAACTCGTCGCACGCGACTTCGGTGGGGACATGGATGCGGCGGCGGGCGGTGAGTTCGTTCCGTTCACCGCTCAGACCCGCATGAGTGGTCTGGACGTCGACGGGCGGCAGATTCGAAAGGGCGCCTCCGACAGCGTGTTCACCTGGGTTCGCGAACAGGGAGGCGACGCGGTCGACACTGCGGTACGTGATTCGGTCGAGTCGGTGTCCGAGGCGGGCGGCACACCGCTCGTCGTCGCTGTCGCCGAATCAGCCGGCGGGGCCCGTGTTCTGGGCGTCGTGGAGCTGTCGGACGTAGTCAAGCCGCACATTGCGGAACGGTTCGCGCGGCTGCGGGCAATGGGCATCCGAACCGTGATGGTCACCGGTGACAATCCGCTGACGGCGAGGGCCATCGCGGCCGAGGCGGGTGTCGACGACTTTCTCGCCGAGGCGACGCCGGAAGACAAACTGGCCCTGATCCGCCGCGAGCAGAACGGTGGCCGGCTCGTCGCCATGACGGGGGACGGCACCAACGACGCCCCCGCGCTGGCCCAGGCCGACGTCGGAGTCGCGATGAACACCGGGACGTCCGCTGCCAAGGAGGCCGGCAACATGGTCGACCTCGACTCCGACCCCACCAAACTCATCGAGGTGGTCGAGGTGGGAAAACAGCTTCTGATCACCCGCGGTGCACTCACGACGTTCTCGCTGGCGAACGACCTCGCGAAGTACTTCGCGATTCTGCCGGCCATGTTCAGTGCGCTCTATCCGCAGCTCGACACGCTCAACATCATGCGGCTCGCCACGCCGCAGTCGGCCATCGTCTCGGCCGTGGTGTTCAACGCACTGGTCATCGTGGCGCTGATTCCTCTTGCGCTGAAAGGTGTTCGGTACACACCGTCCACCGCATCGAAGCTTCTCGGTCGCAACCTGGCCGTGTACGGGGTGGGCGGCGTGATCTCGCCGTTCGTCGGTATCTGGTTGATCGATCTCGTGGTTCGACTGATTCCTGGAATGGGCTGAGCAATGCGTACATTTTCGGTGTTCTTCAAACAGATCGTGGCCGGTTTCGCGGTCCTGCTGGCGCTGACCGCGGTCCTCGGTGTCGCATATCCCGCTGCGGTCTGGGCGGTGAGCCGCATCGGGTCCCACTCGGCCGAAGGGTCACCGCTCACGGATGCCAACGGATGTGTGGTCGGCAGCTCTCTGCTCGGTGTCGACACCGCAGTCGGGGACGGCCCTGACCCGTATTTCCACGCTCGGGTGACCGGGTCGGTGTCCGCCGAGGATCCCTTCGCACCCGGAGACCCGTCGGCCTCGCTTCCGCTGAACCAGGGCCCGAGCAGTGACACCCTCGCGTCCTTCGTCGAGCAGCGACGCGCTGCGGTGGCGGCGCGCGAGAACGTCGACCCCGCGGCGGTTCCGGTCGATGCAGTGACCGGTTCCGGGTCGGGTGTGGACCCCGACATCAGCCCGGAGTACGCCGCCATCCAGATCCCGCGCGTCGCGGCGGCGACCGGCAGGTCGCAGGACGAGGTGCGGGCGCTAGTGTCGAACAACACCGACGGTCGTCAGCTCGGATTCCTGGGACAGCCGACCGTGAACGTCACCACGCTGAACGTCGACCTGGGGCTCACTGCGCCGGATTGCTCGACGTCGGGTGGATGATGGGCAGGTGAGCACCCACGCCGGCGCCGACGACGAGCGGACCACCCCCGGGACCAGGGGGGAACTGCGCATCTATCTCGGCGCGGCGCCGGGTGTGGGAAAGACCTTCGCGATGTTGGGGGAGGCGCACCGACGGCAGACGCGAGGATGCGACGTTCTCGCGGGCGTCGTGGAAACGCACGGTCGGCGTGGAACGGCAGAACTGCTGGAGGGAATCACGGTCCTTCCCCCGACGACGATCGAGTATCGCGGATCCGAGGCTGCCGAACTCGACGTCGACGGTGTCCTGAGCCGCGCGCCCGAGGTGGTGCTGATCGACGAACTGGCCCACACCAACACCCCGGGAAGTCGAAACGCCAAACGCTGGCAGGACGTCGAGGAGTTCCTCGACGCCGGGATCGACGTGGTGTCGACGTTGAACGTCCAGCACCTCGAGAGTCTGAACGACGTGGTGCAGCGCATCACCGGCGTCGTGCAACGTGAAACGGTCCCCGACGCGGTCGTGCGGGCCGCGGCTCAAGTCGAGTTGGTCGACATCACGCCGGAGGCGTTGCGCCGCAGACTCTCTCACGGAAACGTCTATGCGGCCGAGAAGATCGACGCGGCCCTGAGCAACTTCTTCAGGCGCGGTAACCTCACTGCTCTACGGGAACTGGCGTTGCTGTGGTTGGCCGATCAGGTCGACGCCGCCCTCGCCCGATACCGCGCCGACAACGCCATCGAGGACACCTGGGAGGCACGCGAGCGTCTCGTCGTCGCGGTCACCGGGGGGCCGGAATCGGAAACCCTGCTGCGCCGGGCCAGCCGAATCGCCGCCAAGTCCAGCGCGGAGTTGATGGTGCTGCACGTCGTGCGGGGCGACGGCCTCGCCGGTGTCTCGGCATCGAACATGGGCAAGGTGCGCACTCTCGCCTCGGCGTTGGGCGCGTCCGTGCACAGCATCGTCGGCGACGACGTCCCGGCCACCCTTCTCGAATTCGCTCGCGGCGTGAACGCGACCCAGCTGGTGCTCGGCACGTCCCGGCGCTCGCGGTGGGCGCGGATCTTCGACGAGGGAATCGGCTCGTCGGTGGTGCAGCATTCCGGAACGATCGACGTCCACATGGTCACCCACGAGGAAGCGCGCAGCGGCATCAGGCGGACCGCGGCGCCGGCGCTGCGGCGACCGCTGGCGTGGGCAGCCTCCGTTGTCGTCCCCGCCCTCGCAGCCGCTCTCATCTCGCTGTTCGACGACTACCTCGAACTGGGCGGCGAGAGCGCGCTGTTCTTCGTCGTGGTGCTGGCGGTGTCACTTCTGGGTGGAGTGGCGCCGGCGGCTCTGTCGGCACTGTTCTCGGCGTTGCTGCTCAACTACTTCTTCACCGATCCGCTCTACAGCTTCACCATTGCCGAGCCGGACAACTTCGTCACCACGGTCGTGCTTCTCATGGTCGCCGTTGCCGTTGCGGTGCTGGTGGATTCGGCCGCGAAACGATCCCGCGAGGCCCGCCGAGCATCGCAGGAGGCGGAGTTGCTCGCCCTGTTCGCGGGCTCGGTGCTGCGCGGCGCCGACCTTCCGGCGCTCCTCGAACGGGTGCGCGAAACCTACGGGCAGCGGGCCGTCGCCGTGGTGCGCGGCGGACACGAGGTGGTCGAATCGGTGGGACAGGACCCGCCGGACACCGTGGATGCCGCCGACACCGCCATCGAGGTGTCGGGAGGGGACTACGCACTGTTGCTCGCGGGTGGGCGCACCCGCGCCGGTGATCGCCGGGTGCTCGTCGCGGTGGCGAATCAGGCCGTCGGGCTGATACGCCAGGAACAGCTCGCCGAGGAGGCGTCGGCGGCAACAGCTTTGGCGGAGTCGGATCGGTTGCGTCGGGCGTTGCTCTCCGCTGTCGGGCACGATCTGCGCACGCCACTCGCCGCGGTGAAGGCGTCGGTGTCCTCCCTGCGCAGCGACGACGTGCACTTCTCGCCGGAGGACACCGCGGAATTACTTGCGACGGTGGAGGAGTCGACCGATCAGCTCACCGCCCTGGTGGGCAACCTTCTCGATTCCTCGCGTCTCGCCGCGGGCGCCGTGAAACCGATCTCCGCCCCGGTCTTCCTCGACGAAGTCGTGCACCGAGCGTCGGCAGCGGTCGGGCCCGCGCGGTCTCGGCTGACGGTCGACGTGGGGGACCTGTCGGTACTGGCGGACGACGGGTTGCTCGAGCGCGTGGTGGCGAACCTCATCGACAACGCGGTCCGACACGGCGCCGGCAGCGCGGTGTCGGTGTCGGCCGTGCCTGCCGACGGGCGTGTCCTGTTGAGCGTCGCAGACCAGGGACCCGGCGTGGACGCCGACAGCGCCGGCACGATGTTCGACGCGTTCCAGCGGCTCGGCGATCGCGACAACACCACCGGAGTCGGGCTGGGATTGTCGGTCGTCCGGGGGTTCACCGAAGCCATGGGCGGGTCGGTCACAGCGTCGCAGACACCGGGCGGCGGCGTGCGGATGACCGTCGACCTTCCTGCGGACCCGGCGATGACGGCGGCGCGGTGAGCGACCGGCAGGCGCCCACCCGGGTTCTGGTGGTCGACGACGAACCTCAGATTCTCCGGGCCCTTCGCATCAACCTCAGTGTGCGGGGATACGAGGTGACGACGGCGTCCACCGGTGCCGGTGCACTTCGGGCCGCGGCGGAGACGCGCCCCGACGTCGTGGTGCTCGACCTCGGACTGCCCGATCTCGACGGCACCGAGGTCCTGGCCGGGTTGCGCGGGTGGACGCAGGTGCCGGTCGTGGTGCTCTCCGCGCGCACTGATTCCTCCGACAAGGTCGACGCCCTCGACGCGGGGGCCGACGACTACGTCACCAAGCCGTTCGGAATGGACGAGTTCCTCGCCCGACTCCGCGCCGCCGTACGCCGGGGCGCTGCGTCCGGTGAGGTGGAGGCGGAACCCGTCGTCGTCACCGACGCGTTCACCGTCGACCTGTCGGCCAAGACGGTCACCCGGGACGGCGCGGCCGTGCACCTCACACCGACCGAGTGGGGAATGCTGGAAACTCTGGTGCGGCACCGCGGCAAACTCGTCGGTCAGCGCGAATTGCTGCGGGAAGTGTGGGGACCGGCCTACGAGACGGAGACGCATTACCTGCGCGTCTATCTCGCCCAATTGCGGCGCAAACTCGAGCCGGATCCGGCGCACCCTCGACATCTGTTGACCGAAGCCGGAATGGGTTATCGCTTCCGCGAATGACGGTTCGACCACCGGAGTCGCGTAAGTTGACTTCTCGTGCGAGTCGATGGACGTGAGATCACGGTGGCAGGGAGTCTGCTGCAGCCGTTGACCCGCAGGACGAGTGACATCGTGCGAGTTGTGGTGGCCACAGTCGTGCTCGTGGCCGTGGTGGTCACCTCGCTCGTCACCCGCGGCGAATGGGAAGCGCTCGAACGGTCCGTTTCCGATATCGTCGGCGTGCTCAGTCCGGGCGTCTCGAATGTGGTGTACATCGTCTACGGCGTGTCCATTCTTGCTCTCCCGTTCACCATTCTCATCGGGTTGATCGGCGCTCGCCGGTGGAAACTGCTGGGCGGTTTCGTCGCAGCTGCGTTTCTGGCGGCGTTCGCATTGTCTATTTCGGGTACCGGATTGTCCGCGCCGAATTGGCACATCGACGAATCGACGCGGATCGACACCCTGCTCTCGCAGTTCCTCGACGACCCACGGTGGATCGCCATCGTGGCGGCCGTGCTCACGGTGTCCGGTCCGGGGTTGCCGACCAAGTGGCGCCGCACCTGGTGGACGCTGCTCCTCGCGTTCATCCCGATCCACCTCGTGGTGAGCACCGTCGTGCCCGCGCGCTCGCTGCTCGGACTCGTCGTCGGGTGGTTGACCGGCGCCGTGGTGGTCTGGGTGGTCGGGACGCCGGCGCTGGAGGTGCCGTTGGCCTCGGCCGTACGCGTGCTCGATCGGCGCGGTATCTCGGTCACCTCGTTCACGGTGTTGTCGCCGGCCGGTCGCGGCCCACTGGTGCTCTCGGCCGCGTCGGACGACGCGACACCCGAGGTGGTCGTCGAGCTGTACGGGCTGAACCAGCGCAGCGGCGGCGCGCTGAGCCAGGGTTGGCGCGTGGCCACGTTCCGGCCGAGCGAGACGGCGCCACTGCACGCATCCCTGCAACGGGCCGTGGAGCACCGTGCTCTCATGTCCATCGCCATCGGCGACCTTGCCTTGGCGGCCAGCACACCGCTCGCGGTCGCATCGCTGGAACGCGGGTGGATGCTCTACGCGCACAGTGCCGCTCGCGGTGAACTACTCGAACCCGAACGTGGCTCGGACGTCCACGCCGTCTGGCGCTCGCTCGGGGAACTGCACAGCCGGCAGATATCGCACGGTGACCTCCGCGCCGCCGAGCTCCGCGTGTCCGAAGGCACAGCGACGTTCGACGGTTTCGGCGCCGCGGAGCTGGGCGCGACGGATGCGCAACTGCAGTCGGACGTGGCCCAGCTGCTGCTGACCACGGCCGCCATCTACGGTGACGGACCGTCGGTGACGGCAGCGGTGGACACCCTCGGGGAGGACGTGGTGCTCGCCGCGTCCGGGCGCCTGACGCGGGCAGCGATCCCGCGGCGAGTTCGCAGTGCCGTTCCCGAGGCGAAGAAAGTCATGACGACGGTCCGCGACACCGTGCTCGACCGGACCGGTGCCACGTCGATCACCACCGAGAAGGTCACCCGCTTCACCCGCAACCAGATCATTCAGCTGGTTCTCCTGTTCGCGCTCGTGTACGTGGCGTACCCGTTCTTCAGCGCCGTCCCGACCTTCGTGACCGAACTCGGCTCGATCGACTGGCGTTGGGCCGCAGCAGGTTTGGCCGTGTCCGCGCTCACCTATGTCGGTGCCGCCGCGGCACTGTGGGCATGCGCATCCGGACTCGTCAGCTTCAAGAATCTGACGATCATGCAGGTGGCCAACACATTTGCCGCCACGACCACTCCCGCCGGTGTCGGCGGCCTGGCGCTGAGCGTGCGGTTCCTGCAGAAGGGTGGTCTCGGCGTCACCCGCGCCACGGCCGCGGTGGCGCTGCAGCAGTCCATGCAGGTGATCACCCACGTCACGCTGCTCGTGCTCTTCAGCGTGGTCGCGGGAACGTCGGCAGAGTTGACGAAATTCGTACCCGACCCGACCGTGCTGTATCTGATCTCCGGTGTAGCGCTGGGTGTTCTGGGAACCGTGCTCTTCGTGCCGACCCTACGGCGGTGGTTGCGCACAGCCGTGCGCCCGCAGCTCGCAGAGGTCACGCGCGATCTCCTCGAACTCGCCCGCGACCCCAGACGTTTCCTGCTCATCGTCCTGGGCTGCGGCGCAACCACTCTCGGTGCGGCGTTCGCACTCTGGGTCAGCATCGAGGCGTTCGGCGGCGGAACCACCTTCGTCACCGTCACCGTCGTGACGATGATCGGCGGCACCCTCGCGTCCGCCGCGCCGACACCGGGCGGAGTGGGTGCCGTGGAAGCAGCGCTGATCGGCGGGTTGGCGGCCTTCGGGCTCCCGGCGAGTATCGCGGTTCCGTCGGTGCTGCTCTACCGAGTGCTCACCTGCTGGCTGCCGGTGTTCCTCGGCTGGCCGACGCTGCGGTGGCTCGGTAAGAAAGAGATGATCTGAGGTTCGAAAATCAGGTCATGCGTAGCGCCAGGAAGAACTCGACACGATCCTCCAGGCGCGAGAGGTCACGGCCGGTCAGCTCCTCGATTCGCGCGATGCGGTAACGCACCGAATTGATGTGCAGGTGAAGGCGTTCCGAGCAGGTCGTCCAGGACCCGTTGCAGTCCAGGAACGTCGCCAACGTCGGAATCAGTTCGCTCTGATGACTGGCGTCGTACACCCGCAACGGATCGAGCAGGCGCGACCGGAACAGCTGACGCATGTCGTCCGGCACACTGGCAAGAAGCAGCACCAGGGTCGCAAGCTCGTCGTGACCGACGACGCGAACGTCGTCGGTGCGCCGAGCCGCCAGCCGTCGAGCCTGACGGGCTTCCTCGACGGCGCTACGCAACTCACCCGCAGCCACGACACCGCTCACCCCGATCGAGAGGTCGCTGTCGATCAGTCCCGGTCCGAGCCGCGTCACCGCGCGGGCCACGCCGGCAGTGATGTCGTCGGAGGTGGGCGCCACCGCGATCACCTCACCGTCGACGACACCGATCGCAGGTTCGCCGCCGAGCAAGTCTCGCAACAAATATCGGACCTCACCCAGTCGCACCGTGCCGCCGGACACACTCGCGGCCACCACCACGTAACGGCTCGCCTCGTCGAGACCGATCAGATGCATCTGCTCGCTCACCCGTTCGCCCGACACCACCGAACGAACGAACTGCTGCGCCAACCGGCCCGAGACTCCCAGCCTGTCGTCCGTGCGCTCACGCTCGAGAGCGACGATCGCCACCAGCTCCTCGGCCAAGGCCAGACGCTCGGGAGGCCAACTCTGCCAATCACTTCCGAAAGCGACAATCCAGTCGACGACCCGGGAGGCGGAGTCGCCGTCCACGGCGAACAGCGAGATTCCCTGCTCGACGTGAGGGACCAGACGTGCGGTCAGGAACGCGCGAGCGAGAGTCTCGGGGCGGATACCGTCGGGAATGGGGGTGGTGGGGGCGAGGACGCGGCCGCTCGGTGTCAGCACTGCGCAGTCCAACCCCAACTCCTCCGCGACCAACTCCAGCAGGGGGCCCAGACCGCTGCCGCCGGCGGTGGCCACGAGGCGGCGGTGACGGTCGAGTACGGAACGTAGATCCGACGCGCGTCCGGTGGAGAGTTGTCGCACGACCGTCTCGGTCACCGTCGCGAACGACACCGTCGCCGCAACGAGAAAGAGCGGAACGCCGTGTCGGCGGCACGCGTCGACGAGGTCCGGGGGCACCACACCGTCCTTCGACGCGGCGAGCGCAGCGACACCCGCCTTTGCGATGGATCGGACGAAGACGTCAGAATCGTGAGCATCGGTGCGCCACATCAGACCGGTCAGCACCAGCTCACCACCGGTGAGGTACCGGCTCGGATCGATCATGTCGGTGGTGACCACCCAGCGGATGGTCGGGTCGCGGTGACTGTCCGGGACCAGGACGTCGAGGCCCAACTCCGGCATGGCAAGCAGGTCGTGCACCCTCATTCGTAGGAACCTACAGGCTGCACGCTGTGATGGGGGTCATAGTCTGTCGTTCCTGCGTCTCGCTCGCGGGCCGATCGAGGGCTGTACTGATGTGACAGACGACGATCTTCGAGCGGAGAGCTGACACACATGGATTTTCTACGGCCTCAGACCTGGGCGGATGCACTCGCCGCCAAGGCGGACGACGTCGATGCCGTGCCCATTCAAGGGGGTACCGACGTCATGGTCGAAATGAACTTCGACCTGCACCGGCCGGCGGCGTTGCTCGATCTGAATCCGGTTGCCGAATTGGCGACCTGGGAGGAAGCTCCAGACGGCACCCTTCGGGTCGGTGCTGGGGTGCCGTACGTGCGCATCATCTCCGAGCTGGGGGACCGCCTGCCGGGCGTGTCGCAGGCATCGCGAACCGTCGGGTCCCCCCAGATCCGCAACCGCGGGACGGTCGGCGGCAACCTCGGGGGAGCATCGCCCGCCGGCGATCTGCACGCACCGCTGTTGGCCGGCGGCGCGGTCATCGAGGCCGAATCCGCTGCCCGCGGAACCCGCATGATTCCGGCAACGGAGTTCTATCTCGGCGTCAAACGCAACTGCCTCGAACCGGACGAGCTCATTCGCGCCTTCCACCTGCCGCCCGCCGCAGGGCCGCAATACTTCTCGAAGATCGGCACCCGAAACGCGATGGTGATCGCGGTGTGCTCGTTCTCGATCGCGCTGTTCCCGGACGAGCGCCGCGTGGGCACCGGAATCGGTTCCGCTGCACCCACACCGCGGCGGGCTTACGCTGCCGAGGAGTTTCTCGCGGCGGAACTCGACTGGGACGCCGATCTGGACGATGCGGTGACGCAGCGGTTCGGTGACCTGGTGCGCGAGGCAGCCAGCCCGATCGACGACGTTCGGGGCACCGCGAACTACCGGCGACATGCGCTGTCGGTCATGGCGAAGCGAACGCTCGGCTGGGCGTGGCGCGATTACACGAGCGAGAAGAAGGCGGCCTGAACATGCGTGTCAACTGCACGGTCAACGGTTCCGAACAGAGTGCCGACGACGTCTGGGAGGGCGAGAGCCTGCTCTTCCTCCTGCGTGAGCGGATGGGATTTCCCGGCTCGAAGAATGCGTGTGAGCAGGGCGAATGCGGTTCGTGCACGGTCTATCTCGACGGTGTTCCGGCGTGTGCGTGCCTGGTCGCAGCGGGACAGGTGGAGGGTCGCGAGATCAGGACGGTCGAAGGTCTGGCCGACGGCGACAAGCTCGACCCGATGCAGGAGGCGTTCGTCGAATGCGGCGCCGTCCAGTGCGGCTTCTGCACCCCGGGACTCGTGGTGCAGGCGCACGATCTGATCGAGCGCGTACCCGACCCCTCCGATGTCGAGATACGAGAAGCTCTCGCCGGAAACCTCTGTCGCTGCACCGGTTACGAGAAGATTCTCGACGCGGTGCGCCTCGCTGCCACTCGAAAGGCCGACGCCCGATGACCGTCCGCATCATTCACAACGCATACATCGCCCCCATCGTCGGAAAGGAAATCGCCAACGGTTACCTGGTGATCGACGGTACGACCATCAGCGCGATCGGCTCCGGGCCCGCGCCGACGACTCCGGGAGCCGAACTGATCGACGCCCGAGGTGGCCTCGTGACCCCCGGTCTGGTCAACACCCACCATCACCTCTATCAGTGGGCGTCTCAAGGCCTCGCGAAGGACAACACGCTCTTCGAATGGCTTGTTGCGCTGTACAAGCCGTGGTCCAAGATGGATGCCGACGTGGTGGGGAGAGCCGCACTCGCGGGACTGGGTTGGCTCGCCAAGACGGGCTGCACCACCACGACGGACCACCACTACATCTTTCCGAAGGGCCGCGGCGACCTGTTCGCCGCGGAAATCGACTCCGCAGCGCGCATCGGAGTTCGGTTCCAGCCGTGCCGGGGATCGATGGACCGTGGTGTGTCCGACGGCGGGTTGCCGCCGGACGAGGTGGTCGAGACGCTGGACGACATTCTCGCTGCGACGGCCGACGCGATCGACACCTACCACGACGCATCGTTCGGGTCGATGCTGCAGATCGCGGTGGCGCCGTGCTCACCGTTCTCCATCAGCAAGGACCTCCTGGTCGAATCGGCGACTCTGGCTCGCGCCAAGGGTGTTCGATTGCACACGCACCTGTCCGAGACGCTTGACGAAGAAGAACACTGCATAGAGCAGATGGGCTGCACCCCGGTCGAATACATGGAGCAGGTCGGTTGGCTCGGTGACGACGTGTGGTTCGCGCACGCAGTCCACCTGCACGACAAGGACATCGCGACACTCGCCGCCACCGGCACAGGTGTCGCGCACTGCCCCAGCTCGAACGCACGACTCGGGGCCGGCATCGCCCGCATCTCGGACCTGCTCGCGGCCGGCGCATCCGTCGGCCTGGGCGTCGACGGATCGGCCTCCGCCGAAATGGTCCCGCTCGCCGGCGAAGTGCGGCAGGCGATGTACATGCAGCGGGCGAAGTACGGGCCCACGGCACTGACCGCTCGCCAGGCACTCGAAATCGGCACACTCGGCGGCGCCCGCGTTCTCGGACGTCAGGACGAGATCGGGTCCCTCGAGGTCGGCAAGCTCGCGGACATCGCGATCTGGCGGACCACCGGCTTCTACTCGGCGGTGGACGATCCGATCGTGGCGTTCGCGTACGGGCAGACCCCGCCGTTGGCGCACCTTCTCGTGGGTGGTCGCACGATCGTCGAGGACGACGTTCTGGTGAGCGTGCCGCAGGACGAGGCGGCCCGAGCCGGTGCCGACGCCCACCGCCGCCTCATGGAGCTTGCGAAGGACGTCCTGTGAGCGCCCCGACGACGTTCCCGGGCGCTATCGCCGCCCCCGGTCTCGGGCGGGTGGGGGACAGCCCCCTGCGTCCCGACGGCACCCTGAAGGTCAAGGGCGAGTTCGCCTATTCGTCCGACCTGTTCATCGACGGCATGCTCTACGGAGCCACGCTGCGCAGCCCGCATCCACGTGCCCGCATCGTCTCGGTGGACATCTCGAAGGCGCTCGCCGTCCCCGGCATCGAAGCCGTCCTCACGCACGACGATGTGCCGGGACGCAAGTGCTACGGACTGGACGGGACGTGGGATCAGCCCGTACTCGCGTTCGACGAGGTGCGCCACGAAGGTGAGCCGATCGCGCTCGTCGCCGCCGATCATCCCGAAACCGCCCGCCGCGCAATGGAAAAGATCGAGGTGGTCTACGAGGTCCTCGAACCGCTGTGCGACGCCCGACGCGCCGCGCTCGACCCGACCTACCCGAAGGTGCAGGACCGAGGCGGGATCGCGCGTCATCAGCCCGTTCGGGTGGGCGACGTCGCATCGGCGCGTGCGCGAGCCGAGGTGATCGTCAGCAGCGACTTCAGCGTCGGCATTCAGGACCAGGCGTTCCTCGGACCCGAATCAGGCCTCGCCATTCCCGGCGAGGACGGGGGCGTCGACCTGTACGTCGCCACGCAGTGGATGCACAACGACCTCGAGCAGATCGGTCCGTGCCTCGGATTGCCCAAAGAAAAGATCCGCATGACCCTCGCCGGCGTCGGCGGCGCGTTCGGCGGTCGTGAGGACCTGTCGATGCAGATCCACGCCGCGATGCTCGCGATGCACACCGGCAAGCCGGTGAAGATCGTCTACAACCGGTACGAGTCGTTCTTCGGGCACGTGCACCGCCACCCGGCGCAGATGCACTACGAATACGGTGCCACCCGTGACGGCAAGCTCGTGTTCGCGGACGTCGAGATCATCCTCGACGGCGGCGCCTACACCTCTGCGACCCTGAACGTCGTCGGCAACGCGGCATCCCTGGGCGTCGGTCCCTACGTCATTCCGAACATCGAGATCGACGCCTACGGGGTGTACACCAACAACCCGCCCTGCGGCGCCATGCGCGGATTCGGCGCTGTGCAAGCATGTTTCGCGTACGAGTCCATGATGGACAAGTTGGCGCAGGCCTGCGGAATGAGCCCGGTCGAAATCCGTCAGGTCAACGCCGTCAGCCAAGGATCGCTCCTGGCGACCGGGCAGGTCATCGAGGCGCCCGCGCCGTTGGCGGAGATGCTCGCACGAGCCGAAGCCATGCCCATGCCGTCGCCGCTCGACAGCTCGGACATCCGGAACCTACCCGGCGGTGCGTCGCAGACGACGCACGGCGAAGGAGTCGTCCGAGGTGTCGGATACGGAGTGGGGCTGAAGAACATCTGCTTCTCCGAGAACTACGACGATTACTCCACCGCACGGGTACGGCTCGAGGTGATCGGCGGGGAAGCAACGGCGTTGGTACACACCGCCGCGGCCGAAGTGGGCCAGGGCCTGGTCACGCTCGAAGCCCAGATCGCCCGCACCGAGTTGGGCGTCACCAAGGTGACCATTCACCCCGCGGACACCACTGTCGGCAACTCCGGATCCTCGTCGGCCTCGCGTCAGTCCTACATGACCGGTGGCGCAGTCAAGGTCGCGTGCGAGGCGGTGCGCGAAGCAGTGTTCGTTCTCGCCGGGCTGCACCTCGGACGGGCCGTCGCCGACCTGTCGCTCGACGGTGGCAAGATCGTCTCTGCCACCGACGGTGTCCTCACGACCCTCGAAGACGTGTTGGGAGACCGGGTGATCGAGCAGACCCGCGAGTTCCATCACCGCCCCACGACGGGAATGGACCCCGTGACCGGACAGGGCGCCAGCCACACCCAGCTCGCGCTCTGTGTGCACCGAGCGGTGGTCGACGTGGACGTCGACCTCGGCCTGGTGAAGGTGGTCGAGATGTCGGCCGTGCAGGACGTCGGCAAGATCCTGAATCGACTGTCGCTGGAGGGACAGATTCACGGCGGATCGGCCCAGGGCCTCGGCCTCGCCGTCATGGAGGAGATCGTCGTGACGAACGGGCTGGTCAAGAACCCGTCGTTCACCGATTACCTGATCCCCACCATCCTCGACATGCCGACCATGAAGCTGGACATTCTGGAGAACCCGGACCCGTTGGCGCCCTACGGCCTTCGTGGTGCCGGCGAACCCCCGACCCTGTCCTCGACGCCCGCGATCGTCGCGGCCGTTCGCGACGCCACCGGACTGGCGTTGACGCGTGTACCCATCAGACCCGAACACATCACCGATCCCGCCGCGGATCCGGAGAGGGCGTCATCATGACCAAACTCGACCCCACGAACACTCGTGACGCCGGTGGCCGGCGATCTCAGATCGACCGCTTCTTCGACATCACCGGACGCGGGTCCTCCATCTCCCGCGAGATCCGAGGCGGTGTCACGACTTTCGTCGCCATGGCTTATCTCATCGTGCTGATTCCGCTGATCATCGGTGACGCAAAGGACGTCACCGGAGCCATGCTCGATCCTGCGCAGCTCAGCACGATGGTCGCACTGTCGGCCGGCTTGACCACCGTGCTGATGGGCGTGGTCGGTAACGCACCGCTCGCGATGGCGGCCGGGCTGGGTGTCACGCCGATCGTCGTGTTCCAGGCGGCTCCGTACATGACGTGGCCACAGGCGATGGGTCTGGTGGTGCTCGAAGGCGTCATCATCGTGATCCTGGCGCTCACCGGGATTCGCCAGCTGATCATGGACGCCATTCCGCGAGTGCTGAAGCAGGCCATCGGAGTGGGCATCGGCGCGTTCATCGCCTTGATCGGTCTCGTGGACGCCGGCTTCGTCGGCTACGGCGACAACTCCTCCACGGCAGTCACATTAGGAGTGTTCGGGAAATTGGCCGGCTGGCCGGTGTTCGTCTTCTGCGTCGGCCTCGTCATCATGATGATTCTGTTCGTCCGCCGTGTACCGGGGGCGATGCTCATCGGTATCTTCATCGCCACCAACCTGGCAATCATTCTGAACTCGGTATTCGACATCGCGCCGGAATCCTGGGGTCCAGTGGTACCCAAGGTGCCCGATTCCATCGTCGCCACACCGCAATTCGATCTGTTGTTCAACGTCGACATCTTCGGCGGGTTCGCACGCGCCGGCGTCGTAACGGCATCGGTGGTTCTGTTCACGCTGGTTCTGTCCGGATTCTTCGACGCGATGGGCACCATCCTCGGCGTCGGTGAGGAAGCGGGACTGGTCGACAAGGAAGGCCGGCTCCCCGGCCTGAGCCGCATCCTGACCGTCGACGGCATCGGTGCCATCGTCGGTGGCGCGATCAACGGATCGGCAAACACGGCCGTCGTCGAATCTGCGGCCGGAGTCGCCGAAGGTGCGCGCACCGGGCTTGCCAGCGTGGTCACCGGCGGTCTGCTCACCAGTCTGATCTTCTTCACCCCGCTGGCCGGAGTGGTCCCGGTCGGCGCCGCCGCACCGGCGCTCGTCCTCGTCGGCGCGTTGATGATGACGCACGTTCGCAAGATCGACTGGGAGGACACCGAGATCGCAATTCCTGCCTTCCTCACGATCGTCTTGATGCCGTTCACGTACTCGATCACCGTCGGCGTCGCTGCCGGTGTGCTCTCGTACACCATCGTCCGTCTCGCGAAAGGCAAGTTCCGACAGACGCATTGGCTGCTGTACGTGATGTCCGCGATCTTCGTGGTGTACTTCGCATTGCACCCCCTCGAGGAAGCGCTGGGCATTTCCTGATGAAGGACATCGCGGCGCGGCTGCTCGCATGGAACGACGAGGGCCTTCGGTACGCCGTGGCCACGGTCGTCTCGGTATCGGGCAGTGCGCCGCGATCGCCCGGTGCCGCCATGGCCGTCGCATCCGACGGCGAAGCAGTGGGCAGCGTCTCGGGAGGGTGTGTCGAGGGCGCTGTCTACGCGCTGTGCCAGGAGGTGCTTGCTACCGGTGTCTCGGTTCGCCAGACCTTCGGGTACAGCGACGACGACGCGTTCGCAGTCGGGCTCACGTGCGGTGGCGAGATCGAGGTGTTCGTGGCACCGGCCCCGGAGCGGTCGATCGTGGAATCCTTCGGCGATGCGGTCGCCACCGTTCAGATGCTCGACGACGCCGGTTCGATGATGGCTGTGTCGGATGCTCGTGTTGTGGGCACAACGGGTTTCGCCGATATCGATCAGGTCGCGATCGGTGAGGCTCGGGCCATGCTCGACTCCGGCAGCACCGGCATCAGGTCGGTCCGGTGCCGGCCCGACGTCGAGATGTTCGTCTCGTCGTACGCGTCGCCGCCGCGGTTGCTGATCTTCGGAGCCATCGATTACGCCGGCGCTGTGGCCCGCGTCGGATCTTTCCTCGGCTACCGCGTGACGGTGTGCGATGCGCGCCCAGTGTTCGCCACGCAGACTCGCTTCCCGGACGCCGACGAGGTGATCGTCGAATGGCCGCACACGTATCTCGCTCGCACACAGATCGATTCGCGCACCGTCGTCTGTGTTCTGACGCACGACGCCAAATTCGACGTGCCGCTGCTCGAGGTCGCGCTGCGCCTCCCGGTGGCGTTCGTCGGGGCCATGGGCTCACGGCGCACTCATCACGACCGGCTTCTGCGCTTGCGGGAAATCGGTATGACGGACACAGAACTGGGTCGACTGAAATCACCGATCGGGCTGGACCTCGGAGCGCGGACGCCGGAGGAAACCGCCGTGGCCATCGCCGCCGAATTCCTGGCCGTCCGGCGCGGGGGGAGCGGGGTTCCCTTGTCGGTGACCGAGGGGCCGATACATCACGGGGCTTCACATGGTTCGGATCGAATGAGAGCGTGATGTACTCGGCTCAGGCCGGAGTACTCACATCTCAACCGCGCGTGAGCAACCGGCCCCGTTCGGACTCCGACCCGCGCACCCACGTCCGACGCACCATTCCCGTCAACGTTCGATCGTCGTAGGCCGACACCGGGTTCTTGTGCAGCAGCGTCTGCGCGTCGACGGTGAACGAGGCGTCGGGCGCGAAGACGACGAGATCGGCGGTGCAGCCGACGGCGATACGCCCGCGATCAGCCAGTCCCACCTGATCGGCCGTGTTCGTGGCCATCCACCGCACTACGTCGCCCAGCGAAAAACCGCGGGTGCGGGCTTCGGACCACACCGCCGCCAACGAAATCTGCAGCGACGCGATCCCGCCCCACGCGTCACCGAAATCGCCCGTATCGAGCTGCTTGAGGTCCACAGTGCAGGGGGAGTGATCGGTGACGACGGTGTCAATGACTCCGTCGGCGAGGCCCTGCCACAGCAACTCTCGGTTGCCGGCCTCGCGGATCGGAGGGCAGCACTTGAACTGCGTTGCACCCGACGAGATGTGCTCGGCATCGAAACACAGGTAATGCGGGCACGTTTCGACGGTGATCCGGATACCGTCCCGCTTCGCGGTCGCGATCATCGGCAGGGCCTCGGCGCTGGAGAGGTGAAGGATATGCACCCGGCACCCGGTCCGACGCGATAGGTCGATCACCTGCGCGATTGCCCGGTTCTCGGCCGACCGCGGGCGCGAGTTCAGGAAGCCGGAGTACGCCGAACCGGTCGGCGCCGGCGCTGCGTCGATGGTGGCCGCGTCCTCGGCGTGCACGATGAGCAACCCGTCGAACGCGGCGATCTCGATCATGGCCTTCTCGAGCTCCGCCGCCGACAGGGGCGGGAATTCGTCGACGCCCGAGTGGAGGAGGAAGCACTTGAAACCGAAGACCCCGGCGTCGTGCAACGGGCGCAACTGGTCGAGGTTGCCGGGCACTGCGCCACCCCAGAAGCCGACGTCGACACTCGCCTGTTCGGCGGCGACACCGCGCTTGACTGCAAGTGCGTCGACGTCGACCGTGGGCGGGATGCTGTTGAGCGGCATGTCGACGATGGTGGTGATGCCGCCCGCGCGGGCGGCCCTGGTTGCACTCGCGAACCCCTCCCATTCCGTGCGCCCCGGTTCGTTGACGTGAACGTGGGTGTCGACCAAGCCGGGAATCAGGACCTCGCCGGGTCCCAGTTGCACGACTTCTGTTGCAGACGAGCGGGAGTCGATCGAGACGACGATGCCGTCGTGCACGCCGACGGTGCAGGAGATCTCGACGCCGTCCACGATGGCACGCGGCGCATGAACGATCAGGTCGAGATCAGGCACCGACATGTGGCACCTGCGATCGGTGCTCGGCGGGCAGTGCGTCCCACCATCGTGCGCGGGCGTCGGCCAGCGATTCGGAGTCCAGGTCACCGAACAACCGCAAGCGCGACAGACCGCCGTCGGGAAACACGTCGAGGCGCAGATGAGTCGCGGCGTCGTCGGTCTCGAGGGCGAAGCGGTGCCGGGTGTCCGGCTGCACTGCGGTGCGAGGCAGCAGTTCTTGCCACGCTGTGGCGTTCTCGATGTCCGATGTACGGGCGTCGGCTGTGGTGACCCGAACCCACCCGGGTGCGTTGCCCACGTAGTAGCTGGTGTCCACTTCGAGGTGCCGGGGAACGCCGGCCGCTGCGAGCGCGAAGACCGCGAAGTCGTTGCCGCCGTTACGTCTACGCGAGTTCTCCCATCCCTCGCCCATGTTGCGGGCGCGGCCGGGCATGATGATGTTCGCCGGAGACGAGTAGAACGCGTCGGAACATGCCGTCAGGGTGGCGCCGTTCTCCGCGGCGAGCAGGTCGACGGTGCCCGTGAGGAACCGCGGGTCCGGAACCACGTCGCCGTGCACTCGGAAGCGAGCTACCCCGCCGTCGGGAAAGATGTTGAGGCGCACGTGAGTCCAGCGACGTCTGTCGTCGACGGGGTAGGCATTGGCCGTGCCGCCGACGGCAGCAGACTTGTCGACGATCGTGAACCACTCGGCCTTCTCGATGTCGTCGACGGAGGGGTAGCCCTCGACGGATGCGGCTTCGACAGACACGAACGGCGGGTAGTTGCCGAGGAAGTAAGCCGTGTCGACGACAACCCCGTGCACGATGCCCGCGGCGCCCAGTCGCACGATCGCCCAGTCGTGTCCGTCGTCGCGCCGACGACGCGTTTCCCACCCGTCGTACACCTTGCCCTTGTGTCCGAACTCGTTCGGATCGAAGAACGGCGCCTCCGGCCGAATGAGGTTCTCGCGCTGAGCAAAGAGCTCGTCGTTGGCGGCGCACACGCTGCCGCCCAGAGCTCGCGAGGCGAGGTCGGTGAAACCGGTGAACGGCTGGGTTGTCATGAAACTCCTTCGAAGATGTGTGTTGATGTTGCAATGGTGCGGCCGATCCGTCGCAACAGAGTCGACGCGAATCGGATGGACGTCCCGAGGTCGGGTTCGAGATCGGACAGGGCATAGGACTCCACGACGCCGTACTCGGCCAGCCGGTCGCGACTCAGCACGATTCGTCCGGAGACGGTGACGACCGGAACACCACACCGGTGTGCAGCCGTTGCCACACCGATGGGCGCCTTGCCGTGCAGACTCTGCTCGTCGAGTGAGCCCTCGCCGGTGACGACGAGGTCGGCGGTCTGCAGCTGGGTGTGGAAATCGACGAGTTCCAGGACGGTGTCGATACCGGACCGCACGGTGGCACCCAGAACCGCCATGGCGCCGTAGGCAGTTCCGCCTGCAGCACCCGCCCCCGACGCGGTCGAGTCGTAGCCGACAAGGGACGCCCAGTGCATCATCGATTGTTCGAGGACGAGCAGTTGTTCCGCGTCGGCTCCTTTCTGGGGGGCGTACACGGCGGTGGCGCCGAGTGGACCGAGCAACGGGTTGTCGACGTCACAGGCAAGCTGGAATGTGGCAGCACGTGCCGCCGGAAGAACACCGGCGAGGTCGAGTTCGGCGGCCTCGCGCAACGAGCCGCCACCCTCTGGTAGGTCGTGTCCCTCCGCGTCGAGGATCCGTGCCCCCAGCGCACGGAGCAGGCCGGCGCCACCGTCGGTGGATGCGCTCCCGCCCAGTCCGATCACCACGCTGCGTGCGCCAGCCGTCAGGGCATGAGCGACAACGGTTCCGAGACCGAACGTGCTCGCGCCCAGGGGGTCCGGAACACCACTGGGTAACAGACCTAATCCCACCGACGAGGCGAGCTCGACGACTGCGACCTCGCCTCGTCGTGCATAGGAGGTGTCGACGGGACTACCGGTGGGGCCCGTCGTCCAGACGCGCACCCGGTCCCATCCGGCCGCGACGGCGGCGTCGACGGTTCCGTCGCCGCCGTCCGCCACCGGCAAGGACACGATGTCCCACGTCGGATCACCCGAGGTCATCCCGGCGGCGAGCGCGGCGGCTACCTCGGCCGCGGTCACCGATCCCTTGAACTTGTCCGGAGACAACAGAACTCGGGTCACGATCAGTCCAGCATGAGCAGGGCGGTCGGGGCGTCGGCCGACGACATCGCCAACTCTTCGAATTCGCCCACGTTGTCCAGTTCGGTACCCATCGAGATATTGGTGACGCGTTCGAGCACGATCTCGACCACGACGGGCACCTTGTGTTCGGCTGCGAGCGACCGTGCCTTGGTGAGCGTTTCGGCAATCCTGTCGGGCTCGGTGACGCGGAGCGCCTTGCATCCCAGACCCTCGGCCACCGCGACATGGTCGACGCCGTACCCCTTGGGAATTCCCGGCTGTTCGTCGATCGGGTCGGTGTGGTTGATGTTGTCGAACCCGAGCTGCACACAGAAGTCCATGTCGAACGCTCTCTGGGCCTGACGAATCAGGCCGAGGTACGAATTGTTCACCACGACATGCACGTAGGGCAGATTGAACTGCGCACCGACGGCGAGTTCCTCGATCATGAACTGGAAGTCGTAGTCACCCGAGAGTGCGACGACCGTCGAACCGGGATCCGCCGCCACCACTCCGAGAGCGGCCGGGATGGTCCACCCGAGCGGTCCGGCCTGACCGCAGTTGATCCAGTTCCGTGGCTCGTAGACGTGAAGGAACTGTCCGCCGGCGATCTGCGACAGCCCGATGGTGCTGACGTAGCGGGTGTGCCGGCCGAAAGCCCGGTTCATCTCCTCGTAGACACGCTGGGGTTTGATCGGAATGTCGTCGAAGTGAGTGCGTCGCTGCATCGTCCGCTTGCGCGTCGCACAGTCCTCGACCCATCCCGACAGATCGCGGATGCGTCCGGCCGCACGGCGTTCTCGCGCCACGGCGACGAACTGCTCCAGTGCCGCTCCGGCGTCGGAGATGATGCCGTAGTCCGGAGCGAAGACGCGACCGATCTGGGTCGGCTCGATATCGACGTGGACGAACGTCCTGTTCCCTCGGTAGGTGTCGAGACCACCGGTATGCCGGTTCGCCCAACGGTTTCCAATTCCGATCACGAAGTCCGAGGCCAGAAGTGTCGCGTTGCCGTACCGGTGCGAGGTCTGCAATCCGACCATGCCCGCCGCGAGACGGTGATCGTCGGGAATGGTTCCCCACCCCATGAGAGTCGGTATGACCGGCACGTTCAGGATTTCGGCCAGTTCCACCAGCAGCTCGGACGCGTCGGCGTTGACGATGCCCCCGCCCGCCACGATCAGTGGACGCTCGGCCGAGAGCAGCATGTCGATCGCTTTCTCAGCCTGCGCACGTGACGCGCGCGGTTTGTGTACGGGCAGCGACTGGTACGTGTCGGGGTCGAAGTCGATTTCGGCCATCTGCACGTCGATGGGGAGGTCGATGAGAACCGGGCCGGGTCGACCTGACCGCATCAGGTGAAACGCTTGCGCAAAGGCGCCGGGCACCTGCGCCGGCTCCAGCACGGTCATCGCCATCTTCGTCACCGGTGCTGCGATGGACGCGATGTCGACCGCCTGAAAATCTTCCTTGTGCAGTCTGGCCACCGGTGCCTGGCCGGTGATCGCCAGGATCGGAATCGAATCGGCCATGGCCGAGTACAGCCCGGTGATCATGTCCGTGCCGGCCGGACCCGAAGTGCCGATGCAGATTCCGATGTTTCCGGCTTTGGATCTTGTGAATCCCTCGGCCATGTGCGACGCACCTTCGACGTGGCGCGCGAGTACGTGGCGGATCCCGCCGTGCGCTTTCATCGCCGAGTAGAAGGGGTTGATCGCGGCGCCGGGAAGCCCGAATGCCGTGGTGGCACCCTCGAGTTCGAGAATCTTCACTGCGGCATCCGCCGCGCGCATGCGTGTCATGTCAGTTCACCTTTCCTGCGAGCCGTTCGACGCCGCGGAAAAGCGCGGAGTGATCGAGACCACCGTCGCCGTTCGCGCGCGCGGACGCCATGAGTTGGGTCAGCAGAGCGCCGACCGGTGTGATGACGCCGGCTTCACGAGCAGCGGACGTCACGATGCCGAGGTCCTTGTGGTGCAGGTCGATTCGAAAGCCGGGCTCGAACGACCGGTCCAGCATCTTCTGCGCTTTCTGGTTCAGCACGGCCGATCCGGCAAGTCCACCGCCGAGAACCTCGACGGCCGCCGGCATGTCGACGCCGTACGCCTCGAGGAACGCGATGGCCTCGGCGAGCAACTGGATGTTGCCGGCGACGATGAGTTGGTTCGCCGCCTTCACCGTCTGGCCCGCTCCGTTGGGTCCGACGTGGACCACCGTCTTTCCGACGGCGTCGAGAACGGGTTTGGCCGCCTCGAAATCTTCCGCGTAGCCGCCGACCATGATCGACAGGCTCGCGTTCTCGGCGCCGGCCTGCCCCCCGGACACCGGTGCGTCGATGATGCGGAAGCCACGTGATTCGGCCTCTTGCGCCAGGTTCGCCGTGACATCGGGGCGGATGCTCGAGAAATCGATGATCAGGGCGCCGGCGGGTGCGTTGTCGAACACGCCACCCTCTGCGGCGAGCACGTCCTGCACGTCCGGCGAGTCGGGGACCATGACGGCGACAATGTCGGCCCCGATGACGGCCTTGGCGATGGAGTCGGCTGCCGATCCGCCCGCCTCGACGAGTGGGGCGGTGCGATCGGGGGACAGGTTGTACCCGGTCACTTGGTGACCGGCCTTCGAAAGATGAACGGCCATCGGGCTTCCCATGATGCCGAGTCCGATGAATGCAATGGTGCTCATATGATGTGTCCTTACTTCGAGACTGCGGGGGAGAGCCAGTCGAACGTGTCGCTGCGAGTGGCCTTGTATTCGAGTCCGACGGTTCCGTCGTAGCCGTTCGACCTCAGTTGGGCGAGGTACTTCGCGAGATCGAGTGCGCCGGTGCCGGGTTCGCCGCGCCCGGGGGAGTCGGCAATTTGCACGTGACCGATCAGCGGGGCGTAGGCGTCGAGGGCTCGCGCGATGTCGTCACCGTTGACGTCGAGGTGGTAGAGATCTGCCAGCAGACGGAGGGAGTCGACGCCGCGCGCGCTCACTCGGTCGATGACGGCAACCGCGTCGGCGGCTGTCTTCAGCGGGTACGCCGGGACGCCGCTCACCGGTTCGATCAAGACGACTCCGCCGATGCGAGCGGCCGCCGTGCCCGCGGCAACGAGGTTGTCGGTGGCTGTCTCGTCCTGTGTCTGTGGATCGACGCCCTCGATCCGATTGCCGTACAGAGCATTGAACGCCGTGGTGCCGAGACGTTCGCCGATTCCGACGGTCACGTCGATGTTGTCGCGGAAGGCGGAGATCTGCTGAGGGTCCGACAGAATGCCACGATCACCCGCGGGCATGTCGCCGGCGGCGAAGTTGAGGCCGGTGAGCTCGACGCCCGCGTCCTGTACGGCCGAGACGAAGGCGTCGACCTCGGTGTCCGTGGGAACCGGCGCTGCGAAGGGCCACCAGAATTCGACGCGATCGAATCCGTGGTCGCGAGCCGCCTGCGGACGATCGAGCAGTGGCACGTCGGTGAACAGGATCGAGCAGTTCACGGCGAAGGAATACTGTTCCATGTCAACTCTTTTCATGTAGGTGTGGGCAGTCCGCGGTATCGACGCCAGCTCCCTGTCTCGGTGATGTCGGTCAGATCGCCCGATTGCCCGTCGAGCACCCCCGGTCGCAGACCCACGGCGAGTACCGAGCGTCCGTCGTCGAGAGCGACGACGGTGAGTTCGAGCTCGGGTGGTTCGTCGGGCAGAAAGGTGGTGCGGATGTCGTCCATCGGAATCTCGTACAGCTCACCCTCGATGGCGGCGCCGGCCTGCTGATCGAGAACCAGGGCTGGGAATTCGTCGCGAACCGAATAGAAGCGATAGGTGGGAACGGTGCGGACAGTTCCGAGGAACGTGTGATCGGCGACGTTGTGATGCAGACTTCCGCCGCGCATCGCACCGCCGTTGCAGAAAAGGTGTGCCATCGAACGAACCTCCAAAATCCGTAATGCGGAATACAAATTCCACTGGCCAGACGAGTGTTGCGCGTCACATCAGCAAAGTCAACCGCCGAATTCAGGGCTTGACACTGGCTGTGACCGCTGTCACGCTGCAATATATGGAATCTTTGTTTCGCAATGCGGAATCAGGTGAGCTCCGGGTCGACGACATGCTCCGTAGCGAGGCACGCGACCTGCTCCGTACATGCCTCGACATTCCCCGGTGGGTCGATGCACTCCTCGACGGGCGGCCATACTTCACCGGTCCTGCTCTCCGCGACGCGGTCATGACGGCCGCTGCACCGTTCACGTCCGACGAGATCGACAATGCGCTAGGGCACCACCCGCGTATCGGGGACAGACCGACAGGCGACGACGCACACGCGGCGAACGCACGCGCCGAGCAGTCCGGTGTCGACGCGACTCACGTCCAGATTCGAGCTCGGCTGGACACCGGAAACCGTTCGTACGAGGCACGTTTCGGTCGTGTATTCCTGATTCGAGCGGCCGGCCGTGACGCCGACGACATCCTGCGGGAGCTCGAGCGGCGACTGCAGAACGACGCTGCGACCGAACTGGGGGTCGTCGAACACGAACTACGGGAGATCGCTGCCGTCAGGCTGACCGGCGGGGCGCTGCGATGACCGACCGCAGTCACATCACCACTCACGTTCTCGACGCTGCCAACGGATCACCCGCGCAGGGCGTTTCGGTCGAGCTTGCTTTGCTTGCCGACGGCTGGAACGCGGTGGCCTCCCGCACTACCGACGAACAAGGTCGGATCTCCGATCTCGGCCCCGCCGCGTTGGAGCCCGGAATTTACCGACTGACGTTCGACACCGCGTCCTACTTCGGCCGTGACGTCCGCTCGACCTTCTACCCGCGCATCGACATCACGGTGGAGATAGCGGCGGTCGACGAGCACTACCACGTTCCCATCCTCCTCAGCCCGTTCGCTTTCACCACCTATCGAGGGAGTTAGACCATGAGCAAGATCGTTCTCGGAGCAAATCAGTACGGCAAAGCAGAATGCCGGCTGGTGCGCATCGATCGGGACACACCGCGTCACCGCATCACCGACATCAGCGTCACCTCCCAACTGCGCGGCGACCTGTCCGCTGCGCACACCGACGGTGACAACAGCCACGTCGTCGCCACCGACACCCAGAAGAACACCGTCTACGCCTTCGCGCGTCACGGAATCGGCGCCATCGAAGAGTTCGCCCAGCGCCTCGGCCGGCACTTCACCGCAGACTTCGACTGGATCACCGGCGGCCGCTGGGAGATCGAGCAGTACTCGTGGGATCGCATTCCGACCGGACCGGAGGGGCACGACCATTCCTTCGTCCGTGCCGGCGACGAGAAGCGCACCACCATCGTGACGATCGAGGGCCCCGACACCTGGGTCGTGTCCGGGCTCAGCGACCTCGTCGTCCTGAAGTCGACGGGGTCGGAGTTCTGGGGATTCCCCACCGACGACTACACGACACTGAAGGAGACGACCGACCGAATCCTCGCGACGTCCGTCAGTGCGCGCTGGCGCTACCTCACCACCGAGCTCGACTTCGACAAGACGTTCACCGACGTTCGGACGATCATGTTGGACACGTTCGCGACCGTTCACTCACTCGGCCTGCAGCAGAGCCTGTTCCAGATGGGGACCAACGTTCTCGAGGCGCACCCCGAGATCGGTGAGATCAAGTTCTCGATGCCCAACAAACACCACTTCCTCGTCGACCTCGAACCTTTCGGTCTGGACAATCCCGGTGAAGTGTTCTACGCCGCGGACAGGCCGTACGGACTGATCGAAGCGACCGTCGAACGTGACGACGCCCCCGACGCGGGTCGCGCCTGGGACACCGTCGCCGGATTCTGCTAGGAGCCCACGATGAAGCACCCGGCGCACGATCCTGCCCGCCCAGAAGACGAGCGGTTGAGTTTGGGTAAGACGTACCTGTACGGCTTGCAACACATTCTGACGATGTACGGCGGCGTCATCGCGCCGCCGCTGATCGTGGGCGGCGCGGCGGGATTGTCCACCACCGACATCGCGATACTCGTATCGGCGGCGCTGTTCGTCAGCGGGGCGGCCACCCTCCTGCAGACGCTCGGTCTTCCGTATGTGGGTGCCAAACTGCCTTTGGTGCAGGGCATCTCGTTCGCCTCGGTGTCGACGATGGTTGCGGTGGCAAGCGGTCCCGGCGGGCTGAACGCGGTGTTCGGTGCCATCATCGCGGCCGGCGCCATCGGCATTCTGATCACACCGTTCTTCAGCAAGATCGTGAAGTTCTTCCCACCCGTCGTGACCGGGACGATCATCACCGTCATCGGAGTCTCGTTGTTGCCGGTGGCGTGTCGGTGGGCGATGGGGGGAGTGCAGACTGCGCCCGACTGGGGATCGATGTCGAACATCGGTCTCGCCGGCTTCAGCCTTCTGGTGGTGCTGATCGTCAGCCGTCTGGCCACCGGAACGTTCTCCCGCCTGTCCATCCTCATCGGGATCGTGGCCGGAACCGTGTTCGCCGTGTGCATCGGCAAGGCGGACTTCTCGGATCTTGGCGCCGGCGCGTTCTTCAGCTTTCCGGAGCCGTTCGCGTTCGGCACTCCCACATTTCAGATCGGCGCCGTCATCTCGATGGTGGTGGTCATCCTCGTCATCATGACCGAGACGACAGCGGACATTCTTGCCGTCGGCGAAATCGTCGGTACCAAGGTCGACGCCCGACGCGTCGGTGACGGACTTCGCGCGGACATGCTTGCCACCACCGTCGCGCCGATCTTCGGAACCTTCCCGGCCAGTGCCTTCGCGCAGAACGTCGGACTCGTCGCCGTCACCGGTATCAAGAGTCGCTTCGTGGTGGCGGCCGGTGGCTCGGTACTGCTTTTCCTCGGACTGTTCCCGGTTCTGGGCAGACTGGTTGCGGCCGTGCCGCTTCCGGTCCTCGGCGGCGCGGGCATCGTTCTCTTCGGATCGGTGGCGGCGAGCGGGATCCGGACGTTGTCGAAGGTCGACTTCGACGGCAACCTCAATCTGGTGATCGTCGCGGTTGCCATCGGCTTCGGCGTCGTGCCGATCGCCGTTCCCGGTTTCTGGTCGGCATTCCCGGAATGGGTGCATGTGGTGTTCGATTCCGGCATCAGCGCCGCCAGCATCGTGGCCGTCCTGCTCAACATCTTCTTCAACGAGTTCACCAAGGGACGGCGATCCTCACCCTCCGTGCTCGCAGCCTCACCGCCGATCGAGTGATCTTCCACTTCGTGGAATAAGGTGGCCGGTATGGAGTCCGGTGGTGGCGTGCAGTCCGTGGAACGTGCTTTCGAACTGCTCGAAATCATGGCGGGGGCCGGCGGATCCGTGGGAGTCAGCGAACTGGCCGAGGCAGCGGAGCTGCCGATGCCCACCATTCACCGTCTGCTCAAGACGCTCGTCGCTCTCGGGTACGCCCGCAGATTGCCGTCGAGGCGATATGCGTTGGGAACCAAGCTCATCGGTCTCGGTGAGAGCTCGACGAAGCTCATCGGTTCCTGGGCGCGACCCTATCTGGCCGAGCTGGTGAAGATCACGCACGAAACGTCGAACATGGCTTTTCTCGAAGACGACATGGCGGTCTACGTGGCGCAAGTCCCGTCGGAACACGCCATGCGCATGTTCAACGAGGTGGGGCAGCGGGTGTACCCCCACAGCACCGGAGTCGGAAAGGCGCTGCTGGCACAGCTTCCCGACGATCAGGTGCTCGCTCTGGTCGGCCGAACCGGCATGACGGCGAAAACCGTGAACACCCACACCTCCACTGCGGCGTTGCTCGACGACCTCGCAGTTATTCGTGAGCGGGGGTATTCGATCGACGAAGGGGAGCAGGAAGTCGGCGTGCGATGCTTCGCGGTACCCGTCGTCGGGGCACCCACGCTGACCGCGATTTCCATTGCCGGCCCGGCTGCCCGCGTCACCCTCGACACCGCCGATCGGTATGTGCCGCTGCTGGTTTCGGCCGCACAGAGGTTGGCGAAGGATCTGGCCAGCGATGGACCGACCAGATGATGCGCGCCGGGAGGTCGGCACGGTGAACTGTGAACACCGCCAACTCGACTACGCCGTCCGGTTCGACTGGGGCGGAACCGGTGCCGAGGCCATTGCCGCCGACACTGCCGTAGTCGTGGATGTGCTGTCGTTCACCACCACGCTGTCCGTTGCTGTCGACGCGGGAATCGAGGTGCTCCCGTATCGGTGGCACAAGTCGGCGGCCGACTTCGCTCGGCGCAACGACGCCGTACTGGCCGTGCCGCGCAGCACGGCCGGCCCCGACGACATCAGCCTGTCGCCGGCCACGATCCGGTCGGCGCCGACGCCCGCACGCCTGGTGCTGCCGTCGCCGAACGGTTCGACCATCGCGCAGGGGCTCCAGTCGAGGCCGGTGATCGGTGCGTGCCTGCGCAACGCGTCAGCTGTCGCGAACCACATTGCGCGACAGTTCGATACGGTGTCGATCGTTGCAGCAGGGGAGCGGTGGCCGGACGGGTCCCTCAGGCCCTGTGTCGAGGACTTGTGGGGCGCAGGGGCGGTGATCCTCGAGCTGATCGAAGCAGGTTCGATTGCGTCACCCGAGGCGCATGTTGCTGCCGATGCGTGGGCTGCGGTCCGAGACAACGTGTCGACGGCAGTGCGCGACTGCGCCTCCGGCCGTGAGCTGATAGCGATGGGGTTCCCACAGGACGTGGACATCGCGACCGAGGTCAACGCGAGCGTGTCGGTTCCAGTGCTCCGTGCGGGCGTGTTCGTAGCGGGGTGATGGGCGTGGAGTTCCACTCGAGCCTCCGCCGACCCGGAACTACACTTGCTCCATGGCTGAACTATGGGTCGAGCGCACTGGAACCCGTCGCTACACCGGCAAGAGCTCACGCGGTGCGGAGGTGCTGATCGGCTCCGAGGACGTCGACGGTGTCTTCACTCCCGGGGAACTCCTCAAGATCGCCCTGGCGGCGTGCACGGGAATGAGTTCGGACACGCCGCTTGCCCGACGATTGGGCGACGACTACGACGCCACGGTCAAGGTTTCCGGTGACGCAGACCGCGAGAACGAGCTCTACCCCGAGCTGAACGAGGTGCTGCAACTCGACCTCAGTGAGCTCGATCCGGACGCGCGCGAACGTCTGCTGTCGGTCGTGGGTCGTGCTGTGGACAAGGTGTGCACCGTGGGCCGCACGCTGAAAGCAGGCACGACGGTGAACCTCACCATCGAGGCGGACCAGTGACCGAGCGCCTCAGCGCGTGGGTCCACGGACACGTCCAGGGTGTCGGTTTTCGGTGGTGGACGCGATCGCGCGCGCTCGAACTCGGACTGGTGGGCTCGGCCACCAACGCCGTCGACGGGCGGGTGCATGTGGTCGCGGAAGGACCTCGCCTGCAGCTGGAATCGTTGCTGGCGAAACTGCGGTCGGGTGACACGCCAGGCCAGGTGAACACCGTGGTCGAGAGGTGGGAACAGGCGAAGGGCGGACTGGACGGGTTCGTCGAACGCTGACCTCGAAAGCTGAAACAGTCCAGCGTTGAACCACTTCCACACCACTCCGCAACTGCTTCGTGACCGAGGCGAAATATTAGCGAGGTTAAGCTGCCCGGACGGTAATAGACCATCCGGAAGGTTTGCTGCAGTGCTTCGACGCATCACCTTGTTCCTCGTCACCGCAGTTCTGCTGTCGGTGGCATACGCCGCTCCGGCTTCCGCCGAGGGAGCCCGGATCGACCACATCGACCGACTCTCGGATCGCGTCGACGTGGTGTACGTCTACTCGCCGTCGATGAACCGGGTCATTCCTAATCGTGTCGTCCACCCCGTCGGCGGGCAGCGGGCACCGACCTTCTACCTGCTGACCGGCGCAGGCGGCGGCGAAGACGGCATTTCGTGGTTCGACAACACCGATGTCGTCGGCTTTTTCTCGAACAAGAACGTGAACGTCGTGATGCCGGTCGGCGGCCGATTCAGCATGTACACAGACTGGCAGGCGGACGACCCGATCCTCGGCAGGAACCAGTGGACGACGTACTTGACGCGTGAACTGCCCGGCGTGATCGACAACCATTACGACACGACGCGGGTGAACGCCATCAGCGGCGTGTCTATGTCGGCTGGACCTGCCCTCGATCTTGCGATCCAGGCGCCTTCCCTGTACCGCGCCGTCGGCTCCTACAGCGGATGCGCCCGTTCCAGTGACGTTGTGGGCGTGCTGAATACCGCCGCCGTCGTCACCCGCGGCGGTGGAAACATCGTGAACATGTGGGGAGTGCCCGGCGGCGGTTCGTGGGCCGCCCACGACCCCTGGCTGCGTGCCGGTGAGTTGCGCGGCAAGGCCATCTACATCTCCGCCGCGAGCGGACTTCCCGGCCCGATCGACGGACCGCTGGTGGTTCCCAGTCCGGTCGAGGCGGTAGCGGACGGGTGCACGGCCTCCATGGCGTCGCGGCTCTCGGAACTGGGCATCCCCGCGACGTACGTTCGGCGGTCCGAAGGTGCACACACCTGGGGCTTGTTCACCGCCGACCTGTACAACTCGTGGCCGATGATCGCGGGCGCCATCGGCGCGTGACGGGCGCGGGCCGGGCAACCCGGTAACCTCAACCGCCATGTATCTGAAGAGTCTGACGCTGAAGGGCTTCAAGTCCTTCGCTTCGGCGACGACTCTGCGTTTCGAGCCCGGAATCACCTGCGTCGTCGGACCGAACGGATCAGGCAAGTCGAACGTCGTCGACGCGCTCACCTGGGTCATGGGGGAGCAGGGCGCCAAAGCGCTGCGCGGCGGGAAGATGGAGGATGTCATCTTCGCCGGGACGTCCGGGCGGGCGCCGCTCGGCCGTGCCGAGGTGACACTGACCATCGACAACTCGGACGGCGCACTGCCCATCGACTATTCCGAAGTGTCGATCACCCGGCGCATGTTCCGAGACGGCGCCGGCGAATACGAGATCAACGGCAGCTCGTGCCGGTTGATGGATGTCCAGGAACTGCTCAGCGACTCGGGCATCGGCCGAGAGATGCACGTCATCGTCGGCCAGGGTCGTCTCGCCGCGATCCTCGAATCGCGTCCCGAAGATCGCCGGGCGTTCATCGAAGAGGCCGCCGGGGTGCTCAAGCACCGCAAGCGGAAAGAAAAGGCCGTCCGCAAGCTGGACTCGATGCAGGCCAACCTCGCGCGACTCACGGACCTCACCACCGAACTACGCCGCCAGCTCAAACCCCTCGGACGCCAGGCCGAGGTTGCCCGCCGAGCTCAGACGGTGCAGGCGGACCTGCGTGACGCCAAGTTGCGACTCGCCGCCGACGATCTGGTCACCCGCCGACGCGAGCTGGCCGAACAGAGTCACGACGAGAGCAGAGCACGGGAGGAGTACGCCGCGGTCCAGGATGCGCTGTCCGAAGGCAACGCAGTGCAGCTCGAACACGAGGACGCCCTCGCGCAACTCACACCGAGTGCGGAAGCGGCGGGCCAGGCGTGGTTTCAACTGTCCGCGCTGGCCGAACGTGTCGGAGCGACCGTGCGCATCGCCACCGAACGCGCCCGGCACCTCGAGGGTGCACCCGACGATCGGCGCGGGCCGGACCCGGACCAACTCGAAGCGCAGGCCGATCGGGTCGCCGAGGAAGAACTCGAGTTGACCGAGGCCGTCGAGATGGCACGCGCCACGCTGGACGCCGCCCGTGAGCAACTCGCCGAACGTGAAGAGGCTGCAGCCGACGCCGAACGCGCACACTTCGCAGCCGTTCGTGCCGTGGCCGACCGGCGCGAAGGACTGGCCCGACTGTCCGGTCAGGTCGACACCATGCGCACGCGAGCAGAATCCATCGACGCCGAAGTGGGCCGCCTCGCCGCGGCAATCGACGAAGCTCGCAGGCGTGGTGACGACGCACAGGTCGAGTTCGACAGCGTCCAGGAACAGATCGGCGTCCTCGACGCGGGCGAGGTGGGTCTCGACACGCACCACGAGCGCGCCGTCGACGCGCTCCGGATCGCGAACGAGCGCGTGACGGAACTGCAAGCGGCAGAACGGGAAGCAAGCCAACGCGTCGTCTCGCTGCGCGCCCGCATCGACGCTCTGGCCATGGGTCTCGAGCGTAAGGACGGCGGTGCGTGGCTCGGCGACAATTCGTCGACCGTACGGGGGCGCCTGTCCACGGACATCACCGTCGAGTCGGGATACGAGATTGCCGTCGCAGCCGCCCTCGGCGCAGCCGCCGACGCAGTGACCGTGGACGACGCCGACGGAGCCCGCGCTGCCGTGCAAGCGCTCAAAGACGGTGACGGGGGACGGGCCGCCATCGTCCATCGGATCGCAGCCGACGCGGCGAACGTCGACCGGTCCATCGGCGACGCCCGTTGGGCTCTGTCCGTCGTCGATGCGTCGGAGTCGGTCCGCGGAGCCGTCACCGCGCTGTTGCGCCACACCGTCCTGGTCGACTCGGTGGCCGCGGGAGTTGCTCTCACCGAAGCGAATCCGGATCTGCGAGCTGTCACGCGCGACGGCGACCTGATGGGCGCCGGATGGATCACCGGCGGCTCGGAACGCCAACCGAGCACCATCGAAGTACAGTCCGCCATCGATTCGTCGGTCGAGGAGCTTGCGGCGTCCGAACGGCTCGCGGACGAACTGGCGGCGGCACTGTCCGGGGCTCTCGACGAACAGTCCGATCGCCGCGATTCTGAGGAGCAGGCTCTGGCGGCACTCAACGAGTCCGACGCGGCCATGGCTGCGGTCTACGAGCAGCTGGGCCGGCTCGGTCAGGTGGCACGGGCCGCCCATGCCGAATCGGCGCGGCTGCAGACGCAGCGTGACGCTGCCGAGACCGGGCGAGACGGGGCGTTCGCCTCCCTCGCCGAACTGGAAGAGCGGCTTCGTAACGCGGAGCGTGACCAGGGGGACGACGACACCGCCGACGACAACACCGGTACCTCCGCCGAACGTGAGATGGCAGCCGCGGCCCTCGTCGAGGTTCGAGCCGTGGAAGTCGAGGCCCGCCTCGCTGTCCGCACTGCCGAAGAGAGAGCGGAATCCGTTCGCGGCAAGGCAGATTCGCTACGTCGAACGGCGCGGATCGAGCGGGAGGCACGAGTGCGTGCGGAACGGGCAATGGCCGCGCGAGCCCACTCCGCTGCCGTCGCGTCTGCCGTCGCCGATGCCGGCACACGGGTAGCGGCCCGTCTGCAGGTTGCCGTCACGGAAGCCGCGACCCGGCGAGACGAGATCGGCCGTCGACGCGCGGACCGAGCCGGCGAGCTCGAGCGGGTGAAGGAACAGGTTCGAGCCCTCTCCGGTCGGCTCGCTCAGCTCAACGACGCCGTGCATCGTGACGAGGTGGCACGTGCGCAAGCAGCGTTACGGATCGAGCAGCTCGAACAGACCATCTCGGAACAGTTCTCGATCGCACTCGACGATCTCGTCGCCGAATACGGCCCCGACGTCACGCTGCCGCCGACAGAACTCGAGATGGCGGAATACGAACAGGCGAAGGAGCGCGGCGAAACCGTCGTCGCCCCGGCGGCGATGCCGTTCGACCGGGCAAGCCAGGAGCGTCGCGCGAAGCGCGCCGAGAAGGACCTGGCCACCCTGGGCAAGGTGAATCCGCTTGCTCTCGAGGAGTTCGCGGCGCTCGAGGAGCGGTACAACTTCCTCTCCACTCAGCTCGAAGACGTCAAGAGTGCCCGAAAGGACCTGCTGGGTGTGGTCGCCGACGTCGACGCCCGCATCCTCCAGGTATTCACCGAGGCGTGGCTGGACGTCGAACGCGAGTTCGTCGGTGTGTTCGCCAAACTGTTCCCCGGCGGCGAGGGACGGCTCATCCTCACCGACCCGTCCGACATGCTGACCACCGGCATCGAGGTCGAGGCGCGTCCACCGGGCAAGAAGGTCAAGCGGCTGTCGCTGCTGTCCGGTGGGGAGAAGTCGCTGACCGCGGTGGCCATGCTCGTGGCGATCTTCCGCGCCCGCCCGTCTCCGTTCTACGTGATGGACGAAGTCGAGGCGGCTCTCGACGACACCAACCTGCGCCGGCTGATCGGCCTGTTCGAACAACTGCGCGAGAAGTCGCAGCTGATCGTCATCACCCACCAGAAGCCGACGATGGAAGTGGCGGACGCGTTGTACGGGGTAAGCATGCGCGGCGACGGCATCACCACCGTGATCTCCCAGCGCATGCGCGGACGTGACCTTCCGGTCGCGGAGCCGGCGGCCTCCGAGGCGGCGGCACAGGTCCCCGTCGAATCCTGATCGAACCGGCTGACAGGATGATCGAGTGACTACTGGAGCATGGATTGCCGTCGCGGTCGTCGTCGCCGTCCTGATCATCGCCCTCGCTGTCGGCCTGGTTCTGCAGCGCCGCCGTCGGATCTCGCTGTCGAGCGCGGACACGACAGCCGCCGTCGACGAGGGAAAGAAGAAGGACCGCTCGGGTGGGTACACCGCCGGGACCGGGTTCAATTTCTCGCAGGGCGGGTCGACGCCCACCCTGGACCCGCCGAAGCCGTCGCCCGTGCCGGTGGAGCGAACGGATACGGATGATCAGCCGCGGGTCGGTGACGACGCAGCGATCCCGCGCGACGCACCGAGGCGCGGCATCACGAACGTCGGTCTGCCCGATCCGGTCGCCGAACAGCCGGTCGACGACACGCCCGTCGCCGAGAAGCCGGTCGTCGAGAAAACCGTCACCACCCCCGACGAGGTGGAAGGCGACGACTTCCCGTCCGCCGAAGATCCGGCTCCGGTGGACATCGCCCCCGACCCGATCGCGACGGCCACGCCCGTCATCGACGACATCGATCCCACGGCCGGTCGCCTCGACCGCCTTCGCGGGCGGCTGTCCCGATCACAGAATGCCGTCGGACGTAGCCTTCTCGGACTTCTCGGCGGCGGTGACCTCGACGAGGACTCGTGGGAAGAGGTCGAGGACACGCTGCTGGTTGCCGACCTGGGCAGCGCCACCACGAACGAGATCATGACGACGCTGCGCGAGCAGATGGCCGTGCGGAACGTGCGCACGGAAGCGCAAGCGCGTGCCCTGCTCCGAGAGGTCCTGATCGACCAGCTTTCCCCGAACATGGACCGAGCGATTCGCGCCCTTCCGCACGGAGACCGTCCGTCGGTGCTCCTCGTGGTCGGAGTGAACGGCACGGGAAAGACGACCACGACGGGCAAGTTGGCGCGCGTTCTCGTCGCCGACGGTCGTCGCGTGGTGTTGGCGGCAGCCGACACGTTCCGTGCCGCCGCTGCGGACCAACTGCAGACGTGGGCCGAGCGGGTGGGCGCCGAAGTGGTGCGTGGCAAGGAAGGCGCCGACCCCGCGGCGGTGGCGTTCGATGCCGTGACCAAGGGCATCACCGACGGTGTCGACGTCGTGCTCGTCGACACGGCCGGGCGTCTGCACACGAAGACGGGTCTGATGGACGAGTTGGGCAAGGTCAAGCGGGTCATCGAGAAGAAGGCGCCCGTCGACGACGTGCTCCTGGTTCTGGACGCCACCATCGGCCAGAACGGGCTCACCCAAGCGCGTGTGTTCGCTCAAATGGTCGACATCACCGGCGTCGTGCTCACGAAACTGGACGGAACGGCCAAGGGCGGCATCGTCTTCCAGGTGCAGCGCGAACTCGGCGTTCCGGTGAAACTGGTGGGGCTCGGCGAGGGTGCCGACGACCTCGCACCGTTCGAGCCGGCGGCGTTCGTCGACGCTCTCCTGGGCTGAGTGCTCGGTCACAACAGCTGAGTGCTCGGTCACAACAATTGGTCTGCGACACCGAATCGGGCGAGAAACCGGTGGACGCAACAAGGCCGAAACATAAACCGCCCATGCGTTCACACCCCTGAAACTCCACAGTGTCGTCGATGAAACTTCGCCACAGCACTCTTGCCTGCAGGTCATCAGCCGCGACCGGCTGGGCTGGAGGATGAAGGAGGAGGCTCAAGGTGGATTTCCCCACTATCGGTGCGCCCGACACCGGTGACACGGCGTGGATGCTGACAAGTGCAGCACTCGTGCTACTCATGACCCCGGGTCTTGCGTTCTTCTACGGCGGCATGGTTCGCGCCAAGAGCGTGCTGAACATGATCATGATGAGCGTCAGCGCCATGGGACTCGTCGGAGTGCTGTGGGTGCTCTACGGATACTCGATGGCGTTCGGCGAGGACAAAGGCAACTTCGTCGGTGACCCGTTCCAGTACTTCGGTCTGAAGTCGCTGATCGGCGGTGCCTACCTCGCCGAGACCGACGACGCGGGCGCAACCGTGGCCGATGCCGCGATTCCGCTGGTCGGCACCATCCCCGCAACCGTGTTCGTCGCCTTCCAGGCAATGTTCGCGATCATCACCGTCGCCCTCATCTCGGGCGCGGTCGCCGATCGTCTGCGGTTCGGCCCCTGGCTGCTGTTCGCCGGCCTGTGGGCCACGGTCGTCTACTTCCCGGTAGCGCACTGGGTCTTCGCGTTCGACGGTGTCACCTCGGAAACGGGTGGCTGGATCGCGAACAAGCTCGCCGCCGTGGACTTCGCGGGCGGTACCGCCGTGCACATCAACGCCGGCGCTGCCGGTCTCGTGCTCTGCATCATCCTCGGCAAGCGCAAGGGATGGCCGGGCACTCCGTTCCGCCCGCACAACCTCCCGTTCGTCATGCTCGGCGCCGGCCTGCTCTGGTTCGGCTGGTTCGGATTCAACGCCGGTTCGGCGGTGGGCTCGAACGGTATCGCCGGTGCCACGTTCATCACCACGGTGGTGGCCACCTGCGCCGCGATGCTCGCCTGGCTTCTCACCGAGCGCATCCGCGACGGACACGCCACGAGCCTCGGCGGTGCGTCGGGCATCGTTGCCGGACTCGTCGCGATCACTCCGTCCTGCTCGTCGGTCAACGTGGTCGGGGCCCTGGCCATCGGCGTCGTGTCCGGTGTTCTCTGTGCCCTCGCAGTGGGACTGAAGTTCAAGTTCGGGTTCGACGATTCGCTCGACGTCGTCGGCGTCCACCTGGTCGGTGGCATCGTCGGCACCCTGATGGTCGGGCTCGTCGCGACCAGCGAAGCCCCCGCGGGCGTCGAAGGCCTGTTCTACGGTGGTGGAGTCGACCAGCTGTGGCGCCAGGCCGTCGGTGCCGGTGCGGTTCTGCTGTACTCGCTGGTCGGAACTGCGATCATCGCGTACATCGTCAAGTTCACCGTCGGACTGCGTGCCGACGACGAGAGCGAGTCTCTCGGTGTGGATGAGTCCGAACACGCCGAGACGGCATACGATTTTGCTGCACTCGGTGGAAATTCGCTGGGCCGCTTGTCCAGCAAGGAGGCGTAAGAGATGAAGTTGATCACGGCAATCGTCAAGCCGTTCACGCTCGAGGACGTCAAGACCGGGCTCGAGCAGGCCGGAGTCCTGGGTATGACCGTCAGCGAGGTGCAGGGCTACGGCCGGCAGAAGGGTCACACCGAGGTCTACCGCGGTGCGGAATACTCGGTGGACTTCGTTCCCAAGGTTCGGGTGGAGGTCGTCGTCGACGACGCTGCCGTGGACAAGGTCGTCGAGGTCATCGTCGAAGCGTCCCGCACCGGCAAGATCGGTGACGGCAAGGTCTGGGTCTCCCCGGTCGAAGCGGTCGTCCGAGTTCGCACGGGCGAGCGCGGGACCGACGCCCTGTAGGAGTTCGCAAGTCTCTGCTCGATCGGTGGCCGCGTCCGCGTCGATTCGTCGGCGTGCACGCGGCCACCGGTGTCTGGATCAAATTCGGTGAAGGGGTGAGCCCATGGCTGGGAACAACGCTGCTTCCGACCTCGTCGCGGCCCGTGAGCAGTTGCTGCAGGGCGGTAGTCTCGGTCGTCGTCTGGACGCACCGGCGCTACGCCTGGCGCTCACGGATCTACACGAATTCTGGTTGACCACAAAGGGTTCCGACGTAGGAATCAAACCCGACAGCGGGTTCGCGATCGTCGCCGTCGGCGGATTGGGCCGGCGCGAGATGCTGCCGTTCTCCGACCTCGACCTGGTTCTGCTCCACGACGACATCGACCCCGCGCTGGTCTCGCAGGTCGCCGATCAACTCTGGTACCCCTTGTGGGACGCACACATCAAGCTCGATCACAGCGTCCGAACGGTGCCGCAGGCGCTGCAGGTGGCCGCGCAGGACCTCACCGCCGCCCTCGGATTGCTCGACGCGCGGCACATCGCCGGCGACGTCGAACTCAGCAACCTGCTCATCGGCGGTGTTCGCCGTCAGTGGCGCACCGGAATACGTGATCGGTTCGACGGTCTGGTCGATCAGACGCGGTCCCGATGGTCGCGTAGCGGCGAGATTGCACACCGAGCCGAACCCGACCTCAAGAGTGGTCGCGGCGGATTGCGCGACGTGCAATTGCTCGACGCGCTCTCCATTGCGCAACTCACCGACGCCATGCCCGGTCTCGGTCCCGATTCTCCCGGTGGGGGCCTGACGGCTGCCCACGAGAAGTTGCTCGACGTGCGTACCGAACTGCACCGGATCGCTGGTCGCGCACGCGACCAACTCAGGGCGCAGGACGCCGACGAGATCGCCGCGGCGCTACGCATCGGCGACCGCTTCGACCTCGCTCGGGTGCTCAGTGACTCGGCCCGCACCATCGGGTATTCCGTCGACGTCGGAATGAGAACCGCCGGCAATGCCATCCCGCGGCGGGGTCTGTCCCGCCTGCGCCGCGTTCCGGTGCGGCGTCCCCTCGACGAGGGCGTGGTCGAGCACGCCGGTGAGGTGGTGCTCGCCCGTGACGCACGGCCGAGGAAGGACCCCGGACTGATCATGAGAGTGGCCGCGGCGTCGGCACAGACCGGGATGCCGATGTCGGCGTCCACGTTGGGCCGGTTGTCCGACAGCGCTCCCGAACTCCGCGAGCCGTGGCCCAAGGAAGCGTTGAACGACCTGCTCGTGCTTCTCGGGGCGGGCCGTCGTGCGATCGCGGCCATCGAAGCGCTCGACCGCACCGGCCTGTGGGGCCGTCTGCTGCCGGAATGGGGTGCGGTACGCGATCTTCCACCGCGCGACGCCATTCACACCTGGACCGTCGACCGGCATCTGATGGAAACCGCGGCCTACGCCAGCGCGCTGACCACCCGCGTCTCGCGGCCCGACCTGCTCGTTCTCGGAGCGCTGCTGCACGACATCGGCAAAGGGCGCGGCGGGGATCACAGCGTCGTCGGCGCCGAACTTGCGACCCAGGTCGGCAAGCGCCTCGGACTCTGGCCCACCGACGTCGAGTTGCTGAGCGCGATGGTGCGGCATCACCTACTCCTTCCGGAGGTGGCCACCCGCCGCGACCTGGACGATTCAGCCACCATCGGTGGTGTCGTCGACGCGATCGGCGGCGACCAGGCTCTGCTCGAACTGCTGCATGCGCTCGCCGAAGCCGACTCGCTGGCGACGGGCCCCGGAGTCTGGGGCGACTGGAAGAGTTCGCTGATCGGTGAGCTCGTCCGTCGGTGCCGACTGGTCATGGCGGGTGACGAGCTCCCCGTTCCGGACCCCCTCGATCCCGATCTCGTCGCCCGCGCGGCGGACGGGGAGGTGGACGTCAACCTCGTTCCGTCCGACGGACCGCACACCTACGAGGTCACCGTCACCGCTCCCGACCGGTTGGGATTGCTGTCCAACGCCGCCGGGGTTCTGGCCCTCGCCTCGCTACGGGTGCTGTCGGCGTCGGTCGGCAGTTCGGCGTCCGTGGGCAGTTCGGCGTCCGTCGGCAGTTCGAGGGGTTCCGCCGTCAACCGCTTCGTCGTCGCGCCCAAGTTCGGCGCTCCGCCGCCTCCCGGCCTGCTGCGACAGGAACTCATCCGGGCCCTCGACGGTGAACTCGACCTGCTCGCCGTGCTGGACGCGAAGGAACTCGACGCGCGCGAGGACGTGCCGGCCGACGAGTTGTCGGCGGTGCCGCTCTACGCGCAGGCGCCGCCGCGCATCATCTGGTTCGACACCGCGGTGCCCGGTCAGGTCATCGTCGAACTCCGGGCCGAGGACCGCCTGGGCCTGCTGTGCCGGCTCGCGTCGGTGCTCGAGCATCAGGGCGCCGACGTGCGCTGGGCCAAGGTCGCCACACTCGGGTCGTCCGTCGTGGATTCGTTCTGCATCGACATGCCGGGCGCGAACAGCACGGAGGCGCGTCGGGAACTCGAGCGTGCGATCCTCGCCGTGGTTCCCGGCCTCGAACCCAGGAAGCCCGAGGACGCCGAAGCCGACTAGGGTGGATGGCGACCGCTGCACAGTAATAGTTCAGTTCAGGAGCGTTATCGGTGTTCGAATCCCTCTCCGACAGGTTGGCCGGAAGCCTCAAGGATCTTCGGGGCAAGGGCAGACTGTCGGGCGCCGACATCGACGCCGTGTGCCGCGAGATTCGCCTTGCGCTGCTCGAGGCCGACGTCGCGTTGCCCGTGGTGCGCTCGTTCATCACGCGCATCAAGGAACGCGCCAAGGGCGCCGAGGTTTCCGCAGCGCTGAACCCGGCCCAGCAGGTCGTCAAGATCGTCAACGAGGAACTCGTCGGCATTCTCGGTGGCGAAACCCGACGCATCGAGTTCGCCAAGAACCCGCCCACGGTCATCATGCTCGCCGGTCTGCAGGGCTCCGGTAAGACGACACTCGCGGGCAAGCTGGCCAAGTGGCTCAAGGACCAGAACCACACCCCGCTGCTCGTGGCCTGCGACCTCCAGCGTCCCGGCGCGGTCAGCCAGCTGCAGATCGTCGGTGAGCGAGCCGGTGCCACCGTGTACGCACCGCATCCCGGCACATCCATCGGCGGCGGGGACAACGCCCTCGGTATCACCGCAGCCGATCCGGTCGAAGTTGCTCGCGCCGGCATCGCCGAGGCAAAGAACAAGCATTTCGACGTCGTCATCGTCGACACCGCCGGCCGCCTCGGCATCGACGAGGAGCTCATGGCTCAGGCCGCCGGCATTCGTGACGCGACTCAGCCGGACGAAACCCTCTTCGTGCTCGACGCCATGATCGGCCAGGACGCCGTCAGTACGGCGCAGGCCTTCCAGGACGGTGTCGGCTTCACCGGTGTCGTGCTCACCAAGCTCGACGGCGACGCCCGCGGTGGTGCCGCGCTGAGCGTGCGCGAAGTGACCGGACGACCCATCATGTTCGCGTCGACGGGTGAGAAGCTCGAGGACTTCGACGTCTTCCACCCCGACCGCATGGCGAGCCGCATCCTCGGAATGGGCGATCTGCTCAGCCTGATCGAGCAGGCCGAGAACGTCTTCGACGCCCAGCAGGCCGAAGACGCGGCAGCGAAGATCGGTTCCGGCCAGCTCACGTTGGAGGACTTCCTCGAACAGATGATGGCAATCCGCAAGATGGGTCCCATCGGCAATCTGCTCGGGATGCTCCCCGGAGCGGCGGGTATGAAGGATGCGCTGGCGGCGGTCGACGACAAGCAACTCGATCGCGTGCAGGCGATCATCCGCGGCATGACGCCCGCAGAGCGCGCCGATCCGAAGATGATCAATGCGTCACGCAGACTCCGCATCGCCAACGGGTCCGGGGTGAAGGTCTCGGACGTCAACCAACTCGTCGACCGCTTCTTCGAAGCGCGAAAGATGATGGCGTCCATGGCCGGTCGCATGGGAATGCCTGGCGCCCGCAAGGCCAATCAGCGAAAAGTCAAGGGCAAGAAGGGCAAGAAGGGTGGACGCGGACCCACCCCGCCGAAGGTGCGCGGCGGATTCCCGGGCATGGCGGGTGGTATGCCCGCCGGTATGCCGGACCTGTCCGGAATGCCGAAGGGGCTCGACCAGTTGCCACCAGGGCTCGAAGGAATCGATCTGTCACAGTTGAAGCTTCCGAAGAAGTAGCCGTGTACCACCTGCGCGGCGTGGGATTCCCCGACGGCGACGCGATCGAGTTCTGGGTGCACGACGGGGTCATCTCCTTCGAGCCGATCACGAACGCGCAGACCGTGTGCGACGGTGGGTGGATCCTGCCTGGTCTCGTCGATGCGCACTGCCACGTGGGCATCAAGTACGGCGGCGGGCACGAGGACCTTCCCGGCGCCATAGAACAGGCCGAGACCGAACGTGATGTAGGCGCGCTGCTTCTGCGGGACGCGGGGTCCCCGGTCGACACCCGGGTCCTCGACGACTACCCGGACCTGCCGCGCATCATCCGCGCCGGTCGACACATCGCCATGCCGAAGCGATACATCCCCGGCCTCGCCGTCGATCTCGAAGACGAGTCACAACTGCCGGAAGCTGTTGCGCAACAAGCGCGTCTGGGAGACGGTTGGGTCAAGCTGGTGGGGGACTGGATCGATCGCAGCGTCGGCGACCTGGCCCCGCTGTGGAACGACAGGATCCTGAAGGACGCCATCGACGCCGCGCATCGCGAAGGCGCCCGGGTCACCGCTCACGTCTTCGGTGAGGATGCGCTGCCGGGACTGATCGGCGCCGGAATCGACTGCATCGAGCACGGCACCGGCCTCACCGACGAGACCGTGGCGATGATGGTGGACCACGGCACCGCGCTGGTCCCCACCTTGATCAACATCGAGACGTTTCCCGACATCGCGAACTCGGCGTCGAAGTACCCGGCCTACGCAGCTCACATGCGCGATCTCCATGCGCGAGTCGCGGACACCGTCGGGCGGGCCCACGACGCCGGGGTACCGATCTTCGCCGGAACCGACGCCGGCGGATCCATCAGGCATGGCCGCATCGCGGACGAGGTCGCTGCGCTCACCCGGGTGGGACTCTCGCCCACGGAGGCGCTGGGTGCGGCCTCGTGGTCGGCGCGCACCTGGCTCGGACGGGCCGGACTGGAACACGGCGCACCTGCAGATGTGGTTGTGTACGAACAGGATCCGAGAACCGGACCGGACGTGTTGTCCGCGCCGGACCTCGTCCTGCTCGGCGGCCGGATTCAGCGGCCGCGGTAGCGACGCTCGGGTCGCCCTGCCTTTCCGTACTGCAGGCGCACGTCGAGCGCTCCGGTGGCAAGGAAGTGCTCGAGGTACCGCCGGGCGCTGACGCGGGAGATGCCCACGGCGTCGGCGCATTCGGTCGCGGACATCTCTGTCCCGGACGACAACGACCGCAGAATGAGCCGACCGGTCTCCGTCGACATCCCCTTCGGGAGCCGACTCGTGTCGGACGCGGCTGCGTTCTTCCCGAAGAGTGAATCGACCAGGTTCTGGTCGGCTCGACCCGATGCCAACGTCTCTACGCGCGCCCGGAACGCTTCGAGCTTCTCCCGGAGTTGCGGGTACTCGAAGGGCTTGATCAGGTAATCGGCGGCCCCACCGTGCAAAGCGCTTGCCACGGTGTCCAATTCACGCGCGGCGGTGATCATGATGACTCCGACCGGGTTGCTTTCGGCGCGGAGCGACCGCAGTACGTCGAGCCCCGACGCATCCGGAAGATGAACGTCCAGCAGAAGAAGGTCGGGCGAGAACTCGGTCACGGCCGCGAGAGCCGAGGCAGCCGAGTGCGCCACCGCAACCGTGGTGAACCCGTCCGTTGCGTCGACGAAACGACGGTGGATGTCCGCCACCATGAAATCGTCGTCGACCACCACCACCGAGGGCACCGAGTCACCCTCTCCCGTCGCTGCTGGTTTGTGCCAGCGGAATTCGCACCCGGAACCGTGCGCCCCCGGATTCGGCGTCGTCCACCGACGCGGTGCCGCCGTGCTGGACACTCACCAACCGCACCAACGCGAGCCCGATTCCGCGGCCACCCGGCATGTCCGGTTTCGAGGACACTCCGCGCGAGAAGATGACGTCGCGCAGCTCCAGCGGCACACCGGGGCCGGAGTCCTCGACTTCGACGGTGAGATCGTCGCCGTCTCGGATCGCAACGGTGATGGCTCGCTCCCCGTGCTGACGCGACACGTCGAGCGCATTGTCGACGAGGTTGCCCACCACCGTGATCACGTCGGTCGCCATGCTCGGATCGAGGACGCCGAGATCGGAGTGGGGATCGAGGGTCAGGCGCACACCGGTCTCGGCAGCGAGCGACGTCTTGGCGATGAGCAACGCGGCCACGGCCGGGTCCTTGATGTGCGCGGTGATGGATTCGCTGATCTCGGCGCGCCTGCGGGTCAGCGTTCCCACCAGGGCAGTCACCTCGTCGTAGCTGCCGAGCTGGGCCAGTCCAGAGATCGTGTGCAGTTGGTTCGCGAATTCGTGGGTCTGAGCGCGCAGGGTGTCCGTCACGGATTTGTGCGACGTGAGTTGGCTCTGCATCGACGCAAGCTCGGTGCTGTCGCGCATGGTGGTGACCGAGCCGATGTGCTGGCCTCGGCTGGTTGCGCTACGGCGGTTGAGCGCAAGAACCCGCGTCGCCGTGGTCACCACGACATCTTCGACGTCGCCGTCGGCAAGCAGGAGATCTCGAACGCCCGGATCCATCCCCACGTCGGCCACCCGACGTCCCACGACGTCGGGGTCGAGATCGAGCAGAACGCTGGCACTGTCGTTGATCATGGTGATCGCACCGTCGTTTCCGACCGCGATCACACCCTCACGAATGCTGTGCAGCAACGCTTCTCGGTGATCGGCCAGGCTGGCGATCTCGGCAGTCTCCAATCCGAACGTGTGTCGACGCATTCGACGCGACAGCAGCCACGAGCCGACCAGACCGAGACCGGCACCCAGTCCCAGGTAGACCAGCAGCCGAGCCCCGGCGTCGGACAGCAACGTCCACGTCGACGGATACTCCTCTGCCACGGTCGCGACACCGAGGACACGGCCGTTCGAATCGAGAACGGGAACGTGGCCGGCGATGAACCGAACGCCGCCCACGTCGACATCGCCGAACCACCCGCGGCCCCGCAGAACGTCACTGTCACCCAGGTCCGCCTCACCTCGAACGCGGGTGGGATCGGAGGAAGCAAGCACTCGACGCTGCGGTGAGACGACCTCCGCAATCGACGCACCGGACAGCGCCACCGCTCGGTCCACTTCGGGCGCCAGCACCAGGTCGGGCTGCGGCGCGCCGAGTCGCTCCCGAACGACGGGTGTCGACGCGAGATTCTCGGCGACCGACAACATGCGTGCGCCTCGCAGGTCGCGAAACTCCTGAGTCGACTGATGAATGGACACCGCGGCAACGGCCGACAGGACGACGGCGACGACCGCGAGTTGCAGCACGAGGAATTGCCCCGCCAACGACGGGCCTCGTCGGCGCGTTCGGTCAGCCGGTCGTGACCACAAAGAACTCAACTTCCCTTGCCTCCGAATACGTGACCTGCCTCACGTTCGAGCCCATGATTGCTCTCGATCACAGTCTCACATAACCGACAAACGAAACGAGGACCGATGACGAGACGGCTGGTGGCCATCGTGGCCCTGCTGCTGTTGCTCGCGTCGTGCGGAGTCACCCGAGGTGACGACGGCGAAGGCCTGCACCGAATCCGAATGATGGTGCCCAACAGCCCCGGCGGCGGGTACGACCTGACCGCACGAACGGCGGTGAAGATCATGGAGGACACCGACATCACCGGGCGCGTCGAGGTGTTCAACGTCATCGGCGCCGGCGGCACGGTGGCCATGGCGCGACTGATGAACGAAGAGGGCAACGACGACCTCATGATGATGATGGGCCTCGGCGTCGTCGGTGCGGTCTACACGAACGGGTCGTCGGCTCGCGTGTCGGACGCGACACCGCTGGCCAAGGTGGTCGAGGAGCAGGAAGGCATCCTCGTCCCCGCCGATTCGCCGTTCCAGACGGTCAACGACCTGATTGCCGCGTGGAAGGCCGACCCGTCGACGGTCACGATCGGCGGCGGCTCGTCCCCGGGTGGGCCCGACCACCTCTTTCCGATGGAAACCGCCCAAGCCGTCGGCATCGACCCGACCGCGGTCAACTACATCGCCTACGACGGTGGCGGTGACCTCCTGACCGCGCTGCTGGGGAACAAGATCACCGCCGGCACTTCGGGGTTGGGGGAGTACGTCGATCAGATCGAAGCCGGTCAGGTTCGGGTGCTCGCCGTCTCCGGCGCGGAGCGGCTGCCCGGGATAGACGCCCCCACATTGACCGAGGCCGGGATCGACCTCGAGTTCACCAACTGGCGCGGCATCCTGGCCCCGCCCGGCCTCGACGACAAGGTCAAGGCGGAGATGATCGCCGCCCTGACGCAATTGCACGGCACCGACGCATGGAAGGAAGCACTCGTGACCAACGGATGGATCGACGCGTTCTCCACGGGCGACGAATTCGAGACGTTCCTGCAGGAGCAGGACAAGCGTGTCGAGTCGACGCTGACCGAGCTGGGTCTCGTATGAGCGCCCCGGTTCGGCCGGATCGTCAGGCACCGACACAGGATCGTGCGCAGTTCGTGGTCAGCGCAGTCCTTCTGGTGGTCGGAGTGTTCCTCATCGTCGACGCGATGTCGTTGACGGCCGAGTTCGCCAAGGTGGATCCGGTGGGCCCCAAACTGTTTCCACTGGTCATCGGAATCGCGATGCTGGTGTGTGCGGTGCTCCTGGTCATCGCAACCCTTCGCGGTAGCAAGGGTGAGCCCGACGACGGCGAAGACATCGACACCTCGTCGCCGGCGGACTGGAAGACCGTCGGACTGCTGGTCGGGTTGTTCGTCGCCACGATCGCATTCGTCGACCTGCTCGGCTGGGTGATCATGGGTGCGCTTCTGTTCGGCGGCGCTGCAACGGTTCTCGGAAATCGGCACTGGATCCGCAACATCGGTATCGGTCTGGTGCTCTCGCTCATCAGCTTCTACGCGTTCTACGTCGGACTCGGAATCCCGCTTCCCGCAGGCATACTGGACGGAATCCTCTAGATGAACAACTTCGACTGGCTTCTGGAGGGATTCTCCCAAGCCGCGACACCGATGAATCTGCTCTACGCATGCATCGGCGTTCTGCTCGGCACCGCCGTCGGCGTGCTGCCCGGAATCGGACCCGCCATGACCGTGGCGCTGCTGCTTCCCATCACCTACAACGTCAGCCCCAGCGCCGCGTTCATCATGTTCGCCGGTATCTACTACGGCGGAATGTACGGCGGCTCCACCACCTCGATCCTGCTCAACACCCCCGGTGAGTCGTCGTCGGTGATCACGGCTATCGAGGGGAACAAGATGGCCAAGGCGGGACGGGCCGCGCAAGCGCTCGCCACCGCCGCCATCGGATCGTTCGTCGCCGGATCGATCGGCACGATGTTGCTGGTTCTGTTCGCGCCCATGGTCTCTCGCTTCGCCGTCACCCTCGGCGCACCGTCGTACCTCGCGATCATGTTGCTGGCGATGGTGGCCGTCACCGCCGTTCTGGGCAGCTCGAAGCTGCGCGGTCTCATCTCGCTGCTGCTCGGTCTGGCGATCGGTCTCGTCGGGATCGACTTCCTCACCGGCCAACCGCGTGCGACCTTCGGTATCCCGCAGCTCTCGGACGGCATCGACATCGTCGTCATCGCGGTGGCCGTGTTCGCACTCGGCGAGGCACTCTGGGTCGCAGCGCATCTGCGCCGCAAGCCTGCGGAGGTCATCCCGGTCGGACGGCCGTGGATGGGCAAGAGCGATTGGCGACGGTCGTGGAAGCCGTGGCTTCGCGGTACCGCCTACGGATTTCCCTTCGGCGCTCTTCCGGCCGGCGGCGCCGAACTGCCGACGTTCCTCTCCTACATCACGGAGAAGAAGCTCTCGAAGCACCCGGAGGAGTTCGGTAAGGGCGCCATCGAGGGTGTCGCAGGTCCGGAGGCGGCCAACAACGCTTCTGCCGCAGGCACTCTCGTGCCCATGCTGTCGCTCGGACTTCCCACCAACGCCACCGCGGCCGTGATGTTGACGGCGTTCGTGTCCTACGGCATCCAGCCGGGACCGACGCTGTTCGACAAGGAGCCGCTGCTGGTGTGGACGTTGATCGCGAGCCTGTTCATCGGAAACTTCCTGCTGCTCGTGCTCAACCTCCCGCTGGCGCCGTTGTGGGCCAAGCTGCTCCGCACGCCGCGGCCGTACCTCTACGCCGGCATTCTGTTCTTCGCCGTCCTCGGCGCGTTCGCCGTCAACCTGCAGTGGCTCGACCTCGCACTCCTGCTGGTGTTCGGACTGCTCGGGCTGATGATGCGCCGATTCGGTCTACCGGTCCTGCCGCTGATCATCGGTGTCATCCTCGGGCCGCGTATCGAGCGTCAGCTTCGACAGACGTTGCAGTTGAACGGCGGCGACTGGAGCGGAGTGTTCTCCGAGCCCATTGCGGTGGTCGTGTACGTGATCATCGTCGTGCTCCTCGCCGCACCCCTGTTGGCCAAATTGATCGGCCCGCGCACCAAGATCGCGAGCCTCCCGACCGACCGAGAGAAGGAAAACGCATGATCGTCGTCGGTTACACCCCGGATGTCTACGGTGCCGCGGCACTCGAACACGGCATTGCCGAAGCCCGCGTACGCGGCACCTCGCTGAAGGTGCTCAACGTGACCAAGGGCGACGCGCTGGCCGATCCGCACTTCGCCGATTCCGGTGAGGTGGGGGAACTGCGCGGGGCCCTGGACAACTCAGGGCTGGAATTCGTCCTCGACCAGTCGGTGGTGAGCGATCTCGTGGAGGCGCTTCTGGAAGCCATGGAGGACGACGCGGCCGATCTGTTGGTCATCGGGATCCGGCACCGGTCGCCGGTGGGCAAACTGCTGATGGGAAGTACCGCCCAGCGGGTGTTGCTGGACTGCCCCAAGCCGGTGTTGGCGGTGAAGCCGCTGAAGTGAGTGTGGCGTGATTTCGCGGGCGGGCAGGCCGGAGGCCGGTCGGGATTTCGTGGGCGGGCAGCGGTCTGGCAGAATGGACCGCTGTTCGCCCGTCTCCGGTTACGTACCGCGCGGCGGTCACGACATCCTTCATCGCAAAACCGGGTGCACATGCCATGCGCACCGCTGAATTGCGCCGTGACCAATCATCGAAAGAGGCTCTACCAGCATGTCCGTCAAGATCAAGCTCACCCGTCTCGGCAAGATCCGCAACCCGCAGTACCGCATCGTCGTCGCCGACGCGCGTACCCGCCGTGGTGGCCGTGCCATCGAGACCATCGGCAAGTACCACCCGAAGGAAGAGCCGTCGCTCATCGACGTCAACTCCGAGCGCGCCCTGTACTGGCTGGGTGTCGGCGCGCAGCCGACCGAGCCCGTCGAGGCCCTCCTGAAGATCACCGGTGACTGGCAGAAGTACAAGGGCCTTCCCGGCACCGAAGGCACCCTGCGCCACGCCGAGCCCAAGCCGTCGAAGCTCGACCTGTTCAACGCTGCACTCGCGCAGGCCGACGACGCCCCCACCGGCGACGCCACCACCCCGAAGAAGAAGAAGGCCGCCAAGACCGACGAGGCCGCTGACACCGCAGCCGACGCAACGGGCGAGGCCGCCGAGAAGTGAGCACCGTCGTCGCCGATGCGATCGAGCATCTGGTTCGCGGCATCGTCGCGAATCCCGATGACGTCCGTGTCGAGATGATCACCGGCCGCCGTGGCCGCACCGTCGAGGTGCATGTGCACCCCGACGATCTGGGGAAGGTGATCGGCCGTGGTGGTCGCACCGCCACAGCGTTGCGGACCCTCGTCGCCGGCATCGGTGGACGCGGAATTCGTGTCGACGTCGTCGACACGGATCAGTAACAGCGCAGTGGAGCTCGTCGTCGGTCGTGTGGCCAAGTCGCACGGCATCAAAGGTGAGCTCGTCGTCGAAGTACGCACTGACGATCCCGACGATCGCTTTGCAGTGGGTAACACGCTGCGCGGCAAGCCTCGTCGTTCGAACGTCGTCACCGAGTACACGGTGGAAGCCGTCCGGGAACACTCCGGGCGGCTTCTGCTGCGTCTCGAGGGGATCACCGATCGTGGTGAGGCCGATGCCCTGCGCGGCGTGCTGTTCGTCGTCGACACATCGGAACTGCCACCGTCGGACGATCCGGACGAGTTCTACGACCACGAACTCGAAGGCATGGCCGTGCGGTTCGGGGCCGATCACGCGCAGGCCGGTGTCGAGGTGGGCACGGTGATCGAGGTACTGCATTCCGCTGCAGGCGAATTGCTGTCCATCCGACCCGCCGGTCAGGATGCCGGAGAGCTGTTGGTTCCGTTCGTCGCAGCCATCGTCACGTCCGTGTCCCGTGACGATCGAACGATCGAGATCGACCCTCCCGAAGGTCTCCTGGACGGGGACTGACGTGCGTATCGATGTCGTCACCATCTTTCCCGAATACCTCGAACCGTTGCGAACTGCCCTGCTGGGCAAAGCAATCGACAAGGGACTCGTCGAACTCGGCGTGCACGACCTCCGCTCGTGGACCCACGACGTGCACAAGGCCGTCGACGATTCGCCGTACGGCGGCGGGCCGGGAATGGTCATGAAGCCCACCGTGTGGGGGGACGCGCTCGACGAAGTGCTGGACGAGAACTCGATACTCGTGGTCCCCACTCCCGCGGGCGTGCCCTTCACCCAGGAGACGGCGCAGCGCTGGTCGCACGAGGAGCACCTCGTGTTCGCCTGCGGCCGCTACGAAGGTATCGATCAGCGGGTGGTCGACGACGCTGCGCGCCGTGTTCGCGTGGAGGAAGTCAGCATCGGCGACTACGTGCTGATCGGCGGAGAGGCGGCGGTGCTGGTGATGTGCGAGGCGTTCACGCGGCTCGTACCCGGTGTACTGGGCAATCAGCAATCGCACGAGCAGGATTCGTTCTCCGACGGTCTCCTCGAAGGTCCTAGTTATACCCGCCCGGTGTCGTGGCGCGACCTCGACGTCCCCCCGATCCTTCTGTCCGGCGATCACGCGCGCATCGAGGCCTGGCGCCGGGAGCAGTCGCTGCAACGGACACGGGAGCGTCGGCCTGACTTGCTGCCGGACCAGCCCTAGCCCGCCACGGTCCCGGTCGGGAACAGGATCTTCAGTGCGCCCGTCACGGTTGCGCGGGCGTGCTTCGCGCCGTCGTCGTCCGCGGGGGCGGTGTCGATACCGTCGGCCGCCCCGTCCGCGCCTTGGTACAACTCTTCGCGCGACATGACCGCCACGACGTACCGTGCGCCGTCACCGACGAACCCCGTCGAGAGATGGATCCATCGGTTCGAGACACAACACATCCAGCCCTGTTTGACTCCGCGCGTCGTTTCGCCCGGTAGTGCCGACGGAATGCCGAACGACTGCGGGTAACCGTCCGTGCCCTCGGGCGTGAACGATTCGAGAAGGCCGATGATGCGATCGGCGCGGTCGCGCGCGAGTCCGCCGGTCCCGTCGAGCAACGATGCGTAGTAGCGGACGATGTCCGCGGCGGTGGTCTCGGTGTTCCACCATCTGCCGTTCGCGGGCGGAGTCGTCGCCACCAAGCCGTACCGGGAGGCGACGCGAGTGACGATGTCGGTGTCCCCGTACGAACTCCACAGGACCTCGGCGGCACTGTCGTCCGAGGACGTCAGCATCGGGGCGAGGTTGTCCAGGTCGGTTTGCGTCAGAACGATCTCGCCGCGCGACTCGCGGAACAGGATGTCGTCGGCGATGAAAAGCTTGACCACAGAGGCCGTTTCGATGGGATCGGTGTCCCCGACTCCCATGTACGTACCGGTGGTGCGGTCGAGGAATCCGACGGAGAGCTGCGCACCCCGAGCCGCGGCACCGTCCGTGGCTTGCTGCAGGCGGCCGGTGAGGTCCGGTGCGGTCTCCATGTCGGCAGCCGGGAACTCCGGTGTGGTCACCGAGGGCGGCTCGTCGACGACAGGCGCGGAGCATGCGCAGACACCGAGCACCGCGACGACCGCGAAAGCAGACGCCCACCTCGTCATCGCGTTCTACCCCTCGGTCTCGATACCCGTCCGACAGTACCGGCGCGGTAGGGTCCATCGCCGTGACGCAAGTTCAGAAGTCAGTCAACCAACGTATAGCCGAAGAACTGCAGATCCGTGAGGAACAGGTCCGCGCTGCGGTCGATCTTCTCGATGGGGGAGCGACGGTTCCGTTCATCGCCCGCTACCGCAAAGAGGTCACCGGAACCCTCGACGACACCCAGCTGCGCAACCTCGACGAGCGCCTTCGCTACCTTCGGGAGCTCGACGAACGGCGCGAGTCGATCGTGGAATCCATTCGCTCGCAGGGCAAGCTGGACGACACACTGCTGAGCAGCCTGCTTCTCGCCGACACCAAGGCGCGGCTCGAGGACATCTACCTGCCGTTCAAGCCCAAGCGTCGCACCAAAGCGCAGATCGCCCGCGAGGCCGGTCACCAGCCCGTCGCCGATGCGCTGATCTCGGACCCGACGGCCGACCCCGCGCAGTACTCCGAGGAGCAGCTGAGCGGCGCTCGGGCAATTCTCGTCGAGCAGTTCGCCGAGGACGCCGACCTGGTCGGTGAGCTGCGCGAGCTGATGTGGGCCCGCGGCCGGCTCACGGCGAAAGTGCGTAAAGGCAAGGAGGACGAAGGGTCCAAGTTCGCCGACTACTTCGAGTTCTCGGAACCGTTCACCACAGTGCCTTCGCACCGCATTCTCGCCGCCCTGCGCGGTGAGAAGGAGGAGGTGCTGGCGCTCACGATGGAACCCGAGCGCGACGAGCAGGAACCCGGCGCCCGTTCTGTGTACGAAGGCCGCATCGCAACGCGGTTCGACATCGCCGATCGCGGGCGGCCCGCGGATCCGTGGTTGCTCGACACCGTCCGCTGGGCGTGGCGCACCAAGCTCCTGCTGAGCTTGGCGATCGACACCCGGATGCGGTTGCGGCAGAGCGCCGAGGCGGACGCGGTCGACGTCTTCGCGTCCAACCTTAAGGACCTCCTCCTCGCAGCACCAGCGGGAAGCCGCACCACGATGGGACTCGATCCGGGCTTCCGAACGGGTACGAAGATCGCGGTCGTCGACGCCACCGGCAAGGTCCTCGACTACGAGACCATCTACCCGCACAAGCCGCAGGGCAAGTGGAACGACGCCCTCGCGACGCTCGCCGCACTGGCCGCCAAGCACAGGGTCGAGTTGATCGCGATCGGCAACGGGACCGCGTCGCGCGAAACCGACACGCTCGCAACCGAACTGATCACCAAGTTTCCCGATGCGAAGCTGACCAAGGTCGTCGTGTCGGAGGCGGGTGCGTCCGTCTACTCCGCCTCGGCGTACGGCTCGCAGGAACTTCCCGATCTCGATGTCTCGATCCGTGGTGCCGTGTCCATCGCACGACGTCTGCAGGACCCACTTGCCGAACTGGTCAAGATCGACCCGAAGTCGATCGGCGTGGGTCAGTATCAGCACGACGTGTCCGAGACGATGCTCGCGCGGTCGCTCGGCGCCGTGGTCGAGGACGCGGTGAACGCCGTCGGTGTCGACGTCAACACCGCGTCGGTACCTCTGCTCTCCCGTGTGTCCGGCGTGGCGGGTTCGCTGGCCGAGTCCATCGTGGCTCACCGCGACCAGCACGGACCGTTTCCCAACCGCCGTGCGCTGAAGGACGTTGCGAGACTGGGCCCGAAAGCCTTCGAGCAGTGCGCGGGCTTCCTTCGTATCTCCGGCGGAGACGATCCACTCGACCGGTCCAGCGTGCACCCCGAGGCCTACCCGGTGGTGCGCCGCATCGTGGGCAAGGCGGGGGTCGGTGTGCGCGAAGTGATCGGCAACAGCGCCGTCCTGCGCACATTGTCGCCGTCGGACTTCGTCGACGACCGGTTCGGGCTCCCGACGGTCACCGACATCCTGGCCGAGCTCGAGAAGCCGGGCCGGGATCCTCGACCGGAGTTCAAGACCGCGACGTTCGCAGCCGGCGTCGAGAAGGTCGCGGACCTGAAGCCGGGGATGGTTCTCGAAGGGCAGGTGACCAACGTCGCGGCGTTCGGTGCGTTCGTCGACATCGGCGTGCACCAGGACGGACTGGTCCACGTCTCCGCGATGTCGCACTCGTTCGTCAAGGATCCGCGCGAGGTGGTGAAGTCGGGTGACGTCGTACGTGTGAAGGTGATGGAGGTGGACCTCCCACGCCAGCGCATCGGCCTGTCTCTGCGTTTGGACGACGAGGTGGGAGCACCGGCTGGTCCGCGCAAGTCGGCGGACCGTCCTCGCGGGGGCAGCAAACCCGCTGCCGCTCCCAACCGCTCGCCGAAGCAGAGCGGTTCGCGTCCGGCGAGTGCGCCACCGGCCGCGGGTTCGATGGCGGACGCGCTGCGACGTGCCGGATTCGGCAAATAGCGCCGTCGCGTCGCAGTTAAGCTCACGATCATGGATCGGTGGATGCACCATCTCGCGGAGCACGGACGTCTTCCGCTGCTCTTCTTTCTGGTGGGCTTCATCGTCGGCTTCGTCTTCATTCGCGTCAGCGTGCGATTGATTCGCGCGCAGGTGAGGTGGTGGCCGGGGAACGTGACCCCGGGCGGCCATCATGTGCATCACGTCGTGTTCGGTGTCGTGTGCATGCTGGCCTCGGGAATCGCGCTCATCGCGGTCTACGTCGACGGGACGCAAACCACCGGCGCCGTGTTGGCGACGTTCTTCGGCATCGGCGCCGCGCTGGTCCTCGACGAGTTCGCGCTGATCTTCTACCTTGCCGACGTCTACTGGGCCGAGCAGGGTCGCGCGTCGGTCGACGCGGTCTTCGTGGCCATCGCGGTCACCGTGATGCTGCTGTTCGGTCTGCGCCCCCTCGAACTCTTCGACGTGTCGGGATTCCGCGAGGACCCGAACCCTGCGGTTCGCGGTCTGATCGTCGCGCTGGCGGTCGTGAACCTTCTGCTCGCGGGGATGGTGTTGCTCAAGGGGAAGATCTGGACCGGACTGGTCGGACTCTTCGTGTTCCCGTTGCTGATCGTCGGCGCCATCCGGCTGTCCCGGCCGAGCGCCCCGTGGGCACGGTGGCGCTACACCCGCAAGCCGAAACGCATGGAGCGAGCACTGCGCCGCGAGAAGAACATTCGGCGCCCGCTCATCCGCGCCAAGATCTGGACGCAGGACATGATCGCCGGGACGCCGAACGTCGAGCATGTTCTCGAGGCCACCGAGGTCGAACTCGATCGCACCGTGGTTGCCGCACCGCCACCGCCCACATCCGGGGACGACAGACGACGAGTGTCCATCTAGCGCTCGTCGGTCCACGATTTCGTCGGTCCGGGGTCCGTCTGGCACAATCGACGGGTTGCCTACGCACGGCTCTGTTCGTCGTGCCGCGGTAGACACCTACTCGGAGTACGAACCAGTCGAGCATCGCCGGCGCGTCACGCATCGGCGGTAGCCGCTCGGGTCCTCTGCTCACGCGATTCAACGCAAGGATGACGAATATGAACACCCTGGACTTCCTGGACAACAAGTCGCTTCGCGACGATATCCCCGAATTTCGCGCCGGTGACACCCTGAACGTGCACGTCAAGGTCATCGAGGGCACCAAAGAGCGTGTCCAGATCTTCAAGGGCGTCGTGATTCGTCGTCAGGGCGGCGGCATCCGCGAGACGTTCACCGTCCGCAAGGTTTCCTTCGGCGTGGGCGTCGAGCGCACCTTCCCGGTGCACACCCCCAACATCGCTCAGATCGAGGTCGTCACCCGCGGTGACGTGCGTCGCGCCAAGCTGTACTACCTGCGTGAGCTCCGCGGCAAGGCTGCCAAGATCAAAGAGAAGCGCTGACGCTAGCCTGAACCGGTGGCGCAGACTCTTCCTCCTGAAAGCGGCAGCGAACCAGACGGGTCTCAGCAACCCGTCAAGAAAGAGAAGAAGCAGCGCTCGTTCTGGCGTGAGCTTCCGATCCTCATCGTCGTTGCTCTGTTACTCAGTTTTCTTTTGCAGACGTTCATCGCGCGGGTCTATCTGATTCCCTCGGAATCGATGGAGCCGACGTTGCACGGCTGTGCCGGCTGCACCGGTGACCGGATCGTCGTCGAGAAGGTGTCCTTCCGATTCGGCGATCCGCAACCCGGTGACGTGGTGGTCTTCAAGGGGCCGGAGTCGTGGGACGGGGACTTCGTCTCCACCCGCTCGTCCAACACGATCAAGCGGGGCTTCCAGGAATTGGGCTCGCTGGTCGGGTTGGTCGCACCGGACGAGAACGATCTGGTCAAGCGTGTCATCGCCACCGGCGGCCAGACCGTACAGTGCTGCGACGATCAGGGCCGGGTTCTGGTGGACGGCAAACCACTCGACGAGCCGTACATCAAGATGGACTTTCCGTTCACCCCCGGCCAGCAGACCTGCGATACGCCTTTGAAGTCCGGCCGATGCTTCGACCCGGTCACCGTTCCCGAGGGCAACGTCTGGGTGATGGGTGACAACCGGAGCAACTCCGCGGATTCGCGCTATCACGTCGGGGACGAGCTGCAGGGGACTATCCCGATCGACAACGTCATCGGCAAGGCGCAGCTGATCGTGTTGCCCCCGTCGCGTTGGGGTCTGCTCGACTCCCCGGCCATTCAAGGTCAGTGACCCGCCGCACGTCGATTCCGCGGCTCTCTCGTACGTCCTGGCCGCCGCGCGTCGTCATTCGCAAGGCTGCCGGGCTGCGGACCATGGAAGCGGCCCTGTTGCGCTCCGGTCTGGGTCCGGTCGCCGGTGTCGACGAGGCCGGGCGCGGTGCCTGCGCCGGCCCGTTGGTGGTGGCGGCGTGTGTGCTCGGTGAACGGGCTCTGTCGTCTCTGGCCGATATCGACGACTCCAAGAAGCTCACCGAGCGGACGCGAGAAGCGTTGTACCCCAAGGTGAAGCGATACGCGACGGCGTGGAGCATCGTGTCGTTCCCCGCCGAGGAGATCGACAGGATCGGCATCCATGTGGCCAACATCGAAGGCATGCGCCGAGCGATCGCCGGCCTGGGTGTCACACCCGGATACGTCCTCACCGACGGCTTCAAGGTGCCCGGACTGTGCGCGCCGTCGCTGCCTGTCATCGGCGGGGACGCATCGGCGGCGTGTATCGCAGCGGCGAGCGTCCTGGCCAAGGTCCATCGCGACCGCATCATGCGGGAGATGGACACCGAGCTGCCCGGCTACGGATTCTCGGTCCACAAGGGATACAGCACGAAGATGCACGCACGCATGCTTTCCGACCTCGGACCCAGCCGCGAACACCGGATGACCTACGCCAACGTCGCGGCGGCGACCAGAGCAGACGGCCTGGACGACGTGGCGGCAGTCATGGGTCGAATGGACCGCGACGCCGCGCGTGCGCGATGATGACTCATCACTGCACAGCGGGCAGGCCGGAGGCCGGTCGAAATCAGAAGCGGGCAGGCCGGAGGCCGGTCGGAATCAGAAGCGGGCAGGCCGGAGGCCGGTCGGAATCAGAAGGAGGACGTCGCCACCGATGAGTGCCGAAGATCTCGAGAAGTACGAAACCGAGATGGAACTCTCGCTCTACCGCGAGTACCGGGACATCGTCGGACAGTTCACCTACGTCGTCGAGACCGAACGTCGGTTCTACCTCACCAATTCGGTGGAGATGATTCCGCGCAACGCGGACGGCGAGATCTACTTCGAACTGCGGATGACCGACGCGTGGGTGTGGGACATGTACCGGCCCGCGCGCTTCGTCAAACACGTCCGGGTCATCACCTTCAAGGACGTCAACATCGAAGAGCTGGACAAGCCGGACCTGCGGCTTCCGGAGTAGAAGGCGACGGTGGAGCTCAGGCGCCGCGAACGATGCGAGCGTTGAGGTGCCACCCCTCGTAACCGTCGTCGCTGCCGTCGGTTTCGACGTAGTCGTGGGAAATGTTGCAATCCGGGATACGCAGTTCCCGCGCCTTGCGCAGCGCCCACGCGTAATTGCCGCGTTCGAGGGCGCGAATGTCGGGGGTTCGGCCGCCCGTCACGGTGAGAAGAAGTAGGTACGGGTCGTCGGGAAACCCGATCTCCGGTTGTCTGCGGAGCACGAAGCGCTCTCCGGTCGGCATCGGGTCCAGCAGGCTGCGCATCTCACGCTGGTCCACGAGACTCGTCATGAACAGATTCTGTCAGCACTCGGGCCGTCCTGCGTACCGAATAGCCGCCGTGGTCCAGCGTCGTCGGTCTAGCATCGCTGGTGTGACCGACGACACAGTGCCCGGAATGGATGCGCCGCTGATCATTCTGCTCTACAGCGACAACGCCGACGCGAGGAGACAGGTGATGAGAGCCGTCGGCGTGCGCCCGCATTTGGCTCTGCCGCGGCTCGAGTACGTCGAGGTAGCGTCCGAGCCCATCGTGGTGGCTCACTTGGACGCCGCCGGCATCGACTTGGTGATTCTGGACGGCGAGGCTGCTCCCGCGGGAGGGATCGGCATAGCGAAGCAGCTCAAGGACGAGATCGAGGGCTGCCCGCCGATCGTGGTCATCACAGGGCGAGCCGACGACGCCTGGCTGGCGGCGTGGTCGGGTGCCGAGGCGGCCGTGCCCCGGCCGATCGACCCCTTCGTACTGACCGACACGGTCGTGTCGCTGCTGCGCTCACGCATCGCGAACACGGAACTCCCTGCGTAACAGCTTTTTTCGGTCGAGTACTCACCAAAACGAACTTTCTGCCCCGAAACCGATACGCGGTTACCGACAACGCGTCTACTCTGTGGTCAAGATCACAAGCACCGGAAGTTTCGGTCCGCGAGGAGGGTCATGAACGCGTACGTACCGGTACTCGTACTGGGCCTGATCGCAGTGGCCTTCGCAGTGTTCTCCGTAGTCGTGGCGTCCATCGTCGGGCCGAAACGGTACAACCGGGCGAAGCTCGACGCGTACGAGTGCGGAATCGAACCGACGGCTCTTCCGATGGGCGGCGGGCGCTACCCGGTGAAGTACTACCTGACGGCAATGCTCTTCATCATTTTCGATATCGAAATCGTTTTTCTCTACCCCTGGGCCGTGCATTTCGACGCGCTCGGATTCTTCGGCCTCGTCGCCATGGCGCTCTTCGTCTTCAGCGCCGCGGTGGCCTACGCCTACGAGTGGCGACGAGGTGGGCTCAGTTGGGATTGACCTGCAGCATCGAGACGGACCTTCGGAAGGCTGAGCGGCCATGGGCATAGAAGAGAAGGTGCCGAGCGGTTTCCTGCTGACCACGGTCGAGGGGTTGGCCGGGTATGTCCGTAAAGGATCGCTGTGGCCGGCGACGTTCGGACTTGCCTGCTGCGCAATCGAAATGATGGCAACGAGCTCCGGGCGGTTCGACATTGCGCGATTCGGAATGGAAGCGTTCCGCGCGTCTCCACGCCAGGCCGATCTCATGATCGTCGCGGGGCGGGTCAGTCAGAAGATGGCGCCGGTGCTGCGTCAGATCTACGACCAGATGGCCGAGCCCAAATGGGTTCTCGCCATGGGCGTCTGCGCGTCGTCGGGGGGTATGTTCAACAACTACGCGATCGTGCAGGGTGTCGATCACGTGGTGCCGGTGGACATTTATCTTCCCGGCTGTCCGCCACGGCCCGAGATGTTGCTTCACGCAATTCTGAAGCTGCACGAAAAGATTCAGGAGATGCCTCTCGGCGTCCACCGCGACGAGGTTGCCCGCGAGGTGGAAAAGGCCGCTCTGTCCGCGAAGCCCACGATCGAAATGACCGGCCTGCTGCGATGACCGGGCCTCGACAGTTCTCCAGCCCGCAGCGGGGAATGTTCGGCGTCCACGGAACGGGTGACACCTCGGGTTACGGGCGTCTCGAACGTCCGGTGTCGTTGCCCGAGCGCACAGTTCGGCCGTACGGGGGTTGGTTCGACGAGTTGGTCGATGCACTCGAGGCATCCCTCGCGGAGGTAGGAGTCAGCGCCGCGGATGCTCTCGACGTGGTGGTGTTCCGAAACGAACTGACGCTGCACGTCGAGCGGGAGTATCTGCCGGCGGTGGCAGGCCGACTTCGTGACGAACAGGACCTACGCTTCGAACTCTGTCTCGGCGTGAGCGGTGTGCACTATCCGGACTCGCCCGGTCGCGAACTGCACGCCGTGTACGCCCTCATGTCGATCACTCACAATCGCCGTGTGCGAGTGGAAGTGTCCGTGCCGGATTCGGATCCACACATCCCGTCCCTCTTCGCGACCTACCCCACCACCGACTGGCACGAGCGGGAGACGTACGACTTCTTCGGCATCGTGTTCGACGGTCACCCTGCCCTCACTCGCATCCAGATGCCGGACGACTGGAACGGGCATCCCGGCCGCAAGGATTACCCACTCGGAGGAATACCGGTGGAGTACAAGGGCGCCCGTATCGCACCACCGGATCAACGACGGGGGTATCACTGATGGAAACCGACCGGCCTCCGGCCTACCCGCTGAGCACCGACACCGGGGTCACCGTGAGCGGCGAGGACTGGAACGACGTGGTCGCCGCCGCGAGCACGATGAAGGACGAACGCATCGTCGTCAACATGGGTCCGCAGCACCCGTCCACGCACGGTGTGCTGCGTCTCGTCCTCGAACTCGAGGGTGAAACCGTGACCGAGGCACGCTGTGGAATCGGCTACCTGCACACCGGCATCGAGAAGTCGCTCGAGTTCCGTAACTGGACGCAGGGCGTCACCTTCGTCACCCGCATGGACTATCTGTCACCGTTCTTCAACGAGACGGCATACTGCCTCGGTGTCGAGAAACTGCTCGACGTGACCGATCAGATTCCCGAGCGCGCCAACGTGATTCGGGTGATGCTGATGGAGCTCAATCGCATTTCCTCCCACCTCGTCGCGCTCGCAACCGGCGGGATGGAACTCGGCGCGGTCACGGCGATGTTGTTCGGTTTCCGGGAACGCGAACTGATCCTCGACATCTTCGAGAACATCACCGGATTGCGGATGAATCACGCCTTCGTCAGGCCGGGAGGGTTGGCGCAGGATCTGCCGGACGACGCGGTGGGAAAGATCAGGGACCTGTTGACGCTCCTGCCCACCCGCCTGCGAGACATGGCAAATCTCTTGGACGACAACAAGATCTGGAAGTCGCGCACCGATGGTATCGGATACCTGGATCTGACCGGATGCATGGCGCTCGGCATCACCGGACCCATTCTGCGTGCCACCGGGTTGCCACACGACCTGCGGGTCAGCGACCCGTACTGCGGATACGAGAACTACGAGTTCGACGTCTGCACCGCCACCACGAGTGATGCCTACGGCCGGTACATGATTCGCGTCGACGAAATGACCGAGTCACTGAAGATCGTCGAACAGTGTCTGGACCGGCTGCGTCCGGGCCCGGTGATGGCCGAGGACAAGAAGATCGCCTGGCCGGCCGACCTGAAACTCGGCAAGGACGGACTGGGACAGTCGCCCGCCCACGTGCGGACCATCATGGACAGCTCGATGGAGTCGCTGATCCACCATTTCAAGTTGGTCACCGAGGGGTTCCGAGTACCGGCGGGGCAGGTGTACTGCGCGGTCGAGTCGCCGCGAGGCGAACTCGGCGTCCACATGGTCAGTGACGGAGGTGCGCACCCGTTCCGAGTGCACTATCGCGATCCGTCGTTCACCAATCTGCAGTCCGTGGCTGCGATGTGCGAAGGCGGCATGCTCTCCGACGTCATTGCGGCCGTCGCCAGCATCGATCCCGTGATGGGAGGAGTGGACCGATGACGCAGAGCGAACCCGTCTTCGTGACACTCGGTGCCCGGCAAGACGAGTCGGCCCAGCTGGTGGTTCCCGGTGCGCCCATGTCGTACCCGCTCGACGTGCGCGCACGCCTCGACGCCGACGCGGAGACGATCATCGCCCGCTACCCGCACCCGGGTTCGGCGCTGCTGCCGCTGCTGCACCTCGTCCAGTCCGAGGACGGATACATCACCCCCGCGGGTATCGAATTCTGCGCGCACCATCTGCACTTGACCGGTGCAGAGGTCGCTTCGGTCGCCACCTTCTATTCGATGTACCGGCGCAGTCCTACGGGGGACTACCTGGTCGGCGTGTGCACCAACACCCTGTGTGCCGTCATGGGCGGTGACGCCGTGATGGCCGCCCTCGAAGATCATCTCGACACCGCGCACGGTGGCAGCACCCCGGACGGCAAGGTCACCCTGCAGCACATCGAGTGCAACGCGGCGTGCGACTACGCGCCCGTGGTGATGGTCAACTGGGAATATTTCGACAATCAGACCCCGGAATCGGCGAGGGCGCTGGTCGATGATCTGCGGTCGGGTGCGGGCGCAGTTCCCACCCGAGGTGAGCCGCTGTGCACGTTCCGCGAAACCGAGCGCATTCTTGCGGGCTTCCCCGATCCACGGCCCGGTGTCGGTGACACGTCCGGACATTCGTCGCTCGCCGGCCTGACCGTCGCCCGCGAACGCGACATGCGGGCACCGGTCGTACCGTCGCGGGAGGAGGACTGACATGGCCCTGAGTCCTGTTCTGAGCCGGTACTGGGACGAGCCGTCCTCGTGGACGCTCGAGTCGTATCTGCGTCATGGCGGATACACCGGATTGACCACGGCTCTTGCCATGTCACCGGACGAGGTCATCGGAACGGTCAAGGACGCCGGTCTGCGCGGACGCGGGGGCGCAGGCTTCCCGACCGGTCTGAAATGGAGCTTCATTCCACAGGGTGACGGGAAGCCGCACTATCTCGTGGTCAATGCGGATGAATCGGAACCGGGCACATGCAAGGACATGCCGCTGTTGATGGCTACTCCGCACGTTCTCGTCGAGGGAATCATCATCGCGGCGTACGCCATTCGCGCGTCGCGCGCCTTCGTCTACGTTCGCGGCGAAGTGATTCCCGTCGTGCGCCGGCTGCACACGGCGGTGGCCGAGGCATACGCGGCGGGATACCTGGGCACGGACATCGGGGGATCCGGGTTCGACCTCGAGCTGATCGTGCACGCCGGGGCCGGCGCCTATATCTGCGGTGAGGAGACGGCGTTGCTGGATTCGCTCGAGGGCAAGCGTGGACAGCCGCGACTTCGCCCACCGTTTCCCGCGGTAGCCGGGTTGTACGCATGCCCGACGGTGGTCAACAACGTCGAGTCCATTGCGTCCGTCCCCCTCATCCTGCAGAACGGAATCGAGTGGTTCCGGTCCATGGGATCGGAGAAGTCCCCGGGTTTCACGCTGTACTCGTTGTCGGGACACGTGAACAACCCCGGCCAGTACGAGGCGCCTCTGGGAATCACGTTGCGCGAGTTGCTCGAATACGGCGGCGGGGTGCGCACCGGCCATCGGCTCAAGTTCTGGACGCCCGGCGGATCGTCGACGCCGATGTTCACCGACGAACACCTCGACGTTCCTCTCGACTACGAGGGCGTCGCGGCGGCCGGGTCGATGCTGGGCACCAAGGCACTGCAGATCTTCGACGAGACGACATGTGTCGTGCGAGCGGTGTTGCGCTGGACCGAGTTCTACGCCCACGAATCGTGCGGAAAGTGCACACCGTGCCGGGAGGGAACCTACTGGCTCGTGCAGATCCTGCAGCGGATGGAACGCGGCGAAGGCAACGACTCCGATCTGCAGAAGTTGCTCGACATCAGCGAAAGCATCCTCGGCAAGTCGTTCTGCGCACTCGGTGACGGCGCCGCGAGTCCGATCGTGTCGTCCTTCACCTACTTCCGCGACGAGTACGTGGCCCACGTCGAGAACCGTGGATGCCCGTTCGATCCCCGTCTTGCCGAACTCATGGTGGGAGAACCGATGTCATGAGTACCGACGCCGTGACCGACAAGGTCACTCTGACGATCGACGGCATTCCCATCAGTGTTCCCAAGGGCACGTTGGTCATTCGCGCTGCCGAGCAGATGGGCGTGCAGATACCGCGGTTCTGCGACCACCCGCTTCTCGAACCCGTCGGGGCGTGCCGCCAGTGCCTCGTCGAGGTGGAGGGCCAGCGTAAACCTCTGGCCTCGTGCACCACGACCGTCGCCGAGGGCATGGTCGTCAAGACGCAGCATTCGTCGCCCGACGCCGCCAAGGCACAGGCAGGCGTCATGGAGTTGCTCCTGATCAATCACCCGCTCGATTGCCCCGTGTGCGACAAGGGCGGTGAGTGCCCGCTGCAGAACCAGGCAATGTCCTCCGGCAGACCGGAATCGCGCTTCGAGGACGTCAAACGCACGTACCCCAAACCGATTCCGCTGTCGTCGCAAGTGTTGCTGGACCGGGAGCGGTGCGTTCTGTGTGCGCGATGCACGCGATTCTCCGAGCAGATCGCGGGTGACCCGTTCATCGAACTGCTCGAACGCGGTGCCCTGCAGCAGGTCGGCATCTACGGTGCGGAGCCTTTCGAATCGTATTTCTCGGGTAACACCGTGCAGGTGTGCCCCGTCGGTGCACTCACCGGTACCTCCTACCGCTTCCGTGCTCGACCGTTCGATCTGATCTCCACCCCCTCGACGTGCGAGCACTGCGCCAGTGGGTGTGCGCAGCGGACGGACCACCGCCGGGGAACGGTGCTGCGCCGATTGGCCGGCGACGACCCCTCGGTCAACGAGGAGTGGAACTGCGACAAGGGCCGGTGGGCGTTCGCGTACACGAGCGCTCGCGATCGCATCACGAGCCCGCTGATCCGAGACGTGGACGGCACCCTGCGCGAGGCATCGTGGTCCGAGGCCATGGAGGTCGCCGCGCGGGGTCTGGCGGGCACGCCCACCGGTGTTCTGGTCGGCGGCCGCACGAGCGTCGAGGACGCGTACGCCTACGCGAAGTTCGCCCGAACAGTGCTCGGCACCAACGACATCGACTTCCGCAGCCGACCGCACAGTGCGGAGGAGGCGGCCTTCCTGGCTGCACGTGTTGCCGGGCATGCCCTGGACGTCACCTACGAGCACCTCCAAGCCGCGCCCGTCGTACTTCTCGTTGCGTTCGAGCCGGAGGAGGAGTCACCCATCGTCTTCCTTCGGTTGCGCAAGGCGGTGCGGGCCGGATCTCTCGTGGTCCACGCCGTTGCTCCCTTCACCTCGCGTGGCCTCGAGAAGCTCGGTGGACGACTCGTCCGTGCCGTTCCCGGCACGGAGCCCGCTGCCATCGATGCCGTGCTCGGCTCCGATGTGGGGGAAGCGCTGCGCGCGCCCGGCTCGGTGATTCTGGTAGGGGAGCGCGCCGCGGAGATCGCGGGCACCCTGACCGCGGTCGCAGCCCTCGCGGACGCCACCGGGGCTCGCACGGCATGGATTCCTCGTCGCGCGGGCGAGCGCGGCGCTCTCGAAGCGGGCGCGCTGCCGGGCCTGCTGCCGGGAGGTCGTCCCACTACCGATCCGGGAGCGCGGTCCGAGATGGCTGCCCTGTGGGACACCCCGGAACTGCCGGACGGTGTCGGCCGCGATACCGATTCGATGCTCTCTGCTCTCGGATCGGGTGAGCTCGGCGCTCTCGTCGTCGGTGGTGTCGAGGTCGACGATCTGGCGGATCCGCTCGCCGCGCTGTCCGCGCTGTCCGGTCCGGGTTTCGTCGTCAGCCTCGAAATCCGGGCCAGCGCCGTGACCGACGTCGCCGACGTCGTGTTCCCGGTTGCCGCGACGACGGAGAAGAAGAGCGCATTCCTCGATTGGGAGGGGCGCCTACGCCCCTCTGCGGCCGCGCTGCCGACCGTCGGCGCGCTGGCCGATCATCGGGTCCTTCATGCGTTGGCCGACGCCCTCGGTGCCGACCTGGGTACGGCCGAGACGGACGACGTCCGCGCGGAGATCGACGAGCTCGGTCCGTGGACCGGGAACCGGGTTCCGGCCCCGTCGATGCCCGGGGCGACCCCCGCCGTCCCCGGACCGGGCGAGGCCGTTCTCGCCGGCTGGCGAATGTTGCTCGACTCCGGCCGTGCGCAGGACGGAGAACCGAACTTGGCGGGAACTGCGCGGACTCCGGTGGTTCGGATGTCCGCAGCCACTGCCGCCGAGTTGTACGTGTCGGAAGGGGACCCGATCGAGGTCAGCTCGGAGCGCGGAACGATCACGCTGCCCATGGCCCTGTCCGACCTACCTGATCGGGTGGTCTGGCTCCCGGTCAACTCGCCCGGCTCGGCGGTGCGCAGACAACTCGCATCGAAGTCGGGCGAGATCGTTCGAATCCGGTTCGCGCAAGGCGAGATTCGATGACCCTCGCTGCGACGGACCTGTCGGCTTTCGGACACGATCCCCTGTGGCTCGTCGTCCTCAAAGCGTTGGCCGTGTTCGTCTTTCTGGTCCTGACCGTGCTGGTGATGATCCTCGCCGAGCGGAAAGTCATGGCGTGGATGCAGATGCGCATCGGACCCAACCGCGTCGGGCCCGGCGGATTGCTGCAGAGTCTCGCGGACGGCGTCAAGCTTGCACTGAAGGAAGGCATCATCCCCAAGGGCGTGGACAAGCCCGTGTACCTGCTCGCACCCATCATCGCCACCGTGCCCGCGTTCATGGCGTTCGCGGTCATTCCGTTCGGACCGGTCGTCTCCATCTTCGGCACACGAACACCGTTGCAGCTGACCGACTTTCCCGTGGGCGTGCTGTACATCCTCGCGGTCACGTCGGTGGGAGTGTACGGAATCGTGTTGGCGGGGTGGGCATCCGGATCCACCTACCCGTTGCTCGGGGGACTTCGGTCGACGGCGCAGGTGATCTCGTACGAGATCGCCATGGGCCTGTCGTTCGCAGCGGTGTTCCTCTACGCCGGGACCATGTCGACCTCCGGCATCGTGGAGGCTCAGACGGGCACCTGGTATGTGATCCTTCTGCTGCCGTCGTTCCTCGTGTACGTCACCTCGATGGTCGGGGAAACCAATCGAGCTCCGTTCGACCTTCCCGAAGCCGAAGGCGAACTCGTGGGCGGGTTTCACACCGAGTATTCCTCGCTCAACTTCGCCATGTTCATGCTCGCGGAGTACGTCAACATGGTGACGGTGTCGGCGCTGGCGACCACACTGTTCCTCGGCGGGTGGCACGCACCGTGGCCGCTCAGCCTCCGGGACGGAGCCGATTCCGGTTGGTTCGCGCTGGTGTGGTTCACCGCCAAGGTATGGATGTTCATGTTCTGCTTCATCTGGCTTCGGGCGACGCTGCCGCGGATGCGCTACGACCAATTCATGAACCTCGGGTGGAAGTTTCTCATTCCGGTGTCGCTGGTCTGGATCATGGTCGTCGCCACGGTTCGGGCGCTGCGCAACGAGGGGTACGAGGCGCTGTCCGTCGTCCTTGTCGTAGCCGGTCTGATCGTCGTCGTGGTCGCCGCAGGATTGCTGCGTCGCAGGACAAAGGCTGCGAAATCGGTTCCCGAAGAACAAGCCTCGTCCAACCCGCGGCCCGTCGATCCCGCGCCGTTCGACCCGATGGCCGGCGGCTTCCCGGTGCCTCCGATGCCCAACCAGACCATGCCCGCATTCCGCCGGGTACGCACGAGCGACGGTGTTTCGTCGACCAAGGAGAGCAGCGATGCCTGAATTCCTGGGCCCCATCGCGGGGTTCGGCGTCACCTTTTCGACCATGTTCAAAAAACCCGTCACCGAGAACTATCCGGAAGTCAAGACGCCGACGGCCCCGCGCTATCACGGGAGGCATCAGCTGAATCGGCATCCGGACGGTCTGGAGAAGTGCATCGGCTGTGAGTTGTGCGCCTGGGCGTGTCCGGCCGACGCCATATTCGTCGAGGGTGCCGACAACACGGAAGAGGAACGGTTCTCACCCGGTGAGCGGTACGGGCGGACGTACCAGATCAATTATCTGCGCTGCATCGGTTGTGGTCTGTGCATCGAGGCGTGCCCCACACGAGCGCTCACCATGACCAACGAATACGAACTCGCCGACGACAACCGCGCGGATCTGATCTACGACAAGACTCGCCTGCTCGGACCCATGGAGCCGGGCATGACCGAGGCGCCGCACCCGATGGCCCCGGGCACCCGTGCGGAGGACTACTACCGCGGGGACGTGACCGGGTCGGCAGGGGAGACCGAGTGACCGCCTCGCAGACCGTCCTCCTCGCAGCGGAAACGACGTCCACGGCGGAAGCAGTGCAGTTCTGGGTGATCGCGGTTGTCGCCGTGATCGGCGCCCTCGGAACAGTCTGCGCCGGCAAAGCGGTCTACTCCGCGCTCTTTCTGGCGACGACGATGATCATGCTCGCACTTCTCTACATCGCCCAGGGCGCAGTCTTTCTCGGCGTCGTGCAGATCGTCGTCTACACCGGAGCGGTGATGATGCTGTTCCTGTTCGTGCTGATGCTGGTCGGAGTGGATTCGGCCTACTCACTGGTCGAGACACTCCGGGGCCAGCGAGCGGCGGCAATTACTGCGGGGCTGGGGTTCGGGGTACTGCTGATCGCGGGGATCGGTTCGGCCACGGCGCAGATCGGAAACGTCGGTCTCGACGCGGTGAATGCAGGTGGAAACGTCCAGGCGCTCGCAGATCTGATCTTCGTCCGGTACGTGTGGGCGTTCGAGCTGACCGGGACACTGCTCATCACCGCCACCCTCGGGGCCATGGTGTTGGCGCACCGGGAGACGTTCCACGAACGCCAGGACCAGAAACAGTTGTCCGTCATGCGTTTTCGAGCCGGGGCACGGGCGACTCCGCTGCCCAACCCGGGGGTCTACGCACAGCACAATGCGGTGGACATGCCCGCACGACTACCCGACGGTTCGTCCTCGCCGCTGTCCGTCAACCGGATGCTGCAAGGGCACAGAGACGCTCCCGAGAAGGAACGGGAGCGTCGATGAATCCCGACAACTACCTGTACCTCGCGGCATTGCTGTTCACGATCGGCGCCGCTGGAGTCTTGTTGCGGCGCAACGCCGTCGTGGTCTTCATGTGCATCGAGCTCATGCTCAACGCATCCAATCTTGCGTTCGTGTCCTTCGCTCGCATGCACGGCAACCTCGACGGTCAGGTCTTCGCGTTCTTCACCATGGTGGTCGCCGCCGCCGAGGTCGTGGTGGGTCTTGCCATCATCATGACCATCTTTCGTGCCCGCCGTTCGGCATCGGTCGACGACGCAAATCTACTGAAGTACTGACGGGGGCCGAGACATGTGGTTGTTGATCGCGCTACCGCTGGCCGGTGCGATCGTGCTGCTGTTGCTCGGTCGTCGCGTCGACGCGTGGGGACATTGGCTGGGTGTCGCCGCGTCGTTCGCATCGTTCGGGGTGGCCGTGGGCCTGTTCGCCGACATGGTCGGGCGTGACGCCGCCGACCGCGCCGTCGTCGACACTCTGTTCTCGTGGATCCCGGTGGCCGGTCTGCAGGTGGACTTCGGCCTCCAGCTCGATCAACTGTCGATGTGCTTCGTGCTTCTCATCACGGGAGTCGGATCGCTCATTCACCTCTACGCGGCCGGGTACATGGCCGACGACCCCGACCGGCGACGGTTCTTCGCCTACCTCAATCTGTTCCTCTCGGCGATGCTTCTCCTCGTTCTGGCCGACAACTTCCTGGGCCTCTACGTCGGATGGGAAGGCGTCGGACTCGCGTCGTACCTGTTGATCGGGTTCTGGCACCACAAGCCCTCCGCGGCAACGGCAGCCAAGAAAGCGTTCATCGTCAACCGAGTCGGTGACACCGGCCTTGCGATCGCATTGATGATCATGTTCGCGACGTTCGGCAGTGTCTCCTACGCGGAGGTGTTCTCCGGCGTCGGCTCTGCGGGCGAGGGAACGGTGACGGCCCTCGGGCTCATGTTGCTGGTTGCCGCGTGCGGCAAGTCGGCCCAGGTTCCGCTGCAGTCGTGGCTGGGCGACGCGATGGAGGGACCGACGCCGGTGTCCGCCCTGATCCACGCGGCCACGATGGTCACCGCCGGGGTCTATCTCATCGTGCGGTCCAATGCCGTCTTCGACCTCGCGCCCGTGGCGCGAGCCGCAGTGGTGGTGGTCGGGGCGGTGACGTTGCTGTTCGGCGCCGTCATCGGATGCGCGAAGGACGACATCAAGAAAGCCCTCGCCGCGTCGACGATGAGTCAGATCGGGTACATGATCCTGGCGGCCGGATTGGGCCCTGCCGGTTACGCATTCGCGATCATGCACCTGCTCACCCACGGATTCTTCAAGGCCGGCCTGTTCCTCGGGGCGGGGTCGGTGATGCACGGAATGAACGACGACGTGAACATGCGACGCTACGGGGGACTCCGCAAGGTGATGCCGGTGACGTTCGTGACTTTCGGTCTCGGTTACCTCGCGATCATCGGAGTGCCACCGTTTGCCGGATTCTTCTCCAAGGACAAGATCATCGAGGTGGCATTCGGCGCCGGAGGCGTCGCCGGCGTGATCCTCGGGGTGATCACACTTCTCGGCGCCGGGCTCACTGCGTTCTACATGACCCGCGTCATGGTGATGACCTTCTTCGGCGCGCCTCGATGGGCGGACGGCAACGAACACCCACACGAGTCACCGACCGTGATGACGGCTCCGATGGTCGTGATCGCTCTGGGTTCGATCGGTGCGGGCGCACTGCTCGCCGTCGGTTCGTCGCTGCAGAACTGGTTGGAACCCGTTGTGGGGGAGCATCACGCGGAGGGCGGTCTTCCGGTGTGGGTGGTCACCACCATGACGCTGGCGGTGGTGGCGATCGGTGTCGGTGCGGCGTACCGCGCCTACGGAACGCGGGACGTCCCGAGTGTCGCACCCGAGGACGTGTCCGTGCTGACGACGGCAGCGCGTCGAGACCTGTACGGCGACACAGTGAACGAGAAGGTCGTGCTGACCTCGGGCCGGTGGCTCGTGCGGGTCACCGCACTGCTCGACCGCCGGGTGGTCGACGGTGTGGTGACCAGTGTCGGGACTGCGGTCACCGGCTCCTCAGAGCGCATTCGTCGACTTCAGACAGGTTTCGTTCGGTCCTACGCACTCGCGATGTTCGCGGGCGCCGCGGCGGTTCTCGCGGTCATGATGATGGTGGCGGTGCGCTGATGCTGTCGATTCTGTGGCTGCTGCCCGTCGTCGGTGCCGTTGCGATACTCGCGCTCCCGCCTGCGCACTCCAGGACCGCCAAGACGGCCGGTCTGGTGGTGTCGTCGATGGTCCTCGTTCTTGCCGTCGTGTTGGCCCTCCGGTTCGATCCGAGTGGTGCACAATATCAGTTCGTCGAATCACGTTCGTGGATACCAGCGTTCGGGACAAGGTACACCCTGGGGGTCGACGGCATCGCGCTGGTGCTGGTGCTGCTGACGGCCGTTCTGGTTCCCCTTCTGCTGCTGGCGGGCTGGAACGACACGGACGGCGAACACGGACGCGGACGAACCGTGCACACCTATGTCGCTCTGACCCTGATCGTCGAAGCCATGGTGATGGTGTCGTTCACCGCTCTCGACATCCTGCTGTTCTACATCTTCTTCGAGGCAATGCTGATTCCGATGTATTTCCTCATCGGCGGCTTCGGTGGACGGGCGAAGGACCAAGCCAACAGATCTGCGGCCGCAGTCCGCTTCCTGCTGTACAACCTGGTCGGCGGTCTGGTGATGTTGGCCGCGGTGATCGGGTTGTACGTGGTGACCACCCGAAACGGTCCAGGCACGTTCGACTTTCGCGACATCGTCGCGGCGGCGACGTCCGGCGAGTCGGGCGCCGATCCCGCCCTTCTGAAAGCATTGTTCCTCGGGTTCATGTTCGCGTTCGCGGTCAAGGCCCCGCTGTGGCCCTTCCACGGGTGGTTACCGGACGCCGCCGTCGAATCGACCCCGGCCACTGCCGTTCTCATGATGGCCGTGGTCGACAAGGTGGGCACCTTCGCCATGTTGCGGTACTGTCTGCAGCTCTTTCCCGATGCGTCACGATATTTCGCTCCCGTGATCGTCACGTTGGCCGTCGTCGGAATTCTCTACGGCGCCATCATGGCGATCGCGCAGACGGACATGATGCGACTGATTGCGTACACCTCGATTTCGCACTTCGGGTTCATCATTCTGGGCATCTTCGCGATGACGACGCAAAGTCAGTCCGGCTCGACCCTCTACATGGTCAACCACGGAATCTCCACCGCTGCACTGTTTCTGGTTGCCGGGTTCCTTGTGTCCCGGCGTGGGTCGCGGGCCATCGCGTCGTTCGGCGGGGTGCAGAAAGTGGCTCCGGTCCTTGCCGGGACGTTCCTCGTCGCAGGTTTGGCGACGCTGTCCCTGCCCGGGCTGGCCCCGTTCATCAGCGAGTTCTTGGTGCTGGTCGGTACCTTCTCCCGTTACAACGCCGCCGCGGTGATCGCAGCCGGTGCGCTCGTACTGTCTGCCGTCTACATCCTGTGGCTCTACCAACGAGTGATGACCGGGCCGGTCGCCGACGGAAACGCTCGCATCCGTGACCTGGTTCCGCGCGAGACCGTCGTTCTCGTTCCGCTGATCGCATTGCTGATCGTGCTCGGGGTGTACCCGAAACCGGTTCTCGACATAGTGAACCCGGCTGTCGGGCACACCCTCACCGCGGTGCATCAGCAGGACCCGCTACCCGCGGTCTCCGGTGATCGGTCCACAGTAGGCGCGGAAGGTGGACATCGATGACTACTCCGTCGGTCGAATACGCACAGCTGTCACCGATGCTCGTCATCTTCACCGTGGCGATCGCCGGTGTGATCGTCGAAGCCTTCGTTCCGGCACGGTTGCGACGTACCAGTCATCTGGTGCTCGGTCTGGGGGGAACCGCGGTAGCTGTTCTTGCGGTCGTGCTGCTCGCCGTGAACTTCTCGTCGCCCGGTTCCGCCACGGTGATGGGCGCCGTGGCGGTCGACGGCCCGACACTGTTCCTCCAGGGCACCATCTTGATCGTGGCATTCCTCGCTCTCCTGTTGATCGGGGAGCGGCGGGTGGAGAACGCCGTGAGTGTGGGAGCGGCGCACGCAGCGGTGGGCGCAGATGCTTTTGCGCCCCGCGCGTCGGCGGTGCCGGGTAGCGATGCCGAACGCGAGGCCACGGACGCAGGTGCCGAGCAAACCGAAGTCTTTCCGCTCACCATGTTTGCGGTCGGCGGCATGCTTCTGTTCCCGGCGTCGAACGACCTGCTCACGATGTTCGTTGCGCTGGAGGTCTTTTCGCTTCCGCTGTATCTGCTGTGCGCACTGGCTCGGCGACGCCGTCTGCTGTCGCAGGAGTCCGCGCTCAAGTATTTCCTCCTCGGCGCTTTCTCGTCCGCGTTCTTCCTCTTCGGGGTGGCGCTGCTCTACGGGTACGCCGGGACACTGGCACTACCCGGCATCGGGGACGTCGTGGAAGCGCGGACGGAGAACAGCACGTTGCTGCTCGTCGGCGCCGGTCTGGTTGCGGTGGGTTTGTTGTTCAAGATCGGTGCGGTGCCGTTCCACTCGTGGATTCCGGATGTATACCAGGGCGCGCCCACCCCGATCACTGCATTCATGGCCGCGGCCACGAAGGTGGCGGCGTTCGGAGCCATGCTGCGTATGTTCTACGTCGCGCTGCCGGCCCTGCGTGACGAGTGGCGTCCGTTGCTGTGGGGTGTCGCCATCCTGACCATGCTTGTCGGCGCGGTGTTGGCGGTGTCTCAAACGGACGTCAAGCGCATGCTTGCGTACTCGTCGGTGACGCATGCCGGGTTCATGCTCACCGGTCTCGTCGCTGCGGACAGGGCTGGTCTGTCGTCGACGATGTTCTATTTGTTCGCGTACGGGTTCAGCACCCTCGGCGCTTTCGCCGTCGTCGGGTTGGTTCGGGACCGGGACGGCGAGGTGCCGGTGCTGTCGCAGTGGGCGGGTCTGGGTAGGCGCTCGCCCCTGATCGGCGCGACATTCGCGCTGTTCCTCCTGGCGTTCGCCGGTATTCCACTCACAAGTGGGTTCGTGGGGAAGTTCGCCGTGTTCCAGGCGGCGGTGCAGGGTGGCGCCACTCCGGTCGTGCTCGTGGGAATTCTGAGCAGCGCCATTGCCGCGTTCTTCTATGTGCGGGTGATCGTGGCGATGTTCTTCACCGAACCGACGTCGGACACGCAGGTGGTGGTAGTGCCCAGTGCGCTGACCGGTGTGGCTCTGTTCCTCGCCACGGCTGTCACCATCGTGTTGGGACTGGCGCCTCAACCCATCCTGGACCTCGCGGATTCGGCGGCGCAGTTCGTGCGCTGATCGGCGGCGCTCGAGCGATTCGCTTACGGAATTGCCATGGGCACACGGCTCGATGCGTGCCTTTGTCCACGTCGTGAGCGGATCGCACTCGGTGTCGTGACCGCGCGCATACCGTGCCGGGCCTGACAGGTGCCACCCCATCCCATTCATCCACAGGCACAGCCCATCCACAGACCGATCCGCCGCGCAGGTCGACGATCCGGACGAATCAGCCGTGTTCGCAATCCTTCTCGGAAGAGTGCCTCCGGGTTCGGACCGGAGGACAGCGGTCGGGGGGTCGAGACGATGTCGAATGCTGGGTTGGGTGCACGGGGCGAGGATGCGGCAGTGGCATTTCTCGTCGCGTCGGGAATCGAAGTCGTCGAGCGTAATTGGCGGTGCCGATACGGTGAGCTCGATGTGGTCGCGCGGGAGGGCGACACGACCGTCTTCGTGGAGGTGAAAACGCGATCGGGCACCATGTTCGGTTCACCGGAGGAGTCGGTGACGGTGGCCAAGCAGGGTCGTATTCGTCGACTGGCCGGGTTGTGGTTGATCGAGCGAGGGGGACCGTTCGTAGCCGTGCGGTTCGACGTCATCGGCGTGATCGCCACTCCCGGAGGACAACCGACGGTCGTGCATCACCGGGCGGTGTTCTGATGGCTCTCGGACGTGCGTATTCGGTGGCGGTCACCGGAATCGACGGCGTGCTGGTGGAGATCGAAGCCGACATCGGACGAGGACTGCCGGGTGTGCACGTGGTGGGACTGCCGGACACTGCGTTGCAGGAATCACGTGATCGGGTCCGAGCGGCGGTCACCAACAGTGGCCAGTCCTGGCCGAATTCGAAGGTCATCCTCGCGCTGTCACCCGCGACCCTGCCCAAGGTCGGTTCGGTTTACGACCTGGCGCTGGCGTGCTCGGTGCTGGACGCCGCGAAAGTGATTCCGCGTCAATTACTCTCGCGAACCGTACTGTTGGGCGAGTTGGCGCTCGACGGCCGCGTTCGTTCCGTCCGGGGCATTCTTCCGGCCGTCCTCGCGGCACGGAGCGCCGGGTGGCCGCGCGTCGTCGTGCCCGTCGACAGTCTCGCCGAAGCCGGTCTGGTGACCGGGATCGACATTCTCGGGGCCAAACATCTGGCCGAAGTGATCGCGTGGCTCGCCGGACGTGCAACTTTGACCCCGCCCGGTCCGGTACGCACACAACCCGAGGACCAGACGAACGACCTGCGTGACGTGGTGGGTCAGTCGGAAGCGAGGTGGGCCATCGAGGTGGCCGCGGCCGGCGCCCACCACATCATGCTCACGGGACCACCCGGAATCGGTAAGACCATGCTGGCGCAGCGACTTCCGGGTCTGCTGCCGCCGTTGACCGAAGCCGAAGCGTTGGAAGTCACGGCAGTGCACTCGGTGGCGGGCACGCTGACGAGTGATCGACCGCTGATCACCTCCGCACCCTTCATCGCTCCGCACCACACCAGTTCCGTCAGCTCCCTCGTCGGCGGCGGAACGGGCATTGCGAAACCCGGTGCGGTCAGCCGTGCACACCGCGGAGTTCTGTTCCTCGACGAGTGCGCGGAGATGTCGGCCCGTGTCCTCGAATCCTTGCGCACTCCGCTCGAGGACGGTGAGGTGCGCATCGCGCGACGCGACGGGGTTGCTCGATATCCGGCGCGTTTCCAACTTGTGATGGCGGCGAACCCGTGCCCGTGCGCGTCGGCGAGAACCGCGGACTGCGTGTGCGCACCGACCGTCCGCCGAAAGTACTTGGGCCGACTGTCCGGTCCGTTGCTCGACCGAGTGGACTTGAGGGTGCAGATGAACTCCGTGTCGACAGGTGCGTTGACCGACGAACCCAGCGAGTCGACCGAGCAGGTTCGTACGCGAGTTGCCGGCGCTCGTGCGGCTGCTGTCGAACGGTGGGCCGAGTTCGGGTGGCACACCAACGCGGAGGTCCCCGGACCTGCTCTGCGCCAACAATTTCGGTTGTCCCGTGATGCGGTGGCCCCGCTCGAGCGAGCGTTGCGACGCGGGGTACTGACCGCGCGGGGAGCGGACCGCACGCTACGGGTGGCCTGGTCGCTGAGCGATCTCGCCGGGACATCGTCCCCGGGTCCGGACGCGGTGATGGCAGCTATGGGATTTCGCGATCGGGGTGCGGCGTGACTGCGTGGGAGACCGAGCGAGTGGCGTGGGCGTATCTGTCCAGGGTGACGCAGGGCCCGTCGCGTGTGGTGTCGGATTTCGTCGAACGGTACGGGGTGGTGGAGGCGGTACGAGCCATCAAGTCCGGTGTGGTTCCCCGAGTCGTGGCGGAGCGGGTGTCGGCGCGTGCTCACATCGATACTGCCGCCGCCGATCTGGACGCAGTCGCGGCGTTGGGCGGGCGGCTGGTGATTCCCACGGACGATGAGTGGCCGGCGTGGCGACTCGTCGGATTCCAGACCGGGGAGTTCGGCGGCCGCGCCGACACGTCGGTTCCGTTGGCGCTGTGGGTGATCGGGGGACGCTCTCTCCTCGATGTCACCGAACGAGCGGTGGCCGTGGTGGGAACGCGGGCGGCCACGGCGTACGGGGAGCACGTGGCCGGCGAGATCTCGGGCGACATGGCCGTCGACGGGTGGACCGTGGTGTCCGGTGGTGCGTTCGGGATCGACGGTGTGGCGCATCGGGCCGCGATGGGTGTCGGGGGAGTGACGGTTGCGGTGTTGGCCTGCGGTGTCGACCGTGCGTATCCGGCCGGTCATGCCCGCCTGTTGCAGCAGATCACGTCGTCGGGCCTGGTGGTCAGCGAGTACGCGCTGGGGACGACTCCGGCCAAACACCGCTTCCTGGCACGGAACCGTCTGGTGGCGGCGTTCGGGGAGGGAGTGGTGGTGGTCGAAGCAGGATGGCGCAGCGGCGCCCGGAACACGGCGTCGTGGGCCCGGTCGTTGGGCCGGCCGGTGGTGGCCGTACCCGGCCCGGTGACGTCGGCGTCGTCGGCGGGGTGCCATCGGATGATCCGAGAGTCCGAGGCTCGGTTGGTGTCGAATGCGCGTGACGTCGTCGAAGAGATCGGGTCGGCGCTCTCGGGCGATGACGAGCAGGACCACCTGTTCTCACGAGGAGACGATCGCATCACCGGACCGGCGATTCTGGTTCTCGACGCGCTGCCAGGGTCCGGTTCGCTCGGACCGCACGAGATCTCGGAATTGTCGGGTGTGCCGATGTCCGACGTGCGGGCGGCATTGGTGATGCTGGAAATGGAATCACTGGTGGTTCGCGACGACACCGGGTGGGCGCGTGCGCAGAGGCGACGGTGAAAGCATCGGTGACGGTGAAAACTCGGTGCGGATTTCCGACTCCGGTTTGCGCAACGAAATTACGGCCGGCGGGCGCTGCACGAAAACCGGCAAAACGGTACGCGCGTCCTACCCCTCGGTGCGAACATCGATACCGAACCAACGTGCAGATAAAGAACCCGGCGGTCTGTTGTTTCCTGCGAAAGAATCGCCGAACAGAATCTGCGTACGTGAATAGAAAGAACCAAAGTACCTCTGTCGCAACATGATCAGCAGCCACTGAATTCGATGTCCGTCGGTTCGACGACCGGGTGAATGTACTCGAACACGCCCTCCAACGGGGGTCTTGCGTGTTTTCGTTTCTATCGCGGCATATGATCGATTCGAATCCTTGCCGGCCACATCCACGCAAGGGCCGAAACCGTGAGAGGGAACAATACAAATGGCACGACGCACCACTGTCCAGATGATCGACGATGTCGACGGATCGCTGATCAAGGAGGGTCAAGGCGAAACCGTCGAGTTCTCTCTCGGCGGGGTTTCGTACACCATCGACCTCAATCACAAGCACGCCAACGAGCTGTACGACCAGTTCGCATTCTGGGTCGAGCACGCCGAGAAGACCGGTGGTCGCAAGGCTCGCCGTTCCACCACTGCCGCTGCGCCCAAGAAGGGGCGCCAGGATTTGCAGGACGTTCGCGCCTGGGCCAAGGACAACGGCTTTGCCGTGTCGGCTCGCGGACGCATCAGCCAGGAAATTCAGGACGCGTACGACGCTGCTCACTGAGCAACGGTGCGGCCGACGCGCGGTGCGCTATATTAGGTAACACTTACCTATCCCGGAAGGGGGCGCACCCGTGGCGCGACGCACCACCACACTCACGGTCGTCAGAACCGAACGCCTGACACCGCACATGGTCCGGGTCTTCTTGGGAGACCCGGACTTCGGCGCGTTCGAACCCAGCGAGTTCACCGACTCCTACGTCAAGATCCATCTCGGGCACGACGACGATCCCACGCTCCGTACCTACACGGTCCGGTCCGTGGATTCGGTCCGTCGAGAGATTGCCATCGATTTCGTCGTCCACGGAGACGAAGGAATTGCGGGACCGTGGGCGTCGACGGTGCAGCCGGGCACCAGTGTGACGATGTTCGGCCCCGGTGGTGCGTATTCCCCTCGGCCGGATGCGGACTGGCATCTGTTCGCCGGCGACGAATCGGCAATTCCCGCAATATCTGCGGCTGTCGAATCGCTGCCCGAAGACGCCATCGCGAAGGTGTTCATCGAAGTTGCCGATCGGCACGACGAGATCTACATGGAAACGCTGGCACTGGTCGACGTCACCTGGATTCACCGGGGCGCAGCGTCGAACGAAGTGGGGGACGACAACGCCGGCGACAATTCCCCGCTGATCGCTGCGGTGCGCGCAACCGAGTGGCTGCCCGGACAGGCTCAGGTCTTCGTACACGGCGAGGCGCAGGCTGTGATGCAGAACATCCGCCCGTACATTCGCAAGGAACGAGGCGTGCCGGCGGAGTGGGCGTCGATCTCCGGGTACTGGAGACGCGGCCGCACCGAAGAGGGTTTCCGCGAGTGGAAACGTGAACTGGCCGCCGCCGAATCATGACAGCGATCGGATGACGACCGAATGACCGACAGCGCGGTGATGGATCGGTACGCCGCGCACTTGCGGCTGCAGCGGGGGCGTTCGGAACACACGATTCGTGCGTACCTGTCCGACGCCCGCAGCCTGGTCGGCCATCTCGAACGCGAGGCGCCTGACTCCGCGCTGTCGGACATCACCCTGACCGTGTTGCGAAGCTGGCTCGCGTCGCTCTCTCGTAGTGGGTCCGCCCGCACATCCGTCTCTCGTCGGGCATCGTCGGCCCGCACGTTCACCGCGTGGCTGTTTCGCGAAGGCGTCTTGGACGCAGACCCGGGTGCACGCCTCGTCGCGCCGACATCGCGCCGTACGTTGCCCGCCGTGTTGCGCGCGGATCAGGCGGCTGCCGCACTCACGGCCGCCGAGTCGGGCGCTGCGCAGGACGACCCTCTCGCGCTTCGCGACCGTCTGGTCGTCGAACTGCTGTACTCCACCGGTATCAGAGTCGGCGAGTTGTGCGGACTCGACGTGGACGACGTCGACCTGGGCCGCCGGCTGGTGCGGGTGATCGGAAAAGGCAACAAAGAACGGTCGGCTCCGTTCGGAAGGCCCGCGGCGGACGCGGTCCACGCGTGGCTCGGGGTGGGGCGACCAGCGCTCGCGGCACCGGCGTCGGGACCGGCCCTGCTGCTGGGCAAGCGCGGTGGGCGGCTCGACCAGCGGCAAGCGCGGAGCATCGTGCACGATGTGCTGTCGGTGGTGCCAGGTGCTCCCGACCTGGGGCCGCACGGTCTACGGCACTCCGCCGCCACACATCTGCTCGAGGGCGGAGCGGATCTGCGCGTGGTCCAGGAAATTCTCGGGCACGCATCCTTGGCGACCACGCAGCTGTACACCCATGTTTCGGTAGAACGCCTGCGAGCGGTGCACGATCAAGCGCATCCGCGCGCATAATCCGACCTTTTCGGACCGTACGTCACCATTTGGTACGGTGTACCCGAAGTAACATCCATTTCGTAGTGAGGTGGAACAGGCTTCGGTCTCGAAGCAGCAGGGTCGGGTAGCAGGCGGGTGAACATTCCCCGTCGACGGCACGAGGGAGGACCGTGGATCGTCACGTCAACGACCGAGACCGGTTCTGGCTGCCCGGAACCCCGTCGCAGGAGTGGTCGGTTCCCGGCTCGAGCACGTCCACGCCTGTGTTCCGAGCCGACTCGACTCGCTTCGACACCGTGTACGACACCGGTCATCACGTCCACGAGCAGCAAGAGCCGCAACGCGGAGCGGCGCGGCCGCACGTGGGCCACGAGTTGGGTGCCGACGCGCTGCTCGATCGGTCGCACCGCGATCCGCGGCAGGGATGGCGCCGCACGATCCAGCGCTTCACCGCGGGCGCGTTCAACTCCGGAGAGCCGACGGCGGCAGAACGGCTCGCATCGCAGGTGAGTCGCATCCGGCAGCCCATCAGCAGTGATTACCGGATTGCTTTCCTGTCTCTCAAGGGTGGAGTCGGAAAGACCACCGTCACGGTCGGTCTCGGCTCGACGTTCGCGTCGCTACGCGGGGACAACGTGGTCGCCGTCGATGCGAATCCCGACTTCGGAACGCTCGCGGAACGGGTTCCGCAGCAGACCAAGTCGACGGTGCGCGATCTCCTGGCCGCAGGGCCCTATATTCGCCGGTACTCCGATATTCGCGCCCACACGTCGCAATCGCCCAGCCGGCTCGAAGTGATTGCAGGCGAGCGTGACCCAGCGGCGTCGGAGGCGTTCACCGAGTCGGACTATCGCGGTGTCATCGAGTTGCTCCGCGTGCACTACAACCTCATTCTGACCGACTGCGGAACCGGCATCATGCACTCTGCGATGAACGGCGTTCTCAGCCTTGCGCATTCGCTGGTCCTGGTCAGCTCGCCTGCGGTCGACGGTGCGCGAAGCGCGGCCGCCACGCTGGATTGGCTGGGCCTGCACGGGTATTCGCATCTGGTCGAGCGCACCGTCGTCGTCGTGAGCGCGCACCGCCCGGGAACGGCCAGCATCGACATGAACGAACTGACTCGGCATTTCATGGCGAGGTGTCGAGCCGTCGTGGTGGTGCCGTTCGACGAGCATCTGGCGGAGGGGTCGGTCGTCGACCTGGAGAAACTGCGCCCGCGCACCCGAGCGGCGTTCACCGATCTCGCCGCGATGGTGGCCGACGACTTCCCGGACGCCGGCGGTCGACACGCCACTGCTCAACGGTAGGTCGCAACCACGGGTTCGAGCCGCACCGGTCGGCTGTTCACGAGCGCCGTCGGGTCGAGGTAGTCACGGTCTCGTCGCAGCCCCCAGTGCAGGCACGCTGTCGTCGGGCAACCGGGATGGCCGGCTGCCACAGTTCCGATCGGTTGTCCGCGCCGCACACGGTCACCTGCCGAGACACCGGCGTCGACCGGTTCGTAGGTGGTTCGAAGGCCGCCGGGATGCTCGATCGAGACGACGGGTTTGTCCGCCACCAACCCGGCGTACACCACGACGCCGTCTCCGGCAGCGAGCACGGCCGCTCCGGGTTCGGTCGCAAGATCGACACCCCGGTGGCCCGGCAGCCATCGTTCGTCGGGCAGATCGAACGCCCTCACAACGTGGGGGCGCGGCGTCAGTGGCCACCCGAATCCCTCGTTCTGCGCGGATGCGTCCGCCGAAGCGAACAGCCCCAGTGCATTAAAGAGACACAGTGCACCTAGGAGACACAGTGCATTCAGGAGAATCATCGTTCGGCGGACCATCTCGACAGCATCTCCGGACGCCGGTGGGTAGCGGCGGCGGTTCTCGCGGCCTGTGGACGACGGGGTACCGCCATCCACACATCGTTCGTTCGTCTTGACAGAACGGTTGCGAACAGGTCGTGGTTATGACCTGCGGCTTCGACGCCGTACACTGGCTGTGCGGCTCGTGTCATCACGGGTCGACTTCGCGCGTTCGCGTTCAGTCACCCCTCGGGGAGTCCGAACACCGAGCCTCCGGCTGGTCCTGCAGTGCAGGTCCGGGGGCCACGAGCGCCAGGGCGGAAAGCACGGCTTCCCGCGACAACCGGCACTACGAAAGAGAGTTCTTCAGCCATGGCTGTAGTAACCATGAAGCAGCTGCTCGACAGCGGCACGCACTTCGGGCATCAGACCCGCCGTTGGAACCCGAAGATGAAGCGATTCATCTTCACCGACCGCAACGGCATCTACATCATCGACTTGCAGCAGACGCTGACGTACATCGACAAGGCGTACGAGTTCGTCAAGGAGACCGTTGCCCACGGCGGCACCGTCCTCTTCGTCGGAACCAAGAAGCAGGCGCAGGAATCCATCGCAGCCGAGGCCACTCGCGTCGGTATGCCGTATGTGAACCAGCGCTGGCTCGGCGGCATGCTCACCAACTTCAGCACCGTGCACAAGCGCCTCATCCGGCTCAAGGAACTCGAGTCGATGGAGCAGACCGGTGGCTTCGAGGGACGCACCAAGAAGGAAATCCTCATGCTCACGCGTGAGATGACCAAGCTGGACCGCACCCTCGGCGGAATCCGGGACATGTCCAAGGTCCCGTCGGCAATCTGGATCGTCGACACCAACAAGGAGCACCTCGCGGTTGCCGAGGCGCGCAAGCTGAACATCCCGGTCATCGCGATCCTGGACACCAACTGCGATCCCGACGTGGTCGACTACCCGATCCCGGGTAACGACGACGCCATCCGCAGCGCAGCCCTGCTGACCAAGGTCGTGGCGTCTGCCGTGGCCGAGGGCGTGCAGGCGCGTGCGGGCCGCAACACCGGTTCGGACGACAAGCCCGAGGTCGGCGCAGGCGAGCCTCTCGCCGAGTGGGAGCTCGAGCAGCTCGCACAGGCGTCACCGGCTGCCGAGGCCACCACGGCCGCAGCAGCGGAGGTTCCCGCCGCCGACGAGGCGCCGGTCACCGACGCACCCGCGACGGAAGCGCCTGCCGCCACGGAGGCACCTGCCGCCACGGAAGCTCCTGCCGCACAGGCATAGTCGACGCGGCCCCGGTCAGAATTTCTGGCCGGGGCTGTTTCGTCAGGTTTTCGAACTTTGTCTCTATCCCACACATCAAGAGGAGGCTCGCCCACCATGGCGAACTACACCGCCGCTGACGTCAAGCGGCTCCGCGAGCTCACCGGCTCCGGAATGATGGACTGCAAGAACGCGCTCGCCGAGACCGACGGAGACTTCGACAAGGCCGTCGAGCAGCTCCGCATCAAGGGCGCGAAGGACGTCGGCAAGCGTGCCGAGCGGTCCACCGCCGAGGGCCTGGTCGTCGCCAAGGGCGGCGTCCTCGTCGAGATCAACTCCGAGACCGACTTCGTCGCCAAGAACGCCGAGTTCCAGGCATTCGCGCAGTCGATCGCCGATGTCGCCGCCGAGGGCAAGCCCGCCGACGTGGACGCGCTCAAGGCGCTGACGCTCGACGGCAAGACCGTCGACGTCGCGTTGCAGGAGCTGTCGGCGAAGATCGGCGAGAAGCTCGAGATCCGTCGCGTCGTGTCCTTCGACGGACCCGTCGCCACGTACCTGCACAAGCGCAGCTCGGACCTTCCGCCCGCCGTCGGTGTCCTCGTCGAGTACACCGGTGAGGGCGACGCTGCAGCGGAGGCCGCTCGCGGCGCCGCCATGCAGGTGGCCGCACTCAAGGCGAAGTACGTCACCCGCGACGAGGTGCCGTCCGACATCGTCGACGGCGAACGTCGCATCGCCGAGGAGACGGCCCGCGAAGAGGGCAAGCCCGCCGCGGCACTGCCGAAGATCGTGGAAGGCCGCGTCAACGGCTTCTTCAAGGACGTCGTTCTGACCGAGCAGTCGTCGGTTCAGGACTCGAAGAAGTCCGTGAAGGCCATCCTCGCCGACGCAGGTGTCACGATCACCCGCTTCGTTCGCTTCGAGGTCGGCTCGAACTGATCTCGTGAACAACTCGACTGTGCCGTTCATCCTTCAGGGGTGGACGGCACAGTCGTGAGTGGGGCATGAGGCAGGATGAGACCGCGAAGAGTCGCCACGTACTCCTAAGGAGCTTTCCATGACCGAACCGGAAACCGAACGACCTGGCTTTCGGCGCGTGCTGCTGAAGCTGGGCGGCGAGATGTTCGGCGGCGGTGAGGTGGGTCTGGACCCCGACGTGGTGCAGAAGGTCGCCGAGGAAATTGCCTACGTGGTGCGGACCGGTGTGCAGGTTGCGGTCGTCATCGGGGGCGGGAACTTCTTCCGAGGTGCCGAACTGCAGGTGCGGGGAATGGACCGGTCCAGGTCCGACTACATGGGCATGCTCGGAACGGTCATGAATTGCCTTGCGCTGCAAGATTTCTTGGAGAAGCAGGGCATCGCGACGCGTGTGCAGACCGCCATCACCATGGGCCAGGTCGCCGAACCGTACATCCCTTTGCGCGCGCAGCGTCACCTGGAGAAGGGGCGTGTGGTGATCTTCGGAGCGGGCATGGGCATGCCGTACTTCTCCACCGACACCACGGCCGCGCAGCGTGCCCTCGAGATCGGTGCCGAGGTGGTGCTGATGGCCAAGGCCGTCGACGGCGTCTACTCCGCGGACCCCCGCACGGATCCGGACGCCACGATGTACGACCAGATCAGTCACCGTGAGGTCATCGAGAAGGGTCTCAAGGTCGCCGACGCCACCGCGTTCAGCCTCTGCATGGACAATCAGATGCCGATCATGGTGTTCAACCTGTTGACCGAGGGAAACATCGCCCGAGCCGTGCGCGGTGAGAAAATCGGGACGTTGGTCAAATAGTGAACGTACACAGCAAGATTCGGAAGGACCGGTCGTGATCGACGAAGCATTGTTCGACGCAGAAGAAAAAATGGAGAAGGCCGTCACGGTTGCCCAGAACGACCTGGGGTCCATCCGTACCGGACGAGCGAATCCGGGCATGTTCAATCGCATCGTGATCGACTACTACGGATCTCCCACGCCCATCACGCAGCTCGCCGGCATCAACGTGCCCGAGGCGCGCATGGTCATCGTCAAGCCTTACGAGCAGTCGCAGCTGAACGCCATCGAGACTGCGATCCGCAACTCCGATCTCGGTGTCAACCCGTCGAACGACGGCAACATCATCCGGATCTCGATTCCGCAGCTCACCGAGGATCGGCGTCGCGATTTCGTCAAGCAGGCAAAGGGCAAGGGCGAGGATGCGAAGGTGTCCATTCGCAACGTCCGGCGCAAGGCGATGGACGAACTGAAGCGCATCCAGAAGGACGGCGAGGCGGGGGAGGACGAGGTCTCGCGCGCCGAAGCGGAACTCGACAAGACCACCGCGAAGTACGTCGCGTCGATCGACGACCTCGTGAAGAACAAGGAAGCGGACTTGATGGAGGTATGAGTGACCTCCGATAGCGCCCCGCTCGACACACCCGAGCACCCCGAGGCGGTGGCGAAGACCTCCCGAGCCGGCCGCGATCTCCCCGCTGCCATCGCGGTGGGGGGAAGCCTCGGCGTCATGTGCATCGTCGTGCTCGTCTTCGTCCCGAAGGTGTTCATCGGGGTTGCCGCGGTGGCTGTCGCGATCGCGACGTGGGAAGTGGCGAAACGCCTGCGCGAGGGCGGAATCGAAGTCCCGCGGATCCCTCTGATCGTCGGCGGTCAGGCGGTGATGTGGTTCGCTTGGCCGTACGGCGCCATGGGCGCCGTCACTGCGTTCACCGCCACGGTGCTGGTGATGATGGTGTGGCAGCTCCTGGGTCGAGGACTGTCGGCTCCGCCCCAGAATTTCCTGCGGGATACCGCCATCTCGGTGTTCGTGCTCGCATGGTTGCCTCTGCTCGGCGCATTCGTGACGATGCTGACGCTCGAAGACAACGGCGGCTTCCGCGTCCTGGTCCTGATGATCGCGGTGGTGTGCTCCGACATCGGTGGCTACGCGGCGGGCGTTCTGTTCGGCCGACACCCGATGGCGCCTGCCATCAGCCCGAAGAAGTCCTGGGAAGGTCTCGGCGGGTCACTGCTGTTCTGCATCGCCGGATGCCTGTGCACGGTCACGTTCATGCTGCACGCGAACCCGCTCATCGGTGTTCTACTCGGAATTCTCGTGGTGTTCAGTGCCACCCTGGGCGACCTGATCGAGTCCCAGGTCAAACGAGACCTCAAGATCAAGGACATGGGCACCCTGCTCCCCGGTCACGGCGGAATCATGGACCGACTCGATTCGGTACTGCCGTCGGTGTTCGTGACGTGGGTCGTGCTCACCGCCCTCGTCTGACGCCGCCCTGTCATGGCCGTGATCAAGAGCCCCAACATCTGGAACTGGCCCGAGGTGTACGAGGCGGAGAACCGCGCTCAGGATGCACACGACGCACTGTTCACCGCGCTTCGCGAGGTGGCCGACTGGGCCGGTAAGGACGTCGTCGACGTCGGGTGCGGAACCGGATTCCATCTCCCGAGGTTCGCCACCGACGCTCGGTCGGTACTGGGAGTCGAACCGCACCAGCCGCTCCTTCCGGCCGCCACGGCGCGAGTTCGCAACCTACCGTCGGTATCGGTGGCGCTCGGATCCGCGGAACGCTTACCGCTGCCGGACGAGTCCGTCGACGTCGTGCACGCGCGCACCGCCTACTTCTTCGGCGCCGGATGCGGACCCGGAATCATCGAGGCGCTGCGGGTCTTACGGCCGGGCGGGGTGCTGGTCGTCGTAGACCTCGACGCCACCGCGTCGCCGTACGGCGACTGGATGCGGGCAGACCTGCCGCACTACGACCCGGTCGCCGTGGAGCGCTTCTTCGACGCACAGGGGTTCGACCTGAGACGGGTCGAGACGTTGTGGCGGTTCGACGACAGGCGCTCACTACGGGAGGTCCTGTCGATCGAGTTCTCCGGCAAGATCGCCCGCCGCGCGATCGACAGCGTTCCCGGTCTGTCGTTCCCGGTGCGTTACCGACTGCACACGCGGCGCAAGCCCACCGGACTGATCAACCTGCGGTGATGCCGAACGTGGCCGCCTGAGCGGTGATCTTCTTGGCCTTGGCCAGACGCGGGAGGTCACTGCCGTCGCGCACGCGCGATCCGTCCTCACCGAGCGCGTCGATGACGTCGCGGGCCCACGTCACATCGGCCGGGCTCGGGGCGAGCTCACGGTTGACGATCGCGGCCTGATCGGAATGCATGCACAACTTCCCGGACATTCCCATCGAGAGCGTGAGCGCACTGTCACGGCTGAGCATGCCGTCGTTGGCCGCCAGGGTCGGTCCGTCGATCGGTCCGGGCAGGCGAGCGGCGCGGGAGGACACGACCAGTCGTGAACGCGGGTACGCCATGGCCAGCGGCTCGTCGCTCATGCCGGTGTCACGCCGGAAGTCACCGCTGCCGAACGCAAGGCGGAACGTCGCATTGGCGCGAGCAATCTCGGGGGTGGCTTCGAGGCCCACCGCGGACTCGATCAACGCCAGGACGCGTGTGCCCTCGGGCAGACGGTCCGCGGTCATCTCGACCTGGCTGCCACTCTCGGTCTTGGCAAGCATGACGCCCTGCAGTCCGGGGACCCCGGACAACGCAGCGAGGTCGTCGGCCCAGAACGTGGTGGTGGCGTCGTTGATGCGCACCCAGGCGGTTCCGCCGTTCGACAGCCACTCCACCACGGCCTGCCGTGCGGCCGGCTTCGCAGCGGGGGCAACCGCGTCCTCGATGTCCAGAATGAGAGCGTCGACGCCCGATTGTGCTGCAGCGGTGAACGTTTCGGGCTTGGTGGCCGGAACCAGCAGCCACGACCGCGCCTTGTCGGCGGCGATGGCAGGTTGCACGGAAGTCTCCAGAAAGGTGGTCACGGTGCGTTCCTCGCTCGTCGTCGGTGGTGTCGAAACTCCATCGTGCACGTGAGTACGCTCCTCGCGAAAGATTGTGTCAATACTGTTCACCAGCAGTTTCGCCTGTCCGAAGCAGCATTGGCCACTTACCCGTCGGTAGTGGGACACTGATCTCATCATGGCAACAACACAGCTTCCCTTGGTTTTCGACGCACCTCGCCGCGGCATGCCGCCCAAGCACCTGGCCGACCTCGACGCGACTCAGCGGCGAAAGGCGGTCACCGATCTGGGCCTGCCAGCCTTCCGGGCCGACCAGCTCGCGCGGCAGTACTACGGCCGGCTCGAAGCGGACCCCGCCAAGATGACGGACCTCCCCGCATCGGTTCGTGACGCCGTCGGCACCGCCCTGTTCCCGACTCTGCTCACGCCGGTCAAGCACCTGTCCTGTGACGGTGGTGACACGCGCAAGACACTGTGGAAGGCCGGCGACGGCACATTGCTCGAAAGCGTTCTCATGCGCTATCCGGGCCGCGCCACCCTCTGCATCTCGAGCCAGGCCGGCTGCGGAATGGCGTGCCCGTTCTGCGCGACCGGTCAGGGCGGGCTGCAGCGCAATCTGTCGACCGCGGAGATCGTGGACCAGGTTCGCTCGGCGGCCGCCGATCTGCGCGACGGGGAAGTCGAGGGGGGCGAGGGCCGCCTGTCGAATGTGGTGTTCATGGGAATGGGGGAGCCCCTCGCGAACTACAAGCGCGTGGTCGACGCCGTTCGACGCATCGTCTCACCGGCACCGGAGGGCCTCGGTCTGTCGCAGCGTTCGGTGACGGTGTCCACCGTCGGGCTCGCCCCGGCGATACGCAAACTTGCCGACGAGGGCCTCACCGTGACGCTCGCCGTGTCGCTGCACTGCCCCGACGACGAGCTGCGCGACACGCTGGTGCCGGTGAACAACCGCTGGGCCATCAAAGAAGTTCTCGATGCAGCTCGCTACTACGCCGACAAGACCGGTCGACGGGTCTCGATCGAATACGCCTTGATCCGGGACGTCAACGACCAGCCGTGGCGTGCCGATCTGTTGGGCAAGAAGCTGCACAAGGCGCTCGGCGCGCTGGTACACGTGAATTTGATTCCGTTGAACCCGACGCCCGGTAGCGAGTGGGACGCGAGCCCGAAGCCCGTACAGGACGAGTTCGTGAAGAGGGTCATCGCACAGGGCGTGTCGTGCACGGTGCGTGACACCCGCGGGCAGGAGATCGCAGCGGCCTGCGGCCAGCTCGCCGCGGAGAACTGACTCGGCGCGAGCTACCGCTGGCGGCGGCGCTTGACGATGTCGAGGACCAACATCAGGATCAGAACGAGCGCGAGCCCGACCAGCCACAGGTCCTCGACCTTGCCCACGTGGTTACCGATCAGCTGAACCAGCAACATGAGCGCCACGATCCACCCCGCCGCGCGGAACGCACGCGGAGCCTCGCCGCTCCAACCCCAGGCAGCGGAGGGAACCTCGGCGGCCGTGGTGAGATCGTGGATCGATGCGGGACTGTTGTTGTCGGCCACGGTGTCTCTCCTGAACATTCGTCGGGCGGGTTTCCCCGTCGCATTGTCCGCAATCTTGGCATACGACCGTCCGTCGTAGCCATCGGGGACGCGCCCATTCCAGCGAGTCCTCGCGTGGGCTGCGACAATTCCCGGCGTGACTTCGACGCGTCTTCCGCACCCTCTCGACGGTTATCCGCGCGACATGGTCGGCTACGGCCGCCACGCTCCCGATCCGAAATGGCCGGACGGCGCCAAGATTGCGGTGCAGTTCGTCCTCAACTACGAGGAGGGTGCGGAGAACAACGTGCTCGACGGGGATACCAAGTCGGAGACCTTTCTCTCCGAAATGGTAGGGGCGCAGGCGTTTCCGAACCGGCACATGAGTATGGAGTCGCTGTACGAGTACGGATCGCGGGCCGGTCTGTGGCGGGTTCTGCGCACCTTCGAGAAGCGTGATCTGCCGCTCACGGTGTTCGCCGTCGCCAAGGCCATGGAACGCAACCCGGAGGCGGTCGCCGCGTTCGGTGAGCTCGGGCACGAAATTGCCTGCCACGGTTTGCGCTGGCTGTCCTACCAGCTGATCGACGAGCACGTCGAACGTGAACACATGGCCGAGGCAGTCTCGATTCTCACCGAGCTGACGGGGGCAGCGCCGCTCGGGTGGTACACCGGCCGCGACTCGCCGAACACGCGGTCGCTCGTCGTGGAGCACGGCGGCTTTCTGTACGACTCCGATTCGTACGCCGACGACCTTCCCTACTGGGAGAAGGTCTCGACGGGGACCACCTCGGTCGATCACCTCGTCGTCCCGTACACGCTCGACACGAACGACATGCGGTTCGCCTCGCCCGGTGGATTCCCGTCCGGTGAGCAGTTCTTCGCGCACCTGCGCGACGCGTTCGACGCGCTGTACGCCGAGGGGGTCGACGGTGCGCCGAAGATGCTCTCGGTGGGATTGCACTGTCGAATCGTCGGGCGGCCGGCTCGGATCGTGGCGTTGGAGCGTTTCCTGGACCACGTGCAGAGCCACGACGACGTGTGGATCACCCGCCGTGTCGACATTGCGCGCCACTGGCACGCCCACCACGCACCCGGCGGTTCTACGGCCTGGCCAACGCGGACAGGTACCGGCCGGTCATCAACTTCTGGGTGGCGCGATTGAACGGGCCGCCCAGGGCGACGAGCTTGTTTCCGGGCCGTGAGAACGCGCGAATGTGCGCGCTGACCTCCTCGGTCGCCGGATCGAACTCGGCGACGAAGGACTCCTCACCGCTCTCCGGGTGACCGGGCAACGTGCCGTAGACGAATCCTCGGCGGGTCGGCTCGTCGACGATCCGCACGACCCGGCACGGAATCGAGATCGGGCCCAGTCCGAGCACTACGATCGATCCCTCCTCGGCGCGCACGGTGGACGCCCGCACGCGCAAGCCTGCTCCGCGGTGCATGTCGAACTCGAGGATCCGGCGGCCCGCCAGATCGAATGCCTGCCGACCCTGACCGATCCGTCGTCGAACATCGACGTGGTGATACCCCGGCGGCATGTCACCGGCGGTGGCCCCGACCTCGTCGTAAGTCAGTGGGCGGTCGGCGTACGCGCTCAGATCCATGGCTCCGATCCTCACACGCACGGCCTCCGCCGGATACATAGGAGGCTCTCAGAATCGATCGGCCACAATAGCGAGGTGGGACAACAGCGAATCCGAGTGCTCATCCTCGGCAGCACGGGCTCGATCGGCACCCAGGCGCTCGAGGTGATCGCAGCGCGGCCGGATCGCTTCGAGGTGGTCGGCCTGGCTGCCGGAGGCGCGAACATCGACCTGCTGAACAGGCAGATCGCGGAGACCGGAGTCACCGAGGTCGCCGTTGCCCGCACCGGAGCCGAGATCGATGGCCTCACCCCACGCACCGGGCCGAACGCGGCCACGGAACTCGTCCGCGGCGTCGAGGCGGACGTCGTGTTGAACGGGCTGGTCGGGTCGCTCGGTCTCGAGCCCACACTCGCCGCGCTGCAGACCGGTACCCGGTTGGCGCTGGCGAACAAGGAATCCCTGGTCGCCGGTGGATCCTTGGTGACGAAAGCTGCGGCGCCCGGTCAGATCGTGCCCGTCGACTCGGAGCATTCGGCGCTTGCCCAGTGCCTGCGCGGGGGCCGTGCCGACGAGGTGGCCCGACTGGTCGTGACCGCGTCCGGCGGACCGTTCCGAAACTGGGACCGCGAGGGGCTCGAGTCGGTGACACCCGAACAGGCCGGTAAGCACCCGACGTGGTCGATGGGCCCGATGAACACGCTCAATTCGGCGACGCTGATCAACAAGGGCCTCGAGGTGATCGAAGCGCACCTCTTGTTCGGGATTCCCTACGACAGGATCGACGTCACGGTGCACCCGCAGTCCATCGTCCACTCGATGGTCACCTTCGTCGACGGGTCGACTCTCGCGCAGGCGAGCCCGCCGGACATGAAGCTCCCGATCGCACTCGCGTTGGGGTGGCCCGACCGGGTGCCGAATGCCACCCTGGCGTGTGACTTCACCACGGCCGCGCATTGGGACTTCGAGCCTCTCGACGACGAGGTGTTTCCCGCGGTGGCGTTGGCGCGTCGCGCAGGCGAGCTGGGCGGATGCATGACCGCCGTGTACAACGCCGCCAACGAGGTTGCGGCACAGGCGTTCCTGGACGGGCGGGTGTCGTTTCCCGCCATCGTCGACGCCGTGTCGGACGTCGTCGAGGCCGGCGCCGCCAGGTGGTCGGCGGAACCGACTACCGTGGGCGACGTTCTCGAGGCGGACTCGTGGGCGCGCAGTGCCGCGGCGACGTTCGTCGACAATCGTGAAGGGGTGTCGCTCTCGTGATGTTCGCTTTCGGAGTGGTTCTCTTCGCCCTCGGAATCGGAATCTCCGTGGCGTTGCACGAGGCCGGCCACATGTGGACCGCCCAGAAGCTCGGCATGAAGGTTCGCCGGTACTACATCGGTTTCGGACCGAAAATCTTCTCGTGGCGCCGAGGTGAGACGGAGTACGGGCTCAAGGCCATTCCCGCAGGCGGCTTCTGCGACATCGCCGGAATGACCGCAGTCGACGAGCTTGCCCCCGACGAGGTCGATCGGGCCATGTTCAAGCAGAAGACCTGGAAGCGTCTGATCGTGATGTTCGGCGGAATCGGCATGAACTTCGTGCTCGGGTTCGCGCTCGTCTTCGCGTTGGCCTTGGGTTGGGGCTTGCCGGACCGCGAGACCGCGCCCACTGCGCAGGTCGGCGGCCTCAGTTGCGCCGCTCCGACGCAGGCGCAGGACGGGTCGCTGTCCGCGTGCAGCGGGCCGGGACCGGCGCAGCAGGCCGGACTGCAGCAGGGCGACGTGATCACCTCGGTGAACGGAACGTCTACGCCCACCAGCGACGACGTGGTGTCCGCCTTGCAGCCTCTCACCGGGACCGTCGAGCTGGGCATCACCCGCGACGACCGTCAAGTGACGCTGCCCGTACAACTGCAGCAGGTGCAGCGCTACGTGAAGTCGGAATCGGGCGAGCTCACCTCCACCACCGTCGGTGCGGTCGGCATGAGCATCGCGACCGTCGGGCCGCCCAACATCCGATACAACGTGCTGACGGCCATCCCGGGATCGCTGAGCTACACCGGATACATCTTCGGTCAGACCGCCCACGCGATCGTCCAGTTGCCCGCCAAGGTGGGGGCGCTCTGGACCGCGGTCACCGGTGGCGAGCGTGACGTCAACACCCCCATCAGCGTGGTCGGTGCGTCGGTCATCGGCGGTCAGGCCGCCGAGCGCGGACTGTGGGAAGTGTTCGTCGGTCTGCTCGCGACATTGAACTTCTTCCTCGGGGCGTTCAACCTGCTTCCGCTGCTCCCGCTGGACGGCGGACACATCGCGGTGACGATCTACGAGGGGATCCGCAACAAGCTGCGGTTCCGCAAGGGTTTGCCGGCCGGGCGGCCCGTCGACTACATGAAGCTGATGCCCGCGACGTATGTGGTGATCATTGCCGGCGGCGCATTCATGTTGCTCACGCTGACGGCCGACATCGTCAATCCGATCCAGCTCTTCCGGTAGAGAAGTGTTCGCACTCACGTCACCGTCGACGGGGCTCCGGCGCGTCTAGAGTGGAGGTCGAACGAATCACGAAAGAAGGGATTCCGTGACCACCTCGGTCGGCTTGGGCATGCCATCTGGACCCGCCCCCACACTCGCTCCGCGACGCGTCACCCGCCAGCTGCAGGTCGGCACCGTCGGAGTGGGCAGCGATTCGCCGGTCTCCGTGCAGTCGATGACCACGACGAAGACACACGACATCAACGCCACCCTGCAGCAGATCGCCGAGCTGACCGCGTCGGGATGCGACATCGTCCGCGTCGCCTGCCCCCGTCAGGAAGACGCCGACGCGCTGTCGATCATCGCGAAGAAGTCGCAGATCCCCGTGATCGCCGACATTCACTTCCAGCCGCGGTACATCTTCGCTGCGATCGACGCGGGCTGTGCCGCCGTCCGCGTGAATCCCGGCAACATCAAGGAGTTCGACGGTCGGGTCGGAGAAGTCGCCAAAGCGGCCGGCGCCGCCGGCATTCCGATTCGCATCGGCGTCAACGCCGGTTCGCTGGACCCGCGCCTGATGAAGAAGTACGGCAAGGCGACTCCCGAGGCACTGGTCGAGTCCGCGCTCTGGGAAGCGAGCCTGTTCGAGGAACACGGGTTCGGCGACATCAAGATCTCGGTCAAGCACAACGACCCCGTCATCATGGTCGAGGCGTACCGCCAGTTGGCCGCTCAGTGCAACTACCCGCTGCACCTCGGTGTCACCGAAGCCGGCCCTGCATTCCAGGGCACGATCAAATCCGCAGTCGCCTTCGGCGCGCTGCTCTCCGAAGGCATCGGCGACACCATTCGAGTGTCCCTGTCCGCGCCTCCGGTCGAGGAGATCAAGGTGGGCAACCAGATTCTGCAGTCGCTGAACCTGCGCCCCCGGAAATTGGAAATCGTGTCGTGCCCGTCGTGCGGGCGTGCGCAGGTGGATGTCTACACCCTGGCCGATGAGGTCAGCGCGGGACTCGAAGGCATGGAGATTCCGTTGCGGGTCGCCGTCATGGGATGCGTCGTCAACGGTCCGGGTGAAGCTCGCGAAGCCGATCTGGGTGTGGCGTCCGGAAACGGTAAGGGGCAGATCTTCGTCAAGGGCGAGGTCATCAAGACCGTGCCGGAGGCGATGATCGTCGAAACGCTCATCGAAGAGGCCATGCGCATCGCGGAGCAGTACGAAGGTGAAGCGGAGTCGGGAGCTCCTGTCGTGTCGGTGAGCTGATTCGTCACCGATCGGCGCGCCATTCATGGCATTCTGTATTCGCGGCGTGGCGGTATGGCGCGCAACGGTCTCGGCGCGCAAGAGAGGTGACGAAGGGTGCTCAAGCTTCTCGGTGCCAAGCCGCTGGGTGTGCGTGATACCAGCGAAGTCCTCCGTGTTCTGAACGCCGATCCCGTTGCCTCGTGCATGGTTGCGGCGCGCGTCGAGGAATCCGGCGTCGAGCCGCGGCTGATCCATGGGGAGATGTGGAGTCGTGGGGGCCCGTCGATGTCGCTGTGTTACTCCGGTGCCAATCTCGTTCCCCTGCGCGGGGACATCGACGATCTGCGGTCTTTCGCCGACCGCGCCAGCCGCGGTCCGCGGCTCTGCTCGTCACTGGTCGGCCGAGCCGAACTGACGCTTCCGTTGTGGGAGATGCTCGAAGGTGATTGGGGTCCGCCGCGGGAGTTGCGGGCCGAGCAGCCGTTGCTGGCGCTCGACTGTGCGCCGGCGGTGGCGCCGGATCGAAGCGTGCGACTGGTGACGATGGACGAACTCGACATCTACCTCACCGCGGCCATTGCCATGTTCATCGAGGAAGTCGGTGTCGACCCGCGCGCTGGAGACGGGGGCAGGGGATACCGTCGACGGATCGCCGGTCTCATCGCAGCAGGCCGAGCGTGGGCACGCTTCGAAGAGGGCCAAGTCGTCTACAAGGCAGAGGTCGGATCCATGTCGTCGTCGGTCGGCCAGATTCAGGGTGTATGGGTGCATCCACTGTTTCGCGGACACGGGGTCGGCTCGGCCGGGACCTCGTCCGTCGCGGCATCCATCGTTGCGGGTGGCCGCACCGCGAGTCTGTACGTCAACAGCTTCAACTCCGCTGCCCGTCGAGCGTACGCACGGGTGGGTTTCCGCCAGGTCGCGACATTCACCACCGTTCTCCTGGATTGAGCTGTCGCCGACGGCGATTCGTGACGGGGTGAAATCAACTCGGCGACTTACGATGTCAAGCAATGTCTCTCCCTCGCCGCGGTACCGTCCTGACGTCCGTTCTGCTGTTGCTGGCGGGCCTCGTTGCCTGCACCCCGAAGCCGCTCGGACCGGAATCGGCAGCGGAGCAGTTCGTGTCGTCGTTCGCAGAGCGCGATGCGGCGGCCGCCGCCGAGCACACCGATCGTGTGGACACCGCGGCGGCTGCGCTCGACGGGGTGTGGAACGGGCTGCAGGCGGAGTCCATGACCGCGACCACCGGTGCCGTCGCAGTCGACGGTGACACCGCCACCGTGGACTACACCTACACCTGGCAGCTGCCGAAGGACCGCGTGTGGACCTACGACGGCCGGCTGCAGATGGGTCGGCGCGACGGGGACTGGGTGGTGCGGTGGACGGCGACGGACGTGCACCCCCAGCTGGGCGACACCCAGACCATGGTGCTGCGCTCGACGGCTGCGCCGAGGGCTCGCGTCAACGAGCACGCAGGGTCGGACGTCCTCGTACCCGGTGAAGTGCATCAGGTGCTCTTCGACGCATCGGAATCGTCCGACGTGGTCGGAACCGCAACGTTCCTCCAGCGCACGGTGGCTCCGTTCGACCCCTCGATCACGGCGCAGTCCATCGTCGAATCCGCTACCGCGGCCGCCGGTCCCTACTCGGTGATCTCGCTGCGCGACGACGACTACCAGACCGTTGCCGCCCCGTTGGCGACGATGTCCGGGGTCACCGTGTCGGAACAGGCCGATCTGGTGGCCACCGACCGCACGTTCGCGCCCGATCTCATCTCCCAGGTGAAGAAGGCGGTTTCGGACGACGTCGACGGCAAGGCCGGGTGGTCGGTCGTCGCGGTCAATTCCAACGGCAACGACGTGGGAGTGCTGACCGAGACTGCGCCGCAACCCGTTCCGTCCTTCTCGGTGAGCCTCGACCGTCCGGTGCAGGTGGCGGCCCAGAACGCGGTCGACGCGGTGCCCACCGACCAGGCGATGATGGTCGTCGTTCAGCCGTCCACCGGAGCAGTACTGGCGGTCGCTCAGAACAAGGCCGCCGACGTCGACGGGCCCGTCGCGTCCATGGGCCTGTATCCGCCCGGATCGACGTTCAAGATCGTGACCGCAGGAGCTGCTATCGCCACCGGTCTGGCCACCCCGGACACCTCGGTTCCGTGCCCCGGACGCATCGAGATCGGGGAGCGGAGCATCCCGAACTACAACGAGTTCGCTCTCGGCACCGTATCCATGGAGACGGCCTTCGCGCGCTCGTGCAACACCTCGTTCGCGAAGCTCGCCAGCGAGATGCCGGCCGATGCGTTGACGGTGTCCGCGTCGAAGTTCGGTATCGGACCCGACTACGGCGTGGTGGGTCTGCCCACCGAATCCGGTTCGGTACCACCGGCGTCCGACCTGGTGCAGCGCACCGAAGACGGATTCGGTCAGGGGAAGGTGCTGGTGTCGACCTTCGGCATGGCACTGGCCGCCGCCACGATCGCACACGGATCGACTCCGGTTCCCCAGCTGATCATGGGTGACGACACCACCATCGACGGAGACCATCCGACCATCGATCCGGCGATGGTCGACGGCCTGCGCGGAATGATGCGCACGGTGGTCACCAGCGGGACGGCGCTCCGTATCGCCGATCAGGGCGAGGTGTACGGCAAGACGGGTGAAGCGGAGGTCGAGGGCGGGTCGCACGCCTGGTTCGTCGGTTACCGCGGCGACCTTGCCTTCGCGACCTTGGTGGTGCGGGGAGGCAGCTCCGACAATGCGGTCGCCGTCACCCGAGACATGATGACCGCCCTTCCGCCTGGCTACTGATCATTCCCGACCGGCCTCCGGCCTGGCTACTGATCATTCCCGACCGGCCTCCGGCCTGGCTACTGATCATTCCCGACCGGCCTCCGGCCTGCCCGCCCCTGGTCGCCTAAACTTCCCCACATGTCCGTTCGCACCGCCCTCACGCCCGGCACCGTGTCACCCGTTCTGCCCGTACCGAAGTCCATCGAAGCGCCCGAGTACGCGTGGAAGAAGACGGCACACGAGGGCTCCGAGCCGTGGGTGCAGACTCCCGAAACCATCGAGAAGATGCGGCTGGCGTCGACCATCGCAGCGCGGGCGCTGCAGGAGGCGGGTAGGGCGGTGGCTCCCGGCGTGACCACGGACGAGCTGGACCGGATCGCTCACGAGTACATGATCGACCACGGCGCATATCCGTCGACGTTGGGCTACAAGGGTTTTCCGAAGTCGTGCTGCACGTCGCTGAACGAAGTGATCTGCCACGGCATCCCGGACTCGACGGTGATCCAGGACGGCGACATCGTCAACATCGACGTAACGGCGTACATCGACGGCGTGCACGGCGACACCAACGCCACCTTCCTCGCCGGCGACGTCGCCGAGGATGCGCGGCTGCTCGTCGAGCGCACCCACGAAGCGACGATGCGCGCGATCAAGGCGGTCAAGCCGGGACGGGCGCTCAACGTGGTCGGTCGCGTCATCGAGTCCTACGCGCACCGGTTCGGGTACGGCGTCGTTCAGGACTTCACCGGTCACGGCATCGGAACCACCTTCCACAACGGTCTGGTGGTTCTGCACTACGACCAGCCCGACGTGGACACCGTCATCGAACCCGGTATGACGTTCACCATCGAACCGATGATCAATCTCGGCGGTATCGAGTGGGACATGTGGGACGACGGCTGGACCGTGCTCACTCGTGACCGGTCGTGGACGGCGCAGTTCGAGCACACACTGTTGGTCACCGATACGGGCGCGGAAATACTGACCCTGCCCTGATGGGTGCTCTGCTCGTCGCCGGCACGACGTCCGATGCCGGAAAGAGCGTCATCGCGGCCGGGCTCTGTCGCCTTCTGGCCCGTCGTGGAGTGTCCGTCGCACCGTTCAAGGCGCAGAACATGTCCAACAACTCCGTCGTCACGCTCGACGGCGGCGAGATCGGCCGCGCCCAGGCCATGCAGGCGCTCGCGTGCGGGCTCGAGCCGAGCGTGCGGTTCAATCCGGTGCTTCTCAAGCCGGGCGGAGACCGCACCTCGCAGTTGGTGGTGCGCGGGCAGGCCACCGGGAACGTCGGCGCACGCGACTACATGGAGCACCGAAGCTACCTGCGCGAGGTGATCGCGGGCGAATTGGCCTCGCTGCGAGCCGAATTCGACGTGGTCGTCTGCGAGGGTGCGGGATCACCCGCCGAGATCAATCTTCGCGCAACGGACCTCGCGAACATGGGGCTCGCCCGCGCCGCCGATCTCCCCGTGATCGTGGTCGGCGACATCGACCGCGGAGGCGTACTGGCCCATTTCTTCGGAACTCTGGCCGTGCTCGAGCCGGAAGACCAGGAATTGATTGCCGGCTTCGTCGTGAACAAGTTCCGCGGGGATCCCGGCTTGTTGGCGCCCGGGTTGGATCGGTTGCAGGAGTTGACCGGTCGGCCCACCTACGGCGTCGTTCCGTTCAGCGACCGTCTGTGGCTGGACGCGGAGGACTCGCTGTCGACCGTCGCAGACGCTCCGGTCGGGCGTCAGGCTACACCGGTGGGGCAGCAGTGGCTGCGTGTTGCTGCGGTTCGACTGCCGCGGGTGTCGAATTCCACCGACGTCGAAGCCCTGGCGTGCGAGCCCGGGGTCAGCGTGATCTGGTCGACCGAACCGTCACGACTGGTCGACGCCGACCTCGTGGTCGTTCCCGGATCGAAGGCGACGGTATCGGACCTGGAGTGGATGCGGCAGAACGGAATTGCGCAGGCTCTGGTCGAACGTGCGCGGCTGGGGCGCCCGGTCCTGGGAATCTGCGGCGGATACCAGATGCTCGGTCGGAGCATCGTCGACGACGTGGAGTCGGGCGCAGGTCGGGTCGACGGGCTGGGCGTGCTCGACCTCGACATCACGTTCGATCCGATCAAGACCTTGCAGCGCGTCAGCGGCACTGGATGGGGAACCGCCGTGAGCGGGTACGAGATTCACCACGGGCGGGTGACGCGAAGCGGAGACGACTTCCTCGTCGACGGGGAGGGAAGCCGTCGCGGCGCCGTGTTCGGGACACATTGGCACGGGTTGTTCGAGAGCGACGACTTCCGTCGGATGTTCCTGACGGAGGTCGCAGTGCTTTCGGACCGTTCGGGATTCGTGGTGGCGCCGAACACCGACGTGACCGCGGTGCGGCACGCGCAGTTGGACCTCCTGGCCGATCTGGTCGAGATGCACGTCGACGTCGATGCGGTTCTCGCTCTCACCGACGGGCGATCGGGCCGGCGGCCGGTGGTGCACTCCCGGCTGGCCGACCCGATCGGGTGACGACGTCCTCTACGGTGTGGTCCGCCGCAGTACTGCCCAGCCTCCGAGCAGCGACACGGCGGCGAGGACCGCGGGCAACACCACCATCGTGACGAATCGCGGTGTGTCGGCGATGGCATCGCCGACGGTGAACCACCATTGCCGCCACAGAATCAGGACGACAGCTCCGCCGATCACGACGACGGCCGCAGCGCTGAGGGTCATCAGCCCGATCAGCTTCCACCGCAGGTACATCGTTCCGATCAGCAGACCGATGCTCGACACCAGGAAGAACAGTGCGATCAGGGCGAACAGGCGTGTCACGGGACTGGTCGTGACGTAGTCGAGGATGCCGAACATTCTCATGTGCACCCCCCACCCGGATGTCGCCGTTTCGAGCAGCGACAACAGGTAGATCACCGTTCCAAACACGACGGACTGGACGAGACCGGCCAAGGCCGTCGCGGTGAAGAACTCGCGTCGGGTGACGCTCAGTCCGAGGGCGAACGGGAAGGTCTGCGTCATGGCTTGGACGTAGAAACCGATACCGAAGAAGAACACCGACGTGACCCCGCCGGTGAACTGCGTTCTGGAGTCCGGGTTGGGAATGGCGAAGAACAGAACCCATCCGATAGCAAATGCGACGAACAGAATGGCTGCCGGTGCGCCGACGGCCAGAGGCCATGCGACGGAATGCATTCGGGCTACCTGGACCACGCGCGGGGCAGCCTTGGCGGGTGGGGGCGTGAGGGTGGCGGTCATGCGACTGTCTCCTTCTTGTTCGTGGTGCTGCTGACAACCAACTGCTGCAGTGACACCGGTTCGAGTTCGAGTCCGAGCGAGCGGGCACGCGACCGTTCGAGCTCGCTGATGTGGCCCGTGATCGTCGCGCGGGCAAGGGATCCCAGTTTCTCCCGATGCACGACGCCGTGGCCGGTAGTGAATTCGTCGACCCGCGTCGCCGGTCCCGAGACGCTGACCGTCCGACCGCGCAGATTGTCGGTCTCGTCGTCGAGGACGACGGTTCCGCGGTCGATCAGAACGACGTGTTCGATGAGGTCGCTCACCTCGTCGATGAGGTGTGTCGACAGGATGACGGTGCGGGGGTTCTCGGCGTAGTCCTCGAGCAGGCGATCGTAGAACATTTGCCGGCTGGCGGCATCGAGACCGAGGTAGGGCTCGTCGAAGAACGTCAGCGGCGCGCGCGATGCCAATCCGATGATCACGCCGAGCGCCGAAGTCATTCCGCGGGAGAGCTTCTTGACCTTGCGCGACGTCGGCAGGTCGAAGTCGTCGAGCAGCAGCTCGGCGAAGTCGTTGTCCCACCGCGGAAGTAGTCTCGCCGCTGCGGTCAGTACGTGCTTCACCCTGAAGTCGTCCGGATAGCGCTGACTCTCCTTGATGAAGCAGACGTTGCTCAGTGTCCCCGCATTCTCGTAGGGGGAGTGCCCGAACACCTCGACGGTTCCCGAATCGGCCCACGACTGGCCGGTGAGAATTTGCATGATGGTGGTCTTGCCGGCACCGTTGCGGCCCAGCAGGCCGTAGATGCGATTCTCCTCGATGTCGAAGCTGACGTCGTCCAACGCAGTCACGTCACCGAATCGCTTGTGCGCGTTGCGTACAGAGGCAACTACTCGTGTGTCGGTCATTGTTCGTCCTCCCAGGCGTCGATAAGTTTCTTGAGCTCTTCGGTGGTGATGCCGAGCTTCTCGGCTTCCGCGATCAATGGCCGGACGTACTGCTCGGAGAAGCTCTCGCTCCGGCGGTAGCGCAGGGCATCTCGCGATCCGGTGGTCACGAACATGCCGATGCCACGTTTCTTGTAGACAATGCCGTCGGCGACCAGTTGGTTCAGGCCCTTGCCGGCGGTGGCCGGGTTGATGCGGTGGAACGCGGCCAGTTCGTTGGTCGACGGCACCCGAGACTCCTCGGGGAGCGTCCCGTCGATGATCTGGTTCTCGAGCATCTCGGCGATCTGCAGAAACAGGGGCCGGTCGTCATCCATTCACGTCACCAGCTCTGCAAGCTAGTTGGTTACTTGGTTCATCACTCATGTAACTAACCATAGGACCGATTGTGCGTCAACGCAAGAGGTCGCGTGGCGTAGCCTTTTCCGCCATGACGGAGCAGACGGTGCCGGTACGTGTGGGGGGTCCTGCCAAGGGGGACGCGGTGTTGCTCATCCCGGGGGCGGACGACTCACCGGACGTGTGGGACGCCGTCGCCGAGCGACTGCACAATTCCGAGCTCAGGACCGTCTCGATCGACTCCGTCGCCGGGCTCACCGACGCGGACGTACTGGCGGTCCTGGACGAATTGTCGATCCCCTGGGTCAACCTCGTCGGTAATCGTGAGGGCGCCGACATCGCGTGGTCTCTTGCCGCCCGCACCTTCGGCCGCGTCGTCAGCCTGGTCGCGATTGACAGTGGACATCCCGGCGCAGAGTGCCCGCCCGTCGAGGTGCGCACCACCGTGGTGGTGGCGGATCCAGCAATGCAGGCCGCCGCGAATGCCAGCTCCCGATGGGTCTACGGCGACTTCCGAATCGTGACGCTGGACTCGTGCGCCTCGGCGCCTCTGGACGCCGCTCCGTCCGTGGCGACGGAGATCGTCATGCGCACGAGTGCGTGGTGATGCGGGGCCGAACCTAGATATCGAGTCCCAGCAACGCGTTCTCGACCACCTCGGGCAGGGCCGGGTGAATCCAGTACTGACCATGAGCGACGTCGGACGCGGTCTGCCCGAAACTCATCGCCTGGATCAGCGGCTGAATGATCATCGACGCTTGGGCGCCGACGATGTGAGCGCCGAGAAGGCGGCCGGTGCCGCGCTCGGCGATCACCTTGCAGAACCCCTCGTGATCCTCCATCGCCCAGCCGTAGGCGACGTCCGAGTAGTTCTGGACCTTGACGGTGATATCCGAGACTGAGTCGCGCGCCTCGTCCTCCGTCATACCCACCATGGCGACCTGAGGGTCACTGAAGACGGCCGATGGTACGAAGCGGTGATCGATCGTCCGGAGCGCCCCATGGTTCAGCAAATTGTGCTGCACCACACGGGCTTCCGCGTTGGCGACGTGCTTGAGTTGGTAGGGCGAGGACACGTCGCCGAGTGCGAAGACGCCCTCGGCTGTGGTTCGTTGGTATTCGTCGACCTTCACCCGACCGTCGTCGTGCATCTCGACTCCCGCAGCGTCGAGGTTGAGTCCGTCGCCGTTGGGCCACCGTCCCGCTGCCACGAGAAGTGCGTCGCCGTGCACCTCGGACCCGTCGGACAGTGACACCACCACCTTCTCGCCCTCGGTCCGGGCGCCGACCGTGTTCACATGCAGGCGAACGTCCCACTTCTTCTGCGCAAGGTCGGTGAAGTGCTTCGAGGCCTCGGTGTCGAGGCCGCGCAGCAACGCGTCCTTGCGGGCGAGAATGGTCACCTGCGAGCCGAGGGCAGAGAAGATGTGTGCGAATTCCGCTGCGATGTAACCACTTCCGACGATCACCAGGCGCCCCGGGAGCTCCGGAAGGCGCATGATGTCGTCGTTGGTGTGGTACTTCACGCCGCTGTCGGCGATCACGTCGGGAATCACGGGCCGTGAACCGGCCGCGATGACGACCTGATCGGCCGTGACGACCTCGCCGGTTCCGGTGTCGATACGGCGTGGGCCGACGAAACTCGCGTGTCCGGAGTAGAGCGTGACGTTCGGGGAACCTTCGCGTCGGTACTTCTCCCCACCGACCGCGATGGGGTCGATGCGACCGAAGACGCGGTCCACGATGTCGGTCCACCTGACCCCGTCGATGTGCGAGTCGACTCCGTAGCGCGAGGACTTTCGGATCATCTCGGCCACCTCGGAGGCGTAGACGAACATCTTGGTCGGAATGCACCCGACATTGATGCAGGTGCCGCCGAACGTGCTCTCCTCGAAGATGGCCACCGACTTGTCCGCGAAACGGTGATCGACGATCGTGTTACCGGATCCGGATCCGATGATGGCGACGTCGTAGTGCTTCTCTGTCATGCGTCCGCTCTGATCTCTGCGTGTTCGCCACCGGAGTGGGTGGCGGTGGAGGAGGACTCGAACCAGTCGAGCCAGGAGTCGAGTTCGGCGAACGCTCGAGCGAGCGGTTCCTTCGTCGACAGGAACACGTCGTGACGGGCTCCCTCGACGGGAACGATGGTGCTGCGGTCGCCGAGACACCCTGCCCAGCGGGCAATCTGACGAACGTCGAGAACGGTGTCCGCCGCGTCCACCTCGGGAACGTACTTCTTCGAGAACCGGGTGACCTTGGACCGCAGGATCAGCGACGGCACGCCGATGTCCAGTCCGCGGTGCAACGCCGCGTGCCCGCGGCGAACGGCGCGGATCCATCCGAACTTGATGGGGAAACCGGCCAACGGCTTCCAGTCCATGTCGTAGTTCCACTCGCCCTTGGACCCGGCCGCGATACTGACGCCGTACGTGTCCAGACCGCCTCCCGGAACGGTGGCCGTGGGGCGAGCCTTGCCGATGACGTCGATGAAGGACGTGCCCACACTGCGAATGGCGGGTGGACCCTGCAGGTCGAACCACGGGCTGTTGAGAACCAGTCCGCGGATGCCTGCTGCGGCTGTTCCTCCGGGTGCTGCGTTCAGCCGGTCCAGCCACAGCGGAACGATCAGACCGCCGGTCGAGTGCGCCATGAACACGATCTCGGCGCTGCCGGTGTCGTCCCGGACGATCTCGAGGGCGCGACCGAGTTCCTGGTCGTAGAACGCGAGGTCGGTGGTGAAGTGCGGTGTCTGACCGGCGCGCAGCGAACGGCCGCACTTGCGCAGGTCGAGGGCGTAGAACCGATAGCCGCGCGCCGCCCAGTGCTCCGCGAGGTGCGCCTGGAAGAAGTAGTCGGTGAACCCGTGAACGTAGAGAACGACCTTGCCCGACGGAGCCGGGGTCCGATCGGGTCGGAATCGGACAAGAGTCGCTTCGGCGTTTCCCTCGCCGTCCGGGTCCGGTCCGAGGGGGATCGTCAGCTGCTCGTATCCGTCACCGAGTACGTCGGGCGTCCATGTAGTCACACTCACAGCGTAATGCGCATTACTCGTCGGTTCGGAAGGGCACAATCGGGTAAACGAATGCGGTGCCAATGAGGGCACCCAGGGACGTAAGGATGTCGACTCCAGTGGCCGAACACGAGCTTTCGAAGCAATCCGCACCCGTCACGACGGACGTCGTCCTAGTCGGGGCCGGAATCATGAGCGCGACTCTGGGCACCTTGCTACGGCAAGTCGAGCCCAACTGGTCCATTACCACCTTCGAGCGCCTCGACGCCGCTGCCGCCGAGAGCAGTGACCCCTGGAACAACGCCGGTACCGGTCACTCGGCACTGTGCGAGCTGAACTACACGCCGCAGAACAAGGACGGCAGCGTCGACATCAGCAAGGCGCTGAACGTCAACGAGCAGTTCCAGGTGTCACGTCAGTTCTGGACCTATGCGCTCGAGAACGGCGTGCTGTCCGATCCGAAGAACTTCATCAACCCCATACCGCACGTCAGCTTCGTGCACGGCGCCGAGAACGTGAAGTACCTGCGCGCGCGGTACGACGCGCTGGCCGGCAACCCGCTGTTCCCGGACATGGAGTACATCGACGACAAGGACGAGTTCAGCCGTCGCCTGCCCCTGATGGCCGCGGGTCGTGACTTCTCCGACCCGGTGGCCCTCAACTGGAGCGACGGCGGCACCGACGTGGACTTCGGCGCGCTGACCAAGCAGCTGCTGAACTACGGAGCGGCCTCCGGCGGCACCATCCACTTCGGCCACGAGGTGCACGACATCTCCAAGCAGTCCAACGGAACGTGGACCCTCAAGGTCGAGAACCGCCGCACCGGTGAGACCCGCAAGGTCAACGCCAAGTTCGTTTTCGTCGGCGCGGGCGGAGGCGCTCTGCACCTGCTCCAGAAGTCGGGCATCAAGGAAGCCAAGGGATTCGGCGGATTTCCGGTGAGTGGGGAATGGCTGCGCTGCACCAACCCCGAGCTGATCAAGATGCACTCGGCCAAGGTCTACGGCAAGGCATCGGTCGGTGCGCCGCCGATGTCGGTCCCGCACCTCGACACCCGTGTGATCGACGGCAAGCCCGGCCTGCTGTTCGGCCCGTACGCCGGTTGGTCGCCCAAGTTCCTCAAGAAAGGCAAGACGACCGATCTGTTCTCGTCGGTCAAGCCCGGAAATCTTCTTCCCATGCTGAACGTCGGAGTCACCGAGCTCTCTCTGGTGAAGTACTTGGTCACCGAACTCGCGCAGACCGAAGCCGATCGCATCGAGACGCTGGGTGAGTTCATGCCGACGGCCAAGGCCGAGGATTTCGAGTTCGTCACGGCCGGTCAGCGTGTCCAGGTCATCCGGCCGACGGGCAAGGGCGGCAAGCTCGAGTTCGGTACTGCCGTCATCAACGCGAGCGACGGCACCATCGCCGGATTGCTCGGCGCATCGCCCGGTGCGTCCACCGCGGTGCCGGCCATGCTCGACGTCATGAAGAAGTGCTTTGCCGACCGGTACGCGTCGTGGGAGCCCAAGCTGCGGGACATGGTTCCGTCGCTGGGCACCAAGCTCGCCGAGAATCCGAGCCTGTTCGAGGAGATCTGGGCGCGTACGTCGAGTGCTCTTCGACTCGATACGGCGACTCCTACGGCCGATCGGTTCGCACAGCCCGCGGCTGTGTGATAGCAACACGAGATGACGACAGCGACAGCAACTCTCAAACGATCATGGGCACTCGATCTGTCGAACCAGACTCTGTACGACCTTCTCAAACTCAGAGTCGAAGTGTTCGTCGTCGAGCAGGCATGCGCCTACCCCGAACTCGACGGTAAGGATCTGCTCTCCGACACCCGCCACTTCTGGCTCGAACGGGACGGCGAGATGGTCTGCACCCTGCGCCTCCTCGAGGAGCACGACGACGGTGAGAAGTCCTTCCGCATCGGTCGGCTCTGCACGCAGCGCTCGGCCCGCGGCCAAGGCCACACGGTGCGCATCCTGCGGGCCGCTCTGGCGGAGGTCGGGTCCTCGCCGTGCCGCATCAACGCGCAGAGCTACCTGGTCGACATGTATCGCAAGCACGGGTTCGAGCCGGACGGTCAGGAAGTCCTCGAAGACGGTATTCCGCACACGCCGATGCGCCGCGGAGGCGGTACGCCAGCCCAGAACGGGTGAGATAGCCGTTCGACTAGTGTTGACACGGTGTCTTCTCCTGCCAGTACGTCCCTGCACAATTCGGGAGTAGAGCAGCCCGCCGGCTACCCGTTCAGCGCCATCGTGGGACAGGACAAGCTCCGTCTCGCCTTGGTGCTGTGCGCGGTACACACCGGGATCGGTGGGGTCCTGGTTCGAGGTGAGAAGGGCACCGCGAAGTCGACCGTGGTGCGTGCTCTCGCGGCGCTGCTGCCCCCGGTCGACGACGAGAACGGCTCGCGCCCGGCTCGATTGGTGGAACTTCCTGTGGGAGCGACCGAAGACCGAGTCATCGGGTCGATCGATCTCGAGAAGATCCTTCGAGACGGGGAGCGGGCCTTTCAACCCGGCCTCTTGGCCTCGGCGCACCGAGGGGTTCTCTACGTCGACGAGGTGAATCTGCTCCACGACCACCTCGTCGACCTTCTGCTCGACGCGGCTGCGATGGGACGTGTTCACGTCGAACGAGACGGCGTGTCCCATTCCCACGCAGCGCGTTTCGTCCTGGTGGGCACCATGAACCCGGAAGAAGGCGAACTGCGCCCGCAGTTGCTGGACCGTTTCGGATTGGCCGTCGACGTCACTGCTTCCCGTGACGTCGACGTCCGCATGGAAGTGGTCCGCCGCCGCCTCGACTACGAGCGTGACTCCGCGTCGTTCGCCGCCGGGTACGCAGCGGAGGACGCCGAGGTGGCTGCCGGAATTGCCGCTGCGCGTGAGCGTCTGGACGGCGTGGTCCTTCCCGAGACGGAGTTGCGACGAATCGCCGCACTCTGCGCGGCATTCGACGTCGACGGCATGCGCGGTGATCTCGTCGTCGCGCGCACCGCCACCGCCCACGCGGCACTGCGCGGCGCCACCGAAGTCACCGAGGACGACGTGCGCGTGGCCGCCGAACTGGCGCTGCCGCACCGGCGACGACGCGACCCGTTCGACGCTCCCGGCCTGGACGACGGCGAGCTCGACGAGAAGATGGAACAGGCAGCGGCGCAGGCGGACCCACCCGCCGACGAGTCCGACCCCGGCCCGGACGATGACCCGGACGACGACCCGGACGACGACCCGGACGGCGGACAGACGCCCCCGAGCGATCCCGGCGAGCCCACACCGCCCGACGACTCCGCGGATTCACCGCCGGCCCCTTCGCCGGGAAACTCGTCCTCGACACCCGGCCGGGAGTTCGGCGCCCGGCTGCTGCAGGTACCGGGCGTCGGCGACGGCGCCCCGGGACGGCGTTCGCGTTCGCGCGGCGCATCGGGGCGGGTTGTGCGCTCTACCGCGTTCAGCGGCAACGGTATTCATCTGGTGGGCACCCTGCTCGCCGCAGCCGAGAAGCACGCGGAACGAGGTGGGTCGCGCGTCCGCATCGACGGCCGCGACCTACGCGGTGTCGTTCGCGAGGGCCGCGAGGGCAACCTGGTGGTGTTCCTCGTCGACGCATCCGGATCGATGGCGGCGCGGGACCGGTTGTCCGCGGTGACCGGGGCCGTCGTGTCCCTGCTGCGCGACGCGTATCAACGTCGAGACAAGGTCGCCGTGGTCACCATGCGCGGGAGCGATGCCGACGTGGTGCTGCCTCCGACGTCGTCGATCGACATCGCGGTCCGCAGGCTCGACGATCTCAAGACCGGTGGTCGCACCCCCCTCGCTCAGGGATTCCTGCGTACCCGCGAACTGGTGCTTCGCGAGCGCGCGCGCGATCCTCAGCGGCGTGCACTCGTGGTGGTCCTGACCGACGGGCGGGCCACGGGCGGAACCGATCCCGTCGGGCGGGCGAAGATCGCGGCGTCGCGCCTCGTCGCCGAGTCGGTGGCGTCCGTGGTGGTCGACTGCGAGAGCGGCATGATCCGACTCGGCCTCGCCAAGGACATGGCGACCGCTCTCCGCGCGGCGTACGTGTCGCTTCCCGAATTGTCCTCCTCACAGGTGGCCGGCGTCGTCCGCGCCGCCGCGTGAACGGAGAATGACAGTGCCACAAGGAGTTCCGGTCGAGGGAAGCATCCCGGACGACGGACTGACCACCCGTCAACGACGCAATCTGCCGATCCTCGCGGTCCACACCGGTGTCGGTAAGGGAAAGTCCACAGCCGCGTTCGGTATGGCGCTGCGCGCGTGGAACCAGGGCTTCGACGTGGGGGTGTTCCAGTTCGTCAAGAGCGCCAAATGGAAGGTCGGCGAGGAGTCCGTCTTCCAGTCGCTCGGCGAACTGCACGAGAAGGACGGGACCGGCGGAGCCGTCGAATGGCACAAGATGGGTTCTGGTTGGTCCTGGACGCGCAAACGTGGCGGCGAGACCGATCATGCGGCCGACGCACTCGACGGGTGGCGTGAGATCGCCCGGCGGCTGCGCGATCAGACCCACCGCTTCTACGTGCTGGACGAGTTCACCTACCCGCTCAAGTGGGGGTGGGTGGACGTCGACGAGGTCGTGGAGACGCTGCGCACCCGGCCGGGTAATCAGCACGTCGTCATCACCGGTCGCGATGCCCCGCAGGCTCTCGTCGAGGCGGCGGACCTGGTGACCGAGATGACCAAGGTGCGGCATCCGATGGACGCCGGCCGCAAGGGTCAGCGCGGGATCGAATGGTAGGCGCAGTCGTCGTCGCCGCACCGGGTTCCGGCAGCGGTAAGACGACCATCGCAACGGGCATCATGGGCGCCTTGCGCAATGTCGGAATGTCGGTTGCGCCGTTCAAGATCGGGCCCGACTACATCGATCCCGGCTACCACTCGTTGGCCTCGGGCCGTCCCGGCCGCAACCTCGATTCGGTGATGCTCGGGTCCGACGCCATCGTCCCCCTTCTGAAACACGGAAGTGCGGGGTGCGACGTCGCGGTGGTCGAGGGCGTCATGGGTCTGTTCGACGGCCGGATCGATCTGTCCGAGAACGCGTTTCCCCCGGCGGCGGCCGAGGGTTCCACCGCGTCCGTCGCCGCGACGATCGGCGCCCCGGTGATACTGGTGATCGATGCCCGTGGTCAGAGTCAGAGTATCGGCGCTGTGCTGCACGGGTTTTCGACATACGACGACAACGTGCGCATCGGCGCCGTGATCCTCAACCGCGTCGGCAGCGACCGACACGAGCAGGTACTGCGACAATCCTGCGAGCGCGTCGGCATCCCGGTCGTCGGTTCGCTGCCGCGCAGCGTCGAGCTCGACGTCCCGTCGCGTCACCTCGGTCTGATCACCGCCACCGAGTACGGATCCGCAGCCGGGCGGGCGGTCGCGGCGATGACCGAACTGGTCGAGAAACATGTCGACGTCGCTGCCGTGGCACGGCTGGCCGCTACCGCCCGCATCCCCGCGGCACCGGCGTGGTCGCCGGAAGCTGCGGTCGGGTCCGGTTCGAGCGGCGCGGAACGCCCTGTGATCGCGGTAGCCGGTGGTCCGGCGTTCACCTTCGCGTACGCAGAGCACAGCGAACTGCTCGCAGCAGCCGGCGCGGACGTCGTCACGTTCGATCCCCGCCACGACCGGTTGCCGCCGCGAACCGCGGGACTCGTTCTGCCCGGCGGCTTTCCGGAGGAACACGCCGCCGAGCTCGCCGCCAACGACGAACTGCTGAACGACGTACGTGCCGGAGCGTCGGGCGGAATGCCGATTCACGGCGAGTGTGCCGGGTTGCTCTACCTCGGGGCGACACTCGACGGCCACACGATGGCCGGCGTCCTCGACGCGGACGCGTCGTTCTCCGCGCGACTGACCCTCGGTTACCGGTCCGCGGTGGCGTTGACGGATTCCGTCCTGTTCCGGGTGGGAGAACGCGTCACCGGGCACGAGTTCCACCGCACGCACCTGGTGCGCAGCGCCGAGGCCCTCGATCCCGCGTGGGGATGGAGCGACAAGCAGGCACCCGTGCGCGAAGGCGTCGTATCCGGGTCCGTGCACGCGTCGTACCTGCACACCCATCCCGCGTCCGTTCCGCACGCGATCGGCCGGTTCGTCGACGCCGGTCGGCGATACCTCGGTGACGACTGACGCGTTCCCCGTCGCACTGGGAATCGGGCTGCGACCGGGTACTTCGGCGGACGATGTCCGCAGCCTCGTGCGCTCCGTACTGCGCCCGGAATGGACCGTCGCGGTGATCGCCACGCTGGACCGGCGATCGGCGGAGCCGGCCGTGACGGAGCTGGCAGCCGAACTGGGTGCTGACGTCCTCGCCTACGACGCAGCATCGCTCGCCGTCGTCGACACGGTGAGCAGCTCGGACGTCACCGCAGCTGCGGTCGGCACCGCGTCGGTCGCCGAGGCGGCAGCGCTTCTCGCGTCCGGGGCCGACAATCTGCTGGCAGTGCGAGTCAAGAGTGCAACCGTCATCGTGGCCGCAGCCGCGATGGCGTGCCACCGAACGCGAGTGGCACTGTAGAGGGATGGAAACGGACAATCTTTCGCCACGCGTGGTTCTGGGGCCGCTCGTGCGTTACGTCGACTCGCATTGCGCCACGTTCTGGATCGAGACCAGCGCGCCCACCACGGTGACCGTCACGACGTCCAACGGGTCGACCGTGAGCGAGCAGACGTGGGGCGTGCACGGTCACCATTACGCCGTGGTGGCGGTGTCGGACCTCGGTGAGGACGAGTTGGTGAGCTACGAGGTTCGACTGGACGATCACCTGGTGTGGCCGCTGCCGGGCCGACGCGCGGTGGTGCATCCGTTCCGCGCCGACGGGCCTGCCACGATTGCCTTCGGCTCCTGTCGACGCGGCGACACCTACTCCGAGGACGCGCTCTCCCGCATCGGCGCCGATGCTCTCGCCGGGCTCGGGAAGCGCATCCACGACGAGGACCCGTCGCAGTGGCCGGACGTCTTGGTGTTTCTCGGCGACCAGGTCTACGCGGACGACCCGTCGCCGGAGATCGTCGACCGCCTGCACGCACGGCGCGCGGCGGGAGACCGGGTCGCGGGCGCCACGTCCGACGAGATCGCCGACGAGATCTGCGATTTCGAGGAGTACACCTGGCTGTACCACGAGTCGTGGGGTGGCGAACCCGTCCGAGAACTTCTTGCCACCATTCCGACGTGCATGATTCTCGACGACCACGACCTGCGCGACGATTGGAACTCCTCGGCCGACTGGCGCCGGGAGACGAGCAAGGAGCCGTGGTTCGACGACCGGGTCATCGGTGCCTTCTCCTCGTACTGGGTGTACCAACACCTGGGCAACCTCTCTCCGTCCGAGCTCGCGTCGGACGAGATGTACGCCTCCGTGCGGTCGGCGTCCTCGGATCTCGAGCGCGAGAAGTTGTTGGCGCAGTTCGCACTTCGTGCCGACCGCGAGCCCAGTTCCGCGCGGTGGAGCTACCACCGCGACTTCGGCCGCACCCGGCTGATCATGATCGACTCACGCTGTTCGCGGGACCTGAACCCGGACCGGCGGGCCATGGTGGACGACGTCGAGTGGGCGTGGGTCCGCGAGCGCGCGCTCGAAACCGATGCCCACCACATCCTTCTCGGGTCGTCGCTGCCGTTCCTGATGCTTCCGGGCCTGCACCACATCGAGGGGTGGAACGAGGCCGTCGCGCAGGGAGCCTGGGGCAAGCGCTTCGCGAAACTGGGCGAAAAGCTCCGCATCGGTCTCGACCTCGAGCACTGGGCCGCGTTCGGAAAGTCGTTCGGCGACATGGTGTCTCTGGTGAACGACATGGTCTCGTCGACCACCGCCCCCAAGAGCATCGTGTGGTTGTCCGGTGACGTCCACTGCTCGTACGTCGCCAAGGCCGAGACCGACGTGCCGACCTCGACCGCCATGTACCAGCTCACGATGTCCCCGTTCCGCAACCCGCTCGAGCTGCCGGTACGCGTGGTCAACCGCCTGGCGTTCCGGCGTCCCGTGGCCCGCGCGCTCGGCAGACTTGCGCGGGCGGCGAAGGTCGATCCCCCGGATGCGACCTGGACCACCGAGGCCGGACCCTGGTTCGACAACGGTGTCATGTCGCTCACGACACACGATCGTGCACTCGAACTCAGGGTGGACCACGCGAGCGTCGTCGACGGTGAGCAAACCTTGCGTCCGACAGCACAATTGGCGTTGACCAGCGCGGGTGCCAGAAAGTCGCGTGCGCGAGTGACGTAGGGTCTTTTCCCGTGGACGCGACCGAATCTCCGTATCTCGTCGGCCTGAATCTCGCGGGTCGTCGCGTGGTGGTGGTCGGCGGCGGAAGCGTGGCGCAGCGGCGTCTTCCGCTGCTCGTGGCCTGCGGGGCGCACGTCACGGTGATCACGCGCGAGGCCACGCCTGCCGTCGAGGGGATGGCCAGCTTCGGTCAGATCACCCTCGAGATCCGCGACTACGCATCCGGAGACCTGCACGATGCGTGGTACGCCGTCGCGTGCACGGACGACCCCGACACCAACGCCGCAATCGTCGCCGAGGCGGAAGGTTCACGCATCTTCTGCGTGCGCGCCGACATCGCCCGCGACGGCACGGCGGTCACACCGGCCAGCGCGCAGCACGACGGGCTGACCTTCGGCGTTCTCGCCGGCGGTGAGCACCGCCGATCCGCGTCCGTGCGCACCGGCCTTCTCGAGGCACTTCAGTCCGGCGCGATCAGCGACTCGACGGAGCCCGTCCCGGCCGGCGTCGCCCTGGTCGGCGGGGGACCGGGCGACCCCGATCTGATCACGGTGCGCGGTCGGCGCTTGCTCAGCCGAGCCGATGTGGTGGTTGCGGACCGTCTCGCGCCGCCGGAGCTGCTCGCCGAACTCGGACCCGACGTCGAGGTGATCGATGCGTCGAAGATTCCCTACGGCCGGTTCATGGCACAGGAAGCGATCAACGACGCGCTGATCACCCACGCCAAAGCCGGCAAGTTCGTCGTACGCCTCAAGGGAGGCGATCCGTACGTGTTCGGACGCGGCTACGAGGAACTCGAAGCGTGCACCGCCGCCGGTGTCGCGGTGACAGTGGTTCCCGGGATCACCAGCGCCATCTCCGTACCGTCGGCGGCCGGCATACCGGTGACGCATCGCGGGGTGACGCACGAGTTCGTCGTCGTCAGCGGGCACCTGGCGCCCGACCACCCCGACTCGCTGGTGGACTGGCCGTCGTTGGGGCGGCTGCGCGGAACGATCGTGCTGATGATGGCGGTCGAACGAATCGGCGCTTTCGCCGACGTCCTGATCGCGAACGGGCGCCCGACGACCACCCCGGTTGTCGTCGTACAGGAAGGAACCACTCGATCGCAGCGGGTCGTCACCGCCGACCTCGAGACCGTGGCGTCCCGCGTGATCGAGGAGAACGTGCGCCCGCCGGCCATCATCGTGATCGGTCCGGTCGCCGGGTTCGGACGAGACGCGCAGTAACGTCTATCCCCGTGTCCGATTCTGCTGCGCCATCGCCCGCCGTGACGTACCCCGTCACGACCCGAGCCTTCGGTCTCGCGATCATCGCTCTGAGCGGGATGCAGATGATGGCGGTGCTGGACGGGACCGTCGTCAACTTGGCACTCGCGCCGCTGCAGAACGAGCTGGGCCTGTCCGACGCCGGACGTAACTGGGTGGTCTCGTCCTACGTGCTGGCGTTCGGTGGACTCATGCTGCTCGGTGGTCGCCTCGGAGACGCGTTCGGTCGCAAGCGCATGTTCCTCACCGGTGTCGCCCTGTTCACGCTCGCGTCGGCGGCCTGCGGACTCGCGCAGGACGAAGGCATGTTGATCGCGGCCCGCGTGATCCAGGGTGCGGGCGCTGCCGTCGCGTCACCGACGGCATTCGCCCTCGTGGCCACGACGTTCGCACCGGGACCCGTTCGCAACCAAGCCATCGCCATCTACGCCGCCATGACCGGCGTCGGCTCGTTCTCCGGCTTGATCATCGGTGGTGCGCTGACCGAGGTGTCCTGGCGGTGGATCTTCCTCATCAACCTGCCCATCGGTGCGCTGATTCTGGTGCTCGGCACGAAGGCCCTGGTGGAGACCCGTGCAGATCGGGCGCCTCTCGACGTGCCGGGAGCGGTGTTGGCGACGCTCGGATCGTTCGGTGTCGTTCTCGGTCTGGTGGAGGGGCCGGAGCGAGGCTGGACCGACACGCTCGTCGTGGCATCCGTGGTCATCGGGCTCGTGTTGATCGGCGCCTTCCTCCTCGTCGAGCGCACGGCACAGAACCCGCTGCTCCCGTTCTCCCTGTTTCGAGACCGGGACCGCGTGGCCACCTTCGTCGCCATCTTCTTCTCCGGGGCGGCACTGTTCTCGATGACGGTCATCGTCGCCGTGTTCGTCCAGGAAGTCCTCGGGTACAGCCCGCTCCATGCGGGCCTGTCGTTCATCCCGTTCGGCGGGGGAATGGCACTGGCGGCGGTCCTGTCGTCCTGGCTCGCACCCAGGCTGGCGCCTCGTTGGATCATCGGCGCCGGCGCCCTGATCACGTGCGGATACCTGATCTACGCGTCCACCCTCGACGTCGGCGCGCAGTACTGGACCAACCTGTTCCTGCCTATCGGCGGGATCGGCTTCGGCGTCGGACTCGCCGTGATCGCCCTCCCGCTGTGCGCCATCGCCAACGTCGACCACGACCACATCGGGCCGCTCACCGCGATCTCGCTCGTCGCCCAGAACCTCGGTGGGCCGATCGGGCTCGCAGTGGTCTCCGCCATGGCGACGTCGAAGACGCTGTCCCTCGGCGGCACGTCCGGCCCCGCCGTGTCGATGACGGACCCGCAGATCGTCGCACTCGGGGAGGGGTACACCTTCGGCCTGCTCGGATGTGCGGTGCTCGCCGTCGTCGCCGGCATCGCGGCACTGTTCATTCGGTACACCCCCGGCCAGGTCGCACAGGCGAAGGCCGCGCAGGATCTGTCGGTCTAGTACGAATCGGTCAGAACCACGACCTCGTTCGGTGACGCCACTTCCACGCGCAAGCCCGCCTTCGAGGCCACCCGCGCCACCGAACGCGCGTCGCTCGGTTCCGCACGGGTCACGGTCAACGCTCGGGCGAGCAATCCCTTGTGATGTTTGTTGAAATGACTGACCACCGAGCGTGACCCGTCGGGCTGTTCGGTGAGCACCGTGGCGGTCACCGCGCCCGCGATCGGACCGAGTTGCTGGTAGGTACCCGAGCGCAGGTCCACGATGAGCCCCTCGGCTGCCGCGGTGATGGCCTCGGACAGGTCGGGCTTCCACAGCGCCCGCAGAGTGGGCAACCCCGGCAGGGTCGAACCGCCGGACAGTCGGTACGCGGGAACGGGATCCGTCGCACGCAGCGCTCCGAACAGAGCCGAACCGATGGCGATCCGCGCGTCCGCCCGTGCCCGTTGGGCCTTGGTGAACGCACTCGCGCCCAACGCGTCGTACAGAACCCCGGTGTAACGCGCCAAGGCCGGTGCCGTCGGGGAGGTGAGCAGCGCGGCGTTGCGTTCGACCTCGAACAGTTGCTTCGGGCTGATACCGAGGGCGGCGCGGGAGGCATCCACGTCGGCGGACAGCGCCACCAGAGCGTCGACGAGCGTGCGACGGGTCGAGGTCAGCTCCGGAAGCCACAGGCGATCGAGGTCGAGGGGGACGCCACGTCCTCCGTCGGACTTGGTTTCGGAGGGCGGGAGAAGAACGAGCACGGGCGGCAACGCTACCCACGGCTGCTGCCACTACAATTTCGGCCTGTGATCACCCGTCTGTCCCACCTGTTCCTGCGCACCCTCCGCGACGACCCTGCCGACGCGGAGGTTCCGAGCCACCGCTTGCTCGTGCGCGCCGGATACGTACGGCGTATCGCGCCGGGCGTCTACTCGTGGCTGCCGCTGGGTTTGAAGGTGTTGCGACAGGTCGAGCGCGTGGTGCGCGAGGAGATGAACGCGATCGGCGCACAAGAGATTTCGCTGCCCGCCCTGCTGCCACGCGACCCCTACGAGGTCACCGACCGGTGGACCGAATACGGGCAGAGCCTGTTTCGCCTGAAGGACCGAAAAGGTGCGGACATGCTGCTCGGTCCCACGCACGAGGAACTGTTCGCGCTGACGGTGAAAGGTGAGTACGGCTCGTACAAGGACCTGCCGGTCACGCTCTACCAGATTCAGACGAAGTACCGCGACGAGGAACGTCCCCGTGCGGGCATCCTGCGCGGTCGCGAGTTCGTGATGAAGGATTCGTACTCGTTCGACCTCGACGAGGCCGGACTGAAGACCAGCTACCACGCACACCGCGAGGCGTACCAGCGCATCTTCGCCCGGCTCGGGGTGAAGTACGTGATCGTCGCGGCCACGTCCGGCGCCATGGGTGGCAGTGCCTCCGAAGAGTTCCTGGCCGAGAGCGAGATCGGTGAGGACACCTACGTTCGGTGCGTCGAGTCCGGGTACGCGGCCAACGTCGAGGCCGTCGTGACGCACGCGCCCGATTCGATTCCGCTGGACGGGCTGCCCGAGGCCGTCGCGTACGAGACCGGAAACACCCCCACCATCGCCACCCTCGTCGACTGGGCCAACGGGGCCGACCTCGGACGTACCGTCACCGCTGCCGACACCCTGAAGAACGTCCTGCTCAAGGTTCGAGTTCCCGGTGGCGAGTGGGAACTGCTGGCTGTCGGCGTTCCCGGTGACCGCGACGTGGACGAGAAGCGTCTGGAAGCATCGCTCGAGCCTGCCGAGTTCGAGATGATCGGGGACGCGGAGTTCGCGGCGAACCCGTTCCTGGTCAAAGGCTATATCGGTCCGAAAGCATTGCAGGCCAACGGTGTTCGCTACCTCGTCGATCCGCGAGTGGTCAGCGGAACCGCCTGGATCACCGGCGCCGACGAGAAGGGGAAGCACGTGGTGGACCTCGTCGTGGGCCGCGACTTCACCCCGGACGGCACCATCGAAGCGGCCGAGGTGCGGGACGGCGACATGTCGCCGGACGGTGCGGGACCTCTCGTCGCGGCCCGCGGCATCGAGATCGGACACATCTTCCAACTGGGCACCAAGTACACCGACGCATTCTCGGTCGACGTGCTGGGGGAGAACGGTAAACCCGTTCGCCTGCTTCAGGGTTCGTACGGCGTGGGCGTCTCGCGCATGGTCGCGGTGATCGCCGAGCAGATGCACGACGACAAGGGTCTGCGCTGGCCAGCTGCCGTCACACCGTTCGACGTCCACATCGTCATCGCGAACAAGGACGCCGGTGCGCGCGAGGGTGCGGAAAGCATTGCGGCCGAACTGGATCTGCACGCCGTCGAGGTCGTCCTGGACGATCGTCCCAAGGTGTCTCCCGGCGTGAAGTTCAAGGATTCCGAGCTCATCGGTGTTCCGCTGATCGTCGTGATCGGACGCGGATGGGCCAACGGGACCGTCGAACTCAGCGATCGCTTCACCGGCGAGGTGCGAGAGGTGCCGGCGGACTCGGCGGTGCGCGAGGTTCTGGCTGCGATCGGCAGGCCGAAGGCCGGTCGGGACTTGTCGTGACCGACAACTGGGCGGGCGTCGAGGAGTTCCTTGACGACACGCTCGGCGGCCCCGGGTCGGGGAAGTTTCTGAACCTGTTGACGCGCATGGTCGATGCCAAGCGAGTCCTCGAAATCGGCGCACAGGACGGGCGTTCGACCGTGTGGCTCGCGCGGGGCGTAGGCCCGTCGGGCCGCGTCGTCACGCTCGTCTCGAACACCGAGCACGCGTCGATGGTGCGATCCGACCTCGAGGGTGCCGAATCGGCCGAGGCCGTGGAAATCGTGGTCGGCCCTGCGGTCACGACGCTGCACAGCGTCCGAACCGACGACGACTCGTCCTTCGACCTCGTGTTGGTCGACGCAGTCGACGAGAACTCCGCGCAGTACGTCGAATGGGCTCTGGTGCTGGGTCGACCGGGCACGGTGGTGGTGTTGGGCAACGTCGTTCGTGGCGGCGAGGTCCTGGACGAGAGTTCGAGCGACCCGGCTGTGCGGGGCACGCGCGAGGTGCTCGCGCTGCTCGCGTCTCACCCCCGGTTGGATGCTGCCGCGCTGCAGACCGTCGGCACGGCGGGATGGGACGGGTTCGCGGTGGCGCTGGTCGTCGAATGACCCGCTGGTCGTCGAATGATTGCAGTCGGTCAGGGCTGACCGGGGAACGGCACCGTCGCCGGATCGGTCCCGAGAATTGCTCGCCACGTCGCGGCGCGACCGGCCGCCTCGGTCAGGGCGGTCACTGCGACACCTCGGGTCGCGTCGGATCGGCTGCGTTCGATGACCGAGCGCCACGCAGTGGCGGTGTCCGCCTCGACCTGAGCGGCCAACTGCGCTGCCGAGACCGGATCGACCACCGCAAACGGAACCGAGTACCCCGCCGCCGATTCGGGCGCGCTGACACTCGCCGCCTTCAGTGCGTCCACCGTCGAGTCTCGTCGCGCTCGGTGGGCCGCGGCGCATGCCCCGACCAGGTCGCCGCGGTTGGGGTTCGAGAACGCGGCCACGATGCCGTACGCGAAGACCGCCGCGTACTCGGCGTTCAGTGCGTCGATCAACGACTGCTGTTCCGGTCCTTGGCTGCTCATGCCAGCACCGCCGACACGTGTACCGAGCACGCGGCACTGACCGAGCCCAGCAGGCCCGCCCGGTAGCCGGACAGAGTGCGGGCGAGATTCGCAGCAGAGGTCGACGATTCGGTCAGGTTGGCGCGTAGCTCGTCCAGCGTGAGCGGCGGGGCGGCATCCGCCGCGCTGGGATCCGCCGCGGTGGCAGTGTCCGTCGTCGGCGGGGCACTCGACGTGGGCGGTGGTGTCAGCCTGGCGACTTCGGCCGTCAGCGCATCGGCGTGAGCGGTCCGCTCGGCGGCAACGACACCGAGGGCGCCGGCCAGTTCGGGGCGCGCAAGCGCTACGGCTGTCGCGTCTGCTGCGTCGGTGCGGGCGCGGGTCGCCTCGGCCAGCAGCGCGTCGGGAGTGGCCGCGGCTGGTTCGTCGTTGGCAGCGCATCCTGCCGACGCGGCCACGACCGCGGCTCCACCCGCGAGACGCAGAAGGGCCCTTCTGGACAACGACGGGGACGTGGTGGGCGATCGCACCCGCTCATCGTGCCAGGTGCGGACCGTCTCCTCGTGGATGGTCACCGGCGGCCTGTCGCCGCGCTATCCTTACTTCTCCGGTTCGGCCATTCCGACCGGAGTCCACGTCGCCGACAGCGGTGCCCACAACTGAACGAACGAGGAGCAGATCCACGATGCCGGTTCCATCCAGGGAGAGGGTCGTCGAGCTCCTCACAGGCCGCGAGCTCATGAACGGATTCGATCTCGAGGACGTTACCGTCTCCCGAGCAGGTGCCCACAGTGTCGTGAAGGTGGTCGTCGACCGCGACGAGGGCGTCGAACTCGACGCCGCCGCGGACCTCAGCCGTCGAATCTCCGAGGTTCTCGATTCCCTGGAAGAGTTCGGAAATGCTCCGTACAACCTCGAGGTGACCACGCCCGGTATCGACCGACCGCTGACCGAACCGCGCCACTGGCGGCGCTCGCGCGGTCGATGGGTGGCCCTCGAGATAGCCGACGAGTCCGGCGAGATCGAGAAGGTCGAGGGCCGTGTCGGTGCCCTGTCCGGCGGGTCCGAGTCCGGCGGCTCCGACTTCGTCGACCTGGTCGTGCGGTCGAAGACCGGTCCGTCGGTTCGCCCGGTACCGCTGGCATCGGTGCACAGCGCCGTGGTGCAGGTCGAATTCAGGACACCGAATCGCGAGGAGTTCGAGCTCGCCGGCGGCGTCGCGCCCGGTCGCTTCGACCCGCTGAACCCGCCCGAGCAACCCGAAGCGGACTTCGGTGACGAGGACGACGAGGACACAGACGAAGAGAGGGACAAATGAATATCGACATCACCGCCCTGCGCGCCATCGAGGCCGACAAGGGCATCACCATCGACGCCGTCATCGAGACGATCCAGTCCGCCTTGTTGACTGCGTACCGGCACACCGCCGGGCATCAGTCCAACGCGTACATCGACGTCGATCGCAAGACCGGTCGGGTGCGCGTCATGGCACGCGAGATCGACGAGAACGGGAATCTCGTATCGGAATGGGACGACACTCCCGAGGGCTTCGGTCGAATCGCTGCGACCACCGCGCGCCAGGTCATTCTGCAACGCTTGCGCGACGCCGAGAACGAGCGCAGCTTCGGCGAATTCTCCACCCACGAGGGGGAGATCGTCGGCGGCGTCATTCAGCGAGACGCGCGGGTGAACGCCAAGGGGACCGTGGTGGTGCGGATCGGAACCGACGCCGACGGAGTGGACGCCACCATTCCGCCCGCCGAGCAGGTGCCGGGGGAGACGTACGAGCACGGTGAGCGCATCAAGTGCTACGTCGTGGGCGTGGCGCGCGGAAATCGAGGACCGCAGGTGACCCTCTCGCGTACCCACCCCAATCTGGTGCGCAAGGTGTTCGCACTCGAAGTCCCGGAGATTGCGGACGGGTCCGTCGAGATCGTGAACGTCGCACGCGAATCCGGTCACCGATCCAAGATCGCCGTTCGGTCGACGGTTCCCGGCCTCAACGCCAAGGGGGCGTGCATCGGGCCCGTGGGGCAGCGCGTACGCAACGTGATGAGCGAGCTGGGTGGGGAGAAGATCGACATCATCGACTTCGACGACGATCCGGCCCGGTTCGTCGGAAACGCGCTGTCGCCGTCGAAGGTCGTCTCCGTGACCGTCGTCGACGAAGCCGCTCGCGCAGCACGCGTGGTGGTTCCCGATTACCAGCTCTCGCTGGCCATCGGGAAGGAAGGTCAGAACGCACGTCTGGCCGCGCGATTGACCGGGTGGCGCATCGATATTCGAAGCGATGCGGCGGCCACCGACACGGTCTCCGCTCCGCGCGGCTAGGGGTGGAATTGTTCGAACCCACTTCGACAGCGCTAGAGTGGTCAATGGCTCAACACGAGCTCTCCGTGTCCTCGACTCGCCGACCGGCCCTGCCGGTGCGGATGTGCGTGGGCTGCCGGGAGCGAGAGTTGATATCCGAGCTGGTGAGGGTCGTGGCTCGTGACGATGCGGACAGTGTCGTCGTGGCGGTGATCGACTTTCGTCGTAGGTTGCCGGGGCGTGGTGCGTGGTTGCACCTGCGTCCCGACTGTCTGCACCAGGCGGAGCGACGTCGAGCTTTCGGACGGGCTCTGCGCGTGTCGGGACGAATAGACACGTCGGAGCTGACCGAAACTTTTCAGTCGGCATCACGGATCGACACCGAGTCGGTCCACGAGGAGAACAGGTACACGAATTCATGAGCACAACGTGAAGCGTCGTCGATGATCGTCCATCGGAGATAACCCGAGGTCGTGCGGGCACCCTGACCGGGAGCCACGCTCGACCTCTCAGTGAGGAGAGCAGTGGCAGGCAAGGCCCGCGTGCACGAGTTGGCAAAAGAACTCGGTGTCACAAGTAAAGATCTACTCGCACGGCTCAAGGAGCAGGGCGAGTTCGTGAAATCGGCGTCGTCGACGGTGGAAGCACCCGTCGCCCGCCGCCTCCGGGAATCGTTCCCTTCGTCGGCACCTGCCGACGGCACCCCCTCGACCAGCGCCCCCGCTGCCGACAAGCCGAGCAACGGTCGCGCAGCATCGAACGGTGCTTCGTCCAACGGTGCTTCGTCGAACGGTGCTTCGTCCAACGGTGGGGGCACGGGCCCCAAGCCCGGCGCGCCGCGTCCGGGTCCGAAGCCTGCGGCCGCCGCGCCGGAGCCCGCCGCGCCCGAGCCGGTAGCGCCCGCTCCCGAGCCCGTCCGCCCAGCAGCAGCCGAAACACCCGCAGCTCCGCAAGCCGCGCCGCAGGAAGCTGCCGCTCCGGCCGCCGAAGCACCGGCAGCTGCGCAGGCGTCCGCACCCGCGGCGCCGGCACAGTCGAAGCCCGGAGCGCCCGGACCCAAGCCGGGTCCCAAGGCGCCTCGCGTCGGCAACAACCCGTACTCCTCGGCCCCGGTGGAGCGTCCCGCGCCTCGCCCCGCGCCGGGTCAGGCACCGCGTCCCGCCGCAGGCCGTCCGGCTCCCGGTCAGGGCGCTCCGCGTCCCGGCGGCGCCGGCGCTCCGACCGGCGGTACAGGTCGTCCGCCCGCAGGTCAGGGCGGTCCCCGTCCCGGCGGCCCGCGTCCCAACCCCGGCTCCATGCCTCCTCGTCCCAACCCCGGCGCAATGCCGTCGCGTTCCGCGCGACCGGCACCCGCAGCCGGTGGTCGTCCGGGTCGCCCCGGTGGCGCTCCCGGCGGTCGTCCGGGTGGCGGCGCCGGAGCCGGCGGCGGCTACCGCGGTGGCGGCGGCGGAGCACCCGGTGCTCCCGCAGCCGGAGCACCCGCAGGTGGTTTCCGCGGTCGTCCCGGTGGCGGTGGTCGTCCCGGTCAGCGCGGTGCGGCAGCCGGCGCGTTCGGTCGTCCCGGCGGCGCCGTTCGTCGTGGTCGCAAGTCGAAGCGTGCGAAGCGCGCCGAGTACGAGTCCATGCAGGCGCCCGCCGTCGGCGGCGTTCGGCTCCCACGTGGCAACGGTGAGACCATCCGTCTCGCCCGCGGCGCGTCGTTGTCCGACTTCGCGGACAAGATCGACGCGAACCCGGCAGCACTGGTGCAGGCCCTGTTCAACCTGGGCGAGATGGTCAACGCGACGCAGTCGGTCAACGACGAGACGCTGGAGCTTCTCGGCAGCGAGATGAACTACGTCGTGCAGGTCGTCAGCCCCGAGGACGAGGACCGCGAGCTGCTCGACTCGTTCGACCTCACCTACGGCGAGGACGAAGGCGGCGAGGACGAGCTCGAGCAGCGTCCGCCGGTCGTCACCGTCATGGGTCACGTCGATCACGGCAAGACGCGACTGCTGGACTCCATCCGTAACGCCACCGTGCGTGAAGGCGAGGCCGGTGGCATCACGCAGCACATCGGTGCGTACCAGGTGCTCACCGAGCTCGAAGGCAACGAGCGTCTCGTCACCTTCATCGACACCCCCGGTCACGAGGCCTTCACGGCCATGCGTGCCCGTGGTGCGAAGGCGACCGACCTCGCGATCCTGGTCGTCGCGGCCGACGACGGCGTCATGCCGCAGACGGTCGAGGCCATCAACCACGCGCAGGCAGCGGATGTGCCGATCGTGGTCGCGGTCAACAAGATCGACAAGGAAGGCGCGAACCCGGACAAGATCCGGCAGCAGCTGACCGAGTACGGTCTGGTCGCCGAGGAGTACGGCGGCGACACGATGTTCGTCGACATCTCCGCCAAGCAGGGCACCAACATCGATGCCCTCCTCGAAGCGGTGCTGTTGACCGCCGACGCGGCGCTCGACCTGCGTGCCAACCCGGACATGGACGCACAGGGTGTCGCCATCGAGGCGCACCTCGACCGCGGTCGTGGTCCGGTGGCCACAGTGCTCATCGCTCGCGGAACCTTGCGTGTCGGTGATTCGATCGTCGCCGGTGACGCTTACGGCCGCGTTCGACGGATGGTCGACGAGCACGGAAACGACGTCATCGAAGCACTCCCGTCGCGTCCGGTGCAGGTCATCGGCTTCACCTCGGTTCCCGGCGCCGGCGACAATCTGCTCGTCGTCGACGAGGACCGCATCGCACGTCAGATCGCGGACCGTCGCAATGCGCGCAAGCGCAACGCCATGGCGGCGAAGTCGCGCAAGCGAATCAGCCTCGACGATCTCGATGCAGCACTGAAGGAGACCTCGCAGCTCAACTTGATCCTCAAGGGCGACAACTCCGGAACCGTCGAGGCCTTGGAAGAGGCCCTCGTCGGGATCGCGATCGACGACGAGGTCGAGCTTCGTGTCATCGACCGTGGCGTCGGTGGTGTCACCGAGACCAACGTCAACCTGGCGTCGGCGTCCAACGCGATCATCATCGGCTTCAACGTCCGGGCCGAAGGCAAGGCGACGGAGCTGGCGAACCGCGAGGGTGTCGACATCCGGTACTACTCGGTGATCTACCAGGCGATCGACGAGATCGAGAAGGCCCTCAAGGGCATGCTCAAGCCGGTCTACGAAGAGGTCACTCTTGGTCAGGCCGAAATCCGCGCGCTGTTCCGTTCGTCGAAGGTCGGAAACATCGCGGGTTGCCTCGTCACCTCGGGCATCGTGCGTCGCAACGCGAAGGCTCGCCTGCTGCGTGACAACACGGTGGTCCAAGATCTCGTCACCATCTCCTCGCTACGGCGTGAGAAGGAAGACGCGACCGAGGTACGCGAGGGCTACGAGTGCGGTCTCACGGTGACCTACTCCGACATCAAGGTCGGGGACGTCATCGAGGCCTACGAGCTTCGCGAGAAGCCCCGCGATTGAGTCGGATCGAAGTCGGGGGTGCGGGCGCGGTGACCACCGCGCTCGCACCGCCCCCGTTCGCACCACAGGCGTGAGGAGCAGCCATGTATCTCGGTGCCCTCGAGTTGGACGTGTTGCTCGGCGACGTACATTCCCTGAAGGAAAAGCGTTCGGTGGTCAAACCTGTCGTGGCGGCCTTGCTCAAGTTCGGCGTGTCCGCGGCGGAAACCGGTGAGCAGGAGCGTTACCGCCGATCCATGATTGGCGTCGCGATCGCAACGAGCGACGTGGAGCATCTGCATCGTGTTCTCGACTCGTGCGAGCGGCACGTCGCCGAACGACCGGAGCTCGATTTGCTCGCGGTGAGGCGCCGAGTGTTCGGTCCCGAGGACTGATCCCTGCACCTCCCCGGAAGTACGTGAACAGCGTCGGTTACGGCCGACGACGACGAAGAGGAGTTCGACCGTGGTTGACCAGGCCAGGGCGCGCAAGCTTGCCAAGCGAATCGGCACCATCGTGGCGACCGCGATCGACCACGAGATCAAGGATCCGCGGCTGAACTTCGTGACCGTCACCGACACCAAGGTGACGGCCGACCTGCACGACGCCACGGTGTACTACACCGTCCTCGGCGAGACGCTGGACGCCGAACCCGATTTCCAGGCCGCTGCGCTCGGGTTGGAGAAGGCAAAGGGCGTCTTGCGATCGAAGGTCGGCGCCGGAACCGGGGTGCGCTACACGCCCACCCTCACCTTCGTCGCGGACACCGTGCCGGACACTGCCCGTCACATGGAAGAACTGCTCGCACGGGCACGCGAGATCGACAACAAGGTCGCCGAGACTGCTGCAACCGCTACTCCCGCCGGTGATCCCGATCCGTACCGGGTTCCTCGTTCCGATACTGCCGACGCCGACGACTGAGCGCGCGCGCATGACCGAGACCACCCTGCCGACCGACACGGCTGCGGCCATCGACCTGCTGAACACGGCGAGCACCGTCACGGTGCTGTGTCACGTCCAACCGGACGCGGACACCATCGGCAGCGGGCTGGCCCTGGCCATGGCTCTGGAGCGGCGGGGGAAGAGTGTGCAGGTGGCATTCTCCGCGCCGGCGGATCTGCCGGAGTCGATGGGCGACCTCCCCGGACTTCGCTTTCTCGCGGCCCCGCACGAGGTGCGGCAGGAAGTGGACCTGGTCGTGACCGTCGATTGCGGTAGCCGCGGCCGCCTCGGCGCGTTGAGCGACCGGCTCGATTTCGCTCCGCACACCCTGGTCATCGATCACCATCGGTCCAACACCGAATACGGCACCGCACATCTGATCGACGCTGCCGCCGAATCGACGACCGCCGTCATTGCGACTCTGTTCGACGCGTGGACCGTCGAGATCGACGCCGACATCGCCCATTGTCTGTTCGCCGGTCTCGTCACCGACACCGGGTCGTTCCGGTGGGTGCGTCCGGGGTCGCATGCGCTGGCCGAGAGGTTGTTGGCCACCGGCATCGACGGCGCCGCCATCGCACGTCGGCTGCTCGACACCCACCCGTTCGCATGGCTCCCCATGCTCGGTTCCGTGCTGGGATCGGCGCGTCTGGTGCAGGACGCAGCCGGCGGACAGGGCCTCGTGTACGCCGTCATCGAGACCGCGGATTCCCGCGGCCTGAGGTCGGAGGAGATCGAGAGCGTCGTCGACATCGTGCGCACCACGGCCGAGGCGGAAGTGGCCGCGGTATTCAAGGAGGTCGAGAGCGGGTGGTCCGTCTCCCTTCGAGCCAAGAGCACCGTCGACGTCTCCCTCGTCGCGACTGCGCTCGGCGGCGGGGGACATCGCTTCTCCGCCGGCTACACCGCAACGGGTGAGATCGGCACCAACATCGCTGCGCTCGTCGCCGCTCTTGGCTGAGGCGCTCGGGCCCGCGACGGGGGACGTCTCCGCGCGGCGACTCTTCGGACTCGCGTTACCGGCTCTCGGCGTCCTGGTCGCCGAGCCCGTCTACCTGCTCTTCGACGCCGCAGTGGTCGGTCGACTCGGCGCCGGCGCTCTGGCGGGACTGGCTGTGGGCGGCATCGTTCTCGCGCAGGTGAGCACCGCCCTGACGTTCCTCTCGTACGGCACCACGTCGCGCGCAGCACGACTGCACGGTGCGGGGCGCGACCGCGACGCCGTCGCCGAGGGCGTGCAGGCCACCTGGTTGGCCGTCGGGATCGGTGTGGTGCTTCTCGTCGCGGTTCAGCTGTTCGCGTCGCCGATCCTCGGAGTGATCGGGGGTGGGGGAGACATCTCCACCGAGGCGGAGCGGTGGCTGCGCATCGCCGTCGTCGGTGCGCCGCTGATTCTGATCACGTTGGCCGGTAACGGGTGGATGCGCGGAGTGCAGGACACCGTTCGACCGCTGCGGTTCGTGGTTGCGGGTGTGGTCGTGTCGACCGCGCTGTGTCCCGTTCTCGTGTTCGGCTGGTCCGTGGCACCCGACATGGGGCTCGAGGGGTCGGCGGTGGCGAATGTCGTCGGACAGTTCGTCGCGGCAACGTTGTTCGTGTCCGCCATCCTGAGAGAGCGCGTGCCGCTCGGTGTTCGGCTTCCGGTGATGAGAGCGCAGCTGGTACTCGGACGCGATCTGATTCTGCGAACGGCCGCGTTTCAGGTGTGCTTCCTTTCGGCTACGACGGTGGCGGCACGTTTCGGTGCGGCCGCGGTGGGTGCCCACCAGCTCGTCCTGCAGTTGTGGAATCTCGTTGCGCTGATCCTGGATTCGCTCGCCATTGCGGCGCAGGCGTTGACCGGTGCCGCACTCGGAGCCTCACACGGCGACGTGGTGATGACGCTCGCGCGCCGCGTCACACTCTGGTCCACTGCGGCCGCGCTGGGATTAGCGGCGGCGTTCGCGGCGACCTACCCGGTTCTGCCCGGGGTGTTCACCGACGACCTCTCGGTCCAGGACGAGATGCGAGGGATCTGGTGGTTGTTCGTTGCCATGATTCCCCTCGCCGGTGTGGTGTTCGCACTCGACGGCGTACTGCTCGGTGCGGGTGACGCGGCATTCCTGCGAACCGCCACACTGGTGGGCGCACTTCTCGGATTCCTCCCGTTCGTCTGGCTGTCGCTGACCCTGGACTGGGGACTGGCCGGAATCTGGGTGGGGTTGGCGGTGTTCATCATCGTCAGGCTGATCGCGGTGGTCGCGCGAACGGTATCCGGCAAGTGGATCACGGTGGGCGTGGAGAATCGCGACCCCTCGAACAAGGAAAGGTCGTGAGTGTGCCAGCCAAGCTCTGGGCCGTCAGCGATATCCATATCGGTCACAACGGCAACAAACCGGTCACCGAGGGCCTCGAGCCCGAGAGCGAAGACGACTGGCTCATCGTGGCCGGCGACGTCTCGGAGAAGACGGACGACATCAAATGGGCGCTGCAGTTGCTCGCCCAGAAGTTCCACACCGTCATCTGGGTACCGGGTAACCACGAGCTCTACACGACGGCCAAGGACCCGGTTCAGATGTACGGCGTCGCGCGCTACGACTACCTGGTCTCGATGTGCCGCGAACTCGGAGTCGTCACGCCCGAGGATCCGTATCCGGTGTGGACCGGGGAGGGTGGACCGGTCACGCTGGTGCCGCTGACGCTGCTGTACGACTACACGTTCCTGCCGGCGGGTGCGACGGGCAAGACGGACGGACTGGCGATCGCCCGTGAACGCAACGTGGTCGCGACGGACGAGTTTCTGATCAAGCCGACTCCTTACGCCACCATGGACGCGTGGTGCGCTGCTCGATTGGAGTACACGCGCCGCCGCCTCGACGAACTCGACCCGTCGATCCCGACCGTGCTGATCAACCACTTCCCGTTGGTGCGGCAACCCACCGACGTCCTGTTCTATCCGGAGTTCGCATTGTGGTGCGGCACAGTGGAAACCGCGGACTGGCACACCCGGTACAACGCCCTGTGCGCTGTCTACGGGCACCTGCACATCCCGCGCACCACGTACTACGACGGCGTTCGGTTCGAAGAGGTCTCCGTCGGCTACCCACGAGAGTGGAAGCGGCGTGGGCTACCGGATCCTGTTCTGCGACAGATACTTCCAGTCCCGGAGTATCCACCGGGAACGTTGAACAAATTCGGCGGTCACTTCACGGTGACGCCGGAGATGGAAGCGGAAGTGGAGAAGATGCGCGCGTCCGGTAGGAGATCGAGATGAGCGGGAAGACCGGAGGTCGGTCGGCATGAGCGGGAAGACCGGAGGTCGGTCGGCATGATCGAGCGCATTCTGCCGGGCGTGGTGGTGGCCGAGGAATTGTTCGAGGATCCGCCGGGCCTGACTCCGCACCCTCGCGAGGAGCACCTCATCGCCAAAGCCGTCGAGAAACGACGCCGCGAGTTCGTGTCCGCTCGGTACTGCGCACGCAAGGCGATGACCCGCCTGGGAGTCGACCAGGCGCCGATTCTGCGTGGCGAGATGGGATCGCCGCAGTGGCCGTCCGGCGTGGTCGGCAGCCTCACCCACACCGACGGGTACCGCGCTGCCGCTCTGGGACATGCTCTGGCGGTGCGGTCGATCGGGATCGACGCCGAACCGCACGAGGCGCTGCCCGACGGTGTGCTGGACGCGGTCAGCATCGAGCAGGAACGCAGCTGGCTGTCGACCGTTCAGGATGGCGCCGTCCACTGGGACAAGCTGTTGTTCTGCGCCAAGGAGGCCACCTACAAGGCGTGGTTCCCGCTGACCGGGCGATGGCTGGGGTTCGAGGACGCGCACATCACGTTCGCGAAGGACGCTCCGACCGGCGCCGAGGTCATCACCGGGACCTTCCACACGGATCTGCTCGTGCCCGGCAACACCACCACCGGTCCGCCGTTGAGCTCGTTCGACGGTCGGTGGGTAGTGGCGCGCGGTCTCGTGGTGACCGCCATCACCGTGATCTGATGTCTTGGCCTTGCAGCAGATGGCAGGATAGGCCCTCGTGCCTCATGTGAAACCGCCCACCGGACTTGTCGGTGCCGGGCTGCTCATCATCGACAAGAGTCCCGGTATGACGAGCCACGACGTGGTGTCGGCGTGCCGAAAGTTGTTGAAGACGCGCAAGATCGGGCACGCCGGAACCCTCGATCCGATGGCGACCGGCGTACTGGTGCTGGGGGTGGAACGCGCCACCAAGATGCTGGGCCTGCTCGCCCTGACGACCAAGGCGTACACGGCGACGATTCGCCTGGGCTCGGCCACCACCACGGACGACGCCGAAGGGGAGACGCTTTCCACCTCGGACGCATCCGGGGTGGCGGACACCGACATCAACACGGAAATGCTGCGGTTGACCGGTGACATCAGCCAGATCCCGTCGAGTGTGAGCGCCATCAAGGTCGACGGAAAACGCGCGCACGCGCTGGTTCGCGACGGTGAGACGGTGGTGCTCGAACCTCGCCGGGTGACGGTGAGCCGCTTCGAGCTGACCTCGGTGCGGCGGGGAGGCGGCGTGGTCGATCTCGAGGTGGAGGTCGACTGCACGTCCGGAACCTATGTGCGAGCCCTGGCTCGCGACCTCGGTGACGCGCTCGGAGTCGGAGGGCACCTGACGGTCCTGCGCCGCACCAGAGTCGGGCCGTTCACGCTCGAGCACGCGCGCACCCTGACCGAACTCGAGACCGCCCCCGCGGTCAGCCTCGACATCGACGCTGCGGCCAAGACCGCGTACGAGCATCGCGGCGTCAGCGCCGAGGAAGCGGAATCGATCAGTCAGGGTCGGTGGTTGGACCCGATCGGCATGAAGGGCATCTACGCAGCGATCGATCCGGACGGCAATACCATTGCGCTGCTTCAGGAACGGGGCAAACGGGCGAGCACCGTGATGGTGGTGCGGCCGGCGACGTTGCGGGACTGACCGGTCGAGCTACACCGTCATCCAAATGGCCTCGGCAGCGATCTGGCCGAGGTCGATGGGGGTGTCGGCGGTGTCGATACGCACCGCGACCGTGCCGGCGAAATCGCGCCGCTCGACCATCTCGATCGTCAGATCGAGGCTGATGCCGACCGTGTCGAAGTAGCGGAGCATGTCCGGGTCGGCGTCGGAGATGCGGGCTACGCGTCCCTCCTGGCCGACACGAAATTCGCTGAGGGGGATGGCGCGCGGAGCGGGGATGTCGCCGTCGGCAGTGGGAATCGGGTCGCCGTGGGGGTCACGATCCGGGTGGCCTAGCTTGATGTCGATGCGGTCCATCAACAAATCCGAGACGGCGTGTTCGAGCACTTCGGCCTCGTCGTGCACCTCGTCCCATCCGTAGCCGAGCTCCTGCACCAAGAACGTCTCGATCAGGCGGTGGCGTCGAACCATGGCGACGGCGGCTCGACGGCCAGTCTCGGTGAGTGCGATGGCGCCGTAGCGCGCGTGGTCGACCATGCCTTGGTCCGACAGTTTGCGAATGGCCTCCGAAACGGTGGAGGGCGACACGCCGATCCGCTCGGACAACATCTTGGTACTGACCGGCTCGTCGGAATACTCGCTCGCGGTCCAGATGACCTTGAGGTAGTCCTGTGCCACGGCGGACAGCAAGAGGGGGTTCACGACCACAGCTTAGGCAAACCAGTGCCCGCTCACGCGCGCGACACATGTGCGCGTGACCGTCGCGCGATGTGGCCGTAGTGTTCTCTCCTGTGCAGCGATGGCGAGGTCTCGACGAGGTGCCTGCCGATTGGGGCCGGTGCGTTCTGACGATCGGTGTGTTCGACGGCGTGCACCGAGGTCACGCGCAATTGATCGGTCGGGCAGTCGAAGCCGCCGCGGCGCGGGGCATTCCGAGTGTTCTCATGACTTTCGATCCGCATCCGATGGAGGTCGTACGACCGGGGAGTCACCCCGCTCAACTGACGACGCTCACCCGCCGGGCCGAACTCGCCGAGGAACTCGGCATCGACGTGTTCTGCGTCATGCCGTTCACGGCGGAATTCATGAAGCTGACGCCGGAGCGCTACGTCCACGACATTCTCGTGGAACGTCTGCATGCCGCCGAGGTGGTCGTGGGGGAGAACTTCACGTTCGGCAAGAAGGCGCTCGGAACCGTGCCGTTCCTCGAGCAGGCGGGGCGCAGATTCGGCTTCGCAGTCGATGGAGTCAACCTCCTCGCCGAACACACGGTCACCTTCTCGTCCACCTACATCCGCGCCTGCGTCGACGCCGGTGACGTGTCGGCGGCGGCGGAAGCGCTGGGTCGTCCGCACCGGGTGGAGGGCGTGGTGGTGCACGGCGACGGTAGAGGTCGGACCATCGGTTATCCCACCGCCAACGTCGCGCCGCCCATGCACGCCGCCATTCCGGCAGACGGCGTCTACGCGTGCTGGTTCACCGTCCTGGGCGCCGGTCCGGTCGTGGGCACCGTGAAATCGGGCAAACGGTGTCAGGCCGCGGTGTCCGTCGGCACCAATCCGACGTTCTCCGGACGGACCCGCACCGTCGAGGCGTTCGTCATGGACGGCGACGCGGACCTGTACGGGCAGCACGTTGCCGTGGACTTCGTCGAGCGGCTGCGCGGCATGGAGGCCTTCGCCTCCGTCGACGAGCTGGTCGAGCAGATGGATCGGGACGTCGTTCGCGCACGGGAGATCCTGACCGCCGTCGCCGATGGTCGGTAGGACCGTCGCGCGCTGGTAGGCTCTTCTCTCGGTGCGTGCTGCGGTTCGCGGCGGCCACACCACCGTTGAACACACGCGAACGTCAATCACCAGGAGTTATGCAGTGGCTTTGACCACCGAAGAAAAGAAGAAGGTCCTCGGCGAGTACGGCTTGCACGAGACGGACACCGGATCGCCCGAGGCGCAGGTGGCCATGCTCACCAAGCGCATCGTCGATCTGACCGAGCATCTGAAGGTGCACAAGCACGATCACCACTCCCGCCGAGGCCTCCTGCTGCTCGTCGGACGTCGTCGTCGCCTGCTGAAGTACGTTCAGAAGGTCGACGTCGCCCGGTACCGTTCGCTCATCGAGCGTCTGGGACTGCGTCGATAAATATCCACCCTGCACTGTTAGCCAGCGAGGCATGCTTAGACTGAGCCTCGCTGGCTAAACGTGTTTCCGCAGCACCAGCTTCACAGCACAACCAGCAGTAACGAAGTCGCTCGTGGTCGATCGGTCACACGGGTCGGTCTCCGGTAGTGACTCCTCGGTTCCGCCCCGACGTTCGGGGCGCGGCACCAGGGGTTTCGATCGTGGACCGCCTCCGCCGCCGTTCGGACACGCCGCCAGGGCCACCGGGCCGTCTGGCGCGCCCGGGTGGGAGCGGCGAAGACGAGAGGACGAGAGAGCAGACATGACTACAGCAGAAACGACAACAGAAGCGGCCGTGGAGGTCGACGAAGGCGTGTACGAAACCACCGCCGTCATCGACAACGGCTCGTTCGGTACCCGCACCATCCGCTTCGAGACGGGGCGTCTCGCCCGCCAGGCCGCCGGATCCGTCGTCGCCTACCTCGACGACGAGACCATGCTCCTGTCGGCGACCACCGCCTCGAAGAACCCGAAGGACCACTTCGACTTCTTCCCCCTCACGGTGGACGTCGAGGAGCGCATGTACGCCGCCGGTCGCATCCCCGGATCGTTCTTCCGCCGTGAAGGACGCCCCAGCACCGACGCAATCCTGACCTGCCGCCTGATCGACCGGCCGCTCCGTCCGACCTTCGTCGACGGACTGCGCAACGAGATCCAGGTCGTCATCACGGTCATGAGCCTCGATCCCAAGGATCTCTACGACGTCGTGGCCATCAATGCCGCATCCGCGTCGACTCAGATCGCCGGACTGCCGTTCACCGGCCCGGTCGGTGGCGTTCGCGTCGCGTTGATCGGCAAGCAGTGGGTGGCGTTCCCGACCAACGAGCAGCTGGGGGAGGCCGTGTTCAACATGGTCGTCGCGGGGCGCATCGTCTCCGGATCGGGTGCCGACGCCGACGTCGCCATCATGATGGTCGAGGCCGAGGCCACCGAGAACGTCTTCGAGCTCATCGAGGGCGGGTCGCAGGCTCCTACCGAGGCCATCGTGGCCGAGGGCATCGAAGCGGCCAAGCCGTTCATCGCCTCGCTTTGCGACGCGCAGAAGGCACTTGCTGCCAGCGCCGCGAAGCCCACCGGTGACTACCCGTTGTTCCCGCCCTACCAGTCGGACATCTTCGAGGCCGTCGAGGGCGCAGCTCAGATCCCACTCGGCGAGGCCCTCACGATCGCCGGCAAAGCCGAGCGTGAAGACAAGCTCGACGAGGTCAAGGCGCAGATCCTCGAAAGCGTCGGCGACCGGTTCGAAGGTCGCGAGAAGGAGATCGGCGCAGCGTTCCGCTCGTTGACCAAGAAGCTGGTCCGCCAGCGCATCCTGCGCGATCAGTTCCGCATCGACGGTCGCGGCATCACCGACATCCGTGAGCTGTCCGCCGAGGTCGCCGTGATCCCACGCGCGCACGGCAGCGCACTGTTCGAGCGCGGTGAAACCCAGATCCTGGGAGTCACCACCCTCGACATGGTCAAGATGGCACAGCAGATCGACTCGCTGGGACCCGAGACCAGCAAGCGCTACATGCACCACTACAACTTCCCGCCGTACTCCACCGGCGAGACGGGACGCGTGGGATCGCCGAAGCGTCGCGAGATCGGCCACGGAGCACTCGCCGAGCGTGCGCTTCTGCCCGTGCTTCCGAGCCAAGCCGAGTTCCCCTACGCAATCCGTCAGGTGTCGGAGGCGCTGAGCTCCAACGGTTCCACGTCCATGGGTTCGGTCTGTGCGTCCACGCTCGGCATGCTCAATGCCGGTGTGCCGCTGAAGGCGCCGGTGGCCGGCATCGCCATGGGTCTGGTCTCCGACCAGGTCGACGGCGAAACCCGCTACGTCGCACTCACCGACATCCTCGGCGCCGAAGATGCCTTCGGTGACATGGACTTCAAGGTCGCCGGCACCAAGGATTTCGTGACGGCCCTGCAGCTCGACACCAAGCTCGACGGAATCCCGTCGCAGGTTCTCGCCGGCGCGTTGTCGCAGGCCAAGGATGCGCGTACGACGATTCTCGAGGTCATGGCCGAGGCCATCGACGCCCCCGACGAGATGAGCCCGTACGCACCGCGTGTCACGGCCATCAAGGTGCCGGTCGACAAGATCGGTGAGGTCATCGGACCCAAGGGCAAGATGATCAACTCCATCACCGAGCAGACCGGTGCCAACATCTCGATCGAAGATGACGGCACGGTCTACGTCGGTGCAGCGGACGGTCCGTCCGCGCAGGCCGCGATCGACATGATCAACGCCATCGCCAACCCGCAGCTCCCGAAGGTCGGCGAGCGTTTCCTCGGAACCGTCGTCAAGACAACGGCTTTCGGCGCGTTCGTCTCGCTGCTTCCGGGCCGCGACGGGTTGGTCCACATCTCCAAGCTCGGCAGTGGCAAGCGGATCAACAAGGTCGAAGACGTGGTGAGCGTCGGCTCGAAGCTTCGGGTCGAGATCGCCGACATCGACAACCGCGGCAAGATCAGCCTCGTTCCGGTCGAGGACGACGCCGCTGCTCCCGCAGCGGACGCTCCGGCCGAGACCTCCGAAGAGGTCAGCGCCGATTAAGAAATTCTCGAACGCGACGGCGCAGTCCATGGAGTCCGGACTGCGCCGTCCGCGCGTGAGCACCCCTCAGGAATCCGGCGTGTCGCGAACGACTCTGCCCGGTGGGGTGAGAGTGGTGACCGAGTTCGTTCCCGGTGTGCGCTCCGCGTCCGTCGGTGTCTGGGTGGCGGTCGGCTCTCGTGACGAAGGTCCATCGGTGGCGGGTGCCGCCCATTTTCTCGAGCATCTGCTGTTCAAGTCGACGCCGACGCGGACGGCACTCGAAATAGCGCAGGTCATGGATGGTGTCGGCGGTGAGTTGAACGCGTTCACGTCCAAGGAACACACCTGCTTCTACGCACACGTGTTGGACGAGGACCTCGACCTCGGTCTCGATCTGGTTGCCGACGTGGTCCTGCGCGGGCGGTGCCGGGCCGACGACGTCGACGTCGAACGTCAGGTGGTGCTCGAGGAGATCTCGATGCGCGACGACGACCCCGAGGATCTGCTCGGCGACGCATTTCTGGAGGCGTTGTACGGCGATCATCCGATCGGCCGGCCCGTCATCGGGACCGTCGAGTCCATCGAAGACATGACCCGAGCGCAGCTGCACTCCTTCCATGTGCGGCGCTACACCGCCCCGCGGATCGTGGTGGCCGTTGCGGGCAACGTGGACCACGAGAGCACCGTCGCGAGCGTTCGGCGCAGTTTCGGCGATCGCATCGGGGGCGACTCGGTCCCGGCGCCTCGCCGCACCGGAAGTGGACGCATCAAGACGGCACCCACTCTCAGTGTGACCACGCGGGACAGCGAACAGGCCCACCTGTCGCTCGGCGTGCGTGCCTTCGGGCGCCACGAAGGCAATCGGTGGGCGCTGTCGGTGCTCAACACAGCGGTCGGTGGCGGGCTGAGTTCGCGCCTGTTCCAAGAGATTCGGGAAGAGCGCGGTCTTGCGTACTCGGTGTACTCGTCGGTGGACACCTTCGCCGACACCGGCGCGTTCTCGGTGTATGCGGGGTGTCAGCCGGAGAACCTCGGCGAGGTGACCACACTGGTCCGCGAAGTGTTGGCCACGGTCGCGGCCGACGGCATCACCGACGCCGAGTGCGCGCGCGCCAAGGGGTCGATGCGGGGCGGACTCGTTCTGGGACTGGAGGATTCGGGTTCACGAATGAACCGGATCGGTCGTAGCGAGCTGAACTACGGCAATCACCGCAGCGTGTCCGAGACGTTGGCCAGGATCGATCAGGTGACCAACGACGAGGTGCGCGACGTCGCGAGAACCCTGCTCGCCCGCCCGATGGCAGCCGCCGTCGTCGGCCCGTACAAGAACGCGCGACAATTGCCGGCGTCCGTGAAAACGGCGGTCTCAGGCTAGGTTTCAGGCGAGCTTGTCCCGTTCCGCCTGCGGGAGAGCGCATGTGGGCGTCCCGCCGGGAAGCTTGTCGCGGTTGTTCGCAATCACGCGGTACACCGGCCGAGCCAGCAACTCGATCGGCGGGAACGCCAAGGCATGCCCGGCCAACTTCCAGACACCTGTGCTCGTGCGCAGCAGATCGGCGATAGCACGAGGCCCGGCGGTGGCGCGTCCGCCGTCGACCCACTGCACGGCGTTCTCGCAGTCGTCCTGCGTGACCGGCAAACCGTCGAGGTCCGTGTGCTGCCACGCTACGACGTCCGCGGTGTTCGGTATCCGCCGAGTCAGAAACTGGGCGCACGACGAACAGAACGCGCAGTCACCGTCGTACAGGAACAGAGGTCGGTCGGTCATACCTCCAGTGTGCACGCCCACGCCACTCAGGCCAGCTGAACCGTCGCGGTCGCTCGGTGCCCCAGGATGCGCTTGCCGTTGAATCGGGCGTCGAGAGAGACGACCGCAGTGCGTGTCTCGGGGTCGAGCGACTTGACCTTGCCCGCCAACTGCAGCTCGGCCGGGCGGTCCGGGTGCACGCTGACCGGGCTGGTGAACCGCACCGTGTAATCGCGGACCGCACCCGGGTCGCCCAGCCACGTCGTGAGGTAGCCGGCCGCGACTCCCATCGTCAGCATGCCGTGCGCAACCACGGTCTCGAGATCGATCATGTGCGCGAACGCGTCGCTCCAGTGGACCGGGTTCGCGTCTCCCGCCACGCCGGCGTAGTTCACCAGGTCTCCGCGGGTCAGTTCGACCGTCCGAGGCGGAAGTTCGTCACCGACGGCTACGTCATCGAATCGTTGTGTCGCAGCGGAGGTGTGCGGCGGGGTCACCGGCTCGTCGTACGTCGGCTTGTCCTCGAGCTCGGTTTCGGTGTCGTCGCCACCGGCCCCGAACGACGTCATTCCGTGCATGATCATCCCGCGTGCGGCGTCGGCCACGGACTCGTCGATGTCGCCTTTACGGCCGATCAGCAGCGTCGTGTACGTGATCTGGACGAGCTCGTTGAGCTGGTTCGACACGATGTTCTTGGTGACCATCATGTCGCGCCCGACGATCTGGCGGAACGAGTCGAGCGAGACGTCGCACACCAGGCGGTCGCCTGACTTGATGGGGGTGTAGTACTCGATGACCTGGTCGGTCTGCAGCATCTGGCTGAGGTCGTATCCGGTCGCGATGGTAGCGAGCAGCTTCTTCTGCGCCAGGGTTCCGACCAGTGAGATGAAGGTCAGCGGGGCGATGAGGCCGTCGTAGCCGTAACCTGCAGCCGCGTCTTCGCTCCAATGGACGGGGTTCAGGTCCTGGACGGCCTTGGCGTACTCACGCAGCTTTTCGCGACCGACCTCGTAGTAGTCGTCCACGCGGTAGTGGTACCCGACCATGGCGCGAGCGTGGTCGGCCGGATCGAACGCCGCGTCCGTGCTTGATTCTGTGGTCCGGTCATCGATGCTCATCGCGGCGAGATTACCGGGTTCGCGCCGTACCCAATAATCACGAGCCAACGTCTGTGTCGGTCACAACGAACGTCAGGCGATCGCGGGGTCGACGACAACGGTGGTGGCGAGCTGCTTGCGAATGCGCGTGAAGGTTCGCGGTGTGTCGACCGCGAGTACGGCCACGGTCTCGTCGCCGCGTTCGTAGATTGCGACGAACGGGCCGTTGCCGGGATCTCCCTCGATCACCCGCACCGAGTCGGTGGGTTGACGCCATCCGGCGAACTGGATGCGCTTGCCGTACTGGTCGGACCAGAAGTAGGGCGCCGGCCGACGGTCGGGTGCGGGCTTTCCCAGAATGGACCGCGCGACCACCGCGGCCTGGGTGATGGCATTGGACCAATGTTCGCTGCGATGGTGGTCCTGAAGAACCACGTCGAAGCTGCGCGCGCAGTCGCCGATGGCGTAGACGCCGGGGACGGTGGTTCTGCACGTGGAATCGGTGACGAAGCCGCCGTCGATCGCGAGCCCGGACGCCGCAGCCCACTCGGTGTTGGGTACGGCCCCGATGCCGATGACGACGACATCTGCCGGCAGCGACCTGCCGTCACCCAAGAGAACCGACTGCACGGCTCCATCGACGCCGACGAGCGTGTCGACAGCCGCACCGAGGATCAGATCGACGCCGTTGGCACCATGCATGCCGACGCACAGCTCGGCCATGTCGAATCCGAGTGGGCCGGAGAGCGGTGCGATGGACGCCTCGACGACGGTGACGTCGATTCCGGCCGCGGAGGCGGTGGAGGCGACCTCGGCACCGATGAATCCGGCCCCGATGACGACCAGGTGTCGAGCCGCGGCGAGGGATGCTTTGAGCGCCACCGCGTCGTCGAGGGTTCGGAGCGTGTGAACCCCGGCCAGTTCGTCGGCGCCGATGAGTGTGCGAGCTCGTGCGCCCGTGGCGATGACGGTGGCGTCGGCGGAGACCGTGCGTCCGTCGTCGAGCACGACCGACGAGCCGTCCAGTCCGGCTGCGGCAACGCCGAGGAGCCAGTCGACGTTCAACTCCTCGTCGTCCGTCACGAGGGAGGTGTCGGTGACGGATCCGGTGAGGAACGCCTTGGACAGCGGCGGGCGGTCATAGGGGAGGTGCCGCTCGTCACCGACGACGGTAATGTGCCCGGTGAACCCCTCGTCGCGCAGTGCTCGTACCGCAGAAAGGCCCGCCAGGGACGCGCCCACGACGACAACGGATCGGGCGGTGTCGGTCACTGCCGGTAGAGCTCGAGCACGACGACACCGTCGACGACGTCCACCGCATGTGTCCGCACGGCCACCTTGGCGGGGGTTCCCGAGGGCATCCCGGTCCGGAGGTCGAAGCAGGCCTCGTGCAGCGGGCACTCGACGGCGCAGTTCTCCACCCAGCCGTCGGCCAGAGACGCGTCCTGGTGCGTGCACGTGTCGTCGATGGCGTAGAGGCCCTCGTCGGTGTGGAAGACGGAAATGGGGTCCCACCCCGGCGGTGTCACCGTGACCACTTCACCGATCGGGAGTGCCGCGAGGTTGCACACCGGGTACGGGGTACTGGTCTGGAGCAGTTCGGTCATCAGGCACTCCCACCGGATTGTCACCGGTATGTCGGAATCGAAGTCTGGTTGTCGAGAGCGCAACATGGATCCCGATGCGCAACAGAATGCGTGATACACCGGGGGTTCGTCAACCGATGCGGGCGGCGTGTTCCTTTCTTTGTTCCACGGGTTGACGGACTCATCCAGACGCCGGAGACTGTTGCGTAGTGAACGACGTGTTGCGCAAAGCGCAACACACAGCCCAACAGTTGCAACATGAGAGGTCCCGCGTGTCTTCACCTCGCGTCGTCGTTGTCGGAGCCGGGATCGTCGGCACCTCCCTCGCGGACGAAATCACCTCCCGGGGGTGGACCGACGTCACCGTTCTGGACCGAGGTCCCCTCTTCTCGACCGGTGGTTCCACCTCCCACGCACCCGGCCTCGTGTTCCAGACGAACTCGTCGCGCTCGATGTCCAACTTCGCTGCATACACCGCAGACAAGTTTCGCGGACTGCACCACGAGGGCGGGTGGTGCTTCAACACCCTCGGCGGACTCGAAGTCGCCACCACACCCGAGCGGTGGGAGGACCTCCAGCGCAAGGCGGGATGGGCACAGTCCTGGGGAATCCAGGGAACGCTTCTCGACCCAGCAGAATGCGTCGCGTTGCACCCGCTGGTCGACCGTGAGCGCATTCTCGGCGGATTCCACACTCCCAGCGACGGACTCGCCAAAGCAGTACGCGCAGCCGAAGCTCAGGCGCGGCTCGCCGAAGCGCGCGGAGCCGTGTTCCGCGGCCACACGCCCGTCACCGAGATCCTCAGTGCGGGCGGTCGCGTGACCGGTGTGCGCACCCCGAACGGCGACGTGCCCGCCGACATCGTGGTCTCCGCAGCGGGGTTCTGGGGTGCGCAGTTGGGCAAGCAGGTGGGGCTCACCGTCCCACTGGTCCCCATGGCTCACCAATACGCGATGACCGGACAGATCGCACCGCTGGTCGGGCGCAACAGCGACGTCGCCGAAGCGGGTCTGCCGATTCTGCGGCACCAGGATCAGGACCTCTACTACCGCGAGCACGGTGATCGCATCGGGATCGGGTACTACGGACACGACCCCATGCCTGTCGACATGGCGACACTCGAGTCCGACACGGCGGGCGAGCAGATGCCGTCGATGTTGCCGTTCACCGAAGACGACTTCGCCCCCGCGTGGCGCGAATCCATGGCTCTGCTTCCCTCGCTGGGAGATTCGAAGGTCGAGTCGGGTTTCAACGGCATCTTCTCCTTCACCCCCGACGGTCATTCCATCGTCGGCGAACACCGTGAGCTGTCCGGTTTCTGGGTCGCCGAGGCGATCTGGGTGACACACTCGGCCGGCATCGCGAAAGCCGTGGCCGAGTGGATGATCGACGGCGCACCCGAGGTCGACATCCACGAATCGGACCTCTACCGATTCGAGGAGACCGAGCGCAGCGCCGATTTCATCCTGGAGACGAGCAAGCAGGCATTTGTCGAGGTGTACGACATCGTGCACCCGCGCCAGCAACGCGAGAAGCTGAGAGGGTTGCGCCGCAGTCCTTTTCACGCGCAGGAAGTCGCGTTGGGCGCTCAGTTCGTGCAGGGCGGCGGCTGGGAGCGGCCGGCCTGGTACGCCTCCAACGCATCCGAAGCTTCGACCGCTCCTCCCCGCGACGACTGGTCCGCTTCGTTCTGGTCGCCGATCTCGGTCGCCGAGGCCACCGTGACGCGTCAGCGCGTCGCGATGTTCGACATGACGCCCCTCACTCGGTACGAGGTAGCCGGGCCCGGCGCCGCAGCGTTCCTGCAGCAAGTGACGACCAACAATGTCGACAAATCCATCGGCAGCGTCACCTACACCCTGATGCTCGACGAACTCGGCGGTGTGCGCAGCGATCTCACCGTCGCACGCCTGGCGACCGACCGATATCAGGTCGGAGCCAACGGCCCCCTCGACATCGACTGGATGACACGCCGCCTACCCGGTGACGTCACGGTCCGCGACATCACCGGCGCCACCTGCTGTATCGGTGTCTGGGGTCCGCGCGCGCGCGATCTCGTTGCGCCGCTGTGCGACGCGGACGTCTCGCACGAGGGCTTCAAATACTTCCGCGCCGTGCAGACGTACATCGGGGCCATTCCGGTGACGATGTTGCGTGTCTCCTACGTCGGCGAACTCGGATGGGAGATCTACACCGGCGCCGAACACGGCGGGGCGCTCTGGGATCTGCTGTGGTCTGCCGGAGCGGAACACGGTGTGATCGCGGCGGGGCGACTCGCGTTCGACAGTCTGCGGCTCGAAAAGGGCTACCGATCGTGGGGACACGACATGAACTCCGAGCACACCCCGGCGGAAGCAGGAGTGGAGTTCGCGGTCCGTGACAACAAGGAGTTCGTCGGGAAAGAGGCCCTCGCAGGCCGACCGGCGACGAAACGACTGCGCACCATCGTGTTCGATTCGGCAGACGCTGTCGTTCTGGGCAAGGAACCGGTGTCCGTCGACGGCGCGGTGGTCGGGTACGTCACCAGCGCGGGGTATTCCGCCACGATCGGTCGCACGATCGCCTACGCGTGGCTGCCGCTCACCGTTTCCGTCGGAGACAGCGTCACCGCAACATATTTCGGCCACGACCTGACCGCGACGGTCGCCGACGACGCTGTCGTCGACCCGTCCGGCGAGCTGATCAGGAGATAGAGACTTGCACTACGACGTCATCGTCATCGGGCTCGGCGGAATGGGCAGTGCAGCGGCCTTCCATCTCGCCGACCGCGGCCAGAACGTTCTGGGCCTGGAAAAATTCACCCCGGCGCACGACAAGGGGTCCAGCCATGGCGGATCCCGCATCATTCGTCAGTCGTACTTCGAAGACCCCGCTTACGTCCCGTTGTTGCTGCGGTCGTACGAACTCTGGGCGCAACTCGCGCAGGAGTCGGGGGAGGAGGTGTACCGGATCACCGGTGGCCTGTTCATCGGACGCGAGGACTCGGTCACCGTCGCCGGCAGCCTGAAAGCCTCGCAGCAGTGGTCGCTGCCGCACGAGATTCTCGATGCAGCACAGGTGAAGTCGCGGTTCCCGGCGTTCGACCTGAACGACGACGAGATCGCGCTGTTCGAAGCGGCCGCCGGTTTCGCCCGCCCCGAGCTCACCGTGCAGGCCCACATCGATCTGGCGATCAAGCGCGGCGCCACACTGCAATTCGGTGAAACGGTCCTCGAATGGGCGGAGATCGACGGCGGCGTCCGAGTCGTCACCGACAAGGGCTCGTACACGGCGGGTCAGGTCGTCATCTGCCCCGGTGCCTGGGCGCCCGGTCTGCTCGAGCAGTTCGGTGTGCCGATCGTCGTCGAGCGTCAAGTTCTGTACTGGTTCGATCCGGTCGGCGGCACCACGCCGTTCGAGCACCACCCGATCTTCATCCACGAAGCAGCGGACGGCATGCAGGACTACGGCTTTCCCGCAATCGACGGCCCCGACGGTGGTGTGAAGGTCGCCTTCTTCCGCAAGGGTCAGGAATGTACCCCGGACACCATCGACCGGACCGTCTACCCCGAGGAGATCGAAGCGATGCGGACGCGAGTCAGCGAAACGTTGCCGGCCCTCGACGGTGATTGCCTCGACACGGCAACCTGCATGTACTCGAACACCCCGGACGAACACTTCGTGATCGCCCGACACCCCGACGCCGCCAACGTGACTGTGGCGTGCGGTTTCTCCGGACACGGCTTCAAGTTCGTTCCGGTGGTCGGTGAGATCCTCGCCGACCTCGCGACGACCGGCCGCACCGAGCATCCGATCGCGCTGTTCGATCCGCGACGGTTGGTGACAGTATGACCGCGGTAGAGGACACCCCTGACGCCACGTCGTTGATGCCGACTTTGGCGGGCGAGTACTACACCAGCGCGGACATCTTCGCCGCGGAGCAGGAGCGCGTCTTCGAAGAGATGTGGTTCTGCAGCGTTCGTAGTGCGGATCTGGAGACGCCGGGTGCGTTCCGACGCGTCACCGTGGGCCGCGAGAGCGTGTTGGTGGTGCGCGGTCGAGACGGCGCACTGCGGGCGTTCCTGAACGTGTGCCGTCACCGCGGGGCGATGATCTGCACCGAGGAGTCGGGCCAGGTCAAGCGCAACCTGCAGTGTCCGTACCACGCGTGGACCTACGGGCTGGACGGCAAACTGATCGCCGCCCCGAATCTCGCGTCGCTCAAGGACGATTCGGGCGCCGACCTCGACCGTGTCGCCTGGGGCCTGATTCCGGTCGCACTGCGTGAATGGCTCGGGTACGCCTGGCTGTGCCTGGCCGACGAACCACCACCGTTCGAGGACGACGTCATCGGCGCAGTCACCGAACGTCTCGGGACAGCCGAGGCGGTCGGCCACTACGGAGTGGACGGTCTCGCGCTCGGCCATCGCGAGGTGTACGACGTCGCGGCGAACTGGAAATTGATCGTCGAGAACTTCATGGAGTGCTATCACTGCGCCACCATTCACCCCGAACTGACCGAGGTCCTTCCCGAGTTCGCGGACGGACTGGCGGCCCAGTACTTCGTCGGCCACGGCGCCGAGTTCGGCGAAGAGGTACGCGGTTTCACCGTCGACGGGTCCGACGGGTTCGAGTCCCTGCCCGGTCTCGACCCCGATCAGGATCGCCGCTACTACGCCATCACGATCAAGCCGACCGTCTTCGTCAACCTTGTTCCCGACCACGTGATCGTGCACCGGATGTTCCCGATGTCGGCGGACCGCACCGTCGTGGAATGCGACTGGCTCTACGCTCCCGACGTGGTCGCGGCGGGCGCGGACACCGCACGCTCCGTCGAGTTGTTCCACCGGGTCAACGTCCAAGATTTCGACGCGTGCGAACGTACTCAACCCGCGATGTCGTCGCGGGCTTACCGTAACGGGGGCGTGCTCGTCCCCGCCGAACACCACATCGGGGATTTTCATGCTTGGCTGAACGAACGGTTGAGCCTGCGGGAAGGCCGGAGGCCGGTCGGACATTAGCGAGAGGACCCCGGTGACACCCACGTTGGACACGGACAGGCTGTTCGGGACGGTTCAGTACATCGACGGCAGCTGGAGAGCGTCGACGTCCGGGGAGACGCGGGAGTTGATCGACCCGGCGACGGGTGACGTCATCGTGACCGTCGACGAGGCATCCCCGGCCGACGCGACCGCCGCGGTCGCCGCCGCACGTGCAGCGTTCGACGGTGGTGAGTGGCCGGCGACGCCGATGGCCGAGCGCACCGCGCTGCTGGCTCGGATCGCCGATCTGCTCGAGCGCGACAAGGAAGAACTGTCGCTGATCGAGACGCTGGACACCGGAAAGACGTTGCCGGAGAGCAGAATCGACATCGACGATGTGGTGTCGGTGTTCCGGTACTACGCCCAGTTGGCCACCGTGTCGCCTGATCGGGTGGTCGACGTCGGCAATCCGGCCGTGATCTCGCGGGTGGTACACGAGCCCATCGGGGTGTGCGTTCTGATCGCCCCGTGGAACTATCCGCTGCTGCAGATGTCGTGGAAGGTCGCTCCGGCGTTGGCCGCCGGCTGCACCATGGTGCTCAAGCCCAGCGAGGTGACTCCGCTCAGCACCATTGCGTTCGTGCGCCTCGTCGAGGAAGCGGGCGCACCGGCAGGAGTGGTGAACCTCGTTCAGGGCAGCGGCGCCACTCTCGGCAGTGCCCTGACCGACACCGGCGACGTCGATTTCATCTCGTTCACCGGCGGGCTCGCGACCGGTCGCATCATCCTCGAGACCGCTGCGAAACACGTCACCAAGGTGGCCGTGGAACTCGGCGGAAAGAACCCGCACATCGTCTTCGCGGATGCGGTCGCCACCGCCGAAGGAATGGACGCGTCCGTCGACCAAGTCCTCACTGGGGTGTTCCTGCATTCGGGTCAGGTCTGTTCGGCAGGGACACGACTGATCGTCGAGGAGTCCGTTGCCGACGAGTTCGTCGCCGAGTTGGTCACGCGCGCCGAGGCCATCCGGATGGGCCCCGGACTCGACGACGCCAGCGAGACGGGACCGCTGGTGTCGACGGCGCAGCGAGAAAAGATCGAGAAGTACGTCGAGTTGGGAAAGTCCGAGGGCGCGACGCTTCTGACCGGAGGTACCCGGCCGTCGGACCCCGCCTTGGCCGACGGGAGCTTCTTCCTGCCGACCGTGTTCGACCACTGCTCGCGCGAGATGCGCATCGTGCAGGAGGAGACGTTCGGTCCGATCCTGACTGTCGAGCGATTCACCACCGACGACGAGGCATTGCGCCTCGGCAACGACACCGAGTACGGCTTGGCCGCGGGAGTGCGCACTGCCGATCCGGCGAGGGCCGAGCGCATGGTGCGCGGTCTGCGCCACGGAACGGTGTGGCTCAACGACTTCGGTTACTACACGGCCGCGGCGGAATGGGGCGGATTCAAGAAGTCCGGCAACGGGCGTGAACTCGGCCCGACCGGTTTGTCCGAATATCAGGAGACGAAACATATTTGGAACAACACGACGTCGCCGAAAGCGGGGTGGTTCGGCGCGTCCTGACCCTACGATCGGCTCACCGCTGCAGCGTCGGAGCAGGTGATCACGCGGCACCGTACAACCGGAGGTAGAAGTGACCACGACCAACGCAGGCAACGACGGCAGCAGTGGACTCGACGATTTCGGGTACAAGGAATCGCTCGACCGAAGTCTCGGCAAGTTCGCGAGTTTCGCGGCGGGTGTCAGCTACATCTCGATTCTCACCGGCACGTTCCAGCTGTTCTACTTCGGTTTCGGAACGGCCGGCCCCGCCTACCTGTGGTCCTGGCCCATCGTGTTCGTGGGTCAGATGGCGGTGGCGCTCTGCTTCATGGAACTCGCCGCCAAGTACCCCGTGGCCGGGTCGGTCTACAACTGGGCCAAATTGCTCGGCAGTCGCATCGTCGGCTGGTCGTCCGGGTGGTTGATGCTCACCGCATCCATCGTGACGCTCTCTGCCGTCGTTCTTGCCCTGCAACTGAATCTGCCCCGTCTGTGGAGCGGGTTCCAGATCATCGGTGACGGCACCGGCGACACCGACTTCGCCGCCAACGCAGTGCTACTCGGCGCCATCATGATCGTGTTCACCACGGTCATCAACGCGTGCGGCGTCAAACTCATGTCGAGGATCAACAGCGCCGGAGTGTTCATCGAGCTCATCGCGGCCGTACTCATCGCGATCCTGCTGGCGGCCAACATCACTCGCGGACCCAGCGTCTTCTTCTCCACCAACGGATACGGCGCGGGGGAGAGTTCGGGCTACCTGGGCGCGTTCCTCGTCGCCTCGCTCGCGTCCGGGTACGTCATGTACGGATTCGACACCGCGAGTTCGCTCGGCGAAGAGACCGTCGAGCCGCGTCGCACCGCCCCGAAGGCGATTCTGCGCGCCATCCTCGCGTCGTTCGTCATCGGCGGCGCCATCCTGGTGTTCGCCATCATGGCCGCACCCGACCTGAACGATCCCGCCCTGGGCGAGCAGAGCGGCAACCTGCAGGGAATCGTCGAAGCGGTCATGTGGGGACCGCTTGGCACGATCTTCCTGATCTGCATCGGCGTAGCGGTCACCGTGTGCTCGCTGGCCGTGCACACCGCCGCCATCCGACTCACCTTCGCCATGGCGCGAGACAACGCACTTCCGTTCGGGGAGAAGCTCGCTCGCGTGCACCCGAGGTTCCAGACCCCGGTGGTCCCGGCCGTCGTGATCGGGCTGATCGCAATCGTCATTCTGGTCATCAACATCGGTCAGCCGCAGATCTTCACGGTGCTCACCTCGATCGCCATCATCATGATCTACCTGGCCTATCTGATGGTGACCGGGCCGCTCCTGAAGAAGCGGCTGCAGGGGCAGTGGCCGCCGAAGGACCTGAAGGAGGGTGGCTACTTCACGATGGGCCGGTGGGGTCTGCCGGTCAACATCTTCGCCGTCGTGTGGGGCGCCGGGATGGCCCTGAATCTCGCGTGGCCGCGCGAGGCGGTGTACGGAACGCCCTGGTACAACACCTGGGGAGCGTTCGTGTACATCGGTGTGATCCTGGGACTCGGTTACCTCTGGTACTTCACGGTCGGCAAGAAGAACATCGGTACGCTGAAATCCCATGCAGTAGAGGCCAAGGAGACAACGGCGTGACCGAACGCACCTTCGATTACGTCATCGCCGGTGGCGGCACCGCAGGGTGCGTGCTGGCGGCACGGCTCAGCGAGGACCCGTCCGTCACCGTGGCGCTCGTCGAAGCCGGCCCGACCGACGTCGACAACAAGGCCATCCTCGAACTGTCCGAGTGGATGCACCTCCTCGACTCCGGCTACGACTGGGACTACCCGGTCGAGCCGCAGGAGAAGGGCAACAGCTTCATGCGGCACGCCCGCGCCAAGGTGCTCGGTGGGTGCTCGTCGCACAACTCCTGCATCGCCTTTCATACGCCTGCCGAGGCGCTCGACGACTGGGAGGCGATGGGGGCCACAGGCTGGGGAGCCGAGCAGATCCTGCCGTTCGTCGATCGGGTCGCGGGCACGGTCCACCTGCGTGACGTACCGCCGCTCGACCCGTGCGGCACTGCCGTCATCGAATCTGCTGCGGGCGTCGGCCTTCCGACGGTGCAGTTCAATCGCGGCAGTACGGTCCTGAACGGCGCCGGATGGTTCCAGATCAATGCGTCCGACGACGGTCTGCGCATGTCCACCTCGCACGCGTATCTGCACCCGATCCTGGGGACACGGTCCAACCTGGAGGTGCTCACCGATTGCTGGGTGAGCGAGGTCCTGATCGACGACACGCTCACCGCGACCGGTGTGCGGTACCAGCGTCCCGACCTCACCGGTCACGACACGGCCATCGCCCGACGCGAGGTCATCCTGACCGCGGGTGCCATCGACACGCCGAAGCTCCTGATGCTTTCCGGCATCGGGCCCTCGGTTCATCTGCGCGAAATGGGGATTCACGTTCGGGTCGACTCGCCCGGAGTCGGCGCGAACCTCGACGACCACGTCGAGGGCTTGGTGTTCTGGGAAGCGTCGAAGCCGATGGTCACCACCTCGTCGCAATGGTGGGAGATCGGTCTCTTCGCCACCACGCAGGACGGTCTGAACCACCCGGACGTCATGATGCACTATGGCAGCGTGCCGTTCGACATGAACACGCTGCGGTGGGGTTATCCCACGACCGACAACGGGTTCTGTCTGACACCCAATGTCACACAGGGGCTTTCGCGAGGGACGGTGCGGTTGCGGTCGCGCGATTACCGTGACCGCGCGAAGGTCGATCCTCGGTACTTCACCGACTCGGACGGGCACGACGATCGCGTCATGCTCGCGGGCCTCAAACTCGCCCGTCGGATTGCCGATCAGCCACAGTTGAAGGAGTGGGTTGCACGCGAACTCGCGCCGGGGCCGGACGCGGTGACGGACGACGATCTGCTCGACTACGTTCACAAGACGCACAACACCGTCTACCACCCGGCCGGCACGGCCAAGATGGGAGCGCCGACCGACCCGATGGCGGTTCTCGATCCGCAACTCCGAGTCAAAGGCGTCCGCAATCTTCGCGTGGTCGACGCGTCGGCGATGCCCAAGTTGCCCGCCGTCAACCCGAACATCACCGTGATGACGATGGCCGAGCGATGCGCGGATCTGGTGCGTGAGTGAGTGATACGGCCGACTTTCTCAGCCGACACCCACCGTTTCAGACGCTGACCGAGAGCGAGCTGCACGAGCTCGCCGAGTCCGCGACGACCGAGCACTTCCGGTCGGGGGACACCATCGTCGGCCGGGGCGTCGATGACGTCGACGCAGTGTGGATGGTGCGGTCCGGAACCGTGGCGCTGCTGCATCCCGACGATGCCGAGGGATCTGCGCCACTCGACGTCGTCGCCGCGGGCGGGTTGTTCGGATTCTCGGCGCTGCTGTCCGATTCTCGAACGGTATTCGTGGCCCGTGCGCTCACGGACGCAGTCGTGCACCGGCTGCCGGGACACTCGGTGCGACCGTATTTCGCGCGACCGGCGGGAACGAAGTATCTGGCTGGGGTGATCTCCGCGTCCTTCGGTGGCCGACCGCTCGACACCCGACCCCGCGCCGCACTGCCCACCGCAGCGGGCGATCCGGTGATGGGACGTTCCGACAGCGGCTCCGTCGGTGCCCTGGTCCGGCCGCAGCCGGTGACCGTCGATCCGGGCACGTCCATCCGCGATGCGGTGTGCACCATGACCGAGCTGGGCAGCTCCTACGTCGTCGTACCGCTTCGACACGGGCGATTCGGCATCTTCACCGATCGGGATCTGCGCACCCGCGTCGTCGCCGCGGGGGTTCCGGTCGACGCCCCCGTGGAACGCGTGATGAGTGCCCCGGCCCGGACCGTCGACCCCGATCGCACCCCCGCAGGTGTCCTCATGGAAATGCTCGAGCTCGGGGTGCGGCACATGGTCGTCGTCGACATCCGTGGTGGTCTGGTCGGAGTGGTCGAGAATTCCGAGCTGCTGTCCGATTCGACCGCGCAGAGCTTCTCACTGCGCCGGCGCATTGCGATGTCGACCTCGGCCGAGGCGCTCGTGTCCGCGAGCACCGGAATACGGCCGCTGCTGATCGACATGTACAGCACCGGGACCGCAGCGAGCGCTGCGAGCGGCATCCTGTCGGTCGTCGTGGACGCGGTGGTGCGCCGGGCCGTCGAGATCGCGCTCGTCGACCGCGGCGCCCACGACCCGATCGACGCCCGTGACGTGGCCTGGCTCTCGCTCGGCAGCGTCGGCAGGCGGGAGGCGATGCCGTCCTCCGACGTCGACAGTGCTCTCTCCTGGGCCGATCACCTCGCCGGGCGCGAGGCAGACCTTCGGGCTCTCGCAACCGACGTCCACCGCATACTCGACGCGTGCGGACTGCCGGCGGACACCAACAACGCCGTGGCGAGCAGCGTTCGGTTCTCACGGTCCTCCAGCGAGTGGCGCGTCGCGGCCCGTGAGTGGCTGAACGACCCGTTGGGAGACCGGGGAATCATCATGTCGTCCCTGTTGGTGGACGGCCGGGTCGTCTGGGGGAACGCCGATCTGCACACGGTCCCGGAGTCCTATCGTTCGATGGCCACCGACTTTCCCGAGGCGCTGCGGTTGCAGTTGCGAGAGGCGTTGGCGACACGGGCGCGAGTGCGATCCTTGCGTGACGTACTGGCTCGGCGAGGAAACACCGTCGACCTCAAGACGCACGCAGTGGCTCCCATCGTCAACCTCGCACGCTGGGGAGGGTTGAGTGTGGGCGTCGCGTCCGCGTCGACACCCGCTCGACTCGCCGCGGCGGCCGGCAACGGAATGATCGGCACCGAGGACGCGCGGGTCCTCACCGAAGTCTTCGAGCTGTTGCAGCGTCTTCGATTCGCGCATCAGGTATCTCAGATCGAGCAGAACCACATTCCGGGCGACGTCGTGGTCCTGACCGAACTGACCCCGCTGGAGCGGAGCGTGCTGATGGATGCCATCCGCGAAGTCGCGTCCGTGCAGAAGAGAGTGGGGTACATCGCCGCCAACTCAGGAGTGCCCATGCCGGGTATACCGGGCGGTAGTTAAGCTGAACCGCAATGCACCCGACCACGACCACCCAGACACCCGCGGAGCGCGGGGGCGCCGCAGTCCAGTCCGTCGATCGCGCTCTGTTGGTCCTGGAGATCATCGCCCGGCACGGAAGTGCGGGTGTCACGGCCATCGCGGACGAGCTCGGTGTGCACAAGTCCACGGTATCGAGGCTGATCGGTGTCCTGGATGCGCGCGGCTACGTCGAGCAGATGGGCGAACGGGGCAAGTACCGGCTCGGATTCTCGATCGTGCGCCTGGCCGGGTCGGCGACGGCACAGCGCGACCTGGCCCGGCTCGGACAGTCGATCTGCGACGTTCTCGCGGACAAGGTCGGCGAGACGGTGAACCTCGCGGTACTCGACGGGGACAGGGCCATCAACGTGGTCGAAGCCCGATCGGAGTCCGAGGTCGCGTTGCGGACCTGGGTCGGTCAGAGCAGCCCGGCGCACGCAACGTCGAGCGGCAAGGTTCTACTCAGTGGACTCAGCGCAGAAGACCTTCGGGACAGACTGAACCACCGCCTCGAAACGTTCACCGAGACAACGATCGGAACGTTGGGTGCGCTGGAGAAGGAACTGGCCTCCATCCGCGACAGCGGGTGGGCATCGGTGCACGAGGAACTCGAAATCGGGCTCAATGCCGTGTCGGCACCCGTGCGCGACCATACGTCGGATGTCGTTGCGGCACTGAGCGTGTCGGGCCCGTCCTACAGGCTGCGCCCCGAGACCTTCGCGGAGGTCGCCGCGGAGGCACGGGGCGCAGCCGACGAGATCGGTCGGAAATTGGGCTACGTCGGTTAGCTCGCGGCACGCCATTCTGCGGTGCGTTCCTCGGTGGCCTCGGCCAGCGCCTTCTCCGCGTCGTCGCGTCCGAAGTCCTTGCCGTAGACCGGGGTTCCGGGTTGCTGACGCCACGACTGCGCGAGTGATCCGCCGTCGACCGGGTCGAATCCGAGCTCGTCCACCAGCTCGAACACCACGTTCTTCTGGGGTCCGTCCTCGCCGGCAACGGGGAGTGCGATGCGGTCGGCCGATCCGGCGGGCTTCGCACTGTTCAGAAGATGCTTCCACCAGATGCCGTTGAACACCTTGTAGACCGGTGCACCGATCTGCTCGGAGACCCACACGCTCTCGGCAGTGCCGTTCTCGATCGCGTCGATGGCGCCGTCGCGCTGCTGCGGGTAGTAGTTGTTCGTTTCGATCACCGGCGCACCATCTTTGCGGGCGTCGACGATGCCGTCGGCGAGGTCCGGCACGTTCTTCTGCGGAATGCTCAGAATCACCAGGTCGGCGTCGGCTGCAGCGTCCTTCGCCCACACGGCGGTGGCGCCGGTTTCCGTCGACAGTTCCGCCAGGGTCTCGGGGCTGCGGGAATTCGAGACGCGGACGTCGTGGCCGAGCGCGGTGAGTCGCCGGGTCAGTGTGCCGCCGATGTCTCCTGCGCCGATGATGCCGATCTTCATGATGAGCCTTCTTTCGATTAGCGGAGCGTACTAGTCGGCAACCGTGGGGCTGATGGGGAAATTCCGAGCGTGGCCGTAGGGTCTGATTCATGACGCAGATCACACCGGCCTACGACGCCTTCCGCGACGCCCGCGACCGACTGCTCGCCTCGCGCGACGACTACGACACTGCCGTACGCGAATTCGTCTGGCCCGAGGTAGGCGAAACCTTCAACTGGGCGGTCGATTGGTTCGACCGCATCGCACGCGGGAACGACACCACGGCGCTGTGGATCGTCGAGGAGAACGGCGACGAAGCGAAGTACACGTTCGACGAGATCGCGCACCGCTCCGATCAGGTGGGCCGCTGGCTCGAGCGCAGCGGCATCGGCAAAGGCGACGCCGTCATGCTCATGCTCGGCAATCAGGTCGAGTTGTGGGAGTCCATGCTCGCCGTCATGAAGCTCGGCGCCGTGCTGATGCCGACCGCAGCCGCCGCGGGTCCAGCCGACTTGACCGACCGGGTCACCCGGGGTGGCGCCAAAGCTGTCATCGTCGGATCGGCCGACACGGCCAAGTTCGACGACGTGCCGGGCGATTTCCTGCGGATTGCGGTCGGCGCCTCCGTGGACGGATGGGTCTCCTACGGCGATGCGTCCGACGTGACCGACCCCACTCCGTTCGAGACCGTAACCGCTGCAACGGATCGGCTCCTGCTGTACTTCACTTCGGGTACGACGAGCCGGCCCAAGCTCGTCGAGCACACGCAGGTGTCCTATCCGGTCGGCCATCTCACGACGATGTACTTCCTCGGCGTGAAGCCCGGAGACGTGCACCTCAACATCAGCTCGCCCGGGTGGGCCAAGCACGCGTGGAGCTGCTTCTTCGCGCCGTGGATCGCTGAGGCGACAATCTTCGTCTACAACTACTCGCGGTTCGACGCCCCGTCGCTTCTGAATCAGATCCGGCGGGCGAACGTCACCACCTTCTGCGCCCCACCGACCGTGTGGCGCATGCTGATTCAAGCCGACTTGTCCGGTGGGCCCGGCGTGCTGCGTGAGACAATCGGCGCGGGGGAGCCGCTGAACCCGGAGGTCATCGGGCGTATCCGCAGCGAGTGGGGCCTGACGATCAGAGACGGATTCGGGCAGACCGAAACCACCGCTCTGGTGGCGAATTCGCCCGGCTCCGAACTGAAGTCGGGGTCGATGGGCCGGCCGCTTCCCGGTGTGCCCGTCGTCCTCGTCGATCCGGCCACGGGCGAACTGGCCGACGAGGGGGAGATCTGCCTCGACCTCACGGTTCGGCCGCTCAACCTGATGACGGGGTACGTCGGCAATGCCGAACGCAACTCCGAGGTGATGGCCGGCGGCTACTACCACACCGGCGACGTCGCCTCGCGGGATGCGGAGGGCTACATCACCTACGTCGGCCGTACCGACGACGTCTTCAAGGCGTCCGACTACAAGGTCTCACCGTTCGAACTCGAGAGCGTACTGATCGAGCACCCCGCCGTGGCGGAGGCGGCAGTGGTTCCTGCTCCGGACGAGACCAGGTTGGCCGTCCCGAAGGCGTACATCGCGCTCGCCGCCGGATGGGAACCGAACGAGGACACGGCGTTTCAGATCCTGAAGTACGCGCGCGAGCACCTCGCACCATACCTACGTGTCCGTCGAATCGAGTTCTACGAGCTGCCCAAGACCATGTCCGGGAAGATCCGACGGGTCGAGTTGCGGAATCGCGAGTTGGCGGAGTCGGCAGGCATCAGCGGAGAATATCGAGACGACCAGTTCCCCGCGCTGCGAGGAAACTAGCCACCCGTCACACTGTCTCGGTGACCGACGAGACGCCAGTGGAGCATCCCACCGCAGAACACGCCCGCCTCGCCGAATCACCCGGCGTTCTCGGGGCCTGGCGAACCTGGGGTCCCTACCTGTCCGGTCGGCAGTGGGGCACCGTGCGCGAGGACTATTCGGCCGACGGCAACGCCTGGGATTCGTTTCCTTTCGACCACGCCCGATCGCGGGCGTACCGCTGGGGAGAGGACGGGCTGGGCGGAATCTGCGACCGGTTCGGATTCCTCAACTTCGCTGTTGCGCTGTGGAATCGGAAGGATCCGATTCTGAAGGAACGACTTTTCGGTCTCACCAACGGGGAAGGTAATCACGGGGAGGACGCCAAGGAATACTGGTGGTCCATCGACGGCACCCCGTCCCACAGTTGGATGCAGTGGCTCTACCGGTACCCGCACGCCGAGTACCCCTACTCCGAGCTGCGCGCACAGAGTGCCGCCCGCGGACGCGACGACCGTGAGTTCGAATTGGGCGACACCGGCATCCTGGCCGAGAACCGGTTCTTCGATGTCCAGATGACCTACGCCAAGGCATCACCGGACGACGTCTGCATCGTCGTCGACGTCACCAATCACGGGCCGGAGTCCGCGTCGGTGGATGTGCTTCCCCACCTGTGGCTGCGCAACACATGGTCGTGGGGGCGCGACACCCGTGGCGGGTCCATCCGCGACATCACGAACGGCCTCCTCGTCAGCGGCCTCGCCGCGGTCGAGGTCGAGCACGGATTCCTCGGCCGCTACTTCCTCGCCGGCGAGAGCAACCCCGAACTGTTGTTCTGCGACAACGAATCCAATCTCGTCGACCTGTTCGGCGAGGAGGCAAATCTGTCTGCGTACACGAAGGACGGGATCGACCGGTACGTCGTGGCGGGCGAGGACACCGTCAACCCGGACGGAGTCGGTACCAAGGCAGCGTTCTTCTACCGTTTCGACGACGTCGAACCCGGCGGTACGCGCCGCATCCGCCTGCGGATGACGACCACCGTTCCCGACAGCGAGACCTTCGGGTCGGGCTTCGACGCGGTCCTGGCCGACCGGCACCGGGAGGCCGACCACTTCTACGATCACGTGATCGGTCCCGAACTCGGCGAACAGGACCGACACATCGCCCGCCGTGCCTACGCAGGTTTGCTGTGGTGCAAGCAGCTGTACCGGTACGACGTCAATCAGTGGCTCGAGGGCGACCCGGTGGGAGCGCATGCGCCCGACTCGCGCTCGGGTCCCAAAGCGCGCAACGCCTCGTGGTCACACCTGTCTCTCGCCGACATCGTCTCGATGCCGGACGAGTGGGAGTACCCGTGGTTCGCAGCCTGGGACCTCGCGTTCCACGCCATCCCGCTGGCTCACGTCGATCCGGACTTCGCCAAGGAACAGCTGGTACTGATGTGCCGGGAGTGGGCGATGCACCCCAATGGCCAGTTGCCGGCGTACGAGTGGGAGTTCGGAGACGTCAACCCACCGGTTCACGCCTGGGCCGCGTGGCAGGTGTACCGCATCGACGGGCACCGCGATCGCAGCTTTCTGGTCCGGGTCTTCACCAAGCTACTGCTCAATTTTTCGTGGTGGGTCAACCGCAAGGACGCAGAGGGGTCCAACCTGTTCGAGGGCGGATTCCTCGGGATGGACAACATCGGACTGTTCAACCGGTCCGATCCGCTGCCCCCCGGATTTCGACTCGAGCAGTCCGACGCCACGAGCTGGATGGCGTTCTACTGCCAGCAGATGCTGAAAATTGCTCTGGAGCTGGCCCGATACGACTCGGCCTGGGACGACGTCGCGACCAAGTTCTTCACGCACTTCCTGTCCATCGCGAACGCGGTCGGGTCGTTCGGATCGGCGCACACCTCGCTGTGGAACGAGGAGGACGGCTTCTTCTACGACGTGTTGGTGCAGTCGAACGGCGAAGCCCTCCCCATGCGGGTGCGTTCCATGGTCGGCCTGCTCCCGATCCTGGCGGCGACCGAAATTCACCCGTGGGTCGCCGAGGAGTGCCCGGACCTGATGTCGCGGTTCCGCTGGGTGGCGCGCCGGCGACCGGAGACGATCAGTCCCATGCTGATTCGCAATTCCGGCGGCAAGGTCAAGACCATGCTCAGTCTCGTCGAACCCGACAAACTGCGGCGCATTCTCGAGCGGATGTTCGACTCGGAGGAGTTCCTGTCGTCGTTCGGGATCAGGTCGCTGTCGGCGTCGTACCGCGACGGCATGACGATGGATGTCGACGGTCGCAGCCTGTCCATCGGCTACGAACCGGGGGAGTCGCGTACCGGAATGTTCGGTGGGAACTCGAATTGGCGTGGGCCCGTGTGGTTTCCGGTCAATGTGCTGCTCGCGGACAAGATTCGGGCGTACGGCCGCTACTACGGTGACACCTTCACCATCGAGGTGCCCACCGGTTCCGGCAACGTCGTCACGCTGCGCGAGGCGGCCAACATCATCGAGCGTGGACTGGCCGATCTGTTCCGGACCGTGAACGGAAAACGCCCGGCCGACGGGGACCGTATCGAGTCCAGTGACGACCCGTTGTGGTCCGCGCATCCCACGTTCAACGAGTACTTCGACGGCGATACCGGCGAGGGTCTCGGTGCCAGTCATCAGACGGGATGGACGGCGCTGGTGGCGCATCTGCTGAACCCCTCCCTCCCGTCGCATCAGAGGTAAGTACGTTGGCATCATGAAGATCCGCGGCGCAGTTCTGGAGGAGATCGGCCGGCAGCGTCCGTTCGCCGATTCCCGGCCCATCACCGTCTCCGATCTCGAACTCGACCCGCCGGGGGAGAACGAGATCCTGGTCCGGATCGAAGCGGCAGGCCTGTGCCACTCGGATCTGTCCGTCGTCGACGGCAACCGTGTCCGACCGGTCCCGATGCTCCTCGGTCACGAAGCCGCGGGCATCGTGGAGCAACTCGGATCCGGAGTCGACGACGTCGAAGTCGGCACGCGCGTCGTCATGACGTTTCTGCCCCGCTGCGGTGATTGCCCGGCTTGCGACTCGAACGGGCGCATGCCGTGCGTCAATGGCAGCGCGGCCAACAACGAGGGCACCTTGCTGGGCGGCGGCTTGCGACTGCACCGTGACGGCAACGAGGTCAAACACCACCTCGGTGTGTCCGGCTTCGCGACCCACGCCGTGGTGGACCGTCGCTCCGTGGTCCCGGTGGGGTCCGACGTCCCACCTGCCGTGGCAGCGGTACTGGGGTGTGCGGTGCTGACCGGGGGAGGCGCGATCCTCAATGCCGCGCACCCGCAGCCCGGAGATTCGATCATGGTGGTGGGGCTCGGCGGTGTAGGCATGGCCGCAGTCCTCACCGCGGCATCGCTCGGACATGGTGACGTGATCGGGGTCGACTCCGTACCGGAGAAGCTCGTCACCGCCCGCGAACTCGGTGCCACCCGGGTGTTCACCCCGCAGGAAGTTGCCGACCAGGGCATCCGTGCGACCATCGTGGTCGAGGCCGCCGGCAACGCCCGCGCATTCGAAACTGCCGTTGCGGCAACCGCTCCCGGCGGAACGACCGTCACCGTCGGACTTCCCGCACCCGACGCCCGATCGTCCATCTCGCCGCTGGGACTCGTGGCGGAGGCGCGCACCATCGTCGGCAGTTACCTCGGCTCCGCCGTACCGGCGCGCGACATCCCGCGGTACGAGCAGATGTGGCGCGACGGCAACTTCCCCGTCGAGAAGCTCGTGTCCTCGACGATCACACTGGACGAGATCAACGCCGGAATGGACGAGTTGGCGGACGGACGAGCCATTCGTCAGGTGATCGAGTTCGCCGATTAGGCTCTCGTCGTGACTATTCGTGTCGGAGTATTGGGATCAGGCGGCAAAGTCGGACAAGCAGTGAGCGATGCCGTCCGAGCCGCGGCGGATACCGAATTGGTGGCGGAAGTCGACAAGGACGATGCACTGTCCACGTTCGTGGACAGTGGTACCGAGGTGGTTGTCGACTTCACCCACCCCGACGTCGTCATGGACAACCTGCAGTACCTGATCTCACAGGGAATCCACGCCGTCGTCGGGACCACAGGGTTCGACGACGCTCGACTGGACACGGTCAGGTCCTGGCTCGCGGACTCACCCGAGACGGGCGTGCTGATTGCACCCAACTTCGCCATAGGCGCCGTGTTGTCGATGAAGTTCGCGCAGCAAGCCGCACGATTCTTCGACTCGGTCGAGGTGATCGAGCTACACCACCCGAACAAGGCCGACGCACCCTCCGGAACCGCCTACCGGACGGCAGCGTTGATCGCCGAAGCGCGCAAGGACGCCGGAGTGGGCCGCAGTCCCGACGCCACGACCACCGAACTCGACGGAGCTCGCGGCGCCGACGTCGACGGTGTGCGAGTGCATTCCGTTCGCTTGGCGGGTCTCGTCGCGCACCAGGAGGTGCTACTCGGAACTCAGGGCGAGACCCTCACGATTCGGCACGACTCGATCGACCGCACCTCGTTCACTCCGGGTGTGCTGCTCGGAGTCCGGGCCATCGCGTCGCGCCCCGGACTCACCGTCGGTATCGAACCGTTGATGGATCTGTGAACCGCACCGCCCGCGTCGTCGGGATCATTGCCGTTCTGGTCGCCGTGTTGGCGTTCTATTTCATCCTGCTCGGCAGGCGCGGAATCGAACTGATCCAGTCCGGTGGTGTGGTCGGAATCGGTTTGGGAATCGGTGTGATCATCTTGCCGATCATCGGCGTGTGGATCGTGGTGGCCACTCTGCGCGCGGGATTCGCGCACCAACACCTCGCGCGTCGGATTCACGAGGAAGGCCTCGACCTCGACCCGTCCGATCTTCCGCGGCGGCCGTCGGGACGCATCGAGAGAGCGGCCGCAGACGAGCTGTTCGCGCAGGTGAAGTCCGAATGGGAAGCCGACCCGGACAATTGGCGAAACTCGTACCGTTTGGCCAGGGCCTACGACTACGCGGGTGACCGCGGCCGGGCGCGCGAAACGATGAAGCGTGCGGTCGATCTCGAGCGTGACGAACGCGCGTGACGGCCACACTCCTGGTTGTCCATCACACCCCGTCACCCCCGCTCGCCGACGTTCTGGACGCCGTCCTGACCGGCGCTCGGGACCCGTCGATCACGGGTGTCGACGTGGTGGTGCGGCCCGCCCTCGGTGCGTCCATTTCGGACGTCCTCGCCGCAGACGGCTTCCTGTTCGGGACGCCGGCCAACTTCGGCTACATGTCCGGTGCGCTGAAGCACTTCTTCGACACCGTCTACTACCCGTGCTCGGGCGCCGTGGCCGGGAAACCGTGGGGCGGATGGGTGTACGGAAACAACGACACGGCGGGCGCAACCGCGTCCATTCAGCGGATCGCCAGGGGGTGGGGGCTGTCACAGGCGTCCGAAGTCCTCGAGTTGCAGTCGGTCGATCGTGAGAGGTGCCTCGAGCTGGGTGGGACGCTGGCTGCGACGTTGATGTAGGTCACCGTCGGCGGGCTCTGACCACCACGTCGTGCAACTCGGCCTCGTGCGCTTGGCGACTGGTCTCCCGAGCTGTCACGATCTCCCACTCCGCCGGGTCGAGGAGCGCCGTGATGCCGGCGGCGGTGGCGGACGCGGACTCGGGTGGCTCGTGGTCGCCGTGATGGCCGTGATGCAGGTGGCCGACGATCAGCAGCGTGCCGGCGGGAGCGACCCAGGTCGCGAGCCGATCGTAGAATTCGAGTTGCGGCATGGCGGGATGCGCATAGTGGGTAGTCACCAGGTCGAACGTGCCGTCGGGCCTCCAGGTGGACAGGTCCGCCTCGACCCACTCGATGTCCAGGCCGCTCGCTCTGGCGGATGCGTGGGCCAGTGCGTCGGCGGCAATGTCGGCGCCGGTGACTCGCCACCCCTGCTGAGCTAGCCAGATCGCCTCGGTTCCTGCGCCGCACCCAGCCTCCAATGCGGTGCCGGGCGTCAGCTCGGCGACTTCGTGCATCAGGTACGGGTTGGGTGCGCCGTCGGCCATCGCGGTGCCGCGCGTGCTCTGCCAAATGTCGTCCCAGTACTTCTTGTCGAACGAGTGCGTCATGGGCTCATGGTGACCTCGGGTCTGTCGATTTGGCAAGTTAACTTGCTGAACCGGCAAGTTCGAGTCGTTACCCGACCGAAGCGTGTTTTTTATCGGACCGGAAGGTCTGTGTTCTAGCGTCCCCTCATGCACATCAAACGGGTGATCGTCGTTCTGGCCGTTCTAGCGGCCTCCCTCGGATTGGCCTCTTGGCCCGCGTCGGCCGAACCGACTTCGGTGGCCGCGCCGCCGTCCACGGAATTCCTTTACACGACCAAGGCCGGCGGCGAGATGTACCGCGTCTTCACCGTTGGCAGTGTCGAGGACTTCTTCACCACCGACCGGGCCATCGACACGCAGCCGGGCGGGGAGATCCGTGCCGTCAAATACGGCAATGCGGCTCCCGCGCAATGGGACTACTACCGAGTCATCGGTGATACGTACTGGATTCTGCAGGGTGTCGTGTTCCTCCCGCAGCCGTTGTGCGCGTTCGGACACTGCCACCAGGTTCTGGCCAATCAGAGTACGGGCGGGAACTATCCGGGGACGGTGGATTTCTTGGCGCCGGCGTAAGTCCATGCACACGGGTACGACATACTTGATCTGTCGTATTCTGTTGCAGTAGTTACTCTTTGGGTTGCGAGTCGGATCCAGACCAGCTAGTATGGAACACATGTTCGAACCGGGGGGTTCCAGTGGTGTCTTGGGTGCGGTCAAGTCCGCACCGGAGCTGACCGCTGCCCTGTCCCACGCCCAGGCCGAGGTCAACCGCCTCGACGCCGTGCGGGTGCATCACGCTTACGACTTCCTCGATCTGCGCTTGAGCGCGGAGATCGACCGTGAGGCGCGCAGCGGAGACGGTGACCATGTGCGGGCGTCCCGAACCGCCGCATGCGACGTGTCGCAAGCTCTGAACCTGTCTTTCACCGTGGCGTCGACCATGATCGACGCCGGGGAAGAACTCTGGCACCGGCTTCCCCTGATCGATACCGAATTCACAGCAGGGACATTGGATTTGGCTCGGATCAAAGTAATTACCGGCGTCCTCCGTCAGGCGTCCGACGACACCGTCGCCGTACTCGAACCCGACGTTCTCGCAGCGGCTCAGCTGTACAACCCCAAATCCCTGCGCGACACGATCTGGGAACTGTGGTTCGACCACAACCCGGACGAAGCTGCAGAGGTGCGAAAGCGAAACCTGCGCAACAATACTGGGGTCCGTCGCTCGAAGAGACCTGACGGTGGCGCCGACGTGGTCATCACCACCGACGAACACAGCGCCGACGAGTTCGTGGCTCGTGTCGCCGAGATAGCCGACACCGTTTGCAAGAACGACACGCGTTCCAAGGGGCAGCTGCAGGCGGCCGCCGTGACCGCGATGGCGCAGGGAAATACTGCCATCGGCTGTGCGTGCGGACTCGCCGATTGCCCCGTCAAGGATGTCGACATCGTTCCGCCTCCGGCGAAGCGAATCGTCGCGCACATGGACATCGAACTGCTGCTCGGCCTGACCTCGAACCCGCCGACCCTCGCCGACGGAACACCGTTGCCCCCTGACATCGCGCGGTTCATCGCATCCGATGCTCAATGGCAGCTCATCCTGACCGAGATGGTCGAACTGGCGGCGCCGGAAATCGAGCGTCGGGCCAACGGCGCGCCGTCGGAACGAGAGGAGTCCGACGACGACGTCGATGCGGTGGCTGACCAGTGCGGGCCCAACGACGCAGACGACCAGGTGTCGGAGAAGCCGGCGAAGACACCGACACCTCCTTCACCCCCGCCCTGCCTGAAACGGGTGCGCGTCATGCGCCGTCGCAGTCGAACGTACGAACCGCCACCACTTCCGGACCCGAGTACTGAACAGCCGCACCGCCCACGCCTTCGCGGATGGCACGCCGCGCTGCTCGCGCACATCGATGCCCAGCTCGAGGGAATACGGAAGAACCCTGCGCTCGCGCTCGGCGTACACCCCGACGGGCACGGCGGATACACAGTTCCACCCACAGGGGCGCTCAGCTACAAACCCACCGTCGAAGTTGCGGCCTTGGTGCGTGCTCGCTATCGCACCTGCACCGCGCCCGGGTGCATGAGGCCGTTCGACGATTGCCAGCTCGACCACGTCGTCGAGTTCGACCACGACAACCCCCTGAACGGCGGGTGGTCGATCGTCGAGAACATCCAACCTCTGTGCCTGGTGCACCATCAGGCGAAGACCGAGAAACGATGGCGTGCCTCGCTTCTTGCCGGTGGGTTCGTGTGCTGGCGTCTCGACACCGGGGCGGTTCGAATCACCGCGCCCTCACCTGCCGTGGTTGCGTTGGCGAACCTCGCATTCGACGACCCCGCGGTCTCCGAGCCCGATCCTGAGCCCAACGGACCGTGGAGGCGGAAACTCTCGACTCCGTTGCCGGACGACATCGACGCCCCGACCTGGTGGGAGAAGCACCATCTGCACCACGAGGCTTGGGAGCATCTCACGTTGTCCGCGATTGCCCGACTCAAGTCATCCGAGCATCGCGATACGGCCAGGCGGCTGCGGAACAAATACCTCGAACACAGGGCAGTCCTGCGTGCGCGGTATCTAGCGAAGCCGCCGCCGTTCTGACGCTCGGTTTTGTCGGCGATACTCGACCGGTGTTCGCGCTCATCGTCACCGGACCACCCGGGTCCGGGAAAAGCAGTGTCCTGTCCAGCGACGGTCTGCGTCACAGCCACGATCGAGGACAATGACTACCGGGCGGCGCGGATGGCCGCGCTGAACGCCGACCACACCATGCTTGTCCGCCTCGAGGCCGAGCCCGACACCTTGCAGCGACGCATCAGGGACCGGGAGCCGGCCTCGTGGTCGGGCCTCGACGACTTGGTCCGGAACGCCCGCACTCTTGCGGACACGATGGTGTTGCTGACTAGGGTCGATCTCGTCATCAGCACGGAAGGTCGTGAAGTCGACGATGTGGCGAGCGAACTACTGTCGGCGCTTCGTGTCGGCTGACGCTATCCGTGTCATGTCGTAAACGTAGGACCGATCACCCTTGTAGCTCACCCAGACACCCTCGGGCGGCATGTCACTCGTCCCCGCCTCGGTGAACGGCCGGCTCGAGACGGTGCCGTCCCCGTCGCACACCACCCACCCGAAGTCGGGGAGCCGGCGGCACCACACGTCGAGGTCGACGCGCTTGAAGGCATGCGCACCCTCCGACTCGAAGGTGTACCTCAGGCCGTCCCCACGCCGCACGAAAATCAGACGTGCACCACGCACCATTCGTTCCCCTCCGGATCGAGCAGGACCTGGAACGAACCGGCGGTGTCGGAGTGCACGTTCCCCACCCGGACTGCACCGATAGCTTCGGCGGCCGAGGTTGCAGCCGCGATGTCGGTGACATCGACATCGAGGTGCAGGCGGTTCTTGATCGACTTCGTTTCGGGCACCCGCTGGAACGCGATGCGGTGCGTTCCCGGTGGATCGACGTAGTGCCAGTCGTCGTCACGTCGATGCGGCTTGCCTCCTAACACCCCGGCCCAGAACTCCGCCAGCACTGCAGGGTCGTTGCAGTCGAACACCACTTCGTCCAGTCGCCCGATCATGGCGGCGATGTTAGTGGCACCCTGAGTACGTGCGAGAGATGACGGCCGACGCTGCTCGGCGCATTGCCGTCGCCGCGCAAGGTTTCGGTCAGAAGCCTCCAGTGAAGGCGGACCGCCGCGCGCTCGCCAAAGTGCTTGCCTCGACGCAACTTCTGCAGATCGACTCGGTGTCGGTGGCCGTCCGGGCGCATTACGCACCGATCTTCAGCCGGATCGGGCCGTACGACCGGGACCTTCTCGACACTGCGACGTGGGCTCACACCGCTCGTAAGCCGCGGATGTTGGTCGAGTACTGGGCGCACGAGGCGGCGCTGATGCCGGTCGAGGACTGGCCGTTGATGAAGTGGCGAATGCGCAAGTACGAGAACGGTCGGTACGGCCACGCCCATCACGTCACGGAGCGCAATCCTCGGTTGGGACAAGACATTCGCGCAATCATCGACGAGGTCGGGCCGTCGAGTTCGGCCGACCTCGAGAAGTTGCTCGGGATGCAGCGAACCACCAAGAAGGGCCCGTGGTGGGACCCCACCGACGTGAAGGTGGTGTGTGAGCAGTTGTTCGCGTCGGGCCGTCTGTCGGTGGAGCGGAGGGTGGGTTTCGCGCGGCAGTACGAGCTACCCGAGAAGGTACTCCCGGCCGGACTGGCGAGCACAGATATGTCCGAGGGCGACGCAGTCCGAGCGTTGGTCGCGAAATCGGCTCGCGCACTGGGCATTGCGACGGAGCCCGACCTGCGTGACTACTACCGTCTGAAACGAGAGCAGACCACTCCCGCGATCGTCGACCTGATCGACGACGGCGTCCTGGAACCGGTGACGGTCCGCGGGTGGGGTAGTCCGGCGTACCTGCACGTCGACGCGACGGTTCCACGCAAGAGTGTGGGAGCAGCGCTGCTGTGCCCGTTCGATCCGCTGATCTTCTTCCGTACGCGCACGGAACGGATTTTCGACTTCCATTACCGCATCGAGATCTACACGCCCGAACCCAAGCGGCAGTTCGGCTACTACGTCTTTCCGTTCCTGCTGGACGGTGAGTTGCGCGCACGAGTCGACATCAAGGCGGACAGAGCAGCAAACGCGCTCAGGGTGCCGGGTGCGTTCCTCGAAACCGGTCACGATCGCGGGGTGGTCGTCCCGGCCCTGACGAACAGTCTTCGTGAGATGGCGTCGTGGCTCGGTCTCGACGACGTGATCGTGGGGGAGAGGGGCGACCTCGCTCAGTTCTTACGCAACTGATCGCGAAGTGCCCCCTGCATGGCTTTCGACATCCATGAGTTGAGCGACATCCCGTTCTGCTGCGCCGCTTCCTCGGCGCGGGACTTCATCTGCTCGGCAAGGCGCAGGGTGACGCGGCTGATGTCGCCGGCAGCGTCGTCGAACGCGGTTCGGGGGTCGACCCGTTCGTCGGACATCCCGGGCTCCGCGGCCACGACGTCGACGACAGCGTCGGCTCCGGACAATCGCACGTGGACGGAGATTCCGTCGGCCTGATTCGACACCTCGGCGGCCATGTCGGCCAGGGCGGCGAGCAGCATCAGCCGAGCAGAGTTCTGCGCTGCTACCCCGAGAGCAGCCGCCACGTTCTTGGTCTGCTCGTCGCCCAATGCGGCAGCAGCGACGAGGTCGTCGGACAGGCGGGCGGTGTATGTGTCCAGGTTCATGACACCACTGTGACGTCACAGATGACATCAGTCAACTGTCACAGCGATGTCATGGATAGAGTCACCGACATGAATACCGCTCGCCTGTCGGTTCGGATGGTGGCAACCACCCACTTCGAACAACCGGACGACATCCCCTGGAGTACGGACGCCGACGGCGGGCAAGCGTTGGTCGAATTCGCCGGTCGGGCCTGCTATCAAAGCTGGTCCAAGCCCAACCCGCGGACCGCGACGAACGGCGGCTATCTCGGTCACCTACTGGCCGTGGGCAACCTGTCGGTGCTCGAACACGCGAACGTCAGCTTCTACATCACCGGCATCTCGCGGTCGTGCAGCCACGAGTTGATCCGGCACCGGCACTTCTCCTTCTCTCAACTCTCGCAGCGGTCGGTGCCCGAGCGCGACGCGAACATCGTGCTCCCTCCGGCCATCGAAGCGAACCCGACGCTTGCCGAATTGTTCGCGAAGGCAACGGATACGAGTCGAGAGGCGTACTCCGAGTTGCTCGACGCACTCGAATCTGCGTTGGGCGCCGACTCGCCCGCCGTGGTGAGTGGGAAGCAAGCTCGGCAGGCGGCGCGCGGAGTACTCCCGAATGCGACCGAAACCCGAGTAGTGGTGACCGGTAACTACCGCGCTTGGCGGCACTTCGTGGCCATGCGCGCCACCGAACACGCCGACGTCGAAATTCGTCGACTCGCCATCGAATGTCTGCGCCAGTTGGCCTCGACGGCCCCACACGTCTTCGGCGATTTCGAGATCGAGACCCTTCCCGACGGAACCGAAGTAGCGCAGAGTCCCATTACTACCGAGGTGTAGTTCACGGGTAACCTTCCGACCATGACCACTGGTGAGCCTGCCACGCCTGCGATCGCCGATCGGGGCGCCCGACCCTTCGGTTCCGTGTCCGTCGCGATGGTGACGCCCTTCACGAAGGACGGCAAGCTCGACATAGACGGTGCGGTGAGCCTCGCGTCTCACCTGGTGGACCACGGCTGCGACGGTTTGGTCGTCTCCGGCACCACGGGGGAATCTCCCACGACCACGGAGCCGGAGAAGTCGGATCTCCTTCGTGCAGTGGTCGCGGCAGTCGGAGACCGCGCGCGCATCGTGGCCGGCGCCGGAAGCTTCGACACCGCCCACAGTGTCGAGTTGGCGCGCGACGCGGCGCGCGACGGAGCGCACGGACTCCTGGTGGTCACTCCGTACTACTCACGTCCGCCGCAGGCCGGTCTGTACGCCCATTTCACGGCGGTCGCCGACGCCACCGATCTGCCCGTCATGCTCTACGACATTCCGCCTCGTTCCATCGTGCCCATCGAGAGCGACACTCTGCGCAGGCTTGCCGAGCACCCCCGGATTCTGGCGGTGAAGGACGCGAAGGGCGACCTCGCGGCCGGCGCGGCTCTGATCGAATCGACCGGTCTGCAGTTCCTTTCCGGCGACGACCCGCTCAACCTCCCGTGGTTGTCCGTCGGCGCCGTCGGCTTCGTGAGCGTCATCGGGCACCTCGTTCCCGGTCGCCTGCGTGAGCTTCTCACCGCGTACGAATCGGGTGACACGGCGCGCGCCCGCGCCATCAACGTCAGCCTTCTCCCTCTCGTCGACTCGGTCGTGCGCCTCGGCGGCGTCACCGCGTCCAAGGCCGGACTTCGCCTTCTCGGAATCGACGTCGGCGAGCCGCGGCTCCCCCAAGTTCCTCCGTCAACCGATCAGCTCGACGCTCTCGCAGCCGATCTCCACTCAGCAGGAGTACTCGTATGACCCGTCCCTCACGGACGCGCGGACGCGCGACTCGCAGCGCAGGTCCCCCTGCCGCCAGGCCCGCGCGCACACCACAGAACTCGGCCAACATTCAGCGGCCGGACCAGCGAACGCCGGTCGACAAGACTATCCGCCTGGGCAGCCCGCCCAAGGCGCCGCGCAAGGGGCTGCGTGTCGTCGCTCTCGGCGGTATCGGCGAGATCGGTCGCAACATGACCGTCTTCGAGCACCAGGGCAAGCTGCTCATCGTCGACTGTGGCGTGTTGTTCCCCGAAGACGCCCAGCCGGGCGTCGACCTCATCCTGCCGGACTTCCGCCACATCGAGAACCGGATGGCCGACGTCGAGGCGCTCGTCCTGACGCACGGTCACGAGGACCACATCGGCGCGGTGCCGTTCCTGCTGCGTCTGCGTCCGGACATCAAGATCATCGGGTCCAAGTTCACGCTCGCTCTGGTCGCAGCGAAGTGCCGAGAGCACCGGCAGCGGCCCAATCTGGTCGAGGTGCGCGAGGGCGAGAGCACCCAGCACGGCCCGTTCGAGTGCGAATACTTCGCCGTGAACCACTCCATTCCCGACGCGTTGGCCGTGGCCATCCGCACCGACGCCGGCGTCGTCCTGCACACCGGCGACATCAAACTCGATCAGCTTCCGTTGGACGGTCGCCTGACCGACCTCGGCGGGTTCTCCCGTCTGGGTGACGAGGGAGTCGACCTGTTTCTGGTCGACTCGACCAACGCCGAGGTGCCCGGGTTCGTCATGCCGGAGCGCGAGATCGGCTCCGTACTCGACGGTGTGATCGGCAAGGCGAAGAACCGCGTCATCGTGGCGTCGTTCGCCTCGCACGTTCACCGCATTCAGCAGGTCATCGACGTTGCGCACCGGTACAACCGCAAGGTGTCGTTCGTCGGCCGATCGATGGTCCGCAACATGGCGATCGCGCAGGAACTCGGATACCTCACGGTGCCCGAGGGAGTCGAGGTCGACATGGACGCCGCCACCAAGCTGGCCGACGACCGACTCGTGCTCATCTCCACGGGGTCGCAGGGTGAGCCGCTGTCGGCGCTCTCGCGGATGGCCCGCGGTGAGCATCGTCAGATCAACATCCGCGCGAACGACCTGGTCGTGCTCGCATCGTCGTTGATCCCCGGCAACGAGAACTCGGTGTTCGCCGTGGTCAACGGTCTCGCGAAACGCGGCGCGAAGGTCATCACGCAGCAGAGCGCCAAGGTGCACGTGTCCGGACACGCGTCGGCGGGCGAACTGCTCTACCTCTACAACGCGGTCCGACCCACCAACGCGATGCCGGTCCACGGCGAGTGGCGTCACCTCCGCGCCAACGCGGCGTTGGCCGCGGCGACGGGTGTCCCCGAAGAGCGGATTGTTCTCGCCGAGGACGGCGTCGTCGTGGACATGGTCGACGGGTTGGCCGAGATCGTCGGGCAGGTCCCCGTCGGACACGTCTACGTCGACGGTCTGTCCGTCGGTGACGTCGGCGATTCGACGCTGTCCGATCGTCTCGTTCTCGGTGAGGGCGGCTTCATCGCCATCACCATTGCCATCGACGCGACCACCGGGCGATCGGTCAGTACGCCCGAGGTCAACGGCCGCGGGTTCTCCGACGATCCCGCAGCGCTCAAGGAAGCGGCTCAGTTGGTCGAGGCCGAGTTGGTTCGACTTGCGGGCGAGGGTGTCACGGACAGTCACCGTATTGCGCAGGCCGTTCGTCGCCTCGTCGGCCGGTGGGTGGCGGACAAGTACCGTCGCCGCCCGATGATCGTCCCGACGGTGCTCGAAGTGAGTCAGGCCTAAGCAGCAAGCAGTCGCCAGAGGCCCACAAGGCCTAGAACCACGATGGCGATGCGCAGAGCGGTGGGAGACAGTCGGCGTCCGTATCGGGCGCCGACTGTTCCGCCTATCAGAGAGCCGACGGCGATCAATCCCGCTGCAGCCCAACTGATTCGGTCGAAAGCAACGATGGTGTAGGCGATTGCGGCCACGATGTTGACGATGAGCGAGAGCAAATTCTTCGCCGCGTTCATGCGCTGCATGGTTTCGGGGAGCAGTGCCCCCATCACGCCGATCAGCAGAATGCCCTGTGCCGCAGTGAAATAGCCGCCGTACACGCCGACGGCGTAGGTGCCGACCGTGAGCAGTGTCGAGCGAACCGGGCCCATCGCGTTCGTGGATTCGGACCGGCCACGTGCCCAGTCCTGAATCTTGGAACCGACGAGAACCAGGATCAACGCCAGTACGAGGAGTACGGGCACGATCGAGGTGAAGGTGTCCTCGGGCAGATGCAATAGGAGCCATGCGCCGGTCAGCGCACCCAGAAAGGACGCCGGCATCTGCCAGCGGAGCCTGCGCCACTGCCCCTTCAGCTCCCGCCGATATCCCCAGGTGCCGGACACACCGCCGGCGACGAGTCCCACCGCGTTGCTCATCGTCGCAACGACCGGCGGGTAGCCGAAGGCGACCAGCGTGGGGAACGTGATCAGGGTGCCGGATCCGACGATCGCGTTGATCGCACCGGCACCGAAGCCGGCCAGCAGGATGACGACGATCTCGAATGCGGACACCGGTGCGACGCTACGACACGGCGAACGCCACCCAGTCGGCGCAGGTACCGTCTGCCTATGAGTTTTGCGAGCAGGGAACGTCAGGACTTGGCAACGACGATGGTCGAGATGGGGCCCGATGCGCCCACCTTGTGCGGAGACTGGACGGTGCGAGACCTGGCTGCACACCTGGTCATTCGTGAACGCCGCTTCGACGCCATGGCAGGCATCTTCCTGCCGCCGCTCGCCGGGTACACCGAGAAGGTTCAGAAGTCGGTTGCGCGCACACCGTGGCCCGACCTGGTCGCGGATCTCCGATCCGGGCCGCCGATCTGGTCGCCGTACAAGTTGCTCGACTCGCAGGTGAACGTGCACGAGATGTTCGTGCACCACGAAGACGTCCGCCGCGCCGGACCGGGAGAGTGGACGGCGCGCACCCTGTCCACCGACACCCAGACCGCCCTGTGGCGGTTCGTCCGCCTCATGGGTCGCCTGAGTTACCGCACATCGCCCGTCGGGGTGACCGTCGTGGCGCCCGGTGGTCGCCGCGAGGTGCTGCGCGGAGGGCGACGAGGCGACGTCGTTCTGCGAGGCGAGCCGTCGGAGTTGCTGCTCCACGCCTTGGGGCGCGACGCCGTCGACCTCGAGTTCGAGGGTGACCAGGCGGACATCGACGCGCTGAACGCGGTGGACAGGGCTGTTTGAGTGTTGCTGGTGTTGCGGATGGTCCTGAAGGTGATGATGCGACTAACCTGACAACCATGGCAGGGAAGACGACAACACCGCGCGCACCGAAGACGTCGTCCAAGACGTCTCGAACGGTCACCACACCTCGGAAGCCGACCGTTCCGCGTGCGTCGTCCGCGTCGTCGACCAGGTCGACCAATGCCGCTACTACCCGCTCCCGCGCGGCCGGCCGGTCGGCGCCGCGCAAGAAGACCGTCTCGCCCGGCAAGCGCGCTCTGTCCTCCGTCGGTCGCGGCATCGGTGCTACCTGGTCGCTGACCGCTCGCGGTGTCGGGGCCACCACCCGCACCGTCGGCAAGGCCGCCGACATCGAGCACGGACACCGGCGCGACGGACTCGCGCTCGGTCTCATTGCGGTCAGCGTCGTCATCGCGGCCGGCCTGTGGTTCTCCGCCGCCGGACCCGTCGGGCACTGGATCGAGATCGCGGTGCGTGCCGTGGTGGGATCGGCCGCGGTACTTCTCCCCGTCCTCGGCACCGCACTCGCCGTGGTGCTCATGCGATCCGAGCCGACGCCGGAGGCTCGCCCTCGACTCGTACTCGGATCCCTCCTCGTTGCGCTTCCCGTTCTCGGACTGTGGCATCTGGCCTCCGGTTCGCCGTCCGACGCGGTGGGCCGGGCGGCCGGAGCGGGATTCGTCGGCTTCGCAGCGGGTGGGCCCTTGGCCGATGGCGTGACGGTCTGGATCGCCGTCCCGCTGCTGTTGATCGCCATCCTGTTCGGGGTACTCCTGTTGACGGGCACCACCATTCGCGACATACCGACCACGCTTCGCGCGCTGTTCGGCACCGACAGTCGAGGTGACGAGTACGGCGACTGGGATCCGTTGGACGGTGACCCCGGGTTCGACGACGGAAGGTTCGATTCCGGCAGTTACGACTACGGCAGCGACTCCTACGACCCGTCTCTGTTCGACGCCTCGGGCTATCCGGTCGACGAGTCGGCGTACGCGACCGAGGAATACGTCCCGGTGAAGAAATCGCGGGCCCGCAAGGCCAAGGCGGAGCCCGTGCCGGACGAGGTGCCCGAACAGACCACGGAGGTCATCGCGCCGCCGCCCGCCGCCGCGAGGCCGAAGCCCGTCGTGAAGGCGGCCGAGCCGAAGAAGGCCGACACCGACGACAAACTGGTGGTCGACCGGGTCATCGAGGGCGACTACACACTGCCGTCGCTGTCGCTTCTCATCGACGGCGACCCTCCCAAGACGCGCAGCCAGGCCAACGATGTGATGATCGAGGCCATCTCGGAAGTACTGGAGCAGTTCAAGATCGATGCCGCCGTCACGGGCTTCACCCGAGGTCCCACGGTCACCCGATACGAGGTCGAACTCGGTCCCGGCGTGAAGGTCGAGAAGATCACCGCGCTCGCTCGCAACATCGCGTACGCGGTCGCCACGGACAACGTTCGACTCCTCGCCCCGATCCCCGGCAAGTCCGCGGTCGGTATCGAGGTACCCAACTCGGACCGTGAAATGGTCCGTCTGGCCGACGTCCTGACCGCGCCCTCGACGCGAAAAGATCACCACCCGTTGGTGATCGGACTCGGAAAGGACATCGAAGGCAACTTCGTCAGCGCCAACCTGGCCAAGATGCCGCACCTTCTCGTGGCGGGTTCCACCGGTTCCGGTAAGTCGAGCTTCGTGAACTCGATGCTCGTGTCGTTGCTCGCTCGGGCGACCCCGGACGAGGTCCGCATGATCCTCATCGACCCGAAGATGGTGGAACTGACGCCCTACGAGGGCATTCCGCACCTGATCACGCCGATCATCACGCAGCCGAAGAAGGCAGCGGCCGCCCTGGCCTGGCTGGTCGAGGAGATGGAACAGCGCTACCAGGACATGCAGGTGAACAAGGTTCGCCACATCGACGACTTCAACAAGAAGGTGCGCTCGGGCGAAATCAGCGCGCCCCTCGGCAGCGAACGCGTCTACCGTCCGTACCCCTACATTCTGGCGATCGTCGACGAGCTCGCCGACCTGATGATGACCGCCCCTCGCGACGTCGAAGAGGCGATCGTGCGCATCACCCAGAAAGCGCGTGCGGCAGGAATTCACCTCGTGCTGGCCACCCAGCGTCCGTCCGTCGACGTGGTGACGGGTCTGATCAAGACCAACGTGCCGTCACGACTGGCATTCGCCACGTCGTCGTTGACCGACTCCCGAGTCATTCTCGATCAGCCCGGTGCGGAGAAGCTGATCGGCATGGGCGACGCGCTGTTCCTGCCGATGGGAGCGGGCAAGCCCACCCGGTTGCAGGGTGCGTTCATCACCGACGAGGAGATCACCGCGATCGTCGACTTCGCCAAGAACCAGGCCGAGCCCGAGTACCAGGAGGGCGTCACCGCCCAGAAGGCCGGCGAGAAGAAAGACGTCGACGCCGACATCGGTGACGATCTCGACGTCCTACTCCAGGCTGTCGAACTGGTCGTGACGTCACAATTCGGCTCGACCTCGATGCTGCAGCGCAAGCTCCGTGTCGGCTTCGCCAAGGCGGGTCGCCTCATGGACCTCATGGAGACGCGGGGGGTCGTGGGTCCGAGCGAGGGGTCGAAAGCACGCGACGTGCTGGTCAAACCCGACGAACTCGACGGTTTGCTGTGGTCGCTCAAGGGTGGCGATCCTGCCGGCGGTGACGACGGACTCAACGGCGAGTGACGTCCGTCTCCCCGCACCGAGTTTTACCTGTGCTTTAACCAAGAAACGTGCGTACTCCGCATCGGGTGGCCGATGTGCTGTGGCACCATTGCGTTCAGGAGGGGAGTATCCCCACATCGCGAAGGACCCGTCAGCACGATCGAGCCCAGTCTCGGTCCGGGCCATCGGCAGAGGCGTCGACACGCTGCCCCTGCGGGAGAGACCTCCGGAGCCCCTTGGACTACCGGAGGTAGCTAGCCCGTGAACGTCTCCACGACCGTCTGGATCGTCACCTGTGTGGTGATTCTGGGTCTCTTCGTCTTCGATTTCTTCGCGCACGTCAAGACCCCGCACGAGCCGACCTTCAAGGAATCGGCAATCTGGTCGGCCGTCTACATCACGATCGCCATCATTTTCGGCGGCATCGTCTTCTGGCAGTACGGATCGGCATTCGGCGGTGAGTACTTCGCCGGGTACGTCACGGAGAAGGCGTTGAGCGTCGACAACCTGTTCGTCTTCCTCATCATCATGACGACCTTCGCGGTGCCCCGTCAGTACCAGCAGAAGGTGCTCTTGATCGGCATCGTGATGGCGCTGGTCATGCGGGCCGGCTTCATTGCGCTCGGCGCCGCTGCCATCAACAACTTCAGCTGGGTCTTCTACCTGTTCGGCGCGTTCCTCATCTACACGGCCTACAAACTCGTCAAGGACGCAGGCCACGAGGAAGAAAACGAAGTCGAGCAGGAAACGAAGATCATGAGGTGGGCCAAGAAGGTTCTGCCCACCACCGAGGAGTACCACGGCGACCGCCTCACGGTAAAGATCGACGGAAAGCGCGTGGTCACGCCGATGTTGCTGGCGCTCGTCGTCATCGGGTTCACGGACATCCTCTTCGCCCTCGACTCGATCCCGGCCATCTACGGCCTCACCACCGAGCCGTACATCGTCTTCACGGCCAACGCCTTCGCGCTCATGGGTCTTCGCCAGTTGTACTTCCTGATCGGTGGCCTGCTCGACCGCCTGGTGTACCTCTCCTACGGCCTCTCGCTGGTTCTGGCGTTCATCGGTGTGAAGCTCGTCTTGCATGCGCTGCACGAGAACGAACTGCCGTTCATCAACGGCGGCGAACACCTGGCGGTGCCGGAGATCAGCACGGGCGTCTCGCTGAGCGTCATCATGGGCATCCTGATCGTCACCACGGTCGCGAGCCTGCTGAAGACTCGTGGCGCCGACAGGAAGGTCAGCTGAGTGAGCCCATCACGGGCTTCCACTCGGTGACGCTCGAGGCCTCGATGAGGTGTTCGCGGGCGAAGGGGTCGTTCTCGAAAAGGGTACGAACCGATGTCGTGTCCTCGCCGGTGACGACGATCAGTGCTCCGCTGTCGTCGGTGAACGGTCCCGACACCACGAGCACTCCGTCGTCCAGCAAGCCGCGCAACCACTCACGGTGCTCGGCACGGTACCGATCACGACCCTCGGTAGTGGACGACGAGTAGGTGTACGAGACGACGAAATGGGCCACGGTGTTCTCCTTTGTGGTGTTGTCGATCAAAGCGTCAAGAGCATCCGAGTATTGCCGAGGGTGTTCGGCTTGACGTAGCTGAGGTCGAGGAACTCGGCCACACCCGTGTCGTACGAGCGGCACATCTCCGCGTAGACCTCGGCGGTGACGGGCGTACCGTCGATCTCCACGAATCCGTGCCGGCTGAAGAAGTCGACCTCGAAGGTCAAGACGAACACCCTCGTCAGCTCGAGCTCGCGGGCCACCTCGATCAGCTTCGAGGTGACGAGATGACCGACGCCGTGACCCTTCACGCTGGGGTCGACGGCCACCGTACGTACTTCACCGAGATCCGCCCACAGCACGTGCAGCGCTCCGCATCCGACGACTTCGTCGCCGAGCTGCGCCACCCAGAATTCCTGTACCGCCTCGTACAGGGTGACCAGATTCTTCTCGAGCAGGATGCGGCCGGCGTAGATGTCGATGAGGCGTTTGATGTCCTCGACGTCGGAGGTGCGGGCGCGACGGACGACGACAGTCATGGGGTGAACAGTAGTGGTCGAGCGCAGAAGATATTGTGACCGTGTGCCGTGCCCCGAGTTCACCCGCCGCGAGCGGTGGGCTGTTCGGTGAGCGAGCGGCACGGCGGTGATTCCGTGAAACCCACAGCGGATGCGGTGATCTCGACTCCTCCTCTGCTCAACATCGCGAACGTGCTCACCGTGCTGCGCATCGCCCTCGTACCGGTCTTCCTCGCTGCGTTGTTCGCCGAGGGCGGTCACGACACGTTCTGGCGCTGCATGGCGTTCACGGTGTTTGCGGTCGCGGCGGTGACGGATCGCATCGACGGCCAACTCGCACGTAAGCACGGCCTGGTGACCGAGTTCGGAAAGCTGGCCGACCCCATTGCCGACAAGGCGCTCATCGGTGCGGCAATGGTCGGATTGTCGATGCTCGGCGATCTGCCGTGGTGGATCACCGTCGTCATCGCGGTCCGCGAACTGGGAATCACCGCACTGCGGTTCGCGGTGTTGCGTCACGGCGTGATCCCGGCCGGTCGCGGTGGCAAGCTCAAGACATTGGTCCAGAGCGTTGCGATCGGGCTCTACGTACTCCCGCTTCCGGACCTTGTCATGCCGGCGGCGATGGTCGTCATGGGTGCGGCCGTGGTCCTCACGGTGGTGACCGGCATCGACTACCTCGTCCAAGCGGTCCGCCCCCGAGTTGCGGCGGTCACCGAGCCGTGATGGATCCACTGGCAGACCTCGGCCCGGTACGTGAGTTGGTCGGCGCACTCGCGTCCCGAGGACAGACAGTCGCCACCGCGGAGTCCTTGACGGCAGGACTGCTCTCCGCGACTCTCGGCGGCGTGCCCGGTGTGAGTGCGGTGTTGCGCGGCGGTCTCGTCGTCTACGCGACCGATCTGAAGGCGTCGCTGGCGGGTGTGTCCGACGACGTCCTCGGGCGCGACGGTCCCGTCGCCGAGTCGACGGCCGGCGAGCTGGCCGTCGGTGCGGCTGCCAGGTGCGCAGCGACCTGGGGTGTCGGATTGACCGGTGTCGCGGGCCCCGATACGCAGGACGGGCACCGCGCCGGAACGGTGTTCCTCGGTTTTCACGGCCCGGACGGCACGGATGTCGTGAAGTTGCAGCTCACGGGGGACCGCTGGTTCGTCCGGTCCCACGCGGTCCGCGAAGCCGTGTCGCACTTGCTCGACCGCGTCACGCGAACCGACACGGGATAGGCTTGCACGACACGCTCGGGAACCATCCGGCACCCGGCAGACGTTGGCATTGAGACGGACACGATGAAGGAGGGGCCGCATGGCGCTGCTCTTGCGTGAGGCACTCGGTGACAGTCTTCGACGCACTCGGGTATCTCAAAGCCGAACACTGCGCGAGGTCTCCAACACGGCACGAGTGAGCCTCGGATATCTCTCCGAGGTCGAGCGCGGCCGCAAGGAGGCGTCGAGCGAACTGCTCAATGCCATTTGTGACGCGCTGGCGGTTCCGCTGGCCGCCGTCCTCTACGACGTCAGCGAAACGATGTCCGACGCACCGGTTCGCGCCGACTCGGTCGAGGTCGACAAGGCCGCGCACATTTCCGACGAGACCAGGGTCGTCATTCCGGCACCCGCACCGAGGGCCCTCGCGGCTGCGTAGTCTTGCAGCACGCCACGGCGTCGGTCGTGGAATCATGCCAGGAAAGCCGTAGTCGCGATCGTCGCGGCAGAATTCATGGAGGCGGGACCAAGCAATGGCCAATCCTTTCGTCAAGGGCTGGAAGTACCTCATGGCCCTCTTCAACTCGAAAATCGACGAGAAGGCCGACCCTCAGGTTCAGATCCAGCAGGCCATCGAAGACGCTCAGCGTCAGCATCAGGCGCTGTCCCAGCAGGCTGCGTCCGTCATCGGTAACCAGCGCCAGCTCGAGATGAAGCTCAGTCGTCAGCTCGACGAGGTCGAAAAGCTCAACGCGAATGCGCGGCAAGCCGTCACACTCGCCGATCAGGCGGGCGCCGCCGGCGACGTCGAGAAGGCAACGCAGTACACCAACGCGGCGGAGGCATTCGCTGCCCAGCTCGTGACTGCGGAGCAGAACGTCGAAGACCTCAAGGTGCTCCACGATCAGGCGCTGCAGGCAGCCACTCAAGCGAAGAAGGCCGTCGAGCAGAACGCGATGTCGCTGCAGGCCAAGGTCGCCGAGCGCACCAAGCTGCTGAGCCAGCTCGAGCAGGCCAAGATGCAGGAGCAGGTCAGCGCGTCGTTGCGGTCGATGGACTCCACGCTGTCCGCGCCGGGTAACACTCCCAGCCTCGACGCCGTGCGCGACAAGATCGAGAAGCGCTACGCGAACGCTCTGGGTTCGGCCGAGCTCGCTCAGAACTCGGTGCAGGGCCGGATGATGGAAGTTCAGCAGGCGAGTGTCCAGATGGCCGGGCATTCTCGGCTCGAGCAGATTCGGGCCTCGATGGCCGGCGACTCGCTGACGTCGGGAACACCGTCGACGCAGAAGAACTTGTCCGCGCCCGCGCAGCCGGCGACGGAACCGCCGAGCCAGACCGGTTCTGCCGGCTAGAACCTGACTCACGATGGCGCGCTCGGACTTCGGTGACTCGGTGGCCGGCGCGGCTCGCCCTGTCATCGACTTCGTTCGATCGCGGGCAGATCCGCGCAAGAAGGAGATCCGACGCCGTCGGCGGACCCGACGCAAGGCCTCCTTCTTCGGCGCGGCGTCCGGCTCCACAGCGGTCGGCACGGCAGCAGTGGCAGTGGCATCCGCACCCGAATGGCTCGTGGTCACCGGTGGCGGCGCGGCTGCGGTGTTCGCCGTCCCCGCAGTGCTCGCGGTGAGCCGATACCGACGTATGCGCGGCGTGCCGCTTCCGCCTGCCAAGCCTCGCAAGCGAGCGCTGCCGCCGTGGGGATCGGCCGCCCGAGCACCGATGATGCGGCTCACGGGCGCGGAGCAGAGTCTGCACCACCTCCTCGCCATGGTGGCCAGATCGGGTGCCATCGCCACGGGCGATCTGGACGACACCGCACGAATCGCGTCGGGGGCAGCGGAATCGCTCGATCAGGTTGCCGTCGACATCGTCGAGATGGAACGAGCCGCGCAAGGTAGCCCAAGAGCCGCCGAGCACCTCGCCACCAGCATCGACGCTGCGGTCGAGGAGCTCGACCAGGGCGTCGACCAATTCGACGAACTGGTGGCCGCCGCAGCGCAACTCACCTCACCCGGAGTGTCCGGCCCCGATACCAGGCGCGATGCGCTGCTCTTCGCGTCGGACCGGCTTCGCGGGTTCGCATACGCACTGGACGAACTGCGGCCCTGAGCCGTCGGTCGGGGTCATGCAGGGGTTGGCCCTGATCTTTCCCTGATCTTGTTGCTCGGGAGGCGATTTCGGGTTCATCGCGTGCCACGATCGACTCATGAAGCGATCGGACGATCCGATCGCCACAGCGAAGGAGTCGGTGTCATGTTCTGGAAGATAGTTCTCGGAATCGTTCTCGTGTGGATCGTGCTGACCGTTGTCGGCGCGCTCGTGAAGTTCCTGTTCCCGCTGATAGCGCTGTCGGTTCTGGTGTTCGGCCTCTACCTGCTCTTCAAGGCGATGGGGAAGAAGGACCGCGCCGATATGCCGCTCTGACGGTCTAGGGTGGGCGCGTGCGAGTGGCGGTGGTGGCAGGTCCCGACCCGGGCCACGCGTTTCCGGCGATCGCTCTGTCTCGGCAGTTCCTACGCAGCGGCGACGAGCCGATTCTGTTCACCGGTGACCGTTGGCTGACCGCGGCCCGGTCGGCCGGCGTGAACAGTCGCGAACTTCGGGGATTGGCGCCGCGCAGCACCGATGACGACGACGATGCCGGGCAACGTATCCATGCCCGTGCTGCACACATGTCGACCTTGCTGCTCGACGATCTGCGTTCGGCCGATGTCGATCTCGTCGTGTCGGACGTGCTGACGGCCTGCGGTGGGATAGCGGCCGAGCGACTGGGTCTGCCGTGGCTCGAACTGCTTCCGCACCCTCTCTATTCTGCGTCGAAGTCGTTGCCGCCCTTGGGCAGTGGGCTTGCTCCAGGCTCCGGTGTCCGCGGACGTGCGCGCGATTCGATCATGCGTACGCTCACTGCTCGTTCCATTCGCCAAGGACGGCGACAGCGCGGCGAAGCCCGCTCGACCGTCGGTTTGCCCAGCGTCGATCCCGGTCCCGCCATGACGCTGGTGGCCACGATTCCGGCGCTCGAAGTGCCTCGTTCGGATTGGCCGTCGAATGCTCGCCTGGTGGGGCCCTTGCTGTGGGAGCCGACGAACACCGTGCTGACACCGCCACCCGGCGACGACCCGCTCGTGATGATCGCTCCCTCCACCGCGTTCACCGGCGCAGACGGCATGGTCGAGGCCGCCGTCGAGGGGCTGAGCGATGCCGGGGTGCGCGTGATGGTCAGCATGGTCGACGAGCCGCCCGCCGATCTCCCGCCCTGGGTGGTCGCGGGATTGGGTCGGCAGGACGTGATGCTGCGCGACGCCGAGGTGGTCGTGTGCGGCAGTGGTCATGGTCTGTTGGTGAAGGCATTGACTGCCGGCGTGCCGGTGGTCGCGATTCCGGGTGGCGGCGATCAGTGGGAACTGGCCAATCGTGCTGCACGCCAGGGGAGTGCGGTGCTGGTGCGCCCGTTCTCCCCGGAATCGGTGCGCGACGCGGTATCGACCGTGCTCACCGATCCGTCGTACACCGCGGCGGCGCGGCGAGCGGCGCGGGGAGCGGCCGCGGTGAAGGATCCGGTGGCGGTGTGCCGGAGTGTGGTGAGGTAGCTACGGTGGAGCGCGTGCGCATGACCGACTTCCACGAACGTATCGAGACCCAGTTCGGTCGAATTCGAGGCGATTCCATCCTCGTCGACCACGTGATCATCAGCCTGGGCGGACTGACTGGCGCGCAGGCCATCGAAGCCGGGGTGGACCCCAAAGAGGTCTGGCTCGCACTGTGCGCCGAGTTCGACGTTCCCAAATCTGTCTGGTGACAGTTGGGTCGAACTTCGTGCGGCGTGTCTCGCCACCGAATCGAACAGGTGTTCCCCTATAGTTGGGTCGGAACGCGGTGAGAACGGCTGGCGCAGATCCGGGCGAGCAGTTCTTGTCGGTACCCGCATCTACCGTATCGGCAGATCGTGCGGGAAGGCCGGAGGCGGCCGGATCGTACGGGAAGGCCGGAGGCCGGCCGGATCGTTGGAGAAGACCACTCGAAGGAGAACATGATGGCCGCAGCAGCATACGACCGGGACAAAGCACTCGATCTTGCTCTCGCTCAGATCGACAAGAATTTCGGCAAGGGCTCGGTGATGCGTCTCGGTGACGAGGCTCGCGTGCCCATCGCGGTGATCCCCACGGGATCCATCGCACTGGACGTCGCGCTTGGCATCGGAGGGTTGCCGCGCGGACGTGTCGTCGAGATATACGGCCCGGAATCCTCGGGTAAGACCACGGTGGCACTGCACGCCGTGGCAAACGCCCAGGCGGCCGGCGGTATCGCCGCGTTCATCGATGCCGAGCACGCGCTCGATCCCGATTACGCCCAGAAGCTCGGTGTCGACACCGATGCCCTGCTCGTCTCGCAGCCCGATACCGGTGAGCAAGCGCTGGAAATCGCGGACATGCTGATTCGCTCCGGCGCGCTCGACATCCTCGTCGTCGACTCCGTGGCCGCCCTGGTGCCCCGCGCCGAGATCGAAGGCGAGATGGGTGACAGCCATGTCGGTCTGCAGGCTCGCCTCATGAGCCAGGCACTGCGCAAGATCACCGGTGCCATCAGCGCATCCAACACCACCGTGATCTTCATCAACCAGCTGCGTGAGAAGATCGGCGTCATGTTCGGGTCTCCCGAAACCACAACCGGCGGTAAGGCGTTGAAGTTCTACGCGTCCGTCCGCCTTGACATCCGACGTATCGAGACGCTCAAGGACGGTACCGACGCAGTCGGTAACCGCACCCGCGTCAAGGTCGTCAAGAACAAGGTCTCGCCGCCGTTCAAGCAGGCCGAGTTCGACATCCTCTACGGCCGCGGCATCAGTAAGGAAGGCTCGCTCATCGACATGGGTGTCGAGCACGGCTTCGTCCGCAAGTCGGGTTCGTGGTTCACCTACGAGGGCGACCAGCTCGGCCAGGGCAAGGAGAACGCTCGCAAGTTCCTGCTCGAGAACACCGACATCCGCGACGAGATAGAGAAGAAGATCAAGGAGAAGCTCGGCATCGGTGCGGACGTTCGCGACGCCGCCGAGGTTGCGCCGGCTCCGGTCGACTTCTAGACGTAGTGCGCGAGCAACGCGCCGACCGGCCGGGCGCCCGAGATCATTCGGGCGCCCGGTCGCGTCCGGAGGGCGGCACCGAGGCTCAGGCCAAGGACGTGTGTCTCCGGTACCTCACCGACCGAGCACGCAGCCGAAAAGAGTTGGCGGACAAGCTGACCACGAAGGGTTTCGCGCCGGACATCATCGAGCGGGTACTCGATCGTCTCACCGACATCAAACTGATCGACGACGTCGAGTTCGCTCAGCAGTGGGTCAATTCTCGGCACACGTATTCCGGTCGCGGGAAGCGCGCAATCGGGATGGAACTGCGCACCAAAGGCATCAGTCAGGACATCGCCGCAGAGGCACTGGACACGATCGACGGTGACGACGAACGTGAGCGCGCCCGCGAACTGATCGTCAAGAAGATGCGCACCCTGGCACGGTCCGACAACCTGGCGACGACGGACCGGGCGGAGCGGGACAAGATCGTACGCAAGCTGGTGTCAATGTTGGCGCGCAGGGGATTTGCGCAGGGCATGGCGTTCGAGGTGGTCAAGACAGAGCTCGAGGCCCACGGCGCGGACGCCGAAGGCCTCGAGGTGGAGTAGCGGTATCAGACAACGCCCGTTCCGCCGCCTCCGGCCTTGAACGCTCCGGGGCCGAAGTCTGCCTCGGCCGGAACTACCGTGGAACCGCGTTTCGATCTACGCAGTCGCCTTTCGACACGAGTCGCCGCCGTGGTCAACAGAGAATTCAGAATGATCATGATGATCGCGACGACGATCAGAGCGGGGAGGTAGTTGCCGTAGAAGGCACCGACCTGCTGGCCCGACCGCACCACTTCGACGTATCCGATGAGGTATCCCAACGCCGAGTCCTTCAACGCGACGACCATCTGCGAGATCAGCGCCGGAAGCATCGCCGTGACCGCTTGCGGGAGCAGGATGATCCGCATGATCTGACCCTTGCGCAGACCCACGGCCATAGCCGCTTCGGTCTGTCCCTTGGGCAGGCTGTTGATGCCCGACCGCACGATTTCGGCGATGACCGAACCGTTGTACAAGGTCAGGCCCGTCACCACAGCAGCGAGTGCGAGGTAGCGAGACTTGAACACCTGGTACTCGGCGAAGAACTGGTACAGGAAGATCATCAGGATCAGGACGGGAATGGCTCGGAAGAGCTCGACGAAGAACCCACTGACCATGCGCACCGTACGGTGATCGGACAGCCGACCGATTCCGAGTACGGCGCCCAGAATCAGAGCGAACACGATCGACAGCGCCGCTGCGATCAGGGTGCCCTGGATGCCGGGGATGATGTAGGTCGTCCAGGTGTTGCCTTCCACGAAGGGCTTCCACTTGTCGGATGTGATCTGTCCCTTGTCGTTCAGCGCCGAATAGACGTAGTACAGCGCCAACAGGACGAGGAGGCCGACGACCACCGACAGGACGGTGTTTCGCACTCTGGCCTTGGGGCCGGGTGCGTCGTAGAGAACCGAAGCCTGGCTCATCGGGCCACCGCCAATCGCTTGTTGAGCCAGCCGAAGAACAAGCCGGTGGGCAGGGTGAGGATCACGAATCCGAGCGCGAAGATTCCGCCGACCACGAAGATGGCCGCCTCGTTCTCGATCATTTCCTTCATCAGCAGCGACGCCTCGGCGACACCGATCACGGCGGCGATGGTCGAGTTCTTGGTCAGCGCGATCAGCACGCTGCCGAGGGGGGCGATCACGGCGCGGAAAGCCTGAGGCAGCACGATCATCCGCAAGTTCTGGGAGAACGTCAGGCCGAGCGAACGACCTGCTTCGGCCTGACCGACGCTCACGGTGTTGATGCCGGAGCGAATGGATTCGCAGACGAAGGACGCGGTGTAGACAGTCAGGCCCAGAACGGCCAGACGAAAGTTGTTGTCCACGAGGAAGTTGGACGACTCCCTACTGGCGAGGGTGAGGCCCAGTGTCTGGTTCAGTCCGAACGCGGTGAACACCAGGATCAGAGTCAGCGGTGTGTTCCGAAAGATCGTGACGTACGTCGATCCGACCCAGCGCGCGACCGGAATCGGGGACACCCGCATGCCGGCGAGAACGGTACCGAGAATCAGCGACCCGACGGCGGACAGCACCGTCAGCTTGATCGTCATCCAGAATGCCTGGAGTAGTTGCGTGTCGTACTTGGTAATGAGATCCACCGACGAACTCCCTAGGTAGGGCGAACGTCGTCGGCGGCCCGGAAGGAGATCCGGACCGCCGACGACATTCTCAGGTCAGAACCGACAGCTCAGTAACGGTCGACGGTGGGGGGAGCGGGGAGTGCATAACCGGACGGTCCGACGGTGGACTCGAACGCGGTCTTCCATGCGCCGGAGTCGATCATTTCCTGGATGGCGTCGTTGATCTTGTTGCGGGTGTCGGTGTCGCCCTTCTTCAGGCCGATGCCGTAGTTCTCCGTCGAGAACGGTTGGCCGACGACCTTGAGCTGTCCGGGGAACTGCGCCGCGTAGCCGGCCAGGATGATGTCGTCGGTGGTCACCGCAGCGACTGCGCCGTTTCGCAGCGCCTCGACGCACGCGGAGTACGTGTCGTACTCCTGCAGCTGAACGTCCGGGTACTGATCCTTGATCTTCTGCGCCGGGGTCGATCCCGACACCGAGCACAAGACCTTGCCGCCGAGGGTGTCCGGGCCGGTGATGTCGTTGGTGTTGCTCGACACCAGAAGCGACTGTCCCGCAACGAAGTACGGACCGGCGAAGTCGACCTTCTCCTTGCGTGCATCCGTGATGGAGTAGGAGGCGACGACGTAGTCCACCTCACCGTTCTCGATCAGAGTCTCGCGCTGCGCGGACGGAGCTTCCTTGAAGGTGATCCCGGTGGCGGGAACCCCGAGCTTGTCGGCGACGTACTTGGCCACCTCGACGTCGAAGCCGGTGAACGAACCATCGGGGTTGCGCAGACCGAGACCGGGCTGATCGAACTTGATACCCACGTTGAGGGTGCCGCTTGCCGCGCTTTCGGACGCGCTCGTGGCCTCGTCACCTCCACAGGCGGTGGCGGCAAACGCGAGAGCTACGGCGGCGACGCCGAAGCGGAGCGAACGTGTGATCTTCATCGAACTCCTTCGTGAAATGGGTGAGAGGGAAGTGGAGATCAGTGACTGAGGATCTTGCCGAGGAAGTCCTTGGCGCGATCGGATTTCGGTGCGGTGAAGAAGGATTCGGGATCGGTGTCCTCGACGATCTGACCGTCGGCCATGAAGACGACCCGGTCGCCGGCCTTGCGGGCGAAGCCCATCTCGTGGGTGACGACGACCATCGTCATGCCCTCCTTGGCGAGCGAGGTCATGACGTCGAGCACCTCGTTGACCATTTCGGGGTCGAGTGCGGACGTCGGCTCGTCGAACAGCATCACCTTGGGGTTCATCGCGAGGGCGCGAGCAATGGCCACACGCTGCTGCTGCCCGCCGGAGAGCTGCGCCGGGTACTTGTCCGCCTGATTGGCGATGCCCACTCGCTCGAGAAGATCCTTGGCGGTCTTGTCCACCTCGGCCTTACCGAGCTTGCGGACCTTCGTGGGCGCGAGCTTGACGTTCTCGAGAATCGTCTTGTGCGCGAACAGGTTGAACGACTGGAACACCATGCCGACGTCGGCGCGCAAGGCGGCCAACGCTTTTCCTTCGGACGGAAGTTCCTTACCGTCGACCTCGATGGTGCCGGTATCGATCGGCTCGAGGCGGTTGATGGTGCGGCACAACGTCGACTTACCGGAGCCGGACGGTCCGAGAACGATGATGACCTGCCCGGTGGGAACTTCGAGGTCGATGTCCTTGAGGACGTGCAGATCGCCGAAGTGCTTCTGCACTCCGCGCATCGAGATCATCGGACGGTGTGCAGATACCGGTACGGCGGGCGAACTCATGGCAGTGACCCTATTCGTAGTTTGCTCGCATACAGGCATTTATTGGGGTTCTTTCCCCGTTATGTAATGAAACCTTTACTCGCACCCGGGTCTCGCCGGAAGGATCGGTGGTGGAAAGGGCCAGGTGGGGCGGGCCGTACCCTGGAGCGGTGGAAACGATCGACCGAACCCGACGAAGTTACGAAGTGCGCACGTACGGCTGTCAGATGAACGTGCACGACTCCGAGCGGCTGTCCGGACTTCTCGAGGATGCCGGATACGTACCTGCCGAGGCGGGTGCCGACCCGGACCTCGTCGTGTTCAACACGTGTGCGGTTCGGGAGAACGCGGACAACAAGCTGTACGGAAACCTCGGCATGCTGCGCCCCGCCAAGGAGGCAAACCCGAACATGCAGATCGCGGTCGGTGGATGCCTGGCGCAGAAGGACCGCGACGTGGTGGTGAAGAGAGCCCCCTGGGTCGATGTGGTGTTCGGTACCCACAACCTGGGTTCGTTGCCGGCGCTCCTGGATCGCGCACGTCACAACGAGCGCGCCGAGGTCGAGATCCTCGAGTCGCTCGAGGCTTTCCCGTCGACATTGCCCGCCAAGCGTGATTCCGCCCATTCCGGATGGGTGTCGATCTCCGTGGGCTGCAACAACACCTGCACGTTCTGCATCGTCCCGTCGCTGCGCGGCAAGGAGGTCGACCGTCGGCCCGGCGATATCCTCGCCGAGGTGCAGGCGCTCGTCGACGAAGGCGTGCTCGAGGTGACCCTGCTCGGTCAGAACGTCAACGCATACGGGGCATCCTTCGCCGACGCCGACCTTCCTCGTGACCGCGGCGCATTCGCCGCACTGCTGAAGGCGTGCGGAACAATCGACGGTCTCGAACGCGTGAGATTCACCTCTCCGCACCCTGCCGAGTTCACCGACGACGTCATCGACGCGATGGCGACGACGCCCAATGTGTGCCCCACGCTGCACATGCCATTGCAGTCCGGTTCCGACACAGTTCTACGCGCGATGCGACGGTCCTACCGCAAGGACAAGTTCCTGTCGATCATCGACCGCGTCCGCGCGGCGATCCCCGACGCGTCGATCACCACCGACATCATCGTGGGGTTTCCGGGGGAGACCGAAGAAGATTTCCAGGACACGCTCGACGTCATGCGCCGCGCTCGTTTCACCAGTGCGTTCACGTTCCAGTACTCGAAGCGGCCCGGAACGCCCGCTGCGGACATGGCCGATCAGATCCCGAAGGCCGTGGTGCAGGAACGATACGAACGCCTGATCGCCCTGCAGGAGCAGATCACCCTCGAAGGCAACCAAGCCGTCGTGGGCAACGAGGTCGAGCTCCTCGTCTCCGCGCACGGTGGCCGGAAGAACGCTGCAACCGAGCGGATGAGCGGACGCACCCGTGACGGACGGTTGGTCCACTTCCGTCCCGGAGCGGACCCGTCGGCAATTCGGCCGGGGGACATCGTGACCACCCGCGTCACCGACGCTCGGCCGTACCACCTCGTCGCCGACGGCGAGATTCTCACGCACCGCGCCACCAAGGCCGGTGACCGACATGCCCTCGGCATCACCCCGAAAACGGCGCCCATCGGCGTCGGACTCGGACTACCCAGAATCGGCGCCCCGGCGCCGGAACCCGTATCGACAGGATGTGCACTGTGACCGAAAAATCGCAGATCGACAAGCAGGCCGCTCTCGACCGCCTCGGCACCATGGAGGACGCCGAACGCAAGGTCTCCGGCGCCATCGATCCGGGAGCGCGTGCCCTCGTGGTCGCCGTGGCCGTTCTCGTACTGCTCCTGTCGTTCGCGTTGCCGCACACCGGTTCTGCGAACGGCTGGGACGTGCTGGCCGGCGATGCGGACGCGGTCGCCGAATCGATTGCGCTGCCGTCCCGCATCTTCGTGTGGCTGACCTTGGTGTTCGCGGTGATCTTCTCGACGCTCGCCCTGGTGACTCAGAAGTGGGCACTCGCGTGGATTGCCCTCTACGGGTCCGGTGTCGCCACGGTGTTCGGGCTGTTGGCAATCTGGTCGCGCCAGACACTGCCGTCCACCTCGACCGCTGCGGGACCCGGGATCGGACTGGTTCTCGCGTGGATCGTCGTGGCGATCCTCACCTTCCACTGGCTACGCGCCGTGTGGCTGAGGTCGACGGCGCAACTCGCCGCAGCCGAGCGGCGACGTATCGCCACCGCAGAAGCGGACGCGCGCGCCGAGCGAGGACCGGCCGACTTCAGCTGATCGCGCCCTCGGCGGCCTCGGCCCACTCGCGCCACTGCTGGGCCTGCGCCTGCAGCTTCTCGGCGTCCTTCGTCTTTCCGGCCGCAACAGCTTTGGCGGCCTGATCCTCGAAGGAGGTGACGCGCTCCCGGAATTGGGCGGCCCGCGCCACGGCTTCGGGATCGGTTCTGCGCCACTCGTTGTCGGCTGCGTCTCGGACCTTCTTCTCGATCGAGCGCAGTCGACCTTCGAGGTCCTGCATCTTCTCCCTCGGGACCTTGCCGATCGCGTCCCACTTGTCCTGGAGCGCACGCAACGCTGCTCGCGCTCCCTCGATGTCCGTCGCCGGGTCGATGGAACCTGCGCTCTTCAGCAGTTCTTCCTTCGCTGCGGCGTTCTCCTCGAACTCGGCGTTCTGTTCCGACTGTGCGGCGTTGCGTGCGGCGAAGAACACGTCCTGCGCACCCTTGAAACGCTTCCACAACGCGTCGTCGGCATCGCGAGGGGCGCGTCCGGCGGCCTTCCATTCGACCAGCAGATCGCGGAACACCGCAGCGGTGCCGCCCCAATCCGTCGAACCGGACAACTCGTCCGCCTTGGCGACCAGTTCTTCCTTCTTCACCTTCGCTGCACCACGCTCGCGGTCCAGATCGGCGAAGTGTGCACCGCGACGTCGGTTGAACGCCTCGCGCGCCTTCGAGTACCGCTTCCACAGTGCGTCGTCCACCTTGCGGTCGACGCCGCGGATGGTCTTCCATTCGTCGAGAATCTCGCGAAGACGGTCCCCGGCGGTTTTCCACTGCGTCGACTCGTTGCCGATCTGTTCGGCCTCGGTTGCCAGCGCTTCCTTACGCGCAGTGTTCTCGGTGCGCTCGCGTTCCTTCTGTTCCTTGTTGGCCGCAGCAACTTCGTCGGAGCTGGTGACGATGGTCTGCAAGCGAGTCTTCAGCGACTCCAGGTCGCCGATGACGGCCGCGGTCGCCAGCGTGTCGGCCAGCGCACTTGCCGCTGCCCTCGTTTTCTTCGCGTCGCCGGCACCCGAGGTGAGTCGGGCCTCGAGCAGGGAAACTTCGGTGGCCAGGTCGTCGTAGCGGCGGCCGAAGTGCGCGAGGCCCTCGGCGGCGTCGCCGGCCTGCCACGAGCCGATCTGTCGCTCGCCGTCGGGACCGTTCACCCACGCGGTGCCGTCGTCGTCGACTCGCCCGAACTTCGACGGGTCGGTCGTCACCGGTGCGGGAGCATGCGCGGCCGGGTGAGGAACAGGTTTGTGAGACGGGATCGGGCCAGGTCTGGGCCCGGGCCGCGGTGACGGCTTCGGCGAGGAGGACGGTGCCGGTGTATCCGCCGTTCCGCTGGGTTCGGCGGCGGCGTCGGTTCCGGTCGTGCTGGGTCCTGTGTTCTCGGTCATCTGTCCTCGTCTCTGCCGCGCGTCACGGCTGCCTGAACTACGTGTGCTCGACCATTCAACCCCGTTCGGCGCCGCAACGACCAGTGAAACAGGCGATGAACTCCCACCGACTAGGTTGAAGGGGTGCTCGTTGCCGCCGCATTGGTCTCGTCCCCGCCGATCCTGGTTCCGGAACTGGCCGGATCGGCCGCGCAGGAGACGGCGGATCTGCGGCAGGCCACACTCGACGCCGGTGCCGCCCTCGGTCGCCGCGCCAGAACGTGGCTTGCCGTCGGAATCGGCGACGCCCTCGGTACCGTGCCGACGACCGCGGCGGGAACGTACGCGGGTTTCGGCGCCGATGTGGTGGTGACCCAATCCCCCGATTCTCCGTCCACCGTCGACCGACTACTCCCGTTGACCGCACTGACCGGGGCGTGGGTGCGGACCAACGCAGCATCGCAGGTTCGGCTCGAGGTCCGAACGGTTCCCGCCGCCACCGATGCGGACGACTGCCGTCGGTACGGGCTCGCCGTGCGTGCGGAACTGGACGCGTCCGATGAACCGATCGGCCTTCTGGTGATCGCCGACGGTGCCACGACGTTGACGGACAAGGCCCCGGGGTCCTTCCACGAGGATGCGCCCGCCGTTCAGGCCACCGTCGATCGTGCGCTGCGAACCGGTGACGCCCGGTCTCTGGCCGCCCTGGACGTCGAGACCTGCCGCGAGATCGGGATGAACGGCCGCGCGATCTGGCAGATCGCGGCCGCCGCGATGGAACCCGTGTCGAGTGCGACCGAGCTGTATTCCGGCGCCCCGTACGGAGTCGGATACTTCGTGGGTCTGTGGATCCCGTGAGACCGGACGCCGTGAGACCGGACGCCGTGAGGCCGGTCGCAGTCGTCGGCCCCACCGCCACCGGCAAGTCGGATCTGGCGCTGACGATCGCCGCGAAGATCGGTGGCGAGATCGTCAACATCGATGCGATGCAACAGTATCGGGGCATGGACATCGGTACGGCGAAGACTCCGGTCGGCGAGCGCCGCGGGATCCCGCACCACCGACTCGACGTTCTCGACGTGACCGCCACCGCCACCGTCGCCGGGTACCAGGATGCGGCCACCGCCGACATCGAGGACATGCGCAGTCGCGGCGTCGTCCCGGTGATCGTGGGTGGTTCGATGATGTACGTCCAGTCCCTCCTCGACGAATGGGCCTTCCCTGCAACAGATCCCGCTGTCCGAGCGAAGTGGGAAGCCGTCCTGGCGGCGCAGGGAACTGCCGGTCTGCACAAGGCTCTGACTGCCGCAGATCCGGCTGCTGCCGCCACCATCCTGCCGACCGACGGCAGGCGCATGGTGCGTGCGCTCGAGGTGGTGGAACTGACGGGCAAACCGTTCGCAGCGTCGGCTCCGGTCATCGGCGCGCCGCGCTGGGACACGATGATTCTCGGAATCGACCGCGAGACAGAGCAACTCGACCAGCGGATCGCGCAGCGCACTTCGCAGATGTTCGACACCGGGCTCGTCGACGAGGTCGTCGGACTCGTCGATCGCGGTCTTCGGGACGGTGTCACGGCTGCTCGCGCGATCGGGTACGCACAAGTTCTGTCCATGCTCGACGGCGAACTGACCGAGGAGCAGGCGCGAGAGCTCACCTTCACCGGCACCCGACGCTATGTTCGGCGTCAGCGCTCGTGGTTCCGTCGCGATCCGCGCATCACGTGGCTCGACGGTGCCGACCCCCATCTCGAGGACCGGGCCTTGCAGATCGTCGGAAAGGGCGTCTCGAAGACATGGATCAGATGATCACCACCCGCAACGCACGCTTCCAACAGTGGCAGTCCTACCTGACCAATCGCGCAAAACGCACGCGCGCAGGACTGTTCGTTCTTCAGGGGGTGCGGCCGCTCAACCTTGCGCTCGAACGGAATTGGCCGATCGACACTCTCGTCTACCGACTGCAGGACGCGCCGCTGTCGTCGTGGGCAGCGGACGTCCTGGGCGCGGCCACGGTCCCGGCGGTGGGCATGTCGGCCGAGCTGATCGGTGAACTGGGGGACAAGCCGGACCAACCTCCGGAGCTTCTCGCGATCGCGTCGACGGCGTGGGCGAACCTGGAAGCGTGGAATCCGCCGGGCGCGGACCCCGTCATCGTGGTGTTCGACCGCCCGACGTCACCGGGAAACCTCGGCACTCTGATCCGTTCTGCCGACGCGTTCGGCGCCGGCGGGGTGGTGATCACCGGGCACGGCGCAGATCCGTTCGATCCGCAGTGCGTCCGCGCCTCCACCGGATCGATCTTTGCCGTGCCGGTGGCGCAGGCCACCGGACCGTCGGACATCGCAGATTTCGTTACCCGTCAGGCCGGCCTCGGCGTCCCGATGTCGGTGGTGGGCACCGACGAAACCGGAACGGTCCCTCTGTACGGCCACGATTTCACCGGCGGAACGGTTCTCGTGGTCGGCAACGAGACGCGGGGGATGAGTGCGGCGTGGCGCGAGGCATGCGACACCGTGGTGTCCATCCCGATCGGGGGGTCGGCGAGTTCGCTCGGGGCGCCGTCGGCCGGCGCGGTGAGTCTGTACGAGATCGCACGCCAGCGACGCGGTTAAGCTGGCCACCATGGATTTCGCGAAAGGTCACGGCACCGAGAACGACTTCGTGCTCCTTCGCGACCTCGACGTGGCGATCGACCTGCAGCCGTCGCGCGTCGACGCGCTGTGCGACCGTCGCCGGGGTATTGGAGCCGACGGGGTGCTGCGGGTCGCCAGGTCCGGCGCCCTGCTCGAGCGCGGAGTCCTGAGCGAACTTCCCTCGGGGCTCGATCACGACGACTGGTTCATGGACTACCGCAACGCGGACGGGTCGATAGCGGAGATGTGCGGCAACGGCGTGCGGGTGTTCGCCCACTACCTGCGCTCGTCGGGCCTGGAATCGCGTTCGGACTTCGTGGTCGGCAGTCGTGCCGGGGCCAGGCCCGTGACGGTGCACTCCGCGGACAACACCGATGCCGACGTCACCGTGCACATGGGAGAGGTTCGTGACCTGGGGCGGTCCAGCGCCATGGTGGCCGGCCGGAAGTTCGACGGTGTCGGCATCGACGTCGGAAACCCACATCTGGCCTGCGTCGACGCGGAGCTGGACAGCGGCGCCCTGCGGACCCTCGACCTGTCGTCGCAGCCCGAGTTCGACGCGGACGTGTTCCCGCACGGGGTCAACATCGAGTTCGTGACCGTCCCGCGGGACGGTGCCGTCGACATGCGCGTCTTCGAACGCGGGGTCGGTGAGACCCGCTCGTGCGGCACCGGAACCGTCGCTGCCGCAGCGGCCGCACTTCGATTCGATGGCGCCGAGAACGGTGTCGTGAAAGTCCGTGTCCTCGGCGGCGAGGTCGAAGTGCGCATCGCCGACGGGGTCGGAGAGCTGCGCGGGCCGTCCAAGCTCGTGGCCTCGGGAACCGTCTCCGATGCCTGGTGGGCCTCTCTCCGGTAATGCCGGTGCATGCGAACGGGTTTTCGTGGATCATGGACGGTGTATGACGAACTCACATGATCTTTTGCCCGACGCCGACAACTACTCCGACGATCACGACGACGATGTCGCGTGGTCGGTCGGAGAGATGCAGCTCGAGGACCGCGCATCGCTTCGCCGTGTCGCGGGTCTGTCCACCGAACTCACCGACGTCACCGAAGTCGAGTACCGCCAGCTGCGACTCGAGCGGGTGGTGCTGGTCGGGGTGTGGACTTCCGGAACCGCGATTCAGGCCGATTCCTCGATGACCGAGCTTGCGGCGCTCGCCGAGACCGCCGGTTCGGAAGTGCTCGAGGGCCTCGTCCAACGCCGCGACAAGCCGGACGCCGCGACATACATCGGATCCGGCAAGGCCAAGGAGCTGCGCGAGGTGGTGCTGGCGACCGGCGCCGACACCGTGATCTGCGACGGTGAACTCACTCCGGCGCAGCTGACCGCCCTGGAGAAGATCGTCAAGGTGAAGGTCATCGACCGCACCGCGCTGATCCTCGACATCTTCGCTCAGCACGCCTCGTCCCGCGAGGGCAAGGCGCAGGTGGCGTACGCCCAGATGGAGTACATGCTTCCGCGACTGCGCGGCTGGGGTGAATCGATGTCCCGCCAGGCCGGTGGTCGAGCCGGCAGCAACGGTGGTGTGGGCCTGCGTGGTCCCGGTGAAACCAAGATCGAAACCGACCGTCGACGCATTCGTGAGCGAATGGCAAAGCTGCGCCGCGAGATCAAGGGCATGAAGGCTGCTCGCGACACCAAGCGAACTCGCCGATTGCACAGCGACGTTCCGAACATCGCGATCGTCGGTTACACCAACGCCGGCAAGTCTTCGCTCCTCAATGCGCTCACCGGGTCCGGAGTGCTGGTGCAGAACGCGCTCTTCGCGACGTTGGATCCGACGACGCGCAAGGGCGAGCTCGACGACGGTCGGGCCTGCGTTCTCACCGACACCGTCGGGTTCGTGCGACACCTTCCGACTCAGCTCGTCGAGGCGTTCCGGTCGACCCTGGAAGAGGTCACCGACGCTGATCTCCTGCTGCACATCGTCGACGGTTCGGATCCCCTGCCCACCGAGCAGATCAACGCGGTGCACGAAGTCATCACCGACGTCGTGCGCGAGCAGAACACCGTGCCGGTGCAGGAGTTGGTGGTGGTCAACAAGATCGACGTCGCCGACCCGATCACGTTGACGCAGCTGCGCAGTCTCCTGCCCGGAGCCGTCTTCGTCTCCGCCCACACGGGCGAAGGCATTCCCCAATTGCGTTCGCGCCTCAGCGAATTGGTGCGTCCGCCGGAAGTCGCGGTAAGCGTTCTCCTGCCGTACGACCGCGGCGACCTGGTGTCCCGAATTCACGCCGACGGGCAGATCGTCAGTTCCACACACGAGGACGGTGGCACCCGCATCGACGCGAAGGTGCCGTATGCGCTGGCGTCGGCGTTGCACGACTTCAGCCACAGTGCGTAGGGCTCTCGCTCTCACTGCCGCCCTGTTCGTGATGTTTCCGGGAACTGCGGCGGCCCAGGACCTCCAGTTCGGTGAGGTGTGCACGCCCACGGACCCGGGACTGTCCGAGCTGTCGGGAACAACCGAGCTCGGTGGGTTCCTCTACGGGATGGGTGACAGCGGCGCCGACGACCGCGTCGCGGAAATGGACCCGTCGACGTGCGCCGTCGTGCGGTGGATACCCAATCCGGTGGATCCGTACGACGTCGAAGATCTGTCCCACTACGGAAACTCGTTGTGGCTGGCCGACATCGGGGACAACGACTCGATTCGGTCGACCGTCGCGCTCACCCGCCTCGACCCTGCCGACGGCGCCGGTGAACTGCACCGATTGGCGTATCCCGACGGGCCCCACGACGCGGAGACGCTGCTCGTCGGACGGGACGCAATACCGGTGATCGTGACGAAGGTGCCGAGCGGTGTGAGCGGGATCTACAGCGCGGGCGTGCCCGTCGACCAGTTGGCCTCCCCGGGTCCCACGGCGCTGATGCGCGTCGGCGACGTGACGCTGGCCGCCACGAGCACGACCGGCGGACCACCCCTCATCCAGGGTTCGCTTCTCGTGACCGGAGGCGCCGTGAGCGCCGACGGAACGGTGGTGGCTCTGCGCACGTACACCGACCTGTACCTCTACTGGGCGCCCGACGGAAACGTGGTGTCCGCGTTGATGTCCGGGCCGACGAAGCAGGTCCCCTTGCCCGCTCAGCCGCAGGGCGAGTCGTTGGCGTTCACCGAGAACGGTGATCTTCTGTTCGGGTCGGAGGAGGGTTTCACCCCGACAACGACGCTTCCGCCGATCGGTGTGCTTCGGGGGGCGACTGCGGTGGCGGCTCCGGCGAAACCCGTTGCGGACGAGCAGCAGTCGTCCTTGCCCACGGTCGTGTGGGTACTGGTGGCCGGGGGAGTCGTCGCGCTCGTCATTCTCGGGTCAGCTGTGTTGGCGGTCAAGCGGCGGCGGTAGCAAAGTCTCGGAGCGGGCCGCACCGCCCATGGATCCGGACCGAAGCCACGGAAATCACGCCGTCCTCGGCTAACGATTTGAAGGTCGACAAAAATTCGGTGCTGTTCACCGCGGTACGCGCGGTCAACCGCACCCGATTCCCGCTCTGCCGGAACATGGTTGGCACGGACATCGACAGCCGTTACGGGTTGCGAATAGGCGGTGTCGGTCAGGTTCGGGAATACCGGTCCACGAGCTCCCGCGCGTCGCGAAATGCGAGGCCGGGGTAGCGGACTCGCAGACTCTTGATGGACTCGATGCGGTCGCACGACGTTTCGGTCGCGGCAAGGACGTCGTCCTCGGCTACATCGGCCGGTGCGACTGGCTTCGCGGGCCGGTCGGGACGCCGGCGATGCTTCTGCCAGGCAGCGTATGCGTTGAATGCGAAATAGATCGTCCCCACGGTCCAGAGAATCAAGCGAACCCAGTCTCGGATCGACGGATCCGATGCGATGGGTCCAACGGCGTCTCCGGTGATAGACAAGATGGCCATCAAGCCGAGGGTGGCACCCCACCGCCGCCGGCTCTCCTTGCTCTCCGCGTCGTCCACGCGGCCATTTTATACCGACCTTCGCTAATGATTCCAGGGGTCGATCACGTCACGGAATGTCGGTCGACGAGATCCTTCGCGTCGCGTAAACCCAGGCCGGGATAGAGCGTTCGCAACGATTTGATCGCGCCGATACGAGAGCCGGACACATCGATCACCGAAGTCACGTCGGCGGCGTCGACCTCGTTCGGCGGCACAGGAGCGGTGATGCGCTCAGGATGTCGATAGCGCTTCCACGACCCGTATGCCGCTCCTGCGAAACCTATTACGGCGACGAGCCATACCGCGAGGTGGGCCCAGTCGCGCGCAGTGGTCAGCGAGTCCACCGCCGTGGGACCTGCCACGCCGAGCAGGTAGAGGAGGAACAGGGTCCGGCCCCACCGCTGCAGGCGCTCGTCCTCCATCCATCGGGCCATTGGACCAGTCTGTCCTACCGGGGCTGCAGCCACATTGTGAGGCCCGTATCCGCTCAGCCCCGGTCGGGCGCGGTTACGTACCGATACGGTCCAGCTCCGCCACATCGTCTGCCGAGAGTGCCAGACCCGCACCGCTGACGTTCTCGCGCAGGTGGTCCACCGACGAGGTGCCGGGGATGAGAAGGATGTTGGGGGAGCGCTGAAGCAGCCACGCCAGCGCCACCGACATCGGACTGGCGTCCAGCCGCGCCGCGACGGCTTCCAGCTCTGCCGACTGCAGCGGTGAGAAGCCGCCGAGCGGGAAATAGGGGACGTACGCAATACCCTGTGCGGCTAGCGAATCGATCAGTTGGTCGTCATCGCGGTGGGCGACGTTGTAGAAGTTCTGGACGCACACGATAGGTGCGATGGTCTGTACTTCTGCGACCTGGTCTGCCGTGACGGTGCTGACGCCGAGATGCTTGATCAGCCCTTGCTGCTGCAGTTCGGCGAGCACGGTGAAGGGCTCGGCGATCGAGCCGGGCGTGGGGCTGTCGAGGCCGCCGACGCGGAGGTTCACCACGTCGATGGCGTCGAGTCCGAGCCGGTCGATGTTGTCGTGAACGGCTTGACGAAGCTGCTCCGGCGCCATGGCCTTGGGCCAGCCGCCCTCCGCGTCCCGTAGAGATCCGACCTTGGTCACGAGGTGCAGCGAGTCGGGGTACGGGTGCAGCGCTTCCTTGATGATCTCGTTGGTGACGTACGGCCCGTAGAAGTCGCTGGTGTCGATGTGATTGATGCCGAGTTCGATCACCGCGCGGAGCACCGCGATCGCGGCGTCACGGTCGGCGGGTGGGCCGAACACGTGCGGTCCGGCGAGTTGCATCGCCCCGTAACCCGTACGGGTGACGGTGAGATCGTCGGCCATCGTGAAGGTGCCGCCGGGAAGAGTGTTCGCTGTCATGACGTCCATCCAACACCTGTTCGAATCATCGTGATCCGAAGCCTTCACACCAGGGCGGTCGGTACCTAGGTTCAGCACCATGCGCATCCTGTCCCGACTGGTCCACACCGTCGCTGCATGGTTCGAGCGCGACGCCTTGGCGTCGCACGCCGCCGTCGACTTCGCGCTCCACAGCTGACAACGCACCCCTGCCCGTGACGCGGGAGCAGGGGTGCGTTGCCGGTGCGGAGGGAGCTCAGGCGTCCAAGTCCGACGCGACCAGCGCGGCGATCTTGTCGAGCGTCTCCTGGGTTTCTGCGGTGACCTTCACTTCGGTGCCCTTGGTGGCGCCGAGGGTCATGATCAGCAGAGCCGATCCGGCGTCGACCTCTTCGTCTTCCTCGACCTCGAGGGTGACTTCTTCCCCGGCGGCGTCGACCGCTTCGGCAATGATGGCGGCCGGGCGGGCGTGCAGCCCGATGGCCGATCCGACGGTGACGGTGGTGCTGGGCATAAGTGCTCCTTCTGGTGGTGGAGTGGTGAAGATCAGGCTGCCACGGCGATCTTGTCTTCGACCAGAGCGGGGTCTTTCTTACCCGCGAACTGCTTGATCGAAGTGACGAGCAGTGCCGAGACGACCGTGCCGATCGCCAGTGCGGCGAGGAACGTGAAGAAGTTGTTCATTGCGAAGAACACCAGCAAGCCGCCGTGCGGTGCACTGAGCGTGGTTCCGAACGACATGATCAGCGCGCCGGTGACGGCGCCTCCGGCCATCATCGACGGGATGACGCGCAGCGGGTCGGTTGCGGCGAACGGGATGGCACCTTCGGAGATGAACGCGGCACCGAGAAGCCATGCGGCCTTGCCGTTCTCGCGCTCGGCCTCACTGTAGAGCTTCGGACGCAGGGTGGACGAGAGCGCCATGGCGAGCGGCGGAACCATGCCCGCAGCCATGACGGCGGCCATGATCTTGAGCGATGCGGTGTTGTCGACGCTGAGGCCGGCGGTCGCGAAGGCGTAGGCCGCCTTGTTGACCGGCCCGCCGAGGTCGAAGCACATCATCAGGCCGAGAATGATGCCGAGGATGATGACCGACGACCCGGACAGTCCGTTCAGGAAATTGGTGAGGCCGGTGGTGATCGCGGCGAGCGGACGACCGAGTACCAGGAACATCAGCGCACCGACCACCAGGGTGGCGCCGAGCGGGATGATCACGACGGGCATCAGACCGCGCAGCCACGGCGGCACGGAGATGCGGCTGATCCACAGTGCGACGAAGCCGGCGATGATGCCACCGACGAGGCCACCGATGAAGCCCGCACCGACGAACAACGCGACGGCGCCCGCGGTGAAACCTGGCGCGAGGCCGGGCCTGTCAGCGATGGCGAACGAGATGTAGCCGGCGAGTGCGGGAACGAGGAATCCGAAGGCGAGGCCACCCAGCTGGAACAGGACAGCGCCGAGGAAGATTCGGATGCCGCCGTCCGGCAGGTTGGTGATGCTGTTGTTGGTCATGATGTCTTCGGCGGTGCCCTTGATCTCGTATCCGCCGAGGAGGAATCCGAGTGCGATGAGAAGACCGCCGGCGGCGACGAACGGGATCATGTAGCTGACGCCGGTGAGGAGAATCTGCCGCAGGCGCGTACCCCAGCCGAGTGAACTGCCGGACGCCGACGCGTCGGACGCGCCGGGAGCGGTGCCGGACACGGTGCGGGCCGACGGATCCATTGAGGCGCGCAGTGCCTCGGTGACCATCACGTCGGGCTCGTTGATGGCCCGCTTGACTCCGGACTCGATGACGGGCTTGCCGGCGAACCGTTCACGGTTCTTGACGCCCACGTCGGTGGCGAAGATGACTGCGGCCGCGTTCGCGATGACCGACGGATCGAGGGGAGTCGAACCCGAGGAACCTTGCGTCTCGACGTAGACCGGCACTCCGGCGCGCTCGCCGGCTGCGGTCAGCGAGTCGGCTGCCATGTAGGTGTGCGCGATTCCGGTCGGGCAGGCGGTGATGGCGACGATGTGGCGGGCTGCGCCCGAGTCGGTGTCACCGGGTCCGGCGGCACCGGGTCCGGCGTCCTTGGTCGTGCTGACCGCGGCTGCCGCCGGCGTTGCGGTCGATGCCTTGGGTGCCTTCGGCTTGAGCACGTCCTCGACGAGCGCGACGATGTCGGCCGGGGTGGCGGCTTCGCGCAGCGAGGTCACGAACGCCGGCTTGACCAGCGCACGAGCCAGGCTCGAGAGCAGCTTCATATGCTCCGAACCGGCACCCTCGGGCGCGGCGATGAGGAAGACGAGGTCGGCGTCGCCGTCCGGGGCGCCGAAGTCGACCTTCGGGTTCAGACGAGCGAAGCCGAGGGACGCCGTGGTGACGGCGGCGGACCGGCAGTGGGGGATTGCGATGCCCCCGGGAAGGCCGGTCGCAGACTGCGCCTCGCGGGCGAGGGCTGCGTCGCGCAGTCCGTCGACCTCGGTGGCGCGGCCGGCGTCGGCCAGCAGCCTGGCCAGCTTCTCGATGACCTCGGTCTTGGTGGAGCCGAGGTCCGCGTCGAGAGCGATCAGCTCCTCGCTGATGATTCCCGGCTTGGTGCTGGAGGTGGTCATTGATTCTTTCCTTGGTGTGCGGTCGTGCTGTGGATGAAAGGAAGGTTCTTCAGGTCATGCGCGGATCGGCTGATCGAGTGTTCGGATGGTCACGTCACCCTCTCTCGCATGAGCGGGTGTCGGGAGCTGCGTGCCCGGCAACGCGGTGGCTGCGGTGCCGTAGGCGACGGCGCGTGCCAGACGGCCGCCCCCGTCGGCCCCGTCGAGGTCCGCCAGGATGTACCCGGCCAAGGACGAGTCTCCCGCACCGACGGTGCTTCGGGGCGTGATTCGGGGAGGAATCGCGGACCAGGCACCGTCGGCCGTGACCAGAACGGCTCCCGCTGCTCCGAGGGTGGCAAGGACTGCGCCCGCACCCCGGTCGACGAGAATCGCAGCCGCGGACGCTGTCGGACTCGGATCTCCTGCGGCAGCGGCTCGTTCGAGTTCGTCTCCGTCGGAGCCGGTCAGCTGGGCAAGCTCCTCGGCGTTGGGCTTGATCAAATCCGGTGCGGTGTCGGGGAATCCGGCGGCGAGTGCCGTGAGAGGGTCGTCGGAGGTGTCGACCGCAACCTTGCACTCGAGGTTCGCCATGGCCCGCACCAGCTCGCCGTACCAGCCGGCCGAGATGCCGGGCGGAACGGACCCGGAGAGAACCACCCACTCGGCGTGCGCCGCGAGATCGAGGATCGTCGCGAACAGCCCGTCGACCGTGTCCGAGGCAACCGTCGCCCCGGGTTCGTTGATCTTGGTGGTGGTGCCGTCGGGTTCGCTCACCGTGAGGTTGATGCGTGCGGCGCCGAGCGTCGGAACGGCGCGGTACCGAACACCGATGGCACCGAGTGCGGCGAGGAGTGGATCGCTTCCGTTTCCGGGAAGTACTGCAGTGCAGCCCTTTCCGGCCGAGCTGATGACACGGGCGACGTTCACCCCCTTGCCGCCGGGGTCGGTGGTCGATCCCGATGCCCGGTGTACCGAGCCACGGACGAGCGCACCGTCCAGCGATACGGTTCGGTCCATGCTGGGGTTGGCCGTGAGTGTGACGATCATGCCACCACTACCTCTATTCCCTGATCTTGCAGACGAGTGACGTCCGCGCTGGAGATGCCGTCGTCCGTGACGAGCACGTCGACGCTGTCGATGGGGGCGAACGAGATGAGGAACTCGCGCCCGAGCTTGGCCGAATCGGCAACGACCACAACTTGATTGGCTGCCAACACGATAGCGCGTTTGACCGCGGCCTCGTCGCTGTCCGGGGTGGACAGGCCGTGTCCGACGCTGATGGCATTGGTCCCGACGAACGCGACGTCGACTCGCAGCGTGCCGAGGACTCGTAGTGCGTCCTCGCCGACGGACGCTTGGGTGACGCCTCGGACGCGGCCGCCGAGCAGATGCAGGTGCGCCGACGGGACGGTTGCGAGTCGGGCGGCGATAGGAACGGAATTGGTGACCACGTTCAGATCGCAGTCGACGGGAAGGAGTGCAGCGAGACGTGCGGTGGTGGTTCCGGCGTCGACGATCATGCTTCCGCCCGCCGGCGGCAGGTACGCGAGCGCCTTGGAGGCGATGCGGTCCTTCTGATCGGCGTGCGTGTGCTCGCGTTCGGCCATGCCCGGTTCGGTCGAAATGAGGGTGGACGCAGGAACGGCGCCGCCGTGAACTCGTTTGACCAGTCCGATTCGGTCCAGGACCGCGAGGTCCCGACGTACGGTTTCGGTAGTGACCTCGAAGGAGTCGGCGAGTTCGGTCACCGACACCCGTCCACGCTGACCGATCAGGCTCGCGATTGCTTGCTGTCGCTCTTCTGCGTACATCTTCACCTCCTCGGGATTTTCTGTTGCTTTATGTTGTTTTACGCCCGTGTGTGTTGACTTGTCAATGGATTCGAGTAATCTGAGTCACAAGTCAGGTAAGTCGAGACGTGAAACATACGTCGAAGGAGAAAACGTCATGTCGGGATCGGTCACCACGAAAACAAGCGAGTACCAGGGAACGCCGGTCGTTCCGGGGGTCGGCTACGCCCCGGTCATCCGTCCGGCACCGCGGCCCGTACCGCCCGCCGACGAGGTGACCGTGGCCGAGGACGAGCGCGAAGCCGAGGTGGCGCGCCTGCGCGACGCGGCCGCCGTGGTCGGCGGCCGTCTCAAGGACCGCGCCGCGCTGGCCACCGGTTCGGCGTCCGAGGTGCTCGCAGCCAACGCCGCCATGGCCGAGGATCGCGGATGGCTGTCTCCCGCCGTCAAGCAGGTGAAGAACGGTGCCGGCGCAGTCGTCGCCGTGTCGGTGGCGACAGGCAAGCTGGCGAACACCCTGGCCACGCTCGGCGGGCGGATGGCCGAGCGCACCACCGATCTCTACGACATCCGTGATCGTGTGATCGCCGAGCTTCTCGGTCTCCCCGAGCCCGGCGTGCCCACCCCGACCGCCCCCTCGATCCTCCTCGCCGAAGATCTCGCTCCCGCCGACACGGCCGGCCTGGACGCATCGCTCGTGGTCGGACTGGCCACCTCGTTGGGTGGTCCGACCAGCCACACCGCAATCATCGCGCGCCAGCTCGGAATCCCGTGCATCGTGGCCGTCACCGGTCTCGACGACATCGAGTCCGGCACGTTGGTCATGGTCGACGGCACCACCGGGCTCGTCGTCGTCGACCCTGATCCTGACACCGCGAACACTGCTGTGGCCGAGTCGAAGTCGCACCTCGAGCAGGTATCGCAGTGGGAGGGCCCCGGCCGCACCGCCGACGGTCACCTCGTCGACGTCCTCGCAAACGTCCAGGACGGCGCCGGTGCCCGCGCTGCCAGTTCGACTGCCGCCGAGGGAATCGGCCTCTTCCGCACCGAGCTGAGCTTCCTCGACCGCGACACCGAACCCACGGTCGACGAGCAGGCAGAGATCTACAGCCAGGTACTCGACGCGTTCGACGGCAAGAAGGTCGTCATCCGTACGCTCGACGCCGGGTCCGACAAGCCGATGCGCTTCGCCAACCACCCCGACGAAGCCAATCCGGCGCTCGGTGTCCGCGGCATCCGTATCGCCGAGGGCAACCGCGGCATCCTCTACCGGCAGCTCGACGCCATTGCCGCCGCAGCCGAGACCACCGGTTCGGCGCCGTGGGTGATGGCGCCGATGATCGCCACGGCGAGCGAGGCCGAAGCCTTCGCGGCGGACGTCCGTGAGCGCGGGCTCAAGCCGGGCGTGATGATCGAGGTACCGGCCGCAGCCCTGTTGGCCGACCGCATCCTCGACCACGTCGACTTTCTCTCGATCGGAACGAACGACCTCGCGCAGTACACGATGGCCGCCGACCGGATGTCCGCCAACCTCGCTGGACTCACCGACCCGTGGCAGCCCGCCGTCCTCACCCTCGTGGCCAAGACGGCGGAAGCCGGTGCGCGAGTGGGCAAGCCCGTCGGTGTGTGCGGTGAGGCAGCGGCCGACCCGCTTCTGGCCTGTGTGCTCGTCGGGTTCGGCGTGACGTCCCTGTCCGCGGCGTCCGCCGCCGTGGCGGGCGTCGGGGCCAAGCTGGAGTCGGTCACGCTCGATCAGTGCCGTCGGGCCGCGGCCGCCGTCCTCACCACGTCGAGTACCGAAGAGGCACGGGCCGCGGCCACCGCAATCCTCGGTTAGCGCGGGCGTCGGGCCAGTGCGTCACGGAACGCCGTCGCGCTGGCCGCGGTGCTGTCGAATCGCCAGTCCTGTTCCTTGTTCAGATTGAACCAGACGACCGCGGAGATATCGGGTTTCGCGGCGAAGTACGAGATCGCATCCTTGATCCACGTCGACTTCGATCCGCCGGCCTCCGCCGAGGAGACCTCGGCGACGATGATTCGTTTGCCCGGTGCGATGTTGCGCATCTGGCTGATTCCGGTCGCATAGATCGCGGATGCCGACTGCCACGAACTCCAGGACTGCGTTGTGCCCCAGTTGTATCCGTCCAGGGAAACCTGATCGACGTAGGACGATCCGGGGTACAGGCCCTTCAGGGGGGTCATGCCGTAGTCCGGGACGTTCGGTCCCCAGACGAACGACACGTTGGCGGCGCCCGCGGAGCGCAGGACGTCGTGCACGCGACGGTAGGCCGCGACGTAGTCGCCCGCACCGTTTCCGTTCACTCCGTCGGCCCAGGGGTACCAGTTGGCGTTCATCTCGTGCCCGAAGCGCAGCATGACCGGCTTGCCCCACCGCGCCAATGCCGTTCCCCACGAACGGATGTAAGCGTCGAAAGCACCTGCGGTGATGCGATCGGTGCGGAAGTCGGGTTGCACGGTGCCACCGCCCCACGCCCACGGTTCCCAGGTGATCATGGTGGTGGCCCCCCGGGCCGCGACGGCATCGAGTTGGGAGATCGGCGGCTGCGACCGAAAATCCTGGTAGGTCATGACGACGGAGGGCGCTTCACCCGCCTGTGTGGCAATGCGGTCGAGTTCGGCGCCGGCCAGGGGACCGCCCTCGTTCACGATGCCGAACCGGAGCTTGGCCGTGCTGATACCCGGCGCCGCGTCTGCAACACCCGGAGCCGCGACGGTGAGGGCGGCCGTCAGTGCCAGGGGTACGACCAGTAGCCGTCCGATACGCGAGATGTGGTTCATGAGTCCTCCGGCCCCGGCAGGTAGAGGTGAGACTCGGGGCGAGGATTGCGACGCTAGATCACATCCGCATTTCTTGCTCGAACGTCAACTCTTCCAACACGTCTCGGCAAAGGGTGAAAGTCGAATCTGCATCGATGCACTCGGTCCCGGTCGCCTGTTCGCCACTCCGACCCGCCGAAGCGCGGAGAATCGACCCCGCTGGGCAAGGTTTTTGTTCGGGGCGAGGTCACCGTGTTCGGTCACGGATGGTGCTCGTCTTGGTCATCGACGCACGTCGGAGCCGAGTCGTACAGTCGAGGTACTGGGCGGACGCATGTCGCCGATCGCTCCATTGCCCGTCATCGCGCACGGGCCACGACCACGAGGAGAACCGATGGAACGCACGCTGTTCGAGCCGGAGCACGAGCTTTTTCGCGAGTCGTACAAGAAGTTCCTGGCGCAGCACGTGGCGCCGTTCCACGACGAGTGGGAGAAGCAGAACATCGTCGACCGCGGTGTGTGGGTCGAAGCCGGCAAGCAAGGCTTCCTCGGCACGGCGGCGCCGGAGGATTTCGGTGGCGGCGGCGTCAAGGATTTCCGTTACAACGCGGTGGTCACCGAGGAGACGACCCGAGCGGGATTCAGCGGTATCGGTTTCACGCTGCACAACGACGTCGTTGCGCCGTACCTGATCGATCTCGCGAACGACGAGCAGAAGGCGCGGTGGCTGCCGGGGTTCTGTTCCGGTGAAATCATCACCGCGATTGCCATGACCGAACCAGGCACGGGAAGTGATCTGCAGGGCATCAAGACTCGCGCCGTCCGAGACGGTGACGATTGGGTGCTCAACGGCTCGAAGACGTTCATCACCAACGGAATCAACGCCGATCTGATCATCGTCGTCGCCTGCACCGATCCCGACAAGGGAGCTCAGGGCTTCAGTCTGTTCGGCGTGGAGCGCGGCATGGAAGGCTTCGAGCGGGGACGTAACCTCGACAAGATCGGCATGAAGGCCCAGGACACGGCCGAACTCAGTTTCACCGACGTACGCGTCCCGGCCGCGAACCTCATCGGCGAAGAGGGAATGGGCTTCATCTACTTGATGAAAAACCTTCCCCAGGAGCGTCTGTCGATCGCCGTCGTTGCGGCGGCGGCAATGGAATCCGCCCTCGAGATGACGATCCAGTACTGCCGTGATCGCAAGGCATTCGGCAAGTCGATCGGGAAGTTCCAGAACACACGATTCGTGTTGGCGGAGTTGGCCACCGAGACCACCGCGGTGCGCATCATGGTCGACAAGTTCATCGAGTTGCTCAACGACGAGAAGCTGACCGTCCAGGAAGCTGCGATGGCCAAGTGGTGGACCACCGAGTCTCAGGTCAAGCTGATCGACCGGTGCCTACAGCTGCACGGTGGTTACGGGTACATGAAGGAGTACCCGATTGCCAAGGCCTACATGGATTCTCGTGTACAGACCATCTACGGCGGCACCACGGAGATCATGAAGGAGATCATCGGCCGCGGGCTGAATCTCTGACCCGACCCGTCACAGACGAACACCCCGGATGCCGCGAGCATCCGGGGTGTTCGTCTGTCGGGACTTCTACAGCTTGCGCATGACCGTGACGACCTTGCCCAGGACGACCGCGTGGTTGCCGGGGATGGGTTCGAACAGCGGGTTGTGGGGCATCAGCCACACCTGACCGTCGATGCGCTTGAACGTCTTGACCGTCGCCTCACCGTCGATCATGGCGGCCACGATGTCTCCTTGCTCCGCCACGTTCTGCTGACGTACGACGACCCAGTCGCCGTCGCAGATCGCGGCGTCGATCATGGACTCACCGACGACACGCAGCAGAAAGAGAGATCCGGAACCGACGAGCTCGCGGGGGAGCGGGAACACGTCCTCCACTGCCTGTTCCGCGAGGATGGGTCCGCCGGCGGCGATGCGGCCGAGTACAGGAACGAAGGTCGGGGCCGGCAATCGATCCGAATCCGTCACCGCAACGTCCGTCTCGACCTCGGGGACGGTCTGGGTCACGTCCTGGGCGGGATCGTCGAGTCCACGAACATCGACGGCACGGGGCCGGTTGGGGTCACGCCGGAGAAAGCCCTTCTTCTCGAGGGTGCGTAATTGATGCGCGACCGACGAGGTGGACGTGAGCCCCACTGCGTCACCGATCTCGCGAATGCTCGGCGGATATCCCCGTTCACGAACCGATGCGTGAATGACCTCGAGAACTCGACGCTGGCGATCCGTCAGACCTGCCGTGATGTCCGCATCGGGAACACCGACGGCGACCGAACCCGACTCGGGCACAGCGCCGCTGCGTTCCGAGCCCCTCTTCCGTGTTCCCGATGTGGGTGACGAGTTGTCGTCCTTCATCCGTCTGGCCTCCTGGTTCTGCGTGCTACCGGTGTTCGAACAAGCTGTGCGATATGCCACGAATTTAGACCGAAACACCTGTTCGATCAAACACCTGTTCGAAGCGTGTCGCGTGTTTCGGAGACTTTGTCGGAGCTGCGTGCTACAAATCGCACATGCGTTCTTTCGAACGCGTGATCGAAGATCGAGGGCCTGACATTCGAAAGCCTTTCGACGTTCGAACACCGACACAGTCGGCCCACCGCGGTCGACGCGTACGACAGGGAGTTGTTCCGATGACCAGAAGTACCGTTCTGACCAGCAGTTCAGTCCTCACCGGTAGCTCCGCGTCGACCGGCAGTTCGACCGCCTGCGCTGTTGCCGATCGCCGCCCTGCGGTGCGACGCGCCCCGGTCGGTGTTCGTTCCACTGCAGTCGTCGACCGCGACACCGTCCACCGCAGTGCTCCGGTTCGTCGGCCGGTCGCGTCGCGTCCGGCCGCAGGATCGTTCGAATACGGCCAGTGCGGGCCGGGCGTGTCGCAGACCGAGCACGAGCAGCCTTCACGGATCGGGTTCGGACAGATGATCGCGGTCGCCGTGGTCACTGCAGTCCTGTCGCTCGGCTTGATCGGCGTCGCCAACATGCGCGCCGACACCGACGAGGTGCCGTCCCCGTCCACCACATCGATCGTGCACTACTGACCGCCTCCGAGCGGGCCCGCTGCCTGCATCGGGCGCTGATCACCGACAGGTAGTCTTGTTTCATGCACTGCCCGTTCTGTCGCCATCCCGACTCGCGAGTGGTCGACTCGCGCGAGGCTGACGAGGGCCAGGCCATTCGCCGGCGTCGATCTTGTCCAGAATGCGGACGTCGCTTCACCACTGTCGAGACGGCGGTGCTGTCGGTCGTCAAGCGGAGCGGCGTCACCGAGCCGTTCAGTCGCGAGAAGGTCATCAAGGGTGTGCGCCGGGCATGCCAGGGTCGCGACGTGGACAACGACGCGTTGGGATTGCTGGCGCAGCAGGTAGAGGACGCAGTTCGAGCGTCGGGATCAGCCGAGATCCCCAGCAACGAGGTCGGTTTGGCCATCCTCGGACCGCTACGAGACCTCGACGAAGTGGCATATCTTCGGTTCGCGTCCGTCTATCGCTCGTTCAGCAGCGCCGACGATTTCGAACGCGAGATCAAGGACCTCCGCGAGCATCGAGCCGAGTCACTCGACGGGTCTTGAGTCAGCTGCGACGGAGATCCTCGATCGCACGTCGGACTCTCTTCTCCGACACGGGATACGGCGTTCCCAACTTCTGAGCGAACAGATTCACTCGCAACTCTTCGATCATCCACGCAACCTCTCTGATCGCGGGCGTGGTCCGGCGCGATTCGGGCACGGAGGTCAACAACGCCTCGTACACCGCGTAGACCCGGTCGAGCGCGTCCATGCCGACGCGGTCGCGGTTCGCACTCGACGGAAGAGCCTCGAGCCGCTCGACGGCGGCCTGCAGGTAACGCGGTAAGTCCGGAAGATGGTTCTCTCCCGTCTCGAACACGAAGCCGGGGAAGATCAGTGAATCCAGTTGTTCCCGCACATCGTCGGCAGGGTCTCCGGTTGCTCCGTGCAGGACCGATCGCAGTCGCGCAGTCGCGGCGAGGACCGGTTCGACGGCTCGCACGATGCGCGCCACGCGAGCGGGCAACTGAGCTCGCGCCACCGTCACCAGGGCGGAAAATGCGTCGGGGGAGCTCACCGGTCCGCCGTTCGCCATCATGATGTCGTCGACAGCAAGAGTGCGGCAGTCGTCCAGAAGGGCGTCGAGGCTGCCGTGTGGGTTCTGGCCCAGCGCGAGGCGTTGACTGTTCGTACGCCCGCCGAGGATCGACTTCGACGACGTGGGTACGGCATCGAGAAGGAGCCGACGCGTGCCGTCCCGCATCGACACGCGCTGCGCCGCGGGAGAACTGAGAACCCTCACCGCAACGCCACCGTTTTCCGACACCAGCGACGGATACCCTGTGACCTTCTGACCGCCCACGGTGCGGGTGACCGTCGGCTCCAGGGTGCCGAGTGTCTCCGACGTCCAGCGTGTGGTGGGCGCGCGCTCCGAGTCGGCCGCAGCGCGGGCCACCGCCGAGGACGCCCGTGCCCCGAGCATGCGACGGAGCTCGGGCAGTGAGGTCGATCGAGCCAACTCACGCCCGTTCTCGTCCTGACCGACGAAGGTCATCTTCAGGTGCGTCGGAAGCGAGCCGGGGTCGAAATCCGTCGGCGCGATGCGCGTCGACCCCAGCCGGGACAATTCACGGGCGAGGGCGAACGTCAGCGGTTCCGACCGCGGACGCACGGCCGCCAGCGCTACCTTCGCGTAGTCGGGTGCGGGAACGACGTTGCGCCTCAACTCTTTCGGGAGCGTCTTGATCAAGGCGGCGGCGAGTTCCTGGCGCATCCCCGGGACGAGCCAGTCGAATCCCACGTCGGATACCGAAGCCAGCAACGCGACCGGGATGCGCACGGTCACACCGTCGTCGTCCTTCCCCGGCTCGAACTGGTAGGTCAACGCGAACTGCAGCTCGCCCTGTCTCCAGGCGTCCGGGTACTCGCCGCCGAGAACCGACGCGGCATCGGTGTTGACGACCGTGGTGCGGTCGAAATCGAGCATAGTGGGCGACGTTCGGACGGTCTTCTTCCACCACCGATCGAAATGGCGCGCCGAGACGATTGTCGCCGGAACGCGTTCGTCGTAGAAGGCGAACAGTGCGTCGTCGTCGACCACGATGTCGCGCCGGCGGGCCCGCTGCTCCAATTCCTCGGCGTCGCTGCGCAATTCCTGATTCGCACGGAAGAACGCGTGATGTGTCCGCCACTCACCCTGGACCAGGGCGTGTCGGATGAAGAGTTCGCGAGAGACCTCGGTGTCGATGGGTCCGTAGTTCACTGGCCGCTTGGTCACCAGCGGAATTCCGTACAGCGTGACCCGCTCGTACGCCATCGCCGCTTCGCGCTTGATCGACCAGTGTGGTTCCGAGTATGCGCGCTTCACCAGGTGCGGCGCGAGTTTCTCGGCCCACTCCGGTTCGATTCGAGCGCCCATGCGCGCCCACAGGCGTGAAGTCTCCACCAGTTCGGCGGCCATGACCCAGCGCGGAGGCTTCTTGAACAGGCTCGAGCCAGGGAAAACGGCGAACTTGCTCCCTCGTGCGCCGAGGAAGTCCCTCTTGTCGCCTTCACGAACACCGATGTGCGACAACAGTCCCGCGAGCAACGCCTGATGCACTGTCGTATCGGAGGCGACCGTGTCGGAGGCGACCGTGTCGGACACTGTCCACCCCAGGCCACGGGTGATCTGCCGCAGTTGACCGTGCAGGTCCTGCCACTCACGGATGCGCAGGTAGTGCAGGAACTCCGATTTGCACATCCGTCGAAACTGGTTGGACGACAACTCGTCCCGTTGCTCCCGCAGGTAGTTCCACAGCGCGCGATACGCCAGGAAGTCCGAGTTCTCCACCGCGAAGCGCGCATGCTTCTCGTCCGCCGCCTGCTGGTGCTCGGCGGGCCGCTCCCGCACGTCCTGGATCGACAGGGCGGAGACGATGATCAGCATGTCTTTCAAGCATCCGGTTCGGTTGGCCTCGACCAACATTCGAGCCATACGCGGATCGACAGGCAACCCCGCGAGCTCACGCCCCAACTGCGTCAAGGTCGGGCCGGTGTCGACTTCTTTGGGAGAGTGGTCGATGGCACCGAGTTCGTCCAACAGGCCGAGACCGTCTCTGATGGCGCGTGGATCCGGCGCCTCGACGAAGGGAAACTTCTCGATACGGCCGAGACCCAGCGAGGTCATCTGCAGAATGACGGACGCGAGGTTGGTGCGCAGGATCTCCGGCTCGGTGAACTCGGGGCGCGAATCGAAATCCTCTTCGGAGTAGAGCCGAATGCAGATGCCGTCCGCGACGCGGCCGCACCGCCCGGCGCGCTGCCGGGCAGACGCCTGCGAAATCGGTTCGATGGGCAGACGCTGAACCTTGGTCCGCACCGAGTACCGCGAGATCCGAGCGGTGCCGGGGTCGACGACGTAGCGGATACCCGGGACCGTCAGCGATGTCTCGGCGACATTGGTGGACAACACCACCCGCCGACCCGTGTGCCGAGTGAACACCCGATGTTGTTCGGCGGCAGACAGTCTGGCGTAGAGCGGCAGAATCTCGACCCCGCGCATCGCCCGGTCGCGCAGAGCGTCGGCAGTGTCTCGAATCTCGCGTTCACCGGAGAGGAAGACCAGGACGTCACCCTCGGGCTCGTGCAGGAGCTCCTGTACGGCGTCGCAGGTGGCGTCCACCGGGTCACGGTCGACGGTCTCCTCGCCCACGTCGACCGTCAGCGGGCTGTACCGCACTTCGACGGGGAACGTACGCCCCGACACCTCCACGATCGGCGCCGGCGCACCGGCGTTGCGGAAGTGCTCGGCGAAGCGTTCGGGGTCGATGGTCGCCGACGTGACGATGATTTTCAGATCCGGCCGACGGGGTAGCAGTTGCGCGAGATACCCGAGGATGAAGTCGATGTTCAGGCTGCGTTCGTGGGCCTCGTCGATGATGAGGGTGTCGTACTGGCGCAGGAAACGGTCGCGCTGAATCTCGGCCAGAAGGATTCCGTCGGTCATGAGTTTGACCAGCGTGTTGTCCGACGACTGGTCGGTGAAGCGCACTTTGTAGCCGACGCTCTCACCGAGCGGCTGTCCCAGCTCCTCGGCGATGCGTTCGGCAACCGTACGGGCGGCGATACGCCGGGGCTGTGTGTGACCGATGACGCCGCGGACGCCGCGGCCCAGCTCGAGGCAGATCTTCGGGATCTGGGTCGTCTTTCCCGAACCCGTCTCACCGGCGACGATGACCACCTGGTGGGCGGCGATGGCAGCCGCGATGTCGCCGCGGCGGGTGGTGACCGGCAACGACTCGGGGTACGTGAGCTCCGGGACGGAGGCGCGTCGGTTCTCCACGGTGAGTTCGGCGCGCTCGATTTCCGTGGTGATCTTGGCGAGGGCGGCGTCGTCGCGGGCACGATCGAGGTTTTGGCCGATGCGGTACGCGTCGCGGACGGTCAACTCGCGTAGCCGGGAGGTGAGCTGAGAGCGGGGGGAAGGTGACGTGGGCATTCTGCACATCAGTCTAATCGGTGTCACTATCTCCACCGTGGGCAGTGACGTCGAGTCCGATCTCTCGTGGCGCAGGTTGACCGAGGCCGACTTCGGGCTGTTGTCGACCTGGTTCACGGAGCCGCAGGTTGCCCGATGGTGGAACCACGAGCCGTCGGGCGAGGCCGTGGCGCGCGATTTCGGTCCCAGCGTGCGCGGCGAGGAGGCGGGGGAGGACCTGATCGTGTGCCGCGACGGCGTCCCGGTGGCGCTGGTGCAACGGTCGCCGATCGCCGCATACGACACCGACCTCGCCGACTTCGCACGCATCGTGACGGTGCTGGAGGGGGCAGTCGAACTCGACTACCTCGTCGGTGACGCGTCGCTGCGGGGGCTCGGGTTGGGTTCGCGGATCATCGCCGCCGTGGTGGACGACACCTGGCGAACGCAACCCGAGGTGCCGTGTGTGCTGGTCGCGATCGTTGCTGCCAACACCGCGTCGTGGCGGGCAGTGGAGAAGGCCGGATTTCGCCGGATCGGCGAGGGCGCGATGGAACCGGACAATCCGATCGACGACCCGCTGCACTACATCTATCGCATCGATCGGCCCATCTCGGGCCCGTGACGTGTCACCATCGTCCGCATGACACACCCGTCGATCCGCGTCGGCCGCGTCGTGTGCGCTGCGGCGTCCCTGGCGGCACTGGTGTACATCCCTGCCAGCAGTGGTGACGTGCCCGGTTTCACCATCGCGAATTTCTTCAGTTACTTCACGGTGCTGAGCAACGTTCTGGCTGTCGTCGTGCTGGGTGTGGGTGGCGCACTCGACCCGCAGTCACCGCGGTGGGACGCCTTCCGCGGCAGCGTCGTGACGTACATGGTGATCACGGGAATCGTGTACGCCGTGTTGCTGGCCGAAGTCGACGTCAACGTTCGCGACCCGTGGACCAACAACGTTCTGCACCGCATCGTCCCGCTCGCAATCCTCCTCGATTGGCTGATCGCGCCCGCGCGCACTGCGATCTCGAACCGAACAGCGCTGTCCTGGTTGTGGTTCCCGGTCGCATACGGTGTGTACTCGCTGATCCGGGGGCCGATCGTCGAGTGGTATCCGTATCCGTTCCTCGATCCTCGGACGCAGGGTTACGTCGCCCTGGGGATCGGGCTGATCGTTCTGATCGGTGGATTCGTCCTGATTGCGATGGCCATCGCGAACCTCGGTGAGCTCGCCGGACGAAGGCGCTCGGCCCGCGCTCGCTAGTGTGTGCGGCATGACTGCTGCAGCGTTCTGGCATGGATTCGCCGACATGAAGACCGTCGAGGACGGCGGCCGGTTCGTGATCTCGAAGGGTGACGGAGCGTCGATCTGGGACGCCGACGGCAACCGCTACCTCGACGGAACAGCCGGTCTCTGGTTCACCAACGTCGGGCACGGACGGACCGAGATTGCCGACGCCGTGGCACGCCAACTGTCCACGCTGGCGCACTATTCCACGTTCGGCGACGTCGTTCCCGAGATCACGCTGGCTCTGGCCGAACGGCTCGCGGCCATCGCGCCGGTCGCCGGAAGCAAGATCTTCTTCACCTCCGGCGGCTCGGATTCGATCGACACCGCCGCCAAGCTCGCCCGCAGGTACTGGAACCAGGTGGGGCAGCCGGGCAAGACGGTCATCGTCGGCAGGCAGAAGGCGTACCACGGAATGCATGTCGGCGGAACATCTCTCGCCGGCATCCCGCTCAATCGCGAGCACTACGGCGAGCTGATGCCCGACGCCCGCACGGTCACGTGGGACGACGCCAAGTCGTTGCTGGAACTGATCGAGCGGGAGGGCGCGGACACCATCGCGGCCTTCTTCGCCGAGCCCGTGATCGGCGCGGGCGGCATCTATCTGCCGCCGTCGGGATACCTGCACGAGGTGCGCCAGATCTGCCGTGACCACGACATTCTGTTCGTGGCCGACGAGGTGGTGACCGGATTCGGACGCATCGGCGGTGACTGGTTCGCCTCGACCAAGTTCGACCTGCAGCCCGACATGATGACCACCGCAAAGGGATTGACGTCGGGATACGTGCCGATGGGCGCGGTGTTCGTTGCTCCGAACGTCGCCGAGCCGTTCTACTCGGGCGGAACGTGGTGGCGGCACGGCTACACCTACGGCGGTCACGCCGGCGCAGCCGCCGCGGCCATGGCGACCCTCGACATCATGGAGCGCGAGAACCTGGTGCACGAGGCGACCCGCGTGCAGAACGCGCTGCACCGCCACCTGAGTCCGCTCGCCGACCACGAGCGCATCTCCGAGGTGCGCAGTGGTCTGGGCGCGGTGGCAGCGGTCCAGTTCGCCGATCCCGCGGAGGCGATGCCGTTCGTCAAGGCGCTGCGGCGCGAGGGAGTGTCGGCGCGCGCCGCAGGACAGGGTGCCATCCAGTTCTCTCCGGCGTTCGTCATGACCGACGCCGAAGTCGAGGAGATGGCTGCCGCTACCGCGCGCGCGCTCGACGCCTGAGCCGAGCGAGGCGGCCCGGTTTCACCGCGGGGACGGACTCGGGCTCGGTCTCGGACGTGGCCACGGCCAGTCGTCGGTGGAGCTGTTCGCGAACGTCGTCCGGTGAGTACGCGCGTCGTTGTCGTTCCGACCGCACGGCGAGCGCTCCACTGGCGGCGACGCCGACTGCGCCCGCCAAGCCGACGATCTTGAACACCGAGGACCATCGCATCGGTTCAGATTAGTCTCATGTGTATGCCATCGCTCGTGAGTCTCGATCAGGCCGTGGACCAGACGCGCACGGGTGACATCTGGATCTTCCGCGGGACGTCGCTTCCGGACCGGGCGATACAGACCTTGACCAACAGCCCCGTCAACCACGTGGGAATGGCGGTGGTGCTCGACGATCTGCCACCGTTAATGTGGCACGCGGAACTCGGAAACCGGTTGCAGGACATGTGGACCGGGAAACACCAGCGCGGAGTCCAGTTGCACGACCTGCGTGATGCGGTGGTGCACTGGTCGGAGAAGTACTCCCAGCGAGCGTGGATTCGCCAACTGCAGGCACCGGTGACTCGTCATCAGGAAGACGCCCTGCTGAAGACCATCGCGCGCATGGATGGGACGGCGTTTCCGACGACGGCGAGGTTGGCGGGACGGTGGTTCGCCGGGCGGCTTCCCTCCCTGCCGGGGCGTGGGGACAAAGCGGGAGTCGCCCTCGAAACTGCATACTGCGCCGAGGTCGTTGCGCTCACCTACGAAGCGATGGGCCTGCTCGAGGCCCGCCGACGCGCCAACTGGTACGACCCCGGCAAGTTCTGGAGCGGTGACTCGCTCCCGTTGACCCCCGGAGTCGAGCTCGGAGAGGAAGTCGCGGTAGCCGTCAGGAATCGATCGTGAACGGTGGCTCCCGGACCACGCGGCCACCGACTTCGATCCACCCGTCGTCTCCGAACGTCGTCGTCAGGCGCGACCCTCGTCCCTGAGTGATATCGAGATCGCGTCCGAGCAGTTCCGTGATGCGCACCGCCGCCGAACCCGTCGCCTCGTCCTCCGCAACACCCATGTCAGGTGCGAACATTCGCGAACGGACGGCGCCCGTGGCCTCGTCTGCCCAGGCCCACACGTAGTGATGGCCCGTTCGATAGGCGGCCGCGTCGAAGTCGACCACCTGTTCCACGGAGTCGACTCGATGGAACTCGAAGTTCGGGCACCATTCGGCTTTGGCACGGACGCTCAGAATGTCGTCTACCTGCCGGACCAGCACGTCACCGGCTTTCACCTCGAGCACCGTGACAGGGGTGCCGCGTCCTGCAAGCCACGCCGCAGCTCCCACCGTCGGGTGGCCCGCGAAGGGGAGCTCCACCGCCGGAGTGAAGATGTCGACGTTGACGGAGTGCGCGGAGTCGTCGGGGACCTCGAGAAACACCGTCTCACTGAAACCGATTCGCCGCGCCACCTCCTGTCGATCGGCGGGATCGACGACGGACGCGTCGACAATTCCCAGGCGATTTCCGAACCGCCCTCCCTGATCGGCGAAAACTCGAACCACGGACACCTCGATCGACATGATCCGAGAATACGGGCCGGTGCGATCAGCCGGCCGTCACCGTCATGTCGTCGAAGACGATCTCGGCCAGCGCGTCGGATTCGTCGACGTCGATCACCGCGTCGATCGACCACCCGTGATCACCGGCGGGATCCTCCAGTACCTGACGCGCAGTGGTCCCGTCCGGGGCGACGGCGAGCGTGAACAGCTGCGGGCCGCGGGCGGACGGCCCGGTGCCGATGGTGTCGTACTCGTCGAAGTACGGCTCGAGTTCGTACTCCCAGTCCAGATCGTGGCCCAGAGCGTCCAGGGCGTCCCAGCGTTTCAGTGATGCGAGCTCGACGCGGCGGAAGAGCGCGTTGCGCACCATGATTCGGAACGCGCGCGGGTTCGCGGAGATGGGCTTGGGTGTGTCACCGCCGTAGGCGACGATGGGCGTGCCGTCCTCTTCGAAGGTGGGATCGCTGAGGTTCTCCCATTCGTCGAGGAGTGAGGAGTCGACCTGCCGCACGAGCTCCCCGAGCCATTCGGTGATGTCGCCTACCTCGTCGGTACGTGCTTCCGGCGGAACCGTTTGCCGCAGAGCGCGATACGCGTCCGCAAGGTAGCGAAGCACCAGACCTTCGGATCGAGACAGTCCGTAGTGGCTGATGAGTTCGGCGAACGTCATGGTCTTCTCGATCATGTCGCGTACCACCGACTTGGGCGACAGCGCGAACTCGGAGATCCACGGATGACCGCCTCGGTAGATCTCGAAGGCGGGTACGAGCAGCTCCGCCAACGGCTTCGGCCACGTGACCTCCTCGAGCAGTTCCATCCGCTCTTCGTACTCGAGACCGTCCGCTTTCATCTGCGCGACGGCCTCCCCGCGCGCGGCGTGTTGTTGGGCCATGAGGATCTGCCGTGGGTCGTCCAGCGTCGACTCGATGATGGAGACCACATCGAGTGCGTGCGTGGGGGATTCGACGTCGAGCAGCTCGAAGGTGGCCAGCGCGAACGTCGACAGGGGCTGGTTCAGAGCGAAATCGCGCTGCAGTTCCACGGTGAGTCTGGCCGTACGTCCGTCTGCGTCCGGCTCGGGCAGCTGCTCCACGATGCCGGCGTCCCGCAGACCGCGATACAGACGGATGGCATGCAGGATGTGGCGTCGCTGCATCGCGCGTGTCTCGTGATTGTCTTCGAGCAGATGGCGCATCGCCTCGAAGCAGTTCCCCGGGCGTGCGATGACGTTCAGCAGCATCGAGTTGGTGACCGAGAAGCGTGACGTCAGGGGTTCCGGGCTGGCCGCGACGAGGCGCTCGAAACTCGGTTCGCCCCAGGAGACGAATCCCTCCGGCGCTTTCTTGCGTTGAATTCTCTTCAGCTTCTTCGGATCGTCCCCAGCCCTGGCGACCAGTCGCGCGTTCTCGACCTCGTGCTCGGGTGCCTGCACCATGACGGTGCCGAGCGTGTCGTATCCGGCTCGGCCGGCGCGCCCCGCGATCTGGTGGAACTCGCGGGCACGCAGTTGGCGGGTGCGAATCCCGTCGTACTTGGTCAGGCCCGTCAGGAGCACAGTTCGGATGGGCACGTTGATGCCGACCCCGAGGGTGTCCGTGCCGCAGATGACGGTGAGCAGGCCCTCCTGCGCCAGCTTCTCCACCAGCCGTCGATAGCGGGGGAGCATGCCGGCGTGGTGCACCCCGATGCCGTGGCGAACCAAGCGCGACAAAGTCTTTCCGAAACCGGTCGTGAACCTGAAGTTGCCGATGGCCTCGGCGATGGCGTCCTTGGCGGCTTTGGTCGTCACGTTCACGCTCGTGAGCGCCTGTGCGCGCTCCAGGGCGGCGGCCTGAGTGAAGTGCACGACGTACACGGGCGCGAGGTGAGTGTTCACCAGCTCCTCGATGGTCTCGACGACCGGTGTCAGCCGGTAGGAGAACATCAGGGGGACAGGTCTTTCGGATCCCGACACCACGGTGGTGGTGCGGCCGGTGCGTCGGGTCAGGTCGTCCCGGAAGAAGGAGACGTCACCGAGAGTGGCCGACATCAGCAGAAACTGGGCCTTGGGGAGCTCGATGAGCGGAACCTGCCAGGCCCACCCGCGGTCGGGTTCGGAGTAGTAGTGGAACTCGTCCATGATCACCTGCCCGATGGACGAGTCCGGTCCCTCGCGAAGTGCCATGTTGGCCACGATTTCGGCGGTGGCACAGATGATGGGCGCCTGCGCGTTCACCGCAGCGTCACCGGTCACCATTCCGACGTTCTCCGAACCGAAGATTTCGCACAGTGCGAAGAACTTCTCGCTCACCAGCGCCTTGATGGGCGCCGTGTAGAACGAGCGGACTCCGGCCGAGAAGGCCGCGAAGTGTGCTGCCACGGCCACCATGGACTTACCCGACCCTGTGGGTGTCGCGAGAATGACGTTGTTTCCGGTGACCAGCTCGATGACTGCTTCGTCCTGCAGCGGGTAGAGCTCGAGCCCCCGTTCGGTGATCCATTCGGTGAACGCGTCGTACAAGGCGTCGGGAGAGGTGGAGTCGGAATTCGGGGGGACGCGGGACGAGAGGAGCACCCCTACAGGTTAGGTGGCCGACCGCTCGTCGGACCCCATGGCACCGAGAACCGCCTGACGGGTGGATGGGCTGCCGGTGATCATGTCCTCGCCGACACCGGAGACGAGCATCTGACGCCAGCGCGCCTCGTCGAAGTGCAGCGGCGCGGTGTCGCCCAGGAATTCCTCGAGGACCTGCAGGAACCGCATCGGATCGTCACGGAACGGGAAGTGTCCGGATCCGCGAAAGATCTCGAGTCGCGAGTTCGGCATGGCGGCATGCGCGAGGTGGGCGTGGGCCACCGGGATGACGATGTCCTGATCTCCCCAGATCAATTGCACCGGCAGGTTTTCGGTGAGATAACAGCGGTCCAACATCGTCACGACCTGTCCTCGCCAGTCCACCACCGCGCGCAATGTCCGGAGGTAGGCCGCGTAGGCGGTGGGGTCGAGAAGGTCACTCAACACACGAACCAGATCGGGGGTGTCGTGCAACATCGCGCCGGGACGCAGCCGTGATCCGTCGAGCGCACCGACCGCAGATCCGAGCATCCTCATCGCGGTCCCGGCGCCCGGGAGTCTCAGCAACTTCATGAATTCGTTGACCACGGGAACGGACATCAGGCGCAGCGCGGGATGAACGTCCTTGGTGACACCACCCGCCGACACGAGAACGAGCCGTTCGACCATCTGCGGGAACTGGTAGGAGAACTGCATGGCCACCCCGCCGCCGAGCGAGTGCCCGACCACGGTGACCTGGTCTATACCCAAGGCGGAGAGAAGATCGCGCATGCCGTTCGCATAGGCGGCAACCGAGTAGTCGGCACGTGGTTTGTCGGAGCGGCCGTGGCCGAGCAGGTCCGGCGCGATCACGGTGTAGCGCTGCGCAAGGTGCGGAATCAGCTCTTGCCACGTCTCCGAGTTGTCCCCGATGCCGTGGATAAGAAGGACGACGGGGCCCTCGCCCGCCATGCGGAAGGCCCGGCGGTAGCCGTGGATCGTACGGAACACCAGGCGGGGCTGGGTGTCGTTGGGAACGGGGCGCAACGCCCGTCGGCGCTGGTCGGTCACAGGCGTACACCTGCCATGAACCCGCTCCCACCGTCGACGCAAGAACAACTTTTGATGATCTCGGTCGAAGCCTAGACCCGCGTGGCCGAAGTCACCCGGTGGGCGCGGTTACGACTGCGTTTCGGCCCGAGGGTGCTCAGGAGTCCGTGCTGTCGTCGTTCTCCTCGAACTTTCCCTGCTCGGCGAGGAATTTCTCGAACTCGGCGCCCAGTTCGTCTCCGCTCGGCAGCTCCTCGTCACTGGCCAGAAGCGTCGACTGCTGCTCCTGTGCGGTGACGAAGGTGTCGTACTGGCGTTCGAGGGCGTGCACGACGGACTGCACCTCCGTGTTGCCCTCGACATGCTGATCGACTTGCTCCCGTACGCGGGCAGCGGCCTCGGTCAGAGCAAGGAGAGGGAGCTCGAGGTCGGCGGACAGGGCCACGTTCTCGAGGAGGGTCTCGGCCGCACTCGGGAACGACGTCTGCGCGAGGTAGTGCGGAACGTGCACGGAGAAGCCCATCGACTCGTGACCGTGCAAGGCCATCCGATATTCGAGCAGTGACGATGCGGAGCCCGGGACCTGAAGTTCACCGGCCCAACGGTGCTGATCCTCGATCAACTCCTTGTTGGTCGAATGCGCCGTCACTCCGAGAGGACGGGTGTGCGGGACGGCCATCGGAATCGAGTTCAGACCGATGGTGCGACGGACGCCGAGCTGCTCCGCCAACAGGCGGACCGCGGTGGTGAACCGTTCCCACTTGAGATCGGGCTCGAGGCCGGACAGCAGCAGGAACGGTGTTCCGGTCGCGTCGCGGACGGCGTAGAGGTTGAGACTCGGCTCCTCGTACGCAGCGAAGTGGTCGGACTTGAACGTCATCATGGGGCGACGCGAGCGGTAGTCCAGCAGTTCGTCGACGTCGAACGATGCCACCAGCTCGGTCTGGAGCGTGTCCAGCATGTGGGCAGTCGCCAGCTTCACGGCGTGACCTGCATCGGAGAACCCTTCGAGGCCGTGCACCAGCACCGGTCCCAGTCCGTCCGCGGAGGACACCTGAGGTGCGGGGAACTCCAGCTCGTACATCCCTGACTTCTCGTCCATGACGACTCCTCTCGTGGCGCGCAGCCTCTATCGTCCCACGCCTACCCTTCAACACCCCGAGAGTGCGGTCTGATTCCCCTCGCTCGCGTGCGGGCGGTCAGCTGAAGGCCTTCAACGCGCGAATCTTGTTGGTGACGTCCAGCGCGGCCACCTTGTAGGCCTCCGACAGTGTGGGGTAGTTGAAGACGGCGTCGACGAGATAGTCGACTGTGCCGCCACACCCCATGACCGCCTGGCCGATGTGCACCAGATCCGTGGCGCCGGACCCGAAGATGTGCACTCCGAGCAGCTTTCGGTCCTCCGTGGAGACAAGCATCTTCAGCATCCCGTAGGAGTCACCGGCGATCCCGCCGCGCGCAAGCTCGCGGTAACGCGAGACACCGACCTCGTAGGGAACGGAGTTCTTGGTCAGCTCGACCTCGGTCGCACCGACGTAGGACACCTCGGGGATGGAGTAGATGCCGATCGGTTGCAGGTCCGTGAGCTTCGTCGTGGGCTCGCCGAACGCGTGATACGCGGCGAGTCGCCCCTGATCCATCGACGTCGCCGCCAACGCGGGGAACCCGATGACGTCGCCGACGGCGTAGATGTTGTCGACCTTGGTCTGGAAGTTGTCGTCGACGAAGATCCGACCCCGAGCGTCCGCCTCCAGGCCGGCCTTCTCGAGGTCGAGCGCGTCCGTCATCCCCTGTCGCCCCGCGGAGTACATGACGGTCTCGGCGGGAACCTTCTTTCCGCTGGCCAAGGTCGTGACCGTACCGGATTCACCGACGTCGACCGTCGTCACCGCCTCGCCGAAGCGAAAGGTCACCGCGAGGTCGCGGAGGTGGAACTGCAGGGCCTCGACGATCTCGCGGTCGCAGAAATCGAGCATGGTGTCGCGCTTCTCCACCACGGTGACCTTGGTGCCGAGGGCTGCGAACATCGATGCGTACTCGATGCCGATGACACCGGCACCGACGACGACCATGGACGAGGGGATGAACTGCAGGTCGAGGATTCCGTCGGAATCGAGAACGCGGTAGTTGTCGAAGGAGATGCCGTCCGGACGGGCCGGTGCGGTACCGGTGGCGATCACCACGTTCTTCGCGCGGACCGTCAACCGTTCACCGCGCGCTCGGTCGTCGATCGCCAGGGTGTTGGCGTCGAGGAATCGCGCCTCGCCGGTGATCATCTCGATGCGGTTGCGCAGCAACTGCGACCGCACCACTTCTACCTCTTTGCCTATTACGTGCGAGGTGCGCGCCAGCAGGTCCTGCGGGGTGATGTTGGCCTTCACTCGGTAGCTGGCCCCGTAGAGCTCACGCTGACTCATTCCGGTCAGATACAGAACCGCCTCGCGCAAGGTCTTCGACGGAATGGTGCCGGTGTTGACGCAGACGCCGCCGAGCATGCTTCCCTTCTCGACGATCGCGACGCGTTTGCCCAGCTTGGCCGCGGCAATGGCCGCCTTCTGCCCGCCCGGCCCCGAGCCGATGACGAGCAGGTCGTATTCGTTTCCGTCCGACATTCGTCCAGAGATACTCCGATCGGGGAACGCGCGCGTGCTCACCGTGTCACGAACTGGTGAACGTTCGGCCTACGCGAGTCCATGCGGGTATTCGCATGCGTGGGTCGTTAGGGTTGATGAGACACGTCTCACCAACAGCTCTTCGGAGGAACACATGCCACAGCAGGTCCGCGCCGTCGTCGCCAGAAGCAAGGGCGATCCGGTGACCACCGAAACCATCACCATTCCCGATCCCGGTCCGGGCGAGGTGATCGTGAAGGTGCAGGCGTGCGGTGTATGCCATACCGACCTGTCGTACCGCGAGGGTGGGATCAACGACGAATACCCGTTCCTGCTCGGACACGAGGCGGCCGGCATCGTCGAGACGATCGGGGAGGGCGTCACCCATGTCGAGGTCGGCGACTTCGTCGTTCTGAACTGGCGAGCGGTCTGCGGTGACTGTCGGGCCTGCAAGAAGGGCAAGCCCTGGTACTGCTTCGACACCCACAACGCATCGCAGAAGATGACGTTGGAAGACGGCACCGAGCTCACGCCGGCCCTGGGAATCGGAGCTTTTGCGGAAAAGACCCTCGTGCACGAGGGGCAGTGCACCAAGGTTGCCCCCGACGCCGATCCTGCCGTGGTGGGACTGCTCGGATGCGGAATCATGGCCGGAATCGGAGCCGCGGTGAACACCGGCAACGTGCAGCGCGGTGACTCGGTGGCCGTGATCGGCTGTGGCGGTGTCGGAAACGCCGCCGTCGTGGGTGCGAAACTCGCCGGCGCGTCCACCATCGTCGCGGTCGATCGTGATCCGGGAAAACTGGACTGGGCGCTGAAGCTGGGCGCCACACACGCCGTCAACGGAAGCGAAGAAGACGCCGTCGAGGCCATTCGGCGACTCACCGACGGGTTCGGCGCCGATGTCGTCATCGATGCTGTCGGCCGTCCGGAGACGTACAAGCAGGCGTTCGCTGCGCGCGACCTCGCCGGTACCGTCGTCCTCGTCGGAGTCCCGACTCCCGACATGACCCTCGAGATGCCGCTGATCGACTTCTTCAGTCACGGTGGATCTCTGAAGTCCGCGTGGTACGGCGACTGCTTGCCCGAGCGTGACTTCCCGATGCTCGTCGACCTGTATCAGCAGGGTCGCCTCCCGCTCGAGGAATTCGTGACCGAGCGGGTCGGATTGGACGACGTCGAAGTCGCGTTCCAGACGATGCGCGACGGCAAGGTCCTGCGTTCGGTGGTCGTGCTGTGAGCGCCGCATTGCGAGTCGACAAGGTTGTCACGTCCGGCACGTTCAGTCTCGACGGCGGAACGTGGGACGTGGACAACAACATCTGGTTGATCGGCGACGATTCCGAGGTCGTGATCGTCGATGCGGCGCACACCGCGCAACCGATCATCGACGCGGTGGCAGGGCGAACTGTGCGAGCAATCATCTGCACACACGGCCACAACGACCACGTGACGGTGGCACCGGAACTGGCCGCGGCACTGGACGCGCCGATCTTCCTCAACCCGGCGGACGACATGCTGTGGGAGCAGACGCATCCCGGTGTGTCTCATCAGGTGATCGAGGACGGGCAACGGATCTCCGTGTCCGGTACCGACATCGAAGCGATGCACACTCCGGGACACTCACCGGGCTCGACGTGCCTGTACCTGCCCGAGGCGGGGCAGTTGTTCAGCGGGGACACGCTGTTCTCCGGCGGCCCCGGTGCCACCGGGCGGTCCTACTCGGACTTCCCGACCATCATCGGATCCATCCGGGACCGCTTGTTCGCGCTACCCGCCTCGACGGTCGTCAACACCGGCCACGGGGACGGCACATCCATCGGCGACGAGTCGCCCCACCTCGAAGAGTGGATCAAGCGTGGGTCGTAGGACCCGTCACGCAGCATTCGCAGCCGGCGCGGCTCTAATCGTCGCCGGCTGCGGCGGATCCACCGTCAGTGGCACACCGGAACCGAGCAGCGCCGCACCACTGTCGAGTTCGCCGATCGAGGGCGGCTTGGACACGATGCTGGTCGATCCGTCCGTGTTTCCAGCTCCGTACGAAGCGGTGGTTCTACCGCAACAGGCCGCTGCGGCGGCGGCCCAGGACCTCGACGGGATCGGAGCGGACGCATCCGTCGATCCGGCCGGCTGCAAACCGTCCGCGCGTGGCACCGCAGCCGGCTCGACCGCACTCGTGGTCGGAACCGACAACGAGACCAGGGCGACGATCTCCATCGAGCTCACGAGGGTGCGGGACTCACTCGCCGATCAGGTGTCGCAGTGGGAGCAGTGCCCGTCGGTCCAGGCGACGTCGAACGATGTGGTGTCCACTGTCACAACGGATCTGGTGCCCGCTCCGCCCATCGACGCCGACGACACGGCTGCGTATCGCCGCACGGTGACCTCGGGTTCCGGTGAGGTGACCCAATCGATGCTGTCGCTCGTCGCGCAGAAATCGGACGTCCGCATCACGGCCACCTTCATGTCGTTCTCCGGCGACACACCCGACTCGGCCACGTTGGACGAGTTGTTCACCCAGTCGGTCCAGAAGGTCGGTTGATACCCGGGTAAGCCCGACGACGCCGTCATCCACAGCCGGGTTTCGGGCCCTGGTCGACCCCGCAACGCCGGCACGCAGGCCCGGAATGCTTCTGCGGCATGACAACACACGCCGAATCCGACGGATGGGCCGAGGCCCCCGTGCCGAAGCTGTCCGATCCCACCGACCTCCTGACCGCGCTTCCCGCCCTCATGGGCTTCGTCCCGAGCCGTTCGCTCGTGATCGTGTGCCTTTCGGGCACCGGCCCGTCGTTCACCCTCGGACCGACGATGCGTCACGACCTGGCGCCACCGACCGTCGCCCACAGGGTTCATCCCGTCATGGTGGAGGTGGTGAAGAAGCTCGCCGAGCTCTGCGAACGGGAGGACATCCTGCAGGCCATCGCCGTGATCGTCGACGACACCGACGACGTCGAGCGGGCCATAGCGTCCTCGACGTCCACCGCCTACGGGATCACCCACCCCTGCGACTACGAGGCGCTCGACGATCACGTCCTCTTGATGGACGTGGTGGACGCCATCCTCAACGAGTACGGCACCGAGTTGCGCAGCGCGCACATCGTCGGTCGAATCGAAACGGATGCGCCGTGGGCCAGCTTCTTCGGGGACACTCGCCGCGGGGTACTCACCGACCACCGATCTGCTCCCGTGACGCTCGCGACCGTGGTCGGTGGCAAGGCCATCCGAGGATCACGCGAAGAGATCGAACGACTCCTGGATCCGGCACCGGAGGACGTGCGGACAATGGTGGAGACGGCGATCGACCTCGCCGCCACACGGGCCGCCGAGCGCACCGACCTCGAGTGCATGCAGTTGGTTCTGAATCTGGTGCAGACGGACCGTATCAGCCCCTACGGTCCCATGGAGATCGCCGAAACGGCGTGGGCGGTGGAACGGATCGCGGTGCGCGACATGCTTCTCGCCCTGGCGATCACCACGGTGTCCGATCAGGCGCAACAACTGTGGATCGCAGTCACACGCGCAGTTCCGGAAGCCGACCGCGCAACGGCAGCAACACTTCTCGGGTTCTTTTCCTACGTGCGAGGGGAGGGGCCGCTAGCGGGTACCGCGTTCGCGGCGGCGTTGACGTCACAGCCGGACCACAACTTCGCCTCGCTGCTCGATACCGCTCTGATGAACGCGATGCGGCCGGATTTCGTCCGGGAGGTTGCTCGGAACGCCTACGACGACCTCGTGGAACTGGGGATCGCGCTGCCACCCACGGTGGGCTAGGTGCGGCCGGCGCTGTGCGAACGCTCGCCCAGCTGCTGCAGGAAAGCCCATGCATCGCCGACGATCTCGTCGAGGTCGGTCGACGTGGGCTTCCACCCGAGATCGGCCATGGCCTTGTCGCTGGACGCCACCAGCACCGCCGGGTCGCCCGCGCGGCGAGGAGCATTTTCCACCGCGATGGGCAGACCGGTGACGCGCTCGCACGATGCAATGACTTCTCGAACCGAAAATCCTTGGCCAGAACCCAAATTGAAGATTCGGTGGCTGCTCGGAACCGAGGACTCCAGTGCGAGAAGGTGGGCATCGGCAAGGTCGCGGACATGGATGTAGTCACGGACGGCGGTGCCGTCGGGTGTCGGCCAATCGGTACCGAACACGGAGATCTTCTCGCGTTGACCGAGCGCCACCTGCAACACCAGAGGGATGAGATGTGTTTCGACGACCCGATTCTCGCCGAAACCGGCATGCGCGCCGGCCACGTTGAAGTACCGCAGGCTCGTCGCACCGAAGCCGTGTGCCTGCGCATAGCCGGTGATCGCGTTGTCGATGGCGAGCTTGCTGGCACCGTACGGGTTGGTGGGTCGCGTCGGGGCGTTCTCGGTGATGGGCGAACTCTCCGGCTCACCGTACGTGGCGGCCGTGGAGGAGAACACCAGCCGAGGAACACCCGTCTCGGTCACCGCGTCCAGAAGTTCCAGCGCGGCACCGAGATTGCCGCGCCAGTACTTCTCCGGCTTCTCCACCGATTCGCCCACGAGCGACTGCGCAGCGAAGTGCAGAACGCCGTCGTAGGTGTCCCCGGAGAGAACGTCGCCGATGACGTCGGCGACGTTGCCCTCCACGAACCGGGCTGCCGACGGCACCCCGTCGCGATTGCCCGTCGACAGATCATCGACGATCACGACGTCGTGGCCACGTTCGACGAGCACCGCCGCGCACACGCCACCCACATACCCGGCACCGCCGGTGACCACCAACTTCACAGTTTGCCCCTGTTCGAATTGCTCAGATCCGTTTGACCTGAACGGCGTGTCCCATCTCCTCGGAGAGATCCACGTCGTCGTGTCCGGGGACAGTGATGGTGACCGAGGCCCCCGGCTTCGCCACGACTGTAACGCGGGCGTCGGGCACGACGCCGGCCTCGCGAAGCCGCGCGATGACCTCGGGGTCGGATTGCACGTGTTCGGACAGTCGGCGAACGACCACCGCGACCGACTTGCCCGCAGGTAGATCGGTGAGCCGGACCAGATCCTCCGGCCTTTCTGCCGGTTTGCTCAGACCCAGCTGTGCGAGGCCGGGAATCGGGTTCCCGTACGGCGAGGTCGTCGGGTTGTCGAGCACCTCGACGAGGCGGCGCTCGACTTCCTCGCTCATGACGTGTTCCCAGCGGCACGCCTCGGCGTGCACGTCTTCCCAGCGCAAGCCGATGACGTCGACGAGCAGACGCTCGGCGAGACGGTGTTTACGCATGACGGCGATCGCAAGGTTGCGGCCCTTCTCCGTCAACTGCAGGTGCCGGTCGCCGGCGACGAGCAGGAGCCCGTCCCGCTCCATCCGGGCAACGGTCTGGCTGACGGTGGGTCCGCTCTGTTCCAGTCGTTCGGCGATGCGAGCCCGCAGGGGCACGACACCTTCTTCTTCCAAGTCGTAGATCGTGCGGAGGTACATCTCCGTGGTATCGACCAGATCCTTCACAATCACACCCTTCGTTCCGTCCGATTCTAACGGTCTTCACCCACTCCGCGGTGCGCGCGCATCTCACGGCACGTCGACCGGCCGAGCATGCCCCGTCACAGCGTCCGTGCACGTAGTTTGGGGTCATGACACAGGAGTCCGGTCAGCAGTGGAGCCCGCACCCGTTGCCCGCCGTCGTGTGGAGCCAGGACTATCTGTCCTATCGGTGGAGCGACGACCACCCGATGAATCCGACGCGGCTCGCCCTGACGATGGAACTGGCGCGCGGGATCGGGTTGCTCGACGGTGCGGAGATCATCGCCCCCGTGGCCGCCACGGACAGCGAGTTACTGCGCGTTCACACTCCCGAGTACGTCGCAGCGGTGAAACGGGCGCCGCTGGATTCGCCTCTCGGCGTGCGGGCGTCGGAGGTCGTGCACGGCCTCGGCTCCGAGGACAACCCCATCTTTCCCGACATGCACGACGCCAGCGCGGTCATCGCCGGCGGAACCCTGACCGCGGCCCGCGCCATTGCTGCGGGCACCTCGCGCCGCGCGGTCAGCATCGGCGGGGGCATGCATCACGCCATGCCCGACTGGGCATCGGGCTTCTGCGTCTACAACGATGCGGCTGTGGCCATCTCGTGGCTGCTCGACAACGGTTTCGACCGCATCGCCTACATCGACGTCGACGCCCACCACGGCGACGGAGTCCAGGCCGCGTTCCTCGGTGACCCCCGCGTTCTCACCGTCTCGCTCCACCAGCACCCCGCCACGCTGTGGCCGAACACCGGATGGTCGAGCGAGATCGGAACGGAGAAGGGCGAGGGCACATCGGTCAACGTGCCGCTGCTGCCGGGCACCGGAGATCGACTGTGGCTTCGCGCCTTTCACGCGATCGTGCCCGGGGCGATAGGCGCGTTCGGACCCCAGATCATCGTCAGCCAGTGCGGAGTGGACAGCCACCGTGAAGACCCGTTGGCGGATCTCGGCCTGACGGTGGACGGGCAACGCGCCGCTTTCCTCGCCATGCGAGATCTCGCGGACGAGCACTCCGAGGGTCGCTGGTTGGCCGTCGGCGGCGGGGGATACGGCCTCGTACGCGTCGTTCCACGAGCGTGGACGCATCTGATCGCCGCGGCGCTCGGTCGCGAACTCGACCCCGCCACACCGATTCCGGGCGGATGGCACGACCACGTGCGCAGCATTGCACCGAGTATCGATCTGCCGTCCACCCTCAGCGACGACGGCGACGTGGACTACCCGCCGTGGGACGGGCCGGGAGGGACGCCGGAATCCGGTGTCCCGCATCTCGATCGCTCACTGGAACGGATCGACACCGCCATCATCGCCACTCGCCGCGCGGTGTTCCCGCTGCTCGGTCTGGACCCGGAGGACCCCCGTGACTGACTCGATCGATAGTTCCCGACCGGCGTCCGGCGAACTCACGTCCAAAGACCGCGAGCGCCTGCAGGCGGAGAACTTCCCGAAGCACTGGGCCGCTGACGTGCTGGCCTCCGACGGTCGAGCGGTGCGGCTGCGTCCCATCGTCCCCTCCGACGCCGACGCGCTCGTCGACTTCCACTCGAAGCTCTCCGAGCGCACGCGCTACCTGCGCTATTTCGGTCCGTATCCCACGATGCCGCAGCGCGACGTCCTCAACTTCACCACGGTGGACCACTCGAGCAGGGTGGCGTTCGTGGCCACCCTCGGCGACGAGATCATCGCGGTCGGGCGCTACGAACGGTTGCCCGCCGACGCTGCGGGCCAGAACGGCAATGCGAGCCACGACGGCAATTCCGCGGAGGTGGCCTTCGTGGTCGCGGATGCGCACCAAGGTCGCGGACTGGGACCGATACTGCTCGAGCACCTGGCCGGCGCCGCCGCGGAGAACGGAGTGACCAGGTTCATCGCCGAGGTTCTCGCGGAGAACCGCAACATGGTCACCGTGTTTCGTCAGGCCGGGTACCAGGTCAGCCGTAGTTACGACGGCGGAGTGCTCAGTCTCGATTTCGACATCGACCCGACCGACGCCCTGGTCACCGTTCGCAATTCACGCGAACGGGCCGCCGAGGCTCGCAGTGTGCGCAACGTTCTGCGCCCGCGATCGGTTGCGGTGATCGGTGCGTCGACCGATCCGGCGAAGGTCGGCAACGCGGTGCTGACGAACCTGCTCCGCGCGTCGTTCACCGGTCCGGTGTACCCGGTCAACGCCGAGCACACCTCGGTGCGCGGCGTCCGCGCCTACGCGACGGTCAGTGACATTCCCGACGAGGTCGATCTGGCCATCGCCGCGGTTCCGGCCGAGGCGATCGACGCGGTTCTCGACGACTGTCTCGCCAAAGGTGTGCGCGCACTCGTCGTCGTGTCCTCGGGGTTCGGTGAGACGGGGGAGGACGGTCGATCCAACGAACGTCGACTGGTCCACGCCGCACGGGCGCACGGCATGCGTCTGGTGGGACCGAACGCGCTCGGTGTCGCCAACCTCGATCCCGAGATCTCGCTCAACGCCACGCTCGCAACGGAATTGCCCGGACGCGGCCGGGTGGGCTTCTTCTGCCAGTCCGGTGCGCTGGGCATCGCGATTCTGGCCCAGGCGTCGAAGCGCCGATTGGGGCTCTCGACCTTCGTCTCGGCAGGCAACCGCGCGGATCTGTCGGGCAACGACCTGCTGCAGTACTGGGACCAGGACGAGAGCACGGAGGTGGTGCTGCTCTACCTCGAGAGTTTCGGCAACGCGCGCAAGTTCTGGCGAATCGCTCGACGGGTGGCCCGGAACAAACCGATCGTGGCCGTGAAGAGTGGGCGCGGAGCGGTTCCCCCGGCGCTCGCGACGGGAACCGACATCGACGACTCCATCGTTCGTGCCCTGTTCGAGCAGGCCGGGGTGATCCAAGTCGAGTCCATTTCCGAACTGTTCGACTGCGCCATCCTGCTCGGGTACCAACCGCTCCCTGCCGGCCCGCGAGTAGCGGTGGTCGGCAACTCCACGGCGCTCGGCGTACTCGCGGCAGACGGCGCCAACGCACGTGGCTTGCGATCGGGCGCTCCGGTCGACGTCGGCGCGGCGGCATCACCGTCGGAGTTCGCCGGCGCGATCAGCGTGGCGTTGGCGTCCGCCGACGTCGACGCGGTGGTCGCCGTGTTCGTCCCGCCGGTCACCCTGAAGGTGGAGGCGTACGCGCAGGCTCTCGTCGACGTCGTGCGAGGCGCGACGAAGCCGATCGTGACGACGTTCCTCGCCGCCGAGGGCATCCCGGAGGTCCTGGCGAATCTAGGCGACGACGGAAGCCCGGCTCGCGGTTCGGTCCCCTCGTACCCCGATCCCGACCGTGCCGTGAACGCTCTCGCCAAGGCGTGGCGCTACGCGGCGTGGCTGAGCGGTCCACCGGACAACGTCGTTCGACCCGCGGACATCGACACCGCCCGCGCGCGATCGTTGGTCGCGGGGTGGCATGCGGCCAGCCCGAACGGTCGCTGGTTGTCGGACTTCGAAACGGCCCAGTTGCTCGAGTGCTACGGACTACCCGTGGCCGCATTCCGAGGAGTGACTTCCGAGAAGGAGGCAGTCGACGCAGCGGAGGAGTTGGGCTACCCGGTGGCCGTCAAGGCAATGGGTGAGCAGTGGAGGCATCGTCCTGACCTCGGTGGGGTACGACTTGATGTCGTGGGCGGCGACGCCGTAGCCCGCGCCTACCGCGATCTGTCCGCGGTGTCGGGTGCTCCGTTGGTCCAGGTGCAGAAAATGGCCACCAAGGGCATCGGCTGCGTGATCAGGGTGCAGGACGACGTCTCGTTCGGTTCGCTGATCTCGTTCGGGTTGTCCGGAATCATCTCGGACCTGTTGGGTGACAGAGCATTTCGAGTTCTTCCGCTCACCGAGCAGGAAGCGGTTTCGCTGATCGACGCGCCGAAAGCCGCGCCTCTGCTCAGCGGATACCGAACGGCGGAACCGGTGAACAAGAATGCGCTCGTCGACTTCGTTCAGCGCGTCTCGGCCATCTCGGAGGATCTCCCGGAGCTGCGCGAGTTGGTGTGCGACCCGGTCCTGGCGTCGTCGTCGGGTGCCGCGATAACGGACGCCAAAATGCGAATCGGCGCGGTCCCGACCAAGATCGATCTGGGACCGCGCCGATTGCGCTGATGTTCGGTCAGCTGGGAGTTTCGGTCAGCTGGCGTACGAGCGGAGGCGCTCGGCGCGATCGCCCTGGCGCAGTTTGCCCATGACCTCGCGCTCGATCTGGCGGACTCGCTCACGCGACAAGCCGAAAAGCTTGCCGATCTGATCGAGGGTGCGCGGCTGCCCGTCGTCCAGGCCGTACCGCAGACGGATGACCTGCTGCTCGCGCTCGTCGAGCGTGGCCAGCACGCTGCGCACGTCGGTGTGCAGCAGACCCGCGATCACTGCGTTCTCGGCAGAGGTGGCCTCGGAATCTTCGATGAAGTCGCCGAGCGGTGCCTCCTCGTCGCTACCCACCGGCATGTCGAGGCTGACCGGGTCACGACTGTGATCGAGCAGGTCGGCGATCTTCTCGACCGGGATACCCGACTCCTCGGCCAACTCGTCGTCCGTCGCCTCGCGGCCGAGCTGCTGATGCAGTTCACGCTTGATGCGCGCCAGCTTGTTCACCTGCTCGACGAGGTGGACGGGCAGCCGGATGGTGCGTGACTGATCCGCCATGCCGCGAGTGATGGCCTGACGGATCCACCAGGTCGCGTACGTCGAGAACTTGAAGCCCTTGGCGTAGTCGAACTTCTCCATCGCGCGGATCAATCCGAGGTTGCCCTCCTGGATGAGGTCGAGCAGCGGCATTCCACGTCCGGTGTACCGCTTCGCGAGCGACACCACCAGTCGTAGGTTCGCTTCGAGAAGGTGAGCGCGCGCCGCCCGCCCCTCGCGGACCACGATCGCCAGATCGCGCTTCTTGGTGGGAGACAGTCGCTTTCCGGTCTCGAGGATGTGCGTGGCGTACAGGCCCGTCTCGATGCGCTTGGCCAGGTCGACCTCTTCGAGGGCGGTGAGCAGCGCGGTCCGGCCGATCCCGTTGAGGTACACGCGCACCAGGTCGGCGGCCGGACTCTGGGCATCCAGATCGGCGTCGGTGGGACGGGGGCGGACTGTGGTGGGGCTGGTCATGACGTGCCTCCTGCTCGGTGGTGTCTCACTGGGTTCAACGCCCGGACACGCTGTAAAAGTTCCCCCGAGGCACACGCCGCAAACCCATGTGAGCTGGGGTTTTGCCCTTTCACGTCTGAGAAGTTGCTGAGAACACTTTCCCGTCGGAACGCACCGGTCTCAGCCCGGCGTGATCAGTCCGTGCAGAAGCAATGCGGTGAGCAGTTCCTCGGCGCCCTCGCCGAGATCGTCCGGGTCGACACCGTGCGCTGCGGCCAGCAGAGAGACCAACTCGCCGGCCGGAAGACCGTCGTGGCGCAACCCGGCCAGCAGAGCTGCACCCAGTTCGTCGATCTCGTGCGACCACTGCGGGCCGTTGCCGCGGTGCACGCGCGTCACGACGCGTGACCAGCCCTCACCGGAGGGCAGCGACACCTCTTCCAATGCGGTCGCCGGATCCAGTGCGAACGTCGATGCGAGAACGTCGTGTTCACGCACCCAATCCAGTCGGTCGAACCAGGCGGGCGCCTCGGGCCCGAGCGGATCGTCGAAGCCGTGGGAGAGGTCTTCGGCCACGACCTGAGTGGGCCGATCGGTCCGCCTCAGGTACACCACACCGAAACCGACACCGGTCACGTCCGCTTGCTCCAGACGGTCGAGCCATGCTTCCGCTTGGGCGCCCGACGCGGGGGAGCGCAGGTCCACGCCGCCGTCCCTCATCCACGTCCCCACGTACAGGGCCGGGTCCGCGACGTCGCGTTGCAGAATCCAGGCGTCCACCCCGTGATCGGGCAACCACGACGCCACCCTCGATTGCCAGTCCTCGCCGTCGACGTGCAACCACGCTGCGAGAAGCGTTGCAAGGCCGCCGTGTTCGAGATGACCCGGTGCAGTGGAGATCACCAAGGCACTGGCACCGTCGAGATCCAGCCCGGAATCGCGGTAGCTGTGCTGTACCTGCGCCGGCCCGACAACGAACGGGGGATTGGCGACCACGCGCTCGAACGTTCGGCCGACGACCGGTTCGAACCACGAACCGCGAAGGAGTTCGAACTCGAGTCCGTTCAGGGCGGCGGTCATCGCGGCCAGGGTCATGGACCGCTCGCTCACATCGGTTCCGGTCACGTGCGACCCGTACGCGGCGGCATGCACCGCCTGCACGCCGCAACCGATGCCGAGGTCGAGAACCGATGCGACCGGGTCGGTGGGCGTGGCACGAATCAACGACAGAGACGCTTGCCCGACGCCCAACACGTGGTCGGATCCGATGTCGAGGGCGCGGGTGCTGCCGTCGATGTCGGACACGACCCACCTGTTTCCGTTGCCGAAATCGACCGGACGTACGTCCAAGGCCGCGCGGGCAACGTCGCCTTCGACCGCGACGAGGCCGGATCGGGCGGCGTCGGACAGCGACACCGGCGCGAGTGCCGCCTCGACCGCAGTGGCGGGCAGATCGTCTGCCAGCAGGAAGAGGCGGATCAACGTGCCGAGCTCGCCCGCGGAAACGCACGCACGGCGCACCGGCACGGGTTCGGCGCGTCCCAGCGCGGCATGGACGTCGTCACCCAACAGGGCGAGCACCGAGTCGGCGTCGTACGAGCAGCGCAGAAACGACGCGCGGAGGGAAGGGCAGAGGGCGAGGAGGGCGGCACGGTCGACGGGCGGAGAGTCGGTCACCGTCGAATTGTGTCAGCCGCGTCGGCGCACCCCGGACGGGTCAGCTACTGCTGGGGAAGTTGTCGGCGAGAAAGTCCTCGCCGGTGTACGGCTTGGGCGCCTTCTGCTTGGGCTGGCGCGGTGCGGACGCCGTCGGGGCTGCCACCTTGGTCGTCAGTGCCGGGCGGTCGTCGATGATCTCGGCGCCGTCGTCCACCACGGGGTGCGGCCGAGCCTCGAGGGCCGTGGAATCCTGCGCGCGGTAGTAGTAGCGCGACGGCTCGTCGGCTGTGCGCGGCGGGCGGTCGTTAGCGATCAACACGGCCATCCACGGGAGTGGGATGGAAATCCCGATGATGGCCATCGCGATCCACGGGTTGGCCCAGATGCTGTACGAGATCGCCGCGAGGACGAGCGCCGGGATGCGGACGGACATGATGGTGAGGTATTTCTTCACCCGCGCCCGGTGCTGTTCCTCGACGGACGAGTGAGCTTCGGTGATGCGGATGGCCTCGCGAGGAGAATCGTCTCCGGAGGTCTGTACCTTCGCGTTGCGTGCCATGACTCCACTCTGTCACTGTCGTCCGTAGTACGCACACGTCCGTACGTCACATGGGGAAAACCAGTCCGAACAGGGGATCCGTGACGAATAAAGGCTTTTCGGCAACTGGTCTTCTCGCCCCGCGCCGCGGTGCTTCATAATTGTGTCATGAGTACTCAGACCAAGGAACGCCCCGACGTCACCACCGAAGAGACCACCGACGACGACACACCCAAGTTCTTCCATTACGTCAAGAAGAACAAGATCGCGGAGTCGGCCGTCATGGGCACGCACGTGGTCGCTCTGTGCGGTGAGGTCTTCCCCGTCACTAAGTCGGCGAAGCCGGGATCGCCGGTCTGCCCCGACTGCAAGAAGGTCTACGAGGGCTTGCGCAAGGGCGACTGAGGTTCGTCCCGGTCGGCCGCCGTGGTACGGCGTGAGCGGTCGATCCGAATCGGTCCGGTGGCGAGCTTGGTCAGGGCTCCGACGGTGCCGCTGGGCTGCTCGCCGTCCTGGGCCGCTCTCTCCACGATCCACTCCTTGACCTGGTCGATGCGGGTGGCCCGAGCGGGCCAGGTCTCCTGGATCGTGGCGTTGAATTCGGCGCCGAGCACGACGGCGAAGCCGAGGAAGAACGTGAACAGCAGAAACGCGATGGGCGACGCGAGTGCGCCGTACGTGTAGCCGGTGCTGGTCACCCAGGACAGGTAGAAGCGCAGCACCGCACTGGCGACGACGAAGAACACGGCCGCCAACAGCGCCCCTCCGAGCAGTCGATGCCACGGCAACGACGTGTGCAGCGCCACCTTGTACAGGGTGGTCAGACCGATGATCAGCAGCAGCGCCACGCCGGGGTAGTAGAAGACGTCGAGCGCTTCCGAACCCGCCTCGTACCACGCGGTGGGTAGGGCGCGACCGATCAGCGTGGGGCCCAGCGCCACGATGGGCAACACGAACACCGCGACAACGAGAAACATCACGTAGAGCAACAACGCGAAGATGCGCTGCCACACCGGGTTTCGAGCGTCCTGCTGACCGTGCGCCTTCACGATCGCATCCACGAAGGTGGAGATGGCGGACGAGCCCGCCCACAGCGAGAGCAGGAACCCGAACGAGACGACTTCGCCGGCGCTGTTCTGCAGGACGTCCTGCACCGTGGGGGCGATGATCTCGTTCACCACGCTGTCGCTGAACGTGGTCCCGGCGAAGGTGACGATCTTGGATTCGATGATGGTCAGCGTGTCCGGCCCGAACCACCCACCGACGTATCCGAGGCTGCCGAGCAGGCCCAGAAGGAGCGGGGGCAGCGACAACGTCTGCCAGAAGGCGGCGGCGGCGGATTCGCTGAAGATCGAATCGTCCCAGGCTTTGCTCGCCGTCCGGCCGATCACGTGGAGGCCGGTGCGCAGGGGACCCCGACGAGGGGAGTCGCCGTCCGGTCCGGCCTGCGCGTCGTCGGTCATTCGTCCAGCATTGCCTACCACCGCCATCGCTGCTCGTCACACCCACACGACGCGCCGATCGTCTTGCTCCTCACACCGCCGACGGGGTCGTTCGATGCAAGGCCTGTCGGCTTCGGGCGCTAGGCTCTCCTGCGGACCAAGACAGTTACACCAGCAGTGAACGGGAGTGCGATGTCAGCGTGGGCGAGGTGTGCTCATGAGTGCTGAGACCGGCGAAAGCTCGACCACCGCAACACTATCGGCGTCGGGTCAGCCCCTTCGTGCATGGCAGCGACGAGCACTGACGAAGTACTTGACCACAGGTCCGAAGGACTTCTTGGCCGTCGCCACACCCGGCGCCGGCAAGACCACGTTCGCGCTGCGCATCGCGTCGGAACTGCTCGCGGATCGAACGGTGGATCAGATCACCGTCGTCGCTCCCACCGAGCACCTCAAGCACCAGTGGGCGGAATCTGCGGCGCGAGTCGGACTGGCGCTGGACTCGCGGTTCTCCAACAGCACCGGCCAGACGTCGAGCGACTTCCACGGCATCGTGGTCACCTACGCGCAGGTGGCATCACACCCGGCCCGGCACCGCGTGCGTACCGAGGCGCGGCGCACGCTGGTCATCCTCGACGAGATCCACCACGGCGGCGACGCGAAGAGCTGGGGAGAAGGAATCCGCGAGGCGTACAGCGACGCCACCCGTCGGCTCGCCTTGACCGGCACACCGTTCCGCAGCGACGACAGCCCCATTCCGTTCGTCACCTACGAGCCCGACAAAGAGGGGCTGCCGCGCTCCAAGCCGGACCACAGCTACGGATATTCCGAGGCGTTGGCGGACGGTGTGGTTCGTCCCGTGGTCTTCCTGGCATATTCCGGCGAGGCTCGGTGGCGTGACAGCGCGGGCGAGGAGTTCTCAGCGCGTCTGGGAGAGCCGCTGAGTGCAGAACAGACCGCCCGTGCGTGGCGTACTGCTCTCGACCCGTCCGGGGACTGGATTCCCGCGGTGCTCACGGCGGCCATCACTCGGCTGCATCAACTCCGGGCGGGCGGCATCGCCGACGCCGGGGGGCTCGTCATTGCCTCCGATCAGACGACTGCGCGGGCGTACGCCAAGATTCTCGAAGTCCTGACGGGGGAGACCCCGACCCTCGTGCTGTCGGACGAGCCGTCCTCGTCGTCACTGATCGCCGAATTCGGAGCCGGAACATCCGCCTGGATGGTGGCGGTGCGCATGGTGTCCGAAGGCGTCGACGTTCCCCGGCTCGCCGTGGGTGTCTACGCGACCAGCGCGTCCACCCCGCTGTACTTCGCGCAGGCCATCGGACGCTTCGTGCGGTCCAGGCGGCCGGGGGAGACCGCGAGCGTGTTCCTGCCGTCGGTGCCCGTTCTGCTCGATCTCGCCAGCCAGCTCGAGGCGCAGCGCGATCACGTGATCGGCAAGCCGCATCGCGAGAAGGACGGTCTGGACGACGACCTGCTGATCGACGCCAACAAGGCCAAGGACGAGCCGGGCGACGAAGAAAAGGCGTTCACGTCGCTCGGTGCCGACGCCGAGTTGGACCAGGTGATCTACGACGGTTCCTCGTTCGGGACGGCCACCTTCTCGGGCAGCGACGCCGAGGCCGACTACCTGGGGCTGCCCGGTCTGCTCGACGGCGAGCAGATGCGCGCGCTACTGCGTAAGCGGCAGCAAGAGCAAATCGACGCTCCGTCGGCCGTCGTCGTGCCGGCTACGGCCGAACGTCCGGCCGCAGTGGCCGAGCGCGCTGGGACGGCGGGGCAGTTGGCGTCGCTGCGGCGAGAACTGAACGGTCTCGTCGCGATGCACCATCACCGCACGGGCAAGGCCCACGGCATCATCCACGGGGAGCTGCGCCGGACGTGTGGCGGTCCGCCCACGGCCATCGCCACCGCGGATCAGCTGACCGAGCGCATCGCTGCACTACGCAAGTGGTGAATGGTGAGGGAAACATGGTGAGAAACGACAACGCGGGCGATCACCGTGGTGATCGCCCGCGTCGAGAGTCGCTGTTGTCGGAGTCTGCCAGTTGTTCAAGCAAGCTCGGAATCAAGCTACTGCGTCTGCATCCGCATCCACGACGATCGTCGCGTTCATCTGCTGCAGTCGATCCTGGTGCTCGTTCGCGTGGTGACGGCAGAAGAGCAACTCGCCGCCGCTTTCGAGGACGGCACGAACTCGTGCTCCAGCGCCACAACGGTCACAACGATCCGCAGCGCTCAACGTCGTTTCGGTCAACAATCCGGGCATGACTCCTCCGTACTGGCTCGCGGTTTCGAGGCGAGAGCCTGGGGCCGGTCCGCCGCGTCGGTCCGACGCGGTTCCTTCACTCTTACAGACGTTCGGGCTTCATGCGTTGTTCCCACGCCCGTATCCGTGTGTTGTCACTAACACGAAACACACTGGTGCCGAGGCCAAGCCGATTTCCTCGTTCGCCACCGGTGAACAGGACAGGAGCACGCGATGACCGGTGTCGAGCGACCTCGCGACGTCACCGCCACGTTGCCCGCCTGGCTCATCCCCTTCGTGTTCGTCGTCGGAGGGGTGTTCCAGTACCTCGGGGCAGCCATCGGAGTGTTTCTGTTCGACACCACCGAGCCTGCCGCAGTGGCATGGCTTCGCGCGGCGGGCGCAGCAGTGGTGCTGCTGGCATGGAGGCGCCCGTTCGGCGCCGGCCGCCGCTGGACCCGGCGCTCGTTGGTCGTCGCAGGCGGCTTCGGCGTGGTCACCGTCGGGATGAACCTGGTCTTCTACGAGGCGATCGCGAGAATCCCGCTCGGTACCGCGGTAGCGATCGAGTTCGTCGGCCCGGTCGCGGTGGCGGCGGTGGGGTCTCGCCGCGGTCGGGACGTCGCCGCACTGCTCTTGGTCGCTGCGGGTGTCGTGTGCGTCGCGGGCGCGACCTTCGACGGGGACACCTTCGATGGGAGCGGGATCGTCGGCGTCGGGTTCGCCTTGGCGTCGGCCGCACTGTGGGCCGCCTACGTGGTCCTGGGCAAACGTGTCGCGGACCGAGGGGACGGATTGGACTCCCTGGCGGTCGGAGTCTCCATCGCGGCTGTGGTGCTCGCTCCGGTCGCGTTGTGGCCACAGTTCGAGGTCGGCGCGGGGGTTCTCCTCGATCCCGTCACCTGGATTCTCGGCATCGGGGTCGGCCTGCTGTCGAGCGTGATTCCGTACGCGCTCGACCAGGTCGTTCTCCGCCGGGTGGGGCGCGCCCGGTTCGCTCTTCTGCTCGCGCTGCTTCCCACCACCGCCACCGTCGTAGGCGTCGCCGTTCTGCGACAGGTGCCGACCGCTCTCGAAGTCGTCGGCATCGCGCTCGTCGTCGCCGCGGTGATTCTCGGCGGCACCGGGTTGCGCGGGCCTGTGCCACCGCCGTGAGCGTGATGCCACACTGGTGTGACCGAACGAACAGGATTTCGCTCATGACCGACACCTCAGCACCCCACGCAGCCCTCGTACACATCTGCACTCTCTCGGACTGGTTGGCCTGCAAGGGAACCGGCGAGCACCGGCCGCCGTCTCTGGACGAACACGGCTTCGTCCACCTGTCGACACCCGCACAGGTCCATCTGCCGGCCAACCGCATCTTCGCGGGCCGCAGGGATCTCGTGTTGCTTCGTCTCGACCCGTCACGGCTCGGGTCACCGGTGAAGTGGGAGCCGGGCGTACCCACCGACCCCGGCGGAATGCTGTTCCCCCACCTGTACGGGCCGCTGCCCGCGTCCGCCGTCACCGCCGTCGTCGATTACCGGCCCGATGAATCCGGCGTGTTCTCCGCCGCCGCAACGAACTGAGCCGGACCCACCCTCGGTGAGGGCGGGTCCGGCTCGATTCGGTGCGATCGGGCGATCTAGTCCAGGTAGTCGCGCAGGACCTGCGACCGGCTCGGGTGCCGCAACTTCGACATCGTCTTCGACTCGATCTGACGGATGCGCTCACGCGTCACCCCGTAGACCTGCCCGATCTCGTCGAGCGTGCGCGGCTGACCGTCGGTGAGGCCGAAGCGCAGGCGCACCACGCCCGCTTCGCGCTCGGACAGCGTCTCGAGCACGGACTGCAGCTGATCCTGAAGAAGTGTGAACGACACGGCGTCCACGGCCACGACGGCTTCGGAGTCCTCGATGAAGTCACCGAGCTGGCTGTCACCCTCGTCACCGATGGTCTGGTCCAACGAGATCGGCTCACGCGCGTACTGCTGGATCTCCAGCACCTTCTCCGGCGTGATGTCCATTTCCTTGGCCAGCTCTTCCGGTGTGGGCTCACGGCCCAAGTCCTGAAGAAGCTCGCGTTGGATGCGGCCGAGCTTGTTGATGACCTCGACCATGTGTACCGGGATACGGATCGTGCGGGCCTGATCGGCCATCGCACGGGTGATGGCCTGACGGATCCACCAGGTTGCGTAGGTCGAGAACTTGTAGCCCTTGGTGTAGTCGAACTTCTCCACGGCGCGGATGAGGCCGAGGTTGCCCTCCTGGATCAAGTCCAGGAACGCCATTCCGCGGCCGGTGTAGCGCTTGGCCAACGACACCACGAGGCGAAGGTTCGCCTCGAGGAGGTGGTTCTTGGCGCGGTTTCCGTCGCGGCAGATCCAGTTCATGTCACGGCGCTGCGCGACGGGGAGCTTGTCGCCCTTGTCGGCATGATCGGCCATGATCTGCGTGGCGTACAGGCCGGCTTCGATGCGCTTCGCCAGCTCGACCTCCTCCTCGGCGTTGAGGAGTGCGACCTTGCCGATCTGCTTGAGGTAGGCGCGAACCGAGTCGGCCGAGGCGGTGAGTTCGGCATCCTTGCGTGCTTGCCGCAGAGCCTCGGACTCTTCCTCGTCCCAGACGAAGTCGCCGGACGCCTTGTCCTCCGCGGTCGGCTCGGCCGCGGGCTCGTCCTCGGCTTCGTCACCTACGGCGACGACCTCGACGACATCGGTGCCCAGCTCGGCTTCGGGAGCCTCGAGTTCGGCGATGTCCGTCGGTCCGTCGTCGGCGGGTTCGTCCGTCGACGCGGTCGCGGGCGCTGCCTTCTTGGGCGCTGCCTTCTTGGCTGCGGCCTTGCGAGCCGGAGCCTTCTTGGCGGGCGCCTTCTTGGCGGGGGCCGGAGTCTCCGTGACGGTACCGACGATCTCGCTGCTGTCGGTTTCGCGGGTGTCAGTCTCGCGGTCTACGGTCTGACGGGTATCGGTGGCTGCCACGTACGCCCTTTCGTGACGGTGTCGTGCGGCGTCACGCCAGAGTGTTCTTCCGGCGGAGAGGTCAGTCGGTTTTCCCGGCTCGAAGCCGGGCGAAACCCATTGTAACGATGATTCGGGTGCATGAACCCATCGCGGCGCCGCGGCCTACCGCGCGTTGCCGCCCGGTGTCATGGTGCGAGGCCCGATTGGGCCGCCAGAGCAGCGCCTACGATGCCTGCCGTGTTCAGCAGAGTTGCCGCTTCGACAGGCGTTCGGTTCGTCAGATGGGGGATCCACTTGTCCGCCTTGCGGCTGATTCCGCCGCCGGCGATGAACAGGTCGGGCCAGAACAAGTCCTCGATACGGCTCAGAACGCGCGAGACCTCTTTGGACCACTCCTTGTAGGACAGATCCTTGTCCTCCTTCACCGACGACGCGGCGCGGTGCTCCGCCTCCTTGCCGTCGACCTCGAGGTGACCGAGTTCGGTGTTCGGCAGCAACACCCCGTTCTGAAGAATGGCGGAGCCGATACCGGTTCCGAAGGTGAGGAGGATGACCACGCCCTTGGTGTCCTTGCCGCCGCCGAACTTGTCCTCCGCGAGGCCCGCAGCATCGGCGTCGTTCAAGACGGTCACGTCGCGTCCGAGCAACTCACCGAACAGTTTCCCGGCGTCGGTGCCGATCCAGCCCTTGTCCACGTTCGCGGCAGTGCGTGCCACGTTTCCCGTCACGACGCACGGGAGGGTGATTCCGATCGAACCGGTCCACTCGAAATGGTCGACGATCTGTTTCACGGTGTCCGCGACGGCTTTCGGCGTGGACGGCTGCGGGGTTTCGATCTTGAAGCGCTCGCCGATCAGATCGCCGGTGGTCAGGTCGACGATGCCGCCCTTGACTCCGCTACCTCCGATGTCCACGCCGAACCCCTGCGTTCCGGCCACGTCGGCAGACGCGTTCGAGATCGAGATAGAGCCGGGCGACGAGACTGCTTCCGTCATGAGGTCCCCTTCAGGGTCGACAACAAACTCGCGACCACACTAGTTCGTTCGCGTAGCTGTCGCCGATGGACAAGGATGGTCGTCGTGACGAGACCTCGTTCCGAAGCAGAAGACCACGACCACTCGTCCGAAGATCCTGCCGTTCTCCGGCGTGTCGCCGTCGCGGTCGCCGAGGAAGCGAGCGAACACGTCCGGCGTCGGCGGCCCGAGGTCTTCGCCGATTCCGGTGCTCACGACGACGCTGTGCGCTCGAAGTCCACTCGGACCGATCCGGTGACGATCGTCGACACCGAGACCGAGAACCTGGTGCGAACGACGTTGGCCCGCTTACGCCCGCACGACGCAGTACTGGGCGAAGAGGAGGGCGGGGACGATGTTCCACCGGACGGGGTGAGGTGGGTCGTCGACCCCATCGACGGGACCGTCAACTTCCTCTACGGCATCCCTGTGTACTCGGTCTCCGTGGCCGCGCAGGTACGCGGAACGTCCGTTGCGGGCGCCGTCGTCGACGTCGTGGGGCGACGGACGTACTCCGCGCACGTCGGCGGGGGTGCACACGTGTCGGCCGACGGGAAGATACCGAAACCGTTGCGCGCCAATCCCGTCGACGACCTGGCCATGGCGCTGATGGCCACCGGATTCGGGTACGACGCCGCTCGGCGGCGAGAGCAGGGCCGCCTGATCGGTGAGTTGCTTCCTCGGGTTCGGGACGTTCGCCGAATCGGTTCTGCCGCACTCGATCTGTGCATGGTGGCGGCCGGCCTCGTCGACGCCCACTTCGAGCACGGACTCAGTCCGTGGGATTGGGCCGCGGGCAGTCTCGTCGCAGCCGAGGCCGGGGCAGTCGTGATCGTGCCGTCCGCGTCCTCTCGCAGCCACCACGGCGCAGTGACCGTGGCATGCGCACCGGGTATCGCGGACGAGTTCCATGCTCTGCTCGGCGAGATCGGCGGACTCGACCCGATCCCGTGACGATCAGCAGCGCGAGACGCGTGCTGCACCCAGAAGGTCGAGATCGAGCGGGGCCGGTTGTGCTCCCTGCGGGGTGTCCGCGAGCGAGCGCAGAACCTCCTGCGCATCGGGGTTCGGCTGCAGGTCCGCCACGGCGTACGTGCCGAGCGCCAGGTCGACGGTGTCGTCGGTCCGCCCGTCCTGAATCAGTTCGGAACACGGGGCCACGAGGGCCACGGTTTCCGCTGCCGCACGGCCGTTCTCGCCGAACCTGATCTGTCCCTGGCACTGCAGGTTCTGGTCGACGTACACGGGGTCGTTTCCGACCTGCACGTCCGGAGCGCTTGCGAACCCGAAGTCACTGAGTTGAGCGGCGATGTGGGCTGCCTGGCCACCCTGACCGTTCGCGTTGAACACCCGCACTCGCGTCGCGGACAGGGGAGCGGGCTGCACGTCCTGCAACGACGCAGGGTCCACCTCGGTTCCGAGCGGAGCCGGCGCGGGAGCGTTCGGATCGGACGACGGCTGGGGTGGGTTGCAGGACACCGCCGCCGTGGTCGCGTCGGTGGTGGTGAACACCTTGATCCACACGGCGCCGCCGAGAACGGCCAAGACCGCGAGAACCGCCACGATCGGGAGCACACGGCGCCGCCGGAACGGCTTGCCGTTGCGGTCGGTCGAGTGTCCCTCGGTAATCAAAGAAACCACGGTCGTCGAAGCCCTTCGTGTCGTCCTGTCGCCGCGCCGCATCGGGTGGACCGGTGGCGATCGGTGCTCACTCTAGTTCGGTGCCGACTCTCGGCCGCGGTGGTGGGCGCCGGACAGGCGGAACATTCCGGCCGGAGCCGGCGTTAGGGCCTGTGTCGAGTCGACACACGACACGCGCGAACGGCCCGGTTACCACTTCCGGAACGCAATCGGCTATCGTCTGGCGGCCCGGCCAGTCGGGAAACGGTGTCGAGCGGGCAGTTCTCCTGTTCGGCGCCGGGTCGAACGCAGGTTTGACCGGCGGTGATTCGGGCATTCGCGTGTGGTCTCGATCGTCGGATCATCCGTGATCGCATCGGCTGCGAATAGGTGGACGACAGAGAAGCCGAATCGAAAAATGGTCGGCACCGAGTCAGAACGAACACTCCCCAGCGAGACGATCGACAGTGGGTCACGCGCGCAGCGCGCGGCCCGAGCAGGAAGGTGAAGGGGAAACATGGCAACCGATTACGACGCCCCACGGCGTACGGAAACAGACGACGTATCCGAGGATTCGCTCGAAGAGCTGAAGGCCCGGCGCAACGAGGCGCAATCCGCAGTGGTCGATGTCGACGAGACGGACACGGCGGAATCGTTCGAACTGCCCGGCGCCGACCTGTCGGGCGAAGAGCTCTCGGTGCGGGTCGTGCCGAAGCAGGCCGACGAGTTCACGTGCTCGAGCTGCTTCCTGGTACATCACCGCTCGCGCCTCGCCGAGGACAACAGCGGTGTCCTGGTGTGCAGGGACTGCGCGGCCTGAACGGTGCGAGCTGTCCGGCAGTGAAGAAAGTCAGGCAGTGAGAACCGTCAGGCAGTAGGCGGAACCAGTGCGTCCGCCACCTTCTCGGGGTGGCGGGAACTGACCAACCAGTAGGGGGTGGAGTCCTCGGGGTCGTCCAGAACGACGATCACCATCGGCTTCACCCAGGTGCGGTGTTGAACGAAGGCGGCAGGATCGAGTTGCCTTCCCAGCGCCGCACTTTTTGCGCTCGGGGGTACTACAGCGACGCGGGAGACGACGGCGACCGGCAGATGAGCCTTGCCCACGTGCAGGACCCGGCCCTCGGGCCCGTCGGTGATCTCGACGCGTGTGCGGCTCAGGTGCAGAGCGCCCCACACCGCGAACGGCACGAGTACGACGTAGGGCAGCCATGTCAGGACGCCCGGTGAGCCCATGTGCACTTCGGCCGAGAGCAGTCCGGCGACGACGAGCGCAGCCACCCAGTACCAGAGCGGCACCCACAGCCGCTCGGAGTACACGACTCTCGTCGTGGGGGCTGCTGCCAGGGATCCGTCGGTCACGTGATCCAGAGTAGAGGCAGCCGAGTAATCTCGGTGCACGTGAGTGACCTACCCCCCATTGCGATAACGCGACTCGATCCGGGTGTGCCCATGCCCGCTCGTGCCCACCACGGCGACGCCGGGGTTGACCTGACCACCACCACGGACGTGGTCATTGCACCGGGGCAGCGAGTGGTGGTGGGTACCGGCATCGCGATCGCGCTGCCGATCGGCACGGTCGGGTTGGTGCACCCCCGGTCCGGGCTCGCGGCCAAAACCGGTCTCTCCGTGGTGAATACGCCGGGCACCGTGGACGCCGGGTACCGGGGTGAGATCAAGGTGTGCCTGATCAATCACGACCTCGAGACTCCTGTCGACCTGCGGCGCGGCGATCGCATTGCGCAGCTGTTGGTGCAGCGCGTCGAATTGGTGGACTTCGTGGAGGTCGAGGCACTCGACGAAACCACCCGCGGTAGCGGCGGATACGGCTCGAGCGGCGGCCACGCACTTCTGCGGACCGTCGGAGCAGGCGAGAAGGAGAGCTGAGCATGTTCGGACGACGTAGCAAGAACGAGAGCGCGGCCACCACGGGTGACTCGGACGAGGACGTCACCGACGGTGTCGGTCGCACCGAGGACGGGCCGTTCGAACTCACCGATCTGGACGACGATCGCGAAACACTGCTGCAGGGTCGGCTGGACCTGGGATCGGTGCTGGTTCCGGTTCCGGACGGTGGTCAACTCCAGGTCGAGATGACACCCGCCGGAGCGCCGCAGGCGGTTCATCTCATGACCCAGCACGGCCGCATCACCGTCGCGGCCTTCGCCGCACCGAAGTCGCCCGGGCAGTGGCGGGACGTGGCGTCCGAGCTCGCGGACGCCCTGCGCACGGACAGCGCGTCGGTGAGCATCGAGACGGGTCCGTGGGGCCGTGAGGTACTGGCGTCCACGGTGAACGGCGACCTGCGCTTCGTCGGAGTCGACGGTTACCGCTGGATGATTCGCGGTGTCGCGACAGGGCCGGTGGGCACCGTCGACGTCGACTCGGCGCTCGCCAAGCAAATTCGTACCGTGATTCGCGGCACCGTCGTCGACCGGGGGACCGAGCCGCACCCGGTCCGCACTCCGCTCCCGATCACGTTGCCGCAGGCGCTGGCCGACCAGCTGGCGGCGGCGCACCAACAGCAGGTCGCGCAGGCGCAGGCACCCGCGACCCCTGGGCCCGCCCCCACGCAGCAGGCGCCGGCGCCGCAGCCGGACAATCCGCAGCCGCGTCGGGGTGCGTCGGGTTCAGCCATGCAGCAACTGGGCTGATCCCTTCTCGTCGGCGCCGCGCACGGCGTCGACGCACAGTCGGCCGAGCACGGACGGGTCGGTGCCGAGTCGGTCGAGGGTGAGGGTGGTCAACGCCGCGACCGGAATCTCGGCGGCCCAGTGCCGAGCGACGTCCACGGGGTGGACGGGGTCGTCCACGGCGGCGACGATGCCCACCGGAACACGGACCGTGCGCAGTACCTGCGTCGTCGGCGAGGTGTACTGCGCGGCCTCGTCGAGGGCGGCCGGGAGATCGGGCCATTGCTCGCGCCACGACCGGGACAGCATGCGCGAAAGCCACGGCGGAGACGACGCCGTCATCGCGGCGATCGCTGCCTCCAGGCCGATCGAGCGCAGCAGGTCCGCGGTGGCGTGCGCACTTGCCGCAGCCGGGGCATCGGAGCCGTCGCCCGTCCACGCGGGCAGTGCAACCAGGACTGCGGCCACCCGACCCGGATTGTCCGCGGCCCACCCGAGTGCGACGGCCGCACCGATCGACACTCCGCCCACCACGATCGGCGTGACGGCGGCCTCCGCCGCCAGGTCGAGGGCGCGGCGGTAGCCGGCCACCAGAGCGGACGGCTCCGGTCGAACCGCCGTCACAGCGGATCCGACGTTCGCGACGGCGGGGCCGAAGGCTTCTTCGACGAACCGTGCATCCGACCCTGTTCCGGGCAGAAGAATCACAGTTCGGGGTGTATCGAACAGGGGCATCGAACGATCCTGCACGGGCGGTGCCACTGGTGTGGTTGTCGGGTCCGGAGAGGACTACAGTCGAGCGCACTGTCCGAATTACCAGGAGCGCACCATGGCACCCGCTGCCGCAGGATATTTCCGCCGCATGACCCGCAAACTCACCGCCGACATCGACCAGCTCGATGCCGAGGACATGGCGGAGTCGTCGCAGGCGTCCGGAGCGCAGCGCGCGTGCGATTGCACCCGTGGCGAGGAAGCGACCATTCTCGGCCGCCTCCGCAGCGTGGAGGCGTGTTCCAAAGCAGCCAACGCCAACATCGAGGCCGAGTTGTTCGACGGGACCGACACCATCACGCTGGTGTGGATCGGCCGACGTCGTATCGCCGGTATCGAACCGGGCAAGACGGTCCTGATCAGGGGCCGCGTCGGCGAACGCGACGGGCGCAAGATCGTCTACAACCCGTATTACGAACTCCACGAGGATTCCGAGCTCTCTTGACCGAACAACGACCTTCGGGCGAGCGCGAACAGCGACCGGAGACCGTTCTCGAACAGATGGGCGGCATCGGCGGCCTCGTCTACTCGACGCTTCCCGTCATCGCCTTCGTTCCCCTCAACTCGCTGTTCGGTCTCACCGTGGCCATTTGGTCAGCTCTCGGCATCGCCGCGGCAATCCTGGTGTGGCGCTTGATCGGTCGCAATCCGATTCAGCCGGCCATCTCCGGTTTCCTGGGGGTCGGGGTGTGCGCGTTCATCGCGCATCGAACCGGAGACGCCAAGGGCTTCTTCTTGTTCGGTATCTACACCTCGCTGCTGTACGGCGGAGTTTTCCTGGTGTCGATTCTGGTTCGCTGGCCACTGGTCGGCATCATCTGGGGCGCTTTGAACGGTGGCGGAACGCAATGGCGCCGCGTGAAAGGCGCGATGCGGGCGTACGACATCGCCACGGCGGCATGGGTTCTCGTCTTCGCGGCTCGTTACGTGGTCCAGTCGCAGCTCTATGACGCCGATCGGACCGGGTGGCTCGCAGTTGCGCGCATCGCAATGGGATGGCCGCTGGCGGCATTGGCGTTCGTCGTCACGTTCTGGGCGGTGCGTCGGGCCGACTCGTTGGTGTCACCGAAAGAGGTGTCACCGAAAGAGGTGTCACCGAAAGAGGTGTCACCGAAAGAGGTGTCACCGAACGAGGTGACCGTCGGCGAGACCGAGCCGGACGCGCGACCGGTCAGCGAGCCGTGAGTCCGAGCGCCGCGCGGAGCTGATCCTCGACGTCGACCGTCGTGACGAACAGCAGTTCGTCGCCACCCTCGATCGGATCGTCCTTCTCGGGAACGATCACCCGGCCGCCACGAAGAATGGTGACGAGTGCGGCATCGCGCGGCAGATCGACCTTGCGCACAGCCTTCCCGGCCAGCGGAGTGTCGGCGGGCAGTGTGATCTCCACCAGATTTGCCTGACCCTGGCGCAGGGTCATCAACCGGACCAGGTCGCCGACCGATACCGCTTCCTCCACCAGTGAGGCCAGCATGCGCGGTGTCGAGACCGCGACGTCCACACCCCAGGCACTGTCGAACAGCCACTCGTTGCGCGGGTCGTTGACGCGCGCGACGACGCGGTTGACGCCGAACTCGGTCTTGGCCAGAAGGCTGAGCACGAGGTTCGCCTTGTCGTCACCCGTCGCTGCGATCACCACGTCGTACGTCTGCATCTCGGCGTCTTCGAGCGTGACCAGCTCGCACGCGTCGGCGAGAATCCACTCCGCATCGGCAACGGCCTCGGGATCGACGTGCTCGAGCTTGCGCTCGATCAGCAGAACGTGGTGTTTGCTGCGCAGCAACTCGCGTGCGATGGAGCGGCCCACCGCACCTGCGCCGGCAATTGCAACCCTCATCGAGATCCACCTGTCAGAAAAGCGAAGTCGGTCATCAGCTGTCCTCGGGCGGTGGATTACCCGCTGCGGCAAAGGCTTCGGCGACGGTGCCGTCCACTGCCGCGACCCACACCTCGTCGCCGGACTGCAGAACCGTCTTGCGAGTGGGCAGAACCCCGTTGCCGAATCGGATCATGAACGCCACCCGGGTACGAGTGGCGGATTCCAGGGTGCCGACACCCTTGCCGAACCATCCGTCGTGCAGTTGGAGTTGCGCGACGGCGACGTTGCCCGACGGGTCACGCCACTTCGTCGGTTCGGTGTCGTGAATGAGAGTGTGCAGGAAACGATCCGTGGTCCACGGGACGGTGGCAACCGTCGGGATGCCCAGGCGTTCGTAGACTGCCGCTCGCTTGGCGTCGTAGATACGGGCGACGACGCGTTCGACGCCGAACGTCTCGCGCGCGACGCGGGCGGAAATGATGTTCGAGTTGTCACCCGAGGACACCGCAGCAAACGCGTCGGCATTGTCGACCCCGGCGTCGATCAGCACCTGCCGGTCGAATCCCATTCCCACCACGGTGCGTCCGGGGAAATTCGGTCCGAGGCGCAGGAACGCGGTGCGGTCGCGGTCGATCACGGCAACCTCGTGTCCGATCCGGACGAGAGCTGCGGCGAGCGACGACCCGACTCGGCCACACCCCATGACGACTACGTACAACGCTGCTCCGTTCGGGGCAAGTGCGAGTGAACCTTCGAGAGTGAACGGTACAACCGTGGACGGATCCGACGAAACCGGCCGCGACTGGCCGCGGCGCTCGGCACCCGAAGCGCCCCGACCGGGCGTACACGCCTTACGCTTCCCACTGTGTCCAAGCTTTCGACGGCCACCAAGAGGCTGCTGCTGGGTAGGCCGTTCCGTAGCGACACGCTCGGACATACTCTCCTGCCCAAGCGGATCGCCCTACCGGTGTTCGCGTCCGATGCCATGTCCTCCGTCGCCTACGCGCCCGAGGAAATCTTCCTCGTGCTCTCGGTCGCCGGGATCAGCGCCTACTCGTTCAGCATCTGGATCGGTCTTGCCGTCGCGGTCGTCATGGCCGTCGTCGTCGCCAGTTACCGGCAGAACGTGCACGCGTATCCGTCCGGCGGTGGCGACTACGAAGTCGCCACGACCAACCTCGGGCCGACGGCGGGCCTGACCGTGGGCAGCGCCCTCCTGGTCGACTACGTCCTGACCGTCGCGGTGTCCATCTCGGCCGCCGCGTCCAACATCGGGTCGGCAGTGCCGTTCGTCGCGACGCACAAGGTTCTGTTCGCCGTCGCAGCCATCGTGCTGATCACGTCCATCAATCTCCGCGGTATCCGGGAATCGGGCACCGCGTTCGCTATCCCCACCTACGCCTTCATGGTCGGGATGTTCCTCATGCTGGTCTGGGGACTGGTCAAGGTGTTCGTCCTGGGCGACGACGTGTCCGCCGAATCGTCGAACTTCGAGTTGCGAGAGGACGACAGCCACCTCTACGGCATCGCCTTCGCGTTCCTGGTCGCCCGTGCGTTCTCGTCCGGTTGCGCGGCGCTGACGGGCGTGGAGGCCATCTCGAACGGCGTGCCGGCCTTCCGGAAGCCGAAGTCACGCAACGCGGCGACGACGCTGCTGCTGCTCGGAACCATCGGCATCACGCTCCTGATGGGCATCATCGTGCTGGCCGAGAAGATCGGGGTGAAGTACGCGGCGGACCCGGCGACGCAGCTCGTCGGCGCCCCCGACGGTTACCAGCAGAAGACGTTGATCGCGCAGCTGGCGGAAGCGGTGTTCGCCGGCTTCCCGATCGGCTTCTACTTCATCACCATCGTGACCGCGCTGATCCTGGTACTCGCCGCGAACACCGCCTTCAACGGATTCCCGGTGCTGGGCTCGATTCTCGCGCAGGACCGTTTCCTTCCGCGTCAGTTCCACACCCGAGGCGATCGGCTCGCGTTCAGCAACGGCATCGTGTTCCTCTCGGGGGCCGCGATCTTCTTCGTGGTGGTGTTCGGCGCCGAGGTCACCAAGCTGATCCAGCTCTACATCGTCGGGGTGTTCGTCTCGTTCACCCTGAGCCAGACCGGCATGATTCGGCACTGGACCCGGTTGCTGAAGGCCGAGACCGACCCGTCGGCCCGGCGGCAGATGATGCGATCGCGCGTGGTGAACAGCATCGGCCTCGGTATGACCGCAACCGTCCTCGTGATCGTCCTCATCACCAAGTTTGCCGCCGGTGCGTGGATCGCGATCGTGGCGATGGTCGCGATCTTCGGATTGATGAAACTGATTCGCAAGCACTACGACTCGGTGACCACGGAACTCGAGGACTTCGAATGGGACGGAGTTCTGCCCAGCCGCACCCACTCGATCGTCCTGGTGTCGAAACTGCACGGGCCTACCCAGCGCGCGCTCGCCTACGCACGTGCGAGCCGACCGGACACGCTCGAGGCCATCACCGTGAACGTGGACGAGCCGGATACTCGAAAGTTGGTGCGGGAGTGGGAGAACAGTGACGTGTCCGTGCCGTTGAAGGTGGTCGAGTCGCCGTACCGGGAGATCACGAAGCCCGTCCTGGACTACGTGAAGCGGGTGCGCCGCGACTCGCCGCGCGATGTCGTCACCGTATTCATTCCCGAGTACGTCGTGGGTCACTGGTGGGAGCAGATCCTGCACAACCAGAGCGCCCTGCGGCTCAAGAGTCGGTTGCTCTTTCAGCCGGGGGTCATGGTCACCAGCGTTCCGTGGCAGCTCAATTCGTCGGAACGAGCCAAACGCGAGCGGATCGAGAACGCCCCCGGCTCGTCGCGTCGCGGGTACGAACCGCCCGCCGGCAGGTGAGCGCCAACTGGTTCGGGGAGACCTTCGAGGTTCGGGTCGACGGTCCTGCACACGGCGGATTCTGCGTCGGGCGTCGGGACGGACGTGTCGTCTTCGTTCGGCACACGCTCCCGGGCGAACTCGTCCTGGTGCGGGTCACCGAGGATCCGGGCAAGTCGTTCTGCCGCGCGGACGCCGTCGAGGTGCTCGATCCGTCACCCGACCGGATTCCGGCGCGCTGCCCCATCTCGGGACCCGGCGCATCCGGGTGCTGCGACTTCTCGCACGTGACTCCTGGCGCGCTGCGTGTCATCAAGTCCACGGTGGTCCGCGAACAACTGGCAAAGATCGCACAGATCGACCGTGAGGTGACGGTGGAAGCGCTGCCCGGCCGCGACGACGGCACCCAGTGGCGCAGCCGCGTACGACTCGCGGTCGACGACACCGGCCGCGCGGGCTTCCACCGGTTTCGGAGCTCGCGCCTCGTCACCGACCTCCGGTGTCCCCAGGTCGTGCCGGGGCTCTACGACGAGCTCGGGGACGCGTCCTGGCGTCCGGACTCCGAACTGCACGTGGTGGTCGATTCGACCGGGACAAGGCACGTCGTCGAGTCCTCCGCCGCACAGAGCCGGACCGCGCGCACCGACCGTGGTCGTCGCGGCGCTGCCGCCCGTCGTGCCGGCGCGTCGGGTCCGAGGCGCCACCGTGTCCTGGAGGGAACCGGACGGCCCGTCGAGCGGGTGGGCGCGCGGGACTGGGAACTCGACGCGACCGGTTTCTGGCAGGCACACACCGGCGCGGCCGATCGGTACAGCGACGTGGTCCGGAATTGGTCCGGGGCGCTGTCGGGGGCGACTGCGTGGGATCTGTACTGCGGGGTCGGGGTGTTCGCGTCCGTCCTGGCCGACCAGGTCGGGCCGCATGGATCGGTGGTCGGCGCGGAATTCTCGCGGCAGGCGGTCGTCGACGGTCGAGCGGCGTTGGACGATCTGCCGCAGGTGTCGCTGTATTCGGGTCGGGTCGAGCGGATGTTCGATCGGTTGCCGTCGAACCCGTCCGTGGTCGTGCTCGACCCACCTCGATCGGGCGCCGGGCGTGACGTGGTGGCCGGGGTCTCGGCGGCCGGAGCGGGCGCGCTCGTGCACATCGGGTGTGATCCCGCCGCATTCGCGCGCGACGCCGGTCTGTACGAGCAGGCCGGCTACCGGTTGACCGAACTGCGGGCGTTCGACGCGTTTCCGCTGACCCACCATGTCGAGGTGATCGGGCTGTTCACGCGGTAGTCGTGAATCACGGCGCCGCGCTGCTGCATCCGGCGGGCACCGCAGGAACACCGTTCGTAGCTCACCGCGCCTTCGCTGGTGCGGTGGGTGGATTCCGTGGTCCAGGAGTGCAGGCAGCTGATCGTCGAGGTCATGTCCGTCAGTATTCGGTAATGGTCTTGTACGGCTCAACCCTTACAGAAGTTCCGAAAACGGGCGCGGGGACCGATACGCGGGCACAATCCATCTCGGGGTACAGCGGCGCCGAATGCGGAGCACAGCGACACGCGCGCCGAATGGGCGGTTCACGTGCGAAGACGCCCGTAATTGACGGAGGTGTGCAGGTGCAGCTCCGATGAGCACTACTCTCATGATCGATGAACGCGACCACGACCTGTGTCTCCGGGAGGTACACCCGGTGAGCACCGACAACTGGGACCACGGGGCCCGGACCGATGCGGGTCGGCACCGTGCGGACGAGCGGGCGGCAGCGCCTGCTGCCGCGCCGGCCGATCCCACCTGTCCGGTTCCCGACACCGGTCTCGCCGCGCAACGCAGCGCCGAGACCGACCAGTTGCGGACGCTGCTTCTCGCCACCGGTCGTTCGGACCGGACTGCGTTCTCGCAGCTCTACGACCTCACGTCGGCGCGGGTCTACGGCATGGTTCTGCGGGTTCTCCGCGACCCGGGTTTCAGCGAGGAGACGACGCAGGAGGTGTTCCTGCAGATCTGGAAGACCGCCGAGCGGTACGACCCGGCGCAGGGCTCGCCGCTCGCCTGGATGATGACTCTCGCGCACAGGCGCGCGGTGGACCGGGTGCGCTCGGAACAATCCGGCACCGACCGTGAAGCGCTCTACGGTTCCTCCACGCACAGCCCCGCCCACGACGAAGTGCTCGAGTCGGTCACGCAGACGCTCGAATCCGAGGCGGTCGTGCGGTGCCTGGACACGTTGACGTCCACGCAGCGCGAGTCCGTGCAGATGGCCTACTACAGCGGATGGACCTACCGCGAGGTGGCCGAACGCCTCGGAGTCGCCGTTCCGACGGTCAAGTCTCGAATACGGGATGGACTGATCAAACTGAAGACGTGTCTGGGGGTGAACCGAGATGACTGACGACAGCTACGTCGACCTGGCCGACCTGGCCCACCCGTACGCGTTCGACGCGGTGGACGCCGCCGAGCGCGCGCAGATCGAGGCGAGCCTGCGTACCGCCGACGCGTCCGTGCGCGCGGACTTCCATGCAACCGTCCGCGACGCCCACGAGACCCTCGCGGTCACCTCGGCGGCCACTGCGATCGCGCCGCCTCCCGCGTTGCGCGCGCGCATCCTCGACGCGATCGGGGACACGACGCAGGAAACCGCTTCCGTGACGTCCCTTGCGGACCATCGCGCGCGACGGGCGTCTCGATTGCGCGTCGTTGCGGCTGCCGCTGCAATCGTGGCAGTCGTCGGTGTCGGGGGCGTCGTCGTCTCCAGCCAGTTGCGCGACAGCCCATCCGAGACGCCGACGTCTCAGGTCCTCGCGGCCGACGACGTGCGCACGTCGACCGCGAACGTCACCGGCGGCGGAACGGCGACAGTGAAATGGTCGCGCACGGCGAACGCAGCCGTCGTGACCTTCGACGGTCTCGCGTCGCCGGGCCCCGACCGCGTGTTCGAGTTGTGGCTCATCGAGGGCAATTCCGACCCGCGCTCGGTCGGCCTAGTGCCGCCTGATTCGGCGAATCCCGATGCGCCGCAACTGATCACGGGCCTCGGTCAGGCCGGCACCTTCGCCGTGTCGGTCGAGCCGAACGGTGGGTCGCCCGCGCCGACGACCACTCCGATCACCGCGGTCACACTGGACGTCTGAGCGAGCGAATGATCGATTCGGCCTGCATGTAAGCGCTCTCGAGCAGCGTTTCGAGCAGGTCGAGTTTCGCCGCCGGGTCCGCTTCGGTCAGCGAATCGAAGCGTGCCATGGTCATCAGAGCGATCGTGACGGGCGCTTCGGCGCGCACCTCGACGAGAAACTGCGAGCGCTGCATCATCGGCATCTCGCCGAAGGACATACCTGGCCCGAGCGTCGACACCGGCACCGTGCGGCCGGCCGGGTCGGGCGCGGCAATCACCACGCGGCCCTCGAGAATCAGTGCCAGACCGAGGGCGTGGTCGCCTGGCGCCGCGATCATGTCACCGCGCCCGAAGTGCCGGAGCTCGAACGCCTCCCTGATCACTGCCCGGTGCTTTTCGGCGATGGCCTCCAGCACCGGATGAGTGTCGAGCGTGACACGTGTCGGCTGCCGCGGACCGGTGCACCATCGGTCCAGAACCAATTCCTCGGCCCATTGGCTGGCCGCATTCACGGTGGTGAACACTCGCTCGCCGTCGGACCCGGAGATGGACGACGTCGTGTGGCCGAGCGAGCTGTTCGGGTCGACGAGCGCGGTGGCACACCCGTCCGATCGCAGACCCTTCATCATGTCGTCGAGCATCGTGCGGGCCACGCCGCTCACCTCGTCGACCCGTCGCATGTCGAGGACCACGGCGTCGAGGTCCGTACCCGAGGTGCCGACGGCGCGAACGACGCTCTCGGCCGCCGAGAACAGCATGTCCCCGTGCAGTTCGAGAATGCGGACCCGCGACGCCCTCTCCTCCAGGGTGTCCTGCTCGCTCGTGCTCCGACGTCGCCGCGACGGTGCGTCGTGCAAGGTGTAGTCGGCCCGGACCGCCGACCGCGCCGCGCGCCCGACGTGGAGAAAGTGCAGTTCGAGTCGACGCGACAGCTCACGGCACGCCAACACTCCCCGCACACTGTTCCCGTGCTGATCGAGCCTGGGGGAGTACACCGCGATCCCGAGCTGGCCCGGGAGGACCGCCAGAATCGAGCCACCCACGCCGCTCTTGGCGGGCAGGCCGACACGGGCGACCCAGTCACCGGCACCGTCGTACATTCCGCACGTCGTCATCACGCTGAGCACTCGTTCGACGAGCGCGGGCGCCGCGGCCCTGCTGCGCGTGATCGGGTTGACGCCGTTGTTGGCCATCGTGGCGGCCATCACCCCGAGATCGCGGCACGTCACGTCGATCGAGCACTGCCGGAAGTACAGGTCCACGACGTCGTCCGGATCGGTGTCGACGATGTCGAACGAGCGCAACATGTGCCCGATGGCCCGATTGCGGTGTCCGGTGCGGGCTTCCGAGCGGTACACCTGTTCGTTCATCGTGAGCTCTCGCCCGGCGTACCGCGAGTAGGTGTCGCGAATGCGGTCGAACTTGTCCTGATGTGATCGTCCGTGCACCAACGACACCGAGGTGATCGCACCTGCGTTGATCATCGGGTTGCGCGGGCGTTCGGTCACCGGGTCGAGACTGATCTCGTTGAACGGTTCGCCCGACGGTTCGACGTCGATCTTCGCACCGACAGCGTCCTCACCGTTGTCGGCGAGCGCCAGTGCGTACGTGAACGGTTTCGACACCGACTGAATCGTGAATTCGGTTCCGGTGTCACCGACCTCGTAGACGTACCCGTCCGCAGTGGCCACCACGATGCCGAAGGCGTCGGGGTCGACTGCGGCAAGTTCCGGTATGTAGTCGGCCACGCCCCCGGAGGTGTCGGCTACGAATTGTGAGTGCACCTCACGCAGCATGTCGTTCACCACGTTCATGTCTGGAACCCGATCATGGAGGTAACCCTAGTTTCGGGTGACACGTAGACTTGCACGAACCTGACCACCCGCGATTGCGGTGTGGTCGAACTTGGAGGGAGCGATCTCGGTGGGTGTTCTTCACCGCATACAGACGCCTGGCGATCTGCGTGACCTCGACCAGTCGGAACTGTCCGAGCTGGCGAAGGAGATCAGGGCTTTTCTCGTCGAGAAGGTGTCGGCCACCGGCGGCCACCTCGGCCCCAATCTCGGTGTCGTCGAGTTGACCCTCGCGATTCACCGCATCTTCGAATCGCCGAACGACCCCGTCATCTGGGACACCGGGCACCAGGCCTACGTGCACAAGATGGTGACCGGCCGAGTCGACTTGTTCGAGTCGCTGCGCAAAGAGGGCGGGCTGTCCGGATACCCGTCGCGGGCCGAGAGCGAGCACGACTGGGTGGAGTCCTCGCACGCGTCCGCGTCGCTCTCGTACGCCGACGGACTGGCGAAAGCCTTCGAACTGACCGGACAGAATCGGCACGTGGTCGCGGTCGTGGGCGACGGCGCACTCACCGGCGGTATGTGCTGGGAGGCGCTGAACAACATCGCCGCCGGAAAGAACCGCTCGCTGGTCATCGTCGTCAACGACAACGGCCGGTCGTACTCGCCGACCATCGGCGGTCTGGCCGACCATCTTGCCGCGCTGCGTCTGCAGCCGGGTTACGAGCGTGTCCTGGACACCAGCAGGCGTCTGGTCAAGCGTCTGCCCGTCGTCGGCACGCCCGCGTACCTGATGCTGCACGGCATGAAGGCCGGCCTCAAGGACGCGGTGAGCCCCCAGGTCATGTTCACCGACCTCGGGATCAAGTACCTCGGACCCGTCGACGGTCACGACGAGCGTGCTCTCGAATCCGCGCTGCGCCGGGCCAAGGACTTCGGCGGCCCGGTGATCGTCCACGCGGTCACGCGTAAGGGCATGGGCTACTCGTACGCCGAGAACGACGTCGCCGACCAGATGCACTCCACCGGCATCATCGACCCGTTGACCGGGCTCGCGAAATCGAAGTCCAAGCCGGACTGGACGTCGGTGTTCTCCGCAGAACTCATCGAGCAGGCGAAGACCCGCGACGACGTCGTGGCGATCACCGCAGCCATGGCCGGGCCTACCGGTCTGGCTGCGTTCGGGGAGGCGTACCCCGGCCGCATGTTCGACGTGGGAATTGCCGAGCAGCACGCCATGACCTCCGCCGCAGGCCTCGCGTTGGGCGGGTTGCACCCCGTCGTCGCCGTCTACTCGACCTTCCTCAACCGCGCGTTCGACCAGTTGTTGATGGACGTGTCGCTGCTGAAGTTGCCGGTCACGGTCGTGCTCGACCGAGCCGGTGTCACCGGGTCGGACGGCGCGAGCCACAACGGTATGTGGGACATGTCGCTGCTCGGCATCGTTCCCAACATGCGCGTAGCCGCTCCTCGTGACGGTGCCACGTTGCGGGAGGAACTCGGCGAGGCGCTCGCGGTGTCCGATGGTCCGACAGCTATCCGGTTTCCCAAAGGCGCAGTCTGCGAAGACATCACGGCCGTTCACCGGTTGGACGGTGTGCTCGACGTGTTGCTCGAAGCACCGGAGTCCTCGCGGGACGTCCTCGTCGTCTCGATCGGTTCGTTCGCCGGGATGGCGCTCCAGACCGCCGAACTTCTCCGCGCGCGGGGTGTCTCGGCCACGGTCGTCGATCCCCGGTGGGTGCTTCCGGTTCCCGAGTCCTTGGTCAAGCTCGCCGAGGAGTATCGACTGGTGGTGACACTCGAGGACAGCGGCCTGCACGGTGGCATCGGTTCTTCCGTGTCCGCCACGATGCGCGCCGCGGGTCTCGACGTTCCTTGCCGCGATCTCGGTGTGCCGCAACGTTTTCTCGATCACGCGAGCCGCGAGAGCATTCACTCGGAGCTCGAACTGACCCCGCAGGACATCTCCCGCCGCATTCTCGGCTGGATCGGCGAGCACTAGTCGCACACCACGAACAACGCGGGCCCCCTCCTTCCGGAAGGGGCCCGCGTGCGTTCTAGTGGAACTTGGTGCCGTTGACCGCGTCCGACGTTCCGGTGCGGTCCAGGTACGGGGTGATGCCGCCGTTCCAGAATCCGAACCCACCACCGAGGATGAGGCAGAGGTCGATGTCCTCCGGTGCGGCGACCACGCCTTCGTCCAGCATGATCTCGATCTCCTCCGCGAACGCGCGGCGGGTGCGATCGAGCACCTGCTCCGCTGTCGAGGGCTGATCGCCCTGCGGCCACAGATCGGCCACCTCGGGGTCGACGGTCTTGGTGCCGTCGGCGCCGTAGGTCCAGATGGCCGATTTCTTCGCCGCCACGAGCGCCTGCAGACCGGGGGAGTCGTGGAACCGCTCCGGGTAGTACTCGGCCATCGTTTCGCCCGTGTGCAGCGCAACCGCGGGACCGACGAGCGAGAGCAACGTGAGTGGGCTCATCGGCATACCCAACTCGGTGATGGCGTTGTCCGCCACATCGAAGGGGGTGCCCTCGTCGATCGCGTTCATGACCTCACCGAGCGCGCGGGTCAGCAGCCGGTTGAACACGAACCCGGGTTTGTCGGCGATCAGCACCGCCGACTTCTTGAGCGACTTGGCGGTGGCGAATGCCGTTGCGAGAGTAGCGTCGTCGGTCTTGTCACCCTTGACGATCTCGAGAAGCGGGAGCACGGCGACCGGATTGAAGAAGTGGAAACCCACGACCCGCTCCGGGTGTTTCAGGTCCGCCGACATCTTGCCGATCGACAGAGACGAGGTGTTGGTCGCCAGAATCGTCTCGGGCGAGACGAACTCCTCGAGTTCTGCGAACACCTTCTTCTTGACGTCGAGGTTCTCGAAGACGGCTTCGATGACCCAGTCGGTTCTGGCGAACGCGGCCTTGTCCAGCGAGCCACTGACGAGTGCTTTGAGGCGGTTGGCTGCGTCGGGAGACAGGCGCTTCTTGCCTTGGAGTTTGTCGATCTCGGCGTGGACGTAACCCACGCCCTTGTCGATGCGTTCCTGGTCGATGTCGGTAAGGATGACCGGCACCTTCAGCTGCCGCACGAACAGCAGGGCGAGCTGACTCGCCATCAGTCCCGCACCGACGATGCCGACGCCGGTCACCTTGCGCGCCAACGACTTGTCCGGCGCACCGGCGGGACGCTTGGCCCGCTTCTGCACCAGATCGAACGAGTACAGACCGGCACGCAACTCGTCGGACATCAGCAGCGTGGCGAGTGCTTCGTCCTCGGCGGCGAACGCGGCGTCGAGCGACGCCCGGTCGGTGATGTCGACGTTCTTGGCGGATTTCAGTAGTTCGACGGCGGCGACGGGCCCCGGTGCGAAACCGCCGGTCTTGCCGGCCACGATCGCCGAAGCACGGGCGACGGCGTCGTCCCAGGCTTTCCCACGGTCGATCTCCGGGCGGGCAGGGATGACGTCGCCGTTCACGACTTTCGCCAACCACGCCAGTGACTGTTCGAGGTAGTCCGCGCCGTCGAAGACTTCGTCGACGATTCCGAGATCCTTCGCCTGCGCCGGCTTCAGCATCTTGTTCTGGTTCAGCGAGTTCTCGATGACGACCGTCACGGCGTTGGACGCCCCGACGAGGTTGGGCAGCAATTGTGTTCCGCCCCAACCGGGTACGAGACCGAGAAACGCTTCGGGCAGACCGAGCGCAGCAGCGTTGGACGCCACGGTGCGGTAATGGCAGTGCAGCGCGATCTCCAGACCGCCGCCGAGCGCCGCGCCGTTCACGAAGGCGAACGTCGGGATCTCGGATTCGCGCAGCCGGCGGAACACGCGGTGACCGAGCGAACCGATCTGCAGCGCATCGTCTTTAGAGGTGATGTTGGGAACACCGTTGAGGTCGGCACCGACGGCGAAGACGAACGGCTTGCCCGTGACTGCGATGGCCACCGGGTGTGCGGCGAATGCCTCGTCGAGTGCCGCGTCGAGGGCGGTGAGTCCGCCTGGTCCGAAGGTGGACGGCTTGGTGTGGTCGAACCCGTTGTCGAGCGTCACCAGGGCCACGGAGCCCTGGAGGCCGGGGACGGAGAAGACTGTGGTGTACGCGTTCGTGACGACTTCGTCGGCGAAGGCGGTGGCGATGTCGGCCATGATCACTTTGTCCCGTCGTAGATTGGGTTTTCCCACACGACCGTGCCGCCCATTCCGAGGCCGATGCACATCGTGGTGAGCCCGTACCGAACGTCCGGGCGCTGGGCGAACTGGCGGCTCAGCTGGGTCATCAGGCGCACACCCGACGACGCGAGAGGGTGTCCACACGCGATGGCGCCGCCCCACTGGTTGACGCGGGGATCGTCGTCGTCGATTCCGAAGTGCTCGAGGAACGCCAGAACCTGAACGGCGAAGGCCTCGTTGATCTCGAACAGGCCGATGTCGTCGATGCTCAATCCGGTACGTCCGAAGAGCTTTTCGGTGGCCGGAACCGGCCCGATGCCCATCACGGCGGGGTCGACGCCGGCGAAGGAGAAGCCGACCATGCGCATGCCCACGGGCAGGCCGAGTTCGGCCGCGGTGTCCTCACCGGCGAGCAGGGCTGCAGTGGCACCGTCGTTGAGTCCGGCGGCGTTGCCGGCGGTGACGCGACCGGCGGGGCGGAACGGAGTCTTCAGCTTTGCGAGGTCTTCGACGGTGGTGCCCGGGCGAGGCGGTTCGTCCTCGGTGGCAAGGCCCCAACCGGCAGCGGACTTGGTGGCGACGGGGACGAGGGTGTCGGCGATGAAGCCGGCCTTCTTCGCCGCGTCGTACTTGTCCTGGCTGCCCACGGCATACGCGTCCGTGCGGTCTTTGGTGATGGACGGGAACCGGTCGTGCAGGTTCTCCGCGGTGTTGCCCATGACGAGTGCGCTGGGGTCGACGAGACGATCGGCGAGGAAGCGCGGGTTGGGGTCGACGCCCTCGCCCATCGGGTGGTGGCCCATGTGCTCGACACCGCCGGCGATGACGACGTCGTACTGACCGAAACCGATGCCGGACGCGGTGGTCGTCACGGACGTCATGGCCCCGGCGCACATGCGGTCGATGGCGAAGCCGGGGACGCTGCGCGGCAGACCGGCCAGCATGGCGGCGGTACGGCCGATCGTCAGACCCTGATCACCGGTCTGTGTGGTGGCGGCGACCGCGACTTCGTCGACGCGCTCGGGAGGGAGCTGCGGGTTGCGGCGGAGCAGTTCGCGAATGGCCTTCACGACGAGATCGTCGGCGCGAGTCTCGGCGTAGATGCCCTTGGGTCCGGCCTTGCCGAACGGTGTTCTGATGCCGTCGACGAACACGACGCTTCTCGGGGACATGCTTCCTCCGGGCTGGGCTGTTGCGTACCGGACGGGGGTCCGGACACGCACACTCTAAACCCTATTACTCGTCGGTAACATTCGGGTCGGGGGCAGGAATCTCCGCGCTGATCAGAGCTGCGGCCAGCACGGGAACGGTCAGCGTGCGCTGCCACGGGCGCGCGCCACCCTCGGTGAGAAAGCGATCCACGGCGTCCGCAACGGTGCCGTCCTCACGCGGCGTCCAGTCCCAGCAGAGGCGTCGGACCAGATCGGGGGTGAGTAGGTTCTCGAGCGGGACCGAGACCTCGGTACTCAACTCGGTCAGTCCCGCGCGTGCGGCCGTGAGGCGCGCTGCCGCCTCGGGGTTACGGCGGGACCACCTGCTGACCGGGGGCGGTCCGGTGAACGGCTGCGAGACCGGTGGCAGGTCGCCGTCGCCGAGCGTGCGGGCCCGTTCCAACGCGCCGAGCCAGACTGCCGACGAGCGCCGCTGGCGCGGGCCGCCGAAGACCGGCAGGGTGCGTAGATCGTTCATCGTCGTCGGGTCCTTCTGAGCCGCAGCGACGATTGCCGAATCGGGAAGGATGCGGCTCGGTGCGATGTCGCGGCGCTGCGCGATCTCGTCGCGCGTCGTCCACAACTCGCGTACCGCGCCCAAGGTGCGTGCGGACTTCACGGCGTGAATACCGGACGTGCGCCGCCACCGATCCGGCTTGGGCGGCGGCGGTCCGGCGAGCCGAATGTGTTCGAACTCCTCCGCAGCCCAGCCGGACTTGCCCTGCGCCTCGAGTTCGGCCGCCATCGCGTCACGCAATTCGACCAGCACCTCGACGTCGAGTGCCGCGTAGTTGAGCCATGTGTCGGGAAGAGGACGAGTGGACCAGTCCGCTGCGCCGTGTCCCTTCTGCAGGGCCAATCCCAGTGTGCGCTCGACGATCGCGGCCAGACCCACGCGCTCGAAGCCCGCCAGGCGTCCGGCCAGTTCGGTGTCGTAGAGCACGGCGGGCCGCATCCCGAGTTCGGCCAGACCGGGCAGGTCCTGGTCGGCGGAATGGAGAACCCACTCGAGGGGATTGACGACCTCGGCGAGAGGCTGCAGACCGGCAACGCCCGCGGCCTCGACGATCGGAATCGGGTCGAGCAGTACCGTGCCGGCACCCTTGCGGCGGAACTGGATCAGGTATGCGCGGGCGGAGTATCGAAACCCGGATGCGCGTTCGGCATCGACGGCGAGCGGGCCGGTTCCGGCCGCCAACAACTCTGCAGCACGGACCACCGACTCGACTGTGTCGGTGAGGGGTGGAACCCCGTCCGCGGGGGCGAGGAGTGGTTCCGCGGTACTTTCGGGCACCTCGTCGGGTTCGGCGGCTACCGGTTGGTCGGACATAAAGGTCGACTTTATGCGGTCAGTCGACGCTGTCGGTGCGTGAGTCCAGGCGGGTGATTCCAGCGGGCGGCAATCCGGCCGCGTACGCGAGTACTTCACCGAACGCTTCGACGTGCACGGCCAACTCACCGGTCAGCGCCGTCCAGGACGCGCGCAGTTCGAGTTGGTGCGCGCGCGCCGGTCCGGCAATGTCACCGAACCGGACCGAACTGGTCGAGGTGATGGTGCCGCCGAGCGCCGTCAACGGCTCGTCGCGAGTCTGGAAGGCCTCCACCAGCCAGCTCCACGCCACCTCGGGAAGCAGGGGATCGGAGGCGAGGGAGGCGTCGACGTCGGCCTGGATGTACGCCACCAGTCGCATGGTGCCGTTCCATGCCTCGTCGCCGTCCGGGTCGTACAGCAGGATGAGACGACCGAAGGCGTCACCGTCGGACTGCTCGGCGACGAGGTCGGTTTCCGGGTGTCGCACCTCGGCGCCGATCGCGTAGCTGAACGGAGCCAGGCGCTGGGGCGGGCGGATGGGACCGACCTCGATGTCCGGGTGCACCGTCGCCCGGTGCATCGCATCGATCGCAGCGCGGAAAACCGCGGGCTCGGCGGCGGATACGGGCGTGGTCACAACTGCGGACGCTATCGTCGCCCGCGGCCGACGCGTCGGAGGCGCGCCGCACCGCCCGTGGCAGCATGGATGTCGATGAGCACCGACCTGACTCCGCGCCGCCTCCTTCCCGATGCCCCGTTCCTCGCGGCGGCGACCGGACGGATTCCCAGCCGGCGGCCCGTGTGGTTTCAGCGGCAGGCCGGCCGGTCGCTACCCGAGTACCGCAAGGTGCGCGCAGGCATCGCGATGCTGGATTCCTGCTTCGATGCCGAACTGGTCTGCGAGATCACCATGCAGCCGGTTCGGCGTCACGGTGTGGACGCCGCGATCCTGTTCTCCGACATCGTCGTTCCTCTCAAGGCGGCGGGCGTCGATCTGGACATCGTTCCCGGCACCGGGCCGGTGATCGCGAACCCGGTTCGGTCCGTTGCCGACGTGAAGGCCCTCCCACGCCTGCTTCCCGAGCAGGTCGGCGCCGTATCCCGCGGTATCGGACTGCTCGTCGACGAGTTGGGCGAGGTGCCCCTGATCGGCTTCGCCGGTGCGCCGTTCACGCTCGCGTCCTACCTCGTCGAGGGCGGCCCGAGTCGCAACCACGAACGCACCAAGGCGATGATGCACTCCGACCCGACGACGTGGCACGCGTTGCTCGGTTCGCTGGCCGATCTGACGATCACGTTCCTGCAGGCTCAGCTTCGCGCCGGTGTCGATGCAGTGCAGCTGTTCGACTCGTGGGCGGGCTTTCTCTCGCTCGCCGAGTACCGCGAATTCGTGCTTCCGCACTCGACGCGCGTGTTCGCCGAGGTCGCCGGAGCAGGGGTGCCGCGCGCCCACTTCGGGGTGGGCACGGGCGAGCTGCTCGGCGCCATGGGCGAGGCCGGCGCGGACGTCGTCGGTGTGGACTGGCGCATCCCACTCGACGTGGCGGCCGAACGGGTCGGACCGGGGACTGCGCTGCAGGGCAACCTCGATCCGTCCGTCCTCTTCGCCGGATCGGCTGCCGTCGAGAAGCAGGTCCGGCGCATCGTCGCCGAAGCCGACGTAGCACTGGCGGGCAACGCCACCGGGCACATCTTCAACCTCGGGCACGGCGTTCTTCCCGAGACGGATCCAGCGATACTGACAGCAGTGGTGGAGCTGGTGCATTCGCTGTGAAAATAGCCGTGGTCGGCGCCGGAATCACCGGTCTCGTTGCGGCTTACCGACTTCGGCTCGCCCTCGGTCCCGACGCGGAGATCGTGGTCGCGGACGCCGGCGATCGTGTCGGCGGCAAACTGCATTCCGCTCGACTGACGTCGGGCATGGTCGACGTCGGGGCCGAGGCCTTCGTGTCCCGGCGTCCGGAAGTCCCGGCTCTGTTGTCCGAGCTCGGACTGGCGGATCAACTGGTCCGCCCGTCGGGAGCGCGTCCGCTCATCAGGTCCGGCGGCGCACTGCATCCACTCCCCGTCGGCACGCTCATGGGCATCCCGGCGACGGCCGATTCCGTCCGCGGGCTCGTCGACGACGCCACCTACCGGCAGATCGCCACCGAGGCGACCCGACCGCTGCACTGGACCCGCGGTGACGACCTCTCCGTCGGGGAACTCGTGTCCGCACGCTTCGGCAGCCAGGTGGTGGCACGAAGCGTCGATCCCCTTCTCGGCGGGGTGTACTCCGGCCTCGCCTCGTCGATCGGAGTCCGGGCCGCGGTGCCGCCACTGGCCGCCGCGCTCGACGCAGGAGCGGCGTCTCTCACGCACGCGGTCACGGCTGCTCTGCCCCTTCCCGTGCCGGGGCCGGTGTTCGGGGGCATCCGCGACGGCTACGGCGTTCTGCTGCGGGCGCTCGTCGAAGCGGCCGGGGCCACCGTGCTCACCGGAACGTCGGTGGGCGTGATCGAGCGGGCGTCGACGGGGTGGACGGTGAACCCGATCGGGCCTGTGGACGGTGTCGTGGTCTGCACCCCCGCGCCCGAAGCGGCTCGTGTGATCGGATCCGTCGTCCCGGCAGCAGCTTCGGAGCTGGCGCAGATTCGCCTCGCATCCTCGGTGCTCGTCGCTCTGGCGTTCGACGATGTCGAGCTGCCGAACAACTCGGGAGTGCTCGTCGCGACGGGTGAACCGGGAGACGACGGAAAACCGTTGCGCGCGAAAGCATTCACCTTGTCCTCCCGAAAGTGGCCGCACCTGGCCGATCGTGGCGTTCCGCTGGTGCGGTGCTCGTTCGGGCGCTTCGGCGACGACGCCATCGTCGAGATGGCCGACGCCGACCTCGTTGCGACCGCCCGCGAGGATCTGGGCACCGTGCTCGGCGTCACCGCGGCGCCGACGGACACCGTGGTCCAGCGATGGCGCGGGGGACTGCCGCAGTACGCACCCGGTCACACCGAACGGGTGCGCGCCATCGTCGAGGCAGTCGACGCGTCGCCCGGGATCGAGGTGGCCGGGGCCTATCTCCACGGCGTCGGTGTTCCGGCCTGCATCGCGTCGGGGACCCGAGCGGCGCAGCGGCTGGCCGAGGCGCTCGCGGAGCAGTAGGCCCGTGGGCCATAGCCCCGTGGAACAATAGGACCATGGCACGTCTGGATTACTCCGCACTGAACTCCACCCTCCGTTACCTGATGTTCTCGGTCTTCAAGGTCACGCCCGGCGTCCTCGGGGACGATCGTGAGGCAGCGATCAAGGAGGCACGAGCATTCTTCGACGGCCTCGAAGACAATGGCGTCGTCGTTCGAGGTCTCTACGACGTCGCCGGCCTGCGAGCCGACGCCGACTTCATGATCTGGACCCACGCGGAGCGCATCGAAGACTTGCAGGCGGCGTACCACGACTTTCGCCGCACGACTGCGTTGGGCAAGGCAAGCACGTCGGTATGGAGCAACGCTGCACTTCACCGTCCGGCCGAGTTCAACAAGTCGCACGTACCAGCGTTCATCGCCGGCGAGGACCCCGGCGACTACATCTGCGTCTACCCGTTCGTGCGGTCCATCGACTGGTACCTACTGCCGGACGACGAGCGTCGCACCATGCTCGCCGACCACGGCAAGGCGGCGCGCGGATACAAGGACGTTCGCGCCAACACGGTGCCGGCGTTCGCACTCGGCGACTACGAATGGATCCTCGCGTTCGAGGCTCCCGAGCTCGATCGCATCGTCGATCTGATGCGCGATCTGCGGGCCACGGAGGCGCGTCGCCATGTGCGCGAAGAGATTCCGTTCTTCACCGGCCCCCGCGTCGAGGTCGAGAAGCTCGTGAGCCAGCTGCCGTGACCGCGCCCGCTGAATCCCGACCGGCCTCCGGCCTGCCCGCTGCCGTCCTGTTCGACTACTCGGGAACGCTGTTCCGCCTCGAAGAGGACGACACGTGGTTCGTCGACCTGCGTGTGGGGGATGACGAGCGAGTCGACGGGCACCTGCAGGCAGAACTGATGCGCCGCATGACCACTCCGGTCGGTGCTGTCGTCGAACTCGACGAGGACGGGAAGCATGCGTGGGAGAACCGGGATCTCGATCCCGCGATGCATCGCGCCGCCTACTTGGCGGTGCTGGAGGCCTCGGGCGTCCGGCGCCGTGAGCACGCCGAGTCCCTGTACGACCGCGTGACCGACCCGACGTCGTGGACCCCGTACCCGGACACGGGTGCGGTGTTGAAAGGGTTGTCGGAGTTGGGTATTCCCGTCGCCATCGTGAGCAACATCGCGTTCGACGTGCGCCCCGTCTTCGAGAAGCTCGACTTCGACCGATACGTCACCGAGTACGTGCTGTCGTACGAAGTCGGCGCCATCAAACCGAACGCCGAGATCTTCGACGTCGCGTTGACCCGCGTCGGGGTACCCGGCGAGCGTGCGCTGATGGTCGGCGACAGCGACGAGGCGGACGGCGGCGCCCGCGCTCTGGGTGCTGCGTTCGCACTGGTCGAGCCCTTGCCCACCGCCGACCGCCCCGTTGCGCTGCTGGAGGCGGTGCGCGCACACGGAATCGAGCTGTGAGCAGCGAACACTCGGCCCCTCGTCAACACATGGCCCACTGGGGCATGTTCACGGCGCAATCCTCGGACGGCGAGGTGACGTCCGTCGTTCCGGACCGAGGGGACGCGGATCCGTCGCCCGCGCTGGGAAACATCCCGGGATCGGTACGTCACCGTTCCCGCGTGCGACGGCCGGCGGTCCGTCGCGGGTGGCTGCGGGACGGACCGGGAGCGTCGAACGATCGCGGAAACGACTCGTTCGTCGAACTCGAGTGGGACGAGTTCATCGATCTGCTCGCCGGTGAACTGCGCCGTGTCGTGGACACCCACGGCAACGAGGCGATCTACGGCGGTTCCTACGGCTGGGCCAGCTCGGGCCGCTTTCATCACGCACAGAGCCAACTTCACCGCTTCCTCAACACCATCGGCGGCTACACGCGGTCGGTGAACAGCTATTCCCTCGGCGCCACGGGCGTCATCATGCCCCGCGTGGTCGGAACGCACTGGAAGCTGTTCGCGCGCAGCACCTCCTGGGAGGTCATCGCGAAGCACACGGAGCTGATGGTGTGCTTCGGCGGCGTGCCGCGCAAGAACACGGGCACAAATCACGGCGGTACGTCCAATCATCCGACGCGTGACGCGCTCGACCGTTTCCGTGCCCGCGGTGGGCAACTCGTGTCGATCAGCCCGCTCCGCGACGACGTGGACGGAGCGGCCCGGTGGCTTGCGCCGGTGCCGGGAACCGACGTCGCTCTGATGCTCGGACTCGCGTACGTGCTGGCGTCGGAAGGGCTGCACGACACGGACTTTCTCGCCCGCTACTGCACCGGATACGATCGCTTCGAGGACTACCTGCTCGGTCGGTCCGACGGAGTCCCGAAAGACCCGGCGTGGGCGTCGGTAATCACCGGACTGCCCACGGACGTCATCGCCGCCCTGGCGCGGCAGATGGCGGCGCACACCACGATGGTGACCGTCACCTGGTCGTTGCAGCGGGTGCGCGGCGGCGAACAGGCCCCGTGGATGGGCATCACCCTTGCCGCCATGCTCGGCGGAATCGGCACGCCAGGAGCAGGATTCGGGCACGGGTACGGTTCGATGAACGAGCCGGGTCTCGCGCCGGTGCCGTATCCGCTGCCGACGTTCTGGCAGGGCGTCAACCCGGTGCAGACGTTCGTCCCCGTCGCCGCCGTGTCGGACATGTTGCTAGATCCGGGTGGGCGCTTCGAGTACGACGGCCGGTCACTGACCTATCCCGACATCAAGCTCGTGCACTGGGCCGGCGGCAACCCGTTCCACCATCATCAGGACATCGGCCGGCTTCGTCGCGCACTGGCGCGGCCGGAGACGATCGTCGTGCACGACCCCTACTGGACGCCCTTGGCGCGGCACGCCGATTTCGTCGTCCCGTCCACCACCAGCCTCGAGCGCGACGACCTCAGCTGCACCCGAAACGATCCGTTGATGGTCGCGATGCAGCAGGCGGTACCTCGGTACGCCGACGCTCGGGACGACTACGACACCTTGTCGATGCTGGCGGCGAAACTCGGTGTGGCAGAACGCTTCACCGAGGGCCGTACCGCAGAGCAGTGGTTGCGGCACATGTACGGGCAGTGGCAGGGCTTCGTGCGCGCTGCCGGACACCCGGTCCCGGATTTCGACGAGTTCTGGCGCACGGGCAGCTACCGCATGGACACCGAGGACGGGCTGACCCTGTTCGAGGAGTTCCGTGCGGATCCCGTCGGGCAGCCGCTCCGTACCCCCAGTGGGCGGATAGAAATCTTCAGCTCGGACATCGATGGTTTCGGGTACGACGATTGCCCCGGGCACCCCACGTGGCTCGAACCAACGGAGTGGCTCGGCGGGGCCAGGTCTGCGGACTTCCCTCTGCATCTGATCGCGAACCAGCCGAAGTCGCGTCTGCACAGCCAGCTGGACCACGGTGCCGTCAGCCAGGCATCGAAAGTGCAGGGGCGCGAACCGATTCGGTTGCATCCGGGCGACGCCGAGTCGCGTGGTATCGCCGAAGGTGACGTGGTCCGCGTGTTCAACGACCGCGGCGCGTGCCTGGCCGGCGCCGTTCTCGACGACGCCGTGTCCCGCGGAGTGGCGCAGCTGTCGACGGGTGCGTGGTACGACCCCCTGGACCCGGCGGACCCGCAGTCGATGTGTGTGCACGGCAACCCGAACGTCCTGACGTCGGACGAGCACACGTCCAAGTTGGCCCAGGGGTGCACCGGTCAGCACGCACTCGTCGACATCGAGTTGTGGACCGGTGCAGTCCCACCGATCAGGGCCTACGAGCAACCCACGTTCGTTGTCGGAAGCGCGGGCTGGGCTAGAAGTACAGGCGGCTGATCACCTGAGCGACGAGAGCCGGCTTGTCCGCGCCCTCGATCTCGATGGTCGAGTCCACGACCATCTGGAGAGCATTGTTCGGTAGCGGCTCGGCCGAGGCCAACACCGCGGTCAGTCGCACGCGCGAACCGACGGGTACCGGGTTGACGAACCGAACCTTGTTGGAGCCGTAGTTGACCCCCATCTTGGTGTTCTCCACCGTGTAGGTCTGCCACGACAGCGCCGGCAGCAACGACAGCGTCAGATATCCGTGCGCAATGGGACCGCCGAAGGGGCTCTCCTTCGTCGCTCGTTCGACGTCGACATGAATCCACTGGTGATCGCCGGTCGCCTCGGCGAACTGGTTCACCTTCTCCTGCGTGACCTCGAGCCAGTCGCTGGTGCCGATCGTCTCGCCGACGGCGGCAACGATCTCGTCGGCGGAGGTGAACGTGCGCACGCCGATCAGGCCTTCGGCTCGAAGGTCATGGAGATCGAGTTGATGCAGTACCTCTGATCGGTGGGTGTCGGGTACCCCTCCCCCTCGAAGACATGCCCGAGGTGGCTGTGGCAGTTCGAGCAGACGACCTCGACGCGCTTCATTCCCAGCGACGTGTCCGTGTTCAGAATCACCTTGTCGGAGTCGGCCGGATCGAAGAAGGACGGCCAGCCGCAGTGGGATTCGAACTTCTCGGTACTACGGAACAGTTCCTGCCCGCATGCTCGACAGTTGTAGATTCCCTCGGTGGTGGTGTCGGTGTATTCACCCACACCGGGGCGCTCGGTTCCGGCTTGGCGCAGGACGGCGTACTCGGCGGGGGTGAGTTTTTCGCGCCACTGCGCGTCGGACAGTTCGAATGGGGCGCTGCGTTCGGGTGCTGAACTCATGCCCCCACGCTAATACTTCTCGGCGACCTTTGTCTCGAGCGCTGGTGACGGGGTCCGGGCGTCGTCGAAGACGGGATCGATCCCGCCGTCGAGGCGTCCTTCCCGCTTGGCCGCGAGGTAGCGGCCCACCAGAACACACAGGACCACGATGAGCAGCAGGCTCCATCCGAAGGTGGTCTTCATGTACTCCGCCGCGCGACCGGCCGTCGGCCATCGACCCGAGAGCCAACTGTCGTAGCTCAGGAATCCGTACGCGGCCAGCCACGCCGGCCAGTTTCGGATCGTGGAGTTGCGGAGCAGAACGGTGAGCAGGAAGGGGAACAGCATCATCGAGTAGTACATCTGCGCCAGCGACGACAGGAGCCACGACGCCGTGAGCAACACCCCGCTGGCGGTCATGAGGAAGAACAGTTCGTCGTGGCGGTAGTACTTCCACAGCAGGTAGAGGGTGGCGACGACGATGATCGCGAAGACGCCGCGAAGGCCGACGCTCAACCATTCGGGAAGTCCGTAGTACAGCGCATTACCGGCGATGGAGCTGTTGAAGTAGTCCCGAGTCTCGCCGAGGTAGGGCACCGTCCGCCGCACGAAATCCCACGGATCGACGATCAAGGGAATGGCGACAGCCGTCAGAACCAGGGGGATACCGATGGCGGTGACGAAGACTCGCCATTCCTTGCGGACCAGGGGCAGAAGCAACAGCGGAGCGAGCGTCGGTTTCACCGCGATGGTCAATCCGATTGCCGCACCGGACCAGTAGGGCTTCTTCTTCAGCAGCAGCCCCAGGAACGCGACCTCACCGAGCAGAACCAGACCGTTGATGTTGGTGAATACCAGTGTGTTCGTGACTGTTTCGGTCGAGAACGCGGCGAACAGCACCACCGGGGTGATGGGTGAGGACAACGCGACGTCGAACAGTTTCAGAAGAAGGTACAGGGCGACGACGGCTGCGATGGCGTTGATCGAAATGAAGAGCCACCGTGAGCGCTCGGGGTCGATGACGGCGAGGGGCGCGATCATCAGCGTCCCGCTCGGCGGGTAGAGATAGTGCGGGTCCACCGACGAAAAGTTCGCGTCGTAGACGGGCCGGCGGTTGAGGAACGCCAGCGCCGCTTGGTACACCGGGGTGAAGTCGTCCGTCCGGAATCCGTTGACGGCCTTGACCAGTACCCGATTCAGCACCGTCATCACAGCGATCGGCCACATCACGTAACTGATCACCCGAGCAGCGGTATCCGCGGTGCGGGGTTCTAAGGACCGGAACGACACCCGGGAACGGTACCGCGACAGCTACGCAGGACAGGCATTGCCGTCGCCCGGAAGTGTCGCGTCGTTCGCGTACGCGACCACGGACGACCGGGCACACGAGGAGAGGATCGACACCGGGTGCCCGAATCCCTGCCAGGTGACCGACGCGGTGGTCGCCCCGGTCGCGGCGATCGCGCCCGTCACGGCGGGAAGACCGTCGTTCCCCACCACGGGGTCTGCGTTTCCGCTCAGCACGAGAACCGGCACCGCGATCGATCCCGGCAGCGGAGACGGTGACGACGCAGGCCACGCAGCGCACGCGAGCATCCCGAGTGCGGCGTCCGCACCGAACAACGGGTAGGACTGCCCCCACGACTGCCGAAGTTCGCGTACGCGATCGGGACCCGGCCACTGTTGCCCGTCCGTGCAGCGGCTGACGAACTGGCCGTCCGAACCCACGTCCGCGCGGGTGGCCAGGACGGCTGCCGTCAGCGCAGACGTGTCCCCTCTCGCGGCCGAGCTCAAAGTGTTCGACAACGCAGTCGTCCGCGCCGCCGCGTCGACGGGGGAGCCGAAGGCGAGTGAGCGAGTGATGGCGGCCAGCAGCGAACTCGCCGACACCGGACCCAAGCCGCCGGATGCGGCCCGGCTCAGCAGTTCGGTGGTGGCCGCTCGCGGGTCGGCTCCCAGAGAGCAATTCGATGCGACACAGCGCGCGGCGAACGCGTCGAACGCGGCTTCGCGACCCTTGACCGTCTGTTCGGTAGTGGACGAGGCGTCGGTGTTGACGCTGTTCGGGGAGTCGAGAATCAAACGCGAGACGTTGTCCGCATGCGAGGACACGTACGCCAGCGCGACGAGTGCACCGTTACCCGATCCGACGAGTCCCAGTGTCCGAACCCCGAGCGCAGTGCGCAGCGCCTCGAGGTCGTCGGCGCTCGCCGCGTTGCCGAACTTCAGTGCGTCGGCCTGCAGGAAGTCGGTGCACGCGATGGTCGCGTCTCGGCCGAGGCTCGCCACCGTGTCCACCGGATCGGTCGATCCGGGGGTGAACTGACCGAGGTCGGCGAGCTGCGACCGCACGTCCGTCATGGCGGTACCGCAGTCGAACGGGGCCGATGCGCCGAGTCCGCGGCGGTCCACACCGACGACGGGGTGGGCCGCCAAGAGCGAGGTGTCCGGCTGTGCGGCCAAGACTGCGATGTCGGCGGAGGCCGGCCGATCCGAGCCGGGCGAGTAGATCAACGGGGCGGCCTCGGGGGGAGTCGTGGACAGACGGGCCCGGGTTGCGGCCAGGTCGAACGTGCCGAGCGAGACGTCGGACGCGTCGATAGGGGCCGAGAAGGTGGCGCACTCGACGACCACGGAGGCCGATGCAGTGACCCCGTATCTACTCGTGGTGGATGCGGTGCAGTCCTGCCATGCCAAGTCGGTGATGGGAACCTCGAGCGGCGGGGGACCGGCGGGACCCGGGTCCTCCGTCGTCGACTCCGGCGCACCTGCGCCCCCGCCGCTGCGCTCGACGGCGACGTCCGGCCGAGTCGACGGTCCGGCAGCACACCCAGCGGTCAGCGCGATGGCCGAGAGCACCGCGACGATCGCAAGCGGTCGGCGGCCGGTCGCGACCTGGAAGGTCGATGTCATGTCTCAACAGTGCCAGGGTGCTTCATGCCTTCGCGGTGCCAGGGTGCTTCATGCCTTCGCGGTGCCAGGGTGCTCGCGAACCCAGCGGACGAGGATGGTTCCGTCGTCGTCGGTGAGGATGTGCGCGGGGCGCATCGGACGCGACCGAGTGGTCGAGGAGCGGGCGATGCGCCCCGCGTCGCCCGCCACGAGTGTGGGCGAGGTGGTGACGCACAGTTCGTCGACCATGTCGTCGTCGAGCAGTTGCCCGAACAGGCTCGGCCCGCCCTCGCACAGAATGCGCATCAGGCCGGCGTCGGCCAGGGCGTCCCGGATGTCGTGGCTGCCGACCGTCTCACCCGGCGTCGTGATCACGGTTGCCCCGGCGTCTCGCAACGCGCGGATACGGTCGGTCGGAGCGGACTCGAGTGTGACGACGATGGGCGCAATCTCGGCACCTGTCACCAGTTTCGACGTCGGGTCCACGTTCGCCGACGACGTCACCACCACGATCGGTGGGACCGCGGCTCGGTCGTGGGCGACCCGCCACGCGCGGGCTTCGTCCGAGACGACCACCCCACCGTAGTTCTCGGCGCGGGCGGTGCCGGACCCCACCAGAACGGCGTCCGTGAGATCACGGAGAACCTCGAACACGTGCTTGTCGGCGGGCGTTCCGAGCCCGGCCGATTTTCCGTCGTCGGTAGCGGCACCGTCGATGCTGGCCACGAAGTTGAGACGTATGCACGGCGCCTCGAGGCCGGCGGGATATTCGTAGAGGTCACGAAGATCCGTCTCGGAGGGTGTGAGGTAGGTCCCATTATCGATACGCTGCACAAATACCATCACACCACGTCGTTAACCTCGACCTCATGCCAGAACGTCTTGTCGACCGCAACCCGGTTGTTCCCGCCGATCAGCTGATCGCGCAGATGGTGCCGCCCGCGATGTTCGACGACGTCAGCTTCGCCTCGTACATTCCCGACCCCAACGAACCGACTCAGGCCGACGCCGTACGCATCGCCGAGGAGTTCGCCGGCAAGGTGGGCAAGATCCGCTCGGGCGGCAAGCGCGGGCTGTTCGGTAAGAAGTCGCAACCGGTCGGCGCCGGGCTCTACCTCGACGGCGGCTTCGGCGTGGGCAAGACCCACTTGCTCGCCTCGATCTACCACGCGAGCCCCGAACCGAAGGCGTTCGGCACGTTCGTCGAGCTGACCCACGTCGTCGGCGCGCTCGGCTTCAACAAGGCACTCGAAGGTTTCTCGGGTTACAGCGTCCTGTGCATCGACGAGTTCGAACTCGACGACCCGGGTGACACGATGCTCGTCTCTCGCCTGCTCACCGAACTCTCGCAGGTCGGCGTGTCCGTCGTAGCCACCTCCAACACCTTGCCCGGACAGCTCGGAGAGGGGCGGTTCGCCGCCCAGGACTTCCTGCGGGAGATCAAGAAGCTCGGGTCGATCTTCGAGTCCGTCCGGGTCGACGGGCCGGACTACCGCCACCGCGACCTGCCCCCGGCACCCGACCCGATCTCGGCGGAGGACCTGGGAGCGGCGGCGGCCAAGATCGAAGGTGCGACTCTCGACGACTTCGACGAACTCTGCAAGCACCTCAGCACGTTGCATCCGTCGCGTTACGGGAAACTCATCGACGGCGTTCCCGCGGTATTCCTCGAAAACGTGCACGCCGCCCCCGACCAGTCGGTGGCCTTGCGTCTGGTGGTTCTCGCGGACCGGTTGTACGACGCCGGAACCCCGGTCACCGTGTCGGGCGCCAAGCTCGACGAAATCTTCACCGACGAGATGTTGAACGGCGGGTACCGCAAGAAGTATCTGCGCGCGACGTCGCGTCTGCTCGCCCTGTCACGTTTCGCGTCGGTCTAGTCCAGAAGTCGCTGCATCACGAAGTCGTTCTCGACCTCGGTTCCGAGCGTGAACGTCTTGGGGCCCATGACGACGAAGCCGCTCTTCTCGTAGAACCTGCGGGCGCGGATGTTCTGATCGTTGACGCCCAGCCACATCGCACGTCGGCCCAGTTCTCTGGTGAGTTTGGCGCCCGAATTCATCAGCGCCGCAGCAACTCCCGACCCGTGAGCGTCGGGGTCGACATAGAGCTTGCTCACCTCGACACTCGGTACGACGGTCAGGGCGGCGGTGACGTCGGGATCGGTCGGGGCTGCGCTGACGAACATCGCGTACCCGACGAACGAATCGTCGTCGACTGCGATGCGCACGACTTTGTGGGGGTCTTTCACGTACTCGGCGAACCGCTCCGGCGACAGCATCGCGTCGATGGCCGCGGCAATGTCGCTCTCGTCGGATCCGGGTGGGCACGCGAGGGGGAAGGTGCGTGCGGCGAGGTCGGCAAGACGATCGATGTCGCTGGGGCTCGCATCGACGATCCTCATTGCGTACGCCCTGACGACACGGCGTCGACGGTGTCCTTGGCCTGACGCAACGGCATTCCGGTGCGATCACGCAACAGCTTCATGGCCTCGACCTTCTTGCGGGCGGACACCAGCGCGAACACTTCGTCCTGCGTTGCGGCGTCCACCGCGTGCGCGCTCGCGAGCGTCGGCTTCGCGGTGCGTCGCAGCACCACCCAGGTCACGATCACGACGAGATCGACGACCACCAGCGCAACGACGAACCATCCCCAGGTCGGCATGTAGTGCAGTAGATCACCGACACGGGTTCGGTACAAAAAATCCTGACGGTTCTCCTGCGAATTGCCGTGTATCCGGACAGGCTTACGGTCATGAGCGAACAGCCGTTGACACTGGACTACTTCACCGGACGCGTCGATCAGGTGCGCAAGGCGATCGAGAAGGCAATAGAGGAGGCCGGTGCGTACGGCTCCGATCAGCTGATGACCGACCTCGAGTGGACGCAGTACGTGCACGATCACGTACACGTCACCGACGAGGGCGACAACCGGCTGGTCGACGATCCGAAGACGACCTCGCACCTCGGCGAACTCGTCGAGCGGTACCGGGTGCACTGACAGCTCCCATCGGTGCAGGTTCGTTGCGCAGTACCCCGATGAGGGTGACGCCCGTCACGATCACCTAGCCTGAAACGTATGCAGACTCCCGAATGCGTGCACTGCCACGGACCTGTGAGACATCGAGACGTACCCGTGCACAGCTTCGGTGCTCCCGGACCGCAGCGCGTCGATCGGTACTACTTCTGTCGTAACAGCTGCGACAAGTCGGAGCGCACCCGCGACTGCGGCGTCGCTCCCGTCCGGGTCTCCTGACCGCTGCGGCAATTTCGCGACCGTTCCCCCCGCAGAACGTCCTGGCGTTACCGCAACACCGACTCGATGAGGTCCCACACCGCCCGCGGCGCCTCGTCCGGCGCGAAATGACCGCTGCCTCCGATGATCGCGGTCGACACGTTCTCGATGCCGTTGTCCTGAAAGCCTTGTGCGTACGCGTCGATGTCACCGTGCTCGGCGTCGCCGCGTAGGTACAGCAGGGGAGCGGACACCTCCCTCGGCCCCGCGTTGGCGACCGCATCCGCGGCGAACGCACGGTAGAAGTCGAACCCGGCCGACAAGGCTCGGGGGTCGTCGTACGCACGGGCGTAGTCGAGGCGGGCGGCGTGCTCGATCGGCACCGTCGCCAGGTTTTCGAAAAAGAATCCGAAATACTCGAATTGCCTTCCAGCAACCAGAGTTTCGGGTAGTCCAGGTATCGAATGGAACGCGAAGTGCCAGATGTACGGGTTGGCCAGTACCTGCTCCCACGGGGGTACGCCCGGAATCACCACGTCCATGATCACGGCCTGCCTCAGGTCGTGTTCGCGCAGATACGAGTAAGCAACCATCCCGCCCATGTCATGGCCCACCAGCGTGACGTCCGTCAGACCCAGAGCGACGACCACCTCTCGGACGCATTCTGCGGCCAGCCGTGGAGAAGGACGACAGCCGGTGCGTCGGCGGGCCCGGTTTCGGTGAGAGCGACCGGGCCGAACGAGGTGGGAACAGAGCTCTCGGTGAATGTCATGAACAGACGGTAGGACCGATTGCGGAAAGAGACGGTCCTCAATGCAAAAGGCCCCCGTCAGAGGGGGCCTTTCGTTCGAACCTGGTGCGCGATACTGGGATTGAACCAGTGACCTCTTCCGTGTCAGGGAAGCGCTCTCCCGCTGAGCTAATCGCGCATGTCGGCGAACACGGGACGTTCGCCTAGCGAGGTGGAGACGGGAATCGAACCCGTGTGCACGGCTTTGCAGGCCGTTGCCTCACCACTCGGCCACTCCACCCTTGGTCGGATGACCCGTAAGGGGTCGAGACCCTCGATCGAGCGGACGACGGGATTCGAACCCGCGACCCCAACCTTGGCAAGGTTGTGCGCTACCAGCTGCGCCACGTCCGCACACGCCTCATCGACTCGAACGCCTCTGAGGTGCGGTTGGAAACATTAGCCCACTGCCACCGCAAGTCACAAATCACCTGCTCACCGCGTTTCGGCCGCCGGCGATTGGTTGCTCTCGCGACCACCGTGTTAATGTTCGTCCTCGTTCGAACGGGCTGCGCTGCGGCCCGATTCGGTCCCGTGGCTCAGTGGAAGAGCGTCCCGTTCACACCGGGAAGGTCGCTGGTTCGAACCCAGCCGGGACCACACACCAGCCCCCGACGGCAACGTCGGGGGCTTTCGTCGTTTCTGTCGGTACGCTGAGCCCGTGGCAGCCAGCGAAAACGTCCGGAACAAGTCGGCAGTGGACGACGACGACAATGCCTTCGAGGAGGCTGCCGGGCGGTACCAGGAGTTCCGGGCCAAGATCGCCGAAAAGCCCACCATGGACTTGGCGTACCGCATCGGTGTCGGTGTGCTCGGTGCGATCGTGCTGGTCATCGGCATCCTGCTGATTCCCTACCCCGGACCGGGGTGGGTCATCGTGTTCGCCGGCCTGGGCATTCTGGCTTCGGAGTTCGCTTGGGCGAAGCGTCTGCTCAAGTTCGCCAAGAAGAAGTACAACGCGTTCATGGAGTGGTTCGGTCGGCAGAGCATGTTCGTCAAGGCACTCGGCGTTCTCTTCACCGCTGCGGTCGTCGTGCTGACACTGTGGCTGCTCGGCGCAATCGGATTGGTGGCCGGCTGGGTCGGTCTGGACCAGGCATGGCTTCAGAGCCCGATCTGACCGCTCCCGCCCTACCCTGGCTGGCCGACTACCTGGCCGCCGACGGTATGCCCGCTGGGCAGTTGGTGCATCCGCACACCCTCGGTCCGTTGCTTGGTCGTCGCTGGCCCGAGGCCGACCCCGCGGTCGCCGCGACGTTGTGGTGGTACTCGACCAGCTCCACGTTCATGCTGGTCCCGGTCGCGCAGATGCTGACCACCGGCCGGGCGTTCGACATGCGTACGTCCGCGTTGACGGTTCATCTCGACGATGCCGGCGTTCCCGACTCCGTGGCGTCGAGCGCATGGATCGACGATCCAGCTTCGCTCGGTTCCGCACTGGCACAGCTGTGCGAGACGTTCATCGACACCGTGGGGACACTCGGAGTCGTGCACCGACCCAGTCTGTGGGCCATTGCCTCGGATTCGCTCGCGAACCGCGCGCTCGACGTCGGTACGGCGCTCGGGCGGATCGGCGATGCGACGGACCTTGCCCGCGAACTGTCGGCCGGCATGCCGACGCCGCGGTTCGTCGACATCGACGCCGACGGAACCTCGTCGGTTGCCGGTTCGGAGGAACCCGCCGACGGGACCAGACGGTTTCTGCGACGCAGCTCGTGCTGCTTGGTGTTCGAGGTGGGCGACCACAAGTGTTCGAGCTGCCCCCGTCAGACCCCACAGACGCGTATCACGCGACTCGCTGCGCTCGTCGGGTGATGTGTTCGATTGCCCTTCTCTGCCGATAGTCTGTTCACTGCCATAGACACCGCCCGACCCCTCAGGAGCGCATCACCGTGACCACGCCCGATTCCGCCGTTCTCCCCGCCCGCGTCAGTGTGGCCGCCGGGACGACCGCCGGAACGGCGCTCCGCGAGCTCGGCGCACCCAACAAGGGCCCGAACGCCATCGTGGTGGTGCGTGATCTGGAGGGTCAGCTGCACGATCTGTCGTGGGCGCCGCAGTCCGATGCCGAGGTGGAGCCGGTTGCTGCCGACACCGAGGACGGCCGCAGTGTCATCCGGCACTCCGCCGCCCACGTCCTCGCGCAAGCGGTGCAGGACCTGTTCCCCGGCACCAAGCTCGGGATCGGCCCGCCCATCAAGGATGGCTTCTACTACGACTTCGACGTGAACGAGCCGTTCACCCCGGAGGATCTGGCCAAGCTCGAGAAGAAGATGAAGCAGATCATCAAGGGTGGTCAGCGCTTCTCTCGGCGGGTGTACGAGTCGGTGGATCAGGCCAAGGCGGAACTCGCGGACGAGCCGTACAAGCTCGAGCTGGTCGACGACAAGGGCTCCGCGGACGATCCGGAGGTCATGGAGGTCGGTGGCGGCGAGCTGACCGCGTACGACAATCTCAATCCCCGTACCGGAGAACGTGAATGGGGCGATCTCTGCCGCGGGCCGCACGTTCCCACCACCAAGTACATTCCCGCCTTCAAGCTCACCCGCAGCTCCGCGGCGTACTGGCGCGGCAATCAGGCCAACGCCGACCTGCAGCGGGTGTACGGCACCGCATGGGAAAGCACCGAGGCTCTCGACGCGCATCTCGAGTTGCTCGCCGAGGCCGAACGCCGCGATCACCGCAAGCTCGGCACCGAGCTCGACCTGTTCAGCTTCCCCGACGAACTCGGGTCCGGCCTGCCGGTGTTCCACCCCAAGGGCGGCATCATTCGCACCGAGCTCGAGAACTACTCGCGGCAACGCCACATCGAGTCGGGCTATCAGTTCGTGAACACTCCGCACATCACGAAGGGTGATCTGTACGAGACGTCGGGTCACCTCGACTGGTACAAGGACGGCATGTTCCCGGCGATGCACGTCGACGAGGAACTGAACGAGGACGGCACCGTCCGCAAGCCGGGCCAGGATTACTACCTCAAGCCCATGAACTGCCCGATGCACAACCTGATCTACAAGGCCCGGGGACGCTCCTACCGAGAACTTCCGTTGCGGCTCTTCGAATTCGGGTCCGTCTACCGGTACGAGAAGTCCGGTGTCATCCACGGTCTGACCCGAGTGCGGGGGATGACCCAGGACGACGCGCACATCTACTGCACCCCGGATCAGCTTCAGTCCGAACTCAAGTCGTTGCTCGGGTTCGTGCTCGGTCTTCTCGCCGACTACGGCCTCGACGACTTCTACCTCGAGTTGTCCACTCGCAACGAAGAGAAGTACGTCGGTACCGACAAGCAGTGGCACGAGGCCACCGAGGCGCTGCGCGAAGCGGCCATGGACTCCGGACTCGAACTTGTTCTCGACGAGGGCGGAGCCGCCTTCTACGCCCCGAAGATCTCGGTCCAGGCGCGCGACGCCCTGGGGCGCACGTGGCAGATGTCGACCATCCAGGTCGACTTCCAATTACCCGACCGATTCGACCTCGAGTACACCGCCAACGACGGAAGTCGTCAGCAGCCGTACATGATTCACCGTGCGCTGTTCGGATCCATCGAGCGCTTCTTCGGCGTGCTGACCGAGCACTACGCCGGAGCGTTCCCCGCCTGGCTCTCGCCGGTGCAGGTCGTCGGTATCCCGGTGGCGGCGGATTACGAGGAGCACCTTCGCGGAGTGATCGAGCAGTTGCGCCGGGCCGGCGTGCGCGCCGAGGTCGATGCGAGCGACGACCGGATGCAGAAGAAGATCCGCAATCACACCACGCAGAAGGTCCCGTTCATGCTTCTGGCGGGCGAGCGTGACGTCGAAGCAGGGGCCGTCAGTTTCCGGTTCCGCGACGGCACTCAGGTCAACGGTGTGCCGATCGAACGCGCCATCCCTCTGGTCACCGAGTGGATTGCGCAGCGGCAGAACCAGTCTCCGACGGCCGGCGCCTTCGCCGAGGACGCGCAGTAATGAGCGGCAGCGGGCAGGCCGGAGGCCGGTCGGAGACGAGCGGGCAGGCCGGAGGCCGGTCGGAGGGAGAGGATATCGTCGACACCGGTGTGGGTGATCCGGATCGCTTGCAGCGCTTGTGGTCTCCGCATCGCATGTCCTACGTCGCCACCGCGCCGAAGGTCGACGACAAGATGGCGACCGAACCGTTCTCGGAGATTCCCAAGCTGAGCGACGAGGACGGTCTCATCGTCGCCCGCGGTACCTCGGTCTACGGCGTCCTCAACCTCTACCCGTACAACCCCGGCCACATGATGATCGTTCCGTACCGCAAGGTCGCAGCCCTCGAGGACCTCACGCCGGAGGAGAGTGCGGAGCTGATGAGCTTCACCCAGCACGCCATCCGCGTCATCAAACGGGTGTCGAGCCCGCACGGTTTCAACGTCGGACTCAACCTTGGTGCGCCGGCCGGCGGATCGCTTGCCGAGCACCTGCACCAGCACATCGTTCCGCGCTGGGGCGGCGACGCCAACTTCATCACGGTCATCGGCGGCGCAAAGGTGATGCCACAACTGCTTCGCGACACCCGCGCGCTGCTCGCCGCGGCCTGGAAGGACTGACGTGCTGAGCATCTTCGGACGAGCGTCGGTGTCCAAGGCCACCGCGCCGCTCGGGCGCGCGCTGAACAGCACCGGCCTGACTCCGGACTCGGTCACCGTGATCGGCACCGTCGCGACGGTCGTTGCCGCGGTGACGTTGTTCCCGACCGGCCACCTCTGGACCGGAGCGCTTGTCATCTGGCTGTTCGTCATGTTCGACATGCTCGACGGAGCGATGGCGCGGGCGCGTGGCGGGGGCACCAAGTACGGCGCCGTCCTCGACGCGACGTGCGACCGTGTCGCCGACGGAGCGATCTTCGCCGGCCTGTCGTGGTGGGCGGTCTATCACGAGAACAACCGCCCCCTTCTCGTCGCGACGCTGATCTGCCTGGTCACCTCGCAGGTGATCTCCTACGCCAAGGCGCGAGCCGAAGCCAGCGGTCTGTCGGCCGACGGCGGCTGGATCGAACGGCCCGACCGTCTCGTGATCGTGCTCGTCGGTGCCGGATTCACCGGTCTCGGAGGCATTCTCGGTATCGACTGGCTGCATTGGTCCATCTACGTCGCGATGTGGGTTCTCGCGGCAGCGAGCATCGTCACCGTGTTCCAGCGGGTCCTGGCCGTGCGGCGGTCGGATGGTGCCCGCGACATTCTGCCGATGGCCAAGCCGGACGCCGGCGCGGACGCTTCGTGAGCCTCTCCGAGAGGCTTGGCGCTGCAGGTTACGTCGCCGGTTGGCGCATCGTGCGTGCCCTGCCCGAGCGGGTGGCGGTGTCGATGTTCGATCGTGCGGCGGACGTGGCGGCTCGACGGGGCGGTGGCCCTGCTCAGTTGCGTCGCAACCTGGCCCGCGTCCTCGAGACGACACCGGAACTCGTGCCCGACGAGTTGATCCGAGCGAGCGTGCGCTCATACGCGCGGTATTGGCGTGAAGCGTTTCGGCTGCCGTCGATGGATCTGGCTGCCGTGGGCGCCGATCTCGACGGGTTGATCCAGGGCAAGGAACACATCGACGCGGCTCTGTCGACAGGCAACGGTGTGGTGCTTGCGTTGCCGCACAGCGGAAACTGGGACATGGCCGGAGTCTGGGCCGTGCACGCGCACGGCGAACTGTCCACCGTGGCAGAGCGGTTGAAGCCGGAAAGCCTCTACCGACGATTCGTGGAGTATCGAGAGTCGCTGGGCTTCGAGATCTTTCCGCTCAGCGGTGGCGAGAAGCCTCCGTTCCCGGAACTCGCGGCGCGGTTGCGGGCAAACAAGGTGGTCTGCCTCCTCGGCGAACGCGATCTGGCCAAGCACGGTGTTCCCGTGACGTTCTTCGGCGAACCGACGCGGATGCCCGCAGGGCCGGCGCGCCTCGCCATCGACACCGGTGCTGCATTGCTTCCGGTGCATTGCTGGTTCACCGACGGGGGATGGGGTTTCAGCGTCGAACCTCCGATCGACGTGTCCGGCGGGGTGGAGCAGGCAACGCAGACCCTGGCCGACACGTTCGCGGCGAACATCGCCGCGCATCCGGCGGATTGGCACATGCTGCAACCACTCTGGTGGGACGACTTGTCGCAGGCGCGACAGGATCGGATGACCCAGTAGTGAAGATCGGGATGGTGTGTCCATACTCGTTCGACGTGCCGGGAGGCGTGCAAGCGCACATCGCCGAGTTGGCAGAAGTCCTCATTCAGCGCGGCCACCGCGTCAGTGTGCTGGCTCCGGCCGCGGACGAGACGGTGCTGCCGGATTTCGTCGTCTCGACCGGTCGAGCGCTGAGCTTTCCGTACAACGGGTCCGTGGCGCGACTCGCGTTCGGGCCCATCACGTACAGCCGAATCAAGAGCTGGATCGACGACAACGACTTCGACGTTCTGCACATCCATGAGCCGAACGCTCCGAGCCTGTCGATGTATGCGCTCAAGATCGCGCAGGGTCCGATCGTCGCGACCTTCCACGCGGCAACCACGAAGTCGTTGCTGCTGAGCACCTTTCAAGGCGTCCTGCGGCCGTATCACGAAAAGATCAGCGGTCGAATCGCGGTGTCGGAGCTGGCCCGGCGCTGGCAGGTGGAAGCGCTGGGGTCGGACGCGGTGGAGATCCCCAACGGGGTGCACGTACCGGCGTTCTCGACGGCGACACCGCTGCCCGGTTATCCGCGGCCGGGAAAAACGGTGCTGTTCCTCGGCCGCTACGACGAGCCGCGCAAGGGCATGGCCACACTGCTCGGGGCGCTTCCCGTTCTCGCGGAAGCACATCCGGACATCGAGATCCTCGTGGTCGGCCGGGGTGACGAGGACAAACTTCGTCGTCAGGCCGGCCGCCTGGCCCATCACCTGACGTTTCTGGGTTTGGTGAGCGACGCGGAGAAAGCGTCGGCCCTGCGCAGCGCGGATGTGTACTGCGCACCCAACACCGGCGGCGAGAGTTTCGGCATCGTGCTGGTCGAGGCCATGGCGGCCGGAGCCGCGGTGGTCGCCAGCGAACTAGACGCCTTCCGTCGTGTGCTGCGCGACGGCGCCGCGGGCATGCTCGTGCCCATCTCCGACTCCGACGCGGTGGCGACCGCGATCGATGCCGTTCTGTCGGACGACGAGCTGCGGCAGGGTCTCGTCGATCGGGCGAGCCGCATCGTGACCGAATACGATTGGCCGGTCGTCGCCGAGCAGATTCTGCGGGTGTACGAGACCGTGACCGTCGGGGGAAAGAAAGTGCGGGTCGAAGACTGATGACGCTCTCTGCGTTGACCGTTCTGATCGTCGGTCTGATCGTGATGGTGATTCTCGTCGTCGGCCTGTGGGCCTACGGGACGGCCAATCGGCTCGATCGCTTGCACGTTCGCTCCGATCAGGCGTGGCAGTCGCTCGAAGCCGCGTTGGCTCGACGTTCCGTGGTGACCCGCGCGGTCGCCGCTGCGCTGGCCGCGCCGGGGTCCCTCGAAAGCAAGAACCTCACCTCCCTCGCGGACCGGGCCGAACGTGCCGACCGCGCCGAGCGTGAGTCCGCGGAGAACGCGGTGTCGGTCGCGCTCGCCGCGATCGAGCTCGATTCGCTGAAGCCGCAACTGATCTCCGAGCTGGCCGACGCGGAAGCGCGTGTCCTGATCGCACGCCGGTTCCACAACGACGCGGTCCGGGACACGCTGGCTCTCCGATCGCGTCGACCCGTCCGGTGGCTTCGACTCGGCGGCACTGCGCCTCTGCCGACCTATTTCGAGATCTCGGAGCGGGCCAATCCGTCGGGAGCAGACACGCTCGAGGTGGCCTCCACTCGCACGTCCGCGCGAGTGGTGTTGCTGGACGGGCGCGGCCGCGTTCTGTTGATGCGCGGGCACGACCCGACGACACCCGACGTGTACTTCTGGTTCACCATCGGCGGCGGTGTGGAGCCGGGGGAGAGCCTGAAGCAGGCAGCCGTTCGCGAGCTCGCCGAGGAAACCGGTTTGATGATCGACGTGGACGACCTTCGCGGTCCCATGTGGAGGCGCATCGCGACGTTCCCGTTCGACGGCGTGGTCATTCGTTCCGAGGAACTGTTCTTCGCCACGCGCACCGAGGAATTCGAGCCCGTGCACACCGGTTTCACCGATCTCGAGCGCCGCGCGGTGACAGGACACCGCTGGTGCAGCGCCGAGGACATCCGCGCACTGGCGGCGTCCGGAGAAACTGTCTATCCCTACGGGATGGCGGAGCTTCTGGACGAGGCGGACACGGTCGTAGCGCTGCGAACCGACCCGGAAGTACGCACCATTCACTGACGCGGTGCAGTCCAGCAATGGTCGAGTGGCCATCGAAACACGACACGATCGCGCCTACGCTCGACAGCTCTGCACGAGTTCAGTCGACACTAGGAGTCAGTCGTGACCACCGCCACAGGTACCGCTCGCGTCAAGCGCGGAATGGCCGAAATGCTCAAGGGCGGCGTCATCATGGACGTGGTCAACGCCGAGCAGGCCAAGATCGCCGAGCAGGCCGGCGCCGTCGCCGTCATGGCACTCGAGCGTGTCCCCGCCGACATTCGCGCCCAGGGTGGCGTCTCGCGGATGAGCGACCCGGACATGATCGAGTCCATCAAGACGTCGGTGACGATTCCCGTCATGGCCAAGGCCCGGATCGGCCACTTCGTCGAAGCGCAGATCCTTCAGAGCCTCGGAGTCGATTACATCGACGAGTCGGAGGTACTCACCCCCGCCGACTACGCCAACCACATCGACAAGTGGAAGTTCACCGTTCCCTTCGTCTGCGGAGCGACCGGACTGGGCGAGGCGCTCCGCCGAATCACCGAGGGAGCGGGCATGATTCGTTCGAAGGGTGAGGCCGGCACCGGGGACGTCTCGAACGCCACCACCCATATGCGCACCATCCGCGACGAGATTCGCCGACTCACCTCGATGCCCGAGGACGAGTTGTTCGTCGCCGCGAAGGAACTTCAGGCGCCCTACGACCTCGTCGTCGAGATCGCGAAGGCCGGCAAGCTGCCGGTCACGTTGTTCACGGCCGGCGGTATCGCGACGCCTGCCGACGCCGCGATGATGATGCAACTCGGCGCCGAAGGTGTGTTCGTCGGATCCGGGATCTTCAAGTCCGGCAACCCCGAACAGCGCGCCGCCGCCATCGTGAAGGCAACCACGTTCTACGACGACCCGGATGTTCTTGCGAAGGTCTCGCGCGGGCTCGGGGAGGCCATGGTCGGCATCAACGTCGACGAGATCCCACAGCCGCACCGGTTGGCCGAGCGCGGTTGGTAGTTCTCAGGTGATCGCCCCGGCCAGCGCAGGCCGGTCGGGGTGATCCCACCGCACCGTGAAGTCGGCGGTGTCGGCCACGTCGTTGTCGTGATCGAAGAGCGGTGAGATGGACCACGCCCGGTCCGCGGGCGTCTTTCGGCGAACAGCCTTCTCGGTCATCTGCAACCGCACGGTCACGTCGAAGTGCAGACCGCGACCGAGCAACATCGGTCCGGCCACGACGATCACGGCGTTCTCACTCGCCGAGCGGATGGGGGCGCGCGGTGATCGATCCGTTGCCTCGTCCCACAGGGCGGGAAGCCACTCGCCGCGTTCTCGCACTGCCGTCAGCACCTCGCGCTCGAGGGCAGCATAATCGAACCATGCTGTGCGATAGGACAACTCGTCCGTCTTGCCGTACTCGAGCCGTACCGAGGCGGGTCGCACGAAACCGTGCAGCGACACCACCGCAGCCTCGCCGCCGTCCGCGCGAAGAACGTCGGCGAGGCGGTGGGCGAACGCCGCGGGCTCCGCTGCATCTGCCCCGTCGATCGCGACGACGCGTCGTCCCGTCCTGGCACGAACCGACCGAGCGACGAGGGTGAGGAGGGCGTCGACGCCCACGGGTGAGAACTGAGGCACGTATCCATAGTGCAGGCTGCCGCTCAGCCGGCCGGCCTCCGGCCTACACGCAGGTTGCTAGCCTGACCCGGACACGAATGAGGTGAACATGGCCGGAATCGAAGAGATTCTCGAACTCGAGCGGATCGAGAACGACATCTATCGGGGTAAGACGATCCCGACGAACCTGATGCGTACGTTCGGCGGTCAGGTGGCCGGGCAGGCTCTGGTATCGGCCGTACACACCGTCGACGAGCGTTTCCGAGTGCATTCGCTGCACGGGTATTTCCTGCGCCCCGGCAACCCCACCGAACCGACGGTGTTCCTCGTCGATCGCGTCCGTGACGGCCGCTCGTTCGCGACCCGCCGCGTGACGGGACTGCAGGACGGCAAGGCGATCTTCACCATGTCGGCGTCGTTCCACGTCGAGGACGAGGGCGTGGTGCATCAAGACCGCATGCCGAGTGTGCCCGACCCAGAAGATCTTCCGGACCCCGCCACCGATCCGTCCCTGTCGGACAACACGTTCTACAAGGAGTGGAACCGATGGGACGTGCGACTCGTCCCCGAGGAGAAGCTGCACAAGAGCCCGGATCTGGCCGCGCAGCAACGGGTGTGGATCCGGTACCGGGATCCGCTGCCGCAGGGTCAGGTGTTCCACGTGTGTGCACTCGCCTACATGTCGGACATGACGCTGCTGGGATCGGCCAAGGTTCCGCATGCGGGCGTTGCGACACAGACCGCGTCCCTCGATCACGCGCTGTGGTTCCTGCGTCCGTTCCGCTCCGACGAATGGTTGCTCTACGACCAGACGTCGCCGTCCGCCGGCTTCGGCCGCGCGTTGACGCAGGGCCGCATCTTCGATCGAGACGGCCATATGGTGGCGGCGGTGACGCAGGAGGGTCTGATGCGCATCGAGCGTGACCCGGTGAAGCCGACACCGGGCCTCGAGATCAAGAGTTGACCACCCCCACCATCGGTGTCCTCGCCCTTCAAGGTGACGTCCGCGAGCACCTGGCGGCGCTGACCGAGTGCGGCGTACGCGCCGTCGGTGTCCGACGGCCGAGCGAACTCGCCGATGTCGACGGGTTGGTGCTTCCCGGCGGCGAGTCGACCACCATGAGCAAGCTCCTGGCGGTCTTCGATCTGCTGGACCCGCTGCGCGAGCGGATCTCGGGCGGGCTGCCGGTGTTCGGTTCGTGCGCCGGGATGATTCTCCTGGCGAGCGGGATCCTCGACACCCGACCCGACGCGGTACACCTGGACGCCCTCGACATCACGGTGCGTCGCAACGCCTTCGGCCGTCAGGTCGACTCCTTCGAAACCGACCTCGACGTGACCGGTGTGGCCGGTGGCCCGGTACGGGCGGTCTTCATCAGAGCGCCGTGGGTGGAGCGGACAGGACCGGACGTGGAGGTGCTCGGCGCGGTGAAGGGCGGTCCCGCCGACGGCCGGATCGTCGCGGTGCGTCAGGGGCCGGCGCTGGCCACGTCGTTTCACCCGGAGGTCACCGGCGACCTACGGATACACCGCCTGTTCGCCGAGATCGTGCGCGAGCACGCGTAAACTCACTTCATTCGGTTTCACAGTAAAGAAAGGGGCCTGCGCGTATGAGCGGCCACTCCAAATGGGCCACGACCAAGCACAAGAAGGCGGTCATCGACGCTCGTCGCGGCAAGTCCTTCGCGAAGTTGGTCAAGAACATCGAGGTTGCGGCCCGTACGGGCGGCGGCGACCCGGTGGGCAACCCCACCCTGTACGACGCGATCCAGAAGGCCAAGAAGACGTCGGTGCCCAACGACAACATCGAGCGCGCACGCAAGCGCGGCGCCGGTGAAGAAGCGGGCGGCGCCGACTGGCAGACCATCATGTACGAGGGTTACGGGCCCAACGGCGTTGCGGTGCTGATCGAGTGCCTCACCGACAACCGCAACCGCGCCGCAGGTGAAGTGCGCGTCGCGATGACGCGCAACGGCGGCAACATGGCCGACCCCGGATCCGTGTCCTACCTTTTCTCTCGCAAGGGAGTAGTGACCCTCGACAAGAACGGTCAGTCCGAGGACGACGTCCTGATGGCGGTTCTCGACGCGGGTGCCGAAGAAGTCACCGACCTCGGGGAAAGCTTCGAGGTCGTCAGCGAACCGACCGACCTCGTCGCGGTCCGCACGGCCTTGCAGGAGGCCGGGATCGACTACGACTCGGCGGAAGCGAGCTTCCAGGCGTCGGTCAGTGTCCCGGTCGACGTCGACGGTGCGCGCAAGGTGTTCAAGCTCATCGACGCACTCGAGGACAGTGACGACGTACAGAACGTGTGGTCCAACGTCGAACTCTCCGACGAGGTCATGGCGGAGCTCGACGAGGAGTAGTCGCCGGGCGAGCCTTCCCGTCCGCACGGGTACCCGTCTATATGCTCTCGAACAACAGTTCGTAGAGCAGCAGAACGGGAGCACAGCAGCGTGCGGGTGATGGGTGTCGATCCGGGTCTGACGCGGTGCGGGTTGAGCTTGGTCGAGGGCGGCAGCGGGCGCACCGTCACCGCGCTGGACGTCGACGTGATCCGCACTCCTGCGGATCTGGATCTGGCGCGACGTCTGCTGATCATCTCCGAGGCCGCCGAATACTGGTTGGACACCCACCAGCCGAGCGTCGTGGCCGTCGAGCGAGTCTTCTCCCAACACAACGTGCGGACCGCCATGGGCACTGCGCAAGCGGGGGGTGTGATCGCTCTCGCCGCTGCGCGGCGGGGGATCACGGTCGCGTTCCACACGCCCAGTGAGGTGAAGGCCGCGGTCACCGGAAACGGAAGTGCCGACAAGGCTCAAGTCACCGCGATGGTCACACGAATTCTGCGGATGCAGCAGGCGCCGACACCGGCCGACGCGGCTGACGCTCTCGCGCTGGCGATCTGCCACTGCTGGCGGGCGCCGATGATGGCGCGCATGGCGCAGGCGGAAGCGCTTGCAGCAGAGCAGAAACGGCGCTACGAGGCCAAACTGAAGGAACAGCGGAAGGCGGGTGCGAAGCGATGATCAGCTCGATCCGCGGTGAGGTGCTCGACATCGCACTCGATCACGTGGTCGTCGAAGCCGCGGGGGTCGGGTATCGCCTCAACGCGACACCCTCCACGCTCGCCGGCCTGACCCGAGGCGACGACACCCGGTTGATCACGGCGATGATCGTCCGCGAGGACTCGATGACGCTGTACGGGTTCTCGGACTCCGAACAACGTGACCTGTTCGGGTTGCTGCAGACCGTCTCCGGGGTCGGGCCGCGACTTGCGATGGCCATTCTCGCTGTGCTGGAACCGGATTCGTTGCGCGCAGCCCTGGCCGACGGCAACGTCGTCGCGCTCACCCGCGTGCCGGGGATCGGCAAGCGCGGTGCGGAACGGCTGGTGGTCGAGTTGCGGGACAAGGTGCACGCCGTCGCATCCGCAGGGTCGCCGACGCGTACCGCGGCGGTGCCGGGCAGTGGCACCTCGGTTCGTGATCAGGTCAGCGAGGCCCTCGTCGGCCTCGGGTTCCCCCTGAAGCAAGCCGAGGACACGGTCGACGCGGTCCTCGCGGCCGAGCCGGATGCCAACACCTCGGTGACGCTGCGCGCCGCCCTGGCCAGTCTGGGCAAATCCCGATGACGGACGAGCCGGAGGAGTCACCGGTCACCGCGGAGTTCGTGGCCGACGACGCGGACATCGACGCGAGCCTGCGACCGAAATCGCTGGACGACTTCATCGGGCAGCCGCGGGTGCGCGAGCAACTGCAGCTGGTACTCACCGGGGCCAAGATGCGCGGCGGCACCCCGGATCACATTCTGCTGTCGGGTCCGCCCGGTCTCGGCAAGACCTCGATGGCCATGATCATCGCGGGGGAGCTGGGTACCGCACTGCGTCTGACGTCGGGTCCGGCCCTCGAACGAGCCGGCGACCTGGCGGCGATGCTGAGCAACCTCGTCGAGGGTGACGTCCTGTTCATCGACGAGATCCACCGGATCGCCCGTCCCGCGGAGGAGATGCTCTATCTCGCGATGGAGGACTTCCGCGTCGACGTCGTGGTCGGGAAGGGACCCGGTGCCACGTCGATTCCCCTGGAGGTCGCACCTTTCACCCTGGTGGGAGCCACCACCCGTTCCGGCGCACTGACGGGTCCGCTGCGTGACCGGTTCGGATTCACCGCACACATGGACTTCTACGACCCGCCCGAACTCGAACGCATTCTCACTCGATCCGCCGGCATCCTCGGCGTCCGGATCACCACGGACGCCGCGGTCGAGATCGCTGGCCGCTCGCGGGGGACACCCCGCATCGCCAACCGGTTGCTGCGACGCGTGCGCGACTACGCCGACGTGCGGGCCGACGGCATCGTCACGCTCGAGGTAGCCCAAGCCGCGCTCGCGGTCTACGACGTCGACGAGCTCGGTCTCGACCGTCTGGACCGCGCCGTACTCGGCGCGCTCGTCCGCAGTTTCGGCGGCGGACCCGTCGGCGTGTCGACACTGGCGGTCGCGGTCGGCGAAGAACCGGCCACAGTCGAAGAAGTGTGCGAACCGTTTCTGGTGCGAGCCGGAATGGTGGCCCGAACCCCACGTGGGCGCGTTGCGACGGCTGCGGCGTGGAAGCAACTGGGCTTGGTACCGCCGTCCGATCTCACCGTCGGCGGGATCCCGGTGCGATCCAACGAACCCGCGCGAACACTGTTCGACGACTGACGACGGCACACATCGATCCGGACAGATGGCACACTGGTCGGAACCCCACCCGATAAATCGAGGAATGATTCTTCATGGAATTGCTGTTTCCGCTCCTGATTCTCGCCCTTCTCGTACCGATGTTTCTCGGCATCCGCCGTCAGAAGAAGGAACTTGCGAAGACGACCGAGCTGCAGGACTCGCTGCAGATCGGCGACCGCGTTCTGACCACCTCGGGCCTGCACGCCACCATCGAGGACCTGGACGAGACGACCGTCGACCTCGAGATCGCACCGGGCATCATCACCACGTGGTCCCGTGCAGTCGTGCGTGACGTGCTGGTCGACGAGGAATACGAGGACGACGAGTACGAGAGCGACGCGACCACGACGCTCGGCGCCCCCGTTGCCGAGGAAAGCCCCGAGCAGACTCAGGCGCGTTTGACCAAGGACTGACACGCGAGAAGAAGACAAACCTCGCGCGCACCGCTGCCCGGGCGTCCTGGGCGGCGGTGCTTTTCCATGGGGAGGGTACGGTCGACCGTGCTCTGACCCCTTTCGACTGTAGGAGAACGACACACCGTGGCACCTTCCAGCGGATCGACGTACCCGGTGCGCGCTCTGGCTCTGTTCGCAGTGCTGGTCGCCGTCGTCTACGGACTCGTCTTCCTCACCGGTGACAAGTCCCCGACCCCCAAGTTGGGTATCGATCTACAGGGCGGCACGCGGGTGACGCTCACTGCGCGGACCCCCGACGGCAGCGCCCCCAGTCAAGACAGCCTGCGTCAGGCACAGCAGATCATCGAGACTCGCGTCAACGGTCTCGGCGTCTCCGGGTCCGAGGTCGTCATCGACGGCGACAACCTGGTGATCACCGTGCCGGGTGACGACAGCTCGCAGGCCCGCACGTTGGGTCAGACAGCTCGGCTGTACATCCGGCCGGTCCTCACGACCCAAGCCCCCACGGCCGCCGGTCAGGCCCCGACCGCCACCGATCCGTCGGCGCAGGTGCCTGCGACCGGTGATCCGACGGCGCCCGCTGCGCAGAACCCGGCAGCGCCGCCGGCCCAGGATCCCGCTGCGACCGTGCCGCAGAATCGCCCCTTCCCGGCGCAGGACCCGACGGCACCGGCCGACCCCACCAGCACCGAACCGGCGCCCGCCGACGGTCAGGACGCCGGTACCGAGCCGGGTGACGCACCCGCCGAGTCGACGGCCGGAGAGACCGCCGACGCGATCGCGTCCGCCAAGGCGTTGCGTCAGAGCACCGACCCGAGCATTCAGCAGCAGGCGATGGCGACCATCGACTGCTCTGCGCCGGACCCGTTGCAGGGCAACGACGATCCGGCACTCCCGCTGGTGACCTGCTCGTCCGACGGCACGGCCGTGTACGTGCTCGAGCCGTCCATCATCGACGGACAGCAGATCGCCGACGCCAGCTCACAGTTCGACACCCAGCAGTCGCGCAACGTCGTGTCGCTGAGCTTCGACACCGGCGGCGGTGACACCTGGGCGCAGTTCACCTCCTCCAACATCGGCAAGCAGGCCGCGTTCACCCTCGACTCCAAGGTCGTCAGTGCACCGGTGATCCAGGGTGCAACGCCGTCCGGAAGCGCCACGCAGATCACCGGCAACTTCACCGCAGACAGCGCGCGCGAGCTCGCGAACACGTTGAAGTACGGTTCGCTTCCCCTGTCGTTCGCAGCGTCGGAGGCCGAAACCGTCTCCGCCACACTCGGTCTCGCGTCGTTGCAGGCAGGCCTGATCGCCGGCGGCATCGGTTTCGCCCTGGTGCTTCTGTACTGCCTCCTGTACTACCGCATGCTGGGCATCCTCACCGCGCTCTCCCTGGCCCTGTCGTTGGTGGCCATCTACGGGATCCTGGTGCTGCTCGGTCGATGGATCGATTTCACCCTCGATCTCGCCGGCATCGCCGGCATCATCATCGGCATCGGCATGACCGCCGACTCGTTCGTCGTCTTCTTCGAACGCATCAAGGACGAGATGCGTGAGGGCCGAAGCTTCCGGTCCGCCGTTCCCCGCGGATGGTCGAGAGCACGACGGACGATTCTGTCCGGAAACGCGGTCAGCTTCATCGCCGCCGCGGTGCTCTACGCTCTGGCCGTCGGTCAGGTGCGCGGGTTCGCGTTCACCCTGGGCCTGTCCACCCTGCTCGACATCATCGTGGTCATTCTCGTCACCTGGCCGTTGGTGAACATCGCATCGCGCACCGACTTCTGGTCCAAGCCGTCCGTGAACGGACTCGGTGCGGTCGCGGAGATCGCCCGCGCCCGTAAACGGGCAGCATCGGCCAAACTCGCCACCACCTCCAAGGAGGCATGATCATGGCCGACACCACAGTCACCGACTCGCTCGATCCGGCGCAGGCCGAAGCGTCCAAGAGTTGGCTCAGCCGTCTCTACACGGGTACCGGCGCCTTCGAGGTCATCGGCCGCAGACGCTTCTACTACATGCTGACCGGCGTCATCGTGCTGATCGCGCTGCTGTCGATCGCAGTGCGCGGGTTCACGTTCGGAATCGACTTCGAAGGCGGTACGCGGGTCCAGTTCCCGGCGGCCGACAACGTCTCGACCAGCCAGGTGGAGACCGTGTACTCGCAGGCGCTCGGCCAGGACCCGGTGTCCGTGCAGACCGTCGGCAGCGGTGCCGGGGCCACCGTCCAGATTCGCTCGGAAGCGCTCGATCAAGGTCAGGCCAGCACGCTGCAGGCGGCTCTGTTCGACGCGTTCAAGCCCGTCAACAGCGGCGGAACCCCGACGGCCGACGCCATCAGCTTCACCGACGTCAGCGAGACCTGGGGCGGTCAGATCACGCAGAAAGCGCTCATCGCGCTGGCGGTCTTCCTCGTCCTGGTCAGCATCTATATCTCCATTCGGTACGAGCGGGACATGGCCATCGCCGGTATCGCGGCGCTGTTCTTCGACATCCTCGTCACGGCAGGCGTGTACTCCCTCGTCGGATTCGAGGTCACGCCGGCGACGGTCATCGGATTGCTCACCATCCTCGGCTTCTCTCTCTACGACTCCGTCGTCGTGTTCGACAAGGTGGAGGAGAACACCCGAGGCATTCTGCACCTGAACCGTCGCACCTACGCCGAACAAGCCAACCTCGCGGTCAACCAGACCCTCATGCGCTCGATCAACACCACGCTCATCTCGGTGCTTCCGGTTCTCGCGTTGATGATCGTGGCCGTGTGGCTGCTCGGCGTCGGCACGCTGAAGGACCTCGCGCTGATTCAGTTGGTCGGCATCCTCGTCGGTGCCTACTCCTCGATCTTCTTCGCGACCCCGCTCGTGGTGACGCTGAAGGAGAAGTGGGGACCGGTTGCGGCGCACACCAAGAAGGTGCTCGCACGCCGCGCCGGCGCCGACAGTGGCGCACAGCGAGTGCCGGTGGCCGCCGGCGGCGCTGCCGCGATCAAGTCCGAACCCGTGCGGGAAGCGGCCCGTGCGCCGCAGGCGGGCGCACGTCCGACGGGAAAGCGCGCGAAAAGGCGGCGCTGACGGTGCGCCGGTCAGTCGCCCTCGCCGCGGTTGCGATCATCGCAGCCGGTACCTGCCTGTCTGCGTGTTCGTCGCCCGAGGACAAGGTTCCGTCGATCGGGTACGCGATCGACAACGTGATCACCACGTACAACGCGGGCACCACCGCGGGGTCGGTATCCGCTGCGCCGCAAGTTCTCTCGCGAGTTCTTCCGGGTTTCACCTACCTCGGACCGGAGGGCGTTCCGCTCGCGGACACCGATATCGGAACGTCCTCGATTGTTGCCGGTGACGCCCTCACCGTGGCGTACACGCTCTCACCCGCGTCGGTCTGGTCGGACGGCGTGCCCATGGGATGCGAAGATCTCGTGCTGGCCTGGACTGCACGGAGCGGGAAGGTGCGCGGAGCGGGCGGCGGCCCGGTGTTCGACGCCGCGTCGACCGCCGGCTACGCCGACATCGACCGAATCGACTGCGCCACTGGGTCGAAGGACGCGCTGGTCCATTTCGCGCCAGGGCGGAACTACGTCGACTGGCGGTCTCTGTTCGGAGCCACCGCGCTGATGCCGGCACACATCGCGACCGCAGCGGCCGACGTTCCCGACCTGCCGATTGCCGTGGCCGACAACGACACCGCGTCGCTCGAGCGTGTTGCACAGATGTGGAACACCGGCTGGAACCTCGATCCGGCGTCGTTCGACCCCGCCGACTTCCCGTCTGCCGGCCCGTACCGCATCGAGTCCTACACCGCCGAGGACGGGCTCGTTCTCGTCCCCAACGAGGCGTGGTGGGGACGGGCCCCGGAGACCGAGCGAATCGTCGTCTGGCCCAAGGGCACCGACGTCACGGCCAAGGTCACCTCGTCCGACGTCGAGGTGGTCGATTCCGCGGCGGCCACCCCGTCGCCGTCGGGTTTCACCGATACCGTCGCCCCCGGGTGGGGGATCGAACAGTTGGTGTTCGCCACGACCGGAGTGTTCCAGAACCCGGCCGCGCGACGAGCTTTCGCCTCCTGCGTCCCGCGAACTCAGCTCTTCGACGGCGCCGGAAATCCTGGTTACGACTCCGCCGCCGCAGGTGGTCGAGGCACCGCCGTCGTCGACAGCCGCATGACAGTTCCCGGATCACTCGTCTATCCGACCGTGGCAGCGACGGCCGCCGAACGGTACCGGCAACCCGACACCGCGTCCGCCACAACGGGATTCGCCCAGGCCGGGGTACCGAACCCCACCATTCGGATCGGGTACCTCGGGCCGGACGACACCCGCCGCGAGATCGTCGCCGCCATCGCGTCTGCCTGCACGCCGGCCGGAGTGGCCGTCGTCGACGCGGGAAGCGATCGATTCCTGCCCACCGATCTGAGTTCCGGTCAGGTCGATGCGGTCCTCGTCGGCACCGCCGGTCAGGCGGGTGCAACCGGATCCGCGCTGGCAGAAGCGGACCGCTTCGCGTTGCGGACGGGAGAGGCCACCAACTTCGGGCGCTACTCCAACGGCCGAATCGACGCGATCGTGGATCAACTCGCAGTGGACGATTCCGATGCGACGCAGGCTGCGATCGGTACCGAGGCGGAGAACATCCTGTGGAACGACATGCCCACGCTGCCGCTGTTCAACGCCCCGCGCAAGACGTCGACGGCGAGCGGCGTCGAGAACGTGATGTTCAACCCGACGACAGCCGGCACCGGCTGGAACATGGACAGGTGGGTACTGCTGCGATGACGAGCTCTGCCCCCGGTACCGAAGCCCAGCAGGCCGTCACACGCCTGACACGGTGGGCCGACGACTTCCCGGAGAAGGGTGTGCGCTTCGCCGACCTCACCCCGGTCTTCGCCGACGCGGCAGGGCTGCGTGCGGTCGTCGACGCGTTGGCGGAAGCGGGCCGAGAGGCGGACCTCGTCGCGGGCATCGACGCCCGCGGATTTCTCCTCGGTGCCGGTGTCGCCCTCGCGCTCGGCACTGGTGTTCTGGCCGTGCGCAAGGCCGGTAAGTTACCGCCGCCGGTGCACAGCGAGTCGTACGACCTCGAGTACGGCACGGCTCGGTTGGAGGTGCCCGCGGACACGATCGATCTCACCGGCCGCCGCGTCCTCGTCGTCGACGACGTTCTCGCCACCGGCGGCACGCTCGTCGCCGCCCGCGATCTGCTCACCCGATGCGGAGCCGAAGTCGTCGGAGCCGCGGTGGTCCTCGAGATCGGAGCCCTGAACGGGCGGACGCGATGGGGTTCGGGTGCGCTGACCGCCCTCTCCGAGGTCTGAGGACTAAAGTCGAGACGTACGCGCGACCAGTGGTGACGGCATGACAAGCGGAGCAGGGAGGTGACCCCTTGACACGGTTCATCGGCGAGAACCCGTCGGATTCGGTTCCGACGGAGACCGATTCGGTGCCCGAGGTGGTCGATGCCCCGCCATCTGCGGCGCCGACAGCACCCACTGCGCCCGAGGAGACGGTGACCACCACGTCGACCTCCGCGTCTCGGCGTGTTCGTGCCCGGCTCGCCCGGCGCATGACGGCGCAGCGCAACACTGCGGTCAAGCCCGTACTCGAGCCTCTGGTCGGCACGCATCGCGAGCTCTACCCCAAGGCCGACCTCGCGCTGCTACAGCGTGCGTACGACGTCGCGGACGAGCGCCACGCCACCCAGATGCGCAAGTCCGGCGACCCGTACATCACCCACCCGCTGGCCGTCGCCAACATCCTGGCCGAACTCGGAATGGACACCACCACGCTGGTTGCCGCGCTGCTCCACGACACTGTGGAGGACACCGGTTACTCACTGGAACAGCTGCGTAGCGAATTCGGCGACGAGGTAGCGCACTTGGTCGACGGAGTCACCAAGCTGGACAAGGTCGTTCTCGGTACGGCCGCCGAGGGCGAAACCATTCGTAAGATGATCATCGCGATGGCGCGCGACCCGCGCGTGCTCGTGATCAAGGTCGCCGACCGCCTGCACAACATGCGCACCATGCGATTCCTCCCGCCCGAGAAGCAGGCCCGCAAGGCAAAGGAGACGCTCGAGGTCATCGCGCCTCTCGCGCACCGTCTCGGCATGGCGACGGTCAAATGGGAGCTCGAAGACCTCGCCTTCGCCATCCTGCATCCGAAGAAGTACGACGAGATCGTCCGCCTCGTGGCCGATCGCGCACCGTCGCGTGACACCTACCTGGCCAAGGTTCGCGCCCAGATCAACTCGGAACTGTCCGCATCGCGGATCGGTGCGGTGGTCGAGGGACGGCCCAAGCACTACTGGTCCATCTATCAGAAGATGATCGTGAAGGGCCGCGACTTCGACGACATCCACGACCTCGTCGGTGTGCGCATTCTGTGCGACGAGATTCGCGACTGCTACGCCGCCGTCGGTGTGGTCCACTCACTGTGGCAGCCGATGGCCGGGCGGTTCAAGGACTACATCGCGCAGCCGCGGTACGGGGTGTACCAATCGCTGCACACCACCGTCGTCGGGCCGGAGGGCAAGCCGCTCGAGGTTCAGATTCGTACCCGCGACATGCACCGCACGGCCGAGTTCGGCATCGCGGCGCACTGGCGCTACAAGGAGACCAAAGGAAAGAACTCCTCGAAGTCGGACACCACCGAGCTCGACGACATGGCGTGGATGCGCCAACTGCTCGACTGGCAGCGGGAAGCAGCCGACCCCGGAGAGTTCCTCGAGTCGCTGCGCTACGACCTCGCGGTCAAGGAAATCTTCGTGTTCACCCCCAAGGGTGACGTGGTGACACTGCCGGCCGGATCGTGTCCCGTCGACTTCGCCTACGCGGTGCACACGGAAGTCGGTCACCGATGCATCGGAGCGCGAGTGAACGGGCGGCTCGTGGCGCTCGAACGCACCCTCGACAACGGCGAAGTGGTCGAGGTGTTCACCTCCAAGGCGCAAGGCGCCGGCCCGAGCCGCGACTGGCAGGGGTTCGTCGTCTCGCCGCGCGCGAAGACCAAGATCCGCCAGTGGTTCGCCAAGGAGCGCCGCGAGGAAGCGCTCGAAGCAGGCAAGGACGCCATCGCGAAGGAAGTGCGCCGCGGGGGACTTCCGTTGCAGCGCTTGATGAATGCCGAGTCGATGTCGTCGATCGCGCACGAATTGCGCTACGTCGACGTGTCCGCGCTCTATACCGCGGTCGGGGAGAACCACGTCTCGGCCCAACACGTGGTGCAACGGCTCGTGGCGCATCTCGGCGGCGTCGGCGACGTCGAGGAGGAGCTGGCGGAGCGGTCGACGCCGTCGACCATCCCGACTCGTCCCCGCCGCGTCGGTGACGCCGGTGTGATGGTGTCCGGTGCCGACGGTGTCGTCGCCAAGCTGGCCAAGTGCTGCACGCCGGTGCCGGGCGACGAGATCATGGGATTCGTGACTCGCGGGGGATCGGTCAGCGTGCACCGCACGGACTGCACCAACGCCAGTTCACTGCATCTGCAGTCCGAACGTCTCATCGAGGTGGAATGGGCGCCGTCACCGTCGTCGGTGTTCCTGGTGGCCATCCAGATCGAAGCGCTGGACCGACATCGCCTGCTCTCCGACGTCACCAAGGCGTTGGCCGACGAGAAGGTGAACATCCTGTCCGCGTCGGTGACCACGTCGGGTGACCGGGTTGCCATCAGCAAGTTCACGTTCGAGATGGGCGACCCGAAGCATCTCGGGCACGTGCTGAACGTGGTGCGCAACGTCGAGGGTGTCTACGACGTGTACCGACTCACGTCGGCGGCGTAGACACCCCCGTTCACGTCGCTAGACGTCCAGTTGCACCGTGTTCAGCGTCGTCGCCAGGGTAGGAGCACCGTCCTGAGCGCCACCGGTGATTCCGGCCGCCGCGATCTTGTCGAGCGTGGCCAGACCGGCCTCGTCGATGGTGCCGAACACCGTGTAGTTGGGCGGCAACTGGGAGTCGCCGAAGACGAGGAAGAACTGGCTGCCGTTGGTGTCGGCGCCCGCGTTGGCCATGGCGATGGTGCCGCGGGCGTAGGTCACCGGCTCCTGCAGAGCCGGATCGCTCGGCGCGTACTGATCGGTGGGGAACTCGTTCGAGTACTGGTATCCCGGTCCACCGCTACCCGATCCCGTCGGGTCACCGCACTGCAACACCTTCAGCGAATCGGCCGTGGTGAGCCGGTGGCAGGGAGTGGCGTCGAAGTAGCCCTGGCCGGCCAGCGAGGCGAAGCTGTTCACGGTGCAGGGTGACTCGGTTGCGTTCAGCGACAACCCGATCGGGCCCTGGGTGGTGTCCATGCTGACGCTGACGTTCTCCTGCGCCGTCGGCACCCCGTCGGTCTGCGGGAGGTTGACCTGCTTGGCCGCGGTCCCCCCGGGGGTGTAGGTGCAGCTCACCGTGTCCGGCAGCGGCTGCGACCGGCCGACCGGCATCATGCCCGCAACCTGAGGCTCGGGCGCGGCAGAGGACGTTGCGGCTGCGTCGGTGGATTCCGAATCTCCACCCCGCGTCAACGTGACAGCGAGTACCACTGCGCCGACCAGGACGACCACACCGACGACGGATCCGGCGACGGTGAGCTGCTTGCGTCGTTTGGCGCGTGCGGCGCGGTTCTCGAGCTGGCGATCGAGCTTGCGCTTGGCTGCCTCACGTCGCTGTTCGTTGCTGGGCACTGCGGCGATCCTCTTTCCTCGGGGCGGACGGACTCTCGGGCCTCGGCTGACCGGCAAAGTGTGCCAGGCGAACCTGAGAGGCCACTGACCCGGGCGAGCGAGCCCGTTATGCCGGGTGCGAGCCCCGCAGCTTAGGGTGGAGTCTCCGCCATTCTTTTCGCCACCGCCCCATGCTTGCCGCCCCACGTACTCGAGGAGTCCACCACCGTGCTCGTCACCGGATTCCCTGCCGGGATGTTCCAGACCAACTGTTACGTCCTCGCTCACGACGGGGCCGCCGAATGCGTCGTCGTCGACCCGGGGCAGGAGTCGATGGCACCGTTGATCAACTTCCTGAACGAGTCGCAGCTGACGCCGGTCGCGGTTCTGTTGACGCATGGGCACCTCGATCACATGTGGGACGCGCAGCCGGTGTGCGACAAGTTCGGCGTCCCGCTGTACGTGCACCCCGCGGACCGCTACATGTTGCTCGACCCCGGTTCGGCCATCGGTCCGGCGCTGGCCCCGTTCATCGGCGGAATGACCTTCACCGAACCGGAGACGGTCGTGGAGCTCACCGATCGCGAGTCGCTGGAGCTGGCGGGCATCACGTTCGGCGTCGACCACACCCCCGGTCACACCCAGGGGTCGGTCGTGTTCCGCGTCGAGGTGGATCCGCAGAGCGCCGTCGTGCTGTCGGGGGACACGCTCTTCGCCGGTTCGGTCGGTCGTTCGGACCTGCCCGGCGGCGACCACGAACAGCTTCTTCGGTCCATTCGAGACCGGCTTCTGCCGCTCGCGGACAGCACCGTGGTGTTGCCCGGGCACGGCGGCACCAGCACCATCGGTGACGAGCGAGCGAACAACCCGTTCCTGTCGGGCTTGGGCGGCGCGTGATGAGCAAGGAACACGTCAGCAGTTTTGCGGCGCCGAAAGGCGTTCCCGACTATCTGCCGCCCGACTCGGCCGCGTTCGTGGCGGTGCGCGACGGCCTGGTGCGGTCCGCCCGTTTGGCCGGGTACGGCCACATCGAGCTGCCGATCTTCGAGGACACCGGGCTCTTCGCCCGCGGTGTCGGTGAGTCCACCGACGTGGTCAGCAAGGAGATGTACACCTTTGCCGACCGGGGGGATCGCAGCGTCACGTTGCGTCCCGAGGGCACCGCCGGTGTGATGCGCGCGGTCATCGAACACGGCCTCGATCGCGGGGCGCTCCCGGTGAAGCTGTCGTACAACGGACCCTTCTTCCGCTACGAGCGGCCGCAGGCCGGACGCTACCGACAGCTGCAGCAGGTCGGTGTGGAAGCGATCGGGGTGGACGACCCCGCTTTGGATGCCGAGGTGATCGCCGTGGCGGACACCGGTTTTCGCAGTCTGGGTCTGACCGGGTTCCGTCTCGAGATCACCTCGTTGGGTGACGACAGCTGCCGCCCGCAGTATCGAGAGCTGTTGCAGCAGTTCCTCTTCGGCCTCGACCTCGACGAGGACACCCGTCGCCGCGCGGAGATCAACCCGTTGCGGGTGCTCGACGACAAGCGCCCGCACGTGCGCGAAATGACCGCCGACGCACCGTTGATGCTCGACCACCTGTCCGCGCCGGCCAAGGAGCACTTCGACGCCGTGCTCGAGCATCTGACCGCGCTGGGCGTTCCGTACGTGGTCAACCCCCGCATGGTCCGCGGTCTGGACTACTACACCAAGACCACCTTCGAGTTCGTCCACGACGGTCTCGGTGCACAGTCGGGCATCGGCGGCGGTGGGCGTTACGACGGTCTGATGGCGCAGCTGGGGGGACAGCCGTTGTCCGGCATCGGATTCGGGCTCGGAGTCGACAGGACCGTCCTCGCGCTCGCGGCCGAGGGCGTCGGCGTCGGAGAATCGCGCCGGTGCGACGTCTTCGGGGTGCCGATGGGCGACGACGCGATGCGCCGGTTGGCCGTCATCGCGAAGGACCTCCGTCACGCCGGTGTGCGTACGGACCTCGCGTACGGCGGTCGCGGCGTCAAGGGTGCGATGAAGGCAGCCGATCGATCCGGTGCTCGCATCGCTCTCGTCTTGGGGGAGCGCGACATCGAGGCCGACGAGATCGGCGTCAAGGTTCTCGCGACGGGAGAGCAGGAGTCCGTTCCGCTCGGCGATGTTCTGGCGCGCGTGGAGGCGATTCTTGGCGAAGGGTGAGATCACCGACCTGGATTTGATTCCGCCGGAGCTGCTGGCCCCACGGTTGAGTCGCGCCTCGGCCCTCGTCGGCGCCGTTGCGGTGGTGCTCGGTGTCGTGGTCGGGTTCCTGGCGTCGTCGTTTCTCCTGGGCGTTCTGCTCACGGTCGTTCTGGCCGTCCCGCCGGTGGTCTTAATTCTCCTCGTCGCTCGGCATCACACGTGGATCGACGGTACGACGGTCCATCAGCGGTTCCGATTACGCAGTCGTCACGTCGATTTCGCGGAAGCCGTCTCGGTGGAAGTCGTGGTGCGTGCCGCGAAGGTGAGCCAGGTTCTGCTGCGCGTCAGCGACGGCAACGCCAGCGTGACGGTCGCGTTGGCGCTGTACACCGTCAACGGTGGGCGCGAGCTGCAACCCATGGGCCTGCGCTCTCTCGCGAATGCTCTGTCGTCGGCTGCCTTGGTTCCGGCTGCGGCAGCGGCGTCGGTGCTGATCAAGCAGTTGCGTGCGGAGGCACGGGACGCCGGGCTGGCCGAGCGACCGCTCTACGCGGCGGTGACGATGGTGAAGAACGCCGGCCGCGAGCAGGGGACGGTTCTGACGGACCGAGAAGTGGCCGAACTCAGCGACTGACGTTCAGCGATCGGTCGAGTTCAGCAGTGCGCGTGCCGGTCCCTCGAACTCCCCGGGGGGACCGGTCCAGCCCAGAGCGCGGATCGCGGCGTCGGCGATGGTGACCGCCGTCCTACCCGCCGGTTCTCCGAAATCCGAGCGGGTGTTGATCACCGACTCGACGAGCCTGAACGGGAGAGCCGCGGTGGCGGTGTCCGCAGGGTCGAGAGCGCCGATGGCCACGACGGCGGCACGGGAGAATTCGGTGTAGAAGGCCATCAGGTCGGTGCGTTGCGCGCGGAACGGCTCGAACCTCTCGTTGGCCAGTTCGGGCAGGAAGTACAGGGCGCCCAGGTTCCAACGAGAGTGGGCGAGCTGGCCCGCGTCGAACCATGCGAGTGTGTAGAGCCGCAACACGGCGTCTTCGGTGAGCCCACGCAACTCGCGTGCGTGCGCGAGTGGCGCGTCGACGGTCCCGACCAGGAGTGCCGCGAGGATGTCGTCCTTCGTTCCGAAGTGGTGATAAAGCGAGGCCTGCCGTATCCCGACGGCGTCGGCGATCGCACGGGTGGACGTGCTGGTGAATCCCTGCGTGGTGAACAGTTCCGCAGCGGCATCGAGGATTTCGTCCCGAGCGGTCGCACCGGGCCTCTTGCGGGCTCCGAGACGTGGCCGACCAGCTCCGATCGAAGTCATGGTGGTCATTGTGTCAGCAGGTGAGGACTCGGTCATGGCGGCGACACGGGAGAAACGAACTCGTAACGTGCGCAGCTGTTTCGGTCACACGCACGACACCCGACGGACTCCGGATCACGCTTAACTGTCAATTGACAGATAACCGGTTTCCAGCACGCGGGAGTACACGTCCATGAGCGACACACTGCTACCTCCAGGCTCCCGCTCGGGAGCAACCGGCGCGGCCGATTCGGGCGATCTCGCCGACTTCGGATACGAGCAACAGCTGCACCGATCGCTCGGTCGCTACGCCTCCTTCGCGGCCGGGTTCTCGTTCGTCTCCATTCTCACCACCATCTTCCAATTGTTCGGCCTCGGTTTCGGTTTCGCCGGCCCTGCCTTCTTCTGGACGTGGCCCGTGGTGTTCATCGGTCAGTTCATGGTCGCGCTGAACTTCGCCGAACTCGCGGCGCGGTTCCCCATCTCCGGCGCGATCTACCAGTGGTCCCGGCGCATGGGCGGGGAAGTGATCGGCTGGTTCGCGGGGTGGTTCATGATCATCGCGCAGATCGTCACCGCGTCGGCCGCCGCCATCGCGCTCCAGGTGGTCCTGCCCTCGGTGTGGAGCGGTTTTCAGTTCGTCGGCGACGACACCGCCCTGACCTCACCGAGCGGTGCCGCCAACGCCGTGATCCTCGGATCCGTGCTGCTGGTGATCACCACCACCATCAACTGCCTCGGCGTGAACTGGATGTCACGCATCAACAGCATCGGGGTGACCTGCGAGATCATCGGTGTCATTGCGGTCATCGGCGTCTTCTTCACGCACGCTCAGCGCGGGCCGCAGGTGGTGTTCGACACCGGCAGTGTGCCGGGCGGTTCCGGCTACATCGGTGCGTGGATCGTCTCGGGGCTGATGGCCGCCTACGTCATGGTCGGGTTCGGCTCGGCCGGCGAGCTGGCGGAGGAGACGAAGAACCCGCGACGCGTCGCACCCCGCACGATCCGGCTCGCACTGTCCGTGTCGGCTCTCGGCGGCGGCCTGATGATCATCGGTGCGTTGATGGCGGCGCCGAGCCTGACGGACGGTGAGTTGGCGACGCAGGGCCTGCCGTACGTCCTCGGCGCAGTCCTGTCCTCACCGTGGGGGACGGTCCTGCTGATCGACGTGTCCATCGCAATCCTGATCTGCACGTTGGCCATTCAGACCGCGGCGTCTCGTCTGATGTTCTCGATGGCGCGCGACGGACGACTTCCGTTCTCCCGTGCGCTCTCGACTGTGAACGGCCGCACCGGAACACCCATCGGTCCGTCGGTGGTGATCGGTCTGGGGTGCGTCGGCATCCTCGCCGTCAACGTCGGCAACTCGGCCATCTTCACCACCTTGTCGAGCGTGTGCATCGTGCTGATCTATCTGGCGTACCTGATGGTGACCGTCCCGCTCCTCGTGCAACGGCTGAAGGGATGGCCACGCAGGACCGCGCAGGTGGACGCCGACGGCAAACCGCTGTTCTCCCTCGGAGTTCTGGGTCTGCCCGTGAACATCCTCGCCGTGGTCTACGGCCTGGTGATGGTCGTGAACCTCTCGTGGCCTCGCGCGGAGATCTTCGATCCCGCAGGCGAGATGCCGATTCTGCGTTTCGCCGCCCCGCTGACCGTTCTCGCCGTGGTGATCGTGGGCGCACTGTGCTTCCCCCGCGGCAGGACGCACCCCAACACCGTCACGATCGGAGCATGAGATGACCGCGACCACCGCCGCAGCCCGTGATCACGCACGGGCGCAGGCAGGTTCGATCACCGACGCCATGCCGGTGGTCCCGGCCAGCGCCTGGCCCTCACCGCCCGAGGGGGTGGCGCCGCACCGACTCACCTGGGCCGAATCGGTTCCAGGCGGCCGATATACCAGCAAGGTGCTGACACGCGGCACCCGAATCAGGTTGCGGGACGTGGCCGGCGCCGCCTGCGCGCACGTGATGCTGTACCGAGCCGACGCACCCTGGGAGCGGCTGAACGTCGCCGACACGGTCAAGGTGCCGTGGCAGGCGTACCTCGGGGCAGGTCACCCACTCCTGTCGGATCAGGGCCGGGTACTCGCCACCGTGGTCTCCGACACGTCCGGTCGTCATGACGCGCTGTGCGGAACCACGACGCTGCGCACCAACACCGCGCGATACGGAGCGGGAGAGGCGCATTCGCCCTCGCCCGCAGGACGCGAACTGTTCGTCCTCGCCGCGGCGAAGAACGGATTGAAACCGCGGGACGTGCCGCCCAGCCTGTCGTTCTTCCACGGCGTGCGCGCCGGAGCCCGCGGAGGACTCGTCTCGACCGGTTCCGCCGGCGCGGACACCGCCGTCGAGCTCGTTCTGCATCTGCCGCTGATCGTGGTGCTGGTCAACACGGCCCACCCGCTCGACCCGTCGCCGACATTCGAGACGACGACGCTCGAAGTGATCGCCTGGGACGCCCCCGACGATCTCGACGACATCACCGAGGCCGATCCGGAGTACCTCCGAGCGGTTGCCAACTCCGACGATGCCTGGAATGCAACGACGTTCGACAAGGACTTACAGCGATGACCCTCACACTGGATGCCGCCGACCTCGCCCTGGTCCCCGGAACGGTTCTCCACGACTCGACAGCCGGTGCCCGCGCGCCGTGGTCGGCCGTCGTCGCGGCCGGTGACGTGCTCACGATCGTGGATCTCGAAGGCAATCAAGCCGTCGACACGCTGATCTACGGAGCGGACGACCGCACCGTGCGGTACAGCTCGGCCGCAACCGTTGTAGCGCAACGCAATCTGTTTCTCGGAACGGGCACGGTACTGCTCGGCGCAGAATCGGAACCGCTGATGACCATCGTCGCCGACGAAGTGGGCAACCACGACACCGTCGGCGGTGCCTGCTCGCAGGAATCGAACACCTTGCGCTACGGCCATCACACCAAGCACCAGCACGCGTGCGTCGAGAACTTCCTGATCGAAGGTAGTCGCTGGGGGCTCGGCAAACGGGATCTGGTGCCCAACATCAACTTTTTCATGAACGTGCCGGTCGATCCCGACGGCTCCCTCGGCATCGTCGACGGTCTCTCCGCACCCGGCAAGCGCATCGCGCTGCGCGCCGAGATGGACGTCCTCGTCCTGGTGTCCAACTGCCCGCAGATCAACAACCCCTGCAACGGATTCGATCCCACGCCGGTTCGCATGATCGTGACCCGTGGGAAGCCGAGCCGATGAAGATGGACGTTCTCCGTCCCGGAATGATGACGACGGTGCAGGATTGGCCGGGTCGCGTCGGATACTGGCAGGTCGGAGTGCCCCCGTCCGGTCCGATGGACGACGTGTCGTTCCGACTGGCCAACGTCGCCGTGGGCAACGCCGAGGGAGCCTGCGGCCTCGAAGCCACCGTGGTCGGTCCGGCCCTGCGCTTCGAGAACGACGCCGTCGTGTGCGTCACGGGCGCCGATGCTCCGGTGACGGTCGACGGCGTTGCGGTCGAGCGGTTCTCGCCGATTTCCGTACCCGCAGGAGGCGTTCTCGACGTCGGGACGGTGAGCGGTCACGGAATGCGAACCTACGTCGCGGTCCGAGGTGGGTTGGACGCCGAGGAGTACCTGGGCAGTGCAGCAACATTCACGCTGGGAAAATTCGGCGGGCATCACGGTCGAGTCCTCGCCGCGGGTGACGTGCTGACCACCCACGCTGTCGCCAGAGACTCCGTTCCGCAGTCGATTCCGTCGGAACACGTTCCCGCACTGACCGACAGCTGGCAGATCGCCGTCACCGAGGGACCGCACGGAGCGCCCGAATTCTTCACCCGGGCCGACATCGACACCGTGTTCGACACCGATTACGAGGTGCACTTCAATTCCGATCGCACCGGAGTCCGCCTGATCGGACCGCGCCCGGACTGGGCGCGCACCGACGGCGGCGAGGCCGGCTTGCATCCGTCGAACATTCACGACAACGCATATTCTGTTGGGGCGCTGGACTTCACAGGTGACACTCCCATTCTGCTCGGTCCGGACGGGCCGAGTCTGGGCGGGTTCGTGTGCCCGGTGACGGTCGTCGCCGCGGAGCGGTGGAAGCTCGGCCAGCTCCGTCCGGGTGATTCGGTGCGGTTCGTGGCCGTCGAACAGTCGCATGCCGCGTCGCCGTCGTCCCTGGGCAGGGACCGGCGCGCCTCGATACCGGCCGTCTTCTCCCGCGGTGGAGACGGCGACGACGGTGTCGTCGGGCGACGAGACGCAGCCACTGTCGTCACGTATCGCCGGTCCGGTGACGACAACATTCTCGTCGAATACGGTTCGATGACACTCGATCTCGCGTTACGCGCGCGGGTGCATGCATTGCACCGCGCCGTCGAGGACGCGGCGCCACGGGGGTTGCGGGACCTGACGCCGGGGATACGGTCGTTACAGATCAAGTTCGATCCGGACGTCATGCCGGCGCGATCGCTGCTCGACATGCTCGGTGAGGTCGAGGACGCACTGCCCGACACCTCCGAATTGTCGGTGCCGTCGCGCTCGGTGCGTCTTCCGCTGTCCTGGGACGACCCGTCCACCCGTGAGGCAACCGAGCGCTACATGCACGGTGTGCGCGCGGATGCCCCGTGGTGCCCGTGGAACATCGAGTTCATCAGGCGAATGAACGGTCTCGACAGCGTGGACGACGTGTACGACACCGTGTTCGACGCCGACTACATGGTTCTCGGGTTGGGCGATGTGTATCTCGGTGCGCCCGTGGCGACTCCGCTCGATCCGCGGCACCGGTTGGTGACCACCAAGTACAACCCGGCCCGCACGTGGACGCCGGAGAACGCGGTAGGAATCGGTGGCGCGTACCTCTGCATCTACGGTATGGAAGGTCCCGGCGGATACCAGTTCGTGGGCCGCACCACGCAGGTGTGGAACCATCGGTTCCCCTCCGTCGTGCCGGGTTTCGAGGAGGGCAGTCCCTGGCTGCTTCGGTTCTTCGACCGCATTTCCTGGTACCCGGTCACCGCCGAGGAACTCCTCGACATGCGCGCCGATCTCGCGGCGGGCCGCGGCGCGGGAGTCGAGATCACCGATGGACGGTTCTCGCTCGCTGAACACGAAGCGTTCCTGGAATCGAACGCCGAGTCGATAGCACTGTTCCGCAAAGGTCAGTCCGAGGCTTTCGGGACCGAACGAGACGCGTGGTCCGCCGCCGGTGAGTTCGCCACCACGGGCGTCTGATCAGTCGCTGGGCTGCACCACGGCGCGGAAGATGGGCAGAAACGGCCGCGGCGACGGCGTACCGTTCGAACGCATCGGTGCCGAATCGATGGATGCAGCAACCCATTCCGCGCGGTCGGTGTGCGAGTAGTCGATGTGGAACGCAGTCTCGCGCGTCAGCTCGCACAGAAAGGCGCGTCCGGCTCGGCCGTTGCCGTCCCGGAACGGGTGAGCCTGGTTCATCACCGCGTACAGGGCACTGCACACGTACGCCAGGGACCCGTGATCGAGTTCGGGCCATCGTGCGCCGTCGACGAGCGCGTTGATCTCGTCGAAGTATTCCGCGATGCGGCCGACCGAGGCGAACTTCGTCCCGTTCTTCGACAATTGCACCGTGCGCACCGACCCCGCCCACGGGTACATGTCGCGGAAGAGGTGTCGGTGGACCTCGAGCAAGCCCCGCGCAGACCGGGGAACCATGCCGTCCAGGCCGAGGTGCAGTTCGCAGGTCCGTCCGGCGGCGAGAGCGAACTCGATACGATGTGCCGCCTCCGGGTCGACGATGCCGAAGCGATTGCGCAACACCGTGGTTCCGGGAACGGTATAGCCGGCACGGCGCATCGACCCGAACGGTCGACGGTTACCCGCGCGGTTGCCCTGCGCCGCGCCCGCCGACTCCGCGAAATGCTCGAACGAGCAACTGCCCTCGGCGAGTGCGGTCAACGCCGTCACCTCGTCGGGAGTGGGGTTCCAGCCCTCGAGGCCCGCGCTGGTGATTGCGACGCGGACAGCGGCAGCGGCGTCCACCGCGCTGCTAGGTGACGAGGAACGCGGCGAGCACCACGGACTCTGCGTCCTGCGCGCCCGAGGTCACCAGAAGCGCCCGGTTGAGATAGGTCAGTTCCCGCACCGCCGTGGTCACCTCGAGTGTGCCTCGGAAATAGTAGAGCGCGGGATCGACCGTCTGCCCCTCGGCGACGGCGGCGGTGACCTCCGTGGAGCCGAACCGAAAGCCGGTGCAGTGCAATCGAAGAAGTCCGTCGGCGGTGTCCACGACCATGTCCGCGGTGTATGTCGTCGATCCGTCCGCTCTGGTGGTCCGGACGTCGACGCCGCCGGGAAGAATGCGACCGGAGATTCCGGGCCCGTCGACGGTTCCCCCCGTGACGGGAACGACGACGTCGGCGCCGGCGGGGGAGTCGCCGATGTCGTACCCGTCTCCCGTCTCGATCACCAAGGTGAGTAGGGGCTCGAGCGTCGGCAGGATCGGTGCGGTCACACCCACAGGTTATAGCGGCTGAGACCGGCTTGACACCGACTAGAACAGATGTTCGACTGTGACGCATGAGGTGGCAGGGACAGTCGCTGGACGCACCCGACGGGGCACTGCCCGGTCTGGAACGCGCCGGCCTCGTCCGCACGGTGCAGACGCCCGAGTTCGAAGGCATCACGTTCCACGAGGTGCTGTGCAAGAGCGCATTGAACAAGGTGCCCGAGGATTCGTCCATGCCGTTCAAGTGGACCATCAACCCGGCGCGCGGCTGCTCGCACGCCTGCCGCTACTGCTTCGCACGTCCCACCCACGAATACCTCGATCTCGATGCGGGGCGAGACTTCGACTCGCAGATCGTGGTGAAGACCAACATCGTGCCGGTGCTGCGCAAGGAATTGGCCAGGGCGTCGTGGAAGCGTGAACCGGTCGCACTGGGCACCAACACCGACCCGTATCAACGCGCCGAGGGCCGATATCGCCTGATGCCCGGCATCATTCGCGCGCTCACCGAATCGGGCACCTCGTTCTCGATCCTGACCAAGGGGACGTTGATTCGTCGAGATCTACCGCTGTTGGCGCTCGCCGCCACGAAGGTGAACGTGCAGGTGAGTGTGAGCCTGGCGTTCCACGACGTCGACCTTCAGAAATCCCTCGAGCCGGGTGCACCGTCGCCGCGGGCGCGGTTGGATCTGATTCGCGCGATCACCGACGCGGGATTGTCCTGCAATGTTCTGGTGGCACCGGTGATTCCGTTTCTCACCGACTCGTCCAAGCACCTGGAAACGCTGATCGGAGCCATCGAGGACGCGGGCGCCACGGGCGTGTCGGCCATGCCCATGCACCTGCGCGGGAGCACTCGGGAATGGTTCATGAGTTGGCTCGCCGAGGAGCACCCCGCGCTCGTACGGCGCTATCGGCAGCTCTACGGCCGCGGCGCCTACGTCACTCCGGAATACAAGAATTGGCTGCGCGAGAAAGTGACCCCACTGCTCGCGAAGCGTGCTCTGGCCGATCTCGACCCGGTCGGCGCGCGGGCGGTGCACGATCTCCCGCAGCCGGTGAAGCCGACGAAAGAGCCTGCGCTGATGCTGTTCTAGAGAGTCAGCCCTAGGTGCTCGAGGTATCTGCGTGCCGATCGGGTGACCGCGCGTTTGGCGTCCGCGGGCACCACCCGTCCCCACCACGCACCGTAGATGGTCTCGAATTCGTAGGGCGACAACAGCTTCACCGTCCGCCGCACAGTGTCCGGGTGCTCGGGAATCAAATTCGGGTAGCTGTACATGAAGCTCACCCACCGATGGTCGGCCACCACCTGAACGATGTCGCCGGTGCACAGAGCCCCTCGACCGTCGGTACCGGCCCAGTGCACGACGGTTCCTCCGGCGAAGTGAACCCGAGGATTGAGCAACGTTCTCCCGGGCAGGATTTCGGCCGTGTCACCGTCCCACGTGCGGGTGTTTCCCGACGCCCTGATCCACTTCTCGTCGTCACCGTGGAGGTAGATCGGGATACCGCCGAACGCCTCGCTCCACTCGACCATCGAGCTGTAGTAGTGCGGGTGCGAGATCGCGATCGCAGCGAGGCCGCCGAATTGATTCACTCGGTCCACAGTGGGCCCGTCGACGAGGGAGATGCAGTCCCACAACAGATTTCCGCCCTCCCCGGGCACGATCAGTGCGCGTTGACCGATGGCGAACGCCGGTTCGGTGCCGACGCCCCACAGTCCCGGCGCTTCCTCGCGGACGGCATTGGTGTGTCCGGCTCGGAGCTCCGTCAGCGTCGTCCACTGTTGACCGTCGTACCCGACGTACTGCCTGTCGTCGGTGCAGATCACGCAGTCGTCGCGGTCGAACCGGTCGAGGTCGACGGCGACCCCGCAGGTGATGCAGATCGGGCGGTCGGCCACCTATCGAGCGCCCTGCAGACCGGCGGGGTTGTCGAGGTCCGGCGCGCCGTAGGTGTCGCACGCGGAGACCTGACCGGTGCGGTACCCGGTCAGGAACCAGTTCTGTCGCTGTTCGGACGAGCCGTGGGTCCAGCCTTCCGGGCTGACTCGACCGGTCGAGGCCTGCTGGATCCGATCGTCGCCCACCGACGAGGCCGCCGACAACGCGTCGGAGATGTCCTGGTCGGTCAAAGGATCGAGAAGGGGTTCGCTGCTGCCGGGAGCGGGGAGGTCGTCGGCGTAGTTGGCCCAGATGCCGGCGTAGCAGTCGGCTTGCAGTTCCGTTCGTACGGAGCCGGATTCCGGGCCACTGGGGTCGTTCTGGGCGCGGCCGATGTCGCCGAGCTGGTTCTGGATGTGGTGGCCGACTTCGTGGGCGACGACGTATTCCTGCGCCAACGGTCCACCGCTGGAACCGAACTGGTCGACGAGTACCTGAAAGAAACTGGTGTCGAAGTACGCCGTCGAATCGGCAGGGCAGTAGAACGGTCCGACCTCGCTGCTGGCCTGACCGCAGCCGGTGTTCACCGCGCCGGAGAACAACTGCACCTCCGGTTGCACGTACGCGGTCCCGGTCTGCTTCTGCAGCTCGGACTCCCACACCTGGTCGAGGCTGTTGATCGTGGCCGCGACCCGGCAGTCCACGTTCGCGTTGGCCTGCGCGCCGGTGTCGCAGTCGGTGATGGCACCGGCCTGACTCGACGACGGCGCTTCGGTGGTGCCGCCGCCGGTCAACGAACTCGGGTCGACGCCGAGGACGAGTGCGATCACGATGATGATGAGGCCGCCGGCGCCGCCACCGATCGCGAGCTTGCCGCCGCGGCCACCGCCGCCGCTGCGCGAGACCCGGCTGGAGTCGATACGGGCGTTGTCGTCGAACGTCATGCCGGACAGCTTCGCATATTTGGGCCGACCGGCCTCCGGCCTTCCCGCATTCGACAGACCGGCCTTCGGATCTCGGTGGACGTGCTCCGTAAGATCACCTTGAACATCCCCGTCACGGAAGGAAACCTGTGCTGCGCACGCACCTCGCCGGTTCGCTACGAGCCGAGCACGCCGACAGAGAAGTCACTCTGACCGGGTGGGTAGCCCGGCGCCGTGACCACGGCGGGGTGATCTTCATCGACCTCCGCGACGCGTCCGGGGTCGCGCAGGCGGTCTTTCGCGAGGGTGTCGCCGCCGAGCAGGCCCATCGTCTGCGGTCCGAGTTCTGCGTCAAGATCACCGGCACCGTCGAGCTCCGCCCCGAAGGCAACCAGAACTACGAGATCGCCACCGGTGCCGTCGAGGTCAACGTGACCGCACTCGAGGTTCTCGGCGAGAGCGCGCCCCTGCCGTTCCAGCTCGACGAGACGCCCGGCGAGGAAGCTCGGCTGAAGTACCGCTACCTCGACCTGCGCCGTCCCGGACCGGGTCACGCAATCCGGTTGCGCTCCAAGGTCAATGCAGCGGCGCGCACCGTTCTGGCGCACCACGAATTCGTCGAGGTCGAGACGCCGACGCTCACCCGCTCCACTCCCGAGGGTGCCCGCGACTTCCTCGTCCCCGCGCGTCTGCAGCCGGGCAGCTTCTACGCGTTGCCGCAGAGCCCGCAGCTGTTCAAGCAGCTGTTGATGGTCGGCGGCATCGAGCGGTACTACCAGATCGCGCGCTGCTACCGCGACGAGGATTTCCGTGCCGACCGGCAGCCCGAGTTCACCCAGCTCGATGTCGAGATGAGCTTCGTGACGCAGGACGACGTCATCGTTCTCGCCGAGGAAATTCTCACATCGCTGTGGAACCTGATCGGGTACGAGATCACCAGCCCCATCCCGCGCATGACCTACGCGGAGGCGATGCGTCGCTACGGATCGGACAAGCCGGATCTGCGCTTCGGTGTCGAGTTGGTCGAGTGCACCGAGTACTTCGCCGAGACTCCGTTCCGGGTGTTCCAGGCGCCGTACGTCGGTGCGGTCGTCATGCCGGGTGGTGCGTCTCAGCCCCGACGCCAGCTCGACGCGTGGCAGGACTGGGCCAAGCAGCGCGGCGCGAAGGGACTGGCCTACGTGCTGGTGCAGGAGGACGGCACCCTCGGCGGTCCCGTCGCCAAGAACCTGTCCGACACCGAGCGTGACGGTCTGGCCGCGCACGTCGGCGCGCAGCCGGGCGACTGCGTGTTCTTCGCCGCCGGTCCGGTCAAGGCCCAACGCGCACTGCTGGGCGCCGCTCGCGGGGAGATCGCGAAGAAGCAAGGCCTGATCGACGAGAGCGAGTGGGCGTTCGTGTGGATCGTCGACGCGCCGCTGTTCGAGCCGACGTCCGACGCGACCGCCAGTGGCGACGTCGCGGTCGGCTCCGGATCGTGGACAGCGGTGCACCACGCGTTCACCTCGCCCAAGCCGGAGTCGATGGACACTTTCGACAGCGACCCCGGTTCGGCGCTCGCCTACGCCTACGACATCGTCTGCAACGGCAACGAGATCGGTGGCGGCAGTATTCGTATCCACCGCAAGGACATTCAGGAACGCGTGTTCGCGGTCATGGGTATCGACGAGGCCGAAGCGCAGGAGAAGTTCGGCTTCCTGCTCGACGCGTTCGCTTTCGGCGCGCCGCCCCACGGCGGAATTGCCTTCGGATGGGACCGCATCACGGCGCTGCTCGCCGGCGTCGACTCCATTCGTGAGGTGATCGCGTTCCCGAAGTCCGGTGGCGGCGTCGATCCGCTGACCGACGCTCCGGCTCCGATCACTGCGCAGCAGCGCAAGGAGTCCGGTATCGACGCCAAGCCCGAGAAGAAGGCCGAGTCCCAGATCACGAAGGACTGACAGAGTTGGCGGCCGTGCAGCACATCCGCGTGCTGACTCCACCCGACTCGACGGATCGGGTGGTCGAGATTTTGCGAGGTTGCGTCGGGGTCGCCCACCTGATGCTGTTCCGCGGTGCCGCCATCGAACCCGCCGGCGACGTCGTCGAGGCCGACGTCACTCGGGAGAGCTCGAACGAGGTGCTCGACGCGTTGCGCACGTTGGGGCTTGTCCAGTCCGGAGCGATCACGGTGACGACGATTGCGGCGACGTTGTCCGAGCGGGCGGACAGGGCGGAGCGTGCCGCACCGGGTGACCCGGACGACGCCATCGTGTGGGACGAGCTTCTGGTGCGCACCAAGGAGGAGTCGACGCTGAACATCACGTTCACGTCCTTCCTGACCATCGCCTGCCTGCTCGCCGCGGTCGGTGTCATCACCGATTCGCCGGTGACGATCGTGGGGGCAATGGTGGTGGGTCCAGAATTCGGACCGCTGGCCGCCCTCGCCGTCGGCCTCGTCCTCCGTCGGTCGCGGTTGGTCAAACGGTCGTCGATCGCACTGGTCGTCGGCTTCCCGCTGGCCATGGCCGTCACCGCGATCTTTGCGCTGCTGGCCGAGATATTCGGGTGGTTTCAGTACAGCACCATCGACGATCTCCAACAGGTCGACTTCATCTATTCGGTGGGGCCCGCTTCACTTGTCGTCGCGGTACTAGCCGGTGCTGCGGGCATGCTCGCGTTGCTCTCGTCGAAATCGGCGGCTCTGGTCGGCGTCTTCATCTCGGTCACCACGGTCCCGGCGGCCGGCTTCGCGGTCGTGGCTGCGATGGTCGGGTCCTGGCGAATCGCGGCCTTGTCCGTCGGGCAGCTCGCGATCAATCTGGTTGGCATCGTGCTGTCCGCCGCCGTCGTTCTGATGATTCGGCGGCGCGTCGCCCCGACGTGACAAGCGGCACACGCGCCGGACTGCAACACCTGTTCGTCGGCAGGCGCCCCGGTGGAGTCGGCTCTAGAGTTGTGGCTTCAGCGAACCGGCCCCGGGGGCCGGACTCGAGAATCGCAGCGTATGAGGAGTTGGTCGGCCGGTGGGCATCAAGGTTGCACTCGAACATCGGACCAGTTACCAGTTCGATCGGTTCACGAAGGTGTATCCGCACGAAATTCGCCTACGCCCGGCTCCACACGCGAGAACGCCCATCGAGGCCTACTCGCTGACCATCGAGCCCGCCGAGAACTTCGTCAACTGGCAGCAGGACGTCTTCGGTAATTTCCTTGCGCGGGTGGTGTTCCCCGAACGGACGAACCACCTGTCGATCACCGTGGGCCTGGTCGCCGACCTCGAGGCCATCAACCCGCTGGACTTCTTCGTCGAGGACTGGGCCGAGAACTTCGGGTTCGAGTACAAGAAGGAAGACCTCCCCGACCTCGAGCCCTACCTGCGCTCGGTCGACGAGGGCGACGACCGATCCGGCCCGGGTGTGCTCGTCACACAGTGGGTGGAGAAGATGCGCGCCGCGGTACGTGAACGCGGTGACATCAGGACCATCGAGCTACTGGCGATGATCAACCGGGCGGTCATGGGCGATGTCGCCTACTCCGTTCGTATGGAGCCGGGCGTGCAGACACCCGACCACACTCTCCGCACCGCGATCGGGTCCTGCCGCGACTCGGCGTGGCTCCTGGTGTCGATCCTGCGCGAGATGGGACTTGCGTCTCGGTTCGTCTCCGGATATCTGGTGCAGCTCAGTCAGGACGTCCAGTCCCTCGAGGGCGGAAGCGGACCGGTCGAAGATTTCACCGATCTGCACGCGTGGTGCGAGGTGTATCTCCCCGGGGCCGGCTGGGTCGGCATGGACCCGACGTCCGGGCTGTTCGCCGGGGAAGGGCACATCCCCCTGTCGGCCACACCCCACCCGTCGACCGCCGCAGCCATCACCGGAGCTGTCGGCAAATGCAAGGCCGAGCTCGACTTCTCCAACACCGTCGTCCGGGTGCACGAGGACCCTCGCACGACCCTTCCGTACACAGACGAGCAGTGGGACGCGATCGAGACCGCGGGCCTGACGATCGACGAGCGGATCGAGAGGCAGCAGATTCTGCTCACGATGGGCGGCGAACCCACGTTCGTGGCCATCGACAACCCGAGTGCGCCCGAGTGGAACACCGACGCAGACGGGCCACACAAACGCGAACTCGCGAGCGTGCTGGCCGAGCGCATGCGCACCATCTACGCCCCGGACGGCTTGGTCCAACGCAGTCAGGGCAAGTGGTACCCGGGAGAGCCGTTGCCGCGCTGGCAGATCGGGCTGTTCTGGCGCACCGACGGTGAAAGCCTGTGGCACGACGACACCTTGATCGCCGACCCGTGGCTGCCGGACGGACGCAAGAGACCGGCCACCGAACCGGCGAAAGCGCGCGAATTGGTCGAGGCGCTCGTGAAGGACTTCGGATTCCCCGCCTCGCAGGCTCGCCCTGCGTTCGAAGACCCGCTCGCACACCTGCTCTCGCTGCTGAAGAAGCCGGACGGCGACCCACCCGCCGCCTCGGGACAGGACGACATCGAGCCGGGCACGGACACTCCCGACGCCCGCACAGCACTGCTGGCCAAGCTCGACGGCTCCACCGACGAGCCCGCCGCGTTCGTACTGCCCATCCACCGCACCGATGACGGGTCGGGCTGGGGGAGTGCCGACTGGCGATTGCGGCGTGGCCGAATCGTGTTGCTGGAGGGCGATTCTCCGGCCGGTCTGCGACTTCCGCTCGACGCGATCTCGTGGAAGCCGAAGCGGCTCGAGAACCCGGCCGACCCGATCGCCGCGCGTGGACCGCTGCCGACGCCGCGGCAACTACGCCGAGAGTTCGGATTCGAATTCGGTCCTGACATGGACAGCCAGTCGTCGATGACGGTAGGGATCGAGCCCGGTGACAACCCCGTCACCGCGCTGGTCTCCGAGGTGCGCGACGGAATCCTGCACGTGTTCCTTCCGCCCATCGACGAGCTCGACGATTTCGTCGACGTCATTGCGCGGATCGAGGCGGCGGCGGCGAGCATCGAGACGCCCGTGGTCATCGAGGGATACGGCCCGCCGAACGATCCACGTATCCAAACCCTCACGGTGACACCGGATCCGGGTGTCATCGAGGTCAACGTCCAGCCCACCGCGTCGTGGGCCGAGCAGAACGATCTGATGCAGACGCTCTACCGCGAGGCGCGGCAGTCGCGCCTGAGCACGGAGGCGTTCGACAACGACGGCACCGGTCGCGGGACCGGCGGCGGTAACCACATCACCCTCGGCGGCGCCACACCGCGCGAGTCTCCGCTGTTGCGGCGCCCGGACCTGCTGGTGTCGATGCTGACGCATTGGCAACGCCATCCGTCGCTCTCCTATCTGTTCTCGGGTCGGTTCATCGGACCCACGTCGCAGGCACCGCGATTCGACGAGGGACGTCCGGAGTCGGTGTACGAGATGGAGATCGCCTTCGGCGAGGTCGCTCGCCGGACCGCGGAGGTGCGCACGCCCGCCGACCCCGAGGCCGCGCCCGCGCCGTGGGTGATCGATCGCGCACTGCGACATCTGCTGACGGACCTCACCGGCAACACGCACCGCGCCGAGTTCTGCATCGACAAGATGTACAGCCCGGACTCCTCGCGCGGACGTCTCGGTCTGCTCGAGCTCAGAGGCTTCGAGATGCCGCCGCACCACCAGATGGCGATGGTGCAGTCGCTGCTCGTCCGGTCCATGGTCTCGCGGTTCTGGGAGGAGCCGCTGGTGGCTCCGCTGATCAGGCATGGCGAGAACCTGCACGGCCGCTACCTGTTGCCACACTTCGTGATTGCCGACATCGCACGCGTCGTCGAGGATCTGCGCGATCACGGCATCGAGTTCGACACAAGCTGGCTCGACCCGTTCACCGAATTCCGCTTCCCACGCATCGGCACCACCGTGGTGGCCGACGCGGAGATCGAACTGCGCGGGGCGATCGAACCGTGGAACACCCTCGGCGAGGAATCGACGTCGGGCGGTACGGCGCGCTACGTGGACTCGTCCGTCGAACGGATCCAGGTCTCCGTCACCGGAGCCGATCCCGGCCGGTTCGTCTTGACGTGCAACGGCACACCCGTGCCGCTGATGCGGACCGGCAAAGCCGACGTTCAGGTCGCCGGCGTCCGCTACCGCGCCTGGCAGCCGCCCAGCGCGCTGCACCCCAGCATCGAGGTGCAGTCCCCGCTGCATTTCGACCTGATCGAGAAGCAGTCGCAGCGATCGCTCGGCGGGTGCGCCTACCACGTCGTGCATCCCGGCGGACGGTCCTACGACGCGCCGCCGGTGAACGCCGTCGAGGCGGAATCGCGCCGCGGGGGACGCTTCGAGGAGGGTGGCTTCACGACCGGCCGCATCGACCTGGGTAAGTTACTCGAGAAGCAAGCGCGCCTTGCCGCCGACGTCAGCGCACCAGGGCTGCTCGATCTCCGTCGAACGGGGTCGTTCCTGGCGTGACACGTCACGTCGTCACGAAGGGAACACCGGGTCACATGGCGCAGGCAACGATCTCCGGTGCGCCGGATTCGCAGAACACCCCACAGGCACAGGGCTCCCAGCAGGCACAGGGCTCCCAGCAGGCACAGGGCTCCCAACATGCACCGGGCACCCCTGATCCCGAGGGCCTTCTCGCGCGCTACCGGTCGCTGGCCGCGGCAACCGGAGTGCGGGACGAACTGCTCGAGGACGGCCACGGGATCAGGCCGCACTGGCTCGATCTCGTGTCGTCGGTCACCGACCACGGGCTCGACGCTCTGACGAGCATCCAGAATCGGGTCGGGCGGCTCGTCGACGATCACGGAATCACCTACAACACCATCCCCGGGCCCGGGGTATCCGGAACGGGCACGGTGCGGTGGGAACTGGACTCGGTGCCGTACGTCGTCTCCGCGCAGGACTGGAAGGTCCTCGAGGCCGGAATGGTGCAGCGTTCGCGGTTGCTGGATCTGATCCTCGCCGACATCTACGGCGACCGTTCCCTGATCCGGAAGGGTCTGTTGCCTCCCGAGATCGTCTTCGGGCACCCCGGGTACGTGCGCGCCGCGCACGGAATCACCGTTCCTGGCCCGCACCAGCTGTTCTTCCATGCTGCGGACGTCGCCCGGTTCGCGGACGGGGAATTTCGCGTCACCGCCGACCGCACGCAGGCGCCGTCCGGAGCGGGCTACGCGCTCGCGGACCGCACGGTGATGTCGCGGTCGGTTCCGGAGCTGTACGAGAAGACGAGTCCGCGCCAACTCTCGAACTTCGCGCGGGCGATGCGTCTCGCGCTGGTGGAAGCGGCGCCCGAGTCGGCCGAGGACCCACTGGTCGTCGTTCTGAGCCCGGGCGTGATGTCGGAGACCGCCTTCGATCAGGCGTACCTGGCGTCCGTACTCGGGTTTCCTCTCGTCGAATCCGCCGATCTGGTGGTGCGCGACGGGACGTTGTGGATGCGCGCGCTCGGCACCCTGCGGCGAGTCGACGTCGTCGTACGACGTGTGGACGAGAGCTACGTCGACCCGCTCGACCTCAGGCCGGATTCCCACCTCGGTGTCGTCGGTCTGGTCGAGGTGCTGCGCCGCGGAGTCGTCACGGTCGTCAACACGATCGGTTCCGGAGTTCTCGAGAACCCTGCCTTCCTCCCGCTACTGCCGCGGCTGTGCCGTGCCCTGCTGGACGAGGACCTGCTCCTCGATTCGGTCGAGACGTACTGGGCGGGTGATCCCGCATCGTTGTCGTACATCGAGAACAACATCGGCTCGCTCCTGTTGCGCTCCACGGACTCTCGGGAAGCGCACGTCGCCTCGACCATGTCGCAGGCGGCACGCGAGCAGATCCTCGCGCGCATCGGGTCCGAACCGTGGGCGTGGTCGGCGCAGGACCGGCCAGAGTTCGCCACGTCACCCGTAGGGCCGGCCGGTCACCACGATCCACGGGAAGCAGTGGTCCCCGGCGCCGTCGGTCTGCGGCTGTTCGATGTGGCGCAGCGGGTGGGGTACACCCCGATGTACGGCGGGCTCGCTCAAGTCCTGGTGACCGATCCGCTGATCGATCCGATGCTGAGCACCGCCGCGAAGGACGTCTGGGTCCGTTCGGAACAGCGCGCGACGCCCGCCGACGCCGACATCGCCTACATCCCGGCCCAGCCGGAGGTTCTCCCGCGCTACGCCGCCGCGCGCGTCGAGGGCGTGTCGTCACCGCGTGTGCTCGCCGACCTCTTCTGGCTCGGGAGGTACTCCGAACGCGCCGAGGACATGGCCCGTCTGCTGGTGACAGCGGGCGATCGGTATCAGGAGTACCAATCCAAACCGTGGGCCGACGGAAGCGGCGCGCTGCCGGTCTTGCTCGAAGCGGTGACACAGGTGTCCGGCACCGGGCCGGGCTTCACCGCGGAACTCGCGCGAAGTCAGGCCATCGCGGAGTTCCGGTCCCTCACACTCGACGCGACCCGGCCCGGTTCGCTGGCCCAGTCCGTGGACGGGTTGCAGAACGCGGCGCGAGCGGTGCGCGACCAACTGTCGGTCGACACGTGGGCCGTACTGAGCAGACTCGACAACGCCCTCGCCGGTCTCGCTGCGGCCCCGGCCACCGACGAAGCGCCGCTGTGGACCACGCAGTCCGCCGTCGTCGGCTCCATCCTGGCGGTCTCCGGACTGGCGTCGGAATCGATGGTGCGCGATCCCGGCTGGTTCGTGATGGACGTCGGCAAACGCGTCGAACGCGCTCTCCAGCTCACCAAGCTGCTGTCCGTCACGGTCACGGCTGTCCGCATTCCGGTGACGGAAACTGCGGTCATCGAATCGGTTCTGGCGGCCATGGAGTCGTCGGTGACGTACCGGCGTCGTCACCACGGCCGAATTCGACTCGCCGCCGTGGCGGATCTTCTGCTGTTCGACGCGGGTAACCCGCGGTCGCTGGTCTACCAGCTCGATCGAGCCCTGGAAGGCCTCGGGCGGCTACCGGGCTCCACCGGTACGTCACGGCCGGAGGCTCTGGTCGAGCGAATGATCGCGCGGCTGCGCAGAGTCGATCCGGAAGATCTGGAAACCGTCGACCCCACCGGGACGCGGGTGGACCTCGCCGACCTTCTCGACTCGATCCACGCCTCCCTCACCGAGTTGGCGAACGTCATCGTGGACACCCACTTCACGCTTCCTGGTGGAACGCAGCCCCTGTGGGGCAGCGGCGGCGGACGGATTCTGTCGTGAACCAGTCGGTCGCACCGAATCAGCGGTGGTACTCCATCACCCACGAGACCACCTACACCTATTCCGATCGAGTGAAGTCCTCGTTCGGCCGCGGGTTCCTCACCCCACGAGGCTTCGACGGTCAGGACGTGCTCGAGTCGTCGGTCACCGTCGACCCTTCTCCGGCGGATCAGTCGACCGGCCGAGACGTCTACGGCAACGAGGACGTGTTCTTCCACGTCACCCGCGATCACGAGAAGCTGGTCGTGACCGCACGGTCGCTCGTGTGTGTCGACGCTCCCGACCCGGCACGAATCGCCGGGTGGAACGCCACCGGGCCCTGGGAGAACGCCCGCCCACGGGCCTGGAGTTCGATGCTGGACGTCGGCCGAGCGATGGCCGTCGAGTTCGAACTCGATCTGGTCCCCCCGGAGATCACCGACGATGTCCGGGAGTACGCCGCGGTGTCCTTCACCCCGGGTCGCCCCCTCGTCGACGCCGTCGTCGATCTCACGCATCGCATCTTCACCGACTTCACCTACAAGTCCGGGTCCACGACGGTGTCCACGAAGGTCGCGGAGGTGCTGCAGGCACGCTCGGGCGTGTGTCAGGACTTCGCAAGGCTCGCCCTCGCCTGCCTTCGGTCGGTGGGCCTGGCCGGCCGCTACGTCTCGGGATACCTTGCGACGCAACCACCACCCGGCAAGGAACGGATGATCGGCGTCGATGCGACGCACGCCTGGGCCGCGGTGTGGTTGCCGGGGGACACGTGGTTGGCGTTCGATCCGACCAACGACCAATTGGTGGACGAGAGATACACCACGGTCGCCTGGGGTCGCGACTATCAGGACGTTCCTCCGCTGCGCGGCATCATCTACACCGAAGCCGACAAGAGCACGATCTCGGTGTCCGTGGACGTGGAGCCGTTGCCCACCGCCCCGATTCGCGCGGTTTGAACGGTCCGCCCGGTCGGTTTAGGGTGGTCTGTCGACGGGAACTCCCGTCCCGGCACGAAGGGTCACGAACCGCTTCGGAGAGCCCGAACGAGCCTCACCGGCCAGGGCCACCAAGCTGTAACCGATACGAGATGTGATTGAGGGGAGACCTGCCCGCCTGCGGGTAGGTTGGACAGAGATGACTGCAATGTTGGCGGATCCAGTGACCGAAGCCGTGTCTGCGGCGCGCGACCTGCTCGCGAGGCGCACGGGCGCACCGGTCACGTTGATCGATCCAATCGACCTCGGTGGGAGTGGCCGGACGGTCGTATTGCGAGTTCGGGTGGGGGAGAACCCGTTTCAACTGCCGCGGACACTCGTGATCAAGCAGGTGCGTGAGTCCGCTCGCGATATCACCACGCGCACCGGACTGGGCGCCGGCGACGACACCGCGTTCCTGCGCGAGGCCGTGTCCTACCAGTTCTCCACCGCGCTGGCGACGGAGAGCCGGCCGGGGCCCGCTCTGATCGCCTACGACCTGGGGGCGCGGCTTCTCGTACTCAGCGACCTGGGTGACGCGGCACCGTTCACGTCGCTTCTGGTACATCCCGACTCATCGACGGTCACCAACTCCCTGATGGCCATGGCTCAGGCGCTCGGCCGCATGCACGCGGCCACCGTGGGGCGCGAGGACGATTTCGGCGCCCTGCTCGCTCGGGTCGGCGTTGCCGGCACGGTCGACGGTCTGTCGGCGCAGGTCGCGGACGCGGTGGCCGTCGTCCCCGAACTGTTGGCGTCGGAGCTGCGGGTGGAGGTCCCGTGCTCGGTGTCCACCGCGGTCGCCCGCGCTGCGAAGCTCTTCGGTCCCGGTGGTATGCGGGCGTTCAGCCCCTCGGATCTGTGTCCGGACAACGTCACCGTCAACGGCGAAGGCGTGCGGTTCATGGATTACGAATGGGGCGGCTACCGCGACGCCACACTCGACGTCGCTTACAACCTGATGTCCTATCCGGGGTGCCTGTGCCGACTCGAACTCTCGCCCGAGCGGGCCGGCGCGATGGTCGACGCGTGGCGCGCCGAGGTCGTCGGCATCTGGCCGCAGCTCGCCGACGACGCGGTGCTGGACGCGAAACTGTTCGACGCGCAGCTGATCTGGCTGTGGTTGACCACGTACTGGTTCCTTCCCGAAGACGACACACGCAACGCCGCTTTGCGCGAACATCACCTGTCGGTACCGCGGTCGCGGGCGCTGATCGTGCGCTGGACGATCATGGCGAACTATGCGGAACGCGTCGGCAACACCGACACCGCGGCCTTTGCTCGTTCCGTCGTGGACGGTCTGCGCACACGCTTCGACGCCCCGCTCACGTAGCCTCGTCCGGTGATCGACTCCGACTCGGACGGCTTGTTCGACGCGCCGCGCGAGGACGAGCATGTCGACGACAGTGCTGCCCTTCCCTCTGTGTCGTCGGTTCGTTCCGACGCACCCCTGGCGGTTCGCATGCGCCCGCTGTCGCTCGACGAAGTCGTCGGACAGAGCCACCTTCTCACCGCGGGTGCGCCCCTGCGCCGTTTGGTGGAGGGATCCGGGGCGGCCTCGGTGATGCTCTACGGACCTCCCGGTACCGGGAAGACGACTCTCGCGTCGTTGATCTCGGGTGCCACGGGCCGCCGATTCGAAGCACTTTCGGCTCTGTCCGCAGGGGTCAAGGAGGTGCGCGGGGTCATCGAACTCGCTCGCCGACGGCTCCTGAACGGTGAGCAGACCGTGCTGTTCATCGACGAGGTCCACCGATTCTCCAAGACGCAGCAGGACGCACTCCTCGCAGCCGTAGAAAATCGCGTGGTCCTGTTGGTGGCCGCCACCACCGAGAACCCGTCCTTCTCCGTGGTGTCGCCGCTCCTGTCTCGCTCCCTGGTCCTTCAACTCCAACCGCTGACTCCCGACGACATCCGCGCAGTACTCACACGCGCCGTTGCCGACACGCGCGGACTCGCCGCATCGGTCACCGTGACCGACGACGCCATGGATCACCTGGTTCGACTGGCCGGAGGCGACGCCCGTCGTGGTCTCACCGCACTCGAGGCAGCATCGGACACGGCTGGTCCCGGCGGAACGGTCGACCTACCGACGGTCGAAGCGAGTGTCGACAAGGCCGCCGTGCGGTACGACCGCGACGGCGACCAGCACTACGACGTGATCAGCGCCTTCATCAAATCCATCCGCGGATCGGACGTCGACGCGGCGTTGCACTACCTGGCGCGCATGATCACCGCCGGCGAGGACCCGCGGTTCATCGCGCGTCGACTGATGGTCCACGCGTCCGAGGACATCGGCATGGCCGATCCGACGGCGCTGCAGACCGCGACGGCCGCCGCTCAGGCGGTGCAACTGATCGGCATGCCGGAAGCGCGACTTGCATTGGCGCAGGCCACCATTCATCTCGCTACGGCGCCAAAATCCGGCTCGGTCACCTCTGCTCTGGGAGCCGCGATGGGCGACATCGCCGCGGGCAAGGCCGGGTCGGTGCCCACTCATCTGCGCGACGGCCACTACAGCGGAGCGAAGAGTTTGGGGAACGCCGTCGGATACCGCTTCCCACACGACGACCCCGGTGGCGTCCTGGAGCAGCAGTACCCGCCCGAGGAATTGGTGGGAGTGGACTACTACGCGCCGACGGACCACGGTGCGGAGCGCGAGATCAAGACCAGATTGGGCAAGCTTCGGCGCATCGTGCGAGGCCGGTCGTAAGGACAGCCGGTAACCTACGTGGGTGCAAACTCACGAGATTCGCCGGCGTTTCCTGGACCACTTCGAAAAGGCCGGGCACACTCCGGTGCCCAGCGCCTCGTTGATCCTCGACGACCCCAATCTCCTCTTCATCAACGCCGGCATGGTGCAGTTCGTCCCTTATTTCCTGGGCCAGCAGACTCCGTCGTTCTCACGCGCGACCAGTGTTCAGAAGTGTGTCCGCACCGGCGACATCGAGAACGTCGGCGTCACCACTCGGCACAACACGTTCTTTCAGATGGCAGGCAACTTCTCGTTCGGTGACTACTTCAAACGTGAGGCCATCACGTTCGCGTGGTCGCTCCTCACCTCGAGCGTCGAGGACGGCGGTTACGGGTTCGACCCCGAACGGATATGGGCTACAGCCTATCTCGACGACGACGAGGCCATCGCGTTGTGGAAGGAGATCGCCGGACTGCCCGACGAGCGCATCCAGCGCCGCGGCATGGCCGACAACTACTGGTCGATGGGCATCCCCGGTCCGTGCGGACCGTGCTCGGAGATCTACTACGACCGCGGACCCGAATACGGAGTCGACGGGGGCCCAGAGGCCGACGAGGACCGCTACATCGAAATCTGGAATCTCGTCTTCATGCAGAACGAGCGCGGCCAGGGGACCTCGAAGGACGACTTCGAGATTCTCGGACCGCTACCCAAGCAGAATATCGACACCGGCATGGGTGTCGAGCGCGTCGCGTTTCTGCTTCAGGACGTCGACAACGTCTACGAGACCGACCTCGTTCGCCCGGTGATCTCCAAGGCGGAGGAACTGTCCGGACGACGCTACGGCGCCGACCACCAGGCCGATGTTCGGTTCCGCGTCATAGCCGATCACGCCCGCACCGCAGTGATGCTGATCGGTGACGGCGTCACACCCGGCAACGACGGCCGCGGATACGTACTGCGCCGCTTGCTGCGTCGGATCGTCCGCAGCGCGCGCCTGCTCGGCGCGACGGACCCGTCCATGTCGGCGTTCGTCACCGTCGTCCGGGACACGATGGCCGAGTCCTACCCGGAGTTGATCAGCGAGTTCGATCGCATTCATTCCATCGCGGTCGGTGAGGAGACGGCGTTCCTCGCGACGCTCACGTCCGGGTCCCGCTTGTTCGAGAACGCCGCCGACGCGGTCAAGTCGTCCGGGGGCGGCGTCATCGCGGGCAGCGAGGCGTTCGTCCTGCACGACACCTACGGTTTCCCCATCGACCTAACCCTCGAGATGGCCGCCGAGGCCGGACTGACGGTGGACGAGGACGGGTTCCGATCGCTGATGAGCGAGCAGCGTCAGCGCGCGAAGGCCGACGCGCAAGCGCGCAAGCACGCACACACCGACCTGACCGTCTACCGCGATCTCGTCGACCGTGGCCCCACCGAGTTCACCGGGTTCGACGAGCTCGATTCCGACGCAACCGTTCTCGCACTCATCTGGGGTGGCGTTCGTATTCCCACTGCGACGACGGGACAGGACGTCGAGATCGTTCTGGACCGCAGCCCCCTGTACGCGGAGGCGGGTGGGCAGCTCGCCGACATCGGATTCCTGTCGGCGCCGGGGCTGCGTGTGACGGTCAACGACGTCCAGAAAATCGCCAAGACGCTGTGGGTGCACAAGTCGACCGTGACCGAAGGTCAGATCACCGAAGGCGATGTCGTTCTCGCGCAGGTGGATCCGGCCTGGCGGCGCGGTGCCACCCAGGGTCACTCCGGCACCCACATGGTCGGCGGAGCGCTGCGGCAGATCCTCGGGCCCAACGCGGTGCAGGCAGGTTCGCTGAACAAGCCCGGGTATCTGCGTTTCGACTTCAACTATCAAGGCGCACTGACCGATTCGCAGCGCGCCGACATCGAAGCCGTCACCAACGACGCGGTGTCGTCGGACTTCGAGGTCAATACCTTCGTCACCGAGCTCGACAAGGCCAGGGCGATGGGTGCACAGGCATTGTTCGGTGAGAACTACGGTGACGAGGTGAGGGTCGTCGAAATCGGCGGCCCCTTCTCCATGGAACTGTGCGGTGGCACCCACGTCGCGCATTCCTCGCAGATCGGTCCGGTCACCATCCTGGGCGAATCCTCGGTCGGATCGGGTGTTCGACGGGTCGAGGCGTTCGTCGGACTCGACTCGTACAAGTACCTGGCGAAGGAACGCGCGCTGCTCGCCGGAATCGCGTCCTCGCTCAAGGTTCCGAGCGACGAGGTTCCGGCGCGCGTCGAGAATCTCGTCGAACGGCTCAAGGTCGCCGAGAAGGAACTCGAGGCGGCGCGAGCGGCGTCCGTGTTGTCCTCGGCGTCGTCCTTCGTCGACAAGGCCCACCGCATCGGCAGTGTTCTGCTGGTCGCCGAGCCTGCACCCGCGGGTGTGGGTGCCGGCGATCTGCGCACCCTGGTGGCCGATGTACGCGGCCGTTTCGGCTCGCAGGCAGCCGTGGTTGCTCTCTTCGGCGACGCCGACGGCAAGGTTCCGTTCGTCGTCTCGGCCACCAAGGCCGCTCAGGAGGTCGGGGTCAAGGCGGGCGGGCTCGTCGCCAGCTTCGGTCCGAGCATCGGCGGTCGTGGCGGCGGCAAGGCGGACACTGCGCAGGGTGCGGGTTCCGACGCCGCGGGCATTCCGGCGGCGATCGAGGCGTTGCGGAATCGGGTCGCGGAGATCGCCGGATCCTGATCGTGATGGTTCCCATGTCGAGCGCGGAATCCCCGGACCGACCCGGCGAAGACGACCCCGGACGGGGTCGTCGCCTCGGGATCGACGTGGGCAGCGTGCGCATCGGAGTGGCGTCCAGCGACCCCGACGGTGTGCTCGCCACACCGGTCGAAACGGTGGCCCGAGCGGACAAGACGCACCCCGATGCGTCGGATGTACAGCGCATCGTCGCACTGGCCCTCGAGTACGAGGTCGTGGAGATCGTCGTCGGACTTCCCCGCACGTTGCGCGGTGAGCGCGGAAAGGCGGCCCAGCTGTCCGTCCGCTTTGCCCGAGTCCTCGCTCGCGCACTCCCGTCCGTACCGGTTCGAATGGCGGACGAACGGTTGACTACCGTGACTGCGGCACGCGGGTTGCGCGAAAGCGGGGTCCGTGCCAAGAATCAGCGGTCGATGATCGATCAGATGGCGGCGGTCGCGATCTTGCAAGGGTGGCTCGACGAGCGCAGGTCCGTACTTCAAGGAGGGGCAACGGTGCCCGAGGGCGAGCAGGACAGTTCGGAGTTCGATCGGTGAACGACCGACGGCGTGGTTACCACGAAGACGAATTCCCCACGGACGAGCTGAGGGTGCCGCACGGGCAGGCGCGTCGGCGTCAGCCGGTCGGCGAGGAGCGTCGAGCCGAGCCGGGACGGGTCGGCCCGTCGCGAGCGAACAGGCGACGGGAGGCAGGTGCTGCCGGTCGCAAGCGGCGGGGGCGTGCGCTGGCCGTCGTCCTGGGAGCCCTCGTGCTGGTCGTGGTGATCGCGGGTGGTGCCTACGGAGGGATGAAGTTGTTCGGCGGCGAAGACGCTCCGGCCGACTACGCCGGTCCTGGAGGGAACGCGGTGGTCATCGAGGTGCGCGACGGCGACACCGCCGATCAGATCGCCACCGAGATGGTCGACAAGGACGTCACCGCGAGCGGCGCCGCGTTCTACAACGCTGCGGTGCAGAACTCCGCCATGAATTCCGTGCAACCCGGCTTCTACCGAATGAAATCTCAGATGGCGGCAGCCGACGCGGTGACGACGCTGGTGGACCCCGAGTCGCGAGTCGGTCAGATCGTGATCGCCGAGGGGCGACAGCTGCACGACTCGGCAGACGTCAACACCGGAGCGGTGAAGAAGGGTATCTATACCCTCATCTCGGAGGCGAGCTGCGCGGTCGGACAGGGCGTTCCGTGTGTCAGCTACGACGAACTGAACGCGGCGGGCGCCGGGAGCGATTCGTCCGCGCTCGGTGTGCCGGAATGGGCGACGGATGCCGTGGCGCGTGTCCCGGACCGCGACCGGCAACTCGAAGGACTGATTGCCGCGGGGACGTTCAACTTCGACCCCAGTGCATCGGCTGCGGACATTCTGAAGCAGTTGGTGAGCGAGAGCTCCGCGATCTACGAGAACACCGGTTTGGTGAACGCCGGGGCGCAGTCCGGGCTGGACCCCTACCAAACGCTCGTCGCGTCGTCTCTCATCGAGCGCGAAGCGTTGCCCAACGACTTCGCCAAGGTCGCACGAGTCATTCTCAACCGCCTGGCCATCGGGCAGAGGCTCGAGTTCGACTCGACGGTGAACTACGCGCTCGACACCACCGAGGTGGCGACGACGGACGGCGATCGAGCCGCCGTCACGCCGTGGAACACGTACGCGATGACGGGCTTGCCGGCTACCCCGATCTGCTCTCCGAGTGTCGGGGCCGTCCAAGCCGCCGAGAATCCGGAGCCGGGTAACTGGCTGTACTTCGTCACGATCAATGCAGCCGGCGACACGCTGTTCACCGACAACTACGAGCAGCATCTGGCGAACATCCAGCAAGTCGAGCCGGGCTTCCTGGCCAGCGGCCGGTGATCGGCGCCAGGCGCGCGGCGGTTCTGGGTTCGCCGATCGCACACTCGAAGTCGCCCGTTCTGCACGGCGCCGCCTACGACGCTCTCGGGTTGACCGGATGGACGTACGAGCGGATCGAATGCACCGGCGATCGACTGCCCGGGCTCGTCGGCAGCCTCGGAGCCGAGTGGGTGGGTCTGTCGGTGACGATGCCGAACAAGATCGCGGCGCTCGAGTTCGCCACCGAGCGCACCACCCGCGCCGAGGTGGTCGGGTCGGCCAACACGCTGGTGCGCATCGCGGACGGATGGCGAGCGGACTGCACCGACGTCGACGGGGTGACGGGCGCTCTCGCCGACGCCGGAGTCACCGACCTCGACGGGGAAACCGTCGTCGTGGTGGGTGCCGGCGGCACGGCGCGGCCGTCGCTGGTGGCGTTGGCGTCGTTGGGCGCGCGATCCGTGCGAGTAGTCGCGCGAAGTGCCGATCGCGCACAGGGCGCCATCGCGTGCGGGCGGGCTGTCGGCCTGGACGTCACCTGGACCGGTTTCGACGCGGAGTCCATCGCTGCAGCTGTGTTCGGTTGCGCAGCAGTCATTTCCACCGTGCCGGCGGAGGCCGCCGCACCGCTTGCGGAGTCTCTCGCCCGCACGCCGCTGTTCTTCGACGCCATTTACGATCCGTGGCCCACCCCCGTCGCCCAGGCGGTGTCGCGGGCCGGGGGAGTGGTGGTCGGCGGCTTGGCGATGCTGCTCAATCAGGCGTACGGGCAGGTGGAACAGTTCACGGGCATGCCGGCCCCTCGGCATGCCATGGCGGATGCGCTGGCTGACGCCGTTCGGTGATCAGAGATACCGACCCTGCAGCGCCTCGGAGGTGTCGATCCAGGTCGTCCGCGGTTCGACCACAGTCGTCGAGGGGGCGATCTTTCCGCTCGCGGCCGCGAACGCCTCGGCCGTCGTCGTGACGCAGCGGACCCCGGGCACCCGCTGCTCCAGCCGGCCGGCGAGGGCCGCGGAACCCACGACGATCACGCGGGCACGGGTTCTCGACACCTTCAGCACGGTGGCGTGAACGATCGGCATCAAGACTTCCGGGACCCCGTCCACCGCGCGAAGATCGAGGACCAGGGACCGGCCGGACACGAGGACCTCGTCGACGCACTGGCACAGCGGTTCGGCTGTTCGTCGATCCACCACACCCCCGAGTCGGATGACGACCGGACCGGCGTCGAGCTCGTCGACGTCGAGTGTGAATGCGTGAGTGACCGTGTCTGCGGAATCGTCGTGCAAAGAAGTGAGAATCACGAATGCGCCTCCTGGACAGGCGACGACGCGCCGGCCGAGCGCAGAACACGATCGAACCGGGTGCGCAGTCGCTGGGACTGCTGACTGGCTCGGGCTCGACCGTGTTCAAGACTGTATAGCGCGGCGCCTGCCGAGGTGGGGATACGCGATTGCGAGTGTCGAAACATCGCACGGTTAGGCTTCACCTCGAACCGATAGGAGTGTCGTGGCCCTGCACTATCTCGAATCCTTGTTGCGCGAGACCCGAACTGCCGGAGAGCCGTTCGAGGGTGGAGCGGACGAAGCGGAGTTGGCCTACCTGGCCTCGATCGCCGCCCGGCCCGGCACACGCTCGATCTGCGAGGTCGGCTTCAACGCGGGCTTCTCGAGTTGGGCCTTCCTGGGGGCGTCGCCGAACGTGACCGTGCACTCGTTCGATCTGGCGAACTACGCCTACAGCGCGGCCGCCAAGACCCATATCGACGAACTCTTCCCCGGTCGTCACACGTTGATCGAGGGCGATTCGCATTCGACCATCACCGGCTTCGCGACGGCGCACCCCGACGTCCGGTTCGACGCGATCTTCGTCGACGGCGACCATTCCGTCGAAGGTGCTCGCGCCGACCTGACCGACCTGCGCGCGTTGGCCCGTCCCGACACCGTGGTCGTGATGGACGACATCATGCCGTGGCTCTGGTACGGCGAGGGCCCCACGCGGGCCTGGCAGGACGCCCTCGACGAGGGATCGGTTCTGCACACCGCGTACTACCAGGACGGTCGGACCGTCGACGCAGTGCGGGAACCGGCCGACCGAGCATGGGCCGAGGGCCGCTACTCGTTCTGACGAGTTATCCACAGGCGCCCGCCCGACGGCCGGTCGGCCAGGGCGCGCCGTGCCACAGTCATCGTATGAACGCAGTCATCGTATGAACGCGGTCACCGGATGAACGCACTCTGCGCCGTACTGGTCGGTCTCGCGGCCGGGTGGTGTGCGCCCGCAGTGGTCGCACAGTGGATCGGGACTGCCGACATATCCATGCGGCTCGTCGGTGCTGCAACGTGCGCGGCGCTGTTTGCGGTCGCCACCACCTTCGAGGCGGGAGAGGCCTTCGCAGCCCTCGCCTACTGGTCGCTGTGCCTGGCCCTCGTGGATTACTCCTGCCGTCGGCTCCCGAACGCCCTGACGCTGCCCGGCGCCGCAGCAGTCATGGTGTCCGCAGTGTGGGGCGGACTCGGGAGCGCCGCACTTGTCGGGGGGCTGATGCTGGGTCTTCTGTACCTCGTCGGCTACGTGACGTCCGGCGGCGTCGGCGCGGGCGACGTCAAGCTGGCCGTACCCCTCGGGGCCGTGGCGGCAACGTCCGGGGGATCCGCGTGGTGCGCGGCTGCGTTCCTGGCGCCGGTCGGAACCGCGGCCCTCGCCCTCGCCGTTCACCCGTTCGGCGGAGCCCGACACCCGGTGCCGCACGGCCCGTCGATGTGCGCGGCGACCCTGGTGGCGTCCGTGACCTTCGCAGCGTGAAAAGATGGGACCCGTGTTGCGTTGGACTACTGCCGGAGAATCACACGGACCTGCCCTGGTCACCATCGTCGAGGGCATGGTGGCCGGTGTCGAGGTGACGAAGGACGACATCGCGGCGCAGCTCGCGCGCCGCCGGCTGGGATACGGCCGCGGAGCGCGCATGAAGTTCGAGAAGGACCAGGTGACCGTCGTGGGCGGCGTTCGCCACGGCCGCACCATGGGTGGCCCCATCGCCGTCGAGATCGCCAACACCGAGTGGCCCAAGTGGGAAGAAGTGATGTCCGCCGAGCCGGTCGACCCGGCAAAGCTGGCCGAGCTCGCTCGCAACACCCCACTCACCCGGCCTCGGCCCGGACACGCCGACTACTCCGGCATGCTCAAGTACGGCTTCGACGACGCACGGCCCGTGCTCGAGCGAGCCAGCGCACGCGAGACGGCCGCTCGCGTCGCAGCGGGAACCATCGCGCGACACTTTCTGCGTCAGGCGTTCGACGTCGAGGTGGTCTCGCACGTCATCTCCATCGGTGCGTCGGATCCCTACACGGGTCCGGTGCCGGGACCGTCCGATTCCGACGCCATCGACGAAAGTCCGGTGCGGGCGTTCGACTCGGCGGCCGAGGCGTCGATGATCGCCGAGATCGAAGCGGCCAAGAAGGACGGCGACACCCTCGGCGGCATCGTCGAGGTCGTGGTGCACGGACTTCCCGTCGGGTTGGGATCCTTCGTCAGCGGTGAGAACCGCCTCGACTCCCGACTCGCCGCCGCTCTCATGGGAATTCAGGCCATCAAGGGTGTCGAGGTCGGCGACGGCTTCGAGACGGCACGTCGACGCGGCAGCAAGGCGCACGACGAGATGACACCCGGACCGGACGGCGTGGAACGCAGCACGAACCGAGCCGGCGGCATCGAGGGCGGCATGACCAACGGGGCGCCACTCCGGGTCCGTGCGGCGATGAAGCCGATCTCCACGGTGCCCCGCGCTCTCGCCACGGTCGACATGAGCACCGGTGAGGAAGCCGTCGCCATCCACCAGCGCAGCGACGTGTGTGCCGTGCCCGCCGCCGGCGTCGTGGCCGAGACCATGGTCGCCCTCGTTCTGGCGCAGGCAGCGTTGGAAAAATTCGGTGGCGACTCGCTGACCGAAACCGTCGGCAACATCCACAGTTACGTGAAGGGCGCCGCAGCCCGCCCACCGCGATGACCGTGCAGTCCGATGAGTAGACCCCGCGCTGTCCTCGTCGGTCCGCCCGGCGCCGGGAAATCGACGATCGGACGGCGGTTGGCCAACGCGCTGGGCACCGAGGTGTTCGACACCGACGTCGCGATCGAGCGAGACACCGGGCGCACGATTCCCGACATCTTCGGGACGGACGGTGAGCCTGCGTTTCGTGCGATCGAAGAGCGGATCGTGCTCGACGCGCTCGCCACTCAGACCGGTGTGGTCTCGCTCGGTGGCGGCGCGATCCTGTCGCAACGCACCCGGTCCGCACTGCAGGGTCACACCGTCGTCTACCTCGAAATCAGTGTGGGAGAAGGGCTTCGGCGTACCGGCACCCACACCAGCCGACCCCTGCTCGCCGGCGGTGACCCACGCGCCAAGTACCGCGAACTGATGCGCCGCCGACGGCCGCTGTACCGCGGTGTGGCCACGGTTCGCGTTCGCACGGACGGCCGCAGCCCGGCACGCGTCGTGGCGCAAATTCTCACCAAACTCGGCGTCGAACCGCCGGAGAATGCTGCCGCGCCGGTCAGAACACCCCGACCTGCGCCCATTCCGTTGCGGCGCAAAGGTATTCCGAAACCATCCGACCTACACCAGGAGCGAAGCAAGTGACCGAACCGGTACGCGTCGAGGTCCGCACGGCCAAGCCCTATCCCGTGGTCATCGGTCGCGGTCTGCTGACCGATCTCGTCGACACCCTGGCCGGTACCCGTACCGTCGCGATCTTCCATCAGCCGCCCCTCGCCGACACCGCCGAGGCCGTGCGCGCCGCTCTCGCCGAGACGGGCATCGACGCGCACCGCATCGAGATCCCGGACGCCGAGGACGGCAAGGAACTCGCGGTAGCGGGGTTCTGCTGGGAGGTACTGGGACGCATCGGGTTGACCCGCAGTGACGCCGTCGTGAGTCTCGGCGGGGGAGCGGCGACCGACCTGGCCGGATTCGTCGCCGCCACCTGGATGCGCGGCGTCCGCGTCGTGCACGTGCCGACCACTCTGCTGGCCATGGTCGACGCCGCGGTGGGCGGCAAGACCGGTATAAACACCGATGCGGGCAAGAACCTGGTCGGGGCCTTTCACGAGCCGTCTGCCGTCCTGGTCGACCTGGCGACGCTCGAGACGGTGCCGCGCAACGAGATCATCTCCGGAATGGCGGAGATCATCAAGACCGGCTTCATCGCCGACCCTGCCATTCTCGACCTGATCGAAGCAGACCCCGACGCTGCCCTCGACCCGACGGGTTCCGTTCTCCCCGAACTGATCCGGCGCTCCATCGAGGTGAAGGCGAAGGTGGTCGCTGCCGATCTGCACGAGGCCGATCTTCGCGAGATCCTCAACTACGGCCACACCTTGGCGCACGCAATCGAGCGCCGCGAGAAGTACAAGTGGCGCCACGGCGCGGCTGTCTCCGTCGGGCTGGTGTTCGCGGCCGAACTCGGGCGGCTCGCAGGTCGGCTCTCCGACGCGGTCGCGGACCGTCATCGCACGATTCTCGCGAGTGTCGGGCTTCCCGTGTCCTACGACGCCGACGCGTTCTCTCATCTCCTGAAGGGGATGCAGACGGACAAGAAGAACCGTAACGGTCTGCTGCGCTTCGTCGTACTTGACGACCTCGCAAAGCCCGGCCGCCTCGAGGGCCCCGATCCGTCACTTCTCGTGGCGGCCTACTCGGCTATCGCGAAGGACGAGCCAGCAGCAGCGGGGCCGATCCTGCTTTAGGCAGTCGTGAGCAGCATGAACTACCGCGGTTCCTGCCACGTCGAGGACCGCTCGTCGTCCTTCTGCAGCTTCACGGGCTCGAACTGCTCGGTATCGGCGTCGGACTGCTCGTCCTGATTCGCCGGTCGGCTGTACTCGGATTGCGCTCCCGCACCGACCAGCTCACGGTCGTCGGCGTTCTTCTTGGTCTTCTTGCTCGGGCGCGGATCCTCGTTCTTCTTCCCGTCGCGGCCTGCGAGCAGGCGTCCGAGCCCCACGGCGAGGATCGTCGGCACGAAGACCAGCAGGATGGTGAACGCCGCACCCGACGTGACCTCGAAAATGAACGAGTTGGCCGTGATGGCGATCGGGGAGACGGTCGACACGATCCACGTGACCGCGCCCGACAGCAGGCCGGCGACGACGGACGCCTTCAGCCACACCATCGTGAGGTCGGCGGAGTCGTCGGGATCGGGGTTGGCACGGCGATCGTTGATGCCGTCGATTCCGCCCCAGATGACAGCGACAAGGATGACGACGACCATCGTGACGATGCGAAGGATGGAGCCTTGGGTGGGCCAGGCCGCGATGGCCAGGGCCAACAGGGTGCGCGCGACGAAGTGAACAAGGGCCATTCCGAGGCCACGTACCAACCAGGCGTTCATGGTCGATAGACTAGCCACTGCTCCGGACTCGTGTGTCGGTGCCCACAAGTTCGGTTTGGATACGAAAGAGGAGACTTCAAGCAAGTGGCTTCGACCAGTGATTTCAAGAACGGGCTCGTCCTGAACATCGACAACAATCTGTGGTCGATCATCGAGTTCCAGCACGTGAAGCCGGGTAAGGGTCCCGCCTTCGTGCGGACCAAGCTCAAGAACGTGTTGTCGGGCAAGGTCGTCGACAAGACGTTCAACGCCGGCGTGAAGGTCGAGACGGCCAACGTCGACCGCCGCGACATGACGTACCTCTACCACGACGGCTCCGACTACGTGTTCATGGACGGCGACACGTTCGACCAGCTGTCGATCAACGAGGCCACGGTCGGCGACGGCCACCGCTTCCTGCTCGAGAATCTCCAGGTGCAGGTCGCGATGCACGAAGGGATGCCGCTGTACGTCGAACTCCCGGTCACGGTCGAGCTCGTGGTGCAGCACACCGACCCCGGTCTGCAGGGCGACCGGTCCACCGGTGGAACCAAACCGGCAACCTTGGAGACGGGCGCCGAGATCGCCGTTCCTCTCTTCATCAACACCGGAGACAAGCTCAAGATCGACTCGCGCGACGGCAACTACCTCGGGCGTGTGAACTCCTAGAGTGAGCAGTCCCCAGAAGAGCCCGAAGAAGCTCGGAGCCAGGCACAAGGCGCGCAAACGGGCGGTCGACTTCCTCTTCGAAGCCGAGGCACGCGACCTCGATCCCGTGGTTCTCGCCGACGAGCGCAGCGAATTGGCCGCCACCGACGATCAGGTGGCGCCGGTCAGCGCGTACACCGTCACCCTCGTGACCGGCGTGGCCGAGAACCTCGATCGTGTCGACAGTGTGATCGGCGATCATCTGCACGACTGGACCTTGGACCGGCTTCCTGCAGTCGATCGCGCCATTCTTCGCGTCGCGGTGTGGGAGCTCCTCCATGCCACGGACGTGCCGCCGGTCGTGGCCGTGGACGAGGCAGTCGAACTGGCCAAGCAGTTGTCCACCGACGACTCGCCGTCGTTCGTGAACGGCATCCTCGGGCAGATCGTGCTGGTCGCGCCCCAGGTTCGCGCGGCCGCGGCTGCCACTCCTGTCGTCCGCGAGAGTGCGCCCGACGCCGAGTAGCTCGCTTGCTATAGTTCTGTCGTTCGACATCCTTTAACGATCCGTCCTGTGAGGCGGAGAAGGAGGTCATGGTGTGACGCCGCCCTCTTCCGAGTCCGCCCGCGAGTTGCTGTCGTCGGCCGATGTCGGTCGCACGATCGCCCGAATGGCGCATCAGATCATCGAGAAGACCGCCCTCGATGCACCGGACGCACCGCCGGTCATGCTCATCGGAATTCCCACTCGCGGGTCCACACTCGCGACTCGCCTTGCCGACCGGATCGAAGAGTTCTCCGGCTTCCGTCCGCCCGTGGGTTCGCTGGACATCACGCTCTACCGCGACGACCTGCGGAGCAAGCCCCACCGCGCCCTCGAGCGGACGTCGGTGCCCGACGTCGGTGTCGACGGAGCACTGGTGGTTCTCGTCGACGACGTCCTGTTCTCCGGGCGCTCGGTGCGCGCAGCTCTCGACGCGCTGCGTGATCTCGGGCGCCCGCGCGCCGTCCAGCTCGCCGTGCTGGTGGATCGCGGTCACCGTGAGCTTCCGCTGCGCGCGGATTACGTCGGTAAGAACGTGCCCACCGCGCGCGACGAGGACGTCGCCGTACTGCTGGTCGAGCACGACGGCAGAGACGGCGTGGACCTGAGCGGAGGCCAGGGATGACGCGGCACCTCTTGACCGCCTCGGGGCTGACCCGAGAGGCGGCCACCGACATTCTCGACGAAGCCGTCCGTTTCGAGCAGGCGCTGCTCGGCCGAGACGTCCACAAGCTACCGACGCTGCGCGGCAAGACCGTGATGACCGTGTTCTACGAGAACTCCACGCGTACCCGGGTGTCGTTCGAGGTAGCGGGCAAGTGGATGAGCGCAGACGTCATCAACGTCAGCGGCAGCACCTCGTCCGCGTCCAAGGGTGAGTCGCTGCGCGACACCGCCTTGACCTTGCGTGCCGCGGGAGCCGACGCCCTCGTCGTCAGACACCCAGCATCCGGGGCCGCCCATCAGATCGCCGCCTGGACGACCGATCCCACGACCGGAGCGGGGCCGGCCGTGATCAACGCCGGCGACGGCACCCACGAACACCCGACGCAGGCGCTGCTCGACGCGTTGACCCTGCGACAGCGGTTGGGTGACATCGAGGGTCGACGCATCGCCATCGTCGGCGACGTCCTGCACAGCCGTGTCGCCCGGTCCAACGCGTTCCTGCTCGCCACACTCGGCGCCGAGGTCGTCCTCGTCGCACCGCGCACGCTCTTGCCGGCCGGGGTGAACACGTGGCCGGTCACCGTGGCCGACTCGTTCGACGCGGAACTGCCTGCGCTCGACGCGGTCATGATGCTTCGCGTGCAGGCCGAGCGCATGAACGGGGGATTCTTTCCCTCCGCCCGCGAGTACTCGGTGAACTTCGGTCTGTCGCAGAAGCGATTCGAGCTGCTGCCCGATCACGCGGTGGTGCTCCATCCCGGACCGATGCTGCGCGGGATGGAAATTGCGTTCTCGGTCGCGGACGCTCCCGAAACCGCTGTGCTGCAACAGGTCACCAACGGAGTGCACGTCCGCATGGCCGTATTGTTCCGGGCTCTCATCGGATCCGAGGAGGGTTCTCGATCATGACTACTGTTCTGCTGAAAGGTGTCCTGCCGTACGGCGAGGGCGATCCGGTCGACGTTCTCCTCGGTGACGGCGTCATCGTCGACATCGGCGCGGACCTCGACACCGATGCCGACGACACCGTCGACGCACGCGGCCACATCTTGCTACCGGGGTTCGTCGACATGCACACCCACGTCCGCGAACCGGGCCGCGAGGACACCGAGACCATCGAAAGCGGTTCTCTCGCAGCGGCTCGCGGCGGGTACACCGCGATCTTCGCCATGGCCAACACCGATCCCGTCGCGGACTCGGTGGTGGTCACCGACCATGTGTGGCGCCGCGGACAGGAAGTCGGCCTGGTCGACGTCCATCCGGTGGGAGCAGTGACCGTCGGCCTCGAGGGCAAGCAACTTGCCGAGATGGGCATGATGGCCGCGGGAGTGGGCGGCGTCCGTCTCTTCTCCGACGACGGCCACTGCGTCGACGACCCGCTGCTCATGCGTCGCGCACTCGAGTACTCGGCCGGTTTGGGTGTTCTCGTCGCGCAGCATGCCGAAGAGCCGCGGCTGACCAAGGGCGCCGTCGCCCACGAAGGGGCAACCGCAGCACGGCTCGGGTTGGCCGGATGGCCGCGCGCCGCCGAAGAGTCCATCGTCGTGCGTGACGCTCTCCTCGCTCGCGATGCCGGTGCGCGCGTACACATCTGCCACGCGTCCACCGAGGGCACCGTGCAACTCCTCGCCTGGGCGAAGGCGCAGAACATTTCCATCACCGCCGAAGTCACTCCGCACCATCTCCTCCTCGACGATTCCCGGCTCGAGACTTACGACGCGGTGAACAAGGTGAATCCGCCTCTTCGCGAGGTCAAGGACGTGGATGCGTTGCGCGCCGGACTCGCCGACGGAGTGATCGACTGTGTAGCAACAGATCACGCACCGCACGCGGAGCAGGACAAGTGCTGTGAGTTCAGTGTCGCCCGGCCCGGAATGCTGGGGCTCGAGACGGCGCTGTCGATCGTGGTGAAGACCATGGTCGAACCCGGCCTGCTGACCTGGCGCGGAGTTGCGCGTGTGATGAGCGAGCGCCCGGCCGAGATCGTCGGACTCGACGATCAGGGACGTCCGATCGAGGTCGGTGAGCCCGCCACCGTCGTTCTCGTCGATCCGAACGCATCGTGGACGGTCGAGCGGGACCGCCTCGCGAGCCTGTCGCGTAACACCCCGTTCGACGCCATGACCATGCCCGCGCAGATCACCGCGACGTTCCTGCGCGGACGTATCACCTACCGCCGCGATGTGGAAGAGGTCAGCTGACCATGGACAGAGTGTGGCTCGTCATCGGATTCCTGGTGTTCTGGGCGGCCCTGATCGGGCTGATCCTGTGGGGGTGGCGCGGACGACAGAAGCGTCAGGCCGACCGTATCGGTGACCTTCCGCCCGTTCCCGCCGACGTGGGGGACGAGTTGATCGCGCCCGTGACCGGCCTGTACGTCGGCAGCACGATTGCACCGAGCTGGCAGGACCGTATTGCCGTGGGCGACATCGGCCACCGCGCAACCGGAACGCTCACGAGGTTCGCCACCGGAATCCTGTTGGACCGCAACGGTGAGTCGCCGATCTGGGTGCCGCAGCGCTCGATCCGTGCCGTGCGGACCGAGCGTGGACTCGCCGGCAAGGTCATGACCAAGGACGGCTTGCTGGTCATCCGATGGGAGCTTCCCACCGGCACCGAGATCGACACCGGCTTTCGGGCCGACGACAAGGACGTCTACCCGACGTGGGTGGATTCGTTCCCACCTGCGCCCGAGACGACAGACGACAAGAAGGAGACAGCGTGAGCGCTCAAGCCGTATTGGTGCTCGAGGACGGCCGGGTTTTTCGCGGAACCTCGTTCGGTGCAGAGGGCTCGACGTTGGGTGAAGCAGTGTTCTGCACCGGGATGACCGGGTACCAGGAAACACTGACCGACCCGAGTTACCACCGACAGATCGTCGTCGCGACCGCCCCCCAGATCGGCAACACCGGGTGGAACGACGAGGACAACGAGTCCGTCGGCCCCGATGGCTCACCGGCTGATTCGAAGATCTGGGTCGCCGGTTACGCCGTACGCAACCCGAGCAGGCGCAGCTCGAATTGGCGCGCCAGCGGCACTCTGGACGCGGAACTGGTTCAACAGGACGTCGTCGGGATCGCGGGCATCGACACCCGCGCGGTGGTGCGCCACCTGCGCACCCGTGGGTCGATGGCCGCCGGCATCTTCTCGGGTGCGGACCTGGCCGACGACGACACCCTGATCGGACGAGTGCGTACGCAGCCCAGCATGCTGGGCGCCGACCTCGCGGGCGAGGTGTCCACCACTGGATCCGGATACGTCGTCGAGCCGGACGGGGACCCTCGCTTCACCGTCGTCGCCGTCGACCTGGGGATCAAGACCAACACTCCGCGCATGTTCGCCCAGCGCGGCATTCGGGTGCATGTCGTCCCGGCGGGAACCACGATCGACCAGGTTCGGGAGCTGAAGCCCGACGGCGTATTCCTGTCCAACGGCCCGGGTGACCCAGCTACCGCCGACCCGACCGTGAGGCTCACGGAGGAAGTACTCGGCGACGGTGTGCCGTTGTTCGGGATCTGCTTCGGAAACCAGATCCTGGGGCGCGCACTGGGATTGGGCACGTACAAGATGAAGTTCGGCCACCGCGGTATGAACATTCCGGTGATCGAACACGGCACCGGTCGCGTCGCCATCACCTCGCAGAATCACGGGTTCGCGCTCGAGGGCGAGGCGGGTGAGGAGTTCGACACTCCGTTCGGACGCGCGGTGGTCAGCCACACCTGCGCCAACGACGGCACCGTCGAAGGCGTTCGGCTACTGAATGATTCGGCGTTCTCGGTGCAGTACCACCCGGAAGCCGCTGCCGGTCCGCACGACGCGGAGTACCTCTTCGACCGCTTCTTCGGTCTCCTCGACAGCAAGAAAGGCGCGCAGTAATGCCACGGCGCACAGACCTCCAGCACATCCTCGTCATCGGCTCGGGGCCGATCGTGATCGGGCAGGCCTGCGAGTTCGACTACTCCGGCACTCAGGCGTGCCGCGTGCTGCGGGCGGAAGGGCTGCGAGTCAGCCTCGTCAACTCCAATCCGGCGACCATCATGACCGACCCCGAGTTCGCCGACGCCACGTACGTCGAGCCGATCAACGCGGAGTTCGTCGAGAAGGTCATCCGCAAGGAAGCGGAGGAGGGACATCCCATCGACGCCGTTCTCGCGACCCTGGGTGGTCAGACGGCACTGAACTGCGCTGTGGCGCTGCACGAGCAGGGCATCCTCGAGAAGTACGACGTGGAACTGATCGGTGCCGATTTCGAGGCGATTCAGCGCGGCGAGGATCGCCAGAAGTTCAAGGACATCGTGGCGAAGGTCGGCGGCGAGAGCGCTCGCTCGCGGGTCTGCTACACCATGGACGAAGTCCACGACACCGTCGCCGAACTCGGCCTCCCCGTCGTCATCCGTCCCAGCTTCACCATGGGCGGTCTCGGTTCCGGAATGGCTTACACCACCGAGGATCTCGACCGGTTGGCCGGCGGCGGTCTGGCCGCCTCGCCGTCCGCGAACGTGCTCATCGAGGAGTCCATCTACGGGTGGAAGGAATACGAACTGGAGTTGATGCGCGACAACCGCGACAACGTGGTGATCGTGTGCTCCATCGAGAACGTCGACCCGATGGGCGTCCACACCGGCGATTCGATGACCGTCGCCCCGGCCATGACGCTCACCGACCGCGAATACCAGACGATGCGCGACCTCGGTATCGCGATTCTGCGCGAGGTCGGCGTGGACACCGGTGGCTGCAACATTCAGTTCGCGATCGACCCGACGGACGGTCGTCTGATCGTCATCGAGATGAATCCCCGAGTGTCACGCTCGAGCGCGCTGGCCTCCAAGGCGACGGGTTTCCCGATCGCCAAGATCGCCGCGAAGCTCGCCGTCGGGTACAGCCTCGACGAGATCGTCAACGACATCACGAAGGAGACGCCGGCGTGTTTCGAGCCGACGCTCGACTACGTGGTGGTCAAGGCTCCCCGTTTCGCGTTCGAGAAGTTCCCCGGCGCAGACACCACCCTCACCACCACGATGAAGTCCGTCGGTGAGGCGATGTCGTTGGGCCGCAACTTCTCCGAGGCGCTCGGCAAGGTTCTCCGCTCGCTCGAGACCAAGGGCGCCGGGTTCTGGACCGTCACCGACACCGCCTTGGCGGGGGACCGCGCGGAAGATCTCGACGCCGTCCTCGCCGACCTGAAGGTGCCCACCGAGGGCCGGATCTACGACGTGGAACTGGCCTTGCGTCTCGGCGGCACCGTCGAGCAGGTCGCTGCGGCGTCCGGTATCGACCCGTGGTTCGTCGACGTCGTGCTCGGGCTCGTCGAACTTCGCCAGGAACTCGTCGAGTCGCCGGTGGTCGACGAATATTTGCTCCGCCGCGCCAAGAATGCCGGGCTGTCCGATCGGCAGATCGCGGCACTGCGCCCCGAACTGGCTGGCGAGAACGGGGTGCGATCGCTCCGACACCGGCTCGGCGTTCGTCCGGTCTACAAGACCGTCGACACCTGTGCGGCCGAGTTCGAAGCAAAGACGCCGTATCACTACTCGACGTACGAGCTCGACCCGTCGGCCGAGTCCGAGGTGGCCCCGCAGACCGAGCGCGGCAAGGTGCTGATCCTCGGGTCGGGTCCCAACCGCATCGGTCAGGGCATCGAATTCGACTACTCCTGCGTGCACGCTGCGACCACGTTGTCCGAAGCCGGATACGAGACCGTGATGGTCAACTGCAACCCGGAGACCGTGTCCACCGACTACGACACCGCCGACCGGCTGTACTTCGAGCCGTTGACATTCGAGGACGTGCTCGAGGTCTACATGGCCGAGGCGGAATCCGGGCAAGGTGGCCCCGGCGTCGTCGGCGTGATCGTGCAGCTCGGCGGTCAGACGCCGCTCGGTCTCGCGCAGCGTCTGGCCGACGCCGGGGTTCCGATCGTCGGTACGTCCCCGGAAGCGATCGACCTGGCCGAGGACCGCGCCGAGTTCGGCGAGGTACTCGCCGCCGCGGGACTGCCCGCCGCCAAGTTCGGCACGGCCATCACGTTCGACGGGGCCAAGCGCATCGCGGCCGAGATCGGCTACCCCGTGCTGGTGCGGCCGTCGTACGTTCTCGGCGGGCGCGGTATGGAGATCGTCTACGACGAGGCGTCCCTCGACGACTACATCTCTCGGGCAACCGAACTCACCCCGGAACATCCCGTACTCGTCGACCGGTTCCTTGAGGACGCGATCGAGATCGACGTCGACGCACTGTGCGACGGGACCGACGTCTTCATCGGCGGCGTGATGGAGCACATCGAGGAAGCCGGCATCCACTCCGGCGACTCGGCGTGTGCCTTGCCGCCGATCACGTTGGGCCGCACGGACATCGACGCCGTGCGCAGGTCTACGGAAGCGTTGGCTCACGGCATCGGCGTGCGCGGTCTGCTCAACGTGCAGTACGCGCTGAAAGACGACGTTCTCTACGTCCTCGAAGCGAATCCACGCGCGTCGCGGACGGTTCCCTTCGTGTCGAAGGCCACGGCGGTGCCGCTCGCGAAGGCGGCGGCGCGAATCATGCTGGGGGAGACCATCGCCGACCTGCGCGCTTCGGGTGTGCTACCGGCCGAAGGCGACGGAGGACACGCCCTGTTCGACGCTCCGGTCGCCGTGAAGGAAGCGGTGCTGCCCTTCAATCGCTTCCGCAAGGCGGACGGCAGCGGAGTCGACACTCTGCTCTCGCCGGAGATGAAGTCGACCGGCGAGGTGATGGGCATCGACGCCGACTTCGGCACCGCCTTCGCCAAGTCGCAGACCGCAGCGTACGGCTCCCTCCCGACCACGGGAGCGATCTTCGTCTCGATCGCCAACCGCGACAAGCGCTCCATGGTGTTCCCGGTCAAGCGTCTCGCCGACCTCGGGTTCCGCATCCTGGCCACCATAGGTACCGCGGAAATGCTGCGACGCAACGGTATTGCCAGCGAAGTCGTGCACAAGCACTCCGACACGATCGAGGAGGGCGAACGCACGATCGTCGATCTGATCCGGGCCGGGGAAGTCGACATGGTGTTCAACACACCGTTCGGCAACTCGGGCCCCCGCGTCGACGGGTACGAGATCCGCAGCGCCGCGGTGGCACGCAACATCCCCTGCATCACCACCGTGCAGGGCGCCGCTGCAGCGGTTCAGGGCATCGAGGCATCCATGCGCGGCAACATCGGAGTTCGGTCGCTGCAGGACCTGCACAGCTCGATCACGTCGCCGGTCGCATGACCTGGGTACGGCGACTGCGCGGCGCGGTTGCCGAGCACGGGCGCCTGTGCGTGGGGATCGACCCGCATCCGGGTCTGCTCGACGCATGGGGGCTCGGCGACACGGTCGATGGGCTCGGCTCGTTCTCAAACGCGTGCGTGGAGGCGTTCGCCGGCCACGTGGGCATCGTCAAGCCGCAGGTGGCCTTCTTCGAACGCTTCGGATCCGCAGGGATCGCCGTGCTGGAGCGAACGATCGCCGGTCTCCGATCGGCCGGCACCCTGGTGCTCTCCGACGCCAAGCGAGGTGACATCGGTACGACGTTGGATGCCTACGCCTCCGCGTGGCTCGGCTCGACGTCACCGCTGCGATCGGACGCGGTGACGTTGTCTCCGTACCTGGGTGTGGGGGCGCTCGCCCCGGCGATCGAGCGTGCTGCTGCTCACCAGAGCGGTGTGTTCGTGCTTGCTCGGACGTCGAACGCGGACGGCACCGCGGTTCAGACCGCCGTCGATTCGGGCGGTGTCTCGGTGGCGCAGCACGTCGTCGACGAAGCCGCACGGTGGAATGCCGGGTTGGGAGACGAGACGGTCGGGCTCGTGGTCGGCGCCACCCGCGGGCACGGACTCGACGTGACCGCGTTCGGCGGTCCCATCCTGGCGCCCGGGCTCGGCGCCCAGGGGGCCACCGTGCTCGATCTCGCCGAGATCTTCCCCGACACGCGAGAGTTGTTGCTGCCCAGCTCTTCTCGTGACATTCTCCGATACGGACCCGCGACCGCCGATCTGCGGGCGGCCGCGCACCGCGTGCGGGACGACGTCGAACGAGCGCTCTCCTAGCCCACCGACGAGGGCCGAAGAAGGGCGGGGGTCGAGTTCGCCAAGGCCCGCGGGGATCGGTACGGTCGCAAACGCCGCTGGGAAACCGGTGGTCGAGCATCGATCGACGAACGCATGTCCAGATGGAGGAACCGTGGCCCTTCCCGTACTGACCGACGAGCAGCGTGCTGCTGCTCTGCAGAAGGCGGCTGCGGCGCGTCGTGCCAGGGCCGAGCTCAAGGACCGTCTCAAGCGCGGCGGAACCGACCTCAAGCAGGTCCTGAAGGACGCCGAGGACGACGAGATCCTCGGCAAGATGAAGGTGTCCGCTCTGCTGGAGGCGCTGCCGAAGGTGGGCAAGGTCAAGGCTCAAGAAATCATGACCGAGCTCGAGATCGCCCCGACTCGTCGCCTCCGCGGCCTCGGCGACCGTCAGCGCAAGGCGCTGCTCGCCAGGTTCGATTTCGAAGCCTGACGTAGCGGTGACCGCCAGCGGTGAAACGAAGGGTCGACTGGTCGTTCTGGCCGGTCCGTCCGCCGTCGGCAAATCCAGCGTCGTCAAGCAGGTTCGTGACCGACTTCCGAATTTGCACTTCAGTGTTTCGGCCACCACACGCGCCCCGCGTCCGGGTGAAGTCGACGGACGCGATTACTGGTTCGTCGGCAACGACGAGTTCGACCGCATGATCGCCGACGGCGAACTGCTCGAATGGGCCGAGATCCACGGAGGTCTGCAACGCAGTGGCACCCCCGCCGCACCTGTCCGAGCGGCGCTGGACTCGGGGGAGCCGGTCCTCCTCGAAGTGGATCTGGCCGGCGCGCGCTCGGTTCGCGAGGTTGCGCCGGATGCGCTCCTGGTGTTTCTCGCACCGCCTGACTGGGAGACTCTGGTCTCCCGGCTGACCGGCCGAGGCACCGAACCGGCCGACGTGATCGAACGAAGGTTGGCGACGGCGCAGGTCGAATTGGCCGCGCAAACGGAGTTCGACACGACCATCGTGAACCACGATGTCGCGAGTGCGTGCGACGAGTTGGTATCCTTGTTGGTCGGTGGTCGGTCGGAAGTGCGCTAGCCGCGTTCCGCCCGGTGCTCCGGCCCTGCTAGACGCACGATTTCGAAGTCCCTAGGAGCATATTCAGTGAGCAGTCCCGTAGCGAACGTGTCCGATTCGGCGTCCCGTTCCGAGGTGCCGGCATACGACACCCCGCTCGGTATCACCAACCCTCCGATCGACGAGTTGCTCGAGCGCACGTCGTCGAAGTACGCCCTGGTGATCTACGCGGCCAAGCGCGCGCGTCAGATCAACGACTACTACAACCAGCTCGGTGACGGCATTCTCGAGTACGTCGGCCCGCTCGTCGAGCCGGGTCTGCAGGAGAAGCCGCTCTCCATCGCGCTGCGCGAGATCCACGCCGACCTTCTCGAGCACGTCGAAGGCGAGTGAGTCCCCACTCCATGACCATGGCGGGCGCAGGCGACGGTCGGCGTGGCCGCCATGTCGTCGTCGGCGTCGGCGGGGGCATCGCGGCCTACAAGGCATGCGCCCTCATCCGAGCGTTCAGCGAAGCGGGGGACAGCGTCCGGGTCATCCCCACCGAGTCGGCTCTGCAGTTCGTCGGCCGCGCCACCTTCGAGGCTCTGTCGGGAAACCCGGTCCACACCGGTGTGTTCGCGGATGTGCCCGAAGTGCCGCACGTGCGGCTGGGGCAGCAGGCTGACCTCGTGGTGATCGCGCCGGCCACCGCCGATCTGCTCTCACGCGCCGCGACGGGCCGCGCAGACGATCTGCTCACGGCCACCTTGCTGACGGCTCGGTGTCCGGTGGTCTTCGCGCCCGCCATGCACACCGAGATGTGGGAGCACCCCGCCACGGTGGCCAATGTGCAGACGTTGCGCAGTCGGGGAGCCGTCGTGATCGAGCCTGCTTCGGGGCGCCTCACCGGCCGCGACACCGGCGCCGGTCGACTCCCCGACACCGACGAGATCGTCGCGCTCGCCCGGCTGTTGCTCGAGCGTCCCGACGCCTTGCGCCGCGATCTGGTCGGCCGCAAGATCGTCGTGTCGGCCGGCGGTACCCGTGAACCCCTCGATCCGGTTCGTTTCCTCGGCAACCGCAGCAGCGGCAAGCAGGGCTACGCACTCGCCCGTGTCGCCGCGCAGCGCGGAGCCGAGGTAACCCTGGTGTCGGGCTTCACCGCCGACTTGGTGGCTCCCGCCGCCGTGGACGTCGTCCACGTCAAGACGGCGTCGGACATGCGCGCCGCCGTCGACAAGTGCGCCGCGGGTGCCGACGCCGTGGTGATGGCAGCCGCAGTCGCCGATTTCCGTCCGACCACGCTGGCCACGAGCAAGATCAAGAAAGGTGCGGGTGAGCCCGACACCATCCCACTGACCCGCAACGACGACATCCTTGCCGGGTTGGTCGAGGCGCGCGGCGACGGCCGGCTGCCCGCCGATCTCGTGATCGTCGGATTCGCTGCGGAGACCGGTGACCAGCACGGTGACGTTCTGACGCATGCGCGGGCCAAACTGGCTCGCAAGGGCTGCGATCTGTTGGTGGTGAACGCAGTCGGAGAAGGCAAAGCATTCGAGATGGAAGACAACGACGGGTGGATGCTGTCCGCCGACGGGTCCGAGTCCGCCCTCGAACACGGGTCGAAGGCCCTGCTGTCCTCTCGCGTGCTCGACGCCGTCGGTGGATTGCTCACGCCCCGAACGGGGTAGCAGAGATTTGTGCAGCGTGATCCCGGGTCTGCCGACTGTCGGTGATCACGTCTACTGTTCCTTGGGGGTTTCACCCCCACCAGTTCCAGCCATCAGCAGCGAGAGGGAGTTCCGTTGAGCAAGGCCGGCAGTCGACTATTCACCAGTGAGTCCGTGACGGAGGGTCACCCGGACAAGATCTGTGACGCGATCAGTGACTCCATTCTGGACGCCCTGCTCACCGAGGACCCGCGAGCGCGCGTCGCGGTGGAGACACTGGTGACCACAGGTCAGGTGCACGTCGCCGGCGAGGTCAACACCACGGCGTACGCCGACATCCCGCACATCGTGCGCGAGAAGGTACTCGAGATCGGGTACGACTCGTCTGCCAAGGGCTTCGACGGCAACTCCTGCGGCGTCAACGTCGCCATCGGAGCGCAGTCGCCGGAGATCGCGCAGGGTGTGGACAACGCCTACGAGTCGCGCGTCGAGGGCCTGACCGACGACGAGATCGACCGTCAGGGTGCCGGCGATCAGGGCCTGATGTTCGGCTACGCCATCAAGGACACGCCCGAGCTCATGCCGCTGCCGATCGCACTGGCACACCGCCTCGCCCGCCGTCTGACCGAGGTCCGCAAGACCGAGGTGCTTCCGTACCTGCGACCCGACGGCAAGACCCAGGTCACCATCGAATACGAGGGCAACAAGGCAGTGCGCCTCGACACCGTCGTGGTGTCCACCCAGCACGCCGCCGACATCGATCTCGACAAGATGCTCACGCCCGACATCCGCCAGCACGTGGTCGACGCCGTGCTCGCCGAACTCGCCCACGACTCGCTCGACACTTCCGACGTCCGGTTGCTCGTCAACCCGACCGGCAAGTTCGTGCTCGGCGGACCGATGGGGGACGCCGGCTTGACCGGACGCAAGATCATCGTCGACACCTACGGCGGCTGGGCTCGCCATGGCGGCGGTGCGTTCTCCGGCAAGGATCCGTCGAAGGTCGACCGCAGTGCCGCGTACGCCATGCGGTGGGTCGCCAAGAACGTCGTTGCCGCGGACCTCGCCGAGCGCGTGGAGGTCCAGGTTGCCTACGCCATCGGCAAGGCGGCGCCGGTCGGGCTGTTCGTCGAGACGTTCGGAACCGAGACGGTCGATCCGGCCAAGATCCAGAAGGCCATCACCGAGGTCTTCGACCTGCGACCGGGCGCGATCATCCGGGACCTGGATCTGCTGCGACCGATCTACGCTCCGACCGCCGCATACGGCCACTTCGGCCGTACCGACATCGACCTCCCGTGGGAGAACACCGACCGCGCGGACAAGCTGCGCTCCGCCGTGGGCGCATAGAACCGCTTGGCCGAGACAACCGGCTCGGCACTGCCGATCGCCAGGGTGCTGCCGATGCTGGCCCTGGCGCATCTGGATCGCGAGTTCGACTACCTGGTTCCGGCCGAGCTGGACGAGCAGGCTCAGCCCGGTGTTCGGGTGCGGGTGCGTTTCGCCGGTCGTCTGGTCGACGGATTCGTTCTCGATCGCATCGCGGTCAGCGAGCATCCGGGCAAGCTGGGCACGCTCGACAAGGTGGTCTCACCCGAGCGTGTCCTCACTCCCGACATCGCGGCGTTGGTCGCCGCCGTGGCGGCCCGCTACGCCGGAACACGGTCGGACGTGCTGCGGTTGGCCATCCCCCCGCGGCACGCACGAGTGGAGGGGGAGCCAGCCCCCGAACAACCCGTCGTGACCGATCCGGTCGTGAACTCCGGTGCGTGGGCCGCGTACGACCATGGGACAGAGTTCCTGGCCGCCGTGCGAGACGGTCGCGGGCCGCGCGCAGTGTGGCAAGCCCGCCCCGGTGAAATCTGGGCCGAGCGGCTCGCCGAACTTGCAGCAGTCACGGCGGCTACCGGTAGAACGTCGCTCGTCATCGTTCCGGACCAACGCGACCTCGACCGTGTCGCTGCGACATGTGTGGCTCTGGTAGGCAAAGAACCAGTGGTCGCCCTGGCGGCCGGACTCGGTCCGGCGGCGCGATACCGTCGCTGGCTTGCGGTGCTGCGCGGTAGCGCTCGGATCGTGATCGGTACTCGCAGTGCCGTCTTCGCTCCGCTCGCGGACCTCGGACTGGTCGCCGTCTGGGACGACGGCGACGACAGCCACTCCGAACCGCGAGCACCCTATCCACACGCGCGCGAGGTGGCGTTGTTGCGGGCGCACGGCTCCGGCTGCGCCGCTGTGGTCGGCGGGGTGGCCCGCACGGCCGAGGCTCAGGCACTGGCCGACTCCGGCTGGGCCCACGACCTGGTGGCAACGCGCGACGTCGTACGCGCGAGCGCACCGAAGATCACCGCCCTGGCCGACAGCGACCATGCCCTCGCTCGCGACCCGGGCGCTCGTGCGGCTCGGCTTCCCGGCATTGCGTTCGCCGCTGCGAGGGCCGCTCTCGGCGCGGGACACGGTGTCCTGGTTCAGGTTCCACGACGCGGATACGTGCCCTCGTTGGCGTGCGGCAAGTGCCGCACACCCGCGCGCTGCCGACGCTGCCACGGCCCCCTCGCGCTTCCGGCGGCGGTAGGGCCGGACGGTTCCGGGACCCCCACCTGCAAGTGGTGCGGCATCGCCGACTCGATGTTCCGATGCCCGACCTGCGGTTCGCGAGCCCTTCGCGCGGTGGTGGTGGGAGCGGGGCGAACCGCGGAAGAACTGGGCCGAGCGTTCGCCGGCGTCACCGTGCGCATGTCGGGTGGCGCATCCGTCCTCGACGAAGTGCCCGCCGGACCCAGTCTCGTGGTCGCCACCGTCGGAGCGGAGCCGGTGATGCCGGGTGGGTACGGCGCTGCCCTCCTCCTGGACGGGTGGGCGTTGCTCGGCCGGGCCGACCTTCGGGCGACGGAAGAGACGCTGCGCCGCTGGATGAATGCCTCGACCCTGGTCAAACCCCATGGTGAAGGCGGCGAGGTCGTGGTGGTGGCCGATTCGTCGCTCCCCACGGTGCAGGGGTTGGTGCGGTGGGACCCGGTCGGTCGGGCGCGCGCCGAACTGGCCGAACGGGCGGAAGTACTGCTGCCCCCTGCCGTCCACCTCGCCGCGATCGACGGGTCGTCCGAGGCCCTCGCGCAACTGCTGGAGCAGGCCGAACTGCCGGAGTCGGCTGAGGTTCTGGGGCCGGTGGACCTTCCAGGCGGAGAATCCATGCCCGGCGCGGACACCGGGCCGGTGGAGCGGATGCTGGTGCGAGTGCCCCGCGCGTCGGGTGGCGCGTTGGCGAGAGCACTCGCCGAATCGCGCGCTCTCCTGGGAGCGAAGAAGTCCACCGCAGCGCTGCGCGTGCAGATCGACCCCGTCCGCATAGGCTGAGCTGTCCCGTCCCGACCCGAGAATGAGGATCTGTTTTCGTGCGCATCGTGTTCGCCGGCACACCGGACCCCGCTCTGCCGTCTCTGGCTGCGCTGATCGCGTCACCGCGACACGACGTCGTCGCCGTGGTGACCAGACCCGACACGGTCGCCGGTCGCGGCCGGAAGGCGTCCAGATCACCGGTGGCTCTGCTGGCGGACGAACACGCGATCCCGGTGCTGACGCCCGCCACAGCGTCGGACCCCGAGTTCCTTGCCGCGCTGACCGATCTGGCGCCCGACTGCTGCCCCGTGGTGGCCTACGGCTCCCTGCTGCCGCGGTCGATTCTCGACGTTCCGCGGTTCGGGTGGGTCAACCTGCACTTCTCGTTGCTGCCGGCGTGGCGCGGCGCCGCCCCGGTTCAGGCGGCCATCGCAGCGGGTGACGAGCTCACGGGCGCGTCGACGTTCCTGCTCGAGCAAGGGATGGACACCGGCCCGGTGTTCGGCGTGATGACCGAGCGCATTCGGCCCGACGACACCACCGGTTCGCTGCTGTCTCGGCTCGCCGAGGGTGGAGCAACGCTTCTCGAGTCGACGCTCGACGGGATAGCGGACGGCACGGTCACCGCCGTTCCGCAGAGCACCGACGGGGTGTCGGCGGCGCCGAAGGTCACCACGGAGTCGGCGCACGTCGACTGGTCCGCGCCCGCCCACGCCGTCGACCGTCTCATTCGATCGGTCACCCCCGCACCCGGTGCGTGGACCGAGATCGGCGATACGCGCATCAAGCTCGGACCGGTCACGATCGTCGACGAGGCCCTGCCCGTGGGCGCCGTCGACGTCCGTCGTAAGGCGGTACTGATCGGAACGGCAAGCAGCGCAGTGCAACTCGGTACCGTTCAGCCTCCCGGTAAGAAACCGATGGTGGCGAGCGACTGGGCCCGAGGTGCACGGCTCGGAGAATCGGTGACGGCGCGATGAGCGAGAACAAAGCGGGCAGCTCCCCGGGGCGACGGGGCAAGGGCCGCGGGACCAACCGACCGAAGCAACCGTCACGGCCCAACCCGTCCGACGCCGCACTCGACCCCGCTCGGCTGGCCGCGCGCGATGTGCTGCGCGCTGTCCGCGAACGGGAGGCCTACGCCAACCTGGTTCTGCCCGGGCTCCTGCGTGAGCGTCGACTCGACGCCCGCGACAGCGCACTGGCCACCGAACTGGCGTACGGGACTTCCCGCGCCCGCGGGGTTCTCGACCCGGTCATCGCGCATGCCGCCGGGCGCGACGCGTCCGAGATCGACGGTCCGTTGATGGACGTGCTGCGACTAGGGGCCTATCAGTTGCTGCGAACGAGGGTCGCCCCGCACGCCGCGGTCGCCACGTCCGTCGACCTCGTGCGCAGCGAGTTCGGGCCGGGGCAGGCAGGTTTCGTCAACGCCGTGCTCCGGCGAGTGTCCGAACGCAGCGCGGACGAGTGGACCGCGTTGCTCGCGCCGTCGGCCGAGAAGGATCCGGTGGGCCACCTCGCCTTCGCGCATGCGCACCCCGCGTGGATCGCGCAGGCGTTCTCGAATTCCCTCGGTGCCGACGCCGCCGAGCTCGAGGACGCGCTGACCGCCGACGACGCCCGACCCGCCGTGCATCTCGTTGCGCGGCCAGGAGAGATCTCGGCAGAAGAACTTGCCCTGGTGACCGGCGGAGAGGTGGGCCGGTGGTCGCCCTACGCGGTGTATCTGGACGGCGGTGACCCGGGGCGTCTCGACGCCGTCCGCGACGGGCTGGCCGCCGTGCAGGACGAGGGCAGCCAACTGGTGGCGCGGGCATTGACCGTGGCTCCGCTCGACGGTCCGGACGGCGGACGGTGGCTCGACCTCTGTGCCGGCCCCGGCGGCAAAGCCGCCCTTCTCGGAGCGTTGGCGGCCATCGAGGGACACCGAGTCGACGCGGTGGAACCGTCCGAGCATCGTGCGGAACTGGTGCGTAAGACGGCGCGCGATCTGCCCGTCGACGTCCATGTGGTCGACGGCCGCGAATCGGGCCTGACGCCCGGCTACGACCGGATTCTGGTCGACGCACCGTGCACCGGGCTGGGGGCGTTGCGCCGCCGGCCCGAGGCCAGATGGCGTCGACAGCCGTCCGACGTGGCCGCACTGGTGAAGCTGCAACGCGAACTGCTGGCTGCCGCAGTAGCTTTGGTGCGTCCGGGGGGTGTGGTGCTGTATTCGACCTGTTCGCCGCATCTGTCCGAGACCATGGGTGTGGTGGCCGACGCGGTTCGTCGTCACGGTGTTCAGCAGCTCGACACCCGCGAGCTCGTGGCGGGCGTACCCGACCTCGGTTCCGGGCCGCACGTGCAGTTGTGGCCCCACCGTCAGGGGACCGACGCGATGTTCATGGCGGCGCTGCGGGTGCCGGCCGGGGCAGGTACAACTGATTGATGGAGATGTCGCGCGTGGGGTCGTGCCTTCTCCTCGCCGTCTTTCTCGCGGCCTGTTCCGCACAGCCGGCGCCGCCCGCGGCTCCGGTCACCGTGGTATCCGCGCCGGCGCAAGCAGCCGTCGCGGTGATCGGTGACTCGTTCTCCGCGGGTTCGGACAACGACGTCGTCTGGCCCGAAGTCCTCGCCGAGCGGTACGGCTGGGGCCTCGAGAACGCGAGCCAGGGTGGTGCAGGTTACGTTGCGGGAGACGGTGTTCTGGGCACATTCACCGATCAGGTCGACGCGGTGGTCGCGAACCCGGTCGATGTCGTGCTCGTCGTCGGCAGCGAGAACGACGTCGACGCCGACCCGAGCGCGGTCGGCGTCGCCGCGTCGGACCTCTACCGCCGACTCGAACTCGAGGCGCCCTCTGCACGTGTCGTGGTGATCGGTCCGATCTGGAGCGTGGGTGACCCTCCGCCCGAACTCACTCCTGTGGGAGACGCAGTCCGATCCGCAGCGGAGAGTGCACAACTGAGCTATGTCGACCCTCTGCCGTTGCGGTGGCTCGCCGATCCGACGCTGATCCAGGACGACGGTGACCATCCCACCGACGCCGGGCAGGCCCAGCTCGCCGACGACATCGCGGACGCTCTCGAACGCGTGGACCAGGACCTACTAGGCTGACCGCTCGTGGCCCAACCGATGATCGCCCCCTCGATACTGTCCGCCGACTTCGCCCGCCTCGCCGACGAAGCGGCAGCCGTGCACGGGTCCGAATGGCTGCACGTCGACGTCATGGACGCGCACTTCGTTCCGAACCTGACCCTGGGCCTGCCCGTCGTGAAGTCCCTTCTGGCCGCGACGGACATTCCGCTCGACTGTCATCTCATGATCGACGACCCGGGCCGATGGGCGCCGCCCTACGCCGAAGCCGGCGCATACAACGTCACGTTCCACGCCGAGGCGACCGACGACCCGATCGCCGTGGCGAAGGACATCCGCGCCGCCGGTGCTCGTGCGGGGCTGTCCATCAAACCGAACACACCGATCGAGCCGTACCTCGAGATCCTGAAGAACTTCGACACGCTTCTCGTGATGAGCGTCGAACCAGGCTTCGGCGGGCAGAGCTTCATCGACGCCGTGCTCGACAAGGCACGCGCGGTACGTCGCCTGGTCGATTCGGGTGAGCTGAACCTGGTCGTCGAGATCGACGGCGGCATCAACGCCGACACCATCACCGCCGCCGCCGAAGCCGGCGTCGACTGCTTCGTCGCCGGGTCGGCCGTTTACAACACCGACGACCCGGCCGCCGCGGTGGCGTCGTTGCGTGCCGCCGCTGCCGCTGCCTCTCCGCACCTCACCCTGGCCTGAGCGGTATGGCGCTCGATGTCGCGGCGGCGATGCGGTTGGCCGCCGAGGCGTCGGAGAACGCTCGCGGCAGTTCGACGCCCAATCCGCCCGTCGGCGCAGTGATCCTGAACGCGGTCGGGGACGTCGTGGGCGTCGGTCACACGTCACCGGCCGGGGGCCCGCACGCCGAAGTGAACGCGCTGCGGGCAGCGGGGGAGTTCGCACGCGGCGGCACAGCCGTGGTGACGCTGGAGCCGTGCAATCACACCGGCCGCACGGGGCCGTGTACCCGCGCACTGATCGAGGCCGGGGTGGCCTCGGTAGTGTTCGCCTTGGCCGACCCGAACCCCGTGGCGTCCGGCGGAGCCGAGACACTCACGGCAGCAGGGGTGCACGTGACGGACGGACTCGATGCAGACGCCGTCGCCGCAGGTCCGCTGCGTGCGTGGCTGCATCGGCAGCGCAGTGGACGGCCCCATGTCACCTGGAAGTACGCGTCGTCCCTCGACGGGCGGATCGCTGCCGCGGACGGGACCAGTCGATGGATCACCGGCCCGGAGGCACGTGCCCACGTGCACTCCGAACGCGCGAAGGTCGACGCGGTGATCGTCGGAACCGGCACGGTTCTCGCCGACGACCCGTGGCTCACCGCCCGCCTGCCCGACGGTTCGCTCGCCCCGCGCCAACCTGTCCGTGTCGTCGTCGGCGAGCGGGAGATTCCGCCCGCCGCCCGGATTCTCGACGGCTCCGCCGAGACCCGGCTGGTCCGCTCCCACGATCCGCACGCCGTCCTGGCTGCGCTGAGCGACCTCGGAGACGTCGTGCTCGAAGGCGGCCCGACGGTCGTCGGCGCGTTCCTGTCCGCCGACCTCGTCGACCGAGTCACGGCCTACATCGCTCCGGTGATTCTCGGTTCCGGGCCGGCCGTGTCCGCCGAGGCCGGCGTGGGAACAATCGCCGACGCGTTGAGGTTTCGACGAGAGTCGGTGCGCACGTTCGGTCCGGATACTCTGATCAGCCTGACGCCCGACCGCTGACGAGGAGAGTGTGTGTTCACCGGAATAGTCGAAGAACTCGGCCACGTGGTGGCCAAGGAGGAACTGGGCGATGCCGCACGGTTCACCGTGCAGGGACCGCTGGTGACATCCGACGCGTCACACGGCGACTCGATCGCGGTCAACGGCGTGTGCCTGACCGTGGTCGACGTGGTCGACGGGTCGTTCACGGCCGATGTGATGCAGGAGACGCTGAACCGTTCCAGCCTGCAGAGTCTCGCCGTCGGCAGTGCGGTGAACCTGGAACGCGCGGCCGCGGTCAACAGCCGACTCGGTGGCCACATCGTGCAGGGCCATGTGGACGGTACGGGCCACGTCGTCTCCCGAACTCCGTCCGACAACTGGACCGTCGTCCGAATTTCACTGCCCGACAACATCTCTCGCTATGTCGTGGAGAAGGGATCCATCACCGTCGACGGTGTGTCTCTCACCGTGTCCGCGCTCGGCGGGACACCTGGCGACGAGCACTTCGAGATCTCGCTCATTCCCACGACCCTCGACCTCACGACGCTCGGCGCAGCACAGCCGGGAACACCCGTCAACCTCGAGGTCGACATCATCGCCAAGTACGTCGAGCGGTTGCAGAACGCCCGACCGTGAGGTCGTACGCTGGAGGAAACGATCTACTCGGCTCTGCGAGTAGCGAACGTGGGGAGCGCAACGCGTGACCAGATTGGACACGATCGAACGCGCCATCGCCGACATTGCCGCTGGTAAAGCGGTGGTCGTGGTGGACGACGAGGATCGCGAGAACGAGGGCGACCTGATTTTCGCCGCCGAGAAGGCGACACCGGAGTTGGTCGCCTTCATGGTGCGCTACACCTCCGGATACCTCTGCGTCCCGTTGTCCGGCGAGGACTGCGACCGTCTGGGCCTGCCGCCGATGTACTCCACGAACCAGGACAAGCACGGCACCGCGTACACGGTCACCGTCGACGCGCGAGAAGGAATCGGCACCGGCATCTCGGCGTCCGACCGCGCCGCCACGATGCGTCTGCTCGCCGATCCCGACACCGGCGCCAACGACTTCACCCGGCCCGGCCACGTAGTTCCGCTGCGAGCCAAGGAAGGCGGCGTCCTGCGGCGCCCCGGCCATACCGAGGCAGCCGTCGATCTGGCACGTATGGCCGATCTGCGCCCCGCCGGCGTCATCTGCGAGATCGTCAGCCAGAAGGACGAAGGCGAGATGGCGCACGCGGACGAACTCCGCGTGTTCGCCGACGAGCACGATCTGGCGCTCGTCTCCATCGCCGACCTGATCGCATGGCGTCGCAAACACGAGAAGCACGTGGTGCGCATCGCCGAGGCTCGCATCCCCACCGCTCACGGCGTGTTCCGCGCGGTCGGTTACCAGAGCATCTACGACGAGGTCGAACATGTGGCGTTGGTGCGCGGGGACATCCCCGGGCCGGACGGCGACGGCAGCGACGTTCTCGTGCGCGTGCACTCCGAGTGCCTGACCGGCGACGTGTTCGGCTCCATGCGCTGCGACTGCGGGCCTCAACTCGACGCGGCACTGGACATGGTGGCCAAGGAAGATCGCGGCGTCGTGCTCTACATGCGCGGGCACGAAGGCCGCGGTATCGGGTTGCTGCACAAGTTGCAGGCCTACCAACTGCAGGACGCCGGGTCGGACACCGTCGACGCGAACCTCCAACTCGGGTTGCCCGCCGACGCGCGCGACTACGGCATCGGCGCACAGATCCTCGTCGACCTCGGTATCTCGTCGATGCGGCTGCTGACCAACAACCCCGCCAAGCGTGTGGGATTGGACGGGTACGGGCTGCACATCACCGAGCGGGTACCGATGCCCCTGCGCGCGAATGCGGAGAACCTGACCTACCTCCGCACCAAACGAGATCGGATGGGCCACGACCTCGTCGGTCTGGACGAGTTCGGATCCACCCTCGACGCCGGTGGCCCACGATGAGCGGAGCCGGCGAACCCAAGCTCGAACTCGGCGGCGCGTCCGATCTCACACTCGCCATCGTGGCGGGACAGTGGCACGAGAAGGTGAGCACAGCGTTGCTCGAGGGCGCCAAGCGCAAGGCCGCCGAGGCCGGCGTGGAGGACATCACCGTCGTGCGGGTGGCCGGCGCCATCGAGCTACCGGTCGTGGCGCAGCAGTTGGCCCGCACACATGACGCCGTCGTCGCGCTGGGCGTCGTGATCCGCGGCGGCACACCGCATTTCGAGTACGTCTGCGACGCGGTGACCGCCGGCTTGACGCGCGTGTCCCTCGACGAGTCCACGCCCGTCACCAACGGTGTGCTCACCGTGAACGACGAGCAGCAGGCTCTGGACCGTTCCGGGCTGCCCGGTTCCAGCGAGGACAAGGGCGCGCAGGCGTGTGCCGCCGCTATCGACACCGCCCTGACGCTGAAGCACCTGCGTGAGCCGTGGACGGAAGGGTCGTTCCGATGACCGAGAACACGACCGAAGTGCCGGAATGGGAGCTCGAGGCGCGTCCGCGCAAGTCTGCCCGGTACGCGATCGCCGTTGCGGCACTGCTGATTCTGGTTCATCTGACGTTGGGCATCCTGTTGCGAACAGGCGCGACGGGTGTGTACTTCCAGCGAGTCGATCAGATCGGCATCTTTCTGATCGGCTGTGGCCTCGGCGGCGGGGTGCTGCTGCTGACTCGGCCCCGTGTTCGCGTCGGTGCCAAAGGTGTTCTCGTACGCAATCTCGTGACCGAGAAGTTCGTCGAATGGGACCTCGTCAACAGCCTGTCGTTCCCACCGGGGGCGTCGTGGGCCCGAATCGAGATACCGGACGACGAATACATCCCGGTGATGGCCATCCAGGCGAACGACCGTGAGTACGCGGTCGCGGCGGCGCGCAAATTTCGTGCGCTGGAACGCAAGTACGGATCCAGCGTCGCCGAGTGACCGACTAGTTCGCGTCGCCCATCACGACACCCTCACGACGCGGGTCCGCCCCGCCGATCCATCCGGAGTCGGTCCTGAGCAGCATCGACGAGCCGCTCGACTGATCTGCCACTGACACTTGGTGTCCCATGCCGCGCAGGGCGGTCACCAGGGGGTCGGCCGCGCCGTCGTTGGACGCGTCGATGTTCGGGTGTTCGCCGCCCACGTTCGTCGCGGGTGTGTTGGCGGCGCCGAAGTCGACCATCGAGACCGCCTGCTGCGGGTCGAGACCCCAGTCCAGAACGCCGACAAGGTTTTTCACCACGAACTGGATGATCACCGAGCCGCCGGGCGAACCGGTCGCCAGCCGAAGGTCACCGCGCGAACCGTCGGCCTGGCGGTCGAACACCAGGGTGGGAGCCATCGAACTACGGGGCCGCTTGCCGGGCTCCACACGGTTGGCGACGGGCAGGCCGTCCTTCCCCACCGGCTCCGCTGCGAAGTCGGTCATCTGGTTGTTGAGGACGAACCCGTCGGTCATGTGGAACGACCCGAACGCCGACTCGACCGTCGTGGTCATCGACGCCACGTTGCCGTACTCGTCGGCCACGGTGATGTGTGAGGTTCCGTGCTCCGGTCCGGCATAGCTGCCGAGCGGAACCGGGCCGAAGTCGCCGGGCTGGGCGGTTCCCATCGAGCGCGCGGGATCGATCGACCGAGACCGCTCGGCGAGGTACTGCGGGTCGAGTAATCGATCGGGTGAATCACCGGGAAGCGGAACGAAGTCGGGATCGGCGACGTACTTGTCGCGGTCGGCGTACGCCAAGCGCTCGGCTTCGGAGATCAGATGCACTCCCTCGGCTGTCGGACGGCCGCCGTCGGCGTCGAGGTCGGTCGGGGCGTACTGCCCCAGATCGAAGTTCGAGAGAATTCCCATCGCGGACGCCACGGCGATACCGCCCGACGACGGACCGGGCATCCCGCAGATGTCGTGATCGCGGTAGGGCGTACAGACCGCGGTCCGCGTCTTCGCCTCGTAGTTCGCCAGGTCGTCCATCGTGATCTGTCCGGGCGTGCGGCCACCGGTGGTGTCCGCGGTGGCGTCGACGATCGCGCGGGCGATGTCCCCGGTGTAGAACGCAGCGGCGCCGTCGCTCGCTATCGCGCCGAGGGTCTTGGCCATCGCCGGGTTGGTCAATACCGTTCCCGCCGTCTTGGCCGATCCGTCGGGCTCGAGGAAGTAGGCGCCGGCCTCTGGGTCCTTGGCCAGATCCGCTGCGGAATCCGAGATCGACTGCGCCATGCGGGGACTGATCTCGAACCCGTTGTCGGCGAGGTCGACTGCCGGGGCGAAGAGGCTGTCCCACTGCTTGTTTCCGTGATCACCCTGTGCCGATTCGAGCAGACGCAGCACACCGGGCACCCCGATCGACCTGCCACTGGCACGGGCGGTCGGCAGGAGAGCGGTGCGGTTCGTGTCGTCGACGTACCGCAGATAGTTCTCGGTGGCCGACGCCGGGGCCGTCTCACGACCGTCGTACGCCTGCACCTCGCGACTCTCGGCGTCGTAGTACAGCAGGAATGCGCCGCCGCCGATGCCGGACGACTGCGGTTCGACGAGCCCGAGAACCATCTGGGCCGCGACCAACGCGTCGGCAGCCGTTCCCCCGTCGCGCAATACCTCGCACGCGGCCTGCGTCGACACGGGATTGGCGGTGGACACCGCGTAGCTGTTCGTCGACACCGCGGTCATTCCCGTCCGGTAGCCCGTCGCAATCTCCGGATTCGTCGAGATGTCGCCGGGCGCGCCCGGTGCCGACGATTGCGGCACGGGTGTTCCGCCGCCTCCCGGTACGCAGGTGTTCGCGGCCTCCACTTCAGTGGACGAACACGCTGCGGAGCTGATGACGAGCAGGGCAACACCGGCGAGAATCAGGGCGCGAGACACCGCCCGAACGCTACCCAGCGTCGGCGGTCGCGGGGGTCGAACCCGTCCATCTCGACAGAGCCGTGCGCCACTCACGTGACGTGTGGTCGCCGGCCCAGGCGATGTACCCGTCGGGACGCACGAGGATGCTCGGGCCGTCGTCGGCTCGACGAACCACCGGAACGGGTGCCTGTACGCGGTCGTCACCGCGCCCCGCGACGAGCAGGAAACCGGGGTGCTGCAGGGCGTCCGCAACGGTGCCGTCGGTGAGCCGAACGTCGGAGACCCGTGTGCCGACCAGCGGATGGTCGCCGCGGCCGCGTGCATAGGAGATGCCGATGCCCGAGAACGTACGCGTGACCAGATCGCTCACGAAATGTCGACGCACGAGCGCGCTGACCAGCCGCTGGCGTAAGCGCCGGACGATGGCAGGTTTCATCGTCATGGTTCGAATCGTCAGCCCGCTGGTGCGCAGGACCATTTTGCCGACGGGATGGCGTTCGTCCTGATAGGTGTCGAGAACATTCGGGGCGCCGTCCAACGCTGCCGCCAGCTTCCACCCGAGGTTCGCTGCGTCCTGTATGCCGGTGTTCATACCTTGGCCACCGGCCGGTGAGTGGGCGTGGGCGGCGTCTCCGACGAGAACCACCCGGCCGGTGCGGTATTGCTCGACCTGCCGCTCGTCGCAGGCGAAGCGTGAGTACCACCGGATGTCGCTGAGGCCGTAGTCGGTTCCCATGGCGCGTTGGAGCAGTCCGCGAACTTCCTCGAGTTCCACGGGTGCGTCGTCGCGATGATGCGCCCGCCGGTCCCACGCGATGACGCGGAACCATCCCTCGCCGTACGGTGCCAGGAACGCGAAGCAGTCGCCGCCGACGTTCACGGTGATGGCATCCGTGGGTGGCCGGTCCAGCTTGGCGTCGCTCAACACCATGGAGCGCAACACTTCTCGGCCGGGGAATGCCTGTCCCAGCAATCCTCGAACGGTGCTGTGCACACCGTCTGCGCCGACGGCGTACTCGGCGGTCCACGTCTGTTCGGTTCCGTCGCTCGACACTGCGCGAACCCGGACGCCGGCGTCGTCCTGTTCGAGGCCGGTGACGGTCACGCCGCGCTCGACCCGGGCGCCCTGTGTCCGTGCGTAGGTCTCCAGAGCCCGGTCGACGTGCACCTGCGGTGTCACCAGGACGTACGGGAACGGCGTGCGCAGCCGGGAGAGGTCGACGGAGGCTCCGCGCCACAGCGACAGTGTGTGCGTGATCGTCCCCGTCGCGATCAGGTCGTCCGCCAGTCCGCGGGTGTCCAGCAACTCGAGCGTCCGGGCGTGCACGGCGAACGCTCGGCTGTGCGGTGAGACGCCGTCCCGCTTGTCGAGGACCACGACCGAATGGCCCGTGCGGGCTATCTCGCCGGCGAGCATACATCCGGCCGGTCCGGCTCCGATCACGATCACGTCCACCGAATTCATCGCAGGCTCCTTCGCTTGTCAACGGTTGTTGACTTCGACGGTAGACCCCGTGTGCCCTCTGGTCAACATGCGTTGACTACGCTGGCGTCATGCCTCCACGCACTCGGTCCGCGGCCACGACGAGAGCCGCGATTCTCGACGCGGCACGGATTCGCTTCGGCGCCGACGGGTTCGAGCGCACCACCGTGCGCGCCATCGCCGCGGACGTCGGCGTGGACCCCGCAATGGTGATGCGGTACTTCGGAACCAAGGACGCACTCTTCGCCGACGCCGCCTCCTTCGAGCTGCCGATTCCGGACCTCACGGGTGTGACCGCGGACGACATCGCGGACATATTGATGCCGCGGTTCTTCGCGGTGTGGGAGGACGACGCGTCCTTCCTGTCCCTGCTGCGGGCGACGACCACCAGCTCCCGCGCCGTCGAGGAGATGCTCGGCGTGTTCGAACGACAGGTCGCGCCCGCGCTCGCCACCGTCGCGGTCGACAACCCGACGGAACGAGCCGCCCTCGTCGGATCGCAGATCCTCGGGCTCGCTTTCGCGCGCTACGTGCTGCGCGTACCGCCCCTGGTCGACATGTCACGGGAGGATCTGACCGCCTGGATAGGCCCCACGCTGCGGCGTTACCTGAACGAGCCGACGCCGGTCGGCTCTGTCGCACCCGACCGCTAGCCTGGGTGGGTGTCCGATCCAGCTTCGTATCGCCCCGCCACCGGAAGCATTCCGGTGGAACCAGGGGTGTACAAATTTCGTGACCCGCACGGACGCGTCATCTACGTCGGCAAAGCCAAAAGCCTGCGCAGTCGGCTGAATTCGTACTTCGCCGACATCACGTCCCTGCACCCGCGTACCCGGCAGATGGTCACCACCGCGGCCAGTGTCGAATGGACCGTCGTCACCACGGAAGTCGAAGCACTCCAGCTCGAGTACAACTGGATCAAGGAATTCGATCCGCGGTTCAACGTGCGTTACCGGGACGACAAGAGCTATCCCATGCTTGCCGTCACGATGAACGAAGAGTTCCCGAGACTGTTCGTCTATCGAGGGCCTCGACGCAAGGGCGTGCGGTACTTCGGGCCGTACGCACACGCCTGGGCCATCCGCGAGACACTCGATCTTCTGTTGCGCGTGTTTCCCGCTCGCACCTGCTCGGCCGGAGTCTTCAAGCGCCACAACCAGATCGGGCGGCCCTGCCTTCTGGGGTACATCGACAAGTGTTCGGCGCCCTGCGTGGGGCGGGTCACGGCGCAGGAACATCGTCAGACCGTCGAGGACTTCTGCGACTTCCTGTCCGGCAAGACCGACAAATTGGTTCGGCAGCTCGAGAACCGAATGCAGGCCGCGTCCGAGAACCTCGATTTCGAGATGGCCGCACGCATGCGAGACGACGTCGGCGCCCTCAAGCGCGCCCTCGAGAAGCAGCAGGTCGTACTGGGCGACGGCACCGATGCCGATCTGGTGGCGTTCGCCACCGACGAGCTCGAGGCCGCCGTACAGGTGTTCCACGTCCGTGGTGGACGGGTCCGTGGGCAACGTGGGTGGGTCATCGAGAAGGCCGGCGACGTCGTCGACACGTCAACCGCAGGAGACAAGTCGGATCTTCCCGCACTCGTCGAACAGTTCCTCACGCAGTTCTACGGAGAGCAGGCGTCGCTGTCGGCGCAGACCGCGGACGGCGCCACCAACGCGGTACCGCGTGAGGTACTGGTACCGGTCCTCCCGCCCAACGCCGAACAGGTGCAGACGTGGCTCAGCACGCTGCGTGGGTCCACGGTCGCTCTGCGCGTACCCCAGCGAGGGGACAAGCGCGCCCTTGCGGAGACCGTGCAGCGCAACGCGCTGGAGTCGCTGCAACAGCACAAGCTGAAACGCGCCGGCGATTTCACGTCCAGATCGGCAGCGCTGCAAGGCATTCAAGAAGCATTGGATCTGGACACCGCCCCACTGCGGATAGAGTGTATCGACATCTCGCACGTCCAGGGCACCGACGTCGTGGCGTCGCTGGTGGTGTTCGAGGACGGGTTGCCGCGCAAGAGCGACTATCGCCACTACGCCATCAAGGAAGCGGCCGGCGACGGTCACTCCGACGACGTCGCCAGCATCGCCGAGGTCACCCGGCGCCGGTTCCTCCGGCACGGCAAGGACTCCGGAGGCGACCTGTCGCCCGAGGCGTCCCTCGACCCGCAGACCGGACGTCCGCGCCGGTTCGCGTACCCACCCAACCTGTTCGTCGTGGACGGAGGAGCGCCGCAGGTGGCGGCCGCCGCGGCGGTTCTCGACGAGCTCGGGGTCACCGACGTCGCCATCGTCGGGCTCGCCAAACGGCTCGAGGAGGTGTGGGTTCCCGGCGAGGTGGACCCCGTCATCCTCCCGCGCACCAGCGAGTCGTTGTTTCTGCTGCAGCGGGTGCGCGACGAGGCACACCGGTTCGCCATCACCTTTCACCGGAGCAAGCGCAGCAAGCGCATGACCGCGTCCGCGCTGGACTCGGTGAAAGGCCTGGGAGAGACCCGTCGAGCCGCGCTGGTGTCCCACTTCGGATCGGTGGCCAAGCTGAAGCAGGCGACGGTGGACGAGATCGTCGAAGTCCCCGGAATCGGTGAGACCACGGCGCGGGCGGTCCTCGAGGCGCTCGGCGTCGAACAGCGCGAACCGGTCGAACCCGGCGATGCCGACGCATCGACGACGCCCGTGGGGGATGATGAGTCAGCACTTCCACCGACCGCGAGTACGTCTCCACGAACAGGACAGCCGGCCGAGTGAACCACCAGCAGGAACGAGAGCTCGACGAGAGCGCCGCCGAGAACACCGACATCGAGGTCGCCTTGGTGACCGGACTGTCCGGTGCCGGGCTCGGAACGGCGGGCAAGGTGCTCGAGGACCTCGGGTGGTACGTCGCCGACAACATGCCGCCCGAGTTGATCACCCGGATGATCGAGATCGGTCGCACCAGCACCCCCGGAATAGATCGGCTCGCGCTGGTCGTCGACGTTCGAAGTCGGCTGTTCAACGGTGACGTCGCAACCCTGCTGAAAGACCTCGCCGGAACCGGGGTGCGCCCACGGGTGCTGTTCCTCGACGCATCCGACGACGTGCTGGTTCGGCGCTTCGAATCCGTCCGGCGTAGCCATCCGCTGCAGAACTACGGAGTGGACGGCACCCTCACCGAGGGCATCGCGGACGAGCGGTCGCAGCTGTCGTCGGTCAAGGCAGCGGCCGATCTCGTCATCGACACCAGCACGTTGTCGGTGCACGGCCTGCGCGACAAGATCGAGAGTGCGTTCGCGAACGAGCGGTCCGAGACCATCGCGATCACCGTCGAGTCCTTCGGGTTCAAGTACGGTCTCCCGCTCGACGCCGATGCGGTGTGCGACATGCGCTTTCTGCCCAACCCACACTGGATACCCGAGCTCCGCGCGTCCACCGGCCAAGACGCGGCCGTGCGCGACTACGTCTTGTCCCAACCGGGCGCAGCGGAGTATCTCGACCTGTACTACCGGCTCGTCCAGCTCACGCTGAGTGGCTATCGGCGGGAGGGCAAGCGGTACATGACCATCGCCGTCGGGTGCACCGGCGGCAAGCACCGCAGTGTCGCGACCACCGAGGCCCTGGCCGAGCGTCTCCGCGCAGACAGCGGGGTGTCCGTGCGCGTCGTGCATCGAGATCTGGGTCGAGAGTGACCGACGCGGACGTCGTGGCCGCGGATGTTGTGGCACTAGGTGGTGGCCACGGGCTCTACGCCACCTTGAGTGCGGTGCGTCGGTTCACGTCGTCGGTCACCGCGGTGGTCACGGTGGCGGACGACGGCGGATCGTCCGGCCGTTTGCGCACCGAGCTGGGGGTCGTTCCTCCGGGCGATCTCCGGATGGCGCTGGCCGCGTTGGCGGGAACGGATGCGCGTAGTCAACTGTGGGCCGAGGTGCTTCAGCACCGGTTCGGCGGCAACGGCGCACTGGCGGGACACTCGGTGGGCAATCTGCTTCTCGCCGGCGTCGCCGAGGTGCTGGGGGACACCGTGTCCGCGCTCGACGAGGTCGCACGTCTGCTGCGGCTCGAAGGTCGAGTTCTTCCCATGTCGCCGATCGCGCTGGACATCGAAGCGGACGTCGTGGGCCTGGAATCGGACCCGCGCGTGAGCCGCGTCATCCGCGGTCAGGTCGCGGTGGCCACCACGCCGGGCAAGGTGCGACGGGTGCGGTTGCTGCCGCCCGATCCGCCGGCCGGACCCGAGGTGCTCGCCGCGATCGAACGAGCCGAGATGGTGGTGCTCGGCCCCGGGTCGTGGTTCTCCAGCGTGCTTCCGCACGTCCTGGTTCCGCAGCTGCTGCACGCGCTGCGTACGACCGCGGCGCGCAAGGTCCTGGTGCTGAACCTTGCGCCGGAGGTGGGGGAGACCACCGGATTCTCCGCGGAGCGCCATCTGCACGTACTGTCCCAACACGCCCCTGCTTTCGCGGTGGACGACGTTCTCGTGGATTCGGCGTCGGTGCCGGAGGGGAGCGAACGCGAGCACGTCGCCCGCGCGGCCGGCTTGTTCGGCGCCACCGTGGTCTACGAGGACGTCTCGGGGCCGCGAGCGAACGTGCACGACGCGGACAAACTGGGACGCGTCCTGAGCCGTCTGTGCGGCCAGGGGCGACCCGGAAGAGACGACCACATGGTGGACATCAGTAGGAAGGAACGCTCTTCGTGGCCATGACAGCCGATGTCAAGGACGAATTGAGCCGGTTGACGATCACACAGGTCAGCTGCCGCAAGGCCGAGGTGTCGGCGCTCCTGCGTTTCGCCGGAGGACTTCACATCGTCGCCGGTCGCGTGGTCGTCGAGGCCGAGGTGGACCAGGGGTCCATCGCGCGTCGATTGCGTCGAGAAATCTTCGAGCTGTTCGGGTACAACGCCGAGGTGCACGTGCTCAGTGCGGGTGGCCTTCGGAAGACGTCCAGGTACCTCGTGCGGGTGGCGAAGGACGGCGAAGCACTGGCCCGGCAGACCGGTCTGCTGGACATGCGCGGCCGGCCCGTTCGTGGACTGCCCGCCCAGGTGGTCGGCGGAACGGTGGCCGACGCCGAAGCCGCGTGGCGCGGCGCGTTCCTCGCCCACGGATCGTTGACCGAACCCGGCCGGTCGTCGGCGCTCGAGGTCAGTTGCCCCGGCCCGGAGGCGGCTCTCGCGCTCGTCGGCGCGGCGCGTCGACTCGGGGTCACCGCCAAGGCTCGCGAGGTTCGGGGTGCAGACCGGGTGGTGGTCCGAGACGGTGAGGCCATCGGCGCACTGCTCACCAAGATGGGCGCACAGGACACCAGGCTCACATGGGAGGAACGCCGCATGCGCCGCGAGGTGCGCGCCACGGCGAACCGACTGGCCAACTTCGACGACGCGAACCTCCGCCGCTCGGCCCGCGCTGCCGTGGCGGCGGCGGCGCGGGTGGAGCGGGCTCTGAAGATTCTGGGCGAGGACGTGCCCGACCATCTGGCGGCCGCGGGTCATCTCCGCGTCGAGCACCGGCAAGCGTCGCTCGAGGAGCTCGGACAGCTGGCCGACCCACCCATGACGAAGGATGCCGTGGCCGGTCGCATCCGCCGGTTGCTGTCGATGGCCGATCGCAAGGCCAAGGACACGGGCATCCCGGACACCGAATCCGCCGTGACCGCGGAACTCCTGGACGAGGCCTGACGGTCGCCGTCGAAACCGGCGAGTTCCTGCAACTGCACGACGGAACGCGCGGAGCACTAGGGTAGGTCACGCTAAAGCAAGATCAGCCACATACATAGGGAGCGAACAGTGACGGTTCGGGTAGGCGTGAACGGCTTCGGTCGTATCGGGCGCAATTTCTACAGAGCAGTCGATGCGCAGAAGGCGCTCGGAACCACCGACATCGAGATCGTCGCGGTCAACGACCTGACGGACAACGCGACTCTCGCGCATCTCCTCAAGTACGACTCCATCCTCGGCCGTCTGCCGTACGACGTGAGCCTCGAGGGTGACGACACCATCGTCGTCGGCGATTCGAAGATCAAGGCACTCTCGCTTCGTGAGGGACCGTCGGCGCTTCCCTGGGGTGACCTGGGTGTCGACGTCGTCGTCGAGTCCACCGGCATCTTCACCGACGCCGCGAAGGCGCAGGGGCACATCGACGCCGGCGCCAAGAAGGTCATCATCTCCGCACCCGCCAAGGGTGAGGACATCACGATCGTGATGGGCGTCAACGACGACAAGTACGACGGCAGCCAGAACATCATCTCCAACGCCTCGTGCACCACCAACTGCCTCGGCCCGATCGCCAAGGTGCTCGACGACGAGTTCGGCATCGTCAAGGGCCTCATGACGACCATCCACGCGTACACCCAGGATCAGAACCTGCAGGACGGCCCGCACTCGGATCTGCGCCGCGCCCGCGCCGCCGCTCTCAACGTGGTGCCCACCGGCACCGGCGCCGCCAAGGCGATCGGCCTGGTGCTCCCGCAGCTGCTCGGCAAGCTCGACGGTTACGCCCTGCGCGTGCCGATCCCCACCGGCTCGGTCACCGACCTCACGGTCAACGTGCGCAAGTCCGGCTCGGTCGAGGACATCAACGCCGCGATGAAGGCCGCTGCCGAGGGACCGCTGAAGGGCATCCTGAAGTACAACACCGACCCCATCGTGTCCTCGGACATCGTGACCGACCCGCACTCGTCGATCTTCGACGCGCCGCTCACCAAGGTCATCGAGGATCAGGTCAAGGTCGTCTCCTGGTACGACAACGAGTGGGGCTACTCCAACCGCCTCGCCGACCTCATCGATCTCGTCGGCAAGTCGCTCTAGGGCGCTGGCGTGAAAAATCTTCAAGAGCTTCTCGACGCAGGAGTCGCCGGTCGAGGTGTTCTCGTCCGGTCGGACTTCAACGTTCCGCTCGAAGACGGCAAGATCGTCGACCCCGGTCGTATCGAAGCCTCCATCCCGACGCTCAGTGCACTGGTGGACGCCGGCGCCAAGGTCATCGTCACGGCGCACCTCGGCCGCCCGAAGGGCGAACCGGATCCGCAGTACTCGTTGGCACCGGTGGCGGCCAAGCTCGGTGAGCTGCTCGGTCGGCACGTGCAGTTGGCGGGCGACGTGGTCGGTCAGGACGCCGAGGCGCGCGCCGAGGGCCTGACCGACGGCGACGTCCTGTTGCTGGAGAACATTCGTTTCGATCCGCGCGAGACGAGCAAGGACGACGCCGAGCGCGCCGCCCTCGCTCGCGAACTCGTCGCCCTCGCGGGCGAGGACGCAGCGTTCGTCTCCGACGGCTTCGGCGTCGTCCACCGCAAGCAGGCGTCTGTCTACGACGTCGCTGCACTGCTCCCGCACTACGCGGGCACGCTGGTCGCCACCGAGGTCGACGTGCTGGCCACGTTGACCGAGGATCCGAAGCGGCCGTACGCAGTGGTGCTCGGCGGTTCGAAGGTCTCCGACAAGATCGGTGTCATCGAGGCGTTGGCGCCCAAGGTCGACACCCTGGTGATCGGCGGCGGTATGGCCTACACATTCCTTGCCGCACAGGGCTATTCGGTCGGAACTTCGCTGTTGCAGGAAGATCAGATCGAGGTCACCAAGGGCCTGCTCGACAAGTACGCCGACGTGATCCACCTCCCGGTGGATATCGTGATCGCCGACAAGTTCGCGCCGGACGCGGAGTCCAAGGTCGTTCCGGCGTCGGAGATTCCGGACGACTGGATGGGCCTGGACATCGGGCCGAAGTCGGTGGAGCGTTTCGCCGCCGTGCTCGCGAACGCCAAGACGGTGTTCTGGAACGGTCCGGCGGGCGTGTTCGAGTTCGAGAAGTTCGCGGCGGGTACCAAGGGTGTCGCGGAGGCCATCGTGGGCGCCACGGCCAAGGGCGCGTTCAGCGTCGTCGGTGGTGGCGACTCGGCGGCGGCCGTCCGTGCTCTCGGATTGCCGGACGACGGTTTCTCGCACATTTCCACCGGTGGCGGTGCCTCACTCGAGTACCTCGAAGGCAAAGAGCTACCCGGACTTTCGGTTCTGGAGGACTGACGCGTGGCACGTAAACCGCTCATCGCGGGCAACTGGAAGATGAACCTCACGCACCTCGAGGCCATCGCTCTGGTGCAGAAGATCGCCTTCTCGTTGCCGGCGAAGTATTTCGAGAAGGTGGACGTCGCGGTCATTCCGCCGTTCACCGACATTCGCAGTGTGCAGACGCTGATCGAGGGCGACAAGCTCCTGCTCACCTACGGTGGCCAGGATCTTTCGGTCCACGACTCCGGTGCCTACACCGGTGAGATCAGCGGGGCGTTCCTCGCCAAGCTGGGGTGTACCTACGTCGTGGTCGGTCACTCCGAGCGCCGCACGAACCACAGCGAGGACAACGAGACCGTCCTGGCGAAGGCCAAGGCAGCGCTGAAGCACGGGCTCACGCCCATCGTGTGCATCGGTGAGGGTCTCGACATTCGCGAGGCAGGCACGCACGTCGACTACAACGTCGAGCAACTGCGGGGATCGTTGGCCGGACTGTCGGCCGAGGACATCGGCAAGGTCGTCATCGCGTACGAGCCGGTCTGGGCCATCGGAACCGGTCGTGTCGCGAGCGCGTCGGACGCGCAGGAGGTGTGCGGCGCCATTCGCCAGGAGCTCGTCTCGCTGTCCACTGTCGACGTCGCCGCCACGGTTCGCGTTCTCTACGGTGGTTCGGTCAGTGCGAAGAACGTCGGCGAGATCGTCGGCCAGACCGACGTCGACGGTGCCCTCGTGGGCGGTGCGTCGTTGAAGGCGGACGAGTTCGCCACCCTGTCGGCCATTGCCGCCGGTGGACCACTTCCCTGACGTCTAGTTCGTCTCTCACGGTGACGCCCCGCGCACGATGATTCTGTGCTCGGGGCGTTACCTGTAGGATTCTTCCTCGTGGATACATTTCTGGACATCCTGCTGATCGTCACCAGCGTCGCGCTGCTCGTCTTCGTCCTGCTGCATCGCGGCAAGGGCGGCGGCTTGTCCAGCCTCTTCGGCGGCGGGGTTCAGTCCAGCCTCTCCGGCTCGAGCGTCGTCGAGAAGAACCTCGACCGGGTCACCGTCTTCACGGCCGTCGTGTGGCTCATCGCGATCCTCGGTATCGGTCTCGAGATCAAATTCGCTTGACGGCGTAGGGCACTCGTGCTGCGCCGCCCGTAGTCGGCGGCGATACTGAGCGTATGACAGCAGTTGATCCCGGCCTGCCGGCAACCGAACCGCTCCGCGAAGACATCCGACTGCTGGGAGGAATCCTCGGCAGCATCGTCCGAGATCACGAGGGCGACGACGTGTTCGCGCTCGTGGAGAAAGCTCGCGTCGAGTCCTTCCGGGTACGCCGGTCGGAGATCGACCGCGCGGAATTGTCGAAGCTGTTCGACGGTATCGACATCGCCACCGCCATTCCGGTCATCCGGGCCTTCAGTCACTTCTCACTTCTCGCCAACCTCGCCGAGGACATTCACCGGGAACGACGCCGCGCCGTGCACGTCAAGGCAGGCGAGCCCCCGCAGGACAGCTCCTTGGCGTCGACCTTCGCCAAACTCGATGCAGCACAGCTCGATTCCGCCGTCGTCGAAGATCTGTTGCGCGATGCCCTCGTCTCGCCCGTCATCACCGCACATCCCACCGAGACCCGTCGGCGCACCATCTTCGAAACGCAGACCCGCATCACCGATCTCATGCGGTTCCGCGAGCGGACCGAACTCGACCCCGACGAACTTGCCGACACCGACAAGAAGATCCACCGCCAGATCTTGACGCTGTGGCAGACCGCGTTGATTCGCCTGTCGCGCTTGCGCATTCAGGACGAGATCGAGGTCGGCTTGCGGTACTACCAGATGTCGCTCTTCGACGTCATTCCCAAGGTGAACACCGAGCTGCGCGACGCACTGCGCAGCCGCTGGCCCGGCGCGAACCTGCTGCCGAAACCGATGCTGCGGCCCGGCTCGTGGATCGGTGGCGACCGAGACGGCAACCCGTTCGTCACGGGCGAGGTGGTGCACCAGGCCAGCAACCGTGCAGCTCAGGTCGCGTTCGCGCACTACCTCGATCAGCTGGTACACCTCGAGGACGAACTGTCGATGTCCGCACGACTGGTCGAGGTGACGCCGGAGCTCGGCGCTCTCGCCACGTCGGCCGGTGACGAGTCCGTGTTCCGCGCGGACGAGCCGTACCGGCAGGCGTTGCGCGGCATCCGTGGACGGCTCACGAAAACGGCCGAGAAGGTCCTCGACGTGGTTCCGGACCACGGGTTGGCCTCGACTCTCGACCCGTACTCCACACCGCAGGAGGTGCTCAGCGATCTCGATCTCATCGATACGTCGCTGCGCGGTATCGGCGACGAAGCGCTGGCGGACGATCGACTGGCGACACTGCGGTACTCCATCGAGACTTTCGGATTCCATCTGTCCGGACTCGACTTGCGCCAGAACTCCGAGGTGCACGAGGAAGTCGTCGCCGAGCTTCTCGCCTGGGCAGGTGTGCACCCGGACTACACGTCGTTGCCGGAGGACGAACGGGTGGCGATCCTGTCCGCGGAACTCGAGACACGGCGTCCGCTGATCAGCGCACGCGCTGAGTTCAGCGAGCTGACCACGAAGGAATTAGCCATCGTCACCTCGGCCGCCGACGTGGTGCGTACCTTCGGCGGCGGCGCGATCCCGAACTACATCATCAGCATGTGCACCTCGGTCAGCGACATGCTCGAGGCTGCCGTATTGCTCAAGGAGGCGGGGATCCTCGACCCCGGTGCCGGCGACGGTCCCACGTCCGAGGTGGGGGTGGTACCGCTGTTCGAGACGATCGACGACCTGAAGCAGGGCGCCGCGACGCTCCTCGCCACGATGGACGTCCCCGTCTACCGCGCGTTGGTGAAGTCCCGCGGCATGAACCAGGAAGTCATGCTGGGGTACTCCGACTCGAACAAAGACGGTGGTTACCTCGCTGCGAACTGGGCCCTGTACCGCGCGGAACTGGACCTGATCGAGGCCGCACGTACCGCGGGAATCCGCCTGCGGCTCTTCCACGGTCGCGGCGGCACGGTCGGCCGCGGCGGTGGCCCGAGCTACGACGCGATCCTGGCTCAGCCGACCGGGGCCGTGACCGGATCGCTTCGCATCACCGAGCAGGGCGAGGTGATCGCGGCGAAGTACGCGGAGCCGCGCCTGGCCCGTCGCAACCTCGAGACTCTGCTGGCCGCGACCATCGAGAGCACTCTGCTCGACGTGGAAGGACTGGGGGAGGACGCCGAACCTGCCTACGCGATCCTCGACGACCTCGCGGCACGCGCTCAGGCTGCCTACGGCGCGCTGGTGCACGAGACGCCGGGGTTCGTGGACTACTTCCGCATGTCCACTCCCGTCGCGGAGATCGGTGAGTTGAACATCGGTAGTCGACCGGCGTCGCGCAAGCCCACCAGCTCGGTGTACGACCTGCGGGCCATCCCGTGGGTGATGTCCTGGAGTCAGTCGCGGGTCATGCTGCCCGGTTGGTACGGCGTCGGAACCGCCTTCGAGGACTGGGTGGGCGGCGATCCAGAGAAGCTGGCGAAACTGTCGGAGCTGAACGCGAAGTGGCCGTTCTTCCGCACGGTGCTCTCCAACATGGCGCAGGTGATGGCCAAGTCCGATCTGGGCCTGGCGGCCCGCTACGCCGAGCTGGTTCCTGACCAGACGCTGCGCGAGCACGTGTTCGGAATGATCAGCACGGAGCACGCGAAGACGGTCGAGATGTACCTCGCCATCACCGGCTACGACGGGTTGCTCGACGACAACCCTGCGTTGGCGCGATCTGTGTTCAACCGGTTCCCGTACCTCGAGCCGCTCAATCACCTTCAGGTGGAGCTGCTTCGGCAGTTTCGTGCCGGTGACGAGCGCGAGCAGGTCAAGCGCGGGATCCTGCTGACCATGAACGGGTTGGCGACGGCCCTGCGGAACAGCGGGTAGGCCGGAGGCCGGTCGGAATGAACAGCGGGTAGGCCGGAGGCCGGTCGGAGTGACCAGCTAGGCCGGAGGCCGCTGCCGGTTCGATGGAACCGGCAGCGGCTTCGCTGCGTCGTACTGAGTATGAAGCGTTGTGAATCTTCCGCTACCGCATGGCGATCCGGCGTTCCGCGCACTCACCGAGGTCGTAGTCCCGCAGCACCACCGCACGGCTGCCGGTTTCCCCGCGACGATCGGCCGCAGCGGAAGACGTCGGAATCGTGAGGCCTCAGAGCTGGGACGCGGCAGCCTCGTCGAGGAACCAGACCGTCTCGTCGATACCTTTCGCGCCGGCCGACGGCCAGTCCTCGGCCGAGGCACCGTTGATCGCGGCGGCGGCCGCTTCGGCCTTCTCCTCACCGGCGACCAGGAACCACACCTGGCGGGCCCGGCGCACGGCAGGCAAGGTCAACGTGATCCGGCGCGGAGGCGGCTTGGGGGAGTCGGTCACCGCGATCACGAGCCGCTCGGACTCGCGCACGGCGTCGGTGTGGGGAAACAGCGAATTGATGTGTCCCTCACCGCCCATGCCCAAGAGATGGATGTCGAACGTCGGTTCGCCGTCGGGCGCCGCGAAGGCCGCAATCGCCTGCAGGTACGTCGCCGCCGCAACGTCGATGTCGTCCCGGAGTGGACCGTCGGACGACGCCATCGCGTGCACGAGGTCGGCATCGACCGGTACATGATCGAGGAGCGCGGCGCGCGCCTGCACGTAGTTGCGCTCGCCGTCACCCTCCGGCAGGAACCGTTCGTCTCCGAAGAAGACGTGCACGGCCGACCAATCGACGTCACCGCTGTTCTCGCGCAACGCTTTCAGCGTCGCGATTCCCGTTCCGCCTCCCGTCAACACGACGGACGCAGTGCCGCGCTCCTTCTGCGCCGCGACGACGACGTCGACGAACGCGGCCGCAGCCGCCGTCGACAGCGCGGCCGAATCAGGGAACGTGCGGACGGTCGGTTCACTCATACGTCACCTTTGCCAAGCCCGCGAGGGCTTCCTCGTAGATTTCGTCGCGATCGAGGCGACGTAGTTCTTCTGCCAGGCAGTCGCGAGTTTCGCGGCGTCCCAATGTCACTCGACTGTCGGGTTGGCCGGTCCGCACCAACGTGGCGGTCGTTCCTGTCTGCGGCCGCGCAATGGATACCGAGCTGTTCTCCATGTTCATCTTCACGAAGAGATCGCCGACCTTGCGCACGACCTTCACGTGCAGACGCGCCGCGAGCCATCCGGCCAGGATGTCGAGAGCAGGTTCCTCGCGAAGGCCCGACACGACCACGGAGACAACAGGATCCGATGCATGCTGATCCAACGCGCTGGTCAGCAACGCCCGCCAGTAGGTGATGCGACTCCACGCGAGATCGCTGTCGCCTTCGGAGTACGAGTCGAGACGACTCGCGATCGCCGCCTTGGGGTCTGCCGCGTTCGTGGCGTCGGTGATCCGGCGGATGGCCAGACGTCCCACGGGATCCTTCGACGGAACCGGTGGGGCGACATCGGGCCACCATGCGACGACCGGGGTGTCCGGGAGCAGGAAGGGCATGAGGACGCTCTCCTCGTGCTCGGCCATCTCGCCGTACAGGCGGAGAACGACCACCTCGGATGCGCCGGCGTCACCGCCGACACGGATCTGAGCGTCGAGCTTCGGCTCGGTGTCCCGACTGTCCAAGGCCAGCACGATCACCCGGCAGGGGTGCTCGCGGCTGGCCTCGTTGGCCGCTTCGATCGCCGTCTCGGCGCCCGCGGAGTCACGCGTCATGACCACGAGGGTCAGCACCCGCCCGAGGGTGACTGCACCGCCCGTCTCGCGCAGTTCCATCAGCTTCTTCGACACGGCACCGGTCGTTGTGGACGGTAGATCGACGATCATGGCCTTCTCCATTCACGGCCGGTGCGTTCCATCATCTCGTTCGCGGAATCCGGGCCCCACGAACCGGCTTGGTACGGATCCGCTTCGCCACCGGACGCCCAGTAGTCGAGAATCGGGTCGAGAATCTTCCATGACAACTCCACCTCGGCATTCACCGGGAAGAGAGACGGTTCACCCAGCAGAACGTCGAGGATCAGCCGTTCGTACGCCTCGGGGGAGGACTCGGTGAACGCCTGCCCGTAACTGAAATCCATCGAGACGTCGCGTACCTGCATCGACGACCCCGGCACCTTCGATCCGAATCGCAGCGTGACACCCTCATCGGGCTGCACCCGGATGACGAGGGCGTTCTGGCCGAGTTCCTCGGTCATCGTCGCGTCGAAGGGAAGGTGCGGAGCGCGCTTGAAGATCATTGCGATCTCGGTGACGCGGCGCCCCAACGACTTTCCGGTGCGCAAGTAGAAGGGAACCCCACCCCACCGACGGGTGTCGACCTCGAGGGTGATGGCGGCGTAGGTCTCGGTGTTCGACTCTGTGTCGAACCCCTCTTCTTCCTTCAGTCCCTCCACCTTCTGGCTGCCCTGCCATCCCGACGTGTACTGCCCGCGGGCGGCGGTCTCGGCGAACGGCTCGGCCAATTTGGTGGCGGAGAGGACCTTGATCTTCTCCGTCTGCAACTCGGAGGGGCTGAAGCTGACGGGCTCTTCCATCGCCGTGATGGCCAAGAGTTGGAGCAGGTGGTTCTGGATCACGTCGCGGGCCGCGCCGATGCCGTCGTAGTACCCCGCGCGACCGGCCAGACCGATGTCCTCGGCCATCGTGATCTGGACATGATCGACGTAGTGCGAGTTCCAGATCGGGTCGAACAGCTGGTTCGCAAATCGAAGCGCCAGGATGTTCTGCACCGTCTCCTTGCCGAGGTAGTGGTCGATTCGAAAGACCCTGTCCTCCGGGAACACTCGGTTCACGACCTCGTTGAGCTCCTTGGCGCTCTGAAGGTCGTGGCCGAACGGCTTCTCGATGACGACGCGTCGCCACTGGTCGGCACTTTCGCCGGCGGCGAGGCCGGACTTCGAGAGCTGTTCGAGGACAACGGGAAACGAACTGGGCGGAATCGACAGGTAGAACGCATGATTGCCGCCGGTGCCACGTTCGACATCGAGACTCGACAGCGTCGTGGCCAAGGCATCGAACGAGTCGGTGTTGTCGAAGGTGCCGCGTACGAAGCGAATTCCCTCGGCCAGGCGGTCCCACACACTTTCTCGGAACGGTGTTCGAGCATGTTGACGCACGGCGTCGTGCACGACGCCCGCGAAATCCTCGTCGCTCCAGTCACGACGGGCGAACCCGATCAGCGCGAATCCGGGAGGGAGCAGGCCACGATTTGCGAGGTCGTACACGGCCGGCATCAGCTTCTTGCGGGCAAGGTCGCCCGTGACACCGAAAATCACCAGGCTGCAGGGCCCGGCGATCCTCGGGAGACGCTTGTCTCGGTTGTCACGAAGCGGATTGACCCAGGTGTCATCCGTCGCGGCCATACGATCAGCCCTTACTGGAGGCTTTGAGCTGCTGGTCGGTGGCCTCGAGCAGCTCGGTCCACGCGCCTTCGAACTTCTCGACGCCCTCGTTCTCGAGGACGAGGAAGACGTCGGTGAGGTCGATGCCGAGTGCGGCGATCTTGTCGAAGATCTCTTGCGACTCGGGACCCTTGCCGCTGACGGTGTCGCCGGTGATCTCGCCGTGGTCGGCGACGGCGTCCATCGTCTTCTCCGGCATTGTGTTGACCGTGTTCGGCGAGACCAGCTCGGTCACGTAGAGCGTGTCGGGCAGGTTCGGATCCTTCACTCCGGTCGACGCCCAGAGCGGACGCTGCGGGCGGGCACCGCTGCCGGCGAGCTCGTGGAAACGCGGGCCGACCTCGAACACCTGCTGGTACGCGACGTAGGCGAGGCGCGCATTCGCCAGTGCTGCTTTGCCTTTCAGCTCGACGGCCTCGGGGGTGCCGATGGCGTCGAGTCGCTTGTCGATCTCGGTGTCGACGCGCGAGACGAAGAACGATGCGACCGAGTGGATGTTCGAGACGTCGTGCCCGGCGGCGCGTGCCTTCTCGAGACCCTCGAGGTAGGCGTTCATGACCAGCTCGTACCGCTCGACCGAGAAGATCAGTGTGACGTTGACGCTGATGCCCTCACCGATCACCTTGGCGATGGCCGGAATGCCTTCTTCGGTCGCCGGGATCTTGATCAGCAGGTTCGGCCGGTCGACGATCTTCCACAGCTCGACTGCCTGCGAGTAGGTGACGTCGGCGTCGTGGGCAACCCGGGGGTCGACCTCGATGGAGACGCGTCCGTCGACGCCGGCACTGGCCTCGTACTGGGGCAGGAAGATGTCGCAGGCGTCGCGGACGTCGTCCGTGGTGACCGTGCGAATGGTGGTGTCGACGTCGGCACCCTCACCGGCGAGCTTGTTGACCTGCTCGTCGTAGGCATCGCCCTTGCTCAATGCGGCCTGGAAGATCGACGGGTTCGTGGTGACACCGACGACGCTCTTCGTGTCGATGAGTTGCTTCAGGTTTCCCGACTTGATGCGTTCACGGGAAAGGTCGTCGAGCCAGACGGAGACGCCGGCTTCGGACAACGCAACGAGGTTCTCGTTCTGGGTCATGGCGGTTATCCCTTCACTGTGGTGATCGAGCGCTGCGCGGCGGCGGCCACGGCTTCGGCGGTGAATCCGTACTCACGGAACAGCGTTGCGGCGTCTGCAGATTCGCCGAAGTGCTCCAGGGAGACGGTCTCGCCGGCGTCGCCGACGAGCTTGTGCCACGACATCGCGATGCCGGCTTCGACGGACACCCGCGCCTTCACGGTCGGCGGGATCACCTGATCGCGGTACGTCTGATCCTGACTTTCGAACCACTCCATGCACGGCATGGAGACGACCCGTGCGGCGATTCCCTGTTCCTTCAGCAACGTTGCCGCTTCGACGGCGTACTGCACCTCGGACCCGGTACCGATCAGCACGACGTCGGGCGCGCCGTTCTCGGCATCGGACAGCACGTATCCGCCCTTGGACACTCCCTCGTACGAGGTGCCCTCCAGAATCGGCACACCCTGACGGGTGAGCGCGAGCCCGACCGGTCCGCTGCTGGACGACCGCGCGAGCACGGACTGCCACGCGTGCGCGGTCTCGTTTGCGTCGGCGGGTCGGACCACGGACAGGTTCGGGATGGCGCGCAGTGCGGTCAGGTGCTCGACCGGCTGGTGCGTCGGACCGTCCTCGCCCAGGCCGACCGAATCGTGGGTCCACACGTAGATCGGATCGATGTCCATCAGCGACGCGAGTCGCACAGCGCCGCGCATGTAGTCGCTGAACTGCATGAACGTGCCGCCGTACGCGCGGGTCGGGCCGTGCATGACGATGCCGGACAGAATTGCGCCCATCGCGTGCTCGCGGATGCCGAAGTGCAGCGTGCGGCCGTAGGGTTCGGCATCCCAGTCGTCGGTCGAGATCGACGTGGGTCCGAAGGACTTGGCACCCTTCATGGTCGTGTTGTTGCTGCCGGCGAGGTCGGCGGAGCCACCCCACAACTCGGGCAGAATGTCTGCGACGGCGTTCAGAACCTCACCCGAGGCGGCGCGGGTGGCGACCGCCTTGCCGCCCACCTCCCAGGTCGGCAGCGCGTCGGTCCATCCTTCGGGCAACGTGCCTTCGGTCAGGCGGTCCAGCAGCTTCTTGCGCTCGGGCTCGCGCTCGGCCCACGCGGCGAACTCGGAGTCCCACTCCGCATGCGCCTTGCGGCCGCGCTCCTGCAGCTCGCGCGTGTGGCCGATGACCTCGTCGGACACCTCGAAGGTCTTGCTCGGATCGAAGCCGAGCTTCTCCTTGACCGCGGCCACTTCGTCGTCGCCGAGCGCGGCGCCGTGCACGGCTCCGGTGTTCATCATGTTGGGAGCGGGGAAGCCGATGATCGTGCGGAGCAGAATGATCGACGGCTTGTCGGTGACGGCCTTCGCTGCCTCGACGGCCTCTTCGATTGCGGTGACGTTCTCGCCGCCCTCGACGATCTGGACGTGCCAGCCGTAGGCCTCGTAGCGCTTCGCGGTGTCCTCGGACAGGGCGATGTCCGTCGAATGCTCGATGGAGATCTTGTTGTCGTCGTAGAACAGGATGAGGTTCCCGAGCTGCTGCGTGCCGGCGAGCGACGACGCCTCGGACGTGATGCCCTCTTCGATGTCACCGTCGGATGCGACGACGTAGATGTAGTGATCGAACGGGCTTTCACCCAGCGCGGGTTCGGGATCGAACAGACCGCGTTCGCGGCGGGCCGCCATGGCCATGCCGACGGCGGAAGCCAGTCCCTGGCCGAGCGGCCCGGTCGTGATCTCGACGCCCTTGGTGTGGCGGAATTCGGGGTGGCCGGGGGTCTTCGACTTCCAGGTGCGGAGCGACTCGATGTCGATCAGTTCCAGGCCGAACCCACCGAGGTAGAGCTGAATGTAGAGGGTCAGGCTCGAGTGACCGCAGGAGAGGACGAAGCGGTCGCGGCCGATCCAGGTCGTGTCCGTCGGATCGTGGCGCATCGTGCGCTGGAACAACGTGTACGCCAGCGGCGCGAGGCTCATGGCCGTGCCGGGGTGGCCGTTGCCGACCTTCTGCACCGCATCCGCGGCGAGAACACGCACGGTGTCGACCGATCGCGTGTCGAGGTCGGTCCAGCCGTCGGGGTGGTGCGGCGTGGTGAGAACGGAAATGTCGTCTGTGATCGACACGAGGAGAGGTCTCCTGACGGTTGAGAGGGGACAGGGCCACGCCTCGGGACAGACCCCGAGACGAAATCCTGCCGACGGTGGGACATCTGTGGTCCAGCCTAGTTCCGGTTGGACCTTGCCCGCGACCTGTCCTGCCCGGCCGCGACATGTACGTCGCCGGTTGCCCCGCGGCCGACGCATCGACACGTCGTGTGTGTCACCCACGACCGATTGGGGTGCCGCCGGTGATGGCGTCTACCATCGCTTGTAGTAGCAGTGAGCTTTCTGGTCGAGCTTTCCCGATTTACGACAGTCACAGGAGATACGAGTGCGGATAGGGCAGCGCCCCGGTGGACACGGGTTCGCCGACACATCCGCATCGGAAGTGACGACGTCGGCACCGCAATCGAGGCTCGGACAACTCACCGCCAAGCCGCTCGCCTACATTGCGCTGACCAAGCCTCGCGTCATCGAGCTTCTCCTCGTCGCGACCATTCCGACGATGCTGCTCGCCGATCGCGGCAACGTGAACCTGCCCCTTTTGCTGGCGACGCTTTTCGGTGGCTGGATGGGTGCGGCCTCGGCCAACACCCTGAACTGCGTGGCCGACGCCGACATCGACAAGCTGATGAAGCGCACCGCCCGTCGCCCGCTTGCGCGTGCCGCCGTTCCCACATCGCACGCGTTCGTGTTCGGAACGGCCCTCGGCATCGCGTCGTTCCTGTGGCTGTGGTGGGCCGCCAACCTGCTCAGCGGGTTGCTCGTCGTTGCGACCATCTTGTTCTACGTCTTCGTCTACACCCTCGGACTCAAGCGGCGGACGTCGCAGAACGTGGTCTGGGGCGGCGCCGCCGGCTGCATGCCTGCACTCGTCGGCTGGTCCGCGGTCACGGGCACCGTCGGCTGGCAAGCCATCGTTCTGTTCCTAGTCATCTTCTTCTGGACGCCGCCGCACACCTGGGCGCTGGCTATGCGATACAAGGACGACTACAAAGCCGCGGGCGTGCCGATGCTGCCGGTCGTCGCGACTGAGAAGGTCGTCACCAAGCAGATCGTCATCTACACCTGGCTCACCGTCGCTGCGACCCTTGCGCTCGTCCCGGCTACCGGCGTCGTCTATGCGGCCGTCGCACTCGTGGCCGGTGCCTGGTTCCTCCTCATGGCGCACCAGCTGTACTCCGGTGTGCGCCGCGGCGAGCCGGTGAAGCCCCTGCGTCTGTTTCTGCAGTCGAACAACTATCTGTCTGTCGTCTTCATCGGTCTGGCGGTCGATTCCGTGCTGAACATGGGAACCGTGGCGTCGTTCTTCTCCTGAGGCGAGATACGTACGAAGGTGTTTCGCTCCGACGTCCCGTTTCGCGACAGAGTGGAACGGCAGCGGTGGTCCGGGGTTGAAGACCAACGCTGGTGTTCCTGTTTCAAGGTCAGGAGAGTTTCATCAGCGATTCGTTTGATCCATGACTCGACTCGAGACTGTTCACGAGATTGTCGGGCCCTGGTCGCTCGCCACCAGTAAGCGATTCTGGGAGGGTTTCACCCCCGGCAGACTTGTATCCCAGACGCAGGCCGCAGGCATCCACACCGCTTTCCTCTGCGATACCGACTGGCAGCGGGTCGATGCCGTCATCACCCAGGACGGGCCGTCCGTCCGCATCGTGGTCGAGGGCCCGGGCGAGCTGGATGCTGCGACCGAGCAGGTACGTCGGCTGCTGTCGATAGACATCGATGGACGCGGCTGGCCCGATGTCGCGGCGCGCGATGGGGTCATTGCGGATGCGCAGGCCCGGCTCAGTGGGTTCCGGCCGTGCGGCTTCTTCTCGCCCTACGAGGCGGCCGTGTGGTCGGTGCTGACCCAGCGCCTGGCTGTAAGGCAGGCGGCGGCGATCAAGAGACGCCTCCTGCAGCAGCTCGGCGACGACGGAGCCTTTCCGTCCCCGGCCACTCTGCGTGCGGAATCCCTCGATCTGCCCGGACGCAAGGCGGAGTACCTGCATGCGATCGCCGAGGCCGCTCTCGACGGCCAGCTCGCCGGCTCTCGTCTTCGCTCGCTGCAGCCGGCCGATGCGATGGCCGGGGTGCAGAGCATCCTGGGGATGGGACCGTTCTCGGCCGAGCTCGTGGTGATCCGCGGGGCCAACTTTCCCGATGTGCTGCCCCGCAACGAAAGCCACCTGAAGGACGAAATCGCCAAGCGCTACGGCGGTGATCGCTCGATCGACCAGATCACCGAAGCGTGGAAACCGTTCCGCTCATGGGCAACGGTGCACCTGCGTGCGCTGCGGGAGCTCGACAAGTAGCAAGGCAATTCTTGTGCAGCTGAATGCGCGAAGTGCGTTGAACCGCTGAACAGTAGATCGAATGGACTCGCTACGGTCGACATCAGACGACGCGGCAACAGAGGAGTTCACGATGGCGACATCGCCAGCAGCAAACGGATCCTTCGATGTGGCCCGATTCAGGGCGTTCTTCCCCTCGTTGGCCGACGCCGAATGGGCATTCTTCGACGGTCCCGGAGGTACGCAGACTCCGACGCCCGTCGGCGACGCGATCGCTCAGGCTCTGACGTTGCCGCTGTCGAACCGGGGAGCCACCTCGGTCGGCGCGCGCAACGCCGACAGGATCGTTCTCGAATGCCGTTCTGCAGTCGGCGATCTCCTCGGGATCGAGCCCGATCTGGCCATCCACGGACGCAGTGCCACCGCGCTCAACTATCACCTCGCGCATGCGATCAGTGCGGACTGGACACCCGGCGACGAGGTAGTCGTGACGCGCCTCGATCACGATTCCAACGTGCGGCCGTGGATCGAGGTGGCTCGCCGCACCGGCGCCGTCGTCCGATGGGTCGACTTCGACCCCGAGACTGGGGAACTGACCGCCGACGCCGTCTCCGAAGTGCTGTCCGAGCGCACTCGAATCGTCGCGCTGACCGCAGCCTCGAACCTGATCGGAACCATTCCGGACGTGGCGGCCATCGCCGAGGTCGTCCACCGAGTCGGCGGTCTGGTGTACGTCGACGGTGTGCACTACGCGGCGCATCACCCCGTGGACATGGCGACGCTCGGTGCAGACTTCTTCGTCTTCTCTCCGTACAAATTGCTCGGACCGCACTGCGCGTTCGCAACCGGTCGGCGGGACCTCCTCGACAACCTCCGGCCGGAAAAGCTGGACCCGTCCAGCAACGCACTACCCGAACGGTTCGAGCTGGGCACCCTCCCTTACGAACAGATGGCGGGTGTCACGGCAGCGATTGACTTCGTGGCAGCCGTTGCGCCACAACGGGATCGGCGCAGCGCCCTCGTCGCCGCGATGTCGACCATCGATCAGCACGAGGGCCGGTTGCTCCGTCGTATCGAGCAGGGCGTCGGTGAACTGCCGGGCGTGACCATGTACTCACGAGCGCTCGAGCGAACGCCCACAGTGCTTTTCACGATCGACGGAATGTCCGCTGCAACGATCGCCGGACGACTCGGAGAGCTGAAGATCGCGGTCGGAGCCGGCGCCTTCTATTGCGACGAGGGGGCTCGACACCTGGGGTTGAGTACCGAGGGAGCAGTGCGAGTCGGGGTTGCGCCCTACAACGACGACGAAGACGTCGACCGGTTGCTCGACGCGTTGGTCAAGGTCACGCGGAGGTAGGAAGATTCCGACCGGAAGGGTCAGGGCACCAGAACGATGGACCCGGTCGTCGCCCGCGCTTCCAGATCGGTGTGGGCTCGCGCGGCCTCGGCCAAGGGATATTCCGCGCCGACACGCACGGAGAGGGTCCCGTCGGACAGCAGGTTCAATACTTCACCGCCGCGCCATTCCAGTTCTTCGCGGTTGCGCACGTGGTGCGCCAGCGTCGGACGGGTGACGAACAGCGAGCCCAGACCGTTCAGACGCTGCAGATCGAACGGCGGGACCGGTCCGCTCGCGGCTCCGAACAAGGCGACTGTGCCGCGGACGCGAGTCGACGCAACCGACGCCTCGAACGTCGACTTTCCGACCCCGTCGTAGGTGGCGTGCACGCCTTCTCCGCCCGTGAGGTCACGGACCTCGGCTGCCACGTCCGCCTCGTACCGCAGCACGTGATCGGCGCCGGCGCCGCGAGAGAGTTCTTCCTTCTCGTCGGTGGACACGGTGGTGATCACCGTCGCCCCTTTGGCCTTCGCCAGTTGGGTGAGCAGCAACCCGGTACCGCCCGCACCGGCGTGGACGAGCACGACGTCCCCCGACTGGATCGGGTAGGTCGAGTTGGCGAGGTAGTGGGCCGTCATGCCCTGGAGCAGCACGGAGGCTGCTTGGGGAGCCGACACGTGGTCCGGAACGTGCAGTGCCTTGTCGGCCGCGACGACGACCTTCTCGGCGTAGCTTCCGGGGGCGGCGGACCACGCGACGCGGTCGCCCACGGCGAACTGCGTGACCTGTGCGCCGACGGCTTCGACGACGCCCGACCCTTCGTCGCCGACGGTGTAGGGGAGCGGACGCGGATACATTCCGCTTCGGAAGTACGTGTCGATGAAGTTGATGCCCGCGGCGTCGACCGCAACGAGCAGGTCGGTCTCACCGGGCTGCGGATCCGGAACCTCCGTGTACTCGAGTACTTCGGGTCCACCGGTCTTGTTTACGACGACAGCGTGCATGAAACGAGTCTGGCATGCCGCGGTAAAGTTTGGCCATGACCACGCACAGCATCGAGAACTCCGATCTCGGCGAGCCGGGAACCGATACGGAGACCGCGGCGCCGCCGAAGCATCTGGTGAGTTCGATCTCGTCTTTCGTTGCGGCGCACGGCGGTTCGGCGAAGGCCGTACTGCAGCCGCTGGGTCGCGCCGGCGTTCGCATCACCCTGGTCGGGTCGGACGGGATCCTGGGCGATCGCGTGGCACCGGATCTGACGACAGCACAGAACGTGGTGAAGCATCTCGACAACGTCGAAGTTGCGAAGTGGGATCGTGAACTCTCCAGTGTCGTGACACCGCGCAAGGGTCATTTTGCGCAGATGGCCGGCTGGGTCGCGAAGCAGACCAAGTTCCCGAAGGCGCGGAACGAGCCGATCAGCTAGTCGGTCGGTCTTACCTACCCGGCTCGACCTTCTCTTCCAGCTGTGCGGGTACCGCCTCGCGCGTCCGGCCTGCGGACCACAGCGCGGCGGTGGCTGCCGTGCAGAACGCAGCGCCCGCTACGTGGACGGCCACCAGTGCCGCAGGTACGTCGGTGATGTACTGCACGACGCCGACACCGGCCTGTGCGATCACCAGCACGACGACGACCTTGAGCCGCGTCTTCACCCGTTCCGACGCGCCGACGGCGTACAGCCCGAACCCGAGCGCGACCAGCAACGCGAGGTAGGCGATCAGGAGGTCTGCGTGCAGGTGAACCAGTGTGGTGATCTCGACCTGTAGACGGGGCACCGGCCTTTCGATGCTGGCGTCACCCGCGTGCGGGCCGGCGCCGGTCACCATGGTTCCGGCCACCAGCAGAAATCCCAGCACGACGCCGGTCAGTGCCGTCAGCAGGCGCAGGGGAGCGGGGATGGCGGCGACCGTGATGCCGTCGTCGGGCTGGTCGATCTTGCTGTACATCACCGTGGCGAGCCACACCATCAGCATCGACACGAGCAGGTGCACCGCCACGGTCCACCACAGCAGACCGGTCAGGACGGTGATGCCGCCGAGGACGGCTTGCAGCACGGTGCCGCCGGGCATCAGCCACGCGTAGGCAAGGACTTCCCGACGCCTGCGCGCTCGAGTGACGGCAAGGACGATCGCGGCGGCGGCGAGCACCACAGCGAACGTCAGCATGCGGTTACCGAACTCGACAGCCTGGTGGATGACCGGAACCTCGGACACGCCGACGGGGGTGAAGCTGCCGGGGAAGCACTGTGGCCATGTCGGGCAACCCAGACCGGACGCAGTGACCCGCACCACCGCGCCCGTGACGGAGATACCGCCCTGGGTCACGATGACCACGAACGCGATGATCTTCTGCACCCTCAGTGAGGGCAGCGGGAGACGGTCGACCACTCGGAGAAACCCTCGATACAGCACTGTTCGATGGTAGATCGCGGGCAAACTACACCGTGTAGTGGACCGCCCCTAGACGAATTTGAACTTGCGAGTGGCAAGCCATCCGCATACGAGCGCCCACACTGCTAGGACGACCACAGCGAAGACGTCCACCGATCCACCGACGGCTCGCTCGAGTCCTTCCGCCAGCGCACCGGACGGAATCAAGCGCGCCACGGTGTGCACTCCCGCGGGAAGCGCGTCGGTGGCGAAGATGACGCTGCCCACGCCCAGCATCGCGAACCACAGGATGTTGGCCAGGGCCAGCACGATCTCCGCGCGGAGAGTTCCACCGAGCAACAGTCCCATCGCGGCGAACGTCACCGTTCCCAGCGCGATGATGACGGCGCCGAGCGCGAGACCGCCGAGCTCCGGCCGCCACCCGAGGGCAGCACCGATCACGCCGAGCACCACCGACTGCAGGACCACCACGATCACGACGGCGATCGATTTGCCCGCAATGATTCCCCAGCGCGGTAGCGCGGTGGCGCCGAGCCGTTTGAGGGCGCCGTACCGCCGGTCGAATCCGACGGCGATCGCCTGTCCGGTGAAGGCGGTCGACATGACGGCAACGGTCATCACTGCCGGAACGACGGTGTCGACGCGGTCCGTTCCCAGCTCTCCGAACGGGAGCAGGCACAGCCCGATCAGGAGAGTGATGGGGATGAACAGCGTCAGCAGCAGTTGCTCGCCGTTACGAAGCAAGAGCGTGAGTTCGAGCTTGGACTGCGCGAACAGCATCGATGCTTTGGGGGCCGGTCGCGGGTCGGGTGTGAACGTCCCCGGCTCGAATCGGTTGTCGACGCCGTCTGCTCGGCGGGTCGTGGTCACCCTCGGAGCTCCCGTCCTGTGAGTTCGAGGAAGACGTCCTCGAGGCTGCGCTGCTCGACGCGAAGATCGGTGGCCAGCACGTTCAATCGCGCGCACCACGAGGTCACGGTGGCAAGAACCTGTGGGTCGATCGTGCCCTCGAGAAGGTAGTTTCCCGGCGACGCTTCGATCGGGTCGAACCCCTCGGGCAGAACGGTCTGCAGAAGGGTCAGATCCAGACCGGCGGGGGCGGAGAAGCGCAGTTGCCCTTCGGCGCCTCGGCTGGTCAGCTCGGTGGGAGTACCGGACGCGACGACCTTGCCGTGGTCGATGATGACCAGGTCGTCGGCGAGTTGCTCGGCTTCGTCCATGAGGTGCGTCGTCAGCAGCACGCTCACGCCGTCACGGCGAAGGGCGTCGATCAGGTCCCACACCAGCAGACGCGCCTGAGCGTCGAGTCCTGCGGTCGGCTCGTCGAGGAAGACGAGTTCGGGCCGCCCGACCAGCGCGCAGGCCAGTGACAGTCGTTGCTGCTGCCCGCCGGACAGACGGCGGTACGGGGTTCGGACCGCGTCGGTCAGACCCAGCCTCGACAGCAGCCAGGTCGGGTCGATCGGGTCGGCGGAGTAGGACGCGACGAGCCGCAACATCTCGCCGGCCCGCGAGCCGGGGTACGCGCCGCCACCCTGCAACATGACGCCGATGCGCGGGCGCAGCTGAGCGGACTGCGTGGCCGGGTCGAGACCGAGAATGCGGACATCACCCGAATCGGCGGAGACGAACCCTTCGCACATCTCGACGGTGGTGGTCTTTCCGGCGCCGTTGGGTCCGAGAAGCGCGAGGACACGCCCGCGCTCGAGTACGAGATCGAGACCGTCGACCGCCGCGACGTCGCCGTAGCTCTTGCGCACTCCGTGCAGAGCCACCGCAGGGGTCGTCACTGTGGTGGAGGAGGAGAGAGGCGGTGCGGTCACAATGATCCAGAGTAGGCGCCCGACCTGGGGTGCTCCGTTTCCGCCCCGTCGGGTGTGCGCCACGGTAGATGGTTTCGGGTCACCGCTATGAGTGCGGTCACAGTCAGGATGGTGGCAATTGCCGCCTGCACGATCACGAAGGGCTGGTATTCGCTTCCGTTCGGCATCAGGATCACGCTCACGAAGGCCGAGAAACAGATCACCGGGACGCGGAACACCGGTCGCGTGGCCCACGCCGCCAACGGAGTGACAGCCCAGAGCAGGTACCAGGGCTGCACGACGGGGAACAGCAGGACGAGAGCTCCGAGCGACACGCCCAGCGCTCCGATCGGATGCAGACGGCCTCTGAGGACAGCGATCAACATTCGTAGGGCGATGACGCCGGCGACGACGGACGCGATGGGCCGGGTCAGACTCAGCACTGCTGTGGTGTGGTCACCGATTCCCAGGAGCACGCCCGCCCGGCCGGTTCCCATACCGAGCAGAGTGGGTAAAGACATCCAGCTTCGCACCGCGCTGGCGGTGTTCAAGGTGTTCACCCAGCCGAAGCCCAGTCCACTCGCCCAACTGATCACCAACATGACGGCGGCGGCCACGCCGGCCAGCAGAGCGGCCGATGCGAGGACGGATCGGACCGTTGCACCCCACCGTCGTGCCAGGGCCATACCCACGAACCCCAGGGCGAGTAGCGACGGAATCTTGACCGTGGCGGACAGGGCGATCAGCCCGGCGCCGCCGATCAGCAGAGCGAGCGCGGGACCGCGGATCGGAGAAGCGGATTCGATAGCGCGCAAGGACAATTCGATGCCGGCAAGCATCAGTCCCAACATCAACGCTTCGTTGTGAATGCCCGCCACGAGGTGGAACAGGAGAAGCGGGTTCGCTGCACCGAGCCACAGTGCGCCGACACTGGAGACTCGGCACCGCGCGGCGAGGCGGGGGAGCGACCATACGATCAACGCCACGCCGGCCAGTGCCACCACACGGTGCAGAAAGATTCCGAAGACGATGTTGTCGCCGGTGAGCCAGGTGATGCCGCGGCCGATCCACAGAAACAGCGGACCGTAGGGCGCGGGAGTGTCCCGCCAGATAGTCGGCACCGTTCGAGTCAGCACGTTGTCCAGGCCCAGCGCCTCACGTGGGCCCAGGACGTAGGGGTCGAGACCCCGTGCGGTGATCTCGCTCTGCGCCAGATACGAGTAAACGTCCTTGCTGAACATCGGCGGTGCGACCGACAACGGAACGATCCACAGCAGCAGCGTCCGGTCGAGCTGCGACCGGCTCAGGCGGCGGGGCGACCCGCCGCGGAACGATCCGACCGCGAACCGTCCGAGCATCAGCCACGACAACACCACCATGACGGTGCCGATCATCGTCACCGACAGCGCCGACGTCGGGATCCGAGCGAAAAGTCCCAGAACACGAACGCCCTGGAGCGGGTTCTGAAGAACGGGCTGCGCACCGGCGCCGAGAGCCCCGACGGCCATCATCACCGATCCGACGGCGCCGAACAGTCGCACGTTGCGTAGAGCATTCAGTTCGGCGGAGTCGAGACCGGGGCGGTCCGGTTCGACGTCGTTCAGTACAGCCACCGTGCCGTGCGGCCGTGAATCGTCGACACCGAGGACGCGCCGCACCTGTGTCGTTGCCCACCTTCGCGCCCGCGTCGGAGCGGAAGCACTCGAATCGGCGGCGGGTGGAGGCACGTGTCGGAGCGTAAACGAACTTCGCGCTGGATCAGGCCAGGGTCCCCTTGCTGGAAGACCAGCACCAATTCCGTCACACTGGTGTTGTGAAAACGACAGCCGACGCGACGGACCGGTCCACCGGTCCCTCCTCTGCTGCGCCCGAGGGCCAAACTCGGTCCGCGATCGTCACCCTTCTGCTCGAGGACGGACCTGTCAGCGCGTCGGACATCGGGCTGAAGTTGGGTCTGAGTGCGGCGGGAGTTCGTCGCCACCTCGACGCGCTCATCGACGCCGGCGAAGCCCGATCCACGGTCACACCGGGACGACTGCAGAAGGGCCGCGGCCGACCGGCCAAGCTCTTCCAGCTCACCGCGACCGGTCGCTCACGTCTCGGCCATTCCTACGACGATCTCGCCGGTGCGGCCATGCGGCAGTTGCGCGAGATCGGTGGCGACGGTGCCATCGAGACTTTTGCTCGCCGTCGCATCCAGTCCATCGTGGCCGACGTCGTACCGGCCGACCACAGCTCACCCGATTCGGTCGAAGCCACCGCAGACGCGATCTCGCAGGCTCTGACCGACGCCGGATTCGCGGCGTCGACGCGCCACGTGGGTACCGGCGTCCAGATCTGCCAGCATCACTGCCCGGTGTCGCACGTGGCATCGGAGTTTCCCGAGTTGTGCACCGCCGAGCGCGAGGCGTTCGCCGAACTCCTCGGAACGCACGTGCAGCGGCTGGCCACGATCGCCAACGGCGACTGTGCATGCACCACTCACGTACCGCTCGCCACAACCGAGCTCGGCATTCCCTCGGCCGAATCGAATATCCACGTCGGGTCCAGCGTTGTACCCGACAGCAGTAGTTCCACCGCACCGAACCGGCGCTCAGCCTCGCGTCGGATCTCGTACAGCCTCGAGTCGCAGCAACGCCTCCGGAAGGAGCACGCATGACCGTCACACCAGATCAGGTGACACCCCCGGTATCGACAATCCCGGCAGCTCCGTTGACCCAGGACGAAACCATCGCCTCCCTGGGCACCTACGGATACGGCTGGTCGGACTCCGACGCCGCCGGCGCCAGCGCCACGCGTGGGCTGTCCGAAGCTGTCGTGCGCGACATCTCGCAGAAGAAGAGCGAGTCCGAGTGGATGCTCGAGACGCGCCTCAAGGCACTCAAGACCTTCGATCGCAAGCCCATGCCGAACTGGGGTTCCAATCTCGACGGCATCGACTTCGACAACATCAAGTACTTCGTGCGCTCGAGCGAGAAGCAGGCGGCCACTTGGGACGACCTGCCCGCCGACATCAAGAACACGTACGACCGACTCGGCATCCCCGAAGCCGAGAAGCAGCGCCTGGTGTCCGGCGTCGCGGCTCAGTACGAGTCCGAGGTTGTTTACCACTCGATCCGTGAGGACCTCGAGGAGCAGGGTGTCATCTTCATGGACACCGACACCGGCCTCAAGGAGCACCCGGAGATCTTCAAGGAGTACTTCGGCTCGGTCATCCCGGCCGGTGACAACAAGTTCTCCGCACTGAACACCGCGGTGTGGTCGGGTGGCTCGTTCATCTACGTCCCGCCGGGCGTCCACGTCGACATCCCGCTGCAGGCGTACTTCCGCATCAACACCGAGAACATGGGCCAGTTCGAGCGGACCCTGATCATCGTCGACGAAGGTGCGTACGTGCACTACGTCGAGGGGTGCACCGCACCGATCTACAAGTCGGATTCGCTGCACTCGGCGGTCGTCGAGATCATCGTCAAGAAGGGCGGGCGTTGCCGCTACACGACCATCCAGAACTGGTCGAACAACGTCTACAACCTGGTGACCAAGCGTGCGAAGGCCGAAGAAGGCGCCACCATGGAGTGGATCGACGGCAACATCGGTTCCAAGGTCACCATGAAGTACCCGGCGGTCTGGATGACCGGCGAGCACGCCAAGGGTGAGGTTCTGTCCGTCGCGTTCGCCGGCGAAGGCCAGCACCAGGACACCGGTTCGAAGATGCTGCACCTCGCGCCGAACACGTCGTCGAACATCGTCAGCAAGTCCGTCGCCCGTGGCGGTGGCCGCACCTCGTACCGCGGTCTGATTCAGATCAACAAGGGTGCGCACGGGTCACGCTCGACCGTGAAGTGCGACGCGTTGCTGGTGGACCAGATCAGCCGCAGTGACACGTACCCGTACGTGGACATCCGCGAGGACGACGTCACGATGGGGCACGAGGCCACCGTCTCGAAGGTCAGCGACGATCAGCTGTTCTACCTGATGAGTCGCGGCATGACCGAGGACGAGGCCATGGCCATGGTGGTGCGCGGCTTCGTCGAGCCCATCGCCAAGGAACTGCCGATGGAGTACGCGCTCGAGCTGAACCGTCTCATCGAGCTTCAGATGGAAGGGTCGGTGGGCTAGCACCTATGACATCCGGAGTCGAAGGCGCAGTAGCGTCCGAAAACACAGTGTCCGAGAACAAGAGGGACATTGTCGCCAACAAGGGCGCACAGTTCACCTCGTTCGACGTGAACGCGTTCGAGATCCCGTCGGGCCGCGACGAGATCTGGCGGTTCACCCCGCTGCGTCGTCTGCGCGGCCTGCACGACGGTTCCGCCGTCGCCGACGGCACCGCAGCGGTGTCCGTGTCGCAGAGCCCGTCCGTCACCGTCGAGGTCGTCGGTCGCGACGACTCGCGACTCGGCACTGCCGGTGTCCCGATGGATCGTGTTGCGGCGCAGGCATACACGTCGTTCACCGAAGCCACCGTGGTGACCGTCGCCAAGGACGCCGAACTCGCCGAGCCCGTCATCGTGTCGGTCGACGGACCAGGTGAGGGCCTCACCGCGTACGGCCACATCCAGATTCGGGTGGAGGCGTTCGCAACCGCGACCGTCGTCCTCGAACAGCGCGGAAGCGGCACCTACGCGGAGAACGTCGAGTTCGTCGTCGCCGACGGCGCACAACTCGTGGTCGTCGCTCTCCAGGAATGGGCCGACGATGCCGTGCACGTTGCTGCGCACCACGCTCTGGTGGGTCGCGACGCCACGCTGCGCTACTTCTCGGTGAGCTTGGGCGGCGACCTCGTCCGCCTGACTCCCGTGGTCAAGTTCGCCGGACCCGGCGGCGACGCGGACCTTCAGGGTCTGTATTTCGCCGACGACGGTCAGCACCTCGAACAGCGTCTGCTCGTCGATCACTCGGCGCCGCACTGCAAGTCGAACGTGGTGTACAAGGGTGCGCTGCAAGGCGATCCGACGTCGAAGAAGCCCGACACGCACACGGTGTGGATCGGCGACGTCGTCATTCGCGCGGCCGCCGAGGCAACCGAGACGTTCGAGCTCAACCGCAACCTGATCCTCACGGACGGTGCGCGCGCCGATTCGGTACCGAACCTCGAGATCGAGACCGGTGAGATCGTGGGGGCCGGACACGCCAGTGCCACAGGCCGTTTCGACGACGAGCAACTGTTCTATCTCCGCGCCCGCGGCATTCCGGAAGACGTTGCGCGGCGTCTGGTGGTGCGGGGGTTCTTCCACGAGATCATCCAGAAGATTCCCGTGCCGGCCATTCGCGAGCGGCTCGAAACCGCCGTCGAAGCCGAACTCGCCCTCACCGGCGTCTGATTTTTCGCCACAACGCAAAGGAAGTTCATGTCCACCCTCGAAATCCGTGACCTGCACGTCGACGTCGCGAACAACGACGTCGCCGGCGAGCACATCGAGATCCTGACCGGTGTGAACCTGACCGTGAAGTCCGGTGAGACACACGCGATCATGGGACCCAACGGATCGGGCAAGTCCACCCTGTCCTACGCCATCGCCGGTCACCCGAAGTACCGGGTCACGTCCGGCACCATCACCCTCGACGGCGAGAACGTCCTCGAGATGAGCGTCGACGAGCGCGCCCGCGCCGGACTCTTCCTGGCGATGCAGTACCCCGTGGAGGTTCCCGGCGTCTCGATGTCGAACTTCCTCCGCACCGCGGCCACCGCAGTTCGCGGCGAGGCACCGAAGCTGCGGCACTGGGTCAAGGAAGCCAAGACCGCGATGACGGAATTGGACATCGACCCCACCTTCGCCGAACGCAGCGTCAACGAGGGGTTCTCCGGCGGCGAGAAGAAGCGCCACGAGATCCTGCAGCTCGGATTGCTCAAGCCGAAGATCGCCATCCTCGACGAGACCGACTCGGGCCTCGACGTCGATGCGCTACGCGTGGTCTCGGAAGGCGTGAACCGCTACAAGGAGCGCGAGGGCGGCGGCATTCTGCTGATCACGCACTACACCCGCATCCTGCGTTACATCAAGCCTGACTTCGTCCACGTGTTCTCCGGGGGCAAGATTGCCCTGTCGGGTGGACCCGAACTCGCCGACGAGCTCGAGACCAACGGCTACGAGCGTTTCACCAAGGCCGAGACGACAGCATGACGGCCGGCGTCGCAACGCTCGACGTCGCTCGCATTCGGGCCGACTTTCCGATCCTCGGTCGGACCGTGCGCGACGACAAGCCGCTCGTGTACCTGGACTCGGGCGCGACATCACAGCGCCCGGTGCAGGTGCTCGACGCCGAACGCCACTTCCTGACCACCTGCAACGCGGCGGTGCACCGAGGGGCGCATCAGCTCGCGGAGGAAGCGACCGACGCGTACGAAGGCGCTCGCGACAAGATCGCCGCGTTCGTCGGCGCGGACTCCGACGAGATCGTGTTCACCAAGAACGCGACCGAGTCCTTGAACCTCGTCACGTACGTGTTGGCGGACGACCGGTTCGAGAAGTCGTTGAAGCCCGGCGACGAGATCGTGATCACCGAGCTCGAGCATCACGCGAATCTCGTTCCGTGGCAGGAGCTTGCACGGCGTACCGGGGCGGTACTGCGCTGGTACGGAGTCACCGACGACGGCCGAATCGATCTCGATTCGCTGGAGTTGTCCGATCGAGTACGCGTCGTGGCGTTCACCCATCAGTCCAACGTGACCGGTGCGGTCTCGCCGGTCGAGGAACTGGTGCGGCGCGCACGCGGCGTCGGCGCTCTCGTCGTCCTCGACGCGTGCCAGTCGGTGCCGCACATGCCCGTCGACGTCCATGCCCTCGGCGTCGATTTCGCAGCCTTCTCCGGTCACAAGATGCTCGGTCCGTCGGGTGTCGGTGTGCTGTTCGGCCGCAGTGAGCTGCTGAACGCCATGCCGCCCTTCATCACCGGCGGATCGATGATCGAAACCGTCACCATGGAGGCCACCACCTTCGCGGCACCTCCGCAGCGATTCGAAGCGGGTGTGCCGATGACCTCGCAGGTCGTCGGACTCGGCGCTGCAGTGGACTACCTGAACGCCGTAGGCATGGACGCCGTGGCCGAACACGAGCACGCGCTCGGCGTGGAAACCGTTGCGGCGCTGAGTGAGATCGACGGTCTGCGCATCATCGGTCCGACCGACAGTGTTGCTCGCGGAGCAACCGTCGCGTTCGTGGTCGACGGAATCCACGCCCATGATCTGGGCCAGATCCTGGACGACGAAGGCGTGGCCATTCGGGTCGGGCATCACTGCGCGTGGCCACTGCATCGCCGGTTCGGTGTCGCCGCCACTGCCCGTGCATCGTTCGCGCTCTACAACACCGTCGACGAGGTGCACGTTCTCGCCGCCGCCATCCGCCGCGCTCAGACGTTCTTCGGGACGGTGACGTAGACCGTGCGGATGGAACAGATGTATCAAGAGGTGATCCTCGATCACTACAAGCATCCGCACGGTCGCGGTCTGCGCGAACCGTTCGGTGCCGAAGTTCATCACGTCAACCCGACGTGCGGCGACGAGGTGACGCTGCGCGTGCAGATCGAGAACGGCATCGTCACCGACGTCTCGTACGACGGGCAGGGTTGCTCGATCAGCCAGGCGTCCACGTCGGTGCTGACCGACCAGGTGACCGGACTGTCCGTCACCGAGGCGATGGCGACGGTCGACGCGTTCAACGCGATGATCGGCAGCCGCGGAACTGTCGAGGGTGACGAAGACGTGATCGGAGACGGCATCGCCTTCGCGGGTGTCTCGAAATACCCGGCGCGGGTCAAGTGCGCGCTGCTTGGCTGGATGGCGTTCAAGGACGCCACCCTGCAAACTTTCACGGTAGACGAGCTCGACCTGACCGGAGGACAGAAATGACCGACACACCCACCACCGACAACGTGCTGGAAGACCTCGAAGAGGCGATGCGTGACGTCGTCGACCCCGAGCTCGGGATCAACGTCGTCGACCTCGGCCTGGTCTACGGCATGAGCATCGACGACGACGCCGTCGTGACGATGGACATGACCCTGACTTCCGCCGCGTGCCCGCTGACGGACGTGATCGAGGACCAGTCGCGCACCGCCTTGGTGCGGAGCGGTTTGGCCAACGAGCTGAAGATCAACTGGGTCTGGATGCCGCCCTGGGGTCCGGACAAGATCACCGACGACGGGCGTGAGCAGCTGCGGGCGCTCGGCTTCACCATCTGACGCAGGTGGACAACGCTCTTCTCGATTCGACCCGTCGGGCGCTTCACGCCGTCGCCGAACGTTTGATCGCCGGTCCGCAGTACGCCCAGTCGGGAACGATCCGGCTCGCGGTCAGCCCCCGTGGTTTCGGCGGTGTCTCGTCCTCGACCTCGGTCGACGGGACGGACCTCGTGACATCGAGTGGGCGCACACCGATCTCGGGTTCGATCGCGAGCACGGCCGCAGCGGCCGGTATCCGCGCGGTGGCGCCCTCGCTGTACGAGCCGACCGCCGAGCTCGGCGACGACGACGCGCTCGAGTTGGATCCGGAATGCGCCACACTCATCGCCAACTGGCTCGAGCAGGGCGATAGAGCGCTGCGTGCATTCGCACCCGACGAGACTCCCGTGCTGTGGCCCGAGCATTTCGACCTTGCCGTGAGCGTGGGGGAGGTGACCTTCGGTGTCTCGCCAGGCGACGCGTCGTCGCCTCGCCCGTACGCCTACGTTTCGCCTTGGACCCCGCGTACCGGGTCGTTCTGGAACGCGTCCTTCGGCGCCGCTAGGTCCATCGACGAGGTGGGCGAGAAGGGTGCGCTCGCCGACTTCTTCCAGCGCGGACGCGCCAAGGCTGCGTCCGACTAGCTCACGCGCTCTTCTGATCGGCCTTCTTCGCAGCCGCTTTCTTGGCGGGGGCCTTCTTCGCGGGAGCCTTCTTGGCCGGAGCTTTCTTTGCGGCGGCCTTCTTCGCCGGCGCCTTCTCGGTTGCGGCGCTGGTGTTTCCGCTCGTCTTGGTGTTGCGGCCGGCCGCCTCCACACTGCGCTGCAGCGCCGCAACGAGATCGACCACCTCGGCGTCTTCGCCCGAGTCGTCGGAGTCGTCGCGTTCGGCGTGCACGACTTTCTCGCCGCCGTTCTCGATCGTCTCCTCCAGCATCTTGCGCAGGTCGATCTGGTAGTCGTCGGTGAATTCGGTCGGATCGAAGTCCGAGGACATGCTCTCCACGAGCGTCGACGCCATCTTCAGCTCCTGCGGGCGCGGCTTCGGAGCGTCGTCGAGAGAACCGAACTCCGCGGCGCGAACCTCGTCCGGCCAGAGCAGAGTCTGGATCACCAACACGTCGTCGCGCACGCGTAGCGCCGCCAGTCGTGTCTTCTGCCGGAGGGTGAAATGCACCAACGCCGTGCGCTCGGTGTCGTCCAGCGTCTCGCGCAGCAGGACGTACGCCTTCGGTGACGCGGAATCGGGTTCGAGAAAGTAGCTCTTGTCGTAGAGGATCGGGTCGATCTGGTCCGTCGGAACGAACTCCAACACCGGGATCTCGTGTTTCTCGGCCGCGGGGAGCTTCGCGAAATCGTCGTCCGTCAGCACGACCCGATCACCGTCCGGCGACTCGTACGCCTTGTCGATGTCCGCGAACTGCACCGATTCCCCGCACACGGAACATTTGCGGTCGTACTTGATGCGGCCGCCGTCCTTGCCGTGCACCTGGTGGAATTTGATGTCGTGGTCCTCGGTCGCGGTGTACACCTTCACCGGGACGTTCACGAGACCGAAGGCGATGGAGCCTTTCCAGATTGACCGCATGGTCACAATCTTGGTGTACGACCCCGCAGTTTGCCACCACCCACTGCGCGAACGATCGCCAATCGTGACGAAGTGTCGATACCCCCGAACAGGGACGCCATGGCGACCCCGACCCCGACGAGGTCGTCACGTTCCGACAGGTAGGCCCGCTGCCGCTCTATCGGGAGATCGAAGAACGCGTCGAAGAACGTGGCGACACTGCCCGGGGGGAGCGTTGTCAGTGCGGCCGATCCCAGGGAGCGGAGCTTCGACACCGCGGCACTGCGGCGCGAGTACACCTGCGGGACGCGGCCGTCGGCGATGTCGGTGGCCACCGCGTCGGCGAGGGAGAGAGAGGCGGCGACGCTGTAACCCGTGGCCGGGTGCATCAAGCCGCCGCGTGCGCCGAAACGCAGCACTCCTGCCGTGCCGCCGCGAGGCGGCCGTACCGCGAACCGCACCCGCTCGACGGGCTCGTGCCCGGTCACCTCGTATCCGCGCCCGGACAGCCGCAGTGCGAGGCGCCTGCTCAGTTCGGCGAAATCGAGTGCGGGCGAACCGATCAGACACGTCTCCTCTAGCAGGAACCGATCCGCGCTCAGCGGGACGACGTACAGAAAGCTCGGAAGCGACGAACCGTCCGTGCCGTTGTCGTCTCGCCAGTCCATGATCCACGCCGACGCGTCACCGGCGATGCGGCGCGCGACATCCGGCGACACGACGATGCCGTACGCGGTCTGTTCCGGAACCCCCGCGCCCAACGGGGCTCCCCGCGCGTCGACGACGACACGAGCGCGAACGGTGGTTCCGTCGGCGAGGGTGACGGACTCCCGATTCAGTTCCGTTGCGCTACCGCGAAACCGCTGCGCACCGTCGAGTTCGAGCCCTTCTTGCAACGCAGCGGTGTCGAGCACCGTGTACGAGCGGTCCAGCAGACGCGGGCGCGTACCCCACACCGACGGACTCGCCGTCTCCGTCGACCTGGACGCGGCGGACAACCAGCCCGGGATCTCGTCGGTCCACGCCGCGTAGGTGGGTGTCCATCTACGATCGGGATGCGGGTCCACCACGGCCACCGACGCGCCGCGCACGAGCGCTCGGTGTGCGAGAGCCCGGCCCGACGGTCCGAGGCCGACGACCGCGAGGTCGACAGAGGGTGTGGGCGAAATTACAAGGACCCCGTTGCGAGTAGACCACCGTCGACACGCACGGTCTCCCCGGTGATCCACGACGCCTCGTCGGACGCGAGGAACACGACGAGGGACGCGACGTCCTCGGGCGTGCCCAGCCGCTTCAGCGGATAGCCCTTCGACACCTCGTCCTCACCGGCAGCGACCAGAGCCTCGGCGAACTTGGTCTTGACCACTCCCGGGGCCACAGCGTTGACACGAATCTTGGGTCCGAGCTGCCACGCAAGTTCCTCGGTCAGCCGGATCAGCGCAGCTTTGGAAGCGCCGTACGCGGCGATGACTCCGGTGGAACGCAACCCGGCGACGCTGGCCAGGTTGACGACGGCGCCGCCGTGCTCGCCCATCCACGCCCGGTGCGCCTGCTGTATGTAGCCCAGTGTCGCAACGACATTGACGTCGAAGATCTTGCTGACGGCAGCCAGGTCGGCCTCCATCAGCGACCCGTACACCGGATTGATTCCCGTGTTGTTGATCAAGATGTCCAACGATCCGAATTCGGCGACCGTGCGGTCCACCGCGTCGGCGCGCGCCTGTTCGTCGGCTGCGTTTCCGGCGATCGCGAGCACTCGCGCACCCTCGGTGGCCGCGCGCAGGTCGGCTGCTGCTTCCTCGAGTGGTTCCGGCTTGCGCGCCGTGATCGTCACGGCCGCGCCGCGGGCCAGAAGCTGTGCTGCGATGGCCTTGCCGATGCCGCGGCTCGCACCCGTGATCAGCGCTGCGCGTCCGGCGAGGTCCTGTTCTCCAGTCATAGCCAAAGGTTAGCCAAGTCACTGCAGAGTGGAGTACGCGGCTTGCGTGGCGCGGTAAAATTCGAAGTTGCTTTCGCTACAGCGCGATTTCCGACCTTTTGGGAGAACTTTTTCGTGATAACCGCCACCGACCTGGAGGTTCGTGCCGGCGTACGGACGCTTCTGTCCGCACCCGGCCCGGCCCTACGTATCCAGGCGGGCGACCGTATCGGTCTGGTGGGACGAAACGGTGCCGGCAAGACCACGACACTGCGCATTCTGGCGGGTGAGGGCGAGCCGTACGCAGGGGAGGTGGTGCGCACCGGTGAACTCGGCTACCTGCCGCAGGACCCTCGCGAAGGCAACCTCGAGATGCTGGCGAAGGACCGGGTGCTCTCGGCCCGCGGCCTCGACACACTGCTGCACGACATGGAGAAGCAGCAGGCGCTCATGGCCGAGGTCGCCGACGAGACGCTCCTGGACAAAGCGGTGCGCAAGTACGGCGAACTCGAGGAGCGGTTCTCCTCGCTGGGCGGTTACGTCGCCGAAAGCGAAGCGGCCCGAATCTGCAACAGCCTCGGACTTCCCGATCGCATCCTGGGGCAGCAGTTGCGGACCCTGTCCGGCGGTCAGCGTCGACGCGTCGAGTTGGCGCGGATCCTGTTCGCCGCCTCCGACGGCAGCGGTGGGCGATCGGGAACCGTTCTGCTGCTCGACGAGCCGACAAACCACCTCGACGCCGATTCGATCACCTGGCTGCGGGGGTTCCTGCAGAGCCACGAAGGCGGGCTCGTGGTGATCAGCCACGACGTGGAACTGCTCGGCGACGTGGTCAACCGCGTGTGGTTCCTCGACGCCGTCCGCGGCGAAGCGGACGTGTACAACATGAACTGGAAGAAGTACCTCGACGCCCGCGCCACGGACGAGCAGCGCCGACGCCGCGAGCGCGCGAACGCCGAGAAGAAGGCGGGCGCGCTGCGCATCCAGGCGGCCAAGATGGGCGCCAAGGCAACCAAAGCCGTTGCCGCACAGAACATGGCGAAGCGCGCCGACAAATTAATGGCGGGACTCGACGCCGAACGGGTGTCCGATCGCGTCGCGCACATTCGCTTTCCCGAACCGGCGCCCTGCGGCAAGACACCGCTCATGGCCAAGAACCTCACCAAGATGTACGGCTCGCTGGAGATCTTCGCCGGGGTGGACCTGGCGGTCGACCGCGGCAGCCGGGTGGTCGTACTCGGACTCAACGGTGCGGGTAAGACGACGCTGCTGCGGATCCTCGCCGGCGCCGAGCAGTCCGATGCGGGCGAGTTGGTTCCTGGCCACGGTCTGCGCGTCGGCTACTTCGCCCAGGAACACGACACCCTCGACGACATGGCGACGGTGTGGGAGAACATTCGGCACGCCGCGCCCGACACCGGTGAGCAGGAGCTCAGGTCGCTGCTGGGTGCGTTCATGTTCACCGGCCCGCAACTCGAACAACCCGCCGGCACGCTGTCCGGTGGTGAGAAGACGCGACTCGCGCTGGCCGGGCTCGTGTCGTCGGCAGCCAACGTGCTTCTGCTCGACGAACCGACCAACAACCTCGATCCCATCTCGCGCGAGCAGGTGTTGGATGCGCTCCGGAGCTACAAGGGTGCCGTCGTGCTGGTCACCCACGACCCGGGCGCCGCAGAGGCACTCTCTCCGGAGCGTGTCATCCTGCTGCCGGACGGCAGCGAAGACCACTGGTCACAGGATTATCTGGAGCTCATCACGCTGGCTTGATCGCGGATGGGTGTGAATTGCCCCAAAATGCTGCTCATCTCACGGTGCTGGCTCTAACCTTGCCTGGAAGCCGGGCGGGCGTTCGGTTTCGTCCTGTTCTGACGGGCCGATGGACCGGAGGCACCATGACGGAGACCGACCAGTCGCAGCCGCTGAGCAAAGGCGCCCGCATCACCGGCGCGCGGCGTGACGACCTGCAGGACGAGCTGAAGTCCCGGTACGAAGCGGGGGAGAGCATCCGGTCCATCGCGCAGTCGATGGGTCGCTCGTACGGATTCGTCCACAACGTCCTGGCCGAGACCGATGTGGAACTTCGCAAACGGGGCGGGGCGAACCGCCGCAAGGCCTGAGGCGTCAGTCCTGCGCTGCCTGCCTGCGCACCGATTCCTCGACCAGGTCCAACACGGCCGAGAGGTTCTCCGAGCCTTGGCCCGACGCCATCCTGGCCACGAGTCCGTCCATGACGAGGTCCAGGTATCCCAGCAGCACTTCGGTCGGCACGTCGTCGCGTAGGCGTCCGGCGGACTTCTGCCGTTCGAGACGGTGCAGCACGGCGTCCTGAAGTTCGGCCGAGCGCTCGGACCAGCTCTCCCTGAACTCCGCGTCGGTACGCAGTCGGCGGGCGATTTCGAGACGTGTCCCGAGCCAGTGGAATTGTTCGGGGGAGGCGAGCATGTCGCGCATCACCTGCACGAGGCCCTGGTTCGCGGCCACGTCGGCCATCCGGAGTGCGTCGTCACGCGCCAACGCCAGGAACAGACCGTCTTTGTCCTTGAAGTGGTGGAAGATCGCCCCGCGCGAGAGTCCGGTCGCCTCCTCGAGGCGGCGCACGGTGGCGCCGTCGTAACCGAACTCTGCGAAGCAGGCGCGAGCTCCGTCGAGGATCTGGCTGCGGCGTGCGGCCAGATGGTCCTCACTGACCTTGGGCATGGTGTCCTTCCTCCGGCGGGCGATACGCAGAACGCGCACGACCACCCTGATGGATGGTCGTGCGCGTTCGACGGTGGAAATCAGCCAATCATGTTGCGCAGCACGTACTGCAGGATGCCGCCGTTGCGGTAGTAGTCGGCCTCACCGGGGGTGTCGATGCGGACCACGGCGTCGAATTCGACGGTCGAGCCGTCTTCCTTCGTCGCGGTGACCTGCATCGTCTTCGGGGTGGTGCCGTCGTTGAGCTTCTCGATACCGACGATGTCGTAGGTCTCGGTGCCGTTCAGCTTCAGCGACGCAGCGGACTCGCCGGCCGGGAACTGCAGCGGCACGACGCCCATGCCGATGAGGTTGGAGCGGTGGATGCGCTCGAACGACTCGGTGATGACCGCCTTGACGCCGAGGAGCGACGTGCCCTTGGCGGCCCAGTCACGCGAGCTGCCGGACCCGTACTCCTTGCCGCCCAGCACGACCAGCGGGATGCCGGCCTTCTGGTAGTTCTGCGACGCGTCGTAGATGAAGGCCTGCGGGCCACCGTCCTGCGTGAAGTCGCGGGTGTAGCCGCCCGAGACGTCGTCGAGCAGTTCGTTCTTCAGGCGGATGTTCGCGAAGGTGCCACGAATCATGACCTCGTGGTTACCGCGGCGCGACCCGTAGGAGTTGTAGTCCTTCTTGTCGATGCCGTTGGCGTCGAGGTACTGCGACGCCGGAGTGCCTGCCTTGATGTTGCCGGCGGGGGAGATGTGGTCGGTGGTGACCGAGTCGCCCAACAGCGCCAGAACGCGCGCACCCGTGATGTCGCTGACCGGGGTCGGCTCCTTGGGCATTCCGTCGAAGTACGGGGGCTTGCGGACGTAGGTGGAATCCTCCGCCCACTCGAAGGTCTTGCCCTCGGGAGTGGGCAGTCCGCGCCAGCGTTCGTCACCCTTGAAGACGTCCGCGTATCCCTTGACGTACATCTCCTGCGTGATCGAGGAGTTGATGGTCTCCTGGATCTCCTTGGCCGACGGCCAGATGTCCTTCAGGAAGACGTCGTTGCCCTCGCCGTCCTGACCCAGGGCGTCGTGCTCGAAGTCGAAGTCCATCGTGCCCGCCAGGGCGTACGCGATGACCAACGGCGGCGAGGCGAGGTAGTTCATCTTCACGTCGGGGGAGATGCGACCCTCGAAGTTGCGGTTGCCCGAGAGCACGGCGGTGGCGGTCAGGTCGGACTCGTTGATCGCCTTGCTGATGGCGTCGTCGAGCGGACCGGAGTTACCGATGCAGGTAGCGCAGCCGTAGCCGACGAGGTAGAAGCCGAGCTTCTCGAGGTACGGCCACATGCCGGACTTGTCGTAGTAGTCGGTGACGACCTGCGAACCGGGGGCCATCGAGGTCTTGACCCACGGCTTGGACGTGAGCCCCTTCTCGACGGCATTGCGGGCGAGCAATGCCGCACCGAGCATGACCGACGGGTTGGAGGTGTTGGTGCACGAGGTGATCGACGCGATCACCACGGCGCCGTGGTCGAGGACGAATTCACCCTTCTCGTCCGACATCACCTTGGTGGGCTTGGTCGGTCGACCTTCGGCGCCGTTGGCTGCCGAGTGGAGCGGAACCGCATCGTCGTCTGCGAAGGACAGCGTCGCGGGGTCCGACGCCGGGAAACTCTCGTCGAGGTTCTCGTCGAGCTTCGACTTGTGGTCGTCGTCCAGATCCTCGCCGCCCACGTAGTTGTGGATGTCCTTACGGAACGCAGTCTTGGCCTCCGACAACAGGATTCGATCCTGCGGTCGCTTCGGTCCGGCGATGGACGGAACGACGTCACCGAGGTCGAGTTCGAGGTACTCGGAGTACTCCGCCTCGTGATCGGCGTCGTGCCACAGACCCTGCTCTTTGGCGTACGCCTCGACGAGCGCGAGCTGCTCCTCGGAGCGTCCGGTCAGCGCGAGGTACTTGACCGTCTCGTCGTCGATCGGGAAAATCGCTGCGGTGGAACCAAATTCAGGGCTCATGTTGCCCAGCGTGGCGCGGTTGGCGAGGGGAACCTCGGCCACGCCGTGCCCGTAGAACTCGACGAACTTGCCGACGACGCCGTGCTTGCGGAGCATCTCGGTGACCGTGAGGACGACGTCGGTGGCGGTGACGCCCGGCTTGATCTCGCCGCTGAGCTTGAAGCCGACGACGCGGGGGATGAGCATGGAGACGGGCTGGCCCAGCATGGCTGCCTCGGCTTCGATGCCGCCGACGCCCCATCCGAGAACACCCAGGCCGTTGACCATGGTGGTGTGCGAGTCGGTGCCGACGCACGTGTCGGGGTACGCCTGCCCGTTGCGCACCATGACGGTGCGGGCGAGGTGCTCGATGTTGACCTGGTGCACGATGCCGGTGCCGGGCGGGACGACCTTGAAGTCGTCGAACGCGCCCTGACCCCAGCGCAGGAACTGGTAGCGCTCGCCGTTGCGCGAGTACTCGATCTCCACGTTGCGCTCGAACGCGTCGGCGCGGCCGGCGACGTCGATGATGACCGAGTGGTCGATGACCATCTCGGCGGGAGCGAGAGGGTTGACCTTCTCCGGGTCGCCGCCGAGCGCGGTGACAGCCTCGCGCATCGTGGCGAGGTCGACGATGCAGGGAACGCCGGTGAAGTCCTGCATGATCACGCGGGCCGGCGTGAACTGGATTTCGATGCTCGGGTCCGCGGAGGGATCCCAGTGCGAAATGGCTTCGATGTGGTCTTTGGTGATGTTTGCGCCGTCCTCGGTGCGCAGCAGGTTCTCGGCGAGAACCTTCAGCGCGTAAGGAAGCTTTTCTGTACCCGGTACGGCACTGAGTCGGAAGATCTCGTAAGAGTTCTCACCGACTTCCAGTGTTCCCTTGGCACCGTAGGAATCGATACTTGCGGTCACGTCAGCTCCACTCGTCTTCAGGGCTGCCATCGACGGGGCTGTGTCGACGGCCTAACGAAACGGTGCGCACCGCCGCGGAGAGCCGTGGGCTCTCGGGTTCGGCAGCGTCGCCGTGTCTCGTTTACAGATTCTAACAGTACGCTTGTCCTGTGAGAATTTCGACACGCGTACCTTTCGAATCCTCACGTACCGGCTTCGCTTCCGCAACGCACCTGGAGAACTCGTGCGAGTCCGACCGACTCGGGGTGGACCGTCACGTAGGGTCTTGCGTGATCACCGACCCGCTTCGCACCACGGATGGACGATGTCGACACCGTTTCTCGCCTTGCCCAGCGCCGCGGCCACGCCGTTGTCGGCAGTGATTCCCGCAGGGGTGAACGTCGCGGACGTGATCTCCGACGTGCAGGACGACTCGGTCTCGGCGCCCGCGGCAGACGTCGACGGACTCGCGGCAGCAGTGTCTCGCGCCGAGAGCGACGGAATTTCACTGAGCATCGTCGTGGTCGACCGTGATCCAGGCCAGGACTCGCAACTTCGTGATCTCGCCACTCAGGTCGGCGCATCCGAAGGCGGGACGGTCCTGGTACTGAGTCCCGGGCAGGTCGGGTCCTTCAGCGACAGCATCAGTCGCGTCGTGCTCGAAGCGGGTCAGGATCGGACCTACGTCGGCAATCCGGTGGTGGCAGCCGACAACTTCGTCGACGAGATCTCCGGCCCCGGCACTCCCTGGACCGCGTACACCGTCGTGCTCATCGTCCTCGTCGCAGTGATCGTGGCGGCCACCTACGCCCTGAACGTCCGGCGTACAGGCACGCATTCGGCCGGGACAACTCCGTCTACGAGTGCGGGTCGTTCCGACCGGAAGTAAAAACGGATGCGGTCGTTCACGCACCTCTCACTCTCGATCGGGCAGGACCGACGCAGGTCGAGAGCGCATTCTGTCCGATTCTTCACCACCTGCTCCAAAAAAGTCCCTATGACTATTTCGCCGTATCGCCGCTGCTCAGCGCGGTAGTTGCGGGTGAAATTACTTCGATGTCATTTGTGACTGGAGTTCCGTAAGAGTGCAAAGTGTCGTACGGTTCGCATGGCACTGCTTGGGGAAGGAGTGTCGCAGAGGGACCGGAAACACCTGTGGGGCTCATGCGGCCCGTGCGGTTGTGTCCGGAGCTGGTTTCGGTCTGCGGGTTCTTCCCTGCGTCAGGCGCGGGTGGGGCCGCGGCGCGAAATCGAGGGAGACATACGTGAGGCGAAGTACCACCGGAGGAGTGCAGCGCCGTGGTGTGCAGCTGCTGCTCGGCCTGAGCTTGGTCGCGGCCATCGTGACCGCCACGCCGAACCTCGCGTCAGCCGTACCGCCTCCACCTCCCAATCCGTCCGATTCCGACCTCGCTGCCGCGGGCGCGGCGGTCGACAGTCAGAGCGGGCGAGTCGGCCAACTGATCGATCTGGTGGCCTCGGCCAATCAACAGCTCGCCGCCCTGGACGATCAGGTCGCGATCAGGCGCGAAGAAGTGAACAAGGCGCTCGTCGATCTGCAGAACGCGCGCGACGCCGCGGACGTCGCTGCGGCCCTGGTGTCCGCAGCCCAGCAAGCCCTCGCCGATGCCGGAACGATGATCGCATCGGCCCAGCAGAAGTTCGATCAATTCGCCGTCGACGACTACGTCAAGGGAACCGGGTCCGCCAGTATCACCTCCCTGCTCGGCGCGCAGGGGCCGCAGGACGTCCTCGACCGCGCACAGATACTCAAACTGCTTGCGTCGAAGCAGAATTCGGTGCTCGACAACCTGCAGCGCGCCCGCACCGATCAGGCCAACAAGGACTCGACCGCCCGCGCCAGCAAGCAGCAGGCCGACCAGGCTGCTGCGGACGCCGACGCCAAGAAGGCCGAAGCGCAGAACGCCATCGACGCCGCCGTCTCCGCTCAGCAGGAACAGGCCGCGCAGAAAGCGTCGATCGAAGCAGACCGAAACACTGCGCAGGCCGAACTCGATCAGGCCCGGAGCTCGGCCGCCGGCCTCGAAGGCCAGCGAGACCAGTACAACCACTGGGACCAGCAGCGCCAGGCCGAACAGGCAGCGATCGCGGCGGCGCAGCAAGCTGCGAAGGAGGCCGCAGCCGCGGCCGCCACCCGCGTGGCGGCCGAGACGGCAGCCAACCAGTTGGCATCGTCGCTGGCGGCAGACGAACGCAGCCACACCGATCTCGATTCCAGCCCCACCACAACCACGACGAAGCCGAGCACGGCGAAACCCAGCACAGCCAAGCCCAGCACGACCAAGCCCAGCACGACGGGGAAGGTCGACACGTCACTCACCGGAAGCGCCGCCATCGAGCTGGTCGTCGACCGTGGCATGTCGCAGCTCGGGGTTCAGTACTCGTGGGGCGGCGGTAACGCCAACGGCCCGACGAAAGGCATCCGCGACGGCGGGGTGGCCGACAGCTACGGCGACTACAACAAAGTCGGCTTCGACTGCTCGGGGCTGATGATGTACGCATTCGGTGGCCTCGGCATCAAACTGGCGCACTACACCGGCTACCAGTACACCGCCGGAACGCAGATCCCGTCCGCGCAGATGAAGCGTGGCGACATGATCTTCTACGGTCCGAACGCGAGTCAGCACGTCGCGCTCTACCTCGGGGACGGCAAGATGCTCGAAGCACCGCAGTCCGGTGACGTCGTGAAAGTGTCACCCGTGCGCTACAGCGGCATGACGCCCTACGTCGTCCGAATGATCGACTGAGATCTGCGACGACCGGCCAGTACGACCCCTACTGCGTCACACCTGGAATAGTGGAGCGAGATACGGCACCCATGTTCGGTCCAGGTGAGAAAGCGGTGGATTCTTGGTGACTTCACGGGACGGCGATTCGGCTGACCTCGCGAGCGATGTAAAGACTCTCGAGAAAGCCATCTACGAAGTCAAGAGAGTCATCGTCGGGCAGGACCGACTGGTCGAGCGCATCCTCGTCGGGCTGCTCGCACGCGGACACGTTCTCCTCGAAGGTGTGCCCGGCGTCGCGAAGACCCTGGCTGTCGAAACGTTCGCCACAGTCGTCGGGGGTTCGTTCTCCCGCGTGCAGTTCACCCCCGACCTCGTTCCCACCGACCTGATCGGTACGCGCATCTACCGCCAGGGCCGCGAGGAGTTCGACACCGAACTCGGACCGGTGGTCGCGAACTTCGTCCTCGCCGACGAAATCAACCGCGCCCCGGCGAAGGTGCAGTCGGCTCTGCTCGAAGTCATGGCCGAGCGGCACGTCTCCATCGGCGGCCGGACGTTCCCGATGCCCGACCCGTTCCTGGTGATGGCCACGCAGAACCCCATCGAGAACGAGGGCGTCTACCCGCTCCCCGAAGCTCAGCGTGACCGCTTTCTCTTCAAGATCGTCGTCGATTACCCGTCGGTGGAAGAGGAACGCGAAATCGTCTATCGCATGGGTGTCACCCCGCCCACGCCCAAGCAGATCCTCGATCCCGTCGAGCTGGTGCGCCTGCAGAACGTCGCTGCCACGGTCTTCGTGCACCATGCGCTGGTCGATTACGTGGTTCGGGTCATCGCAGCGACCAGGACGCCGGAAGAACTCGGTCTGACCGACGTGGCCGGATGGATCGCCTACGGTGCATCGCCCCGCGCGACCCTCGGCATCATCGCGGCGTCGCGGGCGCTGGCCTTCGTCCGCGGTCGCGACTACGTCGTTCCACAGGACGTCCTCGAGGTGATTCCGGACGTCCTGCGCCACCGTCTCGTCCTGTCCTACGACGCCCTGGCCGACGAGGTGACACCCGAACAGGTGATCACGCGGATTCTGCAGACCGTGGGTCTGCCCCAGGTCGGCGCGCAGCCCGTTCCGCCCGCCCCGATGCAGCAGGGTCCGACCCAACAGGGCCCGAATCAACAGGGTCCGAATCAACAGGGCCCGTCGAACGGTTACCCACAGCCACAGAGTGCCCCGCCGTCACAGAGTGCCCCGCAATCAGCGAGCGGTCCCCACCAGCAACCGGCGATGCAGAAGCAGACCCCGGCCACCGATCCGACGCGGTGACGGCACCGGACGAGCCCCGGCGCGGACGCGGCGGACCACCTTTGTTCCGGTCCGGATCGCTGGAGGACCCACAACTGGCTGCAGCCTTGCGCACGCTGGAGCTGACCGTGCGGCGTCGACTCGACGGTGTGCTGCACGGAGATCACCTCGGCCTGATTCCCGGCCCGGGTTCGGAGCCGGGAGATGCTCGCGAGTACCAGCCCGGGGACGACGTTCGTCAGATGGACTGGTCGGTCACCGCCCGCACCACGCACCCGCACGTACGTCAGTCGGTCGCAGACCGCGAACTCGAGACGTGGCTGGTGGTCGACCTGTCGGCGAGCCTCGACTTCGGCACCACCGGATGCGAGAAGCGTGACCTCGTGGTGGCCGCCGCGGCCGCCGTCACCCACCTGACCAGTGGCGGCGGAAACCGCATCGGAGCCGTGATTGCCAACGGCGAGACCATCGTTCGTGTACCCGCTCGAGGCGGCCGGGTGCACACGCAATCGTTGTTGCGCCGCATCGCGACGACTCCGCACGCCACCGACGGCGTGCGAGGTGACCTCGCCGGCGCCATCGACTCGCTGCGGCGCCCTCAGCGTCGTCGCGGAATGGCCGTCGTGATCAGCGACTTCCTCGGGCCGTTGGACTGGGAGCGCCCGATGCGCGCCATTGCGGCGCGGCACGACCTGCTCGCCGTGGAGGTGCTCGACCCTCGCGATCTCGAACTCCCCGACGTGGGTGACATCGTTCTGCACGACCCCGAATCCGGACGGACTAGGGAGTTCACCACCACCCCGCAACTGCGTGCGGACTTCGCCCGAGCGGCAGCCGATCACCGCGCCGATGTGGAACGCGTACTGCGGCAGTGCAGCGCGCCACGGATGACCCTGCGCACCGACGGCGACTGGATTGCGGACGTGGTCCGATTCGTTTCCCGCCGTCGGCACAGCATCGGTTCCGGCGCATGAGCTTTCGAGATTTCGCGTCACCGTGGTGGCTGCTGTTCCTCGTGGTCGTCGTTGCGATGGCTGTCGGATTCGTTCTCGCCGCTCGGCGTCGGCAGCGCAACACGATGCGATTCACCAACATGGACCTGCTCGAGAAGGTTGCCCCGCGCCGCCTCGGCATCTCGCGGTACGCGCCGACCGCTCTGATCCTCGCGGGCTTGATGTTCCTCACCGTTGCGCTGGCGGGCCCGACCTCCGACCAACGAGTCCCGCGCAATCGCGCGACGGTCATGCTCGTCATCGACGTGTCCTTGTCGATGGAGGCGACGGACGTCGCACCCGATCGACTCGTGGCTGCGCAGGAGGCCGGCAAGTCGTTCGCGGACGGCCTGACTCCCGGCATCAACCTCGGTCTTGTTGCGTTCGCGGGTACCGCGTCGGTGCTGGTCTCGCCCACCACGAATCGCGATGCGGTCAAGAGTGCGATCGACAAGCTACAACTCGCCGAACGCACCGCGACGGGGGAAGCGATCTTCACGGCGATGCAGTCCATCGACACCCTCGGCGCCGTCCTAGGCGGGGGAGATGCCGCGCCGCCGGCTCGCATCGTGCTGCTCTCGGACGGCAAGCAGACCGTGCCGGAAAGCCCGGACGATCCTCGCGGTGGCTACACCGCGGCCCGCGAAGCGCAGACCAAGGACATTCCGATCTCGACGATCTCGTTCGGAACGTCTTACGGCACCGTCGACATCACCGACGACCAGGGCAACACCGAACGCGTCCCGGTTCCGGTCGACGACCCGTCGCTCAAGGAGATCGCCAACCTGTCGAACGGAAACTTCTTCACGGCATCGAGCCTGGAAGAGCTGCGCTCGGTGTACGACACCCTCGAGGAACAGATCGGATTCGAGATCACGAAGGGCGACGCCTCGCGACCTTGGTTGATCGCTGGAGTTCTGCTGACCGCAGCAGGAGTTGTCACAGCGTTGGGCCTGCGTCAGCGACTTCCGTGACACTCGTCGGTAACATCTTGCGAGATTCTTCCGTCCAGCAACAGCAAAGGTGACTTTCTCTATGCCCCCGGAGCAGCCCACGGCACTCAAGCCCGACTTCGTGTCCCGATCGGTCCTCGTCACGGGCGGAAACCGAGGCATCGGTCTCGCCGTTGCGCTGCGCCTCGCCGCCGACGGCCACAAGGTCGCGGTCACGCATCGCGGTTCGGGTGCGCCCGAAGGACTCTTCGGCGTGGTCTGCGACGTCACGGACACCGATTCCGTGGAGGCCGCCTTCACCGAAGTCGAGAAGCACCAAGGACCGGTCGAGGTGCTGGTGGCCAACGCCGGTATCACCGACGACACGTTGCTCATGCGCATGACCGAGGACCAGTTCACCCGCGTTCTCGACGCCAACCTGACCGGCGCCTTCCGCGTCGCCAAGCGCGCCAACCGCGCGATGCTCCGCGCCCGGTGGGGTCGGCTGGTGTTCCTCGGTTCCGTCGTGGCAATGGCTGGTGGGCCGGGCCAGATCAACTACGCCGCGTCCAAGGCCGGCGTCGTCGGCATGGCACGTTCGATCACCCGTGAACTGGGTTCGCGCTCCATCACCGCCAACGTGGTCGCACCCGGCTTCATCGAGACCGACATGACGGCCGATCTCGACGAGAAGCTCCGCACCATGGCGCGGGACTACATTCCGCTCAAGCGACTCGGTACCCCGGAAGATGTCGCAGCAGTCGTCAGCTTCCTCGCGTCCGAGGACTCCGCCTACGTCTCCGGCGCGGTGATCCCCGTCGACGGCGGCATGGGCATGGGTCACTAGTTCTAACCGATATTGTTCCGACGCATACTGATTCGAAAGAGGAACGCTTTTCATGACCGGAATTCTCGAAGGCAAGACAATCCTGGTGACCGGCATCATCACCGATGCCTCCATCGCGTTCCACGCGGCGGCCATGGCTCAGGAGCAGGGCGCCAAGGTGATCATCACCGGGTTCGACCGGCTACGGCTGATCGACCGCATCGCGCAGCGCCTGCCCAAGGAAGTTCCGCCGGCGATCGAACTCGACGCCACCAACGAGGAGCACCTCGCGGCGCTGGCCGAGAAGATCACCGCGGTGGCGCCCGAGGGCATCGACGGTGTTCTGCACTCGATCGCGTTCGCGCCCAGAACGTTGATGGGCCCGGACGCCAAACCCTTCCTGGAGGGTCCCGGACCAGACGCAGCCTCGGCGTTCCAGATCTCTGCGTGGACGTACGCGTCGCTCGCTCGCGCCGTTCTTCCCGTCATGAACGAGAACGGTTCGATCGTCGGAATGGATTTCGACCCCCGGACGTCGATGCCGTTCTACAACTGGATGGGCGTGGCCAAGGCCGCACTCGAGTCGGTGAACCGCTACGTCGCCCGCGAGGTCGGAGCCGCGAAGGGCATCCGCTCCAATCTTGTTGCGGCGGGACCGATCAAGACCCTGGCGGCGAAGGCCATCGCGGGCACGGCGACCGGCGACGCGACCAAGATGAACCAGCTCAACGAATACTGGGACGGCGCATCGCCCATCGGGTGGAACGTCGACGACCCGACCGTGGTGGCCAAGTCGATCTGTGCGCTGCTCTCGGATTGGCTGCCCGGCACCACCGGATCGATCGTGTACGTCGACGGCGGCGCGAGCCACAACACGTGGTTCCCGGACGACATGTGAGCCCCACCGGGCGGCACTGCACAATGGAGTCATGACTACGCCCTCCGGTTTCGACGCTCTCCTCCTGCTCTCGTTCGGGGGACCGGAGAAGCCGGAGGACGTACGTCCGTTCCTCGAGAACGTGACACGCGGTCGAGGCGTACCGCCGGAACGCCTCGACGACGTCGCCCAGCACTACATGCACTTCGGCGGGGTGTCGCCCATCAACCGGCTCAATCGCGAGATCATCGCCGCGGTCGAGGCCGAATTCGCGCTCACGGGAATCGAATTGCCGGTGTACTTCGGCAATCGCAACTGGCACCCAATGGTCGAGGACACCGTTGCGGAGATGGCGCGCGACGGCGTGCGATCTGCCCTGGTGTTTCCCACCTCTGCATGGGGCGGCTACTCCGGGTGCCGGCAGTATCACGAGGACATCGCCCGGGCCCGCGACGCGTACGGCCCCGGCGCACCGGCGCTGCGCAAGATCAGGCAGTACTACGACCACCCGCTGATGGTGGAGTCGTTCGCCGATGCCATCGTCGCTGCCCGTAGGCGACTACCCGAAGAGCGCCGCGACGCAGCACGTCTGGTGTTCACCGCGCACTCCGTGCCCGTCTCGGCCGATGCGACCGCCGGTCCGCCGAGCGACGGCGGTCACCTGTACAGCCGCCAGGTCGCGGAAGCGTCGAAGCTCTGCGCGGCGGCGGCCGGGGTCGACGACTTCGACCTGGTCTGGCAGTCGCGGTCGGGCCCGCCGCAGATCCCGTGGCTCGACCCCGACATCTGCGATCACCTCGAGTCCCTGTCCGCCGGGGGAGTCGACGCGGTGATCGTATGTCCGGTCGGTTTCGTCTCCGACCATCTCGAAGTGGTGTGGGACCTCGACACCGAAGGTGCCGAGAAGGCAGCCGAACTCGGCATGAGTTACTCGCGGGTCGGCACCCCCGGTAGCGATCCTCGTTTCGCGACGCTGATTCGAACGCTCGTCGAGGAGTACTCCGGCGGAACGCCGGTGCGGCTGGGCTCCGAGCCCGCGTACGGCACCTCGCAGGACGGGTCGCTCTGCAACGTCGGGTGCTGCGAACCGGCGAAGCGGCCGGCCCGCACCTAGTCGGTTGACCGGTCGCAAAATTCAGCGGCGCCCGAGCGCCTCGTCGATAGCCGTTCCGATGGCGACCAGGCGTGCGGACCGCACCGCGGCGTGGAGCGGCCTCAGCACCTCCTCGCGAGCCAGCGCGACGGACCCGGTCGTTCCCTGAGCCGGTGAATTCTTCTCTGCGACAGCAAGAATGGCCGCTACGCGGTCGGCGGTGTCCAGGATGCGGGTGATGCGTTCGTCCATCGGCGGGTAGGCGTGCCGGTTCGCTTCTTCGATATGAGCATCGATGACGGCTCGCGCGTCGACGGACGCCGCGGCAGTACCCACCGTCTGCTGACGAGTCAGGGTGAGGGCTGCCTCGCGCACGGTCTCTCGCATCGAGTACTCGATCTCGCGAAGGGACGCGTCGGGCACGAGGTGGGGTACGGCCGTGGTGAACACGCTCCAGCGCAACACATCCGGTCCCTCGACAGTGGGGACGATGCCGATTCCGGTGTCACCCGGGGCGCCCACGAGCATTCCGTCGCCCGACAACACGGCCGCCGTCGAGAATTCGGAACGGACGGGAAGCCCGCGCACATCGCCGGGTGCGGGCAGCACCAGTCTCACGACGGCGTTCGGGCCGGCGGACGTCGCCACTTCTCGGACGACGCGCAGCAGTTCGGTGACACCCAGATCTCGCGGCGTGGGCCACGGAAGCGAGAACCGCTCGGCCGTGGCGACGTCGCCGGCGACCACGAGATTCATGGGCGCGCGAGCACAGACGGCGTCGATGACGTCGTCGGGTGAGGCGACGCCCCCGAGCCAGGAACCGGTCCAGAGGGCGAGGCTGGCAGCAGATGAAGGCACAACAATCCAGCATAGGTCGTGATCTGCGAGCGAGTTCTACTGCAGACGGTAGAAGCGGAAGAACTCGTGGTCGATCGGCAGCACCGAGGCTCCGTCGAATCCGGCCGAGCGGGCGTAGGTGTCCAGTGTCGACGCACGCATCACCGTCCCGGTAGCGACGGTGTTCTCGTGCGACTTGCCGTCCGGCAGGCAGCACAGAATCGAGTAGCCGTACAGAAGCTCTTCCACCGGTCCGGCGTCCGGCGTGAAGACGTCAGCGGTGCGCTCGTCCATCACGATCACCGGGGCGCCGGGCTCCGCGATGCGCCGCATGGCGGCCAGCACGCCAACCGGATCGGGAAGATCGTGGATGCACTCGAAGGCGAACACGGCGTCGTAGGCGGCGTCGCGGAGTTCGGCGGCGTCGGCGACGTCGAAGGTGACTCGGTCCGCAACACCGCGCTCGGACGCGTTGCGCGCTGCTGCAGCGATCGAGGGTGCGTCGACGTCGATGCCGTGTACGTGCAGCGACGGGTAGCCCACCGCCAGGGCGATGGACGCCCACCCCTCGCCGCAGCCGATGTCGGCCACACGCCCACCCGCCGTGAGCAACTGGTGCAGGTCCGGCACCAGCGGCAGCAATTCGATGGTGAGCTGAGTGGAGAAGACCGGTCGATTCATCGCTCCCTGCGCTTCGCGCGCGTCGACCCCCAGCTGCGCCCACGACACGCCCCCGCCCGTGCGGTAGGCCTGCACGAGGTCCGGTAGCCGGACTCCGGTCGCGGCGAACAGCCGTGCCAGCGGGAGCATGAACGAGGTGCTCTCGGTGTCGACCAGCACCGCGGCATGCGCGCGGGGCAACTCGAACCGCACCGGGTCGTGCGCGAGGTCGGCGGTCAACACCCCGGACACCACTTGCTGCTCCAGCCACTCGCGGGCGTATCGAGCGTCGGTGCCGCTCCTCTCGGCAAGTTCGGTGGCCGTCGACGGACCGTGGTCGGCGAGAGTGCGGTACCACCCCAGTCGGTCACCCAGATACAGAGCCTGCGCCGACGCCGCCCCGCGGACGACGTCGAAGATCTTGGCGGCGAACTGGTCCGTGGTCAGCTCGGGATGCGACGCGGTCATCGTGACTCTCCTGTTCGAGGCGGTGGGAAACGTGGCCCGACGCCCGGAGCCTAGTTCGCTCGGCGTGGCGTCACGCCCGATCGGGAGCGCCTGACCTAGCGTCGATGCTCGTGACTTTCCGCGACCCGTACAGCGCAGACATTCTTTCCGGGCACCCTCGGCGGGCCAAGAAGGTGTACCCGACGGTGGCCGCGGAGCGAGACCTCGTCGTCGAGGACGCGGAGACCGGATTCTGCGGTGCTGTCGTGGGTTTCGAGCGCACCTATGACGGAGACTTCGTGCGGCTCGAAGACAATCGAGGCAAGACCCGCCTGTTCGCGATGCGCGAGGCAGCCTTCCTGCTCGACGGGGCGCCCGTCACCCTCACCCGCCCGGCCCCGTCGGCCGCGCGGGCTCCCAGCAGATCGGCGTCCGGTTCGACCAAGGTCGACGGTTTGCGCGCTCGGGTGGCGCTGCCGAGTCGAATCTGGGTGGAGGGCATTCACGACGCGGCCATCGTCGAACGTGTGTGGGGCCACGACCTTCGAGTCGAGGGCGTCGTCGTCGAGCACCTCGAGGGTCTCGACAATCTCGGGGACCGTTTGGCGGAATTCTCGCCCGGGCCCGGTCGTCGAGTGGGTGTGCTCGTCGACCACCTCGTCGAAGGGTCCAAGGAATCAGCGTTGACGCGTTCCCTCGGCCCCCATGTCGCCGTGACCGGCCATCCGTACATCGACGTGTGGGAAGCAGTGCGTCCGGCCGCCGTCGGAATCGACGCATGGCCGAGGATTCCGCGCGGCGAGGACTGGAAAACCGGCGTGTGCCGGACACTCGGGTGGGCTTCACCACAAGAGGGCTGGAGACGGGTGTACAACTCCGTCAACAGCTTTCGTGATCTGGAGGCTCCGCTCATCGGTGCGGTGGAGCGTCTTGTCGATTTCGTGACCCAACCGGACGGTCTGTCCACGTAGGGTGGAGACGTGGTTGCAATCATCTGGCTTGTCGGAGCGGTGTTGCTGGCCGCTGGGGAAGCGTTGTCGGGTGATTTCTTTCTCTTGATGCTCGCGGGCGGTGCCCTCGGTACCGCCGGTGTGTCGGCGGTGACCGATCTTCCCGTGTGGGGCGACGCCATCGTGTTCGCTGCGCTGTCCGCCCTTCTCGTCCTGTCCGTGCGCCCGGTGTTGTTGCGTAAGTTCGCTTCTCCGCCGGCGGTGCCGATGGGAATGGAGGCCCTGACGGGAAAGTCCGCCGTCGTCCTGGAGGACGTCGGGGGTCAGTCGGGCCGCGTCAAGCTCGACGGCGACGTCTGGACCGCTCGCGCGCTGGATTCCACCGAAACGTACGAAGTAGGAATGACCGTGACCGTGATGAAGATCGACGGCGCTACCGCCGTCGTATGGAAAGGTCTGTGAACAACTGATGGTGGCATTGATCGTCCTTGCAGTGATCGTTCTTCTCGTGGTCGTGGTGGTGGCCAAGTCCGTCACCCTCGTCCCGCAAGCGGAGGCCGCGGTGATCGAGCGCCTCGGCCGGTACTCGAAGACCATTTCGGGCCAGTTGGCCTTCCTCGTTCCGTTCGTCGACCGTGTTCGCGCGAAAGTCGATCTGCGCGAACGAGTCGTGTCGTTTCCACCGCAGCCTGTGATCACACAGGACAACCTCACCGTGTCCATCGACACGGTCGTGTATTTCCAGGTCACCACACCGCAGGCAGCGGTGTACGAGATCAGCAACTACATCGTCGGCGTCGAGCAGCTCACCACGACGACACTGCGTAACGTCGTCGGTGGCATGACGCTGGAAGAGACTCTGACGTCCCGTGATTCGATCAACGGCCAGTTGCGCGGTGTGCTGGACGAGGCCACGGGCCGTTGGGGCCTGCGGGTGGCACGTGTCGAGCTCAAGAGCATCGATCCGCCCCCGTCGATCCAGGAATCGATGGAGAAGCAGATGAAGGCGGACCGTGAGAAGCGCGCCACCATCCTCACGGCCGAAGGCCACCGCGAATCGTCCATCAAGACCGCGGAGGGCGAGAAGCAGAGTCAGATTCTGTCCGCCGAAGGTGCCAAGCAAGCTGCCATCCTCTCGGCCGAGGGTGAGCGCCAGTCACGCATCCTGCGCGCTCAGGGCGAGCGCGCCGCGAAGTACCTGCAGGCGCAAGGTGAAGCGAAGGCCATCGAGAAGGTGTTCGAAGCCATCAAGGCCGGCAAGCCCACGCCGGAACTTCTTGCGTACCAATATCTTCAGACGCTGCCGAAGATGGCGGAAGGCACGGCGAACAAGACGTGGATCGTGCCCAGCGATTTCGGTGACGCCCTCAAGGGGTTCGCCAAGAACCTGGGCGCCAAGGGCGACGACGGCGTGTTCCGCTTCGAGCCCAGTGACCACGGCGACGTCAGGTCCAAGCCCGAGGACGACTCGGAAGAGGTCGCCAGCTGGTTCGACACCAAGACCGATCCGGTGATCGCTCAGGCTGTGGCCGCTGCAGAAGCGGTGGCCCGCAAGCCCGTCGACACCTCTCTGGGTCGCCCGCCGTCGGTCAGCGAGCTGGCCGCGCCGGCGCCGTCGACCTCCGAGCCGGCCCCGTCCGAGCCGGCACCGGAGAACTGATGTCCTAGTGGGCGATGCCTGCAGCGACACCGCTGCAGGCAAGGGCCCACAGCACGCTGGTGAACGTTCCGATGATGAAGTGTTCGGATGCGTGTGCGTCGCGTACGTCGGGGTAGCGGGCGAGGCCTTTCACCGCCAGCACGACGGCAATGCCCTCGGGCCACCCGCTGACGACGGACACGGCGACGGCGAGCCTTTCGAGGACGCCGATGACCAGACCGCCGTGCAGCACAGCGGGTTCGGGTCCGGTCGAGTCCTGCCTGCGGGCAATCGTGAATGCCAGCGGCACCAACGGCACCCCGCCCGTGGCTGCCGCGGCCACGGCCAGCACCAAGGCGAGCACGAGCGGCACCCCGGTCACCGGGTCGGGTAGTGCTGCGGCAACGGCTCCGGCTACCGCCAGGCCGGCGGCGGCGACCGCGCTGCCCAACCAGGGCACCTTTCGGGTCGGGAGCAGTGGCGCGAGCGCCGCGACGGCGAGCGCGATGAGCGCGGTGGCGATCACGACACGCCCCCGTCGGCTCGGGCGAGCAACCGGACCGCGGCGTTTCGTCCGGACAGTTCGGCCTGCCAGCCGGCCACGGCCAGTCGTTGCGACATCGCTTGTCGGGTGATCCCCAGCTCCGCCGCAGCCACGGCCTGGGAGGTTGCGGTGCGCATGGTCGCGGTGGCCGACCGACCCTCGTCGGAACGGCGGGTGATCAACACCGCAAGCAGCGTGAGTACGGCCTGTGCGTCGGCTGCGGTGTCGTCCGAGGGTCCCGAGACCGCAATGGCTCCGGGGGCGGTCTTGGCGCGGGTCACCGCGTCGCGGGCAGCTTCGAATGCTTCTCCTCGACCGGCGCGGGTGATGTCCGGCAACGGTTGCTCGGTGGCGCCGGCTCCGATACCGACGCTCCACGAGCCGTCGTCCACGAGGTCGAGAGCGATGTCGACAACGAGGTTCGGATCGTCGGACACTGCCTGCACCTCGTCGCCGGCCGTTCGGTCGAAGGGGCGGATCAGTGATCGCTCCGCGTAACGATCGAGGAGGTCGGGAACGCGATCGATATCGCGTCTGCTGCGTCGTTGATCCACGGTGAGGACGAACATAATGTAAAGCCTAGTGACTTGATAATCAGTAATCAAGCATCGAAACTTGACGCAAGGGATGGAACTGGATTCGCGCGAATCAAGTATCGGAACTTGACGGCGACGTCACCGACATCGTCGAGTCCGTCGGCGACACATCCGTCGGCGACACATCCGTCAGCGGAAGGACCGTGACCGGCATCCGAGCGTCGACCACCAAACCCACCACACCGAGGGCGATGCACGAACCCGATACCGCGAGCAGAACCGGATCCGTGTGCCCTCCCAGTGCGTTCCCCAGCAGCACGATCCCCACCGTGCCGGGAACGACCCCGACCAGCGTGGCCAGCGCGAACGGCACGACACGCACGGCGGAGACTCCGGCGCAGTAGTTCACCACCGAGAACGGAACGGGTGCGATCAGACGCAACGAGCCGACGGCCAACCACCCACGGCGCGCGAGTCGTGCGTCGACGGCCGCCAGCGCCGGGTGCCTCAGACGAGCGGCCACGATGTCGCGGCCGACCCAGCGCACCAGGAGAAACGCCAGCACCGCGCTGACGGTGGTGGCGGCCACCGCGATGAGCAGACCCGTCGCAGCCCCGAACAACACGCCGGCACTGATCGTGAACAAGGTGCGAGGAATCGGGGTGATCGTCAGCAGAACGTGCGCCACGAAGAACGCCACCGGGAAACCCGGGCCCCACGAACCCGCCCACGCGCGCAGCTGCTCCACCGTCGGGTGCGGGACGAGGAATGCGACCGCCACGAACGCCGCCACGAGCAGCGCCGCAAGCAGGGGTCGACCGTACTTCCGTGTCCGTGCACCTGTCACAGGACTCCACGCTACCGCCGAGGACCCGGGCGTCGTGAGATGTGACAGCCGTCTCAGCAAGATGAGGTGTACCTCACGATAACGTGCAATCGGTGCGGTTAGCATCACCACAACGACGCCTTGCGAACGCACGCGGCGCTCGGCGAAAGGGAACAATGGCGGACAGCACCCCGGACACAGGCGTCGACAGGGACGATTCGCTCGACGCGGCCTTCACGGCGTGGCAGGGAGCAGTGGCCGGCGTTCTCGCGAAATCCCGTCGCGTGGATGCGAACACGCTCCCCGAGCACCCCGAATCGCTGCTCGCGTCGACGACCTACGACGGCATCACGATCAACGCTCTGTACGGGCCTCGCGATGCCCGCCCGGAAGTTCCTTTGCCCGGGGCCTTCCCGTTCGTTCGTGGGCGCGACGCATCGCGCGACGTGGCACGCGGCTGGCTGGTCGCCGGAAGCGTCGGAGTCGGCGAGAAGGACCCCGCCGCGATCAACTCCCTGATTCTGAACGGCCTCGAGAACGGCATCAGCGCACTGTGGGTCGGGGTCGATTCCGTCGCACCGTCGGACCTCCCGCAGATTCTGTCCGGGGTGCTGCTCGATCTCGCACCGGTCACGCTCGACGCGGGGAACCGGCTGGTCGACTTCGCGGACGCGCTCTTCGCTCTTCTCGATTCGGCAGACGGCACAGAGAATCGATCGGCGGTCGACGTTCGCCTCGCCGCATCACCGCTGACCGACGCGTTCGACTCCTCGAACGGCGTCGACCTGGACGCCGCGGTAGCCCTGGCGCAGACGGCATCCGGTCGGGCCGAGTCCGTCCGCGCGATCACCGTCGACGGCACGGTCTTCCACGACGGCGGCGCCGCCGACGCTCAGGAAGTCGGCATGGCGGTCGCCGTGGGACTCGAGTACCTCCGCAGTCTCACCGCCGCCGGTCTGACCGCCGCACAGGCCTTGGCCCAGATCGAGTTCCGGTTCGCCGCTACCGACGGTCAGTTCGACACCATCGCGAAGTTCCGAGCCGCCCGCCGGGTCTGGGCGCGTGTCGCGCAGGTGTGCGGTGCGCCCGACAGCGGCGACGCACCGCAACACGCGGTCACCTCGGCCGCAATGATGGCTCAGCGTGATCCGTGGGTGAACATGTTGCGCACCACCCTCGCCGCCTTCGGCGCGGGTGTGGGGGGTGCCGACTCGGTGACGGTGCTGCCGTTCGACGTGTCGCTGCCGCCGGGCGCACTCGGGGTGTCCCGGTCGTTCTCCAATCGGATCGCCCGCAACACTCAACTGCTCCTGCTCGAGGAGTCGCACCTCGGTCGGGTGCTCGACCCCGCCGCCGGATCCTGGTACGTCGAGGATCTCACCGACAAGATGGCCGAGTCCGCGTGGTCGGTGCTGCAGGAGATCGAATCCGAAGGCGGGTACGCCGCCGCCCTCGAGTCGGGCTTCGTACGGCGAGCGGTGGACACGACACGCGAGGAGCGTGCATCGGACATCGCCCACCGCCGAACCGCCGTCACCGGCGTGAACGAGTTCCCGAATCTCGCGGAGAAGCCGCTGCCGGAAGGACTCGCACCGGCCGCGGGAACGACGCGCTACGCCGCGCAGTTCGAGGCGCTTCGCGATCGCAGCGACCGCGCACTCGAGCAGACCGGTTCGCGGCCACAGATCTTCCTCGCGCCGCTGGGCTCGGTGGCCGAACACAACGTCCGCACGACGTTCGCAGCAAACCTGTTGGCATCCGGTGGGATTCATGCCGTCGACCCCGGAGCGGTCACCGACCTCGGCGGCGCAGCGCGCGAGTGCGGTGCCTCCATCGCCGTACTGTGCGGCACCGACCGCCGCTACGCCGACGAAGGAGCCGAGGCGGTGCGCACGCTGCGGAACGCCGGCATCGAACGCGTCCTTCTCGCCGGTCCGGAGAAGGCATTCGCCGACGCGCCCGACGACGGTCGACCCGACGGGTACCTGACGGCCAAGATCGACGCGATCGCCGCGCTGACCGAACTCATGGACGAACTGACCAGCACTCTCGACAGGAGTCCGGCATGAATCGGCGAATCGGGCACGTGATCGGCAGTTTCGCCGACGTACCTCTGGTGGAGCCGGGCGACCCCGTGGCGCCGTCACCCTCCGCGGCCGAGGTGGACGCCCACGTCGCAGCGGGTGCCGCAGCGAACGGGTACACCACCGATCAGCTGAGGTGGTCGACCCCCGAAGGCATCGACGTCAAGTCCGTGTACGCGGGAGCCGATCGTGACGCCGTCGCCGCGGCGGGCTATCCGGTCGATTCCTACCCCGGGGAGGCGCCATTCGTCCGAGGCCCATACCCCACAATGTACGTCAACCAACCGTGGACCATTCGTCAGTACGCCGGCTTCTCCACGGCGTCGGAGTCCAATGCGTTCTACCGCCGTAACCTCGCGGCGGGCCAGAAGGGTCTGTCCGTCGCATTCGACCTCGCCACGCACCGCGGATACGACTCGGACCATCCGCGAGTACAGGGTGACGTCGGAATGGCCGGTGTCGCAATCGATTCCATCTACGACATGCGTCAGCTCTTCGACGGAATCGATCTCGGCAGCGTATCGGTCTCGATGACCATGAACGGTGCCGTGCTCCCCATTCTCGCGCTGTACGTGGCCGCCGCGGCGGAGCAGGGTGTCGGACCGGAAAAACTGGCCGGGACCATTCAGAACGACATCCTCAAAGAGTTCATGGTGCGCAACACCTACATCTATCCGCCCAAGCCCTCGATGCGCATCATCTCCGACATCTTCGCGTACTCGAGCGAGCGAATGCCGAAGTACAACTCGATCTCGATCTCGGGCTATCACATCCAGGAAGCCGGTGCGACAGCCGATCTGGAGCTCGCGTACACCCTCGCCGACGGTGTCGAGTACATCCGCGCGGGCCTCGACGCGGGCATGGACGTCGACACCTTCGCGCCCCGGCTGTCGTTCTTCTGGGCCATCGGCATGAACTTCTTCATGGAGGTCGCCAAACTCCGCGCGGGCCGTTTGCTCTGGGCGGAGCTCGTCCAGAAATTCGACCCGAAGAGCCCCAAATCGCGTTCCCTGCGGACACATTCGCAAACCTCCGGGTGGTCCCTCACCGCCCAGGACGTGTTCAACAACGCCTCGCGCACCTGCATCGAGGCCATGGCGGCAACGCAGGGCCACACCCAATCGCTGCACACCAACGCCCTCGACGAGGCGCTGGCACTGCCCACGGACTTCTCCGCCCGCATCGCGCGAAACACGCAGCTTCTGCTGCAACAGGAATCGGGTACCGTCCGCCCGATCGATCCCTGGGGTGGGTCGTACTACGTCGAATGGCTCACCGCACAATTGGCCGACCGCGCGCGCGCCCACATCGCCGAGGTCGAAGAAGCCGGCGGTATGGCACAGGCCATCAGCGAGGGCATCCCGAAGCTACGTATCGAGGAAGCCGCCGCCCGCACACAGGCCCGCATCGACTCCGGTATCCAACCGCTGGTCGGGGTGAACAAGTACGTACCGGACGAGCCGGACAGCATCGAGGTGCTCAAGGTCGAGAACTCGAAGGTCCGCAAGGAGCAGATCGAGAAGCTCGAACGACTACGCGCGGAACGAGATTCGGATGCCGTCGAGGCGGCGCTGGCAGCGCTGACCCGCGCAGCCGCCTCCGACGAGGGCGGGATGGAGAACAACCTGCTCGCCCTCGCGGTCGACGCAGCACGAGCCATGGCGACGGTCGGCGAAATCTCGGATGCGCTCGAGAAGGTCTACGGCCGCCACCAGGCCGAGATCCGTACCATCAGCGGCGTGTACCGCGACGAAGCAGGGAAAGCCAAGAACTTGGCCCACGCCAGCGAACTCGTCGCGGAATTCGCCGAGAACGAAGGGCGCCGACCCCGCATCCTCGTCGCCAAGATGGGGCAGGACGGCCACGATCGCGGCCAGAAGGTCATCGCCACGGCCTTCGCCGACATCGGATTCGACGTCGACGTCGGCCCGCTGTTCCAGACACCGGAAGAGGTCGCCAACCAGGCCGCCGACAACGACGTGCACGTGGTCGGTGTGTCCTCGCTCGCCGCTGGGCACCTCACCCTCGTTCCGGCGCTGCGCGATGCCCTGGCCGCCGCGGGACGGCCGGACATCATGGTCGTGGTCGGCGGTGTCATCCCTCCCGGAGACTTCGACGCCCTCTACGACGCCGGCGCGGCCGCGATCTTCCCGCCCGGCACGGTGATCGCCGACGCCGCAGCCGATCTGGTGACCAAGCTCGCGCAATCGCTGGGACACGGAGCTGGACACGTCGACCGGCCTCCGGCCTTCCCGTCTGTCTCCGGTGTCTGACCGTCCCACACGCACGATCGACATCGCCGAGCTCGCCACGTCGGTCCGCGCGAACGAGCGATCCGGGTTGGCGCGCGCCATCACCCTGGTCGAATCCACTCGTGCGGACCATCGAGACCTCGCGCAGAAGCTTCTCCTCGAGCTGCTGCCCGAAGCTGGGGGAGCGCATCGCGTCGGAATCACCGGTGTGCCCGGCGTCGGCAAGTCCACGTTCATCGACGCCCTCGGCATGCAGCTCATCGCGGAAGGTCACCGCGTCGCCGTCCTGGCCGTCGACCCGTCGTCGACGCGTACCGGTGGCTCCATTCTCGGTGACAAGACCCGGATGGCCCGGTTGGCCGTCGCACCCGAGGCGTACATCCGGCCGTCTCCGACGTCGGGAACTCTCGGCGGCGTGGCCAAGGCGACCCGCGAGACCATCGTCCTGCTCGAAGCCGCCGGCTACGACGTCATTCTGGTCGAGACCGTCGGCGTCGGGCAGTCCGAGATCACGGTGGCGGGGATGGTCGACTGTTTCTGCTTCCTCACCCTCGCCCGCACCGGAGATCAGTTGCAGGGCATCAAGAAAGGTGTTCTCGAGCTCGCCGACGTGGTGGCGGTGAACAAGGCCGACGGCAAGCATCTGACCGAGGCGAAGGGAGCCGCGCGCGAGTTGGCGGGAGCATTGCGGCTCATCTACCCGCACGACGCGCTGTGGAAGCCGAAGGTCCTCACCATGAGCGCCATCGAAGGTACCGGCCTGGACATGTTCTGGGACACCGTGCTCGAACATCAACGGGTACTTGCCGAGGCCGGCGAGTTCGACGAGAAGCGCCGGCGGCAGCAGGTCGAGTGGACCTGGATGATGGTCAACGATCAACTGCTGCGCAGACTTTCCTCGAACGATGCGGTCAAGAAGGTGCGCGGTGACGTCGAGGCGCGGGTGGCGGAGGGAACGCTCACCGCGGCGTTGGCGGCGCAGGAGATATTGAGCGCGTTCGATGCGCCACCCACCGACTCGGGGGCACCCTCACACCGATAGATCGACCGAATGTGCCCCTCAGTCGGGAACCTGTTGCGACTCAGGGGCACCCTCACACCGATAGATCGACCGAATGTGCCCCTCAGTCGGGATGAACGGCCGCCGCGAACCGCCCCACCCGCTCGAGCAGATGGTCGAAGAAGGCGTCCGGGTCCGTGCGCACCGCGATCGCCGCGTTGGGCGGTCGACCCCAGAATCCGCGCCGATCGGCCACCGTCGTTCCGCGCGTGAGGGTTCCGTCCAGCTCGACGTCGACCGTCGCCTCTTCGTACTCGGCGAATTCCGGGTGCAGAGCGAGCGCCGCAGCGAAGGGGTCGTGCATGTGCGCGAGATATCCCTCGCCCTGTGCCTGGTGGAACTCCATGTAGAAGCGCACCGCATCGGTGAAGTACCGCACCATCGGGTTCGACGCTGCCGAGCGGATCCCCACTTCGTCGGTCTCGGAGAGCGTCTCGATCGGTCGACTGCCCGCGATCTCGGCCAGTCGCGCCACGTGATGCGGCTTCATCTCGATGGTCTCGGTCAGGCCCAGTGCGCACACGATCGGCGGGTGGAGCGCCTCGGAGAACGCGTCGAACACTTCTTTCGCCGCTTCGGGATCGACGGCCACGTTCCATTCCGAGGTGGGGGTGGTGTTGCCGGGGTGGTCGAACGATCCGCCCATGATCACCAGGCGGCGCAACAGTTTCGGCAAATCTGGTTCCAACCTGACCGCCAGGGCCAGATTGGTCAGCGGTCCGGTGACCAGTCCGGTGATCTCGCCGGGATATTGGTGGACGGCCGCTACCCACGCCTGCGCTGCGGTCCGATCGGAGACCGTCCTGGTCGACGGTGGTAGTTCCGCGTACCCGATGCCGTGGGGCCCGTGGGTGTCCTCGGTCGTCATGAGGGGAGCAACAAGCGGTCCGTCGGTGCCCACGGCCACCTCGATCAGCGGGGCGCCGCACACGTCGAGCCAGCGCAGGTTGTTCTCGGTGACCTGCGCGGTGGGAACGTTGCCCGCGGTGCAGGCGAGGACGGTGATCTCGGCTTCGTCGGCGCTTGCCAGCAGGTAGAGAAGTGCGAGCGAGTCGTCTATTCCGGTGTCGACGTCGACGATCAGCTTCTGCGGGAACGGGGTCACCCGAGTGATCCTCTCACCACCGCGCGTCGTCGGAACCCCAGTCGTGCGCGGGGAACGGGTAGTCGTCGTAGTCGGCCAGGGCAGGCCTGGCTGCCGTGATCGTGCCGTGAGTGGAGACAGTTTGCTCGTCGGGAAGAACCGCGGCCGGTGGGTCCTCGATTCGACCGGGAGCCGCGAGCAGCCACGCGGCGGTACGGGCCAACGACACCGTCGCGTCTCGACCGATCCCGTCGGCCAGCTGAGCCGCGAGCGCGTCGACTACTCCTGCCGCGAGCAGGTATCCGCTGGCGTGGTCCAGTGCCTGCGCGGGCAGCGCTCCCGGTGCGCCTTCGATCAGTGAGATCCCCGATGCGGCCTGGACGAGGCTGTCGAATCCGCGTCGGTGCGCCCACGGGCCGCGCTCACCCCATGCGCTGACACGTCCGTGCACCACTCCGGGGGCCAGACGAATGTCGAGGGCACCTGGCCGGTATCCGGTGACAACGACGTCGACTCCGCTCATGAGGGCGTCGAACCGCTCGCGGTCGTTCGGTTCACCGAGATCGAGCAAGGTGGTGCGCTTGCCTTGCCCGTTCTCGATGTGCTGCCAGGCGATTTCCGGCAGGTGTGGCGAGTCCACCCGCAGCACCGTCGCGCCGAGAAGCGCCAGCGCTCGCGTCGCAACGGGACCGGCGATGACCCTCGTGAGGTCGAGAACACGGATGCCTGCCAGGGGCGTCCGCGAGGTGGCCTGTGGCGGCCCGTAGGGGTCGCGGAAGTCGGGCCGCATCGTCCGCGACACGACGGGCCCCGATGCGGCGCGCCGTCCGGGTTCCGATGCGGCCCAATCCTGTTCGGTCCGCACCCGCACCGCGAGACCACCGGCCGACGTCACCTCATGTTCCACCGCTGCACCCTCCCGACGTGCGAGTTCGGCGGAAAGGTCGTCCCGAGATGCGTTGCGGGGCAGGTCGAGCGTGGCCAGCAACCGCGCACGGTGGTGCGGATAGTTGGCGTGGGTGCGAACCCATCCGTCCGAGGTGGGGAAGAAACCGGAGAGCTCGGCGAAACCGTTCACCGGTGCACCGTCGATACGAAGCATCTTGTCACCGCTGAAGGAGGCGGCAATGCGTGCGAGGTCGAGAGTCCAGGGAGCCGATTCGAGCTCGCGTGCAGTGCGGTAGCGGTCGACCGCACTGCACAGCGCCGCAACGGATCCGGCCGCCAAGGCAGCCACGGGCAGAGTCGCCGACAGGTAGGGCCGGGTCGGCTGCGCACCACGCAGCGCAGTCGCCGACTTGAGCCCGATGTCGTAGTCGCTGAGCAGGAGCTCGTGCACCGCTACACCTTTCGGGCCGACACCTCGACGCCGGCGGTCCGCAACCGAGTGACGAGCGCGTCACCGATACCCGTTGCGGGAGTGAGCACCCCGCCACCGATACCGGGCAGCTCGTCACGATTGAGAGCAAGTGCGAGCGCCGACTCGCCGAGCATGATGGCCGTCGCCGCGTAGCCGGGGTCACCCTTGGCCTTGACGCGGGAGACGTAGTGCTCACCGGTCGTGGTGGTCGTGTAGATGTCGACCGTGAAATGGCCTTTCCGCTGGGTCTTCTCGCTGGGTCCCTCACCCGGCTTCGGGAGCACCTTGTCGAGGATGAAGCGAGTCGGCTTGAACGCCAGACCCGCGACGACGGCGCCGAGCCCGGCGGCCACCGCGCCGGCCAGAACGGGGGAGAGCGGTGAGGAACCGACGCTCATGACCTCGTTGTACTTGAACGTCTTGCCGTACGCGTAGCCGAGGAGGGCGTTGGACCGTCGCACCACCCGAGAGTTGTACGACGCCATGACGAACGGCGCCTTGTAACCCTTCAGAGACGGATGTATCGACGAACCCTTCATGATCGGCGCGTCGTTCTGTCGACCCAGGTCGGGTTCGATCGAGCGGTCGGGGCTCAGCGAATAGGGACTGACCGCAATCTTGCGGGCCTTCTTGCTGGCCGTCATCTCGTCGATCTGCCCACGCAGCGAATCGATGGTGCCTCCGCTGACGCCGCCGCTCATGGATGTCACGACCAAGGTGGTGTCGGTCAGCTCACCGGCGCCGTCCTGGTTCACTTTCTCGTAGAGAGCGAACACACCGATGTCCGACGGGATGGAGTCGAACCCGCACGAGTGCACGATGCGGGCGCCGGTCGAGTGAGCCAGTTCGTGGTTCTCGTCGGCACTCTCGCGCGCGAACAATACTTCACCGGTGAGGTCCACGTAGTCGGTACCGGCTGCTGCGCACGAATGTGCAAGCGCCTTACCGTATTTGGCGTAGGGTCCGACCGTCGTGATCACGACGTGGGCCTTGCTCGCCAGCGCGTCCAAGGCCACGGTGTCGTCCGCTTCGGCCACGAGGATGGGCCAGTCGGCCGCCGTACCGCCGAGCGAGGACCGGACCGACACCAGCTTGCTCTGCGAGCGGCCGGCCAGCGCGATGCGAGTTCCCTCGGGCGCAGCGCCCGCCAGATGCTTGGCTACGAGAGCGCCGACGAAGCCACTGGCTCCGTAGACGATCACGTCGAAATCGCGGACACGTTGCTCAGTGGAAGCCATGAGCCAACCCTACGTGCGCGACGGGTCACACCGTCCAGGTGTGCACCGGATCGCCCTGGTGCATGCGGTCCAGGTATTCGGCGAGCATGCCCGCCAACGCCGTCGCGCGATTGTCGCCCGCGGATTCGCGAGCGGCGACCGATGCTCGTTGCCATACCGACCCCGACTGCCGGGCAAGGCACCGCGCCTCGATCACACCGAGATAGCGATCGCGGACATCGGCGTCGACACCGTAGGACTCGAGACCGGCGTCGGCGAGGGGGAGCAACCGGCGCAGCACGAGTTCCTGCGGTCCGACCCACCCGACCTCGGGCCAATACAGTCGCCCGTCGAAACCGCCGCGCGCCGCCGCGTGGACGTTCTCCTCGGCCGCGTCGAACGACATCTGCGACCAGACGGGCCGATCGGCGTCGACGAGCGCGCGCACTGTTCCGTAGTAGAAGGCGGCGTCGGCCATGATGTCCACGACGGTGGGTCCGGCCGCCAGTACGCGGTTCTCGAGACGGATGTGATGGCCGCCGCCGGACGTGTCGTAGACGGGCCGGTTCCAGCGATAGACGGTGCCGTTGTGCATGCGCAGTTCGGTCAGCTTCGGCGTACCGCCCGCAGCGAGAACCTCCACGGGATCCTCGTCGGTGACAACCGGCAGCAGGGCAGGGAAGTAGCGCGAGTTCTCCTCGAAGAGGTCGAAGATGGAGGTGATCCACCGCTCGCCGAACCACACCCGCGGCCGTACGCCCTGATTGACGAGTTCCTGCGGCCGGGTGTCGGTGGCCTGCTCGAACATGGGGATGCGACTCTCGTGCCAGAGTGCCTTACCGGCGAAGAAGGGCGAGTTGGCCGACAGCGCGATTTGGACTCCAGAAAGTGCCTGAGCCGCATTCCAATACGACGGAAAGTCGGACGGAGCGACCTGAAGATGCAGCTGTACCGACGTGCAGGCGGCCTCGGGCAGGATGGTCTCGCAGATGGTGTTCAGCGTCTCGACATTGCCGTCGTCGTGCAATGGCACACCCGAGATGGACAACTCGATGTCCTCGCCGCGCGCGGCGAAGATCTGCTGATCGAGCAGTTCGTAGCGGGGGTTGGACGAGAACCAGTGCCGTGCGAAGTGTTCTTCGGTGAGCGTGGGAAGCATGCCGATCATCGCCAGCCGGCTACCGGATTCCTTCGCCCGCGCATCCGCGGAGTCCAACGAGAACCTCAGCCCGTCCTCGAGCGCGCGCATGTTGTTCGCGCTCAGCGGTTTCGGCGCCACGTTGATCTCGATGTTGAATTGGCCCAGCTCGGTCTGGAAGTCCGGGTCGGCAATGGCTTCGAGGACCGCAGCATTGGCCATGGCCGGTTGCATCGTGTCGTCGACCAGGTTCAGTTCGACTTCCATGCCCAGACGCGGCTCGTCGACGCTGAAGTCGTCGTTCGCCAGCATCGTGGCAAGCGCGTCGAGACACCGCTGCACCTTGCGCCGAAATTCCTGTCGGTCTTGACGACTGAATGTCCGTGCGTCGACTTCATCGCCCATGTAGCAATCACACCATTACCAGGGCGAGGGGGCGTAGTCCTTGAGAAATTTGCCGTGGACGTCGTGTCCCGCCTCGCCCTGCACGATGGGGTCGTAGACGCGCGCCGCACCGTCGACCAGGTCCAGCGGAGCGTGGAATCCCTCGTCCGCCAACCGCATCTTCGTCGGATGTGGGCGTTCGTCCGTGATCCACCCGGTGTCGACGGCGGTCATCAGGATGCCGTCGGACAGCATTTCACCCGCGCTGGTGCGCGTCAGCATGTTGAGCGCGGCCTTGGCCATGTTGGTGTGCGGATGCCCCGGACCCTTGTACCCACGGCCGAACTGTCCCTCCATTGCCGAGACGTTGACGACGTACTTGCGCCTGGCAGCCGCAGAAGCCATGGCGGGCCGCAGGCGGGAGACGAGGATGAACGGTGCGACCGAATTGCACAGCTGAACTTCCAGGAGCTCCATCGGATCGACCTGATCGACGGTGTGCACCCAGCTGTTGGTGTCGGCCAGATCCGGGACCAACCCGCCGGCGTCGATGGCGACACCCATCTCGATGCGTTCCGGCGACGCCGACCCGGCAACCAACGCCAGCGCCGAAACCGCCTCGAGTGCAGTGGTCGGAACGGACCCGGCCAGCGCAGCGGGATGCGCGTCGCTCGTGTTGCCGAAGGTCAGTACCTCGACGGGCGATTCCTGCAACACCAGTGGAGATTCGGCGTCGATCAGCGCGGAATACGAACCAGCGGAGCGCTTCACGGTCTGCGCGGCGTTGTTGATCAGAATGTCGAGTGGTCCGTCGGCGGCGACCGAGTCGGCGAGAGAAACCACCTGCGCTGGATCGCGAAGGTCGATACCGACCACCCGAAGTCGATGCAACCAGTCGGCGCTGTCGGGCATGGAGGTGAAACGGCGAACGGCGTCGGCCGGGAAGCGGGTGGTGATGGTGGTGTGCGCCCCGTCCCGCAACAGACGCAGCGCGATGTACATGCCGATCTTCGCCCGGCCGCCCGTCAACAGCGCACGCCGTCCGGACAGATCGGTCCGCGCGTTCCGCTTGTCGCGGTTGAGCTCCGCGCACGCCGGGCACAGTTGGTGATAGAAGGCGTCGACGACCGTGTAGCGCTGTTTGCAGATGTAGCAGGGACGTGCGCGCAGGAGTGTGCCCGCCGTGTCAGCGGTCGTGGCCGACGTGAGCGCCAACCCGGCCGTCTCGTCGTCGATGCGCTCGGGGGAGCCGGTGGCCGTGCTCGCGATCACGGATCGGTCGGCTTCGGACACTCTGGTGCGTGATTCGACGCGTCGGCGCTTCTTGATCGATTTGAACAGCTGCGCCGTCGCACGTTGCAGCGCAACGGAATCGGGATGCTCGTCGTGCAGGTCGGAGGCCTGGGCGAGCACCCGGAGACAGACGTCGAGATCGTCCGGATCGATGTTCACGCTGCCCACTTCCGTTCGGCTACCACGACGCTCTGACACCTCACACACGAAAAGACCCCGATTCGGGCGAGAATCGGGGTCTGTGCGTGTCCGAGGGGGGACTTGAACCCCCACGTCCGTTAATAGGACACTAGCACCTCAAGCTAGCGCGTCTGCCATTCCGCCACTCGGACATACAGTTTCTGAACTTGGCCACCGTGTGACATACAGATACTGCCGCACCGATTTCTCGGTGCGACGGCAAATATTAGCCGATCCCGGCCCACGAGACAAAACCGCACGTCGCACGGACGGCGCGGCAGCTCCCTGGTAGGAAAGACGGGTGACTGACACCGATCGATCGAGTCGTTCCGCAGGCTCCACTCCTACCGTTGCCGTCGACGAAGTCGTCGACCTGGTCGCGTCCCTCATCCGCTTCGACACGTCCAACACCGGCGAACTCGAGACCACGGTCGGCGAGAAGGAATGCGCCGAGTGGGTCGCCTCGCAACTCGAGGCGGTCGGATACGAGACCGAGTACGTAGAGTCCGGACAACCGCGGCGCGGCAACGTGTTCGCGCGGCTGAAAGGTGCCGACTCCTCCCGCGGTGCGCTCCTCGTACACGGACATCTCGACGTCGTTCCCGCCGAACCCGCCGACTGGAGTGTGCATCCGTTCTCCGGCGCCGTCGAGGACGGCTACCTGTGGGGCCGCGGTGCCGTGGACATGAAGGACATGGTCGGTATGGCACTTGCCATCGCCCGCGAGCTCAAGTCCTCCGGCACGGTGCCCCCGCGCGATCTGGTCTTCGCATTCCTCGCGGACGAGGAGGCGGGCGGCACCTGGGGTTCGCACTGGCTGGTCGAGAACCGACCCGACCTGTTCGAGGGTGTCACCGAAGCAGTCGGCGAGGTCGGCGGTTTCTCGCTGACGGTTGCGCGGCCGGACGGAACCGAGAAGCGGTTGTACCTCGTCGAAACGGCGGAGAAGGGCCTGGCCTGGATGCGGCTCACCGCCAAAGCCCGAGCGGGTCACGGATCGTTTCTGCACGAAGAGAACGCAGTCACCTACCTGGCGGAAGCCGTTGCGCGCCTGGGCAATCACACCTTCCCACTGGTCATGTCGGATTCCGTGCGCGAGTTCCTCGCCGCGGTGTCGGAAGAAACGGGTATCGACTTCGACCCCGAGTCACCCGACATCGACGGCATGCTCGCCAAGCTCGGAAGCATCGCCCGCATCGTCGGCGCCACGTTCCGCGACACGGCCAACCCGACCATGCTCTCGGCGGGATACAAGGCCAACGTCATTCCACAGAGCGCCACAGCCGTCGTCGACTGCCGCATCGTGCCCGGCCGTAAAGCCGCCTTCGAGAAAGAGGTCGACGAGTTGATCGGCCCGCACGTCGAGCGGGAGTGGATCACGAACCTCGATTCCTACGAGACCACGTTCGACGGGACCCTCGTGGATGCGATGAACGACGCGATCCTGGCCTTCGACGACAACGGTCGCACCGTCCCGTACATGCTGTCCGGGGGAACCGACGCCAAGGCGTTCGCGAAGCTGGGCATTCGATGCTTCGGATTCGCGCCGCTCAAACTGCCGCCAGAACTCGACTTCGCTGCGTTGTTCCACGGCGTCGACGAACGGGTACCCACTGATTCCTTGGTGTTCGGCACCAAGGTGTTCGCGCATTTCTTGATGCACAGCTGACCGAAAGGATTCACATGTCGTACGACCCCTACGCCGCCCTTCCCGATCTCCCGTCCTTCGAACTGACGAGTGAGGACATCACCGACGGCGGTCCGCTGAAAGAAGACCAGGTCAGCGGAATCATGGGCGCCGGCGGTCACGATCAGTCGCCGCAACTGTCCTGGTCGGGATTCCCCGAGGAGACGAAGAGCTTCGTCGTCACCGTGTACGACCCGGACGCGCCCACGGCCTCGGGTTTCTGGCATTGGGCCGTGGCAGACATCCCCGCATCGACCACGTCGCTCGTCGTGGGCGCCGGTGACGACCAGGGGACCGGGTTGCCGACGTCTGCGATCACCCTGAAGGGCGACGCCGGCGTGGCGCGATTCATCGGCGCCGCCCCGCCCGCCGGTCACGGACCGCATCGCTACTTCGTTGCCGTCCACGCCGTCGACACCGAGTCGTTGGGAATCGACGAGACCGCCTCTCCCGCGTACCTCGGATTCAACCTGTTCTCGCACGCGATCGCCCGTGCCGTGATCGTCGGGACCTACGAGCAGAACTAGCGACTGCCGGAACCGACTGCGTCGGACAACGAGCGGAATCCGGCGGCGCGGGCACGCCGGGCGATGCCCGCGTTCAGTCGACGCGCCCAGAACGGTCCGCCGTACACGAAGCCGGTGTAGCCCTGAATCAGGGATGCACCGGCTTCGATGCGTTCCCAGGCCTGATCGACCGTCTCGATGCCGCCGACCGACACCAACGCGATACGCCCACCGACACGGGAATGCAGGCGGCGCAGTACCTCCAGGGATCGCGCGGCGACGGGTGCGCCGGACAGCCCGCCCGCGCCCATGGCATCGACTTCCGCCGACGGCGTTCGCAGCCCGGTCCGTGCGATGGTGGTGTTGGTCGCGACGATTCCGGCGAGGTCGAGTTCGACCGCCAGATCCGCGACGGCGTCGATGTCGTCGTCGCTGAGGTCGGGGGCGATCTTGACCAGAACGGGCTTGTCGACGGCCGACTGCACCGCGGCCAGGAGGGGTCGCAGCGATTCGACTGCCTGCAGATCCCGCAATCCTGGCGTGTTGGGCGAACTCACGTTCACGACCACGAAGTCCGCCACCGGGCCCAGCAGCCGTGCGCTCGTCGTGTAGTCGGCGGTCGCTCCCTCCGGAGCAATCACCTTCGTCTTGCCGATGTTGGCCCCGATGGGAATGTCACCGCGCCGCCGGGTCAACCGGCCGGCCGCGGCCGCAGCGCCGTGATTGTTGAACCCCATTCGGTTGACGAGACCGCGGTCCGCGGCGACGCGGAACAGACGTGGTTGCGGATTACCGGGCTGCGCATCTGCCGTGACGGTGCCGATCTCGGCGAAGCCGAAGCCCAGCGGCCCCCACGCGTCGACTCCCGCGGCGTCCTTGTCGAATCCCGCGGCGAGACCGACGGGCGACGGAAATCGGACTCCGAACACGGTGGATGCCAGCAGCGGATCGCGGACGGTGAGGATCCGTGCCGCTGCGGCACGTGTCGGACCGAACCCGGTGACCGAGCGCATCGCGGTGAACGCAACGTGGTGGATGCGCTCCGGCGGAACGAGGAACATCGCTTTGAGCAGCAGGTGATACGCAGACATGCTCACATTCCGGGTTCGGGGACGTGCGCGGCCGTCTTGCGCCGCTTGAGCAGCACCCGGCGGCTCCCGTCCGTGTACAGCCGGACACGTGAGAGTTCCCACCCGCCGAACTCAGCCGAGATGGCCAACCGCATCGACGCGCTGACCCGCGTAACGTCCGGTGGCAGACGCAGGGGTACGTACTCCCAGTCGTCGGACGTGCTTTCCCACCCCGAAGGCAGGGCGCGTTTGGAGCTGCTCATCAGTTCGTCACCTCGCTATTCGCTCCGAGCCTGAATGCGTTGAATACCTTGCCCGTCGGACGAGCCTACGAAAAGATCGCCCGATTGCGAGTCGACGGCGAGCGAGTCGGGCTGTCGAACAGTCGGGAAACGTGCCGTCTCGACTCCGATGCCGGTGGAGACGTCGTAACCGGCGACCTCGTTGGTGGCCGTCGTCGTGACCCAGACGATGCCCGAGCTGGTGTCGTACGCAACGGCGAACGGCGACCCGGCCACGGGGAATCGCTGGCGCAGGATGAGGTCGTCGTCGGTGAAGACGAGCAGTTCGCCGTCCGCCGTGTCCGCGACCGCAATGCGCCCGTCCGGAGACGACGCGAGATTGGTGGCACCTTCACCGGCTCGCAACGCCGGACCGAGGGCGCCTCGGTCTGTGTCGATCGAGGTCACGGACGTCTGTTTCGTGTCGAGAGCGGTCAGTTGACCGTCGATGGCCGAGAGCGCGTCCACGGACGCGAGTCCGTCGATCGTCTCGGTGACGCCGCCGTCGGCATCGAGAATGTGAATCGCACCACTGGAGTTGCCGACGGCCAGGCCGTCACCGAATGGCACCGCCGAGACAGCGCCGCCGTCGACGGGGAGATCACGCACGGCGCCGGATGCGCAATCCACTTGCAGGACGCCCGAATTCGTGGTGACGAGCACTGTCCCGTCACGACCAGCCGACACCGAGTTGCCCGCTTCGGGCAGGCTTGTCGTGCGCGGCGTGGCGTCCGTACCGGCCGAGGTCTGCAGCAGCAGCGTCCTGCCGTCGGCGGTGAGCGCGGCCACGGTTCGCGAACCGGGGTCGAACGCCATGGACTCGACGGACGTTCCCGCCTCGGACACGACACCTGCGGGCGCGGTCGTGATCTCGGGAGAGGTTGCGGCAGTTTCCGGTTCGCGTACGTTGAGGTTGGTCTGATCGTCCCCGGACGAACAACCGGCCGCGACGACGACCAGGAGTCCGACCGTGATCGCGTGACGGCGGGCAACGGGTGACGGCATCGGGGCAACTTCCTTCGGGCTCTGTCGATCGGGCGGGTCAATTCGATCATCCACGAACGGAGCCGACGCGATCGGGGACCAGTCGCCCGCAGCGTCGGTCGCGAAGACACACCAACAGCTCGAGTGAACGAAAGGCAGACCGTGGAGCGTGAGTCGCACTTCGACACACCGCCGGTGTTTTCCGTCGACGACATCTCGGTCGGCGCGTACGCGCACGGCTTCGGCGACACCGGAGACGGGCGAACGTACGCGTTCCGAGTCCGAGGCAATCGAATGTTCCTCGACGTCTACCGGGCAGACCTCGCCACGACCGTGCCCGACGTTCGTGACGTCGAGGCCACCGCAGACCTGTCCGTGGTCGAACTCGACCTGGCGGACGAACGCAGCATCGTCGGTGCGGTTCGCGACGCCGTCGCCTCGGCGACTCCGGTGGACGGACCCCCCAACGACGGGTCCAGCATCCGCGCAATCCTCTCGCGCCTCGGCTCCGTGATCGATCCGAGCTAACTGCTCACGTCGTCGAGCGCGGACACGATCGCCGGTGGTAGTTCCAAGTCCTCGGCGGCCAGAACCCCCGTGAGCTGACCGATGTCACGGGCACCCACGACGGCCGCCGACACGCCCGGCCGATCCCGAACCCACGCGAGCGCGACAGCGAGCGGCGACGTACCCAGCCCGTCCGCGGCCGTGGCGACCGCTTCGACGACGTTTGCCGCCGTCCGAGTCCGGTAGCGATCGATGCCGACGGCACGTGTGTCGTCCGCACCTCGTGAGTCGGCCGGAACGCCGTCACGGTACTTACCGGTCAGAACGCCTCCGGCGAGCGGAAGAACCGCCAGGATTCCGACGCCGTGATGCTGCGCGGCCGGGATCAATTCGTCTTCGACGTCACGGGCGAGCAGCGAGTACTCTGCTTGCGCCGCAACCGGTTCGACCCGCAGGCCGGTACCCGTCGCGGTGGCCAACTGCCAGCCGAGGTAACCGCGCACCCCCACGTAACGCACGCGTCCGGACGTGACCGCGTAGCTCAACGTGGCGGCGATCTCCTCGGTCGGTGTGACGGGATCCCACGCGCCGACGTTCCACAGATCGAGATGGTCGGTACCGAGCTCGCGCAGGGTCGCATCGAGCACCGTCAACAGGCCGCGCCGCGAGCAATCGATCCGGGTGACGCCGTCGCGTGCGAACACCCCCGCATCGGAACTGAGGACGAGGTCGGCGCGGGGGACCACGTCGTCCACGATCTCGGCGAGTACGCGCAGCGACCGTCCGTCGCCGTACGCCGGTGAGGTGTCGACCAGGGTGCCGCCCGCCTCGGCGAATGCGGCGAGTTGCGCAGCCGCGGAGTCACCGTCGACGCTGCGGCCCCACTCGGCCGTCCCGAGGCCGAGCCTCGACACGCGCAGGCCGCTGGTTCCGACCGTTCTCTCAATCATGGGTGTTTCCGCATCATCGTCGTTTTCGTCCTGTTCCCCCGCAGACCGCAATGGTCGCCGACGGCAGAACCCTAGTACGGTCTGGCTCCGTGACTACTTCGACTCCGGAGCCTCTGGCGTGATCGAATCGATGACCTGGCTGCAGGCGCTGGTTCTCGGCGCGGTGCAGGGCCTCACCGAATTCCTGCCCATTTCGTCGTCCGCCCATCTGCGGATCGTCTCGCAGGTCTTCTTCGGTGACGATGCGGGCGCATCGTTCACCGCAGTCACCCAGCTGGGCACCGAGCTGGCGGTGCTGATCTACTTCGCCCGCGACATCGGTCGCATCGTCGCAGCCTGGTTCCGCGGCCTGTTCGACAAGACCCAACGCGGCAATCTCGACTACCGCATCGGGTGGTACGTGATCATCGCCACCATTCCGATCGGTCTCCTCGGGTACCTGCTGAAGGACCAGATTCGTACGGGCGCACGCAATCTCTGGGTCATCGCGACGATGCTGATCGTCTTCGCCCTGGTCATCGCGGTCGCCGAGAAGGTGGGTCGTCAGACCCGTCCGATCGAGAAGTTGACCACCCGAGACGGGCTGGTCATGGGCGCAGCGCAGTGTCTGGCGCTCATCCCGGGCGTCTCGCGGTCGGGAGCGACGTCGAGTGCCGGCCTGTTCATGGGACTCACACGTGAAGCCGCCGTTCGGTTCTCGTTCCTACTGGCGATACCCGCCGTGACGGCGTCCGGTCTGTTCTCGCTTCCCGACGCGTTCGAACCGGCGGGCGAGGGGCTCACCGCGTCGGGCCCGCAGCTGATCGTGGCGACCATCGTCGCCTTCGTCCTCGGGTACGCCTCGATCGCCTGGCTGCTCAAGTTCGTGGCCAACCACTCGCTGTACTGGTTCGTGGGCTACCGCATCGTCGTCGGTGCCGCTGTGTTGGTCCTGCTGGGCACGGGGGTCGTCGCCGCGACCTAGGCCGGTCGGTCATTAGGCTTGCCCCATGACGGTCATTCTTCTTCGGCACGGACGGTCTACGTCGAACACGGCGCACACTTTGGCGGGCCGCACACCCGGCGTCGAACTGGACGTCACCGGCGTCGCGCAAGCCGAGCGTGTGGTCGAACGCCTCAGCGGCCTTCGTATCGACGCGATCGTGCGCTCGCCGCTGTTGCGGTGCGAGCAGACGGTCGCTCCGCTCGCTGCCGCGCGCGAACTCGAGCCTGCGGTCGAGGATCGGATAGTCGAGGTCGACTACGGCGACTGGACCGGGCGCGGCCTGAAGGACCTGGCGGCCGAGCCGCTGTGGAAGGTCGTGCAGCAGCACGCGTCGGCGGCCGTGTTCCCCGGAGGCGAAGGCTTGGCCGACGTGCAGTCGCGAGCCGTCAAAGCCATCCGTGAGCACGACCGCAGGCTCGCGGAGCAGTTCGGACGTGACGCTCTCTGGGTTGCCTGCTCGCACGGCGACGTCATCAAGTCGGTTCTCGCCGACGCGCTGGGATGTCACCTGGACGAATTCCAGCGAATCATGATCGAACCGGCGTCGATCAGCATCGTGCGCTACACCCAAACTCGTCCGTTCGTGCATCGAGTGGGCGACACGGGTGGTGATCTGTCCGCGTTCGTTCCTGGCGAAACTCCGCCGGCCGAGTCGGAGCCCGCCGCTGACCTGCCGGAACGGTCGGCGTCCGACGCCGTTCCGGGCGGGGAAGTCTGATTCGGGGCCCCGTCGGCGTCGTCGACCGTCCAGCACGGGCAATACTGCGGATAATGGGAATGACAGTTCGATACTTCGGCGCGATCAAGGGAGGTGCTCATGTCCCGCGCGATTCACGTATTTCGCACTCCTGATCGGTTCGTCGCCGGAACGGTGGGGGAGCCGGGTGATCGCTCGTTCTTCCTGCAGGCAGTTCACGAGGCACGGATCGTCAGCGTCGCACTCGAGAAGCAACAGGTGCAGGTGCTCGCCGATCGGGTCGGCCTCCTCCTCGAGGAGATTCATCGCCGCTTCGGTACGGACGTACCGCCGGAGGAGGTCGAGCCGCGCGACGTCCACCCGTTGGTGATGCCGGTCGACGCCGAGTTCCGTGTCGGCACGATGGGCCTCGGGTGGGACGCGGAAGCCAACGCCGTGGTGGTCGAGTTGCTCGCCATCACGGAGACGGAAGTCGACGAGTCCGTGGTTCTCGACGACACGGACGAGGGCCCGGACGCCGTTCGAGTGTTCCTGAGCCCGGAGCAAGCCCGTGAGTTCGCGACGCGAAGTGAGCGGGTGATCGCTGCCGGCCGCCCGCCCTGCCCGCTGTGCGGCGAGCCGCTGACGTCGGCCGGACACATGTGCGTCCGCACCAACGGGTACCGCCGCGGAACCGTCCTGGGCGAAGACTCCACCGAATTCGGCGACGAGACCTGACCTTGACCGAAGCGTCGGACACCGAACTGCTGACCACGGGGGAGCTCGCCATCGTCGGGCGAGTCACCACGGCCAGCAACGCCACCCTCGTGTGCGAGATCGTGCGCCCGGACGAGGCACCCCCCTTGCGGTGCGTCTACAAACCGGTGCGCGGGGAACGTCCGCTGTGGGATTTTCCGGACGGCACCCTGGCCGGCCGAGAGGTGTCCTCGTTCCTGGTGTCCGAGGCCCTCGGGTGGGGCGTGGTCCCGACGACGGTGCTGCGCGACGGACCGTTCGGACCCGGGATGGTTCAGCGGTGGATCGACACCGCGGATCACCATCCGGAGCGGGGCGAAGGGATCGACATGGTCGATCTGTGCCGGCCCGACATGGTTCCCACCGGATACATCCCGGTTCTCCAGGCCTACGACGACGTGGGAGAAGAGGTGTCGCTCGTCCACGCGGACGACCCGCGCCTGCAGCGGATGGCAGTGCTGGACATCCTGGTCAACAACGCCGACCGTAAGGGCGGCCACGTTCTGGAGGGTCTCGACGGATCGGTGTACGGCGTCGATCACGGAATCTGCATGCATACCGACGACAAGCTCCGCACGGTGCTGTGGGGCTGGGCGGGGCGTGCGATCGACGACGGATCGATGGCCGACGTCGTCGCCTTCGCAGAGAAGCTGGGCACCGGCTTCACCGACACGCTCGCGCCCCACATCACCGATGTCGAGATCGACGCCCTGATCGATCGGACGGCGACGCTGATCGCTCGACCGGTCATGCCTACTCCGGACCGGCACCGTCCGATTCCGTGGCCGGCGTTCTAGGACCCGACAGGTCGCGCACCAACTGCAGAAGCTGATCGCGGAGTGCGTCGGGATCGGATACGGAATGGAGCGCGCTGTCCTCCCGCTCGGATGCGATGACAGTCGACAGCATCGCGCGACCGCTCTTTGTGATCGATACCAACACCCGTCGGTCGTCACTCGGGTCGCTCTTGCGTTCGACCATGCCGGAGCGCGCCAACTTCTCCACGGTCCGGCTCATGGTCTGATCCGTGACTCGGCTCGCACGGGCCATGTTGCGCTGCGACAGAGCAGCGTTGCGAATGGTGTGCAGGGCAATCAGACCCGCGTGGGTGACGCCGTGGGACTCGAGCAATTCGCTCCAGGACTGCTCGACGAGGCGCGCGGCAGTGGACAGCAAGCGGCCCGTCGGCCACTCGTCGAACCCGTCGACCTCGCTCGTCACGGCCACCTCGCTGTGTCTGGAGAAACCGTTCAGCACGCTGAACCAGCTGTGTCGAGTCACAGCGTAATGGCACGCCCTTCGACCCCTACCTCGACGCCCGCGGCCGGGGCCCGAGGGGCCTCGATTAGGCTCGCGACATGCAGTCGTGGCCCGAAGTCGTCGTCCCTTCCGTTCCCGGGGAAGGACCTCCACTTCGGCTGTACGACACGGCCGATCGAGCTGTCAGACCCGTCACACCGGGCCCCATTGCATCGATGTACGTCTGCGGGATCACCCCCTACGACGCGACTCACCTCGGGCACGCGGCAACCTACGTGACCTTCGACCTCGTGAACCGCATACTTCGCGACCTCGGGCACGAGATGCATTACGTGCAGAACGTCACCGATGTCGACGACCCACTGTTCGAGCGAGCCGAACGCGACGGGGAGGACTGGGTGTCGCTCGGCCACCGCGAGACGAACCTGTTCCGCTCGGACATGACGGCACTGCGTGTGATTCCCCCGCGTGACTACATCGGCGCCGTCGAATCCGTGGACGAGGTCACCGAATTGGTCGACAAGCTCGTGGCGTCCGGCGCCGCCTACGTCGTCGACGACGCCGAGTTTCCCGACGTCTACTTCCGTGCCGACGCAACCGAGCAGTTCGGCTACGAATCCGGTTACGACCGAGACACCATGGATCGCTTCTTCGCCGAGCGCGGCGGCGATCCGGACCGGCCCGGAAAACGCAATCCGCTCGACGCGTTGATCTGGAAGGCCGAGCGGCCGGGCGAGCCGTCCTGGCCGTCGTCCTTCGGCCCCGGGCGTCCCGGTTGGCACATCGAATGCGCAGCTATTGCACTGAACCGCATCGGTTTCGGATTCGACATTCAGGGTGGTGGCAGCGACCTCATCTTTCCGCATCACGAGTTCTCAGCCGCCCACGCCGAGTCGCTCCAGGGAGCGGACCGGTTCGCGCGGCACTACGTGCACACCGGCATGATCGGCCTCGACGGAACCAAGATGTCGAAGAGCCTGGGCAATCTGGTGTTGGTTTCGAAGTTGCTGGCGGCCGGAGTCGACGCTGCGGCCATCAGGCTCGGCCTGCTGTCCGGTCACTATCGCCAGGATCGCGAGTGGACCGACGAGGTGCTCGCCGCCGCGCAGGATCGAGTTGCGTTGTGGCGCAAGGCGACGGCGTTGGACACCGCGCAGTCCGCGGACGACACCGTGGCACGCGTGCGTCAGCACCTCGCCGACGACCTGGACTCACCGAAGGCGCTCGACGCGATCGACGCATGGGCCACGTACGCGCTGTCGACGGGCGGGTCGGACGCGGGAGCGCCGGGGCTCGTAGTCGACGTGGTGGATGCCTTGTTGGGAGTGCAGCTCTAAGGCGAGCCTGGTGTTGCATGGGCCGTGTGTTCCGGTTGCGTTGTCCGCGAGCGACTTCCCGCTCGGCGGCGCCGACACTGGAACAGCGTGCTCAGGACACGTTCTGCGCGAACCGCAAACTGTTGCCGAACGGGTCGGGCACGTCCATGGTCGGACCGCCGGGGCCATCCGGATCGATACCGGGCCGCAGTGGGAACAGATCGCGCCGGGAGTGCACCTGCTCGTGCAACGCCAGAACGTCGGTGACCGGTATCCACAGCACGGTGCCCGGAGTGCCATCGCCGTGATGCTGCGAAAGGTCCAGCGTGCACTGGTCCCGCTCCACCCGCATGTACAGGGGCAGTTGGGGCTCGAATCGATGCTCCCACTGCACGGTGAAGCCCAGGTAGTCGACGTAGAACTTCCGAGCGACCGCTTCGTCGAAAATGCGGAGGATCGGAATGGCTGCTCCGATGGTCACGGCGTCAGGGTAGTCCTCGAGACCGGCTCATCACACCCGGTGTCACGCGAAATCCAAGCCACCCGCCGTCGGCTCCGGCACCCGGCGCCGGCGCGGCGAGCCCAGGGCCGCGGCCAGATCGGACCCGTCGTGTTCGGCGAGTAGCTCGCCGTCCTCCCAGACCAGAAGCGCTGCGCTGACGGTGTTCTCGGCGGTCGAGTGCGCGAGATCGTAGTGCGCACACCCGGGCACGCCGGCGTAGGTGATCCACAGGTCGTACCCGGTCATGAACAGGTCGAGGTCGAATTGCACGCTGAGACCGAGTAATTCGCTTCGACCGTTGTCGTCGACACCGGCGAAGGCTTCGTCGAGCGCCAACAATCGGGGTGAGTGCGGATCCGCCGACGACAACATCACGTGCGCCGCCGCGAACAGTGGAAGGTGAAGCGACACGGACTGTTCGCCACCGGACAAGGCGCTGTGCCTCGCCACCGTGAGCCGGTCCTCTGATCCGTCACCGCCGATCAGCGTGAACGAGAACACCCGCCACTGCCGGTAATCGAGTGTGGACGACAGGATCTCGGGATACGAGCGCTCGGGATGCGCCGCACGAGCCGTCCGAATCTGCGCCGCGAAATGCGCTCTCATCGCCGACAGCTCGTCGGGTCCCAGCGCCGATGCATCCCGGTCGAGCAGTTTGGACACAGCACGCGCATCATCGTCCAGGGAGTCGGCGAGCACCCAGTGCACTCCGATCGTATTGCCGGACGACATTCGGCGTTGCTTCATCTCCGATCCCATCCGGGCGATGAGTTCCTTTGCGTCCGCGGTCCTCTCGTGGATCTGCTGGGCCAGACCGGTGAGGAGCGCGTCTTCCAGAATGCGGCGCTCCGCGTCGGTCAGCAGTGTTTCCTGGTCGCGCCGTGCCGCGTCGATGCGATCTGCGAAATCGGCAATCGTGGAATATCCCTGCTCGTCCTGGACTCGCACGACGGTCACACCGTCCACTGCATCCCAGCTCAGCCTGAAGTCCTGGCCGGACCCGGCGAGTTGAGCGTCGAATTCCTGCAGTGCCGCGGTGAGAGCACTTCGGGTGGTCTTTCTCGAGGCGTCGCTCACCTTCACCGAATCGGTCGCCAGGACCAACTCGCGCAGGAGCCGGCGCACATCGTCGGGCAGAACATCGGGCGCGTCGTCGGGGCCGGCGGCGGATTCGATGCGATACAGCAGCTGTGCGGCGGTCGACCACGCAGCGTCGCTCGCGGGCCACGTGCAGTCCTGCGCAGCGCCGAGAACAGCAAGGAGATCGCGCTGCGCGTAGGGCGCCAAGCGACCGGCGTCGGCAATCGTCTCGGTGAGCGCCGCGGTCAACCCGGCAACCGCTGTTTCGTGTCCCCCCTCCGCTTTGCCGATGGCTTCACCCGCGTCACGGTCGGCCTTCGTTGCGGCGCGCTGCTCCTTCTTGCACTCCTCGATGCGGGTGCGGACGACGGCGAGTTCGTCGTCGATCTTCTCGGCACTCGCGCCGATCGAGTCGCGAAGTGTGTCGAGTTTGGCAACCTGCTGCTCGTATCCGGACTCGGCGATGGCCGCTTCCTCAGCCAGTTCCTCGGCGACGGACCGAGCTTCGTCGAGCCGTGACTCGGCCTCACGTCCACGTTCCGACGCTCGGTCGACATCGCTTCGGTGCCGCAGAATGGCCGAGCCCATGTTCTCGAAGTGGCGAATGGCCGCGGCGAGTGCGTCGAGCTCGCGGGGCCGGTGGGGTGCGCGATGAGCCACAGCCTCGGAACGGAGCGTTCGCTCGGCCGCAGACAACTCGGCCACGGCCACGTCGAGATCGCGATCCGCCGACGCGACGGCGCGGGCAGTCGACCGCAACGCGCCGGCTGCATCGACGACGCTCCGGAGTGCGGTGGTGATCGCCGCAGTTCGCGGCAGGGCCTTGGACGCAATCTGAATGGCATCGATGCGGGCCCCCGCCTCGTCGGCCATCCGGATGTACTCGGTCCGTCGCTCCACGATGTCGGCAGACAGTTCCTCGATCTCGGCGACACGCGACGACCGCCGCTGTGCGCGTGCGGTCGCACCGATGTATTCGGCCGCGGGCTTGCCGTGCGCACCGCGCTGCACCCCCTGGCGGTACTGCCCGTCGACACCGACGTGCACCGCAGCGTTGTCGTCGTCCAGCGCGACGGATTCCAGGATGGCGCGCACCGTCGCGGCGGACACGGGAATGTCGTTCTCGACCACGAGAACGTCGGCGAGGGAACGACCCACGACGGGTGCTGCGGCCGCGAGAAACTGCTCCGAGCGAACGTCGTCGGGTACGGACTCGGTGACCCACCCGTCGAGGATGTTCGCGGCCTGCAGAGCTGCTTCGAGACCCGCGGCATCGGAGTCGGACACGTGGTCCGCGAAGCGCACGAGGCGCCACAGCGGCGCGCCGACCAAGTCGGAGCGGTCGGCGGTACGTGCGGCGAACGCCGGGGGTGCGTCGTCGCGGCTCTCGGCCACGGAAGCCTTCTCGGCGGCGAGTTCACGCAACCGGTCACCGGCTGCTTCGGCGTCGCGCAGAGCGTCCTGGCGAAGGGCACGCAGCTCGTCGAGCGGCTCGCGTGCTGCGTCGCTCACCACGTCCGCGAGCGTCGGAGCGTCGTCGTCCCCGACAGTCGACAGAGCCGCATCCAGGGACTCGAACAGGGTGGGCGTGTCGAACAGCGGGGAGTGGCTGGTCCACCAGGACCGCAGTTCGCCGGCGCACGCGCCGCGGGCAGCTTCGACACCGGCCTCCGCCTCGCGCACGGCGACCGACGCGGTGTCGTGCTGTTCGCCGGCACGGGTTGCCGCGCGTTCGGCGCGGTCGCGTTCGGCCGAGGCGCGTTCGGCGACAGCCGCAGCGGAGCGGACGGCACGTACATCGCCGTCGCGCTCCTCGGCGTGCCCCCGTACCGCTGCCGTCACCTGATCGGTGCGGGCGCCGGCGGGAAGGGCGGTCCACACGATGCCGGCGTCCTCTGCGGCCGCGAGCAGTTCGTCCTCGGCACGAGAGATGGACGCGGTTGCCTCCCGAAGTTTCGCGGACGCCTCGGCGTTCTCGCGGCTGCGCACGTCGACGGCTTCGGTGGCCTTTCGGGACTTCTCGACCTGCTGTTGTATCGACACCTCGAGCTTGCGGACGGCATCGGCGAGGTCGTCGAGTTGCTGTTTGCCCTCGTAGGCGGACGAACGCTGCAGTGTGTGCTGATCTGCGAGGGCGAGGTCGAGCGCACGTTCGGCGGCCTCGAACCGTACTTCTGCCTCCGCCCTCTCGGTCCGGCGCCGTTCACGCAGCTGCTTGGCCGCGAACAGGGCAACGGTGGCGTGCTCGACCGAGTCGAGTCGACGGGTGACCTGCTCTACGTCGGTCTTCGCCTGCACCGCAAGATATTTGGAATACACGCCGACGAAGCGTTTGGACGCGAGGTCCGCTTGGACGAGACCGTCCAGGGCTCGCCCGACCTCTTCCATGTCGCTGAACGATCGCGCAGCGTCGAGAACAAGATGTTCGTCGAGGGGCCGCAGGCCTTCCGACAGAGCACGCGAGAGACCTTTGGGGTCCAGGTTCTTCGCGAGCTGCGGGCGTCGCAACGTGAGGATCAGGTTGATCAGCTGGTCGTAACGCTCGGCACCCAACCCGAACAGGCGAGCGTCGATCGCAGCCCGATAATCGACGGGTCGATCGACGATGGAATCGGTGCCGATCTGTTCTGCCAGTTGCTTTTTGGTGAGCGGTCGATCGTCCGACCCCAGCAAGGAGAAATCCACCCCGACCCGACCGTCCGCGACGAAGTACCACCGAGTCACTTTGTCCGCAGACTTGGTGGCGCGCATGCCGATTCCGACCGTCACGGCCTCCGGATCGTGACTGTCACCGCGCGCGAACTCCATCCACACGTACGAATGAGCCGAGTCCTGTCCGCGGTAGAGGAGATTGGACTTCATGGTGCGCTCTTCACCCGCGAACGGATTCAATCGGCGAGGTTCGATACGACCGTCCAGGACGAAGGGGAACAGCACTTCCAGCGCCTTCGTCTTGCCGGAGCCGTTGGGTCCGCGCAGAACCAGTCGCCCGTCGGCGAAGGAGAATTCCTGGTCTCGGTAGTCCCACAGGTTGACGATGCCTGCGCGAGTCGGGCGAAATCTAGTACTGCGGGTCACGATGACGACTCCTCGAACAAATCGGGCTCGGCACTGCGTTCCCGAACGGTCACGACCACACCGCGGTAACGAGCAAGGGCGGGCAGGGCGACCACGCCGCCGGGAGCGGGGGCCACGAGCGACAACTTGGACAGCAACGCAACGGCCGCAGCGCGCAGCCCTTCGCGGTCCGACTGCCATTGCGCGGCAAAGGTTCGTCCGTAGGCGTCGACCAATCTCTCCACGGTGTCCGCTGTCCACGAATCCGGAACGAACGGATACCGGACAGGTTCGGTGGCGCGAACCTGAGCCGAGCTCGGATCGTCCGGTACGTCCAGAAGGTTGTCGAAGACTCCGTCCTCGGGGATGGCATCGTCGAGTGCAACGACGAGGTGCACCGTCGGATCCGTGTCGATCGGGTGGTCCTGCCGGTCGGGGGAGTCCGGGTCCAGCACCCGCTCGGCGATCTCGCCGGCGAGCAGAAGCGCGACCTGAGCGACGGTACCCGTCGACGGAAACCTGGTGTCGGACAACCGACCCGACGTGTCGATCAACGCCAGGCCTTCGGCGCGGCGTTCGACCGCGAGGCCGGTGAACAGCTGTACGTCCTCGACGGAACGTGGGTCCATGCCGTCCATCCCGTACACCACGGGCAGTTCCACGAGAGCCCGGCGAGCCCGGCGGGCCGCCTCACCCGGCTCGTCGGACGGACCGGTCAACAGGCCCATGACACTGCGCAGGTGCTGAAGCGCACGCGGCGGACGAAACAAGGCCACGACGACGGCCCTGTCGATGTCGTACAACGCCTCTCCTGCATCGGGATTGCTGACCCACCCACCGGCGTCGCCATCGGCGAGACCGATGGCGCCCCGCGCGGCAAGCCAGCCGACAGCGTCGACGAACGCGTCGCGATCCGCCGCGCGTGCGGTGTCGAGATCGACTCCGACCACCCGATTGGCCTCGGCCGCAACATGATCCGCTAACTCTGACAACGTGATTTGGTCACCGGCACGCCCGAGCGCGGCCAAGGCCAACGCGAGGAACGAGTACCGACGACGATCGAAAATTCGGTCGTTTCCCGTTCTGGCCGGCTGCGTCGGATCGAGTCGATCCAGAACGGGATACAACCGTGCCGTGGTCTCGGTGACCTCGAGGCGGTACCCGAACAGCTCGAGCATGTCCTCGCGTAGCTCGGTCGCCCAGCGCCGAAGCAGCGGCAGCGCAATACGATCCGGATAGGTGCGCGTCACGAGATGGTTTGACAACGCCACCCGAGCCGCACGCTGGTACGAGTCGAGGGCGAGAGTCGGAATGCTTCGGGCTTTCACAGAGCTTCGACCCGAAGACGTTGGTCACCGAGGTGCAGTACGCCGCGGGCAGTCCGAACCGCCGAGTAGCCCGCGCCGTTCGAGACGATCAGCTTGACACCCGAATCGGCGGCGGACGAGTCGGTGATGCGGCCGACCGTCGGGACCCGCGCGGACATGGCCGCGGTCAGCAACCGCAGCAGCACCTCGGTCTCCTCGTCCGTCAGGACGCGGTCGTAGAGGTCGGCTGCGGCGAGGGACGCGGCTGCATTCGCGCGGCGGCGCTGGTCGTCGAGCTGCCGCTCACGGAGCCGTCGCACGCCGGCATCGTTGCGCTGCACCCTGGCCGGAGCTCCGGCGGCGGGCGGCCTGCCGGTCTCGGCGAGGGTGCGTGAGATCTCGACCGGTGGGGCGTCCCACCAGGACCTGTTCGCGGGGATGATGTCGTCGTCGGGATGCACCATGGACAGATGTCGCGGGCGACCGAGTCCGAACGCGGCCCCGAACAGTGCGTGGGCCGCGTCCTCGGTGGGTGCGGCGGCGAACCAGCCTGCGAGATGGCGGAGCTGAGATTCGCGACTCACCCCACCCTTCCGAGTCTCGGTGACACGACGCAACAACGACAGCACGGCCGCGATCGCGCTCATCGTTCCCTCACGCAGGCGGTCCGCCTCGGTGAGTTCACCTTCGGCGGTGGGCAGGCCGGAGGCCGTTCTCTGGGATGCACTGACGAACCAATGAACGAGGCCGGTCCAGCGGGATTTCCAGTCGTCGCGGCGCTCGTCCGGTGTGAGAAAGACACGCTCGTCGCTGCGCGCGGCCCGGTCGAGCAGGGCCTCGATACCGGTGCTCTCCACCCGTCCGATGGCGTCGGCCAACTTCGGCGCGAAGCGTGCGAGATCGAGACTGAACTCCCGCATATGCGACAACAGCGCGTCCTTGTGAGCAAGAAACGACTCGGGGGTCACCTCCGTGGTCCGCACCAGATCACCGAGGGAGAGGTAGAAATGTGCCGCCCGCGTGGCCATGTCGGTGAGCGCGCTGTCGAGCCGGTTGAGCTTGCGATAGACGAGATCGGAATTGCCGGTGGCGTTGGCCGTTGCAAGTTCGTCGAGATCCGCCAGCAACTCGGGCAGCACCAACCGCGACAGTGACGCATCCTCGGGCCTGGCGGCAAGCACATCCTCGACCGCACGGTATGCCTGGTAACCGACCTGGGCGAACTGATAGACGTAGTGACGGTTTCGGTACTCGGCAAGTGTGGCGGCGCGGGTGCCGTCGTAGCTGCGTTCGAGCACGCCCCAGGAATGCAACTGCTCGAGCAGCGGCGCGATCTCGATGCGGGTGAGATGGTCACCGGGTAGCAGGTCGGCCACCTCACCGGCGTGCAGAAGCACCACGTACCCGGTGCGCGCCTGCTCGAACGCCCGCAGGACGCGTAGATAGTCCGATCTCTTCTCGGCGGTGGCGAAGGAGAAGAGCCGCATACGGTCGTCGACGAGAAAAGAGTCGGCAGATGCGGTCACTCGGAACAGGGTAGGTGGTCGACCTCAGAGCCGGACGGACACCTGACCGTCCACCACCGCGGCCTCGTAGACGTCCACCGATGCGATACCTTCCGACGTGCATCCGCCGTCGGCCAAGGAGAACTGGTACTGGTGCAGCGGGCACATGACGACCTTGCCGTCGATCTGCCCGTCGGCCAGCGGTCCGCCCTTGTGCGGGCAGAGTGCGTCCATCGCCCGGACCGTTCCGTCTCCGAGGAGGAAGACTGCGATCTGACGGCCGCCCACCACGTAGGTACGCCCTTCACCCGGCGTGAGGTCGCTGACGTGGCCGACGACGACCGAGCTGTCGTAGTCCATCGCCGCGCTCATCGGACCGGCACCTGCGGCAGGGGGAGCAACGGCAGCGAGGGCTGGAACTGTGCCGGTGACCGCGGTGCGGACCGTTCCTTCCACGGGTCGGTGTACCCGTCGATGGACTTCTGCATGCGCTCGTCGAGACCGGCGACGATGCCGTCGCGGTCGTCGATCAGGATGGCTCGAAGTTCCTCGAGCCCGATTCGCGGGACCCAGGCGTAGGTGCGCTCGAGCCACTTGGCCTCTTCCCGGTAGTACTGCATGAAGCGTCCCGCGATGGTGAGTACCTCTTCCGGCGAGTCGACGGTCGCCAGCACGTCACCCTTGCGAATGTGTGCCCCCGCCGCGCCCCCGACGTAGATTTCCCAGCGGCCGTCTCCCACGGCGACCACACCGAAGTCCTTGCACAGCGCCTCGGAGCAGTTGCGCGGGCAGCCGGCCACCGCCATCTTCAGTTTCGCGGGGGTCTCCAGACCTTGGAACCGTTGTTCTATCGCGATGCCGAGGGCAGTCGAATCCCCGAGCCCGAACCGGCAGAAGTCCGTTCCCACACAGGTTTTGACGGTTCTCATGCTCTTGCCGTAGGCGTACCCGGACGGCATGTCGAGGTCGCCCCACACCTTGGGGAGGTCCTCCTTCTTGATGCCCAGTAGGTCGATGCGTTGTCCGCCGGTCACTTTCACCAGGGGCACGTTGTACTTGTCGGCCACGTCGGCGATCGTGCGGAGTTGGTCCGGAGTCGTGACGCCGCCCATCATCTGCGGCACGACGGAGAACGTGCCGTCGCGCTGAATGTTGGCGTGCACTCGATCGTTGATGAACAGGGCGCCGCGTTCGTCGACCCAATCAGGACCCCACACCACCCGAAGCAACGACGCCAGCGGCATCTTCGACGCGACGTCCTCGGCGCCGTCGGTCGCGAGCTCCGCGAAGATCTGCGAGACCGAACGCAGATCGTTCTCACGAATCGCGGCGATCAGCTCGGGCTTGGTCATCGGAATGGACGGGACGTACCAGTTCGCCGCCGGGTCGACCTCCAGCGCTCCGCCCGCCGCGCAGGCGACGATGTCGCCGACCAGTCCCTTGCACGAACCGCACCCCTTGCCGGCGCGGGTCTTGGCCACGACGTCGGCCACGGTCTTGGCGCCGCCGTGGACGCACGCCACGATGTCACCCTTGGTGACGCCGTTGCAGTTGCACACCTGTACGTCGTCGGCCAGTTCGGCGGCTCCCGTCTCTGCGCTGGGCGTTCCCATGTCGAAGAGCATCGAGATGCGCTCGTCCGGTAGCGGCACCTTCTCGTCGAACGCCTGCGTAAGGAAGCTGACCTTGCTGATGTCACCGAGAAGCATGGCGCCGATCAGCTTGTTGTCCCGCACGACGACGGATTTGTATGTCCCGCTGCGTGGTTCGTAGAACTGGACGAACTCGTCGGTGTCCCGCTCGGGCCCCTTGACGCCCATGGCGGCCACGTCGACTCCGGCGACCTTCAACTTGGTCGTCAGTCGCGAACCGTGGTACGCCGCTGTGGGATCGGCGCCCGTGATGACGTCGGCCAACACCACGGCCTGTTCCCAGAGCGGGGCGACGAGGCCGTAGACCTCACCGCGATGTTGGCAGCATTCACCGACGGAGTAGATCGATCCTTCGTCCTCGCAGCGCATCTGGTCGTCGACGACGATGCCGCGTTCGACGACCAAGCCACCACCGCGGGCGAACTCCACGTTCGGCCTGATACCGGCGGTCACGACGATCATCGAGGCCGCAAGGGTGGTGTCGTCGTTGAAGCCCACTCCGGCCACGGACCCGTCGTCGGCGCGCAGCACCGAGGTGGTGCGCTTCGAGGTGTGGACGCCGACGCCCAGGTCCTCGATCTTGTTGCGCAGCACGCGCCCGCCGCGCTCGTCGAGTTGCTGGTTCATCAGATGTCCGGGGGAGTGCACCACGTCCACATCGATTCCTTGCGTACGTAATCCGTACGCCGCTTCGAGGCCGAGGAGTCCGCCGCCGATGACCACGGCGCGCACGTCGTCGCCCGACAGTGCCATCTGGAGCATGCCGTTGGTGTCCTCGATGGTGCGAAATCCGAAGATGCCCTTGGCCAGTCGACCGTCCGGTTCGCGCAGTCCGTCCATGTTGGGAAAGAACGTGTTGCTCCCCGTCGCTATCACGAGAATGTCGTAGTCGACGGTCCGGCCGCTCTCGCAGGTGACGGACTTCGCGAAGCGGTCGAGCTTGACCGCCCGGTCGCCGACGAACAACGTGACGTTGTTCTCGCGGTACCAGGCCATCGGGTTGAGCATGAGATCGTCGTCGTCGATGGAGCTTTCGCCGGACAACACGTGCGAGAGCATGATGCGGTTGTAGTTGCCGTACGGTTCGTCGCCGATCATGGTGACGTCGAACATGTCCGCTCCGCCGCGGGCGAAGATTTCCTCGACGGTGCGGGCGCCCGCCATGCCGTTGCCGACGACGAGCAGCCGTTGGCGAGTCATCAGAACGTGACCATGCCGAAGTCGACGACGACCTCGCCCGAGCATCCCTCGGGCGCCGCCACGACCAGTTCGAGCGTGGTGTCCGGGTCCACGTCCTCGACGACGCGCAACGGGACGTTGACGCTGCTCTTCGCCCCCATGGGAAAGACCCGCATCGACTCGCCGTCGCGGGTCAACGTCACCACGATGAGCTCCTCGGACGAATTTCCGCCGCGGAAGTAGAGGGGTTGCGCGGTGAGTCCGGACGGGACGACGAACGACATCGAATCGATGGGCTCCGGCTTGCTCAGGCCGTGGCCGGTGAAAGAGAAGACGCCCTGCAGGAATGTCGGTGTGCTGGCCATGGCTCGACTGTCCGTGGGTGCGGTGACGAGAACGCTGCGCGCAGGTTACGGCGGAGTCAGGAAGACCTCTCGAGGCCGGGCGCTCTGCTGTCAGGTGCGGGCATCACCAAAGGCGCGATCACCGCTAGGAGCGCCGCCGGGACGAGAAACGCCGCTGCCGGGTGGACCTGGTACACCGGCGTCAGCGCAAGCGGCGCCAGTGCCGCACCGGTGAAACGGAACGCCTGCACCACCGACACCGAGCCGCCGCGATTCGGTCCGGATGCGCCGAGTACGGCGGCGTTGACTCCGACCAGGACGAACTGCGAGGCGACGCCCGCGATCGCCCACACGATTCCCACGACGATCACCACGTTCACGGTTCCGGCAGCGGCGATGAGAGCAGCGCCGCCCACCGCGCCGATGACGATGGTGCGCCGCGGTCCGATCCGGTCGATCAGACCGCCCACCGGCCGAGCCGCCACGATGCCGGCGGCGCCGAATCCGGTCAGCAACAGACCGCGCAGCCCCGGCGACAACCCGAAATCGTCCTCGGCCCGGAACGCCAGCAGGAAGCTCAGTCCGCCGAGGGCACCCCACCCGAGCAGAGCCACCACGCCGATGCGCAGCACGCGTGGGGTCAACGCGTCTCGTAGTCGCTCCGGTGTTGCAGATGCGGGTGCCGATGCCTGCGCGGGCAGGCCGATCAGACCGAGCACCGCCGACACCACCGCGAGCACGAGGAATGCGTAGCGCCAATCGAACTCCGCCGCGAGACCGCCGACCAACGGAGCGCTGGTCTGACCGGCCGCCTGCAAGGCGCCGAACGTACCGAGCACGCGCCCGAGGCGTTCCTTCGGCGTGATCATCGCCAGAGCGGCGAGGAGAAGGGGCGTCGTGAACGCGTTGGCGCATCCCTGCACCACTCGGGCACCGAGGAGGAAGTAGAGCCCGGGCGCGAGAGCACAGGCAATGGACGCGACGAGATAGACCCCGTACGCGATCCGTACGGTGCGCAGTCGGCCCCACCGGGCGCCGAGCGTTCCGGAAACCAGCATCGTCAGGGCGAAGGGGAGCAGGTACGCCGTCAGCGACGACGACGCCGATCCCGACGACACGCCCAACCCGGAGCCCATTTCCGGCAGCATCGACGCGACCACCGCGCCGCCGAACGGGCCGAGGAAACCACCGAGGTAGAGGGCGGAAACCTGCAACCGTGACCGGAGTGGGCCGGTCACACTCCGAAGCTGCCGGGGCCCCGACGACGCAGGTACCGCTCGAACTCGGCAGCGAGCGCGTCACCGTCGACCTTGGACACCGCCTCGGACATGTCCACCTCGGCGTCTCCACGTTCTTCCAGAGTGCGCACGTAGTCGGCGATCTCGTCGTCGTCCTTCGTCATCTCGGTGACCGCCTCTTCCCAGTCCTCGGCCTGCGTCGGCAGCTCACCGAGGGGAACCTCGATGTCGAGGACGTCCTCGACGCGCTGCAACAGCGCAACCGTCGCCTTGGGGTTCGGTGGCTGCGACACGTAGTGCGGGACGGCCGCCCAGAGGGACACGGCCGGAATACCGGCCTTGACGCACTCGTCCTGGAGCACACCCGTGATGCCGGTGGGGCCTTCGTATCGCGTCTGTTCGAGGTTGAACTGCTCGGCCGATTCGATGCTGTACGCGGTTCCCGTGACGGGGACCGGCCTGGTGTGCGGTGTGTCGGCCAGCAGCGCGCCGAGGATGACGACCGTGTCGACGCCGAGTTGGTCGATGAACTCGAGAAGGTCGTCGCAGAAGCTGCGCCACCGCATGTTGGGTTCGATGCCGCGCAACAGCACGACATCTCGGTCGCTTCCCGGTGGCGAACACACTGACAGGCGCGTCGACGGCCACTCGATTTCGCGGGTCACACCGTCGACCTGACGCACCGTCGGACGATTGACCTGGTAGTCGTAGTAGTCCTCGGAGTCCAGTTCGGCCAGCGGGTTGGCGTCCCAGATGAGTTCGAGATGCTCGACGGCGCCGCTCGCCGCGTCACCCGCGTCGTTCCATCCCTCGAAGGCGGCCACGAGGACGGGCTTGCGCAGGGACGGAAGAATCGTGTCGTCATCACCCTCGTCGCCGGCGACGTCCGCATCGATGGGCGCAGTGTCCACGGGTGCAGTGTTCACGGGTGCATCGTCCACGGGTGCTGTGTTCACGGGTGCTGGGGGAACCGACGGGTCCGGTGCGGACTCGCCTCGGGGCGATTCTGGCTCACTCACCCGCCCAGCCTACGACCCTCGCCCGACCGACGAAGCCCAGTGTCCGACGGGACCACTACGCTGGTGGGTATGCCTGCAGACTTCCACTCAGCCCTGCTCGATGCGCTGGCACAGCGCGTTGTCATCGGCGACGGCGCCATGGGCACCATGCTGCAGGACGCAGACCTAACTCTGGACGATTTCCTGGGCCTCGAGGGATGCAACGAAATCCTCAACGACACCCGGCCGGACGTGCTCCGGCACATCCACCGCGCGTACTTCGAGGCCGGCGCGGACGCGGTGGAAACCAACACGTTCGGCTGCAACCTGCCCAACCTCGCCGACTACGACATCTCGGACCGAATCCGGGAGTTGTCCGAGAAGGGCACGCGGCTCGCCCGCGAAGTGGCCGACGAAATGGGCCCCGGCCGCGACGGGATGGCCCGCTTCGTACTCGGTTCCATGGGTCCGGGCACGAAGTTGCCCACGCTGGGCCACGCCAGTTTCCGCTCGCTGAGCGATGCCTACACCGAGTCCGCACTGGGCATGATCGACGGCGGCGCAGATGCCATCCTGATCGAGACCTGCCAGGACCTTCTTCAGGTCAAGGCAGCCGTTCTCGGCAGCCAGGCCGCCATGGAGAAGCTCGGGCGACGCCTGCCGATCATCACCCACGTCACCGTCGAGACCACCGGAACCATGCTCCTCGGCAGCGAGATCGGCGCTGCGTTGACTGCCATCGAGCCCTTGGGCGTCGATCTCATCGGCCTCAACTGCGCCACCGGGCCCGCCGAGATGAGCGAGCACCTGCGCCACCTGTCCAAGCACGCCACCATTCCGGTTTCCGTCATGCCCAACGCCGGCCTGCCGCAGCTCGGCCCCAAGGGTGCGGAATACCCGCTGCAGCCCGAGGAATTGGCGGAGGCGCTGAGCGGATTCGTGAGCGAGTTCGGATTGTCCCTGGTGGGTGGCTGCTGCGGCACCACACCCGAGCACATTCGCCAGGTCGCCGACGCCGTGCACGACGCACGCAAGGCCGAACGCTCGCCCGTCCCCGAGCGTGGTGTCTCGTCGCTCTACGCCGCGGTGCCGTTCGATCAGGACAACAGCATTCTGATGGTCGGTGAGCGCACCAACTCCAACGGCTCCAAGGCTTTTCGCGATGCCATGCTGGCCGAGGATTACCAGAAGTGCCTCGACATCGCGAAGGACCAGACCCGCGACGGCGCACACATGCTCGACCTGAACGTCGACTACGTCGGCCGCGACGGAGCAGCTGATATGTCCGCGCTCGCGAGTCGCCTGGCCACGTCGTCCACGCTGCCGATCATGCTCGACTCCACGGAACCGGCCGTTCTCGAGGCCGGGCTCGAGCACCTCGGCGGACGCAGCGCTGTCAACTCGGTCAACTACGAGGACGGTGACGGTCCGGACTCGCGCTTCCAGAAGATCATGCGTCTGGTGAAGAAGCACGGCGCCGCGGTGGTCGCGCTGACCATCGACGAGGAGGGCCAGGCGCGCACCGCGGACTGGAAGGTGCGCATCGCCGAGCGGCTCATCACCGACATCACCGAGAACTGGGGCCTTCCCGAGTCCGACATCATTCTCGACACCCTCACCTTTCCCATCTCGACGGGACAGGAAGAGGTGCGCAAGGACGGCATCGAGACCATCGAAGCCATTCGGCGACTGCATATTTCGCATCCGGACGTACATTTCACACTCGGTATCTCCAACATCTCGTTCGGCCTGAACCCGGCCGCACGCCAGGTCCTGAACTCGGTGTTTCTGCACGAGTGCACCGAAGCCGGACTCGACACGGCGATCGTGCACGCGTCGAAGATCCTGCCGATGAACAAGATTCCCGACGAACAGCGCGAAACAGCACTCGACCTGGTGTACGACCGTCGCCGCGAGGGCTACGACCCACTGCAGAAGCTGATGGCGCTGTACGAGGGCGTGTCCGCAGCGTCGGCACGAGAGTCGCGTGCGCAGGAATTGGCCGGCCTGCCGTTGTTCGACCGTCTCGAACGTCGCATCGTCGACGGCGAACGCGCGGGCCTGGGTGACGATCTCGACGAGGCCATGACGGAGAAGCCGCCACTCGAGATCATCAACCAGACGCTGTTGTCGGGCATGAAGACCGTCGGCGAGCTGTTCGGCTCCGGCCAGATGCAGCTGCCGTTCGTGCTCCAGTCGGCCGAGGTCATGAAAGCCGCTGTGGCGCACCTGGAACCGCACATGGAAGCCAGCGACGAGGACGGCAAGGGTCGAATCGTGCTCGCCACCGTCAAGGGCGACGTGCACGACATCGGGAAGAATCTCGTCGACATCATCCTCAGCAACAACGGGTACGAGGTCGTCAATCTCGGTATCAAGCAACCTATTTCGTCGATTCTCGAAGCTGCGATCGACAAGCGCGCCGACGTCATCGGCATGTCCGGGTTGCTCGTGAAGTCCACGGTCGTGATGAAGGAAAATCTCCTCGAGCTCAACGCGAAGGGTGTGGCCGAGCAGTTCCCGGTCATGCTCGGCGGCGCCGCGCTGACACGCTCCTATGTGGAGAACGACCTCCAATCGGTCTACGAGGGCGAGGTCAGCTACGCCCGAGACGCGTTCGAGGGCCTGCGGCTGATGGACACCATCATGACCACCAAGCGCGGGTCCGGCCCTGCCCCCGACAGCCCGGAGGCACTCGCCGCCAAGCAGAAGACGGCCGAGCGCAAGGAGCGCCACGAACGCTCGCAGCGCATCGCCGCGAAACGCAAAGCCGAGGAAGTCAAGGTCGAGATTCCGGAGCGCTCCGACGTCGCCGCGGACCTCGATGTACCCACACCGCCGTTCTGGGGCAGCCGCATCGTCAAGGGCGTCTCTCTCGCGGAGTACTCCACCCTGCTCGACGAACGTGCGCTGTTCCTGGGGCAGTGGGGACTGCGTGGAGCCCGCGCGGGCGAAGGTGCAAGCTACGAAGACCTCGTCGAGACCGAGGGCAAGCCTCGGCTGCGGTACTGGATCGACCGCCTGAGCACCGACGGAATTCTCGCGCACGCCGCCTTGGTCTACGGATACTTCCCCTGCGTCTCCGAGGGCGACGATGTCATCGTGCTCGAGTCACCCGAACCGGATGCGCCCGAACGCCTGCGGTTCACCTTCCCGCGCCAGGATCGCAGCAGGTTCCTCTGCATCGCCGACTTCGTGCGCTCACGCGAACGCGCTCGCGAGACGGGACAGGTGGACGTGCTGCCGATGAACCTCGTGACCATGGGTCAACCCATCGCGGATTTCGCGAACGAACTGTTCGCCGCCGACTCGTACCGCGACTACCTCGAAGTTCACGGTATCGGTGTGCAGCTCACCGAGGCGCTCGCCGAGTACTGGCACCGCCGAGTACGTGAAGAGTTGTTGCTGCCGGGCGGACACAAGATCGCCGAGGAGGACCCGAACGAAGTGGACGGGTTCTTCAAACTCGAATACCGCGGCGCCCGTTACTCGTTCGGCTATGGATCGTGCCCCGACCTCGAGGACCGCGCCAAGTTGGTCGCGCTGCTCGAGCCGGAACGCATCGGCGTGAAGCTGTCCGAGGAACTGCAGCTGCACCCGGAGCAGTCCACCGATGCCTTCGTCCTCCACCACCCCGAGGCCAAGTACTTCAATGTTTAGCGGGAAGGCCGGAGGCCGGCCGGATGTCACTGTGACTGCAGTTCTGTTCGACATGGACGGCACGCTTCTCGATTCGGAAAAGCTCTGGGACATCGCGGTGTTCGAGCTCTCCTCGGCCCTGGGGAAGGACCTGACCCCGGAGGTTCGGGAGAGCACGCTCGGAAACTCGATGATGGGGGCGCTACGCAAGGTGTACGCCCATGTCGGGGTCGACGCCACCGACGAGGCTCTCGCCGGGAGCGCCGGTTGGCTGAACGCTCGCGTCGCCGAACTCTTCGGCGAGGGCTTGCCCTGGCGTCCCGGCGCCAAGGAGGCGCTGACGATGGTGCGCGAGGCCGGTCTCAAGTGCGCGTTGGTCACCAACACCGAGCGGGCACTGACCGAGATGGCACTCGACACCATCGGCCGCGACTTCTTCGACGCCACCGTGTGCGGAGACGAGGTCGACGCCACCAAACCTGCTCCGGACCCCTACCTGCGCGCGGCGTCTCTGCTCGGCGTCGACCCATCACGCTGTGTGGCGGTGGAGGACTCGCCGACCGGGACCGAATCCGCCTCGTCGGCGGGATGCGCGGTCGTGGTGGTCCCGTCCGAAATCGAGGTTCCGGCGGGCGCACGACGCACCTTCCGGACGACCCTCGACGGACTGACCTTGGCCGACCTGCAGGCGGCGCTGGTCTGAGACCGTGGAACAATCACCACCCGTGAAGAACTTCGAGAGCCTGTTCGCCGAACTGAAGGACCGCGCCGCAACCAGACCCGAAGGCTCGGGAACGGTGGCCGCGCTGGACGCCGGCGTCCACTCTCAGGGCAAGAAGATTCTCGAAGAAGCCGGTGAAGTGTGGATCGCCGCCGAGCACGAGACCGAGGAGGCGCTCGCCGAGGAAATTTCGCAGCTCTTGTACTGGGTGCAGGTCTTGATGGTCGGAAAGGGGTTGTCACTCGACGATGTCTACCGACATCTGTGACACCCGCCGTCGCCCACATCTTCCCCAGACCGTAAGGATTCACCCATGCTTCGCGTAGCCGTACCCAACAAAGGCTCGTTGTCCGAATCCGCCGCCGAAATTCTCAGCGAGGCCGGATACCGCCGCCGCACCGATTCCCGCGACCTCACCGTTCTGGACCCGTCGAACAACGTCGAGTTCTTCTTCCTCCGCCCCAAGGACATCGCCATCTACGTCGGATCGGGTGAACTCGATCTCGGCATCACCGGTCGTGACCTGACCCTCGACTCGGGTGCGCCGGTGTCCGAACGTCTCCCACTCGGCTTCGGGCGGTCCAGCTTCCGCTACGCTGCTCCCGCCGGAAAAGAGTGGGCGCCCGAAGATCTCGCCGGTCTCCGCATCGCGACGTCGTACCCCAACCTGGTCAAAGCAGACCTGAAGAAGCGCGGACTCGACGCGACCGTCATTCGTCTGGACGGCGCCGTGGAGATATCGATTCAGCTCGGAGTGGCCGACGCCATCGCCGACGTCGTCGGCTCGGGCCGCACGCTGCGCCAACACAATCTGGTTGCCTTCGGCGAATCACTCTGCGACTCCGAAGGAGTGCTCATCGAGCAGATCGGGGCGCCGTCCGACGACCGTGCACGCAACCAGCTGATCGCCCGCATCCAAGGTGTCGTGTTCGCTCAGCAGTACTTGATGCTGGACTACGACTGCCCGAAGACCATTCTGAACGAGGCTGTGCTGATCACGCCCGGGCTGGAATCGCCGACGCTGTCGCCGCTGGCCGACGAGGCATGGGTGGCTATCCGAGCCATGGTTCCGCGCAAGGGACACAACGCCGTGATGGACGAGCTTGCCGATCTCGGCGCCAAAGCGATTCTGGCGTCGGACATTCGGTCCTGCCGCGCGTTCTAGCCCTGTCGGACGTCAGCGTCGCCGAACCTCGACTATCTGAGCGGATCTGCCGACGGGTCCCACCTCGTCGTGCAGCACCGCGGCACACATCCCGACCCCGTCCGGACCGATCGATGTCTCGGACAACACGCCGGTCCAGTCGCCCACGGGTTCGCGGTAGATGTGTACCGACAGATCGGTGTTCAGGAAAGTCCACGTTCCGACGTCGATGCGTGCGCCGACACCGTTGGCAATGTCCGCCACGGACATCAGCCGGGTGAGCGGCGAATAATGCTCCCCGTCGATCAAAGACACGATCGGCTTGGCCCATACCCGGCCCGGTCCGCGCGTCGGGTCGGGCGCCTCTGAGCCGCGCATCTCGAGCGAGTCGAGATAACCACCGTGCCAGTCGGACGCGAAACCCCACCCGGCCTCGCAGTCGGAGGGGCCCGGCCGTAACGAGAGGTCGGCGTCATGAGCTGCGGTCGTCGTGTCCGACAAGGCAATTCGCCAACCCGTTGCGCGCGCCACGACCCGGTCGCTGCCGTCGGGTCGGCGCGCAGTCAGCTCGGCTCCGAGCATCTCGACCCTGGAGCCGGGGCGTTCCACCCACGCCCGCGACTCGATCTCGGCGACGGGAACCGGACCCAGAATTTCCACGGTGATGCGGCTCAGCCGTGCCCCCGCGCGCGGCTGACACAGCTCGAGGGCGCGGGTGAGCAACGCGGACGGCGGCGCGCCGTGCTGCATCGTGTCGGCCCACACGCTGACGGTGTGCGAGGTGGCACGAAACCGTTCGTAGCCCTCTCGAACCGACTGCACCGGGACGAAATACGCGCCAGTCAACTCCGGCCGGCCTCCGGCCTTCCCGCTCGTCATTCGGCCGGTTCCTCGAAGACCGCATCCTCGGCGGGCTCCTGCGGCCACCCGGGGTACGGCGGCGGCGTCCCGCCGAACTCGGGACACAGGTTCTTGTGCTCGCACCAGGAACACAGCCGGGACGTCTTGGGCCGGAAATCACCCGTGCGACCCGCTTCGAGAATGGCTTTCCAGATCGCGGACAAGGTGCGTTCGAAGCGCAGCAACTCGTCGCGGTCGGGGGAGTAGGTGAGGATCTGTCCGTCCGCCAGGTAGAGCAACCGGAGCTGAGTCGGCACCACGTCGCGGGTCCGCAACAGAACCAGCGCATAGAACTTCATCTGGAACAGCGCCTTGGACTCGCTCATCTCGCGGGGCGCGCGCCCGGTCTTGTAGTCGACCACCCGAAGCTGCCCGGTGGGGGCGACGTCGATGCGGTCGACGAATCCGCGCAGCACCACACCGTTGTCCAGCTCGGTCTCGATGTGTTGCTCGCACGACTCCGGCTCGAAGCGGGTCGGATCCTCCAACTCGTAGTAACCGGTGACCAGCGCCCGCGCTTCACCCAGAAATTTTTCGGCGTCGCTTTCGGGTACCACCGCTGCTGCGAACTCGTTGTCCGCGAGCATGGTTCGCCAGGCTTCGTCGATCAAGGCCACAGCGCGATCACTGACTCGCTGCGGCGCGGGGAGCGAATACAGAGCCTCCAGCGCCGCGTGAACGAGAGTGCCCTTGAGCTGAGCGCGCGTGGACGGGGCGTCGATGCGATCCACCGCACGCAAGCGGTAGAGCAGAGGGCATTGCTTGAAATCGCCCGCACGCGACGGCGACAACGCCGGACGGCGGCGAACCGGTGTATCGAGATCGACCAGTGCAGTACTCACGGTGCGCACACTATGCCCGCGGTCCGACAACACCCTGTCACTCCCATAGTGTTACCGGCGCGTCGTGACCCGACCGCAGTCGTACGAACAGAAGAGGATGCCCGTGCAGCCGACCTACGGCGCTCGACCCACCGGACCGTTCCGCGCCGGTGACCGTGTGCAACTCACGGACGCCAAGGGCCGCCACTACACCGTCAACCTGGAGGAGAACAAGGAGTTCCACACGCATCGCGGTGGAATCCGGCACGACGACCTCATCGGTGTCGACGAGGGGAGTGTGGTCAAGTCGACCAACGGCACGCCGTACCTCGCCCTGCGTCCACTTCTCGTCGACTACGTGCTCTCGATGCCGCGCGGCGCGCAGGTGATCTACCCCAAGGATGCGGCTCAGATCGTGCACGAGGGTGACGTCTTCCCGGGTGCGCGCGTTCTGGAAGCCGGCGCCGGTTCCGGTGCACTCACCTGCTCGCTTCTGCGGGCAGTCGGTCCTACCGGCAAGGTCATTTCCTACGAAGTGCGCGACGACCACGCGGAGCACGCGGTACGCAACGTCGAACAGTTCTTCGGAGGGCGGCCCGACAACTGGGACCTCGTTCTCGGCGACGTGGCCGACTTCGACGTGGCGACACACGAAGGCCTGGTCGATCGCGCGGTGCTCGACATGCTCGCGCCGTGGGACGCGCTCCCCGCCGTCTCCCGCGCCGTGGTTCCCGGCGGCGTGCTCATCGTCTACGTAGCCACGGTCACGCAGCTGTCCAAGGTCGTCGAGGCGCTGCGCGAGCAGGAGTGCTGGACCGAGCCCCGCTCGTGGGAGTCGATAGTGCGCGGGTGGCACGTCGTCGGACTTGCTGTTCGTCCGGAGCATCGGATGCAGGGCCACACCGCGTTTCTCGTCAGCGCGCGCCGCCTGGCCGAAGGAACGGTCACTCCCAAGCCGCAACGCCGTGCGGGGAAGACTCCGACCGCGCCGGCTTGAGCCGCTCCGGCCTCAGCCGGTCCAAACGGCCAGTCGTACCGAATGCTCTCTACCGGTCACCGGAAAACACGTGGTTACCGGGAAATGAGCGCGTTACGAACGCATGTCGGCGCCGACACCACGGACGGTCGTCACGCACCGATCGGTTTCGACCGGTAGCGTTGAACGAATCGCACCGGTGTTGTTGGCGCAGCACTTGTTGTCGTTGTCACTGGGAGGAGTCGCTATGAGCCCTACAGACAAATCGGATGCTGCCGCGAGAGCAGAGTTGGACGCCTTGCGCGCCGAGGCTGCCGTTCTTCGCCGCCAATTGTCCGACTCACCCGACAGTGTTCGTGATCTCGAGTCGCGTGTGGACTCGCTGTCCATCCGTAACACCAAGCTCATGGAGACGCTGAAGGAAGCACGTCAGCAGCTGATCGCTCTGCGTGAAGAGGTCGATCGTCTAGGGGCACCACCGAGCGGCTACGGCGTGCTCGTCAAGGTCTACGACGACTCGACTGTGGATGTATTCACCTCCGGTCGCAAGATGCGCCTGACGTGTTCACCGAACATCGAGACGTCATCCCTGCGCCCCGGTCAGACACTGCGCTTGAACGAGGCATTGACGATCGTCGAGGCCATGGAATACGAGCGGGTCGGCGAACTCAGCGCACTGCGCGAGATTCTCGACGACGGTCGTCGCGCCTTGGTCGTCGGTCACGCCGACGAGGAGCGCGTGGTGTGGCTAGCCCAGCCACTGCAGGAGATGGCCGACGACGAGCGTCTCGACGACGACCTCGACGGACCGTCACGACGCCTGCGCCCGGGCGACACACTGCTGGTGGACACCAAGGCCGGGTATGCCTTCGAACGCATACCCAAGGCCGAGGTCGAGGACTTGGTGCTCGAAGAGGTCCCGGACGTCGGCTACGAGGACATCGGCGGCCTGGGCCGTCAGATCGAGCAGATTCGTGACGCCGTCGAGCTGCCGTTCCTGCACAAGGAGCTGTTCCGCGAGTACTCGCTGCGTCCGCCGAAGGGTGTGCTGCTCTACGGGCCTCCCGGATGCGGCAAGACGCTCATCGCCAAGGCCGTCGCCAATTCGCTGGCGAAGAAGATCGCCGAGGCCAAGGGAGACGACCCCAAGGAAGCCAAGTCGTTCTTCCTGAACATCAAGGGTCCCGAGCTGCTCAACAAGTTCGTCGGTGAGACCGAGCGTCACATCCGACTGATCTTCCAGCGCGCTCGTGAGAAGGCGTCCGAGGGCACACCGGTGATCGTGTTCTTCGACGAGATGGACTCGATCTTCCGTACCCGTGGGTCGGGCGTCTCGTCCGACGTCGAGACGACGGTGGTTCCCCAGCTTCTCGCCGAGATCGACGGTGTCGAAGGCCTGGAGAACGTCATCGTGATCGGCGCGTCCAACCGCGAGGACATGATCGACCCCGCAATTCTGCGCCCCGGCCGCCTCGATGTGAAGATCAAGATCGAACGCCCGGACGCCGAGTCGGCACTGGACATCTTCTCGAAATACCTCGACGAAGCGCTGCCGATCAACGCCGACGATCTCGCCGAGTTCTCGGGTGATCGCGGAGCATGCATCAAGGCGATGATCGAACGCGTCGTGGATCGGATGTACGCCGAGACCGACGAGAATCGTTTCCTCGAAGTCACCTACGCCAACGGTGACAAGGAGGTCCTGTACTTCAAGGACTTCAACTCGGGCGCGATGATCCAGAACATCGTCGACCGCGCGAAGAAGTACGCGATCAAGTCGGTGCTCGAGTCGGGAACGCGCGGTCTGCGGGTCGGACACCTCTTCGATTCCATCGTCGACGAGTTCGCCGAGAACGAGGACCTGCCCAACACCACGAACCCGGACGACTGGGCTCGCATCTCGGGCAAGAAGGGCGAGCGGATCGTCTACATCCGCACTTTGGTCACCGGCAAGAATGCCAGCGCCAGCCGAGCGATCGACACCGAGGCCAACACCGGTCAGTACCTCTAGGCCCGCCCCAATAGCTGTACAGCCGTCAACTGCTCGTCACCCGAAGACTGTGGCGAGCAGTTCTCGTGTGTCGGGGACGAACGGCCAATCGGGGTCGGCGAGGAGTGCCGCCAGTTCGGCGTCCGTACACCACCAACCCTCGGCTACCTCGCTGGCCTGGTGACGCACCGGCCCGTCGTAGCGCGCCTCGAACGCGAACAGATGGCACCGCAGAATCCGGTCGCCCGATCGTCCGCTCCATGCCGCGCGCGCGAGCGGCGTGAGTTCGCACCCGCTCACGCCCAACTCCTCCGCCAGCTCGCGGCGGGCGGTCTCGATCGGTGACTCACCCGGGTCCATCACCCCGCCGGCAATGCAGTCGTGCATTCCGCCGAACACCGCCTTCGTCGTCGTACGGCGGTGGACGTAAATCCGTTCCCCGTCGACGGACCGAAGGAGGACCCCGGAACTGCCGTGCCACAGACCCTCTCGGTACACACGAGAGCGTGGCGCCGAGCCGACGGCCACTCCGGCCTCGTCGAACACTGCAACGGTCTCGTCCATCCCTGCATCGTGTCAGAGGGGGTCGGGGCCACCGCCTACCGCGGTCGATCGCCTAGGCTCGACCGATGAAGCGGATCATCGGCATCGAGGTCGAATACGGAATCTCGTCTCCGACAGAACCCTCGGCCAACCCCATCCTGACGTCCACCCAGGCCGTGCTGGCCTATGCCGCAGCCGCTGGAGTGCCGCGCGCCAAACGCACCCGGTGGGATTACGAGGTGGAGTCGCCACTGCGAGACGCGCGCGGGTTCGACCTCGGGCGGTTCAGTGGTCCCGCGCCCGTGATCGATGCCGACGAGGTCGGTGCCGCGAACATGATTCTCACCAACGGCGCACGGCTGTACGTCGACCACGCGCACCCGGAGTACTCCGCACCCGAGGTGACGGACCCGATGGACGCCGTGATCTGGGACAAAGCAGGAGAACGCGTCATGGAATCCGCTGCGCGCCATGCGTCGAGCGTGCCGGGCGCCCCGCGGCTGCAGCTGTACAAGAACAACGTCGACGGCAAGGGTGCGTCGTACGGAACGCACGAGAACTACCTGATGTCCCGCGACACGCCGTTCTCCGCGGTCATCACGGGTTTGACCCCATTCTTTGCATCCCGCCAGGTGATCACCGGTTCAGGCCGCGTCGGGATCGGCCAGGCGGGTGACGACGCCGGATTCCAGCTCTCGCAGCGCTCGGACTACATCGAGGTCGAGGTCGGACTCGAGACGACGCTCAAGCGCGGCATCATCAACACTCGCGACGAACCGCACGCCGACGCCGACAAGTACCGCAGGCTCCACGTCATCATCGGCGACGCCAACCTGGCCGAGATGGCCACCTACCTCAAGGTCGGCACCACCGCTCTCGTCCTCGACATCATCGAGGGGGGAGTCGATCTCAGCGACTTGCAGCTCGCGAGGCCCGTGACCGCGGTGCACTTGATCAGTCACGATCCGACGCTGCGGCAAACGGTTGCACTGGCCGACGGACGTGAACTCACGGCGCTCGCCTTGCAGCGCATCTACCTCGACCGGGTGAAGAAGTTCGTCGACGCTCGTGGTGAGGAGGATCCGCGCGTCGACGACATCATCGAGAAGTGGGCGATGATTCTCGATCTGCTCGAGCGCGACCCGATGGATTGTGCTCACCTGCTCGACTGGCCGGCCAAACTCCGCCTCCTGGAAGGGTTTCGCAATCGGGAGAACCTCGGATGGTCTGCGCCGCGGCTGCATCTGGTGGATCTGCAGTACTCGGACGTCCGCCTCGACAAGGGTCTCTACAACCGCCTCGTCGCTCGTGGCTCGATGGAGAGGCTGGTGTCCGAGCAGCAGGTGCTGGACGCCATCGGCAACCCGCCGACCGAGACCCGTGCGTACTTCCGTGGTGAGTGCCTACGCCGGTTCGGTCAGGACATCGCCGCGGCCAGTTGGGATTCGGTCATCTTCGATCTCGGCGGAGACTCGCTGGTCCGGATCCCGACTCTCGAACCGTTGCGCGGCAGCAAAGCCCACGTGGGGGCGCTGCTGGACTCGGTCGATTCGGCGGCCGAATTGGTCGATCAACTCACCAACTGACGTGTTGCCACCCTGCGGGCTGTCCGGCTCGGTAGGCTGAGGATTCGCTCGCGTAACTCATCAGCGGGTCGACGTAGGACAAGGAGATCGGCGATGGCACAAGAGCAGACCACACGCTCCGGCGGTGGCGACGACGATGACGAAACCGGTGTCGACGGTGCAGCGGGCCAGGAACGACGAGAGAAGCTCGCCGAGGAGACCGACGATCTGCTCGACGAGATCGACGACGTCCTCGAGGAGAACGCCGAGGACTTCGTGCGTGCCTACGTCCAAAAGGGCGGCCAGTGACGGCGGAGAGCGAACTCGCGTTGCCCTTCGGCTCGAATCTGTCCTCGTTCACCGACCATCTGCGTAAGCATGCACCCGAACTTCTCCCGGAGAATCGCGTCATGAATCCCGCTGATGCAAAGACCAATTCGGACATCGCGCCGCATGGTACGACCATCGTGGCGTTGTCGTTCGACGGCGGAGTCATCCTCGCGGGCGATCGCCGAGCGACGATGGGCAATCTCATCGCCAGTCGCGACGTCGAGAAGGTCTACATCACCGACGAGTACTCGGCGGCCGGCATTGCCGGTACCGCGGGCATGGCCATCGAGCTCGTCCGGTTGTTCGCGGTGGAGCTCGAGCACTACGAGAAGATCGAGGGCGTCTCCCTGACCTTCAACGGCAAGGTGAACAAGCTGTCGTCGATGGTCCGCGCCAACCTCGGTGCTGCCATGCAGGGTCTCGCCGTGGTCCCGTTGCTGGTCGGATACGACCTCGATGCCGCCGACGCCCGCAAGGCCGGCCGGATCGTCTCGTACGACGTCGTGGGTGGCCATTACGAGGAAGCCTCGGGTTACCACGCCGTCGGATCTGGTTCTCTGTTCGCCAAGGCGGCGATGAAGAAGCTCTACTCGCCCGGCATGTCCGAGGACGACGGACTTCGTGTCGCCATCGAAGCGCTCTACGACGCGGCCGACGACGACTCAGCTACCGGCGGACCGGACATCACCCGCGGGATCTATCCGACCGCAGTGGTCATCGGCGCCGGTGGGGCGACGTTCGCGCCGCAATCGCGCACCGAAGCCGTCGCACGTGCCGTGTTGTCCGACCGCGCGAATCAGGGAGGTGAACTGCGATGACGATGCCGTACTACGCATCTGCCGAACAGATCATGCGCGATCGATCGGAGCTGGCGCGCAAGGGAATTGCGCGTGGCCGAAGTGTCATCGTGCTGACCTACGCCGACGGAGTTCTGTTCGTCGCCGAGAACAGGTCGTCGGCACTGCACAAGGTCAGCGAGCTCTACGACCGACTCGGATTCGCTGCCGTCGGCAAATACAACGAGTTCGAGAACCTGCGCCGTGCCGGCATCGTGCACGCCGACACCAAGGGCTACACCTACGACCGTGCCGACGTCACGGGACGGTCCCTCGCTAAGGCGTACGCGCAGACCCTCGGAACGATCTTCACCGAGCAGCTCAAGCCCTACGAAGTCGAGATCTGTGTGGCCGAGGTGGGCAACGTGGGTGACCCGTCGTGGTCGCAGCTCTACCGCATCACGTACGACGGCTCGATCGTCGACGAGACCGAGTTCGTGGTGATGGGCGGCGCCACCGAGCCGATCTCCACCGCGCTGAAGGAGCAGTACCGTTCCGGTCTGGATCTCGGTGCTGCTGTCGCGCTTGCCGTCAACGCCCTGCAGGACGGCACGTCACCGGCGCCGGCTCCGGTCGCCGCCAACGGGGGCAGCGCCGAACCGACACCCGAGAAGCGGATTCTCGAGGTGTCCGCCCTCGAAGTCGGAGTGCTCGAGCAGACCCGCCCGCGCCGCGCGTTCCGGCGGATCGCCGGCGCGGCACTTCAGGACTTGTTGCCGACGGGCTGATATAGCGTCAACAGTGAAGGCCGGGCGTCGAATTCGAACGCTCGGCCTTCGCCGTACACCTCGCCGTCCACTGCAACCGTCAACGTCTTCTGCAGATCCTGCACACGAATCGACGGCTCCCGTAGGTGCGTGTAGGTCGGTGACGATCCGAGAGTCCCGGTCAACGCAGCGAACAGCAGCCGGGTGCGTGAGAGCTTCATGTTCGCGCGCAGGTACCGAATGTCGAGCACCCCGCCGGACATCGACGGACGTGACATCGGAACTTGATCCGCCGGCGCGTACTTGCCGTTACCCACGAAGATCATCCAGATCGATTCGCGCCGCCCGTCGATACTGACGACCAGCGGCTTCGCGACCGCCAGAACCGCGACCATCGCTGCGGCTGCCGCAGGCCACTTGCCGATCTTCGGTTCCCACTCGTCGCGCAGCAGGACCGAGTCCGGGTAACCGCCCATGCTCGCGGTGTTGATGAAGTAGCGACCGGGCTCGTCGTCCACACTGACGTGCCCGATGTCGGCCATCGCCGACTCACCGGTCTCGATTCCGCGAGCGCAGGCCTCGACGTCGACCAGACCGGTATCGCGTGCGAAGTGGTTCAGCGTTCCGCCCGGAAACACCGCCAGCGGCAGGCCCGCCTCGATGGCCACGCCCACCGCGGTCGCAACGGTTCCGTCACCGCCGCAGACGCCGAGCGCCTGTGTGTCGGCACCGATGCGTTCGGTGAGCTGCTCGGCGAAGTCGCGGTCCGTGTCGGGTTCGAACAACTCGGCCTTGGGCAGGTGCTCCTCGAGCATCGCGACGATTCCGGCGGTGTTCTGATCTGAATCGCGCACGCCCGCACTGGGATTGACCAGGATTACCATGCCCTCGCCGCCCGGGAGTGCGGGTGCGTTTCCTCCCGATGCGAGTTCGGCGGGATCTTCCGACCGCACGGCCCACCATCGACGGGTCGACAGCGCCACGGCTGTGCCCAGTGCGGCGCCGGCAACCACGTCGGACGGCCAGTGCACGCCCACGTGCACCCGCGAATAGGCGACGGCGGCAGCGAGCGGGGCGATGGCCAGGCCGGCCGCCGGGGATTCGAGAGCCACACCGGCGGCGAACGCTGCTGCCGAGGCCGAGTGTCCGGACGGGAACGACGACGACAGCGGCGGATCGAGCAACCGGCGCAACACCGGTGCGGAATCCACCGGCGGCCGGTCACGCGGGAAGATGGGCTTGAGGAGACCGTTCGCGAGCGCGCTCGCGCCGACCACCGACAACAGCCCGCGCACCGCCGCCCGGCGGCGTGATCCGCCCGACGCGGCCAGAGCCAGCGAGACGACGATCCACAATCGACTGTGGTTCGCGGACTGGGACAACCGACGCAGCGCGGCATCCCCGAGGAGCGGTCGCGAGGACGACACGGCCCGCACCAGAGCAAGGTCTGCCGCGCGTGCACGACGGGTCACGGTTCTGAGCTTCACGTGGCCCAGCCTAGGTGGTGACAACCGACGCCCGATGCGTGTCGTCCCACCGTTGTACTGTCGAACTGTGCAGCGACGAATCATGGGTATCGAGACCGAGTTCGGTGTCACGTGCACCTTCCACGGTCATCGCCGGCTGAGCCCGGACGAGGTGGCCCGTTACCTGTTTCGGCGGGTGGTCTCGTGGGGACGCAGCTCCAACGTGTTCCTGCGCAACGGCGCCCGGCTGTATCTGGACGTGGGCTCGCACCCGGAGTACGCGACAGCGGAGTGCGACAGCCTCGTCCAGCTCGTCACACACGACCGCGCCGGTGAACGGGTCCTCGAGGACTTGCTGATCGATGCCGAGCAGCGTCTCGCCGAAGAAGGTATCGGCGGGGACATCTACCTGTTCAAGAACAACACCGACTCGGCGGGTAACTCCTACGGCTGCCACGAGAACTATCTCGTCGTGCGGGCCGGCGAGTTCTCGCGGATCTCCGATGTGCTGCTGCCCTTCCTGGTCACACGTCAGCTCATCTGTGGAGCCGGGAAGATTCTGCAGACGCCGAAAGCAGCCACGTTCTGCTTGTCGCAGCGCGCAGAGCACATCTGGGAAGGTGTGTCGTCCGCGACCACGCGGTCGCGCCCGATCATCAACACCCGCGACGAGCCGCACGCCGACGCCGAGAAGTACCGCCGTCTGCACGTCATCGTGGGTGACTCGAACATGGCCGAACCGACCACCATGCTCAAGGTCGGCACCGCCGCGCTCGTTCTGGAGATGATCGAAGCCGGAGTGTCGTTCCGGGACTTCGCGCTCGACAACCCGATCCGGGCGATCCGCGAGGTGAGCCACGACCTGACTGGCCGCCGACCGGTGCGGTTGGCAGGGGGACGCCAGGCCAGTGCGCTCGACATTCAGCGCGAGTACTACTCCCGCGCCGTCGAGCACCTGAAGACGCGCGAACCCAACGCGCAGATCGAGCAGGTCGTCGACCTCTGGGGACGCACGCTCGACGCCGTCGAAGCGCAGGACTTCGCGAAGGTCGACACCGAGATCGACTGGGTCATCAAGCGCAAGCTTTTCGACCGCTACCAGGACCGGTACGACATGGAGCTGTCCGATCCGAAGATCGCACAGTTGGACCTGGCGTACCACGACATCAAGCGGGGCCGCGGAGTCTTCGACGTGCTCCAGCGCAAGGGTCTCGCCAAGCGCATCACCGAGGACGAGCAGATCGACGAGGCCGTGAACACGCCGCCGCAGACGACACGCGCGAAGCTGCGCGGCGAGTTCATCACCGCGGCGCAGGAAGCCGGCCGCGACTTCACCGTCGACTGGGTCCACCTCAAGCTCAACGATCAGGCGCAGCGAACCGTCCTGTGCAAGGACCCGTTCCGGTCGGTGGACGAGCGCGTCGAACGGCTCATCGCGTCCATGTGAGCGCGGTACCACTAAGGTTTCGTGGGTGGCGATCTCCAAAGTCGAACGGCTCATGAACCTGGTGATCTGCCTTCTCTCGACACGTCAGTACCTCACGGCCGAACGCATTCGCGATTCCGTTGCGGGGTACTCCGAGTCCGCCAGCTACGACGCGTTCAGCCGGATGTTCGAGCGCGACAAGAACGAACTGCGTGATCTCGGTATTCCGTTGGAGACGTCGATGTCGTCTCAGTTCTCCTCGGTCGAGGGGTACCGGATCAACCGCGACGCGTACGAACTCCCCGAGATCGACCTCGAGCAAGACGAGGCAGCGGCAGTCGCCGTCGCGATTCAGCTGTGGGAATCACCCGAGCTGACGTCCGCTGCGCAGAGCGCACTGCTCAAGCTGCGTGCGGCCGGGGTACAGGTCGACTCCGACGAGTTGCCGGCGTCGATCACTGCCGTGCCCGCGCGAACCCGCGGATCCGAACCGGCGCTCGGCAAACTTCTCGCCGCCATCGACGACGGACGCGCCGTCACGTTTCCGCACCGCTCGTCGCCGACGTCGGACTGGATCACGCGCACGGTGCAGCCGTGGGGTGTGGTCACGCACGGCGGTCGCTGGTACCTCGTCGGACACGACGTGGACCGGGGCGACGTCAGGACGTTTCGGTTGTCCCGTATCGGCGACGACGTCACCCTGGTGGGAAAATCCGGAAGTGTGAAGAAGCCCGACGGCGTCGACCTGCAGGCCATCGTCGAGCGTGTCGCGAGCACCGGTGACGTAGCGGGGGAGGCGCGCGTCTGGGTCGCCGACGGCCGTGCCGCGGAACTACGCCGGCTCGGCAGCGACGACGGACCGCGCACCGTCGGTGAGCGAGGCGGAGTAGTCGTACGGATCCCCGTCCGGTCGTGGGAGTGGATCGCTCGGGTCATCACCGGGCACGGCGCCGATGCAGTCGTCCTCGATCCCGCCGAGTTGCGTGCCGACGTCAGGGCCAAGCTGACTGTCGCTGCGCAGCAACATGATTCGAGGTCGGCATGACAGCGCGGTTGTCGTCGCGGCTGGCGCGATTGCTGAACATGGTTCCCTACTTCATCGCCAACCCCGGTATCAGCGCTGCGGACGCCGCTGCCGAGCTCGGCGTCTCCGCCAAGCAGGTGATGGACGATCTGAATCAGCTGTGGATGTGCGGACTTCCCGGTTACGGACCCGGCGACCTCATCGATCTGTCGTTCTCGGAGGACAGCATCGAAGTCACCTTCTCGGCCGGCATCGACCGCCCTCTGCGGTTGACGTCGACGGAGGCGACCGCTTTGCTCGTGGCGCTCCGTTCGCTCGTCGAGATGCCGGGCATGGTGGACCCGTCCGCTGCTCAGCACGCGATCGCGAAGATCGAGCAGGCTGCGGGGGCGGCGGCGTCCAAGGCCGGAACGCACGTGGCCGCCGCGGAAAGTCCCACTGTCGCAACCGTGCGCGGTGCGGTGACCAGACGACACGCACTCGACATCACCTACTACTCCGCCTCGCGCGACGTCGTGTCGGAGCGGACTGTCGATCCCATCCGGATCGTGCTGGTCGACGACCACAGCTACCTGCAGGCCTGGTGCCGCAGCGCCGAAGGTGTCCGCCTTTTCCGCCTCGATCGGATCGACGCGGCCACCGAACGCGACGAACCCTCCGCGCCGCCACACGAAGTCGACGACTCGGACGCGCTCGATCTCTTCCGGGACGATCCGGCCCTACCCCTTGCGAGCCTGGCGGTGGCACCGGACCACGTGTGGATTCTCGACTACTACCCGATGACCCAGACCGCGGTGCGCGAGGACGGATTCGTCGAGGTCACGATGCGGTTCGCCACCGAGGACTGGATGGCACGACTCGTCCTCGGATTCGGCGCGGGAGTGCGAGTGCTCGGACCGTCGACACTGGTCGACCTGGTCGGTGTGCGAGCGGCAGAAGCCTTGTCCCTCTACGACGAATTCGATACGAGTTCGACGTGAACATCGCGCAAACTGTCGACTCGAGCGGTAAAGGCGATCCCGTCGGGGGGACCCATCTCCGGTAGCATTGGTGTCATCTGATCTGGGAGGTCTTGTTATGGGTGCGTTGAGCGCATGGCACTGGGCGATCGTTCTGATCGTCATCGTTGTTCTTTTCGGTTCGAAGAAGTTGCCGGAAGCCGCCCGCGGTCTCGGCCGTTCGCTCCGCATCTTCAAGAGCGAAGTCAAGGAAATGCAGAACGACGGCAAGGACACCTCGGCGCCGACCGAGCAGGCGTCGACCGTCACTCCGCCCGCGCAGCTTCCCCCCGTCGAGGCGCCGTACACCACCGGCAACGCGCACAATCCCGAGTCCAAGTCGGCCTGATCCACCCACGCGTACGTCACGGTGCGAATTCCCCTGGATCCGCGGCAACGCAAGCGGCGAGTCAACCCCGACGGGACCATGTCCCTGGTCGAGCATCTCTACGAGTTGCGTACTCGCCTGCTGTGGGCGTTGCTCGCCATTCTCGTCACGACCGTCGTCGGGTTCTTCTGGTACTCGCACACCCTGTTCGGTATCGAAAGTCTCGGTGATCTGCTGCGCGGGCCGTACTGCTCGCTTCCGCCGGAGTCCCGCGCGTACCTGACCGAGGACGGATCCTGCCGGCTGTTGGCCACCGCTCCCTTCGAGCAGTTCATGCTCCGGTTCAAGGTCGGTATCACCGCCGGCGTCGTGATGGCGTGCCCGATCTGGCTCTACCAGATCTGGGCGTTTGTGACTCCCGGCCTCTACGCCAAGGAACGTCGTTACGGAATCGCGTTCGTGAGCGCCGCGGCCGTCCTGTTCGTCATGGGCGCGGTTCTCGCGTACGTCGTGGTGTCGAAGGCCTTGCACTTCCTGCTCACCATCGGCGACAACGTGCAGGTCACCGCCCTGAGCGGTGCCGAGTACTTCGGGTTCGTCATCAACCTGCTCGTCATCTTCGGTGTCAGTTTCGAGATCCCCCTTCTGATCGTCGCGCTCAACGCCGTCGGCGTGCTCAGCTACGCCAAGCTCAAGGCGTGGCGGCGCGGACTGATCATGGCGCTGTTCGTCTTCGCTGCCGTGGCAACACCCGGCCAGGACCCTTTCTCGATGCTCGCGCTGGCGCTTGCACTGACCGTGCTGTTCGAGTTCGCCGTGCAGATCGCCCGCATCACCGACAAGCGTCGAGCACGACGAGCCGGCGAAGAATGGGGTGCACTCTCCGACGACGAGGCGTCTCCGTTGGACGCCCGTGCCACGCCACTCGGTTCGGCGTCGCCGGTCGAGGCCCCGGCGCCGGTGCGACACAGCGCCGACGCGGACTACTCCGACACCCTCTAGTCGGGACAACCTCTAACCTGGAGTGGTGGTAGTCGAAGCCGGGCCCCAACTCACCAAGTTCGTGGAGGGCCTGCCGTTCCCTCTCGATCCGTTCCAGCAACGCGCGTGTCTCGCGCTCGAGGACGGTCACGGAGTCCTCGTGTGCGCACCGACCGGCGCCGGTAAGACCGTGATCGGCGAATTCGCTGTTCATCTGGCGTTGATGTCGGGAAACAAGTGCTTCTACACGACACCGATCAAGGCGCTCAGCAATCAGAAGTACGCCGAACTCGTCGCGCGGTACGGCAAGGGGTACGTCGGATTGCTCACCGGTGACCAAAGCATCAACTCCGACGCGCCGATCGTGATCATGACCACCGAAGTGCTGCGCAACATGCTCTACGCGGAGTCACCCGCGCTGCGCGGGCTTTCCCACGTCGTCATGGACGAAGTGCACTACCTGGCGGACCGCTTCCGCGGCGCCGTGTGGGAGGAAGTGATCCTGCATCTGTCGGAGGACGTCCGGCTGGTGAGCCTGTCGGCGACCGTCAGCAACGCCGAGGAGTTCGGCGCGTGGATGGAAACCGTGCGCGGCAACACCACCGTCGTCGTCGACGAGAAGCGGCCGGTGCCGCTGTGGCAGCACATTCTGGTCGGACACCGACTCTTCGACCTCTTCGACGTGAAGACGTCGGACGGGCCGCAGGGAACCATCGTCGACAAGGATCTGGCACGGCACGTCAAGGAACGAGTCGCCGCCGAGCGAATGGGATCCTGGGAGCCGCGCGGACGTGGTCGCGGCGGTCCGTCGCGGGGTGGTCGGCCGGAGACGCGGCCCATCCCGCGGCCCGAGGTCATTCGACTTCTCGATTCCGAAGCGCTGCTGCCGGCGATCACGTTCGTCTTCAGCCGAGCGGGATGCGATGCCGCGCTGGGGCAGTGCCTGCGATCGGGACTGCGGCTGACGACGCCGGAACAGGCGTCGGAAATTTCCGGCATCATCGACCGGCACACCGCCGATATCCCGCGAGGCGATCTCGAAGTGCTCGGTTATTGGGAATGGCGCGAGGCGCTCGAGCGCGGACTCGCCGCCCACCACGCCGGCATGCTTCCCGTCTTTCGGCACACCGTGGAAGAACTGTTCGTCAAGGGCCTGGTGAAAGCCGTATTCGCCACGGAGACACTGGCTCTGGGCATCAACATGCCCGCGCGCACCGTCGTGCTCGAGCGACTGGTGAAGTACAACGGCGAAACACACGCAAGTCTCTCGGCAGGGGAGTACACCCAGCTGACTGGACGCGCGGGCCGGCGCGGTATCGACGTCGAGGGACACGCCGTCGTGCTGTGGCAGACGGGTGTCGAGCCCACCGAGGTCGCCGGACTCGCGTCGACGCGAACCTTCCCCTTGCGCAGCTCTTTTCGGCCGTCCTACAACATGGCCATCAATCTGGTCGACAGGATGGGCGTTCCGGCGTCGAGGCAGCTTCTGGAGCGCTCCTTCGCGCAGTATCAGGCGGATGCGTCCGTGGTGAGCCTTGTACGCGGCATCGAACGCAACGAGAAGTCGCACCGCGATCTGCTGGAGAAGCTCGGCGGGGAGGACTCCCCGTTCGTCGAGTACACGATGCTCAAGGCCCGTTTGAAGGCACGTGAGCGCACGCTCGAACAGCAGGGCCGCACCGACCGCCGCAACGACGCGGTCGAATCCCTGGTCACCTTGCGCAGGGGCGACGTCATCTCGATCCCGTCGGGCAGGCGGTCCGGACTCGCCGTGGTGCTCGAAATCGACACCGACTCCGCCGACCCCCGACCGCTGGTCCTGACCGAGGACAAGTGGGCCGGACGGGTGTCCTCCGCCGATTTCCCCACTCCCGTCAGTTCTCTCGGACACATGCGACTACCGCGCCACGTCGATCACCGCACCGCGCGCACGCGCCGGGACCTGGCGTCGGCGTTGCGGGGCACCGGAATCGTCGCGCCGGGGCGTGGGCGACGACACCAGTCCACCGCAGCCGACGATCGCGAACTCGGCGCGTTGCGGCGTGCAGTGCGCTCCCATCCGTGCCATTCGTGGCCGGATCGCGATCACTTGGCCCGCCTGGCCGACAAGTACAGCCGACTCGAGCGCGACACCGAGTCGATGCGCCAGAAGGTGGCGTCCACGACCAATTCGCTTGCGCGGACCTTCGATCGGATTCTGTCTCTGCTCAGCGAGCGTGGTTACCTGACCGACGAACCGGACGTGGAGGTCACCGAGCGCGGGTCGAAGCTGGGACGCATCTACTCCGAGTCCGATCTCCTCGTGGCGGAGTGCCTCGCGGCCGGGGTGTGGAAGGGGCTCGGGCCGGCGGAACTGGCGGCGGTCGTGTCGTCGGTGGTCTACGAATCGCGGCAGGACGGTGAATCGGCGCCCCCACACGGCCCGACGGGCGCAATCCGGCACGCACTCGCACGGACCGTTCATCTGTGGAGCGAGCTGCGTTCGGACGAGATCCGGCACAAACTGCCGCCGACTCGCGAGCCGGACCACGGCTTCGTCATCGCTGTCTACAAGTGGGCGCGCAAGGAATCTCTGGAAAACGTGCTCATGGCGGCCGGTCAGCAGGGGCGGGCACTGTCCGGCGGCGACTTCGTGCGGTGGTGTCGTCAGGTGATCGATCTGCTCGATCAGATTCGATCGGCGTCACCCGACGACGAGGTGACGGGCGCTGCCACGAAGGCGATCTCGGCGATCCGGCGTGGCGTTGTAGCCGTCGATGCCGCATAGTGCACACACGTAGGATTCAGCAGATTCGAGCGACGGCTTCCTGGAGGCGACGATGACCGGCCCGTACGACCCGAACGAGCAGTGGCGCGGTGCCGGCTCGGGTGACGCCGACAAGCAGGCGTCGCCAGATCCCACGCAGGCGTTCCCTCCGGCGTCCGACACCGGTCAGCAGCCCTACGGCCAGCCGGCGTACGGGCAGCAGCCGTACAGCCAGCCGCAGCCGCAGCCGCAGTACGGCCAGCCCGGCTACGGCCAGCAGCCGTACGGGCAGCCGCCGCAGCAGTACGGGCAGCCCGCGTATGGTCAGCAGCCCTACGGCCAACCGGCCTACGGACAACCGGGGTACGCGCAGCCCGGGTACGGCCAGCAGCCACCGCAGCAGTACGGGTACCCGCAAGGCAACCAGCAGTGGAACGCGTCGGGCGCGCCGCAGCCGCCGAAGAAGTCGAAGGCGCCGCTGTTCATCATCATCGGGTTGGTGGCGCTCATCGCGATCGTTGCTGCGGTTCTCGGACTGACGGGCGTGGTCGGCGGCGACACCCTCGACAACGCCGCCGCCGAAGCCGGCGTCGAGAAGATCGTCACCGAGTCCTACGGCGCCACCGATGTCACCGACGTGTCGTGCCCGTCGGGACAGAAAGTCGAGTCGGACAAGGAGTTCACCTGCTCGCTCAGTGTGGACGGTCAGGCCCGCGAGGTCACCGTGAAGTTCACCGACGACAGTGGAACCTACGAAGTGAGCAGGCCGCAGTAGCTCAGCGCGCCATCGCTTTACGGAGTCGCGCGATCGAATTCTCGATGCCCAGCTCGGCAGCCAACTCGTCGATGCGGTCGGGGTCGACGGGTTCGGTGGGAAGCTCGTCGGAGCGGGACACGGTCACGTCGGCGTCGGTGACCACCCGCACGACGGGCAGAGCCGCCTCGATGTAGTCCTTCGCGGCCAGCAGTTTGGAGCGGACACCGGCCGCCAGGTCTCGATCGGTCCCGTCGGCCGCGTCCATCAGCGCCTCGAGCGAGCCGTACCGCAGCATCAACGTCGACGCCGTCTTCTCACCTATGCCCTTCACGCCGGGCAGTCCGTCGGACGAATCTCCGCGCAGCAGAGCAAGTTCCGCATAACCGGGTCCGGGCCGGTGTTCCGGTACGCCGTACCGCTCGGCAACCTCGGCCGGCCCGAACAACTCCGCCTTCGCCAGGCCTCGGCCGGCGTACAGCACCCGCACCGCTACCGGGTCGTCCGACACCACCTGCAACAGGTCACGGTCGCCGCTCACCACCACGACGTTGTCTGTCCGCTCCTGCGCGGCCAAGGTTCCGAGCACGTCGTCCGCCTCGAGACCCACGGCGCCTGCCGCCGCGATACCGGCCGCGTCGAGGACTTCCATGATCAGGTTCACCTGCGGACCGAGCGCATCGGGCGCTTCCTCCGCGTCCGGACCCGTCGACACTTCCTTCAGAACTCGATGCGCCTTGTACGACGGCACGAGGTCCACCCGAAACGTCGGACGCCAGTCGAGATCGAGGCACACGACCACACGAGTCGGGTTCGTACGGGTGATCAACGACGAGACCATGTCGGTGAAACCGCGAACGGCGTTGACCGGCCGACCGTCGGGTGCAGTGATGGATTCGGGGAGCGCGTAGAACGCACGAAACCACAGCGAGGCTGCGTCCAGGAGCAATACGGTGCCGCGGTCGTCGGTCATGAACCCATACTGTCAAACCACTAGCCTGATCTGCATGACACGCTTTCCCTCGTCCGTGTACGACTCCCGCGTGCGCCGCGCAGCCGAACTGGCCAAGTCCGCCGGGCTCGATGCCCTCGTCATCACCCCCGGGCCGGACCTGCGATACCTCATCGGTTCTCGCGCGCAATCGTTCGAGCGTCTGACCGCTCTCGTCATCCCCGCCGACGGCTCCACCGCGTCGGTGGTGATCCCTCGCCTCGAACTGGCGGCGCTCCGCGAGTCCGCAGCGAACGAGTTGGGTCTCGAGATCAGAGACTGGGTCGACGGTGTCAGTCCCCACGAGATGGTCGCGGCCATGCTTCCCTCACCCGCCCGCACTGCCGTCGCCGACGCGATGCCGGCCCTGCATCTGATTCCCCTCACCGAGACCCTGGGCGCCGCACCGGTTCTCGCGACCGAGGTGCTGCGCGAGCTGCGAATGACAAAGGACGCGGACGAGATCGCTGCGCTCCGACGGGCCGGGGCAGCGATCGACCGAGTGCACGCACGGATGGGGGAGTTCCTCGCGGCGGGGCGCACAGAGGCGGAGGTGGCCGCCGACATCGGGCGCGCCATCGTCGACGAAGGCCACACCGCTGCCGAATTCATCATCGTCGGGTCCGGCCCGCACGGCGCCGATCCACACCACGAGGTGTCGGACCGGGTAGTCCAGGCCGGCGACATCGTGGTCGTCGACATCGGCGGACCCGTCGAGCCCGGATACAACTCCGACTCGACCCGCACCTACAGCATCGGTGAGCCCAGCTCGGAGGTCGCCGCGAAGTTCGCCGTACTCGAGCGGGCGCAACAGGCATCCGTCGAATCGGTCCGGCCCGGAGTCACCGCAGAAGCAGTGGACGCGGCGGGTCGAGACGTGTTGATCGAGGAGGGGCTCGGGGAGTACTTCGTCCATCGCACCGGCCACGGCATCGGGCTGTCGGTTCACGAGGAGCCCTACATCGTGGCGGGCAACTCGATGACGCTCACGGAGGGGATGGCGTTCAGCATCGAGCCAGGCATCTACTTCCGCGGTGAGTGGGGCGCCCGGATCGAGGACATCGTGGTGGTCACCGCCGACGGGTGCGAATCGTTCAACAACCGGCCCCATGGGCTGACGGTTCTGTGACGCCCGAGCTGCTGCTCGAGACGCTGAGGCGTGAGGGTAACCGCCTCGCCCAGATGCCGGCGGACGCGCTGGACGCTCCCGTCCCGGCCGTTCCCGGCTGGACGCTCGAGCACGTCGTGCGGCACACCGGAAAGGTGCACAGATGGGTCAGCGCGATACTCGATGCGGGCCCGTCGGTAGATGTGCCGTCCGTCCGCGTCGAGTCGTTACCCCGCGGTGCCGATTGCCTCACGGAGTACCGCACGGAGCTGGACGCGTTGGTCGAACGGCTCGGGGACGCGGATCCGTCGACGCCCGCCATGAGCTTTGTCGGTCCGGCCACGGTGGGATGGTGGATGCGACGACAGGCTCACGAAGCCACTGTTCATCGCTTCGACGCAGCCGACGCGGTGCACGCGGCAGGCGGTCCCGAGCCGGAGCCGACGAATGCCGAGTCGGCCGCCGACGGAATCGACGAACTCACCGAGCTGCAGCTTGTTCACCGGGTGAAACACGAGGTGATGGCTCCGCACGTCACAGGTCGAACGATTCATCTGCACGGGACCGAAGTCGCCGACGCCGAATGGCTGCTGACCATCGACAACGGCCGCGTCACCACCGAACGGACGCACGCCAAAGCCGATGTGGCGCTGCGTGGTTCGGCCCAAGACCTGTTGCTGATCATGTGCCGTAGACGTCCGACGAGCGTCGTCGAGACATTCGGGGACGTGTCGATCGTCGAGGGCCTGCTGGACGTCGCGCGGTTCTGATCAGCTTCGGAGGGACTGCGACCCGAGCACCCGAGTCACGCTGATCTCGACCACCACGCGCCGCGGATTCTCCCGCGGCACCCGGTAGCGCGCCGCATAACGATTCTCCGCATCCGTCACGCTGTCCTTGTCCCGCAGAATGCGCGCGCTGCCCTCCAGGGTGAGCCACCGCGGGCCGTCGATCTGCGTGACGGCGGCGTACTCGCCACGTTCGGCGTTGCGAACCTTCTGTGACCCCTCCATCGTGATGACGCGGGCCTTCTGCGCGTCGCGATCCCACGTGAATCCCACCGCCACCACGTGCGGGGTGCCGTCGGGACGAGACGTCGCGAGAGTCGCCAGATGACGCTCGGTAAGGAACTGGAGGGCGTCGTCGTTCAGGTCGGAGGGGGTGGCAGCCATGATCCGACGATAATCCAGGAGACTGAGCCCGTGACTTCTGCATCCTCGACCGTCCTCCTCCTCGGTGGACGCAGCGACATCGGCCTCGAGATCGCCGAGCGACTGGCACCGGGCAACACCATCGTGCTCGCGGCTCGGCGCAGCGAGGATCTGGCCGACGAGAGAGCTCGTCTCGAGGGGGCGGGCGCAGCAGCGGTGTCCACCGTCGAGTTCGACGCCGACGCCTTGGATACTCACGCCGACGTGTTGGCCACCGTTTTCCGCGAACACGGCCGGGTGGACACCATCGTGCTCGCCTTCGGCATCCTCGGCGACCAGGCCGCGGCGGAGGTCGATGCCGACCACGCGGTGGCCGTCGTGCATACCGACTACGTTGCCCAGGTCAGCGTATTGACCCACTCCGCAACGCTGTTGCGCGTTCAGGGGTCGGGCCGGCTGGTGGTCTTCTCGTCCGTCGCCGGTGTGCGTGTTCGGCGTGCGAACTACGTGTACGGGTCGGCCAAGGCCGGTCTCGACGGGTTCGCGAGCGGGCTGGCCGACGCCCTGCACGGCAGCGGTGTGCGCTTGATCCTGATTCGTCCGGGCTTCGTGATCGGAAGAATGACCGAGGGGATGGACCCCGCTCCGATGTCCAGTACGCCCGGTCAGGTCGCCGACGCGGTGGTCGGCGCCTTGAAGGGCAGCAGAGACGTGGTGTGGGTTCCGGGGCGACTGCGCCCGGTGTTCTTCGTGATGCGGTTGCTGCCGCGCGCCGTCTGGCGACGGATGCCTCGATGATCGATGTGGTCGGGATCGGCGCCGACGGATGGAGCGGTCTTGCCGACGCGTCCAAGCGCGCGGTGGCGTCCGCCGAAGTCCTGTTCGGGTCCGCGCGACAATTGGATTCGGTCCCGCCGACCGAGTTCGCCGGCCGTCGGGTGCAGTGGCCGAGTCCCTTGATGCCCGCTCTCACACGTCTGCTGGCCGACCATGAGAACTCGCCGCGCTGCGTGCTCGCGAGCGGTGACCCGATGTTCTTCGGTATCGGCACCACACTCGTGCGAATGCTGGGCGCGGAGAACATTCGGGTGCTGCCCCATCCGTCGTCGGCTTCGCTGGCCTGTGCCCGGCTCGGCTGGGCTGTGAACGACGTCGAGGTGGTCAGCCTGGTTGCGCGTCAGCCGTCGTCACTGATTCCGGCGCTGACGCACGGTCGGCGCGTGCTGGTGTTGAGCGAGGACGAGCAGTCGATCTCCCGCGTCACGCAGTTGTTGTGCGACAACGGGTTCGGACAGTCGTCGGTCACGGTACTGGCGCAATTGGGCGGCCCCGACGAGACCGTGGTGACTGCGACGGCCGAGTCCTGGACAGGCGAAGCGCCCGATCCGCTGAACGTCATCGCCGTCGACGTCGTCGGCGCCCGCACGTCCCGCGTCCCCGGCCTGCCCGACGAATGTTATTCCGGTGACGGACAACTGACCAAGAACGAGATTCGCGCGCTGACGCTCGCCGCGCTGGCCCCGGCAGCGGGGGAGACGCTGTGGGATGTGGGCGGCGGATCGGGAAGCATCTCCATCGAATGGATGAGGACACACCCGTCGTGTCGCGCGGACATCTTCGAGCAGTCGTCGGAAAGGTCGAAGTTCATCTCGGCGAACGCTGCGGCGCTGGGAGTTCCTTCGCTACGCATTCATGGCCGCGCCCCCGAATCCTTCGGTGACCTGGCTTCTCCCGATGCGGTATTCGTGGGCGGCGGGGTGACGGAACCAGGATTGCTCGACGCATGCTGGGATCGCCTCGCAGAGGGTGGGCGCATGGTCGTGAATGCGGTCACGGCAGAATCGGAATCGCTCATCCTGCAGTGGTATTCGAGGAAGGGTGGAGTCATGAAGAAGTTCCAGGTGTACCGCGCCGATGCCCTGGGGTCGTTCACGGCGTGGCGCCCGCAGCTTCCGGTTGCCCAGTGGGTGGCGACGAAGTGACCGTCCACTTCATCGGCGCGGGGCCCGGTGCGGCGGATCTGGTGACACTGCGCGCTGCTCGGCTGGTCGAGTCGAGCCCGGTGTGTCTGTACGCGGGCAGTTTGGTGCCGGCCGAACTGGTCGCAATGTGCCCGCCCGGCGCCCGGGTCATCGATACCGCACGGATGACGCTCGAAGACATCGTCGAGGAAATGGTGCAGGCGCACCGCGCCGATCTGGATGTGGCGCGGCTACATTCGGGTGATCCGTCCATCTACAGCGCGGTGGCGGAGCAAGCCCGACGTCTCGACGCAGCCGGCGTGGACTACCGGATCGTGCCGGGTGTGCCCGCATTCGCTGCTGCCGCAGCGTCGTTGGGTCGCGAACTGACTGTGCCGGGTGTCTCGCAGACAGTCGTCTTGACGAGGGTGTCGACCCTGTCGACCGACATGCCCGACGGCGAGGACCTGCCGACCTTGGCGCAAAGCGGCGCCACGATGGTGGTTCACCTCGGCGCGCGCAGAATCGAGCAGATCGTCGACGAGCTGACCCCCTCCTATGGAGCCGACTGCCCGGCTGCGGTGGTTGCGTTCGCCAGCCGGCCCGACGAGATCGTACTGCGCGGAACGCTGTCCACGATTGCCGCGCTCGTACACGAGGCGGGCGTCCTCAAGACTGCCGTCGTGGTCGTGGGCCGCGTGTTGTCGGCCGAAGGTTTCCCGGACAGCTTCTTGTATTCGGCGGCTCGCCGACGTCTCGATCACTGACCTCACGCCGCTCGTCGCCTGTGCTGTCGGTGGCAGCTCTGTCGTGGTTCTCGTTCGGGGTCGAGTGTGGCCGGCGGGATGATGCGGGGGTGTCGGTCGTCGCCGAGGACGATCGGGACTGCCCCCACTCGAGTTGGCGGGCGGCGTTGCCGTCGGTGACGCGGGTGCCTCTGGCCCACCAGCGGGTGATGCTCGATGCGTTGAGTGTGAGGGCGAGTCCGCGGCGGTCGATTTCGGCGAGGTGCGCCAGTTTCTGTGCTGTGACGGTGTTTACGCGTTCAGCGAGCGTGACAGCGTCGACGACCAGTTGCCGGTCGTCGATGTCGGTGAAGTCCCCCAACTCCTTCATACCGCGCAACCTACAACGACCCACCGACACACCATCTGAGATGATCGACAAATGACACCACCGCGCAGAATCCTGCTGCTCGGCGGTACCGGTGAGGCGCGTCGGCTAGCCGAATTGCTCGACAAGAAGCCGGAGTTCGAGGTCGTCTACTCACTCGCAGGCCGAGTCGAGAATCCGGTAGTCCCGACCGGCACGGTCAGGTCGGGTGGGTTCGGCGGCGTGATCGGCCTTCGACACTGGATGTCGGACAACCACATCGACGAGGTTGTCGACGCCACCCACCCCTTCGCCGCCACCATCTCCGATCACGCCGTCTCAGCGTGCAAGGACACGGACATACCCCTGACGGTCCTCCGCCGCCCACCCTGGCTGCCGGTTCCGGGCGATCGGTGGCAGAACGTGCCGACGATGGACGCTGCGGCGCTGGCGCTCGACGCACTTCCCGACCCGTCGACTGTCTTTCTCACCACGGGTCGTCAGGACGTCGAGACGTTCGCCGGCATTGCTCGTCACCGGTTCGTCATTCGCGCTATCGACCCGCCCACGGGTCCGACACCAGCCTCGTCGACGGTGGTGCTGGCTCGGGGTCCGTTCGATCTCGACGACGAACTCGACCTGATGCGACGTCAGTCCGTCGACATCCTGGTGACCAAGAACAGTGGCGGCGACATGACCTACGCGAAGTTGGTTGCGGCGCGGCGACGGAATATCCCGGTAATCGTCGTAGAACGACCGCCGTCCATTCCAACCACCGAGTTCGTCACTGCGACAGCGGTTTTGAACCATCTGATGCGTACCGACGCGACGTGAACACCCGATCCCCGGACACGACGGTCGTCGACGACCCGATGATCAGCAGACACCGCATATCGATTCGTGACGGATCCAGCTCTGCCAGAGTCACCACGTAGACGTCCTCCTCCGGACCGGCGACGTCCCGACCCACGATGACCGGCGTCTCCGGCGCTCGTGACTCGAGGACGAGATCGCGCAGCGCACCGACCTGCCACGTCCGAGTCTTCGACGCCGGGTTGTAGACGGCGATCGCCATGTCCGCCGATGCCACTGCACGCACCCGCTTCTCGACCACGTCCCACGGCTTGAGCCGATCCGACAGCGACAGCACCGCGTAGTCGTGGCCCAGCGGCGCACCGACACGGGAGGCAACCGCGTTGGCCGCCGTCATGCCGGGAACCACCCGCACCGGAACGTGTCGCCACCGTTCCTCGGCCGCAACCTCGAGAACCGCTGCGGCCATGGCGAATACGCCCGGGTCACCCGACGACACGACCGCCACCGATGCTCCGCGGCTCGCGAGATCGAGGGCCATCTCCGCGCGTTCCGACTCGACACGGTTGTCGCTCGCGTGACGGACTTGGCCTTCCCGCACCGGCACTCGGTCGATGTACGTGGTGTATCCGACGAGGTCCGTCGCCTTCGACAATTCCCGTCGAGCTTCGGGTGTCGTCCATTCGTCCGATCCGGGACCGAGCCCCACCACGACGACCTCGCCGAAAATTGGTGCCGCGGAGGCGGGGGCGTACGACGGACTCGACACCACAGCGATGGAAAAATACGGCACCGAGGACTCGTCCACGTCACCCGCGTCGACTACACGCTCGGTCGATGTCGATGCCCGCTCGACGTACCGCGCTTCGGACAGCCGACCCGAATCTCGAAGCGCCTGTCGCACAGCGGGGTACGTACGACCGAGCTTGAGAATCGCGGCCGAGTCCGTTTCCCGAAGACGTCGGGTCAATTCTTCCACCGGAAGCGTTCCCGGCAGAATTGTCAGCACCTCTTCACCCTCGACGAGCGGCTCCTGCAGCGCGGCGGACGCCGCGCTGACCGATGTCACGCCGGGGACAATCTCGGTCTCGAATCGATCGGCCAAGCGGGTGTGCATGTGCTGATAGGAGCTGTAGAACAACGGATCTCCCGCCGCGAGCAGCGCCACCGACCGTCCCGCCTCGAGGTGCACGGCCAACCGTTCGGCAGCCTCGGTGTAGAAGTCCGCGATGGCACCGTCGTAGCCGCCCGCGTGATCGGTCGTTCCGGTCGTGACGGGGTAGACCAGGTGCTCTTCGATCTGCCCGTCGCGCAGATACGGCAGCGCAGACGCGCGCGCGAGGCTCTTCCCGCGAGCACTGTGGAACGCCACCACGTCTGCCGCGCCGATGACCCTCGCCGCCTTCACGGTGACCAGTTCGGGATCACCCGGCCCGATCCCGACACCCCACAGCTTCCCTTTCATTCCTCTTCGCTCGCAACGGCATTGACGGCGGCAGCAGTGATCGCACTACCCCCACGTCGCCCGCGGACCACGACGTACTCGAGCCCGAACTCGGAGGCGATCAGATCTTCCTTCGACTCGACAGCGCCGATGAAGCCGACCGGTCCACCCAGGATCGCAGCCGGCCGCGGGGCACCGTCGGCGAGCAACTCCAGCAAGCGGAACAGCGCGGTCGGCGCGTTTCCGATCGCCAAGACGGACCCTTCCAGCTTGTCCACCCACAAATCCACCGCTGCTGCGGTTCTCGTCATTCCCCACCGCTGCGCCATCTCGGGAACCGTCGGCGAGTTGAGGGTGCAGACCACCTCGTTGTCCGCCGGCAACCGCCGACGGGTGACTCCGGCGGCCACCATCGTCGCGTCGCACAGAATGGGCGCACCGGCCTGCAGAGCCGCGCGGCCACGGGCCACCGCACCGGGAGTCGACGCGATCGACTGGGCCAGATTCACCTCGCCGCACGCGTGGATCATGCGGACGACGACCTGCGCCACATCGGGCGCGAACGCAGAGAGATCGGCCTCGTTTCGGATCGTGGCGAACGAACGCCGGTAGATCTCGGCGCCGTCGCTGATGTAGTCGTGCATGCGGTTCACCCTAGGGGAGGGGGTCAGGCCGGCGGTGTGACCGTGTACCCATCGGGGCCGGCGACGACGTCGGTGACTTCGCCGCGGGGGCGGCCACAACGCCTCTCGCACCCGACCCAGTGTTGGCGCTCACCCTCCTGCACCTCACCGTTCAGGACCGCGTCGTCCAGATCGCCCCGGACGTCGGCGTGCGACTTCGCGCAACCCGACGAACCGACGCACGAACTCACGTTCACCCAGGGCGATTCGGCATCGAAGATCAGTCCCATCGGCGCAAGTACCCGCACCACCTGCTCGGCGGCACCTTCGTCGAGGTCCACGAGAACAATCGACCGCCACGGCGTGACGATGATCGGTCTGTCCACCGCAGCCAAGAATTCGGCGGTGCGGGAGGGCAGCACACCGTGCGCCAACACTGCGCCCAGCGCCACCTTCCCGTCGTCCTGGTCGAACCACCCGACGGGCGCCGTCGCAACCACGTCGAAGTCGATCCGCTCGGCCGTGGGTACGTGGCCGGTATGCCCCAGGACAGCGCCGACGTCGGGCAACTCGGCCACTCGCCAGTGCCGGTCGCGCGCTGTTCGAAACCCCCGTGCAGCGTCGACCATGGTCTCGACCGCAGCGTCGTGCGGCACCCTGACGCCGGTGTCACGGCCGGCGAGGAGCAGCGCGTACTTGTCGTCGACCGCATGGACACCGATGTCGCCTTCCAGGCCGGAGACGTCACCTCGTCCGTCGTCGACGGTGAACAGGATGCGACCCGGCAGTTCGGCGAGGTCGGGGTCGGCGCGGAGGGCGGTGTCGAGACCGTCGACCAGTCCCGACACCGACCGTCCACCGACACGTCCGGCGAGCGGTGACGCCAGAATGTTTCGCACACGTTCGTGTGTTTCCGACGGCAACAGGCCGGCGGACGCCAAGCGTTCGGCCAGATCGTCCGGATCTGTCACCGCCCGCAGCTGAATGTTTCCGCGGCTGGTCAGCTCCAATTCACCGGTCGAGAGTTCCTGTGCTGCGGTGGCGAGCACCTGCATTTGCGACGGGGTCAGCACGCCACCGGGAAGCCGCACTCGCGCCAGGGCACCGTCGGATGCCTGATGGACCTGCAGCGCGCCCGGGCACGCGTCCACTCGGCTCCGGTCCTGTTCCATGCGTTCCAGACTACGACCCGTAGGATCGGCCGTGAGCAGCGCAGAAGCCGGTGTGATTCCGGCGCGGTCGCGCCACTGTGACTCTCGTCGACGCAGGACTTGCGGAGACGCGGGAAGTCAGACCTGGGCCGCTCACCGCGAACGACCGACGGGGCGCGAAACCCCATGGGAGGCAGTACCTGTGATCTTGCTGATGTCCACCTCGGACACCGACCTCTCCAGCGCCAGGGCTTCGGGCGGCGATTACCGCCTGGCCAACCCGAATCGCATCAGCGTCACCGACGACCTCCCGGTGATGCTGGCCGAGGCCGACGTAGTAGTGCTGCGCATCCTCGGTGGTCGGCAGATGTGGTCCCGCGGTGTCGACGCAGTCCTGAAGTCGGGTGTTCGCCTGGTGATGCTCGGCGGTGAGCAAGCTCCCGACGCAGCGTTGATGGAACTGTCGACGGTTCCGGCCAACGTCGCCTCGGAAGCCCACAACTATCTCGCCGAGGGGGGCGCCACCAACCTCGCCCAGCTCGCGTTCTTCCTGTCGGACACCGTCCTGCTCACCGGTCACGGGTTCGAGCCGCCCGCGCACCTGCCCGTCTGGGGTCTGCTCGAGCGCAACGACGACGTATCGGGCCCTACGGTGGCCGTTCTCTACTACCGTGCGCAGCACCTCGCAGGAAACGTCGCCTACATCCACGCCCTGTGCGACGCCATCGCGGCGCACGGCGCACGGCCGCTTCCCATCTTCTGCGCGTCACTGCGCGCCGCCCCGCCCGAGCTGCTGGAGACGCTGCGCCAGGCGGACTCGATGGTGGTCACCGTTCTGGCCGCGGGCGGCACCAAGCCTGCGGGGGCGTCGGCGGGAGGCGACGACGAAGCGTGGGACGTCGCCGAACTGGCTGCCCTGAACGTGCCGATCCTGCAGGGCCTGTGCCTGACGAGCAGCCGCGCGACCTGGGCCTCGAACGACGACGGTATGACCCCGATCGACGTGGCGACGCAGGTTGCCGTGCCCGAATTCGACGGCCGCATCATCACGGTTCCGTTTTCCTTCAAGGAGATCGACTCCGAGGGTCTGAGCACCTACGTTCCCGATCCCGAGCGGTGTGCCCGCGTGGCCGGCATCGCGGTGCGGCACGCCCGCCTCCGCCACATCGAGCCGCAGGACAAGCGCGTGGTGCTGATGCTGTCGGCGTACCCCACCAAGCACGCGCGCATCGGCAACGCCGTGGGCCTCGACACCCCGGCCAGCACGATCCGACTGCTGACCGCGATGCGCGAAGCCGGGTACCGGATGGGCCCCGAGTTCGGGGACGACGCGGTTCCCGGTCTGGCGGCACAGGACGGTGACGCGCTGATCCACGCCTTGATCGCCGCGGGTGGTCAGGATCCCGACTGGCTCACTCAGGATCAGTTGGAGTCCAACCCGATTCGTATCTCGGCGTCGCTGTACCGCGAGTGGTTCGCGACGTTGCCAGAGGATTTCCGCGATCGCGTCAACGATCATTGGGGTGAGGCACCGGGATCGCTCTACGTCGATCGTTCGGCGGATCCCGAGGGTGAAATCGTCATCGCCGCATTGCAGTTCGAGAACGTACTGCTGATGGTGCAGCCGCCTCGCGGCTTCGGCGAGAACCCGATCGCGATCTACCACGACCCCAATCTGCCACCGAGCCACCACTATCTGGCGGCCTACCGCTGGGTGGCGGCACCGCGCGAACGCGGCGGATTCGGCGCCGATGCCGTCGTGCACCTGGGCAAGCACGGCAACCTGGAATGGCTGCCCGGCAAGACCCTGGCCATGTCGGCTTCGTGCGGAACCGATGCCGCGCTCGGTGACCTTCCCCTGATCTATCCGTTCCTCGTCAACGACCCGGGGGAGGGGACGCAGGCGAAACGCCGCGCGCACGCGACGCTCGTCGACCACCTGATTCCGCCCATGGCGCGGGCCGAGAGCTACGGCGACATCACCCGGCTCGAGCAACTCCTCGACGAGCACTCGAACATCACGACCCTCGACCCGGTCAAACTGCCCGCGATCCGGCAGCAGATCTGGACGCTGATGACGGCGGCGCAGATGCACACCGACCTCGGACTCGAGGAGCGCCCCGCCGAAGAAGTGTTCGACGACATGCTCTTGAATGTCGACGGCTGGCTGTGTGAGATCAAGGACGTCCAGATCCGCGACGGGTTGCACATTCTCGGGGAGGCTCCGCGTGGCGAGTCCGAGATCGACATGGTCCTCGCGATGCTTCGTGCTCGTCAGATGTGGGGCGGCGAACGTAGCGTGCCCGGTCTGCGAGAAGCGTTGGGGCTCAGCGAAGACGGCGACGAAGTGCGAGAACGGGTCGACGAGATCGAGGTGCGCGCTCGGGGTCTGGTGGCCGCGATGGCGGCTGCGGACTGGTCCGTCGACGCCGTCCCGTCGGTGACCGCCGGACACGACGAGACGGTCGCCAAGATCATGGAATTCGCTGCGACCGAGGTAGTTCCGCGCCTGCGCCAGACGAACGGCGAAGTCGGCCGCATCCTGCACGCCCTCGGCGGCGGGTTCATTCCGGCCGGACCCAGCGGGTCACCGCTGCGCGGACTGATCAACGTTCTGCCCACCGGACGCAACTTCTACTCGGTGGACCCCAAGGCAGTCCCGTCGCGACTCGCCTGGGAGACCGGTCAACTGATGGCCGACTCGTTGCTCGAGCGCTACCTGACCGATCACGGCGAGTACCCGCAGTCGGTCGGCCTGTCGGTCTGGGGGACGAGCGCCATGCGCACGTCGGGCGACGACGTCGCCGAGGTGTTCGCACTCCTCGGGGTCCTGCCCGTGTGGGACGAGGCGTCTCGGCGCGTCGTCAAGCTCGAATCCATTCCGCTCGAGGAACTGGCCCGTCCGCGCATCGACGTGACCGTGCGTATCAGCGGCTTCTTCCGGGATGCGTTTCCGCACGTGCTGGCCATGCTCGACGACGCCGTCCGGATGGTCGCCGCCCTCGACGAGCCGTTCGAACAGAACTTCGTGCGCGCTCACGCGCAGGCCGATCTGTCCGAGCACGGAGACGAACGACGCGCCACCACCCGCATCTTCGGCTCCAAGCCGGGTTCCTACGGCGCCGGACTGCTCCAGTTGATGGACAGCAAGAGTTGGCGCAGTGACGAGGACCTCGCCGAGGTCTACACGACGTGGGGTGGGTTCGCCTACGGACGCGGACTCGACGGCATTCCGGCGGCCGACGACATGCGCACCGCGTACCGCCGGATTGCAGTGGCAGCCAAGAACACCGACACCCGCGAACACGACATCGCCGACTCCGACGACTACTTCCAGTACCACGGCGGCATGGTCGCGACCGTGCGCGCTCTGACCGGCTCGTCACCCGAGGCGTACATCGGTGACAGCACCCGCCCCGAGTCGGTGCGCACGCGCACCCTGGCCGAGGAGACGGCGCGGGTATTTCGTGCGCGAGTGATCAACCCGCGGTGGCTCACCGCGATGCGACGCCACGGCTACAAGGGTGCGTTCGAGATGGCGGCGACGGTCGACTACCTGTTCGGCTACGACGCCACGACGGGTGTGGTCCAGGACTGGATGTACGAAAAGCTCACCGAGACATACGTGTTGGACGAAGAGAACCGCAAGTTCATGACGACGTCCAACCCGTGGGCACTGCACGGGATCTCCGAACGACTGCTCGAAGCGGTCGAGCGGGGGCTGTGGGCCGAACCGGACCCACAGCTGCTGGCGGAACTGAAGTCGGCGTACCTCGAATCGGAAGGTGACCTCGAAGGCGCCTGAGCCCTACGCTGGTCAGCATGACGAACCCGTTCGGAGACATCGGTACCGCGAAGTACGTCCAGCTGACCACGTTCACCAAGGACGGCACCCCCAAGCCGACGCCCATCTGGGCCGCGCTGGACAAGGGGGAGTTGCTGATGTGGACGCAAGCGAAGTCGTGGAAGGTCAAGCGCATCAAGAACACCCCGCGCGTCACCCTCGCGACGTGCGACCGAGCCGGCAAGAACGTCGGACCCACACAGGAAGCGACCGCCCGCATCCTCGACGACGCAGGAACCGCACGTACTCGCAAGGCCGTCATCGCCAAGTACGGCATCACCGGACGGTTCGCGGTCACGGCGAGTCAGCTGTTCAAGGGCAAGTCCAGCACGATCGGGATCGCAGTCACCCCCACCCCGTCGTGAGCAGAAAAGTACCCCGGAAGGTATCAAAAGGCGCACAGGCAGCGGAGCTGCCTACTGCGCCTTGCTCACCGACGACATGTGGAAATCGGGGATCCGTAGCGCCGGCATCGCCGTGCGCGTGAACCAGTCCTTCCACTCGCGCGGCAACGTCGGCGCGGTCACGCCCGCTTCGGTGGCACGCCGGAGCAGGTCCAACGGGCTCTCGTTGAACCGAAAGTTGTTGACGGCGCCGGTCACTCGGCCGTCCTCGACCAGATAGACCCCGTCTCGGGTCAGTCCGGTCAGCAACAGGGTCGTCGGGTCCACCTCGCGGATGTACCACAGTGTGGTCAACAGCAACCCGCGCTCGGTGCGCGCCACCATGTCGTCGATCGTCGCGTTCGACCCACCGGTCATGACGAGGTTCTCACCGGGAACGGCAACCGGCGCATCGAATTCCGCGGCCGCGGCACGTGGGTAGGCGAGCGAGTTCACGACGCCGTCGCGAACCCAGTCCACCCGCTCGGCCGTCATTCCGTTGTCGAACACCGACACCGCATCGCTGGACGACCCCGCGACGACGAACGGCGAGTACTCGAGCCCGGCCGCCGACGGGTCGCAGAAGAGCGTGAGCGGAAGCGTTCCCAGTCGCTCCCCGACGCGCGTACCGCCCGGCTTCGACAGCGCCGTGCGACCCTCCTGAGCGCCGCGCCCATCCATCGTCCACATCAGGTAGATCATGAGATCGGCGACGGTGGACGGCGGCAACAGCGTCTCGTACCGGCCCGCGGGCAGTTCGATCGTGCGCGCAGCCCAATCGAGTCGGCGCGAGATCTCGCCGAGCAACGACGCCACGGAGACGTCGGCGAAGTCGCGCGTCCCGGTCCCCGCCCAGGCGCTGGCGCCGTTCAGACCACCGCGCTTGCCGTTGATCTCGATGGACCCGACCGGTTCGACGAACCTGCGGCGCAACCCCGTGGTGGTACCGAGCCACGTGGTGGTGACGTGATGAGTGGCGAACCCGTACAACGCGTCGGCGCCGTCGAACCCCACCCCGAGGTCGTCGGTGACGCGCCCGAAGACGTCCACGCCCGTCGCGGCCGCGACGTCTCCCCAGTCCGACCCGGCGCCGGCACCGTCGATCAGGGGCATGGCATCGTCTGCTGGTTCTGCACTGCGTGCAGCGTCCTCGGCGGCGGCCACCACGGCAGCGATGTCGTCCGGATCGACGCTGGTCGACGCGACCGTGCCGACGCGAGTGTCGGCACCGTCGCGCACGATCGCGATCACGATCCACGAGCGGGTGACGGACACCCCGTTGGTGGTCATCGAGTTTCCGGCCCACCGCAGCGACGCCTCGGTCGCGTCCGTCGCAATGACGACGGCGTCGGAGACGGTGGTGAGAGCCAGTGCCTTCTCGACCAGTTCGTGTGCCGCGATCATGCGCCCGCCTCCGTGCGTGTGTTCAGGACGTTGACCCCACGGAAGAGCGCAGCCGGGCACCCGTGGCTCACCGCTGCGACCTGTCCCGGTTGGGCTTTCCCGCAGTTGAACGCGCCGCCGAGGCGCCACGTCGACGGGCCGCCGACGGCTTCCATCGAGCCCCAGAAGTCCGTGGTGGTGGCCTGGTAGGCGACATCGCGCACCTGACCCGCGAGCGCACCGTTCTCGATCTTGAAGAAGCGCTGCCCGGTGAACTGAAAGTTGTAGCGCTGCATGTCGATGGACCACGACTTGTCACCGACGACGTACAGCCCGTTCTCGACGCGGGAGATCAGATCCTCGGTGGTCGTGTCCGTGACCGGGTCGGGCTGCAGCGAGACGTTGGCCATTCTCTGAATCGGCACGTGGTGCGGCGAGTCGGCGTAGGCGCAACCGTTCGATCGGGGCAGCCCGAGTCGGGGCGCGAACACTCGATCGAGTTGATACCCCACCAGCACACCGTCACGAACGAGGTCCCATTTCTGGGCCGCGACACCGTCGTCGTCCCAGCCGATCGACGACAAGCCGTGCGGTTCGGTGCGATCCGCGGTCACGTGCATGACGGGCGTCCCGTACTGCAAGGTGCCCAGCTGGTCCGGTGTGGCGAACGAGGTGCCGGCGTACGCCGCCTCGTACCCGATCGCGCGGTCGTATTCGGTTGCGTGACCGATGGATTCGTGAATGGTGAGCCACAGGTTGGTCGGATCGATGACCAGGTCCATCGGGCCGGCGACCACCGGTGGAGCCTTCACCTTCTCAGCCAGCCACCCGGGGATTCGGGCGAGCTCGTCGTCCCAGTCCCACCCGCCTTCGGGGCCGTTCTCGGTGCCCACCAGGTACTCCCACCCGCGGCCGACCGGGGGAGCGAGCGTACGCATCGATTCGAAGGTTCCTGCCGCCGAGTCGACAGCGGTGGCCTCGATCTGTGGGTGGAGCCGCACTCGTTGCTGCGTGAGCGTGGACCCCGCCATGTCGGCGTAGAACGTCTGTTCCTTGACCTGCAGCACCGACGCCGTGACATGGTCGACGCCGTCGGAGGCGGACAGGCGTGACGAGAACTCGCTCAGCAGTGCAATCTTGTGCGGAGTCGGCACGTCGAACGGATCGACGGCGTACTCGGACACCCACGTGACGTCGTCGTAGACGGGCTCGGGAGCCAGCACGACCTGCTCTCGGTTGAGCAGGCGAAGGGCGTGCGCCACCTGTACCGCGCGGTGTGCCGTCTCGATCGCCACGTCGACTCCGAGTTCGGCGTGAGAGGCGAAACCCCAGGTCCCGTCGACGACGACACGGACCGCCACCCCCAGTTCGACGCCCTCCACCGACGACTGGACCGTCCCGTCACGCAGACGGAGCGACTGCGACCGGATGCGATGCACTCGAAGGTCGGCGTGCGTGGCCCCGGCGGCCCGCGCCGCGGTCAGAGCTGCTTCGGCCAACACGCGGAGCGGCAGGGCGAGAAAATCCGCATCGACGGACCTCTGCGGTGAGTTCGTGGTCACCGCGCTCACGCTAGCCGAACTGCTGCCATCCCAACCGGACGACGAGCGCGAGTACCACCACCAGCAACACGATTCGTACGAACCCGGACCCCTTCGTCAGCGCCATCCGAGAGCCGACGACGGCGCCCGCGACGTTGGCGACGGCCATGGCGAGTCCGAGAAGCCACAGGACGTTGCCGGTGGACGCGAAGAAGATCAGTGCACCGAGGTTCGACCCCAGGTTCAGCACCTTCGCCATCGCTGCGCTGCGGACGAATTCGGTTCCGAGCAGGGCAGCGAAGGTGATGATCAGAAAGGTGCCGGTACCGGGTCCGAACAAGCCGTCGTAGAAGCCGATCACGACGGCGGCCGCCAGCACCACCGTCACCAGGCGCCGAGCCGTGGCGGGAGGGGCGTCGGTCACCGCGCCGATGTTCGGACGCAGGGTCACGATCAGTGCCACACCGACCAGGACGACGAGGATCACGGGGACGAACACGTCCTTGTCGATCAGCGACACCGTCGCCGCGCCGAGAGAGGAGGCGCACGCCGCCGCGATCCCGGCGGGAACCAGGAGCCGCCAGTTCATCGACAGTCTGCGTGCGAACGTGACGACTGCGGCAGACGTTCCCGCAACCGCGGCGAGTTTGTTCGTGGCGAGCGCCGTCTGGGGAGTCAAGGTCGGCGCGACGAGGAAGAGGGCCGGAATCAGAATCAGCCCTCCTCCGCCGACCACGGCATCGACCCACCCCGCGGCCAGGGCAGCCACCAGCAGAATCGACCAGTCGGCAGCACCCATGACATCAGTGGATCACAGCACCATCCGAATAGGGTGGCACCATGCGTGCGCTCAGCCTGTGGCTTCGGCAACAGCCGTTCGTCGCCGATTGCGCCCTCGCCGCGCTGCTGTTCGCGCTGGAAGTCATCGGAACGGTCAACGCAGACAACACGATTGCGTACCTGCTCGTCGGGATCGCGGTCTGCGCACCGGTTCCGTGGCGTCGCCGGCTACCGCTGGCCTCGGCATGGGCTGCGCTGACCATGGCGCCGATCGCGGCGCTCGTGTCCTATGCGGTCGGTGACGACACCACTCACCTCGGCCTGCTGAGTACGGTCGTGGCGCTCTACACCCTGGTCGCGTACGTCGGCCGCGGACCCGGTGCGATCTATCTGCTCGTCTTGGTGGCCACCGACGTCTTCTCCACCCTGTTGCTCGACCAACCACTGTTCGAGAACTTGGGCGTCGTGTTCCTCGTCTACTCGCTGGCGTGGATCTCGGCGGAATTCAATGGCGCCCGTCGCGCCTACGACCGAGAAGTCGAGGCGCGACTGTCGGTGGCCGAGGACGAGCGGGACCGTCGTGCCGTCGAAGCCGTTGCGGCAGAACGCACCCGAATCGCGCGCGAACTGCACGACGTCGTCGCGCACGCCGTGAGCGTGATGATCGTTCAGGCCGACGGTGCGTCGTACACGCTCCGCCGAGATCCGGATCGGGCCGAGGCAGCGCTCGGCAACATCTCCGCAACCGGCCGCCAGGCGCTGTCGGAGTTGCGTCGCACCGTGGCGCTCCTCCGCACCGAGAGCCCCGACGACGTCGTTCCGCAGTACGGCACTGCGGCGCTCGCGAAGATCGTGGAGACGATGCGCAGCGCCGGCCTGGCCGTTCAGCTCGAGCAGAGCGGAGACATCGACGACATCGCACCCGCCGTCGCCCTCGGGATACACCGACTCGTTCAGGAATCGCTCACCAACGTCCTCCGCCACGCGGGTGCGTCACCGCGAGCCAGGGTCACCGTGCGGCGCCGAGCGCACGACGTACTCGTCGAGATCGTGGACAACGGATCGGGTGCCGGTCCGGTGACCTCGACGGGAGGCGGGACCGGAAACGGAGTGCTCGGTATGCGGGAGCGGGTGACCGTCCTGGGTGGTGATCTCACCGTCGGACGACGACGGGACGGAACCTGGGCCGTGCGAGCCGAGCTGCCGCTCGAACTCGATTCGTGACCTCGTGCACGATAGGTTCTGGCCGTGACCGTTTCCGTTCTTCTGGTGGACGATCAGGAACTGATGCGCATGGGCCTCACCATGGTGCTCGACGCTCACGACGACATCACCGTCGTCGGGGAGGCCGCGGACGGTGCGTCGGCCATCGCAGCAGCGGCGCGCCTGCAACCGGACGTCGTTCTGATGGACGTGCGCATGCCGGGCATCGACGGTGTGACCGCGACCGAGCGCATCACGTCGTCGAACGAGTCCGTCCGAGTGCTGATCATGACGACGTTCGACCTGGACGAACACGTACTCGGTGCGCTGCGCGCCGGTGCCAGCGGGTTCCTCCTCAAGGACACCCCACCCGAGGATCTGGTGTCCGCAGTCCGCAGCGTCGCCGCCGGGGATGCAGTGGTCTCGCCGCGTGTGACCCGACGCCTGCTCTCGCGCTTCATGACCGAGGACCCGGCGCCACCACGCGACGTCGAGGTCCTGAACTCGCTGACCGAACGGGAACGAGAGGTCCTCGGACTCATCGCGACCGGCATGTCCAACGCCGAGATCGCCGGATCCCTGTTCCTGTCCGAGGCGACTGTGAAGACCCACGTCGGTCGGGTGTTGACCAAACTGCACCTGCGCGATCGAGTGCAGGCCGTGGTACTCGCCTACGAGACCGGACTCGTCACGCCCGGCAGCTGAGAATCCCTGCAACTGAAAATCTCGGCAGCTGAGAATCCACTGTCAATGTCGGTGCCGGGGAGAAAACGACCGAGCCCGTGCGTTGATCCGGACAAGAACGACGAAAGGATCTGTCATGGCACTGCTGTACTTCTTCCTCTACGTGGCGGTGGAGATCGCCGCCCTCGTCTGGCTCGGCAGCACCATCGGCATTCTGTCGACGATTCTGCTCGTGGTGCTGACGTCGGTCCTCGGTCTCGTGCTGGTCCGCTCGCAGGGTCGGCGGGTGCTGAGCGAACTGCGGGCGGCGTCGGCGTCGGGTCGATCACCGATCGGAGCTCTCGCCGACGGCGGAATGGTGGCGGCGGGTTCGATCCTGATGGCCGTACCCGGTCTGGTGACGAGCGCGTTGGGACTGCTTCTGCTGTTTCCGCTCACCCGCGCGTTGCTGCGACCGGTCGTCAAGGCCGTCGGAGCCAAGCGGTTTTCCGGCGCCGTCGCCGCCGGCCACTTCGCACCCACGGCAAGCGGTCGCTTCGGACCGACGTTCGCATCGGGTCACGTGGTCGTCGACGGAGAGGTCGTGACCGAACCACGTGCCCGTCAGTCCTACCCCGTCATCGAGGGCCCCGACCTGCGCACGCCGCGCGACTGACCCGCGGCGCCCCCGCCGGTTCAAGGACCGGGCAGACTCGACTCTCGTGAGTACGCAACTGTTGATCGACGGCCGGATCTACAGCCCGGCTGCCCCCGACGCCACTGCGATGGCCGTCACCGATGGCACGGTCGTCTGGGTCGGTGAGGACCGTCCGGCGCTGGCGCTGCACCCCGACGCCGAGATCGTTCGTCTGGACGGCGCGTTCGTTGCGCCCGCCTTCGTCGACACGCACGTCCACGTCACGGCGACCGGTCTCGCCCTCGGCGGTCTCGATCTCGCAGGCGCCCGGTCGCTCGGGGACTGCCTCGAACTCCTGCGTGCGCATGCCGCGCGGCACGACGACGCCGTGCTGTGGGGGCAGAACTGGGACGAGTCTGCGTGGCCGGAACGACGGGGACCGACCACGGCCGAACTCGATGCGGCCGTGCCCGGGCGGTCGATCTACCTCTCGCGTGTCGATGCGCACTCCGCAGTGTGTTCGACCGCCCTGCGGACCGTCGCCGGTGTTCCCGTCGACGACGTCCCGGTGATCGGCGAGGCGCACCACGCCGTCCGGCGTGCTGTCCGCGACCTCATGACACCGCGTGACGCAGAGCGCGCACGCTCTCTTGCCCTCGACACCGCGGCTCGGCACGGGATCGTCGCCGTCCACGAATGCGCGGGACCGGACATCACCGGGCGAGCCGACTTCGCCGACCTGCTCGCACTGGACCACGGTGTGGAAGTGCGCGGGTACTGGGGTGAAGCCGTGACGTCCGAGGACGACGCGAGGGCGTTGCTGTCCGACACCGGCGCACACGCACTGGGCGGCGACCTGTTCGTGGACGGGTCGATCGGTTCGAGGACTGCGTGGCTCACCGACCCGTACACGGACGCCGACGGCACCGGTTCGAGTTATCTCCAGGTCGACGCCATTGCTGCCCACCTCGCAGCGTGCACCCGGTCCGGAATCCAAGCCGGATTCCACGTCATCGGTGACGCTGCCATGACTGCGGTCGTCGAGGCAATCGGTCGAGTTGTCGACGAGTTGGGCGGACCGGCCTTCGCGTCGAGGGGGCACCGTCTCGAGCACGCGGAGATGGTCACGTCGGACCAGGCCGCAGTACTGGCGGCCCGCGGCGTGATCGCGAGCGTGCAACCTGCATTCGATGCCGTGTGGGGCGGACCGGCCGGGATGTACGCGGCGCGCCTCGGCGCCGACCGAGCAGCAGCGCTGAACCCGCTCGCCATGATGGCTGCTGCGGGGGTGTCGCTGGCTTTCGGGACCGACTCGCCGGTCACCCCGTTCTCCCCGTGGTCCTCGATCCGTGCTGCGGTCAACCATCACACGCCCGGTTCCGCCGTGTCGCCTCGCGCAGCCTTCTCGGCCGCCACTCGCGGCGCATGGCGGGCCGGAGGTGTGCGCGACGGGTTGGCCGGCACCCTGGTACCGGGTGCGCCGGCCTCCTACGCGGTGTGGGACGCTGCGGAACTCGTCGTCAGCGCGCCGAACGACTCGGTACAACGCTGGTCCACGGACCCCCGGTCCCGCGTACCGGCGCTTCCTCGGATGGATGTCGGACTCACCGATCCGACCTGTCTGCGGACCGTCCACCGCGGACAGACGGTCTTCGCTCGATGAGCGTCCTCGTTCGTCTCGTGCTCGCGGCCGGATCCGGCGGACTTCTGTTCCTTTCCTTCCCGCCGAGACCGCTGTGGTTTCTGGCCCCGATCGCGATCGCGATCATCGCGTCCGTCCTGTCCACCGGCGGTGTCGGCAAGAAGGGCGGATTCCTCTACGGATACCTGTTCGGACTCGGCTTCTTCCTCCCGCTGCTGCCGTGGATCGGGGTGTACGTCGGACCGCTGCCCTGGATCGCCCTGTGCGTTGCCGAGGCGCTCTTCGTCGGCATCTTCGGCATCGTCGCCGTGCTCGTGTCGAGGTTGCGGTTCGCGCCGCTGTGGATCGCAGCCGCGTGGTCGCTCGCCGAATGGTTGCGTAGCTCCGCCCCGTTCGGCGGTTTACCGTGGGGCCGACTCGCGTTCGGCCAATCGGAGTCGCTGCTCCTCCCGGTGGCCGAACTCGGAGGCGCGCCGCTGCTGAGCTTTGCCGTCGCGCTCACCGGAACCGGCCTCGCCGCGCTGATCAGGGTCGTGGCCACGGCAGAGCGGCGCACCGTGCGCGGCGTGGCGGGCACCCTGGCGCTGACGGTGTTCTGGCCTGTCGTCGCCGCAATCGTCGGCACCACCCTGGCGGGCCCCACCGAGGGCGATCGCACCATCACCGTGGCGGCCATTCAAGGAAGCGTCCCGAAGCTGGGTCTGGACTTCAACTCCCAGCGTCGCAAGGTGCTGGACAACCACGTGCAGGAAACGCTGCGGCTCGCCGACGAGGTCGACGCCGGCCGGCAGCCGAAGCCCGACGTGGTGGTGTGGCCGGAGAACGCCTCCGACATCGATCCGCTGCGCAACAGCGACGCCGCGATCGAGATCTCCGCGGCATCGGAACGGATCGGGGCCCCGATCCTGGTCGGCGCGGTTCTGGTCAATTCGGACGGAACCACGACCAACTCCGTTCTGGTGTGGAACGGCGACCGGGGCGTGGGGGAGAGGCACGACAAGAAGATCATCCAGCCGTTCGGTGAATACCTGCCCTACCGAAGCTTCTTCCGGCTGTTCTCGTCCTACGCGGACTCGGCCGGCAATTTCGTCCCCGGCGACGGAAACGGCGTCGTGCACGTCAACGACAACCGTGACCTGTCCGGGCCGGCGGATCTGGCCGTCGGGGTCGCCACCTGCTACGAGGTCGCGTTCGACCGCGCGCTGCACGAATCCGTGGAGTCGGGGGCCCAGATAATCGCAGTACCGACCAACAACGCCACCTTCGGCGACACCGAAATGACGTATCAACAGCTCGCGATGTCACGCGTTCGTGCCGTCGAGCACTCGCGAACGGTTGTGGTGGCCGCTACATCCGGGGTCAGCGCCATCGTGGCACCGGACGGCTCGGTGACCGAACGCACGAATCTTTTCGACGCCGACTTCCTGGTGTCGTCGGTGGGGATTCGCTCGGGTATTACTCTGGCAACCCGGCTCGGTGCGATACCGGAATACGTTCTCGCCGCCGTGGCCGTGCTGGCCGGCGCCGTGGCCGTGTTCTCCACGCGGCGTGGGGCCGCGACCGGTTACAGTCCCGGCGGAGAAACGACGAACCGGCCACCGGCCGTAGGAAAGGACGCGCGATGACGGCAGAGAAGCCGAGCGATCACACCTTGGTGATCGTGCCCACGTTCAACGAGATCGACAATCTCGGACAGATCGTGGAGCGGCTTCATCGCGCACTCCCGAAGACCCACGTCCTCGTGGTCGACGACGGCAGCCCCGACGGGACCGGCGATCTGGCCGACAGCTTGGCGGCCGGTGACACCGCAGGTCGTATCCACGTCATGCATCGCACGGAGAAGAACGGCCTCGGCGGCGCGTACATCGCCGGCTTCCGGTGGGGGCTCGAGCGCGAATACACGGTGCTGGTCGAGATGGACGCCGACGGATCGCACGCTCCGGAACAGCTGCACCTGCTTCTCGCGCGTGTGGACGCCGGCGCCGACCTGGTCCTGGGTTCGCGCTACGTCCCGGGCGGTTCCGTCGTCAACTGGCCGAAGCACCGCGAGGTGCTGTCCCGCGGCGGAAACATCTACTCGCGACTGGCCCTCGGCGTCACACTGCGCGACATCACGGGCGGCTACCGCGCCTACCGCCGCGAGGTTCTCGAGAAGCTCCCGCTGGAGAAGATCGAATCGCACGGCTACTGCTTCCAGGTCGATCTGGCGTGGCGCACCATTCAGGAAGGCTTCGTGGTCGACGAGGTCCCGATCACGTTCACCGAACGCGAACGTGGCGAATCGAAGATGAGCGGCAACATCGTCCGCGAGGCTCTGCTCAAGGTCACGGTGTGGGGTCTACGCAATCGTTGGCAGAAGATCACGGGCTCGTCCCGTCGCGGGTGACCGACGTAACGCCGTCGGCTTCGGTGCCGAACAACTAGACGTTCGGACCAATCCAACCGGTTCTATACAGCGAATCACCCAACACAGTGCGACCACGGTCGGGGACACCGAGCGTCACACGTAGGGGATCTGCCCTTCACACGAGGGGCAACCTGGAAGTCTCTGCGCGTCCGAGACTTTCACCGCGTTCAGCTTTCGGTTTGATGTGTGCGTCGTTTCTGCGACAGAGACGATCGACGTCATGAACGGAGCGAACGGTGCCCTCTTCTGCGGAGACCGAAAACAATCCCACTGCTCGTCGCCGCTCCGGCGGCGCCGAGAGCGCAAGCGACGCAGCAACACTGGACCCTATTCCTCTTTCACCTGCTCAGACCAGCTTGTGGTTCGCGCAGAAACTCGCCCCCGAGGTGCCGCTCACCGTGGCCCAGTACGTCGACATCCACGGTGATCTGGACGTCGACCTGCTCGAGCTTGCCGGCAATCAGGCCGGTGCCGAATTGCAGTCCGGCCGTATCCGTCTGGTCGAGATCGACGGCCAGCCTTACCAGGTGGTCGACCCCGAAGCGTCCATCCATTCCACCCGGATGGACGTCCGCCGCGAAGCGGACCCCATCGCCCATGCCTTGGCTTGGATGCAGGAGGAGATGCGGCGACCGGTCGACATCGACCGAGATCCGTTGACCGTGAACGTGTTTCTGCGTGTCGCCGACGATCGGTACCTGTGGTACACGCGAATGCATCACATCGCCGGCGACGGATTCGGCGCCATGACGGCCATGAACCGCGTCGCCGAGCTGTACACCGACAAAGCCGCGGGTCGTGAATCCGTCACCAGCACAGCGTCTCCGCTCGCAAAGATCTACGAATCCGAACGTGCGTACCGTCAATCCACACGTTTCGAGACCGACCGCACGTACTGGGCTGCAGAAGTTTTCGGACTTGCAGACTCTTTCGGACTGTCCGATCGGACCGCACCTGCGGAGCCGAACCGGTTGCGCGAGAACGCAGTTCTCGATGCCTCCGTGAACGAACTGCTGGCCGACGCCGCAACGCGCTTCGATGCCAGTGCAGCGGCAGTCGTGGCCGCCGCGTTCGCGGCGTACCTGCACCGCATCACCGGATCCGCCGACGTGGTCCTGAGCCTGCCGGTTTCGGTTCGCACCACCGCGGCCCTGCGCCGGTCCGGCGGGATGGTCTCCAACGTGGTCCCCATCCGAATCCACATCGATTCCGACACCAACCTCGGCGACCTCGTCGATGCGGTGACGTTGCGCATCACCGGCGCCCTTCGCCATCAGAAATATCGCCACGAGGACATCCGCCGCGATCACGGGACCGCGTCGATGCACCGCGGATTCTTCGGGCCGATGGTGAACATCATGCTGTTCGACTGGCAGGTTCGACTCGGTGATCTGAAGGGCGATCTGCATCTGCTCTCCAGCGGTCCCATCGAGGATCTGACGTTCAACGTCTACAACAGTGACGCCGGCGCCCGGCTCAACATCGACTTCGAGGCGAACCCCGCCCTGTACGGCACCGACGAGCTGCGTGGCCACCACCGTCGCTTCCTCGCATTCTTCGAGAACCTCCTCGGACGCGGCTCGCGCACCCGGATCTCCGGTCTCGACGTCATCGAACCGGACGAACGCCGCCAGGTCCTCGACACCTGGAACGACACCGCCCACGCCGTCCCTGCCACCACGCTGCCCGACCTCTTCGCCGCGCAGGTCCGTCGTACGCCGCACGCCGTGGCCCTGGAGTTCGAGAACGACACGCTCACCTACGCCGAGCTCGATCGCCGCTCGAACGCCCTGGCCCGGATCCTGATCGGCCGTGGGGTCGGGCCCGAACGATCCGTCGCCCTGGCGATGCGCCGATCGCTCGACCTCGTCGTCGCGATGTACGCCGTGATCAAGACGGGCGGCGCGTACGTACCGCTCGATCCCGACCATCCCGCGGACCGCCTGGCCTACGTGCTGGACAGCGCAGCGCCGGTGTGTGTACTGACCTCGACCCGCGACCGGCCGACTCTGCCCGGCGACACCGTTCGGATCGACGTGGACACGACGTCTCTCGACGGGATCGATCGGTCCGAGATCACCGACGACGAGCGCGTCACGCCGCTCCACCGTGACAACACCGCGTACGTCATCTACACCTCCGGGTCCACCGGCCGCCCCAAAGGCGTCGCCGTACCGCATTCGGGCATCGTCAACCGGCTTCTCTGGATGCAGGAGCGGTACCCGCTCGACCGCACCGACGCCGTCCTTCAGAAGACCCCGGCGACGTTCGACGTGTCCGTCTGGGAGTTTTTCTGGCCGCTGCAGGCCGGGGCTCGGCTCGTCGTGGCGACGCCGGACGGCCACCGCGACCCGCGGTATCTCGCACGCGTGATCTCCGAGAAGAAGATCACCACCGCCCACTTCGTCCCGTCCATGCTCAGCGCGTTCGTCTCCGAACCGGCCTCCGCCGATGCCGTGCCGAAGCTGCGCCGCGTCTTCTGCAGCGGCGAAGCGCTCGCCCCCGACACCGCTACCCGATTCAGCGCACTGGGTGGACGCGAACTGCACAACCTCTACGGCCCCACCGAGGCATCCGTCGACGTCAGCCACTACACCTACCGGCCCGGTGACACGACGGTTCCGATCGGGTCACCGGTGTGGAACACCGGCCTGTACGTCCTCGACGCCCGGCTCGAACCGGTTCCGGTCGGTGTCGCCGGTGAGTTGTATCTCGCCGGAACACAACTCGCGCGTGGATACGTCGCGCGGCCCGATCTCACCGCCGACCGGTTCGTTGCGAGTCCCTACGGTCGAAGCGGACAGCGTCTGTACCGGACCGGCGATCTCGCGAAGTGGCGCGCAGACGGGCACGTCGAGTATTTGGGCCGCACCGATTTCCAGGTCAAGATTCGTGGTCTCCGCATCGAGCTCGGCGAGGTCGAGTCGGCCCTGATGGACCAGCCCGCTGTCGATCACGCAGTGGCCGTGGCGCATACGGACGACCGAGGTGAGACCGAGCTCGTCGCCTACGTGGCGTCGGCGAACAGTCACCGCATCGTCCCCGCGGACCTCACCACGGAACTGTCGCAGGTCCTCCCCGCGTACATGGTGCCCACCCTGTTCATGGTTCTGGACGAGATGCCGCTCAGCGCGAACGGAAAGGTGGACCGTAAAGCGCTGCCCGCGCCGCAGCGCGAGGTGTCGACCGCTCCGTCGGTCCCACCGCGCACGAGCGTCGAGCAACAGATCGCCGACACCATCGCCGACGTAGTAGGAGTACCGCAGCCCGGCGTTCACGACAGCTTCTTCGAGATCGGCGGAAACTCCCTTCTCGCAACGCAGGTCGTGTCGCGGCTCAGTAGTGACCTCGGAACCGACGTGACCATCAGGGATTTGTTCGAAGCGCCGTCGGTCGCCGCTTTGGCCGACCGAATCGGTCACCCGACCACAGATGACTCCGACACCCGCCTGCCACTCGTGGCCGGCCCTCGCCCCGAGCAGATTCCGCTCTCTCCCGCGCAGCAACGCCTGTGGTTCCTCAACCGCTTCGACCCGGCGTCCCCTGCCTACAACATGCCGTTCGCCATTCGCATGACCGGTGACGTGGACCGGGATGCGCTGGCCTCCGCGCTCACGGACGTGCTCGACCGACACGAATCGTTGCGGACCACGTTCCCCGACAGCACCGACGGACCGCACCAGATCGTCCATGCCGCGGACGTTGCCGAACTCGACACCGACGACGTGCGCGAGGCCGCACTTCGGGAACGTCTGATCGCCGCGGCGACGACTGGTTTCGACGTGACGGTCGACCGCCCGATGCGCGTCACCCTCCTCAGGGTCATCGACGCCGATGCACCCACCCATGTCCTCGCGATCGTGCTGCACCACATCGCGGCGGACGGGTTCTCGTTCGGCCCGCTCGCCGCCGACGTCATGACCGCGTACACCGCGCGCGTCGCCGGTGACGCCCCGGCATGGGCACCGCTTCCGGTGCAGTACGCGGACTACAGCATCTGGCAGCGCGCAAGTCTCGGTGACGAGAACGATCCCACCAGCACCGCACGGAAGCAGATCGACTACTGGACAACTCAGTTGGCCGGGGTCGCCGAGGTGGTCGACCTCCCCGCGGATCGTCCGCGCCCGCCGGCACCGACTTACCGGGGTGCTCAGCACACCGTGACCGTCGATGCGGACGTGCATCGGTCGCTGGCCGCCCTCGCGGGTGATCGCTCGGCGAGCATGTTCATGGTTCTGCACGCCGCACTGTCGGTACTGATCGGTCGGCTCGCCGATGTCGACGACGTGACCATCGGATCGCCGATCGCGGGCCGCGGCGACCGGGCCCTCGACGCAGTCGTGGGCATGTTCGTCAACACGCTCGTCCTTCGATCGGCACCCGCTCCGCACGTGCGATTCGTCGACCTCCTTCGCGAGGTTCGCGACACCGACCTCGAAGCCTTCGCGCACGCCGACGTTCCGTTCGAACGCATCGTGGACGCGGTGTCGACAACCCGGTCGACCGCGAGCCACCCACTGTTTCAGGTCGCGCTGTCGTTCGAGAACACGGCGCCTACCCGCGTCGAACTTCCGGGAATGACCGTCGAGGTCGACGAGATCGTCTCCGACACAGCCAAGTTCGACCTCTCGGTGTCGGTGTCGGAGTCGTTCTCCTCGGGCCGACCGGCCGGTCTGTCGCTCACGTTCGGATACGCGGTCGACCTGTTCGACCCCGAGACGGCCGCCGCGTTCGCGACGCGTCTGACCGCCGTTCTCGAGGCCGTCGCGGCAGATCCGAACACGTCGGTCGGCGACATCGACCTGCTGTCCGAGCACGAGCGCAGCGCACTGGTCCCGTTCAGCGGCGGCCCGTCGGGACAATCGGGGACTCTAGCGGAGCTGCTCACACGCGCTGCGCGGGTGCATCCCGACTCCGCCGCCGTCGAGTTCGGGTCGGAGAAGATGACGTACCGCGAGCTCGACGAGCGTTCCACGCTCCTCGCACGGGTTCTCACCGCGCAGGGGGTCGGACCGGAATCCCTTGTGCTGCTTGCTCTCGGACGGTCCGTGGAATCGATCACCGCCCTGTGGGCAGTGGCGAAGGCCGGGGGAGCGTTTGTCCCGGTCGACCCGCGCTACCCGTCCGACCGTATCGAGCACATGATCCGCGACAGCGGTGCCCGCATCGGTCTGACCGTGCGCGAGCACACCGCACAGCTGCCCGGTGCGGTGCACTGGATCGAGCTCGACGCCGAACCGGTGGTGACACTCGACCCCGAAGAGAAACTCGATCCCGTTGTGCGGGTCGATAATCCGGCCTACCTGATCTACACCTCCGGATCGACCGGTGTTCCCAAGGCCGTCGTGGTGACCCACCGCGGCATCGCCGATCTGGCCGCCACACAGGTGGAGCGGTATCGCATCGGAGCCGCATCCCGAACGTTGCACTTCGCGTCCCCGAGTTTCGACGCCTCGATGCTGGAACTGCTCATGGGCTTCGCCGCGGGAGCCACCGTGGTGATTGCGCCGAGCACCGTCTACGGCGGTGCCGAACTCACCACGCTGCTGCGTGAGAAGAGGGTCACCCACGCCTTCGTCACGCCGGCTGCACTCGAGACGTGCGACCCGTCGGGGCTCGTCGATCTCGAATTCGTCGGTGTCGGAGGCGACGTCTGCAATCCGGATCTCGTGACCCGTTGGGCACCGGGTCGGGTGATGCGCAATCTGTACGGGCCGACCGAAGCCACCGTGGTTGCGACCATGACGGCGCCGCTCGAGGCCGACCGACCGGTGACCATCGGCACACCCCTGCCCGGCGTCACCGCTCTGGTCCTCGACCGCCGGTTGCACCCCACACCCGCGGGTGTGCGCGGCGAGCTGTACCTCGCCGGTCCCGCCCTCGCGCGCGGCTACCTCGGCCGCACCGCGCTCTCGTCGGAGCGATTCGTCGCCAACCCCTACGGCGATACGGGGGAGCGGATGTACCGCACCGGAGACGTCGTCGCGGTGACGGACAGCCACGAGATCACGTACCTCGGACGCAGCGACGACCAGGTGAAAATTCGTGGTCACCGCATCGAACTCACCGAGATCGACGCGGTGCTGCTGCGCGAGCCTGCGGTCACGTTCGCGTTCACCACGACGCATGTCTCGGAGACCGGTGTCACCCGGCTCGCCGCCTACGTGTGCGTCAGGGGGCCGGTGAGCGTCGAGGAGTTGACCACCCGAGCTGCCGCGACGCTCCCGTCGTACATGGTTCCTGCGTCCATCACCGTGCTGGACACACTTCCGCTGACACCGGCCGGCAAGATCGACAAGAAGTCGCTTCCCGAGCCCGTGTTCGCCGCCGTGGAGCACGAATACCGTGCGCCCACAACGACACTCGAACACGACGTCGCGAGGGTGTTCGCCGACGTCCTGGGCGTGACCGAGGTCGGCCTGGACGACGACTTCTTCGCATCCGGCGGCAACTCGCTGATGGCGACGCGAGTGACCGCGCAACTCTCTGCCGTGCTCGGTACCGACGTCGCGGTGCGTGTTCTCTTCGAGGCACCGACGGTGGAGGCCTTCGCATCCCGGCTCGACGAGCTGGAGCGAGACGACTCGCGTGCACCGCTGGTGGCGGTGCCCGCGGCGGAGCGGCCCGACGTCGTTCCGCTGTCGCTCGCACAGCAGCGACTGTGGTTCCTGAACCGGTTCGACGCGGGGTCGAACGCCTACAACATCTCGTTCGCGGTCCGGTTGTCCGGCGCCCTGGACGTCGACGCAATGGATGCGGCGCTCGCCGATCTGGTGCGCCGGCACGAGACGCTACGAACGCGGTACCCGGACAGTGATCACGGGCCACGCCAGGAAGTACTCACCGATGTCGTACCGACGCTCGAGCGCCGACGCGTTTCCGATTCCGTTGTCGCCGAGTCCATTCGCAGCTTCGCGTCGGCCGGGTTCGATCTGACGACAGACACGCCGCTGCGTACCGCGTTGTTCGAGACCGGCCCGGATCGGCACGTTCTCGCGTTCGTCGTGCATCACATCGCAGCCGACGGTTGGTCCCTCGGCCCACTGGCCCGTGACGTGATGACGGCCTACACCGCGCGGGCCGCAGGTTCGACCCCCGCGTGGTCACCGTTGCCCGTGCAGTACACCGATTTCAGCCTCTGGCAGCGGACGATGCTCGGCGACGAGAGCGATCCGCGGTCCCGAGCCGCGCAGCAACTCGCCTACTGGACCACGGCATTGGACGGCCTCCCCGACGAGGTCACCCTCCCCGTCGACAGACCACGCCCCGCACTGCCGACGTACAGGGCAGGCGTACACCCGTTCGAGGTGAACGCCGACGTGGTCGGTGCCCTGTCGGCGCTGGCCGCGCGCACCGGCTCGAGCCTGTTCATGGTGGTGCACACCGCGCTCGCGGTCCTGCTGGCTCGTCTCGCCGACACCGACGACGTGGCGATCGGAACGCCGATCGCCGGGCGCGGTGATTCTCGCCTCGACGATCTCGTGGGAATGTTCGTGAACACCCTCGTCCTGCGCTCCACCGTTCGATCTGCAGACACGTTCGAAGAGCTGCTCGCTCGCACGCGGACAACGGATCTCGACGCGTTCGCGAACGCCGATCTGCCCTTCGAGCGATTGGTCGATGCGGTGTCGCCGACCCGATCTTCCGGACGTCACCCGCTCGTTCAGGTCGTACTCGCGTTCGCGACGGCCGCCGACGACGTCGTGGAGCTGCCCGGGCTGACGGTCGAGGCCGACGAGATCGACATCGAGAAGAGCAAGTTCGACTTGGAGTTGCGCGTCTCGCAGCGGGGCGATGCCGCGGCGTTCCAGTTCGGTTACACGCGAGATCTCTACGACGCCGACACGATCGACTCCGTCGCGCAGCGCCTCGTGCGGCTGCTCACCGCAGTCGCCGCAGACGCGTCCGTCGTGGTCGGTGACATCGACCTGCTAGTCGACGGTGAGCGCGAAGACCTCGTGGACCGTCGCGGTGCAGCGGGAGCTCGCGCCGAGACGCTGGCGTCGATGATCGAGACCGTCACCCGCCGGGACCCCGACGGCATCGCCGTCACGTTCGACCCGTCGCACGGACGGAACGCCGAGTCGGCACTGGCCCTGTCCTACCGCGATCTCGACGAACGGTCGAACCAGCTCGCCCGGTTCTTGATCGACCGCGGCGCTGGTCCTGAAACCATTGTCGCGCTCGGTCTTTCACGCTCGATCGAGTCGGTCGTCGCCATGGTGGCCGTGACGAAGTCGGGAGCTGCATGGGTTCCGGTCGATCCGAAATACCCGCACGACCGCATCGCGCACATGGTGACCGATTCGGGCGCAGCATTCGGGCTCACGACCACCGCGCACGCGGACACCTTGCCGACGGACATCGATTGGTTCGCACTCGACGACACCGTCGTGGGCGACGACCTCACACAGCGGTCGACGGCCTCCCTTCCGTCTCGGACCTCGGTCGACAACCCCGCCTACGTCATCTACACCTCGGGGTCCACCGGGGTGCCGAAGGGCGTGGTCGTCACGCACTCGGGTCTGTCCAACTTCGCGGACGAGGAACGAGAGCGGTTCTCCGTCACGCCGGATTCGAGAACTCTGCACTTCGCATCACCGAGTTTCGACGCCTCGGTGTTGGAACTGCTCCTAGCGATCCGCGCCGGTGCCACCCTCGTGATCGCCCCGTCCGACGTCTACGGTGGCCGCGAACTCGCCGAGCTGATCGAGCGCGCCGGGGTCACCCACGCCTTCGTCACGCCGGCGGCGCTCGCGACCGTCGACATCGCACCCGGTGACCTACCGTCTCTGCGTACCGTCGTGGTCGGCGGTGACGCCTGCTCCGCGGACCTGGTGACTCGATGGTCCGAGGGCCGAGAGATGTTCAACGGGTACGGCCCGACCGAAGCCACCATCGTCGCGAGCATCGCCGAACTGCGTTCCGCAGAACCCGTCACCATCGGGCGCCCCATCCGCGGTGTGCGCGCCACCGTTCTGAACGCCCGACTCGCCCCCGTTCCGAACGGAGTGACGGGCGAGCTCTACCTCAGCGGCGTCGGGCTCGCCCGCGGCTACCTGAACCGCTCCGGCCTGAGCGCATCTCGGTTCGTCGCCGATCCGCACGGTCGCGACGGCGAGCGGATGTACCGTACCGGCGACGTGGTCCGCTGGACCGCGGACGGCGCCCTCGAATTCGTCGGGCGCGCCGACGATCAGGTCAAGCTTCGCGGATTCCGCATCGAACTCGGTGAGATCGACTCGGCTCTCACCGGTCTGAGCGACATCACCTTCGCGCACACCGTGGTGCACGAGGGCAGCACACTCGCGTCGTACGTCGTGGCTCGCACCGGCGCCGTACTCGATACGCAGTCGGTAACGACGTCGCTGCAGTCGGTGCTCCCTCCGCACATGGTGCCGGCGTCGATCACCGTCCTCGACACCGTGCCGCTCACCCCGGTGGGCAAACTGGACAAGCGCGCGCTGCCCGCACCGGTGTTCGCCTCCGCCGGAGGCGAATTCGAGGCTCCGCGAACGGGACTCGAAACCGTCGTCGCCGAGATCTTCGCCGACGTGGTCGGCGCCGACCGAGACGGCATCGGCCGCAGTGATCACTTCTTCGAGCTCGGCGGCAACTCGCTGCTCGCGACGCAGGTCGTGTCACGCATTGCCACGGCAACCGACGTCAGAATCGGTGTGCGCTCGCTCTTCGAACACCCCACCGTGGCCGCACTCGCCGAAGCGGTCGCCACCTCGGCAGCCACCGCCGGCCCGGCGCTGACGACACAGCAACGCCCGCAACATATTCCGTTGTCGGCCGCGCAGCGTCGGCTGTGGTTCCTCAACCGTTTCGACGCCACCTCCGGCGCGTACAACGTTCCGTTCGCCGTACGTTTGACCGGCGACCTCGACGTGCCCGCGCTGGGCATGGCCATCGCCGACCTCCGACGCCGTCACGAAAGCCTGCGGACCGTCTTCCCGGACTCAACGAACGGCCCGCACCAGGTGATCCTCGACGCGGATTCGGTCGAGGCGAACCTGGCCGTGGAGACGGTGTCCGCAGCCGATCTCGCCGGCCGCGTCCGCGAGCTGGCTTCGGCAGGTTTCGACGTGACCACCGAAGCCCCCATGCGCTCGTACCTCCTGACCACAGGTCGCGCGGAGTACGTGTTGGTGATCTCGCTGCATCACATCGCTGCCGACGGGTGGTCGCTGGCACCGCTGACCGCCGACCTCGTCGCGGCGTACACCGCACGCACCGCCGGCACCGCACCGACACTGCCGGAACTGCCGGTGCAGTACGCCGACTACAGCATCTGGCAGGAGAAGCGACTCGGCGACGAAACCGACCCCGACAGCGTCGCGGCATCCCAGCTGGCGTTCTGGACCGAGGCACTGACCGGGGCACCCGATCGGATCGATCTGCCGACCGACCGTCCACGTCCGCGCGTCCCGTCCTATCGGGGCGCGTCGACGAGCGTCGACATCGATGCCGCGCTACACCGGCGGTTGCTGGACCTTGCGCAGGGCGAGAACGCGACCCTGTTCATGGTGCTGCACACGGCACTGGCGATCTTGCTCGGCCGCTTGTCCGGACGCACGGACATTTCGATCGGAACGGCCGTCGCCGGCCGCGGCGACGAGGCGCTGGACCGCATGATCGGCATGTTCGTCAACACGCTGGTGCTCCGTACCGACGTCGAGCCCGCCGCAAACGTGAGCGATACGTTACGGCGCGTCCGAAGCGTCGACCTCGACGCCTACGCGCACCCGGACGTCGCGTTCGAGCGGCTTGTCGAGGTACTCCGCCCGACCCGCTCGACAAGCCACCACCCGCTGTTCCAAGTGATGCTGTCCCACCGCACCGACACCGTCACGTCGGCGAGCGTAGGTGGACTCGAGCTCGCGGCCGCCGACATCGCCGTGGGCATCGCGAAGTTCGATCTGCAGTTCACCGTGACCGAGCGAGAGAATGCGGGCGGTCTGTCGATCGCGGTGGACTACGCGACCGATCTCTTCGACGCGTCGACGGCCACGGACATGCTGCGACGGTTCACGGCGGTGCTGTCCACGGCGGCGTCCAACCCGGGCAAGCCCCTCGGTGACATCGACCTTCTCAGCAGCGACGAACATCGCGAGCTCGCTCCGGTGTGCGTGGCCGACACCGACCCCGATCCGGCCATCACGCTGCCGGTTGCGTTCACGCGCGCTCTCGTGGGCGCACGGGACCGGATCGCCGTGGAGTACGCGGGCGAAGCCCTGACGTACGCCGAGCTCGATGCACGGTCGAATGCGTTGGCTCGCTTGCTGGTTCGCCGCGGAGTCGGGCCGGAGACGTTCGTCGCCCTCGCTCTCACACGATCGATCGAATCGGTGACGACGGTGCTCGCGGTGACGAAGGCAGGCGGCGCGTTCGTGCCGATCGATCCGACGTATCCGAGCGCGCGCATCGAACACATGCTCACCGATTCGGCTGCGCCGCTGGGAATCACGATCACGGCGCATCGTGAGACGGTGGCGGCCGGCACCGCGACCACCTGGATCGCACTCGACGACGAGGACACCCGGTCCACACTCGCGCGGGAATCCACCGACCCGCTGACCGACCTGGATCGGTCGGGGACGCTGACGCTGTCTCACCCCGCCTACGTCATCTACACCTCCGGTTCGACCGGGACGCCGAAGGGCGTCGTCGTCACGCACGGTGGGTTGTCCAACTTCGCAGCAGAGCTGAAGGACCGCTTCTCGGTGCAGCCGGAATCGCGCATTCTGCACTTCGCGACGCCCAGCTTCGATGCTGCCGTGATGGATCAGCTCTTCGCGTACGGCGCGGGCGCCACCCTCGTGATCGCTCCACCCGCCGTCTACGGCGGCACCGAACTGTCGGAGCTGTTCGGGTCCGAACGCATCACTCATGCGTTCATCACCACCGCCGCACTCGCCACGGCGGACCCGGCGGCGGCCACATCGCTGACCCACGTCCTGGTGGGCGGGGAGGCGTGCCCGCCCGAACTGGTGGAGAAGTGGGCGCCGGGTCGCAACCTCTACAACGTCTACGGCCCGACCGAGACGACCATCGTCGCCACCATGGGGTCGCCGATGACACCGGGCGCGCCCGTCACGATCGGTGAACCCATTCGTGGGGTCTCCGCGCTGGTGCTCGATTCGCGACTCAATCCCGTGTCCGTCGGCGTCGTGGGCGAGCTGTACCTGGCCGGGCCGGAGGTCGCCCGTGGCTACCACGACCGCACCGCCCTCACCGCGGGTCGATTCGTGGCCGACCCGTGCGGAAAGCCGGGGGAGAGGATGTACCGCACGGGCGATCTCGTGCGGTGGGCACGGGTGGGGTCGGACCTCGAACTGGTCTACGTCGGACGGTCCGATCACCAGGTCAAGATCCGCGGCTTCCGAATCGAACTCGGCGAGATCGACGCTGCCGTGGACGGGTACGCCGACACCGAGTTCTCGGTGACGATGGGCCTCGCCCGCGATTCCGGCGACACTGCATTGGTGACGTACGTGCTCCCGAGAGCCGGAACGGCCATCGACGTCGACGCCCTGCGCCGGCACGTCGGGGCGCGGGTTCCGAGCTACATGGTGCCGCAGTCGATCACCGTGCTCGATTCGCTTCCGCTGACGGCGGTGGGCAAGCTGGACCGAAAGGCATTGCCCGAGCCGGATTTCAGCGCGACGGCCGTCCACCGCAGCCCCGGCACCCCCACGGAAGTTGCCGTGTGCCTGGCATTCTCGACCGTCCTCGGTGCGAACGAGATCGGCGTGGACGACAACTTCTTCGAACTCGGCGGGACGTCGCTGCTCGGCACCCGCGTGGTGACGGAGCTACGGGACGCTCTCGGGGTGACCGTTCCGATGCAGTGGTTGTTCACGGATTCCTCCGCGGCCGGATTGGCACGACGCATAGACGAGTCCAGTCATCTGAGCAGCGCCGAAGTGGCTGCCAGCGTTGAGGATTCGTTCGACACGATTCTGCCGATTCGCCCGAAGGGATCACATTCACCGCTCTTCTGCGTTCACCCTGCCTTCGGGCTGTCGTGGAGCTACACCGGTCTCCTGGCGCATCTGGACACCGAGCAGCCGGTCTACGGGTTGCAGGCGCCGATGATCTCGGGGGAGAGCGGGCCGTTCGACTCGATCGAGGACGTCGCGCGTCACTACGTCCGTGAGATCCGATCGATTCAGCCGCACGGACCGTACAACCTGCTCGGATGGTCGCTCGGCGGTTTGATCGCGCACGCCATGGCGGTTCAACTGCGTTCGGTAGGAGAAGATGTCGCGTTCTTGTCGATGCTGGACAGCTACGTTCTCGCCGATCGGTACCTCGAATCGGCGACGCCGTCGGTACGGGATCTGATCGAGGAGTTCACCGGGCACGTCCTGCCGGACGGGTTGGAGCCGACCGTCGCCGACGCCGCCGAGGTTCTGCGGGCGCAGGGCGGACCGGCGGCGACGTTGACCACGGACACCCTCGAGCGTCTGTACGACGCGTACGTCAACGGCACCGAGCTCGCGCACTCGTTCCGGCCCGCCCGGTTCGACGGGGACGTCGTGTTCTTCACCGCCGTCGACGACGAGGTCAACCGCAACGACCACACGCGCAACGCGTCCGCCTGGCGAGCGCACGTCGGTGGCGGCATCGTCGACTACGCGGTCGACAGCGCACACGTCGCAATGACGGAACCAGCCGCGTTGGCGCAGATCGGACCCGCCGTGGAGAAGCATCTGGCGCTCACACGCCGCACGGCCTAGGACACGAAAAAGCCCCTCGGAGATCGTCTCCGAGGGGCTTCGTCGTCTAGGGGCTTCGTCGTCGAACGACGTGTCAGGCGTTGGCGCCGCGCCGCTTGGCCTTGAGCAGGTCCATCCGCTCCTTGAGCAGTTCGTCGAGTTCCTCGACGGATCGGCGCTCGAGCAGCATGTCCCAGTGGGTGCGCGGCGGCTTGACCTTCTTCGCCTCCGGCGCGGTGCCCTCGATGAGCGACCCCTCTAGCCCGTTACGGCACAGCCACGTACCGGGGATCTCGGCCTCGTCGGCGAAGGGAACGTCGAACTCCTCACCGTTGTCGGTGCGGTATCGCGCCATCCGGCGCGGAGCCAGGTCGTGGTCACGATCGGTCTCGTAGCTCACCGCTCCGAGTCGACTACCTCGTAATACGCGATCTGCCATGGTGGAGTCCTCTCTGATCGTTTCCCGCTCGTCACCGTGTTCAACGACGGAGCAGCCTGCATCGTTCCCCGGTCGAGCGAGTGTCGAGGCGCAATGATACCCGCCCGAGACCTTAGGGTTGATCACCATGGCCGGGAGGAGTCGTCGTCCGTCGACGTGTGTGTGGTGCGGCCGCCCGGTCCCGGACGCCGGCATGGGTCGGCGCCGTCGCTACTGCAGACAGTCGTGTCGGCAGCGCGCCTACGAGCAACGCGCCGCCGTCAAGGGGACGGCGGTGCCGGTCGACGCGGTGGTGCTGACCGCCGACGAAGCCACCGCTCTCGCCGACCGGGCATTCGAGGTCCGGTGTCTGGCCGAGGACGTCGCCACCGCGGTCGACGAAGGCGCGAGTGCAGACGAATTGAGCCGACTGTGTGCGGACCTGGTCGAACGATCGCGGGACGCCGAACGGCTGCGCTGACTTCACACCGTCCGCGGTCGGTCAGGATTCGAGAAGTCTTCGGCGCTCGTCGCCACTATGGTGACCGGCATGGCCAGCAGAACCCACACAGCCGACACCCACGATCTCATTCGGGTACACGGCGCTCGGGTGAACAACCTGAAGAACGTGAACATCGAGATTCCCAAGCGTCGCCTGACGGTGTTCACCGGGGTGTCGGGTTCAGGAAAGAGTTCCCTGGTCTTCGGCACCATCGCCGCGGAATCTCAGCGCATGATCAACGAGACGTACAGCACCTTCGTCCAAGGATTCATGCCGACGCTCGCACGTCCGGACGTCGACGTGCTCGAGGGCCTGACCACGGCGATCATCGTCGACCAGGAACGGATGGGCTCAGATCCACGCTCCACCGTCGGTACGGCGACGGACGCCAACGCCATGCTGCGCATCCTGTTCAGCAGGTTGGGCACGCCGTATGTCGGTTCGCCACAAGCATTTTCGTTCAACGTGGCGTCGATCTCGGGCGCCGGGGCCGTCACCGTGGAACGCGGCGGCCGAACCGTGAAGGAACGGCGCGCGTTCAGCGTCACCGGCGGCATGTGCCCGCGCTGCGAGGGACGCGGATCGGTCAGCGACATCGACCTCACTGCCCTCTACGACGCGAGCAAGTCCCTGAACGACGGCGCCATCACCATTCCGGGCTACAGCATGGACGGTTGGTACGGACGGATCTATCGAGGCTGCGGGTACTTCGATCCCGACAAGCCGATCGCGAAGTTCACCAAGAGGGAACTGAACGATCTCGTCTACAAGGAAGCGACCAAGATCAAGGTCGACGGAATCAATCTGACCTACGCGGGTCTGATTCCGTCGATCCAGAAGTCTTTCCTGTCCAAGGACGTCGACGCCATGCAGCCGCACATCCGGACGTTCGTCGAACGGGCCGTCACGTTCGCCACGTGCACGGACTGCCACGGAACCCGGCTGAGCGAGGCGGCGCGGTCGTCCACGATCGGCGGTGTGAGCATCGCCGACGCATGCTCGATGCAGATCAGCGACCTGGCCACATGGGTGAGCGGCCTCGACGAGCCATCGGTGGCGCCGCTTCTGAAGAGCCTGCGCCACACTCTCGATTCGTTCGTGGACATCGGGCTCGGGTACCTGTCCCTGGACCGTCGGTCCGGGACCCTGTCGGGCGGAGAATCGCAGCGCACGAAGATGATTCGCCACCTCGGGTCAAGTCTGACCGACGTGACCTACGTGTTCGACGAACCCACCATCGGACTGCACCCACACGACATCGAACGAATGAACAACCTGTTGCTCGAGTTGCGCGACAAGGGAAATACCGTCCTGGTGGTCGAGCACAAGCCGGAAGCGATCGCGATCGCCGAACACGTCGTCGACATCGGCCCGGGGGCGGGATCGGACGGCGGCGAGATCGTCTTCGAAGGAACCGTCGACGGACTGCGGGGGAGCGGCACGCTCACCGGACGCCACCTCGACGACCGCGCGTCCCTCAAGGACTCGGTGCGCGAGGCCTCCGAGGTGCTGCAGATCCGCGGAGCCGATTCGCACAACCTGCGCGGTGTCGACGTCGACATCCCCCTCGGTGTGCTGGTGGTGATCACCGGAGTGGCCGGATCAGGAAAGAGCTCCCTGATCCAGGGCAGCGTGGCAAGCCTCGACGGGGTGGTGTCCGTCGACCAGTCGGCCATCAAGGGGTCTCGGCGTAGCAGTCCAGCGACCTACACCGGGCTGCTCGAGCCCATTCGCAAAGCGTTCGCGAAGGCGAACGGAGTCAAACCGGCTCTGTTCAGCGCGAACTCCGAAGGTGCCTGCCCCAACTGCAACGGAGCGGGCGTGACCTACACCGACCTGGGAATGATGGCCGGGGTCGCCACCACGTGCGAAGTGTGCGAAGGAAAGCGGTTTCAGGCCGACGTTCTCGACTACTCGTTCGGAGGCAGGAACATCGGTGAGGTGCTCGGCATGTCCGTCGCCGAGGCGGAGACGTTCTTCGGCAGCGGCGACGCCAAGTTACCTGCGGCGCACAAGATTCTGACCAGGCTCGCGGACGTCGGACTGGGCTATCTCAAACTCGGCCAACCGCTCACCACCCTGTCCGGTGGCGAGAGACAACGCATCAAACTCGCGGCGCAGATGGCCGACAAGGGCGATATCTACATCCTGGACGAACCGACCACCGGGCTGCATCTTGCCAACGTCGAACAGCTCCTGGGCCTGCTCGATCGACTGGTCGACTCCGGCAAGTCGGTCATCGTCATCGAGCATCACCAGGCGGTGATGGCGCACGCCGACTGGATCATCGATCTCGGGCCGGGCGCCGGCCACGACGGCGGCCGTCTGGTCTACGAGGGCACCCCCGCCGAGCTCGTCGCGTCCAAGTCGACGTTGACGGGGGAGCACCTCGCGGCCTACGTCGGCTGACTCATTCGATGTGACAGACCGCTTCGAGGTTGATTCCGTCGGGATCGAGAACGAAAGCGCCGTAATAGTTCTCGTGGTATTCGGTGTGCACCGCCGGGTCGAGCTTGTTGCGTGCACCAGCGTGCAGCGCGGCCTCGTGGAAGCGGCGCACGTGTTCGCGTGAAGGCGCCGTGAACGCGATGTGCAGGTTCGGATCGACGACGTCGCCCGCCACCAACCAGAACGACGGCTTCCGGTCCGACCCGAAGCCGGTCATGTGGGGCCTGCTCCCGTCGGCCGGGGCCGGAAAGTCGAGGAGCTTGCGGATACCGAGCGTCGCCAGGGCCGGCTCCCACACCGCGATCGCCGCTGGGACGTCGGTCACCGTGACGTTGACGTGGTCGATCTGCGATCCCTGGAAATTCTCACGAAGGTAGTCGGTCGACGGCATGACGGCTCCTGGTGTTGTCGGTCGCTCACCGAGCGGTGGGCCGTTCATTTCTATCCGTCATTGCGGACAGCCACTGTCCCTTGCGACAGACCGGGCCGCTACGAGAGACCGTGCGTGCTGAACATGTCGACCGGGTGCGGTACCCGGGGACAGCCGTCGGCGGCGGGCACGGAGACGGCGTCCAGGTAGGCCCGCACCGGCCCGCGCAACTCGGGGGTCAACCGGGCCTGCACCGCGAAGTCGAGCACCTCGTCGGACGCCCGAGCAAGGTCGACGAACGCGTTCAGGGTCACCACTTCGTCGACCGTGACGCGGGCGTCGACGAAGGCGTTCTCGATGTCGTCGCTGAACCACTGACGATGCTCCTCGAGCGGCGGGGCGAGTACGTCCACCAGCGCATTGAGCGCGGCGCGCGGTGCGACGAGCACCCACAGCTCTCCGCCCGGTCGCAGCAGTTCGCGGGCGGCCATCAGCGCCTTGCCCACGTCGACGACGTAATAGATCGAGTGCACGAACATCACGACGTCGAACGTTTCGTCCACCGGTGCGTCGGCGAACGACGTGACGTGCACGTCGACACTCAGCGTGCCCGCCCCGAGTGCGGCCATCGTGTCGGTGAAGCGTTCGGCGCTGTCGGACCAGGGCTCGATACCGACGTAGCGCACCGGCCGTCCGGGCATCGTCCGGAGAAGTGCCTCGGCGATCCGGACGTCCAGCGAGCCGTCGCCGCAACCCACCGACAGCACCGATACCGGTCCTTCTTCTATTCCGGCCAGCCGGCCGACGAGGTGGTCGGCAATCAGGCCGCGCTGGTCGGACAGCTCTTCGAACGCGGCGTGATCGCGAGCGTACGAACCGGGCTCCAGCCCGGGTAGAGGCTCGGCGCCGCGCCGCAACGCACGTAGGTCGTCGAGGAGCGCGGCGGCGGCGGTCGACGGGGTCGGGACTAGGCTCGGCACCTGTTCGAGTCAACCACCACGCCTGCGTCTCGGGTGCACGCGGTCGGCTCCCGACGAGAAGACGAGGACTGGTGTGAGCAGCAAAGATACGGCCGAGCGGAGTCTCGAGCACTGGAGCGAGGCCGGTCGCACCGGCATGGAGGCGTTCTACGCCTTGGCCACCGAGGACTACCACCAGCTGGCACTGGCTGCCGACTGGCCCACCCTGCTGGCCGACCGAGCGCACGAGGGTTGGTCGCTGCTCGACGTGGCCTGCGGCAGCGGAAAGTTTCCCACCGCGCTGCGCCGCTACACCGACCTGTCCGCCGTGCCCGAGGTGGCCTACGACCTTCTCGATCCGTCCGAGTTCTCGGTGGCCGAGGCGCGCGGGGCCCTGGGTGTGCCGTTCGTGGCCCGCCGGGACCTGGTGATGACCCTGCAAGACCTCCCCGCCGACCACACCGGCTACGACGTCGTGTGGGCCACGCACGCGCTCTACGCCCTTCCGCCGGACGAGTTGGACGCCGCAGCCGAGCGGTTCGTCGCCGCACTCGCCCCCGGCGGTCTGGGCCTGGTCGCGCAGGCTACCGCGGCCTCCCATTACCTCGCGTTCTACGACGCTTTCCGCGCCGGCGTTCGCGAAGCGACGCCCTACACGACGGCCGAGCAGGTGCGCGACGCACTGATCCGAGCCGGCGCGGATGTGCGAGACCAGCGCGTCACCTATACGACCGGCACATCCGATCGCGTTGTCGCCGAAGGCTTTCTGCAGCGGTGCGCCTTCGACGACTCCGTGTCGCTGGAGGAAATGGAGGCGGCGCCGGTGCTGGGCGACTATCTCGCCTCGTGTCGCGACGCGTCCGGTTCCTACACCTTCTCTCACGAGGCGGCCCTGCTGTGGATCTGAACGAAACTGCTGTGGATCCGAACGAAACTGCTGTGGATCCGAACAATCCGACGACCAACGAACGGCTCCCCGAGCAGAACCGCGCCGGCGGTATCGACCAGGACTGGGCCGGCGACGATCAGGACTGGTGGGACTGGTACGTCACGCTGGCCGCCAACGACACGGCGCCCGCCGAGCTGGTCGACGGACCGGGCCTGCCCGACATCGAGGCCGCTTCGGACGAGCAGGTCGAGCGTGAGCTTGCCGAACCGTACGACCTCGACCCGCCCTCCGTCGAAGCGTTCGCCCGCGAGGCCTTCGTGCGGCTACCGGCCGTCCTGTCGCCGGCTGTCGTCAGGCGGCTCGCCGAGCGACTCGACGAACTGCTGCGCGCCGAACACGGCGACGACGTGGCCGGCCGGTTCACCGCGTTGGAACAGATGTGGCTTCACGACGATCTGATGCGCGCCGTGGCTCTGTCGCCCCGGATCGGCGGCTTGGCTGCCTCCCTGCTCGCCGTGCCGGGCGTCCGGCTCTATCACGACAACGCGCTGTCCAAGGAGCCCGGCTGCGGGCGCACGCCCTGGCACCACGACGCCGAGCACTTCCCGTTGCAGACCACCCAGGCGGTCACCGCGTGGATGCCGATGTCGGCCATCCCCGGACGGATGGGTCCGCTGTCGTTCGCCCGCGGCCGCGAGGTGCGGGGCGAGGTCGCCGACCTCGAGTTCGACAAGGTCGGCACCTCCTACGACGAAGCCGTCGCCCAGCGTTTCGTCGAGCGCGACGTCGCGGTGGAGTCCGAGCCGTTCGCAGTGGGCGACGTGTCGTTCCATTCGGCGCTGTGCTTCCACACGGCAGGTCCCAACCGGACCAGGCAACCTCGGCGGGCGCTGGCCACCACCTACTTCGTCGACGGAGCACGGGTCGTCGACTCGCCGACGCTCATCAGTGGTACCTGGCGCGAATTCCTTCCGGGCGTCGAACCCGGTGGGCCGGCGATCTCCGAACTCAACCCCGTGGTCGGCCGTAGCGGCTGAGCCGACTGCACTCTCCCGTCATCTGCGCGTTTCGTTTCGTACAACTGCTCGTTCCTTCTTGTACACAGTGGAGTGCGCTCTCCGTCGTCCGGCTGCAACAGACTTTCCCTACCGCACGGTGGCAGCCACCGTGCACGACACAGGGAGTCCACAGTGGCCGCGAACCCGCCCACGGAACTACAGCAGACGCTCAAGAAGCGTCACCTGTCGATGATCGCCATCGCAGGGGTGATCGGGGCTGGACTGTTCGTCGGATCCGGCGCCGCCATCAAGGAGACCGGGCCAGGCGTCCTCGTCTCGTACACGCTCGCCGGCATCGTCGTCATCCTCGTCATGCGCATGCTGGGGGAGATGTCGACGGCCAACCCGGAGACCGGCTCCTTCTCCGCGTACGCCGACCGCGCGATCGGACGGTGGGCCGGCTTCAGCATCGGGTGGCTCTACGCCTGGTTCTGGATCATCGTGCTCGGAATCGAGGCCACCGCCGGTGCCGTCATCATGAACCGGTGGGTACCGGGTGTGCCTCAGTGGACCTGGGCGCTGGTGCTGATGATCGTGCTGACGTTGACGAACATCGCGTCGGTCAAGTCGTTCGGCGAATTCGAATTCTGGTTCGCCTCCATCAAGGTCGCCGCCATCGTCGCCTTCCTCGGACTCGGCATACTCGCCATACTCGGGCTGCTGCCCGGAGTGGAAGCACCGGGGATGTCCAACCTCACCGGCAACGGCGGTTTCTTCCCCAACGGATACGGCGCGGTGTTCGCCGGCATCCTCGTGGTGGTCTTCTCGTTCTTCGGCGCCGAGATCGCCACCATCGCCGCCGGCGAGTCGGAGAACCCGGCTGCGGCTGTGCGCACGGCCGTGAAGTCGGTCGTCTGGCGAATTCTGGTGTTCTACATCGGGTCCATCGCCATCGTCGTCACACTCCTCCCGTGGGACAGTGCGTCCGTGGCACTGAGTCCGTATGTCGCCGTGATGGATTCGTACGGCATCCCCGCCGCCGGAACGATCATGGACGTCGTCGTACTCACGTCGGTCCTGTCGTGCCTGAATTCCGGCCTGTACACCGCGAGCCGCATGATCTTCTCGCTGTCCCGACGCGGAGACGCGCCGAAGAGCTTCGCGACCATCAGCGGCTCGGGCGTTCCCCGTCAAGCTGTTCTGGTGTCGACCGTCGTCGGGTTCATCACCGTCGGCTTGAACTACATCTCGCCCGACCGGGTGTTCCTGTTCCTGGTCAACTCGTCCGGTGCGATCGCGCTGTTCGTATGGCTCGTGATCTCGGTGTCGCAGTTGCGGATGCGCCGTCAGCTCGAACGCGAGGGACGCGAACTCGACCTGAAGATGTGGCTCTTCCCGTACCTCACATGGTTGACCATCATCTCGATCGTCGCCCTCTGCATCGGCATGGTGATCATTCCGGAGACGCGCAGCCAGATGTACGTCTCGCTCGCACTCGCCGCCATCGTGATCGGCATCGGTCTCTACCGCTACCGCGCCGCATCGTCGGACCGGACGATCGAGACCACCGCCGCTGAGCGCATCGAGACCTAGTCAGCCGCGCGCCGAATCACGGTGGTCGCCACCCTGCCTACGGGCACTCTTGGCGCGGTACATCTCGGCGTCGGCGGTTCTGAGCAGGTGTAGTACGGCCTGTTCGGAACCGCCGGCGTGCACCTCGGTGGTGGCAGAACCGACGCTCACCGACAACCCCGAGATCATCCGGGCACCGGAGAGCGCAGCCACCAACTCCTCGCCGCGAACCTGAGTGGCCGACTCCGCACCGACCGTGACGCAGGTGAATTCGTCGCCTCCGAGGCGCGCTACCACCCAATCGTTCGCGGTCAAGGCCCGCAGATGTTGCGTCAGGTCGAGCAGCACGGCGTCACCGGTGTGGTGACCGAAGGTGTCGTTGACCTTCTTCATACCGTCCACGTCGAGTACGACAACGCACATCACGTTCGGACGGTTCTTCGGCGCGGTCAGCACGATCGCGTCCACCGCAGCCAGCAACCCCCGCCGATTGCGGAGTCCGGTCAACGGGTCGACCAATGACTCGCGTGCACGAGAGCGGAGTTCGCTGACGTAGATGATCAAGATCAGCGGCGCCGAGAACATCAGCAGCATGGTCAGGGTATGTGCCGCCACCACCCAGTTACTGGCTGCATCGTTCAGCACGGCGCGAACAGCGACGATCCCCAGAACGAGGACCGCCGCCATCATGTGGAGGGAACTCACGAGCGGCGGAACGGTGATGACGGCGAAGGTGGTGACGACCGCGAAGAGCACGGTCCCGCCGATCGCGGTCAGCAGGTCCTGTTTCAACAGCAGGCAGATCGTGATTGCCACATCGGCGTACACCACGTACGCAACCAATGCGTGCGGCGCCGGCCACCCTCCGAGGAACCACCGCAGGGCCACCGGCACCGTCGTGAGACTGACGGCAACCACGATGACGACACCGATTCCGTCGTACTCCTCCGAGGGGGCGCTGACGATTCCGATGAGCCCGATGGTGAGAGTGGCCAGACCGACCAGGTACTGCGTGAGTGTGGCCCGTTGACGCTCGAGGTCGAGTAGACCCGCTCGGCCAGTCGTCGGATCTCGACGAGGCTCCGACGGACGGATCGATGCAGCAAGAAGCGCGCGTACAGCGATCATGAGAACCCCTGGTAGAGACGGTGCGCCCCCGAGCACGATATCGAGGCCGATCGTAACAGGATCGGGCCTTTCGAACGTTTCGCTGCTGCTTGCGGGAGTCAGGTCTTTTCGGCGGTTTACCGAGTGACGTCGCCCATGTCTCCCGTGGTCGGCCTTTCCTCGCCCCGCGCGTATCGCATCTGGACGACGCCGCTCGAACTCGCCACCGGCGGTTCGAGCAATGTGAGAGTCGACGGCACGGCGCCTCCGTCGAACAGTCTCTTGCCCGTACCCAGCACGATCGGGTGAATCCACAGATCCAGGCGATCGAACAGCTGCTCCCGCAGCAGCGTCTGCACCAGGTCCAAACTGCCGACCACCTTGATGTTCTCGTGTCGGTCGCGTATCTCGCGAATCGCGTCGGGCAGGTTGGACCCGAGGTGCGACGATCCGGACCACGAGAGGTCGGGCGTACCGCGGGACGCCACGTACTTCGGGATGCGGTTGAACAGGCCGACGAAATCGGCCTCGGGGTCCTGATTCGGCCAGTACGCGGCAAAGATGTCGTAGGTTCGTCTGCCCAGCAGCAGCGCATCCGTCCCCTCGTAGGCAACGTCGACCTGCGCACCCGACACCTCGTCCATCAGCGGTACCTGCCAGCCGCCGAACGGGAAACTGTCCGACGGATCCTCCTCGGGTCCTCCCGGCGCCTGACCGACGAGGTCCAGAGTCGCAAATGTTTCGATCGTGATGAGTCCCATGGCTTTTCTCCTGTCGTGGTCTACATGGAGGCAGACCATCGCCAGTGCCCGAACTCATCGGTCAGGTGCTTCCGGCAGCACCTCCGCCGCCGCCGGCGCCCGCACCGGACACGGTCGATCCTGCGCCACCGCTCGAGACGAAGACGCCGGAGAACGCGGCCCAGGGGAGTACCACTGGTCCACCGGATGCGAATCCCGCGCTCGCGGGCGACGAGAAGGCTTGCAGCGGCGTGTCGTTCGAGGGATCGGTCGCGGCGTCCAACTGTTTCTGGAACGCCGGTGCGAGACCGAGCGCGACGATGTCGGGCAGCGCCGAGTTCAGGTCGACCGCTTCGTCGTGGTCTTTCGCTGCATTCTTCAACCCGTCTCGGTATGCCTCCCAGGGCCGAGCTGCGTCCCGCCCGGCGACCGAGAATCGCGAGTACGCAATGGCGGTGACAATTCCTGCGATGAATAGCATTGCCGCAGGACCTGCTGCCAGCCACATCAGCGGTGCGCCCGACGTGGCGACGGCAATACCGCCGACAGCCAGCGCACCGCCGAGTACAGCGAGAGCGGTCAGCGCCGCGCGTCGGCGCCCGGTCCCGTCGGCCACGAGCCCGCTGGACCGAAGCCGTTCCTCGACAAGAGTTTTCGTCGAACCGGGGCTTCCGGCGATCTTCTTCAATGCGGCACTGTCCACCACGGCGCCGTCGGCGCGTTCGGCGAGCATCGCCCACACCGCCTGCTGCATTTCTCCGCGCACCCGCGATTCGTCGAGCAGTCTGATGCGGACTGTTCCCTTGTCGAATTTTCCGGGCTTCTTGTCTTGCTCGATCATCAGCGCGTCTTGGGCTGCGAGCGCCAGAACGGTGGCCGGCACCCCACTCGCCTGCGCGCTTCGATGGACGAGGGCGGTCACGAACGCGGGTTCGGTGTTGTGATCGGGCCGAAGAGTGCTCGGAGGTTGTTCGGACACAGTGGGTTTGGCTCGGCCGCGGAAGAGAACAGCCACTCCAAGCAGACCGAGTAGCGCGACGACCAACCCGGCCCAGGGGAGCCAGGTCGAGCCCGGGCCCGCGGCGAACCGGTCGAGTGCGGTCACGGGGGGACCGTTGCGAATGTCCGATTGCAGACGGTCGATTCCCGCGGTGAGACTGCCCGCGACGTTTCCGTCACGCAGCGGCGGGATCAATGCGTCTTCGACGATGGCCTCTTGCTCGTCTCGCGGGACGTTGCCGTCGTCGAACGTGCTGCCGAGAAAAATGCCGGCTCGAGCTTCGTCGCCCTTTCCCGGTTCCCGGTTGATCAGAATGGCGCCCGCGATGTTCTGGTCGATTCCGGCCGCGGCGACCCATTGCTGCTGGAGTTCCTCGACCAGGTCGAGCGTGTCGTCGGAGTCTGCGTCGAGTTCTCGCACGTACACGATGACGTCGGCGCCGGTTCCGGTCTTCAGGCTTTCCAACCGGCCGGCAATGTCGGCGGACTGGGCCGAATCCAGCGATTCGCCGGTGTCGTCGTACACCCGCTGATCGGATGTCAGTCCCTGGAAGGCGGTATTGCCGCCGGAGTCGTCCGAGCATCCGACCAGGACGACGGTTGCGACGAGCGCTACTGCAACGGTGGCGAGTCGATGCACAGCGATCCGACGATGACGTGTGTTCGGCAGCGCGTCCATTTAGGCATGCTAATCAGAGGTGGTCTGTCGTTTCCAGCGCATTCGTCGGAAACGATGGTGAACATACGGTCTCGATTGCGATCAATTCGTCACAGTGACGAATTGCTGGCAGAAGACCGGGCCCGCCAGCCCGGATCGTTTGTGAAGCAAAGTCCGCGGAGGCCGCGGATTATCCTGCACAAGCGACGACCAGGGCCGAAGCTGGAGCCACCGAGTACGACGTGCCGGATCGGACTCACCGCTTGTGAAGAAGAGTCCGCGCAGGCCACGGATCATCCTTCACAAGCGACGACGAACCCGAACCCGATTCGATCGAGTGCTGTTCGACGACAACGACATCGGACGCATCCCCGACAACCCGCAGGTCGAAACTTTGCCGATAATCGACATTATGTCAACTAGGTTCGGCCTACTTGTCACGCGCGTCCCCGGTGTGCAAGTAGAACGCGGTGGTGGCCTCGACCGCGGCCGCGACGTGACCCGGTTCGCCGCCGCCGGCCAGGTGTGCCTCACCCCAAACAGCGGCGCTACGCCGGCTGAACTCGCGTCCGGCGGGCGATTGGCTGAACTCCTCGTGCTCGAGTACCTCGCCGCTCGAAAGGAAGCAGGCGAGCGCGAGCAAGTGAAGGTCCCAGCCGACACCACCTGCGCCAGGACCGTAGGTCGGGAACATGGGCTCTCCGACGGCGGCCGCGTGGACCAGCTCGAATTCGGTGCCTCCGGTCGATCCAGGAGACAGGCGCACCTCGACCTCGCTCGTGCCCGGCCATTCATCTGCGCCGGGCCCGAACATCCAGGACACCCTCAGCAAGCGCGGCGGCTCGCATCGGAGGATCTCGCCATGCTCGCCGCCGTCGAGCGCGAATGCCCCGCCGAGGCGAAATTCGCCGGTGACCGGCTTCATCCAGCGACCTAGCCGCTCGGGGTTGGTGATCGCGTCCCATACGTCATCGAGGGGCGCGTCGTAGCGACGGCTCAGCTCGATCGTGTAGGCCTCCCCTGCGGGAAGGGTCGACGTGCCCATCTTCCGGCGGGCCTCGGACAGTTCGTCGAGTACATCCTTCATCGTCGTGCTCCGTTCGGTCGAGAACGTTTGTGTGCCTACGCTTCTTTGGCTCCGCCGAGCTTGTCGCCGGCAGATTTCCGGTGAGTGCGCCTCCCGCGGGCGAGCTCGGTCTCCAGCGCATCGAGTCTCTGGTTCCAGAAGCTGCGGAACCGGTCCAGCCACGCATCGACTTCACTCAGCGGACCGGCCTCCACGGTGTAGAACCGGCGAGCTCCCTCGGCTCGGACCGAAACGAATCCGTGCTCACGCAAAATACGCAGATGCTGCGACACAGCAGGCTGCGACAACGCGAACTCGGCCCGAATCACGTCCGTGATCGCACCGGAGGTTTGCTCACCGTCGGCGAGCACCTCCAGAATGCGCCGACGCACCGGGTCGCCGAGTACATCGAACGCGTTCACGACCGCCATGATATCAGATACTGCTTATATAAGCATAGAGCGGTGTATCAGGACGGTGTCGTGATGGTTTCGAACGACAGATCAGTCCGGGAAATCTGTGCTCCGGGAAATCTTTTCGCTCGATCGAATATCAGCCAGCGCCGTCTCCAACGTGTCGGTCACGGCGTCGAAGCCGCTGTTGCCCAGCACCAGTCGTCGAGGAGGTGGCTGTTGGGCCATGGCCGAGATCACCGCACGGGCACCGCGGTATGGATCGCCGGGCTGCACACCGTCCATGTCCACGAACGTTGCGCGGACGTGCTCGAGAAGCTCGTGGTATTCCGGAATGGGCTCGGAGACCGGCTCTTCGGCGAAGCCCGCGTAGGCGTTCGTGCGGGTCGCTCCCGGTTCGACTGCCAGCACGGAGATGCCGTGCGCGGCCACCTCGTCACGCAGGGTCTCGGTGACGGCTTCGATAGCGGACTTCGTCGCGCTGTAGTAGCCGAAACCGGGAGCTGCCACGAGCCCGGCCACCGAGGACACGTTGACGATCCACCCGTCGCCGCGGGCCCGCATGCCCGGTAATACTGCGCGCGTCACGGACAGCACGGCGAAGAAGTTCAGTTCGAACATCATCCGCACCGAGGACTCGCTCATTCCCTCGATCGATCCGAACCAGCCGCGCCCGGCATTGTTGAGGAGCACGTCGATACCCCCGAAACGCTCCTCTGCTTCTCGCACCGCACGCTGCACCTGGTCGGCATCGGTGACATCGAGGGGCACGACCAGAACTCGGTCACCGTACTGCTCAGCCCACGCGGCCAGTTCCTGCGGCCGCCGGGACGTGATCACCACAAGGTCCCCCGTCTCCAGCGCGGCCTCGGCGAACGCCACTCCGAAGCCGCCGGGCGTACCTCCGGTGACGAACCAACGCCGCGTCACGGCTCGATCACCACCCGGCCGATCAACGTGCCGTCCATGGTGAAGCGGTAGTGCAGGTCTACTACCCCACCGGGAAAGTTTCCCTCCAGATGTTGCCGGACGTCGACGCCGGCTGCGGTCGCAGTTGCGCCACTGAACGTCGACGTATAGGTGAACCCGCTGCCACTGACCGCCGCGGACAGCCAGGCCTCGATCTCGTCACGGCCCGTGTAGTGGTGGCCGTCGTCGGTCACCTCGGCGTCGGCGGTGAGCGCGGTCATGGCTTGGCCGTCCTCACGGTTGTCGATGGCGGTCATGAACGTCTTTACACTGTTCGGGAGTGCGTCCCATTCTGTGGTCATGACTCCACGGTGAGACTTCCCCCAAGGGGAAAGTCAAGCCCAAGGCTGGAATTCGCCGAACTCGTACCGCGGACGTTGACCTTGCCGTAAGGGGAAGCTGCACGATTCCCGGGCAGGGCCGAAAACAGGAGGACGCCATGAGCGCACGGGTCTCGATCGGTGACTTCGCGGTGATGACCAGCTTGAGCCGAAAGGCCCTGCGGCACTACCACGAGATCGGCATTCTCCAACCGGCGCATATCGATTCCCACACCGGCTACCGCTTCTACGACACCGGTCAGGTCGATCACGCACATATCATCCGCCGGTTCCGTTCCCTCGACATGTCCATTCCAGACATCAAGGCACTATTGAGCACGGACGACGCGACAACGCGCGCCGAAATCATCACGACTCATCTGGAACACATGGAGAAGCAGCTTCAACAGACCCGTGACACCGTGGGCGAATTACGCGAATTGTTGTCACCGGTCGATACCCCCGCCTTCGTGACCGTGCGCCGTGAACCTGCGCTCCCCGTGTGGTCCATCCGCGCCACCCTCGAGGAATCCGGGATCGACAGTTGGTTCTCGGCGTCGGTGAACACCTTGCGCAGCGCAGTTGCCGCGACAACGGGCGCGCCCTCGGAAGTGGTACCCGGTGGCCTCTACGACCGAGCACTGTTTCTCGAATCCCGGGGTCGTGCAACACTGTTCGTCCCTGCGCCGCTCGTCGGTCAACCCCCCGAGGGCGTCCGAGCCGAAATCCTTCCCGAAGCGGAGTTCGCGGTGCTCACCCACCCCGGTGGTCACGACGGCATCGACCGCAGTTACGCGGCTCTGGGCATCTACGCGAACGAGCACCTGATCAGCGACCAGGGGCCGATCCGCGAACACTACTTCGGCGGCACCCAATCGACTCCGACAACGTTCACCAGCACGGAAATCTGCTGGCCGGTTTTTTCCACCACCCCACCGACACCCTGACCGGACGACCTTCACGTGCCTTCGGAGTCGCCCGACGCATCGCTTCCCGTGGCGGACGGCGTTTCGGTGTAGCCGACCGGTCCCCCGCCGGCCACCTGATCCGCCAACTCCAACCCCGCGCCGGCGTAGACGTTGAAGGCGATGTCGACGCCGTGGTCGGTGGCCCACTTGACCTCGTCGTCGTACCGGGCCACCGCGGCGACGCGGCCGCTGAAGCCGGACTCGCGCAGACACGCGAGCGCAGTGACGTTGGCGCCGTGTCGCGGCATGGCGAGAACCGCGATGGCCACGGATTCGGAGCGCCGTAGTTGATGCCAGAAGTCGAGATCGGTGGCGTCCCCCTCGATCGCTCGCAGACCCTCCTCGACCAGTCGCTCGACTCGGGGGCCGTCGTAGTCCACTCCGACCACGCGGTAGCCGTAGTGATCGGTCAGACGCCGGTAGGCAGCAAGTCCCACTCTGCCCATTCCGATGACGACCACATCGGCGTCACCGGCGTCACCGGGCCGCTCCTCCGGATGCAGCGCTTCCTCGTCCTGCGCGGGGAGTCGTGCGGCCATCTTCTCGACCATGAGGTGGCCACGTCCGTTGACCAAGGCCGACACCACGAAACTCAACGCCACCGCGATCGACATCTCCACCAACCACGCCGGTGCGAGCAGTCCCGACGTCACGCCGACGGACACCACGATCAAGCCGAACTCGGAGTAGTTCATCAACGACAGCCCAGCGAGAAGTGCGGTGCGATGCCGCAACTTCATCAGCGTGAACAGTCCGAAGTAGGCGCCGGCCTTGACCGGTAGGAACAGCAGCATCAGCAGAGCGACCCCGATGGTGGGCAGATCCGGCAGACCGGTCAACCCGATGGAGACGAAGAATCCGACGAGGAGCAGTTCTTTGATGTGGAACAGCGAACGGGAGAGTTCCGACGCTGCCGGGTGCGAGGCCAACAGCACACCGATCACCAGCGCACCTAGATCGCCCTTCAGACCGAGCGCGGAGAACAGTGCGTACCCCGGCACGAACGCCATCACGATCCCGAACAGGCTCTGCATCTCGCCGTGCCCGAGGCCACTCCATATTCTGCGAAGTACACGAGTGAGTGGCCACAGTCCCACCAACGCGAGAGCCCACGGACTCGGCAACTTTCCGCTGGTCGCCGTCAGGAAGACCACCGCGACGATGTCCTGCATCACCAGGATGCCGATGGCCACACGGCCGTACAACGAGTGCGACTCACCCCGCTCCTCGAGCACCTTGACCACGAACACCGTGCTCGAGAAGGACAGCGCAAAAGCAAGCAGCGCAATGGTTTCCAAGCTCTGCCCCGCCAACATCGAGACCCCGACGAGCGCGAGAACCCACATCGCCACGGCGCCGAACACGACACTGATCACCATGTGCGCAGACGTCGTCAGCCAAACCTCGCGGCGGAGCAGAATCCGGATGTCCAGCTTGAGACCGATGGCAAAAAGCAGAAGCGTGACGCCCAGGTCGGCGACCGTGTCGAGTTCCGGCACCTCCTGCAAGTCGAACGCGTTGATGACGAATCCCGCCCCGAGGAATCCGACCAACGGAGGTAGGCGTGCTGCCATGGCGAGGCCACCGAGCCCGAACGTGATGACCAAATAGAGTGCAACAACGGTCATGTGGATCCCTCGCTGGTCGTGTGCCGACAGTCGCCGAACCCGGGCGATGCCGGATTCGGACAATTATCCCGGCAGTCCGGCAATTTCTCAGTGCGGGCGATGCGACGCCACCTCTCGGCCCGAGCGTCGTCGCTGCCCAGATTCAGGATCGACCATTTCGGACCCTCCATTGTCTGCTGCGAACATTGGCGTTGCTAGATTTCGTGGTGGCGTTGTCGGAGCGCGCCGCTCGGAACGGAGAATCGATGCGCGATCCACTGGACGACCCGGTGCTGTTGCGGTCTCTAGTGGAGTCCTCCCCCGATTTCGTCGCCATTGCCGATTTCGGCGGCGCAATTCTGTGGGTCAACCCGGCGGGACTCGACCTGGTGGGTTTGTCCGGTGCGACCGATGCCAGGGGTATGACGGCCGAACAGATGTTGACCGCGCGCGGTCTCGACGTGGTGACGGACATCGACGAGTCGTTGCGCTCGAAGGGAAGTTGGCGGGGTTACAGCGAACTTCGACATCAAGCCAGCGGCGCCGGCATTCCGGTGGTGGTGTCGCTCCATGTGGTGCGTGGTGGGCCCGGAATGCCGGACCTGGTCGCGGCAACGCTGCGCGACCGTCGCAGCGGCGAGCGGCTGAACACCGAGATGGCCGCATCTGCAGCGCAGGCCGGACGGCACGCGCAGGAGCAGAAGGCACTCGCGGAGTTGAGCCGCATCGCCGTGAACGCCGAGCTGCCGCAACTCCTGACTGCGGCCACCGCGGCGGCGGCAACGCTGATCGGGAGTGGTCAGGCCGCGATTGCACATCACCGTTCTCCTGGTGATCCCTATCTACAGATCGACGCGGCAAGCGGTTCATTGGGAACCCGAGGCGACATTCCCGCGGGCAACGGTTCGCTGATGGGCTTTGCGCTGACAAATCGAGAGGCGGTGGTGTGCCCGGACATCGATTCCGAGACTCGATTCGAGACAAGGACGATGGCTACCCTGGGCCTGCGAAGCGGGATGGCGGTCCCCGTCCTCACGGCGACGGGTGAGGCGTGGGGTGTCCTGTCCACACACAGCGCCGATGCCCGGTGGTACCGAGACGAGGAGGTGTCCTTCCTCGACTCGGTGGCCGGAATCCTGTCCGCAGCCGTGCGGCGCATCGACCTGCAAGGGCAATTACGCCGACGCAGCACGCACGACGCACTGACCGGACTGCCGAATCGCACACTGGCCTACGAGGTCATCGATGCGGCCCTCGAACGCGCACGAGTGGCGTCGAGCGCCGTCGCTCTCCTGTTGCTCGACATCGACGACTTCAAGATCATCAACGACAGCCTCGGGCACGTGTCGGGTGACCACGCGCTGGTTCATTTCGTCGCCCGTCTGACGTCGGCAACTCGCGATCAGGACACCGTCGCGCGATTGGGCGGTGACGAATTCCTCATCGTGTGCGAAGGCGTCGACAGCGTCTCGCACGCAGAGGACATCGCTCGCCACATCACCTCGTCGATCGCGGTGCCGTTTTCGTCGGACGAGGTACCGATTCCCCTGAGCGCCAGTATCGGCATCGCAGTATCGGATTCGACCACCACGCGACACGATCTCATCAACCGGGCGGACCTTGCCATGTACCGGGCCAAGGACGGCGGTACCGGTGGCCACGCGGTGTTCGATCCCACCGATCTGTACGACGCCGATCGCATCCGGTCGCTGTCGATCGATCTTCGGGCTGCGCTGGCGGGAAACGAGCTCACTCTCGTGTATCAGCCGTTGGTGGACATCGCGACCGAGCGGACCGTTGCAGTGGAAGCCCTGGCCCGCTGGGAACACCCGACGCTGGGGGCCATCGATCCGACCGAGTTCGTGGGTGTCGCCGAGCGCACCGGGCTGGCGATGACGTTGGGCGCGTGGGCACTTCGCACTGCGTGCGCCGACGCGGTCCGCTGGCGATCCTTTTGCACCGTTGCGGTTCGGGTGAACGTCAGCGCCTTGCAGTTGCGCGACCCCACCTTTCCCGCCGACGTGGCGCTGATCCTCCGAGACACCGGCCTGCCGCCGCACGCTTTGGGTCTCGAAGTCACCGAAACGGTGTGGGTGTCCGACACCGAGCGGGTGGCGGACACCGTCGCCGAGCTGCACGCAATGGGGGTGGCCCTGCTCCTCGACGACATGGGCAAGGGGCACAGTTCGATGTCCTACCTCGACCGCTATCCGATGTTCGAGAGTTTCAAGATCGACAAGTCCTACATCGAACGGTTGCCGGCGCCGGGGGCTCGCGCAATCGTAACGGCGATCGTCGGTCTCGCACGAGCATTCGGTGTGACCGTGGTGGGCGAGGGTGTCGAGACGCGCGAACAGTTGGACGCTCTCGCCGCAGCCGGTTGCGATCTGGCACAGGGTTTTCTGTTGGGACGACCGTCCACCGCACCGGAGATCACGGAATTGCTGCGAAGCACCTCGCGGTGACGGTCCCTACTTCACGACGTCGAAAATCTGCTTCTGAATACCGTTGCCGTAGACCTCGTGCTCGACGAGCGTCAGGTGCGTGGTGTCCTTGTCCGCCTCGCTGAACAATCGCTTTCCCGCTCCGAGAAGCAGCGGGAAAACCAGTAGGTGGTAGCGGTCGACCAGTCCGGCGTCCGCGAGTGACTGCCCCAACTGCGCACTACCCTGGACGGAGATCGGGCCGCCCTCAGTCTTCTTCAGCGCTGCCACATCGTCGATCGACCTCAGTATCGTTGCAGGCCAACGGGTGTCGTCTTTATCGAGAGTCGTGGACACCACGTATCGCGGCATCGCGTTGTAATCCGCGAACTCGTTCATCGTCGGCCACACCGGCGCGAAGGCTTCGTAGGACCGACGTCCCAACAGCATGGCCGACGCTTCGGTCTGCTCTCTGCCCTTCATCTCGTACGCTGCCGGATCGAACTCGATGTCCTCGAAGGTCCACCCCGAGTTCCGGTACTCCGGTTCTCCGCCGGGGGCCTCCATGACGCCGTCGAGCGAGACGAATGCCGAGACGATGAGTGTGCGCATGGTGTCCTCCGAATGTCGATGTACGAGAATACAAGGGATAGACCACGCGATCGCTCGAAACTCATCAGCGCACTGTCGCCCCCGTCAACAACTCGATCAATCCGTACGGCGCACGCTCTCCGATGCAGCGATCGAGGGTGTCGTGTGCTTCCACGGCCACCTCGGCACTACGCGTGAACATCGCCGATTCGAACTCGTCCAGCGCCGCGTTCACGTCCGTCGGATGTGCCACAAGGGCTTTCGCCAACTGGGCGCCGTCGAACAATGCCAGATTTGCGCCGTCTCCCGAGGGCGGCATGAGGTGCGCGGCGTCGCCGAGCAGCGTGACGCCAGGAGTCCGGTCCCACCGGTGACTGCTCGGAAGCGTGTAGATGGGCCGTGGTACCGGGGCCGTGTCACCGTCCGTGAGGAGCGCGGTGAGTTCTGGCGCCCACCCGTCGAATTCGTTCACCAACGTCTCGGTTGCCGCCTCGCGGTCGCCGAAATCGATTCGGTTCACCCAGTCGAGCGGGCGGCTGAGTTCGACGTAAGTGTGCAGCACATCGCCCGATTCTCGATGCGCAGCAATACCTTTCGCTGGAGCGAACGCGAACATGGCGCCGGGGCCGACGGCCTCTGCGGTTTCACGATGCCGGCGATCGACGTCGTAGAGATAGGTCTCGACGAACACGGTGCCTGCGTATTCGGGCACTGCGTCCGAGAGCAGCGGCCGAACCTTGGACCAGGCTCCGTCGGCGCCGACGAGCAGTTCGGCGGTGTCGGTGGTGCCGTCGGCGAACGTCAGCTCGTGCCGTCCACCACCGACGGGCCGGATCGAGACGAGCTTGCGCCCCCATTTCACAGTGCCGTTCGGCAACGAATCGAGCAGTATTCGCCGAAGATCGCCGCGCAGGACTTCCGGGCGGCCGCCGTTGCCGTCGTCGGGTTCGTCGAGAAGCGCATTGCCCTGTGGGTCGAGGATCCTGGTGGCCTCCCCACCCTGATGGATGATCGCGCGGAACTCGGCAGTGAGCCCGGCTTCGGCAAGGGCGATCTGGCCGTCGTGCTCGTGAATGTCGAGCTGACCGCCCTGTGTACGTGCGTCGGGCGACGGATCCGCTTCGTAGATCGTTGCGGCAATCCCGTGGACGTGCAGAACGCGGGCGAGAACGAGGCCGCCCAATCCTGCTCCGATGATCGTGATCGACGTGGCCATGAGGTGGTCCCTTCGTTATGGAACGTTGTTCCAACATCTTGGAACAACGTTCCAGATGTGTCAAGATGAACCCATGGCGACGGAGGAACAGCGAGGAGAACGGCGCACCGACGCGTTGTCCAAGAAGCGAATAGTCGAGGCAGCCATCGACATTCTCGATTCCGACGGCGAAAGCGCGTTGACGTTCCGAGCCCTCGCCACGCACCTGGCCACAGGAAGTGGAGCGCTCTACTGGCACGTCGCGAACAAGAGCGAGCTGCTCACCGCAGCCACGGACGCCGTCATTGCCCACGCCCTGGCTGCCGTCGGCGACAACGACGACCCACGAACTGCCATCCGCACCATCACCTCCGGCGTATTCGACGCCATTCACGCGCATCCGTGGGTCGGTACGCAGCTGTCACGAGAGCTGATGCAGACCGCATCGATGCAGATTTTGGAGAGCATCGGAACACGACTCGATCAGTTCGGCGTCCCCGACGACAAGCAATTCGATTGCGCAACAGCCATCATGAGCTACATCCTCGGCCTTGCCGCTCAGTACGCAGCGGGCGCGAGACTTGTTGCGGGCGAGACGAACCGAACGGCGTATCTGGCGTCGGCGGCCGACAGGTGGAGAAGCCTGGACGCAGACGAGTACCCGTTCGTTCGTCGAATTGCCGAGCAACTCCCCCAGCACGACGACCGCACGCAGTTCCAGGCCGGCATCGACTTGATACTGGTAGGAATCAGCGCCACGGTGTGAGAAGGAACCGACGACCCAGAGGAGCCCCACAGTGCCTTCGCTCGACGAACTTGCGCCGATACTCGGTCAGTGGCGGACATCTGGGGACGTCCGCGACGACGTGGGCGGCATCGAGTCCAGGATCAACGGAACAGACTCGTATCGCACGCTCCCCGGCGAAGCGTGGATCGCACACGAAGTCGACGTTCGGATCGGCGGCGGACACATCGTTGCGCACGAGTTGATCGGCGGCGAGCATCCCGACGGCGGATGGTCGATGCATTCCTTCGACTCGTCCCCCGAACCAGGACTCATGCGGCTCACCGTGCACGAGCCCGGAGTACTGCTTGTCGACGGCGGAGCCGTGCGCAGCTGGTTCAACGTTCTGGCCGGCCCCGATTTCATGACGACCCGCTGGGAGCGAAGGGTCGGCTCGACATGGGTCACCTGGATGGACATGCGTTTCGATCGAGTCGCGAGCTCGGTCCGATAGCGACCCGGTTCAGGCCTGCGGAGCTTCGGAACCCAGCTTGATCAGATCGGCGGCCAACGTCGCGACGGGGGTGTTGTTGTCCTGGGACAGCTTGGCCAGAAGTGCGAACGCCTGCACGGCGTCGATCCGGTATCGCTCCATCAACATTCCCTTGGCCTGGCCGATCAGATCGCGGGTGGCCAGTGCCGAGACGAACTGCCGATTCTTGTTCGCGGCGTACAACGCGACTGCTGCGTGGGTGGCGAGCATGGCGCCGATTTCTTCGGACGCGAGATCGAAGGCGTTCGCTTCCAAGGAGAAGATGTTCAGTGCGCCGAGTGTGTCCTCCCCGGTGTAGAGCTGGAACGAAAGGCTGCTGCGCACACCGATTTCCGCAGCCCTCGGACCGAACCTCGGCCACCGGGTGTCGGTGGTGAAATCGTCGCACCGAACGAAGACGTCGCGCCGGGCGGCATCGACACACGGGCCCTCCTGCAGTTCTTCCTGGAGGGAGTCGAGCCGGACCGGAAGCTCGCTCGTGGCGGCATGCGACTCGAAGGACTTGCGGCCCGCGACGACGAGAACATCCGCAGAATTGGCAGCGTCGATCAACGCGGTCGCGCTGCGGGTGACTTCGGCGAGCGTTTCGTCGACGCTGCTCGGCTTGAAGAAAGTACGCGTGGCCTCGGCGAGTGCCTGCCCGAGGTGGTAGCCGGTGGAATCGCGATCGATGGACATCGTGTGGTCCGCCCTGTGTCTTTGTCGGTCGATGAGCACCGTGCGTACGGTGCCGATCCGCTTCATGAACCCAGGGCACAGTGTCACGGTGTCGCAGTTGTGTCGGTTCACAGTACTGGGTGGACGAATCTGGGCGCGAGCGCAGTCGGTAAACGCTGACCAAGTAGAGCATGGTCCAGCGAGCGCCGGATTCCCCGCAGGAGGGCTGAGCCGGAGAATGCTCCTCTCCCCGAAGAATTGTGCGAGACGATGTCGAGAACGCACGGACGGCTCCGTCCCAGGGGCAGATGCAGCCGAACAGGGTGCACCGAACCGAGGAGAACATCATGGCGAAGTACCTGCTTCTCAAGCACTACCGCGGCGCTCCGGAGCCGGTGAACAACGTGCCCATGGACCAGTGGACGCAACCGGAAGTCGACGACCACATGCAGTTCATGGCGGACTTCGCGACCAGACTCGAAGGTACGGGCGAATACGTCGACGGCCAGGCACTCTCCCCCGAGGGAACGTTCGTCCGCTACGACGGGGAGGGTCGACCGCCCGTCACCGACGGCCCGTTCGCGGAGACGAAAGATCTGATCGCCGGCTGGATGATGATCGACGTCGACAGCTACGAACGGGCTCTGGAACTGGCCGGAGAATTGTCTGCGGCGCCGGGATCGGGCGGGCGCCCGCTGCACGAATGGCTCGAAATAAGGCCACTGCTCGGTGTTCCGAAGAACGTCACCGACTGAGTGCGCAGGGTGGACGACTACCTGCTGCGTGAACTCGCGCCCGCTGTAATCGGTGTCCTCGTCCGTCGCGGAGTCGACTTTGCCGCGGCCGAGGACGCCGTCCAGGAGGCATTGATCGAGGCGTACTCGTCATGGCCCGACCGGAGGCCGGCCGACCTCAAGGGATGGTTGGTCACGGTCGCCTGGCGGAAATTCCTGGACTCGCACCGGTCCGATGCGGCTCGACGTGCACGCGAGGAGCGCGTCGAACTCGAACCCGCGCCGGGCGAGACCGAGTCCGCGGACGACACCCTGCAGCTGTTCTTCCTTTGTGCGCACCCGTCTCTGTCTGCGAGCTCCGCGGTCGCACTGACCCTGCGCGCGCTGGGAGGGTTGACGACGAAGCAGATCGCGCAGGCGTACCTGGTACCGGAAGCAACGATGGCGCAACGGATCAGCCGGGCCAAACGCACCGTTTCCGGAGTCCGGTTCCGAGAGCCGGGGAGCCTGGACACCGTCCTGCGGGTGCTCTATCTCGTGTTCAACGAGGGCTACAGCGGTGACGTCGACCTCTCGGCGGAAGCAATCCGACTCACTCGCGAAGTGGCGGCCACCACCGATGACGAGGAGGTGTCCGGGCTCCTTGCCCTGATGCTCCTGCACCACGCGAGACGATCTGCCCGTACTCACCCCGACGGAACCATCGTCCCTCTCGCAGAACAGGATCGGCGACTCTGGGACACCGCGCTGATCGCCGAAGGGGTGCGTGTTCTCCAACGCGCGCTCGCTCGCGATCGCCTCGGCGAGTATCAAGCGCAAGCAGCTATCGCCGCGCTCCATGCCGACGCGTCCCACGTCGACGAGACCGACTGGGCGCAGATCGTCGAGTGGTACGACGAGTTGCTCGACATCACGAAAAGCCCAGTGGTTCAGCTCAACCGCGCGATCGCCGTCGGTGAGGCAGACGGTCCCGCCGCCGGTCTGAGGGCACTGTCTGAGGTCGATCCGACAATCCCGCGCCTCACTGCTGCCTCGGCGTATCTGAACGAGAGGGGTGGGAACCTGGCCGCCGCAGCGCAGTTGTACGCCGAGGCTGCCTTGTCGGCCCCGACCCTCGCCGAGCGGCACCACCTGACGCGAGAGGCTGCGCGCGTCCGGCACCGCAGCCCGTGATCGCGGTGCGTCGGCACGGATGACGAGACTCAGGCCCCCGGCTTCACGCCCGGCGCTCGAACGACCAACGGAACCGCCGGGAACGCTGCAGCCATCTCGGACCGCGACTTGCGCAGAGCTGCAGTGCCATAACCCTTCTGGCGATGCTCGGGATGGATCCACACGCGAAGATCGACCTCGCCGTTCACCAGTTCGCCGAAGACCATGCCGACCTTCTCGGTGCCTTCGACCGCGACGTACCAGACCGCGTCTTCATGGTGCACCCGCGAGAGTGCCGCGGTGATCTCGTCGTCCAGATCGCCTGCCGCTCCCCCGAGGCCGTCGCCGGAAGCGCCGACATCCTCGAGACGGGCGGCGAAGATGTCACGGTCGGCGTCGGCGCTGAACGCAGCCAAGGTCAAGTCCTCGCCGGCGCTGGCCGGTCGCTCGGACAGCGTGAAGCTGAGCTGGTTGTTCAGGTCCTCGAGTTCGCTGGCGTTCTTGCGCCGTTCGTCCTTGGTCAGCTGATCGAAGGACATGCCCATGACGGCCTCACCACCGAGGCGCGAGGTGCCGAGCAGCGCGGCGATGGCCTCGACGGCGGTGGGGCGGTCGTCCGCCTCGACGATCACGTCGAGCACCTCGTGGCGGCGTTCGAGCGCGGTGAGCAGGGCGTCGGTGATCTCGCGGCGTGTCGCGGCGTGGTCGTGGTCGGTCATGGGCGCAAGCCTAGAACAGCGACCGTTCGGGCGACCAGCACGTGTCGAGCCCGAACCGCCGCTACGCGCTGTCGGACACGGAGTCGCGCGCCCTACAGTGAACGGGTGCCTTCACCCAAGCCGCTGCGCAAACTGGGATTTCTGACCATCGGGTTGTTCGACGAGAACGATCCGGCTCGCGGCCACGAGTCGACCCTGGAGATCATCGAACTCGGTGAGCAGCTGGGATTCGACAGCGCATGGCTACGCCACCGCCATCTGCAGTACGGCATTTCCTCGCCCGTCGCGGTCCTTGCTGCGGCGTCGCAGCGCACCAGTCGGATCGAGTTCGGGACGGCCGTGACGCCGCTGGGCTGGGAGAATCCCGTGCGACTCGCCGAGGATTTCGCGACGGTCGACCTTCTCTCGAACGGCCGGCTGAACCCCGGAATCAGTGTCGGACCGCCGATGCACTGGGAGCGGGTCAAGGGTGCCCTGTATCCGGATACCGCTGCCGCGGAAGATTTCTCGTACGAGCGCGTGCAGCGGTTCCTACGTGCCGTCCGCGGCGAACCGGTGAACGACTTCAGCGGCGTCGAGGGCATCGAAGTGTTCAGCAATCGCGTACAGCCGCACTCGGCGGGCCTGGCAGACCGCGTCTGGTACGGGGGCGCGAGTCTGCGATCGGCGCAATGGGCCGGCGAGAACGGGCTCAACTTCCTCACGAGCAGCGTGGTGAAGGCGGAAGAGTCGGACGATTTCGCCGAGATCCAGCGGTCCCACATCACGAACTTTCGCCGCCATCATCCCGACGGCGACAACGCCCGCGTCTCACAGGGATTGGTCGTCATACCCACCGATTCGGCGTCGGCAACACAGCGCGCGAAGTACCAGGCCTACGCCGACTCTCGGCTGGCGCGCACCGCGGCGCCCGTCGGTCCGGCGCGCATGCTCTTCTCCCCCGACATCGTGGGAACGTCGGCGCAGATAGCCGAACGGCTGCACTCTCACGCCGGGTACCTCGAGATCGACGAAGTGGCATTCGCGCTGCCGTTCAGTTTCGAGCACGAGGACTACGTGCAGATCCTGACCGACATCGCGACACATCTCGGCCCGGCACTCGGGTGGAACCCGTCCACCTAGCCGACGTCCGCGAGTCGGCCCACTGTCTTCTCGGTGACCTCGGTGACCCAACGGGCGGGATCCCCACCCGCCGGGCCGACGCACACGGTATCGATCCCGATCTTCGCGTAGCCCTCCATGTCGGTGAGGAACTTGTCGACGTCGTCGAGGGGGTCGTACCCGATGATGATGGTGTTCTCGATCTCGGACGGATCACGGCTCTCCGCCTCGCAGTGCCCCTTCAGCACACCCACCTTGTGCGCCACCGTTTCCTGGTCGGGCGCGAACAAGTTGCAGGCGTCGGCGTATTTCGCCACGAACCGCAGCGTCTTCTTCTCGCCACTGCCGCCGATCATGATGCGCGGCTTCGGTGCACTGATCGGCCGCGGCGAACAGATGGTCTCGGCAAGCCGGTAGTGCGCACCCTCGTAGGGTCCGTCGTCGTCACTCCACATCTGATTGCAGATCTGCAGGGTCTCCTCGAGCCGCTCGAAGCGCTCCGCCGTGGGAGGGAACGGAACGCCGAGACCGAGGTGCTCGCGCTCGTACCACGCTGCACCGATCCCGAGAAGCGCCCGTCCGCCGGACAGCACGTCCAACGTGGTGACCGTCTTTGCCAGCAGACCCGGATAGCGGTAGGTCACACCGGTGACCAGCAGTCCCAGCGTGATTCGCTCGGTTCGGCCGGCGAGAAACCCCAGTGAGGTGTAGCCCTCCAGCATCGGATCGAACGAGGTGGCGAGGCTTTCCATCTGGAACCAGTGATCCATCAAGGTGAACTGGGAGCACCCACCCTCGTCGGCGGCCACAGCACTTTCGGACAGCGCGGACGCCAGGGACGGAGTCCCGCCGGGCAGTGTGAAGTTGGAGAAATGGATGGCGAGTTGCATCGCTGTTCACCTTCGGTCGGAAGCCGGATCGGTACCGGACCGACTCTACGTCGGCGCCTGCGCGGACCCTCGCTTCCCAGCGGCAGGACCACCCGCGACAGCGACGACCGCTCCCACGACGACACCGCCGAGGAAAGCCGTTCCGTGCGCGTCTCCGATCGCGATCAGAACCACACCGACGACGACGGCCGCTGCCGACGCGGCAACGACCGTGCGCGAACGATCACGAACGACGAGCAGCGCCAGGATCGACGTGGCCAGAAAGAACGTTGCACCGGAGTTTCCGCCCCCCTCCGACGGATAGAAGTAGACGGCGGGAACGTTGAACAGGACGGTCCCGAACACGAACAGCAGGCCGGTATGCAGCCGCCCCCACAGTGGAACAGCAAGTGCAGCAACGATATACAAAATGATCAGGTTCGTGACGGTGCCGAACACGCCGCCGTCCTGGACGTACGCAGACGTGATCAGACGCCACACCTGGTACTCGTTGCGAACGAGATCGGGCTGTCGCGAAAGAGCGTCGTAGATGTCCGGGACCACGAACTGAGCGGCCGAGGGAACTGCGACCAGCGTCCACAGCACCAGTGCCGACCGGCGCGGGCGTAGAATGAGCGCGCGGGTATCGGTAACCGACTGAACTCCCCGGAACACAGCGAACACGACCACGAGGTACGCCACGGCGTTCACACCCCCACCACCCGAAGTCGACATGGTTCCCCTTTACTCGTGTGTCGTCGCAACGGCCCCCCGGCGGTGCGTTTTCACGATGCATGAACAGCCAAGGTGGTTGCAACCGGATTCGGTGGCCGAGAAACGTCGCGACCCGGCGCATAATTGTCCTGACAAACTTGCCCCGAGCCTCGGCGAGACGGTGAGCAGCGGGGCGACTACCGTTGTAGGCAAGTCCCAGAATGTAGGAGCGGATATATGAGCGTCCAACCGGTCGAAAAGAAGCGGCACCGTGTGGTCGTCATCGGTTCAGGTTTCGGCGGCCTCTTCGGAGCTCAGGCTCTGAAGCGGTCGGACGTGGACGTGACGCTGATCGCGCGCACCACGCACCACCTGTTCCAGCCCCTGTTGTACCAGGTGGCCACGGGCATTCTCTCCGTCGGCGAGATCGCGCCCGCCACCCGCGTCATTCTGCGGAAGCAGAAGAACGCGGAAGTGCTGATGGGTGATGTGGAGAACATCGATCTGACGGCGCAGACGGTCACGTCACGACTGCTCGAGCGCGTCACGGTCACACCGTTCGACAGCCTCATCGTCGCGGCAGGCGCGCAGCAGTCCTACTTCGGTAACGATCACTTCGCCGAGTTCGCCCCCGGCATGAAGACGATCGACGATGCGCTCGAACTGCGCGGCCGCATTCTCGGTTCGTTCGAGCAAGCCGAATTGTCCACCGATCCGCAGGAGCGCGAGCGCCTCCTGACGTTCGTGGTGGTCGGCGCAGGACCGACCGGTGTCGAGCTGGCAGGCCAGATCTCGGAACTCGCGGGCCGCACTCTCGACGGCGCCTTCCGCAACATCGACCCCAAGAACGCGCGGGTGATCCTGCTGGACGCCGCCCCGGCCGTGCTGCCGCCGATGGGTGAGAAGCTCGGACTCAAGGCGCAGCGCCGACTCGAGAAGCTGGGTGTCGACGTTCAGCTGAACGCCATGGTCACCGGTGTCGACGTCGACGGAATCACCGTCAAGGACAAGGACGGCACCGAGCGACGCATCGAGGCGCAGTGCAAGGTGTGGTCGGCCGGCGTGCAGGCCAGCCCGCTGGGCAAGCAGCTCGCCGATCAGTCGGACGGCACCGAGGTAGACCGCGCAGGCCGCGTGATCGTGGAACCCGACCTGACGGTCAAGGGACACCCCAATGTGTTCGTCGTGGGCGACATGATGTCGGTCAAGGACGTTCCCGGTATGGCGCAGGGCGCTATTCAGGGTGCCAAGTACGCAGTCAAGCAGATCAAGGGATCCCTGAGCGGGGACGACCCGGCACAGCGCAAGCCCTTCTCCTACTTCGACAAGGGCTCGATGGCCACGGTGTCGCGTTTCAGCGCGGTCGCGAAGGTCGGGAAGCTGGAGTTCGGCGGGTTCATCGCGTGGGTCGCGTGGCTTGGGCTGCACCTGTTCTACCAGGTCGGCTACCGCAACCGCCTGACGACGATCATCAGCTGGTTCGTCACCTTCCTCGGACGCGGGCGTGCTCAGATGGCGTCTACCGAGCAGCAGGTGTTCGCACGGTTGGCCATCGAGCAACTTCACACGTTGGGCAAGGAAAAGCAGATCGACGGCATCTCCGTTCCCACTCGCACAGTGGAGGCGTCGCCTAAGGTCGGCCAGCGAGTCGTGAGCGCGTCCATGGACGATGCCGGCAAGCAGGATCAGGCGGACAGCACCGAGAAGGACGCAGCGTCCGGTGCCTCGCCGACCGACCCCGAACGTGAGGACGCCGGAGCCACACGCGCGGGTTGACCCGAATCTTCGACGAAGGCCGCCGATACGCGCGTCGTATCGGCGGCCTTCGTCGTAGGTAGCACGTCCGCGTCAAGAACTGGGCAGTTCGCCGCCCAGCCAGGTGCACAGCGAACCGCCGCCGGCGAGCGGGAGCCGAACAGTGGTCCGGTCCAGACGATGTCCATCGACCGTCACGGTGTCGGCCTCGTCGTCACCGATGTGGAGCGTGCTGACGAGTGCGGACGGCGCGAACAGTACGTCGTGTCCCGCGGCGCCACGACCGAGTTCGAGCCGATGACGTAATCGAGGTCGGCCTTCGACGTCGACGTTCAACGCCCCCGACCATCGTCCGGCGCTTTCGTTCGATCGCCCGATCCGCACTCTCTCGCGTACGACGACCGACGCCGACCGTGCCATCACCACGCGCGTGACCGTCCGGTGGTCCGCGGTGGACGCCACGATGGTCGGTTGCGGGTCGAAGACCAGCGACGCACCGTCGGCCACGTCGAATGTCCAGGATGCGGAGGACAGGTCCGTCTCCCGTGAGGGCAGGGCCACCGTGGCAGCCACGCTTCGCAGCACCAACCTCGCCCCGGCCTCGACCCGCACGTCGACGCAGATCTCGTCACCGCCGAGTGGTGTCTGTGCCGTTCCGATCAGGTGCACGGTGTCGCGTCCCGTCTGACGTGCCGCAATGCCTCCGACGGCATCGAATCGAGGGCTTCGACTGGCCGATGCGACAACCAGGACTTGCGTACGCAAGCTACGTGCTGCTGAGCGCCGCGTCGGACTCCGCGACCACAGCAAGTTGTTCACGCACCCAACTCAGCACCTTGGTGGCCGACGGATCGTCCGTCAACGAGATCAGCACCGTGGGTCGATCGTCACGTGCGGCGGCTGCGTCGCGTTCCATCACCGACAGATCCGCACCCACCATCGGCGCAAGGTCGGTCTTGTTGATGACCAGCAGATCCGAGAACGTCACGCCCGGACCACCTTTGCGCGGAACCTTGTCTCCGCCGGCGACGTCGACGACGAATATCTGGACGTCGATCAGGCCGGACGAGAAGGTGGCCGTGAGGTTGTCGCCACCGGACTCGACCAGGACGAGGTCCAACGGAGGGTTGTGTTCGACCAGGTCGTCGATGGCATCGAGGTTCGCCGTGATGTCGTCACGTATCGCCGTATGCGGACATCCGCCGGTCTGTACCGCGGTGATTCGTTCGTCCGGCAGTACGGCATGTCGGCGGAGGAAGTCCGCATCTTCGGTGGTGTAGATGTCGTTCGTCAGCACCGCCAGCGACAACTCTTCTCGCAGTTCCCGGCAGAGTGCGGCGACCAGCGCGGTCTTTCCCGACCCGACCGGTCCGCCGATACCGATCCGAAGCGCCTCGCCGGGCGTTCGGGTGCGCTTGGGCCGATCATGCGCGTGGGAATGCGGTTCGCCGTCGATGAGATGCGGGGGCATGGGAACTCTCTTTCTGACAGGTTTCTGCGTTGCTGGACTTCAGGATACGAACAGGGGTCGATCGCGCTCGAGGTGTTTCTCGCCGAGGAAGTCGAGAAGCGGATCGGACAGGTCCGCGAGGTCCGGTAGACGAGCCGTCACCGATTCGGCAACCAGATCGCATTCCGCGGTCAGCCCGAAGGTGCACGCCGCCACATCGGCCGGATCGAGCGCGAGGAGTCGCTGTGCGGCGATCGCCGAACCGGTCATGGCGGTGTAGATCTGCACCAGAGCTGTCTCCCGCGGACCGAGACCGGTGATGTCGGCAACCACACCGGACACTACGGGCAGGTGCGGTCGCGACCCCAACGGCGACCAATCGTGTTGCGGCCAGGTGTGTTTGGCCAGCCTCAACAAGCCCCGGCCTTGTGCCCGAGACGCGGCTCGCGCGGCGGGTGACGGCGTACGAGCATCCGTCTCGAAATCGGCGGAGGTCGGATCGAGAAGTCCCGATGCCACGGCAGCGGCGATCGAGCCGGCGACGGCTCCGCTCGACCTGATGCGACGCAGGAGGTACGCCTCCACGGTGGCGAGGTCGTGCACCATGCCCGAGGACACCGCTTCCTCGGCACCTCCGGAATGCACATGTCCCCCGATGGGCAACCGCGAATCGCTGAGCGTGAGCAAGGCGGACAGGTGCATCAGACCGGGCTCATCAGAACAGGAAATACCGTTGCGCCATGGGCAGTTCCGTTGCCGGCTGCTCGGTCCACACGTCGCCGTCGATGCGGACCGTGAAGGTGTCCGGATCGACCTCGATGCTCGGCGTCGCGTCGTTGTTGGGCATGTCGGCCTTGCCGATGCGGCGAACGTTGCCGACCGCGACCAGCTTTCGGTCGCACGCCAGCCGGTCCGCCAGACCGTCTTCGATGGCCTGCGGGGACACGAAGTGAAGGGACGTGGCAGCGGCGGCCTTCGGGGTGGCGCCGAACATCGGCCGCGGCAGTTCGGGCTGCGGAGTGGGAATGGACGCATTGGCGTCGCCCATCGTTGCCCACGCGATCATCCCGCCCTTGATCACCACGTGTGGGCGCACGCCGAAGAACGCCGGTTCCCACAACACGAGATCGGCGAGCTTACCCGGTTCCACGGACCCCACCTCCTTGTCGAGTCCGTGCGCGACGGCCGGGCAGATCGTGTACTTGGCGACGTATCGCTTGGCGCGCTCGTTGTCCGCACGGGTGTCGCCCGGAAGAAAGCCGCGCCGCTTCTTCATCACGTGGGCGGTCTGCCACGTCCGCATCACCACTTCTCCGATGCGGCCCATGGCCTGCGAATCGCTGCCGATCATCGAGATGGCACCGATGTCGTGCAACAGATCCTCGGCTGCAATGGTCGACGGTCGAATTCGACTCTCCGCGAACGCAAGATCCTCGGGGATGGAGGGGCTGAGGTGATGACACACCATCAGCATGTCCAGATGTTCGTCGAGCGTGTTGACCGTGTGCGGCCTCGTGGGGTTGGTGGAACTCGGCAGGACGTGTGGCTGCGCGGCCACCGTGATGATGTCCGGTGCATGGCCGCCGCCTGCACCTTCGGTGTGGTACGCGTGAATCCCGCGGCCGGCGATCGCGGCCAGGGTGTCCTCTACGAAACCTGCTTCGTTCAAAGTGTCGGAGTGCAACGCGGCCTGGACGCCGGCGGCATCGCAGACAGTGAGGCAGGCGTCGATGGCCGCGGGCGTCGAACCCCAGTCCTCGTGCAGCTTGAACCCGGATGCACCGGCTCGCAACTGCTCCCACATCGCGTCGGGATTGACCGTGTTGCCCTTGCCCAACAGCACGATGTTCATCGGCCAGCCGTCGAGCGCTTCGAGCATGCGGGCCAGGTGCCAGGCGCCGGGAGTCACCGTGGTGGCCTTGGTGCCTTCGGCAGGTCCGGTACCGCCGGCGATGATCGTGGTGATTCCGCTGCCGAGCGCCTCCTCCATGATCTGCGGTGCGATGAGGTGCACGTGGCAGTCGATGGCACCGGCGGTGACGATGCGGCCGTTCCCAGCGATGATCTCGGTCGACGGACCGATGACGAGACCGGGATGCACTCCGTCCATGGTGTCGGGATTGCCGGCTTTGCCGAGAGCGACGATTCGCCCGTCACGAATACCGATGTCGGCCTTGATGACTCCCCAATGATCGAGAATCACGGCGCCGGTGATGACCGTGTCCGGAGCACCGTCGGCGCGAGTTGCGCGAGATTGCCCCATCGACTCGCGAATCACCTTGCCGCCGCCGAACACTGCTTCCTCACCCGCAAGACCCGGTCCACCGCAGCGATCTTCGGTGATCTCGACGAGAAGGTCCGTGTCGGCCAGCCGAATTCGGTCACCGGTCGTGGGCCCGAAGAGTTGCGCGTAGCGAGCACGGGACAGTTCGGCCATCAGGAATCCAACTTTCCGGGTGGGGTCATGCTGAGCCCGTGGACTTCTCGCGTTCCTCCGAGATCGACGAGAACGACGTCCTGCGCAATTCCGGGCTCGAATCGCACTGCGGTTCCCGCCGGAATGTCCAACCTCTTGCCGTGCGCACGGACGCGATCGAACGTGAGCGCGGCGTTGGCCTGGGCGAAGTGGACGTGGCTGCCGACCTGGACCGGACGGTCACCGTCGTTGACCACGTGCAGTTCGGTGACGACCGCGCCGGCGTTCAGCTCGATCACACCGTCCTCGGTGATGACTTCTCCGGGAATCATGCGCACCTCACGTGATCGGGTTGTGCACGGTGATGAGTTTGGTTCCGTCCGGGAACGTCGCCTCGACCTGAACTTCGACGAGCATCTCAGGAATGCCGTCCATGACGTCGCTCCGGGACAGCACCTCGCGACCCGAAACCATCAGTTCTGCAACCGATCTTCCGTCCCGCGCCCCTTCGAGCAGGTGGTCCGTGATGATCGCGATGGATTCGGGATGGTTCAGCTTCAGCCCGCGCTGTTGCCGCCTGCGAGCCAGTTCCGCCGCGTAACTCAACAGCAGCCGTTCCTGCTCGTGCGGTGACAAACGCATCGACGCGCTCCTCGGTTCTCGACTCGGGCAGTGGGACTCGGGGCAGTGGGACTCGGGGCAGTGGGACTCAGGCTAGTCGGACGCAGCAATGGTGACACGAAAGTCGCCGGGCCACAGTGCAGAGCAGGTGGGTCATTCCAGAGGAGTTCTGCGCGAGAGCAGGCCGCGCAGCACCTCGGGTGTGACGTCCGGTGCCACCGCGGCGACTGCAGCCGAATCGAACGATCCCGTGTCGAGGCCACGCAGCAGCACGGCAGCGAGGGCCTGAGCAGTGGCCGGTTCGTCCATGACTCCGCCGGATTGCTTGTCGAGGTAGGCCTGCAACCGGACGGCAGCGGGCTCGAGAGCAGCTCCGAAGAAGGCGAACGTAGCGAGCCACCTCGTGACGAGATGACCCGGGTGCATGTCCCAGCCCTGATAGAAACCGCGTTCGAGCGACCTGGTGACGAGCCGGAAGTGGCGCCGGATCGCGTCGGTCACCTGCTCGTGATTTCCGACGGGAACGACCTGTGTCGAGCCGTCACTGATCCAGACTCCGGTCTGTGCCGCCGCAGCCATCATCACGTCCTTCGCGTGGTCGGCCACCGAATGTTCGAGTGATTGCTGGGCCGATGTGATGCCGCAGGCTGCGCTGTAGTCGTATGTGCCGTAGTGCAATCCGGTGCACCGGCCGTCCGCGGCGTGAATCGCGCGAGCCACGGTGGCGGTCCCGTCCGCACCGACAACCGCTTGCGGGCTTTCGATCTGCAACTCGAAACGCAAGGCCCCGGTGGTCAGGCCGTGTGCCGTCTCCAGCTCCTCGCACAGCGCGACCACCGCGGACACCTGCTCCACGGCACGAAGTTTGGGCACGGTGAAGACGAAACCGTCGGGGACGCCGCCCGCTGCGTCGAGTACGAGTTCGAGAGTGCGAATACCGCGCCTGCGCTCGTGCGGCGCCAGCCCCTTCGCCCTGATGCCGAGAGCGATCGGGCCGTCGTTACGTGCCGAAAGTCCCGCCAGAACGGCTCCGGCGGCGCGGGCGTGTTCGTCCTCGACGGGATCTCCCCGCCATCCGTACCCGTCTTCGAAGTCGATGCGGAGGTCTTGTATCGGGTTGCGGGAGAGCCTGTTTGCGACCCGTTTGACCACGTCGGCGCCCGCGAGCGAGGACAGCACCTCGGAATTGTCCGCGAGCAACGTGGACGCCCTCGCACCCCACTCGTCGGTGGTTCGGTCGGTGGCGTCTGCGGCGCTGACGTAGACGGTGTGGGCGGGTTGGCCCCCGAAGCGTTCGCCGGGGTAGTCCAGTTCGAGGCGGCGATCGACGGGATCGAGAATCGAGTCGATACGGTCCAGAGCTGCGGCGGCGAGATGTGGGTCGATCACGGGACGAAGTCTCCCAGACTGCCGCGTCAGTTGCCGATCGCGGCCGTGTCGGTGATGTTCTGCAGGCGCACCTGCCCGCGCGCGATTTGACGGTCGTTCTCGTCGGTGACGACGACGACCCACAACTGCTGAGTGCGGCCCCGATGAATCGGAAGCGCCTCCGCTCGGAGAACTCCCGACCTGCAGGCGCGAATGAAGTCGGTGCTGTTGTTGACCCCGACGACGTGACCTCGGTCGCCGAGCCAGACCGAACCGGCCGCGCTGGCCACCGACTCGATGACTGCGCAGTGCACTCCCCCGTGCACGATTCCCCACGGCTGCAACAGTTCCGGTGTGACGGTCCATGTCGCCCGTACGCGATCGGGCGTGAGTTCGGTGAAGGACAGTCCGATCACTTTGTCGAACCCGGTCGCGAGCATTGCCGCGAGGTCGTCTCCGGTCGGTACTCCAGCCATGCCGTCTCCCTTGTCCGTCTTCGTCACTGTGTCTTCGTACTGACACTACGAGGCACCGACACTGCGAGGCACCGACACTACGAGAGGGAAAGATCGACGGGCCCCACACGGCGCATTCGCGTGTGGGGCCCGTCGTGGCAAGGACCGGGAGTCACTGCAGCCCTCAGGACTCCGGCCGGTCCGGTGTTGTCTCGGTGTTTCGGTCGAGCATATAGGAAAGGCTGTCCTAAGTCATCTGCTTCGATCGCGCCTGTCCGCGTACGGGTTGTCCCAGAGCGACGAACGCGTCGAGCAGTTCCTGGCCGCGGAGCCAACCGGCCCGTTGATCGGACCCGCCGAGCACCGGCACGAACGACGACGCACCGACCACCGCACGCCCGACCAGCCCCCAGAACCGGCCGTCGTCCACTGCATCGCATTCGCCCAGCGCTCTGCGTATCTCGAACAACGACGTCAGGCAGCGGTGGGCGGTCCACATGACCAGTGCCTCCACGCACGGCACGGTCACGACACCGGGCCGACCGGCGTTCGCGTCACTCGCCAGCACGCGCAGCGTGGGGTCGACCACGCCGGTCCAATCGATGCCGACGTCACTGTCGAGGTGGATCCACAGATTGTCGATCCCGGGATCCCACACGCGCGCCTCCAGTGCGAGCAACGCCGTCGCCCGCCCGACGACGGCATGGATCAACGCGGTGGCAACCTGCTCGACGGCATCCGCCGGACGGGTGGCGTCCTGCTCGGCGCGTCTGTACAACGTGGCGATTCGACCGGACTCCGACCCGGACGCCAACGCCCACCAACGTCTCTTTCCCTGTGTGCTCATGTCCGCGACGGCGTACACACGAGGATGTTCGGGATCCAGCCTGCGCAGTCGAATGTTGCTGTGGGCCAACACCGACGACGCCTCGGCCAGGCGCGCAGCCGCGCCGACGACCTGTTCTGTCGCCCACCTGTCCTGCACTGCAGTCACTGCTCGACCTCCATTGCCCGTCGTTAAATGTAGGTTAGCCTAACCAGAGTGATTCGTGCAGCGGCATCCGGATTCGTGTGACCGTGATCGCACGCGGCAAAACGACCACCCGCACGACCCATTTGGTTAGCCTTCCGTAACCTGGAGGGACAACGCGACACCGAGGCTGGAGGGCAACAGGCGTGACGACGCGATCCGTGGGCCACGCAGCCCTCCCCGACCCGTCGTCGGGTCCGCACGTCGCCCCGGACGACCGGTACGGCACCACGGTCGTGCCGACGGGTCCGGCCCCGCGGCGTCTCACGCTCGTCGCCGATGCCCTCGATCTGCTGATGGTGGCTCTACCGCTGGTTCTCGGCGCCCTGGTGGTTCAGTCCTTGCGAGACGACAACGGCGGTGGCCAGGCGGACCGCGTGGTGTTCGGCGGTCTCGCTGTGGTGGTAGCCGCAAGCGTCTTCGTCTGGAATCGAGGTTTCCGCGACGGCAGGACCGGTGCAGGAGCCGGCAAGAACGCCGTCGGACTCGTACTGCGCGACACGCAGAGTCGTGCTGCCGTCGGGGTCGGGCGCGCACTTCGCCCTCGCACCCGCGGCGTCGAGGTGGTACGCCGCAAGACGGCGGTTCACGAAGGTTTCGAGCCCATCAAGGCCGACGGAACGGTGGCCGCGGTTCGGCGTCGTCGCCTGATCGGGTTGATCGTGCTCGCCGTGGCACTCGTCGTCGTCGCCGCCATGAGCGTCGCGATCGGCGCGCGTCCGCTCGCCTTCACCGAGATCTTCCACGCACTGGTGGCCTCGACCGGAAGCGACACCGACACCGTCGTTCGCTCGCTGCGCATTCCTCGCACCGCACTCGGCTTCGTGGTCGGCGTCGCGCTCGGTGTGGCGGGTGCGCTCATCCAGGGTCACACGCGCAATCCCCTCGCCGACGCAGGCCTTCTGGGCCTGAACGCCGGGGCAGCCTTCTTCGTCGTCATGGGCATCTACCTGTTCGACGTCGTGTCGCCGGGTGACTACCTGTGGTTCGCGTTCGCGGGGTCGGCCGTGGCCAGCATCGTCGTGTTCGGTCTGTCGTCGATCGGATCGGGCGCGTCCAGCCCACTCAGCCTCGCTCTCGCGGGCGCCGCAGTCGCGTTCTTCCTCCAGGCCATGACCAACGCTGTCGTCCTGCTCGATCAGACGACCCTCGACGGCTACCGCTTCTGGATCGTCGGATCGGTGGCCGGACGCGGAACCGACATTCTGTGGACCGTCCTCCCGTTCATCGTCGTGGGGATCGTCGTCGCGTTGGCAAGTACGCCCAGCCTGAACACCCTCAGCCTGGGCGACGACGTCGCCCGGTCGTTGGGTACCAACGTCGGACTCTCCCGCGTGATCGGCATCGTCGCGATCACGTTGTTGACCGGGGCGGCCACCGCTGCCTGCGGTCCGATCGCCTTCGTCGGTCTCGTCGTTCCGCACATCGCGCGGTCGATGACCGGACCCGACTATCGGTGGCTCGTGCCCTACTCGGGACTGCTGGGCGGACTGCTGCTCGTTCTCGCCGACGTCATCGGGCGGGTGCTCGTTCGTCCCGGCGAACTACAGGTGGGCATCGTTCTCGCGATCGTCGGAGCGCCCTTCTTCATCGCCTTGATCCGGCGTCGAAAGCTGGTGACGCTGTGACGCTGTCCGAAGATACGTACGTCGACAGGGTGCGCGTTCCGACGCGCCCGGCCGTCCGTATCGGCCGCGTGTCGATGGTGCGCCGCCCACTGATGCTGGTCGTGACGGCGGCGATGACGCTGGTGCTTCTCCTCGTGTTCTGTCTCGGCATCGGTCGCGGCGACTACCCACTGTCCATCCCCCAGGTAGTCGACGTACTCCTCGGGGGTGGCACCCGAATCCAGAACTTCGTCGTCATGGATCTACGGCTCCCCCGCAGCCTCACGGGCCTTCTCGTCGGCGCGGCGCTCGGTCTGTCCGGCGCGGTCACCCAGTCCGTGTCCCGCAATCCACTGGCGAGCCCGGACCTGCTCGGCATCACCGCCGGCGGCAGCGCGGCGGCGGTCGCGTTGATCGTGCTCGGCGGCGGCGGAACTCTGGTGGGAATCCTTGCGACGCTGGGGCTTCCACTCGCCGCTCTCATCGGAAGCCTTCTGGCCGCGATCGCGATCTACTCGCTCTCCTGGCGCGGCGGTGTCTCAGGATTCCGGCTCGTACTGGTCGGAATCGGCATCAATGCCATTCTGACCGCGCTCATCGGGTGGATGCTCGTGTCCGCGGACATCACCGACGTGGCACGCGCGCAGGTCTGGCTGACCGGATCGCTCGGCGCCACCACGTGGGCGCAGGTATGGCCCATCCTCGTGACCGTCCTCGTGGTCGGTGCAGCGTTGATCGTGGGTTCGACCAGGCTGACGATCCTGCGGCTCGGCGACGACAACGCTCGATCGCTCGGCCTCGGATTGCAACGGAACCAGGCCGGCTTCCTCTTCGCTGCGGTGGTTCTGGCGGCGGCGGCGACCGCGGTCGCAGGGCCGGTGGGATTCGTCGCACTGGCTGCGCCTCAGGTGGCCCTGAGACTGCTCCGCACCTCCGGTCCTCCGCTGCTCGGCTCCGCGCTCTGCGGCGCAATACTGGTGTTGTTCGCCGATTTCGTCGGACGGACGATCCTGCCGGTGGAGTTGCCGGTCGGCATCGTCACCTCGGCACTGGGTGGCCCGTTCCTTCTCTACCTACTCGTCCGCAGCAACCGAAAGGTGTCGGCATGAGCACTTCCGACCGGCTCGTCGGCGCTCCCGATCGGCTCGTCGCCGAGGGAATCAGTTTGGGTTACGGCGACCGCATCGTCGTCGACGGCCTCGATCTCGCCATCCGGACCGGAGTGATCACCACGGTCATCGGGCCCAACGGATGTGGAAAGTCGACTCTCCTTCGGTCCCTGGGGCGGCTGCTCAAGCCGAGAGGTGGACAGATCCTCCTCGACGGCAAGGCCATTCACTCCATGAAGACCAAGGAGGTGGCCCGAATCCTCGGCATGCTGCCGCAGGCTCCGATCGCACCCGAAGGACTACGGGTCGCCGACCTCGTCGCGCGTGGCCGCAATCCGCACCAGACCTGGATCCGCCAATGGTCCGGTGACGACGAGACCGAAGTGGCGCGTGCACTCGAACTCACCGGTGTCGCCGATCTGGCCGACCGTCCCATCGACCAACTGTCCGGAGGTCAACGGCAACGCGCGTGGATCTCCATGGCACTGGCGCAGGGCACAGACATCTTGCTGCTGGACGAGCCGACTACGTATCTCGATCTCGCACACTCGATGGAAGTTCTCGACCTCGTCGACCGGATGCACGAGGAACTGGGCCGCACGGTGGTGATGGTTCTGCACGATCTCAACCTCGCCATCCGCTACAGCGACGAGCTCGTTGTCATGCAGGCCGGACGGATCGTGGCAAGCGGATCACCGGCCGACGTGATCACCGAGGAGCTGCTTCGGGACGTGTTCGGTCTCGACGCGACGGTCATCGCCGACCCGGTCTCCGATCGACCGCTGATCGTCCCGATCGGTACCCGCCATGTCTACGGCTCCGTCGGCGGGCCGGTCAGACCCGCTGTTGCAGCTAGCGATCGAGCATCGTCCTGATCAGCCGGACGCTCTGACCGAACGACACGTCCGGGAGGTATGCGCGACCGATGGCGTTTCCGATGCTGGGCAGCGCACCGGGGTCGGCGAACGTCATGTACATGGGCTCGTACTCGGGCTGGAACTTCGATTTGAAGGCCAGCAGCGACCGGAAGCCGTAGACCGGTTCGAGGGTACGACCGACGACGTCGAGCAGCCGTTCGAGAACCGTCGACAGAGTCGAGCCCGCAAGGGCCTCGGAATCGCCGTTCGGGTCGTCGATCTTGGCGAGTGGCGCGCCGGACAGGCTCAGGAACGACGCGCCCTCCTGCTGAAGCAGTAGGGCCGCCGACGCGATCAGGAACTCCATCGCGGGCCGGAATCCCTCCGATCTGCGCCGCATGAAATCCAATGTCCACCCGACGATTTCACCGTCCCGGTAGACCGGCATCCAGGACGTGATGCCGTGCACGGTGCGATGTTCGTCGACCGCGACCAGGCACCGGACCTGAGGGTCGTCGATTTCCTCGAGTCCACCGAGCGTGAAGCCCATTTCGGGCATGCCCTTGTCGGCAACCCATTCCTCGGAGATGGCGGTGATCTGATCGGTGATCGCCAGCGGGGCCGTGCCGAAGTTGATCCACTCGGCCTCGACACCGGCCTTCTTCGCCCGGTTGACCGCCGTGCGCACGTCTTGGAACTTCTTCCCGGTGAACGCGAGACTCTGCAGCGGCAGGACCGTTTCCTCTGCCACCTGAATGCCCGACCAGCCCAAACCGTCGGTGATCGTCCGTATGTCCGCGGTGACCGAGTAGAAGCACGGCACCCATCCGTTGCTCGCTGCGAATTCTGCGAACCCGACCACCGAGTCACGGTGACGGGCCGACGGTCCGACAGGCCCACCGGTCGTCAGCGCAACACCCGCAATGACCCGGAAGGCAACGTAACTCCGTCCGTCCGGGGCGAACCAGTACCGATTACCGCGCCAGGTGGTCATCCAGGACAGCGCGCTGCCGCCACTCGCGCACAGCAGCTCGCGTGCGCGCTCGGCTGCTTCGGTCTCGGTCCCGAACGCGGGTTTCACGAACGTCCCCGCCGTCAGCACCGTGACGACTACCCAGAACAACACGCCGACCCACTCGTACAGCAGGGTTGTGGCGACACTGTCCGGCAGGAACTGCGGATCGAGCCACTGCAGGTACACCGGTGGCACGAGACGGTCCGGGTACTCCGCGACGAGCGCCCACACTCCCGGCGGCCGGTCGAATCCCTGTCCGGCCGCGAGGCCGCCGGCGACGAACACGACGCCGAGCACCACGGCCGCCAGGGCGACGGTCGACCAGAACCGTCGGTACGTTCCGCGCGGCGCCGACACGTCGAACCACTTTCGTGTTGCCACCAACACCAGCAGCACGGCCACGGGGGTCAGAAACGGCACTGCGGTGCGGTAGAAGGTCGGTGAATCCAGACCGTAGAAGATCGACTGGTCATCTCCCGATTCGATGAAACGGATGGCGAAGTTCGCAACCGACACCGCGACGAGCAGGACCTGCGCGGTCACCGATGCTGCCCACGCGAATCGACGTCCTCGGCGCAACCCGTCGGCGAGAACCAGCAGGAAGATGGACGGCATCAGCGACAGAATCGTGGGTCCCACGCCGCTGAGACGTAATTCGAGCAAACCGCGCCGGCATTCCGCGGCGGTCGGCGTGTCGGCGCAGATATCGCGCACCTCCGACACGGACAACGGACTGGACCGAAAAAGATCTCGGAGCACAGCGAAGGGTCCGACCGCTTCCGGCGAGAACGCAGCCAGCAACGGACCCAACGTCGTCGCGGCAACCACCAGCGCGACGAGAACCCGCCCCTCGCGCTGTGTTCCGGCCAGACGTGTTCCGCGAGGCGACTTTCCGACGATCGCGGGACCGGCAATCAGACCTACGACCGCGGCCGCGAGACGGATGACGTCCTGCAGGTGCCCACCGAAGAGCGCGAGCACAATCAGAAGAGCGAACAGTCCGACCCGCACGCGTCGGCGCCACAACGTGTCCATGCCGGCACTCGCCGCCATGAGTGCGCCGACGATCCAGGTGTTCGGGCCGACGGCGACACCGAGGTGCAGCCGAAAGCCCCAGTCCTCGTCGAGGAGTTTTGCCACTGCAGCAGCACCGAGCCCCAGCAACGAACCGGCGACCTGCGTCGACAGGATCGCGATTCCCATACGGCGCCAGCCGATCCGGTGCTCGATGGGCGCGGCGACCAGGACGATCAACAGGGTTGCGGACACGAACGATGCGACGCCGACGGACAGGACACCCGCCGTCAGCGGAGTCCAGAGCCGCAGGTGCTCGAACGGAACGATGCCGACGGCGAAGTGTCGATCCACGAACTTCGACCAGTCGTCGGTGGCGATTGCTCCTGCTATGCCGGCAATCCACATGATCGCCAGCAGGGTGAGGCTGACCGGTGCGCCCTCCGCGCCGAACCGCACGAGCGCCCCGATCCGCACGGCCTGACGGCGGATGCGCAGTAGCACTGCATTCACGACAGGATTCCCATCCGCTGCGACAGCCACTCCAGTTGCTGGATCAATCCTGCCGACCACACTTCGAAACTGTGGGCGCCGGGTAATTCGAGATACTTCACGTTCATCCCGGCCGCCTGCGCGTCGGCGTACAGGGTCATCACACCCGGACGGTAATCGTTGTCGTTCGCACCGACCACGAACACCCCCGCGGTGTCGGGATACTTCTTCGCCTTCATCAGATCCACGGGGTTGACCGCTTCGAACGCCTTCTCGTCTCCACCGAACGCAGCGTCGAGGGTGCGCTGTCGGTCACCGAGTGTGGGCTCGAGCTGTCCCGACAGATCGAGAAACGTCGGATACACATCCGGGTAGTTGGTCGCCATTTGGAGGGAGCAGGTCCCGCCGTAGGACAATCCCCCGATAGCCCAGTGCTTCGGGTTCGTGTCGATCTGCAGGTTCGCGACCGCCCACGCGGGAACGTCCTTGGCGAGGTAGGTGGCGACGTTGCCCAACGGTGAATCCACACACAAGGGATTGGCGACCTCCGATCCGGTGCCGTCCGCGACGATCACGATTGGAGACAACCCGGCGTGCGCGGCGGCGAACGTATCCATGGTCTCGGCGAGTTTGCCGCCGTTGAACCAATCGTCGGGAGATCCCGGCTGACCGGCGAGCAGCACCATGAACGGCAGCAGCGGCCTCGGGTTCGCGAAGTACGCGGGCGGCAGGTAGATCTTCGCCTCTCGGGCCGTGAACCCCGACTGCGTGTTCGGGATGGCGACAGAGGTCACCCGACCCGCGGAGGGCTGCCCTTGCGGCGGCGTCCAGACCGTGTCGAGGGGATCGCCGGTCACCGGGTCGCCCTGAAAACCGGGGATGTCGGAGAATGCCGTCGCATTCTCGTCCGACACACCGATGACAGTTCCCAGCGTGGGGTACGCGTCGAACTTGGCGTTGACGTGCAGAGACGCCGTCAACACCACCGCAACGACCGCCAGGACCGTGACGATGCGGCCTACCCATCCTCGGGATCGAAGCAACCGCGGTACCAGCACGAACAGAGCGAACAACCCGGTACCGATCCACACGTAGATGACGGTTTCGATCGGGTCGGGAAACGGTCGCCACACCTTCTCCACGACGTACCACGCGGCAACGGTGACCACGGCCGCGGACACCGCGCAGAGCGGGACGGTGACGGCGACGTGCCGTCGCGACCGCACGGCGACAAGCCACAACACTCCGAGTACACCGAGAACGGCGGCCACGACGGGCAACCAACCAGATATGAGCGACACTCTTGCAACCGTCAGCACGGCACTCCCACCACAGTCACACGATAGACAGGCACACGATAGACAGGCACACGATAGCGATCGGACCGACGGCGCTTCGAACACCGCCACACGTGGCACCGACTGGCTGCTACGACGCGTAGTACGCAGCTCTGTCGGACGCTGAGTAGAGTGCATCCCATGGCAGGCCTAGGCGAACTCGAACGCGCAGTCATGGAACATCTGTGGTCGAACGACGAACCGCAGACCGTGCGTCAAGTCCACGAAGCGCTCGCACAGCGACGCGAACTCGCCTACACCACGGTCATGACCGTCCTGCAGCGCCTCGCTAAGAAGCAGTTGGTGACTCAGCAGCGAGACGACCGCGCCCATAGGTACGCTCCGGTACACGGCCGTGAGGAACTGGTGGCCAGCCTGATGGTCGACGCATTGCAGCAGGCCGACCGATCCGGTGGACGCGCTGCCGCACTGGTGCATTTCGTCGGTCAGGTCGGTGCGGACGAAGCCGCAGCGCTGCGCGACGCGCTGGCTGCGCTCGAAGCGAAGGACCGACCGGACGTATAACCACAGCAGCCGGACCACGGCAGTGAGTGAGCAGTCATGGAGGACGTGAGCGCAACGACAGCGCTGGTGTTCGCGGTGCTGGCGCTCGTCCTGGCAGGCCCGGTTCCCGCCCTCCTCGCCCGTGCCCGGTGGCCACACCGCACTCCGCGCGCCGCATTGGTGCTGTGGCAGGCCATCGCGCTGGCCGCAGTGCTGTCGGCCTTCAGCTCCGGCCTTGCCATCGCGAGCCAGTTGCTCGTACCCGGCGCCGACGGCAGACCGACCACCGCACCCACCGCCGAAATCGATGCCCTCGGCCTCCCGCTCTGGATTCTCTACGTCGTCGTACTCGCCATCACGTTGGTGATCGGCGCTCGACTGATCTACGCGTCGTCTCTTGTCGCGGTGCGAACCCGGCGCCGCCGCGCCCGGCACCGGATGCTCGTCGACCTGCTCGACTGTGGATCGGCGTCGACCCCCGGGTGCCACGGAGCGGATATTCGGGTCCTCGACTCCGAGGAGCCGATCGCATACTGCCTTCCGGGACTGAGACAGCGGGTCGTCCTGAGTGAAGGCACCATCGCCAACCTCGACCGTGTCGAACTCACCGCCATCCTCAGCCACGAGCGTTCGCACCTGCGCGCTCGTCACGACCTCGTACTCGAAGCGTTCACCGCCGTCAACGAAGCCTTTCCACGCATCGTGCGTAGCCGATCCGCCCTCGGCGCCGTGCAACTTCTCGTCGAACTGCTCGCCGACGATTCCGCGGTCAAGGTCACCGGCCCCCGCCCCCTCGCGCGGGCCTTGGTGGCCTGCGCGGGGTCGGCAGCGCCGAAAGGCGCCATGGCAGCGGGCGGTCCGAGCACCCTCGTGCGTGTTCAACGCCTGGGCGGCGCTGGGCCCGACCGAGCAACGTCCGTCGCCGCGTACGCGGCAGCTGCGGGCATCCTGGTGGTTCCGACCGTCTACGTGGCCGTGCCGTGGCTGACCGAACTGTCGCGTCTTCTCACCCGCTGACGGACGCGGGCGGAGTCGATTGGCTCACAGGAGTCGAGCGAAAGCGCTGACGCCCTGTACTGTTACCAGTGGTTCACAACCGAACCGTCCATTTTTCGATATGGCACATAACGCGCTGCGCCCAGTCAGTACTGCAGTGTTGTGACACCTTCCATTTGCGCCCGAGCACCGCTTGCGCATCGATGACCAGGTGAAGAGTGCCCTGGCTCGTCTCTCTTACGCGACCGTAGAAGGTCGCTGCTTCGCGACGCGCCTGCAACCCGAGAGGTACCACCGCGTTGACAAGCGCAGACACCACAATTTCCTCCACCACATCCATCGACGTACCGGCCGATTCCGAGATCACCTTCGCTGACCTCGGACTTCCCGCAGCCATCGTCAGCGCGCTGGCACGCAACGAAATCACCGTGCCGTCCCCCATCCAGAAGATGGCGATCGCCGACGCGCTCGAAGGCCGAAACGTGTTGGGCCGCGCCCAGACCGGATCCGGCAAGACGCTCGCGTTCGGTCTTCCGATGCTCACCCGCCTCGCCGGCCGCGACGATCGTCCGGCAGCCAAGCGCCCCCGCGCTCTGGTCCTGGTGCCGACCCGTGAACTTGCGTTCCAGGTCGTCGATTCGCTCACCTCGTACGCGTCGGCCCTGGGCCTGACCGTGCGTCCCGCCGTCGGCGGCACCCCGTTCTCCCGCCAGGCGGACCAGCTTCGCCGCGGCGTCGACGTTCTCGTCGCGACGCCCGGAAGACTGAACGACCACCTGCGCCAGGGCACCTGCGTCCTCGAGAACGTAGAGATCACCGCCCTCGACGAAGCCGATCAGATGGCCGACATGGGGTTCCTGCCCGAGGTGCGCGACATCCTCGGACAGACCGCACAGAACGGGCAGCGCCTGCTGTTCTCCGCAACGCTCGACCGTGAAGTGCAGTCTCTGGTCCGCCAGTTCCTGGCCGATCACGTGCAGCACTCCACCGGTGACAGCAAGGCCGCCGTGGAGTCGATGGACCACTACGTCCTCAACGTGGGCCGCGGGCAGAAGGACATCGTCCTCGCCGAGATCGGTTCGCGCGAAGGTCGCACCATCATGTTCGCGCGCACCAAGCTCGGATGCGAAGGAATCACCGATCGCCTTCGCGCAGTGGGCATTCACGCCGAATCGCTGCACGGCGGCAAGGCTCAGAACCAGCGCACCCGCGTGCTCGAGCGGTTCAAGACCGGCCGCACCCCCGTCCTCGTCGCCACCGACGTCGCCGCCCGCGGCATCCACGTCGACGGCATCGATCTCGTCGTGCACGTCGATCCGCCCGCCGACCACAAGGACTACATGCACCGCGCGGGCCGCACGGCACGCGCAGGCGCAGCCGGCACCGTGGTTGCCATCGCACTGCCGAACCAGCGCCGCACCATCAGCAAGCTCACCGGCATGGCCGGCGTGAAGGTGACGTCCGTCGACGTCGCACCCGGCTCTGCCGAACTGATGTCGATCACGGGCGCCAAAGCTCCCAGCGGCGACCCCATCCGCGAGTCACCGCGTCGTGAACGCCCCACCGGCGCAAGCCGTTTCGGTACCGATTCGCGTCGCAGCACCGGCGGCTACCAAGGCCGCGAGGAGAACCGTCGCAGCACCGGCGGCTACCAGGGCCGCGAGGAGAACCGTCGCAGCACCGGCGGCTACCAAGGCCGTGACGAGAACCGTCGCAGCACCGGCGGCTACCAAGGCCGCGACGAGAACCGTCGCAGCACCGGCGGTGGCTATCAAGGCCGCCCGGATGCCACCGTACGAACCGGTGGATTCCGCAGCCGCGCAGCGGGAAGCACCGACTGAGCTTCGGTCGAACCTCGACGAAGCGGGACATCGGCAGTTGCCGGTGTCCCGTTTTTCGTCGTCTCGGGCTGTCCGAGTTTCCAATTTTCCCCGCGCAGGGAAAGCTGTAGTCATGACTTCTTCGGATTCGTCCACGCTCGCCCAGATCGGGGTCACCGGCCTCGCGGTCATGGGCTCCAACATCGCACGCAACTTCGCCCACCACGGGTTCACCGTCGCGCTCCACAACCGCAGCATCTCCAAGACCGACGCGCTGCTGAAGGAACACGGCGACGAGGGCACGTTCATACGCTCGGAGACCATCGAGGAGTTCGTCGCCAGCCTCGAGAAGCCACGGCGCGTGCTGATCATGGTGAAGGCGGGTGACCCCACCGACGCGGTGATCGAGGAGCTCGCCGGCGCGATGGAAGAAGGCGACATCATCATCGATGGTGGCAACGCCCTCTACACCGACACGATCCGCCGCGAGGCGGCCATGAAGGACCGCGGTCTGCTGTTCGTGGGCGCAGGAATCTCCGGCGGCGAAGAAGGTGCCCTCAACGGCCCATCGATCATGCCCGGCGGACCCGTCGACTCCTACAAGGCTCTCGGGCCCCTGCTCGAAGAGATCTCCGCGAAGGTCGACGGCACCCCGTGCTGCACACACATCGGCCCGGACGGGTCCGGCCACTTCGTCAAGATGGTGCACAACGGCATCGAATACGCCGACATGCAGCTGATCGGCGAGGCCTACAACCTCTTCCGCGACGCCCTGGGCTACTCCCCCGCACAGATCGCCGACGTCTTCACCGAATGGAATTCGGGCGACCTCGAGAGCTACCTCGTCGAGATCACCGCCGAGGTCCTGAAGCAGGTCGACGCGAAGACGGGCAAGCCTCTCGTCGACGTCATCGTCGATGCGGCCGAGCAGAAGGGCACGGGACGCTGGACGGTCAAGGCCGCTCTCGACCTCGGCGTGCCCGTCACCGGTATCGCGGAGGCGGTGTTCGCGCGTGCACTGTCGGGATCGCGTGCTCAGCGCAAGGCAGCTGTCGGGCTGGCCTCGGGTTCTCTCGCCGACAAGCCGACCGACGCCGAGCAGTTCACACACGACATCTCCCGCGCGCTGTATGCGTCGAAGATCGTCGCCTACGCGCAGGGATTCGACCAGATCGCCGCGGGCAGCGCCGAATACGACTGGAACCTGCACCCCGGCGACCTCGCCACCATCTGGCGCGGTGGGTGCATCATTCGAGCGCGTTTCCTGAACCGCATCAAGGACGCGTACGACGACAACGCCGAACTGCCGTCCCTGATTCTCGCGCCGTACTTCCGCGAGGCCATCGAGAACGCAATCGACAGCTGGCGACGGGTCGTGGTCACCGCCGCGTCCCTCGGCATTGCCGTCCCGGCGTTCGCGTCCTCGCTCGCGTACTACGACGCGTTGCGCGCCGAGCGTCTGCCCGCCGCGTTGACTCAGGGCCAACGCGACTTCTTCGGCGCACACACCTACGAGCGCATCGACGCCGAGGGCAAGTTCCACACGCTCTGGAGCGGTGACAGGTCCGAAGTCGAAGCCTGACCGACGTGCCGATCGCCGCGGTCGTTCTCTCGCTGGTGGCGGCGCTGCTCTTCGCGTGCGGCGCCGTCGCCCAGCAGAGTGCCGCGTCCGCGGTGCCCGACGGTCGATCTCTGGTCTCCGGTCTCGTCAGCAGCAGACGCTGGTGGGCCGGACTGGTCGGTGACGCCGGCGGGTATCTCGTGCAGGTCGCTGCACTCGCGGTCGGATCCGTTCTGATCGTGCAACCTTTGTTGGTGACCATGCTGCTCTTCGCACTGCCCCTGTCGGCGAGGTTCTCCGGGTTGACCATGCGTCGCTCGACATGGGTGTTCGCATCCGTGCTCGCCGCATCGCTCGTCGTATTCCTCGCGGTCGGCAACCCGACCGAGGGCAACTCCGACGCACCATGGTCGCAGTGGGCACTTCCGCTCTGCGTGGTCGTGGGCGTGTGCGCCGCAGCGACGGCGGGGGCCTTCGCGATCCGTGACCCGCGCTGGCGCGCCCTGCTTCTCGGGTCCGCGGGCGGCGTTCTGTTCGGAGTGGCCGTCGCGTTCACGAAGTACGTGACCGACCTCGTCGGTGACGGCCTGCTCGAGGCTGCGACGGCGTGGCAGACCTGGGCACTGGTCGCATCCGGGGTGATCGGCTTCTATCTGCAGCAGAAAGCTTTTCAGGTCGGGCCGCTGGCCGCATCGCTTCCCGCCGTGACGGTCGGAGAACCGATCGGTGCCGCGGTACTCGGGATTGCGGTTCTCGACGAACGCCTCCGCACCGGGGGTGTCGGGTTCGTCGTGGTCGGCGCCGCGGTCGCGGCGATGATTGCGAGCGCGATACTGCTGTCCCGAGTCCAGGCCGTGGTCGGCACCGACGACCTCGGCCCCGTCGCGCACGATTCCGCGTAACGGCCCGAACCGCGTACCCTCGTACAACGTGCAATTCCTTCCCGGACCGCAGCCGCCGTACGACCTCACCTACGACGATGTTTTCCTCGTCCCGAATCGAACCGATGTCACGTCGAGATTCGACGTCGACCTCTCCAGTGTCGACGGTTCCGGCACCACGATTCCGATCGTCGTCGCCAACATGACGGCTGTCTCCGGGCGCCGGATGGCCGAGACCGTCGCGCGCCGCGGTGGCATCGTGGTCATTCCCCAAGACCTCCCCACCAGCGCCGTCGCCGAGACCGTGGCGTTCGTGAAGTCGCGTGATCTGGTCGCGGACACGCCGGTGAGCCTCGCTCCCGACGCGTCGGTCTCCGACGCGCTCGCCCTCATGCACAAACGGGCCCACGGGGCCGTCGTGGTGGTGGCCGACGATCGTCCGATCGGGGTGGTGACCGAGAACTCCTGCGCCGACGTGGACCGCTTCGCGCGGTTGGGCACCGTCGCCTCGTCGACCTTCGTGACCGCCCCGGTCGACACCGATCCGCGCGCGGTGTTCGAGATGCTCGAGAGCCGGCACGAGGATCTCGCCGTGCTCACCCGCGGCGACGGAACGCTGGCCGGGGTCCTGACCAGGACGGGAGCGCTGCGTGCCGAGATCTATCGCCCCGCGACGGACAGCAACGGACAGTTGCGCATCGCGGCGGCGGTCGGCATCAACGGCGACGTGGGCAGCAAAGCGAAGGCGCTCGTCGACGCGGGTGCTGATCTCCTCGTTCTCGACACTGCGCACGGCCATCAGCAGAAGATGCTGGAAGCCCTCCGGTCCGTCGCGGACCTCGGTCTCGGGGTTCCCATCGCCGCCGGCAACGTCGTGTCCGCCTCGGGCACGCGTGACCTGATCGAGGCCGGAGCGGACATCGTGAAGGTCGGTGTCGGCCCCGGCGCCATGTGCACCACCCGCATGATGACCGGCGTCGGTAGGCCGCAGTTCTCGGCCGTGCGCGAATGCGCATCGGCAGCAAGGGAACTGGGTAAGCACGTGTGGGCGGACGGTGGCGTGCGGCACCCTCGGGACGTGGCCCTCGCCATCGCCGCGGGTGCAGCGAACGTGATGATCGGATCCTGGTTCGCCGGCACCTACGAGTCGCCCGGCGACCTCCGGGTCGACTCGTCCGGGAACGCGTACAAGGAGAGCTTCGGGATGGCATCCAAGCGCGCGGTCGCAGCGCGCACGGCGGCCGACAGCGCCTTCGATCGCGCACGCAAGGGCCTGTTCGAGGAAGGCATATCGAGTTCGCGTATGCGTCTGGATCCCGAGCGCCCGGGTGTTGAAGATCTCATCGACCACATCTGCGCCGGTGTCCGCAGTACCTGCACCTACGCGGGAGCGCGCTCGTTGGAGGAACTGCACCGCGACGCCGTGCTGGGAGTGCAGTCTGCAGCGGGCTTCGCGGAAGGGCGGCCCCTGCCTGCCGGGTGGTGACCAACCGAGTGCGCGGAGGCCGGCCGGATCGATTGGCGGGAAGGCCGGAGGCCGGCCGGATCGTTTGCCGAGTCCACGAAACGTCGCGTCGCCGGTACAGTAAGCACACACCGCGCGGTCAGTTTCCTGTTTTGCTGACCCGTCACGCCCTACAGCAGTGTCTATCGAAAGGACCACGGTGCCCGCGGCACCTACTCTCACAGCCCCCGGTCCTTCCGACTCCGGCGACACGTCGAGCGCCCCCACTTCGGAGGGTTCCTCTACCGAGCCGGGTCTCGAACCCGGCGATCCTCCCCAACTCTCGTTGCTGTGCATGCGCGGTGACGTCCAGTGACCGTCCTGATCACCGTTGCCAGCCTCGTCGGTTTCGTCGCACTCACCGCCGGCACTGCCATCTTCGTCTCGGCCGAGTTCTCGTTGACCGCCCTCGAACGCAGTACGGTCGACGCCCATGCGCGCGACGGCGACAGACGCGCCCGGCAGGTGCAGCACGCGCACAAGACGCTGTCGTTCCAGCTCTCCGGTGCGCAGCTCGGTATCACGATCACCACGCTGATCACGGGATACATCGCCGAACCCGTTCTGGCGCGGTTCATCACCCCCGGACTCACCGCCCTCGGGGCCGACGACGATCTGGCCGGTGGCATTTCCCTCGCTCTGGCTCTGGTCATCGCCACCTCGGTGTCGATGGTGTTCGGTGAGCTGGTACCCAAGAACCTGGCGATCGCAGCTCCACTGAAAACCGCACGCGCGACGGCCGGCCTGCAGGCCGGCTTCTCGCTGGTCTTCAGATGGGCGATCAACGGGCTCAACGGAACCGCGAACTGGATAGTTCGCCGCCTCGGCGTCGAACCTGCCGAAGAACTGCGATCGGCGCGATCACCTCAGGAGCTCGGCTCGCTCGTCCGGAGTTCGGCGGAACAAGGTTCGCTCGACGAGGGCACCGCGTTGCTTGTGGACCGGTCGTTGCAGTTCGGCGAACGCAGTGCCGAGGAACTCATGACTCCGCGCGTCAAGATCGAGACCCTCGCCGCCACCGACACCGTCACCGATCTCATCGCCGTCGCCGCCCGTACCGGGTTCTCGCGTTTTCCGATCGTCGACGGCGACCTCGACGACACGCTCGGTGTCGTGCACATCAAGCACGCCTTCACCATTCCGACCGCTGCGCGCCCCACCACCGAACTGAGCACCTTGGCCCAACGCGTTCCCAACGTCCCCGCGAGCCTGGACGGCGATTCCGTCATGGACCGGGTGCGGGCCGACGGAATGCAGGTGGCCCTGGTCGTCGACGAGTACGGCGGCACTGCAGGCATGGTGACCATGGAGGACCTGATCGAGGAGATCGTCGGCGACGTGCGCGACGAACACGACCAGCCGGAAATCGACGTCCAGCGTACGGACGACGGGTGGTTGTGCTCGGGTCTGCTCCGCATCGACGAGGTCGACGAGGCGACCGGCTACGCAGCGCCCGAAGGCGAGTACGACACCCTCGGCGGACTGGTGTTGACCCAGTTCGAGCGTATTCCGGAGGAAGGCGAGCAGGTCGCTCTGCCACCGATGCTGCGCGACGCCGAGTCCGACGATGCCGGTGGGTGGATCGCCACGGTCACCGCGATGGACGGTCGGCGCATCGATCGCATTCTGATCCGACCGGTCCCGCAGGACGAACTGGCGCAACTGGCGGCAGCAGGTGCGAACGATGAATGACTTCTACGGTGTCCTTCTCGCCGCCGTGCTGCTGCTGCTCAACGCCTTCTTCGTGGGCGCCGAGTTCGCGTTGATCTCCGCCCGACGCGACCGCTTGGAAAACCTCGTCGCGCAAGGCAAGAAACGCGCGCAGACGGTCATCGAGGCAGGCCAGAACCTGTCGTTGATGCTCGCCGCTGCTCAGCTCGGCATCACGATCTGCTCGATCCTGCTGGGCCGTGTCGGTGAACCCGCGGTAGCGCATCTGATCGAAGCGCCGCTCGACCTCGTTCACGTCCCCGAGGCGCTCCTGCACCCGATCGCGTTCGCCTTCGCACTCGCGCTGGTGGTCGTGTTGCACATCCTCATCGGTGAGATGGTGCCCAAGAACATTGCCATCGCCGGGCCCGAGAAGACGGCGATGCTGCTCGTTCCGATTCACCTCGTCTGGCTCAAGGTTGCACATCCCTTGATCGGTTTCTACAACATCAGCGCCAACCTGGTCCTGCGCGCGTTGCGAGTCGAGGCCAAGGACGAGTTGAGCTCGAGCGTCTCGGCAACGGAGTTGTCGGAGATGATCGGCGAATCGCGATCGGAAGGTCTGATCGACGAGGGCGAACACCGGCGGCTCCGTCAGGCACTCGAGACCACCGGCCGGACGGTGCGAGACGTGCTCATCCCGCTCGACCTCGCTCGGACAGTCGTCGCCGGCCCGTCCGGACCGACGCTGGGTGCCATCGAGGCCGCCGTCCGGGAGACGGGCTTCTCGCGATACCCCGTGCGCGCCGAGAACGACGGGCTGATCGGTTACCTGCATCTGAAGGACGTTCTCGATCTGATGGCCGACGAATCGGCCGGCCCGGACTCGGTCATCCCACGCGCAGACGTTCGTCCGCTGCCCATCGTCGACGTCTCCACTCCGTTGGACGAGGCGTTGTCAGCGCTCCGGCGACAACGTTCACACCTCGGAGCGGTGGTCGAGAAGGGTGTCGGAACCATCGGCATCGTCGCTCTCGAGGACGTCGTGGAGGAGTTCGTGGGGACCGTGCGCGACGGCACGCACCGAGGCGACGATTTCGTACCGGGGTCACGGAACGCGTGAGAACGACCGACGTGGAGTTCACGGTGCTCGACGAAGTCGAGTGGACCACGCGGCGGTCGGCGCATCGTGAGCACGTCGACGCGCTCGTCGGGGCCTACGCCGAGGGTCGTCGACACGGACGGTCGCATCCGGTCCTGGATTTCCTCTTCACGTACTACAACCTCAAACCCGGTCTGCTGCGCCGGTGGAGTCCAGGATTCGGAACGGTTCTGACCGGTGCCGGTGCCGACGACTTCGTCGGCTCGACCGGTTTCGAGGTGGATCGATCGTTCGAGCAGTCGGCGGTCCGTGTCTCCGACGAGTTCCTGGTCCGCCGCCGCTCGACACTCGAGTTCGTGGAGCACCTGACGCGGGTCACCGCCGCTCGCGAACCGGTGCTGAGATGCTTCGGCCTGCACGAGTGGGCGATGGTCTATCGCGGCGACCCGGCCTCCGTTCGCCACGACGTGCCGCTGCGTCTGGGGCCGGCCGCAACCGACCGGGTAGTCGAGTCGGCTCAGCTCGGGTGCACTCACTACGACGCGTTTCGATTCTTCACCCCCGAGGCCGCACCGTTGAACGCACGTGTTCTCGCCCGTGCGGATCAGCTCCGTCTCGAACAGCCGGGGTGTCTGCACGCCAACATGGACCTCTACAAATGGTGCACCAAACTCGCCCCCCTGGTTCCGTCGGACCTGGTTCTGCGGTGCTTCGAACTGGCACTGCGGGCACGGGAGCTCGACATGCGAGCAAGTCCGTACGACTTGAGAGACCTCGGGTACACACCCGTCGAAATCGAGACCGCAGCGGGACGAGCCGAGTACGTTCGGGCGCAGGCGACGGTGTCGGCCGAGGCGGCTCCGCTGCGCGAGGAAGTGTCGCTGCTCTGCCGACGATTGCTCGCTTACCAGTGAGTAACATGTTCTCCTGTCCAGCGCGGGCGCAACGTCCGTGACGAACGAAGCGAAGTGAGGCATTCATGACGGAGAGAACGCAAGTCGGTAACTTGCAGGTGGCCACGGTGCTCTACGACTTCGTGGAGAAGCAGGCGCTGCCCGGCACAGGTGTCGACTCCGCCGCGTTCTGGTCCGCCACCGAAAAGCTCATCGACGACCTGTCGCCGAAGAACCGCGTTCTGCTCACCACCCGCGACGAGATCCAGGGCAAGCTCGATGCGTGGCACTCCGAGCACCCGGGAACCGGATACGACCGGGCCGAGTACAAGGCGTTCCTGAAGGAAATCGGGTACCTCGAGGACGAGCCCGCCGACTTCCACATCACCACGGACGGCGTCGACACCGAGATCACCACCACCGCGGGCCCCCAGCTCGTGGTGCCAGTTCTCAACGCCCGCTTCGCCATCAACGCGTCCAACGCACGGTGGGGTTCGTTGTACGACGCGCTGTACGGAACCGACGCCATCTCGGAGGAGGACGGCGCCGAGAAGGGCACGTCCTACAACAAGGTCCGCGGCGACAAGGTCATCGCGTTCGCACGCAAGTTCCTCGACGACACGGCGCCTCTCGCATCCGGGTCGCACGTCGACGCCACGAAGTACGCCGTCGACGGAGACGCCCTGGCGGTCACCCTGTCCTCCGGTGAGACGGTCGGCTTGGCGGACCCCGCCCTGCTGCTCGGGTACACCGGTGAGCCGTCCGCCCCGACCGGAATCCTGTTCGTGCAGAACGGTTTGCACTTCGAGATCCAGATCGACGCAGAGAGCCCGATCGGCAAGACCGACGCCGCCGGCGTCAAGGACGTCGTGCTCGAATCGGCCGTCACGGCCATCATGGACTTCGAGGACTCGGTTGCCGCCGTCGACGCCGACGACAAGGTGCTCGGGTACCACAACTGGCTCGGCCTGATGCGCGGCGACCTGACGGAGGAGGTCAGCAAGGGCGGCAAGACCTTCACCCGCACGATGAACCCCGACCGCGTCTACACCGCGCTCGACGGCTCCGAGCTGTCGCTCCACGGACGGTCGCTGCTGTTCGTGCGCAACGTCGGTCACCTGATGACCAGCGACGCCATTCTGGACAAGAACGGAGACGAGGTGCCCGAGGGCATTCTCGACGCCTTGTTCACATCGTTGACGGGCATGCACAGCCTGCAGGACGGAACGGCACTGAAGAACAGCCGGACCGGTTCGCTGTACATCGTGAAGCCGAAAATGCACGGGCCGGACGAGGTCGCGTTCACGAACGAACTGTTCGGGCGGGTCGAAGGCGTTCTGGGACTGCCGACGAACACTCTCAAGGTCGGCATCATGGACGAGGAGCGCCGGACCACGGTCAACCTCAAGGCCTGCATCCTGGCCGCGAAGGAACGCGTCGTGTTCATCAACACCGGCTTCCTCGACCGCACCGGAGACGAGATCCACACCTCGATGCTCGCCGGCCCGGTGGTGCGCAAGGCAGAGATGAAGAAGCAGAAGTGGATCGCCGCCTACGAGGACTTCAACGTCGACACCGGTCTGGCCGCCGGGCTCGAGGGCAAGGCTCAGATCGGCAAGGGCATGTGGGCGATGCCGGACCTCATGCACGACATGCTCGAGCAGAAGATCGGGCACCCGAAGGCCGGCGCCAACACGGCGTGGGTTCCCTCGCCGACGGCGGCCACGCTGCACTCCCTGCACTACCACCAGGTGGACGTGTTCGCCCGCCAGGAGGAGATCGCGAAGTCCAAGCGGGCATCCGTCGACGACATCCTCGAGATCCCCCTCGCTCCGTCGACTGACTGGTCGGGCGAGGAGAAGCGCAACGAACTCGACAACAACTCCCAATCCATCCTCGGGTACGTCGTCCGGTGGATCGACCACGGTGTCGGCTGCTCCAAGGTTCCCGACATCGACGATGTCGCTCTGATGGAAGACCGTGCGACACTGCGTATTTCGAGTCAGCTGGTCGCCAACTGGCTGCGTCACGGCGTGGTGACCGAGGACGAGGTCGTCGAGTCGCTGAAGCGGATGGCGCCGGTGGTCGATCGTCAGAACTCGGGCGATCCCACCTACCGCAACCTGGCCGAGGATCCGGATTCGAACATCGCGTTCCTCGCCGCTCGGGACCTGATCCTCGAGGGCACGTCGCAGCCGAACGGCTACACCGAGCCGATCCTGCACGCACGCCGCCGCGAGTACAAAGCCGCGAACGCATAGGTCATGGGCGAACACCGCCGCGAGTCCGACGACGGAGGTGGTCGGGGGGTCAGCAAAGGCCCGATCATCGCCGTCGTCGCACTCGTCGTGGTCGCCGCCCTGGTGTTCGGTTGGTTCGAGCTGCGCAACCAGATTTCCGACCAGGGGGCCGAGGCCGCACAGGCGTGCGTCGAAGGTCCGTCGACGGTCGAGGTGTCCGCTGATCCCGACATCGCCGAGTCGATCACCGAACTCGCCGGCCGGTGGAACGACACCGCACCCGTGGTTCGCGATCACTGCATCACGCTGAACGTCACCGCCGCCCCGTCTGCGGCGATGGCCTCGGCTCTGCAGGGAGGGTCGGCCGCGCCCACGACGGGTCCGCGGCCGGCTCTGTGGATACCGAGCAGCTCGGCGGCGGCAGCGCCCGTCCTCGAGCAGACCGGTGCCGTGAACGGCACCCCCAAGTCCCTGGCATCGAGTCCGGTGGTGCTCGCTGCGCCCGGCGATCTGACTGCCGCTCTCGGCGCGGCCGCCGCCGGGTGGGCCGATCTACCTCGCCTCGCCGGGGTCGCCGGCTCGCTCGACGCGATCGGCTTGACCGGATGGGGTTCGCTCCGCATGGCCTTACCGTCCGGAGCCGGTTCGGACGCAACGACTCTCGCAACGGACGCTGTGGCGATCGGCCTCGCCGGCGCCACGACCGAACCGCTCACTGCCGACCAGGTCTCCTCCGGAACCGTCGTCGCCGGTCTGTCGCAACTGGCCCTGGCCGAGACCGCCGACCCGCCCGCCGACACCGGGGCAGCCCTGGCACAGATCGTCTCCGAAGCCGATCCCGCGCAGGGCACCTTCCACGTGGTCCCTGCCACCGAGCAACAGCTGTATGCGACGCGGAAGGCCGGTTCGACCCTCACCGTCTACCGGCCGGCCGGGGCGACGCCCATCGCGGATCATCCATCAGTGGTGCTGTCCGGTGTCGACGAGACGCAGAGCAGTGCAGCTGCCGAATTCGTCGACTATGTCCTGGGGTCGGATCAGCAGAACATGTTGGGTCAGGCCGGGTTTCGTGTCGCCGGCCCGGAGAGGCAGCCGGTCGCGCCGGCGAGCTCGGACGGGCTGGAATTCACCGCTGTCGGACTACCGGCACCGGCACCCACTGCAGGGGCGTCCGCTGCGGTCGCGTCGACTCTCGCGAACCCCGTCTCCCCCACGACGACGACGGTTCTCCTCGACGTCTCCGGCTCCATGGAGACCGTGGACGGCTCGGCCTCGAGGCTGACCAACACCACCCGCGCTCTGACCGCCGGCATCTCCGGCCGGCCGGACTCCGCAGACGTCGGACTGTGGGTCTACAGCCGCAACCTCGACGGAACCACTGCTTATCGCATCGAGGAGCCGACGGGTCCGCTGGGAGACGGCGAGCGTCGATCCGCGTTGGCATCGGATCTGTCGGCACTGCGACCGGCCACCGCGACGTCGACCTACGTGTCGGTGCAGGCCGCCTACCGCGCGGCGGTCGACAACTGGGACGCAGGGCGTAGCAATTCGCTTCTCCTGATCACCGACGGTCCCAACGACGACGCCTCCCTGACGGCAGCGACGTTCCTCACGAACGTTCGACCCGACCCGGCCCGGCCGGTGCGCATCGACGTCGTCTCTCTGGCAACGAACTCCGATCTCGCCACCCTGCGCACGCTGGCGCAACAGACGGGAGGCGAACTCGTCGAGACGTCGTCGTCGGACCCGTCCTTCGCGAGCACGATCGGGCGTCTGCTCGCGAAGGAGGAGTGAGAGGGACCGTCAGGCGAAGGCTTCGATGGGCGGGCACGAACAGATCAGGTTGCGATCGCCGTGCACTCCGTCGATGCGCCGCACACTCGGCCACACCTTCGGACGGGTCGTTCCCAGTGGGTACGCCGCGATCTCTCGCGAGTACGGGTGTGCCCATTCCTCCGCGACCAGTGCGTGCGCGGTGTGGGGGGCGCCGCGCAGCGGATTGTCGTCGACGGGCCACTCCCCCGAGCCGACTCTGTCGATCTCGCCCTTGATGGCGATCATCGCGTCGCAGAATGCGTCGATCTCCTCTAGGCTTTCGCTCTCGGTCGGCTCGACCATGAGGGTTCCCGACACAGGGAAACTCATCGTGGGCGCATGAAACCCGTAGTCCGCCAGCCGTTTTGCCACGTCGTCGACCGTCACGCCGGTCTTCTTCGTCATCGGCCGCAGGTCCAGGATGCACTCGTGTGCCACCATCGCCCGGTCTCCGGTGTAGAGGACGGGGAAGTACTCGTCGAGTCGGCGCGCGATGTAGTTGGCCGAGGCGATGGCCGTCAGCGTGGCGCGCCGCAGGCCCGTGGCACCCATCATTCGGATGTAGGCCCAGGTGATCGGCAGGATCGAAGCGCTGCCGTACGGGGCGGCCGACACCGCTCCCGCACTCCCGAGTCCGGGCACCGTCGGGTGACCGGGGAGGAAGGGTGCGAGGTGCTCGCGGACCCCGATGGGGCCGACCCCGGGACCGCCGCCACCGTGCGGGATGCAGAACGTCTTGTGCAGGTTCAGGTGGCTGACGTCGCCACCGAATCGGCCCGGACGTGCCACGCCGACAAGGGCATTGAGGTTCGCACCGTCGACGTAGACCTGCCCACCCGCGTCGTGCACCGCCGCGCAGATGTCGGCGATCTCGTGCTCGTACACACCGTGCGTCGACGGGTAGGTGATCATGATCGCGGCCAGGGTGTCCCGGTGCGTCTCGACCTTGTTCCTCAGGTCGTCGACGTCGACGTCGCCGTTCTCCCGGCACGAGACCACCACGACCTTCATTCCGGCCATGACGGCGGACGCGGCGTTGGTGCCGTGTGCACTCGACGGGATGAGGCAGATGGTGCGCTCGTCGTCGCCGCGGCTGCGGTGGTATTCGCGAATCGCGAGCAGTCCCGCGTACTCGCCTTGGCTACCGGCGTTGGGTTGGAGGCTGACGGAGTCGTACCCGGTCACGGCAACGAGCCACTTTTCGAGGTCGTCGATGAGCGACATCATGCCGGGCACATCGGTGAGCGGCGCGAATGGGTGGAGCCGGTTGAAGCCGGGCCAGGTGATGGGCTCCATCTCGGCCGTGGCGTTCAACTTCATGGTGCACGAGCCGAGTGGGATCATGCTCCGGTCGAGCGCGATGTCCTTGTCCGACAACGCTCGCAGGTATCGCAGCATCGACGTCTCGGTGCGGTAGCGCGTGAACGCGGGATGGGTGAGGAACTCCGAGGAGCGCTGCATGTCGGCGGCAATCGCAGGCTGGGACGACAGCTGCTCGTCGCCGCCTCCGCCGAACGCACCGAGAACATCGGACACCGTCTGGGCCGTGGTCGTCTCGTCGCACGAGATGCCCACATGATCGTCGTCGATCAGGCGAAGGTCGATCCTGTGCTCGGACTTCGCCTTCGCAACGACGTCCGCCGCCCTACCGGGGACGTGCGCCACGACGGTGTCGAAGAAGTGTTCGTGGACGACGTCGACGCCCATCGCGGTCAGACCGGTCCCGATGCTCGACGCCCGCCCCGCAACCCGGCGCGCGATGGCAGTGAGGCCGTCCGCGCCGTGGTAGCTGGCGTACATCGCCGCGACGACTGCGAGCAGAACCTGCGCGGTGCAGATGTTCGACGTCGCCTTCTCGCGGCGGATGTGCTGCTCGCGGGTTTGCAGCGCCAAGCGGTACGCCGGATTTCCGTCGGCGTCGACCGAGACCCCCACGAGGCGCCCGGGCAACTGGCGTGCGTGCGCGGAGTGGACGGCGAGGTAGCCGGCGTGCGGGCCGCCGAACCCCATCGGGACTCCGAAGCGTTGCGATGTGCCGAAGCATGCGTCGGCGCCCTGCTCGCCCGGTGAGGTGAGCAGAGTCAGGGCGAGAAGGTCGGCGCCCACCGCGACGAGAGCCCCACGCTCGTGCGCCTGCGTGATCACGCCGGTGAGGTCGAGAATGCGGCCGGAAGCGCCGGGGTACTGGGCGAGAACTCCGTAGAACTCCCCGTCCGGCAACCCGTCGGCCAGGTCGGCTTCGACGAGCTCGATTCCCAGCGGTTCGGCCCGTGTCGCCAAGACGGCCTTCGTCTGCGGGAACAGATCCGAGTCGACGACGAGACGGGCCGACTTCGACTTGTTCGCCCGGCGGAGCAGAGTCATCGCCTCGGCCGCCGCAGTGGCCTCGTCCAACATGGACGAATTGGCGATGTCCATACCGGTCAGATCGGACACCATGGTCTGAAAATTCAGCAACGCTTCGAGGCGGCCCTGGCTGATCTCCGGTTGATACGGGGTGTAGGCGGTGTACCAGGCGGGGCTCTCGAGAATGTTCCGCACCAGCACGGGCGGTGTGAGGGTGTCGTAGTACCCGAGTCCGATCATGGACGTGGACACGGTGTTTCGGCTTGCCAGTTCGGCCAGTTCGGCCAGCGCGCGGTGCTCGTCGACCGGGGGTGGGAGTGCGTCGAGCCCCTCCGCGATGCCGTCCGTGGACCCGTCGAGGATGCTGGCCGGGACCGCTGCGGCCGCGAGTTCCTCGAGATCTGCGACACCGATGACCGCCAGCATTCTGTCGGTGTCGGACGCGTCCGGTCCGACGTGACGGTCGACGAACGAGCGTTCTGGGGACTGACTCACTGTGTTCTCCACTGGCGTTCTCCACACCTCGAACCGAGACGAGACACGCGATCGCCGCACTCGGGCGGACGTCCGCGCCTCTCCCTCTGTCGATTGCCCGACGTTCCGGGCGCCTGAGAGATTCGGCAACCGACCTGAGAGGCCGGCGCCTTTCACCGTGGGCGGGTGGGTGTGTCCACCACTTTCCAGAGGCGTCGGGGGCCGCACGGTCCTGGGTGCCTGAGAGGTTGACGGAGAGGTGTTGCTCCTTCGGCGCCCGCACCGCGGCAGTGGATCACCGCGCTACGGAACTCTCCCGTGCGACATCGACGCAGTTCGAGTCTAGCCGGTCTTGCGTGAGGACCGGTTCTTGCGACGCGACGCGAGCTCGTCCTCGGGTGTCGGTTCGCTCTCGCCACCGTCGGCACGCTCGGCCGGGAAGTCGGCGATGGTTCCGGTGAGTTCGCGCATCGCACCGGACACCGCGATACCGAACACTCCCTGTCCGCCCTGGAGAAGATCGACCACCTCTTCGGCGGACGTGCACTCGTAGACGGTGGTGCCGTCCGAGAACAGGGTGATCCGCGCCAGGTCGGCCACGCCACGACGGCGAAGGTGGTCGACGGCCACCCGGATGTTCTGCAGTGAGATACCGGTGTCGAGAAGCCGCTTCACGATCTTCAGGACCAGGATGTCCTTGAAGGAGTAGAGCCGCTGGCTCCCCGATCCGGCCGCCCCGCGGATGGACGGGACCACGAGGCCGGTCCTGGCCCAGTAGTCGAGTTGACGGTAGGTGATTCCGGCGATCTGGCAGGCGCTGGGTACGCGGTATCCGACGAGTTCGTCGGGAATGGAGTCGTCGGGGAACAAGCCCGGCTGAACGTCGGCGACGTTCGGAGCGAGCAGCGTCATCTGCTCGGGCTCCTGCGGCTGATCTGCCACGTAAATACTCCCTCTCGGATCTCCCATTGCGCGCCCTGGCAACGAGTTCCGTACCGCCGGGCGTTCGGAGAACACAGTATGTGAAGACTACGCCCCCACCGACCCGACAACACGTCCTTCTCACGACCTCGACGCTTGCTGAACCGAACGCTATGGGTCCGAGCGGTCGCGATCAATGCGCCACGCCCAAACCTCAACCTCGAGTCGAGGGTGAGACTGAACTGTTATCAACCGTCCGTGGCCTTGAAGTCGTCCGGTGACACCGACTCGAGGAACTCCTTGAACTTCTCGACCTCGTCCTCGCTCTCGTCGGGCATGATCAACCCCGCTTCGGCCAGCACCGCTTCTTCGGCGAAGATCGGTACACCGGCACGCAAGGCGATCGCCACCGAGTCCGACGGACGGGCCGACACCCGGATGTTCTTCTCGAAGACCAGATCTGCGTAGAACGTGCCCTCCTGGAGGTCCACGATCCGCACCTCTTTGAGCGTGTGCCCGAGTGCGGTCACAATGTCCCGAATCAAGTCATGGGTCAGCGGACGCGGCGGCTGTACTCCCTGTTGCTCGAGCGCGATGGCGCTCGCCTCGGTCTGCCCGATCCAGATCGGAAGGTATCGATCACCGTCCGACTCACGGAGAAGGAGCACCGGTTGGTTCTGCGGTTGCTCGACCCGGATCCCGATCACGCGCATCTCGCTCATCGCGCCTGCCTCCCACCTGGTGTTTCTCGCAAGAAAAGTCGCGGCCGACAGGCCGCAACTCCAGTCTATTCACACTCCGTCGCCGCGATGGATCGACGGTCGTCGGCGTTGTGCGAGTCAACGATCGAGCATGCCTCGGACGGCTTGCTTCACGAGCGATGTGTGCAGCATCAGGGACAACGCGGCCAGTTCCCGAACGAGCTCCTCGGCGCGATCTCGGGCGCCGGCGTCTCGGCTCATCGCCACGGGCCCCGCGATCTGCGCCACCAGACCTGCCTCGCGGTCGGCCGCGAGCTTGAACGCACGCAGGTGTCGCACCTCGAGACCGAACTCGGTCATCGCGGACGCCGTTCGAGCCAGCACCACTGCCTCGTCGTCGTAGAAGCCGGCGGGTCCCGGAGTCACCAAGCCGCTCGAACGCAGCTGTGCCAGAAAGGCGTCGTCGATCCCGGCCCTTTCCAACAGGTCGGCCTTGCTCATCCTGGTCTGCGGATCCGCCAGAAATTCGTCCGGCGACACGCTGCCGGGGGCAACGGCCAGAGTTCGTGGTCGGCGAGCGAGGGGCGGGGCGAGCGCCGCGCTTCCCTCGTCCATCGCTTCGAGTTGCTCTTTGATCACCTTGAGCGGCAGGTACTGGTCGCGCTGCGCAGTCAGGACGTACCGCAGACGCTCACAATCCTCGATGGAGAAGCGCCGATAACCCGACGCGGTGCGCTCGGGCGAGATGAGTCCCTCCGCCTCGAGGAAACGAATCTTCGAGATGGTGACGTCGGGAAAGTCGGGCCGCAGTCGATCCAGGACGGAGCCGATCGACATCCCTCCGCGTGACTGCTGCCCGACCGCTGTCACTGGCTGCCCGCACCTGCAGACGCTTCACCGATCTGGCTGCCGCCCGCGGAGCCGCGGGGACCGGTGAGGAACACGAGACGGAACTTGCCGATCTGTACCTCGTCGCCGTTCGCGAGCACGGCGGAGTCGACAGGTTCACGGTTCACGTACGTGCCGTTCAGGCTGCCGACGTCCACGACCTGGAAGTCGTCCTCTTCCTGTCGGAACTCGGCGTGCCGACGGCTGACGGTCACGTCGTCGAGAAAGATGTCGCTGTCGGGGTGGCGACCGGCCGAGGTGGTCGGCTGATCGAGCAGAAAACGAGACCCGGCGTTCGGACCGCGCTTGACCACGAGAAGCGCCGACCCGACGGGCAGTCCTTCGACACCCGACACGGGGGCTTCCGTGTTCGACGGAGCGGCCTTGTCGAGCTCGTTCAGGAAATCTGCCCGGAAGACGGATGTCGTCTCTGCCGGCGATTCGCCGTACACGCCATCGTTGCCGTTATCGCTCACGTTTCTCCTCCTCGATCTGATCGCCCCGACTGACGCGGAAGGCAATTCAGGACATTCTCGGTCACGGTCGTCCGACTCGTGCTTCTTCGGCTTGTACTTCTACGAACCATGCCGGTGCGACACGAGGTCCGGTCGTGACCTCTCGTGAGGACAATACCGACCGTACCTTGCGCGCGGGTGCGCATGGCGCTGCTTACCGGTTGTTCGGCGGCAGACGTTATGCCTCTGTGATCGCCGCGTACGCCTCGGCGTCCAGCATCGCGTCGAGCAGATCGTCGAGTTCGGACTCCGAGTCCACCGCCAGGTCGACCAACCACCCTGCGCCGTACGGGTCCGAGTTCACCAACTCCGGGTCGCCGTCCAATTCACCGTTCACCGCAACGACTTTCGCGGACAACGGGGAGTAGATATCGGACACGCTCTTCGTCGATTCGACCTCGCCGAGCGACTCCCCGGATGCGACGGCCTCGTCGACGGTCGGCAATTGCACGAACACGACGTCGCCGAGCTGGGACTGTGCGAAGTCCGTGATACCCACCCGCACCGCCGTCGGTCCGGTGCGCTGCACCCATTCGTGCTCGGCCGTGTACTTCAACTCGGTCGGGATATCGGTCTCGCTCACCCTTACCAGTTCCTTTCGACGTGTCCATGGGCCGTCGGCCCGGGACGAGCGTATTTGCGCGCTCCGGCATCTCGCAAGACGACCCCTACTTCCGGTCGGCGCGGCCGACGACCGGAATCCGGCGCGCCACCCTGATGGCCTTGATCAGGTACAGAGCGCCCGTCCAGACGTAGAGCCCGGTCCCCCACACGAGCAGTGCGTGCCCGACCGGGTCGGCCACCACCGAGACCACCCAATCACCCTGCGCTGCAAGCAGAATGGGAAGAGCGGACATGATGACGAACGTTGCTGCTTTACCGAGGTAGATGACGTCGGGCGGCGGCAACCCGCGGCTCTTGTAGACGAACATGGTCAACCCCAGAATCGCGTCCCGACCGATGAGCAGCGCAGCGACCCACCACGGGATGATGCCGCGGACGGCGAACGCAACCAGCACGGTGACGACGAACAGTCGATCGACCAGCGGATCGAGAAGCGCACCGAGCCGCGAGGATTGGTCGAGAAGCCGCGCGAGCTTGCCGTCCAGCCAGTCCGTCGCACCGATGATCATCAACAGCGCGAGCGCCCAGCCGTCGGCCCTCGGACCCAGCAGCAGATACACGAATACCGGAATCCCCAGCAACCGCAGCAGACTCAGCGCGTTCGGTACCGTCACGATCCGGTCCTGTGACGTCGCTTCGGTCATGGCGTCAGCCTGCCATACTGCCGGCCGTTCATCGGGATGCGAGAACGGCTCAGCGCCACGCGAAGACGGGCTGCTCGAAGTCGGCCACGCGTGTGTGCCGACCCGCGAGTACGACCTCACGGAACTGGTGCACGATCGCCCCGGTCGGCGCATGGACCAGGGACTCCCGGAACGGCCACTGGATCACCGGACGCGGCGACTCGGGAATGGTGACGAACCGAACGTCGACATCGATCTCGGTGGCGGTCACCGAGTAGACCACCGCGACTTCGTCGTGGTTGACGAGGACCGGGCCAGGCGCTTCGGCCGCCCATACGACGAACGGACGGATCACGAAGCCCGAACGAGTCACGTAGTCGTCGAGACGACCGAGAACGTCGGCGTCGGTCAACTCGAGTCCCACCTCCTCGTGCAATTCGCGAAGGGCGGCTCGAACAGCGGTTTCACCGGCGTCGACACTTCCTCCCGGCAGGGCGAACTGACCGGGGTGTGCGCGCATGGTGGTAGGGCGTCGGGTCAGGACGATGTGTCGCCGACCCGGTTCACCGGCGACCGCAATCACTACCGAGGCCATGCGGACGCCCTGCGGGGCACTCTCGTCGATCCCGCGTGGTTCGAACCCCGACAGCGCCTGCTCGATCGCGGATCGTTCGAGCCTGAAGTCCGATGCCATCACCAGACCATATCGCCCGGCGACGAACGGGATCGTCCGCTCAGGCCACGACGTCCGCGGCCCTGACGAACGGAGCCGACGAGTGCGGCAACACTCGCCCCGGCACCTCCGGAACGAGAACGTCCACCGCTACCGCGTCGTCGAAGCGGTAAGGGTGACCCGAAAGAATCCCCGCGAAATGCTTGCGAAGCCGCGATACCTCGGCTCGGACGGTCAGCGTTCGCGAGCGGTCCCCGAAGAGGTCGTCGGCAAGTTCCGGAGCAGTCCGGCCGTCACGGTGGTGAGCCAGGACGAAGAGGATCTCCGCATGCCGGGGGGTGGCCTCGTGCGTCCACTCACCGACCGGTCCGGCGATGTGCACCGTCGCGCGCTCCGGATTTCTCAGATCCAGCGTGACATGGGTGGTTCCGGTCGCGGAGTCGTCCTCCGCGATTCGCACCAGCCAGCCGCCCGGCAACGCGTCGACGTCGCACAGACCCAAGGACGGCACCCAGAACCGACCCGGCGACACGTTGTCGGGCAACAGAACTCGGCTTCGAAGCGGCACCGACTCGACGGCCGCGACCCAACCGTGAGCGTCCACCGCCAGCGCCGGTCCTCGATGACGCGCGAGAACCGGCGCCGCGATCGCTCGCAACCGATCGAGAGTGCATCGATGGTCCTCACGAAGATGCGACTCGGCGAGCCGGGCGACGGCGTCGACGAGGGCCAGAGTGGTCGGATGTACCGACCGAGCGGGTCCGCTCACATCGACCGCGCCGAGAACATCACCGGTTCGCGGATCTCGGATGGGCGCTCCGGCGCAGGTCCACGGATGGTGACTGCGGACGTAGTGCTCGGCCGAGAAGATCTGAACGGCGCGGCGTGAGACCAGGGCCGTCCCGATTGCATTGGTACCCACGGAGTTCTCAGCCCAATTCGCCCCCTCGACGAACCCGAGTCGGTCCGCTCGGCCGAGGACCGTGGTGGTTCCGCTACGCCACAACACTCGCCCGGACCTGTCGGCGATGACCAAGATGTTCTCACCGTCGCGAACCACGGATTCGAGTCCGCGGCCCAGATCGTCCAGAACGTCGAACAGGCCGGACTGTCGACGGGCGAACTCGAGGTCGGACATGTCGATGGTCGGGGTATCGGGTGCGCGCTGTTCCGGGTCGACGCCGGCCGACATCAAGCGGCGCCACGAGTCGCCGATGACATCGCGTGGACGCGCCGGCGCCCGGTCGCCCGACATCGTCGCGTCGTAGACGGCAGTGAGGATCTGCGCGTAGCGGCGAGGGTCTTCCCCTGCCGCTACCGCAGCTTCCGGACCCGTCGAATGAACCATCGTCATTCAGTGTGCTCCGGATCACAGGTCGAACGCAACGAGACGACGTCAGCGTTCGCCACTGCCACCGACCGACGGATCCACGAGAACCTTCATCTTCGTGCCGGCGTGCAACGCTTCGAAACCGTCGTCGATGACGCCGTCGAGGGAAATCTTGTCGACCCAACCCGTGGTGTCGTACTTGCCCTCCGCCATCAGCGCGATCACTGCGTCGTAGTCCGCCGACGTGTAACAGAGCGACCCTTGAATGCGTGACTCGTTCATCACGAGGTCGATCAGTGGCGTGCTGAGGGGCTTTTCGTAGATCGCGACACTGACCATCGGCTTGCGAGCACCCACACACCCGAGCGCCGTTTCGACCGAAGCCTGCACACCCGCAGCGTCGTACACCGCGTCGGCGCCGCGGCCGTCGGTGAGGTCCGCAACATAAGCCGGCACGTCGAGTGCCGTCGGATCCAGGGTCCTCGCGCCCAGCGCCTCGATGGACTTCCGCCGAGTCGTCGACGGTTCCACGACATACACGTTCTCGAGGCCTTTTCCACGGAGTGCGAACCACAGACCGATACCGATCGGGCCCGCTCCGAACACCATCGCCGTGTCGTCGGACTTCGGTTCACCGAGTGTCGCAGCGTGATACGCCACGGACATCGGTTCGACGAGGGCCCCCAATTCCAGCGACACATTGTCGGGAAGGTGATGAATCATGTTTCTCGGAACGACCGTGAACTCGGCCATCCCGCCGTCGGACATCAACCCGTGGAAGCCGATCTGGGCGCAGATGTTGTAGTTGCCGGCACGGCACGGTCCGCAATGACCGCAGCGATACAGCGGTTCGATCGCGACCCGGTCGCCGACCGCGACGCCGGTGACGCCCGTGCCCACCTCGGCGACGGTGCCGGAGAACTCGTGGCCGAGGACGATCGGTAGTTGCTGACCGGTCAACGGGTGCGGTTCCGTCGGGATGAAGATCGGCCCTGCGTAGTACTCGTGCAGATCCGTTCCGCAGATCCCGTTGAAGCCGACCGCGACCTTGACCTGTCCGTGGCCGGGGGACGGCTCGGGGACGTCGGCGATCTCCACCTTGTTCGGGCCGTAGTACACAGCTGCGCGCATCGGGTCTCACTCCTCGACATTCGTTCCGCAGGAACAACTCCTGCCGATGCATGTATGTCTATGTGGCCCGGAGCACAGGGAGAAGGGTTGCAGGCCGTTGCATTCATCGTCCGTTCCCACTCGATCGGCCCGAAGGAAATCGTGCCTCCGAGACCTGCGTGCAACACGGTGCAACCCTCGACATCCGGCCGAGAAACGAGTGTGCTGGGTCACAGCACACGCACACGATCAGCAAGGGAGTCGGTAATGACCCAGACCATCGAACCGGTCGCGCAGACCCATACACGCACGCCGCAGGAACGCGTCGATGCATGGCTCGGAGAATTCGAGAGCGCCCTCGTCGCCCGCGACGTCGACCGGGCCGCGTCCATGTTCGCGGTCGACAGCTTCTGGCGCGACCTCGTGACCTTCACCTGGAATCTCAAGACGGTCGAAGGTCGAGACGGAGTTCGAGACCTGCTCTCCCACCGACTCGGGGACACCGACCCCACCGGGTTTCACACGATCGAGGAGCCGGACGAGGCAGACGGTGTCGTGTCCGCATGGATCGAGTTCGAGACCGCCACCAGTAGGGGCAAAGGCCACCTGCGACTGATCGAGGTACCCGATACCGGAGCCGACTCGGCGTGGACGTTCCTCACCACCATGCAAGAACTCAAGGGTCACGAGGAACAGCAGGGCCATTCACGTGTCAAGGGCGCGGTGCACGGATCGAACGCCGACGCGCAGAGTTGGGCCGAGCGACGTGAAGCCGAGGAGAAGGATCTCGGCTACGGAACACAGCCGTACGTCCTCGTCGTCGGAGGCGGCCAGGGCGGTATCGCACTCGGTGCCAGGTTCCGCCAGTTGGGCGTCCCTGCCATCGTCGTCGACCGCGCCGAACGGCCCGGAGACCAGTGGCGAGGTCGGTACAAGTCTCTGTGCCTGCACGACCCGGTCTGGTACGACCACCTGCCCTACCTGCCGTTTCCGCCGAACTGGCCGGTGTTCGCGCCCAAGGACAAGATCGGCGACTGGCTCGAGATGTACACGAAGGTGATGGAGGTCCCGTACTGGACGAAGACCACGGCAAAATCGGCCACCTACGACGAGCAGAATAAGGAATGGACGGTCGTCGTCGATCGTGACGGCGACGAGGTGGTTCTACGGCCGAAGCAACTGGTGATGGCCACCGGGATGTCGGGCAAGAAGAACGTGCCGAACTTCCCGGGTATGGACGAATTCGAAGGCGAGCAACACCATTCGAGCGAACACCCCGGCCCCGACGCGTATGTCGGCAAGCGTGTGGTGGTGGTGGGTTCGAACAATTCGGCGCACGACATCTGCAAGGCCCTGTACGAAACCGGCGTCGACGTGACCATGCTGCAGCGCTCCTCGACCCACATCGTCAAGTCCGACTCCCTCTGCGACATCGCCCTGGGGGATCTGTACTCCGAGCGCGCGGTGGAGTCCGGGATGACCACTCAGAAGGCAGATCTGACGTTCGCGTCGCTGCCCTACCGGATCATGCACGAGTTCCAGATTCCGGTGTATCAGCGGATTGCGGAGCAGGACAAGGAGTTCTACGACCGCCTCGAGCAGGTCGGTTTCCAGCACGACTTCGGCGACGACGGCAGTGGCCTGTTCATGAAGTACCTGCGACGGGGGTCCGGCTACTACATCGACGTCGGCGCGTCCGAACTGGTCGCCGACGGAAAGATCAAGTTGGTTGCCGGACAAGTGGAACGGATCAGCAGGACCGGTGTCGTTCTCGACGACGGTACGGAGTTGCCGGCGGATCTCATCGTCTACGCAACCGGCTACGGGTCGATGAACGGCTGGGTCGCCGACCTGATCGACCAGGAGACAGCGGACAAGGTCGGCAAATGCTGGGGCCTGGGCTCGGACACCACCAAGGACCCAGGGCCGTGGGAGGGCGAGCAACGAAACATGTGGAAGCCCACCCAGCAGGAGAACATGTGGTTCCACGGCGGCAATCTTCATCAGTCCCGGCACTATTCGCTGTATCTCGCACTGCAGATCAAGGCTCGGTACGAAGGAATTCCCACCCCGGTGTACGGGCTGCAGGAAGTGCACCATCTGAAGTGACCACCCACGGCCGCGAACCCCGACGCAATTCGGGGTTCGCGGCCGAGTTCGGTTCGCGACCGTACCGAAGGCTGGACTCGCGGGCAGGTCACGGACCTCCGGTACCGGTCGGTACGCGGTCGTTACCGCCGTTCATCGGGCGTTTACCGGCGCGCACCTCACCGGCATCGACAATGGTGATACTTGACTTCGTGCCACCACCGGACCCCATCCTGTTCCCGCCCTTCGTCGAGCCGACCGATTCCGGGTCGGAGTCGACGTCGCTCGCAGACGGCGCCGCGCTGCTCGACTTCGGTCAGCGGTGGTATCCGTTCGGGGGCGGCGCGGCCGAAAGCATCTTCGTCGAATTCGGCCTGTCCTCGAGCGAGTTCTTCGGTCGCCTCCGGACGCTGTTGACAGGGCCGTCGAGCAGGGGCATGGATCCAGCGGTCGTCGCCGACATGCTCACGGTCTGCAGGAAGCGATTGTGGTTGGGCGAGTAACAACTCGCCGAGGACGGTGGCGCGGACATCCTCGCACGTCACGGTTCCGAATGAAGGACATGCGAGCAGAACCCCTCACCCGGCGAGTCGACATCATGGAAGCACGCGTTCTGCGCATCCTCGCGCTGACGGCGGTGCTCATCGGGACTCTCGCTGTGGTGTGCGGCTCCATCTGGATGGGCAGTCAATCGAGTGCGACGTCCGCGCCGCCGCCCGCCGTCAGTCGCGTCACGGCGGAAACCGACGCGGCCACTCGAGCAGCGACCCCCAGTTCCACGGCTATCGGTTCGTACGGATCGACCACCGTCTCCGCGCACTGGACGTGGAACGGCGCCCAACGGACCGGCACGATCACTGTCCCGGCCAACACACCCGCCGGAACCCGGGTACCGCTGACTGTGGATTCGACCGGCGCACCCGCATCTCTTCGACCGGCCCCGGCGAGCGCCGGGGTGATGGCGACCGTCACCGGATTCGTACTGCTCGCCCTGACCGTGGCCGCCTACGTCGCCGCTCGCCTCGCCGTTCGACGCAGATTCGACGAACAGCGTGACAAGCAGTGGGACCACGACCTCGCTGTGTTCTACGGACGAATCGGCTAGCGTTCGACAGCGTGAACACCGCCGACACCCTGGTCCTCGGCGCCGGCATAGCCGGATCGACCGTTGCGCGGATTCTTGCCGGAGCCGGCAGGCGGGTGATCGTTCTGGAAGCCCGAGATCGCGTGGGCGGCAGACTGTGGACTTCTCGAACCGGCGGCGACGTACTCGATTACGGCGCGTCCTGGATTCACGGCGTCGACGGCAATCCTCTGGCCACTGCCGCCGACGCATTCGGGTTGCGCACCACCGAGTTCACCGTCGGCAGTTTTCAACCGGACGGGCGGCCGATCGCCTACTACTCCCCGGCCGGCATCCGGTTGACGGACGACGACGCTGCCCGATTCGCATCCGACATCCACTCCTTCGATGTCGTGCTGGCGAGGGTCGTCACCGCCTCCGAACGTGGAACCTCCTACGGCGACTGTGTCGATGCCGCCCTGTCACAGTGTGATTGGGACGACGACCGCCGCGCCCGCGTTCACGAATTCATGCGGCACCGCGCAGAGGAGCAGCTCGGCGTCTGGATCGACGATCTCGATGCTCACGGCCTCGACGACGACGCGATCTTCGGCGACGAAGTCGTCTTCCCCGACGGCTACGACCGGCTCGCCACACACCTGACCGACGGGCTCGACGTACGGCTCGAGCACACGGCGACCCGCGTGACGTGGTCGAGCACCGGTGTCACCGTCGAGACCGACCGAGGTGTCTTCGAGGCAGCCCGAACCGTGATCACCGTCCCCGTCGGGGTATTGAAGTCGTCCGGCTTCGTCGTCGAACCAGAATTACCGGACCCGGTGGCGCGCGCCTTGAGACGTCTGGAGATGAACGCGTTCGAGAAGGTGTTCCTTCGCTTTCCCACCAAGTTCTGGGACGACGACGTGTATGCCGTCCGCCGTCAAGGTGAGGCCGGACGGTGGTGGCATTCCTGGTACGACGTGAGCGTGCCCGGCGGCTCGCCGACGCTGCTGACGTTCGCAGCCGGGCCCTGCGCGCGCGAGACCCGGAACTGGCCGGACACCCGGATCGCCGACTCCGTTCTCGACGCACTGCGCGAGCTGTACGGAGACCTCGTCGTACGGCCGGATCGCGTCCACGTCACGCGCTGGCAGGACGACCCGTTCTCGCGGGGCTCGTATTCCTACCCCACTGTGGGGTCGACTCCGACCGACCACGACGACCTCGCGACGCCGGTCGGAGGTGTGCTTCATCTGGCCGGCGAAGCCACCTGGACCGACGATCCGTCCACGGTGACCGCGGCGCTGCGATCGGGCCACCGGGCGGCTGAACGCATTCTCGGGCGCGCCGTGGCGTTCGACGAACTGTGGTCGTGACACCTACACGAAACGTGCCTGCACACGAAAAAGGCAGTCCCGAGATATCGGGACTGCCTTGTCGGTCGGGCTGACAGGATTTGAACCTGCGACCACCTGACCCCCAGTCAGGTGCGCTACCAAGCTGCGCCACAGCCCGCCGCGCCCCGAAGGGCGCTGGGAAAGATTACCCCAGCGCCGACTTCAGAAGCCAATCGCCGCTCATTTGCGGTTCCGGTCGCGCTTCTCTCGGATACGCACCGAAATGCGCACGGGACTTCCGTCGAAGTTGAACTCCTCGCGCAACCGCCGCTCGATGAACCGGCGGTACCCGGCTTCGAGAAACCCGGTGGTGAAAAGGACGAACGTCGGCGGCCGGGTCGTTGCCTGCGTGGCGAACATGATGCGCGGCAAGCGCCCGCCTCGCATCGGCGGTGGCGTCGCAGCCACCACTTCCTTGAGCCAGGTGTTCAACCGGCCCGTCGGAATTCGCTTGTCCCACGAGGCAAGTGACGTCTCCAGTGCCGGCACCAACCGCTGCACGGCACGACCGGTCTTCGCCGAGACGTTGACTCGCTGAGCCCACGGGACGCGCATGAGATCGCGGTCGATCTCGCGCTCGAGCTGCCCGCGGCGGTCCTCGTCGACGAGATCCCACTTGTTGAACGCGATCACGAGTGCACGTCCGGCCTCCGCGACCATCGACAGCACCCGCAGGTCCTGCTCCGAGATCACCTCGGACGCGTCGATCAGGAGGATGGCGACCTCGGCGGCGTCGATGGCGCCCTTGGTGCGCAGCGATGCATAGAACTCTGCTCCACTGGCGTGGGAGACGCGTTTGCGCAACCCGGCGGTGTCGACGAATCGCCACACCTTGCCACCGAGCTCGACCAACGAGTCCACCGGGTCGACGGTCGTGCCGGCCACGTCGTGGACGACCGATCGTTCGTCTCCGGTCAACTTGTTCAGCAGCGACGACTTGCCCACGTTGGGCTTCCCTACCAGGGCGACACGACGGGGGCCGGCCGTACCGGTGCCTTCTCGTGGGGTCTCCGGCAGCACGGCGAGAACGTCGTCGAGCAGATCGCCCGTGCCGCGTCCGTGCGTCGCACTGACCGCGCGCGGTTCACCGAGGCCCAGCGACCACAGTGCGGCCGCCTCGGATTCGGTGCGCTCGTCGTCGACCTTGTTGGCCACCAGAATGACCGGCGTCTTCGAGCGTCGCAGGACGCGGGCCGCGGCCTCGTCCGTCGCGGTCGCCCCGACGACGGCGTCGACGACGAGCAAGATCGCGTCGGCGGTCGACATGGCCTGCTCGGCCTGTCGCGCCACGGACTGTTGCAGGCCCTTGGCGTCCGGCTCCCACCCGCCGGTGTCCTGCACCATGAAGCGGCGGCCGCTCCAATTCGCCTCGTACGAGACACGGTCACGGGTCACGCCGGGAACGTCCTCGACAACGGCTTCGCGGCGGCCGATGATGCGGTTGACGAGAGTCGATTTGCCCACGTTGGGACGTCCCACCACGGCCAGGGTCGGTACGGCAACGAACTCTTCGTCCGCGTCCTCCCCTTCGAAATCGAGTCCGTCCCAGTCGGATTCCTCGGTCCACGTGCCGTCCCCGGCGAACGTGTCGGTGGTTGCGAAAGTGCTGTCCTCGGTCATTGTCGTACTCCAGTTCGTTCGTGAACCAGCGTCAGGAGCGTGTCGATGACCTCGTCCATGCTCAGCTCGCTGGTGTCGACGGGCACCGAGTCGTCGGCCGGGCGCAGGGGCGACAGGGCGCGAGTGGAATCCGCTCTGTCGCGTCGCTCCACGTCGGCGAGGACGGCAGCGAAATCGTCGCCACGCCCCTCGGTGATGTTCTGTTCGTTGCGTCTGGCAGCACGCGTTTCTGCGGTCGCGGTGAGGTAGATCTTCACGTCGGCGTCGGTGAGCACTACGGTCCCGATGTCACGACCTTCCACCACGATTCGGTCGGCGGAACGGGCGATCTCGCGCTGCATCGCGACCAGCTTCTCGCGGACCGCCGGCACGGCCGAGACTGCCGAGACTGCCGCGGTCACGGCAGCACCGCGGATGGGTCCGGTCACGTCGGCACCCGCCACGCTCACGGTCTCCTGAGACGGATCGGTTCCGACGCGCAGTTCGAGGCCCCGCACGCTGCCGCCGACAGCGTCGACGTCGTCGGGGTCGATGCCGTTGTCCAGCACCCACACCGTCGCCGCCCGGTACATCGCGCCGGTATCGAGGTACGACGCATCGAGCGCGGCCGCCAGTCGCCGCGAGACGGTGGACTTCCCGGTTCCCGACGGTCCGTCCATGGCGATGATCACCCCGGACGTCCGACCGGCCTCCGGCCCTCCCGCAACCTCGCTCACAGACCCACCGCCGTGTACAGGCTGCTGACCTCGCCGCGCCCCAACACACGAAGGGTGCCCGGACGCTGATCGCCGAGTGCGACGATGCCGATGTCCGTGCGAACCAACCGAATCACGGGGTGGCCGACGGCGTCGAACAGGCGGCGCACGATGTGCTTACGACCTTCGTGCAGAACGACCTTCACGAGGGTCTTGCCCTCACCGGCATCGAGCAAGGTGAACGAGTCGACCTTGGCCGGGCCGTCGTCCAGCTCGACACCGGCCTTGAGCTGGCGACCCACGCCGCGTTCCATCACGCCGTTCACCGTCGCCATGTACGTCTTGGACACCTCGAAGGACGGGTGCATCAACCGGTGTGCGAGATCGCCGTCGTTGGTCAGCAGGATGAGACCTTCGGTGTCGGCATCGAGACGTCCGACGTGGAAGAGACGCTGTCCTGCCTGAACGCGCTCGGCCACGATGTCGCCGATACAGGGACGGCCGAGGTCGTCGGACATCGTCGACTGCCATCCGCGGGGCTTGTTCAGTGCGATGTGGACCAGATCGGCCTGCACCAGAACGCGGGTGCCGTCCACGCGAACCACGGCGGTACCCGGATCGATACGCACGCCCTGCTCGCGCACGATGCGCCCGTCCACCTCGACACGCCCCTGATCGATCAGTTCCTCGGCTGCGCGGCGCGATGCGACACCGGCCTGAGCCAGCACCTTCTGCAGCCGCACTCCCTCGCCGGCGGGAACGTGCTTGCGCGGGCCGGCGTCGGCGTTCTGGTGTCGCGCGGGTTTGGCGTTGCTGACGGTCGGTGCTGCGACGTGCTTGCGTGTGGGCTTGGCGTTTTTTGTCGGCGCCTTGCGCGGAATCGTCGGGCTGACCTCACGCGGATTGACCGTGTCCGCGTCGTCGGTGCGTGCGGCACCTCGTGCGGCGCGGGGCTTCTTCGGCAACGGTTTCGCGGCACGCTTGGACTCTCCGGTCCGTGCACCGGCGCCGGGCGCTGCGCTGGTGCCTGGCGCTCCGCGGCGCGGTTGGGTTCTCTTGCTTCGGTCCGGTGTGCCATCACGGCGAGCGGGGTTCTTCACTTTTTCTCTCTTGTCAATCGTCTTCGGTGTCGAGCCCGATGATCGGGCCCCGGTCGTTCTTCGGTGCAGCGTTCGCGCGCAGAACCCGTGGATCGGTGTCCAGGCTCTCGCTGATGTCGTCGATCATGTCCACGCCCGGAAGCAGCGGCGCGAGCTCGGGTAGGTCGGCCAACGATGCCAACCCCAGACGCTCGAGAAACATTTCGGTGGTGACGTACTGCGTCGCCGCCGAGTCCGGATCCGTCCCGGCCTCGGCGATGAGTCCCCGCGCGAGAAGGGTGCGCATCACGCCGTCGACATTCACGCCGCGCACTGCACTGACTCGTGCGCGGGTAACCGGTTGACGATAGGCGATGACAGCCAAGGTTTCCAAAGCGGCGCGAGTCAACTTCGATCTCGCGCCGTCGAGAAGGAGCTTCTCGACATACGGTGCGTAGTCGGTCCGGGTGTAGAACCGCCACCCGTCGCCGGCGTACCGGAGGTCGATGCCGCTCCCCCGTCGAGTCAGGTCCGCCGCCATCTCGCGCAGCGAAGCGTCGATGCGTTCGGCGTCGGTACCCAGGGTCGACGACAGCAGTGTGACGGGGGCCGGTGAGTCGACCACCAGCAACACCGCTTCGAGGGCGGAGCGCAGTTCGTGCTCGTCGAGCTCGGCCGGAGCTTCTTCCTGCTCGGGGCTCTCGGGAAGGGTCATCCGTAGTCCTCCACCTCGGTCAGGCCCGCGACGTCCGGGTGCTCACCGGTCCAGCTCACCTTCAGTTCACCCAGAGCGTCGGGCTGGTCGAACACGATGGCACGTTCTCGGTACAACTCGAGGAGCGCGAGGAATCGAGCGACGATCTCGACGGTCACACCGCATGCGGCCACGAGGTCGCCGAAGGACGTCCATTCGCCCTCCCCTGCGCCGCGCAGGATCTCGAGCACGGCGGCGGCATGTTCGGGCACCGAGACCTTGGACACATGTAGGTGATCCAGCCCCACGGTCGGCACCGTTCTGGGCGCGAACGCAGACGCCGCGATCTCGGCGAACCTCTGCGGGTTCACCCCGAGCAGCACTTCCGGCAGCAGATCCGCGAACTGATCTTCGAGGGACACCGAGCGCGGGTAACGGCGGAGCGCGGCACCCTCGAGTTCGCCGAACAACTGCGCGACCTGCTTGTAGGCCCGGTACTGCAGCAGCCGGGCGAAGAGCAGATCACGTACTTCGAGCAGTGCGAGGTCCTCGGCGTCCTCGACGTCCCCCGCGGGCAGCAGGCGTGCCGCCTTCAGATCGAGCAGGGTGGCCGCCACGACGAGGAATTCGGTGGTCTGGTCGAGGCCCATCTCGGGTCCCAGATCGCGGGTGTAGGCGATGAAGTCGTCGGTGACGACGTGCAGGGCAACCTCGGTCACGTCGAGACGGTGCGAGTTGATGAGTGTCAGGAGAAGGTCGAACGGGCCTTCGAAGTTCTGCAGCCGGACCTGAAAGCCGGTGGGCTTGTCCACCGGAACGACGGTCGCCGCCGTCATGCCACGGGCGTGTCGCGGTGGATCACTTCACGCGCGAGCGCTCGGTACGCTTCGGCCCCCGAAGATTTCGGTGCCCAGGTCGTGATGGGCTCCCCGGCCACGGACGTCTCCGGGAAGCGAACGGTGCGGGTGATGACGGTGTCGAAGACGACGTCGCCGAACACCTCGACCACTCGGTTCATCACTTCCCGCGAGTGCAGGGTGCGGGCGTCGAACATCGTCACCACGATGCCGGACAACTTGAGCCGCGGATTGAGTCGGTCGCGCACCTTGTCGACGGTGTCGTTCAGCAGGGCCAGGCCGCGCAGACTGAAGTACTCGCACTCCATCGGGATGAGCACCTCGTCGGCGCAGGCCAATGCGTTGACCGTGAGGAGACCGAGGGACGGCTGGCAATCGATCAGGACGTAGTCGTAGCGATCGAGGATCGGATGCAGAACTCGGCCCAGTGTCTGCTCCCGACCGACCTCGGTGACCAGCTGAATCTCGGCCGCGGACAGGTCGATGTTGGACGGGAGCAGATCCAGGTTCTCGACCCGGGTGCGCATCAGCACGTCGTCCACCGATACCCGCGGTTCGACGAGCAGGTTGTGCACGGTCAGGTCCAGATCGTGATGTGGCACACCGAGACCGGCGGACAACGCTCCCTGCGGGTCGAGGTCGACGAGCAGAACTCGCCTACCGAACTCGGCCAACGACGCACCGAGATTGATAGTCGACGTCGTCTTTCCGACGCCGCCCTTCTGATTGCACATCGCGATCACGACCGCCGGGCCGTGTGACGTCAGTGGCGCAGGTTCCGGGATGGACCGGGGAAGGCGGCCGGTGGGTCCGGCGCCCACTGGATGAGATGCGGGAGCGGCATGCTCGGGTTCGGGCTGGCGGGTACGGAACAGTGCACCGTCGTCGTGCTCCCTGTCGTGCTCGCCCGCCTGCGGGCCCTCGGGCCTCGCCGCCGGCGGCTGTGGTGACACCACGGCCCGCGCTCCCCTCCCTCGTCGATTCCTGCATGTCTGGTTCTGCGGAACGCTACCCGCCGCAGAGGGTGCAGTCGGGTTCGGACACGCTATCTGGCGCGCGGATGCGCTTCGGCCCACACCTCGCGCAGGGTGGTGACGGTGACCAACGTGTAGATCTGTGTCGTCGTCACCGACGCGTGTCCGAGAAGCTCCTGAACCACGCGCACATCCGCTCCCCCGTCGAGCAGGTGGGTGGCGAACGAGTGGCGCAGCGTGTGCGGCGACACGCTCGCCGCGATGCCGGCCCGCTCGGCTGCGGTGCGTAGCACCTGCCAGGCGCTCTGGCGTGAGAGGCGCCCGCCGCGGGCGTTGAGCAACAGCGCCGGTGTCCCTCTGGCGAGTAGAGCAGGCCGGCCGCGCACGAGATACGCGTCGACGGCGTCGACGGCCGGTCTGCCCACCGGCACCACCCGGTCCTTGCCACCTTTGCCGCGCAGCAGTACCGACCGCGACTCGGTATCGATGTCGTCGACATCGAGGCCCACGGCTTCGGAAATGCGTGCGCCGGTGGAATAGAGCAGCTCGAGAAGCGCTCGGTCGCGCAGTCCGCGAGGTGCATCGGCGCTGTCGCCGCCGGCCGCGTCGAGCACCGCGAACACGTCGTCGACCGTCAGCGATTTGGGCAGACGCCGACCCGGCGCCGGCGGTTTGACTCCGGCCGCGACGTCGCGCGCGACGACACCTTCCGACACTGCGAACCGGTGCAGCCCCCGAACCGCGATCAGCGTCCGCGCAGCGGAACTCGCGGCGAGCGGCGGAAACTCGTCGTCCCCGAGTCGTAGGGCAGAGACGAACTCCGCCACGTCGTTCTCGGTGACGGCGCCGAGATCCGAAGTATCCAGCTCGCTCAAATAGTGGTGGTACCGCGTCAGATCACGGCGGTACGACGTGATCGTGTTGCGAGCCGATCCGCGCTCGACCGTCAAGTGATCGAGGTAGGTGGCGATGATCTCTCCGACCTTGTCGAGCTCCGGGCGGTCACCCGCCACTCGAACCCTGTCCGCTCACCGACCGGCCTCCGGCCTGCCCGCACCCGCTGCCGGATTTGCGGCGCTCGAAGGCAGTCGGCACGTCCTGCCACGGCGCCGACGCAGGACGTAGCGACACCTCGCCGGACGATCGGACAGCCGCCAGCGCCAGAATCCCTGCGACGGCCGACGCGTTGACGATCTCACCGGAGAACACGCGCGCCACCGCCTCGGACAACTCGAGGCGCACGATCTCGATGTCGGCTTCCTCGTCGACCGGATCCGGACGGTCGATCTCGGTCAGACCCTCGGCGAGGAACAGGCGCACGGTCTCGTCCGTGAAGCCGGGTGACGCTGCCACGTCCACCAGGAGTGACCAGGAGTCGGCCTGCAGGCCTGCCTCCTCACCCAGTTCGCGCTGCGCAGCCGCGACGTAGTCCTCCCCGGCCTCGTCCAGCAGGCCCGCGGGCAGTTCGAGAAGCCGTCTGCCCAACGGGTGTCGGTACTGCTCGATGAGCACGATGCGCTGCTCGCTGTCGATCGCGACCACCGCGACGGCGCCGTAGTGCTCGACCACCTCGCGCTCGGCTTCGCGCCCGCCGGGCATCCGAACCGTGTCCAGTCGGAGCGCGAGGATCGCACCCTGGTATTTCAGTCGGGAATCGACGGTGTCGAACTCGTGCCTGTCGTCCGTCACGAGCCGACGGCTTCGGATGCGGCGCCTTCGATGTCGATCTCGTCGCCGTGAACGTTCACTTCGAGCCGTTCTGCAGCTTTGTACTTCAGGGCCGCGCCGATCAGTGCGGCGAACAACGGGTGCGGACGAGTCGGCCGGCTCTTCAGCTCCGGATGTGCCTGCGTCGCAACGAAGAACGGGTGAGTCGATGCCGGCAGCTCGACGAACTCCACCAGATGCCCGTCCGGTGACGTGCCACTGAAGACGAGTCCGCTCTCGGAGACCTTGTCTCGGTACGCGTTGTTCACCTCGTAGCGGTGACGGTGCCGCTCGGACACCGATTCCGATCCGTACGCCTGCGCCACGACCGACCCCTTGGTCAGCGTCGCCGGATAGGCGCCGAGGCGCATGGTTCCGCCGAGGTCGGCTTCGCCCGCGACGGCCTGTTCCTGATCGGCCATCGTGGAGATCACCGGATGCGTTGTCTCCGGGTCGAATTCGGCGGAGTTCGCGTCGGTGACACCCACCGAGCGCGCAGCTTCGATCACCATGCATTGCAGTCCGAGGCACAGTCCCAGAATGGGAACCTTGCGCGTGCGCGCGTACTTGATCGCGCCGAGTTTGCCCTCGATGCCGCGAATGCCGAATCCGCCCGGGATCAGCACCGCGTCGACGTCGCCGAGCGCGGCCGCAGCGCCTGCGTCGGTCTGGCAGTCGTCGGACTGCACCCACACGACCTCGACCTTGGCGCGGTGGGCGAACCCGCCGGCGCGCAGGGCTTCGGTGACCGAGAGGTACGCGTCGGGAAGATCGACGTACTTGCCGACCAGCGCGATGCGCACTGACTCCCGCGGCTGGTGAACCCTCTCGAGCAGGTTTCCCCACACAGTCCAGTCGACGTCGCGGAACGGCAATCCCAACTTGCGCACCACGTACGCGTCGAGCCCTTCCTTGTGGAGGACCTTCGGAATGTCGTAGATCGACGGTGCGTCCGGGGTGGAGATGCAGCCGTCCACGTCGACGTCGCACATCAACGCGATCTTGTTCTTGAGTCCTGGTGGCACATCACGATCACAGCGAAGGATGAGCGCGTCGGGCTGGATACCGATACTGCGCAGCATGGCCACCGAGTGTTGTGTGGGTTTGGTCTTGAGTTCTCCGGACGGTGCGAGGTAGGGAACGAGGGACACGTGCAGGAAGAACACGTTCTCCCGGCCCACGTCGTGCCGGATCTGGCGCGCCGCTTCGACGAAAGGCTGCGATTCGATGTCGCCGACCGTTCCGCCGATCTCGGTGATCACGACGTCGGGGCTGTGGCCCTGCAGGTCCGGGCCGCGCATGGCCAGGATGCGGCTCTTGATCTCGTCCGTGATGTGCGGAATCACCTGAACGGTGTCACCGAGGTACTCACCGCGCCGCTCCTTGGCGATGACCGTCGAGTAGACCTGCCCCGTGGTCACGTTGGCGTGTCCCGACAGGTCGCGATCGAGGAAGCGTTCGTAGTGACCCACGTCGAGATCGGTCTCGGCGCCGTCTTCGGTCACGAAAACCTCGCCGTGCTGGAACGGGTTCATCGTGCCGGGATCGACGTTGAGGTAGGGGTCGAGCTTCTGCATGGTGACGCGTAGGCCGCGTGCGGTCAGCAACTGTCCCAGGCTGGAGGCAGTGAGCCCCTTGCCGAGGGACGATGCGACGCCGCCGCTGACGAAGATGTGCTTGATGTCAGTCCGCGTATGAATGCGTGACAGTGGCAAAGGAACTCCCGTGACGACTGCGACCCGACGCCGACCGAAAGACCGGCATGTCGAGTGGTTCGGAACCTGGCCGACCCACGGGATTTCACGGTAACACCTTTCGGCCCCTCAGGTGGGAGGTGCCCCTACCGTCACTGCCGTGGCGTTCGGGCCCGTTCCGTACCGACCCGATGCACCGTTCAACTGTTCGCCGAGCGCGAGGGCGACGGTGATGCGGCCCGATTGCCGGTCCACGTCGTCCACCGTGCTCAGCCCCGACGAGAGTCCGGCGTCGGAGCGCACGACGGCAATCGGGCCGCTGCCCTGTGCCGCTCCCGGCCGACCCGCCAGCACCGTGCCCGCGCCGCGTCCGTCGAACGCTCCGGCGAACCGCGCGACGATGGCCCCGCGGTTGCCGTCGTCCGCGTTCGACTCTGCACTTCCGGTCAGCACCACGGCGAGTTGTGCGGGCTGCACGGCGTTGTCGTCGTAAGTGATGAAGCCGCCGCTGCGGAGTGTGTCGAGAGCGAGACCCATCTCCTCGGGAGTGCTCTGCGGTTCCGCTGTCTGCGGGTTCAGCAGGAGGACGGATCCGAGCAGGTCCCCGGCGAGACTTCCCTGGTCGACGGCTCCGGTGCGGAGCTGAATCCCGGCGGGCACGACGTTGGTGAGACGGGTCCGTAGGTCGTCACCGCTCGATGCCGAGACGAACGAGTCGGTCAGTCCGACACGGCCCGTGACGGATCCGCCGGCGTCGGCAACGATCCTGTTCACCGCGTCCAGATCACCCGGATCCGCATCGGGTGTGGTGACGACGAGGACGGTACGTCCGGTCAGCGAGCCCGCCACCACGCGGCCGGCCACGGCAGCGTCGAAACCGTCGGCGGCATTGAGCTGCTCACCCAGAGCGTTGTTGTTGTCCTGCAACGAGTTCAGCTGATTCTGCAGATCAGATTTGTCGTCGCGCAGTCCGGACAGAACACTTCCCGAGAGCAATCCCGAGCCGAGAACCACTCCGACGGCGAGGGCGAGAAAGACTGCGGCGAGCGATATTGCGTGCTGTCGCATAGAGATCACGCCAGCAGCCCCTGCACCCACTCTGCAAAGCTGTTCCACGTGGCGATGGCCCAATCCAGCGTCTCGCCGCCACCGTTGGTGACGATCAGTGCCGCGATGACCGCGATCAGTGCAGCCAGTACCAGCAGTGCCACGGCCCCACCGGATACCCGGCTGCGGTACAGGGTGGCCATTGCCTTCGCGTCGACCAGCTTCGGACCGACCTTGAGACGTGTCATGAAGGTGGACGGCGTGCTCGATCGTTTGCCGGCGTCGAAGAACTCGTCGAGCGACGCGGCGCATCCCACGGTGACTATCAGCGACGCACCGTGGTGGTCGGCGAGGAGCAGAGCGAGATCGGAGGGAGTTCCACTGGCGGGGAACGTCATTGCGCCGATTCCGAGGTCCTGGATGCGTTCGAGGCCCTTGGCGTGTCCGTCGGAGTCGGCCGGCAGCACCACTTCGGCGCCCGATTTCAGGGTTCGGGTGCTCACGTCTTCCGGATCACCGACGATCAGATCGGGGCGGTAGCCGGCGTCCGCCAGGGTGTCTGCGCCTGCGCCCACGCCGATGAGAATCGGTGAGTACTCCTTGATGAACGGCTTGAGGTTCTTCAGGTCGACGATGTGATCCGGGCCTTCGGCCACCACGACGACGTGCCGACCGGTGAAGTCGACGTCCACTTCGGGAACCCCGACGCCGTCGATGAGCAGTGGGCTCTCGGTTCTGATGAACTCGATCGTGTTGCCGGAGAACGCTTCCAGGTGATCGATGAGACCACTCTTGGCCTCGATCATCCGGTCGGAGATCTCGGCCTCGGTCTGTTCGATACCCTTGGCCAGACGACGCTCGCCGGCGTAGACGCCGCCGTCGTCGAGTCGGATCTTGGACCCGTCCTTGACCTTCTTGAACACTTCGGACCCGGCGTTGTCGATCAGCAGGATTCCGTTGGCTACCAACACCTCCGGCCCGAGGTTCGGGTACCGACCGGAGATGGACGGTGAGGCGTTGACGACCGCCAACACACCGGCGCCGACCAACGCGTCGGCGGTGATGCGGTCGAGATCGATTTCGTCGAGGACCACGACATCACCCGGGCCCACGCGGCGAAGCAACTTCGCCGTACTGCGGTCCACCCGAGCGATACCGCTCACTCCGGGCAACGAGTCATGACTACGCGAGAGCAGAGCCGGCATCTTCATGGGAACGATGATGAACCCGACGCACGCCGCCGTGATGGAGGCGCGCCGTACCAACTACCACATCGTTCACACCAGTCACACGAATCGTTCCGTGTCAACGAGCGGTCTGACGCCTCTCGACACTGGCTGTCTGCAGCAGCTCCTCGGCGTGCGCCCGCCCGGTTTCCGTGTCGTCCAGGCCTGCAAGCATGCGCGCGAGCTCCACCACTCGATCCGAGTCCGTCAGGGTGCGGACGCCACTGTTCGCACCCCTCTTGCTGTCCGTCTTGTCGACCACGAGGTGGGTGTCGGCGAACGCCGCGACCTGCGGAAGATGAGTCACGACGATGACCTGGTGGGTGCGCGCAAGACGAGCCAGACGCTTCCCGATCTCGACGGCCGCGCGGCCACCCACCCCGGCGTCGACCTCGTCGAACACCATGGTTGCTCCCGTGTCCGATTGCGCCAGAACCACTTCGAGAGCCAGCATCACCCGCGACAGCTCGCCGCCGGAGGCGCTCTTGTTCAACGGCAGCGACTGCGCTCCGCTGTGGGCGGACAGCCGGAACTCGACCTCGTCGGTTCCCGACGAACCCGCGTGCAGGCTGCGGCCGTCGACGTCGAGTGCAGCGACGTCGCCGGGCGCAGCGTCGCGCGGACGAACCGCGACCTCGAGCGCCGCTTTGCCCATCGCAAGTCCGGCGAGCTCCACACTCACCGCTTTCGAGAGTTTGGTTGCCGCTTTGACCCGCGCCGACGACAATTTTCGGGCGACCGCGACGGTCTCGGCGGCCGAGGCGTCGACCCGAGCCGACAGCTCCGCCAATGCGTCGGCGGAGACGTCCAGACGTGTGAGCCGGTCGCGGGCCTCCTCCGCCCAGGCCAGCACGCCGTCGACGTCCGCGGCATATTTCCTGGTCAAATTCTTCAGCTCGGCCTGCCGTGTCAGGAGCGAATCCAGGGATTCGGGATCGGACGGCAGATCGCTCAGGTAGGACGACAGGTCGGCACCGACGTCGGTGACCACCGCGATCGCTTCGGCCAACCGCGGCGCGAGGTCGGAGAGCAGTCGATCCTCGGAGGACTGCAGACGGTCACGAGCCTCGCCGAGTAGATCCATCACCGAGGGCCCGTCGGTGGGGTCGTCCCCTCCGGTGAGTGCTGCGTGCGCGCCCAGGGCGCTGTCGCGCAGAGAGTCGAGGTCGCTCAGACGTCGAACGCTCGCCGCGATCTCCACGTCCTCGTGTGGCGCCGGAGCGACCGTATCGATCTCCTGCACGGCGAAAGTCAGCTGATCGGCCTCGCGCGCCAGTTCGCGGCTCTTCTCGGTGCGATCGCGCAATTCGGTTCTCGCCGCGGCCCATTCGGCGCGGTGCTTCTGGTATCGAGCCAACAGTGTCCCGACGGTGTCTCCGGCGAATCGATCCAGCGCGCCGAGTTGTTCGTCGGCACGCTGCAGTCGTAGCTGATCGTTCTGCCCGTGCACCGTGAGCAACGAACCGGTGAACTCGGCCAGAACGCCCGCCGGCACACTGCGTCCGCCGAGGTGAGCGCGTGACCGGCCGTCGCCGCCGACTGTTCGCACGGCGATCACGCTGTCGTCGTCGTCGCGCCGTCCACCCGTGGACTCGAGCAACTCGTCCACCCCGCGTACGACAGCGGACGAGACGTTGTCGGTCGTGAACCGGCCCTCCACGACCGCGCGGTCGGCACCGATGCGCACCCGTCCGGCGTCGGCCCGCGCTCCGGACAACAGATGCAGGCTGGTGACCACCATTGTCTTACCCGCACCGGTCTCCCCGGTGAGGACCGTCAAACCGCTCGAGAACTGCGCGCTCGCCTCGGCGATGACCCCCAGGCCGTCGATTCGTATCTCGCTGAGCACGTGGCTACGTCATCCTTCCCCGCCACCCGGTGACCGGGAGCGCGAACTTGTTCACGACGCGATCGGCGAACGGGGCGGAGTCGAGCCGGACCCACTTGATGGGTTCTGCTCCGCGCACCACGTCGACGCGTGCACCTGCAGGCAGCGCCATGGTCCTGCGACCGTCGCACAGCACGAGGGCTTCGTGGCCGTCCGAGACGGTCTCGACCGCTATCCGTGATTCGGGACTGGTGACGAGCGGCCTGGCGAAGAGCGCATGAGCGTTGCTGGGAATGACGAGTATGGCCTCGAGTTCCGGCCACACCACCGGCCCTCCCGCCGAGAACGCGTAGGCAGTCGATCCGGTGGGCGTGGCGAGCAGCACTCCGTCGCAACCGAACGCCGATACCGGCCGTCCGTCGACCTCGAGGACCACGTCGAGCACGCCCAGCCGGGTGCCGTTCTGAACGCTGGCTTCGTTGAGAGCCCAGCCTCGCTCCACCACCTGATCGTCGACACGAACGGTGACGTCCAGAGTCATACGGGGCTCGATACGGTAGTCGCGCCGAACGACGCGAGCGAGAACCTCTTCGAGATTCTCGGCCTCCGCCTCAGCGAGAAAACCGATGCGGCCCAAATTGATTCCGAGAACCGGGATGGACGAAGACCGCGCCAGCTCGGCTGCGCGGAGGAACGTTCCATCGCCGCCGAGAACAAGAACGATTTCGCAACCTGCCGCTGCGTCCGGACCGAACTCCACGACATTCACGTCGGAAACGGCAGCAGTCAGATCGTCGATGTCACTGCTCGAGTCGGGCTTGGACCGGTAGTACTCGTCGACCAGCACCCGGAGACGAATCCCTGCCTCGTGGAACACTTTCGCCGCGCGCAGGGCGGTGGCCGCGATGTCGGGGCGGCCCGGGTGGGCAACCAACAAGATCTCACGCGGAGCGTTGTCGCGCTCGATGCTCACTGCGGTCCTTCCTCGACGGCTCTCGCGACCAGGTCGGCGATCGGTGCGATGGTCTCACCGGGATCCAACGCCGCCTTCGTCCGGAGCCACAGGAAATACTCCACGTTTCCCGACGGCCCGGGAAGCGGACTCGGCGCTACCGCAACTGTAGTCAATCCGACGGACGCCGCGGTCTCGGCAACCTTGATCACCGCTTCTGCTCGAAGAGCGGGGTCTCGTACGACTCCGCCGGACCCCACCCGATCCTTGCCGACTTCGAACTGCGGCTTCACCATCGGCACCAGGTCCGCACGCGGCGTCACGCACGCTGCGAACGCGGGAAGGACGAGTCCGAGGGAAATGAACGACAGGTCGGCCACCACGAGGTCGACCGGTCCGCCGATCGCGTCGGCATCGATGTTGCGGACGTTCGTACGATCGATGACGGTCACGCGATCGTCGGATTGCAATCGCCACACCAACTGGCCGTATCCGACGTCGACCGCCACCACCTCGCGCGCCCCGCGAGTAAGCAACACGTCGGTGAATCCTCCGGTCGACGCGCCGGCGTCCAGGCAGCGAGCGCCCGCGACATCGAGCCCGTGCCGAGCGAACGAGTCCAAGGCGCCGATCAGTTTGTGCGCACCGCGCGATGCCCACGACACCTCGTCGGTCACCTCGGTGACCAGAAGCGGGGTTCCGGGTTCGACGGCCGTCGCGGCTTTGGTGGCAACCGAGCCCGCGATCAGCACGCGACCCTCGGTGATCAGTTCCGTTGCGTGTTCGCGCGATCGCGCGAGACCGCGACGTACGAGTTCCGCGTCGACCCGGGCACGGCGTGCCACGTCAGTTCTTGTCCACGGCGGCCAGCGCATCGACCAGCAGCTGATGGGCCTGTTCGAGGATGCGTGCCTGATGATGCACGGACACGAGACCGTGCTGATCGTCCGCGTCGACACCGGACTCGATCGATGACAGATCGTCGACCTCGGACAGCAGGCGGTCGACCTCCGCGACCACCGCGTCGGGGTCGACGGTCGGCGACGGGCCGGGTAGGTGCTCACCCGGACGGGGAATGGGTGCGCTCATCACGGCCAACGCTAGCCGATGGTCCCGACACCGGTCCGGTCGGACGCGTCCGGCCGCGGTCTCAGCGCATCCACTGCTCGACGACGGCGGAGGCGACGGAACCGTCACCCGCGACCTCGGAGAATCGGCCCGCAGCCCAGGCAAGTGGAGCCACGGCCCGCAGCGCGGCCGTCGAGGTGTCGTACGACACGGCTTCGGAACCGTTGTACTTCACGACGAGGGTGTCGCCCTTCACGGTCGCCGACCAGTCGTCCGTCGCTCGGACGATCGAGTCGTCTTCCGCGCGCAGTAGAGCGGAAAGCTCGGATGCGATGTAAGTCGGCCGTTGTTCGGGAACGGCTCGAAGAACGTCGAGTGGCTGACTGACGCCGGTGAGAACAAGCAACGACGGTACGGTGATCGCATTCGCACCTTCGATGTCGGTGTCGAGGCGGTCACCGACGACCAACGGAGAACGAGATCCACTGCGCTCGAGTGAATCTCGCATCAACGGTTCGGCCGGCTTGCCCGCGACGATTGGCTCGAGGTCGGTCGCAGCCCTCAGCGCGGCAACCATCGCTCCGTTACCGGGACCGAACCCGCGCTCGCTGGGAAGAGTCGTGTCCGTGTTGGCCGCCACCCAGACCGCACCCGCGCGCAGCGCATAGGTCGCCTCGGCAAGGATCGGCCACGCCGTGGTCGGGGAATGCCCCTGCACCACAGCCGCGGGCGTCGGCTCGGCCGAACGCACGGGGACCAGTCCGACCTTCTCGATCTCCGCGGCGAGCGCGTCCGTGCCCACCACGAGAACCGTCGACCCCGGGTCCACGAGATCTGCCAGCACTCGAGCTGCGGCTTGCGAGCTGGTGACCACGGTGTCCTCGGTAGCCACGAATCCGAGCTCGTCGAGGTGGTGCGCCACCTGAGCCGGTGAACGACTGGCGTTGTTGGTGACGTACCAGAGGGAGGCGCTGCAGTCGGCCAGTACCTCGACAGCGCCGGGAACCACGTCCGCGCCGCGGTAGAGGGTTCCATCGAGGTCGAGGAACAGAGCGTCGAACTTGTCGCCGAGGACGCTCACTGTCCGGTCAACTCTTCCACTCGTTCCTCGGCGTCGGTCTCGCCTTCCACGTCGGCGGCAGCCGACCGGAGAAACCACTGAACCCCGTCGTCGACGCGACCTGCAGCCACCAGCGCATCCGCGTAGGCGTAGAACAGGCGAGCCGGTGCGGATCCCGTTTTGTCACCTTCGAGATCCGGGGTCTGGAGCGTGACAACCGCCTGGTCGTACTGGCCCATGTCCATGCGGGCTCCAGCCACTACGATGCGCAACTCGGAGGCATCGTCGCCCGACAACATGCGTGCCTCGTCGCTTCGTCCCAGTTCGATAGCGCGCTCCGGCCGACCCAGACCACGCTCGCAGTCGGCCATCACAGCCAGAAGTCCCGGTCCGCCGGCCATCCGACGTGCGGCACGAAGTTCCGACAGAGCTTCTGCCCATTCCCCGGCGTGGTAAGCCGCGATACCGGCGGTCTCACGAACCACCGCTATCCGGCCGGCGCGCTGACGAGCGGCACGCGCATGAGTCAGGGCGGCACGCGGATCGTCCGCGATCAGACGGCCGACCATCACCATGTGTCGGGCCACTTCGGTGGCATTGTTCTTGTCGAGACTGAGCAGATCACGCCGTACCGCCGGATCGAGCTCACTGGCTTCGAGATCCTCGGGCAGGTCCGGCTCGACCGGACGCGGTGGGCGGGAGTCGCGATCACGGGGACCACCGGAACGCCGAGGTGCAGCTGCGCCCTCGCCGCCTCGTCGGCGAGGACCGTCTCCGCCGGATTGGGGTCGCCCGCTCTGGTTGTCCTGCCGCGGGTTGCGACGTGGAGCCGAATCCCGGAAGGGACGGCCTCGGCCGTTGTCTTCCGGCACGTTGGTTCCTTTCGCATCGAAATGTCGGGCGAACACAGCCCGAACAGGTTTTCCAGCAACGTCGAAGATACCGCGCACCGGGGCCCCGAGACCAACCGACGCCTCAGGGCGTGGGCACGAGTCCCGCACGTCGGCTGGACCCTATGTGTCACTGGGTCCGCATGGGTGACCCAATGTGTCACTGGGTCCGCATGGGTGACTCAATGTGTCACTGGGTCCGCATAGGTGACCCAATAATTCATCAGTTTGAGGGCCGGCATCGACTTGCCCGTGACATGCAGAAAGCCCCTCACCTGGTGGTGGGGGGCTTTCTGGGGGTTGTGTTCGGCGGT
>NZ_BMCU01000003.1 GCF_014635345.1 Rhodococcoides trifolii
CACGCACACACCATCACCACCCACCAACATGGATGACTCCGGGGCAACCGTTCCAGACTAACCACTACTTCGCACCACAGTCAAGCTGCGATTTGCTGGAGTGATCTAGCCATTGTGTCGAGCAGTGACGTTCAACCTCGTGTCCCTGACCTTGCAGTCCGGGTCGGTGTCCGTGTCGCTCTGACTTGAAGAAAGTTACGCGACGGATAACACCGCGTCAAATCCGCAGGTCGCTACGAACTCGGCGCTCCGAAACCCCAGGTCAGAGGGTCGTCGGATTCCAGCCACAGAACCGCGAAGATGAACTACACGAATGTGACGCCGACCACGTACGACTCGAGACCGCGGTGGAGGGTCAACCGACCACCTGAATACCGGCAAAGTTGCGCTTTCCACGGCGCACGACCAACCACGAACCATGGAGCAACGTCGAGCCGTCGAATGTCCAGGTCTCGTCGGTGATCTTCACGTTGTTGACGGACGCGCCGCCTTCCTTCACTGCCCGACGAGCCGCACCCTTGCTTTCCGACAGGCCGGTCGCGACCAGAAGATCGACGATCGTCGCCCCCTCGCCGGCGGGCAGCTCGGCCACCGACGCCTCACGCAAAGCAGCCTCGAGAGTCTTCTCATCGAGATCTCGGAGCTCACCTCGACCGAAGAGTGCCGAACTGGCGAGTTCGACGGCGCGAGTGTTGTCCGCACCGTGCACCAACGTGGTCATTTCCGCTGCCAATCTCTTCTGAGCTTCACGCGCATGCGGGCGTTCGTTGGTTGCATTCTCCAGCTCCGCCAACTCGTCCTCCGACAGGAAAGTGAACCACCGCAGGTATTTGACGACGTCGGCGTCGGCGGTGTTCACGAAGTACTGGAACCAGGCGTACGGCGATGTCATGTCGGGGTCCAGCCAGAGGCTGCCTCCCCCGGTCGACTTACCGAATTTGGTGCCGTCTGCTGCCGTGACCAGCGGAACGGTCATCGCGTGGACCGATTCTCCGTCCACGCGGCGATTGAGCTCGACCCCCGACACGATGTTTCCCCACTGATCGGAACCACCGACCTGCAGCGTGCACCCGTACTCGCGGCGCAGATGCAGGTAGTCGTTGGCCTGCAGAAGCATGTAGCTGAACTCGGTGTAGGACATCCCGTCCGAATCGAGCCGTCGCTTCACCGTCTCGCGAGCAAGCATGACGTTGATCGAGAAGTGTTTTCCCAGGTCACGCAGGAAGTCCACAGCGGACAACTCGCCGGTCCAGTTCAGATTGTTCTCGATCACGGCACCCGAGCCGTCTGCGGAATCGAAGTCGACGAACCGCTCGAGCTGCCCGCGAATCCGGTCGGCCCAGGTCGCGACGGTGTCGGCGGAGTTCATCGTCCGCTCACCCACGTCGCGCGGATCACCGATCAATCCTGTTGCCCCACCGGCGAGCACGATCGGTCGGTGCCCCGCGCGCTGGAACCGCCTCAGAACCAACAGCGGAACGAGATGACCGGCATGCAAACTGGGTCCGGTCGGGTCGAACCCGGCATACAGAGTGATCGGTCCCGCTTCGGTTGCCGCGCGCAGCGCGTCCAGATCGGTCGATTGGGCGATCAGCCCGCGCCAGGAAAGTTCGTCGATGATGCTCACCGGACGATCTTCCCGCATCACCAACCGACTCCGGACAGTGGCGCCCGAGGGCTTCGCCGGTACGTCGAGACCGCGGCCGACCCGGGAAGCCAGAATCGCCACGGTCGCTCCGAGGCGACGCTGACACCGGTTCTCGGACCACTCGCGACGACAGTCTCGTCTCCCAACGACAAGGTGACGGGAGATTGTTGGGAGAATACGTCGGAACCGTTGTGCGACAATGACATTGCGAGCGCACTCCCGACGTTCCCCGGGCCGCGCGCGAGGCCCGCATCGTTTCGAGATGCCGGCCTGCGTTCACGGGCGACGGGCAGTCCGCGAACCACCTCACCGGCTCTGATCAACACGGCCGCCCCGGTTCCGTCCGGACCGCAGACCACGTTCGCGCAGAAGTGAATGCCGTAGCTGAGATACACGTACAGAAACCCTGCGGGTCCGAACATGATGGCGTTGCGTGCAGTTCGGCCGCGGAATGAATGCGCCGCAGGGTCCGGCCACGGGCCGTCCACACCTCCGCCGTACGCCTCGACCTCGACGATCCTGATCGTCACGGCACCGACGGAAAGCATCCCACCGAGAATGCGTGTCGCCGCCTCGACAGGGGTCGCCGCCGCCAACTCGTCTCGGTCTGCCGAACGCCGCGTCAACCGCTACTCGGCGGCGACTGCGCGTGCGACGATCTCGTCGTGCTCGGCCTCGCCCACATCACGCGCGTCGTCGATCAACAGCACCGGGATGCCGGCTTCGATCGGGTAGGCGCGACGCAGCCGCGGGTTGTAGAGCAACTCGTCCTGAATCAGCAGCAGGGGCCCTTTGTCCTGCGGGCAGGCCAGGATCCGGTGCAATTCGGCGTCGATGATCACAGGCCGACCCTACCGGCCCCCGCGATCAGCCTGCGAACCGTTCGGCGGCCACGGCCTTCGTGAAACGTCGGTAGGCACCGGACGCGGGATCCAGGTACCACGTCTTTGCCCCCGGCTTGGGCAGACCAGACTCACGCAGAGCTGAGTCGCTGGGTCGGAACGACCGACCGATCGGGATTCTCGAGACCACGTGCACCAGGTCGGGGCGGTCGTGTGGCAGCAATGCACCCAACGCGTCCGATACGGTTCGGGCGCTCAGGCTCGCGCCCGATCGGAGTTCGACAGCACACACTGCAACCTGCTCCCCCGGTTCGCCCACGCCGTAGGCCACGGCTACATCGACGGCGGCCGTGTCCCCGATCGCGTCGATGATCGGTTGAGCATGCACCGGTCCACGCGGCGTGGACATCACCGAGTTCTTCTGCCCCAGAAACCAGAAGTCGCCGCCCTCGTCCCGCTTGAACATGGCCTCCGTCGGGACCCACACGTCTCCCGACGCGAACACGCCGCGCATGATCGCGTTGTTCGCATCGACCTCGGGTCCGGGGCGCCCGAGCAGGAGACCCGGTTCGTCCACCTCGCACCGGCGAACGAACCCACGTTCGTCCTCGATGAACTTGTCGGCCACCGGGTCGTACGCAGCGAGCTCGACTCGCGCGCTGCCGGGGAGCGGGCGACCCTTGGAGCCCACCTTGGTGCCGGCCACGTTGGCCAGGACGATGTCACCCTCGGTGGACGCGTAGAACTCGAGAACCCGCGCTGGTGCGAGCGTGTCCATCGTGCGTCGCCACAGTCCCGTCGGCATTCCCGAGCCGATGAACAGCCGAATGGCGTGCGAGCCAGGCGCCGGCAGTGCCGACGACTCCAGAATTCCGCGCATCATCGTCCAGGTGTAGGACACCACGGTGACCCCGTAACGGAGGATCTCGCTGGAGAACCGATCGGGGTCGAGGCCTCGCGAGAGTGCGATCCGTGAACCACCGGCCAGGGCACCACCGACCGCGACCAGCAAACCGGCCGAATGGTGCAGTGGCGCAAGGCAGTAGACGGTGTCGCGGTCGTCGAGGCCGGCAGAGCTGGCCGTTCCGAAGGCCGACAGAGCCCAGCGGTAGTTCGTGATGAACTTTGCTTCCACGCCGCGGTCGGTACCCACGAAGAGAACGAACGCGAGCTCGCGCGAGCGTCCCGGGTTGGGCTCGTACCACCCGGGAAGCGTGACCGTCGACGGGTCCACGGCCTCGAGGTCGACCACGTTCTCGGCGTCGACCTCGGCCAGTTCCCTCGAGTCCCCGCCGCCCAACACCAGCAGCCGCACGCCGAGATCCGCCGCGTTCGCGAGGTTGTCCGGATCCACCACGACGACGGAAACTCGGCCGAGCCGTAGTGCCGTCGCCGTGTCCCCGCCGGGCTGCAACATCACCGCCACTGCGCCGATGCGCGAGAGCGCAGCCACCGCCGCGAGCGCACTCGGTCGCGTTTCCATCAGCACACCGACATGTGCGGCCGGCCTGACGCCCTGTGCTATCAGGCCCCTGACGACGTTGTCGATCCGTTCGTCGACCGCAGCATAGGAATACACGCGGTCGTCGAACACGAAGAATTCACCGGCCGGCGCCTTGCGCGCCTGCTCCGCAAGCAGGCGGCCCATGGAGATCTGTGAATGCGGCTGCAACTGGCCCAGCCGTGCCAGACGCGGAAGAGTTCGGACTGCTTCCGACGAGATCTCTCGCGTGCCCCGCACCGCACCTGCCGCCGCAGCTGCGATGCCCTTGCCGACCCCTACTCCGACCTCGGCGATGGACGCGGCGGTATGTACGAGGCGGTTGCCCACGGACACACCGGAATCGGACACCGTGTGTTCGTCGTAGGTCATGGTGGCCATCTCGTGCGGACGTGGCCCGAGCCCCTCGCGCCACCGGATCCATTCCGCGGTCACGGGCCAGGTGTGCGTCGCGGCCGTGCTGCCCACGACGAGCCCGAAATGGCCTGCACGAAGGGATGTCTCGTAGATCTCGGAACGCGGCGATGCGCGTCTGATGCCGCGGACCGCCAGCGGTTGGCCGATGTCGTCGACCTCGCCGAGGAACGCGAGAATGGGCACCTTCAGCTCCGCGAGCGTCACGATGTGTCCGCCGATCGCGAACCCGCCGGTCATCATACGGTTGTGAACCACGAACTGCCGCAACAACTCTGCGACGGCGGGGCCGGACCACGCGACCCAGCCGTCCATCGCCAGGAACCGCCGCTGTTGTTCTCGGGGAAGCAGCGCGTCGCGGTCGTGCAACTGCCGAAGAAACTCGATACGGGACTTGATCGTCTTCGCGGGATCGAGGAGCTGAAAGCCCGTTCGTGCCATCCATCCGGTCACTGCCAACCGGTTGAACACGTGGTCGGCAAGGAACTCCGCACCTCGCGTGGCGACGTTGGCCGGGATCCCCAAGGGCAGCGCAGCAAGCGTGTCGACGGGGGCGCCGAACGTGACGATGCTGGCGATGTCTCGGCCCGACCGGTACGCCGCAGCCTGGTAGCAGAACATTCCACCTTGGGAATAGCCGCCCAGGTGTACATCGCGGCCGGTGTGTTCACGCACCGTGTCGACCGCCTCGCTGATCGCCACGACGTGGTCGGCCAGAGTGCGGTCCCAGCCGCCCTCCTCGGTGGCGGGTGAGCCGAAATCGACGACCCAGGGGTCGATGCCCTCGGCATGCAGAATTCCGGCGGCGCCGTTCTCGCGCGTGACGTCGTACACGTCCGCCGACACCATCATCGGTGGCACGAGAACGACTGGCGGACCCGACGGTTCGCTCTCGGGAAAGTACCGACGAAGCCGGTACATGGGTTTGCGGTCGACCACCTGGAACGACGACGGTGTCACGTCGGTTTCGAGCCCACCGAGACGAATGACCTCGAGACCGTTCTGCGCTGTCGCTACCGCCCGCCGGAGTTGATTTCCGACGGCCCCGGTGTTCAGTCCCAACGCCACTGAAGATGCCTTTCGAGCTGTGCCAACGCGTCTCCCGCGAGTATCTGCTCGCGGGCTTTCCCGACGCCGTGAAGCTTCTCACACCGACTGTCACGGTCGAACGCGTTCCCGCGATGACCGTGAACGTCACAAGCGCGTCCTATCGGGCGAGCCATCCCCGAAGGTTCTCCGCAGTGGCCCGCACTCCGCCCAGTTGCGCGGCGACCTGCATGGGCGCCGTGCCGCCGCGACTGTCGCGGGAGGAGATGGATCCGTCGACGGTCAACACCTTTCGCACCTCGGGGGTGAGCGCGGTGTCGATCGCGGCGAACTCGGCGTCGGTCAACTCGTCGAGACCGACACCGCGCCGCTCGGCGACCCGCACGCATTCGCCGGCCGCTTCGTGCGCGACACGGAACGGAACACCCTGTCGCACAAGCCACTCTGCGATGTCGGTGGCCAAGGTGAATCCTGCCGGCGCCAACGAACGCAGGCGGTCGATGTCGAAGGTGAGCGTCTCGACCAGACCCGCCAGCGCCGGCAACAGCAGTTCGAGTTGCGCCACGGAATCGAAGACCGGTTCCTTGTCCTCCTGCAGGTCCCGGTTGTAGGCCAGCGGTTGTGCCTTGAGGGTGGCGAGCAGTCCGGTCAGGTTTCCGATCAACCGGCCCGTCTTGCCTCGCGTCAGTTCGGCCACGTCCGGGTTCTTCTTCTGCGGCATGATCGAGCTGCCCGTCGACCATGCGTCCGCGAGCGTCACGTACCCGTACTCGGGTGTACTCCACGAGACGATCTCCTCGGCGAGACGCGACAGATCCACCGCCGTCATGGCCAGTACGAACGCTGCTTCCGCCGCGAAGTCCCTCGACGACGTCGCGTCGATCGAATTCTCGGCCGACGAATCGAATCCGAGCTCGGCGGCGATCTTCTCGGGTGAGAGGCCCAACGACGAACCCGCCAGCGCACCGGACCCGTAAGGAGACACAGCGGCGCGCTTGTCGAAGTCCTGAAACCTCTGCACGTCGCGCAGCAACGGGTGAGTGTGTGCGAGCAGGTGGTGGGCGAGCAGGACCGGCTGCGCTGCCTGTGAATGCGTCTTGCCCGGCATCACGGAATCCGGGTGCGCGGCGGCTTGGGTAGCCAATGCGTCGACGACGCCGAGCACCCCTGTCGACACCCGTCGGACGGCATCGCGCAACCACATTCGGAAGAGCGTCGCCACCTGGTCGTTTCGGCTCCGGCCGGCCCGGAGCCGCCCGCCGACGTCGGGGCCGACCCGGTCGATCAACCCACGTTCGAGTGCTCCGTGCACGTCCTCGTCGGATTCGGCGGGCGCGAATGCACCGGAATCGACATCTGCGGCGAGACCGTCGAGACCGGTCAGCATGGTCTCCAGGTCACCCGCGGTCAGCAAGCCTGCCGAGTTCAGCACGCGTGCATGCGCTTTGGACGCTCGAATGTCGTAAGGCGCGAGCACCCAGTCGAAATGGGTCGACTTGCTCAGCGCCGCCATGGCGGCTGCGGGTCCGGAGGCGAACCGGCCTCCCCACAGCGACCCCTCGTTCGTTCCGTGGGACGAACTCACAAGCCCTGGTCCCGTTTGAACGCAATCTTCGACGACAAGCCGTGCAACTGAACGAAGCCCTTGGCCGAGGACTGATCGAAGGTGTCGCCCTCGTCGTACGTCGCCAGGTTGAAGTCGTAGAGCGACTCGCCGCTGCGGCGACCGTTGACCTGAATGCCTCCGCCGTGCAGGACGAGCCGGATGTCACCGGACACGTGCTCCTGGGTGTGCTCGACGAAGGTGTCGAGCGCGTTCTTCAACGGGGAGTACCAGAGACCGTCGTAGACCAGCTCGGCCCACTTCTGGTCGGTGCGCCGCTTGTAGCGACCCAGTTCGCGTTCGAGAGTGACGTGCTCGAGCTCTTCGTGCGCACGAATGAGGACCATGGCACCGGGTGCCTCGTAGATCTCGCGGCTCTTGATGCCCACCAGGCGGTCTTCGACGACGTCGAGTCGACCCACGCCCTGCGCGCCCGCGCGGGTGTTCAGTTCCTGAATCGCTTCCAGGACCGACACGGGCCTGCCGTCGATGGCGATCGGACGACCCTTGTCGAACGTGATGACCAGTTCGTCGGGCGCCTGGAAGTTGACCGTCGGGTCCTGGGTGTAGTCGTAGACGTCCTTGGTGGGTGCGTTCCACAGGTCCTCGAGGAACCCGGTTTCGACGGCTCGGCCCCACACGTTCTGATCGATCGAGAACGGGGACTTCTTGGTGACGTTGATCGGTATCGCGTTCTCTTCCGCGAACCTGATGGCCTTCTCGCGAGTCCATGCGTAATCGCGAACCGGAGCCAGAACTTCCAGTTCCGGTGCGAGCGTGTTGAATCCGACCTCGAAGCGAACCTGGTCGTTACCCTTCCCGGTGCATCCGTGTGCGACGACGGTGCCGCCGTGCGAACGAGCGTTCTCGACGAGGTGCTTGACGATGAGCGGGCGTGAGATGGCCGAGACCAACGGGTACCGGTCCATGTAGAGCGCGTTCGACTGCACCGTCGGCAGGCAGTACTCGTCGGCGAACTCGTTGCGCGCGTCGACGACGACCGCTTCCACCGCGCCGCAGTCGAGGGCTCGCTGACGGATGACCTCCATGTCCTCGCCGCCCTGACCGAGGTCGATGGCGACAGCGACGACCTCCTTGCCGGTTTCACGGCCGATCCAGCTGATGGCGACGGAAGTGTCGAGTCCGCCGGAGTAGGCGAGGATGACGCGCTCGGCCATGGGGTGTGTGCTCCTTCGTGTTCGTTCGGTACGAGATGAAAAAGTGGGTCAAGCGAGACGTTCGATGTGCGCGGCCACTTCGCGGCCGGTCATGGGTTCGCGGGCGATCACGACGATGGTGTCATCCCCGGCGACCGTTCCGACAATCTCGGGTATCGCGGCACGGTCGAGTGCACTGGCCAGGTAGTGCGCCGCCCCCGGTGGGGTACGCAGGACCGCGAGATTGCCGCTCGCGTCGGTGGACACGAGGAGCTCCCCGAGCAGCCGGGACAGCCGAGCCGTGCCGCCGGACACCCCGCGGACGGGACTGCCGTCCTCGGGCACCACGTAGATCCCGGCCCCGCCGTCCGGGGCGCGCAACTTCACGGCCCCCAGTTCGTCCAGATCACGCGAGAGTGTCGCCTGTGTGATCTCGATACCTTCGGCCGCCAGCAGCGTTGCGAGTTCGGGCTGACTGCGCACGTGGTTGGTGGCGAGGAGGGCGACGATTCGGGCCTGCCGACCTGCCCGTGTGGGTGCGACCACGGGACCGGAGTGTTCCCGTATCTCACTCACGATGCGCCCGCTCGAGCAGCCACACGAGGATGGCCTTCTGCGCATGGAGTCGATTCTCGGCCTCGTCGAACACCACGCTGCGAGGGCCGTCGATGACGTCGTCCGTGATCTCCTCACCGCGGTGAGCCGGAAGGCAGTGCAGCACCACTGCATCCGACGCGGCCCGGCCCAGCAGTGTGCCGTCGATCCGGAACGGCCGGAACGGTCCGACTCGATCGAGACCGTCGTTCTCCTGGCCCATGGACGTCCAGGAATCGGTGACGAGTGCGTCGGCGCCGTCCGCACCGGCGTCGGCGTCGTTCGTGACCGTGACCGAACCGCCGGTCTCGTCGGCTCGCCGTCGAGCATCGGCAACGAAGCGAGGATCCGGTTCGAATCCCGCCGGCGCCGCGATGGTCACGTGCAGGCCCGCCGTCACGCCGCCCAGCATGAGCGAGTGGGCCATGTTGTTCGCGCCGTCACCGAAATAGGTCATCCTCAACCCGGCGAGAGAACCCTTGTGCTCGGTGAGGGTCTGCAGATCGGCGAGGACCTGACAGGGGTGGAACTCGTCGGAGAGCGCGTTGACGATGGGAATCGTTGCGCCGGTGGCCATCTGCTCGAGACGCTCCTGCCCGAACGTGCGCCACACGACCGCGTCCACATAACGCGAGAGCACACGACCGGTGTCCTGCAGCGTCTCCTCGCGCCCGAGCTGTGTACTGCGTCCGTCGACCACGACGGCGTGACCACCGAGCTGGGCGATGCCCATTTCGAAGGAGAACCGGGTCCGAGTCGAATTCTTCTCGAAAATGACACCCACCCCGCGCGGACCCTCGAGAGGTCGGGCGGAGAAGGGAGCCTTCTTCAGTTCCGCGGCGAGAGCGAGTACTTCGGCTTGCTCGGTGGGCGTCAGGTCGTCGTCGCGCAGGAAGTTTCGCACGGTCATGGCAGTGCCTCCGACGGAACCGAATCGAGGATGGACGGTAGTGCGGCAACGAAACTCGCAGCTTGTTCCTCGGTGAGCACGAGCGGCGGTGCGAGCCGAATTGCGTCGGGTTGCGCTGCATTGATCAGAAACCCTGCGTGTCGGGCGGCGTCCTCGACGTCGGGGGCGACCTTGCGGGTCAGTGCAATACCGATGAGAAGACCGGCTCCGCGGACGTGGTCGATCAGCGGGTGGTCGAGTCCTTCGATGTCGCTGCGAAGCGACTTTCCGAGGCGGTCGGCGTGCGAGACGAGGTCGTCGTCGACCAAGGTCCGCAGGACGGCCAGCGCGGCCGCCGCGCACACCGGGTTGCCGCCGAACGTCGTGCCGTGCTTTCCGGGGTGCAGAAGCGCTGCGGCAGGGCCGATTCCGATACACGCGCCGATGGGAAGCCCGCCGCCCAGCCCTTTGGCAAGGGTGATGACATCGGGCACGATTCCGACCGCCTGGTGGGCGTAGAACCATCCGGTCCGGCCGATGCCGGTCTGGACCTCGTCGAGCACCAACAGTGCACCGTGGCGCTGCGTGATGTCGCGAGCCGCCGACAGATATCCCTCGGGCGGGACCACCACTCCGCCCTCCCCCATGATCGGTTCGAGAAACACTGCTGCCGTGTGCTCGTCGACGGCGGCCTCCAGCGCAGCGATGTCGCCGTAGGGCACGTGGTGCACTCCGGCCGGCATCGGTTCGAAGGGTGCGCGCTTGTCCGGTTGCCCGGTAAGCGCCAGGGCGCCCATCGTCCGTCCGTGGAACGAGTTCTCGGCTGCGACGATGTTCGGTCGACCGGTCAACCGTGCGATCTTGAAGGCCGCTTCGTTGGCTTCCGTTCCCGAGTTGCACAGGAACACCCGGCCGTCGACCCCCGAGGCTCCGACACCCAGATGATGCAGAAGCTGTTCCGCCAGTTCGATTCCCGGCTCGGTGGCGTACAGGTTGGACGTATGGCCGAGCGTGGTGAGCTGCGTCGTCACCGCGTCGACGATCGCGGGATGAGCATGTCCGAGGATGTTGACGGCGATACCGGCCAGCAGGTCCAGATACTCCTTGCCGTCGACGTCGGTGACCACGGCACCGGCCCCGTGGCTCAGCGCGACGCGCGGGACGCCGTAGTTGTTCATCAGTGCGCCCGACCAGCGTTGCTGAACGGATTCCGTGGTGGTCTTCACATCGTCACCTTTTCCTGTACGGCCGGCTCGACCATCGTGCCGATGCCCTCACCGGTGAAGAGTTCGAGGAGAACCGAGTGCTCGACTCGGCCGTCGATCACGTGCGCGCTGGGAACACCGCCGAGCACCGCACGCAGACACGCCTCCATCTTGGGCACCATCCCCGCGTCGAGGGACGGCAACAACGTCTCGAGCGACACGGTGTCGATCACGGACGTCAACGAGGAGCGATCCGGCCAATTCGTGTACAGCCCTTCGACATCGGTCAGCACCACCAGTTTCTGCGCGCCGATCGCCTCGGCCAGCGCCGCGGCTGCGGTGTCGGCGTTGATGTTGTGGACCACACCGTCCGCGTCCGGGGCGATGGTCGACACGACCGGGATGCGCCCGGCGGCGATCAGGTCGTGGATGGCTCCGGGGTTGACCGAGGTGACGTCGCCCACCAGGCCGATGTCGGTGGCCACTCCGTCGACCATGACCGACCGGCGAGTTGCGGTGAACAGGTGCGCGTCCTCCCCCGAAATTCCGACGGCGTACGGACCGTGCGCGTTGATCAGGCCGACCAATTCCCGCCCCACCTGACCGAACAGGACCATCCGCACCACGTCCATGACTTCCGGAGTGGTGACCCGGAACCCACCACGAAACTCGCCCTGTAGACCGAGCCGAGTGAGCATCGCGGTGATCTGCGGACCGCCGCCGTGCACGACCACCGGATAAATACCCACCGTGCGCAGAAACGCCATGTCCGCAGCGAAGGCGCGCTTGAGAGTGTCGTCGACCATCGCGTTCCCGCCGTACTTGACCACGACGATCTTTCCCGTCCACTGCTGGAGCCACGGGAGGGCGCCCGCGAGGATGCCGGCCTTCTCCACTGCTGTTGCCGTCACGACGAATACGCCGAGTTCTCTTCGACGTAGGCATGCGAGAGGTCGGTGGTGCGAATCGACGCGGTGGCGCCGCCGACCCCGAGATCGACGTCGACCGTGATGTCGATCCCCGACAGATCGACCTCGCGCGCACCCGGTGCGCCCACGCCGTCGACGCACACCGCCTGGCCGTCGAACAGGACCGAAATTCTATCGGGATCGAGTGCGACCGGGGCGATTCCGACGGCGGCCAGGACGCGGCCCCAGTTCGGGTCCGACCCGAACAGGGCGGTCTTGACCAGGCTGTCGCGCGCGATGGTGCGTGCGGCGGTCAGCGCGTCGCCTTCGTTCGCGGCTCCCGTCACGGTGATCCGAATCCGTTTGGTGACGCCCTCGGCGTCGGCCATCAATTGATCGGCCAGGTCGTCGCACACTGCGAGCACGGCCCCGTCGAGTTCTTTCTGCGTTGCCGTCACACCGCTTGCGCCCGACGCGAGCAGCAGAACGGTGTCGTTGGTGGACGTGGCACCGTCGACGTCGAGGCGGTCGAACGACAGTGAGGTGGCCGCTCGCAGAGCCGCGTCGAGTTGCTCTGCGGTGGCGACGACGTCGGTCGTGATGACGCACAGCATGGTTGCGAGAGCCGGCGCGAGCATTCCCGCCCCCTTCGCCATTCCCCCGACGTTCCATCCGCGCGAGTGGTGTATGGCCGCCTGCTTCGGCACGGTGTCCGTGGTCATGATGGCGTGCGCCGCGTCCGTGCCGCCCGAGATGCCACCCGCGAGTTCGTGCACCACCTCGGCAACTCCGGCACTGATCTTGTCCATGGGCAAACGGTCGCCGATCAGACCCGTCGAACACACCGCGACCTCGATCGCACCGGTATTCGTGCCCCAATTGCTCAGTGCCGCAGCGAGTTCTTCCGCCGTCCGATGCGTGTCCTGGAACCCGGGCGCACCCGTACAGGCATTGGCACCACCGGAGTTGAGAACGACAGCACGAAGCTTGCCTGTGGTCAGCACCTGCTGAGACCAGAGCACGGGAGCAGCCTTGATCTTGTTCGTGGTGAACACACCTGCTGCCGAGAGGTCGGGACCCTCGTTCACCACCAAGGCCAGATCGGGGCCGCCGCGCGCCTTGATACCCGCTGCGATGCCGGCTGCGCGGAAGCCGGCGGCTGCGGTGACACCCTGGGTCCGAAGCAGAACTCCCGGCATTACCTCGGCGATGTCGTCGGCAAGATCTTCGGTCACGGCGCAACTCCCACGGTGCTGAGGCCGTCGGTCTCGGTGAAACCGACGGCGAGGTTCATGGATTGGACTGCCGCACCGGCAGTTCCCTTGGTCAGGTTGTCGATGGCTGCGACGACCACCAGCAACCCGGCGTCCGTGTCGACGTCGACCTGAAGCGTGACCGCGTTCGATCCGATGACCGAACCGGTTTGCGGCAGTTGCCCTTCGGGCAGCAGGTGGACGAAAGGTTCGGCGTCGTATGCCTTCCGGTAGACCTCACGAGCCTCCGCCGCGGTCACCGAGGTCGGCGCCGAGCAGGTCGTGAGAATCCCGCGCGGCATCGGCGCGAGCACCGGTGTGAACGACACGACGACGTCCGTTCCGGCTGCTGCCGACAGGTTCTGCCTGATCTCGGGGGTGTGACGATGAGCGCCCGCGATGCCGTAGGCGCGAACGGACCCCATCACCTCGGACCCGAGCAGATTCGCCTTCGGGGCACGCCCTGCGCCGGAGGTACCACTGATGGACACGACGGTGACCCGTGGTTCGACGATGCCTGCGGCAACGGCCGGCGCCATGGCGATGGACGCGCCGGTCGGATAGCACCCGGGCACGGCGATGCGCGTCGCACCGATCAATCGTTCACGGCCGCCGGGCAATTCCGGCAGGCCGTACGGCCAGTGTCCTGCGTATTCGCCGCCGTAATAGCGGTCCCACGCTGCGCTGTCGGTGAGGCGGAAGTCAGCGCCACAGTCGATGACCACGGTCTCCTCGCTCAGCTGCTCGGCGATTGCCGCCGAATTACCGTGCGGCAGGCCGAGAAAGACGATGTCGTGACCGGCGAGCTCACGGGCCGTGGTGGCGCTCAGCACGCGGTCGGCCAGCGGCAGCAGATGCGGATGATGCTCCCCCAGCGTCGATCCCGCGTTACCGCCGGCCGTCAGGGAGCCGAGCCGCAGATCACCCGTGACGTACGCAGGATGGGTGAGCAGCAGGCGCAGAATCTCGCCGCCTGCATACCCACTCGCACCGGCAACCGCCACCGTCCTTGGCTTCATGCGATTGATTATGCATCATCGTGCAAGCTCATTCACACACGGGTCTGCGCTCAGGAGCGAATGACCGCCCCGACCGCCTGCGCGGCCGCCGCCAGGGCGGCGTCTCGTCCCGCACTGGCTTCGTCTTCGGTCAAAGTACGGTCGCCGGCCCGAAAGCGCAGCGCGAACGCCAGCGACTTCTTGGACTCACCGATCTGCTCGCTGCGGTACACGTCGAAAAGGCGTACCTCTTCGAGGAGTTCGCCACCGCCCGACCGAAGTGCGTCGGCGACGACGGCCGACGGGACCTGTGCGTCGACCACGACCGCCAAGTCCTGCAGTACCGCCGGATACGGCGAAATACGAGGAGCCGGAAGCTTTTCGACGACCGGGACGGCGTCCAGGTTCAGCTCCACCGCGCACGTCCGAGGGGGCAGGCCGGCTCGTTCCAGAACTGCCGGGTGCAATTCTCCGGCCCAACCGACGACGTTGCCGTCGACCACGATCTCCGCGCACCGACCCGGATGCCACGGTGCGTGCTGGGCGGACCTCAACTCTGCCGTGACACCCGATGCGCCCGCGACAGCAGCGACGGCCGCGAACGCATCGCTCGCGTCGGCCGGCCTGGCCGGTCCCCACGGACCTGCGGGCTCGCGCATGCCCGTCAGCACGACGCACACGTGGACGGGCTGAACCGGCAAGGACTGCTTCAGTGCATCGATCTCCTCGTCGGTCGGACGATGATCGACGGCGAGCGCGTCGATGGGGCGCGTGCCCTCGCCCGGCTGCACGACCTGTGCGATCGAGTACAGCGCAAGGTCTCGCTGCCCACGAGAGATGTTGCGGGAGGCGATCTCCAGGAGCGCGGGAAGAAGCGTCGTCGCCAGCTCGGGCCGGTCGGCCTCGAGGGGGTTCAGCACCGTGGTGGTGACGCGGCGGGGGTCGTCGGCGTCCAGACCCCAGACGTCGAAGACGCCCGTCGGCAGAAAGACCGACGGCAGAACCTCGACGTGGCCGGTGTACGCGAGCGCCTTGCCCACCCCGCGACGACGTCGCTGAGCCGGCGTCAGACCGCGCCCCGCAGGCGCCGCCGGCAGGACCGACGGAATGGCTTCGAGACCTTCGAGGCGCAGAACTTCCTCGACCAGATCGGCGGGCTGACGCAGGTCGGGTCGCCAGGTGGGTGGCGTCACCACGAGCCGGCCGTGGCCGGCATCGCTGACCGTGACGCCCACGGTGCATCCGACCTGGGTGAGGCGGCGGGCCGCAGTTCCGTTCGAGTACTCGACGCCGGCGACACGGTCGGGAAGGTCGATATCGATGGTCACCGGGGACATCACCTGGACGCCACCGAGATCGGTCAGGGTCGGCTCGACGCGGCCGCCCGCGATGGACACCAGCAACGCTGCAGCCCGATCGAGAGCGTGCACCGGGAGGGACGCATCCACGATGCGTTCGTAGCGACGGCTCGCCTCACTGGGCAGCTTGTGTCGCCGCGCAGTACGGAACACCGCCAACGGATTCCACACCGCCGCTTCGAGCAGTACGTCGACGGTGTCCGCGGTCACCTCGGTGCTCGCGCCGCCCATCACACCGGCCAGGGACACGGGACCGGAATCGTCGACGATCACGACGTCCTCCTCGTGCAGCACACGGGTGACGTCGTCGAGAGTCACCAGTTGCTCACCCGACCTCGCGCGGCGCACGGTGAGTGCACCGTCGACGCGGGCAGCGTCGAACGCGTGCAGAGGCTGGCCCAGTTCGAGCATGACGTAGTTGGTGACGTCCACCGACGGTGAGATGGGGCGCACTCCACACAGCAGCAGACGCCGCTGAATCCACCACGGGGTGATTGCGGCGGCATCGATTCCCACGACCTTGCGCATGGCGAAGCGCGTCGCGCCCGAGGCGTCGTCGAGCGTCACCGGCCAGGCCTCACCCTCCGCAGGTATCGACGCGACCAGGGCCGGATCGACGTAGTCGAGGTCGAATCCACAGGCGACCTCGCGACCGAGCCCGCGCACGCTCAGCGCATACCCGCGGTCGGGCGTCACGTTCACGTCGAAGACGGTGTCGTCGAGACCCAGAACAGCCCGCGCGTCGTCGCCCGCTTCCGCAGTTCCGTTCGGCAGCACCAGGATTCCGGAGTGATCCGATCCGATCCCCAGTTCGGACACCGAGCAGATCATTCCGTCGGACGTCCGGCCGTACGTCGTGCGAGCGGCGATCGCGAACCCACCGGGAAGTACGGATCCGGGCAACGCGGCCACGATCAGGTCGCCCTGCGCAAAGTTTCGAGCACCGCAGACGATGCCACGAGGCTCGGACTCCCCGACCTCGACAAGGCAGAAGCGGATGGGCTTCTTGAATTCGGTGAGCTCCTCGATCTCGGCAACGCGACCGACCACGAGGGGGCCCGTCACGTTGTCGAGTGGGAACACGTCTTCGATCTCGAACCCGACGCCGACGATCCCGGCATCGAGCTCGGCAGGGTCGACACTCCATCCGGGGGTCGCCTTCGACGCGACCTCGGTCAGCCAGGACTGTGGCACTCGCACGGGAAACTCAGTTCTCTCGGTTCGTCAAGATGGGCAGGAGGACAAGCGTCAATCCTGAACTCCGAAGGGCAGACTGAAGCGGATGTCACCCTCCACGATGTCGCGCATGTCAGGAATGTCGTTGCGGAACTGCAGGGTTCGTTCCAGACCCATTCCGAACGCGAACCCGCTGTACTCCTCCGGGTCGACACCACTGGCCCGCAGAACGCTCGGATTGACCATCCCGCAGCCACCCCATTCGACCCAACCCGGACCACCCTTCTTCTTGGGAAACCAGACGTCGACTTCAGCGGACGGTTCGGTGAAGGGAAAGTAGTTGGGACGCATACGCGTTCGGGTGTCGGGTCCGAACAGGGCACGAGCGAACGCATCGAGGGTGCCACGCAGATTCGCCATGGTCAGACCCCTGTCCACGGCGAGACCCTCGACCTGGCTGAACACCGGAGTGTGGGTGGTGTCCAGCTCGTCCGTCCGGAACGTACGTCCCGGGCACACCACGTAGATAGGCAATTCGCGGTCGAGCAGCGACCGCACCTGCACCGGCGACGTGTGCGTGCGCAGCACCTGACGCGAACCTTCGGGAGCGATGTGGAACGTGTCCTGCATCGTTCGCGCCGGATGGTCGGGGAGAAAGTTCAAGGCGTCGAAGTTGAAATGCTCCGTCTCCACCTCCGGCCCTTCCGCGACCTCCCAGCCCATGGCGACGAACACGTCCGCTACCTGCTCGGCAATCACGGTGACCGGGTGTCGTGCGCCGACGGGACGCCGCTGCGACGGCAGTGTCACGTCGATGGCTTCCGCCACGAGTACCGCTGCATCTCGCTCGGCCAGCAGGACATCGCGTCTCGCGTCGAACGCGGACTGGATGCGTTCGCGCGCCACCTTGACGCGTTTCCCGGCGTCGGCACGCTGATCACCGGGAAGAGTTCCCAGTGCTCGCTGCGCGAGCGCGACCGGAGCCTTGTTGCCGATGTGCGCAGACTTGGCGGCAGCGAGTGTGTCGAGGTCGTCAGCGCTGCCGAACGCCTGCTCGGCATTCTGGGCAGCAGTGTCGAGCGATGCCTCGCTCAGGTCGATCTCGTTGTCGGCCACGACGGACACAACTCCTCTTCGTCACTGTTCTCGGCCCGCAGAGGGCTCGGGGTTCAGGCTATCGACCGGTGTGGCCACTTCGGAAATCAATTCACCTGCGGCGTTGCGCCCGCGCGCTCGCGTACAGGCACAACGCTGCCGCCGTAGCCAGATTCAGGCTCTCCGCGCGACCATGGATGGGAATTCGGACACGGACGTCGGCAGCGGCAAGCACCTCCGCCGGCAGCCCATGCGCCTCGTTCCCGAACAGCCATGCCGTGGGCCCGGCGAGCAACTCGTCGGCGTAATCCAGGTCGACCTCGCCGTCCGCAGCGGTGGCGACGATCCGCAGTCCCGCCGACGACAGCGCGCTCGTGGTCGCATCGACCGACCTCTCCCGCACGATCGGCAGATGGAACAGGCTGCCGGCGGACGATCGCACGCACTTGCCGTTGTGCGGATCGACTCCGTCGCCGGCGAACACCACGGCATCGGCTCCCGCGGCATCGGCCACCCTCGTGATGGTGCCGGCGTTACCCGGTTCCGAGACCGCGACCGGCACTGCCACGAGCGTCGGCTCGCCGGCGAGCGCCTGCCCCATCGGAACGTCGACGAGAGAACACACGGCGACGAGACCGGGAGGGGTGACAGTGTCCGACAACGCTTTCGCCGCGCGTTCGGTGATGACCTGTACGACGACACCCGCGGACGCAGCGCTATCGACGATCCGGGAGGACGAGCCGAACCATGCGTCGGTCGCGTAGAGCTCCTTCACGACGCCCGCATCGATCGCTTCCGCCACGGCGTTCTCGCCCTCGGCGAGAAAGCGACCGACCCGTCGACGCTCCGCACTGCGCTGGAGCTTGACAGCAGAAACGACCCGCGGTGTCCGCTCGGTGAGCGGTTCCGCGGGTCGTCCCGGTCTGTCGAATGCCTGAATCAGGCTGCTTCTCCGGCGGGAGCATTCACGTCGGCAGGCAGTGCTGCCTTCGCGATGGCGACCAAGCTCGTGAACGCCTCGGCGTCCGAGACGGCCAGTTCGGCGAGGATCTTGCGATCGACCTCGACGCCGGCGATCTTCAGACCCTGCACGAAGCGGTTGTACGTGATGTCGTTGGCGCGAGCTGCTGCGTTGATACGCGTGATCCACAGCTTTCGGAAGTCGCCCTTACGCGCGCGACGGTCACGGTAGGCGTAGGTCAGCGAGTGGAGCTGCTGTTCCTTGGCCTTGGTGTACAGACGCGAGCGCTGTCCGCGGTATCCGCTGGACGCCTCGAGAATCGAACGGCGCTTCTTCTGGGCGTTGACCGCCCTTTTTACGCGTGCCACTGGTAAATCCTGTCGATCTGGGGGCTACTGGCCCCGGGTGGGAAGAGGGTCAGATGCCGAGCAGACGCTTGATGCGCGGGGCATCGTTCGGGCTCACGACGGCGACGCCGTCGAGACGACGCGTCACACGCGAGGACTTGTGCTCGAGCAGGTGGCGACGACCGGCCTTCTGGCGCAGGATCTTTCCGCTACCGGACACCTTGAATCGCTTCTTGGTGCCGCTGTGTGCCTTCATCTTGGGCATTGAATCCTCGGTTCTGTGTTCGATCTTGCGATCGGTCGGTGACGCTTACGCGCCTGGTGCTGCCTGGGGTGCTGCTGTCGGAGCGGCTGCCGCGGTCGGGGCGGGTGCGCTGACAGGTGCGGGCGCCGGTGTCGGTGCCTCGTTGTCCTGGTGCGCCTTCGCCCTGGTCTTGGCGCCCTTGTGCGGGGCCAGAACCATGGTCATGTTGCGACCGTCCTGCTTCGCCGAAGTCTCGACGAAGCCGAAGTCGGCCACGTCGCCTCCGAGACGCTGCAAGAGCCGGTATCCCAGTTCGGGGCGCGACTGCTCGCGTCCTCGGAACATGATCGTGACCTTGACCTTGGATCCCGCTTCCAGGAACCGGATGACGTGACCCTTCTTGGTCTCGTAGTCGTGGTCGTCGATCTTGGGACGAAGCTTCTGCTCCTTGATGACGGTCAGTTGCTGGTTCTTGCGCGATTCACGCGCCTTCTGTGCAGCCTCGTACTTGAACTTCCCGTAGTCCATGATCTTGCAGACCGGCGGACGGGCGTCGGGTGCAACTTCGACAAGATCGAGATCGGCTTCGAGAGCCAAGCGGAGCGCATCTTCAACACGCACGATCCCAACCTGTTCGCCCCCCGGTCCGACGAGTCGGACTTCGGGAACTCGGATGCGATCGTTGATGCGGGTCTCAGTGCTGATGTGGCCTCCTAGGTAGTGCGGTGACGGTAGAAGTGCTCATGGTCCGTCTTCCCGACACTCCAGGCCTCGCGGACGAACCGCGGAGAAAGGATCAGGCCCCGTGCGGCGACGAATCACTGCGCAGGGCCCTGTGTCGACCGGTCGAGTTCGCGAGATGCGAACACGATCTCTTTCGAGATCACCACCCGATCCATGGGATCGAGCGAGACCGGACCACCGAACGGCGAACCGTGTCGATGGTGGGAGTCGGGCTCCACTTGCTGCCGATGGACGCGCGTCGAGGCAGGCAACAACCCACAGCGAGCGCGCCCGAAGGCGGTCGTAGTCTCACTTTAGCATCGGCGCAGCGTGAGAGCGAAATTCGCCGCACGCCTGCCGCCGTGCCATTCTCATGACCATGACCGAGAACAGCGACCCCTCCGTTCGAGAACTCGCGGACGTCCCGGCCGTCGAGGTGATCAGCCGAGCCGCCGTCATGCTCATGAGTTCCGCGGCCGAAAAGCTCGGTCTGTCCGAGTCCGACCCCAGCGAAAGCCCCTATCTCGACCTGGACGAGGCGCGCCGGGTGATCACCGCCCTCGCCGGCTTGGTCACGGCGTCGGTCGAGTACCTCGGTCCGCACGCCGGACCGATTCGAGACGGGCTGCAGGCGTTGCAGCGCGCGTTCCGTGAAGCGTCGGCTCACCCCGACGCCCCCGGCGCCGGACCCGGCGAGAAGTACACCGGGCCCGTGCACTGACCGCTGGGGCTCAGCCCACTGCCGCGGGAGTCTTGCGAGTGCGCCGCTTCTTGACCGGCGGTACGACAGCGCCCGAAGCTCCCAGCGCTTCTTGCAGGAATTTGCCCGTGTAGCTCTCCGGCACCGCCGCGACTGCTTCGGGCGTGCCCTCGGCCACGAGCTGTCCGCCGCCCGAACCGCCCTCGGGTCCCATGTCGACCACCCAATCGGACGTCTTGATCACGTCCAGGTTGTGCTCGATCACGATGACCGTGTTGCCCTTCTCGACCAGACCGTTGATCACGATGAGCAGCTTGCGGATGTCCTCGAAATGCAGGCCGGTCGTGGGTTCGTCGAGGATGTACACCGTTCGCCCGGTCGACCGCTTTTGCAACTCCGCCGCCAGCTTGACCCGCTGCGCCTCGCCGCCGGACAGAGTGGTCGCGGGCTGACCCAACCGGACGTACCCGAGACCGACTTCGTTGAGCGTCTTGAGGTATCGATGGATCGACGTGATGGCCTCGAAGAAGTCGGCGGCCTCCTCGATGGGCATGTCCAGCACCTCGGCGATGGTCTTGCCCTTGTAGTGCACCTCGAGCGTCTCGCGGTTGTAGCGCGCACCATGGCAGACCTCGCACGGCACGTAGACGTCCGGGAGGAAGTTCATCTCGATCTTCAGGGTGCCGTCGCCCGAGCAGGCTTCGCACCGGCCACCCTTGACGTTGAACGAGAACCGACCGGGCTGATATCCACGCACCTTGGCCTCGGTGGTGGCGGCGAACAATGTCCTGATCTTGTCGAACACCCCGGTGTAGGTGGCCGCGTTCGATCGCGGTGTGCGGCCGATCGGCGACTGGTCGACCTGCACGAGCTTGTCGAGTTGGTCCAGTCCGTTGATCCGGGTGTGCCGGCCCGGAACCTGGCGAGCACCGTTCAGCTTGTTGGCCATGACGGTGGCGAGAATGTCGTTGACCAGTGTCGACTTGCCCGAACCGGACACTCCCGTCACCGAGGTCAGAACCCCCAGAGGGAAGCTGACGTCGATGTCGCGGAGATTGTGCTCGCGCGCCCCGACGACCGTGACCTGCCGCTTCGGATCGACCGCACGGCGCTTCTCGGGAATCTCGATGCGCATGCGACCGGACAAGTAGGCGCCGGTCAACGACTCGGGCGCTTCGAGCAAACCCTTGTAATCACCGCTGTGCACGACGCGGCCGCCGTGTTCACCGGCGAGGGGACCGATGTCGACGATCCAGTCGGCCATTCGAATGGTGTCCTCGTCGTGCTCGACGACGATCAGAGTGTTTCCCAGGTTACGTAGGCGGGTGAGCGTCTCGATGAGGCGACGGTTGTCACGCTGATGCAGCCCGATGGACGGCTCGTCGAGAACGTAGAGAACGCCCACCAGTCCGCTGCCGATCTGGGTGGCGAGACGAATACGCTGTGCTTCGCCACCGGACAACGAACCAGCGGCACGAGAGAGAGTCAGATATTCGAGGCCCACGTCGAGCAGGAAGCCCAACCGTGCCTGAATTTCCTTGAGCACCTGACCGGCGATCGCTTCCTCGCGCACGCCGAGCGTGAGGCTGCCCAGGAAGTCCGAGCACTCCGAGATCGACAGACTGCAGACCTCGGCGATGGACTTGTGACCGAAATCGCCGGCCGAGATGGTGACGGACAAGATCTCCGGACGCAGTCGCGCACCGCGGCAGACCGGACACGGGACGTCGCGCATGTACCCGTCGTAGCGTTCCTTCATCTGATCCGACTCGGTCTGCTCGAGCCGGCGGTGCAGAAACGGCATCACACCCTCGAACTCGGCGTAGTACGAACGGGTGCGGCCGTACCTGTTCTTGTACCGAACGTGTACCTGATGTTCGCTGCCTTCGAGCACGGCTCGCTTCACCTTCGCGGGAAGCTTGCGCCACGGAAGGTCGATGTCGAAGCCCATGGCGTCGGACAGACCCGACAGCAACCGGCCGAAGTACTCGGACGTCTGTCCCATCGACCACGGGGCGATCGCGCCGTCGGCGAGACTCAGATCGGGGTCCGGCACGACCAGATCCGGGTCGACCTCCTTGCGTATGCCGAGGCCGACGCACTCCGGGCAGGCTCCGTACGGGGAGTTGAACGAGAATGCGCGCGGCTCGAGATCGTCGATGGACAACGGGTGCCCGTTGGGGCACGCGAGCTTCTCCGAGAATCGTCGCTCCCGATCGGGGGCGTTGTCTTCGCGATCGACGAAATCGAGAACGACAATTCCGTCCGCGAGACGGAGTGCAGTTTCGATGGAATCCGTCAGACGTTGCTTGGACGACGGCTTGACCGCGAGACGGTCGACGACAACCTCGATATCGTGCTTGTCCTGCTTCTTGAGCTTGGGCGGATCGGTGAGCGAGTGGACGGTGCCGTCTATCCGCACTCGCGAGTATCCCTGAGTGTTGAGCTGCTCGAAGAGGTCCACGAACTCGCCCTTGCGGGTGCGAACGACCGGCGCGAGTACCTGGAAGCGGACGCCCTCCTCGAGGGCCAGGATCTGGTCGACGATCTGTTGCGGCGTCTGACGGGCCACCGGCTCGCCGCAGACGGGGCAATGCGCACTGCCGGCGCGCGCGTAGAGCAAACGGAGGTAGTCGTAGACCTCGGTGATGGTGCCGACGGTGGACCGCGGGTTGCGGTTGGTCGACTTCTGGTCGATTGAGACGGCCGGTGACAGCCCCTCGATGAAATCGACGTCGGGCTTGTCCATTTGGCCGAGGAACTGGCGCGCATAGGCGGACAGCGACTCGACGTACCGGCGCTGGCCCTCCGCGAAGATGGTGTCGAACGCCAGGCTCGACTTGCCGGATCCGGACAGACCGGTGAACACGACGAGGCTGTCCCGCGGGAGTTCGATGTCGACTCCCTTGAGGTTGTGCTCGCGTGCGCCTTGCACGATCAGGCGGTCCGCCACAATCGTCCTCTCGTCGTTCTTCGTCGTCTGTTGATTCGGGGCCGGTAGTAAGCAGGTCGAAATCCGCAGGTCGAACCGCTAGCGGTCGTCCTACTTCGCCGTCGGCGCGATGATAGGCGCAGCCACCGACAATTTTTTCGGGTCGGCGGCGCGCACGATGACCGTCCTCATCGACGGTAGCCTCCCCACCATGAACGAGCAGCGAATGGCCATCGACGACGAGTACACCGGCGAGGTGTCGACGTCGACCCCGCCTCAGCGACGAAGACTGTCCAACGCGACCATCGTGAAGATGTCCGTCGGCCCCATGGACAACAACGCCTACCTGGTCGTCTGTTCCGCGACCGGACAGGCACTGCTGATCGACGCGGCCAACGACTCCGATCGACTGTCGCAGATGATCGACGAGAACGCACCATCGCTGTCCGTCATCGTGACCACCCATCGCCACCCGGATCATTGGCAGGCACTCGCGGACGTCGTCGGCGGAACCGCAGCTCCGACCGCCGCGCACCGTCTCGATGCCGACCCGTTACCCGTCACGCCGACGCGATTGCTCGACGACGGTGACACGGTGAGTGTCGGCGACCTCACGCTCGACGTTGTTCATTTGGTCGGGCACACACCGGGGTCCATCGCGCTCGGCCTGACCGATCCGGCCACCGGCACCGTTCACCTCTTCACCGGCGACTCCCTCTTCCCGGGAGGTGTCGGGAAGACCGCCGACGACGCGGCGTTCACGTCGTTGCTCGACGACGTGGAATCCAAGCTGTTCGCGCGGTACGACGATTCGACCGTGGTCTACCCCGGCCACGGGAAGGACACGACCCTCGGGGCCGAGCGCCCGCATCTGAAGGAGTGGCGCGAACGGGGGTGGTGATTCACAACACCGGTGGGCGCTTGAACGGTGTGCCCGCGGGGTATGAATAGGCTGTTGTCGACCCCTTTGACAATATACAACGCAGGAGGCACTAGGTGATTGTCCGTCGAGTCGCTCGACCGATGCTCGCGTCCATCTTCATCGCAGGTGGGATTGACGCTTTGCGCAACCCGACCGGGAGGGCGAAAGCAGCCGCTCCTCTGATCGAGAAGACCCAGGACGCGTTGCCCAACGAAGTCACCGAGCAGGTCCCCACGGATCCGGTCACGCTGGTCAAGATCAACGCAGCCGTACAGGTCGGCGGCGGCATCCTGCTCGCGACGGGCAAGGCACCGCGCATCGCGTCCGCCGCTCTCGCGGGCAGCTTGATTCCGACGACAATTGCCGGTCATCCGTTCTGGGAAGAGACCGACCCGGCCGCCAAGGCGGCGCAGCGTACCCAGTTCTTCAAGAACCTGAGCCTGCTCGGCGGACTGCTCATCGCTGCCGTGGACACCGAGGGCAAGCCGTCACTGGCTTGGCGCGGGCGTAAAGCCGCCAAGGTCGCGCAGACCGCCGTGGTCGGAGCGCTTCCGCTGGCGTCCTCGTCGGACGCCGGCGGCCACCTCGCCGACGTCAGCGAAGTCGCCGGAGCGCGGGCCCGCGAGCTCGCTCACGTCGCATCCGAGCGCGGGGCCGTGCTGGCGGACGTAGCGCAGGATCGTGGCTCGAAGCTGGCCGAGATCGCGCAGGAACGCGGCAGCAAGTGGGCCGACCTCGCCGCCAAGCGTGCCGCAGAGCTGGCCGAGGTTGCGGGCCAGCGCGGCTCCGAACTCGCCGAGGTCGCAGGGCAGCGCGGCTCCGAGTTCGCCGAGGTCGCCCAGGGTCGCGGAAGCAAACTCGCCGAACTCGCTGCGGAGCGGGCACGCACCGAAGGGGGCGAGCTCGCGTCGTCGCTCGCCGACTGGAAGGCGAAGTACGGCAAGAAGGCGAAGAAGCAGGCCAAGGCAGCCGGCAAGGACGCCAAGAAGCAGTTCGCGTCGGCCCGCAAGGACGCCAAGAAGCAGGTGAAGTCGGGCCGCAAGGACGCCCAGAAGCAGCTCGAGGTTGCGCGGAAGAACGCCGAGAAGCAGCTCGAGGCGGCGCGGAAGAACGCCGAGAAGCGGGCGGAGGATGCCAAGTCTCAGCTCGACGGCAAGGTCGGTCACTGGTCGCTCTGACACAGCCAGACCGAACGGCCGGCGGGACATTCAGTCCCGTCGGCCGTTCGCGTTTTCCGGGCCGATCGCCCCTCACCAGCGGCGACAGCCCACGACCGCGACAGTCCGTAGACTTTTCGTCGCACTTCAACGCCAGCAGCTAGGAGACCACGTGCCGGATCAGGGCACTTCGATCTCGAAGATCGACACCTCGCCGTCCGTCGACTCGGCGGCAGCGTCGGAGCAAGGTCACGTCTCGACACTCTACGAACGACTCGATGCGTTGCGCGTCTACGCGAAGGAGCGCCTTCGCACCGTTCTTCTCGAAACCGGTGGCACGCCGCAGGCTCGAAGCGAGCGAGAGTCGTACTCGAATCTGTACAACGACGACATCGCGAAGTACGACGCGGCAGAGAACGGCCTGTGTTTCGGTCGCATCGACGTCACCGGAGAACCGCCTCGGTACATCGGCCGAGTGGGAATCCTGGACGAGCGCAACGACTTCGAGTCGATGCTCTACGACTGGCGCGCTCCGCTGGCGCGTCCGTTCTATCTGGCGACTCCGGCTGCTCCCGAGGGAGTGTCGCGACGGCGCCACATTCGCACGCGCAGCCGCCGGGTGACCGGAGTGTCGGACGAATACCTCGACCTCGACGCGGCGTCCGCTGCGGGAGTCAGCGACGGTTCCGACGGTGTCGCCGGTGAGAGCGCGCTGCTCACGGCGCTCGACGCAGCTCGCACGGGTCAGATGAACGACATCGTGGAGACGATCCAGCGCGAGCAGGACTCGATAATTCGGTCCACGCACCGCAGCGTCCTCGTGGTGCAAGGCGGACCGGGCACCGGCAAGACTGCAGTTGCACTGCACCGAGCCGCATACCTGCTCTATACCTACCGCCAGCAGTTGGACAAGAGCGGAGTGTTGATCGTCGGGCCGAACAGCACGTTTCTCGACTACATCGGTCAGGTCCTCCCCTCGCTGGGCGAGACCGGGGTCCTGTTGTCCACCGTGGGAAACCTGTACCCGGGCGTCGACGCGTCCCGTGAGGACACCGTGGCCGCGGCCGAGATCAAGGGCAACACCTCGATGATCGACGTCCTCGTCGGTGCGGTGCGCGACCGTCAGGAACTACCCTCCGAACCGATCCCGGTGGCGTTCGACACCTACACGCTGACGATCGACAGCAAGACCGTCGGCCGCGCCCGCGGGCGAGCTCGGTCGTCGCGACGACCGCACAACCTCGCCCGACCCATCTTCGTGTCGGCAATGATCGATGCGCTCGCGGATCAGTTCGCGCGCATCGTCGGATCCGACGTGCTGGACGGGTCCTCTCTGCTGAGTCGCGACGATCTCGCGGACATCCGCGACGAGATGCGGAACGACCCCGACGTGATGGCTGCGATCGGCGACCTGTGGCCGGAGCTGACCCCTCCCGACGTCCTCGCCGGGTTGTTCGCGTCCCCCGAGCGACTGACCGCTGCCGCCGGCGAGTTGGGCGCAGATGCTCTCGAGGCCCTGCTCAGGGCCGACGACGGCCGCTTCAGTGACGCCGATGCACCGCTGCTCGACGAACTAGCGGAGTTGCTCGGGATCGACGACGCCGCCGAACGGGAGCGAGAACAGAAGCGGTGGCGAGCGCAGATCGCCGATGCGCAGGGTGCGCTCGACATCCTGACCGGATCGGCCCCTCAAGACCTCGAGGACGAACTCGATCCCGAGATCCTGATGGCGTACGACTTGATCGACGCCAGTCAGCTCGCGCAGCGTCAGGACGGCAGTCGGCGCTTGACGACCGCGGAGCGCGCCGCCGGTGACCGAACCTGGACCTATGGCCACGTGATCGTCGACGAGGCCCAAGAGCTGTCCGAGATGGCCTGGCGCATGGTCATGAGACGGGTGCCGAACCGGTGGATGACGCTCGTGGGTGACGTTGCGCAGACCGGCGATCCGGCGGGGACATCGTCGTGGCAACGAGTTCTGGAACCGTACGTGGCGCAGCGATGGAAGTTGACCGAATTGACCGTCAACTATCGGACGCCGGCGTCGATCATGGCCATCGCGCAGGACGTGCTCACGGTGCTCGACCCCGGTGCGTCGGTTCCGCGCTCCGTGCGCGACAACGGGACGGTGCCGTGGGCGCTTCGCGCGTCGTCGGCGAGCCTGGTGGCAACTGTGGAGCGCCGACTCGCCGAGCATCCCCGGCCGGGCCTGTCGGCGGTTCTCGCCGGGCAGGACACCGTCGCCTTGCTGTCCCACCTGCGATCCGACGTCGTCGTGGTGTCGACCGTGAAGGACGCGAAGGGTCTCGAGTTCGATTCGGTCGTCATCGTGGAGCCGGCGGACATCATCGACGACTCGCCGCGCGGCATGAACGACCTGTACGTCGCGTTGACCCGAGCCACGCAGCGCCTGGGCGTGGTGCATGTCCGTCCGCTTCCGGACGTACTGTCCGCGCTCGACGAGTTCACCGAAGCCGCCGGCGCCTGACACCACTCTGCCCGCCACGGTCGATCCGCGGCGGGCAGAGAACGGCAGAGCTGCTAGGTCAGCGCACGGTGTGCACGATCAGAACGTCGCACTGCGCCTTGCGAGCAGCGTCGGACGGTACCGAACCCAGAAGACGCCCCGTCAGCGAGTTCAGTCCGCGATTTCCGATCACGAGAAGGTCGGCCTGCACGTCCTTCACCAACTGCAGCAGCGAATCGACCGGGTTGCCGACGACCGACTTCTCCTCGATCGAGCTTGCTCCTGCGGCGACGGCGCGCTCCTTGGCGTTACGGAGAATCTCGCGGGTCGGGGCGGAGCCGGTGATCTGGTACGCGTCGGCACCGAGTGCGTCTGCGTCCGAGGAGGTCGACTTGGAGTCGTCCGGGTAGTAAGCACACGCGATGTACAGCGTGGCGCCGGCGTCACCGGACAGTGCCGCCGCTTTCTCCACGGCCCGCAGGGACGAATCGGAGCCATCGGTTCCGACGACGACAGTGCGGTAAGCGCTCATTCATTTCCTCCATGGATGATCCGGTGTGCTCTACATCGTTCGGCGCCGGTGGAGCAGTGGCGCCATCGGGAATGACAGTAGCGCCTGGCAACGGTGAACACGGAACGATTCCGCGTAGACGTGGTGGTCCCGGCGCTTCGCCTACATTGGTGCCATGCGAATGCCTCGTCCCCGAATGTCCAAGCGAACGATGGCTTTCGGTGGAGCAGGTCTCGTCGTCGTGCTCGTGGGCGTGATCACCGTCACGTTGCTGAGTGCCGGTGCGGACTCCGATCCCGTGCGAACCGAGGACTCGACGATGACGTTCCCGGAGAGCCCCGGGTCGGCCGACACCGTGAATCTCGATACGCGCCTCTACCTTCCGACGACCACACCGGCGCCTGCTGTGCTGCTGGCCCACGGTTTCGGTGGTGACAAGAACTCGGTGGACGGACAGGCGCGTGACCTGGCGAGCCGGGGATTCGTCGTTCTTGCGTACACGGCGCGTGGATTCGGTGCCAGCACCGGGAAGATCTCGCTCGACGATCCGGACCGCGAGGTGGCGGACGCACGCGGTCTCGTGGACTACCTGTCCACTCGACCCGACGTGGTGCAGGACGCCCCCGGGGATCCGCGGGTGGGCGTCGCAGGCGGTTCCTACGGTGGCGCACTCGCATTGATGCTTGCCGGAACGGATCGACGTATCGATGCGGACGCCGCAGCCATCACGTGGAACGACCTCGGACAATCGCTCTTCCCCAACTATGCCGCCCAGATCGACCCGAATGCAGCAGACAGCTACGTCCCACCGACACCGGCGGCAGCGACCGCCGGTGGAACGGGTGTGCTCAAGAAGGGCTGGGCCGGAGTATTTTTCGGTGCCGGCGCCCTGCCGTCGTCGGGTGGCACCGACCAGTCGAGTCAGGGCGCACCACCGACTGCACCCGAACAGCAATCCGGTAGCCCCGACCCCTGTGGACGCTTCGCGACGGAATTCTGCGCCGCCTACGCGCAGTCGGCCGTGACCGGCATCCCGAGCGCGGAGACGTCCGCACTTCTCACCCGGCACTCCCCCGTGTCGTACGCGTCCAGCATCACCGCACCGACACTTCTCGTTCAAGGGCAACAGGATTCGCTGTTCGGCCTGGATCAGGCAGACGCCACCGCTCGCCAGATCGCAGCGGCCGGCGGATCAGTACAGGTGCGCTGGTTCGACGGTGGTCACGACGCCGGTGGAACGTCCCCTGCGAGCGACGCCGAGATTGCGAACTTCCTCACCGACCACTTGATGGGCACCGGAGACACCACCGTGAAGGACAGCGAGTTCTCGTACTCCCTCACCGGCGATCCCACCGACCAGGGCGGCCGCGCTCAACGAATGACGACCACGGATTACCCCGGTCTCGCCGCCGGACAAGAGGTTCCGACGCAAAACATCGAACTGACCCCGGTCGTGGAGGGTCCGTCGCAGATCGTGGTCCGGCCGCCCGGCGCGACACCGTCGGCGATCTCGTCGATTCCGGGCCTGGGATCGACCTTGGCTGCCGTGACCGCATCGACAGCGGCGTCCGCGCTGGCCTCGGATATCCCCGGCCAAAGCGCGTCTTTCCGTAGCGAACCGCTCGGATCATCGCTCACCATCACCGGAACGTCGACCGTCGACCTCACTGTCGGCGCCCTCGCCGGAACGCAGCAGTCTGTCCTGTTCGCCAAACTCTACGACGTCTCCCCGGACGGACGACGGACGCTGCCGAATGGGCTGGTATCGGCACTTCGCCTGCCGGACAACACATCCGGGACGGCGAGCACCGTCCGGGTGGCTCTTCCGGGTGTCGGTTACCGCGTCCCGGCGGGCCATCACCTCGAGGTGACGGTGTCGACGACGGACCAGGCGTACTCGGTGCCCCTCGAACGCGCGCAGTTCTCGGTGTCCCTTGCGAATCGTTCTCTCGTCGTTCCGAGTGTGCCGTCGGAGTCGACCGCCTCGTCCGTACCGGTGTGGCCGCTGATCGGTATCGGGATCCTCGCCGCTCTCGTCGCAGCCCTCGTCGCGGCGGGCACCATCCTCGGCAGACGCCGCACGGCCGCGGAAGTCGAGCCCGATCTCATCGACACCCCGCTGGTCATCACCGACCTCAACAAGACGTACTCCAACGGATTCAAAGCCGTGAACGGTGTCTCCTTCACCGTCGAGAAGGGGCAGGTGCTCGGGCTCCTCGGGCCCAACGGAGCGGGCAAGACCACCACTCTGCGCATGCTGATGGGTCTGATGACACCGACGAGCGGCGACATTCGCGTGTTCGGTCACGCCGTCTCGCCCGGGTCGCCGGTCCTGTCCCGTCTCGGATCCTTCATCGAGGGGTCCGGCTTCCTGCCGCACCTGTCGGGTTCGGAGAACTTGCGGCTGTACTGGCAGGCCACCGGACGGCCCCTGGAGGACGCGCACCTCGAGGAAGCGATGACGATCGCCGATCTGGGAACTGCGGTGGAGCGCAAGGTGCGCTCCTACAGCCAGGGAATGCGGCAGCGACTCGCCATAGCCCAGGCGATGCTCGGGCTACCCGATCTGATGGTGCTCGACGAGCCGACCAACGGACTCGATCCGCCACAGATCAGGACCATGCGCGACGTGCTGATCAACTACGCACGGACCGGAAGAACGGTCCTGGTGAGCAGCCACCTGCTCGCTGAGGTGGAACAGACGTGCACTCATGTCGTGGTGATGAACCGTGGCGCGGTCATCAGTTCGGGAACCGTGCAGGAACTGATCGGAGGCGCCGGTCCGACCGAATTCCGACTCGATCCGGTGGACCGTGGCGCCGACGTGCTGCGCGGTATCGACGGGGTCGGGGCCGTGGTGGCCGTTCCGACCGATTCCAGCGCGGTGCGCGCCGACCTCGGTGCGGTGCAGACCGGTGACGCTGTGCGCGCCTTGGTCGATGCGGGCATCGCCGTGAACTCGGTCTCGCGCTCCACCCGACTCGAGGACGTGTTCCTCGATCTGGTTCACGACGATGTGGTCAAGGACGAACAGAAGGTTCTCACGTGACAGAAGCACACGCCGACGGCCGTGTCCGCGGATACTCGGCGCGGTCGACCCTCCCATTGCGGACGGAGTTGGCGCGTCAGTTCAAGCGGCGTCGGACTCAACTCGCGCTGGGGTTTCTCGCCTTGCTACCGGTCATCCTCGCCATCGCCTTCGCAGTGGGCGGCTCGGACGCCGATTCGAACACCGGCGGACTGATCGAGCTCGGCACACGCAGTGGCGTCAACTTCACCGTGTTCGCGTTGTTCGTATCCGTCGGATTCCTGCTGATCGTGGTTGTATCGCTGTTCTTCGGCGATGCCGTCGCCAGCGAAGCATCCTGGTCGAGCCTGAAGTACCTGTTGGCCATCCCGGTACCGCGCACCCGGCTGCTGGCGCAGAAAGCCGTCGTGTCGGCGATCCTGTCCGCGCTGGCGATCGTAGTTCTGGTCGGAGTGTCGTTGCTGCTCGGAACCATTTTCTACGGCACGGGAAGCTTGGTCAGTCCGTTCGGCGACTCGCTCCCCTACGCCACGGCGTTGGGCCGCCTGGGCATCGGCGTGGCGTTCATCGCGATCAACATGCTCTGGGTTGCGGGACTGGCATTGGCGTTGTCGGTCTCGACCGACGCGCCACTGGGAGCGGTGGGCGGAACGGTGATGGTGTCGATTCTGGTGCAGATCCTCGATCAGATCACGGCGCTGGGTTCGCTGAGAAACGTACTGCCGGGGCACTACTCGACGTCGTGGACCAGCGTTCTCTCTCCGACTCTGCAGTGGGACGACCTGTTGGTCGGCGCCTTCTCCTCGGTGGCGTACGCAACGGTCTTCGGCCTGCTGGCCTGGCGCCGATTCGCCACCAAGGACATCACGAGCTGACGGGCGCTATTTCAGACCGGCGGCGTCCATTCCTCGCAGTTCCTTCTTCAGATCCTGAATCTCGTCACGGAGTCGGCCGGCCAGTTCGAACTGCAATTCGCGCGCCGCGTTCATCATCTGGTCGGTCATCGATTTGACGAGGTCCGCCAGTTCCGCTCGCGGCATCGATGTGACGTCGCGACCCTCGTACACACCGGCACTGACGGCTCGACCTGCCTCACCGGGGGCCCTACGCCCGCGGCTCGCGTTACGGCCCGACCCTCCGATTTCGACGGTGGCGTCCGTGTCGTCTGCTTCCTCGTACACCTGGTCGAGGATGTCCGCGATCTTCTTGCGAAGTGGTTGCGGATCCACCCCCCGCTCGAGGTTGTACGCAACCTGCTTGGCGCGGCGGCGTTCCGTCTCCTCGATGGCGTAGGCCATGGAGTCGGTGATCTTGTCGGCGTACATGTGCACCTGACCGGACACGTTGCGAGCCGCGCGTCCGATCGTCTGGATGAGGCTGGTGCCGCTGCGGAGAAAACCTTCCTTGTCCGCGTCCAGGATGGCAACGAGAGACACTTCGGGTAGATCGAGACCCTCACGGAGAAGGTTGATTCCGACGAGTACGTCGTATTCGCCGAGCCGCAGCTGTCGCAGGAGCTCGACTCGTCGCAACGTGTCGATGTCGGAGTGCAGGTACCGCACCCGAATACCCAGTTCGAGCAGATAGTCGGTGAGGTCCTCCGACATCTTCTTCGTCAGGGTGGTGACCAGGACACGCTCGTCCTTCTCGGTGCGCGCCCTGATCTCGTGAACCAAGTCGTCGATCTGGCCCTTCGTCGGCTTGACGATGACCTCGGGATCGACCAGACCGGTCGGGCGGATGACCTGCTCGACGAATTCGCCGCCGACCTGACCGAGCTCGTACTTGCCGGGCGTGGCTGACAAATACACCGTCTGCCCGATGCGCTGCGTGAATTCTTCCCAGGTGAGCGGACGATTGTCGGTGGCGGACGGCAACCGAAACCCGAACTCGACCAAGTTTCGTTTACGCGACATGTCACCCTCGTACATCGCGCCGATCTGCGGAACGGTGACGTGTGATTCGTCGATGACGAGCAGAAAGTCTTCCGGGAAGTAGTCGATCAAGGTCGCCGGCGCCGTTCCGGGGCCACGGCCGTCGATGTGGCGGGAGTAGTTCTCGATACCCGAGCAGAAGCCGACCTGCTTGATCATCTCCAGGTCGTACTGGGTGCGCATGCGCAGTCGCTGGGCCTCGAGCAGCTTGCCCTTGCCCTCCAGCTCGGCGAGGCGCCCTTCCAGCTCTGCTTCGATGTCTCGCACTGCGCGCTCCATGCGCTCCGGACCTGCGACGTAATGGGTGGCCGGAAAAATCCGAACGCTGTCGACTTGGCGAACCACGTCGCCGGTCAACGGATGCAGGAAGTAGAGAGCTTCGATCTCGTCACCGAAGAACTCGATGCGGATGGCGAGTTCCTCGTAGGACGGGATGATCTCGACGGTGTCCCCGCGAACCCGGAAGGACCCGCGGGTGAAAGCCATGTCGTTGCGCGTGTACTGCACGTCGACCAGCAGTCTCAGGAAGGCGTCCCGCGGAACTTCGACACCCACGTCGAGGTGGATGGACCGGTCGACGTACGACTGCGGTGTGCCCAGGCCGTAGATGCACGACACCGAGGCCACCACGACGACATCACGCCGAGAAAGCAAGCTCGCGGTGGCCGAGTGGCGGAGCCGCTCGACGTCGTCGTTGACCGACGAATCCTTCTCGATGTAGGTGTCCGTCTGCGCGATGTACGCCTCGGGTTGGTAGTAGTCGTAGTACGAGACGAAGTACTCGACCGAATTGTTCGGAAGCATCTCACGCAACTCGTTGGCCAACTGCGCGGCCAACGTCTTGTTCGGCGCCATCACCAGCGTCGGCCGCTGAACCTGCTCGATCAGCCACGCGGTGGTGGCCGACTTACCCGTGCCGGTCGCGCCCAGCAGTACGACGTTCTTCTCCCCGTCGTTGATGCGACGGGTGAGCTCCGCGATGGCCGCCGGTTGGTCGCCGGCGGGCGTGTGCTCGCTCACGACCACGAAAGGCTGGTCCGATCGTTCGATCTCACCGACCGGCCGGAATTCGGAATGAGCCAGCACGGGTTGTTCAGCTGCAAACGCCATGAGTCAAGGATAAACGCGGGCACCGACAAGTTCCCCGACTGCAGGTCGGACCGTCACGGCCGGCCTCCGGCATCCCCGGCGGTAGCGTCGTCATCCATGACGCTCCATCAACCGAAGGTCGAAACCTTCGACGTCGGGCACCTCACCAATACCGATCCGAAGGGCTTCGTCCGCGCGGTCGACGAATATCGAGAGGAAACGTGGGGCCTGTACATGGCGCGGACGTCCGACCACCCCTCGTTTCATTACCTCGAATCGTGGCTCATTCCCCAGCTGGGCCTTCGCGCGTCCGTGTTCCACTACGTACCCGAGCGGGCGCGCGACCAGGACTACTACATCGACATCGGAGAGTTCACCCGACTCGGGTCCACGTGGACGTCGGTCGATCACTACCTCGACATCGTCGTCCGCACCGGAAAGGACCTGGAACTGCTCGACGTGGACGAGCTCCTCGATGCCCGCGTCCTGGGTCTGCTGGACCCCGAGTCGTGCGAGCAGGCCATCGTGCGCGCCACGACCGCCATCGACGGCATCGCGAGCAACGGGCACGACATGGACGCGTGGTTCGCGTCGCTGGGCATGAACACGACATGGCGGCCGCCGACGAGGTGAGCGGCCGGTGTTACCGCGCCCAGCCGTCAGTGGCCGAGTGCCCTGCGTGACCTGCCCGCCAGTCGTGCGGAGTCGTGCCGTACGCCGCCTTGAACACCCGGCCGAAGTGCGAGGCATCGGCAAATCCCCAGCGCGCGCCCACAGCGGCAACGGTGTGGGAGGCGCGCCGCGGGTTGCGCAGATCCCGGCGACACGCCTCGAGGCGCTGTTCGCGAATCGATGCGCTCAAGCGCACGCCGTCGCGCGCCATGACCTGGTACAGATGCCGAACCGACACGTGGTGCGCAGCCGCAATGGAGTCGGGCGTCAAGTCTCGGTCTCCCAGATGATCTGCGACGTAACGCTTCACGCGGAGTGCAAGGGACGTGAACAACGGTTCCCGGCACCGCTCGTCACCGCCGTGGTGCGCGGCGATCACCGCGCGCACGAGTTCGATGGTGGGAGTGGCGACCAGATCTGCGGCCCGCGGGTCGAGCCAGGCATATCCGCGTCCCAACGCGGTGAGATAGGACAGCGCGACGTCGGCGAGCGGGTTGTTGTCACCGCCGATCCGTACCGCGAGCACCCCCTCCAGCACGCTCTGCGGGAGAGCCACAAGGGATCGTGGAAGTTGGAAGTAGAGCAGTTCGCTCGTCCCGACATTGGTGATCGTGTACGGCTTGGTGGTGTCGTAGACGGTCATGTCACCAGGACGCAGAACTACTCGGCGTTCGCCTTGTGAGATGTGTGCGCTGCCGACGGACTGCACGGCGAGGAACACCTGCGGCTCATGGTCGGACCTGGCTTGGCGAGCAGTGCGCCACAGCGCATTGTCGGACGAGCGGGCCCGGTTGTAGACGAGAGGCCCCGCGACGGCCAGCGCGAAGTCGAGTTCGATGTCGGACGCGGGCCGGTCCCACCGGATCTCGACCGGCAACACCCCCGAACACACTGCCGCATGAATCGCGTCCACTCGATCGGCCACGGGAAGCGCAGCCGCTGTGAGTTCGAAGACCATCACGCGCCTTCCCATAACGATGCGGGGGCGAACTTCGACTAGGCGGAGTTCGTGCGGTGAAAGCTACGGCAAAACCTCACATCGTGCGCTGCCGGCACATCGGCGTGCAGGCACGGACCACCAGGCGCTCCCGGCTGTTGGGACTCTTGGGGCTCCCGACGGAAGGTACCCCCATGACCGCGCAACAGATCGAACCGACGCCCGCCGAACTGGCCGAGATCCAGCGTGCGAACACTTCGGGAAAACAGCCGGTGGTGTTCGTGCACGGCCTGTGGCTGCTGGATTCCAGCTGGGACCGGTGGGCGGCTTTCTTCGAGGACTCCGGCTACGTCGCCGTGACACCGGGGTGGCCCGACGATCCGGACAATGTCGAGGAGGCCCGCCGCGATCCCGACGTGTTCGCCGGTAAGAGCGTCGGAGACGTGGCGGCGTACCAGCAGGCGGTGATCGAGCGCCTGAACGTTCGGCCCGTGATCGTCGGCCACTCTTTCGGCGGGGTGCTGGTACAGATTCTTGCCGGCCGAGGACTTGCGGCTGCCACCGTGGCGATCTCTCCGGCACCGTCACGAGGAGTGCTGCCGCTGCCCCTGAACGCGCTCAGGGCGGCAGCGCCCGCACTGTCGAACCCCGCGAACCGTCACCGTGCCATCACCCTCACCTACGATCAGTTTCGTTTCGGATTTGCCAATGCGGTCGACGAGGACGAGGCACACGCTCTCTATACGCAGTTCCACGTCGCGGGCTCCGGTATCCCGCTGTTCCAAGCTGCTTTCGCCAACATCAACCCGGGCAGCGAGGTGAAGGCCGCAAAGACCGGTGCCGACCGCGGACCGATGCTCGTGCTGGTGGGTTCCGACGATCATCAGGCGCCTCCGGCCATTGCGCGGGCGACGTTCGAGAAGCAGAAAAAGAACAAGCATTTCGCGACCGAGTACGGCGTTGTTCCCGGACGCGGCCATTCGATCACCATCGACTCGGGATGGGAGGAAGTTGCTCAGACCTGTCTGGACTTCTTCAGGAAGAATGCCTGATCGTTTGTCGGTAGGGCTAAGTTCGCGAAGGTGCACAGAATCTTCGCCACTCCCGTCAGCTCGGTCTACCCGCACTACGTCGCCAAAGCAGAGCGCAAGGGGCGAACGAAGGACGAGGTCGACGAGATCATCGGGTGGCTGACCGGATACGACGACACCACGCTCGAGCGCCATCTGACGGCGGCGACGACGTTCGAGCAGTTCTTCGCAGAGTCGCACCTGAATCCGAATGCTCAGCTGATCACCGGAGTCGTGTGCGGGATTCGCGTCGAGGACGTCGAAGACCCGCTGATGCAGAAAATCCGTTACCTGGACAAGCTCGTAGACGAACTCGCCAAAGGAAAGGCTATGTCGAAGATCCTCCGGCACTGAGACCTAGCCGTCGGTCCACCCCGTATCCACGATCCACCGCTGAACCCTGTCGTACGCGGTTTCGAACCACGGTTCCTTGGTGTCCACGTATGCGGCGATCGCGTCGGGGTAGTCGAGTCCCGCCGCGGCCGACTCGGCCCGCCTCTTTACCTCGACGTACTCCTGTGCCGCTGCCGAGTCGGCGCGAATCCAGTCCCGAAACGCCAGCGCGAACTGTTGACCGGGCCACCCCTCGACGCGAAGGTGCACGTTCACCGGTCGCCCGGGATCGGCGGATCCGTGGATTCGCTTCTGCCACAACCCCGGATCGGCTTCTCCGGGGACCACACCGGACGACTTCGGGTCGTCGGTCGTGATGTGCTCGATACGCGGAAAGCCGATGTTCTGGAGAGGTTCTCGGAGGCGGTCGGCCGCGCCGAGGTCTCGGACCGACACCTGAACATCGATCACATCCTTCGCGGGCATTCCGGTCACTGCTGTGGATCCGATGTGGTCGATTCGCGTGACGGCATCTCCGCACGCCGCGGACAGTCTCGCCACCACGCGCTGTGCGTCCGCGACCCAGTTCTCGTTCCAATCGACCAGTCTCGGAAGCGGTCTCGCAGCTCGGCCGGCGCGTACGTTCTCCGAGAACGGGATCAGTCGCTCCGTCCACAGGGTGCGCGCGGCGTCTCGAAGGTCCGACTCGGACCCGGAATTGTCGAGCCAGACGTCCGCGACAGCCCGCCGCTGTTCGTCCGTCGCCTGCGCAGCGATACGTGAACGAGCATCGGCTTCGGCCGTCCCGCGAATCTCGATCAGACGCCTGAGCCGTTCTTCCACATCGACGTGGACGATCACGACGAGTGCGAAATACGGTGCGGCACCGGTTTCCACGAGCAACGGGATGTCCTGAACCACGATGGCATCGGGCGCTGCATCGTCGATGAGCTCTTGTCGCCGCGTGCCGACCAACGGATGCACGATCGAGTTCAACGCCTGCCGGGACTCGTCGTCGGCAAATGCGATGGCGGCCAACGCAGGTCGGTTCAACGAACCGTCGTCGGAGAGGATGTTGCGGCCGAACTTCTCGACCAATGCCGCGAGCCCCGGTGTCCCCGGCTCGACGACCTCACGGGCGATGAGATCGCCGTCGACGATCACCGCTCCCAGGGAGGCAAGAGTTTTCGACACGGTCGACTTGCCGGCACCGATACCCCCGGTCAATCCAATGTTCAGCACGGCACCCAGTCTGCACCACCACCATGATCAACACGCGGCGAAACACCTGTCCCAAATACCTCATGTTTACCAACTCTTCGGTTATCTTCAGGGCGCACAACAGACTGACCGCTCGCTCGACCAAAGGACGACAATGGACCCTCACCGGAATCTGCCGGGTCGGCACCGTCTCGGCATGGCCGACGGTGTCCACTGCATCTTGATTCCCCAAGTTGCCGACGCCCTTGCCGAGCATCGCCGCAACTGGTTCACCTCACTCCTGAATCTCAATCCGGCCCGTCACAGCTTTGCGTCGATGCGTCGCCGCGGCGAGACCATCGGCACCGCGTGGGGTGCGGCCACCGCGAACTGAAGTTCACGTCTCGGGCCCGGTCCTCCAGAGGGGATCGGGCCCTTTTTCGAGCCTCGCCCTCTTAGGCGAGCTGCGGAAAGGCCGAAGGCCCCGGATCCTCACGGATTCGGGGCCTTCGGTGTACGAGAGGGTGTTGCTGTCAGGCGTTGCCCGACAGCTTCTCGCGAAGCGCAGCAAGCTGCGCGTCGCTGGCGAGCGATCCACCGGTCGACTCCGGAGCGGCGGCCGCGGGGGCGCCGTCCTCGGACGGGGTGGCACCGGTCTCGGACGAGTAGCCGGCAGCAGCGTTGGCCGCTTCCTGCGCCTCGTCTGCAGCGGTCTTCTCCATCTGAGCGGTGTGCATCTTGTGACGACGCTCGGCCTCGGCGTAGCGGCCTTCCCACTCTTCACGCTGCTTGTCGAAGCCTTCGATCCAGTCGTTGGTCTCGGAGTCGAAGCCCTCGGGGAACACGTAGTTGCCCTGATCGTCGTACGAATCCGCCATGCCGTACTTGGACGGATCGAACTCGGCGCTGTAGTCCTCGTTCGCCTGCTTCAGCGACAGCGAGATACGGCGACGCTCGAGGTCGATGTCGATGACCTTCACGAGCGCGTCGTCACCGACGGTGACAACCTGATCCGGCACCTCGACGTGGCGCTCGGCCAGCTCCGAGATGTGCACGAGGCCCTCGATGCCCTCTTCGACCCGAACGAACGCACCGAAGGGAACGAGCTTGGTGACCTTGCCGGGAACGATCTGGCCGATCGCGTGCGTCCGGGCGAACTGACGCCACGGATCTTCCTGAGTCGCCTTGAGCGACAGCGAGACGCGCTCGCGGTCCAGGTCGACGTCGAGAACCTCGACGGTGACCTCGTTGCCGACCTCGACGACCTCGGACGGGTGGTCGATGTGCTTCCAGGACAGCTCCGACACGTGCACCAGACCGTCGACTCCACCGAGATCGACGAACGCGCCGAAGTTGACGATGGAGGACACGACGCCCTTGCGGACCTGGCCCTTCTGCAGCTGGTGCAGGAACTCGCTGCGAACCTCGGACTGCGTCTGCTCGAGCCACGCACGACGCGAGAGCACGACGTTGTTGCGGTTCTTGTCGAGCTCGATGATCTTGGCTTCGATCTCCTTGCCGACGTACGGCTGAAGGTCGCGCACGCGGCGCATCTCGACGAGCGAGGCGGGAAGGAAGCCGCGCAAGCCGATGTCGAGGATCAGGCCGCCCTTGACGACCTCGATGACGGTGCCCTTGACGGCCTCGTCCTTCTCCTTGAGTTCCTCGATCGTGCCCCAGGCGCGCTCGTACTGTGCGCGCTTCTTCGACAGGATCAGACGACCCTCTTTGTCCTCCTTGGTGAGGACGAGAGCTTCGATCTCATCGCCCACGGAGACGACCTCGTTGGGGTCGACGTCGTGCTTGATGGAGAGCTCACGGGAGGGGATGACGCCTTCGGTCTTGTAACCGATGTCGAGCAGAACCTCGTCACGATCGACCTTGACGATGGTTCCTTCGACGATGTCACCATCGTTGAAGTACTTGATCGTGGCGTCGATCGCGGCAAGAAAATCCTCCGCAGAGCCGATGTCGTTGACGGCAACCTGCGGTGAGGTGACGGTGGAAGAGGGCATGTGTTGAGTTGCTCCGGACGGGTTGTGGTCGGTGGATGGATGTTTTGTCGGACATGCACACGACGACCGCCGAAAGGCCGAGCAAGGTGGGACATTCGAACTGCCGAACGGCCGAATCTGCAGTACCTTCACGCGTACGTCGTGTGGTGCTCGTGCCGAACCCGGGACACAAACCGTCTCGGGTAGACATTCGCGTGTCACAGACTACGCGCCGTCGGGCGAGGCGGGCAAACCCGGCTACGGTAGTGCGCGTGTCTGCTGATTCCGATCGCGTGTCCGCAGAATCGCCGATATCCCCACCCACGGGCGCGCCCGGCCGCCGCAAGGTGGACTCACGGGCGAGCGAGCGCGCGTCACGCTCGTGGTGGGATACCGACTCCGACGAATATCACCGCACTCATGGCGAGTTCCTCGGTGTCCGCAGCCCGCTAGGCGAGTTCGTGTGGTGTCCCGAGGGCCTGCACGAGGGCGACGTTCACCTCCTCGGTGACGTCGTAGGCAAATCAATTCTCGAAATCGGGTGTGGATCGGCCCCCTGCTCGCGCTGGTTGGCTTCCCACGGCGCGCGGGCCGTCGGCCTCGACATCTCGATGGGCATGCTCGCCCACGGCCGCAGAGCCGTCTCGGCGTCGACTGGGCCGGCGCCGTCCCTGGTCCAGGCGTCTGCCGAGGTGCTTCCGTTTGCCGACGCAACGTTCGACCTCGCGTGCTCCGCATTCGGGGCTGTCCCGTTCGTCGCGGATTCGGCCGGCGTCATGCGCGAGGTGCACCGGGTGTTGCGGCCCGGCGGCCGCTGGGTGTTCGCGGTCAACCACCCCATGCGCTGGGTGTTCCCGGACGATCCGGGCCCGGCCGGACTGACGGCGACCATTCCCTACTTCGACCGAACGCCGTACGCCGAATTCGACCCGGACGGCGTCGCCACCTACGTCGAACACCACCGCACGATCGGCGACCGAGTCCGCGAGATCGTCGGCGCGGGGCTGATCCTCACGGACATAGTCGAACCGGACTGGCCGGAATGGCTCGACCGCGAGTGGGGCCAGTGGTCACCGTTGCGCGGACAGATCTTCCCCGGTACAGCGATCTTCTGTTGTGAGAAACCGCGCTAGCTGCGCAATGCGTGGGCGACGACGACCTCGATGAATTCACTGGTCGACGCCTGTCCCCCGATGTCCGAGGTCGCCACTCCCGACCCGATTGTCGCGCTCACCGCACGCTCGATGTGCCGCGCGGCCGACGCGAACGACGACGGACCGGAGCGCGAGGCCAGCCACTCCAGCATCAACGCACTCGACAGGATGATCGCGGTGGGGTTGGCGCGATTGTGGCCCGCAATGTCGGGCGCCGACCCGTGAGCGGCCTGCGCCATCACCTTCGAATCAGAGGTGTTGATCGACGGAGCGGAGCCGAGCGAACCCGACAGTTCGCCCGTGAGGTCCGAGAGGATGTCGCCGAACATGTTCTCGGCCACGATCACGTCGAAGTCCTCGCCCGATCGCACGAGGTGCGCAGTGATCGCGTCGACGTGTTCGCTGCGAACGTCGACGTCGGGGAAGTCCTCGGCCACGTCGAGGCACGCATCGCGGAACAACCCGGTGGTCAGCGCAAGCACGTTGGCCTTGTGGACGATCGTCAACTTCTTCCTGCGCGACCTGGCAAGCTCGAACGCCTGGCGGGCGATGCGTGTGGCCGCGGGTCGCGTGAAGACGCCGACGGCCAACGCGACGTCGGGCGTCGGCATGAACTCCCCCGAACCGACGAACATGTTGCGGTCGGCATAGAAACCCTCGGTGTTCTCCCGAACCACCACCAGATCCATCGAGGGTGAGACCGCCCGGACTCCGGGAGTCGCCTTGGCCGGACGGATGTTGGCGTACAGATCGAAGTGCTTGCGGATCACACCCCCCGGTGTGAGTCGACCGCGGAACTCCTCCGGATACGACGCGCTGTCGTGCGGTCCGACGATCCATCCGTGCAACGAGGTCAGCGCCTCGAGGGTGGCGTCCGGTATCGGGCTGCCCACCTCGTCGAGAGCATCACGTCCGAAAGCCAGCGGCACCCATGCGATCGGCGGTCCCCCGACGGCGGACATCGCCGCGTCGACCACCCTGACCGCGCCGGGAACGATCTCCTTACCGATCCCGTCGCCGTCCATCACACCGATCGCATAGCCCGCTTCGTTGCTGTTGCCCACCATGAGTTCATCATTGCTCACCATGGTGCAGTCGATCGAAATGCTGCTCGACGACGAACTCGACGCGCGGGTTCGTCGCGAGTGGCACTATCTCGCGGAGCTGGGACTACCGAGCCAGGCGAACCATCGCGGAGCATCCAATCGGCCGCACGTCACCGTCGGTGTCGCCCACTCCGTCACCGACGAGACGGAACGCGAGTTGGTCGACCTCGCGGACACGGCATCGCTCGACATCAGGCTCGGCGGCCTTCTCGTGTTCGGCAGTCGGAACATCGTTCTGGCCCGCGCAGTGGTGCCCTCTACCGCCGTACTCGAGCTGCACAGACGGGTGCGCCACGCGCTCCGTCACTCCGACGGGGTTCCGGCACACCTCGACGTCGGTCACTACACCCCCCACGTCACGCTCGCGATGCGCATGACACCCGACCAGCTCGCTGCTGCCGTCCGTGAGCTCGTGCCGACCCTCGTCGACGCGGAGGGCGCCGTGTCCGCGATCCGGAGATGGGACGGAGAAGGAAAGCGGGAGTGGACCATCGGCTGAACGTTCGGGTGACGTGGAGCACACGTCGGGGCTAACATCTCGCGCATGACGGTCGGGGGGCTCAGGGGCGTGTTGGCCGGTGCCGCGGGTGCATTCTCCAGCAACGCCCGCAACCCGAATCTTCGCCGGGCCCAGCTGAGTTTCCTCGGCGCCTGGACGGCGGAGTGGGCGTTCACGGTCGGGCTCGGGATCGTGGCGTATCGAGACGGCGGTGCGGCGGCGGTCGGACTGGTCGGACTCCTACGCATGGTTCCGTCTGCAGTCCTGGCACCGCTGCTCTCGCCGCTGGCCGACCGAGGTCGCCGCGAACGCGTCCTGATCGTCGTGTCCGTACTGCGAGCCGTGGCTACCGGCTCCGTGGCGGTGGTCGTCGGTATCGGTGGACCGTCGACCGTCGTGTATGCGCTGGCAGTGCTCTCGACCATCGCTGCCACCCTGTACCGGCCTGCACATTCCGCACTGCTTCCCTCGCTCTGCCGCAGCGGGTACGAACTGGCCGGCGCCAACGTGGTCCGCGGATTGCTCGACGCCGCCGCCACGCTGGTAGGACCGCTGCTTGCCACGCTCCTGCTGCGGTTCTACGACGTGACAGTGGTGTTCGCGGTGGCAGCCGGCGCCTCTCTCTGGGCCGCTGCCCTCCTCGTCCGATTGAAGTACGACGCCCCACCCCGACCGGCCGCCCCGACGAACGAGGGTCTCCTCCGATCGGCAGTGGAAGGACTGGGCGTGGTGAGCCGAAGCCGAGACCTCGCTCTTGTCATCGGCCTCGCAGCTGCACAGTCGTTCACCCGCGGAGCCTTGACCGTCCTCACGGTGGTGGTCGCGATACAGCTTCTCGGAACCGGCGAGCCCGGTGTCGGTCTGCTGACCGCCGCGATCGGCGCCGGCGCGGTGCTGGGCTCGCTGGGAGCATCGCTGCTGGTCAGCACGAAGAGGCTCGGAGCATGGTTCGCGGTCGGGGTGGCACTGTGGGGCGTCCCGGTCTCCCTGATCGGCCTCGCTCCCCAGTGGGTCCTCGCGTTGCTCCTGCTGGCCTGCGTCGGTGTCGGAAACTCGCTCATCGACCTGTCCGGCTTCACGCTTCTCGCCCGGCTCGCGGCCGACGAGGTGCTGGCGCGTGTGTTCGGGGCGCTGGAAAGCGTTGTGGCACTCTCGATCGGCGTCGGAGCGATCATCGCGTCGACCATGGTCGAATGGTTCGGCATCCGTCCCGCACTCGTGGCTGTCGGCCTGGTGTGTCCTGTCCTTGCGGTGCTCTCGTGGCGGCGACTGCGGAGAATGGACGACTCGATCGGCGTGCTGGACCACGACATCGACCTCCTGCACTCCGTCCACATGTTGAGCGTTCTCCCCCTTCCCGCCATCGAGCAGCTGGCGCGCGGCCTCGAACCGGTCGTCGTGCCTGCGGGCCGAACGGTGTTCTCCCAGGGCGAGATCGGAGACCGCTACTTCGTCATCGAATCGGGTGCGGCCGAGGTGGTCGGCGACGGACAGGTCGTCGCGACTCTGGGCCCGGGAGACGGGTTCGGCGAAATCGCTCTGCTCCGAAGGACCAGGCGGACGGCCACCGTCCTGGCAAGAGAGGAACTCAGGCTCGCCGCTGTACGGTCCGACCGCTTTCTTCCGGCCGTCCTCGGCTACACGCCGAGTGCTCGTGAGGCCGGGACCGTCGTCGAGAACCTGCTCGACCGCTTCACCCCGCGCGACGAGCACGAACGCCCACCGGGTTGATGGACCCCTCGGTGCCGACCGCATCGATCCAGAGAAAGAGCGTCACATGACAACCGGCCCCACACTTCTCCTCATCGCCGACATGAGTGGTTACACCGCGTACATGGGTTCGCACAGGATGAGTTTGGCGCACGCCGAGGTGAACACCGGGCGCCTGCTCGGGCGCGTGATCGATGCCGTGCCGGACTTCGAGTTGATCGAGATCGAGGGCGACGCGGCATTTCTCGCCCTGGAAACGAACACATCGAGCGAGCCGGCCGTCCTGCAGCGAACGCTGGATGCGGCTGCAGCGATGCATCAGGCGTTCCATCTCGAGCGCACGTACGTCCAGACCAACCTGTGCCCGTGCAAGAGCTGCACCCGCGCGACGAGCCTGCAGCTCAAGTTCGTGGCGCACCTCGGCGAGGTGGCCACCCAGACCATCCGGAATCGGCGCAAGCTCGTCGGCATCGACGTCATTCACGTGCATCGTCTGCTCAAGAATCCAGTCGAGCTCGACGAGTACGTGCTGCTGTCGGACGATCTCCTCCGTGCGGGCGGTGCGTCCGTCCCAGTCCCCACGACCGAGGTCTTCCACGACCTCGAGGGCATCGGACCGGTCACGTCGCACATAGTGGACATCGCAGATCTCCCGGTGCCGGGCTCCGCCGTGCACGGGCAGACGATTATCGGCAGACTCGGTAAGACACTCGCTGTCGCCGGCGCCGGAATGCCGTACATGCTGGGACTGCGACGGAGGAGACTCACCGCCTGACGGCAGTGATCACGTGCAGAACGGACAATCTTGGCGCACGACGACTCGACCACTCGACCACTGCGTGTCCTGGGCATCTTCGCCCACCCGGACGACGAAACCATCTGTGCCGGTGGCACGTTGGCCAAGTACGCAAGCGACGGCGCCGACGTCCGGGTGGTGTCGTTCACCAAAGGCGGCGGGGGCCAGATACGGGACGCGAGCACGGCCACGCGGGCTACGTTGACGGCCGTTCGCGAGAAGGAACTCGCCGCGGCCGGCGCCGAACTCGGCCTCGCCGAGACGCAGTGTCTCGACTTCGTCGACGGTGATCTCGGCGCGGTCGCCGCCTCGGTACTCGCCGACATCGCCTCCGCACTTCTCGACGAGTTCGCACCCGACGTCGTGATCACCTTCGGCCCTGACGGTTTCTCTGGCCATTCCGATCACATCGCCGTCGGCGCAGCGGTCACCACCGCCTGCACCGAGCACGAATCGGCGGTCCGTCTCTTTCATTGCTATCTGCCGCGGAGCCGCATGCTGCTCGGCTATCGACTGGCCGAATGGGTCGTCGAGCTGGCCACCCGCTTCAAGGGGTCCGACGACTTCGTCCGTGCGCTCTGGGTGTTCTCGCGCGAGACGAGCGCATTGGGGTATGCGGGCGACCTGGTGAACGTCGAATGGTTCCCGTCGGGCTCCTACCTGGTGGAACAGGGAGAAGCCGCGACGTCCATGTACTTCCTGCTGTCGGGGAAGGTAGAAGTCCGCCGCGAAGGGGATGACGGGCAGGTCAGGGTGGTGGATCATTCTGGCCCGGGCGAGTTCATCGGCGAGGTCAGCATCGCGACGGGTCGACCCCGCAACGCGCACGTGGTCGCGGTGGACGACGTGACCAGCCTGACCTTCGTCGCAGCGGAGTCCGTTCCCAGCGACGGGCGCGCCCGTCCGGTGGAGACGAGGGCACTTCCCTCGGGCGACCGGGTGGACGCACGGGTCGATACCTGTATCGACGTCTCGTTGTTCGTCGGCCACAAGATCAGGGCCACGGCCGCGCACCGGTCGCAGTACCCCATAGATCCCGGGATGTTTCCCGACGCCATTCTTCGCGAGATGTTCGGCGTCGAGTACTTCGTTCGAGTGCTACCCGAACGCGCGCTCGACACCTCCCTCACCGACGACCGAGCACGGGAAGATTCGGTGACCTGTCGACGTTGAGCAATTTACAAGGCGTGAAAATCAGGTAGACGAGAGGAACAGTGTGGCAACGCAGACACTTACCCAGCAGAACTTCGATGACACCGTGACCGGCAACGACGTGGTGCTGGTGGATTTCTGGGCGTCCTGGTGCGGACCGTGCCGCCAGTTCGCGCCGACGTTCGAGAAGTCGTCCGAGACCCACCCGGACGTGGTGTACGGCAAGGTCGACACCGAGGCCGAGCAGGGGCTGGCCGCCGCCGCGAACATTCAATCGATCCCGACGCTCATGGCGTTCCGCGAGGGCGTGCTGGTGTTCGCGCAGCCCGGAGCACTTCCCCCTGCTGCGCTGGAAGACCTGGTCGGGCAGGTAAAAGCGCTCGACATGGACGACGTACGCAAGCAGATAGCCGACCAGGCCGCGCAGCAGCCGGCCGAGTAGACGACACCGAAAGCCGGGCGGGTCTCACCACCCGCCCGGCTTTCGTGCACCCCAAATCAGTGCGCCGCGCCGTCCCAGGTCCGCCCGGTTCCGACCGACACCTCGAGCGGGACCGACAGGTCGATGACATGCGCCATCTTGCTGCGCACCAGTTCCTCGACTTCCGCCCGCTCCGACTCGACGACTTCGAGAACGAGCTCGTCGTGAACCTGCAGAAGCATCCGGGACCGGAGGTCGGACCGGTCGAGTGCCGTCTGTACGTCGATCATCGCGACCTTGATGATGTCGGCCGCGGTGCCCTGAATGGGCGCGTTCAGGGCGGCACGCTCCGCGACCTCGCGGCGCTGCCGGTTGTCACTGGTGAGGTCCGGAAGATAGCGCCGACGCCCGTAGAGCGTCGAGGTGTACCCGACCTTGCGTGCCGCCTCCACCACTTCGTGCAGGTAGTCACGCACCCCACCGAACCGGGAGAAGTACGCGTCCATCTGCTCTTTGGCTTCTTCGGTCGAAATCTTCAGCTGCTGTGAGAGGCCGTAGGCACTGAGCCCGTAGGCCAAGCCGTACGACATCGCTTTGACCCGCCGGCGCAGTTCAGGGGTGACCTCGTCGATCGGGACGCCGAAGGCACGCGAGCCGACGAAGCTGTGCAGGTCCTCGCCGGTGTTGAACGCCTCGATCAGCCCGGCGTCCTTGGACACGTGCGCCATGATGCGCATCTCGATCTGGCTGTAGTCGGCCGTCAGAATCATGTCGTAACCGTCGCCGACCACGAACGCCTCGCGGATCTCGCGGCCGGCGGCCGTCTTGACCGGAATGTTCTGCAGGTTCGGCTCGGTCGACGACAGCCTGCCCGTGGACGCGATGGTCTGATTGAACGTGGTGTGCACCCGTCCGTCGTCGGACACCGACTTCAGCAGGCCGTCGACGGTGACCTTGAGCCGGGTGGCGTCACGGTGGTCCAGCATGTGGCGCAGGAACGGGTGTTCCGTCTTCTCGAACAGAGTCTGCAACGCTTCCGCGTCCGTGGTGTAGCCGGTCTTCGTCCGCTTGGTCTTGGGCATGTCGAGTTCGTCGAACAGCACCACCTGCAACTGCTTGGGCGAACCGAGATTGATCTGCTTGCCGATGACCGCGTACGCCGCCTCTGCCGCCACGGACACCTCACCCGCGAATCGGCTCTGCAGGTCGTGGAGGTGGTCGAGATCGATTGCGATGCCGGTCCGTTCGACGGTGGCGAGCACCTCGAGCAGCGGCAGCTCCATGTCCGCGAGCAGCGGAACCGACTCGATGAGCACCAACTCCTGATCCAGAGCCGCGGCCAGATCGAGAACCGCTTGTGCTCGCAGAATCTGAGCCTCGGCGACAGCGTTCTGAGCGTCGTCCTCGGAATCGAGAAGCGAGAGCTGCGCCTCTTCCGCACCGTCGACCCGCAGGTTCCGCTTGAGATATCTGAGCGAAAGGTCGTCGAGGGTGAAGCTGCGCTGCCCCGGGCGGACGAGGTACGCCGCGAGAGCCGTGTCGCTGGTCAGCCCGTTCAGCGTGAGACCGCGCCCGTGCAACGCGTGAATGGCCCACTTGGCCTCGTGCAGCGCCTTGGGCTTGGACGGGTCGGCCAGCCACGCCGCGAGCGCGGACTCGTCTGCCTCGGTCAGTGCCACGGTCTCGATGTACGCCCCTTCACCGTCGCTCGCGGCGAACGCGACGGCGGTGGCTTCACCGTTGTACGGCGACCGGGTCCCGACCACGGACAGGCCGGTTCGCTGTCCCGAACTGGCGTGCGCAGCAAGCCAATCGGGAAGTTCTCCGGGCGCCAGCCCGCCGCCTCGGATTTCGAACCCTTCGTCCGACTCGGGCTCCGCCGACGTGAGTGTGTCGAACAGCCGGTCGCGCAGGACACGGAATTCCAGATCGTCGAACAGCGCATGGACCCGGTCTCGGTCCCACGCCTGCAGCTGCAACTGATCCGGTGTGTAGGGCAACGGAACGTCGCGCACCATTTCGGTGAGCTGCCGGTTCAGCACGACGCTGGACAGGTTTGCGCGCAGCGCGTCGCCGACCTTCCCCCGCACGGTGTCCACGCGATCCACCAAGGAATCCAGGCTTCCGTACTCCCGAATCCACTTGGTGGCCGTCTTCTCCCCCACCCCGGGAATTCCGGGGAGGTTGTCGCTCGGATCGCCACGCAGAGCAGCGAAATCGGGATACTGGCTTGGGGTCAGGCCGTACTTGGACTCGACCTCCTCGGGTGTGAACCGCGTCAGATCCGAGACTCCCTTTCGCGGGTACAGAACGGTCACGTTCTTGTTGACCAGCTGCAGTGAGTCACGGTCCCCGGTCACGACCAACACGCGATAACCGAGCTCGACGGCCTGTGTGGTCAACGTGGCGATGATGTCGTCGGCCTCGAAGCCGGGCTCGGCCATGACGGGAATGCCGAGCGCTCCGAGAACGTCCTTCGTGAGGTCGATCTGACCCGAGAACTCGTCGGGCGTCTTCAACCGATTCGCCTTGTACTCGGGAAACGCCTCAGCCCGAAAGGTTTGCCGCGACACGTCGAATGCGGCGGCGATGTGCGTGGGCGACTCGTCCTGCAGGAGCTTGATCAGCATCGACGTGAAGCCGTACACCGCGTTCGTGGTCTGCCCGCTGGTCGTCTTGAAGTTCTCGGCGGGGAGCGCATAGAACGCCCGGTAGGCGACGGAGTGGCCGTCGATCAACATCAAGGTGGGTGTCGCTGACTTGGCTGGGCTCACTCGGTCAGTCTAGGGAGACCCACCGACAACCGCGGCGGCCCCCGCACAGCGGTGGATCCGACGGTGGAAACAAGACCGAAACACGCAAGAAATTGAAGACGCCGTTTCGGTGACTCTTCAACCGATACAGTCCCACAATTGCCAGAAGTTAATCCGCCAGCAAGTCTCGTCGGCCGCGGCCGACATCGTTCTATCGTCCGGAGGACCCAGCTTGCCCCCCACGACTCCGCGGCCGCCCAGCCGAGCGCTGGTGTTCACCAGCCTCGGCCGAGCACTCGTCGTCGCTCTCCTCGGCCTGATCGCCTTCGCCACCTTCAGCGGCACCGCTTTCGCGCAGGAACCCACCCCCACACCTCCCCCCGCCACCAGTGCCCCCGCTACCGGTGCCCCCGCCACGTCGCAGACGCCCGCCGCCGACGCCATCACCGTTCGCGGCGCTCTGAACAACGCCGGTGAACGTCTGTCCGGTGTCGACGTTCGAGCGGTGGACTCGTCCGGTGCGGAAGCAGCCCGAACCACGTCGGGCAACAACGGTGCCTGGACTCTCGACGTGTCCCCTGGCGCCTACACGTTCGAAGTCGTCCCCGAGACCCTCCCCGACGGTGTGTCCGTGCAGGGCTCGGTGGAGCGGACCATCGCCGCAGGCCAGTCCAACACCGTCATCTTCTCCTTCGGTGAAGCACGAACCGCGACCGTGGTTCCGTTCTGGGAGAAGTTCATTCGCATCACGGTGGACGGCTTGCGCTTCGGCCTGGTGATCGCGCTGTCCGCCATCGGCCTCAGCTTGATCTTCGGTACCACGAGCCTGACGAACTTCGCCCACGGTGAGCTGGTCACCCTCGGTGCCGTCGCGGCATGGGTGATCAACGTCAAGATGGGAGTCCAGCTGATCCCTGCCACCGTCCTCGCCGTCATCGTCGGCGTGATCGTCGGCTGGTTGAACAACTCCCTCATCTGGCGACCACTGCGGCGACGCCGAACGGGACTCATCGCGCAGCTCGTCGTCTCGATCGGCCTGGCCATCGGCTTGCGTTACCTGATCCTGATCTTCTACTCGGATCGGTCACAGTCGTTCGTCGACTACCGAGCGCGCACCGAGAACGACTGGGGACCGTTCGCCATCACGAACGTGAACCTCGCCTGCATCATCATCAGCATCGTCGTTCTCGTTCTGGTCGCATTGATGTTGCAGCGCACGAAGATCGGCAAAGCGATGCGCGCCGTGTCCGACAACAAGGACCTGGCCGCGTCGTCCGGCATCGACGTCGAACGTGTCATCACGTTCGTCTGGTGCCTGGGCGGCGGGCTCGCAGCGCTGGGCGGCGTGCTGTTCGCGTTGTCCGAACTCGGCGGAACAGTCCAGTGGGAGATGGGTTTCAAGCTCTTGCTGCTCATGTTCGCCGGCATCACGCTCGGTGGACTCGGTACCGCGTACGGCGCCCTGCTCGGCTGTGTCATCGTCGGTCTGCTCGTCCAGTGGTCCACGCTGGTGATCAATCCCGACCTCAAGTACATCGGAGGATTGCTCGTCTTGATCGTCATCCTCATCGTCCGGCCGCAAGGCATCCTCGGCTCGCGGCAAAGGATCGGTTGATCCATGGATATTGTTGGAGCACTTCAGATTTCATTGGCCCAGCTCATCGGGCCGTCCGCGATCTTCTACGCACTGCTCGCAATCGGGCTGAACCTGCACTTCGGCTACGCCGGACTGCTCAACTTCGGCCAGATCGGATTCGCTCTCCTCGGCGGGTACGGCGTCGGCATCATGACGATCACCTACGAGCAGCCCCTCTGGCTCGGCATCCTCGTCGGACTGGCCGCCGCGGGCCTTCTCGCTCTCGTCCTCGGTATCCCGACGCTCCGATTGCGAGCCGATTACCTGGCCATCGTGACCATCGCGGCGTCGGAGATCCTTCGCCTGGTGTTCCGCTCGACGGCGACGAACGGCGTCACCGGTTCGACCAACGGACTCTTCGGGTTCGCGGATCCGTTCACGAACCTGAGCCCGTTCGACTCGGCCAAGCAGTATTCGTTCGTCGGTGTGCGGTTCTACGGCGACGATCTCTGGGCGATGCTCGTCGGCTGGACACTGGTCCTGCTTCTGTGCGGGCTCGTCTATCTCCTCACCCACAGCCCGTGGGGTCGCGTCCTCAAGGCCGTGCGCGAGGACGAGGACGCCGCCCGGTCGCTCGGTAAGAACGTCTTCGTCTACAAGATGCAGGCGCTCGTCCTCGGCGGTGTGATCGGCGGCGCGGGCGGAGTGTTCAACGCACTGCAGACGAAGTCGATCAACCCGGACTTCTACTCGACCGCTCAAACGTTCTTCGCCTTCGGCGCTCTGATTCTCGGTGGAGCAGCCACCGTTTTCGGACCGGTCGTCGGCGCCATGCTGTTCTGGTTCCTTCTGTCGATTCCCGACGTTCTGCTGCGTCAGGCGACCGCCGGTGACGATCCGCTGATCGGTCTCACAGAGCAGCAGGTTGGCGCAGTGCGCTACGTCCTCCTCGGCCTGCTGATCGCGGTGCTGATGGTATTCAGACCACAGGGGATACTGGGCAACAAGCGGGAGGTACAGCTCGATGCCTGACTCAACAGTCGATTCACGTAAACCCCTGTCCGAGGAACAGCGATCATCGCTGTTCGAGGCGGTGGAGAACACTCCGGGAGTTCCCAAACCCGATCCGACGCTCGTGGTGGACGGTGTCTCGCGGACCTTCGGTGGCCTCAAAGCCGTCGATGTGGCGCACCTGGAAATTCAGCGCGGGTGCATCACCGGTCTGATCGGACCGAACGGTGCCGGTAAGACCACCCTGTTCAACTTGTTGACCGGCTTCGACCAGCCCGACACCGGCACCTGGTCCATGGACGGCAAGTCACTCGGAAAGATGACTCCGCACCAGGTGGCCAGGCAAGGTGTCGTTCGCACGTTCCAGCTCACGAAGGCGCTGTCCAAACTCACTGTGCTGGACAACGTCCGGCTCGGTGCGACCGGTCAGAAGGGTGAGAAGATCATCAACACCCTGATGCCGTGGACGTGGAAAGCCCAGGAACGCGAGATCACCGAACGTGCCAACGAACTTCTGGCGCGGTTCAAGCTCGACGCCAAGGCGACCGACTTGGCGGGCTCGCTGTCCGGTGGACAGCGCAAGCTGCTCGAGATGGCACGGGCGCTGATGACCGATCCGGCCGTGGTGATGCTGGACGAACCGATGGCGGGTGTCAATCCTGCTCTGACGCAAAGCCTCCTGGGCCATATCAAATCGTTGCGCGACGACGGCATGACCGTGGTCTTCGTCGAGCACGACATGGACGTCATCCGGGACATCAGCGACTGGGTTGTCGTCATGGCTCAGGGAAGCGTGATCGCGGAATCGGCTCCCGCCCAATTGGCGGACAACGAGGCCGTGGTCGACGCGTATCTCGGCACCCACCACGACCAGGCGCTGGAGTTCGACGAGAACGGAAATCCCGTCGGCGCTACTGCCGAACTGGCCGAAGCGCTCGAGCAAGCCGAAGCCGAGACGCTGGAGTCGGGCGGCGACCTGTCGACCACGGACGTCGACGTGACACCGCAGGCACTGAAGAAGGACAAATCATGACCGAATCGGCTGCAGGACAACTGACTGCGGCGGAATTTGCCGCAACCCCCGAAGAACACAGCAGGCTCGCCGAAGGCGCCCTGGTTCGTGCGGACAATCTGGTGGCCGGATACATCCCCGGCGTCGACATCCTCAAGGAATGCAACTTCTTCCTCAACGACGGCGAGATCGTCGGGATCATCGGCCCCAACGGCGCGGGAAAGTCCACCCTGCTCAAGGCGATGTTCGGTTTGATCCCGATCCGCGAAGGTCAGGTCACGCTTCGCGGCGACAACATCACCTCGGCTGCAGCGCACGTGTTGGTGACCAAGGGTGTCGGATACGTTCCGCAGACGCAGAACGTGTTTCCTTCCTTGACCATCGAAGAGAACCTGGAAATGGGAATCTATCTGCGTCCGAAGAAATTCGGGGAGCGCTTCGACTTCGTCAGTGAGCTGTTCCCGCTTCTACGGGAACGTCGGAAGATCAAGGCCGGGGCACTGTCCGGCGGTGAACGTCAGATGGTGGCGATGGGCCGCGCCCTGATGATGGAACCGTCGGTGCTCCTGTTGGACGAGCCGTCCGCGGGCCTGTCCCCCATGTTCCAGGACGAAGTGTTCATTCGCTGCAAGAAGATCAACGCAGCGGGCGTCTCGATCATCATGGTCGAGCAGAACGCGCGCCGTTGCCTGCAGATCTGCGACCGCGGCTACGTTCTGGACCAGGGCAAGAACGCGTACACCGACACCGGTGCGAACCTGATGAACGACCCCAAGGTCATCGAGCTGTACCTCGGCACGCTGGCCGGGAGCAAAGAGAAGAAGTAGTCCGCCAACCCCTGCCGCAACGGCCGTCCCACACTCAGCGTGTGGGGCGGCCGTTGTCGTAGGGCCGTTGTCGTAGGGCCGTCGGAACGGGCGCGGCTTCCCGAACACGACGAAGGCCCGGGTTCACAGTGAACCCGGGCCTTCGTGTGGAGCTCTGGAAGATCAGCTACGGACGACGATGTATCCCGGCGTCGGCACGATCAGCTTGTTGTCCGGACCGAATTCCAAGCGTCCGTAGGACCCGACCGACGGCTCGCCGGAATCGGTGAAGTCGAGCTCACCGGTGATTCCGTCGTAGTCGATGTCGGTACCGGCCTGAACCAGCGGCAGGCACTCCTGGAAGCTGGTGCACTTGGTGCCGTCCTTGGTCACGCTGTTGATGTTCGCAGCGATGTCCGTGCCCGCTGTCGACTTGGCCTGTTCGGCCGCGAGTGCCGAGATGACCACCGCGTCGTAGGACTCACCGGCGTAGTTGTAGTCGACCAGACCGGGGTTGACGGCCTTGAGGCGTTCCTGGAAGGCCGGTCCCGTGTCGGTGAGGGGCGTGGTGCCCTTCATGCCCGACAACAGTCCCGGTGCAACCTGCTCACCGAGCGCGTTGCCCATGTTGCCGTCGACTCCGTAGACCGCCTTGTCGGCCGGCCCGACGCCGACCTCGGCCATACGGGTCAGGATGCGCGCCGACTCGTCGAAACCGATCACGGCGATGGCGTCCGGTGCGAAGCTGACCACCTGGTCGATCTCGGCGTTGTACGACTGCGCGTTGGGGTCGTAGATGATCTTCTGGATCTGGTCGGACGCGATGCCGGCGGCCTCGAGATCGGACTGCGCGTTGGCCGCGAGACCGGTGCCGTACGGATCGTTCAGCGCCAGGATCGAGACACGCTGGCCACCGTCTTCGGCGATGAGCTGCGAGAGTGCCTGCGCCTGCAGCACATCGGTCGGAGCGGTGCGGAAGTACTGTCCCTTGTCCGGGTAGCACACGAACTGGTCCGATGTGTTGGCCGGCGAGAACTGCACAACCCCGGCGCTCGCGATCTTGTCGATGACCTTGAGCGACACCGACGACGACGCGGCACCGACGATGACGCTGACGCCCTGCGCCAGTTCACGGTCGACCGTGGTGTTGGCGGTGTCGGTGGTGGTGTCACCGGAGTCACCCGGGAACAGCTGGATCGGCTGCGCCAGAACGCCTCCGGCGGCGTTGATGTCGTTGGCCGCAAGCTGGACGCCGGCGACCTCGGGCGGTCCGAGGAACGCGAGGCTTCCGGTTTCGGGAAGGATCGTTCCGACCTTCAACGGTGTGGTGACCGGGGTTGCACCGGCTGTGGCCTGCTCGGGGGTGCAGTCGGTGGAAACTGTGGTCTCCGCCGCCGAACTACCGGACGCTGCACTCGAGGTGTCACCGCCGGAATCGGAGTCGCTCGACGAACAGCCGAAGAGGGCGAGCGATGCAACGCTCACCACCGCAGCGGTCCGGACGATGGTCCGTTTTGCCATGTAAAGGTCTCCTAGAAATTTGTGCGACGCGTATCGAGACCGCGCTCGCTCGTGGGAGTGACGGTATCCTCCCGCGGCGTTTTGCGACTCGCTCAGCAGGCCTCGTGACCTGACTGTTATCTGCTGAGGCCGTCATTTAACATCGTCGTAGCGTGGGGCGCCGAACTATTCGGCGGGCGGCACGTCGAGCGTCTCGATGACGACCTTCGCAACGGCCTTCATCGTCGTCCGTCGATCCATCGCGGCTCGCTGAATCCACCGGAAGGCATCGGGTTCGGACAAGGACTGCGACGTCATCAGCAAGCCCTTCGCACGCTCGACCAGTTTGCGGGTGTCCAGCCGCTCCTGCAGGTCGGCAACCTCACCTTCGAGGGCCGAGATCTCCGAGAACCGGCTGGCTGCGAGTTCGACCGCGGGCACCAGATCGGCCTTGGTGAACGGCTTCACGATGTACGCCATGGCACCGGCATCACGCGCACGCTCCACCAGCTCGCGCTGACTGAACGCAGTGAGAATGACAACGGGCGCAATGCGATTCGCGGCGATTTCGGACGCCGCATCGATACCGTCGCGCCTCGGCATCTTGACATCCATGATGACCAGGTCGGGCCGCAGTTCGGTTGCCATCTCGACCGCCTGCTGGCCGTCGGCGGCCTCGCCCACGACGTCGTAGCCCTCTTCACGCAACATCTCCACGAGGTCCAACCTGATCAGCGACTCGTCCTCGGCCACCAACACGCGACGCGCTGGTGCGGCATTGCCCGCGGACTCGGAATTCGTTGTCGGAGCATCCATCTTCGATCAGTCCCCTTCGACGTGATTCGTTGTCCGTCACCACACCGGCGCCTGCTCGTCAGTGTTCCCGCCTCAGCGGGCGGGGGCGAGTCGAGGGTACCGGTGCCGGGGCGCTCGCACCGATCTTCTACACTTCATCACCGCGCCCTCGTATCCCAATTGGCAGAGGAAACGGATTCAAAACCCGTGCAGTGTGAGTTCGAGTCTCACCGAGGGCACCACGTGCATCACCGGCGGTTGCAGAACTCCGTCAATCGTTCGACCTCGGCGTCGATCTCCCTCGTCCGGCGAAGCGTCACGTCGGCGACCAGCGTGACGTCCACCGTCCGTGGTCCTGCAGCGTTCTGCGCCAACACCTTCCAGCTGCCGACCACTCGACCACCCGTCAGGACATATCCGGTCGACACGCCGTTCGCGGTGGACATGGCGCGGAAGACGTCATCGTCCACGATGCGCCCGCGGTCGGCGTTGGACACCACGGCGTGGTCGAACGGAGCCAACATCACCGCACGATCAGGTGCATCGTCGACGATGGTTCCGTCGTCGACATCGAACAACTTCTCCCCGTCCGGTCCGGTGTATCGCCGTACCGCTCCCGTCTCGATCAGACGACCGAGCACGGCGCCCAGTCCGGTGACACCCATCCACATCTGCACTGCCTTCACCGTCGACGGACCGAAAGCGCGGAGATACCGCAGCGCCACGTCCGGCCGGTGGTCGTGATCGTCGGCGGGCACGTCGACGAGTCGGTACACGATTCCCGACGAGGCGCGCCACAGTCCACGAGGTGGAAGCTGGACGAGCGGGAGCAGACACCGGGCGACAGCAGTCATCGTCGACGGGTCCTCCGTAGGCCATCGCGCGGCCAGGGCAGCGGTCAGTCTCGTGATCGGGATGTCCCCTCCCGCACACACATCCGACGCCACCGCAGTGATGTCCGTGACGGTTGCCTCGCTCAAGCGGGGCGCGTGATTGCGCAGGGCCTCGTTACGCAGGGCTGGTGCCCCGAGCGTGCGAAATGCCTGCACGTCCTCGCGCAGCATGGTCATGACCGTGCTGCGCAGGGCCGCGATTCGCACTACCCCACCCGAGCCCACGAGCTCGTCCAACGCCGCGGGCTCGAAGGACTGGTCACGGCAGCGCAGGGCATAGAACGCGGCCTGTGGATTCTGCGACTGCAGAGCGACATTGGCGTGGACGAGTTCGGATGCCGTGGCCGGGGCATGGGTACCGCACAGCCGCTGGCGGTGCAGAAACGTACGGCTCCACTGCTCCCGAGTGAGTGTCGACCCGGACGCGGCCACCGAGGTCAGCCCCGGGCCGGGAAATGCCTGATGAGACCTTCCTGTACCACCGTGGCCACCAATTCACCTGTGCGCGAGAAGAAGCGGCCGGTCGCCAAGCCTCGCGAGCCCGCAGCGACGGGCGATTCTGTCGAGTAGAGCACCCAGTCGTCGAATCGGAACGGACGATGGAACCAGATGGAGTGGTTCACGGTCGCAGCGACGATGCGGTCCAGTCCCCACGACAGGCCGTGCGTGGTGATGATGGAGTCGAGAACCGTTGTGTCGGAGGCATATCCGAGGGTGGCGACGTGAACGTTCGGATCGTCCGGCAGCGGCCCGTCCGCTCGCATCCACACACGGTTGTGGTTCAGCTTCTCCCCCGTGCCGCGCATGATCCACGCCGGGTCGTTGGCGTAGCGCATGTCGATCGGCTTGAGGGCATTGACGAACATCTGCAGACGATCCTCGTAGCCCTCGAAGTGATCGCCGAGCGGCGGCAGATCCTCGGGGTACGCCACCTCGGGCACTTCGACGCTGTGCTCGAGCCCGGCGCGGAAGTCCTGGAACGCCGCGAGCATGACGAACAGCTCGCTCCCGTTCTGGTACGCGGTCACCTGACGATTGGCGAAAGCGCGTCCGTCACGGTGCCGTTCGACGCGATACTCGATGTCCGCCTTGACGTCTCCGCCGCGGATGAAGTGCGCGTTGATCGCGTGCACCGGGCGGTCACCCGACACGGTGCGACCCGCAGCGACGAGCGCTTGCGCCACGAGCTGACCACCGAACGTGCGGCTCGCAACCTGCGCGGGATGCTTACCGACGAACGTGTTCTCGTCGACTTCGATCAGATCGAGAAGATCGAGAAAACCGTCGAGATCGACCGATCTCCGTGCCGGTGTCCCCACCCCGGCACTGCCCCCCACGTCGGTCAATCGGATCAGTCCTCTTCTCCCAGACGGTGCACGGTGATCAAGTTGGTGGAGCCTACCGTGCCGGGAGGAGCACCGGCGACGATGACGACCTGGTCTCCGCGGTTGTACCGCTCGAGTTCGAGCAGGGACTTGTCGACCTCACGGACCATTCCATCCGTCGTGTCGACGAAGGGAACCAGGAACGTCTCGGTACCCCAGGTGAGCGCGAGCTGACTGCGAACCTCGGGAATCGAGGTGAACGCGAGGAGCGGCAGACGAGAGTGCAGGCGCGCCATGCGGCGAACGGTGTCGCCGGACTGGGTGAACGCCACGAGTGCCTTCGCGTCGAGTCGCTCACCGATGTCGCGCGCTGCGTACGAGATGACGCCGCGCTTGGTGCGCGGAGTGTGCGACAGCGCGGGAACCGCGTCGCCGTCCGTCTCCACCGTCTCCACGATCCGCGCCATCGTGCGCACGGTCTCCATCACGAACTTGCCGACGGAGGTCTCCCCCGACAACATCACCGCGTCGGTTCCGTCGAGAACAGCATTGGCGACGTCCGACGCCTCGGCGCGGGTGGGACGGGAATTCTCGATCATCGACTCGAGCATCTGCGTTGCCACGATGACGGGCTTGGCGTTGGCGCGCGCGATCTGGATGGCTCGCTTCTGCACCAGAGGTACCTGCTCGAGCGGCAATTCGACACCGAGATCGCCGCGGGCGACCATCACTGCGTCGAACGCGAGCACGATGGCTTCGAGGTTGTCGACTGCTTCGGGCTTCTCGATCTTCGCGATCACCGGCACGCGACGCCCGACGCGATCCATGACCGAGTGGACCAGTTCGATGTCGGCCGGTGACCGTACGAAGGACAACGCGATGAAGTCGACTCCGAGCGCCAGCGCGAATTCGAGGTCGGCGGTGTCCTTCTCGGACATCGCCGGCACCGATACGTCCATTCCGGGGAGCGACACACCCTTGTTGTTGCTGACCGGTCCACCCTCGGTGACACGGCAGAGAACGTCGTTGCCCTCGACACCGGTGACGACGAGACCGACCTTGCCGTCGTCGACGAGGAGGCGGTCGCCTTCCTTGGCGTCCAGCGCGAGTTCCTTGTAGGTGGTCGACACGCGGTCGTGGGTGCCCTCGACCTCGTCGACCGTGATTCGGATCAGCTCACCGTTGGCCCACGTGGTGCGGCCTTCCTTGAAACGGCCGAGGCGAATCTTCGGACCCTGCAGGTCCGCCAGGATGCCGACCGCCTTGCCGGTCGCGTTGGAGGCCGCGCGCACTCGGTTGTAGTTGGCTTCGTGATCGGGATAGTCGCCGTGGCTGAAGTTCAGCCGGGCGACGTCCATTCCGCTCTCGACGAGTTCCTTGATCCGCTCGTCCGTTGCTGTCGCAGGTCCCAGGGTGCATACGATTTTCGTCCGTCGGCTCACCCGTCAAACCCTAGTCCCTGACACCGTTGTTCTCTATCGAACGTGACCGCTTTGTCCTGACAAGTGGGCTGGAGGGGAGCCCGCGCAACGACAAAACAGCGCTACCCGTGAGTAACTCAGACGACCGCGAGGGGAAGCGCCGTCGGGTGGACCGGAGACGGCAGCTCGGAGAACCCGGTGAGGTACGTATCAACCCCGTTGGCCGCAGATCTGCCCTCGGCGATCGCCCACACCACGAGAGACGCACCGCGATGCGCGTCGCCGCACACGAACACACCCGGTGCCGACGTCTGCCAGTCCGGTCCGCACGAGACGTTCCCGCGCCGGTTCAGGGCGATGTCGTAGTCGTCGAACAGCGGACCCTTCTCCGGCCCTTCGAAGCCGATAGCGAAAAGCGCCAGATCACAAGGCAATTCGATCTCCGCACCCACGGGAGTGATGATGCGTCGACCGTCGGCGTCCCGCTCGACCTTCACCTCCGCGAGCACCATCGCCCGGACGTGCCCCTTGTCGTCGCCGAGGAATCGTTGCACCGCGACCTCGTACCTACGAAGTCCGCCCTCGGCGTGAGCGGGCGAGGTGCGCAACACCAGTGGCCACGCCGGCCACGGTGACCGTTCGGTGTTTCGGTCGGTCGGCAGTTCGGCGTTGTAGTCGAGCTGCGTGACCGACGCGGCGCCCTGACGGTGGGCGGTGCCGAGGCAGTCGGCGCCGGTGTCCCCGCCGCCGATGATGACCACGTGCTTGTCCTTGGCGGAGATGGTGGTCGGTCCGTCGCCCTCGCACTCCCTGTTCGACGGCACCAGATGCTCCATCGCGAGGTGGATTCCGTCCAGCTCTCGACCTGCGACATCGGTGTTGTCACGGCCCGCCAGGGCACCGACGGCCAGAATCACCGCGTCGAAGCGGTTGCGCAGTTGCTCCACCGTGAAGTCGACGCCCACCTCGCAGTCGGTGACGAAGTGCGTTCCCTCTGCACGCATCTGCATCAGACGCTGATCGAGTACCGACTTCTCGAGCTTGAACTCGGGGATGCCGTAGCGCAGCAGCCCGCCGAGTCGGTCGTCGCGCTCGTACACCGTGACGTCGTGCCCGGCGCGCGTGAGCTGTTGTGCCGCAGCAAGTCCGGCAGGCCCCGATCCCACGATCGCGACCTTCTTGCCGGTACTGATGGTCGGCGGCGACGGCTCGATGGACCCGTTCGCCCACGCGACGTCCACGATGGTCTGCTCGATGCGCTTGATGGTGACGCTGCCGCCCGTGTCGGGCTCGGAGATCGACAACACGCACGCCGACTCGCACGGAGCCGGGCAGATGCGTCCGGTGAACTCCGGGAAGTTGTTCGTCGCGTGCAGACGATCGATGGCTGCGTCCCACCGGCCTCGCCGCACCAGGTCGTTCCACTCGGGAATGAGATTCCCCAGCGGGCAACCTGCCGTGCCGGAGTGACAGAACGGGATGCCGCAGTCCATGCAGCGGCGCGCCTGCTCGGCCACCTCCTCGGTGCGCTCACCCATCGGCTGGGGGGCATACACCTCGCGCCAGTCGCCGACGCGTTCGTCGACCGGGCGCTTGAGAGCATCCCTCTTGACGACCTTCAGGAATCCTTGTGGGTCAGCCACGTGCTGCCTCCATGATCGCGGTGTCGACGTCGCGGCCCTCGGCGCGTGCCATCCGAGTGGCGTCGAGAACTCGTTGGTAGTCGATGGGCATGACTTTCGAGAATTGGGCGGAGCGTCGCGGCCAGTCGGCGAGAATCGACGCTGCCACAGTCGAACCGGTGACGTCGCGGTGTTTCTCGACGACGTCGCGCAGCCACAGCAGGTCGTCCGGATCAGGGGTCTGTATCTCGACCATGGCGGGGTTCACGTTCTTGGGATCGAGTGCGAGGACGAACGCGATGCCGCCGGACATTCCTGCCGCCATGTTGCGGCCGGTCGGACCGAGAACGACACATCGACCACCGGTCATGTACTCGAAAGCGTGGTCGCCCACGCCTTCGTTGACGGTGATCGCTCCCGAGTTCCGGACGGCGAACCGCTCCCCCACCCGTCCGCGGAGAAAGACCTCACCCGACGTCGCGCCGTACAGGATCGTGTTGCCCGCGATGACGTTGTCCTCCGGTACGAAGGAGACGTCCGAGGCCGGCCGCACGACGATGCGGCCACCGGACAGACCCTTGCCGACGTAGTCGTTGGCGTCGCCGATCAGATCGATCGTGATGCCCGGCGGCAGGAACGCGCCGAGCGATTGACCGGCCGATCCGGTGAACTCGATGTGGATGGTGTCGTCGGGCAACCCTGCTGCTCCGTAGCGGCGAGTCACCTCGGAACCCAGAAGGGTTCCGACAGTGCGGTTCACGTTGCGCACCGGTAGTTCGAGCCGCACCGGATGCGCATCTTCCAACGCTCCCTCGGACAGCTGGATCAAGGTGCGATCCAGCGCCAGGTCGAGCCCGTGGTCCTGATCGCGCAGCTTGCGCCGCTGCGTCATCTTGGCCCCGTGCGGATCGGTCGGAATGGCGAAGACGGACGACAGGTCGAGCCCTCGGCTCTTCCAGTGCGCCACACCGTCGGCGGTGTTCAACACGTCGGCGCGGCCCACTGCTTCGTCGATGCTGCGGAAACCCAGCTGCGCCAGGTAGTTCCGCACGTCCTGTGCGATGAATCGGAAGAATTCCTCGACGAACTCGGGCTTGCCGTTGAACCGCTTGCGCAGTTCGGGGTTCTGCGTCGCGACACCCACCGGACAGGTATCGAGGTGGCACACCCGCATCATGATGCAGCCGGCCACGATGAGCGGGGCGGTGGAGAATCCGAATTCCTCGGCACCCAGCAGCGCAGCGACGACGACGTCTCGCCCCGTGCGCATACCGCCGTCGGCCTGGACGGTGATTCGGTCACGAAGCCCGTTCAGGACCAGCGTCTGCTGGGCGTCGGCGAGACCCACCTCCCACGGCGCACCGGCGTGCTTGAGCGACGTCAGGGGCGCAGCTCCCGTTCCGCCGTCGTAGCCCGAGATGAGGACGACGTCGGCGTGGGCCTTGCTCACACCGGTCGCAACCGTTCCGACACCGACCGAACTCACCAGTTTGACGTGCACACGGGCGTTTTCGTTCGCGTTCTTCAGATCGTGGATCAACTGAGCCAGATCCTCGATGGAGTAGATGTCGTGATGCGGCGGCGGTGAGATCAAGCCGACGCCGGGCGTCGAGTGCCGCGTCTTCGCCACCCACGGGTACACCTTGTATCCCGGAAGCTGGCCGCCCTCACCCGGTTTGGCGCCCTGCGCCATCTTGATCTGGATGTCGGTGGCGTTGACGAGGTAGTCGCTGGTGACCCCGAACCGGCCGCTGGCCACCTGCTTGACCGCGCTGCGTCGCTCGAGGTCGTAGAGCCGGTCGGTGTCTTCCCCGCCCTCACCGGAGTTCGATCGTCCGCCGAGGTGGTTCATGGCGACGGCCATCGTCTCGTGCGCTTCCGCCGAGATCGACCCGTAGCTCATCGCGCCGGTATTGAAGCGAGTGACGATCGACTCGACAGATTCCACCTCGTCGAGCGGAACCGGCTCGCGTAGCGTCTCGTCGAACCCGAACAGGCCGCGCAACGCGCCGCCCTCGCGGGTGAGGCGGTCGACCTCGTCGGTGTACTTCTGGAACACCTCGTACCTACCGGTCCGGGTGGCGTGCTGCAGCAGGAACACCGTCTCCGGTGTGAACAGGTGCAGTTCGCCTTCGCGTCGGAACTGGTACTCCCCGCCGACGTCGAGTCGACGATGCACACGATCGGTGGGGTTCTCGGGGTACGCACGTCGGTGCCGCAGCTTGACCTCTTCCGCGAGGACGTCGATCCCGACGCCTCCGAGCTTGCTGACGGTGCCCTTGAAGTACTCCCGCACGACCTCCTTGTCGAGACCCACAGCCTCGAAAACCTGTGCGCCCGTGTAGGACCCGACGGTCGAGATGCCCATCTTGGACATGACCTTGAGCACACCCTTGCCCAGGCCTTTGAGGTAGTTACGTACCGCCTGAGTGGGCTCGACGCCCGTCAGTTCCCCCTCGCCGACGAGGTCCTCGATCGATTCCATGGCCAGGTACGGGTTGACCGCCGCGGCTCCGAAACCGATGAGCAGCGCCAAATGATGCACCTCGCGGGCGTCGCCGGACTCGACCACCAACGCGACCTTCGTGCGCTCCTTGGTCCGCACCAGGTGGTGATGGACCGCCGACGTCGCCAACAGCGACGGGATGGGAGCGCGGGTGTGATCGGAGTCGCGGTCGGAGATGATCAAGGTGCTGTACCCGGCCGCGATGGCCTCGCTGGCGCGGATGCGTAGGTCCTCGATGGCCTCGGCCAACCCGTCGCCGCCGCGTTCCACGTCGTACAGCGCACGCAGAACGGTGGCCGACAAGCCGGGGTGATCACCGTCGTCGTCGATATGAATGATCTTGTTCAGGTCGTCGTTGTCCAGGACGGGCCACGGCAGTTCGATCTGTCGGCACGACGCCGCGGTGGGAGCGAGCAGGTTCTGCTCCGGGCCCATGACGCGCGAGAGCGAGGTCACGATCTCCTCGCGGATCGCGTCGAGCGGCGGGTTGGTCACCTGAGCGAAGAGTTCGATGAAGTAGTCGTAGAGCTGACGCGAGCGCTGCGACAGCACGGCGGGCGGGGTGTCGGTTCCCATCGAGCCGAGCGGCTCACCGCCGGACGCTGCCATCGGAACGAGCAGCAGCCGCAGATCCTCCTCCGTGTACCCGAAGGCGACCTGACGTCGGACGACCGAATCGTGGTTGTACTGGATGTGCGCTCGCGGCGGGAGGGTGTTGATGTTCAGCAGACCGGCGTGCAACCACTCGTCGTAGGGATGTGCGGACGCCAGTTGCGCCTTGATTTCTTCGTCGGGAACGAGTCGTCCCGCAACGGTGTCGACGAGAAACATCTTGCCGGGCTCGAGGCGCCCCTTCGCCACGACCTCGGACTGCGCGACGTCGAGCACCCCCGCCTCGCTCGCGAGAATGATCTTGTCGTCGGCCGTGCGCCACCAGCGCCCGGGCCGTAAACCGTTGCGGTCCAACGTAGCTCCGACGTATGCACCGTCGGTGAACGTGACGCACGCGGGTCCGTCCCAGGCTTCCATCATCGAGGAGTGGAACTGGTAGAACGCCCGCACCTTGGGATCCATCGTGGCGTCGTTCTCCCAGGGTTCGGGAACCATCATCATCACTGCGTGCGGAACACTTCGTCCGCCCAGGTGCAGCAGTTCGAGCACCTCGTCGAGCGAGACCGAGTCCGACGCATCAGGTGTACAGATCGGGTACAGGCGAGTGAGGTCACCGGGAATGACATCACTGGCGAGCATGGCCTCGCGAGCGCGCATCCGGTTGCGGTTGCCCTTGACAGTGTTGATCTCACCGTTGTGCGCGACGAAGCGGTGCGGGTGAGCCAACGGCCAGGACGGAAAGGTGTTCGTGGAGAAGCGGCTGTGCACGATGGCGATCGCGCTCGAACACAGCGGGTTACGCAGCTCGGGGAAGTACAGGGGCAGCTGCATCGTGGTGAGCATGCCCTTGAACGTCATGGTGCGGGACGAGAGCGACGGGAAGAAGACACCACTGCCCTCTTCCTCGATCTCGTTCGTCACCTGCTCGGACCGTTTTCTCAGCGCGTAGACGAGACGATCGAGATCCAGGCCGGACGGGCGCACACCGTTCTTCGCCGGAGCAGCGACGAACAGGTAGCGCATGAACGGCATGCACCCGAGCGCAGTGAGGCCGACGTCGGCGGCGTCGGGGTCGACGGCGACGTCCTTCCACCCGAGAACCTCGAGGTTTTCCTCCGCCGCAATCGATTCGATGCGAGCCACCGCGGCGTTGCGCTCGCGTACACCCTGTGGAAGGAAGCAGATACCGGCCGCGTAGCTGTTCGCGCCGTCGTCGGACGGTGCCGGCAGATCGAAGTCCACCACGTCGGCCAAGAACTCGGCCGGAAGCTGGATGAGGATTCCGGCGCCGTCACCGCTGTTGGGTTCGGCACCCGCGGCACCGCGATGTTCGAGGTTCTCCAAGGCGAGCAGCGCGTCCGAGACGATCGAGTGAGATCGCCGTCCCTGGATGTCGGCGACCATCGCGACACCGCACGAGTCGGTTTCCTGCGCCGGGTCGTACAGACCCTGCTCCGCGGGCAACTGGGAAAACAGCACTTCGGTCACCTCCGGGACGGCCACTCGTCGCCGACCCGGTTTCGGGGTGGGGCGACACAGGATGGCACGAACGAAAAACGCTATCGGGATCTACCGGGACAGCGTCGGCCCGAAGAGGCAAGTGGAGAACGAACCGCCGGGACCCTGACGTTCGGGTTACCGGGCAGTTCTGTTGGAGCGTATCAGTTCTTCAGCAGACGACCCGCGCCGTCACGCGGTGTACCGGTGAGCAGGATGACGCCGTCGACTATGGCCCAGATACCGGTGGCGAACAGCACCGGGAGTCCGAGCAGCGCACCGATGAGAGTGAAGATCAACAAGTAGCTCACGACGGTCAGGACGGCCATGGCAATACCGATGCCGTTCGAGCCCATGTAGAACCGGCCGATACCGATGGGCAGCCCCACGAATACGGGCACGATCTGCAGCAGGCCGGCCAGCAGCTTGGACTTGTCCGAGAACGGCTCGCCGGTCAGCGGGTCCCGGCCGTACGGCGCACCGGGATCAACGGGCGCACCGTATCCGGGCTGGGCGAACGGTTGTTGGTACTGGGGTTGCTGGTACTGGGGTTGCTGGTACTGGGGTTGCTGGTACTGCGGCTGCTCGTATTGCGGCTGACCGTGATCGTCCGGCGCGGTCGGAAACTTCTTCGTCAGATCTGGTCGGTCCGGTTCCGTCACGACGTCTTGTCCCTTCCCGCGTCGGTAGTGGAGTCGGCGGTGTCCACGGACACAGTGTCCGTCGTTTCGCCCCCTTCGTCCAGCTCTGACGTCGGGATCGGGTCTGCGTCGTCGGACCGCAACGTCTCGGGATCCTCGCGGCCCTTGCGCGCGAACACGATGTACAGCGCGGCGAGGGCGAACACGATGCCCGAGGTGAACGAGTTGATGCGGATGCCGGCGATCTCGGTTGCGTAATCCGAGCGCATGAGCTCGACGACGAATCGACCGACGCAGTAGCCCGCCACGTAGAGGGCGAACAACCGACCGTGGCCGATCCGGAACCGACGGTCCACGACGACGAGCAGGACGACGATGACGACGTTCCACAGCAACTCGTACAGGAACGTCGGATGCACGACGCGCTCGACGAGCCCGGTGGAAATTCCGTTCAGCGAATCGTTGCGTCCGTTCGCGTCGACGCGCTCGTAGATCTCGAGGCCCCAGGGAACGGTCGTCTCACGGCCGTAGAGCTCCTGGTTGAAGTAGTTGCCGATACGGCCGATCGCCTGCGCCAGAAGGATGCCGGGAGCGACTGCGTCTCCGAACGCGGGAAGTGGAATCCCTCTGCGGCGGCACGCAATCCACGCGCCGACTCCACCGAGTAGAACGGCCCCCCAGATACCGAGGCCGCCTTGCCAGATCTTGAGTGCGTCGACCGGGTTTCCGCCCTCGCCGAAGTACGTCGATGCGTCGGTGGCGACGTGGTAGAGCCGCCCGCCGATCAGTCCGAACGGGACCGCCCACACGGCGACGTCGAGCACGGTGCCTTTGGTACCGCCGCGGGCAACCCACCGGCGGTCACCCCACACGATCGCGATGACGATACCGACGATGATGAAGAACGCGTATGCGCGCAGGGCCAGCGGGCCCACGTGCCACACGCCCTGAGGCGGACTCGGAATGTACGCGAGGACAGCGGTACCGGGTGACGTCACGACGCCACGGTAGCCGAACGCACACCCTCGGCGAGCTCGGCCGTCAGCGCTGCCACGGCGTCGATTCCGTCGTCGACCGCGGACACCAGCGCCGAGCCGACGATCACCGCGTCGGCGTAGGCGGCGATCTCCGCAGCCTGCGCACCGGAGCGCACACCGAGACCGACGCCCACCGGAATGCGAGAGTGCTCGCGAATACGTGCCACCAAGGCGGGCGCCATGGACGAGACGGTGTCGCGTGCTCCGGTCACGCCCATGGTCGAGGCCGCGTAGACGAAGCCGCTGCTCGACTCGATGGTGCGTGCGAGCCTCTCCTCCGTCGAGGACGGAGCGACGAGGAAGATGCGATCGAGGTGCTGCTCCTCGGACGCGGCGAGCCAGTCGGTTGCCTCGTCCGGGATGAGATCGGGGGTGATCATGCCGAGGCCGCCGGCCGCTGCGAGATCGCGAGCGAACGCGTCGACTCCGTAACGCATGACCGGGTTCCAGTACGTCATCACCACGGCGTTGCCGCCCGCGGACGCGATGGCGTCGACCACGGTGAAGACGTCGCGTACGTGCGCGCCGTTTCGACGAGCGGTGTCCGCGGCCGCCGCGATGGTCGGTCCGTCCATGACCGGATCGGAGTACGGAATTCCGACTTCGATGATGTCGCAACCGGAATCGACCATGGCACGCACCACGTCGATCGACCCGGGCACCGTCGGGAATCCGGCCGGGAGGTATCCGACGAGTGCGGCGCGCCCCTCGGACCGGGTTGCCTCGAAAACGGAAGCCAAGTTGCCTCGGGAAGGCTTGGGGTCGGTCGGGGCGGAAGTCACGTCACGTTGCCCTTCTCGTCGATGATGCCGAACCACTTCGCAGCAGTGTCCATGTCCTTGTCACCGCGTCCCGACATGTTCACGAGGATGACGGCGCCCTCGCCCAGTTCCTGCCCGAGCTTCAACGCACCGGCGACGGCGTGGGCGGATTCGATGGCCGGGATGATTCCTTCGCGGCGCGAGCACAACCGCATGGCGTCCATGGCTTCGGAGTCCGTGATGGGTCGGTACTCGGCCCGCCCGATGTCGTTGAGGTACGAGTGCTCCGGTCCGACACCCGGGTAGTCGAGACCGGCGGAGATCGAGTGGGAGTCGACGGTCTGGCCGTCCTCGTCCTGCAGCAGGTACGAGAACGCGCCGTGCAGCGCACCCGGCGATCCCGCACCGATGGTGGCGGCGTGGCGACCGGTCTCGATTCCGTCGCCGGCAGCTTCGTAGCCGATGAGCCGTACACCCGGATCGTCGATGAACGCATGGAAGATGCCGATGGCGTTGGAACCACCCCCGACGCACGCGGCGATCGCGTCGGGCAGCCGGCCGAGGCTTGCCTGCACCTGGGCGCGCGCTTCGAGTCCGATGACGCGCTGGAAGTCGCGAACCATCATCGGGAACGGGTGCGGGCCTGCGACGGTGCCGAAGCAGTAGTACGTGTTGTCCGCGTGGCTGACCCAGTCGCGGAGCGCTTCGTTGATCGCGTCCTTCAAGGTGCGCGAACCGGACTGCACCGCAACGACATCGGAGCCGAGCAACTTCATGCGAGCAACGTTCAGGGCTTGCCGCTCGGTGTCGACCTCGCCCATGTAGACCACGCACTCGAGGCCGAGCAGAGCGCAGGCCGTGGCTGTGGCCACACCGTGCTGACCGGCGCCGGTCTCGGCGATGATGCGGGTCTTGCCCATGCGCTTGGCAAGGAGAACTTGACCGAGGACGTTGTTGATCTTGTGCGAACCCGTGTGATTGAGGTCTTCGCGCTTGAACAGGATTCGGGCACCGCCGGCGAACTCGGCCAGCCTCGTCGCCTCGAAGACGGGTGACGGACGCCCGGTGTAGTCCCGCTGCAGACGGTCGAGCTCCTCGAGGAACCCCTCGTCGATCCGCGCCTTCGCGTACTCCGCCGTCACCTCTTCGATGACGCCCATCAGGGCCTCGGGGACGTAGCGACCGCCGTATTTACCGAAGTGCCCGAGAGCATCCGGGTCGTGGGTGGTCCGCTCGGAGATTCCTGAGCTCGTACTCGGGAGGCCGCCTGCGTTCGATCGATAGCTGGTACTCACGCCGTCAAGTCTCCCCCACCGAGCTCGGGAGTTCGTGAGCGGGTGCCTACCATTTCCCGACCGGCCTCCGGCCTACCCGCAGTTCAGCGAGAAGGCTTCGGGCACGACGGATGCGTGCCCGCGGTCACCAGATCGCGCACCGCCGAGCGAGGATCACCGCTGGTGACGAGACCTTCACCGACGAGCACCGCATCTGCGCCCGCTCCCGCGTACGCGAGCAGGTCTGCAGTTCCCCGCACGCCCGATTCCGCTACGCGTATCACCTCCGACGGCAGTCCCGGCGCGATGCGCCCGAACGTGTCGGTGTCGACTTCGAGCGTCTTGAGATTGCGGGCATTGACACCGATGACCTTCGCGCCGGCGGTCAGGGCTCGATCGGCTTCCTCCTCGGTGTGGACCTCGACGAGCGCGGTCATACCGAGCGACTCCGTGCGGTCGAGAAGCGATTCGAGCGCGTCCTGCTCGAGCGCGGCGACGATCAGCAAAATCATGTCCGCACCGTGGGCTCGCGCCTCGTGGATCTGGTACGGGCCGACGATGAAGTCCTTGCGCAGGATGGGGATCGACACTGCACGACGCACCGAGTCCAGGTCGTCCAGCGATCCGCGGAAGCGGCGCTCCTCGGTGAGCACGCTGATGATGCGGGCGCCGCCCTCTTCGTACGCGAGGGCGAGTTCGGCGGGATCCTTGATGTCGGCGAGAGCGCCCTTGGACGGGCTGGCTCGCTTGACCTCGGCGATGACGCCGATTCCGGTTTCGATCAGTGCGGCAGCGGCGTCGAGCGGCGGCCGAGCTGCCTTCGCGGCGGCCTTCACGCTGGCGAAATCGAGGACGGACTCCCGTGCTGCTGCGTCTGCACGCGCCCCGTCGAGAATAGAATCGAGAACAGTCATTTTTCGGCCCCCGCATCCTTTCCGACAGGCTCCGATGTGGAGAAGCCCATCCGGTGATCACAGACTAGAGCCCTAGCGCACGATGGGTCCCATCGGGTATCCGGGCGAAAAAGTGTGTGCACTGTTACACACATACCGACCGGCCGGGACGTGCAGGTAGGGCCCGGATCACCGCGGCGGGCGCCGGTCGTCGGTCGGATCGAGACCGGAATCGAGTGCGTCCCATAATGCGCGTTCGCTCGGCTCGTCGTTCGTGTCGTCCGCGGCCTCGACGGCTCTCTCCGCCTCGGCTCGCCGCACGGCGGGGGCGTCGTACTTGGACGAGAGGCCCCCGTGGGACGGCGGAGTGCGGCAGAGCAGTACCGCAGCCACCAGGGCGCACACGGCGCCGACGACCACAACTGCCGCCGGAACCCGGGACACGTCCAGCGTCGTCACCTCGGCTCGCGCCGGTAGCTCGGCGAGACTCGCACCCCGATCGGCGTCGGCGCCGCCGAAAAGGAGAGACACGGCCGGAACGAGTGCTCCGATCGATACGGCCGCCACCAGCAGCCCGATCAGAATGGACCAACGCCCTCGGACGGCGAACATCGCTGCGACGGCAGCCACGAGGGCGAGGGCGAGCGGGGTGGTCGCGGCCGCCCAGGTGCCGCCGTCGAGAGCAGACGTGCGTTCCTCTCCGAGCCCGTCCACGGACGACACGGTCACCCACGTCATCCGCGACGCCGCCCACAGGCAGAGCGCGGCGATCACGAGCAGCAGCGCGGTCAGGGCAGTGGCCCTGCGCGCGCTGGTTCGACTCACCGCGAACCCGACTCGGTGCTGGAAATCGTCTCGGCTGCGGCAATGGCTCCCAGGACGGCCATCGCCTTGTTCCGCGATTCGTCGTCCTCGTACTCGGCCTTCGAATCGGCCACGACACCCGCGCCGGCCTGGACGTAGGCGGTGCCGTTCTTGATGAGCGCGGAACGAATGCAGATGGCGGTGTCGGCGTCGCCGGCGAAGTCGAGGTAACCCACGATTCCACCGTAGACACCTCGACGCGAGGTCTCGAGTTCGTCGATGAGCTCCATCGCGCGAACCTTCGGTGCACCGGACAGGGTGCCGGCCGGAAAGCACGCCGTGACTGCGTCGATGGCGTGCTTGTCGTCCGCGAGGGACCCCGTCACGGTGGACACGAGGTGCATGACATGGCTGTACCGCTCGATATGGCGGTAATCCGTGACCTTGACCGAGCCCGGTACACAGACCCGGCCGAGGTCGTTGCGGCCGAGGTCGACCAGCATCAGGTGCTCGGCGTTCTCCTTCTCGTCGGCGAGCAGGTCCTTCGCCAGCAGGACGTCCTCCTCCTCGGTGTGTCCACGCCACCGAGTTCCGGCGATGGGGTGTGTCGTCGCGACGCCTTCGACCACGGTCACCAACGATTCGGGACTGGACCCGACAATGGAGAACGCGGTGCCCCCGGCTACGTCGGGGACGTGCATGAGGTACATGTACGGACTGGGATTGGACGCTCGCAGCATGCGGTAGACGTCCATCGGTGTTGCGTCCGTGTCCATCTCGAATCGCTGCGACAGGACCACCTGGAACGCCTCGCCCGCCTCGATCTCCTCCACCAGTCTGGCAACGCCGGCGCCGAACTCGTCCGGCGTTCGCTGGCGACGGAATTGCGGTGTGGGGCGCTCGAATCGGGCCACCGTCGAATGGGCCGGGGTGGACAGGGCATCGGTCATCCGGTCGAGTCGCGCGACGGCGTCGTCGTACGCCTCGTCCACGCGATCGTCCGTACCGTCCCAGTTCACTGCGTTGGCGATGAGCGTGATCGCACCCTCGTGGTGATCGACCGCCGCGATGTCGGTGGCCAGCATCATGACGAGTTCCGGAACCTCGAGGTCGTCGACGGTAGTGTCCGGCAACCGTTCGATGTGTCGCACGGCGTCGTACCCGAGGTAACCCACCATTCCGCCGGTCAACGGCGGAAGGTCGGGCAACCGCTCCGAGCGCAGCAGTTCGAGGGTGGCACCCAACGCCTCCAGGGGGTTACCACCGGACGGAGCGCCGGCGGGGACGTTTCCCATCCAGGCCGCTTCGCCGTCGACGACCGTCAGCGCAGCCGGCGACCCCGCACCGATGAACGACCACCTCGACCACGATCTGCCGTTCTCGGCGGACTCCAACAGGAATGTACCCGGCCGGTCGTCGGCGAGCTTGCGGTAGGCGGACAGTGGAGTCTCGGAGTCGGCAAGCACCTTGCGCACCACGGGAACCACCCGATGCTCGGTCGCGAGCAGCCGAAACTGTTCGCGGGATGTGGTTGCCGAGGCCGTGTTCTGACCATGCATGCGTCCAGTGTTTCAGGTGCCCGATCACCAGCTGCGCGGGCAGGAGTGCAAACTGTTGGCCAGCCTCACGATCAGGAGATGGGCACACGATGGACGAGCACGATGCAACGCGGTGGCTCACAGCCGAGCAGCAAGCCGCGTGGCGAGGTCTCGTGACGTTGTGCACCCGGCTCCCCGCAGCGCTGGACACACAACTGCAGCGTGACTCCGGGCTGACCCACTTCGATTACTTCGTCCTCGGCGGTTTGTCCGAGAGCCCCGACCGCCGTCTGAAGCTACGCGACCTCGCGGAGCGGTCGAACGCGTCGCTGTCCCGGCTGTCCCACGTCATCACCAAGCTCGAAAAGCTGGGGTGGGTGCAGCGCGAGAACATCGAAGGCGGACGGGGCTCGTTCGCGGTTCTGACCGACACCGGATGGGACAAGGTGCGCGAGGCCGCGCCCGGACACGTCGAGACCGTGCAGTCCCTGGTGTTCGAGGGACTGGACGATGCTCAGGTCGAGACGCTGCGCCAGCTGGGCTCGGTCATGCTTGCGCAGCTCGACCGAGGTATTGCGGGCGGACTCGGAAAAGCTTGAGGCTCAAGCCGTTTCGGGAGAGAGAAGCACGTCGGCGTCGAAACAGCTGTGCGCGCCGGTGTGGCACGCTGCGCCTTCCTGGTCGACGATCAGCAGAACGGTGTCGCCGTCGCAGTCCAACCGCACCTCGTGGACGTACTGGGTGTGACCGGACGTCTCGCCCTTGACCCAGTACTCGCCGCGCGAACGCGAGTAGTACGTGCCCTTACGCGTGGCGAGAGTGCGCGAGAGTGCCTCGTCGTCCATCCAGGCGACCATCAACACGTCGCCGGTGCCACGTTCCTGCGCCACTGCACTGAACAGTCCGGCGTCGTTGCGCTTGAGCCGGGCCGCGATGTCCGCGTCCAAACTCATCTGACCGTCACCCCTTCTGCGCGGAGCGCATCCTTGACCTGACCGATCACGAGCTCGCCGAAATGGAACACGCTCGCGGCGAGAACGGCGTCGGCTCCGGCGGCGACCGCGGGCGCGAAGTGTTCGACCTTTCCCGCGCCGCCGCTGGCGATGACCGGCACTCGCACTGCCGCTCGAACCGCTCCGATCATTGCGATGTCGAAGCCTGCCTTCGTTCCGTCGGCGTCCATCGAGTTGAGCAAGATCTCACCGACTCCCAGATCCGCGCCACGCTCTGCCCACTCGACAGCGTCGATTCCGGTTCCCCGACGGCCACCGTGGGTGGTCACCTCCCACCCGGACGGCGTCGAGCGCTCCCCGTCCGGAACGGTCCGAGCGTCGACCGACAGGACGATGCATTGCGATCCGAACCGCGAACTCAACTCGCGCAGCAGTTCTGGACGTGCGATCGCAGCGGTGTTCACACTGACCTTGTCCGCCCCGGCCCGCAGCAACGAGTCGACGTCGGTGACCGTGCGGACACCGCCGCCGACGGTGAGGGGGATGAACACCTGCTCGGCCGTGCGGGTGACCACGTCGAGCATCGTGGCCCTGCCACCGGAGGAGGCCGTGACGTCGAGGAACGTCAATTCGTCCGCGCCCTCGGCGTCGTACTTCGCGGCCAACTCCACCGGATCACCGGCGTCCCTGAGGTCGGCGAAGTTGACCCCCTTGACCACTCGGCCCGCGTCGACGTCGAGACAGGGAATCACACGTACGGCGACGGTCATGGAAGGAAGTCTCCCGGATCTCCGAGGGAGGTGACGATGTCGAGCAATTCCTGGTGCACGCCCGGCGCGGCGGCAAGGACCGACGTGGACGCGATCGTCCACGGCTGCCCACGCAAGTCGGTCACGATGCCACCGGCAGCGCGCACCAACATCGCGCCGGCCGCGTTGTCCCACGCCTGATGTCCGAAGACGACCGCTGCGCCCAGAACTCCGGCAGCCGTGAAGGCCAAGTCCAGTCCAGTCGATCCGTGCATGCGAATCCGCGACGAGTCGCGTGAGAGTTCGGACAGAATGCGCACGCGATAGGCACCGGGCAACCGCCCGCGGCTCGCCACGTTGAAGGCGCCGAATCCCACGATGGACTCCGACAGGGTGGTCGGTTCGAGCGCGGGAATGGGATCGGATCCGAGGTGCACCGGCCCGCCGTCGACCGCCCAGTAGCGATGGCCGAACAGCGGAAGCCACGTCAGTCCGATGACCGGGACGCCGTCGACCAGAAGCGAGAGAAGTGTTCCGGCAGTGGGCAATCCGTAGGAGTAGTTGAACGTACCGTCGATCGGGTCGACCACCCAGACGGCGCCGGTGTCGAGATCCGGCCCGCCGAATTCCTCACCGTGAACCGCTATCCCGGTGCGCTGAGACAGTTCGTCGGTCAGACGGCGTTCCAGTTCCAGGTCGACCGCGGTGGCGAAGTCGTCCGGCCCCTTCGCGACGGCACTCGGCGCTCCGACGCCCGCGACGAAACGGTCTTCGATGCCGTCGAGCAGACTTCGCGCAATGGACGCGAGAGCGTCGAGATCGAGATCGGTCATGACGAGACGGCGCGGAGCGCCTCGGGGAGGGTGAACTTGCCGGCGTACAACGCCTTGCCGACGATGGAACCCTCGACACCCACGTCGGTCAAGGTGGCGATGGCACGCAGATCGTCGATGGTCGACACACCGCCCGACGCGATGACCGGAGCGTCGGTTACGGCGCAGACCTGTTGGAGCAGTTCCAGATTGGGGCCGGTGAGCGTTCCGTCCCGTGTCACGTCGGTGACGACGTACCGGCTGCACCCGTCACGGTCGAGGCGCTCGAGCACCTCCCACAGGTCTCCCCCGTCGCTGACCCAGCCTCGCCCACGCAAGCGGTGTTCCCCGTCGACGATGCGCACGTCCAAACCGACTGCGACGCGATCTCCGTACTCACCGAGAGCCCGTGCGCACCATTCCGGGTCTTCGAGAGCCGCGGTTCCGAGATTCACGCGAGCACATCCGGTTGCGAGGGCGGCCCGGAGCGACTCGTCGTCGCGAATACCACCGGACAACTCCACCTTGACATCCAGTTCGCCGACGACGTCGGCGAGCAGATCGCGGTTCGATCCGCGTCCGAATGCTGCGTCGAGATCGACCAGGTGCACCCAGTCGGCGCCGTCGCGCTGCCAGGCGAGGGCGGCCTCGCGGGGCGAACCGTACGCAGTTTCGCTTCCCGCCTCTCCTTGAACGAGGCGCACGGCCTCGCCATCGGCGACATCGACAGCAGGAAGAAGTACCAGGCTCACGTGGTCCGAGGGTACTGCCCGAAGCCGCGGTTCACGTTGGCGGGTCGACGCGCTCGTGTCCATCGGTGTCGTCTCCGAATGCCCGACGCACGGTTCGTCGAGACACCGCCGCCATCACTGCGACGGCCATGACGATGCCGACCCCCACGATCAGCAGTCCGAGACCCGGCCCGGGACGGACGGCGAGAACGACGACGGTGACAGCGGCGAGCACGAGTGCCGCCGATCCGAGCGAGGTGAGGGCGTGGCGGGCGAACGAGAAGCTCGGGTCGTCGCTCATGCGACGGTGCGGAGCCAGTTCTCCAGCAGTGCCGCCCCGGCGTCACCGGATTTCTCCGGGTGGAACTGGGTGGCCGACAGCGGGCCGTTCTCCACCGCGGCGAGGAAGGGACCACCGTGGTCGGCCCAGGTCAACGTGGCTGGGGGAATGTAATCGCTCGGCTCCATCTCCCATCGGAGCGCAGCGTAGGAGTGCACGAAGTAGAAGCGGGTGTCGGCCGCCATCCCGTCGAACAAGACGCTGCCCGAGTCGGGGGTCACCGTGTTCCATCCCATGTGCGGGAGAACACCGGCTTTCAGTTGCTCCACGGTGCCCGGCCACTGTCCGCAGCCGGTGGCGGGCTCACCGAACTCGACGCCGCGGTCGAACAGGATCTGCATTCCCACGCAGATCCCCAGAACGGGCCGACCTCCGGCGAGTCGCTTGTCGATCAGTTCGTCGCCGCGTACCGACAGCAGGCCGTCCATGCACGCTCCGTAGGCCCCTACGCCCGGCACGACCAATCCGTCGGCAGCCAAGGCAACCCGGTGATCGGAGGTGACGGTGACGGCGGCACCCACTCGCTCGAGGGCGCGCTGTGCGGAATGCAGATTTCCCGACCCGTAATCGAGTAGGGCAACGGAAGTCATGCGCCGAGTGTATCGGTGGGGTTGTCCGCCAAGTACTGCTCGGTGAGCACGTCCGGAGCAGCCGCCAGCCACGCGTCGACGATCAGGTCGCGCAGCGTTGCCGGGTCGACCACCTTGAGTCGAATCAGGATGGCGGGGTGCTTGGCGAAGTGCTCGATGGTGAAGACTCCCTCATGCTCTTCGGCGAGCACCGCCTCCTTCTCGCCGAGGTCTCCGAGGGACACGGCGAAAATCGGTCCGCTGGGGACGGGCCGGTCGCCGAACCGCTTGATGTCGGCCTTGTTCAACGGTCGCTCCCAGGCGAAGGCCTTCTTGCGCACGAACCACGTGCGGTTGCTCCACCGCGTTCCCTCGCCCACCTCCGGGAGGTCTGCTGCGATCGAGATTGCGTCCGTCAGCGTCGCCATGTCGATGATCGAACCAGAACGGCCACCACCAGCACCAGAGCTGACCCGAGAGCGAATGTCGTGGAGTATCCGTAGTGCACGGCGAGAACACCCAGGGCCAGCGCGCCCACCCCGGTGCCCGCATCGAAGCTGATGTTCCAGGCGGCGCTCGCCACGCCGAACCGGGTAGGGCCGGCGTAGGCGAAAGCCATGACGAGACTTTCGTTCTGGCATGCCCCGTACCCGACACCGAACACCACGGCCGCTGCCAACAGAACCGCGGCGGAACCGGCTCCGGCCACGCCGGCAGCAAAAGCCAGAACGCCGACCGTGGTGACGACGAGCGCGGGGACCAACGCGCGCCCCGGTCCGACGCGGTCCGCGATGGCACCGGCGCCGTACCGTCCGACGATCATCGCCCCGCTGACGACGGACAGGGCCAGTCCCGCAAGCACCGGACTATCGCTCTCGGCGATGGGAAGCAGCGACGAGAGGCCACCGAACGCCGCGGACACCGACGCGATGGCCACACAGGGAAGCACCAGCCGTTGCCACTCGAATGCGCCGCCCGACGTGCGCGCCTCGGGAGCAGAGCGCACAGCAGGCAGGCGAAGTATCGCGACCAACGCCACGACCGGCACGAGTGCGCCGACCAAGAACACAGCCGACGCCGACACCGACTGCAGCAGGGCAAGACCCGTCGGCAGCGCGATCATTTGGGCCACCGCGACCGCGATGCCCTGAGCGCCGGTCGCTCGGCCGAGCAGCGAGGATGGCGCCAGCTCGGCCACGAGCGCGGCGGAGGACACCGTCAGTAGTCCGAAGCCGACGCCTCGGAACGCGGAAATCGTCAGCACGGCGGGTGGCGCCGTCGACAGCAGGAACGCCAGCGCCGGCAGACCCAACAGCAGGCACCCCGCAGCCAGCACACCTCGGTGCCCGACGGTCCGCAGCAGCCACGGCACACCCAGCTGGGTGGCAACGGTGGCGCCCATGAACACCGCAGTCGTGGCGCCGGCGAGTGCGTCGGATCCACCGTTCTGCGAGATCACGAGCGGAACGACGGGCAGCAGGAGACCGAACCCGCCGAACGACGCCGCGCCCATGATCATCGCGGCCGGAAGGCCTGGGATGTGTCTGAGCGACTGCCCGTCCGAACTCAGAGAACGCCCTTGGTCGACGGCACTCCCGACACGCGGGGATCCGGTTCGACGGCGACTCGCAGCGCGCGGGCAACCGCCTTGAACTCGGCCTCGGTGATGTGGTGCTGATCGCGTCCATAGAGCACTCGGACGTGCAGGGCGATGCGCGCGTTCGATGCGATCGACTCGAACACGTGCCGGTTGATCACCGTGGCGTACGGCGTGCCGGGGTATCCCCCGATGACCGCGTGCAGCATGTGCTCGGGTTCGCCGGTGTGGACGCAGTACGGACGGCCGGACACGTCGACGGCTGCGTGCGCCAGGGTTTCGTCCATGGGGATGAACGCGTCGCCGAATCGGCGAATGCCCTTCTTGTCCCCGAGGGCCTCGGCCAACGCCTGCCCGAGCACGATGGCCGTGTCCTCGACCACGTGATGCGCCTCGATCTCGATGTCGCCCGTGGCCTGGACGTCCAAGTCGAAGCTGGCGTGCGTTCCCAGCGCCGTCAGCATGTGGTCGAAGAACGGCACCCCGGTGGAGACGTTCACCACGCCGGTTCCGTCGAGGTTCAACTCGACAGCGATCGACGACTCCTTGGTGGTCCGTTCGATGCGCGCGATGCGTGGGGTCACGAGATCTCCTGTACGAGTTCGGAACTGACGGCGAGGAAGCGATCGTTCTCGTTCACGAGACCGATCGTGACGCGGAGGTATCCGTCGATACCGACGTCGCGGATCAACACCCCACGGTCGAGGTAGTGCTGCCACGTGCGGGGCGCGTCCTCGAAGCGGCCGAACAGCAAGAAGTTCGCGTCGCTGGGGACGACGTCGAAGCCCAGTTCGGTGAGTGCCGCGGACACTCGATCACGTTGGAGCGCCAGCTCGTTCACACTGCCCAGAGTGTCGTCGGCGTGACGGAGAGCCGCCCGGGCCGCGGCCTGCGTGACCACGGAAAGGTGATAGGGCAAGCGCACCAACAGAAGTGCGTCGACGACGGCCGGCGACGCCACCAGGTAACCGAGGCGACCACCGGCGAACGCGAAAGCCTTGCTCATCGTTCGGCTCACGACCAGACGTGCCGGAAACTCCGAGACGAGTTCGAGAGCGCTGGGCGCACTGGAGAATTCCGCGTAGGCCTCGTCGACGATGACTATTCCGGTTGCCGCTCGCGCTATTCGGCGAAGATCGTCCAGGCTCAGGCTGTGGCCCGTCGGGTTGTTCGGGCTGGTGACGAACACGACGTCCGGCTTCTGTTCGGCGAGCACGGCAACCGCGGCGTCGACGTCCAGTGTGAAGTCCGGCCGGCGGGTGAGGTCGAGCCACGCCGTCTGAGTTCCGGCCGAGATGATCGGATGCATCGAGTACGACGGGACGAACCCCAACGCGGTCCGGCCGGGTCCACCGAACGCCTGCATCAGCTGCTGCAGGATTTCGTTGGAACCGTTTGCCGCCCAGACGTTGTCCGGGGTGACGTACACGCCCGTCTGCTTGGTCAAGTACGAAGCGAGGTCCTGCCGCAGCGCCACCGCATCGCGGTCGGGATACCGGTGCAACACCGACGCGGCCTCCCGCACGGACTCGGCGACGTCGTCGACGAGAGCGCGGGTCGGAGGATGCGGATTCTCGTTCGTGTTGAGCTGAACCGGCACCGTGAGCTGCGGAGCGCCGTACGGCGACCTACCGCGCAGATTGTCGCGAATCGGCAAGTCGCCCAGGGTCGTTCCCGCTCCCGGCGCCGTCACGGGCGCAGGCTTTCGAAGCGAACCCGCACGGCCTCACCGTGCGCGGGGAGATCCTCCGCGTTGGCCAAGGAGATCACGTGACGGGACACGTCTTCGAGTGCGTCCCGCGAGTAGTCGATCACGTGGATACCGCGCAAGAACGTCTGCACGCTCAAACCGGACGAGTGGCGCGCGCACCCGGCGGTGGGCAACACATGGTTGGAACCGGCGCAGTAGTCACCGAGACTGACGGGGGCCCAGGGACCGACGAAGATGGCGCCCGCGCTGCGGACCCGGTGCGCCACGGCGGATGCGTCCTCGGTCTGGATCTCGAGGTGCTCGGCCGCGTACGCATCGACCACGCGGAGCCCGTCGTCGACGGACGAGACCAGAACGATTCCCGACTGCTCGCCGGACAGGGCGGTGGCGACCCGCTCGGAGTGCTTCGTGATCTGCAACTGGTCGACTACCGCCGCGTCCACCGCGTCCGCGAGATCGGTGGAGGTGGTGACCAGCACGCTGGCCGCCAGCACGTCGTGCTCGGCTTGGCTGATGAGGTCTGCTGCCACGTGAACCGGATCGGCGGTGTGATCGGCGAGGATCGCGATCTCGGTGGGACCGGCTTCGGAGTCGATGCCCACGACGCCTCTACAGATGCGCTTGGCGGCGGTGACGTAGATGTTTCCCGGGCCGGTGACCATGTCCACCGGGTCGAGAGGCGCGCCATCGGTGTCGGTACCGCCGTACGCGAGCAACGCGACGGCTTGGGCGCCTCCGACTGCCCACACTTCGTCGACACCCAGCATCTGCGCGGCGGCCAGAATCGTCGGGTGCGGAAGCCCACCGAACTCGGCCTGCGGCGGCGAGGTGACCACGAGCGACGCCACGCCTGCGGCCTGGGCGGGTACGACGTTCATCACCACGGACGACGGATACACGGCATTCCCGCCGGGTACGTACAGACCGACCCGGTCGACCGGGATCCACTTTTCGGTCACCGTTCCGCCGGGCACCACTTCGGTGACGCTGTCCGTCCGGCGCTGATCGTTGTGCACCGTGCGGGTGCGCTCGATCGCGACGCCCAGTGCCTCACGGACATCCGGGTCGAGGTTGTCGAGGGCCTTGACCAACTCGTCCTGCGGCACTCGAACGGTGTCGGGTCGAACCTTGTCGAACTTCTCGCCGAAATCGAGGGCGGCGTCCGCACCGCGATCGCGGACATCGTCCACCGTCGGCTGCACCAGATGGAGCACCGAGTTCACGTCCACTCCGCCTCGCGGGAGCACGGCCCTGAGTTCGGCCGTGGACGGAGAGCTGCCGCGAAGGTCGACGCGGCGGAGCTCGGTGCGGGCAGTCATGACGAATACCTTTCGGATGCCGGAGAAGCTGACGATCCGATTATCCAGTACGCGTCACCTAGTTTTTCACACGGCGGTCTTTTTCACGCCGGTCAGGAGTACTTCGACGACAGCTTCTCGAGTGTGGCGGTGATGCCCTTGCTGTTCGCCTTCGTCTGACCCAGTACTTCGAGGATCTTGGGACTCTTCGCGGTGTCGTAGAGGAAGCTCTCGGTGACCTCGGTGGAGGTCGGTCCGGTCTGGACCAGCTCCCAGCGCCAGCGGTGACCCATCGGGTGCTGCCATTCGAGGACTTTGCGCTCGGCGTCGTCCACGAACTCCGTCACGGTGCTGGTGATTTTGTAGGGAACACCGAACTGCTTCATCCCGACGGAAAACTTGTCGCCGGGGCCGAGCCGCGTGGGGCCTTTGACGTTGTCCTTGACCGTTCCCGATCCGTCGAGCTGACTGTGCCGGTGCGGGTCGGCCACGATGTCGAAGAGAGTGTTCGCATCTGTGGCGACCGTCACTCGACGCGAAATTGCGTGCTTCCCTTTGTCTACGTTCGTCACTGTTGCCATGCTGCTCGTGTACCCGTGCGCTCTATGGGCAAACTCAGAACGGGGCGGGCTCCGCGGCGCGGCGGGCTCGCACGATCGCGCGGTGTTCGAGGTACTTCACCCGCAACGCCCGCGCCGCATCACGATCCGGGCCGTACCGCATCGTCGCGATCGCCGTCTCCGTCACCCACCGGTCGATACCCAACATCGAGTGGTAGTGCTCCCACCACGTCGGCGCATCCAGATCCGCAGGCAACGGCGTCGACGCCCGCAGCGGCCACGGCTTACCCCGACCCGCGTCGATCTCCTCCCCCAACGCCATCGACGCGAACGTGATCAACCCCGGCGCCGGCGCGCTCACCCTGATCAACCCGGTGTCGGTGCGCCACGCCACGAACCCGTCCGCCATGATCGCCGGCAACCAATGCCGCTCCGTCTTGACCTGATGGTGCGTCACACACAGCGGCCCGAGGTTCTCCACGATCGACCACCCACCCCGCATCGGATCGTCGTGATCGAAGGGCACCGTGTGATCGAGTTGGCAACGCTCCGAGGGCGTCGAGCACCCCGGGGCGACGCACTTGCGGTACCGCGCCCGCACCAACGCCGCCACCTCCGCCGACGGGGCGTACGTCAACGCCCCCTTGGGTGGGCACAGGTGTCCCCCGTGACCGTCCGGATGCACCCCGTTCGCCAACGACGGGTTCGCCGCGATCTGCGCCAGCAAATCCGCGACGTGGCGGTTGAGCGCCCGGAACCAGTAATGCGCCTTCGGTCTCATCGGTGGCGACGACGACACCGGAAGCGTGGGCGCCGTGTAGGAGCGGCTGCGATGCAGCAACACTCGCGCGCGGCACGAGGTCAACCGCGTCGGCACACCCGGGGCCGGGCGCGGCGGCGGCGTACCCGACTCGCCGTCGGCGGCCGATTCACAATGTTCCACTAAATCATCGGCGTCGATGGGCTCCGATGCGGACTCGGCGTCCACCGAGTCCGAATCAGCGTCTGCTTCCGCCGGGTTGTCCCGCCGATACCCCGCGGCGACGGTGCGCATCTCCGTGAGAATGATCTGCCACCGCGCATCCGCGGCCAACACCCGCGCCACCTCCGGATCGAGCGGTGTCCCATCGGCCAACGTCGGCGGGGTCGACGACAAACCCAGCAGCACCTCGATGTCCATGTACGCCGCGATCCTGCGCACCGGCGCCGGACCCACCTCGAGGCCCGCGACCGGGCACTCGTCCAGCCCGCACCGGCACTCGATCGCGTTCTGATCGCGCGCCATCGCCGTCGCCGCAGCTGCCTGCAACTCACCCTTCGAGCGTGGGTCGTTCGTGCACACCGTGCCCACCAACTGCTCGATCCGATCCATGAACTCCTGCGCCGCGAGATCACCGGTGGTGATCACCACATCGGACAACCCGTCGCCACGCTTACGCCGATACACCCGCGAATTGTCCTTGCGCACAACCTCTTGCGCCGCCCGTGCCTCGTCCGGGTCGTGATCGAACCACAACGACCACACCGCATCCCGCAACGGACCCGGCGTCTTCGACTGCGCCGCAGCAACGGCTTCCGCTTCCACCGCCGCCACCGTCGAATCACACGCTCGCTTCAGCACCGACACGGTCGTCGCCACCCGCCGGTAATCGACCTCCCCGGCGGTGAACGCGGCGTTCAGCAACGGCAACCGGTGCCACAGCTGCTCCCCCACCTCGATCACCGTCATCGCCACGTCCTGCGACAGTCTCAACGCCTCCGCCACATCCACCGTCGCGGTCCGCGCAGCACTCTGGGCGCACCTGGACCCCGATTCGAGCTCAGCGGTCAACCGCACATCGAGCAGGTCGTACGCATAATGCACCCGCTGAGCATCGAACCGATTCACCGCACGACGCGTCTCGTCGAGAGCAGCAACCAACGCAGCGGCCGACTGCACCACCGCTGGTCCACCAGAATCCCCCGATTCGAACATGCATTCGATTCTACTGCCTGGCGCTGACGCCCGCAAGGCCAAAAATAGGTCACAGCAACAACTTCGGTGCAGGAATCTATGTCAGACCTATGTGCATCTGCGGCACAGTGGTCGAATCGGGGCAGGAACGGCTTCATTCGGGTGACCCGGTTCGCCCTCTTGATTCGACGTACGTCAATATAAGGGTATGTCGTTTCGAACCGGTGATCAGTGCTGTCCGACCCCGACTACGAGCGATCCGCTGAGCGAGACCGATGCGACGGTGCTCGCGGGAGCGTTCAAGGCCCTCGGGGATCCGGTGCGGCTGCGGTTGCTGAGCATGATTGCCGGCCGAGACGGCGGCGAGGCGTGCGTGTGCGACATCTCGCCGACGTTCGCGGTGTCACAACCGACGATCTCGCACCACTTGAAAGTGTTACGCGACAACGGGTTCGTCGCATCGGAGCGCAGGGGCACGTGGGTGTACTACCGAGTCGTACCGTCCGCGCTGGCACCCCTGGCAGCTGCGCTTGCGGACATGGCACCGCTCGCAGGCGTGAATGCGGTGACGGTGTGAGCACCGGTACCGAGCGGTCACCTGCCGTCGTGGGCAAGCTGTCTACGCTGGACCGATTCCTACCGGTGTGGATCGGCGTCGCCATGGTCGTGGGCCTTCTGCTGGGCAGAACCATTCCCGGCGTGAACGACGCACTGTCGGCCGTCTCCGTCGACGGCATCTCGCTGCCGATCGCCATCGGACTGCTGGTCATGATGTACCCCGTGCTGGCCAAGGTGCGCTACGACCGCCTCGACAGCGTGACGGGTGACAAGCGTTTGCTTGCAGCATCTTTGGCCTTGAACTGGGTGCTAGGACCGGCGTTGATGTTCACCCTCGCGTGGCTGCTTCTTCCGGACCTTCCCGAGTACCGCACAGGGTTGATCATCGTCGGACTCGCCCGGTGCATCGCGATGGTCGTCATCTGGAACGACCTCGCCTGTGGTGACCGTGAAGCCGCTGCGGTCCTCGTGGCCGTCAACTCGGTATTCCAGGTGGTCATGTTCTCCGTTCTCGGCTGGTTCTACCTTTCGGTGCTCCCGGGGTGGTTGGGCCTCGAGCAGACCACCATCGAGGCCTCACCCTGGCTGATCGCCAAGTCGGTTGTGATCTTCCTGGGAGTGCCGCTCGTGGCGGGGTTCGCGTCCCGGTACTTCGGCGAGCGAGCAAAGGGACGGCAGTGGTACGAGGAGAAGTTCGTTCCCGGGATCTCTCCCTGGGCGCTGTACGGGCTGTTGTTCACCATCGTCGTTCTCTTTGCGCTGCAGGGTGATCGGATCACGTCGCAGCCCCTCGACGTCGTGCGTATCGCGCTACCGCTGCTGGTGTACTTTGCGGTGATGTGGGGTGGCGGTTACGCCCTCGGCGCCGCGATCGGGCTGGGCTACGAGCGCACCACCACCCTTGCGTTCACCGCTGCGGGTAACAACTTCGAACTCGCCATCGCCGTCTCGATCGCCACCTACGGCGCCACGTCAGGCCAAGCCCTCGCCGGCGTCGTCGGACCGCTCATCGAAGTACCCGTACTCGTCGGGTTGGTTTACGTCTCCCTGGCACTGCGCAGCCGATTCGCCGCAACCCCGCCGAAAAGCATTGTGCACCATGACTGATCCGACATCAGTGCTGTTCGTGTGCGTGAGCAACCGCGGGAAGTCGGTGATGGCCGAGAGGCTGACCACGACGATCACCCCAACGATCGCCGCATCGTCGGCGGGCACCGAAGCCCGGATCGGCGGGACCGTCAACGAGCTTTCCGCTCAGGTGCTCGCCGAACGCGGAGCGAGAGCAGACCACCACCGCCCTCGCCAACTCACCGACGAGTTGATGCGCGCCGCCGACCTTGTCGTCGTAGTCGGAAAGGCTGAGGTCACCGCACCCCACGGTGTGCAGCTCGAGGTATGGGACACCGACGAGCCGTCGGCACGCGGGATCGACGGACTCGACAGGATGCGGCTGATCGCCGACGACATCAGCGCGCGGATCCGAGCTATCGCCGACCGGTCGAGACCCTGATTCGATCGGCCCGTCGTCCCTGAACTTCGATCGATACATGCACGTTCACGACTTTGACAATCGTTTACATTAAGCCGTAGACATTCACACCGTGACCACTACTCTTCGCATGGCGCTGACGACAGCGACCTGCGCCCTACTGCTCGCCGCATGCGCAACCGACGATCCTGCACCCGAACCACCCGCCGCGGACAAGTCCGAGAATGCCTCGGCGACTCCACGATTGGCGATCTCCCACGACGGCGGCATCACCGTCCTCGATGCCACGACGCTCGAGGCCGTCGGCAACACCGCTGCCACCGGGTTCGTACGGCTGAACCCGGCCGGGGACGGTCGACACGTGATCGTCAGCGCCGGAGACAGTTTCGACGTTCTCGACGCCGGCACGTGGTCCAGGGAACACGGCGACCACGCGCATCACTACACGACGGAACCGGCCATGACGGAGACCGCGTTCGAGGCCGAGGAACCGGGACACGTCGTGCGCCACGCTGGGCGCACCGTGCTGTTCGACGACGGAACGGGCACCGTGACCTCGTTCGACCCGAAAGACCTTGCAAGCGGACAACCTCCGACCAGTACCCACCGCACACCGGACGCTCACCACGGTGTCGCCGTCGAACTCGCTGACGGGTCGATGCTGACGACCGTGGGAACAGAGGACGGGCGAACCGGAGTGGTCGTCACCGATGCCGATGGCCGTGAACGTGCCCGCACCGACGCCTGCCCCGGCGTGCACGGAGAGGCCGTGGCTGCGGACGAGACCGTGGTTCTCGGGTGTGAGAACGGTCTGGTCGTCTACCGAGACGGGGTGATCACGAAGGCGCAGAGCCCGGACCTCTACGGCCGCATCGGGAATCAGGCGGGCAACGAGAACTCGAGCTACGTGCTCGGCGACTACAAAGCCGACCCCGATGCCGAACTCGAGCGGCCGACGCGGGTGTCGATCACCGACACCCGCACGTCGACGGTGCAACTCGTCGACCTCGGCACCAGCTACACCTTCCGGTCACTCGGCCGCGGGCCCGCCGGTGAGGGATTGGTGCTGGGTACGGACGGCGCGATCCACGTCGTGGATCCGGAGACTGCCCGCGTCTCGAGGACGATCCCGGTGATCGACCCGTGGACCGAGCCCGACGAGTGGCAGTCGCCGCGACCGGCTCTGTTCGTACAGGACGGAGCGGCCTACGTGACCGATCCCTCCACGTCGACGGTTCATGCGGTCGATCTCGCGTCCGGAACCGTGACTGCGACAGCCGAACTCGACCATGTTCCGAACGAGCTGACCGGCGTCACCGGCTGAGGTCAGAAGTCCAGTCCGAGGTCGAGCACCGTCACCGAATGCGTGAGCGCACCGACCGCGAGGAAGTCCACACCCGTCCGCGCGTAGTCGGCGGCAACGGCCAAGGTGAGCCCGCCCGACGATTCGAGTCGGGTGCGCGGCGATTGCTTGTCCCGCCGTTGCACCGCCATCTGCGTCTGCCACAACGGAAAGTTGTCCAGGAGAACGAGGTCGACACCCTCGGCGAGCACCGCGTCGAGTTGCTCGAGGGTGTCGACCTCGACCTCGCACGCAATATCGGGAGCCATGGCCCTTACGGCGCGCAGCGCAGCCACGACTCCGCCCGCAGCCACGACGTGGTTGTCCTTGATCAACGCCGCGTCACCGAGGCCCATACGGTGATTCGCACCGCCACCGGCGCGCACTGCGTACTTCTGCAGCGCTCGCAGGCCGGGCAGCGTCTTTCGACTGTCACGAACGACGCAGGACGTGCCCTGGACCTCCGCCACCCATTCGGCTGTGGCAGAGGCGATTCCGGACAAGTGACACATGATGTTGAGCATCGTGCGTTCCGCGGTGAGCAGTTCCCGCGTGGGAGCCTCGACAGTCAACACGGACTGCCCCGGCTCCACACGAGACCCGTCGTCGCGGCGTGACACGATCTCGTACCGGTCGGCTCCGATCACTTCGTCCAGGACGAGAATTCCCACGTCGATACCGGCGACGGTGCCCTCGGCGCGGGAGACGACGGACGCGGTCGTCCGTGCGTCGCTCGGAACCGTGGCCAAGGACGTGATGTCGGGGCCGAGTCGGAGGTCCTCGTCGAGCGCCGCTCGAACAACCCCACGAACCTCGTCCAGGTCCAGGCCGGTGCCTGCCAATTCGGTCATCACGCCACCCCTGCCAGCTCCAGCGCCGAAACGGCGCCGTCCGCGTCCAGGCCGAAGGTGGTGCTTCGACGTTGTTGGGGATCTTCACCGTCGCGGTCGAGTCGGGTGTGGGCCCCGCGAGTTTCCGCCCGCAGCGCGGCGGCAGCCACCATCACAGTTCCGACAAGGGTCAGCGCAGCGTCCTCCGCTTCGACACCGCTCGACACCGACTGATCGGTGGCCGAGTCGAAAACGACTGCTGCAGAACGTAATCCGGAACCGTCCCGCACGACGCCGACGTGAGTCGTCATGACCTCCTGGATCATCGAGCGAGGCATCCGTCTCTGCGTCCACGATCCGGAGACCACGTCGTCGACCTGGTCTGCGTCGATGTCCACGAGAAGACCGCGACGCTCCGCAGCGACGACGCCCGCTCGCGCTCCCACCACGGCCCCCTCGACGAGACTGTTCGACGCGAGTCGATTCGCCCCGTGCAGACCGGTCCGGGCCACCTCGCCCGCCGCATAGAGGCCGGGAACAGCCGTTCGCCCATGCACATCGGTGACGACGCCTCCACAGGAGTAGTGCGCCGCCGGCGCGACCGGGATCAGGTCGACCGACGGATCGATTCCCGCGGCGAGGCACGACGCGGTGACCGTCGGGAATCGGTGTGCAATGTCGTCGATGCCGCGGGCGTCGAGCAGCACGTGATCGCCCCCCGTCTCGCGCAGGCGTGTGGCGATCGCTCGCGACACGATGTCGCGGGGCGCGAGATCTCCGAGCGGATGTACACCAGCCATGACGGATCTCCCGGTGACGTCCACCAGTCGGGCACCCTCGCCGCGCACGGCCTCGCTGATCAACGGACGCCGGCCGACGCCGGCAGCGTCGAACAACACCGTCGGGTGGAACTGCACGAACTCCAGATCGGACACGACCGCGCCGGCACGCAGAGCCATCGCGATTCCGTCCCCCGTCGCCGCCGCAGGGTTGGTGCTGCACGAGAACAACTGGCCCAGCCCTCCGGTCGCCAGAAGCACAGCGGGCGCGCGCAGGACGCCGACTCCCTGCTCGGACGTCACCAGCACACCGGCCGCACCGGACGGTCCGGTCAGCACGCGCACGGCCGTCGTCCCCACGAGCACCGCGGTCGCTGCCGACGACAACACACGCTGTACCTCGGCACCGGTGGCATCGCCACCCGCGTGGACTATGCGCGAAATTGCATGTCCACCTTCACGAGTCAGCGCAAAAGACCCGTCGGCGTTCGTGTCGAAACGCGCACCCAACCCGACGAGGGTGTCCAGCGCTGCGGCGCCGGACGACAGGATGGACCACACGGCTAGCTCGTCGCAAAGGCCCGCGCCGGCGACACAGGTGTCCGCCACGTGCGAGGCGATGTCGTCCCCGTAGCTGATCGCGATGCCACCCTGCGCGTACTGCGTCGATGTCTGACCGGGATCAGCTTTGGCGACCGTGACCACGCGCAAGCCGCGCCGAGTGGCCTCGATGGTTGCGGCCAGGCCGGCGACACCGCCGCCGACGACCACCAGGTCCGCGTCGACCTCCCAGGTTTGCGAACCGGCCGGCCTCCGGCCTTCCCGCTGTTGCGAACCGACCGGCCTCCGGCCTTCCCGCTGCGTCATTCCCCGCCGCCGCCGGGTGTGCCGATCGCGATCATGCGCTCGACCGACTGGCGAGCTCGTTCCGCGACCCCGCGATCGACGTGCACCTCGTCCTTGCCCTCGGTGAGGCAACGCAGCAGCGCGGCCGGGGTGATCATCTTCATGTACGGGCAGGACGCGCGCTCGTTGACCGGTTGGAAGTCCACGCCGGGAGCCGCCTTGCGAAGCTGGTGCAACATCCCGATCTCGGTCGCCACCAGAACCTGCTTGGCCCCCGTGGTGCGAGCCGCGTCGAGCATGCCACCCGTCGAGAGAATCTTCACCTTCTCTGCAGGCACGAATCCTTCGCCCGCCAGGTAAAGAGCGGATGTGGCGCAACCGCATTCGGGGTGCACGTACAGCTCGGCCTCGGGGTATGCCCGCGAGCGAGCGGTGAGCTCGTCGCCGTTGATTCCGGCGTGGACGTGGCACTCACCGGCCCAGATCAGCATGTTGGTGCGGCCGGTGACGCGCTTGACGTGAGCACCGAGGAACTGGTCCGGAAGGAACAGCACTTCGCGGTCCGGGTCGATCGACTCGACGACCTCGACGGCGTTGGACGACGTGCAGCAGATGTCGGTCAGACCTTTGACCTCGGCCGTGGTGTTGACGTAGGACACCACGACGGCGTCCGGGTGCTCGGACTTCCACTCGCGCAACTGCTCGGCATCGATAGAGTCCGCCAGGGAACATCCGGCGCGCGCGTCCGGAATCAGGACGCGCTTGTCCGGGCTGAGGATCTTGGCGGTCTCGGCCATGAAGTGCACACCGCAGAACACGATCTCGTCCTCGGAGGCGTCAGCTGCGATGCGCGAGAGCGCCAGCGAGTCTCCGACGTGATCGGCGACGTCCTGAATGGCCGGGAGCTGATAGTTGTGCGCCAGGATCGTCGCTCCGCGAGATCTCGCGAGTCGCTTGATCTCCGCAGCCCACTCCGGGCCGGCCTCGATTCCGCTGTACCCGCCCGGCCCGTCGTGAATCTGCGACAGTCCGCCCGTCCATAACGTCGTGGTCGCCATGGTCTTCTCCTTCACCCTGCGACCGGCCTCAATTCGACCGGCGGTTTCTCCCTCGGAGGTTTTCGACTTATGATCGAAAACATGCCACATCGTAGCACCGTCCACGAAGTGCTCAGTGTCGTGTTCCAAGTCCGAGTCTTCGACACCGGTGAACCCGCCGAGCTCGCGGTGCTGCTCTGGCAGCGCGCCCGCTCCCCCGAGAACGGCACCTGGTCGCTGCCCGGCGGCACCCTCGCGGACGACGAAGATCTGCCCACCTCGGCCCGACGGCTGCTGGCGGAAAAAGTCGACGTGCGTGAGGTCGCGCACCTCGAGCAGCTGTCCGTGTTCTCGCATCCGGACCGCGCACCGGGACCGCGGCGCATCGCGTCGACCTTCCTCGGCCTGGTCCCGATCCTGGCCGATCCCACGCTGCCCGTCGACACCGCGTGGCATCGCGTGTCGAGCTTGGCCAACATGTCGTTCGACCACGGCACCATGGTGCGGCACGCACGCACACGGCTCGTCGCGAAACTGTCCTACACCAATATTGCGTTCGCGCTGGCGCCGGCGGAGTTCACGCTGTCGACTCTGCGCGACATCTATTGCGCCGCATTGGGATACCAGGTCGATACGACCAATCTTCAGCGGGTACTGAGCCGGCGCGGGGTGCTCGAATCCACCGGCACCACGGCTCCGCCCGGCCCCTCCGGCGGGCGTCCGCCCACCCTCTACCGGTTCCGAGAATCGACCCTGCGGGTCACGGACGAGTTCGCGGCTCTGCGGCCACCGAGCTGACGTCGGTGTCCTCGGCCGCATCGTCGTCGGTATGCCTGCGTAGATCGTCCGATCGGCTCAGCGAGGCGAGGACGACCACTACGAGTGCAGCGACGAGAGGTTGCGCGAGGACCGCGAGCGGCGTCGACAGCCCGGGGGCGAGGGAGATGACGTCGCCCACCGCAGGGGACGCAGCGCGCGGGTGCAGCAGCCCTCCGACTCCGAGTCCCACGCCCGCGGCGACGACAGCTCCGACCAACGACGACATCGTCAGAGCGATTGTCATGGCGGGCCCCCGAGAAGATGGTGTCGACCACGACCCGACTCCACCGACCACACCCAGCCCAACTCCGATGCACACGAACAGGGCAAGAGCGTCGAAGCGGTGGGCACTCTCCCCCGTCAGCAGGATCCCGCGATTCTCCTCGACCACCATCAGGTGTTCGGTGGGCGCCAGCACACCCCACACGACACCGGCCAGAGCACTGGCCACGAGAACCACGGCAACCACGATCGGTATCGGGCGGCGCATCGCGTGTCTCACCGGATCAACACTACGACGGGGCCGGCCGGGCGCCCGCGTCGAGTTAAGGTGGTCGCCATGCAGTTGCGCAGACAGGACGTCGTCGTCGGCGCCCTGGCAATTCTGGACGAGTACGGCCTCGCGGACCTGACGATGCGCCGTCTTGCCGGCTCCCTGGGCGTCGGACCAGGAGCCCTCTACTGGCACTTCCCGAACAAACAGGCGTTGCTGGGTGCCGTCTCGGATCTCGTTCTCGCTCCGGTCGGTCGACCGTTCACGACATCGACGTGGGACGGTCGCGCAACCGAGGCTGCCCACCGTCTCCGCGACGCCCTGCTCGCTCATCGCGACGGAGCCGAGGTCGTGGCGTCCAGCCTGTCGGCCCGAACCGTCACGTCCCTGGTCCGGGATCTGTTGTGCGACACCATGTCCGCCGCCGACCTCGACGACTCCGACGCGTCGTCCGCAGCCGATACACTGCTGTACTACGTTCTCGGCGCCGCGATGGACGAACAGGCACGCCTGCAGTTGGACTCCGCCGGGGCGCTGACCGAGTCGGCCTCCCCCATAGCCGAATCGCCCTCGGCGACAGAGCGATTCGGCTTCGGTCTCGAGCTGTTTCTCGACGGGGTCCGGCACCGCGTACACGCGATGCGCTGACCGATCAGAGCAACCCGAGACCCTTCAGGTCCGTGACGTACTTGAGCACCAGGTTCTGCGACAGATGCGGAATGTCTCGATCGACACCCAGTCGCTTCTCCTGCACCGCAGACCGGAAAACCTCCGCGGGAATTACGGATCCCGGTGTCGGCTCGGCGGCGCTCTCGTACGCGTGCATCAGCGGTAAAAGCGAGTGCTGCTTCTGCTTCTCCGGCATCGCCCGAATCGCGGTGTCCAGCCGGGCGAACCACTCGTCGTAGTCGTCGATGCGAGTGATCGGGTACCCGGCTTCGATCAACCAGTCGACGAAGGTGTCGAGCGAGATTCCGTCGTCGTGCGGGTTCAACACGTCGTACGTGACGTAGCCCTCGGTGATGGGACCACCGAGTTCAGCGATGGCTGCAGCGGTGAAATCCGCTGGGAGACCGTCGTAGTGGGCTCGCGACGGGTCTCCCGTGTAGAACGACGCCGGCGCGATGCCGGTGGCCACGACGCTGAGAATCAGGCGCGTGAACACGTCGGGCACGTTGAGCTGGCCGCCGTAGGTGCTGTGGGCGAGAATCATGTCCGACCGGAACACGGCGACCGGTAGTGCGCACAGGTCGTGCGCCTCGCGCAGAAGGACCTCGCCGCCCCACTTGCTGTTGCCGTACCCGTTCGCGTACGAGTCGTCGACCGACCGCTCGGCGCTGATGTCTCGAATATCTCCGTTCTCCTCGAACGCGGACGGATCTATCTGCGACGCAACGGCAACCGTGGACAGGTAATCGACAGGCTTGATCTTGGAGGTGATTGCCATCCGGATCAGTTCGGCCGTACCGACCACGTTGGGACCGAACATCTGGTTGTACGGGAGCACGTGGTTGACCAGAGCTGCCGGGTGGACGATCAAATCGACCGTGTCCGCCAACCGCTTCCACGTCTGCGGGTCCAGACCCAGGTTGTCGTCGCCGATGTCGCCGGCGAGCACTTCGAGGTTCCGGTCGGCGAGCTCGGAATAGTGCGTCCACAGCGCGTCGTCGCCGCTGTCGAACGCCTCGTCCAAACGCCGCCGAGCCGCGGCCGCGTCGCTTCCGCGCACCAGCGCGATCACCGTGCCGCCGGTCTTCGCCACGCGCTCGAGCCATTCGAGGCACAGGAACCGTCCGAGGTAGCCGTTGCCACCGGTCAGCAGCACGGTCTGCGGGTCACCGGTCGGTCGCGGCAACGACGATGCAGCGCGAAGGGTGTCCTCGTCGATGAACTTGTCCAGCGTGAGGTCGGCTGCGGCGACGCGAGTACTGCCGGCCCCGTGCACGGATGCGAACGAGGGACGCGCCGCGCCGGTGCGGCGCTCGTTCTCGATGTAGTCGGCCAGGTGTGCGAGGTCGTTGGCCGCACTGACGATGACGCCGACCGGTACCTCGACGTCGAAGATGTCCTGCAACAGCGTGGAGAACGTCAACGCAGACAGCGAGTCTCCGCCGAGATCGGTGAAATGGGCGCCGGGCACGACGTCGGATTCCGCGCATCCGAGGAGCGCACGAGCGGCGCGGGAGACGATCTCCAGGGCCGGGCCGTCCGGATCACTGGTCCGCAGGGACTGCATCTCCTGGTCCTGACCGTCGGCGAGTTCGGCGTAGAGCTGCTCGAGACGGTCGCCGTAGTGTTCCTTCAGTTTCGGCCGCAGCAGCTTTCCGACGCCGGACAGCAGTCCGTTGTCCTGTGTGAACGGCTCGGTCTCGATGACGACGTCGCGGGGAATCTCGTAGGAATTGAGACCTTCCGCTGCCGCGATCGACTGAAGTGACCGCAGAATGGAGTCCTTGTCGACGTCGGGATCGGTGGGTACCACCACGGCGAGAAGGTATGCGCGTGCACTGTTTCCGTACACGAAGATCTGTCGGACCAAGGGGCTGTTGACGTAGTCCGCTTCCAGCTTCGACACGGCGACGAACTCGCCCTGCGACAACTTGAGGACGTTCTTGCGCCGGTCCACGTACACGAGCTCGTCGGGGCCGACCTCGGCCATGACGTCGCCTGTCATGTAATACCCGTCGGCGTCGAACATCTCGGCCGTGATCTCGGGCCGCTTGTAGTACCCGGGGAACATGGACTCGGTCTTGAGCAACAGTTCGCCGCGCGGATACGGTGTGTCCGTTCCGAAGTACCCGAGCTCGGGAACGTCGACGAGTTTGTAGTCGATGACCGAGGGACGCTGAATCTTCGACTCCACCAACACCATTCCGGCTTCCGTGGATCCGTAACCGTCGCCGAGGTCCAGGTCGAGGCACGACGAGATGAACTCGCCCATTTCGGCGGACAACGGAGCGGTGCCGCACATGGCGGCCAGTACACGGCCACCGAGGAAGTTCTCGCGAATGTCGGCCTTGACCTGACGTTCGAGTTCGTCACGATCGACTCCGTCGCGGGTGCGGCGATCGACCTCGCTGCGGAATTGTTGAAACACCATGTCGCACACTCGCGGCACGAAGTTGAACGCGGTGGGGCGCACCATGGCGATGTCGTCGAAGAGGGTGGACAGATCGCTCTTGGCCGCGAAGAAGGCGGTGCCGCCCGACGCCAAGGTCATGGCGAGCCAGTGCCGTCCATAGAGATGACTCATCGGCATGAAGTTGATGTGAATTGCCGGGATGACGTCGTCGTGGTGGCGGCGAAGGAGAGTGGACGGCAGCCATGGAGTGACGAGCATGCGCTCGGTGTACATCGCACCCTTGGGGGCGCCGGTGCTCCCGGACGTGTAGAAGATGGTGGCGAGCGGATTGTCGTCCTCGTCGGGAACGTACACCGGCGGAGGGTCACCGGCCGTCCCGCGCTCGATCACCTCGGCCAGCGATTCGAGAACCACGGCGGACGGTAGGCGATCGCGGGCGGACTCGTACGTCTCGCGTTGCTCGTCGTCCTGCGGGTAGTAGTCGAACACCACGACGCGATCGGGCGTCGCGCCCTGCACGATGGCGTCCACCGCCGTGTCCAGTTGTCCGATGCTCGCAGCGACGACGGTGGGGGCAACCTCGGCGATGATCGGCGCGAGTTGAGCGGCCGGCGCACTGGTCTGGAGCGGAACGGACACGACGCCGAGGCGGATGCACGCGAGATCGAGTGCGGTGTAGTCACTGCTCGTGAACCCGAGGATTGCCACGAATTTGCCCGTGACGGAGTCGATGTCGTCGCTCCACGTCCGCGCGATGGCGGACACCCTGTGCTGCAGATCGGCGTAGGTGGAGGTCTCGAAATCGTCGAGGAGGCGCATCTCGGTTCGGCCGGTGTCCGGGTTCGTCACGAACTCGCGGCGGCGCTGTCCCACGGCGGGGCGGTCGGAGTAGCCGCTGAGGATGGTCTCGACCACCTCGGCCAAGCGTAGTCCCGGCGCCGACGCGGCGCGGGAGACCTCGGGCAGCGGTGCGGCGGCGGCGAACTGATCGTCGGCGGCGTAAAGCTCGGCCGTGCGCCGTGCCAGGCGCTCCTGCCGGGCGTCCGTCGACACCCTGTCGCTCTCCGAAACCTCGGTGTCCGTGCGCGTATCGATCGTCACGATGCCCCCTCTTTACCAAATCATTAGGTGTGTTAATGAGTAACGCTAACTATATTCGCGGCCACGGCTCCAACGGATCGATGTGACAAGCAACACCGAATCGACATGCGCCGTTCAGCTCGACGCTCTACGGTCGCCGCATGTCCTCCCGCCCCACGCGCGCCCGGCATCTCGTCCTCGCACTCGTCGTGCTTCTCGGTGCTACTGCGGCAGCATGTTCCCGCGACTCGGGGCCCTCGGACGACCCCTCCGACACTCCCACCGCATCCACGGTGCGGTTCGCCACGTTCAACGCCAGCCTCAACCGATCTCGCGCAGGTGAGCTGGCCGAGGACATGGCGGCAGGGAACGATCCGCAGATCGGCGCGGTGGCCGAAATCGTTCAACGCAACCATCCGGATGTGTTGCTGGTCAACGAGTTCGACTACTACCCGGACAACATCGCGGTCGATTTGTTCCGGCAGAACTACCTGTCGGTGAGCCAGCGGGGACAGACCCCGATCGACTACCCCTACGCCTATACCGCTCCCGTCAACACCGGTGTTCCCACCGGACGCGACCTCGATCGCGACGGTCGCATCGACGGACCCGGGGACGCCTACGGATTCGGAGCGTTTCCCGGTCAGTACGGGATGGTCGTCCTCTCGAAGTTCCCCATCGACACCGCGGCCGTACGGACCTTCCAGAATTTCTTGTGGAAGGACATGCCCGACAACTTGTTGCCTCGGGACTACTACGGCGACAACGCCGACGCTCTGCGGCTTTCCAGCAAGTCCCACTGGGACGTACCGATCACCGTCGGTGAGAAGACGATCCATGTTCTCGCGTCGCACCCGACCCCGCCGTCGTTCGACGGTCCCGAAGACCGCAACGGGACGCGCAATCACGACGAGGTACGCCTCTCGGCGGACTACATTGCCGGCGGTGGTGACGCGAATTACATCTACGACGACGTCGGCGTCCGCGGCGGACTACCCGAGGGCGCATCGTTCGTCTTCCTCGGAGATCAGAACAGTGACCCGAACGACGGTGGCTCCGTGGCGGGCACGATTGCACAGGTCCTCTCCCGGCCGGAGCTGACCGACCCCGCTCCGGTGTCCGACGGTGCGAAACTGCAGGCGAGCCAGGGTCATACGACTCCAGCCGAACTGGACACCGCCGACTTCGCGGACCCTGATCCCGGCAACCTACGGGTCGACTACGTACTACCCAGCGTCGATCTGACGGTGACGGGCTCCGCGGTGTTCTGGCCGCCCACCGGGACGGACGGCGCCGATCTGCTCCCGCCCACGGTCAGCAGCGACCACCGGCTGGTGTGGATCGACGTGACCGTGTCGTGACTACACCGCCGGTCGTGGCCACACCGCCGGTCGTGACTGCACCGCCGGTATTGTCGCGTTCGTCATGGATCCCCGCACCACTGCTGACTCGGTAGACGCCGCCCCCGGCTCGCGACCCACCCACCGCCGCGACCTCGACGGACTTCGGGGAGTGGCGATCGCGCTGGTCGTCGTGTTTCACGTCTGGTTGGGCCGGGTGTCCGGAGGCGTCGACGTCTTCCTCGTCCTGTCCGGCTACTTCTTCGTCGGCGGATTGGTTCGGCGCGCGCAGTCCGGTGGATCGCTCGCCGCGTGGCCGGCAGTCGTGCGGGTGCTGCGACGGCTGCTACCCATGCTGGCACTCACCGTCGCGGCGACTGTTCTGGTGTTCGCTTTCCTACTCCCCCGAACTCGGTGGGACGACCTCTTCCGCCAGGGTCTGACGAGCGTGTCGTTCGTCCAGAACTGGGAACTGGCGCGCACCTCGTCGGACTACCTGCGCGCCGACGCGTCGATCAGTCCGATGCAGCACCTCTGGTCGATGGCCGTGCAAGGCCAGTTCTACCTCCTTGCGATCGTCGTCGTCTGGGCCGTGACGCGGGTATGCAGCCGGCGGGGTCTCTCTCCTGTCCGGCCTCTCGTCGCAATCCTCGGCGTCGCGGCGGCAGCGTCGTTCATGTACGCATCCGTCATGTCCTCGCGCTACCAGGCGTGGGCCTACTACGACTCCGCTGCTCGGCTGTGGGAGTTGCTCGTCGGAGCTCTCCTGGCACTGATCGTGCTGCGCGCTCCAACGAGCCGTGCCGCGCGCACCGCGCTTGCGTTCGCCGGACTCGTGACCATTGCACTGTGCGGCGTTCTGCTGAACGGAGCCGAGCAGTTCCCCGGACCGTGGGCTCTCGTCCCGGTTCTGGCGACGGTCGCACTGACAGTCGCCGGCGGCACGGCTGACGGGCGGTCCAACTCCGTGTCCGCCGTTCTCGCATCGCGTCCGCTGGTGTGGCTCGGCTCCATCGCCTATCCGCTCTACCTGGTCCATTGGCCTGTCCTCATCGGGACGCTGGTCGTCTCCGGTCGCCCGGAGATCGGAGTCGACGGTGGCACAGCCGTCGTCCTGGCGTCCCTCGTGGGCGCGCAGATCATGATGTGGGTGGTCGGCCCGGCGTCTCGCCCGAGCCGGGCTCGCACGGTGGTGACCACCTGGTCCTACGGCTTGGCCGCCGCTGTGGTGGTCGCGTCGGTCGGATGGACCGCGCATGTCGAGTCGGCGGTCACGGGCGGGCGACCCGCCGATTCGCTGGACCAGACGAGGAATCCCGGCGCGCGAGTGCTCGTCGACGGAGTCCTCGCGCCGGACGCGCCGATGGTTCCGTCCGTCTACGACGCCGGCCTCGATCTCCCCGCGAGCACGACGGAGGGATGCATCGTCGACGTCGTCGTCCGCGACGTGGTTCGGTGCACTTACGGCGACACGTCGGCCGCGAGAACGGTTGCCCTGGTGGGCGGTTCGCACTCCGAACACTGGCTGACCGCGTTCGATCGCATGGGCAAGGACGGTGGGTTCCGCGTCGACACCTACCTCAAGGTGGGGTGCCCGCTGACCGTCGACACCATGCCGTCGTTCGTCGGCAACGACTACCCCGACTGCCTGGAATGGTCGTTGGCCACATTGGACGCCCTCGACGTCGATCGCCCCGACTACGTCGTCACCACGTCGACGCGGCCGCGCCCGGACGGGCCGGGCGACTGGACACCGGAGTGGTACGTCTCCGCCTGGCTCGCACTCGCCGATCGCGGACTGCCCGTCGTCGCCATCCGAGACACCCCGTGGCTGCACGATGACGGCGTCCCCTACCGAACCGTCGACTGTCTGTCCGGCGGCGGTGACGCCACGTCGTGCGGGATGCCGCGTGCCGACGTGCTCTCGGACGTCGATCCGGCCGCCGACGCAACGGCCGCACTACCGACGGTGAGCATCATGGATCTGACCGACTCCGTGTGCGCCGTCGACGTCTGCCGGGCCGCCGAAGGCAACGTCCTGATCTACCACGATGCCCACCACCTGACTGCGAGCTACGTCACCACCCTCGTCCCCGAGTTGAATCGGCAGTTCTCGGCAGCAACGGGCTGGTGACCTGCACCGATTGCGCCGAAGCGTCGTGTGAGCCGGGGCCGGGATAGGGTTTCGACCATGTCCGTCGACCGCACCACCGACCCTGTCAAGATCCCCGCATGGCCGGGTAGCGCCTATCCGCTGGGCGCAACCTACGACGGCGCGGGAACCAATTTCGCAATCTTCTCCGAGGTAGCCGAGACCGTCGAACTGTGCTTGATCGACCCGGACGGAACCGAAACCAAGGTCCGCCTGGACGAGGTGGACGGGTACGTCTGGCATGCGTACCTCCCTACGGTTCAGCCCGGTCAACGCTACGGATACCGCGTTCACGGACCGTGGAACCCGGGTGCCGGGCAGCGGTGCGATCCCAGCAAGTTGCTGGTCGATCCCTACGGCAAAGCGTTCGTGGGCGCCTTCGACGGTGACCGGTCGCTCTTCAGCTACGACATCGACATTCCCGCGCAGGAGCCGGAGGTTCCGCAGCCCGAGGAGATCCACCCGGGTGAGGCCCATGTCGCCGGGCCCGCCGGCTCGGCCGTCGCCTCTCGCACCGTCGACGCGACCCGTGCGAACGTCCCCACCGTGTCCACTCCTGCGAAGGAGCCGGTGCCCGTCGAGGCGGAGGCCGAGACGGGAGACAGCTCGTTCCCGCAGCACGATTCGCTGGGTCACACGATGAACACGGTTGTGGTCAACCCGTTCTTCGACTGGCAGAACGATCGTTCTCCGCGCCGTCCCTACAACGAGACGGTCATCTACGAGGCACACGTCAAGGGCATGACCATGACGCACCCCGACATCCCGGAAGACATGCGCGGAACGTATGCGGGACTGGCACATCCGTCCATCGTCAGTCATCTGGAGAAGCTCGGGGTGACTGCGATAGAACTGATGCCGGTGCATCAGTTCATGCAGGATCAGACGTTGTTGGACAAGGGACTTCGCAACTACTGGGGATACAACTCCTTCGGATTCATGGCTCCGCACAACGAGTACGCGTCGTCCGCGCTCGCCGGCTCCGCCGTGTCGGAGTTCAAGACGATGGTCCGGTCGTTCCACGAAGCGGGCATCGAGGTCATCCTCGACGTGGTCTACAACCACACCGCCGAGGGCAACCACATGGGCCCCACCATCGCCTTCCGCGGAATCGACAATGCCGCGTACTACCGGCTGGTGGACGACGACCCGTCCTTCTACATGGACTACACCGGCACGGGAAACAGTCTCAACGTGCGACATCCGCACACACTCCAGCTGATCATGGACTCGTTGCGCTACTGGGTCACCGAGATGCACGTGGACGGCTTCCGCTTCGATCTGGCCTCGACGCTGGCTCGCGAGCTGCACGACGTGGACAAGCTGAGCGCGTTCTTCGATCTGGTGCAACAGGATCCGATCGTCAGCCAGGTCAAGCTCATTGCCGAGCCGTGGGACGTGGGCGAGGGCGGCTATCAGGTGGGCAACTTCCCCAGCCTGTGGACGGAGTGGAACGGCATGTACCGCGACACCGTTCGGGACTACTGGCGCGGCGAACCGGCCACCCTGGGCGAGTTCGCGTCGCGGCTCACCGGTTCGTCCGATCTCTACGAGAACACCGGTCGACGCCCGGGCGCCAGCATCAACTTCGTCATCGCGCACGACGGTTTCACCATGGCAGACCTGGTGTCCTACAACGACAAGCACAACGACGCCAACGGCGAGGACAACAACGACGGCGAGAGCCACAACCGGTCGTGGAACTGCGGCGTCGAGGGTCCGACGGACGACCCCGAGGTGGTGTCGTTGCGCGCCAGGCAGATTCGGAACATGCTGGCCACTCTGATGCTGAGCCAGGGCACGCCCATGCTCGCCCACGGCGACGAGATGGGCCGCACCCAGCAGGGCAACAACAACGTCTACTGCCAGGACTCCGAACTGGCGTGGATGGACTGGTCGTTGGCCGAGGAGAACGCGGACCTCGTCGACTTCACGGCGCACGTGATCGCGCTGCGCAACGACCACCCGGTCTTTCGTCGTCGACGGTTCTTCGAGGGTCGGCCCATGCGGAGGTCGGGCCAGACTCGCGACATCGCCTGGCTCACACCGGCCGGCGAGGAAATGACCGAGGAGGACTGGGACAGCGGTTTCGGCAAATCGCTGGCTGTCTTTCTGAACGGCGAGGGCATTCCCGAGCCGGACGGACGCGGTAATCGAGTCGTCGACGACACCTTCTACCTCTGCTTCAACGCCCACCACGAGCCGATCGACTTCACCACCGTCGACGGTGAGTACGCATCAGAATGGACGGTGGCGCTGAACACCGCGACGCCGACCGGTCTCGAAGACCGCACGATCGTGGCGGGAACTGCCGTGGCCGTGGAAGCGCGGTCACTGTTGGTGCTCCGCAAAACTGGGTAAGAGGTCTCCATGGCTGCCATCACGTCCACCTACCGTCTTCAACTCCGGGGAGATCGGTTCACCCTTGCCGACGCGGCTGCGGTCGTGGACTACATCCACGATCTCGGCGTCTCGCACGTGTACCTGTCGCCGATTCTGACCGCCGCCGAAGGATCGACCCACGGCTACGACGTGACCGATCCGCGGTCCGTATCGGAGGCCCTCGGAGGCCGCGCCCAGTTCGAGAACGTGGTTCAGGAGTGTCGTGCCCGCGGGATGGGCGTGGTAGTCGACATCGTGCCGAATCACCTCGGAGTGGCGGTGCCGCGCGACAACCCGTTCTGGTGGGACGTGCTCAAATTCGGCCGCGCGAGCGAGTACCGCGATTGGTTCGACATCGACTGGGCCGCAGCGACCATCGCGCTTCCGGTTCTGGGAAGCGACGACGACGTCGCCGAACTGACCGTGGATCGCTCCACCGACGAAGCAATGATCGCGTACTACGACCACCGCTTCCCCATCGATCCTTCCACCGACGACGGCTCCGATGACGCTGCGTCGCTTCACGATCGACAGGCCTACCGACTCGTCGGATGGAAGACGGGGCAGATCGGGTACCGCCGGTTCTTCACCGTCAGCGATCTCGCGGGTGTCCGTCAGGAGGACCCGGCCGTGTTCGACGCGACGCACACCGAGGTGCGCAGCTGGTTCGGCGACGGGCTCGTCGACGGCCTGCGGGTGGACCACCCCGACGGATTGGCTGCTCCCGCAGACTATCTCGCGCGCCTTCGATCGGTGATGGGCGCCGACAGCTGGCTCGTGGTCGAGAAGATCCTGACAGGCACCGAGCCGTTGGATCCGGCCCTGCCCGTGGACGGTACGACCGGGTACGACGCGCTGTCCGATCTGGGCGGCGTGTTCGTCGACCCGGCGGGTGTGGCGACGCTCGGGGAACTGTCGACCACCTTCACCGGCAACGCCGGCGACCGTGAATGGCTGCATGCTGCCGAACTGGACATCAAGCGCACCACCGCACAGACCGGATTGTCCGCAGAGGTGGATCGACTCGTTGCCGCGGTGGCGCGCGACACGGGTCTTTCCCTGGACCGATCTGTCACACGCGACGCCGTTGTCGAAATCGTCGCCCGGATGCCGGCGTACCGCTCCGACTACGGTCCGCTCGCGGGCACCTTGGCGGGAATCGTCGCCACGGTGGTCGAGGATCGGCCCGAGCTCTCCGCTGCACTCACCGATGTTGCTGCCGCCATCTCGGTCGGAGGGGAAGCATCGGTACGTCTGCAACAGGTCGCAGGCGCCGTGATGGCCAAGAGCGTCGAGGACTGCCTCTTCTACCGCACGTCGCGGCTGCTCTCGCTCCAGGAGGTGGGCGGTGACCCTGCCCAGTTCGGCCGTTCCGTGGCCGAGTTCCACGTTCGGCTTGCCGAACGTGCGCGGCTGTGGCCCGCTGCCATGACCACTTTGTCCACACACGACACGAAACGCGGTGAGGACGTTCGCGCCCGAATCGCAGTGCTCTCCCAGATCGCGGAACTCTGGTCGAGATGCCTCGCCGACTGGGAGGGTGTGGCGCCGAGCCCGAATGGTACTACCGGACTGTTCCTGTGGCAGAACATCATCGGCACCTGGCCGACGGACGGAACCATCACCGACGAGTATCGCACCCGCCTGCACGACTACGCCGAGAAGGCGGTACGCGAAGCGGGGCTGTTCACCTCGTGGAACGACTCCGACGAGGAGTTCGAGTCGTCGATGCACGCGTGGATCGACGCAGTTCTCGACGGCCCGGTCGCCGCATCCGTGACACAGTTCGTGAGCCACCTCGCTCCCCACGCATGGTCGGATTCGTTGGGGCAGAAACTGTTGCATCTCGCCGGCCCCGGAATTCCGGACATCTATCAGGGAACCGAGCTCTGGGAGGACTCGCTCGTGGACCCGGACAACCGCCGGGACGTGGACTACGACTCCCGTCGGACGCTGCTCCAGTCCACCACCTCCGTGCCCACACTCGATGCGTCCGGGGCGGCGAAACTCTGGGCCACCCGGCACGCTGCGACACTGCGCAGAGATCGGCCGGCGAGCTTCGTCGGTGGTACCTACGCGCCCGTCGTGGCCTCGGGAGACGCTGCCGAGCACCTCGTCGGATTCCTACGCGGGCCACACGGGTCGAGTGGGGACGTCATCGCGGTCGCCTCTCGCCTGACCCTGTCCATGCAAGAGAACGGTTGGGGTGACACGACGGTGGCGCTGCCGGAGGGTGAGTGGACGGATGTCCTCACCTCGCGCACCCACAGCGGCACGGTCGACGTTGCGACCGTGTTCGGCTCGCTCCCGGTCGCCCTACTGGTTCGCTGACGCCTTTTTCGGTGGGCGCGGTATGAAGTAGCTGGTGCGCTGCTGGTACTCGCGGTACCCGGGGCGCTTCTCCATGGATTGTTCGAGAAGTTTTGCGCCGGTGGCGAAGACGAGGAAGTACGTCATCGCCACCGGTGACAGCACGGTCAGTACGCCGGGCCAGTGCGCTGCAGCGACGAGGAAGATCCCCCACCACACGCAGGCATCACCGAAGTAGTTCGGGTGACGCGTCCATCCCCACAGCCCGCGATCCATGACCGTCGGCTGCTCGTCCTTCGGGAGCGTGGCCTTGTCGGCTTTGTACTTGTCCATTTGCGCGTCGCCGACGGTCTCGAAGACCAGACCGACCAGCCACAGCACCACGCCGACGGCGCTGACGATGCCGAAAGATCCATGCGTCACTGCGGAAACCTGCAGTGGCAGCGACACGAACCAGAGTGCGAGTGCCTGGGTGAGATAGATCTTGCGGACGGCAGTCCACACCGGGTGGCCGCCGGCGCGGCCCAGCATCTCTTCGTAGCGTGGGTCTTCACCCTTGCCTCGGGAGCGGCGGAACATCGACGACGCCAGCCGCAGTCCCCACACCCCGACGAGCGCGACGAACAGAAGTCGCCTCCACCCGTCTCCGGTTCCCGAGAGCGCAGCTGCGACGGCGACGACCACGAACCCGAGACCCCACGTCACGTCGACCACGTTGTGGCGGCCGATACGGAAGCCGATGATCGCGGTCACCCCGAGCAGCACGACGATGGAGAGCAGACTGACGCCGACGACCGAGAGGAAATCGGACCAGACGAAGGAGTTCATGTGTCGGACCCTATGCCGACCAACTGGGGCGAACCGGCGGCATCGACGTGTGGCCCTCACTGTCCGGACGTACCGAGAGGATTTGGTCGACTCCCATGCGCCCGTCGCGGAACGCCATTCCCCCGCCGACGAGGTAGAGGCGCCACACGCGCGCCACCTCCTCTCCCACCAACGCGACCAGGTCGTTCCACCGCTTCTCGAACGTGTCGTACCAGACGTCGACCGTGCGGACGTAGTGCTCGCGCATCGCGTGGACGTCACGCACCTCGAGTCCGCCCTCCTCGATCATCGCGACGGTCTCGCCGACCGGACGCATGAACATGTCCGGAGCGATGAAGGACTCGATGAACGGGCCGCCGCCGGGGTGATCTCCGGCCTTGCGAGACATCTGCTGAATCAGCACCCGACCCCCGGGAACGATGTTGTCGTGCAGCGCTTTCACGTAGACCGGGTAGTTCTTCTGGCCCACGTGCTCGCCCATCTCCAGCGACGCCACTGCCTCGAACGGCCCGTCCGGAACTTCGCGATAATCCTGAATTCGGATCTCGACCAGATCGGTCAACCCGCGATCGGCAATGCGCTTGTCGATGAACGCCTTCTGCTCCCGCGAAATCGTGACACCGACGACCTGCGCGCCGAACTCGGCCGCGGCGTGCAGACTCAGCGATCCCCACCCACATCCGACGTCGAGGAACCGCATTCCCCTTCGCTGATCCAGACCGACCTTGCGGCAGACCATGTCCAGCTTGTCTCGTTGCGCGTCCTCGAGGGTGTAGTCGGGTGAATCCGACGTCCAGTACGCACTCGAGTACGCCATGTTGGGGTCGAGCACCATCTCGTAGAACTCGTTGGACAGGTCGTAGTGGTGGCTGATCGCGGCGCGGTCGCGGCTCAACGAATGCAACCGGCCCTTCACCTGTGCTTGCGATGACGGCGCGGGCAGCGGTCGGCCGAACGCTCCGAGAGAGCGTGCTGCACGGACCAATTCGAGAACCTTGGCGGGTGTGGGCCGCACCATGGTGAGACCGCGGCTCCGCACGACGGCCCACACGTGTGTCAGCGCCTCACCGAGGTCACCGTCGACGTCGAGCTCACCGGTCACGTACGCCTGTGCGGCGCCCAACTCACCCGGGCTCCACAGCAAGCGGCGCAACACGTTCGGGCTCGTCAACCGAACATGTGGTGCATCCTCGGGCCCTGCGGTCGAACCGTCCCACGCAGTGATGTGCACCGGGAGTTCGCCGCCCACCACGGGAGCGAGCAGGTCTGCCAAGGTCCGTGCGACGGTGCTCATGTGGCGCTCCTCCGGTCGAGCGTGATCTGTTGGACGTCGATGTAACCGGACCGGAAGCCGGCCTCGGAATAGCAGAGGTAGAAGTGCCACATGCGCGCAAAGATGTCGTCGAAACCGAGCATCGCCGCCTCCTCGACACGGGCGGCGAACCGCTCGTCCCACAGCCGCAGGGTGTGCGCGTAATGGTCGCCCATCGAAAGCCGTTCACGCACACGCAGAGTGGTTTGTTTCTCGGTCACGTCTTCGATCGCACGTATGGACGGAAGGAATCCGCCGGGGAAGATGTACTTGTGCACCCAGGTGTACGTGTTGCGCGTGGCCACCATTCGTTCGTGCGGCATGGTGATCGCCTGGATCGCAACCTTGCCTCCCGGTGCGAGAAGCGAGTCGATGGTGGAGAAGTACTCTCCCCAGTACTGGTGGCCGACGGCCTCGATCATCTCGACCGACACGATCGCGTCGTACTCACCGTCCACCAGACGGTAGTCGAGGAGGTCGACCCGAACCTGGTCGCTGTATCCCGCGGCATCGATTCGCTTGCACGCCAATTCGAGTTGTTCGGTCGACAGCGTCACCGTCCGCACCGTGGCACCACGAGAGGCGGCGCGGATCGCGAGTTCACCCCAGCCGGTACCGATTTCGAGAACGCGGGAGCCTGCGGTGACCCCTGCGCGGTCCAGAAGGCGGTCGATCTTCGAGTGCTGTGCATCGGCGAAATCGTCCCAGGACGGGGCCGGGGTCAAAGTTCCGAACAGCGCACTCGAGTACGTCATCGACTCGTCCAGGAACAGTTCGAACATTTCGTTCGACAGGTCGTAGTGCCGAGAGATGTTCGAGCGGGTGTTCTTGGTGGTGTTCTTCTCGGCGCGTGGTTGCTTCGGGATGTACAACCCACGCAGCCGCTGCAGCCACTCCGGAATCAGCGTCGCCATGCGTGAGGCGAACACGCCGAGGGCAGCGGCGAGGTCGGGTGCGTCCCAGTCCCCGGCCATGTACGCCTCACCGAAGCCGATCAGGCCGCTGTCACCGACTCGTGACGCGAAATCGGCCGGCCGATTGATGACCATGACGGGCGCGTTCGGGTCGTCGGCTCCACCGCCGATCACCTCGCCACCGGGCATCTCGACGCGAATCGGAAGCCGCGATGCGGCATTCCGAAAGAGTGCGGCAGCGACCGGCGACGCGACGCGTACCTTCGGCCCGGACGGAACGCGGGCGATGCTGGGCCAGCGTTCGGCGTTCAGCGACGGAGATCGGTCGCGTCGATGTGTGGTGGTGGTCATTGCACAGCCTCCTGTGGCGTGTGGACTGGGCGGGGAACCACGGTGAGGCCGCGCTTCCATAGTTTGATTCCCTGCAGACGTATCTGCGCGGACGCCACCAACGGCGCCATAGGAAGTGAGGTGACGGTCCGGACGATGTGACGCGGCGAGGCGGGCCGCCGCGTTCCGGTGACCGTGGCGACGAAGGGCGGATGGTTGTCGCGGTGCAGGACGATGGACAGCGCCAACGTGTCGTTCGGTTCGGGAAGGCGCATGCGGTACTCGCCCTCGACGTCGTTGAACGGGGAGACGTAGAACTCCTTGGCCGTTCGCGCGGCGCCGCGCTCGTCGGTGCGAACGAGGTAGCAATGGCTCTCTCCGTAGGTGTTGTGCACCTCGGCGATGACGCACTCGAGCGTTCCGTCGCGGTCGTGACACCAGAACACGCTCAGCGGGTTGAAGACGTACCCGAGCACGCGGGCCGAGGCCAGCATGTCAACTCGCCCGCCGCGTAGGTCGATCCCGCGTGCGGCGAGGAACGCGTCGACGTTCTCTCGCAAGGTTGCCGAGGGATCACCGAGATGGTCACTCGCCTCGAAACGCGCGAACGGACGCAGTGGCGCGGACAATCGGGGCAATCGATCGATATCGACGAGCCAGGAGTAGCTGCGGTACGTGAACTCGTTCTGTATCGGACCGGTTCGCACATGCCGAATCCTGGTGTCGTACAACGCCGGTGCGGCACTCATGTCCACATTCCACCGATACGTTCGGCTGCGCGCAACCCGGAGAGAGCGCCGTCCTCGTGGAACCCCCATCCGTGGTACGCACCGGCGAATGCCAGCGTGTCCGAATCGAGTTCCGGAAGGCGTTGCTGCGCCGAGACCGAGTCCGGTGTGTACTGCGGGTGCTCGTAGTCCATCTCGTCGATGACCGATGCCGGGTCGACCGAGTCCGCGCCGCCCAGGGTGACGAGGTAACGGACCCCGGTGTTCGGGAGGCGCTGCAGACGCGTCATGTCGTAGCTGACGAGAACGTTGTCCGGTTTCGCGTCGCACGCGGGCATCGAGTAGTTCCAGGACGCCCGCGCGCGGGCCAGGGTAGGCAGCACCGATGTGTCCGTGTGCAACTGAGCTCGGTTCGGCGAGTAGGCCATCGCACCCAGGATCGTGTGCTCGGCGGACGTCGGTTCGACGAGCATGTCCAGAGCCTGCCGTGGATGGGTGGCGACCACCGCTGCGTCGAAACGCTCGGACGCGCCGGACGCGACGGTGATCTCGACCGAATCGGCGTTGCGGCGGATCGCACGCACCGGCGTCTCGAGTTCGATGCGGGAGATGGCTTCTGCGACGCGCGAGACGTACTCGACAGATCCGCCCGTCACCGTCCGCCACGTCGGCGAACCCGAAACACCGAGCATGCCGTGATGTTCGAGAAACGTGAACAGGTACCGAGCCGGGTATGCCAGTGCGACAACGGGATTGCACGACCAGACCGCAGACACCAGCGGCGTCATGAAATGCGCTGTGAAGTACGGGGAGAACTCCCCCATCGCGACGAAGTCGTCGACGGTGATGGAGTCGTCGGTGTCCGGTGACGCCAGGAGTTCGCGAGCCTGACGGTGGAACCGGGTGATCTCGCGGAGCATCGTCAGGTACTTGGGCCGCAATGCCGTTCCCACGGAAGGGAACAAGCCCGACAAGCCCTGCCCGCCGGAGTACTCGAGGCCGCACCCGTCGCAGTGGATCGACATACTCATGTCCGATTCCTGTGTGGCGACGTTCAATTCGCGAAACAGCCGTTGCAGGGTCGGATATGTCCGATCGTTGTGAACGATGAACCCCGTGTCCACGGGAAGGGGTCCGCGCTCGGTGTCGACGACATGAGTGTCGGCGTGACCGCCGAGCCGTCGATCCGCCTCGAAGAGAGTGACGTTCGCGCTTTTCGACAGGACCCACGCGGCCGTGAGGCCGGCGACCCCGCTGCCGACGACGGCGACGTTGCGCCGTGCGGCTGAACTCGGGGTTGTGGTCACGTGGTCGTCTCCTCGATTGTGTCGACTCATCGAGTTTCGATTGTGTCGACTCATCGAGTTTTCGTAGCGCAGGTGCTCGGCGATTGGTCCACCACGAAGTCACGCACGAGCTTCGACCACGTCCAGGGCGATCTCAGCATGAAGTGCCCGGCTCGCTTCATCGAGACGTAGCGTGCTCGGACGCCTCGAACGAGCGCCGCGTCGGTCGCGGCTTTCGAGAGTGCGGGGTCCGTCCACCGGTCGGCGGAGCCGTGCACCACCAGCACGGATTGTTCGGCGCGCATCGCTTTCGTCTCGTTACCCGAGGGCCACCACGGTGCGAGAGCGACGACGGCGACGACATTGGGGTCGTCCGCGACGGCAGCAGCAGTTCGGCCCCCCATGGAGTGACCGACCAGGGTCACCGGGACGTCGCCGAAGCGGTCGCGGATCTGCGCCAACGCCCATCGCGCGTCCCGAACCGGGCTCTCCTCGGCTCCGTTCCATCCGCGGTAGCGGTACTGCAGTTGCAGCACAGCGGTGTCGGTCAGTGCTCGGCGCAGCGACCAGGTGAACGGCCACATCCGCACGCTCGACAACTGCCACCGGGTGGCAGGGTCGTGCGATGTCACTTTGCCGCCGTGGAGGACGAGGACGGCTGCTTTCACCGGACCGCGCGCGTCACCGTGAAGAACGGCAGCCGGTCCACCTGAGGATTTCATGGCAGTCATTCGACACCGAGCCGCACAGGAGTCGGACGACGGCGCGCTCGGATATCTGTGATTTTGCGGACAGAAACAACGACAAGGGCCCCACCTCGTTCGAGGTGGGGCCCTTGTTCGTGGAGCTGCCGGGAATCGAACCCGGGTCCTGTGTCGGTTTGCTAGGGCTTCTCCGTGTGCAGTCCGCTATGCCTCTACTTGGATCTCCAGATCTCGCAGACAAGCCTGGATGACGATCCCAGCCACTGTTTGATGTTCCACATCACTCCGCAGCCGAGTGAATAGGTGAGCCCTCTAGCTGATGCCAGTACCCGACCCGAGGGCAAGATCGGACTGACAGACACGCAGTCGCTACTTAGGCAGCGAGTGCGTAGTCGCGCTGATTGGAATCGGCGCTTATATTTTTGCGATGACGCTTACGGTGGTCTCTCGCCTGCACCGACACGCTTCCCCTAACTAGACGCACACAGTCGAAACCGTTCAGCCCCGTGTGCACCCCGGCACTCACCGGGGCTGTTCAGTGTAACGCGTCGCGGGAGGAGAATCATCCGGATATCGAGCGCGTCGGATGCTCGGACCGCTCGGCCTTGCCGGTGATGTTCTCCAGCATCCCGCGGAAGATGACCCCGTGGAACGGCATGATCGCGTACCAGTACACGCGACCCGCGAGTCCGCGAGGAAAGAAGATCGCCCGCTGCTCGTACCGGGAACGCCGACCGTCGTCGAGTGGTGTCACGCGGAGTTCCAGCCATGCTCCACCCGGCGCCCGCATCTCGGCACGAAGGCGAAGCAGAGACCCCCGTTCGATCTCCTCCACCCGCCACCAGTCGAGGGCCTCTCCGGCCACGAGCTTGCGTGGGTCTCGGCGACCGCGCTTGAGCCCGACCCCGCCGACGACCTTGTCGAGCCATCCCCGGATGACCCACGCGGCGGGGAAGGAGTACCAGCCGTTCTGGCCACCGATTCCCTCGACGACCTCCCACAGCAGTTCGGGGCTGGCGTTGCAGTCTCGCGACCGCTCGTCGACGTAGACGTCCTCGCCGGCCCAATCCGGGTCGGAGGGGAGCGGATCGGACGGGATGTTCTCGTCGGACGCACTGGCCCAGGTGGTCTCGACGGTACCGTCCTCGATTCGGCGCAACGCCAGGCGGACCGAGTCGGCGTAGCTCGTCAGCCCACCCTCGGGTGGGGCGATGACGTCGGTGATGTCGGTTTCGTGCGCGATGGCGTCGTACTGCAGGGACTCGATGAGCGGCATGGCGAGGCCACGCGGAATCGGCGTCACCACGCCGATCCAGTGCCCAGCCAGGCGCGGGGTGAGCACCGGGAGCACCACCATCCGTCGCTTGCGCAATCCGGCGACCTCGGCGTAGAGGTTCATCATCTCGCCGTACTCGAACACGTCCGGTCCGCCGACGTCCCACGTACGGCTGGTGTCGAACGGCGCGTCCGCTGCTTCGATCAGATAGTGCAGGACGTCTCGCACGGCGATGGGCTGAATTCGGTTGTGCACCCATTTCGGCGTCGTCATCACCGGCAAGCGGTCCGTGAGGTGACGAATCATCTCGAACGAGGCGGATCCGGATCCGATCACGACACCCGCTTGCAGCACCACCGTCTGCACCCCGGAGTCGATGAGAATTTCGCCGACCTCGGCGCGCGACCGAAGGTGCGGAGACAGTTCACCCTCGGTCGGGTGCAGACCGCCGAGATAGACGATGCGCCGGACACCCGCACCCTTCGCCGCACGCGCGACGTTCTCTGCGCTCTCCCGCTCTGCGCGGTGGAAGTCCTTGGTCCCGCCCATCGAGTGGACCAGGTAGTAGACGACGTCGACGTCGGCGAACGCAGCGTCCAGGGATTCCGGATCACCCAGGTCCCCCCGTGCGACCTCGACGTCGGCGGCCCAGGGCACGTCGCGCAGCTTCTGCGGCGAACGGGCCAGAACCCGCACCCGATACCCGGCCTCGTGCAACCGCGGCGCGAGCCGGCCGCCGATGTACCCGGTTGCTCCTGTCACCAGGACGCGGGGTCGTACCGAGCTCGATTGGTTCATGATGAGCATTCGGAGCCGGATCAGCCCGCGACGGCGATCACACCCACCGCTCCGAACGCCAACACCATGCCTACCTTCTGAATGCTGCCGACTCGTTCGCCCAGCATGACCATCGCGAGCAGCACGGTGGCCGCCGGATAGAGCGACGCGATGACGCTGACCAGAGACAACAGGCCACCGTGGAACGCGTACAGAAGGGCGACGTTGGCGACGACGTCCAGCACGCTCACGAACGCGGCCAACTTCAGCACTCCCCCGCGCGCCGGCGAGAACTGACGGAGGGAGAGCGCTGCTGCCCACACGACGGCCGTCGCTGCGGCACGTGACGCCACGAGTGGCCACAAGCCACTGTCGGAGTCGCCGATGCGGTCGATCGCAATGAAGGACAGGGCGAAGGTGATGCCGGAGCCGACCGTCAGCCAGGCCACCGTGGGCGTGAAGGCGAGCGTGCGACCGCCGGCAACCTCACCGGCGGTTTCGTCGGGTGACTCCTTGCTCACCAGGACCACCGCGATCAACGCCAGCACGATGCCCGCGTAGGCCGGCGCGGTCGGCCTCTCGCCGAGCGCAAGTCCCACGATCACCGGCACGCCCGCGACGAGTACCGCCGTGACGGGCGAGACGATCGACATCGGGCCGGCGGCGAGTGCGAGGTAGAACCACCACACGGCGATCCCACCGGCGACTCCCGAGGCCACACCCCACAGCATCGGCGCGAGCGTGACGTCTCCGCCGACAAATGGCGCGACCACTCCGACGATGATCAGGGACAACGGGTACGAGACGATCACCACACGCAGAGCCGCCACTCGGCGCGAGGCCACGCCTCCCACGAAATCGCTCACTCCATAGCCGAGCGCGGCGACGAGGGCGAGGAGGACTGCGGTCAGCGCATTCCCTTGATGACGGCAGTCATCGCATTCCCTTGATGACGGCAGTCATCGCATGCCCTTGATGCGGCGACCCATCTCGCGGGTGACCTCGCGCTCGGCGGTGCGCTTGGCCAGACTCTGGCGCTTGTCGTAGTCCTGCTTACCCTTGGCCAGGGCCAGCTCGACTTTGACCTTGCCTTCGTTGAAGTACATCGACAGCGGGACCAACGTGAGGTTTCCCTCGCGGGTCTTGCCTACGAGATGCTCGATCTCGCGCTTGTGCAGCAACAGCTTTCGGTTGCGGCGAGGCGCGTGGTTGGTCCAGCTTCCCTGCGTGTACTCGGGGATGTGAAGTCCGCGCAGCCACACTTCGCCGTCGTCCACGGTGGCGAACGAGTCGGCCAGCGAGGCCTTGCCGTCGCGCAGGCTTTTCACCTCGGTACCGACCAGCGCAACGCCGGCCTCGTACACGTCGAGGATCGAGTAGTTGTGCCGGGCTTTGCGGTTGGTCGCAATTGCCTTGCGACCTTTCTCTCTCACAGCAGGACCTTTCGGATCGGTGTCAACCCATCATAAGGAGTGCGACCGTCGATTTATTTCGGCCGAGAAGCAGACGTCACTCGCGCACGTACAGCCGGAGGGTGATGTACGAGGTGATCGCTGCCATGCCGAGCCCTGACAGCAGCAGAATCGGTGCGATCAGCAGCACGTCGCTCGCGGTGATCCGGGCGAGAATGTTCGCCTGGTACAGATCGTCCAGCACGGAGTCGATGAACACCGATTTGGCCGTGAACAGTGCCGCGATGGCGAGAACGGCACCCACCAGTGCTGCGACGACCGCTTCGAGCAGGAACGGCAACTGGGTGTACCAACGGGTGGCTCCCACCAATCGCATGATGCCGACCTCGGTGCGGCGAGTGAACGCCGCGATCTGAACCATGTTGGCGATCAACAGGATTGCTGCGAGCGCCTGAACGACCGCGATCGCGAAGGCGGCGTTGCGGACCCCTGACAGCACGCTGAACAGTCGATCGACCAGTTCGCGTTGGTTGAGCACGCTCTGCACGCCGGGTCGCTGGGCGAACTGATCGTTGATGACTCCGAATCGCTCGGGGTCGCTGAGCTTGACCTTGAACGAGGCCGGGAAGCTGTCCGGACTGACCAGGGATGCAAGCTCGGGTTGGTCCTTGAAGACACGGTTCGTGGCGTCGGCCACGGCGTCGGCCCGGTTCAGGTACTGCACGGACACCACGGACGGGGTTGACTCGATATCGCGACGAAGGGCGGCGCAGATGTCCCCCGAACAGTCCGGGTCCGTCGTCGACACGTCGTCGGTCAGGAAGATCTGGACCTCGACGCGATCGAGGAAGATCTGTTGGGTCTTCCCGGCCATCTGGACCACCAGCAGTCCGCCACCGAACAGCCCGAGCGAGATCGCGGTGGTCAGGATCATCGCGATCGTCATGGTGATGTTGCGGCGCAGGCCGGTGAGGACCTCGCCGAACAGAAAACTTGCGCGCATCGTCAGAAAACTTTCGTCGTTCGAATGTGGCCGGAAGCTGGTGGGGCGGTTACCTGCCCACGCCGTAGACGCCTCTGGCCTCGTCCCGGACCACACGGCCGTTGTCTAGTTCGACCACCCGCCGACGCATGGAGTCGACGATGTGGTTGTCGTGAGTCGCCATCAGGACCGTCGTTCCCGTTCGGTTGATGCGCTCGAGGAGCAGCATGATGTCCGAACTGGTGTCCGGGTCGAGGTTGCCGGTGGGTTCGTCGGCGAGCAGGACCAGTGGCCGGTTGACGAAGGCACGCGCGATTGCCACGCGTTGCTGCTCGCCGCCGGAGAGTTCGGTCGGCAGGCGATCGGCCTTACCGGACAACCCGACGAGATCGAGAACCTCGGGAACCGTGCGCTGGATCATCGAACGTGGCTTTCCGATCACCTCGAGGGCGAACGCCACGTTCTCGGCTACGGATTTCTTCTGCAGAAGCCGGAAATCCTGGAACACGCAGCCCATGGTCTGACGCAAGCGCGGGACCCGGCGGCCCGACAGGCGGTTGACGTGAAAGGACGCGACGTGGATGTCACCCGAGGTCGGGGTCTCCTCCTTGAGGAGCAACCGCATGAACGTCGACTTCCCGGATCCGGACGGTCCGATGAGGAAGACGAATTCGCCTTTCTCGATGTCCACCGACACCTTGTCCAGCGCGGGGCGAGTCGACGACTTGTAGGACTTGGACACATTCTCCACGCTGATCACGGGTCGCCAGTGTAGCCGCGCGCACCCCGCCTACCCTGGACCGCCGCGCGCGGTAGAGCTGTGCTCAGTTCAAGATGTTGATCGCACGGGCGAGGACCATCGCCACCGTCGCGAGGGCGATCACCGACTGGATCGACATGGCGAGCTTCGCCCACCGAGTCATGGGCATCGTGTCGGTCGGGCTGAACGCGGTGGCATTGGTGAACGACACGTACAGGTAGTCCGCGAACCGCGGTTCCCAGTGCGGGTCGGCCATGCCCGGAGCGGTCATCTGCGGAAACAGGAAGTCCGGATACTCCGCAAGTCCCGCGGACCGCGCGGCCGGGCCGCCGCGGTCGAGTTCCCAGTACCAGAGTCCGAACACGATGATGTTCGTCAGATAGATGGCGCCGCCGGTGGCCAGCAGCGCAGGAGCCTGCACTCCGTGCGCACCGGTGACGATGTCGACGACGAGTCGGACGGCCGAGTACGCGTTCGCGAGGCTCGCCAGGGTGATGAGAGTGAGACTCAGCGCCCGCAGCGGCGTCGAGATCCGATCGATTCTGAGTGGATTCGCCGCCACCAACACCACGAGCAGCACCGCCTCGATGGTCGGAAGCACATACCGCGACGTCAGGTTGAGGCCGTCGGGCAGGCTGACTTGGAGGGCGATCATCGCAAGCATCGCGATGGCTGCCGCCCACCTGGGCTCTCCCGCCGTGACGCGGCGCCAGGCCGGAAGGGCGTCCTCGCTCACCGCGCCGGCGTGGTGGTGGGGGCCTGCCCGGGTAGCTGTAGACCGGGGATGGTGGGGAGCTGGAATCCGGGGGTCGTCGTCGGGGCCGGTGTGGTGGTTGCCGTACCGCTGCCGCCGGTGGTTCCGACATCGGGCGACGTGGTGTTCGGCGCCGTCGCGCTCGTCGTCGGGGTCGACGTTGTCGATGGCACCCTGGTCGGGGTGTACTGCTGCGTCGGCGCCACTTCGGTGGTGGACGGAGCGGGCGGCACGTACACGGGCGAGTTCTCGTTCAGGGTCGGGTCGTACCGAACCGAATTCCACAGCAGCAGAACAAGAAAGAACAGCACGCCGAGGGCGGCCGTCGTGGTTCTGATTCCACCGGGCAGGTGCGACGGAACCTTCGACAACCAACCGAACCGGGACTTCTTGCCCTCGGCCGACTCGTCGACGGGGGGAATCTCGGACTGCGTCACAGGTCGCTCCCCACGGTTCGGTCGGCCGAAAGCTCGGGCGAGACGGTGATGCCGTTGCGCCGCAACGTGATGGCGATGCGGGCGCGCAGTTCACGACCCACCTCGAACTGCTTGCCCGGCAAGGTTCTGGCCACCACCCGCAGGTTCACCTGATCCACCTCGATACTTTCGACGCCCATCACGGTGGGCTCGTCGAGCAGCAGCGCGGCGAGATGCCTGTCGTTGTGCGTTTCCTGTCCGACGGACTTGAGCAACTCGGTGACCTTCGCCAGGTCCGCGGTGGGGGGTACGGGGACGTCGATGACCGCTCGCGCCCAGTCCTTCGAGAGGTTGACTGCCTTGACGATCTGTCCGTTCGGAACGGTGATGACCTCGCCCTCCGCCGACCGCACCCGGGTGACTCGAAGCGTCACGTCCTCGACGGTGCCGACTGCGTCGTTCGCGGTACCGGTGATCGCGAGCTGCACCACGTCGCCGTAGCCGTACTGACGTTCGGTGATGATGAAGAACCCGGACAGGATGTCCTGGACGATGCGCTGCGCACCGAATCCGAGCGCGGCGCCGAGCACCGTCGCGGGCGCGACCAGGCTCGTGATGGGGAAACCGAGGCGTTGGAGCACCCGGATTCCGACCAGAACGTAGATCAGGGCGATCACGACCCAGGTGATCACCTGCGCGAGCGAATGCCGATGCTTCGCCGCTTCCGTGCGAATGAGGGCGTCGGTCTGCTGATACGTCCGGTCGATGCGTCCGGTGATCTTGGCGCCGGCCCAGTTCACGGCACGGCCGGCGAGCAGGCCGCCCAGAATCCACAGGATCATTTCCAGGAAATTGTTCTGCAGCCAGAAGACCAGATCGGGCGGAGGTGTCAGGAAGCCCATGGCGGTTACGCCTCGTCCGAGCGCATGCGCCACCGGATGCCCGACTCGATGAACCCGTCGATGTCACCGTCGAGCACGGCGGACGGATTGTTGACCTCGTACTCGGTACGCAGGTCCTTCACCATCTGATAGGGGTGCAGGACGTAGGAGCGCATCTGATTGCCCCAGGAACTGCCGCCGTCACCCTTGAGGGCGTCCATCTCCGCGCGTTCTTCCTTGCGCTTGACCTCCAGCAACTTGGCCTGCAGCACGCGCATTGCCGACACCTTGTTCTGCAGCTGCGACTTCTCGTTCTGACACGTCACGACGATTCCGGTCGGGATGTGGGTCAGGCGCACCGCGGAGTCGGTGGTGTTGACGGACTGACCGCCGGGCCCCGACGACCGGTACACGTCGACACGGATGTCGCCCTCCGGAATCTCGATGTGGTCGGTCGTCTCCACCACGGGAAGTACCTCGACCTCCGCGAACGACGTCTGACGGCGACCCTGGTTGTCGAACGGACTGATCCGCACCAACCTGTGGGTGCCCTGCTCGATCGACAGGGTCCCGTAACTGTAGGGCGCCTTCACCGCGAACGTCGCACTCTTGATGCCGGCCTCTTCCGCATACGACGTGTCGTAGACCTCGACGCCGTATCCATGCTTCTCCGCCCAGCGGATGTACATGCGCATCAGCATCTCCGCCCAGTCGGCCGCGTCGATCCCGCCCGCTCCGGAGCGAATGTTGACCAAGGCGTCACGCTTGTCGTACTCACCCGAGAGCAGCGTTCTGACTTCCAGCAACTCGACATCGGCATGCAGTGACGTGCGCTCGCCGTCGGCCTCGGCGAGTGCATCGGCGCCCGCAGCGCCCTCTTCGGCCTCGGCGAGCTCGTACAGAATGGGCAGATCGTCGAGCCGTTGCCGCAGTTCCTCGACCCGACGCAATTCGGTTTGAGCGTGGGAGAGCTGGCTGGTGACCTGCTGTGCGTGCTCCTGGTCGTTCCACAGTTCCGGGTCTGCGGCCTGATGCTCGAGCTCGTCGATTCGACGCCGGAGTTCGTCGATGTCGAGCACCGACTCCACCGTTTTCAAGGTGGCGTCGAGCTCGGCTATGTCTGCGGAAACGTCGGGATGCACGGTAGTCGAGGCTACCGGGAGCGGCGACGTCGTGATGACACCCGTCGATGACACCGAGTGTCAACCCTTCCGATCACGTCGCGCGGATCACTGGCGCCACAGCGCTCGCTTCGGCACGGTTCACATGCGTCGGATCGCATGCGGCAAACCAACAAAGGACATCGATGACAGTCACGGACGAGTATCTGAAGAACAACGAGACATACGCAGCACAGTTCGAAGGCCCGCTACCGCTTCCTCCGAGCAAGCACGTTGCCGTGGTGGCGTGCATGGATGCGCGCCTGGACGTGTACCGGATCCTGGGGATCGCCGACGGTGAATCACACGTCATCCGCAACGCCGGCGGCGTGGTGACCGACGACGAGATCCGATCCCTCGCCATCAGCCAGAGACTCCTGGGCACCACGGAGATCATCCTGATTCACCACACCGACTGCGGGATGCTGACGTTCACCGACGACGACTTCAAGGCGGGGATCCTGAGTGAGACCGGTGTGAAGCCGGCGTGGTCGGCAGAAGCGTTCTCCGATCTCGACGAGGACGTTCGGCAGTCCCTGAAGCGCATCGAGACGTCTCCGTTCGTGAGCAAGACGACGTCCCTGCGTGGGTTCGTCTTCGACGTGGCGACCGGGAAGCTGAAGGAAGTCACCTCGTAGTGTTGTGACGGCGGAGAGCTGTGATGCCGGGCGCCGGGCGATGAGTAATCTCGTCCGGTGCCCGATTACTCCCCCGACCTCGAACTCGCCCTACGTCTCGCCGACGCGGCCGACGACATCACCCGCGACCGGTTTCGTGCCGTGGATCTTCGGGTGGACGACAAGCCGGATCTGACTCCGGTGTCGGACGCCGACCTCGCGGTCGAGACCGCGGTTCGAGGAATGATCGCAGCGCAGCGTCGAGGGGACGCCGTCCTGGGCGAGGAGTTCGGGGGCGACGCGTCGTTCGTCGGGCGGCAGTGGGTGGTCGATCCCATCGACGGAACGAAGAACTTCGTCCGCTCCGTACCGATCTGGGCCACGCTGATCGCCCTGCTCGACGACGGTGTGCCCGTCGTCGGCGTGGTGAGTGCGCCGGCGTTGAACCGGCGGTGGTGGGCCTGCGCCGGAGCGGGGGCGTTCGGCCGTTTCGGCGACGAGGAAGCTCGGCGTCTTCAGGTGTCGTCGGTCCACGACATCGGGTCGGCGAGCCTGAGTTTCGCCAGCCTGTCCGGATGGCGCGAGTTGGGTCTGCGTGAGGACTTCGTCGACCTGACCGACGCCGTCTGGCGAGTGCGCGGATACGGGGACTTCTTCTCCTACTGTCTGCTGGCCGAAGGCGGGTTGGACATCGCCACCGAACCCGAGGTGTCGTTGTGGGACCTGGCACCGCTCGACCTCATCGTGCGTGAGGCGGGCGGGCGATTCACCGCGCTGAACGGAGCCGCCGGGCCGCACGGAGGCAGTGCGGTGGCCACGAACGGGCTGCTCCACGACGCGGTACTGGCTCGACTCCAGCCGCGATCTACTCGGTAGTAGACACCTATCTTACCGGTGAGTAAGATAGAGGAGTCCACGACCGAACACCGAGAAGCAGCTGGTGATCATGACGAAGCAAGACAGCGTACGAGATACTTCCGCGCCGGGCCTGAACCCCGTCAAACGTGACGCGATCGGCACCGCGATGCGCGTGCTGACCAAGATCACCGGTTCGGAGCTGGCCGAGAAGTACAACCTCCGCCAGACCATCGACCGCGTGACCTACGAGAGCACCAAGACCGGGTTCAAGACACTGGGCGCGGCCACCCGCACGTTCGAGAAGGTCGCAGGCGGCGGCAAGCCCGAGCGGCTCCCCGACGCGACCGTTGCGCGCAAGGACTACTTCGACCTGACGCCCGACGACGAGCAGAAGATGATCGTCGAGACGGTGAAGGAGTTCGCCGAGGAAATAATGCGTCCGGCCGCGCACGACGCCGACGAGGCCGCGGAGTCCCCCGCGGACCTGGGCCGCCGTGCAGCCGAACTGGGCATCACTCTGATCAACGTCCCCGAACAGCTCGAGGGCGCCGCGAGCGAACGCGGAGCGGTCACCAATTCGCTTGTCGCAGAGGCACTCGCGTACGGCGACATGGGCCTTGCACTTCCGATCCTCGCGCCGAGCGGTGTCGCGGTCGCTCTCACCCAGTGGGGCACCGACGCGCAGCAGAAGACGTACCTCCCGGCGTTCACCGGTGAGACGGTTCCCGGCGCGTCCGTCGTGATCAACGAGCCTCGTGCGCTGTTCGATCCGTTCGCGTTGCAGACCAAGGCCGTCCGCTCCCCCAGCGGTTACAAGCTCAACGGCGTCAAGAGCCTGGTTCCTGCGGCTGCGTCGGCCGAGTTGTTCGTCATCGGCGCGGAGCTGGACGGCAAGCCGTGCTTCTTCATCGTCGAATCCGACACCAAAGGGCTTGTCGTCGAAGCGGATCCCAGCATGGGCCTGCGGGCGGCGGGTCTCGGACGACTGCACCTGACCGACGTAGCGGTGCCCGAATCCGCACTGCTCGGCGACGGCGATTCGACGAGTCGGGCCGGGGAGTACGCCGACGCCGTGCGTCTGGCTCGCCTCGGATGGGCATCGATGGCCGCAGGCACGTCCAAGGCCGTTCTCGACTACGTCGTCCCGTACGTGAACGAGCGCACCGCGTTCGGTGAGCCGATCAGCAACCGTCAGGCAGTCGCGTTCATGGTGGCCAATATCGCCATCGAACTCGACAGCATCCGCCTGGTGACCCAACGCGGCGCGTCGCGCGCCGAGCAGGGACTGTCGTTCGCTCGCGAATCGGCGCTGGCTCGCCGCCTGGCCACCGACAAGGGCATGCAGATCGGCCTCGACGGCGTGCAGCTGCTCGGCGGCCACGGCTTCACCAAGGAGCACCCGGCCGAGCGCTGGTACCGCGACCTGCGTGCCGTCGGCGTCGCCGAGGGCATCGTCCTCATCTGATTCGCCCACCCTTCTTTCTCGACTCACTCCTTGACTAAGGAACCACGATGATCAATCTCGAGCTCCCCAGAAAGCTGAAGGCTCAGGCGAACCAGGCACATCAGGTCGCCGCCGAGATCTTCCGTCCGATCTCACGCAAATACGACCTCGCCGAGCACGAATATCCGGTCGAGCTGAACACCATGGCCGCCATGGTCGAAGGCATGACCGACGCCGGCGGTGACATCGGCGGCGCAGCCGGCGGGCGTGACAAGAACAGCGAAGATGCACCCAAGCCCAGCAAGACGGCAAACGCCAACGGCGGCAACATGTCCGCTCTGGTCAACGTCATCGAGACGTGCTGGGGTGACGTCGGCCTGACGTTGTCCATCCCGTACCAGGGTCTCGGCAACTCGGCCATCGCCGCCGTGGCCACCGACGCCCAGCTCGAGCGTTTCGGCAAGGTGTGGGCGTCCATGGCCATCACCGAGCCCAGCTTCGGCTCCGACTCCGCAGCCGTCACCGCGACCGCCACGCTCGACGGCGACGAGTGGGTCCTCAACGGCGAGAAGATCTACGTCACTGCGGGTGAGCGTTCCACCCACGTCGTGGTGTGGGCGAGCGTCGACAAGAGCAAGGGACGCGCGGCCATCAAGTCGTTCGTCGTTCCGCGCGACACCCCGGGAATGACCGTGGCCCGGCTCGAGCACAAGCTCGGCATCAAGGCGTCCGACACCGCGGCATTGCTGTTCGAGAACTGCCGCATCCCGAAGGACAACCTCCTCGGATCCGCAGATGTCAACACGGACAAGGGCTTTGCGGGCGTCATGCAGACGTTCGACAACACGCGTCCGCTCGTGGCCGGTATGGCCATCGGCGTCGCCCGTGCCGCACTGGAAGAGCTGCGCACCATCCTGACCGACGCCGGCGTCGACATTTCGTACGACGCTCCGTCGAACAGTCAGAGCGCTGCGGCGTCGGAGTACATCCGGCTCGAATCCGACTGGGAAGCGGCATACCTGCTTGCGCTTCGCGCAGCGTGGATGGCCGACAACAAGGAGCCGAACTCGCTGCAGGCCTCGATGTCCAAGGCCAAGGCCGGGCGCACCGCGACGGACGTCACTCTCAAGGCAGTGGAGTTGGCCGGGACCTTCGGCTACTCCGAGCGGTTGCTGCTCGAGAAGTGGTCGCGCGACTCGAAGATCCTCGACATCTTCGAGGGCACCCAGCAGATTCAGCAGCTGATCGTTGCTCGTCGAGTGCTCGGAAAGTCGTCCGCCGAACTGAAGTGATTCGTACCCGAGAGCGGGCCCGGTGCAGATCGACGCACCGGGCCCGTTCTCTCGTTCAGCTCGACATCGCTTGCGGCGACGCCTCTCTCGCATCCTCCACGAGTCGATGGATGCGGCCCGTGAGCTCGTCCAACTGATCGAGCACATCCGTCCGCAATGCCGCTTCGGTGGCCCGGTCCAGACCCGGCCCGCCTTCTGCCTGCACCGCGATAAGCAGTTCGATATTCGTGCGTAGAGCCGTCAGGGGAGCCTGCAACTCCGCACCGGCGTCCACGACCAGTTGGCTCTGACGCGCCCGTGACGAGTCGAGCGCGCGAAGCATCGCATTGAACCCGACGGCCAACTGAGCCAACTCGTCCTTGCCGGTCACCGTGATCGGCGTCAGGTCTCCCATCGACGCCACCCGCCGTGTCGCACGAGTGAGGCGCTCGACCGGCCTCAAGCCGATTCCCGCCGCCGCGGCGCCCACTGCGGCCGCGAGAAGAATGAGGAGGCCCCCCAGGGCGCTGAGCCACACCACCAGCGTGTGCATGGTCGGCGCCATGGTGGATTCGGGTTCCGCCACCAGAACGATGTCTCCCCCGACCGCGGTTATGCCGCACATCAGGAAACCGTCCGCTTCGGTGGAAACCTGGCCTGTCTCACCTCTCACGAGGGGCTGCAGCGACGTGGACATCTGACCGCTCTCGGTCAGGAACGGTTCGGTGGATCCGTCCTGCGCGATGAATTCGCCCGCCGCCGTGATCATCGCGACGCGCATGGGGCCGGTTCCGTCGTTGGCGAAGCCGAGTGCGTTCGGCGACATCTGCGTGGACGAACTGACCGCCAGTTTGGCTGCGTTCCGCTCGACGCGCTCCGCGATCTGCGCACGCAGAGCGTCTTCGGTGACGACGTAGATGGCAATCGAACAGGCCGCCACCGCGATGGCCGCCAGAGCGGTCGTCAAGAGCAGAACGCGGCGCCGCATCGACAACCCCTCACCCGGGAAGGGCCGGGCGGAATGGAATCGCAGTCGTCGCACCACACGAGTATCAGCGTCGATGCTGAGATGGCGCTGAGGGGTGTTCGGCGGGGCTGGGCGAAGCTCGCCTCGTACACCGCGACCGGGGCCGGAAACGACTTCAGGCTCGGAATCCGAAGATTCCGAGCCTGAAGAGTGGTAGCGGGGACAGGATTTGAACCTGCGACCTCTGGGTTATGAGCCCAGCGAGCTACCGAGCTGCTCCACCCCGCGATGCCTGCACCCGCTGCGATTCGTGAACCGCTTCGGTTGCTGAACAAGAAGTTACCGGACGGCGTCGACCAATAGCAAATCGCGTGCCGAGCAACGGGATTCCCGCGTCGAACGGGTGGAAATACGCGGAAATCGGGTGACCGCGGTCTCAAAAAGAGGGTGATCCCCGCCACGTAACAACAAGATCACGATCAGGACACGGTTGTGCTGTCATACCGTCCGAACAGGCCGAATGCCGATTTTGGGCCTGGTCTCGCGCCCCGGGTATGGAGCGAAAGTACATATGACGACCCACGATTCCTCCATTACCGTCGCCCTCGGTCCGCATCAAGGCCAGGCCGACCCGCCGCTGGACGCTCACTGCCCCGCGGGATCGGATACCCGACTTACCCGGGGGCAGGGATCGACGAGCATCAATGGCCTTCACGCGCCGCTCGCGTCTACCAGCACGAGAGGATTCATTCCGCATGACCACAGCAAAGAAGATCAGCACGCGCGCACTCGGATGGGCCGCTGTCACCGGCGCGGCCGTCGCAATTCCGCTCGGGCTGAGCACCGGTACCGCCAGCGCTGCAACCCACAACTGGGACGGCGTCGCACAGTGCGAGAGCGGCGGCAACTGGGGCATCAACTCCGGCAACGGTTACTACGGCGGTCTCCAGTTCTCGCAAAGCACCTGGGCCGCCAACGGCGGTTCCGGATCGGCACACAACGCGTCGAAGGCCGAGCAGGTCCGCGTCGCCGAGAACGTCCTGCAGACCCAGGGAGCAGGTGCGTGGCCCGTGTGCGGCCAGTACCTCAGCTCGGGTTCGACCGCTGCGGCCCAGAGCCCGGCAGCGGCACCCGCTCCGGCGGCGGCCCCCGCCGCGGCACCGGCCCCCGCACCGCTGGCCGGTCTGGTCGATCAGGGCAAGGCCATCGCCGACCAGTACGGTCTCGGGCAGCAGTACAGCGACCTGGTCAACGCCAACGCCGGCTTGATCAACGGCATCGGCCGATAATCAGCCGATAGAAAAAGCCCCACACCGTCACGGTGTGGGGCTTTTTCGTCATGATGCGGCAACTGTCACCCGCCGGATGCGTTGTACTGATCGACTGCCGTCTGCAGTGCGTTCAGAGCGTCACCCAACTGCGCGAAATTGCCCGATGTCTGCGCCGCGCGGACGTTCTGCAGGGCCGTGTTCAGACCGGCGACGGCGGCATCCCGATTGGCCGGCGCCTGCGGACTCTGCGAGGTCGACGGGGCTGCCGACGACGACGGGGCGGGCGAGCTCGTCTGACCGCCCGTGTCGGACGGCGACTGAGTAGGAACTGTTGCCGGAGTTCCCGCACCCTGTCCGATCGCTTGGTTCAGCGCCTCGCTGAGCGTCGGTGCGTAACCGACACGACCGCCGTAACTCACGAGCACCCTGATGAGCTGCGGGTAGGACGACGAGTCGTTGGCCCGAGAGGCGTACACCGGTTCCACGTACAGCAACCCGCCGTTGCCGACCGGCAAGGTCAGCAGGTTCCCGAAGGTCACCGTGTTCTCGCGACGCACGATACCCAGGTTCTCCGACACCGCTGTCGTGGTCGTCATCTGGTTCTGCACCTGGATCGGACCCTGAGTGGACGTGTCCGTGGGCAACTGCAGGACCGTGATCTTTCCGTACGCCTCCGGTGACGAGTCGGCACTCACGTACGCCCCCAGAACCTGCCGCCGGAATCCGGTCAGTGCGCTGGTGAGCTGGAACGTGGCCCCTTCCGACCTGGTCGACGGGTCCGCCGCCACGACGTAGTACGGCGGCTGACTCAAGTTGGTACCGGTGCCGCCGTCGACGGTGGGATCACCGGGCACTTCCCAGAACGCGTTGTTGGTGAAGAACTCTCGCGGATCGTTCACGTGGTACCGCGTCAACAGTTCGCGTTGGACCTTGAACAGATCCTCCGGGTACTTGAAATGGCTTGCCAATTCGGGCGAGATGTCCGACTTCGGCAACACGGTTCCCGGGAACACCGACATCCATGCCTTCAGCACCGGATCGTTCTCGTCCTGCTGGTAGAGCTTGACGGTTCCGTCGTAGGCATCGACGGTGGCCTTCACGGAGTTCCGGATGTACCCGACCTGCTTGCTCGGAAGCGCGCGAGTCGTGGTGGAGGCCAGGGAGTCCACGGTCGCGTCGTCCAGCGACATCTGCTGCGAGTACGGGTAGTTGTCCAAGGTCGTGTAACCGTCGATGATCCACACGATCTTGCCGTCCACGACGGCCGGATAGGTCGATCCGTCGAGGGTCAACCAGGGAGCGGTCTTCTGCACTCGGTCGCGCGGATCACGGTTGAAGATGATCTTCGACTGATCGTCGATCGCGCTGGAGAACAGCAGATTGCGCTCGGTGTACTTGGCGGCGAACAACGCCCTGTTGAACCAGTTGTCGATGGGCACACCGCCCTGACCGTCGTACGTGAAACTCTTGCTGTCCGAGTCGTATTCGCGAGGATCTCCGCCGGATCCGACAATGGAGTAGTCGGCGTCCGAGTTCGCGATCACGGGCCCGTAGTAGATGCGGGGTTGGTCGAGCTTCGCCGGACCGTCGTTGCGGATGGTTCCTTCGCGGTTGTTCTCGATCCAGTTGATGTCGTAGTCCGGATACCCGCCCGTGTCGGCACTCGTATCACCGTCCGTGGCGACGCCGACGACCGAATTGGCCGGTGCGGCAACGAAGCCGTTGCCGTGGGTGTAGACCGTGTGCCGGTTGATCCAGTCGGTCTGGTTGCCGTTGAGGGACTGGGGCGAAATTTCACGAGCCGCCACGACGTAGTCACGAAGCTGGCCGTTCGTCTCGTACCGGTCCACCGCCAACGAGTCGGGGAAGCCGTAGAAGTTTCGGATCTGCTGCTGCTGAGTGAAGGTCCGAGACAACACGTTCGGATCGAGCAGTCGAATATTGGACAAGGTATCGGTGTCGCTGGCAACCTGCTGCGGCGATTCGCTCGCCTGACCGGAATAGTCCTTGTACTCGACTGTGCCGTCGGTGATTCCGTAGGCCTCTCGGGTCGCCTGAATATTGCGTTCGATGAACGGGCTTTCCTTGTCGGCCGCGTTCGGGCGCACCGAGAACTGCTCCACCACGAGCGGCCACACTGCGCCGACGAGGATCGACGACAGCACCAGCAGCGCTGTGGCCAACGCCGGGATCCGCAGGTCGCGAAGGAAGATTGCGGCGAAGAACGCGGCAGCACAGATGACCGCTATGGCGAGCAGGATCAATTTGGCGGGCAGCACCGCGTTGATGTCGGTGAAGCCGGCTCCGGTGAAGGTGGGTTCCTTGCGCCCGCTCGACAGCAGTGAGTACCGGTCGAACCAGTAAGCCACGGCCTTGAGCACGATGAACGTTCCGGCGAGGGCCGCAAGCTGGATGCGAGCGGACTTCGTCAGTGCACCCTCGCGGCCGGTCAGTCGGAGGCCGCCGAAGATGTAGTGCGTCAGCAGTGCGACGAGGAACGCGATCAGCGTCGCCACGAACAGCCAGTTGAGCACCGACCGGTAGAACGGCAGGTCGAAGGCATAGAAGCCGACATCGAGTCCGAACTGCGGGTCCTGTATGCCGAAGGATCCGCCGTGCAGGAACAGCTGAACGGTGACCCAGTTTCCCTGCGCGACAAGGCCGGACAGCACACCCACCACGATGGGAACGCCGATGCCGAACAGTCGCAGCCGGCTCATGACGGTCGTGCGGTAGCGCGCGATCGGATCGTTCGGCCCGGCGACGGGGACAAAGACCGGACGAGACCGGTACGCCACCACCATGGCCCCGAACACGATGCCGCCCACCAGCAGTGCGACGACCAGGAACGTGATGAGGCGAGTGAAGAGAACCGTGGTGAAGACACCGCGGAATCCGACCTCGCCGAACCACAGCCAGTCCGTGTACGTGTACACGATCCTGGGGCCGACCAGCAGGAGAACTGCCACCACAAGCGCCAGTACGAGAAGGGTTCGGCTGCGCCTCGACAGAGACGGCAGTCCGGTTGGGGGCCTCATGCCCACGTGCCACACTCCAGTTTTCGCGCGATACCCGACCTGCTCGTCGCAGATGTGGCAGTTATCGCAATGTCCGATTTTTCCGCCACTCTACGCAAGCGTCGAGCGACCGCCGTCGAGCCGCTGGGTGGCGGTGGCGGCGATGCCGACTGTAGTACCGAGTGCAAGGATGGTCGGGTGAGCGAGAGAGACGACGCGTACTTCGATCACGGCGCCGACGCCGAGGGTGCAGAAGCCGCTCTGGCCCGTTGCGTGCGCGAGGTGGTCGAGTTCGTCGACGCAGGCGGTTGGGACCAGCCGCCGCAGATGTTCGCGATCGTGTCCACCGCCGCACTGGCGGCAGCGGAACCCGCTCTGCTCGACCAGTTGGCCGACGGCGCCGAACTGACTCCCGTTGCGCAGGAGCGGCTTCCCGCCGACGTCGACGGCGGGTCCCCCGCGCTCGACGAGTTCCTGGCCACCACGTCCTGGCCTGCCTCGGTGTCCGGTTGCGCGTTGGTCGAGGAGATCGTGGTACTTCCGCCCGACGCCGAATCCGATCTCGACAGTGCGCTCGCGCCGCTGCTGGCCGATCGGGACGCGGCCGATCACGCCGCGCGCATCGCTGCCGAGTCGCACCCCGAGCGGCGTGACGGACGACTCATCGCCGCAGTGCTTCGGGACGGGCCGGCCCTGGCGCTGCTGCAACTGCGCCCGCACGAGGACGACGACGATCCGGACGCGCCCGTCGAACTTCTGACGTACGAAAACTTGGCTCCGAACGTCGTCGCCGCGCTCTATGCCACCCTCGACGCGGTCGAGGACGACGACTAGCGCCCCTGGGCGCTAGCAGCTGGGCGCGTCGCCTCCGGAGCGCAGCGACGTCAGGGAGTCGACCGCACTGCCCAGCGAGTCGACCTTCACCAGTTGCAAACCGTCCTGGGCATGAGCTTTGGCCTCGTCGCAGTTCTCGGACGGGACGAGGAACGTGGTGGCACCGGCCTCACGGGCAGCGATGAGCTTGTACGGGATTCCGCCGATCGGCCCGACCGTTCCGTCGGACGCGATCGTTCCGGTGCCGGCCACGAAGCGTCCGCCGCTGAGTTCACCGGGGCTGAGTTTGTCGATCACGGCGAGCGTGAACATCAGCCCGGCCGACGGACCGCCGATGTCGGCCAGGTTGAAGGTGACGTCGAAGGGGACGTTCGGGACTTCTTCGGGGGTGACCCCGAGGTACCCGCGTCCGGTGTCGCCGGGGCGTGCACCCACCGTCACGGTCTCGCTGACCGGCGCTCCGTCGCGAAGAATGTCGAGCGTGATCGACGTGTCGGGCGCGATGTCCCCGACCACGTCCTGCACGCCGCTGACCGTCGTGACCGGCTTTCCGTCGATGGACACCAGGGTGTCCCCGTCGCGCAGTGCGTTCGCGGCCGGCCCGTCGTCGGACACGTCCTTGATCCGAAGGTCCACCGGTAGGTCCAGAAAATGCAGGGCGGCCAGTTCCGCGCTGTTCTCCGACTGCTGGAAATCGGCCTGATTGGCGTCCTGAATTTCCTGCTCGGTCTTCTCGGGCGGGTAGACCTCCTCGCGCGGGACCAGGCCCTGACGGCCGCTGAGCCACAACCCGAGCGCTTCGAAGACGTTCAGTCCGTCGCGTACTGCGACGGTGGTCATGTTCAGGTTGCCCGACGTCGGGTCGACGGGGGTTCCTTCGATGTCCACCACCTGTTTCCCGTCGACCTCGGCGAGGGTGTTGAACGTGGGACCGGGTCCGAGCGCAGCGAACGGCACGGTGACGACCGTGCCGAGAACGCCGAGCACCAACACCGGCAACAGCGCGACGAGCAGGGTCGCAATCCTCCGATTCACCCGATCCACAGTAGAGACCGTGTTCGCGCACAGCGCACGCGACAGGGCGCTCGGTCACGCCATGCCTTGTACCGTTGAGCCATGAGCAATTTCGGATTCTCCGGTTCCGACGACGATTCCGATCGCGAGCCGAACAAGCCCGGTGACCCCGCGAGCGGTGCCGGCGGCTTCGGTTTCGGCGCGGAAGGGTTCGATCCCGCGGCGCTGGGGCAGATGCTCACGCAGTTCGGTCAGATGCTCAGCGGCATGGGCACCGGAGGCGGATCGGGGCCGGTGAATTACGACGTGGCGAAGAAGTTGGCGTTGCAGCAGATCGGTGCTGCACCCGTCATCCGTGACGGTGAACGCACCGCGATCACCGACGCGGCCCACCTCGCCGAACAGTGGCTGGACGAGGCGACCATCCTTCCGGCCGGCGCCGTCCGTACCGAAGCCTGGACACCGCAGCAGTGGCTCGACAACACGCTGAACACCTGGAAGCGCCTGTGTGATCCGGTGGCGCAGCAGATCTCCGGCATGTGGACCTCGGGCCTGCCCGCCGAGGCGCAGCAGATGATGGGTCCGATGATGGGCATGCTGGGCCAGATGGGCGGACTCGCGTTCGGGTCGCAACTCGGCCAAGCACTCGGCCAGCTCGCGAAGGAGGTCCTGACCTCCACCGACATCGGACTTCCGCTCGGCCCCAAGGACATCGGCGCGTTGCTCCCGGCCGCTGTGGCCGAGTTCAGCAAGGGAACCGAACTGCCCGAGCGCGAGGTGCTGGTGTTTCTCGCGGCGCGTGAAGTGGCACATCACCGCCTCTACAGTCACGTTCCGTGGCTTCGCCAGCGGGTGCTCGCGACGGTCGAGGAGTACGCGCGGGGAATCCGGATGGACTTCAGCGCCCTCGAAGAAGCCGCGCAGGGCATCGACCCGTCCGCGCTCACCGACCCGGCTCAGCTCGAGAAGATCCTGCAGCAGGGCACGTTCGAACCTCAGACGACTCCCGAGCAGAAGGCGGCCCTCGAACGCCTCGAGACGTTGCTCGCTCTCGTCGAGGGTTGGGTCGACACCGTCGTCGGCAACGCACTGGGCGAGCGGCTTCCCGGGGCGTCCGCGATGGCCGAGACCATTCGTCGTCGTCGTGCGTCCGGTGGCCCCGCCGAGCAGACGTTCGCGACGCTGGTCGGACTCGAACTGCGGCCACGCAAGGTCCGCGAAGCCGCCGAGTTGTGGCGCCGGTTGACCGACGGTGCCGGGATCGACGGACGCGACGGTGTGTGGGCGCACCCCGACCTGCTGCCGGACGCCGCTGATCTGGACAACTCCGCCGCCTTCGTCGATCGCATCGTCGGTGGCGACACCGGAACGTTCGACGACCCGATCGCCGAGTTGGAAGCGACCGAGAAGCGCGAGCGGGAAGCGCGTGAGAACAAGTCCGACGGACCGGAAACAGACGAGACCTGATCGACCTGGCGTTTTCCGGTCGCGTCCGGCCGTTGCCGCAGGTCGGCACCCTGTGGGGCTGTGGATAACCGGACCGAGCGACGGCCCCCACGGACCGAGATGCGGTATCCGTAGTCGGTGACACTCGGATCCCGCAAGCTCTCGATCAGTCCCGAACTGGACAGACACCTCACCCTTCTCGTGCGTAGAGACGGGTCCGTGCAGGTGGGCTGCACTCCGGAACGCACTCGCCTACTGAGTCCGCCGTCCGGGGTGGAACCGCGGACGATGATCTCTGCGCTCCGGCTCATGGACGGGCGGCGCAGCGTCCCCGACCTGTATTGGCGTGCCGCCGAACTCGGAATCGATGCGTCACACATGACGCGCATCCTCCGTGAGCTCGAGGACGCTGCGTTGGTGCGTCCCCGTCCGGACACCGACGCCGGACGTCGAACGTTGCTCGTCGTCGGTCGGGGGCCCCTCGCGGACGCCGTGGCAAAGGGTCTGACGCCGGGGAGCGATGTCGGCCGAGCTGCGTCCGCACTCCCCAGTGGACCGTGCGGCTTCGACTGCGTCGTTCTGACCGACCAGTTGATTCCCGACCCCGGCGCGGTGACCGAGCTGATGCGCAGCCTGACGCCGCACATTCCGGTGCGCCTGCGGGACGGATGCGGAGTGGTCGGACCACTGGTGCTTCCGGGGCACACGAGTTGCCTTCGGTGTGTGGACCTCGTGCGCTGCGAGTACGACCGGGAGTGGCCCTATCTCGCCGCACAATTGTTCGGGACCACCGGCACCGCGTCGTCCACCACCGTCGCAGCGACCGCGGCACTCGCCGTCGCGCAGGTCGATGCGCTCCTCACCCGGCCGATCGGTCCCCCGCCCACCACGCTGGGGCGCAGCATCGAGGTGGATGTCGACCGCGCGTCGCTCAGGCAGCGCATGTGGCCGGTCCATCGGCTCTGCGGGTGCACCACGCGCACCTGAGCGCCTCCGACCAGGGTGCGCAGGCACGTTCGGGCGTCGTCGTGAATGATGGAGGTGTGCCCGACATCCCCCGACGCAGCTCCGCACGAACCGCCAAACTGGCCAGCATCCCGCTCGGGATCGCGGGTCGTGCGGCGATGGGTTTCGGCCGAAAGATAGCCGGCGGCGATCGCGACGAAATCGACGCGCAGCTGGCCGCCAAAGCAGCCGAGCAGATGTTCAGCGTGCTCGGTGAGCTCAAGGGCGGCGCCATGAAACTCGGGCAGGCCCTCAGCGTGTTCGAGGCAGCCGTTCCAGAGGAATTCGCGGAGCCGTATCGCGAAGCGCTCACCAAATTGCAGGCCGAGGCGCCGCCCATGCCGGTCAAACGTGTGCATGCCGTGCTGGATCAGCAGCTGGGTACCGGCTGGCGACAGCGGGTCCGGGAGTTCGACGACACACCCACCGCGTCCGCGAGCATCGGCCAGGTCCACCGTGCGGTGTGGTCGGACGGACGCGACGTCGCGGTGAAAGTGCAGTACCCGGGTGCGGATGTTGCGCTCCGCTCGGACCTGAAGACATTGCAGAGATTCGTCGGGATCTTTGCGACGGTGATGCCGGGCACCGACATCAAATCCGTGCTGGACGAGCTGTCCGCGCGCACGGAGGAGGAGCTGGACTACCGCATCGAGGGAAGCAACCAGCGGGCCTTCGCTACGGCGATCGGCGACGACGACGAGAACTTCGCCGTGCCTCGGGTGGTGGCAAGCTCGCCGAAAGTCATGATCTCCGAATGGATGACCGGCACACCTCTGTCGGCCATCATCGCCAAAGGCACTGTCGAAGAACGGAACACGGCGGGCGGGCGACTGGCGCTGTTCCAGTTCGCGTCACCCGCGCGAGTGAAGATCCTCCACGGCGACCCACATCCCGGCAACTTCATGCTGCTTCCCGACGGGCGACTCGGCGCAATCGACTTCGGTGCGGCACTTGCTCTTCCGAACGGGCTGCCGCGGGAGCTCGGCGCGATGGTGCGGCTCGCCAGGGAAGAGAAGTTCGACGAATTGACCGAGCTGTTGCGGGAGCAGAATTTCATCATCGCCGGTCGCGACGTGTCGGACAAGGAGATCGCGGACTACCTGCGTCCGATCACCGATCCGATCAAGATGGAGTCGTTCCACTTCACCCGTGCGTGGATGCAAGGAATGGCAAGCAATGCAACCGATTTCACCACCACCCAATTCAAGACAGCGCGGTCGCTGAATCTTCCGCCGCAGTACGCCATGATCTTCCGGGTGCTTCTCGGCACAGTGGGCATCTGCGCCCAGCTCGATGCCTACGCCCCGTATCGGTCCATTCTCGAAGAATGGTTGCCCGGCTTCACCGAGTGACGACGACGTCCGCCGAGCGCAGTCGCGCTCGGCGGAAGTCGTTGTCGTGCAGTCCACGACTCATGCGCACGCTGCCTCCGTGGTCTCGCCAGCGTCCTTGCGGGGCCGCCCACGGGGACGCTTACGGGCGATGACGACGCCCTGGTCGAAGATCTCTCCTCCCCACACGCCCCACGGTTCGGCGCGCCCGAGGGCCGCGTCGAGGCAGCGCCGGCGGATGGGGCAGCCGGCGCACAGTTCCTTCGCCTGCTCGAGCTGGGTCGGAGATTCGGCGAACCAGAGGTCGGGATCGACCTCGCGGCACGGTATCTCGTTGTAGGGACGGCTGTCCGAGCCGGTCCGGCTACGGACGTCGTTTCGGCATGTCGTCCGAACGGTCACGGTTGACACGTCGTGCTCCTTACGCTCTCTTCGATGAATATCGGTGTGACGGTTGGTGATGCGACGAGAACCGACTGCCGATGTACGTGAGAGCCCTCTCACGACAAAGGCCACGGTTCGCGAGTGCGAATCCGTGGCCTCGGTGGAGGTAATGAGCTGTCTATCGAGAGTGCTCTCGATGTTCGCTCACCGAAACGAATTCGCGATCTGCCTCGCGCAGTCGGGCGACGCGGAATGCGGCATTACCTGCCGTGCGCGGCGCCCAACCGGCATGCCCCAAGCTGGGGTATGCCGCGAATGCTGCTGCTTCACGGGAGGCGCACACGCCGGACATCTGAATCTTCTTCACGGGTAACACCTCCCACTGCGAGTGACTGTCGGTTCGCGCCGTGTTCCTGTCCAGGACACGACGCGGGGTATGGCAATTACAGTAAACAAGCTTGCTACCGATGCACAACCCTTTTTCTACCTGCGGTTTTCGTCATATGTTGGAACAGCGGGGCGTTGTCACCGCACGCTCGTCGAGCCGGTTCTGACGAGTTCGAGGACGTCTGCGCCGAATCGCTCGAGTTTCTTCGCACCGATACCTGGAATTCCCACGAGTCCTCGGTCGTCCCCCGGGCGCTGCTCCGCAATGGCGGTCAGGGTGTTGTCGCTGAACACCACGTAGGCAGGAACCTTCAGCTCCCGAGACTTCTCCAACCGCCACGCGCGCAACGCCTCGAGGAGCTCCATGTCCACGTCGGACGGGCATGCGTCGCACCGGCCGAGCATGGTGGCCGTCGTTCCGATCAAGGGTTTGCCGCACACCCGGCACACCGGGCGCTTCTTCTGCGCGGTGGGCGCTGCGATACGAGACGCCGGCGAATCGTCCGGAACGAGGCCGACGAGAAACCGGGACCGCCGTCGGGATTTGCGGCCACCTGCGTTGCGCGCCAATGCCCACGACAACTCGAGATGCACACGAGCGCGGGTGACGCCCACGTAGAGAAGGCGCCTCTCTTCCTCGACGGCAGCCTCGTCGGGAGACGAATTGTTCTCTCCCAAGGCATGGGTGATGGGCAACGTTCCGTCGGTCAGGCCGACGAGAAACACGGCGTCCCATTCCAGACCCTTCGCCGCGTGCAGCGACGCCAGCGTGACGCCCTGAACCACCGGCGGGTGACGCGCCTCGGCTCGGGCCGCGAATTCTCGCAACAGCCCGTCGACGTCGAGGTCCGGTACCTGGAGGACGAGCTCCTCGGTGAGTGCGACCAGCGCCTGCAAGGAGGCCCACTTCTCGCGTGCCTGCGCACCCGTGGGTTCGGACGTGGTGAGTCCCAGCGGTGCCAGCAGAGCACGCACGAGGCTCGGCAGTCCGTCGCCGCGACGAGCGTCGTCCGGAAGGTCACCGCGGCCTGCACCCACTCTGATGGCCGACACCGCCTGACGAACTTCGGCGCGGACGAAGAAGCTCTCTCCCCCTCGAATCTGGTACGGAATCTCCAGCGACGTCAATGCCTGTTCGTGCGCTTCGGAGTGGGCGTTGATCCGATACAGAACGGCGATGTTCGCCGGCTCCACTCCCTTGTCGATCAACCGCTTGATGGATCGGGCGACGCCGGCTGCTTCGGCGGATTCGTCGTCGTATTCGACGAACGTCGGCTCCGGACCGCTGTCGCGCTGCCCGATGAGCTGCAACCGAGTACCGGCAATCCGTCCGCGCGCCGCGCCGATCACTCGGTTGGCGAGCGACACGACCTGAGGCGTGGACCGGTAATCCCGCTCGAGCCGCACCACGGTGGCGTCGGGGAACCTGCGGGAGAAGTCGAGAAGGAACTTGGGGGTCGCACCGGTGAACGAGTAGATGGTCTGGTTGGCGTCCCCGACCACCGTCAGATCGTCTCGGTCCCCCAGCCACGCGTCGAGAACACGCTGCTGAAGTGGAGTGACGTCCTGGTATTCGTCGACCACGAAACACCGATACCGATCACGGAACTCCTCGGCGACGGCCGAGCTGTTCTCGAGGGCAGCGGCAGTGTGCAGAAGCAGATCGTCGAAATCGAGGAGAACGGCGTCGGGGTTGCGCGACTTGAGTGCCTCGTACCCGTCGTACACCGCCGCCACCTTTGCCGGGTCGAAGGGCGAGTCACGTCGGATACGGGCCACGAAGGCCGGGTAGTCCTCCGGCGCGACCAACGATGCCTTGGCGAATTCGATCTCACCGGCCAGGTCGCGCACGCTGTCCGTCGACGTCGGCAGCCCGACCTTCGATGCAGCCTGCCCCACGACGGCGAACTTTCTATCGAGCAGCTGCCAGTCGGAGCTCCCGACCACCTGCGGCCAGAAGTACTTGAGTTGCCGCATCGCTGCAGCGTGGAAGGTGCGCGCCTGCACCTGCCCACCGTCGCCACGAATGCCCAACGCGCGGAGCCTCTCACGCATCTCACCGGCTGCGCGGGCGGTGAAGGTGACAGCCAGAACCTGCCCCGGCGAGACGTGTCCTGCATCGACGAGATGGGCGATGCGGCGGGTGATCGTGCGAGTCTTTCCGGTTCCTGCGCCGGCCAGCACGCAGACCGGTCCGCGTGGCGCCGACACCGCAGACGACTGCTCTGGATCGAGCCCGTCGATCATCGCGTCCGAAGCCATGGACCCATCATGTCAGCCGACACCGACATCTCTGGACCGGGAGTGGAGCCTGCGGAACGACCCGAAGTCGCCAAGGAGTGGAGCCTGCGGAACATGCTTCGGCCCTCCGGCGTTGCACTGATCATGACATCGACCGACACTGCCCAGTTGACCATGTACTCGACCACCTGGTGCGGCTACTGCCGCCGGCTCAAGACCCAGCTGGACGAAAACGGAATCGGCTACACGGAGATCGACATCGAGCGTGATCCGAAGTCCGCCGAGTTCGTCGGCAGCGTGAACGGTGGGAACCACGTCGTTCCGACGGTGGTGTTCCCGGATGGCAGCACTGCGACCAATCCGTCACTCGCGGAGGTCAAGAAGGCGCTCGGAGTCTGACCTCGGGTCAGTTCGCAGCCCAGGATTCGAGCATCGCTCGCGCGATGGAGATGGATCCGGGCAGGAGCAGGGGCGCGTCGCCGTCGGCGGTCCAGTCCCCCAGGGCCAGTGCGGTGCGCACCTGCTCCCGCGAGAACCATGCGGCTTCGGCGATCTCGCCGTCGTTGAACGAGAGTGGTTGATTCCGATCCGCTTCGGCCGCGAAACCGATCATCAGCGAGCGCGGGAACGGCCACGGCTGGCTGCCGAGGTAGCGAATCTCGGTGACGTCGAGGCCCACCTCTTCTCGGATCTCGCGCACGACGCACGTCTCCATCGATTCCCCCGCTTCGACGAAGCCGGCGAGAACGGACATTCTGCGCTCGGGCCACACGGGCTGACGTGCCAGCAGTACGTGATCGTCGCCGTCGTGAACGAGGCAGATGATGGCAGGATCCGACCTCGGGAACTCTTCGTGACCGCTGGCGGTGCTCTTTCGTGACCATCCGGCCGACGAGATGACCGTCGGTGATCCGTCGATCGAACTGAACGACGCGCTTCGATGCCAGTTGAGCAGTGCCACCGCGGTGACCAGCAAGCCGGCCGAATCGTCGTCGAGCACCTGACCCATCAGCCGCAGGTCGGCCAGTTCGCCGCTCAGCGCACCGACACTGCGAGCCCAGATGTGCTTGCCGTCGACCACACCCAGGAATACCGCGTCGTCCGCACGATCCTCGCTGACGTCGACTGCCGGAACGAGAACGACCCGTCCCTCGTCGATCCGGACGCGTCCCTGGTGGTCGACCAACAGCATCGACGCGGTGGACCACCCTGCCGACAGTGCATCGGTGTTGCGGCGCAACTCTTCCGCTCGATCGATGGGCGAGCGGGACAGCATCGGTTCCGTGGTCAGGGAGAAGGTGGAGCTGGAGTTCTCGGGCACTGCTAGGACACTACTGAACTCCCGAACTAGTTCGATACGCGGCGGATGTAGAGCAGGCGGTCGTTGGCCTCGACCGCGTCCACCTCGGGTGATCCGACTCGGAGAAGACGACCTTCGCGCACCACGCCCAGAACGATGTCCGCGAGATGCCGGGGCGATCCACCGATCTCGTCACGTTCGACCTCACGCTCGGCGATGGCGAACCCGTCTTCGGGGGTGAGAAGGTCCTCGATCATCTCCACGACACTCGGGGTGGTGGTGGCGATTCCGAGCAGACGCCCCGCGGTCTCCGACGAGACGACGACAGAGTCCGCGCCGGACTGACGCAGGAGATGAACGTTCTCCGCCTCACGGATGGCCGCGACGATCTTCGCCTTGGGCGCCAATTCTCGGGCGGTGAGAGTGACCAACACCGCGGTGTCGTCGCGATTAGTGGCGACGATGATGGACTTCGCGTTCTGAGCACCGGTAAGCCGCAACACATCCGACCGTGTGGCCGAACCGTGCACGGTGACGAGACCGATGTTCGCGGCGGACTCGAGAATAGTCTGGTCGGTGTCGACGACGACGATGTCCCCGGCCGCGACTCCGTCGCCGAGCATTGCATCGACGGCGGTACGACCCTTGGTTCCGTAACCGACGACAACCGTGTGATTGCGCACGCTGCGCCTCCATCGCTGAATCTTGAACGCCTGGCGCGAACGTTCGGTGAGAACGGACAAGGTGGTTCCGACGAGCAGGATCAGGAAGAGAACTCGCATCGGGGTGATGACCAGAATGTTGACCAGTCGCGCCGACGGCGAGATCGGTGCGATGTCGCCGTAACCGGTGGTCGAGAGCGACACGGTCGTGTAGTAGAACGCGTCGAGGAAGGACAATTCGTTGTCCTGGTTGTCGGCGTAACCACCACGGTCGATGTAGACGATGATGGCCGCGACGAACAGCACGACCAGCGCAATCAGGATGCGCTGCCAGATGGCGCGCCACGGACTGGATTCGATGGTCGGAATCCGTAGGACACCGACGAGGGTGAAGTCCGGTCGGTCCGTCAGCACCGCGTTGTTCTTACGCAGACGCGAGCTCAGCCCTCCAGCCATTGGTTCGCCCCTAGTTCGCTTCGTCTCCTCGCGCAGGCACGCGATCCGCTCGAAGCCTAACCTGCACAGTGGCGTGCTTCGTTCGGGTGATGCAGGGTGTCACCATGACGAACTCTCGTGGGCAGACCGCCGCGTTTCGCCTCGCGGCACTTCTGGGTGGGGCGGGCGTTTTGCATTTCGTGACGCCGACCCCGTTCGACAAGCAGGTTCCTCGGGCGTTGCCGGGTGAGGCGCGGACGTACACCTACGCGTCCGGTGTCGCCGAGATCGCGTTGGCCGGCGGTCTCGCCGCCGCTCGTACACGGCGGACGACGGCGACTGTTGCTGCCGTGTTCTTCGTTGCGGTGTTCCCGGCGAACGTTCAGATGGCGGTGGACTGGCTACGCAGCTCCAAGACGACGACCGCGATGAAAATCGGTGTGCTGGCCCGTCTTCCGCTACAGATCCCGTTGATCACCGAATCGTTGAAGGTTCGGCGCACCAGCTGATCACCCGCGCCCGGAGTTCTCGATCAGTCGCTCGAGTTCACGAGCGTCGGGTAGATCGTCCGGTGCAATCGTGCGGCCCGACCTGACGTAGTGGAAGGCCGCGCGCACCGAGTCGAGAGGGACGGGCCGTTCGGGATGTGCTGCCGACGCCAACTCCGCCCACGCCACGCGGTACGCCGCAAGCTGCATCGTGACCGCACGCTCGTCTTCCGGACTCGGCTCGGCACCGGTCTTCCAGTCGATGACAGTCCACCCTCCGTCCGAGTCCGCGAACACGGCGTCGATGCGCCCACGCAGAACGACACCGGCGACGGTGGTCTCGAACGGAACCTCGACCTCGATCGGGCTGCGCAGAGCCCACGGTGATCGGCTGAATGCATCCTGCAGCTTCGACAATTCGCTGTCGTGTGCGGCCCCGGTGTCGGCGGCGCCCGGCAACTCGTCCATGTCCAGCAGTCGGGTTGCGCCGAAGCGCCGTTCGACCCAGGCGTGGAACGCCGTGCCGCGGCGTGCGAGCGGATTCGGCGGGTACGGGACCGGCCGACGCAGCTTCGCGGCAAGCGCGTCGGGGTCGGCGACCAGGTCGACGAGCTGACTGACCGACAATTGGCCGGGCACGATCACATCCGCAGGGCCGGTGCGTCGAGCGTCGCGTTCGGCGAGCAGGGCGTCGATGTCGGCGGCCCATCCTTCGGGATCGTCGTCGGCAGCTCTGCTGTCGGCGTTGTCTGCGTTGTCGAGTTCCGCCGACGCGACGAGAACCGCTGCCGCGCCGAACTCGACCGCGTCGCGGCGTGTTCCGAGCGGGTCGGCGGGCCAGATCGCGGACACGGCGCTGCCCCCGAACGGGTTCTCGGCACCGTCCTCGGGTGCCGGGGCCCACAGGTCGACGACAGCGACACCGTCTGCCGATCCGGCTCCCACCGCGAAGTCGTGTAATTCGGCGAGGAAGTCCGATGCTCCACGTGGTGCGGACGCGGCACTGTCCCAGTGGTATCCCGAGACGTAGAGTGCGCGTTCGGTTCTGGTGACAGCCACGTAGAACAGGCGTCGATCCTCGGCTAGCTTGCGGCGCTTGAGGGCATCCTTGTGCGCGGTGAGGGCGGTCTCGACATCCTTGCGGTTGTAGGCGTCGGACAGGTCGAGCACGGGAACACCGTCTTCGTCGTCCGCGTCTCTTGCTCGGTCTCCCCGTAGCGACGGCGGAAGCTCCGCCACGGAGCCGAGCCAGTAGGCCGGCGCCGTGGACGACGGGAACACTCCGCGGCTCATGTGTGGAACCGCGACGACCTCCCATTCGAGGCCCTTGGCCGCATGCACGGTCAGCACCTGTACGCGGTGCGCCGCCACCTCCACTTCGCCGGGCGCCAAACCGTTCTCGACCGAATCGGCGGCAGCGAGAAAGCCGAGGAGGCCGGAGAGAGTGGCTGTGGGCTGATCACCGTAATCGGCCACCACGTCGGCGAAAGCGTCGAGATGTTCGCGACCGGCACCGAGCGCCTCGCCACCACGGCTCCGCGCCCCTGCCTCGATGCCGATTCCGAGAACGCGTTCCACGTCCGCGGTCAGCTCGGTGAGTGGTTGACCCAAACGGGAACGGAGAGCGTGTAATTCGGAACCGAGCTCGGTGATCCGGCGATACCCCGTAGCGGAATACGCCGACGGGTCACCCGGATCGGCAATAGCGTCGACCAGTCCCGACTGTTCGGCGCGCTCACCGGGAACCACCGCGACGAGGGCCTCGTCCAGTGCGGACTGATCGGTGACCGCGCCGGACGGGGCTCGTCGGCCGCGGGCTCCAATCCGGGCTGCACGGTCCCACAACGCACGAAGGTCGCCGATTCCCAGCCGCCATCGCGACCCGGTGAGCAGGCGCATCGCCGCGCTTCCCGCCAGCGGGTCGGCGACCAATCTGAGCATCGCCACCAGATCGGCTACTTCGGGCGTGCGGAGCAATCCACCCAACCCGACCACCTCGACGGGCAGTCCACGGCGCCGCAGTGCATCCGCCATGGGTTCGGCATCCGCGTTCCGCCTGACGAGGACCGCGGCGGTCGGCGGCTCACTGCCCGTGTCGTACGCGGCGTCGTACTCCGCCGCGATGCGCGCCGCGACCCAGTCACGCTCCTCGTCGACCGTCTCGGTGAGCGCGAGTCGCACGTCACCGGGCGCTGCGCCGGGTCGGGCGGTGAGCTCGTCGACGGCGACTCCTCGCGAACGCAACGGCGCTGCAACGAGATTGGCCAGAGCCAGTGCTTCAGGTGGGTTGCGCCAGCTGGTCGACAATTCTCGAACCGGGGCCGATCGGCCGTCCGGCAACGGGAAGTCGGAGGTGAAGCGGGGAAGATTGGCCGCCGACGCCCCTCTCCACCCGTAGATCGACTGCATCGGATCGCCCACCGCGGTGACCGCCAGACCTGCGTCCGCGCCGCCTCCGAACAACGAGGAGAGCAGAACACGCTGAGCGTGGCCGGTGTCCTGGTACTCGTCGAGTAGCACGAGCCGGAATCGGCTTCGCTCGGACACGCCGACGTCCGCGTGGTCCGACGCCAGGGTTGCCGCCAACGACATCTGACTGCCGAAGTCCAGCAGCCCCTCCCGAGCCATGACCTCGCGCAGTCGAGAGACCAAGGGCAGCAGTGCAATACGGTTGTGCTGGGTGTCCAACACGTCGAGCAGAGCCTTGCTCGGCCCGCCTCGTTGCCCGGGACCGGCGGGCAGAGTGTGCACCAGCTTGTTCAGCTCGGTGTGCGCCTCGCGCAGGTCGTCTGGACCGACGAGGTGCTCCGCCAACTGGCCCGCGAGAGCCAGCACCGCCTCCGTGATCGAGGTGGGGGTTCGGTCGAACTCGATATCGCCGTCCCAGGAACTCACCACACGGTAGGCCAGTTGCCAGAGCTCGGTCTCGGTGAGCAATCGTGCCGACGGCTCGACCGGCAGCAGAAGCCCGTGCTCGTCGATGAGCCGGCCCGCGTAGGAGTGGTAGGTGCTCACCTCGGGCTCACCCCCGACGATTGAATCGCGAAGTTGCCCGGACGGATCGGCCCGCAGAATGAGCTCCGAACCGGCCAGCCTGGCAAGCCGTTGCCTGATGCGAGACGTCAGCTGCTGCGCGGCCTTTCGTGTGAACGTCAGACCCAACACCTGATCGGGGTGCACGAAACCGTTGGCGACCATCCACACCACCCGCGCGGCCATGGTCTCGGTCTTGCCGGCACCGGCTCCGGCCACGACGAGAGTGGGCCCGATCGGCGCGGCGATGACCGCGGACTGCTCGGCAGTCGGCGGATTCTGTCCCAGAGCAACGGCGAGCTCACCGGGTCCGATACGGGCGTCGAGCGCACGCACCCGAGCCTTCGATCGCGCGGTGGTAGCGGTCATCCCTCGCTCACCTGCCTTCCGGTGTCCTGGGCGGGGCAGCTCGAGGCTATCGAGCAGTGCCGACACCCGTCGTTGACTCTCGCTTCGAACGACGGTCCTCGAGTGGCCGATGCCGCGGTGGCGATGGTGTCCCTCCAGGCGTCGACGTCGCCGGGTGACAACGGATTCTGCGTGCGCTCGGTCGCTCCGACGCCGCGATGGGGCTTGGCGACGAAAACGAGGCGCGCCCCTCCTGGTTCGGTGGCGGGTTCCCCCGCGATGGCGCCGGCCGCCGCAGCGACTTGATACGTGGCAAGCTGAGCGTGTTCGGCTGCTGCGGATTTCGTGACGGGACTCTTCGCCGTTTTCACGTCGATGATCACCGGCCGACCGTCGTTGTCGCGTTCGAGTCGGTCGATTCTTCCGCGCAGCCTGATCTCGGGTTCGTCGGGCGTTCGGGCGGCCAGGACACCGTCCACCGGAACCTCGACTCCGATTTCAGTCAGCTCCGAGCGTGACGTCTGCAGCCACTGCGCGAACGTGTCGAGCATGGACGCCGTTCGATCCAGCTCCTTGCGTGAATACCATGCAGAACCGAGATCAACTGCTGTCCAAGCAGTTTCGAGAGATGCGCGCACTCGGTCCGGCGGAATGTGTCCGGCGACGGCCTGCACGAGCGTGTGAACCAGGTTCCCGGTGACCGCATGCACCGTGTCGCCGTCGTTGCCACCGGACCGTTCCAGCGCCCACCGCAACGGGCAGGTGCTCAGCTGCTCGACGGTGGACGGAGACATGGGCACGGGACCGTCCCCGGTACTCCACAGCGGTTTCTGTGTACTGACATCGGACGTGCCGTACCAGTCGTCGGGATGTGCGCCACGAACACCTTCGCGGGCCAACCTCGCGAGCGATTCTGCGGCGCGGCGGTGCTTCGCCGGATCTCGATCTGCGACACGCGGATCAGACACGACACTGCGTAGCTGAGCAACCAGGGACGGCAAGGACAGCACGTGGCCGCGGCGAGCCTTCGACAGTTCGGCGGTGGCGTCACCGGTCTCCGGGTCGGCCACCAATTCGTCCAGGAAACGCGAATGCACCAGATCCGAATCGGTCACCGAATCGACGGCGGTCACCAGGAGCCGTCGACGCGCTCGACTGCACGCAAGCAGGAACAAGCGCCGCTCGTCGGCGAGCAACGGCGCTGTCCGCGAGACCGTTCCCGCCAAGGACTTCTCACCGTCGGCGACACCGCTCGCAAGATCGACGAGCGCTTCGACTCCGAGCAGTGACCCGCGTGCTCGCAGGCTGGGCCACAGACCTTCCTGCACACCGGCGACGGCGACGACGTCCCATTCGCGACCCGCCGCGGAATGGGCGCTCAGAACACAGACTGCATCGGCGGGAGCCACGGTGCGCGAACGTGATTCGCTCGGAATCTCTTGATCGGTGACGTACTCGACGAAACCACCGACCGTTGCACGGGGCAGCCGGTCGACGTAGTTGGCTGCCGCGTCGAACAACGCGACGACGGTGTCCAGGTCGCGATCGGCCTGCGCTCCGAGTGGTCCACCGCGTTCGGATGCCGCAACCCACTTCCGTTCCAGACCGGACGCGTGCCAGGCCGCCCACAACGCGTCCTCCACCGCGCGATCGTCCCGCCGCAGCACCGCGTCGGCCTTGACGAGGACGGTACGCACCCGGCGCAACGGCGCGGCCTCGACGTCGCTCAATTGCGCCAGCACAGCGTCGGCCTCGCCGTCGCCTCGGAGTTCCAGTGCGATTCGCAGCAGCTCCGTGGAGTCGCGGTCACCGCCGCGTGCGACGTCTCCGCGGCGCAGACCGCGCCGAAGACGGCGCAGGGCAAGGGGATCGGCTCCGCCTATGGGTCCTTCGATCAGTGCCACCGCGTCCTCACCGGTGAATGGCGACCGGCCTCCGGCCTTCCCGGTGAATGGCGACCGGCCTCCGGCCTTCCCGGTGAATGGCGACCGGCCCAAGTCGGCGTCTGCGGAGACGGCGCCGAGTACCAGCAACAGGGCCACCGCACCTCGCTGCCGATGCAGCGGCAGCTCCGTCGCCGAGGCCACCACGGGTACGCCCGCCGCATGCAGAGCGCGACGAATCGGCGCCAGTGCGCGCGGCACCGAGCGCACCACCACGGCCATGGACGACCACGGCACCCCGTCGACGAGATGTGCGCGCCGCAAGGTGTCGGCGACGACGGCGGCCTCCTTCGCCGTGGACGTGGCCACCTCGACGCGGACCGGAACCTCGACTCGGACCGGAACCTCGACAAGGACCGGATCCTCGACGCCGACAGGAACAATGTCCGTCTGGTCGGCGAACGACAGAGCGACCCGAGTCGGCGAGCTACCGGGCAGTCGCGCTGCTACCGCTGCGGTCACCCGCCCGATCGCGGGGTCGGAGCGGAAGTTGGTGCGAAGTACGACGCGCGTGGCCTGGCCGCGAGTGTCGAACTCTCGCAGGAATGTCGGGTCCGCGCCCCGAAATGCGAACACGGCCTGATCCGGATCACCGCTGACGACGGAGCTCGATGCACCCACCGCGAGAAGGCGAACAATCTCCGCCGCTTGAGGATCGAGGTGCTGCGCATCGTCGACCAGCACGTGGCGCACCCGCGCGCGTTCGCTCTGCAGAAGGTCCGGATCGGTGGCGAACGCCGTGAGTGCTGCCCCCACCAACTCCGCCGCGTCCAGTCCGGGCGCAGTGGCCTCGGGCGCTTCCACGCCGACGGACCCCCGCAGAATCATGGCCTGCTCGTACTGAGCCGCGAACCGTCCCGCCGCCACCCACTCGGGCCGTTTGTGACGTCGGCCCCAGCGCACGAGGTCCTCCGGACCGAGACCCCGTTCGACCGACCGGAGGATGAGGTTGCGCAACTCCGCCGCGAAGCCGACGAGGCCCAGTGCGGGTCTGATCGACTCCGGCCACGCGTGCGCGCCGTCGGCCACCTCGCCGCGCAACATCTCTCGTAACACCGCATCCTGCTCCGCTCCGGTCAACAGGCGCGGTGGCCGGTTTCCGTGCGCCGAGGCCTGGAGCCGAAGTACGGCAAAGGCATACGAGTGAACGGTGCGAACCAGCGGCTCGCGGGTGGCGCGTGCCGCTCCGCCGGAGCCGAGCACGCCGGCGGTGATCTGCTCACGCATGGCGACGGCAGCCCGCTTCGAGTGGGTGAGCACCAGGACCGACTCGGGGTCGTCGTGCGCATCCACGATGCGAGCGACGGCCGCGTCCGCCAGCAGCGCGGATTTTCCCGTTCCTGCGGCGCCGAACACCTGCCACGCGCGACCGGACGAACCCGCATCGAGGATGGGCGCGACCTCGTCGGGCCACGCGCGCCGGGGAGTGTCCACCACCTGCCGACGTACCAGCGTGGCCGTGCGGTCGGCCCGCCCGGACCCCGGCCTCACCGCATCGTCGATCATGAACGCATTGCATCATGTGGGTACGACATACCCGTACCCACTGCAGCAACGTGGCCACAGAAGACGCGAGGAGGCTTTCGATGCCCGAAATCGAGGTCCACACCTACGGACCGACCGACGGTCCCGAGGTGTTGGCTATTCACGGAATGACCGGGCACGGCCAACGGTGGGAGTCCTGGTCGAAGTACCTGCCCGAAGCCAGGATCATCGCGCCGGACCTCATCGGACACGGTCGATCGCGTTCCACCCCACCGTGGTCGATCGACGCGCAGGTCGAAGCGCTCGTCGACGTGCTCGATGCGCACGCGTCGGGACCGGTCGTCGTCGTGGGCCATTCGTACGGCGGCGCGATCGCGATCCATCTTGCGCGCCGCAGTCCGGAACGGGTTCGGGCCCTTGCACTGTTCGATCCGGCGATCGGCCTCGATCCGGACGAACTGTTGGACGTCGCGATGTCGACGGTGCAGCACAGCGAGTACACCGACGCCGACGAGGCGCGTGCGGAGAAGCTCGGCGGCGCCTGGAGAGACGTCGACCCCGCGCTGGTCGATGCCGAGATCGAGGAGCACCTGGTGACCACCGATTCCGGGCGCGTGCGGTGGCGTCTGTCGGTGCCCGCCATCGTGGCGTCGTGGGGTGAACTGGCCAGGCCGTTCGTCCTGCCGCCGGCCGATCTACCGGTCACCGTCGTACAGGCGATGCAGGTGCAACCTCCCTACGTGACCGCGGCGTTCGAAGCAGCGCTGCGGGACTCGCTGCCGCACATGCGGTACGAGCACTTCGACTGCGATCACATGGTTCCGCAAGCGAAACCTGCCGAGTCCGCCGAGTTGGTCCGCGACCTCATCGCCCGGGGGTAGACCGAACCGGAACCGGTCAGACGACGACGGACGGCCGCCGTGGCGCGGAGTCGACCGACAGACTCTGCGCCGCAGTGATGTCGGCCAGAACTGCCACCGCATCGGTGATGTCGGCGAGAGCTCGCGTGAACGGAATCCGCTGATGATCGTCGAACGCGTGACCCAGCCCGAACCTCGGGCCGGGAGCGAGAAGTACCCCCCGGGCGTGTGCCGCTGCGACGAGATCGGTCGACCGTAGATCCGTGGGCAGTCGGCACCACAGCGACAGACCACCCGCAGGAAGTCGAAAACTCCAGTCTGGCAACATCTCTCGAACCGATGCGGCAAGGTGATCGCGTGCAGCGCGGAGGCTCTGCGAGCGCGCACCGCATACCTCGTCGTAGTGATCGAGAAGCAGGGCCGCGACGGTCTGATCCAGGATCGATGCCGACAACTGCCGGCGCGCGTAGGTGGAGGCGATTCGGTCGATCATCGACGGTTCGGCTCGCACCCACCCGACGCGGATTCCTCCCCAGACGGTCTTGCTGGTCGATCCGAGGGTGATGGTCGCGCGGGCGGGAGTGGCGACACCGAACGGTTCGAGAGCCGGTGAGTCGTCCAGACCGAGGTCCGCCGACACCTCGTCGACGACGGTGAGCACACCGTGACGGTGCATCGTCGCGGACAGCCGCCGACGACTGTCGACCGGCAGACGCGTCCCGGACGGATTGGAGAAGTCCGGCATGAAGTAGGCCAGAGTCGGAGCGCTCTGACGTGCCGCGAGATCGGCCGCGGCGACGAAACCGTCGGGGTCGTCCGGATCCACCGAGACCGGTATGCACCGCCCACCGGTGGATGCCACGGCGTCCACCACCCCCGGATACGTCGGATGCTCGACGAGCACGCGACCTCCCGGTTCGATCAGCGTGTCGAGAATCGCGTGAGCGGCATCCGAGGCTCCACACGTGATCAGAATGTTCGAGGTGGACGTCGGGAGACCACGGCGGGTGTAGTACGCGGCAACCGATTCCTTGAGCTCGACCGATCCGCCCGGGGCGTATCCGCTGTCGGGCAACCGGTCTCGAACGCGTTCCACGGCGTGCAGGTAGGCCTCGTGCAGGAGCGGTGATGCGGACGGCGACGCGTTGACGAATTCGAGTACGCCGGATCCGTTGTGGCGCGACAGCGATCCCCACGACTCTCGTGCGGTCGGCGCCACGAACGTTCCGGCTCCCTGCTGCGAGCGGAGCAGTCCTGCGTCCCGCAGGTCTCGGTAGGCCGATGCGACGGTGACCCGGCTGACGCCGAGGCTCGCCGACAATGCCCGCTCGGCCGGCAATCTCGTTCCGGACGAGAGGACGCCGGTCTCCACGAGTCGGCGCAACTCGGACGCAAGGTGCGCGTAGAGCGGACTTCCCGACGCCCGAGACGACGCTTCGAGGGTGGGGGCGCCGAGTGCGTCGGCGAGCCTTCCGGCGGACATCGACGAAATGTGGTTCGGAATCACAGTCGACATCAGTCCATTCTGACACAGTGGACTGCGGATTTCCGCAGAATCACAGTCCATTATCGATCTATGGTCATCATTGGAGTGCTCGTGGTTCTGTCCATCATCGGTGCGGTCTGCTCGGCCGGAACGGTCGGCAACGGGGGCCGCTGCGCGCGGTCGGGCCCGCCGCGCAGTCGGGTGTATTCGGACTGACGGTGCTGTCGCTAGGCTCGAACGATGCCTGTCGACGCCGTCCTTCTCGCCGGCGGGCTCGGTACCCGTATGGGCGGTGTCGACAAACCCTCCCTCGTCGTCGCTGGGACGTCCCTACTGGAACGCGCCGTGTCTGCGGTGTCCGTCCACGGACGCGTCGTTGTCGTGGGTCCGCAGCGCGAACTGTCCGATCCGCCGCGCCGGTTGCTGTGGGCGCGTGAGGAACCCGTGCACGGCGGGCCCGTCGCGGCTCTGGCGGCCGGTGTCGCGGCCCTCGACCGCGACTCTCGGGCAGGCGAGTCGGCGGTCATCGTGCTGGCTGCCGACATGCCGTGGGTGAACGAGGCAGACGTGCAGACACTGGTCGATCGTCTGACGACGGACGATTCGGTCGACGCGGTGTTCGCTTCGGACGCAGACGGAGTGACGCAATACCTGTACGGAGTCTGGCGAGGTGACGCGCTCCGCCGATCGCTGGGCGACGGCGCCGCGGCCGGCCGGGCGATGCGCGCTCTCGTTCCGGAGCGCACGGCCACGATCGAGATCGGAACGACTGCCGACATCGACACCGAGTCCGACCTCGACCGAGTGCTCGGCGCGACCACGTTGTCACTCGCCGATGCACGCGCTCGGGTGCGCGCGGTACTCGCGCTGCTGCCGCCCCGAAGCGTGCCCGTCCAGGATGCGGCGGAAGCCGTTCTCGGCGAACCGCTTCGAGCTCTGACCGCGTTCCCTCGGTTCGACACCTCGGCCATGGACGGGTACGCCGTTGCCGGTGATGGACCGTGGAACGTCCGCGACGACGTCGTCTACGCCGGACACGGCGGCCCCGAACCACTTGCTTCCGGATCCGCCGTGCGCATCGCCACCGGCGCTCGGGTGCCGCCGGGTTCCACGTCCGTGTTCCGAGACGAACACGTGACCCTCGACGGCAGTCGACTCGACCTACTGCCGGACGCGCCTGTCCGGAACGACACCCGCCGCACGGGTGAGGACTGGACCGTGGGGTCGACATTGGCGCCGTCGGGTGTCTCGGTGACACCCGCCCTCGTGTCGACCGCGCTGAGCGCCGGTGTCGAGTCCCTGCTGGTGCGCGGGCCGGCCACGGTCCGCACCGTCGTCACCGGCGACGAGATTCGATCGAGCGGTCCGTTGGCGGACAATCAGATCAGAGACTCGATCGGACCGGTCCTGCCGAGTTTCCTGCGCGCGTGCGGATTTCGGCCTCGGGGCGAGACGCACACTCTCGACTCGGAAGGCGGTTTCGACACCACGCTCACCGCGGCGTCCGACGTGGACGTGGTGGTCGTGGTCGGTGCCACCGGCGGCGGTGCAGCAGACCGTCTGCGGGGCGCCCTCGATCGCGCAGGAGCACGCGTCGTCGTGGGATCGGTTGCGTGCCGTCCCGGTGGTTCCTGCGTGATCGCCGTTCTCCCCGACCGGCGCGTCGTGTTCGGGTTGCCGGGCAATCCGTACGCGGCCGTCGCAACTCTGTTGTGTCTCGGTCCGAGTATCTCGGCGGCCCTGACCGGTGCGGCTCCAACGGTCCCGCGCACCGGTCAACTGATCGACCCCCCGCCGACTACCACCTCGGCACGTCTCGTTCCGGCTGTCCACGAGGGCGACGATCGTTGGCACGCAAGCGAATCGACGCGGACCGCGCACCTTGCCGGCCTGCTGGGGTGCGACGGCATCGCCGTCGTCACGCCGGGAACCGTCAGCGGCGACCGGACCGAGATTCTGCCGGTGCCGATTCGATGATCCGCGCTCCCGCTCGATACCGGGAGACCAACAGATCCACCACTCCCTCGTGCAGACCGAGCGGTTCCGTCACACCGGTTGCTCCGCAGTCGCGCACGCGGGAATGAAAGAGTCCGGGAGCCAACAGGTACGACGCAACGAAGACGCGCTCGGCGCCGTTCGCACGTAGTCTCGCGACCACACACGGCACCCGCGGTCGCCCGGTGGCGATGTATGCGGCGACCACCGGCGTCGACGCGGCCACGGCGAGCTGTTCAGCGGCACGGGCGACGTCGGACAGAGCTCGCCGGTCCGACGATCCCGCCGCGGCGAGGACCACGGGATCGCCCGGTCTCCATCCCACCTGCCGTAACCGCTCCACCATGATGTCGGCCAGCGCCGGGTCCGGCCCGAGGGCCCGCGTGACGTGAACGGCTTCGCGTCGGCTCGCGGCGATCTCACGCGGGAGGTCGGCATGGACGTGGTATCCGGACGCGAGGAACGCGGGGACGAGAACCACAGAACCCGTCAGCGCCGGGTCGCGCAACACTTCCTCGGGTGACGGTCCGAGCACGTCCACGAAGGCGACACGGACGGAGCCGACCCGAGGTCGCACCGCTTCCGCAAGCGCCGCAACGACTTCGACGCCCCGAGGATTACGGGTGCCGTGCGCGACCAGAACCAGAGCAGGGTCGGTCATATCGATTCGAGCGAGTCGTCGAGCGCAAGTCGGTAGCCGCGTTTGACCACCGTCTGAATGACCTTGGGTGCCCCGAGGGACGAGCGGACACGAGCCATCGCCGTTTCGACAGCGTGGGTGTCCCCACCACCACCGGGTAACGCGGCCAGAAGATCTTCTCGTGACACCACTCGGCCCGGTCGACGAGCAAGCGTCTTGACGATGGCCATTCCGGCAGGTGATACCTGGCGGGGTTCCCCGTCGACGACGACGCAGCCCCCGAGAACGCTCAGTACGTGACCACCGGCCTTCATCGTCTTGGTGCGCCTGGGGAGTTCGTCGGTGACGTGGCGGGCAAGTGCTCCCAGTCGGGCGCGGGACGGTTGCGTGGTCGACACGGACAGCGCCTCGAGCGGCGCGGCGGTGACCGGCCCCACACAGGCAGCGAGGACGCGTCCACGCATCGACTGCAGGAACGGTTCGAGGAGCCCGTTGTCCTTGGCGCGCATGAGCATCGACGCGACGGCGGGTGCACTGGTGAAGGTGACCGCGTCGAGGTCGCCGGCGATCATGGAGTCGATCATGCGGTCCATGGGCGTCTGATCCGTAGGCGGTGTCCATCGGTAGACGGGCACAGGGATGACCGTGGCGCCCGCGCACCGCAGAACCTCGCAGAAGTCCGGAACAGGTTCCCATTCGGTGGTGGCGCCGTGCAGCTGGACGGCGATCCGTTTGCCTTCCACGCCCTCGGCGAGCAGGAACTCCAACACCTCGGCGGACGACTCCGACGCCGGCGACCACTCTTCCCTCAGATCCGCCGCTCGGATCGCTCCCTTCGCCTTCGGTCCGCGCGCCAGCAAGCGAGTGGCTCCGAGAGCAGTACCCAGGCGCTCTGCCCGTCCCCAGCCGTCGGCGGCTTCCATCCAACCGCGAAAACCGATTCCCGTTGTGGCGACCGTGATGTCGGGCGGAGCGTCGACGATCTCGCGGGTGACGCGTTCGAGTTCGGTGTCGTCGGACAGCGGGATGATACGAATCGCCGGAGCGTGGACCACGTCCGCGCCGCGACGTGACAACAGTGTGGCGAACTCGTCGGCTCGGCGCGCAGCGGTGACGCCGACCGTGTAACCGGCCAGCGGTTTGTCGGCCGGGTCACGGGGAACGATCTCGGCACTCACGTCGGTCGTGTCTCCGATCGGTTCGGTGAAATCTTCACGCGGACGATGCCGTCGATCACGTCGACGTCGAAGGTCGGGAGTGCGACTGCCGGATCGTCGATGCACCGGCCGTCGACGAGAGAGAACGCCTGCTTGAGCAGCGGGGACGCAATGGTGGGCTCGCCCGCTCGGTCGCCGACGATCCCCCGCGACATCACCGCCGCGCGCCCGTACGGGTCGATGTTGCCCACCGCGAACAAACGTCCGTCCGCGAGACGGAACAGCGCCGCCTGCCGACCACCCTCGAGCAGGACCGCGACACCCCGGTCCGGGGTCAACGTCTCCAGCTCGCAGGCCGAGGTCCAGGTATCGGTGCGGGCCGCCGAATCGATCACAGTCATGAGTACTCCTCCTCGTACCCTTTGTACGGGTGCGGTGTTACTTCGCCGTTACGCCGGTCGGCACGGCGTGTGAATCGGACGTTCCGCAGCGATCACCGACCACTGGGAACGGACGGCATCCCCATCAGAACCGGTACCTTGCGGGCACCGGATTCGTCGAACATCACCGTGGGGTCCTCGTGACCCGGGGCGTTGACGAAGGACACGAACCGCGCGAGTTTTGCTTCGTCGTCGAGTACGCCCTTCCATTCGTCTCGATATCCCGCGACGTGCCGCTCCATGGCCGCCTCGAGCTCGCCGGCGATCCCGAGACTGTCGTCGCACACGACGGCCTTCAGGTGTTCGAGTCCGCCGTCTAGCGACTCGACCCACGGCGCGGTCCGCTGCAACCGATCGGCAGTGCGGACGTAGAACATGAGGTACCGGTCGATGTACTGCACCAGCGTGTCGTCGTCGAGTCCCGAGGCCAGTAGGCGGGCGTGCACCGGGCTCTGACCGCCGTTGCCACCGACGTACAGATTCCACCCGCTCTCGGTGGCGATGACGCCGACGTCCTTGCCGCGAGCCTCTGCGCACTCGCGCGCGCAGCCGGACACCCCGAACTTTATCTTGTGCGGTGACCGCAGCCCCCGATACCGCTTCTCGAGATCGACGGCCATCCCCACGGAATCTTGAACCCCGTACCGGCACCAACTCGACCCGACGCAGCTCTTCACCGTGCGCAACGACTTGCCGTACGCCTGGCCCGATTCCATTCCCGCGTCGACGAGACGCTTCCAGATGGCCGGCAACTGCTCGACCCGCGCACCGAACATGTCGATGCGCTGTCCCCCGGTCACCTTCGTGTACAGGCCGAAGTCGCGTGCCACCTCACCGATCACGATCAGCTGCTCGGGTGTGCATTCACCACCGGGCATCCGAGGCACCACCGAGTAGGTACCGTTCTTCTGGATGTTGGCCAGGAAATGGTCGTTGGTGTCCTGTAGCGACGCGGCCTCACCGTCGAGGATGTGGTCGGACGACGTCGACGCGAGAATGGATGCGACGACGGGCTTGCAGATGTCGCAGCCCGCTCCCCTGCCGTACTTGGCCACAAGGCCGGAGAACGTGCGCACTCCGGTGGCGGCGACGATCTCGTACAGCTCGGAACGCGAGTGAGAGAAGTGCTCGCACAACGCTTTCGACAGCACGACACCCGACGCGGCGAGAAGCGACTTGATGGTGGGCAGGCACCCGCCGCACGTGGTACCGGCGTCGGTGCACGCCTTGACCGACGCTATGTCGCAGGCCCCGCCGGCAATGGCCGAACAGATGGTGCCCTTGTCCACGGCATTGCACGAGCACACCTGCGCGTCGTCGGGAAGCGCTGCGGCACCGATCTTCTCCCCGGTGGGTGAGATCAGCGCTGCGGGATCGCCGGGGAGTTCGCGTCCCACCAATGGGCGCAGAGTGGCGTACGCGGACGCGTCGCCGACCAGGATTCCGCCCAGCAGGGTCTTCGCGTCGTCCGACACCACGAGTTTGGCGTACGTTCCCTTCGCCGCGTCGCTCAGCACGACTTCGAGCGCGCCTTCCGAGTTGGCCAGGGCGTCGCCGAAACTGGCGACGTCGACGCCCATCAACTTGAGCTTGGTCGACATGTCGGCCCCGGGGAAGGTCGCGTCGCCGCCGAGAAGCCGATCCGCGACGATCTCCGCCGTGGCGTACCCGGGCGCGACGAGTCCGTAGCATCGGCCTTCGACGGCTGCACACTCTCCGATCGCGTACACAGCGGGATCCGCTGTTGCACAACCGGAATCGGTCAGGACTCCGCCACGATCGCCGATGTCGAGACCACCGGCCCTCGCGAGTGTGTCCTGTGGACGAACTCCGGCCGAGAACACGACCAGCGCCGCGTCGATGACGCCTCCGTCCGACAGTTCGACGCGAACCCCGGTGTCGGTTTCGGTGATGCTGGACGTGCCAACACCCGTGTGCACGGTGACTCCGAGATCGGTGACGAGCCGAGCGAGCAACGCTCCGCCGCCGTCGTCGACCTGCATCGGCATCAAGCGTGGCGCGAACTCGACGACGTGCGGGGACATTCCCATGAGCGACAATGCGTTTGCCGCTTCGAGTCCGAGCAGGCCACCGCCCACCACCACGCCGACCGCGCCGGGGCCCGCAGAATCGGCTCGCACGCGAATTCCGTCCAAGTCGCCGAGCGTGCGGTACACGAAGCACCCGTCCAGATCGTGACCCGGGACAGGAGGGACGAACGGGTACGAACCGGTGGCGAGAACCAGCGCGTCGTAGTGCACCGATCGGCCGTCCGAGGTGGCCACCGTTCGCGTGGCGCGATCGATACTCGTTGCACGGACCCCGGTGTGAACAGTCACGAAATCGTCACCGACATAATCGTTTCCGGCGAGGGCGAGTTCGCGGTGATCCCAGGACCCGACGTAGGAGGACAGGCCGACACGGTCGTAGGCAGGCAGTTCTTCCTCGCACAGAACGGTCACCGCCCATTGGTCCGTCGCGTCGCGCGAGCGCAGCGTCTCGACGAACCGGTGACCGACCATTCCATGTCCAACCAGAACGGCATGCTTGTCGGCTGCCTTCCCGCCGACTTCCGACCGGCCTCCGGCCTTCCCGCCCATCAGACGGACACCGACGCCGCGTTCGGATCGCTCGCAGTGGAGTTCGGCGCGACGGCCGAACGGGGCTTGCGAAGGTAGACCGCCCATGTGACGACGGCGCACAGTACGTAGAACCCGAGGAACACCCAGAACGCCATGGTCGCCGACTTGGCCGCACCCGAATAGGACGCTCGCAGAACGAGATTGATGCCGACACCACCGAGAGCACCGATGGCACCGGCGATTCCGATGAGAGCCCCCGACATCCGGCGTGACCACGCTGCTTGCTCGTCGGGGGTCATGCCGACCAGTTCTGTCGACTTCACCACGAAGATGGCGGGAATCATCTTGTAGACCGACCCGTTTCCGAGTCCGGACAGGACGAACAGCAGGATGAAACCGACGACGTAGGACACCATCATCGAACCCGTTGCGGCTCCGGCGGTTCCGTCGTCGGTCATGGACGTCGCGACGAGGATTCCGGCGGAGAAGATCATGGCCACGAAGGTGTAGAGCGTGATCTTCCCGCCGCCGATCTTGTCGGCGAACTTGCCACCGACGGGCCGAGACAGCGACCCCAGCAACGGGCCGATGAAGGCGATCTGCGCCGCGTGGAGCGACGCCTGGGCCTGCAGTGCGGGCGTGACAGGGCCGCCGTCGGTCAATCCGGCGAGGAAGTTGATCTGCAGGATCTGTCCGAAGGCGAAGCTGTAGCCGATGAAGGATCCGAACGTTCCGATGTAGAGGAAAGCGATCCACCACGAATCGGAGAACTTCAGAACGTCGATCATGGAGCGGGCGTTGGTCTTCTGGTTGTCGAGGTTGTCCATGAACAGCGCCGCGCCGACTGCTGCGACACCGATCAGCACCAGGTAGACGGCACAGACGATCTCGGGGGCCGTGTTACCGATGGTCGCGATGACGAGCAGACCGATGAGCTGAATCACCGGCACGCCGATGTTGCCGCCGCCGGCGTTCAGTCCGAGCGCCCACCCCTTCTCGCGCTGGGGATAGAACGCGTTGATGTTGGTCATCGACGACGCGAAGTTGCCGCCGCCCAGACCGGCGAACGCCGCGACGATCATGTACGTGGTGTACGACGCGGGGTTCAGCATGAAGTACATGGTGAGCAGCACCGGGATCAGCAGGACCAGGGCGCTGAAGATGGTCCAGTTCCGTCCGCCGAACTTCGCCGTCGCGAAGGTGTACGGAATGCGCAGGAATGCACCGATCAGCGTGGGCATGGCGACCAGGAAGAACTTTCCGGCCGCATCGATGTTGTACGTCGCCATCGGCATGAAGAGCACCATGACCGACCAGATCGACCAGACCGAGAAGCCGACGTGCTCGGCGACGACGGACCAGACGAGATTGCGCCGCGCAACGTCCTTGCCACCGGACTCCCAGGCGCTGACGTCCTCGGCGTTCCAGTTCGAGATGTGGTGCTTCTTCACGGCGGGAGCGGTCGGCGCTCCCGTGGCGGCCTCTGGCGTGCTGGTCACGTGAGTGGTCTCCTTGTCTTTGGGGACTCAGAGAATGGGTCTCTGGGGAGCCCCAAAGATAGGAAAAGGTTGTTGCCGCGGCGCGTTACGTGATGACCTCGGAGTGAACTTGCCCTCACGGACCACCGTCGCCGCGGGTGAGACGGCGGGTGTCAGACGCGGGGTTCGTCTTCGAGAAGCCTGGGTCGGCACGCCGCGAAGGCACCCACCAGCAGTACTGCCACCCCGCACGCCAGGAAGCCCAGCGAGAAACCCCAGCCGCCGGTGGCCGAGTGCAGGAGTCCGAAGAGCAACGGTCCAGCGCAGGCGATCGTGTAGCCGACGCCCTGCGTGAAACCGGACAGCGCAGCCGATCCGGCCGGCGTCCGAGTACGCAGGTTGATCAGGGTCAACGACATCGGAAACGTCGTCGGCCCGAGTCCGAGCAGAACCACCCACAGCATGGTCGCCGTGCCGGGTGACCACATCAGGCCCGCGAACCCGGCGAGGTAGAACGCAGCGCACCCGACGACGATCGGATAAGGGTTTCGCATCCGCTCGCACAGGGTTGGCGCGACGAAGGACACGAGCAGTCCCATCGCGCCGAACACCGCAACGGACGCGCCGGCGAACTGCTCACCGGCGCCGGCTTCGACCAACAACTCGGGCAGCCAGGTCAGCATCGCGTACGTGATCATGGACGTCATTGCGAACATCGTCGCCATCCCCCATCCGAGGGACGACCGCCACACCGCGATCGGCGTGTGCGGGTCGGACACGACTGCAGCAGGCTCGGCCGGTGTTCCACGACGCATGAGCAACACACCGATCCACGGCAGTACCGCCGCGAACGCGGCGAGCGACCACATGCCGATGGAGAATCGCCAGCCGCCCGCGTCGGCGGCCGGCACCGCGGTGAGAGCCGGGACGATCGTGCTCAGCTGCAGGAAGCAGATGTACACCGTGCTCATGAGCGCGAGCCGGTCGGAGAAGTATCTCTTGACCAGCGGCGGGATGACGACGTTGCCGATGCCGAGCCCGGCGAGCGCAAGGGTGGAGACGCCCAGCAGGGTCACGACGTCCGGCGCCAACGCGCGCAGGCCGATTCCGACGGTGGCCGCAATCATGGCGGCGAGTGCCGTCCACTCCAGGCCGATGCGCCTCGAGATCGCAGGCGTGGCGACGCCGAACACCGCGAACATCAGAGTGGGAACCATGCCGAGGAGGCCGATCACGCCCGGTCCGAAGTTCAGGTCGGAGCTGATCCGGCCGAAAAGCGGCGACATCGACGTCACGGCCGAGCGCAGCGTGAAGGCGGACAGGACCAGCGCCAGGAAGACGAGGGCCCGACCACGGATCAACGGACGCGCGGACGCACGTGCAGTCGTGTCGTCGACGATGGCTGCGCTCATTCCAGAAATCATAGGATGACCCGATCACTTGGCGCAAAGGCGTATTAGGGTCGAGACGATTTGCCCACAACTACGGAAGGTCGCGAGTGGAGCCGGTCCGTCGACACAGCCTCATCACACAGGTGACCGATCAACTGCGCCAGGAGATTTCTCGCGGCGTGTGGCCGGTCGGAAGCCGAATTCCCACCGAACCCGAACTGTGCGAACGCACCGGCACCGGGCGAAACACGGTCCGCGAGGCCGTCCAGGCGCTCGTCCACGCCGGGATGGTGGAACGCAGGCAGGGTTCCGGGACGTACGTGGTGGCCACCTCGGACGTCGGTACAGCCCTCGGCAAGTACTTCGCGGCCGCTCGCGACCGTGACGTCGTCGAACTGCGTCGAGCCCTCGACACCACGGCTGCCTCACTCGCGGCCGAGCGGCGCGATCGGTCGGACATCGCCGTGCTCGAAGAACTGCTGGCCCGCCGTCGGGTGCTCTGGGAGACGGACCTACCGGCCGCACTCGACGCAGACGTGGCCCTGCACCGCGCCATCGTGGCCGCGAGCCACAACGAGGTGTACCTCGAGGTCTACGACCGATTGCTCCCCACGATCGAACAGACCATCGTCCATCATGTGTCGAGTACCGGCGTTGCCCTGCACGACGAGCACGCCGCCCTGGTTCGCGCCATCGTGGACGGTCGCCCCGACCGCGCTGCGGAGGCCGCACGCTGCTTCTTCACCGAGCTCGTCGGATCGACACAGAACGACGTCGGCGAAAGCGGACCTACAGAATCAATCTGATCAGATCGGCGGTGCGCGCCAGCCCCGGGAAGGCCTCCGTCGTCGATCGCGGGTGCAGCGCATGCACGGCGAGCCGGAACATCACTGCTCTGAGCAGCATCTGTGGCCATTCTGCCAAGCCGTCCCACCGGCCGATCAGCCCATCGTCCGCCCCTCCCCACGACAGAGCGTCGACGACGACGACCGCAGCAGCCCACGGAGCCGGCCGCCAGTACGGGGTGATGTCGGTGATTCCGGGTGCAAGGGCGCCCGAGAACAACACCGTTCCGAAAAGGTCGCCGTGGACGAGTTGGTCGTCCGTGGTCACGGTGCGACGAAGTGTCGCGAGTTGTTTGATCAGCTCCACACTGCGCTGACCGTCGGGGGACGTCGGTTCGGTCGCCCCTCCGGCTCGCGCCGAACGCAGCGGCACCGGTTCCCACGCCGCACGGTCCGCAGCCACGAACACGTCGACATCCGCCCACGGCGCTACCGGCGGCTGCACGAGGAAACGTGGCCGCTCGAGCTGAGAAGTGGCACCGTGCAAGCGCGTGGCGAGCGAGACGACCTCGTCGTACCGCGGCTCCGGCACGCCGTCGATGAACGTGTCGGCACGCCAACCGGACACGACGTAGCGGCCGTCGGTCGAGCGGACCGGGCGGGCGAGACGGACCCCGTCGACCACCAACGTTTCGCGTATCTTGGCAGACCACGCTGCGCGAGCGTGATCGGCGACGGGCGACAGCACGACGTCGCCGAAACGCCACCCTCCGTCCCAGTCGACACCCAACGGCTCAGCGGGGACGTCACGCAGTCCGAACGTGCCGCACACGTGCTGGGGAGGCTCGACCGACGTCACCTTTCCCACGCTACCGCCGTACCGGCTTCACTTCCGGGAGCGCAACGCCGCGGGAAGGACGGTCAGTAGATCGGCAGGCTCGGGTCGATCTGCGTCGCCCACGCAGTGACACCGCCGGACAGATGCGTCGCGTCGGAGAAACCGGCAGCGCGCAATGCAGTCAGAACTTCCGCCGAGCGAATACCGGTCCGGCAGTACGCCACGATCGGTCGGTCCTGCGGAAGTTCTGCCAGGGCCTCACCGGACAGGATCCGGTCCTTGGGCACCAAGCGGGCACCATCGATGCGCACGATCTCCCATTCGACCGGCTCTCGCACGTCGATCAGCGCAAAATCTCTGCCCGAGTCGATCAGAGTGCGAAGCTCCCGCGGACTGATACCCCCGTCCGAAGCGGCGAGGTCCGGAGCGGATTCGAGCCCGCAGAACGCCTCGTAGTCGACCAATTCGGTGATGGGTGTCCGCGCTGGGTCCGGACGCAACGTGACGGTCCGATACGACATGGCCAGTGCGTCGTAGATCATCAGCCGTCCGAGCAAGCTGTCACCGATTCCGGTGATCAGTTTGATCGCTTCCGTCACCATGATCGAGCCGATCGAGGCGCAGAGAACACCCAGCACGCCACCTTCGGCGCAGGACGGCACTGCGCCAGGAGGCGGCGGATCCGGATACAGGTCGCGGTAGTTCACACCGCGGCCGTCCGGGGCGGATTCCCAGAACACCGACACCTGGCCCTGGAATCGGAAGATCGACCCCCAGACACAGGGCTTTCCCGCCAGCGCAGCGGCGTCGTTTACCAGGTACCGGGTCGCGAAGTTGTCGGTTCCGTCCAGCACGAGGTCGTACTCCCCGAAGAGTCCAACCGCGTTCCCGGAGTCCAGGCGTGTCGGGTGCACTCGGACGTCGACGGACGAATTGATCGCCAGAATCGAGTCCCGCGCGCTGTCGGCCTTGGGTCGCCCCACGTCGGACTCGGAGTGAATGACCTGCCGCTGCAGGTTGGAGGTCTCGACCACGTCGAAATCCACGATGCCCAACGTGCCCACTCCGGCCGCAGCGAGATACAACAGTGCCGGCGATCCCAATCCACCCGCACCGACGACGAGAACGCGCGCGTTCTTCAGTCGTTTCTGACCGTCGACTCCGACGTTCGGAATGATGAGGTGTCTCGAGTACCGGGCCACGTCCTCACGGGTGAGGTCGCCATCCGGTTGCACCAGCGGAGGCAGGGAACCGGTCATGCGCGCGGGTACGGCCACGGATTGAACCTGCATGTCAGACCGTTCATCGGGACGACTCCCGCGGGGTCGAGAGTCGCTATGTCGTTGTTCGCAGTACCGAACGTCTGCTGCATCATGATCGGGGCGAGGCCGCCGTCGGTTTCGCAGGGCTGGTGCTGCGCGTATCCGATGGCATGACCCACCTCGTGATTGATCTGGTACTGGCGATACGACCCGATGTCGCCCTGGAACGCGATGGCGCCTCGCACCCACCGGGGCTCGTTGAGGACCACTCGATTGATGCCGGGGTTGTAGCAGGACACCTCGAGTTGGATGTCGTATCCACACGCCTGGCGGATCGTCATCTGCGAGGTCAGCGAGATACGGAAGTCCGGGTCACCGGTATCGACCCGGCGGAAGGCGAACCGCGGGTCGTTGGTCCAACTCTTCGGATTGGCCAGCGTCTGATCGACCAGACGACCGAACGACTCGTCGCCGCCGAAACTGGTCGTGTCGACGCCGTCCTCGACCTCGACCGTGTAGGTGAACACCTTCTCGGTGCCCTGGCCGGCCTGCGCGCTCGTGCCGGAGACGACATGCCAGGTGCCCGCACCCTGCTCGGTGAACGGACCACCGTCCGGCAACGCTCCGGACGGAATGCTGTCGGCGAAGTTCCCGTCACCCTGCGGGGGAACCCCGACCACACCGGTCGACGAATTCGGATCGCTCAAAGCCCCGAATCCCGGGTCCGAATCGGAGCCGACGGAGGCGGTCGGCGACAGCGACGTGCCGGGATCACGAACGGCGTCGACCACCACAAGAATCGTCACGACGGCCAGAATCGGAATGGCGTATGCGCGCCAGCCGTAGGTCGACGTGAACCGACCCAGGCGGCTGCGCTTCTTCGCGCTGCGTTCCGGTCGGACGGGGCGCTGGCGGGAGGTGTCGACCGCGGTCGGATCCCACTGAGCGCGAAGCGGCTGATGGGATCTGCGCATACGGTCGTCCGTCGAGTCGCCGAAATGGCGGTCCGTTGAATTACGACCGGCCTCCGGCCTACCCGGCCTGCCCGACCGATCACGCACGGAGTCCGTTCGTGGGTGTCCAGTTCCCCCGCGGTCACTCATCGAACCAGGTTCTCATACGCAACCGAGACGCAGCTCTGGCGCGCCGGGGTAATGTCGTCACGATCTGACCGAGAGTGCTGCACACCGACTGAGCTTCGAGACCCGGGGCCGAATGTCGCCGCAGCGGATGGGAACGGCTGAACATTCATGACTGACGTCGCCGATCGGAGTTCTTCCGTGGGCACTCCGGGTGGAGGCGGCCGCCGCAGTGCCCGCCTGCCACGCGACGCACGACGCGCGCAGCTGCTCAGTGCAGCGAGTGAAATTTTCGTTGCCCGCGGCTATCACGCTGCCGGTATGGACGAGATCGCCGACTGCGCCGGAGTAAGCAAACCTGTTCTCTACCAACATTTCCCAGGCAAACTGGATCTCTACCTCGCGGTTCTGCAGAGCTACGTGGACAGCCTGATCGCGGGAGTCCGCCAGGCACTGAGGTCCACCACCGACAACAACCGCCGCGTTCGTGCAGCCGTCTTCGCCTTCTTCGATTTCGTCGACAACGATTCGCAGGGGTTCCGTTTGGTGTTCGAATCCGACTTGATGGGCGACCCACAAGTTCAGCGGAGCGTCGATCAGGCGACCGAGGCGTGCGTCGACGCCGTCTTCGACCTGGTCAGCCACGACTCCGGACTCGACCCACACCGCGCGCGCATTCTCGCAGTCGGTCTCGTCGGAGCCAGCCAGTTCACCGCTCGCTATTGGTTGGAAGCAGACCGTCCCATCACCAAGGAAGAGGCCGTCGACACGACGGTGACGCTGGCGTGGGGCGGGCTCTCGCGGGTTCCGCTGCAGTCGACCTAGCTTTCGGTCGACCTAGCTTTCGGTCGACCCAGCTGCCTCGACACACGAAGAAGCCCCGCACCGAACGGATCGGTGCGGGGCTTTCGGTGTCAGTGCGTCAGGATCTGGGGCGTCAGAGCTAGTGCGTCAGAGCTGTGGCGTCGGTGAGGAAAACCCGACACGCCGAGCATCGGACGGGCCGATCTCCACGTAGGCGACCTTCGCGGCCGGGATGAGGTACTTGCGGCCCTTCTCGTCCACCAAGGACAGCACTCCCTCCCCACCGAAAGCAGTGGACACGAGCGCTTCGACCTCGCTGGGTGTCTGGGTGCTGTTCACGACGAGCTCACGCGGGCTGTCCGCGATACCGATCTTGACCTCCACGGTCAACCTCCGAACATAGTCATCACGTTGTCGTTTTCAGGCTAGTGCAGAGCCGAGCACGGGCGCCGCTGCCGCGCACACGCCCTGAGCGAACAGGCGCGTGCCTCACACGAGGCCGAGGACGGTCATGCGTTCCGCGTGCCGCTCCTGCATGCGGTCGAACAGAGCCACGATGCCGTTGAAGTCGCCGGAGGCAGTCATGACCAAATCGGTCAGTTCCTCCCGCTGCGCCAGAACGAACTGGGCCTGTGTGATGGCCTCGCCCAACAGGCGTCTCCCCCACAGCATCAGCCGATCCTTGTCCTGCTGACTCGAGGTGACTCGCGCGCGTACCTCCTGGACGACGAACTCCGAGTGTCCGGTTTCCGCGAGGACCTCGCGAACGGTGGCGCTGACGTCATCGGGGAGGCTGTGAGCGATCTCCAGGTAGAAATCGGCGGCCAGCCCGTCGCCGACATAGGTCTTGACCAGCACCTCCATCCACGTCGAGGGTGTGGTGGACGCGTGATAGGCGTCGAGTGCGCCGGCAAAGGGCTCCGTGACGGACAGGACGTCACGCCCGCGTTCACGCAAAGCGATCTCGAGCGCTTCGAAGTGGTTCATCTCGGCGGCCGCCATGCTGGCCAGGGCGATCCGTCCCTCCAGAGACGGCGACAACCGCGCATCCTCCACGAGGCGGTAGAACGCCGAGATCTCGCCGTAGGCGAGTACGCCGAACAGGCTGACGATCCCCGGATGGTCGGCGGCGACCGACGAGGTGGTCGAGTTCGACGGATTGGCTCCCATGCCCGCAGACACTACCGCCGCGCGGCCGCCCGACGCGGGGTTGCGACTCCCGGGCCCACCACCAGGTAGAATGAGCGCAGAGCGAGTCTGCGGTAAGCCGTGCTCGCTCGACAGACACTGCGCGCGCACTTGATTCGCGTTCTCGATCAGGCCCCGCGTCAGCGATGGGCCCAGCGAGGACATCGCCGGATCGAGGGCATCGACATCGGCCGTATCTCGGCCTGGCCCTTTCATCGTGCGCGCAAGCGAAAACACGAGAAAGGCCGGACCACTGAGCAAGATCACCGTCGACAGCGAGGTTGCCCCCGTGGGCACCACCGTCACCGCGACCATCGACACCACCCACGTACCACCCACCTTCGCCGAGCTCGGCGTGCGCGAGGAGATCGTGCGCGCACTCGACGACATCGGTATCGAACGCACCTTCGCCATTCAGGAACTGACCCTGCCGCTCGCACTCGCGGGCGACGACCTCATCGGCCAGGCACGCACCGGAATGGGAAAGACGTTCGGATTCGGCGTCCCGCTGTTGCACCGACTGGCGTCCGGCCAGACGAACGGCACCGGCACCATCGACCTCGACGGCACCCCGCGTGCGCTCATCATCGTTCCGACACGCGAGCTGTGCGTTCAGGTTGCGAGCGACCTGGAGAATGCGGCCAAGCACCTGCACTCCACCCGTGGACACGTCACGGTGCTGTCCATCTACGGCGGTCGCCCCTACGAGTCGCAGATCGAAGCCCTGCGCTCCGGCGTCGACGTGGTCGTCGGCACTCCCGGCCGACTCCTCGATCTGGCCAAGCAGGGCCATCTGATCCTGGGGAAGATCGGCGTCCTCGTTCTCGACGAGGCCGACGAAATGCTCGACCTCGGCTTCCTGCCCGACATCGAGCGCATCCTCGGCATGGTCCCGGACAAACGCCAGACCATGCTCTTCTCGGCGACGATGCCCGGGCCGATCATCACGCTCGCCCGCACCTTCCTGACACAGCCGACGCACATCCGCGCAGAGGAGGCGGACTCCTCTTCGATTCACGAGCGCACCGCCCAGCACGTCTACCGCGCACACGCTCTGGACAAGGCCGAGATGGTGGCGAGAGTTCTGCAGGCCGGAGGCCGCGGCGCAACCATGATCTTCACGCGGACCAAGCGGACCGCGCAGAAAGTCGCGGACGATCTCGCCGAACGCGGATTCGCCGTGGGTGCCGTGCACGGCGACCTCGGCCAGATCGCGCGAGAGAAGGCCCTGAACGCTTTCCGCAACCGCAAGATCGACGTGCTCGTGGCGACCGACGTCGCTGCACGCGGCATCGACATCGACGACGTCACGCACGTCATCAACTACCAGTGCCCCGAGGACGAGAAGACCTACGTGCACCGGATCGGCCGTACCGGCCGTGCAGGACGTACAGGTATCGCCGTCACCCTCGTCGACTGGGACGACATCCCCCGCTGGCAGCTCATCGACAAGGCCCTCGGCCTGGACATCCCCGATCCCGTCGAGACGTACTCGAACTCGCCCCACTTCTACGCCGAGATGGACATCCCGGCCGAGGCCAAGGGCAGCATCGCGAAGCCTGTCGCCGAGCGTGCGGCGGCGAAGGTCGACGAGAGCCCGTCGGCGGCGCCGAAGGCTGGTCCCGACGAGGCCGGCGAACCTCGTCGTTCCCGCTCGCGTCGCCGCACCCGCGGGGGTGGCTCCGGCGCAGGCCATGCGTCCGACGTGGAGTCGCCACAGTCGTCCGGCGAGGCGACACCGGACACGTCCGGTGAAGGCAGCTCGGCACCACGCCGGCGTCGTCGGCGCCGCTCGTCCGCATCGGCGCCTGCCGCGGACTGAATCCGCCACACGTGCTCGCACCCGAACGCCGGACACGCGTCGACATCGCGGTGGCAGCCGCGATCGCGCTCGTCGTGATCATCGCTGCGGCTCTGGTGTGGTTCGGCAGCAACGCCCGCGGAACCACGTCGTCGGAAGCCGTGACACCGGCACCTAGACCTTCGGTGGCGACGTCTGTGCCGGGGACCCTTCGAGAGACCTGGCGGCGGTCCGACACCGCAGGCACCGTGCCGATGACAGCGGGCGGAACGGTGGTCTCGTCGTCCGGTAGTACCGTCGTGGGGCTCGATCCGACGTCCGGGGCCCCCTTGTGGACGTACACCCGCGACGTCGACCTCTGTTCTGTGATCGCCGCTTGGAACACAGCGGTCGCGGTCTACTCGGACGACCGCGGGTGTGGGCAGGTCACCGAACTCGACGGTTCGACCGGGGCGCGCACGGCTCAGCGTGGCAGTGATGCCGACGATGCCGTGTCGCTGTCGACCGACGGGACCTACGTGAGCTCGCGCGGCAGCACCCGGATGGAGGTCTGGCGATCCGACCTGGTGCGCACGCTCGAATACGGGCGCGTCGACGCACCCGTCAATCCCGGTGATCAACCTCGGTCGGGATGCCAACTCCTCTCGACGGCATCGAGCAGCAGCAGGGTGGCGGTGCTCGAGCAATGTCCCGGCGAGGAGGGACCCCGACTGACGACGATGAACCCGGCGCCCAAGGACAACTCGAAGCCGGAACCGTACGGCTCCACGATTCTGACGGACGTTCCCCCGGGGGACTCCGGCGCCCGCATTCTGGCGGTCGCGGGCGACCGAATCGGGATGTATCTACCCCCGAGCGGAGGCGCGGTCGCACGGGTCGGCGTGTTCGACGGGTCCTCGAATTTCGTGACAGCGTGGCCTCTTGCGACAGCGGCCACGACGACCGGAGGCGACGGTCGCAACGTGGTCAAGACCGGGAGTGTCCTGGCGTGGTGGACCGGAGAGACCACTCTCGGTCTTGCACAGACGGATCTGGCGACGCGGTGGTCGGTCGGCGAGACGCTCGGAGCGGGCGTACCGATGGCCGGGAAGCTTCTTGTCCCGGTTCGAGCCGGTCTCGCTGTGATCGACCCGGGCACCGGGCGCATCGAGAACACGATCATCGTGGACCGTGGGGGCTACACGGGCCCGGTCGGTCTCGCCGTTCTCGGAACCACCGTCCTCGAGCAACGCGGAACGGACCTGGTTGCGTTGGCGTGAGCCGCCCGTCTAGTCGGCGACGTACGTCTTCAGCGCCTTGCCTTTGGTCCAGTGGTCCGAAAGCTGTTTCGCCAGAGCCTGATACGCCACTGCACCTTTGTTCTTGCGCCCCGTGAGCACGGTCGCTCCCGACGCGGACGCCTCGGCGAAGCGCACCGTGCGCGGGATCGGCGGGTCGAGGACGGCGATGTCGTACCGGTCGGAGACGTCGGCCAGAACGTCGCGGCTGTGCGTGGTGCGTGCGTCGTAGAGAGTGGGAAGCGCACCCAGCATCGTCAAACCCGGGTTCGTGATCTGCTGAACTTCGGAGACCGTCCGCAGGAGCTGACCGACGCCGCGGTGCGCCAGCGTCTCGCACTGCAGCGGTACCAGCACCGAGTCCGCGGCCGTGAGTCCGTTCAGGGTCAACACGCCGAGTGACGGTGGGCAGTCGATGATCACGACGTCGAAGTCGTCCACGATCGGCTTCAGTGCGCGGGCGAGGGTGTGTTCCCGCCCGGGCCGCATCAGCAACAACGCCTCGGCCCCGGCAAGGTCGATGGTGGCAGGCAGCAGCTGCGCCCCCTCTCGCGTGTCGAGCAGGACGTCTGCGGCGGGAACACCGGCCGTCAACACCTCGTGCACCGACTGCTCGAGACGGTCGGGGTTGTGCCCTAGCGAGAAGGTCAGCGATCCCTGCGGGTCGAGATCCACCACCAGCACCTTGTGGCCCAGTCCCGCCAGGGCGGCACCCAGAGACGCCACGGTCGTCGTTTTGGCGACGCCGCCTTTTTGGTTGGCCACAGCCAGAATCGTCGTCACCGCGTTGATCCTTCCCCAGTTCGACTGCCGGAGCGAGGGCGACCCACACCGAGTCAGTGGACGACGATTGCCCGCTTTCCTACGCCCGAGTCGGTCGAAGCCTCGAACTTCTTGCGCGGCAACATGAATGCCGGGATCAAGGTGATCACGATCAGCACGAGCGCCACCATGAACGTGTTTCCGAACGCATCTGCGGCTTGGGCGAGTCCGGTCTCCCCAGCCCCGGGCGGAAGCGACGCCGCCACCTCGGGACTCTGCTGTGCGGCGATGGCGGCCGACGCCAGTTCGCGCGATTGGAGCTGATTCGTCAGCACCACGGACATCACTGCGGTGCCGATGGAACCGGCGGCCTGCTGCACGATGTTCATGAGCGTGGACCCTCTCGCCACGGACGCGTCGTTCAGCGTCTGCAACGCCGCCGTCATGATCGGCATCATCGAGGCGCCGAGGCCGAGGCCCATCACGAACAGCGCTCCGAGCAGCAGACCATAAGAGGTGGTCGACCCCAGTTGAGTGAAGACGAACATGCCTCCCGAGATGAGCACCATGCCGGTGATCACGATCTTTCCCGGTCCGATGCGGTCGGCGAGTTGGCCGGCGATCGGCATGGACACCATGGCGCCGAGACCCTGCGGGGCGAGCAACAGTCCCGCGGCGAGCGTGGTTTCACCCCGCACCTGGAGGAAGTAGCTCGGGAACAGTAGGCCGGCACCGAAGAACGCCACGGCGAACAGGCTCATCGCCACCACCGCGACGGTCAGGCTTCGGTTCTGGAACAGCCGCAGATCGATCAGCGGGTGCTCTGTTCGTAGGGCGTGAAACACGAAGGCAACCACCAGGATCAGGCCGACGACGGCGGGAAGTAGAACTCGTGTGGCCATGACGGTCTGGGTCTCGGGAATGGACGACACCCCGAAGAGGAAGAGGGCGAGACCCGGTGACAGCAGCAGCATTCCGACGAAGTCGAAGGACTGCGACGGTTCGGCGTTGTCCTTCGGCAGGATGATCAGGGCGGCAGCGAGGGCCAGGACTCCGATCGGCACGTTGATGAGGAAGATCCAGTGCCAACTCGCGGCGTCGATCAGCCAGCCACCCAGGATCGGACCCGCGATCGGACCGAGAAGCATCGGAACGCCCAGGACGGCCATCAAGCGACCGATTCGTTCCGGGCCGGCGGCCCTGGTCAGGATCGTCATTCCGAGCGGCATCAACATGCCACCGCCGAAACCCTGCAGGACGCGGAAGACGATGAGCGAGGTGACATCCCACGCGAAGCTGCACAGCACGGATCCGAGAACGAACAGAACCAGAGCGAGTACGTAGAGGCGCTTGGTGCCGAAGCGATCAGCCGCCCACCCGGTGAGAGGGATGACGGTCGCGAGCGCCAAGGTGTAGCCCGTCATGGTCCACGCGACGTTGGCGTAGGACGTCTGGAACTCGTAGGCGAAAGTCGGCAGGGCCACACTGACGACAGTCACGTCGAGGATGGACATGATCGCGCCGATGACGATCACGCCGGCGATCTTCAGGACGGCCGCGTCGAGAGGCGGAGGTGCAGTCGACGAGTCGGTGATGTGCGTCGACTCGGTGCTTTTCGACGACCCGGTGCTCTTCGAGGACTCGGGGGTTTTCGACGTTTCGGTCATGAGCATCTCTCGTCTCGACGGAGCGGGATCGGTCGCGGGCGACGACGTGAATCGAACCCCAGATCCGCAGTCGGTGCCACCGAATATTCGCCGAATCCTACCTTCGGCGACCGACGTCACCCACTCGACCGGCGCAGACCGGCGCGCATGTCGACGTGCATCATTGCCTCATGGAACGCGAGCGACGACGGCTGGTTCTGCTGCGCCACGGGGAGACCGAGTGGGCGGCCGACGGGCGCCACACCGGGATCACCGACATTCCGCTGACGCCCTACGGTGAGCGTCAGGCACGTACGGCCGGGCGGTCCATCGCCGAACTCGACTTGCACCACCCCCTCGTGATGAGCAGCCCGCGTCGGCGCGCTGCCCACACCGCCGAGTTGGCCGGTCTGGCGATCGAGCGCACCTGGGATGCGCTCGGAGAATGGGACTACGGCGAGTACGAGGGCCTGACGACTCCCGAGATCAGAGTCCATGTTCCCCATTGGACGGTGTGGACCCACCCGTGCCCGGGGGGAGAGACGGTCGATTCTGTCTCCGCACGTGCGGACATGGTGCTGTCCGTTGCCGAGCCGGCTCTGTCGGAACGAGACGTCGTGCTCGTGGGCCACGGACACTTCTCTCGCGTGCTGATTGCCCGATGGGCCGAATTCGCGGCCACCGAGGGCAAGCGGTTCGCGCTCGATCCGGCTTCGTATTCCGTTGTCGGATACGAGCATTCGTACCACCAGGTCATCACGCACAACGTCGATTCGCGAACTCCGCGCGAGGAGTGAACGTCAGTCCTGCTGGTCCTCGTCGTCGGTTGCGATGTAGTCGCGGGCAAGCCACTGCGATGCCGGAGGGCTGAACAGCAGAACGAGTATGGCGACGACCACCACGCCGAGCAGCGAGCCCCACAGCGGCTGCTGCGAATCCGTCAGCAGTGACCACACCACCGGCAGCAGCAGCAGTTGCGCCACGACGGCGATGGCGCGAGCCCAGCGACGACCGAGCGCGAGGGCGACACCGCCGGTGACGACGGCTCCGCCGAGTACGAGGAACCACAACGCCGTTCCGTACCCGTTGGCGGCACCCTGTTCGTGTCCGAGGAGGCTACGCACGAGCAGCACGACGGCGACACCGACTGCCGCGGATCCCTCGAGTGCGACCAAGAGCCCGGCCCACCGAATCGGGGCGGGGACGTCGCCTCCGGGCAGACCGGTCGGCATGCCTTCGGGCAGTGTGATCGGCACCGGTCCAGGGTAGAGCAACGCGCCCCGGGCACTAGGGTGATGGTCCGTGCGAGCTTTGCTGATCGTGAACCCCAACGCCACGTCGACGACAGCGGGAGTCCGCGACCTCGTCGTTCACGCCCTGTCGAGCCGGGTGAAACTGTCGGTTGCGCATACCACCCACCGCGGACACGCGTCCGAACTCGCGCGTCAGGCCAGGCTGGGCGGAGTCGGCATGGTCATCGTGCACGGCGGCGACGGCACGGTCAACGAAGTTGTGAACGGTCTCCTGGGCGTGCCTGCGCCGACGTCGATGCAATCGGTCACCATCGGACCCATACCGCCGGTGGCGGTGGTTCCGGGCGGGTCGGCCAACGTGTTCGCCCGTTCCCTGGGCATCGACAATCACCCGGTCGAAGCGACGAATCAGCTGATCGATCTCATCAGGGGTCATTCGCGCAGGCGGATCGGACTCGGCCACTGCGACAAACGGTGGTTCCTGTTCAACGGCGGTCTCGGACTGGACGCGGATGTGTGCGCGGCCATCGACTCGAGTCGGAGCGGCGGGGGTCTGGTATCACCTACGCGGTACGTCAGAACAACGGTCCGAACATTCTTCCGCAACAAGAGTCGCGATCCCCGTTTGACCGTCGAGTTTCCGGACGGACGCACGGTCGACGGAATTCACTACGCATTCGTGACCAACTCGAATCCGTGGACGTTTTTCGACGAACGACCGGTGCACACGAATCCGGGCACGTCGTTCGACACCGGACTCGGCGTGTTCGCGATGACGACGACCAAGGTGCTCCCCACACTCCGCGTGGCGCGGCAGCTGCTCGTGCGGAACGGACAACCGCACTCGAAGCACCTGCTGCGGGCGGACGACGTGGCGTCCGTGCGAATTCGGGCCACCGAACCGACCGCGCTGCAGATCGACGGCGACTACCTGGGATTGCGAACCGATGTCGAGTTCTTCTCGGCACCCGACGCACTGGAAGTGGTAGCGCCTTCACGGTCGTGACCTGCGGCCGACCGGACCTCTCGGGTCCGTGATCTGCGACAAACCTCGAGACTCGCAGCCGTATTGACGAGCGAAAACATCGCCGACGAGGTACAACGGAGAACGGCACAACTGCAGAAGACGATAACAAAGTGAGCTTGGCCACCGGACAGTGGCTATCTCTTGACTTCCCCACCGTTCGTGAAAGCATTCACAAGTAACAGTGCGGAAACATTGAGTACGCACACATGAACGGTTCGAAACGCAATGGCGTAGGAGTGCGCCCAGTAAGGAGTACCAGGATGGATTGGCGCCACAAAGCTATCTGTCGCGACGAGGATCCGGAGCTGTTCTTCCCGGTTGGAAACAGTGGTCCCGCTCTCGCTCAGATCGCCGATGCCAAAGTTGTCTGCAATCGCTGCCCCGTCACCGCCGACTGCCTCACGTGGGCACTCGAGTCGGGACAGGACGCCGGCGTGTGGGGCGGCATGAGCGAGGATGAGCGTCGTGCGCTGAAGCGTCGTAACGCGCGGACGCGGGCACGGTCGAGCGTCTAGCCCACCAAGTTCGTTCACCGAAGCCCGGCACCGTCACGGTGTCGGGCTTTCGTGTGTCAGGATCGGCCCGAGCGTCGTCCGAGCGGCACTCTCAACACCGCGTCCGTTCCGCCGCTGCGTCCGGGATGCACCCCGAGAGAACCACCGAGTTCCACATCGACGAGAGTCCGGACGATCTGAAACCCCAGGCGATCCGAACGCTCCAGGCTGAATCCCGGCGGAAGTCCCTTCCCGTCGTCGTGGACCACCACGTCCAACCACTTGGACGACCGATCTGCCTGCACCGTGACGGTGCCGTGCGCGTCTCGGTCGAAACCGTGCTCCATGGCGTTCTGCACCAATTCGGTCAGCACCATCACCAGTGGCGTCGCGCGCTCGGCGGCGAAAACGCCCAGACTTCCGGAACGAACGACCCGGATATGGGCTGACACGGAACCGACGTCGACCATGATCGGCACCAGCCGATCGACCACTTCGTCGAGGTCGACCTCCTCGTCTACCGACATCGAGAGCATGTCGTGCACCAGGGCTATCGACGTGACACGCCGCACGGATTCGCTGAGGGCCTGGCGCGCCTCTTCGTTCTCGAGCCGTCGGGACTGCATCCGAAGCAATGCCGCAACGGTCTGAAGATTGTTCTTGACTCGATGGTGAATCTCGCGAATCGTGGCGTCCTTGCTCAGCAGGGCGCGGTCCCGTCGCTTCACCTCGGTGACGTCCCGGACCAGGACGACCGCGCCCACCGACTCGGCGCGCGGGCGCAGCGCCAGAGTCCGCAGCAAGACGGTCGCCCCGCGTGCGTCGACCTCCATGCGGTGCCCACCCACACCCGTCAGAGCCCCCCTGATGTGATCTGCCACTTCCTGGCTGTCGAACGGATCCGTGATCAGCGCTCGTGTGACCGACGCCAGGTCATGGCCGGACAGGTCCGTCGTCAAACCCATACGGTGGTATGCCGACACCGCATTGGGGCTGGCGTAGGAGACGATCCCCGTGGTGTCCAGGCGGACGAAGCCGTCGCCGGCCCGCGGGCTCGAATTCACGTCGGTCTTCTCGTCCGGAAGCGGAAACGACGCTTCGCTGATCATGCGGCACAGGTCGTCGGCGCACTCGCGGTACGCCTGCTCGAGTGGGCTCGGCGGTCGGGACGAATTCAGCGCCGTGTCACGGGTGAGGACCGCGATGACGTGTTCGCCTGCGCGGACAGGAATCGCATCGCGAGGTCCGGTGATCTCGTCGCCGGCGCGCACGATGTCCTTCGACCGCAGGCATTCGAGCACGTGCGGGTGCTCGTCGGGTGAGACGGTGGCTCCCACCATGTCCACCGGAATGGCCGTCGGCGCCGTGGTGGGCCGGCACTGAGCAACGCACAGGACCGGGACGTTGTCCCGGCTGTCGATGTCGTCGACCCCGACCCAGAGCAGAACGTCGGCGAAGGACAGGTCGGCGAGCAGTTGCCACTCCCCCACGACCCGTTGCAGATGGTCTACCGCCTCGCCGGGCAGATCGGTGTGCTCGGCCAGTAGATCGCTCAGTGTGGACACGAGACACCACGACGGACCGAAGGCGGGCGGGTCAGGAGATGACCGCGATCAGATCGCCGGACTGGATGACGTCACCGACGGTCACCCCGACGGAGGTCACGGTTCCGGCGCTCTCGGCCAGCACGGGGATCTCCATCTTCATCGATTCCAGCACGACCAGTGTGTCCCCTTCGGACACCTGATCTCCCTCGGCGACCACGATCTGGAAGACGGTCGACACCATCTCCGCTCGTACGTCTTCCGCCATCGACAATCCCTCCGTCTGCGGTCGGACCGGCTGCTGCCACCGGCCGCGAGTGGGTACAGCCAACCACACGTGAAAGACTGTGTGGCAACGGTCGACCGGTAGGCCGAAGTCCGGTCGGAAAACGAGCAGGAGAGGAGAAGCAATCATGGGTAAGCGGGGACGCAAGAAGCGCGCACGCAAGGGCAACAAGGCGAATCACGGCAAGAGGCCGAACAGCTGAGACGCTCGCGCAACACGAAGGGCCGGGACGCACTGCGTCCCGGCCCTCGTTGTCTTCTCTCGCGAAGAACGACGTCGGCGTCGAACAGACTCAGCGTCCGTCGTCGACGATCGTGACCGTCCTACGAATCTCGATGGTCAGACGTTCACGCAAGCCCTCCGGCGCACGTTCGCCTCCGCACTTGCGACCGATCAGCGATTTGATCTTCTCTTCGATCCCGTACGCCTCGAGGCAGGGACCACAATGGTCCAGGTGTTTCTGCACCCGCACCCGTGACGCTTCGTCGCACTCGTTGTCCAGCAGGGTCCACACGTCGGCGATCACCGCCGAGCAATCCAGATCTTCGAACTCGTTCTCGCCGCTCACTGCGACACCCCCTCGTGCGCATCGACAGCGCCGTTACGGTTGAATCCACGTTCGCGCGCGACGCCCGCCAGCTGACCGCGCAGCTGCTTGCGCCCGCGATGAAGCCGGGACATCACGGTCCCGATCGGGGTGCCCATGATCTCCGCGATCTCCTTGTACGGGAAACCCTCGACGTCCGCGTAATACACCGCCATTCGGAACTCCTCCGGGAGCGCCTGCAGTGCTGCCTTGATGTCGTCGTCCGGAAGGGCGTCGAGAGCCTCGACCTCCGCCGACCTCAGACCCGCCGAGGTGTGCTCGGCGGTGGCCGCGAGCTGCCAATCGGTGATCTCGTCGGTCGGGTACTGCGCCGGTTGCCGCTGCTTCTTGCGGTACGAGTTGATGTAGGTGTTCGTCAGAATGCGGTAAAGCCACGCCTTGAGGTTCGTGCCCTCACGAAAACTCTTGAACGCCGAATATGCCTTGACGTACGTCTCCTGGACCAGATCCTCGGCGTCGGCCGGATTTCGAGTCATGCGCAGAGCGGCGCCGTACAGCTGATCGAGCAGAGGGAGAGCGTCGCGCTCGAACCGTGCCGTCAGCTCCTCGGGCGTCTCCGCTGTCGATCGGTCGTCGTCAGCCACGCTGATCCCTTCGGTAGCCATCGCACCCGAGGTTACCGGGAGGACGACCACCCTGTTCACGTGCCTACTGCTGCGCAGAGTCCCGTTCGGAACCCGTTCCGGCGCCAACACACTCACTGGCGACTCCTTTCGACTGCTGGTACTCGTATGCAACAGCCGCGACTCCGGCGGTGTTCCCTCGCCCGGTGTCCCGCCCGGTTTAGTGTTCGCATCGTGGCTGGAACCGCGACACCCGCAACGACTGCGCTGAAAAAGAGAGGCGTCGAGTTTCTCGTGCACACGTACGACCACGATCCGGGCGCGCATTCGTTCGGCGACGAGGCGGTCGACGAACTATCGGACGCGCTGGGGGTCTCGCCCGCACAGATATTCAAGACACTGATCGTGCGCGCCCCCGACGGCACCCTCGCGGTGGCGGTACTCCCGGTGCCGTTTCGCCTGTCCACCAAGACGTTCGCTGCGACGGTGGGATGGGCGAAAGTGGTCATGGCCGACCGAATCGAAGCGGAGCGATCGACGGGGTACGTTCTCGGCGGTATCTCACCGGTCGGTCAGCGCAAGACTCTGCGCACCGTCGTCGACGAATCCGCGTTGGAGTGGCCCCGCGTCCTGTGCAGTGGGGGACGCCGCGGACTCGAGATCGACCTCGATCCACGTGACCTCGTTCGCGTCACCGATGCGCTCGTGGGCGCCATCGCGACGCACTGACCGCTGCGGCGTCGTGCGTGATGGGATGATTGCGTCGTGACTGCTTGGACCGCCCCTACCGCCTCTGCACCCGTCCGCGCTGTCGTGCCGCTGCCGGGATCGAAATCCATCACCAATCGCGCGTTGATCCTCGCCGCACTCGCGGACGGCCCCAGCGTGATCCGCCGTGCGCTGCGCAGCCGGGACACCGACCTCATGATCGCGGCCGTGCGTGCGTTGGGCGTGACCGTCGACGACAGCGGGTCCGACGGCACCACATTGACGGTGACTCCGGGCCCCCTCACCGGTGGGGCGGTCGACTGTGGGCTCGCCGGAACGGTGATGCGATTCGTTCCGTCCGTCGCGGCGCTGGCCGCCGGGCCGAGCACGTTCGACGGAGACGAGCAGGCTCGCACTCGTCCGCTCTCCACCGTGCTGGATGCATTGCGCAGTCTGGGTGCGGACATCGACGGTGACGCGCTCCCGTTCGTCGTGAACGGAACGGGGTCCGTGCGGGGCGGCACGGTGAGCATCGATGCATCCGGTTCTTCGCAGTTCGTCTCGGGCCTGCTGCTGTCGGGTGCCGCGTTCGAGGAAGGCCTGGTGATCCACCACGTCGGAAAGCCGGTGCCGTCGATGCCGCACATCGACATGACGGTGGGCATGTTGCGCAGCGCCGGTGTAGTAGTCGACACCCCGGCCGAATCCGGACTGGCCGACACCTGGCGAGTCCACCCCGGCACCGTCGACGCTGTCGGGTTCGACGTCGAACCGGACCTGTCCAATGCCACACCGTTTCTGGCTGCGGCCGCGGTCACCGGCGGCGACGTCACGGTGCCGGACTGGCCCCGAACGACGACCCAACCCGGCGATGCGATTCGCGCCATCCTCGAGTCCATGGGCGCCGATGTGGAGCTCACCGACGCCGGCCTCACGGTGCGTGGCCCGAACACGTTGCGCTGCATCGACATCGACCTGCACGACGTCGGCGAGCTGACACCCACCGTCGCCGCCCTCGCGGCGCTGGCGGACGGGGTGTCTTTTCTGCGCGGGATCGCGCACCTGCGTGGGCACGAGACCGACCGGCTGGCCGCACTGGCAACGGAACTCACGTCCCTCGGTGCCCACGTCGTCGAAATGGACGACGGTCTCGAGATCACCCCTGCCCCGATGACCGGCGGGGCGTGGCTGTCCTACGCCGATCACCGCATGGCGACAGCCGGGGCCATCGTGGGTCTCGTCGTCCCCGGTGTCGTCGTCGACGACGTCAGCACCACCGCAAAGACGCTGCCCGGGTTCGAAGGCATGTGGGCATCGATGCTGGAGAGTTCGGTCGAATACATCGAGCCGACAGTCCGGGGGGACTTCTGACTCCGCGGCAGTACGACGAGTCGGACGTCCGCATTCGTCCGGGGCGGGGAACTCGACCCCGCACCAAGACGCGTCCGACGCACGCGGACGCCGAGACGGCCATGGTGGTCTCGGTGGACCGCGGACGGTGGGGCTGCGTGATCGGCGGCGATCCCGATCGACTCGTCGTCGCGATGCGCGCGCGCGAGTTGGGCCGTACGCCGATCGTCGTCGGTGACGACGTGGGCGTGGTGGGCGACGTGTCGGGCAAGGTGGACGCGTTGGCTCGGATCGTGCGGGTACAGGAGCGTCGCACGGTATTGCGGCGGACAGCGGACGACACCGATCCGTTCGAACGCGTGGTGGTGGCCAATGCGGACCAGCTGTTGATCGTGGTGGCGCTGGCCGACCCTCCCCCACGCTCCGGGTTCGTCGAGCGCGCGATGGTGGCGGCCTACGTCGGTGGGCTACAGCCGGTGCTGTGCCTGACCAAGGCGGACCTCGCCGACCCGGACGACTTCGTCTCGCTGTTCTCCGACCTCGACGTACCGGTGGTGATGGCGGGCCGCGAACAGCCGCTCGAGCCCCTGCTCGACCGCATCTCCGGTTCGCTGACCGCGCTGATCGGGCATTCCGGTGTGGGTAAGTCCACTCTCGTCAACCGGCTCGTGCCCGAAGCGAACCGGGCAACCGGCATCGTGTCCGGCGTGGGCAAGGGACGACACACGTCCACCCAGTCCGTCGCACTGCACCTTCCGGGCGTTCCGACTCCCGACCTGACGTCGGGCGATCGAAATCCGTTCGGCGGGTGGGTGATCGATACGCCGGGCATCAGATCGTTCGGTCTCGCGCACATCTCGCCCGTCGATGTGGTTGCGGCCTTTTCCGATCTCGCGGTCACCGCGGAGCAGTGCCCACGCGGATGTACCCACCTGGGCCCTCCGGCGGACCCGGAATGCGCTCTGGACACGTTGACCGGCAAAGCGGCACAACGTGTCCAGGCGGTTCGTCGACTTCTGGTGGCGATCGCCACCAACGAGACGTGGTGATCAGCTCGCGAGAAGCGACTTGATCTTTCCGGCCTTCTTCGAGCTGCGCATGGCGCTGAGAAGACCGTGGCGCTTGCCCGTCACTGGATCGATGGTTGCCGCACCGCCGAACGCGCGCTCGGAATGGGTTTCCGGGGCGTCGTCCGACGTCGCCGTCAGGTACTTGTCCGGGAGCGACAGCTTGGCGATGGTGCGCCACGACTTCGCGTACTGCAACGCGAAATTGCCTGTGGTGTAGGGCAAGTCGTACTTGTCGCACAGCTCGCGCACCCGCACGCTGATCTCGGCCAGGCGGTTGCTGGGCAGATCCGGGAACAGGTGATGCTCGATCTGGTAGCTGAGGTTGCCACTCATGAAGGCGAGCACCGGGCCGGAGTGGAAGTTCGCGCTGCCGAGCATCTGGCGGAGGTACCAGCCACCCTTGGTCTCGTTCTCGAGGTCCTTCTTCTTGAACTTCTCCGCGCCGTCCGGGAAGTGCCCGCAGAAGATCACCGCGTTGGTCCAGACGTTGCGGATCAGGTTCGCCGCGATGTTCGCCGTGAGGGTCGAACGGTAGGAGGCGGCCGGTGAGACGGAGCAGACAGCCGGCGTCACCACGTAGTCCTTGACCATCTGCCGACCGATCTTGGTGCCGGCGAACTTGGCGCGTCGCAGCGTCTCGGCCTTGGCTTCGCCGCCCTTGGCGAGTTTGCCCAGTTCGACGTGCTGAATTGCGACGCCGTACTCGAACAGAAGCATGAGCAGCGTGTTGTAGACCAGGTTTCCGGCGTTGAACGGTGCCCACTTGCGGTCACGGGTGACGCGGATCAGGCCGTAGCCCACATCGTCGTCCATGCCCAGGACGTTCGTGTACTTGTGGTGGATGTAGTTGTGGGTCTGCTTCCAGTACTCCGACGTACCTGCGTTGTCCCACTCCCACGAGGTGGAGTGCACCTCGGGGTCGTTCATCCAGTCCCACTGGCCGTGCATGACGTTGTGGCCGAGTTCCATGTTCTCGATGATCTTGGAGACGCCGAGCATCGAGGCCCCGAGCCACCACACCGGGCGGTGCTTGCTGCCCAGCAACACGGTACGGCCGGCGGCCTCCAGTCCACGCTGCAGCCGGATGGTGTTCCTGATGTACCGGGCGTCGCGCTCGCCACGCGACTCCTCGATCTCACGTCGGATGGAATCGAGTTCGTGACCCAACGCCTCGACATCGGCATCGGTGAGATGCGCGTACTCCTTGACATCCGATACGGCCATGATGGAACTCCTCGCCAACAGTAGGTGGCTGAAACGGGGTCGACCCCCGCTCGCCGTTGTCCCTAATGTACCGAAACTTACGGTCCCGTAGGTTGGAGTTCTGCCAATGTGACTCGGCTAACCTTGGTCCTTCGCATGAACGAGATGCCTGGCCTGGGACGACGCCGACTGGTAGGCGTCACGCGCGCCCCGACGTGCTTCCCGGAGTGCAGAACGCAGACCACGCTTGCGCCCGGTGACCGGATCGAAGCGAACCCTGTCGACCATCGAGGCGCCGGCGGTGTGGAAGCGACGTTCCGAGCTGGTTTCGGGTGCGTTGTCCGAGGTCGACCGCAGAAAACGGTCGGGTAGGGACAGTTTGTAGATGGTCCGCAACGCCAACCAGTACTGGGTGAGGAGGTTGCCGGTGGTGTACGGAAGGTCGTACTTCTCGCACAGGGCGTGGACCCGCTCCGCCACCTCGGCGTACCGATTGCTGGGCAGGTCGGGGAACAGGTGATGCTCGATCTGGTAGCAGAGGTTCCCGCTCATGAACGCCATCGCGGGACCCGCAGTGAAGTTCGCGCTGCCGAGCATCTGACGCAGATACCACTCCTCGTGGGTCTCGGTCTCGAACTGGCCCATCGTGAACTTCTCCGCACCGTCCGGGAAGTGACCGCAGAAGATGACCACGTAGGCCCACAGGTTGCGGATGACGTTGGCCGTCAGGTTCGCGCCCATCGCACGTCGCCACCCGCTGGGACCGGCGAGCGCGGGAAAGACCACGAAGTCCTTCGCCAGCTGCTTGGCGACCTTGTTCGCGAACTCTCGGTTCGGGCCCGTACGCATCTCGAATGGGCCGGCGTCGCTGGTGAGTTTCGCGGCGTCGAGATCGTGGAACGCGATGCCCCACTCGAAGGTCAGGGCAAGGATCAGGTTGCCGACAGGCTGAATTGCGTTGCGCAGCTTCCACTTCTCGTCGCGGGTCATCCGCAGGATGCCGAAGCCCACGTCGTGATCCATGCCGACGATGTTGGTGTAGGTGTGGTGGGAGTAGTTGTGCGCACGCTTCCAATGCTCGGACGGGCCGGTCTGGTCCCATTCCCACGACGTCGAATGGATCTCCGGGTCGTTCATCCAGTCCCACTGCCCATGACTGACGTTGTGGGCCAGCTCCATGTTCTCGACGATTTTCGCGGTGGCCAGCAGCGCCGTACCGAGAACCGCCGGTGCACGCCACCTGGACCCGAGGATGCACAGTCGACCGGCAATCTCGAGACTGCGCTGCGCCGCGATGGTTCGGCGAATGTACTTCGCATCGCGCTCGCCGCGGTCGTCCTCGATGTCGCGGCGGATCGCATCCAACTCACGACCGAGCGTTTCGATGTCGGCGTCCGTGAGATGAGCGAACTCTTTGATGTCGGTGATTGCCACCGTGTACCCCCGAAGGATGTCTGGAAAGTGATTCGGCTGTCGCGGATCACGCCCAGAGGCTGTTCTCCGAACCTCGGCGTGCATCACGAGAATAGCGGAACTGTGATGCACCCGGTGAGAGCCGAGACGCACGCCACGCGGGTGGGGGGAGCTCCGGTGCTGCCTACAACTCCAGTGTGCAGTCACCGGCCGCGGCCGAGATGCACGTCTGGATGCGCTCACCTTGTGAGTGTTCCTTGCCACTGCGCAGATCGCGAACGTGACCGGAAATCAGTGGGACGACGCAGGTTTGACAGATTCCCATGCGGCATCCGAACGGCATCTTCACGCCCAGTCTCTCACCGGCGTCGAGCAGTGTGGTCGCACCGTCGACCGCAGCCGTGCGGTCCGACGCCGCGAACGTGACGGTGCCACCTTCGCCGACAGCGCCGGCGCGGGCGATCTCGAATCGCTCGGTGTGCAGGTTGTCCGCAACATGCTCGGCCTTCCAGACCCGCTCGATGTCGTCGAGCATCGCGACCGGCCCACACGCCCAGGTCTGCCGGGTTCGCCAATCCGGGTAGTCCGAGTCGAGTGTTGCCAGATCGAACTTGCCGTCGCTCCGCGTCAGTTGGATATGCGAAACGAAGTTCGGATACTTCGCGTCCAACGCCGCCAGTTCGTCGCCGAACATGACTTCGTCTGCAGTCGGGGCGGAGTGCACGTGCACCACGTCGGCGAGCTCACCGCGTCGGTCGAGGCTGCGCAGCATCCCGATGATGGGCGTGATCCCGCTTCCGGCAGTGACGAAGAGCATCTTCTCGGGGGGTGGGTCCGGCAGCGCGAAATTACCCTTCGGCGCAGCGAGCCGCACGATGGTGCCCTCGTGGACGCCTTCCACGAGGTGGCTGGACAGGAATCCTTCGGGCATCGCCTTGACGGCGATCGAGATCTGCTTGTCCTTCCAGTCCGGAGGAGAGGTCAGCGAGTAGGAACGCCAGTGCCAGCGCCCTCCCACGTGCAGCCCGATGCCGATGTACTGACCCGGCAGGTAACCGAAGTCGAAGCCCCACCCGGGCTGGATGACGATGGTGGCCGAGGTTTCCGTCTCCTTCTTCACCGCCACGATTCGACCCCGCAGCTCGCGCGCGGACCACAACGGATTGGCGAGATGGAGATAGTCGTCTGGGAGCAACGGTGTCGTCAGACGGGTGACCGCGCCGCGCACCATGTTGAGCCTCGGCCGGCGCGGTGCCGACACACCGGCGGCGGGCGCCTCGAGCCAGTCCTTGATCCCCATCACGAGCCTCTCTTCACTGAATCGTCACAACATTAGGCGTCACAGGAGGTCCAACAGGAACGGTAGCTCTTGGGTGGCGTACCAGGCGAGTTCGTGATCCTCGGCGTCACCGAGCACGAACTCGGCGTCGGGGTCGCCCAGATCGGCAGCGTCGACCACGTCGACAGCCGACCGGACCGCGTGCTCCGCCGCCGCGAGATCCACGTGAACCGCTGCGACCTGGTCGAGCGCGAGGGGTGACTGCAAGCGCACCACCGCATCGTCGAGATCGGGGCGCAGCGTCACCGCCTCGACGTCTGCGGCAATCACCGCACGGCGGAATATCTTCGCCGATCCGGCGGTGGTGTCTTCCTCGACCACACCGTCGTCGGATGCGTCGCTCGCCTCGGCGGCGAGGAGGCGGATGGATGCTCGCGCGGCTTCGGTCATCGCGACGTCGGCGAGCTCGTCGTCGTCACCCGACGCGTACGCCTCACGCAGAGCAGGGGTCACCGCGAACGCGGTCCGACTGATCGGGTTCATCTCCCGGTCCTCGATCAACACCTGCAACATCCGGATGGTCGCCGGCACGAAGACCCTCACGTGTTTCTCACCCTCTGCTCTATCGGCTGCTGTCGCGCGCGGCGTCGAGCAGTTCCTCGAGCGACTCGTGCAGGAGCGAGGTGATCACTTCGACATCCGGCATCGCGTCGCGGTCCGCATTCAAACCGTAGTAGACGTTGCCGTCGTAGGACGTGAGGCCGATGCTGAGCGCCTGATTGCGTACGAGTGGAGGCACTGGATACATCTCGAGCATCCGCGCACCGCCGACGTACAGCGGGAACTGCGGACCCGGCACATTGGTGACGACGAGGTTGAAGACGCGCTGCGAGAAGCTGCTCCCCACCCGTGCGCCCATCGCGTGCAGCGTGGCAGGCGCGAAACCCGACAGGCGCATCAGCGTGCCGGCGGTGACGCCTCGACTCTGACGGACGGTCGCCTCGGTTGCGTGCGCGATATGGGAGAAGCGGACAACTGCATTGGGCTCCCCCACCGGCAGGTCGACGAGAAACGACGACACCTCGCTGGGCGCCAGATCGCTGATGTCCGGACCCTCACCGGAGACGTACACCGACATCGGCACCAACGCACGGACCGTGGTGAACGCACTGATCGGCTCCCCCCGCGAGAGCAACCAGTTACGCAGAGCACCCGCAACGACCGCCAGCACGACGTCGTTGATGTTCCCGCCGAACTTGCTGCGCACGGTCCGGTAATCGTCCAGGTCCGTCTTCGCCACGGCGAACCTGCGGTTGCGCGAAATCTCGGTGTTCAGCGGACTCGACGGCGCGACCTGAGCCGCCGTGCGCACGACGGCGGCGACCTTGCTCAGGGCACGAACTGCGCCACCGGCCGTGCGGGCGACGTCGTTCACCGCGGAGCGAACTGCCTCCAGGCCTTCGCCCGGACGCGCGATGATCTCGGCGACGGCCTGCACGACAAGTTCCGATTCACTCGGTTCGCGGCTCGGCATCCACAGCTCTTCCGCCATGGTCGGCGGCGTCTTCGTCGCGTCGAGAATGACCTGGCTGATCTCGAGCGCCTTGTCTCCGTCGACGAGGGACGAGTGCGACTTGGTGAAGATGGCGAACCGGTTCCGCACCAGGCCTTCGACGAGGTACATCTCCCACAGCGGTCGCGTGCGATCGAGCGGACGCGACGTCAACCGGGCGACCAGGTCGTGCAGTTGTTCGTTCGATCCCGGCTTCGGAAGCGCGGACCGGCGGATGTGATACGTGATGTCGAAGTCTCGATCGTCCACCCACACCGGTCGGGCCAGGCCGAGCGCCACTTCCCGGACCTTCTGCCGATAGCGCGGCACCAGTGCGAGCCGGCTCTCGACGATGCTCAGCAGATCGTCGTAGCTGAAGCCGTTGCGGGGAACCCGGAACACCGCGAGCGATCCGACGTGCATGGGCGTGGTGCCCGCTTCGAGGAAATAGAAGGACGCATCCTGAGTCGTGAGCCTGGTGGCCATCGCCCCTCTGCCCTCCCTGTCGAAACAGACCGAATGTATCGGTGAACAGTCTCGCATGTGGGTCGCTGCCGGTTGCGACCCTACGACGCAGCTCGTTACGTGCCGCCGATCTCGTTTGTCTTGCGAGTCGTCGACTCGAATGCGATGCTCTTGCAGCACCCGCTCTCCTCGGGTGGTCACCTTCCCACGTTGTCCATGAAGCACGTCCATGAGGCACGTTGTCCACGAGGAGAGCCATGTCCGACACACCTGCGCAGTTCCCGTCCTACCTCGGCCGTGCGCCCAGGTCCGAACCGCCGTTGGTCGGGTCTCGCACCCGTCGCCTTCCTCCGCACCGACTGTCGCACTCCCGGCCTGGCCCGCACTCGGGCCGATCGGGCCGCGGACCGCTTCCACCGTCGAACGTCTCGACCGAAAGCCGCGTCCTCGCACTCCAGACGGTCGAAGTACGCGAATTCGCCACCAGCGCACTGCGTCATGTACTCGAAGTGGTGGACAGGCGGCGCGGAGCATCGACCGTGGCCCACGTACTCAGTCCCGCCGTAGTGGGCATGGTGGGCGCACTGGCCACCGCTGCGGTGCCCGGGCGGCACCTCGGAGTTGCTGTGCTGCAACGGGTTCACGTCAGCGTGGTGAGCCCCAACCATGCCGAGGTCTTCGGAACTTACAGCCGCGGCGATCGCGTGTTCGCGATCGCCGCCGGTGCGCGCTACCGCCGTTCCGCCGGGCGAGCACCGTCGTGGAGCGTGACCTCGCTCAGGCTCTCGTGACCGAGAGCCCCACTTCCGAGCCCTACTTCCGACGCTTCGACTTCGCCGGCCTCTTCACCGGTTTGGTACCTGCGCGTGCCGCCTCGCGGCGCTCGCGACGCGTACCGTCGCCGCCCCCGTTCGACTCGGCACCCGATCCGCGTCGCACGACGGTTCCGCCGTCCTCGTCGGGCCCGGAGTAGGTCAGTCGGCTGGTCTGATCGTCGCCCAGACCCTTGGCACGCAGGGCTGCCGGCGCCGCCGACCGCTCGGGTTCCGGGGTGGGCTGCTGCTGCGTGGGCAGCGCCCCGGGGGCAGTCTTGGTCACCGGGTCCTTGGACACCGGGTCTTTGGACACCGGGTTTTTGGACAACGGGGCCTTGCTCAACGGCGCCTCGCCGGCCGGTGCCTTGGTCAGCGCAGCCGCCGACCCGACCGGAGACTGCAGCCCGGCACCCACCTGGAGGCCCGCCGCCGCGGCCGGACTCGGCTGTGTTGCCTCGACCTGCAGGTTGAACAGGAAGCCGACCGATTCTTCCTTGAGTCCTTCGAGCATGCCGGTGAACATGTCGTAGCCCTCGCGCTGGTACTCCACCAGAGGATCACGCTGCGCCATGGCGCGCAGGCCGATTCCCTCCTTGAGGTAGTCCATCTCGTAGAGGTGCTCACGCCACTTGCGGTCGAGCACCGACAGCAGCACCCGCCGCTCGAGTTCACGCATTCCGCCTTCGCCTGCGATGGCGTCGATCTCTGCCTCGCGGCGCACGTAGGCCTGGCGCGCGTCGTCCAGCAGCGCCTCGAGCAGTTCGTCGCGGGACAGATCGCCCTTCTCACCGAACTCGTTCTCCCCGGAGAGGGCCTTGTGATCGAGCGACACGGGATACAGCGTCTTCAACGCGGTCCACAGCTGATCGAGGTCCCAGTCCTCGACGTAACCCTCGGCCGTCGCCCCGTTCACGTAGGCCGCGATGACCGAGGTGATCATCTCCTCGATCTGGCCTTCCATGTCCTCGCCGCGCAGGATGCGGCGGCGCTCCTCGTAGATAACGGTGCGCTGCTGGTTCATCACCTCGTCGTACTTCAGAACGTTCTTGCGGATCTCGAAGTTCTGCTGCTCGACCTGCGTCTGGGCGCTCTTGATGGCCTTGGACACCATCTTCGCTTCGATCGGAACGTCGTCCGGGAGATTGAGCCTGGTCATGATCGATTCGAGAGCTGCGCCGTTGAATCTGCGCATCAATTCGTCCCCGAGCGAGAGGTAGAAGCGAGACTCTCCGGGATCGCCCTGACGACCCGAACGGCCGCGCAGCTGGTTGTCGATGCGGCGCGAATCGTGACGCTCGGTGCCCAGGACGTACAGACCTCCGGCCTCGCGGACCTTGTCCGCATCTTCCTTGACCTGCGCTTTGACCGAATCAAGGGTGTCTTCCCACGCCTGCTGGTACTCCTCGGGATTGTCGACGGGGTCGAGTCCCTTCTTGCGCAGCGCGAGATCGGCCAGAATGTCCGGGTTTCCGCCGAGCACGACGTCCGTGCCGCGACCGGCCATGTTGGTGGCGACGGTGACCGAGCCCGAGCGGCCGGCCTCGGCGATGATGGTTGCTTCCTGCTCGTGGAACTTCGCGTTCAGCACGCTGTGCACCACACCGCGCTTGGTGAATTGCTTCGACAGGTACTCCGAGCGCTCGACGCTCGTGGTGCCGATCAGGACCGGCTGCCCCTTCTCGTGGCGCTCGACGACGTCGTCGACCACCGCGTCGAACTTGGCTTCCTCGGTCTTGTAGATCAGGTCGCCGTTGTCCGAGCGGATCATCGGACGGTTCGTCGGGATGGGAATCACACCCAGGCCGTACGTTTGATGCAGCTCGGCGGCTTCGGTCTCGGCGGTGCCGGTCATTCCGGACAACTTGTCGTACAGACGGAAGTAGTTCTGGAGGGTGATCGTGGCGAGGGTCTGGTTCTCGGCCTTGATCTCCACTCGCTCCTTCGCCTCGATGGCCTGATGCATGCCTTCGTTGTAGCGGCGACCGAGCAGAACACGGCCGGTGAACTCGTCGACGATGATGACCTCGCCGTCGCGGACGATGTAGTCCTTGTCCTTGTTGTACAACTCCTTGGCCTTGATGGAGTTGTTCAGGTAACTCACCAGCGGCGAGTTGGCGGCTTCGTAGAGGTTGTCGATGCCGAGCTGGTCCTCGACCAGTTCCACGCCCGCTTCGTGCACACCGACGGTGCGCTTCTTGATGTCGACCTCGTAGTGGATGTCGGGCTTCAGCAGCGGCGCGATGCGCGCGAACTCGGCGTACCACTTCGAGGACGCGTCGGCCGGGCCCGAGATGATGAGCGGTGTTCGCGCCTCGTCGATGAGAATCGAGTCGACCTCGTCCACGACGGCGAAACTGTGGCCGCGCTGCACCAGGTCGTCGAGGGAGTGCGTCATGTTGTCGCGCAGGTAGTCGAACCCGAACTCGTTGTTCGTTCCGTAGGTGATGTCGGCGGCGTAGGCGGTCCGACGCTCGGCGGGCGACATACCCGAGAGGATGACGTCGACGGAGAGTCCGAGGAAGCGGTGGACGCGGCCCATCCACTCCGAGTCGCGCTTGGCCAGGTAGTCGTTGACCGTGACCACGTGCACGCCGTCACCGGCGATGGCGTTGAGGTACGCGGGGAGAACGCAGGTCAGAGTCTTGCCCTCGCCGGTCTTCATCTCGGCGACGTTGCCGAAGTGCAGAGCTGCGCCGCCCATGAGCTGCACGTCGAAGTGGCGCTGCTGCAGCACGCGCCACGAGGCCTCACGGGCCACCGCGAATGCCTCCGGGAGCAGCTCGTCGAGCGTTTCGCCGTCCGAGTATCGACTCTTGAACTCGTCCGTCTTGGCCCGCAGTTCCTCGTCGGTCAAGGACTCGACGTCCGGCGACAGGGTGGAGACGTGGTCGGCGATGTGCTTCAGCCGCTTGACCATGCGACCTTCACCGACACGGAGCAGTTTGGAAAACGACAACGACGGCACTGGCTTTACTCGTCCTCAATACTCGGCAGCATGACAGCGGGGGTGACCCCGGCGCAGCCCATGGTAGGCGTCCGGGGCGCGACACCGCGGGTGACCCGTCGTGACACGACGAGGCACCCGCGGCGGCGTGCTGGATCTTCTCGTACCGGTCAGGTCAGCCGGATGAGCCCGTAATCGAAGGCATGTCTGCGGTAGACGACCGACGGTCGGTCGGTCGCGCTGTCGTGAAACAGGAAGAAATCGTGGCCGACGAGCTCCATCTCGTAGAGGGCGTCGTCGACGGACATCGGAACGGCCGAGTGCATCTTGGTGCGCACGATCCGGCCGGGACCACCTTCGAAGTCGTCGGTGGGGTCGGGCTTGTCGGCGAGGGTGTGCTCGTGGACGTCCTCGTCGATCAGGGACGCCGTGGCCTCGGCCACGGATGTGGGTCGCTTCTCGCCGTAGTGAACCTTGCGGCGGTCCTTCGTGCGGCGGAGGCGACTTTCGAGTTTGGTCGTCGCGGATTCCAGTGCGGCGTAGAAGCTGTCGGCACACGCCTCGGCACGTACCACGGGCCCTTTACCGCGCACGGTGATCTCCACACGCTGGCAACTCTTCGATTGCCGACGGTTGCGTTCGTGAAAGAGCTCGACGTCGAACAGGTGGATCGTCGGATCGAAACGCTCGAGTCGTTCGAGTTTCTCGGTGACGTAGATGCGAAAGTGATCGGGTATCTCGACGTTTCGGCCCTTCACGACAATTTCGGCGCGGGGCGCGTCCTGGCTTGCACTGTCATCCGATTCGACGAATACGGACGTGGTCGACGGTGTCGTCATATGTACCTCCCGATAGTGGCCGCACTGCACGCGCGGCGACGCAAAAGAATCGAGCGCCGGGAAGGGAACCGCCCGGCACCAGGTGAAGAGGCGTCACCTCCTACCGAAAGTCATTCACAGACGGGCAAATTCGTGATCGAACCGAGTCGCGATCGACCCGGGTTCGTGAACGTGACCGTAGTCCGTCGCATGCCCGTCCGCCACCGTTCATCGGATATTCACGGGAGGTGTTCAGAAATGTCCGGACAACCGGTACGCAAACCGTCTAGAGCACCGACGCGACGACCACTACCACGTCCACAACGACACCGTGTGAAGCAAGTGCGCGGACCGTTTCGGACGCGGTGGTACCGGTCGTCATGACGTCGTCGACGACGATCGTGGTGCTCTGTCGTAAGCGGGACGCCGCGTCGGCAGGAATGCGCACACGCACGTTTCCGGCGAGGTTGGCCTGGCGCGCGCGTGCGGACAGCCCGACCGAATCGCGGACCGTGCGATCGACCCCGACGACGGGGGCGACGAGCACCTTCTCCGGAAGCAGCGCGAGCGCCGCACCCCGGCACAGCCGTTCGACGGGGTCACCGCCGCGCCGTCGCGCCGCGCTCCGCCTCGACGGCGCGGGTACGAGCGTCAGGGGCGAGAGCTGCCAGGGATCGATCTCCCCCTGCCGTCGCAGCGACCGCACGAAGCCGGCCACGGCCTCCCCCAGCGGTTGCGCGAGGTCCCGCCGTCCGCGCTCCTTCGCCGCCACCACGCTGTGGCGGCGAGCACCGGAGTACGCACCCAGGGCCCAGCACGGCGCGCCGACTTCCACTCGTGGGCGCAGCACGATCGGGTCAGCGGCAAGATCGGCTCGGCACGCCGCGCACCAGCGCGTTCCGGGGCGCCCACACCCACCGCATTCGCGGGGCAGGATCAGGTCCAGGAGGGTCTCCACGCCGCCGATCCTCTACCGGGGCACCGACACGTTCACTCAGCCGGGCAGGACCGGAACGGCGGACGTGCCCGTCAGACCCGGAACCTCGCGCCAGTAGCGATCGCTCGCCGGGTCGGTGTTGTCGATCTCGAACACTGCTCGCGAGTCGGCCACGAAGACGCTCGTCGCCGACGCGTCCACGGACACCACCGGTGCGGTCAGATTCCGGCTCGGCAGCGCGTCGAGGCGCGAACCGTCGACTGCCACTTGCACGATCGGGACATCGGACGATGCGCGGGCCACCACGACGGTGTCTCCCGTGCTCCAGTCGAGCGAGAGCGCCGAACTCCCGAGTCCGTCGGCCACCGGCCGGGGCTCTCGCAATGCGTACACCCCGTTCGACTGACGCACCACGACTGCCACGTAGACCGACCCGTCGACGATCAGGGCCGCACGCACCCCGTCACGGGAGAGCCGAAGCTCGCTGATCTGCCCGCCGATGCCCGCCAGCTCCGACGAGTCGACGCCCACCACCGACACCTGTCCCGTCGCCGGATCACGCACGGCACGAACCACTCTGGTTCCGTCCACGACGGCCCAGACGGCGTCCTTGTCGGGTCCCCACGACGGCCGCGTGACCGAATTGCCTTCGGCGACGGGGAATGCGCCACTGCCGTACGTGCCGATGAAGAGGGCGTCGGGCAATTGGGGCGCGGCCCGGCCGGTGTCGGAGACTGCCCCGACGAGAGTGCCGTCCGCGGACAGCGAGATCGACTTCAGATTGTTGACGGTGCCGAAGTATCCGGGCACCGGGGTGACCGAGGCGTCGTCTCCGATCTTGACCAGGCTGCCGCCCTTGAGCGCATGCAGGCCGATCGTCGCCCCCGAGACGGACAGCGGGTCGTAGGAGGCGACCTCGGCCGTCGTCCACCCGTCCGGGTAGGCCGAGTCGAGTGGGACACCGTCGGAGAGGATGACGTACGGCCCCGACACCTCGGCTTCGGCGAGGGTCCAGATGACTTGTGCAGCAAGCAGTTCCCGGTTGGCGGTGTCGAGGTTGCCCAGCCCGGTCAGGTCCACGCGGATACCGCCGAGGCCGACTCCGACGGAGGACGTTCGCCCGTCCGCCTTCGTCACGGGGCCTCGGAGGGACACACCGTTGAGCAGGTTGCGCACGGCCGGGGCGAGAGAGTCACGTGGCCCGGACACGAGCGACCCCATCAGCTGCTCTGCGAGTCGGTCCTGCGCGACGGACACCCACCGCGGGTCAGGGACCAGCGAGGCGCCCGTCGGGTCGGCGAAGTACAGCGACTTGCGTTCGTAGCTGTTGAGGAACTGGGTTCGGTCCATGATGGTGCCCGCGGGAAGCCCGTCGACCCGCCACTCCCCATCCGTCCTGGACAGGGTCAAGCGAGCCTCGAACGATCCCTCCTCGGCCTGGTACTGCCCGCCCTGTTCGAGCTGACCGACGCGATTGGCCCGGATCGTGTATTCCGCCGAGTCGCCCGACCGGCTGTCCTCGAGGACGTCGACCTTGTCGACGACGGTGGCGCTCGCCCCGTCGTTCCACCCCTTCGACGCGTCGTCGGTGAGAAATTGACGCGCGGCAGCGTGACCGTCCGTGGGATCGGTGCTGGCCTTGACGAAGTCGCGGACGAGCAATTGCGGTTCCCGACCCGGGGTCGGTACGGGCAGTTCCGGGACCGCGGGCTCGCGTGCCACCGTGCCGAGCGCTTGCGGCGCCGAGGAGGTCGGGAGGCTCGCGCAGCCCGACACCAGCAGTATCAGGGCGACGATCGCCGCTCCGGCGAGACGGCGGATCACGACAGCGGCTCCGCAGACGTACCCGCGCGCGATGCGATTGCCGGGCGGCCCGAGGCCACGCCGTTCGGATGTCCGGTCGCGGACCGCCGCGTCACCGGCCGGAGGGGCAGCGGGCTGGTCACGACCTTGCGTCCGCGTACCAGAGGCACGGTGAGGCGGAAATAGGCACCGTGTCCGAGTTCGCCCCAGGCGTCGAGCTTTCCGTCGTGCAGCCGCGCGTCCTCGAGACTGATCGCCAGCCCCAGACCGGTGCCGCCCGAACGACGCACACGGGAGGGGTCCGAGCGCCAGAACCGGTTGAACACCAACTTCTCTTCGCCGGGCCGCAGACCGATGCCCTGGTCTCGCACCACGATGGCCGCGGCGTCCGCGTCGGCCCGAAGGCGAAGCAGCACGGGCTTGCCTTCACCGTGGTCGATGGCGTTGGCGAGCAGGTTGCGCAGGATCCGTTCGACGCGTCGGGGATCGACGTCTGCGATGACCGGTTCGTCGGGCATGTCCATGACCAGTTCGGTACCGCTCTCGCGGGCCAGGTGCCGCACCGTGGACACGGCAGCTTTCGCGCACATCCGCAGATCGAGTTGTTCGGACGCGAGTTCGGCGACGCCGGCGTCGTGGCGGGAGATCTCGAGGAGATCGTTGAGCAGCGTTTCGAATCGGTCGAGCTCGTTCACGAGCAACTCGGACGAACGTTTGAGCGCCGGGGGGAGATCGTCGCTCGCGTCGTGAATCAGTTCGGCCGCCATCCGGACCGTCGTCAAGGGTGTCCGCAACTCGTGGGAGACGTCGGACGTGAACTGCCGCTGCAGGTTTCCGAACTCTTCGAGCTGAGCGATCTGCTTCGACAGGCTTTCGGCCATCTCGTTGAACGACATCGCGAGCCGCGCGATGTCGTCCTCGCCGCGCACCGGCATTCGTTCCTTCAGCCTGCCGTCGGCGAACCGCACCGCGATACGCGAGGCGGACCTGATGGGCACCACCACCTGCCGGGCGACCAGCATCGAGATGGCGGCGAGAAGCACCATCAGCACCGCCCCGCCGATCAGCAGAGTGCCGCGGACGAGGGCGAGGCTCCGGTCCTCCCCCGCCAACGGAAAGACCAGGTAGAGCTCGAGGGTCGACAGGTCCGATGCCGTCGGGCTTCCGACGATCAGGACCGGGCCGGTGAAACCGGTCGGGTCGTTCGCGGTGGAGAATTGATAGCTGACCTGCCCGGCCTGAACGAACGCGCGCAGCGACTGCGGTATCTGATCGGCGGGCCCGGTCGACGTCTCCTGCCTGGAACCGTCTCCGGCGACGATCAACACCGGGTCGAAGGTTCCCGCGGAGCTCGAGTCGGCGCCCGTCTCGGTGTCACGGTTGGTCAGGGCCGAGCGCACCAGCTGCAGTCGGTTGCCGAGGGTGGTGCTGTCGTCGGCGCCCGCGAGTTGGCCCTCGACCTCGGCGCGCGCCCGATCGAGCTCCTTGGTGGCCGCGTCGATCTTCGTCTCGAGCAATCGATCGGTGATCTGACTGGTCAACACCACGCCGAGAATGGTGATGACGATCAGCGACAGCGTGAGCGTCGAGACGACCACTCGCAGCTGCAGCGATCGTCGCCAGGCGTGCGAGAGCGACGTGCCCAGCGAACGAAACCAGCGGATCACCGGTGAGAAGGTCCCGTTGATCCGCCGTCGTGATCTGGAGGTCCAGATCATGGTCGAGGAGCCGTCACGGCGGACCCGCCTTGTACCCCACGCCGCGCACGGTCAACACCACTTCCGGGTTCTCGGGGTCCGTCTCGACCTTGGCGCGAAGCCGCTGCACGTGGACGTTCACCAGACGGGTGTCGGCTGCATGCCGGTAACCCCAGACCTGTTCGAGAAGGACTTCGCGCGTGAACACCTGGCGCGGCTTGCGCGCGAGTGCGACCAGCAGGTCGAACTCGAGCGGTGTCAAGGAGATGAGCGAGCCGTCGCGGGTGACCTTGTGGGCCGGCACGTCGATCACCACGTCGCCGATCGACAACAGTTCCGCCGGCTCGTCCTCGGTCCGGCGCAGCCGCGCGCGGACGCGGGCGACCAGTTCTTTCGGCTTGAACGGCTTCATGATGTAGTCGTCGGCACCCGACTCGAGCCCGAGCACGACGTCGACGGTGTCGGTCTTCGCGGTCAACATGACGATCGGAACCCCGGAATCGGCGCGGAGCACGCGACACACGTCGATCCCGTTCATGCCGGGAAGCATCAGGTCCAGCAGAACGAGGTCGGGGCGGTTCTCGCGCACCGCAGCGAGCGCCTGCGTGCCGTCGCCGACCACGAACGGTTCGAAACCCTCGCCGCGGAGGACGATGGTCAGCATTTCGGCCAGAGCCGTATCGTCGTCGACAACCAGAATTCGTGGCTTCATGCTCCTATGTTGTCACTCCGGCGCCGCGCGACCGCTCATTGAGAAGCGTCGCGGCGAGTTGAACGGGATCTAGGTCGCCGTCGGGGCTGCCGTCGACCACGTGCCACGGCGACATCCACTGCTTCTCGGCCAGTCCCGCGTACACGGCGGCGGTTCGTCGTTGCAGCCCCGAATCACGTTCGTACGCATCACGAATGCGACTGCCGTCCTCCTGCTCCCGCGTTCTCGCGCGCTCCTCCGCGAGCTCGACGGGAACACCGAGCAGGACCTGGGCGTCGGGAACCGGGAGCATCAGCCGGTCGAATTCGAGCGCCCGAACCCACTCGACCATCGGACCGTCCGCGTCCTCGTGAACGCGGGCGGCCGAATACGCGGCGTTCGACGCCACGTACCGGTCTAGTATCACGACGTCGTGCCGCCGGGTCAGTTTGACCAATTCGGCAGCCGCGCTCGATCGGTCGAGGGCGAACAGCACCGCCATGGCGTTGACGCTGGTCTCGAGGTCACCGTGCTCGCCGGCCAACGCCTCCGCGGCGATGTCCGCGTGCACGGACTCGCCGTACCTCGGAAACCCGATACGAACGACGTCGACTCCGGACTCCTCCCATGCAAGCGTCAGCTTGCGCGAGAGGGTGAACTTTCCGGCGCCGTCCACTCCCTCGATCGTGACCAGCACGCCCATGGCGGATCAGCCGCCGTCAGTACCGGTAGTGCTCGGGCTTGTACGGGCCCTCGACGTCGACACCGATGTACTCGGCCTGCTCCTTCGTGAGCTTGGTGATCGAACCGCCCAGTGCCTCGACGTGAATTCGAGCGACCTTCTCGTCGAGGTGCTTCGGCAGGCGGTAGACCTCGTTGTCGTATTCGCTCGGCTTGGTCCACAGCTCGATCTGCGCGATCACCTGGTTGGAGAAGCTGTTGCTCATGACGAACGACGGGTGACCCGTGGCGTTGCCGAGGTTCAGCAAGCGACCCTCGGACAACACGATGATCGAGTGTCCGTCCTTGAACTGGAACTCGTCGACCTGCGGCTTGATGTTGATGCGGGTGACGTCGGTCGCCTTCTCGAGTCCGGCCATGTCGATCTCGTTGTCGAAGTGGCCGATGTTGCCCAGGATGGCTTGGTGCTTCATCTTGCGCATGTGCTCGAACGTGATGATCGACAAGTTGCCCGTCGAGGTGATCACGATGTCGGCCTGCTCGATGAACTCCTCGACCGTACGGACGTCGAAGCCGTCCATGAGCGCCTGGAGCGCATTGATGGGGTCTGCCTCGGTGACCGTGACGCGTGCGCCCTGGCCCTTGAGCGCCTCGGCGCAGCCCTTGCCGACGTCGCCGTAACCGCAGACCAGCACGGCCTTGCCACCGATGAGAACGTCTGTGCCACGGTTGATTCCGTCGATCAGCGAGTGGCGCGTGCCGTACTTGTTGTCGAACTTGCTCTTGGTGACCGAGTCGTTGACGTTGATCGCGGGGAACGCGAGCTCACCGGCCGCCGCGAACTGGTAGAGGCGCAGAACACCGGTGGTGGTTTCCTCGGTGACACCCTTGATGGACGACGCGACCTCGGTCCACTTGGTGGTCGACGCCTCCAGCGAACGACGCAGCAGCCCCAGGAACACCTTGTACTCGTCGGAATCGGCGTCGTCGTCGGTCGGCGGGACCACCCCCGCCTTCTCGAACTGCGCACCGCGCAGCACGAGCATCGTGGCGTCACCACCGTCGTCGAGAATCATGTTGGCGGGCTCGCCCGGCCAGGTGAGCATCTGCTCCGCCGCCCACCAGTACTCCTCGAGCGACTCTTCCTTCCACGCGAAGACCGGGACGCCCTTGGGCTCCTCGGGGCTTCCGTAGGGACCCACCACGACGGCCGCGGCGGCGTGATCCTGAGTGGAGAAGATGTTGCACGACGCCCACCGCACCTCGGCGCCGAGCGCGACGAGGGTTTCGATCAGGACGGCGGTCTGGATGGTCATGTGGAGCGATCCCGACACGCGGGCACCCTTGAGCGGTGCGGCGTCGGAGTACTCGCGGCGCAGCGCCATCAGCCCGGGCATCTCGTGCTCGGCGAGACGAATCTCCTTGCGGCCGTACTCGGCAAGGGAGAGGTCTCGTACCTTGAAGTCGAGGCCGCCGATGTTGTCCGCCACGAGGGCTTGCGCGGATGTCGTTGTTGTCATGCCCCCAAGGCTATCGGTCAGGCGCTTCGATCGAGACCCAGGGGCGTCGGCCCGGCTACCGCACCGCCGAACGGCGGAGCGAACCTGGTCTCGATCGCGTCGCGCCGACGTGGATGAACGTTGGCGAGCGAGACGTCTCCGCCGTAGTGCGCCACCACCTTCGGGTCCATGTAGCGGCGCCAGAGGGGCGGAACGGCAGCGAGGACGACCATGGTCGCGTACCCCGCCGGCAACTGCGGAGCCTCGTCGAAGGAGCGGAGCGTCTGGAACCGCCGGGTCGGATTGGCGTGATGATCGCTGTGACGCTGCAGGTGATAGAGAAAGATGTTCGTGACGATCCGGTCGCTGTTCCAGCTGTGTCGAGGTGCGCACCGTTCGTACGTCCCGCGCCGCGTGCGCGCACGCAACAGTCCGTAGTGCTCGATGTAGTTCACCGCTTCGAGCAGAAGAAATCCGACGACGGCCTGCACCAGGAGGTAGGGAAGGATTCGAACGCCGAACACCAGCACCAATCCGGCGAACAGCACGACGCTCATGCTCCACGCATTCAGAACGTGGTTGCGGACGCTCCACGGGGACCGGCCCCGACGACGCAGTCGGGCCACCTCCAGAGCCCACGCCGAGCGGACCCCACCGACGACGCTGCGCGGCATGAACATCCACAGGCCTTCGCCCATCCGAGCGCTCGCCGGATCGTCCGGCGTTGCCACACGGACATGGTGACCGCGGTTGTGCTCGACGAAGAAGTGACCGTAGAACGATTGCGCGAGTGCGATTTTGGCGAGCCACTGCTCCGCGCTCTCGACGCGGTGACCGAGTTCGTGGGCGGCGTTGATGCCGACTCCACCGACAAGTCCGACCGTGACTGCGTACCCGATCTTGTCGACGACGGTCAGGTCACCGAAGGCCCACATCCAGCACGCGACGAGCAACGACGAGAACTGCACCGGCAAGAAGAGGAAGGTGCACCAGCGATAGAACCGGTCCTCCTGAAGAGAACCGGCCTCGTCGGGCGGGTTCACCCCGTCCTCCCCCGCCAGGATGTCCGCAGCAGGAATCAGGACGAAGAACACCAGCAACCCGCTCCACCAGAAAATCGGCCATCCGGTGTGCATGACCAGTTGGGACGGCAGGAGCGCCGACGCCGGAGCCAGCAGGCCCAGCACCCACAGGTACCGTTTCGGATCGCGCCAGCGCGATGTCGTTCGTCGGCTCCGGCCTACTTCTTGTTCTGACTTGTCGGTCTCACGAGCGCCCCCCGCAGGCTTGTCGACCGAGCTTGCTGTTCGCAGAAAGCTCGAAAACATGATCGACGGTCCTCCATAGACAACGAAAACAGTCTTGTGGTCTGTCCTTGGACTCTATAACAGGACAAACGACCGTTGTGTTGATTTCGTTATCCGAAGGAGCTACTTCCGACACCCGAGAGACGAGCCGCCCCGACACCAGTGTCGGAACAGGCGATGAGCAGCGCGTTCTCCAGCGAGCAGGGCAGCTGTGATCTAGGCCACGTCGGAGGAACGTGCCGTGTCGTTGAGAACGGAGTGGCGGCGGCTGTAGGTGAAGTAGACGACAACCCCCAACGCCATCCAGACGACGAAACGAATCCACGTCTCGACCGACAGGTTCAGCATCAACCACAGGCAGGCGATCACGGACAGAATCGGCACCACGGGCACCAGCGGAACGGTGAAGCCGCGCTGCAGGTCCGGGCGGGTGCGTCTGAGCACCAGAACGCCGATCGACACCAGAACGAAGGCGAAGAGCGTACCGATGTTCACCATCTCCTCCAGCGTCCCGATGGGGAAGAACGTGGCGATGACCGCCACGACCACTCCGACGAGGACTGTGATGCGCACCGGAGTTCCGCGGCTTCCGGTACGGGCGAGACCTCGCGGCGCGAGACCGTCGCGGGACATGGCGAACAGCACTCGGGTCTGACCCAGCATCAACACCATGACGACCGTGGTCAGACCGGCGAGGGCGCCGAACGAAATTATGTTCTTCGCCCAGGTGATGCCGTTCAACTCGAAGGCGGTCGCGAGTGTCGAGTCCTCCCCGGCGAGATCGGTGTACTTCACCATGCCCGTCAGAACCAGCGTGACCGCTACGTAGAGCACCGTCACGATGATCAACGAGCCGATGATGCCGCGCGGCAGCGCACGCTGCGGATCCTTGGTCTCCTCCGCGGTCGTGGCCACGACGTCGAATCCGATGAAGGCGAAGAACACGAGGCTGGCCGCAGCCAGCACGCCGTACCACCCGAATGTGCTTCCCCCCGCACCGGTCACGGCGGAGAACAACGACTGCGTCAGACCGCTCCCCGTGTCACTCGGTTCCGACGGCGGAACGTAGGGCGAGTAGTTGGACGCCTTGATGTAGAACGCACCCACGATCACCACGAGGAGAACCACGGCGACCTTGATCGCGGTGATCACCAGCGACACCCGCGAGGACAGCTTGATTCCCGTCGCCAGCACCACCGTCAACACGACGACGATCAACAGGGCGCCCCAGTCGATCGACACCGAACCGACGGACAACACCGGCGCGGCCGTTCCCAGCACCTCGCCGAGGTACAACGACCACCCCTTCGCGACCACGGCGGAAGCAAGGGCGAACTCCAGCACCAGGTCCCAGCCGATGATCCAGGCCACGAACTCGCCGAACGTCGCGAACGAGAACGTGTAGGCACTGCCCGCGACGGGCACCGTCGATGCGAACTCGGCGTAACACAGCGCAGCCAACCCGCAGGTGATCGCGGCGAAGACGAAAGCCAACGAAACCGACGGTCCCGCAACGTTACCGGCGGTGCGTGCGGTCAGCGTGAAGATGCCCGCTCCCACCGCGACGGCCACACCGAACACGGTCAGATCCCACGCACCCAGATTCTTCTTGAGTTTGGTGTCCGGCTCGTCGGTGTCCTGAACGGACTGCTCGATCGATTTGGTTCGGAAGAGACCCGTTCGTCGTTCGCTCACGGGATCACAGTAAACCGGACGTACCTCGCGTCGAGACGAAACGACTCGCCGAATTCAGCCGACGGTCGCTACGAACAACCGAGCGGTCTCGGACGCGGTGGTCACCACCGGATCAGGGTCGGTCGCCGACAACCAGGCCGCTCCGCCGCGATGGACGGTCAGCGTGCGTCCCCCCGCGACCAGATCGACATCACCCTCGGTCACGAGCACGATTCGCGGGCCCGTCGATCCCGCCACGGCCGTGGTGATTCCCGTGTCGGACGAGGTCAGATCCACCCTGGCGATGGTGAATTCAGGAGCGGGAGTCGGGTACACCACCGGTGTTCCGCGCTCGCCCTCCGGATCGAGCACGGGAGCGTCGAGCGGCTCGAAGTCCAGCACCCGCAACAGTTCCGGGACGTCGACGTGCTTCGGAGTGAGACCACCGCGCAGAACGTTGTCGGAGTTCGCCATGATCTCCACGGCGGTGCCCCGCAGGTACGCGTGCAGGTTCCCGGCGGCGAGATAGAGACCCTGCCCCGGCTCGAGCGTGATGCGGTTCAGCAACAGCGCAGCCAGCACTCCCCCGTCGCCGGGATAGAATTCGCCGAGTTCGAGCACCGTCCGCAACTCGGGCACGAAATCGCCGGGGCCCGAGCCCAGGGCCACCACGCACCCTTCGAGGACGGAAGGCAGCACCACGTCGAGCGCGCGTTGAGGGAGGGTGATCCAGGACGTGAAGAGAGCCCGCAGGCCCGACGAATCCGGTTGCGCAGCAAGCATCTCGGAGTACGGGGCCAGTTCGGGAACGGCCAGATGGTCGAACAGTTCGAGCGTCCGCTTCGGGTCACGGAACCCCGCGAGCGCGTCGAACCGCGTCAGCGCGATCACGAGCTCGGGTTTGTGGCTGCTGTCCTTGTAGTTGCGGACCGACGAGTCCACCGCGACACCGGTCGCGTTCTCGCGCGCGAATCCTTCCGCCGCCTGCGCCGAGCTCGGGTGCGCCTGGAGAGACAGAGGCTCTTCCGCCGCAAGCAGTTTCAGCAGAAACGGTAGGCGGGCACCGTACTTGTCGACGGTGGCCGATCCGAGTTGCCCGACGGGATCGGAATCGACGACGTCGAGCAACGACGCGTCACCGGTCTCCGATCGGAGCGTGGCCGGATCGCCCGGGTGCGCGCCGAACCACAGCTCCGCCTCCGGGTGAGGCGACGGGGTGGGTCGACCGCGCAACGCCGCCAGTGCGGTGCGCGAACCCCACGCATACGACCTCGCCGCTCCGTCGAGCAGATCCACTATCGACCGCCTGTCAGTTGTACGTATGCCGCAGCCGTTTCGAGCCGAGACGCGATCACCAGGGCCTGCTCGACCGCGCGTGCCGTCGACGACCGAGACGCGGTCGTAGTCGGGGGGGACAGCACGTCGGGTGAGGACACTTCCGCGCGCACCACGTCCACGTCGCCGAGCATGGCGCTGCGCCGACGCACCAGTCCCTCGTCCGGCTCGGTGGAGACGGCGAAGACACGCACCGGATCACTCGGCCTCGGGCCGTCCAACTGCTCGTCGTGGAACAGGGGATCGACGTCGGCGGCCATCGCATCCGGCGATCCGCCCAACGGACCGAAATCACTCACCGACGCAACAGCTTCCGACAGTTCACCCGCGGCGGCGACCGTTCCGCACCGGAGCAGTACCTCTTCGGCGTGCATGGCGATCTCCGTGGTCACCGGCGAGTCACCGAGTACGAGCACTCGCCGTCCTGCCATCCGCGACGCCAGCGCCTTCGCCGGGTTGTGGAAGGACTCCAGGGCCGGGTTGTTCCGGGCAGCCTCGTCGTCCAACGCGTCGGCGAGAGCGTCGAGGCCGGCTACGGCGTCCTCCCGCGGGTCCACCGCGGCCAGGACCGCCACGATCACCGCGACGAAGCGCGGCAGCGTATTTCGATCCAGTACCTGCATGCGAGGCGGGAACATGCACACGCGGCCGGCGCCGGCCGATCTCACGGGACCTTCGTCGGGAACTGCCACCACGACTTCCGCGCGCCGACGGACTGCGGCAGCCACCGAGTCGACGGTGCGCGGATCTCCCGCGTCGTCTCCCGCTACGACCACGACGTCGAGCGGACCGACCCACGGCGGAGTCGCCGAGACGTGAACGAGGGGTAACCCGGCTGCACCGCCGAGCGCCGCTGCAGCCAGCGAGGCTGCGCGGCGGGCGCGTCCCGACGACGCGACCAAGACGACGCTGCGGGGGCGCAGGTCGACGAGGTGATCGAGCAGACCTTCGGCGACCGCTGCGGCTGTCGCGCGCACCTGTGCACCCGCAAGTGCAGCCGAGTGCAGAGATCCGTGAGAGTCGGCGGCCAGCACGGCAACCGAGTCGTCGATGTCGATGACGGACGAAGGAGCAGTCATCGCCTTGCCACCTCCCTCTCGGACCCCGTCGGTTCCTCCACCGTTCGCGCTGTACCCACTATGACAGTTCGTGGCCGGATCAGGCGCGGACGATATCCAAAATCTCGGTCACCAGAGCGTCGACCTCGGACGCGGTTCGGGCCTCGACGTTCAGCCGGAGCAGCGGCTCGGTGTTGGAAGCACGGATGTTGAACCATGCCGCGTCGCCGAGCGAGACGGTGACACCGTCGAGCCGGTCCACCGAGTCCGTCCGAGAGGCGAAGGCATCGAGAACCGCGTCGGTGCGGCCCGGGGCATCCACCACCGTCGAATTGATCTCTCCGGACGCCGCATACACCTCGTACTGCTTCATCAGTTCCGACAGCGGACGCTCCTGGCCACCCAACGCGGCCAGAACGTGCAGTGCCGCGAGCATGCCGGAGTCCGCACCCCAGAAGTCGCGGAAGTAGTAGTGCGCCGAGTGCTCGCCGCCGAAGATCGCGCCCGTGTCGGCCATGAGCGCTTTGATGAAGGAGTGTCCCACTCGGGTGCGGACGGGGGTTCCGCCAAGCTTCTCCACCAGTTCCGGGACGGCGCGAGAGGTGATGAGGTTGTGAATGACCGTGGCGCCCGGCTCTTTTCCGAGTTCACGCTCCGCGACCAATGCGGTGATGGCCGACGGCGACACGGGCTCGCCGCGCTCGTCGACCACGAAGCAGCGGTCGGCGTCGCCGTCGAACGCCAAGCCGATGTCGGCGCCCGTGTCGAGTACGAACTTCTGCAGATCCACCAGGTTCGCCGGTTCGAGCGGGTTGGCCTCGTGGTTGGGGAAGGTGCCGTCCAACTCGAAGTACAGCGGGCGGACGCCGACCGTCATGGGCTCGAACACGGCGGGGACAGTGTGTCCCCCCATGCCGTTCCCGGCGTCGACGGCTGCGACGAGGGGCCTCAGTTGCGACGTGTCGACGAGGTCCCGGACGAACTGTGCGTAGTCCGCGAGGACGTCCTGCTCGGTGATCGTTCCCCGCGCGCCGTCGTAGCCGGGCACTCCGTCGATCACCTCGGCAGTGATGGTGGCGAGCCCGGAATCCTGGCCCACCGGTTTCGCACCCGCACGACACAGCTTGATGCCGTTGTACTTGGCCGGGTTGTGACTGGCCGTGAACATCGCTCCCGGGCAGTCGAACCGGCCCGATGCGAAGTACAGCTGATCCGTGGACGCGAGTCCGATCATCACGACGTCCAGACCTTGTGCCGTCACTCCCTCGGCGAACGCGCGGGACAGTTCGGGTGAGGACGCGCGCATGTCGTGCCCGACGGTCACGCGCTCCGCTCCCCCGTCGCGTACGAGTCGGGCGAAGGCGCCGCCGACGTCGCGGACGAAGTCGACATCGATCTGCTCACCGACCACACCCCGCACGTCGTACGCCTTGATGACGGCATGCACTAGTTCTGCGGATCGGGGCACTGTCGTTCTCCTGCTCGTCGGCGGTGAAGGTTCGTCGGCGGTGTTCGACCGTCACTACGACGAGACGGTCGGGGGAAGCCTATCGGCCCGGGGCACCGTTCGGTGCGGTGCGAGCGTCAGGTGGTGGGGTCGGGAAGCACCCGGAGGTGCCCTCGGCGACCGGTCCGCACGTTGGACACCGGACGAGCGGATGTGGACGGCAGGCCGGGCTCGGACCTGTCGCCACCGCGGTCGACGCTCCTCACGGAGGTGGGACGGTCTCGAAGCCCTGCTTCGCGGACAGCTTCGGCGAGCGCGGTCAGATCGTCGTCGTCGGGTGTGGACGACGAGAAGCCGCCCTCGTAGCGCACCATCTCCCAGCCTTTGGGGGCGGTGATGCGTGATCCGTGTATGTCGCAGAGGTCCCAGGAGTGCGGTTCCGCGACGGTGGCGAGCGGGCCCACCACGGCGGTGGAATCGGAATAGACGTAGGTCAACGTCGCAACGGCCGGTCTGTTGCACCCCGGCCGGCAGCACCCACGCACTGTTCTCACGACCGATACCCTAGCCCGCGCCCGGCGGCCCGCCCCCGCAGACACGCAGAGCCGGGTCGGTACTGTTCGTGCGTGCCCACGCCACCTCGCCGACCGCAGACGTCGCGGTCGGTCGCACGCCGCGGCCGAGGTGTCCGCGGGCCCATGTACTCCGATGCCCTTCCGGCGCATCGCACCCGCGCAGAGAAGTTCGACGGCGTGGTTCTCGAGGCCTTCGCGGACATCGACCGGCGATGGCACGACAGATTGACCAAGCTGGATATCGCGGTCGACGACGTCCCCAAGATCAGGGCCGTCGACCCGGAGTCGGTGAACTGGCCGCAGGAAGTGGTGGCCGAGGGGCCGGTTCCGCTCTCACGCCTGGTCCCTGCGGGGGTGGACACGCGGGGGGCGACGACGAGGGCACGAGTGGTGCTGTTTCGACGCCCACTCGAGCGACGAGCGCACGACCGGGACGAGCTGGCGGATCTGATTCACAGCGTTCTGGTCGAGCAGGTTGCGACGTACCTGGGCCTGTTACCCGACGTCGTAGATCCCTATCCGACCGAAGACGAGGACTGAGCCCCGTTTCGAGATCTGTTGCGGGTCAGACGATTCCGCGCTTGAGGCGACGCCGTTCGCGTTCGGACAGACCACCCCAGATTCCGAATCGCTCGTCGTGAGCGAGGGCGTAGTCGAGACATTCGTCCTTGACCTCACACCCGAGGCAGATGCGCTTCGCTTCGCGCGTCGATCCGCCCTTCTCCGGGAAGAACGCCTCGGGATCGGTCTGGGCGCAGAGGGCACGCTCCTGCCACTGATCCTCGAGCGACTCGAACGTCTCGTCGAACTGGACGAGAGTCAATCGCGGGATCTCCGTGGCTGGGATCTCCGTGGCTGGGGTTACCGTGGACGGCGCCTCCGTGGCTGGAGTCTCCGAAGATCCGGCTGCGTCGAACTGCTGTTCTGGCATCGTTTCCGCCTCCTCACCTGTTCGAGCGCAGTTGGTTTCGAAAATATCGTCGGACGTGGAGTCAGTGGTCATTTCGATTCCCGATGGGAACAGACGTTCGAATGAGCGTTCGCCTCAAGCGATCTCGCTTGCCGAGCTCGGAATGACATAGTTGTGATTAGACACGTGATGGTGTGTCGCGGTCAAGCGGACGACGACAATTCCAATACCATCCATCGCCCTGTTTTCGTGATACCTCGCAGGCGCTCGGTGTTTCGCGTGCGGACACACCGCACGAACTGCCTTTCGCGACAGCGCCTAGGCTCGTTCATCGTGAAAGTGACAGTCTTGGTGGGCGGAGTGGGCGGAGCCCGCTTCCTGCAAGGTGTTCGGGCGTTGCTGGGCTCCGGGGACCGGAACGACAGGGGGCAGGCGGACGAGAGCGAGATCACCGCCGTCGTCAACGTCGGCGACGACGTGTGGATGCACGGACTGCGCATCTGCCCCGACCTCGACACCTGTATGTACACGCTGGGCAACGGGATCGACACCGAACGCGGCTGGGGCCGGGTGAACGAAACCTGGAGCGCGAAGGAAGAACTCGCGGCGTACGGCGCCGAGCCGTCGTGGTTCGGACTCGGCGATCGCGACATCGCCACGCACCTGATCCGCACCCGCATGCTGCGCACCGGCTACCCGCTGTCGGCCGTCACCGAAGCACTGTGCGATCGCTGGAAGCCCGGCGTTCGACTCCTCCCCGTCACCGACGATCGCAGCGAAACGCACGTGGTGATCACCGATCCGGTCGACGACGAGCAGAAGGCGATTCACTTCCAAGAGTGGTGGGTTCGCCATCGCGCGGCTGTGACGACTCACAGTTTCGCGTTCGTCGGCGCCGAACAGGCCACGGCGGCAGACGGGGTGCTGGAGGCCATCGAGACAGCGGATGCGGTCGTTCTCGCTCCGTCGAACCCGGTCGTCAGCATCGGAGCGATTCTCGAGGTGCCTGGTATCCGCGGCGCGCTTCGGACCACACCCGCGAAGGTCGTCGGCCTGTCCCCCGTCATCGACGGCAAACCACTGCGCGGAATGGCCGACGAATGCCTGTCCGTCATCGGCGTCGAGACGACCGCCGAAGCTATCGGCCGGCATTACGGAGCGCGATCGAGTACCGGAATTCTCGACACCTGGCTCGTGCATTCGACCGACACCGCCGACGTCCCCGGTGTCGACGTCCGCAGCATCCCGCTGCTGATGACCGATCCGTCGACCACCGCGGAGATGGCTCGGGCGGCGCTGCAGGCCGCTGGTGCACTGTGACCGACCCCAGCGTCACGGACCACTCCCCCGGGGCAGCCATCACCGTTCGACCGGTCAAGGGGCTGCCCGAGTTCCGCCCCGGCGACGATCTGGCTGCGGCCATCGCAGAGCACGCACCCTGGATCGAGACCGGCGACGTGCTCGTCGTCACCAGCAAGGTGCTGTCGAAAGTGGAAGGTCGTCTTGTCACCGCCCCCGTCGACGCCGAGGAGCGCGACGCGTTGCGCCGCCGTCTGGTGGAGCAGGAAGCGGTACGCGTGGTCGCTCGAAAGGGGCGGACACTGATCACCGAGAACCGATTGGGCATCGTCCAGGCGGCGTCCGGGGTCGACGGGTCCAACGTCGTGTCCGACGAACTGGCATTGCTGCCCGAGGATCCCGACGCGAGCGCTGCTGCCCTGCGCACACGACTGGCCGAGACGATGAATGTCGATGTGGCCGTCGTGATCACGGACACCATGGGCCGGGCCTGGCGAGTCGGACAGACCGACGCGGCCATCGGATCCGCAGGTATCCGGGTCCTGCACCCGTACGCAGGAGGACAGGACAGCCAGGGCAACGACCTCGTGGTGACCGAGATCGCCGTCGTCGACGAGATCGCCGCGGCAGGCGACCTGGTCAAAGGGAAATTGGGGTCCGTACCCATCGCCGTGGTGCGCGGGTTCACTCCGGTCGACGACGGTTCCACTGCGGCTCAGTTGGTTCGGCCCGGCGAGGACGACCTGTTCTGGCTCGGCACCGCCGAGTCCATTCAGCGCGGGCGCCGTGACGCGGTCCCCCACCGACGATCCGTTCGCTCGTTCTCGCCCGACCCCGTCGATCCGGCGGACGTCCGGGCCGCAGTCGCCGACGCACTGACGGCGCCGGCGCCCCATCACACTCGGCCTGTCCGCTTCGTCTGGGTGCGCAACCCCCAGATCCGAACGCGATTGCTGGACAGCATGCGCGAGAAGTGGAAAGCCGATCTGGTGGCCGACGGTTTCTCCGACAGCGCGGTCGAGGCTCGGCTCGCCCGCGGCGACATCCTCCGTCGCGCACCGGAACTCGTGATTCCGTTCCTCGTTCCGGAGGGTGCGCATTCGTACCCCGACGACCGACGGCGGGCAGCCGAACGAACCATGTTCACCGTCGCCGCCGGCGCGGCCGTGCAGGGCTTTCTGGTGGCGCTGGCCGCACGCGAGATCGGCAGCTGCTGGATCGGCTCGACCATCTTCGCCGCCGACATCGTGCGCAGCGAGCTCGGACTGCGCGCCGACTGGTCCGCACTCGGCGCGGTCGCCATCGGCCGTCCCGCGGAGTCCGCCGAGCCGCGCCGGCCCCGTGAACCCGGTCCGGAGCTGCTGGAGCTGTGAGCGCAGAGTCGTTGCACCGCACGGCCCGTCGGGCACTCGTCGACTGGACGGCCGCCGACGGTCACGACGACGCACTGCGCCACACCATGCTTGCCTTCCTCGACAGTGCACCGCTGGGATGCCTCCGGGAGAACGTCGCCGGTCACATCACCGCCTCGTCCCTGGTCCTCGACGACGGCGGATGCCACGTGCTGCTGACGCTGCATCCGCGCATCGGCCGATGGGTCCAACTGGGCGGGCACTGCGAGCCGAGCGACGACGACATCACCGGCGCCGCCCTGCGAGAAGCCGTGGAGGAGAGCGGAATACCGGACCTCGTCATCGAACCCGGCCTGCTCTCGATCCACACGCATCCGATCACCTGCTCGCTCGGTGTGCCGACGCGTCACCTAGATCTGCGCTACCTGGTGCGCGCACCGGCTAATGCGCACATCGTGCGCAGCGACGAGTCCGTCGATCTGCGGTGGTGGCCCGTCGACGACCTACCGGACAGTGCCGAACGGGACACCCTCGACGACATGCTGCGCCGCGCGGGCAGCCTCTAGACGTCGGAGGAGAACCGCACGCCGCCGTCGGGCAAGGTGACTCCGGGCCAGACCCGCGCTCCGCGGAGGAGTTCGCATCGAGCGCCGATGTTGGCGCCGTCGCCGATCACGGCGTCGCGAACGAGTGCGCGGGGGCCGATGCGAGCGCCGAATCCGAGAATCGACCGTTCGACGACGGCGCCTGCTTCGACGCGCGCGCCGTCGAAGAGGATGGCCCCGTCCAGGCGGGCGCCCGCACCCACCTCGGCTCCGCGGCCCACCACGGTGCCGCCCACGAGGACGGCGCCGGGTGCCACGCCGGCGCCGGGATGCACGAGGGATTCTCCGCGCGCACCCTCGAGCGCCGGTGACGGCGCGATACCGCGAACCAGGTCCGCGGATCCGCGAACGAAGTCTTCCGGCGTTCCCATGTCGCGCCAGTACGCGGTGTCGACGTGGCCGTAGACACGCTTGCCCTCGGACAGCAGATTCGGAAACACCTCGCGCTCGACCGACACGGGGCGATCCGACGGGATCGATTCGATGATCTCGCGCTTGAAGACGTAGCACCCGGCGTTGATCTGGTCCGTCGGCGGATCTTCGGTCTTCTCGAGGAACGCGGTGACGCGACCGTCGGCATCGGTGGGGACACAACCGAAGGCGCGTGGATCACCGACGCGAACAAGGTGCAGCGTGACGTCTGCCTCGGTGCTGTGGTGGGTGTCCAGGACGGCGCGCAGATCCGTTCCGCCGAGGACGTCCCCGTTGAAGACCATCACGTTGTCGGCTCGCAAGCGCGGCAACACGTTTCGGATGCCACCGCCGGTGCCCATCGGGTCGGTCTCGGTGACGTACTCGAGTTCGAGGCCGAGCGAACTGCCGTCGCCGAAGTGCTCCTCGAACACCTCGGCCTTGAACGAGGTTCCGAGCACCACGTGGTCGATACCCGCAGCCTTGACCCGCGCGAGCAGGTGCGTCAGGAACGGCAGTCCCGCCGTCGGCAGCATCGGCTTCGGGGCGGAGAGGGTGAGCGGCCTGAGCCGAGTTCCCTTGCCGCCGACCAGAACCACCGCGTCGGTTGCCGAGCCCGTCATCTGGAACCACCTTTTCGTTGCTTGTTCGAGGGTTGTTCGTTCGACCGTTGTTCGTTCGAGAGGTCCGTGTCGCGTTCCTTCGTCGCCGCGGTGACGACCAGGCGTGAGCGCAGCGCGAGTCCACCGCGCAACGCCCATCGAAGAGGAGCTTGCCATCGATCGGGGTGGCGGTCTGCCTGGAACCGGTAGGCGCTCTGGTGATGAGCGGGCAGCATGAGCTCGGGGTGACGCCCCGCGGCGTGCCCCTTCGCGTGGACCACCTCGGCCGTCGGAACGTAGACGTTCTGCCATCCGGCCTTGGACAACCGGTCGCCGAGATCGACGTCTTCCATGTACATGAAGTAGCGCGAATCGAACCCGTTCACGGAGTCGAACGCAGAGCGGCGCAGAAGCAGACACGATCCGGACAGCCATCCGACGGTGCGCTCCGACACCGCTTCGAGGTCCTGCCGGTAGCTCGCGGTCCACGGATTGGACGGCCACACGGTGCCGAACAGGGCGTGACCCAGTCCGGTTACGAGATCCGGCACACGACGGGCGGACGGGTAGTGCGTTCCGTCGGGCTCGAGGATCAGCGGGCCTAGAGATCCCGCTCGCGGCCACCGCTCGGCGGCGTCGAGAAGCCGGTCGATGGATCCGCGAGACCACTGCACGTCCGGGTTGGCGACGATCACGAATTCGACATCGGGGTCCACCTCGGCCACGGCGCGGTTCGCGGCGCCGCCGTACCCGATGTTCTCCCCGGTACGCAGCAACAGGGCGTTGTCGAACCCCCGCTCCGCGGCTTCGGGCGAGCCGTCCGTCGACCCGTTGTCGGCCATGATCACCAACACCGGACGGGTGGTGGCGTGGGTCAACGACGTCAGGAATCGGTCCAGATGTTCGCCCGGCGAATAGGTCACCGTTACGACGGCCACATGGTCACTCACGCCGGTCAGACTATCGGCTGTCCCTGGGTCGCCCCGCCAACGCCGCATCCAGACCGTCCTGCCAGCCGCGTAGCGGTGTCAACCCCGCACCGGTCCAGGACGCGGGCGACAACACCGAATACGCAGGCCGGGGCGCCGGGCGCACGAACTGCGCGCTGCTGCACGGACGCACGCGCTCGGGGTCCGCCCCCACTCCTGAGAAGACAGCGCGGGCCAAATCGAACCAGGTCGCACTACCCGAGTTGGTCGCGTGGACCACGGGCGGTACGGGCTCGGTATGGGCCGCCAGCTCGATCAACGCCGCGGCCAGATCGGCCGAGTACGTGGGTGAACCGAGTTGGTCGTCGACGACGTCGATCGTGTCTCGTTCTCGCTCCAGCCGCAGCATGGTGGCCACGAAGTCCGTACCCGCCCCGGTGTAGACCCATGCCGTGCGTACCACCGTCGCGGACGGCAGGGCACGGTGCAGGGCAGCCTCGCCGGCGAGTTTCGTTCGCCCGTAGGCGGTGCGCGGACCGGTCGGATCGGCGGGCTCGTAGGGGGTCGACGCGTCGCCCGCGAAGACGTAGTCCGTGGAGACATGAATCACGTGAGCGTCCACCTCGGCGCACGCTCGGCCCAGAACCTCGGGACCAGTCTCGTTGATCCGAGCGGCCGCGTCCTCGTCCGTCTCGGCTGCATCGACTGCGGTGTAGGCGGCGCAGTTGATCACCACATCGCCGGGGCGTACCACCGATCGGACGGCCGCGAAGTCGGTGATGTCCAGGTCTGCCGACGTGGCACCGGTCGCGGATCCGGGCGCGGCCGCCGCCATGACCTGCGATCCGAGCTGCCCGCCGGCGCCGGTGACGAGGAGGTGCAGAGGTCCGTCGCGTCGGTCACGCTGTTCCGTGGTCACAGCGTCAGAGTGTGGCACGCCGATCTCGCCTCCGGGAGGCGAGCGGTTACGACGGCTAGCCTCTAGCTTTGTGACGGATTCTGAAGTGCCGTGGGATCCGCAGGGACCGGAACAACGCCCGCGACGACGGCCTGCCCAGCGGCGGCCGGTCGACCGGCGACGCGACCCACCGGGACGGCGGCGCGCCGAGCAAGCTCGTTCACCCCGCGGCGGGTCTCATCGGGACGGCGGGCGAACCGCAGCGTCTCCGTCGGGCAGACGCAACCCCGGCCGCGTGCTCGTGGCCGGCCTCTCCACCGTGGCCGTGCTCGTGACCGGGATCGCGTGGCAGAGCGTGGATTCGCTCCGATCCAATCTGGCGACGGTGTCGGACCTCGGTCTCGGCAACGGCTCCGACGGAGCGGTCGACATCTTGATGGTCGGAACCGACAGCCGGACCGATGCGCGCGGTAATCCGCTGTCGCAGCAAGAACTGGACTCGTTGCGTGCCGGTGAGGAAACCGCGTCGAACACCGACACGATCGTTCTCATCCGAGTCCCCAACGACGGGTCGTCGGCCACGGCGATCTCGATCCCGCGTGATGCCTACGTCGACGTTCCCGGTATCGGTATGTCGAAGATCAACGCCGCGTACGGCGCGACCAAGGAAGAGGACCGGCTGAAGCTGGTCGAATCGGGGGTGGCCGACGCGGACGCCGACGCCCAATCCTCGAAGGCCGGTCGACAGGCTCTGATCCAGTCGGTCGCGCAACTGACCGGCGTGACGGTCGATCACTACGCCGAGGTGGGGTTGCTCGGATTCGTGCTGCTCACCGACGCCGTCGGTGGCGTCGACGTGTGTCTGAACGCCCCCGTGGACGAGCCGCTGTCCGGTGCCAACTTTCCGGCCGGCCCACAGACCTTGACCGGATCGAACGCCTTGAGCTTCGTCCGACAACGCCACGACCTCCCCCGCGGCGATCTCGACCGCATCGTGCGCCAACAGGTCTTCATGGCGTCCTTGGTCCACAAAGTGCTGAGCGCGAAGACGTTGAGCAATCCGAGCAAACTCGGGCAGCTCAGTTCTGCGGTGCAGCGCTCGGTGGTGATCGACTCCGACTGGGACATCCTGCAGTTCGCCACGAAGTTGCAGGATCTCGCCGGCGGATCGGTGAAGTTCGAAACCATCCCCGTCGTCGACATCAACGCCGTGACCGATTACGGCGAGTCCATCGTGCAGGTCGATCCGTCCGCGGTGAAGTCGTACGTCGGCGGCCTACTGGGCGACGAGGATTCGCCGTCACCGACGACGCCACCGTCGGTCGACCCGTCGTCCATCACCGTGGACGTGGCGAACGACAGCGGAATCGACGGTCTCGCCTCGGCCGTGTCGAGTGCCCTCGGCTCGTCCGGTTACCGCGCCGGCCAAGTCGGCAACAACGACGGGGAGGCCGTCACCACCACCACAGTCCTCGCGACGGACGCGGACAGTGCCGCAGCTACGACGCTGGCCGCTCGCCTCGGAAACGCGACCGTGGCGGCCGATCCGTCGTTGGGTGCAGACACCTTGCGCGTCGTTCTGGCGTCCGACTACAGCGGACCGGGCGCGGACGGGTACGCCGGCACCACACCGACCGGCAACGACACCGGCATCTCGCCGGCAGGCGATTCCGCGACACCGGCACCCCCTGCACCCGCCATCGATGCCGGGCGAACCGGCCCTGCCTGCGTCAACTGACCAAGGAGTTCCTTCATGCCCGGCCCGACCCTCACCGAGACGCTTCTTCAGCCGATTCTCGATTCCGACCCGGCCGGACCCCGGATCACGTACTACGACGACGCGACGAGTGAACGCATCGAGCTCTCCGCGGTCACCTTGGCGAACTGGGCAGCCAAGACGGCCAATTTCCTGCGCGACGACTTCGGGTTCGCCCCGGGTGGCGTCGTGGCGGTCGCTCTGCCCGCGCACTGGCAGACGGCCGCAGTTCTGCTGGGAGCCTGGTGGGCCGGCGCCGACGTCGTGCTGGACGCCACTGCGCCCTCCGACGTGGCACTGGTGACTGCCGAGGGCGTCGAGTCGGCGCAGGCCGACGAAGTCGTTGCATTCTCGCTCGACGCCTTCGGCAAGGCGGTGCCCGATCTGCCTATCGGGGTGACCGATTACGCGACCTCGGTCCGCGTGCACGGCGACCAGTTCGTCCCGTCCGGCGCCGGCCACGCTGTTCTCGACGGCCGCGCGGTCGACGACGTTCTCGCTGCGGCGCGGGCGCGGGCTGCGCAGCGAGGATTCACTGCGACCGACCGTGTTCTGTCCAGCGCTGCCTGGTCGACCGCCGACGATCTCGTCGACGGGTTGTTGTCGGTCCTCGTCGTCGGGGCGTCCCTGGTTCAGGTGTCGAACCCGAATTCGACGTCGGCCGAGCGCCGTATCGCGACCGAGAAGGTCACCGCCGTCCTCGACGGCTAGCCGCCGTATCCGCCGTCGTGCAGTCCCGCCTCGATCTCGAACCTGTTCGCCGAACCGCGATGTCGACTCTCCTCCACGAGGTAACGCACGACGAAGGACAGCCCGTGACGGGCCCACTGGTCGGCGTGCACGGACTCGTGCTGGAGCAAGGCGCGCGACGGCACACCCCCGGTGAGGAACGCTCCACCGACGCAGGTTCCCCCGCGTGCGAATCCCCGTCGCATGTTCTCGCACACGAACAACTCGACTTCCGTGTCGAACCGGATGCGTGCGCGCCACAACCGAGCCCAGCCGAGCGCGACGACGGTCGCGAACTCGGCCTGCCGGGAACCCCGCGCAGCCCGGTTCAGGGCGCTCACCACACCCACACCAGCGCAAGTCCGAGCGCGCAGGCGGCGACGGACGAGACGACCGAGCCCAGCGCGTTCGCCGCCGCAGTGGCGCGCTCACCGGCCTGAACCAGACGTACCGTCTCGACGCTCGCGGTGCTGAACGTCGTGTACCCACCGCAGAATCCGGTACCGAGAACGGTCTGCCACTCGGGAGGTTGGCCGTGGAAGGTCACCAGTCCGGCGAGCACGCCGAGCACCAGCGAACCGGTCACGTTGACGACGAACGTGCCGAGCGGAAACGGCCGCCGCCATCGGCGCTTGATCTCGGAGTCGATCGTGAACCGCACGACGGAGCCGAGCGCTCCGGCCACCAGAACCGTGAGGACGATCATCGCTGCACTCGCGCAGCGAGCGCGTTTCCGGCGACGATACCGCCGAGAGCAGCCGCGGCGCCGGACACCACGGACGCAGCTGCGTACGCGAGTCCTGTTGTCACAGCACCGTTCTCGATCAGACGCGCCGTCTCCAGGGCGAAGGTGCTGTACGTGGTGAAGGCCCCGCAGAAACCGGTGCCGGCGAGCAGTCGCACACGCTGACGAACACCGGTGTCCGGACCGAGGCGTACCAGCGCCTCGAGAAGCAGGCCCAGGACGAACGACCCGATGACGTTGATGCAGAAGGTTCCCCACGGCCAGTCGCTACCGCTGTGCGGATAGGCCTCACCCACCCAGTACCGGAGGGCCGTGCCCACGACGGCGCCGGCGAACACCGCCGTCAGAGCCGCGGGCTGCCGGTGCAGCGGCCGCCCGGCCGCTGCCATCAGCCCAGCAACGAACGCCGCAACGCGTCGTCCTTGTCCAGAACCATCTTCTCCAGGGACTTCTGAAAATCCGACATCCGTTCGCGGAGAATCGGATCCGACGACCCGAGGATGCGCACCGCCAGCAACCCGGCGTTGCGCGCCCCGCCGATGGACACCGTCGCGACGGGAACACCCGCCGGCATCTGCACGATCGAGAGCAACGAATCCATGCCGTCCAGATACTTCAGCGGGACCGGCACCCCGATCACCGGAAGTGGTGTGGCCGACGCGACCATGCCCGGCAGGTGGGCGGCGCCGCCGGCGCCCGCGATGATCACCTCGATACCGCGACCGGCCGCCCCGGTTGCGTAGTCGAGCATCCGCTGGGGCGTTCGGTGCGCCGACACGACGCCCACCTCGAACGCGATCCCGAACTCCGCCAAAGCTTCCGCAGCGGCCTCCATCGTGGGCCAGTCGGAGTCACTGCCCATGACGATGCCGACTTTGGGACCCGTCATCGAACGTCAGCCATCGTGATGATCCCATCCGTCGGTCCACTCGGCGTGCGAGAGCCAGTGCGCGGCGCGCTCGGCCCGTTCACGCACGGCTGCAACGTATTCGGCATCGTTCGCGGAACCGGAGGCGGCGCCCAGCACGTTGACGTGGCCGATCTTACGGTCCGCCCGCTCACCCTTGCCGTACAGATGAACCTTGGCGTCCGGCATGCGGGCGAAAAGGTGGTGCACACGCTCGTCCATCGACATCGTCGGCGCCGTGGGCGCGCCGAGGACGTTGGCCATCACGGTCACGGGGGCGAGCGGTGCGCAGTCCCCGAGCGGGTAGTCGAGGACTGCGCGCAGGTGTTGCTCGAACTGCGACGTCCGCGCCCCGTCCATGCTCCAGTGGCCGGAGTTGTGCGGGCGCATCGCGAGTTCGTTCACCAGCAGTCGGCCGGTCGGTGTCTCGAACAGCTCCACGGCCATCACTCCCACGACACCCAGTTCGGACGCGATGCGCAGAGCGAGGTGCTCGGCGTCGGCCGCGGTGTCGTCGGACAGGCCCGGCGCCGGCGCGATAGCCACGGCACACTGGCCGCGTCGCTGGACGGTCTCCACGACGGGCCACGTTGCTCCCTGCCCGAACGGTGAGCGCGCGACCATGGCGGACAGCTCCCTGGCCATGTCGACCTTCTGTTCGACGAGGAGGGGCACACCCGCCGCCAACTGTTGCTCGACCGTCTCGCGAGCCTGGTCGGCGTCGTCGAGCATCCAGACGCCGCGACCGTCGTAGCCACCGCGAATCGCCTTGAGGACGACGGGCCAGCCGTGCGCGGAACCGAAATCGGTCACGTCGGCGACCGACGTCACCTCGGCGAACGCCGGAACCGGAATGGACAGCGACCGAAGCTTCTCCCGCATCCGCAGTTTGTCCTGCGCGTAGATCAGGGCGGTCGGGGGCGGCTGGACGTTGACGCCTTCGGCGACCAGGACGTCGAGATGCTCGGTGGGGACCTGTTCGTGGTCGAAGGTGAAGGCATCGGACCCGCGGGCGGCGACGCGTAGGTCGTCCAGGTCGGAGTGGTCGCCGATCACCACGTCGGCGGATACGGCGGCCGCGGGATCATCGGGACCGGCAGCCAGGACTCGCAGCGTCTGACCGAGAGCGATGGCCGCTTGATGCGTCATCCGAGCGAGCTGACCGCCGCCGATCATGGTCACGGTCGGCATGGAGGAGGTGGGCTCGCGGGGTGGCGTTTCACGGGACTCGGTTCCTGTCACGCGATCATGGTGCCACGACGCAACTGAGGTCGACGGCACGAGGCCGCGCCCGTCGATTCGTCCTGGACCGCTTCAGTTCGTAGACTCTCTCGTTGTGCCCTTGATCGACAGCGTGATCGCCCGAGTCCCCCAGCCGTTCCGGGACCTCGCGCTGCGTCACAGCGAGCTCATCAAGTTCGCCATCGTGGGTGGAACCACCATGGTCTTCGACCTCGCGATCTTCTACTCGCTCAGTCTCACCGTCCTGGAACCGAAGCCGGTGGTCGCCAAGATCATCTCCGGTGTGATGGCCACCATTCTGAGTTACATCCTGAACCGGGAGTGGGCGTTCAAGAACCGGGGCGGTCGCGAACGGCACCACGAGGCGCTGCTGTTCTTCACCATCAGCGGTGTCGGCGTTCTGCTGGCCGCGGCGCCCTTGTGGATCGCGAACAACGTGTTCGACATCCGCGAGGCGCAGGAGAACCTGACGACGCGAGTCATCATCGACTTCGTTCTGAACTACATCATCGGAAATCTGCTGCAGATGGTGTTCCGCTTCTGGGCCCTGCGCCGGTTCGCGTTTCCGGACGAGAACGGCCGAGTTGTGCTGCCGGTGGACGATTCTGCGGCCGACGAGGAAGAGCAGTTCGGGCACAGCTGAGGAGCGAAGCGGATCAGCCGGGGACACAGCTGAGGAGCGAAGCCGATCAGCCGGGGACACAGCTGAGGAGCGAAGCGGATCAGCCGGGGACACAGCTGAGGAGATCAGCGCGGTTCGTGAATTCCTGCCCCGACGGCCACTGGAGTTTCGTCACGCACGGCCGGTAGGAACACGGCGAAGAGCGCGGGCTTACGGCGTTGGAGTTCGAGGCGTCCCCCGTCCGCCTCGACGAGTGCACGCGCGAGCGCCAAACCCACACCGGTGGATCCGGCGCCGGAGAATCCTCGGTCGAAGATGTGCGGCGCGAGGTCGTTGCTGACACCGACCCCTTCGTCCGAGACCTCGACGCACACGGTGGGGTCCACGTGGCCGCGGGCGGGCGTCCCGGAGACGAGCCGGACGGAGACCGTGCAGGTTCCTTCGCCGTGCTCGAGCGCGTTCTGCACCAGCACCGACACTGCCTCTCGCAGACGAGATCCGGTGACGGACGCAGTCACGTCAGGATTACCGCGCATCGTCAGCAGTCGACCCGCGTCACGGTAGGTGGTGTCCCATTCCGCGACGACGCCCGACAGTTCCTTCACGACCGAGACCGTGGCGGCGCCCGCCGAGCCGTCGCTGCGGGAGGATCGGACGAGTTCGTCGATGGCGGACGTCAATCGGTCGACCTGAGCCATGGCTTCGTTCGCCTCGTCGACAACGGCCGGGTCCGGGTACACCGACAGCTCGTCCAGACGCAGTCGTACCGCGGTCAGTCGGCTGCGCAGCTGGTGGGACACGTCGGCCACCAACGCGTGTTCGCGTTGCAGACGTCCGACGATCTCCACCGTGGCGGAGTCCAGTACGTCGGAGACGCGGTCGAGTTCGGCGATGCTGTGCCGGGTCGGGTCCTGGCGGAAGTCTCCTTCGGCCAGTCGGGCGGCACGTTTGGCCACTTGGAGCAACGGGTCGGCCAGGCGCCGGGCGGTCACGACGGCCACCACGGTTCCTGCCGCGATGGAGGCCAACACCACCAAGGCCACCGCGCCGACGGCCTGTTGTTGCAATGTCCGCATGTGCGAGGACGGGACCTCGAGTCGCAGCGATCCGGACGTGCCCATCGAGAGCGACTCGACGAGGGGGCGCGCCACGCTGGGTGCTCCGATGTCCATCCGCGACGCCGCGTCCTCCGGCGTCGGGTAGACGACCAGCAGTCGCCCGCCCTCGGGCACGACGAGGCGCAGGGACGCGGTGTCGAGGGCACCGTCGACGCGTCCGTCACCACCCTCCTGGGAGATGATCTCCGCGGCCATGCGGTCCAGCCGGGACTGCAGATCGCTGCGGGTGAAGTCCTCGACCCACAACCATGCCGTGTAGGTGAGCGGCAGCCCGAGTAGCAGGCCCGTCAGGATGACGACGGCCAGAATCGACTGGAGAATGCGGCGGCGCACGCGTGCCTCAGTCGGAGTTGATGCGGAATCCGACGCCGCGGACGGTCGCGATGCGTCGCTCGGCTACGGGACCTTCGTCGCCGATCTTGCGTCGCAACCACGACATGTGCATATCGAGCGTCTTGGATCCGCGCAGCTCCGCGTCGCCCCACACCTCCTGCAGGATCACATCGCGCGACACCACCTGGCCGGCGTGATCGAGGAGGATCTTGAGCAGTTCGTACTCCTTGTTCGCCAGTCCGATCTCGACGCCGTCGACCAGTACGCGACGCGCGGCAGGGTCGAGTTTGATCCCCCCGACCTCGACCACGGCATCCTCGTTGCTGGCCCCACGACGGCGCAGCAGAGCCCGCACCCGCGCCATCAGCTCGGCGAGCCGGAACGGTTTGCCGACGTAGTCGTCGGCGCCGGCGTCGAGCCCCACGACGAAGTCGACCTCGTCCGTTCTCGCTGTCAGCATCAGCACGGCGAGATCCGAACTGTGTGCCCGGACCTGACGGCACACTTCGAGACCGTCCATGCCGGGAAGCCCAAGATCGAGGATCAAGAGGTCGAACGACCCGGCCAGGGCACGGTCGAGGGCAAGCGGTCCGGTCGCTTCGACGGTCACCGTGTACCCCTCCCGCCCGAGCGCGCGGGACAGTGGTGCGGCGATCGCCTCGTCGTCTTCGGCAAGCAGGACTTCGGTCACGTGAATCAGCTTACGAGTCTCGGTCGTCGGCGCGCCGGAACCGATCGTCCGACCCGTCGTCGCGGCGCATGTCCATGGCGTCGAAGACCTGGTGGTACAGCAGCGAATGCACGCGCTCGACCTGCGGAACATCGTCGAACTCGAGGGGGTCGTCGGACGAGGCCACGATGATCAGCGTGCCGGTCCTGAGCATCCGGTCGATCAGTCCGTGCCGAAACTGGACGTTGCTGATGCGCCCGAGCGGGATGTCGATTCCCGACTGGGTCAGGATGCCCTGCCGGATCAACACCCGTCGGTCCGTGACGATGAAGTGGGTGAATCTCCAGCTCAGCAACTTGCCGACGCAGCGCCACCCCACCAGCCCGAGCCACAGTGCGGCAACCACTGCGAGCAGGACTGTCCGGGTGGTTCCGTCGACGTGCTTGGAGACCAGACCGAGGAGGAACCCTGCCACGGCGGTGGCCACCACGAACGTGACCGCGGGAAGGAACAGCATCTTCCAGTGCGGATGCCGGTGAAGGAGAAGCTCCTCGTCGCCGGCGAGCATGTCCTGCGGGTACGCCATGGCGGAGATAGTAGTCAGACGACCGTGCGCAGATGGGTGACGTCTCCCGCCGACACGGCGACGGGCGCGCTGTCGGAGCCCTCGGGAACCACCACGATGCGTCCGTCGGCGTCGACGTCCGTCGCGGTGCCGATCAACTCGTTGTCACCCGGCATGATCACGCGCACCCGCCGACCCAGCGTTCCGCATCGAGCTCGGTACGGCTCGGCGAGAGAGTTGGAGTCCCATCCTGCGTCACGCCAGACGTCCACGGCGGACCCCAGCGTGCGGAGCAGTGAGCGCACCAGCGTGTCCCGGTCGAGCACGGCTGCCTTCTCGATGGCCAACGACGTGGCCGTCGGCACCGGAAGCTCGTCCGCGGTCATCGAGACGTTCAGGCCGATGCCGACCACGACGGTCGGCACCGGGCCGCCCGGTGCGACTTCGGCAAGAATCCCGGCGACCTTGCGGCCGCCGATCAGCACGTCGTTCGGCCATTTGAGTTCGGCGTCCACCTCCGCCACAGAGCGCAACACGTCGACGACGGCCACCCCGGTGAGCAACGGCAGCCAGCCGAGGACGGCGGGGTCGATCCCCGGAAACCTGAACAGAGCCGACACCGCGAGCTGCGACCCCGCCGGGGCCGACCACGGGCGAAGATGTCGGCCGCGCGCGCTGGCCTGAAAATCGGCGACGAGAGCGCTGCGGTCGGGAAGGTCTGCCGCCGAGGCGAGCAGGTCCGCGTTGGTCGACCCGGTGCGGTCGACGACATCGACCCGCGCCCAGGAACCCTGCGGCCCGTCCACGAGTGCTCGTCGCAGCGTCCGGGCATCGAGTGGCGGCCGGTCCAGGTTCTCCCACATTCGGCCGAGCATAGAGACAGGCACATTCGCGCAGGTCGGTGTGACCCACCGGACACCGTCATCGTAAGGTGCAGGGCTATGACGAGTGTTCAGGATGCGTCCGCGCAGGAATCAGTTGCCGAACAGACCGAGGGCGCTGCAGCTCCGGACATCCACACCACGGCAGGCAAGCTCGCCGAACTGGCGTCCCGCCGCGCGAAGGCCGAGTTGCCGATGGGCGAAGCGGCCGTCGACAAGGTCCACGCCAAGGGCAAACTCACCGCCCGCGAACGCATCACTGCACTGCTCGACGAAGGATCCTTCGTCGAACTCGACGCCCTCGCCCGGCACCGAAGCGTGAACTTCGGCCTCGCCGAGAACCGCCCGTTCGGCGACGGCGTCGTCACCGGTTACGGCACCATCGACGGCCGCGACGTATGCGTCTTCTCCCAGGACGCCACCGTCTTCGGCGGCAGCCTCGGCGAGATCTACGGCGAGAAGATCGTCAAGGTCATGGACCTCGCCCTCAAGACCGGACGTCCGCTGGTCGGCATCAACGAAGGCGCTGGCGCCCGCATCCAGGAAGGCGTCGTCTCCCTCGGGCTGTACGGCGAGATCTTCCACCGCAACGTGCGCATGTCCGGTGTCGTGCCGCAGATCTCGCTGATCATGGGACCTGCCGCCGGTGGTCACGTCTACTCCCCCGCGCTCACCGACTTCGTGGTCATGGTCGACAAGACCTCCCAGATGTTCGTCACCGGCCCCGACGTGATCAAGACCGTCACCGGCGAGAACGTCACCATGGAAGACCTCGGCGGCGCCCAGACGCACATGGAGAAGTCCGGTGTCGCGCACTACGTCGCGTCCGGCGAGCAGGACGCGCTCGACTACGTCCGCGAGCTGCTGTCCTACCTCCCGTCGAACAACCAGGCTGCGCCGCCCCGCCTGGCTCCGACCGATCCGATCGACGGGGCGATCGCGGAGAACCTGACCGCCGAGGACCTCGAACTCGACACCCTCATCCCCGATTCACCGAACACCCCGTACGACATGCACGAGGTGATCACCCGCATTCTCGACGACGACGAGTTCCTCGAGGTGCAGGAAGGTCGGGCCCGCAACATCATCGTCGGGTTCGGCCGCGTCGACGGGCGCAGCGTCGGCATCGTGGCGAACCAGCCCATGTCCTTCGCCGGCACCCTCGACATCGACGCATCCGAGAAGGCCGCGCGGTTCGTACGCACGTGCGACTGCTTCAACATCCCCGTTCTGACGTTCGTCGACGTGCCCGGCTTCCTGCCCGGAACCGGTCAGGAATTCGACGGCATCATCCGCCGCGGCGCGAAGCTTCTCTACGCCTACGGCGAGGCGACGGTCGGCAAGATCACCGTGATCACCCGTAAGGCGTACGGCGGCGCGTACGACGTGATGGGCTCCAAGCACATGGGCGCCGACGTGAACCTCGCGTGGCCCACGGCCCAGATCGCCGTGATGGGCGCATCCGGGGCGGTGGGTTTCGTCTACCGCAAGCGCCTCGCCGACGCCGCCGCCAACGGCGAAGACGTCGACGCGTTGCGCATTCAGCTGCAGAACGAGTACGAGGACACCCTGGTGAACCCGTACGTCGCCGCCGAGCGCGGCTACGTCGACGCGGTCATCCCACCGAGCCACACCCGCGGACAGATCGTCTCGGCGTTGCGGTTGCTCGAACGCAAACTGGTGACGTTGCCGCCCAAGAAGCACGGCAACATTCCGCTCTGACCCTGACCAGCTCTGATACTCACCAGAAGGTGTGGGACAGAGACCATTCGGCGAGTTCGGCGCTGATCGACTTCCGCAGTACGTCGGTGTCGCCGAACCAGTCGGGTGAAATTCCGAAGAACGTGACGGTGACCTTGTCGCCGTACTCGACGGCCCAGGCAGCGATCGCGGGTCCTTGAGTACGGCGGTCCGCCGCGTTTCGGCCTTGCATGATGGCGCGGATGCCGAAGGACTCGGCGGTGAGATCGCCCAAGCACAGCGCACTCTCCGGCGCCGCCCCGAGGTTGGACACCGTGACGTCCGGCCCCGCGATCGACCGCATCATGCCCCCGAGCACGGTGTCGGGAAGAAGTCGCGCGACGGTCTGCAGGTTGTCGGCAACGGTGTCGTCCGCGTGCGCGTACTCGGCGAACGCCGTCTTGCTCAGCGCTCGGATCTCGCGCAGCCCGGCCTCCGGCCCGATCGGACCCGGGACGCGGATCCACACTCCGCCCGATGCGTTGGCGCGCTCGTCCCCCTCGATGCGATTGCTGACTGCGATACAGATCTTCGTGCCGTCCGGTCCCATCGGATATCCGGATCGGCGCAGGAGACCACCCAGCAGGGCCGTGAACAGACTGTTCGCCGTGCCCCCGTACTCGATGGCGCGCGCCGTCCATTCGGCCTTGTCCAGGTCCACGATTGCGAGGGTGGTATCGGGACCGGACGCGCTTCCCGCACCGGGCGCGGTATCCCGAGTCGGCGAGCCACCCATGGTCTTTCGGCCCTCCCAGAGGGGTTTGATCAGGACGCGCAGCGCCTTTCCCGCGGCGCCGATCTGACCGATCGCGTCGGCGACGTCGCCCCGCAGCCCCGCCGTCCCCGCGACCTCGCTCGGGTGGGGCAACGCGTTCTTCGACGTCCCCGCGTGCGCCCTGGCGAGGGCGTTGTAGACCGCTTGGCCGTCGGCGATCATGTGCGAGACGAGCAAAGTCAGCACGAATCGTCCGGACGTCGTGGTCGCGTGTTCGAGCTTCCATCCTCGCCCGGCGGCGGGATCGAGATCGGCCTGACGCAGCCGACGGTCGACCCACGCGCCCACCGCGTCGTCGGCGATCGGTGCGGATTCGCCGTGGACAGGAGGAACGGGCTCGACGCGGACCCAACGGTCCCGAGCCACGGGCACTCTGGCGGGCACCACCTTGCGGTTGAACGCGCCGGCGGCGAGCTGGTCGTTGAGGGCGTCGATCACCTCGGGGCCGGGCTCGCGGGGATAGACCCACAGGTATTGGATCGGAGCCGTCCAGCCGAACAGGCGTTCCGCGAGAGCATACGATTCGTCAGCTCCTGCAACACGATTCATCGTCGGACCATCCCTCTCACCAGAACCGGTGTGGCACGTTCCACCCGGTCAATTCCGCGGACAGCAGTTCGCGCAATCGCTGCGCATCGGGTACGTGCTCTTCGTCGAAGGCGAGCACCGCGAACGTGGTGGTCCCGTCCGCTTCGAGCAACCAGGACTGCAGGCCCTCACCGAAACGGTGCGGACGGGCAGGGTCCACACCCTGCGCCGTGCCGCGGAACGCCACGGACTCGGCGCGCGTGCCTCCGAGGTCGAGAACCGAGTCGTCGAAGGTGCCGAGATTCGAGACCATCGCGTCCGGCATGCCCGATTCACCGGACATCACCACGGACGTCACCACCGACAGAGGAAGCACTTGCAGCAGCCGCTGCAGGTGAATCATGGCAGGACGCCGCCCCCGCGCCAACGCCGTGAACGCGTCCTTGCACAGGCGTCTGATCTCGGTCAGATCTGTTGCGGGACGCGGTCGCTCGCGCAGCACCACCGACACGCCCCCAGTCGCGTTCGCTCGATCGTCCCCGTTTCCGCGCAGGCTCATCGGAATACCGACCTTGACCGCTGACCCGTCGGTTGCGTATCCCGACGCCCACAGCGCACCGGCCACTACCGCGACGAACAACGAATTGGCGGTTCCGCCATGCTCTTTCGCCGCCCGTTCCCACTCGTCGGTGGCTGCGCTCACGACAGCCCAGGAACCCGTGGCGGTCGGCGCTCGGTCGGCCACGGGAGTGCGCGCTGGAACGCGCGGTGCCGTTGCCGACGACCCCTCGGAACCGCCTCTTCCCGAGGTCGCTCCGGTGATGATCGCTCGTCCCACCCCGGCGACCGCGCCGATCACCTGCGTGGCCGCATCGACTACATCGAGTGCGATCGAGCCGTTGTCGGTTCCTCCGTCTGCTCGGTCGAGAGAGCCCGACATCGCCGCCTGCGCCGCAAACGTCAACGATCGACCGTCGGCGACGAGGTGCAGGCAGGTGAGCGAGAGAACATATCCACCGGTGGTGGTTGCCACGCCGCGTAATCTCCAGGGGGTGCCCGACTCGGCATCGAGGTGCGTGGTCGCCAGATCGTGTGCGGCCCAGTCTTGCCCGTCCACCTCGTCGATGGCGTCGTCGTCGACGATCAGGGTGGGCCGCAGTGTCGATCGCACCCACCGCGGACGCGCGAGCGGAACCTTGGATCTGACGATCCGCCGGTTCAACGAGCCGTCGGCCAGAGCGCGATTCATTCGCTCGAGAGCATTCGTGGACGGTGCGGTGTCGAACGTCCACGCCAACTGGAGCACGACCGACCACCCGAATGCTTCTTTCAGGAACCAGTAGGTGAAGTCCTGGTCCTGCAACCTCGGCGGTGTCACTTCGGCGCCACCCGACCCTCCACGAGATCCGCGGCCCGCTCGACCGCACTGCGTGGGCCGACCATGGTTTGCGCGAAACGCTGCGCTGTGGAACCTGTTTCGTGGGACAACACGGTGCGCAGGCCCGCCGTCAAGCTCTCGGTGGTCATTCCGCGCAGCGACGTCGACGCTCCCAATCCCAGCCGAGTCAACCGGCTGCCCCAGAAGGGCTGATCCGAGGACACCCAGCACACCAGCGTCGGTTTACCCGCACGCAGTCCCGCTGCGGTGGACCCTGCCCCGCCGTGGTGCACGACGGCGCGGCACAGAGGGAACAGCCGGTCGTGATTCACCGCCCCGATCACTCGTACGTCGTCGCCTGGCTGCGAACTGACGTCGAAGTCGTTCCAACCGGCGGAGATCACCGCGCGCTCTCCCACCGCTGCACAGGCGGCTGCGATGGTGGACACCAGCGACTCGGGGTCGGGGACAGGCATCGACCCGAACCCGAAGTAGACCGGCGGTGGACCCTGCGCGATCCACGATGCAGTGTCCTGATCGAGTTCGATGTCCTCGCCGATCGACGCGCGCAGTTCCGGGTCGAGATCCAGGAAGCCGACGAAGGGTCGATGCGCCGTCCAGTCCGCTTCGAGTTCCGGGCACAGCGCGGCGTCGTAGGCCTGGATCTCGACTCCGCCGGCCGACTCGATGCGCCCCGGAACGCCCGACCGCACCGTCGGCAGACCGAGCCGGCGTCGCACGGTGTTCTCGCGGTGACTGGTCAGCGTCCACAGCAACGAGTCGTAGGCGGACCACGTCGCAAGTGTCGCCCAGGAAGGCAGTGAGTCGGGTGCGCCGGGGATGGGTGAGAACAGTCGGTTGCGGCGAATCGGAGCGTGTTGCACCGTGGCGAACGCCATCCCGCGACTCTCTGCGACGGTGAGTGCGATCTGCTCCGTCGTCACCCCGGTCACCACCACGTCTGCTCCGTCGGTGAGTTCGAGTGTCTCCTCCACCATCTGATCCCAGCCGTAGTTCCACAACTCGGCCACAGCAGCTGCGCGCTGTCGGAGCGTTCCGGTTCGGGTTCCGGTGCGGACCAGGTCGGAGTTCATGTGAGCTCGGGTGTCGTATCCGAACGGCCGAGTCTTCAGACCGGCGGCAGCGGAGAACGGTTCGAGGTTGGGCGGAACCCCCATCGACACGTCGTGTCCGCGGCGCTGCAGCTCGGAGCCGAGCACGACGGCCGGTTGGACGTCGCCTCGCGTTCCGCTGACGGTGAAGACGATGTTCACACGATGCTCCCGTCGCAGGGTCGGGGTACGGAGTCGGGGACGAGCAGTCTTTCGACACTATCGTCGGAATCGGCCGGTGCGGACGAGACGATTCTCACGTCGACCGGCACGTGTGTGACACACCACGACGAGATCCCGCAAATCATTGCGCTGCAACACAATCTGGAAGCATGTGCGCTGACGTCGACGGTGAGGAGGTATCGGCATGAAGCTCGTTCTGTCCTTCAACGGCAGCCGCGGGGACGTGCAACCCGGCCTCGCTCTCGCCGCGACCCTGATGGGGCGGGGCCATGACGTGGTGATGGCCGTCCCGCCCAACCTCGTGGAGTTCGTGACCGGCGCAGGTGTGGAGGCGCATCCGTGCGGAGGCAGCACGGACGACGTACTCGGCTCGGGACTCGTCTCGACCGATCTGAAGTCCTCCAACCCGGCGCGGCGCGTGCGCGCAATTTCGGAGTTGACTCTGCGCGGCGGCCGCAGCGCGCAGGAAACTCTGCTCGATCTGACGACAGATGCAGACGTGATCGTCGGCTCCAGTGTCGGTCAGGAGCGGGCCCTGAACGTCGCCGAGAAGCGCGCGATCCCCTACGTGCCGGTTCACTACTGTCCCGTTCGGAAGAACGGCATCGTATCGATACTTCCGTTCGCGTCCGGCCTCGCGCCGTGGCTCACTCGCGCGAGTTGGACTGTGCTGGAGCAGGTTCTGTGGCGAGCGACGCGTCGCACGGAGGACGAGCTGCGCGCGGATCTGGGTCTGTCCCCGGCGGCGTCCACCACCGCCACGCGTATCGCGCGCAGAGGCGTACCCGAAATACAGGCCTACGACGGCGCACTGTTCCCGGGTCTCGCCCGAGAGTGGGGTCCGCAGCGGCCGTTGGTCGGCTTCCTCGACCTCGCTCCTCGCACTCGCCGCCTGCTTCACGGTGAGAGCACCCACGACGACCTCGACCGGTGGCTCGATGCCGGGCCACCACCGATCTACGTGGGTTTCGGCAGCATGACGGTCCCCGATCCCGAGCGCACGAGCGCCGCGCTCGTCACGGCGGCCGCAGCGACGGGTCGACGCCTGCTGGTCGCCTCCGGATGGAGCAAGTTCATGGACCGCTCACCGACCGGCAGCGACACCCTGTACGTGACCCCGTCCGTCGACCATTCCCGGGTCCTACCGCGGTGCGCGGCAGCGGTGCACCACGGCGGAGCGGGTTCGACCGCCGCCGGACTGCGGGCGGGCATCCCGACGCTGGTCTGCTGGTTCGGCGCCGACCAACCCATGTGGGGACGGCAGATCACCCGAGCCGGAGTCGGCGCGGCCCTGCCGGTGCGGACCGTGACCGAGGAGACGCTGACGGCAGCGTTCGTCGACATTCTCCGCGACGAGCGTGCTTCTGCCGCACGAGCCCTCGGACGTCGCCTGACATCCGCGGAGAACGCCGCGACCGCCGCGGTGGACGTGATCGAAGCCGTCGCACCATCGAAGGAGCACAGATGAAGCCGAGATACCTGTCCGTCGTCGTCCCGGCGTACAACGAGGAGGACAGCATCGGGGACTGTCTCGACCGCCTGACCCGACAACTCGACGTCATCGCCGAGATCGTCGTGGTGGACAACAACTCGACGGACCGAACACGAGACATCGTGGCCGAGTACGCACACCGGTTCGACGAGGTGGTCATGATCACCGAACCCGAACAGGGGCTCGTCTTCGCGCGAAACACCGGTCTCGACGCGGCGACCGGCGACGCCATCGCCCGAATCGACTCGGACACACGAGTACCCGACGACTGGGCACGGTCGATCACCGAGTTCCTCGACGCCGACGACGAGGGCCGGTGGGCGGCGGTGTGTGGTCGCGGCGAGGCATACGACCTGCCCTACGGCGACGCCGCCGCTCGACTCAAGGAGCGCATCAACCCGTTCGCGCGCAGGAGCGCCTCCGCACAGGGTGTGCGCGACGTCCCGGTGCTGTACGGCTCCAACATGATTCTGCGTCGGGACACCTGGGCCAAGATTGCCGACAAGGTGAGCATGCGACGAGACGTGTTCGAAGACGTCGACACCGGTCTGTGCGTTCAGGAGGCGGGTGGGCGCAATGCTTTTCTGCCGCACATCACGGTCGGCGTGTCCGCCCGGCGAATGGAGTCGGGACTCCCCTCCTTCGTGCAGTACATGAGCTGCCTGCCCAGGACGCTCGTGCTCCATCGCCGATACACCTTGGCAGCGGGCGCAGCCCTTCTCTACCTGCCGTCGGTGACCGCGTTGCACGCCGTCCGCCTGCTCGTGATCCGGGCCTACGACAAGAACACCGGTCGCTTCGCCGTCCGGAACATGCTGCGGCCCACCGAGGACCGGGTGATGCCCTGATCGCTACGTGCGTCGCATGTACACCCGAAGGGCCACCGGGGCGGCCACGGCGAGGACGGCGAAGGCACCGAGCAGGGACCACACGATCTGCAGCCCGAACTGTCCCTCGTTCGCGAGCTGCCGAACGGCGGAAACCAAGTGCGACACGGGGTTGACTCCGGCAAACGCCTGCATCCAGCCCGGCATCGTGGCGACGGGAACGAGGGCGTTCGACATGAACGTCAGCGGCATCAACACCAACATCGACACCCCCTGCACCGTCGATGCCTTGCTCATCAGGACGCCCATCAAGGCGAAGATCCAGCTGAGGGCGAAAGCGCACACGATGGTCAGCACACAGGCAGCCACGACACCGACGACGCTTCCGGGCCGGTATCCCAGCGCCATCCCGACTGCGATCGTGATGACCGCGGCGACGGCGTACCGCACCACGTCGGCGATGAGAGAGCCTGCAAGCGGCGCGATTCGAGCGATCGGCAACGACCGGAAGCGGTCGAAGACACCCTTGTTCATGTCTTCCCGCAACTGCACACCGGTGGTGACCGACGCTGCCAACGCCACCTGTACGAGGACACCCGGAACCAACGTCGGCAGGTAGGACGCGACATCGCCCGCGATGGCTCCGCCGAAAATGCCGGCAAACATGACAGTGAAGACCACCGGCAGCACCAGAACGTCGAACAACTGCTGCGGGTTGTGCTTGAACTTCAGCAACCCTCGGTAGGCCATGGTGCCGGCGTGCGTCAGCGCCGACCCCGGTGACACTCGGTGCAAGGATGGTCGGTGTGCGGGAGGTCGGCGTACGGAAGGTCGGCGTACGGAAGGTCCCTGAACGGCGGTCATGCTGCACCCTCCTCGGACGACGTGGCGTCCGGTAGATCGGTGATGGCGAAGAACACTTGATCGAGAGTGGGCTTCTGGACGGCGATCTCGGCGACACGGATCCCTGCCGAGCGCAGTGCGATCAACATTTCCGGCACCTCGGTCATGTCCACGAACGGAGATCGAAGCGAGCGCGCGTCGGGCGCGACCTCGACGCCCGCACCCGTGAACCGCTCCACGATGGAAGCGCCACGGACCGCCGATTCCGCATCGTCCAGTGCCAGAACGAGGGTGGAACTCCCGACCGCGGACTTGAGATCGTTCGCGGTTCCGTCGGCTACGAGGCGACCCTTGTCGACGACCACGATTCGGTCGGCCAACTGGTCGGCCTCCTCGAGGTACTGGGTGGTGAGCAGGACGGTGGTACCGCCGGACACCAGAGACTCCACCGTCGCCCACATTCGCGCTCGCGTCCGCGGATCCAGACCCGTCGTCGGCTCGTCGAGGAACAGCAGGGGCGGGTTCGTGATCAGGCTGGCAGCGAGGTCGAGTCGGCGGCGCATTCCACCCGAGAAGTGTTTCAGCGGCCTGCCACTGGCCTCCCTCAGGTCGAACTCGTCGAGAAGGTCTGCGGCTCGGGTCCTGGCTCGTGCACGGGAGAGCCCCAGCAATCGGCCGAACACGATCAAATTCTCGGTCGCGGTCAGATCCTCGTCGACGGATGCGTACTGCCCGGTGACACCGATCAGGCTTCGCACCGCGGTGGCATCCCTGACGACGTCATGCCCGAAGACTGACGCGCTGCCGTCGTCGGGCCGCAACAGAGTCGCGAGCATCCGAACCAACGTGGTCTTGCCTGCACCGTTCGGACCGAGTACGGCGCACACCGTTCCGGTGCGAACCGTGAGGTCGACACCGTCCACAGCGCGAAAGCCGCCGAATTGTTTCGTCAGTCCTCTGGTCTCGATGGCCCATTCGTAATCCGTCGTCACAGTCGTATTCTCCGAATCGGATCGCGTGGTGAATGTCCTTTATACGGGCTGACCGCCACTGTTGTGATGCCCAGCGAGACGATTCTCACCCGCGGCCGTGTCAGTGGTGCCGACCACCAGGCGGATGGTCGGTTTTCTATCGGCACGAAGTCGACCTCGAGGTGACGACACGAGTCAAAAGGATTGTGAACCGTTGTGCAGCACGGGTTTTACGGCATCGGTATGGAGTCTCGCCCGAGTCGGTCAGCACACACGACCCTCCCTATTCACCCGGTACTTCGCGTCGGCCCAGCGGGAGGATTGTTGTGACATCTACTGAAAACACAAATTTAACTCGAATCGTGTTGAAGCTTTGACGAAGCGGTTCACCACACATTCACAAAAGTCTGTCAATTGCATCGAAAGTGATTCAGAACACGGCGTCTCGTAATGAATTGCCGGCGTTTTGCATTTATTGTCAGTGCCCTACCGTTACCGAAGCGAAACAGAGCACCCACACCGATGTGGCCCGGATGGAAAGGGACGTACATCGAGCATGGAATTCACGGAGTTGGCCGACTATCCCCTGCCGGCAGGAGTTCTCACCGAGTGGACGCCTACGGTCGGCGGCGGCGAGGATGCCTGGACCGAAGACGACCGGCCTCTCGCCTACACCCATGAGGCCCACTGCCGCCAGAGCCTCGCAGCCGGTGCCGACCCGGACGCCGAGGCCGCGTGGATCGGTGCTGCGTTCGAGATGCACCTCGACTACGAACCCGACGCCGTTCGCCGCGCTCTGCGTTCATGGACGATTCGCCACGAGACCTTCCGGACGACAGTCGCCGCCGAGGAGAGTGGAGAACTGGCCAGGCTGACGGCCCCCGGTGAACGGGTCGACATCATGTCCCGCACGGACGACGAAATCCACTCGGGCACTTGGATTCACGACCATCTCACCGACTGGTTCGGGTCCAGGCTCTCGCCCTTCCGATGGCCGCACTGCCTGGTCGCCACCGTGCACGAACCCGCCGAGGATCGGTTTCTTCTCGTCTTCGCAGCCGATCACTCCGTCATGGACGCCTACTCGATGCTGCTCGCGGTCGGCGAACTGCGGCGGCTGTACGAGTTCGAGTGCCGCGGTACCGATCCCCGGCTCGCAGAAATAGGGAGCCATGTCGACTTCAGCGCCGTCGACAGACGTCTCGGCGACACGGTCACCGCCGATCACGAGGCCGTCGACGCGTGGTCGAAGTTTCTGAGCGCGGACGCACCATCGGGACCGACGTTCCCCGACTTCCCGCTACCTGTGGCCGTCGACGATGCCGCGAGCACGTCCGCACACCAGAGCAGTCTGTCGTCGTGGTTGCTCACGGTGGAGCAGACCGACGCGTTCGCCCGGTCGTGCCGGTCGGCCGGTCACGGCATGCAATCGGGTGTGCTCGCCGCGCTCGCGTTGACGGGTCGACATCTCACCGGTGACGACACTCTCCGGTTCGTCATGCCGATGCACACCAGGTTCGAACCGCGGTACGCCGAGTCCGTGGGGTGGTACGTCGGCGTGGTCCCCGTCGAAATCGAGGTCGGCGGCCGTCGGTCGCTGACGGAATGCCTGCCCGCAGCCACGACGGCGGTGGACGGTGTGAAGGGGCTGGCCCGACTTCCGTACTCGAAGATCGCCGACATGCTCGGTGTTACCGAGACACCCCGGTTCGTCGTGTCGTACCTCGACCTTCGTCACACGCCCGACTCGGCCGACTGGTCGCGGTGGCGAGCTCGCACCCTGCGGGGCAGCACCGAATCGCCCGACGAGGTCTACTTCTGGATTCTGCGAACGCCGTTGGGCCTGAACATCTCCGCGCGCTTCCCCAGTAACGAGAACGCCTCTCGCAACGTTCACCGGTTCGTCACGACGTTGGCATCGACCGTCCGCAGCGGAGTCATGGCCGAGCGATGATCATCACTGCGATGGACAATTGGAAGCCGGCGCCGGGTGTTCTGCTGGAATGGCATCCGACCGAGCGTGCTCGTGAGCTCGCCGCTGCAGCGACCGTCGACGACACGCCCCCGTCGTTTTTGCAGGACGGTCACATCAGGTCCTACCAGTCCAAACACGCTGCGGGTGAACGTCACCGGGCGTATCTCGGAGCCACCACCGAATTCGACGGCGAGCTCGACGAAAGTGCGTTGACGTGTGCGTTGCAGCGGTACGTCCTCGGACACGAAGGCCTACGAACGTCGTTCTCGATGGACGGGGACACGATCGCTCGCCACCGGGTCGACCCTGCTGCAGTCGAATTCGAGGTGCGGGACGTCGGCCGGACCGACGACCACACCGAGTTCATGACCTACATCGACGAACGCTTCGGACGAGAGGCAACGCCCATCGGGTGGCCCGGATTCTCGTTCGGCGCCGTTCGCCGCCCCGGAAGCTTCACGCTTTACTACGGCACCGACCACGCGTTCTCCGACGGAGCGTCGCAAATCTTGGTGATCTCGGAGTTGGCGGATCTGTACCGCGCCGAGGTCGAGGGGACCGAACCCGTCGACACGTCCGAGATCTCGCACAGCTTCCTGGAATACGTGCGGCGCGAGCGGACGGCAGCCGCGGCGGTCGATCACGACTCCCCCGCTGTCGCCGAGTGGACGCGAATACTCACCGCGCGCGGCGGAGTGATGCCGAAGTTTCCGCTGGATCTCGGACTGGCGCCGGGCGAGACGGCTCCGGTTCGTCCGGTCGAACTGGATCTGCTGGACGCGTCCGAAACCGACGCGTTCGACAAGATCTGCCACGAGTCCGGAGCGAGGACGAACGGCGGCATCTTCGCCGCGATCGCGATCACGGACCACGAACTCGCCGGCGTCGACGACTACTTCGGTATCACCGTGCTGAGTACTCGCGGCCGTGACTTCGCCGTGTCGCAGGGGTGGTTCTGCAACTTCGCGCCCGTGTCCTTCGACGTGGCGGGCGCTCGCACCTTCACCGAGCTGGCGTCCGTCGCCCAGGAGGGCTACGCGCGCGCAAAAGCCTTGGCCGCAGCCCCGGTGCACGCGGTGCTGGGTACCTTGATCGCGTCCGGTGTCGCCGGGCCGGACGTGGCGTCCAGTCCGAACCTGCTTTCCTACATCGACTTCCGACGTTTCCCCGGAGCCGGTTCGCCGACCGACGATCGTGCCGTCCTCTTCACCGGCGAGGGACGAACCGCGAATGCCTCGATGTGGATCAACCGCGACGCGCGCCATCTGTACCTGGGCTCGCAGACTCCGGACACTGCGATCGCGCGGGCCAACATCGAGCGTTACCACCGGCATCTCGCCTCGGTCTTCGTCGCCGTCGCACGCGACGGCGACTACGTCATCACCGACCCGAACACCACGAAGGGCACCCGTGCAGGTCACCACGATTGATCATGTCGACCTCGATCCCGGTCGGTTCCTGTGGTGGACACTCGACACGACAGGTTCGGGAACGGACGTCTCACCGGTGCCACCCTCGTTCAACCAGCTCTGCCACCTGGACGACACCGACGACGGAAGCACCTGGCTCGCTGCGACGTTCGACGTTCCCGGTCACGTGGACGAGGACGCGCTCGCCCGCGCCTTCGCACTGTTGATCACCCGGCACGGATCGCTGCGCAGCGCATTCGAACGTGCCGCCGACGGCAACGTCCGACGACTGCGGTTCACCCCCGACTCGATCACCCTCAAACGTCGCGAACCCGTCCGGACGTCGACCCCGGCGCGCACTCGTGAGGTGTTGTGGACTGCGCTCAATCGCGAGTGCCATCCCTTCGCAGCACCCGCCTATCTGCTGGCAGTACTCGATCGACCCGATCGGTCCACGGTCGTGTGCGGGTTCGATCACGCGTACATCGACGCGTATTCGGTGTCGTTGATCGTCCGCGATCTGCACCGGCTCTATCGCGCGTGCTTGGACGGCGAGACGGCCGACGACACTGACGCGCCCGCTACGGGAGACTTCGTCGACTACTGCGCCGAAGAGTGGGCGGCGGACATCGTCGACGTCGACGATCCTCGAATGCAGTCCTGGTTGGCGTTCTTCGGCCGTCACGGCAACACGCCACCACCGTTTCCACTCGATCTCGGTGTCGCGGTCGGCACGACCCACCCGCAGGCGGCTCTGCTGAATCACCTCCTGGGTCCCGACGACACCCGGCGGTTCGAGGAGTTCTGCCGCTCCAACGGAGCCAGCCTGTACGCCGGGGTGCTGTCCGCGATGGCCCATGCCGTACGTCGCCTCGGCGGTGGCCGGCGCCTGTCTCTCCTCTTTCCCCTGCACACCCGGACCGACGAGCGGTGGCAGTCGGCAGTCGGCTGGTTCACCACTAATGCGCCGCTCGACGTGGTCGCCGACGACAGCTTCGTCGACACCGTCCGCAGCACCGGTCCCGCGCTGCGGCGAGCACTCACGCTCGGATCGGTACCTCTGCCGCAGGTCATCGAGACCATGGGCGGTGTGAACCGGTCGCGCAAGGACATCTTCATGGTGTCGTACGTGGACTACCGACGCCTTCCAGGCCACGAGGACCACCGTGCGCTCGATGCACGGCACATCTCGAACGTGACGGTCGCCGACGACGCGCAGTTCTGGATATCCCGAACCGACGACGGTCTGGCTCTGCGGAGCCGCTTTCCCGACACTCCGGTGGCCCACGACGTCGTCTCACGATTCTTGGCGGAGACGTCCGTCGTCGTCGCCGAGGCATCGGCCCCGGCACCGATCCCGTCCGTCGTGCACTAAAGTCGAAGCCGAATCAGTCGGACGAACAGAAGGCAGAGGGTGCGTTGTGACCGCAGTCGAGGATCACTCGAAGTCGACGGGCGACGACATCACCATCGTCTCCGGGTCCCCGACCGACGACGAGATCGCTGCCCTGGTTGCCGTGATCGTCGCCGCTCGATCCGCGTCGGCACAGTCGGTACCCGATCCCGGCCCCCGCGACCTGTGGGGCCGTCCCGCGGATCGGCTCCGAACCGGAACGACGTTCGCCCCGTTCGCGTTCGGCGTGGGCACTCCCTGATTTCGCGACCGGGCACGATACCGATCGGGCGACCCGCGTGACCCGTCTGGTGCTGGCTTCGCGCTCGCCGGCACGACTGGCTGTTCTGCGTGCTGCCGGAGTCGACCCGTACGTCCGGGTGTCCGGGGTGGACGAGGGCGCCGTGGCCGCTGCTTTGGGCGGGAACGCATCGCACGAGGGCACCGTGACCGCCTTGGCCGACGCGAAAGCAACCGTCGTCGCCGAGTCGCTCGTCGCCGACATTCGTTCCGGTTCCGGCGCAGTCGATTTCACCTCTGCCGTCGTCGTCGGATGTGACTCGATGCTCTCGCTCGACGACTTCCTGGCCGGAAAGCCCGCCGATGTCGACACCGCTCGAATCCGGTGGTCGCACATGGCCGGTCGGTCGGGGCGACTCCTCACCGGTCACTGCGTGATTCGCATCGTCGACGGGGCGATCACGGACCGCGCCTCCGATCATTCGTCCACCACCGTCACGTTCGGGACACCCACCGCCGACGACCTCGAGGCGTACCTGGCCACCGGTGAACCACTCGAGGTCGCTGGAGCGTTCACCCTCGACGGGCTGGGCGGGTGGTTCGTCGAGCGGATCGACGGTGATCCGTCGTCGGTCATCGGCATCGGACTTCCGCTGGTGCGCCGTCTGCTCGCCGGCGTCGGAATCACGGTCGCCGAACTGTGGTCCACCAACGCGCCCCGGTAGGCTCGAGTTCCACGCCCAACCTCACTGCTCAGGAGTCGACCGTGCCCGTTGCGCCGGATGCAAACCCGTCATTCTCCTCGTACGCCCACCCCGAGCGGCTGGTCACCACGGAGTGGTTGTCGGCGAACATCGGATCGGCCGGTCTTCGCGTCGTCGAATCCGACGAGGACGTATTGCTGTACGACGTCGGACACATCCCCGGCGCGGTGAAGATCGACTGGCACCTCGATCTGAACGACCCGGTCACCCGGGACTACGTCGACGGTGCAGCGTTCGCAGACCTGATGAATCGCAAGGGGATTGCGCGCACCGACACCGTCGTGATCTACGGCGACAAGAGCAACTGGTGGGCGGCCTACGCACTCTGGGTGTTCACCCTGTTCGGCCACGAGGACGTGCGGTTGCTCGACGGCGGTCGCGATGCGTGGTTGGCGGAGAACCGTGAGACCACGCTGGACGTTCCGGAGCTGTCCTCTGTCGACTACCCCGTCGTCGAGCGCGACGATTCGTCGATCCGTGCCTTCAAGGACGACGTCCTCGCCCACCTCGGTCACGGCCCGCTCGTCGACGTTCGCTCGCCCGCCGAATACACCGGCGAACGCACGCACATGCCGGACTACCCGGACGAAGGCGCCCTGCGCGGCGGCCACATCCCGTCGGCGCTGTCCATCCCCTGGGCCAAGGCCGCGGCACCGGACGGCCGCTTCAAGTCCGCGGACGAGCTGAAAGAGGTCTACGCCGACGTGCCTTCCGACACCGATGTCGTGGCGTACTGCCGCATCGGCGAACGCTCGTCCCACACCTGGTTCGTCCTGACTCACCTGCTCGGCTACGACAGCGTGCGGAACTACGACGGATCGTGGACCGAGTGGGGCAACGCGGTGCGGACGCCCATCGCGACCGGTGCGGACCCGGGCACCGTATGAGTGGGCTCCCTGCCGCACTGGCCGAGATCGTCGACGACTTCGCCGCAGTGGAGGGTCAGGACAAGATCACCATGCTGCTCGAGTTCAGCAAGGAACTGCCCGAGCTTCCTCCCGAGCTGACCGAAGCGGCCATGGAGCCGGTTCCGGAATGCCAATCCCCGTTGTTCCTGGCGGTGGACGCGTCCGATCGAGACCATGTGCGCCTGCACTTCAGCGCTCCGGCCGAGGCGCCTACGACACGCGGATTCGCGTCCATCCTGCAGCAGGGCCTCGACGGCCATTCGGCGCAGGAGATTTTGGACGTGCCCGACGATTTCTACAGCGAGCTAGGGCTCGCCCAGTCGGTGAGTCCGCTTCGCCTGCGCGGCATGTCGGCGATGCTGAGCCGGGTCAAGATGCACCTGCGCGCCTGAGCCCGCGTCGCACACTTTGTGCAGACATTCCCCTCAGCGACTAGAGTCTGTGTTTCACAGAACGAACGTGAAAGGTCGGCTGCCGCGTGGAATTCACCGAACTGGCCGACTACCCCATCTCCGCCGGCACCATCACCGAGTGGATTCCGAGCGTCGGTCCGCACGCGTCGACGCCCGAGACAGCCGGCTGGCAGGACGATCCACGTCCCACGTCGCACGTTCACGAAGCACACCTGCGCAGAACTCTCGCCAACCCGACGGCTGGTCGCGAGTCGTGGTTGGGCACCGCGTTCGAGTGTCCCGGACCGCTCGACAAGAAGGCTTTCCGCGCGGCGGTCCTCGCGTGGATCGATCGCCACGAAGGCATGCGCACCAACGCATCGATCGACCCGGATTCCGGTGTCCTCACCCGGGTCACCGCACCGGTCGGAGCCACCGACATCTGGGTCATCGAGCAGGACACCACCACGCGGTCCGACGAGGTGTTCGAACACCTGCAGCATCTCTTCGACGAGTACACCTCTCCCCTCGCCTGGCCGTCCTACGCGTTCGTCACCCTCGAGCCGACTTCCGGCAGTGTTGCCGACCGGCCTTCGGACCACCCGCAGGACACCTTCACCGTGTTCTTTGCGGCCGACCACTCCATCATCGACGGTCTGTCCGTCGTCTTGATCGCCCACGAACTGACCATGCTCTACGAGGAGGCTCGCACCGGAGAGCCCGCTGGTCTGTTCGGGACGCGCAGCTATCTCGATTTCGGTGTCGCCGAGCGCGCCGCGATCGCCGGTGTCGGCCGTGACCACGTCGCCGTCGCCGAGTGGCGCAGATTCTTCGATCACTGCGGCGGCACCTTCCCACCCTTTCCCGGCGACATCGGCGACCCTCGAGGACGCGTCGCACCTCAGGGTGGCCTGTCGGCGTGGATTCTCGACAGTCGCGAAGCCGACGCATTCTCGATCGCCTGCCGAAAGCTGGGACAGGGGTTCTTCGCCGGACTCATGGCCGCCATGGCCCTGGCGGCACTGCAGTCGTCGGGAAGCACACGCTTCGCCACGGTCACTCCGGTGCACACGCGATACGACCCGTCGTGGGCTGCCTCCCTGGGATGGTTCGTCGGCGTCAGCCCACTCGCGTTCGACGTCGACGAATCGGACACGTTCGGCGACGTCATCTCCCGAGCGCAGTCGGAAGTGGCGCGCGTCAAGGACGTCGCTCGAATCCCGCTCGACGTCGTGATGGATCGACTCGCAATACAGTCCGATCCCGAATTCGTCGTCTCCTTCATGGACGTGCGATTCGCACCCCACGCCGACAGATGGCCGAGCATCAACGCGCGAGCGCTGCGCAGCAGAAAGTACGACCACGACGTCTACGTCTGGCTCAATCGGACGCCTCAAGGACTCAACATCGCGGTGCGGTTTCCCAGCACCGAGCAGGCGAGCAGTGCGGTCCACACCTTCGTCGGCGCGCTGCGCAGCGTGCTGAACACCGTGTCCGCCACCGGTACGGCCACGACCGTACGACCGTCTTCCGACGGCGCCGTCGTTACCGGCGGGTAGCTCCCTTTTCGCGTGCGCCATCGGCGATCCCCTGTCGGTGCGCCGACTTTCACCACATACACTCCGAACCAAGTTGTTGTCCGTCCGCACGTAGTCACGCGGATCCGTCTTTGTCGTCACAGGAGGCACCGTTGCCCAGTCATGCCAGCGCGCACATCACCAAAGTTCTCGTTGCGAACCGGGGTGAGATCGCAGTACGCGTGATCAGGGCTGCAGCCGATGCAGGCCTCAAGAGCGTTGCCGTCTATGCCGAACCGGACGCCGACGCGCCGCACGTGAGGCTGGCCGACGAGGCGTTCGCGCTCGGGGGCCAGACGTCCGCCGAGTCATACCTGTCCATCGAGAAGTTGATCGACGCCGCAGCGAAGTCCGGAGCCGACGCCGTCCACCCGGGCTACGGGTTCCTGTCCGAGAACGCCGACTTCGCCCAGGCCGTCATCGACGCCGACCTCATCTGGATCGGCCCCTCGCCGCAGTCCATCCGCGATCTCGGCGACAAGGTCACCGCCCGCCACATCGCCACCCGCGCCAAGGCCCCGTCGGTTCCGGGCACCTCCGAGCCGGTGAAGGACGCGGACGAGATCCTCGCGTTCGCGGACGAGCACGGTCTGCCCATCGCCATCAAGGCCGCGTTCGGCGGCGGTGGCCGCGGGATGAAGGTCGCCCGCACCCGCGAGGAGATCCCCGAGCTGTTCGATTCGGCCACCCGCGAAGCGGTATCGGCGTTCGGCCGCGGGGAATGCTTCGTCGAGCGGTACCTCGACAAGCCGCGTCACGTCGAAGCGCAGGTCATCGCCGATCAGCACGGCAACGTCGTCGTCGCCGGAACACGTGACTGCTCGCTGCAGCGCCGCTTCCAGAAACTCGTCGAAGAAGCCCCCGCGCCGTTCCTCACCGACGACCAGCGCGCACAGATCCACGCGTCCGCCAAGGCCATCTGCAAGGAAGCCGGGTACTACGGCGCCGGCACCGTCGAATACCTCGTCGGCCAGGACGGACTCGTGTCGTTCCTCGAGGTCAACACGCGCCTGCAGGTCGAGCACCCCGTCACCGAGGAAACGTCCGGCATCGACCTCGTGCTGCAGCAGTTCCGCATCGCCAACGGCGAAGAACTCTCCATCACCGAGGACCCGACTCCGCGCGGACACTCGTTCGAATTCCGCATCAACGGCGAGGACGCCGGCCGCGGCTTCCTCCCAGCACCCGGACCCGTCACCTCCTACTCGGCGCCGTCCGGGCCGGGCGTGCGCGTCGACTCCGGTGTCGAATCGGGATCGGTCATCGGTGGACAGTTCGACTCGATGCTCGCGAAGCTGATCGTCACCGGCGCCACCCGCGAGGAAGCGCTCGCCCGCTCGCGTCGGGCCTTGGCCGAGTTCGACGTCCAAGGACTTGCGACCGTGATCCCCTTCCACCGCGCGGTCGTCTCCGACCCCGCGTTCATCGGCGACGGTAAGAGCTTCTCCGTGCACACCCGGTGGATCGAAACCGAGTGGGACAACACCGTCGAGCCCTTCACCGGTGGAGCCCCGATCGAAGAGGACGACGCGCTGCCCCGTCAGAACGTCGTCGTCGAGGTCGGTGGCCGCCGAGTCGAGGTCTCGTTGCCCGGTCAATTCTCCGTCGGTTCCGCCCCCGCCGCGGAGGGTGGTATCCGCCGTAAACCCAAGTCGCGTAAGCGTGGTGCGGCCGGCGGCGCCGCCGCGTCCGGCGACGCCGTCACCGCCCCCATGCAGGGCACCGTCGTCAAGGTCGCCGTCACCGAGGGTCAGGAAGTCGTCACAGGCGACCTGATCGCGGTCCTCGAGGCCATGAAGATGGAAAATCCCGTCACCGCCCACAAGGACGGTGTCGTCACCGGGCTCACTGTCGAGCCCGGCTCCGCCATCACGCAGGGAACCGTTCTCGCCGAACTGAAGTGACGGTGCGAGCGGCCCTCTTCGACGTCTTCGGGACCGTTGTCGACTGGCGCACGGGCATTGCGGGGCACGTCGACGAGTGGATGGACACTCGGGGTGTGACGGGTGTCGATTCGTTCGCGTTCGCCGACGAGTGGAGATCTCGATACGACCCGTCCATGCGGGAGGTCCGCGAGGGTCGGCGCCCGTTCGCGCGATTGGACGTCCTCCACCGGGAGAACCTCGTCGAGGTGCTACTCAGCCACCGGATCACCGCGTCCGACGACGACGTCGATGCGCTGAACTCGTCTTGGCATGCGCTGCCCGCCTGGCCCGACTCCGTCGCCGGGATCACGCGTATGAAGTCGGCCATGATCGTGGCGCCGCTGTCGAACGGCAACGTGTCCCTGCTGCTGGACATGGCGAAGGCGGCAGGGATTCCGTGGGATGCCGTGCTGGGCGCCGAAGTCGCTCACGCCTACAAGCCGACCCCCGACGCGTACCTCCGGACCGCCGACATCCTGGGACTCGCACCGGAGGAGTGCCTGATGGTGGCCGCCCACAACTCGGACCTGAAGGCCGCGCAGCAGTGCGGATTCGGGACGGCGTTCGTGCGCAGGCCGACCGAGCACGGCCCGTCACAGACGGTCGATCTCGAGGCGGGCGGGCAGTGGGATCACGTGGCCGACAGCATGGAAGACCTCGCCACCGCGCTGGGTTGCTGAACGGCCGGGCGCTCAGCGAGAACTGTTGTCGGCGCGGCGTACGACCCGCCGAGTCCCCATGTGCGGGCGCACGATGAGGAACACACCCGCGGCCGCCAGGACGACCTGGACGGTCGGTGCGTGCACTTCCAGCACGATGATCTGCCACAGGACCCAGCCGACGGTGAGAATCCCGATCCCGACGACGGGGCGCGTGGTGTTCGGGAAATCGACGAGAATGGCGGCGCCGCAGACCAACGGCGCAATTCCGAGCGCAACCAGAACGAAGAGTCCGGCCCAGCGGTAGTCCCAGGTGTGCCACGCCGGCAGCATGTCCACCCGCAGTCCCAACGTGCGCCCCGACGAGTCCGACACCAGTGCCGTTCCGTTGAACAGGCCGGCGGCGCCCAGCAGTGTCAGCACAGCGCCGTCCAGTGCCTTCCTCATACCAATCGATCGACCGCAGCCGACCGATTGTTACGGTTCGCGCTCGTCGGGGAAGTCGTGATCCCCACCGTCGGCCAGGTCGCCACACTGCACGGCGACCACGTCGACGCGCCCGGAGAGGAACGCACGAGCACCCTCGTCACCCACCGCACGTGCCGCCGCGTCCCGCCACCACCGACGCGCCATCACGACCGGGTGACCGGGGACGTCGCCGAACATGGCCCGCGCCAATCCCGTCTCCGAGTCCATCGCTGCCGCAACCACTCTCGTCACCACGTCGACGCCGACGTCCGGCGTGTCGACGGGCATGATCACGGCGTACTCGACCGGCAGGGGTCGGCACGCGTCGAGGCCGACCCGCAGCGACCCGCCCATTCCGCTCGACCAGGCTTCGTTGACCGCCACCGTCACGCCGTCCGGGACGCCGACCACCGCTGCGCCCATCACGACGATCACCGAGTCGCACCCGCTCAGCGCGTCGATGGCCGCGACGAGCCAACGACCGTCGTGAGCGAGCACCTTGGGCATCCCGTACCGGCTTCCGGCGCCGGCCGCGAGGACCACGCCGCAGGTACCCACCGCTGCGCTCACCCCACCAGTATTGCGTCTCGACTCGCGGTAACGGCGTTCATGGTCGATTCTGGTAGTTACGAAATTTCTCCTGCAGCGTGGCAGGGGTCGGGCGAACAACCTCAGTGAGGCATCTTTCATGTCGTCTGAAACTCCAGTACGCGTCAAAAAGACTCACCCTGTCGACGAGGTACTTCCTGTACCCAAGCTTGCCGCGTACGGGTTCCAGCACGTCGTCGCGTTCTACGCGGGCGCCGTCCTGGTTCCCATCATCATCGGCAGTGCGATCGGGCTGACCAACGAACAACTGATCCATCTGATCAACGCCGACCTGTTCACCTGCGGAATCGCGTCGATCATTCAGTCGGTGGGAATCTGGAAGATCGGCGTCAGACTCCCTCTGCTGCAGGGCGTCACCTTCGCCGGCGTGTCCCCGGTGATCGCAATCGCGATGGCGAACGGTGGCGGTACCGACGGACTGCTGTACGTGTACGGCGCGGTCATCGTGGCGGGGCTGGTCACGTTCTTCATCGCGCCCTGGTTCAGCAGGCTGCTGCGGTTCTTCCCGCCGGTCGTCACCGGCACCGTCATCACGATCATCGGCGTGGCACTGCTCCCCGTCGCCGTGAACGACGCGGTCACCAACCCCATCACACACGAGCAGGACCCCACGAACGGGCGATGGATGGCCTACGCCATCGGCACGTTGCTCATCATCGTGCTGATTCAACGGTTCTTCAAGGGCTTCATGGCGACCATCGCAGTCCTGCTCGGACTCGTGATCGGGTCCGCGGTCGCATTCGTGTTGGGCGACATGAACTTCGACGGAACGTCCGAGGCGTCGTGGGTCGGCTTCACCCAGCCGTTCCTGTTCGGTGCCCCCAAGTTCAGCGTGGTGGCCATCATCTCGATGATCGTCGTCATGCTCATCATCGCGGTCGAAACAACCGGAAGTGTCTACGCCACAGCGGAAATCGTCGGCAAGCGCGTCAAGAAGGAAGACATCGCGGCCACGCTGCGAGCAGACGGTGTCGCCACCGTCATCGGCGGAACATTCAATTCGTTCCCGTACACGGCGTTCTCGGAGAACGTGGGGCTGGTGCGTCTGACCGGAGTACGTAGCCGCTGGGTCGTGGCGACGGCCGGCGGCATCATGATTCTGCTGGGGCTGCTGCCGAAGACTGCGGCGGTTGTGGCGTCCATCCCGTCACCGGTTCTCGGTGGCGCCGCGCTCGCCCTGTTCGCCACCGTGGCCGTGGTGGGTATCCAGACATTGTCGAAGGTCGATTTCACCGACCACCGCAACCTGATCATCGTGGCCACCAGTCTGGGCTTGGCAATGCTGGTCACGATTCAGCCGACGGTGTCCGAAGGCGTTCCCGATTGGCTTGCCATGCTGTTCGGCAGTGGCATCGTGCTCGGCGCGGTCTCTGCGATCGTGCTCAACGTGCTCTTCTTCCACATCGGGCCGAATCGCGGACCTGCCGTCGCCGGCGAACCCGGCAAGGCCATCACCCTCGACCAGGTCAACGAGATGACCCCCGAGAAGTTCGCGGAGACCTTCGGCGGTCTGGTCCAGGGCACGCCGTGGGTGGTCGAGCGCGCCTTCGAGCAGAAACCGTTCGCGGACGCGCACGCACTGCGCGAGGCGTTCCAGGATTCACTCTTGGCCGGCACCACCGAGGAACAGCTGGCGTTGATCGGATCGTTCCCCGACCTCGGAAGCGAGGATCCCACCGGCATCGCATACGCGAAGGACCACACGTCGCTGAGCAACCTGGAGGAAGACCAGCACGACAACGTGGTCGAACTCGCTGGTGCATACCGCGAGCACTTCGGTTTTCCGCTCGTGATCTGTGCACGCGAGACGGAGCGCTACGACCGCGTGCTGGCCAACGGATGGGCGCGCATGGAGAACTCGGAGAGTGCCGAGCGCTCGTTCGCCATGATCGAGGTCGCCAAGATCGCCAATTACCGTTTCGACGATCTCGTCGCCGACGCCAATCCGATTTCGGCCGCACGGTTCGGTCGCCTCAGCGAGCTGAGCTGATCTGTGGCGCTACACGAATGGATCGGTCTGAAGGGTTTCAACAATCTGTCCGATCGCGCCGCGATGCATGCGTTGTTCGAATGCTGTTCGTCGCTGATCTGGGCACGACGCGTGGCGATGCGCCGACCCTTCGACACCCGTGACGCCCTGTTCGAACGAGCGGACCGCGTGCTGGCCGAGATTCCGGAAGCCGAGCTCGACCATGCTCTGGACGGACACCCGAGAATCGGTGGGCGGGTGAACAACTCGTCGTCACAGCGAGAGCAGGCTGCTGTCGCTTCGGCGGACCGACAGGTCCTCGACGCTCTGGCGGCCGGCAACCGGGCCTACGAAGCGAAGTTCGGACACGTCTATCTCGTGTGTGCCACCGGAAAGTCGGCGGCCGAGTTGCTGAGTATCCTCGAGGACAGGATGGACAACGACGCCGAGACCGAACGCCGGGTGATGCGCGTGGAGCTGGCGAAGATCAACAGGATCCGGCTGGATCGGATGCTCGGAGAGGACAAGACCGGGTGAGTGTGAGTACACATGTTCTCGACGCCGCGAAAGGCGTTCCGGCCGCCGGTGTTCCGATCACCCTGACCGACGCGGACGGCGTGGTGCTCACCTCGTCGGCAACCGATTCCGACGGTCGAGCCAAGGACCTGCTGCCCGAGGATGCCGATCCCGGTGTCTATCGCCTGACCTTCGACACAGGGCACTGGTTCGACTCGGTCGGGGTGGTCGGCTTCTACCCCGAAGTGACCATTTCGTTCACCATCGTCGACCCGACGATTCATCATCATGTGCCGTTGTTGTTGTCTCCCTTCGCATTCTCCACTTACAGAGGAAGTTGACCACCGTGACCGACCTGACCGGCAACATCGTTCTCGGCGCGAATCAGTACGGCAAGGCCGAGAATCGCGTCGTGCGCATCTACCGCGATGCACCGCGTCACGAGATCCACGACATCAACGTCTCCTCCGCTCTGCGCGGCGACTTCTCGGCAGCGCACCTGGCCGGAGATCAGTCCGAGGTCCTGCCGACGGACACGCAGAAGCAGACGGCCTACGCGTACGCCAAGGAGAAGGGACTGCGCAACCTCGAGAGCTACGGTCTCGATCTCGGACGGCATTTCGTGGACGACACCGTCCCGGTCCAGAGCGCCCGCATCGAACTGGAGGAATACGCGTGGGAGCGCGTCACGGTCGGCGGCAAGGAGCACGATCACACCTGGGTCCGCAAGGGTCAGGAGACGCGCGTGGCGTCGGTGACCGTGGAGGGCAAGGGTGACGCCCAGAAGACCTGGGTCACCAGCGGATTCAAGGATCTGGTCATCCTCAAGTCCACCGGAAGCGAGTTCGCCGGATTCCTGGAGGATTCGTACACGGTCCTCGAACCCACCCACGATCGCGTCATGGCCACATCGCTGGAAACCAGATGGCGCTACACGAGAACCGACGTCGACTGGGACGCAACGTACACAGGTGCGAAGCAGGCCATGGTGGAACGGTTCGCCGACGTGCAGTCGCTCGCCCTCCAGCAGACGCTCTTCGAGATGGGCAAGGCGGTGCTCGAGAAGTATCCGTTCATCGCCGAGATCCGGATGTCGGCGCCCAACAAGCACCACTTCGTCTACGACCTCTCGCGTTTCGGTCTCGAGAACCCCAACGAAGTGTTCAACGCCGACGACCGGCCGTACGGGCTGATTCAGGCCACGGTCGAACGAGACGACGCACCCGACGCCGGCCCCGCCTGGCGCACCTACAGTGTGGTGGGCTGAGCAGTGGTGTTCAGAGCAGTGGCACCGAAGACAGGTTGATGATCGATGGATCTCGGAACCGTCAGCGAGGTCGTGCGGGCGCGCTCGCGGGACGATCTCCGCACGGTCGGCGGTGACACCGCCGTCGTGGCGGGTGCCACCTGGATGATGTCGGAGCGGCAGAACCACATACGCCGCCTCGTCGACATAACCGACCTCGGATGGACTCCGATCACCGTCCGCGACAACGGACTCGAGATTGCCGCCACCTGCACGCTGACCGAACTGCTCGGCGCCGAGCTACCCGCCCCGTATTCGTCGGTGTCGACACTCGTGAGCCAATGCTGCGATGCGGTTCTCCTGTCCTTCAAGGTGCAGCAGTTCGCCACGGTCGGCGGGAACATCTGTCTGGCTCTGCCGGCCGGGGCGATGACGTCGCTGTGCGCGGCGCTCGACGGACAGGCCCTTGTCTGGGCGGCGGACGGAACCGACTACGTGATACCCGTCGCCGATCTGGTGACGGGCGCGGTTCGGACCTCACTGAACGACGGTGATGTCCTACGCAGCATCAGCATCGCCGATTCGGCCTTGCGTGCTCGCACGGCGTTCCGCAAGGTGGCGCTCGCACCCCGTGGCCGCTCGGGGGCGGTCGTGATCGGGCGGGTGGACCCGAACGGCGACTTCGTGCTCACCGTCACCGCCGCGACGGACCGGCCGTATCAGGTCCGCCTCGCCGAGGTCCCCGACGCGCGTCACATCGGCAACGTGTTGTATTCGGTTGTACCGGAATCGAGTTGGTACGACGACGTGCACGGCGATCCGGACTGGCGCCGCCACGTGAGCGGGGCGGCGGCCCGCGAGATCTGCGAGGAGTTGAGATGAGGTTCGACGTCAACGGCACCGGTGTGGAACACACTCCGGCTCCCGGTCAGTGCCTGCGCACGATGCTCCGCGACCTCGCCCATTTCGAGGTCAAGAAGGGGTGCGACGCAGGCGATTGCGGGGCGTGCTCGGTTCTGATCGACGGCAAGGCAGCGCACTCGTGCATCGTGCCGGCGTACCGGGCCGAGGGAAAGACCATCACTACCGCAGCCGGGCTCGGCTCGCCGGGCGACCTCCATCCCGTCCAGCGCCGGTTCGTCGAGGCGGGCGGGTTCCAGTGCGGCTTCTGCACGGCAGGCATGGTCGTGACCGCGTCGACTTTTTCGCCGAGCCAATCCGACGATCTCGACACCTCGCTCAAGGGAAACCTGTGCCGCTGCACCGGATATCGAGCCATCGAGGATGCCGTGCACGGCGTCGTCAACGTCGAGCGACCCTGCCGCGGCCCCTCGACCGGTCATGGAGTTCCCGCCCCGGCCGGCGAGCGAATCGTCACCGGACGTGAGCCGTACACGATGGACGTGGCACCCCCGGGCCTGCTGCACATCGCGGTGTTGTCGAGTCCGCACGCCCACGCCAGGATCACGTCCATCGACACGACGAAGGCGTTCGAGGTCGAGGGCGTCGTCGACGTCATGACTCACGGCGACGCACCCGACGTCGCGTTCTCCACGGCCCGTCACGAGGTTCGCTACGACGATCCCGACGACACTCTGGTCTTCGACACCGTCGTGCGACACGTCGGTCAACGGGTCGCGGCCGTGGTCGCGGAGAGCGTGCTCGCCGCCGAAGAGGCCTGTCGGCGAATCGAGGTGGGGTACGAGGTCCTCCCCGCCGTGTTCGATCCCGTCGAAGCATGCGCCCCCGGTGCCCCCGTGATCCACGACGATAAGGGTCCACAGGCCCGAATCGCGGACCCTGCACGCAATCTCGTGGCCGAGCTCCACGGAAGTTCCGGTGATGTCGACGCCGCGGTCGCGACGTCGGCGGCGTCGGTGACCGGCACCTGGCGAACCGGTCGGGTACAGCACGCGCACCTCGAAACGCACGGAGCTCTGGCGTGGCACGACGAGAGCGGCAGGCTCGTCGTCCGTACCAGCTCGCAGGTGCCGTTCCTCGTCCGCGACGAGCTGTGCCACATCTTCTCTCTCCGCCCCGACGACATTCGCGTCTTCACCACCCGCGTGGGCGGGGGGTTCGGCGGCAAACAGGAACTGCTCACCGAGGATCTGGTGACCCTGGCGGCAATGCGCACCCGCCGCCCGGTCTCGTACGAGTTCAGCCGGTCGGATCAGTTCACCAAAGCACCGTGCCGCCACCCCATGAGCGTGACCGTCACGGCGGCCGCCGACGCCGACGGCATCCTGACCGCCCTGGCCATCGACGTGGTCAGCGACGCGGGAGCCTACGGGAACCACAGTGCCGGCGTCATGTTCCACGGGTGCGGCGAGTCGGTGGCGATCTACCGGTGCGCCAACAAGCGAGTCGACGCGAAAGCGGTGTACACGAACAACATTCCGTCCGGGGCGTTCCGTGGATACGGTCTCGGACAGGTCATGTTCGGCATCGAGTCCGCCATGGACGAACTGGCGCGCAAGGTGCACGTGGACCCCTACGAATTCAGGCGTCGCAACGTGGTGGTCCCGGGCGACCCGTTCGTCGATGCGCACGTCGAGGACGGCGACCTGCTCTACGGCAGTTACGGTCTCGACCAATGCATCGACCTGGTCGACGACGCGATGAAGCGCGACGAGGGCCTCCCGCCGCCGGACGGGTGGTCCGTGGGCACGGGGATGGCCGTCGCCATGATCGCCACCATTCCGCCTCGCGGACACCGCGCCGACGCGTCCATCGAACTGCGTTCCGACGGAACGTATCTCGCGCGCGTCGGCACCGCCGAGTTCGGCAACGGAACCACCACGGTGCACACTCAGATCGCCGCCTCGGAACTCGGCACGTCGGTCGACAACATCCTCGTCGCACAATCGGACACGGACGCCACGACGTACGACACCGGGGCGTTCGGATCGGCCGGCACCGTCGTGGCCGGCAAGGCGCTTCTGCTCGCCGCCGCGACACTGAAGTCCACACTGCTCACCATCGCGGCCGAGATGACCGGGGAGTCCGACGGAACGCTGACTGCGACCGGAGTTCGCTTCACCGATCTCGAGGTCGCGCTGCCCGACATTGCGGCCCGCGCAGGAGGGTCGCTGACCGAGATCGGCCGGCACGACGGCTCTCCCCGCTCGATTGCGTTCAACGTGCAGGGTTTTCGGGTTGCCGTGCACGCGCAGACGGGTCGGGTGAAGATTCTGCGCTCGGTGCAGAGCGCAGACGCCGGGACGGTGATGAATCCTGTGCAGTGCCGCGGACAGGTCGAAGGTGGTGTCGCGCAGGCAATCGGAACTGCGCTCTACGAGGACATGCGAACGGACGCCACCGGCGCCGTCACCACGACCACGCTGCGCAACTACCACATTCCGCAATTCGCGGACGTGCCCCGCACCGAGGTGCTCTTCGCCGATACTTACGACGCCATCGGCCCGCTGGGAGCGAAGTCGATGAGTGAATCCCCGTACAACCCGGTGGCTCCGGCTCTGGCCAACGCCATCAGGGATGCGACAGGTGTACGCCTGCACAGCCTTCCGATGACGACGGACCGCATCTGGCGGGCACTTCAGGAGTCGTAGAACGTCTGCAGAATGATCGTGCTGCGCGTGCGCACGTTCGCCGTCGAGCGGATCAGTTGCAGAAGTCGCTCGAGGTCACGCGGGCCGGTGACCCGAACGAGAAGGACGTAGCTCTCGTCGCCTGCCACCGAATGGCACGACTCGATTTCCGGAATCTCCTGGAGCCGAGCGGGAGCGTCGTCCGGTGCCGCGGGATCGAGCGGGGTGATGGCCACGAAGGCCGACAGCATGTGCCCCAACGATTCTGGGTCGACTCGCGCCGTGTAGCCCAGAATCACCCCGCGCGCTTCGAGACGGCGCACCCTGGACTGGACCGCCGACACGGACAAGCCTGCTTTGTCGGCGAGCGCGGCGAGCGTGGCCCGGCCGTCCCCCACCAGCTCGGACACCAGCAGGCGATCCGTCGGATCGAGAATGTCGGACATCGGCCCAACGCTAGCGGATCGGATCAGGTGAACATCGGCGGTAGGACCAGAACCATGATCGTGGACCAAGCGACGTGGGTGAGGATCGGTGCCAGGATGCCGCCCGATGCTCGACGTTCCAGACCGAGGACGAAACCGAGCAGGATGGCCGCGAACGCGAGCATCGGGTTGCCGGTGGCGAGTGTGGCGATGGTGTAGATGACGGTCGAGATGACCACCGGCCGCTTGCGTCCGATCGCGGCGAACAGCGCGCCGCGGAAGAAGATCTCCTCGGCGACGCCGTTCAGCAAGGCGATGAAGACGATGAGTGGGAGCGATCCCTGTGTCGCATACGCCAACACGCTCGCAATGAAATCACGCAGCGGAGGGATTTCACGGACGATGAGCCCACCGACGACGAACACCGCTCCGGCTGCGAGGCCGATCGCGATGGGCGTCACGATGGGCCGCCGAAGATGTCCTGCGAAGTTGATGCTGCCGAGGTGCAGTGGGCCGGACAGGAATCCGCCGACGATCCACACCAGAGCCACGCCGATGGTGAGTGGGTAGAAGGCAGTGTCGCCCGGGTCGACGTTCAGGGATATACCCAGGAGCGTCGCGCCGAGAATCAGGACTATCGTCACCACTATTCGGCGACGGAGGAACGCGCGATCGGATTCGGTGTGGTCTCGGTCGACCTTGTCCACCAATGCCGATCGAACGGTGCTTTCGAACCTGGTACGCAGCGAGGTCATCGATCGTCTCCTCGGGTGGGTCGTCGCACCACAGACCGTACTCGATCGGCCACCGCCTCGAGTACGTCGAGGTTCGTGCGGACGACCGGAGCGACCGGCCACTTGTAGAGGATTGCCCCGGCGCCCAGGCCTTCTAGCACCTTCCAGCCGTCGCGGGTCACGACTTCGCCGGCGCGGCGGCGAATGCTGGCCTCGTCGCCGCCGGTCCACACCGCGTCGGAGTCCACCAACCGCAGCGTGTCCGGCGTCGCGCCGATCGGCTTCGGCACCGCGTGCTGTCCGACGAGGCTGCGACGCATCGCGTCAGCGACGCTCGTGAGACCTCCCGGCGGATCGGGAATGTAGGACCTGATCCGGTCGTCCGATGCGGTCATCGAATTCTGCAGCGACGCAACGAGATCTTCGGCGAGTCCCGCCGGCACCGGAATGATGCGCCCGATGACGGCTGCGGCCAACGACATCGGGACAAGCGGTACCGGGACACCGACACGGCGCAATCCCGCTGCCCGCACGTACGAGAACACCAGCTCGCTGTACGGCATGACGTCGGCGCCGGAGATGTCGTAGGACCCCGGCGGCAGGACGTCGTCCGCCGAGGCGATCAGGTAGTGCATGACGTCGTCGACCGCGATGGGCTGCACGTCCTTGTTCAACCACGTGGGCAAAGGGACGACCGGCAGCCGGTCCGAGAGGTACCGGAGCATCTCGAAGGACGTCGACCCGGCGCCGAGCACGATGGCCGCCTGCAGGCACACCACCTCGATGCCGCCCACCTCCAGGGCGCGACCCACCTCCGCGCGGCTCGCGAGGTGCTCGGAGAGCTGTTCGCCACGCGGAACGAATCCGCCGAGGTACACGATGCGTCGCACGCCGGCGTCACGCGCGGCTTCTGCGAAGTATCGGGCCGACCGCATGTCGACGTCGCGATAACCGGCCTGCCCGATCGCGTGCACCAGGTAGTACGCCACGTCGATGTCTCCGACTCGATCGAAGGCCGCCGTGCACGATCTCTTGCTGGTCACGTCCATCTTGGTCGTCGTGACGTCGCCGTACCAGTCGAAACGCTGCAGGCTGTCGGGGTGGCGGCTGACCGCGACCACGTCCTCTCCCGCCTCGCGCAGAGCGGCGACGAGTCGGGACCCGATATATCCGGTTGCACCGGTGACCAGAGCTGTCATGTCTCCGACATTACGGCGCATCGAGCCAGGTCACCGCGTGAGGATGGTCGCACCGAACCGATGCCGCCAATGCGTGTCGGTGAACGCCGGAATGGGTACAAGATGACGTTATGTCGACCGTGCCGCGACCACCCGACCGCCCTCCGGGCTTCCCGCTCCCCCGATCCCCGCACCCCCGATCCCCGCACCCCCTGCCCTCCCCGCCCGCACCGCGGCGGATCACGTTCACGATTCCGACGCCGGGCGACCTGGTCGCCGTCGTGCGAGGAACCGTTCTGTGGTCGCTCGACACGGTGGCCCTCGTTGCCTCGCTGCCCGCGCGCATCGACGGCTTGTTCGCCCAGCTCGACGCGCTGCTGGCGAAGGTAGAGGCGATCACCGAGAGCGCGGCGGGTGTGATCGTCGACGTCGAGCGCACCACCATCGACGCGTCGAAAGTGGTCACCGGAGCGTCCGAGGCATCGGCCGTGGCGCAGCGCCTGATCGGCGAACTCGAGCCCATCGCAGACGCCGGACTGCCTCTGGGGCGCAAATTCGTCGAGAACTTCTCCGAGGCCGAGCTCGACGCCGCGATCAAGATGGTGGACCAGTTACCCGAGTTGATGACGCGAATGGAAGCCCTGATGCCCATTCTCGCGACCATGGATTCGGTGGCGCCGGAGTTGCACCAACTTCTCGAGGTCACCACCGATGTGCGCCGCGCTGTCATCGGCATCCCCGGTTTCAAGTTCTTCCGCAACCGCGGCCAGGACAAGCTCGACGACGAGCAGCCTTGACGTCGGTGGGACGGGACGTGTCGGTGGGTCGGGGCACAATGAGGTCGTGAGCAAAACCAGGAAGGGCGCAGACACTGCGGACGGCGCTGCCGGAGTCCTCTCTCGGTTCTCCGAATCCACACGCACCTGGTTCGACGGCGCGTTCCCCGCTCCCACTCCTGCTCAGCTCGGGGCCTGGGATGCCATTTCCAGCGGCGCGCACACCCTCGTCGTCGCTCCCACCGGATCGGGCAAGACACTGTCGGCCTTCCTGTGGGCTCTCGACCGCCTCGCCTCCCGAGGGGAGGACGAGCCTCGCGGCACCCGCGTGCTGTACATCTCACCGCTCAAAGCGCTGGCGGTCGACGTCGAGCGCAACCTCCGCGCACCCCTCGTCGGCATCACGCAAACGGCAAAGCTGCACGGCCTCGTACCGCCGCAGATCTCGGTGGGAGTGCGGTCGGGTGACACCACACCGGCTGATCGGCGGCTGCTGATCAAGACCCCACCCGACATTCTGATCACCACCCCCGAGTCGCTGTTTCTGATGCTCACCTCGGCGGCCCGCGAGACACTCGAATCCGTCGACACCATCATTGTCGACGAGGTTCACGCCGTCGCCGGAACCAAACGTGGCGCGCACCTGGCCCTGTCGCTGGAACGCCTCGACGCCGCACTACAGAAGCCGGCGCAGCGCATCGGGTTGTCCGCCACCGTCCGTCCGCACGAGGAGGTCGGACGCTTCCTCACCGGGTCTGCGCCCATCCGCATCGTGGCGCCTCCGTCCACCAAGACCTTCGAACTATCGGTACGAGTCCCGGTCGAGGACATGACCGAGCTCGGCACCTCGTCGCCGCAGGAGGGATCGGCTTCTGCTGCGCCGCAACAGGGTTCGATCTGGCCGCACGTCGAGGAACAGATCGTCGACATGGTGCTCGAGCACCGTTCCTCGATCGTGTTCGCCAACTCGCGGCGGCTGTCGGAGAAGCTCACCGCACGGCTCAACGAGATCTATTCCGAGCGCCTCGGTGAGGCAGTCGACACCGAGCACGCTCCGCCGTCCCAAGTCGGCGGCGCGTCCGACGTCACCCACGGCGCCGAGACACTGCTCGCCCGCGCGCACCACGGCAGTGTCAGCAAGGACCAGCGCGCCATCATCGAGGACGACCTGAAGTCCGGGCGACTGCGATGCGTCGTGGCCACCAGCAGCCTCGAACTCGGCATCGACATGGGCGCAGTCGATCTCGTCGTCCAGGTGGAGGCGCCGCCGTCGGTGGCCAGCGGTCTGCAACGAGTCGGGCGTGCCGGTCACCAGGTCGGCGAGGTCTCCCGCGGCGTTCTGTTCCCGAAGCACCGCACCGACCTCGTCCACTGCGCGGTCACCGTGCAGCGCATGGCGGACGGCCAGATCGAGGCACTGAAGGTGCCCACCAACCCGCTCGACATCCTGGCGCAACACACCGTCGCAGCGTGCGCACTCGAACCCATCGACGCCGACGAGTGGTTCGACAGCGTCCGCCGAACGGGCAACTTCGCGTCGCTGCCCCGGTCGGCGTACGAGTCGACACTGGACCTGCTGTCCGGCCGCTATCCGTCCGACGAGTTCGCCGAGCTCCGCCCGCGCCTGGTCTGGGACCGCGAAACCGGTTCTCTCACCGGCCGACCGGGTGCCCAGCGCCTGGCGGTCACGTCCGGCGGTGCCATCCCGGACCGCGGCATGTTCACCGTCTTCATGGTCGGCGAGCGCGCCACCCGCGTCGGCGAACTCGACGAGGAGATGGTGTACGAGTCCCGCGTCGGTGACGTCTTCGCCCTCGGCGCCACCAGCTGGCGGATCGAGGAGATCACCCACGACCGAGTGCTCGTCAGCCCGGCGTTCGGTGTGCCCGGGCGGCTTCCGTTCTGGCACGGCGACGGCCCCGGCCGTCCCGCCGAACTCGGTGAGGCGCTCGGTGGGTTCCTGCGTGAGAGTTCGGACGAGGACGCACTGCGAGAACGTCTGGTGGCCAGCGGCCTGGACGTCAATGCCGTCACCAATCTCGTTTCGCTGCTGGCGGAACAGCGCGCGGCAACGGGGAACCTTCCCACCGACAAGACGCTGGTCGTCGAGCGCTTCCGCGACGAACTCGGTGACTGGCGTCTGATTCTGCACTCACCGTACGGCCAGAAGGTGCACGCACCGTGGGCGCTTGCGGTGGGCGCCCGGTTGATCGAACGATTCGGCATCGACTCGTCTCCCACCGCGTCGGACGACGGCATCATCGTGCGTCTCCCCGATACCGAGGACGCCCCGCCCGGCGCCGAATTGTTCGTGTTCGATCGCGACGAGATCGCGGACATCGTGACCGAGCAGGTCGGCGGTTCCGCGCTGTTCGCGTCGCGCTTCCGCGAGTGCGCAGCACGAGCGCTGCTGCTCCCCCGCCGCAACCCGGGCAAGCGTGCGCCGCTGTGGCAGCAGCGTCAGCGGGCGGCTCAATTGCTGGACGTGGCAAAGAAATACCCGTCGTTCCCCATCCTGCTCGAGACGGTGCGTGAGTGCCTGCAGGACGTCTACGATCTGCCCGCTCTCGAAGAGTTGTGCACTCGCATCGCCCGCCGCCAGATTCGGGTGATCGACGTCGAGACGGACTCACCGTCGCCGTTCGCGACGTCATTGCTGTTCTCCTACGTCGGGCAGTTCATGTACGAGGGCGACTCGCCCTTGGCCGAGCGCCGCGCCGCTGCCCTGACTCTCGACGCGTCCCTGTTGGCCGAGCTGCTCGGCCGCGTCGAACTCCGTGATCTGCTGGACGGCGACGTTGTCACCACCACCGAAGCAGAGCTGCAGAGACTGCCCGAGGACCGACGCGCGCGCGACGTCGAAGGGGTCGCGGATCTCCTCCGCATCCTGGGTCCGCTGACCACCGACGAGGTGGTGGCGAGGACGGTGCCGGACGGCGCCGTTCCGGAGTGGTTGCAGCAGTTGGTGACGTCACGCCGCGCGATGGACGTCTCTTTCGCGGGTTCGCACTGGTGGGTGGCCATCGAGGACGCGAGCCGATTGCGCGACGGCCTCGGTGTCCCCCTTCCCATCGGGGTTCCGGATGCGTTCATCGAACCGGTCGACGATCCGATGGGCGATCTGGTCAGCCGGTACGCCCGCACACACGGCCCGTTCACCACCGCCGACGTCGCGTCCCGGTTCGGTATCGGCGCCGCGGTGGCCCGCGACGCGCTGCATCGGTTGGCCGCGCAGAAACGAGTCGTCGAAGGTGAGTTCCGTCCCGGCGCAACCGGATCCGAATGGTGTGACGCAGAAGTGTTGCGCCGCTTGCGTCGTCGCTCGCTCGCCGCGGCGCGGCACGACGTCGAGCCCGTGTCGGTCGGGACCCTCGGCCGGTTCCTACCGTCGTGGCAACACGTCGGCGGCAAGTTGCACGGGATCGACGGGGTCGCGACGGTCGTGGAACAGCTTGCCGGCGTGCCGGTTCCGGCCTCGGCCTGGGAATCGCTGATCTTTCCCTCGCGTGTTCGTGACTACTCCCCTGCCATGCTCGACGAGCTCACCGCTACGGGCGAGGTCTTGTGGTCCGGACACGGCGCAATCTCGTCGAAGGACGGGTGGGTGTGCTTGCACACTGCAGACGCGGCTCCGCTCACGCTCACCGAACCACCGGACGCCGAGCTAACCGACGTACAGGAGCGGATCCTGGGTGCGCTCGCCGGCGGCGGCGCGTATTTCTTCCGGCAACTCTCCGATTCCGTGCAGAGCATCGACGACGACGCCGTGGTCGCCGCGTTGTGGGATCTGGTGTGGACGGGTCGGCTGACGAACGACACGTTCGCCCCGCTACGAGCGTTGCTGCACGGGTCCGCCAAATCCGCGCCCAGTCACCGTCAAGTGCGCCGCACACCGAGGACGCGCTCCTATCGCCGGTTCGAACGCCCGTCGCTGCCGACCCGCACCGGACCGCCCTCGGCGGGAGGACGGTGGGCGTTGCTGCCGGAGGCCGAACACGACCTCACCGTTCGCGCGAAAGCCACCGCAGACATCTTCTTGGAACGGTACGGAGTGGTCACTCGTGGGTCGGTCATGAGCGAAGGTGTTCCGGGCGGGTTCGGCGCCATGTACAAGGTGCTCTCCACCTTCGAGGACAGCGGTCGCGCCCGGCGTGGGTACTTCGTCGATTCCCTGGGTGGAGCACAGTTCTCGACGTCCGACGTGGTCGACCGGCTCCGCAACGAGAGCGAGCGCACATCCGGCGCAGTCGCTCTCGCGGCCACCGACCCGGCCAATCCGTTCGGTGCAGCACTCACCTGGCCGAAGGGTCCTACCGAGGCAGGTTCCGGCCACCGGCCCGGCCGCAAGGCCGGTGCCATCGTGGTTCTGGTCGAAGGAGACCTGGTGCTCTACGTCGAGCGCGGCGGGAAGTCGGTACTGACGTTCACCGAGGATCGGGACGTGCTGCAGTCCGCGGCGGCGGCCCTGGGCAAGCTCGTCACGCAGCGATCCGTCGATCGCATCCTGATCGAACGCACGGACGGTTCCGACATCCACGGCAGCGTGTTCGCGTCCATCCTCACCGAGGCGGGGTTCTCCGCCACGCCGCGCGGCCTTCGGATCAGGGCGTAGTACGTGCCCGAAGGCGACACCGTCTGGCGGACGGCCAACTCTCTACGCGACGCCCTTGTCGGGCGCCAACTCACCGTCTGCGATGTGCGCGTACCTCGCTACGCCACAGTCGATTTGACGGGATCCGTTGTCGACTCGGTCGATTCGCGGGGCAAACATTTGCTGATACGGGTGGGCGACAAGGTGATCCATTCGCATCTGAAGATGGAAGGCGCGTGGCACGTCTACGTACCGGGCACCAAGTGGCGCAGACCGGCCTACCAAGCACGCATCGTCCTCGCGAACACCGAGCGCACGGCGGTGGGGTTCGAACTCGGCGTGGTCGAGATCTTGGACGACGACGACACTGCGGTCGGCTACCTCGGGCCGGACCTGCTCGGGGACGATTGGGACGCATCCGTCGCGGCCGCCAACCTCGAAGCCGACCCTGCTCGGCCGGTCGGATTGGCGCTGTTGGACCAGCGCGTGATCGCCGGCCTGGGCAACGTCTACCGGAACGAGGTCTGCTTCCTCCGGGGGGTGCGGCCCACGACTCCGGTTGCGCGCGTGGGAGATATCGGCAAGCTCGTCGACGTCTCGTTCCGCACCATTCACGCGAACAAGCATCGCAACGGCCGCACCATGACCGGTGACCTGCGCCCCGGGCGGCAGTTCTGGGTGTACGGGCGCGAGAACAAGCCGTGCCGCCGCTGTGGAGCGCGGATCGTCTTCGGCCACCTCGGCGACAATCCGCTCGAGGAGCGGCAGATCTACTACTGCCCGCGCTGCCAACGCTGACACACATTCACAGCCGGCTCCCAGCTTCGAGTCATGCTCCGCTCAGCCGAGGGAGTCAGAGTGGTGTCACACCCACTCACAAAGGAATTTCATGGCAACCGCATTCTTCGCCGTCGGCCTTCTGCTCGTGATGGCCCTGTCGGGATACGTGGCTGCGCAGGCTCCGCGCACCCTGGTGCAGACCACGGACGCAGCTCACCGCGACCACCGATTCACCTCGAGGCGCTGACGTCGGCCTGATGAGCCCGATACAACCGATCGACCGCCTCCACGGCGACCGATTCGTCCACCGTTGCGAAGCAGAGCCGAGCAGCGTGACCGAAGGCCGGTTCGGATCCGAAGGCCGCACCCGGCACGTAGGCGACGCCGTGGTCGGTCGCCGTCGACAGCATCGCCGACGTGTCCGTTCCGTCGGTGAAGGCCGCCCAGACGAACATGCCGCCCGTGGGATCGTCGAACTCGACCGACGACCCGAACGCCGACGTCAACGCGCCGGTCAATGCCCGACACCGTGATCGGTACGCGCGGCGGAGGCCGCCGAGGTGCTCGTCCAACCACTCCGTGTCGTCGAGCAAGTCGGCCGCGACGGTCTGCGTCAAGGACGACCCGCACAGATCGGCGCCCTGCTTGAACAACTCGACCGCTGCGGCCACCGGATAAGGCGCCGTCATCCAGCCCACTCGCAGAGTCGGCGCCAGGATCTTCGACGCGGACCCCAACCGGACCACCCGATCCGAGTGGATCGGTTCCGGCGGAGGAGCGTCGAACCAGATCTCGCCGTAGGGGTCGTCCTCGATCATCCAGAACCCGTACCTGTCCGCGAGATCGGCCAGCCCCTGGCGCCGACCGGCAGACAGGGTCACACCGCGTGGATTGTGAAAGTTGCTGACGGTGTGCACGATTCGTGGTCTGACACCTGTTCCGAGCAACGCCTCGAGCGCATCGATGTCGGTGCCGTTCGCGTCGACCGGGACAGCCCGGATCTCGGCTCCCGCCGCGGCGAACACCTGGAGCGCTCCGGTGTACGCCGGGGCGTCGACGATCACCACGTCGCCCGGGTCGATCAACACGGTGCCGAGCAAACTCAGGGCCTGTTGGGAGCCGTGGGTGACCACGACGGAGGCGACGTCGACCGGTGACCCGGTGCGCCGTGTCTCCCGTTCCGCGATCACGGCCCGCAGTCGGCGCACACCGGAGGTCTCCGAGTACTGCAGCACGCCGGCGGCGTCGAATGCGCGCGACGCCGCGTCGCGAATTCTCCTGTGTGGCATCAGTTCCGGTGCAGGCAGGCCGCCGGCGAGCGAGATGACGTCGTCGCGTGCGGTCAGCGTGAGCAGGTCACGAATCGCCGATCCGCGGACCTGCGAAGTGCGGTGAGCGAGGGGTGGAAGCATGCGGGCTCCTGAGTGTGGACGGGACGAGGAGCGACATCGCTCGCTCGTCGGTTCACGGAGCGGGACTTCAGTCGAGACGCGCCTGTGGTGGGGCGCATCTCGACTGTACAAAGCGAATCCAGAATGTGAAACCTGCGTCTCACCTGATGGGACTATCCCAGATCGTCGTGACGCATCAGCTGACGAGCCGCCTCGGTGATCGATCCGGTCAGCGACGGGTACACCGAGAACGTCTGTGCCAGATCACTGACCGACAGATTGTTCTGTACCGCAATAGCAATGGGCAGAATGAGCTCCGATGCCGTCGGCGCCACGACCACACCGCCGATCACCACACCGGTGGCCGGTCGGCAGAAGATCTTCACGAAACCGCGCCGCAGGCCCGACATCTTGGCGCGCGGATTCGTGTTCAGCGGCAGCATCACCGTGCGCGCCGGCACCTCACCGTTGTCGATGGCGGACTGGCTGACACCCACGGTGGCGATCTCGGGCCGCGTGAACACGGCCGACGCCACCGTCTTGAGCTTGATGGGGCTGACACCCTCGCCGAGTGCGTGGTACATCGCGATGCGACCCTGCATGGCGGCAACGGACGCCAGCGGCAGCAGCCCGGTGCAGTCGCCGGCGGCGTAGACGCCGGTGACCGAGGTCCGAGACACCCGATCCACGCGCAGGTATCCGCCACGATCGAGCTCGATGCCGACTCGATCCAGACCGAGGTCGTTCGTGTTGGGGACCGAACCGACAGTCATCAGCGCGTGCGAACCCTCGACCGTCTGGCCGTCGGACATCTTGACGATGACGCCCACGGCGGTCCGCTCCACGGCGTCGGCGCGCGCATGCTTGATCAGCGTGACGCCGCGCTCGTTGAACGCATCCTCGAGCACGAGGGCGGCGTCGGCGTCCTCACCGGGCAGGACGCGGTCCCGGCTCGACACCACCGTGACCTTGACACCCATCTCGGTGTAGGCGGAGACGAACTCGGCGCCGGTGACGCCGGACCCGACCACCACGAGATGCGTCGGCAACTCCTCCAGGTCGTAGAGCTGGCGCCAGTTGAGGATCCGCTCGCCGTCCGGTTCCGCACCGGGCAACACGCGTGGGCTTGCGCCGGTGGCGATCAGTACCACCTCGGCGTCGAAGATCTTCTCTTCACCCGTCGACAGCTGAGCCTCGATCTTGTGCGCCGCCAAGCCGGTCTGCGTGTCGATCAGCCGTGCCCGCCCCGCCAGCACCGTCACCCCGACGGTCTGCAACCTGGTGCGAATGTCCGCGGACTGCGACAGCGCCAGTGCTTTCACACGCGCGTGGATCTGCGGCAGCGACACCTCCGCCTGTGACGGTTCCAGGTTGATGCCCAGATCGGTCGCGCGGCGCATCTCGGTGCGAATACCCGTCGACGCGATGAACGTCTTCGACGGGACGCAGTCCCAGAGCACGCATGCGCCTCCGACGCCGTCGGAATCGATCAATGTGACCGACCCGCCGTGTTGTGCGGCCACCAACGCGGCCTCGTAGCCCGCTGGTCCGCCACCGATGATCACGATTCGGGTCATTCGTCCTCCGCCTGCGTCTGGGATCGCCATGTGCACGTTTCGTCGGGATGCAACGCTATTGCACGACCCGTTCGTCGCGCACCTCACCCTGACCGATCGCGGTCCGAGACCGCTCGACGCGGCAAGACCGTTTAGGCTGACCGCCGTGCCGATCTACGCCGCTTACGGTTCCAACATGCATCCCGAGCAGATGCTCGAACGCTGCCCGCACTCTCCGGTCGCGGGGACGGGGTGGCTGCCGGGCTGGCGGCTGACGTTCGGCGGCGGCGACATCGGCTGGGAGGGCGCTCTCGCCACCATCGTGGAGGACCCCGCATCGAAGGTGTTCGTGGTGCTCTACGACGTCCCGCTCGAGGACGAGGAGAGCCTGGACCGCTGGGAGGGATCCGAGCTCGGGATCCACCGCAAGATCAGGCTTCGTATCGACACCGGTGACGGCCCGATGCTGGCCTGGATGTACGTGCTCGACGCCTACGAGGGTGGCCTGCCGTCGGCGCGCTATCTGGGCGTGATGGCCGAGGCAGCCGAGATCGCAGGCGCCCCGGCCGACTACGTGCGAGACCTCCGCACCCGCAACAGCCGGAACGTGGGACCCGGAACCATCTGAGCTCCGGCCGCCCTCCCCGGGCAACAGCTAGGCGGGCTCGTCCGAGATCCCCAGCGCCAGGTTCGTCATCACCCGCACGCCCACCGCAAGCGCACGTTCGTCGAGGTCGAATGTGGGTTGATGGATGTCGAGCTGCGGTCCGACCCCGGACCACACCCCGAGCCGTGCCATCGCGCCGGGAACGTGTTCGAGGTACCACGAGAAGTCTTCACCGCCGCCGGACTGCGCCGTGTCCGCCAACGCATCCGGGCCGGATGCACGGATCGCATTCTCGAACCGGCGCGTCGCGGCCTCGTCGTTGACGACCGGCGGAACACCGCGGCGGTAGTTCACTTCGAACTTGACGCCGGTGGGAGCGAGCACACCCGCCACGATCTCGTGAACCAGCGGTTCGAGCAACGCCCAGGTCTCGTGGTCGCCGGTGCGGACGGTGCCGGTCAGCATCCCCTTCTGCGGGATCGCGTTCGGCGCCTGGCCGGCCACGACCGCGCCCCACACCATCACCGTGCTGGTCCGCGGGTCCACCCGACGGCTGAGCAGTCCGGGCAGGCCCGTGATCACGGTTCCCAGTGCGTACACCAGGTCCGACGTCAGGTGGGGGCGCGATGTGTGCCCGCCCGCCGAATCGAGACGGAGCTCGACCGTGTCGGCTGCAGACGTGATGGCGCCGACCCGAATGCCGACCTTGCCGACTTCCAGCCGCGGATCGCAGTGCAGAGCGAAGATTTGCGACACGCCGTCCAGAGCTCCCGCGGCGACGAGGTCGATCGCCCCTCCGGGCATCACCTCTTCGGCCGGTTGGAACAGCAGCCGCACCCCCATCGGGAGCTCGGGCAGGTCGGCCAGGGCGAGGCCGGTCGCGAGAAGAATGGTGGTGTGGGCGTCGTGGCCGCAGGCGTGGGACACCCCGGGCACGGTCGACGCGTATTCCGCGCCGGTGAACTCGTCCAGCGGTAGCGCGTCCATGTCGGCGCGCAGGCCGATGCGCGGGCCCGACGGTCCGATGTCGCAGATCAAGCCCGTGCCGGGAAGTCGTCGCGGGGACAGACCTGCCGCAGTGAGCGTGGCGAACACGAACTCGGTGGTGGCGAACTCCTGCCGGGCCAGTTCGGGGTGTGCGTGAATGCGCCGACGCCAGGACACCAGGTCTACGCCGTGTGCGGCGATCCAGGGATCCGCGGGATTTCGGTGCAGCTGGTTCATTGCGCCGCCTTTCGTGTCTGCGCGCCTTCGAGCAGGCGGTCCCGTTGAACGGGATCGGTTGCCGCTGCGATCGCGACGTCGATCAGGGCGCGAGCGCCGTCGAGTACGGCCAGGTCCGCCGACTCGGTGACGCACGCGGCCGCGAATCCGGGTTGATGGGTGACCGATCCCTGCGAATCGAGGCCGATCACCGGATGGATCGACGGAATCACCCGCGACACGTTGCCCATGTCGGTGCTTCCGAGAGGTCGAAAGACTTCCTCCTCCGGCGTCAGCGGAGTGCGCCCGAGCGCGCGAGCCGCCTCGCGGTACGTCTCGACCAGCCAGGGGTCGGGCGTCAGCTCGGTGTAGGTGGGCGAGACGGTCACGACCTCGTGCGTGCATCCCGTGGCGACGGCTCCCGCTTCGAAGCATCCGGAGGCGCGCTCGGTCAGGTTGGCCAACGATTCCGCCGTCTCGGCGCGGAGGTAGTACAGAAGTTCGGTGAGTCCGGGGACGATGTTGGGGGCCGCTCCACCGTTGCTCACGATTCCGTGCACCTGCTGGCCTGGCCGCAGGTGTTGACGCAGGAGTCCCACGGCCACCTGCGCGACGGTGGCGGCGTCCGCCGCGTTGATGCCCCACTCGGGCGCGGCCGAGGCGTGTGCCTCGCGCCCTGTGTAGCGAACGGCTATGTCTGCCAACGCAAGCGATCGCGCGCCCGCCACGTCGAACGGTCCGGGATGGACCATCAGGGCCAAGGCGACGCCGTCGAACACTCCGTGGTCGAGCATGACGACCTTGCCGCCGCCGGATTCCTCGGCAGGCGTACCCAGCACACGGACGGTGATTCCGAGGGCATCGGCGACGGACGCGAGCGCGATCCCGGTTCCCACCGCGGACGCGGCAATGATGTTGTGGCCGCACGCATGTCCGATTTCGGGGAGGGCGTCGTACTCGGCGCAGACAGCGACGACCAGATCGCCGGAGCCGAAACGCGCATCGAAGGCGGTGGGTAAGCCGGCGACGCCAGGCTCGACGTCGAATCCGGCCTGGCGCAACAGGTCTGCGGTCGCGGCCGAACTGGCAACCTCCTCGAACGCCAGCTCGGGGCGTGCGTGGATGGCGTGTGACAGCGCAACGATGTCGGTGGCTGCCGCGTCCAACCGCGCGCCCGCCCGCTCTCGGTCGTCTGTTCTCTGCACGGATGTCAGTCTGTCACCGGCCGCCGGCGCGGGCAGCGTCACTGTCCGAAAGAGAATGTCTTCTCCGTCGTCTTCTGTGCGAGGGCAGCCAGCGTCGGGCCGTGCACACTCCTCTTGATCGCGGTCAGGTTGGGGCCACGGTTCGACGTCAGGGCGTTCGCGATCGCGACCGCGGTGGCGCGAATTTCCTCCGCCGTCGCGGTGGACTCGACTATTCCCGCTTCGACGGCCTCCGGTCCGCCGTAGCGGCGTCCGGTGGTCATTGCCTCCAGCGCCGTCTGCGGCGACAGCCGAGAGGTGACCAGTGAGGTCATGCCCGGCGTGAACGGCATTCCGAGTGACACCTCGGGCAGGCAGAAGTACCCGCGGTCGGCTCGCATGAGGTGGAAGTCGTGGGCCAACGCGAGCATGGCGCCCGCCCCGAAGGCGTGCCCCTGCACCGCGGCCACGGTGGCCATCGGGAACTCCAGGATGCGGGTGTAGATCTCGTGCACGCGGTCGAGGTAGGCGGGTAGCGCGGCCAGGTCGGAGAACGCGTGGTCCGTGTCCAGACCGTTGGTGTAGAACTTGCCGCTCGCTGTCGTGACCAGTGCAGCCGGGCCGTCGGACGCCAGGACTTCGTCGAGCACGGCGTGCATCTCGTCGATCCAGACCGGACCGAAACGATTCTCGGGATTGGACCCGTCGGCGTTGCCGAGGAGGAGGACGAAGACGTCACCGTCGCGTTCGAGTGAAGGCATTCTGGGGATGATAGTCGGCGGCACGACAGTGCCTTCGTGTCGCTCCGCATGCTCCGCCGGGCGACTGTCACTACTGTGAGTCGTCGTGAGCATTCCTGATCCGGCCTCTGCCGCCACCGACGCCGCAGCATCCCTCGCCTCCGCCACGGGGGTGAGCGAACATTCCGTTGCCGTCGTGCTCGGGTCGGGCTGGCAGGCCGCTGCCGAACAGTTCGGCGAGCCGGACACCGTGGTGCCCATGTCGTCGCTCCCCGGTTTTGCACTGCCGTCGGCCCTCGGACACTCCAACGCGATGTGGTCGGTGACTGTCGGTTCCACCAAGGTCCTGATCCTGCTCGGACGCACCCACGCGTACGAGGGCCACGACCTCTCACGTGTCGTGCACCCCGTACGTACGGCGTGCGCTGCGGGCGCTCGCACGGTGATACTGACGAACGCCGCCGGCGGCATCCGCGAGGGCATGAGCGTCGGCGATCCGGTTCTGATCAGCGACCACCTCAACCTGACCGCACGATCACCTCTCGTCGGTGCCCAGTTCGTCGACTTGGTCGACGCGTACTCGGCCGATCTACGCGAGGTGGCCCGTGGGATCGATCCGTCGCTCACCGACGGTGTCTACGCAGGGCTGCCCGGCCCGCACTACGAAACTCCGGCCGAGATACGGATGCTGCGCACCATGGGAGCAGATCTGGTCGGCATGTCGACGGTGCACGAGACCATCGCCGCCCGCGCCGCCGGTGCCCGGGTCCTCGGAATCTCGCTGGTCACCAACCTCGCGGCCGGCATGACCGGCGAGCACCTCGACGCCGACGAGGTGATCGCCGCGGGAGCCGCCTCCGCGGTGCGGATGGGAACGCTGCTGCGCGACCTCGTTCCGCACCTGTGACTCTCGCCGGTCAGGTCGCAGCGTGGATCGACGGTGATCCGGACCCGAAGACCCGCGACGAACTCGCTGGACTGTCGGACACCGAACTGGCGCAGCGTTTTTCGAGTTCTCTCGCCTTCGGTACGGCGGGACTGCGCGGTCCCGTCCAAGCCGGGCCGACGGGGATGAACGTCGCCGTCGTCACTCGCACCACGGCGGCGCTCGCCGCGTACCTGTCGAACGCCTGCCTCGGGGGTTCGGAGGTGGTGGTCGGTCGCGATGCGCGAACCGGATCCGACGCCTTCGCCGCGGCCGCCGCTGAAGTGTTCGCTGCGGCGGGCTTTCGGGTCACCCTGCTCCCCCGCCCACTTCCGACGCCGGTGCTGGCGTTCGCCGTTCGCTCGCGGGGTGCGGCCGCCGGGGTGCAGATCACGGCATCACACAATCCGGCCGCAGACAACGGATACAAGGTCTACCTCGACGGCGGCGCTCAGCTGATCTCTCCGGCCGACCGTGAGATCGAAACTCTCATCGGCGCAGTCGGACCCGCGTCGGCTGTTTCTCGCACCGTCGTCGAGCCCACCACCGACGACATCGTGGGTGCCTACCTGGATCGTGTTGCGTTGCTTGCACACTCCTCGGAACCGGTACGCATCGCTCTGACCGCCCTCCACGGAGTCGGCGGCGCCGTGGCTCTGGACGCACTCGCGCGCACCGGTTTCTCGGACGTCGTCGTGGTCGAGGAACAGTTCGAACCCGACCCTGCCTTTCCGACGGTCACCTTCCCGAACCCCGAGGAGCCCGGCGCGGCGGATCTCCTGCTGGCGTTGGCCGAACGTTCCGACGCCGACATCGCGATCGCGCTGGACCCCGATGCCGATCGCTGCGCAGTCGGCGTTGCGTCCCCGGACGGGTGGCGCATGCTGACCGGCGACGAGACCGGATCTCTGCTGACGGAGTGGGCGCTCGCGCGGGCTGCACCGGACGCGTTGGTGGCCAACACGATCGTGTCCTCGACCCTGATGTCGAAGCTGGCCCCGGCGCGCGGTGCCCGGTACGCCCGCACCCTCACCGGCTTCAAGTGGCTGGTTCGAGCGGGAGACGGGTTGGCGTACGCATACGAGGAGGCCATCGGTCACTGTGTGGACCCGAAGACGGTACGGGACAAGGACGGCGTCTCCGCAGCCGTTGCGCTGGCGTCGTACGCGTCGTCGCTGAAGGCATCGGGCCGTACGTTTCTCGACGTTCTCGACGACCTCGCAGTGGAGTTCGGGCTGCACGCGGGCTCGCAGGTGTCCCGTCGGGTGACCGACCTGTCCGAGATCGCGGCCATGATGAAACGCCTGCGCAGTTCACCGCCCGCCGACGTGGCCGGAATTGCCGTCGCGGTGACCGACCATTCACTCGCGCGCGGGCAGATGCGCACCGACGCAGTCGAACTGACAGGAGACGGGGTGCGGGTGATCGTGCGGCCGTCCGGCACCGAGCCCAAGCTCAAGGCGTACCTCGAGGTGGTGGTGCCGGTGACGGATCGGCCCGCACTCGGTGCGGCACGCGAGACCGCGTCGGCACGGTTGGACCGGCTGCGGGAATTCGCCGAGGGGCTGTGAACGCTACCGCGGCGACGGCTGCTGCTGCGTGATGCAGTGGATTCCGCCGCCCCGCTCGAACAACGGGCGTGCGTCGACGGTCACCACCTCCCGCCCCGGGTAGGCCTCCGACAGGATCTTCACCGCGACAGCGTCGTTGGGATCGTCGAAGCTGCAGGCGACGACACCGCCGTTCACCACGAGGTGGTTGATGTAGCTGTAGTCGACGAAGCCCTCGTCGTCCTCGAGGACGGTCGGCGCGGGAACGTTCACGATCCGCCAGGGCCGGCCCAACGCATCCACCGACCGCGAGAACACGTCGCGAATCTCCGCGCTGATCTCGAAGTCCGGGTGCGCCGGGTCCTGCTGATCGTCGACCAACACCACGCCGGGCGCCGCAATGGCGGCCACGATGTCGACGTGTCCGCGAGTGCCGAACCGTTCGTTGTCGCGGGTGAGGCCGCGCGGTAGCCAGATCACGTGCGTGGCGCCGAGGGTGCGGGCGAACTCCCGTTCGACATCGTCCTTGGTCAGGGCCGGGTTACGGCCCGAGTCCAATTGCACGGTCTCCGTTGCCAACGCCGTTCCGAGGCCGTCGACCTGAATTCCGCCACCTTCGTTGACCAGTGCCGACGACACGACGGGAACGTCCGCGAGACCGGCGACGAACGACCCGATCCTCGCGTCCTTCTCCCACCGAGCCCAGTCCTGAGCACCCCATCCGTTGAACACCCAATCGACACCGCGGACGGAGCCGTCGTCGGCGTGCACGAAAGTAGGGCCGATGTCGCGCATCCACGCATCGTCGAGCGGTGCTTCGACGATGGTGATCTCATCGGACAGGTAGGTCCGCGCTATGTGCACTTCCGCCGGGTCCACCACGACCGTCACGGGTTCGAAGCGCGCACATGCGTGCGCCACGGCCGCCCAGGTGGACCGGGCTTCGTGCTTGGCCTCGTCACCCTCTCCCAAGGAATACCCCTCGGGCGGGAATGCCATCCATACCCGTTCCTGCACAGCGGTTTCCGACGGCATCATGAACGTTTTCGTCACTTCACCACCGCCGTCGCCGCGTGTCCGTCGCCGTACGGGTGCTGGTGATCCACCGGCGCCGTGAGTCTTCCGTAGGTGTCCGGCCGACGAGTGACGAGGAACGGGAACAGTTCGAGCCAGTCCCGCCGCTGACTCAGGTCGAGATCGGCGATCAGGACGGCCGATTCGTCTCGCGGAGCCTGAACCAGGATGCGGCCGTACGGATCCGAGATGAACGACGATCCGTAGAACGTGACGGCTCCTTCGTCGCCCCACCGGTTGGGCACGATCATGAATAGACCGTTGGTGATGCCGTTCGCCACGATGACCTGCTGCCACAGCGGCTGCGAATCGAACTCGGGGAACGACGGTTCGGACCCGATGGCAGTCGGATACACCAGGATTTCGGCACCGCCGAGCGCATACGAGCGCGCCAGCTCGGGGAACCATTCGTCCCAGCACGTCGGGAGTCCGATGCGGGCACCGAGCCCCTCGGGGTCGTACACCGGGTGAGGGTCGGCGGCGTCGCCCGGCCGAAAGTACGTGTCCTCGTAGTACCCCGCCGAGATGGGAATGTGAAGTTTGCGGGTCTTCGCGATGAGGTGGCCGGTCGGCGACACCAGGATCGACGTGTTGTATCCGAGACCGTCTGCTGCCTCGGCCTTCTCGTACAGCGACGCGTGCACGAACATTCCGTGCTCACGTGCGGCGGACGACGCGAACGCGAAGGTGGGACCAGTTGCGAGCTCCTCCGCGGCGGCGCCCGGGTTCGCCCCCGCGCGCACGTCGGCCGGGTATCGAAGCAGCGTGATCTCGGGAAGGAACACGGCCGTGGCGCCCTGCGCGGCAGCGGTGGCAACGCCTTCGTTCAGCTCGGCGAGCAGTGCATCGGCGTCCGCTCGCCACCGGTGTTGGACCAGCGCGACGCGTAGCAGCGGCCGGTCGGCCGGTGTCGTACGGGTGAGCGCCGGCGCTGCGCCGAACGCGGTGACTGTCCGCATGTGTCCTGCTCCTCGTTTAAAACGAATGTTATTCGTTAAGTATGGTGGACTGGTCCGATCGACGCAAGAGGAGCGAGGAATCACGTGGGTAGACCGTCGTCGCCGCTGCTCTCGCCCGACCGCATCGCGGTGGCCGCGCTCGCGCTCGTGGCCGAGCACGGGGACTTCACCGTTCCCGGTCTGGCGAAGAAACTGAAGGTCAGCCCGTCATCGCTCTACAACCACGTCAGCGGCCGGGAACAGATCGTCGAACTGCTACGCGCGCAAGCGATGTCGGGAGTCGACCTCCCGGACGACACCGACGGGGACTGGCAGACGGCGGTTGCTCACATCGCCCGCGCCTACCGCACGAGCTACGCCCGGTACCCGCGTCTGATCCCGTTGCTGACCGCGCACGCGGTGAACAGTGATCACGCCTTCCGGATGTACAACACGCTGGCCTCGATTCTGCAAAACGCTCGTTTCACCCCGCGCGACACTCTGCGCACCATCACCGCCCTCGACAGTTTCGTCCTCGGTGCCGCGCTGGATCTGGCTGCTCCGGATGCGCCGTGGCGAGACTCGGACCGCGTCGAACCCGCTCTGGCCGAAGCACTGTCGACGGGCGTCGACAAGGGCGACGCCTTCGAGTTCGGTCTGACGGCACTCCTCACCGGAATCGATGCGGCGGTCAATTCTCGACGATGAGGGACGGCGTGCTCTTGGTCAGCACCTCACCGCGGAAGAAGGCCGGGTGCTTCAGCGAGAACGCAACCATCAGAACGGCTCCGAGCACGATGATGCCTACCCCGATCAGAAACACCGTGCCGATCCCGAACAGCGAGGACCCGCTGCCGAAATCGGGATCCCACGCGTCGACCGAGGTCTGAACGAACACCACGGCCATCCCGATTCCTCCGAGCAGCGGGAACAGAAACTTGAAGAACACGTTTCGGGGGCCGGCGAACAGCTCGGATCGGAAGTACCAGACGCACGCGAACGCCGTGATGCCGTAGTAGAAGCAGATCATCAACCCGAGTGCAGCGATGGTGTCGGTCAGGACGTTGTCGCTGATGACCCGCATCAACGCGTAGAAGCCGGCCGACACCACCGCCGCGACGACGGTCGCGAATCCGGGCGTACTGAAACGCGGTGTGATGGAGGCGAATCGGCCCGGAATGGCTTTGTAATGGCCCATGGCCAGCAGTGTCCGAGCCGGGGAGAGGAACGTTGCCTGCAGCGACGAGGCCGAACTGCCCAGCACCGCCAGCGACAACAGGATCGCGAACGGACCCATGACCGGCGACGCAAGTGCCGCGAACACGTTGTCGGAGGTGTCGGGATTCTTCAGTCCGTTCCCGGTGTCCCCGGTGCCGGCGAACATCAGCAGCGCCACGGCGACGAACAGGTAGAGGGTGACGATGACGAAGACCGTGATCATCGCCGCGCGGCCCGGGGTCTTGGCGCTGCCCGATGTCTCCTCGTTCACGGTGAGGCACACGTCCCAACCCCAGTACAGGAAGATCGACAGCGACAGCCCTGCCGTGAACGCCGAGAAGCTCTCGATGCCGAACGGATCGAACCAGCTCAGGCTGAACGAGATACCGCCCGCAGCACTGCCTTTGGCCACCAGAGCGAACGCCTCGATCACGAACCATGCAAGCACGACCAGCTGGAACGCCAGCATGGTGTACTGCACCTTCTTGGTCTCCTGCATGCCGCGGTAGGTCAACCAGCATGCGAGAGCCATGAACGCCAGGCACGTGGCGATGTTCACCGGCTTGTTCGCCGTCAGATCCGCCAGCGAGTCGTTGCCGGTCACCTGGGCCAGGAACAGATAGAAGAAGTCGACCGCCACCCCGGCCAGGTTGGACAACACGATGATCGTCGACGCGATCAGGCCCCACCCTCCCATCCAACCCACGTAGGGCCCGAACGCCTTCGACGCCCAGGTGAAGGAGGTACCGCTGTCGGGCTCTGCGTTGTTCAGTTCGCGGTAGCCGAGCGCCACGAGCAACATCGGGATGAACCCGACGATCAGGATGGCCGGGAGGTGCTCGCCGACCTCCTGCACGGTCGGGCCGAGCGAGGCGGTCAGCGCATAGGCCGGGGCGATGGTCGAGATGCCCAGCACGACACTGCCGACAAGCCCCAGCGATCCCGCGGACAGGCCCTTGGATTCGACCTTCACGTCGGTCACGACAGCGCCCCGTCCGCGGGAACGACGATCACGGGAACGGGTACGACTCGCAACATGCGCGTAGCGGTCGAACCGAGGAACAGGGTGCGGGGCCGCGCGAGCCGAGACGACCCCACGATCATGACGTCCCCGTCGTGCCATTCGAGTCGGCGTGACGCTTCCTCGATGGACGGTCCGTCGGCCACCACCGCCTCCACAGCGACGTCGCCCACCTCGGCGCGGATCGCTGCCGTCGTCTCGTCGAGTACGTCGACGTGTCGCTGCCGGACGGACAGGTCGTGGGCGTCCTCACCGGCTTCGGACCCGTCGAGTGCGACGAGGGACAACAGGCGAAGCGGTAGGTCGGCACCCTCCGCCAACGTGATCGCGGTTCGCACCACGTCGGCGCCGCCGGGTCGGTTCCCCACCGCGAACGTCACCGACCGCACGCCGGTACAGGTGGTGTGTCGGAATCCGCGGGGCGCCATCGCCACCGGGAGCGAGGAACTGTGCAGCAACGCGTTGGTCACGGTGCCGATCGAATGTCGGCCGAGCAGACCGTCACCGGCCGCCCCCACCACGATCATGTCGGCCCCCGTATCGCCGGCGGCGGACAGCAGGCCACCGCTGAACGAGTCGTCGATCAGAACGCGGGTGGTGACCTCCGTGTCGGGCGGGAACAGCGCGGCCGCGTCGGCCACCCATTTCCTCGCGCGATCGACGACGATGTCCTCCCACGCGCTCTCGACGCCGCCCTTCGCCGGTACGCGGCGTTCGTCCTCCAGCACGAGACAGATGTCGACGCTCGCCCCGAACGTTCGCGCCATGGCGACGGCCAGCGCAATGCCGTCGTCACCACTCGGTGTGGCCAGGTATCCCACGGTCAATCGCATGGGAAGAGCGTGCGACCACGGGACTCTTCGCGCTACCCGACATGATGTCCATCACAGACACGACGACGGGACAAGCTGTCTAGCGAGGGCCGAACTGACGATCGCCCGCGTCGCCGAGACCGGGCACGATGTACGCGTTCTCGTTCAGACCCTGATCGATGCTCGCCGTCACGAGTCGAACGGGAAATCCGGACTCCGACAGTGCCGCAACTCCTTCCGGCGCAGCGACCACGCAGATGGCCGTCACGTCGTCGGCTCCGCGCTGCACCAGCAGCTCGATCGTGTGCACCATGGAGCCTCCGGTGGCCAGCATCGGGTCGAGTACGTACACCGGGTATCCGGCCAAGTCGTCCGGGAGGGATTCCATGTACGGCACGGGCTGATGAGTCTGCTCGTCCCGCGCCATGCCGACGAACCCGACGCGTGACTGCGGGATCATCGAACTCGCCTTCTCCACCATTCCCAGGCCGGCGCGCAGAACCGGCACGAGCAGCGGTGGATGCGCGATGCGCACCCCGCGGGCGGTGTCGACCGGCGTCCGCACGTCGAACTCCTCGACCGGAGCATCGCGGATCGCCTCGTAGACAAGCATTTGCGTCAGCTGGCGCAGTGCCGACCGAAACGACGGATTGTCCGTTCGTTCGTCGCGCATTGTGGTCAGGAGTGCTGCGGCGAGCGGGTGGTCGATGACGTGCGTGTCCATGAACGAGAACACTAATTGCTTCCGGGGTGGAACCGCGGGCGTCTGCGGGCCGTCCAAGACGATGACGAGGGAATTGGTGCGCGCGGGGAGGGCTCGACAAACGATGAACGAAGTTGCGGTGTCGGACGGAATGGCAGCCATTGCCGACTCGACCGCTCGAACGGGAGGCGTGGTCGCGGGGGCGTCGGTCGCAGCCGCGGCGGGTACGGCGGCGTTGACGGCGACGTTCGGTGTCCTGGGAGCCGAGTTCGCGACCGTGTTCGCCGCCGCCCAGGGGCGTCACGCTGCCGCGGCCGCCGAACTCGGCGGCGTGTTCGAGAGCATCGCCGCGTCGATCGCCGCTGCTGCCGCATCCTATTCGGCCGGCGACGAGGCCGCGGCCCGCTCCTTGGCGAACGGACTCGCGTGATCGACCTGCTGAGCGCACCCATCCGGGAACTGGCCGCATCCCTCGGTACCGGAACCTGCCCGCCCGGCGGCTCCCCGGACGCACTCCGTGATGCCTCGACCGCACTGAGGACGGCGTCGCATCTTGCCACCACCGCGGCGGGCGCGATAGGGCCCGTGTGGTCCGGAGGGGCGGCAGTGGCCGCCGAGCAGTCGATCGCCGAGGCGTCGAGAGTCGCAGCGGCACTGCAGGCTCACGGAGACGAGCTGAACGCCGTGTTGGCACGCGCAACGGCGACCGTGCACGCGGGGACCGTCGAGCTCGCGGCGGTTCTCGGATCGTTTCTCGCCTATGCGGCCGCCGCGGCACCGACGCTGTGGACACCCGCGGGCCAGACGGCGCTCGTTGCCGTCGCTGCCGAACATCTCACCCGCGCTACGGCGGTCGTCGCCCGAGTGAAGGCGGAGTTGGCACAGCACACCGCCGAGGCGACGGCACTCGTGCAGCCTCCCGCCGTTCCCGATCGAGCCGGAACCAGCCCGGCAGCCACCGCGCCCGCCGCGGCCGTGTCGAGTCCCGTTCAAGCACTGCAGAGCGTCGGCCAGGCGTTCACGTCCGCCACCTCCACCACTCCGACGTCCTTCGCGGGTTTCTCCGACTCCGCGCCGGACAGCAGGTCCGGACAGGCCGAGGGCCATCGGGCGTACGATCCCCGCACCGGCGGCAAAGGTGTCGAGGTGGCGCTGCCGGACGGCAGCACGGCAATTGCGCCCAACGAAAAAGCTGCCAGCGCAGTCAGGTTCGCGCTGGCCCAGCAAGGAACGCCGTACGTGTGGGGCGGCACCACACCGGGACAGGGTCTCGATTGCAGCGGGCTCACTCAGAGTGCGTACGGGCAAGCAGGACTGGACATTCCGAGACTGGCTGCGGATCAGGACATCGGCACACCCGTCGGCGCGGAGAATCTTCTGCCAGGGGACCTCGCCGTCTGGGACGGTCACGTCGCAATGGTGGTGGGTAACGGTCAGCTCGTGGAAGCCGGCGATCCGGTCCAGGTGAATCCGATCCGAACGTCGAACAGCGGCATGGCGTTCCACGGCTTCTATAGGCCGACCGAATGACCGAGGCACGCGCATCCAACGCAGGCGGTACGGTGCGTGTCCGCGCCACCGAGACCGGCGTGCTGGTCGGTCTGCACATCGAACGAAGCGAGTTGCGCTTCGGCGGTGACGCGCTCGCCGCGACCATCCTGTCGGTCTGCTCCGCCGCGGCCCACGCAGCCGCCCAGCGACACCGAGCAGCTCTGCTACGCGACGGCCTGGCGCCCGAGGTCGTGGATCGCGTCGCCCCGGCGGGCACCGCACCGACGTCGCCACCCGGCCGGTGGACGCTCCGGCCGTGACCGCGGCCTCGAAGCTCGACGCCATGCACGACTTCCTCGAACGCACCGCCGCAATCCGCGCGGTCGGTGAAGCGGACTTCGGTGTGCGTGCGGTGGTCGACGGGAGCGGCAGGCTGGTCGATCTGTCCATGGCGAACTCACTGCGAGGCGTACGCGCCGATCGGTTGGCCGGCGAGATCGAAGTCGCCGCAGGTCGCGCCGCCGACCGAGCCGCCGCGCAGCGTGCGGAACTCGTCGCGTTGCTGCACAGTTCGCTCTCAGCGCCCTGAGATAGTCTCTCGGGCATGGCTGGAGACATCGTCCCGATCGAGCTCGGTGTGACCGCCGGCGACCTGGTCACCCTCTGGGCGCCGGAATGGCGCGAAGGTGACGAGGAGTGGGAAGCATTCCTCGGCCACGACGAGGAGTTTCACGCATTCCCGACGGTCGCCGAGTTGGCCGGCTTCGTGCGCACGGACACCGAGAACGACCTCGTCGATCACCCGAGTTGGCGTGTGCTCGTCGCTCTGTCCGCTGCGCAGCTCGAGCCGGACGACGATCATCGTTACGACTTCGTCGGTGTGCCCGAACTCGCTGCGGGCAGCCCCACCTACGAGACGGTCTCCGAGCTCGGCGAGACCCTCGAGATGGCGCGCACCATCGGTGAGGTGTGCGAGCTCGACGCCGTCACCCGCTTCTTCAATTCCAACCCGGTACTCGGGGTTCTCGGCCGTGGGGCCGACACCTTCACCGGGCGCGACGGGAAACAGCTCTGGGACCGCGTCGGCGCTGTCGTGGCCAAGGGCTGGGACGCGGTACTCGATGCGATCGACACCGTGATCACCTCCCCGACCGTCGACGAGGAGGCCGTCGCGCTGGCCGAAGCCGAGATCGTGGCTGCTGCCGAGAGCGACCTCGGCGTCGACGAGTTGGTCGACGAGGACATCGAGACCGACGAGGACGAGGACGCTGCGCCGGTATCGGAAGACGAGGAGGAGGACGAGAGCGACGAGGACGCCGAGGACGACGTCGAGTCGTTCTGGGTGTCGGTCGGCGTCGACCCCGTTCGAATCATCACCTCGGACAACACCTTCTACACGCTGCGGTGCTACCTCGGCGACGACCCCGTGTTTCTCGGCCGCAACGGCGCCATCACCGTCTTCACCTCCGAGCGGGCGCTGGCACGCTACCTGGCCGACGACCACGACCACGACCTTGCTGCAGTCAGTACGTACGAGGACATCCGAACGGCCGCCGTCGACGGCTCCCTCGAAGTCGAGGTGACCGACGAGAACGTCTACGTTCTTCCCGGTCTCGCAGACGACCTGGCGAAGGGACCCGAATCGGTCGACGCGGAACAACTCGACCTCGCCGTCGAATTGTTCACGGACGCCGCCGAATACGCCGGAGACACCTCCGTGGACGACGCGTTGGCGCCGTCGACACCGCTGGGGTGGTACGTGTCCTACGTGACCGATCCGACCGCCGGGCGGATGGCTCCCAGCGCGCCGTTCGACGCCGAAGCGGTGGCGTGGCGGGCGCTCGAGCAGGAGTTCGAGACCCGCCTCCGCAAGAATTAACCCACCAGGACGGCGTACCCCGGTTTGACCACGTGATCGATCATCTCGAGACGTTCGTCGAACGGGAGGAAGGACGACTTCAGCGCGTTGATCGTGAAGCGTTGCAGGTCGGACCACCCGTAGCCGAATGCCTGTGACAGGGCATGCATCTCGCGAGTCATCGACGTGTCGCTCATCAGCCGGTTGTCGGTGTTGACGGTGACGCGGAATCGAAGCCGCGCCAACAGGTCGAACGGGTGCTCCGCGATGGAGGCCACGGCGCCGGTCTGCACGTTCGAACTCGGGCACAGTTCCAGCGGAATGCGCTTGTCACGGACGTATGCGGCCAGCAACCCCAGCGTCGGATGTCCCTCGGCGTCGACGTCGATGTCGTCGATGATCCGCACGCCGTGGCCGAGACGATCCGTGCCGCAGAACGCGACTGCCTCCTGGATGGACGGTAGCCCGAAGGCCTCCCCTGCGTGGATGGTGAAGTGCGCGTTGTTCGCTCGCATGTACTCGAAGGCATCGAGGTGTCGGCTGGGCGGGAACCCTGCCTCGGCCCCGGCGATGTCGAAGCCCACCACGCCGCGATCGCGGAACCGGACGGCCAGCTCGGCGATCTCGCGCGAGCGGGCTGCGTGCCGCATGGCGGTGAGCAGACACCCGATGCGAATGTTCTTTCCGCGCACTCGTGCGGCGGACTCCCCCGCGCGGAACCCTTCGATCGTGTGTTCCACGACCTCGTCCAGGCTCAGTCCCCGCTCCAGATGTTGCTCGGGCGCGAATCGCACCTCGGCGTAGACCACACCGTCGTCCGCGAGGTCTTCCGCGCACTCCTGCGCAACCCGATGGAGCCCGTTCTCGTCCTGCATCACGGCGACGGTGTGCGCGAACGTCTCGAGGTAGCGCACGAGCGAGCCGCTGTCGGCCGCGTCGCGAAACCAGCGACCGAGCGCGTCCGCGTCGGTTTCCGGCAGACCGTCGTACCCGCACTGCGCCGCAAGATCCACCACGGTGGCCGGCCGCAGGCCACCGTCGAGGTGGTCGTGGAGGAGCGCCTTGGGCGCTCGGGCAATGGACGTCAGATCGAGGGGTGCGGGTCCCGTTGTCGCTTCCATCCTCCGACCCTAGCTGTCAGTCGGGTCGTTCCGCAGGCTCCACTCCTGCCAGCCACCGTCGTCGCCCGTGCGCGACCAAAACAGTCGACTTGTTACTCGCATGAAAACAATTCCGTCGCATCCGCCCCTGAAGACGACGGAAATCGTACTATTCTCTGCATTCACCGGATCGATCCTCGGAGTGAACATGAGCAGTGCCGTACCGCCGGCGTCCCACGCACCGGGTACCACCAGCAAGGGCCTGAACGCGGGCGCGCTCGGGCTCGTGGGCAACGTCGTCATCGGACTCTCCGCGGTCGCGCCGGCGTACAGCCTGGCCGCGACGCTCGGCTACGTCGTGCTCGCGGTCGGCGACAAGGCACCGTCGATGTTTCTCGTCGCGTTCGTTCCGATGTTGTTGACCGCCTTCGCATATCGCGAACTGGGTCGAGACACACCGGACTGCGGCACCTCGTTCACGTGGGGTACCAAGGCATTCGGGCCGTGGGTCGGCTGGATGGCCGGCTGGGGTCTCGCCGTGTCCGCCATCATCGTGCTGGCCAACGTGGCCGAGATCGCAGCCATCTATCTGTTCGAGTTTCTCGGCTTCGACGGCGCCGCCGATTCGACCTTCGCGAAGGTCGCACTGGGCTGCTTCTTCATCGTGTCGATGACGTACGTCAGTTTCCGCGGCATCCTGATCAGCGAGCGTATGCAGAACGTGCTGATCGTGGTGCAGTTCGGAGTTCTCGTCGGCGTCTCGGTCATCGCTCTGTACAAGGTGTACTCCGGCAGCGCCGGGCCGCAGGCGATCACCCCGCAGTTGAGTTGGATCGTCCCGACCGGCCTGACGATGTCCGATGCGGCGCAGGCGATCATCCTGTGCATCTTCATCTACTGGGGTTGGGACGCGTGCCTTGCCGTAGGCGAAGAAACGAAGGACTCGGAGAAGACACCGGGGCGCGCCGCTGTCATCACCACACTGATCTTGGTGCTCACCTACGTTCTCGTGGGCTACGCCGTGCAGTCCTTCGCCGGCTTCGGTGACACGGGCATCGGGCTCAACAACCCCGACAACGTCGACGACGTCCTGACGATCCTCGGCGATCCCGTCGCCGGTTCGATCGCGGCGTCGCTGCTGCTGCTCACCGTGTCGATCTCGGCTCTCTCCTCGACCCAGACGACCATCCTTCCGACCGCGCGCGGCACGCTCTCGATGGCGGTGTACGAGGCCATCCCCAAGCGGTTCGCCAGCGTCCACCCGAAGTACATGACCCCCGGTTTCGGAACCCTCGTGATGGGCGCAGCGGCGCTGCTGTTCTATCTCGTGCTGACCTTCGTCAGCTCGAGTGCGCTGCAGGATTCGGTGGCCTCGCTGGGACTGGCCGTCGCGTTCTACTACGGGATCACGGCCTACGCCTGCGTGTGGTACTTCCGCCGCACGCTGACGTCTTCGGTACGAAACCTGTTCATGCGCGGCATCTTTCCGCTTCTCGGCGGCCTGTCGATGACGTGGGCCTTTGTGCAGAGCGCAGTCGACATGATCAAGCCGGACTACGGGTTGACCGCCTACGGGCCTGTCGGCGGAGTCTTCGTCCTCGGCGTCGGAATGTTGGTGCTGGGCATTCCACTGATGCTGCTCTGCTTCGTGGGCAACAGGGACTTCTTCCAGGGCAAGACCCTCGACGCGAACACCGAAGTCAAAGTCCCCGACACGTACTGACATCTCAGCGAAGGACACTTCTGATGCATGTGACCGTCGGCTACCTCGCGACGCCCAGCGGCGACGACGGCGTCGCCCTCGCGGCTGCCTTGGCCACCACGCTCGACGCGACGGTCGACGTCGTGCTCGTGCTGGCCGGCGACGACCCGCCCATGGAGGGCAGTGGCCCCTATCGCAAGGTGCTCGAAGCCAAGGCGGCCGGTTGGCTCGACGCTGCCGTCACGCAGTTTCCGAGTTCGGTCACCGTCGCAGCACATACCGTCTACAACGAGTCGTTCGCCGAAGGTCTCGTCGAGTTCGCGGAGACCCATCACTCGGACATGATCGTGCTGGGCGCTGCCGGTGACAGCATTCTGAACCGGCATGCGGTGGGTTCGGTCGCGGGCGCCCTCCTTCATGCGTCGCCGGTTCCGGTGGCGTTGGCACCACGGGGTTTTCGTGATCGCGGCGTCACCGAGATCACCGGCTTCACCGTCGCCGTACCGACACGCCAAGCGTCCGCCAACCCGCTCCCCTTCGCCATCACGCTGGCCAGCGCTGCGCACGTACCCCTGCGCCTGATGTCCCTGGTCTCTCTCGAACCGGGCGGATACGGACCGGACGGCCCGTCGCGCGAGACACGGCAGAAGTACGTCGACGCGGCGGAAGCGAACCTCGACATCGCGATACGCGCTCTTCCGGACACTCCGGGTCTGGAGTCGATCGTTGCCGACGGGTCGACGTTGGAGGAGGCAGTGTCCTCCCTCAGCTGGCGCGCCGGCGACGTTCTGGCCTTGGGTTCGGGCCGCTTGGGTCAGCCCTCACGGGTGTTTCTCGGCTCCGGCGCGGCCAAGATCCTGCGGGCGACGACGGCGCCGGTGATGGTGGTGCCGCGGGAGTTCGAATAGATCGGGCCCGCATGGTGGCAGGACGTTCAGGAATCGAACCCCAACCCCACCTTGTTCATGGCTCGAAGCCACAATCCCGACTTGCCCTCGTTGCGGTCCGCCCGCGCAAAAGCGTTGCGGGTGATGGTGATTCCTATCCACCGCAGCGGTTCGGGTGGGAACGGCAGCGGCTTCGTCCGCACCATGTTCAGCCGGGTCCGCTCGGTGTCGAGCCCGTCCACGAGGTCGAGTGCGGTTCGCGCGCCGAAGTGCGACGCGCCGACACCCAGGCCGGTGAACCCGAGCACCGACACCACGCGGCCGTTCATCGAGACGTCCCAGAAGGCACTGAAGCGCGAGCAGGTGTCGATGGAGCCGCCCCAGGCGTGCGAAGCCTCGAGACCCACCAACGACGGGAAGTACTGCAGAAGGTGTTCCGCCAACAGTGCGAAGGCGTCGGGGTCCTGCTGGTGTCTCGGGTCGGTGTCGTTGCCGTAGAAGTAATGAGCGTCCCACCCGCCGAACAGAATTCGATTGTCGGCGGTGAGCCGGAAGTAGTGGAACCGGTGCCCGCCGTCCGCGAGTCCTTCCCTGCCGCTCCAGCCGATCGAATCGAGCTGCTCCTGCGTGAGCGGCTCGGTCATGATCGAGTGATCCCACACCGGGACGATCCAGTGCCGCAGCTTACGCAGCACCGGTGTCGTTGCCGCCGTGGCCATCACGACCTTCGACGCCGTCACGACGGCGTATCCGGTCGTGAGTCGGATGCGGTCTCCGCGCTGCGCCAGAGACGTCACCCTCGAGTTCTCGTACACACGTACCCCGAGTCGCTCGGCCGCGGCGGCCAGTCCCCACACCAGCTTTCCCGGGTCCACCATGATGACGTCGGGATCGAACGCGCCGCCCAGAGCACGAGGGGATGTCACTCTCGACGCAATGTCGGCGGCATCGAGGAACTCCATGGCCTGGCCCAGACCTCGGGCGTCGTCGACCAACTCCCGTAGCTCGTCGACCTGGTACGGGAAGTTCGCGATGTCCAGCTCACCCGTGCGTTCGAAGTCCGCCTCGATTCCGAGGTGAGCACACGTCGACTCGATGGCGTCGAGGGTTTCGGTGCCCATCCTGAGCAGTGTCGGCAATTCGTCTGCGTAGCGGTCCATTCCGTTGCCGAGACCGTGCGTCAGACTGGCCGAACAGAACCCGCCGTTGCGGCCGCTCGCTCCGTCGCCGATTCGCCCCCCTTCGAGCAGCACGATCGACCGGCCCGGGTTCTCCTCTGCCGCCTGCACCGCGGTCCACAGACCGGTGAACCCGCCGCCGACGACGACCAGGTCTGCACTCACCTCACCGACGGCGCGCGGGCGCGGGTCCGGTCGCTCGGGCCGGTCCAACCAGAACGACTCCGGCGCAGCGCTCGCCACCATCAGTGAGCCGCGGCGTGTCGGGGCCGTCGCCCAGGGTGTCGTCGTTCCCGGGGTGGTCATGATCCGAACACCGTTCTGTGCCATGGCTTTCGAGCGATGCCGGTGATGTCGGTCATGATGTGTTTGACGGTCAGGTACTCCTCGAACGAGTACGTCGACATATCTTTGCCGAAGCCGGATGCACCGAACCCGCCGTGCGGCATCTCGCTGATGATCGGAATGTGGTCGTTGATCCAGACACATCCGGCGTCGATCTCGCGAGACGCGCGGCCGGCCCGATACACGTTCGTGGTCCACGCCGACGCGGCGAGTCCGTAGGGAGTGTCGTTGGCTCGCCGGATGGCGTCGTCGTCCCCGAAGTGGCGGCTCACGGTCAGCACCGGCCCGAACACCTCGTCGCGGTAGATCTCTGCGTCCTCCTCGACATCGGCGACCAGGGTGGGCGGGTAGAACGCGCCCGCTCCGCTCGGTGAACCGCCACCGGTGACGATGCGCGCGCCGCTCGTGCGAGCACGGTCGACCATGGCGTGCACCCGATCTCGATGGTGTCGCGAAATCAGTGATCCCATGTCCGTCGACGGGTCCATGGGATCACCGACGACCACCCGCTGCATCGTGTCGGCCACGCCGTCGACGAAATCGTCGTACACCGCGTCTGCCACGATGGCCCGCGTGGCAGCGGTGCAGTCCTGCCCTCCGTTGATCAGTGCACCGGCCACCGCGCCGTGGATCGCCGCCTCGAGATCCGCGTCCTCGAACACCACGAACGGCGCCTTGCCGCCGAGTTCGAGTTGCACGCGGGTGCCGTGGGTCGCGGCCTCCGCCATGACACTGCGGCCTACCGGCGTGGAGCCGGTGAAGGTCATCACGTCGATACCGGGGTGGCGCGCGAGCGATGCGCCTGCGTCGAGGCCCGTACCGGTCACGACGTTGAAGACCCCGTCCGGCAGACCGGATTCGGTGGCCAGCCGGGCGAGCCGCAACGTGGTGAGGGGGGTGAGCTCGGCCGGTTTGAGTACGACGGTGCAGCCGGCCGCCAACGCGGGGATCACCTTCCACACCGCCATCTGCAGCGGGTAGTTCCACGGCGTGATCGAACCGACCACGCCGACGGCGCCTCGTCTGATGCTCGACGTGTGGTCGGGTGAGTACTCGGCAGTGGCCTTGCCCTCCAGGATGCGAGCGGCACCGGCGAAGAAGTCGATGTTGTCGATACTGCCCGGCACGTCGAACTCGCGGGCCAAGCGGATCGATTTCCCGGTCTGCGCAACCTCTTCGGCCACGAATTCCTCCGCGTGAACCTCCACGGCTCGCGCCAGTGCAGCGAGCACCGAGGACCGTTCCGCCGGCGAGCGCCGCGACCACGGCAGAAACGCCGTACGGGCGGAGGCGACCGCACGGTCGACGTCGGCGGCAGTGGCCAACGTCAGACTCACCATGTCGTCGTCGGTAGCCGGGTTCTGCACGACGAACACCTCACCCGACCCCTCTGCGGGTGCACCGTCGATCCAGCAACCGGGAACTCGAGAGGCGCTCATGCCTATCGATGCTACAACCGAATCCACTGATTTCCGACCTATCGACGACGGATTCCTGCGTTCTACGGCCCGAATGGACTTGAATTCGTGACACGGAAGGGCAAGAATCGGTGCATGCCCGATCAGCCCGTGTCACTCGACGCCGTCTCCAAGGCAATCATCGAGCAACTGCAGGAGGACGGCCGCCGGTCCTACGCTGCCGTGGGGAAAGCAGTCGGCCTGTCCGAAGCCGCTGTGCGACAACGCGTTCAGAAGCTGACCGACAGCGGAGTCATGCAGATCGTCGCGGTCACCGATCCCCTTCAGGTCGGGTTCGCGCGGCAGGCGATGATCGGCATTCGGTGCACGGGTGACACGGACGAGCTGGCTCGGTCACTGTCCGAGATCGACGAGATCGACTACGTCGTCCTCACCGCCGGATCGTTCGACGCCATCGTCGAGGTGGTGTGCGAAGACGACCTGCATCTGCTCGAACTGCTGAACAAGAGAATTCGCGCACTACCCGGAATCACCAGTACCGAAACCATGGTCTATCTCAAACTCGTCAAGCAGCAATACAATTGGGGAACACGATGACCGCAGTCACCGACGCCACGTCCACCACAACTGATCTCGGTGCGAAGGCCGCCCGGCACTTGTGGGGGCATTTCGCTCGCCACGGCGAGGGCATCACGCCGCCCATCATCACTCGCGGTGAGGGCGCCACCATCTGGGACAGCCACGGCAAGAGCTACATCGACGGGTTGTCGGGACTGTTCGTGGTGCAGGTCGGCCACGGCCGCACCGAACTGGCCGAGGCCGCCGCGCGCCAGGCCAAGGAATTGGCGTTCTTTCCCCTCTGGTCCTACGCCACCCCACCTGCCATCGAACTCGCCGAGCGGCTCGCCGGGTACGCACCGGGCGATCTGAATCGCGTCTTCTTCACCACCGGCGGCGGCGAAGCCGTCGAGAGCGCGTGGAAACTGGCCAAGCAGTACTTCAAGAAGGTCGGCAAACCCGGTAAACACAAGGTGATCTCGCGCGCGATCGCATACCACGGCACTCCGCAGGGCGCGCTGGCGATCACGGGAATTCCCGCTCTCAAGGAGCCGTTCGAACCGCTCACCCCCGGAGCGTTCCGCGTGCCCAACACCAACATCTACCGCGCCCCCGCGCCGATGGACACCGACCCGAAAGCGTTCGGCCGGTGGGCCGCCGATCGCATCGCCGAGGCCATCGAGTTCGAGGGACCGGACACCGTCGCCGCGGTGTTCCTCGAACCCGTACAGAACGCCGGCGGGTGCTTCCCTCCCCCGCCCGGCTACTTCGAACGCGTACGCGAGATCTGCGACCAGTACGACGTGCTGCTGGTGTCGGACGAGGTGATCTGTGCGTTCGGTCGTATCGGATCGATGTTCGCCTGCAACGACTTCGGGTACGTACCCGACATCATCACCTGCGCGAAGGGCCTGACATCGGGCTACTCGCCCATCGGCGCGATGATCGCCTCCGATCGACTGTTCGAGCCGTTCGACGACGGGCACTCCTCGTTCGCCCACGGCTACACATTCGGAGGGCACCCGGTGTCCGCCGCGGTCGCGATGGCCAACCTGGACATCTTCGAGCGCGAAGGAATCAACGCCCATGTCGCCGAGAAGGCGCCGGCGTTCCGCGCCACTCTGGAGAAGCTGAACGACCTACCGATCGTCGGAGACGTGCGCGGCGAGGGATTCTTCTACGGCATCGAATTGGTGAAGGACAAAGCCACCAAGGAGACGTTCGACGCCGCCGAATCCGAACGCATTCTTCGCGGCTTCCTGTCCACGGCCCTGTTCGACGCGGGCCTGTATTGCCGCGCCGACGACCGCGGCGACCCGGTGGTGCAGCTCGCCCCGCCGCTCATCTGCGACCAGCCGGACTTCGACGCGATGGAGTCGATTCTGCGAAACGTGCTCACGGAGGCCTGGACGCTGCTTTAGGCGCTCCGCACACGGGTGTGAAAAAGAGTCCTCCAGCACTCTTTTTCACACCCGTGTGCCGCAGGCGCCTACAGAGGATCGAGAATGCGCTTCAGGAACTGCTGAGTCCGTTCCTGTTTCGGCTCCGCCAGAACCTCTGCGGGCGTTCCGCTTTCGAGCACCACGCCGTTGTCGATGAACAGCACCTGATCGGCCACCTGCTGCGCGAACTTGATCTCGTGTGTCACCACCACCATCGTCCACCCTTCGGCGGCGAGGTTCTTCATCACCACGAGCACCTCACCCACCAGCTCGGGGTCGAGGGCCGACGTCGGTTCGTCGAACAGCATCAATTCCGGCTGCAGTGCCAGCGCCCGCGCGATGCCGACTCGCTGCTGCTGACCACCCGACAGCTGAAACGGATACGAGTCGGCCTTGTCGGCCAGGCCTACCTGGTCGAGGAGGACTCGCGCGTCCTTCGCCGCCTCGTCGGCGGGACGCTTCTGCACCACGACGGGCCCCTCGACGATGTTCTGCAGCACCGTCTTGTGGGGAAAGAGGTTGTGGCTCTGGAACACCATGCCGCTCTGCGCGCGAAACGACTTCAGCACGCGCTTGTCCACCGTGCTGCCGAAGTCCGCGGACACGTCGTCGATTCGAATGGTGCCGCCGTCGGCGACGTCGAGTGCGTTCAGGGTGCGCAGCAACGTGGTCTTGCCCGATCCGGACGGTCCGATCACCACGGTGACCGTGCCGGACTGCGCGCTGAAGCTGACGTCGCGGAGAACGGGCACACCGTCGAATTCCTTACGGACACCCTGCACGTCGAGCAACGGTTCTGTCATTTCGCCACGTACCTGTCGAGTCGGACTTCGAGTTTGCCCTGGAAGAAGGACAGAATGATGCAGATGATCCAGTAGTACAGCGCCGCAACCGAATACAATGCGAAGAAGTCGAACGTCGGCGCCGCGGCCAACTGGGCGACGCGCAGAAGTTCGGTCACCAGAATCGTCGACGCCAGCGAGGTGTCCTTCACCAGCGAGATCAGCGTGTTGGACAACGGCGGGACCGCGGTGCGCATCGCCTGCGGCAACACGATGCGCTGCAGCGTCGTCCGATATCCCATGCCGATTGTCTGCGCCGCTTCCCACTGCCCTTTCGGCACGCTGAGAATGGCAGCACGGATCACTTCCGCCGCGTAGCCGCCGACGTTGATGCTGAACGCGATGATCGCGGCGGGGAACGGATCGATCACCACACCGAACTGCGGCAGCGCATAGAAGACGATGAACAACTGCAGCAGAAGCGGAGTCCCGCGCACGATCGAGACGTAGAACCGGGCCAGCAACGAGAGCGGGCGGATCGAGGAGATGCGCGCTAACGCCACCGCCAATGCGATGACCAGACCGATGACGAAGCTGATCGCGGTGAGCGGCAGCGTCGTGGTCACGGTCGCCTTCAGCATCGGCACCAGGTTGTCGCCGATGAGCGACCATTTCGACGGCCCTTCCGCCGCCGCCGTGGTCTGGGTGGGCGGCTGCGCCGTCGCCAGATCGGGAGCCGAGACGTCGCTGCCGAAGTATCGGTCACCGATCTGGGCCAGCGTTCCGTCTGCCTGCAGGTCGATCAGGGCGGAGTTCACCGCGTCCATCAGGCCGCTGTCCTTGCGGGCGGCGAACGACTGCTCGCTGGTGTCGCCGGTCTGTGCCGCCACCTTGACCGCCGGGTCCGCAGTCTGTTTCTGGTACTCGGCGATGGCCAACGAATCGTTGACCGTCGCGTCCACGCGACCGTCCTTGACGAGGGTGACCGCCTGCACGAAACCTTCGACGGCCTCGACGTTCGCTCCCGCGTCTTGCGCGACCTGCGCCCAGCTGCTGGTCGACGACTGTGCGGTGGTCTTACCGGCCAGGTCCGCGATCGAGGAGATGGACGTGTTGTCGGTGCGGGTGAGGATTTCCCCCTCGGACACCGTGTAGGGCAACGACAGGTCGTACTTCGACTGCCGGTCCGCGTTGATCGTCACCTGGTTCGCGATCAAATCGAAGCGCTGCGATTCCAGTCCCGCGAAGATCGAGTCGAACGGCGTCTGCACGAACTCGACGCGGACGCCCAGCTTCTCCCCGACGGCGCGTACGACGTCGACGTCGTACCCGGTCAGGGTGCCATCGCTCCCCTGGAAGCTGAACGGGCTGTACGTCCCCTCGGTGCCGACGACGAGCACCCCGTCGGACTGAACCGAATCGATCAGCGGGCCGGACGACGACCCACACGAGACGGTCGCGACGGCCACCAGCACGGCCGCGACGACGAGAGCAATTCTGCGGCGCATCACCGAAAGATAGCCCGTCAACGCACCGTGTCGATGACCAACGGCGCGGTGGGCGGCGCGTCCGCACCGATGTCCCACCCGCCGGTGAGGGCGTCGATCGCCGAGTCGAACCGTTCGGGGGTGTCGGTCGAGAGGGTGAACAGCGGCTGGCCTGCGCGGACGGCATCACCGGGCTTCGCGTGCATCGTCACTCCCGCACCGAACTGCACCGGTTCACCCTGCCGTTCCCGACCGGCGCCGAGGCGCCAGGCGGACACGCCGACGGCCATGGCGTCGAGGCGGGTGAGGACGCCGTCGGAGCCTGCAGTCACCTGGTGCGTGTGGCGGGCAACCGGCAAGTTAGCGTCGGGGTCCCCGCCCTGCGCCGAGATCATGGCCCGCCATCGGTCCATGGCCCGCCCGTCACGCAGACGCTCCCGCGGATCGACGTCGTCGATACCAGCGGCGGCCAACATCGCGGCGGCGAGTTCGACGGTCAACTCGACGATGTCGTCCGGACCTCCGCCGGCCAGTACCTCGACGGATTCGGCGACCTCGAGGGCGTTGCCGGCGGTCAGGCCCAGTGGTGTGTCCATTCTCGTCAGCAGAGCGATGGTCCGCACGCCGGCGTCGGTGCCGAGATCGACCATCGCAGCGGCCAATTCGCGCGCCTGCTCGGCGGTCTTCATGAAAGCCCCGGTGCCCACCTTGACGTCGAGCACGAGTGCCGACGTGCCTTCGGCGATCTTCTTGCTCATGATCGAACTCGCGATCAACGGGATGGACTCGACGGTGCCGGTGACGTCACGCAGCGCGTACAACCGCTTGTCGGCCGGTGCGAGGTCGGCTCCGGCCGCGCAGACGACTCCGCCCACCGCGGGATCGGCCAGGATGGAGTGGATTTCGTCGTTCGTCAGGTCTGCGCGCCACCCCGCAATGGATTCGAGTTTGTCCAGCGTGCCCCCGGTGTGGCCGAGACCGCGACCCGAGAGCTGCGGAACCGCGGCGCCGCACGACGCGACGAGCGGGGCGAGGGGGAGCGTGATCTTGTCACCGACACCGCCGGTGGAGTGCTTGTCGACGGTCGGTCGCGGCAACGACGAGAAGTCGAGGCGCGTTCCGGACGCGATCATCGCGTTCGTCCACGACGAGATCTCCTCGCGATTCATCCCGCGCAGCAGGATCGCCATGGCGAGTGAGGACATCTGCTCGTCGGCCACCGTGCCGCGCGTGAAGCCGTCGACCACCCAGTCGATCTGCTCCGAACTCAGGACATGACCGTCACGTTTGGTCGCGATGATGGATACGGCGTCAGGCATGATTCACCTGCCCTGCCGCCAGATCGTCGGGTCCGAACGCATCGGGCAGCAGAGACGACAGTGTCCTCGGTCCCGACGTGGTGTCGATCAACAACTCTCCGCCTCCGAATTCGAACAGCACTTGTCGGCATCGCCCGCACGGGAGCAGAACTGCCCGGCGGCTGTCGCAACAGGCGAATGCGATCAGTCGCCCACCACCCGAGGAATTCAGCGCGGACACCAATCCACACTCCGCGCACAGACCCAAACCGTATGAGACATTCTCCACATTGCACCCCGAGACGATCCGACCGTCCGACACCAGGGCAGCTGCTCCCACGGGGTAGTTCGAATAGGGGGCATAGGCGTGTTGCATAGCTTCATGGGCGTTGTCCCGCAACAAATTCCAGTCGATTTCCACCATGGCGGGCAATCCTGTCACGTTGCGGTCGACCATGCACCCATTCCATTCCCCACGCCCGCCGATTTTGGGAAGGCAAACCTAAGAAAAGGGTTGCCGCCCTTGGGAACCACGTGTCGGCGCTGTACCCCGATCCGCATGGGTTTACAGTTTCAACTAGTGGATTCACCCTTCGCGACGAGATGGATCCGAGACTTGCCGCACCAACAGCGGGGCGACGATCATCCGGGCCTTTTCACTGTCGTCGCGTCCATCAATGATGTTGGAGGCACTGCACTCGATGGCTAGTACGACAGAAGTCGCTCCCACGCGGGAGCGCACACGGTCGCTGTACCGCGGGGACCCCGGCATGTGGTCCTGGGTGTTGCACCGAATCACCGGTGTCGTCACCTTCTTCTTCCTCTTCGTTCACGTCCTCGACACGGCACTCGTCCGCGTCAACCCCGAGGCGTACAACGACGTCATCGACACGTACAAGACGCCGATCGTCGGTCTGATGGAACTGGGCTTGGTCGCTGCCGTGCTCTACCACGCACTGAACGGCATCCGCATCATGGCGGTCGACTTCTGGTCCAAGGGTCCGAAGTACCAGCGTCAGATGCTGTGGGCCATTGCCACCATCTGGCTCGTGGTCATGATTCCGGGTGCGGCACGCATCCTCTACAACACGTTCGCGGGGCACTGAGACATGGCAACCCAAGAAGCCGGCAACAACCTCGCCCGCACGATCGGCACGAATCACGATCGCCCGGCCGCCCTAGACAACCCCCGAGCGCCTCGACGCGCCAACCGTGGCAACTTCGAGATGTACGCCTGGCTGTTCATGCGTTTCTCGGGCCTCGCACTCATCGTGCTGGTGCTCGGCCACATGTCGATCATGCTGCTGCTCGACGAGGGCGTGCACCGCATCAACTTCGCCTTCGTCGCCGGCCGTTGGTCCAGCCCGTTCTGGCAGGTCTGGGACCTGTCGATGTTGTGGCTGGCTCAGCTGCACGGCGGCAACGGCCTGCGCACGGTCATCGCCGACTACTCGCGCAAGGACTCGACGCGGTTCTGGCTCACCACGCTCCTGGTCCTGTCGATGATTCTGATCATGGGTCTCGGCACGTACGTCATCTTCACGTTCGACCCCAACATCACCGCCAGCTAGGGGAGACAAACCACATGCAGGAACATCGTTACGACGTGCTCATCGTCGGCGCAGGTGGAGCAGGCATGCGTGCCGCCATCGAGGCCGGCCCACGCGCTCGCACCGCAGTTCTCACCAAGCTCTATCCCACACGCAGCCACACCGGCGCGGCTCAGGGCGGCATGTGCGCCGCCCTCGCCAACGTCGAGGAGGACAACTGGGAGTGGCACACCTTCGACACGGTCAAGGGCGGCGACTACCTCGTCGACCAGGACGCTGCGGAGATCATGGCGAAGGAAGCCATCGACGCGGTGCTCGACCTCGAGAAGATGGGGCTGCCCTTCAACCGCACCCCCGAAGGCAAGATCGACCAGCGCCGTTTCGGTGGGCACACCCGTGATCACGGCAAGGCCCCCGTCCGCCGTGCGTGTTACGCCGCGGACCGCACCGGACACATGATCCTGCAGACGCTGTACCAGCAGTGCGTCAAGCACGACGTGGAGTTCTTCAACGAGTTCTACGCGCTCGACATCGCGCTCACGGAGACGGACAACGGACCCGTCGCCACCGGCGTCATCGCGTACGAGCTGGCCACGGGCGAACTTCACGTGTTCCATGCCAAGTCGATCGTGTTCGCCACGGGCGGGTCGGGACGTATCTACAAGACGACGTCCAACGCCCACACCCTGACCGGCGACGGCATGAGCATCATCTTCCGTAAGGGTCTGCCGCTCGAGGACATGGAGTTCCACCAGTTCCACCCGACAGGTCTGGCGGGTCTGGGCATTCTGATCTCGGAAGCGGTGCGCGGCGAGGGCGGAATCCTCCGCAACGCGGACGGCGAACGATTCATGGAGCGCTACGCCCCCACCATCAAGGACCTCGCTCCCCGCGACATCGTCGCGCGTTCGATGGTGCTCGAGGTGCTCGAAGGTCGCGGCGCCGGACCGAACAAGGATTACGTCTACATCGACGTGACTCACCTCGGCGCCGACGTTCTCGAGGAGAAGCTCCCCGACATCACCGAGTTCTCGCGTACCTACCTCGGCGTCGACCCGGTGACCGAACTCGTGCCCGTGTACCCCACGTGCCACTACGTCATGGGCGGCATCCCCACCAAGATCCGCGGTGAGGTACTGCGCAACAACGACGACGTCGTTCCCGGTCTGTTCGCGGCCGGCGAGTGCGCCTGCGTGTCGGTGCACGGCTCGAACCGACTCGGCACCAACTCGCTGCTCGACATCAACGTCTTCGGTCGTCGCGCCGGAATCGCCGCTGCCGAGCACGCCAACAGCGTCGACTTCACGCCGTTGCCCGAGGCACCGCAGCAGATGGTCGAGAACTGGCTCGAGCTGATCCTGTCGGATCACGGCCACGAGAAGGTCGCGACCATCCGCACCGAGCTGCAGCAGTCGATGGACAACAACGCGTCCGTCTTCCGCAGCGAGGACACGCTGAAGCAGGCGCTGACCGATATCCAGAGCCTCAAGGAGCGCTACGCGCACATCACGGTCCAGGACAAGGGCAAGCGCTACAACAGCGATCTGCTCGAGGCCATCGAGCTGGGCTTCCTGTTGGAGATGGCCGAGGTCACCGTGGTCGGTGCGCTGAACCGCAAGGAATCACGCGGTGGGCACTCTCGCGAGGACTACCCCGATCGCGACGACGTGAACTACATGCGGCACACCATGGCGTACAAGGAGGGAACCGACCTCCTGTCGGATATCCGCCTCGACTACAAGCCTGTTGTGCAGACCCGTTACGAGCCGATGGAGCGTAAGTACTGACATGAGTGCCCCCGTCATGGACAAGCCGACCAGCGACCTGCCCGAGGTTCCCGAGGGTGCGGTCATGGTCACGCTCAAGATCGCTCGCTTCAACCCCGAAGACGACAAGGGTGCGCACTGGGACAGTTTCCAGGTCCCCAGTCTGCAGACCGACCGTCTGCTGAACCTGCTGCTCTACACAAAGAGCTACTTGGACGGGACGCTCACATTCCGTCGCTCGTGCGCACACGGCGTGTGCGGCAGCGACGCGATGCGCATCAACGGCGTCAACCGGTTGGCATGCAAAGTGCTCATGCGCGACCTGCTGCCGAAGGATGATTCCAAGCAGATCACCATCACGATCGAGCCCATCCGCGGACTGCCCGTGGAGAAGGACCTGATCGTGGACATGGAGCCCTTCTTCGACGCGTACCGCGCCGTGAAGCCGTACCTGATGGCCAGTGGCAACGAGCCGACCCGCGAGCGGATCCAGTCCGCAACGGACCGCGCACGTTTCGACGACACCACCAAGTGCATTCTGTGTGCTTGCTGCACCACCTCGTGCCCGGTGTACTGGAGCGACGGCAGCTACTTCGGCCCCGCCGCGATCGTGAACGCGCACCGCTTCATCTTCGACAGCCGTGACGAGGGTGCCTCGGAGCGTCTGGACATCCTCAACGACGTCGAGGGTGTGTGGCGCTGCCGCACCACCTTCAACTGCACCGACTCGTGCCCCCGCGGCATTCAGGTCACGAAGGCGATTCAGGAAGTCAAGAGAGCGCTGCTGTTCGCTCGATAGCCGGCTGCGCCGCCTGTGCGCCTTTAAGTACCTACGACGGTACTTAAAGGTGCACAGGCGTTTCTAGACGAAGGCCGAGTACCCGGTGATGCCTCGCCCCACGATCAGGCTGTTCATCTGCGATGTTCCCTCGTAGGAGTAGAGCGCCTCGGCGTCCATGAAGTACCGGATCACGTCGTGTTCGAGCAGAATTCCGTTGCCGCCCATGATCTCTTTGGCCCAGCCCACCACTTCGCGCAGGCGCGTGGTGCAGTACGTCTTGGACAACGCGGCGTGCTCGTCGAGGTGCACACCCTGATCTTGGAGCTGTGACACGCGCAGTGCCATTCCCATGCATGCGGTGATGTTGCCGGCCATCCGCGCGATGAGATCCGAGATCAACTGGAACGACGCGATCGGTTCCCCGAACTGAACGCGCTCGCGCGAATAGGCGACGGCACGCTCGTACGCCCCCATCATGACGCCGACCGCGCCCCAGGCAACGCCACCTCTGGTGAGCCGCAAGACCTTCGAGGTATCTGCGAACGTGTTCGCGTGTTCGAGCTTGTTGGCGGCGGGCACCCGACAGTCCTCGAGGTAGACGTCGGCGTTCTCCACGGCCCGCAGTGAGTACTTGCCTTCCATCTTCTCGACCCCGAATCCGGCGAATTCCTTCTCCACGACGAATCCCTTGACCTCGCCGTCCTCCTCGTCCTTGGCGTAGATAATGACGAGGTCTGCAAATGTCGCGTTGCCTATCCACCGTTTGCGACCGTTCAGCACCCAGTCGTCACCGTCGCGCCGTGCCGTCGTCTCGAGGCCACCGGCAACGTCCGAGCCGCCATGTGGTTCGGACAACCCGAAGGCGCCGATCTTCTCCATGCGGCGCATCGGCGGAAGCCACCTGTCCTTCTGCTCGTCGGAGCCGAGGATGGCGATGCTGCTCATGGCCAAGCCGCTGTGCACGCTGAACATCGTGCTCGTCGACGGGTCCACCCGCGAGAATTCGAGCCCCAACCACCCCGTCAGGACCTTGCGCGCCGGCTTGCGCCCGTCGAAGTCGTACCCGAGGCCGACGATGTCGAGTTCGGCCAACCGGGGCAGAAGGTGCACCGGCGACTCGCCCTTTTCCCAGAACTCGTTGGCGCGCGGCGCCACCTCGTCACGGAGGAACGCACGGACCTTCAGGATGATCTTCTGCTCGTCGTCGGTCAGGGCATCCTGATAGCCGAACAGATCGGCGTCGAGGAAGTCGGGGCTCAGTGGTTCGAGGGGTTCGTGCTTGCTCATCGAGGAGACTCCTTCGTCTGTCGGTCACGTCGAACATGTCGACGACTACCCACAAGACTGACGGGTGCGCACCCCTTACGTCTGCGAAACGATCTTCTCCGTCACGGCCGATTCACCGTTCGACACGGACGGTCCGACGCTCGTTCATAGAGATCACCAGCGCGTCCGCCACCAGACCCGCGGCGAGACCGTCGAGCGCGGAGGCGAGCTCCGACGGCCGACCACCGTCGATGGAATCCACCCATTCCTGCAGCTCGATGCGGTACGCGTCGGCATACCTGGGGATCCAATCGGCCGGGTACGCGACCGATCTCGTGCGATCGCGGTCGACGACGACCTGCGACGGCAATGTCAGTGCGGCAGTGCCGATCTCGCCGACCACTTCGCACCGGGTGTCGTATCCGTAGCGCGCGTTCAGGAATACTTCGACGGTCACCAGAATGTCGGATTCGGTACGTAGCAGCATGATCTGCGGGTCCTGTCGCGACCCGGAGTTGCGAGACGTGCGCCCCGCGTGCCAGCTCACCTCGGCGATAGGCGAGTCGAGCAACCAGGGCACGACGTCGAGTTCGTGGATGGCGGAGTTGGTGATGGTCGATGCCGAATCACCACCCGGCCAGGTGTCGACGGTTCTGCTCACGCAGTGCGCGAGAAGTGCGTCGCCGATCTCGCCCGACAGAACGCGTCGCCTGAGCTCCATGTAGGACGGGTCGAACCGGCGCATGAACCCGACACTCACCAACCCTCGGCCGGCGTCCGCGTCGATCACCTCGCGGCATTCGACTGCCGTCGGCGCCAATGGCTTCTCGCACAGGACCGGCTTGCCCGCGGCCAACGCTGCGAGAACCAGTTCCTTGTGTGTGGAGTCGTGCGAGGCGATGATCACCGCGTCGACGCCGTCGTCGTCGATCAGCGTTCGTCCGTCAGCGAAGGTCACCGCGTCGCGCATCTCGGACGCCACCGCGACCGCGCGCGCGTGGTCGAAGTCGGCGATCGCGACGACGGACGCACCGGCGATCCGTCGGTCGATGGTGCGTGCGTGGTCGGCGCCCATGACTCCGACGCCGACAATTCCCACCCTGATAGTCACGACAAAAAGTATGACATCAGATTGTCCTGACAAATAGGCATTTGGCGATCTACAGTTTCCCCATGACGACGTTGCCGACATCACGGGTGCGCGACCCACGAGACGCCCCCGTCCTGCGCTGGGGAATCCTCGGGCCCGGATGGATCGCACACCGGTTCGTCGAATCACTGGCCGCCCGCACCGGGCAACGGGTGATGGCAGTGGCATCGAGGAACCGGGACCGAGCGGAGTCGTTCGCCCACACGCATTCGATCGACGCGGCGTTCGACTCCTACGACGCTCTGCTCGCATGGGCGGATGTCGACATCGTGTACGTCGCAACGCCGCACACCGAGCACCATGCGTGCGCGCTCGCTGCACTCGCGGCGGGCAAACACGTGCTCGTGGAGAAGCCCTTGGGGGTGGATGCGGCGCAGGCGGCCGAGATCGGTGCCGCCGCAACCCGAGCGGGCCTGTTCGCGGGAGAGGCCATGTGGACGAAGTTCCTCCCCAAATTCGATGTGGTGCAGCAGATTATCGATATCGGGATGCTCGGCCCGGTGCGAACGGTCCTCGCGGACCACGGCGAGCATTTCACTCCCGACCACCGCATCTACGACCCCGCGCTCGCCGGCGGTCCGCTGCTCGACCTCGGTACGTACGTCGCCGGTTTCGCGTACTCCGTTCTCGGCGTACCGACCACGGTCGCAGCGATCGGACAACCGGCGAACGAGCACATCAACGGGCAGGTGTCAGCGGTCCTTGCCGACTCCCGGGGCAATCAGGCCGTCCTGAACACGACGATGCTGACGAACACCCCCACGACGGCGACGGTCTGCGGCGAGGACGGGATTCTCGAGATCGCCGGGCCCTTCTTCATGCCCGGACCGTTCACGGTGTCCTTGCGCAACGGCACGGTCCTGACCTACGCCGAGGACCCGGGCACGCAGGTGGACGGTCTGCACTACGCGGCCGTGGATGCGGCGAGGTGTATTGCCGACGGTCGTACCGAATCCGCTGTGCACCCCGTAGTCGACGCGGTCCGCACTCTCGCGATCATCGACGAGATGCGCGCTCAGCTGGGGATCAGCGTCTGACACTGAGGTGTTCTTGATGTCTTTTTGGGGTTGTGTCGGCTGCGAGCCACCGGTCATGCTCGTCTTAGCGAAACATCGACTACCACTTCCGAAAGGCCCATCATGACGACCTCCATCGGCACCCCACGCAGCGGACGGCTCAGCGAGGCGGACTGCGACATAGACGACTTTCGGGCATTGGTCTCGCAGCAGACCGATTCCGCGGACTACCCGTTCGCATCCGGTACCGAACGTAATGTCCTGCTGTACGACGCGGAGACCGTCCGGTTGCTGGGCGCCGACGTGACCACGCGCGCCGAGCTTCAGGACGAGCTGGCTCGCGCGCTCATGCACGGTCCGGGCATCGTGGTGTTCCAGGGCGCGTTCACCGCGGAGAACGCCCTCGGCGACGCCACCCGCCACTTCGCCGACACCATCGCTCGTCAACACGATTCGGGAGTGCAGAACGGCGACCACTTCGCCAAGCCGGGTGCGAACGACCGCATCTGGTCTGCCCTGCAGAAGCTCGCGCTGGGCGATCCCGAGGTCTACACGAAGTACTACTCGAACGACATCCTCGCGCTCGTGTCCGAAGCGTGGCTCGGACCGATGTATCAGGTGACCTCGTCGGTCAACGTGGTCAATCCCGGTGGTGGAGCCCAGAACCCGCACCGGGACTACCACCTCGGGTTCATGTCCACCGACACCGCGGCGCAGTTCCGCGCGCACGTCCACCGCCTCTCCCCCGCACTGACACTGCAGGGCGCCGTCGCACATTGCGACATGCCGATCGAGAGCGGACCCACGATGTATCTGCCCTTCTCCCAGCAGTACGAGGCGGGGTACATCGCGTTCAACCTCCCCGAGTTCCGGGAGTACTTCGCGGACAACTACGTTCAGCTCCCGCTGGCGGCCGGCGATGCCGTGTTCTTCAACCCGGCCCTCTTCCACGCTGCCGGCCACAACACCTCCTCCGACATCTACCGCATGGCCAACCTGCTGCAGGTGTCCTCGGCGTTCGGGCGGGCCATGGACAGCGTGAATCGCGAGACCATCGTCGAGGCAATCTATCCCTCGTTGGTGGCGCTCGCTGCGTCGGGAGACGAACGCTCGGTGCGCAACGTCGTCGCAGCGTCGGCGGAGGGGTACGCGTTCCCGACGAACCTCGATCTCGATCAGCCGGTGACCGGATTGGCCGCCGAGACGCAGGCCGAGTTGGTCACACGTGCCCTGGCGACGAACATGGGTGCTGCGGATCTGTCGGACGCCCTCCGCGAACAGACCCGCCGCCACCAGATCTGACCCACCCCAACGGACACGAGGACGATGAGCACAGACGCCGAAGCACCCCCGATCAGCAGACGTCTGGTCCTCCTCCTCGCGGTCGCCTGCGGCACCCTTGTTGCGAATCTCTACTACGCGCAACCGTTGCTCAGCACCATCGGTGGTTCGTTCGGCGTCAGCGAGGGCACGGCCGGAGTTCTGGTCACCACCGCCCAGATCGGCTATGCCGTCGGACTTGCGTTCCTCGTGCCGCTCGGCGACCTCGTCGAACGGCGTCGGCTGATCGTGTCCGCCACCGTGTTCTGCGCGGCCGCGAACACCGTCGCCGTCGTGTCGCCGTCGTTCTCGGTTCTCGCCGGTGCGTTGATCTTCGCCGGGGTGGGAGCGTCCGCGGCAATGGTCATCGTTCCGCTCAGCTCGGCCCTGTCGGCACCGCAGGATCGAGGCAAGACGGTCGGGACCGTGATGAGCGGTCTTCTGGTCGGAATTCTGTTGGCGCGCACCGTGAGTGGGTTCCTGTCCGAGCTCGGTGGGTGGCGTCTGGTGTTCGGGTTCGCCGCCGTGGCGCTGACCGTGCTCGCGGCGGCGTTATGGCGGTCCGTTCCCCCGGCCAGACCCGACGTCGACGCCACCTACGGGTCGATTCTGCGGTCCGTCGTGTCGTTGATCGCGCACCTGCGGGAACTGCGTCTGCGGATGGCCCTCGGTGCCCTGATCATGGCGGGGTTCTCGGTGATGTGGACCGGTCTCGCGTTCTTGCTCGCCGGACCGCCCTTCGGCATGAACGACGCGACCATCGGGCTGTTCGGAATTGCCGGCGTCGCTGGTGCGCTTGCCGCGCCTCTGGCGGGAAAGCTGGCGGATCGGGGTCGCGGACACGTCGCGGTGCCCGGTTTTCTGAGTGCCCTGCTCGCGAGCTGGGCGTTCCTGGCCCTGGGCGGATCGAGTTCCTCCGTGTGGGCGATCATCGCGCTGATCGTCGGTATCTTCCTGCTGGACGCGGGCGTCCAGGGGACTCAGGTGAGTAACCAGAACGTCGTGTTCGCCCTCGACCCGCCAGCGCGCAGTCGGCTCAACACCGCGTACATGGTGAGCTACTTTCTCGGCGGTGTCGTCGGATCCGTTGCAGCGTCGGTCGGATTCTCGGTCGGCGGATGGAACGCACTGTGCGCAATCGGTGCAGCGCTTGCCCTGCTCGCCCTTGCGGTGTGGTTCACCTTTCGGTCGCGCACCGTCGGCCGATCGGACAGTGTCGATCGGTCAGACGCTGTTGAACCGAGTGAGAACCTGGATCGGTGAGCTGACGTTCGTCACTCCCTCGAGTGCTCCGCGAGCCTGCATGAGCATGCGGCAGGCCAATCGCGCGTCGGCACGGAGCTCGTGATGGAGCACGGCCGACAGGGTGCCGGACCGCAGCAGGACCCGGTTGTCCTCGTCGAGGTCGTGCCCCACGAACACCCTGCACCGACGACCGAGTTCGGCGAAGGACCGAGCGATGGCCGTGTTGCCCCCGCCGATCGAGTACACCGCCTCGACGTTCGGGTGCTCGACGAGCGCGTCGAGTACGAGCGTCTCGATGGTGCTGTCCATTCCGTCGGTTCCGGCGATCTCGACGACGGTTCGACCCGTGTCGGTTCCCCGCTCGGCCGCCAGCGCCCTGAGGGTGGTGCGAAACCCCATCTCCCGCTCGCCCTCACCTCGAAACACGCTGCTGCTCAACGTGATCAGTACTTCCTTGTCGACGTCTCCGAGCCATTGATCGACGAGGTACGCAGCGGTCGCGCCGGCAGCGCGGTTGTCGATACCCACGTAGGCGAGCCGAGCCGACGTCGGCACGTCGGTCACGTAGGTCACCACCGGCACCCCGATGTCGACCAGGCGATCGACGGCGGCCACGACCTCCGGATGATCCGGTGCCTTGAGGATCACGCCGTGCGTTCCGCGCGCGGTCAGCTTGCCGAGTGTGTCGACCATCGCGGGTACGGACTCGGTGTCCCGGAAGTGGAACCGGCACCGTACGAGCGCGGGCGACAACATGGGCAGCTCGGCCTCGAGTGCGGTGCGGAACTCGGCGGAAAAACGCGGCGGCGTTTGCATCACCACGTCGAAGAGGAACTTCCGACCGTTGAGGCGGAGCTGTGAGCGCTGTTTGTCCAGGTCCGAGATGGCCTGCTGCACTTCGGCTCTGGTGTCCTCACGCACTCCTGGTCGCCCGTGGAGGACGCGGTCGACGGTGGCTTCGCTGAGACCGGCCTGTTGGGCGATCTCACGGACCTTGTACCGATGTTTCATTGCAGCCCCTTGTGAGGTCTTTTTGATGTGTTTCGGGTGTTGATCGTAACGTGGCCGAACGCCAGACTGAGTCGGTGAACACACCACTGCTTCAAAACGCTGTCGTCCTGGTGAGCGGCGGTACGCAGGGTGTCGGCGCCGCCGTCGTGCGTGCGGCGGTGCGCGAGGGCGCGCAGGTCGCCTTCAGCGGACGACGACACGACGTCGGCTCCGCCCTCGCGAACGAATTGAACGCTGCCGGGCACACCACGGTGTTTCTCGACGCCGACGTCTCGGACCCCGATTCCGCGCGGCGTTCGGTCGAGCGCACCGTCGAGAGTTTCGGACGCATCGACGCCCTGTGCAACGCGGCCGGGCTGACCACCCGTGGCACCCTGCTCGACACCACCCCCGAACTCTTCGATCAGCACATCGCGGTGAACCTCCGGGGTCCGTTCTTCACCATGGCGGCCGCCGTACGCGACATGACCGAGCGCGGCGCAGTGGGAACCATCGTGAACATCGTGTCCATCGCCGAACGCGGTGGCCAATCGTTTCTCGCGCCGTACGTGGCCGCGAAAGCAGGTCTGGCCGGGTTGACTCGAAACGCTGCGTACGCGCATCGCTGGGACCGTATCCGCATCAACGGCCTGAACATCGGCTGGACCGAGACCGAGGGTGAAACCCTGACCCAGAAGCGCTTCCACGGCGCCGACGACGATTGGGTAGCCGACGCCAATGACAGTGTGCCCATGGGCAAACTGGGCCAAGTCGACGAGATCGCCGATTTCGTCGTGTTTCTGTTGTCATCGCGCAGCGGCGTGGTGACCGGTTCCGTCATCGACTGGGACCAGACCGTCATCGGAGGGCAGGACTGATGGGATCGACGATCGGCGTCATCGGACTCGGGCGAATCGGCGCGTTCCACGTGGGCACCCTGTCCGCGTTGGACGGTGTGGACGGACTGGTGATCACCGACGAGCGTGCCGACGTGACAGAGTCGACGGCAACGACGTTCGGCGCGAAAGCTGTCGGGTCCGCCGCAGAACTGCTTGCCTCGGGCGTCGACGGAATCGTGGTTGCCGCAGCCACTCCTGCACACGCATCACTCGTCCTCGAGTGCGTCGACGCCGGCATCCCGGTGTTCTGCGAGAAGCCCATCGCCGCCACCGCAGCGGAGAGTCACGCTGTGGTGCAGGGTATCTCGGGCAGCTCGGTGCCGGTCCAGATCGGCTACAACCGACGCTTCGACGCAGCGTTCGTGGCCGCAAAGAATGCAGTGGCCGCCGGTGAACTGGGTTGGCTCCACACCGTTCGGTCCACGACACTCGATCCCGCTCCCCCTCCCATGTCCTACATTGCCGGATCCGGGGGCATCTTTCGCGACTGCAGTGTGCACGATTTCGACATCGTCCGGTGGATCGTCGGACACGAGGTCGCCGAGGTCTACGCCGCCGGGTCGAACCAGGGCGATCCCGAGTTCACCGCCGTCGGCGACGTCGACACCGCAACCACCACACTGACTTTCGAGAACGGAACGTTGGGAGTGGTGTCGAACACCCGCTACAACGCTCGCGGATACGACTGCCGTCTCGAAGTTCACGGACGGGACGACACCGTGGTGGCCGGCTGGGACGAACGAGTGCCCGTCCGCAACCTCGAACCGGGCGCAGTCTTTCCGGGTTCGACTCCTCATGATTTCTTCATGGACAGATTCACCTCGGCCTACCGGGCCGAGCTCGCCGCGTTCCTCCAGGTGATCGAGGGCCGCATTCCCTCTCCGTGCACCGCGCAGGATGCGCTCGAAGTCGCCTGGATTGCCGAGGCGGCAACACTTTCCCTTCAACAGCACCGCCCGGTGCGGATCGACGAGGTACGTCAATGAGCACCATTCGTGTCGCAGGAGCCCCCATTTCGTGGGGAGTCTGCGAAGTACCCGGTTGGGGGTATCAGATCTCCCCCGAGCGCGTGCTCGCCGAGATGCGCGACGCCGGATTGACGGCGACCGAGGTGGGTCCGGAAGGATTCCTGCCTACCGAGCCGTCGGAACTCGCCGCGACGCTGGACCGCTTCAGCCTGACGTGTGTCGGCGGGTTCGTACCGGTGTTGCTGCACGATGCCGACCACGACCCGGTCCCCGAAGTCCAGCCGTTGCTGGACGCGTTCGTGGCATCGCGCGCCGAGGTACTCGTGCTGGCCGCCGTGACCGGCGTCGACGGGTACGACTCGCGTCCCGTTCTCGACGACAGTCAGTGGGAGACGTTGCTGCGCAACCTCGATCGGCTGCACAGGGCCGCCGCCGACCGCGGTATCCGTGCCGTTCTCCATCCGCACGTCGGAACCATGATCGAACAGCGCGACGAGGTGTTCCGGGTGCTCGATGGATCTGTCATCCCGTTGTGCCTCGATACCGGACACCTCCTCATCGGCGGCACCGACCCCATGGAGTTGGTGACGGCCGCGCCGCACCGCATCACCCACGCGCACCTCAAGGACGTGTCGTTGCCGTTGGCTGCACGGGTGCAGTCGGGCGAGCTCACCTACACGGAGGCCGTCGCACAGGGCATGTACACCCCGCTCGGCACCGGTGACGTCGACATCTCCTCCGTCGTCAACACGTTGCTCGACGCGGGCTTCGACGGCTGGTTCGTGCTCGAGCAGGACACCATTCTCGGCGACGAGCCCGTCGACGAAGGTCCCGTTCTCGATGTCGTGAAGAGTGTCGCGTTTCTTCGCAGCGTCGTCGACGCTCGCGTCGCCGCATCTGTATGAATGCGATGAGGATCGGAGTCCTCGGCGCGTCGCGAATCGCCGAGCAGGCCATCGTCGAGCCCGCCCGGATCCTGGGCCACCGATTGGTGGCCTGCGCGGCACGCGATCGCAGCCGGGCAGACCGCTTTGCCGAGAAGCACGTTGTCGAGCGAGTTGTCGACTCCTATCAAGACGTGATCGACGACCCCGATGTCGACGTCGTCTACAACCCGCTCGCGAATTCGCTGCACGCACCCTGGAATCTGGCCGCCGTCCGAGCGGGCAAACCCGTGCTCAGCGAGAAGCCGTTCGCCTCCGATGCCGTCGAAGCGGATCAGGTTCGCCGAGCTGCCGCCGGCGCCGGTGTCACGGTGATGGAGGGCTTCCACTATCTCTTCCATCCGGTGACGAAGCGACTGCAGCAGTTGGTATCCGACGGGACCCTGGGCGAGTTGGTGCGCGTCGAGTCGATCACGCACATGCCCGCACCCGCCGAGGGCGATCCGCGATGGTCCCCCGACCTGGCGGGTGGCGTCCTGATGGACCTCGGCTGCTACGGCGTGCACGTGCAGCGCCTGTTCGGATCCTTCGCCGGCGGTGAGCCCACCGTTGCGGAGGCCCGCCTCGAGGCGCACCCGTCGGGAGTGGATGCCGCGTTCGACGTCGGCCTCGAGTTCCCGAGCGGCGTGATCGGACGGGCCACCGGGTCCATGACCGGATCGGAGTACGACTTCCGAATACGGGTCGTCGGTACACGCGGGGAAGCGTTCGCACACAACTTCATCAAGCCGAACTCGGACGACCGGGTCACGATCACCGTGGACGGCGACGCGAGGACGGAACATCTCGGTACTCGATCCTCGTACACCTATCAGCTGGAGGCGTTCGCCGAGCACATCCGCACCGGGGCACCACTGCCGCTCGACGCCGATGACGCCGTGGCGAACATGGCCATGATCGACCGTGTCGTCGCACTCGCGTCGTGAGCACACGGATGATTGCGACGTGCTGGACCACGGCCGGTGACACGTCGCCGATGGAGTTGCCGGCGATCAGCCCGATTCCGATCGGCGAGCGCGTCGGTGCGGTCGTCGAGACCGGCTGGGTCGGAATGGGTCTCGCGCAGGACGACCTGCGTCATCTCCGCGACACGATCGGGTTCACCGCACTGCGAGGGATCATCGCCGACGCCGGCATGACTTACACCGAAATCGAACTGCTCGAGCACTGGTGGATTCCGCGCCACGAAGAGGGACACTCCTACGGCACGCGCGAGTTGTTGTTCGATGCTGCGGACGCCCTGGCTCCGACGCACATCAAGATAGGGTCGAGACCGGGCGAAGCACTCACCTCCCTCGCGCCGCTCGTCGACCCTCTACGTCGGCTTGCCGATGAAGCTGCCGAGCATGGAACGAAGATTGCCATCGAGCCGATGCCGTTCTCTGCGATCTCGACCATTCCGATGGGCGCCGAACTGGTGAGGCAGGCAGGCCGGCCGAACCTCGGTGTGATCGTCGACGCGTGGCACGTCTTTCGTGCCGGCACCACGTTCGACGAGCTTCGTAGCAGCCTCACCGCCGAGATGATCATCGGCGTCGAGTTGAACGATGCCGACCCCACCGTGATCGGATCCCTGTTCGAAGACACGGTGTTGCGACGCAGGTATCCAGGAGACGGCTGCTTCGACCTCACCGGACTGGTGAGCACACTGCGTGAGATCGGGTACGACGGGACGTGGGGCGTCGAAATGCTGTCGGAGGACTACCGCAGACTTCCCTACCGGGAGGCACTGTCCGAGGCGTACCGGTCCGCCACGGCGTTCGTGGACGGGTGATGCCCGCGCCCGGTGAATCTCCGGTAGCCGTACGTAGCCACGAGTTCGAGTGGGCCCCACAGCACGATCGGCGCGTAGCACGCGAACATCACCACGAGCGGAAGCCCGCTGACATGGCCGGCGTCGGGACGGTGCCCGGTGGCGATCTGCGCGGGCAACGACACCGTGAACAGCCAGGTGACGGCGAGCCCGCCTGCCGTCGCCACCGCGATCACCGGCCAGCGAGGTACCCGACGCCCCAGAAAGACTGTCCCCCAAGGCCTGACCAGACCGACCGTCAGGAACGCCGCGGTCAGTTGTACGACGCTGAGCCCGAACACCCACAGATAGTTCACGGTGTGATCGTCGCCGAGTTCGAAGGCGCGTAAGTCGGCCGTCCCCGGCATCAGACCGACGATCATCAGCACGCGCCACACGGCAGAGGGGACGGTGACTGCGAACGCGGTCCACGCGACGCGAATCAGCCACCGCGGCGGACGACGTTCTAGACGAACTGTTCTAGTTGTCATGTTCGCAAACTACGTTACGGTCGCTACCGTGGCAAGACCTCAGAAGTTCTCCGTCGACCAGATACTGGACGCGGCGGCCGCCGCATGCGCGGAGCACTGGCGGGACACCACGATCGCCCACGTCGCCCGTGCAGTCGGGGCTCCCACAGGATCGATCTATCACCGATTCGAATCACGAGACGCGTTGTTCGGCGCGCTCTGGCTGCGGTCGATCGACCGCTTTCACGTCGGTCTGCTGGACGCGGCCCAGATCGACGACCCGCGAGAAGCCATGGCGAGCCTGGCGCGGCACATTCCTCGGTTCTGCAGAGCCAACCCCCACGACGCCAAGGCCATGACGCTGTACCGCAAGGGGGATCTGGTGGATCTCGTGCCGGCGTCGATGCGTGAGCGGGTCGCGACGGTGAACGACGCGGTCGACGGTGCGCTGCGTACGGTGACGGAGAAACGATACGGTCGGCTCACCGACCGCCGATACCGCCTCGCAGTTCTCGCGACGCGGCAAGGTCCTTACGGACTGATCCGACCGATGGTCGGCGACGATATACCGCGCGAGTTCGACGCCATCTGTGTGGCATCCGCCGAAGGTATTCTCGCGCTGGGCGATTGACTCGAGTGGACCCCGGGTGGCCGAATCAATCGCGCAACGAGGTCGCCAGACCCGCGATGGCAGAGGCGGTCATTCCGATGGGCAGTGCGACGAGCATCATCGTGAGCGCTACCGCGGCTGCAACGATTTTCACGGCGGTGCCGCAGGTGTCGACGATGTAGGTCATGACAGATCCTTCTCGAGTGGTGTTCGGAGGTAGACGAGCCCCGCACCGTCTCGGCGCGGGGCTCGTGTGGGTTGTGTGCGTCAGCGACGCAGTTCGTGGGTCAGCGTGTCGAGTTCATCGCCGCCGGCCATTTCCTTGGTCAGGTCGTCGAGGCTGATCTCGTCGTACTTGCAGTCGAGCTTCTGCTTGCCGCGATTGAGCAGCACGAAGTGATCGCCCACCATGTACGCGTGGTGCGGATTGTGGGTGATGAACACGACGCCGAAGCCCTGCTCCTTCGCCGCCGAGATGTACCGCAGCACCATGCCGGACTGCTTCACACCCAGTGCCGCGGTGGGCTCGTCCAGGATCAGCACGCGAGCGCCGAAGAAGATGGCACGCGCGATCGCCACACACTGGCGCTGACCACCCGACAGCGACCCGATCGGGGCGTCGACGTCGGGCAGGTCGATGCCCATCTTGTGCAGCTCTTCCTTCGTCGTCGCCCGCATTGCGTTCGCGTCGAGCTGACGCAGGAACCCCTTCTTCCGCAGTTCCTGACCGAGGAAGAAGTTGCGCCACACCGGCATCAACGACACGACGGCAAGGTCCTGGTAGACCGTGGCGATGCCCTGCTCGAGCGCGTCCTTGGGAGAGGAGAACTTGGTGTCGACCCCGTCGACGAGGAGCTCCCCCTCGGTCTGCTGGTGCAGGCCGGCCATGATCTTGATGAGGGTGGACTTGCCGGCGCCGTTGTCGCCGAGCACACCGGTGACCTCACCGGCGCCGACGCGCAGGTTGATCCCGGACAGAGCGATGATGTTGCCGTAGGACTTGCCGACGTTCTTCAGTTCGATCAGCGGGGTCCCGCCGCCACCCGAGGTGGGTTCGGTAGTCGGCTCAGCAGTTGTGGTCATGTCAGTGCCTCTTCGGTTCTCAGCGCTTGGCTGCGTAGGTGCGGAAGGAGTTGTTGGCGATGACCGCGAACAGCAGCATCGCGCCGAGGAAGAACTTGAACCAGTCGGGGTTCCAGCCGGCGTAGACGATGCCCTGGTTGGCCATGCCGAAGATGAACGCTCCGATCAGCGCACCCACCGCGGTGCCGAATCCTCCGGTGAGCAAGCAGCCACCGATGACCGCGGCGATGATGTAGAGGAACTCGTTTCCGACGCCCTGGCCGGACTGCACGGTGTTGAACGCGAACAGCAGGTGCATGCCGACGAACCAGGCGCAGAACCCGACGAACATGAACAACCCGATCTTGACCTTCGTGACCGGGACGCCGATGGCGCGAGCCGAGTCCTGGTTACCGCCGACGGCGAAGATCCAGTTGCCGATGCGGGTCTTCATCAGCACGAACGTCGCGATGGCAGTGAACAGGACCCACCACAGCACCGTGATGCGCAGCGAGACACTGCCGATGCTGATCGAGGAGGCGAACACGGCCTTGGCCGAATCGAAGCCCTGGATGTCGGAGACGTTCTGGGTCGCGACCTGACCGGTGACCAGCTTCGTCACCGCCAGGTTGATGCCGGTGAGCATCAAGAACGAGCTCAGCGTGATCAGGAACGAGGGGATCTTGGTCTTCATCACCAGATACCCGTTCAAGAATCCCACCGCCAGCGCCAATACCAAGGCCAATGCCGCGGCGACCCACATGTTCAGGTGCAGGTTGTACGCGATCATCGAGGCCGAGATCGACGAGAACGTCACCGCGACACCGGTGGAGAGGTCGAACTCCCCGCCGATCATCAGCAGCGAGACGCCGATGGCCATGATGCCGATCGTGGACGAGGCGTAGAGCACCGTCGCGAGCGCCTCGGGAGACCGGAACGGCGGGGCGACGATGGCAAAGAAGATGAAGATGATGATGGCGCCGAAGAGTGCACCGATCTCGGGGCGAATCAGCAACCGCTGGAACGGCTTCTGCTTTTTCACCCGCTCGTCGGTGACAACCGTGTGCTTCGACAGATCCAGATCCGCCTGAGTGACCATTATGTTCCTTCCGGGGTGACCGGTTGCGTTTGCGGCAGTGACCGCCGCTCGGCCTCTATGTAATACCGGTCACACCCGGATGTCAACCATTTGTCTTAACATTAAGACTGCAGATCACTTCAAGGGTGCGACCCAGCGGCCGGTGTCGACCGATTCGACCATCGCATCGAGCACCTCGGCCGCGCGCACCGCGTCCCATACCGTGGCGCCGACCGGCGTGCCGCGTTCGATGGAGACCAGGAAGTTGCGGGCCTCGATCACCTTCAGATCGTCGTACCCCATGGCCGACGCCGACCCCGGCTGGAATGCGGCGTAATCGCCACTGCCCGGTCCCACGAACACCGTCGACACTGGTTGGTCCTGGTACTGCGTACCGCGACTGACGCCCAGCTCCCCCATACGGCGGAAGTCCCAGAACACCGCGCCGGAGGTGCCATGGATCTCGAACCCGTAGGCGTTCTGCTCCCCCACCGACACCCGACTGGCCTCGAGTGTGCATCGTGCGCCGGACGCCATCCGCATCTGCGCGCTGACGAAATCGTCGTTCTCCACCGGGCCCGTCTCCCCACCCGTTGCGCGGCTATGCCCGCTCGTCGCACCGGTGGGTCTCGCCCGCTGCGGAATGAACACCGCGGTGTCTGCGACCAGAGAGTCGATGTCTCCCAACAGGTATCGGACCAGATCGGCACCGTGCGAGGCCAGGTCACCGAGAACACCGTTGCCGCCGCGTGCCGTCTCGAATCGCCAGGACAGCGCACCGTCCGGGTGCGCTGCGTAGTCGCTGAAGAAACGGAACCGAGCATGCGTGATCGAACCGATCTCGCCGGACGAGATGATGTCGCGTGCGGCCTCGACGGCCGGCGCGTTGCGATAATTGAAGCCCACCGCCGCGCGCACGCCGGCAGAGTCGGCTGCCGTGGCAACCGCCCGAGCGTCGGCTGCGGACAATCCGACGGGCTTTTCGATCCAGATGTGTTTGCCCGCGCTCGCCATGGCCGTCCCGATCTCGCGATGGAGAAAGTTCGGTGCCGTGATGGAGACCGCGCCGATCGACGGATCGTTCTCGATGTCGTGCCAGTCGACGAGCGCGGACGCGAAGCCGAACTGATCTGAGGCTTCCGCTGCGCGGCCGGGGACCTCGTCGGCGACTGCCGCCAGGACGGGCACCAACGCGAGATTCGGGTAGTGGTGACGCAGCCGGGCGTAGGCCTGCGTGTGTACGCGACCCATCCAACCGAAGCCGGCGACGCCGACGCGGATTTCCTGGGGTGCATTCATGGTGAGTGCCTTCTCGAGAAGTAGGGAGGGAAATCGATAGACTTTGGACCGGTCCAAACCGATGGACCGAGTGTGCTGGACGTGACGCATCGGTGTCAACCTGCTGTTATCGTCAGCCAAGCGAGCAAGACGGCAGGTTGTACCGGTCCACAGGGAGGAAGTCGATGACGGACACTCGGCGAACTCCGACCATTCGAAGCGTGGCCGCGCACGCGGGCGTGTCCAAGTCGCTTGTCTCCCTTGTCCTTCGCGGATCTCCGAACGTGAGTGCGGACAAGCGGGCGGCGGTGGAGCGGGCCATCGCGGACCTGGGATATCGGCCCAATCTCAGTGCTCGCAGCTTGACACAGCAACGCACACACATCGTCGGCATCCTGGTCAACGACTTGCGCAATCCATGGTTCATCGACTGTCTCGACGGGATGAACACCGTCTTCGATTCGAACGATCTCAAGATGTTCCTCGGCGACGGTCGGCTGGACCGAAGTTCCGACGAATCTCTGCTGCACAGCTTTCTGGAAATGCGCCTCGACGGTCTCGTCCTCGTCGGCACCCGCGAACCGTCGTCCATCATCACCGAAGCCGCCGCAGCCATTCCGACCGTCGTGGTCGCGAGCCGCGATCTCGAACTACCTCATGTCGACGTCGTGGCAAACGACGATCGAGCCGGCACCGGACTCGCCGTCGAGCACCTCCTCGCGCTCGGCCATCGGCAGATCACCCACATCGCTGGATCGTTCGGTGCAGTGGCCGCCATTCGCGCGGGCGCATATCGAGAGGTCATGGAGTCGCACGGTCTCGGCTCTCGTGTCGCCGTGGAACTCTGTGACATGACGGAAGAAGGCGGGTACCGGGCGGCCGTACGCGCGCTCGCAGCACCGACGAAGCCCACCGCGCTCTACGCGGTCAACGACATTGCGGCCGTCGGGGCGATGACGGCGTGCCAGGAGCTCGGAGTTGCTGTGCCGCAGGATGTGTCGGTGGTCGGGTACGACAACACCTCCGTTGCGCAGCTCAGACACGTCTGGCTCACGAGTGTGGACAACGCGAGCGCCGACCTCGGCGTGCGCGCCGCGCGAGCGCTGCTGGCCCGCATCGACGAACCCGGATCCCCCGCCGCACTCGAACTGGTGGATCCGAGGCTTCACATCCGCGGATCCACCTCTGCCCCCATTCGCGACACGTAGCTCCCCATCGTGGGAGTTAGGTAAGGCATACTTCCGCTCCATGAAACGTGTCCTGCTCGCCGCTGCTCTGATCGCCACCGCTGTCACCGGCTGTTCGACAGACGCGCCGACGGAGTCGATCCAGGATCGCACCACCACCGTCGACCATACGTTCGGAACGACCACCGTGGCCGGAAACCCGACCAGAATCGTCACCCTGACGGCGCCGGCCACCGACGCCGTACTGGCACTCGGACTGCAACCGGTTGCGTACATGGCCGACGTCACCGGCGCACCCGACGGCCGATACCCCTGGGAGAGCGCTCTCGCCGCCGATGTTCCGCGCATCGACTCCGTCGACGGCGCCGCCCTGCCCGCGGAGCGGATCGCGTCGTACGAACCGGACCTGATACTTGCCGACTGGGGTGCGGCGACCAAGGGCGACTACGACCGACTGTCTGCGATCGCGCCGACGATCCCCCAACTCGGGACCGGTGACGGCTCGACCTACGACGGATTGACCAGGGCGCTGGGCAGAATCGTCGACAAGCAAAGCAAGGCCGAGAACGTCGTGGCGGCGGTCGACACGCGCCTGGCCGAGACGGCTACGCGATTGCCCCAGCTGAAGGACCGGACAGCGCTGCTCTCGCAATACATTCCGGCAACACAGCAACTCGTGCTGGTGGCCGATCCCGACGATTCCGCCTCGGCGTTCTACGAGAAGTTGGGGATGTCGTTGCCGGTCGTCGACGGCGACGTGACCGGCGGACGTGTGGTGACGAGTCCGGAGCGGCTCGACGTTCTGAGTTCGGATCTCGTGATCATGCTCGTCAACGGCGGTACGGCCGCCGACCTCGAGCGGTTGCCCGGGTACGGGGATCTGCCGTCCGTGAAGTCCGGCGGCATGTTCGTCACGGACTACGCCACCGTGGTGGCCCTCAACACGCCGAGCCCGTTGTCCATCGACTACGCGCTCGACCAGGTCACTCCGTTCCTCACCTCGATCGGGACGTGACTGCGCGCGCCTATCGATCCACCAGCGTCGTGTCGAAGTAGTACCGGGACGCCCGATAGACGTGGGCCCCGTACTCCACGACTTTGCCGGAGTCGTCGAAGGCGGTGCGGTTCATGGTCAGCAAGGGCGCCCGTACTTTTTCGTCGAGCAGTTGCGCTTCGTCACGCTCGGCGGCCTTGGCTCCGATGCGCTGCCTGGCCAGCCGGATGTGAACTCCTTTGGTACGCAAGGACTGATAGAGACCCTGACCTTCGAGCTCGGCAGGATCGGGCGCTAGATCGACGGGAAGATAGTTCGTCATCAGGGCGAGCGGTTCGCCTTTGGTGCTGCGGAGCCGCCTGATCGTCACGATCTCCGAGTCCGGTGACACGTTGAGCTCGCGCGCCACCTCCTCACCCGGCAACCCGACCGTGTATTCGAGCAACTTGGTACTGGGGTTCTGGCCTGCGCGAGCAAGGTCGTCGAACAGACTGGTGAGCTCGACCGGGCGATGGACCGGGCTCTGCACCACCTGCGTGCCCACACCCCGTTTACGAACCAGCAACCCTTTGTCGACCAGCTCCTGAATCGCTCGCCTCGTGGTCGGCCGCGACAGGTTGAGACGTTTCGCCAGCGCCAGCTCGTTCTCGAACCGGTCGCCCGGCGCCAACGTACCGCCGAGGATCGACCCTTCGATCGCCTGCGCGAGTTGGTAGTACAACGGCACTGGACTGGACCTGTCGAGCTCGACGGCGAGCTGCTGGCTCATACGTGACTCCGATCTGACGACGGCGCTTCCTGCTGCGACGACCCCGCGTGCCGTGGGACGAGTGTAGGTGATGGTCAACTTGATGACGTCAAGTTAGAATGTCAGGACAAACTATTGACATCCCCTGTGGCCTGGAGCACAGTATGAGCAAGCCGACCACTTCCGACGTTTGGAGCCGATGTGTCCACCCCCGCAGCACGAGCCGAAGCAGGATTCGACGTCCTCGCCATCGGGCGTAGTGGCGTCGACATCTACCCACTGCAGGTCGGAGTCGGCCTCGACGAGGTCGACACCTTCGGCAAATTTCTCGGCGGCAGCGCGGCCAACGTCGCCGTGGCCGCCGCCCGTCTCGGCCGTCGAAGCGCGTTGATTTCCGGTGCGGGTGACGATCCTTTCGGCCGCTACGTTCGCGCTGAACTCGAGCGACTCGGCGTCGACAATCGCTATGTGATCACCGACGAGAACTACGCAACGCCGGTCACGTTCTGCGAAATCTTTCCGCCCGACGATTTTCCGCTCTACTTCTACCGCAAGCCGACGGCGCCGGATCTGCAGATCCGGCCCGAGGACATCGACACCGATGCCGTGAAAGCTGCGTCGCTGTACTGGTCGACCGTGACCGGACTGTCCGAAGAGCCCAGCCGCAGTGCGCATTTCGCCGCATGGGAAGCCCGTGACCGCGCACCGCTGACGGTTCTCGATCTGGACTACCGACCGATGTTCTGGTCGTCCCCCGGCGCTGCCACCGAGCAGGTGCAGCGCGCCCTGCGCCATGTCACCGTCGCGGTGGGCAACCGCGAGGAGTGCGAAGTGGCCGTCGGGGAAACCGATCCCGATCGCGCTGCCGATGCTCTCCTCGATCTCGGACTGGAACTCGCCATCGTCAAGCAGGGCCCGCGAGGGGTGCTGGGCAAGACGAGGACCGAGCGTGTCGAGGTTCCCCCCAACACCGTCGACGTCGTCAACGGACTCGGCGCCGGAGACAGCTTCGGCGGTTCGTTGATCAACGGACTACTTGCCGGCTGGCCGCTGGAGAAGATTCTTCGGTACGCCAACGCCGCCGGAGCCATCGTGGCCTCGCGCCTCGAGTGCTCCACCGCCATGCCGACGGAAGCGGAAGTATCCGCTCTCGCGAATTCCGACGTGCCCTCTCTCGGGGACGCTGCGTCCACCACCACCTCCGGAGCCGTCAATGTCTGACACCGTCCTCGCCTCGCAGCCGGCCACCTGCGCCTCCTACGCCGAAGTCACCGCCGTGCGCGCAGCCGACCCCGGCGCCATCGAGCGAGCCTGGGCCACCCGCGCCACTCGCGAGACCATTCGCGGCAACGGCCGACTCATGATCGTCGCCGCCGACCACCCCGCCCGTGGAGCGCTCGCCGTCGGATCGCACGCCACCGCGATGAACAGCCGATCCGAGTTGCTCGACCGACTGCGGACCGCGTTGGAGAACCCCGGCGTCGACGGCGTGCTCGCCACGTCCGAAATTCTCGACGACCTGGTCCTGATGGGCGCGTTGCACGACAAGGTGGTCATCTCCTCGATGAACCGCGGCGGACTCGCCGGTGCGTCGTTCGAGCTCGACGACCGGATGACCGGAGCCACCGCGGCCTCCACGGCCAAGGCACGGATGAACGGTGCAAAGATGTTGACGCGCATCGACTTCGACGATCCGGGCACGCTGGGCACCCTGACCGCCTGCGCCAACGCGATCGACGAACTCGCGGCCGAGGGGCTGATGGCGATGGTCGAACCCTTCCTCTCCTCACGTGTCGACGGCAAGGTCACCAACAACCTGTCCGCCGACGCCGTCATCAAATCCATTCACATCGCCCAGGGCCTCGGGTCCACCTCCGCGTACACGTGGATGAAGCTTCCCGTCGTCGACGAGATGGAACGCGTCATGGACGCGACGACGCTCCCGACCCTCCTGCTCGGTGGCGACCCACAAACCGCTCCGGACGAGACCTACGCCAGTTGGGCTCGCGCACTGGAGATTCCGGCTGTCCGCGGTCTCATCGTCGGACGCACCCTGCTCTACCCGCCCGACGGTGACGTCGCAGCGGCCGTCGGTACCGCAGTCGACATGGTGCGGTAGTCGACAATGAACAGCGAGTACTACATCCCCGCGGGCAGCGGCGCCTCGGGTCCGTTCGCCACCTCGGTCACCCCGGAGTCGGCAGGCTGGACCGAGTCGACCCTGCACATCCTGAAGCTGACCCCCGGCCAGTCGGTAGACCTCACCTCGGGCGACGACGAGATCATGGTCGTTCCTCTGTCCGGCTCGGCCACCGTCACCAGCGACGGCACCAAGTTCGAACTCGCAGGACGTCATTCGGTGTTCGACGGTCCGTCCGACTTCGTCTACGTGGGCAGAGACTCCTCCTACACCGTCTCGAGCGTCGACGGCGGACGGTTCGCACTCTGCGGCGCGCGGGCGGCCGAGAAGCTCGCGTTTCGCTACGTCCCCGCCGCCGACGTGTCCGTCGAGCTCCGCGGAGCCGGGAACTGCAGCCGGCAGGTACACAACTTCGGCACCGCGGACACGTTCGAGGCCGATTCGATCATCGCCTGCGAGGTCATCACACCGGGTGGCAACTGGTCGTCGTACCCCGGCCACAAGCACGACGAGAACACCGAGCGCGAATCGGCACTGGAAGAGATCTACTACTTCGAGATCGCCGACGGACCCGACGACAGCAACGGATTCGGCTACCACCGCGTCTACGGAACGCCGGCCCGGCCGATCGAGGTGCTCGAAGAGGTGCGTACCGGCGATGTCGTGCTCGTACCGCACGGGTACCACGGGCCGTCCGTCGCGGCGCCCGGCTACCACATGTACTACCTCAACGTCATGGCCGGACCGGGCGCCGAACGCGCCTGGAACATCGTCGACGACCCCGAACACACCTGGATTCGTGGCACGTGGTCCGACCAGGACATCGATCCCCGCCTACCTCTCCACAGCAACGACCCGACCGGCCTCCGGCCTACCCGCAAAGGAGCATGACCGTGGTCTCCACCGCGCCCATCTCGGCTGACAAGACCGAGAACACCGAAAGCACAGTGCATCTCACGGTGTCGCAGGCGGTCGTGAAGTTTCTCGCGAACCAGTACGTCGAACGCGACGGGGTACGCAGCAAGTTCTTCGCGGGTGCCTTCGGCATCTTCGGCCACGGCAACGTCGCCGGACTCGGTCAGGCTCTGCTGCAGGCGGAGATCGACGCGGTCGAGGCCGGAACCGAACCCGAGCTTCCCTACGTGCTCGGACGTAACGAGCAGGCGATGGTCCACAGCGCGGTGGCGTACACGCGTCAGAAGGACCGACTGCAGACGTGGGCCGTCACAGCCAGCGTCGGTCCGGGGTCGACCAACATGCTCACCGGGGCCGCGCTCGCCACCATCAACCGACTTCCGGTATTGCTGCTCCCCGCAGACACTTTCGCGACGCGGGCCAGCTCGCCCGTACTGCAGGAGCTGGAGCTTCCGTCCAGCGGCGACGTGACGGTGAACGACGCCTTCAAGCCGCTCTCCCGCTACTTCGACCGCGTGTGGCGCCCCGAACAGCTCCCGAGCGCACTGCTCGGCGCCATGCGTGTTCTCACCGATCCGGTGGAGACCGGCGCAGCTACCGTCGCCATCCCGCAGGACGTTCAGGCCGAAGCCTTCGACTGGCCCGAATCGCTCTTCGCACCTCGGACCTGGCATGTCGCTCGGCCGCTACCGGAGAAGTCGGTGATCGCCCGTGCAGCAGAGGTCATTCGTACAGCGCGCACGCCGCTGATCGTGGCCGGCGGAGGTGTGATCTATTCCGGCGCAACCGATTCACTGGCTGTATTCTGTGCCGCGACCGGAATTCCGGTGGGGCAGAGCCAAGCCGGCAAGGGTTCGCTGCCGTACGACCACCCGCAATCGGTCGGCGCCATCGGCTCGACCGGAACCACCGCGGCCAATGCTCTCGCGACCGATGCGGACGTCGTCATCGGAATCGGTACGCGCTACAGTGATTTCACGTCCGCATCCCGCACCGCGTTCAACAATCCCGACGTGCAGTTCGTCAACATCAACGTCGCGTCCATCGACTCCGTCAAGCAGGGCGGCGTAAGCGTGGTCTCGGACGCTCGTGAGGCCCTCGATGCGCTGACGATCGCTCTCGACGGCTACCAGGTAAGCGATGATTATCGCACGCGCACAACCGAACTCGCGAAAGAGTGGGACACGACGGTCGCGTCCGTCTACCGCATCGACGACGACACGGTGCCGTTGAACCAGAACCAGGTGATCGGGCTGGCCAACACCCTGTCCGATCCCCGCGACGTCGTGGTGTGCGCCGCCGGCTCGATGCCGGGTGATCTGCACAAGCTCTGGCGCATTCGCGATCCGAAGGGATACCACGTCGAATACGGGTTCTCCTGCATGGGATACGAGGTCGCCGGCGGCATCGGTGCCAAGATGGCCGAGCCCGACCGCGACGTGTTCATCATGGTGGGCGACGGCTCGTACCTCATGATGGCCACCGAACTGGTGACCGCCGTGCAGGAAGGCGTCAAGATCATCATGATCCTGGTACAGAACCACGGTTTCGCGTCGATCGGCTCGCTGTCGGAATCGTTGGGGTCGCAGAGATTCGGCACCGACTACCGCTACCGAAGCGACAACGGGCGCTTGCAGGGCGACGTGCTACCGGTCGATCTCGCTGCCAACGCCGCCAGCCTCGGTGTCGACGTCGTTCGCGTCGACAACGCGTCGGAATTCACTCAGGCCGTGAAGGCGGCCAAGGCGAGCGACGTGAGCACCGTGATCCACGTCGAGACGGACCCCCGCATCCCGGCACCGGACTCGCAGTCCTGGTGGGACGTCCCCGTGAGCGCGACGTCGACGCTCGAGTCGACGCAAACCGCGTACGCGACGTACGAGAAGTGGAAGAAGATCCAGCGTCCGTTCCTTCGCCCCTCCGGCGCTTCGACTCGAAGCGTCGAGGGTGAGCGGTAACCGACCGGGCGAGGTGCGCCCTGCCCGGTCGCCGTTACCGCTGTCGCGCTCGAACTTCTGTGCGCACCGGCCCGGTACTTCCCCGCACGACGAGATGCGGTTCAACGACGATTTCCGTGGCTCGGAGTTCGTCGTCTTCGAGGCGCGCCACCGCGAAGGCCACGGCGTTCTCGGCCAAGCCGTCCACGTTCTGCCGGACGGTGGTGAGGTCGATGCGCGAGAGCCGCGCGATGTCGCTGTCGTCGTATCCGACAATCGAAACGTCTTCGGGCACAAGCACTCCGGCGCGATCGAGCGAATCCATCAAGCCCAGTGCGCAGCGGTCGTTTCCGGCGAGCACCGCAGTCGGCAGCGTCCCCTCGTCGAGCATGCGTCGTCCCGCCGCAGCCCCGGACGCTTCGTCGTGCGCTCCGTCGATCACGCGAACGCACTCGTCGAGACCGTGCGCGTGCATGGCATCGATGTAGGCGTCGCGCCGCACCGCGGCGCTCGACTCGGCACCCCCGCCGATGTGATGGATGGCGCGGTGACCGAGTTCGACCAGGTGCTGCACCGATTGACGAATTCCGCTGTCGTCGGCACTGCGCACGCTGTCGAACGCACTCGGGGGCGCCGGCTTGCCCACCACCACGACCACGGCGCGCTGTTCCAGCTCCTCGAGATAGCTCTGGTCCGAACCGGGACCGAGCAGAATCAGACCCTCGCATCGGTGCCCGATCAAGGACTCGATCGCGGCGATCTCGTCACGCCCCGGCGCACTCGCCGACAACAGCACCTCGTATCCGACCGTCTTGGCGATCGGGTAGATCCGCGTGACCAACTGTGCGTGGAACGGCTGCTCGACGTCGATCAGAACACCCAGAGTGCGGCTGCGACCGCGGGCCAACAGTTGCGCGGCAGCGTCCGGCCGGTATCCGAGTTCGTCCGCGATCTGCAGCACCCGCTGTCGTGTCTGCTCGCCGGCTCCCGCTTTACCGCGCAGGACGAACGACACCAACGTGCGGGAGACACCGGCCCGCGCCGCGATGTCGTCCATCGTCGGCTTTCGTGCTCGTGCTCCGGTCACCACACCTCATCTCTTGCCGTCGGGCGTGCCCGATGCTGTCACAGGGCGCTTCTTGACACCCATGGTGATCCAGCTCATAGTAGTACTCACGCGCGTTACTTAAGCGCGTTAGTCCACTACCTACGGCAACCAGATTGGCGCCTCATGCCCTCCACGACGAAGTCGGGAAGTCGGTTCCTGACCAAGCTGACAGTGATCTCCACCCTCGGTGGCCTGCTGTTCGGCTACGACACAGGCGTCATATCGGGCGCCCTCCTCTACATGAAGGACGACCTCGGGCTCAGCGCGTTCGGCGAAGCCACCGTGGTCAGTTCGCTGCTGTTCCCGGGCGCTGCATTCGGTGCGCTCCTCGGCGGTCGCCTGTCCGACGTACTCGGCCGCAAGCGAACCCTGTTGGTCTGCGCAATGTTGTTCCTCGTCGGCGCGCTCGGATGCGCCGTCGCACCAAACGTCGAGGTCATGGTCGCCGCGCGCATCATCCTCGGCCTCGGCGTGGGAGCCGCCGCCGTCACGTGCCCGCTGTACCTCGCCGAGATGGCGCCGGCCGAACGGCGCGGACGCATGGTGACGATCAACGAACTCATGATCGTGACCGGGCAGATGCTCGCCTTTGCCATCAACGCCGCCCTCGACGCCGTCATCCAGGATCCCCACGTCTGGCGGTACATGCTCGCGGTCGCCACCATCCCCGCGATCGCGCTCTTCGTGGGCATGTTCGCACTTCCCGACTCGCCTCGGTGGTACGCCGCACAAGAGCGGCTCGGCGATGCCCGCGCCGTGCTCGTCCAGAGCCGCCCCGCCTCCGACGTGGATCGCGAGCTCACCGAGATCGCCCAGAACGCCGAACGCGAACGCAACGAGGACCGCGGCGCCGCAATCCGCTACCTGCACTACTACCCCTGGATGCGACGTCTGCTCTGGACCGGCATCGGCCTCGCCGTCGTCCAGCAGGCCACCGGCATCAACTCCGTCAACTACTACGCGCCGACCATCCTCGAAGAATCCGGCCTCGGCGTCAGCGCCTCGCTGGTGAGTACCATCGCCGTCGGCGTGACGTCCGTGATCATGACCATCGTCGGAATCGTCCTGCTCGGATTCGTCTCTCGCCGCCGCATGCTCACCATCGGCTTCGTGGGCGTCGCCACCTCGCAAGCCGCGCTCGCCCTCGTGTTCCTGCTGCCGCAATCCGACTTCCGCAGCTACGTCATTCTTGCGGCCATGATGGTGTTCGTCGCATTCGTACAGTGCTTCATCGGCACCTGCGTTTGGCTGCTGCTCTCGGAGATCTTCCCGCTTGCCATCCGTGGATTCGCCATGGGTATCGCGGTGTTCGTACTCTGGTCCACCAACGCCGCCATCTCGTTCCTGTTCCCGGTCGTCAACTCCGCCCTCGGATCGACCGGAACCTTCGGAATCTTCGTGATCATCAACATCGCATCCATCGTCTTCGTCCGAAAGTACGTCCCCGAAACCAAGGGCCGCACCCTCGAAGAACTCGAAGACCAGTTCCGCGACTCCGAATTCGTGCCCGCAGACCACGAACACACGACCTCCGCTTGATTCACACCGCACAACCACTACTTCTCGAAAGGTATCGACAATGAGCAAGATCCTCGTAGGTTCCGCACCCGACTCCTGGGGCGTGTGGTTCCCCGACGACCCGGGACAGACGCCGTACGGTCGATTCCTCGACGAGGTGTCCGCATCCGGATACGAGTGGATCGAGCTGGGCCCCTTCGGGTATCTGCCCACGGACCCGCAGAAGTTGCTGGACGAGTTGGGTTCTCGCAACCTGAAGCTGTCCGCGGGAACGGTCTTCGAGCACCTGCACCAGGACGACGCGTGGGATGCGGTCTGGACGCAGATCGAGGACGTTGCCAAACTCACCGCGGCGGCAGGCGGCAAGCACGTCGTGGTCATCCCGGAGATGTGGCGCGATCCCAGCACCGGCGCCGTACTCGAAGACCGAAACCTGACCACCGAACAGTGGCGCAAGAAGACCGAAGGCATGAACGAACTCGGTAAGCGCATGTTCGAGCAGTACGGCGTCAAGGCGCAGTACCACCCGCACGCCGACTCGCACGTCGACACCGAGGAGAACGTGTACCGCTTCCTCGACGGCACCTCCAGTGAGTTCGTGAACCTGTGCCTCGACACCGGACACATCAGCTACTGCGGCGGAGACAACATCGCCATCATCGAACGCGCACCCGAGCGCATCGGCTATCTGCACCTCAAGCAGGTCAACGAAGAGGTCCGGGCCAAGGTCGCGGCCGAGGACCTGCCCTTCGGCGAAGCCGTCAAGCTCGGCGCGATGACCGAACCGCCTCTCGGTATTCCGGACATGCCGCCGCTGCTCGCCGCCATCGAGAAGTTGGACATCGACGTCTTCGCGATCGTCGAGCAGGACATGTACCCGTGCGACGTCGACGCGCCGCTGCCCATTGCCCAGCGCACCCGTAAATACCTGGGGTCCTGCGGGATTCCATCCGTCCGATTCAGCTGACCCGTAGGAGACCTTCCACAATGTCCAACGAACTTCGCAGCACCGAACTTCGCATCGCAGTACTGGGCGTCGGCATGATGGGCGCCGACCACGTTCGCCGCATCACCGGTGCCATCGCCGGCGCCCGCGTCGCCGTCATCAACGACTACGACAGCTCCAAGGCCGAGGCGCTTGCCGCCACCATTCCCGGCTGCCGCGTGGTGGGCGACCCGATCGACGCGATCGCAGATCCCGACGTCGACGCAGTCCTGCTCGCCACCCCCGGCCCGACGCACGAGAAGCAGCTTCTCGCGTGCATCGAGCACGGCAAACCGGTGATGTGCGAGAAGCCGTTGACCACCGACGTCGAGACCTCCCTTGCGGTCGTCAAGGCCGAAGCCGAGCTGGGCAAGAAGCTCATCCAGGTCGGTTTCATGCGCCGGTTCGACACCGAGTACGAGCAGCTCAAGGCCCTGATCGTGGCGGGTGAGCTGGGCCGACCGCTGGTCGTACACTGCGCGCACCGCAATCCGGCCGTTCCGCCGCACTTCGACAGCGCCATGATCGTCAAGGACTCGCTCGTCCACGAGGTCGACGTCACCCGGTTCCTGCTCGACGAAGAGATCACCTCGGTGCAGATCATCAAGCCGTCCGCCAATCCTGCTGCGCCGCAGGGCCTTGCTGATCCACAGATCGCTCTGTTCTCGACGGAGTCCGGCAAGCACGTCGACGCCGAGGTGTTCGTCACCACCGGTGTGGCTTACGAGGTTCGCACCGAGGTGGTCGGCGAACTCGGTTCCGCGATGATCGGACTCGACGTGGGTCTGGTTCGCAAGACCGCGCCGGGCACGTGGGGTGGGCAGATCACCCCGTCGTTCGTCGAGCGCTTCGGTCAGGCGTACGACTCCGAGATCCAGCGCTGGGTCGACGCCGTCGTCGCCGGAGCCGAGACCGGCAACTACATCGACGGTCCGGGTGCGTGGGACGGATATGCCGCAGCCGCCGTGTGTGCCGCCGGAGTGAAGTCACTCGAATCCGGCGAGCGGGTGGCGGTGGACATGGTGCAGCGCAGCAGCATTGCGGGAGCGTGAGATGAAGATCGCGCTCGATCCCACCCCGTTCCATCACGACTATTCGTTGCTCCAACTTCCGGGCGTCGTGGCCGATCTGGGATACGAATGGATGCAGCTGACGCCGCACGTCGACATGATCCCGTTCTTCAACCACCCCAAGGCCGACGACGACTTGGTGGGAAAGTTCAAGAAGGCGTGCTCGGACGCGGGCGTCGGGATCGCGTCGGTGCTGCCCGTTCTGCGGTGGTCCGGTCCCGACGAAGACTCCCGCGAAGCGGCCGTGCGGTACTGGAAACGTGCCATCCAGATCACGGTCGATCTCGGTGTGCACGTGATGAACACCGAGTTCAGCGGCCGGCCGGAGAAGGCGGAAGAATCCGAGCGCGCGTTCTACCGGTCGATGGAGGAACTGGTTCCGATCATCGAGCGTGAAGGAATCGACGTCAGAATCGACCCGCATCCGGACGATTTCGTCGAGGACGGCCTCGCCGCCATCCGTATGATTCGTGGAGTCAATTCCAAGAACATCGGCATGGTGATCGTCGCGTGCCATCAGTTCCACATGGGGGGCAACCTCGCCGGGATCATGGAAGCGGCCGGTGACCTCGTTCGGCTCGTGCACGTCGCCGACACGATGGATCATCATCGCTCGCACGGACTCCGGTACATCACCAACCCGCCCGGCAACGCGGTCCGCGTCCACCAACACCTCAAGATCGGTGACGGCGACGTCGACTGGGACCAGTTCTTCGGCGGCCTCGGCAAACTCGGTTTCTACGACCGCGACGACACCGTCATGGTCTCGAGTGTTTTCGCCGAGAACGAGAACGCGCACGAAGTCTCGCGGTACCAACTCCAGACGATGAACGAGTACGTCTCCAAGCATTCCCCGTCCTGACAACTAAGGAATCCACATGAGTCCCAACACGATCGCTCACTGGCTCGACGGTAAGCCGTTCGCCGGAACCTCCGACAAGACCGCTCCCGTCACCAACCCCGCCACCGGCGAGGTCACCGGCGAGCTCGCCCTCGCCAACCTCGACGACGCACGCGCCGTCATCGACGCTGCCGCCGCCGCATTCCCCGCCTGGCGCGACACCTCTCTCGCCAAGCGCACCCAGGTGCTCTTCAAGTTCCGCGAACTGCTCAACGCCAAGAAGGGCGAACTCGCCGAGATCATCACCAGCGAGCACGGCAAGGTTCTCTCCGACGCACTCGGCGAGATCAGCCGCGGCCAGGAAGTCGTCGAATTCGCCTGCGGCATTCCGCATCTGCTCAAGGGCGGCTACACCGAGAACGCCTCGACGAACGTCGACGTGTACTCCATCCGCCAGCCCCTCGGACCCGTCGGCATCATCTCCCCCTTCAACTTCCCCGCCATGGTCCCCATGTGGTTCTTCCCCGTCGCCATCGCCTGCGGCAACACCGTCGTGCTCAAGCCCTCGGAGAAGGACCCCACCGCCAGCATCTGGCTCGCCGAACTGTGGGAGGAAGCCGGCCTGCCCCCCGGCGTGTTCAACGTCCTGCAAGGCGACAAGCTCGCCGTCGACGAACTGCTCGAGAACAAGAAGATCAAGTCGATCTCCTTCGTCGGCTCCACCCCCATCGCGCAGTACGTCTACTCCACCGGCACCGCCAACGGCAAACGCGTCCAGGCCCTCGGCGGAGCGAAGAACCACGCCATCGTCCTGCCCGACGCCGACCTCGACCTCGCCGCCGACGCCATGGTCAACGCCGGCTTCGGATCCGCCGGTGAGCGCTGCATGGCCATCTCCGCGCTCGTCGCCGTCGGAAACATCGCCGACGACCTCGTCGCCAAGATCGTCGAGCGCACCACCCCGCTCGTCACCGGCGACGGCACCCGTAACTCGGACATGGGTCCACTGGTCACCAAGGCCCACCGTGACAAGGTCGCCTCCTACGTCGACGCAGGCGAAGCCGACGGCGCCACCATCGTCGTCGACGGTCGCGGAGTGAAGGCCGACGGCGGGGACGACGGTTTCTGGCTGGGCCCGACGCTGATCGACAACGTCAAGACCGACATGTCCATCTACACCGACGAGATCTTCGGACCCGTCCTCTCCGTGGTGCGCGTCGACACCTACGACGAAGCGCTCGAGCTGATCAACGCCAACCCGTACGGCAACGGCACCGCCATCTTCACCAACGACGGCGGCGCAGCGCGGCGGTTCCAGAACGAGGTCGAGGTCGGCATGATCGGCATCAACGTCCCGATCCCGGTTCCCATGGCGTACTACAGCTTCGGCGGCTGGAAGAACAGCCTCTTCGGCGACACCCACGCCCACGGCACCGAAGGCGTCCACTTCTTCACCCGCGGCAAAGCCGTCACCAGCCGCTGGCTCGACCCCAGCCACGGCGGCATCAACCTCGGCTTCCCTGAAAACAGCTGAGCCCTGAAAACAGCTGAGCCTGCTCGACACGCCGAACGCCCCCGTCGCTCATCCGACGGGGGCGTTCGCTTACCCTTCTTCCACGATGAGACACTCGATCGCCGCCGCGCTCGCCACGTCCGCGATCCTGCTCGGCCTCGCGGCACCTGCCGCGGCCCAACCTCCCGAAACGTCGGTCACGTCAACACCATTCACGACGCCCAACACGGACAACTGCCCGAATCGCACCAGCCCGCCGCCGGCCATCGACTCGTCCGAAGTTCCCGAACCGGGTCGAACGGTCCCGTCTCCGGCGCCGGTTCCCGCCGACGCGGTGGGAGGTCCCGAACTCGACGCGTGCGGCGTCGTCACGGCCACGGGCACCCCTCCGCTTCCGGCAGACATCTCCGCCACGGCGTGGGTTCTGTCCGACCTCGACACCGGCGACGTGATCGCGGCGAAGGACCCGCACGGCCGCTACCGTCCGGCGAGCACCATCAAGACACTGTTGGCGCTGGTCGCCCTGAAAGAACTCGATCTGAACGCATCCGTCACCGGCACTGCCGAGGACGCGCAGGCGGAAGGAAGTGCCGTCGGCATCGGCAAGGGTGGGGTCTACACGATCCGTCAGCTGATGCAGGGGTTGGTGATGGCGTCCGGCAACGACGCGGCGCACGCCATTGCCGTGCAACTCGGCGGTGTGGACGTCGCCGTGCAGAAGATGAACGACGAAGCAGCCGCGCTCGGCGCCCTGGACACCCGTGTCGTCACCCCGTCGGGACTGGACGGCCCCGGTATGTCCTGCTCGGCGTACGACCTGGCGCTCATCTTCCGAGCTGCGATCGCGGATCCGACGTTCGCCCAGCTGATTTCAACGGAGTCGGTTCCGTTCCCCGGCTATCCCAAGGACCCGGCAGTTCCGGACGACAAGGACCACCCCGGGTTCACGCTCGCCAGCGACAACCAGCTTCTGTACAACTACGACGGCGCACTGGGTGGCAAGAACGGATACACCGACGACGCCCGCCAGACCTTCGTCGGTGGGGCGCAGAAGAACGGGCGCCGGCTGGCGGTCAGTGTGATGGACGCGGACGTGCTTCCGATCCGGCCCTGGGAACAGGTTGCACGACTGCTGGACTACGGCTTCGCGCTCCCCGCCGGCACGTCGGTCGGGACGCTGGTCGACGCGAACTCGGTTTCCGACAGGGCGGTGACCAAGACGGCAACCCCGTCGTCGCCGACCTCGACCGCGGTGCCGAACCGACCTCTGGCTTCGGGTTCGGACTCCGCCGACGGGGATCTCGCGGTGCGGGTGGGCGTCGGCATCGTGGCCCTGATCGCGGTCGGCGGCTTGCTCACGTGGGCACGTAAGTTGTCCCGGCGCTAGGCCCGCAGAATTGCCCTGACAGGATCGTTCTGTGCCGAATCCCATCACCATGCCCGAGCATCGTCTCCGCATCGCCGAGCACGCCACGGGTTTCATGCCCACCGACGAGGGGCTCGGGTTGTTCGACGCCACCGTCGCTCACCTCGGTGACGGTGTTGCCGTCGAAATCGGAAGCTACTGCGGCAAATCCACCGTGTTCCTCGGCAGCGCAGCCGAGATCACCGGTGGCCGTGTCGTCACGGTCGATCATCACCGTGGCTCGGAAGAACATCAGGTGGGGTGGGAGTATCACGACACGACCCTCGTGGACCCCTCGGACGGGAAGTTCGACACCCTCGGCCGATTCAGACGGACGATCTCCGAAGCGGAACTCGACGACACCGTCATCGCGATCGTCGGGCGATCCGGTGCAGTCTCGTCGTTGTGGAACACGCCCATCGACGTGTTGTTCATCGACGGCGGTCACACCGACGAGGCGGCGTCCACCGATTTCGAGGGGTGGTCTCCGTGGGTGAAACCCGGTGGCGCGCTGCTGATTCACGATGTGTTCCCCGACCCGAACGACGGTGGTCAGGCGCCGTACCGGATCTATCGGCGAGCTCTCGACAGCGGCGATTTCGCGGAGAAAACCGTGGTCGGGTCACTTCGGGTCCTGATCCGCACCTAGCGGAAGATCTCGCTGCCGGGTGTGGCCCCGCAGAGGACGTCGGCCGCAAGAATGACCGCCGCGGTAGTCCACGTGGTGCGCTCGACCGGCCACCGTTTGCCGTCCGAGTACACCAGACCGGTCCAGTACGCACCGTCCGGATCGCGGAGATGCTGCATGTTGGCGAACTGCTCCACGGCGTGATCGCGTCGCCCGACCGCATCGAGGGCCATCACCAACTCGCATGTCTCCGCCCCGGTGACCCAGGGTTGGTGGTCGACACACTTGATGCCGAGGCCGTCGACGACGAAATCGTCCCACCGCTGATCGATTCTCTCGACTGCGGCGCTGCCCCGCAGCGCCCCGGCGAGGATCGGGTAGTACCAATCCATCGAATGCGCGGGTTTGGTGACGAACGCGTGCTCGTGATGACGGAGGACTGCCCCGAGCCGGTCCGCCGCGATCTCCCACTCGGGCCGCGGGTCGGACAGGTGTTCCGCCATGGCGACCGCGCACCTCAGGCTGTGAAAAATGCTCGAATTGCCGGTCAGCAGAGCAGCTTCCGCGCGTCCATTCGGTCCGGCCGCCCATGCGATCTCACCACGGTCACTCTGGAAGTCGAGCACGAAGTCGATCGCCGCCGCCACGGTCGGCCACATCCGTGCGAGAAAGTCCTCGTCGCGGGTGATCGAAAAATGGTGCCAGACACCGACTGCCACGTACGCGCAGAAGTTCGTGTCCGATCCCGCGTCCTCGACGACGTCTCCGCGGTACTGCATCGGCCATGACCCGTCGGCACGTTGCTCTCTACGCATCCATTCGTACGCGCGGGTCGCTTCCTCCCGCAGGCCGACGACGGACAACGCCATAGCGGACTCCACGTGATCCCACGGATCGGTGTGACCGGTGGGTGACCACGGGATGGCGCCGGACCGTTCCTGCACCGCAGCAATGGATTCGGCGCTACGGATTGCGTCGTCGGTGCTCAGAACACCGGCGACCTCCGGTACGTCCACACGGCGCATGCTATTCGGTCGGCTTTCTGAGGTAGATGACGACACTCTTGCCGATCACCGGGTTGAGAACCCGCTCGAGGGTGCGCGAGACTTTCGGCGCTTTCATCATGTCCCACACCAGGAACGAGTGGTACTTGCGGACGAGGACGTTGTTCTCCTCGTTCACCCCGACCGCGCACTTGATCCACCAGTACGGGGCGTGGAGGGCGTGCGCGTGGTGACGGTGAGTCTCGACCAGACCGGCAGCCGTGAGCGACGCGGCCAGTTCGTTGGCACGGTAGATCCGCACGTGCCCACCCTCGTTCGCGTGGTACTGATCCGACAGCGCCCAGCACACCCGCTCCGGTAACCAGCGGGGGACGCTCACCGCAACGGTGCCTCCGGGCTTGACCACGCGAGCGATCTCGGAGATCGCATCGGCGTCGGACGGGATGTGCTCGAGCATTTCGGACACGATCACTCCGTCGAAGTGTCGGTCCGGAAAGGGAAGGGCCAGTGCGTCTCCCGATACGACCTCGGCGTCGGTGCCGACCGGTATCTCGCCCGCCTCGCGCATGGCGGTGAACATGTCCGCGACCGTATCCAGCTCTTCCTTGTTCTGATCGAAGGCGACAACGTCGACGCCGCGACGCGCGAGTTCGAACGAATGGCGCCCAGCTCCGGCGCCGATGTCGACGACCGTCTGCCCCGCCCGAAACCCGAGACGGTCGAAATTCATTGTCAGCATTGTTCACTCACCTTATTGTTCACTCACCTTATTGCTCACTCACCTTGCGATAGCAGTCGACGGTTGCGGATGCGACCGCGGGCCAGCTGAAGTTCTCGACAACGCGGGCACGGCCTCGCTCCCCCATTCGGGCACGTCGGTCGTCGTCGCCCAGCGCTCGGGTCAGGGCCACCGCCAGCGCGTCGCTGTCTCCCGGCGGCACCAGGTCGGCGCACGCTCCGTCGTCACCCACCACCTCCGGAATTGCCCCCGTACGGCTGACCACCAGCGGGGTCCCGCAGGCCATCGCCTCGATCGTCGGCAACGAAAAGCCTTCGTACAAGGAGGGAACGCAGGCAATCTCGGCGGATCCGAGAAGCGCCGCCAGTTCGTCGTCGTCGAGATCGGTGGGCGTGTGCACGATGTCGCCGATGCCGAGTTGGTCGATGAGGCGTCCGGTCGGTCCTTGCGGGTCGAACTTCGATACCAACTGCAGTTCGACGGTCCGTTCCGTTCGCACCTTGGCCACGGCTTCGAGCAGGTGCCGGACGCCTTTGAGCGCAACGTCGGCCGAGGCGATCGCGACGATGCGTCCCGCGACGCGCGGCCCGGTAGGCGGTCGGAACGTCTGAGTGTCGACACCCAACGGCACAACGTCGATAACGCTGCGATCGACGTCGAACGCGTCCACTGTGTCGGTTGCCGACGACGACGACACCGTCAACACACGGGGAATGCGTTTCGCGACACGCTTCTGCATGGTGAGAAACCCGTACCACCGCAGAACCGTGACTTTGCGGAACCACGGCGCCGCGGCCAAGTCCACGCTGCGGTCACGAGTGATGGGGTGATGGATCGTGGCGACCAGAGGCAGCCCACGCCGACGCAGGAACAGCAATCCGTATCCGAGCGACTGATTGTCGTGCACGATGTCGAAGTCCTGCAGTCGAGTTCGCAGCAACCGCGCCGCGCGGAGGCTGAAGGTCAGCGGTTCGGGGAATCCCGCCGTCCACATCGTCAGCACCTCGAGAACGTCGATCCAGTTCCGGATCTCACCGGGCCTCGGGGTCCGGAAGGGATCGGGCTCACGGTAGAGATCGAGACTGGGAACCTTCGTCAGAATCACGCGCGGATCAAGGTCCGGGTACGGCTGTCCAGAGAACACCTCGACGTGATGGCCGTCGTCGACCAGTGCCTTGCTCAGACGTGAGACGTAGACACCTTGGCCACCGCAGTGCGGTTTGCTGCGGTAGGACAGTAGAGCGATGCGCACATGCGTGACTTTCTCCCGGTCGAACGTGAATGTGTGATGTTCTCAGCGCCGCAGTCGGTCTCGCAGACCGCTCAGACCAACCGCCGCAAGCAGACCGGCTCCGACGACCGCGGCGACACCGGCCCCGGACAGTCCTTCGCGGACCTCCACGCGCGGGGCGATGATGGCCGAGTCGGGCGGTGGGGTGTGCGCGAGCGCCAGGTTCTCGTGCGACGTCGCGGCCCAGGTGGTGCAGAAAAGCAGGAGCCGTGACGTGATGAAGACGAAGACCAGCAGACCGATGATGGGTCCGAACGCCACGCCGGCGGGGCCACTGGTGACCGACGCGAGGTAGATGGCGCCGACCTGCTTGAGTACCTCGAAGGCCACCGCGGCGATCAACGCGGCGCGCACTGCGCTCCTCGCCGTGACCGGTTCACGCGGCAGCCTGGCGATTACCCAGATGAACACCGCCCAGGTGGCGACGATGGACACCAGGATCGACACAACCCGGACGAAGATGCCGACGCCCACGATGTTGTCGACGTTCAGCAACTCGAGGATGCGGTCGGTGATGCCACTGCTACCCAGAGCGGACAGTGACAGCGACACGGCCAACGCGAGCCCGAGCCCGATCAGGGCGCCGAGGTCCTTCAGCTTGGTCACCAGAAAGTTCGAGCGCTCGTGCTGGCTCTCCCACATCGCAGTGAGCGCTTCGCGCAGGTTGGCCATCCACCCCAGCCCGGCGTACAGGGCGCCCACGAGGCCGATCACGCCCACGCTGGTACGCGACTCGATGGCCGTTTCCACGAGGTCGCTGATGGTGGTGCCGAAGCTACCCGGGACGTTGTCGGCGATCGCGGTCTGCAACTGGTCGAGGAGGTCCGGCCGTGAGCTGAGCACGAAACCCACGATCGCGAAGGCGACCATCAGCAGCGGCACCAACGCCAGAATGCTGAAGTACGTGATGCCGGCGGCGTAGTAGTCGCCTTTCTGCTGGGTGTACACCGAACCCGCTCGAACCGCGTGGTCGAGCCAGGGCCAAGCCTTGCGGCGTCGGTCGAGGATGGCGGCGAAGTCGGGCATCTAGTCACCCCGCCGACGGTGCGAGGAAGCCCACGCGGTCGTAGACCTGAGCGAGTGTCGCCGACGCGATGGACCGCGCCCGCTCGGCGCCGTCGGCGAGAATGCGGTCCAGCTCGGCCGGGTCCGCGAGGAACTCGTCGACCTTCGCCTTGAGCGGCACCACGAACTCGGTGAGGACGTCCGCCGTGTCGGATTTGAGATCGCCGTATCCCTTCCCCTCGTAGTTCTCCACCAACGTCTGCACGGGGGTGTTCGACAGTGCCGACTGGATGACGAGCAGGTTGCTGACGCCGGCCTTCTCCACCGGATCGAATCGAATCTCCCGCTCGTTGTCGGTCACGGCCGACCTGATCTTCTTGGCCGAGACCTTCGGCTCGTCCAGGATGTTGATCAGTCCGGCCGGGGTCGATGCCGATTTGCTCATCTTCGACGTCGGGTCCTGCAGGTCGTAGATCTTGGCGGTCTCCTTGACGATGTGTCCCTCGGGCACCACGAACGTCTTACCGAACCGAGAGTTGAAGCGCTGAGCGAGATCTCGCGTCAGTTCGAGATGCTGACGCTGATCCTCGCCGACCGGCACCAGCGCCGGGCGGTAGAGAAGGATGTCGGCGGCCATCAACATCGGGTACGCGAACAGGCCGACGCTGGACTGCTCGGACCCGTTCTTGGACGACTTGTCCTTGAACTGCGTCATGCGGCTCGCCTCACCGAAACCAGTGATGCAGTCGAGGACCCACGCGAGCTGGGCGTGCTCGGGAACCTGGCTCTGCACGAACAGAGTGGAGCGGGACGGGTCCACACCGAGCGCCAGAATCTGCGCAGCGGCGATGCGCGTGCGCGCGCGCAACTGCTTCGGCTCCTGAGGGAGCGTGATGGCGTGCAGATCGGGAACGAAGTAGAAGGCGTCGAAATCGTCCTGCAACGCCACCCACTGGCGGAGCGCACCCAGGAGATTCCCCAGATGGAAGGAATCAGCGGTGGGCTGAATACCGGACAGAACACGAGCGCTCGACATGGTTACCGATCATTCCATGCACCCGGGCTCAGGCCGTCCCCGCGGCTCGTTCCAGCACCGGCGTCAGTCGGTAGGTCACCAGCTCGCGCATCGCGATGGCCATGTTGGTCCGCTCGACACCCGAGATGTCGAGAATCAGCCCCGCGATGCGATACAGATCGTCCGCGTCGACCGCGACGATCCGCACCAGAAGGTCGGACGCCCCGGAGAGCCCGAACACCTCGACGACCTCGGGGATCGCGGCCAGGGCGGTCGTCACGGCGGACAGACGATGCTGATCGACGCGAATGGTCACGAACGCCAGCAGTGGGTAGCCCAGCGCACTCGGGTTCACGCGCCGGTCGATCGAACCCAGTCGACCACCGGTGTCCCACTTGGCGAGTCGCGACTGCACGGTGTTGCGGGCCAATCCGAGGGAGTGCGCCAACTCCACCCCCGAGGCCCTCGGTTTCTCGGACAGTTCGAGGAGGAGGCGAGCGTCGGTCGCGTCGAGTTCCGGCATGGTCGAAGTGTGCCAGTCGGGGACAGCTCGAGGAATCGCACAACAAAACGGACGAACAGCAGGACAACCGACAAACCGACCGTTACGCTCGGTCTGTGTTCCATATGGGGGATTGTGTCGGCTTCATGGGCAGCCGACAAGCGTTATGACTCTTTCCGCCGACACCGCACGCGGATACGCCGACGTTCTCGCCGAGATCCTCGACGTGCCGACGGTGCCGATCGACGCCCACTGGTTCCACGATCTCGGCGCAGACTCGTTGATCATGGCCCGATTCTGCGCACGTGTGCGCGACCGTGCCGAGCTGCCGGACGTCTCGATGCGCGACGTCTACGACACGCTCACCGCCACCGCCCTGGCGGCGCGGACGCGTCCGGACGCGCTCGGATCGCCGCCGGACCGGGCCGACCGAGTTCCCGCGAACGTTCGAGCTGCCGCGGAAGTGGAGCCGGATCCCGGCCGAGCCGGCACGGCCGAGTACTTGTTCTGCGCCGCAGCGCAACTGACGATCTTCGTGGCGTACGTCGTGGTCGTCGGCTGGGTCGCGTCGCTCGGATACGACTGGGTCACCGGCGCGTCCGGGCCACTCGGGTACTACACGCGGTCCGTCCTGGCGGGAGCCGTCGCCTTCGCGGCGATGTCGGCCGCGCCGATCGCGGCGAAGTGGTTGCTGATCGGCCGCTGGCGCGAGGGCAGCATTCGCATCTGGAGTCTCGGTTATCTGAGGTTCTGGACGGTGCGCACTCTGATCAGAACCAACCCGCTGGTTCTTCTCGCGGTCGGCTCGCCGCTCTACACCTTCTATCTGCGCGCCCTCGGTGCACGCATCGGCACAGGTGTCGTGATTCTCTCGCGGAACGTTCCCATCGCCACCGATCTGCTGACGATCGGAGACGACACCGTCGTTCGCAAGGATGCGATCGTCCTGGGCTACCGCGCTCGAAGCGGCCGCGTGGAAATCGGGCCGGTGACCCTCGGCCGAGACGTCCTCGTCAGTGAATCCACCGTCGTCGACATCGGATCCTCGATGGGCGAGGGCAGTTCGCTGGGACACCAGTCGAGTTTGCACGGCGGCCAACACGTTCCGTCCGGGGAGACCTGGGCCGGCTCACCGGCCGAGAGATCGACGATGGACATCCGGCTCGACGGACCACATGCGAATCGACGCCTTCGCCGCATCCGCTACTCGGTCGCCCAATTGTTCTTCCTTCTGGCCGTGTACCTTCCGCTGTTCGTGGGCGGAGCGGACGTCTTGCTCTCCATGTTCCCCACCGTCGAAGCCCTTGCCTTCGACGACATCTCACTCACCTCCGCGGCGTTCTACGTCGAGGCGCTCGAGATCTCCGCCGTGTGGTTCTTCGGAGTCTTCTTCGGCGGCCTCGTGGTGGTGGCCGTCGTGCCGAGACTGCTCTCCCCGGCGGTCGAGGTAGGCAAGATCTACCCGCTCTACGGGTTCCACTACACGGCGGCGCGGACCATTGCCCGGTTGACGTCGGTCAAGTACTACCTCTACCTGTTCGGTGACAGCTCGTACGTCCTCGGCTACCTGCGGTGGGTCGGATATCGCATGCGCCGAGTTGCCCAGACCGGGTCCAACTTCGGCACGGCGGTCAAGCACGAGAATCCGTTCGCGACCACCGTGGGCAGCGGCACGATGGTCGCCGACGGCCTGTCCATCATGAACGCCGAATACAACGCGGTGTCGTTCCGTGTATCGCCGGTTCGGATTCCGGCCGACAGCTTCATCGGAAACCGAATCGTCTATCCCCCCAACGGTCGAATTGGCGAAAACTGTTTGCTGGCAACCAAAGTCATGGTTCCGGTGGACGGTGCGGTCCGGTCCGGCGTCGGGCTGCTCGGTTCACCGAGTTTCGAGATCCCGCGCACCGTCGAACGCGATCACCGCTTCGACCACTGGACTCGCGGGGTGGAGCTGCATCGCCGACTCGTCTCGAAGAACAGACACAATCGGCGCAGCATGGCACTGGCGGTGTTGGCGCGGTGGGCCTATTTCTTCGGAGTCACGGTGCTCACCACCGTCACCGCTCTGCAGATTCCCAGATTCGGTGCGTTGGCCTTCGCGGGACAGGCACTCGGGTTCCTGATCTTCACGACGCTGTGGTTCGTCGTTCTCGAGCGCGCCGGGGCACGATTCCGGCGCCTTCGACCCCAGTTCTGCTCGATCTATCACCCCGACTTCTGGCGCCACGAGCGGTACTGGAAGTTCGTCGTGCCCGACTGGGACCGCACGCTCGGCGGCACGCCGTGGAAGAACCTCGTGTCGAGAATGCTGGGCGTGACGATGGGCCGACGAGTGTTCGACGATGGGTGCTCCATCACCGAACGCACGCTGGTCACGCTCGGCGACGACGTCACGCTCAACGGGCACAGCGTGATTCAGTGTCATTCGCAGGAGGACGGCACGTTCAAGTCCGATCGTGTGACGATCGACGATCGAAGCACCCTCGGCCTCGCTGCCTTCGTCCACTACGGAACCACGATCGGAACGGACGCGCGTCTGTCACCGGACAGCTTTCTCATGAAGGGCGAGCAGGTGCCTCCCGGCACGGTGTGGGCGGGCAATCCCGCGATGCAGGTCGCCGACGGACGCGACGCCACCGAGCGCTTCTGGCGGGGGGTGATCGACCGCGGCGGCGTGACCGCCGTTCCTCGATGGTCGCTGCCGTCCGCCCCCGTCGGGGTCGACTCCACGTCGGTCGAACTGCCGCGCGCTCTCTCCGACGTCGCGCTGTCCACGAGAACCGCCGAGCGAACGGTGCTGCTCGCGGCGCACTGCGCTGTGCTGGCGGCGATCACGCGCCAGTCGTACGTCTCGACTGCGTATCACGTCGAATCCGTGGGCGAGACGGTCCCGTTCGCCGTCGACACCGCCGACGCCACGTGGCGAGAACTGATCCACCGTGTCGACCTCACCCGCGAACGCGCGGAGAGGTTTTCGAAGCACACGGTCGACGCAGGTCCCGTCACGGATGCGGCGTTCGACGGAGACGACACGATGCCCACCGTTCCCGGCGGGGCCGTTCTCGTCCTGGGGCACTCCGGTAACACACTCCGGCTGCGGTTCCGCACCGAGGCGTTGAACGCGAGCGCGGCAGCGCGCATCGCCGGGTACCACCACACCGCGCTCACGCTGATGTCGACCGATCCGGACACCGACCTCGCTGCGTCGACCCTCCTCTCGCCCGCCGAGCTCGAGCTGCAGCTCGGCGGCATGGCAGGCGAGTCGAAAGCACTGCCGGACAAACGAGTTCACCAGCTCATCGAAGAGAGAGTGGATCTGAGCCCCGACGCCGTGGCGGCGACCTCGGGCGAGGAATCGTGGACCTATCGCCGGCTCGACGCCGCGGCCAATCGCATCGCAGCCGGGTTGCGCGCCTTCGATGTCGAATCGGGCGACGTCGTCGCGGTGGCCACCGAACGAACGCTCGGCTGGCTGGCGACGGTGCTCGCGGTATTCAAGGTCGGCGCCGTGTACCTCCCCGTCGAGCCGCACTTCCCGACCGATCGCATCGCGTCCACCCTGGAACGAGCGGAGTGCAGGGTCGTTGCCGTCGAGGGACGCGGTTCGAGCACCGTACGAGAAGCGGTGGTACGCGTCGGCGCGGCGACCGTGTGCATCGACGCCGCGACCCTGCCTCCGTCCGAGTCCGAGCTCGAGCAGTGGGCGGCGTTGCGGCCCGACGTGGCGGTCTCCGCCGATGGACCTGCCTACATCTACTTCACCTCCGGGTCGACGGGACTGCCGAAAGGCGCGATGTGCGAGCACGCCGGCATGGTCAATCACATTCTCGCCAAAATCGACGACCTCGACATCGCAGACGGAGCGGTGGTGGCCCAGACGGCGCCCCAGTGCTTCGACATCTCGCTGTGGCAACTGCTGGCCGGACTGATGGTCGGTGGCCGAACGGTTCTGATCCCGCAGGACGTCATCCTCGATGTCGAGCGCTTCGTCGACACCCTCGGGAGCGCGGAAGTTGCCGTTCTACAGGTGGTTCCGTCGTACCTCGACGTCGTGCTGACCTACCTCGAATCGGCACCTCGGGCGCTGCCGCACCTTCGATGCGTCTCGGTGACGGGTGAGGCCGTGAAGAAGGACCTGACGCGACGGTTCTTCTCCGTCACGACGGGCATCACCATGGTGAACGCCTACGGACTCACCGAGACGTCCGACGACACCAATCACGAAGTGATGCACGACGTTCCCGAACGCGACCGGGTCCCGTTGGGCCGGCCCATCCGAAACGTGCGTATCTATCTCGTCGACGACGCGCTGGCCCCGGTCCCCCTCGGCTCGCATGGTGAGATCGTATTCTCGGGGGTCTGTGTCGGCCGTGGGTACGTCAACGATCCGGAACGCTCGGCACTGGCCTTCCTGGACGATCCACATCGACCCGGCGAGAGACTCTATCGCAGTGGCGATCTCGGTCGCTGGTTGCCCGAGGGCAAACTCGACTTTCTCGGTCGTCGTGACACTCAGGTCAAGATCAGGGGCTACCGGATCGAGATCGGCGAGATCGACAACGCTCTGCTCCACGTCCCCGGAATCCGGGACGGCGCCGTCGTGGTCGCCGAGTCCCCCGACGGTGGCGCGCACCTGGTCGCGTTCTACACGGCGACGGAACCGATTGCGCCGGACTATGTTCGAAGCCGGCTGTCGGATACCCTGCCGCACTACATGGTGCCGGCAGCGCTCCATCCCTGCGACACCCTGCCGCTCACGGCCAACAGCAAGATCGACCGAAAAGTGCTGACCGTTCGGGCTACGGAGCTTCTCGGAGCAGACCGCCGGACCGAGGCTGCGAGCGGTGTCGAGCACTCTCCGTCGCAGCGTCGCATCGCCGAGGTCTGGGCACGGATTCTCGGTGGCGACGCGAGCCGTTTCGAACCCACCGACAGCTTCTTCGACAGAGGGGGAACGTCCTTGTCCGCAGTCAAACTGGCCATCGCGCTCGGGGACGGCATCACCCTCGCCGACATCAAGGAGTGCGCCACGCTCGCCGATCTGTCCGCACTGGTGTCCGCACCGGCCTCTACGAACGGTGCGGCGACGTGACCGTGCTCGCCGCCGATCGCGTTGGCGTGACCGAGTGGATCACCAAGCATCGCAACGACGTTCGTGACGCGCTGGCCGAACGCGGCAGCATCGTGATTCGAGGCCTCGCTGCGCCGGGGGCGGATCAGGTCACCGAGGCGCTGTCGGTCCTGGGCGCCGCTCCGACCACCGACCGGGAGCCGTTCGCACACCGACGCCGCTACGCGGACGGTGTGTACTCGTCCACGACCTGGCCTGCCGGACAAGCGATGTGCATGCATCACGAGTCCAGCTACTCGCTCGACGTGCCCACACTGCTGCTGTTCTCGTGCCGTACGCCGCCGGAGTCTGGCGGTGCACTGGGGCTCGCCGATTCCGCCCGGGTACTACGAGCTCTTCCGCGACGGCTGGTCGAGCGGTTCGGTCAGCAGGGGTGGATCCTGCGCCGCGCCTTCACCGGTGAGATCGGAGCCTCGGTGGCCGAGGCGTTCGGCACGAGCGACCGTGCCGACGTCGACCGGTACTGCCGCGCCAACGCAATCGACGCACGGTGGACCGGCGCCGTCCTGCATACCAGCCAGCACCGCTCCGCAGTCGTCCGGCATCCCGCCGACGGGATGCTCTGTTGGTTCAATCAGGTTGCCTTCCTGAGCGAATGGACCATGGACGCCGACGTACGTGAGTTCGTCGCCGACGCCCACGGGCTCGATTCGCTGCCGTTCTCGACGCGGTACGGCAACGGCGACCCCATCGAGGAGGATGTCATCGACACCATTGCCGGTGTGTACGACGAGCACACCGAACGAGTACCGCTCAGCGCCGGAGACCTGGTGGTGGTCGACAACGTACGGACGGCGCACTCACGCGAGGCGTACACCGGCGACCGCGACGTCGTCGTCGGCATGGGTGCACCCCTGCGCCACAGCGGAATCGGCGACCGGTCGTGACCACCGTGGAAGGCGACGGCATCGGCACGTTCTCGGTGATCTCGGGCGCCCAGGTCAGCGCTGTCCTGACCGGCCGCGAGCAGGAGGTCGTCGACCTGATCGGCGACACCTACCGCGCGCACGGCGAGGGTGCGACGGTCAATCCGCCCTCGTATTTTCTTCGTTTCCCCGACCGGCCCCGGTCGCGCATCATCGCGCTGCCGGCGTCCATCGTCGGCGGGCGTCGCCGGGTGGACGGAATCAAATGGATCTCCAGTTTCCCCGACAACGTCGCCGCCGGGATTCCCCGCGCCTCGGCGGTGCTGATACTCAACGACGTCGAGACCGGTTATCCCTTCGCCTGCCTCGAGAGCTCCATCATCAGTGCCACCCGCACCGCTGCGTCGGCCGCGCTCGCCGCGGACGTGCTCACCCGAGGGCGCGTGCAGCGGCCCAACCGAATCGGTTTCGTCGGAACAGGATTGATCGCCCGATACATTCACCGCTTCCTGGCGGCAACCGGGTGGGACTTCGATTCGGTGGGCCTCTACGACGTGGCGCCGGAGGGCGCGGCCGCATTCCACGGGTACCTCGACGGTGCCGGCGAAACCGGAACGGTCACCGAACACACCAGCGCGCGCGATCTCATCGCCGCCAGCGACATCGTCGTGTTCGCCACGATCGCCGCCGCTCCGCACGTGCACGATCCGGCGTGGTTCGGCCACAACCCGCTGGTTCTGCACGTGTCGTTGCGCGACCTGTCGCCCGAGATCGTGCTGGCGTCGACCAACGTCGTGGACGACGTCGATCATTGCCTCAAGGCCGACACGTCACCGCATCTCGCCGAGCAGATGGTCGGTCACCGAGATTTCGTCCACGCGACCCTGCCCGACGTGTTGTCGGGGTCCGTGTCCGTTCCGGTCGGCCGCCCGATCGTGTTCTCTCCCTTCGGACTGGGCGTACTCGATCTCGCCGTCGGCGCGTTCGTCCACGATGCGCTGGCTCGGACCGGCGACCTGAACGTCGTCGAGGACTTCTTCCACGAACGCCGTCGATTCGGCTGAGGCCGCACCAACTTTCACGAGATCGGGAACCTGTCATGACCGTCATCACCTCTCCCTACGAGTACATCGAGAACGACCTTTACGTCGACCTCTCCGCCATGGTCGACTCGTCCCTCTACCTCAAGTGCGAAGGCTTCAACTTCGCCGGCTCGGTCAAGTTGAAACCAGCCCTGGCGATGGTCGAAGCCGCCGAGCGAGAAGGGCGTTTGACACCGGGATCCACCCTGGTCGAATCCTCGTCCGGCAACCTCGGGGTGGCGATCAGCGTCATCGCGGCGAGCAAGGGTTACCGGTTCGTCTGCGTCACCGACCACCGGTGCAACCGGGCAACCGAACGTGCCATGACGGCACTGGGCGCGACGGTTCAGGTGATCACCGAACCCAACCCCGTCACCGGGTTCCTCGGCGCACGGATCGACCGCGTGCGGGCACTGTGCGCATCGGACAGCCGGTACGTCTGGCTCGACCAGTACGCGAACGAGAACAACTGGCTGTCCCACTTCACTCTCACCGCGCCGTCCATCGCCCGTGCGTTTCCCGATGTCGACGTCGTGTTCATCGGCGCGGGCACCACCGGCACCCTCATGGGGTGCGCGAGGTGGTTCGCGGGGTGGAACGAGAACGTGCGCATCGTCGCGGTCGACAGCGTCGGATCGGTGACCTTCGGAGGCCCTGCAGGGGTCCGGATGATCCCCGGACTCGGCACCAGTATCCGCCCCGACATGGTCGACGAATCGGTGATCGACGACGTCGTGATGGTCGGTGAACCGGACACCGTGCGGATGTGTCATCTCCTCGCTCGTCGGGGTTTCCTGTTCGGTGGGTCCACCGGAACGGTGGTCAGCGGCGCGGTGCGCTGGCTCGACGAGCACGACTCGCACGATTTGAAGTGCGTCGCCATCTCCCCCGACCTCGGCGAGCGGTACGTGGACACGATCTACCGGAGCGACTGGGCCTCGGCGATCCTGGACCAGGAAGTGCATGCCGCCGTCGGGGTGCCGGTATGACCTGGCCCGGCATCGGCACCCTGGTGCCGATACCGAAAGACGTTGTCGCACCGAAGGAAGTGGCCGCCGAACAGAGTGCTCCGACCCCCCTCCCGCGGCGGGTGTCACCTGTCGCGGACGCCGCACGGACGTGCGGTGCGGCGGCGTGGATCCGCCGGGTACCGATCGCGGCAGTCTCGGCCGCCGTCGCACTCGGCGTGTACCTCCTCGTCGGCCCGGCGTTCGCGATCGGTGCCTTTGCCGCGACTGCGCTCGTGTCCGTGGTGCTCGTGTCGGGCGTTCGAGCGTCACAGCACAAGCTCACCGAGTCCGACCCGGCTACGCGAATCACGCGTCGTCTCGGGGTCACGGCTGTCGAGATGCGCGCGGCCGAACCCACCGTGGCGTTGGCGCTTCTGAAGGTGGCTGCCGATGTACGCCGAGAACCCACCGTCACGGTGGTCCAGCTGTCCCGCCAGAGCGCGTGCGACATCACCGTCGATCTGCACACCGCGATGACGATCATCGGTGACCCTCGGCGGCGTCACGATGTCACACCGGGCAGCCCGATCACCCCGGACCCGCGAGTGGGTGAGCCACTTCTGCGCAGCCTGAGAGCTCCGGCGCTCGGCTTGGGCGACATCGAGGTCCTGCTGACCACGACAGGCGTGTCGATTCTGGTGATCGAGACGGCGAGCGCACGATGGCCTCAGATCGTTCGAGTCCGAGATCAGCTCGAGGCGATCGGCTCGCCCCTACGTGCGGTGGTCGTCTGGACCGGCCGCATCCCCGCCGACCCGTCTCACAGCTGGGACGAGGACTTCTCCCGCTGAGCCAGGATCACGGCGACGGTGAGGACGACCAGTCCGAGCACACCGAGAACGGCACCGGCCGCCGCGGGCGCGGTGTATCCGTAGCCGGCAGCGATGACGAGGCCGCCGATCCAGGCGCCGCCGGCGTTCGCCAGGTTCAGCGCAGCGTGGTTCAGCGTTGCCGCCAGCGTCTGTGCGTCGCCCGCGACATCCATCAACCGTGTCTGCAGCCCGGGGATCATGGCCGAGCACGAGACACCGATGAGGAACACGAAGAGCAACGCGGTGACCGGGTTGTGGGCAGCGAAGACGAAGCCCACGAGAACGGAGACGAGCGCGATCATGCAGACGAACAGTCCCGGCATCAGAGCCCTGTCGGCGATGCGACCGCCGAGGACGTTGCCGACGACCATGCCGAGCCCGTAGATCATCAAGGCCACCGGGACCGCGCTGCGCGGCAGGCCGGACACGTCGGTCAACGTCGAGCTGATGTAGGTGTAGACGGCGAACATGCCGCCGAATCCGACCATGCCGAACAGGAGCGTCATCCACACCTGCACACGGCGCAGCGCACCGAGTTCCTTGACGGGGTTGCTCAGGTGCAGTCCGTCCAGACGCGGGACCAGCTTCCACAGCGCCGCAACGGTCACGAGGCCGATCCCCACGACCACGGCGAAGGCCGAACGCCAGCCGAAGCTTTGTCCGATGAAGGACGCCGCAGGTACGCCGACGACGTTGGCCACCGAGAGCCCCATCATCACCATCGCAACGGCTTTGGCCCTGTTCCCCGGTTCGGCGAGGTGCGCTGCGACCAACGCCGCGACACCGAAGAACGCACCGTGCGGAAGGCCGGCGACGAACCGCGCCGCGACGAGCGTTCCGTAGGACGGGGCCAGAACGGTGGCGAGGTTGCCGATCGTGAAGGCGACCATCAGCCCGATCAGCAACGTCTTGCGCTCGACCCGGGCCGCGAGGGCCGCGATGGTGGGCGCACCGACGACGACACCGAGTGCGTAGGCGGAAATGAAGTGGCCGGCGACCGGTTCGGTCACCCCGACGCTTGCGGCCATCTCGGGAAGAAGGCCCATCGAGACGAATTCCGTGGTGCCGATTCCGAAGCCGCCGAGAGCAAGCGCGAGCATCGCGCCTCGCCTACTCCGGGACGTGACGTCCGTGGAGGCGACAACGTCGCGCTCGACAACCTGGGTCATGACACTTTCTCGATTCAGTAGGCAGAGCAACCATTGTCTTACCCATGGCCGCCCATTCACGAATCGTGGCGCCGTGATTCCACTCACGGCACGCCTCGGCTAATATCGCCGCCAAGGTCATGAGTGCCAGCATCGAGCCCCGGCTTGCTGGCCGGCAACCCTCCAACCGCGGTGGGGTGCCCCGGGTGATTGACCGGGTTACTCGATCGACCCGATCGAGAACAAGCGCGGGTCCGGACGCCGGGCCCACTGACCGGGTGCTCTTCCCGAGCGCCCATCGGAGGTTCATTCCATGTGTAGCTGTCCCCGATAGGCCCCGACACCACATTCTTCTCTTCCCGACACCGTCGCCCCCGAGGCCACGGTGTCGAAGCGACCTCGAAGGACATTCGACAATGACCGACACCTTCCCCGACGACGCTGCACTCGAAGACCCCACCGCGAACTGGAGCTTCGAAACCAAGCAGATCCACGCCGGGCAAACTCCCGACGCCGCGACGCACGCCCGTGCGCTGCCGATCTACCAGACCACGTCATACACGTTCGACAACACCGATCACGCCGCTGCGCTCTTCGGACTCGCCGAGCCGGGCAACATCTACACCCGCATCATGAACCCGACGCAAGACGCCGTCGAGCAGCGCATCGCTGCCCTCGAAGGCGGAGTCGCGGCGCTGCTCCTCGCCTCCGGCCAGGCCGCGGAAACCCTCGCCATCCTCAACCTCGCACAGGCGGGCGATCACATCGTCTCGAGCCCGCGCCTGTACGGCGGAACGTACAACCTGTTCCACTACACGCTGCCCAAGCTCGGCATCACGGTGTCCTTCGTCGAGGACCCCGACGACCTCGAGCACTGGCGGGCCGCGGTCCAACCGAACACCAAGGCGTTCTACGGCGAGACCATCTCGAATCCGAAGAACGACATCTTCGACATCCCGGGCGTCGCAGACGTCGCGCACAGCGTGGGCGTGCCGCTCATCGTCGACAACACCGTGGCCACCCCCTACCTGATCCAGCCGTTGAAGCACGGCGCGGACATCGTGGTGCATTCGGCCACGAAGTACCTCGGCGGGCACGGAACCGCAGTGGCCGGCGTGATCGTCGACGGCGGCACGTTCGACTGGACGCAGGGGCGCCACCCGCAATTCACAACCCCCGATCCGAGTTACCACGGCGTGGTGTTCGCCGAGCTCGGAGCACCCGCCTTCGCGCTCAAGGCTCGGGTGCAGTTGCTGCGCGACCTCGGCGCCGCCGTGTCGCCGTTCAACGCCTTCCTCATCAGTCAGGGAATCGAGACGCTCAGCCTGCGTCTGGAACGGCACGTGGAGAACGCGGTCAAGGTCGCGAACTACCTCATCGGGCGCGACGACGTGGTGACGGTCAACTACGCCGGCCTTCCGTCGTCACCGTGGTACGAGCGCGGTCGGCAACTCGCCCCGAAGGGTGCCGGCGCAATCGTCGCGTTCGAGCTGACCGGAGGGGTCGACGCGGGCAAACGGTTCGTCGATGCGCTCACTCTGCACAGTCATGTCGCTAACATCGGAGACGTGCGTTCTCTCGTCATCCACCCCGCGTCCACGACCCACTCGCAGCTGAGTCCCGAGGAGCAGCTCGCGTCCGGTGTCACTCCCGGTCTCGTGCGGCTGGCCGTCGGTATCGAGGGCATCGACGACATCCTCGCCGACCTCGACGGCGGATTTCGCGCCGCCTCGAGCGCGGCCTCGGTCGGTGCGGCGGCGTCTTGACCCTCAGTTCCACTCCGGTCGCTCGTCCGGCGGCGTTTCCGCCGCCGGACGGGCGTCTGGGCTTCGTCGACATCGGCACGGTCGAGCTCGAGAACGGGGAGACCATCCCCGATGTGTCGATCGCAGTGCAGCGGTGGGGCGAGGTGTCGCCCGATCGAAGCAACGTCGTTCTGGTCGAGCACGCTCTGACGGGCGATTCGCACGTACACGGTCCGGCAGGTCCGGACCATCCCTCGCCCGGCTGGTGGAACGCTGCCGTCGGTACTGGCGCTCCGCTCGACACCGACGAGTGGTGCATCCTGGCGACGAACGTACTCGGTGGGTGCAGTGGTACTACGGGGCCCAGTTCGCTTGCGCCGGACGGTAATCCGTGGGGATCGCGCTTCCCCGCCATCTCCATTCGCGATCAGGTGACCGCCGAGCGACAGCTCGCCGACGCGCTGGGCATCGCGAAGTTCGCGTCCGTCGTCGGTGGTTCCATGGGCGGCATGCGCACGCTCGAATGGATCGTCGGCCATCCCGACCGCGTGGCCTCGGCACTCGTCCTCGCAGTCGGTGCACGCGCGTCGGCCGATCAGATCGGGACGCAGACCACCCAGATCGCGGCCATCACGAGCGATCCGAACTGGCAGAACGGCGACTATCACGGCACGGGCCGGTTGCCCGAGGCCGGACTCGGCATCGCCCGGCGGATCGCGCACCTGACGTATCGCACCGACCAGGAGTTGGAAACCCGCTTCGGCAACCGGTCACAGCAGTACGAGAATGCCCTGGACGGCGGCCGGTACGCGGTGCAGAGCTATCTCGAACATCAGGCAGCCAAGCTGGTCGGCCGTTTCGACGCCGGCACCTACGTATTGCTCTCCGAGGCGATGAACCGGCACGACGTGGGCCGCGGACGCGGCGGCGTCGAAGAAGCGCTGCGGGCGACGACGGTTCCGACGGTGGTCGGGGGGGTCGACTCCGACCGCCTGTACCCGATTCGGCAGCAGCAGATCATCGCCGACGCGCTCCCGAACTGCGAGGGCCTGAACGTCGTGCTGTCCCGAGACGGTCACGACGGATTCCTGACCGAAGCCGTTCCCGTGGCGTCGATGCTCGGCCGGACCATGGACCTGGCGCGGGGCGAACTGGCCCGGTCCTGAATCAGCCCGTACCCAGAGGGTCGATCGAGATCGACAACCACACGATCGCGCCACCGACGGCGGCGAGTGACACCGTGTCGAACGCACGGGAGCGCACGGCCAGAATGCCGACGCGGTCCGACGGAAGACACAACCGAAGCAGTGCCGCGAACACGATGGCGACACCGAACAGCAACGATCCTCGGCGCCACCGGTCCGCCAGGACGAGCACGGCCGCCGCCGCCATGATCGCCAGCACCATGACGACCGGGATGCTGCGGCCGACCACGCCCTGACGCCTCACAGCTGAGGTTCTGCCCGTTCGACCACGTTGGTCAACAGGAATGCGCGCGTCAACGGTCCGACGCCACCCGGGTTCGGGGACAGAAAACCCGCCACCTCGGCGACATCGGCGGCGACGTCCCCGCGCAGTCCGGCGTCGGTGCGGCTCACGCCCACGTCGATCACCGCGGCACCGGGCTTGACCATGTCGGCAGTGATCAGATCCGGAACCCCGGCCGCCGCGATCACGATGTCGGCCCGAGAGACCTCAGCGGCCAGATCGCGAGTTCCGGTGTGGCACAACGTCACTGTTGCGTTCTCGCTGCGGCGCGTGAGGATCAGCCCCATCGGCCGGCCCACCGTCACGCCACGTCCGATCACCACGACGTGTGCGCCGTCGATCGGGACCTCGTATCGGCGGAGCAGGTGCACGATGCCGCGCGGAGTGCACGGCAGCGCACCGGTCGCGCCCAACACCAGTCGGCCGAGGTTGACCGGGTGCAGACCGTCGGCGTCCTTCTCGGGGTCGACGCGCTCGAGAGCACGGTTCTCGTCGAGGTGTTTCGGCAACGGCAGCTGCACGATGTAGCCGGTGCACGCAGGATCGGCGTTGAGTTCGTCGATGACGGCGTCGAGTTCGTCCGACGACACGTCGGCGGGGAGGTCGCGTCGAATGGACTCGATACCGACTTTCGCGCAGTCGTTGTGCTTACCGCGCACGTAGGCAGCCGAGCCGGGGTCGTCCCCGACGAGAACGGTGCCCAGCCCGGGCGTGATGCCCTGCTCGCGCAGCGCAGCGACCCGCGCGGTCAGATCGACGAAGATTTCGTCGCGGGTCAGTTTGCCATCGAGTCGCAGCGCGGTCACGGGACGAGTTTTTCACATGGCACTCTGGACCGGTGTTTCGACTGATGTTCCACCAACCGTGCATTCCGCAGAACACCGGAAACGCGATCCGCTTGGCTGCCGTGACCGGGTGCGAACTGCACCTGGTGCGCCCGCTGGGATTCGATCTGTCCGAGCCGAAACTGCGCCGGGCAGGGTTGGACTACCACGATCTTGCGTCGGTGACCGTGCACGACGACCTCGAGTCGGCGTGGACTGCACTGGCCCCGGATCGTGTGTTCGCCTTCACCGCACACGCCGACACCTCGTACGCGTCGCTCGAATACCGGCGGGGAGACGTCCTGCTGTTCGGTCCCGAGCCCACCGGGCTCGCTCCGGAAGTGTTGAGCGACAGCCATGTGACGGACCGGGTGCGCATCCCCATGGTGCCGGGCCGCCGATCGCTGAACCTGGCGAACGCCGCCTCGATCGTCATGTACGAGGCGTGGCGCCAGATCGGCTTCGACGGCGGAGTCTGACCGCCGCTGCTGACGGTCATCGGAAGTCTCGGGACCGCAGAATCACTCGCAGATCCAGTGCCTCGAGCTGATCGGCCACCACCGTGACCGCGCCCTCGGCGTTCTGCACCTTGCCTCGCACGAACAGCGCCGTGGACAGCTGCGCAAGCTTGCGGTACTTGGACCACAGGCCGATCGAGCACACCACGTTGACCATTCCCGTCTCGTCCTCGAGGTTGATGAACGTGACGCCGGCGGCCGTCGCGGGACGTTGTCGATGTGTCACCGCCCCCGCCACCAGAACCCGGTCTCCGTCGGTGACGCTCAGCAGACGGTTGGCCGGCACCACCTTCATCTCGTCGAGCCGTGAGCGCAGGAACTGGGTGGGGTAGGTATCGGGTGAGACTCCGGTTGCCCAGATGTCGGCGGCGGCCAGCTCCCACGCGCTCATACCGGGAAGCGACGGTGAGCGTGTGGACGCACCGAGCCCGGGCAGCCGATCGGGCCGTTCCGCCGCGGCGGCTCCCGCCGCCCACAGCGCTTCTCGGCGCGTCACCCCGAAACAGGTGAGAGCACCGGCCGTTGCCAACGATTCTGCTTGCGCCACGGACAGTTCGATCCGGCCGGTGAGATCGAGGAAGCTCGTGAACGCACCGCCGGTCGCGCGCGCGTCGACGATCCTCTCCGCCAACGGCTTCCCGACGTTGCGTACGTCCGCCAGGCCGAGGCGTACCTCGTTTCCCCCGGCTTCGACCGTCGCCTCGGCGAGGCTGGCGTTCACATCGGGTCCGTGGACCGGCACACCGTGCCGTCGCGCGTCGGCGACCAACGACTGCGGCGAATAGAACCCCATCGGTTGTGCGCGCAGCAGTCCGGCACAGAACGCCGCCGGATGGTGCAGCTTGAACCAGGACGAGTAGAACACCAGCGCCGCGAAACTCTGCGAATGGCTTTCGGGGAAGCCGAAATTGGCGAAGGCGTAGAGCTTGTCGAAGATTCGGTCCGCCTTCTGCCCGGTGATGCCGTGCAGGTCGCGCATGCCGTCGTAGAACCGGCTGCGGAGCCGTTCCATCTTCTCGGGACTGCGCTTGGATCCCATTGCTCGACGGAGCTGATCTGCTTCGGTTGCCGAGAACCCGGCGACGTCCACCGCCATCTGCATGAGCTGTTCCTGGAACAGCGGCACCCCCAGTGTGCGTTTGAGGGCGTTCTCCAGAGACGGATGATCGAAGGTGACTTCTTCGAGTCCGTTGCGACGCTTGACGTACGGGTGCACCGAGTTGCCCTGGATGGGTCCGGGGCGGATCAGCGCGACCTCGACGACGAGGTCGTAGAACTCGCGGGGCTTGAGCCGAGGCAGCGTTGCCATCTGCGCTCGCGACTCCACCTGGAACACGCCCACCGAGTCCGCACGTTGCAGCATCTCGTACACCGCGATCTCGGACAGGTCCAGCTGCGCCAGATCGACCGTGATGCCCTTGTGCTCCTCGACCATGTCCATCATGTAGTGCAACGCCGAGAGCATTCCGAGCCCGAGCATGTCGAACTTGACCAAACCGACTGCGGCACAGTCGTCCTTGTCCCACTGCAGAACGCTCCGGTTCTCCATCCGTGCCCACTCGACCGGGCACACGTCGGCGATCGGACGATCGCAGATCACCATTCCGCCGGAGTGAATTCCGAGGTGGCGCGGGAAGTTCTCGATCTGTGCGGCGAGATCGAGCACCGGCGCAGGAATGTCGTTGTCGACCTTCGGATGCCCTTTGCTGGACCACCGATCGATCTGCTTGCTCCACGCATCCTGCTGCCCCTGCGAGAAACCCAACGCGCGAGCCATGTCTCGCACCGACGACTTGCCGCGGTAGGTGATCACGTTCGCGACCTGCGCCGCGTAGTCCCGTCCGTACTTGGCGTAGACGTGCTGGATCGCTTCCTCGCGGCGGTCCGATTCGATGTCGACGTCGATGTCGGGTGGCCCGTCCCTCTCCACGGACAGGAAGCGTTCGAACAACAGCGCATTCTTGACCGGATCGACGTTGGTGATGCCGATGGCGTAACACACGGCGGAGTTCGCGGCCGACCCTCGACCCTGGCACAGGATGCGACTCTCTTTGCAGAACGTGACGATGTCGTGGACGACGAGGAAGTACCCGGGAAAGTCCAACCCCTCGATCGTGCGCAACTCGTGCTCGATCTGCCGATAAGCGGCCGGATTCGACTGCGGCGGACCGTACCTGACTTCTGCGCCGCGCAGGGTGATCTCGCGCAGCCAACTGATCTCGGTGTGCCCCTCCGGTACGTCGAAGGGCGGTAACTGCGGAGCGATCAGATGCAGATCGAACGCACAGTCTCGGCCGAGCTGCGCTGCTGCCGCCACCGCACCGGGATATCGCGCGAACAGCGTCTCCATCTCCGCCCCGGATCGCAGATGCGCCCCGCCCAGAGGTGCCAACCATCCCGCTGCATCGTCGAGGCTGCGCCGAGCGCGCACGGACGCCATGGCCATCGCGAGCCGGCGCCGGCTCGGTTCCGCATAGTGCGCTGCCGTGGTGGCAACCGTGAGCAGGTCCAATTTCCCGGCAAGGTGCGCGAGAACGTCGTTACGCTCGTCGTCCTCGGGAACGCCGTGCCGTGTCAGCTCCACCGCCACCCGATCCGATCCGAATCGGTCGACGAGCTCCGCGAGGGCCCTTTCGGCCCCGACCGAACCGTTCTCGGCCAGGGCCCGGCGCACACTTCCCTTGCGGCACCCGGTCAGGATCTGCCAGTGCCCGCCCGCGGCGTCGGTGAGCCGATCCAGGTCGTAGCGGAGCTTGCCCTTCTCTCCGCCGGCCATGTGTGCAGTCGCGATTTCCCGCGACAGCCGCCGGTACCCCTCCTGCCCGCGGGCGAGAACCAGCAGATGGTCGCCACCGGGATCGGGTGTTCCGGTGCGCGGATCGGAGAACCCACCGTTGCCCAGCGAGAGCTCCGATCCGAACACCGTGCGCATGCCGAGCTCACGCGCGGCTTCGGCGAAACGCACCACGCCGTACATGCCGTCGTGATCGGTGAGGGCGATGGCTTCCAGACCCAGCCGGGCCGCTTCCTCGACCATCTCCTCGGGCAGGGAGGCACCATCGAGGAAGCTGAACGCCGAATGGGCGTGCAGTTCTGCGTAGGGCACGGACACGGGTTCGTTGGGTTCGACGGAACCGCGATACTCCGCCCGTTTGCGGGACCAGGCCGGACTGTCACCGCCGTCTCCCGCCAGCGGATCGACGACTCGGCCGGGACGACCGGACAGAACGCGTTCCATCTCCGTCCAGGTCGGAGGACCGTCGTTCCACCCCACCGAGCACCACTTTCCTGATGTGTTCGAACACTTGTTCCCATTAGACACCGCGGCACCGACACGCAGCAATCTCGTCGGGTAGTAGTGGAGCCATGACAACCCCACACGTCACCGTCGTCGGTGCAGGAATCGCCGGAGCCGCGTGCGCAGTCGCGCTGCGCGACGCCGGCCTCGCGGTCCGCATCGTCGACCGTGGCAGGGCGCCGGGTGGACGCATGGCCTCCCCCGAACTGCACGGCAGACGGGTCGACACCGGCGCCGGGTACTTCACCGTCAAGGACGACGGTTTCGCCTCGATCGTCGACGGCTGGGCGAAGGCCGGCCTGGCGCACGAGTGGACGGACACGTTCGGCGTCGTCGCGGCCGGTTCCGACCCGGAGACCAAGACCGGCCCGATGCGCTGGGCCACGGCGAACGGATTGCGGTCGTTGGTGCGATCTCTCCTCGACGGGTTCGACGTCGTCACCGAGACCATCGACCACCTTCCCGACGGTGACGTGGTGATCGCGATGCCGGACCCTCAGGCAGCACGACTCGTCAGCGTTCCGGATGCGGTCGACTACGACCCCGTCATCGCCGTTGTTGCCGAATTCGGCTCGCGCGCATGGCCGTTCGAGAATGCGGCGTTCGTCAACGATCACCCCGACATCAACTTCGTCGCCGACGACGGTGCGCGTCGCGGAGACGGTGCGCCGGTTCTGGTCGCACACACCACGGCGGAGCGGGCAGGTAAGCATCTCGACGACCCGCAGAGCGCGATCGACCCGGTTCTGAGGGCACTGAAAGACGTTCTCGACGTGGCCGATCCCGTGTGGACCCACGCCCACAGATGGACGTTCGCCAAGCCCGCGGCACAGCACGAGTCGTCTTTCGGGTACTCGAGGGAGAACGGGCGAATCATCGGTTTCGCCGGCGACCAGTGGTGCCCCAGCGGTTCTCCGCGCGTCGAAAGCGCCTGGATGTCCGGTACCGCGTTGGGAAAGCAGATAGCTGCAGACACTTAGGATTATCGGCATGACACGCTGGGCCGCATTCGCCGTCGGACGTAAATGGTGGGTACTGACCACTGCCGTTCTGATCGTCGTGATCAGCGGCATCTGGGGTCTCGGCGTCTTCGGAAAACTGGGGTCCGGCGGTTACGTCGACCTGAACAGCGAGTCCGCGCAGGTCGCGCTGAAGGTGGCGGATCTCGGAACGGCCACTCCCGACATCGTTGCCATCTACAAGGCCCCCGACGGGCAGTCGCTCGAGTCGATCGGCAGCGCCGTCGAGCAGACCTTGAACACGTTCCAAAGCGACATCGAGCCTGCCAAGGTCACGTCCTATTGGACCGCCACTGCCCTCGAGAAGCCGCTACTGGTCTCGAACGACGGCACCATGGGTCTGGCAGCGATCACACTCGGCGACAACACGGGCGTCACGCTCGCAACGTTCGGCGATCTGCTGACCAAGCTCGAGGTCCCAGGTGTCCAGGCCGAGTTCGCGGGACAGTCCGTCGTCGCCGTCTCGTTGAACACCACGCTGCAGGACGATTTGGTGCGCGCCGAATTGATCGCCATTCCGATCACGTTGATCCTGCTCGTGTTCATTTTCGGCGGTCTGGTCGCTGCCTTGGTTCCCGTCGTCGTCGGAGCCCTGTCCGTTCTGGGCGCACTGGCGGTTCTGCACGCCTTCACCTATTTCACCGACATCAGTTCCTTCGCCATCAACGTCGCCTCCCTGCTCGGGTTGGGCCTGGCGATCGACTACGGATTGTTCATCGTCAGCCGGTTCCGGGAAGAACTCAGAACGGGGGCCGACCCGTCCGAGGCCGCGATCCGAACCGTCCTCACCGCCGGGCGGACCATCGCGTTCTCGGGGTTGCTGCTGATCTGCGCGTTCGCCGGAATGCTGGTCTTTCCGCAGGCGATCATCCGTTCGCTCGGGTACGGCGCCATGGCCGCGGTAGCGTGCGCCGCGATCCTGTCACTGACCGCGGTCCCTGCCGTTCTGGCCATTCTGGGCCACCGCATCAACGCGATCACGTGGTCCCGCACGGCGTCCGATCGAGGCGAGGAACGCGCTCAGAGATTCTGGGGCGCCGTGGTCACCCGGGTGATGCGCCGTCCCGTCGCCGTCGCCACCGTCATCGTCGTAGGCCTACTGGTGCTGGCGTTCCCGCTGCTCGGGGTGAAGCTGGGTGATGCTTCCTACAAGGCGCTACCGTCCAGCGATCCTGCGCGTATTGCCTTCGAGACACTGGCCGCGGACTTCCCCAGCACGGGCGACGGTGCCGTCGTCGTGCTGCAGGGCGACGGCACGCGGCCCGACGGCGCAGCCATCAGCGCTGCGACCAACGAGATGAGAGCTGTCGAGGGCGTGAACAGCGTCCAATTCACTACGGCGAAAGACGATTTCGTCGTTCTCCAGGCGATCTACAGCGAAGGCGCCGACCAGGCTGCAACCCAGGACGTGGTGCGAAGCCTGCGCGCTCTGCAGGCGCCGGCAGGCACCGACATCGAAGTGGGCGGCAGCGCAGCACTCCTGCTCGACAGCAACCACGCCATCACCACGTGGCTGCCGGTGATGATTGCCATCATGGTGATCTCCACCCTGGTGTTGCTGTTCCTCGCGTTCGGCTCGGTGGTGCTGCCGGTCAAGGCCGTTCTGATGGCGGCGCTGAGCATGGCGTCCACGTTCGGCGTGTTGACGTTCGTGTTCCAGGAAGGCCACGGTGCGGGTCTGCTGGGCGTTTCACCGGCACCGCTGGAGGCGACGTTCGTGGTGCTCATCCTCGCCGTCGTGTTCGGATTATCGACGGACTACGAGGTGTTCCTGATGTCCCGGATGGTCGAGGCTCGCAATCAGGGCGCCAGCACCGAGGAAGCGGTCAAGGTCGGGACGCAGCGGACCGGCCGCATCGTGACGGCGGCGGCTCTGATCCTGATCATCGTGACCGGCGCGTTCACCATTTCCGGTCTGTCGATCATGCGATTCCTGGGCGTCGGCATGATCCTGGCGCTGATCATCGACGCCACGATCATCCGCATGCTGCTGGTTCCGTCGCTGGTCAAACTCATGGGTGACGCCAACTGGTGGGCACCGGCGTGGATGAAGCGCATCCACTCCAAGGTGGGCATCGGTCACTAGCTTACTTTGGAGTAAGTTGTCGCCATGAGTGGCGGGAAGGCCGGAGGCCGGTCGGAGACGAACGTGTTCGTGACCGGTGGGACAGGATTTCTCGGTCGAGGAGTGCTGGCGCAGCTGCTCGAGCGAGCACCCGACGCCCACGTCCACGTGCTGGTGAGGGCGGCCTCCGCCTCCCGCGTTCCCTCGGACCCTCGCATCACCGCCGTGATCGGCGACCTCACCGCACCCGGCCTCGGACTGTCTCCCGGCGACCTACCGGATCGACTCGACCACGTGATCCACCTCGGCGCCGTCTACGACCTGCGCGCCGGCGAGGAACAGGCCGCCACCAACGTCGACGGAACCCGCGCCGTGATCGACGTGGCCCTGGCCACGGGCGCCACCCTGCACCACGTCTCGACCATCGCCGTCGCCGGTGACACGACGGGAACCTTCCGGGAATCGGATTTCGAACGCGGACAACAGTTCCCGACGCCGTATCACCGCACCAAGTTCGAGGCGGAGAAGCTGGTGCGAGAGAGCGCCGGACTCACGTGGCGGATCTATCGCCCCTCGGCGGTGGTCGGCGATTCGGTGACGGGCGAGATCGACAAGATCGACGGTCCGTACTACCTGTTCGGGATGATCGCTGCACTCGCAAAGTTGCCCAAGGGTTTTCCGATGGCCGTCCCGGCCCTGGGGTCCACGAACATCGTTCCGGTGGACTACGTCACCGCAGCGATTGCCGCACTGGCCCTCGAGCCCGGTCTCGACGGACGGACATTCCACTTGGGTTCGGCTCGGCCGCAACAGATTCGCGACGTGTATTCCGCTCTCGCCCGCGCCGCGGGCGCCCCGGATGCGCGCGCAAACCTGCCGGGAAAACCTGCAGACGCCTTTCTGCGGTCGAGGAATCCGCGCGTGGCGGCGGTGCGCAAGGTCGCGCTGCGTCAATTCGGGATTCCTTCGGTGATGGCCGACAAACTCACGTTTCCGTTCGACTTCGACACCAGCGAGACGCGAGATGCACTGCGCGGAAAGGCAATCGACGTACCGGACTTCGGCTCCTACGCTCCGGCGCTGTGGGCCTACTGGACCGAGAATCTCGATCCTCTCCGCGCACGTCGGCAGAATCCGGCGGGGCCACTGATGGGGCGCCACATCCTCGTCACCGGCGGGTCGTCCGGCATCGGCAGAGCGACGGCCATCGCCGCAGCACGCAAGGGCGCCGTCCTGTTTCTGCTCGCTCGCAGCGGTGACGAGTTGGAGAAGACCGTGCAGGACATCAGGGCGTTCGGCGGAACGGCGTACGGGTACGTCTGTGACATCACCGATTCCGAGTCCGTCGATTCGACGGTGAAAGCCATTCTGGCGGAACACGATCACGTCGACATGCTCGTCAACAACGCCGGGCGATCCATCCGTCGATCGTTGCTGCGCTCCACCGATCGGCTCCACGACTTCGAACGAACGATGGCGGTGAACTACTTCGGGGCGGTCCGGCTGATTCTGGCGCTGCTCCCCCACATGACCGAGCGAAAATACGGCCACGTCGTCAACATCTCCAGTGCCGCCGTTCAGGGGCACACGCCGCGGTTCGCCGCGTACGTGGGCAGCAAGTCCGCCTTGGACGGGTTCACCGAAGTAGCCGCAGCCGAGACCCTGGGCGACGGCATCACGTTCACCACCATTCACATGCCGCTCGTGGACACGCCCATGATCGCACCGACCGAGGACGGCAACGCCGGGCCGATCGCCACACCGGAAAAGGCCGCTGCCATGGTGATTCGGGCTCTGGTCGAGCGACCCAAGCGAATCGACGTGCCGTTGGGCACCCTCGGTGAGTGGGGAGCGATGGTGAACCCTCGCGCGAAGGACCGCGTGATGCATCAGTTCTTCCGTGCGTTCGACGACTCGGCGGCCGCGAAGGGTGAGGCTTCCACCGACAGTAAGTCGGCGAAACCGGTGCACGCCAAGGAGATCAAGGTTCCCAAACTGGCACGCCGTCTGGGTCGCCTGGTGCCCGGCACACACTGGTGACGAGCTAGCCCCGCATCAGGAAGGGAACGACGGCCGCCTCGAACCGGTCGTAACCGTCGCGGTGCACGCTGTGCCCGATGGGAATGGTGACCACCTCGCAGTGCGCGATGCCGGTGCTCATCGCGACTAGTCGTGTCGGGTCCATCATTCCGGACGGGCCGCCGACGACCACCAGGGTCTCTGCCTCGATGCGCCGCAACGCGTGCCACCACTCGGCGTTCGGCGTTCTGAACTGCGCCAGCGCCGACGACGTCATGGAACGGTCGAACGCCAGAACTGCCCTCGGGTGCCGTAACGCACTGGTGGTGGCGTGCATCAACTCGCGGACCGTTGGAAACCGGTTGGTGATCGTGGGCGGCGGATCGCCCGGCGAGATGGGCAGCGGCGACTCCTCGATCACCAGTCGGCGCACCGCGGACGGCCTCCACTGCGCGACGAGCGAGCTGGCGTAGCCACCGAGAGAGTGTCCGACGATGTCGAACCGGTCCACACCCAGGTGGTCGACCAGGCGCTCGATGTCCTTACCGAACTCGGCGAATTCGTATGAGGCGGTATGCGCGCTGCGTCCGTGTCCACGCAGGTCCGGAACGATCACTCGACGACCGTGGCCGACGAGGTCCCCCGCGAGACGATCCCAGGTGTATCCGTCCCCTCCCATGCCGTGCACCAGGACGACGGGAACCGGGTCGTCTCCTCCGGAATCGCGGAAGGCCATCGGTTGTCCGTCGACGATGTGAGTCGCCTCGATCATGTGCACGAGTTCCGAGGGTAGTGGGTCTGCGGGTAGGCCGGAGGCCGGCCGGAATCGATCTGCGGGTAGGCCGGAGGCCGGCCGGAATCGATCAGTCCGAGAGCATCGGGACGGTGAGGTGGGGATCGCGCCCGAGCAGGACACCTCGTGTCAACGCTGTCGACCCGAACTTGTCGTGAACACTGTCCAACGCGGAGTCGAGCGAGAGTGGGTTCACCGTGTCGAACGGCAGCTCGAGTTGCAGGTTCGCGTCGTCTTCGATGTTGGACACGGCGATCCCGATCAGCGTGATGCCCTTGGCCTCGATGGTGGGTGTCGCGGCCTCCAGTAGTCCTCGCGCCGCGTTCAGGACGACCTGAGTCTCGGCCGTCGACCGGGAAACGGTACGGGACCGTGTGGCGCGGGTGAAGTCGTCGAATCGCAGTCGGAGGGTGACCGTGCGGCCCACCCTGCCGGCGGTGCGCATGCGCCGCGTCACTCGATCGACCAGAGCGGTGAGCGAGGCGTCGACGTCCTCGGCGGACGTCGGGTTGCGCCCCAGCGCATGCTGCGCGCCGACCGATTTGCGGCGCCGACGTGTGTGCACAGGCCGCGGGTCGACCCCGTGGGACAGCGCGTGGAGATGCCCGCCCGCGGCTTTGCCGAGAACGGCCGACAACGCCCCCTCGCGGTGCGCGGCCAGATCACCGATGGTTCGGATACCTTGCGCGTGCAGTTTCTCGGCCGTGATCTTGCCGACGCCCCACATCCGTTCGACGGGAAGCGGATGCAGGAAGGCCAGCTCGCCGTCGGGCGGTACCTCGAGCAACCCGTCCGGCTTGGCGACGGCACTGGCGATCTTCGCCAGGAACTTGGTGCGCGCGATGCCGACCGTGATCGGCAGACCGACCTGGTCCGCAACCATTTTCCGCAATCGAGCGGCGATGTCGACGGGGCTTCCCGACAATCGGGCCAGACCCGCGACGTCGAGAAACGCCTCGTCGATCGAGATGCCTTCGACGAGCGGGGTGATGTCGTGGAACACCGCGAACACGTCCTTGCTCGCCTGCGAGTAGGCGGACATGCGCGGCGGAACCACGATGGCGTGGGGGCACAACTGCAGTGCCTGGCGCCCACCCATGGCGGTCTTGACCCCATAGGCCTTGGCTTCGTAACTCGCTGCGAGCACCACACCGCCACCCACGATGACGGGCCGTCCCCGCAGTCTCGGGTCGTCACGCTGCTCGACGGAGGCGTAGAACGCGTCGAGATCTGCGTGCAGCACGGTTGCCTCGGAAGCGCGGGTCATTCGTAGATTCCTTCCACGAACCAGCGTCCGGTGTCGTAGACGAGCAGCAACGCCCTGGTGTCCTCGAGCAGAACCTGCGCGCGGGCGATCTGCCGCGCCGACGACGTGGCACCGATGTCCCACCACCGCTCGTCCACGGACCACGGTCCTGCCCAGCCGTGCAGCGCCCAGTCCTTCTTGCCCCAACGCACCCGAGCCGGGACACTGTCGAAGCCGCCGCGCTCTGTGACGTGCACCGACTGCTCGGACGTACCCGTCATCGTCACCTCCGGCCGCGACGGCATCAGCGCGGTGGGCGACGGTTCCGGCAACCGTCCGGGCCACGGCGCGGTCGGGTCGGCCTCGGGAACCAGCTCGTCACCCAACGGCAGCAACGTGATTCGTTCCGCCGGGCCGCGTCCCCCGCTGAGCACACCCACCTGAACGGCGTCGCCCCCGAGCAGACCCTGGACACGAACCAACGCGCGGCGGGCGCGTTCGTCCTCGTCGCCGACGCCGCCCCACAGGCCCAGCTGCAGGGCGCCGGCGGACACCACCTCGACCGGTTCCAGCCGCAGCACGGTGATGCCTGCCGTGGGCTTGTTCTCGCTGCGTCCGGTGAGCCACCCGTCGAGCTGCCACCGCACCCGGTCCGCCGTGCCCTCGGGGGTCAACGGTTCCGCGCAGCGCCAGGTTCGCGAAAGATGTTCTCCGTTGGCTGTTTTCGCCTGAACCAGCAACCGAGTACAGGCGACGGTCGCGGCGGAGAGGGTGATGTGCAGCTTCTCGGCCAAGGCGCGACCGGCGAACGCCGCCGCGTCGACCCGATCGATGGGCGGGTCGCACAGGTACTCGACGTCCAGATCCGGGGGAAGGACCCGAGCCGACGGAGGACGCTCCGACTCGCCGCGGGCACTGCGATGCGCGGCCACTGCGTCCGTCCCGAACCGCGACGCCACGTCGACCGGGGACAGCGCGCCGAAATCACCGATGGCGCGCAAGCCGAGCCGTTTGAGCAGATCCACCAGTTCGACACGCTCCGGCGCGGCCAGGCTGGGTTCGGCGGACAGCTCCTCCACCGGCAGCGGGGCGAGGAACTGCGCGCCCGCACCGCGGGGAACCAGAACTCCGTGTCGCGCCGCGATGACCGCGGTGGACAACTCGTCGGCGATACCCACCTGGCACTCGACGCCGGCGGCCGCCACCGTGTCGACCAACCGCTCGGCCGCCGCGTCCTCGGAACCGAAGTACCGGGTGGCCCCTCGCGCCGGGAGCACCAGAAGACCGGGTCGCAGCACCTCGATGCCGGGAACGGCCTCGTCCACCGCGGCGGCGACGGGTTCGAAGAGCCGGGCGTCCCGATCCGGGTCCGCCTGTGCCACATACAGATCCGGGCAGCGCGCCTGCGACTCACGCTTGCGCAACCCGCGGCGAACGCCGTCCGTTCTCGCCGTGGCGGAACAGGCGATCACGCGGCCCACCGCGATCACCGCCACCGGAGCGGACGCGGGCAGGCTCGCGGCGGCTGCCGCAGCCACCGCAGGCCAGTCCGGGCACCACAGCGCAAGAACACGAGAGGGCGCGGCAACACGAGAGGGCGCGGCAACACGAGAAGAGGCGGTCATATCGCGGCAAGCTGTGGACGTCGGTTCTCGGTCCACTCGACGCGGCCGCCCGCGGACGCCACGTCGAAATGACCGATGCGGGGTTGCGACGACCGGCTCGACACCTGCACTGCCAGACGCAGCGACCGCACCCGGCCGTGCCCCACCTCGTTGCCTGCGCCGAGACCGCCGTATCCGTCCACCCGCGCATCGAGACGCAGTTCCGCGCCGTCCCACTGTCCGTCGGTGACGATGAGCGTCGACCCCTTGTTCCGGGCGCGTGCGATCACCGCTCGGGTTCGCGACGGCGGAACCGAGGCGCCCCCGAGGCCGAGGACGACCAGATCGAGACCGTCGAGCAGAACGGCCGCGATCTCCACGGGATCGTCACCGGGATCGGGGATCCAGGCGCAGCGGGAGAGATCGGCGCCGTGTTCGGTGGCGGCGAGCAGACCGAGCCGCGGGCACCCGATCACCGCGGCGTGCCGTCCCGACCCGGTGACGGACGCGAGCATCCCCACCAACAGCGACCCCGCACCCGATACCGACACCACCGACCCGCGCACCAGACCGCCGTGCGGCAGCAGAGAGGCCAGCGCGGAGGGCACCGGCAGAACGGATTTCTCGGCGGTCGGCGACGAGGCGATCCGGCGACGAATATGCTCGACACGCTCGGTTCGGGACAGACCCTCGAGCATCTCGAAGTCCACTTGAACCGGCATGATCACTCCATTCGACGCGCACGATCACGACCGGTTTCCGGCCTTCCCGCCCTGCATTCGAACGCTTGTTCGAACACATCTCACAGTAAAGCCGCTCCCCGTTCCGTCGTCAAGACAGCCGGAAATCACCCGGGATAACCTCGGCACTGTGACGGAGCAACAGCGTGCGCGGGCGGTCGTCGGACCGGACTACCTTCTTGCCGGGCGATATCGATTGGACTCGAAACTCGGTGGTGGCGGCATGGGTGCGGTCTGGCTGGCGGTCGACACCCTCCTCAGCCGCAAGGTGGCCGTCAAGCAGGCGACATCGACCGCGGACCTGACTCCCGACGCCGCCAAGGCGATCCGCGAACAAGCCATGCGCGAGGGCCGTATCGCAGCTCAGCTCGCCAACCCGCACGCCATCGCCATGCACGACGTGGCACTCGACAGCGGCGAGCCGTGGCTCATCATGGAGTACCTGCCCTCCCGCAGCCTCGCCATGGCCCTGAACATCACCGAGTCGCTTCCACCCGACGAGGTCATCCAGATCGGCGCTCAGGTCGCCGATGCGCTCACGGCCGCGCATGCCGCCGGCATCGTGCACCGCGACATCAAGCCGGGCAACATCCTCATCGCCGATCGTGGGAGCGGCATCGGCATGGTGAAGATCAGCGATTTCGGCATCTCCCGGGCGAAGAACGACACCCACGAGGAGAACAGCAGCGTCATCACCGGAACGCCGGCCTACTTCGCTCCCGAGGTGGCACGCGGCGCGGATCCCACCGAAGCCTCGGACGTGTTCTCCCTCGGCGCGACGCTCTACACCGCCACGGAGGGCCAGCCGCCGTTCGGCGTGGACTCGGACTCCATCGCTTTGCTGCACAAGGTTGCGGGCGCACGCATCACTCCCCCGCGTCGCAGCGGGGCGATGACGGCGACGTTGCTGCATATGCTCGAACCCGACCCGGCAAGGCGCCCGAGCATGGAGCAGGTGCGTCAACGTCTCGTCACCCTGGCCGTCGGCAAGAACGGCAGCCCGAGTTCGGTGCTCAATCAGCCGCTGCGCGGAGCGGACGGCGCCGTCCCGTTCTGGGCGCGCCGCGGAGCACGCGGCGCGGGCTCCACCACCCGCCGAGCCGAGCGCATTCACGGACAGACGATGACAGGCCTTCCGGCGGCCAACGAGGGAACGCCTCTCGATCGGGTGCCGCGACCCGGTGACGCGAGCGAGACCGCCAAGCCCAAGACGCGGTATGCCCCACCGGCTTTCGAGCCGGCGCGTAAGAAGTCGCAGACCCCCGTGTACGTGGCGATCGCGGTGGTGGCCGTGATCCTGCTGATCGTTCTGCTGTTTGCTCTCTGACGACGGGCTTTCCCTCGGCCTCAGCGTTCGTTACCTGTCCTCACGTCACCGCGGGGACGTATTCGACCAGTTCGCACGGGCCATCGGGCCACGAACAGTTCCGTGACGAGCTGTGCCGATCGTTCGGTCGGTCCTCCGATGTTCCACCGTGTGATCTCCTCGACCGGGGTTCCACTGGGACCGTTGTAGTTCCGGCGCTTCTTCCATCCATCGGGCCTAGATGACTGGACCCGCGCAGATCCAGCCCGACACCACCGGGTCGGTCGGGGTGGCGTCAATCGATCCGACGGGTATGCGCCCACCTCGTGAGGGCATTTCGGTTGGACTGCTGCGTCTTTCGCAGAACGTTGGACGCGTGTGTCTCGACCGTCTTGATCGAGATCACCAGATCTTCGGCGATCTCGCGGTAGGTGTATCCGCGGGCGAGCAACCGGAGAACCTCGAGTTCGCGTGGCGTCAGCGAGTCCAGTTCGGGGTCCAGGGGCGGCTCGGGAACCGCCGACTTTCCAGTGAAGGAGTCGAGCACGAAACCGGCCAGACGCGGACCGAACACCGCGTCTCCCCCGGCAACTCGGCGAACCCCGTCGGCGAGTTCGGCACCGGAAATGGTCTTGGTGACGTACCCGCGGGCCCCCGCCCGAATCACCGCGATCACGTCCTCGGCGGCGTCGGACACGCTGAGCGCCAAGCACACCGGCCCGTCGGCGATTCCGGAGAGCACCGCGACACCGCCGCCATCGGGCATGTGCACGTCGAGAAGGACGACGTCAGGTTTCGTCGCGTCGATTCCGCGCACAGCTTCTGCGACGGCACCTGCCTCGCCGACGACGTCGATGTCGGGTTCGCGGCCGAGTTCGGCCCGCACCCCCGACCGGAACACCGCGTGGTCGTCCACGAGAAACACCGACAACCGTTCACTCACGCGCTCTGATCCTCCGTCCGGTGATCGTGCGTGCGCGGCATGAACATTCTGATCTCCGTGCCGCGTCCGAGGGTGGAGCGTACCTCGACGGACCCGCCGCGCCGCTCGATGCGCGCGCGCACCGATTTCGCCAACCCCTGCCGGTCCGTGGGGACTTCGTCGACGGCGAAGCCGGTGCCGCGGTCGCGCACGAACACCGAGACCTGCTCCGGCTCGACCTCGGCGAACAGATCGACGGTGGTGCTGCCCGAATGCTTGGCCGCATTCACCAGAGCTTCGCGGGTCGCCCCCAACACGGCTGTGAGGGCCTCCCTGCTCAGGCCCGAATGTTCCTCCGACTCCTCGAGATTCACGTCGCCGACGGTGACCGGGTCGACGGTGACCGCGTAGTGGTCTTCCACCTCTCCTGCGATGGTTGCCAGCGCACGGGTGAGAGACGAGTGGTCGGCCTCGCTCCCGCCGAACAACCACCGACGCAGCTCGCGTTCCTGACTGCGCGCCAGTCGCGCAACCTCGGCCGGGCGGTCGGATTGCTTCTGAATGAGAGCGAGGGTCTGCAACACCGAATCGTGTAGGTGCGAAGCGATCTCCTCACGTTCGTCGTTGCGAATGCGGGCTGCGCGCTCGGCACCGAGCGCTTGCCACAACCGCATCCAGAGCGGGACGGTCAGCAGGCCGGCACCGACCAGCGTGACCACCACGGCCAACAACGACGACCGCAGAGACGCGATGTCGACACGGGCCAGAACCACCACGGCCAGACCGATCACGACGAGGGTGGCACCGGACGCGATGCGCGCCCAACCCAAGACCGAGGTGCGCTTGGTAGGGACGGCTGCGGAACGTGTTCCGGCGGAATCGAATTCGCGCCAGACCAGGGCGACACCGATCGTCACCACCACGATCGGACCCAGGAAGGACGACGTGAGATCGCTCAGCACCCACCCGAGCGCAACGGCGAGCCCGATACCGATGGCGGCCAGGCCGTAGGCCCGTTGCCGTTCGGCCGCAGTGGGTCTCACCGTGTCGGAGCCGGCCGAGGTGAAGATCCACAGGGCACCGTAGGCGGCAATACCTGCCCCCGCGAGAGCCGAGAGCACCGCGAACACGAGGCGCACCTTGAACACGTCGACCCCGAGGTGGTCGGCAATACCGCCGCACACCCCGGCCACGACTCGACCGCCGGCGCGACGGGTCAGCGTCGGCGTCGGGTAGGAAACCAGTGAGGCGGAGGGCACGTTTCGATACTGACACGAAAAGTCCCGAAGGGCATCGGGGTGAAAGATCAGGGTTTCACCCGATGCGCGCCGTCGCACCTCGGGTTCAGGATGTGTCCATGACCAATCCGACTATCCCCGATCAGGCGGCCGAGTTGTGGCGCACTCGGCCGGTCCGACTCCCCGACCAGGGACCGGTCGCCGGTGTCGCCGCCGGTATCGGTTACCGCTATCGCATCGATCCGGTGATCGTGCGAGTCGCGTTCGCCGTGGCAACGGTGTTCGGCGGCACCGGTATTGCGCTCTACATCGCGTGCTGGCTGACGTTCACCAAACCCGGTGAGCAGTTCTCCCCGGCCGACGGCCTCTTCGGTCGCGGACGAACGTCCGGCACCAACACCGCCGCCGTCGTACTGGCTGTCGCGCTGGCCGTTTCACTGGTGGCCCTCGGAGTCGGCCTCGGCGGATCGGGCCCGGTGTCGATCGCTCTCATGCTCGGGGGCTGGTGGTTGCTGCACCAGCGCACACCGGTTCCACCCACCGTGCCGGTGCTCCCCGCCACCACTGCGGTCACCACGACGACCCAGTGGGGCCCCTACTCGACGCTGCCGAAGGCATATGTCGCCGACCAGCGGGCGCAGCCCGTCGACCTGCAGAAGAAACCTCCGGCATGGGATCCGCTCGGTGTGGCTCCGTTCGCCTGGGATCTGCCCGATCCGTCCGGCCCGCCGCCCGTCGCCCCGAAGGCCGAGAAGAAGTCGCACTTCACCTCGGTGGTCATCGGACTGGCGATCATCGCCTCCGCCGTCACCGCCGCCGTCGGGTCGGGTACCGACTGGGATCCTGTCCGCGTTGCCGCCGTCGGCTTGGCCGTGATCGCCACCGGCTTGCTTGTCGGCGCATTCTTCCGGCGCGGATACGGGTTGCTGATCGTCGCGACTCCGCTCGCGGGATTCGTCATTCTGACCGGCGCAGTCGATTCGTCCGACTTCGACCGCTCCTCTGTCGGGGACCAGGACTTCACTCCCGCCACCATGTCGGAACTTCTGCCGTCGTACTCGTCGAGTCTCGGTGACCTGACGCTCGATCTCACCGATCTGACCCTCACCACCGATCGAACCGTTGCAATCAGTTCCGGGGCGGGAGACGTGAAGGTGGACGTCCCGAAGACAATGAACGTGCGCGCGGTGTGCACGTCCGGACTCGGCGACACCGACTGCCTCACCGGCGATTCGGCGCAGACCAGCGGTCCGTTGCTGACGCTGACGATCGACAACTCGCTCGGAGACGTGGAGGTGCACCGTGACTGAACGACCGGAAACCAAGAAGCGTCCGTCGGTCTTGCTTCTGCTCGCCGGGATCGCCGCGATGGTGGTCTCCGTGAGTGCACTACTGCAGCGGAATCCGTTGAACGCCGTCGGAACGGTGCAGATCGGCTGGATCCTCGTGGTGGCGGCGGTGGTGATCGGCCTGGGCCTGGTGCTCGCGCCGATGATCGGACGACGGCACCGCGACTGAACTTCTATCCGCTGGTCACTCCCATTCGATGGTGCCGGGTGGCTTGCTCGTGACGTCGAGCACCACCCGGTTCACCTCCGAGACCTCGTTCGTCACCCGAGTGGAGATACGTTCGAGAACTTCGTAGGGCACCCGCGTCCAGTCCGCGGTCATCGCGTCCTCGCTCGACACCGGCCGCAACACGATCGGATGCCCGTAAGTTCGGCCGTCGCCCTGCACGCCCACACTGCGAACGTCGGCCAACAAGACCACCGGACACTGCCAGATCTGGCCGTCGAGGCCCGCGGCGGTCAGCTCCTCGCGCACGATCGCGTCTGCCTGGCGCAGGGTGGCGAGCCGGTCCGGGGTGACGGCGCCGACGATGCGAATCGCGAGGCCAGGGCCGGGAAACGGCTGACGACCCACGATGTCCTCGGGCAGTCCGAGTTCGCGGCCCACGGCCCTGACCTCGTCCTTGAACAGGAGGCGCAGGGGTTCGACCAGCGAGAACTCCAGGTCCTCGGGCAGCCCGCCGACGTTGTGGTGGCTCTTGATGTTCGCCGTGCCCGCGCCGCCGCCGGACTCTACGACGTCCGGATACAGCGTTCCCTGCACCAGGAAGTCGACGGTGCCCTCGGCCTCGCCGAGCACTTCGGTGACAGCTCCTTCGAACGCCCGGATGAACTCGCGGCCGATGATCTTGCGCTTGGTCTCGGGGTCGCTCACGCCGTCCAAATCACCCAGAAACTTGTCGACGGCGTCGACGGTGACCAACCTGGCACCAGTCGCGGCGACGAAGTCCTGCTGCACCTGCTCACGCTCACCGGCGCGGAGGAGACCGTGGTCGACGAACACACACGTCAGACGGTCACCGATGGCGCGCTGCACGAGGGCGGCCGCCACCGCGGAGTCGACGCCCCCGGACAGGCCGCAGATGGCTCGACCGTCGCCGACCTGCGCCTGCACCTGCTCGACCAACGCGTCCGCGATGTTGGCGGCGGTCCACGTCGGTTCGATACCGGCGATCTCGTGGAGGAACCGGCTGAGTACTTGTTGACCGTGGGGCGAATGCATCACCTCGGGGTGGTACTGCACGCCCGCGAGGCGGCGCGCACGGTTCTCGAACGCGGCGACCGGGGCGCCTGCACTGGTCGCGACGACCTCGAAGCCGTCGGGTGCTGCGGTGACCGCGTCACCGTGGCTCATCCACACCGGCTGCGTCGACGGCAACCCGTTGTGCAGTGTCCCGCCGGTCACGTCCAGTTCGGTGCGGCCGTATTCACGAGTCCCGGTGTGGCTCACCGTTCCTCCCAGCGCGCCCGCCATCGCCTGAAAGCCGTAGCAGATGCCGAACACCGGGATGTCGAGGTCGAACAGGGCCGGATCGAGTTGCGGCGCACCGTCGGCGTAGACGCTGGACGGTCCGCCCGACAGCACCACGGCGGCAGGTTTCTTCGCGGCGATCTCCGCAACGGACATCGTGTGCGGAACGACTTCGGAGAACACCCGCGCCTCACGAACCCGTCGGGCGATCAGTTGCGCGTACTGCGCGCCGAAGTCGACGACGAGAACGGGAGCTTGCGGCGCTGTGTCGGTCACGCGGTCAGTCTAGAGAGCGCTCACGCCACCGGCGCCGACGACCTGATCTCCACGATCGGAAGTCGCAGCGCTGCCGGCGCACTTGCCGGCACGGCCGGGCTGCGCGGTGCGATGGGGTCGAGGCGGCGGTAGGGCTGCCCCTGCGCGGGGCGCAGATCTTCCTGACCCTTGTTCGGCCACAGCGCTGCCGACCGCTCGGCCTGCGCGCTGATCGTGAGCGAGGGGTTCACGCCGAGGTTGGCCGACACCGCCGAGCCGTCGACGATGCTCAGCGTCGGGTAACCGTGTACGCGGTGGTAGGGGTCGATGACACCGTGCGCCGCGTCCTCGGAGATGACGCAACCACCGAGGAAGTGCGCGGTGAGCGGAATGTTGAAGACCTCACCCCACGTTCCACCTGCGACACCGTCGATCTTCTTCGCGATGCGACGGGTCGCGTCGTTGCCGGCCGGAATCCACGTCGGGTTCGGTTGTCCGTGACCCTGTTTAGAGGTGACGCGGCGACCGAACGGTCCTCGCTTGGTGTAGGTGGTGATCGAGTTGTCCAGGTTCTGCATCACGAGAGCGATGATGGTGCGCTGACTCCAGTCCTTGACGCTGAGCATCCTCACCAACAGCAGAGGATGACGTAGCGCAACACCGAGGAACCGCATCCACCGCGGAACCCGCCCGCCGCCGTCGGTCATCAGCGTCTGGAGAAGACCCATCGCGTTCGATCCCTTGCCGTAGCGGCACGGCTCGATGTGGGTGTCGCTGGTGGGGTGGAACGAGGAGGTGATGGCGACGCCTCTGGTCAGGTCGACGTTCGGATCGACCTTCATCTTCCCCGCGCCCACGATGGACTCGGAATTGGTGCGGGTGAGCTCACCCAGTTTCGGGGACAGACGGGGCAGGCTGCCCTCGTCCTTGAGACGGTGCAGAAGCTGCTGGCTTCCCCAGGTTCCTGCGGCCAGGACGACGTTGTCGGCGGTGAAGGTCTTGCGTCCCTTGCGAATCCACGACCCGGTGCGCTCGGTGTCGATCCTCCACGACCCGTCGGGCTGCTCGCGCAGGTCGGTCACGGTGGTCATCGGGACGATGTCAGCTCCGGCCCGCTCGGCCAGACCCAGGTAGTTCTTGAGAAGCGTGTTCTTGGCGCCGTGACGACACCCCGTCATGCACTCGCCGCACTCGATGCACCCGGTGCGGTCGGGGCCGGCTCCGCCGAAGTACGGGTCCGGAACGGTCTTGCCGGGCTCGTCGCCGAAGAACACGCCGACCGGAGTCTGGATGAACGTGTCACCGACGCCCATGTCGTCGGCCACGGACTTCATCACGTGGTCCGCCGGCGTCATGTGCGGGTTCTGCACCACGCCGAGCATGCGCTGCGCCTGCTCGTAGTGCGGGGTCAGCTCGCCGTGCCAGTCGGTGATGTGCGCCCACTGCGTGTCGTCGAAGAACGACTTCGGTGGCTGGTACAGGGTGTTCGCGTAGTTCAGCGACCCGCCGCCGACCCCCGCTCCGGCCAGGATCAGGCAGTCACGCAGCAGATGGACGCGCTGGATCCCGAAGCAGCCGAGCTTGGGCGCCCAGAGAAACTTCTTCAGGTCCCAGCTGGTGGTGGCCATCTCCGAGTCCTCGAAGCGGCGTCCGGCTTCGAGTACACCGACCCGATAGCCCTTCTCCACCAACCGCAGCGCGGTCACACTGCCGCCGAAGCCCGATCCGATGACCAGCACGTCGTAATCGTTCATCACGCCAGATTATCGTATGTGTACCGGCGAGTAACACGAAAATCGCATTTCTTTTTCAGGCGCGGACGTTCAGTCCGACCTTCTGGAACTCTTTGAGATCGGAGTAGCCGGATTTGGCCATCGACCGACGCAGTCCCCCGACGAGATCGAGTGAACCGAAGGGGTCGTCGGAGGGCCCGGTCAGCACCCGCTCGAGCGACGGTCGCTGCTCGTCGAACGACACCGGCATCAACGCGCCGCGCGGCATCGACGGGTGCGCGGCAGCAGACGGCCAGTACCACCCACGACCCGGCGCCTCCGCTGCCGCGGCCAGCGGTGCGCCGAGCACGGCCGCATCGGCGCCGCACGCGATCGCCTTCGCCAACTGGCCGGACGTCGTGATGTCGCCGTCGGCGATCACGTGGACGTATCGACCGCCGGTCTCGTCGAGGTAGTCACGACGTGCCGCTGCCGCATCCGCGATGGCCGTCGCCATGGGGACACCGATGCCGAGCACTTCGTTGGTGGTGGTCGCCCCCTCGGTGGATCCGTACCCGACGATGACCCCGGCTGCACCCGTCCGCATCAGATGCAGGGCGGTGCGGTGGTCGCTGACGCCGCCCGCGACCACGGGGACGTCGAGATCGGCGATGAACGTCTTGAGGTTGAGCGGTTCCTCGCTGCTGTGCGCCACGTGCTCAGCCGAAATGATCGTTCCCTGCACGACGAGAAGGTCGACCCCGGCCTGCAGCAGCGCCGGTGTCAGCGTGAGCGCACTCTGGGGACTGACGCGCACCGCGACGGTGACACCTGCGTCTCGCACCTGAGCGACGGCAGCGGCGAGCAGGTCCGGCTGAACGGGTGCGGCATGCAGCTTCTGCAGAAATGCCACAGGGGCGTCGGCATCGACGTCGGATTCGGCGATGGCAATCAGTTCGTCGATCTTGGACTGCACGTCGGCGTGCCGACTCCACAAGCCCTCACCGTTGACGACGCCGAGGCCACCACGCTTGCCCATCTCGATGGCGAATTCCGGTGACACGAGCGCATCGGTCGGATGCGCCAGAATCGGGATGTCGAACCGGTACGCGTCGAGTTGCCACGCCGTCGACACTTCCTTCGACGAGCGGGTCCGCCGCGACGGGACGATGTCCACGTCGTCGAGTTCGTAGGTCTTGCGGGCAGTTCTGCCCATGCCGATTTCGACGAGGTCGCGCACGCGCGTCCTTTCTTCGAGGGTGTGTAGCGAGCGGGAAGGCCGGAGGCCGGCCGGGAAAAACTCAGCGAACCGTGTAGTTGGGTGCCTCGACGGTCATCGTGATGTCGTGCGGGTGGCTCTCCTTGAGGCCCGCAGCCGTGATCTGAACGAACTGCGCTTCCTGCAGGTGCTCGACGCTGTCCGATCCCGTGTAGCCCATGGCGGCGCGAAGTCCGCCGGTCAGCTGGTGGATCACCTGAGAGAGCGGACCGCGGAACGGCACCCGCCCTTCGATGCCCTCGGGCACCAGCTTGTCCTCGGCGAGAACGTCGTCCTGAAAGTAGCGATCCTTCGAGAAGGACTTCGCTCCTCCGCGCCCCTGCATCGCCCCGAGCGATCCCATGCCCCGGTAGCTCTTGAACTGCTTGCCGCCCACCAGGATCAGCTCACCCGGCGACTCCGCCGTGCCGGCCAACAGTGACCCGAGCATCGCGGTGGACGCGCCCGCGGCGAGCGCCTTCGCGATGTCGCCCGAGAACTGCAGACCACCGTCCGCGATCACCGGGACTCCAGCGGGCTTGCACACTGCGACGGCTTCGAGGATGGCCGTGATCTGCGGGGCGCCGACTCCGGCGACGACGCGGGTGGTGCAGATGGATCCGGGTCCCACGCCGACCTTGACGGCGTCGGCACCGGCTTCCACCAGGGCCAGCGCACCCGAACGGGTGGCCACGTTGCCGCCGATCACCTGCACTCGGTCGCCCACCTCGGCTTTGACCTTGCTGACCATGTCGAGAACCATCGTGTTGTGGCCGTGCGCGGTGTCGACCACAAGCACGTCGACGCCGGCGTCGCTGAGCGTCATCACACGCGCCCAGGAGTCGTCGCCCACTCCCACTGCTGCGCCGACGAGCAGACGTCCGTCGCGGTCCTTGGTGGCGAACGGGTGCTGTTCGGTCTTGACGAAGTCCTTCACCGTGATCAGACCGGTCAGGTTTCCCTGACCGTCCACGATGGGAAGCTTCTCGATCTTGTGTCGACGCAGCAGGCCCAGCGCGGCGTCGGCCGTGACACCCTCGCGCGCGGTGATGAGCGGCGCTTTGGTCATCACCTCGGCGACGGTGCGGCTCTGGTCCACCTCGAAGCGCATGTCGCGATTGGTGATGATACCGACCAGGGCACCCATCTCGTTGGTGACCGGCAGACCCGAGATGCGGAAGCGCGCACACATCGCGTCCACTTCGGCGAGGGTGTCCGTGGGCTTGCACGTGACCGGATCGGTGACCATCCCGGCTTCGGAGCGCTTCACCATCTCCACCTGTGCCGCCTGATCGGCGACAGAGAGGTTGCGGTGCAGCACACCCATGCCGCCCGCACGAGCCATGGCGATGGCCATCCGCGCCTCGGTCACCGTGTCCATGGCCGAACTCACCAGCGGAACACGCAGTCGAATGTCACGGGTGAGCTGGCTGGACGTGTCCACGGTGCTGGGAACGATGTCGGACGCGGCCGGGATGAGCAGGACGTCGTCGAACGTGAGTCCGAGCATGGCGACCTTGTTCGGGTCGTCACCGCCGGTTCGCACGAACGCTCCGGATTCGGTGGGCCTGTTCGGACTGGTCATGGACTTCTCTGGCCCTCCTGGAGCACGGGTGATGTATGGGTGGTCATCTTATCGGTAGCGCTGGCGCGGACCCACCCCCACTGCGTACCGTGGTCGTGTGCGCGATCAACTGCCTCCAGGTCTGCCGCCGGATCCGTTTGCCGGCGACCCCACCGACCCTTCGGCCGCTCTCGACGCAATCGAGCCCGGTCAGCCTCTCGACCCGCAGGAACGTCTCGCGGTCGAGGAGGACCTAGCCGACCTCGCCGTGTACGAGGCACTGTTGGCACACCGAGGCGTCCGCGGACTGGTGGTGTGCTGTGAGGACTGCCAACAAGATCATTATCACGACTGGGACATGCTGCGCGCCAACCTGCTTCAGCTTCTTGTCGACGGAACCGTGCGGCCCCACGAGCCCGCGTACGATCCGGTTCCCGACACGTACGTCACATGGGACTACTGCCGTGGCTACGCCGACGCGTCAATGAACGATGCGCTGCAGGGCGACGGCTTCGAATCCTGACCCACCCCCCTTTGGCGAAAAACGACCCGCACAGATCGTCTGTGCGGGTCGTTTTCGTTGTGCGAGTGCGCTATTCGGTCGGGGCTGCTGCCGACGTCGGAGCGGCGGGCGTGGTGGTGACCGGCGCCTGAAGCTGAGCCGACGGCTCGCTCGTGGGGGCCGGAGCCTGACCCGGAATCGGGAACGGCAGGCTCGGGAGCGGGAACGGCAACGTGAAGGACGGCAGCTCCGTCGGCAACTGGGGCAACTCCGTCGGAATCGGCAGAGTCGGCAGCTGGTAGGACGGCGTCGTGGTCGGCGCCGAACCGGTGGTCGTCGTGGCTTCAGCGCTGGTGCTGCTCGGCGCCGGCGCCGGTGCCGGAGCGGGGTTCAGCAACTTGTCGAGTTCGTCCAGCAGGCGGTTCCACCAGTCGGTGAGCTGCTGACGTTCGGCCGCGTCTCCGACGGCAGGAACCGTTCTGGCAGCCTCGTCCAGCTTGGCCTTGGCCGTGGAGACGTCGCCCGCGGCGATGAGCTTCTCGGCGTCTTGCAAGGTGGTCGTGCTGTCGACCTGTGCGACAGTCGAATCGGCCTGCTGGGTGAAGACGACTTCCTTCACCTTCCACAGCGGATCGCCGGGCATTGCGTTGTACGAGATGGCCGTGACTCCACCGATCACGAACGCCACGGCTGCGGCGGCTCCGGCGATCGGGCGCAACAGTCGCATCCGGCTCGCGGTACGCCTGTTCGACTCGTCGCGGGCCAGCGTTGTCTCGAGAGCGGCACACACTGCGTCGATGTCGGGGTTCTGGGGAAGGGCGGGCGACACGATCTCGGCGCGCCACTCGGCGAGCAGAGCTGCCAGGCGGTATTCGTCCGCACTGTCGGTCGCGACCGGGCCGTCCCCTGCGATCGCATCGATCAGCATGTCGTCACGACGAACTGCTGCGATGTCGATCGGGCCCGTCTCGGCGTAGGGATCGTGTCCGAACGTGTTGCTGTCCCTAGCCATACTTGTCACCTGCTCCCACTACTTCGTTCTTCAGCTTCGCTATTGCTCGGTGTTGCGCCACACGTACTGCGCCGGCCGTGCTACCCACGGCGGCTGCGGTCTCTTCGGCCGACAGCCCGACAACCAACCGGAGCACCAGAATTTCTCGGTGCTTCTCCGGCAGTGTTGCCAGCAGTGCATTCATCCGGCGTCCTGCCTCCGAATCGAGAGCCATTTGCTCCGGCCCGTGATCGGTGGACATGACATCCGGTACATCTGCCATCGGTTCCGATTTGTTACGGGACGCGCTCCGATGTGCATCAGCGACCTTGTGTGCGGCAATGCCGTACACGAAAGCCATGAACGGTCGACCTTGATCCTGGTAACGCGGCAGCGCAGTCATGACTGCCATGCAGACTTCCTGCGCCACATCGTCCGCCGAGAGCTGTCCACGCTCGGCAGATCCGACCCGCGCTCGGCAATACCGGACAACCACGGGACGGATGCTTTCCAGCACCAGAGAGAGAGCACCCCGGTCGCCCGCTGCTGCTGCAGCGACGGCCGAGTCCAAACCCTCACCCGTTACAGTCATCGCCCGAACAAGTCCCCGCGTTACAGTGGCACCACCTACTGAGCAGGCGTGCTTCCCCCGCATTCGACGAATGCAGACGGAACAGAAACTAGGATAGCGATCCATTCCTCGCTGCAAACCGGACCGGTAGGTCCTGGAGTCATTCGCTTCGGAAAACACCGCCTCGTTGCCGAATCGTTGCGCAATACCGGTCTCGGGCCCCGCTCGACGCCTCGTCTCCGAGCGCAACACCCAACATCGACGACGCCCACGCGAGGGGAAGCAACCCGTGGACGTCCGCTCGGGACGTGATCGACCGCACGTCGCGCGCCGCCTCGGCGGACCGGCCCGACGCCATCTGCGCGGCTGCGACGAGTAGATCCGATTTCACGGCGTGCCGAACGGACGGGTACGAGCGACTCAGCGCCGCGGCGTGCTCGGCGTGCTGCAGGGCATCGGTGCACCGTCCTTGCGCCAGTGCGATCTCGGCGTGCACCCATTGCATGCGAATGCGAGGCCGTTCCGCGCCGTCCGATCCGTCGAGCAGCAGTGCGCACCGCGACAGGAGCGTCAGGCCGCGCTCGAGCCGATTCGCGCCGATCGAGTCCGCCGCCAGACCGATCAGCGCGTCGGCTTGGGCGTCGAGGTGACCCGATCCCGATCCGCCGAGTTCGAGCAGTGCGCGCCCGTCGTGAATGCCCGCGAGACGGTGCCAGCCCAACTGCCGCCACAGCGATCCCTCTGTACTGGCGGCCAGTGATCGCACGACCGGATCCGGGCAGCGCCGCAGCGGTCGTAGAACTGCGCGCGCCGCGGCGTAGCGGCCCTGCCCGCCGAGAGCGACCGCCGCGAGCCAGCGTTCGCTCGGACCAGCCGACCGGTCGAGTACGACTCGCTGCTCGGGTCGCACTCCGAACGCATGCTCAGCTGACGGCGTCGTACACGGCTCCGAACGCGGTGTCGACTCCCCCGATGCGAGGGATCGTTCGGGGAAGCGACTCGGGCGTCCATCCTCTGCCCGCAACGAGGATGTGCAGGCCGGTGCAGCGTCGTCGAATGGCACGGACCCAGGGTAGAACGCTCACCTCACGTTCCGGCAGCCAGAAGACGAGGACGTCGGGTCGAGCGTCGACGACGCCCGAGATCAGGGAACCCGTTCCGATGGCTCGGGGAAGCAGCCGCACGTCCACCGCTGCCCGCGCCAACGCCGCAGCGAGAGCCCGCAGTTCCAGATCGGGCTTCTCGCCCGGCGGCGACGCCAGCAGAACACGAGGCGAGCCGGTGGGAACGGGCGAGTCCACCATGGCTGTGGCCATCGCGGACGACACACAGCAGGAGAACGACTCGGCTCTCGTCGACGTGGCCTCGTCGGCGCTGCCGCCGGCGTCGAGCCACCTCAGCAGAGGCAGGACGACACCGGACCAGGTGTCCGCCGCCCCCCGCCCGTCGATGGAACGGTCCAAGATGCGATGCATGGACACGGTGTCTCGGATGTCCACTGCCGCGGCCAGTTCGCGAACGTCGTCGTCGGTGCCGAGGGAGGCCGGGGCCGCAGGAGATGCTGAGGCGCCCTCGCTGCCATCTGTTTTCATCGAATTAACAGGATGGTTCCACACCTGATTCCGCTGCTCGATGTTATCGGCATCTGTCGGCCGTGTGGCGATCGCGTTAAGTGCGTATCGGGCCGCCTCTGCGGGGGGCGCTCCCTCCTGCACGGCGCGGTGCATGCATTCGAGCCGCTCGACATCGGCCGCGGTGTATCTGCGGTGATGGCCGGACTCGTGATCGGACGCCCCGATGCCGTACCGACGCTCCCACGTGCGGAGTGTGGAGGGGGCCACTCCGAGACGAAAAGCCAACGCGGAAACAGACATTCGCAGTCCAGCCGACGCGACGACAGACGCAGAACTCGACCCGAGGGGCGAACCGTCAGCGCTGCGCACCGGTCAATGGTCTCGTGACCCATGCCTTTTTTCAACACGTACTGCAATCACGGAAATTGTCGAAAGTAAATGTCGGCGTCGTTAAATCTTGAATCACGATCTATGCAAATGACCACCGTGAACAACTATTGACTCGATTTCCCGGTGCGACCTACGGTTGCCTTGGTTCGCGAAACACCGGCGGTCGACGACGACCTGGTTTCTCGCGGGCCCTGGTCTCTAGAACACGGTCTCCAGCACACGATTTTCACGCACGCGGATTTCACACACGCACCTAGGAGTACTCATGCCTCAGCCGAACCACCTCCCGGGTCCCAACGCCGACATCTGGGACTGGCAGATGAACGGCCTGTGCCGCGGTGTCGACTCCTCGATGTTCTTTCACCCGGACGGCGAACGCGGACGCGCACGCGCCCAGCGCGAGATGCGCGCCAAGGAAATGTGCCGACGGTGCCCGGTTCTCGCTCAGTGCCGCAGCCACGCTCTGACGGTCTGCGAGCCGTACGGAATCTGGGGCGGAATGTCGGAGACCGAACGCGAGATGCACGCACGACACAACCGGCGCCGTCTGGCGTCCTGACGCCACGACCCTCACGCCACGACCCTCACGCCGCGACCCCGAGAACGTGACAGGGCCCTGCCGAGAATCCTCGGCAGGGCCCTGTCCGTGTCGGTAGCGGGTCAGTGGCTGTGACCGTGCCCGTGGTCTTCCTGAACGTCCTCGGGCTTGTCGACGATGGTGCTCTCCGTCGTCAGGATCATCTTCGCGACGGACGCCGCGTTGACAACCGCCGACCTGGTCACCTTGACGGGGTCGATGACGCCTCCGGCGACCAGATCCCCGTACTGCAGGGTGGCCGCGTCGAAACCGGTGTTGTCGCCGGCATCGACGACGGTGCCGACCACGACCGAGCCGTCCACGCCGGCGTTGCTCGCGATCCAGAACAACGGTGCACGCAGCGCGGTGCGTACGGCGGCAACGCCGATCGCCTCGTCACCGGTCAGGCCCAGGCCGCCTTCCAGACCGCGGCTCGCGTGAACGAGAGCTGCGCCGCCGCCCGAGACGATGCCTTCCTCGACCGCTGCCTTTGCTGCGTTGACGGCGTCCTCGACGCGGAACTTGCGTTCCTTGAGGTCGGTTTCGGTGGCAGCGCCCACACGAATGACCGCGACGCCACCGGACAACTTCGCCAGACGCTCTTCGAGCTTCTCGCGGTCCCAATCGGAATCGGTGGCCTCGATCTCACGGCGGAGCTGAGAGACGCGATCGGCGATCGCCGCTTCGGTCCCGTCGCCGTCGACGATGGTGGTCTCGTCCTTGCTGACGACGACGCGCCGGGCGTGGCCCAGCAGGTCCAGTCCGGCTTCTTTGAGCGTCAGGCCGAGGTCGGACGTGATGACGGTGCCGGCGGTGACGACGGCCAGGTCTTCGAGGAACGCCTTGCGACGATCGCCGAAGAACGGAGCCTTCACGGCCACTGCCTTGACGGTCTTGCGGATGGAGTTGACGACGAGTGTCGACAGCGATTCGCCCTCGACGTCCTCGGCGACGATGACGACGGGCTTACCGGACTCGGCGATCTTCTCGAGCAGCGGAAGGAAATCCGGAAGAGAGCTGATCTTGTCGCGGTAGAGCAGCACATAGGCGTCTTCGAGCACAGCTTCCTGGCTGTCCACGTCGGTCACGAAATACGGTGACAGGTAGCCCTTGTCGAACTGGACGCCCTCGGTGACCACGAGCTCGGACTCCAGCGTCGACGACTCCTCGACCGTGACCACTCCGTCGGTTCCGACGCGGGTCAGCGCCTCGCCGACCATCTCGCCGATGAGCTCGTCGCGCGACGACACGGTCGCGACCTGGGAGATCGCCTTCTTGCCGTCGACGGGGACGGCGGCGGCCAGCAGCGCCTCGGACACGTGATCGACGGCCTTGCTGATTCCGACACCGAGTGCGATGGGGTTCGCACCAGCCGCGACGTTCTTCAGACCGACGTGAACGAGGGCCTGGGCCAGCACGGTGGCCGTGGTCGTTCCGTCGCCTGCGACGTCGTTGGTCTTGGTTGCCACGCTCTTGACGAGCTGCGCGCCCAGGTTCTCGAACGGATCCTCGAGATCGATTTCGCGGGCGATCGACACACCGTCGTTGGTGACCGTCGGTCCGCCGAACGCCTTGGCGAGCACCACGTGGCGGCCACGGGGGCCGAGTGTGACCTTGACGGCGTCGGCAAGCTTGTCGACGCCCCTTTCGAGACTGCGGCGGGCAGTCTCGTTGAATTCGATTTGCTTGGACATGTGGCTTCGCACAACTCCTTTGGGAGGAAGGTCTTCGGCTGGAACGCAATCCGCCCCGGGTCCGAGGACACCGGGGCGGAGGGCGCGATACTTACTTGGAGATGACTGCCAGCACGTCGCGTGCGGACAGGATCAAGTACTCCTCACCGGCGTACTTGACCTCGGTGCCGCCGTACTTGCTGTAGATGACGGTGTCACCTTCTTTGACGTCGACCGGGATGCGATGGCCCTTGTCGGTCACGCGTCCCTCGCCGACGGCGACGACGGTGCCCTCCTGGGGCTTCTCCTTGGCCGTGTCGGGGATGACCAGGCCGGAGGCGGTCGTCGTCTCGGCCTCGATGGCCTGGACGAGGATCTTGTCCTCGAGCGGCTTGATGTTCACGCTCGCCACGATGAGCCCTCCACTTTCACGATTTTTCTCGGCCCCGAGGCTGGTCCTCGGATGCCTGCTGCTGGGTAGATCAGGAAGCTCCTGACCGGTTCCCGTCGTCGCGGGTGCCGGGACCGGGTCGGTGCCAACTAGCACTCTATACATGCGAGTGCCAGCACTCAAGCATCTGCGAGTGCTTGTTCGTTCCGCTGCCCGCGAACGCCGGTTCGGGGCCCGAGGACACCCAACCGGCAGATTTGCGCAAAAAATTTTCGTGCATTTCTTTCCCGGAAACGTACTGGTCATGCCGATTTTCACGAGCCGTGAGGCGGCAGCTCCAGAACAAAGCTGTTACGAAACGCCTCTTCACTTCGATAACATTCTCGTAACGGCCATGAGATCGGTACCGGCCTGAATATGTGAGGGGGTGAGCAATGCGCAGGACGATAGGATTATCGGCAGGTTCGGACGTGGTCTGCACCGCGCTGCTCACCACCGCTCCCGACGGACTCGACACCTTCGACTATCGAACCGTCACCGCCGACAGCGCACACACGGACGTCGGCGATCTGGTGGTGTCGTCCATCGACATGGTCGACAGTGCCGAGAACGACCAGATCGACTCGATCGCAGTGACGTACCGCTCCGAACAGCAAGCCGAAGCCGTACGACTCGCCGCACGTCGTCACGACATCACGCTGGTGCCCGAGATCTCGGCGGCCCTGAGCTATCTACGCCACACCGGCGAAGTCGCCCGATTCACGAACGTCGTCGTCGTGGACGTCGGAGCGTCCGGAACCAGTGTTGCCGTGGTCGACCAGATCGACGGCACAGTACATGCTGCGCAGCGCACTCACGACGTCGGCGGAGATGCGTTCGACCGACGGTTGTCGGGCGTGGTCTCGTCCAAGTCGCCCTCCCCGGTCGACACCGGCAAGAGCGATCGCGGCATCGTCACGGCCCGCCTCCGGACCGCCAAGGAACACCTGTCGAGCGCGGACACCGTGACCGTCGAACACATTGCGGACGAACCCATCACGGTCACGCGTGGTGAGTTCGTCGAATCCATCGACGGCGAACTGGACGCATTCCGCGACTTCCTTCGCGTGGTGGTGGACGCCTCCGGCCGGACTCCGTGCGCCGTGGCGCTGATCGGAGGCGGCGCGTACGTACCCGCCGTCGTCGACGCCGCCTCGGACGCCCTCGGTCTTCCCATCGTCCGCACCGGAGAACCTGACGCTGTGCTGGCGAAAGGCGCGGCGCTACTGGTGCGTTCGTCGCCGACCGGAGAGTTCCCGATTCACCGATCGGTCACCCGTCCCCGAGCAGGGTCGATACTGCGCACCCTCGGCGTCCTCGCAGCAGGGCTGACGGTTGCCGCGTTCGTCATGGCGTACGGAGTGCAGGCCGTGATGCCGACGGACGACACCGCGGTGTCCCCCGCCGCGACGGCCTCACCCGATGAAACCGGGACCGGTGCACCCGCATCCGACTCGTCCGTCGTCGCGCCGACCTACCCACCGGTGGACATGGGAACGTCCGACCTCGAGACGTACGAGAGCGGCTCGGATACCTGGGCGCCCACCGCCGACACGCAGTACCCGCTGACCGCGGCGCCGGTGAACGACACGACCGTCGCCCCCGCGACCACCACGCCGAGCCTTCGTCCGGCACCCGGGCTGCCGTCGATCGTGCTGCCACCGTGGTTGACGAACCTTCCCGGACTCCCCACCCGCGGACCGGGCGTCGAATCGGTCCCGACGACAACACCTCCCGACGTCAGCGCCACCACTGCGCCGCCGTCGACCACCCCCGAGGTGACGACGACCGTTCCCCCTGCGGTGACCACCGTGCCCGAGACACCGGCCGTCACTCCCGGAGCCACGCTCGCCTCCCCTGTCCCGCAGTCGTCCCCTGTGCCGCAGTCGGTGACCACGGACCGATCTTCCGAAACTGAGACCACCACTCGCTAGGCGAACCCGGCTGCTAGGCGAACACCTGGCTGGTCGACACCGACAGTCCCGGGTCGGTCGCGGCGGACAACTGCGACGGTGTTGCCCCCGTCGCCGCGATGTGAGCTCCCAGCGTGGCGATCATGATTCCGTTGTCCGTACACAGTCGCGGCGCGGGCACGCGCAGGGTGATACCGGCTGCAGCACACCGCTCTTCGGCAAGTGCGCGGATACGTGAGTTGGCCGTGGCACCGCCCCCGAGCACCAGAGTGTCGACGCCTCGATCCGCCGCCGCACGGACCGCTTTCATGGTGAGGACGTCGGCCACCGCCTCCTGGAACGACGCGGCGACATCGGGGATGTTCACCGTCCTTCCGGCGCGCTCGGCTGATTCGACGTACCGGGCCACGGCCGTCTTCACACCGGAGAACGAGAAGTCGTACCGCGAGTCTCGAGGACCCGTCATCCCGCGGGGAAACGCGATCGCAGTCGGGTCTCCGGTGCGGGCGATGCTGTCGAGGACCGGACCGCCCGGGTATCCGAGGCCGAGCAACCGAGCCACCTTGTCGAACGCTTCACCGGCGGCGTCGTCGACGGTGCTGCCGAGTTCGGTGATCGGCGCGGCGAGGTCGTCGACATGGAGAAGGTGAGTGTGGCCGCCCGATACCAGGAGTGCCACGCACGGCGGCATCGGGCCGTGCTCGAGGGTGTCGACGGCGACGTGGCCACCGAGATGGTTCACCGCGTAGAACGGCACGCCCCACGCAGCGGCGTACGCCTTCGCCGCGGCAACACCCACCAGCAGCGCCCCGGCCAGGCCGGGGCCGATCGTGACGGCAACGGCGTCCGGCTTGTCAATGCCGGCGGCCGCCACCGCGCGCCGCATGGTCGGGACGATGGCCTCGAGGTGTGCCCGTGACGCGATCTCCGGTACGACGCCGCCGAATCGTGCGTGTTCGTCGACGCTGGACGCGACCTCGTCCGCCATCGCCTCGCACGTTCCCGCGTCGGGTCCGGACTCGTGGTACCGAACGATCCCGACTCCGGTTTCGTCACAAGAGCTTTCGATTCCCATCACGATCATGCGTCACCACCCGTTCGCCGCACCATGCTGTACGCGTCTGCTCCGCTCGGCCGGTAATAACCCGTCCGCGTTCCGACGATCTCGAACCCCTCACGTCGGTACAGCTCGATGGCTGCGTCGTTGTCCGTACGGACCTCGAGAAACACCGGCCCGCCGTGGCGGTCCGCGACATCGAGGAGGGCGCCCAGAAGTAACCCGCCGATCCCCTGCCGTTGCGCGTTCGGATCGACTCCGATCGTGTGCACCTCGGATTCGCCTGCGCCGCCCGGTGATCCGAGCAACGATATGCCGGCGTACCCCACCGCGACGCCATCGTCGCCGCGGACCACGACGTAGCGATTGTGCGGCGTGGACAGTTCCGCGAGGAACGCATCGGCCGACCAGGGGTCGTCACCCGGAAACAGGACGGTCTCGAGCTCGGCGCACCGCGGTGCGTCCGCTCGTGTCATCGGCTCCACCACGTGCGTCATCGTTTTCGGTCTGCCATGGCTACTGCGTCCGGACGTCGAAGATATTGCGGAACAAGCGGTTCGGGTGTGTCGCCGCGCAACAGGGCGTCGGCGGCCAGCAGTACCAGGCTCCGCGGTGACGGAGACTCCACAGGTTCGACCGGAAGATCGAACAGGTCGACGTGCTGCGGTGATCCCGCGACCGCATCGCACCCGGAGGTGTCGACGGTGCTCGGTGCGCCGACGTGGGGCCCACTGGTACGACCAGTGCCGTCGAAGCGAGCCCAGTAGACTTCCTTACGGCGAGCGTCGGTGACCACCAACAGGTTTCGGTGTCCCTGAACACCCTCGGCAATGGCGTCGAGGCTGTCCACGCCGTGGACCGGGATGTGCAGCGCGTCGGCGAACGCTGCCGCGGTGGCCATTCCCACGCGCAGACCGGTGAACGGGCCGGGGCCAGTGCCCACGACCACGGCATCGAGATCGGCCGCGGTGTGCTCGGTTTCCCGAAGACAGTCGAGGATGTGCGGCGTCAGAACTTCGGCGTGCAGGCGCGCATCGACCGTCAGGCGCGAGGTGATGGTGTGCGGTCCGCCGTCGTCGAGCAGCACCAAGCCGGCTGTGACCGCGGGAGTCGACGTGTCGACGGCGAGTACAAGCACGGTCAGTCAGGCTACCCAACGCCACGAGGCGCTTCGGACGTCGGAGTCGGGGAGCCGCCGCAGGCTGACCAGAAGATGGCGGTCGACGAGCGTCTCGGCCAACCCGTCGCCCCACTCGACCACCACGACCGAGTCGGTGAGATCGGTGTCGAGGTCGAGGGCGTCCAACTCGTCGAGCGGCGATCCACCCGTCGTGCCCAGGCGGTACGCATCGACGTGGACCAGGCCGACGGACGCGCCTCCTCCCGGTCGCTCGCCGGGAGCGTGGGTACGCGCGATCATGAACGTCGGTGACGTGACGCGCCCGCGCACACCGAGTCCCCGTGCGATGCCCCGAGTGAGCGCGGTCTTGCCGGCGCCGAGAGGCCCGTCGAGAACCACGAGGTCGCCCGCGTTCAGCTGCTGCGCCAACGACTCGCCCAACGCTTCGGTGTCGTCGACGGTGGTCAGCGTGAGCTCAGCCAACGGTCCGCCTCCTCGGTTCTGCAACCCGGCGGCCGAATACCGACCGGCCTCCGGCCTGCCCGCCTGAATCCGACCGGCCTTCGGCCTGCCCGCCTGAATCCGACCGGCCTTCGGCCGGGGCAGCGGCGAGAGCGCGGGTGACCAACCGGTCGATCGCATCGTCGACCTCGGGCGCGAATTCCAGTTGCACGAGATGCCCGGCTCGGCGCACCCGAACGATCTCCGCCAACGGCAACCCGTCGGCCAACTCCTCGGACTTGCGGAACGGGATGACCCAGTCGTCGTCGCCGCACAGGACGAGCGCGGGGGTGTCGGCAAGGACGGTCAGCGAGTCCGTCTCGTCGTGCAGTTCGAGCGACTTCAGGAAGTTCACCATCGTCACGACGGATGTGCCGTTGATCATGGACTCCGAAAAATGCACCAGAGCCGGACTCACGTCGGTTCCGTACGAGGCGGCCAGCAACACCGGCGAGATCAGGGACCGCACCACTCCGCGCCCGAACTGGACGACACCGGGCGCGGTCCGCACCGCCAGGCGGAAGGCGTCGATTGCCGGGTTCTCGAGGTTGCGGCCGAGGCCGGTCTGCGCCAGTCCGGCAGCCGTGGTCGACAGCAGTCCGACACCGATCACCCTCTCGGCGAACAGATCCGGGAACTGCCCGGCGGCGGCGAGTACGGTCATGCCGCCCATCGAGTGACCGAGAAGCACGACCGGCCCCTTGGGCGCCACCGCGCGTATCACCGCGGCGAGGTCGGTGCCGAGTTGAGCGATGGTGCACGACTGCGCTTGACCGCGCCCGGAACGGCCGTGACCGCGCTGGTCGTAGAACACCATGCGCACGTCCTGGCCCCACCGACGCTCGAGTTCGCGCCGCTGGAAATGCCAGCTCTCCATCCGCAGGCAATATCCGTGTACGAACACGACCGTCAGCGGAGCCGCGACGGGACCGACTTCGCGCACCGCGAGCGGAACGCCGTCGTCGGCCGCGACGATGCTCCCCCGGTCGACGTTCATCAGAGCGAAGTCCTCGCGTACCAACGGATCCGGACCCTGCCTGCGCACGGCCCGCCGAAGGGCGGTGGCGCCCGCCGCAGCGCCGATCGCGGCGATGCTGGCCACGCCGCCCACCAATCCGGACCACTTCGAGTCGGTCATCCGCGTTCCCCTACGTGAGTGCGTTCGACGCGTCCGCGCACACCCGTGACCACCTCGTAGTGGATGGTGCCGAGAGCATCCGCCCATTCCTGGGCGTGTGGTTCACCCGCGTCGCCGGGACCGAACAGAAATGCGTCGTCGCCGTCGCGGACGTCGGTGTCGCCGGGGCCAAGATCGATCATGACCTGGTCCATGCAGACCCGACCCACGCTGGGGCGACGGACGCCGCGGACCGTCACGTCGAACCGGCCGGTCAGCGTCCGCGGAACCCCGTCGGCGTATCCCACGGGGATCAGCGCGACGGTGGTGTCGGAAGGTGCGACCCACAGATGTCCGTACGACACCCCCTCCCCCGCGGCCACCGACTTCACCAGTGCGACACGCGCTTTCAGGGTCATGGCCGGCCGCAGACCGAACGTCCCCAGTTCGGGCGCAGGCGAGAGGCCGTACAGGGCGATACCGGGTCGCACCATGTCGTAATGCATGTCCGGGCGGGTCAGCGCGGCTGCGGAGTTCGCGAGGTGCAACACGGTCGGTTCGAGACCGGCTCGCCGTGCGCGCTCGACCGCGTCGTCGAATCGCGCTTTCTGCGCGTCGTTCACAGGGTGATCCGGGACGTCCGCACACGCGAGGTGCGAGAACAGAGCCCGTACGGTCACCGAACCGTCGGCGACCGCGGCGGCCAGCGCGGCATACAGAGAGTCGAGGTCGGCAGGGCCGACACCGTTGCGATTCAGCCCGGTGTCGATCTTCACCGACACCGTTGCCGCGGCGCCCACCCGGCGCGCCGCATCGACTATTGCCTCGAGGTGGGTGTGCGAGGAGATGCCGAGTTCGACGTCCGCGCCGATCGCCGCGTCGTAATCGGTGTCCACCGAATGCAACCACGCCAGGATCGGGGCGACGATTCCCGCGCGACGCAACGCCAGTGCCTCACCGACGGTGGTCACTCCGAGTTCGGACACCCCGGCAGCCAGCGCAGCCTGTGCTACCTCGACGGCACCGTGGTTGTATCCGTCCGCTTTGACCACTGCCATCACCGCGGCACCTGCGGCCGCGTCGACCAGGATGCGGGCATTGTGGGCGATCGCGTTCAGGTCGATCTGCGCCTCGGCCTGCGGACGGCGAGTCGTCTGGGCAAGGTCCACGGCTACCGATTGTGCCTCAGCGACCTGATGGCCGGGCGCACGGCCTGCAGCAGCGGGCTCGCCGAGACGGGCGCACCGCTCGCAGCGAGACCGGCCGCGACCGCGTGTGCCCGCGCCGCTGCCGCCGCGGCAACATTCGGTTTCAGCCCCGCAGCCAGCAGAGCGCCGAGCATTCCGGACAGCACGTCGCCGGACCCGGCAGTCGACGCCCAGGAAGAACCGGCGTCGTTGACGACGACCTGTCCGTCCGGGTCCGCGATCACCGTCGCACGACCCTTCAGAAGCACCGTCACGCCCCAGTCTGCGGCCAAGGTCCGTGTCGCGGCGATGCGATCCGGTGCGGGCGAGCGCCCGGTGAGCCGCTCGAATTCCCCGGCGTGCGGCGTCAACACGGTCGGAGCCGACCGGTCCCGGACCAGTTCGGGGTGCTCGGCGACAAGGGTCAGACCGTCGGCGTCGACGAGGACCGGCAGATCCGTCGCCAGGAGCGATCGGAGTGTGTCCAGGGCCTCGCCGTCGGTACCGGCGCCCGGACCGATCACCCATGCCTGCACGCGCCCGGCGTCCGCCAGCTCGGTGGTGGCCACGACCTCCGGCCAGTGCCTGAGCACCTCGTCGCGTCCGGTTCCGACGTACCGCACCATTCCGGACGTCGCCGTGGTCGCGGCCCCGACGCACAGCACGGCGGCGCCGGGGAACGTATCGCTACCGGCCACGACACCGACGACGCCTTGGGTGTACTTGTCGTCCTGCGGACCCGGAACGGGCCACAGTGCGCCCACCTCGTCGTCCGTGAACGCGGTGATCGCCGAGGGCGCCAGGTCGAGGCCGATGGGCACGAGAACCGTTCGGCCACAGCGATCACCGGCAAGAACGTGCACCGGTTTGAGCGCCCCGAAGGTCACCGTGACAGCAGCGTTGACCGCCGGTCCATCGACGGCACCGGTGTCGGGATCCACCCCGGACGGGAGGTCGACGGCGACGATGGGGGCAGTGATCTCGGAGACGACCCGTGCCGCGTCGGGCCGTAGGGAGCCCCGGCCGGACAGTCCCACGATCGCGTCGAGGACCAGATCCGGTTTCGTGAGTTCGGTGACGACGCGTCCGCCCGCTCGGCGGTACGCCGCGAGCCCGTCGGAGTGGACACGATCCGGCGTCAGCAGAAATGCCTCCACGGCGACTCCGCGGCGGCGCAGCGCGGCGCCCGCCCACAGCGCGTCACCGCCGTTGTCTCCCGAACCGACGATGATCCCGACTCGCCGACCGTTCACTCCGCCTGCGACGGAACGTAATTCGGACACCACCGCGGCCGCCAGACCGTGCGCTGCGCGGCGCATCGGCACCCCTTCGGGGAGTGCGTCGATCAGCGGGGCTTCGGCGCTGCGGACCTCGTCGGCGGTGTAGTAGTGCTGCACCGAAGTCACGCTAGAGGACGCGGCGCTACTGTGAAGTGATGCACCGCCGTTTCCTACCGATGCTGGCGGTCGCCGCCCTGGCGTTCACCGCCACAGCATGCTCCGAATCATCCTCCGCACAGGCCGAGAAGCCGACCGGGCCGAACGTGGTCACCGTGTCGGACATGACCTACTCGCCGCGATCGGTCACGATCGACGCCGGCGAGACCGTCACCTGGTTCTTCGACGATCGCGGTGTCGCGCACAACGTGATCGGCGAAGGCAACGCGACGGCGTTGATCCACAGCCCGTTGATCTCCTCCGGGCAGTTCAGCGCGACGTTCGACGCCCCCGGGACCTACAACTACGTCTGCACCGTGCACCCGGACATGACGGGCGTGGTCATCGTCCGCTGACAATTCGACGACCGGCCTCCGGCCTTCCCGCTGGCTACTCGACGGTGACCGACTTGGCCAGGTTTCGCGGCTTGTCGACGTCGTACCCTCTGGTCTGCGCGACCTCCGCGGCGAACACCTGCAGCGGAACCGTCGACAGCAACGGCTGGAAAAGCGTTGGGGCAGCCGGTATCTCGATCAGATGGTCGGCGAACGGCCGCACCGCCTCGTCACCCTCCTCGGCAATCACGACGGTGCGCGCACCACGCGCCTGAATTTCGCGGATGTTGCTGAGCAGCTTGGAATGCAGCACCGCGCGACCCTTGGGCGACGGCATCACGACGATCACCGGAAGACCGTCCTCGATGAGCGCGATCGGCCCGTGCTTGAGCTCGCCCGCTGCGAATCCCTCCGCGTGCATGTACGCGAGTTCCTTGAGCTTCAAGGCGCCTTCGAGTGCCACCGGATAACCCACGTGACGGCCCAGGAACAACACGGTCGGCGACGACGCCAGCTCGCGTGCCAGCGCCCGGACCGGCTCGACCGACTCGAGCACGCGCTCGACCAACGCGGGCATCGCTTCGAGGTCGGCGTACTCGCGAGCCACCTCGTCCGGGTACTTGGTGCCGCGGGCCTGCGCGAGCGCCAGGCCCACCAGGAAGTTCGCCGTGACCTGGGCCAGGAACGCCTTGGTGGACGCGACACCGATCTCCGGTCCTGCCCGCGTGTAGAGAACCGCGTCGGCCTCACGAGGGATCTGCGCGCCGTTCGTGTTGCAGACGGCCAACACTCGCGCCTTCTGCTCCTTGGCGTGTCGCACGGCCTCGAGCGTGTCGGCGGTCTCGCCCGACTGCGAGATGGCAACGACGAGGGTCGAACGGTCGAGGACCGGGTCGCGATAGCGGAACTCGCTCGCCAGCTCCACCTCGACGGGGAGCCGGGTCCAGTGTTCGATCGCGTACTTCGCCAGCAGTCCGGAGTGGTAGGCGCTTCCGCAGGCGACCACGAAGACCTTGTCGACGTCGCGCAGTTCCTGGTCGGACAGTCGCTGCTCGTCGAGCACGATCTTGCCGCCGGTGAAGTGACCGAGGAGGGTGTCGGCGACGGCCGTCGGCTGCTCCTGGATCTCCTTGAGCATGAAGTAGTCGTGGCCACCCTTCTCGGCGGCGGCGAGGTCCCAGTCGATACGGAACGGGCGCCCTTCGGCGGAGGTGCCGTCGAAGTTCATGATGTCGTAGCCGGCCGAGGTGATGACCACGACCTGATCCTGGCCGAGTTCCACCGCGTTGCGGGTGTGCTCGATGAACGCCGCGACGTCGGATCCGACGAACATCTCGCCCTCGCCGACTCCGACCACGAGCGGCGTGGACCGCCGCGCCGCGACGATGGTGTCCGGGTGATCGGAGTGCGTGAACACGAGGGTGAACGCGCCGTCGAGTCGCTGCAGCACCGACAGAGCACTGGCGACGAAGTCACCTGCGGTCGGTCCGTCTGCGTACGCCCGCGCCACCAGGTGCACGGCGGCCTCGGTGTCGGTGTCGGAACTGAACTCGACACCCGCGGCCTCGAGCTCGGCGCGGAGCGGAGCGAAGTTCTCGATGATGCCGTTGTGGACGACGGACACCGCGCCGCTCACGTCACGATGGGGGTGCGCATTGCGGTCGGTGGGTCGCCCGTGAGTGGCCCACCGGGTGTGGCCCATGCCGGACGTACCCGTGAAGGTGTCGCGGCCGATGTCGTCGAGTTCGGCTTCGAGATTGGAGAGCCGACCTGCCTTGCGTTCGACGGCGGTCTGGCCCGCACCGTCCAGAATGGCAACCCCGGCGGAGTCGTATCCGCGGTACTCCATTCGCCGCAATGCCTCCACCACGACTGGCAGTGCTTGCCGATGGCCGACGTACCCGACGATTCCACACATGCGCGTCAGCCTACTGGGCAATCCGATACGGTCATAAGCGTGCCGAACACGAAGAAGCTGGTATCCGACCTGTCCAAGCCGGGCCCACACCGTGTTCTGCGCGGAGACCTTGCACTCGCCGGTTTGCCCGGCGTCGTCTACACCCCCGCCGAAGGATTGAACCTTCCCGCAGTGGCGTTCGCCCACGGGTGGCTGGTCGGTCCCGCCAACTACGACAAGACGCTGCGGCACCTCGCGTCGTGGGGCATCGTCGTCGCGGCGCCCGGCACCGAGCGCGGGCCGATTCCCTCGCACATCAACTTCGCCAACGATGTGAGCGTGGCACTCGACATCTGCACCGGCGTGCGGTTGGGGCCCGGCCAGATTTCGGTGCGCCAGGACCGGCTCGGTGTGGTCGGCCACGGAATGGGCGCTGGAGTGGCCGTGCTCGCCGCGGCACGACGACCCGAGATCGCGGCACTGGCCTGCCTGTTCCCGGCACCCACAGCGCCCACCGCAGAATCCGTCGCCGCGGACGTGAAGTCCCCCGCACTCGTGGTCGGAAGCCCCCTGGAACTGGTGTCCATGGCCTCCGATCCGGTCGAACTCGCCGCGTCGTTCGCCGGCCACGCAGTTCTGCGTACCGTCACCAAGTCGTCGCGCGACGGAATGGTGGAGGGCCGTCGGTTGCTCGGCAAGATCGGTGTGGGCGGCGACTTCGAGAAGAAGACGGCCAAAACCGTGCGTGCGCTCCTCACCGGCTTCCTGCTCTTCCACCTGACGGGCGGCGACGCGTACGCGGAGTTCTCCGATGCCGAAGCCGAGATCAAGAAGACTCTGGTGCTCGACCCGTCGCAGCCCATGCCGGCGCCCCCGAAGAAAAGCGGGATCCGTCAGGTCAGCCAGCTTCTCGGTCGCTGATCGTCCCGCGTCTCCGGTATGGGTTGGTCCGAGACCGCATCGACGTCGTCGACACGGCGCATGATTCGTTGCGTACGTGGCGCGGGCACATTCTGCGGTTTGGCGCCAGGAGTTCGCGACGATCGGTCGTCGATCACCTGAACGCGGCGACGGATGTCCGCCAATGTCTGTCTGTGCCCGGTAACGATTGCATCGATACGTCCGAGAGCGTCGGTCACAGTCGACCCGCCTCGGCCAGATCGGGCGTTGCCACCTCAGCCGGTATGGGCTCCGCGGACGCGAGTGCCGGTTCCGGTTCGGGCGCGGGCGGCACCACACATACCGAAGAGGTGTCGTCCGGTTCTTGTTGCGCTGGAGCCGGTTCGGGTGTGTCCGCTACCGGCGGCTCGGGTTCGGGTGGGTCAGCTGCTGGTGTCTCGGGTTCGGGTGGGTCAGCTGCTGGTGTCTCGGGTTCGGGTGGCCCTGCTATCGGTGTCTCGGCTGTCGGTGTCTCAGCTGCCGGTGTCTCGGCTGTCGGTGTCTCGGCTGTCGGTGTCTCCGGAGGCGGATCGGCAGTGTCGGTCGCGCAGTGCGCCCCGTCGTGACCGGTGTCGCCGAGCTCGACACTGATCGTGCCGTCGGCGGACAGCGCGAACCGGATCCCGTGCCCGTCGAGTTCGGCCTCGACGTGCGCGCGTTCCGGAGACGGTGCCGATTCCGTTGCAGTCGAGGGTGTTTCGATTGTCGGCTGCACTATCGGATCGCGCACTTCTGCTGCCAGAATATCTCGCACTGCGTCCACAATGGTGCGCATCGGCCCTGAGGCGCCGCCCGAGGTCGAAGCTGCTTCTGGGTGCGCAGTCGTCACAGGCGTGGTCGCAGCCGCCGATGCAGTGCTCTCCGAATCATGCTGCTGCGCAACGATATCCGCAGCTTGCGACGGTAGGCACCCACAGTCCTCCGCGGTTCGTTCCCGCTCGGGGGACGGGTACTGCGACTGCGCGAACCCGTCGAATGCCGACGCTGCAACGGAAAGAATATCGCGCACCGCGTCGTCCGTCGCCGCACACATCTCCAGGAACGCGGATACCCGCTCTTGGACCGTTGGGACGAAGACGTTGCTCAACCAGGACGCGCATTCCACGGACAGGGAGATCAAGGAGGTGGGGTCCGAGCGCGCTGCGCCCGGGGCGGTCTCCGGATGGAACGGAGCAAGTGACATGAGCTGCTGCGACGTCAGATCGGGACACAGTCGCGACGCGGCGAGAACGGCGTCGACCTGATCGGCCGAGCGGCCGTCCACGTCCGGGCGCCCGAAAGTCGCCGCAGCGGCGGCCTTGTCGGTCACCGTCGACACGACTGCTGTCGCTGCTGCGGCGAGGGCGTCGCCTGCCGTCCGCAGGGAGGCAATGTCTGCGTCCGCTTGCGTGAGCTGGGCGTCGATCATGGCCGACGCTGCGTCTGCTGCACTTCCCGACCAGTTTCCGGAGAGACGAGAGAGCGAGGCGCGCTGATCCGCCACCACTGCGCCCAGATCTCGGGACGCCGTGAGCAACGAGGTGCCTGCCGCCGAGATTGCCTGGACGTCGATGCCGCATTGTTCGTTGTAGCGGTCGGAGATGGCGCGTGAGGTGACATCGAGACCTGCACCTGCCGAGTTCGCGCGGCCCAGGAAGGTGTCGAAATACGTCAGGCCCACCGCACCGGTCTCGAGAACATCGTCGATCACGCTCCCGCCTCCCCGAACGGAGTGGCAGAGGAATCGTCCACGGCGGACGATGCCAGGACGCTCGTCCGAACGGCATCCGCCACGGCGGCCGACGATGCCGACCAACGACCGATCGCCGCACTCGCCGATTCGATGCCCGTGGTCAACGCCGCGCCGAGGTCGGCGTAGTGATCACCCACCGCTGACTCGTCGAACACGCGCCCGATCGTCTCGGCAATGCCGGACAACGAATCGGCACCCCGTCGGTGATCGGCTGCGGCCGCCAAGGCGCCCTCCTGCTCGAGACCTACCGCTGCGCTCTGCATATCGCCACTCATGTATCCCCCCACGGATTGGACGCAGCGTACGGGGTATCGGTTCCGTTCGCGGTACACGCTGATACGTTGCAAAAAGAGATCGTCGACGCCAACGACACCGGGAGAATTCATGCGGATCGGAATGATGCTCAACTACTCGGGAGGCTTCGAGGAGACCGTCGCCGAGGTGAGCCAGCTCGAAGCGGCCGGCCTGGACATCATCTTCGTACCCGAGGCGTACTCGTTCGACGCGGTGAGCCAGCTCGGCTACCTCGCGGCCAAGACCTCCACCATCGGCATCGCGTCGGGCATCTTCCAGATCTACACCCGCACCCCTTCGCTCGTCGCAATGACGGCCGCGGGTCTCGACTATGTGTCGGGAGGGCGGTTCACGTTGGGGCTGGGCGCCTCCGGTCCGCAGGTCATCGAGGGCTTCCACGGCGTGAAGTACGACGCACCGCTGGGCCGCACTCGCGAGATCGTCGACATCTGCCGCCAGGTGTGGCGGCGCGAGAAGGTGCAGTACGACGGCAAGTACTACCAGGTGCCGCTTCCCGCCGACAAGGGAACCGGCCTCGGCAAGCCACTCAAGCTCATCAATCACCCTGTGCGCGACAAGATTCCGATCGTCATCGCCGCAATCGGTCCGAAGAACGTGGCGTTGACCGCCGAGATCGCCGAGGGATGGCAGCCGATCTTCTTCCATCCCGAGAAGGCGCACACGGTGTGGGGTGAATCGCTCGACGCCGGCGGCGCGAAGCGTGATGCGTCGCTGCCGCCGCTCGACGTGTACGCCAGCCCGTCGGTGGCCATCGGCGCGGACGCCGACCAGTACCTGCCGTGGATCAAGCCGCACCTGGCCCTCTACATCGGCGGCATGGGCGCGAAGGGCAAGAACTTCTACAACGACCTCGCCGTCCGGTACGGGTACGAGGAAGAAGCCGAGAAGATTCAGGACCTCTACCTCGGCGGCAAGAAGGACGAAGCTGCTGCCGCGGTTCCCGACGAGCTGGTGCGCTCGGTGTCGCTGATCGGTACCGAGGACTACGTGAAGGAACGTCTGGTCGCATTCGAGAAGGCCGGGGCGACCACGCTGAACATCACGCCGTTGGCGGCAGACACCGCCGGCCGGGTGGATCAGGTGGAGAAGCTGAAAGCCCTTCTGCCCTGAGGATCTAGACGGATTGGACGACGGCAGCAATGCTGTCGGCGAGCCGGCGAGCGGTACTCTGCTCGCCGGCTTCCACCATCACGCGGACGAGCTGCTCGGTTCCCGACGGACGCAACAGGACTCGACCCTCGTCGCCGAGTTCCTTCTCCGCCGTCGTCACGGCGTCGAGTACGTCCCGAGCGGCTGCCACTGCAGCTTTGTCTCCGACGGTGACGTTGACGAGAACCTGTGGGAGCGTGCGCATCACGGACGCGAGCTCGGTCAAGGAGCGAGACGTCTGGGCCATCCGGGACATCACCGACAGGCCGGTCAGGATGCCGTCACCGGTGGTGCCGGACGACGGCAACACGATGTGGCCGGACTGCTCGCCGCCGAGACTGAAGTTTCCTGCACGCAGTTCTTCCAGCACGTAGCGGTCGCCGACTGCCGTGGTGCGCAACGTGATTCCTTGCTCGCGCATGGCAATGTGCAACCCCAGGTTGCTCATGACGGTCGCGACCAAGGTGTCCTCGGCAAGTTCTCCGGCGTCGCGCATGGCCAACGCGAGAACGGCCATGATGGCGTCACCGTCGACGATGTCACCGCCAGAATCGACGGCGAGGCAGCGGTCCGCATCGCCGTCGTGTGCCAACCCCAGATCGGCTCCGTGGTGCAGGACGGCACGCTGGAGAACGTCGAGATGCGTCGACCCGCACCCGTCGTTGATGTTGATGCCGTCCGGATCTGCGTTGATCGCGATCACGGTGGCACCGGCCGCTCGATAGGCCTCGGGTGCCGCGATGGACGCGGCGCCGTGTGCGCAGTCGACCACGACGGTGATGCCGGTCAGGGACGTGCGGACGGCCGTTCCGAGGTGCTTCAGATACAGCTCGAGCGCGTCGTCGGCGGTGCGGACCCGGCCGATGTCGGCTCCGACCGGACGTGTGCCGGTGGTGCTCATCTGCTGCTCGATACGGTCCTCGACGGTGTCGTCCAGCTTGTGACCACCGCCGGCGAAGATCTTGATTCCGTTGTCCGGCATGGCGTTGTGCGATGCGGAGATCATGACGCCGAGAGCGGCGTCGTACGCGTCGGTCAGGAAGGCGACCGCAGGAGTCGGCAGAACACCGACCAGCAGCACGTCCACTCCGGCTGCGGTCAGACCTGCAGTGACGGCAGCTTCGAGCATCTCGCCGCTCGCGCGCGGGTCGCGGCCGACGACGGCCACCGGCCGAGCAGTCGCCGCGCCGTCTGCAAGGACGTGCGCTGCGGCGTTCCCAAGACTCAGAGCCAGTTCGGGAGTCAGCTCGCGATTGGCCAATCCGCGCACTCCGTCGGTGCCGAAGAGACGGCCCATTCTTTCCTACCCTCCACCGTGAAACGAAAGCAGGCGCTCGCGGCAGTCCGAGAAACGAACTGCCGGAGCGCCTGCCCCGTGAGCGAAAGCGATCAGCGCTTGGAGTACTGGGGCGCCTTGCGGGCCTTCTTGAGGCCGTACTTCTTGCGCTCCACGGCGCGGGGGTCACGCGTGAGGTAGCCGGCCTTCTTGAGGGCCGGACGATCGTCCGCGCTGACCTCGATGAGCGCGCGGGCAATGGCCAGACGCAATGCGCCGGCCTGTCCCGACGGGCCGCCACCGTGCAGCAGTGCCGTGATGTCGAAGGTGTCGCCACGCTCGACGAGCACGAACGGTGCCTTGATGAGCTGCTGGTGCACCTTGTTCGGGAAGTAGTCCTCGATGGACCGTCCGTTCAGGGTGAACTGACCGGAGCCGGGGGTCATCCGCACGCGGACGACAGCTTCCTTACGACGTCCGACGGTCAGAACCGGGCGGTCACCGAAGTTGATCGGGGCCGGTGCTGCGGCAGCTTCGATCTCCTCGACGGCGTCGGGCTCTTCGACGGCCACGTACTCGTCGGATGCGATCTCGACGTTGTCGGTCGAGAGCTCCTCGGCTGCGTTCTCCACAACGGGAGTGGTGTCTTCCGGAGAGGTCACTGTGCCACCTGCTTGATCTCGTAAGGAACGGGCTGCTGAGCCACGTGGGGATGGTCGGGTCCGGCGTAGACCTTGAGCTTGCTGATGATCTGCGCACCGAGCTTGTTCTTCGGGATCATTCCCTTGATCGCTCGCTCGACCATGCGGTCGGGGGCGTTCTCGAGAACTTCACCGAAGCTGCGGCCGCGGAGACCACCGGGGAAACCGGAGTGGTGGTAGTAGACCTTGTCGGTCAGCTTGTTGCCGGAGAGAGCAACCTTCTCGGCGTTGATGATGACGACGAAGTCTCCGCCATCGACGTTGGGTGCATAAGTGGGCTTGTGCTTGCCGCGGAGCAGCGTGGCTGCTTGGACGGCAAGGCGGCCGAGAACGACGTCAGTAGCGTCGATCACGTGCCAGTTCCGGGTGACATCCCCGGCCTTGGGCGTGTAGGTGGACACAGAACTTCCTTCATCATCGTGGCGATTGCTCGCCGTATCGCTGCTGGCCGAGCGTGCGGCGCGGGCTTCTTCGGCGGCCAGTGGAGACCCGAAGAACCGTGTTCAGCGCGCGAGGGAACCGCGCGATATACCGAACGCCAACGGTGAACAGTACCGAAACAACGCGTGGCAGGTCAAAACGCCGGTCACCGGCGTCGTGCGGACGCGTGTGCGATGCACGTTCGCGCCGTCGGCAGGGCCTCGAGGCGGGCGTCCGCGATCGGTTCGCCACATACCTCGCAGATGCCGTAGGTGCCCGCACTGACACGGAGGTCCGCCGCGTCGAGCTCGCGGAGCTCCTGCTGGGCATCCTTCAGCAGCGACGCGACGGTTGCCCGCTCGAAGGCGATGGTCGAGCCCTCGGGGTCGTGTTCGTCGTCGTCCGTGGTGAGCCTGGAACCTTCGAGGATGGCGGCGTGCTGGGCGGTGAGCGAGGCAATTCGGGAGGCGACGACGCGCCGCTGGTCGTGCAGGTGTTCCTCCGCGTCCGTCATGAACGAATGGAACCACCGGGCGGTAATCTTCGCAGCAGGTCTGGCTGACCTGATGACTTCCGGGGGGAAATCGTGAGCCGAGAGAACGGGACCGCGTCGGTGCCGCCACTGTGGCTGCGCGACGAGTTCGCGGAGCACGAACCCGAGCCGGCCGCCGACCAAGCACCTGCCCCTGTCGACACAGACGCCGTCGACGTCGAGGAGGACGACGGCGGTCGACACCGAATGCCGTCCATCGACGAGCTGGATTCGCCGCGCAGGACGCGGCCCGTCCCGCAGAGCGGATGGCGCAGGGCGGTTCACGTCGCGTCGGCGGGCACGATAAACCCCGGCGAGTCGCCCGACTCGATTGCGTTGCGTCTGCTGACCGAACGAATAAACCAGCCCGTGCGCGGGGACTATCGGATCGCCATTCTGTCGCTCAAGGGTGGAGTCGGAAAGACCACCACCACGATCGGACTCGGATCGACGTTCGCATCGCTGCGGGGAGACCGGGTGATCGCAGTCGATGCCAACCCCGACCTCGGTACGCTCGCACAACGAGTTCCGCAGCAGACACGAGCGACCGTGCGAGATCTGCTGATGGACAACGACATCGATCGCTATTCCGATGTCCGCCCCTACACGTCGCAGGCGCCGAGCCGACTCGAAGTGCTTGCAAGCGAACGTGACCCGGCAGTATCCGAAGCGTTCAGCGCCGACGACTACCGCGGTGCCGTGGCAATTCTCCAACGGTTCTACAACATCGTTCTCACCGACTGCGGAACCGGTCTGATGCATTCGGCCATGGATGGCGTGCTCGGGTTGGCGAACAGCGTTGTGTTGGTCAGCTCCCCCGCGATCGATGCGGCCAAAAGTGCAGCGGCAACTCTGGATTGGCTCTCGTTGCACGGATGGGACCATCTGGTTCGAAGCTCGGTGGTGGTGATCAGTTCGTCCCGCCCCGGATCGTCGACGCTGGATCTACATCAGTTGAAACAACATTTTCTCAGCCGGTGCCGCGCAGTACAGGTGATCCCGTTCGACGATCACCTGGCGGAAGGGTCCGAGATAGACCTCGAGTTGATGAACAAGAAGACCAGACGGGCGTTCGTGCAGCTGGCCGCCATCGTGGCCGACGACTTCTCCCCTCGGCGGTGAACGTGCGGACACACGAAGCGCCCGCAGGCTCTCCTCCTGCGGGCGCTTCGTTCGTATTCAGTTGTGTTCGAGGATGGTTCAGGCAAACATCCCCCGGTTTGCGGCCTCTCGGGCCTGCATGTCCGCGTTGCCCTGTCCGACGGCGGTACCGATGGTGTTCAGCACCTGGTTGAGCTCGACCGCCGCGCTGTCCCACTGGCGCTGCTTGTCCTGGTACGACTCGGACGCCGAACCCTCCCAATCGGCCACCAATGGCGCGATGATGTTCTTGAGTTCGTCGAGCTTGCCGTTCAGAGTTGCCTGCTTGACGTCGATCTGAGCCTTGACCTCTTACATAGTCCGGCTGAAGCATACCTTTAGAGCACGAAATACCCCCAACCAGGTGGGGTTGGGGGTCTTCGCAGCTACCCGACTACCGGGGCTTGGGCTGAATCGTAATCTTGCGAATCGGACCGGGAACCTTGATGGTCTTCTTCTGGCCGGGCTTGATGGTGATGCGCTTCGTAGCCATCGCGATTAGCCCGGAATCCGACTGGGATCGTTGCCGGGAGCGATGGTGTCCTTCTCGGCAATCGAGCCATCCATGTTGTGGATGACCAACTCACCCCCGCCGACGGACTTGAGCAGCCTGCGGCCGCTCGCGATGGCTTCTGCCTTGACCGGCTTGTGGTCACGAGCGATTCCGTTCAAGGTGACCTTCCACCAAGAACTGCTGCTGACCCAAACCACATGCGCAGAGTTCGCTGCCATGTTTGTTCTCCTGTACTGCTAGGAGAATCGACCGACCCAGAAATGTGACAAGCCACAGGGTGCTTGCACTAGTGCAAACCCTGTATGTAACCTGAACCCTACAAGTCGCATTGTTGGGTAAGAGGTCTAGCCGGTCACGTACTGGTTGGGCCTCTTCTCAATTTGTGTCCGGACGGTTCGCCGAACTAGATCAAGTCTCCCGGGCTTTCGCCCGATGTAAAGGCGATCAAGGCCGAGAATCGACGGGATACCCGGTGAATGGCCACCCTCCAGCCCTCTCAGCCGCTGCTCAGAACGCTGTGAATATCGATTGTAACGATCATGTTACGGAATTCCCTTCGTGTAACTCACGGCAACTCGCCCTCAGGCGCTCTCTCCGTCTCACATTTTCGTGCAGGGTGCACAACACATGGGTTGCAGACTTGGCAAGCTTAGGCGGCAAATAAAAAGACTTATGCATCGTTTGCCCAGGTCAGACGAGGCCATACCACACACCTCCGACAAACCAAACCGAGGTTGTGGATAAATTGTGGATAAGTCTAGGTTTGACGCAACTAGCGCACGCCGACATAATGCGGCCCTCCACACCCCTTCCACACCCCTTCCACACCCCATCCACACCCCTATCCCGCCGTCCCTTCGGATTGCCAACACACCTAAGGTGCCCTCGTGAACACCCTGAAGGCGTTGACTGCTCGATTCCTCGGCAAGACGGGGCTGGTCCGTAGGGCTGCTCGTTGGAAGCCTTGGCTCGTCTGTCCCGCCCTGCGGCCGTCGTCCTGGCCCTATACCTGTTCCAGATGTACGACTACTCTCAGATTCTCGGTGCAATCACACCGTGGTTCCCGCTAGTCGGTCCGTGTGTTGCTGGGTTGCTGGTTTGGATCGGTTGGAGCAGAACCCACGAATTAAGTTCTGAACGCGACTATCGAAATTGGCAACGCACACTACTTGCAGATCTGTCAATTTCACTTAATAATGCAATGCGGGAAATCGACTCGCTTCTTGATGGCGGTCGGGCTTCCGCGTTCGAGGACACGAAGACATTACTAGAAAAATCGACCGAAATATACGGCACGATTTTGCTAATCAAGCAGATAGTCCCAAGACTCAGCATTTTTGTTGCTAAGTATCAAGACTGTTTAATTCAGCTGATAGACGCGCTCAGCAAAGAAAAACCCAAAAGGGAAGGATTTAGATTTAAATCTAAAGAGAGCGCTACGAACTCGATAAGCACGAAAATCCTCTATGATCAAACGGGGGAATACTACCACTTGCTCGTATCTGAAATGGTTGCGTTTATGAAGTACGGGACTGTTCATCACAGCAGAATCAAGGATTTCAAAGAGAATCACTCACCCCCTATAAATGCAGCGCTTGCTCATCCATTCCTTGCCCCAAACCAAAACGACTTCAAACGAGATTAGCATCTTACTTTGTGGCCCCCGCCGATTTTCTGATCCAGTAGTTTACCGGAGTTGAAGTAGGAGAACGACGATCATGAGTTGGATACCTTTCGCACAACTATTGGCTACCGCGCTAGGTCCAGGCATTGCTGCATGGTTTGTAGTACGTGGATGGGATCGAAATCATCGAGATGCTGAATCGCGAGCACTCCAAGACTGGCGTCGATCCATGATCGCCACCACTACTCAGCAAATGGCCGAGGCCGCACGCTCGATTTCCCTGAGAGAGTCTCGATTGAAATCCGATTCAATTCTCGCAGACATGGACTACTACACGGTTTTACTTTCACATCTCGGCGTCTCGGACGACTTTCAGATGCGTTTGATCTATCTCAAAATGGGAACGGAGCGGTTCAAGGACTTTCTCGACGGAATCGACGCGAACGGCGACTTCAATCCTGACGGCTCCCTCGAAGAGGGAAATTTCAAAGAGCTCCAGAAGCAAGATGAGATGATGAAGATCAACATCAGGGAGCTAATCTACGAACTCACCGTCGAACTCAAATTGCACCAGCGCAAACCCTTGAGCGAAAAGTTCGCCAAAGTTTTGGGGAGTGGAGACGACCCCGATACCTACCGCCCGTCGAAGTCCGAAATCAGAAGGCGCGAACTTATTCGGTTGAAAAACCTCTTTCTTCCACCGCATAAGCGCAAGATATTACCCCCGTGGAAGCCTGAAAATCGCATGTAATGCGAAAGGCTAGTAGGTCGATCCATAAACATCGGTGTAGTTGTCCGTACCGACGTATTCGAACGTAGGCACTGCTCCCCAGGCTGATTGTCTCTTGCTTCTCGAGAAGGTCAGCTCAACTCGTATATGTCCAGCATCGATGAACCACTCCATGTGACGTACTCGCATCACGTGCTTCTCACCCTTCACGAATACGCACACCTTGTCCAGTAGTTCCAGCCCGGACAAGCGTTTGATGTCGAACCAGTTCTGCGGAATGACCATGACTCTGGTGACCGTGTTCGTGTCTAGGTCGTAGTCGTTCAAGATACCTCTGGACCACTCCGAGAAGTCAGAACCTAGTTGTTGGAGGTTGATGTCCTGTCTCTGGCCCGTCCCGCGAACTACCGGAAACTGTTCTTTACGTTCCCCGTAGGCATCGATGCTTTCCGGTCTGTAGTAATACGTGGCTACCTTGGTCTCGGTTGCGTATGGCTCCAGCTTCACCGGGGTCTCCCCCGAAGCACTACGTTCTTCCAAGTCCTTGTAATTGAGTGAGTATTCCTCTGGTTCCACCACGTTGATGATTGATTCCGTGTCCGTGGACTTCTCGATCCTTCCGTAGGACAAGTCCGCGTTCTGGTAGTCGTCGCTGACCGTGAGCTTGATGGTCTGATCCAGTTGGCTCTGATAGCGGAGGTAGTCGTAGCGGTCCACGTAGACGAAACCCTTGTTGCTGTTACGCATGGCTTCCAATGAGTCTTTGATTCGAGCTGACTCCTGGTAGGCACTGGGTTGAAGCTTGTAGGACTGCACACCATCGACGTACTTTCCGGTCACGTCCAGCGCATCGATCTTGGCTTGTTTGCCGGATGCATGGAGCTGCTGGGCATACTGGACCGGTCGGTCGTAGAAGAACCCTGCTCTGGTTTCGTCCAGTTGTTGCAATGCGTCCATCACGGTCACTTCGATGTAGGGAACCGCGTTGTAGTCGTACTCGGTCTTGTAGTCACGGATGGTTCCGGTGAACACCACGACGTACTGCTCTGGTGCCGTACCTGGCTTGGCGCCGGCTGTGTTGCCGTAGTTGACCGTCACCAGTCGTACTCGTTTGCCGGCTCTGATCAACGAGCCATCGGCTAGAGCATCAGACTTGAAGCGCAACTTCAGTTTTCCTGCATTGAACTCTTCTCGTTCCAAGGTCACGTTGGTCAACTCATCGGCTACGTTCTGCCACGTAATGCGCTCGGCCAGCGTTGTGGTCTGGGTGTAGGTATCTGCTGGGACCGGTAGTAGAGACTCGATCAAGTAGTGCTGTGTGGTCACGATGGGTTGGTACGTCATCGATGTGTTCGCTGTGTTGACCGATGAGCTGGAGATGCTGGTACGCCTGACTGTGAGGACCACCGAGTCCCCGGCATTGACCGCTACGGAAGCTGAGTCGCTGGCGGTGGTTGCAGAGGCAATGGTCCACTCCTTCACCATGACACCGTTGACGAACAATCCGGCCATACGGCCACCATCGTCATCACTCAGAGTCATCGACCACGCGAAGTTGATAGTCCCGGTATGGGTGGCTGTGTAGGCATTGGCGGTTGTCATCACTAGTTCGGCGTACGAGCTGGTCAACGACTGAGCAACGGTCTTGGTCTTGGACTGCGCTGCTGGGTTGACCGTCGTGGAGTTGCCGACAATCTCGATCTGTCCCGTAGGTGAAGCTATGGAGACCTGCTTGTGTTCGTCGGCCAGTGCGGTGTAGCTACCTATGAGCGCTCCCCTGGTCCCGTTGTACTGGTAGACACTGAACGCTGTGGCCTGGCCCGGTAGACCCATGTAGGTGAGTTTCTTGGTTCCCACGACGTTGGCGAAGAAGCGTCTGTCGAGGAACCCGACACCGGTACTGGAAAGCTTGTGCTCCTGGGTCTGCTTCTCGGAGGGCAGACGAACGCTGATCTTCAACGGTCTGTCGTTGTACCAACCGAAGACGGACTCTTCGTTGCCGGTGGACCCAACCTTCTTGTAGTTGGCTGAGACCTGCTTGTTCTGAGTTGTGGAGTACAGGTACACCACGAAGTAGACCTGCTTGATGTCTGGGGTGATCGTTGTCGGATCATGTTCGGGCACAGTGAAATCAGTGACCGTCGCTCCTGCTGTCATGGGTACTTCCCACACCAACAGTTCACGGTCTACGTCGTTCTTACCGTAGGCATCTTCTGTGTAGCCCCTACCCCACAGAGCCACCTTGGCTACAACAGTGCCAGTTTCTTTCTGAGCTGCCGCAAAGTTGCGGAATCTGAAAGTACCGGAAATCCATACATCGGAATCTGTGTCCACATCGATTGGAACTTTGGATTGAACCAGTATCGGTCCCCACGATCTTCCCTCCACTGGATTGGCATTGGTTGTGTCGCCACCGGTCACGTCGTAGACATTGAGCATCTTCTTACCGAAGTCAGGACAGAAGAATTGACTGTTCGAGTTGTAATAGAACTCCGAGTCATTGGGAAAAGCCATATCGTAAGCGAAGTCTTGCGTCTTACGATCGAATACTTGTTCGTCAACGGATGATCCTGCTACCAACGTTCCATCGTAGAAAGTGTCTACTTTGGCACCGAACAAACCACCGGCTTTCTTCTTACCTTCGTACTTTGTTTCTATGCTGATTTCATCCCCGGCATTCAAGTCGTAGACAAAGTTGATGCGTACAGCTTGAACGGACTGGTTGGCGTAGCGGAACTTGTAACCGTTGGACACGTTGTTGACTCGTACCACGGTGTTGTTGACCTTCAAGCGTGCCCAGATGGTTGTCTGGATACCAGAAGACTGGGACAAGAAATACAATGTCCCCGAGATGATCCCTCTGTGGGTTGTAGGTACTACGAGCTTGTCACCGCTGAGGGTGCTTCCTGGGTAACGTGCGTCTGCTGTAAAGCCTGTGACTACTTGCCAATCCGTTCGATTGACCGTCTGAGTACCGGCCTTGCTCATACCGATACGAGCTTGGGTAGCACTATCGGAAATCAAGATGTCATGGACACCGTTGCTCAGGGCCAGTTGCCCAGGTGAGTACAAGTCTTGTCTGTTCGCTTCGATCTGTAGTCGTGTGGTGTTGAAACCGTTTATCAATTTATTCATGTATTTTCCTATCTCGGCATCGGTACACCGGAAGGTGTGGAGCCTGTTGTTACGACGTTTACTGTGTGAGTGCTCGAAGTATTACGACCGTTGAGCGAACTGATTTCTGCTGCCGCCGATGCTGCGTTGGTTGTGACTGTGTGGGTACTGGTTGTGTTCAAACCACCCAGACCGGCGATTTCCCCGGCCACCGCACTGGCATTGCTACTGACGGTCACGGTCACTGTGAGACCTTGAGGGATCGGAATATCGATAGTCGGCACATTGACCAACACCGTGAGTGGTGGTGGTTGGGGAATGTTGATGGTCGGTAACGCAACCAAGAACTCGATCTTCACCGGAGGTGGGGGTGTCAACACCAGAGTCGGTTGTGTGACATCGAAAGTGATGGGAACCGGTGGTGGAGGTGGTACGGCAATCTCTCCGTTGGCCACTTGAACATCGACCGGCACCGGAGGTATCGCCGGAACATCGCCTTGTAGTTCAGGGTTCACGGGCTGAGTGACCGGTGGCAGTGCTGGAACATCGCCCTGTAGCTCTGGAGTGACTGGTAGCTGAGCTTCTGGAAGCTTCGGAAGCTCTCCTGATAGTTCTGGGGTCACAGGGATGGGGACACCACCGTTACGAGCTATCTGGCCTGCAATGGGATCGGCTACACCGTTCTCAAGCTTGGGTGTCACCGGAATCTCGATGGCCTGGCCTCCACCGTTACGAGCTATCTGTCCTGCGATGGGATCAAGTGATCCCTCGATCTTGGGACGTACGGGTATGTCGATACCTTGAGCTGCAATATCTGGCGGTAAGGCAACTTCACCGGCTATTTCTGGCTGGACGGGAATCTTGATTGGGTTGCCGGAAACAGTTGCGGCAATGCCTGCCAACGCATCGGCCAGACCTGCTCCCCATTCGACTGGGCCACCGCCAATGTTCTTATTGAGTCCGGTGAATCCTTCGTTGATGGCGTTGAACGATGAACCGATGTTGGAAGCAACACCGGTTAGGTCTGCTGCAAACTGGGTCAATCCTTCGATGTTTCCGGCTAGCGCGTCACCGTTGATACCTCCGACAAATTCACCGAATGCATTACCTGCATTGGCAATGGCTGTCGTTACTCCGGACCAGTCGGTACCGGCCATGTTGTCGAAGAACTGGGAGATACCTTCACCGAACCCATCCATACGACCGGAGTCCAAAAATCCCATGACTGAGTTGAAACCACCGGCCATCTTCTCGATGCCTCGACCGGCTCCTTCGATCATGTTGGGGATGGTCTTCTCGAAGATGCGCTTGGCACCTTCGACCACTGAGGGTGAACCGATAGATGAGAAGAAGTTTCCGAACGACTCCGAGAGTCGTGGCATAGCACCAATCAAGTTCTCTACGTGAGGAACACCGGCCTGGAATGCCTGTTGGAGAGCTGGACCCAGTTTGCCGGCTATCGCTGGCATGGAGCTTGAGAGTGTGTTGACCAGACCGGCTGTGCCCTGGGTGATGGATTCGAGGGCTGGTCTCATCTGGTGGAAAGCTGCACCGGTTGCGGTAGCTAGATCGACCAAGGGCTTACGAACGGGTACTGCGATGTCCTGCATCGTGCTCACCACGTCTTTGCCCATGTAGGAGAAGTGGTCTTTGACCTCCTGGCTGGCTGCTGCTGCGGCTATGGGGATAGCACCGATCCCGAGGGTTACGGCTGCTCCCAGTCCCCCGGCGATTCCGGTCACTGTTCCGAGGGCACCGGCTACGGCGTAGACACCGGTAGCGACACCACCAGAGGCCAACGTTGCTACGGCGGGTGCCAGTGCTGTCATCACGGGCAACATGCGAGACATGCGGTTGAAGAAGCGACCACCGCCCGCGGCTGAGCTGGAGAACGAGTCCCCGAGGTTGCCGACACTGCGGGTAGCTGATGACACCGAATCTGCAAAGCGGTCCACGTCTGAACGGTTGGTACGGACTGTGATGGTGCTGGTTCGGTCACGGGCTGCTGCGTCTATCTCGCCCTCTGCGCCTGCTGCGTCTGCATCCACCTCGATGGTGGCTGTACGTCCCCCTAGTTCTCTGAACGCTGCTTCGTCGATGTCCAGATCGAAGGACAGTCGTCTACGTCCATCCCCAAGGCGATCCAGTGAGCGCAAAGCGTCCTGGTCAACGTCGATGTCTACCTTGACGGTCTTGTTTCGAAGTGAAGCTAGTTGTGCTTTGACTGTCTCAATTGCTCTTGTGTCAGCATCAGCTTTGATCTGAATTTTTACTATGTTTCCGGCCATCTATTTTCGTTTGGTGTTCCTCTCGTTTTCTTTGTGTGTCTCGTTGATCAAGTCCCATCCGACGTTCCACTCGGTGAGACTCATCTCGTCTAACTTGAAGTAATCAATGTTGTACGTGTGACTGAATATAAACTTCTGCCTGATGTACGTATCGTCTACTTCGTTGTATCTTTTTTTTCGTCGCCCTCTTCCACGTCGAACAGACCGGATTCCTTGATAATTGCGTTCAAGTCCTCGTTGTCTATGTTCCACATGTACTCATCGAAATTCTGACGATGCGTGTTGATACCGATACGCTGCTTGTCTTTGTCACCACGAATACTCAATACGTAACCAATAGCTGCGATGTATTCTGTGCTGGGTTTTTCTCCGTCTTCCAATACTCCCCCGAGTTTTTGGATGATGTTCAGTTCTGCTAGTTTTAATGCTTCCATGATTTCCTCTTCCTAAAGCCCTGCTTGAGCAATCTTTGTTGTTATTTCTGCTTCAATGCGTTGTATCGCAAAGGGCACCGATTCTTCCAGTGCTCGCAGTGCGAAGTGTGTTGCGCTTATTCTGTGTGGCCCATACGAGCCTGTTGCTCCACCGCCCTCTTCGAGCTTGTGGACGTAGACACCACCTGCATGGCTCTTACGGTTTGCGTTACCGGCACTGGTAATAGCCGACATAGAGGAGGTGACCGTACGAATCGATGCACGGGCACCTCCCCCACGAACTGGGATCGTGTCTTCTTCGTTGTTCTGCATGATTCGTCCGATGCCATCGAACGCTGAGCGGAAACTCTTCAAGCTTGCTTGCAATACGCTGAGCTTGCCGATTATCTCCTGTGCCCCATCGACATCGATACGAATGATGATCAACTTAGAGACCGGTTCCCGATGTCACTTTGTTAGGTGTTCCGACTACTTCGAAGTCGTAATCGAACGTTGCATCTGTACCGGCCTCAACACTGATGTCAGGTCTGGTAGGGATACGCAACGTACCGGTGTAACGAGGCTTCGTAGTCGAAGTAGTTCCCGCTAGAGGAGCGATATCGAATGTTGCACTTGAGCCGGCATTGACCCAGAGGTAATCGTGGAGAGAACCTACTGAACCGCCATCCCATGCTGCTGTAACCGTCAAGGTCCACTTACGATTGGTACCGGCGTTGTATTCTGCGAATGTTTGTGAGTCTTGATCTGCTTCGTCTGATGTCAGTTCGAACGAAACGATGTCGGTCACATAATCGGTACCTCCTACTTTGAGCGCAAATACGCTCTTCAATTTTCCGTTTGCTATTGCCATTTTCCTATATGTCTTCCTTTCTTAGTTTGAATGTTTTGGAGAAAGACACCACACATGCGTACGTGTTCTTCTCGTTCTCGACAGTCCCGATGCTTCCGACTTGTACGTCGTCCAGTTCACCAACAATGCCGAGCGTTGTGATTATTAAGTTGTCCAGTTGTGCTGTAGCCAAATCTCCGTCTAACTTTTCTGCCTTGAGCACTACATACATGTTTACTTTCCATACCCCCGGTAAGAAGCGTTCGATGTCTGGATCCTCTATCAGAGTGCTGTCGTTGAACAACACCACGCACGGACTTTCCTTCTTGTAGTCCGTCCACAAATATGCTGTGACATCGACTGCACGGAACTCGTCCAATATTTGTTCGCGGTATTCGCTGAGCGATAGTTCCTCGAACATCTAGAACCACCCCACGAACGGACGTAATAGCGGATAGGCAAAGTACATGACATCTTTACGAGGTAACGTACTGAGGTATTCTCCATCTGTGCTGTACTGATTTTGTCTACCGTCGCTTGCGTCTCGTTCTCGGAAATACAGAGCTTGACCTACTTGGAGAACTGCTTCATTGAGAACTGTTTGCGGGACCTTGGCGATACGAGTACCGCAAAATCTGTTGACCAGTTCGTAGGAAAGCAACAACACACGGGCTATTTCGTCATCGCTCTTCTTGGAAGTTGCACCGACAAAAGTACGAAACTCTTGTAAGTCCACCCCGCCGATTCCGTATAGCTCTGTGTATGTGTCCAAGTAGGTATCGGCCATGATTACGCCCAGGTGACCTTTGCTACGCCTTTGCCGTCGAACACACCGGTTGCGATGTATCCGTAGAGGCTGCGAAGTTCGGTCAAGTTGACGATGTTCTTGTCCGTCAACTCCAAGATTCCTTCTTCCCAGATGCAGAGTGCGTCTGAGCTGACTACGTAGAACGTGTTGGCTGCTAGCTGAGGTACTGAGACCACGGGTAGACCGGCTACGTTGGCTCCTGCGTTGACCGCTACGGAACCGAAGGTGTTGGACCCGTCTCGGTTGACCTCGAACAACGGACGACCACTGGTGTCTGTTGTGGTCAAAAGCAACTTGTGTATGTCACGTGAGACCACGATGGCATTGCCTGCTAGACCACGTGAGTTGTCTTCGATCATGGCTAGGCCGTCTTCTACGGCACCGATCCATGCTGACCCTGCTGCGGCACCGGTTACGGCTCCACGGGTCACGACGTTCAAGTTGGCATTGATGATCCCGGTAAGCGCGTTGCGTACCTTGGTTTCCGCTGCTTTGGCGTACTCGACCTCGAGGTGACGGACTGTGGTCTCCAAGAGTGGTGCTTTACCGAAGCGCAAGGCTTGTACCGAGAACTCTGCGTATCCACCGAAGGTCTCGATGGGTGCTGAGTCGGACACGATGGTCACCTTGTTGTAGGTGAGCGCGTCCCCTTCTGCTGCTTGCTTGGCGACTGATCCGGTACGTGTTCCGACTCTGGCGTACTCGATGGATGTGCCTGAGTCACCGGGGATGGGTGAAGAACCGAACACTGCTTTGAGTGGTCTGCGTTGCTCCACGAAACCTAGGGGCTTGTTCGCCCAGATGTTCTGTTTAGCGTTGTCCGCTGTGCTTTGGATGGCACGGGTCTCGACCTTTTCACCGTTGAACGCTCTTACTAGAGCTTCCGATACGGTTAGTTCTGAACGTACTTCTGTTTCTGTTTCACGGCTTTCGAGTACCGCAATTTTTCTGTTGGCTTCTTCTAGGGAGTCGCGTACTTCCGTGAACTCGCTAGAAAGGGTTTCAATGTCTGACATTGTGTTTTCATCATCTTCTTTCTGTGTTATTTGTTCGCGTATTCCGCGACTGTTGCCCCGATGTAAGCGGGCTGTTCAACCAAAGAAACTTCTTGCAAATCGACTTTGGTTCTGACGACGATATCGCCGTCTTGCTTGTCTTCGATGGGTGTGAATCCCACGGAAAAGTTCTTTACGCGACCTTGGACTACATCGTTGAGTAGCTGGTCGCCTTTGGCGTTGCGGTGAATCTTGGCGGTTACGTAGTAACCCGATTCTTCCGAACGTGCTTGGCTGATGTATCCGACACTGAGACCGTTGCTACGCCAATCGTGGCGGTAGTAGACCGGTACCTCGATGTTCTCTTGGATACTGCCAGCAATGAATTGCTCGTTGTAAGAGCCGGCCGAACTTCGGATTACCGTCGTCTGACCGTAAGGAACTGCTATTCCTACTATTTCTCGTGCGTCTGCTCGTACTTCTACGACTTCTGTTTGTCTAATCTCCATCTTTCACTGGTGGTTCCTTATCTGTGGATTTGTCAAGCTTGGGTAGTGGTGCCTTACCCTCTTCTGCGCGTAGTTCGTCACCGTTGGTGTAACCGACACGCTCCTGAATCTCTACTACCTCCCACTTGCCCTTTACGTCCAAGCGGAACAAGTCTTCCTCGATGAACTTGGCTGATTTGCCGTAGGGCAATAGCTCGGTTAGTTGTTCTTCGATTTCCGTCAAATATCTACTGAGGGTGCTTTGAAGAAACCGCATGTTCTGGTCTTGAGTGTTCTGGTAGGTGCTGGAATTGTCGGTACCCATCTGCAATGCTTCTGCTGGTACCCCGAACACACGGGCAATCTTCAAATCGACCATCTTCTGTACTTCCAAGAATTGTGTCTTGTTGGGATCACCGACGAATTGTTCGTAATCGAAACCGTCAGTGAGAACCAGAATCCCGGAGTTGTCCTGGATGAACTTCTTGATGCCCTCCGCGATTTCTGCGGCATCATCAGTGTTGACCGACGCGTTCGTGGTGACCTTGCCCCTGGGGATGGTGTCCACGTTAAACTGTGTTGCTGCATAGCGTTCGAGCATCAAGGCAAGTTCGAAGACTTCCGATGCGTACTGGATGGGACCGTATCCCTCTGGCTCCCCCGGCAAGCGGTCAAGCTTGAAGTGCACGATGTCTTTGGTGGCGATTGTCTTGCCGTCTACGGTGTACTTGGTGACATCGGATGGTTTCGTCACAGTGACACGAGAGGGTTCCAAGATCGTGAGGGCTGCTACGGCTCCCCTGCCATCTCGGACAACCTTGGCGTAGGCATTGCCGTACATCCCCATCGACGTGACCAGCTCTTGGACCCACAACTTGCGAGGTGTGGAAGGGTCCGGTCTACGGATGAATGCACTGGGTTCGACTTGTAACTTGTTGTCGTACAACGCAAGTTCCAATGAGGAGACCATCGTGGCGATGATCTGGATGGAACGGCTGACGGAACTGATTCGCATGAGCGACTTGGGGTCACCGGCACGCCATGCTGCATAGGTGCTCGGAAATACCGAAACGGACGATACATAATCGCCCGTATTAACTGGTTCTTCTCTTATTTGTTCTGGTTCGAAACCAAAAAACTCACTAATCTTACCCATATTGTTACTATCAATTGTACCATTATTCAGTTGTTTATGCTTATTATTGAACAGATATTACCGAAGGTTTGTTGCGTTCTGTTGTTTCTGCCTTGTGTGCTGCAAGTACCATTGCTCGGATAGAGTCGATGTCCCCCGTGGAATCTTTGACACTCAGTACATATTGCTCACCCAGGGCTTTGGTCATCGCGTGTTTGCGTTGGTTTACCATTATGGGATCACTGACGTGTACCAAACGATCGTCAGCGAACAGTGCATAGGTCTGAGACGTGGCATTGGCTATTTGTGTGGTGTTGTAGAACTCGACTGGAACACGCTCTTTCTCGCGTAGAGCGGTCCATACATCTTTGAGCATGGCTGCATCCATGACGAACTCACACTTGTACTTCTTGTAGAGCTTCTTGCATATTCTGACCAAGTTCGGACTGGTGGGGTCTTTGATCTGGGCCAATAGTTCTACGTGTATTACGCCATCGATCTTCCTGGCTGCAACCAGAGTCGCATATTCCCAGTTCGATGTACGGTCTACTGCTATGACACAGCGTTGACGGTCTTCTTCTGGTATCCCTTCGTCTCCCCCGGCGTTGGCGAACACGGAAGCTCTGAGGTAGACGTTCTCGGACTGACCGTTGCGGTTGAGGATGTAGCGGGTGAACTCGTACTCGGGAATCATGCGGTTGGAGTCGAGCACCTTGGCCACGCTGAGACGGCCACATGCCACCGCGGGGTTGGCCAGCTTGATCCCTACCGGGTCGAAGTTGTCGTACTGGTCTGGTGAGTACCAACGGAAGTACCCGAACTCTGGGTGTTGGCCTAAGAGGGCTTCTTCTCCGTACTGCTGGAGGATGTGGAGCGTGTGACTGTTCTCGTCACCGGCGGTACTGATCATCAACATGGTGGTGTTGCGTTGGGCTTGGATGCCTAGCTTCAACGCTGTGTAGGTCTCGAGCTTCTGGAGGTGTAGCTCGTCCAACGTGAGGGCTACTCCTCCTTCGCTGTTGAAGGGTATGGACTGTAGCTTCTCCGGTCGGTCCGATGCGTGGACCTTGCACTCTGCTACGAGCTTCTTGTCTCTGGGGTAGACCCCTCGATACCCGGTGACCTTGAAACGAGCTTCCAGAGCGTTGTTGTTGATGAACGGTTGCTTGAAGCGGTCGAAGAGCACTTTGGCGTTCGTCGTCTGCTGCGCCACGATACCGATGTTGGTTCTACTGCCCTGTACTGCAATGGATTTGAAGAACGAAATGAACTCGATGGCACCCGCTATGGTCGTCTTGCCCACCTGGCGGGGTACGAGCACTAGAACACCGTCTTTGTAGCGGAGCGTGCCGCTCAGGGCCTCTACCGGCCAATCTGGTGGGTACACCTCCATCACGGCTTTGATCAGCTCTACTTGCCACTGGTCCAGCTCTTCGTCCGGCCCCATGTAGAACCGGTTGACCAGTGCGATGTCCTTGTCCGTCACTGCGGATACGAGCACATCGCCCAGGGGCTTGGTCCACTCGACCGGTGGCCACGCTGCTACGTCTAGAGACCCATTGCTGCTAGAAATTCATCATCACTACTTTTCTTTTCGGTCTCTTCTTGTGAAGGTTTCAAATTGTTCAATGCTGTGAGGGTCATTCGAAACTCCGTTGTGAGTCCTACTGACATTCGCGTACTCGTATCGAGTGTTTGTGCGATCTTGTAGAGCTGGGTTACATATGGTGTGTGCGTATCCGATAGCCAATCACTGTTGACTGACACATAAAGATCGATACTCGACTCGTAATTGCTGTTTATTGCTACTGACATTTTGACACTTCCTTTCTGTTTGGGATTAATCGGTTAGCCGGCACCATGCATGAACTATGCATAATATGCAGTGGTTCACGCATAACATGGACCTCTGGAGCGCAGATTTTCGAAAAGTTGACGAACCCGGCGGCGTCGCTAACCCCCTTGAGAAAACCCACCCCCATCGGTTCATGCATGATCATTCATTATCCTGCATGGGTGACATCGTGCTTATGGTCATCGATATGTCTTGTGCATTTACTACTGTGTGTATTCCGTCTTCGTCTTCGAGTAGGACATTGGTTAATCCGTCATCGTTTACTGTGAGGGTTATTGTTGTTGTCTTGTTCAGTTGGATGTTTGTGTAATTCTTGTTTGTTAACAGCATCTATTCTTTATTCACCCCGCCAAATCCGTGAGGTCGATGTCATCGAACCAAAAGCTGAACCACTCACGTCGTACTTCGGTCTCGAGCTTTGGTCCCTTGGAGTAGTTGTGATGGGCACACATGGCGATGAGGTTGTCTGTGTCCCACATCGCTCCACCCTTTGACCTTGGGATGATGTGGTCAACGGTGGTGGCCACTACTTCACAGCCGGCTACTCCGCACTCGTACGAATCACGTTGCAGTATCTCGGTTCTGAGCTTCTGCCATCGTTTGCTCTTGATGTCAGACATGGGCTACCGCCCTGATTGCCACCGTATCGACTGTCAGTGTGTAGACGTAGTAGGAATTCTTGGCTGACCCGTTGGTCACCAGGGTTCGCGTGACGAGGCCCCACCTCTCAAGTTCCCCAAGTCTCTTGTATGCGGTGGGTAGTGAAGTTCCAGTCAGAGCCGACAGGTCTTTCCCTACAAAAATGAACCCGTTTCCGTTGTGCTCGTACTTCGACGCAAGCAGAGTGATCGCTGTGTAAGAGCGCGTGCGGTACGCACCGTTCACATTCTGATTCACCACAGCTATCGCCGTACACATCCAGAGTTTCAACTCTGGGGTATTGCTTTTCATTTACTGATTGATCGCTCCTTAGGAATTTACGGTTGCCTGCGGATACGGGAGGTATCTTCTTACTATGGAAAGACGCAAGCAACCTTATTCAATTATAACATTTATCAACAGTTCTTTTGCGCACAAAAGTGCCACCAAGAAAAGGATTAAAAGACTTGGTGGCACTTAAGCTATCTTACTAATAGGAGTAAGTAATGAACTCCTCTATTATACAACTATTTTGTGGATCGTGCCGAAACTCTGCGCTTCGTGTTCATGGTCTGCTTGAACTCTGGTTCGGCATTGATTGCACCAGTGGATTAATGCCTCTGTGTATTGCCTGGGGCTTTTATTTTCCTCAGGGGTACTCATTGCTCGCCCCCCGCTTTTTCATTTGCTCCAGCGGATTCCCTACCATCGATTTGGCCGGCTCCTGTGCTGCATTCGACATCTATGTACTCCAACGGAATCCCATCGATGAGCAAGTGATAGTTGTTGCAGTGATCTAGACCGTTGGCCTGCTTCCCTGGTCGAACAATCTTCTTGACCAACCCACGCTTGACCAACGTTGTGTTCAAGACGGTCCCGGCGTATCGCTGACTCAGAAGCTCGTTGTCCCTGGCTGCTCGTGTCTGACTGACCTGGGGAGCTAGGGAGTGCTGCTCCAACGCACACCTGGCGACGTACTGCGCAACGTCCCATTGAGAATCGGTTGGGTCTGTAGCTTCCACCGCCCCCAACCACACAGCCACACGATCCAAGGGGCTAGTCCCCTCGTCGTCCTCCCAACGGGCATAGGCGCTGGCAATGGTCCTGCTGGCTTCTCGTTGGTCCAGACCTGCAACCAGAGCTGCTTTCTCCAACTCCGTGGTGTCCAGACCCAGACGATGGAACTCGAGACTGCTGCGGAACAAGCGGTTGTTGCGCTTCCCCGCTTCGACGTTCTCCATCTGTGTGACTTGGGCCTGGCGGTATCGGTTGACATCGACTACGAAACCCGTCGAGTCCTCTACCAATCTTGGGTAGGTGATTTCTTTCTTCTTCCCTACCTTCTTGGAGAAGATCGATGTATCTGTGTTAGGAAGTGTTCTACAGTTAATCCCTTTAGTTAATCCTCCCAGTGAATCCCCATAGGTAATCCCATCAAATAACTCATTGATAGTATTAGAAGAGCTTCTAAAAGCTTCGATAGCAGGGAACATCTTGGTCAAGTCTCCCCACTCGTGTAGCTCCGAATGTTGGAACTCTTTACCTTTGCCCCAGAACACACCATAGGCATTGGTCAACAGATCGAAGTCACCCTGACGTGTGTTCTTGACCCCATCTACCGGCGTGTACCAGTAGTGAGCACCCTTGGTTGTCAGAATATTAGGATTGCCTTGGACCCAATCGGGGCGGTCGATGTCCACGATGTGTAGCTTGTCGTTTGTTCTGACCGCTAGACCCGCGAAGTTGCTTGGGATTTTCTCGGAGTTGTAGTCCTTCCAACTCCCTCTGATTGCTGGCTGTTTCTGATCGTCAACTGGGAAAATCATTTTGTTCTCCCATAGCCAGATTCCTAGTTCGATGCCGAATATGTCGGTAGTAAGTGCGTATGCTTTACTCATTGTCAATAAATCTCCTATTTGTAATATAGAAAGCCCGGCAATCAAGCTACAACTCTCGATTACCGGGCTTCTAATTGTATTACAAAATAGGTTTTAGATTCCGTTTCCAGTAGTTGTAGGAATACTGAACTTCATTGGTACTAGTATAGCAAGAACGGTCGAAGAATGTTCCTACGCCAGGTCAATTGTCTTCGACGTCAGGAATGATTGTGGCATCATCGAATATGCGGGGATCGATGATGTACTCATCCTCTGATTTCACCTTCATGTAACCGATCACATGCTGTTGGCTAAAGCTGTAGGAGAAGACTTTCCCGTGCGAAGGGTCATCTCCGGGGCGCATCTCACTCCACGCAAATTCTTCCGCAACCTCGTACGATGCGGTCCATGACATCCCTCGGTAACTGATGCCACCTCTGAATAGTTTCTCTGGAACGGTAGGGATAGTGGTGTTGGCCGCGCTCCATATCCGAATCCAGCGATCAGAAGATACATTCGCCGTCGGGCGGTCTGCCATAACCCAGGAGTCCTGAACTATCTCCCCCAAATCTGCTTCGAGAATGAGGTCTTGTTCGAATAGGTCCGCGAGAATACGTGGACCAAACTCCCAGTCCGGAAGCCAGATGAAGTCCGAATGAGAGACCTTGGCAGAGGATACGAAACAGTCCCGCTTGGCGTCGTAGCTGATGACCGCATTCTCCCCGAAAGGAGCAACGGCATCAAAGCGTGGAGAGTCGTCAGAGATAGGTGTGGTCATAGCAGGTACAGCTTTCAGTAGTAGTGGTCGATCAATCGGTGGTGAAATCGTGGATCAAAGGGTGGTGCCGGCTCAGGAAATACCCTGAGCGTTGGCGTAGCCTATCACGGACTGATCCCCAGGTCAAGACCCTGTTTCAGTGCCTCAGAACTGCCCGGCCCGGCGACGTTATGGGACCCGACCTCGTTCGTCAAGACCCAACTCGTACGCAAAGCTAAACGTCTGCTGATTCGATAGAATGTTCGAACCAACCACGACGGTAGACAGGAGGACTGCATGACGGATGACCGACGAACAAACCAGAGAACTGGAACTACAAATACTGGCGAAAATCAATTACACCGACGAATTGATCCAAAAAGTACACGGATTACTCAAAGACTAATTGCTCCAAAGAAAAACGAATACCCTTACCGGCTGGCTTGACCCCGATGGCCGGAAAGAAAGCCCTGACGACCTCCCGCTGACCGTCGGTGTCATCCTTCAGGAACTTCTCCTTGGTCGTAGCAACCGATACAGCCGCGCTGACGGATACTTTCGTCAGCGCGGTTTTTCGTTCGTTCATGGCCTTGTACTGCTCGATGAACACCGCTGTGGGTAGGTCTCCATCAGCATGAGCTTGCTGCAACAACGCCATGTCTCCGGTCAACGCATCCAGCTCGGAGGTATCCACGGGTTTGGCTGGTTTGGCCGGTAGCTTCTCGATGGCTTCGGCTACCAGCTTGAGCACCTGGGCATCGATCTTCTCGGCGTTCCGGCTCAGACGACCACACCCACCGTTTGCGGGTGCTTCACAGCGATATACCGGTCCGATCTTGGACACACCGCCCACCAGTCTGGCTTTGCATATGTCGCAGTAGAGGATTGAAGTCAACAGGTACTTACGCCCGTTGCTCCGGTTCGCCGCATCACGGGTAGCAAGCTTGGCTTGTGCCCGGTCGAAGGTCTGCCGGTCGATGATCTTGGGCCAGGTTCCTTCGGCAACCAACTCACCGTGGAACACCCGCATACCCGCATAGTTCCCGTTCTTCAAGATTCGCTTGACGTGGTACGCCCTGATCGGTGAACCGGTCACGTGGACCGCACCGGATGCTATGAGCTTGTTCGTGATCCCGGCAATCGTCTTACCCGCCAGGAAGTCATCAAAGATGGACTTCACGATCTTGGACTCGTCGGGATGGAGCGCGGTGCGCTGCTTGTCGGCGTAACCGTAGAGCCGGGTCTTGCCACCGGCCAACGTTCCAGCATGTGCCCGTTGCTTCTTCTGAGCCTTGACCCGTTCGGCTGTGACCGCTCGTTCGTACTGGGACATCTCGGCTCGGATACCGGCCATCAGAGCACCATCTGGGGTCTCGAGGTTGATCGATCCTTCTTGGTCGGTGTGGAGGTTCGCGCTGTGGTCCTTGAGTAGACCGTAAAACAGTTGGATCGCCAGACGGTCACGGCTCAAACGGTCTGTCTTCCACACCAATACGTCACTGATGGTGCCAGCGATGATGTCGGTCTTCAGACGTTCGAACTCGGGACGATGGACACCGGCCTTACCGCTCAAGTTGTTGTCTACGTATACATCTGACACGTCGAGACCTAGACGGGTAGCCAACTCTCGGCACATCGATTCCTGGCGTTCCACACCAAGGGTGTCCACCGAATCTTCGGCGTTCTTCTTGGCCTTGGAGATTCGGCAGTAGATACCGGCGCTCATCGTGGCTCCCAAGTAGGCTATTTGTGCTGGTCAACGAGCTGAGCCTACATCAGTTGTCGACAGACCAAGAAGTCGTCGATGGCCCCGAATACATAGCGCACGATGTGTCCTGCTTTCGAAGTGAGTTGTGGTGGGGGAAGGTCAGAGGTTGAGGGTGCCCGCGGCGTTGCTGATCGAGCGTGTGTTGTCCTCTTCGGCAGCGCCGTAGGCGGTTCCGCTCGACTTGATCGAATCGCCGATGGCGCCCAGAGCCAGCTGCAGCTTGTTGGCACTGGTGTCCCACCGATCCATCACACTCTGGAACGCCACTGCGGCCGCACCCTCCCAGCTCCCGCCCACCGCCTGCACGTCACCGCGCAGCTGATCGAGCAGTGACTTGATCTCTGCGGTCAACCCGTCGACTTTGGCGGCGGTGACCTGCATGGTTTCGACAGTTGTCTTCATCTGTGACACTGGTGAATACCTCCTCGGTGTGATGTGCCAGGGAGAATCCCCCGCATCAACTTGGACGCGCTAACGGCGCGGACGGTTCCACAGCCGGCGACTTTCATGCATCGGCCACCGCGAGCGATCCGAGAACCGAAGTGCACACGGTGTTCATCTCGTCCCGGCGCTCGTCCGTGCTCTGGCACCCCAGGCTCACTTGGAGTCGAGGAGACACCACCACGGACCACGCGACCGTCGATCCGTCCGTCGGGCTCTCCACGTACGTGAGGCCGGGCCGTCCCGCCACCGACACATCGGTCCGCAGTTCGTCGAAGCGCCCGCCGTTGTCCGTGCCGGCGAACTGCCGTTGCAAGGTGGCGATCACGTCGTTGCTACCGAGCCCGTCACCCAGCTCTCGGGTCACCACAAGGACCCGTATCCCGGAACCGTTGTCGGGCAACAGGTTGACCCGTTCGGGCCCCGGTTCGGTGTGCCACCCCTCGGGAACCGCGACGGTCACCCGGCCCAGCGTGAGGAGCGCCGGAGCCACATCGCCCGTGGTCGGCAGGGCCGAGGGCGTCGGAGCGGCGCTGGGCGGCGCTGCGGTAGTGGCGAGAACATCGGCGGTCTCCGTGATCCGAGTGGTCGTGACCGCAGCGTGCGGCAACCGAGAAGCGGCGGGCGCGACACTGTCCGGGCGGCCGCCGACCCACCAGGCGGCAGCCACCGATGCGACGAGAACGACCGCCCCGGCGGTGACGAGCCCCACCCTGGCCGACGCGAGTGCCTCTCGCGCTCGCTGCCCTCGCGTCTTCGGCAGGGTCCGGGCTTCGAGCCACGCGGGCGCACGAGTGATGACGGGCGGCCTCGTGTCGAGACGTGTCGGCGCGCGTGGCGTCTCCGTCTGCGGTTCCGTGTCGAGGAGCGCGGACACCAGGTCGCTGCCTCCGACCTCGACGACCGGCAGCTTCGACAACAGTCCCACCTGCTCGCGCGAGACCGCATCGGAGCCGTCGTGCAGAACCGCCAGCGTGGGGTGACTGGAGTCCACCACCTCCTGCACTGCCACCCGCAGCGCCGATGGAATCGTTTCGGGGTCGGAGGCGACACCGTCGATCAACCTGCACGCTCCTCGTCTCGCGTGTCCCGTCACGGCCGTCGCAGTGGCCCTGCGGCTGCAGCCGTCCACGACGACGACCGACGAGGTGTCACGGCCGACGGATGCAGCGCACTCCGTGGCCACCACAGCCGAGTCGACGACCGCGACCTCGGCGGCGAGCGGACGCGCCGCCGAGTACAGGACTCCGCGGCGAATCTCGCCCCAGTGCGGTGGATGCGTCAAGATGAGCAGGGACGGCCGCTCCACCAACCCGTTGTCCGACAACGCTTGTCGAATCACGTTCCGGACGGCTTCGGGCGTCGTGATCTCGATACCGTCGATCAGCATCACGTCGTCGTCCACGTAACGCAGTGGATCGACCTCCACCGGGGTCCGGGACACCCGATGCTGCCCACCGCGGCGGGTACGCGCGGTGCACCACACCGCGGTGCCGGCGATGTGCACGGCGGCAACCCCATCGGCACCCGCATCGATGTGCTCGGGCGCCGTCACAGCGGCGGCATCCACGCCGTCTGGATCAGTTCGGATGCACTGCGAGTGACCAACGTGCCGCGGCCCGGCGGCTGCTCGGACGGGCGTATCGCCGACAACAACGCGCCCTCGTCCCGGTACCCGCTCATGATCAGACCCGCCGACGCGAGGTCCTTCAGTCGTGACATCACCGGCTCGTACATCGCACGGGCAGATCCACCCGCACGCCGAGCCAGAACGACGTGCAGACCGACGTCGCGCGCCTGCGGCAACAGTTCGACGAGCTCGGCGAGTGGATTGCCGGCGGGTGTCACCACGAGGTCGTAATCGTCCACCACGACCCAGATGTCGGGGCCGCTCCACCACGAACGGTTGCGCAGCTCGTCCTGCGTCGTTTCCGGTCCCGGCCGTCGACTCCGCAGTACCCCTGCCAACTCCGACATCATCGTCGCAAGCACCGTCGACGACGACGCGTAGCCGCCGAGATGGTCGCCCTGCACCGCACCCAGCATGGTGCGTCGATAGTCGGCGAGGACGACCTTGGCTCGTGACGGCGGATTCGACTCCACGATGCCGGCGCACACACTGCGTAGAAACGTCGTCTTGCCGCACTGGCCGTCTCCGAAGACGACGAAGTGCGGACTGTTGTCGAAATCGACATAGACCGGAGCAAGCTCGGATTCGTCGATTCCGATCGGAACGCGCCGTCTCGGCGCAGCGGGCGGCCAGACCCCTCGCACGGCTTCCAGCAGGTCGTCGCGACGGTACGTCTGCGGGAGCAATCGGACCGGCGGTGCCGGTGGAACCGTCGAGCGTTGCGCAATCGACTCCACCGCTGAACCCACTGCAGTACCGAGCGCGTCGGTGGTGCCACGCCGATCGAGTCTGGGTAGGGCCGTGAGCAGATGCAGCCCGTCCTTGGTGATTCCGCGTCCCGGCCGACCTTCGGGAACCAGCATCGCCTTGGCTCGCCCGATGTCGGAGTCGGTCGGATCTCCGAGTCGCAGTTCGACCCTCGTGGCCAGAAGGTCCCGCAACGCCGGTCTGATCTCGGCCCAGCGAGAAGCGGTGATCACCACATGCACTCCGTACGAGAGACCCTGCGCGGCAAGCTCGACGAGCGCAGGCTCCACGGACTCGAAATCGGAGCGAACGGTTGCCACCCCGTCCAGGACGAAGAACACGTCGCCGTGTGGGTCGTCCCACGGGCCGGGACTCCCCGATTCCTCGCGACGGTTTCCTCTGCGCGACCGGAACTCGGCCATCGACTCGATTCCCCACGTCCGGAACGACCGCTCCCTCCGGCGTATCAGGGCTGTCATCTCGGCCACCGTCCGACGCACCCGATCGATGTCGAGGCGGTTCGCCACCGACCCCACATGAGGAAGCCCTTCCAGAGATGCCAGCGTGCCCCCACCGAAATCGACGCAGTAGAACTGGACTTCCTGCGCGGTGTGGGTCGAAGCGAGCGCCATGACCATGGTGCGTAGCGCCGTCGACTTTCCCGACTGCGGTCCACCCACGATCGCGACGTTTCCCGTCGAACCTGTGAGGTCCACGGTCAACAGATCGCGCCTCTGATCGAACGGGCGATCGACGACACCCATGGGCGCACGGAGCGAACCGAAACCTCCCTCCGCCTGCATCCTGTCGAGGAGCTCGTCCAGGGACGGCGGAACCGTCAACGGAGGCAACCACACTCGGTGTGCGGGTCGGCCGTGCCCCTGAAGTCGGCCCACCACGGTCTCGAGGATCGTCGGCACCGACGTCGATCCCGCATCACTCGGTGCAGTCGGTTCGGTGTGCACCACTCGTGAGGCCGCCGGGACCTCGGCCGCAGTGAACAACCGCACGATGCCGTCGCCCGATCGATCACCCACCGTCCGGGCCGGAAGGTAGGCCGCAGCGCGGTACTCCCCCGAGACGTACGCGGCCGAGAATCTGACGATGTCGCTCGAATCCGTCTTGAGATACCCCGATCCCGGACGAGCCGGCAGGTGGTATGCATCGGCAACACCCAGCACGGATCGAGACTCGTTGGCAGAGAACGTCTTCAATCCAATTCGGTAAGAGAGATGGGAGTCGAGCCCGCGAAGTCGCCCCTCGTCCAAACGTTGACTGGCAAGCAGAAGGTGCATGTGGAGCGATCGTCCCAAGCGACCGATGGCGACGAACAGGTCGGCGAAGTCCGGGTACTGGCTCAGCAGCTCGGAGAACTCGTCGACGACGACGAACAGGGCAGGAAGCGGTTCGAGCTCGGCGCCGTTGTCGCGCGCCCTGGTGTAGTCCGAGACGTTCGCAAAGTTGCCCCGTGAGCGGAGCACCTCCTGCCTGCGATTCATCTCCCCTGCCAAGGCGTCGCGCATTCTCTCGACCAGCGCGCGTTCGTCTTCGAGGTTGGTGATGACGGCGGCAACGTGCGGCGCGTGCTCCAAGCCCAGAAAGGTTGCGCCACCTTTGAAGTCGACGAGTACGAGGTTGAGCACGTCGGGCGCATGCGTGGCGATCAGACCCAGTACGAGCGTGCGGAGGAACTCGGACTTCCCCGAACCCGTCGCACCGATGCACAATCCGTGCGGCCCCATTCCGCCTTCGGCTGCTTCCTTGAGATCGATTTCGACAGCACGCCCGTCGGGACTCGTTCCCACCGGCACTCGAAGACGATCGCGCCCCTGCCTCCGGGTCCACGTCCGATCCGGGTTCACCGCTCCCGGATCCCCGATCGACAGCAGTCTGTTCCATCCCTTGGAATCCGTCGACGTCTCGCCGCGCGTTCCGACGTCTTCGCTGATCGTGTACCGCGCGAGCGAACGTGCGAGAACACGCGCGTCGTCGATTCCGGCCTCGTCACACTGTCCGAACACCTCTACACCGACAGCGCTGCGCGCCCGCAGCGACCGCCCGTCCACGACCAACTGCAAGCCCTGTGCTGCAACGAGATTCGGGACCCCGTCGGCGAGGTCGAGCACCGTCACGGAGTCGGTCCCGCCCGAAATCCACGGCGCCACCTCTGCTCCGATACCACCCTCGGTGATCGCGCCGTCCAGGATCACCACGACGTGCGGCACACCGGGCGTACCAGGCGCGTGTCGCACGAATCGTCCACGCGAGGTCACCCGACTTCCCAGACCGACCCCGGCAGCAGCGACGGTCCGATAGATCATCCGCGAGCTGCCCGCGCCGTCCACCTGGTCGGGATGGTGGTTGTGCGGCAACCACTTCGCCCAATCCCACTCCTCCTCGTCCCGACCGGTGACGATAGCCACGAGCAGGTCGTCCGGACCGTGAAATACACACAGCTGCATCACGATCGAGCGCACCAAGGACCTCACCTGCTCGCGGTCACCGTCGAAGCCGACCGCCGCGAACCCGCGCAGCGACACGGCGGTCGGAAGATCGGGAACGATGGAATGCGTACGAACGAACGAGCGGAGCGACACCGCGGCAACCGGCTCGAGCAAGTCGACCGGACCGGTCTCGGGCGCAACGAGCCGCGTGGCGAGCCGTTGGCTGCCCGTTCCGACGCGCACGTGAGCAAAATCCTGATCGGTGGTGCGCCGTTCCCACATCCGATTAGATCCCGCCATGGTCCACAAACCCGCGGGCGCAGGGTGCGCCCACTCCAGCGCCTTCCGTTGAGCGCACGCCGTGTCGCTCACCTCGGCTCGCAGCCGATCGAGGTAGGCCAGATAGTCCTTGCGCGACTCGTCGATCTCCGCGGAGCGGGTGCCTCCGCCTCGGCCACCGCCGCCCGCGAACATGCCGAGCATGGAGATGACCATCATGGCAGGGAACATCAGAGCCAACGGGTTCGAGGCGGCACCGGACGTGAACATGAGCGCGACCATCCCGATCATGGCCGCCACCATCACGACCGGCAGGAGCTTGAGCAGGATGTTGCCTGGAACGATGCGGGGAATCTCCGGCGGAGCCTCCACCGCCACCTCGCCACCGGGCACGCGTGGAGCATCACGCCTGTCCCCGCGTTCGAACCGCACTGCGCTCGACGTGATTGTCACGGTGCTCCCCCCAGCTTCCGCACCACGCAGCCCCCCGGCATGCGTCGGCTCAGACCGTAACTCGAGAGACCGACACTCGGGAGGCCCCGAGACGGCACCTGTGGACAACCTCCGGAGACGGTGTCGTTGTCGGCGCCCTGTCGTAGAGTGCTCTCACGCGAGTCGACCGTGGGGGTGCGGCGCGCACAGGTACGGGGGGCTGTACGCACATGGTCATGTCACGTTCGGTCGATGCCGAGTCCGCATCGGACTCGCGCCCGTCCCGACCGATTCCCGCGGTGTGCAGAGTGACCGTGCTCGCGCCGGGTGTCGAGGTCGACCTCTCACTGCCGAGCGATACGGTCGTTGCCTCGCTGTTACCTGGTATCGCATCGCTGATTGCCGAACATCGGGCTGCGCGAGGCGAGTCCGACGGCGACCAGCACGCGATGTCGACGATCGCTCCCACGCTCACCACGCTGGCGGGTACGCCTCTCGACCCGGGCCGCTCGTTAGCGGAATTCGGTGTGCAGGACGGAGATCTGTTGGTTCTGCACGACGACGACGCAGCGCCTCCTCCGCCGTTGTTCGACGACGTCGTCCACGCCGTGTCCACGTCCGCGGATTGCGACAGATGGACACCGGAATCGGCACGCGTCGTCGGTTCTGTCGCTGCAGTGGTTGCGGCAACTGCAGGCGCAGCGACAGCAGTCCTGGATCCGACTGCCGGAATCGTCGGCGGTGCAGTCGGAATCGCAGTGGCAGTTGCGCTCACCGTCGTCGGCTGCGCTGTCGGCCTGATCCGTGACGACCCGAGGACCGCCGTGGTCCTGTGTGGGGGCGCGGTTCCGGTGGCGTTCGCGGCGGGAATGCTCGTCGTGCCGGGCAACGACATCGCGTCCGACTGTGCTCTCGGCTCCGCGGTCAGCGCGGCCCTCGCACTCCTCACGCTTCGCTTCGGCAATGTCGAGCGGCCGATCTTCACCGCAGTGGCGGTGGCGTGCGTCGTTCTGTCTCTCGCTTGCCTGTGGGGCGCGACCACGGCGGTGCCTCGGGCCGACATCGCCGCGGTGGCCGCAGCCACCTGCGTGCTGGCCTTCACGTGGGCACCGCGGATGGCCATGCTTCATTCACGTATGCCGTTGCCGCACGTTCCCGTGACCGACTCCCCCGCTCTGTTCGACCACACCGAGCCCGCCGTCAGTGCGTCGTTCGATGCGATTCGTTCCCGAACCGTTGCAGCACAACAGTTTCTGACGGGCTACGTCGCAGGCCTGTCCACCGCTGCGGCGGCTGCTGCACTCCTGGCCGTGTCCGCCGGGCGGTCCGGCGCCGTGGACTGGATCAGTATCGTGCTGGCACTCTCGGTGGGTCTCGTTCTCGCTCTCCGCGGGCGGACGTACGTCGACCGCGTCCAGGCGTCCGTTTCGATCGTCGCCGGTTCGGTTGTTCCTGCCGGTTTGTTGGTCGGTGCGGCGCTCAGCTTTCCCGAACGATCACCACTCTGGTGCACAGGTTTCGCCCTTTTCGGGCTGACCGCGCTCGTCCTCGGCGTGATGGCTCCTACCCGCACGTTCTCGCCCGTACTTCGGCGGACGACCGAGCTCGTCGAGTTCGCTGCGATTGCGGCGATCATTCCGCTGGTCTGCTGGGTGGTCGATCTCTTCGCCCTCGTCCGCGCGCTGTGACCCGCTCCGGACGCTGCGCCTCCGTCGTGTACCTCTCCGCTGTGGTACTCGCCCTGTCGGCGCTGTCTCGCGCCGCTGCCGGTGCGAGCGTGCTACCACCGTCCATCGACCCCGCGGACCTGCCCACGGTCTCCGAACCCGCTCCCGACGAACCGACGGAACAACGGACGCAGTGCGCAGTCGCCGTGCCCGGCGGCTCCGGAGTCACCGTTCCGACGGCGCAAGCCGCACTCGACTTCGCGGACGTGTGGGCCACGACGCGTGGGGCCGGCCAGGTGGTCGCCGTCATCGACACCGGTGTGGCACGCCACGCGCGATTGCCCGACGTGATCGCGGGCGGAGATTTCGTGTCCACCGGAAACGGCATCGGTGACTGCGATGCCCACGGAACGTTCGTGGCGGGACTGATCGCGGCGCGTCCCGCCCCCGACAGTGGTTTCGCCGGTGGCGCCCCCGACGCGGCGATTCTGTCGATCCGCCAGTCCAGCAGCGCGTTCGCCGAAGCCGATGCCCGGCAGGGTGACGACACCGACGCAGAGAACTCGTCCGGCTACGGAAACGTCGCCACCATGGCGCGCGCGGTTCGCCTGGCCGCAGACTCCGGCGCCACCGTGGTCAACATCTCCGAAGTGGCGTGTGGTCCGGCCGGATCGGCGCTCGGAGACGGCCCCTTGGGTGCAGCCGTGCGATACGCAGCGGTCGAACGCGACGTGGTGGTCGTCGCAGCCGCGGGCAACCTGGGTTCGGGTGCGTGCGAGGAACAGAACATGTCCCCGAGCCCCGCCTCGCCCGACGCGGACCCGTGGTCGACGGTTTCCACCGTGGCGTCACCCGCATGGTTCGACGACTACGTCCTCACGGTCGGATCGGTCGACCCGGACGGCCGCCCGTCCGACTTCAGCCTCGCCGGACCATGGGTCGACGTTGCGGCCCCGGGTACCGACATGACGTCGCTCGACCCGGCTGGAACGGGTCTCGCGATCGGAACGTCGAGCGACGATGGACGGACGGTCGCCATCAACGGCACGAGTTTCTCCGCGCCGCTCGTTTCGGCGACGGCCGCGCTGGTGCGGGCGCGGTACCCCGAACTGAAGGCCGCTCAGGTGATCGAGCGCATCGAGCAGACGGCGCACCGACCCGCCGAGGGGTGGAACGCCCGCGTAGGGTTTGGAACTATCGATCCCGTTGCAGCGGTTACGAACTCGGGAACCGACTCGATTATCGCGCCGATCTCTGCGGCGTCCGCGACGCTGGAGCCTCCGGCTGTCGCAGCGGTTCCGGATCGACGATCGGAGCGAGCGGCTCTGGCCGGCGTAGGTGCGGTGGTGTTCGTCACCGCGGCAATCGCAACCGGCGCAGGGGTGTTTCGGCGCCGTCAGCCGCCGCCGAGCTCCGACGCGTCGCGGTCCGGGTCGACCCCGTCGTGAGCGACACGTGCCTGCGACCGACCCAGCGCCGGGCCCTGGGCGCAGAGGGACACGATGGCCCACGGCGCCACAGCAGCATCGTCGAAGCCGAGCGCCTTCGCCGATTCCAGATCCGGGATCCCGAACCGGACGCCGGTATCGGCCACGTAGAACATGGCATCGCGACGCGCGATGTCCTCTCCGACACCAGTGGTCTGCACGAAGTACCCGGATCCCGGTTTCACGAACACCGCGTCCAACGCCGGACCCGGACCGTCTGCTCCTGCAAGATCGACGGCTCGTTCGTCGTCGTCCAGTGGCAGCGTGCGGCCCGTCGTGATCTCGACGGTTGCGGTGGTGGATGCCTGGTCGCTCTCCACAGGTTGCGCCCGCCAACTGAGGCAGGCCACCGGTGCTGCGTCCACATCGACGAGCCGGGGAATATTCTCTGGAAAGGTCGTTACAGGCAACGGGTTTCGAGTTTGCGGTGCCGAGTCCAAGGTGTCGGGAGTGATCGATTCCAAGCCGACACGACCCTGAGAGTCGGCGAACCGAAGCAACTGTGCGGTGGCGGGCGCAATCGGTTGCACACCGTCGACGAGTGCCACGTAGTACTGCTCCCGATCGCCCAGGTCAACCGAGGCGACGGACCCCACCGTCAGTCCTCCGAACCGGTACGGGGTGGGCTGACCTGCGCCGGTCACGACCGGGGGAACCAAGGGCGGGACCTCGCGCACGGAGTCGAGCAACGCGGCGCTCACCGGCGACGGGACGGCGCCGTCCACACCGAGTGCGCGAGTGACCGCCGCGTTCGCCATGTCGATACGCGCCCGGACACCGCCGTAGACCAGAAACGTAGTTCCCTCGTACTCCCACAGCAGCGCTCCGTCCGCCCCGAGTGGCACCATCTCCCCCCGTGCGTCGACAGGCGAATCCGTCACCAGCACAGCGGTTGTCGCGACAGCGGAAGCGTCCGGATCCACCTTGTCGCAGACCGTCCACGTCGCTGTCGCCGAACCGGGGTCCACCGCCAGGGAGGTGGGCGACCCGGGAATTCCCACCAAGGGCCCGCGAGCGCGGGTCGCCAGCTCCGATTCCTTCACGGTCACCGGATCGTCCGGCTGTCCGGCGATCAATCGCGCCGAGGCCAGAGACATCACCGGGTGTACGACGTCGTTGTCGACGACATACATTGCGCCCGAGTCTTTTCCGATCACGATGACGGCGTCGCCCATCTTGTCCTGTGGCCGGACGAACGCGAGAGCCGCGGACGCGGCAAGGCCGAGCGCTGCGATCACGGCGCCCACCATCAGCGCGCGCGATCGCGACCGCAACGGTTCGTTGATCATGCGACTCTCGCGTCGCACCAGCGCATGTTCGAGTCGCCGGACGAGGAAGCGGTGTCCGCCCACCTGCCAGCGAGTCGTCGGCGAAGCCCCCACCCGAGTCCCCCAACCCGTCGCACACGAACCGTGTGGCCACACAGTACAGTCCGCTTCTCGTCAATTCTTCGGGGGAGGAATCCGCGATGATGCGTCAGTACTTCGTCGTCTCGAACGTGGTGTCCGCACGCGTGGTGACGGCCGAGCTTGTCGGACTCGTGGTGTTTCTCCTCGCGGGCGTAGCGGGGATCGACGTCGCATGGAGTGCTGCACTCGGTGCGTCGGTCGCAGTTGCGGTGATGATCCTGTCCCGCCGTGGGATGGCCGGCCGTCGATTGCCGGCGCGAATGCGGGACAGGTGGGCGCGGGACCGCGGCGACAGATCACGAGTGACGTCTCTGTCGTTCGAACGAAGTCGATCCATCGGGGTGCGATGGGACGGTCGCCGCCTGAGCGGGACGATGGAAGTGTCTCCGATTGTCAGCGGCACGTCCGTGATCGGGCGGGGAGCATCCGTTCCGGACGTGCGATTGCCGCTGGACCGATTGCAATCCGCGCTGGCCCATCATGATCTGCGTCCGGTGTCCATCGACATCTCCTCTCACGGTCGGCGTCTCGGTATCGACAAGCACGCGGCCGACGTCTACGCCCGGCTGATCGGCCCGCTTCCGGCCGTGGCCGTTCGGTCGACGTTCGTCACCGTCACCGTCGACGTCGCTCGCACTGCTGACGCGGTGACGCGGCGCGGCGGCGGTTTCGACGGAGCCGCGAAGGCATTCACGGTTGCGCTGGGGCGGGTCGAGCGCGCGCTTTGGGGGACGGGTGTGCAATCTCGCATCCTCACGGCGTCCGAATTCTCTGCTGTGGCACGGTACTTCGCTGCGGGAGTGCGATCCGGGGGAACGCGGCGCGTCTTCGGCTGGAGCCTTCGTGGGCGCGAAGTCGACGCCGCGGCTCTGGGGCAACTCTGGGCGACGCCGTGCGCGGCATCCACGGTGACCGTCGCATTGCGGCACTCGGAATACGATGGACACGTACGGCTTTCAGCGATGTATACGGTCACCGACGATGTCGAGCCCGACCACCCGCCCCTATCCAAATCGGTCCCACTGCACGCATACTGGAGGCGCTTGCTGCGATCTCAGGAGCCGAGCCGAACGGGTGCGGACAACGAGTCGACGCCTCTGGACCGAGTGCTCGGGTCGTCCGTGAACGCGCTCGCCCTGCCGGTGGCCGGCTGTGGCCAGCTGATCGGCTCCGATGCCACCGGCCGAGCAGTCTGTGCGCGGCTCTGGGGCACGGGCACGTCGACCGTTCACGTCCGGGGCGAGTTGTTCCTCGCGCGGCAACTGGTGTTCAGGGCCGTCGGCGTCGGGGCGACGGTTCTGGTGTCCACGGAACGTCACGTCGAGTGGCGACAACTTGCCCGTTCGCTTGCGGACCCGCGCAGTCTCACGGTTACCGACCCTTCGGAGCGGCTGTCGGGTATCGCCGCGCAGGGGTTCGATCTCGTGGTGGTCGACGGGCACTCGTCGAGACCCCCGAGCCCGTCCTCCACGACGATGTACCTCCGCGACACTCCGGACGGGGCCATGCCCGACGCGGCCGACATCACGATCGTGCAGCCGGGCTGCCGGGGCGAGGACGTCGTGGTGACCAGTCGATCGGGAACCGAGATGCTCACCCTGGTCACCGTCGGACAGGAGACCACGTTCATCGGTCGACCCAGACCCCCGGCCGAACTTCAGCGCGGGTAGCTCGCTCTCTTGTCCGCCAACGCGGTTGCCCACCAAAGCAATTGATCGAGTAGACGCGCGGCGGCGTCGATCGCCGCGCCGTCCTCCGTTTGCCCGTTCGCGTCGAAACGCTCCTTCGCCACATGGAAGCTGACCGTCTCGCGAATCGAGACCATGTGCGCCTCCGCCGCGACCAGACGTAGCTGCTCCACGGCGCGCAGGCCGCCCGACAACCCGCCGTACGAGACGAAGCCGATGGGCTTGGCCTTCCACTCCGGCTTCACGCTGTCGAACGCCGTCTTCAGCGCCGCCGGATAGCCGTGGTTGTACTCCGGCGTCACCGCCACGAATGCGTCGGCAGCGCCGATGCGGGCCGTGAACGCGTCCTTCGATTCGGACGCGGAGAAATCGACCGGAAGATCGAAGTCGGCCAGATCGATCACCCCGACGTCGAATTCGCCGTGTGTACGGGCTTTGTCGGTGAACCAGTCCGAGACGACCGGGCCGAAACGCTTCTGCCGAACACTGCCGATGATGATTTCCAGACGCAAGGACATGCTTCGACACTAACCGCCGCAGCATCCCGTCGGGCCGCGCGTCTCCCGCGTGGTGACGTTCCGATCGGCCAATTCCGAATCCGCCGGGTAGTCGACGCGAACGAGGCTGAGGCCGTGCGCGGGAGCCACCGTGACAGAACTCGATCGCGCCCCCGCGGTCAGCAGTTCCGCGCACCACTGTGGGGTCCGGCGTCCCTCCCCCACAGCCAGGACGGCGCCGACGAGCGAGCGCACCATCGACCAGCAGAACGCGTCGGCACTCACGTACGCAGTGAGGGCATGGCCGTCCAGCTCCCAGTCGTAACGCTGCAGCTCGCGGACTGTCGTCGCGCCCTCGCGGCGTTTGCAGAACGCCGCAAAGTCGTTCAGGCCCAACAGCTTCTGCGACGCCTCGCGCATCGCGCCCAAGTCGACCGGCCTCGTCCACGGCACCACCTCGCGCGCACGGAGCGGATCCACGCCGTAGGGAGCCGTCGACAAGCGATATTCGTAGTGGCGACGCAGCGCGGAGAAGCGGGCGTCGAAATGCTGGGGGGCTTCGCTCACCGCGGTAACGCGGACGTCGGGCGGGAGGAAGCGGGCCAGGCGGCGCACCAGGTTGGACACTCGGGTGTCATTGCCGCGCGGGTCGACACGCGGCAAGGCGGTGATCGGAACGTCGACGTGCGCCACCTGTCCCGTGGCGTGCACACCGGCGTCGGTGCGCCCGGCTACCGTCAGCTGCAGCGGCACTCCGAAGATGGACGACAACCGGTCCTCGATCTCGCCGCAGACGGTGCGCTGGGCGGGTTGACGGGCCCAGCCGGCGAAATCGGTTCCGTCGTAGGCGATATCGAGCCGCAAACGGGCGAGCCCGCCACCCCAAGGGGTGACGGGCTCGTCTGCGGATGTGATTCCGTCGATCACCTGATCAGGCGTCGTCGTTCTTCTGCTGCGACTTCGGCAGCTGGTAGCCAGCGGCCTCGGCGTCGGCTTCGGTGGCGAACCAGATCTCGGGCACCGTCGTGTCGTAGAAACGGGTTCCGGGCGTGTGGTACAGCATCGAATCGGCGTTGCCCTTGATGGGGAAGCCTTCCGGCTGGCTGCCATCGTCGAGAACGGCGTGGCTGCCTGCTGCGGACGTGTCCGCAGTCGACTCGGCCTCGTCGGCGTTGGACGCGTGTGCGTCCGACTCTTCGATGTTCTCGATGACGTTGTCCGCGTTGGCAACCTCGGCGTCGGTCGCGTCGGCCTCGACGGCCTCCACGACGTTCTCCGCGGGTGCTGCTGCGGGCGCAGCCTGCGAGGACTGCACGCGACGCGCACGATCGGCCTCGTTGGACACCGTCTGCTCCTGAACGAGCTCGATGATGGCCTGCGGGGCGTTGTCGCCCTTACGCGGGATCGTCTTGATGATCCGCGTGTAGCCGCCCGGACGATCCGCGAACTGCGGTCCGATCTCGGCGAACAGCGTGTGGACGACATCCTTGTTGCGGATGTCCTTCATGACCTCACGACGGTGAGCCAGCGTGCCGGCCTTCGCATGCGTGATGATCTTCTCGGCGTACGGGCGGAGGCGCTTGGCCTTCGATTCCGTGGTGGTGATGCGGCCGTGCTCGAAGAGCGCCGTCGCCAGGTTGGCGAGAATCGCCTTCTGGTGCGACGCCGATCCGCCGAGACGGCGACCCTTGGTGGGCTTGGGCATGATCAATTCTCCTGGTAGGTGCTACCAGGACGTCTTTCGACGTCCTAGAGCTGTTCGGTCTCGGCGTAATCCTGCTCGGCGCTGTCGGCGTCGCCCACGGTGTTGTCCGTGTCGCTCCAAGTACCGGTGGCGGCGTCGTAGCCGGCCACGGTGGAGGGATCGAACGTTGCGGGGCTGTCCTTCAGCGAGAGGCCGAGCGAATGCAGCTTGACCTTCACCTCGTCGATGGACTTCTGTCCGAAGTTACGGATGTCCAGCAGGTCCGATTCGGTGCGGCCGACCAGCTCGCCGACGGTGTGAACACCTTCGCGCTTGAGGCAGTTGTAGGAGCGGACGGTGAGGTCCAAATCCTCGATCGGCAGTCCGAAGGAAGCAATGTGATCGGCCTCGGCGGGCGAGGGTCCGATCTCGATGCCTTCTGCTTCGACGTTGAGCTCACGGGCGAGGCCGAAGAGCTCAACCAGGGTCTTGCCCGCAGATGCGAGCGCGTCCCGCGCAGTGATGGAGTTCTTGGTCTCCACGTCGAGAACGAGCCGATCGAAGTCGGTGCGCTGTTCGACGCGGGTGGCCTCCACCTTGTAGGTGACCTTGAGCACGGGCGAGTAGATCGAGTCGACCGGGATACGGCCGATCTCGGCGCCGGACGCCTTGTTCTGAACGGCGGGAACGTAGCCGCGGCCGCGCTCGACGACGAGCTCGATCTCGAGCTTGCCTTTGTCGTTCAGAGTGGCGATGTGCAGATCGGGGTTGTTCACGGTGACGCCGGCCGGGGGCACGATATCGCCTGCAGTGACAGTGCCGGGGCCCTGCTTGCGGACGTACATGGTGACCGGCTCGTCCTCTTCGGAGCTCACGACGAGGCCCTTGAGGTTCAGGATGATGTCGGTGACGTCTTCCTTGACTCCAGGGACGGTGGTGAATTCGTGCAGAACGCCGTCGATGCGGATGCTGGTGACAGCAGCGCCGGGGATCGACGAAAGCAGCGTGCGACGGAGCGAGTTGCCGAGGGTGTACCCGAAGCCAGGCTCGAGAGGCTCGATGACGAACTTCGAGCGGTCGTCAGCGATGACCTCTTCGGTCAATGTGGGTCGCTGAGAAATGAGCATTGATGTCCTCCTGTAGGAGCGTCCGCTATTTGACGCTCGATGGGCGGCGAGCCGCTCGGGTGTGAAAAAGAGTGTGGGAACACCCTTTTTCACGCCCGAGCGCGCAGCGCCTACTTCGAGTAGTACTCGACGATCAGCTGTTCGGTCAGCGCGATGTCGATCTGCGCACGTTCCGGCTCCTGGTGAACCAGGATGCGGAGGCGGTTCGGAACAACCTGCAGCCAACCCGGAATCGGGCGGTCACCCTGGGTCTCGCGGGCGATCTGGAACGGTAGCGTCGCCAGCGACTTCTCCTTGACATCGATGATGTCGTACTGCGAAACGCGGTAGGAGGGGATGTCGACCTTCTTGTTGTTCACCAAGAAGTGGCCGTGCGAGACGAGCTGACGAGCCTGGCGGCGCGTGCGTGCGAGCCCGGCGCGGTAGACGACGTTGTCGAGGCGAGTCTCGAGGATGCGGAGCAGGTTCTCACCCGTCTTGCCCTTGAGGCGGTTCGCTTCCTTGTAGTACAGCGAGAACTGCTTCTCCATGACGCCGTAGGTGAAGCGAGCCTTCTGCTTCTCCTGCAGCTGGAGCAGGTACTCGCTCTCCTTGATGCGTGCGCGGCCGTGCTGGCCCGGCGGGTAGGGACGACGCTCGAAAGCCTGGTCGCCTCCGACGAGGTCGACGCGAAGTCGACGCGACTTGCGGGTGATGGGTCCGGTATAACGTGCCATTTTATTTGTTCCTTCCCGCTAGACGCGACGGCGCTTGGGCGGACGGCAGCCGTTGTGGGGCTGGGGGGTGACATCGGAGATGGTGCCGACCTCGAGGCCTGCCGCCTGGAGCGAACGGATCGCGGTCTCGCGGCCGGAGCCGGGACCCTTCACGAACACGTCGACCTTCTTGACGCCGTGTTCCTGCGCCTTGCGGGCAGCGGACTCGGCGGCGAGCTGTGCGGCGAACGGAGTCGACTTACGCGAGCCCTTGAAGCCGACATGGCCCGAGGACGCCCAGGAGATGACGTTTCCGGCCGGGTCGGTGATCGACACGATCGTGTTGTTGAACGTGCTCTTGATGTGGGCGGACCCGTGCGGGACGTTCTTCTTGTCCCTGCGACGCGTCTTCTGCGTCTTCTTGGGTCCGGCGGTGCGTGACTTGGGGGGCATTACTTCGCCTTCTTCTTGCCGGCAATGGTGCGCTTCGGGCCCTTACGGGTACGCGCATTGGTCTTGGTGCGCTGTCCACGTACGGGCAGACCACGACGGTGGCGAAGGCCCTGGTAGCAGCCGATCTCGATCTTGCGACGAATGTCGGCCTGAACCTCGCGGCGCAGGTCGCCCTCGACCTTGAGCGACTCCTCGATGTACTCGCGGAGCTTCGTCAGGTCTTCGTCCGAGAGGTCCTTGCTGCGCAGATCGGGGTTGACACCCGTGGCGGCGAGGATCTCGTGTGAGCGGGTACGGCCGATGCCGTAGATGTAGGTGAGTGCGATCTCCATGCGCTTCTCGCGCGGAAGATCCACACCGGCTAGACGTGCCATGTGGCGGTTTCCTTTGTTGTAAGCGGAGGTCTTCTCCCAGTCCGTCCCCACGTGTGATGCTCGGGGCCTCGGCCTCCGCGGCCGGGGGTGTACTGCTCGCGAATGAGCAGCTGGTGCTGAGAGGTCTTCTTTGTCGCCGGTGCTACCGGTTCATGCCAAGTGGATCGTCGAGAAAAGGGTGAATCAGCCCTGACGCTGCTTGTGACGCAGGTTTTCGCAGATCACCATGACCCGGCCGTTACGGCGGATCACTTTGCACTTCTCGCAGATCGGCTTGACGCTGGGCTTGACCTTCACGTCTGTCAGATCTCCTGGTCGTGTGTTCGGGAGAAATGGAACCTTCCGAACATGGTTGATCCCCGACTGATGACCCAGCCGGGGACGGGTGTTACTTGTAGCGGTAGACGATGCGTCCGCGTGACAGGTCGTAGGGAGACAGCTCGACCACGACGCGATCCTCGGGGAGGATGCGGATGTAGTGCTGCCGCATCTTGCCGCTGATGTGGGCCAGAACCTTGTGACCGTTCTCCAGCTCAATGCGAAACATTGCATTGGGCAAGGGCTCGACAACTCGGCCTTCGACCTCGATTGCGCCGTCTTTCTTTGCCATATCCTCCGCGATCCTGGCTTGTCACACCTGATTGACTTCGTACCTCTACCTGCAGGTGCTCGGGCCGACCATCGAGTGGGATGCGCAGAAACGAGCACAAGGACACACAGACGACCGGCACGTCAAAACGCACCGACGATCCATGCTACCGGCTTTCGCGGGCCAGTCCAAATAACCCCGGACCGACCTCGGCAGGGCTCGCTGAGACGACGATACGACACCCCACCGAGGTTCGCCCGGCTATTCGCCGCCGGTCTCCTCACCGCGGTACGTGCCGAGACTCCAGTGCACACCCTCGGGGTCACGGCACACGAAGCCGCTGCCGCCGTAGTCCTCGGTGCGCAGTTCCTGCGTCATCGTCGCGCCCGCCGCGACGGCCCGCTCGTAGATCCCGGTCAGCTCCCCCTCGGTGTCGATCACCAAGTACACGGACCCCACACCGGCGGGAACCTGAGAGATGGAGCTGTCCTCCCGCACGCTGCCGAGCATCACTCCCCCGCCGCCGGGCCTGTTCAGTTGGGCGTGGTCGACGCGTTCGCCCTCGCCGTACACGGCCGATTCCTCGAACCCGAGCACGTCGACGAGCCAACGAATGGCTGCTCGTGCGTCGTCGTAGCGGAGGGCCGGCCATACAAGTGTGTTTGTCATGCGGACCAGTATTCGGTCGCGAGGTCTGCCGAGTCTTGGACAAATGCGAACTGCTCATTTGCCCGCCAGACCGACGGGGCGGATCCCGCGAGTTCCCGCCACTCGCGGGCCATGTGCGCCTGGTCGTAGTAACCGCACTGCGCTGCAATGGTGGCGAGAGAAAGTGGGTGCTCCCGTTTCAGCAGCTGGTGCGACCGGTCGAACCGCGCCACTCTCGCTGCGTCTTTGGGAGTGACGCCGTACTCCGAGAGAAACTTGGTGTTCAGGTGCCGACGGCTCCACCCGACCGCGTCGGCGACGGACTGCACTCTGGCGTCGGAACCGCCGACGAGCAGATGCCATGCACCGGCCACCCTGTCGTCCGGGCGCGGGGTATCGGCGTCGAGCCGCCTGATCAGTACCTCGTCCAGAACGTCGAATCGTTCGCGCCAGGACGACACCGACGCGATGCGATGGTCGATCTCGGTAACCACGCCGCCCAGCAGGTCGTCGAGCGAGACCACCACGTCCGAGATTTCCGACGCCGGCACCCCCAGCAGCGTGCGTGCGCCGAGCGGAGTCAGGGCGAGCTGGATCCCGTGCTGGGCGCCTGTGTGAAATATCGTGATCGGGGTCGTCCCGAGTCCGCTGGCCAAGGACCCGAATCGCGACGACGTCTCCCCCGGCCACGCCAGTTCGAGCGGATCGTCGAGGGGGATGACGACCGTGATGTCCGGAGACGGCATGCCGACGTGGGTGCCGGCGTCGAAGCCGCTCATGCGATAGCCGTCGTACGACTTCACGAACGGGCGCAGTGCGGGACACGGACGCGCCGTCGCTCCGCTGGACACTCCTGCCATGCGCCCACGGTAAGTCCTCGAGCTGCGAACATCCAGAGCCATCGGTGCAGGTCAATAGGATAAGACTTATGGCAACCGATGAGGGACGCATCGAGAAGACACTCGTGTCGATTCTGGACAACGGCAGCAGGCTGCAGGGCCCCGCCGTCGACAAGTACGTCTGGCGGATCCGCCGTGCGCACCCCGACGAATCCCCTGCTCAGATCATCGAGCGCATGGAGAAGACCTTCCTCACCGCGGTGACCGGAAGTGGCGGCGCAGCCGGCGCAACCGCGGCGGTTCCGGGCGTGGGCACCGTCGCGTCCGTCGCCGCTGTGGGCGCCGAGACCGCGTTCTTCGTCGAGGCGTCCGCTTTGTTGACCCTCGCGGTGGCGTCCGTGCACGGGATTCCGGTCCACGATCAGGAGCAACGCAAAGCCCTCGTTCTGGCCGTCGCGCTGGGTGAGACCGGCCGCGAGATCGTCCAGAAGACGCTCGGCACCAAATCCGGGAACATCGGCAAGCTCATCACCGGCAAGATTCCGGGCGCAGGCGGCCTCTCCGGACTCAACAAACGACTGATCAAGAAGTTCATCACCAAATACGCAGCCAGACGCGGCGCACTGTTCCTCGGCACCATGCTCCCGGCGGGGATCGGTGCCGTCGTCGGCGGCGCCGGGAATCGTTCGCTCGGCAAGGGCGTCGTAAAGAACGCACGGGAGACATTCGGGCCGCCGCCGACCACGTGGGCGACCGCTCCCGGTGTGATCGACGACCGCTCGACCGACCCGACCGGCACCACGGAACTGGAGGCATGACAATGACCACCACCACGACACCACCACTCGGCACGTACGGACTCTGGCGAGCCGCGCCCGGTGTGACTTCGGACCTCGCGTCCACCGTCGAGCAGCTCGGATTCGGCACCCTCTGGATCGGCGGGTCCCCCGACGCCGACCTCGCCATCGTCGAGACGGCGCTCGAGGCCACCACCTCGCTGACCGTCGCCACCGGCATCGTCAACATCTGGTCCGCGGACGCGCGCGAGGTGGCTGCGTCGTATCACCGACTGGCGGAACGCTTTCCGGGACGATTCCTCCTGGGAATCGGCACCGGCCACCCGGAGGCGACCAAGGAATACAAGAAGCCGTACGCCGCGATGGTCGAGTATCTCGACGTTCTCGACGAGGAAGGCGTGCCGGCGGAGGGACGCGTACTCGCCGCTCTGGGGCCGCGCGTGATGCAGCTCGCCGCCGATCGATCGGCCGGGGCGCACCCGTATCTGACGATTCCCGAGCACACGCGGGGAGCACGCGAGATCCTTGGGCCCGACAAGATCCTGGCGCCCGAGCACAAACTGGTGCTCGAGGCCGACCCCGAGCGTGCCCGTGAGATCGGCCGCCCGCCGGTGAACAATCCGTATCTTCACCTGCGCAACTACACCAACAATCTCGAGCGGCTCGGATACTCGCCGGAGGAGATCGCCGACGGCGGCAGCGACCGCCTGATCGACGCTCTCGTCGCACACGGCAGTGAGACCGACATCGTCGACGCGGTCACCGAACACCTCACCGCCGGCGCCGATCACGTTGCGCTGCACGTTCTTCCGGACGACAAGGACCCATCGGACGATCTACGACGACTCGCAGAGGTCATCGGGGGCCGCTGAGAACTCAGGTGCGGACGCAGTAGCCTGCACGGAGAACCACCCGATCCTCGATCCCAACCTCGATTACGGGAGACCCGCGTTGAGCTACCCCGGTTACGGACCACCGTCTGCCCCGGCACTGGAGGCACGGGGGTTGAGCAAGACCTTCGGGTCCATCCAGGCGGTCCGGGAACTTTCGTTCTCGGTTCAGCGGGGTTCCGTCACCGGTTTCCTGGGACCCAACGGATCGGGCAAGTCCACGACACTGCGCATGATGCTGGGACTGGTGCGTCCGACGACGGGCGACGCGGTGGTGAACGGCGTTCCGTACACCAGCCTGGCGCACCCGTCGCGGGTCGTGGGCGCGGTTCTCGACGCACAGAGCGTGCACCCGAAACGTACTGCGCGCCATCATCTTCGGCTGTTCACGCCGGTTCTCGGACTGCCGGATCAGCGCGCCGACGAGGTGCTCGCACTGGTCGGTCTCACCGAGGCGGCGGATCGTCCGGCCGGCCAGTTCTCGCTGGGCATGCGCCAGCGACTGGCCCTCGCCACGGCGTTGCTCGGCGACCCCGAGATTCTGGTTCTCGACGAGCCCGCCAACGGTTTGGACCCGGAAGGCATTGCCTGGTTGCGTGACTTCCTGCGGTCCTACGCCCGGTCGGGGCGCACCGTGCTGGTGTCGAGCCACATCATCCGAGAGGTCGAGCAAATCGTCGACCACCTGGTGATCCTCAGCTACGGATCGTTGGTCTACCAGGGCAGCATCGACCAGCTTCGACAGATGCGGCCCGGCCATGTGCTCGTCGCCGCGTCCGACCCGCCCGCCCTCGCAGTGGCTTTGGCGGCGCGCGGAGTGACCGACACGCGCATCGGCCCGGACGGACGTCTGGTGGTGACGGGATCGTCGGAACCGGACATCTCCTCGGCCGCAGCCGACGCAGGGGTGACCGTGTTCGGAACGACCGCCGAGCACATCGATCTCGAGCAGGTCTTCCTGTCGATGACCACCAGTCAGTACGTCTCGGCGCCGGTCGGGCCCAACCAGCCGCAGGGGCAGTGGGGCGGGCCACCCCAGCAATACGGGCCACCCCAGCAATACGGGCCGCCAGCCCAGCAATACGGGCCACCGCCCCAGCAGTGGGGACCGCCTCAGCAATGGGGACCGCCGCCGAACCAGCAACCGCCGACTCAGCCGGGTCAGTGGAACGGGGGCCAGGGATGAACGGCCTCCTTCAGTCGGAAGTCCGCAAGGTCACCTCGCTCAAGTTCTGGTGGGCGCTGCTGATCGCTCCCGTCGTGATCGGCGGCTTCGCAAGCGCGATCTACGCCAGCATCGCCTCGAGTTCCTCGGTAACCGAACTCGGCATCGAAGGCGAGATCTCGATGGTGGGACTCTTCGTCACGATTGCCGCGACCACCCTGTTCGCTGCCGTCTTCGGAGCCGTCAACGCCGCGGGAGAACTTCGGCACCACACGATCACCACATCCTTCCTGTCGTCCTCCGGGCGTAGTGGGGTCATCGGGGCCAAACTGGCCGTGACCGCGCTCTTCGGCCTCGCGTACGCGCTGGTGGCACAGGTCATCAGCGTCATCTCGATGCTGCTGTTCGGCATCGGCACCTTCGAGATCACCGGATTCGTCGTGGAGGTGTTCTTCCTCGGTTTGCTCGTCACCACCGTCTGGACGGTGATCGGCGCGGGCCTCGGACTGCTGTTCGCCTCACCGACCTGGGCAGCGGTGACGCTGGTGGTGTGGATCCCGGTCGGCGAGTCCATCGTGGTGGCCATCCTGAGCGGCCTCGACGTTCAACCCCTGGCGCAGTTTCTTCCCGGGATGTCGACGATTTCCACGCTGGCTGCGGGATCGATCGAGGACGGTGACCCGTTCCTCGGCTCGGTGGCAGGCACCGTGGTGCTGTTCGTGTGGGCGATCGTGTTCGGCGGCGCGGGGTGGCTGCGCACCCAGCAGCGCGACATCGCCTAGAACCAAGATCGCGGTGCCATGGAGAACATCATGACGGATTCCGAACGCGGGCCCCAGGTCGTTGTCGTGACCGGCGCCGGTTCCGGCCTCGGGCGTGCGATGTCGGTGGCCTTGCTCGACGCCGGTCATCACGTCGTGCTGGTCGGACGCAACCGGAGCACTCTGGAGGAGACGGCTGCAGGTCGAGGCCACGCGGACATCGCCGTCGCCGACGTGACATCGGACCGGTCCGTCTGCTCTCTGTTCGCCACGGTGGTCGAACGGTTCGGACGACTCGACGTTCTCGTCAACAACGCGGGCACCTTCGGGCCGGCCGCAAGCGTGGACAACCTCGATGTCGACGCATGGAACACCACCGTTGCCGTCAACTTGACCGGCGTCTTCCTCTGCGCCCGCGAAGCAATGCGAATCATGAAGGCGCAGGACCCTCGCGGCGGACGCATCATCAACAACGGATCGATATCCGCTCACACGCCGAGGCCGTCCAGCGCTGCCTACACGGCGACCAAGCACGGGGTGTCGGGGTTGACGAAGTCGATTTCACTGGACGGGCGCGCATTCGACATCTGCTGCACTCAAATCGACATCGGCAATGCCGCCACGGACATGACGTCGGGAATCGGTCACGCGGTTCTTCAGCCGGACGGCTCGACCCGCGCTGAACCCACGTTCGACCCCCGGCACGTGGCAGACACGATCGTTCACCTGGTGGATCTGCCACTCGACGTCACCGTTCCAACCCTCACGATCATGGCCAACCGGATGCCGTACGTCGGACGCGGATGAGCACCCGTCGACACGCCGACGGGATCGCCTCTCGGCGAGCATGGAAAACACCGCGCCGCTCGCCGATTCGGACAGGGCTACTCTGAATTCAGTGGTGAGCGAGGGTAAGAAGCCGGGCTGGATTCGACGGCTGGCAGCCGACTGTTTCGCGCATCGCCGCACTGCCGTCGGAGCTTTGCTGGTGACGTTCGTCGCCGCCGGGATCGACATCACCTTTCCTCTACTGACCCGCGCTGCCATCGACGACGCCACCGCATCTCGCACGGACACCATCGGCGCTATCGCACTGGCCATCGCCGGCCTCGGCGTTGTCCGCTTCGCGTGCCAGTTCGGACGCCGCCTTCTCGCCGGTCGACTGTCGATCGATGTCCAGCACGATCTGCGACTGCGACTTCTCGGCGCCCTGCAGCGCCTCGACGGGAAACGGCAGGACGAGATCAGTACCGGCCAGGTGGTCTCGCGGTCGATCACCGATCTCCAATTGGTGCAGGGACTGCTGGCCATGGTTCCGTTGTCGGCCGGCGCCCTCTTGCAGTTCGTCCTGGCGCTCGGCGTGATGGCGTACCTGTCGCCGTTGCTCACCCTGGTCGCGTTGGCCGTGGTTCCCGCGATCTCCGTGGTGGTGGTGCGTCTGCGACCGCAATTGTTCGCCGCCACCTGGTCGGCTCAACAACGCGCAGCGGAGCTGGCCGGACACGTCGAGGAGACGGTCACGGGCGTGCGCGTCGTGAAGGGGTTCGGGCAGGAATCACGAGCGATCGATCAGTTGGAAACGCACAGCCGTGTGCTCTACGCCGAACGCCTTCGCGCTGCCGTCGTGAACTCTCGATTCGCTCCCACCATGGCCGCTCTTCCGCAACTCGGTCTCGCAGGGATCATCGGGCTCGGCGGTTATCTCGCGTTGCGCGGTTCCATCAGCATCGGAACGTTCCTCGCCTTCGCGAGTTACGTTGCGACGATGTCGGCCGTCGCACGCACCATCACCTCGGTCCTGGTGATGGCGCAGCTCTCGCGCGCCGCAGTCGAACGGGTCTACGACGTCACCGACACCGAGCCGTCGATCCCTCTGCCGTCCCATCCCGTGGACCTGCCCGACGGCCCGCTGGGTCTCGAGCTCGACTCGGTCACGTTCGGCTTCGATCCCGAGCAGCCGATCCTGCGCGGCCTGGACCTCACCGTGCGGCCGGGCGAGACGTTGGCGATGGTAGGACACTCGGGATCCGGCAAGTCGACGCTCTCGCTCCTGATTCCGCGCTTCTACTCGCCCCAGAGCGGCTCCATCGCGTTGACGACGCCGGAACGTACCGCGATCGACATCGCGACCGTGTCGACCGAGTCGTTGCGCAGCGCGGTCGGTGTCGCGTTCGACGATCCGTTTCTGTTCTCGGACACCATCGCCGCAAACATCGCACTCGGCCGGCCGGGAGCCGGCGCGGCCGCGATCGAGGATGCGGCGCGAATGGCGATGGCGCACGATTTCGTCTCCGAACTGCCCGACGGGTACGACACCGTCGTCGGCGAACGCGGGCTGACGCTCTCCGGTGGCCAGCGCCAGCGGGTCGCTTTGGCGCGCACGATGCTCGCCGCTCCGCGTGTCCTGGTGCTCGACGACGCCACTTCCGCGGTCGACGCCGAGACGGAGGCCGCCATCTTCGACGCGTTCCGGCGGCGAACTGCATCCACGACTGTCGTTCTGGCATATCGACGTTCGACTCTCACCCTCGCCGATCGAGTCGCCGTTCTCGACGACGGACACATCGTCGACGTCGGAACGGTGGCCGAACTCGACGCTCGGTGTCTGCTGTTCCGGCAGTTGCTCTCCGGGTCCGACGACGAGCCCGAAGATGCACGCGCCGAACCGTTGGAGGCGCAGTTGTGGCCCGAGACGTCCGAGGTGGTCGGCTCCCGTGAGGCGGTCGGCACCCCGTCCGTCGGTGGCCACGGAGCGGTGTCCGGGGCGCTCGGGAGCGTCGCCCCGACCGCGGCGCTGCAAGCGTCGGTCGACCGGCTGCCGCCTGCTCGCGAATCGCCGACACTCGACTCGGCGACGTTGCGCACGCCCGACCCCGAGTTCCGGCTCGCGCGATTGCTACGACCGGTTCGGTGGCTTCTCGCCGCGGTGGTCGTCTGCCTCGCCCTCGATTCCTTGATCGGCATCACATTTCCCTCGGTGGCCCGATTCGCGGTCGACCACGGAGTTGCCGCCGACTCGTCGAGCACCCTGTGGGTGATCACCGGTGTCGCCGTGGCGCTCGTGGCGGTCGACTGGGCCGTGGTGCGATTGATGACCGTGATCACCGCCCGCGCCGGTGAGCGCGTTCTGTTCGGCCTACGGGTGCGCAGCTACGCGCACCTGCAACGCCTCGGTCTCGATTACTACGAACGCGAACTGTCCGGCCGCATCATGACGCGCATGACCACCGACGTGGACGCCCTGTCGTCCTTCATGCAGACCGGGATGTCGACCGCGATCGTCAGCGTGCTCACCGTCGCGGGGATTTCGGTGGCGCTCGTGCTGACCGACACGATTCTCGGGCTGGTGGCGTTGAGCGTCGTCCCGCCCCTGATCGTCGCGACCCTCGTCTTCCGCCGCATCTCCTCGCGGGCGTATTCGGTGTCGCGTGAGCGCATCTCGTCCGTGAACGCGGACTTCCAGGAGAACATCGCGGGACTGCGGGTGGCGCAGGCGTTCCGCTACGAGCCGGTGGCCGCACGACGGTTCGCCGACCGCTCCGATCTGTATCGCGCCAGCCGCATGCGATCCCAGCGGGCGATCTCCGTGTTCTTCCCGTCGATCACCTTGCTGTCCGACCTCTCGCTGGCGGTGATCGTCCTCGTCGGAGCCAGCCGCGTCGCGACGGGTCAGACGTCGCCGGGAACGATGGTCGCGTTCGTGCTGTACCTCGGGTTGCTGTTCGGGCCGATCCAGCAGCTCTCGCAGGTGTTCGACGGATACCAGCAGGCGTCGGTGGGCCTGAGCCGCATCGCGGACCTGCTGCGGACGCCCAGTTCCATCGAGGCCGCGTCCACGAAGGGCGGCCGGATCGTCGACGAGCACCTCCGAGGTCGCATCGATTTCGACGACGTCACCTTTCGGTATTCGGGTGCCCAGTCCGATGCGCTGTCGAACGTCTCGTTGACGATCGAGGCCGGAACCACCGTGGCGCTGGTCGGCCGCACCGGTGCCGGAAAGTCGACCATCGTCAAGCTCATCGCACGCTTCTACGACCCGACGGACGGGTCGGTGCGGGCGGATGATGTCGACCTGCGGGACTACTCGCTTCTGCCGTACCGGCATCGACTCGGAGTGGTGCCGCAGGAGGCGCACCTGTTCACCGGAACCGTCGCGAGCAACATCGCGTACGGCCGTCCCGACGCGACGCGCTCCGAGATCGACGCGGCAGCACGCGCCGTCGGTGCTCTCCCCCTGATCGGGTCGATGAGCTCGGGCATGCTCACTCCGGTCGGCGAGCGGGGCCAGGGCCTGTCCGCCGGTGCCCGCCAACTCGTGGCCCTCGCGCGGGCCGAACTCGTCGACCCCGACATCCTTCTCCTCGACGAGGCGACGGCCACGCTGGACCCGGCGACGGAGAAGGCGGTGCTCGATGCGAGCCGAACCGTGACGCGGTCCAGGACGGCGGTCATAGTCGCGCACCGGCTCGCGACGGCGGCGCGTGCCGACTTTGTCCTGGTTGTCGACAAAGGTCGTATCGTGGAGAGCGGCACCCACGCAGAGTTGCGTGCGTCGGACGGGTTCTACTCGCGCCTATGGGACATCGCGGAGGCTTCTACCGGTGACACCGGGCACACGCCCGGTGAGACCTATCACAGACCCAGAACCGGGGCACGAGCGTCGCGCGATAGGTCTAGCCTGGACGGTGCCGTGCGCTGAGCGAGGACGAAGAAGGAAACGAGGCGAAAACCTGCCGTGAGCAGCAGCTCTACAACAGAATTCGGACAGAACCAGTGGCTGGTCGACGAAATGTACCAGCGGTTTCAGAAGGACCCGGCGTCGGTCGACGCCAGCTGGCACGAATTCCTGACGACCTACACACCTGACGCAGCCGGCACCACCGGCGAGACGTCCAACGGGACCAACGGGTCGACGCCTGACAAGGGCGCCCCGAAGCCCGAGACCAAGACCCCTCCCGCTGCGCCCGCGCCGCCGAAGGCCGCACCGAAAGCGGAGGCTCAGAAGTCTGCACCCAAGGCAGACCAGTCGAAGGCGGAGAAGCCGAAGGCAGAGACTCCCAAGGCAGAGGCCCCCAAGGCAGATTCCCCCAAGGTCTCCGCAATGGCGAACGACTCCAACGCGAAAGCAGCTCCGGTCAAGGCTGCCGCCGCGAAGCCGTCGGAGGACAAGTCGGCAGGCGACAAGCCCACCGAGGACACGAACAAGATTCTGCGCGGCGCCGCTGCAGCCGTCGCGAAGAACATGTCCGCATCGCTCCAGATCCCGACGGCGACGTCGGTGCGCGCCATTCCGGCCAAGCTGATGATCGACAATCGCCTCGTCATCAACAACCACCTCGCGCGCACACGCGGCGGCAAGATCTCGTTCACCCATCTGCTCGGATACGCGATCGTGCAGGCGGTCAAGAGCTTCCCGAACATGAACCGACATTTCGCGGAGGTCGACGGCAAGCCCAACGCCGTCACTCCCGCGCACACCAATCTCGGTCTCGCCATCGACCTGCCCGGCAAGGACGGCAGCCGGTCGTTGGTCGTCGCCGCCATCAAGGGCTGCGAAGAGTTCAGCTTCAATCAGTTCCACGCTGCCTACGAGGACATCGTCCGGCGCGCACGCGACGGCAAGCTCACGGCTGCCGACTTCGCCGGCGTCACGATCTCGCTCACCAACCCCGGCACCATCGGCACCGTGCACTCCGTGCCGCGTCTGATGCAGGGTCAGGGCGCGATCATCGGCGCGGGCGCCATGGAGTACCCCGCCGAGTTCCAGGGTGCGAGCGACGAGAGCATCGCCAACATCGGCGTGGGCAAGCTGATGACGCTGACGTCGACGTACGACCACCGGATCATCCAGGGCGCCGAGTCGGGCGACTTCCTGCGCACGATTCACAACCTGCTGATCAGCGACGAGTTCTACGACCAGATCTTCCACGGTCTGGCCATCCCGTACGAGCCCATCCGCTGGCGTCAGGACCTGCCCAAGGGCACGGTCGACAAGAGCACCCGGATCCTCGAGCTGATCGCCGCGTACCGCAACCGCGGTCACCTCATGGCCGACACCGACCCGTTGATGCTGCAGAAGGACAAGTTCCGGATGCATCCGGACCTCGACGTCATCAGCCACGACCTCACGCTGTGGGACCTCGACCGCGAGTTCAACGTCGGCGGGTTCCAGGGCAACGAGAAGATGAAGCTGCGCAACGTGCTCAGTGCACTGCGAGACGCGTACTGCCGGCACGTCGGTGTGGAGTACACCCACATCCTCGAGACCGATCAGGTGGCCTGGCTGCAGGAGCGTATCGAGGTCAAGCACGTCAAACCGACTGTCGCGCAACAGAAATACATCCTGTCGAAGCTCAATGCCGCCGAGGCCTTCGAGACCTTCCTCGGCACCAAGTACGTCGGCCAGAAGCGTTTCTCGCTCGAAGGCGCCGAAGCGGTCATCCCGCTGATGGACGCAGTCATCGACCAGAGCGCGGAGCACGAGCTCGACGAGGTCGCGATCGGCATGCCGCACCGTGGCCGGCTGAACGTGCTCGCCAACATCGTCGGCAAGCCGTACTCGAAGATCTTCACCGAGTTCGAGGGCAACATGAACCCGGCGGCCGCGCACGGCTCCGGTGACGTGAAGTACCACCTCGGCGCCGAGGGCAACTACATCCAGATGTTCGGCGAGAACGACATCAAGGTCTCGCTCACGGCCAACCCGTCGCACCTCGAGGCCGTCGATCCGGTTCTCGAAGGCCTCGTCCGCGCCAAGCAGGACCTGCTCGACAAGGGCACGGGCCCCGGCGGATTCTCCGTCCTCCCGCTGATGCTGCACGGTGACGCGGCGTTCGCCGGCCAGGGAGTCGTCCCCGAGACGCTCAACCTGTCCATGCTGCGCGGCTACCGCACCGGTGGCACCGTCCACGTCGTGGTGAACAACCAGGTCGGCTTCACCACCTCGCCGGAGCACTCACGGTCGTCCGAGTACTGCACCGACGTCGCGAAGATGATCGCGGCACCGGTCTTCCACGTGAACGGCGACGACCCCGAGGCCTGCGTATGGGTTGCTCAGCTCGCTGTCGACTACCGGCAGAAGTTCGGCAAGGACGTCGTCATCGACCTCATCTGCTACCGCCGCCGCGGTCACAACGAGGGCGACGATCCGTCGATGACCCAACCGTCGATGTACGACGTCATCGACACCAAGCGCAGCGTCCGCAAGAGCTACACCGAGTCGCTCATCGGTCGTGGGGACATCTCGCTGAAGGAAGCCGAGGACGCGCTCCGCGACTACCAGGGCCAGCTCGAACGCGTCTTCAACGAAGTGCGCGAGCTCGAGAAGTACACCCCGGAGCCCAGTGAGTCCGTCGAGATGGACCAGCAGCTTCCCACCAAGCTCGACACGGCCGTCGACAAGTCGGTTCTGCACCGCATCGGTGACGCCCACCTGAACGTCCCCGAGGGCTTCAACGTGCACCCGCGCGTCAAGCCGGTGCTCGAGAAGCGCCGCGAAATGTCGTACGAGGGCAAGGTCGACTGGGCCTACGGCGAACTGTTGGCGCTCGGAAGTCTCGTCGACGAGGGCAAGCTCGTGCGCCTCTCCGGCCAGGACACCCGGCGCGGCACGTTCACCCAGCGCCACTCGGTGATCATCGACCGCAAGACGGGCGAGGAGTACACCCCGCTCCGCAACATCGGCGGGAAGTCCGGCGGCAAGTTCCTCGTCTACGACTCCGCGCTCAGCGAGTTCGCGGCCGTCGGCTTCGAGTACGGCTACTCGGTCGGCAACCCGAACGCACTGGTGCTCTGGGAGGCGCAGTTCGGTGACTTCGTCAACGGTGCACAGTCGATCATCGACGAGTTCATCTCGTCCGGTGAAGCCAAGTGGGGTCAGCTCTCCGACGTCGTGCTGCTTCTGCCGCACGGTCACGAGGGACAGGGCCCGGACCACACGTCCGGCCGCATCGAGCGGTTCCTGCAGCTGTGCGCGGAAGGGTCGATGACGGTGGCAGTTCCGTCGACACCGGCCAACTACTTCCACCTGCTGCGTCGGCACGCGCGTGACGGCATTCAGCGTCCGCTGGTCGTCTTCACGCCGAAGTCCATGCTGCGCAACAAGGCTGCGGTCAGCAACATCGAGGACTTCACCGACGGCAAGTTCCACTCGGTGTTCGACGAGCCCACCTACGAATCGGGAACCGGCGACCGCAACAAGGTCGAGCGCGTCCTGATGGTCAGCGGCAAGTTGTACTACGAGTTGGTGGCGCGCAAGCAGAAAGAGAATCGGGAAGACATCGCCATCGTGCGCATCGAGCAGCTCTACCCGATTCCGGCGCGCCGCATCCGCGAAACGCTGAACACCTACCCGAACGCGACGGAGTTCCGTTGGGTTCAGGAGGAGCCGGCCAACCAGGGAGCGTGGCCCACCTTTGGCCTCGCCTTCCCGGAGCTGTTGCCGGAGTTGCTGACCGGGATCAAGCGCGTGTCGCGTCGTCCCATGTCGGCGCCGTCCTCGGGGTCCAGCAAGGTGCACGCGGTGGAGCAACAGGAGATCATCGAAGAGGCGTTCAACGGATAGTCTTGCCTCTTCCACTGAGCCGGGTCGAATTCACTCCACGGAGAGGGTTCGACCCGGCTTCGTGGTATCTGGAACTACCGGTGGTCGACGAGATCGTCCGTCTCGGAATGGATTTCGACAATCCGGTGACCGTCGTCGTCGGCGAGAACGGATCGGGTAAGTCGACACTGATGGAGGCGTTGGCCTCGGCGTGGACCAGTGGGTTTCACGGCGCCGAGGACGCGCTGTGGTCGGCGGGCGGCGGTGAACACGACACCGATTTCGGGCGGCACCTCACGTGTTCGGGGACGAGACCACAGCCGTACGGCGGGTGCTTCCTGCGGGCGGAGACGATGCATTCGATGTTCGAACGAGCGACGCCCGTCCGGGGCACCGACACGGTCTACAACGCCATGTCCCACGGGCAGTCGTTTCTGCAGTACGTCGCGGACCGACCCGTCGGGGTCGGGCTGTGGTTGCTGGACGAACCCGAAGCGGCACTGTCGTTCTCGTCGTGCCTCGGGTTGCTGGCGGTGATGAAGGACCTCGTCGACGAAGGTTCGCAGGTGATCATGGCAACCCACTCACCGCTGCTCGCCGCATTTCCCGGCGCCGACGTTCTCGAACTGGGCGACGACGGGCTCACCTCGACGGCGTGGGCCGACACCGACATGGTGCGCAACTGGTCGAACTTCTTCGACTCGCCCGAGAGGTTTCTGCGTCACCTGTAGTCGGGTGCGGAAAAGAGTGTCGGGGTACTCCTTTTCGCACCCGTGTGCGGAGCGCCTACTTCGGCGCCGCCGGCAGCGTCACGACCTGGCCGGCGTAGGAGAGGCCGGCGCCGAAGCCGAGGAGCAGGGCCGTGTCGCCCTTCTTCGCCTTACCGGTGCGTAGAACCTCTTCCACCGCAAGGGGAATGGACGCCGCCGACGTGTTGCCCGCCTCGGCGATGTCGTGGGCCACCGGAATGTCTTCACCGAGTTCGAGGCTCTTGGCGAGGAGATCGGTGATACGCGAATTGGCCTGGTGCGGAACGAAGACGTCGAGTTCGGATGCGGCCACACCGGCTTTGTCGAGCGCCAGTTTGGCAACCTTGGCCATCTCGAAGGCCGCCCAACGGAACACGGCGATTCCGGTCATCTTGATCCACGGGCGGTCGGCCTTGGGGTCTTCCTTCAGATCGTCGAAGTACTGCAGCCAGTCCTTGTCCTGCGTGATGGCGTCGGACTGCGAGCCGTCGGATCCCCACACGACGGGTCCGATTCCGGGCTCGTCGGTGAGTCCGACGACCATGGCACCAGCACCGTCGCCGAAGATCATGCGGGTTCCGCGATCGTCGGGACGTGTTGTGACAGAAAGAATTTCGGTTCCGATGACCAGAATCTTGTCTTCGGTGCCGCTGCGGATCATGTCGGAGGCGAGGCTGAGTCCGTAGCAGAACCCGGCGCAGCCGGCTCCGAGGTCGAAGGCCCCGGGCCCGCCGGTGCCGAGGGCGTTCGCGACGATCGGTGCCGCGGGCGGGGAGAGAAGGAGGTGGGTGGACGTCGCGACGATGACGCAACCGATGTCGGCGGGGTCGACGCCGGCGTTCTCGAGGGCCTGACGCCCGGCCTCGATCGACATGGACACGACGGTCTCGTCGCGGGCGGCGAAACGACGGCTCTCGATGCCGGTTCGGGTACGAATCCATTCGTCGTTCGAGTCGATCGTCTGGCAGATCTCCTCGTTGGTCACCACTCGCTCCGGCCGGTACGCACCCAGACCGAGAATTCCCGAGTGCCTCGTGTCGGTCGTGACCTTGATCTGCGCGCTCATCGTCCAGCCGTCCTCTCGTGCCGCTCCCTCGGGCGTCGGCCCGAGCGGTGCGCATCACGTTACTGGGACGACTCCTGCCGATATGTCGGTGGTCGCGCTCAGGAGCGCAGCCGAGAGCTCCGGAGGTAACGCAACCGCAGGCAGCGCACGCACGGTGAGGTCGATGAGCTCCTGCTTCGTCAGATGCGGATCGCTGAGCCACGTGATGGTGACTTCCTCGACGAATGCGATCCATCCCCGAACGGCGAGGTCGATCTGGGCCGTGCGTTCGATCCCGAGTCGCGGCAACTGCGAGAGGGTGCGCTGGGCCATGAGGCTGCGTGTCTCCTCGAAGACGGCACGCATGTCCGGATCACCGCTCGCGGTGCCGCGCAGCAGTGAGACGTACGTGCTGCGCTGCGCTTCGACGTAGTCGACGTAGGACGTCATGGCTGCACGCAATGTGGAGATGGCGTCGAGGCCGGCCGGAGGTTCGGTGCGTTCGAGCATCTCGCGGGAGTTGTGACGGACGATTTCCAGGTGGAACTCGTGCTTGGTGGCGAAATAGTGGAACAGCAGTCCCCTGGACACTCCCGCCTTGTCGGCGATGTCCTCGACCGATATCTGATCCAGTGTCCGCTCGGCGAGCATCTCCAGACCCAGTTCGATGAGCTGCGCCCGACGCTGCTCGGGAGTGAGTCTCGTTCTCTTCACGCTTCCATCAGAACAGGTTATTGAATATTGGTCAATAGCTATTGACTGCGACTCAGTAGGCGTCTAATCTCTGGTTCATGAGTCTTCCAGTCACAGACAAATCGGCTGCCGCCACGACGACCGTGGGCACGCTGATCATCGGCAGCGGTTTCGCCGGCCTCGGTGCCGCGATCAAGCTCGCTCAGCAGGGCAAGACCGACTTCCTGGTCCTCGAGCGGGGCAACGACGTGGGCGGGACCTGGCGCGACAACACCTACCCGGGAGCGGCCTGCGACGTGCCGTCGCACCTCTACTCCTACTCCTTCGCACTGAACCCGGACTGGACCCGCTCCTTCTCGAAGCAACCCGAGATCCGCGCGTACATCGAGTCCGTCGCCCGCAAGTACAAGGTGTACGACAAGCACGTCTTCGGCGCAGCCGTCGAGCGCGCACGGTGGAACGCCGACACGTCCCGCTGGGATGTGGACACCACCAAGGGCAACTTCACCGCGAAGATCGTGGTGTCCGCAGTGGGAGCGCTCGCCGAGCCGAACCTGCCCGACATCAAGGGGATCGAAGATTTCCAGGGTGAGGTCTTCCACTCCGCGCAGTGGAACCACGACGCCGACCTGACCGGCAAGCGCGTCGCCGTCATCGGAACCGGCGCGTCGTCGATCCAGATCGTTCCCGCCATCGCGGAGAAGGTGTCGCACCTCGACGTCTACCAGCGCACCGCACCGTGGGTACTCCCCCGCGCCGACCGCGAGTACACCAAGATCGAGCGCTTCGCCTTCAAGCACGTTCCGGGCTTCCAGCGCCTCTCACGCGCCGGCATCTACGCCACCCGCGAAACTCAGGTGATCGGCCTGACCAAGTCGCGGATGTTCATGAAGCCGATCGAGCTCGCGGCGCGTCGGCACATCGCCACCCTCATCAAGGACAAGAGCCTGCGCGAGAAGGTCACCCCGAACTTCCAGATCGGCTGCAAGCGCATGCTGATCTCCAACAACTACTACCCGGCTCTCGACCGGCCGAACGTCGACCTCGTCACCGACGGCATCGCCGAGGTGCGGGCCGGATCGATCGTGACCAAGGACGGAACCGAGCGGCCGATCGACGCTCTCGTCGTCGCCACCGGTTTTCACGTGACCGACTCCCCGACGTTCCAGGGCATCTTCGGCAAGGACGGACGGTCGCTGGCCGATGTCTTCGACGAGCGCGGTCAACAGGGATACAAGGGCGCCAGCGTCGCGGGTTTCCCGAACATGTTCTTCCTCGTCGGCCCCAACACCGGCCTGGGACACACGTCCATGGTGTTCATGATCGAGTCGCAGCTCAACTACGTCATCGACGCCATCGACACCATCGACAAGCACGACATCGGCACGGTCGAGGTGCGTCGCGACGTGCAGGACCAGTACAACGCGGACCTCCAGAAGCGCATGTCGACCACCGTGTGGATGAACGGCGGCTGCGCCAGCTGGTACCTCGACAAGCACGGTAACAACACCACGCTGTGGCCGGGATTCACCTTCGATTTCCGCCGCATCACCAAGCAATTCGACCTCGACGCGTACGACAGCGTCCCGACCGCCGACGCCTCGTCGGCCGCACAGAACAAGGTGGCAGCACTGTGAGTACGTTCGCCGGCAAAGTAGTCGTCATCACCGGAGCAGGCTCGGGCATCGGCCGCGCCCTCGCTCTCGATCTCGCAGGACGCGGAGCGAAACTCGCGCTGTCCGACATGGACGACATCGGTCTCGCGGAAACCGTGGAGAAGGTCCGTGCGTTGGGCGCCGAGGTCAAGAGCGATCACCTCAACGTCACCGAACGCGAAGCCGTTCTGGACTACGCGGAGGCCGTCGCCCAGCACTTCGGCAAGGTCAACCAGGTCTACAACAACGCCGGTATCGCCTACCACGGTGACGTCGAGGTGACCCCGTTCAAGGACATCGAGCGCATCGTCGACGTCGACTTCTGGGGAGTCGTGAACGGCACCAAAGCCTTTCTGCCGCACGTGATCGCGTCCGGTGACGGGCACATCGTCAACGTGTCCTCGCTGTTCGGCATCCTGGCCATGCCCTCGCAGGCGGCGTACAACGCGGCGAAGTTCGCCGTGCGCGGGTTCAGCGAGGCCCTGCGGCTCGAGATGATGATCGCCAAGCATCCGGTCAAGGTCACTGTCATCCATCCCGGCGGCATCAAGACCGCCATCGCCCGAAACTCCACCGTCGCCGAGGGACACGACCAGAAGACGGTCGCCGAGTTCTTCGACCGCAAGCTGGCCAAGACCACTCCGGAGAAGGCCGCCGAGGTGATCCTCAAGGGCGTGGAGAAGGGGAAGGGCCGCGTACTGATCGGCAGCGACGCCATCGCTCTCGATCTGCTCACCCGCGTCACCGGTTCCAAGTACCAGAACGTCATCGCCCGAGTCGCGACGCGCGTCATGCCGAAGCCCTCCTGATGCGGCCGACCACGATTCCGCTGCCGGTGGTCGCGGCGACCCTGCGCCCGATCTACCGGGTCATGCTCAACCCGCGGTTCTCGTTCCGTACGCAACGCGCGCTGATGCAGCTGTCGGCGAAGTCGCAGCCCGTCCCTGACGGAAGCGTCTTCCGTCAGCAGAGCATCGGCGGGGTTCCGGTCGAGCGCGTCACCGTGGGGGCCACCGAACGCAAGACCGTCGTGCTGTACCTGCACGGCGGCGCCTTCACCATGGGATCGCCGTTCACCCACCGCCCTCTCACGGCGTCGCTCGCGAAGTACACGGGCAGTGTCGTGATCGTTCCGGATTACCGGCTGGCACCGGAACATCCCTTCCCGGCCGGACTCGACGACGCGGCGGCGGTGTACGACTCGCTCGTCGACGATCTCGGCATCACGCCGGACTCGATCGTGATCGCCGGCGACTCGGCCGGTGGCGGCATGACGGTGGCCCTCGCGCGACGGATGGTCGACAAGGGCCGAGGCCCGGCCGCGCTGGCGTTGATCTCGCCGTGGGTCGATCCGGGCGACCGCGACGCGCCGTTCGACCGGGACCTGTTGGTCAATACCGGGTGGTCGTACACCTCCGCCGACGCGTACCTGGGCTCGGGCGATCGATTCGATCCCGGCTTCGCCCCCTCGCACGGCCCGTTGGAAGGCCTACCGCCGACGGTCATGCACATCGGGACCACCGAGGTGCTCTACGAGCAGGTCCGAGCGTTCGGCGAGAAGCTGCGTGTCGCCGGCGTCGACCTCACCTACGTCGAGTACGACAAGCTCTGGCACGTCGCACACCTGCAGGCGACGTTGATGAAGGAAGCGGACGACGCCGTCAAGCATCTCGCGTCGTTCCTCGTCGATCACCTGCAGACCGTTCAGTAGCTGCGTTCTCCCAGCCACCCCTCGGCCACCGCGTCCGGGGAAGCACCACCGCGGACTCGGGCGACCATGTCGGCCAGGTCCGCGGTGGTGAGATCACCGGCCACGACGCCGAGAGCTGTCGTCTGCGCTTCGCCGAGAGAGTTCTTACGGAACAGCGGCACCACATTCTGCGCGCGGTACGCGTTGTCGGTGTCGGCGAGGGTGACGTCTCGCCTTCCGGAGTCGTCCGTCCCGACGTCGGTCGCCGGAACGATCACCGCCTGAACTTCGTTGCGGCGCAACAACTCACGTGCCTCTACGGGATCCACGGACGTCACCGCCGCGAAGGAGCAGCCGTACGCTGCGCGCAACGGCGCAAGGACTGCCTCGACGTCACCGGTGACCGCGACCGCCGACTGCGCACACAGCGGCGCGAGATCGGCGAGAGTTGCCCCGGCGAGAGACTCGGCCGTCGCCTCGGTCACGGAGACGCTCTCGCGATTCTCCGCTCCTGCGGCGTCGGAGACGGAAAGCCACTCCGGCAGCGATCGATTGAGCGCCTCGAACACCTCCTCCGACGTGGACGCCGTCGAATCCGGATCGAGTTCGGTAAGCAGGGCACCGGAGAAATCGGGGACGAACGTCACCGCAACTCGGTCCAGGGCGGACACCACCTCCGCGAGGGAGGCCGACGGCGGAGCGAGAGTCACCTCCACGCCGGTTCGCCGCAGGGTGCCGGCGTAGACGCGGGCGAGAACCGCGGACACGACGGACTCCTCCGACCCGACCACCACCGGGCCGGTCGTCACCTGTCCCGTGGGGGGCGCCGACGTGCACCCCGCCAGCACGAGCACAGTCACGGCTGCGCCGAACCATCTGCGACCGATCGTGATGTCGGCTCACCTCTTTCGCGGTACCAGGGGCACGTGTCGGACCTATCGTTACACTGATCTTCGATACCATCCCAGAGCGGCCGAGAGATCCGGCTTGTCGACGCCGCAGCAACCAGTCCAGTGCTAATGCCGGAACCGATGGAAGGACCTTCCCCCATGTCTCGTCTCACTCGTGTGTCCGTCGCTGCCCTTGCAGCCTTGTCGCTGGCGGCGCTCACCGCATGCGGTGGGAATTCCGACCCGCTCAGCAGCGGCGGCGGCTCCACGTCCACCGACACCAACTCGATCGTCGTCGGCTCCGCGAACTTCACCGAATCCGAGATCGTCGCCAACATCTACGCCGAGGCGTTGAAGGCCAACGGCTTCGACGCCAGCACCAAGCTCTCCATCGGCAGCCGTGAGGCATACGTGCCCGCCGTCAGGGACGGGTCGATCGACATGATCCCCGATTACACCGGCAACTTGCTGCAGTACTTGGACCCGTCGGCCACTGCGTCGTCCGCGTCCGATGTCGACGCCGCCCTTCCGGCAGCGCTGGGATCGGATCTCGCGATCTCCACGCCCGCACCCGGTGAGGACAAGGACGCCGTCGTCGTCACGCGGGCCACCGCGGAGCGGTGGAACCTGAAGTCGATCGCCGATCTGGCCCAGTACTCCGCCCAGCTCAAGTTCGGTGGGACACCCGAGTTCACCGAACGTGTTGCGGGTCTTCCAGGCCTGAAGGACAAGTACGGCGTCGACGTCTCGACCGCCAACTACGTCACGATCGCCGACGGTGGCGGCCCCGCAACGGTTCAGGCGCTCGTGGGTGGTCAGGTCGACGCGGCCGACATCTTCACCACGGCGCCGTCCATCGCGCAGAACGACCTGGTCGTTCTCGAGGACCCCGAGAACGTCTTCGCTGCACAGAACGTCGTGCCGCTCTACAACGCGAGCAAGAAGTCGGACAAGCTCACGCAGGTCCTCGACGCCGTCTCGTCGAAGATCACCACCGAAGAGCTGATCGCCCTCAACACCGAGGTGTCGGGCGACGCGAAGACCGAGCCGCTCGCCGCGGCCCAGGCCTGGGTGAAGGAACAGGGTCTCGACCAGCCGGTCTCGTGATCTCGTTTCAGAACGTCACCAAGCAGTTCCCGGACGGAACGACCGCGGTCGATTCGTTGGACCTGACGATCGAGCCGGAGTCGTTCACCGTCTTCGTCGGCCCGTCCGGATGCGGCAAGACGACGTCGATGCGGATGATCAACCGCATGATCGAGCCGTCGTCCGGCACCATCACGGTCGACGGCAAGGACATCAGAGGCGTCGATGCGGTCAAGTTGCGGCTCGGCATCGGATACGTGATCCAGAGCGCCGGCCTTCTCCCCCACCGGACGGTCGTCGACAACGTCGCGACGGTTCCCGTGCTGCGGGGCGACTCGCGGCGCGAGGCTCGCAAGGCGGCGCTGGGCGTCCTCGAACGGGTGGGCCTCGACCTGTCACTTGCCAACCGGTACCCGGCACAGCTCTCGGGTGGTCAGCAGCAGCGTGTGGGTGTGGCCCGCGCGTTGGCTGCCGACCCACCCATCCTGTTGATGGACGAGCCCTTCAGCGCCGTGGATCCGGTGGTCCGTGAAGATCTGCAAGCCGAAATGCAACGGCTGCAAGCGGATCTGAAGAAGACCATCGTCTTCGTCACCCACGACATCGACGAGGCTGTCAAACTCGGCGACCGTGTCGCCGTATTCGGTACAGGAGGCCGGCTGCAGCAGTACGACGATCCGCAGACCGTGCTCGCTTCCCCCGCGACCGACTTCGTGGCGTCGTTCGTCGGACGCGACCGCGGGTACCGCGGCCTGTCGTTCCGAACGGCCGCCGACGTCGAACTCCATCCGATCCGCACCGCCGTCGAAGCGGAGCTCACTTCGCTGAGACTCGAACACGGCGAATGGGTCCTGATGGTGACCGAGAACGGCGCTCCCGACGGGTGGATGGATGCGGGCGGCCTGGAGGCGCATCGCAACGGACGCAGCCTTCACGAGTGCACGTCGGCGGGCGGGTCGCTGTTCGTCCCCGGGGGCGATCTGCGCCAAGCGCTGGATGCGGCCATCTCGTCGCCGTCCGGAATCGGTGTCGCCGTCGACAAATCGGGCGTTGTCGTCGGTGGTGTCGACGCTACCGAGATCATCGATCTCCTTGCCAAGCAACGCAAGCAGGAAGATCGCGATCGGATGTCTCACGGCGGAGGGGCGCAGGGGCGATGAACTACCTCGTCGACAACATCGGGACGGTTGTCGATCTGACCAAGACGCACCTGTACCTGGCGCTCGTGCCACTGCTGATCGGTCTCCTCATCTCGATACCCGTCGGCACTGCCGTGCGATCGGTGTCGTGGTTGCGCCGCACCACTCTCGTAGTCGCGAGCATCATGTTCACCATTCCGTCGCTGGCGCTGTTCGTCACCGTGCCCCTGATCGTGGGACTGCGCGTTCTCGACCCTCTGAACGTCGTGATCGCGCTGTCCGTCTACTCGACGGCACTGCTCGTCCGCGCGGTTCCCGAAGCGCTGGACTCGGTCTCGCCCGCAGTGGTGGACGCGGCGACGGCGATGGGTTTCACCGGTCTGCGCCGATCACTGACCGTCGAACTCCCCCTTGCCCTTCCGGTCCTCGTCGCGAACGTGCGCGTCGTAGCCGTGACGAATATTTCGCTGGTGTCCGTGGGGTCCGTGATCGGTATCGGCGGGCTCGGACAGCTGTTCACCCAGGGCTACCAGCGTGACTATCCCGATCAGATCCTGGCGGGCATCATCGCGATCGTCGTCCTGGCGCTGTTCTTCGACGCGGTGCTCTACGTCCTCGGACGGGCGGCAACGCCGTGGACCCGCGTCGGCACTCGATCCAAGGCGGCGCGCGCATGAACATCTTTTCGCAGGCGTTCGACTACTTCGTCGACGGCGCCAACTGGTCGGGACCCACCGGCATTGTCGCGAGGTTGCTGGAGCAGCTCTGGTACAGCGCCATCGCCGTGTTCTTCTCGGCGATCATCGCCGTGCCGATGGGACTCGCGATCGGGCACATCCGCAAGGGTGAGGTGATCCTGGTCGGAATCGTCAACGCGCTCCGATCCATTCCCACCCTGGGCCTGCTCACATTCCTGGTTCTGCTGATCGGGTTGGGACTGATCTCCCCCGTCATCGCCCTTGTGTTGCTGGGTATTCCGTCGATTCTGGCCGGTACGTACGCCGGCATCGCGAACGTCGACCGTACGGTTGTCGATGCGGCCAACTCGATGGGAATGACCCAGCGGCAGGTGCTTTTCCGCGTCGAGGTGCCCAACGCGATGCCGTTGATCCTCGGCGGCATCCGCAGCGCGACGCTGCAGGTGATCGCCACCGCCACGATCGCCGCGTACGTGAACCTCGGCGGTCTGGGCCGGTACATCTTCGACGGCCTAGCGCTGTACCGCTACGACCGAGTGGTGGTGGGCGCCATCCTCGTTGCCGTTCTGGCTCTGATCATCGACGGCATCCTCGCGCTGGCGGTGTGGTTGTCACAGCCAGGGACGGGGCGGCTCAAGTTCCGAAGCGGAGCCCCGGCGAAGTTGTGAAGGAAAGGCCGCGCCAGGCGCGGTAGATGCTTCACAACTGCGGAAGATACAACTGTGGCCAGGGCTTAGGCGACCCCGTCCTCCTTCGCCGCAGCCGCCACCGCGGCGGCGACCGCCGGTTCGACACGGGGGTCGAGCGGGCTCGGCACGATCATCGTCGGTGACAGGTCGTCGGCCACCACCGACAGAATCGCATGTGCTGCAGCCAGTTTCATGCGTTCGGTGATCCGGCGAGCGCCGACGTCGAGCGCGCCGCGGAACACGCCGGGAAACGCGAGGACGTTGTTGATCTGATTGGCGAAGTCGCTGCGTCCGGTGGCGACGATCTCCGCGTACTGCGCCGCAACGTCGGGCGCGATCTCGGGGTCGGGGTTCGACAGCGCGAACACGATCGATCGTGGCGCCATCGAGGCGATCAGCTCCTCGGCGATCTTTCCCGCCGACAACCCGAGGAACACGTCGGCTCCGCTCAGCGCCTCGGCGGCGCCGCCCGACAGTCCGCGCGGATTCGTGCGGTCGGCGAGGCCGGCCTTGACGTCGTTCAGTCCGTCGCGGCCCGCGGAGATGATGCCCTTCGAGTCGAGCACCACGACGTCGTCGATACCGGCGAGAAGCAGCATGTTCGCGCACGCGACTCCGGCTGCGCCCGCACCCGAGATCACCACCTTCAGACCTGCGATGTCACGGGACTGCACCCGAACCGCGCCGAGGAGCGCAGCCAGGACAACGATCGCGGTGCCGTGCTGATCGTCGTGCATCACCGGGCAGTCGAGGGCCTCGATGACTCGGCGCTCGATCTCGAAGCAGCGCGGCGCAGAGATGTCCTCGAGGTTCACTGCACCGAAGCTGGGGCGCAGGCGCACGAGCGTCTCGACGATCTCGTCGGGGTCGTTGGTGTCGAGCACGATCGGGATGGAGTTCAGTCCGGCGAACTTCTTGAACAGCGCGGACTTGCCCTCCATGACCGGGAGGGAGGCACGGGGTCCGATGTCGCCGAGACCCAGAACTGCCGAACCGTCGCTCACCACCACGACGAGGCGGTCGGTCCACGTGTACTTCTTCACGAGTTCCTGATCGGCGGCGATCGCGCGGCTGACCTGCGCCACGCCGGGGGTGTACGCGATCGACAGGTCACGCTTGGTCTCGAGAGGGGCGGTGAGCTCGACACTCAACTTGCCACCCTCGTGGCTGCGGAAGATCTCGTCGTCGGTGATCGTGGTCAGGTCGGCGGTGACCTGATCGGTGCGTTCGATATCGGTGCTCACGGGACACTCCTGGGTCGATCCGCACACATCGAGTGCAGCGGACGAGAAACGGTAGTCACATCAGGTCGCGGGCGGCTGGTGAGCCACGCACATCGCAGACCTGGCAGGAGCAGACAACGCGGTGGCGCGGTCGCTGAATGGTGCCAGTGTGCCACCGCGCCGAACGAAGAGGCAAACAGCCTCATCCCGTTACGGTGCCTAATTCCACCATTGCGTCCAGAGGAGAACGCCCGTCACCACGAACACACCCAGAGATCCGGCCACGGACAGCAGACGGCCGCGGTGATCTGCGAGACGCTGCAGGAACAGAGCCACTACCGTGGCGACGACGTGCCAGACCGCAGTCGACACCCCTGGCCCGGGAAACCCGCGTTCGCCGCCGAGAATCTCGGTGCCGATCACCACCGCCGTCAGCACCACCAAACCGGCGACGACGCTGCCGCTCAGACCACGAAGCATGCTCACCCTCCCGCCACGAAACCGCGCACGGACTCGGCGATCAACTGCACGGCGATGGCGGCGAGGAGCAGACCCGCGATGCGCGCCAGCAGCGTGATGCCGCCTTGTCCCAACAGCCGAATGAGGACAGTCGAGAAACGCAGGACGAGAAAGAACACCACGTGGATGGTGAGGATGCCCGCGGCGATGGCGAGCAGTGACGCCGCCTTGCCGTCGGACTGACTGACGTAGACGATCACGGCCGCGATGGCTCCCGGACCCGCCATCAGCGGTGTTCCGAGCGGAACCAGTGCCACGTTGACGTCGTCGTTTCCGGGCGACCTCGTCGGCTCTCGACCGGTGAGCAACTCGAGCGCGATGAGAAGCAAGAGCAAGCCGCCGGCGCCTTGTAGCGCAGGAATCCCGATGTGCAGGTAACTCAGAATGGCCTGCCCACCGATGGCGAACACCGAGATCACCGTCAGCGAGACCGCGGGGGCCTGCCATGCGGCACGGTTGCGAACCTCGCGCGACTTCCGGCCGACGAGCGAGAGGAAGATCGGGATCGCACCGGGTGGATCCATGATGACGAAGAGCGTCACGACGACGGTGAGATAGAGGGTCACGTCCACAGCAGCTATCCGATCACCGGGACGCCGTTCGCACGGGCGACGACGAATGCGAACTGCTCGGGATCGGTGGTGAACGCGCCGATGGGCGTCGTCTTGTTGGTGCCGTGGTAGTCCGACGATCCGGTCGCGGCGATGCCGTGCGACACCGCCACTGCGCGGAGCCAGTCCTTGTCCTTCGCATCGTGGTCCGGGTGATCCACCTCGAGCCCGCCCAGCAACCCGCCTGCGGCGAGTTCCTCGATGTGATCGGCCGCGAGGATCCGACCCCGTTTGCGAGCGCGGGCGTGGGCGATCACCGGCACTCCTCCGGCCGACGCCACCATCGCCACGGCGTCGTCGAGCGGGGTGTCCTGCTTCTCGACGTAGTAGGTGCCCCCGGTCTTCAGGTAGTACTCGAACGCCTCGGACACGCTCGACACCTTCCCGAGTCGGACCAGCTCGCGTGCGAGATGAGGACGTCCGGCCGACGGTCCCGCCGCCTCCAGAATCGCGTCGGCGTCGAGCGGGATTCCGTCTGCCTGAAATCGAGCGGCCATGGCACGCAAGCGTTTACGACGCTCGTCGCGCAGGCGTTCGCGTTCGATCGCGAATGCTTCGTGATCGGGGTCGAAGAGGTACGCGAGCAGATGCACCGGCACCGGGTCACCGTCTGCGCCGCGCCCTGTGCACGACATCTCCATACCGCGCACGAGTCGCATGGACGACCCTGATTGCTCCAGCTCGGACACCGCTTCGGACCACCCCGAGGTGGTGTCGTGATCGGTGATCGCGAGAACCGACAGGTCGGCCGCGATCGCCGTGCGGACGAGCTCGGACGGCGACTCGGTTCCGTCCGACGCGGTCGAATGGGTATGCAGATCGATGAGCACGGGGCCAGTCTGTCAGGTCGTCACCCCTGCGTCGCGCGCCAGGTCCAGGGCCGATCTTCGCGAATCGCCCGGGTCGGTCGTCGCCCCACGGAGGCAGGTCGGACGGACGTACGATTGAGCCGCTGAACCGGAAAGGACGTGTCCCTCGTGCCCACCAGGCCCTCGCTGCCCTCGCTGCGCCCATCTGCGCGCGTGGCCGAGCCGATGCATCGTCTCCCCATTCCTACCGCGCGGGCCATCGTCGACTGCGCGGTCTACATCGACGGACAGCGCTTGCCGGGCAAGTACACCCACTCGGCTGCTCTAGCCGAGGTGCGCAAGCGCGGCGAGGGATTCGTCTGGGTGGGGTTGCACGCCCCCGACGAAGGTCAGATGGAAAGCGTCGCATCGTGTTACGGGCTGCACGAGCTCATGGTCGAGGACGCCGTACACGCCCACCAACGACCCAAGCTCGAACGCTACGACGATGTTCTGTTCCTCGTTCTGCGCACCGTCAACTACGTCGAACACGATTCGGTGACGACCACGAACGAGATCGTCGAGACGGGCGAGATCATGATCTTCCTCGGCACCGACTTCGTCATCACGGTGCGCCACGGCCAGCACTCCGAACTCGCCACCACCCGCCAACTGATGGAAGCGAATCCCGACCGACTCGCGCTCGGTCCGTCCTCGGTGATGCACGCGATCTCCGACCACGTGGTCGACACCTACCTCGACGTGACGGAAAAGATCGAACGCGACGTCGACGTCATGGAGGAAGAAGTCTTCAGTCCCAACCATCACGTTCCGATCGAGCAGATCTACATGCTCAAGCGCGAGATCGTCGAGTTGCGGCGTGCCGTGAGTCCCTTGTCGGCCCCGCTGGCCCGCCTCGTCCAGGAGCTGGAGTCACCGGTACCGAAGGCGGTCCGGCGCTACATGCGCGACGTCGCCGACCACCACACGGCCGTCGCCGAGCGAATCGGCGAATTCGACGAGGTGCTCAGCACGCTGGTCGACGCGGCGCTGGCGCGCGTGACCATGCAGCAGAACCTGGACATGCGCAAGATCTCGTCGTGGGTTGCGATCGCGTCCGTACCCACCATGGTGGCCGGTATCTACGGAATGAACTTCGAACACATGCCCGAGCTGCAGTGGACGTACGGCTACCCCACGGTGGTGGGCGGGCTCGCAGTCGTCTGTGTCGCGCTCTTCAGGACGTTCCGCCGTAATCACTGGCTGTAGGGCCATGCGCGACGACGCTCTGATCTCCGGAATTCGGAAAGCTCTCGCGGCAGCCGGCAATCCCGACCGTGCGCTCGCGCAACAGGCCTACATGAAGTCGGAGCTGCCGTACCACGGCATCACTGCTCCCGAGCTGCGGCGCGTGACGAAGCCGTTCGTCGAGGCATACGCGCCCCGCAGCCGCGCCGAGCACGAGGACACGGTGTCGACCCTGTGGGACGAGGTGACCCACCGCGAGGAGTGGTACGTCGCGATCGCCCTTCTCCGGCACCGCGCGGCGCGCGAGTGGCTCGACCCGGACGCTCTCACCCTGTTGCGGCACACGATCGAGACCGGAGCGTGGTGGGACGTGGTGGACGAACTGTCATCGCACCCGGTGGGCGACGTCCTTCTGCATCATCGGCCCGAGGCCACTGCGATCCTGTGGAGCTGGGCGACCGACGACCATCCGTGGATCCGCCGCGCCGCGGTGACATCGCAACTGCGCGCCCGCAGCGCCACCGATACCGACCTGCTCCGGCACGCCATTTCCTCGAACATCGACGACACCACGTTCTGGCTGCGCAAGGCGATAGGCTGGGCGCTCCGCGAGTACGCGAAGACGGACCCCGATTGGGTCGTCACCGAGGTCGATCAGCTCGGGTCACGGCTCTCGGGCTTGTCGAGACGGGAAGCACTGAAGAACATCGCGCGATGATCGTCGGACGTCAGAACGACGCCGCCGCCCGCGACGGGTCGCGAACATCGATTCCGGCCTCCGCCCACGCCTCACGCAGCGCCTGCGCGCCCTTGAGCCGCACCCACGCTGCTTCGGTCTGGGTGATCGGTACCGCGTCGAAGAAGGCGACGGGATCGGCGGGTTCGGCCAGCGCGAGGTCGTCCACCTCGTGGCTCCGACCGAGAAGGACCGCGGTGAAAGGCGCACCGTCCCAGAGCGATTCGCCCGCGTCCAGAAGAGCGTCGGCCACGAACACCACACCCTCGACGGCGGGTGACGCCGCGAGGACGGCCATCTTCTTGTGGACACCGGGCGCGTTCCCGCGCACGGTGAGAATCAACTCCGCCCGCGGGCCCCGATCGGGATCGGTCACCATCGCACCGGGATCACCCATCGGATGCCGGGAACACCCGACCGTCGTGTAGCGGACGGAGCCGTCGGCCTCCGGGCCGAAACGCAGCACGTCCATCGGTTCGAGGCCGAGGAAGGTCACCGACGCCGTGCCGGGGGCATCGTCGTCGAACGCCGCGATCAGATGGGCTCGGACCAGGGCGGCGACGTCTCGGCTCACCTCTCCATACAACCACCCGCGCGACAGGTACCGTTCATGCCGTGGTTTCCGTGCTGACGATCTCCGACGAGGTGGTCGAAAGTCTGTGGAGTGCGCAGGCACGCACTCTCGACGTGGACCTGGTGCTGGCGGCGGGTGATCTCCCGTTCGACTACGTCGAGTACGTCACCGACATGGTGAATGCTCCGTGTGTGTTCGTCCCCGGCAACCACGACGCCGACTTGAGCGGCTACTCGGCCGGCCGTGCGGGATGGATGCGCGCAGGCCTTCCGGCGACCTGGCCCGGACCGGTGGGAGCGATCAACGCGGACCGCAGGATCGTCACCGCAGCCGGACTACGCATCGCCGGACTCGGTGGCTGCATCCGCTACAACGACGGACCCAATCAATGGACCGAACGGCAGCAGCGTCGCCGGGCGGCGTCCCTCGTACGCACCAACTCGTGGCATCCGACGCTCCGCGGGCAGGGGGTCGACGTCCTGCTCACGCACAGTCCTGCTCGCGGCGTCGGCGACGGTGAGGACGGGCCGCATCGGGGCTTCGAATGCTTCGACTCTCTGGTAGAGAAACTCACTCCACAACTGTTCGTGCACGGGCACATTCATCCACACGGACAGCGCCCCCCGGACCTCGAACTCCGTGGAGCGACCGTGGTCAACACGGTCGGTTACGCACTCATCGAGGTCACTCCCGGAGGGACCGCCCCTACGATCGGAAGACGACGCTATGGCACGTGACACCGGATTTCCGGCCGCTGACGCCGAGAACGACTTCACCCGACAGCGACGTCGAGCCGACGTCGCCAGGCTGGTTGGGTGGCTGCGTCGGCAACCCGACGACGTGAACACCATCCTGCCGTTCGACGAAGTCGTTGCGGCCCTGGGCAAGACGGGCGAGCGGCGGGTCGGACTCGAAGTGATTCGCGTCGACTCGATCGTCGGAAGCGTCGACCGCACACGCGATTTCGACCGCTACTTCCGGCCGACGTCGGCTCGGACACGAGAGCGCTGGCAGCGCATCGCCACGGCCACGAGACGCGGTGAGGCCATGCCACCGATCGACGTCTACCGCGTCGGACCCATGCACTTCGTCATCGACGGCCATCACCGCGTGTCGATCGCCTGCTCCGTGCACAACACGCTGATCGAGGCCTACGTCACCGAGATCACCACCCGGATCTCCCCCGACGGAATCACCAGTCGTGCAGACCTTCTGGTGAAGGACCACCGGCGCATCTTCCTCAGTCGAGTTCCGCTGATCGGCAAGGCGCGCGACGCCATCGAGTTCTCCGACCCGTGGCAGTACGCCGAACTCAGCGAGGCCGTCGAGGCATGGGGCTTTCGTCTGATGCAGGAACTGGGCGAGTTCGTCGACCGCCGCACCGTCGCCCGCCGGTGGTTCGGTGAGGAGTTCCTGCCCGTCGTGCGCATGGTGCGGTCGGTGGGCGGCATGATGACCCGTCACACCGACGCCGAGGCGTACATGTGGATCGAACGCGAGCGCTACCGGCTCGTGCGCAGCCACACGTGGAACGACGAAATCATCGCGCAACTCAAGGAGACCGCGCCGAACTGAGAAAGGGCCGACGCGTCGGCGCCGGCCCTTTCTTCGGTTCGAAAATCAGTGCAGTCAGAGCGTCAGGTTGTCTCCGTTGGCCGCGTCGAACACCGACACGCGCTTCGGGTCGAACCACAGCTCGAGCGACTGCCCCTGCCGCGCAGCCGATTCCGCGGCCACGCGTGCCACCATCTGAGTGCGTGCCCCGCCGGAGTCGGCCGCCAGCTCGCGCAGCTCGTTGGAATCGACCTGCCCGCCGTCGACACCGAAGTACACGTACTTGTCCGAGCCCATGGACTCGAGCACGTCGACCTGCGCGGTGAAGGTCGATCCCGACATCTTCTGGTACGAGTCGATGAGCGCCGCGTCCTCGAGATGTTCGGGCCGAATACCGACCACGACGTCGCGGCTCGGGTTCTTCTGCGAGATGAGCTGACGACGATCGTCCGGCAGTTCGATAGAACCGAAGGGGGTGTCGACGCCGGCCTGCGTCAGCTGGCCCGGGACGAAGTTCATCGACGGGGAGCCGATGAAGCCGGCCACGAACAGGTTCCGCGGGTGGTCGTACAGCTCCTGCGGTGAGCCGATCTGCTGAACGAGGCCACCGCGGAGGACGACGACGCGATCGCCGAGCGTCATGGCCTCGGTCTGATCGTGCGTCACGTACAGCATGGTGGTGCCCAATCGGCGCTGCAGCTGCGCGATCTCGGTACGCATCTGCACGCGCAGCTTCGCATCGAGGTTCGAGAGCGGCTCGTCCATCAGGAACGCCTTCGGGCTGCGCACGATCGCGCGTCCCATCGCGACGCGCTGACGCTGACCACCGGAAAGGTTGCCGGGCTTGCGGTCGAGGTGCTGCGTGAGATCCAAGATGTTGGCCGCGTCGGTGACCTTCTTGTTGATCTCGTCCTTGGAGAGCTTCTGCAGCGTGAGCGGGAACGCGATGTTGTCGCGGACCGTCATGTGCGGATACAGCGCGTACGACTGGAACACCATCGCGATGTCGCGGTCCTTGGGCGCCTTCTCGTTGACGCGCTCGCCGCCGATGCGAAGTTCGCCGGTGGAGATGTCTTCGAGCCCGGCGACCATGTTGAGTGTCGTGGACTTACCGCAGCCGGAGGGTCCGACCAGGATGATGAATTCGCCGTCGGCAATGGTGATGTCGACGTCGCTCACCGCCTTGGCGCCGTCCGGGTACAACTTGGTCACTTTGTCGAGAACGATTTCGGCCATTGACTTATCCCTTCACTGCGCCGGACGTCAGGCCCGCCACGATACGACGTTGGAAGAACAGCACGAAGATGATGATCGGGATGGTGATGACCACCGCTGCTGCGGCGATCGACCCGGTCGGCTCCTCGAACTGGGAAGAACCGGTGAACTGAGAGATCGCTGCCGGTACCGTGACCGAGCGTTCGGTCGCGGTGAGCGAGATGGCCAGCAGCAGGTCGTTCCACGCGAAGATGAACACGAGGATCGCGGCGGTGACGATGCCGGGTGCTGCGAGCGGGGCGATGACCTTGCGGAACGCCTGAGCCGGCGTGGCGCCGTCCATCTTCGCGGCCTTCTCGAGCTCCCACGGGATTTCGCGGAAGAAGGCCGACAGCGTGTAGATCGACAGCGGCAGGGCGAACGTGATGTACGGGATGATCAGGCCGGGCCACGTGTCGAACAGTCCGAGCGCACGCTCGATGTCGAACAACGGTGTCACGAGCGAGATCTGCGGGAACATCGCGATCAGCAGTGCCGCGCCGACGAGAACTTTCTTGCCGGGAAAATCCAGCCGTGCAACGGCATACGCCGCCATGGTTCCGATGACCACGGCGATGACCGTGGTGATCAGACCGATACCGATGGAGTTGACGAGGGCGCTCGTGAACTGCGAGGTCGAGAAGATGCCCTTGTAGTTCTCCAGCGTCCACTGCTTCGGGATGAAGCTGCCGTCGGCGATGTTGGCCACCGGCTTGAAGGACAAGCTGATGATCCAGACCAGCGGGATCAGCGCGTAGAGCAGAACAAGCAGGTTGACGATGGACCAACCGGCTTTCTGCTTGGTGGTGTTCGCCACGGCCTATCGTCCTTCCGCGTCGGATCCGGGCGCCGAAGCTCCGAACAGTTTGATGAAGATGACGGCGATGATCGCCACACACACGAAGATCAGAACGCTGATCGCCGATCCGATTCCGAGGTTGAACGCCCCGAACAGGTTGTCGTACCCGAGGATCGACACGGACCCGGTTCCGTTGCTGCCCTTGGTCAGCACGTAGATGTTGTCGAAGATGCGGAACGCGTCGAGCGTGCGGAACAGCAGTGCAACGAGGATCGCGGGCTTCATCAGCGGGAGGATGATGCGGAACAGCCGTGTCCAGGCTCCTGCACCGTCCACCTGCGCGGCTTTGAGCAGGTCGTCGGGAACGAGTGCCAGACCGGCGAGGAGCAGCAGCGCCATGAACGGCGTCGTCTTCCACACCTCGGCGAGCACCACGATGGCGAGCGACGGGATCTGCTCGGTCAGCGGAGCACTTCCGGTCGGAAGCAGGTTGGCGAGGTAACCGGTTCCCGGTGTCCACGCGTAGTACCAGCTGTAGGCAGCTGCCACCGTGACGATGCCGTACGGGATCAGGACCACCGTGCGGACCACGCCGCGCCCGAAGATGGTGCGGTGCATCACGAGTGCGACGGCCAGACCGAGTACGAACTCGATGGCTACCGAGATGATCGTGATGCCTGCCGTGACGCCGAACGCCGTCCACCAGTACGAGTCGCTCAGGACGGCCGCGTAGTTGGACAGCCCGACGAATGCCTTGTCGTCGGGGAAGGCCAGGTTGTAGCGCTGCAGACTGAGCCAGAGCGCGTAGATGATCGGATAGGCGGTCACGGCCAGCATCAGGATGGCGGCGGGCGCCACCAACAGCAGACCGAGGCGACGTTCCGCCTTCTTGCCGTCGGAAAGTCCGTGCGGCACGGGCTCGTCCGGCTTCGCGTGCGCCGGCGACGCAGACGTTGTCGCGGTCATGGAATCAGCCCTTTCGATTCGACGGCCTGCTTCACCAGGTCGGCCAACTTGTCGACGTCACCGACGGGATCGATGTTCTGCGGGGGATTGAGCGCATCGGTCAGCAGAATCGAGATGGACTGGTACGCGGGAGACACCGGGCGCACCGTGGCGGACTCGATGGAACCCAAGACTCCCTCCCATGCGGGGTAGGCCGCCTGGAAGTCGGGATCCTGGTAGAGATCGGCGAGAACCGGAGGAACACCACCGTCGACGGCGTTGTTGCGCTGATTCTCACGATCGGTCAAGCACGCCACCGCTTTCCACGCAAGATCCGGATGCTGCGTCGTCTTCGCGACACCGATGTTGAACCCACCGATGGTCACCTTCGCGGGCTCACCGGCTTTGACCGACGGGTACGGGGCGCTCTTGAAGACCTCGTTCACCTTCGCGTCCTGCTGGTCGGCAGGAACGTTCGACAGATCGAGGAAGGACACGCCGCCGGCGGCGGCGTTCTCCTTCAGACCCGGCAACACGAACGGGTAGTTGACCTCGGCGAACATCGTGCCCGCCTCGACTCCCAGTCGAGCAGTTCCCTCGTCGCTCTGGGAGACCGACGGGTCGGCGCCGGGCGCCGTGGCAACCGACTTGATGATCGACAGCGCCTTCTCGGTGGCCGCGCGGTGCTCAGGGGTGTCGTTCAACGTCACCGTGGTGCCGTCGTCACCGACCACGGACGCACCGGCACTTTCGAGCAGCGTGTTGAACCAGACCATGAAGCCCTCGTACTGCTTCGCCTGGACACCGATCGCCGCCGGCTGGCCGGCTGCCTGGTTGGCTGCCGCGTTCGCGATCAGCTCGTCCCACGTGGCGGGCGGCGTTCCGTTCGGCACCAAATCGGGCCGATACCAGAGCAACTGGGTGTTCGAGTTCAGCGGGACAGCGAAGAGCTTGTCCTTCTGCTCGGTCTGCGGGTCCAGCCACTCGGCGGTGGCCAGAGGGCCGGCGAGCGTGGACCCGTCGCGCAGCTTGGTCTCGAGGTCCTCGGGTACCGGCAAAGCCCAACCCGCCTCGGCGAATTCGGCCGTCCACACCACGTCGAGCGTCATGAGGTCGAGGGTCTTGTCGTTACCCGCGAGCCGCCGTGCCAGCTGCAGTCGCTGGTCGTTCGCACTCTTCGGCAGCGTCCGCTGCTCCACCTTGTATTCACCGCCCGATTGCGCGGTGCACGCCGCCGCCGCGGCGGCGTACTGCTCCGCACCGTCGGCCGCTGTGTAGAAACTGAGGACGACCTCGTCGCTCGAGGATCCGCACGCAGCAACAAGTGGACTCGCCACTATCGCTGCGGCGGCGATCAGCCCGAGCTTCCTCGCGTCGAACCTCGTGCGCTTTGTCGCAGCGCAATTGGACTTCGATGGCACTTCCGCCTCCTCCGCTGCGAAGGAGGCCGCAGATTGGCCCGACTCCGCAGCGTGCACTCCGTTGGACACGCTTTACCCTGCGGAGGTGAACCTAGCGGATAGGGGGATCGAAGTGGGCAGCTTGATCGAATTCCGTATCCGCAATGAGACCCAATAACGTTCTGGGGCTCAGATGGCGAGTTTTGCCAGCAGATCGCGGGCCTTCTCGGCGGATTTCGGCTCGCACAGTACGTCGTAACGACCGGCCACGAGCTGCATGGTCGAGGCGAAGTCCCGCTGGCCCTTGGTGGCCGCGTAGGGGATGGACGCCGAGATCAAACCGAAGACGATGCCGCCGAGCACACCGACGATCAATGCGCTGACGTAGTTGGTGTTGGTGATGATGCCGAGCACCAGCCCGAGGAACACACCGAGCCAGGCGCCCGAAATGATGCCGCCACCAATGACTTTGGCCCAGGTGAGGCGACCGATGACCCTCTCGACCTGCATGAGATCGACGCCGACGATGGTGACGTCCTGCACGGAGAACTCTTCGTCGGAGAGGTAGTCGACGGCGCGCTGCGCCTCTGCGTACGTGGGGTAGGAGCCGATGGGCCAGCCGGACGGCGGGGTGGGGAGACCTTGGCCTGCGCGGCCGGACTGAGACATGGGGTTCGTCATGGTGTCCATTGTGCCCGTTGACCTGCTCGCCGCTCCACCACTGGTGTCGGAGCGCACGCCAACCCCCGTCTAGTCTGTCGGGCATGGCTGCTGTGAGCAAAGTGTTTGCCGCCAGGCTCGCGGGCCTGGTGGTTCTCGGACCGGACGGTGAATCCATCGGGCGGGTTCGCGACATCGTGATCACCGTTCGCGTCGGCCGCCTGCAACCACGGGTTCTCGGCTTGGTCGTCGAATTGGCAACGCGCCGGAAGATTTTCGTACCCATGCTTCGCGTCACGGCGGTCGAGCCCAACTCGGTCACTCTGACCACCGGGAACATCAGTATGCGTCGGTTCGGCCAGCGGCCCGGTGAGGTGTTGGCGCTCGCGCAGGTACTCGATTCGCGGGTCCGCAGCGACGATCCGGAACTGCCGGAGCTGCTGGAGACGGACGCGATCGTCGTCGATCTCGGGATCGAGCAGACACGCACCCGCGACTGGGTCGTCTCGCGGGTCGCGGTCCGAGCGCACCGCGCTCGGCTCGGGCGCCGTGGTGTGCTGCACGTGATCGACTGGCAGCACGTGGTGGGTCTGACGCAGACCGACCTGGCGATGCCCGGCCAGGGCGTGTCGCAGCTGCTGCAGCAGTTCGAAGGAATGCGACCGGCCGACGTGGCGGACGCCATCCGCGATCTCCCCGAGAAGCGACGACTCGAAGTGGTTCTCGCACTGGACGATCAGCGACTCGCCGACGTCGTACAGGAGATGCCCGACGACGACCAGATCGACCTGCTCAAACACCTCGAACTCGAACGCGCGGCCGACGTCCTCGAAGCCATGGATCCGGACGACGCGGCCGACCTGTTGGGTGAGTTGCCCGACTCCGAGGCGGAATCGCTGCTGCGCCTGATGGATCCGCAGGACTCCGAGCCGGTCCGCCGACTGCTCGAGCACTCCCCCGACACCGCGGGTGGTCTGATGACACCGGAGCCCGTGGTGCTCAACGCTTCGGCCACGGTCGCCGAGGCGTTGGCGCGCGCCCGCAACCCCGACCTCACTCCGGCTCTGTCCTCTCTCGTCTTCGTGGTGAGACCGCCGACGGCCACCCCGACCGGCCGCTACCTCGGCTGCGTCCACCTCCAACAGCTGCTGCGCGAGCCACCGGCCAGCCTGGTGGGCGGCGTCATCGACACCACGCTCACCCAGCTCTCCCCCGACGACAGCCTCGCCGCCGTCACGCGCTACTTCGCCGCCTACAACCTGGTGTGCGGTCCGGTGGTGGACGAGGAAGATCACCTCCTCGGCGCGGTCACCGTCGACGACGTACTCGACCATCTGCTCCCCGACGACTGGCGCGAACAGGAGCATCTCGGCCAATGAGCGACAAAACCTCCCAGGCAGCCCGTCAGCGCCTCGACACCCCGCGGGGTACGAGCCGGTTCAAGATAACCTTCGATCCCGAGGCCATCGGACGAACCGGAGAGACCGTCGCTCGATTCCTGGGCACGGGACGGTATCTGACCATCCAGACCGTCATCGTGATCATCTGGATCCTGCTCAACGTCTTCGCGGTGAAGTTGCAGTGGGACCCGTACCCGTTCATCCTTCTCAACCTTGCGTTCTCGACGCAGGCAGCCTATGCGGCCCCGCTCATCCTTCTGGCTCAGAACCGGCAGGACGACCGAGACCGGGTCTCGCTCGAGGAGGATCGTTCCCGGGCGGCACAAACCAAGGCGGACACCGAGTTTCTGGCTCGAGAACTGGCTGCGCTCCGCATTGCGGTGGGTGAAGTGGCCACTCGCGACTACCTTCGACGCGAGTTGGACGACTTCCGCGACGACCTCAAATCCCTTCTCGCCGACCCGTCTTCGATCACCGACGACGACACTCCCCGACCGCGCAAGAAGCCGCGCAAGAAGCAGGTCGATGAAACAACTCGTTCCGACAACAGCGGCGACACGGTTCTGTAACGTCGGAGTCGGGAGCGCGTCGGGCACAGAACGTGTGCGCACCATCGATTGCCCCTAGGGGAACGCCGTGCGTGTCGTGGGAATTGTCGCAGTGTCAGCCGTGGTGATCGCCGCCGCGGCGATGGCCACCGGATCGGCCGCGTCGGGACCAGCACTGCCTCCGCAGGTGCAACTCGCTACTGCAGCAACTGCTTCCGACACACGCTCCTTCGAGCTCGTCGACTCCACACCGCGTGCACCGCTGACGCTGAAGTCGCCGAAGGCGCAGCCCGCACCGTCCCCGGTCCCGGCACCCGCCGCGCTCGTCACGACCCCACTCGCGGCGGTCGGTGTCACGATCGGCGCTCTCGGCATTCCCGATCTCGTACTCACCGCCTACAAGTCGGCCGAGACGTCGCTCGCCGGCACCATGCCCGGCTGCCATCTGCCGTGGAGCCTGCTCGCGGGCATCGGACGCATCGAATCCGGTCACGCCGGTGGTGGGCGCACCGACGTGAACGGCACCACGACCACCGCTGTCCTCGGGCCCGTCCTCGACGGGCGTGGCGCAGGCGACGCGGTGATCACCGACACCGATGCGGGGAAGTACGACGGGGACGCCACCCACGATCGCGCGGTGGGCCCGATGCAGTTCATTCCGGGCACGTGGGCCAAGTACGGAGCCGACGGGAACGGCGACGGGACCGCCGATCCGAACAACGTGTTCGACGCGTCTCTGGCGGCTGGGAAGTACCTCTGTTCCGGCGGCCTCGATCTCGCCGATCCGGCGCAGGCCACCACTGCGGTCCTGCGCTACAACAATTCCGGTGCCTACGCGGCGAATGTGCTCGGGTGGGCGTCGGCGTACGCGTCGGGCGCCAGCTCGGTGCCGGGTGAGATCGGATCACCGGCCCCGATTCCGACTCCGGCGCCGACGGATTCGCTGGCCGTCGAAGCAGCCGCCGTGGCAACCGCTGCGGATGCGGCGCCCGATCAGCCCTCTGCGCCACCGGCTTTCGGCATTCCGGGCCTGCCGCCGCTGCCGGTGCTGCCCTGCCTCGTCTTCTGCCCGCCCGTGGCAGCCCCTTAGAAACTGCCCACGAACTCCAGCACGGCAGCGTTGAAGTCCGCCGGACGGTCCATGTTCGCGGCGTGACCGCAGTCCTCCAGAACCACCGACTTCCCGAGCGGATTCGCGCCGACGGAATCGGAAGCATGTGCAGCGGGCCAGAACTGGCTCTCCCGCCCCGCCAGCATGAGGAACGGTCGGTCCATGGCGGTGACGGTTCCGCGCCAGTCCTGCCGGGCGTGATCGCCCAGCAGCGCTCTCATGGGCGCCGTGTCCGGTGACGCCATCTCGGGCATACCCCGCAGAGCCACCACCAGTTTGACCATCGACAGCAACGCCTTGCGTCTGGGCAGTCCTCGTTTCGTGTCGGGTATCCCGTTGTCGAAGAAGGTCGACTCGTTGGCCTCGGTCAACCCGTAGAAGCCGTTCGACCATCCCGCACCGTTCACCATCTTCGGGGTCTGATCCACCGAGACGACAGCGCGCACGCGATCGGTGCCGAACTGCGAGATATAGGACCAGTTGGTGCTGGCACCCATCGACCCACCGATCAGTACCGCGTCGGTCAGGTCCAACGCGTCGAGAACGTTCGCGACGTCGCGACCGTGGCGCATCATCGTTGCCCCGTGCTCGGGGGCCTGCGAGTCTCCGTGCCCACGCCGATCGAGGGCCACCACGCGATATCCCGCGTCGACGAAGGCGTCGTGTTGCAGTGCCCACGACGTGGCCGGTGCGCAGAACCCGGCGACGAGCAGCAGGACCGGACCGCTGCCCCGGTCGATGTAGCTGAGGGTCACGTCGTCGTCCGTGGTCACAGTGGGCATACCTCGATGGTGCCACTGCGTGGTTCGACCGTGACCTCCGCGTTGTGACCGCGGTTACAGATCACAGCGCGGTAACGGAACTGCAACGAATCGGGTAGCCTCGTCTCCGGCAGTCGTACGGGGAATCAGGAGGCACAGTAGTGGGTCGGCACAGAAAACCATCGAGTTCCCGGATCCGTCGGAATTCGGTGATCGTGCTGACCGGTCTCGTACCCGCCGGTGTCATCGCGGGCGCCACCGCCTACGGCGCCAGTGCGGACATCCCGTTCCTGCAGTCGGTCAACACGGCGAAGGAGACGGACGCAACGCAGTCCGCTACTGCCGCCACCACGACGACCTCCGCGGCTCCGATCGCCGTGGCCGCAACCGCCCCCGAACCGGTCGCCGCTCCCCCGGCGCCGGCCGAACCCGCCCTACCCGACAGCGTGCTGGCGGGCGCACTCGGCGTGCCCGGCATCAACGTCACCGCGTACAAGAACGCCGAGAGCATGCTCGCCGTCTCCGATCCCGGGTGCGGAATGTACTGGGCGCTTCTCGCCGGCGTGGGCCGTGTCGAGTCCACGCACGCCAACGACGGGCAGGTGGCGGCGGACGGCACCCTCCTCCAGCCGATCCTGGGACCGGTTCTGAACGGCAGCCTGTCCGGCAACAACGTGATCATGGACACGGACGGCGGAGAACTCGACGGGAACGCGACGTACGACCGCGCCGTCGGACCCATGCAGTTCCTCCCCCAGACCTGGAAGCGCTACGCCACGGACGGTAACGGAGACGGCAAGGCCGACCCGCAGAATCTGTTCGACAGCGCGGTGACCACGGGAAAGTACCTGTGTGACGGCGGGCTGAACATGCGCGACCCGATCCAGGCCACCAAAGCCGTCCTGCGCTACAACAATTCGATGGCTTATGTGGCCAACGTGCTCGCCTGGTCCGTGGGCTACTCCACCGGAATTGCACCGGTGGCATCGGACCTGCCGCGTATTCACTGATCCGCACCCGCCTACCATCGACGGTATGGCAGTACCAACGGAAACCGACGTCCGCAGCGCTCTGGCGCGCGTGAACGACCCCGAGATTCGCAAGCCCATCACCGACCTCGGCATGGTCAAGAGCGTTCGACTGGGCGACGACTCGTCGGTCGACGTGGGCATCTACCTCACCACCGCTGCGTGCCCCATGCGCACCGAGATCAGCGAGCGTGTTCGCAAGGCCGTCGCGGACGTGGCCGGTGTCGGCGAGATCCGAGTCGAACTCGACGTCATGAACGACGAGCAGCGCACCGAACTCCGCAAGTCCCTGCGCGGGGACTCCGCCGAACCGGTCATTCCGTTCGCACAGCCCGGATCGCTCACCCGCGTGTACGCGGTTGCATCCGGTAAGGGTGGAGTCGGAAAGTCCAGTGTGACGGTCAATCTCGCCGCAGCCATGGCCGCCCGCGGGTTGTCGGTAGGAGTGCTCGACGCCGACATCTACGGGCACTCGGTCCCGCGCATGCTCGGAACCGACGCAAAGCCCACACAGGTCGAACGCATGATCATGCCGCCGGTGGCGCACGACGTGAAGATGATCTCCATCGCGCAGTTCACGACGGGGAACACCCCGGTGGTGTGGCGCGGGCCGATGCTCCACCGGGCACTCCAGCAGTTCTTGGCCGACGTGTTCTGGGGTGACCTGGACGTGCTGCTGCTCGACCTCCCCCCGGGGACCGGCGACGTGGCCATCTCGGTCGCACAGCTCATCCCCGGCGCGGAGATCCTCGTGGTCACCACGCCGCAGCAGGCTGCCGCCGAGGTCGCCGAGCGTGCCGGCGCCATTGCCCTGCAGACGCGTCAGCGGGTGGTGGGTGTCGTGGAGAACATGTCCTGGCTCGAACTGCCCGACGGATCACGCATGGACATCTTCGGAACCGGCGGCGGCCAGGCGGTGTCGGAGCGGCTCACCGTCGCCGTCGGCGCGCCGGTGCCGTTGCTGGGTCAGATCCCGCTGGACACCGCAGTCCGCGAAGCGGGCGACAACGGCGTCCCGATCGTGCTCAGTGCACCGGATTCGCCTGCATCGGTGGCGCTTCGGGGCGTGGCCGACAAGCTGTCGGTGCGCAGTCGCGGGCTGGTGGGTATGTCGCTGGGAATCGACACCACGCGGCACCTCTGAGAAGCCTCGCTCAGGTCGCGTCGGAATCGATCGGTGGACGCTCGCCGGCCGAGAGTGATGCGCTCGGCGGCTTCTTGGTCAGATCCGCAGCGGCGTTGCCACCGGTCGACTTCGGTGGCGTCTGACCCTTCTCGAAATTACCGGTGAAGATCGAATCGTCGCCGTCGAGAAGGTGTTTCGTGATCACCGCGCGTGGTGTCATGCCGCGAAGTTGGTTGAGATCCGCTAGTGGCTTGCGGAAGTCGTCGAAGTCGGTACCGAGCTCGTCCTTGAGTTGCTGACTGGCTCCGCTGGCGTACTCACGCACCTGACGCATCGTCTGAGTCACCCAGCTGACTGCGCCGGGCAGCCGGTCCGGGCCGAGAATCACGAGTGCCGCGACGAGTAGAACCATCAACTCGCCCCAGCCAATGTTGGCGAACACACCGCAAGACTACGTGGTCCTCACCTCCGGCGTCTCAGTCGGAGATCGTGGTGACCGATACGTCCACTACGCGCCCCGACCGCACCAGCTGGATCGGTACGGTCTCGCCGATGGCGCGCTCCTGCACTGCGACGATGAGCTCGTCGGAACTCGCGACGGTGCGGTCGCCCACCTTGACGACGACGTCGCCCTCGACGATGCCGGACTGCGCAGCCGGGCTTCCCGCCACGACGTTCGCGACCTGAGCACCGCTCAGCGCGTCGTTGACCACGGTTCGAGCGTTGATGCCGATGGTGGCGTGGTGCATCTCGCCGTCACGGATCAGGGTCTGGGCGACGCGGGTCACGGTGTCGATCGGGATGGCGAAGCCGAGGCCTACGGATCCACCGCTCTCGCTCCGGATCGCGGAGTTGATCCCGATGACACGGCCCTCGAAGTCGACCAGCGGGCCGCCGGAGTTACCGGGGTTGATGGCCGCGTCGGTCTGGACGGCGTCGATGACGGCGTCGGTGTCGGTCCCCTCGCCGGACAGGCTGACGGGACGATTCTGCGCGCTGACGATGCCACTGGTGACGGTCTTGCTCAGCCCCAGTGGGGAGCCGATCGCCACGACCTCGTCGCCCACCTGAACGTCGGACGACGTGCCGAGTTGTGCGACGGTCAGGCCGGCCACGTCCGTCTTGATCACGGCGAGGTCGGTCTTGGTGTCGCGCCCGACGATGCTCCCGGGCACCTTCGTTCCGTCGGAGAAGGTGACCGACAGGGTGGCCGACGGGTTGGTGGCGGCCATGGAGATCACATGGTTGTTGGTGACGATGTAACCCGCGGGGTCGATCACCACACCGGAGCCGGTTCCGGCACCGTCACCGAACGTCACCTGGATCGAGACGACCGCGGGCAGTACCGCTTCGGCGACGCGCGCAACCTGGCCCTGCGGCGCTTCTCCCGTGTCCTGGGTGAGCGATACGCGAGAGCTGGTCAGCGACCCGCCGAGACCGGCCGTGAGGCTACCGACCAGACCGCCGACCAGGGCGATGACCAACGCCACCACTCCGAGCGCGGCCAGTGCACGAGGAGAGACGCGGTTGCCGAACAGGACCTCGCGCACCCCGAGTTTGCGCCCCGGCGTGCGCTCCGGCTCCGCCTCTTCGGGCGCGCCCGGTCGTCCGAGAGTCACCGGCGAATTCGGGTCCCGCCATGGATCCTCCGGCGCCTGCTCGACGGTGGCGACACTGTCCGAATTCGGTTCGCGCACAAGAGATTCGTGCACACCCTCCGGTCTGCCGAACGCCTGCTCGAGAACCGGGTCAGGTGGTGCGACGGCAATCGAACCCGACGGGGACCGGCGGGCAGACGGCCCGGCGAACGAGCCGTCGACGCCCCTGGGACGTGCGAAGGCACGGGCGGAGTGTGCATCGACGGACGGACGGTAGACGGGCCGCGGTGGGAGCCGGGGCGGATCTTCACGCACCGAACTCGTGCCGGAGGAGCCGTCGAAGTCGTCGGAACTCACGCGCGCACGTACTCCCTCATCCGCAGTGTCGGCGTCGAAACACGCCCTGAGCCGACTCTACTTGCGGCGGAATCGCGCACTCACGACGGAGCCGAGTCCATGCAACCTCGACGTGGGATCGCCGAGCGCGCGGTCGCCGGAATTGTGCGGGGTGCAATGTGGAATCTGATTGAGCACGCCGAGGAGCGAATGCGGCATCGAGACTTCCGCGGACGCCCGCAGGACACCCCGTGCCTGCTGCTGTGCATCGACCTCGGCCGCACACGAAGGGCACTCGGACACGTGGTGAGCGGCGCGCAGGTAGGCGTTCATGCGCAGCTCGCCGTCGACGTAGGCCGCAACGGCCTCACTCGCCAGATGCTCGGTAGGGCTGAACTGACGAGGTTTGCGTGCCTGTGTCATTCACTCCTCCTCCGATCGAATCCGGCGCGAGACGATCCGTCACCGCGGTCCACTACGAATGTACCGCCGCGTCGGGGTCAGCGTGCGACGTACGACGCGCGATCCTGGACGCCCTGATGAGCGGCGAGGTGATCACGCAGGGCTTGACGTCCGCGGTGGATGCGGCTGCGGACGGTCCCGAGCTTCACACCGAGGGTCGCACCGATCTCCTCGTACGACAGGCCTTCGATGTCGCAGAGCACGATGGCGGCGCGGAACTCCGGGGCCAACGAGTCGAGCGCGGCCTGCAGTTCGGGGTCGAGACGCGCGTCGTGGTAGATCTGCTCGGGGTCGGGCCGATCGGACGGAACTCTGTCGTAGTCCTCCGGCAGCGCCTCCATCCGGATGCGGTTGCGGCGACGGACCATGTCGAGAAACAGGTTGGTGGTGATGCGGTGCAGCCAGCCCTCGAACGTTCCCGGCTGGTAGTTCTGCAGCGAACGGAACACACGGATGAAGGTGTCCTGCGTGAGATCTTCTGCGTCCTGCGCATTGCCGGACAGGCGGTAAGCAAGACGGTAGACACGATCGCCGTGCTCGCGGACGAGGTCGTCCCACGTCGGCATGGCGGACTGATCACCGGTGGCGTCGAAGACTGCCGTGCCGGACAGATCGTCGGTGTCGGGTGACTGGGTTGCGGTGACGGGCGCGGGCAGTTCTGCGTGATCGCGGGGGGCATTGATCATGTGGATCGGTGGTTCCTCCTACTCGAAGGCCGCTGATGGTCCGTGGCCCGAGGGTGAAGCAATACCCGGTACAACCGTAGGAAAAACCGGTTTGTTCCTGACGCTGCTGGTACTCGGAGACGGTCAACGTCTCGCCTGATCGCGATGTCACCGATCATGTCCGACCATGATGTGGCCGAAGTATGAGCAAGCTGAGCGTGCCCTGAGAATCTTGCCGAGCAGCGCGATAGCCTCGTGACGTGCCTGCCGACGCCGAGAAGATGCTGTCCTATGCCGAGAACTCCGTCGTCGAGGACGACGTCCTCGTCGCCGCGCGCGAACGGGCCGTCGACCTCGGTGCGTCGCCCGTCCCCCCGGCTGTCGGCGCCGTCCTGTCGATGTTCGCTCAGATGCTCGGCGCTCGTACCGTCGTCGAGGTGGGAACCGGCGCGGGCGTGAGCGGGCTGTGGCTGCTGGACGGCATGCGCAGCGACGGGGTGCTCACCACGATCGACTCCGAACCCGAACACCAGCGGGCGGCGCGGGAAGCATTCAAGGCCGGCGGCATCAGCGCCTCGAGGACCCGACTCATCAACGGCCGCGCATCCGACGTGCTGCCGCGACTCGCGGATGCGGGCTACGACCTGGTTTTCGTCGACACCTCGCCGCGCGACCACGTGGCGTTCGTGACCGAGGGCGTGCGGTTGCTTCGGCCCGGCGGCGCGCTGATCCTGCACGGCGCACTCCTCGGCGGGCGGGTGGCCGATGCGTCGCAGCGGGACGCAGCCACCGTCGCCGTCCGCGCCGCCGCACGGCTGATCGCCGAGGACGAGCGGTTGACGCCGGTGCTGCTACCCCTGGGCGACGGCCTGCTCTGCGCGTCGCGCGTGAACGAGGGCTGATTCCGAGGGGCTAGATCCAGATGCCCTTGCCGACGGCGACGACTCCACCGGCGGACACGGCGAACCGTTCCTTGTCGCGCTCGAGGTCGACACCGATGATTTCACCGTCACCGACCACGACGTTCTTGTCCAGGATGGCGTTGCGGACGACCGCGTTCTTGCCGATGCGCACTCCGGGCATGATGACGCTGCCCTCGACCGTCGCGCCGGCGTCGATCATGACCGACGAGCTCAGTACCGAATTGCGGACCGTGGCCGCGGAGAGAATGGATCCCGCACCGACGATCGACTCCTGAGCGAGGCCACCCTGCACGAACTTCGCGGGCGCGAGGTTCTCCGCGGCACCGCGTATGGGCCACCGCTTGTTGTAGAGGTTGAAGATCGGGTGCACCGACACCAGGTCCATGTGCGCGTCGTAGAACGCGTCGAGGGTTCCGACGTCACGCCAGTAGCCCTTGTCCCGCTCGGTAGCACCCGGAACGATGTTGTCCTTGAAGTCGTACACCGACGCCATTCCCGCGTCGACGAGAGCGGGAATGATGTTGCCGCCCATGTCGTGATCGGAATCGGTGTTCTCCGAATCGGCACGAATGGTGTCGATCAGAACCTTCGTGGTGAACACGTAATTGCCCATGGACGCGAACGTCATGGTGGGGTCGTCCGGAGTGCCCGGCGGGTCCGACGGCTTCTCGAGAAACTGCGTGATGTTGCCCGACGCATCGGAATCGATGCACCCGAACGCCGACGCTTCCTCACGGGGAACGCGGATACCCGCCACCGTGACTCCTGCGCCGGAGTCGATGTGCTGCTGCACCATCTGCTCCGGGTCCATCCGGTACACGTGATCGGCACCGAACACCACGATGTACTCGGGGTCCTCGTCGTACACCAGGTTCATCGACTGGAAGATGGCGTCTGCGCTGCCGGTGTACCACCGCGGTCCGAGACGCTGCTGCGCAGGAACCGGAGTGATGTATTCACCACCGAAGCCGGACAGTCTCCACGTCTGGGAGATGTGCCGGTCCAACGAGTGCGACTTGTACTGCGTCAGCACACACAATCGTAGATATCCGGCGTTGACGAGATTGCTCAGTACGAAATCGATCAACCGGTAAGCGCCACCGAAGGGGACTGCGGGTTTTGCCCGGTCCGCCGTCATCGGATACAGGCGTTTGCCCTCGCCTCCGGCGAGCACGATTCCGAGCACATGCGGCTGGGTCCTCACATCTCACAACCTATCCGTTTCGAGCGGCCCGCGTCGGATATAGCCCAACAGAGCCTGTGAAGCGTTACGTTTCTACCCATGCGAGTTGCCATGATGACCAAGGAATACCCGCCCGAGATCTATGGCGGTGCGGGAGTTCACGTTACCCAACTGGTCGACCGCCTTCGGAATCTCTGCGAAGTCGACGTGCATTGCATGGGCGCCCCCCGTGACACCGCCACCGTGCACCAACCGGACCCGGCGCTCGAGGGCGCGAACTCCGCGCTCGTCACGCTGTCGACCGAGCTGAGGATGGCCGCGGCCGCGGACGGCGCCGACGTGGTGCATTCACACACTTGGTACACCGGGCTCGCAGGCCACCTCGCCGGCGAATTGTTCGGCGTTCCCCACGTTCTCACCGCACATTCGCTCGAGCCGCGCCGGCCGTGGAAGGCCGAACAGCTCGGCGGTGGTTACCGCATCTCGTCGTGGTCCGAGCGCAACGCGATGGAATACGCCGACGCCGTCATCGCGGTCAGCGACGGCATGAAGCTCGATGTGCTGGACTGCTATCCGAACATCGATCCCGGCCGAGTTCATGTGGTGCGCAACGGAATCGACACCGAGGTGTGGCACGCGGGCGGCCCCGCCGACCCGTCCGCGTCGTCCCTGCAGAAGATCGGCGTCGATCCGTCGGCGCCGATCGTCGCGTTCGTCGGGAGGATCACCCGGCAGAAGGGTGTCGGTCACCTCGTGGCCGCGGCACACGATTTCGATCCGTCGATCCAGCTGGTGCTGTGCGCCGGCGCCCCCGACACCCCCGAGATCGCGGCCGAGACCGAACGGGCCGTCGCCGAGCTGTCCGACAAGCGCGGCAACGTCTTCTGGGTCCGGGAAATGCTACCCACGGAACAGGTTCGCGAAATCCTTTCGGCAGCAACGGTGTTCGTGTGCCCGTCGGTGTACGAACCGCTCGGAATCGTCAACCTCGAAGCCATGGCCTGCGAAACCGCGGTCGTGGCGTCCGACGTGGGCGGTATCCCCGAGGTGGTCGTGGACGGCAGCACCGGCACCCTGGTCCATTACGGCGAATCCGACACCGCGGCCTTCGAACACGATCTCGCCGACGCCGTCAACTCGCTCGCCGCGGACACGAGCACAGCCACGAAGATGGGCGTCGCAGGGCGCGAGCGGGCGGTATCGGAGTTCTCCTGGGAATCGATCGCGCAGCAAACCGTCGAGGTGTACGAAGCAGCTCAGCGCTGATTCACACTTGTCGATTCACCGGACTACTACGTAGACCCCGATGACCACCGAGACCGTCACGGCGAACGGGTCGGGCAGGGAGCGAATTTGATCGGACCGCTCCGCGGGTGAAATGTGGCGCGCGGACGGTCCCATCGCCACGACACCCTCGATCGCCCGGTGGTCCATCGACACCGTGAAGGTCACGGGTCGGCGGGAGACGCGTTCGAAGACCCCGGCCATGGAATCACCGAGGCGTCGGTTCTTCTCGGAGTCCACGCGCACCAGGCCGAGAGCGCCCACCAGTTCTTCGAGGTGATGCTCGGTCGGTGTCAGCACCACGAGGCGCCCGTCGTCGCGCAGAACTCGGCGCAGTTCCGCCGTGTTGCGCGGGGAGAACACCGACGTGACCACGTCGATCACCCCGGCCCGGACCGGTAGCTGCTGCCACACGTCGGCCACGACCGACGCGATACGTGGGTGCGCCCTGGCCGCCCGACGCGCAGCAGCCTTCGACACGTCGATACCGAGTCCGGTCGTCTCCGTCGAGGTGTCGAGGATCCGCGCCAGATAGTGACCGGTGCCGACCCCCACGTCGAGTACTCGGCCCACTGCGGGCGACTCGGCGACGGCGTCGGCGACCGCACTCATCAGCGGGTCGTAGTGTCCGGAATCCAGGAAGTCGCCGCGCGCGGCCACCATGTCCGCCGAATCGCCCACGATCTTGCCCGCCGAGCCCGGGAGCAGGCTGACGTATCCCTGCCTGGCCACGTCGAAGGTGTGCCCGCGCTCGCAGACGAGTTCGGCTGCCGTCGATTCAGGGGTGTCGAGTTCGAGACCGGCGCCGCAGTGCGGGCACGCGAGCAGGTCCACCGCGTCGGCTAACACGCGTCACCGAGCTCGGCGAAGAACAAACCCCACCGACCGCGAACGGTCGGTGGGGTGTTGTCGATCGGACGTACCGTCAGCCGGTCACGCCCTTCAGTTCGTCGCCCAGTGCTGCTGCCTCTTCGGGTGTCAGTTCGACGACCAGACGTCCTCCACCCTCGAGTGGAACCCTCATGACGATTCCTCGTCCTTCTTTGGTTGCCTCGAGGGGACCGTCCCCGGTCCGGGGCTTCATGGCCGCCATTCGCTGCTACCTCCAGATCTGCGCGAACCTGCTCTGCGCCTCGACTGTTGCTCATTTCTCTCCCGCCGACGCGCGACGAGGTCCTTCGTCCATTCTTCCCTATCCCCGCTCGAGGCGGGAATCGGACTGCCGGTTCAGTGCCGCGGGACCCAACAATCGGCGATGTGGTCGTCGACCATTCCCGTCGCCTGCATCAACGCGTACGCGGTGGTGGGTCCGACGAAACGAAACCCCCGACGCTTGAGTTCCTTTGCCATTGCGGTGGATTCGGCGGTGATCGCGGGTACGTCGTTTCCCGTCGCCGGGCGGGGCGGTGCCGGCTCGGGGGCAAACGACCACAGCAGCGTGTCGAGATCGGTGCCGCCCAGGTCCAGCACCGCCCGAGCATTGGATACGACTGCGTCGATCTTCGCGCGGTTGCGCACGATGGACACGTCCGCCATCAACCGCTCTCTGTCCGCGTCGGTGTAACCGGCAATCGTGTCGGGATCGAAGCCGTCGAACGCGGCACGAAAGGACTCCCTCTTGCGCAGAATCGTGATCCAGGCCAGGCCGGACTGAAACGCTTCGAGACACAGTCGCTCGAACAGCGCATCCCGTCCGTGAACCGCCCGTCCCCACTCCGTGTCGTGGTACTCCCGGTATAGCTCGTCGGCCGGTCCTCCCGACCCCTGCGCCCACGAGCACCGCACCCGATCGTCGACGGTCACGGATGCGCGTCCTCGTTGTCCTCCGTGATCTCGGGGCCCATTCGCGCCTCGAGATCACGGAGCCTGATGCGCAGGGAGTCGATCTCCGTGGCCACCCGGTCCAGGGCCCAGTCCACCTCGGTGGAGTCGTACCCCCGCAGATCGACCTGGAACTTCAGTGCGCGAACATCACGACCGGTGACCCCGGACGCCGGCAGCGCCGTGGCCGTCGTGCCCTTCGGAAGCGGTTCGAGTTCTTCACCGCGCCCGAACACCGCGGAGGCGACGAAGAACAGAACTGCCGCCACCACGGCGATCACGACGACGTAGGTCAGGACCGTCAGCATGCGTCGATCTTGTCACGCACACTCTCGTCAGGGGCGCAGCGTCTTCATCGGTGGCCGGTCGAGGAGCGAGACCTCGGTGACCGACGGGACGAAACCGTTGCCGTCCAGCACGAACTGCGTGAGTCCGGCGCCCGAGTCGTCGATCCCCGCCCGGCTGAGCATGGTCCCCACGATCTGCCGGCTCATCGCACCGAGCTCGACCAGAGGACGGTTGCGGTGCTTGCGCACCCCCAGGTTCACCTGTCCGATCGCACCGATTCCGAGTTTGTCGTACGTGTCCATCAACAGGCCGATCTCGACTCCGTATCCGGGGGCGAACGGAACCGAGGTCAGAAGCTCTCGCGTCCCGGCGTACTCGCCGCCGAGGGGCTGGATGATCTGCCCGAGCTCCGGACGGAGTGCAGCGAGAAGGGGGCGCGCGACCAACTCGGTGACCCGGCCTCCCCCGTGCGCCTCCGACGATCCGGCGAGCGGACGACGGTAGTACGCCTTCACCAGCTCGATCCCGTCGCCGGTCAGCATCGGACCCAGAAGCTTGGGCACGAACAGCGGGTCGGGGTCGATGAGGTCGGAGTCGACGAACGCCACCACATCCCCCGTCGTTGCGGCGAGCGATCGCCACAGCACCTCACCCTTGCCCGGCGCGGGAGCCACCTCGGGGACGGCTTCTTCCCGCGAGACCACGCGAGCACCGGCAGCGCGCGCACGCGTGGCCGTGCGGTCCGTCGATCCGGAGTCCAGAACGATGAGCTCGTCGACGATTCGACCCACCAACGGCGAGATCGAGTCGACCACCGACGCCACGGTGTCTTCTTCGTTCAACGCGGGCAGCACCACCGACACGGTGCGCGTGCCCTTGGCCAGTTCGAGTTCTTCCACCGTCCACCACGGGTCGTCCCACCGACGCGCTTCACGAACACAGTTCACGTCCGGATTCGTTGCGGGGCTCATCTCGGCAAGTGTCATGCGAGACCTCGCACCGTTCGAGCGGGCGCCCTGGTTCCGGCGATCGCTGCGACCATGTCCACGACCCGTCTGGTTGCCGCTACCTCGTGCACGCGGAACATCCGTGCACCCTGTGCGGCAGCCAATGCTGTTGCGGCCAACGTTCCCTCCAACCGTTCGGCGAGTCCTACACCCAGAGTCTCCCCGATGAAATCCTTGTTGCTCAGCGCCATCAGGACAGGCCATCCGGTGTTTACAAGACTGTCGACGCGACGCAACAGTTCGAGCCCGTGGAAGGTGTTTTTTCCGAAATCATGGGTCGGATCGATGAGAATTCCGTCGCGGCGCACCCCGAGCTCGACAGCATTACGGGCCGCCCGCGTCACCTCCGAGACGACATCGGCGACCACGTCGTCGTAGCGGACGCGGTGCGGCCTGGTTCGGGGTACGGCTCCGCCGGTGTGCGAACAGACGATTCCCGCGCCCGCCTCGGCGGCCACCTGAACGAGTGTCGGGTCCGCTCCCGCCCAGGTGTCGTTGATCAGATCGGCGCCCTCCGCGCACGCCTGCCGGGCCACCTCACCGCGCCAGGTGTCCACGCTGATGACGAGGTCGGGATAGGCGGCGCGAATGGCGGCGACGAAGGGCACGACACGACGAGACTCCTCGCCCGCGTCCACCGTCGCGCCAGGGCCGGCCTTGACCCCGCCGATGTCGACGACGTCCGCGCCTTCGTCGACCGCTCGGTGCACCGACGCCATGGCCGCGGCGTCAGTGAAGTTGGCGCCGCCGTCGTAGAAGGAGTCGGGTGTGCGGTTGACGATCGCCATCACCAACGCCCGGTCGGTGGCGACCGGGCGTCCGCAGAACGTGCCCGCCGGAGTCACAGCTGTCATACGAACAGCTTGCCAGCGCTCAGTTCTTGGGAAGCTTCCCGGCACCCACAGCCTCGACGTACTCGTCGTACGCGGGGACGTAACCCTTCGACTTGCCCTCGAGCACGTAGAGATCGCCTTCGGCGTCCGTGTCGTACCCGACCTTGCGGAGCTCGACCTTCTTGCTCTTGAAGGTCGACGTGGCTTCGAGCGAGTCGACGACGCGGATGAAGAGCGGGACCGCGTAACCCGGCAGCGACTTGTAGGCGGCCGCGGCGAACGACTGACCGTCGAAGGACTTGCCGCTGCGCAGCGTCACCGCCGCCATGCCGGCCTTGCCGTCGGCGTTCGGAATGTCGACGCCGAACACGACGGCCTGGTCCACGTCGGGGTGCGAGTTGAGGGTGCCCTCGACCTGGGTCGTCGCTACGTTCTCGCCCTTCCAGCGGAAGGTGTCCCCCAGCCGGTCCACGAACGCGACGTGACGAAAGCCCTGCTGCCGCACCAGGTCTCCGGTGTCGAACCAGCAGTCGCCGTCGTCGAACCCGTCTTGGAGCAGCTTCTTCTTGGTGGCCTCCTCGTCCGAGTAGCCGTCGAACGGTGCTCGGTCGGTGATCTTCGAGAGCAGCAGGCCGACATCACCCGTCGAGACCTTCCGCAGGCGTCCTTTGCCGTCGCGCTTGGCCTTGCCCGTCTCGTCGTCGTACTCCACGACGGCATACGGCAGGGGGCAGAAACCGGCTGTGCGGTCGATGTTGAAGGCGTTGATGAACGCGATGTTGCACTCGCTGGCGCCGTAGAACTCGGCTACTCGCTCGATGCCGAACCGGCCGGTGAACTCCTTCCAGATCTCCGGACGCAGGCCGTTGCCGACGATCAGGCGAATGGTGTTGTCCTTGTCGTTCGGCTTCTCGTCCTGGGTCAGCAGGTAGCGGCAGAGCTCGCCGATGTAGGTGAACGCGGTCGCTTCGTTCTCCCGGACGTCCTTCCAGAAGTTCGACACCGAGAACTGCTTGCCGATGGCCAGCGTTGCGCCCGAGGACAGCACCGACGACAGCGACACGGTGAGGGCGTTGTTGTGATAGAGCGGAAGGCAGCAGTAGAGAACGTCGTCCTTGCGCAGGCGTACACCCATGCTGCCCAGTCCGGACATCGATTTGAGCCACCGGAAGTGGCTCATCAGGCTGGCTTTCGGCATCCCGGTGGTGCCGGAGGTGAAGATGTAGAACGCCTTCTCCTTGGCCTTGATCTGCGTGGTCGCCGCGGGGTTCTCGGCGCTCGCGGACGCGGCCTTCTCGTCCAGTTCGTCGGCGTGCAGGATCACTTTCTCGGGCAGCGCCTCGTCCAGCGATTCGAGCGCCTCGACGCAATCGGGGTCGACGACCAGAACCCGCGAATCGAGGATTCCGAGGCTGTGCTCGAGAACCTCGCCACGCTGGTTGAAGTTCAGCATCCCCGCGGTCGCGCCGAGTTTGACGGCGGCCAGTGCGACCAGGAGCGTGCGCATGGAGTTCTTGGCAAGCACGCCGACCACGTCGCCACGCTGCACACCGCGATCGGTGAGGACGCTCGCGTAGCGGTTGACCAGGTTGTTCGCCTGCCCGTACGTCAAGGTGTCACCTTCGAACCGGACGAACGGGTGGTTCGGCGTCTTGGCGGCGACTCGCTGGAAGATGTGTCCGATGGATTCCTTGTCGTCCGGCTTGCGCAGCAAGCCGGGAACTCCCCGGATCACGCTCGGCAGAGCCGTGGTCATCCTCGGCAGCGTTGTGGCGATCTCCAGCAGTCCGACCTTGTGACGAGCCTCGGCACCCATGCGGTTTCCCTCCCCTGGCGAGCCGGCCATGTCGGGGCCGGCTGTGACGGTGCTTACCTTACTGATTGGTAATGTTCACCGTTCGCACCGGTCCACACGCGTTGAGGGCGACGCCCACGTCGCCGGTCGTCACGAGGCGATCCAGGGACGCCGCGGACACGAATCCGGTTCCGGCCAATGATCGCAACCAGCCGAACAACGGCGCGAAATGGTCTGTCGGGTCGAGAATCACCACCGGCTTGTCGTGCATGCCCAGATACCCGGAGGTCCACGTCTCGAACAGCTCTTCGAGAGTTCCGATTCCGCCCGGCAGGGTGATGAAGGCGTCCGCGCGGTCGTCCATGATCTGTTTGCGTTCACGCATCGTGGCGGTCACGACCAGTTCGTCCGCGTCGACGTCCGCCACCTCCCGGTCCACGAGCGCGGTAGGTATGACGCCGATGGTGTGACCGCCCGCCGCACGGGTCGCTCTGGCCACCGCGCCCATCATCGAGACGTTTCCGCCTCCCGACACCAGTTGCCACCCGCGGCGTCCGATCTCCTCTCCCACCGCGGCGGCCAAGTCGAGGTACTGCTGGTCCACGGGCCCGGACGCGCAGTACACGCAGATGGTCCAGGGGGCGGTCACGACGGATCACCCTCGACGCGCGCCGAGTCGGCGTCCTCACGGCGCGACGCGGAGATGGCCGCCAACACGTCCTCGACGCTGTCGGTGCACTGCAGCAAGTCGACATCGGTGGCCGAGACCTTCCCGCTCTCGACCAACGTCCCGCGGATCCAGTCGAGCAGCCCACTCCAGTAGGCCGTGCCCAACAGGATGATCGGGAAGCGTGTCACCTTCCGCGTCTGGACCAGGGTCAGCGCCTCGAACAGCTCGTCGAGGGTGCCGAACCCGCCCGGCAGACAGACGAACGCCTGCGAGTACTTCACGAACATCGTCTTGCGCACGAAGAAGTATCGAAAGTTGACGCCCAGGTCGACCCAATCGTTCAGGCCCTGTTCGAACGGCAACTCGATGCCGAGGCCGACGGAGAAGCCTCCCGCCTCGCTCGCCCCTCGGTTGGCGGCTTCCATCGCCCCCGGGCCGCCGCCGGTGATCACCGCGTACCCCGCCTTTGCGAGCTCACCGCCCACCCGGCGCCCCAACTCGTACTCGTCGGAATCGACCGGTGTCCGAGCCGACCCGAATACCGTCACAGCACTGGGCATTTCGGCCAAGGCGCCGAAGCCTTCGACGAACTCGCTCTGAATCCGCAGCACGCGCCACGGGTCGGTGTGCAGCCAATCGCTGGCCCCGCGCGAGTCCAACAGACGCTGGTCCGTCGTCGTCTCCTCGCGCTGGCGACGATCCAGAATCGGCCCGCGGTAGTTGGTGGTCGGTCGATCCGAGTGCGGTCCCATGCGTCTAGAGATTAGTCAGCTCAGGTAACGCCGAAGCACGTCGGTCGCGTCCGTGATCTGCTGCACCGGCACGTGCTCGTCTCGCTTGTGTGCGAGGTTCGGATCGCCCGGGCCGTAGTTGACAGCGGGGATGCCCAGCGCGGAGAACCGGGACACGTCGGTCCACCCGTACTTTGCGCGGAACTGTCCGCCTGCAGCCTCGATCAAAGCCGCGGCCGGTGGCGCGGTGAGACCGGGCAGTGCTCCCGGCGAGCTGTCGGTGAGCTCGAACTCCAGCGCGAGTCCGGCGAAGACGGTGCGAACATGCTCGATCGCGGCGTCGACCGTCCGGTCGGGCGCGAAGCGGAAGTTGACGTCGACCTGCGCCTCGTCCGGCACGACGTTGCCCGCCACTCCACCGCTGACCCGGACCGCTTGCAACCCTTCGCGATAGACGCACCCGTCGATGTCCACCGAACGCGGCCGGTAGGCGGCGAGTCGGTCGAACGCGGCACCGAGTTTGTGAATCGCGTTGTCTCCGAGCCACGATCGCGCCGAGTGAGCTCGGGTCCCGTGCGCAGTCAGACGAACACGCAGGGTCCCCTGACAACCCGCCTCGATGAACCCTCCGGAAGGCTCCCCCAGGATGGCCACGTCCGCCGCCAACCACTCCGGCAGCTCGCGCTCGATACGCCCGAGTCCATTCGCGGACGCCTCGATCTCCTCGCAGTCGTAAAAGACGAGGGTGATGTCGGCGTTCGGTTCTGCCACGGTGGCGGCGAGGTGCAGAAACACCGCGTCACCCGACTTCATATCGACGGTTCCGCATCCGTACAGGGTGTCGCCGTCCCGCCGGGACGGGACGTTGTCCGCGATCGGCACGGTGTCGAGGTGCCCCGCGAGCATGACCCGCGTGGGCAGACCTCGGTCGGTTCTGGCCAGCACGCAGTGCCCGTGCCGGACGATCTCGAACCCGGAAGTCTGTTCTCGCAGAGCCGATTCCACGGCATCGGCGATCGCCGCTTCGTCGCGGCTCACGCTCGGGATGTCGACCAGCGCCGCCGTCAGTTCGATGGGGTCGGCATGCAGATCCAGTGTCACGGGGTCGAGTTTATGTTCTACCGCCGGGGATCTCGTAGATCGCGCCGTCGAACCCGGCTCGGAACAACCGCCCCTCGGAAAATCCCTGCGCACCGTTGCCGTAGGTGATGACGCTGGACAGGGGCAGTCCGCTCGCGATGGTGCAGGAGGTTCCAGGCGCGTCGATGCGCAGAATGTCGCCGGTGATGTCGGTGGGAACCACGACCGATCCGTTGGCGTCGACGGTCAGACCGTCCGCGATCGAGATGGTGTCGAGGCCGGCGAAGTTCACGAGCGATTCCGGCGCACCGGGGTTCGCGATCGGGATCCTAGACACACCGGGGTTCACGAAACTGCGTGAGACGTAGAGGTAGCGGTCGTCTGCGCTCAGTGCCGCACCGTTGGCGCTAGGGAAACTGGCCCAGGCCGGGTTCACCGCGCCGTTCGGCAGCACCTGCCCGATCAGGCTCGCGAAGTCGTTGGTGGCGTACACGGTTCCGTCCCGTGTCACGGCCAAGCCGTTGGCTGCACTGAGTCCGGATGCGAAGGGCGTCACGGCCAGGGTGTCGACGTCGAGTGCGACGATGCCCGCCGAACGCAGGACGTCGCCGGCGAACACCCGTGGGTCGGCGCCGTACCCGACGAGGAGTCGACCGTCGGGCATGAAGGCGAGTGCGCCACCGCCGCCGCTGGGAACCGTGGCGATGGGGTAGGCGGGACCACCGGGGTAGTCCATTCGGAACACGCGGCCGCTGACGAGGTCCGTCGTGTAGAGGCGGCCGGATCGGTCCACGACCACACCTTCGAGCGACGCACCGGGAACCTGTCCCACTCGCACGGGGGCCTGCCCGGTACCGGGGCACACGCCGGGGGCCGCACCGGCAGACGAGGGAGCCAGTACGGAAATCAGTCCGGCAGCCAACACCGTTGCCGCAAGCGAGGCCAGTGTGCGTATGCGTGTCATGTACTGATGTCTACCAGCCGACGTCATGGAACGTCAGCGGGCCAGGGCCTCCGCGAATCGCGGTACAGCTGTGTCGAGTGCGTAGGACAGTCCGAGCGTGGTGCCGCTCGAGAATGCGTTCGCGAGGGTGGTGTCGTCGAACACGACGTCGTGTCCGGCCCGCACCGACGGCACCGCCGCGTAGACCGGGTCCTCGGTGATGGACGACGCCGGAGCACCGATCGGGAACATCACTGTCAGGTCGGCATCGAATGCGACGACTTGCTCGTTGGAGATCGGCACGTAGAAGCTGCCGGTTGCGAGGGCGTCGAGTTCGGGCTTGTTGACGAATCCGAGGGCGGTCATGAGGTCGACCCGGCCGTCACCTGTGACGTAGGCGCCGTACGTTCCGCCGAACTTGGCGCCTACCGCGACCGTCTTCCCGGTGAACTGCGGATTGTCGGATCTGACTGCGTCGAACTGCGACTGCAGCTGCGACTTGAGGTCCGCAGCCTTGTCGCTGAGCCCGAGCGCCTTGCCGACGATGTCGAGCTGCTGCTGCCAGGTGGTCACGTAGTTCGCTCCGTCGCTGGGCACGCTGACGACCGGAACTCCGAGACCGGACAGGGCGTCGTAGCGCGACCGATCACCGGACGCACGGGTATCGAGGATCAGGTCCGGTTCGAGTGCGGCGACCTCCTCGATACTGGGCTCGTTGGTGGCGATGAGTTTCGGCGGTGACTGGTAGAGGCTGTCGGCCCACGGACCGACCCCGTTTCCGCCGAAGTCGAGCCAGTCCGAAGCACCGATCGGTTGCACACCCAACGCGAGGGCGGTCTCGGCGTCTCCCCAACCGAGTGCGACGACGCGTTCGGGCTGGGTATCCACGGTGACGTCGCCGAACAGGCCTCCGATCGTGACCGGGAACTGGTCCGATGCCGAGGTGGCGGTGGCGGTGGCGTCGACACCGGTGGCGTCCACGTCGGCGGCGTCGTCGGTGGAGCTGCACCCGCCGAGGGCGGCAGCGGTCAGGATCAGTGCGACCGCGCCGATCGCGGGGCGCAGGAAGACGGAGCGCATACGTACTCGTTTCTCGTTGTGGACCAAGCTGTGCCTACCCTAAGTGATCCACTACCCCACCGGGTCACCGCGTCCGCGCCAGCCTAAGATCACCTCCCGTGACCACAGGCGCATCGGCAGTCGGCATTGCACACGTGACAACGGGCGGGGTAGTCCTCGATACCTGGTACCCGTCGCCCGAACTCGGACCGTTCGACGACGCGGGAACCGTTCGCCTGCACGGTGACGACATCCCCGCGGAGCTTCGCGATCTCGTCGGACCGGACGAGGCGCGCGACCTCGAGAAGGTGGCCGTCCGCACCACCATCGTCTCGCTCGAGGACGCCCCGACCGATGCCCACGATGTCTACCTCCGGCTGCACCTGCTTTCGCACCGCTTGGTCGAGCCGCACGGGGTGAATTTGGACGGCCAGTTCGGGTTGTTGGCGAACGTCGTGTGGACGAACTTCGGACCGGCCGCGGTCGAGGGCTTCGAGGCCACGCGCGCCAAGCTGCGCGCCCGCGGTCACGTGACCGTGCTGAGCGTCGACAAGTTCCCCCGCCTAGTGGACTACGTGGTGCCGACCGGCGTCCGCATCGGTGACGCCGACCGGGTTCGCCTGGGCGCTCATCTCGCGAGCGGCACGACGGTCATGCACGAGGGATTCGTGAACTTCAACGCCGGCACGCTGGGCAACTCCATGGTCGAGGGACGCATCTCGGCAGGTGTCGTGGTGGCCGACGGTTCCGACGTCGGCGGCGGTGCGTCGATCATGGGCACGTTGTCCGGCGGCGGGAAGACCGTCATCTCCGTCGGCGAACGGTGCCTCCTCGGCGCCAACGCGGGCGTCGGGATCTCGCTGGGCGACGACTGCGTGGTCGAGGCCGGTCTGTACATCACTGCCGGCACCAAGGTGACCGGGCCGGACGGCACGGTGATCAAGGCGTCCGAACTGAGCGGCAACAGCAATCTGCTGTTCCGTCGCAACTCCGTTTCGGGCACCGTCGAGGTGGTTCCGTGGAAGGGCACCGGCGTGGAGCTCAACGCCGCGCTGCACAAGAACGACTAGTTCCTCATTCGGGAACCCCGATGTCCTCGTTCCACAGAATTGGTTGTGCTGCAACGAATTCCGACATCATGGTGACGCACCTGTCGTCGTCGAGCACAGTCACCGTGACACCGGCCGAAATCAACCAGTCGAGACCACCGTCGAAGGTCCGGTTCTCCCCCACCACCAGCGAACCGATGCCGAACTGACGGACCAGACCGCTGCAGTACCAACAGGGGGCCAGAGTGGTGACCATGGTGGTCGACCGGTAGTCCCGCTGCCGGCCCGCATCACGGAAGGCATCGGTCTCGGCGTGAATCGACGGGTCGTCGTTCTGCACTCGACGGTTGTGGCCTCGGCCGAGAAGGGTGCCGTCTGCGGCGAAAAGCGCGGCACCGATAGGAATTCCGCCCTCGCGCAGTCCCGCCCGAGCTTCGTCCACCGCCACGTCCAACATCCGCTCGTTCATCGTGCGGACTCCTGCCCTGACACGGTCTTACCCGCGATCGCGACGTATACGGTGGCAGCGACGACGAACCCGACGAAGAAGGTGATGTCGCCCAGCTCCGGGACCGCTCGCACCGCGTAACCAACGAACCGTTCCTGATTCGAGAACAACAGAACCGACACCACCAGCGCGATCACGAACGCAGCGAACCCACCCCAGTTCGAGTAGCTCTTGTCGTAGAGCAACCCGGCGATCGGCTTGCCCCGTCGCAGATACTGATCGACCAGGACGACACCGAGCCACGGGCCGATCCAGTACGCCACCACCAGCAGGAACGCCTCGTAACTCGCGGCGGCATCGGCGAGGGCCCACCAGGCGACGAGGAAACCGAGGACGCCGAATCCGACGACGACCACGGCGCGTTGCGTCTTCACCGGCAACGTGAACCCGATGGTCGTGAATGCCATCGCTCCGGAATAGACGTTCAGGGCGTTAGCGGCCACTGCACCGATCGCGATGGCGAGCAGGGTGAGATCTCCGAGCAGAGATGGAAGGTTGGAAGTGAAGGCATCCGTCGGGTTGTCGGACGTCGCGGGACCGATCGTGACCGAGGCGGCACCGACGAGTTCGAGAAGCACACACGACACGAACAATCCGGCCGACGCGAAAAGCCCGGTGCGGTGCCGGTTCGTGTCGGCGGGGAGGTAACGGGTGTAGTCGGCTGCGTACGGGGTCCAGCCCGCGGCGTATCCGAAGGCGGTACCGACGGTGAGCAGGAACCCGCCCATTCCCCCTACTCCGTCGGGCACGGCCGCAGCGCCGGGGTCCGACTTGCTCAGAACGACCACCGCGGTGACGGCGAAGACCACGGCGAGAACCGGGAAGGCGAACTTCTCGAACGCCTGCACCAAGTTGTGGCCGAAGAACGCGAACGCCGTCTGCGCGAGAACGACGATGACGAGCGACGGCAGAGGACCGATCCCGAACAACGTGCTCAGCGCGAACGCACCGCTGACGCTGTTGGTGGCGAACCAACCCACCCCGCACATGATCGACATGAATGCTGCCGGCAGCGCATTGCCGCGGTATCCGAAGCCCAAGCGCCCGAGCACCATCTGCGGAACACCGTGCAGCGGTCCGCGGGCGGACAACACGTAATGCGCTCCGGCGCCGAGGCCTGTTCCTACGGCGAGTCCGAGCACGGCCTGCCAGAATGTCATGCCGTACACGGCAACCGAGAGAACGCCGACGAAGATGGTCGCGAACTCGAGGTTGGGCGAAGTCCACGTCCAGAAGAGCTGGCGCGGCCGACCGTGCCGATGTTCAGCGGCAATGGGTTCGTTCCCACCCGGCTCGACTGCAATGACGCGGGTGCCGTACTCGCCGTGGGCGGTATCCATCGAGCTCATCGAATCATGATGGGCGACGCGAGCGAAGACCGCTCTCCGAAAACGGGCGTTTCGCCTTGGTGTGTCTAGCTGCCGAGGATGGAGCGCACGATCTGTTCGAGCGTCTCGCCGGGCTTCCACTCGGGAAGCGCCGGCGCGGTGGGCTGCGATCGGGCTAGATCGACTCCGCCGAGCGCGGCCTGCACGTCCTCGTTCTGATCGCTCGGTCCACCCAAAGTGATTGCCGCGACGGAGAAGCCGGGGCCGATGGACGCCGACGCCACTGCGGTGGAGATGTCGTCCGCCCACCCCCATTTGGTGCCCTGCACGCCGATCAGCTGCGAGGTTCCCCAGTTCTGGTCGGTTCCGTCGGATGCGACGGGCGTGGCTGCGGCCATCCACCCGGGAATCGGGCTGTCCGGGTGCAGCCTCTTCACACCTTCGAGGAACGTAACCAGATCTGCGGCACTGGTGTAGGAGTCGCCCCAGAAGGACCCGCGCGACGTGGACGTCAGGCCGTACTCGTCGGCGATCGAATCGATGGCCGAGGGGTATTTACGGTCGAGTTGCGACGCGGCGTAATCATCGCTCGACGTGATCATGTCTGCCGCGAGGTCGCGGTCACCGGCCGAGCCGTCACCTCGGCGGATGGCGTAATCGACGATGAACAGCTTGACTTCGGAGAGACCGGGCCGGCTCTCGGCCGCATTCGGTGTGGCGATGCGCGTGCCGGCGCAGTCGAGTACCAGCGCCGTCCGAGAGGGCACTCCGGCGAAATCGGCGGGCAACGGACGCGCGCTCGCAGGTTGCGCAGACGCGGTGGCGACGGCACCGAGCGGAAGAAGTGCGACCAGAGCCGCGACTGCGGCGAGACGCCGTGTTCCGGAGAATGTTCTTCTCATCGTGGTGACTCTCCGAGCGGTTCGTGCGGCTGACCATCAGCAGTAATTCCAAAGTAATGGAACATTGAACATCTGGCGAACCGAGTCACTCGAGGCGCGACTTCTGCACCTTACCCATCGCATTGCGCGGAAGTGACTCGACCGACTTGATCTCTCGCGGCCGCTTGTGCACCGACAGTTGCGATGCGACGTGATCGATCAGGTCCTTCTCGATCACGTCCTCCCCCACGACGTACGCGACGATTCTTTGCCCGAGATCCGGGTCCGGTACTCCGACCACCGCCACCTCGCGCACCGAGGGATGACCGAGAAGCGCCGTTTCCACCTCACCGGCACCGACCCTGAATCCGCCGGTCTTGATCAGATCGGTCGATTCGCGTCCGACGATGCGGTGGAACCCGTCCGGTCCGATGACGGCCACGTCTCCGGTGACGAACCACCCGTCCTGCGTCGTCGATTTCGCGGTGGCGTCGGCGTTGTTCAGGTAACCCTCGAACGTCATCGGTCCACGGACCTGAAGCCCACCGATGCTTTCGCCGTCGTGGGGCACGTCGTTGCCTGCTTCGTCACGCAGCCGGGTCTCGACCCCACGCACCGGTACGCCGACCCAGCCGGGGCGTCGTTCACCGTCCGCCCGCGTACTGATCGTGATCAGCGTTTCGCTCATGCCGTAGCGCTCGATGGGCGCCAATCCGGTCAACTCGGTCAGCTTCTCGAACACCGGAACCGGGAGTGCGGCGCTGCCGGACACCAAGAGCCGGGCACCCCGCAGGTGCCCGGCCGCCTCAGGATCGTCGGCAATGCGTGACCAGACGGTGGGAACTCCGAAGTAGATCGTCCCCGGTGCCGCCGCGTAGCTCTCGGGCGTCGGCTTCACGGTGTGTATCACGCGGGATCCGATGCGGAGCGGACCGAGGATTCCGAGGATCAGACCGTGCACGTGATAGAGCGGGAGTCCGTGCACGAGAACGTCGTTGGCCGTCCACGCCCATGCTTCGGCAAGCGCGTCGAGGCCGTTCTCGATCGCACCGCGACTGAGCAGCACGCCCTTCGGAGGGCCGGTGGTTCCGGAGGTGTAGAGAACGAAAGCCGTTGCGGTGACGGGAGGTTCGGCATAGCTGTGCCACGATCGGGCATGAAGCCGGACCGGGACCGACGGCACGCCGCCGTCGTGTTCCGGAGCCACACCCAGCCAGGCCTGCGCCCCGGAATCCGCCAGGATGTGGTCCAACTCGGCAGGCCCGGAGTCCGGCGGAACCGGCACCACAGGAACTCCGGCGATGAGCGCTCCGATGACGGCGATGACCGTGGAGACTGTCGGGCGAGCGAGCACGGCCACCCGCTGCGCCCCCATGATGCGTTCCGCCACCGATGTGGCCGCGCCGAGGATGTCGCTGCGCGAAAGCACGTCGTCGCCGATGGTGACCGCGTCGGCAATGTCGTCCCCGCGGGCGACGGTGTACGAGTTCAGAGACCTGAGAAGCACGTCAGAAGTGTGTCACGACGCCAGCAAGATGCGATCCGGGCCGTCCACGCACTCGCACCCACCGGCAACGGCGGAGCAGTCGACGACGAACACGTGGCGAACCGATTGCAATTCCGCACAATTGCCTTCGGTGCATTCGACGGCATTCGACGCGTGCACGATCAGCGTTCCGTGGCAATGGTCGACGGCGCGGGCGCAGTCTCTGCACTTCATCGTGTCACTGTCCTCTCTCTCGATGTCCCTCAGTACTACCACCGGCCTCCGACACGGCTTGTCGCACACGGCGTGTGCCACTAACGGGTTTCTTGCATCTTCGGCAGACACAAACCGGGCATTCCCTGGCTTTCGGGTACCTCGGCCGGTCCTGCACGCTCGACGTGAACATTGGACGACGAATATTCGTGTCTGGCCGAACATCTCGATCAGGTCGCGCTACGGTAACGAAGTCTCGTCGGGGGGTCGCGACCATCCACGTCGAAAAGGACCCCGCATGTTCGATCGTCTCTTCATCAAGAATGCCATCGACCGAAGTTCCGAAAACGCTCTCGATCGCCGCCGCTTCTTCCGGGCAGCAGGAATGACCGGCCTCGGAGTCGGCGCCACTATGGTCGCAGGAAGCGGATTGGCTTCTGCCCAGGAGTTCGGATCCTCGGGTCCCGGCTTCCCCGGTCTCCCCCAGTTTCCGGGATTTCCCGGTCAAGGGCCCAGTGACAGCGCCATCCTCAACTTCGCGCTGAACCTGGAGTACCTCGAGGCCGAGTTCTACCTTCGCGCAGTCACCGGCGCGGGCCTCGGCGACGACCTGGTGGGCGGAACCGGAACACCCGGCGGAGTCACGGGCGGTAAGCAGGTCAAGTTCGACACGCCTGCCATCAAGGCCTACGCGCAGGAGATCGCGGACGACGAGCGGGCTCACGTTGCTTTTCTCCGAGGTGCTCTCGGCTCTGCAGCCGTCTCGCGTCCGGCAATCGATCTCGTCGCCAGCTTCAACGCTGCAGCAACTGCCGCCGGTCTGATCGAGGCCGGTGGGTCGTTCGACCCGTTCGCCGACGAGAAGAGCTTCCTCTTGGGCGCCTTCATCTTCGAGGACGTGGGCGTCACGGCATACAAGGGTGCGGCGCCGCTGATCTCGAACAAGACCTACCTCGAAGCCGCGGCCGGCATCCTGTCCGTCGAGGCCTATCACGCCGGGATCGTGCGCACATCGCTCTACAACCTGGGGCTGATCGATGCCGCGAACGCCATCTCCGATGCACGCGACAGCCTCGACGGACCGACGGATCTCGATCAGGGCCTCACGTTGAACGGCGGTGCGAACCTCGTGCCCACCGATCCCAGCGGTATCACCTTCAGCCGGACCCCCGGCCAGGTTCTCAACATCGTCTACCTCAACCCGAAGCCGGTGCGCTCCGGCGGTTTCTACCCCGCGGGCGTCAACGGGGAACTGAACACCAGCGGCGGATAACCGTCACAGCAGGAGCGTGATCACAGCGGCGATCGACGCTCCGGCCAGCATTGCGACGACCAGTACGGCCGCGACCACTCGTATTCCGGATCGAGTGGTCGCGACCGTGGTGGGCCACTCACGGAACGCCTCGACGTCGACTCCGTCCTGCTCGAAGAAGTGCACCTCACCGGGCGGTTCCCACTCCTGACCGCTCGCCCGCACCCTCGAACCCAGAATCGCGAGGCGTCGGCGGGCACGAGGCGGATAGGCGGACGACGGCGCCCGGATCGGCAACGCACGAGCCAGTGCCAGAGGATCCGGGTACGCCGTCGCCAGCGCCTTCAGCGCAGGCGTCACGTCGGGGTCCTCGTCCGGTCGGTCCGTCAGGAACCACGCCGCACCCGCGGCCGCGAGATCGTCCATCGCCAGGTACGCGTAGCCGAGCAGGTCGAGTGCGCCCTGGGAAGCCGGCTCCTGCTCCAGAACCGAGCTCAGTCGGTTGCGGGCGCGCCACGGTTCACCGCAGGCGATGTCCTCTTGTGCTCGGTCCAGTGCACCCACGGTCGGACCTCAGTTCGAACCCAGCCGCGCGACCGCGGCATCGATCCGCTCGTCGGTGGCAGTCAGCGCAATACGCACGTGCTTCGATCCGCGCGGTCCGTAGAACTCTCCCGGCGCAACCAGGATGCCGCGCTCGGCGAACCACGCCACCGTGTCCCGGCATGCCTCACCGCGGGTCGCCCACAGGTACAGGCCCGCTTCGGAATGATCGATGGTGAATCCGGCTCCGGACACCGCGGACCGCAACGATTGGCGACGGCGCCGGTACCGCTCGCGCTGCTCGTTCTCGTGCTCGTCGTCCGACAACGCGGCGGTCATGGCGGCCTGGATGGGATACGGCACCATCATGCCCGCGTGCTTGCGCACCTCGAGGAGCTCCGCAACCAGGGCGCTGTCGCCGGTGACGAAGCCGGCACGGTAGCTCGCGAGGTTGGACGTCTTCGACAACGAATGCACCGCAAGCAGACCGGTGAAGTCGCCCCCGCAGACCCGCGGGTCCAGAACCGACAGCGCCGGCCCGTCCCAACTCAGCCCGAGGTAGCACTCGTCCGACACGACGATGGTGCCGCGTTCACGTGCCCAGTCGACGACCTTGCGCAGGTGCGCCTCACCGAGCACCTGACCTGTCGGATTGGACGGCGAGTTCACGAAGATCATCGACGGCCGTTGCGGACCGAACCCGACCGTGTCGTCGGACCGGACGACGCTCGAATGTGCCAGTAGCGCACCGACTTCGTACGTGGGATACGCGAGTTCCGGAATCACCACGAGGTCGTCGGACCCGAAACCGAGAAGCGTCGGCAACCACGCAATCATTTCCTTGGTGCCGATGGCCGGCAACACGGCGTCGTCGGCAAGACCGGTGACGCCGTACCTTCTCTCGAGCGCCGCCACGGCCGCGGCGCGAAGGGCCGAGGTTCCCACCGTCGCCGGATAACCCGGCTCGGCAGAGGCTGCATGCAGTGCGTCCCGAACGACGGGTGCGACCGGGTCGACGGGCGTTCCGACCGACAGGTTGACGATGCCGTCCGGGTGCGACGCGGCAGTCGCCTTCACGTCGGCGAGCGAATCCCACGGGAAGTCCGGCAATCCGGCTGCCCGTGGGATTCGGTTCGATGTTGCGACCGGCAAGATCAGCTCTCGCCCATCGGCGGCAGGGCCTTGATGAAGGGCGGATCGAAGTCGGTCTTGCCGACCTTGGCCGCGCCACCCGGGGAACCCAGATCGTCGAAGAAGTCGACGTTGGCACCGACGTACGCGGACCACTGATCGGGAACGTCGTCCTCGTAGAAGATCGCCTCGACGGGGCACACCGGTTCACACGCGCCGCAGTCCACACACTCGTCGGGGTGGATGTACAGCATGCGGCCGCCCTCGTAGATGCAGTCGACAGGGCATTCTTCGATGCATGCCTTGTCCAGCACATCGACGCACGGTTCTGCAATCGTGTAGGGCACTGGTGTCTCCTTGACCTTTCTCGAGCTTGTGGGGCGAGTAGGTACTACCCGAACCGAAGCTCAAGTATCACCCGACCACTGCCCCGTTTCGCGCTGAGGGTGCCCTGACCGCTAGGCGGCGGACAGACCCTCGGTGCGTATCCACTTTCGTGCAAGTTTCACTGCGCGCGACAGCGCACCGCGTTCTCCGAAATAGCCGGCTACGGCGCCGACGACAGGCACGTTGCCGAGCCACCGATAAACGGTACGGGCGTCGGGTCGCTTGTCCAACTCGTCTGCGATGCCTCGAAGGATCTTCGTGACCGACCACAATGCAGAGAGCACTGCGGACGGCGAACGCGGTCTGTCCTCGGTCGCAGCCTCCGCCGTTCTGGTCTCGAGAGACTTTCGACCGGCGTCCGGCCTTCCCGCCGCCTTCGCTTCGTCCACCGCTCTGCTCGGCAGATTTCGCTTGCAGAGCACTGCTGCGAGCAGACGGACCAGCTCGTCGTGGTCCGTCACTCCGCATTCGCGTGCGACGGCCACGATCACCATGGCCTGGTTGGAGAAGCCAAGGATGTCCTGCAGCGGCAGACGACGCGCCAGCACTCCGAAGAAGCCGGGAAAGGCCACCGCAATCGTCCCGAGTGCACCGACGCGGTTGACCCACCACGACGTTCGCTTGTCGAGCGACATGGTCGACCACGCCTCGGTGCCGGGGACGTCGGTGGCGTCGAAGACCCAGGCGACCGCGTCGAGTGCCTGATCGAGTCGCGTGTCGGTATCGGATGCGGTGCGGAACGTGCGCTTCTTGATCCCGAAGGGGTCACGTTCGGCCAGCAGAGTCAGGGTCGGGACGATGACGCGGACGGCGGCGCCGAGTGCGGCGGCCACCTTCTCGTCACCGAGGCGATCGGGGCTCACGCAGCGGTGCTCCTGTCGGTGTAGGCGGTGCTTCGTTGGACGGCGCGGCGGCCGATGCCGTTCGCGATGGCGTGCAGTTCTTCGACGGTCTTCTCGGATCCGTGTTGCGATCCTGCCATCCGGGAGATGGTCTCCTCCATCAACGTTCCGCCCAGGTCGTTGGCGCCGCCGTTCAGCATCACCTGCGTTCCGGTGACGCCCAGCTTGACCCAGGACGTCTGAATGTTGTCGATGCGCCCGTGCAGCATGATGCGCGCCAGCGCATGCACCGCCCGGTTGTCACGGTTCGTCGGACCGGGGCGCGAGGCGCCCGCAAGGTAGAGCGGTGAACTTTGATGCACGAACGGAAGCGGGACGAACTCGGTGAAGCCTCCGGTCTTGTCCTGAATCCCCTTGAGCACGTTGAGATGTCCGACCCAGTGCGACGGATTGTCGACGTGGCCGTACATCATCGTCGACGACGATCTGAGCCCGACCTCGTGCGCAGTGGTGACGACGTCGATCCATGTCTGCGCCGGCAGTTTGCCCTTGGTGAGCACCCACCGCACCTCGTCGTCGAGAATCTCCGCCGCGGTTCCGGGAATCGTGTCCAGTCCGGCGGCCCGCAACTCGATCAGCCAATCGCGCACCGACTGCCCGCCGCGGGAGGCGCCGTTGACGATCTCCATCGGTGAGAACGCGTGCACGTGCATCTCCGGTACGCGCGCTTTGACCGCGCGCACCAGGTCCGCGTACCCCGTCACGGGGAGTTCGGGATCGATACCTCCCTGCATGCACACCTCGGTGGCGCCGAGTACGTGCGCTTCCCACGCCCGGTCCGCCACCTCTGTGGAGGACAGGGAGAACGCGTCGGCGTCGCCCTTGCGCTGAGCGAACGCGCAGAACCGACACCCGGTGTAGCAGATGTTGGTGAAGTTGATGTTCCGGTTGATCACGTAGGTGACATCGTCGCCGACGACGTCCTTGCGCAGGTGATCGGCGAACGCGGCGACCGCGTCCAGCGCGGATCCCTCGGCGGTGGCGAGTGCCAGGTACTGATCGTCGGTCAACCCGCCGGGGTTCTTCTCCGCAGCCCGCAACGCCGATGCGACGTCTCGGTCGACAGTCTCGAGCGCGGCCAGCCCGGCTACCTGTTCGCGGATGGATTCCCAGTCACCGAACGCCGATCCGATGTCCGAACGCGTGTCGGTGTTGCGGCCGTCGGTGTCGATCTCGGTGTTCAGATCGACCCGTCCGGTCGATTCCCACACCTCGTCCGGTTCCTGCCACGGCAGACCCGCCGGCATCGTGTCGGGCCGCGCGAGCCCGGTGACCGGATCGGCCAACGCACGGACGTGGACGGAAATTCTGGGATCGATCCACGGTGACCCGGCGAGCACGTACTTCGGTTGCGCCGCAGTGCGTTCGGTGAGGATGAATCCGGCGCCGGCACTGATCTCGGCGAGCGAATCGAGGTTCGGCCACGGGCGCTCGGGATTGACGTGATCCGGCGTCAGCGGGGACACACCGCCCCAATCGTCGACGCCGGCGGCGAGCAACGCCGCACATTCCTCCGCCGCAACGAGATTCGGCGGCGCTTGGATACGCATCGACGGTCCGAGCAGCAATCGCGCCACGGCGATCGTCGCCGTGAACTCTTCCAGCCCGGCGTCGGGCGAGCCGCGCATGGCGGTGTCGTCCTTGGCCAGAAAATTCTGGACGATCACTTCCTGGACGTGCCCGAAAGCCTTGTGCGAGGAACGTATTGCCATGATCGACTCGGCGCGGTCACGGATCGTTTCCCCGATGCCCACCAGGATTCCGGTGGTGAACGGAACGTTCAGCCGACCCGCGTCGGTCAGGGTGCGCAGCCGGACAGCCGGATCCTTGTCCGGACTTCCGTAGTGAGCCTGGCCCTTCTCCTCGAAAAGCCGCCGCGAGGTGGTCTCGAGCATCATGCCCATCGACGGCGCCACAGGCTTGAGTCGTGACATCTCTTCCCAGCTCATGACGCCTGGATTCAGGTGCGGCAACAGGCCGGTCTCCTCGAGCACCCGGATCGACATCGCACGCAGGTAGTCGAGCGTGGAGTCGTACCCCCGCGCGTCGAGCCATTCCTTCGCCTCCGGCCACCGCGCCTCGGGACGGTCGCCGAGGGTGAACAGTGCTTCCTTGCACCCCAGTTCGGCCCCGCGGCGAGCGATGTCGAGCACCTCGTCGGCTTCGAGGAACATCGAATGGCCCTCGGCGCGCAGTTTGCCCGGAACCGTGACGAACGTGCAGTAGTGGCACGTGTCGCGGCACAGACGCGTCAAGGGAATGAACACCTTCCGCGAATACGTCACCGTTCCCGGGCGACGCTCCGCGAGCAACCCGGCGTCACGCACCCGAGCGGCCGACGTCGTCAGATCCACCAGATCGTCACCGCGGGCGTGCAGAAGAACAGTGGCCTCGTCGACGTTGAGCACCACACCGTCTCGTGCACGCCGAAGCGCACGACGAACGGCAGAGGCGGACGGCTCCGGTTCCGCACTGGGTGCAACGGACGACGACGGCGATGACACTGTGGGATCGGGCAGAAAAGTCACGGTTCGATCATGCGCCTTCGGACTGTGTGCTTGCCACTGCAGGGGTCGCTGAGTCACAGTGTTGCCACAAGTCCGTAGCAGTGCGAACAGACGACCTGTCGTGTCGACTCCTGGACAAGGACACCATGAGCCAAGAACCGCCCGCTCCCGTCGTAACCATGATCGATCCGACTCGTACACCCAGCCCCAAGGCCAGGACGCTGTGGGCGATCAATGCCGCGCTCATGTGGGCTGTCGTTGCCATCACCGAGATCGTGTGGGCAGTCGTGCTGTCGGTGAATTCCGACGACCCGGCATGGTGGCCGAACCTGTCCGTCGCTGCAGTGACGATCATTCTTGCTGTGGTGCACATCACAGTGGTCCCCTCGTGGCGGTACCGAGTGCACCGCTGGGAGATCAGCGAGACGGCGGTCTACTCGCGCACCGGGTGGTTCGATCAGGAGTGGCGGGTGGCTCCGATCTCGCGCGTGCAGACCGTCGACACCGAACGCGGCCCGATCGACCGGGCGCTGGGGCTGTCCACAGTCACCATCACCACCGCGTCCTCCGCCGGAGCGGTCAAGATCTCGGCTCTGGACAAGGTAGTGGCCGACGAGACGGTGGCCCTTCTGACCGAGATCGCCGCTCGGACCCGCGGCGACGCGACGTGACGAGTCCGGGCGACGTCCCAGCCGTCGCAGCGGGCCCCGACGCGGTCGCGGCGGAGAGCGAGCAACCGTGGCTGCGGCTGGACAAACGCATGTTGCTGATCCATCCCGTCACCGAGGTCGTCCGTTTCCTTCCCGCACTGGTCGCCACCACGTTCCTGGGAGCCCAGAGCGGAAACCACATCTGGAGCCTCGCCGTTCTCGGGCTGACGGTCGTATTCGCGATCCTGCGGTGGTTCACTACCAGTTACCGGATCGGTCCCGTGCACGTGCAGCTGCGAACCGGACTGTTCCAGAAGAAGCTGTTGTCGGTGCCACGCAGCAGGATTCGCAGCGTCGACGTCGAATCGAAGGTCATGCACCGATTGCTGGGTCTGTCGATCGTCCGCATCGGGACGGGGCAGAAGGTGGACAAGCGGGAACAGTTCGAGCTGAATGCACTCGACGCCGGTCTCGTACCTGCCCTGCGCGACGACCTCATGGACACCTCCCCCGCCGCGGCGCCCGAGCGTCCGGGACCTGACGGACAGCACCACGTCGCGGTTGCGCCACCGTCGCCGGAAGTAGAGATCGCCCACTTCAGTAATTCCTGGGTCCGATTCGCACCGTTCACCGCCACCGGCGTCGTGATCGTTGCCGCGGTCGCCGGTTTGATCTTTCAGTCCGGACTCGGCGGAACGATCGCCGACTCCGACGCGGCGCGCAGCGGCGTCGACTCCGCCGCCCGCCTCGGCATCGTTGCTCTGGTGGGGTTGGGAATCGTGGTCTTCCTGGTGGTCACCAGCGTGCTCGCGTGCGTGCGCTACCTGGTGGTCTACGGCAATCTTCGAGTAACGGACGACGGGCACCGACTCCGCGTCGGACACGGTCTGCTGAGCACTCGTCATACGACGCTGGACCGAGATCGTTTGCGCGGCACCATGTTGCGGCGGCCCCTCGTGCTGCGGTGGGCCGGTGGCGCCAAACTCGATGCCGTGATGACCGGCGTCAGTGCCCAGAAGTCGGATTCCTCGCTCGTGTTGCCGGCCGCACCGCTCCGGGAGGCGACGCGGGTCATGACGGCGGTTCTCGCCGACATCGGTCCACCCGACGCCGCGCTCGTCCCGCTGGTCCCACACGGCCGTATCGCGTTGCGACGCAGACTGACTCGCGCGCTGTCTCCTGTCCTGGCGGTCGTGGCCGTTCTCGTCGTCGTCCAACTCGCCACTGGCGTGATCCCGTCGGTCGTCTGGGTGGGGGCTGTAGTTGCGCTCGTCGCTGCCACCGCGCTCGCCGTGGATCGCTATCGCGGGCTGGGCCACGCGGCCGACACCGGGTGGCTCGTCACGCAGTACGGAAGCCTCGATCGACGGCGGGCCACGGTGGAGTCCGACGGTATCCTCGGGTGGACGGTGCGGCAGAGCTTCTTTCAGCGACGGGCAGGTGTCGCCACCATCGTCGCCGCGACCGCCGCCGGGCAGGGGCACTACGACATCGTTGACGTTCCCGTCGAGCGTGCGTGGTCCATCGTCGAGGCTGCTCAGCCCGGCGCAGGTGACGTCTGGGCACGCCGGTGAGTGGCCCGACGTCGATTGCCGAGCTGGATTCCCGGATCTCGTCGTGCCGCGCCTGCCCCAGACTGGTGGACTGGCGCGAGCAGGTCGCGCGGGAGAAGCGGGCAAGCTTTCGTGACCAGACGTACTGGGGCAGAGCCGTTCCCGGTTTCGGACCCGCGGACGCACGGTTGCTCGTCGTCGGGTTGGCCCCCGCGGCGCACGGCGCCAACCGTACGGGCCGCATGTTCACCGGTGACCGCAGCGGTGATGTGCTCTACGCGGCCATGCACGCGGTCGGTCTGGCGAATCAGCCGACAGCGACGCACATCGGCGACGGGTTGGCACTGCACGGCACCCGGATCACCGCCCCGGTGCACTGCGCGCCACCCGACAACAAGCCCACGCCCGACGAGCGTGATCGCTGCCGTACGTGGCTCGAGACCGAACTGCACCTCTTGGCGCCGACGATCCGCGCAGTGGTCGTTCTGGGCGGGTTCGGCTGGCAAGCCCTGCTTCCCATTCTCGGTACGTCGGGGTGGCTCGTCCCCCGACCGCGACCCAAGTTCGGTCACGGAGCGCACGTCGTCCTGACCCCGACCACGGCGCTCGAACCGCTGCACGTGTTCGGGTGCTATCACGTGAGCCAACAGAACACCTTCACCGGACGACTGACACCGGCCATGGTCGAAGAGGTGCTATCGCGAGCCGGAGAGTCGGCGGGAATCATCTAGATCTGACACGGGTGTCAGAATCTGGTCTGGGCTGCTAACTTCGAAGGCATGGCCCAGACCTTCCTGCAATCGGCTCGTCGCGCCCAACTCGTCGACGCAGCGATACATGCGCTGGCAGACCTCGGTGCCGAGCAGGCGTCGTTGGTCCGCATTGCCGAACGCGCCGGCGTCAGCCGTGGGGTTGTGAACTACCACTTCCCCGGCGGCCGGCGCGAACTGTTCGAAGCGGCCGTCGACTCGATCTACGACCTGGGCCGCCAGGAGGTGCACCCGGACACCCTGTCGGCGCAGTCGCCCCGAGACAGCGTGGCGTCGTTCGTCCGCGGCAGCATCATGTTCTACGCCCGCTGTCCGCGTCACCTTCGAGCCCTCACCGCGCTCTACACCAGTCGTACCGAGGACAGCCTGCGACGGGACGAGCGAGAAGAACACGCGGCGGAGATGATGACCACGGCCGGCCTGCTCCGGGACGGTCAGGTAGCCGGTCAGATGCGTGAGTTCGACGTGACCCTCATGGCGCTGACCATCCGCGCCGTCCTGGACACCGCGGTCGGGTTGACCGCCGCGGGAGCCGAGCCCGAGGCACTGGCGGACGAACTCGTGCGCACCATCGACGCGGCCACGCGGGTGATCCCATGAAGCGCGCACTCGCAGTCGTCGCTGCGACGGTGCTGGTCGCTGCCGGATGCTCGTCGGCGGTGAACGAACCGGACGCCGGATCGGACTTGCTGGTGGACACCACGACGGGAACTCTGCAGGGAGTCGACGTGGGCGCCACACACCAGTTCCTCGGCGTTCGGTACGCGCTGGCGCCGACCGGTGACCGCCGGTGGACCCTTCCCGAGCCGTTCCCCGACACCGACGACGTGCTCGACGCCACCCGAGCGGGCTCACCGTGCCCGCAGACGGGTGAGACTGCCCAATCGGTCTCGTCGACGGACGAGGACTGCCTGTTTCTGAACGTCACCGTTCCGGCCCGCGCGAGCGATGAACCCCGACCGGTGATGGTGTGGTGGCACGGCGGCGGTTTCACCAGCGGAGCCGGCTCTCAGTACGACGCCCAGCGGCTTGCCGATCAAGGCGACGTGATAGTCGTGACGGCGAACTACCGACTCGGAATGCTGGGATACCTGGGACTACCCGGACTCGCGGGGTCCGGGAACTTCGGGCTCGCGGACCAACTGGCCGCTCTGCGCTGGGCGAACGACAACGCCGAAGCATTCGGCGGCGATCCCGACGCCGTCACCCTGTTCGGCGAGTCGGCCGGCGGAACATCGACCTGCGCAGCGCTGACCTCGCCGGCGGCCGAGGGACTGATCGACAGGGCTGCCTTCTCGTCAGGCTCCTGCCGCCTCGCGTGGCCTCCCGGCACGCTGTTTCCCGGACTACCTGCGTCGTCATCCTTGATTGCGTTGTCCGACAGCGAAACTCAGGGAGCAGCGGCGGCGGCGACCCTCGGGTGCACCGCTCCCGAGCCGCTGGCCTGTCTGCGCGCACAACCGGTCGACGCCTTGCTCGGGCAGGCGGTGCTGTTCGGCAACCCGTTGGCCTACGGCACCGCTCTGCTGCCACGCGATCCCGCGCGCGCCGTCGAGGACGGGGATTGGCTGAAGGTGCCTGTTCTGTCCGGCGGCAACCGCGACGAACACCGGTCCTTCATCGGCGGACTACTGCTCACCGATCCGACCGCGGTGACCGCGGACAACTACGGCTCACTGGTCCAAGCGTCGTTTCCCGCCGACGCCGCAGCGGTGACCGCGCAGTACCCGCTGACCGCCTACGATTCGGCGCCGGTCGCCTGGGCGACCCTCGTCACCGACGTCGCCTGGGCATGCACCACCGCGCACGGCGCGCGCGATCTGGCCGCCGACGGAACTCCGGTCTACAGCTACGAGTTCGCCGATCGGAGCGCGCACGACGTGAGTGGAGTGGCGTCGTCGGGTATACCTCAGGGCGCGGCGCACGCCACCGACTTGCCCTATCTGTTCGATCTCGGGGGCGAAGACCTGCTCACCGGACCGGGGCAGCACGAGCTCGGTTCAGACATGGTGGCGGCATGGGCGTCGTTCGCTCGTACCGGCACACCGGGTCCGATCGAGAATGTCGACTGGCCGGTCACCACCGGCACCGATACCCCCGTAATGCAGTTCGACAATCCAATCACCGGATCCGGGGTCCATCTCGTCGACCACCGCACCGAGCACCACTGCAACCTCTGGGACACGGTCAACCCCGGGTGAGCGCCCTGATCCTCGCGGAGTAGAGCAGCACGGCCGGCGGGGCAACACCTGCGACGAGCAGGAGCGCAGCTCGCCAGTCGGCGAGAAGGATCACGTCGCCACCCGGACCGCCCAGCGCACACAGAACCAACCCGACGAAGAACCCGACCAGAGGGAGCGAGCCCTGGCCGATGCTTCCCGATGCAGCCATGGCCGATCGTACGAGCACGACGTTGAGCGCCCCCGCCGCGAGAGCGCTGATCGGGAAGGGAGTGGACCCGGCGTACAGGGGAAGAAAAAGGGCAGCAACTACCGCCGACAGAAACCCGTCGAAAGTCAGTGCGGCAACGGTTGCGACCGACACCGCCTCGAGTACGGACCTACCTCGTGCGAACGTCTGTGTGGAGGGCTCCGTCAACGGGGAGGGAAGCCGATGGACGTGAGGAATCCGCTTACACCATTGGCGAACTGAGACAGGATTGACTCGTACAGAGCAGCCTGCGCGTCACCCATCGGACGGATGGAGTCGACGAACGCTGCGATTGCGTTCTGAATGTCGTAATTGAATATCATGGGTCATCCCTTCGGTCGCGCTCACCGTCCGACAGCGTTCGGTGATGACGCTCACAGCATACGGGGACGTGCGACGACCACTTTCACCCGATGCCGGAGAAGAGGTCGCTCTCCCGTCCGTCGGCATCGGTGTCACCAAGGTTCCCTCGTACCAAGATGTACTGCTCGTCTTCGAAAACCGGCTGAACCACGTTGTTGGACAACGCATAGGCCCGGCCCCCGCTCGCGAGGGTGACCTGCGTCGCGTGGGCCCGCAGAGCTGCTCGTTTCGCCTCTCCCGCGCTGCGGACGTCGATCGAGGTGGTCACGTCGGCATCCGGTACGGACGGCAGTTCGCCGGGTTGCGGGAATGTCCACTGCGCCGGGTACTCCCCGAGATCGGTCAGTCCGTCTGCCAACTGGGCTGCACCGGTCACCGTCCAGTACATCTTCGACGGAGCCCATGCCTGACCGACGCCCACGAAGGCGGCGGGATCACCGGACGCGTCGAAAGCCGCGGAGGCCACAAGGTGGACCTGCTGGTGATCCGGGTGGCCGTAGCCGCCGACCGGGTCGTACGCGACCACGACGTGTGGGCGGAGGTCCCGAATGACGGCGACCATCGCTCCGACGGCCTCGTCCCGGTCGGCACGGACGAACGCACGCGGGTGGTCGGCCGCCGGTGTGCCCACCATGCCGGAGTCACGCCACCGACCTGCTCCACCGAGAAACCTCGGCTTCGAACAACCGAGTTCGGCCAGCGCACAACTCAATTCGTGAATGCGATACCCGCCGAGCTGATCGCTGCGGTCGGCGACCAGCCCGGCCCACTCCTCTCCGATGACTTCGCCTTCCTCGCCGAGCGAACAGGTCAGAACCGTCACCTCGGCGCCGGAGCGGGCGGCCACCGCGATGGTGCCGCCGGTGGTGATGGTTTCGTCGTCCGGATGTGCATGAACGAAAAGCACTCGACGCGTGGCCGACTCGGTCACCGGTCCGCTCGCATCCACTGCGCGGCGTCGGAGAACACCCCGAGCTCCGGCGGACCGGCCAAAGACACCCCGGACACACCGGGACCGACGGCGACAACCGAGGTGTCCTGCACGATCGGCAGCACAGCGGCGAGCGCCCACAGTTTCGGTTCCGCTTCGGAGACGACCCTGCCGACGTCGGTGACACCCGCCAGCGCGAGCTCGAACGACGCCTGAAGACTTGGATCGCACAACCCCGAGACATTGCTCAGCAGAAGCGGTTCGGGTGCTCGCTGTTCGGCCGTTTCGGTCGTCTCGGTCGCACTCGACGGAGCCGCGACAGCTGATCCGATCGGCGGACATCCGAACCGCGACGCCATCACCGTGGCGGGGTCGGACACCGCGCGATTCCACCCGACCACCGCGTCGACCGCCCCGGTGGTGAGCGCAGTCCCGTACAGCTCGGCCGGATCCGTCGGAGCCACACTGGCTTCCACGCCTGCTGCCCGAAGCTGGTCGGCGGCCGTGTTGGCCACCGCCAGCGCGACGTCGTCGTCCTCGGGTGCTCCGATGACGAAATCGAGAAGTACCGGTCCGTCGCCCGTCGGAGTCGGGGTGGCCGTCGGCGTCGGCGTCGTCGTCGGCGTGGGGGTCGGCGCGGGTGCACCCGCGAACACGTTTGCGGCGCTGAGCAGTTGGATCGCAGCGGTTCGCCCTATCGGGGCCGGTTCGGTGCTGACGTAGCCCGGTTGGGACGGCGAGAGGACCTGAGCGCCTGCGGAGCGGACGGCCGACTCTCCGCCGGCGGCAACGATCGCGAGGAGGTTCTGATCGAGAAGACCCATGATTCCGCGACGGATGTTCGGATCGGTCAGTTCCGGAACGCGGCCGTTGATGACGAACTGGAGTGACCGGGGCTGAAAGATGCTGTCGGTCCGCACGTTCGGAATTGCGCTCAGCTGCGCGCGGGTGGCCGCCCCGCCTCGAACCTGGGCGACCTGTGCATCACCGGAGCGCATCGAATCCGCGAGCTGGGACGCAGATCCCCCGCGGCGCAACAGGATTTGATCGGGCGCCGCAGGAGCGCCCCAGAACCGGTCGTTGCGTTCGAGCAGGATCTCGTCGCGACCCTTGTCGATCGATTTGATACGGAACTGCCCACCCGAGACGGGAACGTTGTCGCGCAGCCCCTGCTCGAACCCGCCCGGCGAGTCCTTGACCAGGTGCGACGGGAGCAGGTCGGTGAACAGTTCCCGCCACGCCGGATACGCCGACTTCATGGTCACCGCAACGGTCTTGCCGCCACCGGAGGACTGCACGTCCTCGATCTGGCTGTATCCGGCAGGGTCGACGACGCCCGGTTGGGTGATCATCTGCTGCCACAGGTATCTGAAGTCCTCCGCCGCGATCGGGGCGCCATCGGACCATTGGGAATCGTCGCGAAGAACGTAGGTCACCGTGAACGGTGCGAGGGACGTGACGTCCGCGGACACCATGAGCGCCGAGTCGAGGCCCCATGTGGATGCACCGTCGGCCGAGGCCAGTCGGCGGAACGGACTCGGTAGCACCAGTGTGCTGACCGCGACGTTGGCCGGCGACTGGTCAGCAAGCAGATGTGGATTGAACCCGGTTCCGACGTCGTCGATGGCGACGACCACCGGGTTGCCCGTCGGCGCCGCCACAGCCGGCGTCGACTCGGGCGTCTCGGTGCTCTGAATCGCCGGCGGTGGGTCCGCGGTACATCCGGACAGGACGACCACGAGACCCACCAGTCCGATGGAGAATCGATACGCGCGGCGCCGGCAGCGATCGGGCCGGAGGCCGGTCGGGATCGACGGACCCACCGTCAGTTCGTCTCGTCGCCGACTACAGAGCAGCCTTGTCGCGCGACTTGCTGCGCGAGCGCTCGCGGGCGCGCTCGTTCGAGTCGAGGTGCACCTTGCGGACGCGCACGACCTCGGGAGTGACCTCCACGCACTCGTCTCCGGCACAGAATTCCATCGCCATTTCCAGGTCCAGCTTCTTCGGCTTGGCGAGGGTCTCCATGACGTCGGCCGACGACTGACGCATGTTGGTCAGCTTCTTCTCGCGCGTGACGTTGATGTCGAGGTCTTCCTGACGCGGGTTGATGCCCACGACCATGCCCTCGTAGGTGTCCGCACCCGGCTCGACGAAGAACGTTCCGCGGTCGGCCAGCTGGATCATCGCGAACGGGGTCACGCTGCCATGACGGTCGGAGACGAGCGATCCGGTGTGGCGGGCGCGGATCTCGCCGGCCCACGGGGCGTAACCGTGGAAGACGGCGTTGGCGATGCCCGTTCCTCGGGTGTCGGTGAGAAATTCGGTTCGGAAACCGATCAGTCCGCGCGAGGGAACGATGAACTCCATGCGAACCCAGCCTGCGCCGTGGTTCGCCATCTGGACCATTTTTCCCTTACGGGCTGCGAGGAGCTGGGTGACGTTGCCGAGATGCTCTTCGGGGGTGTCGATGGTCAGCTCTTCGAACGGCTCGTGCAGCTTGCCGTCGACCTGCTTGGTGACTACCTGCGGCTTGCCGACGGTGAGCTCGAAGCCCTCGCGGCGCATCTGCTCGACGAGGATGGCGAGCGCGAGCTCTCCACGACCCTGCACCTCCCAGGCGTCCGGCCGTCCGACGTCGAGAACCTTGAGCGAGACGTTGCCGACCAGCTCCTGGTCGAGCCGCGACTTCACCATGCGCGCAGTCAGCTTGTGGCCGCTGACGCGTCCGACCAGCGGGCTGGTGTTGGTGCCGATGGTGACCGAGATGGCGGGCTGGTCCACGGTGATCCGCGGGAGCGCGACCGGGTTCTCGAGGTCGGCGAGCGTGTCACCGATCATGATGTCGGAGAAGCCGGCGACGGCGACGATGTCGCCCGCCACACCCTTCTCACCGGGCACGCGCTCGACACCGATGGTGGTGAGCAGCTCGGTGATCTTGGCCTTCTGGACGACGGGCTCGCCGTTGACCTCGCGCATCCAGCTGACGGTCTGACCCTTGTTGAGTTCGCCGTTGTGGATGCGGACCAGAGCGAGGCGGCCGAGGAAGGCCGACGCGTCGAGGTTGGTGACGTGGGCCTGCAGCGGCGCGTCGACGTTTCCCTTGGGGGCCGGGATGTAGCTGAGGAGGATCTCGAAGAGCTCGTCGAGGTTCTCCGCGTCCGGGGCGTGTCCGTTCTCGGGCTGCTTCATGCTCGCCTTGCCCTCGCGGCCCGACGCGTACAGGACCGGCAGGTCGAGAGCGAGCTCGGCGGCCTCGGCGGCCTCGTCGTCGAGATCGGACGCGAGGTCCAGCAGAAGGTCGTGGCTCTCGGAGACGACTTCCTCGATGCGCGCATCGGGACGGTCGGTCTTGTTGACGACCAGAATGACGGGCAGTGAGGCGGCGAGCGCCTTGCGCAGCACGAAACGGGTCTGCGGCAGCGGACCTTCCGACGCGTCGACGAGCAGGACGACTCCGTCGACCATGGACAGGCCGCGCTCGACCTCACCGCCGAAGTCGGCGTGGCCGGGGGTGTCGATCACGTTGATGACGGTGGTGCTGCCGTCGGCGTTGCGCTTGTGGACGGCCGTGTTCTTGGCCAGGATCGTGATGCCCTTTTCCTTCTCCAGGTCACCGGAGTCCATCACGCGGTCGATCGCTTCGGCGCGTTCTTCGAAGGCACCGGACTGGCGGAGCATGGCGTCGACGAGCGTCGTCTTGCCGTGGTCGACGTGGGCGACAATGGCTACGTTGCGGAAGGTCGTGGGGGCTGGCGTGGTCACGCGAAAACTTCTCCGTCGGTTGTATGCGGGGTGAAAGCTAGCGGCTTACTCTCCCGGAGAGCGCGCTGCGTCGCGAGCAAAAGAGCGACCGCTGTAGTTTAGCGGTAGTTCTGGGGTGACCGATGTCACGCGCGGGAGTGAGGGTTGCCTTCCCCGAGGCCAGGGAGCCAAGTTACCCTTACCTTTGTGTCGAAGAAGACAGCTGCGGCCAAGGTTGCGAGCCTGAAGCCCAAGAAGAAGTGTTGCCGCAAGGACGTTCGCTGCATGACGTGTCCGGTCGTGGTGATGCGCATGAAGAAGCTCGAAAGCGCCGGCGTGTGCGGCAAGGATCTGAAGAAGGGCCTGAAGAAGGCTCGCGCAGCCTGAGTCAGAGCAACGCCACGAGATCCGGTATCCACTGCCGGTCCGCGGCGACCAGATCGATGGTGTGCAGCTCCGCAGCGTCCACCCAGCGCAAGGCCGAGTGTTCGAGCGGAGCCGGTGTGCCCGAGACGACGTTCACCCGGTAGGCGCGCAGGACGAGTCCGCCGCCGAGGTCGACATCCGCTCCGACCGGATCGCCCACGACGACGTCGATAGCCAGTTCTTCCCTGAGTTCGCGCACCAACGCGGTCGTGTCCTGTTCACCCGGTTCGACCTTCCCACCCGGCAGCTCCCACCGACCGGCCAGCTCGGCCGGGTGCGCGCGTTGAGCGAGCAGGAGCCGCGCGTTCACGATCACGGCCCCCGCGACGACTGTTCGTGATTCCGACACCGCACCCATTCTTCCCGAGGACCATGGAGGCATGGCCGAACTACTGAACGACGCGCAGATCGACGAGGCACTCACCCGGCTCACCGAGTGGACGAGGGACGGTGATGCGCTGTCCCGAACCATCACGTCCTCGACGTTTCCCGCCGCGATCGCGTTGGTCGACGCGGTGGCGCACGAGGCGGAGTCCATGGATCACCACCCCGACATCGACATTCGGTGGCGATCGGTCACCTACACACTGTCGACGCACTCGTCGGGGGGCATTACGAGCTTGGACGTGGTTCTCGCCGGCGCGATCGATCGGCTGGCACAGGGCCGGTAGTTCGCCGGCCGACGTACGCGATCCACCCGAACAACAGCACGCTTCCCACGACGTCGACGGTTCCGAGCCAGGCGAGCAGCGCGGGCCGCTGCACCTCCCAGATCGACGGCTGGAAGAAGCTCAGAATCCACGGCACACCCACGAGGGTTGTCACGAGCCAGTATCCGGCGACGATGCGAGTACCGAGGTAGGTTCCGTACGGCCCGTGCAGGAGCCAAACGAACAGCGGAACCACCCATACCCAGTGGTGCGACCACGAGATGGGTGAGAGAAGCAGACCGACGAACTGGACGATCAGCATCGTGCCGAGGCGGTCGTCTCGGCGAAGTGCGCGCCAGGCCAGGAACGCGAGGGCGAGGAGCACCACCGCGCAGATCAACCAGAGCGGGCCGTTGCCGACGTCGCGCCCCATGATTCGGCTCAGCGCGCCGCGCAGCGACTGATTCCACACCGAGGCGACCGGACCGATGCGGTTGGCGTCGCCGAGAATCTCGGTGAAGTACTGCCGTGCCTGTTCACTCGCAATCAACCAGCTCACCGCGACGGTTGCGAAGAATGCGACCGCCGATAACGCGGCAGCCTTCCAACGCCGCTGCGCGAGGAAGTACAACCCCGTGATGGCCGGCGTCAGCTTGATTCCGGCCACGAAGCCGACGATGCCGCCGGACAACCACGATCGCGAACTACGGACCGCCACCATGCCGCCGAGCACCAGGAACACGTTGACCTGCCCGTAATCCATCGTCGTACGCATGGACTCGGTCCAGATCCCCACCGCAGTCCACAGCAGTGCCGCGCGGCGCCACGACGGCAGATCGGCGCGGTCGCCGACCACCAACCGAAGGCTGATCCGAACCACCACGTACAGGGCGGCGATGGTGGCTACCTGCCAGGCAATTCCGACGACCGTGAACGGCAGGAAGTGCAGCGGGAAGAACACGACGGCCGCGAACGGCGGATAGGTGAACGGAAGCGGAAAGTCCGGAGTCTGATCGGCGTAGACGAATCGGTAGAGATCTCCCCCGACCAGCGATGCGGACCCGTCCACGTAGACGTGCAGATCGACCCAGTTCATGCCGTTGGCGGTGAAGAACGTCCAGACGAGGCGGAACAGCAGGGTCACGGCCAGCAGGTAGGGCGCGGCGCGAAGGAGAGGATGGAGACGCTCACGCGGTACCGATGTCACTGTCCGCGCGCTCCTCGTCGAAATGGTCGGGACGTCGAAACGGTCAGGACATGGACGTTCCTCGCCCGGGAGCTTAGCCGCCTGTGAGCGCACCTCGTGAACACAGCCCGCGTTGGGCGGCTACCACAACCAGATCGATAACATTTGTATCAACAACCTCAATTTTCACTCCTTTAACAGGATATGGTTCAAAAGGTCGGAAACGACACGGTCAATCGGGACATCGGGCGGCTGTACAACGGTTGCGCTGTGTACATAGAGTGACCACCCGGAGCCGGGCACCGTGAGCGCCTTCGCCTTTCGGCGGTTCCGTAGTTGTGCCGGGGGTCAGCGATCTCCGGCTCGATCCACCTATACGAGATGGGGGCACGGTGCACCGCAGACGTGTAACGCGTTCAGCACTGGTCGGTATCGCCATGGCAGCCGCCTGCGCCCTTGCCGCACCGACGACCGCGTCGGCCGCGCCTGTGCCGCAACCGATCCCCGAAGGCGAGTCGGCTCTGCCGCTGTCCTTCCTCGCTCCCGCCGTGTACGCCGCCGTCGCCGCGCCCACGGAGGTTGCCGGCACGTCGAACGCGCTTCTGGCACAGGCTCGTGTTGTGCTCGCCACCGCGCCGCTCTCACCGCAGCTGAAGACGACCCTGTCGTCGGTGATCACGTTCCTCGACGGCAGCGCCGGTGGCGGACCGGACATCCCCGAGAACGGGCCGGTCATCGCGCAGTTCCTCTACCCCACCCTCGGTCGCGGGTGCATCTCGCCGACTGCCGACAGCGTCGGAACCGCCCTCGCCGTTCCCGGCCCGGCGCAGCTTCCGCCCCCGGGACCGGGTGCCGCGCAAGCCGGCTTCGTCTTCACAGCGCTGGGCACCGCGCCGCTCGCCGCGGAACAGACCGCGCCGATGACGGTCTCGTGGATCAACGTCGACACCCTGAAGACCGGCACGGAGACCCTGACCGGTGCCGCGAAGATCAACCCCGACGGCCCGTCCACCCTGTCCGCGATCGCCGACACCGGTAAGGGACGCGTTCTGGCTGCGATCGCCGGATCCGTCTCGACGCAGGCGGGCCTTCCCTGCACCTTCTTCCCCACGGTCGGGATGTTCGTCGTCTGATCCTGATCCGCGGTTATCACGGCGGGGATCGTTCGCACATCCAGGTATTACAACAATTCGGCCGTGATCACCGCCCGGGAGGCGGTGATCACGGCCGAATTGCTTTTCTCAGGAACCGAACATGCTCGAGAAGCTCGTGTACAGGCTGTCTAGCACGGTGTAGAAGAGGTCGATGATCTCGTTCACGGTGTCTCCTATGTCGTTGCGGCGGTGGCGATCACGCGAGTGACCATTGCCCGTAGTCCGCTTTCAGAATGTTGTTGACGTCCACGCCGACACCGTCGATGGTGTCCTTGTCGATCCGCACCTGGTGAAGATGTGCGGCAGGATTCACGTACCCCTTGGGCGTACCCCAGTTGTGTTGCCAGAAGAATGCGCCGAGACCGGCGGCATTCGCGAGGTCGATCGTCGGCGAATTCGCGTAGACACCCAGGTTCTCGGCACCGACCACGGACTGCCACCCGATCAGATACGGGGCGATCATCGTCGCGAACTCGACGGGGGTCGGGTTGTCGTCGATGGACGCGTAGATCGGCCGGTCGTCGGGTCCCCCTGCCGCCCTGTGCAATTCGAGACCGCGCGTTGCATGCTTCTTGCCGCCCTCGAGCCCGGCGCGCCAGTCCGCGGTCTTGCCCTTGCCGAACTGGTAGCACGAGACCACCTCGGCGCCCACGGCTTTCAGGCCGGCCGCCTCGTCCGCAGTCATGGGTTTGCCGACCATCCACTCCGCGCCCGGACGACGATCCGATACGTACCGCACAGCGCCCACATGGCCGTCGGCAATGATCGACAGCGCGGTCGGAACGCCACCGGCGAAGTCGACGACCGTCCCGAGGACGGCAGGATCGGCGTGCGCACGTGCACGCGATCCGAGCGCAGCTAACCCGACCACGGCCGACCCGGTCGCGGCGATCCTGAACAGGTCTCGACGCGAGACATCTGCAATTCCTGGCACTGCCACCCTCACTTCGTTTCGTCGCGCACCCCGGCGTGCCTCACCGTTTCGATGCGAGGTCGCTGCTACGTTCGACTGTTTGCCCACGCATTGCACCACACACCACATGAACCACGCTAGTCACCAAAAAACCCATAAGTAACTTGCACCGCTGTCATTTGCAGGCGGCCCAGCAGGTCGGTTATCCCGGCACGCGCGCGACCACGACGGCCCAGTCGGCGTCGGCAGTCCACGGATCGAGATTCCAGGTCGAGAACAGCTGAGTGTCGACGAATCCGGCCGCAGACGCGTCCCGCAGATAGTCCGCCGTCGTGTACTCCCGGTCCGTGGCAAACCCGCAGACGAGCACACCACTCGGCCGCAGATGAGCATGAAAGCGTTGCAGCACAGCGCTTTCCGTACCCGGACCGAGGAAAACCATGACGTTTCCCGCCGCGATCACGGCGTCGAACCTCGCGTCGCCGAGATCCATGGTGGACAGGTCGGCCTCGTGCACTTCCACGTTGTCGTGCCGCCGCGCCTCCGCCACCAGAATCGGGTCCAGGTCCACCGCCGTGACCCGGTGCCCGCGACGAGCCAGCGACGCACCGACGCGTCCCGTCCCGCATCCGGCGTCGAGAACCGTCGACTCTCGGGCGAGGACGGCGTCCAGAAACCGGGCTTCCCCGTCGGTGTCGACGTTCTTCTCTTCCAACTCACGGAACCGGGCCACGTAGTCACGCGATTCGTCGGCCGTGCGTTCGCTCTGCCATCGGGTACGGCCGGTCGGTTGATTCCTGGTCGCCACGATGGTCACAGTATCGCCACCGACCTGCGGCTTCACCGTGGCCGAGCACCTGTCCCCTCTACACTGTCGATCATGACAGCCGATACGACCTCGCCCGCGCCCAAGACCGGGTCGACCGCAATGCGGAAAGCCATTGTTGTCCTGGTCGGTCTCGTGGTCCTCGTTATCGCGTACTTCGTACTGGCGGCGTTCCTCCCGCGTTGGTGGAGCCTGCGAGTGGCGGATCTCGCCACGGGAACCTTCCACAAGGGCATTCTGTGGGGATTGGTGTTCGGCGTCGTCTGCACCCTTCTCCCCCTGCTGTTCTTCTACTCCGCCTGGTCCGGGCGTAAGCGGCGGGGCGCGAAATTCGTCGCAATCCTGTCGGTCGTACTCGCCGTCGTGACGGCAATTCCCAACCTGCTGACTCTGTCCATCGTCCTGGGCGGAAGCAACGCGGCGCACGCCGGCGAACGCACGCTCGACACCGAGGCACCCGGGTTCCGCGGCGCCACCGCCACCGGCGCGATCGTCGCCGTCGTGATCTTCGTCCTCCTGACTTTCGTCCTCGTTCGGGCGGGGCGCCGGCGCGCTACGAAGAGGGCCGCTCGGTCGTCGACCCTTAGCTAAAACGTCCCGGTAGCTGGAAGTTTCAGTACCACTGGGTCCAGAACCGGGTGAGAGCGCTGCCGTACTGAGCCCACAGAGACGGCACACCGGACACTCCGAACAGCGCGTAGACCGCGTCGAAGAACACGCGGTTCACGGCCGGGACGAAAAGCAAGGCGAAGACGATCAGGATGCCGTAGGGCCCGACCTGCGCGAAAGATCGGCGGGTGGACGGCGACAGGTACGGTTCGATCGCGCCGAAGCCGTCGAGGCCCGGAATCGGTATCAGATTCAGTACCACCGCAATGACCTGCAGCAGAGCGAGGAAACTCAATCCGAACCAGAACGACGGGTTGTCCCCCGTCAGTCCGAACGAGCTGATCACGATCAGAAGCACCACCGCCAGAACGGCGTTCGCGAACGGCCCGGCCAGGCTGACGATCGTGCGCTGCCGTCGCGTCATCCCGGCCGTGTTCAACCAGACTGCGCCGCCGGGCAATCCGATGCCGCCGAGCGCGATGAACACGAGCGGAAGCACGATGGACAACGACGGCACGGTGTACTTGAACGGGTTCAAGCTGAGGTATCCGCGCGCCGCGGTGTCGTGGTCGCCGAAGCGCCACGCGGTGACGGCATGCCCGAATTCATGCAGACACAACGACACCACCCAGCCCCCGACCACCAACACGAAGACGCCCGCGTAGGACAACGCGCTCCCCGGCACCGCATTCCACGCGAGGGCGCCACCGACTGCGGCGATGGCGATCACGCCCAGAAACACCGGGCTGGGTCGCACTGCAGTTCGCATCGGCATGGTCGCCAGGATAGGCGCCGGCGTCAGGTGGCCCGGAACGCCCGTTCGACGTCCGACACGGCCGCTCGGAGGAGATGTTCGTAGAAGTCGACGTCCGGCATCACCGCGGGACTGGTCACGATCGTCAGCGTCACGGTGTCGCCGATGCCGTGCACACCATGGGTCAAGCCCATCACCGGCGACAACGCCGGGAAGCCGGCCGTCCACGCAACGGTTCCTCCGCCTGCCATGAGGTCCGCTCGCCCTCGGTTGACGCTCGAGAGAACGGTGTGGCCGGTGACTCGCTCAGGCACCGCATTCGCGTCGAATTGGCGGATCCCCCACTTCATGAGCGGCGCGGGAACGAGCTCGGTGGCACGGTCGGCGGCGGCGAAAGCCGGGTGCGCGAAACGCCGGCGGCGTTCACCCATGGACTCCGTGATCGCACGGGCGCGCTCGACGAGATCGGTGACGCGCGGGTGAAGGTCGACGCAGCCGTTACGAAAGTTGTTGGCGGACATCGCTGTGTCCTTACCCAACGTCGTCTCTGCCGAGAGATCGCCCGGCACGTCGTGACCGTGGTGTTCCAGGTACCGAGCAAGCGCCGACGACACTGCGGTCAGCGCTCCAGCGGTCACCGTCACACCGTCACGGCGGAGGTTGGACGCCTCGCACACGATCGGCCGGACGCTGCGACGCTCCCCCGGCGGAGAGTTGATCGGCAGGCGTGTCCTCCCGTGCGTCGGCCCGGGAACGAGTCCTGCGTTCGTGTCTCGATCGAGTCGGACGCTCGCTCGCTGCGCGGTCCGTCCGCGTCGCACGAGGGAGACGAGGCGACCGGGGAAACCCGCTACGGCGGGCACGACGGGGAACCTTGCCTGCCAGTGCCATGTCCGTGATCGCCGTGGCGGTGATTGCTGCTCCCGGTCGTCCGTCCCGAACAACGCCCGAGCGACGTCGGACGCGCCGCGCCCGTCCACGAGGGCGTGCGATATCTGAAGCACGATCACGAGCGCCGATTCGCCGCAGCGGGGTGCGTCGGACACGGGTCCGAAAATATGTACGAGCCAGGGTGTGTCGTGAACGTCGACCGCCGTGGTGATCAACTTCTCGATCGCCGACCGGCAGTCCACCCAGCGGGCTGACGGCAACCGGTGGTCGACCACGTGCGCCGGCGTCACTGCCATCGGTACCCAGATCGGGTAGTCGAGCGAGAAGGGGACCTCCCGGCACTTCAGTTGCAGAGTGTCGATGGTGTGCGCCCGCGCCACGACCGTCGCACGAACATCCGCTGCTGCGCCCACGGCGCCGTCGAAACAGAACAGCAGAAACTGATCGCTCGGGATCTTTGCGGACATCCACAGCATCTGCGCATCGGATGCATTCATGCGCGGCACGGCATCAGCCGATCGTCGAATGTCCGGTCAGGCTTCCTCGGCCCGCGCCTTCAGCGAAGCCAGACCCTTCTCGAAGTCCTTGCCTACGAGCTTGTCCATGCTGAAGAGAAACCCGAACAGTCGGAAGAACGCGTTCTGCTGTCCGGTCATCTGCCAGCGCAGCACGGTGTGACCGGCCTGTGGCTCGATGGAGAACGTGGTGACGTTCTGCGCGGTGAAAGGTTTGGTGAAGTGCAGGTCCAGTACCACGGTGCGGCCGGGCACGGATTCGGTGACGGTCATGGTCCCCGCACCGGCCTTGCGGTTGCCCGACCAGGAATACGACGCCCCCACACCCGCTTCCGGCCCGGTGAACGTCTTGGTCAGATCCGGATCGACTCCCTCGTAGGGCGACCACGATTCCCACCGGTGGAAGTTGTCGATCAACGCGTGGACAGTCTCCGGGGTTGCTTCCACCACGGTGGACCGCTCGACCAGAAATGTGTTCGACGACATGACAGCGAATCGTAGGTCACGTCCGGATGCACAGACAGAAGATGTGACCGGCGGGGTCTCGATAGACCCTGAACGTCGAGTGCGCGTCCGATGCGTCGACGAGTTCGGCTCCCAGGCTCAGGACGTGCCGCTCGGTGGTCTCGAACTCGTCGACCACCAGGTCGAGGTGTGCGTGCACGCCCGAATCCGGCCAGGCGATCGGTGCGAACTCGGGGGCGAGCTGAAACGCCAATCGCAGCTGCCCGGGTCCGCGAATCTCGGCCCAGTCACCCTCGTCGCGCGCCACACTCCATCCCAGGACGCCGCTGTAGAAGGCCGCCAGCGCACCCGGATCGGGGCAGTCCAGCACGGTGTAATCCATCTCGATCGCGGGTGTCGTCATACCGGTGAGACTAATTTCGCAGTCCGACCTGCGTCCAGGGTGGAGTGGCAGCACAACGATGCGCGGTAATCTAGTGAAATGTCCCAAACGATGGTCGACCGTCCTGCAGCGGTGCAACGAGATGTCGCCGCGCACATGCACAGCCTGGTCGGCGAGCACTTTCGGATGCCTGACTTCTACGAGGTCGGTCGCGAGAAGATCCGCGAGTTCGCCACTGCAGTTCAGGATGCGCACCCGGCGCACCACACCGAGGCGGGTGCCGCCGAACTCGGACACGACACGATCATCGCCTCCCCCACCTTCGTCAGCGTTCTCGGCGGCATCGCCTTGGAGAATCTGTTCGAGCACGTGATCGGCGACTACGACCCCGGAAGCCTTCTTCAGATCGACCAGGGGTTCAAGATCCACAATCAGATCCGCGTCGGCGACCGACTGACCTCCGACCTGTATCTCGAGTCGTTCCGACAGTTGGCCGGGAGCGACATCATCGTGGTCAAGAACGACATCACGGACCAGAACGGTAGGCCGATGGTCACCACCAGGACGACCTTCATGGCGCAGACCGGTGCCACGATCGACCCTGCGCTCACCAAGGTCGTCGACGACGTGATGGCTCGTGCCTCGAAGAGCAGGACTCGTACGCCGTAGCTTTCGTGGATCCAGCTAGCCGAGGGCGCGAGCGTGCACAGTGTCCAACAGCAGCAGCGCGGCGCCCTGCACGACGACCGCGACGCCATGGCCCGCTGCCTCCTCCACGGTGATGCGTCCTCCGAACCGAGGCTTGCGCACCGCCACGTGCGCGCCCGCAGCGATGTAGCCGACGTCGAGGCCCGCGTTGACCCACAACGTCTTTCGTAGTTTGGACGTCGTAGGGGGCTTCTTCGACAGCGCCCCCGCGCCTGCGATCAGGAGGTCGATGGCGCCCCACCCCGCACTTTGAACACCGAAAGCCCTGATCGACGGTGAACGACCTGCGATTCCGAGCGCACCTCCCAGCACGACACTGGCGCCGCCCCACGTCGTGAGGTGACGGCCGAGTCGATCGGCGACGGACTGAGCAGCGATGTCGGTCATGACTCCCAGTGTGCCGGGCTCACCGACCCGGGGCCGGTCGACCGACGGAAACGACGCCCTTCAGGCCTGCCGGACCGACACCACGCGCGAGCGCCGACACCATCACGATGCAGCCGAGAGCCGACAGCATCAGCGACGTCCCGAACAGTGCCGTGTATCCGAACGTGTGCCCGACCACCCCGGCTGCAAGTCCGGCTATCCCCTGCGAGAACACGACCGCGCAGGCCAGCAGCGTGTAGTCGCTCCCCGCGTACTCGCGATCCGACGCGTCCATCATCAGGGTGAACACCACCACCGTGGCAGCCCCACCGAACACGTGCTCCGCTACGCCGGCAGTGACGATCATGGGTAGTCCGTCCGCGCCGAGGGATACCGCGGCATACAGGGCGAGCGCGGCGGTCTGTGTCGTTCCCGCGACCAGGAGGGCGCGTCGGCGACCGAATCGGTGCGCGTACCAGGCCCCGAGCGCTGCGCCCACCAAGGCGGATACGGAGGACAGACCGCCTTCGATCAGCGCGATCTGCGCCAGCGTGAGGCCCAAGTCGGACAGGAACGGCCCCACCAGCGCCGATCCCATCGAATTTCCGAACTTGTACCCCGCCACCAGCAGAACGATTGCCACCATCCCCGGACGACGGAGGCGATCGAGCCAAACCACGGACAGACGACGCGCCGACGGTCGGTCCGCTGCTGCTCCCGCCGCGTCGGCGGCCTCGAGATGTGTCCTCAGCATCCAGACCGGAACAGTCGATGCGATCAACAGGACGGCCATTGCCACGAACAACGCGCGCCACCCCGCGATCGAGAACAGCCAGAGCAGTGCGCCGCCGCCGACGACCATTCCGATGCGGTAGGCACCGACTTGGATACCGTTGCCGATCCCGCGCTCCCGAGGTCCCAACAGGCGCACCGCCAGACCGTCCGTCACGACGTCCTGGGTCGCCGACACCAGATTCACGGCCGCGATCCCGACGAACAACCACCGCAGCGTCGACGAAAGATCGAGGCAGGCCAAGACGAGAGCAGTTGCGGCAGAGAGGCTTTGGAGGACGAGCAACCATCGGCGCCGCGATCCGTACCGGTCGACGTAGGGCGCCCACAAGAATTTGAGGGCCCAGGGGGCGAACAAGATACCGGTGGCACTGATGGTCACGAGCGAGAAACCCGAACGCCGCAGCACGACGGGGAGAGCCTGGGTGAAAAATCCGAACGGCACACCCTGAACGAAGTACAGGGACGCCAGCAGCACGAACGTACCGGTGGTCAGCGTGGTGGACCGACTCATGGAGGATCACCCTATGACCGCGACGACGGGTACGCATCGGCTGGGCGGCTGCAACCTGTGCGAAGCCATGTGCGGCCTCACGTTCACTGTCGACGGCGGCGCGATCACGTCCACTCGGGGAGATTCGGACGACCCACTCTCGCGTGGGCACCTGTGTCCGAAGGCGCTCGCGCTCGGGGATCTGCACGCCGACCCCGATCGGCTGCGCCGGCCGATCAAGCGTGTCGGCACCACATGGGTCGAGATCGGCTGGGACGAGGCATTCGACCTCGTTGCCGACGGCCTCGTTCGAACCCGACGCACTCACGGACCGGACGCGGTAGGTGTGTACTGGGGGAATCCGATGGCGCACAGCCTCGGAGCCTTGACGCACGGCATCGGAGGGTTCTCACCACTGCTGGGCACGCGCAATCGATTCTCGGCCACCTCGCTCGATACGTTGCCGCACTTCGTGATTCACCGTTTGCTGTACGGACATCAACTGCTCGCACCCGTTCCCGACATCGACCGCACGCAGTACTTTCTGATCATCGGCTCGAACCCGTTGGTGTCCAACGGAAGCACTATGACCGTGCCGGACATCGCAAACCGGTTGAAGGCGTTGAGAAACCGAGGAGGCACCCTCGTCGTCGTCGATCCACGGCGCACCGAAACCGCGCGTATCGCAGACCGCCATCTCTACGTGCGGCCCGGTACCGACGCGCTGTTCCTCTTGGCCGTCTTGCGCAGTGTCCTCGTCGAAGATCGTGCTCGGGCCCGGCCCTACGTCGATTCGATCGACGCCGTTGCCGAGATCGTGGAGCCGTTCACGCCCGAAGTGGTGGCGCCGCACACCGGAATGTCACCCGACGACATCCGAGCGATCGCCCACGACTTCGCCGCTGCTCCGTCGGCCGTCGCGCACGGACGCATGGGAGTGTCGACCCAACAACATGGAGCGTTGTGCCAGTGGGCGATTCAGGCGCTGAACATCGTGACCGGCAACCTCGACTCCGTGGGTGGTGCGCTGGTCGCCGCACCCGCCGCCGATCTGATTCGCACCAAGGTCATGAAAAGGGGAGAACTCGGCCGGTGGCGCAGCCGAGTCCGCGGCCTCCCCGAGTTCGGCGGTGAGCTGCCTACGGCGACGATGGCGGACGAAATCGTGACGCCCGGGCCGGGGCAGATCCGGTCGCTGGTGGTGATGGCGGGGAATCCGGTGTTGTCCTCTCCCAACGGATCTCGATTGGACGACGCGTTGCTATCCCTGGACTTCATGGTGGCGTTCGACTTCTACGTCAACGAGACGACTCGTCACGCCGATGTCATTCTCCCGCCGGCGCCGGCGGTCACGCGTGATCATTACGACTTGTTCCACCATCACTTCGCCGTGCGCAACACCAGCCGCTTCACCCCTGCCGTGATACCGAAAGCCGTGGGTGAGAAGCACGACTGGGAGATATATCGGGATGTCGCCCTGCGGTACCGGCGCGCGCTCGGTCGGCGGTTCGGGATCGCGTCGATGGTGGAGTCCGTGCGACTGCGGATGTCTCCGGTACGCAGCCTGGACATGCTGTTGCGTCTGAGCGGTCGTGGGGTGACCCTCCGGAAACTGCGGAAGGCGCCGCACGGCATCGACCTCGGACCTCTGACGCCGTCGTTTCCCCAATCACTGCACACGCCGGACAAGAGAATCGATCTGCTCCCCGAGCTGATCCAGAACGAGATCACGACGCTTGGAGATCGTCTGGCCACAGCCGATGTACCCACGGCCGATCAACTTCTTCTGATCGGACGCAGGCACCTGCGAAGCAACAACTCCTGGATGCACAATGCCCCGCGGCTGGTGAAAGGCGCGGCCCGTCATCACCTTCTGGCTCACCCGTCCGATCTCGCTGCACGCGGGCTGGCCGCGGGCGACACCGTGTGTGTCACGTCGGCGAGTGGGGAGATCACGATAGAAGTCGACGCATCGGACGACCTCATGCCCGGAGTGGTCAGCATTCCGCACGGTTACGGCCACCGGCGCGGTGGTGTGCGCCTGTCCGTGGCGTCAACGCTGACGGGTCCGAGCGCGAACGACCTGACAGACGAGACGGTCACCGAGAACGTCACTGGCGCGGCGGTCTTCAACGGGGTACCGGTGACGATGAGACGGGTCGCCGATCCCGGTGGGAAACATTCCGAGCCTCCCAGCGTTGGTTGAAGCATGAAGAACATCGGGTTCCTGTCGTTCGGGCATTGGTCGCCCTCACCGCATTCGCAGACGCGCTCCGCGTCCGACGTGTTGCTGCAGTCCATCGATCTCGCAGTCGCAGCCGAAGAACTCGGAGCAGACGGCGCGTACTACCGCGTTCACCACTTCGCCAATCAGCTCGCGTCACCGTTTCCGCTACTCGCAGCGGTCGGTGCCAAGACGTCCAAGATCGAGATCGGTACCGGTGTCATCGACATGCGGTACGAGAACCCGTTCTACATGGCGGAGGACGCAGGGTCGGCCGACCTCATCTCCGGTGGCAGGTTGCAGCTCGGGGTGAGCCGGGGATCACCCGAGCAGGTCATCGAGGGTTACCGCCACTTCGGCTACCAACCGGCCGAGGGCGGCGACGGCGGCGACATGGCCCGCGACCACACCCGAGTCTTCCTCGACCTCCTCGAGGGCAAGGGTTTCGCAGAGCCCAATCCGTCACCGATGTTCCCGAACCCGCCGGGGCTGTTGCGGCTCGAGCCGCACTCCGAGGGTCTGCGCCAGCGGATCTGGTGGGGCGCCGGTACCCGCGCGACCGCTGAATGGACCGCTCGGCAGGGCATGAACCTGATGAGCTCGACCCTGCTCAGCGAGGACACCGGGGTTCCGTTCCACGAGTTGCAAGCGGAGCAGATCGAGCGGTTCCGCAAGACCTGGTCGGACGAGGGGCACACCTTCGAGCCGCGAGTGTCGGTCAGCCGCAGCATCTTCCCGATAGTGAACGACGTCGATCGCGCCTACTTCGGTCGCGAGAGCGGCAGCGGCGATCAGGTCGGCTACATCGACGGCGGCAAAGCTCGCTTCGGCAAGACCTACGCGGGCACGCCGGACAAGCTCATCGAGGACTTGGCGAAGGACGAGGCGATCGCGGCGGCCGACACCCTTCTGCTGACCATCCCGAACCAGTTGGGCGTCGAGTACTGCGCGCACGTGTTGGAGTCGGTGCTGACCCACGTCGCACCGGAGCTCGGCTGGCGGTAGGTCCGAAATCCGGTGCCGTCGACCGCGCCCACCGCGGTCAGCTGCACCGGATCGTAGGTTCAGGCGCCGATGGCCTCTGCCAGCATCACGATTATCCCGCTGGGACCGCGAACGTACGTGAGCTTGTAGACGTCGTTGTAGTTGGCGACGCCGCGCAGCGGGAAGCACCCGTGCTTCGCTGCGATCCCCAACGCGTCGTCGATGTCGTCGACCGAGAAGGCGACTCGATGCATGCCGATTTCGTTCTTAACCGTCGGGCTCGACTCGACGGCTTCGGGGTGGATGTACTCGAACAGCTCGATCCGGCCGTGACCGTCCGGAGTCTGCAGCATCGCGATGTTCGCGTGGTTTCCGTCGAGACCGACTGCGGTGTCGGTCCATTCACCGCTGACGGTGTCGCGTCCGATCACCGTCAGTCCAAGGTCGACGAAGAACGCGACGGCCGCCTCCAGATCACGCACGGCGATACCGATGTTCTCGAGCTTGATTGCCATGGAGTCAGACGCTAGCGGCCACACACGTTGTGGGCGAGACCCACGACCGTGGAACTAGACGTTGAAGCGGAACTCCACCACATCCCCGTCGGCCATGACGTATTCCTTACCTTCGATCCGCACCTTGCCCGCAGCCTTCGCGGCGGCCATCGAACCGGTGGCGACCAGGTCGTCGTAGGACACGACCTCGGCCTTGATGAAGCCCTTCTCGAAGTCCGTGTGGATCACGCCGGCGGCCTGCGGTGCGGTGTCGCCCTGGTGAATCGTCCACGCGCGCGACTCTTTCGGACCCGCGGTGAGGTACGTCTGCAGTCCGAGCGTATGGAACCCGGCGCGCGCAAGAGCGTCCAGGCCCGGCTCGGCCTGACCGATGGATTCCAGTAGTTCCATGGCGGATTCGGCATCGAGTTCGACGAGCTCGGATTCGATCTTGGCGTCGAGGAACACCGCATCGGCCGGTGCGACAGAGGCTTTGAGCTCGGCCACCTTCGCCTCGTCCGTCAGGATCGACTCGTCGGCGTTGAAGACGTAGAGGAACGGCTTCGTGGTCAACAGGTTCAGCTCGCGCAGCAGACTGTTGTCGAGCTTGTCCTTGACCGAGTAGAGCGTCTTGCCTTGGTCGAGGTAGGTCTGCGCTTCCTTGGCGGCGGCGAGCATCGGGGCGCGATCCTTCTGCGTCCTGATCTCCTTCTCCAACCGCGGAATCGCCTTCTCGAGCGTCTGCATGTCGGCGATGACGAGTTCGGTCTCGATGACCTCGATGTCTGCGGCAGGATCGACGCGTCCGTCGACGTGAACGACGTCGTCGTCTGCGAACACGCGGACGACCTGGCAGATCGCGTCGGCCTCGCGGATGTTGGCAAGGAACTTGTTGCCGAGCCCTGCACCCTCGGACGCACCCTTCACGATGCCGGCGATGTCGACGAAGGTCACCGGCGCGGGAAGGATCTTCTCCGAGCCGAAGATCTTCGCGAGTTCGTTCAATCGCGGATCGGGAAGCGCGACAACGCCTTCGTTCGGCTCGATGGTGGCGAACGGGTAGTTCGCAGCCAGAACGTCGTTGTTGGTCAGCGCGTTGAACAGGGTGGACTTGCCCACGTTGGGCAGGCCGACAATTCCGAGAGTAAGGCTCACAGAGAGAGGAGTCTACGTTCTCAGAATGTGCTGCTGCCGGACCCCACCGAGACCGCCACCGCGATGATCACGATGTAGAAGAGGATGAAGACCACGAAGAACGCGGCGAAGATCCAGAGTGCGTACTTACCCAGCTGCTTCGTTCGGTCCGACGCGTACTGCGCGCCCTGGTAATCCCCCATCGACCAGCGAGGGAAGACGGTCGACGAATGGTTGAACGCAGCGAAGGCGAGCGGCCAGAAGAAGAGCAGTGCGGCCGCCGCCCAGCCCGCATTGGTCGGTGGCAGCGGCGGCGGCCCGTAGGACTGCTGCGGGTAGATCGGCTGCTGGTCGTACCCCTGCCCGGGAAAACCCTGGGTGGAGTAACCCGAGGGCGGCTGCTGGTAGCCGCCTGACTGGTCGTAGCCGGGAGCCTGCGCGGCGTCGTCGCCCTTCGACAGGTTCGGGGAGCTGTAGGGGTCGTTGTCGGCCATGCGGACACCCTAAGTGCCGTAGCCCGTCCGTCGAGCTCGTTGACACAACAATCCGGTCACCGCACACCGACGACCGCCCGGCGCACCACGGCCGAAGGTCCGCGCAATGTCGGTCGCTGTGCCTAAGGTGATGCGAGTCATAGAGACCGAGCCGCGAGGAGATCGACGATGACCGCCGTATCGGACCGGGGCAACCCGCACGTCGAGCTGACGAAGAACGACCCGGATCTCCCTCCGGTCGCGATCGTCGATCGCACACCCATGTCGATGCCCAAGCGCATCTTCTTCGTGATCATCGGAGTCCTCGGCGGCATCGCCTGGACGGTCGTGGCCATCGTGCGTGGGGAAAACCCCAACGCCGTCTGGTTCGTCATCGCTGCCGTGTGCACGTACATCTTCGCCTTCCGGTTCTACGCACGGCTGATCGAGAACCGCATCGTCCATCCGCGCGACGACCGGGCGACTCCCGCCGAGATCCTGGAAAACGGCAAGGACTACATGCCGACGGATCGGCGGGTGCTCTTCGGGCACCACTTCGCGGCGATCGCCGGCGCCGGCCCTCTGGTCGGACCCGTCCTCGCCGCCCAGATGGGCTACCTCCCCGGCACCTTGTGGATCATCATCGGCGTCGTGTTCGCCGGCGCGGTGCAGGACTTCCTCGTGCTCTGGATCTCCACCCGGCGTCACGGTCGCAGCCTCGGGCAGATGGCCCGCGAGGAACTCGGTGTGGTCGGCGGAACCGCGGCGATCATCGCCGTGTTCGTCATCATGATCATTCTGATCGCCGTACTCGCACTGGTCGTGGTCAACGCGTTGGCCGAAAGCCCGTGGGGCGTGTTCTCCATTGCGCTGACCATTCCGATCGCGTTGTTCATGGGTGTGTATCTGCGCTACCTGCGTCCCGGCAAGGTGTCCGAGGTATCGCTCATCGGTGTGGTGCTGTTGCTGCTCGCGATCATTTCCGGTGGTTGGGTGTCGGAAACCGAGTGGGGTGTCGACTGGTTCACCCTCTCAAAGGTCACCGTTGCCTGGCTGCTCATCGCATACGGTCTCGCCGCGTCGATCCTCCCGGTGTGGCTTCTGCTCGCCCCGCGTGACTACCTGTCGACGTTCATGAAGATCGGCACCATCGTCCTGTTGGCAGTCGGCATACTCATCGCTCGACCGGTTCTGCAGATGCCGGACGTCACCTCGTTCGCGAGCGCCGGAAACGGGCCCGCGTTCTCCGGATCGCTTTTCCCGTTCCTGTTCATCACCATCGCCTGCGGCGCGCTCTCCGGCTTCCACGCACTGATCTCCTCCGGCACCACGCCGAAGCTTCTCGAGAAGGAGAAGCAGATGCGCATGATCGGGTACGGCGGCATGCTCACCGAGTCGTTCGTGGCCATCATGGCGCTGATCACCGCCTGCATCCTCGACCAACACATCTACTTCGTGCTGAACGCCCCGACCGCGCTCACCGGCGGAACCCCCGACACCGCAGCCGCGTACGTCAACGGTCTCGGACTGTCGGGCGGCGACGTCACCGCAGCAGAACTGTCGAGAGCCGCGGCGGACGTCGGCGAGGAATCGATCATCTCCCGCACGGGCGGTGCCCCCACCCTTGCCTTCGGCATGTCCGAGGTTCTGCACCAGGTCTTCGGCGGCGAGTCGCTCAAAGCGTTCTGGTACCACTTCGCGATCATGTTCGAGGCGTTGTTCATCCTCACCACCGTCGACGCCGGCACTCGCGTCGCCCGGTTCATGCTCTCGGACTCCATCGGCAACCTCGGCGGAGGCTCGAAGAAGTTCCGCGATCCGTCATGGCGTCTCGGCGCCTGGATCTGCTCGATCATCGTGGTCGGCGCCTGGGGCGCAATTCTGCTCATGGGCGTCACCGACCCGCTCGGTGGCATCAATACGCTCTTCCCGCTCTTCGGCATCGCCAACCAGCTGCTCGCGGCCATCGCCCTGACCGTCGTGCTGACCGTGGTGATGAAGAAGGGCCTGTTCAAATGGGCCTGGATACCCGGCGTTCCACTGGCGTGGGACCTCGTGGTGACCATGACCGCCTCGTACCAGAAGATCTTCTCGTCCGTTCCGGCCATCGGCTACTGGGCTCAGCACAGCGACTTCAAGGTGGCGAAGTCGGAGGGCCTCACCGAGTTCCGGAACGCGACCTCCGCTGATGCGATCGACGCCGTCATTCGCAACACGTTCATTCAGGGAACACTGTCCATCGTCTTCGCCGTGCTCGTGCTGATCGTGGCGGCGGCGGGAATCATGGTGTGCATCAAGGCAGTTCGCGAGGGTGGCCTGCCGGGCAACGAGGAACCCGACGTCCCGTCGAAGATCTTCGCACCGAGCGGAATGATCGCGACGGAAGCAGAGAAGTCGGTACAGAAGGAGTGGGACGTCCTGATCGCCGAGGGCAAGGTTCGTGCGCCTGGAGCGCACGGATGACCACCCTGACGAAAGCAGCGCGAGGGGCACTGTGGTGGATCACCTCGGTGATGGGCGACCATGATTACGCCCGTTACGTCGCGCATCTGCAGCGGCGTCACCCAGACGCCGTCATCCCCACCGAACGCGAGTACTGGCGTAACCGCCACGCCGAGGCCGACGCCAACCCCGGTCCTCGCTGCTGCTGAGCCGCCCACTCATGAGGCCAGGCACGATGGGGCGGTGAGCACACCGCGTTGGAGCGCCGCCTCGATCGACCTGCCGTATCGCGCTCCCTACGACGTGGGTTGGATGCAGTGGTTCCTGTCCGGGCACGCCGTGCCCGGAATGGAGACGCATCGGGGCGGTGTCTACCGGCGGTCCCTTCGACTCCCCCACGGTCCCGCGGTGATCACGGTGCGCTTCGTTCCCGGCCGCGGCGGGTCCGGGGTTGCTCGCACGGAGGTCCGCGCGCGGGCGGAAGCGGATCTCGATGTGGCCCTTGATCGAGTTCGGTCTGTCCTCGCCCTGGACGTCGACGCCGAACCGATCGACCGCGCGCTCGCCGCCGATCCCGCCCTCGCCCCCTGCGTCCGCGCCGTACCCGGGATCCGTGTTCCGGGTGCCTTCGACTCGTCGGAGGTATTGCTCCGCACCATGATCGGCCAGCAGATCTCCCTGGGTGCCGCCGCGACACACACTGCGAGATTGGTGGCTGCCCTCGGCGAACCGGTCGGCGACGACGAGGGCGTCGGCCACCACGGGATCACGCACCTGTTCCCGACCGACGCGGCCGTTGCCGCCCGGGGTGCCGAGGTTCTCACGGGTCCGACCCGGCGCATCACCGCGATCGCGGCCACCGCGGGCGCACTGGCCGACGGCGCTCTCGACATCCGTCACGACCGGTCCGCGTACGAGCAGGAGAAGTCGCTGACGGACCTGAAGGGAGTGGGACCGTGGACCGCTCGCTACGTCTCGATGCGGCTGCTCCGCGATCCCGACGTCCTCCTCGACACCGACCTCGTCGTCCGGCAGGGCGCGGCCGTCCTCGACGTCGACCTGTCGAACTCCGAGCGCTGGTCTCCCTGGCGCTCGTACGTGTCGATGCACCTGTGGCGTGTCGCGTTGTCGGCGCGTGGCGTCTACCCGTGACGGCACTCGTGTGAGGGTGTGCGGTTCCCGGGTACAGTCACAGCGCGCCGAATCCCGGTTGCACCGACCACATCCGACCCACCGTCCTGACCCGGCATGCCCGCTGACACGCAAAGGACACCCCTGTGACCGAGAACGCCACCGACACGTCGACGGGCTCACGCAGCTTCCGTGAGCGAGGTTCGCTGATCGCGAGCGGGGCGGTGTGGCTCGCCAAGGGAGCGGCCGTCGTCGTGGCCATCGCAGCAGCAACCTGGATCCTCGGATGGCTGATAGGCCAGATGTGGGTGATCGTCCTTCCGGTCCTTCTCGCCCTGATCGTCGCGACCGTGCTGTGGCCGCCCACCCGGTTCCTACGCAGGATCGGAGCGCCCCCGGCGGTGGCCGCGATCGCGTCGCTCGTGTTGTTCCTCGGGATCCTCGCCGGCGTCGTCGCGTTCATCGTGCCGTCCGTCGTGAGCCAGGCGCCCGAACTCGCCGACAGCGCCGCGCAGGGCGTGTCCCAGGTTCAGGACTGGATCGAAGGTCCGCCGATCAACCTGGACCAAGACCAGATCGACAACGCGACCAACGTCATCATCACGCGAATTCAGGACAGCGGAAGCGCGATCGCGTCGGGTGTGTTCGCCGGGGTCAGCACGGCCGGGTCCATCCTGGTCACGCTGGGTCTGGTGTTGGTCCTGAGCTTCTTCTTCATCAAGGACGGTCCGCGATTCCTCCCGTGGCTGCACGGACTCGCCGGGGGCAAGGTCGGCGGTCATCTGGCCGAGGTCCTCACCCGGATGTGGAACACGCTTGGTGGTTTCATTCGAACCCAAGCCATCGTCAGCCTGATCGATGCACTCTTCATCGGCGCCGGACTGCTGATCCTGGGTGTGCCGCTGGCGCCTGTTCTGGCGACGCTGACATTTCTCGGCGGCTTCATTCCGATCATCGGTGCGTTCGTCGCCGGTGCACTCGCCGTGTTGGTCGCTCTGGTGGCCAACGGCTTCACCACCGCTCTCATCGTGCTGGTAATCATCCTCGCCGTGCAGCAGATCGAGGGCAACATCCTTCAACCGATCCTGCAGAGCAAGTCCATGAACCTGCACGCGGCGGTGGTACTGCTGGCCGTGACGGCCGGCGGCTCGGTGTTCGGCATCATCGGCGCCTTTCTCGCCGTGCCTGTTGCAGCTGCCGCTGCTGTCCTGGTGCGGTACCTGAACGAGCAGGTCGAGCTGCGGTCCGACGAGGATCCGGATGCGAACACGATCGCCGCGAAGGTGTACGAGAATCAGGGCACACCGGGCGACGACGCCCCGACGGTGGTCCACCACGAACCGTCTTCTCCCGACTTCTTCGCTGCCGATCCCGAAGCCGACGCCGACGCCAAGGCCGATGCCGATGCTCCGGAGCCGAAGAAGTGACACCGGCTGCGAGTCAGAATGTGGTCGGGTCAGACCCCGGCATGCATCCGAACGGTCGAGCCGTGCCGCTCCCGAATCACGTGCAACCTCGACGGCACGCGGTCTCGAATCTCGTCGACGTGGCTGACGATTCCTACGGTCCGGCCACCGGAGCGTAGTTCGTCGAGAACGCCCATCACCGAGTCGAGGGACTCGGAGTCGAGGCTGCCGAAGCCTTCGTCGATGAACATCGTGTCCAGGGTGATCCCGCCGGCCTCCGCGGCGACGACGTCGGCGAGGCCGAGGGCCAGTGCGAGCGAGGCGCAGAACGCCTCCCCGCCGGACAGCGTGCCCGCTGCGCGTACGACGCCGGTGTACTCGTCGCGGATCTCCAACCCGAGACCGCCGCGGGTGCCTCGCGGACCGACGTCGTCGGAGTGGACGAACTCGTATCGGCCGCCGGTCATTCGGCGGAACCGCACCGACGCCGCCACCGCAACCTCTTCGAGGCGCGCGGCGAGCACGTACGAGCGCAACGACATCTTCCGGCTGTTCTGCCCCTTGCCGCTGACCACCTCGGCGAGTTCGTGCAATTCGGCGTGGGCAGCGCGCAGGGGTTCGAGCCGCTGCGCCACCGCCCAGAGCTGCGTCACCAGATCTTCGAGTTGAACCCGCCGGTCGTCGGCCAGCTTCTTGTCGGTGAGTGCGTCTTCCACAACCTGGCGGGCGGAGTCCTCGGCTGCTGTCAGCGGCCCGGCGTCGACAGCCTCGGCGGCCAGGGCAGCGGTGACGTCGGCGTCGGCCACAATTGCGGTGGCAGCCACGCGCTCGGCGTCGGCGTCGGCGAGGCGTCGGGTGAGTACCGCGATGCGCTGCTGATCGCGCACCGCGGCGAGCGCGGCTTCGACGTCGTCGAACTGCGCGTCCGACGCGTCCTGCCGCACCCGGGTTTCGAGGTCGGCCGCCGCGCGCTCGGCCGCCAGAGCATCGATCCTGGCGTCCCGAAGTGACACCAGGGCCGCGATGCCGGCGTCGAGTTCGCGACGCCGGGCACGCGCCGAACCTGCCGACCCCAGTGCCGCGTCGATCCGTGCTGCGGCGTCGGCGATGCGAGCGCGCAGGGTGTCGATCGTTGCCCGTAGTTGCTCCGCGTCGGCCGTACGCGCGGCGATGCTCGCACGCAAGGATTCGGCCTTGGTCTCCTGCGCGCCGCGCGCGGATTCGACACCGGGCAAGCGATCGGCCAGCGCAGTGGTGGTGCGCAATTCGGCACTGGCCGTGTCCAGCGCCTCGGTGAGTTCTGCGGTGAGCCGGGTGCCGCCGCGGGCCGCGAGTGCGTCGATCTCGCGCTGCATAGACTCCACCTCGGCGCGCGCTTCGTCGCGACGCTGCTCCGCGAGGTTCATCGCGTGGCGAGCCTGTTCCTCGTCGTCGCGCGTGACGGAATCGTCGCCGGCGGTCGCGGGCGACGGGTGCACCAGGGAGCCGCAGACCTCGCACGGTCGGCCGGTGCGCAACTGCCTCGCCAACTCCGCCGCCATCCCGTCGAGGCGTTGCTCGCGCAGGTCCTGCCACAGCTGGCGCAGGTCCTGGTGTCGCGTGATCGCCGCGGAGTGACGGGCCGTGGCCTCCCCCGCGGCCGCGACGGCCCGCTTGTGCTCGATGGCTGCGGTCACCGCATCGACAGCTGCGGCGTGGCGGGTACGCACCGACTCCACCGACGCGCGCGCGTGGACGCACGCGGTGTACTCGGCGTCCAGTGCCGCAGTCTCGGCCGGCAGCGCTCGCTCCTGCTCGACCAGCGCGGCGACGTCCCGCTCGACGGACTCGACAGCGACGGTGCACTTCGACAGCTCGGTCGTGAGCTGCTCACGGGCGACCTCGTCCGCGGCGACACCGTCGAGCACGGCGCTCTCACCGCTCCACCGTTGCACGGCCGCGTCGACCGCGTCGGCGTCCGTGGGCGAGGGTGGCCACGACAGCCCGCCGGCCACGTCGGCGGCGACGGTGCCCTGCGCCACGACGGTTCTCGACGCGACGACGGCGGCAGCATCTGCACTACGCCGGACCGCTTCGTCGAGTTCGAGCCGACGACGTTGCACGGGTGCGGCAGACTGAGCTCGCTCCAGCTCGAGGCGATCCACGGTCCGCGCGTCCGCCGTGCTGTCGAGTGCCGAAAGTCGTTGTCGTGCAGCCAGTCCGCGCGATCGTGCTTCGGCGACGGTACGCGCCGCCCGTACCGACTCGGACGCCGCTGCGTGATCGGCGCGCGCCGATTCGAGGGTGATCGCGCAGGTGACGGCACGATCACGCGCTGTCTCGAGCAATGCGGTCGCCCACGGCAGAACCTCGGGGTCCGAGCACTGCTCCACCCCGGCGGCCTGGGCCACCTTTGCGGCGATCCGATCCGCGTTCTGCGTCTTGCCGGCCAGCGCCTCTGCACTCTCCCGACGCCGATCGGCGAACCACGACTCCATGTCGGAGAACCGATCGGTGTCGAAGAGTCGCTCGAGCAGCTGTCCGCGCTCGTCGTTCTTGGCGCGAAGGAACCGGGCGAAGTCGCCCTGCGGGAGCAACACCACCTGGAAGAACTGATCCACCCGCATCCCGAGCAGCCGTTCGACTTCGAGCGCGATCTCGTCGATGCGGGTGAGGTTCTGGCCGATTCCGTCCAGCCAGGTCAACGTCGCCTTCGCGTTCTGTTTCGTGGTGCCCTCGCCGCGGAGTTTGGGGCGCGCGTACTCCGGGCTTCGCGTCAGCCGCAATCGTCGTCCGCCCAGGGTCGCGTCGAGCTGTACGGAGGGCACGACACCGGGCGCGGCGTGATCCGACAGCAGCCTCTTCGTGTCCCGGCGCGCACCCGGCACGACGCCGTACAGCGCGAACGCGACGGCGTCGAGGATGGACGTCTTGCCCGCTCCGGTGTGACCGTGCAACAGGAACAGTCCATCGGCGCCGAGTTCGTCGAAGTCCACGCTCACCGTGCCGCCGAACGGCCCGAACGCGGTGACCGTCAACGAATGAAGCCTCATGCCGTGCGTTCCCATCGGGGTTCGTCCGTCGTGACGGTCTCGGGCTCGGCGGCGGCCGACCGCGCGGCGCGTTCGAGCAGCGTGGTCTCCGACGCGGTCGGGTCGCTCCGCACGTCGGACAGGAAGCTCGTCATCACTTCGAGGTCCGACCGGCCGACGACCTTCTCGCGGTATCCGGCGTCGCCCGACCGAACCGGAGGCTGCCACTCGAGGTGCACGGCGTGCGGGAAGCGGTCCTGCAGGCGACGCATCGCGTCGACCGGACGTACCGGATCGGTGAGCACAGCGGACACGTAGTTCGACACGTGCTCTTCGAATTCGGCTGCGGTGCAGAGCTCGTCGAGACTACCCGTCAGGACACTGAGCCCACGAACGAGAGGCAGCTCCATCCGGGTGACGTCGATGTTGCCGGTCGCGTCCAGGTCGATCATCCACGCGGCCTTGCGGTGTGAACGCTCACCGAACGAGTACGGCAATGGCGATCCGGAGTATCTGATGCGGTCGTCGATCGTCTGCGGCGAGTGCAGATGTCCGAGCGCGACGTAGTCGACTCCCGAGAATTCCGACGCCGGCACGGTTTCCACACCACCGACCGCAATGGAACGCTCCGAGCCCGTGCTCTCGCCGCCGACGACGAACGCATGCGCGAGAACGACCGAGCGCACCGACGAACCGTCGGAACGACGCCGAGCGACGTCGCCGCGAATCCGGGACATGGCCGCGCGTAACACGTCGGCATGCGACCGTGCGTTCGGAACGTCCAGCTCCGCGCGCGTGGTCTCGGGCTCGAGGTACGGGATCCCGTAGAACGCGACGCTGCCGTGCGCATCCTCCACGATCACCGGCTCGGCCACGTCCGACACGGTGGTGAACAGGTGCAGCCCGCCGGCCGCGGAGAACGACGACCCCGCCCCGAGACGAGCCGGTGAATCGTGGTTCCCGGAGGTGGCGACGATGACTGCCCCCGCCGCACGAATCTTCTCGAAGCCTCTGTTGCACACACGAACCGCGTCCGCGCTCGGGATGGCGCGGTCGTAGATGTCGCCGGGAACGACCACGACGTCCACTGCGTGGTCCGCGACGAGCGCCGCGAGTGCATCCAGCACGGACCGCTGATCGGCCAGCAGGTCGACACCGTGGAAGGTGCGCCCGATGTGCCAGTCGGAGGTATGCAGGATTCTCATGTCGGCGACGCTAACCGAGACCTCCGACAAACCCCGATCCCCGAGCGGCGTTTCGCCGCACCGGATCCGGGCCCGCCGAAACGTGTCGGTGCCTCGTTGCACAATCTCGGCCATGACCATGATCACCGCCGTCGGCCTCGTCGTCGCCTTGGCGTTGGGCGTCGCACTGGGCTGGCTGCTGCATTCCTCACGAGGCGATCAGGAGTTGGTGCGTACCCGCGAGCGCCTCGCCGTGTCGGCCGAGAACGAGGACACGCTGCACCGCTCCCTCGGCTTGCTGAACGAGGACTCCGCGCGTCGTCACTCTCGAGTGATAGGTCAGCAAATGTCGCACCTGGTGGAACCGCTTCGCGAGGCGGTCGACACGCTGAGCGAGCAGGTCGAGCACGTCGAACGCACCCGGATCCATGCCTACGCCGGCCTGTCCGAGCAAGTCGCCGACATGCACCGCGCGTCGCAGCACCTGTCGTCGCAGACGTCGGAACTGGTCACCGCGTTGCGGGCCCCGCAGGTACGTGGACGGTGGGGAGAAATCCAGCTCGAACGGGTCGTCGAGTTGTCGGGGATGACACGTCACTGCGACTTCGACACCCAGGTAGCACGCGGCAGTGTGCGCCCCGATCTGGTGGTGCGCCTCGCAGGCGGAAAGCAGATCGTGGTCGACGCGAAGGTTCCGCTGACGGCGTTCCTCGACGCGGCCGCTGCCACGGACACCGACGTGGCGGCTCGGCACTTGATGCGGCACGCGCGCCACCTCCGTACCCACGTCGACCAACTGGCGGACAAGCAGTACTGGGTGTCGTTCGAACCGTCCCCGGAGTTCGTGGTCCTCTTCGTCCCGGGGGATTCGTTTCTGGACGCCGCGCTCACCCACGACAGCGGCCTCCTCGAACATGCCTTCGGCCGGAGTGTGATCCTGGCGACTCCCACCACGCTGATCGCCCTGCTCCGCACCGTGGCGTACACCTGGAAGCAGGATGCGCTCGCACGAGACGCCGCCACCATCCACACCCTCGGACGCGAACTGTACGAACGACTCGGCACGGCCTCGGCCCACGTCGACAAGCTCGGCGCCCAGTTGGGCAAGGCGGTCGAGTCGTTCAATTCGGCGGCCGGATCCCTCGATTCACGGGTGTTCGTCACCGCGCGCAAGCTTCACGAACTCGATGTCTTCGACGGCGAGGTACCCGGTGTGACCCGCATCGACGCATGGCCCCGAACTGCACCGAGGAACACCGAAACCGCTCCGTCCGGTCACGCCAACGGTGCAACGTGAGCACTAGACGCTAATCTCGCTGTGTGCCATCCACACAACGCGCCCGATCCGGAGTGCCTCTCGATCAGCGCTCCGTCGTGCCGTCGATCCCCGGCATACCGGCGTGGGGCGCCGTCGCTGTTGCCGTGGGCGCCACGGTTCTGGGCTTCGTCGTCGACTCGTTCGGCGGCAGCGAACTCACCTCGACCTTCGCAGCGCTGTACATCGTCGGGTGCTTGGCGGCAGTTCTGCTCGTGCGCCACCGGGGACTGTTCACAGCCATGGCGCAGCCGCCGCTCATCGTCTTCTTCGGCGTTCCCATCGCCTACCAATTCCTCACCACCGACGCAGGAACGTCCATCAAGGACATCGTCCTGAACGTGGCGATACCCCTGGTGAACCGCTTCCCACTGATGATTTCGGCGACACTGTTGGTGCTGCTGATCGGTGGCGCCCGTCTACTGCTCGACCGCAAACCGCAGAAGCCGGCCAAGTCCCCGCGTCGACGAGCCGAAACGAAGCCGCCCGCCACCGCGGCCGCGTCCAGGGAACGAGTGCACGAAGAGAATTCCGACGCGTCACCGTGGCGCCGTCCCCGCTCGGAGGACGCACCGCCGCGCGGCGCGCGCTCGGCGAGATCGGACCGGCGAGAACGAGATGCGGAGGCGCCTCGGCGGACGCGCGCCCAGGACGCGCCGCGCACGCGCGCCCAGGACGCACCGCGCCGCGCGGAACGGTCCACGTCGCGGGAGGCCGACCCGTCGTTCGGCGATGGGTCCGGCCAGCACAGCCGGACGTCTCAACCGGGTCGCAGTCCACGAGAGCAGCCTCGCGAATCGTCCCGAAGAGGCATCTACGCGCCGACGGAAGCAACGCGGGAACCCTCCCACCTTCGCGAACCGGCCACGTCGTACGGCCAGGACCGCACATGGGAACCGCGCGAGCACGAGCGACGGGCCTACGAACCGCGGACACCGTCACGCCGGGCAGGCGCCGACAATCCGGCGCTGACCCCGCATCCGGCGCCCCGGGTGCGATACCGCGACCGCGACTGAGCTCGGAGGCGGCGCCGCCCGATCAGGACGTGGGGGCCGCGTGCCTGAGCTCGCGGGGCAACGCGAACACGAGCGTCTCGTTCGCGGTCGTGACGGACTGCACCTTGCCGAATCCGTGCTCCGCCAGCAGATCGATGACCCCGCGCACCAAGATCTCGGGCACCGATGCGCCGGACGTGATGCCGACAGTGCGCACTCCGTCCAGCCACGCCACATCGATCTCGCGCGCGTAATCGACGAGATAGCTCGCCCGAGCGCCCGCGGCGAGCGCCACCTCGACCAGCCGAACCGAGTTGGACGAGTTGGTCGACCCGACCACGATCACCAGGTCGCACTCGGGCGCCATGGCCTTGACCGCCACCTGACGGTTCTGGGTGGCGTAGCAGATGTCGTCGCTGGGCGGGTCCTGCAGTGTGGGGAACTTCTCACGCAGACGGGCGACGGTCGCCATCGTCTCGTCGACGCTCAGAGTGGTCTGCGACAGCCAGATGACCTTGGACTCGTCACGCACGGTGACGGCATCCACGGAGTCGGGCCCGTCCACCAGCTGCACGTGATCAGGAGCCTCACCTGCGGTTCCCTCGACTTCCTCGTGACCCTCGTGCCCGATCAGAAGGATGTCGAAGTCATCGCGCGCAAATCTTTTCGCTTCCTGATGCACCTTGGTGACCAGAGGACAGGTGGCGTCGATGGTGCGCAGGTTCCGCTCGGCCGCGGCCTCGTGCACCGCGGGCGACACACCGTGGGCCGAAAACACGAGCAGAGCGCCTTCGGGCACCTCGTCCGTTTCGTCGACGAACACGGCGCCGCGCTCGGCGAGGGTGTCGACGACGTGGCGGTTGTGCACGATCTCCTTGCGCACGTACACCGGAGCTCCGTGCTGGTCCAGGGCCTGCTCCACCGTCTCCACGGCGCGGTCGACGCCCGCGCAGTACCCGCGCGGTTCGGCGAGGAGGATGCGCTTCTCACCGTCGTAGTCCTGCGCCGACGTGGTGGATTGGGCGATCCCGAGGTTCAAGGGCACAGCAGACGACATGACCCCAGGATACGTGTCTGCGGGAGTCGCGGCCTCCCCCGCACGTCGGCTACCCAAACGAGTCGGCGTGCGGCAGGCTAGGGCTCATGATCCGTCCCCCGTTCGCCGCCCGTGTCGCCGTCGGCCTGGCCGTCACGGTCGTCGACGAAGCGCGCCGCCTGCCCAGCACCGCGATCTCGCTCCCCATGACCGCGATCAGCCAAGTGCTACAGACGTCGATGCGCTTCCAGCAAACCGTGACCGAGCTCGCCATCAGGGGCGACGAGATCTTCGCCCTCATCGGGAGCACACCGGAAGAGAAGCCGTCCTGGGCGACGTTCGACGACGATGCCGACGCCGGCGCCGCACTGTCGGTCGAGCCCGAACTGCTCGGCGACACCGGCGGCGAGATCGACGTTCCGGAGCCGGAGCAGGCCCAGCCTGCACCCGAGGCCACCAACACAGCGACCCCCGAGTCCGGGGCCGCTGCCGGCCGCTTCGCGCTGTACTCGACCCCGCCGTCCGAGATCGAAGTTCCCGCCACACCTGCGCCGAAGAAGGCCGCGAAGCGCGCATCGAAGAAGGCGCCGGAGATTGCGGAGTACCTCGACTACGACTCGCTCACGCTGGCGCAGCTGCGCGCACGTCTGCGCACCCTCTCGGTGGACGAGTTGACCACCTTGCTCGACTACGAGACGGCGACGTCCTCGCGAGCTCCGTTCCTGACGATGCTCACGAACCGAATCACCACCGCGCAGGCCAAGTGACCTCCGCTTCACCCCGAAGCGGACCCAGTACGGCCGAAGAACCGTGGCCGGTGCGCACGGTCGCCACCAAGATCGCCGGGTGGATCGACCGTCTGGGCAGCGTCTGGGTCGAAGGCCAGATCACCCAGCTGAACGTGCGCCAGGGGACCCGGACGGCCTTCATCGTTCTGCGTGACCCGTCGGCCGACATGTCGTTGTCCGTGACGTGTTCGCCGCTTCTGATCCAGAACTCCCCGGTGCAATTGGTCGAGGGCGCTCGCGTCATCATGTTCGGCAAGCTGTCCTTCTTCACCGGTCGTGGAACGATTTCCCTGCGCGCCACCGAGATTCGAGCCGTGGGGGTCGGCGAGCTGCTGGCGCGCATCGAACGGCTTCGATCCCTGCTGGCAGCCGAAGGACTGTTCGATCCTCGCCTCAAGCGTCCGATCCCGTTTCTGCCCCGCACGATCGGGTTGATCACGGCCCGAGCGAGTGCGGCCGAGCGTGACGTCATCAGCGTCGCCCAAAGACGGTGGCCCGCAGTGCGATTCGAGGTACGCCACACCCCCGTTCAAGGACCGACGGCTGTTCCGGCGATCTTGTCCGCGCTCAGCCGTCTCGACGACGATCCGGACGTCGACGTGATCATCGTGGCTCGCGGCGGCGGCAGCGTCGAAGATCTGCTGCCCTTCAGCGACGAGGCGTTGTGCCGCGCCATTGCGTCGGCCACCACTCCCGTCGTCAGTGCCATCGGTCACGAACCCGACAGCCCCCTCAGCGACCACGTCGCCGATCTTCGCGCCGCGACACCGACCGACGCCGCCAAGCTGGTCGTTCCGGATGCGGTCGCCGAGATGGAGTTGGTTGCCGATCTGCGGGCGAGATCGGCCGCCGCCCTGCGGTCGTGGGTTGCGCGCGAAGTAAGAAGCCTGGACATGCTCCGTGAGCGCCCGGCCCTGGCCGACCCGATGTCGTCGATCGTCGATCGCCGACACGCCGAGGTGGCAGAGGCTCTGCGGGTGGTCCGGCGCGACGTCGAGCGCGAAGTTGCCCGGCAATCGACTTCGGTGGAGCATCTGCGCTCACGTCTGTCCACCCTCGGTCCGGCCGCCACGCTTGCACGGGGCTATTCCGTCGTGCAGCGCGTCGTAGCCGGGTCGGGCCCCGAGGTGGTGCGCTCGATCGAGGAGGTCCCGCCGGGAACTCAGCTACGGGTCCGTGTCGCGGACGGGGCCGTCAGCGCAGTGGCGATGGGCAGAAGCTCGTGATGCAGCGGCCACCGGCACGGGATCTGAAAGAATTCGGCTCATGAGCGACACCCCGACAACCGAACTCGGATACGAAGCTGCTCGCGACGAACTACTCGACGTGGTCAGACTGCTCGAGCAGGGCGGGCTGGACCTCGACGCATCGCTGGCCCTGTGGGAGCGCGGCGAGGCGCTGGCGACGAGATGCGAGGAACATCTCGCCGGCGCCCGCACTCGTATCGAGAAGGCGCTGTCCTCCGACGAGGACGCAGACTAGGACGCCAGCGGCCGGGCCGACGACACGGCGGTGGCCAGCGTCACGAACTCGTCGCTGGTGCCGCTGCCGGTCACCACCGCGTGAGTTCGGCCGAAATCGGCGACCCAGATCGATTCCACGCCGTCTCCCCCGTAGACCACCCAGTTCGTCCCGCCGAGGTTCTCACTACCGGTGGCCGTACGCGACCCCTTCGCGACGAACTCGACCAACTGATCCTCGGTTGCGTCGCTCTGCGTCAGACCCAGAAAGTTGCCCTTGTCGGTGATGAATCCCACCATGCTGGCCACCTTGTCTCCGGTGACCGTGGGCCGACTGGCGGAGTTGGGGATCCAGGACTCCGGAATCTGCGGCTGCCGAACAGGGAACGGCAGTGCTGCCGCGTCCGCCTGCAGAGACGCACCGAGATCCACCCGAGGGACCTCTCCCTGCGAGGGTCCACCCACACGAAGCGAGCACTGACCTGCGACGGCGGCGATCACCAGGCACGCGAGAAGCAGCGGGATCAACGACCACGCCATGTCTTTGTTGTTCTGCAGAATCCTGGGTTTCTTGTCGGCCACACCATCCACTATCCCACCGGCACCGCCGAGGCCGTGACAGTGCGACAATCACCGTCGAGATCCCACTGCGAACGCACGTCTGTAGGCCACGTGCAAGGAGGCACAGCTTCATGACGATTCCCACCGACACCCGGACTCACATGGCTCCCGACCGTAACCTCGCGCTCGAACTGGTGCGCGTCACCGAGGCGGGGGCACTCGCCTCTGGTCGGTGGGTCGGCCGCGGCGACAAGGAAGGCGGTGACGGCGCTGCGGTGGACGCGATGCGCCAACTCGTCAGTTCCGTCTCCATGCGCGGCGTCGTCGTGATCGGCGAGGGCGAGAAGGACGAAGCGCCGATGCTCTACAACGGCGAGCAGGTCGGCAACGGCAACGGACCCGACGTCGACTTCGCCGTCGATCCCGTCGACGGAACCACGTTGATGGCCAAGGGCATGCCCAACGCCATCTCTGTACTCGCCGTCGCCGAGCGCGGTGCCATGTTCGACCCGTCCGCCGTGTTCTACATGGACAAGATCGCCGTCGGTCCCGACTACGCCGACGCGATCGACATCACGGCGCCCGTCGCCGAAAACTTGAAGCGCGTGGCGAAGATCAAGAAGGGGTCGCCGTCGGACGTGACGGTGTGTGTTCTCGATCGTCCCCGCCACAATTCGCTCATCCAGGAAATTCGGGACACCGGTGCCCGTATCCGCCTGATCTCCGACGGTGACGTAGCCGGCGCCATCGCCGCGGCCCGTCCCGATTCCGGCACCGACATCCTCATCGGAACCGGTGGCACCCCGGAGGGCATTATCGCCGCGGCAGCGATGCGATGCATGGGTGGTGCCTTGCAGGGCCGACTCGCGCCGACGGACGACGCCGAGCGGCAGAAAGCGGTCGACGCCGGCCACGACCTCGATCGCATCCTCACCACCGAAGACCTGGTCTCGGGCGAGAACGTGTTCTTCACCGCGACGGGTGTCACCGACGGCGATCTGCTGCGCGGTGTGCGCTACGCCGGCGGCGGTGCGTACACGCAGTCGATCGTGATGCGCTCGAAGTCCGGCACCGTCCGCATGATCGACGCATACCACCAGCTCAACAAGCTCAAGGAATTCTCGTCCGTCGACTTCGACGGCGACACCTCCGGCTCGATTCCATCCTTTTAACCGTCTTGCGTACCCGATTTCGACTACCGAAAGAGTTGCTTCTATGACAGAGCAGTACCGGATCGAACACGACACCATGGGCGAAGTGAAGGTCCCCGTCGACGCGCTGTGGCGGGCTCAGACTCAGCGCGCCGTCGAGAACTTCCCGATCTCGGGCCGACCGCTCGAGCGCACCCAGATCCGCGCGATGGGCCTGCTCAAGGCCGCGTGCGCGCAGGTGAACAAGGACCTCGGACTGCTCGATGCCGACAAGGCCGACGCCATCATCGCCGCTGCGGGTGAGATCGCCGACGGACAGCACGACGATCAGTTCCCCATCGACGTGTTCCAGACCGGCTCCGGCACGAGTTCGAACATGAACGCGAACGAGGTCATCGCCTCGATCGCGAAGAATGCCGGCGTCGAGGTACACCCGAACGACCACGTCAACATGTCTCAGTCCTCCAACGACACCTTCCCGACGGCGACGCACGTCGCGGCCACCGAGGCAGCCGTCACCGATCTCGTTCCGGCACTGCGTCATCTGCACGAGGCGCTGGCCGCGAAGGCGACCGAATGGAAGACCGTCGTCAAATCCGGGCGCACCCACCTCATGGACGCCGTGCCGGTCACCCTCGGTCAGGAATTCGGCGGCTACGCCCGCCAGATCGAAGCGGGAATCGAGCGCGTCGAGGCGACCTTGCCGCGGCTCGGTGAGCTGCCGATCGGCGGCACCGCGGTGGGCACGGGCTTGAACGCACCCGACGGTTTCGGCGCCAAAGTGGTTGCCGAACTTGTCAAGTCGACCGGCATCGACGCCCTGACACCGGCAAAGGACTCGTTCGAGGCGCAAGCCGCGCGCGACGGACTCGTCGAGGCGTCGGGCGCACTGCGCACCATCGCGGTGTCGCTGACCAAGATAGCCAACGACATTCGGTGGATGGGATCGGGTCCGCTCACAGGCCTCGGCGAGATCGCGCTACCCGACCTTCAGCCCGGTAGCTCCATCATGCCCGGCAAGGTCAATCCTGTTCTGCCCGAGGCGGTCACGCAGGTCGCCGCGCAGGTGATCGGCAACGACGCCGCCGTGGCCTTCGGTGGAGCTTCGGGTGCGTTCGAGCTCAACGTCTACATTCCGATGATGGCTCGCAACGTTCTCGAGTCGTTCAAGTTGTTGGCCAACGTCTCTCGGCTCTTCGCGGATCGGTGCGTCGTCGGACTCACGGCCAACGTGGATCACCTCAAGACGCTCGCCGAATCGTCGCCGTCCATCGTCACGCCGCTGAACAGTGCCATCGGCTACGAAGAGGCGGCGGCCGTCGCGAAGCAGGCACTGAAGGAGAAGAAGACGATCCGTCAGGTCGTCGTCGAGCGCGGTCTGGTCCCGGACAAGCTGTCCGAGGAGGAGCTGGACAAGCGACTCGACGTTCTCGCCATGGCGAAGGTCACCGACTGATTCTCGCTGTCGAAACGGAAAACCCCTCGCAGCTGTCGCTGCGAGGGGTTTTCTGTACGCAGGTGGCAGACAATCAGCTGACGGACGACGCAATCTCGTCCCGCGCGGCTGTGCCATCGGCACCGAAATCGTTGCGCTCGAACACGTTCCACTCTTGCAGCAGCGGCTTGACCACCTGCTCGCTCTGCATCTCGGGCGTATAGATCCCGGCGTTCTCGAGCAACGTGGAGCTACTACCCTGGCCCGGCAGTTCGACGACCGGCACGGCGAAGTCGGCCACCCGGTCGGCGATGGCGCGCATGGACAGATCCGGTTCGATATCGAGCGCGGCGCTGACGAGGTTGCGGAAGAACGTCGCCTGAAGCTCGTCGTCCTGCGCGATGCGGGAGAAGATCGCGGCGAGGCGCGGTTCCGTCGCCAACTCGGCCGCACGCCGGTGCCGCAGGCCTGCCGCTGTCTCGTCGAGTGCGTACTTGACCAGCATGTCCACCACGTGCAGGGAGGGCGCGGAGTATCCCTCGGTCATGTACTCGATACGCACCCGCTCGAGTTCGACCGGATCGACGGCGCGGGTGGTCATCAGGAAGTCCCGCAACACGATCGCGTGGCGATTCTCCTCGGCGGTCCAGCGGCCGATCCACTTCCACCACACACCCTTCTTGCGCAGCGAGAAGGCGAGATCGCGGTGGTACGCCGGGAGATTGTCGGCGATGAGCACGCTGACCGTCGCCGCGATGCGATCGACGTCCGTCAGTCCTGCCTGCGCGGCGGTCCAGTCCTCGCCGCCGAGGAACGCGAAGTTGCGCCCTTCGGCCCACGGGACGAAGTCGTGCGACTCCCAGTCCTGTGCGGCGCCCACGTGGCGGTCGTAATTTTCCTCGGCGACCTCTTCGAGAGCAGCAAGCAACTCGGCATCGGTCTTCGGTGACGTCATGGGCGCAAGCATAACGACCGCCCCAGGGGTGTGACCTCTCACTACCGTCGCGGTGTGACCGCTCACAGAGCCTAGAAGTCGGAGCTCGCGACCTCGGTCTCGTCGTCACGAATTGCGGCCACGATGCGATCTGCAACCCGTGCGGGATCGAGACCGGTGGGCAGTTTCGGCGGACTGCCCGCGATCGCCCGGTCGACCAGGCCGGTTTCGGTGTGCGGCGGGCGCACATCGACGATGCGGATTTTGCTTCTGCGCGCTTCGTGACGAACCGCGGTGAAGAACGCGCTGATCGCCGACTTGCTGGCGGAGTACGCAGCCATGTTGCCCGTCGGCGTTTCGACGAGGACAGCGCTGATGTTGAGGATCACCGCACCCTTCTCCATGACTCCGAGAGCCGCGCGAGTGAGTCGGAGCGGGGCGAGATAGTTGACCAGGAGGAGATCGTCGACTGTGTCGTCGTCGACGTCCGCTGCCGATCCGAATGCAGCTATGCCGGACGCGATCACGACGCCGTCGAGGCGACCGCCGTCGGCATTGGCCTTGTCGACCATCGATCGGGGCGCATCGGGCTGTCGTAGGTCACCGGTCACCACGTGCGCACCGTCGATACCGAGACCGTTGAGTGAGTGCTCGTTACGGCCGGCGAGCGTGAGGGTGGCACCCGCGTCGGCGAGACCGCGCGCGATCAGAGATCCGAGCGCGCCACTCGCACCGACGACAATGAAGTGCTTTCCAGAAATGTCCATGGTGAAGGTTCGGGGTCACCCTGCCCCGCGGACGAGGCAGGGTGACCAGGAGAGAGAACTCAGTTGGGGCCGAACTCCTCCAGCATCTCCGTTACGAGAGCCGCGATCGGCGATCGCTCGCTACGGGTGAGCGTGATGTGCGCGAAGAGCGGGTGACCCTTCAGCTTCTCGATGACAGCGGCAACACCGTCGTGCCGACCGACCCGCAGGTTGTCACGCTGCGCCACGTCGTGGGTGAGCACGACCCGCGATCCGGTTCCGAGCCGCGACAGCACGGTCAGCAGGACGTTGCGTTCGAGCGACTGCGCCTCGTCCACGATCACGAACGAATCGTGCAGTGATCGACCGCGAATGTGCGTGAGCGGCAACACTTCCAGCATGCCCCGCGCGGTGACTTCCTCGATGACCTCGGGGCTGGCGAGCCCGTCGAGGGTGTCGAACACCGCCTGCGCCCACGGGCCCATCTTCTCGCTCTCGCTACCCGGTAGGTATCCGAGTTCCTGTCCGCCGACCGCATACAGCGGACGAAAGACGACGACCTTGCGGTGCGTCCGCCGCTCGAGGACTGCTTCGAGGCCGGCCGTGAGCGCGAGGGCCGACTTGCCGGTTCCCGCTTTGCCGCCGAGGGAGATGATGCCGACGCTCTCGTCGAGCAGGAGGTCCAGTGCCACACGCTGTTCCGCGGAACGACCGTGCAGGCCGAACGCTTCGCGCTCCCCTCGGACCAGTTGTACCCGCTTGTCCGCGGTGACGCGTCCCAGCGCACTCGACGTGCCGCCGAGTAGGCGAACACCGGTGTGACACGGCAATTCTCGCGCCTGTTCGATGTCCAGAACGCCTTCGGCGAACAACGCGTCGACGGTCTGCTTCGACACGTCCACCTCGGCCATACCCGTCCACCCGGACGGCACCACGTCCTGAGCGCGGTATTCGTCGGCGGGCAGGCCGACGGCACCGGCTTTGACTCGCAGAGGGATGTCCTTGCTGACGAGAACCACGTCTTTGCCCTCGGCAGCCAAATTCAGTGCGCAGGCAAGGATTCGGGAGTCGTTCGAGTCGGTGCGGAATCCCACCGGCAGCACCGACGGATCCGTGTGGTTGAGCTCGACCTGCAATGTCCCGCCGTCGGAGCCGATCGGGACGGGTTGATCGAGGCGCCCGTACTCGATGCGCAGGTCGTCGAGCATGCGCAACGTCTCGCGAGCGAACCAGCCCAGCTCGTGGTGGTGGCGTTTGCCCTCGAGTTCGCTGATGACGACCAGCGGAAGAATCACCTCGTGCTCGGCGAACCTGACGACCGCCCAGGGGTCGGAGAGCAGAACAGAAGTGTCCAAGACATAAGTACGAACGGAGCGAGCAGAAGTCACGTGGAGCTCCTCGGCGTGGGCGGTACCCGCACACGCTGTCGATCGCTGGACCGGTCCGTCCCGATGTGTCAGGTGACACGAGGGCCGGGCACCGGCCCTCTCGCACTGAATGACTCAGTCACGTATCAGGACCTCCCGCACCGTCAGCTTCCCCGCTGCCGGTGAGATGGACGCTACTGCGAAAGGTGCCGTAGGGCGCGTCGGACACGACGAGCGTCGGTGAACAACAGGTAAAGACAGAAGGCCGTTCGTTCTCCGGAAAGGTCGAGCCCGGCGGTGTTAGCGTCCCTCACATGACTCAGGCTGTGGACAACGCGAACTTCGAGGGTACCGAGGGCACCGTCGAGTACTTGGTGTGGCGAACCAGCGATCCGACGTTCGTCGCACTGATCTCACACGGGTTCGGCGAACATGCGATGCGTTACCAGCACGTCGCCGAAGCGCTGGTCGGCATCGGCGCCGTCGTGTACGCGCCGGACCACCTCGGCCACGGAAAGTCCGACGGCGCCCGCGCGGTCGTCACCGACGCAGATCACATCGCGGTCGACCTGCACACGGTCGCCGACATCGCTCGACGCGAGAATCGCGGCATCCCCGTCGTGCTTGTCGGACACTCGATGGGCGGTCTCGTCGCGACCCGATTCGCGCAGCTCTACCGCGGCGAACTGTCTGCCCTGGTCCTGTCGGGACCCCTCCTCGGCGAACACCCCGCGTTGGCGTTGCTCGACATGGACCCGATCCCCGAGATCCCCGTCGATCCCGAGACGCTCTCGCGCGATCCGAAGGTGGGCGAGGCGTACATGGCCGACCCGCTGATCTATCACGGCCCGTTCGCCCGCGAGACCCTCGAAGCGTTCAAGAAGGCGATGCCCCTCGTGTCCGGCGGCGGGACCCTCGGTGAGCAGGCCACGTTCTGGATTCACGGGCGCGACGACGCTCTGGTGCCGTACGACACCACCGCTGCCGCCATGCCGTCCCTGCGAGGACCGCAGTTCCAGGAGAAGACCTACCCCGGCGCCAAGCACGAGATCTTCAACGAGACGAACTCCGACGACGTGATCGGCGACGTGCTGACGTTCCTGAAAGACTCAGGCCTGCCGACGAGTTAGCCCAACAGTCCCCAGTCCTCGAGGCCCTCGTACAGCGGGCGGTTCTGCGCCAGCGTGGTGACCCGCGAGCGGAGCGAATCGGATGCCTCACCCGTAGCCAGGGCGGTGGCGATGATGTCGGCGACCTCGGTGAACTCTTCCTCGCCGAAGCCGCGGGTGGCGAGCGCCGACGTACCGATCCGCAGGCCGGACGTCACCATCGGCGGGCGCGGGTCGAACGGAACGGCGTTGCGATTCACCGTGATTCCGACTTCGTGCAGAAGGTTCTCGGCCTGCTGTCCGTCGAGCTGCGAGTTCCGCAGGTCGACCAGCGCGAGGTGGACGTCGGTGCCGCCGGTGAGAACCGAAACACCCTTGTCCGCAACGTCTTTACCGGTCAACCGCTCGGCGAGCAGCGACGCGCCGAGCAGGGTGCGTTCCTGACGTTCGCGGAACTCCGGGGTGCCGGCAATCTTGAACGCGACGGCCTTGGCTGCGATCGCGTGCATCAACGGCCCGCCCTGCTGCCCGGGGAACACGGCGGAGTTGAGCTTCTTGGCCCATTCCTTCTTCGCCAGGATGATGCCGGAGCGGGGTCCGCCGAGGGTCTTGTGCACTGTCGACGACACGACGTCGGCGTACGGCACGGGCGACGGATGCACCCCTGCCGCAACGAGTCCCGCGAAGTGCGCCATGTCGACCCAGAGCAGCGCGCCGACCTCGTCGGCGATGGACCGGAACGCGGCGAAGTCCTGGAATCGGGGGTAGGCGGACCAGCCGGCGATCAGGACCTGAGGCTTGGCGGCGATCGCCTGCTTGCGCACCTCGTCCATGTCGATGCGGTGGTCTTCCTTCGACACGCCGTAGGACTCGACCTCGTAGAGCTTGCCTGAGAAGTTGAGCTTCATGCCGTGAGTGAGGTGGCCACCGTGAGCGAGGTCGAGACCCATGATTTTATCGCCCGGGTTGATGAGCGCCATGAGCACGGCGGCGTTGGCCTGCGCACCGGCGTGCGGCTGCACGTTGGCGAACTCGGCGCCGAACAGTTCCTTCGCGCGCTCGCGCGCGAGGTTCTCCACGATGTCGACATGCTCGCAGCCGCCGTAGTACCGGCGACCCGGGTATCCCTCGGCGTACTTGTTGGTCAGCACACTGCCCTGAGCCTGAAGCACCGCGCGCGGGACGAAGTTCTCGGACGCGATCATCTCGAGCGTGTCGCGCTGACGGCCGAGTTCACCCGCAAGCGCCGCCGCGACCTCGGGATCGACCTCGCCGAGCGAGGCGGTGAGTGCGGACGTGACGGGTGCAGCGGTCATCGGTTCTTCTCCAGAGGTCACGAGTGCGGGAACTACGGTCATCCTATTGGCAACAGGTCAGCGCAGCGACGACGGGATGAGCGGTTCATCCAGGAGGCGCCGAAACAGCTCGCTGCGCTCACCGGGCGAGCGACCGCGATCGAGCCACGTACCGAGCAGCCGATACCCCTCGACATAGGTGCTGGTGTAAGCCCGCCACAACGGTGAGGAGAGGAACCTCAGCATCTGCCGCGCACGTTCGGGAGTGGCGAGCGACCACTGCTGCAGGAATGCGGCGACGTCGTCGTGGCTGCGGCCCTGATCGTGCAGCAGGAGCGCAGCGTCCTGGCGAACCCCGAGCAGTGCAGCCGACGCGTTCGCGAGCGCTTCGGCGCGGTCGCCGTCGAATCGAAGGCCGAGGTCGGCGTAGATGTCCTGCGCCCAGCGGCCCCACCCCGGTCCGACGATGGACCCGAGGGCGTGGTCGGCGAGACCTTCCGCCATCAGGCACTGCGGGGTGTTGACGAGGAACAGCGTCTGCTCGGTTTCCCCGCCGTGCACGAGTCCGGCTTCTTTGCGACAGTGCTCGGTGTGGTGGCCGGGGTACGACTCGTGGGCGATCAGGTGTGGCAGATGCGCCATGTGCTGTTGCAGGTCGGAGTTGATCGCCACGGTCGAGCGGTAGTTCCCGAGGTAGTAGTTGAAGCCGGACCACGGCTTGTCCCCCACCACTTCGTACTCGACGCGTTCGGTGTCGGGAAGGGTGTACTCGGCGCGGACGAGCTCGCGGAGTGCGCCGGAGAACGCGTCGACACATTCCTGCAACCGTTCCGGCGGGATCACGTCGGCCGCGCGATGCGCCCGAACGCGTTCCGCCAGCGGACCGCTGCCCGCCAGCACCTCGTCCATGAGGCGATGCGCCGACCGATAGTCCTCGGGGTCCCCCGTGGCGATACGGACGTCGAAGTACGCCTCCACCTCGTCGACGAACGTGATGCTCTCACCCGCGAACGTGCGGCCCGAGCATTCCAGTGCTCGCAAGTGCGCGTCGAGGAAGCGAGTTCGGTGCTCGGCGAGGTCGGTCGACGCCAGTTCCGTGCGTAGTTCGGCGGCCCTCGTCGCGAGAGAACGGGGCTCGGGAGCCGGATCGTTCTCGATCCGGCGACGCAGTGCCGGGTCACCGGTGTAGGCGTCGACGAACCCTGATTCGAGTCGGTCGAAGGCCAGGCCGAGGAGCAGATACTCGCGCACGAAGTCGTCGGCGTTCACGTCGGAGAACCCTACGCGGCCGGAAGTCGGCGGACCCCGATTGGTGGGATGGCAGCGCCACCAAGCACAATCGCTGCATGGATCCCCTGCGGTCGTCGACGCCGGCGAGCGGTTGCGCGTGTCACGAGTAGGCGAATCCAGCCCGTACGTCGAGTTCGATCGGCGTCAGTGGCGGACTCTGCGCAATTCGACACCTCTGGTGTTGACGGAGAACGAGCTGAAGGGTCTGCGAGGCCTCGGAGAGCAGATCGACCTCGACGAAGTCGCCGAGGTGTATCTGCCTCTCGCTCGCCTGATTCATCTGCAGGTCGCTGCCCGCCAACGACTGTTCGCGGCTACGGCAACCTTCCTGGGTGAGAAGACGCCCGACCGTCAGGTTCCGTTCGTCATCGGCATCGCGGGCAGTGTCGCGGTGGGAAAATCGACCACGGCCCGCGTTCTTCAGGCGTTGCTGGCGCGATGGGAACACCACCCGCGGGTCGATCTGGTGACCACCGACGGATTTCTGTACTCGACGTCCGAGCTGACCAAACGCGGCATCATGCACCGCAAGGGTTTTCCCGAGAGCTACGACCGTCGCAAGTTGCTGCGTTTCGTCACCGAGGTCAAGTCGGGTACGGAAGCCGTTGCGGCGCCGGTGTATTCGCACATCTCGTACGACATCATCCCGGGTGAATTCCACGTGGTTCGCCAGCCCGACATCCTGGTGATCGAGGGACTGAACGTGTTGCAGACGGGCCCGCGCCTGATGGTGTCGGACCTGTTCGACTTCTCCATCTACGTGGACGCGCGTATCGAGGACATCGAACACTGGTACGTGCAGCGGTTCCTGGCTCTGCGCAAGACCTCCTTCGCCGACCCGTCGTCGCATTTCCACCACTACTCGGGGCTGAACGACGAACACGCCCGTCTTGCGGCAGAGGACATCTGGCATTCGATCAACCGCCCGAACCTGGTGGAGAACATCCTGCCGACCCGTCCGCGGGCCACGCTGGTGCTGCGCAAGGACGGCGATCATGCCATCAACAGACTGCGTCTGCGCAAGCTCTGAACCGGCGTGCGCCTAGATTCCGAACCGCCTGTGCCGGGCCGCGAAGTCTCGCAGCGCGCGTAGGAAGTCGACGCGGCGGAACTCCGGCCAGTACGCCTCGGTGAACCAGATTTCGGAATAGGCGCTCTGCCACAACAAGAATCCGGAGAGGCGCTGTTCACCCGACGTTCTGATGACGAGATCAGGGTCCGGCTGGCCCGAGGTGTAGAGGTGCGCGTCGATCCCCTCGACGGTGATCTCCCGCAGCAGGTCTTCGCCCGTCTCACCGTCGGCGATCTTGTCGGCCAGCAGGGACTGCACCGCGTCGGCAATCTCCTGGCGACCTCCGTACCCCACGGCCACATTCACGTGGGTGCCGGATCGACCGGCCGTGCCGGAGGATGCTTCCTTCAACCGGCGGGCCGACTCGGCGGGCAACAGATCGAGGGTCCCGACGATCTTGACGCTCCAGTTCTTACCCGGACCGCTGATTTCCTCGACGACGTCGGTGATGATCTCGAGCAGCGATTCGAGCTCGTCCGGATCGCGGCTGAGGTTCTCCGTCGACAGCAGATAGATCGTGGCCATCTCGATGCCGGCCATGTCGCACCACGTCAGCAGTTCGGCGATTTTCAGCGCACCCATGCGGTGACCGTGAGCCACGTCGGTGAAACCGTTCTCGCGGGCCCACCGTCGGTTTCCGTCGCACATCACGGCCACGTGCCGGGGTTGCTGCGCTCCCTCGAGCTGCGCCAACAACCGGCGTTCGTACAGCGTGTACAGCAGACCGCGGGCCTTCACTCAACGCCCCAACAGTTCTGTCTCCGACACGATGACTCACTTTACGCCCGCAGTTGCGGCGGCCCGGAGGTCGACACCCGTCCGCTAACTTACGGTACCGTAGGTTCGTGACGTCGACGGGACAGAAGCCGGTGCTGGGCAAGCCTCGGATGCGGGGCTGGATCCATCTGTACGCGTTCGCTGTCGCTGTCGTCTGCGGGGTCGTGCTGATCGCGCTGTCGTACTCGCTCGTGTCCGCAAGCGCAGGGTTCGCGACCACCGTCTACGCAGTCACCATCTGCGGCCTGTTCGGCATCAGCGCCACCTACCACCGCGTGCAGTGGAAGACCGTCGCGAGCCGGACGTGGATGAAGCGTGCCGATCACTCGATGATCTTCCTGTTCATCGCCGGCAGCTACACACCCTTCGCCGTTCTCGGTCTGTCGTCGGCGACCGCCACGAAGGTGCTGATCGTCGTGTGGGCGGGGGCGCTGGCGGGCGTCGCCCTGAAGATGCTGTGGCCCACCGGACCGAGCTGGGTCGGTGTACCGCTCTACCTGCTGCTCGGGTGGGCCATCGTTCCCGTCGCCGGCCAGTTGACGCACAACGTCGGTGTTGCCCCGATGGTCCTGCTGCTGTTGGGCGGGGTCTTCTACAGCGTCGGTGCCGTCCTCTACGCGACCAAATGGCCCAACCCCTGGCCGACCACGTTCGGCCATCACGAGTTCTTCCACGCCGCCACGGTCGTGGCGGCGCTCGCTCACTACATTGCGATCTTTCTGGTCGTGTTCGGCTAGCTCTGCAGCGCAGCACGAAGTGCGGTGACCGTCGTCGACGGTCGGTCGCACACGAACCCTCGGCACACGTAGGCCGCCGACTCGCCGTTCACCAACGGTCGATCCTGCAGCAGCGGAAGCGAATCGGCCGCCCCCGCCACGACGACGGACCCACCCGGTGCGTCGCGTCGCGCGACGTCGATCAGCTCCGACGGCCCGTCCGTCGAGACGGCGATCTGCAGGGGTCCGCGTACGGCAGCCTCTGCCACGGTGAGCCAATGTCCCGCCGACCGTGGTGCCCGCTCCAGCAGAATCGTCGCGCGCCCGAGCGTGGCGGACGCCACTTCCCCGTATCGCGCCGACCGTTCGACGGTCGTGAGTGCAGCGGCGGCCTGCAACGCTTCGGCCAGCAGGGATGCGCCGGCCGGGGTGGCACCGTCGAGCGGATCTCGTGGGCGGGTGAACAGCGTTTCCGCGTCGTCGACCGTGTCGAACCACGTACCCGGTTCCTCGGCTCCGCAGTGCGTGACGGCCACGTCCAAGATGTCTTCGGCCGCCCGGAGCCACCGCATCGTTCCCGTCGCCTGATGCAGAGCGAGAAGGCCGGTGGCCAACGCCGCGTAGTCCTCGAGGATGCCGGGAGCGTCGCCGACGGTGTCCGCGAGGGACGCTCGACGCAACCGGCCGTCGACGACGTGGGTGGCGAGCAATCGATCGGCGCATCGCGCAGCGGCGTCCACCCAACCCGGCTTGTCGAGTGCGGCACCGGCTTCGGCGAGTGCGGTGATGGCGAACCCGTTCCATGCGGTGACCACCTTGTCGTCGCGCCCGGGCTGTGGACGCGCAGATCGGATCGATCGCAGCGTGTTTCGGACCGACTCGAATCGATCGAGGTCGTCGGGATCGGCCGGAAGTTGCAGCACGGACCGGCCGTGCTCGAACGTGCCGGCCGAGCTGACCGCGAATAGGCCGGCGGCCCAGATACCGTCCTCGAATCCGAGGGCCTCGGTCAGCTGATCGGGCGTCCAGGCGTAGGTGAGGCCCTCTTCGCCATCGGTGTCGGCGTCGAGCGCCGACGCGAAACATCCTGCGTCCGTCGACAGATCATCGAGCAAGAACTGTGCCGTTTCCTCCGCCACCCGTCGCGGCAGCGCCGTGGCCGTGCGCCGGGACCAGTGCGCGTAGAACCGGAGCAACAGCGCGTTGTCGTAGAGCATCTTCTCGAAATGCGGAACCACCCAGTCCGCGTCCACGGAGTACCGAGCGAACCCCCCGCGCAACTGGTCGTACATCCCGCCGCGCGCCATGGCCTGTGCCGTGCGGTCCACCGCGTCGGAGACCGCGGCCGAACCGGTGCGCTCGAACGAGCGCACCAACCCTTCCAGCAGGTTGGACGGAGGAAACTTCGGCGCACCGCCGAAACCGCCGCGGTCGACGTCCTCGTCTCGAAGTACTGCTGCCACAGCATGATCGAGGAGCTCCTGCCCGATCGGGTGCTCCCCCACCGGGACACCGGCCGAGGTGCGGCGCAATTCGGCAACCACTGCCGCCGACGCCGACGTGACCTCGGCGCGCCGTGAGGTCCACGCGTCGGTGATACCGTTCAGCAATTGGCCGAATTGCGTTCGGGGAAAGTACGTTCCGCAGTAGAACGGTTCGCCGTCGGGCGTCAGGAAGACCGTCATCGGCCACCCGCCCTGACCCGTCATCGCGACGGTGGCGTTCATGTAGTCGGCGTCGATGTCGGGGCGCTCTTCGCGGTCCACCTTGATGGACACGAAGTTCTCGTTCATCAGGGCTGCGGTGTCATCGTCCTCGAAGGATTCGTGCGCCATGACGTGGCACCAGTGGCACGCGGAGTATCCGATCGACAACAGGATCGGTACGTCTCGCTCGCGCGCGCGGTCCAGCGCCGCCTCGCTCCATTGCTGCCAGTGCACGGGATTGTCCGCGTGCTGACGCAGATAGGGGCTGGTGGCGTCGCCCAGCGCATTGCGATCGTCGGCGGTCACGACGACGGCCGGTCGACCGCTCCCTTGTCGGTTCCCTCGTCCGCCGCCTGATCCGGCAGTGGGTCCTTCGGGTCGAAGGACGGCGGCAATTTTTTGAGTCGACCGTTCATCGACCGGATCAACAGCGCTGTGCCGATCAGCAGAACCACGATGACGACCAAACCGAACGGTGACGCCTTGCCGAATTCCGGACCGGTGTCGTTCTGCGTCTGAGCCAGAAGTTGGGTCTCGGTCAGAAACAGGCTCGCTTGTGCCAGCAACATCACGACTCCTCGAGGCCGGCGAAGAGGTCGTTCTCGGGGATGGACGTCCGCACCCGCGTACGGGCCAGCTCGTACTCCTCCGTCGGCCAGAGCTTCTGCTGAACATCCATCGGCATGGAGAAGAATTGACCGTTCGGGTCGATCTGGGTGCGATGCGCCCGCAACGCCTCGTCACGCACCGGGAAATACTCGGCACACTCGACCTGGGTGGTGATGCGCTCCATGATCTGATCGCGTTCGGTACCCCATCTGGCGAGCCACTCGGTGAACGGTCCCGGCTTGACGCCGCGCGCTTCGGCTTCGTCGTTGAACAACTGCATGCGCTTGCGGATGAACCCGTGCGAGTAGTAGAGCTTCGACGGAGTCCAGGGCTCGCCCGCGTCGGGGAACTTCTCCGCGTCACCTGCCGCCTCGTACGCCGCGACGGACACCTCGTGGCAGCGAATGTGATCGGGGTGCGGGTAGCCACCCTTCTCGTCGTACGTCGTCATCACGTGCGGCTTGAAGTCGCGGACCACCTTCACGAGCGCCTCGGTGGAGATCTCTAGCGGAACCAGCGCGAAGCAGCCCTCGGGAAGGGGCGGTAGTGGATCGCCTTCCGGCAGGCCGGAGTCGACGAATCCCAACCAGGTCTGCCGCACACCGAGAATGGCCGCAGCCGCAGCCATCTCCTCCTTGCGCACCTCGCTCATCCGATCGGCGATGCCGGGGATATCCATGGCCGGGTTGAGGATGTCTCCCCGCTCACCGCCGGTCAGGGTGACGACGAGGACTTCGTGTCCTTCGGCGGCGTAGCGCGCCATCGTTGCGGCACCCTTGCTGGACTCGTCGTCGGGATGGGCATGTACTGCCATCAGACGTAGTCCGCTCACGTTGTGTCCTCATCTCGATTCGCTGGCTGTTCCCGGCAAGGGTTTCACGACAATGGTTTCACCTTGCCCCACCTGCACAACACCCGGCCCGCCGCAGTCCATCCCGTCCTCGCAACTAGTCTTGGGCTGCGATGACCACCACCACGCGCCCCGAGGGCCGATACCCGACGCCCAGCCGATTCTCCGCCTCGAAGGCGCTGGCTCTGGTGCTGGGAGCCCTTGTCATCGCGCTGGGTGTGGCCGTCGCCTACCTGGGATATCAGAAGTTCACGACCCCCGATGTCGACGGTGACGTGGTCTCGTTCGTGCTCGTGGACGACGCCCGAGTGGACATCAGGCTCAGCGTCTCGCGCGCGGACCCGTCGTTGCCTGCAGTGTGCATCGTGCGCGCCAGGTCGAAGGACGGTACCGAAACCGGCCGACGCGAGGTCCTGATTCCGGCCTCGACCAGCAATACCGTCGACGTGCAGACGTTCGTGATCGCGTCGCAACCGCCTGCTCTCGGCGACCTCTACGGGTGCAGTCTCAACGTCCCCGGATACCTCACCGGGACCTGACTCCGGGCGACGCAGCAGCTCGGCTACGTCGGAGCAGAGTCTCGACTCCGTCGGCACGGAACCAGCTCGTGTTAAAATGGCCGGATGCACGGCTTCGGATTGGAGCCGTGTATTGCTGCATATGCAGGCAGTGCCGGGACCCGGCACTCACTGCGACAGGGAGCCGACTACCGGCTTCGACTACAAGGGAGTGATCGAGATGACCGAGACTCAGGTGACCTGGCTGACCCAGGAATCCCACGACAGGCTCAAGAGCGAACTCGACCAACTCATCGCCAATCGTCCGATCATCGCCGCAGAGATCAACGAACGGCGTGAAGAAGGCGACCTCAAGGAGAACGGCGGCTACCACGCCGCCCGCGAAGACCAGGGCCAGCAGGAAGCACGCATTCGCCAACTGCAGGAGCTTCTCAACAGCGCCAAGGTCGGCGAAGCGCCCACCCAGTCGGGCGTCGCACTGCCCGGTTCCGTGGTGAAGGTGTACTACGACGGCGACGAGTCCGACACCGAGACGTTCCTGATCGCGACCCGCGAAGAAGGCGCGCGCGACGGCAAGCTCGAGGTCTACTCGCCGAACTCGCCGCTCGGCGGTGCGCTCATCGATGCCAAGGTCGGCGACACGCGTCAGTACGCGTTGCCCAACGGCAAGTCGATGAAGGTCACGCTCGTCAGCGCGGAGCCGTACCACAACTGAATCGACCATCGAATAGATCGACCGTCGAACCGACAGCGGCGTCGCCTTCGGGCGGCGCCGTTGTCGTCTCTCAGACCTGGACCCGCGGATCGTAGTTGCGACTGCGCAGCGCCTCGAGCACTTCTTCGCGATGCGTAGGACCCTGCGTCTCGACGGTGAGTAGTACGTCGACCTCGTCGATCGCCAGCGTCCCGGCGGTGCGCGTGTGCAGGACGTCGACCACGCTCGCCTTCGTGTCTCGGACGACGCCGAGCAGGTTCACCAGACCACCCGGGCGGTCGGGAATCACGACGCGCACAGCAAGATACCGGCCTGCGGCACGCAATCCGTGCGTGACGACCTGGGTCAGAAGCAGCGGGTCGATGTTGCCGCCGGACAGCACGGCGACGATGGGCCGACCGTCGTCTTCCCCGGCCAACTCGGTGGTCGGCAGGTTCATGAGGGCTGCCACAGCCGCGGCGCCCGCGGGTTCGACGATCAGTTTGGCTCGCTCCATGCACAGCAGCAACGCACGTGAGAGTGCGTCCTCGCTCACCGTCACCACACTGTCCACCAGCTGACGGACGTGCGCGAACGGGACCACACCCGGTCTACCTACCGCGATGCCGTCGGCCATCGTCGACATGTGTTGCGCCGGAACAGGTTCCCCGACGCGCAGCGATTCCGGCCAGGCTGCGGCCTTCTCCGCCTGCACACCGACGACTCGAATGTCCTTGCCGGACAACGCAACGGCCGCAGCGATACCGGCGACCAAGCCTCCGCCTCCGGTCGGAACCACGATGGTCCCGACGTCGGGCATCTGCTGCACGATCTCGACACCGGCGGTGGCCTGACCTGCCACCACGTCGATGTGGTCGAACGGGTGGATCAGCACGGCACCGGTTCGCTCGGAGAACGCAATGGCGGAGGTGAGGGCCTCGTCGACCGTCGTGCCGATCTGATGCACGTCGGCGCCGTACGCCTTGGTTGCCACCAGCTTCGGGAGAGGCGCTCCGGTGGGCATGAACACCGTCGACGTGGCGCCGAGTTCGGCCGCCGCCCACGCCACTCCCTGCGCGTGGTTGCCGGCGCTCGCCGCCACCACCCCGCGCGAACGCTCCTCGTCGGTGAGCCTCGCGATGCGGTTGTAGGCACCGCGCGGCTTGAACGACCCTGTGCGCTGGAGGTTTTCGCATTTCAGCCACACCTGGCGGCCGCACCGGTCCGACAGCACACGCGAGGCGACCAGCGGCGTCCTGCGCATGACGGGCGCGAGCATGTCCAGCGCCTGGTCGAGTTGGTCCCGGGTGAGTAGCTCCATCGAACGAGCCTAGGTGGTCAGGCCAGCGCCTGCTCGATGTCGGCCACCAGATCGGCGCCGTCCTCGATTCCGACCGACAGCCGGACGAGGTCGTCCGGCACCTCCAGAAGAGACCCGGCTGTGGACGCGTGCGTCATGGCACCGGGGTGCTCGATGAGCGATTCGACACCGCCCAGCGATTCCGCGAGGGTGAAGATCTCGGTCTTCGCGCACAGGTCCAGCGCCGCCTGTCGTCCGCCGGCCAGCCGCACCGACACCATGCCGCCGAAGCGTCGCATCTGCTTCGAGGCGACGTCGTGCGAGGGGTGCTCGGCCAGTCCGGGGTAGATGACCTGCGACACCGCCGAGTGCCCCACGAGCAGATCGCAGATCATCTCCGCGTTCGTGCTGTGTTGCTCCATCCGCAAGGCGAGGGTCTTGATGCCGCGCAGCGTGAGGAAGGCGTCGAACGGCCCAGGCACGCCCCCCGCACCGTTCTGGAGAAATGCGAAGCCGGTGTCGAGTTCCTCGTCGTCGGTGATCAGGGCGCCGCCCACGACGTCGGAGTGACCGCCGATGTACTTCGTGGTCGAGTGCAGGACGATGTCGGCGCCGAGAGTCAGGGGCTGCTGTAGGTACGGCGACGCAAAGGTGTTGTCCACCACTATTTTGGCTCCACCGTCGTGGGCGACGGCGGACAGCGCCTCGATGTCTCCGACGTTGAGCAGCGGGTTGGTGGGGGTCTCGACCCAGACCAGCTTGGTGTTCGGGCGCATCGCGTCCCGCACTGCGTCGACGTCGGACACGGGCGCGACGGAGTATTCGATACCCCACTGTGTAAAGACCTTGTCGATGAGCCGGAAAGTGCCGCCGTACGCGTCGTTCGGGATGACGAGGTGGTCACCGGGCCGCAGAACCGTCCGCAGCAGGCAGTCCGTGGCAGCCATGCCCGACGAGTACGCACGCCCGTAGTGGCCGGACTCGATGGACGCGAGGTTCGCCTCGAGCGGGCGGCGCGTCGGGTTACCGGTGCGCGCGTACTCGAAACCGCTGCGCATACCGCCTACACCGTCCTGCGCAAAGGTGGAGCTGGCGTAGATCGGAACGTTCACGGCACCGGTGAGCGCGTCGGGTTCGTACCCGGCGTGAATCGCTCGGGTGGAGAACCCCTGCCAGGACGAACCGTCGGCCTTGCTGCGCTGTTCACTCATGATCTCCAGGGTAAACGTGCAGGAATATCGGGCAATGGGTCGCCCACCACGCCGCGTCGGTTAACGTCGAGGCAACGGCGAGTCAGTGGAAGAAAGAAGTCATCTCATGGCGGATACGTCACCGGTCAGCGTCGAGCAACTGTTTGCGATCGACGGTCTGCTCGAACCCGAGGAACGCGACATCCGTGACACGGTTCGCAAGTTCGGCGCCGAGCGCATTCGCCCGCACATCGCGGGATGGTTCGAGGACGGCACTCTGCCCGCGCGCGATCTGGCGAAGGAACTCGGCTCTCTCGGCCTGCTCGGGATGCACCTCGAGGGCTACGGGTGCGCCGGTACGTCCGCGACTGCCTACGGCATCGCCTGCTCGGAGCTGGAGGCGATCGATTCCGGTGTACGCAGTCTGGTGTCGGTGCAGGGCTCGCTGGCCATGTTCGCGATCTGGAAATTCGGGTCGGAGGAACAGAAGCAGCAGTGGCTGCCGGGCATGGCGGAGGGGTCGCTGATCGGGTGCTTCGGTCTGACCGAAGCCGACTTCGGGTCCGACCCGGGCGGCATGCGCACCAACGCCAAGCGCGACGGTGACGACTGGATCCTCAACGGCTCCAAGATGTGGATCACGAACGGCCCCATCGCCGACGTCGCCGTGGTGTGGGCGCAGACGGACGAAAAGGTTCGAGGCTTCGTCGTACCGACGGACACACCGGGGTTCACGGCAAACACGGTGCAGCACAAGCTGTCTCTCCGTGCGTCGATCACCGGAGAGCTGGTCTTCGACGGCGTGCGGCTGCCCGCCGATGCGGTGCTGCCCGAGGTGACGGGATTGCGCGGACCGCTCAGCTGCCTGTCCGAGGCCCGCTTCGGGATCATCTTCGGCGCGATGGGTGCAGCGCGTGACTGCCTCGAATCGGCCATCGAGTACTCGCTCACACGCAACGTGTTCGACAAGCCGCTCGCCGGATATCAACTGACGCAGGCGAAGATCGCCGATATGGCGCTCGAACTCGGCAAGGGCGAACTGCTTGCCATTCACCTCGGGCGGCTCAAGGACGCCGGCGGTCTGAAGCCCGAACAGGTGAGCGTCGGCAAGCTCAACAACGTGCGCGAAGCGATCAAGATCGCCCGGGAGTGCCGAACCATCTTGGCTGCCAACGGGATCACGCTCGAATACCCCGTGCTGCGTCACGCAAACAACCTGGAGTCGGTGCTGACCTACGAGGGCACGTCCGAGGTGCATCAGCTGGTGGTGGGTCAGGCGCTCACGGGCGTCGGGGCATTCCGCTAGTCAGCCACTCCAGCGTCTGCACCCAGAAGTCGTCACGGTGGCGAGAGTGGAACAGTCCGAAGTGCCCGATGGACTCGTAACCGAGCTCCGACGGCACCAGTTCGATTCGCTCTCGCCGCGCGCCGACGTACGGTGCCAATCCGCGGACGATCGCTGCAGGAGTACCGAATTCGTCGTCGGTCGTGCCGTACGCACGGATCGGCGCCGCCACCGCCGCGAACCGTGCCCGCACGTCGGCTGCGTCACGGAACCACGCCGTGAAATCGGATCTACTGAACGCCCACCCGTAGACGACGCGCGCCGGGGTGTCCTCCAACCACCCCAACCGCTTCCCGGGGAAGTAGCCGACGAGTGCTGTGACGGCCGGCATCACGAGGTGCCACTTGATCAGCATCGACACCCGTCTGCTGCGGATGTAGTCCGGCCAGTAGGCGTGTTGCGCTCCGACCGTCAGAATGCGTGTCACGGCAACCGAATTGGGCGCGAAACCGACCATGAATCCGCCCCAGCTGTGCCCGACAACCATGATCGGGAGTGACGGATACCGATCGCGCACCCAACCGAGAACCGCGTCGAAATCCACCTCGCCCCACGTGCGCCACCGAGTTCGCGACCCTCGCAAGCTCCCCCGTCGGGATTCGCCGATATCGCGGCAGTCCCACGTGATCGCGGTGATGTCGTTCTCGCACAGGAATTCTGCATATCGACGGTAGTACCGCGCGGACGTCGACGTGGCGCAGTTGATCACCACGACCGCAACTGGCTTCTCCGCAGGAAACACCGTCGCGTCGATGACGACGCCGTCGGCGCACACGATCTGCACCACGGCGGGGCTCACGCTCCGGCGCTGAGGAATCCCAAAAGGTCGTGACGGGTGATGACGCCGACGGGCTTGCCGTCCTCGATCACCATCAACGCGTCGGTCTCGCCGAGCATCTTGGTGGCCGCGGAGACGGGCTCGCCCGCACCGACATTGGGAAACGGTGTGCTCATGTGCGAGGAAATGGCATCCGAGAGCGCTGCGCGGCCTTCGAACACGGCACTGAGCAGGTCTCGTTCGCTGACGCTGCCGGCCACCTCTCCGGCCATGACCGGTGGCTCCGCGCCGACGACCGGCATCTGCGAGACGCCGTACTCGCCGAGAATCTCGATCGCATCACGCACCGTCTCGGACGGGTGGGTGTGCACGAGATCGGGCAGGTTGCCGGACTTGCCGCGCAGAACGTCGCCCACCATCGGCTCTGCCTTCTTGCCCTCGAGGGGCGTGCGAAGGAACCCGTAGGACGACATCCACTTGTCGTTGAAGATCTTGCCGAGGTATCCGCGTCCGCCGTCCGGAAGCAGGACCACCACGAGCGCGTCCGGCCCTTCACGCTTGGCCACCTCGAGTGCGGCCACCATCGCCATTCCGCACGATCCACCGACGAGCAGTCCCTCTTCGCGCGCGAGTCGACGGGTCATCTCGAACGAATCGGCGTCGGACACCGCGATGATCTCGTCGGGAATGGACGGGTCGTACGCGGACGGCCAGAAGTCCTCGCCGACTCCCTCGACGAGGTACGGGCGTCCGGTGCCGCCGGAGTAGACCGAGCCTTCTGGGTCGGCGCCGACGACCTTGACGGCGCCGTTCGACATTTCCTTCAGGTACCGGCCGGCGCCGGTGATGGTGCCACCGGTGCCGACGCCCGCGACGAAGTGCGTGATCTTGCCGTCGGTGTCGGCCCAGATCTCGGGGCCGGTGGTCTCGTAGTGCGACTGCGGACCACCGGGATTGGCGTACTGGTTGGGCTTCCAGGCGCCCTCGATCTCGCGGACCAGCCGATCGGAGACCTGGTAGTAGCTGGTGGGGTCCTCGGGCGCAACCGCCGTGGGGCACACGACGACCTGTGCGCCGTAGGCCCGCAACACGTTTCGCTTGTCCTCGCCGACCTTGTCGGGGCACACGAACACGCACTTGTAGCCGCGCTGCTGCGCCACCAGAGCCAAGCCGACTCCGGTGTTGCCCGACGTGGGTTCGACGATGGTGCCACCGGGCTTCAGCTCACCGGACGCCTCGGCGGCGTCGATCATCTTGACGGCGATGCGGTCCTTCGAACTGCCGCCCGGGTTGAGGTACTCCACCTTGGCCGCGACGACGGCCGATCCGGGTTCGACGACGGAGCTGAGCTTCACCAGCGGGGTGTTGCCGATGAGGTCGGTGATGTGGCTTGCGATGCGCATGTCTCCATACTCCCAGATTCCCGGCCGTCATACGATCGAGGTGTGCCGACACAGCGATGGCAGAACGCCGCGGTCGCCGGTGCCGCGACGGTGCTTGCCGGATCCGGCGCCGGAACGTTGTCGTGGGCCGCCTACCGCCACCTCATGGCGCAAGCTGCCGCGGCGCGCGGCGTCATCGGGCGCAGCACCGAGAAACCACCCGAAGCCGACGGTGTCTACACCGCAGGCAACGACCGGCCCGAACCGTGGCGACTCGGCAGTCACGCCGATCTGCATCTGATGATCTTCGGCGACTCGACCGCAGCCGGCATGGGCTGCACGGTGGCCGACGAGGTACCGGGTGTGCTCGTCGCCCGCGGTTTGGCCGAGGAGTCCGGAAAGCGAATCCGGCTCAGCACCAAGGCAATTCCAGGTGCGACGTCCAAGGGACTGAAGGGCCAGGTCGACGCGATGTTCGTCGCCGGTCCGCCGCCCGACGCAGCCGTCGTCCTCGTCGGGGCCAACGACGTCACCAAGAAGTTCTCCGTGGGATCGTCCGCCGCCCGTCTCGGCGAGGCCGTCGGACGCCTTCGCCGGAGCGGGGCGGTCGTGGTGGTCGGGACGTGTCCCGACCTCGGGGTGGTGCTTGCGATTCCGCAGCCCTTGCGAGCCGTCGTCCGAACGTGGGGGCACCAGCTCGCGCGAGCTCAGACGGAGGCGACGCTCAAAGCCGGTGGTCACCCGGTTGCCCTGGCCGATCTGCTGGCACCGGAGTTCCTCGCGGCGCCGGAGCGGATGTTGTCCGCCGACAACTTCCACCCGTCCGCCGCCGGGTACGCGCTCGCGGCCGAGCAACTGTTGCCGGTGCTGGCCGCGGCACTGGGCGAATGGAACGGTGGCCCGTTGCCGACGCTGCCCGCGGTGTCCCAGGCCGCCGAGTCGCGGCGCCTGGCAGCGCGATTGACACACGCCGCGAACAGATTCGTACGCGCCACACCCGCCCCGCCGGGCGAGGGATAGATTCGCAGTACTCACACCTTCATCGACGACAGGACAGTTCATGCCCGAGGCAGTAATCGTCTCCATCGCCCGTTCACCCATCGGCCGCGCCGGCAAAGGCTCCCTGGTGAGCATGCGCCCGGACGACCTGGCTACTCAGATGGTCGCTGCGGCCCTGGAGAAGATTCCCGCGCTCGATCCCACCGACATCGACGACCTACTGATGGGCTGCGGTCTTCCGGGCGGCGAGCAGGGCTTCAACATCGGCCGCAACGTTGCCATCCAACTCGGCTACGACTTCCTCCCCGGCACCACCATCACGCGTTACTGCTCGTCCTCACTGCAGACCACCCGCATGGCCATGCACGCCATCCGGGCCGGCGAGGGGGACGTGTTCATCTCCGCCGGAGTCGAAACCGTCTCGCGCTTCGCCAAGGGCACGTCCGACTCCTGGCCCGACACCCACAACCCGATCTACGCCGACGCCGAGGCCACCAGCGCCGAGTTCCTCGCCGGTGGGAAGACCTGGGTCGACCCCCGCGAGGCCGGACAGTTGCCCGACGCCTACATCGCGATGGGCCAGACCGCCGAGAACGTAGCCCAGATCACCGGCATCACCCGCGAAGAGCAGGACCACTGGGGCGTCCGCTCGCAGAACCGCGCCGAAGAGGCCATCAAGAACGGTCACTTCGAGAAGGAAATCACCCCGGTCACCCTCCCCGACGGAAGCGTGGTGAGCACGGACGACGGACCGCGCGCCGGGACGACGTACGACAAGGTCAGCGGCCTCAAGCCGATCTTCCGCCCGGACGGCACCATCACCGCCGGTAATGCATGTCCGCTCAACGACGGCGCAGCCGCCCTGGTGATCATGTCCGACACCAAGGCCAAGGAGCTGGGCCTGACCCCGCTCGCCCGCATCGTGTCGACGGCCGTCACCGGCCTGTCGCCCGAGATCATGGGCCTCGGGCCCATCGAAGCGTCCAAGAAGGCACTCGCACTGGCCGGAAAGACGATCGACGACATCGACCTCGTCGAGATCAACGAAGCGTTCGCCGTCCAGGTCATCGGTTCGGCACGCGAGTTGAAGATCGACGAGGACAAGCTCAACGTCTCCGGCGGCGCCATCGCCCTCGGCCACCCGTTCGGCATGACCGGTGCGCGCATCACCGCGACGCTGCTCAACAACTTGACGGCGCACGACAAGCAGTTCGGTCTCGAAACCATGTGCGTCGGCGGTGGGCAAGGTATGGCGATGGTGCTCGAGCGCTTGAGCTGACACATCGGTTGTCGACGAAGCCCCCGGCGAACATTCGCCGGGGGCTTCGCTCGTGAGGGGATAGGAATGCCCCCTCATAATGGGCAGGTTTCGACCAGTGCAACGTGGCGTGCGTCACAGTTAGCCTAATTTCGTTCAACCGTGCACAAACCTGCACGGCCGGCGTGATTAAGGAAATACCATGACCTCCACCGACATTCGTTCCGACTCGACGCGCGCTGCGGCCGCAGTCCCGCCCGAGGTCGCGCCACCGGGAAACCCCGCCTTGATCGGGGTTCCCACGTTCGTGGTGGGCGCGCTCGCCCTCGGATTGGTGTTGACCGGCTACGTCCCCGGCACGGCCACCGCAGCGTCGATTCCGATCATTCTGTCCACGACGGCGATCGGCCAGCTTGTTGCCGCCATCTGGGCCGCATCGTTGGCGCAGAATGCGTTGGCGGCCATCTTCGGCACCTTCGCCGGGTTCTGGCTCAGCTACGCCGTGCTGGTTCTGGGCTTGACCAACAACTGGTTCGGCCTGTCGGAGGAGGACGCGGTGGGCGCACAGAAGTTGTTTCTGCTGACCTGGCTGATCGTCATCGTGCTGCTGACCCTCTCGACCCTGCACATGCCCCTCGCGTTCACGGTGCTGTTCACGCTCATCGACCTCGCGCTGCTGTTCGTGTTCATCGGCACGGCCAATGCGAGCACGACCGCGACACAGATCGGTGGGTACTTCGTCTTCTCGTTCACTCTGGTGGGCGCGTACCTGTTCGTCGATGCGATGGGGGCGGCAACGGGCGGTCGGAGCCTTCCGATGGGTCGGGCGGTACTGCACTAGGTCCGAGATGCGAAAAAGCCCCGGACGGCTAACCGTCCGGGGCTTCTTCAGTTGGTACTAGTCGTTGTTGAAGTAGCTCAGCAGTCGCAGGATCTCGACGTACAGCCAGACCAAGGTGATGGTCAGGCCGAACGCGACGCCCCAGGCTGCCTTCTCCGGCGCCTGCGCGCGGATGAGCTGGTCGGCGGCGTCGAAGTCGAGAAGGAAGCTGAATGCGGCGATGCCGATGCAGACGAGGCTGAAGATGATGGCGATGGTGCCGCCGTCACGCAGGCCGAGTCCGCCCGCGGTGAAGAAGCTGGCGACCAGGTTGCCGAGCATCAGGACCACGACGCCGATGAGTGCGCCGACGATCATGCGGGTCAGGCGCGGCGTGACGCGGATCGCGCCGGTCTTGTAGACGACCAGCATTCCGAAGAACACACCGAATGTGCCGAGGACGGCTTGCGCGATGAGGGCGCTGCCGCCGGCGCCACCGAACTCGATGCCGGTGAACAGGTACGACAGTGCACCGAGGAAGACACCTTCGGCTGCGGCGTACGTGAGGACGATGGCCGGGTTGTCCATCTTGCGGCCGAACGTGGCGACGAGGACCAGCACGAAGCCGATCAGTCCGCCGCCGATGACCAGCGGAGCCGCGAGGCCCGGATCGTTGCCGACGAGCAGGTAGGAGATGACGGCAGCCACGGTGAGGACACCGAGGGTGATGCCCGTCTTCATGACGACATCGTCGATCGTCATTGCGCGCTGCGCGTTGCCGGTCTGGTACGGCTGTGGGGCCTGTGGCTGACCGAACTGCGTTGCCTGGGCGGCACCGGCGGTGGCCGAACCGAACGTGGCGTAGCCGCCGCCCTGCTGCTTGGGCAGATTGCGGAACACCGGGTTGCTGGAGGTGCGCACCGTGTCTCGTCCCTTCTCGAAGTGGTTCTGGAGCGTGTGATCAGTGAACGCTCGACATCCGGACAAAAGTTCCCGCCGCCGCCGAGTCGATCGGACAAATCGGACTCTACCGCGCGGGCGGCACGTTTCGCCCCTCGTGCCAGCGGGCAGAATAGGACCATGAGTATCGAAGACGGACCCGGTGACACCCTCGACCCGAGCGAAAGCGTCGACTCCGACGAGGTGCGCAACGCCGACGGGGACGACGTGGTCACTCCTCCCGACTCTTGGTCGGAGGCGGACAAGTTCGGCACCACCGAGCGTGAGGCGCTCGAAGGTGAGTCCCTCGACATGAAGCTGGCCGAAGAAGAGCCCGACATCGCGCTCGAGGAAGACCTCGATGTGCCGGTCGCCGTCACGCCCGACGACGAGTTGACGGAAGACCTCGTGGACCGGGTCGTCGACAGCGACGACGAGGACGACTACATCGCCGATCCGGACCCGATCGAGGGAAGCAAGGCAGCCGACGTCGTCGACGGTGTGGTTGTCGAGGACTCGCGCGTCGACCGCGGCCAGATCGACGGATCTCCCGAAGACGGAGAGTCCTTGTTCGACTAGGTCCTCACCGCACCGATCGGGTGACGGTGAACTTCGCGTTCCGACCCACGGTGTCGGTGGGGCCGACCACTCGGCCCAGCATCGGGCGGAAGTGAAGGTGCGCGTTGTGCACCGTCCAGAGTTCGCCGCCGGGCCGTAGGACTCTCTTTGCTGCGGCGAACAGTTTCTCGGCGCCGCCGGTGTGGACGGCCGCGTTCTCGTGGAACGGCGGATTGCACAGGATCAGGTCGACGGAACTGTCCGACATCGACGCCATCGCGTCGTCGCGCATCACCTCGACGGCGACGCCCGCCTTGGTCGCAGTGGCGAGTGTCGACGCCACCGCCGCCGACGACCGGTCCGTAGCCACCACGGTGGCCGCGGGTCGGCGACGGGCGGCCTCGACTGCGAGAATCCCTGTCCCACAACCCAGGTCGACGATGATGTGTGCGTCGGGGCGCATCGTGTCGAGAAAACTCATCAGGAATCTGGTTCCGACGTCGTATTTGTCGCCGGCGAACACTGCGCCGTGTGCCACCACGTCGAGATCGAGTTCGTCGATTCTCGACGTGACCGGATACGAGAAATCCGTCCGAACGATCGGACCCGACGCGATCAACCCGCGCGACTTCTGCGCTGCCCTGGTGGCCTGTACGTCCGTGAAACTGTGCGCGAGAACATCGTTCATCGATCGGGTCATGTGCTTGACGCGGCCGGCCGCGTACAGCCGAACCGTCGGCGATGCCCATCGCGCGACGGTCTCGGCAAGTTCGGTCAATTCCGCGAGCGCCCTGGGCAATTGGAGCAGGACCACTTCTGCTCCGGCCACGAGTTCTTCTCCGAGAGGGAGATTACGGTATCCGCCGACGACGCCTGTCGCGGACGCGTTGCGTGCCAACGCAATCTCGCCGGTCAGGGCATCTTGGTGCACGCGTACATCGGTCGCGCCCAGAGTGCCGGCGGCTCCGAGGGTCAGCGCGCCGTAGCGGTCGCCGATCACCACCACCGACCCGGCGTCGGCGCCCAGGACCGCGTCACCGGCTGCGGCGAGAATCAACCGGTCCGACGCGTCGTAGGCGAACAAATTGACCGCCTCGACATCGGGAGCCCGTCGGAGTTGGGAGAAGATCGTCTCGAGGTCGGCCACCGACACATTCTTGCGCAGCCGCGGGAAGGCCGGAGGCCGGCCGGCAATATCCGCGGGAGTCCGGAGGCCGGCCGGCGTTATTTGCACCACGTGCGGCGCCCGGGCTAACTTACGGCCACAGAACTTGAACACCGTTCAAGTCCGGCGAAGGAGTATTCGTGTCACAGTCTCGTTTCTCGGCACGCGACATCGCGCAGGTCGCTGTCTTCGCGGCACTCATCGCGGCGCTCGGGCTTCCCGGTTCCATCACCGTCGGCATCAGTGGTGTGCCGATCACGGTGCAGTCGCTCGGCATCATCCTCGCCGGAGCAATCCTCGGCCCTCGCAAGGGCACGGCTGCCGTCCTGGTACTCCTGGCCCTGGTGGCCATGGGCCTTCCACTGCTGTCGGGCGGACGCGGGGGTCTCGGAGTATTTGCCGGCACCACCGTCGGGTATCTCGTCGGTTGGGTGTTCGGCGCTCTGGTGATCGGCCTACTGACCGCCCGTATCCTGCCGAAGTACCCGCTCTGGGCGGGCTTGGTGGTGAACGTGATCGGCGGAATCGTCGTCATCTACTTCTTCGGCGTCCTCGGCGTGGTCCTGCGCACCGACCTCGGAGTCGCAGCAGCCACCACGTCCATCTTCGCGTACATCCCCGGTGATCTCGTGAAGGTCGTCATCGCAGCCGTGGTCGCCAAGGGTGTGCACCGTGCCTACCCGGGACTGATTCGGTCGGCACCGTCGTCGCTGCGGCCTGCAGACGTGTGACGGACGGCCCGACGGGCACACTTGCCGCATGAGCGTCATCAGGTTCGACGGTGTCTCCCACGCCTACGGCGAGCGACGCGTTCTGTCCGGGATCGATCTCGAACTCACCGAGCACCGTATCGGCATCATCGGCTCGAACGGTTCGGGCAAGTCCACTCTGGCTCGCATGATCAACGGTCTGGTCACACCGTCGTCGGGGAAGGTGACAGTCGACGGCCTCGACGTCTCCCGCAAGGGGGGCGAGGTGCGACGCAAGGTCGGGTTCGTCTTCACCGATCCCGACAATCAGATCGTGATGCCCACTGTCGGTGAGGATCTGGCCTTCTCGCTCCGTCGGTCGAAACTACCCAGAAGCGTGGTTGCCGAACGCGTTCAGAGCATGCTGGAGCGGTTCCGGCTCGACGGTCACGCCGATCACCCTGCGCATCTCCTGTCCGGTGGGCAGAAACAGATGTTGGCCATCGGGGCGGTCCTGATCCGAGAACCAGAAGTGATCGTGGCGGACGAACCGACCACGTTGCTCGATCTTCGGAACGCGCGGATGGTGACGGACGTACTCACCTCGGTAGACCAGCAAGTCATCGTGGTGACCCATCAACTGGCGCTGCTGAACGGATTCGACCGGGTTGTCGTGATACACGAGGGGGCCGTCGTCCACGACGGCACACCCACCGATGCAGTACCCGCATACGAGAAGTTGCTGGCGTGATCGGGCTCTACCAGCCGGGGACGTCGCTCCTGCATCGGCTTTCGGCCGGCACCAAGCTTCTCGGGTTGATGATCACGATCATCGCACTCCTGTTGTTCGTTCGGCGCCCGCTCGACGTCGGTGTCGCCGCCGTCGGCGTGGCCGCACTGTTCGCGGTGGCGCGTATACGTCCGAAGGTCGTTCTCGCGCAACTACGTCCGATGGTGTGGATGCTCGCCGTCATCGCGATCTTTCAGGTGATCCTGACGTCGCCGTCGCGCGCGGTGGTCGTGTGCGGCAGCCTGCTGCTGTCCGTCGCGCTCGCCAGCGTCGTGACCCTGACGACGCGGGTCACCGCCATGCTCGACACCACCTCTCGCGTACTCGGTCCGTTGCGGAGGTTCGGCGTCGACCCGGATCGAGTGGGTTTGCTTCTGGCGCTGACCATTCGGTGCGTTCCATTGCTGGCCGGGATCGTGCGCGACGTCTCGGACGCTCGTAAGGCACGGGGGCTGCAATGGTCGCTGACCGCACTCGCCACCCCGGTCATCGTTCGTGCCCTGCGTACAGCGGACGCCCTCGGGGATTCGCTGCTCGCGCGCGGCGTCGACGATGACTGACCTTCTCACCCACCGAATTTGCGCTGGGTCTCGGATGCACCCGACGCCCTCGCCGTGGTCACAGCGGCCGGCGTGTACTCGTATCGCGAACTCGGTGACGCCGTCTCGACGGTATCTCGGGTGGTGAGCGGCGCCGATCGGGTCGCCGCACTTCCCACAGAGACATGCTGTTCGAGGGCTACTTGACCGAGAGAGGGGTCGAACCAGCAGAGGTGGAACGGGCGTTGATGTCGTGCGACGGAATCCGCGACTCCGCATGCGTCGGCGTTCCGGACGCGCACCGGGGAGAGATTCCCGTTGCCGTTGTCGTGACGACCGACTCAGCACTCGACACCCCGACGGTTCCGCGCCCACCTGCGTCGACTTCTTCCCGAACCCTTGATGCCGGCGCTTCTCTGCCGAGCGCCAACCCTTGCCCGCACCGCGCGCGGCAAAGTGGACCGTTCCGCCCTGCTCGAAGCACTGCAGTCGCTACCTCGCCTGTAATGCGCGGGTACTACCCCACAACGCGAATCCGAGAAGGAGCGCTCCAGGAATCACCGCGCCGATCACGTCGATCAGCGCGACCGGGCCTCCCGCGAAAGCTGCTGCGAGACCAGCGACTCCGCATACCGTCAGGCCAATCGCCAATACTCGGAAGAACGACAACTTCCATACTGCAGCCAATGCGAAGAAGTGCACCCCCACGACGAACGCGATCCACGCGACCGCCGCGTCGGGGACGTTCAAGGGGCCGCTGATCAGCCGCAGCCCCCCGAAAATCGCAACAACCTCGATCGCGACGACGATCCAGTACCCCTTGCCGAAACCACCGCGCACTGGCCCGCTCGGTCGTGCCCGAGGAACACGCCACACTGCCACGACGACAGCGACGAAGGCGAGAACTGCCAGGAGCCCTAGCGCCATCGCGACTGCGCCCGGAAGTGACCCAGTGTTGACGAGCACGAACACGAGTCCGAAGGCTCCGCCGATGATCGAACCGATCTTCTCTGGCGACATGGCCGCAAGTATTACTTGCAGAAGCGAAAGTGTCGCGGGTATCGAGTCGTTTCGATTCGGCTGCAGGCTTTCGGGCAGTCCCCACCCTCTGCGCCCAGAGAAATGTCGGAGCTACTTGCTACCTTCATCTCATCGTTCGAACACCAGTTCGACAGTGGGTCCGGGGGGATCATGATCACCGACTACGCGCAGCACCTGAGCAGTATCGAGGAGCAGTTCACCGAACTCGCCGCACTGAACACCGCGCTCGGTGAGAACAACGACAGGGCCGAGTTGATCCGCCGCCTCGACACTCTCGCCAACCGCGCCCTCGCGTTGCAGTACCCGCTGATCCAGCAACTCACCGAACAGCCCGGCTATGTGTCGTCCGGGCTGACCAAGACGAACGACATCATCGTCGACCTCACCCGCTGCACCCCGCGCGAAGCGAACCAACGACGCAACCGCGCCCGCGACGTCACCGTGAACACCACCCCCGCCGGTGTCCCCGTCCCGCCGCAGCACCCGCGGTTGTGCGCCGCGGTCGCCGACGGGTCCGCGAACCGCCAACACCTCAGAGTCATCGACGACTTCCGCCGCTACCTCTCTCGCGCCGACGCCGACAGCGTCGACCCCGACGACCTCGCTCACGCCGTCGATGCTCTCGGGTACCTCACCCGCCACCTCACCGCCGACGAGTTGGCCCTCGCCGCCCGCGAATACTCCGAACGACTCCTCCCCGACGGATTCCCCGACAAGGACACCAAAGACGTTCCGTTCCTGACCATCTCACCCCCACGCGAGGACGGGCTGCGCCGCATCGTGGGGTTGATCGAGGCAGAACTGCACGCCTACCTCGAACCGTACATGGCCAAATACTCCGCCCCCGGCATGCTCAACCCCGACGACGCAACCCCGATCACCGACCCCGATGCCAGCACCGCCGACGCCGATGCTGCCGACAGCGAGGACACCGACAACGATCGGGTCGACGGCGACCTCACCGAAGACGAGACCGACACCGCGCCCGGCGACCCCGAATCAAGCACGCCCACAGCCGAATCGGCCGAACAGCAAGCCCGCCGCGACACCGCCGCCGCCCGCGACACCCGCACCGCCGGAAAACGGCGCCACGACGCACTCAAATTCGTCCTCCGCACCGCACTGATGTCGGGGAAGTTCGGCACTCACCGCGGCATCCCCGTCTCCGTGGTCATCACCACCGCCCTCGCCGACCTCGACAAAGCATGCGGTTACGTCCGCACCGGCGGCGGCACCCGACTGACCCGAGACGACCTGAGACGCATGGCTACTCACAGCGACAACTACCTCGTCGTGTTCGACGAACACACCCGCAAACCCTTGTACCTCGGACGGACCCGCCGCACCGCCTCACCCGAACAGCGCTACGTCCTGCACGGGTTGGACCGCGGCTGCACCTTTCCCGGCTGCACCGGCACCGCGTACTACAGCGAAGCGCACCACCGCATCGACGACTGGGCCGACGGCGGCAACTCCGACGGCGACGCATTCGCCTTCGCCTGCCCCAAACACCACCGCCTGCACGGAACCGAACCCCACCAGTTCCGTACCTCCGTCGCCCCGCCGGAACACCCGCAGTCCGGGCGGACCCTCTGGCACCACAACACCACCGACCCCACCATGACCCGAGGCCGCATCAACCACGCCCACCACCCCGAGGAATACCTCCTCACCACCTGAACCCCGACAACACGACTCAGCCCCCACCGGACATCCCGGTCGGGGCCAGAAGTCGTCGCAAGATCGATCCATAAGTGCATATGTCCAGACAAACTCTTGACATTGCTTGTGATGTGGATTACACATTGATCGCACCATGAACAGCACGAGCCCGATGCACCTTTCGCCGGTCGTAACCGACCGCGCGTCCGAGAAAGAGACCAGATGACACTGCACAAGAATCGCCGCGCCCTGTCCGCAGCGATCGGCTTGGCCCTCACCGCAACGGTCGTTGCCGGTTGCTCGAGCACCGGTGGTGCGCAGGACACCGGGGGCGGCAGCGGCGGCAACGCCGGCACCGCGGACACCCCGCGCGTGACGATCGCCATGGTCACCCACGAGGCACCGGGCGACACGTTCTGGGACCTGATTCGTAAGGGCGCCGAGGCCGCGGCAGCCAAGGACAACATCGACCTCAAGTACTCCAACGACAACCAGGGTCCCCGCCAGGCCACGCTCGTGCAGTCGGCCATCGACTCGAAGGTCGCGGGCATTGCAGTCACCATGGCGTTCCCCGATGCCATCGCACCCGAGGTCAAGACCGCGACGGACGCCGGAATTCCGGTCACCGTGTTCAACTCGGGCAAGGATCAAGGGCTCGAGGCCGGCGCGATCAGCTACTTCGGTCAGGACGAGAACATTGCGGGCACCACGGCCGGTCAGCGTCTCACGTCGGAGGGCGCCAAGAAGGCCATCTGCGTCGTGCAGGAGCAGGGATCGGTCGCGCTGGAGGCTCGTTGCGCCGGCGCCAAGCAGGGCTTCACCGGCGGAAGCATGGAGAACCTGAACGTCAACGGAACCGATCTTCCGTCCGTTCAGGCGACCATCAGCGCCAAGCTGCAGTCCGACCCGTCCATCGACACCGTGCTCACCCTCGGCGCACCGATCGCACTCACCGCGGTGCAGTCGATCCAGTCGAACAACAGCAACGCCAAGGTCGTCACCTTCGACACCAACGCTGCCCTCGTCGACGCCATCAAGGGTGGAGACGTCCAGTGGGCCATCGACCAGCAGCCCTACCTGCAGGGCTACCTGGCCGTCGACCAGCTGTGGCTCTACCTCAACAACAAGAACATCATCGGTGGTGGCCAGCCGGTCCTGACCGGACCGTCGTTCATCGACGCGTCCAACATCGATGCAATCGCAGAACTTGCACAGGGCGGCACGCGCTAGTCGACACAGGGCGGCACGCGCTAGCTCGAAACGCAGACTCGACCGGCCCGGAGTGACCCTCCGGGCCGGTTGTCGTCGTACGGTGTTTGCATGAGCGAAACACCCGTCCGCAAGCGGAGATCGACGTTACCCAGCACCCCCGAGTTCGGCACGTACATGTCGACCGGCTGGGACGACGTACCCGATCGGCGCCCGGATCAGCGCGAGGTGGCAGTGTTCGCAGCCCGCCGCCGGGCCGCGGTGTCCGCGCGACACCCCGGAAACTGGCTGGTCGTTCCGGCCGGCGATCTGGTCCAGCGATCCAACGACACCGACTACCCTTTCCGCGCACACTCCGGTTTCGCACACCTCACCGGATGGGGAGCGGACACCATCCCGGGTTCGGTCCTTGTCCTGGAACCCGTTGCCGAAGGACCACATTCGGCAACTTTGTTCTTTCCCGCCGCGCCGGGCCGCGACACCACCGAGTTCTTCACCGACGCGCGTACGGGTGAATTCTGGACCGGTCCGCGCCCGTCGCTTGCCCATGTCGAAGCCGAGTTGGGACTGCGCACGCGCCCTCTGTCGGAACTGCCCGAGGTCCTGAGTTCGCTCGGTGACGACACTGCCGTCGTGACCGAAGCCGACCCCGAAGTGAACGAACTCCTCTCTCGAACACCTTCCGTCGCAAGCACACTCGACTCCGACCTGTTCCGGACACTGTCCGAGATCCGCCTGGTCAAGGACGACTACGAGATCGCGCAGATGCGCCGCGCCATCGACGCCACCGCGCGCGGATTCGACGACATCGTGACGGGCCTTCCCATCAGCTCGGGTCACGTTCGCGGAGAACGACTGGTGGAGGGCGTGTTTCACTCGCGCGCACGTCTCGAGGGCAACGACGTGGGGTACGCGACCATCGCCGCTTCGGGTCACCATGCCACCGTGCTGCACTGGGAGAAGAACGACGGACCGGTGCTCGCCGGAGATCTCCTCCTGGTGGATGCCGGTGTGGAGATGGACAGCTACTACACCGCCGACATCACCCGAACCGTTCCGGTCGACGGACACTTCTCCCCGGTTCAGCGGCAGGTGTACGAGGCGGTTCTCGACGCCGCCGATGCGGCGTTCGCGGTCACTCGGCCCGGGGTGCGCTTCCTCGACGTCCACGAGGCGGCGATGGCAGTGATCGCGGCGAGGCTCGACGAGTGGGGCCTGCTCACGATGAGCGTCGAGGAGGCTCTCGAACGCGACAATCAGCCGCACCGCCGATACATGGTGCACGGCACGAGCCACCACCTCGGACTCGACGTCCACGACTGCGCGCAGGCGCGACTGGAGCTGTACCAGGAGGGCGTGCTCGAGGAGGGCATGATCTTCACGATCGAACCGGGCCTGTACTTCCAGTCGACCGATCTGACGGTTCCCGCGGAGTACCGCGGGATCGGGGTGCGGATCGAAGACGACATTCTCGTCACGGCCAACGGCGCGGAAAACATGTCCGTCGGCCTCCCGCGCAGCGCCGACGACGTCGAGGCCTGGGTTGCTCGGCTAGCCTTGTAACGGTCGAACGTATGTTCGAATCGGTGCTAGAGTCGGTCGACAGGTCGAGTCGAGCGCGGAGGTCACCGTCATGAACACCACAGCGTCATGAATACCCCGGGTAACACCGACGAGTTGTCCGGTCTGATCAGCGAATTGACCGACATCGACCGCCGCCGTGTCGAGATCGGACTCAGGCTTGCGGAACTCGAGTTCGAGTTCCGCAAGGCACGGGCAGAGACCGCCGAACGGCGTGCGCGCGACGCTTTCGTACGCCGCTACCAGGGCCGAATCCTCGAGCTGGCCGACGGGTTGCGGGAGTAGCACTCACAACGGCAGCGCGGTTTCCTTCGTGCCGGCAGGAGCGCCGACGCGGCGAAACCACTCGGTGCCGAAGGCTGCAGCGAGCTGCTCGTCGGGCATGTCCCGGAACGGGCCGAAGTCACCGATCTGAGTCGCGTGCGCGTGCATTGCCGCACGCTTCGCCGGCATCGCCGCGACCACGTTCACCGCGGTGGTGATCTGGTCCGCCGGGAGACCCATCTGCTCGATGTCGGGCACCGAGGAATCGTTCTCCTCCCATGCCGGGTTTGCCTTGACGAGTTCGCGAAAGTGGTCTCGGTTCACAGTGGACTCGTACACATTCTCGATTCCTGCGATTTCCGCGGCGCGCACACCGACGTCGTGGACGCGGATGTGGTCCGGGTGTCCGTACCCACCGTTCGCGTCGTAGATGGTCAGGACGTCGGTGCGCTCCTCGGTCAGGATGTCGGCGAGGCGCCGACTCGCGGTGTCGCGATCGACGTTCGCGAACGCTACGGGGTTCGAATTATCTTCTGTCCCAGCCATTCCGGAATCCGCGTACCCCAGCATGACGACGCGGTCGGCGCCGAGAACGCGTGCGGATTCCTCGAGTTCGAGACGGCGACGGTCGGCCAGCGACTGACCGGGCGCCAGAATTCCCTCGGGGTATTCGCCGAGCGCACCGTCCGTTGCCGTCACGAGGACCACACGATGCCCGGCATCGGCCGCGAGACGCATCACTCCCCCGGTGTTGAACACTTCGTCGTCGGGATGTGCGTGGAAACAAACCAAAACGCTCATCGTCGAGATGCTGCCATGTCCTGTCGACGGGCGTCACTCGGCTACCTCGACAGGAAGGCCGTGACGTGATGCTCGATGGCGTCGGGTCGATCGAGCTGCAAGAAATGGCCGGCCGACGGCACCACGACGACGTCACTGCCCTCGGGCAACAGACGGTTCATCCCCTCGGCGAAGTCTGCCGAGAAGCATCCGTCGTCGCCGCCATGGAGATAGAGCATGGGGACCCGCGGCGAGTGACCCCAGACTTGCTGGGCCGCTCGGTACCGCGCGGGTACGTTCGGCCGCCGCAGGGCGCGGTAATACCCGAGCGCCGCAGTCCGGTGTTCGCGGGACCCCAGGGAGTCGAGCACCGCGTCGATGTCGTCGGACGCATCGTACGTCGGCGACCAGCACGACCACAGCGCAGGCATGAGTCGCCGGAACACCTGTTCCGGAGCGAACGGCAGTTGAAAGAACGCCATGTACGAACTGCGGAGGGCCTGCTCGCCGAACAACGCAACCTTGCTCAGTCCCGCGCGGCCGCCGGCAGCAGCGATGGCCGGCGTCGGCGGAACGGACATCGACACCACCCTCGCGAACGGCGAATCGGCAAAGGCAGCAAGGCCGTTGACGGTCACCGCGCCCCAGTCGTGCCCGATCACCACCGCTCGCTCGTCACCGCCGAGTGCAGCGTGCACCCCGATGGCATCGTCCATGAGCGCCCCGACGTGATAACTCCCGTCGGTCGGAATCGACGACGGCGCATACCCTCTTGTGAACGGCGCCACCACCCGCCACCCCGCATCGGCAAGCGCCGGGCCGAGATGCCGCCAGGTGTGCGCGGTGTCCGGAAAGCCGTGCAAGCACACAGCCAACGGGCCGTCCACCGGTCCCCACGTCAACGCCTCGAGGGTGACACGATCCAGCTCGACGGTGAGGCGCCCCGGAGCCGTCACAGCTGGTTCCCAAGAGCGTCGAGGAAGGCCACCTGCGCGGGCAACATCTTCCGTCGTGCGTCGTCCAGGGCGAACCACTCGACGCGGTCGATTTCCGGGAACGACTTCATCAGCCCCGATCCTCGTGGCCACTCCATCTCGAAGTCGTTGCTGACGGACGTCGCGGGGTCGAGGTCACCCTCGACGGCGAAGGCCACCACCGTCTTTCCGCTTTTCTGCCTCACCGAGCCCAGGTCGAGGCGCGGACCGGCGGGCACGTCGCTTCCCACCTCCTCGCGGAACTCGCGACACGCGGCGTCCCACGGGTCTTCGTCGGTGAACTCGCCCTTGAGGACGGACCACGATCCGTCGTCCTTGCGTGCGAAGTACGGTCCACCGGGGTGACCCAACAGCACCTCGACGTCGCCGGATGCTGTGCGATACAACAAAATCCCTGCGCTCGTCTTCGCCGTCGTCACGGGCGAGGGGCGAGGCCGTCTCGCTGAGCCACGTACTCGAGGAAGTCGACGAGTTCACTGTCGAGAACCAGCGCCTTGCCGTCCACCGATTCCTGATCGAGGACCGAGTACAGCTCCGGCGGGACATCTCCATGTCGACTCTCGATCATCACCGTCTGCTGAGCGGGGGTCAGGCCGTCGAACCAGGCCTGCCGGGCGGCCTTGCGGACCTCGATCGTGTCGACCAGTTCACTGGAGACGGACGGGTTGTGGAACAGGGCAACGCGACGACGTTGATGCATCGTGTCCCATTGGTCGATCGCAGTCTTGGCCATGAGCTCAACACTAGGCGCGACCCGCCGCAGCTCGGCGACCCCGGGACCGGTACTCGTCGGCCTCGAGACTCGACGACCCCGGCCGCGGCTCAGTGCCGACCGACCCGGGCTCTGGTCTGCGGGTCGAGGTGGCGGGTGCGTCCACCGCCGGCCACCTTCGCCTCGTACATCGCGTAGTCGGCGTCCTCGAGAATCTGTTCGGCGGTGCGGGAGTCGCCACCGGCGAACATCACCACGCCGATACTCGCGCCGAGCGTGACGTCGGAGCCGTCGACTTCGGTCACGCCTGCGAGCGCGGCGTGCAGACGGTCCGCCAGACGGTCGACATCGACTCGGTCGACCCCACCAAGCAGCAACGCGACGAACTCGTCCCCGCCCAGACGGCCGACGACGTCCACTCGACGGACCGCACGGCGCAGACGATCTCCCACCGTCCGCAGCACCGCGTCTCCCGCTCGGTGACCCAACGTGTCGTTCACGGTCTTGAGCCGGTCCAGGTCGATGAACAGCACCGCCGCCGACAACGCGGACGGCACCGTCAGCGCCGACCCGATCGCCGACACGACGGCAGCGCGGTTGGGCAGACCGGTGAGCACGTCGTGGGTGGCCCGGAACTCCAGACGCTGGGTGGCGTCGCGTTCGGCGGTGATGTCGGTGAAGGAGGTCACCAGCGACGAGTGCTCGGGGTCGTCCGGATTGAGGAGGGAGCAACTTCCCGCCAGCCACACGAATTGTCCGTCGGCTCGCGCCACTCCGATCACGTAGCCCGGATTGGCGCGGCCGCTGCGCAGGGTCTGCATCACCGGATGATCGAGCATGTCCAGAGGCTGTCCGTCGGCGGTGAACATCGGCAGGCTGAAGTCCTCGCAACGCGCGGAGTTCGTGGCGTCGGCGACAGGCAGACCGAGGATCCGACACGCAGCCGGGTTGGCGCTCTCGACCGTGCCGGCCCGCGAGATGACGACCACTCCCTCGTCGAGCGAGGTCACGACGGTGCGGAAATGCTGCTCGGCCCGATGCAGAGCCGTGGAGTCGGTGCAGATCAGCACGTAACCGTCGGCCATCGGCGCGGCCGACACCCGCACCACACGGGTGGACCCGTCGGCGGTGCTGTGTACCTCGTGGGAGACACCGCCTCCCGAGACGATCGACGCCGGGGACAGGTCTGCGCCGACCACGTCGGAAATCGGCCGGCCGATCGCGTCGGCCGCCGTCAGTTGGTAAATGGTTGCCGCGGCCGGGTTCCAGCTGGTGACGGTCCCGTCGAAGGTGGTCGAGATGATGGCGTCGCTGACGTGTTCGACGAGCGCGGCTTGGAAGCGCAGGGTCGATTCGGCGGCCTTCTGCGCGGTGAGATCGCGGAACACCACTTCGTAGGCGGGTCGCCCCTCCCAGACGGTGCGAACGGAGACGGCTTCGACCGTGATGGTCTGCCCGTCCAGGCGCAGGAGGTCGGCTTCGGAAGGCTCCGACGCATCTCCCTCCTCGCGCAACGTGGCGATGCGGGCGACGACTGCCGCGACGGATTCCGGTGCGATGACGTCGCTGATGGACCGCCCGACCAAATCGTCGCTCGACTGGGCTCCCATCCACCGCACAGCGGTCGGATTGACGTAGACCACGCGCCCCGATTCGTGCACGCAGATGGCGTCGGGACTGTGGTCGACGAGCCGGCGATACCGCTCGTCGGCACCCCGATCGTTCATGTTGCTCCCCGCTCCGGCCCGTCTGTGAACTACATCATGACCTAGAAACCTGAGAGTCGGTTCTCGGTCCCGGTACGGGCTGCAGAATGCCGTGTCCATCGGCGTTAATCAAGGTGTGGTCGCCCGCAGGAGGCGACCCCCTACAGGAGGACACGATGCAGGCACAACGGATAGATCGAGGAATGGCCGTCGCGGGACTCGGAACCGTCACCGGATACGGATGGGGTCGAGACGTTCTGTGGAACGGACTCGTCAGCGGCAAGCCCGCCGCCCAGCTGGTCGGTGGGTACGGGGTCGAGCGCGACGAGGAAGTGTGGCTGTCGCGGGTTCCGCACGGCGGTGAGGAGCGGGACGGCAGTCGGTCGGGACGGGCCACGGCAGCCGCGGTGCGCGAAGCCTTGACCGACGCCCGCGGGCGGGGGTGGACCCCCGGCCGCACGGTGGGATTCCTGCACGCGGTGGTGCTGTCGGAAGCCGATGAATGGCGCAGCTTCCTCGGCGAGGAAGGTGGACATCGGCGGGTGCGGGACTACCTCACCCTCATGCCGTCAACCACGGTGTCGAAGCTGATGCGTGAGTTCGACTTTCACGGTCCTGCGATGAACCTGTCGGCCATGTGCTCGTCCGGGAACGCCGGTCTGATCACCGCGAAGATGTGGCTCGACGCGGGCATCGCCGACGACGTCGTGTTCGTCTCGACGGATCTGTCGACCACGCCGGAGAACGTCGAACACTTCACCGCACTCGGCGTCAGTGTGGTGGACGCCGAACCGCTCGACGCGTGCCGGCCCTTCCAAGAGGGGAGTCGGGGGTTCCCCGCGGGCGAGGCGTCGGTCGCGTTCGTTCTCTCCCGCGACGTGGAGCGCCCCTACCTCGACGTTCTCGGCGGATCGATGTCCCACGACGGGTACCACGTGACGTCGGTCGATCCCGAACTCACGCACGTCCGGCGGTGCGTGATCGACGCCCTCGACAACGCGGGGGTCGCTGCGGAGAGCATTCGCTACATCAACGCTCACGGTCCCGGAACTGCCCAGTGCGACCGCGCCGAGGCCACGATCCTCGACACGGTGTTCTCGTCGATCCCGGAGATCTACTCGGTCAAACCGCTGGTCGGCCACTGCCAGGGAGCGGCGGCGTCGGTCGAGATCGCAGCTACAGCGCTCGCGTTCGAGCACGGCGTCATCCCCGCCCCGCCGATGGTGTCGGCCGGACACCCACGGCTTCTCGACGGGCCGACCGAACTCCAGGACGGGCTGACGCTCAAATCGTCACTGGGAATGGGAGGGCACAACTCCGCGGTGGTGCTGGCGCCACCCGCGTGACGTCGTGAGGCCGCAGTGTGGACCCGGTACCGCCGGGTCCACACTGGGTCGATGGACGTCACGTTGCGGGCGAGTGCCGACTGCCCGGCCGATGTCGTGCGCATCGGCGCGGGCCGTGGTGTCACCTCCGGTCGACAGATACGGGTGATCACCCGTTCCTACGGACCGATGCTCGTGACGGTGGCCGTGGATTCAGCACTGACACGATCCGATTGCGCCGTGGTGTCGCCGACGCGGTTCGCCCGGCTCGACGCAACCACCGCATTACTCGACTCCTGTTGTACCGCATCGTCTCTCACTGACGACGAAGCGCGAGCGCAGCTCGAGATGGTCGAACGGATCGTCGACGACGGGCACCGTCGGTCGCTGATCGCCATCGCGCCGCACGGAGGTGACATCGAACCGACTACGGATGCGCAGGCCGAGCGACTGGCCGCAGTGCTGGGCAACGCCTCCGCCTGGTCGGCTCGGGCGTGGTCCCCGACTGCTGCGTTCGCACGGTGGCACGTGCCGTCGACCCGCCTGAGCCCCGACTGCTTTCCCATCCTGAAACCGTTGATGGACAGGGGTTTCGAGCGCACCGTCGCCTTCCACGGCTGCTCGTTCGACGGGGTGGTCGTCGGTGGGACGTTACCGTCGACGGTACGACGGGCCGTCGCACAGGCGGTCACGGCAGTCGTGGGTCCGTTCGGTTTCCCGGTGGTTCTCGCCGAACCCGAGAGCCGCTACAGCGGCCGCGATCCCCGCAACATCGTGAACCGGTTGTGCGCCGGCGACGAAGGTTCCCTGCAGCTCGAACAGGGGCTGCGGGTGAGGGCCAGGTTCTGGCGCGAAATCGCCGACGCGGTGGCCTCGACCTTGGCTACATTTGCGGTATGACTTCTCCCGCACTCGGTGTCGTGTTCCGTCCGCAGTTGCCTCCGGAGGACCTGCGGGGTGTAGCCACCGCCGCCGACCGGTCCGGGCTCGACCAGCTGTGGCTCTGGGAGGACTGCTTTCTCGAAGGCGGATTCACTACCGCCGCAACCGCTCTCGCGTGGACGGAGAACCTGAACATCCACGTCGGCGTCTTTCCGGTCCCGCTACGCAACGCTGCTCTTGCGGCGATGGAAGTCGCCACGCTGGCTCGCATGTTCCCCGGCAGGTTTCACCCCGGCTTCGGACACGGAGTGCAGGACTGGATGGGCCAGGTGGGCGCTCGCGTAGCGTCACCCCTCACTCTCCTCGACGAATACGTGGGGGCGGTATCGGCGCTGCTGCGCGGGGAGACCGTCGACGTTCGTGGCAGGTACGTCGAACTCGCGTCCGTCACCCTCGATTGGCCACCGCAAGTGGTGCCGTCGATCGGGGTGGCCGCCACCGGACCGCGCACCCTCGAGGCGACCGGACGCATCGGGGACTGGACCGTCCTGACGTCCGAGACCACGCCCGACGGTGTCACCGCGGCGCGCACTGCCGTTCAGCGAGGACGCGACGCGGTGGGCCGCACCGATCCGGTTCACCTCGTCGTGTACGTGAGCAGTGCACGGGAATCGGGTGGAGTCACTGCCGGCGGGACCGCAGCGGCCATTGCGGCGGTCGTGCGCGAATACGCTGCGGCCGGAGCAGATTCGGTCGTTCTCGAACCGACGCCGGACGAACCCGATCCGGTCGGCTTCGTCGAATTCGTCGCGCAGGACGTGGCCGCTGCGCTCTGACGAGTGGTCAGGCTTGCTCTCGTGAGCACCACCATGTCGTACGTCCGCCGACGGTGCCGCGAACCATCGGTGCACCGCATCGTGGGCACGTCGCATCCGCTTTCCTGGACGGGATGATCTCGCCGGTGTGGACGCCCCCGTGCTTGATTGCGGCCCGAATCGACTTGCGCAGTTGCTTTCTCAGGTCGTCGAGCTCCTCCGTGGTCAACGTGTTCGCGCGACGTGACGGCGATTGCGCACTCTGCCACAGGACTTCGTCGGCGAGCAGATTCCCGACACCGGACAGCACCGCCTGATCCAGCAGTCGTGCCTTGAGCGCGGTGGTGCTCTTGCCGATGCGTTCGCGGAACTGATCGCGGTCGATCTCTGCGGCGTCCGGACCGAGTGCGTCGATGTCGGGCTCGAGCCGCACCCGCCCGAGACGGCGCTTGTCGAACAACCGCAGCTGGCCACCGTCGTCGAAGGTCATCGTGAATCGAGTCCACTCCGGCTTGTCGGTGTCGCGGACGCCGACGTGCGGATCGCCACCGCCGTAGGAGGACTGCTGATCCCCTTCGGGTGCAGTGACGATGATCCGGCCGCCCATCCCGAGGTGCATGCCGAGTGTCGGCCCGGCGGAACCGTCGGCCGTGACCGTGTCGCACCACATCGCTTTGCCACGGCGGTTGGCCTGCACCAGTTGCCCGCCGACGAGGGCGTCGGCGATCTCTCCTGGCCGGTGCGGGCGGCACTCGTAGGTGTCGCGGTCGTCGATGTCGGTGATGACTCGATGCAGACCCTTCTCGACGACCTGTCGGGCGTTCTCGACTTCGGGAAGTTCTGGCACCCTTCTTTTCTACACACGATCGAGACTCGAAGTACGCGCGCCGTCCGAACGATTCGCTGGAGCGCACACCGGTTGTGGCGACCGCACACGGGTTCCAGTCGACTGCAGGGTGTGTGCGGTCGACGAAACCCGTGTGCGCTCTACTCGATGGGTCCTACGGCGTGCATCCTGCGGGCGGTGCCGGCGGGGTGCACCCGGCAGCCGGAGGTGCAGGCGGAGCCGGCGGCGTCGAACCATCCGCCGGAGCAGGCGGAGCCGGCGGCGTCGAACCATCCGCCGGAGCAGGCGGAGCCGGCGGCGTCGAACCATCCGCCGGAGCAGGCGGAGCCGGCGGCAACCATCCGCCGGAGCAGGCGGAGCCGGCGGCGTCGAACCATCCGCCGGAGCAGGCGGAGCCGGCGGCGTCGATCCATCAGCAGGCGGTGCAGGCGGAGCCGCTGGCCCTCCTGCGGCGGGTCCTCCCGCAGGACCACCGGCGGGCGGTGCGGGCGGAGTGGGGCAATCTGCCTGGGGCGCGTCACTGCTCGGCGCCTGGCTCTCCGTCGTGGAGGGGGCACTGCTGCCGCCACCCCCATCGGCGAGGGCGACGGCCGATCCGCCGCAGGCGATACCCAGGGCGAGCACGCCGCCCCCGATCAGGACGCGAGTCCGGCGGGCAGTCGATAGTCCGTTCATGAAAATTCCTCCTCGTGACGTTTCCGGCTCCGACTGGTGCGGAACCGACTGACCCGAGCATTGGCAGGAAACCTGAAGCCGACCTGAAGAGGGCGTGGTCTTCAGAAACTCTTCAGGCCCGACCCGCATGATGGTGTCCGTGAGCCCACCCCGTCCGCGCGTCCTGGTCGTCGAGGACAACGAGTCCATTCGCGTTGCGGTGGCGGCGGACGTCGATGCCTCGGGAGCTCTGGTCCACGAATGCTCCGACGGCCGCGAGCTCGAGAAGCTCCTGGACTCGTTTCGGCCCGACCTGGTGATCCTGGACATCATGCTTCCGGGGCGGGACGGGATCGAACTGATGAAGGTGGTCCGCGGGACCAGCAGCGCCGGAGTCATCCTGCTGACCGCGCGTGACGCCGTGGAGGACCGCGTTCACGGGCTCGCCGCCGGTGCCGACGACTACGTGGTGAAGCCGTTCGCGATGGCCGAACTGCTGGCGCGAGTCGAGTCGGTCCTGCGGCGGATGGGCCGCGTCCCCAGTGCGGTCACGGTCGGTGACATCGTGCTGGATACCAACTCCGGCGACGCAACGCGCGGAGGGCACGACCTGGAGCTGACCACCACCGAGTGGCGCCTCCTGTCGTATCTCGCCGCGCAGCGCGGGAGAACGGTGAGCAAGACGCAGATCCTCACGCAGGTGTGGGGTTACGACAACTACGACGCAAACCTGGTCGAGGTTCACGTGAGTGCGCTCCGACGAAAACTGGAGGCCCACGGTCCGCGGGTGGTGCACACGCGTCGCGGCATCGGGTACGTGCTCACCGCATGACCGAGTCGTCCACCCTGCACACGGCATCGCTGCGACGTCGGCTGATTCTCTCGGCGATGTCAGTGATGGCGATCGTCCTCGTCGTCGTCGTGGTGGCCACGAGCGTTCTTCTCGAAGCGCAGCTCCGTTCATCGGCCACCAGCGGTCTGGCGGGCCGAGCATCGACCGCACAGCAGATGCTCGACCGCGGCTCCGAGCCGGCGGAAATCGTCGCTGCCGCAACCGGACCCAACATTGCGGCCCAGCTGATCACGACGGACGGAAGGGTGTACGGCAATCTCGCTCTCCGTCCTGCAGCAGACGCACCGAAGCCGCCGTCTCCCCCCTCCGGTGGTCCCGGTACGCCGTCGGGTGCGCCGACTCCCCCTGATCCCGCACCTCCCGCTGAGGTGACGGAAACGCAGGTGTCGACGTCGACGCTGTCCGACGGCTCGGTCCTGACAGTGGCGGTCGACGCGTCGGCCATCTCCGATATTCGACGGCAGCTTCTGTTGATCCTCGTTCCCGTGGTGCTCGCCGCGGCGGCGTTGGCCGCACTTGCGTTGTCGCTGGCTGTCTCTCGGGGTCTTCGGCCGTTACGGGCGATGACTGCTGTCGCCCGCTCGATCACCACCGGCAACCGGGGGCACCGGCTGAAGCCCGACGACGCACGCACCGAACTCGGGGAGACGGCAGCGGCTTTCGACGAGATGCTCGATGCACTCGAGGGGGCGGAAGTCCGCGAACGTGACGGCGCCGCCCGTACGCGCCGATTCTTCGACGACGCCGCCCACGATCTGCGCACACCGGTGGCGGGTGTCGCGGCGGCCGCCGAGGCGCTGTTGCGCGCCGGCCCGGAGGCCGACGCGGACGTGCGGGAGAGGTTGCAGCTGTTGATGGTTCGCGAGGCTCGCCACGCGGCTCGGCTGATCGACGACCTCCTGGCCGCCGCGAGGATCGAGACGACCGCAGATCTGACCACGGCGCCCGTCGACTTGGTGGAACTCGTGCGCGCCGATGCCGACCGGGTGCGGGTGCTCGCACCCGAGACCGCGGTGACCGTCGTCGGCGACTCGGTCGTCGCGAACGTCGACCGGGTGCGGATGGCGCAGGTGCTCGCAAACCTGACCGACAACGCGCGCCGGCACAACCCACCCGGCACGGACATCACCGTGTCCGTCGAAGGAACCGACCACGGCGCTCGAATCGTCGTGCGCGACAACGGCCTCGGCATCGCGCCCGAGGACCGCGAGCGTGTGTTCGACCGCATGGTCAGACTCGACAACGCGCGGTCGTCATCGGACGGATCCGGCCTCGGTCTCGCCATTGCGCGCACGCTGGTACGTCAGCACGGCGGCGAGATCGTCTGTGTCGGAAACGAACCCGACGTCGGCTCGTCGTTCGAGATCACACTGCCTCTATCGAAAATCACACTGCCTCATCAGTGAGAGCGCGCCCTCGACCCTCCCGCTTCGCCCGGTACAGCAACATGTCGGCGCGGTCGAAGCACTCCCAGAAGCTCTCGCCCGGTCGGGTCGTCGAGTACCCGGCGGAGAACGTGACCCACCCGGGCATCGACGCGGCGACGGCCGCCAACTCGTCCAGGATCGCGGCAGCGACGGGTGCGTCGGACCGAGGAAGCGCTAGCACGAATTCCTCACCGCCCCAACGTGAGCACAGTCCTCGCGCGCCGGCTACCTCCTGCATCCGATGGGCGAACGCCACGATCAGGTCGTCGCCGGCGTGATGGCCGTGGGCGTCGTTGTAGGACTTGAAGTGGTCCAGATCCAGGACCGCGAGCGTCAGCGGTTGTCCTCGATCAGGGGTCGACGCCAGCAGACGCAGCCGATCACGCCAACCCCGCCTGTTGAGCAACCCGGTCAAGGGGTCGGTGGAGGCCAGCGTGTTCAGTTCGTCCTCGGCGAGACGGCGGCTGGTGGTGTCGTTGACCACGGCCATCGTCCACCGCTCCCCCGACGGGCCGACGACGGCTTCCGCTGCGACCCACCCCCACCGCACCGACCCGTCGGGACGGATGTAGCGCTTCTCGACGCGCAACTGCTCGCCGCGTGCCCGCGCATCGGACATGGTCTGTTCCATGGCGGCGTGCTGCGCGAGGTCGTCGGGATGGGTGTACCCGCGGGACGACATGCCGAGAAGCTCGGCTTCGCTGCGGCCGAGGACCGTGCAATACGCCTCGTTCATCATCACCAGCAGACCGTCCTCGTCCGCGAGCGCAATTCCTACCGGACTGCACTCGAAGAGAATTCGGTACCACTGTTCGTCGACACCCACGAGCCGACTTTACCGAGAGCGCGGGCGATTCAGACGGGACGAAGCAACGAACGTCGCCGCGGCGGGACGTACTGGGGCTCTTTGTCGCGCAGCAGCCGCAGCGCTCGACGCAATTCGAGTCGGGTGTCGGCCGGTTCGATGACAGCATCGATGAAGCCACGCTCGGCAGCCATGTACGGGGTAGCGATGAACTCGTTGTAGAAGTCGATGAAGCCCTGCCGCACTTCGGGTCCACGGTCCCCGGCCGCTTCGATCTCCCTCTTCTTGAGCAGCGCGACCGCACCCTCGGCGCCCATCACCGCAATGCGCGCCGTCGGCCATGCGAAGTTGATGTCGGCGCCCAAGTTCTTCGACCCCATCACCGCGTAACCGCCGCCGTACGCCTTGCGGATCACCACGGTGACCTTGGGAACGGTGGCCTCGATGATGGCCGCTAGCAACTTGGCACCGCGGTAGATCACACCGCCGCTCTCCTGTTCGAGGCCGGGCAGGTACCCCGGAATGTCGACCACCGAGATGATCGGGATGTTGTAGGCGTCGCAGATCAGGAGGAAGCGGGCCGCCTTCTCCGAACTCTTGATGTCGAGCGCCCCGCTGAGGTACAGCGGCTGGTTCGCCATCACGCCCACCGTGCGTCCGTCGACGCGGGAGAAGCCGGTGATCACGTTCGGGGCGTACTCCGAACTGACCTCGTGAAACTCGCCGTCGTCGAAGAGGCGGATCAGGACGTCGTGCATGTCGTAGGCCGCGTTGTCGGAGTCGGGCAGAAAGGTGTTCAGGCCGCGGTCCGAGTCGGTGACGGTGGGCTCGATTCCGGGGTTCACGAGCGGGGTGTCCTCGTGGCAGTTGGTCGGCAGGTAGCCCAGCAACGTCCGCACCCATTCGAACGCGTCCGTCTCCGTCTTGGCGACGTGGTGGACGGTTCCGTAACTGGCCTGGGCGCGTGCACCGCCGAGGTCTTCGATGGAGATCTTCTCGCCCGTAACGCTCTCGAGAATCTCCGGACCGGTGACGAACATGTACGCCTGGTCCTCGACGGCGACGACGAAGTCGGTGCAGGCAGGTGAGTAGGCGGCGCCGCCGGCGCATTTGCCCAGCATGATCGAGATCTGGGGCGCGAGACCGGAGATCATGGCCTGCCGCTTCCCGATCTCGGCGTAGAACGCGAGGGAGTTCACCGATTCCTGCACCCGGGCGCCGCCTGAGTCGTTGATGCCGATGAGCGGGCACCCGATCTTCACCGCGAGTTCCATGATGGCGCAGACCTTGCGGCCGAACATCTCGCCGAGGCTGCCGCCGAAGACGGTCTGATCGTGCGAGTACACGACGACGGGACGCCCTTCGACGGTTCCGCGGCCGGTCACGACGCCGTCGCCGTACGCGTAGTCGGGACTCCCGACGGCTTTGACGAGGGCGCCGTACTCGACGAAGCTGCCCCGGTCGAGAATCATGTCGATTCGCTCACGTGGCGTGGGCAGTCCGAGCGATTTACGTTTGGCGATCGCCTTCACGCTGCCGGCGTTGTCGGCCAGGTCGAGTTTGTGGCGCAGTTCCGCGAGCTTGTCTGCCGTTGTCTTCACCGTGAACCCCTTTTGTCGTTCCAGCAGCCCCCGCTCGCGGACGATACGGATGCCGAAACGGCTGTGAATTCTCACATCGGGGTCAGGGCGCCTCCGGGGCCCAGCCTTCGAGGGTCGAGAGATCGGGGTACGAGCTCTGCGTGCCCACCCGAAGAGTGGCGTAGGCGCCCACCCTGGCGGCGTAAGTTGCTGCGTCCGAGAGACTTTCGCCTGCCGCGAGACGTGCGGCCAGCGCGCCGGTGAAGGCGTCTCCGGCACCGGTGGTGTCCACCGGCTCGACCGACGGCGCCGGAACGATCACGACGGTGGGATCACCGTCCGCGTCCAGAACCACCGCTCCTCGGGCGCCGCGCGTGACGACGGCGGTTCGTATCGAGAGCGTGGCCAGCGTCGAGACCACATCTGTCCAGTCGTGCACGGGCCCGTCGACGAGCAGCTCGAGTTCGTGCTCGTTCACCAGCAGCACGTCACCCGGTTCGAGCAGGTCGGTGACGGCCTCGAACGGCGACAGATTGACGAGGATTCGCGCCCCGGCGTCGCGCCCCCGGCGGGCGGCATCGCGCACCACCTCGAGCGGCGCCTCCAAGCACAGGCAGACCACCCGCACTCCGTCGAACGCGTCCAAGTGTCTGTCGAGCGACGCGGGAGCGAGTCGGCCGTTCGCGCCTGCGCTCACGACGATGGTGTTCTCGCCCGCCGCGTCGACGGTGATCACCGCGGTGCCGGTGACCGCGTCCTCGATACGCTCGACTCGGGTGATGTCGACGGCGGCGGCGTCGAGCGAGGCCAGCACGATGTCGGCGTGAGCGTCGTCCCCTACCGCGCCGATCATCGCGACGCGACTCCCGAGTCTCGACGCCGCGACCGCCTGGTTGGCACTCTTGCCGCCTGCGCCCACGATCAGGTCGTCGCCGTGCACGGTCTCACCCCCGCGAGGAAATCGCTCGGTGCGCACGATCAGGTCGGCGTTCAGGGAGCCGACGACCAGGACGTCGAGAGGAGGTTCGGTGCTCACCGGCGTCACTCTATTGATGTCGTCAGAACGGCACCTCGGTACGTCAACATCGCGTCAAGACCGTCGACGCTCACCCGGCGGCGGCCGCACTCTGGACCCGTGAGCATCCTCGACGTCCTCCCCTCCCTTCGTGCCGCGGCGCCGGTGCGCTTCGACCCCGAACTCTGGCCGCCTACGACGGAGTGCGTGCACGGCGCGATGCGGGTCGGCGGCATGGACCTCGAGGAGGTCGTCGACACGCTCGGGGTGGCGGTGCTGCGATCGGGGGCTTCCCCGGCCGTGACGGTGACCCGCGTGCTCGCGGTCAGCGGCTCGACGGTCCTCGTCGACGGCGGTAGCGGCCGGACGCCGATTGCTGCGGCGGCCGTGAGCAATCGGCACCCGGTCGGGCTCACTGCCCTGTTCGACATCGTCTCGGCACGAACGCCGTTGGGTGCGACGACGCTTCCCGGCGACATCCGCGCCGGTGACGTGCTGGCCATGGTCGGCTGCGGCGGAGCCGCCGTGCTCGGGCTAGCCGACGTGGACGCGGGGCCGACGCGAGAGGTCCTTCTCCGCACGGCGTAGGACCTCTCGGGTCACGGGTGCCACCTCACCGGCTCCGATGAACAGGAACCGCAGCAGGTTGATCAACGGATTGCCTTCCGACCATTCGAAATAGACGTTCGGGTTGATTCCGGTGTCGTCGCGGATGGCAAGCAAGACAGCGGCTATCGAGTTGGGCACCGCGGGACTGTTCACCCACAGCACGCGATGAGGCCCGCGTTGCCGCCCGTGGACGTAGAGATCGGTCGAGAAATCGGACGAGTCGACCACGTTGACCTCGAGGAACAGGATGGGCGCCGAATCGGAAAGGTGGCTGTCGGCTCGTTGCTGTCGCGCCTTCTCGGTGTACTCGTCGACGTCGAGGCGATCGGCGTCGTGCGCCACGATTTCGACGGTTCCGAGTCGGCACGTCTCGTCGATGAAACGCTGTGCTGTGGAATCGAATTCGATGGACGTCGCGCGCAGTTCGAAGGCGCGGTTCACGCGCGAGAGGAAGGAGATCAACAGGATCGAGAAGATGAAGAACGCAGCCACCTTCACTCCGTCGGGACGCTCGATGACGTTTGCGATGGTGGTGTAGACGAAGACGACGGCAATGGTCGCGAACATGTACATCAGTGCCCGCTGACGGTGACGCCTCGCCGAGAGTGTCACCGCGACGGACGCGGACGTGATGAGCACGAGAACACCGGTCGCGTAGGCCCCGCTCTGCTCGTCGACGCTGGCGCCGAAGTAGATCGTGACCGTCACCGCGATGGCGGCGAACACCAGAACCAGCGGTCGGACCGCACGGGCCCACTCCGGGGCCATCCCGTACCGCGGAAGATAACGCGGCACGAGGTTGAGCAATCCGGCCAGAGCCGACGCGCCGGCGAACCAGAGAATCGCGATGGTGCTGAGGTCGTACACCGTGCCGAAGATCTCGCCGAGATGTTCGTGCGCCAGATACGCCAACGCTCTGCCGTTGGCGCCCCCACCCGGCTGGAACTCCTCCTGTGGAATCAGGATGGTCGTGATGACGGAGGAGCACAGAAGAAAGCCGGACATGATGATGGCGGCGGTCGCGAGCAATCGGCGCGCCCCGCGAATGCGGCCGGTCGGCCGCTTGTCGGTGTCGTCGGCATCGCCCTCGATCTGCGGCATCACGGCCACACCGGTCTCGAAGCCGGACAGTCCGAGCGCCAGCTTCGGAAACACCACCAGGGCGATCGCGATCATCATGAGCGGATTGCCGTGCTCGGTCGTCATCGCCGATGTCCAGTCGGTGATCTTCGACGGTGCCTGCGCGATCTCGACGAACCCGGCGACGACCACGACGAAATTGAGCGTCAAGTAGATGGTGACCAGGGTGACCGCGATTCCGATCGCCTCGGTGAACCCCTTGAGGAACACCGCAGTCAGCAGCGCCAGAAAGACCAGGGTGATGACGACCTGCTGATTGCTCAGACCTGCAGGCGCAAAAGGGTTCTCGATCACGTGCGCGGACGCGTCGGCCGCCGACAGTGTGATGGTGATGAGAAAGTCCGTCGCTGCGAATCCGAGGAGAACGAGCACGAAGATCTTGCCGCCCCACTTCGGCAGGAGCTTCTCGAGCATCGCGATCGAGCCCTCACCTCGCGGCGACTCGCGCGCCACGCGGCGGTAGACCGGAAGCGCACCGAACAAAGTGAGCACGATGAGAACGACCGTCGCTATCGGCGCAAGCGTTCCCGCCGCGAGTGCGGCAATGGCCGGCTGATAGCCGAGTGTCGAGAAGTAGTCGACACCCGTCAGACACATGACTTTCCACCACGGATGGGTGTGCTCGACCTTCGTCGGTTTGCGGTGTGGGCCGAGATGGCCGGACGGTTCCTCGGTGATGTCGGCGAGCAACCATCCGCCCAGGCGTGACTCCATCGGCTCAATCTATATTCGTCCTATGAGCACCTCGGAAATTGCCACCGTCCTCGCCTGGCACGACGCCCTGAACGCGTCGGACGTCGACACCGTCCTCACGCTCGCCAGCGACGACATCGAGGTGGCGTCCGCAGACGGCGCTTCACAGGGACTCGCCGCGCTGCGCGAGTGGGCGAGTGATCCGCAAGTGACCTTGACGCCGGGACAGATGTACTACCGCGACGGCGTCGTCGTGGTCGAGGAAGCCGTGACCGGTTCCGCGACCGAAGCGGCCTCGTTTCGGGTGGTGCACGATCACATCACGTCGATCTTCCGGCACGACGACATCGAGACCGCGCTGTCGTCCACCGGGATGACGACCGACGACGCCGTGAGCTGAGCGGCGGGCTCTCCGAGCTGCTGGTCACCGCAGTCGCGCCGTCGGTGAATCAGCAGACCTAACGACTCCACATGTCGTGCAGCATGACGATTTCGCGCTCACGGCACAGTCGACTACGCCTCGACGACCACCACCTCGACACCGCGTCGAAGACGACCTGACCCAGAACGACGAGCGCTCCGGTGGGGCAGCACGACATGGCCGCCATGGCCTGGGCGTCGTTGTCGTCGACGTCGGGCAGTGCGCTCACGAGACCTCCGTTGTCGGATCCGCGGTGTGTCATGAGTCACGTTACAACGACGAACGCCGCCGCACTTCGATAAGTGCGGCGGCGAGTCGAGGGTTCGTCGGACCGGTGATTCCTCAGACCGGTGATTCGTCAGACCGGGTCGACGACGAGCAGCGTCGCCCAGTACGTCGACGCGTCCTGTCCGAGGTAAGGCATCAGGAAGTCGTACAGCAGGTAGGACACAGAATCACTCCTCTCTCGGTGTCGAGGCCGGCAGATCGATCAGTCCGAGTCGCTGGCGAAGTTCCACGAATCGTCGTCGTGTTGCACCTCGAGGCGCCATCCGAGCGGATCGTTGTCGGCTTTCGTCTCGATGAACCACTGGTGCGCATCCTGCGCGCTGTCGATCGTCTTCGTCGCGACGACGGTCGCGGTGGGGTCGAGTACTCGATAATTGGCCATGACCGGGTAATGCCCAGTGAGCCCCGTCCGTAATCATCACCCGCGTATCGTTCGGCCATGGCCACCCTCGACCACGGCGACCCCGGTGACGCCCCCTCCGTGCCCGCTCCTCTGACCGACATCGCGGAATCCACCCGACCGACGGCCGCGGAGGAAGCCCGCACGCTGGCGAGCACGACGAACGTCGCGACGCTCGCGTCCCTGACATCCGAGGGCGACCCCTGGGCGTCGTTCGTCACCTACGGCCTGCTCGACGGGCAACCCGTTCTCTGCGTGTCCCACATGGCCGAGCACGGACGCAATCTGGCAGGCGACCCCCGTGCGAGCCTTGCGATCGTCACCCCGAACGCGGACGCGGATCCACTCGCCAGTGCCCGGATCACGTTGGCGGGGACCGTCGACAGACCGACCGGTGCAGAACTGACTGCAGCGCGAGACGCGCATCTCGCAGCTGTTCCGGCGGCGAAGTACTACGTGGACTACAGCGACTTCACACTGTGGATACTGCGGGTACAGCGCGTGCGATGGGTGGGCGGCTACGGACGAATGGATTCCGCCACCGCAGAGGACTACGCCGCGGCGGCCGAAGATCCGGTCCAGCCGCACGCCGCCGGCGCGATCACCCATCTCAACGACGACCACAGTGCGTCACTGCTCGCCATGGCGCACCACCTCGGGGGCTTTCCCGACGCGACCGGCGCCGAGTGCACCGGAGCCGATCGGTACGGTCTCGACCTCAGGGTCACGACGGGGCGCGGGATCGCCTACACCCGAGTGGGATACGCGACACCGATAGCAAGCATCGACGAGTTGCGTTCCGCCACAGTCGAACTTGCGCGGCGCGCCCGCGCTACCGACCGGTCCGACTAGCCCGCCAGTACCCTCAGCATTCCGTCCACCGACCGGGACCACGCGAACCCTTCCGCTCGGCGACGCGCCGCGCTTCGGCCTCCCCCCGGCAGCTCCAACGCCGCACGCACACCGTCGGCGAACCCGGTTGTCGAATTCGCCGTCACGGCGCCGCATTCGGGCGTCACGATCTCCGCGAGCGCCGAAGTGCCGGACACCACGACGGGCGTCCCTGCCGCAAGCGCCTCCAGCGCTGCGAGACCGAACGTCTCGTGCGGACCGGGGGCGAGAGCGACGTCCGCGTCCGCGAGAAGTGCCGCAACCTCCTCACGGTCGCTGATGAAACCGGCGAAGTCGACCGGGAGGCCGCCGGCTCGACGCTCGAGCACGGCCCGTCGCGGACCGTCCCCGGCGATCACCAACCGAACGTCGTGGCCGGTCGACCGCAGGTGCGCAAGTGAATCGATGCTGCGCTCAACGTGCTTCTCCACCGACAATCGGCCGCAGTGCACCAGCAGCCGAGTGGTTCTGCCCGCGGCGACCGGGACAGGCCGGAACAGATCCAGATCGACCCCGAGGGGTACCCGTCGTACGTTGGCGGCTCCCACTCGGTCGAACTCGTCGCGGGCGAACTGGGTGGTGCAGACGACGGCGTCGTAGCTGGCCGCGGTCCGACGGTTCGCCACGTCCGCGGCTGCGCGAGCCACCGCCGGAGGAAGTACCTGTCCGAGCAGCCTGTCCAACCGCTCGTGCGAGATCATCACGCTGCCGATTCCGCGCCGACCCGCCCACGCTCCCAGTCCGCGCAGAGTGAGCCGGTCCGACACCTCGACCACGTCCGGCCGGAGGGCGGAGGCGATGTCCGTCACGGACCGAGGGTCGGCCGCCCGGTACCCACCGGTGAAGGGAATCTTCGTCGCCGGAACCGTGATGCGGAGAACCCCGGACGGGAGAAGCTGCTCCGACGCCGCCGCCCCGGGGACGATCACGGTGACGTCGTGCCCACGCTGGACGTACCCCGCACCGAGTGCATCCACGGCGGTCCGCAATCCACCCGATCGCGGGCCGTAGAAATTGGCGACCTGGACGATGCGCATGTCCGCATTGTCGCGTCCGGTCATCGGTCTCCGGTGTATCCCGAATGGACGGTGCGCCAACACCTGTCGACAATTACCCCGTGTCGACTAACCCGTGTGCCGGCGCACGGTCTTCGCGTCGTACATCGCTCGGTCGGCCCGATCGACGAGGTCGTCGAGGTCGGGAAGTGCCTCGCCGGGCGTCCACACGGCCAGGCCGGCCGACACGTCGACGTTCACAGCGGTCAACGCGTCGACGGCCCTCGTTCCGAGTTCGGTCGCCGGGCCGGCCGTCACCTCCGGCAGCACGGCCACGAATTCGTCGCCCCCGATCCGGGCGACGATGGCGTCCGGACCGAAGGTGGACCGCAGGATTCGAGCTGCCCTGGCCAGCGCGTCGTCACCGGAGGCATGTCCGAGACGGTCGTTGATCGTCTTCAGCCCGTCGACGTCGAAGTAGACGACGGACACAGCGCGTCCCTCGGCCGCGCATCGGTCCAGTGCAGTGCGCGCGGCCGCGATAAGCCCACGTCGATTCGCCAGTCCCGTCAGCTCGTCCGTGACCGCGAAGGTCTGCGCGCGATCGTGCGCCGTCTCGAGCCGTCGGTAGGCCCGGATCAACTCGGCGAACGTGCGCAGACGAATGTAGTTGAGCAACAACGCCACCAGATTGACCCGCAGGACGACGAACGCGAACGTCGCGGCGCTCACCCCGTTGGTTCCCACTGCGGCGGCGAGCCCGATCCAGGCCAGATCGGCCGACCCGACGATCGCCAACATGTGCACGCGGCGCCGTAGGAACCCCGCGGCGACCACGATGGCGAGAACCATTCCGGTGCCCGGATACGCCGTACCGAGATTCCACATGCCGATCATGGGGCTGCACAGGATCAGGACCGACGCGATCACCGTGACGGCGTCGGTGCTGCGATAGAGGACCAGTGCCCATCGAGTGTGGGTGGCGACGCACGTCGCCGTCGCCACCGCCGCAACGAGCAGGTCGTAGACCGCCGGCCACACCCCGAACCGCAGACCGGGTGTCTGCGCGGTGACGACGAACATGCACGCGAACGCGGCAGCAACGATGAAGGTGGCGGCGGACATGCCCTGTACGGCCACCACGTCCAGTCGAACGGGGTCTGCGCCCACGGCCTTCCGGCGCCACCACGCACGGCGCTCACGAAGCTCACCCAGCACCGACCCCGACACCTCCGACCGCTCGGTGGACCCGCCCGCGCCGAATTGCGCACGCCGAAGTATAGGGAAGAAGCCAGGCTCGATGCGCGCTCCGATCCGCGACGCGACGTCGCCGTGCAAAGCTGGTGCCGTGGTCGCGTCCTCCCCTCGTCCGTCGTCGGATGCCGATCGAGTTGCGGAGGCCGCAGCCGACGACGCGGGGGCTCCCGCGGAATTGCTGGGCGACTTTCTCACCGTCCTGGCCGACGCCGTCGCGCGGGGCGAACCGCTGGAACGACGCGAACTGCGCAATTACCGCACGCAGGCCGTCGACGCGGCTCGACGTGGCATTGCCCTACGTGCGCTGCTCGATCTCTATCTGTCCTCGACGTGGCGGATGTGGCGCGAACTGCCGGTCGTGAAGGAATCGCGGGGCGGCGAAGTGGTCGTCGCCGCGGTGGTCGCGGCCGGTGAGGTGATGCTGCGCGCCGCGGATGACGTGGTTGCCGAGCTGACCGAAGGTTTTCAGCTCGCCCGCCGGTCCATCGTTCGCATGGAGGAGTCGGCCCGTCGCGAATTCGTCGACGACCTGCTGATGGGTGGCGGAAACGTCGCCGACATGTCCTCTCGCGCGGCCGAATTCGGGCTGAACCTGTCCGGGCCGCATTGCGTGCTCGTGGTGCGAGCGGAAGTCCCGTTCACCGACGGCACCCCCGTTGCCCGTGTCATCGAGCGAGCCACCGCAGGAACCAAGGGTGATGCGGAGGCCTTGGTGGCCAGCAAGGACGGCCGGCTCGTCGTGGTCTTTCCCGCTCCCGACCGTCTCGCGGTCGACCAGGTGGTGGACGCCGTCGGCGCCGCGCTGGGTTCTCGGCCCAGCGAGGCATCGGTCGACCTTGCCCGGCACAGCGTCCGCAGCGAGTGGCAGATCGGCGTCGGACGGTCCGCTCCGGGCGCGAGCGGTGTGGTCGGCTCGTACCGGCAGGCACGCGAGGCGCTCGACCTCGCAGTTCGGCTGGAGCTGACCGCGCGCGTGGTGGACGCCCGCGATCTACTGGTCCACCACGTCCTGTTGCGCGACCGGGATGCGATCAACGATCTGGTCGAGACCCTGCTGCGCCCGCTGGAGGAGGCGCGCGGTGGCGCCGAACCACTTCTGCACACCCTCGACGCGTACTTCGCGTCGGGCGGGAACACGGCGTCGACGGCGCGAGCAATGCATCTGTCGGTCCGGGCGGTCACGTATCGGTTGGCCCGAGTGCGAGAGCTGACCGGATGCGATGTCGACGATCCCGCCGGTCGTTTCGCGTTGAACACCGCCGTTCTCGGCGCGAAGCTCCTCGACTGGCCGAAGTCTGCTTCCGAGAGCGAGTAATTGCCGGATACCGGCAATTAAAATATCGCAAAGCTGTCCGGATTACGACTGAAGCTGCGCAGTTCCGGCAGGGCACACTGGAGGAGCGGAGCCACGGGGCACCGCAGAATCCATTCGTACCGATAGGAGCCCGAAGTCATGCTCGACGTCCCCATCTGGGCGTGGGCCGCCCTTGCCGCGGTCATCGTCGTGATGCTGCTGATCGACCTTCTCGGTCACCGCGGCGCCCACATCATCGGCTTTCGCGAAGCTGCCACCTGGAGCGCAATCTGGGTCGGCATCTCGATCGTCTTCGCCATCATCGTCGGCTTCAGTTTCGGAGCGAACGCAGGCGTGGAATTCACCACCGCCTGGCTGCTCGAGAAGAGTCTGTCCGTCGACAACCTGTTCGTCTTCGCGCTGATCTTCGGCTACTTCAAGGTCCCGCGTGAGTACCAGCACCGCGTTCTGTTCTTCGGCGTCGTCGGCGCACTGATCTTCCGCGGCATCTTCCTTGCGCTCGGCGTCGCCGTGGTCAGCAAGTTCACCGTGGTCCTGTTCGTCTTCGCCGCCATCCTGCTCTACAGCGCTTGGAAGTTGCTCAAGGACGAAGACGATTCGTACGACCCCAGCAAGTCCATCGCCGTTCGCCTGCTCCGCAAGATCGTGCCGGTTCAGGACGAGTACGTCGGCACCAAGTTCTTCGTCAAGCAGGCCGGCAAGCGCGTCGCAACACCGCTGCTCGCGGTTGTCGTCGCCATCGAGGCCGCCGACCTGGTGTTCGCGGTCGACAGCGTCCCCGCAGTGCTTGCCGTCAGTGACGATCCGTTCATCGTGTACTCGTCGAACGCATTCGCCATCCTCGGCCTGCGTGCGCTGTACTTCCTGCTGTCGGGTCTGCTGGACAAGTTCCACTACCTGGGCAAGGGCCTTGCGATCATCCTCGCGTTCATCGGTGTGAAGCTGGTGCTGCAGGCGAGCCACAAGGTCATCAGCACCTCGATCCCCGAGATCCCGTCGCTGGTGTCCCTGGCAGTGATCGTGGTGGTCCTCACCGGCTCGATCGTCCTGAGCCTGAAGCGGCCCCCGAAGGACTCGACCGAACCCGCGATCGACACAGCGGGCACAGCCGACACAGCGGACACCGTGGACGTCACGAAGAAGCAGTAGCCCCACAACCGATACGACAGCGACGGCGCACCATTCGGTGCGCCGTCGCTGTCGTTCACCCGGTCACGCGTGCTCGAACACCATTGCGTCGTCGACGACCTTGCCGAACTTGAGCATCGGCAGATCGCGGAAGTAGTTCATGCGCAGCCGCCACGGTGCGACGGATCCCTGCCGCGGGAAGCTGTCCACCGCGCGAAGCACGTATCCGGCAGCGAAGTCCAGGAACGGCTCCTCGCCCACCGACGGATCGCGTTGCAGTTCGACCTTCGCGTAGTGATTGGTGTCCATGTGCTCGAGCAGTCTGCACACGTAGTCGCACACCAGATCCGCCTTGAGAGTCCACGACGCGTTGGTGTACCCGACGATGAAGGCAAAGTTCGGAACGCCGGAGAGCATCATGCCTTTGAACGCCATGGTCTTCGACAGCTCGATGTCGCGCCCGTCGACTTGGAACGACGCGTCACCGAGAGCCGTCAGGTTGAGCCCGGTCGCGGTGACGATGACGTCGGCCTCGAGCTCCTCCCCCGACTCGAGGCTGATGCCGGACTCGGTGAACCTCGCGATTCGATCGGTCACGAGCGAGACCGTTCCCTTGCGAATCGCCCGGAACATGTCGTTGTCGGGGACCAGACACAGCCGCTGATCCCACGGGTCGTAGCGCGGGGTGAAGTGGGTGTCGAGGTCGTACCCCTTCGGCAGCCACCCCTCCTGGAGCTTCCGGATACGACCCTTCATGAACGTCGGGTACTTCTGGCACAGCTCGTACATCGCGACGGCCACCGACACGTTCTTCAGCCGTATCGCCGAGTACGCGAGCTTGGCGGGCAGGAACCTGCGAAGCTTCTGTGCAATGGGGTCTTTCGCGGGCAGCGACATGATGTAGCTCGGCGAACGCTGGAGCAGCGTCACGTGGTCGGCCTTCTCCGCCAGGTTCGGAGCGAGAGTGATCGCGGTTGCCCCACTTCCGATCACCACGACCTTCTTGCCCGTGAGGTCGAGGTCCTCGGGCCAGTGCTGGGGATGAATCACCTGCCCTGCGAACGACTCTCGGCCGTCGAACTCCGGGGTGAAGCCCTCGTCGTAACGGTAGTACCCACTGCACGACATCACGAACGACGCGGTCACGGCCACATCGGCGCCGTCGTGCTCCGCGTGCACCGTCCAGCGATTGTCGGCGCTCGACCACTCGAGCGACGTCACCTTGTGGTGAAAGCGAATGTGCCTGTCGATGCCGGTGTCTCGTGCGGCCTCGACGATGTAGTCGCGGATGGAGGCACCGTCGGCGATCGACTTCTCCCCCTTCCACGGCTTGAACACGTATCCGAGGGTGTACATGTCGGAATCCGAGCGAATACCGGGATAGCGGAACAGATCCCAGGTACCGCCGATCGCTCCGCGGCTTTCCAGAATCGTGAACGTCTTGCCGGGAAACTTCGCCTGGAAGTGGTGCGCTGCACCGATTCCCGACAGTCCTGCTCCGATGACGAGGAAGTCGACGTGGTGCTGCTGTGGTGCGGTCATACTGTGTCGGAACCCTTCTACTGCATCTTGTTTCGGGCGCTGGTGGATCGGCCCAGTGCGGCCACCTCGCGGTCCATCTTCGGCAGAATTCGCGGAACGTGCTTCAGTGTGCGGCGGTCACCGACCCTGGACGTCACGACGGCTTTGAGCCACCCGATCGGTCCCACCCACCCGGGGACGTTGACTCGGCGCTTGCGGCCCTCGAGTCCCGCCACGAACGCATCCACGCACGCCTGCACCGACGACGTCTTGCCGAGGGGTCCGGGCATCACGGCGAGCAGGTCGCCGAAGGCGGACAGGTCGGCCTTGGCGTCCTGCACCAACGGTGTGTCGATCCACGCCATGTGGGCGGAGCCGACACCCACGCCCTGGTGGGCCACTTCGAGACGCAGCGCCGACGCGAAGTGCTCGGCGCCTGCCTTGCTGGCGTTGTAGGACGTCAGTCCGGGGCACGCAGCGAACGCGGCCAGCGAGGACACGACCAGGATGTAACCCTTGCTCTCGATGAGCGCGGGCAGTGCCGCGCGGGCGGTGTGGAACACACCGAGCAGGTTGATGTCGACGACGCGCTTGAACGTCTCCGGGTCGACGGCGAGGACCGATCCGTAGCTGGCGATGCCGGCGTTCGCGAGGACGAGGTCGATACGGCCGAAGCGCTCGATTCCGGCCGCGACGGCGGCCTCCATCTCGGCGAGGTGTCGGACGTCCGCCGTGACGGTCACTGCGTCGAGTTCGCGTCCGATCTCCTGCAGAGGCGCCTCGTCCACGTCGACGAGAACGAGCTCCGCGCCGCGGGCGGACAGCGCGCGTGCGGTGGCGGCGCCGATACCCCGCGCACCGCCGGTGATGAGCACGACTTTGTTGTGGACCGAGGGCATGGCGACTCCAGTACGTATGTGTGACGGCCGGTAACTGACGAGTCTCACACCGTGTGAACCGACTCCGGCAACCGGGGGCTGCAGTGGTGGTTCAATGACGAGACGCTGGGAGTGCAGAAGCGTGAGAAGCGGACACGGGAGGGTTCGAAGTGGCGTCGAACGACCCCGATCTCGTCCAGCTTGCCGTGGCCGCCACGGTTGCCGATATCTCCGCCGTCCAATCCGCATACCAACCCATCGTCGATCTCGCCTCCGGTTCCGTGGTGGGGTTCGAGGCGCTTGCCCGCTGGCCGGGAATCGGCACTGTCGGCCCCGAGGACGTGTTCGCGGCAGCACGCGCAGGCGGTGTCGCGAGAGAGATCGAATGGGCGTGTCTGATCGCCGCGGCCCGCGGGGCGCTCGAGGCCGACCTCGGGACGCGGATGGTCCTGTTCGTCAATCTCGAACCGTCGGGGGGTGCTCAATCCTGGCCGCCTCCGGAATCGGCGCTCACCGTTCTGGCCGACTCGTCATCCAATCTGCGTGTGATCCTCGAGATCACCGAGCGCGGTCTTCTGACGGACCCCGCAGAGCTGCTTGCCGCCGTGGAATGGGCACGCCGGGACGGGGCCGGAATCGCGGTGGACGACGTGGGAGCGAACCCACAATCGTTGGCACTGCTTCCGTTCATCGACCCCGACGTCGTGAAACTCGACCGCACTCTGATTCAGAGCCCGCCCTCCGCCGAGGGCGCCCGCGCCCTCGAGTTCGCGCTCGAACACGTCGAACGGTCAGGTGCCGTGATCGTCGCCGAGGGAATCGAAACCGATCGACACCTCGAACAGGCTCTGTCGCTGGGCGCTCGGTACGGTCAGGGATACTTGCTCGGAAGGCCAGCGGCTCTGCCACGAAGTGACCCGGGCCGCGACTCCATCTCGCACGCCGTCGCGGACGTAGGGGCCGGCGTCCTGCTCGAGTTTCGACCCAACCCGCAGATTCCGGCCCTACCGTCCGACCTGTTCGCGCACGCACGTCCGCGCACTGCCCGTGCCGAACTCCTGAGTGCACTCTCGGTGGTCCTCGAAGACCAGGCCCGCATCTCGACGGAACCGCTGTCGGTGCTGACGGCGGCGTCTCTCACCCCTGCGGTGCTGATCCCCGAGCTGACGGACCGGTACTCGCATCTCGCCCGAAAACATCCGTTCGTCGCGTTGCTTGGTGTGCCGGTTCTCGGTGCTCACCCGGCCGTGCACTCGGCGGTCATCGACCCGAGCGATCCGTTCGCCGACGAATGGACGATCGTCGTGGTGGGCCCGAGCACGGCAGTCGCCCTCATAGCCCGCGACTGCAGCGACGGCGAGTCCGGTCGTGGTGAACGGTTCGAATTCGTCCTGACACACGACCGTGAACTGGTGGTCGCAGCGGGAAGATCTCTCATTCGCCGGATATCGCCGTCGTAGTCGGCCGACGGTCCGGTGCGGCCGCAGAACTCGAAGTCGTCGGCAACTCCGATTGCCTGTCGGGTGACCTACCCTGGTGATCGACAAGCGTGGGCAGACCGACCTGCGATCGAAACAGTAGAGAGTGAGTCGATGGAGAGGCGGAATCGATCGGTTCGCTCCCTCCTCGCTGTCGACCGATTCGACGCACGCACGGGAACGGTCATCGCGAGCGCGTCCGGCGCGCTGCCCCTGCTCGTCCTGGGTGTGGTGTCTCCGACGTTTCTCAAGGCCGGTGCACTTCCCGTTCTCACGGCCATCGTCGCGTTCACCCTGGTAACCGTTCTGATCAGCGTGCGCGCCGGTCGTCTCACCGATCCACAGTTCACCGTTCTCGGATCAGGCGGAATGATCGGAGTCGCGATCTCGGCGTACCTGATCGCGGACCCATCGGGCGCCCGAGCCGTGACCTCGATGCTTGCCGTAGTTCCTGCCATTGCCGCGTCCGGGTCGCCCCCGAAAGTCACCGTGTCACTCACGGCCGCGTCGGTCGCGATGGCAACCGGTCTGACGTTCATGGGCGCAACATCCGGTGCCGTCACCTTCGTCGCGGTCGGCGCCGCCGCCACGATCGTGCTGGTTCCCGTGCTGCTGATAGCCACGATGCGCCGGTCCCTCGTCGCGGTCACCGAACGACTGGAAACGCTTGCCTATACCGATCCACTGACGGGTCTGCTCAATCGCCGCGGGATGCTGACCGGCGTCGAGACGATGCTCGATGCAGCAGCGTCGTCCGACGATCCTGTCACCGTCCTGGTCATCGACGTCGACCACTTCAAGACGGTCAACGACGAGTACGGTCACGCTGCGGGTGACACGGTGCTCGTGACCGTGGCGGAAGCAATCTCGGCAGCCGTCTGCGGCTCGGTGCCCGCCGACGACGTCGTGGTCGCCCGCATCGGCGGCGAGGAGTTCGTCGTACTGTGTCGCCACGTCACACCGACGGACCTACAGTCCGCGATCCTGGAGCGCGTCCGAACCCACTGCCAGGTGACCGTGAGCATCGGCGCGGTGCACGCGCTCGTCGTGCACGGAGACGGTGAATCGAGGGACGTCGAGGCATTCGTCGACCAACTCATCCGAGTGGCGGATCGGGCGCTGTACGCGGCGAAGAACGAGGGCCGAGACCGGGGTGTCCAGGCGCGCGCCGAGGCATTTCGGTGGAAGTCCGAGTCCGCCATCCCCATCAAGATCCTGACCGACGAACCCCCTAGGCGACGCGTCGGCTGATCTGCATGTCCGCGGACTCCGCCAACATTTTGTCCCAGACGTCGGGGCGAGCGTCCTCTGCCACGGTGTCGTGGTCCCACCACATCAGGCGGGTCCGATACTTGTCGGTTGGGTAGGCGGCCGGCGGGATGCTCTCGCTGATGCGGCCGCCGGACGACTGCCACTGCCGAAGAACGTGATCCGCTGCGGTGGCGAGGAGGAAGCGCGCGCCGGTGATGTTCATGGTCGGCAATGCGACCCGCGCGAGTTGCGACGACACCACTTTCGACGGTGCGTCGTCGTCGACCCAGGCCGTCTTCATCTCGACGACACCGTGCGGGAGACGGGCCCGGATTTCGTTCTGCACCAGTTCGAGACCATCGGAATGTTCCCACTCCACGAGTGCGTGCGACTGCTCGACGTGCGTGTACGGGCCTTGCGCGCGCAACCCGCCGAGCATGCGACCGTCGTGGTCGAGCGCGACGAAGAACAGCGTGGTCGTCGCCCCCGAAGCCAACTCGTCCATGTCGATTGCGATCGACACGCCGTGGCGTTCGTACGTGCGGACGGCACCGTCGACGTAGCGAGACCACAGATCCGGTGCCGCAGACGGGGTGGCCGCCACGAGGGCGCCGGCGCTGTCGTCGACTGCGAAACAGGGCCCGGTCCACGGTTCCGAAACGCGGGTGGGACGAGTACCGAATCGCAGGCGATGCACGACGCCGGGTCGAACCGCTTCGGGGGTCGGCGGCTGAAATACGTCGACCACGGTCGACTCCTTCACGCATAGGGTCGGAGCCCTGAGCGCCCCGACGGCAACACGAGCCATTCTCCCGGCCGTTTCACCCACCGACTACCGTTCATCACAGCGAACGGCCCGAAATTGGTGAGACGACACAACGAAAACCTTTCCACCGTTTTGATAACCGCCGAATTGCGTGCCGATTCACAACTTTCGGTGCAGCAAAAGGTCTTTCGTTACGGGATGCCTCGCGCGGACTTCACCGGATTCGCTACGTTCCTCACCTAGCCACCCGCGCGAACGGAAGCGAGCACGACGTGCCCGAACACCGCATTCTCGACCGATTCATCACTGTCGACAGCGCCGAGATCGAGCGGCTGACATCGGATCAGAAAACCGTCGTGCTGGATACGACGAACGAGCAGACGCGTTCACTCGACGCGCTGCTCCCACCGCTCGACGATGACGCGCGGGCCGAGGCGACGAGATGGGTGCACTATCCGTGGCGACACGCACTGGTTCACCTGCTCGGACCGACTTCGTTTCGCCGTCTTCGTCTCGATCGCAACCGAAACAAGATCACGGCGGCCGAGCAGGACTCCGTTGCCCGATTGAGTGTGGGTGTGGTCGGCCTCAGCGTGGGTCACGCCGTGGCGCACACTCTTGCGCTCGAAGGTTTGTGCGGTGAACTCCGGTTGGCCGATTTCGACGACCTCGACCTGTCGAACCTCAACCGCGTGCCGGCCACCGTGTTCGACCTGGGCGTCAACAAGGCCGTGCTCGCTGCCCGACGGATCGCCGAGATCGACCCTTATCTGACCGTTCACACGTTCACGGACGGAATCACGCCCGGCACCGTCGACGACTTCCTGGCCGGCCTCGACGTGGTGGTCGAGGAGTGTGACTCCATGGACGCCAAGGTCATGATTCGGGACCACGCGCGGCGACGCGGAATTCCGGTCGTGATGGAGACGAGCGACGGTGGCGTTCTCGACGTGGAACGTTTCGATCTGGACCCCGAGCGTCCGCTGTTCCACGGTCTGCTGGGCGACATCGACCATGCGTCACTGACGTCGATGACTGCCGCGCAGAAGGCGTCGATGGCGGCGCAGATCCTGGACCCGACGAAGGTGACGGCCCGCATGCTTGCGTCGGTGCCCGAGATCGGCACGACGTTGTCGTCCTGGCCGCAACTGGGAAGCGACGTTGCACTCGGCGGCGCGTCCGTCGCGGCCGTGATCCGGGCTTTCGCATTGGGCACACCGCCTCCGTCGGGTCGGGTGCGGATCGACCTCGACGCGCTGATCGCCGGCAGTCGGGATCCACACCCGCGCGTAGCGTCGAGAGATGAGCGGTAAGTCCCATTTCGATGTGTTGATCGTCGGCGGCGGCAACGCCGGCATATCCGCGGCGGGACGGCTGATGCGTCAGGGCGTGAAGGACGTCGCCGTCATCGAGCCCCAGAAGGTGCACACGTATCGGCCGCTTCTGCCCTACGTCGGCGCCGGTGAGGCGCCGCTGCGCTCGGCCGAGCGCACACAGCGGTCGGTGACGCCACGGGGCTGCACCTGGCTCGAGGACACCGTTGTCGCCGTCGATGCTCGCTTGCGTGAGGTGAGGTGCGCCTCCGGTCTCGTCTACACCTACGACGATCTCGTCCTGGGCACCGGCCTTGTTCCGGACACAGCTGCCCTTCCGGGCGTGTACGACGCGCTGGCCACGTCGTCCGTCGCGAGCAACTACCTCGATCGGGCCGAGAAGACGTGGGCGTCGGTGCAATCGCTGCACGACGGCGGCAAGGCAGTGTTCACCGTTCCCCGCCCGCCGGTCAGTTGTACGGGAACCACGATCAAGCCGCTGTTCCTCGCCGCGGACCATTGGAAACGGCACGGGCGAAAAATGGACATCACTTTGGTCGTCGACCGGCGTGAGATCTTGGGCGTGCCCGATCTCGACTCCTTGCTCTTCGACGAACTCAGCGAGTGGGGTGTGCGCGTGCTGCGCGGCACCGCGGTGAGCGAGCTTCATCCCGGCGAGCAGGCCATCACGGTGACGGCCGCCGACGGCGGAACCGAGCGGTTGGACTACGACTTCCTGCACCTCGTTCCTCCGTATCGAGGTCACACCTGGGTCGAGGAGTCCGGATTGGCGACGGCTCACGGCTTGGTCGACATCGACCCACACACGTTGCAGCACAAAATCTTTGCGAACATCTGGGCACTCGGAGACGGTGCCGCCGTCGAGACCGACCCGTCGGGCGGTGGACTCCGCAAACAGGCGTCGGTCATGGTGTCCAACCTGCTGGCCGTCAGGTCCGGCGGCCAGACGACGAACTACGAGGGGTACACCGTGGCTCCGATCGCAGTGGGGCGACACACGTTGGTCCTGGGCGAGTACGACCGATCCGGTGCCGTCATGTCGTCGCTGCCGTCGTTCATGGACGCCCTGAAACCGAGAAGGTGGGCGTGGGCGTTCGACCGCTTCGTGCTCCCCGTCGTCTATTGGCGTTTGATCTTGAAAGGCCTGGCCTAGCGTTCGTGGCGCACTTCACGTTTTCCCTCGTTACCTGCGGGTAACCGCATGGCAAGTCGGGTTCGAAGAAGTTTTGTACACGAGATCGAACTCGAAAACGCGAACCACGAAGGGAGCATCATGACCGCCACCACCTCCACGATCATCGCTCAGCTGCGTGCCCTGCTCACGCTCACCAACACCGAGATTCAGGTCGCGCAGACTCGCGTCGCGCAGGCACGAACCGAAGCCGTGCGCAAGGAACTCCAGCAGAACGCCTCCAACGGCGAAGATCGTGCCCAAGCGATCAAGACCGTTCTCCGCGAACTCGGCGGCGCACCGTCCGTCATCGCGCCGGCTGTCGGCCGCATCACCGCGGCGTTCAAGGCGGCAGCCGAGCAGGCACAGCCGTTCGACGAGGCACTTCTCGGTGACCTCGCGCTCGAGCACCAGCTGCTCGACCGCTCGCGCTACCTGAAGGCGCTGTCGACGAGCGACTCGCAGAAGGACGTCGAACGTCTCGCCGAGCGCCTCATCACCGCGCACACCGCCACTGTTGATTGGCTCATCACCGTCCTCGCCGAGGACGCGTTGGGCGGCCCGGCAGCATTGCGTCGTACGCCGACGCAGGCGGTGGCAGGAGCAGTCGTCGGTGCCATCAACGCACCGATCACGGTTGCCACCAACGCGATCGATCGCGCCATCAACACTGCGCAGGAGACCCCCGAGGCCGTACGTCGTCTCGTCGGACGTGGCGCCGAGATCACCGAGGTTGCCGCACGTACCGCGGCCGCGAGCCGCGATGCAGCGCTCGAAGCCGCAGAGTCCACGGTTCGCGACGCCGGTAAGGGCAACGCTGCCGAGGCACTGCACAAGGCACGCGCCGCATCAGGTTCGCTCGAGGCCGACGAACTGCCGATCGAGGGCTACGACGACCTCACCGTGAACAACGCGGTCGCCGCCATTCGTGAGCTCACCGACACGCAGGACGTTCGCACCATCGTGGCGTACGAAGAGCGCAACAAGAACCGTCAGGGCGTGGTGTCCGCAGCACAGACCCACGTCGCATCGATTGCCCGCGAGGCAGCCGGAGTCGAGTGACCTGACACGACCAGCAGCGCCCCCGCACTCCTCGTGAGTGCGGGGGCGTTTCCGGTTCGTCGACCGCCTACGTCATGTGGGCGCGCATCGCCGAGTAGGTGTTCTTCAGCGCCATCACATCTTCGGGTTTCATGAGATCGAACATGTTGGCGCGCACCGCTTTCACGTGCCCGGGGCTCGCGGACGACAGTTTGTCTCGTCCCGCGCCCGTGAGTTCGGCCAGCGTTCCACGCCGGTCGTCCTCGCACTCGGCCCGCACCACCCAGCCGGCGTCGACCAACCGTGTGATGGCTCGTGTGACGCCGCTGCGAGTCGTGGTCACCGCGTCGGCAAGTTCGCTCATGCGAAGCCGACCACCGGGAGACTCCGAGAGCACCACCAGGAGTTCGAAATCCGTGAAGGAGATGCCTTCGTCGTGGGCGAGCTGACGATCCAACGTGTGCAGCAGCAATCGGGTTGCGTCCAGGTATGCGCGCCACGCCTCCTGCTCGTCGTCGTCGAGCCAGCGCGTGTCGGTCATGAACACAGGATAGCCCAGTTAGTTGACAAAGCAACTAAAGCGAGTACGGTTCAAGTAGTTGAAGACGCAACCATTTTTCTCCATCGGGAAAGGTACCGGCCATGACCACCGATTTCGCTACACAGCGCGACCGCATTCGAGATCAGCACCTGAAGCCTGCTTCGTCTCGTCCGGCGTCGTCCGCGCGCGGCCTGCACCACACCGCCCTCGTCAGCAGTGATGTCGAAACCACGATCAGGTTCTATCAGGATCTGCTGGAGTTCCCGCTGACCGAACTGATCGAGAACCGCGACTACCCGGGCTCGTCCCACTTCTTCTTCGACATCGGCAACGGAAACCTGCTGGCGTTCTTCGACTTTCCCGGCCTCGACGTCGGCCCCTATCAAGAGGTGCTCGGCGGCTTGCACCATGTGGCCATCAGTGTCGAGACCTCGCGGTGGGAGCAGTTGCGAGAGAAGATGACGGAGGCGGGAGTCGAGTTCGTCGAACACAGCGAGGTGTCGCTGTACTTTCGGGATCCCGACGGCGCCCGCATCGAATTGATCGCTGATCCGCTCGGCGAGATGTACGGAGAGAAGGTTCTGTGATGACTGCAGCTGCAGCGCTGGACGTGCGCCGCGCCGACGATCGGTTCAAGACCAACATCGGGTGGCTCGATTCGAAGCACTCGTTCTCCTTCGGCCACCACTACGACACGGGCAACACCCATCACGGCGTGCTCATGGTCAACAACGACGACATCGTGGTGCCCGGCCAAGGATTCGACACTCACCCGCACCGAGACATGGAAATTGTCACCTGGGTACTTCAGGGATCGCTCGTCCATCAGGACTCGATCGGGCACACCGGGGTCATCTATCCCGGTCTCGCGCAACGCATGAGCGCCGGTACCGGCATCCTGCACTCGGAGAAGAACGACTCCTGGCGTCTGGGCACCGAACACGGCGGTGAGCACGCCGAACCGGTGCACTTCGTCCAGATGTGGGTTCTTCCGGACGAAGCCGGGATCACCCCCGGGTACGAGCAGCTCGAGATCGATCACGAGCTCCTCTCGGGCGGCCTCGTTCCGGTTGCCTCCGGAATGCCCGCACACGCGGACCATTCTGCGATCCGGATCCGGAACAAGTACGCAGCTATGCACGTCGCGCGGCTGCAGCCCGGTACACCCGCGGTCACGTTGCCCGACGCGCCATTCCTCCACGTCTTCGTGGCACGCGGCGACGCGACACTGGAGGGGGTCGGCGGACTGGCCGAAGGCGACGCGGTGCGGGTTCGCGGCGGCGGCGGACAGACGTTGAGCACGTCGAACGGTGCCGAGGTCATCGTCTGGGAGATGCACGCGACGATCGGCGGGTGATGTCGCCTGTGCATATGTCTTGACATATGTACAGAAGTCATGTGAGCGTTGTCACTCATGAGCGGCTTTGCGAACCCGGTCGTCTACGACCCGTTCGATGCACGGTTTCACGACGATCCTTTCCCGGTCTACCGCCGTATGCGCGACGAAGCACCGGTGTACTACAACGAAAAATGGAACTTCTACGCCCTGTCTCGATTCGACGACGTGCGCGACGCGATCCGAGATTCCGAGACCTACCTCAATTTCGAGGGAATCGATCTCGACGACACCAATTCTCAAGGCGGCGCGGGCAACATCCCCGTTCTCGACAATCCCCGCCACGACGAGATACGCGGCGTGGTGCAGCGACAGTTCATGCCGCGCAGCATCAAGAAACTCGAAGACGACATTCGGACCGTGGTGACCACGTTGGTGGACTCGTTCGCCGATCGAGGCACCGCGGACCTCGCCGACGAGTTGTGCTGGCCCCTCCCGTACGAGATCTTCTTCGACTTCCTGGGGTTGCCGGACGGCGAGGATCGTGAACAGTTGAAGGCCTGGTCGCACGGGCTCAAGGATCGTGTGCCGGACAGCGCGGAACTCACGCCCGTTGCCATCGAATCGACGACCCGGTCACGCGATTACCTGGCCGAGATGCTGGCTCGCCGTCGCCGCGAACCCAAGGCGGACCTGCTGACCCACATCGTGCAGGCCGATATCGGCGGAGTTCCGTTGGCAGAGAGCGAGATCGACGCGGCGTCGGAGATCGTCGGCCTGGTCTTCGGGCTGTATCTTGCGGGCATCGAAACCACCTCCGGCCTGCTCACCACGCTGTTCCACCAGCTCGGCACGCACCCCGAACAGCAGAAAGCTCTCCGGGAGAACCCGTCCGGGATTCCGAACGCAGTCGAGGAAGGTCTTCGGTACAAGACGCCTCTGCAACTGGTGGTCCGAACCTCGAGCCGCGAGGTCACCCTCCACGGCGTCACCATTCCACGCGGTAGTCGGGTAGCCATGGTCCTCGGCGCGGCCAACCACGACGACCGCCAGTTCGAGGACGCCGACGAATTCGACGCGCTCAGGCCGGCGGTTCGGCACCTCGGATTCGGTGAGGGCTTGCACGGATGCCTGGGCAACCCCCTTGCCCGGCTCGAAGCAAAGATCGCGCTGGAAGTTGCGCTCCCCCGCCTCGGTCAGTACGAGATCGCCGGTACCGTGCGTAGGTACGCGAGTACGCCCAACGCGGCAGGTCTCGATCGCCTGCCCGTGTCGTTCCAGAGAGGACGAGCATGACCGAGGCGGACCTGAATCTCGTTGTGGTAGAACGGCTCGACGCCGCCGAGGATGTCGTGTCGCTCACGCTCGCGGACGCCTCCGGAGACCCACTACCGTCCTGGGAACCCGGTGCGCACATCGACATCACCGTCGGTGACGGGACAACGCGGCAGTACTCCCTCTGCGGGAGTCCCGACGATCGGAGCGTCTATCGGATCGGCGTTCTGAACGAACCCGCCGGGCGAGGCGGCAGCGTCTGGGTACACGACGCACTGAAGGTTGGCGCGGCGCTGTCCGGTCGCGGGCCCCGCAACCACTTCCCCCTCCACCAGTCGCCGCGATACCTCTTCGTCGCGGGCGGAATCGGCATCACCCCGATACTGGCCATGATCGGAGCGGTCCAGAAGGCCGGTGCCGAGTGGACTCTGGTCTACGGCGGACGCCGGTCGGCGTCGATGGCATTCCTCGACGAGATCTCCGACATCGGCTCACGGGCGACGATCTGGCCGCAGGACACCCACGGTCTGATCGACCTTCCCGGCCTGTTGTCCGAGCCCCGTGACGACACCCTGGTGTACTGCTGCGGCCCCGAACCGTTGCTCGTGGCCGTCGAGAAGCTGTGCGCGCCATGGCCGTCGGGTGCGCTGCACCTGGAGCGATTCTCGCCCAAGGACGTGGGTGCACCCGTTCGGTCCGATTCGTTCGAGGTGGTTCTCACCGACAGCGGCGTCACCCTGACGGTGCCACCGGACCGGACGATACTCGAGGTCGTCGAGGCGGCGGGCGTGAACGTTCTGTCGTCATGCGGTGAAGGTACTTGTGGGACATGCGAAACCGGCGTCGTCGACGGCGAACCGGACCACCGTGATTCTGTTCTCACGCCGGAAGAACAGGCCGACAACAGCTGCATGATGATTTGCGTGTCTCGGTCGGTCAGTCCTCGATTGGTACTGGAGCTGTGAGCGTCGGAGTGACTACTATTCGATCATGACCGAACGATCGAAATCGTCAGTTGCGGGAACGTATCTGCTCATCGGTGTCGTAGCCGGGCTCGTCCTCGGCGTCGTCATCGGTGCGGTAGCAGGAAACACGAGCATCGGGATCGGTGTCGGCATGTTCGTCGGCGCACTGGTGTCCGCAGTGTTCATCGCCCGACTCGATGCAGGAAAACCGAAGTCCGACCGTTGATTCCGGTGCTGTGACTCAGGCGCTGTGACTCAGGCGCTGTGCTCCTCGATGTACTCCTGCGGATCGCGGTCCGACGTGTCGATACCCTTTCCGCCCGGATGCGCGGCATAGAACGCAATCCACTGCTGCGCCAGTTCCGCACGCAGTTCGCGAGGTGCGTTCTTCCGGAAGTCCGGTAGTACTTCGTCTTCCTCCTCGGCGAGGTGCTCCGAGTTCTCCGCGCGTGCCGTACCCACGGCCTCGTACCACTCATGGCTTCCCACTTCGCATTCCGCAGCTTTCGCCACCGCGTCACGAATCTTGTTGTGGTCCCCGATCGCGTCGTCCGTTTCTTCTTCTGCGTCGTCGCTCCCCTTCTTCAGGAGCGACGGATAGAAGACCTCCTCCTCGGCCTGAGCGTGCGTGTCGAGTCGTTCCCCGAGCGGACCCCACACGGCGGACAGTTCCTCAGCGGTCTGCGCATCGTCGAGGCGCGCGAAGGCGCGTCGGAACCACTCGTGGTCGTCCATGATCAGCGAGGTGATGTCGGCGGTGGCGATGTCGGGAAGCGGCTGTGACATGGTTCGACGGTAGCCGACGGACCGATCAGAGCCCCACTTTCTCCAACATTTCGTCGTAGGCCTCAGCGGCTTCTTTCTCCGTACGACCTTGCTCGAGGGCGGTCGTGTACGCGGCGGCGACCACGGACTCGACTTTCTCGTACCTCGCCAGCCACTGCTCGGCCCGCACCCGCCAGTACCCGATGATGTCGAACCGGTCGGCGCCCATGCCGCGCTCCCGGCGCACGAACTTGCGCACGGCCCGAGAGTCGGCCGCCTCACCCGCGAACCAGACGTACCCGTTGCCCTCGGGGATCGGCCACGCGCGCACCGCGTCCACCACGGCGCCGGGTCCGTGACCGTTGCCGCTGCCCACGAGCCAGTCGACGGTGACAGCACCGACCGTGTCGAAGTGCAGGACGTCCCGCTCGTCGAACACTTCCGCGATCACATGTGCGCGAGCACTTTTCGGCAGCCCTTCCACGATGCGCGCGAGGGCCGGCAAGCCCGCGAGATCTGCGACCAGCAGCTGCCAGTCGGTGTCCTCGGGCACGGCGTACCACCCCCGTGGCATCGAGAACAGCACGGTGTCACCGGCAGAAGCAGACTGCGCCCACGACGCCGCGACGCCGCCTTCGTGCGCAACGAAATCGACGACGAGAGTTCCGTCCGGTTCGATCCGTCGCACCGTGTAGTTGCGCCCCTCCGGCCGGTCCGACTCGTCGTGGAACCACCAGACACCGTCGATGTTCGTCATTGCCGGCGGGCGATCCTCACCGGGATTCGGAAAGTAGATGGCGACGGATTCGTCGGGTGATTCGTGGGCGTCGTAGTCGTCGAGATCCGGCCCGCCGAACCGAACGCGCACAAAACTGGGTGTCAACTGCTCGGTCGACAGCACTTCGGCCCAATAGAATCCTCTGTCGCGCATGAGCTTAGGCTAACCACATCGACCCGAGGTCTCAATGCTCACGTTCGACAGGTCGAGGACCGTGCACGCCGGTACAGTCCTGCCATGACCTGGGAAACCCATCCGGTCACACCGGACCGGTTCGACGACTTCGCCGACGTGATCAACCCGAACCGCCGGACGACGCACTGCTGGTGCCTGTCGCATCGCCTGCAGGTCAAAGACATCGAATCGCTCGGTGAGGGTAGCCGCGAGACCGCGATGCGCAAGCTCACCGAACGCAACCGTCCACCCGGAGTCGTCACCTACCTGGACGGTATTCCTGTCGGCTGGTGCAGCATCGGGCCGCGATCGGACATCCCACGTCTGGTGAAGAGTCGTCTCATCCGTCCGCTGGACGACACCGCGGTGTGGAGCATCATCTGCGTCGTGGTGCGGGGCGGCCACCGTAGGAAGGGCGTGACGACGGCGATGCTGGAGGGCGCGCTCGCCTACGCCGCGTCCAACGGCGCACCCGCGGTGGAGTCGTACCCGGTCGATCCCGAGGGACGAATGGACCTGACGATGGCGTTCGTCGGGACTCGGAAGATGTTCGCCCACGCCGGTTTCGAGGTGGTGGGCACCACGGACGCGGTGGCGTCGAAGATGCCGCGGCTGATCATGCGCAGAGACCTCAGCTGATAAGGTTCTCGCTCTTCAGCCAGTCGTACGCAACGTTCGCCGGGTCCTGTCCGTCGATGTCGACGCGCCCGTTCAGGTCCTGCATCAGGTCGTCGGTGAGACGTTCGGACACCTGTCCCAGCAGCTCGGTGACAGCCGGATACTGCTCGTAGATCGCGCTGCGCAGCACGGCCGTTCCGCTGTACGGCAGGAAGTACTTCCGATCGTCGTCGAGAACGGTGAGATCCAGATTCTTGATTCGACCGTCGGTGGTGTAGACCATGCCGAAGTTGCAGGGCGAGCTCTGTGCGGTCGACGGGTAGATCACGCCTGCGTCCATACGCGTGATGTTTTCGGTCGGAACCCCGTTCGGACCGTTCAGCGGCATCCCGTACTTGTCGAGCATGGGCACGAATCCGTCTGCTCGCGAGAAGAACTCGTCGTCGACGCAGAAGGTTCGCTCGGCGACCGGGAGTGCCGCGACGTCGGACAACGACGTCACGCCCAACCGCTCCGCAGTTGCGGCCGATGCCGCGAACGCGTAGGTGTCGTTGAAGTTGGCCGGTGGCAACCATTCCAGATCGTGGTCGGCCTTCTCGATGTCGTGAACCTTCTGCCACAACTCGCCGGGATCGGAGATGGTCTCGGTCTCGGCGTGATAGTTCACCCAGCCGGTTCCGGTGTACTCCCACAGAATGTCGGCATCACCGTTCAGTTGCGCTTGCCGCGACGACGCAGAGCCGGGGGCGCCGGTCAGGTCGGACACCTCGGCGCCGGCGGCCGCGAGGTAGGTCGCCGTGATCTTGCCCAGAATGACACCCTCGGTGAAGCTCTTGGACGTGACCACCAGACTCGCGCCGTCGAGCGGGCGCTGACCGTCGGCCAACGAAGCCGACTTGAACGTTCCCGACGACGAGACCAGTCCGCATCCGGCGACGGTCGTCGCGATCACTCCGATCGAGACGAAAGCGGAAAGTCGGCGACGCAGGCGGTTCATGCCACTCCCTTGGGTGTTGCGACCAGTTCGACGAGGCGACCGAGCCAGTCGATGGTCAGTGCCAGAAGTGCGACCAGGATCGCCCCGGAGATGAGCAGCTTCGGCAGGAACAGCGTGACGCCGGTGGTGATGAGCGTGCCGAGGCTGGTGGCCCCGATGAACGTACTGAGTGTGGCGGTGCCCACCAGAATGACCAGTGCGGTCCGAATTCCGTTCAGGATCACCGGAACCGCGAGAGGTAGCTCCACCTGAACCAGAGTGCGCACACCGGAGAACCCGATTCCTCGTGCCGCTTCGATGGTGCGTTGGTCGACCTGCTGAAGTCCCACGATGGTGTTCTGCAGGATGGGCAGGATCGCGTAGACGACGAGACCCACTACCGCCGTGCGAAATCCGGTTCCGAGCCACATGGTGAGCAACACGATCAAGCCGACGGCGGGAGCCGCCTGGCCGATGTTGGCGACGTTGACCACGATCGGGTTGAGCTTCTTCGCCTTCTCTCGCGTCAGCAGGATGCCCAGAGGGACTGCGATGACGACGACGATGACGGTTGCCGTCAACGTGAGAATCACGTGCGACGCCAACGTGGTTCGGAGGTTGTCCCATCCCAGCGACGCCTGCTCGGTGGAGGTGAGCGTGGTCGAGCGGTACCAGAGAACGTAGGCGATGCCGAGCACCAGCACCACGAGCGGTTCGAGCCACACGTCGATGGGCGTGCTCCGGAATCTACTCACGACGCGGAACCTTCGGTGTGCGTGGAGTACGACGTGGTGTCGTCCGGGCGAGCCTCGGACAGCTGGCCTCGGATCACTGCCATCACGGTCGAGATCGTCAGCGCACCGGTGACCGCACCGCGCCCGTCGGTGACGAGAACACCGCCCTGGCTGGCTGCGAGCATGGTGTCCAGCGCGTCGTTGAGCGTCGAGGACGGCGCCACCACCGGCAGTCGTGAGTCGACGTAGTCCGAGACGCGATCCTTGGTACCCACCTCGTCGAGTGACGGCCAGGCACGCGCCTGCCCATCGGCGTCGACGACGACGATCCACGTTGCGCCGCGGGCCTTGGCTCGCGCGATCACCTCCTGCGACGAGTCCCCGACGCGCGCCGTCACCACCGGGTCGTGGTCGACGTCCTTGACTCGCGACAGCGTGAGATGCGCCAGGGTGGCGCCGGATCCGACGAACTCTTCGACGAACGGTGTGGCCGGGTTGGCAAGAATCTCTGCCGGCGCGGCGTACTGCTCGACATGACCGCCCTCGGACAGGATCAGCACCTTGTCGCCGAGCTTGGTCGCCTCTTCGAAGTCGTGGGTGACGATGACGATGGTCTTCCCGAGCTCGTGCTGAATGGCAATGAGCTTGTCCTGCAGCCGAACACGAGTGATCGGGTCGACCGCACCGAACGGCTCGTCCATCAGCAGAACCGGCGGATCCGCGGCGAGTGCACGCGCGACACCGACACGCTGTTGCTGGCCACCCGACATGTCTTTCGGCAGTCGGTCACGGAACGTTCGAGCGTCGAGTCCGACGAGGTCGAGCAGGTACTCGGTGCGCTCGTCGATACGCTTCGAGTCCCAGCCGAGAACGCGAGGGATGGCGCCGATGTTCTTGCCGACCGACCAGTGTGGGAACAGTCCGCCGGACTGAATGACGTAACCGATGGACTGACGCAGCTTGTCGGCATCCTCTCCGGTGACGTCCCGGTCCCCGATGAAGATGCGGCCCTCGCTCGGCTCGATCAGCCGATTGATCATCTTGAGCGTGGTCGTCTTTCCGCAGCCGGACGGTCCGACGAACGCAACGATGTCCCCGGCGTCGATCTCGAGGTCGAGCTTCTTCACGGCAGGTTTGTCCTGACCGCGGTACTGCTTGACGACGCCGTCGAGGCGAATCGACGCCCCGGTGACGGTGCGCTCGGTGGTTGAGGTCGTGGTGGCGGTCATCGGAGTCCCTTGGCAATCGTGAGGCGCCCGAGAAGGACGAGCAGGGCGTCGAACACCAAGGCGATGACGACGATGAGAATTGTTCCGGTGGCGGCCATTTCGAGGGCATTGGTACCACCGAGTCGCGACAGACCGTTGAAGATGAGCGAGCCCAGGCCGGGGCCGAGAACGTACGCGACGATGGCTGCGACACCGACCACCATCTGCGTCGACACGCGAATACCGGTCAGGATGACCGGCCACGCCATCGGCAGAGCGACCTGGACCAGAATGCGCCGTTGCGAGAAACCGATTCCCTTCGCGGACTCGATCACCGATTCCGGGACCGATCTCAGGCCGACGATTGCATTACCGACCACGGGCATGGCGGCGAAGAATGCCAGCATGATGAAGGACGGCACCACACCGAGACCGAACGGCACGATCAGGAGCGCCAGTAATGCCAGTGACGGAATGGTCAACGCGATGCGGCTCGTCGTCAGCGTCAGGGTGGCGAACAACGGCAGTCGATACACCGCGACGGCGACCAGGACGGCCAGTATCGTGCCGACGAGAACGGTCTGAAAGGCTAGCGACGCATGCTGATAGGTCAGGAACGCGAGAAATCCCTCTCGCCCCTGAAGATAGTTTCCCAAGTTCACAATTCTCCCTCGTCGTCGGGCGGGAGCTTATCCACGGATTCACCGACCATTTGCACGCTGTGGTTCCGAGGGTGCCGTTGAAATGCGGAAACAATTCGAATCACGGTGAGCGAAAGTCGCCGTGAGAAACTGGCCCACATGAGACGTACTGCGACTTCGATCGCACTGAGCATCATGATCGTTCTGCTCGGAGCGGCGCCGGCCGCGGCGCACACCAGGCTCGTTGCGTCCGATCCGAGCGCTGACGCGGTTCTCGACGCGGCACCCACCACCGTTCGGCTGACGTTCAGCGAAGCGATATCCACTTCGTTCGCGACGATCAGCGTCGTGGGTCCCGATGGCGCGCAATACGCAGAACCGAACACCACTACCGACGGTGCCGACGCAGTGGTGTCCACGACCGATTCGATGCCGGCCGGCGCCTACACGATCGGCTACAGGGTGACGTCCGCGGACGGGCATCCCATCACCGGCACGACACTGTTCACCCTGACCGCAGTCGCGGCTCCAGCCCAGAACACGGCTCCAGCCCAGAACACGGCTCCGACCCGAACTGCGGCTACGAGTGTGGCGACTGGCCAGGAGTCAGCGGCACCTGCCGAGTCCGACGGAGGGATCAACGGCGTCGCCTTCTGGATTCTCGGTGCCGTCCTGATCGCTGCCGCAGCTTTGAAGGCCGGCTTCTTCATGCGCGACAGGGGTCGATGAGGACGGGGCTGATGAGTCGGTGGCTACAGTCGATGTATGACATCGACCGTGTGGGCACTCGACGCTTCCAGCGGCGGCACTCTGTCGATCAGAACCGGGGTCACCGGCCGGGCGTCGAAGATGGGCCATCGCTTGACCATCGGCGTGACGAAGTGGCACGCGACCGTCGAATGGGACGGCCGTCGACCCACCGCGGTGACTCTGACGGCCGAAGTCCCGTCCATCGAGGTGTTGGGCGGAGAGGGTGGAGTCACGCCCCTCATCGGACCAGAGAAGATGGTGGCGAAGTCGAACGCCTTGAAGACATTCGACGCCGATCGATTCCCCGAGATCAAGTTCCGCTCGGACGACGTCACCGAGTCCGGCTCCGGTTACACGTTGAACGGGTCGTTGGAAATTCACGGCAAGACCAAGAAGGTCGTCGTCGACGTTGCGGTCGAGGACCAGGGCCGTTCGTGGCGCATACGCTCCGAGAACACGGTCAAACAAACGGATTACGGAATCAAGCCGTATTCTCAGCTGATGGGATCGATGAAAGTGGTCGACGACGTCACGGTGAGGTTCGAGGCCGAGCACTCGAAGTAGCGGCGCTCAGCTTCCGAACGCAGCGCCCAGTTGCCGCAGGAAGTCGGTGACGATCTGCACCGGCCCACCGGCGGGCAAGACGACTATCGGAGATGCTTCCTGCACTTCGTAGGCCGGGTAGGGGTAAAGCCGGAGTACGTCGTTCACCCCGGGATAGCTCGATACCCACAGCGCCGGGTCGGACTCCGCTCGGCCGCAGCTTCCGAGCGCGACGTAGGAGCCGTCGGGAATGTCCCGAACCGTCTGAGTCGAGGTACCGGTCGCCACCGTGCCGGACTCGTACAGCTGCTCGGTGCTGAGCTCGGTGACAGCCGGAAGGACGCCACCGGGAGCCGCCGCAACCGAGGTCGAGCACGTCAACGGTGTGCCCGAGTTGTTCGTGATCGTGTTGGTCACGGTCGACCCGTCCGACGAGAAGGCAAAGCTCACGTCGGTCGGCCCTACCGCGGAGGCCACCGCTGGGACGGCCAACGACAGTGGAATGCACACTGCAGCGGCCAGTGTTGTGCGGGCGAGCAGGCGCATCGTTGGGGTCCTTCACGTCGAAGTCTGCGTTCTCTTTGTGAGTGTTCACGATAGCGGGCGGCAACGTCTAGGTTTGAGTCACTACCGCAACCGAGGAGACACGTTGAGCGACAAGACCGCATCCGAAGATCCGGGTACCGAAAGCACAGAGCCGAAGGGTGGGCGCCCGGGTCCTGCCGACCACAACGGAAGCGGCGGAATGGCATCGCGGGAATTGGCTGCCGACGAAGAGGCCGAGTCGGACGACTGATCGGATCCGCTGAGCCGCACGGTGTGTGGGGCGGACTGACGGCCGCCGAACGTTGTTCCCAAGCACCGCCGGCATCGCTGACGGCCTGACTCTCTCCGAACTTTTTGTCGGTACCCCGTACTAACATGTGTCTTGTTCGAACACATGTTCGATCACATCGATCCGGGGGGTGATGTACCTGTCTGCATCACTGCTGCATGCCGCCGTCATCGACCACCACCGCGGGGCAAATGCCGCCGACGCGGAACGCATCGCCACCTTCGACGCCTACTACCACGCCCGAAACGCCGACCCCGGCGGTTCCATCCCCACCCACGCGTCCATCGTCTCCGAGATCGCTGCTGCCACCAACAGCACCGACGCCGTCGTGGGCGGCCTCCTGACCCTGTGGTGGTCGATGCTTCCCGCCGTTCGCGCAGCATTCGTCGCCGGGCACATCTCGCTGGTCATCGCTCGGGTCGTCAAGAACCACACCGCCGACGCCCGGACCGCCACCCTCGATCGCCTCGAGTCCGATATCGTCTGCGCCGCAAAGGCACTCGCGCCCGGACCGCTCGGTACCGAGATCGACAGGCTCCTGACCGAAGCTGACGCCGAATGGGACAAGCGCACCCGAGAACGCGCCGCCCTCACCGAGACCTCGGTCCGCATCACGAAGATGCCGCGAGGTCTTCGCAAAGTCGTCGCCATCGTCCCCGCCGTCGATGCTGCCGCCATCGGACAGACCGTCACCGACCAGATTCGACGAATCTGCAACCCCGACCCCACCACCGTGAACTACCTGCGTGCACAGGCGTTCGTTGCCGTCATGCGCGGCGGGCAGCTCTATTGCAACTGCGGTCGACCCGACTGCAGGAACCCCGCACCCGCGAAGAGGTCGGCTCCGTTCACCGCGGCAGCCGACGGCACCGTCACCGACCCCCGCGACGTGGTCGTGTGCGACGCGAAACCCGCTGCCGTTCAAGTTCGAATCAGCTGCGACCTCGAATTGATCCTCGGAATCGGTTCTGCGGGAGCGCAACTCGACGGGTACGGCCCCATCGACGCCCACACCTGCCGAGCCCTGGCCGCGAATGCGACGTGGCAAGCACTCTTCCTGGCGTCCCGCCGCTACCTCGACACCCTCACCGGCGGTGATCCCTACTATGGGGACGACGGACCGCCACCGGATCGATCGCCCTTCGCATCGTGCCGGTGCCGGTGCGGCCGGCCGGGTTGTGCCGCAATCACACTCACCGACGACCAGCGGCAACAACACGACATCGAGCAACTTGCGCATCACGCCGAGAACGAGGAAGCCAAGGGCTACCTCGACGACACGGTCACACTGGGTCGCAGCCGACCCCTCGCCGCGGCCACGATGCCCCACCCGGTACCGACTGCGCCGACAGCAACAACAACAGCAACTACGCGCGACAACACCGCCGCCGACGTCATCGCGTACTGGGTCCGACGCTTCGCCGACGGCGATATACCTCCACCGTCCGACGGCCGCGGCGGGTTCGTGTCCCCTCCACCGGGAGCCCTGACGTACGCACCGAGTGCCGCACTCGCCGCCCTGGTGCGCGCCGACCACCCCACGTGCATCCACACCGGATGCACCGTGCCGTCGCAGCGCTGCGACCTCGACCACACCGTCGAGTTCGACAAGAGGACGCCGCTACGAGGCGGGTGGACCATCCGCGCGAACCTCGCGCCGCTGTGCCGACGCCATCACAACCACAAGACCGACAAGCTCTGGAGTCACTCACGTCTACCCGACGGCACCTTCCATCTCACCGACCCGCTCGGACATCACTACTTCACCGTCCCGAGCTGACGGCCCATGGTGTACAACCGACATCATGATTCGCAACGTCGTCATGGGACGCCTCCGTCACGAAGCCGACCGCATGCAGCTCGAGACCGCGCTCGCCGGTATCGCGGCCTTGAAGCTCCCCGGCCTGTTGTCCAATCACACCGGGTTCGATGCCGGATTACGCGGCGGCGGTTGGACATTCGCGATCACCAACGATTGGCAGGACGCCGAGAGCTATCGGGTCTACGACCTCGACCCCGAACACAATGTCTACCGAAGAAGCATCGTCGAGGTTTGCGACGACGTGGCGCGCGTGCAATTCGAGCTGTGAAATCACCACGCTCGTGGCAGCTTCAATCCTGTTGCCGCGAGTTCCAGCTCGGCGAGCGTGCGCACCGCGGCAGGATCACCGTCACGCCACGCGCCCGCCGGATCATCGTGCACGCGGAGGAGTTGTGCCATCGGTCGACGGGTCAGCGCACGAAATGCGAACAAGTCCATGCCGGCATCCGACCGAACCAGCCTGCGCGCCGCAGTGGCCCGGCGAACGAACCTGACGCGCCGAGGCAACCACAGCCCCAGCAACAGGACGATCGGAATCGCAGCGATGGTGACCCCGAGGAAGGTCGCCAGCAGATCGACCGCATTCGCTTGCGCCTCCCCCGCACCCCGCAGCGCTGCTCCGGCGCCACCGGCACGGTCGAACGGGGATCGCACGTCGTCACCGACCAGCGGGATGTTCGACACCTTGTCGCCGGCAGCGCGCAGGTTGTTCTCCAGCGACGTACCGGCGTCCGCGATCTCGCGACCGGGCGCAGCGAGGCCCATCACCGTATTGTCGAGAGCAGCACCGATGCGGATCCAGACCACGGTCCACACCAACATCAACAGGTCCGACGCCACCTGACGCGTTCGTCCCGCCGGCAGTTCCGAGTAGAGGATCATGCGGTGGGGTACCCGCTCGATGGGGATTCATTCGAGAGGCAACTGTGAGCACCGACTTCGCACCGCGCACCGCGTACATCAACAAGATTTCGACCGTCGTACCCGAGCACGACGTTCACGAAGATTTCGTCGCTTATGCGGACAGCACGTTCGATCTGCGGCGCAAGCAACTGCTGTTCCGCCGGATGGCCGACCGCGCCCAGATCTCGCACCGCTGGTCGTCGTTCCCCTCGCTTGCCGACTTCTACGGCGACGACCCCAATTCGGTGGACACGGCAACGCGGATGCGCGAATTCGAGCGCACCGCACCCGATTTGGCGGTACGGGCCGTCGATGGCCTGGACCTCGGTGACGCGGCTTCGGACATCACTCACCTCATCGTGCTGACGTGTACCGGTTTCGTCACTCCGGGAATCGATTTCGAGATCATGGCACGGTGCGGAGTTCCGACGACGGTGGAACGCACCCAGGTGGGGTTCATGGGATGCTTCGCCGGCATCAACGGCCTCAAGCTCGCGCACCATATCGTGCGATCGGAACCGGCGGCCCGCGTTCTGGTGGTCAGCGTCGAACTCTGTTCGCTGCACATGCAGAAGACCGACGATCTGGAGACCATGCTGTCCTTCCTGGTCTTCGGCGACGGCGCCGCGGCGGTGCTGGTGACCGCCGAGGAGAGCGGCCTGGCGATGGACTCCTTCCAAGCGCTGATGATCGAAGACTCCCGCGAACTCATCACGTGGCGCATCGGCGGTGTCGGCTTCGACATGAAACTGTCGGGGAAGGTCCCGGGATCACTGGCGCGTGCCTTGGACGCGGACACGATGAAGATCGTGCTGTCGGGCGCCGAGACGTCGTCCATCGACATGTGGGCCGTGCATCCTGGCGGACGGTCGATCCTCGACGCAGTCGAGGGGGCGTTGGAACTGGGCCCGGAGGATCTGTCGGCGTCGCGCAAGGTGCTGGACAATTACGGGAACATGTCCTCTGCCACGGTCCTTTTCGTCCTTGCGGAAATGATGGACCGCGGAGACACCGGAAGCGGGTGCGCAATGGCCTTCGGACCGGGCCTGACGGCAGAGACGATGCTCTTTCACGCGTCGTGAATGCGCTCCGCCAACAGTTCGGCGAGGTGCACACCACGGCGATCGCTCAGGTCGGACAGCTGTGTGCGGCAAGAATATCCGTCGGCCAGAACGGTCGTGTCCTGCGGCGCTGCGGCAACTGCGGGCAGTAGCTGTTGTTCGGCGATGGACACCGAAACCTCGTAGTGCCCTTTCTCGACCCCGAAATTCCCGGCCAGTCCGCAACATCCGCCCAAGCGCTCGACGTCGGCGCCGGCCTTCTCGAGCAGCGCCGCGTCCGCTCCCCACCCCATGACCGCGTGGTGATGGCAGTGGGGCTGCGCAACGATCGCCGAACCTGTCAACGACGGCGGGGACCATCCTCGTTCGGTGAGTATTTCGGCCAACGTCCGGGTGGTGGCCGCCACCCGTCGAGCGCCGTCGGTGTCGACGAGTTCGATTGCGTCCGAACGCAACACGCCGGTGCACGACGGTTCCATTCCGACGACCGGAACGCCGCGATCGAGCGTGTCGACCGTGCGACCGAGAATTTTCCGGGCGGCGGTGAGCTGGCCCGTCGTGATCCACGTCAGACCGCAACACACCTGCTTGTCCGTGAGTTCCACTCGCATTCCGGCGGATTCGAGGACTGCCACGGTTGCAACGCCGACTTCGGGCGTGAAAAAGTTCGTGAACGAGTCGACGAAGAGCAAGACCGGATCGCCGTCTCGGCGCCGATCGAGCTTCGTGTCGGCAAACCAGGACCGAAACGTCTGGGTGGCGAACGCCGGAATCTGCCGGCGACGGTCGACCCCCGCGGCGGACAGAGCAAGCGGTGCCACACCCGGAAGTCGCATCGCCGCGTTTGCTATACGTGGTAGCCGACTGGCGATCGCGGCCCAACGGGGAAGCCAGCCCAACGAGTAATGCGACGCCGGACGCCGCCTGCCGGAATAGCTTTGGTGCAAGACCTCGGCCTTGTAGGACGCCATGTCGACCCCCGTCGGGCAGTCCGACGCACACCCTTTGCACGAGAGACACAAATCGAGCGCGTCGTGCACTTCGGGTGACCGCCACCCTCCGGTCACGGTCGTTCCGTTGATCATCTCCTGCAGAACCCGAGCCCGTCCGCGGGTGGAATCCTTCTCCTCCCGCGTCGCCAGGTACGACGGACACATCACGCCGCCCGTGGAGGTGTTGTCCGCCCGGCACTTTCCCACGCCCGTGCACCGGTGCAGCGCTTGGGTGAAGTTGCCTCCGTCGTCGTGATACGCCAGTGCAAGGTTGCGGCGCACGATCGGTGCGGCGGGAACTCGCAAATCGGCGTCGAGCGGTCGAGGATCGACCACCACGCCGGGGTTCAGGATGTCCTGCGGATCGAACGCGTTCTTGACCGCCGCGAACAATCTCAGTGCGTCCTGCGAGTACATCAGGGGAAGGAGCTCGCTGCGCGCCCGCCCGTCCCCATGTTCCCCGGAAAGAGAACCGCCGTACTGTGCAACCAAAGTCGCTGCGGCAACCAGAAATCGACGAAAGTCTGCGGTCCCGTTCGGCTTGTCGAGCGGCATGTCGATGCGGACGTGCAGGCACCCGTCTCCGAAGTGGCCGTAGGGCAGCCCCGTCAATCCGAAGTCGTCCATGAGGGCATCGAAGTCGCGTAGGTAGTCACCCAGCTGAGCGGGCGGCACGGCGGCGTCTTCCCATCCGGAGTGCGCAGGCAGTCCGGCCGGACTGCGGCCCGCGAGACCGGCCCCGTCTGCCCTGATTCTCCACAGTGCGGCGGTGCGCGCCGGATCCGTGACGACGAGATGATCGAGTGCGCCGCACCCTCTTCCGACTGCTTCGGCGCGAGACAGGGTGTCGCCCAGCGTGTCTCCGACGACTTCCACGAACAGCCAGGCCGCTCCCCGCGGAAGCGGTGGAACGGAACTCGGACCGCGTCGTTCGCGCACGACATCGACTATTCGTGCGTCGATGCCCTCGCATGCCGTCGGCGAATGTTCGAGAACCACCGGGGCGGCATCTCCGGCTGCAGCGATGTCGGGGTATCCGAGGACCACCAACACCCGATGCGCCGGGTCCGAGACCAACCTGACCGTCGCCTCGGTGACCACGGCCAGCGTCCCCTCGCTGCCGACGAGCATGCGAGCAACGTCGAATCGGTTCTCCGGCAACAGATGTTCGAGCGCGTAGCCCGAGACCTGCCGACCGAACCGGCCGAACTCCGTCCGTATGGTGGCCAGGCCCGATGCGGTGATGCCGCGAAGGTCGTCGAGTATCGGCGACGTGGTCGTGGAACCGAGCCGCACACGCTCGGCCGTTCCCGTCAGCACGTCCGTACCCACGACGTTGTCCGACGTGCGCCCGTACCCCAGCGTCCTCGAACCGCAGGCGTTGTTGCCGATCATGCCGCCGATGGTGCATCGGTTGCTGGTCGACGGATCCGGTCCGAACCGCAACCCGTGCGACGCCGCCGCGGATTGGAGGTCGCTCTGCACCACCCCCGGCTCGACCACCGCTGTCCGCGATTGCGGGTCCAGCGAGACGATCCGATTCATGTGTCGACCGAAGTCGAGAATCACGCCTGCCCCGACGGCATTGCCGGCCACCGAGGTACCCGCACCGCGCGCCGTCAACGGGATACCCTCGCCCCGACAGACCTCGAGAACCGCGGCAACGTCGTCCGGTCCGGTGGGACACACCACGGCCATCGGCGTGACCCTGTAGAGGGATGCATCGGAGGAATACGCCGCGCGCGAGGTGCTGTCGACGCGTACGTCCGAGACTCCGGCGCGCCGAACCGCGTCGGCAACGGACTGGGCGGACATCACTGTCGTGATGCTACGCGGGGCCATCGAGGCGCAACCGTTGATACAGTCTCGATCCGGTGCCACGGAAGACGATCGGGGGCGGGGCAATGACCGAGTTCGACGGTAGAACAGCGCTGATCACCGGAGCCGGCCACGGAATCGGTGCGGCCACCGCCCGGCTCCTCGCCGACCGCGGTGCGCGCGTGGCGATTCTCGACGTCGACGTTGCCGCCGCACGGGCCCTCGCCGACGAGATCGGCAAGGGCGCAGAGGCTTTCGAAGTCGATGTCACCGACGAGGACGCTGTGTCATCCGCCGTCGGCGCGGTGGTCGACACCATGGGCGGGTTGCACTTGGCAGTCAACAACGCGGGCATCGCGGGTGCCGATGCGTCCGTCGGCAAGTACCCGACCGACGTGTGGCGCCGCGTGTTGAGCGTCGACCTCGACGGTGTTTTCTATTCGTTGCGTGCCGAGATACCTGCCATCACCGCGTCGGGTGGCGGGGCCATCGTCAACCTCTCGTCCATTCTGGGTACCGTCGGGCAGAAAGGGCAGGCGGCGTACGTGGCCGCCAAGCACGCCGTGATCGGACTGACGAAGACTGCAGCGCTGGAGACGGCGAAGCACGGTGTTCGGATCAATTCGGTCGGTCCCGGATTCGTGGACACGCCGCTTCTGTCGCACATCGACGACGAGGGGCGGGCTGTCCTCGACGCGTTGCACCCGGTGGGACGGATCGGCCGGGCGACGGAAGTGGCCGAACTGATCGCGTTCCTGCTCTCCGACCGGGCCGCCTTCGTGACCGGAAGCCACCACAATGTGGACGGCGGATTCACCGCGCGATGACCCGGTCGCCCCGAATTTCTGTGTAAGGTCCCCTTCCATGGGGGTTGCGCCGCTGTCCACGACCCACGTGACGCATCTGTCCGTCGACGTCGGCGATCCGATCGATTTGGCGGACACACCCGACGGAGCCCGCCGCCTCGTTCCCATCGTCGGCGGTCGCGCAACCGGCGCCGTTCTGAGCGGGCTCGTCGTACCAGGGGCGGTCGACACACAGATCAGACGAACGGAGACCCACACCGACATCGATGCCGCGTACGCCATCCTGACAACCGACGGTGAGCGAGTGTATGTGCGCAACAGAGGCATTCGTGTCGCAAGCGCGGAGGACACGGCGTCGCTCGCCGAGGGCAGGACGGTCGATGCAGCCCGAGTCTATTTCCGCGGCTTCGTCCGGCTCGAGACCAGCGTGCCGCGTCTGGCGTGGATGAACGACAGGCTCTTCGTCGCACGCGGCGAGCGTTACCCCACCACGGTGGAGATCGACGTGTTCACAGTCGACTAACATCGCCTACCCATGGCAGACACCGCGGGACCCACGCTGCTCTACGCGATCAAACAGGTCGAACTAGCGGTCAGGGCCGGTATGGACAAGATGCTGCGGCCGCTGAACATCACGGTCTCGCAGTACACGGCACTCACCGTTCTCCGTCAGCGCGACGGTCTGTCGTCGGCCCAACTCGCTCGCAATTCGTTCGTCACCGCTCAGACCATGGGCGAACTGGTCGCGACGTTGGAGAAGCGCGGATTGGTCACGCGGACCAGCGATCCCACCAACCGTCGCAGGATGCTCACACACCTCACCTCCGCGGCGCTCGCCATGCTCGACGAGTACGACGCTGCAATCGAAGAGCTGGAAGAGAAGATGCTGGCCGATCTGTCCGATCGGGAGCGTGACGAGCTACGGCGCTACCTCGGAAGTTGCCGAACTGCGCTGACCGATCGCTCCGCTCGCTGAGCAAACCGACCGGTCGACGAAAAGTCGCCCCAAAACCTTTGTGAATGGCAACAAACGCAGGCAAACCTGCTCAATGCCGCAACTACCGTCCATTCATCAGCGATGATTCTCCGGTACACATGTTCGACAGCGGCGGGGGGCGCAGAGGACTCTTCTCGACCCGAAGGCTGGCTTCACCGTGGATGGATTGCGACAGTGGTGGAACGACACCGTCGATTACGACTGGCTCATGCGGTATCACCGGGCGCACCCGTTCCTGAGGCACGCCGAGAAGTTCGTCAGTGTGTACGCCGTCTTCTACACCGCGCTGTGTCTCGGACTGCTCGTCGATGCCGATCTCGTGCGCGGCGCCGTCGAGCACGCGGTCGTCGCGTCCTGCGCGGTCATCGCGGGGCTCATGTCGGTGTTCGCCGCGTCACGTCGTGTCGACAGCCTGCGCTCCTCACTGGCCTTCGTCGCTTCGGGCGACATCGGAACTGCAGCGGTGCTGCTCTGCCTGATTCCCTCCCCGCTCGCGGTACTCGCGACCACGATATTCACCGGCATCGGGAACTATGCGGCATCGTTTCACGGGGCCCGCGTGCTCGCCGCCCACTACTGCCTGGTGCTCCTCACGCTCGGTACAATCGTATTCCGCGCTGCGATCGACGGATCGTTCTCGCTCACAACGGTTCTCGTTGCCGCCGGAGCGGCCGGCGTGGTTCTGTTCACATCATCGGTCATCGTGCAGGCACTTGTCTCCTACCTCCGACGGGACGCCGCCGGAGCGTACTTCGACCCGCTGACAGGGTTGCGGAACAGGCGTGGTCTTCTCGACGCGATGAGCAGCCTGTTCCACGAGCAGAATCGCGCCGCCTCGTCCATCTGGTGCGTCGTGATCGACTTGGACGGGTTCAAGTCCATCAACGACCGGTTCGGCCACGACCACGGCGACACCGTCCTGCGGCGTACCGCAGCCCGCATCGAACACGCATGTCCGTCGACGGCGTTCTCGGCGAGAGTGGGCGGAGAGGAATTCACCGTCGTGGGAAGCGGTTCCGAGGAAATCGGTCTGGACTGCGCCGACCGAATAATGACGACGGTATTCGACGACGAGGACGACACGCCCGTGACGGCGTCGCTCGGCCTGGCCGTGTCACCGGCCGGACTGCTCCCCACCGACGGGGGGCACGCATTGACCGTCTTGTCGTCGCGCGCCGACGCCGCGATGTACGAAGCGAAACGTCGAGGTGGTCACCAGGTGGTGCACAGCGAAAACGTCGACACCGACCGTCACGGCACTAGGTGACCGGCTGTCGGAGAATGGTTCGCCGTCCCTCCGGTGCCGTTCGACGAAAATCGCTCAGGTAGATCTCGTGGTGCCGTCCCGTCGGAGTCAGTCCGTGCTCCGGCAGGAATTCGTGGTGGAGTCGATGTAGAAGCGGCGCTTCGTCGTCGAACGACCCGACATGCATCGTTTGCACGCAAGATCCTTCGACCAGGCGCTCAGAGTCGCTTGAAATCGACCTTGGCCATGGGCGACTATATCGCCGTTCGCACTAGTAGACTATGGTCTACTAAGCGCACGGGGCGCACATCTTTCGGGGGAATCACATGAACCAACACAGGTACCGCATGCTCACGGTCCTCGCCGCAGCAACACTGGTCTGCGCGATCGGAACACCCAGCGCCTCCGCGGCGCCGGCTCCGGCGCCCGCCACCGTTCTCGGGTCCATCGACGACGGACCCGGCACCTTCCACGTCGTACGCACGGTCGACAGTGGACAGCGACCCACCGAGGCAGACAACGCAGCGTGTAAGGACTACTACGGAACGCCCCGCTCGCTTGCTGTCGTCGAGCGCCTCGACGCGCGGATGTACACGTTCGAAAACGACTCGACCACTGGGTTTCTGACCGATCCCACTGCGCAGGACATCGGTCCCATCTACGTGTGCGACGGACCGACACTCGACGGACGGGCGCTCCTGGATCAGTGGGGCCGACTGACCGCCCCCGGTCTGGGAACACTGACCATGAACGGCCCCTGCGGACTCGAGTTCATGATCGGACAACCAGGGCGCGCTGCGGTCGACTGCGTTCTGACCATGGCGCCCAACGCATCCGGCGTCACCGGTGGTGTCGCGACGTCCAACTCGGTGGCCAACCCGGCTCGCCTGCCCGACGGCCGCACCGGCTCCCTGTGGACGCTCTACACCCTGGGAGAGGGCACAGCACCGGTGTCCACGCCGAGACCCGGCTCGCCACAACCGACCGGTTCGGTGAAGTACAGCGTGGGGCGCGAGGTGAATTCGGTCTCGAACAGGCGCACGTCCGCGTGCCCCGGCGGCCTGCGCAGCACGGAGATTCACGCCATCTCGGTCGATCCGGCAACCGGCGCGGTCGACGGCGAACCATCGTCGGACGTCGCGGCCACCGCGTCGATCTGTTATCAGAACCCCGGTGCGCCTGACTTCGGCGCTTCGCTGTCGATCACGACCAATGGGGTCACTCCCCCACTCACCTCGACGTCGGTCGGACAGTGCCGACGGGTGCCCCTCGCCGTCGAGCCGGGAACCGTGCAGCAGTCGTGCGGATTCACCCTCCCGCCGCAGTTCGACCGCGGCCTGACCGGCGGCCAGGTCACACTCAACGGACTCGTCCCCGTGAACGATGCTGCCGGATCGGCCAATTCGGCCATCTGGACCACATCGTTCCTCGGGCCGATCACGGCCGGCGTGTGAGCAGGCGCCTCGCGGTCGCCGCACTGGCTGCAGCCACCGCCCTGTACTCGATACCCGCCCTGTACTCGATACCCGCTGCTGCGCAACTGCTTCCGCCACTCGGGTACGGCCAGACGCGAGACATCACGGTCGTGCCGCTGCCCGGTCAACCCGAGGGCATGGCCGTCGACCCCGTCGACGGAAGCCTGTGGTCCGGATCCAACCGGCCTTTCGCCGCGGCCGACGTGTGGCACTGGGACGCGACCGGTCACCTGCTGCGCACGTACTCGCTGACAGACCACGTCCCGGCCGAGCACGGAGTCAACGGCATCACGCTCGACGGCGACGGGCGGGCCTACGCCCTCGACTACTCCGGTGCGCGGGCCGTACGAATAGATCCGGACACCGGAACCCAGTCCGTCTATGCGACGTTCGCCGACCTGCCTACGTGCGCGTCCGCGTCGGCTACCGAATGCGAACCGTCCCCCGTCGATCGACCGGCGTGGCCCAACTGGGCGAGCTTTGCCCCCGACGGCACCATGTACGTGAGCGACTTGAACCAGGCCACGATCTGGCGGGTCCCACCGGGCGGTGGACCAGCCGAGATCTGGTACCAGAACGTCGATTTCGCCTCGCTCTACAGTGTCAACGGGATGCAGTTCGACTCCGCTGGGCGCCTGACGTTCGTCGTCACGATGTCGCTGACGCCGTCGACGATCGGGCACGGAGTGGTGTATCGGCTACCCGTCACCGCCGGCGGCTCCCCCGGTCCACTCGAACAGGTGGCGGTGACCGGTCTGGGCGACGGTCTCGCCATCGGCGCCAGCGGCAAGATCTACCTGCCGATCTCCAATCCCGTCGACAACGGTGTCGAGGTAGTCGATCCGGCAACCCGTTCGGTCGTCGACTCCCTGCCGTCCCCGGCGGACCGCATCACACGGTCGATCCCGTATTCGACACCTGCGTCGGTCGCGTTCCGCGGCACGTCCTTGATCGTGACGAATCACGGCCTCCTCGCGATCGACCCGCATCAGTGGGCCATCCTCGAGCTCGGCGTGGGCGAGGCGGGCCTACCGCTGCACTACCCGACGGGACTGGCCTGATCCGCGCGTAGCATCGCGAATCATGAGCACACAGGGGTTGGTTCTCGCAGGTGGTGGCGTCGCCGGTATCGCATGGGAGTTGGGCTTCCTGCTCGGCGTCCGCGACCGTTCCGAAGAGTTGGCGCAGGCTCTGCTGGCGTCGGACGTGATCGTGGGGACGTCGGCGGGATCCTCGGTGGCCGCGCAGATCACCAGCGGTACGTCGCTCGACGAGCTTGTAGCGCAACAACTGTCGCCCACGTCGACCGAGATCGACCCCGCGGTGGACCTGACCGGATTGGTCGAATCGTTCACCGCCGCATTCGCCAACCCCGATGCCACCGCAACCGAACGACTGCGCACTATCGGCGCCATGGCAGCGGCGGCGCCGACAGTGAGCTCGGACGTTCGCCGAGCGGTCATCGCGTCGCGCCTCCCGTCACATTCCTGGCCCGACCGCGACGTCAGAATCACCGCACTCGACGTCGCGACCGGAGAGCTCGTGGTGTTCGACCGCCACAGCGGTGTCGATCTCGTCGACGCCGTCGCAGCGAGTTGCGCGGTGCCGGGCGTCTGGCCGACGGTGCCCATCGACGGACGCCACTTCATGGACGGTGGAGTGGGAAGCAGCACCAATTGTGGAGTGGCGCAGGAGTGTGCGCGGATCGTCGTTCTCGTTCCGTCGGAGGCGCCGGGTAATTTCCTTCTCGGTGGCACCGTGGCCGACGAAGCCGCGAGCCTGACCGGCTCCGCGGTCCACACCGTGTTCGCGGACGAAGTGTCCGTCGCCGCCTTCGGCGAGAATCCTCTCGACCCCGCGACGCGCACACCGTCCGTGACGGCGGGTCGCGCGCAGGGGGCGCGGGAGGCGGAGGCGCTGGGCAATTTCTTGGGGATTGCGGTGTGATTCGCGCATTCACCTTGCCCGGAGATCGGTCCCGGCCCATGCTGTTCCTGCACGGGATGGGCGCAGCCGGTGTTCCTGCGTTCGGCGAGGTCGCGACCGACCGTGCGTTCGAAGGACGGCTTCGACTGTTACCCGATCTTCTGGGTTTCGGATTCAGTGACCGCCCGCGAGACTTCGATTACTCGCTGGTCTCGCACGCCGTTACCGTTGCAGATCTACTGGACGACAGTGGCCTTCGAGACGTGGATGTGGTCGGGCACAGCATGGGCGGGTCGATAGCTGTCGAGTTGGCTGCTCGCCGACCCGATCTCGTGCGCAGTCTGGCGGTTCTCGAACCCAACCTCGAGCCGTGGGACGGAGGCGCCAGCGTACTGATCGCGCAGCAGTCCGAGGAGGGTTTCGTCGACACCGGCTTCGCAGAGTTGCTGTCAGATGTGGACACGGAATGGGCAGCGACCCTACGCATCTGCGACCCGCGTGCCTTGCACCGGAGTGCCGTGGGTCTGTGTACCTCGTCGGTTCTCGATTCGCTCCTGAAGCTGACGACGAGATGCGTCTACATCTACGGCGAGCTCACCGGTGCACCGAACAGCGTCGAAACGATACGCGGAGCAGGAGTCCGCATCGAGCGAATCGACGATGCGGGGCACAACATGATGGCCGACAACGCACATGCGGTGGTCGAAGTCATTCACGATTTTGTGGGCGATGGAGGACGAACCCGGCCATGATTACATCCCGGGTTGCCCACTAACGCCCTAATTCCTACGTCCCAACGTCTTGGTCAACACGTGCGCCTGTTCGAGCAGCAGCCGTCCCAATTCCGGACGTCGTTCTGCTCGAAACCGAGTCTCGACGCCCGTCAGGCTGAGCGCCCATGCCGGACGGCCCGCGCGGTCGAACACGGCAGCGCCCATGCCCCAGCTTCCTTCCACCAGCAAGCCGGGGTTGACGGCGTAACCCTCACGGCGAACAGCCTGAACACGTTGTTGCACAGCTTCGTTCGAGTGCGAGACACCCCATTGCGTCACCAGATCCGTCCCCGCCAGATACGCGTCCAGCTCGGCATCGGGTAGGTGCGCGAGTATCACCAAACCCGCCGAGGCAACACCGAGCGGGAAACGAATACCTTCGTGCAGCACGTGTGACCGAAGCGGAAAGCTCCCGTCTTCCCTCAGCAGGCACACCGTCTCGTCGCCGCGCCGTGCGGAGAGGAACGCGCTCTCACCACTGTCGGCCGCCAAAGCACGGACGATGTCACGAGCGTGGTCCGTCACGTCGTACCGAGCCGACGACATGGACCCCAGCAGATAGATTTCCGGGCCCAGAAACCATCGCCCGGACGCTCCGTCACGGTCGACGAAACCTTCCGCCGCGAGTGCGGCGAGGAGACGGTGCGCGGTGGGCCGAGCAAGCCCCGTCGCTCTCGCCAGGGACGTGGTGGAGGAACCGCCCGGCTCGGACGACCCGACCGCACGCAGCAGCGTGCTGACTCGACCGATGACGGTGGACGACTCTTCGCTCATGGCGTGACCGTAGCGTTCATTCGGTAGAAGCGTTCACTGAGCGGACGTATCGTCGGTCGATGTTCACGTCGTGAGCAGTTCAACGGTTTTCCATATTGGAATCCGCAGCTGAGGTTGACTGAGCGCAGCGTTTACTCACCGAACAGGAGCTCGGACAGTGGCTACTCAAGTCTCACAGTCGGCGGCCGAAGCAGTCGCTGACATCGGTACCGGCGCCAGTCTCGCCGTCGGCGGGTTCGGGCTGTGCGGAATCCCCGACGTCCTCATCGACGCGATCGCCCACGGCGACGCCACCGACCTCGAAGTGTTCTCCAACAACTGCGGCGTCGACGACCACGGCCTCGGAATTCTGCTCTCCGCCCACCGCATTCGGCGCGTCACCGCGTCCTACGTCGGAGAGAACAAAGAATTCGCCCGCCAATACCTCGCCGGCGAACTCGAAGTGGAGCTCACCCCGCAGGGCACCCTCGCCGAGCGTCTGCGCGCAGGCGGTGTCGGCGTACCCGCGTTCTTCACCCCCGCCGGCGTCGGCAGCCCCATCGCCGACGGAGGCATGCCGTGGCGCTACGACGGCGACGGCACGGTCGCCATCGCATCACCGCCGAAAGAGACCCGCGTGTTCGGCACCAAGCGCTACGTCCTCGAAGAAGCCATCAACGCCGACTACGCGCTGGTGCACGCACACACCGGCGACACCGACGGCAACCTCGTCTTCGACAAAACCGCCATGAACTTCAACCCGCTCGCCGCAATGGCCGGACGCATCACCATCGCCCAGGTCGAAAACCTGGTCCACCCCGGCGACATCGACCCCGCCGCCGTGCACCTGCCCGGAGTGTTCGTCCAACGCATCGTGCACACCGGACCCCAGAACAAACGCATTGAAAAGCGCACCGTCACCCAGGGAGCCACATCATGACCGGATGGTCACGCGAGGAGATGGCGGCACGCGCCGCCGCCGAGATGATCGACGGAGAATACGTGAACCTCGGAATCGGGCTGCCCACCCTGATTCCCGGTTTCCTCTCCCCCGACATCGACGTCACCCTGCACTCGGAGAACGGCATTCTCGGCACCGGCCCCTACCCCACCGAGGACAGGATCGACCCCGACCTCATCAACGCCGGCAAGGAAACCGTCACCGTCAACCCCGGTGCGGCGTACTTCGATTCCTCGCTCTCGTTCGGGATGATCCGCGGCGGCCACATCGACACCGCAGTGCTCGGCGGCATGCAGGTCTCGCGCACCGGTGACCTCGCGAACTGGATGGTCCCCGGCAAGATGGTCAAAGGCATGGGCGGGGCGATGGACCTCGTGCACGGCGCCGGCCGTGTCATCGTGATCATGGAACACACCGACCGCGACGGAAACCCGAAGATCCTCGACGCCTGCACCCTCCCCCTCACCGGGCAGGGCGTCGTCGACCGCATCATCACCAACCTCGCCGTCATCGACGTCGTCGGCGACGGGACCCTCGCACTGGTAGAACTGGCACCGGGCGTCAGTCGGGAAGACGTGCTGGCCGCGACGGGGGCCGAGCTCGTCTAGGAGCGGTCGACGTCACCCGTCGATCCTCGCCATATTCGCCTCGTTGTGACGGGCTCCCGCGGCGGGCGTGAGATTGTTCAGAAGCTCCACCTGCTCCGCCGAGAGCGCGAGCTGGTCGGCGGCGGTGTTCTCCTCCACTCGATCGAGGCGACGGGTACCGGGAATCGGCGCGATGTCGTTGCCTTGCAGCAAAATCCACGCGAGAGCAACCTGCGCCGGTGTCGCGCCGGCTTGATCGGCGATCTGACGCACTTCGTCGACCAGCGCCAGGTTCCGCCGGAAATTCTCCCCGACGAACCGGGGGTTGTCCTTGCGCCAGTCGTCGTCTGCGAAGTCGTCGACGCTCCGGATCTGCCCGGTCAGCAACCCATGACCGAGCGGTGAATACGGAACAAAACCGATGTTCAGCTCACGGAGAGTGGGAAACAACTCGGTTTCGGGCTCACGACTCCACAGCGAAAACTCGGTCTGCAAAGCTGCAATCGGGTGCACGGCGTGCGCTCGCCGAACCGTGGCAGCGCTGGCTTCGGACAAACCGATGTGTCGCACCTTCCCGGCCGCAACCAACTCCGCGACCGCACCGATGGTGTCCTCGATCGGGACATTCGGATCGACACGATGCTGGTAGTACAGGTCGATGTGATCGACGCCCAACCGTGACAACGATCCCTCGACGGCGGTACGGACGTTGCTCGGGCTGCTGTCGACGTTGCCGGGCCCGCCCCCGGCGTGCGAGACCAGACCGTACTTGGTGGCGACGACGACCTCGTCGCGCCGCCCGCGGATTGCGCGACCCACTACTTCTTCACTGTGGTACGGCCCATAGATCTCGGCAGTATCGATGTGCGTGACACCGAGATCGAGCGCCCGGTTGATGGTGCGGATGGACTCGTCGTCGTCCAAAGCCGCTCCGGTCGTGTACGTTCCGGCCATCGTCATCGCGCCCAAGCCGATACGTGACACCGACAAGTCACCGAGGTGTGCAGTTTTCATCTGGTTTTGCTCTCTTTCAGCTCTGGTTTGAATTTGACGACAATGACCTTGCTCATTGTTGTTTCCTATCTCGCACCCGGGGAGTCCCGGTGTTTAGGGGTAAAACCCGTGACCCCCACAATGGCCGCCGATGTTCTAGATTCGAGCCGTGAGCACCAAAGACGACATCCGCGAATTTCTCACGAGCCGCCGGGCCCGTGTTACTCCGGAGGCGGCGGGCCTCCCCCAGTTCGGCGGTGCTCGACGCGTTCCGGGCCTGCGGCGTGAGGAAGTGGCACTCCTGGCGGGAATGAGCACTGCGTACTACATCCGTCTCGAACGCGGGAACGCCACCGGGATCTCGGAATCGATCCTCGACGGAATCTGCCGTGCCCTGAAGCTGGACGACGCCGAGCGCACCCATCTGTTCGAGATGGTCCGCACGGTGAACGACGGACCGAACACCCGCAGACGACGCAAACCCACACCGGCGCAGCACATCAGCGAGGCGGTTCGTCAGACGATCGATTCGATGACCGATGTTCCGGTGATTGTGCAGAACGGACGCTTCGACTTGCTGGCCGCGAACGCTCTCGGGCGCGCGTTGTTCGCGCCGATGTTTCGGGGCGGTGAGGACTCGCCCAACTTCGCGCGCTACGTCTTCCTCGACGCCAGCGCGGGTCCGTTCTACCGTGACTGGGACGACTCGGCAGAGCAAATCGTCGCCCTGCTGCGCGGGGAGGCCGGACGCGCTCCCTACGACCGCGCGCTCACCGACTTGGTCGGTGAGTTGTCAACGCGCAGCGAGGAGTTTCGGCAACTGTGGGCGGCCCACGACGTTCGCATACACGAAACGGGTATCAAACGGGTGCATCATCCGGTCGTCGGAAGCCTCGACCTCACGTACGAGGCCTTCGCCGTCAACTCGGCCCCGGGCCTGATGCTGATCGCCTTCACCGCGGCCGTCGGGTCACCGTCGCACGACGGACTCAGACTTCTCTCCAGCTGGGCGGCGGACGCGGCCCATAACACATCAGTTGCTGCGCGCGATGATTCGACGAGCCTGTAACAAAACCGGTTCGTCCACCATCTGTCCCCGATAGGTGAAGACTCCCCGATTGGACGACACGGCAGCGAGGAGACCTTCTGCCCAGTCGATTTCGTTCTGCGTGGGCTTGTACGCGTCGCGAATCACCGGCACCTGGCTGGGGTGAATCGCCACCTTGGCATCGAACCCGACTGCCACCGCGTCATCGGTCTCTACCCGAAGACCGTCCAGATCACCGATGTCGACGTACACCGAGTCCAGCGCAAGCAGTCCTCGGGCCTTGGCTGCCAGCAATACTTGCGAGCGCACATGTCTGGCCACGTCCCGATATTTTCCGTCGAGCGTACGGCTGGCGTTTCCCCCGAGGGACGCCGTCAGGTCCTCGGCCCCCCACATGGCGCCGACTGCGTTCTCGGCGGACAGCGTCTCGAAGACATTCACGGCGCCGAGCGCCGACTCGACGAGTGCAATGACGCCACGCGGCGCCAACTCCGCGATGTGCTGAGCGCTCGTGGTCTTGGCCAGCATGAGCGTCCGGTACTCGGTCCGCTCCACCGCTTCGAGGTCTCGCGCATGATCCTCGGAACCGAAGGCATTGACACGCACCACCGTTCGCTCCGGATCGAGCGGTGTGGAGATCAGCGCGTCCCGCGCGGCGGCCTTGTCGGTCGGCGCGACGGCGTCCTCGAGATCGAGAATGACGACGTCCGAACGGTCCGCAGCTTTCTGATACCGCTCGGGACGATCAGCAGGGCAGAACAACCACGCGGGCCCCGGTGGTAGCCACGATTCCGACCGGCCTCCGGCCTGCCCGTTTTTCACGCTTCCCCCGTCGGAATCATCTGTATCAACGTCTTTCGCACGGCGACGGCGACGATATCACCGTGCTGATTGCGGCCGGTGTGGGCGAACGTCACCACGCCTTCGCCGGGCCTCGACTTCGATTCCCGCTTCTCGGAGATCACCGTCTCGGCGTAGAGCGTGTCGCCGTGAAACAACGGCTTCGGGAACGTCACCTCCGAGAACCCGAGGTTGGCGACGATGGTTCCCTGCGTCAATTGGGCGACGGACAACCCCACGAGGGTGGAGACCGTCAACATCGAATTGACCAGTCGCTGACCGAACGCCGTGGTTTCGCTGTACGCCGCATCGAGGTGCAGCGCCTGCGTGTTCATGGTCTGCGTGGTGAACAGCGTGTTGTCCGCCTCGGTGATCGTACGGCCCGGACGGTGCTCGTAGACCGTGCCGAGCTCCATCTCCTCGAACCACAAGCCGCGCTGGCGGACTCGCTTCTCGGTCACATTCCCAGCCCGCGCGCGATCAGCATCAACTGCACCTCGGTGGTGCCCTCGCCGATCTCGAGAATCTTGCTGTCCCGGTAGTGCCGTGCGACGACGTATTCGTTCATGAAGCCGTAGCCACCGTGAATCTGCGTCGCATCACGCGCATTGTCCATCGCCGCTTCGGACGCCACCAGCTTGGCGATCGAGGCTGCCTTCTTGAACGGCTTGCCGGCCAACATCAACGCCGCGGCGTCGTAATACGTCGCGCGAGCGGAATGTGCCCGCGCTTCCATCCGCGCGATCTTGAAGGAGATCGCCTGGTTCGTCGCAATGGGCGACCCGAAGGCCACCCGGTCCTTGGCGTACTTCACGCTTTCGTCGACACACCCCTGAGCAACACCGACCGCAACCGCCGCGATGGCGATGCGACCCTCGTCCAGGATGTGCAGGAAGTTCGCGTATCCGCGGCCCTCCTCCCCCAACAGGTTCTCGCGCGGTACCCGAACGTCGGTGAAGCTCAACGGGTGCGTGTCCGATGCGTTCCAGCCGACCTTGTCGTACGCGGGCCCGGCCTCGAATCCCGGAGTGTCCGTCGGAACGAGGATGGACGAAATCTGTTTGCGGCCCGACGCCTCGTCGACACCGGTCACGGCCGTCACGGTGACCAGTTCGGTGATGTCCGTTCCGGAATTGGTGATGAATTGCTTGTTGCCGTTGATGATCCAATCGCCGCCGTCCACCTTCGCGGTGGTCTTGGTGCCGCCGGCATCGCTACCGGCGCCGGGCTCGGTCAGACCGAAGGCTGCAAGTGCCGTCCCGGCGGTGAGTTTCGGCAGCCACTGCTGCTTCTGCTCCTCGTTGCCGAACCGGTACACCGGCATCGCGCCCAGCGACACACCGGCTTCCAGCGTCATGGCCACACTCTGGTCGACCTTGGCCAGTTCCTCGAGCGCGAGGCACAAGGCGAAGTAGTCTCCGCCCATGCCGCCGTACTCTTCCGGGAACGGGAGTCCGAACAGGCCCATCTCGCCCATACCCGCCACGACCTCGTACGGGAACGAGTGTTCTTTGTCGTGTTTCGCCGAGACGGGTGCCACCACCGATTGGGTGAAGTCCGCGACCGACTTGATCAGTTGCTGGTATTCCTCGGGCAAGTTTGCGGACGACAGGTAATCGGTCATTGCTGAACCTCGTGTTCTGCGTTGGGAACAATGCGTGCGAGTTCTTGGTCCACGTGGACCTGGTCGCCGACTTTCACGGCAACTTCTACCGTCCCGTCGATCGGGGCGGTCAGGGTGTGCTCCATCTTCATCGCTTCGACCACGACGACGGCGGCGCCGGCGGTCACCGAATCACCGGACCGGACATCGACTGCGATGACCGAACCGGGCATGGGGCTGAGGATCTCGGCATCACCCGATTGTGCCTCGTCCGCTCGAACGCTCGGCTCCGGCACCTCGCGTACCTCCCACGTACCGCCGGCACCGGCGACCCAGGTCTGGGCCCCGTCCCGCGCGAACGTCAGGGACTCGCGGATACCGTCGACGACAATCGTGACGGTCGCGTCGTGCACGTCGGCGGTCAACGACCGGGGCGGGTGATCGCCGATCACGATCTGCGCCGAATTCGGCGTGCCCGTGATCGCCACGTGAACGGCGGTGTCAGCGGACACGAGCCGGACGACGTAGGGAGCCTGCCCGCCGACTCGCCACCCGGACGGCATCGACCAGAGATCGGTACCCGCGCGGCGCCATGCGTGAATCCACGACACGGCAGCCACTGCGGTCAATGCGCCGTCGCTGACCTCGGCCGCCGTGAACTCGTCGACGCGCCGGTCGAGAAGTCCGGTGTCCAACTTGCCTGCACGAACGTCGTTGTCGGCGAGCAGAAATCGTGCGAACTCGATGTTGGTGACGACACCGAGGACTGCAGTTTCCGACAGAGCGCGGTCCAGCGTCCGCAGAGCCGAGGAGCGATCTGCGCCGTAGCCGATGACCTTCGACAGCATCGGGTCGTAGTTGCTGCCGACGTCGGTACCCACCGAGAGACCGGAATCGACGCGGACTCCCTCGCCGGACGGCTCCCGCAGTCCGACAACGGTTCCGCCGGTGGGGAGGAAGCCGCGGGACGGATCCTCCGCGTACACACGCGCCTCGATGGCATGCCCGGTCATGCGGACATCCTCCTGTGTCAGCGACAACGTCTCACCAGAGGCGACGCGAACCTGCCATTCCACGAGGTCCAACCCGGTGACCATCTCGGTGACGGGGTGTTCGACCTGCAAACGTGTGTTCATCTCCATGAAGAAGAACTCGTCCGGCCGGTCGGCGGAGACGATGAATTCGACCGTCCCGGCTCCGGTGTAGTCGACACTGCGGGCGGTGTCGCACGCCGCCTGTCCGATACGAGCACGCGTCGCTTCGTCCAGCAACGGTGACGGCGCCTCCTCGATGACCTTCTGGTGGCGGCGTTGCAGGCTGCATTCGCGTTCGCCGAGGTGGATCACGTTGCCGTGGGTGTCGGCGAGAATCTGGACCTCGATGTGCCGGGGACGCAACACGAACCGTTCCAGGAAGAGCGTGTCGTCGCCGAACGACGAGGCGGCCTCGCGGCGTGCGCTGGCAAGGGCAGCAGGCAAATCCCGGGCACGCTCGACCAGCCGCATACCTTTGCCGCCCCCGCCGGCCGACGGCTTCACCAGCACCGGAAAGCCGACGTCCTCGGCGCCGGCAATCAGGTCGTCGTCGGTCAGTCCCGGACGCGAGATACCCGGTACGACAGGAACACCGAACGTCGACACCGCGGCCTTGGCGGCGATCTTGTCGCCCATGACTTCGATGGCACGCACGGGCGGTCCGAGGAACACGATTCCCGCGTCCTCGCACGCTGCAGCGAACTCCGAGTTCTCCGACAGGAAGCCGTAGCCGGGGTGAATGGCCTGCGCCCCGGTGCGTTTCGCGGCATCGATGACTTTCGGGATCGACAGGTAGCTTTCACGAGCGCTGGCCGGGCCGAGCCGGACGGCGGTGTCGGCCTCGGCGACGTGGCGTGCTCCGGCGTCTGCGTCGCTGTACACAGCAACCGACCAAATCCCCATGCGCCGCAACGTCACTGCTACACGAACTGCTATTTCGCCGCGGTTGGCAATCAGTACAGTGTCGATCATCTCTGTCACATCCTGAAGACGCCGTAGGAGACCGGCTCGAGCGGCGCGTTCGCACACACCGACAACGCCAGTCCGAGAACCTGCCGGGTGTCGGCTGGATCGATGACCCCGTCGTCCCACAACCGAGCCGTCGAGTAGTACGGATTGCCCTGCGTCTCGTACTGGGCGCGTATCGGCGCCTTGAACGCCTCCTGCTCCTCGTCCGTCCAGGATTCACCCTCCTGCTCACCGCGGACGGCGGCCAGGACCGATGCGGCCTGCTCTCCGCCCATGACCGAGATGCGGGCGTTGGGCCACATGAAAAGAAACCGGGGCGAGTAGGCGCGACCGCACATCGAATAGTTGCCTGCGCCATAGGATCCGCCGATCACGACGGTCAGCTTGGGGACACGAGCACAGGCCACCGCGGTGACCATCTTGGCGCCGTGTTTCGCGATACCGCCGGCTTCGTAATCCCGTCCGACCATGAATCCGGACAGGTTCTGGAGGAATACGAGGGGGATGCTGCGCTTGTCGCACAACTCGATGAAGTGCGCGCCCTTGAGCGCCGATTCGGAGAAGAGCACTCCGTTGTTGGCGACGATCCCGACGGGGTGGCCGTGCAGGTGCGCGAAGCCGGTCACCAGAGTTCTGCCGTATTCCGCCTTGAATTCGTCGAATTCGCCGGCGTCCACGACCCGTGTGATCACCTCGCGCACGTCGTACGGGGTGCGCGGGTCGATCGGGACGACGTCGTACAGCTCCGTCTGATCTGCGATCGGGTCGCGTGTCGGTACGACGTCCCACGGACGCGGGGTGCGGGGGCCGAGTGTCGAGACGATCTTCCGCACTCGGGCGAGGGCATCGCGGTCGTCGTCGGCCAGATGGTCCGTCACACCGGAGACCTTCGAGTGCAAATCGCCGCCGCCGAGGTCTTCCGCGGTCACGACTTCACCCGTCGCCGCTTTCACCAGGGGTGGCCCGCCCAGGAAAATTGTTCCCTGGTTCTTGACGATCACGGCGTCGTCGCTCATGGCGGGAACGTAGGCGCCGCCTGCGGTGCACGAGCCCATCACCGCCGCAATCTGAGCTATCCCCTTGGCGCTCATGGTGGCCTGGTTGAAGAAGATGCGGCCGAAGTGCTCACGGTCGGGGAAGACTTCGTCCTGGCGTGGCAGATACGCACCGCCCGAGTCGACGAGGTAGATGCACGGCAACGTGTTCTGTAGTGCAATTTCCTGCGCGCGTAGGTGTTTTTTCACCGTCATCGGGTAGTACGTGCCGCCCTTGACCGTCGCATCGTTTGCGATGATCACGCATTCACGGCCCGAGACGCGTCCGATTCCCGCGATGACGCCCGCGCCGGGGCACTCGTCGTCGTACAGCCCGTTGGCCGCCAGCGGTGCGATCTCGAGGAACGGGCTGCCCAGATCGAGCAGTTCGTCGACGCGATCGCGCGGTAGCAATTTTCCGCGGGAGATGTGCCGTTCGCGGGACTTCTCGCTCCCGCCGAGCGCGGCCAGGGCGATGCGCTCGGCGAGCTGACTGGTCAGCAATTCGTGGTCGGCGCGGTACGACGCTGTCTCCATGCGATGACCTCGATCTCGGCAGTTCAGTTAAAGGCGAGTAACTGAACGAATAGTAAACCGTGATTAACCGAGTTGTCCACCGCGCACCTGCTGTGTTGCGCGTCCGATACGCCTACTGGCCAGACATGGGCGCGCGGTGCAGTGTCGGCGTATGTCTGCTCCGTCGGCCTACGGCAAGCGCCGACCCGACAACGAGAGACACTCCGCCGACAGCCGCCGCGAGAACGGGGCCACGGACCGTCACCCATGTCAGCTTGTCGGCCGAATCCTTGGCACGGGCAACCTGTTCGGCCCGACCGGTGTCGTCGAGACTCAGGGATGCCTTGAAGATCGACACCTCCGGGAGCTTCGGATCGCGCGCGAAGTACTGATAAGGCGTCTCCTGTCCGGAAACCAGGCTGCCGCTGAGCGGTTCGACGTAGATGTCGCGGACGTTCGAGTAGTACCGCTTCATGGTGACGGGCTCGTCGCCGTCTCCCAGTCCCCATTTCTCGTCCACAGCGCGTCGAATCGCGCGGCCATCACCTCGTGTCCTGCGTCGCCGGGATGTAGACCGTCCACCAGATACGGGGCCTCGTCGGCGTGCAAGAGATCGCGGCCGTCGATGTACTGCAGGTGGTGGTCGTCCCGAGAGCGACGATCGACGATGTCGCGCAGCGTGTCTCGTATGTTCTGCACCGTCAGCGCGCCGAAGAGAACGGCCGCCTCGTCGCTCGTGACGACGTAGTTGCCGTCGTCGCCGCGGACGACAGGCCCCGGTCGATCTTCGGCGACCGGGAACGGCGTCGGCGAGACGAGCGTGATGGGCGTGGTGGGGTGACCGTCACGGACGGTGTCGAGAAACCCGTCGACGGCCGGACCGAACGTACGTGCAGTCATGCTCGCTCCGTTGTGGATGTTGGCACCGAGTTCGAGCGTGATCAGATCAGCCGGAGCCGCGGCGATGGACCGAGCCACGAACGGGTCGAGCATCGCGTTCCCGGTGAAGGACAGGTCGTAGATGGCCAGACCCCGAGACAGCGCCACGCGTACCGGCCACGTCGACACGATCCCTGCCGCTTCCAAACCCTGGCTCAGCGACGAGCCGTAGTGAATCCACCGTGGGCGTGTCTCGGGCGTAGGCGGACGGATCTCACCGTCGGCCGAGAGCGACAACACCGCGGTCGCCGTCCCGTTGGGCAGCCACAGCTCGACCTGTTTGTCACCGTCGCCGAGGTGGTCGACGACTGTCGTCGTGGGACCACCTTCGCGAGCACCGATCGAGCCGTCCTCCGCCACGACGATCGCGGCGTCGATGCCGACCGGACACCGCCGGACGTGAACACCGTCGACTACGACATCGACCACCTGGGTGGTCAACTGCGAAGTCTCCCCTCGCATTTCGAGGACGGTGGTGTGCAGTTGCAGCGCGAGGGTGGTCGACGTGGTTCGGAACGCCAACCGGATGCCGCCGCTTGCACTCATCACGAAATCGGTCATGACGTCGGGATACTGCGCACGCGTCCACACCGGTAGCCGACGTGCGTACACACCACCGTGCTCGGACGGACCGACGTCTCTTGCCCCGTCGATGCGGACGACGGTCGAGGGGAAGAGCTGGACGTCGGTCATCGGTGCAAGAGCCTACCGCCGGGGTCCATAGAACGGCTCCGACGACCAGTCGAGGGGCCAGTAGCATTGGCGACGTGGACTCATCCAACGTGTCACTGAGCTCTCCCCTCGCCTTGGCGTGCGGACAGGTGCTTCCCAACCGCCTGATGAAGTCGGCACTCAGCGAAGGGCTGGCCACCGACGACCACGGGCCCGACACGCGCCTCGAACGCCTCTACTCACGTTGGGGCGCAGGCGGGTTCGGTCTCGTGGTGACCGGCAACGTGATGGTCGACCGTGACCACCTCGGTGAGCCCGGCAACGTCGTGGTCGAGGACGACCGACACCGGGACGAGTTGACGCGGTGGGCGAAAGCCACCCGCGACGGCGGCACCCCGATCTGGATGCAGATCAACCATCCTGGCCGACAAGCGAATCCGCTGGCAACGAAGGCCCGACCCGTCGCGCCGTCGGCAATCGCGCTGAACATTCCGGGGCTGCCCTCTCCACGTGAGCTGACCGATACAGAGATCCACGACATCGTCGAGCGTTTCGCAGCGACATCGGTCGTCGCCGAATCGTCCGGATTCGACGGCGTACAGATTCACGGCGCACATGGATACCTGGTCTCGCAGTTCCTCTCCCCGCTGTCCAACACACGAACCGACGCCTGGGGCGGTGACGCCGACCGCCGAATGCGATTCCTCCTCGACGTGGTCCGCGCAATCCGCTCGGCCGTGTCCCCCGGATTCGCGGTCGGCATCAAGTTGAACTCCGCGGACTTCCAACGGGGCGGATTCAGCGAGCACGAATCGCAGGCCGTCGTCGAACGCCTGGCCCACGAGCACATCGATCTGATCGAGATCAGCGGCGGCAGTTACGAATCCCCGGCCATGATGGGAACTGCATCCGACAGCACCCGAGCGCGCGAGGCATACTTTCTGGAGTACGCCCGTACGGTGCGTCACGCGGCAGGCTCCGTTCCGCTCGCGGTGACCGGCGGTTTTCGAACTCGCGCGGGAATGACCGAGGCTCTCCGATCCGGTGACTGCGACGTCGTCGGGTTGGGTCGACCCGCTGCCATCACACCCACCGCCGGAGCTGCCCTACTCGACGACGGCGCGGAGACGCTTGCCGCACCGTCGGTGTCGCTCAAACTCCCCGCGAAGCTGCGGTCGGCGCCCGCGGTGAAGGCGCTCGACGGCGCCCTCGATCTGCAATGGCACACGGACCAGCTGCACCTGATGGGCGCCGGCAAGGACCCTGATCCCGATCGATCCATTCTGCGGACGGTGGTCACCACGGTGCGCCGCAACGGTGTCGACGCGTTTCGCAGCAAGCGCGGGGGCGACCGACGCCGGTGATGTGGAAGTTCTCTCTACAGAAGGTCACTTCGATGTAGAGAAAACCACCGTGGTTGCCGTCACAGTGCGGGTGGTCGAATGGTCTCAGCAGCGAGCCCCATGGCTCTCACCAGCAGAAAGAGACGTGACCATAGTGACCACATACTCCCCGGCAACACTGCGGGCGATCAAGAAGGCGACCGTGCGGCTCCTGCCGCTCATGGGCCTGCTGTACTTCTTCAACTACCTCGACCGAGTCAACGTCGGGTACGCCGCCCTCCGCATGAACGAAGACCTCGGCCTGAGCAGCGCGGCGTACGGGCTCGGCGCCGGACTGTTCTTCATCGGCTACTTCATCTTCGAGGTCCCCAGCAACCTGATGCTGCACAAGGTGGGAGCGCGAGTCTGGATCGCCCGCATCGCGATCACCTGGGGCATTCTCGCCACCTGCATGGCGTTCGTGAACAGCTCCGAGACCTTCTACCTCGTCCGCTTCCTCACCGGCATAGCCGAGGCTGGGCTGTTCCCCGGGCTGATCCTGTTCCTCACCTACTGGTTCCCCCGCGCTCGGCGCGCCAAGATCACCGCCATGTTCATCCTGGCCATCCCGCTCTCGTCCGTCTTCGGCGCCCCGGTGTCTTCTCTGCTGCTGCAGCACGGCGGCGGCTGGCTCGGATTCGAGCAGAGCTGGAGGGTCATGTTCTTCCTCGAGGGAATCCCCCCGATCATCATCGGTATCTGCACCCTGTTCCTGCTCCCCAACCGTCCCCGTGACGCGAAATGGCTCACCGCCGAGGAGAAGAGCGAACTCACTCAGGTCATCGACGCCGAAGACGCCCAGCAGGTCCAGGGTCGGGGTCACATGCCGCTGAAGCGCGCACTGACGAGTTCGCGGGTCGTCGGGTTGGCCATCACGTACTTCGGTATCACCTACGGCCTCTACGCCATGAGTTTCTTTCTTCCGCAGATCATCTCGGGATTCCAGGAAAGCTTCGGCTCGAAGCTCAGCCTGCTCCAGATCGGCCTCGTCACCGCAATTCCGTTCGGCATCGGTGCCGTCGCGATGCTCCTGAACGCATGGCACTCGGACAAGACCTCCGAGCGACGATTCCACACCGCAATTCCGGTCGTGGTCGGTGCAGTGGGCATCGCCGTGGCGATGAACCTCGGTTCGCCGTCGACCACTGTCGTCGCGATCTCCGTCGGTGCCGCGGGCATCTTCGCCGCACTCGCCGTGTTCTGGCAACTGCCGAGCGCCTTCCTCACCGGGACCGCCGCGGCCGGTGGTATCGCAATGATCAACTCGTTCGGCAACCTGAGCGGATTCGTCGGCCCGTACCTCACCGGCTGGCTGCACGACCTCACGGGCAACTACAAGGCCGGCATGTTCCTGGTCGCCGGGTTCATGCTCCTGTCCGCCGCAATCGTCTACAAGCTCGGTCGAACCCGTGACGACGAAGGTCTGCAGAACGCCTCACCCGACCTCGCGCCGCGGGTGCATCAAGCAACGTGATCCTCTCGACCGAAGAACCCCGGCCCACGTCGCCGGGGTTCTTCGTCGTCTCACGGGGCGAGCAACATGCCACTTCGCCGCAGCCGCAACAGCACCTGGAGGTCGAGAGCCGAATCAGGTTCCCGCCATTGCTTTCCGATCAATCTGTCGATCGAATCCAGACGTTGGTACAACGTGTTGACGTGCACGTTGAGGGCGGTGGCCGCCTGCGCGTGACGACGCCCCTGGGAGAGGTAGGTCGACAGCGTCTCGATCAGAGGTGTGCCACGCTTGGCCTCCTCGTCGATCATCGGTCCCAGCAGCCGACGGGTCAGCGCGTCCAACTCCTGCCGACCGGTACGACTGAGCAGCACGCCGTAGATACCCAGATCCGAAGACGCGGATTTGTCCCCCGGGCGCCCGAGGGTGGCGAGGACATCGCACGTCTGCTGCGCCTCGAGGTACGCGTCGGCCAGGGCCGCGGCTCCCCGAGCGGGTGCGGACACCCCGACCGTCGTCACCGTGTCCGACGACGGGAGCGAGTCGAGCACGTGCTTCGGACGTTCGGTAGGGACCACGGCGATTGCGCGGGACCCGTGCTGTGCCACCACCGAACCGGTTGGCAACGAAGCAGATTCGAGCACACGGCGGGCATCTACCCCGCCGTCCCGAGTTTCCGCGACGGCCACGCAATACGTGCGGTCGGGGTTCACGCCGGCCAACCTGCACTGCCGGTCGCTGTCGTCGGCGCTCGCGGGACGAGTGATGAGATCGACGACGAACGCGTCGCGAGACCGGCGTGAACTCTCGCCGGCGTACTGGTCCGCCGCAAGCAGCAGCGCGACCGCAGGGGCCACGCGCCCCAACAGAATTCGATCGGCATCGCCGAGCGGGGAGTTCTCGGCCGTCACGACGACGACGGCGCCCAAGACGCGATCCGAGGTGTGGATGCACTGGGCCACCACCAGTGACCCTGCTCCCTCACGTTCGAGTTGCTTGTCGCGCAGCGATGAATCGTTCGTGAAGTCCTGCACGATCGACTGTGCCACCGAACCGATATCAGACGGACCCGTCGATGTTCCGGTGACCAAGTGAACGGGTTTGCCCATCAGGCGTCCGACGTCCGCGATCAGCCGCGGTACCCCTCCCCCGTCCAACACGACGCCGGCGAGCGTGCGATCCCACTCGATGGCGGTCTCCAATTGCTGTGTTCGAGTGGACAACTCGTCGTTGGCGCGCTCGAGTCGGGCGACCGCCTGGTGGTAGCGCTCGAACGATCGGGCATTGTCCATCGCCACCGCCGCGTGAGCCGCCAGTGCCGACAGCAGACCGACCTCGGATTCGGTGAACTGCCGTTCGGTGCGTTTGCAGGCGAACAACGCGCCGAGCACCTGACCACCCACCTGCAACGGAACCCCGAGCAAACCGCGCATGTTCTCGGCGGCAGCAGCGCTGTCTCCTCCGGTCATGTGTCGGAACGCCGGCTCACCCTGATAGTCGGTTGTCCACGCCGGGGCCTGCTCGCGCAGAATCAGTCCGGCCATTCCTTCGTTCTTGTCGAAGGTCAGACCGGGCAGCTTGGGCGTCAGCGCGCCGCTGGTGACGCGCACCGTGAAGTCGTCGCCGTCGACCGTTCCCACGTAGGACAGGTCCACGCGCAGCAGACTTCGGGCCTGATCCACCACGGTCTGCAGGAGCACATTCAGGTCGCGCACCGTGGTCAGCCGCACCGCAATGTCGTTGAGAGCAGCCAGTTCCGCGGCTCGGTCGCGCCGCTGATCGAGCTTTGCTCGCAGCTCGTAGGCGGCGTCCGCATCACGTTCGGCGCGAACCCGCTCCGCGCCGCGAGCGTCGAGAAGCACGGCGGTGCGCTCGGTGTTCATCGACGACCAGGATGCATCGCCGAGTAGTAGTTGCAGCCACCCCGCCGCTTCATCGGATTTCGACACCGGAGATCCCATCTACACAACAACGCACGTTCTCTGGAGAGATCCTACATAGAGAGGAGACTCGCATCACAGTAACTTTCGAAGGGTGAACGCAGTAACAGCTCTCGTCTCTCGTGCAGACGCCCTCATCAGCGCACTCCGCGGCCGCGTCCCTGCCGATCGGTTCGTCACCGATCCCGACGTCGTCGCGTCGTACCACCATGACCAGGCCGAGTGGGCTCCCTTCGCCCCTCCCCTCATGGTGGTCCGGCCCAAGACGGCGGACGAGGCGCAGGCCGTCGTTCAGCAATGCGCACTCCGGCGCATTCCTGTGGTGACACGCGGCGCAGGCACCGGACTCTCGGGGGGTGCCAACGCCACCGAGGGTTCGGTCGTCATGTCGATGGAGGCCATGGCGTCGATCAAGCGGATCGATCGCCTCGAGCGCATCGCCGTCGTCGAACCCGGCGTGGTCAACGATCACCTCCGTGCCGCGTGCGCCGAGGTGGGACTGTGGTACCCGCCGGACCCGGCCAGCGCTCCCTGGTCCACCATCGGCGGCAACGTCGCAACGAACGCGGGCGGACTCTGCTGCGTCAAGTACGGCGTCACCAAGGACTATGTACTGGGCGTGCAGATCGTCACCGGCACAGGAGAACTCGTCAGACTCGGACGCGAGACCGCCAAGGGCGTGGCCGGCTACGACCTCGCCGGCCTCATGGTGGGCTCCGAGGGGACCCTGGGCATCATCACCGAGATCACCGTGAAACTACGCCCGATGCAACCACCGCAGCGCACTGTTGCCGGGTACTTCGACTCTCTGGTCGACGCCGGGCGCGCGGTCGCTGCGGTCGCCGAGGCAGGCCTTACCCCGTCGGCCCTCGAGCTGATCGACCGACCGTGCCTCGAAGCGGTCGATGCGTGGAAGAACATGGGCATCTCGACCGAGGCCAACGTGGTCCTGCTCGGCCGCACCGACACCCCCGGCGAGGTCGGTGACCGCGAAGCCGAACGGATGCAGCGCTGCTTCGAAGATGCGGGGGCCACCTGGGCCGCCACGTCCACCGACGAGGCAGAGGCCGAGGCACTGTTCGATGCGCGTCGACTCGCCTACCCGGCGATGGAACGTCTCGGACCCGTTCTGACAGAGGATGTCTGCGTCCCCAAGCGGAACGTTCCGGAGATGCTGGGGCGTATCGAGGAGATAGGCCGACGCCACGACATCGTGATCGCGAACATCGCACACGCAGGGGACGGCAACCTGCACCCGCTTCTCATCACGCAACCCGGTGACAACGCCGCGCGCGTCCGAGCGCAGGCCGCCTTCGACGACATCATCGACGCCGCGCTCGAACTCGGCGGCACGGTGACCGGTGAACACGGCGTCGGACTGCTCAAGATGTCCGGACTGGCCAAGGAACTGGACCCCACCGTGCTCGCCATGCACCGCGCCGTCAAGAGCGCACTCGATCCGTGGGGACTCCTCAATCCCGGAAAGGTCTTCTGATGACCGACAAGCCCTTGGAGGCAACCATGTTCGCCGGAGACGACCTCGTCCAACTCGTGTCCACCACGGGCGAGCGCGTCGAGAATTCCGACTGGTCGCCGTGGGTCGCCGACATCGACATCGACGCGATCCGCAGGCTGTACGAGGATTTGGTAGTGGTCCGGCGCATCGACGCCGAGGCCACCGCGCTCCAGCGCCAGGGCGAACTTGGCCTGTGGGCGCCACTTCTCGGGCAGGAAGCCGCACAGGTCGGGTCCGCGCGAGCCCTCGGATCCGAGGACTTCGTCTTCGCCAGCTACCGCGAGCACGGAGTTGCGTACTGCCGCGACGTCGACCCGACGCACATGTTGCGGTTCTGGCGCGGGTCGACCCACTCCGGATGGAACCCGTTGCAGTACAACATGACTACGCCCGCAATCATCGTCGGCGCGCAGGCTCTGCACGCCACCGGCTACGCCATGGGCATGCAGTTCGACGGCGTCGACGGCGCTGCGATCACCTATTTCGGCGACGGAGCCACCAGCCAGGGCGACATCTCCGAGGCGTTCAACTTCGCGGCGAGCTTCTCCGCACCGGTGGTCTTCTTCTGTCAGAACAACCAGTGGGCGATCTCCGAACCGGTCAGTCTTCAGACGTCGGTCAGCATCGCAGCGCGAGGCCGCGGTTTCGGAATCCCGTCGGTGCGCGTCGACGGTAACGACGTGCTCGCCGTCATGGCCGTGACGCGCGCGGCCATCGCCCGCGCACGAGAAGGCAGCGGCCCCACCCTGATCGAGGCATACACCTACCGCATGGGACCGCACACCACCTCCGACGACCCGACCAAGTACCGGCCCGCGGCGCTCGACGAGGAATGGAAGGCCAAGGATCCACTCGACCGCATTCGCAGGCTTCTCGACGCCTCCGCCGCTCTCGACGACGATTACCTCGCGCAGGTTCAGCGCCAGGCCGACCGCACCGCAGCTGCACTGCGTGAAGGATGCCTCGGCACCGTCGAGCCCACTGCCCTGTCGATGTTCGACCATGTCTACGCAGAGGAGCATCCTCTGATCGACGAGGAACGGCGCCAGTTCGTGACCTACCGTGACTCCCTGGAAGGAACCACCCGATGACCGCCACGACCCTCCCGATGGGCAAGGCCATCAATGCAGGCCTGCGACGGGCGCTCGAGAACGACCCCAAGGTCGTCCTGATGGGCGAAGACATCGGCACACTCGGCGGCGTCTTCCGCATCACCGAGGGGCTGCAGAAGGACTTCGGCGACACCCGCGTGATCGACACCCCGCTGGCCGAATCCGCCATCATGGGCACGGCAGTCGGTCTCGCGATGCGCGGCTACCGCCCGGTGGTCGAGATTCAATTCGACGGCTTCATCTACCCCGCCTTCGACCAGATCGTCTCGCAGGTCGCCAAACTGCACTACCGCACCGGCGGCAACGTCAAGATGCCCATCACCATTCGCGTCCCGTACGGCGGCGGAATCGGCGCGATCGAGCACCATTCCGAATCACCGGAAGGCTACTTCGCGGCAACCGCAGGTCTGCGAGTCGTCAGTTGCAGCAACGCGTCCGACGCGTACACCATGATCCAGCAGGCCATCGCATCCGACGATCCGGTGCTGTTCTTCGAGCCCAAGCGGCGGTACTGGGAGAAGGGCACGCTCGATACGTCGGCAGAGCAGTTCCCGCTGCACAAGGCGCGCGTTCTCACCGAGGGCACCGACGTCACCCTGCTGACCTACGGACCGCTGGTGACGACCGCACTGCAGGCCGCGAAAGTCGCTGCGGCGGAAGGCCGTTCGATCGAGGTCGTCGACCTGAGATCCATCTCGCCGCTGGACCTCGACACCGTCGCGGAATCGGTCACGCGCACCGGGCGTCTCGTCGTCACGCACGAAGCACCTGTGTTCCTCGGCATCGGCGCCGAGATCGCCGCCCGCATCACCGAGCGTTGCTTCTTTCACCTCGAGGCCCCCGTCGGTCGTGTCGGCGGGTTCACCATCCCGTACCCGCCGGCCAAGCTCGAGGAATTCTTCCTCCCCGACGTCGACCGCATCCTCGACGCCGTCGACCGCACCTTCATCGCGTAGCAGGAGACCTCGAACCACATGGCCACCATCAAGACCTTCGTCCTGCCCGACCTCGGCGAGGGGCTCACCGAAGCCGAGCTGCTCACCTGGACGGTCTCGGTCGGCGACACCGTCGAGCTCAACCAGATCATCGCCGAAGTCGAAACCGCGAAGGCGTCGGTGGAGCTCCCGTCCCCCTACGCCGGAACGGTCACCACTCTGCACGCCGCCGAGGGAACCAGCGTCGACGTCGGAAGCGCGTTCATCGACATCGAGGTGGCGTCCGCGGAGACAACCGAGCCCGTTGTCGCCGAACGGACCCCAGTTCTCGTGGGGTACGGCGTCGCGGAGGAGAACGCCAGTCGGCGTCGACCCGTTCCGGAGCCGGCCGCTGTGACGGCGACGGTGAGCACCAAGCCGAAAGCTGCACCGCCCGTGCGCTTCGCGGCCAAGCAGAACGGCGTCGACCTTGCGGAGGTGCCCGCCACCGGCGCGAGCGGGCAGGTCACCCGCACCGACCTCGAGAACTACCTGAGCAGCCCGTCGCCAGAGGAAAGTGCTGTTGCACAGACGATCTCGCGGCCGGACGAAGAGCGCATACCCATCAAGGGTGTCCGTAAGCACACGGCGGCTGCCATGGTCGCCAGTGCATTCACCGCCCCGCACGTCACCGAATTCGTCGACGTCGACGTCACCCCGACGATGGAACTGCTGGATCGGTTGCGCGCCAACAAAAACGTCGACGGACTACGGCTGACGCCCCTGGCCCTCGTCGCGAAAGCGGTACTCGTTGCGCTGCGCGGCAATCCCAGTCTGAACTCCCACTGGGACGAAGCAGCCCAAGAGATCGTCGTCAAGAAATACGTCAACCTGGGAATCGCGGCCGCCACACCGCGCGGGCTGATGGTGCCCAACATCAAGAACGCTCACAGCCTCGGGCTCCGGGAACTGGCGCAGTCGTTGGCCACTTTGACGTCGACCGCCAAGGATGGCAAGACCGGGCCCGGTGATCTCGCGGACGGCACCATCACCATCTCGAACATCGGCGTGTTCGGAATCGATTCGGGCACACCTATTCTCAATCCGGGCGAAGCAGCGATTCTTGCTTTCGGTTCTATCCGGCGGCGGCCGTGGGAGTACCAGGGCGAGATCGCGCTGCGCTCGATCACCACCTTGAGCTTGTCTTTCGATCATCGGCTGGTCGACGGCGAACAGGGATCGCGGTTCCTGGCGACGCTCGCGGACGTTCTGTCCGATCCCATCAGCTTGATCGCCCTGAGCTGACATCTACTTCTCGAGGAGCACCACGAACATGACCGGCCCCGACGTACTCGTCCTCGGCGGTGGATCCGGTGGTTACGCCACCGCATTCCGTGCGGCCCAGCTCGGACTGACCGTCACCCTTGTCGAACAGGACAAGGTCGGCGGAACCTGCCTGCATCGCGGCTGCATCCCCACGAAGGCCCTGCTGCATGCAGCCGAGGTCGCCGACACGATCGCCCACGCTTCTGCAGTCGGTATCAAGGCGACCATGGTCGGCGTCGACCTCGACGCCGTGCACGGATACAAGGACGGCATCGTCGACCGCCTCTACAAGGGCTTGCACGGCCTCGTTCGCAGTCACAGGATCGAACTGGTGCAGGGCGTCGGCCGATACGTCGGGGGCACCTCGGTGGAGGTCGGCGGGCGCACGATCACGGGCACGTCCCTGGTGCTCGCCACCGGGTCGCAGGTCCAGAGCATCCCCGGCCTCGACATCGGTGGTCGGATCCTCACAAGCGACGAAGCGCTGACGTACCCGACACTGCCGGAGCGGGTCGTCGTATTGGGCGGCGGTGTCATCGGCGTCGAGTTCGCGAGTATCTGGCGGTCGCTCGGAGCCGAGGTCGCGGTCATCGAGGCACTCCCCCGGCTCGTCGCAGCCGAGGACGAGTGGTCGTCGAAGCAACTCACCCGAGCGTTTCGCAAGCGGGGTATCGACGTCCGGACCGGCACCCGGTTTGCCCGCGCCACACAGGACGAGAACACCGTCACCGTCACCACCGAGGCCGGTGACGTTCTCGAAGCGGACGTGCTGCTCGTTGCCGTGGGCCGCGGCCCGAGGACGGGCGCAACAGGGTTCGCGGACAACGGGATCGAACTCGACGAACGCGGCTTCGTGGCCGTGGACGACCGGCTGCGCACCAGCGTCTCCGGCGTGTACGCGGTCGGCGACATCGTGAGGGGTCCGCAACTGGCGCACCGTGGGTTCCAGCACGGCCTCTTCGTGGCCGACGAGATCGCAGGTTCGCACCCGACGCTCGTGGCGGATCACAACATTCCGCGCGTGGTCTATTGCAACCCCGAGGTGGCGTCGGTCGGCTTGACCGAAGCGCAAGCACGCGAACAGTATTCGGACATCAGCACCACGGTCTACGACCTGGCCGGCAACGGCAAGAGCCAGATCCTCGGTACCGCCGGCGGGGTCAAGCTGATCAGAGTGACCGACGGTCCGGTCGTCGGCGTCCATATCGTCGGCGAGCGTGTGGGCGAGTCGATCGGCGAAGCGCAACTGGTCGTGAACTGGGAGGCGTTCCCCGACGAGGTGGCCGCGTTGGTCCACGCGCACCCCACTCAGGGAGAAGCCTTCGGCGAAGCGCACCTCGCGCTGGCGGGCCGGCCGCTGCACGCCCACGGGTAGTAACGACCTGAAACAGACCGTTCGACGGGAATGCGGGTAGCCTGGTTTCGAACGGGTGAACGGTACGACCGGCCATGGATCGTGCGCGCCCGTCCAGTGCGGCACCGGCCCATGGTTCATGTGTCATGTCGCGGGGAACCCCCCACCAGCAAGCCGGTGCAGACATCGCCGTGACCGTTGCGCGATCAGGCTCGACTCTCCCGCTTGCAACGCGTACGTACCCTGCACTCTCTCGGTGCCGGTGCGTGCACCGCCGTCAGCCATGACGGCCCGCAGGTCTCGAATGGCACGTCAGGAACAGACAATGTTCTCGTTCATTTCCCTCCAAGCCGCCTCTCATGAATTCTGAGATCCTCGTAGAAGCCGTCGCCGAACTGGCCCAGGTTGCAACCGGTAACTTCTCGGCCGAGGCACTTCTGGGTTCGTTGTGCGTCGTCGCAGTGCGAGCGTTCGACGTCGACGGCGCGGGCGTGATGATCGTCCGCAACGACCAGAACGTGTTCGTCCAAGCCACCTCCGACCAAGTTCGCCCGCTCGAGGTGTACCAGGAGTTGATGCGGTCGGGTCCGTGTGCGGAAGCGGTTGCGAACGAAGCGCCCATACTCGTGCCCGACCTCAGCCTCGAAGATCGCTGGCCCCCGTTCACCGCGCTGGCGCGCGACCAGAATTTGTCCGCCGTAGCCGCGGTACCGCTGCTCAGCCGCGGCAAGGGTTGGGGCGTGCTGGATCTGTATCGGGTGGCGGCTCGGCCCTGGACGGTCGACGAGGTCGCGGGTGCAAAAATATTGGCCGACGTCGCGGTGTCCTACCTGGTCATGGCCCACGATCGTGACAAGGCTCGTCTCGCGCAAGACGAATTGGCGCACCGGGCCATGCATGACGATCTGACTGGACTTCCTACACGCGGTTTGCTGATGGATCGCCTCGAGCACGCTCTGAGTGTGGCAGTCCGCACGCGTGCGCAGACTGCTGCCGTGTTCGTCGATATCGACCTCTTCAAGTCCGTCAACGACAGCTTCGGCCACTCCGTGGGAGACGCGGTCCTCACGGAGCTGGCCGTTCGCATGCGAAAGTCGTTGCGCGCCGGGGATACTCTCGCGCGCTTCGCCGGTGACGAGTTCGTCCTCGTGTGCGAGGGAGTAGTGGCCGAAGACCGGGCCGCGTTCGCCGCCCGAGTCACCAGTTTGGCGCAGCGAGTCGGGGCCGCGATCTCACGGCCTCTGGAGGTCGATTCGGTCGAGATCGTCGTCACCGCGTCGATCGGTATTGCGATCGCAGGGCAGGACGAACGCGCACCCTCCGCGCGCGAACTCATCGCCGACGCGGACACGGCCATGTATTCGGCGAAGCAGTCGGGTCGTGGCAGAACGGTGGTGCGGGATCACTCCACCGGGGTCGACATCGGGTACGCGCGTCAACTCGGTCATGATCTCGCCCGTGCTGTTCTGAACGACGAATTCACCGTCTACTACCAACCGATCGTCGACACACTCTCACACCGGACCGTGGCTGTCGAGGCGTTGGTTCGGTGGAACCACCCGCGTGACGGACTGCTGCCGGCGGCCGCGTTCATCGACATCGCGGTGCGCACCGGAGTCGTCAACACCGTCGGTCGGTGGGTCATCGACGAGGTCTGTAAGACCATGCGGACGTGGATGGACGAATTCGGCGACACGGGTCCCACCACCGCGTACATCAATCTGAGTGCGAGAGAACTGCTCGATCCGACGCTGGGTTACGCACTCGGCAGATCGTTGGCCGCGCATCGCATCGACGCGGCACACATCGGCATCGAGATCGTGGAGGACGACCTGTCCGATCCGATTCAGATCGCCCGATTGCTCGAGTTGCACGATCTAGGCCACCCGCTGTCCATCGACGACTTCGGGACCGGCTACTCGTCTCTGTCCAGGCTTCTGGAATTCCCCGCGGTTCTCGCCAAGATCGATCGATCCTTCATCACCGGACTTCCCAACAAGCGCAACGCCCGAGTGGTCGAGGCAATCATGGCGATGGCGAAAGCGCTCGATATTCAGGTCATAGCTGAGGGAATCGAAACCGACGAGCAGGCGCGTGTCATCGAGGCCTCCGGATGCCAGATGATGCAGGGTTACTTCTTCGGCGTTCCGCAAAGCTCGCACGAGCTGGAGGAAACCTGGCGATACGGGTCATCAGCCGTGATCGGTTGAAAAGCGACGACGCCGAAAACGAGCCCTGGGGCCGTAATCGCCGAAGCGTGAACGTCAGCCGATCGTATCGAGAATCTGCGTCGTGCGCGCCCAGGGTTCCGACGTCGGGTCGATGAGGATCATGTGGTCACCGGTCACCCTCACCATCTCCGCGCGCGCACCGGCGCTCGTCGCCGCCTCGACATACGACGTCGACTGGCCGATCGGCACGTTGGAGTCTCTGTCGCCGTGAACACACCACACCGGAACGTCCAGCGGGATCTGTTGCTGCGGATCGAGAATCGAATCCGATGAGCCCGGCGATCGGCCGAGAAGCGCCTGCACCGCACCGTCACCGAGGTCGTCGCGCGCGGCGGTGACAAGGTCGAGCACGCCCGCTTGCGAGATGACGTGCGTGACCGCAACTCCGCCGGACCACCGAGCCTCCCGCCCTCGCGACGCCGCCCAGGTGGCAAGGTGGCCACCCGCCGAATGGCCGAGTGTGACCACGGTCGACAGGTCGAGGTCGGTCTCGGCGAGCATGTCGATGCCCGCTGCGACATCGTCGAAGGTGGCCGGACTGCCCCCTCCGTTTCCGACGCGTCGGTACTCCAGATTCAGTGCTGCCCAACCCCTCTCGGACAAATCGGTCGCGAGCGGGGAGCCCAGAGTGTAGTCGTACCGGCTTCGCCAGAACCCACCGTGAATCACGACCACGACACCACGCGGCGTGCCGGTCGGTAGATACAGTTCACCGAACTGACTGGGATCGTCGCCGTAGGTGCGTCGTCCCTCACCTGGCCGGTCGGGTGTTCGCACGGGTAGATCCTTTCCGCAGGCGGTGAGGAGCGTGGCGAGAGCGCCGAGACGAAGAACGGTGCGTCGGTCCACACTGTCAGGCTAGCTCGAGGCGGGCACCGCTCTCCGTACCCGCGCAGAAGGCGCGCTCGACCGTGCGAGCCAACGCCTTTCGTCGCCGCGTGTGATCTCTGGGCCGTTCGTCCGAACCCGCGGCATACACGATCGCAGCTTGAGCCCAGCTGCCCGCGAGGGCGATGAGCATGGACCACATCTCCGCCGGTGCGACATCGGACACGAGCACGCCGCGCGATTGCGCGTCGGCGAGGTCCCGTTCGACCGCGTCGTCGGCTCCGGACGGGAACAACGATCCGACGGGCTTGCGCTCGAGTCGCTGCCACGTCAACAAGCGCACCAGAGCCGGATCGGCAAGGTACATGTCGTACAGCTTCACCGCGTAGGCGGGTAGATCGTCGGAGGTGAGCGGCAACGTTTCCATGTTCGACGCCACTCGCGCCTCGAACACGGCATCGAACAGAGCTTCCTTGCTGCCGAAGTAGGTGTAGATCTGCGCTTTGTTCGACTGGGCGGCGGCCGCAATACGGTCGACCCGCGCGCCGGCTATGCCGCGTTCGGCGAACTCGGCCGTACCGGCGTCGATCAGTCGCTGCCTCGTCGCCGCTGAATCGCCCATGGCATCGACCATACATTTCCAACCGGTTGGTTGAAAGTTTCGATGGGAATGTCTACAGTCGAATTTCCAACCAGTTAGTTGAAAAGAGCAGGAGCAAACATGAGACCAGCTGTCGGATATCGGGCAACGGCCGCGGGCGCCGTCGAGCGGTGGGCCTTCGAGCGACGCGACACCCGCGAGGACGACGTCGTCGTGGCCGTCGACTTCTGCGGGGTCTGTTTCACCGACCTGCATGCGGTCCGAACATGGCCCGAATCGCAGGATCCCACTCCCCTCGTACCGGGTCACGAGTTCGTCGGCACCGTCGTCGACATCGGCTCGGCCGTAACGGAATTCGCGGTCGGCGATCCCGTCGCAGTCGGCAACATCGTCGATTCGTGCGGGGTGTGTGACATGTGTAGAGCCGGGCAGGAGAACTTCTGCCGCGAGTTTCCGACACTGACCTACGGCGGAAAGGACCGCCGCGACGGGTCGACGACCCACGGGGCCTACTCGAACGAGTACGTCGTCCGCGACAGCTTCGTCTACCACCGACCGGCAGGCCTCGACCCCGCCGCCGTCGCCCCGCTGATGTGCGCGGGAATCACCGTGTGGGAACCGTTGCGGCGCTGGAAGGTCGGACCCGGAACGCGTGTCGGCATCGTCGGCATCGGTGGCCTCGGACACCTGGCCGTCAAGTTCGCAGCAGCACTGGGCGCCGACGTCACCGTGTTCACCACCACGAGCGACAAGAGCGCCGCAGCGACCGCACTCGGTGCTCATCACGTCGTGGTCTCCACCGACGACGGTGCGATGGACGCGCAGATCGGGACACTCGACTTCATCGTCGACTGCGTTCCAGTGCAGCATGATCCAGCCCCGTACCTACGGTGCCTCGCGCTCGACGGAACGCTGTGCCAAGTCGGGTTCCTGGGCCCCACACAGGTCGACGCGATGGACCTGCTCGTCGGACGCAAGAGTTTCAGCTCGGCGGGCAGCGGTGGCCGTCCGTACACGCAGGAAATGCTGGACTTCTGCGGCGAGCACGGCATCGTTGCAGACGTCGAGGTCATGGCGTCGGCACGCGTCAACGACGCACTCGAGCGGCTGGGGCGGGGCGACGTCCGCTACCGGTTCAGTCTGGACATGTCCGATCTGCGGTGAGTTTCGGCCATCGTCGTGGTCAGTCCATCCATGAGCACCCACACTGCGACCGTCACCGGCGCGACACTGACCTACGACGTCCACGGCGATCTGACGCCCGATACCGTTCCCCTGGTTCTCATCGGATCACCGATGGACGCAAGCGGGTTCGGCACTCTCGCATCGCATTTCACAGATCGGACGGTGGTGACCTACGACCCCCGCAACGCCGGCCGAAGCGTGCGTGACGATGCCACGGCGCCGCTGACACCTCAGCAGCACGCGGACGACCTGCACGCGGTGTTGCAGGCCCTCGGCACGGGTCCGGTGGATCTGTTCGGCTCCAGTGGCGGCGCCGTCAACGCGCTCGCTCTGGTGGCGGCCTACCCGAACGACGCCCGGCTGCTCGTGGCCCACGAGCCGCCCGCCGGCGGCGTGCTTCCCGATCGCGAGGTTCTCAGCGCGGTGTGCGCCGACATGGTCGCCACGTACGACTCGTCGGGACTGGGCCCGGCCATGGCCAAGTTCATCGCGCTGGTGATGCATCGCGGCGAGCTCGACAGCACGTACCTGACGCAACCGGCGCCCGATCCGGCGATGTTCGGTCTCCCCACCGAGGACGACGGTTCCCGCACCGACCCGTTGATGGCAAACATGCGTGGCAACGGAGCAGGGTTCGCGCCCGACATCGATGCGCTGAAGTCCGCGCCGACACAGATCGTGCTGGCGGTGGGTGAAGAATCCGGCGGGCCGGTCGACGGCGAGATGGCCGGTCGTGGGGGCTACGCCGTGGCCGCACTGCTCGGCGCCCCGCCGGTCGTCTTCCCCGGAGCCCATCAAGGATTTCTCGGCGGCGAGTTCGGCCAAACGGGCAAGCCGACCGAGTTCGCCGCGAAGCTGCGGGAGGTCTTGGCATGAGCACCGGAGCTGCCCTGCGCATCACGAGAACCACGTCGGTGATGAAGGTCCGAGACCACGACGCAGCGGTTCAGTGGTACACCACTCTGTTCGATCGAGATCCCGAGCGAACACCGATGCCTGCGGCGGCAGAATGGGATCTGGGCCCGGAGACCGCGGTGCAGGTCTACGACGATGCCGAGCACGCCGGCGGAACCGACATCGTCATCGGTGTCGACGATGTCGACGCCGCACTGTCCGACCTGGCGACCCGAGGCATCACCGGGGAGGCATTCACGGTGCCGTCGGGGCAGTTTCGGCTCGCTACGCTCACCGATCCGTCCGGTAACACGGTCGTTCTTGCGGCCGATCTCGTCGTGGACGTGACCCCCGTCGGTCGGCGCGAACGACTCGTGGTTCGGCGCACCATCGAGTCGGCACCCGAGCAGATATTCGCGGTCCTCACGGACCCCACCCGCCACCAGGACACCGAACCGACCGACTGGGTTCGGAACGCGGTGGACACCGTTCCGATCACCGCGGTCGGCCAGGTGTTCGCCATGAACATGTTCATCGAGGCGGCGGGCGGTCACTACGTCATGCACAACCTCGTCACCACGTTCCTGCCGAACCGAGCGATCGCATGGATGCCCGGATCACGTTCGGACACAGGCGATATCGGCTACGGCGGTTGGGTCTGGCGCTACGACCTGACACCGTGCACAGCCGGCACCGTCGTCACCCTGTCCTACGACTGGACCGATACCCCCGAAGAAACCCGTGCCGAGATCGGCGGGATGCCGTCGGTCGGCACGTCGTTCCTCCAGGAGTCGTTGGCGTCACTCGACAGGACCGTCCTGAGCGGAACGTGAACCCAGGTATTCCAGCACCGCCGCCATGTCCTTCGCGCCGAGCCCTGCATCGAGGGCTTCGTCGAGAACGCGACCGACCGTCGACGCCTGCGGCAGATCCAGCTCGTGCGAGCGAGCCAACTCGAGGCCGAGGCCGACGTCCTTGTGCAACAACGACAGTGGGAACGCGACGCCGGCACCTGCGGGATCGAGAAAATGTTCCTTCTTGTAGCCCACGTACGGCGCCGCGACAGCGCTCGACCCCAGTACCTCGTACAGCGTCGAGGCGTCGAGTCCGTCGGCTTCGGCCAGAAGCAGCGCTTCCGCCACACCCTGGTTGAGCGATGCGAGCACGGAGTTGACGGCCAACTTCGCCACCGACGCCGTCCCCACTGTGCCGGTGTGGAACTGCGCTTTGGTCATGGCGGCGAGAACGGGCTGGAGGCGGGCGAACTGGTCGTCGTCGGAACCGACCATGGTGCTGATCTGCCCGGTTTCCGCGAGGCTTACGCTGCCCGACACCGGCGCATCCACGACCGCAACGCCCGATTCTGCTGCGCGCTCGGCGAATTCGCGCACTGCCGTGGGACCGACCGTTCCCATCACCACGTGCAGGTGACCGGCCGACGCGGCGGGCACGATGCCGTTCTCTCCGAACAGCACGTCATCGGTCGCGGCGGCGTCCGGAAGCATGCTGAAGGAGATGTCGGTTCGAGCGAGATCGGCCGGTGACGTGGCGACAGAGACCGCGTCCAAACCGTCGGGAAGGGAGTCCGCGTTCAAATACAAGTCGTAGGCAGTGACGGTGTGACCGTCGTCGATGAGACGGCGCACCATGTGCGCGCCCATTCGTCCGATACCTGCGAACCCGATGTGCATGTGTGGTCCCCGATCGCTCATGACGTTCTTCCTACTCGGACCAAAAGTTTCTGGGCGTCGCCGTCCGGGTCCAGCAGACGGTCGAATCCGCCGCTCACGATGTTCTCGACGTCGATGATTTCCGTGACGACCTTCTCGACCGGAAAGCGGCCCGACGCAACCAGAGCGATGATCCGCGGCCAGTCGAAGACGGGGTAGCACCAGGTTCCCACCAACGTGAGATCTCTGTTCGACAGCTCCATCGGATCTATGGTGGCCGGCTTCACGTGCAGACCCACCTGAGCGACGGTTCCTGCGGACCGGACGCTGGCGAGCGCGGCGGTCAGACCGTGTTGGTTGCCCGAGCATTCGGCGGCGGCGTCGACTCCGATGCCACCAGTCATCTCCCTGACAACAGCTGGTACGTCGACCACCGTCGGGTCGAGGACATCTGCGATACCGAATGCCTCGACGAGCGCGCGCCGCTTGGCGTTCGGTTCGGACACGATGACGCGTGATGCACCCGCCGCATGCGCATACAGAGCAGAGAGTGCCCCGATCGGGCCGGCGCCGGTGATGAGGATGGTGTCGCCTGCACCGAGCCCGGTCTGGTCGACTCCGTACGCTGCCACAGCAGCGGGTTCGATCAGAGCGCCCTGGACATCGCTCACGGAATCCGGAAGCACCGAGACCTGCTGTTCCTGCACGACAACGAGTTCGGCAATACCTCCGCCGCCCCAACTGAGGCCGGTGCATGCCATCACCACGCACAGGTGATTCAGACCTCGACGGCAGTAATAGCACTTTCCGCAGGTGATGAGGGGCATCACCGAGACGCGGTCCCCCACCGAGACGGAACTGACGTTGGAACCGAGTTCGACGACTCGCGCCGAGAACTCGTGCCCGAACACCTGCGGGGCGCTCGCACCGGTCAGAGCGTGGGGCTGCGTCGGAATGACGATTGGCCCGAAAGCGTACTCGTGCAGGTCTGTTCCGCAGATACCGCAGAAGAACGGGCGCAGAAGAACCTCGTCCGGTCCCACCACGGTCGGTGCGGTGACGTCCTCGACTCGGACGTCGTGGCGATCATGAAATACAGCGGCGCGCATGTCAATCTCCTGTGCTTCGAATGTCTTTCGCTCCGGTATCGGCGTCAGACTGCGGTGATGCCGCCGTCGATCGTGACAGCGGAGCCTGTTTGGTAGAGAACGTCTTCGCGTAACAAGAATGCGACCAGTTCGGCTACCTCCTCTGGTGTCCCGTAACGCCGCAGAGGTGTTCCCTCCATGAACCGGTCGCGCTCGAACCCCGGGTCGTCGGGGTTGACGAGCGTCTCGGATCTCGTCATCAACGGTGTATCGACGGGTCCGGGGCAAATGCAGTTCACTCGAATTCCGTACGGAGCCGATTCCGCTGCGGCCGTCCGCGTCAGACCCAGCACGCCGTGTTTGGTCACCACGTAATCGGAGCGATCGGGGGCAGCTTTCAGGCTCAGTATCGACCCGGTGTTGACGACGGCGCCACCACCGGACCGTCGTAACAGCGGCAGGACGTGCTTGAGCCCGAAGAACATTCCGTTCAGGTTGACGTCCACTACGGACCGCCATTCGCTCTCGGTGGTCTCCACGATCGACTTGTGCACGCCTTCGACGCCGGCATTGTTGAAGAACAGGCGCGTGTCACCGAGCAGCAAGTTTGCTGCTGCTGCATACGCTTCTACTTGCGAATACTGGGAAACATCGGCCTGGAAGGGGTGAACCTCTCCAGTCGCCTCCGACGCCACACGCTCGGCGCTCTCCGCGTTCATGTCCACCGCCAGCACCCGCGCTCCCGCCGCAGCGAGGTGCAGCGCGACGGCGCGGCCGATTCCGCTCCCCGCACCGGTGACGATGGCGCCTTTGCCCGCGAACGAACTCGTCGCGGTCATCGCGTCGGCAGGATTCCGGCGGAGCGGTAACGCTCCGTCTTGTTCACGAAACTGTCGAAGGTCGAGCGGAAGCCGAGGAACCCCGCCTGCCGACTCTTCGTCATATCGGTCAGGCACTCGATATTGCGTCCCAGATCGCTGTCGGTGTGCCACCAGGATGCGAGACGATCGACGTCGTCCACAGCGAGGCTGTTCTTCGCCGCGATTTCTGCCCAGATCTTGGGCGCATCGTCCATGCGGTCCGCCAAAGGCTGCGGGGTATCCGAAAAGCCGACGGGATCGACGCCGAACACCTCCGCGATCTTGGGCCACATCCACCGCCACCTGAACACGTCGCCGTTGGCGATGTTGAACGCTTCGTTCGCGCCCTCGGGACGAGTTGCGGCCCAGATCATCTGCTCACCCAGGAGGTCGGCGTCAGTGATGTCGGTCAGCCCGTTCCACTGGGTCTGCGACCCCGGGAAAACGAAGGGCGCACCGGTCTCCCGGCAAATCTCGGCGTACACGCCCAGGGTCAGAACCATGTTCATGGCGTTGCCGACCGCGAACCCGAACACCGTGTGGGCGCGATGCACGCTCCAGGTGAATCCCAGCTTCGTCGCCGCGGCGAACAGTTCGTCCTCCTGCGCGTAGTAGAAGTTGGGGCTGTCCAACCTGGGTTCGTTCTCGTGAAAGGGGGTGTCCGCCATGACTCCGGTGGCGTAGTTGTCGAACGGTCCGAGGTAGTGCTTGAGACCGGTCAGCAGTCCGACGTGACGCAGTGCGGACTTGCCTTTCAGGGCAGTGAGGACGTTGCGAACGGTGGCGCTGTTGACCTCGATGTTGGCTGCTTCGGAATCCTGCTTCATCCAGGCGGTGATGAACACGATCTCGGGGTCCACCTCGCCGAGGGCAGACGTCAGCGATTCGGGATCGAGTAGGTCAGCCGCAACCGGGACGACTCCCTCGACGGGGTTGGAGCCTCCGCGAGAGAGTCCATAGGTGGTCCAGCCTGCGTCCACGAGCTGACGGGAGATCGTTTGGCCCGCAATGCCGGTGGCACCGACGACGAGCGCGGTAGGGGTGGTGGATTCTCGAGACACGGGTGCACTCATTTCGCGGGATCGATCAGGACTTTGCCTTCGACCTGCCCTGAGGACAGACGGTCGAGTGACGAGGGAAGGTCGGCCAGGCCGACAGGAGCTTCGGCGAGTTCCTGCCCGAGACGCCCTGCGGCCAGGATGTCCAGCGCGGCCGGTAGATCGGTATCGCACACGTGGGCCAACGTGGTCTCGAGCGTGATTTCGCGGAACACGATGGAATGCATGTCGAGAGCGGGCTTCTCCTTGGGAATGCCCACCGCCAGTACGCGTCCGCCGTCGGTAACCATCTGCAGCGCCGAGACCAGTTGGCCCGGTGCGCCACTGGCCTCGATGACCACATCCGGTTTCGTCCCGCCCAACGCTTCGATCACGTCGGCGGCGATATCGTCGGATGGGCTCAGGGTGCGGTCGGCGCCTAGGCGTGCCGCTCGGTCGAGTCGCGGACCGGGAAAGTCGACAACGGTGACGTTCACGTCGCCGAGGTACTTCAGGCCGGACAGGACGAACGAACCGATGGCACCCGCACCGATCACCACGACGTTGTCCCCCGATCGTGCCCCTGATCGACGAGCCGCGTGGATTCCGACGGCCAGCGGCTGGGCCAGGCCCGCGTGGTCGACGGAGAGACCATCCGGCATGGCGCGCAACGTCTTCGACGGGACCGCCGCGAACTCGGCCATGCCGCCGTTCACGTTGAGGCCCAAGGTCTTGTAGGTCGCGCACTGGTTGGTCCGGCCTTCGAGGCAGCGGCGGCACTCGCCGCACCAGATTCCTGCACCGGTGGCCACGAGGTCACCGACCGCCCACGACGACCCTGCCGCCGTCTCGACGATCTCGCCGACGAACTCGTGTCCGAGGATCAACGGGCCCATGTGGCCGCTGTGTGGGTGGCGCCGGGTGACCGGAAACGTCTTCGGCCCCGCGACCCATTCCGATGCGTCGGTGCCGCAGATGCCGGAACGCAGCACGCGCAGGAGCACGTCGTGCTCCGACGGCTCCGGAAGCGGTACGTCCTCGATACGGATGTCGTGCGCACCGTGGAACACGGCGGCCTTCATGGTGTGAGACACAGAACTCCTAAAATGCGCTCCAGGTGTGATGCAGGCAACTCAATGTAGAGTATCACTGCACATGTTCAGTGGAAAGAGGGTGGTGTTCTGCCGTGACTTCTCGCCGCGAGGTGCGATACTTCGACGAAGTAGTTGACGCGCCGACTGTGTAGGTACACACCGACGTGCGTACACACCGGTGGTGTCGGGGGAAGAGCAGGGGAGGACGGAAGATGAGCGAAGCAGCGATCGAAGTCGGGACAACCGACTCGGCTGCCCAGATGAACGTACAGATGGGTCTTCGACTGCGCGGCGCCCGCGAAGGCGCAGGAATGTCGTTGCGCGAGATGGCGCGACGCGTCAACCTCTCCCCCAGCTTCATCTCGCAAGTCGAATTGGGACGCACCGCCCCGTCGGTGGGCACCCTGTACGCCATCGTGACCGAGCTCGGGCTCTCGCTCGACTCCCTCATGGCCGAGGACGTGGCTCCCCACGATCTGGAAACTGCGGCGCCGGAACCGGTTTCGACGTCAGACGACATCACGGGGGTGTCGCACGCACTCGGGGGAGTACAGCGCTCGCGTGTGGTACCACTGCCGGAGGTCGGGTCACTCCCCGGATTGCAGCGAGCCGACGAACGCCCCGAGCTCTACCTCGGCGGAGTCCGGTGGGAGCGCTTGACACCGGACGACGACCCGAACGTCGAGTTTCTCCGGGTCACGTACCCGTCGGGGACAGAATCGTGCCCGGCCGACAACCTGATGAACCACGGCGGCAAGGAATACATCCACATCTTGTCCGGTCGCCTCGAGATTCAGGTGGCGTTCGCTCGGCAAGTACTCGGTCCGGGCGACAGCCTGCACTTCGATTCCTCGATCCCACACCGGCTGAGCAACCCCCACGACGAAACGTGCGTCGCGATGTGGTTCGTGGTCGGCCGACAACACTGAAATACGTTGTGGCGGTACTTCAGACGGCAGTGTAGCCGCCGTCGACCACCAGTGCCGAGCCGTGCACGAAACGCGCCTCGTCGCTGGCCAGGAACAGCACAGCCTGCGCCACGTCCTCCGGCTCACCCACATGGCCGATCGGGTGCTTGGGCTCCATGATGTCGAGATAGCCCCGCAGTCCACCGTCGCTGCGCTCGGCGAGCTCGCGCACGAACGGGGTGAGGATAGTGCCGGGGTGAACGGAATTCACGCGAATGTGGTCGCGCCCGTACGTCGCCGCGTCCTTCTTGGTCATGATCGTCACCGCACCCTTTGCCGCGTGATACGGCGCCATCTCGTGCGAACCCACGAGTCCGTAGATCGACGATATGTTGACGATGCTTCCGCCGCCGTTGTCACGCAGATGCCGAATCACATGCTTGGTGCAGAAGAAGACGCCCTTGACGTCGACGGCGAAGACTGCGTCCCACTCGGATTCGGTGACCTCGTCCGTGGGCTTGTCCACACCCGAGATCCCGGCGTTGTTCACCAGGATGTCGACCTTGCCCCACTGCCGACGCACTGCGTCGAAGACGTCGGAGACGTCGGCCTCGTTGCTGACGTCGAGGCGCCAGAACTTCGCCTGTCCCCCTTCGCTTTCGATCATTCGGACGGTGTCGCGTCCGTCCGCTTCGGACACGTCGGTGACGGCCACCGCCGCGCCCTCGGCGGCGAACAGCGTGGCCATGGCGCGTCCCATGCCGTTTCCGGATCCGGTGACGATGGCTACTTTGTCGTGCAGGCGAGGCATACGGGTCCCTACTGAGTCGTCGATCAGAGTTCGGCGTCGAACTGAATGTGCACTTTGATGTTCTCGGCGGTCTTGCGAGACTCGGCGAGTGCGGTAACCGCATCGTCGGCCGCGAACTCCCGAGTTACCAAGCGGCCCAGATCGAGTCCGCTCTTGGCGATGAAGCGGAGCGTCGCCGGCCAGACACCCGGTGAACCGATGGCACCGCGGATGTCGAGTTCCTTGGACTGGATCAACCCGAGTTTCGCGGGCGCCGACCGGCCCACGTCGATGCCGATGTACACCAGTCGTGCACGGTACCCGGCAAGCTCGAGCGCGGAAGCCATCACCTCGGGACGGCCCGTGGCCTCGACCACCACGTCGGCACCTCGCCCCCCGCTGTGGTCTCGAAGAACCGCCTCGACGTCGTCCGGTGCGACCGCACGGTCCGCCCCGAGTTCGAGCGCAGCAGCGCGGCGGCCCTCCGACGGTTCGACCACGAGCGTGGTGGCCCCCAGTGCCGCTGCTCCTGCCACGACACCGAGGCCGATGGGTCCCGCGCCGAGAACGACGACGACGTCGCTTGCATTGACGTTGCCGGCCCGCATCAGTCCGTAGTAACCACAGCTGAACGGCTCCACCAACGCACCGCTGGTGAAGGAGACTTCGTCCGGAAGTTTGTGCAGCCATGCGGGTTTGACGACGAAGAACTCTGCCGCGGCGCCGCTGATGGAGAATCCGAAGTGATCGTCACCGATCACGCACTCACCGACCACGCGGTCACCGACCACGAACTCCGTCACGTCGGCACCGATCTTGGCCACCTCGCCGGACCATTCGTGCCCCGGGATGATCGGATATTCGAACGGAATGATGTAGCGGCCTTCGAGCAGTTCGATGTCGGAGTGACACACTCCGACCGATCGAGCCGCGATCAGGACCTCGTCGGCCGCGATCTCGGGAATCTCGATGTTCTGAACCTCGGCGGTGTTCTCCGCGACGAATCTCAGTGCTTTCATGACGTGCCTATCCTGTCGATGTGTCGGTCGATTGTGACGCGATCAGTGGTGCCGGTTGGCTTGACGCTGCTGCAGACCGATGTAGAGCACGGCGGCGACGATGACGATGGCGCCCTGAAGCCAGTACTGCCAGGCGGTACCCAGTCGCAGGAAGTTGGCCATGGCCAGAATCACCTGCAGCAGAAGCGCGCCGAGCAGCACCGCGATCGGCGAACCGCTACCGCCGCGCAGCAGAGTTCCGGCGACGACGACGGCGGTGATGCTGGCCAGGGTGAACGAGATTCCCTGGTTGGGATCACCGACGCCGACCTGTCCGACCAGCATGATTCCGCCGAACATGGTCAGCAGCGAACAGCCGACGTACGCCGCGGTGACGGTGAGTCCGGTCTTCACACCGAACTTCTCGGCAATCGTGGCGTCGGACCCCGTCGCGCGCAACGCGATGCCGGGACGCGCGAACTTCAGCGCGAATCCCAGTCCGACGGCGGCGAGGACCACGACGACCGTGGCGACGGGAACGGGACCCACGCTGTAGTTGATGACGTCGAGGATCGTGAAGTCGACATAACCGTCGATCTCCGGGCGAAGCAGCAATGACACGCCCTGAATCCCGATGTAGGTCACCAATGTAGCGGCGACAGCGGTGAACTTCAGACCGCGAATCAAACCGCCGTTGACGGCCCCGACGAGAACCGCCGCCACGACGGCGATCACGATGCCGCCGAACAGCCGGGCGACCGATGCACCGTCGTACCAGAAGAACGACATGATCACCAGGACGAGGCCGGTGAGCGGCCCGACCGACAGATCGATCCCGCCCGTCATCACTACCAGCATCTGGCCCAGAGCAATGAAGCCGAGGGCCGTGGTGGTGAGGAGGATCGACGAGATGTTGGCCTCGCCGAGGAACCGGATGTTCTGCGTCGTCGCGATCAGGGCCAACAGGACGATGGCGCCGAGCAGTATGTAACTCGGAAGGGAACGAGCAATGCGACTCGGCGCGCTCGCGACGGTCTTGGTGGCGGCATCCGTCCTGTCGGTGCGGTGTCCCGTGGCCGAGACCATGGCGTGCATCATGTTTCGTTCGGTCACTGCGTCACCGGTCAGCGATTCGACGATGGAGCCTCGTGAGATCACGAGCACGCGGTCGCAGAGCCCCTCGAGTTCGAGAGCATCCGAGGACAGTACGACGATGGCCATGCCATCGTCGGCGGCTGCCCGCAACTGCGCGTAGATCTCGGCGCGTGCGCCGGCGTCCACACCCTGGGTGGGCTCCTCCGCGAGAACGAGTTTAGGCTCTGCCAGCAGCGCCCTCGCCAGGACCACCTTCTGCTGGTTACCGCCGGAGAGGTTGCCGACAAGGGTCTCGACACTCGGCGCCTTGACCGTCAGCGCCGAAGACATCTCTGTGGTGAGTCGAGCCTCCTTGCTGCGGTCGATGATTCCGTTGCGGACGAACCGGCCGAAGGCACCGAGGGCCGAGTTCTCTCGAATCGAGAACTCCGACAGAACACCTTCACCCGCACGGTCCGCAGGCATGAACGCGATCCCCGCCTTGTGGGCATCGGCGGAGGACTTCAGCTTCAGCGTGGTGCCGTCGAGACGTGCGATGCCGGTCGACGGTGTCAGACCCGCCAGCGCCCGGAGCAGGGCGACCTGCCCGTTCCCCGCGACACCGGCGAGACCGACGATCTCACCCGCAGCGACGGAGAACGAGACGTCGTCGAAGTCGGTACCCGAGAGCGACGTCACCACCAACCCGTCGCCGATAGGACCGTGCCCCTTGGGCGGGAACACTGCATCGACGTCACGCCCGGCGATCAGCGTGATGATCTCGTCGTCGGTGAGGGTCTGCGGGTCATAGGACCCGCGGACCCGACCGTCACGCAGAATCGTCATCGTGTCGGCCAGTTCCCGCACCTCGGGGATGCGGTGGGTGATGTAGACGACTGCCACTCCGGCGGCGGCCACACTGCGGACACGATCGAACAGCAGGTCGACCTTGTCCTGAACGAGAGGCGCGGTCGGCTCGTCGAGAATGAGCACCTTGGTGTCCGTGGCAAGGGCTTTGGCGATCTCGATCAGCTGACGCTCGGCGATCGGCAAGTCGCCGCACTTCGTGTCCGGATGCACTGCGCACCCCACGGCAGCCAACTTCTCGCTCACCCAGGGACCTATCTGGAACACGGACGGTCGAAGACTGCGGGGAATCGCGAGGACCATGTTCTCCGCGACCGTCAGATCCGGCAGCAGCGCCGGGGTCTGATGCACGATCGAGATCCCCAGCTCGAGTGCTTGGGCCGGCGTCAGTCCGGTGTGCTCGACACCGTCGACGCTGACCGAACCTGTTGTGGGGGTCAATGTTCCGGAGATGATCGACATCAACGTGGACTTGCCGGCGCCGTTCTCTCCGAGCAGGGCGTGAACCTGGCCAGGTACCACGTCGATGTCGACGCCGGACAGAGCGGTGACGGGTCCGAAGGTCATGCCGATTCCGCGCACCTGCAGGTACGGGGTCGCGAGAGCGGCGGCGTTCGGCTGAATGGTGTCGGTCACTGGAGAACCTCTCCGATGCGTTGCGGGTCGAGTGAGCTGGAGAGCAGTGCATCCTCGGGAAGGTCCGGATTGCACTTGGGTACGGACGGAGTCCCGCTGATCGAGTCCTCGAACGCAACGGGAACGTCGACCTTCGATTCGGGCGCGACGCCACCGGTTGCCTCGGCTACGACGTGCTGCACGGCCAGCCGGACCATGTAGGTCTGCGACGTGACCGTCAACAACTGGAATCCCGGGTTCGCGGCCTTCAATTGCTCGTATTGGCAGGACAATCCGTTGACATCCGCCGATGCGATCAGCGGCAACGGTCGGCCGGCCTGCTGGAATGCCGTCAGAATGCTGGTCGCGGCGAAGTCCGTCAGTACCGCGTCGATCTGCGGGAAACGCGAGAGCATGGTGGACGTCGCCTGCTGAGTTTCGGCGGGTGTCCAGTTGGTCACGGTGAACGGTTGGTCCCCGATCAGCTTGATTCCCGGGTGATCGACCAACACTTCCTGCAGGCCTTGGTATTCCGCCAGGTCTTGGGAGTTCGCGGGTGGTCCGCCGAGAAAGAGCACGTTGCCCTCACCGTTCGGCAGCGACTTCACGAGCCATTCGCCGTAGATACGGCCGAGCGCGACGAAATCGGCTGCGACGAACGTGGTGTACTCCGACCCTTCTGCGCCACCGGGCGAGACGCGGTACGGCACGACGTCGACGCCGGCTTTGTACTCGTAGCGCAGAGCCGGCAGCACCGCCTTGCCGGAATCGGGAAAGACGAGCATGCCGTCCACGCCTTGGGCGCCGAGGCTCTTGATGTCGGCGATCGCCTTCTGCGTGTCACCCTGCGCGTCGGTGGTGATGAAGTCCGTGACCGACGAGCACTTCGCCAGCTCCTCCTTCAGTTCCTCCAAATTGGTTCGCTTCCAACTGTTTCCACCACTTCCGTCGGCGAATCCGATGACGGCCTGATCGGGACCGCACCAATCCGGTCGTGGTTCGTCGGCGGACACGGTGTCGAAACCACCGACCGAGCAACCCGCGAGCATGGACGCGGCGCAGAGCAGGGTCAACGCCCGAGTCCGATATGTGGTTCGTGTCATTCGCTGTGTCCTGAACGTCGGGTAATGGATGGATTCCTCGTCCGGTGTGTCATTCGGTCGGCACCAGCTCACGCGATTTTTCGATGGTGCGGCGCCTGCGTGTGGCCCCCGGCCGGAGACCGCTGTGGAATGCGACGCCGAGGCCGAGCGCGAGCGCCTGGATGACGATCTGCCATCCGTAGCTGAGGCCGAGAGTCGATGCGAGACGGTCGACTTGAGTGAAGAACAGGGCAGCGATCAGCGAAGCCAGCACGCTGCCCTTACCGCCCAGGAGCGATGTCCCACCCAGGACCACTGCGGCCACCGACGGGAGAAGATACGTGTTTCCCTCATTGATTCCCGGGGTGTTGACAATGCCGGTCAGGAGAATTCCGGCAATGGCGTAGAGCACCGCGGCACCTGAGTACGCGGTGAGCGTGTAGCCCAGGGGCCGGATGCCGGCCGCGGTGGCCACGCGGGGACTGGCTCCGACCGCTTCGAACTTTCGTCCGGCGGGAGAGAGTCGGACGAAAAGGCCCACGACGACGGTCAGGACCACGGCGACGATCACCGTGACGGGCACACCGGCGAAGGACGACCCGATGATGTTCGACAACCCCGCCGGCGTGCGGCGGGCGGCTCCACTGGACACCGCCCAGGTGGTACCGATGAGGAGTGCATTGACACCCAGCGTCGCCACGATGGGCGCCACATCGAACCGGGCAACCACGAACCCGGACACCGCGCCGGCTGCCGCCGAGATAAGCAGCGCGGCAACGAGAGCCAGGAAGATCGCCCCCGGGGTCCCACTGCTTGCCAGCTTGGTGACCACGACAACGGACAGTGAGAAGACACCCGGGACCGACAGGTCGATGCCGCCTTGCTGCACGACGAGCGTTTGTCCGATCGCGACGACGGCCAGAATTGCGGCAAATGGGAGCATCGCCGAAATCGCTCCGCCGCTGACACTTTGAGGCGCCACGATCGCGCTGATCACGAACAGCGCCACGGTGGCGATTCCGATGGCGACCGCGCCCCGCGCGCGCCCGCTCATCATGGTGCGAAGTGCGCCCGCGGGGGGTGAACCAGTGCCCGACTGACCGTCTGTTGCCACGAGAATTCTCCGTTGATCGCGCGAAAGGGGTGAATGACGCCTATGCGGTTGACACGCATGTGCAGTAAGACCGCATGCTGTCCTGTCCTGATTGAACTGTGCGGTGTGTCACTTTGTCAAGGAGCCCAAACCTACAACACATCATCAGAACCGAGATGGCAGCTGAACAGCAGGTTTGATCCGCCGAGCCACATCGATGAGCCGCAGGTCACAGGGTCGAGGGCGCCTGAAGCCAAATCTCAGGTGTTCTGTGACAGTTGACACTCGTCGTTCGGCTCCATACCGTCGACACCACCGGCGCGCGTACGGCCGATCGACTCACCTCAGGAGAACCCATGACAGAACCACAGGTACTCGACGTCGACGCAATCAAAGCGGAGATCCTCGACCTCGAGACGAAGCGCTACCAGGCAGTGGTCGACGGTGACCTCGACGCGTTCCGCAGCTTCTGTCACCCGAACCTCGTCTACACGCACTCGGACGGCAGTCGCGACACGGTCGCGTCGTACGTGAACAAGGTCGAAACAGGCTTCTACGTCTACCACCGCATCGATCACCCCACCGAGGACGTTCTGGTGGCGGGCGACACGGCCGTCGTGGTCGGAGAAATGAATGCGAGCATCACGGCGAACGGCAAGGACAAGGAGTTGGTGAACAATTCCATCGCCGTCTGGGTTCGCGAGAACGGCACCTGGCTACTGCTGGCGTACCAACCGACGCCTCGCCCGGCGTCCTGACCGTCTTTCACGCACATCATCGAGGAGGCTTCCGTGCTCGAATTCGACCACGACACATTGGCGCAGCGCGTCCTGTTCGGCGCGGGTAAAGCCGCCTCCAATCTGGCTGCGGAGGTCGAGCGACTCGGCGCGGACTCGGTGATGGTGATCGCGGGCCCCGCCGAAAGCAACCTCGCTGACGCAGTGACCCGTGAGATCACCCCTCGCCTGCGGTATTCCGATGTAGCGCCGCATGTTCCGGTCGAGATAGCCGAGAAGGCCCGCGCCGCTGCGCTCGAACACGACATCGACCTCGTGGTCAGCATCGGTGGCGGATCGACGACAGGCTTGGCTAAAGCGATAGCGCTCACCACCGGTATCCCCATCGTGGCCGTTCCCACGACGTACGCCGGCTCCGAGGCGACGAACGTGTGGGGTATGACCGAGGCGTCCCGTAAGACGACCGGGGTCGACGCACGAGTGCTGCCCACCACCGTCATCTACGACGTGTTGTCTCTCCTCACGCTCCCCGTGGAGCTCAGCGTCGCGTCCGGCCTCAATGCGCTGGCGCACTCCGTCGACTCGATGTGGGCACCCCGAGCGGATCCGATCAACTCCACTCTTGCCGTCGAGGCCATCACGGCACTCTCCGGTGGACTGCGTGAGATAAAGAGCGACTCGGCAAGCCAGGCCGGACACGAGCAAACCCTGTACGGGGCGTACCTGTCGGCGGTCGCTTTCGCGTCGGCCGGCTCGGGTTTGCACCACAAGATCTGCCACGTTCTCGGCGGCGCGTACAACCTGCCGCACGCGCAGACCCATGCCGTCGTCCTGCAGTACGTACTCGAATACAACGGACCCTTCGCGCCCGACGCGGAACAGCGCATTGCCACCGCGTTCGCGGCGGACACCGCAGTCGGTGGCCTGTCGGCTCTGCGAGCCGACCTCGATGCACCACGAGCCCTCCGGGACTACGGGCTGAAGGAATCGGACCTCCCCGAGGCCGCCTCACTGATCCTGGCGGCGGTGCCGGCGTCGAATCCCCGCCCGGTGACGATCGGATCCCTCACTTCCCTTCTTCACGATGCCTGGGCAGGGTCGACTTCCGGATCGGAGAACAGCCGATGACCGCCGTGCACGACGAGCAGTCTTCACGGGAACGCGAGCTGACCGACAAGGTCGTGGCCAGTTTCGCCGGAGCGCCCGATCCCCGACTTCGTCATGTTCTCGGCTCCCTGACCGAACATCTGCACGCCTTCATACGCGACGTGCGCCTGACGCAGGAAGAGTGGAATACCGCAATCGAGTTCTTGACCGAGGTCGGGCACATCACCGACGACAAGCGCCAGGAATTCATCCTGCTGTCCGACGTGTTCGGGGCCTCGATGCAGACCGTGACCGTCAACAACGAGGCGATCGCGGGCGAAACCGAGTCGACAGTGTTCGGCCCGTTCTTCGTCGACGATGCACCCGCCGTCCCCCTCGGCGGCGACATCTCCGGTGGCGCTCCGGGACAACCGTGTTGGGTCGAGGGATCGGTGACCGACGTCGACGGTAACCCGATACCGAACGCACGAATCGACGTGTGGGAGGCAGACGACGACGGGTTCTACGACGTTCAGTACCCGGACGGCCGTGTGGCTGCCCGTGGACATCTGTTCTCCGACGAAGCAGGTCGGTTCCGTTTCTGGGGGCTCACACCCACGCCCTATCCCATTCCGTTCGACGGGCCGGTGGGTCGGATGCTGGACGCTGTCGGGCGTTCCCCCATGCGCGCGTCGCACCTGCATTTCATGGTGGCCGCGGCGGACAAGCGAACGCTGATCACTCACATCTTCGTCCGCGGGGACGAATTGCTCGACCGCGATTCGGTTTTCGGGGTGAAGGATTCTCTGGTCAAGGACTTCGTCGAGCAGCCGTCCGACACCCCTACACCGGACGGGCGAGATATCGGCGGTCGAGAGTGGTCGCGGGTTCGATTCGACATCGTTCTGGCTCCCGCACAGTAACCGGGACTGAACGAGGCAGCGCACACTCGGGCACGGTCGACCCCATATTAGAGCCGAAACGGTTGTCGCACAGACTGTTTGCGTCGTAGGAACCAGGGTAACCGAGCATCACGACCTGCTCGCATACTCGAGCCTACCCGCACCGTCACGCAGTTTCCTTCTCCGTCGACGGTGCACGAAGGATACGAACGTGAACGATTCGACCAACCTCACCGTGCTGGTCACTGGCGCCACCGGCAACCTCGGTACCAGCGTCGTCGATGCCCTCACCCGCAACCCGGGCGTCGCGAAGATCATCGGACTCTCCCGCCGAGCGCCGACTTGGCAACCCGCCAGGACGACATTCGTCGAAGCCGACATCGCGGAGGACGACCTGGTCTCCGCGTTCGCCGGTGTCGACGTCGTCATTCACCTTGCCTGGCAGTTCCAACCCACCTACGAGCCGTCTCGGACGTGGGACGTCAACGTTCTGGGCGCGCTGCGAGTCTTCGATGCTGCCGCGAAAGCGCAGGTGCCGTCTCTCGTCTACGCATCTTCGGTCGGAGCGTATGCTCCGGGCCCGAAAGATATTCCGGTGCAAGAGGATTGGCCGACACATGGCTGGCCCGGTGCCGCGTACACCCGTGAGAAGTCCTATCTCGAGCGCGCCCTCGACAGCTTCGAACTCGAGAATCCAGACATGCGCGTCGTGCGGTTGCGACCCGGATTCGTATTCAAACACGAAGCATCGACCGAGCAGCGGCGTTTGTTCGCGGGACCTTTCGTGCCACCGCAGATCGTGCGGCCGGCGTTCGTTCCGTTCGTGCCCTCGATGCCGGGTCTGGTGTTCCAGGCCGTGCATTCGGCCGACGTGGGAGAGGCGTTCTCGAAGGCAGCGACCACGAAAGCGCAGGGGGCCTTCAACATTGCCGCCGAGCCGCCGGTCACGGCACAGGTCCTCGCCGACGTTCTCGACGCCCGAGTGGTTCCGATACCCGTCTTCCCGGTCCGCGCACTTCTGGCGCTGCTGTGGAAGCTCCGTATCGTCCCCACGAGCCCGGACCTACTCGACGCTGTTCTCCGTATCCCCGTCATGGACACGACGCGCGCACGGTCCGAGCTGGGCTGGGAGCCGCGTTACTCGTCGGCGGAAGCGCTGAGCGAATTCGTCCGCGGCATCAACGAGATCGGTGATGCTCCGACGCCACCCCTGTCGGCGTAGGGCAGCTCAGCTCGTCTCGTTGTCGTCGCCCGGATGCGGGACGTTGTTCTCGTCGACGTACGCGGTGGTGTCGGTGTCGACGTTCTGGTCGCGTGGGCCGTCGTTGCTGCCTGCGGACTCGACTGCGTCGGCTGCGTCGCTGGGCATGGTCATGAAAACTCCTCCTCGTAGGAACGTGCGTGCTCGGGTCGGAATGCCCCGCCTTCCCCGACTTCAAGCGTGCCGGTTTCAGATCCAGCCGTGTCGGCGAGCGATCGCACACGCCTCGTGCCGATTTGCTGCTCCGAGTTTTGCGGCCGCAGCAGAGAGGTAGTTGCGAGTCGTACCAGCTGAGAGGTGCGCGCGCTGAGCAATTTCGGCGATGGACGCACCGTCTGCGGCGAATTCGAGAACGTCGGCCTCGCGGGGTGTCAGCGGGGAGTCACCGGCACCGATCGCCTCCGCCGCCAGAGCTGGATCCACGTACCGACCACCACCGTGGACGGTGCGCACCACCTCGGCGAGGGTCGCGGCCGACGTCGTCTTGGGGAGGAATCCCCGTACTCCCGCCGCGAGCGACTTCTTCAGGTAGCCGGGGCGGCCATGACTGGTGACGATGATGGATGCGCAGCCCGGCAGGGCCGACGCGATCTGCACAGCCGCCTCGATCCCGTCGATTCCGCCGAGCTGCAGGTCGAGAACGGCGACGTCGGGTGCGTGCTTGACCGCTTCGACGACCGCAGCTTCACCCGAGTCTGCTTGTGCGACGACGTCGATGTCGTCTTCGAGATCGAGCATCGTTGCCAATGCCGTTCGGATCAGGTTTTCGTCGTCTGCCAACAGAACTCTGATCACGTGTCTCTCCCGGTCCGAAAGGTTGCTGTGACGGAAAAGGTATCGGAGTTCGACTCCACGGTCAGCACCCCACCGACCGCCGCCAGCCGCTCGCGCAGCCCGCTGAGTCCGGTGCCGTCTCCCGTGGACTTCCCGAATGCCGGTTCATCGTTGACGATGCGAATCGTGTTCACGTCGAACTCGATTCGGCAGAACGACGCACTCGAATGACGCAAGATGTTGGTCACTCCCTCTCGCACCACCCAGGCTGCCGGCTCGGCCACACGGTGGGGAACGGCAGAGACGTCCCCGATCAACTCTGTTCGAATCCCCGCGGCGGACAACAACGATCGAGCGCCCACCAGTTCGGAGGCCACGTCGACCGACCGGTATCCGCGCACCAGCTCGCGCGCCTCGCTCATCGATTCCTGTGCGAGCGCGCGGACTTCGTCCATCTGCGCCGCTGCTCGATCGTCACCGCGCCGGGCCAAGGTCGCGGCCAGTTCGCTCTTGACCGCAATGGCGGAGAGCGCGCGTCCCACCACGTCGTGGAGGTCGCGGGAGAAGCGCAGTCGCTCTTCGGCAACGGACAGGGCGCCGGCCGCATCGCGAGTGGCCTCGAGCTCGACCACCAAGCGCAGCAACCACATCGACAGCCGCACCGTGAACGCCATGAGGACGATGAACATGCCGAGGAGGACGATCTGAACGGCCTCCGCGCCGAGAAGGCCGGCAATCACGACGACGACAACGGCCGCGGCCACTGCCCACCGCAGTGTCACAAGCGCTGCAACCGCTGTGGTCATGAGAATCGACGTCCACAGAATGTTCTGGACACTGCCGAAGGCAACCATCACGGCACTCGCTGCGACGAGAACGACGAGCGGAGGTCGGCGGGAGCGACGGGATGGTCCGCCCATGCTCTCGGTGCGCTGCAGAATCACGGCAGCGGCGGCAGTACCCGCGAGTGCCGCCGCCGCTGTCACGGTGTTCTTCTCCGCGACCGATTGCGAGAGCATGGCCACGGCCAAACCCACCACGATCACCAGGAACGACTGCCGCGTGTAGACGCGTACCTTGTCGACATCACTGCTGTCGTTCCAGCCGTGCATCGGGTTGAGGTAATCCCGCAGTCTCATACGCTGCAGCCTTGCAGACGTACGGTCAGGACCGGGGTTCCCACCGGAAGTGGGTGCGGGCGATCACCAGGCTTCCCACAACCCACGACAGCATGACCAGTGCCGGCATACCGGCCTCGGTGAAGGTGGACGCGAACCCGACGGATGCGTCGCCGGCGGTCGTGTTGCCGAACCATCCGAGGTTGAGAAGATCGGATACTGCCGCCATCGGTGTCAGGTCGACTACCCGTGCAAGCGAGTCGGGAACGACGCTGCGCAGCAGAGACGAACCGACCATCGCCAACAGGATCACCGGAAGGCTCGTGATCTGCGCAGCCTCGGCGTTTCGGGTGAACGCCGACGTGATCAACGCCAGCGCGGCGAAGAGTGCAGCACCGCCGACGAGAGCGACCGTCACGAGCAGGATGTTGACCGGAACACCTCCACCCAGCGCGACGACCACACCACCGACGACGATCGTCAGGATCACGGTCAGCAGAAGCGACGGTACCGCCGGTCCGAGAAGGATTTGGAGGTCGGTGCTTTCGCCGGTGCGAAGTCGTTTGAGCACCAATTCGTCTCGTCTCGTGGCGTAGACGGACAGGAGGTTGTAATAGACGAGGAACACCAGAAGGAAGAGGGCGAAGATCTCCAGTGCCGCCGAGACACCCGCGGCCTCGAGGCTACCGCCCCGACTGCCGACGACCAGCAGCACGACGGGGAAGATCAACGGCATCACGACGGCGTTGAACAGGAGGACACGGTTGCGGCCCAGAAGCGTGAACTCGGCCTTCGACAATGCTGTCATGGTGCTCATGCGCTGATCCTTTGGTCGAATTCGTCTGCGATGGAGAGGAACACCGTTTCGAGGGACGCCGCTCGCGCATCGAGGCCGTGCAGGGTCACTCGGTGCTCGCGCGCCCACATCAGCAGTTCGGTGAGGGTGTCCTGCACCGACGAGGTAGTGATGGTCACGGTGTCACCGTGGACGTCGATGTCGACGCCGGGAAGCTGCGGCAACGCCACTCCCGGAACCGTGAAGTCGATCCTGGCCGGGTGGTCGGCAACAACATCGTCGACGGTTCCGCTGCGAACGACGTTGCCCTTGTGCATGATTGCCAACCGGTCACAGAGCGACTCGGCTTCGTCGAGGTAGTGCGTAGTCAACATGATCGTCACGCCGGAGTCCTTGAGCTCCTGGATCAGACGCCACGTGTTCCGTCGGCTCTCGGGGTCCAGTCCGGTGGTTGGTTCGTCGAGGAACAACACACGAGGACGGCTGATGATCGCGCACGCCAGGTCGAGCCGTCGCTGCTCACCGCCGGAGAGAAACTTCACGCGGGTCGTGGCGCGGTCCGACAGATCTACTTTCGCGAGAACCTCGTCGACCGCAAGCGGGTCGCTGCACGTACCGGCCCACATTCGCAGACTCTCCTCTGCGGTGAGATCCTGTGGCAGGCCGCCTTTCTGCAACATGATCCCCAGTGCGGGACGCACTTTTCGGCGATCGGCGACCGGGTCCATGCCCATGATGCGCACCGACCCTGCACTCGGCGTGGAGAGTCCCTGGATCACTTCGAGGGTCGACGTCTTGCCGGCGCCGTTCGTGCCCAGCAGCCCGAAGAGCTCACCCTCGGCGATCTGCAGGTCCAGGCTCTTGACTGCCTCGTACGCATTCTTGCCCGATCCGTAGCGGCGGGTCATGCCCGACACGTCGATGATGCTCATGACTGCTTCCCCCAATTGCGGAGGCCGATGGCAAATCGAACGGCCAGAAAGACGACGATCGCGGCCGTGGCTGCCAGCGCCGGCACGCTCGGCCCGACGATTGCGAAGAGCACTGCGACAATGGCCAACGAGATGACGACAACGACGATCTCGCGTGACATCGTGGGAGCCGGCCCGAGCTCCATGAGGTCGGTGAACAGGTTTCCTTCGTCCGGTTGTTTCATGCTTACGATTGTTCGGCGAGCAGCGGTTACACACCAGTGCGCAGGTGCATGAGCTGCGATGACAGCGTCACGAGTGGGCGATGACAAATGTCATGTGGCCCATTGCTCGGTGCCGTTGTCCGCCGGGAGAGACAATGAACCATGGCGTTACGTAGGCAGGCTCCCAAACCATCCGAACTGCTCGAGCTGGTGTCGTTCAAGAGGCCCGATTTCAACGCCCGTCGCCGCCGCCTGGCGTCCGCGCTGACGATTGCGGACCTGCGCACCATCGCCAAACGGCGCACGCCGCGAGCTGCGTTCGACTACACCGACGGCGCCGCCGACGCCGAGATATCGCTCGCCCGCGCGCGTCAGGCATTCCAGGACGTGGAATTTCATCCGTCGATACTTCGCGACGTGTCACACGTCGACACCTCGACGACGGTGTTCGGTGGGCCCTCGGCACTCCCGTTCGGCATCGCGCCGACCGGTTTCACTCGTCTGATGCAGGCCGAAGGTGAGTACGCCGGTGCGGCCGCCGCCGGAGCGGCCGGAATTCCGTTCAGCCTCTCCACCCTCGGTACCGTGTCCATCGAAGACGTGAAGGCCGTCAACCCGAATGGCCGCAACTGGTTTCAGCTCTACGTCATGAAACAGCGGGAAATTTCCTTCGGGCTCGTCGAGCGTGCCGCGCGTGCGGGATTCGACACGCTGCTCTTCACCGTGGACACCCCGGTGGCGGGCGCCCGCCTACGCGACAACCGCAACGGTTTCTCCATCCCTCCGCAGCTGACCGCGTCGACGGTGTTGAACGCCATTCCGCGACCCTGGTGGTGGTGGGATTTCCTCACCACCGACAAGCTGGAATTCGCTTCGCTGTCGTCGACAGGCGGTACCGTCGCCGATCTCGTCGGATCCGCCATGGACCCGTCGATCTCGTTCGACGACCTGACTGTCGTACGCGACATCTGGCCAGGGCGCCTCGTCGTCAAAGGTGTTCAGAACGTGGAGGATTCGAAGCGGCTGGCGGACCTCGGCGTCGACGGGATCGTGTTGTCCAACCACGGCGGCCGACAGCTCGATCGCGCTCCGGTCCCGTTCCATCTTCTCCCGGATGTCGTACGTGAGGTCGGGCGCGATCTCGACATCGTGATCGACACCGGCATCATGCACGGATCGGACATCGTCGCGTCCATCGCGATGGGTGCCACGTTCACCCTCGTGGGGCGGGCCTACCTGTACGGCCTGATGGCCGGTGGTCGGGCCGGGGTGGACCGCATGATCGAGATTCTGTCCGGCGAAGTTGCGCGCACCATGCAACTGCTGCAGGTGAATTCGCTCGACGAGCTGAACCCGAGCCATGTCACCCAGTTGGCACGCCTGGGTCCGCTGCGCACCGACATTCGTTCCTAACCGAAGAGGACGCGCAGGCCCACGCTCGCCTGTGATCCTCCCGCGCTGAGAATGAAGTTGTGACGCCCCTCGTCACGAAACACCATCTGCATCGGCAGAAACCAGAATCGGTTCTCGCCGGTGAAACCGGCTCCGGGGATCTGAAGCCCTCGCTGATTCACCACATGATTTCCGGACGCGTCGAGAACTTCGAGACCGGCCGGGAAGTCCTTCCCGATGTCGTCGGGTCCGGTCTGCAGCAGCGCCACGAGTCGGCATTCGAGCATACGGGAGTCCCGCGGCACGGTGCAGGTGTCCCATACCGCGCCCAGTACGTCGAGCATGTCCGACGACGCCCGGGCGTACTCGGCGAAGAACAGTCCAGTGATGATCACGTCGGGACTCCTCTCACTGTCCCCCACCCACACTCGGTATCTGCGCCGTGATCGACCGGGGCGTGAGCGTCTTCTGGTTCGTACCATCGGAATTCATCGATGCCAGCTCCGACCGGACCTGGTCGGACACGTCGGGTGCCACGTCGCCCGCCGCGTTGCGAACTCGGGTGTAGACGATGGTCGAACCATCCGGGGTGAACGTAGGGTGCACCGCGTAAGTATCCGTGAGAGGCGTGATCTCCCCACCACCGACGGGCATCGCGTAGATCTCGGAACCGTTGCGTCCGCCGCGGTTGCTGGCGAACACCATGGTGGAACCGTCCGGTGAGATCACGGGGTCGGCGTTGTAGAACTGGTCGCGCAGAACGAGAGTGGGTTCCCCACCCGTCGCGGGTACCTCCATGATGTATCCCGCCGTCATGTACAGCACTCGAGACCCGTCGGGCGAAAACGTTGCGGCGGAGGCTTGTTCCTCGCTCACGAGCGTCCGCACATCGGAGCCGTCGGCCTTCATCAGGCTGATTCCGGTTCCGTCGCTGAAGGCGATGGTCGAACCGTCCGGGGAGAACTCGGGGTCGTAACCGCCCTCGTGCACCGTCGTGGAGTCACCGGATTCGAGGTCGACGACGTCGATGAAACGGCCACCCCTGGTGTATGCAAGGTGCGAGCCGTCCGGGGACAGGGCGGCCGAACCGGCGTAGTTGTCGTCGGGTGCCTGCGGGTCGGTGGTGCGCGTGATCTGCCGGACGCCACTGCCGTCGGCGTCCATCACGAAGATCTGACCCCCGCCGTCGTCGAACGACACAATCATCGGGTTCGGCGGCGGTGGCGGATCCGCAGGCGGCTGAGCGTCTTCGGCGCATCCGGCGACGGCCAGCGACAGTGCGACGAGCGCAACGAGAAGTGGAGGGCGGCGTCTCATCCTCACCTACGACGGTTCCCGCATCACGCCGAAGTGCCTCACGGTGCCGGACACACCGGGAAGCTCCTGCACCGGTGTCCACGTCCGCAGACCGTCGGAACTGTCGGTGTAGAAGTACTTTCCATCGGTGTATCCGTCGAAGTACAAGCGCCACACATCGTTCGGCAGCTGGACCAGCGACGGGCCCTCACGGAACGTCCCCCAGTCGGCGCCGCCCGGGATGAATCGGTACGGCCCTGCGAGGGTCGGGGCGATGGCGTGCTCGATCACCTTTTTGGTTTCGTTCTTGGTGATCGCGTGATAGTCCGAGCCGATCTTGACGACCGTGGTGTCGATGCGATCCGCGCCGAGTCCTACGAGCGGTACAGGCATGCTGAACATGCTCAGCGAGGGGTCCATGGCTGTCATGACGTAGGGAACGAACCCACCGCCGGTCGACAGGGAGAGGATCACGTTGACGGAGTTGCCGTCGACGAACCATTCCGGTGCCCATGCTTTGGTGACGAACGGCGAGAGCGACGGTCCGTCCGACGACCCGGCCGAACCGACCGAGCCCGGTGCGAGTCCGACACCGTCGCCTGTACCCGGCATGAAGATGCAGCAGAAGGGAACCGGGTAGTCCATCAGATGGGTCCAGTTCACACGGTCACTGCTGCGCGCGAAACCTATGTTCGCTCCGCCGGCCGTGGTGTACGTGAGGTAGTACATTCCGTCGGTGTTCCGGAAGATGCTCGGATCCCGCACCAGTCCCGTGGGGGGTCGGTAGGCCGGACGCTGCAGCGACTCGAAGTTGGTGCCGTCCGCTGACTGGTACACGTCCATGTCACGGTCGCTGACGTTGCTGAACGCGACCATCGTGTAGCGCCAGGACGGCTCCGCGTTGCCGGCCGCGGGGGTCGCAAGTGCCGAGGCGAGGAGTACGAGCAGTGCCACCGACACGGCTGAGATGCGGGACATTCGAGTCGACGTCACGCGTGCAGTATCCATGACGTTCCCACGCATCACGAGCCACTTACGTCACAGGTTAGCGGATCGTTACCTCCAGTACCGTTCCGTCGGTTTCGGTTATCCGATCACTCGCCGACCCAGGCGACGTACTCGTGCAGCTGTGATTCGGTGAGGTTCGCGTCCGTCAACGCAGCCAGTACGCCGGGATCGAGGTTCTCCGAACTACCGTCGACGAAGCAACGGGCCCCCTCTGCAGTCACGCCGCGGACCTTCAGCTCGGCGAACGCTTCGGGGGTACTCACAGTCCGGCCGGAATCGCACGAGCGGACACTCCAGCGCCCATGTTGTAGCCGAGATGACCACCCAGCGCACCACCGACACCCGCAACCGCGAACCCGGCCACCGCCAGTGCTTTGGCCGCCCCGTCGGCGGGCGCGTCGGGGGTTTTGGCGCGTCGACGGTAGGAAGCCGCGAACAGCCCCAGCGCAACAGCATTGGTGCCGGCGTGGATCAGTCCCACCCGTCGCTGCTCGACGGTCAGCGTCGACCACGTGGCCCACCCCGTCGCCAAGGCTGTCGGCGCGGTCAGCACCCCGGCCCCGATCAAGCGGCGTGCAGCACCGTCGTTTCCACCAGTGAGGTCGAGAAGCACTGCGCTGCTCCACAATCCGACCGTGCCGTAGGCCATGATGGGGTGGATCGGGTGGCCCACGAAAGTTCCGCGCAGGAGACCGTCGACCGGCGACCCCTCCAATACGGAGCGCAGGGACGAGGCCACCGCATCGCTGACCGGATCGAGCAGGGACGCCTTCTCGGCGGGCGCGAACAGCGCTGTCAGGTTCATACGCGCCGGATACCCGTCTGTGACGTGGGTAACCCCGCCGACGGCGTCAGGTCAGGCGGTTGCCTCTGCTGCGAGTCTGCCGAGCGTGTCGGTCAGCTGGTCCTTGGTGACCAGCGGGAACTTCACCTGCGACAAGAGCTCCTTGTCGGTGACCTTGGACCAGTCGTACGTGTGACGAACCAACGTCTCGTTCGGACCCTGTGATTCGAGCTCCCACAGCCATTCCCATCCGGGAGGCTCGGTGCCCTCAGGAGCGGTCTTCCACGCCAGAAGCTTGTCCTTGGCGTATCCGGAGACATGGTTGTCGGTCTTGTACTCGCCGCCCATGTGGTCGCCCTGCATGTTCATCGTGAACACCTCGCCGACCTTCTGGATTCGATCGGCGTGATCCACTCCGCGAACGAAGCCCGATGCGTCGAGAGCCTGATGTCGCTCGGGGTTGGACAGCACGTCGAAAATTGCGTCGACGGGCGCTTCGATGGTGCGTTCGACAGTGACCTTTTCGTGTTCGCTCATGACCCCACAGTGCACGCCCTCGGCCGAGTCGGCAACGACCGGCGTCGCGACGGGTCTAGCCCTGCACTGCCGTCCCGCAGATCCCACACTGCTCGAACTGCTCGCGCTTCCACCGAGCCAACGGGACGAAGAACACCGTGAACTGCTTGAACTGCTTCGTACGTGCCCATTGCGTCGTGTTGTGGCATCGCGGACACGTCCGGGTGGCACCCATGCCGATGTGTCTGCGTTTGGTACCGAAGCCGAAGAGGAGGAACACGGGCGCCAGCCTACGACGCCGACAGAACCTCGTCCGACGCCTTCGGCTCCGGTGCGCCGGTCGCGGCCGGCGTGCGAACGAAGAGCGACGCCGCCACCGCAACGAGCGACACCGCACCGCCGCACAGGAATGCGGTGTGGATACCCGACTGACTTGCGTCGACGTCGGGTGCGCCACCGGCCAGACGCGACGCTGCCGTGTTCGACATGACCGTCACGAACAACGCAGTTCCCGCTGCGCCTGCCAGCTGCTGGATCGTGTTGAAGATGGCACTTCCGTGCGAATACAGTTCAGCTGGAAGCGATCCCAACGAGGACGTCATCAGCGGCGTCATGATCAGGGCCAAACCCGCCGACAGCAGCATGTGGATACCGATCACGAGGGCGAGGGCGCTCTGCGAGTCGAGGACCGTCATCAGCCACAGTGCGGCGCTGACCACGACCGAGCCGGGAACAACCAGCGGTCGTGGACCGACGCGATCGAACACGCGGCCGACGAACGGTGCGAGCAGCCCCATCAGCAGGCCACCAGGCAGGAGCATGAGGCCGGTGGTCAGGGTGTCGAGACCGCGAACGTTCTGTAGATACATCGGCAGGAGTATCAGGGCGCCGAACAGCGCCATCATCGAGATCGCGATCATCCCGAGCCCGATGCTGAAGGCGGGAGTGGAGAACGGACGCAGATCGAGGAGCGCCAGGCCCCTTTCCTGGCGCGAGAGCTGCCGCAGGACGAATACGACCAGCGCAGCGACACCGACGGCAAGGGGAACCCACACCGGGACGGACGAATCTCCGGACGAGTGACCGATGGTGCTCAGTCCGTACACGATGCCCCCGAAAGCGAACGCGGACAACATGACCGACAGCGCGTCCAGCGGCGCCTTGCGCGATTCGTTGATGTCGACGACGAGCTTGGCTCCGACCCCGAACGCGACGAGCGCGATCGGCAGCACCAGCCAGAACATCCAGCGCCAGTTCGACAGGTCGAGGATGATTCCGGAGATGGTGGGGCCGACGGCGGGGGCGACAGCAATGACGATGGAAATGACGCCCATCATCCGTCCTCGCTGACTCGCGGGCACGACGCCGAGGACGGTGGTCATCAACAGCGGCAGCATGATTGCGGTACCCGCGGCCTGCACCACGCGTCCGGCAAGAAGTATCTCGAATCCCGGCGCCGACGCGGCCAGAAGCGTTCCGAGACTGAAGAGCGTCATCGCGGCGATGAATACCTGGCGCAACGTGAAACGCTGGAACAGATATCCGGTGGTCGGAATGACGACGGCCATCGTGAGGAGAAAGCCGGTCGTCAGCCATTGCGCGGTGGTTGCGCTGATGGACAGGTCCACCATCAAACTCGGCAGTGCCACAGACATGATCGTCTCGTTGAGAATCATCACGAAGGCCGCGACGACCAACACGCCGATCAGCAGCTTGCTCCCAGGTGGAAGTGCGCTGTCGGCCGGGCGGGCGTCGGCGTTCGTGTCGTGTGTCTGCATCGTGAACCTTCGTCGAAGTGGGACCACCAGCGCATGCGGCTGCCTTGTTGATATTGTCATCCACTCTGACAGTCACTGTCAACTTGGTATCGAGTGCTAACCTGGCAGCATCGGAAGGAGGGTCATGAGCGAGCAGCGATCGACCGCGAGTGTGAAGCGGGCCCCGGACTTGCGGGAGCGCCGTCGGCAGGAGACGAAGTTCGACATCGCCTGCGCTGCGCTGGATCTCTTCGAGCGACAGGGATCGTCCGCAACCACCGTGGACCAGATCGCCGCGGAGGCCGGCATCTCACCCAGCACATTCTTCCGATGCTTCCCGTCGAAAGAGGAATCGGTGCTCGAGATCGACGCCCACCTCGAGTCCGATCTGGGCGGATGGCTCGACTCGACACTCGCTGCGGAGATCACGATGACCGGAATCCAAGAGGTCTACGCCCGGTCGATCGAGCGGGTGTCGTCGTCCCCCGATGCGCGGGACCGCCTGCTGCGGACCAGAAGGCTGATCGGCGGCGATGCACATCTACGCGCCGCCGCGTTCGCCGCAGAAGCCATGGCGCTGTGCCGCATCACCGACCGAGTGACACAGGCCCTGTCGGGCACCGAATCCCGAACTCATGCACGGCTTCTCGTCGAAGGCGCCGGAATGGCTGTCCGCGTCGCCTTCGACGACTGGGCCGAACGCATCGATGGTGGAGAGAACGCGGACCTGGGCGAGATCTACCGGTCGACGGCCGACGAGCTGGCACGCGTGGTTCGAAGATAAGCCGCGCGCATGCGTGTTCGTCGTGTTGCGCCGTCGCGGACACGGCTGAGCTACGTGGCTGCCCCGGCCAGCGCACGGGCCGGCGTCGTGACGAACAGGTCGGCCTGAGCAATTCGTCGCGCTGCCCGGTGCAGAGTCACCGACGTGATGCTGCCCGCGTCGTCGCACACCATGTCCAGGTGGATCACACCGGCCGCCGTTCCGACGCGCAGGGAACCGGGCCATCCGACGTGAGCACGCGCCGTCACCCCACTACCGGCGACGCTGGCCGCCGCCGCGACCGCCACGGCGGAGGTGAGTCCGATTGCCGGGTGCGGAGCCATCATGGACAGCATGCGCACGGACACGTCGTAGTCTGCGGCGGCGATCATGGTCCCGTCAGTCGTGCGGTAGTCGACCGGGGATCCGACGATGCCCACCTTCGGGATCGCATTCGACACGGGGTCGTTCTCCCCGCACAGTCCCATTCGAATTGCAGCCTGCCGCCGCAAGCCGATCAGGTCCGGAACATGTTGCGCCAGTTCGGAAATGGTTTCGGAACCGGTGAGCCCGAGATCATCGGCGTCGAAGAAGGCGGACGGAGCGCCCGCCGACACCAGAGTTGCCCGCACGGTTCGCCCGTCGTGCTCGAGTTCGTCGATCGGATTCCCCGTCGGCAGCAGGGCGGTGCCACCGGCAACGTCGACGAAGGTCAGTGCGACAGGAACGCCCAGCGCCGTGGTGCCGGGAACTCCGGCCGATCCTTCTGCGGGCACCACGCCACCGGTCGTCGCGATCTCGGCTACGAGGAGGGCGCCAGTGTTGGTGTTGCGCATGCGGACCGTGGTGCTGACACCGCCGGCCGGCACCAACCCGGTCTGCACCGCGTACAACCCGATGGCGGTTGCGCAGTTCCCGCAGTTACTCCCCCACTCGACGGTTTCCGCACCGATCGAGACCTGAGCGAACAGGTACTCGATGTCGACGCCGGGCTCCGACGATCGGCGCACGATCGCCGCTTTGGAGGTTGTCGAACTGCCTCCGCCGACTCCGTCCAACTGCCGGGGATCACCGGATCCGAAAGCCGACGACAAAATGGCGTCGAGCCCGCCGGCGACCTCGATCAAGGGGTCGACATCGACTGCGTTGAACAGCCAGCACTTGCTGGTGCCGCCCCGCATCCAAGTTCCGTGAAGAGTGAACACAACTACCACCTAGGAATCGTTTCGAGAGAATGTGCGCCGCTCGGGAACCGGCGGTCTTGGGTACTTCCAGAGTGCGCCCCACCTGCGTGGAGCACAATTACGAATCAGTGCAGTGATGTTTCGCTGCACTTAACTCAGAAGACTTCTGGCACGACCACCAGCAGCGTCCAGCACAGAGCCGGTGCGATTGCCACGACGATGCCGGCGTTGATCAGCAGCTGCCGGTAGAAGGCACGGCGTTCGATGTTCTGCGCGCTCGCCAGCACGAGCGCACCGTTCGTGGAGAACGGGGACACGTCGACGACGGTCGCCGAGATGGCCAAGGCGGCAACCACGCCCACCACGGGGAGCGCACCGGTCTCGAGCAGCGGCATCGCCAGCGGGATGACTGCCGCGAGGAGGGCTGTCGACGACGCGAACGCAGAGGTGACTCCGATGACGTAGCAGAGCAGCACCGCGACGATGATGGGCGCGCCGATGGTGATGGCAGCTTCGGCAAGGTGGTCGATGGTCCCGAGCTCTTCGAGCATCGAGATGTAGGTGATCATGCCGGCCACGAGAAGAACCGTGGACCAACTGATTCCGGCGATCGCGTCGTTCTGCTTCGACATGTCGGTGAAGGCCAGGATGCACCCTGCGGCGATTGCGACGAAGCTGATCGGAAGGTGGAACACGAGCACCAGGACGAGAACGACTGCGGTGAGCGCAAGTGTCAGCTTCTGCGTCATCGTGACCTGGACTCGCTCCATCACCCCGAGCGTGGGAACGGTGGTGCGCTCGAGCGTCTTCGTTCCGCCGGCGCCGGTTCCGCCGGATCCGGAGTTGTCCGCTCCTGCCCCGGATGCATCCGGCGACGGGCGATCCGAGGTACCGAGTGCGGAGTACTCCAGGGGGCGCATACGTCCGAGGACCGAGTACACGACGATCGTGATCACCGAGAGAAGCGTGTTGATTCCGTAGCTGGCGAGAAAGAGTGTCCACGGCGCGATGGTGAGACCATTGGATTCGACGAGGTCTCGAACGAGCACGCCCGAGACCGAGATCGGCGAGAAGGCGCCGGCGTGGGCACCGTTGATCGTCATGATTCCCATGACCAGAGGGCTCATTTTCGTCTTGGCGGCGAAGGCCAGTGCGGCCGGAGCGATGAGCGCAACCGCGGCAGGGCTGAACGTGCCGAGTGCGGTGAGGACGGACGCGCATCCGAAGAACACCCAGGGGACGATGGCCACCCGGCCGTGCACAGCTCGAATGCAGGCGTTGACCAGCAGGTCGATGGTCCCGTTCTGCTTTGCCATGCCGAAGAAGTAGGTGACGCCGACGATGGTCAGGACGATCGATCCGGGGAACGACGCAAGAATCTCCTTGTCGTCGTACCCGAGGACGAATGCACCGACCACGAAGGCTCCGACGAAGCCGAGGATCCCGATGTTGATCGGGAAAATGGTGGCAATGGCGAACATCGCCACCAGTGCCAGGAGCGGAAGTATTTCTACGGAGGTCATGGTCTTCGGTCCTTCTGCTGCGGTCGAGGGATTCGGATGACGATCGTGACGGCCGGAGATCCCACCGTCGATCGTGTCGCACATCACGCTAGAAGCAACCTCCGTTCAGGACAATGTGCATTTGCTACGCTGCCCTTCAGTTCAACTGAAGTCACGAGGAGGCACGGTGCAGAGCACATTCGATGTGGTCACGTTGTTTCTGCTGCTCGACATTGCCGATGCCGGATCACTGACGTCGGGAGCGGAGGCGGCCAACATGACGCCGTCGGCAGCATCGCAACGAATCTCGAAGCTGGAGAACAGCATCGGCCAACCAGTCCTCGTCCGTCTGCCCCGTGGAGTGAAGTTGACCGAAGCCGGAGAAGTCCTGACCGACCGCGCGCGCCTGTTCCGTCGGGAGATGCGCGCCGCCCGCGGCGATCTGGAAGCTCTGAGCGGGCTGGAACGGGGTTCGGTTCGGCTCGGTTCCTTCCCGACGGTCAGTGCGACACTTCTGTCCGATGCCCTCAAGGACTGTCACGCACGATGGCCGGGAATCGAGGTGCGAGCCCGGTCGGCCGTACGTCCCGAACTCCTGGAGATGCTGCACTCGAGTGAAATCGAGCTGGCGTTGCTGTGGAGCTACGACTGGACGGAGTCGGCCGACCAGTCCCTGACTCTGCATCCCCTGATGGAAGATCCGACGCTTCTGCTGGCCCCGACCGAGAGCGCTTTGGCCGTGGACTCCGTGTCCATCTCGTCCCTGCGCGGTGCGCGGTGGATTGTACGAAGTGCCGATCATCCCGCGGCGGACGTGCTCTATCGCAGTTGCAAGGAGGCCGGCTTCGTACCCGAGGTCGTGTACGAAGCACACGACTACCGTGAGATCGAGGCCATGGTTGCAGCCGGAGTCGGCATAGCCATGGTCCCGCGGTTGGCCGTGGCGCATCACCGACCCGACGTGTCCGCCGTCGAGTTCCGCGCCGAGGACGCCGTACCCACCCGGTCGATCTACATCGCGACGCTCGCTCGACGAAAGTTCACGCCGAGTATGCACGCCATCACTCGCGCCCTACGCGATGCCGCGTCCCGATACGCGTCACGGGCGATCACGCACACCTAGAGAACGTCGTGCGCGGACCGCTACCAACCCGCCTCCGATCACCAGAACCATTCCGAGACAGGCGAACAACGTCGGCCGGTGGTTCCAGACAACCCAGTCGATCAGGGCCGTGAACACGATGACGGAGTAGATGAACGGACCGACTTTCTCGGCCGGCGCGTACCGGTAGGCCAGCACGATCAGCGCCTGCGACGCCAGCTGCGCGCACCCCAACGCTGCCAACCACCACCACGCCTGCGGTGGAATCGGGCGCCAGTCGGCTACTGCAATCGGAATCGAGATGACGGTCGACAGAAGGAAGTAGTAGAAAAGGACCCTGATCATCGGTTCGGTCGCCCCGAGCCAGCGCACCGACATCATCGCGGTCGCCAGGAACAACGCCCCGGCGAGCGCAGCCAGCGAGCCGAATCCGACACTCTGACTTTGCGGTTGCAGCACCAGCAGCACTCCGACGAAGCCCACCCCCGCACCGATCCACGTCGGCCTCGCCACGCGCTGCCGGGTCACCGCCCACGCGATCAGCGGCATCCACAGCGGCGCGCTGTACGTCAGCAGAGTCGCATTGGCGAGCGGAATCTCGGTGATGGCGAAGAACAACGAGTACCAACACGCCGTTCCCGTCGCCGCCCGCAGCACGTGCAGACCGATCCTGCGCGTTCTCACCCCAACCCAGCCGCCGCGCAGCGCCACCGGAACCACGAAGAGCAGACCGATCGCGTTCTGGAAGAGCAGCAGCACGCCCGTCGACGTGTAGGTACCGCCCTGCTTCGCCAGGGCGCCGACCAGAGAGACGCAGAAGAACGCCGCCGTGGTCAGTGCTGCGCCCAGTGCCAAGTTCTCCGGTCTGTGTCCCACACCGAGCGCGGACGACGTTGCGTCCCTCGATGATTGCGTCACCGCGGCGCCGCGCGCAATCCGGTCTCGACGGCCGCCTGCGTCTCGGCCAGGAAACTCTGGAAGTCGTCACCGATCATGAAGGTCGTGGTGAATTTGCTGCGCTCTGCGGTCTGCATCCAGGTGGGTGTCTCCACCATCCGTGCGAGCGCCGACTGCCAATACTCGACGGCATTCGCCGGCATGTCCGGAGGCCCGTAGAGACCCCGCCAGTTGGACAGGGTGACGTCGAGTCCCTGCTCCCGCGCGGTCGGGACGTCGAGGCCCGGCAGCCTGTTGTCGGCCAGCACGCCGAGTGCGTCGAGGCTTCCCGACGTCACCTGGTCGACGAACTCGCTGACGCCGCCGATCGCCACGTCGGCCTCTCCGCTGAGCAGCGCCGCGTTCTGGTCGCCACCGCCTTCCTGCGTGACGTACTGCACGGTGGACGGGTCGCCTCCGGCTGCGGACACCAGGAGAGCAAAAGGCAGCTCGTCGTCGAAAGCGGCCCCGACCGTCACGCTCGACGGATCGGACGCCATGGACGCCAGGACGTCGCCGAGATCGGCGAACGGAGAACCGGGACGAGTCACGACGACGTAGTACTCGGTCATCAGCCGGGCGATCATCGTGACATCGTCGTAGCCGTACTTCGAGGTGCCGCGCGACTGATTCACCATCATCGACAGCGATGTCACCGCGACCTGGTCGCCGGCGCCCCGGTGGTCCGCGATCATCGTGGCGAGGAAGTCGGCTCCGCTGCCGCCGGGTCGATTCTCCACCGGGAGGGGAACATCGACGATCTTCTCCTTCTGCAGCGCATCGACGACCGAACGGATGGTGAGGTCGAACCCACTACCCGTCGTGGCTCCCGCCGTCATGGTGACCGGTCCCGTGGGATATACCGCCGGCTCGGCGGTGGGCGCGGCGGTGGGCTCGGACTGCGAGCAACCCGCGAGCAGCAGCACGGCAGCGACGGCCGCTCCGAGTAGGGACTTGTTCATGATTGCGCCGCAATGCTTCTCGCGTTCATACGATCGGTCTCTCGTTGGAGGATGGAGTTGAGCGTGCGCGGTGCCACGACGTCGAGCGCTCGGAGCGCGAGGGCCTTGCGGGGCGCGATTCGAACGGGTCGTGTCCTCACGGCGGTCACCATCCAGTCGGCTGCCTCGTCTGCGCTCAGTGCAGCAATCCCGTCGTAGGCCCGGGTGGGCGCAATCATGGGTGTCGACACCAAGGGGTAGTAGATCGTGGTGGAGTGCACGCCTGCCGATCCCCACTCGGTGTCGATGACGCGGCTGACCGCGCTCAGCGCCGCCTTGGATGCGTTGTACGCGGCGAACATCGGCGACGATTCCGGCAGGACGCGCCACGTCGCGACATTGACGATGTGCCCGTCTCCGCGTTCGATCATTCCGGGCGACAGTCCGCGAACGAGCCGGAGCGGCGCGTAGTAGTTCAGGGCCATCACTCGCTCGATGTCGTGCCAGCGCTCGAGGGAATCCGAGAGCGGCCGCCGAATCGACCTGGCCGCGTTGTTGATCAGGACGTCCACGCGGCCGACGCGCTCCACCAGTGCATCGATCTCGGCGAGGTCGGACAGGTCCGCGCGGGCGGCAACGGCGTTGCCACCCGCCGCCGTGATCCGGTCGACGACCTCGTCCAGGAGACTCTGCCGACGTGCGACCGCAATGACGGTTGCGCCTTCTGCTGCGAGCTTGCGGGCGGCGACGGCGCCGATTCCGGAGGATGCGCCGGTGATCAGGATCCGCTTACCCCGCACGTCCACCGGTGTCCCCGCGCGCCACGTCGGGAGAGGACGCATCCCGGCGAGCCTGAGGGACGTTCTGACCTTCGACATCACAGCACCGCCCCTGCCCGGTCGACACAGCGGTAGCTGCTCTGGTGCATGACAGTAAGGTGCGGCGACACCAGGCGCAGCACATCACGTCAAACAATCCTCGACACCGTTACGGGGTTCGGTGCCATCCTTCGGTATGTAATTCTCCCGCAACATGATTCGGATTCGTTTCCACTCACGCTGCGACGCGCACGCGCCTACAGTTGCCCGGTGTCGAGCTGGATACTGGGTCTTGTCGTGGTCGTCGTCGTGGCGATGGCCGTCACCGTGAAACTGGCAGTGCGTACCCGCGCGCCCGACCCGGGCTGGTTCATCGACAGCACCCGCGCGGCGGGGGCGCTGACTGTAATCGGAACCATGTTCGCGGTGCTGTTGGCGTTCACCATCTTCTTCGCTCTCCAGAGCTATCAGGCTGCGCGGAACGGAGCCAGCGTGGAGGCCGTCGCCGTGACCGAGTTGCACAGCGTGTCCGAAGTTCTCGAAGGGCGCGATGGTGAACGCCTCCACGGTGACCTCATCTGCTACAGCCGCGCCGTGATCTCCGACGAGTGGCCCGCCATGTCCCGCGGTGAGATGTCCCCCGTGGTCACCGACTGGGTCGACACGATGGTCGACGACTTCGCTGCCACGTCGCCGCAGGGCGCGTCCCAGGAGGCTGCGTACGGGCAGTGGTTCGACCAGCAGGCCGAACGCCGAGACGGTCGCCGCGCTCGTGCTGCCGAGGCGACACCGTCGGTCCCGTTCCCCCTGTGGATCGTACTGGGCATCGGGGCATCGGCCATCCTGACGTACATGTGCGTGCAGGCGGACAAGCGCGAAAGCGCAGTCGTGCAAGCGATCCCGATCGCATTCGTATCGGCACTCGTAGCGTCTGCGCTGGTGGTGGTCATGTTCCTGGACCACCCCTATTCCGGCTGGGCCGGCAGTATTCAACCCGACGAGATGCGAGTGACACTGCAGCTCATCGACGACGGGCACGTGGCACCGTGCGACCAGGTCGGCAATCCGACGTAGTCCGGGGCCTGGTTGTCAGTAAGGTCGAGCAATGGCGTTACGAGCGGGTGTGGTGGTCACGGGAACCGAGGTTCTCGCCGGTCGGGTGTCCGACCAGAACGGACCGTGGGTATCTCAGCGACTGCTCGAGATGGGAGTCGACGTCGCGCACATCACGGTGTGCGGGGACCGCCCGGACGACATGACTGCACAACTGCAGTTTCTCGCCGATCAGCGCGTCGACCTGATCGTCACGACCGGAGGCCTCGGACCGACCGCCGACGATCTCACCGTCGCCACCGTCGCCGCTCTCTACGGTCTCGACCTTCGTCTCGACGCCGAGCTGGAGCGACGTATCGACTCGATCGTGCAGCGTTGGCGTGGTCGCCTCAGTTCCGCGGCCGACTCCGAACCGTTACGGGCGGGCATACGCAAACAGGCGATGGTTCCGGACGGTGCGTATTCCATTTCGCCCACGGGAACAGCCCCTGGCGTCGCGATCGCGGCCAACGAATCCGGAACGCTGCCGACGGTCCTGATCTTGCCGGGCCCGCCTCGCGAACTGCAGGCAATGTGGCACGAGGCTCTCGAAAGCGCACCGATTGCCCGAGTTCTGTTGCGCCGAGCGGACGTCCGGCAGGAGACGATCCGCGCGTACGGCCTTTCCGAGGCCGACCTCGCGGCAACGTTGCGTACGGCTGAGCAAGACGTATCCGGGTTCGGCGAACTCGAGATCACCACCTGCCTGCGCCTCGGTGAGCTCGAAATGGTGACCCGTTTCGCCGAGTCGGCCGCAGCCGACTACGATAACCTCGCGAGCATCGTCGACCGTCGACACGGCTCGAAGATCTTCTCGACCGACGGGTCCACGATCGACGACATCGTCGCACTACGCCTGTCCGGCAAACGAATTGCCACCGCCGAGTCGTGCACCGGCGGAATGATCGCGGCGCGTCTCACCGATCGCGCCGGCTCGTCTGCGTACGTCATCGGCGCAGTGGTGTCGTACGCGAACGAAGCCAAGACGGGTCTGCTCGACGTCCCCGCCGACATCATCGACGAGCACGGAGCGGTGAGTGAACCGGTGGCTGCGTCGATGGCGGAAGGCGCGCTGAACCGCGTCGGCGTCGACATCGCCATCTCCACCAGCGGTATCGCGGGACCCGGCGGCGGCACCGAACTCAAACCGGTCGGCACGGTGTGTTTCGGGATCGCAGTTGCCGGGCGGGCTACCGTCGCCCGCACGCTCCGACTACCCGGGGACCGTGCAAGTGTGCGCGCACTGTCCACCACGGCGGCGATGCACATGCTGGCGGAGGCGTTGGAATCGGAAGGCTGATCAATAGCATGGACAAGTCGACAGCACGCAGGTTGCCACGCCTCGAATTCGAGCCCCTGATCTACGGAACCGTCACCTTGATGACAGTGTTCATCGTGTCCACGGACGACGGCATCAACGACTTCGGTGACGCCGCCAGTGTGGTGATCGGCCCCATGGTCGCCTCCGCTCTGGCCCACCTGTTCGCGACGGTTCTCGGCCACGTGAAGCATCACCGAAGCTTGCCGACCCGTGGCGAATTCGCGGACGACGCTTGGCACTCCGCGCAGTTTCTCCTCCTGACCATCGTTCCGCTCGTCTTGTTGTCGATCGGCCGAGCGACGGGATGGTGGTCGGCAGCAACGACTCTCGATACGGTCGCCGATCTCGGACTGCTGTTCCTACTCGTCGTCGGTGCGGTCAGCGGATGGCATGTCGCGCGCCGGCCATGGCTCGGAGCCGTCGTCGGTGCGGGCGCCGCGGCCCTCATCGGTCTCGTTGTGACGGTGATGAATCTCGTGGTGGAGCACCACTGACCGGTGTCCGCAAACGCAGCGGCGAACTTGTCCATTCACGTGAACGAATCGTGAACGGCGAACGCACAGTTGGTTTTACGAGACATTCGGGGCAAATCGCGTTAGACACGTACGGGCTCGGGACGCCACACTTCCAGTCGTACGACGACCATCTTCGAGCGGGCCGTGTCCTCTCGTCACAGCGAAAGACTCCCGAACATCGTGAAGAAGAACAACCTTGGCTCGACGGCTGCCTGCATTGCTCTGTCGTGGGTCGTGGCGATCACCGTCGCGGGATGCTCGAGCGAGCCGGCCACCACGGCAGACGCGGCTCCGACCTCGACTTCGACCTCGACAGCCGCAGCTGCCGATTCGCCGTGCCCAGTCGCGTTCAGTGGGCCGAATCCTTCGCAAGAAGAAGTCGAGAGCGACATCAGCGCCCTGGCTGCCGATCAGAACGCCCTCTACGCGCGTTACAGCGCAGCACTCGGCAACCCGTCGCCCGCTCCTACGGAAGCGACGTTGACCGACCAGCAGGTGTCGATCCTCGACCAGGCGCCGGGGGGTGCGCTCGAACGCCTCTCATCGCAGTTCTGCACCGACGAGGCGCTGTCCACCGGAATGACTCAGCGACTCGACCAGGCCATCGCCGCCTCCGTGCCGGACACCACCGACGGGGCACCGGAGATACGGGCGGGCTTGGCCTCGATTTCGACGAGCCACCCGGTCTCGTTGCTCCTCGGCACGACCTTCGACGTGTGCGGATTGAGCGCGACGCAGCCCACCCTCACGAAGGAAACCAACCCGCTCGCTGCCGACCCGGGGGCCGTCGCGATCGTCACCAACTTCTGTCCCGACCAGGCGGGACTGTTCGGGGCACAGCCGAACTAGGCGGGCGGGTCGGCGACGTCGTTCGTCAGCTCGACGAAACCCGGGATCCGGATGGTGAGCGTGTCACCGGGCTTCAGGTAACGAGGCGGATCCTGCCGGTGGCCGATCCCGGCGGGTGTGCCGGTGGCGATGACGTCGCCGGGCGCCAGTTGCGTGAAAGTGCTGATGTACTCGATGATCGAACCGACGTCGAACACCAGATCGGCGAGCGTGCCGTGTTGCACTTGCACCCCGTTGAGCTCGGTCACTATTTCCAGCGCTGCGGGGTCCGGGATCTCGTCGCGAGTGACTATCCACGGTCCCCACGAGCCGGTGCCGTCGAAGTTCTTGCCCGCGGTGGCTTGCTTGGAGTGAAGCTGCCACTCCCGAATGCTGTTCTCCCCCATCACCGTGTACCCCGCAACGTGTGCGAGTGCATCCGCGGCGGGGATGTTACGTCCGCCGCGCCCGATGACGACAGCGACCTCACCTTCCCAGTCCAGGGTGTCGGACACGGTCGGCCGAAGCAAGGGTTGCCGATGCCCGACGAAGGTCGACGAGAATCGCGTGAACAACGTCGGGTGGTCGGACACGTCGGCGAGTACTTCGGCGGCATGCGTGCTGAAATTGAGTCCGACGCAGAAGATCTTGCTCGGCGCTGGTACGGGAGGAAGCCAGCGGACAGCCGCCTCGGCCACGACCGGGTACCGAGCCAGGTCGATGCCGATGATGTCGTCGACATCCACCGATCGCAGCAACCCCGCAAGCCCGTCGGGACCGGCGTAGTCCGAGATGTCATGGAGGGTTGCGCCGTCGACGCTGGCGACGGTCGACGCCTGGCTGCCGCGTACCACTGTGCCGAGTCTCATCCGACTTCGCGTTCGCGTGCCATGAGTTCGGATGCACTGCCGAGAAGTCGTTGCACTTCGGCGATTCCGGCGTCCGTGGTCTCGATCAAGGGCGGTCGGACGTGGGCGGAGGCGATCCTGCCTTCTCGTTCGAGCACCCACTTGGCCGTAGTGGGGTTGGTTTCCACGAAGAGAAGATCCACCAGGGGGTGCAGGGCGTAGTGGATGCGCCGAGCGTCGTCGTGCTTGCCGGCCATCCAGTACTCGTACATTTCGGCGCACGCCCGCGGTGCGATGTTCGACGTTGCGCTGATGTAGCCGATACCGCCGAGCGCAAGCAACGGCAGGCAGAGCAGTTCGATTCCGGACCAGACGAGGAGCCCGTCACCGGCTGTCTCGATCACGCGTGAGAAGTGTTCGAAATCTTTCGTGGTTTCCTTTATCCCGACGACATTGGGTACGTCACGGTAGATGCGGGCGACGGTGTCGGGAGCCAGTTCCACGGCAGTCCGCGACGGGACGTTGTACATGATGATCGGAAGGTTCGGCGTCGACGCAGCGACGCGGGTGTACCACTCGACAAGCGCCTGCTGCGTGGGCCGCGCGTAATAGGGCGTGATGACCAGAGCCGCATCGGCGCCGGCGCGTTCGGCGGCCGTCGTCAACTCGATGGTTTCATCCAGTTTGGCCGATCCGGTGCCTGCGATGAACGGCACGCGCCCGCCGATCGCATCCGCGACGGTCTCGATGGCGAGGATGCGCTCGGTTACCGTCTGCGCGCTCGGTTCGCCGGTGGAGCCGCCGATCGAAATACCATGTGTCCCAGCCGCTATGTGCCACTTGACGAGTCGGCGCAAGCTGTCCACGTCGAGATCGCCGTCGTCGGTGAAGGGTGTGATGAGCGGTGCAATGGAGCCGGTGATCCGGGACGGATCGCTGCGATAGGTCATCGAAGGTCCTTCGTGATAGTGGAGTTGCGCCATACCATTGCCGCAACGGCGAGGTCGGTGAGACCGGATCCGAGGCCCTTGTAGACGGTGAGGCGCGGATTGTCGGGGCGCTTCACCGCACGGTGGACGATCTCACCGAGAGTGATCACACCACCCAAATCTGGCCCGAAATGCTCTCGTAGTTCACGCGATCCGCGTCGTGCGTTGTCGATGTCGTCCACGGCAGTAACGGTGCTGAGCCTCAGAACGGACGGCATCAGTTCCGCCGTGCTCGGCAGGATGGCACCCACTGCGTTCAGATGAGCCCCGTGCGCGAGCCAATGGCCCTCGAGGAACGGCTCTGTCGCACGGGTGACGGCGGTGACGATCGGAGCATCGGCGACCGCCGATTGCGCCGATCGAGCGGCTTCGGCTCGGACTCCCAAAGTCGATTCGATTCGCTCGGCGAATTCGATGCGACTTCTCTCCCTCGGGCTCCACACGCGCACCACTTCGAGTGGCCGAACGTCGTGAATTGCCGCGACTTGATGCAATGCCTGTCGCCCGGTGCCGAGAATGGCGAGCCGGTCCGCGGCCGGGTCCGCCATGAGGTCGGTGGCCACCGCGGCTGCAGCGGCTGTGCGCAACATCCCGAGGGCGCCGGCGCTCATGACGGCGAGCGTCCGTCCGTCGACGGAGTCGAAGAGCGTCAGCATCGCAGAAGCGCCGTTGGGCGTGTTCACCCAGCTCTTGAACGCAACGATGTGCTGTGCGAGGTCGATGGCGCCGAGCGAGTGGGCGGTGCTGGCGTCGTCGAACTGCGCCATGGTCTTCGGGATGGAGTGGGCGGTGCCCCGATGCGCCGAGACGAGGACGTCGCGAAGAGCGCGGGCTGCCTCGCGGCGGTCGACGATGTCGACGACCTGCTCGTCGGTGAAGACCGAGACTTGGGCTGTCTCGGGGGGTGCTGACATGACAACCTCTCGGGCCGGACTGAGCATCGGTGTGATGTGACCAACAGTGGTGCGTGTTCTGCTATAAATCAATTATCGAATTCTGGATGTAGGAATAACCCGTTGCTTATGGGGTGAGAATGGATAGTCAACTGTCCTTCCGTCGGCTGGAAGTGTTCCGGCTCGTCGTGGACGAACGCAGCGTCACGCGTGCCGCCGAAATTCTGATGGTTGCGCAGCCCGCAGTGTCGGCGCAGCTTCGCGCGCTCGAATCCTGGGTAGGCGCAACGTTGTTCGTTCGCCGTGGAAATCGCCTGGTTCTGACGGAAGCGGGAGAGCGAACGAACGAGTGGGCCAAGAACGTGCTCGCCGGCGCGGCACAGGTCCGCCGTGATGTCGGGGATCTGGCATCCGGCGACACCGGCCGCGTCCTGGTGGCATCGAGCATGGCGGTCGGAACCTATTTGCTCGCACCGATTCTCGCGACCGTAGGCAAGGAGCGACCCAAGGCCGAGATCACGGTGTCCATCTCCCGTCCCGAAGAGGTGGTGCGCGGAGTCGAGACCGGCGAGTTCGACTTCGCCGTCCTCAACTGGGACGAGCGCGAGTTCTCCGACGCTACGACGTCGGAAGTTCTCAGCAGCGTGCAGCTCTCGGTCTACGCCACCACCGACCTGGTTGCCGACGGCGCCACCCTCAGCCTTGGCGAGGCCTTGTCGCTACCGTTGGTCGGCGCTCCCAGAGAGGTCGTGTATCAACGCAATCTGGTTGCACAACTGCGCAACCTGGGTCACGACGAACCCCACTTCGTCATCCGGCTGGGCCATTCCGAAGCGATGGTTCGGGCCGCCGTCGAGCACGACTGGGCCATCATCGCGCCGGAATACGCCGTCGGCGCGGGCGGCCCGTTGCGGCCGGTCGATGTGCCCGATTTCAGGATCGAAGAGCAGATCGTCCTCGTTCACCGTCGAGACAAGCATTTCTCGCCGCTACAGGAGGCCGCGCTCGGCGCGATACGGTCGGGACTGAGCCGCATGGCGCCGCCGCGGGATCACCGGGAGTAGTCACAATTCTCCGAAGGCGACCACGGCCCCTCCGTGCGAAACGTCTGTGGTGCGATTCCGTTGCGGGATAGCGAATCTCTTATGCCCCGATGCCGAAACGTGTCTTGGACGTTCGTCACCGATCGGCTTAGCGTCCTGGACAGCGGCTCAGATCAGAGACGTACACCACACAAGGAGGACGACCGATGACGGTCACAGAATCGGGCGGTCGCGCTGCAATCACGCAGTCGGGTGTGAGGATGGCCGACGTCAGCGGAGTCGATCTCGACCTGCCCATGCCGTGGGCGCCGATCAAAGTGTCGCGCAACGAGATTGACGCTCTCGTCGACCGGCTGTCCGACGGCCCTGCGCCGGCGAACGGACGACGCGCCGCGATGCTGATCCACCCGGAGTCGACACACCGCGGTTTCGCACCCGGCATCGACGTGGCCGTCGAAGTGCTGCTTCCCGGCGAGCAGACCCAGCGCATCCGGCGAAACTCCACCCAGGTGCACATCGGCATTCGCGGTAACGGATCCGTGTCGGCAGACGGCGTCGACTTCCGTCTCGAGGAACACGACGTGTGCACGATCCCGTCGATGAAGCCCTTCATCTTTGTCAACGACTCCGACGAACGGTGGGTTCGACTGGCCTACTCCAACGCTCCGCTCCTGGCGCAGCTCGGCACTCACTACTTCGAAGCTGTCTCGGCGCAATGGATCCCCACGGCACCGGTCGACGGGCCGATCGACATGGACGAACCCGTCGCGGTCGCGGCCGGTACTGCACCGGACCACGTCGTCTCCCCCGAGGGCGCCCGGCTGCGCGGCTACGAGTACCTCGTCGACATCGAACCGATCCCGGACCGGCCGTTGCACTGGCCACACAACGCGACATCGGCATTGATGTCACAGACTCCCGGTGACGGCGAACGCACGATCATGGCGTTGTACAACCCCTCGACCCGGCGCAAGCAAGGAGCGACGAGCAGCTTCTTCGTGACACTGTCTCAGATCCCACCCGGCCACACGCCTCACCCGGAGGGCCGGGGGCACAGGCACAGCTCGGTGGCGATCAACTACCACTTCGAGGGCTCCGGTTACTCGATCGTCGACGGGCAGCGTATCGACTGGGAACCGGGCGACCTCTTACTGTCCGCACCGTCGTGGCGCGAGCACGCGCACTACCCGAGCGAAACCGGTGTCAGCGCGTACACCGTGCAGGACCATCCTCTGCATATCGGTATGGAATCTCTTGTGTGGCAGGAGAAGATGGACGGCCCGATTCTGGCTCTGGGTACCGAAGCAGGCCAGACCGGATACGTCGCGCCTCGCAACTGGGACGAAGACTAGGTACACCGATTCCGAAAGAGAGTCAATGGCAACCGAAATCGAAGCACCGATCGATTCGGACATCCCGATCATCGATGCACACCATCACCTGTTCGACCGTGCGAATCCGATCGTCGAACACGTCATGCGACGCACACGGTTCTTCGTGGACGAGTACACGGACTACCTGGACGACGGTCACAACGTCGTCGCGTCCGTCGTCGTGGAATCGCAGTCGATGTACCGCGCCGACGGACCGGACGAGTTGCGTGCGGTGGGGCAGACCGAGTTCCACAACGGACTGGGGGCGATGGGTGCCAGTGGCTCATACCGTGGGATCAGGGTGGCGGCGGGCATAGTCGGGCCGATCGATCTCTCGATGCCCACGACACTCTCCACACTGAAGGCTCACATCGCGGCGGCGCCAGCGAGGTTCAAAGGTGTTCGGCAAGAGGCTCTCTGGGACGAGGACCCGTCGATCCTGGCCGGGGTCTTCGACCACGGTCCCGGTATGTATCTGGGCGAAAGCTTTCGTCGTGGGTTCGCTCATCTTGCTCCCCTGGGCTTGACCTTCGACGCGTTCGTCCTCGCGCCGCAATTGCCGGACATCGTCGATCTGGCGCGGACATTTCCCGACACATCCATCGTTCTCGACCACCTGGGCCATCCCTTGGGAATCGGTCGCCACACGGGACGAATGGAGGAGGAGCGCCCGCAATGGGAAGCCGACATGCGGGCAATTGCTCTGTGCAAGAACGTGACCGTGAAGATGGGCGGTCTCGGGTCCTTCATGTCCGGCTCACCGACGTTTCTGGCCCATCCACCCGCGAGCTCCGAGCAGTTGGCCGCCGAGTGGCGCCCCTACGTCGAGACCACGATCGAACTGTTCGGAGCCGATCGCACCATGTTCGAGAGCAACCTTCCCACCGACGGTTCCGGCCCGTTCGGGCACGTATGCAACGCCTATCAACGCCTGACAGCGACGTGTTCGCAAGCGGAACGAGAAGCGATCTTCGCAGGCACCGCGGCGAAGGTCTACGGACTCACCGACCTACTCACCTCCACCGGAAAGCATCGACCATGACCACTTCGACACCGACGTTTCCCATCGACTTCTCCGATCCCGAGTTCTTGACCGGTGACCGGACAGAGTCCTATCGCCGCCTCCGCCATATGGGAACCATTCCGTGGCCCCACCAGGAATCGACCTGGGTCGTCAGCCGGCACGAGGACATACGGGATATCGTTCGCCTCACGAGCACCCGAGTTCAGCCCGAGGGGACGACAGCGCCGCCCTGGATGGACGCAGGACCCGCACGCGATCGATTGCGCGCCAACCTGGTTCAGGTCGACGAGCCCGATCACAGCAGGCTGCGCAACGTGGTGGGTCCGCTTTTCATCCCACGCCGCGTCGCGCAGTTCCGCGAGATTGCCGCGGAGTCGGTAGCTCGGGCGCTGACGCGAGTACCGGACGGACACGCGATCGACGCGGTACACGAGCTCGCAGTCGACATCCCGAGAGGAGTCATCTGCCACTTTCTTGGCATCCCCGAGGACGATTGGGGACGCCTCACCGAGAACCAGCACGAGTTCCTACAGATCTTCTCCCCCGTTCCACTCGACGACCAGGGCAAGAAGTCGCTCGACGCGATAACACGTTTCTACCTCGACTACTTCGAGGAGTTTCTCGACAGCCGACCCACCGAGCAGCACAGTCCGTACGTCCGACTCCTGCTCGAGGCTCAGGCCCGCGGCGACCTGTCTCGGACCGAGGTGTTGTCGCTTACCCACACCATTCTCGACGCCGGATACGAGACCACCCGCACGTCCATCTCCAACATTGTCGAGATTCTGGCGACGCACCCGGGGGTTTTCGACGCACTCGAAGCCGATCCGAGCCTTGCTGATTCGGCAACCGAGGAGTTCCTGCGGTTTCGAACACCGCTGCACGTGCGGGAGCGGTATCTCACCGAGCCGTTCACCACGTCGGACGGCATCGAACTTCCCGTGGGCGCACACGTGATCCTCATGCTGGCAGCGGCGAACCGCGACGAGGCGGCATTCGACAATCCGGACTCGATCGACCTCGGCCGTCACAACGCAGGTCAGCATCAGGCGTTCGGCGGCGGACTGCACCACTGCCTGGGGGCACCCATCGCGCGCATTCAGATCCAGGAAACCTTGAAGGGCCTGGCGTCGCACTTCGACCGGATCGAGCAGGTGGAGCCAGGAGTTCGATTCCCGGACCTGATCTTTCCGGCACTGACCTCCCTACCAGTCGTGATGCGACGTTCCGGAGTGTCATGACGACAACCCCTGACCTGTATGTGACTGTCACGAACAAGCAGTACATGGCCGACGGTGTCGTACTGCTGGAACTGTCGGGTGCGGGAGCCGACTTGCCGACGTGGGACGCCGGCGCCCACATCGATCTGTTCATCGGTCCGTTCGTGCGCTCGTACTCCCTCTGCGGCAGTACTGGTGGCCACGGTGGGTACCAGGTAGCAGTCCTGAACGAACCGAGCGGTCGAGGAGGCTCGGCATACGTTCACGACAGGCTTCAGGTCGGTCATCAGGTCGGTATTTCTCTTCCTCGCAACCACTTCGAGCTCGTCGACGCCGATCGCTACGTCTTCGTCTCGGGCGGGATCGGCATCACGCCCATCGTCCCGATGATCGCAGCAGCGAACGATCGGGGCGCAACGTGGGAACTGCACTACGGTGGGCGATCTCGAGCATCGATGGCGTTCGTCGACCAGCTCGCAGATCATGAGAGCAGGGTGACGTTGTACCCGGAGGATCAAGTCGGCCGAATCCCCCTGTCCGAGTTGCTGACCGACGTCCGGCCGGCCACCAAGATATTTGCTTGCGGTCCCCCGCCTCTGCTCGATGCAGTTGCCGCCGCGACAGCACACTGGCCTGCGCAGTCCCTGCACGTGGAACGGTTCGTGCCCAAGGAGTTCGGCACCGTGGCGAACCGTGAATTCGAGGTCCACCTCGAGCGCCGAGGCACCACCCATCGGATACCGGCACACCGCAGCATTCTCGACGTCCTGGACGACGCCGGTGTCGCTGTACCGACGTCGTGTCGAGTGGGAACGTGCGGGACGTGTGAAGTCACCGTTCTCGCGGGCGTTCCCGACCATCGCGACTCGGTATTGACCACCGAGGAACAGGCAGACGGGAAGTACGTCATGTTGTGCGTCTCGCGCGCAGTGACAGCGACGCTGACCCTCGACCTCTGACGAAGCACGAATGACGTGCTAACTTTATTTTGTTAGCAGGTTGGCTCGATCGGTGGTCGACCCCGTCACTCGGAAGGATCACCATGCCCGTACCCGCACCCACCGCGACCGAAATCAGCCAGCTGGCTGGGGAACTCGGCTACACCGCAGTGTCCGACAGCGCGGACGAGTACACCGAGATGATCGCAGGCATGCTGGGGATCTACGACGCCCTCGACGCCATCCCGGAGCCGAAACCTCTGCCGGACCGCGAGCCGGTCTCGTACTACGTACCCACTCGGGAAGAAGACCCGAACCACGCATGGGAAGTGCGCGCGTCGATCGCTGGGTCTTCGACAGGGCCGCTCGCCGGCGTGCGAGTCGGGGTGAAGGACAGCATCATGGTCGCCGGTCTGCCGATGACCAACGGAACAGACGTCCTTTCCGGGTACCGACCGGCGCACGATGCAACGGTGGTGAGTCGTGTGCTCGAGGCCGGTGCAGAAATCGTGGGCAAGACTACGAACGAGTATTTCTGCATGTCCGGTGGCAGTCACACCGCATCGAGCGGTGTCGTGCACAACCCGCACCGCAAAGGCCATTCTGCGGGTGGGTCATCCAGCGGGAGCGCCGTCGCGCTGGTGACCGGCGATGCCGACATGACACTCGGCGCAGATCAAGCGGGATCGATCAGGATGCCCGCGTCCTGGTCGGGCGTCGTCGGCTTGAAGCCCACCTACGGTCTGGTGCCGTACACCGGGATCGCCGCTCTGGATGGGTATTTCGACCATGTCGGTCCGATGACCCGAACCGTGTACGACAACGCTCGACTTCTCACCGTTCTCGCGGGATCGGACGGAATCGACCCACGACAACGGGACATCCGTTCAGGTGATTACCTCAGGACCCTCGATTCGGGGGTTCGCGGACTGCGAGTCGGGATCCTGACGGAAGGGTTCGGCAGCCAGAACGCGGACGCCGCCGTCGACCGCACCGTGCGAGCCGCGGCCGAATCTCTGCGGGGCCTCGGGGCCTCCGTCGAGGACGTCTCGGTGCCCATGCATTCTCTCGGCGCGGCTCTCTGGACGGCGATCGCGATCGAGGGGATGGCCGAGACCGTGCTCCGCAATCAGGGCTTCGGGTTCGGTCGAGCCGACTACTACCCGGTCGACATGATGGAACACCTGCTCGGGCAGCGCGACAACGTGGGCGGGCGCCCAGCCAACGTGGTGCTCTTCACTCTGGTGGGCCGTTACGTCGACCAGAAGCAAGGGCGACTCAACTACGCCAAGGCAGTGAATCGCGCCCGTACACTCCGTGCTGCTTACGACGGCGCACTGCAACGGTTCGACGTACTTCTCACGCCCACGACACCGCAAACCGCGCAACCACTTCCCGACCCGGCCGCGAGCGCAGGCACCTCGATCCAGGCGGCAATCGAGATGTCCGCCAACACGACTCCGTTCAACATCACCCACCACCCGGCACTGAGCGTCCCGTGCGGCAGAGTCGACGGGCTACCCGTGGGAATGCAGCTGATCGGTCGCCATTTCGACGAGGCGACCCTCTACCGCGTCGGTCGAGCCCTCGAAGTCGGGTGACCGGGAGTCGCCGGACACAGCACGAGAGGGCTCGCGGCTGCGCAGTTTAGGATCGACGGATGGCGAAGTCGGAAGAGATGCGCCTGCGCATTCTGGACGTTGCACTACGTTTACTGAGCGACGGCGGACGAGAAGCCGTGTCGACTCGGGCGGTCACGTCAGCTCTGCACATTCAAGCCCCGACGATCTACCGCATTTTCGGAGACAAACAGGGTCTACTCGATGCCGTTGCCCTGCATGGCTTTACGACACACTTGGGGACGTGGACGGGATGGGTGCCGGGCGCCGACCCCATCGAGACAATCCGAAGCGGATGGGACATGCACATCGAGTGGGGCGTGGCGAACCCTCACGTTTATTCGATCGCCTACGCCGGGCCGCACCCGGGACGGTCCTCTCCCGCCGCAGACGCCATCGACGCGATCCTGCGCACGCTGATCGAACACGCGGCTGCCGCAGGCCACCTGGCGGTTCCGATCTCGGACGCCGTGAAGATGCTGCGCGCGATCGGAACAGGAGTGGTCTTCACGCTCGTCGCGATGCCGGCCGCCGCACGCGACATACGCCTGTCCGAGCGTGGCCGAGAGGCCGCACTGTCGGCGATCCTCACCGACGCGGCCATCGAACCGGCCGTGACACGGTCCGGCGCGGCGATGCAGCTCAAGATGAGTCTGGCAGAGTCGAACAGCCTGTCTCACAACGAGCGAGCCCTGCTCGGCGACTGGTTGGACCGCCTGAGCTGAGAGAGCATCAGCAGGCTGTTTCGGTGAACACTTGTACACTTGGCGCGTGGGGAGAAGTCGACGAACACAAGAACTGGGCGAACTCGGGGAACTCGCATTGGCCGAGTTGGCGTCGGCCGCGGGTGGGGTACGCGCGGTGCACTCCGCGATCGCGCGACGTACTTTCGCAGCTGTGCGGCTCGGTGTCGGACCTGCCGTGACGCCGACTCAGCTCACGCACGACGCGATCGCCGCCGGAACCTACGCCACCATCGCCGCCGCCTGCATCGGCGCGAGCAAAGCCGTCGGCGCCCTGACCCGCTCGGACGAGACAGACTTCGGCGACACGTCGGACGGCGACGACGATCGACCGTCGCCCTCGCAGACCGCCCGCGGTGCTCAGACCATCGCGATCCTGCACGGACTGATCGGCGACGACATGGAACGCACCGGCCGGACCTTGACGTTCCCGATGTCGATCCGCGTCGACGGACGCGCGGTGCCCGTGAAGTACCGCGCTCTGGCTGCCGCCTTCCCGAACGCGGGCGCCCACCTCGTGCTGTTCCTGCACGGCCTCTTCGAGACCGAGTCCGCATGGCGACTCGGTGGGCGACCGACCTACGGTGAACGGTTGGGCTCGGATGCCGGAACCACCGCAGTCTTCCTGCGCTACAACACTGGTCGGCGTATCGCGACGAACGGCGCCGACTTGTCCACCCTGATCGAGCAATTGGTGATGGCGTGGCCGGTCGGGGTCAAGCGGATCACGCTCGTCGGGCATTCGATGGGCGGCCTGGTCTCGCGCAGTGCAGCGCACCAAGCCGCCGAAAGCGACCGCAGATGGGTCGACCTGATGACCGACGTGTTCACCTTGGGGACACCGCATCTGGGTGCGCCGATTGCACACGGCGTTCACGTCGCCGCAGCGGCGCTGGCGGTGGCACCGGAGACGCGGCCGTTCGCACGGTTGCTGGCGCGTCGGAGCGCGGGGGTTCGCGACCTGGTCCACGGTTCGATCACTCACGAAGACGGGCACGCGAGAGACCTCGACGGGTTCGATGTCGGTGCGCCCAGCGACATCTCGGTTCCGGAGACGGTACGGCACTATCACGCGTCCGCTGTCGTCACCGCGAGCCCGCAGAACCCGGTCGGAGTGTTCGTAGGCGACGGCCTGGTGCGCACCCTCAGCGCCGGCGGCCGAAACAAGCTGCGCAACATCGGGTTACGACCGGACGACGGTCTGGCGATCAACAGCGCTCACCACTTCACCCTCCTCAACGACGAGCGGGTGTACTCGTGGATGCGGGATGCCCTGCTCGCAGACGGCCGGAGTTCCGAGTCCTGATCGAGAAAAACCGAGTGCACCAGTTCAGGATCGGAGCCGCCGGGCCAGATACGGTCCCGTGATGCTGTCCGGGGACGCCGCCACTTCGGCGGGTGTCCCGGTCGCGATCACGGTGCCACCGTTGTCGCCGCCGCCGGGGCCGAGGTCGATGACCCAGTCGGCTGAGGCCACGGCATCCAAATCGTGTTCCACCATCACCACGGTGTTGCCCGCGTCGACGAGCAAGTGCAGCTGGCGCATGAGCAGGGCGACGTCGGAGGGGTGCAGGCCGGCGGTCGGTTCGTCGAGTAGGTAGAGGGCAGTGCCGCGGCGGGTGCGCTGCAATTCGGTGGCGATCTTGATGCGCTGCGCTTCACCGCCACTGAGCTCGGTGGCTGGTTGGCCGAGCCGAAGGTAGCCGAGCCCGATATCGCGCAAGGTCTCCAGACTCCGGGAAGCTCCCGCGATGTCCGCGAAGAATACCGCTGCCTCGTCCACCGACATGTTCAACACCTCGGCAATGGTTCTGTCGCGCCAGGTGATTTCGAGTGTTTCCGGGGTGTACCGGGCACCGTGGCAGGTGGGGCAGGGGCCATAGGTGCCGGGGAGGAACAAGAGTTCGACCTCGACGAAACCGTCACCCTGGCACGTGGGGCATCGTCCGTCGGCGACGTTGAAGGAGAATCGTCCGGGTGCCCATCCGCGGGCCTTGGCCTCATCGGTTGCGGCAAACAGTTTGCGAACGATGTCGAACATTCCGACGTAGGTGGCCAGTGTCGATCGCGGGGTGCGGCCGATGGGGCGTTGATCCACCCGGACCAGTCGGGTGAACATCTCGATCCCGGAGACGTCGGCCACGTCGACCTCGATCTCAGCGTCGTCATCCTCGTCTGCCGCGGTCTCGAGTCGGTGGCGTGCCACTTCGAACAAGACCTGGCTGACGAGCGTCGACTTCCCGGAACCCGACACACCCGTCACCGCCGTCAACACGGCGTGTGGGAACTCCGCCGTCAACTCCCGCAGGTTGTGCCGAGTGACCCCGGTCAGAGTGAGCCAGCCTTGGGTGGGACGCGCCTCGCGGTGCAGGGATTCCGCCCTCCCGAACAGGTGTGTGCTGGTGATCGATTCCTCGATCTCCTCCAGGCCGGCGACCGGCCCGCTATAGAGGACCCGTCCGCCGCCCTCCCCCGCCGCGGGGCCGATATCGACCACCCAGTCGGCTCGCCGGACGACGTCCATGTCGTGCTCGACGACGAACAAGGAATTGCCCGACGCCTTCAGCTGGTCCAGGACGTCGAGGAGCGGCTCGGCGTCGGCGGGATGCAAGCCCGCAGAGGGTTCGTCCAACACGTACACCACCCCGAACAGTCCGGAACGTAGCTGCGTGGCAATCCGTAACCGCTGTGTCTCGCCGGGCGACAGCGTCGTCGAGCTGCGCCCGAGGGCCAAGTATCCCAAACCCAACTCGAGCAGCACATCGATCCTGGCCAATAGGTCGGCGGTGATACGAACCGCCACCTCCGTGGTCTCCACCGACTCATTTGCGATGGGGCGCAACACTTCCGCGAGCTCGATCAGCGAAAGCGCGTTGATCTCCGCGATCGAGTGCCCGGCAACAGTGACGTCCAGCGCGTCGGCGCGCAGCCCGGTGCCGGAGCACGTCGGGCAGCGGACGGTCTCGGTGAACGCCAAAGCGCGCTCCCGCATCCGCTCGCTGTTCGAGTCCGACAGAACATGCATGACGTGACTGCGTGCGCTCCAGAACTTGCCTTCGTAACTGTGGTCGACTCGGCCCTCTTCGGGTTCGATCCACACCTTGGGGTGCTCGTCGGTGAAGAGGAGCCACTCCCGGTCCTTCTTTTTCAGCGTGCGCCACGGCGCGTCGATGTCGATACCCATTCCGCTGACGATGCTGCGCAGGTTGGCGCCCTGCCAGGCACCGGGCCACGCCGCGATCGCTCCTTCGCGAATGCTCAGCGAGGGGTCGGGAACCAGCAGTTCCGTCGTCACATCATGGAAGTCCCCGAGCCCGCCGCATCGTGGACAGGCACCGACAACAGTGTTGGGCGAGAACGCTTCTGCCGCAAGTAGGGACGCGCCGTCGGGATAAGCGCCGGCGCGCGAGAAGAGCATGCGCAGCAGGTTGGACATGGTGGTGATAGTGCCGACGCTCGAGCGTGAGCTGGGCCCGCCCCGACGTTGCTGCAGCGCGACGGCCGGAGGGAGGCCGGTGATCGACGCGACATGGGGTGCGCCCACTTGCTGAAGCAGTCGACGGGCATAGGGGGCCACCGACTCGAAGTAGCGTCGTTGCGCTTCGGCGTACAGGGTGCTGAACGCCAGGGACGACTTTCCAGACCCCGACACGCCCGTGAACGCGACGAATGCGTTGCGGGGTATGTCGACATCGACGGCTGCCAGATTGTGCTCGGTGGCACCGCGCACTCGCACGTACCCGTCCCACGTTGGATCTGTCACCGCTCGAGACTAGTGGCAGTCCTCGGCCCGAGTGATCGGAAGCGGCGAGATGCGGGGCAGGCGAAGACTAGGCGTTCGAGCGGAAACCACCGCCGGTTACGGCTTCGTCTGACCGGTGTCCGCGCCCGGGTGACGATGATCCGGTGGTGCGATGCCATGCTCGCGCGGCGCCCCCATGAACGCAGATCCGCCTACGGCGCTGTCGATTCCGTGGAACCGCCCGCGTCGCATGCGGCCGCGAAGTGAGCGCGCAATGATGACGAACCCGGCGAGAACAACGGCGAAGCCGACGAGAGCAAGTGCGAGCGCCACAACGGTGTTCATGCCCACCTTCCTATGCTGCATCGAACGAAGTCTTTGGGTTCGAGGCTACTGAGCTCGGGACGCGGGCGGGAGCTCAGCGATTTCATGGTTCTGTTGACCGACACCCGTTTCGCGTCGGACATCGCCGAACGGGCATGCACGTCGCTTCCGTCGGGTCTCACACAGTGCGAGTCATCGCGACATGATCGATTCCCGCTTCGGTGTAGTTCGATCCGACTCGCACAAATCCGAATGCCTCGTACCAGCGTTCGAGGTATGCCTGCGCGGAGATGTCGACGGTGCCGGAACACTGCTCGAGAGCGGCGGTCAGCAACCGCCCGCCTATCCCACGGCCACGCGCCGACGCCGCAGTCGCGACTCGCCCGATGTGAGTGTGAGGTACCTCGTCGAGGACGCGCAGTGTCGCCAGAACCGAACCGTCCTCCTCGTACCAGTACAGCGTGGTGGTGTCTTCGAGATCGCGACCGTCCAACTCCTGCTCGTCGACGATTCTCTGTTCGTGAACGAACACCTCGGTGCGCAGTCTCAGGATCTTGTAGAGGGCGACAGGATCGATCGTCGCGACCGGCGAGCGGTAGACAGCCATGTCGATCAGTGTATTTCGCGCCGCCGATCGCACTCACGGATACGGCCTCGGAACCCCCCCCTCGAGACCATGGCCACCGTCCATCAGATATCGGTAGCATTGCTTACTATGAGGCGATCCGGGTTCTGCGCACAGGCAATGTTAGTAGTCGCCGTAGGATCCTTGGTCGCGTGCTCGTCCGAGTCGACAAGTTCCCCGACTCCGACGTCTGCACCGACCTCCTCCGCCAGTGCCGCAGGGACGAACACATCCAGCGCTGCCCCGTCGTCTGCATCGTCGTCGACGGCCACCGCAGCAAGTACCGCGGACAACGACGCAAACTGCGCAGCAGCGGAACTCTCGGTCACTCTCGGAAGCACCACGGGCGCAGCCGGTTCGAGGCAACTGCCCATCAGATTTACGAACACCGGAAACCGAACCTGCACACTCGACGGATACCCGGGAATCTCCTACGTCTCCGATCCAGGTGGTCCGCAAGTAGGACAGGCTGCAGTTCGAACCGGATCGACGGTCGTACCGGTGCAGGTGGCACCCGGCGAGTCGGCCGTCGCCGCGGTGAAAGCAACTCAAGTACAGAATTTCTCGCAGGACGCGTGTCAGCCGACATCGGTCTCCGGCATCGACGTCTACTCGCCCAATACCACCGAAGTGGTGTTTCTGCCGTACGTCTCGACGGGATGCGGCACCGACGACCCGTCGATCACCCAGTTGTCAGTTCAGCCGGTCGTGGCCGAGTAGGAGCGGGCGACAACGGTTCTCGGTGCCCCCAGTCGGACTCGAACCGACAACACAAGGATTTTAAGTCCTCTGCCTCTGCCAATTGGGCTATGGGGGCGTCCCTGACACGGCTACTTTATCGGCCGCACCATCAGCCTTCGACGCCGGTCGCGACCGGCCTGGCCGGGTCCGACGACCAGGCCGACCATGATCCCGGAAAGAGGGCCGCGTCGATGCCTGCCAGCGCCAGCGCCGCAACTTCGTGAGCAGCGGTCACTCCGGACCCGCAGTACACACCCACCGTGTCCCCCGTGTGAACGCCCAACGTGTGGAACCGCTTTCGCAGATCCTCGGGACTCGCGAAGAGCCCGTCCACCAGGTTCTCGGACGTCGGGGCACTGACTGCACCGGGAACATGTCCGGCGCGGGGATCGATCGGCTCGACCTCCCCCCGGTACCGCTCACCCGCACGAGCGTCCAAGAGAACACCGGTAGTCGAGAGCTCAGCGGCATCGTCGGCGGACAGCACCGGAAGGTGGCCGCCCGACAGCGTCACCGTTCCCGCCCGACGTGCCGACTCCTCCCCCGACGCGACCGGTAACTCCTCTCGCTCCCAGGCCGGGAAGCCGCCGTCGAGCATCGTCACGTCGGCCAATCCTGCCCACCGCAGCAGCCACCAAGCCCGTGCGGCCGCCATGTTCCCGGTGGCGTCGTACACGACGACGGCCGTACCCGCGTCGATTCCCCAGCGCCGCGCGGACTCTTGCAGATCGTCGATGCGGGGCAACGGATGTCGACCGTCGGTCGGCTCGCCGTGACCCGCCAACTCCGTCGCCAGATCCACGAACACGGCGCCGGGGATATGGGCGTCGAGATAGTGCAGGTGACCATCGGGATCTCCGAGTGCCCAGCGAACGTCGAGAAGAACCGGTGGGTTCGACGATTCGAGTGCCTGCGACAGCCCCGCTGCGGTGATCACAATCTCTGGCATGGCAGCCACGGTAGAACACCGAATGGGAATCGCCTACCCCCGCGGTGATCACCGCAGAATCTTCACACCACCGGCGGCACGAACTCGAACGTCATGCCCAGCAGCCAGACCAGGAGCAGGACGACCGGGAAGTGAAAGATGAACTGCAGGAACGTGAATCCGATCAGATCCCGCGCCCTTAAACCCAGTACGGCGAGGAGCGGCAGCATGAAGAACGGGTTGATCAGATTCGGCAGCGCCTCGGCCACGTTGTAAATCTGCACGGTCCAGCCCAGGTTCATCTGCACGTCCGTCGCCGATTGCATCACGTACGGCGCCTCGACCAGCCACTTGCCTCCGCCGGAGGGTACGAACAAGCCCAGGATCACCGTGTAGACGGCGATGACCACGGCGAACGCGCCGCCGCCGCCGATGTTGGTGAAGAAGGTGGCGAGATGCTCCGAGATCGTCACTCCGCCGCGCCCGGCGGCCTTGGTCAAGATGGCGGCCATCGCCGCGTAGAGCGGAAACTGGACCAGGATGCCGGCGGTTGCAGGCACAGCCTTGGCCACCGAGTCCAGGAAGCGGCGCGGCGTCCCGTGCAAGACCAATCCCAGCATCAGAAACACGAGTAGGTAACCGTTCAAGCTACTGACCACCGACAGCACGGGCTTGGTAAGCAACTGCGAGACAAGCCAACCGAGTGTCATGGCACCGGCGAAGATCGGGAGCAGTCGGCTGTATTCCAGCCACTCCCCCGGCCGGCTTCGAGGAGCCGGCTCGTCGATGGTGTCGTCGAGGTCGATGTCCATCTCATCCGCAGTCTTGATCGCGGCTCCCTTGGGCGCGGACAGGTGCGCGATGATGACCGTCAGCACGACGATGACCACCAGCATCACCAGCGACTGCCAGGTGAAAATGGTGGTGCCGAAATCCAGTACACCGGTGATCTGGAGAAGCGCGGGCGGAAGTGACGCCGCGGTGGCCTGCAGCTGCGCCGCCGACGACGACATCCCCAGCGCCCACACTGCGCCCAGTCCCATGAAGGCCGCCGCCCCCAACGCCCGATAGTCCACGCGCAGATCGGTGCGTCGCGCGATGGCGCGTGCGAGCAATCCGGCGAACACCAGGCTCAGACCCCAGTTCAGAAACGACACCGAACACGACAGCAGCGCAACGAAACTCACTGCGGTGCTCGGAGACTTGGGTATCTGCGCCAAGCGGGTGATCAGTTTTGCCACAGGCGGCGACGTCGCTACCACGTACCCGGTCAGCACGACCATCGCCATCTGCAGCGTGAACGCGGTCAGATCCCAGAAGCCGTTACCGAATGCGTCGACGACGTTCTGTGGGGACGAACCGTTCGCGAACGCCGCCACGGCCACCACGAGTACTCCGACGAGCGCAAAGATGTAGGCGTCCGGGAACCATTTCTCGGTGCCTCGTGCGAGCGCCTGAGCTGTGCGCGCCAGGCCCTTCTCCTTGGGTGCGGTGGCGTCCTGCGTCGTCATGAAAGTGAATCCTCGCTTCGACAGTCGTGTGGCCCCGACCACATAGACTTCATGGCGAGAGCGGACGAAGCAAGACAAATCGCCGCAGACCGGGTGTGCAGGAATGCAGATCAGCCCAGATCAGAGGTCGATCAGGCGATGCTGAGCGCAATCCCGTCGAGAATGTCGTGTTCGCTGACGATCAACGACGAGATTCCTGCGGCGCGGCCGATCTCCTCGGCCAGCACACCGGTGACGATGGCGCCGCCGCCGATGACGTCGACGCGGCCGGGGTGCATCGGACCGAGGGCGGCTCGCTCCTCGCGGGTCATCGATACCAGTCGAGCGCAGACGTCGTTCAGCTGCTCGAACCCGATGCTGGACAAATGAATCCGATCCGGATCGTAGGCCGATAGGTCCTGCGCGATGGCCGACAACGTCGTCATCGTTCCGGCGACGCCGACCCACGTCTTCGCCTCGGCGACGGGAACAGCCGCGAACGCCGGCGACAGACGATCGAGGACGAACGAACGTGCGTCGGAGATCTCCTCGGCCGAGGGCGGGTCCGACGGCAGACACCGTTCGGTCAACCGCACGCACCCGATATCGGCCGAGAACGCCGCCCGCACACCGTCGGCGTCACCGAGAACGAGTTCTGTCGACCCGCCTCCGAGGTCGACGACGAGGAACGGCCCCGCCGACGGGTCGAGGTCACCGACGGCGCCGGCGAACGACAGCCGCGCTTCTTCGTCCCCCGTGATGACCTCTGCGACAGCACCTTCGGCGATCGGGGCCAGGACTGTGCGCGTCATGTCGAAGAACACGTCGCGGTTGCTCGCGTCGCGGGTGGCCGACGTGGCCACCATTCGAACGGCGTCGACTCCGCCGAGGTCGAGGATCTGGGCAACGTACTTCTCGAGCGCCAGCCGGGTGCGCTCGATCGCCTCCGAAGCAAAGGCACCCGTCGCGTCGACGCCCTGGCCCAGCCGCACGATGGTCATCTCGCGCGCCAGATCGGTCAGCTTCCCGTCGACGATGTCGGCGACGAGCAACCGAATCGAGTTGGTCCCGCAGTCGATTGCCGCAACCTTCACGCGTGTAGCTCCTCGATGGTGGGCCAGTCTGCGGGCAAGGCCGTTCCGCGCAACGGTCCCTCTGCTGCGAGCGCCACCGACTCGTCGCCGAGCGGATTCACACCGGGACCCTTGGCCAACGAATGAGCCATCAGGACGTGCAGACACTTGACGCGGTCGGGCATTCCTCCACCGGTGAAGTCTGTGCCGAGAGGCTCGATGGCGTCCCGCTCGGCCAGGTACGACTGTGCCGCAAGCAGATACGCGGCGGCGAGGTCCTCGTCGACACCGAGGCGTTCGGTCATCTCCCGCATCACACCGGCAGATTCCTGGCGGCTCGCCTCGGCCGTCAACCGAGGGTCGGTCAGGTAGTAGAGAGTCGGGAACGGGGTTCCGTCGGGCAGCTTGGGAGCGGTCTTCACCACGGCGGGTCTGCCGTCCGGCGTGCGGTAGGCGATCGCGAGGACCCCCCTCGGTTCGCGCCCGAGTTGCTGCGCCACCGCCTGCAGGTCTGCATCGGGAACTGCTGAGCTCATCGCGCTTCCGTGGCAGTCGACCACAAGGTGCTGTACCACGGCCCGGTCGCCGCTGCGGGTGCGTCGTTCTCGGCATCGGAACGTGCACGCGCACCGGGTAATTGGACCTGATAAGGAGTCTCGCCGGGCATCACGAACCCGAGCCGCTCGCGCGCCTGGGCGGTGATGTAAGCGGGATCGTCGGTCTGATTCTTGCGAATCGTCAAGTCCTCCACGCGATCTTCGAGGGCGAGCCTGTCGGCCGCAGCCGCGCGGGCGTCACTCTGCAGTCCGATGTACGTCCGGAGCGGGACTGCGAGGGTGAGCGCCAACGCGCAGACGACCACAGCCAGGATGACGGCTTTGCCCGTCGACAAGCCCAGAAAGGTCCGCTCCTTCTTCGCACGCTTGTCACGACGAGGTCGGATCCTTCGCTGCGACGAGTCCGAATCGTCCGCGAGAGAAGACGAGTCGACCGGGGAGGCAGCAGCATCGGTTGACGGCGGAATGCCGCTGCCACGCCGAGCCGAGCGGCCGGGGCGGTCACTGCGATTTTTCGCACGACTACCCGGCCGCGGCCCCGGCCGCTGCCTGTCCCGGTCGGTCATCGGTTATGCGTCCTTGTTGCCGAAGTCCAGTCGCGGGAACGCGAGATCTCCGGCGTAGCGCGCGGCATCGCCGAGCGCTTCCTCGATGCGGAGCAACTGGTTGTACTTCGCGACGCGCTCGCTTCGAGCGGGTGCACCGGTCTTGATCTGCCCGCTGCCCACGGCGACGGCCAGGTCGGCGATCGTCACGTCCTCGGTCTCGCCGCTGCGGTGGCTCATCATCGTGCGGTATCCGTTGCGGTGAGCGAGGTCGACGGCGTCGAGGGTTTCGGTGAGCGTGCCGATCTGGTTCACCTTGACCAGCAGGGCGTTGGCGGCGCCCTCCATGATGCCCTTCTCGAGACGCTCGGGGTTGGTGACGAACAGGTCGTCGCCGACGATCTGTACGCGGTCACCGATGGCCTCGGTCAGGGAAACCCATCCTTCCCAGTCGTTCTCGTCGAGCGGATCCTCGATGGAGACGAGCGGGTGGTCGTTCAGGATCTCGGCGTAGAACGCGGACATCTCCTCGGCGGTGCGGGTCGAACCTTCGAACGCGTAACCCGTTCCCGCGGTGTAGAACTCGGTCGCAGCGACGTCCAGCGCAAGCCCGATCTGGGTGCCGACCTCGTAGCCGGCCTTGGTGATTGCCTCGCTGATGAGTTCGAGAGCCGCCTTGGTGCCGGCGATGTCGGGAGCGAAACCGCCCTCGTCGCCGAGACCGGTCGACAGGCCCTTGGCCTTGAGAACCGACTTCAGGGAGTGATACACCTCTGCACCCCAGCGCAGCGCTTCCTTGAAGGTGGGTGCACCGATGGGGGCGATCATGAATTCCTGGACGTCGACGCCACTGTCCGCGTGCGCTCCGCCGTTGATGATGTTCATCATCGGAACCGGAAGGATGTGGGCGTTCGGTCCACCGATGTAGCGGAAGAGGTCGAGGCCGGCCGAGTCGGCAGCCGCCTTGGCAACGGCCAGCGAGACGCCGAGCAACGCGTTGGCTCCGAGGCGGGACTTGTCGGGGGTGCCGTCGGCGTCGAGCAGCGCCTGGTCGACGGAACGCTGGTCCGACGCGTCGATGCCGATGACGGCGGGGGCGAGCTCGCCCAACACCGCTTCGACGGCCTTCTCGACGCCCTTGCCGCCGTAGCGATCGCCACCGTCGCGCAGCTCCACGGCCTCGTGCTCACCGGTGGATGCGCCGGACGGAACAGCCGCACGCGCGAACGTGCCGTCTTCGAGCGCGACCTCGACCTCGACCGTGGGGTTGCCACGGGAGTCGAGGATCTCGCGAGCTCCGACCTGTTCGATGATGGCCACGTGTGCACTCCTCAATACCGGGAACAGAAGGTGGGCGTGGTCACGCCCGGAGACAGCGTAGCCGCCGGGAGGGTGTCGTCGCTCGGGACGCGCAGGGCCTATCCGCTCACGCCCACCGAATACGCCGCGGCACGATCGCGTACGTCCCGCAGGTACTTCCCCGAGAGGTTGTAGGCGTTGAGCGCGCGCTGCCACCCCTCGGCGGTGGTCAGGTCGCCGCCGCGATCGCACAGATAGCGGCCGGCGCTCAGCGCTGCGTCGTCCATGTTGTCGGGACTCGCAACGCCGTCGCCGTTCGCGTCGACTCCCCACTTGCGCCAGGTCTCGGGGATGAACTGCATCGGGCCCATCGCCCGGTCGAACACCGGGTCACCGTCGAGTTCGCCCCCGTCCGAATCGGGGATCGTGGTGTTGCCGGCGGTTCCGTCCAGCTGGACACCTCGGATGGGCGGGTCGACCGTTCCGTCCGGTGCCACGCTCGAACCCTGGAACGTGCCGTGCCTGCTCTCGATCGATCCGATACCGGCCAGCGTCGTCCAGGTGATGCCGCATCCCGGTTGGGCGCGTGCCATCACCTGTGCGGCGTATCCGTAGGACTCCAGTGCGGTGACCGAGATCCCCAGGGCGTCGGATTGCGGTGCCGCCCAACCGTTCAGCAGATCCGCGGTGCGCCCGGGTGCGTCGACGTCGATGATCGGGACCGGCGTGCCCGCCCCGGGTGGGATGCCCTCGGGAATGTCGACGCGGGCGGCCTGGGAGCAACCGGCGACGAGAAGTGCGGCGCTCATCGCGAACCCGACGATGGCGCGGGGACGTCGGTTGGTCACGCCGTCCATCATCCAGAACGAAGGTAATAAAACATTAAAGTCTTGCAAAAGTGCTGGTCATCGCGATAGGGAGTGCCCGGAACCCGGGGTATGTTCACCTCGAAAGAACTGAGGGTCGCCTAGCCTTGGCGAGGCCAGCCTGACCAACCTAGAAGCAGGAGTCACCCGACGTGTCCGTTCTCGCCGCAGGTGCATCGGCACCCTCGATCGCGACGCAGATGTTCGGCAGCGGCCTGATCGGTGTCCGCGAAGGACTCGAGACCGGCATCGTCGTCATGATCCTGGTCGCCTTTCTGGTCAAATCCGATCGGCGGGATGCGCTCAAGTGGGTGTGGACCGGTGTCGCCGCCGCCGTCCTCATGGTCGCGGTCATCTTCTTCGGCATCCACTACGGAACGTCGACGGTCACGGGCCTGACCGCAGAAGTGATCGCCGGTGCGGCGTCGCTTCTGGCCGTGGTGATCGTCACCGGCATGGTCCTGTGGATGCGCAACGCCGCGAGATCGATCTCCGGCAACCTGAAGAACAGCATGGCCAAAGCTCTCGAACTCGGACCTGCCTCGATCCTGCTGCTCGCGTTTCTGGCCGTCGGGCGCGAGGGCGTCGAGACGGCGCTGCTCATGGTGGGCTACGCCGAGAACACCGGCGGCAGTAACTGGCCACTGCTCGGTTTGCTCCTCGGTGTCGTCGTTGCCGCGGTTCTCACCGTGTTGCTCTACTTCGGGACCATCCGCATCGACTTCGCAAAGTTCTTCAAGTACACGGGTGTGCTTCTCGTCTTCGTCGCCGCCGGGATCCTCGCCTACGGCCTCCGCGCCCTGCAGACGGGCGGCGTTCTGCCCGGTGGATCCACATTGGCGTTCGACATCAGCAGCAGCTGGGACTCGTCGAGCTGGTACGGCACCCTCGTCGCCGGAATTTTCAACGTCCGCCCGGATCCGACACTCCTGCAAGCAGTGGCGTGGGTCCTCTATCTCGCCGTCGTTCTGACTCTGTTCCTGCGGCCGTCGAGGAACACCGCGCCGGCCGAACCCGCACTCGAAAGGCAACACTGATGCGCCGCACCACCCGCGCCCTGATCGCAGCCGCCTCCCTTCCGGTTGCCCTCGCCGCCTGCACAGCGAAGTCGACACCCGAGGCGTCCGCCGACGGTGACATCGCCGTCACCGCGACCGACGACTCCTGCGAGGTGTCCGCCGCCGCCGGAACCACCGGACAGTCGACCTTCCAGGTCACCAACAACGGCAGCAAGACCACCGAGTTCTACGTCTACGGCGCCGGCGACCGCGTCATGGGTGAAATCGAGAACATCGGGCCCGGTGTCTCCCGTCAGCTGATCGTCGCGCTCCCCGAAGCGGCCACCTACCAGACCGCGTGCAAGCCCGGCATGGTCGGCGACGGAATCCGCGCCGACTTCGTCGTCTCGGGCGACTCCGTCCAGACCGACGAGACCGGCCAATTGGCCGACGCCGCAGACGGATACAAGAGATACGTTCTCAGCCAGATCACCGCACTCCAGGAGACCACCGGAGCGTTCGCCGCGTCGATCAAGGAGGGGAACATCGACGCCGCCAAGGCGCAGTTCCCTGTCGCGCGTACCTACTACGAGCGCATCGAACCCGTGGCCGAAAGCTTCCCGGACGATCTCGATCCGCGCATCGATCTGCGTGAACCGGACGTCGAGCCGGGCGCGTCGTGGACCGGTTTCCATCGCCTCGAGAAAGACCTGTGGGCGCAGGGCCTGCAGCCCGACACCAACGCGATCGCCGATCAGTTGGTGGCAGACGTGAACGAATTGGCCACGGGCGTACAGGCATCCGACTTCACCGTCGATCCGATACAGGTGGCCGGCGGCGCTCAGGGTCTGCTGGACGAGGTCGCGCAGACCAAGATCACCGGTGAAGAAGACTTCTTCTCGCACACCGACCTGTGGGACTTCCAGGCCAACGTCGACGGATCGCAGGCCGCGGTCGCTGCGCTGCAACCGATCCTGGCAGAGCGAAACCCGGACTTGGAGAAAGAGATTCAAGCACGCTTCGCCGATCTCGACACCGAACTGGGCAAATACCGCCAGGGCGACGGATTCGTCTTCTACGACACCGTCACCGAACCGCAGCGCCAAGCACTGTCCCAGAAGATCGACGCATTGTCGGCGTCAGTGAGCCAGGTTCAGGGTGTCGTTGCCGGAAACTGATACCGGCGGAAAACGCTTCTCGCGCCGTCGACTCTTCGGCGGCGTCGGAGCGGGTGCCGTTGCCGTCGGTGCGGGCGTGGTGGTGGGCCGCTCCACTGCCCCGACTCTCGACACCGCCGCCGCGGCAGCCGAATCCGTGGTGCCGTTTCGCGGCGCGCACCAGTCGGGCATCGTCACCCCCGCCCAGGATCGCATGCACTTCGCGACCTTCGACGTGACCACCGACTCGCGGGACGAACTCGTCGCGATGCTGAAGAAGTGGACGACGATGGCCGAACGGCTGACCGTCGGCGCCGAATCGGTACCCGGCGGCGTGGTCGGTGGCGGTCAGTACGAGCCCCCCGGCGATACCGGCGAGGCGTACGGGTTGCATTCGTCGAATCTGACCCTCACCATCGGCTTCGGGCCGTCCCTGTTCGGGACCGCGGACAACGACCGCTTCGGTATCGTCGACCGTAAACCGGCTGCACTGGAAGAACTTCCGCGTTTTCCGGCCGACGATCTGGACCCCGCCCGCAGCGGCGGCGACATCGCGATCCAGGCGTGCGCCGACGACCCTCAGGTTGCGGTTCACGCCATCCGCAACCTCGCCCGCATCGCGTTCGGGACTGCGTCGATCCGTTGGTCGCAGCTCGGGTTCGGACGCACGTCCTCGACGTCCACCACTCAGGCCACGGCGCGAAACCTGTTCGGATTCAAGGACGGAACGAACAACATCAAGTCCGAGGACCAACCATCCGTCGACGACTACGTGTGGGCGAACGGATCCGACGGTTCGGATTGGATGGCCGGCGGCAGTTACCTCGTCGCGCGGCGCATTCGTATGAAGATCGAACCGTGGGACCGCGCCGTGCTCGGTGAGCAGGAACGGGTGATCGGTCGATCGAAGGCCACCGGCGCACCGCTTGGATCGGCGGCCGAGTTCGACACCGTCGATCTGTCGTCGAACCAGATCGAGAAGAACGCACACATCAGACTGGCGTCGTCGGAATCGTTGGGCGGCATCAAGATTCTGCGGCGCGGATACAATTTCACCGACGGTAGTGACGGATTCGGGCACCTCGACGCAGGGTTGTTCTTCGTCGCCTTCTGTCGTGATGCGATGACACAGTTCGTGCCGATGCAGCAAGCGCTCGCCCGCAAGGACTTGCTGAACGAATACATCTCACACGTCGGGTCGGCACTGTTCGCCTGCCCGCCCGGCGTGCCCGACGGTGACGACAACGCCTACTGGGGGTCGACGCTGTTCGCCTGACCCTCGTGGCCGTGCGCACTCGGCTCAGCGCCCGGCCAATAGCGTTTCCACGCAACAGCATCGAGGGTTCCGGGGACCACACCGTCCATGGCTGCGGCTCGCTCGGCGGCGCGCACGTCCGCGACGAAATCGTTTACGTCTCTGCGCAGCCGATCCTCGGCGGAATCACTGCCGTGATCCCCGCCCACGTCGAGACGCACCACGCGCAAGGTGTCCGGTACGAATTCGTCGGGCAGGCCCGCTCTGGACGCCCGAGCCATCACCTTCTCGGCAAGCGCGAGCGACGGTTGCGCCATCGCGATGCCGTCGATGCACGACGCTCGCAACTTCTCGGCGGCCTTGCGCTCCTCCCACGCCCGTTCCTGTTGCCCGATGTCGATCGGCCCCGTCGACGCGTCGGTCAAGTGCGGGCTGCGGTGCGTGAGCTTGGCGACGAGACCGGCGGCAACGTCGTCGATGCCGAACGCGCCGTCCGGAGCGTCCTGCGCAATCCGGGCGTGGAAGAGGACTTGGAGCAGGAGGTCGCCCAGTTCTTCCCGGATGTTGTCGGGGTCGCCCGAGGCGATGGCGTCGAGCAGTTCGTACGTCTCCTCGAGGAGGTACGTGCGCAGCGAGTCGTGCGTCTGGGTGGCTTCCCATCCACCCCGCGACCGCAACCGGTCCATGATGAACACGGCCTCGTCGAGGTTTCCCGCTTCGGGCACGGGCACCTCTACGACGTCCTCGCCGCGGGCAATCCGTTCCTGCACGTCCGGGTTGTCGCGGGTGGTACTGATCAGGACCGTCTCGCCGTCGCTGTCGTCGGTCGTCATGCCGGACAGACGCCAGCGAATGGCGACGGGCACTTCCTCGGTGAACAGAATCGGGTTCTCCAGCAGCTTGACCGCCTGCACGGGCACCATCGTGGGGCGCAGCGGATCCAGCAAGAGCACCGTCACCCGTTCACACCCCCAAAGGTTGTTCCACGCGCACCGAGCCGGCCGGCTTGCCGTCCAGCGCCAGCAGCACGTCGGCAACGAACTGCAGCAGCTCCACGTCGCGAACGCGCGCCGAACCCACGCCTCCCCCGGCGACACGCGGCACTGGAATCTGGACGGTACCTGTTGTCGCCCGATACTGGGCACTCGGATAGAGCCGTTTCAACCTGATCTGCTTCGAATCGGGCAGATCCATCGGCGCCAACTTGACCATCGTGCCCGCGATCGAGACGTCGGTCAGCGAGTACTGACGACACAGAATGCGTAGCACCGCGACCGCGACCAGGCGTCCGACCTCGGCCGGAACCGGACCGTAGCGGTCGACCAGTTCCTCGATCACCGCCGCGATCTCGGCGTCGGTGGAGGCCGCCGCCAGCTTTCGGTACGCCTCGAGACGCAGGCGATCGCTGGTCACGTAGTCCGGCGGGATGTGGGCGTCGACGGGGAGGTCGATCCGCACTTCCTTCGTCGGCTCGTCGGTGGTGATCGGCGTGCCGTCCGCGGCGGCGCGGTACGCCTCCACGGCCTCACCGACCAACCGAACGTAGAGATCGAACCCGACGCCGGCCACGTGCCCGGACTGCTCGGCACCGAGCACGTTTCCTGCGCCACGGATCTCGAGGTCCTTCATCGCGACAGCCATGCCGGCGCCGAGGTCGGAGTTCTGCGAGATGGTGGCCAGGCGGTCGTATGCGGTCTCGGTCAGCGGCTTCTCCGGCGGATACAGGAAGTAGGCGTACCCGCGATCACGGCTGCGGCCCACACGTCCACGCAGCTGGTGCAGCTGCGAGAGGCCGAGCGAATCGGCACGCTCGACGATCAGCGTGTTGGCGTTGGAGATGTCGAGGCCGGTCTCGATGATGGTGGTGCACACCAGAATGTCGAACTCGCGCTCCCAGAATCCCTGCACGGTCTTCTCGAGCGTGTCCTCGTTCATCTGCCCGTGGGCGACCACGACGCGAGCTTCGGGCACCATGCCGCGGATGCGTGCGGCCGCCTTGTCGATGGAACTGACGCGGTTGTGGACGTAGAACACCTGACCATCGCGCAGCAACTCGCGTCGGATGGCCGCGGCCACCTGCTTGTCCTGGTACGCGCCGACGTAGGTGAGGACGGGATGCCGTTCCTCCGGCGGCGTGAGGATGGTCGACATCTCGCGAATGCCGGCCATGCTCATCTCGAGCGTGCGGGGAATCGGTGTCGCGGACATGGTCAGAACATCGACGTGTGTGCGCAGCGCCTTGATGTGCTCCTTGTGCTCGACGCCGAACCGCTGCTCCTCGTCGACGATGACCAGACCGAGGTCCTTCCACCGCACCGCCGTCTGCAGGAGGCGGTGCGTTCCGACGACGATGTCGACGGTGCCGTCCGCGAGACCGGCGAGGGTCTCCTTGGATTCCTTCGCGTCGGAGAAGCGCGAGAGCCCGCGAATGGTGACCGGAAACGAGGCCATCCGCTCGTGGAACGTCTGAAGGTGTTGCTGCGCAAGAAGAGTCGTCGGCACCAGTACGGCCACCTGTTTGCCGTCCTGCACGGCCTTGAACGCGGCCCGGACGCCGATCTCGGTCTTGCCGTAACCGACGTCGCCGATCACCACGCGGTCCATCGGGACGGCCTTCTCCATGTCGGCCTTGACCTCCGCGATGACCGTCATCTGGTCGACGGTCTCGGTGAAGGCGAACGCGTCTTCCATCTCCGTCTGCCAGGGCGTGTCGGGACCGTAGGCGTGGCCGGGAGCAGCCTGGCGAGCGGCGTAGAGCTGCACCAGCTCCCCCGCGATCTCGCGAACAGCCTTGCGCGCCTTGCGTTTGGTGTTGGTCCAGTCGGACCCGCCCAGCTTGCTGAGGCTGGGCATCTCTCCGCCGACGTACCGGGAGAGCTGATCGAGCGACTCCATCGGCACGAACAACCGGTCACCGGGGTGGCCGCGTTTGCTCGGTGCGTACTCGATCACGAGGTACTCGCGCCGCGCACCTGCGACGGTACGTTCGATCATCTCGACGAACCGGCCGATGCCGTGCTGCTCGTGCACCACCATGTCACCGGCGGTGAGCGCCAGCGGGTCGACCTGGTTGCGCCGCTTGGCCGGGAGGCGGCGGCCGTCGCCCGTCGCGGCGACACGGTTACCCGTCAGATCGGCCTCGGTGACGATGACGAGTCCGGCGTCCTTCAGCACCAGGCCGTCGTGCAGAGAGCCGCAGAGAACGCTCACCGAGCCGGCGATGGGCTCGGACTCGGTGTCGACGTGCACGGCGGACACGTCGGCCTCACGGAGGCGTTCGACGGTGCGCTGCGCGGTACCGGACCCGGCGACGACGATGGCCGCGCGACCACCGGACTTGACGTGTGCGCGCAGCATCGCGAAGAGCGCCGCGAGCAGTTCCTCGGATCCGCGCACGTCGGGTGCCGAGTCGATGTCGAGAACAGTCTCCTCGTCGCTGCCCGATGCGAGCGGGCTGACGGTCCACCACGGACGGCCCGCGGCCTCCGCGCTCTCACGCACCTGCCGCAGCGATTTGTACGCCGACGCACTGAGATCGAGCTCCGGAGCGCCGACGCCGGACGTGTCGAGGGTGCTGGTGTCCAAGGGTGCCAACCCGCCGATGGATGCCGCGGTCCACGACGCCTCGAGGAACTCCTGCCCGGTACGCACCAGGTCGGTGGCGCGGGTTCGTACCTTCTCGGGGTCACAGATCAGCACGTGTGCACCGGCGGGCAACGCGTCGGTGAGCAGTTCGAGTCCGCCCGCCTTCAATACTGGGAGGAGCGCTTCCATACCCTCGACGGGTATTCCGGCCGAGATCTTCTCGAGCATCTCCACGAGCGCGGCGTCGGCGGGGTTGTCCGCGGCCAGGCGCGCAGCGCGGTCCCGCACTTCCTCGTCGAGAATCATTTCCCGGCACGGCGGGGCGATGACACCGTCGATCGAGACCTCGGGGAGCGAGCGCTGATCGGCCACGGAGAACGCACGCACTTCGGTGACCTCGTCGCCCCAGAACTCAACGCGCACAGGATGATCGGCGGTGGGCGAGAAGACGTCGAGGATACCGCCGCGCACGGCGAACTCACCGCGTTTGCCCACCATGTCCACACGCGAGTACGCGTGCTCGACCAGTTTCTGCTGCAGTTCGTCGAAGTCGATCTCGGTACCGACGCGCAAGGCGATCGGCTCGATCATGCCGAGACCGCGAGCCATGGGCTGAAGCACCGAGCGAACCGTGGTCACGATGACGCGCAACGGCTGACCGTAATCGGCGTCGTCGGGTCGCGCGAGACGGCGCAGTACTTCGAGCCGTCGACCGACGGTATCGGCGCCGGGCGAAAGACGTTCGTGGGGAAGGGTTTCCCAGGACGGGAACTGAGCGACAGCACCGCCGAACATCTCGGTGAGCTCGACGGTGAGGTCGTCGGCTTCACGGCCGGTAGCGGTGACGACGAGCACGGGCGCGTTCTGGGCAATGGCAGCAGAAACGAAGCTACGAGCGGCGACCGGCGCAACGAGGGTGGCCGAGGAGCGCCCGACCATGTCGGACACCTGGCGCAGCGAACTGTCGGTGAGCGCAAGAGAAGCGAGAGCCGCCATGCGGACGTCCGAGGCCCGCGACGAGATCAACGGGGCATGGGAGGACGGGGACAACGGCTGTACTCCTGACGCGAGAGCTGGAACGGCTCCAAGTCTAGGAGGTCACGCCGACAACGCGGTACTCAGGCTTCTCGAGAACAGGGGCGACTCGAGAACTCAGGTCCCGTAGCGCAACACCCGGCGAGCAGCGAACTCACGGAAGTAGTCAAGCTTCTGAGACGGAACCAACGACGGCAGCAGGTAGTACCAGAGCCGCTCCATGCGCGGGGCCAGGTCGTCCGTCGAGTCGGTGGCCACCGCGACCATGTGCGCGCCGATGATCATTTCGAGAAACAGCGTGCCGACGGTCTCCGGGTCGGCGTCGGGGAACACGTCGCCCTGGCCGACCGCTCGCGTCGCGAGGTCGAGGTAGGACTCGCTCCAGGACGCGACGACGTTGCCGTCGGTCCCGCGGTAGTCGCCGATCTGGTGCTTGAGCCGGAACATCGCCGCCACCATGGGATCGGCAACTGCGAGGTCGACCGTCGCGTACGAGATGCCGATGGTGGCCTCGAGCGCCGGAATCCGGCCGTCGTCCAACGCAGTCCACGCCGCGGTGAGCCGGGTGGTCCCCTCGTCGATGACTGCGCGGGCGAGCTCCTCCTTCGATCCGAAGTGGAAGTAAAGAGCGCCCTTGGTGACCTGGGACTGGGAAATGATCTCGCTCAGGCTGGCGTTGGCGTAGCCCAGACGAAGGAAAACATTGGCTGCGCCAGCCAGTACCGTGTCCCGAGTGATCTCGGCGCGTGCCTGTCTAACCATGCCATCCGCCTCAAGAGTAAAGGACTACCGATCTTCCAATATCGGGTGAACGGTACCACCGCACCAGTTGACGGCGGGGGCAACTGGTAAAGAGTTTGCGCATCGTGTCGTACGCAAAGCCCGCAGCGGACCCGAGTACAGATGTCCGATGCTATTCCCTCGTCAGGCCCCGAGCTGCGGATCGGCTTCCAGATTGGTCAGGCCGTTCCAGCACAGATTGACGACGTGCGCGGCCACGACTTCCTTCGGTGGTGTGCGGTCGTCGAGCCACCATTGCGCAGTCATCGACACCATTCCTACGAGTGCCTGGGCGTAAAGGGGTGACAACGCCGGATTCAATCCCCGCCGTTCGAAATCGCCGGCCAGGATGTGCCCGACCTGACCCACCGCGTCGTTCAGCAAGCTCGAGTACGTGCCGTCGGGCGCGGCGACCGGAGAGTCACGCACCAGAATGCGGAAGCCGTCGGACCGCTCTTCGACGTAGGTGAGCAGGGCCAGCGCAACCGCTTCGACGCGCACCCGCGAGCGATGTCCGGTCAGCGACGCGGTGATCATCGCCAACAACGTCGACATCTCCCGGTCGACGACCACCGCGTAGAGGCCTTCCTTGCCGCCGAAGTGCTCATACACGACCGGTTTCGACACCGCGGCGCGCTGGGCGATCTCCTCGATGGATGTCGCTTCGTACCCGCGCTCGGCGAAGAGCGTGCGCCCGATCTCGATCAGTTGCTCGCGCCGCTGCGTGCCCGTCATCCGAATACGGGTGGCTCGTTCGGGCACCGCGTCGCCGGTCGTCATGGGTCAAGCCTGTCAGACGGCACGAGCGGAGCTTGCGGAGCGACCCGGCTTGGGCGCGGAGCTTGCGAGCGACCCGGCTTGGGCGCGGTGGTTCGACGTGGCCCTGTCTCTCGTGCGAGTATCGACGCGCTCAGTTGGTGTGGGCTTTCACCTGCTCGCACGTAACCTCTGGGCGGCAATCCGCCGTGGTGTAATGGCAGCACCTCTGATTTTGGTTCAGATAGTTCAGGTTCGAGTCCTGGCGGCGGAGCCGTTGTTCGCGCAGCGGCGGAGCCGACATCTCTGTACGTGAATTAGAGGAGACGTATGCCGTTGCGGGCAGGCCGCAGGCCGGTCGGGAGATCGGGTATCGCCGTCATCGTGCTCGCCGCGGGTGCGGGGACGCGAATGCGATCGAAGACCCCCAAAGTTCTCCATGCGCTCGCCGGTCGCACGATGCTCGGGCACGCGATGCACGCCGCGGCTGGACTCGATCCCGATCATCTGGTGACCGTCGTCGGCCACGACCGCGAGCAGGTGAGCGCCGCCGTCGACGCCCTATCGACGGAGCTCGACCGCACCATCGTCACGGCGTTGCAAGCGGAACAGAACGGAACCGGCCACGCCGTCCAGTGCGGGTTGACCGCGCTGCCCGACGATTTCGACGGGACCGTCGTGGTGACGGCCGGGGACGTTCCTCTCCTCGACGCGCACACGCTGCGTGCCCTGGTGCACGACCATCTGTCCACGGCAGAACCGGTGGCGATGTCCGTGCTGACGTTCGTACCCGACGAACCGAACGGTTACGGGCGCATCGTGCGTGACGCCGACGGCCACGTCGCCGAGATCGTCGAGCACGCCGACGCCACCCCCGAGCAGGTACTGATCCGCGAAGTGAACTCCGGTGTGTACGCCTTCGACGCCGCATCGCTGCGGACCGCACTGGAGCGGTTGGGGACGAACAACGCTCAGCACGAGCTCTATCTCACCGACGTTCTACGCATCTCACGTGAGCGCGGCCTGCCCGTGTTCAGCACTCAGTTGACCGACCCCTCGCTCGTGCGCGGAGTCAACGACCGAGTGCAGCTCTCGGAAGTCACCCGAATCCTCAACCAGCACATACTCGAGCGCCACATGCGCGCCGGTGTGACCGTCGTCGATCCGGCCAGCACGTGGGTCGACATCGAGGTCACCATCGGGCAGGACGCGACGCTGAAGCCCGGCGTCCACCTGCACGGGCGCACGAGCATCGGCGAGGACGCCGTGATCGGTCCCGATTCCACCCTCACCGACGTCGCAGTAGGAAACGGGGCGGCCGTGATGCGCACACACGCGGACAGCGCCGTCATCTCGGCCGGGGCAACGGTGGGCCCCTACACCTACATCCGGCCCGGCACCGTCCTGGGCGACGAGGGCAAACTCGGCGCGTTCGTCGAAACGAAGAATGCCACCATCGGCGCGCACACCAAGGTGCCGCACCTGACGTACGTCGGCGACGCCGACATCGGCGAACACTCCAACATCGGGGCGTCCAGCGTGTTCGTCAACTACGACGGCGTGAACAAGAACCGCACGGTCGTCGGATCACACGTCCGGACCGGGTCGGACACGATGTTCATCGCGCCGGTCCGCGTCGGGGACGGGGCCTATACGGGGGCCGGAACCGTTCTCCGCAATGATGTACCCCCGGGAGCACTTGCGGTTTCCGGTGGATCCCAGCGCATCATCGACGGCTGGGTCGAGAAGAAGCGCCCCGGTACGGCAGCAGCAGAAGCGGCGGCGCGCGCACGCGGCACCGATCGGAACGACACGAAGGACGGCGAGTAACACAGTGACCACCGCGAATTGGATCGACAATCAGAAAAATCTGATGCTGTTCTCAGGTCGCGCACACCCCGAGTTGGCCGAGCAGGTTGCCAAGGAACTCGGCATCGAGGTCACCCCTCAGACGGCCCGTGATTTCGCCAACGGTGAGATCTTCGTTCGCTTCGAGGAGTCCGCTCGCGGATCCGACGCGTTCGTGCTGCAGAGCCACCCGTACCCGCTCAACACGTGGCTCATGGAACAGCTGATCATGATCGACGCGCTCAAGCGTGGCTCGGCCAAGCGCATCACGGCGATCCTGCCGTTCTATCCGTACGCCCGCCAGGACAAGAAGCACCGCGGCCGCGAACCCATCTCCGCTCGCCTGGTCGCCGATCTGCTGAAGACTGCCGGCGCCGATCGCATCATCACCGTCGACCTCCACACCGACCAGATCCAGGGTTTCTTCGACGGACCCGTCGATCACATGCACGCGCACAGCCAGCTCGCCGAGCACATTCGCAAGGGATACAGCCTCGAGCACATCACGGTCGTCTCCCCCGACTCCGGCCGCGTGCGCGTCGCCGAGAAGTGGGCGGACTCGTTCGGCGGTGCGCCGCTGGCCTTCATCCACAAGACCCGCGACCCGTTGGTGCCGAACCAGGTCAAGTCGAACCGCGTCGTCGGCGACGTCGAGGGCCGTACCTGCATCCTGATCGACGACATGATCGACACCGGCGGCACCATCGCCGGCGCCGTGAAGGTACTCAAGGCTGCGGGCGCCGGCGACGTCGTCATCGCCGCAACACACGGTGTTCTGTCGGAACCCGCCGCCGAGCGGTTGGCGAACTCCGGCGCCAAGGAAGTGGTGGTCACCAACACCCTCCCGATCAGCGACGACAAGAAGTTCCCGACGCTCACGGTGCTGTCGATCGCCCCCCTCCTTGCCCGCACCATCCGCGAGGTGTTCGAGAACGGTTCGGTGACAAGCCTTTTCGACGGTTCGGCGTAGCCCTTCGCGCTTGTGAAGGATGTGCCGCGGGAGGCGCGGACTTTCCTTCACAAGCGGTCCGGCCATACGTCGTGCGCCCGATCCACGCGTGACCACGGGCGGTTGTGAAGGATTTGCCGCGGGAGGCGCGGACTTTCCTTCACAAGCGGTCCGGCCATACCTCCCTTGGGAGGGGTGCGCCCCATCCACGCGTCACCAAGCGCGCTTGTGAAGCATTTGCCGCGGCAGCCGCGGACTTTCCTTCACAAGCGGTCCGGCCATACCTCGTGCGCCCGATCCACGTGACCACGGGCGCTTGTGAAGCATCTGCGGCGGCAGGCGCGGACTTTCCTTCACAAGCGGCCCGGCCATACCTCCGCCTCGGGAGGGGGTGCCCGATCCACGTCACCAAGCGCGATTGTGAAGGATTAGCCGCGGCAGGCGCGGACTTTCCTGCACAAGCGGTCCGGCCGTACCTCGTGCGCCCTATCCACGCGTGACCACGGGCGCTTGTGAAGGATTTGCCGCGGCAGGCGCGGACTTCCCTTCACAAGCGGTCCGGCCATACCTCGTGCGCCCTATCCACACGTGACCACGAACGCTTGTGAAGCATTTGCCGCTTCACAAGCGCGCAAGCCGACTGGCCGAATACCTTATTCGTGAGCGGTAAAGCCATGACAGTTCCCGAGACCGACCGACCCACGGCATCGGTAACCTGGACTGCATGACTTCCAAGTGGACAGCTGCCGATCTGCCCGACCAGACGGGTCGCACCATCGTCGTCACGGGCGCCAACAGCGGACTGGGCCTGGTTGCGGCCCGCGAACTCGCACGCGTCGGTGCGCGTGTGGTGCTCGCGGTGCGCAACACCCAGAAGGGTGACGAAGCGGCCCGATCCATCACCGGCAACGCCGAGGTCCGAAAGCTGGACCTGTCGGACCTGTCGTCGGTTCGGGCCTTCGCCGAGTCCTGGACCGAGCCCATCGACGTCCTGATCAACAACGCCGGCGTGATGGTGCCCCCGTTCGCGCGCACCGCCGACGGGTTCGAACTACAGATGGGCACCAACCACTTCGGCCACTTCGCCCTCACGAACCTGCTCCTACCGCACATCACGGACCGCGTCGTCACGATGTCGTCGTTCGTGCACAAGCGCGGTCACATCGACCTCGACGACCTGAACTGGAACACGCGCAAGTACGACCGTATGGGCGCCTACGCGCAGTCGAAGCTCGCGAACCTCCTGTTCACGTCCGAGCTGCAGCGCCGGCTCACGGGCGCGAAATCGAGCGTGATCGCGGTGGCGTCACATCCCGGCTACTCCGCCACCAACCTGCAGAGCCACTACGGCAACCCCATCGCCGACGCGTTCATGTCGGTCGGCAATCTGCTCTTCGCTCAGAGCGCCGACGCGGGAACACGTCCCGCGCTGTTTGCCGCCACCGAGCCGCTCGCCGGCAACAGCTATGTCGGTCCGAACGGCATCGGTGAACTGCGCGGACACCCCAAGGTGGTCGACCGCAGCGACAAGGCCAAGGACGCCGACATGGCGCGCAAGCTGTGGGACGCGTCGGAAGAGGCTACGGGCGTTCACTTCTCGTTGGGCGCAACCACCAAGTGAGGTGGACGGCGGCGGACCTGCCCGATCAGTCGGGCAGGACTGTCGTCGTGACCGGCGCGAACAGCGGACTGGGACTGGCGACCGCTCGTGAGTTCGCACGGGCCGGTGCGCACGTGGTGCTGGCCGTTCGCAACACCGACAAGGGCGAGGCTGCCGCCGCGTCGATAGCGGGAAGCACAGAGGTCCGGCGGCTCGACCTCGCCGACCTGGCGTCGGTGCGCCGGTTTGCCGACAAGTGGGACCGCCCGATCGACATTCTCGTGAACAATGCCGGGCTCACCAGCCGCACGCTCGGCCATACGGTCGACGGCTTCGAAATGCACATGGGCACCAACCACTTCGGGCATTTCGCGCTGACGCAACATGTGCTGCCGCTGATCACCGATCGCATTATCGTCCTCGCCTCGCTGGCACATCGGCGCACGACGATGGACCTGTCCGACCTCGGATGGGACAGGCGCACGTACACGTGGCTCGCCGCCTACGGGCAGTCGAAGTTGGCCAACCTTCTGTTCGCTTCCGAACTGCAGCGGCGCCTCACCGAGTCTCGATCGCCCGTCAAAGTTGTTGCGGCGCATCCCGGCTGGGCAACGACCGGACTCAACCTCGACGACGACGTTCCCGTGTTCGAGCGAGTCATGACCGCCGTCGGGGATCGGGTGGTGGCCCAGTCACCGGAGGCGGGCGCATGGCCGACCCTCTTCGCTGCCACCGCGGACATCGCGGGCGGAAGCTACGTCGGCCCGGACGGCCGGTTCGAAACCCGAGGTCACCCAACGCTGGTCGGTCGGAGCTCCGAGGCAAGCGACCCCGAGTTGGCGCGTCGGCTCTGGGAGGTCTCGGAGCGGGCGACGTCGACATGACTCGATGAGTTTCGACGGTGCGAGAAGTCTTCACGCTGAACCGTCTACGGAAGGAACGCCCATGTCCGATGTGACTGGACCACAGAGCTATTTCCCCTCGATCGAGAAGAAGTACGGTAAATCCATCGACGAGTGGATGGACGCGCTTGCTGCGTCGCCGCTGAAGAAGCACGGTGAACTGGTGACATGGTTGAAGACGGAGCACGGCATGGGGCATGGCCACGCGAACGCACTGGTCGCTCATGCCCGTCAGACCGGGGTAGTTGTCCCACCCGCCTGACCGACGGACAGTCCATCGCGACTCGAATGAGAACACTTCTGCATCCCCTGCTCGCCGTGATCCCAAAGCTTCCGTAGTTTGGACCCCGTGTTTCGATCCCTGACGCGAGTGCAGATCGTCGTCGACATCGTGATCGCTGTGGCGCTGTCGCTGCTGTTCCTCGCCGAAGGTGTGTCCAACGGGGCCACCGCGGTGGTGCTCCTGGTCGGTTTCGGCGTGATTCTCGCCGTCCGACGGTTCGCCCCCGGCCCGGCTCTGGCAGCGTCGTGGGTCTTGGCCGTCGTACAGTTGATTGCCGGACTCGGGACGCAGCCCAGCAACGTTGCCATCCTGTTCGCCCTCTATTCCTCCGCTGCCTACGGGTCGGCACGCCTGCGACGGATCGGGTTGGCGTCCGTCGTGGTCGGCGGAATTGTCGCGGCGATCTACCTGGTCGGCTTTCGCGGGGAGCCCTATGTCCCAGTGTCGGACGGGCGCAGTGTCGGTGAGACCGTCCAGCAACTCGCCATCATCCTGATCGCGTCGTGGGGGGTCCTCGGACTGTCGTGGGCGCTCGGCCGCATCGCCCTCGCCAATCGAATGTCCGTCGAGGAGAAGCACTCCCGCGCACTCGCCGAGATCGAACAGGAACGCTCCCGCCACGAGGTGGCCGTCGAACTCGAGCGCAGCCGCATTGCTCGGGATATGCACGACATCGTTGCCCACTCGTTGGCCGTCGTGATCGCGCAGGCCGACGGTGCGCGCTACGCACGCACGTCCGATCCCGATGCCGTGGACCGCGCGCTGGCCACGATCGCGTCGACGTCGCGAGACGCACTTCGCGACGTTCGGGACGTCCTGGCTCAGCTGCGTCACGACACGGATGATGTGTCGGACAACGATTCTCGAGATCTCGAGACGTTGGTGGAGCGGATGCGTGCCGCCGGCCTCGACGTCCGGTTCGAGGCCACGACGGACGCGGCCGACCTCGGCGAAAGCGGTCGATTGACGCTGTACCGCATCACGCGTGAAGCGCTCACGAATGCGCTGCGTCACGGAGACAAGCGCAGACCGGTGTCCGTTCGACTCGATACCGACGGTTCGTCGACACAGCTGACCGTGCGTAATCGAGTCCAATCAGGAGGCCCCGCGGTGTCGGGCGGCCACGGTCTCGTCGGTATGCGCGAACGGGCGGTACTGTCCGGCGGCACCTTCACCGCCGGTCCCGACGACGAGGAGTGGATTCTTGTGGCACGAATTCCTACGGCCCACACGTCATGACGCGCATTCGTGTCGCCCTCGTCGACGATCAACAACTGTTTCGCGCCGGCATTCGCATGTTGATCTCCTCGCAGCCCGACCTCGAATTCGTCGGTGAGGCCGGTGACGGGCGCGCCGGTGTCGAGCTTGCGGCGAGGGAAGCACCCGACGTCGTCCTCATGGACGTCCGGATGCCCGTTCTCGACGGGATCGCTGCGACCAGGGAAATCGTCGACTCCACCGATGATCCACCGAAGGTGTTGGTGCTCACCACCTTCGATCTGGACGAGAGCGTGGCGCGTGCGATTCGAGCGGGGGCCAGTGGATTCCTGCTCAAGGACGCCGACCCCGAATTTCTGCTCGCCGCCATCCGGACGGTCCACGCCGGCAATTCGGTCATCGCGGCGTCGGCCACCACCGCGCTGCTCGATCGGTTCACGCCGACTCCGGCAACGCCCGACACGCCGCCGGAGTTCACCCGGCTCACCAGCCGAGAGCAGGAAATATTTCGGCTCGCGGCGCGGGGTCTGAGCAACTCCGAGATTGCCGCGCACGAATACCTCAGCGAGGCAACGGTGAAGACTCACATCAGCCGAATCTTCGCGAAGCTGCACGTCCGCGACCGGGTGCATCTGGTCGTGTACGCGTTCGAACACGCACTCACGTAGGTCATCCTGTAGATGTACGACGCAAAGACTGCAGCCTGATTCTTTCCCGCCGCTGCGCTCATAGCGTCGTGGTCATGACGAATTCACTCGAACCCATTGCCCGTGTCCACCGCGTGAGCAAGAAGTACGGCGGAGCCGGAGTCGTGTCCGCGCTGGACGACGTGTCACTCGACATTCGCCCCGGCGAATTCACTGCCATCATGGGACCGTCCGGGTCCGGCAAGTCGACGCTGATGCACGTCATGGCCGGCCTCGACTCCGTCACCTCGGGGCACGTCCTGGTCGCCGGCACCGACATCACCAGGCTGGGCGACAACAAGTTGACCGAACTGCGTCGGCGGCAGATCGGTTTCGTCTTCCAGTCGTTCAACCTCGTTCCGACGCTGGATGTCATGTCGAACATCGTGCTGCCGTTCGAACTGGACGGACGGTCTCCGTCTTCGGAGGAGACCGCGTGGATCGACCAGCTCGTCGACACCCTGGGCCTGCGCGAGCGCATCGCTCATCGGCCGCATCAGCTCTCGGGCGGCCAGCAACAGCGCGTCGCCATTGCGCGCGCCCTCGGCGCTCGACCCCACTTGATCTTCGCGGACGAACCGACCGGCAATCTCGATTCCCGGACCGGCCGAGAGGTATTGACGCTGCTCGCCGCCGCGGCGAGTGAGTACGGCCAGTCGATCGTCATGGTCACCCACGACCCTGTGGCAGCCAGTTACGCGGACCGCATCGTATTTCTCGCCGACGGACGCATCGTCGACGAACGGGGTCGGTCCAGCGCCCACCAGATCTCGGGTTACATGCTCTCCATGGAGCGTGCGGCATGAGGGCCATGACGGGGGCTACCGAGCGTGATCACGGCGCGAGCACACTCGTGACGGCCATGGCGTCGTTCTTCGGGGTGGTCTTGATCCAGGCCACGGCATTTCTGCTCGACATCTTCGGTACGGACGGAGAGGGGGCCGTCGCGGTCGCGTTGTACTGCGTCGCAATGGTGTTCATCCTCCTGGCCCTGTACGTCGCCGCGATCGTCACCGCCAACACGTTCGCGACCATCGTGGCTGGACGTACCAAAACTATTGCTCTGCTCAGGCTTCTGGGCGCATCCGGTTCGGATCTGCGTCGGTCGGTGTCGCGCGAGGGGTTGTCGGTAGGTGCGTTCGGATCTGTCGTCGGACTCGTCGTCGGAGTCGCAACCAGCCACCTCGCACGGGCCGTGGGCGTGTCGACGGGCGCTCTGCCCGATCTCCCGTACACCCTGATTCAACCGCTCACCGCATTGCCTGTCGTCATCGTCGTCGGAACCACCTGGGCCGCATCGCACGTCGGCGCCAAGCGCGTACTGGAAGTGACGCCGATCGAAGCCGCCGGGGTCGTCATCGAATCCGGTGACGTTCACCCGAGGGCGCGCCGCGTGCGGACGACGATGTCGATCGTCCTGATTGCCGGTGGCGCAATACTTCTCGGTCTGGGTGTGCTGGTCGGATCGCTGACACCGGCCGGTGTGCTCGTCGCGTTCTTCGGCGGGGTCTTCTCGTTCACCGGCGTTCTGGTGGGGGCCCACCGCATCGTGCCATCGGTTCTCGGTCTGGTCGGACTTCTCGCCGGACGAACACCGTCTGCGCGACTCGCCGCGGCCAACGCCACCCGATACCCCGAGCGCAGCACCAGAACTGCCCTCGGGCTGCTGATCGGGGTGACCCTCGTCGTGACGTTCGCCGTGGCGATGTACAGCTATCGCGCCATGCTTTCCGAACAGTTCAGCGAGGAGTCGCTCGATCGATCGCTGGCAGTGACCGTCGGAATCATGACCGGACTGATCGGCTTCTCCGGTGTCATCGCTGCGGTGGGGATGACCAACAACCTGTCACTGAGCATCCTGCAGCGCACTCGCGAACTGGGGTTGCTGCGCGCACTCGGGTTCACTCGCAGGCAGATTAGCGGCATGATCGTCTCCGAGAGCGCCCAGTTGGTCATTGCCTCCGTGGGATTCGGACTGATCCTCGGCATCGTGTACGGATGGGCCGCCGCACAGTCGTTGCTCGGGTCCATTGCCCGTTCCGGTATCGCAGCCCCCACCCTGCCGTGGACGCTGATCGCGGGGACTGTCGTGTGCGCCGCCTTGCTCGCCGTCGGTGCGTCACTGATCCCGGCCCGACGGGCCAACGCAATCCCGCCCGTGGTGGCGCTCGCGGACGCCTAGGGCCGGCGTTCTGCCAGGATGAGCGCGAACCTGTTCGCCGAGTCCGTCCAGAACTCGCCGATGCCGAACCCGGCGTCGGCGAGTTCGCGTTCGATGCCGTCGCGTCGGAACTTGGCGGAAATCTCTGTGCGCATTTCCTCGCCCTCGGCGAACGAGACGTCGAGGTCGAGACCGTCGATTCGGACCGTATGTGCGCGGGTGGCCCGCAACCGCATCTCGATCCACTCGTCCTCGTCGTTCCACAGCGCCACGTGTTCGAAGTCGGCGGGATCGAAACCGGCGCCGAGGTTGTCGTTCAAGACGGACAGCACATTGAGGTTGAACTGCGCGGTCACGCCGGCCGCGTCGTCGTAGGCGGGGACCATGACTGCACTATCTATGACCAACCCGACTCCCAGCAGTAGGTACTCCCCCACCTCCAACGTCTCCGCGATGTCGCCGAGGAACTCGGCGCGCTCGGCCGGAACCATGTTGCCCAACGTTCCGCCGAGGAACGCGATGCTACGACGCCCACCGGTCGGCAAGGTACGGAGCGTGTCGGTGAAGTCGCTGACGATGCCGCGTACGTCGAGATTCGGGAAGGCCACGCCCAGTTCGTCGATGGCACCGGTCAGGGCGGACGGTGAGACGTCCTGCGGCACATACCGTGTCAGCGACCCGTGCTCGAGACCTGCCTCGATCAGAAGACGCGTCTTCTCCGACGATCCCGATCCGAGCTCGACCAGGGTCTCGACGTCGGTCGCGGCGGCGATGTCGGCTGCGTGCTCGGCCAGCAAGGCGCGCTCGGTGCGGGTCGGGTAGTACTCGGGTAGCTCGGTGATACGTTCGAAGAGCTCGCTACCCGCGGCGTCGTAGAACCATTTGGGCGGCAACCACTTCGGATCGGCGGCGAGTCCCGAGGCGACGTCGGCGCGCAGAGCCCGCTGAAGGTCGTCGGGTGAGATGTGAATGTCGAGAGCTGGTGCGGTCACGGTGCTCCTCATTATTTTGGCACTTCACAGGTCTTGCACGTCGACGTTGCCGATGCGCGCGGTCACGAATGAACGATTCGGGACGGACTGCCATCCCGGACGGAAATCGAGTGGTTCGGATGCGACCATCACGCACTCGTCGTCGGAATACACCGACAGCGAATGGTAGACGGCCGTGGCGTACAGAGCCTCCCCGTCCCCGAGGAGGAAGTTCAGGCGCGAGTTCGGGGCGGCAGAGTCGACGGCGGTGGCCACCGTACGTAGCGCACGCCCTGGACCATGTTCGCGCAGCGCCACTTTGAGCAGAGCCCACACCGAGGCCGAATCGGTGGGCGCTTCGAGCGTCATCAGGTCTTCGGTTGGAATCTGCGCGGCGAGGGCCGCCATCGACGTCGGCCACTCGGCCACGACCCCGTTGTGGCTGAACGCGAACCGGCCGTCGACGAACGGCGCGTTGGCCGTCCTGACGATCGGCATTCCGACCGTCGCCGACCGGACCGCACCGAGCACGCACGTCGACGTCACCTGCGTCAACACGTCGGTGACCGCAGGGTCGGTCCACATCGGCATCGCGTTGCGATACGACACCATGGAGCCGTCCGGCGCCGACCACGCCGCTCCGAACCCGTCGGCGTTGACGGTGCCGCCTCGCCGCATGTCGGTCGGTGCGTAGGACTGAGTGAGCAACGAATGTGGCTGCCCCGTCAGAACTTCGGCAACCGAGCGCGGCGGACCGACGTATCCGAGATGTCTGCACATTCCTATCGGCCGACGTCGCGAGCGCACCGGAAGCCGGCGAAGATCTGCCGCCGGATCGGGTGGTCCCAGTTCCGGAACGTCGCCCGTACGGCGAAGGGATCGGTGCCGAACGACCCGCCACGCAGAATTTTGTAGTCGCCACCGAAGAAGACCTGCGAGTACTCGGCATACGGGAACACCCGAAAACCGGGATACGGGACGAAGTCGGACGAGGTCCACTCCCACACGTCGCCCATCAACTGTTCGACGCCTAGCGCTGACGCACCCTCCGGATAGGCACCGACATCGGCGGGTTCGAGATGGCGTTGGCCGAGGTTCGCCTCCCGCTCGGACGCGTCGGATTCGCCCCACGGGTTGCGGCGGGATTTCTGTGCGCTCGGGTCGAACCGGGCGGCCTTCTCCCATTCCGCTTCCGTCGGAAGCCGTTTGCCGGCCCAGCGGGCGTAGGCGTCGGCCTCGAAATACGAGACGTGTACGACGGGTTGCGCGGGCCGTACCTGCTTCATCACACCGAACACCCGACGCCACCACGTGCCGTCCGAATCCTGCTCCCAGAACTGCGGCGCGGTCACGTCGGCGTCGACACGATGCGCCCAGCCGCGCTCGGACCACACGTCTTCGCGGTCGTATCCGCCGTCGGCGATGAAACGGATGTACTCGGCGTTGGTGACGGGGAGCGCATCGATCGCAAAAGTCGGCACGTCGACCACGTGGGCGGGACGCTCGTTGTCGAGCGCCCACGGATCGCTGGACGTACCCATCTCGAAGGGACCGCCCGCAACGACGACTTCGAGATCGCGCCCCGGCGGCACGGTGGCCTCCGGTGCGTTCGGCAGGTCGAGAACAGCTGCCCCCGTACGCAATTGATGCGTGGCGAGCATGGTCTCGTCGTGCTGCTGCTCGTGCTGCGCCACCATTGCGAAGGCGAAACCGTCACGTTCGAGTGGACGACCGGTCAGGGGGCTCGCCTCGAGCGCATCCCATACCTTCTCCCGCACGGTGTGGACGTAGTCTCGCGCCTCTCCCGCGTTCAGCAACGGCAGGCTCGGCCTCGACGACCGCGAATGCTTGAACGCGTCGTAGAGCTCGTCGATGTCGCCCCGCACGGGCTGTCGCTTCCCGATGTCGCGGACCAGCCACATCTCTTCCTGGTTGCCGATGTGCGCCAGATCCCACACCAGGGGGCTCATCAGCGTGGAGTGCTGCGCAACCAGATCGGCCTCGTCGACGCAGTCGGTGAGACCCAGAGTCCGTGCGCGGCTTCGGGTCAGCGCGGTCTCGAGCTCACCGCGCAGCGCGGCGACGTCGGGTCGGGTGAAGTTCTGCACACTCATGCTCGTTCCTCTCGCGAATGCGCCGCGGGCATCGCTCCCGACCGGCAGCGTCGTGCTGCGTCGGCGACCTCGGTACGTACTCGTGGCTCGGCTGTGGTGTCGGCCACCAGGGTGAGAAGGTCCACCGCGGCGTCTCGAAGGTCGTTGTCGGTCAATCCGTCTCGCGCCGCGTCGTCCCACCGATGCGCCGTACGGGCGATCAGCGCCGTCGCTTCCTCGGTGATCGACGGAGTTCGCAGCAGCGAGTCGACCACCTGAACGGGGACGGACCACTCCCCGTCGGGCTGACCGTCGAGGTACCGCACCTCGAAGTGCCCACTGGCGCGAACGAGCGGGAACAACGTGGTGAGGTGATAGTCCAGGTCTCGCTCGTCGGGGCGTCGACCCATCTCGTCGTCGAGGTGGCCGTCGATCCAGTCGCCGAAGGTGGCGTCACCCGGTGGCGACCACAGGGTTTCGCCGCGACGGACGCACAACAACGGTACGTCCAGCGCCCAGTGGGCGTAGTCGGCGATGGGATCGACGCCGAGTGGCACCCGAGTCCTGGTGCGGTCCAGCTCGATCCAGGTCCGCATGCGTTGCGACGCCCATCCGCCGGCCGGCACGCCGTACAGGTCCGGGGAACACGCGAACGCCGCCACCAGCGCCGGACCGACCGCGTGCAGCAGAGTCCAGCGCCGTCGGATGTCGTCGGCGTCGGCTCCAGCATCGACGCTGACCTGCACGGCTGCGGTGTTGCACATCATGAGTTTTCCGAAGGGGCCGAATCGCTCGAAACGAGTTTCCATCGCGCAGTACCGCGGGAGGGTCAGCAGCCGTTCCGGTGGGCGGTGCGCATCCGCGGCGCCACCCCCCAGTGCGATGCCGGCATGCTCGAGCATGGACCGCAAACGGACCTCGTCGGACGCGAGTGCGTCGCAGACCTCGGAAGCGGACGAATAGGGCAGAGAAGACAATTCGATCTGCCCGCCTGGCTCGACGGAGACGATGCTTCCGGAGGGCAAGGGCAGAAAATCGGAGGTGGGATCTATGGATCGTGGGGCGTACCGACCCAAGGCGCTGGCCAGGGAATCCAGACTGGGTCGGCTGCCGTCGGGACATCGGGTGAACCATTCGAGTTCGGCCCCGACGAGACGAGGTGGGCCGACTTTGAAGCAGACCCGCGACATGTACGCCTCCGCCGCGGGGCGCGAGCTGAGCTCGCCGGTGGTGTTGGTCATGAGTGCTCCGTTCTTCAGCAAGGGCGTTACCCCGTCTTGCACCAGAATAATCTCGAGTGAAGCACAACGCACCGACACATTCGTCAGCCGGCACTCGAGTACTGTCGGTCTCGATGATCGACTTCACGAGAGCTCGCGCCGACACCCCTGGCGCTGCGGCCCGCGCGTTTCTCGACAGCGCCGGTTCGTCCCTGCCTCCCACCGTCGTGACCGACACGATGATCGCTCATCTGCGCCGTGAGGCGGAGATAGGCGGTTATCGCGCCGCGCTTGAGCGTCAATACGAACTGGCCGACGTTCGGGCCGCCGTCGCCGAACTGATCGGTGCGGCGCCGTCGGACATTGCCCTGTCGGACAGTGCGACTCGCTCGTGGTCGGACTTCTTCTTCGCCGTCCCGCTTGCGCCGGGTGATCGCATTCTGATCTCCCGCGTGGAGTACGCGAGCAACGCCATCGAGGCGTTGCAACGGGCGGAAGCCACCGGCGCCTCAGTCGAAATCGTGCCGAGCGACGAACTCGGCCGTATCGACCTCGGTCGATTCGAGGCCATGCTCGACGACCGCGTGAAGATCGTCTCCGTCGTTCACGCACCTACCAACGGAGGCCTGGTCAACCCGGTTCGTGACGTCACCGAACTCGCCCACCGCCACGGCGCCTTGGTACTGCTGGACGCATGCCAGTCGGTTGGGCAGCTTCGGATCGACGTGTCCGAACTCGGCGTCGACGGATTGTCCGCGACGGGCCGCAAGTGGCTGCGTGGGCCCCGTGGTACCGGTTTCCTCTACGTCGCACCGAACGCGATCGATCGGCTCGTTCCGCAGGTTCAGGACCTGCGGAGCGCCCAGTGGACGGGCGCCGGCACCTACCGCTCCGCCGGCGACGCAACGCGTTTCGAGCTGTGGGAGCACGACGTCGCCGCACGGCTCGGACTCGGCGCTGCGGTGCGCTACCTGCTCGGCCTCGGAATCGACGACGTGCAGACGGCGGTGTCCGAACGAGCGGAGTATCTACGCGCCGGTCTCGGCGAGATCGCGGGCGTGACAGTTCGTGATCTCGGCGATCGTCGCAGCGGCATCGTCACGTTCACCGTCGACGGCTACGAACCCACCGAGGTGCGCGATGTCCTCGCCGCGGACGAGATCACCGTGACCGTCAGCTTCGCGGGATCGACCCGACTGGACATGGAGGCACGCGGACTCGCGGCCGTCGTGCGTGCGTCACCGCACTACTTTGTCTCGTTCGACGATCTGGATCGCGCGATCGGTGCCGTTCGGCGCCTGGTTACTTGATCGGAGAAGGACCATCGAGACCCCTGCTGCGCACACTGCCAGCCCGACGAACCCACCGATCGTGAGGTCGTTGCCGAACATCAGCCATGCCCACAGCAGTGTCGTGGGCGGCGTGAGGTACAGCAGGACACTGGCTTTGGTCGCACCGGTACGTCGCACCACGATCAGATAGAGCCCCAGACCGCCGAACGTCGACAGGAAGACGGTCCACATCACGGCGAGCCAGAAACCGCCGGTCATGGGCGGCAGGGGATCACCGGCGCCGATTCCCCAGATCGAGAAGAACACGGCGCCCGTCGCACACTGGATCAGCAGCGACAGCGCGAGGGGTTCGGTCGGTTTCATTCGCCGTTCGGCCACCGTCCCCGCCGAGAGCGACAGCATCCCGGCCACCGGGAGGAGGTACATCCACCACGGTGCATTGCCGCCGCCGACGTCGCCGACCACCACGACGGCGACTCCGACTATGCCGATTGCCAATCCGATGCGCTGACGGACGCCGGTGTACTCACCGAGCAGCGGTCCGGCCACCGCGGCCACGACGAGCGGTTGCAGAGCTGCGATCAGAGCGGCGATACCGGACGACACCCCGCCGGCAATTCCACTGAAGACGAACCCGAGGTAGACGCACTGCATCGCCAGACCCAGTCCGACGTGGCGCAGCACCCCGGCACGCGAGGTACGCATTCGCCGCCACAGAACGAACGGTGCGAGAAGCGCGATCGCGACGACGTAGCGCCATTGCAGCAGGGTGTGCGCCGGGGCGTACCGGGTTCCGAGTTCGGCGCCGATGAAGCCGGAGCTCCACAGAATCACCATGGCGACGGCAAGCATGGAGTCGGATCGAGTTCTCATACCGGCCAGGTAACCATACAGGTCTGTATACTTGCAGTATCCCCATCGAAGGAGCCAGCCGTGCGCACTGCACCGGACCCGACCACCCAGCTCACACCCGCCGGTGAGCGCATCATCGCCGTCGCGAGCGATCTGTTCTATGCGCGAGGCATCCGAGCGGTGGGCGTCGACCTCATCGCCGACGAGGCCGGAACCACCAAGAAGACCTTGTACGACCGCTTCGGATCGAAGGACGGCCTTGTCGTCTTCTACCTCGAACGGCGGTACCTGCGGTGGCGCGACTTCGTACTCGACCACCTCGACCGAGTCGCTCCGACGTCCGGTCCCGATCGAGTTCTCGCGGTGTTCGACGCGCTCGAGGAATGGATGCGGGACAACGACCGTGGCTGTGGATTCGTCAACGCCTTCGCCGAGATCGGCGGCACCGACCACCCCGGCCTTGGCGTCATCCGCAAGGAGAAGAACTGGGGCCGCGACCTGATGGTGCGATTGGCGCACGAGGCCGACCTCCACGACGCCGACACGCTCGGTCGCCGACTGTCTCTGGTGCACGAGGGCGCGATCATCTCCAGCACCGCCGGTGGTTTCGCCGACGGCATGGCGGTGGCCAAGAACCTGGCCGCCGACCTGATTAGGGCTGCGGCCTGAAGGTCCGGTAAAGTTCTCCAGGTTGTCTCGGCGAGGGTGAAGCTCGCGCTTCACCGTGATCGACGCAGGCTCGACCGTCCCTTCGGCCGTCCTCGTCCGTGTCCACGCCAGACGAGAAGTACTTGGACCAGTAGTACCAGCCGAAGCGATTCATAGGAGTTCCACCATGGCCAACGCCCTCAACGCCACCACCCGTACCGAGTTCGGCAAGGGTGCCGCTCGCCGCACCCGCCGCGACGGCCAGGTTCCCGCCGTTCTCTACGGTCACGCAACCGACCCGAAGCACCTCGCCCTGCCTGCCCGCGAGTTCGCTGCGGTCCTGCGCGCCGACGGCACCAACGCCGTCCTCGAACTGAGCGTCGACGGGGAGAAGCACCTCGCGCTCACCAAGTCGGTCGTGGTTCACCCCATCCGTAACTACATCGAGCACGCCGACCTCCTCGTCATCCGCAAGGGCGAGAAGGTCACCGTCGAGATCAACATCGTCGTGACCGGGGAAGCAGCTCCCGGCGCGCTCGTCACCACCGACGCCAACGTCGTCGAGATCGAGGTCGACGCCACCGAGATCCCCGAGCAGTTCGAGGTTTCCGTCGAAGAGGCCGAGATCGGCACACAGTTCCTCGCGAGCTCGCTCGACCTCCCGAGCGGTGCGACGTTGATCTCCGATCCCGAGACCCTGCTGGTCAACGTCGTCGAGGCGCCCAGCGAGGCAGCTCTCGAAGCCGAAGGTGCCGGCGATCTCGCGTCGAACATCGCTGCCGAGGAAGAAGAAGCAGTCGAGGACAGCTCCGCAGCCGACGAGGCCGCAGAAGCCGACGAGAACTGACCTTCGTTCGCTTTTCTGCAGCGGCGCATCCTCTTTCGGGAGGGTGCGCCGCTGTCGTATGTCAGGAGATTTCGTGGACACCGCACTGATCGTCGGGCTAGGCAACCCCGGATCGCAGTACGAGCGCACCCGGCACAACGTCGGTTTCGTTGTCGCAGAAACGATTGCGGCCCGAGTCGGCGGCAAGTTCAGCGCGCACAAACGCAGCAATTCCGACGTGGTTCAGGCCCGGCTCGGAGACCGGCCCGTCGTCATCGCCAAGCCGCGGTCGTACATGAACGAATCCGGCGGTCCCGTAGCCGGATTGGTGCGGTTCTTCTCCGTGAAACCGGTGAACATGATCGTGGTGCACGACGAGCTGGACGTCGACTTCGGGCTCGTCAGGCTCAAGCTCGGCGGCGGTGAAGGTGGGCACAACGGCCTCCGTTCGATCTCGAAGTCGTTGGCTACCAAGGACTACCTGCGGGTGCGCGTGGGCGTCGGCCGCCCGCCGGGACGCATGGACGCGGCGTCGTATGTCCTCAAACCCTTTGCGGCAGCCGAACGTACCGAACTGGGCATCGTGGTGGAGGAAGCGGCCGATGCGGTGGAGCTACTGCTGAAGCTCGGGCTCGAGGAAGCGCAGAACAGGGTGCACCGGCCGTAGGGCGGTTGTCGCCGCTGCGACTCAGGGGCACCCTGATACCGATAGATCGACTGAATGTGCCCCTGAGTCCGAGAAAAGCAGCTACGACAACAACGACGCCGAATTCGCCCGCCGCAGCTTCCCGGACGAGGTCTTGGGAAGGGTGCCGGGCCCGAGCACCGCTACCGTGCGCGGCCGAACCCCGACCTCGGAGAACACTGCGTGCACGATGTCGTGCTCGATGCGCTTGACTGCCTCCGGATCGCTGATGTCGTTGGTTTCGGCTGCGACAGCGAAGCTTTCGCGCTTCTGTCCAGCGTCGAGACGGATGGCAACCGCGTTGCCGGGCCGCACACCGGAGACGGTGCCGACGGCGCGTTCGATGTCCGTCGGGTAGATGTTGCGGCCGCCCATGATGATCACGTCCTTGACTCGTCCGCACACCACGACGAGCCCCTCTTCGGTGAAGTAGCCGACGTCACCGGTGTTGAGCCACCCCTCGCCGTCCTGCGTGGGAAGCGGACCGTCGACGGTGACGTATCCCGGCGTGACGGCTTTGCCTCGCACCTCGATGACGCCGACGCCGCGACTGGGCAACACCTGACCCTCCGCGTCGACGACGCGACCTTCGAGGTTGGGCACCATCTTGCCGAGGGTGGCGAGGCGTCGAACGTTGCCCTTGGTCGCGGGAACCGCGCGCCCCATCGCTTCGAGCAGATCGGCGTCGACGACGTCGAGCACCTGACCCTGATCGGGGTCCGGAATGGAGACGGCGAGAGTGGTTTCGGCCATGCCGTACACGGGTGCGAGCGCACTGGGAGCGAGCCCGAATCGGGCACCGGCGTCGGCGAGCGCGATCATCGTGTCGGGATCGACCGGCTCGGCGCCGTTCCACGCATACCGAAGCGAGCTCAGATCGAGTTCGGTGTCGGCGGGCGCCTGACTCAACCGGCGAGCGAGCAGCGAGTAGGCGAAGTTCGGCGCCGCAGTGACGGTGCCGCGGTACTTGTCGATGAGCTGAGCCCACAGCAACGGCGACCGCAGGAAGTCCAGCGGAGTGATGCTGACGACCTCGGCACCCACCTGCATGGGGACGGACAGAAAGCCGACCATGCCCATGTCGTGGAAGAGCGGCAACCAGCTGACCATCACGTCGTCGTCGAGCGAGAACTTGATGCGGTCGATCATCGCGTAGGCGTTGGTGTAGAAGTTCTCGTGCGTGATCCGAACGGCCTTCGGGGACCCTGTCGAGCCGGACGTGAGCTGCTGCAACGCGATGTCGGATTCCGAGGTGTCCAGCGGATCGGTGTCCGGTCCGTGACGGAGATCGTCGATCTTCAGCACGGTGATGCCGCGCTCCTCGAGGATGGGGGCCGCCACATCGAACGGCGCACCGAGAATCACGGCCTTGCAGTCGATCATCCCGATGACGGTTTCCGTGTCGGCGCCCCACACGCCCAGGTCGGTGCGCGGCGTGGGCTGATGCAGCATGGTCACCGACGCCCCGCGCATCCAGGCGGCCTGACAAGCAGGGGCGATGTCGACGGGCTGACCGGCGAGGATGCCGATGGCATCGCCGTGTCCGACTCCGGTGCCGGCGAGCCCGCCGGCCATCTTGCGGGCGACGTCGTGGATCTCACCCCAGGTCTGACGCAGGGGCGCGTCGGGCTCGCCGGTGTTGAGTCCGCGGTTGCTCGCGATCGCAGTCGCGTACATCTCCTCGGTGAACTTGCTCAAGATCGTTCTCCTCACGCGAGGTGTCGGCGGGAAGGCCGAAGGCCGGCCGCAGATTGTCGGCGCCGTCACCAGTACCTCTATAGCACCGCCTCCGCCCGCCGTTACGGCAGATGGGTCGCGAGTATCCTTGTCTGGGCAACCCGCTCAGTTCGAATTCGACCGGCATCCTGTTCTCCGGCCGCAAAACCTCCGAAAGGCCCGTGTGACAACCCCGCCCGAGACCGACACCGTCCCGACCGAGAAGACGACGGTGCCCAAGGGGCTGACGAACGAGGTCGGCCGACGTCGAACGTTCGCCGTCATCTCCCACCCCGACGCGGGCAAGTCCACGTTGACCGAAGCCCTTGCGCTGCATGCCCGGATGATCTCCGAGGCGGGCGCCATCCACGGCAAGTCCGGCCGCAAGTCGACGGTGTCGGACTGGATGGAGATGGAGAAGGCGCGCGGAATCTCGGTCAGTTCCACCGCACTTCAGTTCGAATACCTCGATCACACAATCAATCTCGTCGACACCCCGGGGCACGCCGACTTCTCCGAGGACACCTACCGAGTCCTCACCGCCGTCGATGCCGCGGTCATGCTCATCGACGCGGCCAAGGGTCTGGAACCGCAGACGCTCAAGCTGTTTCAGGTGTGTCGGCACCGCGGGATACCCGTCATCACGGTGATCAACAAGTGGGACCGGCCGGGCCGGTCACCTCTCGAACTGCTCGACGAAATCGAGCAGCGCATCGGACTGACCCCGACACCGCTGTATTGGCCGGTGGGTATCGCGGGCGACTTCCGCGGACTGCTCGACGTCACGAACGACGAATACATTCGGTTCACGCGTACGGCCGGCGGAGCCACCATCGCCCCCGAAGAACACATGAGTGTCGAGGCCGCTCTCGAGCGGGAAGGCGACGAGTGGACCACCGCCGTCGAGGAGAGTGACCTGCTAATCGAGAGCGGACAGCGTCACGACGAGGAGATGTTCCTCGCGGGCCAGACCTCGCCGGTGATCTTCGGATCGGCGATGCTGAACTTCGGGGTCCACCAGATTCTGGACGCGCTGATCTCGTTCGCTCCCCCGCCCGGCCCACGTCCGGATGTCGAAGGACACCCGCGCGCAGTCACCGATCCGTTCAGCGCCGTGATCTTCAAGGTCCAAGCCGGTATGGACACCGCGCACCGCGACCGTCTCGCCTTCATGCGTGTCGTGTCCGGTGTGTTCGAGCGCGGCATGGTGGTCACCCATGCGCAGACGGGGAAGCCGTTCACCACGAAATATGCACAGACCGTGTTCGGCCGCGAACGCTCTACCGTCGAGAACGCGTATCCGGGCGACGTCGTCGGCCTCGTCAACGCAACCGCGCTCGCCCCGGGGCACACGCTGTACGCCGACAAGAAGGTCGAGTTTCCGCCGATACCGTCGTTCGCTCCGGAGCATTTTTCCGTTCTTCGGGCGGAGAGCGCCAGCAAGTACAAGCAATTCCGACGCGCGGTGGACCAGATGGACTCCGAGGGTGTCGTTCAGATTCTGCGCAACGACGTTCGCGGTGATGCCTCGCCTGTTCTCGCTGCGGTCGGTCCGATGCAGTTCGAAGTCGTCGCGGCTCGAATGAAGGCCGAGTTCGGCGTCGAAGCTCGCATGGAACCACTCGGATACGCACTGGCCCGCCGCACCGACGCCGAGTCGGCCCCCGAGTTGGGACGTCAGCGCGGAGTCGAGGTGTTCACTCGCTCGGACGGCGTCATGCTCGCCTTGGTCAGTGACAAATGGCGGCTGCAATATATCGAAAAAGAACTCCCGGACCTGACACTCGAGCCCTTGGTAGCTGCTGCGGATTAGCCCGACGCCTGTTTCGCCCAGTAGCAATACCGGCGAGTAGGACAGTTTCCAAGAGTTTTCCGTACTTATAGCCGGAATACCAATCTGCGTGTTACCGTTTTCACGACCAGAACAAACTTTGGGTACGTTACGAGAGCCGGAGGAGAGTCCGAATGAGCAACGGACCAGGTGTGCCACTCACGGGCATCAAGGTCGGTAAGACACCGGCCCACAGGTCCACACGGACTCCCACCACCGCGGTACCCCCGCAACCGAGTAGTGAGGGCGATGACATGACTACATCCAGCGACCAGATCTCCGAGCACGCACTGCCCGGTAGCAGCAGCGCGCCGGCCACCAACGGTTCGTCCAGCGGCAGCAACGGTGCTTACGGCGCCGGACGCCACCCGAGCCCCGACCGGCGCACCGCCATGGGCATCGCGTCCATCCGCATCGCGGGCCGACTGACCCAGAACGAGATCGCGAGCCGCGACTCTCGTCCGCTCGACGCCTCGACGGGTCCCGACGAGCTCCTGCAGCTCCTCGGCGAATACCTGACCTCGGGTGGTCTGCAGAGCCCCGAGCTGCACGTGCGCTCGAACGGAACCACCGTTGTGCTGGACCTGCAGAACCCGGCCAAGGGCTTCCGCTGATCTGACGCGTTCGATCCGAAACCGCCGACTCACCTCATGGTGAGTCGGCGGTTTCGTCGTCTACCACCGTGGAGCCGAACGCACAAAGGCGACTCGGAACGGATTCCGAGTCGCCCTGCGCAACCTCGCTGACGGCCTACGTCGGGGGACAACCGCCAGGAGGAGACATCACGTTCTCACGAACGTGTCATCTCGCATTCGGTTCCGCCCGACGGGGGGATGGGTGCTGTTTATTCTCTCGGCTCGACTCGGTTCGGCCCGAGCCCGCTCGGAAGATCGCTGGGCGCGCACGGCTCCTGGGTAGCGGTGAACCATCCCGAGTAACGGAACAGCGTCCCCATGGCGCGGCCACGCACCTCGATGTCGATGCAGTGCCGTGACGTCGACTCGTCCCACCACTCGCGGCCGAACGTCTCGGCCGACAGCAGCGCCGGCGGCTTGATCGAGCCACGCGGTGCGAGGAATCGAGGAAATCCGCTGTAGAGGCGCAGTCCTCCCTCGGAGTCGGCGGAGCACTGGGTGTGCACCACCATGTCCGGCCCAGCGCCGATGTAGTCCAACGCGCCCTTCTGCCCCAACACCATCACCGAGTCGAGCGATACGTCCCGACCCGGGAAATGGAACCGGCGCACGAAGGCCAGTGTCTCGCGACCCAGGTCGTCGACGTAGGCGTAGTTGGCGATGGTGAACGGGATGTTCTCGCCCTGAATGGACGGAACTATGTTGCGCTTGCCGCCCAGCCACAGCGCAGGCGGCGGAACGAGCTTGGAATGGCCGATGCTCTCCATCACGCCGGTCCCGAATTGGGCCACGTGGTCACTGGAGGAGAATCCGAAGCGCCACTGTTCCTTCGGATGCAGTAATTCGAATTCCGCGCCCATCACCGAACGCACCACAGACACAGCCATCAGCCCAATTCCTCCGCCAGTTCCATCCACCGTTCCTCGGTCGTCGACTTGTCTGCAACGACCTGCTCGAGCTCCTTGCCGAGGGTCTGCAGCCGGGCCGCATCGGACGACGCTTCGGCGAGAGCGGCGTGCAGCTGCTTCTCGCGATCGTCGAGCTTGACCAACGACTTCTCGAGTTTGGACAGCTCTTTCCGAGCTGCGCGTTCGTCGGCGCCACCCTTGGCGGACGGCGACGACGTACCCGAACTGCTGGGCGAACCCGGTGTTTCCGTCGCCGCGATCTTTGCCCGCCGACGCAGGTAGTCCTCGATGCCACCGGGAAGGTTCGTCAACTTACCGTCGCCGAACAGCGCCCAGGTGGAGTCGCACACACGCTCGATGAGATACCGGTCGTGGCTGATGACCACCATCGTTCCGGCCCACCCGTCGAGCAGGTCCTCGAGTTGCTGCAGGGTGTCGATGTCCAGATCGTTGGTCGGCTCGTCGAGCAACAGGACGTTCGGCTCGGACATCAGCACTCGGGTCAGCTGGAGTCGACGACGTTCTCCACCGGAGAGATCACCGACCGGAGTGCGCTGACGAGCGGGCGTGAACCCGAGGCGCTCGGCGAGTTGACCGGCCGACACCTCTTTGTCTCCCAACGTGATTCGCTCGGCCACGTCCTTCACTGCGTCCAGCACCCGCATCGTGACCGGCAGATCGTCGAGTTCCTGACGCAGCCAACCGATGCGAACCGTCGTGCCCTGAATCCGCTTGCCCTTGGCCGGTTCGATCTCGCCCGCGATCGTCCGCAGCATCGTCGTCTTGCCGGATCCGTTGACCCCCACCAAGCCGATGCGCTCACCAGGTGCCAGGCGCCACGTGAAGTCGTCGACCAGAATGCGATGGTCCGGTGTCTCCAGCGTCGCATCCTCGAGTTCGATCACGATGCGGCCCAGACGAGTCTGGGCGAACCTGGCCAGCGCGACCGAGTCGCGGGGTGCCGGCACATCGGAGATCAGTGCCTCGGCGGCTTCGATTCGGTAGCGAGGCTTGGACGTTCGTGCCGGGGGGCCGCGGCGCAGCCACGCGAGTTCCTTACGAGCGAGGTTGCGTCGACGGTCTTCGGCCGCGTCGGCCTGACGGGTGCGCTCGGCGCGCGCGAAGATCCAGTCGCCGTACCCGCCCTCGTACGATTCGACGCCGCCGCCGACCACTTCCCAGGTGCGGTTGGCGACGGTGTCGAGGAACCACCGATCGTGGGTCACGACCACCAGCGAGGAGCGCCGGTTCACCAGATGCTCTGCCAGCCACTGCACACCTTCGACGTCGAGGTGGTTGGTGGGCTCGTCGAGCACGAGCAGGTCGAGGTCCTGAACCAGGGCGGCGGCCAGCGCGGTGCGGCGTCGCTCGCCACCGGAAAGCGACTCGACCTGTGCGTCCAGACCCAGCCCGGTGATGCCGATTCCGTCGAGGACGTTGCGGATGCGTGCGTCGCCCGCCCACTCGTGCTCGTCGACGCCGAGCGGCGCCAGCACGACGTCGCCGATGGTCGATCCGGCCGGGAGCACGCCTCGCTGCGTCACCACCGCCATCCGCAGGCCGTTCACGCGGCTCACGCGTCCGGAATCGGGTTCCTCCACTCCGGCAAGGACTTCGAGCATGGTCGTCTTGCCGCCGCCGTTCAGGCCGACGACACCGATACGTTCGTTCTCCTGCACCCCGAGGGAGACGTTCTCGAGCAGCGGCTTCACGCCGAACGACTTGCTGACGTTCTCGAGGTTGATCAGATTGGCCATCAGTTGCCACCCCTCGAAGAGCGGGGCACAACGCGCGCACCCGCGACGGGTCCGGTGGCGACCCGAACGGTGCGGCACACGCCGGCTCCGGCGAGCTCGGCACCGACCTCGACAGCGGCGTCGGCCGTCGAGCAGAGGAAAGCGCAGGTAGGTCCGGAGCCGGACACGATGCCGGCGAGAGCGCCGGCCGTGACGCCCGCGCGCAGGGTGCGCCGCAGGTCGGGTTGCAGTGAGACGGCAGCGGCCTGAAGGTCGTTACCGAGAAGTGGGGCGACCCGAGTGGGGTCACCGGAGGCTAGCGCGAGCATGAGTTCCTTGGAGTCGCCGAGACGTGGTGGGCTGCCTTTGGAGCGCAACTCGTCGAGCTCGCGGTAGACGGCGGGGGTGCTCAAGCCGCCCTTCGCGAGTGCGAGTACCCAATGAAATGTGTTGCGAGAGAGCACCGGTAGAAGCTTTTCTCCGCGTCCGGTGCCGACGGCCGTTCCACCCGTGAGCGCGAACGGGACGTCGCTGCCCAGCCGAGCGGCGAACGAATGAAGTTCCGCACGAGTGAGTTCGAGATTCCACAGCGCATCGGCGGCCAGCAGTGCGGCGGCGGCGTCGGCGCTGCCTCCGGCCATGCCACCCGCCACCGGGATCCCCTTGTCGATCGTGATGGCCACGTCGGGACTGTGCCCGGTCGCGGCCGCCACCATCTCGATCGCTCTCCACGCCAAGTTGTCCGAATTCGTGGGGACGGACGCGGCGTCCTCGCCTCGCACGGTCACCGACGTGGCAGGCGCGGGCACGATCGACACGTCGTCCCCGAGCGAGAGAGCTTGGAACACCGTTTCGAGTTCGTGGAAGCCGTCCTCTCGGAGGTCACCCACCGCGAGATGCAGGTTGACCTTGGAGGGCGCCCGCACGGTGACGGGACGCGGAACAACGGTGAGCACGAGAAACAAGCTTAGTCGGTGAGCAGGTGCCCCCCGATCGAGGACTGCGGCTGTCCGCGTTTGCGAGCACACTTCTTCCATGCGAGAAACCTCGGCGCGACTGCTCGGACTGCTGTCGCTGTTGCAGACCCGTCGCGACTGGTCCGGGGCCGAACTGGCGGAGCGGTTGCAGATCACCACCCGAACCGTGCGGCGCGACGTCGACCGACTCCGATACCTCGGCTACCCGATCGACGGATCCGTCGGCGTCGGCGGCGGGTATCGACTCGGCGCCGGGGCGGAGATGCCGCCCCTGCTCCTCGCGGACGAGGAGGTCCTCGCCGTGGCCATCGGATTGCAGTCCGGCGCAACCGGTTCGGTGACCGGCCTCGGTGAGGCATCGCTGCAGGCGCTGACGAAATTGCGACAGGTCATGCCATCGCGTCTGCGTCACCGACTCGACGCACTCGACATCGACGTACTCGAACACGGGCCCGCACAGTCCAGTGTCGACGCGGCCACGCTCACCGCCGTCGCCACGGTCTGCCACGCGCGCGAGCGGTTGCGATTCGACTACACCGCACACGACGGAACGAGCACCCGGCGCGAGGTCGAACCGTATCGCCTGGTGCGAGCGGGCAACCGCTGGTACCTCGTGGCGTGGGACATCTCACGGGAGGATTGGCGCTCGTTCCGCGTCGACCGCCTCGAACCGAAAATTCCCACCGGTCCGCGCTTCGCGCCGCGCGAACTTCCTCAGGGAGGTGCTGCGCACTTCGTCGCGACCGGGATCGATCGCGCCTTCGCTCAGGTACACGCGAGGGTGACCCTGCACGCGTCGGTGGAACGAATCGCGCCTGTCGTAGACCCGGCCTGGGGAATGCTGGAGTCGGTCGACGACGACACGTGCGAGATCTCCCTGTCGGGAACGACGATGAAAGCCGTCGCCCGTTGGTTGGCGGCATTCGACGTGGATTTCACCGTGATCGAGCCCCCTGAGCTGCGCGACGAGTGCCGACGGCTGGCGGAGCGGCACTCGGCGTTGAGCCGAAGGTATCAGCAGGCTTGATACTTTCGGCGACTGCTGCGGGACCGTCGTCGTCGATAGCGTCTCGTGTCATGACCGATATCCAGTACTCGAAAGAGAACGCCACCGTCCTCGGCCTGAGCCGAACCGACCGTGTGGCCGTCGTCGTCGGCTTCGCACTGCTGGCTGCGGCCGTCGGCGCGGCCGTTCCGTTCGTAGGACATTGGGTGCTGACACTGCAATGGACACCACCGTTCTACGGCCCGCTCGAGCTGATCGATTCGTGGACGCGGTGGGTCGCGGTGAGCGTGCTGGCCGGCGTAGGCCTCCTGGCCGGGGGCGCTTTCGGGGTGTACGCGTTACTCGAGCAAGTCGTCGTCACCATGTCGGACAGCATGATTCGATTCGAAGACGACAACAGGGAGACATCCGTTCCGCACGAGGAGGTCAGTGCGATCTTTCTCGACGGCAAGCAACTCGTGGTACTCGGGCAGGACTCGACTCAGGTCATCCGCACGGCCGTCGAGGCGAAGACGGACGAGATACGCGACGGCGCTCGACGCCACCACTACCCCTGGTTCGACTCCGACCCGCACGCCGAGTTGTTCCGCCGCTGGGCTCCGGGCACACCCGACCTCCCACCTGCCGCCAACGCGCTGCTGAAAGTGCGGGCCGACGCGTTGGAGAAGAAGTCGCGTGCGGACATCGAGGAGTTCCGCGTGGAGGTCGAAAAGCTCGGTTTCGTCGTCCGGGAGGTGAAGAAGGCCCAGTACTGGCGTCCGCTCGTACGATCATGACCGTGACTCGGGTGCGGCTGGGCGACGTGGGTGCTCTCGCACTGACCCTTGCTGTCGCCGCAATGACGCTGATCGACGACGTCGACGCCGGGAGCGGCTGGTCGACGTACACCACCGTGTCACTCGCGCTCACCGTGATTGCCTTCGCCGTCTTGACTGTCCGGCGGCGACACCCGGTGGGTGTTGCGGTGGCCCTGCTGCCGATCGTCGCGGTCACCGAGGTGGCCGGGGGCGCCGCGCTGGTCGCGGTGTTCTGCGTCGCGGCGCTGACCACCTGGCGAACCGCGCTGTGGATCACCGTTCTCCATTTCCTCGCTCCGATACCGGTCACGGTGATCACGTACGACACCGCGCTGGGTGTGGTCGGCGGCAACTTGTTCGGCGCGGCACTGGTTGCCCTGGCTCTGGCGTGGGGCACAGCGGTGCGTCAGCGACGCGAACTCCTCGAGTCCCTACGCGAGCGTGCCGAGCGCGCCGAGACCGAGGCGGAGCTCGAAGCCGAACGGTCGCGGTGGCAAGAGCGCGAACGGATTGCTCGAGAGATGCATGACGTTCTCGCCCATCGAATTTCGCTGATCAGCCTGCACGCGGGTGCACTCGAACTCGGATCCGACAATGTCGAGGCGACCGCCGGAACCATTCGCCTCGCCGCGCGCGACGCACTCGACGATCTACGAGACGTCCTGGGCGTTCTTCGGTCGGACACCTCGCCAGGGGTTCGACCCCAGCGCGGCGTCGACGACATCGCCGAGCTGGTACGCGAATCCGAGGGGGCGGGCACGACGGTCCATGTCGACGTCTGCGACGTGGAGGATCTGGATCCCGCGAACTCCCGAGCGGCGTACCGGATCGCCCAGGAAGGGTTGACGAACGCGCGCAAACACGCACCGGGAGAACACGTCACACTCACCGTCGAGCACGAACGCGACAGACTGCATCTGACCGTCGTGAACCAGGTGGGGTGCGGCGACCACCCCACCGGTCCCGGGTCACGGTCCGGTCTGGTCGGCATCACCGAACGCGTGCGGCTGGCAGACGGGACACTCGAGCACGGAATCGTCGCTCGGGGCGGCCGGCACGAGTTCGTACTGGAGGTGTGGTTGCCGTGGACCAGGTGAGGATCGTGATCATCGACGACGATGCGCTCGTGCGGTCCGGACTGTCGGCGATCCTGGGGACGGACGCCGGCCTCGCGGTGGTGGGTGAGGCCGCCGACGGTCGGGAGGGGCTCGTGTCGATCGCCGCTTTCAGACCCGATGTGGTGCTACTCGACATCCGAATGCCGACCATGGACGGGCTCGCCGCCCTGGAGGAACTCCGGCGAACCGACACCCGCACCGCGGTGATCGTGTTGACCACCTTCGACTCCGACCGATACATCCTGCGCGCGCTGCGGTGCGGCGCAGACGGATTCCTCCTGAAGGACATCGCACCACGGGAGCTGATCGCCGCCGTCCACCGCGTCGCAGCCGGTGAACCGATGCTCTCGCCCGCCGTGACCGCACGGCTCATCGATCACGTTGCAGCGCAGGACGATACCGAGGTGCGGTCCGACCGCGCCCGGACACGTCTCGAGGCGCTGACGCCGCGGGAACGGGAAGTCGCCGACGCCGTGTCGAAGGGTCGGACCAATGCCGAGATCGGTGAGCAACTGTTCATGAGCCGACCGACGGTCAAGACCTACGTCTCGCGCATTCTGGCCAAACTCGAGATGACGAATCGGGTTCAGGTGGCAATCCTGGTGCACGAAGCGCTCACTGGGTGAGCGCCAGCCTCACGAACGCTGCCACGTCCAGCGTCTCCCCGCGGGCCGACGGGTCGATCCTCGCCGCCGTCAACCGCCGCTCCGCTTCCATGGGCGATCCTGCCCAACCAGCCAGTGCGGCGCGTAACGTCTTGCGGCGCTGCGCGAATGCTGCATCGACCACTGCGAAGAGGATCTTACGAAATGCTTCGTCCATGGGCCACTGCGGATCCGGGTGCCGGTCGATGCGCACCAAGCCTGATTCGACCTTCGGGACCGGCCAGAACACCGAGTTGCCGACGGATCCGGCGCGGCGCACGGTGCCGAACCACGCCGCCTTCACGCTGGGCACCCCGTAGGTCTTGCTTCCCGGCGGGGCGGCGAGGCGATCGGCCACCTCGGCCTGCACCATCACGAGAGCTGTTCTGATGGAGGGTAGTTCGGACATCAGGTGCAGTAGAACCGGAACCGCGACGTTGTACGGGAGGTTCGCAACCAGCGCGGTGGGCGCGGCGCCGATGTCCGACGCGCGGACACGTAACGCGTCGGCGCCGACCACACTGAGTCGGGAAGTCTCGCCGGGCGCTCGATCGGCGACGGTCACCGGAAGCCGTTGAGCAAGAACAGGATCGATCTCCACGGCGACGACATGCTCGACGACATCGAGAAGGGCCAGGGTCAACGACCCGAGACCGGGGCCCACTTCGAGCACGGTGTCGTCGGGTCCGACGCCGGCGGAGACCACGATGCGGCGCACCGTATTGGCATCGTGCACGAAGTTCTGCCCCAACGTCTTCGTGGGGCGGATGTCGAGGTCGGCAGCGAGCGAGCGCACTTCGGCAGGTCCGAGCAGGGCGACGCGGCGAGAACTATCGGGCACGTGAGGACTCTAGGCGCTGACGCCTACCGGTAACCGAGCTTGCTGGTGCACGCAGGCCACGCGCCCCAGCCCTGACGCTGCTGGGTGACCGAGGCGATGGCGATCTGCTCTTCGCGTGTCGCCAGGTCGGCGCGCGGTGCGTACTTCAAGCCGCCCTGACGCTCCCAGGTGTTCTGGTCGAACTGCACGCCGCCGAAGAAGCCGTTACCCGTGTTGATGGCCCAGTTGCCGGTGGCCTCGCACTGAGCGAGAGCGTCCCAGGTGGCGCCGTTCTCGACCGGCGGGACCTCGGTACCCGGCTTGGCGCCGACCCGGATGACCGTCGGGACGGCGGGGGTGGTGACGTCGGCAGTGACGAGCTGGCGGCCCGTCTCCTTGCCGTTGACGGTGGTGACGGCGTACGTCGCGTTCTGCTGTCCGTCGGTGCCAGGGATCACGGGCACGGTGCGACTCATGTTCATGGTCGGATCTTCGATCCGCTGCTCCGGCGACGGAATCGGCTCGGTGACCTCGACGGTTTCGGTGCGGGTGCGTGTGACGGAGATCGTGAGGCCGTCGGTGAGCGGTGTGTCCGCAGCCGGCTCGACGGTGTCGTTCTGTTCGAGCGGGGTCTTGTTCGCCTGCAGGAAATCACCGACGGTCGGCGCGGCGAGAGTGAGCGGAACAGCAGGCGCTCCCCCGTCGGACAACGCCACCTTCTTCGGCAGGACGACCTCGAGCTTGCCGCCGTCGAGCGGAATGGTCTGGTCCTTGGGCTCGTCGACGTGCACGTCGGGGGCGATGGCAAGTTGCTTCATCGCGTCGTCGACGGTCGATGCGGTGGTCCACACCTTCTGCGGGGTGCCGTCGACGGTCAACGTGACCTCGCGGGCCCGGTTCAGGGTCACGGTGTCTCCGTCACCGATCCGGGCATCCGGCGCCGGTGCCACGACGTCCTTGTCGGCGGGAACGTAACCGGCCGCGCTGAGCACACCCTTGACGTCCGACGACATGGTGCTCAGCGTGATGGCCTGCCCGTCTACGTCGACAGTCACCGTCTTGTGATTGGCGACGGCGACCGCGCCGCCGACGATCAACGTGGCGAGCAGCGCTGCCACGACCACGTAGAGAAGGCGCGACTGCGCGTGGTTGAGGCGAGCGACATGCGACATGAAAGCGGGGTCCCTAGGTATGTAACGAGCCGTGACATTTCGTCACGAACGATCACGGTACGGTAACGAATGGGCGCACGGACGGCAACTTCACTGGTTGGTGACCGGGTGGGGATACGGTGCGGACCGACGTATCCCTCGCTCTGCATCACACCCGAAAGGCACCCTCTGTGACGCCGACCCGCACGCCGCGGTGGTCCCGCATTCTCCGCATCCCGGTGATGGCCGCCGTTCTTCTCCTGGTTTCGCTGCTGATCGCACCGACTGCGAATGCCGGACCCGCGAGAACCCAGAATCCCGTTGCGGGACAGTCGTTCTCGATCGCCACGGACGTCACCTTCGCACCGTTCGAATTCCAGGACTCGTCCGGAAACTTCGTCGGAATCGACATGGACCTGATCCGTGCCATCGCCGAGGACCAGGGCTTCACCGTCGACATCTCTCCCCTCGGCTTCGACGCCGCACTGCAGGCCGTGCAGGCCAATCAGGCGGACGCCGTGATCGCCGGCATGACGATCACGCCGGCGCGCCAGCAGGTGTTCGACTTCTCCGAGCCGTACTTCGAGTCGGGCGTCCAGATGGCGGTGCTCGACACCGACAACGAGGTCACGTCGTACGAGGATCTGGCCGGCAAGCAGGTCGCGGTCAAGAACGGCACGGAGGGCGCGACGTTCGCCGAGTCCATCAAAGGCCAGTACGGATTCACGACGCAGTACTTCGCGGACTCGGCCAGCATGTACGACGAAGTGCGCACCGGTAACTCGGCCGCCGTCTTCGACGACTTCCCGGTGCTGCAGTACGGCATCGCGCAGGGCAACGGCTTCAAGACCGTCACCGAGAAGGAATCGCCGAGCAACTACGGCTTCGCGGTGAACAAGGGCCAGAACCCGGAACTACTGGCCGCGTTCAACACGGGTCTGAACAACCTGAAGAGCTCGGGCAAGTACGACGACATTCTGAACACCTACATCGGTGCCGCGGCCACCGAGTCCGACAACTCCATTCCCGGGCTGATCAAGAGCGAGTACAAGGAACTGCTGAAGGGCCTGTGGCTCACGATCGTGTTGACGTTCATCTCGATCGTCATCGCGCTGGTACTCGGCGCGTTCTTCGGACTGTTCCGGGTGTCCACCAAACCCTGGTTGCGCGCCATCGGGGCCACCTACGTCGCGATCTTCCGCGGGACCCCGCTCCTGGTGCAGGCGTTCTTCATCTACTTCGGCATCCCCGCGGCGCTCGGGTTCCAGATGTCGGCGTTCACGGCCGGTATCATCACTCTCTCGCTCAATGCGGGCGCGTACATGGCGGAGATCGTGCGCGGCGGCATCCTGTCCGTCGACCGAGGTCAGATGGAAGCGTCCCGCAGCCTCGGCATCAGCTACCTGACGTCGATGCGAAAGGTCGTGATGCCCCAGGCAATTCGCACGATGATTCCGTCGTACATCAATCAGTTCGTCATCACTCTCAAGGACACGTCGATTCTGTCGGTCATCGGCCTGGCCGAACTGACGCAATCGGGGCGCATCATCATCGCCCGCAACTTCCAGTCGTTCAACATGTGGCTCATCATCGGTGTCATGTACTTCGTCATCATCATGGCGCTGACCATGCTGTCGAACCGTCTCGAGAAGAGGATCAACAAGTGAGCGCCGAAACGCAGACCGCCGAGGTCAAGATCCGGGTCAAGGGTCTGAAGAAGTCGTTCGGCTCCCTCGAGGTCCTCAAAGGTCTCGACGTCGACATCCACGCCGGCGAGGTGGTGTGCGTGATCGGGCCGTCGGGATCGGGCAAGAGCACGTTCCTGCGGTGCCTCAACAAACTCGAGGACATCACCGGTGGCACCGTCGTGGTCGACGAATTCGATCTGACCGACAAGAAGGTCAACCTCGACCACGTTCGACAGCACATCGGGATGGTGTTCCAGCACTTCAATCTCTTCCCGCACATGTCGGTGGTGGCGAACGTGATGCTGGCCCCCACCGAAACCAAGAAGCTGTCGAAGGCCAAGGCCCGCGAAGAAGCGACACGGCTGCTGGCGCAGGTGGGCTTGGCGGAGAAGGCCGATGCGAAGCCCGCGCAACTCTCGGGCGGGCAGAAGCAGCGCGTCGCGATCGCGCGGGCGCTGGCCATGAACCCCGACATCATGCTGTTCGACGAGGCCACCAGCGCGCTGGACCCCGAGATGGTCGGTGAGGTGCTGCAGGTCCTCCGCGACCTCGCGAAGGGCGGCATGACGATGGTGGTGGTGACCCACGAGATGGGATTCGCCCGCGAAGTGTCCGATCGTGTGATTTTCATGGCGGATGGGTACATCGTCGAAGAAGGTTCGCCGGACGAACTGTTCGGAAATCCGCAGAATCCGCGGACTCAGGACTTCCTGAACAAAGTGCTGTGACGGAAAGGACGCCATGAGCGACGACCGCGAGACCATCGAGAAGATTGTCGCCAAACTCGACGCACGCCTGGGAACGCAGACCAACGGACTGCGCGACGAGGTGCCCCCGGGTGCAAGCGCCCAGGATGATGACGGCGAGCGTGGCCCGCTCGGCCGCGACTACCACCTGGCGGGAAAATTCGCGCAGGCCTACGCCATCGGTGAGCCGAACCTGATCGACCGCGCCGAGTTCGACCGGCTGGTGGAGACGTACGGGGACGAGTAGCGGTCCTACGGCGTCACGGACCGTTCGCCGAGCCGGTATCCGGTTGTTACCTAACGTGGCTAACGATTGGTCCGCGAGTACCGACACACCCTGCATAACCGAGCAGACCGCTCGGTTCGGTCAGGAGGTATCGGGTGGGTATTTCAACAGGCATCGTCAAGACGGCGGCGCTGGCCGCGTGCGCAGTGGCTGCCGTGTCGTGCAGCGGTGGCAACACCGGAACACCGCAATCGGCCTCGACGACGACACCGAGCGCCACGGTCACCACGCTGCCCCCTCTGACCCGAACGTCAGCGGCGCAGGCACCGTCCGCGGAAACCCAGACCGAAACCGTCACGGTGCCGGCAGGACAACCGGCGCAGCCCGCGCAGGTAGTGCCGTGCGTGGATCCCAGCTCCGACAACGTGCGTGCCGCCGTGGGACGGCTGGGGACCGACTCGCAGGGCGGACCGTTTCAGGTCATCGGTCACACCGGTGGTAACAGCGCTGACGGGTGCCCGACGTTGGAATGGGCCCTTGCTCAGGGGACCGGCATTCAGGACGCCACCTCGCAGTACCACGTGCTGTTCTTCACCAACAAGGGCAACTACCTCGGTACCGCAACGTCGTATGCATACAGCTACACCGACGTCGTGAAATCCACGGACTCGAGCGTGACGGTCCACTACAAGTGGCTCAGCCCGGACGATCCGTTCTGCTGCCCCTCGAACGAGTCGTACGTCGACTTCACGCTGAACGGGAACACGATCACGCCCAGCGGCCAGTTCCCGCCGAAGCCATGATCGGCCAACGTTCACGGCTCGCGCTGTTCTCGCTGGCACTGTGCGCCTGCGCTTCGGTGTCGTGCGGCTCCACCGAAACGACCGCCGTCCCGCCCCTACCCGCCTCGCCACCGCTGTCGTCCGTCGGCGCACCAGCCTCGACCACCGCGCCCGTCCCGACTACAGCCCCGGCATCGGACGCCGAATCCGTCTCGTCGGGATCGGACGTGGTCGATTCGTCGGGATCGGACGTGGTCGATGCCGAACCCGAGTCGGGCGGCGGGGTTGCCGCGACGCCGGCGCCGGCCGGCCCTGCTCCCGGTGCGGACCAGCCAGGCACCGAATCCCCGCCCGCGGGCGGCGGTCCGGCACCGGCACCGATACCGCAGAGCGAGTGGTGCCTCGACCCCGAGTCGGCCGCGGTGCTCGATGCGCTGGCCGGTCTGGGGACGGATTCACAGGGACTTCGCTTCGTCGCCGGGTGGTGGGACCACACGACCGTCGCCGCCGGATGTCCATCCCTGAACTGGGTGTTGGCGCGCGGCGACGACCAGGACATGCGGGCGCCGGACAACTTCTATCTGTTCTTCGACGCGCAGGGAACCTACCTGGGCCCGGCAACGCCCGAATTCCACACCAATTCGCACCTCACAGCCTCGACCGACGACAGTGCGACGATCTTGTTCCAGTCCGCCGAGTCGTTACCGGACCACTCGGCGCCCGCGCACGTGTCCACCGTCACGTACACCCTCGACAACGGGGTCATCGTGGTCGACGGTCAACTCCCCGCTGCCGACTGGGGCTGACGCGCCAACCCGTACACCCGCTCCGCGTTCTCCGTCGCCAGCGCCGCTACTTCTTCCGGTTCCTGCTCACGCGTCTCGGCCAGAGACACGGCCGTGTAGGGCAGGCAGTACGGCTCGTTGGGTGCTCCGCGGAACGGGTGCGGGGTGAGGAACGGCGCGTCCGTCTCCAACAGGAACTGGTGGTCGGGTACCAACTTGGCTGCTTCACGCAGCTCGTGACTGTTCTTGAAACTGACGGTTCCGGAGAAACTCAGCACGTACCCCGCGTCGACGCATGCCTCCGCCATTTCCGGGCCCGAGGAGAAGCAGTGGAAGATGACGGTGTCGGGCGCACCTTCGTCGAGCAGGACGGCCAAGACGTCGTGGTCTGCGTCGCGGTTGTGGATCATGAGCGGCTTGCGTAGACGCTTCGCCAGGTCGATGTGCCATCGGAAACCCTCGACCTGCTGTTCCACGTCGGCGCAGCCGTCGAGCTTGCCCGGCCAGTAGTAGTCGAGGCCCGTCTCCCCCACCGCAACCGTGCGCCGGTCCCGCGCCAGCCGTTCGATCTCCGCCTTCGTCGCGTCGTCGAGCACGTTCGCTCGGGTCGGATGGATCGCCACCGCCGCGTACACGCGTGAATCCCACTGCGCCGCATTCACCGCGAAGCGTGCGGCATCGAGATCGTCGGCCACCGTGACCACCCGACCGACGCCGACGGACTCGGCTCTGTCGAGAATGGCCGTCACACTCGCCGCATCAGTCGCACCGCAGGCGTCGAGGTGGGTGTGCGCGTCGATCAGCGGGGAGAGCGCGGACGGCAGGTCGGGGGCGGGACGGGGTTTGCTCACGAAAGCTAGAGTAATTCGCACCATGACTGACGCAGCCCCGACCTCGTACTACATCACCACGGCCATCGCGTATCCCAACGGTGACCCGCACATCGGGCACGCGTACGAGTACATCGCGACGGACGTGATCGCGCGGTTCAAGCGCCTCGACGGCTTCGACGTGCGCTTTCTGACCGGAACCGACGAGCACGGACTGAAGATGGCGCAGACCGCGACCAAGGAAGGCATCTCGACCGCCGACCTCGCGCGTCGCAACTCGGACGTGTTCGAATCCATGCAGAAGATGCTCGGCATCACCTTCGACCGGTTCATCCGCACCACCGACACCGACCACATCCTTGCGAGCCAGGCGATCTGGCAGAAGATGTCCGAGGGCGGCGACATCTACCTCGACTCGTACTCGGGCTGGTACTCCGTGCGCGACGAGGCCTACTACGCCGAGGGTGAGACCACGCTGCAGGAGGACGGAAGCCGCATCTCGACCGAGACGGGCACCCCCGTCGAGTGGACCGAGGAGTCGACGTACAACTTCCGGCTGTCCGCGTACGAGGACAAATTGCTCGCCCACTACGAGGCGCACCCCGAGTTCCTGGCGCCCGCAACGCGTTTGAACGAGATCACCAGCTTCGTGCGCAGCGGCCTCAAGGACCTGTCCATCTCGCGTTCGACGTTCGACTGGGGCGTGCAGGTGCCGGGCGACCCGGACCACGTGATGTACGTGTGGGTCGACGCCTTGACCAATTACATTACGGGCGTGGGCTATCCGGATGTCGACGGCGACGAGTTCCGTCGCTACTGGCCTGCGAATCTGCACATGATCGGCAAGGACATCACGCGCTTCCACACGGTGTTCTGGCCGGCGTTCCTCATGTCGGCGGGCATCGAACTACCGAAAAGGGTGTTCGCGCACGGCTTTCTGTACAACAAGGGCGAGAAGATGTCCAAGTCCGTCGGCAACGTGGTCGATCCGTTCACGTTGGTCGAAGCGTACGGACTGGACGCCGTTCGCTTCTTCTTGTTGCGTGAAGTGTCGTTCGGCCAAGACGGCAGCTACAGCCACGAGGCCATCGTGCAGCGCATCAACGCCGACCTCGCCAACGAACTGGGCAATCTCGCGCAGCGGTCGCTGTCGATGGTGGCGAAGAACCTGGGCGGCCAGGTTCCGGTGCCCGGTGATTTCACGCCCGAGGATTCGGCCATGCTCGAACGAGCCGACGCTCTGCTCGATCTCGTTCGCGCCCACATCGACGTTCAGGAACTGCACCTGTACCTGGAGACGATCTGGTCGGTCCTCGGCGAGACCAATCGCTACTTCTCCGCGCAGGAGCCGTGGGTGCTCCGCAAGACCGATCCCGCGCGCATGGCGACCGTGCTGTACGTGACGCTCGAGGTGCTGCGCGTCGCAGCGCTTCTGGTGCAGCCGGTGATGCCGGAGAGTGGGGGGAAGATCTTGACCCTGCTGGGGGTGGAGGAGCGCTCGTTCGCCACCATCGCCGACAGGTTGGTCCCGGGCGTCGATCTGCCCGCTCCGGTCGGCGTGTTTCCGCGGTACGTGGAGCCCGAAGAAAAAGCCTGACCTTCGATTTCGCGAGTCGAATGTGCATCCGCGAGGGAAATTTCCAGCGCGGATACACATTCCACTCGCAGAATGCAGACCGAGCGTAAAGATCACTGCGCCAACGACACTCGACTGTCGGACCCACCGTGCACACTGCCCGGCATGGACATCGAACGCACCCACCGCCATCCCTACGACCACATCGACCCCGACTTCCGAGACGGTGTTCAGGACGCCGTCGACGCAGTACGCATCCGGTACGAACACGGATGGCAACCGATGGACGTCGTCCACACGACACCGAAGATCACCGGTACCGACGACATCCGCGCCGTAGCTCGGCTGGTGTTGTTCGAGGCCACCACGAGCGGCGCCGCCGATCGTGCGCCGGACGAATGGGTGTCGCAGCTGCGATCGATCGAGGACAGGTACGGGCCCGCGCGCAGACCCGTTGCCGCGGACGTGCATCCCCTGCGGGTTCATTCGGCCACGTGGCGGTTCGGCCCCATGTGGGGTCCCATCGGCCCGCTCCCCTCCGAATGGCCGACGGTTCGCGCTGTCGGTCGTCCCGAGCGTGGAGTCGACGACAAGATGCTGGCGCGGATTCGAGGTTTGCTCGCCAAGGCGGAGTCGACGGAATTCGAGGAGGAGGCGGCAGTCTTCACGGAGAAGGCCCAGGAGCTGATGAGCCGATACTCGTTGTCGGAAACCCTGATTCGAGAGCCCGATAGCTCCGAGACGTGGATCCGGGGACGGCGCTTCCACATCGACAATCCATACGTCGCCGAGAAGAGCTCCCTGCTGTTCACCATTGCCGAAGCCAACGCCTGCCGATCGGTGATCTTCACCAACAGATCCATCGTCGAGGCGCACGGATCGGCGAACGACCTCGAACAGCTCGACATGCTGTTCACGTCGTTGTTGGTGCAGGCGACCAGAGCGATGGCGGGAGCCAGAGCGTCCGCGTCAGGGTCCAGCACCACATCGTTTCGCAAAGGCTTTCTCACGGGCTTCGCCATACGCATCGGTGAGCGTCTGCGCAGCGCCGGTAGCCGCGCGACCGAACAGGTAGCCGCCGAACGGTCGGTTCCGGTGAGCGACCTCCTACCTGCGCTCGCTGCACGCAAGGACGAACTCGATGCCGAGATCACGCGGAGGTATCCGCGGCTCGGGACCACTCGGCGACGTGCCTTCGACGCGGCCGGATACCACTCGGGAAGAGTCGCCGCCGATCACGCCAGTCTCGGTGTGCAGCAACGGGTCACACGCGGTGCGTGAGGTGCGGTCACCTGTCCGCGAGCTTCTCCAGTTCCTCGAGCGCATTGTCGAGGTGGGTCAGAATGCGCTGCAGGCTCGGCACCGTTCGCCGGCATCCGATCAGTCCGAAGTTCAGATTGTCGGCGTTCGAGGCCAGCGTGATGTTGAGCGCGAGACCGTCGGTGACGATCGAGGCCGGGTACACCCCGTCCAGACGCGCTCCGTTCCAGTACTTCTCCTCTTTCGGTCCCGGCACGTTCGAGATGATGACGTTGAACGGGGGCGGGGCAGCCCGCACGTAACCCGGCACCTGGCCGAACAGCAGCGGCGCCATTACGGCGGCGCCGTACCCCAACGCCTGCAACGGACTGATATCGCGCAGAACAGCTTTGGATTGGTTCATCGAGTCGGTGATGGTGGCCAGACGCCGCTCGGCGTCGGGTTGATCGGTGCCGAGATTGCACAGAACGCTGGTGACGGCGTTCCCCTCGGAAGAATCGGCACCGGCCTCGCGCGTCGACACCGGCACCATCGCCACCAGCGGCTGATCCGGCAGCGCGTTCTGATCGATGAGGTACGAGCGCAACGCCCCACCGCACATCGCCAACACGACGTCGTTCAGGGTGACCCCGAGATCCTTTGCAACGCCGCGAATTCGGGTCAGCGACCACTGCTGGGCAGCGAATCGGCGGGCCCCTCCGATGGGCACGTTGAACATCGTGCGCGGCGCCTCGAGCGGGAGCACCAGGTTGTGCTCACGAAACTTGCGCAGACCGATCTTCGCCACGGCCGGGCCGAAACCAGCGACCTCACCGGCTGCCCGCACCCCACTCGACAACAGCGACAGCGGACCGGACCCGCCGCTCTTCTCCAGGTCGCCCCGAGGCTTACGCCGCTCGAAGAGCTCGGGATCCCAGAAGGCTCCGCTGTCACGGGCGTCGGGATCCGAGGTCAGCGACTTGTCCATCAGCTTGAGGGCCGACACCCCGTCGACCAGCGAGTGATGGATCTTGCTGTAGATGGCCACCCGACCGTCCTTGAGGCCCTCGATCACGTGGAACTCCCACATGGGTCGGTGCCGGTCGAGCGGCGAGCTGTGGTTCAGCGACACGTACTTGAGCAGTTCGCGGACACGGCCGGGCTTCGGCAACACGGCACGGCGGAGGTGGTACTCGAAGTCGATGTCGTCGTCGTAGGACCACCAGGTATTGCCCAACACGTTGACCGGGTCGGCCGGGTGCTTGCGGAGGAGCTTGTAGACGTCGGTGTGCTCGGCGAGGGTGTCGTACACCGTGGCGCCGAAGTCCTCTTCCTCACCGGGCGGCGGGACGAACAGTTGCAGACCACCCACATGCATGGGGTGTTCACGCGACTCTGCGAGCAGGAACATCGACTCGGTTACCGGCATGAATGGCACGGCTGGCCCTCCCCTTTTCGGCGACGACACCAGCCCCTCCGTGGATGGTCACGAACGGGTACCAAGATCGACAACGCCTCGTCACATTGTGACCCCAGTTACAACTATTTCGCAAAGTGATGTTTCATTTGGCAACTACCGTGCGATTACTAGGCAACAAGCAAAGGAGGGGCATCGTGAGCCTCACTTCGATCCGCAGAGCCCCACGCGGCGGATTCAGCCCTGCCACGGTCCTGAGTCACTCCAGCCGACGGACCCGCGCCACGTCCGTGACCAGGTACGAGTTCCCCAGCGTGAGCCTGCAGTCGAAGCTGTTGGCCAAGACGCTGCGCTCCACCGTCCGCCCGTTCCTCTCCGTCTGGGCGCTCGCACCGGACCTGCCGTGGCCGATGTCGATCGTGGACTACGCCGGTCTGCTCATCCCGCCAGTCGACGGAACCGAGACGGCATCGGTTCGCCTCGAAGAGTGCAACGCCGAGTGGATTCGACCGGCCACCCGACCGGCACGACGCGCCGACCGAGACCGCGTGATTCTGTACCTGCACGGCGGCGCTTTCGTGACGTGCGGACTGCGCACGCATCGCCGCATGACATCGCGTATCGCCGAGGCAACCGGTGCCGACGTCCTGTCCGTCGACTACCGCATGATGCCGAAGAATCCCATCTCGAACGCGGTGTCCGACGGTGTCGACGGCTACCGCTACCTGCTCGAGTGCGGCTATCAGCCCGAGCAGATCGTCATCGGCGGCGACTCCGCCGGCGGCTACCTCGCGTTCATGGTGGCGTTGACCCTCGAGTCACAGGGTCTGCACAAGCCGGCCGGAGTCTTCACCATGTCGCCCCTTACGGACCTCGATCCCGTCCGCAAGATCGAACACTCCAACGCCCGCACGTGCGCCGTCTTCCCCGCCAACGCCGTTCCTGCCCTCACCCGGCTCGCCGATCGCGTCGACGCACGCATCGTGGTCGACGGTGAACGGGGACCGCGGATTTCGCCGGTCGACGCAGATCTCAGCTCGATGCCGCCCACACTCATCCAGGTCGGTTCGTCGGAAATCGTGCTCACCGACGCCGAACTGATGGCGCACCGCCTCGGTGTCGCGGGCGTCGAGTGCGAGTTGCAGGTGTGGAAGGACCAGGTCCACGTGTTCCAGGCGGCGGATTTCCTCCCCGAGTCCGGTCGCGCCATCGACGAGATCAGTGCGTTCGTCGACTCGGTCGTGGGCCGCGTCGCCGTCACCCGTGACAAGTCACAGACCGCCTCCACGGTCGGCTGAATCAACACCCCCTCGATACCGGATCGGATACCTTCACACCATGGCCGTGAGCGACAGTAAAGAGATCGACATCGAAGCCGACAAGTCGGCCGTGTTGGACGTGATCGCGGACCTCGAAGGACTCCCGTCCTGGTCCTCGATTCACAAAAAGGTCAAGGTCGTCGAACGCACCGACGACGGGCTGCCCAAGCGTGCCGAGATGACCATCTCGCTACTGGGCGTCAACGACGACCAGGTGCTCGAATACACCTGGTCAGACGACGGCGTGACGTGGGAAATGATCGAGTCGTCGCAGCAGAAGAGCCAGACTGCGGAGTACCGGCTGACCGAGAAGGACGGCAAGACTCACGTCTTCTTCGAGATGACCGTCGACCTCAAGGTGCCCATGCCCGGCTTCCTGGTCAAGAAGGGCACCAAGTCCGTTCTGCAGACGGCAACCGAAGGACTCCGCGAACAGGTTGTGCGCTAAGCGTTCTCGTCATCGACGCGGGCAGCCAATACCGCTTCGTACAGCTCCCGTTTCGATACCGTCGCGGTGGTCACGGCAGCCACTCTCGCGCACGCGTCCTTGAGTCCGAGACCCGCTGACACCAGATCCTCGACTTCGCTCACCAAATCCTCGGGCGCGACGCTGGTCGGTGCCGCGCCCTCCAGCACCACGGTGATCTCGCCGCGCACGCCGTCTCGCGCCCACGCCACCAGTTCGCCGAGCGTCCCCCGACGGACCTCCTCGTAGGTCTTGGTCAGTTCTCGGCACACCGCCGCGCGCCGGTCGGGGCCGAGGACGGTCACGGCGTCGTCGAGGCACTCCACCAGACGGTGCGGTGCTTCGAAGAAGACGCAGGCACGCGGTTCGGCCACGAGAGTCGACAACCACGCGCGCCGCGGCCCGCCTTTGCGTGGGGGGAAGCCGTCGAAGCAGAAGCGCTCGACATGGAGACCGGACAGAGCCAGAGCCGTCGTCACAGCAGACGGACCCGGCAGACACGTCACCGCGAGACCGGCGTCGACGCACGCGGCGACGAGTCGGTAGCCGGGGTCCGACACCGACGGCATACCGGCGTCGGTGACCAGCAGGACCGTCCGCCCGTCCACCATGTCGGCGACGAGGCCGGGCGCGCGACTCACCTCGACCTGGTCGTAGAAGCTGACCACCTTGCCAGTGATGGTCACCTCGAGGGCTGCGGCGAGGTTGCGCGTACGCCGGGTGTCCTCGGCGGCCACCACGTCCGCGGTCGCGAGGGCGTTCCGCAAACGGGCCGACGCGTCCCCGATGTCGCCCATCGGTGTCGCAGCCAAAATCAGCTTTCCCTGCACGTGGTTCGCCCCTTCCGTCGTCGGTCGACCCTCGTCCGGCACCATGAGCCTACGATCGTGGTGTGATCGTGTTGACCGATGAGCGCCGCGCGGCGCACGGTGATCAACCCTCCCCCATGACGACTCCCGGTCCGTCCACGCCCCCGCCGGTGTTCGGTCCCACCGATCGACTGCGCGGCTGGGTCGCGACCCTGATCGTCACTGCGCTGGCGGCCGTCACCCGGTTCACGATGCTCGGCTACCCCACCGACGCGGGAACGCCCGTGTTCGACGAGAAGCACTATGCACCGCAGGGCTACCAGACGCTGACCGGCGGCTGGATCGAGGACAACCCTGCGTACGGGCTGGTGGTCCACCCGCCGGTGGGCAAGCAGATGATTGCCATGGGCGAGGCCATCTTCGGCTATACCGGCTGGGGCTGGCGATTCGCCGCAGCCGTGTCGGGCACAGTGTTGGTGCTGCTGGTGATGCGCATCGTGCGGCGACTGACCCGATCGACACTCATCGGTGCCGTGGCCGGGATCCTGCTGATCGCGGACGGAGTGACGTTCGTCAGCTCGCGCATCGGGATGCTCGACATCTTCCTTGCGTTGTTCGTCGTCGCAGCGTTCGGCGCGTTGATCCGCGATCGGGACGACGTTCGGGAGCGGCTCGACCGAGCCAGTCGCGAAGGCCGCATCGAGATGACCGCGTGGGGGCCGCGTCTCGGCGTTCGGTGGTGGCGCTTCGGAGCCGGCGTGCTGCTCGGGCTGGCCTGCGGCACCAAATGGTCCGGCATCTACTTCATCGTGTTCTTCGGACTGATGTCCGTCGCGTTCGATCTCGCGGCGCGTAAGCAGTACGGCGTTCCTCGGCCCTGGATCGGCACGGCAGTCCGGGACATCGGCCCCGCGCTGTACGCGCTGGTGGTGATTCCGGTGATCGTGTACCTCGCGTCGTACGGCGGCTGGTTCGCCAGCGAGACCGGAATCGACCGAAACGCGGTGGGCAACGAGATCGGCACCGGTGGGCCGTTCTCGTTCGTACCCGGCGCGCTGCGTTCGCTCTGGTACTACAGCGGCAACGTGTTGCAGTTCCACGAGGGACTGACCAACTCCGCGGGCAACCGGCACCCGTGGGAGTCCAAGCCGTGGACCTGGCCCATGGGCCTGCGGCCGATGTTGTACTACTTCGCCGACAGCGACCAGGTCACCGGATGCGGAGCAGGCAACTGCGTCAAGGCCGTCATGCTGATCGGTACCCCGGCCATGTGGTGGCTCGCCGTGCCGATGCTCCTGTGGGCGCTCTACAGCATGCTGATCCGCCGCGACTGGCGATACGCGGCTGTGCTCGTGGGATACGGCGCCGCGTTCCTCCCGTGGTTCGCAACCCTCGACCGACAGATGTACTACTTCTACGCGGTGGCCCTGGCGCCGTTCATGGTCATGGGATTCGCGCTCGTCATCTCCGACGTGATCGGTGTGACCCGAGGTCGCGAGCGGCGGACGCTGGGGCTGCTCGCCGCCAGCGTGTACGTCGCAGTGGTGATCGCGAACTTCGCGTGGCTCTGGCCAATTCTCACGGCCACACCGATCACTCAGGAGATGTGGCAGAACCAGTTGTGGTTACCCAGCTGGCGCTGACACACCCCTGACCTACCTCAGGACTTGGCCGACGCGTTTCTCGCTGCCACCTCGGCAGCGGCTTTCTCCTCGGCGACGCGATTCGCTGCCACGATCATCGGGTCGTGTGACAGATCCCGATACAGCGAGATGCACAGACCGATCATCACCACGACGAACGGCGCCGCCGCGATGATGGTCATCGTTTGAAGTCCGGTGAGCGCGTCGGAACCGCCGGTCCACAAGATTAGAGCAGCGGTGCCACCGGTGAGCGTGCCCCAGAAGACAACGACCCAACGGCTCGGTTCACGCGTTCCGCGTTGCGAGAGCGAACCCATGACCATCGACGCGGCGTCGGCGCCGGAGACGAAGAACACCGCGACCAGCACCATGACGATGACGGTGGAAATGCCGAACAGCGGCAGGTTCTCGAGCATTCCGAACAGCTGCGATTCCGTGGTGCCACGTGCCGAGAGGTCGATGCCGTCTTGCTGTTCGCCGATGCCGGCGCCGCCGAAGATGGAGAACCACACCAGTGACACGGCGCTCGGAACAACGATCACGCCGATGATGAACTCGCGCACCGTGCGCCCACGACTGATGCGCGCCAAGAACATTCCGACGAAGGGGGTCCAGGAGACCCACCACGCCCAGTAGAAGATGGTCCAGGACGACAGCCACGATGCGGTGTCTGCGTCTGCGTTGGCGGCCGATCGCGCCGACATGTGCAGGAGTTGACTGCCGTAGTCACCGATGGTGGTCGGGATGAGGTTCAGGATCAGCACCGTCGGGCCGAGCACGAACACGAAGAGCGCCAACACCAGTGCAAGCACCATGTTGAAGTTGGACAGCCACTGAATGCCCTTGGCCACACCGGATACCGCGGATGCAACGAAAGCCAGTGTCAGCAGTGCAACGATCGCGACCAGCAGCAACGTGCCTGCTTCTCCGAGCCAACCGATGACCTCGAGGCCCGAACCGATCTGCAGCGCACCGAGTCCCAGTGATGCCGCGGTGCCGAAGAGGGTGGCGAAGATGGCCAGGATGTCGATGACCTTGCCGATGGGGCCTTCCGCACGGCGCCCGAGCAGGGGGATGAACGCGGAGCTGATGAGCTGCTTGCGTCCGCGCCGGTAACTGCCGTAGGCGATCGCGAGCCCCATCACCGCATACATGGACCACGGGTGCAGTGACCAGTGGAACATGGTGGTGGCCATGGCAGTGCCCACTCCGCCATCGGTTCCGGGCGGAGGGGTCACGAAGTGCGTGAGCGGTTCGGCGACGCCGTAGAACATCAGACCGATGCCCATTCCGGCGCTGAACATCATGGCAATCCAACTGACCCTGTTGAATTCCGGCTTCTCCCCGTCCTTGCCGAGAGGGATACGCCCGTACTTGGACACTGCGAGGTAGATCGAGAACAGCACGAACCCGGTCGCAGCGATGATGAAGAGCCAGCCCATGTTGGTGACGAGCCAATCGAGGGTGGATGTGGTCACCGTTTCGAGGCTGCCGGATCCCGCCAGACCCCACACCAGAATGCCGGCAACGACGACGGCGGCGACGCCGAAGACGATGCGGTCGGTTCTGGGCTTGGCTGCAGGTTTGGAAATCGGAGCGATGGAAGCGGAAGCGACGTCCGCGTCATCGCGATCGGCGCCGGCTGGGCCGGCCGAGGAATCAATACGCGATGTCATAGACATTGAGATTCCTCGGCAGGACGCCTACATGCAACTCGACATACAGGACATGCTGGTCAGGCGTTCGCCCGAGACTTCGTCCGACGACCGCCGACTGCTCCGTCCACGGCGAACTTGCCCGAGCCCGAAACGGCAAGCAAGAGAGCGCCGGCGCCCAGCGCGACGACGAGTTCCCAACCGCCGTCGGTGACGAACACACCGTTCTCTGCGTGCACGAAAACCAGTGCGCCGACCATGTCGAGGAACAGGAGAACGCCGACAACGGGCAGGAGCGCACCGAGGATCAGCGCGGCTCCGCCGATCAGTTCGACGAAGGTGGCGTAGTACGCGGAGGCCTGCGGGAACGGAATCCCCAAGCCTTCGAAGCCTGCCCTGGTCGCGTCGAGGCCGTTGGTGTTGAGCTTCTGCCAACCGTGCGCGACGAAGACGACACCCAGACCGATGCGGGCGACGAGTGTGCCGAGGTCGCGGAAGATGGACGAGTTCATGTCGGGCTCCTTGTGATGAGGGGTCGGCACGACGGTGTCACATTTTAAGTTGAAGCGTCAACTCAACTCGCGTTGGGCGGATCGGACGAACTCCGCCGCCTGCGCATCGGACACACCCATCCGACGCGCGAGACGGACGAACTCGGTGGCCGCGCGCTGCGTCGCGGTGCGCGACGGATCCCCTGCGTCGGCGATGAACGACCCGGACCGTCCACGCGTCTCGAGAACACCGTCCTGCTCGAGTTCGCGGTATGCCTTGGCGACCGTGTTCGGCGCGAGACCGAGATCTGCGGCCATGGTGCGCACGGTAGGAATCTTCGTGCCCGCGATGAGCTTGCCGGAGGCGATCCCGCTCACGATCTGAGCGCGCAACTGCTCGAACGGCGCGACGGACGACCTCGAATCGATCGAGAAACGCATGGCTACAACTGATCTCGAGAAATGGGACACGACATGCAGCGCGGCCCACCGCGCCCGGACCCCAGCTCGGAACCGGCGATGCGAAGCACCTCGATACCCGACGCTTCGAGGCGCGCATTGGTTTCGACGTTGCGCTCGTATGCGACGACGACACCCGGAGCAAGCGCCAGGGTGTTGTTTCCGTCGTCCCACTGCTCGCGTTCGGCAGTCACGTTGTCCAGGCCGGTGTCGATCACGCGCAACTTCCCGATACCCATCGCGTCGGCCGCAGCCTCGAGGAACGGCTGTGCACCCTTGATGGTGACAGCCACTACTCCCGTCCCGTCGTCCTCACGGCGGATCGTGAACGCGGACAACGAGTGTTGAATCATCGGATACATGACCACCGCATCGACGTCGACCATCGTGCAGACCGTGTCGAGATGCATCGACGCGCGCTCCTGCGCGATGGGGACCACGAGGACGGTGTGGGCCAACTCGTCCTCGAAGAGGCTGCGCGCCAACGCTTCCGCGCCGGCCGGCGTGGTTCGCTCCCCCACACCCACGGCCACGACACCGGGCGCCAACAGCAGGACGTCGCCGCCCTCGACCGGTGCGGTGTGCGATTCGTACGCACGCCGTACGCCGAGGAAGCGCGGGTGAAACGCGTAGATCAGGTCGGTGAGCGATGTCTCGCGAGCGCGAGCCGCCAGCGCCAGCGACGTGATCGCCACGCGTTGCCCGATCCAGAACGACGAATCGCGCGTGAAGAGGAGGTTCGGCAGAGGCTCGATCACGAAATCGGCGCCGTGATGCATCCGGCGCACCAGCGACACACCGTCGCCGTCGCCGATCGGCAATTCGTCGAACGTCATGCCGGCCATCAATATCTGCGCCAGATCCGGAGCGGGAATCGACCGGAGGTACGTCGCGAGCTCCTTGGCGAGGCTGATCCCGAGCCGGCGGGGGTCCACCGCGGCGGAGACCCCCTGCACACGGGCGGCGCCGCTCACGGTCAAGGTTTCGGTGAGGAGGTCGCCGAGCAGCAGTACCTCGACGCCCCTGCTCACGAGCAGGGCAGCGAACGCGTCGTGCTCGTCCCGAGCCCGGTCGACCCAGGGCAGTCCGTCGAACAACAACTGATCGTTGTTGCGCGGCGTCAGACGGCGAAGCTCGTCACCCGGTCGGTGCAACATGACGGTGCGGAGGGCGCCGACTTCGGAGTCGGCACCCAGAGGCGGGGCGGAGGACGTCATGGGTCGACGGTAGTGCGCCGGGCGAGATCGCGCTTCCCGCTTCGGCGCTCCCCGTTCAGCGACGCGGTCGAAGCAACCTGCTGAACTGATCGTTCGCCTTCTGCATCGCGAACTCGTACGGCAGTGCGAATTTGCGCGCAATCCAGTAGCCGATGCGAATGTCGCGCGAGGAGTAGACGAGGAACTGATCCTTGGCCATACCGGTCACGATGGCGGCGGCCACGGTTTCCGGTGCGACAGCACGTGATTCGAAGCGATGCTGAAGCTTCTGGACCCGGGGATCGTCGCGGTCGACGCCGGCGATGTGCACGCTGTTCACCAGTGGCGTCTTGACCCCACCGGGTACGACGAGGCTGACCCCGATCTTGTGCCTCTTCAGATCGAACCGCAGCACTTCGGATACTCCACGGAGTCCGAACTTGCTGGCGCTGTAGGCGGCGTGCCACGGAAGTGCCAGCAGACCGGCCGCCGACGAGACGTTCACGAGGTGACCGCCTCGACCCGCGTCGATCATGGGCGGAACGAATGTCTCGATGATGTGGATCGGCCCCATCAGATTGACGTCGACCATGGCTTTCCAGTACTTGTGCTCGAGGTTCTCGACCGTTCCCCACGCCGAGATTCCGGCAACGTTCATCACCACGTCCATCGACCCGAACTCGGCGTGTACGTCGTTCGCGAACGTCACCACTGCGTCGTAGTCCGATACATCGAACGGAGCCGCGTAAGCGACTGTGCCACCGAGCTTTCCGACGGTCGTCACCGTCTCGGCCAGTCCGTCCGCGTCGATGTCGGTGAGGAACAGTTCCGCGCCGGCTTCGGCCACGGTGAGCGCGGTGGCCCGCCCGATCCCACTGCCCGCGCCGGTGATGAGAACCTTCTTCGATCGCAGATCCTTGACCGCCATGAGATCGAACCCTACTCGACTTGTCCCGAGGCGAGTCCGAGCGCAGACTTGACCGTCATGGCACTCATCTCCAAGGGCTTCCTCGGCAAGCGACGCGGCGACGACACGCGAATTCCTCCCGGCCAGTACCTCACCCACGATTTCCCGGTACTCGCCGTCGGTCCGACGCCCGTGGTGAAGACGGACAAGTGGTCGTTCACGATCACCTCCGAACACGGGGTGGACACGTCGTGGACGTGGGAGGAGTTCCGGGCTCTTCCACACGAAGCTCCCACGGTGGACATTCACTGCGTCACCAAATGGTCGAAGCTCGACACATCTTGGGGCGGAGTGTCACTCGATCTCCTGCTGGACGGTGTGGACACGTCGGCGAACTACGTCCTCGCGCATTCCTACGACGGCTACACCACGAACCTTCCGCTGGCGGACCTCCGCGGCGGAAAAGCCTGGGTCGCAGAGACATTCGACGGTCAGCCGCTCGTACCCGAGCACGGCGGTCCCGCACGACTGTTGGTACCGCACCTGTATCTGTGGAAGTCGGCGAAATGGGTGACACGGCTGGAACTGACGGCCGACAACGAACAGGGTTTCTGGGAACGCGGCGGTTACCACGATTACGGCGACCCCTGGTTGGAGCAGCGGTACCAGGGCGATTGAGGTGACCACCCCCTGGATGATCGCGAACGTCGTCGACAAACGGGTCGAGACACCGTCCGCACACACGTTGGTCCTCGATGTCGACGGTTGGCCCGGCCACCTCGCAGGTCAGCACGTTGATGTTCGCCTCACCGCCGAGGACGGCTACTCGGCGCAGCGTAGCTATTCGATTGCGTCGGCGCGGAACGGCGGTCGCGTCGAACTCACGGTGCAGACGGTCCCGGACGGGGAAGTCTCGCCGTATCTGGCCGACGTCGTGGAGCCCGGCGATCAGCTCGAGCTGCGCGGGCCCATCGGCGGATGGTTCGTCTGGAATCCCGACTCGACGCGACCGGTCCTGTTGGTGGGAGGAGGATCCGGAATCGTGCCGTTGCGGGCCATGCTGCGGGCACGTCACGACGCGGGCAGCCGCGCTCTGTTCCGGCTCGTCTACTCGGTGCGCGAGCCGATGGAGACGTATTTCGCCGACGAGTTCGCACGTCCGGACCCGGTCGTCGACGTACATTTCGTGCACACCCGACGCGCACCCGTGGGCTCGCGACGCCCGGTGGGCAGGCTCGGCATAGCGGACCTGAACACCCACGGTTGGCCGCCGGACTTCGAGCCGGATTGCTTCGTCTGCGGTCCGACGGGCTTCGTCGAGACCGCCGCCAACATTCTGGTGGCGCTCGGGCACGAACCGCGCCGCATTCGCACGGAACGGTTCGGTCCCACCTGAGCTACAGGCGCCGCGTCATCTCGTCCTGGTAATCGTGAACGGTTCTCTCGATTCGTTTCGCATCGTCGAGATCACCGCGCTTCGTTGCATCGTCGGCACGGGACTGCATGACCTTGATGGCTTTACGGAGCTCGTTGTCCGACATCCGATGATCGCTCGCAGTGTGTTCCATCTCACACATTATGCCACCGATCGGACACCGGATGTCGTCTAGACCTCGATCGGTGCGCGATCCCGAACGAAGCTCGACAGGCTGCGCGAGGCGAACTCCCGGAAGTACGAGAGCTTCTCGGGCGGCACGAGCGACGGAAGGATGGTGTGCCAGACCTGCTCCATGCGAATGGGGGCCGATGCGAGCTTCGACGTCCCCTCGGCGACCATCAGGACACCGGAGAGAACTTCGGAGACCAGCAGCGACGCAGTCTTCGAATCGAGTGAGTCGATGACGTCACCGTGGGTGATGGCGCGATCGAAGAGAAGCTCGAACAGGTTCTGCCACGTGCCGAAGACGCTGCCGCGGCTGGGGTCGGGACCGTCGACCTCGAGTTGGAGCCGGTACATGATGCGTACCAGATTGTCCGAGTTCGCGAGCTCGAGAACCGAGTACGTGATCCCGATGACCGATTCGAGTGCGGGAGAACGGTTGTCGACCAAACCACTGCATGCGGCGGCGACGCGCTCGCGGCCCTCGTCCACCAGTGCGCGCGACAGCTCTTCCTTCGACGCGAAGTGGAAGTAGAGCGCACCCTTGGTGACCCCGGATTCGGCAGAGACCTGGCTGAGTGTCGCCGTTGCGTGCCCCACTCGCAGGAAGAGATCCGCGGCGGCGCGAAGTGCGGCCGACCGTGTTGCTTCTGCTCGTAATTGCCTGACCATTGCCATCTCCAGTCGTAGTGCGCTGATGTGCTCGTTGACCATTCCCAAGGCGAAAGGAGCTCCCCGGCCCTCACACTGCGTGGCGACCACAAATTCGACGAAATGCAGACGCCTTCTCAATGATAGGCACACTTCACGAGGGATACAGCCCCTCTGACCCGAAAAGACCCTGTTCGCAAGACGTTTCACGTTTCAATCAGGTCGCGCAATTTGTTTCGGCGCCGTGCTGGAAACTTACGGTCGGTTTGCGACCGGGTAGACGGACCAGAAGTCCTGTCACGCGAGAACGACAGTCACGCTGAGTTCCACTCGCCCCTCCGGTGACACCGTCTCGACTTCGGGTCCGTCGGCCCGCACGACTGTTCCGTCACGCACGGCGTCGTCCAATTGGGCCCACACGTCGTCGACCTGGTCGGGCAAGTTCATCTCCGGGGTGAAGACGGCGTAGGCGGCAGGACCGACGGTCGCGAACACGTCGCCGTACGGGACGTCGGCGGGCGACGCGCGGAGAACCCCGACGATCACGTTGTAGAACCCCAGTTGGTCCGGTACATAAAGGGTGTGGACCATTACGCCGGGCGGTTCTCGGTCCCGGATTCTTTCGCGAAGAAATTGGATCAGATCACTACTGCTCGATTCCGGACCGGGCGGCGTGCTCGGTGCCACGAGTCCACCGATAACCTGACTACCTCGAGCATCCAGGCGAAGGCTCAACTCCGCACCACGATCGGTAAGTACATTTCGATTTTGTACGCATGCGCGTGGAATTCGTAATCACCGGTGTGCGCTCGTATGAATTCGTGCGATTCCTCGGCATGCTCTATTTCTTTCCACAACGAGATCATGATGTCGGGAAACGGCCCGACAGCACAGAAGCGGGCGTACGGCCCCGGCGGAATCTTGGCCACGATGTGGCCGGGAGCGACCCGACCGGCGGTGACCCGGTATCCCACGATCTGCGTGTTGTACGAGTCGATTCCGGGAACGTAGTCGGTGTAGATCGACGCCAAAGTTCCTGCCAGGTCCTGTTTCAGGACTGCGGACCACGCTGATTCCAAATTCGGGTCGGCGAGCCGACCCAGAGCCCGTTTGGGGCTTCGAACCGGTAGACCGGCCACCCAGGTCTCCGGTAGATGGACCAGTTCGAACGACATCTCTGACTCCAGTACGTGGTCGGGCGATACTGCAACGACCACGCCTTCGTCCGAGTCGAACGACGATATTTGAGACCCCGTGAAGAAACATCACCACCACTCGAGGGCCGTTGCCTGCGCTCACCTTAGCGGTAGCAATGCATCAATGCGATGTTGCGACAACGACGTCCGACGGAACCGGGGCATCTGCCGAGGAACTACGTTGAACCAGCGCAACGCCTCCGAGAATGGCGACCCCGCCGCACAATTGGACCATTGTTATGGATTCTCCGAGCAACAGGAATGCTGCTACGACCGCGCAGACGACTTCTACCAGTGCGACGACGGATGCCGTGCCGGCACCCAGCATTCGCGAACCGACGATGCCGAAGATGTACGCAAGTGCCGCGCTGACGACGGCCAGGACCACCGCGGGAACCAACCAGGACATCTCGTGGCCGGACACCTCGACGGGATCACCGGAGAATCGAAGCGACACGACGCCCAGGGCCGCCAGTCCGCCGACCGTGATACCCCCGATCGACAACCCCGCTGCGGTAAGGACGAACGGGTCGACAGGATCGCCGTCGCTGGCCGAGACCACGAAATAGACCGTCAGACACAGGGCGGCGAGGAGTCCCCACAGAACGCCGACGAGGTCGAATTCGGCACCGTTGCCGACATCCAGAACGATGGCAGCACCGGCGAGTGCGATCGCTGCACCGATCAGAGTTCCCGTGGTCGGCCGGCGTCTCGAGGTGATCCACACCCACCCGATCACCAGAACCGGTGCGAGATATTCGAGAAGCAGGGCGACACCCACCGACAGGTGCTGAATCGCATTGAAGAACGCGACCTGAGCCCCGGCCACGGCGGCCACGCCGTAGAACAGGACGCTTCCCACCCGTCGCTTCAACACCGAGAACGCGTGCCGACGTGCGATGAGGACGAACGGGACGAGAACGACCGCACCTCCGACCACCCGGACGAACACCGCTGCCTCGGGCGACCATCCGCTCTCGGTCAGTGCTTTCGCAAACGGTCCCGAGACGCCGAAGGCGACGGCGGCCAGCGCTGCGAAGAGCAGTCCGGTGTGTTGGCGTGCCACGGCAGTGCCCCTGTCATGAGTGAAACGGTAAGTTGGTCGTGACACTAGAACGACTGGAGGTCACTGGTCAAATGACTTTTGCTCATGACATCGAGGTGTCTTTGGTGTGGTCGGCGGCGCTGATCAACACCGAACGGAACGGCGAGGAACTGTTGTCCGATCCGGCCACCCTCGACGCGCTGCTCGACGAGTACGAGTGGACCGGCCGCCGCGACGGGACGCCGATCGAGCTGGAACAGGTCCGGCAGTTGCGCCCGGCGCTACGGCGAATGTGGTTGTTCGCCGACCTCGATTCGCTCGTCGGTGACGTCAACACCATGTTGGGCGACGGACATGCCGCACCCAGACTCGCCCGGCACGGAGACTGGGGCTGGCATCTGCATGTGAGTCAGGACGCCGCGCCTCTCGTCGAGCGAATCATGGCCGAATGCGCCGTCGCGTTCGCCGAACTGGTCCGCACCGACCAACTGAACAGGTTGAAGCTGTGCGAAGCGGACGAGTGCGATGCCGTTCTGATCGATCTGTCACGCAACCGCTCTCGCCGCTTCTGCGACACCGGCAACTGCGGGAACCGCACGAACGTGGCGGCCTACCGCGCAAGAAAGAGACGCCGGTCGACGACGTGATCCGGATCGCCCGTGGGGTGATGGTTCGGTTCGGCTCCGCATGGGTAGAAGACACGTGGGCCGAACATCCCGCAAGCACTACCGATGAGTAGTACGTTCACTTCAGTCACACACGCACCATGCGTAACACCGAGAGGGCTCCGATGATCCCAGAGAACGAGATTCGCGAGCCCGCGCTCGTGGAGTCCGGTGGTGGTGCAGTTCTGATGGCGCTGTTCGTCGTCTCCGGTCTCACGGTGGGTGCCGCCGTGATCGGCTCCATCGTCGTTGCCGTGTTGGTCGGTGTTGCCCTACTCGGTCTCGTAGGACTCGTCGTTGCCGCTGTGTGACAGCACCCGGGTTGCCGGCAGCAGCAGCAACTTCGAGTAACTCTCGCTGCCGGGTGCGGCCGTATAGACCAGAAGCGATTGCGACTGGATCGGGTCCATCAACATCTGGCAGTTCAACTCGAGGCGGCCGAGCTCGGGGTGTAGGAAAGTCTTGGTCTCACGCGGTTTGATTCCGACCTCGTGCAGTCCCCACACCTCCCGGAACTCGGCGCTCTGCTCGACCAATTCCTCTGCAATACGAGCGGCGCGTGAATGCGGACCCCGTGCGGTGACCACTCCACGAAGACCCGACACCCACATTCGGGTCAGAAACGAATGATCCTCGGGCGCATACAGATTGCGTGACACCGGCTGTGTGAACCAGCGGTACGCCAGACTGCGATCCGAACCCGTGTGAACTGCCTGATCCCCCGTGAGTGCTACGCCGAGCGCGGTCTGACGGAGCGTCTCCCCCAACTCGCTGACGATCTCTGCCGGCGTGTCGTGAAGACGATCGAAGATGCGCAGCATGCCGGGGCTGATGTGCTCGCTCACCACTCCCGACGTCGGCGGGTTGTGTCCGGCGAGACGAAAGAGGTGGTGTCGCTCGTCCAGCGACAGGTGCAACCCCTGGGCGATCGACGCGATCATCTGCGTCGACGGCTGCGGTCCGGTCTGCCGTTCCAACCGAGCGTAGTAATCGGTCGACATGTGCGCGAGCGAGGCCACTTCCTCCCGTCTCAGCCCACTGGTCCGCCGACGCTGCCCGCGCGGAAGCCCCACGTCCTCGGGCTGCAGCGACTCTCGGCGCACACGAAGGAATTGCGCCAGTCCCGGACGGTCGATGGTCATGGTTCAGTTCTACCGGCCGCGCCCACGTCTATCCACGGACTGCCGATCAGTGGCTGCGACAGCCCTGGTTACGGACGCCGAATTGCGCGACCGTAAGGACATGACACGCAAAGACATCGACATCACCGTCCCCGACCTCAGCGGAAAGCGCGCAGTCGTCACCGGAGCCAGCGACGGAATCGGCCTCGGCATCGCGCACAGGCTCGCCGCAGCCGGTGCCGAAGTGATTCTGCCCGTACGTAATCGGAGCAAAGGCGAGGCCGCGATCGCCGCGATTCGTCAGGAGCACCCGCGTGCGGAGGTGTCTCTGCGCGACCTCGACCTGTCTTCGCTTGACTCCGTGGCGGCACTCGGCCGCACCTTGCTCGACGATGCCGAACCGATCCACCTGCTCGTCAACAACGCCGGGGTCATGACCCCACCCGACCGCCAGACGACCGCCGACGGTATCGAGTTGCAGTTCGGCACCAATCATCTCGGCCACTTCGCTCTCGTGGGCCACCTCCTGCCGCTGTTGCGAGACGGCCACGCGAGGGTGACGTCGCAGATCAGCGTCTCTGCGAACAGCAACTCCATCAACTGGGACGACCTGAACTGGGAGAACTCCTACAACGGCATGAAGGCCTACAGCCAGTCGAAGATCGCGTTCGGCCTGTTCGGTCTCGAGCTCGACCGTCGGAGCGCGGCCGGGGGGTGGGGAATCACGAGCAACCTCTCACACCCGGGCGTCGCTCCGACGAACCTGCTGGCGGCGCGCCCGGAACTGGGCCGCGACCGTGAACTGTTGGGGCGCCGCCTGATTCGACTGATGTCCCAGCGCGGCATCCTGCTGGGTACCGTCGAGACAGCGAAGCTGCCGGCGCTGATGGCCGCCACGTCCGCCGACGCCGCGCACTTCTACGGACCCAAGGGACTCGGCCACCTGGGCGGCGGTCCGGCCGCGCAGAAGTTGTATTCGCGACTCGAGAATACCGACGAGGCGACGCGGGTGTGGGAGGTGTCGGAGAAGTTGACGGGGGTGACGTTCTAGCGGGAGGTCAGGCGAGACCTGTTGCCGCCGCCAGGTATTCACGGGCCTCGGCGAACGTGCTCGCCACGCCCCGCCCGGCCACCGCTCGATAGCGGCTGATCTGGTCGTCGTCCAGCGCGGCGAGCACGGCACTGTCGTCGACCTGGAGCCACCCTCGGTCCCGGACCAGTTCGTGAATGCGTTTGCCGTGCAACGCGGTGATGCCCTCGACCTTGATTCCCTTGGGGTCCGTCGACGCTGCAAGGTAATAGGCCTTCTTGCTGGGGTAGCCGGCCTTGACCTTCTCGCGAAGCTTGAAGACTGCGGCCGCCGCGTCGTCGACGGCAGATGCCTGCTCGTCGGAGTCGGGCTCCGACGAGGAAAGACGCTGGAGTTCGGCGTCCAGTTGGCCGAGCAGTGTGCCGAGGTATTCGAGGTCGCTCATCGGGTCAATGATGCCTTCCCTGGACGAGTGTCCGAACCGTACGTGGTGGAGCTGAGGGGAATCGAACCCCTGACCTTCTCGATGCGAACGAGACGCGCTACCAACTGCGCCACAGCCCCTTGCGTCCCGCTTCCGCAGGGCGCTGCCAAACTCTAGCAGCCCCGTGCGGGCGGAATCGAATCGGCTATTCGCCCGACGCGCGGCGCATGCGTACGTCCAGATGCGCGTCCGAGGTCCGCTCGGCGTAGTGCTCGAGATGTTCGAACTCGGGGTCCTCGTCGTCGACCTCCATGACGACCGCACCGGGGCGGCGGAGGCGTTCCGGGGTGAGGTTGAGCTCCGGGTCGGTACGCGACTCGACGCCCAGTCGCGAGCGCTGCAGACGCGTCATCCGTCGACGGCGGATGTCTTCTTCGATTCGTACCTGGCGGCGGAGGTAGAACAGGTAACTCGACAGGCCGACGAGGGTGACCGCGAAGGCCCACCAAAAGATCGGGGAGACAAGCACTCCGAGACCGGCCGACATCACGAGGATGAACCCGGACGCCAGAACCGACCGCTGCCGGAACGAGTAGCGTGCGGCGCGGGCGATGGCGTCGGCCTCGGGGTCGAACCCACCGCGGCCACGGCGCTGCGGCACGAACTCGGAGTCGTCGAATTCGGAGTCGCCCGAGAACTCGTCCTGCTCGTGGTCCAGGTCGTTCTCCATGAAGTCCTCCGCGTCGTCTTCTGTCGGGCGCCAGTTCGGGTCGCTGCGATGCCCGGATGCGGGCCCGCGAGCTGGTATGGGGGTCGCGCCGCCGCGGTGCAGTACCCGCGTTGCGAGTGCTGCGTCGGTGGTGCGACGGATTCGAGGACGCTTGTTGGCCACCATCGGAACGAGGACGAAGATCCAGACGGCGACGAGTCCGACCCAGATGATCGAGTTCGGCATCCGGCGCCCTCCTCCCGTGCGACCTGCATTGATGGACCGTCACGACGTTAGTGGCCGGGGGGTTCATACCCGCGTAGACGCGCCGACACCGGAGTGAACTCGTGTCACATCAGTCACAAGGGTCGAGCGCTTCCAACTACCTCGCCCAGGCCGCCCGGCCGCTGCGCACCAACACATCGGCCACCGTTCCCGGCGTCTCCCCCACCGTCATGGCGACGAGGATGTGGTCACGCCACGCACCGTCGACGTCCAGATAACGCTTGAGCAGGCCTTCCTCCCGGAAGCCGACTTTCCGCAGCACGGCCTGCGACGCCTGGTTCTCCGGCCGCACGGTCGCTTCGACTCGATGCAACCCGACCGGACCGAAGCAATGGTCGAGCCCCAGGGCGAGAGCTGCGGTCGCGACGCCCTGACCACCGACGTCCTTCGACACCCAATATCCGATCCACGCCGATCGCAGGGCGCCGCGAACGATGTTGCCGACGGTGATCTGACCGCAAAACTCACCGTTCAATTCGATCACCATGGGCAGCATGGTGCCGCGTCGCGCCTCGGCCTTGAGCGAGGAGAACAGCGGGGGCCACGACGAAATGGCATGTCGCAGTTCCCATGACGCGTCACCGCTGGGCTCCCACGGTTCGAGGTGGGCGCGGTCGCGCATGCGGGTCCGGGACCACACTGCAGCGTCGCGGAGGCGGATGGGCCGCAGCGTCACGTCTCCGGCAGGGACCGTCAGCGGTCCCAGCTTCGCCGGCCATCCGGGATGGCTCGACCATTTACGCGACATCCTCAAACTTTAACCTCGGCTGCGCAGACACAGCCCTCGGGCGTCAACCCCTTTGCGCGAGGAACGCAACGCTGACTTCTTCACCGGTCCGAACTTCGGTGACCTCGGGGTCGACCATGACCAGACAGTTCGCTTCGGCCAACGTCGCCAGAAGATGCGACGACGATCCGGGCGCACCTCCGAGCGCTTGGACCAGGTACTCCCCGGTCGACTCGTCGCGCATCAGCTGTCCACGCAGATACGCGCGCCGACCGTGGATGGAGGTGATGGGACCCACCGTCCGCGCGGTCACGATGCGGCGCAGGGGCTGACGACGGCCGAGCGCGATTCGCACGAGTGGACGCACCATGACCTCGAACACCACCAGCGCACTGACCGGATTCGACGGCAACAGAAATGTGGGCACCTCGTCGCGACCCAGCTGGCCGAAGCCTTGCACCGATCCCGGGTGCATGGCGATGCGGTCGACTTCGATGTTGCCGAAGTCGCTGAGCGCTTCGCGAACGGACTCCGACGCTTCGCCGCCGACGGCACCCGAGATCACGACGATCTCCGAGCGGATGAGCTGGCCCTCCACGACTTCGCGCAGTCTTTTCGTGTCTCCGCTGACGATGCCGATGCGGTTGACGTCGGCACCGGCGTCGCGGGCGGCCGCGGCGAGGGCATAGCTGTTGACGTCGTAGACCTGACCCTGACCGGGGGTGCGGTCGATGTCGACGAGCTCACCGCCGATGGAGATGACGGACAGACGTGGGCGGGGGTGCACCAGCACCTTGTCCCGTCCGACTGCGGCGAGAAGGCCGACCTGAGCAGCGCCGATGATGGTGCCGGACCGTACCGCGACGTCACCGGGCTGCACGTCGTCGCCCACCTTGCGGACGTATTCGCCCGACCTGACGGGTTGACGGACGACGATGCGGTTGCGCCCGTCGTCGGTGCGGCCGACGGGGAGAACCGCGTCGGCCAACGTCGGCAGCGGCGCGCCCGTATCGACCCGTACCGCCTGCCGCGGCTGCAGACGGATCGGCTGACGAGACCCCGCCTTGACCTCTCCCACCACGGGAAGCGAGATCACGACCGGGTCGCCGTTGTCGTCGACCTGGTCCGAGCCGGCGAGGGCAATGTCGACGCTGCGAACCGCGAACCCGTCGATCGCGGCTTGATCGAAACCGGGTAGCGGCCGCTCGGTCACCACTTCTTCAGCGCACAGAAGTCCCTGAGCCTCGGAAATCGCAACCCTGACCGGACGTGGTGCCACGGCCGCCGCTGTCACTTTGGACTGCTGGTCCTCGACCGAGCGCATCTGGTCCTTCCCTTGTCGACCTATTCGTACGTGGTGAGCTGCGGTGCCCAGTCGTCCGACAGGCGCTCGTTGAGCCATTCACGCAACGCGGGACCGTAATCGTCACGTTCCAACGCAAAGTCAACCGCAGCGCGCAGGTAACCCCCGGGATTTCCGAGGTCGTGTCTCGAACCACGATGCACGACGACGTGAACGGGGTGACCTTCCGCGATCAATAATGCAATTGCGTCGGTCAACTGAAGTTCACCTCCCGTTCCGGGTTCGATGCGCCGCAGAGCGTCGAAGATCGCGCGATCGAGCAGATAACGCCCTGCCGCTGCGTAATTGGACGGTGCGTCTTCCGCTTTCGGCTTCTCGACCATGCCGTTGACCTTCAGCACGTTCGGATTGACTGCGTCCGGGACGATTTCGGTGTCGAACACGCCGTAGGCCGACACCTGCTCGTGCGGCACCTCGATGGCACACAGCACCGACCCGCCTCGTTTGGCGCGCACGCGGGCCATCACATCGAGTACGCCGCGCGGGAGCACGAGATCGTCCGGAAGCAACACTGCAACGACGTCCTCGTCGTCGTCAAGCAGTTGTTCGGCGCACGACACCGCGTGTCCGAGGCCGAGCGGTTCGTGTTGGATGACTGACTGCACCTCGAGCAAAGACGGTGCGACGCGGACCTTTTCGAGGAGCTTGAGCTTGCCGCTCGCCTCGAGCTTGGATTCGAGAACCAGGTCCTCGACGAAGTGTGCGACCACGCCGTCCTTGCCGGGCGAGGTCACGATCACCAGACGCGTCGCGCCGCCGTCGGCCGCTTCACCGGCGACCAATTCGATTCCGGGGGTGTCGACGACCGGTAGCAGCTCTTTCGGGACCGTCTTGGTGGCGGGCAAGAATCGGGTTCCCATTCCCGCGGCGGGGACGACGGCCGTGCGGAAGGGAGTGCGTCCCGCAGCCTGACCGGTAGTACCTGCTTCTGAGCTCATGGCCCACACCCTATCCAAGTAGATCGCGAAGTCGCTGCGCGAGACCTTATGGTTTTCCCCATGCCCGCTGGTGACAAACCCTGCACGGCCACAGTCGGCAAAGCCTCGATGGCTCCCGCCGGGAAAGCCCAGTGGAGACGCCGCATTCTCGACGCTCGCAGGCACCGATCTCTGGACCTGCGCGCCGCCGATGCATCAGCACTCTCTCACGTCCTGTCCGAATTGGCGTCCGGAGCTTCCACCGTTGCCGCGTACGTTCCGGTGGGCAGCGAACCGGGTTCGATTGCGATGCTCGATGCGATGCGCGGGGCGGGTGCACGCGTGCTTCTCCCCCTGGCGGGCGAACCGGGCCCCTTGCAGTGGGCGTTCTATTCCGGGCCGGAATCGCTGGTTCCGGCGCCGTACGGCCTGCGGGAACCGTCGGGTTCCGTCCTGCCGCCGGAGGCCGTGGCCGACGCCGAGATCGTGCTGGTCCCTGCCCTCGCGATCGACCGCCGCGGCGTTCGGTTGGGCCGCGGCGCCGGGTTCTACGACCGCACCCTGTCGTTGGTGTCCGCGTCGGCCGACCTCGTCGGTGTGGTGTACGACGACGAGTACGTGGACCTGTTGCCGGGTGAGCAACACGACATCGCGATGACGCACGTGGTGACGCCCGGCCTCGGGCTGCGCCGCGCGGGCGCGGAATAGCCCTTCGGTTTCCGACGTTGGCACTGTCAGCTGTAGAGTGCCAGTTGCCCCGGTGCGTCCCTGGGACGACGGTCTACGGGCCGACCAGAAGTTTCGGAGGATTGCTGACGTGCCTACCTATTCGTATGCGTGTACCGAGTGCGACAACAAGTTCGACATCGTGCAGAAGTTCACCGACGACACGCTGACCGTGTGCCCCGCATGCTCGGGCAAGCTGCGCAAGCTGTTCAACACCGTCGGAATCGTGTTCAAAGGAAGCGGCTTCTACCGCACCGATTCTCGTGCCGGATCCACCGCGAGTGAGTCCTCCTCGCCCGCGAAGTCCGAGTCGAAGTCCGACTCCAAGTCCGACAGCGGGTCGACGAAATCCGAGAAGAAGTCCGACTCGTCCTCGTCCTCCACGTCGTCGTCCGATTCCAAGTCGAGTTCGTCCAGCACGTCGAAGTCCGCCGCCGCAAGCTGATCTCGTCGCCTGTGGATGAATTCTTCGTCCATCCACAGGTCGTCGACACCGTCGGCGCGGCAGATCTACCGTTCGGACATGCCGAACGAACCACGCCTGAACGCGCGCTGGTTCGAGCGCTCGATCCCGCGTCCCGCCTGGACTCGATCGATCATGGTGCGTCGGTCGATCGCCGCGGCGCTCGTGGTGCTGGCCGCCGTGTCGGCGTTTCGGGGCGACCCCGACCGTGACCGAGTGACGGTGGTGACCGCCAGTCACGACTTGCGTCCGGGAACCGTTCTGACCGAGGACGACCTGACAATCACTCGGGTCGACAGCGCTTCCCTGCCGGACGGAGCGACCACGGCGAGCGCAGATGCCGCCGGCCGAACGGTCGCAGGGCCGGTCCGATCGGGCGAAACCCTCACCGATGTACGGCTTCTCGGCCCACGACTGGCCGGCGCGGCGCTGTCCACCCCCGATGCACGAGTGGTCCCGATCAGGCTCGCAGATCCGTCGCTGGCCGACATCGTTCGAGCCGGTGACGTCGTGGACGTCTTGACCGTCGGCGACGACGGAACCCGAGTGCTGGCCGAGGGAGCGGTCGTCGTCCTCGTTCCCACCGGCGACGCAAGCAGTAGGCAGCGGGAACGACTGATTCTCCTGGCGTTGGCCACCGACGCTGCCACCTCGGTAGCCGCCGCGTCGCTAGTGAGCGCCTTGACCGTCGTTTTGCACTAGCATTCCCCGGCGAAACGGTTTTGCTGTCGAGTCGAGGGGTGCAGTCGCATGTTGAAGGGCTTCAAGGATTTTCTGCTTCGGGGCAACGTGGTCGACCTCGCGGTCGCCGTCGTCATCGGCGCGGCGTTCACCGCGATCGTCACCGCCTTCACCACCAACATCATCAACCCCCTCGTTGCCGCGATCGGCGGATCGAACGAGTACGGCTTCGGATTTCTGATCACCGACAGCCCCGAATCGTTCGTCAACATCGGCGCTGTGATCACCGCGATCATCAACTTCGTCATCATCGCGGCCGTCGTCTACTTCGTTCTGATCGTTCCGGTCAACGCAGCCAAGACACGCTTCGACGCCAAGAAGGAGACCGAGGCCTCGACCGCCGAGGACTCGCTCAGCGACCAGGACATCCTGATCCAGATCCGCGATCTTCTCGCGGACAGCCGACCCACGGCGGGACCCGGCACCTCGTCGACGGGCGCCCACGAACGCTGACCGGCACCGCCAGACCTGTGACAGGGGCGGACATTTCGCCTATCGGATGAACATTTCTCCACAACTTCGCGAGTGTGCGGCGATTCTCAGGCGGGTATTACGTCGAGGGTGCACCATGGGGATCGGCTGTGAATAGCCAGACCCACTTTCTCGAAGGAACGCTATGTCCGAAGTTTCTGCCATCACTCCGTCTCACCGCTCGCGCACTGTCGCGTCGCGGATCGATGTCGACATCGCCACCGGCATCCTGGTGGCTGTGCGGTCCATCTCGCCCGACGCCGCCAACGCCGAACTCGTGGCGTGCGCGGTGGCGAATCATCTCAGCCTGTTCCAACTCTCGCGCGCGTTGATCACGCTGGCTGCACACGGCGCCCCGTCGGCGTCCGATTCACCGGCCGCACGGTCCGTTGCCGAGCTCGAGTGGGGCGGAGCGCTGGGCCGGGGTGCGGTGGCGCAGCCGGGGTTGGCGACGACCGCCTGAGCCGCTGTCCTGATCCGCGTTCCTGATTCTGCGAGTCCGATCGTTACCTGCGAGTGCAGTGTCCCTAGCAGGTGACGTTTTTCTCGCGCAATCAGAAGGGCGGAATCAGAAGAGCGTTGCCGCGACGATGTTTCCGAGCACATAGAGTGCACCGAGTGCTCGGACCAAGCCATTGTCCGCATTGTCGATCAAGAACTGCACGAATTCGCCGTTGATTCCCATTGCTACTCCTCATCGCCATTTCTCGATAACGCGCGTTGTCCACGCTATCGAGCTGGATCCGAGAAGGACGCTAAACGGCTACAGCTGACTAATACAGCGCGCCATGCTGACTTGTCACAAAGTTCGCCCACCTCGGCATCGCCATCAGGGCAAGATTGCTCGCAAATCGGCAGAAACCGAACAATTCGGCCGTGATCACCGCGTGACGGGTGGGTAGGTCGGCTCAGCCGGTGAACTTAGGGAGCGCGAACTCGTCGAGCGTGATCGTGGTGCCGTCGGCCGCGCAGGAGCTCGCGACCGCATTCGCGTTGTCGACGTAGGCCTGCCCGGACTCGCTGTCGGGCTCGGAGAGCGCCAGGGTGTCCGCGGGCAAGGCGCCGACGAGCGTCGTCAGCGTGCCCTTCACGTCGCCCGTGGCTGTCCCGCTCTGCGTCTTGAAGTTCGCGATCTCGGCTTCCTTGGCTGCCGTCCACTTGTCGACGTCGGCGTCCGTGGGGCCCTTTGCCAACGCTGCCAACGAGTTGTACGACGCAGCGAACTGGGTGCAAACATCCGCATTCTGTCCGGACGGCGCGGCCGCCGAATCGTCGCTGCTACCGCAGCCGGCCAGGAGCAGCGCGGTGGAGACGGCCAGGGCGGAGATGAATGTGGTTCGCATGGAGGTTATTTCACCAGAAAACGGCGTCGAACCCAATTCGGGCAGATGCTCTGTGACACTCCAGCAGGCTTACCCGCACGCCGCTGTCGCACAACACAAGTCAGGCCCGCTCGGACGAATCCGAACGGGCCTGACTTGTTTACAGCTGAAGTGTGTCTCAGCCTGATCTGTGGCTAGGCCAAGATCAGTTGAGGCGCCACGGGGAGCCGTAGGTGACGACGGTGTCGCCCTTGTCGCTGACCAGCTTCACGTACGGACGGACGGTGACGTTGCCGAGAACGCCGGTGACGAATCCGTGGAAGTTGGAGAGCTGGACCGAGCCGCTTGCACCTTCGACCGAGCCGGAAGCAGCCTCGACCTCGGCGATGCCGCCGCCGGAGCTGATCGGAATCGAAACACCGAGCTGCGGGAGGATGTCAGAAACGGTGAACGCGTTTCCGTCACCGACCTCGAGCTGAGGGGTGGAGTACGAGAACGTGATTGTCGGCGCGATGGCTGCCGGGAAGCCGATCTGGTAGCCGATCGACAGCGTGCCCGAGAAGTCGTCCGCCTCGGGGCCGACGACGTCGAAGCTCGCGCGGCCGTTGTGGAAGATCTCGCGGCTGAGCGGGTTGTTGTCCAGCGGGGGAACCGAATTGATGAACGTGTCCGACTGGCTCACCGTGATGGTGTTGCCGGTTCCGTCGACAACCGAGTTGGCGTTGTCGACAGCCGCAGACGCCGTGCCGTTTCCGAGCACCAGGCCGACAACTGCGGCGCTTGCGACTACGGCTGCACGCATGGACTTGAGCCCCCGGCTACGCCGCGGCTTCTGAATTACGGTCATTTACTTCCTCATCATGTTCGTCCTCACGCGTGTTGCGTGAGGTGCGCTGTCGGGCTCTTCCACCCAAAAAGGCCACGCATCTTTGCGAAACCTATCAGGGCGGGGACGACGACGGGGGCTCTTGACCCTCGCGCCGGGCAGTGCAGGCATCATTCGCGAGCAACGAAACCGGAATTTCGTTACCCGAGGGCTGAACCTGATCGGAACCTTAGAGGGTAGATCGAATCGAGACAATCCCTACGAGCCGCCGTGTCGTTGTTAGTCACACAGTTTCTGTTTCCTACATGTGAACCTGCGTCACACGCGTCTCGTCGACGGCGTCGACCTGCAATCCCGGCACTATTGGACCGAGCCAGCGCACCATTCGCGCGGGTCCGTGCACCTGACGTGCACCGATTCAGAATTCACGACACCGAGGACATTTCGCATCACCTCGAGCCCAATGCTGTGCTCTCTCCGAAGTCCCTGCTCACCATGACGGCAGTACCGCGAGCAGAGGCAAACGGGCGGTTAACAAAGCCCAACGAGCGGTCGTGCAACGGATGGGTAAATGTGTCCTGGATCACATTGATTACTCGTGGTGTGGGGGCCGTTGCTGTCTCAACCACTCGTCCGATGACGAGTTCGATCCGGATTCGGACCGTTCGTCGCCGCTCGTATCGGGGAGCACGTCGCCGAAAATGCGTGCGAGCCGGGCCCGTTTCTCTCGGGCCCGGCTCGCACGTTCTGTTTCTTCTTCCGAGGAGATGACTTACCCGTCCAGGCTGGACAATTCGCCGATGACCTGACTGGCCAGCGGCGTCAGCGTCGCCATTCCGTCGCGGATCGCAGCCCTGGACCCCGCAAGGTTCACCACGAGCGTGCTGCCCGAGACGCCGACCAGGCCTCGCGACAGCCCTGCGTCGAGAGCGCCGGCGGCAAGTCCGGACGAACGCAGCGCCTCACTGATACCGGGGATCTCGCGATCGAGAACATCGGCGGTGGCGTCGGGCGCAACGTCGCGAGGTGACACTCCGGTTCCGCCGACGGAGACGACCAGGTCGACGCCGCCGATCACGGCCGTGTTCAGCGCGTTGCGTACGGCGACCTCGTCGTTGGACACGGCCACCACACCGTCGACGAGAAAACCCGCCTCGGTGAGGAGTTCGGTGACCAACGGGCCGGTGGCGGCCTTGTCGTCGCCGTGCGCCGCGCGGTCGTCGACGATCACGACGAGGGCACGCCCGGAGACGGGAGCTGCTTCGAGTTCCATGCCGCTCACCGTAGTGCCCACGGGCAGGTCGGTAGTCATGTGCCCGAGGATCGATGCGAGATGGCGACCATCTCGCCCGTTCAACGTCGCGCTACGGCTGCCTGTCTCGTTCATCAGTTGCCTCCACTGGGGGCGGTGCCGAGGGTGACCTGAACCGTGGTCGGGCTGCCGCCGTTGTCGTATGTAACAGAGACGGTGTCTCCAGGGGCGTGCGAGCGAACGGCAGCAATCAATGCGTCGCCGTTGTCGATGACGCGATCGTCGACCTTTGTGATGACCGCGCCCGTCGGAATGCTCGCCTTGGCTGCGGGCCCGTCAGCCGTGACGTCCATGACCGTTGCACCGTTCGCGTTGTCCTGGCTCGGCACGGTGATGCCGATGATGGCCTGCGTCGCCTTGCCGGTCTTCACCAGTTCGTCGGCAATGCGCCGCGCCTGGTCCACCGGGATGGCGAAGCCCAGGCCGATGGATCCGCTCTGGGATTCCTGCCCGCCCCCGCCGCTGCTCGCACCCAGGGTGGCGATGGCGCTGTTCACGCCGATCAGCTGACCCTGCGAATTGACCAGTGCGCCACCGGAGTTGCCCGGGTTGATGGCGGCGTCGGTCTGGATGGCGTCGATGACCGTCGCCTGGTTGCTCGACTCACCGGTGGTCGACACGGGACGGTTCAGCGAGGAGATGATGCCCGACGTCACCGTTCCGGCCAGACCGAGGGGCGAGCCGACTGCGACGACCTGCTGGCCGACTGCGAGTCCGTCGGACGTACCGAGCTCGATCGGTGTCAGGTTGGACTTGCCCTGCGCCTTGATGACGGCGATGTCGGACGCGGGGTCCGCGCCGACCACGGTGGCCGACGCCGTCGTGCCGTCGTTGAACGAGACCTGAAGCTGAGCGTTCGCGCCGGCCCCGGCGGCCACGTGGTTGTTGGTGAGGATCAGCCCGTCCGAGGACAGGATGATTCCGGATCCTTCACCCTCCGCCTGCCGGCCGGTGACCTGAATCTGTACGACGCTCGGCAGCACCTTCGCTGCCACCGCCTGCACGGAACCGTCGGGCGCATTCGCTGTCTGGTTCGCCGTGGCGGTGGGTGCGTTGAGCGAATTGGTGACGGTGCCCGTCGACCCGTCGCGAGTGGCGAGCGAGCCGACCGCCCCGCCGATGCCGCCACTGACCAGAGCCAGCGCGATGGCACCGACCACGATCATCGACCGTCCGGAGCGCTTCGGTGACGTCGTGATGGCGCCGACGTGCTGTGGGCCGACGTCGGGGTTCCCGGGTGCGCCGCCGGTCAACTGCTCGGTGGGCTGATAGCCGGGCTGGTACGGGCCCTGCGGGTAGCCGGGGTTTCCGTACGGCTGACCCTGCTGAGGCTGTCCCTGCTGCGGGTAACCGGGGCGCCCGTAGAAACCACCCTGCGGGTACTGCTGGCCGTAGTTGCCCTGCGACGCAGTCGGAAACTGCGCGGTGCCGTGAGCCTGCGTCTCCGGGGACTGGGGACTGGGCGTCTCGGGATTGTGCCCGCCGCTCTCGTGCCGTGGGGCCGAGCCCGCTGCGTCGGTCCCGTCGGAGTTCCCGGTGTTGGGGCGATCCTCGCTCATCTGCGTCGCTTTCGTTTTCGGTGACAACCCTGTTCGGCGGTCACTCCCTCGTCTTCGTCACCGACGATGCACGGTCGGACTGAGAGGGTGCTGAGATGGGCATATCAAATTGGTGTGACTCCCACACCGTCGATCAGATCCGCCGGTTCCACCGTTCCGGGTTCACCCGGCAACACGATGCGAATCAACGCTCCGCCCATGTCCGACCTCTCGACCGCGATGGTTCCGCCGTGCTTGACGACGACCTGCCGCACGATCGCCAAGCCCAGCCCCGATCCCGGCATGGACCGTGACGCAGTGGACCGGTAGAAGCGCTCGAACACGAGTTCCCGCTCCTCCGGGGCGATTCCGGGACCGGCGTCGGAGACGGTGAGCTCGAGGAGACCGTCGTCCCTCGCTGCCATCGTGATCTTCACCGTTCCGTCGGTGGGACTCCACTTCGCCGCGTTGTCCAAGACGTTGAGCACCGCACGCGACAGACCCGCCGGGTCGCCGTACACGATCCACGGTGTGGGCTCGAAGTCGAACTCGATCTCGTTGCGCCGCCGTCGAACTCGCTCGAGACTACGCTCGACCGCATCGGTGAGATCGACCCGTTCGTACACGTTCTCCGGCGCATCCTCACGTGCCAGGTCGACGAGATCGCCGACCAGAGTGGACAATTCCTCGATCTGGGCGACGACGTCCGCACGCAACTCGGCCATGTCCTCCGCCGGGATCCGCGGCGCACCGGGGCGGCCCGACGCGATCAGCAACTCCATGTTGGTGCGGAGCGACGTGAGCGGGGTGCGCAGTTCGTGGCCGGCGTCGGCGACCAGCCGCGACTGCCGCGCCCGGGACTCCGCGAGAGCGCGAAGCATCGTGTTGAAACTTTCGGTGAGGCGCGCCAATTCGTCGTTACCGGTCACCGGGATGGGCGTCAGATCATCCGTCCGCGCCACCCGTTCGGCAGCGGCAGTCAAACGAGCGATGGGCCGTAATCCGGTGCGGCCCACAGCCGTACCGGCCACCGCAGCCAACAGCACGCCGCACCCGCCCACCACGAAGAGGACCCAGGCGAGACGGTCGAGCACCTCCCCCGTCGGCGCGAGGCGTTGCGCGATCACCACGGTGCTGCCGTCCGGCGTGCGCTCGCTGAGTACGCGTTGACCACCGACGGTGCGCAGCGAACTGTCGCTCTCCCCGCGCGCGACGGCCATCTCCGGATCCCCCACCGGAACCAACGATCCGGGTGGAACGTACTTCGAGAGGTCGGAGAAGATCAGTGCCACAGACACATCGGTGCTGTACAGCGTCGCTCCGGCAACGTATCGGGGGTCGTACTGCACCAGGTTGCTGCCGATCAACGCCGAAGCGCGGGTGCGGAGTTGGCTGTCGACGTCGCTGTAGAGCGCGCGCGACACCACCGCGTACGCGGCAATCGCCATGACGGCGACGGCGATCGCCACCACCGAGGCAGCGAGCAGGGTGACGCGCCACCGCAGCGAGACCGACCGCGTCAGTGGCATCGGAGGACGCATCTGATCGGACGGCGTCTTCTTTCCGGGCAAGGCGACCATATTTACGGCGGCGTCTCGCGCAGAACGTAACCGACGCCGCGCACGGTGTGGATCAGTCGAGATTCACCCTCGGCCTCGGTCTTGCGACGGAGATATCCGACGTACACCTCGAGGGCGTTGCCGGACGTCGGGAAGTCGTAACCCCATACCTCTTCCAGGATCCGGCTACGGGTGAGCACGCGACGGGGATTGGCGAGGAGCATCTCGAGCAGCGAGAACTCCGTGCGGGTGAGGCTGATCTGCCGCTCACCGCGCGTCACCTCTCGAGTGACCGGATCGAGGGAGAGATCGGCGAACGTCATGGCCTGCGAATCGGCGCCGAGTTCCATGGCCGTACGACGCAGCAGTGCCCGAAGCCGCGCCAACAGCTCTTCGAGTGCAAACGGTTTGGGAAGGTAGTCGTCGGCGCCGGCGTCGAGGCCCGCCACCCGCTCGGACACCGAGTCGCGTGCGGTCAGGACGAGGATCGGCAGGTCGTCGCCTGTGCTGCGCAGACGACGACACACTTCGAGTCCGTCGAGCCGGGGCATCATGACGTCGAGAACGAGAGCGTCGGGACGCTCTGCGGCCACCTGCTGGAGCGCGTCGAGACCGTCGACGGCGAGGTCGACGCTGTAGCCGTTGAACGTGAGCGAGCGTCGTAGCGATTCCCGGACCGCACGATCGTCGTCGGTCACCAATATGCGCATTTGTACAGTGTGGCCGGTTCGGCTGAGATCGTGCTGAGAGGCGCGCGGATACCTCGGTACCGTCGAATACATGGACATCGACCTCTGGCGGAGCCGCATGCCCGTCACCCGCGCCTCCGACGGCGAGCTCGTGGGATGGACGGTCTCGCTGGTGAGCGAGGAGATTGTCGACGCGGTCAATCCCGTCGGCCATGTGGTGGAAGCGGCTGTGCCGGTGGATGCCGCCATCGACGTACTCGAAGCACGTGGACTGTCGTCGCTGTCGGCGCCGTACTGGGCGAAGGCGCCGCTTCCGATCGATGCACACACCGACCTCCGCCGACCCCGCGACGACTGGCGTTGGCGGCGCATGGTGATGGTGCAGCTCGACGATACCCGTGTGTGGATACGACCCGCCTACCCGGATTACACGGAACGAATGGTCGAGCTGCCCCTCCCCCTTCCCGCCGACGATCTGCTTCTGGACGAGCCTCCGACTACAGACGAATAGACGCTCGTGTCACGGCACGGAAAGCAACCCGAGGCCGGGGAACAGGGTCAGAATGATCGGAACCTGACTGGACCGATTCTGGGTGACCATCACGGCAACCTGCCCGGGGCCGGTGTTCGCCACCACCTCCAGTGGAAGCTCGCGCGCATAGACATAACCGATGTTCGGGACGTCGACCACGTCGTTCTTGCGCAGATCGACGGCACCCGCGGCGCCGGTCGACAGGTTCCGCCACTGGACGGTCAACCAGCGGCTGTTGTACTCGTAGTAGTACGGCTTCACGTCGACGGCCGCGAACCGCACCGACCCCGGCGTCTCACCCACAGTGGCTCGGATCGGGGTGGTTTGGATCGGGTCGCCGGGTACGGACCACGGGCCGACCTCGAATCCGGTTACGACAGGAACCTGCAGAATCGACGTCTGCGGAGCCGCTGTGGCCGTGCCCGCGGAGAGTCCCAGCAGAAGTGCAAGCGAGATCGTCACTGTCGATGCCGCCCGCCGCAATGTTGTTCGCATACAACACCATCGCAAGTTCCCAGCGATGTCGACATAGTCGGAGGAATTCGTGACGGGGTCGTGACGCGAGCGACGTCGGATCGACACTTTTCACCGCCGACCGAATCTCCGCGTTCGGTAGTAGCATGACTGCCAACGTCGCGTGCCGATGGCGGACTGCGTCAGGCATGGAGGCGTCGAAGCCCTGAGGCTGATCCATGCCAGTCACGTTCAACCACACCATCATTGCGTCTATCGATCGACACGAATCGGCACGGTTCTATCGCGAGATCCTCGAATTGTCCGAAGCCCCCTCCTGGGGTCCGTTCGTCAACGTTCGCCTCGATGCGGGCGTGCTGCTGCAGTTCGCCGAACCGCCCGTCGACATTCAGATGCAGCACTACGCATTCCTTCTGGACGACGAGGCGTTCGACCGGGCGTATCAGCGACTCGTGGACCGCGGTATCGACCACTGGGCGGATCCGCAGATGCAGCGGGCTGGTGAGACCAACACCGAACACGGCGGCCGCGGTGTGTACTTCAAGGACCCAGCCGGTCATGGTCTGGAGATAATTACGCGGCCCTATGTCTAGGCCAATTCTTTTCTCAGCCGCGCTGGCAATGACGCGAAAACCAAATCGTAAGCCCCGCGGAGTAATTCGTCGACCAGATCCTCCGGCACGGACCCGTTGGGGTTCAGGGTGATCCAGTGCTTCTTGTTCATGTGATAGCCGGGAACGATGTCGTCGAACCGGTCGACGAGCTCCAACGCATCGTCGGGTGCGCACTTCAGCGTCACCTGCTCGCTGTCCTCACCGATGGCCGCGAACATCTTGTCCCCGATCTTGAACACGGCCGTGGTCGGGCCGAACGGCCGCGTCAGCTCGGCCGAGGGAAATGCGGCGCAGGCCGCGATGATGTCGTCGATGGTCACAGCAGGTCCTCCGCATCGAGAAGTCGCCGTAGACGAGCTGGAGCATCCGTCGCCACAACCGGCGTGTAGATCACGAGGTGCAGGTCAGGGTGATCGGACGGGGCAAGCCTGTGGTGCTCGAGACGAATATCCCCCACGAGGGGGTGGTGGAACAAGCGCTCACGGGTAGTGAATCCCTCGATGTCGTGCCTCGACCACCACGCCCGGAATTCTGCGCTGGACTCCCGCAATCGGTCGACGAGGTCGACGAAGGTCGGTTCGCTCACCCGAGGGCCCACCTCGGCGCGGAACTCGGCAAGGAACCGTCGACTGTCGATGTCCCAGTCGGGCAACAGCTCTCGAACGTACGGATCGGTGAAGACGAGGTACAACAAATTCCGATCCCGCGCCGGGACCTTCGCGATGTTCGGGTAGAGCAGGGCATACGCACGGTTCCACCCCGAGATGGACCAGTCCGGCTCGATCGCGAACGCCGGCGAATCGGCCAGTGCGTCGAGCAGGCGCTGAATGTGGTCCGGCGCCCGATCGGAGGCGGACGTCTCCGGCCGTGGGCCGGGGTACCCGGCGAGCGACAGCATGTACGCATGCTCGGCTCCGGTCAGCTGGAGCGTGCGAGCAACGGCGTCCAGCACCTGCCGCGAGGGATTGATGTCGCGACCCTGCTCGAGCCACGTGTACCAGGTCACGCTGACGCCGGAAAGAAACGACACCTCTTCCCGCCGTAGCCCGGTGGTGCGGGTGCGACCGAGCATCGGCAGGCCCAACTCGGACCGCACGAGTTGACCGCGCCGCGCCCGCAGGAAGTCACCGAGCTCGCTCACGGTCCCTGTCAGCCCATCAGTGAGTTCACGAAGGCGATGGCGTCGGCCTGCGCCGCGAGACCGGTCCCGATGTGGTCGTTCTGATACATCTTGAACGTCACCGGCACGTTGTTCGCCGTCATCTGCGCGAGCAGGGACAGCGCCGACGGAGCCGGCACGTCGAGATCGGCCGCTCCCTGCCCGATGAATAGAGGACGGTCGTACCCGCTCGTCGGAACACCCATGTACGCGTTCAGCAGTGCGTAGAAGTTCGGAATCTCGTTCAGCGGCTTGGTGAACAGCCCGCCGGTCACGATGCCCGACGACTTCGCGGCGAGCGGGAAGATGCACTCCGTCTCGGCGCGATCCACGAAGTGCCGGCCCTCAGGAGTCAGGTACGAGTTCAGGTCGATCTCTGGATGTGCAAAACGCAGGCCCGCCAAGATGTAGGAGAGGTACGTCGTCAAGTTGGGCGAGAGCGGCACCGGGGCGAAACCAGGGCCGAGCGGCAGCAACGCCAGCTCGATGTTCGCGGGAACACCGGTCCCGACGGCACCGCGAAAATCGAGATCGGGTCCGCCGAACCGGGTGGCGTAGTGGGCCGTCGTGATCGCCGCTCCCCCACCCTGCGACTGTCCCACTACCGCCCACCTGTCGGACAACGAATCATCGATCGTCACAGCCGCTTTCACTGCATCGACCACGCTATGGGCCTGAACCTTGCCGTCCAGGTACGGCATGAGGCCGGGCGTACCGAGTCCGACGTAATCCGTGGCGACCACCGCGTATCCCGCGGCGATCCACCGCCCCAGGTACGGCTTCTCACGTTCCGGTGCGGCCGGCCCTACCAGCGACGGGGCGCAGGCATCACCCAACCCGACGGTGCCGTGCGCCCACGCGACGACCGGCCACCCACCTGCCGGGGCCGGACCGTCGGGAGTGAACACCGCGCCACTGCTCAGCGCGGGGGTGTCGTCGACACCGGTGGACCAGTATGTGATGCGTTGCGGCGCGGAGCTTCCCGGAATCCGCAACGACTCGGGCATCGGTTCCACGCGGACCACGTCGCCCGACTCCTGCGCACCGGCGGGGAACGCCAGCGCCAGCGCGGCCGCCAGCGCGCAGACCAGGGAGCCGACAACCGACCGAGCGCGCATCATGGGCAAATCCTAAGGGGGGTGGTACCGGCACTACTAGTACCAGCGGCGTCTTCCGCCGACGAACGATTGCGGCGACAGTGAGTTCTGTGCCCGAACTGAGATCACGAACCGTCACCCATGGCCGCAACATGGCCGGCGCCAGGGCGTTGCTGCGCGCCGCCGGAGTAGCCCGCGAGGACTTCGGAAAGCCTATTGTCGCCGTCGCGAACAGCTTCACCGAGTTCGTCCCCGGACACACCCACCTGCAACCGGTGGGCCGCATCGTGTCCGACGCCATCTCGAAGGCCGGGGGTATTCCGCGCGAGTTCAACACCATTGCCGTCGACGACGGAATCGCCATGGGTCACGGCGGGATGCTCTATTCGCTTCCCTCTCGCGACCTGATCGCCGACTCGGTCGAGTACATGGTCAACGCTCATTGCGCCGATGCGCTCGTGTGCATTTCGAACTGCGACAAGATCACCCCCGGGATGCTGATGGCGGCGATGCGGCTCGACATCCCCACCGTCTTCGTCTCGGGTGGACCGATGGAGGGTGGCACTGCGGTGCTCGTCGACGGGACGGTTCGTACCCGCCTCAACCTCGTCTCCGCCATCTCCGACGCGGCCGCCCCGAGTGTGTCCGACGACGACATGGCTCGAATCGAGGAGGCCGCCTGCCCGACGTGCGGTTCGTGCTCGGGGATGTTCACGGCGAACTCCATGAACTGTCTCACCGAGGCACTGGGTCTGGCGCTGCCGGGCAACGGGTCCACTCTGGCGACGCACACGGCGCGAAAGGCGCTGTACGAGAACGCAGGACGAACGATCGTGGACATCACGCGGCGTCACTACGAGCAGGACGACACGGGAGTGCTTCCGCGCTCGATCGCGTCCCGCGCTGCGTTCGACAACGCGATGTCGCTCGACATCGCGATGGGCGGTTCGACCAACACGATTCTGCATCTGCTGGCCGCGGCGCGTGAGGGTGAACTCGACTACACCCTCGGCGACATCGAACAGCGGTCGAAAGTCGTTCCGTGCCTGAGCAAGGTGGCCCCGAACGGCGTTTACCTGATGGAGGACGTTCACCGTGCGGGCGGGGTCCCGGCGATACTCGGCGAGCTTCATCGAGCCGGGTTGCTCGACGACGGCGTCGCCTCGGTCCACAGCGACTCGCTGACCGAATGGTTGACGACGTGGGACGTCCGCGGCGGCTCACCCTCTCCCGACGCCGTCGAACTCTTTCACGCCGCACCGGGTTGCGTACGCTCGTCCACCGCCTTCTCGCAGTCGGAACGATGGATCGACCTCGACGTGGACTCCGAGCACGGATGCATTCGGTCGGTCGATCACGCGTACAGCGTCGACGGCGGTCTGGCAGTTCTACGCGGAAACGTCTCGGTCGACGGATGCGTCGTCAAGACCGCAGGAATCGACGACTCCATTCTCGTGTTCTCCGGTCCTGCAGTCGTATTCGAGTCTCAAGACGATGCCGTCGACGGAATTCTGGCCGGCCGCGTGCAGGCCGGCGACGTCGTCGTCATCCGGTACGAGGGTCCGCGTGGCGGCCCGGGAATGCAGGAAATGCTCTATCCCACGGCGTTCCTGAAGGGCCGCGGACTCGGCAAGTCGTGTGCTCTCGTCACCGACGGGCGCTTCTCGGGAGGCACATCCGGGCTCTCTATCGGACACGTCTCTCCCGAAGCAGCGGCGGGCGGTGCCATCGCGTTGATCGAGGACGGGGACACGGTGACCATCGACGTCCCCGGGCGGCGCATCGATCTGCAGGTGTCGGAGCAGATGCTCGACGACCGTCGACGCGCCCGCGGCGGCATCTACCGACCACGTGGCCGCGACCGTACGGTGTCCACTGCATTGAAGGCCTACGCCGCGATGGCGCTGTCCGCAGACAAGGGGGCCGTGCGCGATGTGAGCCTTCTCGAACACTAGTAGACTGTGTTCTACTAAAGGAATGAAGCTGCGTCGCATCTCGACCCGGTCCGGCACCGCGCTCGCCGCACGGCACGAGCCCACCGATACCTGGATCGACCTCGAGGAGGCGCAGCACACGCTCGGAGGGGAGTCGGTCGGCTCCGACCTCGTACTGTTGCTCGCTGCACGAGAGCGCGGACGCGATCGGGTGTCGTCTCTCATGGACGCCGCCGTCGCCGAAGGCGTTGCGACGGTGCGTGATTGCACACCGCTCCTCCCCTATGCGCCGTCGTCGCTACGATGCTTCCTCGGGTGGGAGGCGCACTGGATTCGGGCGGCGCACCAGATGGTTCGAACCAACCTGCCGGCGGCCGCTCCGTTCGTTCGGGGATACGAGACGCTCACTCGCAGAACCTTTCCCGCCCTCAAACCCAAAGCCTCCTTCTACGACCACCCGGCCTACTACACGGGCAACCATCTGACGATCGTCGCCGACGGCGCTCCGATGCCGTGGCCGTCGTACACGCAGGCGCTGGACTTCGAACTGGAGTTCGCGATGATCGTGGATCGGCCACTGAAGGACGCATCCTCCACGGAGGCGGCGGACGCCATCGGCGGATTCGTCGTGTTCGACGACTTCAGCGCCCGAGACGTGCAGTGGGAAGAGGAGAGGAAGGGGTCTTTCGGGCCAGTCGTGAAGACCAAGACCTTCGGCAGTTCGCTGGGGTCGGTGATCGTGACTCCCGACGAGGTGCTCGATCGCATCGATCGTCTCGATGCGTCGGTGGTCGTGGACGGCCAGACCTGGTCGTCGACCAGTACGCGGGGGTTGCACTGGTCACCCGGCGAGACCGTTGCCTACGCGTCGCGCGGTGAGCAGGTCTATCCCGGTGAGTTGATCACCTCGGGCACGCTGCCGATGGGATGTGGACTCGAACTCGACCGGTGGATCGAGCCCGGCAACGAGGTCGTACTGACCATCGACGGGATTGGATCCGTCAGCAATGTCGTTGCGGCGCAGGGTTGATCAGGTGCTGCATTCCTCGATCACGATGCCCAGCGTGCGCAGCAGGAGTGCCATCGGGGTCTGCGAGCGCGGAGCGCCGCGCACGAGCCAGGACAGCGTGCACGAGACCATGAAGTCCAGCCAATCGCGCACCCCGGACGAGAGCAGCGCACCGTGAACACCCGCCTCTGTCAGTCCGGCGACGATGCGATCGCGTTGGATCCCGAGGTTGTTGTCGCGCTGCGCCGCGACCTCCGGAGACCCACTGACCGCACCGTGAAACATTGCACGGTAGAGCGCGGGGTTGGCGGCCGCGTAGTCGAAGTACGCGCCGAGAGATGCTCGCATCTTGTCCTCGCCCGAGGACTCCCTGTCCGCAGCGTCGGCGGTGAGACCTCGGAGTTGCAGAGACAGTCGCTCGATGAGGGCGATGAGCAGTGCGTCCTTACCGGGAAAGTACCGATAGACGAGGCCTCGGGACACCTCGGCGCGTTGCGCGACATCGTCGAGCGTCCAGTCGGTCAGACCCGTCTCGCGCACCAAGGTCGATGCGGCGTCCACGATCGCTTCCTTACGACCTTCGACGCCGAGACGGCTGTTGGACCGGATTTCCACCGCCGAATTCTGTCATAGCTTTGCGGGCCTTTCGGCAGTAGACTCGGTTCTACTCTCAACAGATGTGGGGTTTTCGATGGTCATACACAACGGCGCAACAGGCGGATCGAAGCGATTGGCCGACCGACGACGACGACGCGTGACGCCCTGCGAGTTCCTCACCGAATGGACCAAGGACGTCACGGCGCGTTCCGTCCGCGGCGGTTCCGAGGTGAACGACACCGACCTCGTGGCCGTCCGTGCAGCATCGTCCGACTGGATCTCCTGCGGAATCTCGGTCGATTCCGCGCTGGAAGCCTGCCGAGAGAGCGGAACGTACGTCCTGACGCAGTGGATGGGCGAAGCGGGATCGGACGCCACCGCTGCGTCTCGAGCCGTCGTCGCCCTGGTCAGCGCCGCCACCACCGCCATCGGCGACGAGTACGCACTGGCCACGGGCCGCGAATCCGGAAGTTCCTCCACACGTGAAGGATTGGCGCGCGCCCTCATTCTCGGCCGCCCCCGGTGGTCCGAGCTCGCCGTGCAGCTCGGCGTCGACATTCCGGCTCGGTACCACGTGGTGGTTCTTCGAGTGCCCGACGCCGTCAGCGAGCGCCGCGTGGCAGTGGTGCACGACGCGATCGACGCCACGTTCGGATCCGGACACGACGTTCTGGCCGCCGTCGACCGTGCAACGGTGACGATCCTGGTTCCGCCGACGGGAGACGATCCGTCCGTCGACCGTCTGACCTCGCGCCTCAACCAGTCGTTCGGTTCGGCACTTCTCGGCGCAACCGTGGACGCGGCCAACACCGATGTGCCCGACGCCATGGGATTCGCCAACGAATTGATTGCCCTCGCAGCCAAATTGGGGCGTCCACCCAAGGTGTACCGCACGCAGGACCTGGTGCTCGAGTACCAGATGTCGCGCCCCGGACCCGGCCGCGAGGTCATCGGAACCGTCCTCGATCCACTGCGCGACCGGCCGGTGCTGCTCGAGACCATCACGGCGTACATGAAGAGCCAGCAGAGCCGCCGTTCGACGTCGCGAAAGCTGTACATACACAACAACACTCTCGATTCGCGCCTCAAGAAGATCTCCGAGCTGCTCGGATTCGACATCAGCTCGGTCGCCGGTCAGCGCAGACTCGAGGCCGCGATCTTCATCGACGACCTCGACCGGTACAGCTAGCTCACACGGGCACTCTGGTCAACGCCGCCGCGTGGTCCAGACGGTTCAGTGCGCGAACGGCGGCGCGGGTGGCACCGGACTCCGGCGACCGACCACTGAAGGTGAACGCGCCCGCGGGGTCGGACTCGTCGAGTCCGTCCTCGTATTCGTCGGATTCGCCGCGCACGACCTCGCGCAGTGACGACAACGACGACCGCACCAGGTCGGTTCCTGCGCGCAGGGAGTCGATCGTCTCCGCCCGGGGTGCGGTGTCGGCGTCGGCGCCCGCCGCACTGATCCCCGCTTTGGCGAGGGACCGAGCGGCACGATCGCAGGTCTCGAGCACACGGACCAACCGTGCGGTCCCCCGTCGAGCTCGGGTAGTCGGACCGAATCCGAACGGCTTTGCTGCGGTGATGGTGTCCTGCAACGCCGTGTCCAGTTCACGAGCCAGTGGAACCAGGTCCACGCCACTTCCCGGTGCCGCCACGGAATCGACACTCGCGACGATGACCGCGTCGAGTTTGTCGAGGTAGTCGTCGACCTTCTCGACCAGATTCTGACGGGTCCGCGTCGGGAGGATGAAGAACGCTGCGCCGATCCCGACGGTGGCACCGACGAGCGTCTCCTCGATGCGCACCTCGAGCACCGCGATGCTGAACGTGCCGAGAAGGCCGTACAACATGGCGAGCAAGATGGTGACGAAGAAGACGAGCAGGCTGTTCGCGATGGTGACGAGATAGAACGCGAAGAACACGCACACCACGATCAGCAGCAGTTGCAGAACCGGCCGCTGTCCCACGAGCGCCGAGAGGAGCACTCCGGCAAAGACTCCCGCCACCGTGCCCACCACGCGGTGCCCGGCGCGAGTGAGTATCTCCCCGCGGGTGGTGGTTCCGGTGAAGACCACGAACGCGGACAGCACCGCCCAGTACCAGCGGTCGGGCGACACCAACTCCCCGAGAACCGTGGCGATGCTGGTGGCGATCGCGACCTGGATCGCCGAGCGAGTCGACGGTTCCAGACGCGAGATCCACGACCCTTCGACGGTCGACGGATCGTCGGGGTCGTCGTCGGCGTCTACGTTCTTCGTGGACGGCGGCGCCTGCACCGCGTTGACCGCCACCCGGTGCAGTGCGGTGTGGGCAGCGACGGTGCGCATCGCGTAGTGCAGGGCCACCCCGGTCTGGTCGACGGGATCGGCGGTGCCGACGGAGACCACCTTGCGAGCCGCGCGGAGTTGTTGGTCGGACGGTGAATTGTGCAGTGTGGCAGCGACTGCGAGCATCGCCCGACCCAAGGTCGGCGGCCACGCCCGGTCGAGTCGATCGAGCGCGAACACCAGTTGTTCGGTCGCTTGCTGCGCGTCGAACACTCGGCGCGAGAGATCGTCGCTGGTCACCGACAGGTGGATGGACGCCTCGTTGCGGTCCAGCCAGTCCTCGATCATCAACGCGGTGTTGGCGAGCCGTTCGAGGCCGCGCCGGATGTCGTCGGAATCGCCGGCGTTGTTCGGTGCGGTGATCTCGAGAACCGACACGCACGACGCGCGGAGCGCATTCGTCAGCCTGCGGAGCTCGGCACCGGCCGGTTCGCGGAGGAAGGCGACGCGGACTGCGAACGCGACGGCGACACCGATGACGATGCTCAGCGCAAGAAGGGGAATCTGCGACGGCGAAGCGCGAAGAAACAGAGCGAAGAAATACGAGATGAAGGACGCCATCCCCAACGCGAAACCCCGCGGCCCGAAGCGCCGGACCCACACCGCGGTGAACAGGACCGCGATGAAGCCGACGTCGGCAATCTTGCCGTGCTGCGCCAGCACTGCCGACAGGCTGACCGCCGCGACTGCCGGACCAGGGATGAGCGCGGTGGTGATCAGCTTGTCGCGCGTGGTGCGGTCCTTGACGACGAACGAGGTGAACATCGCGACGACCGTGCCGAGCATGGCCACGGTAATGGGCTGGCCGAGAACGCGAGTGACGGCGTAGAGAACGACGAGGGCCAGGACGAGGGTAATCGTGGTCGCTCCGGCGCTACGCAGACGGAGCTGACCCGGGTCGGACACGACGCCGAACCGGATGGTTCGTTCGATCGGCCGGCGAACGGCGGTGGCGAGACCCATCGGTCAAGCTTGCCGCATGATCGACGCGTACACGATCACCGGCCAGGAACCGTCCGTACTGGTGAGCGGCGGCCGCCCCGACATGGCAAGACATTGTCGAGCGCGAATACGAGCCAAATCTGGTGATCGACACCGCAACGACCGCTCCGGTCGACGCAGTGACGGCCATCGTGGACGAGCTCAGGTACTGAGCTTCTCCGCAAGAATGGGCACGACGGTGTCGAGCGCATAGCCCAGGGACAGAGCCGAATTGGTCGAATACGACTTCGACGCTTCCGGGTCGTCGAACACGAGATAGCGACCGTCGCGCACGGCGGGGACCTCGCGGAAGATCGGGTCTTGCTCCACCTGTTCCGCCGAGGTGGTGATGGGGAAGATCACCACCAGGTCCGCGTCGAGCAGATTCAACTGTTCGTTGGAGATCGGGACCGAGAAACGGACTGCAGTCTGCTCTGCGATGGTGGGGTTCGGGGTGAATCCGAGGCGCGTCATGAACTGCACGCGTTCGCTCGCCTCGATGTACGCGCCGTAGCCGGTGCCGCTGAATGCTCCGACGGTGACCGTTTTTCCGCGGAACTCCGGATGGCGGCCGCGGCGGCCGCGAACTTGTCGTTCAAGCCGGAGATCAGCTCGGCCCCCGTGTCCGGAACCCCCAACGCAGCCGAGACCAGTGTGACCTGGTCCTCGTAGGACGTCGTGTAGTTGTCCGCTCCCGGCGGTAGTGCGACGGTGGGAGCGATTGCCGACAGGGTGTCGAACCGGGTCCGATCGCCGGAGCTCTTGGTGTCGAGAATGACGTCCGGGGCGAGCGCCGCTACCTGCTCGTAGGACGGATCCAGCGTCCCGATGATCGTCGGAGGTTCGTCGTAGAGTCCTTGCGCCCAGGGGCCGACGCCGTCGCCGCCGAACGCCAACCAGTCGCTCGCTCCGACCGGTTGCACGCCCAGGGCCAGCGCGGTCTCGGCGTCGCCCCAGCCCAGCGCGACAACCCGTGTCGGTCGTGCGTCCAGGGTGACGCCGCCGAATTTGGTTTCCACCGTGACCGGATAAGCGGAATCGTTTGTCGTACTGGCTGTTTCGTCGTCCGAAGGTCCGCTTCCGCACGCCGTGAGCACGATCGCGAGGACCAGGAGCCAGACTGACTTCCGCGCTGTCATCGTGGTTAGCCTACCCTATGTTCATGACGGTACCCCCGAGCATCGACGTCGACCGATTAGTGGCCACGTCCCTCACGTCGGCCGCGGAACTCGAGGCAGTTCTCGGCGTCCCACATCCGAACATCCTCGACAAACACCGAACATTCACCACCCCACTGGTCCGCACATTCGTCTCCATGGCGCGGTTCTTCGTGCTCGCCACATCCGACGCCGACGGCAACTGCGACAGCTCCCCACGCGGCGACATCGAATCCACCGTTCTCTTTCCCGACGACCGCACCGTGGTGATTCCGGACCGGCCGGGCAATCGTCGAGCCGATTCCTACCGCAACATTCTGGACAACCCGCACGTAGGCATAATGTTCCTCGTACCCGGCGTGGACGAAGTCGTCAGAATCAACGGAAGGGCAACCCTCACCGTCGATCCCGATATGCTGCAACAGATGTCGATCGGATCCAGGCCCGCGCAGCTGGGACTTGTCGTCCGAGTCGACGAAGTCTACGTCCACTGCGCACGCGCCGTGTTGCGATCCAAGGTGTTCGAGCCGCAGACCTGGCCGGACACCGACGGCGTACCGACGCTGCGCGAGATGAGCGACGAACTGCACGGCATCACCGAGGTGTCGACGGAGCCCAAGCGCTCGGAGGATTACCGCACGGCGCTGTACTGAGCTCGCCTCAGGCCGAAAGTGTCATGCCGACACCGGGCGAGACCCGTCGGTGGCCACTTTCACGGCCAGCAGACCGAGCGCCGTCCCCATGGCATACCGCTGCGCACGTAGCCACGCTGGGCGCGCAACCAGGAATGCTCGAATGGAGCCTGCCGCAAGGACGACGAGCGCGTTGACTGCGAGGGCTATCGCAATCTGAACCGACCCCAGCGTCAAGGATTGCAACCACAACCGGCCGGCGGACGGGTCGACGAACTGCGGTATCAACGCGACGTACATGACGGCGATCTTGGGATTGAGCAAATTTGTCGTCAGACCCATCGCGAACAGCCGACGCGCGGTGTCGTGCGGCATGCCCACGTCGCCCACAATCGATCGGTCGCCGGGACGAAGCGCTTTCCACGCCAACCACAACAGATACGCAGCTCCGGTCAATTTCACCGCGAAGTACAGCGACGGCACTGCCGCGAACACAGCGGAGATCCCCAGTGTCACGGCTACGAGGTAGACGAGAAATCCGACAGCAACGCCGCCGAGCGAGACAAAGCCCGCCCGCTTTCCCTGTGATGCGCTGCGCGAGATCAGGTACATCATGTTCGGACCCGGTGTCAGCACCAGTCCAAGGGCGACGGCGGCGACGCCGGCCGCGGCGGCGAGGGTGATCATGGCGCTCACGGTGCCGTGGCCGTCGCGGCGCGGGAAGTGCCAGTGGAAGTTCGCTGGCTATCTACGTCGACCGAAGTTTGTCACGGTACGCCGAGGCGATTCTCTGCTGTCCGCCTCTCACCCGACGGGTCTCGGCACAATCGTCATCGTTTGTCCACTGTTGACAACGACCCCGGACTCGACGGGCCACACACTGCTGACACCTGCACCGGTGCCACTGTTCGTTTCGAGAGGCGCCGTCCACACGACGTCGCCGCTACCGAGATCGATGGCCTCGACCGAGAGGCCGTCGACGGACAGCGCGGAAGACCCGTCGAGCTCGATTATTCCGCTGTACAGCCCACCGTTGTCGCTTCGCCACTTCTCCTCACCGGTTCTGGCGTCGAGACCGACCGTCTGCGAAGTACTTCCAGCCGAATCCTGCACCACGATCGTCTCGGACGTCGAGGCGACAACCTGAGACAGCAGTGCCGATGTGAACAGCGTCCCGCCGCCCGAATCGTAGGCGGTGGTCCCGATGACGATCGGCGCATCGGGGCCCGATCTCGACTGCGAGACAGTCGATCCGGAATCGGCGATCAATGTGGTGCCGGCCCGGGTCACCGATCGTACGGCGGTGGTGTCTCCGGTGTCACAGTCCGTCTCGGTCACCAGTGCGGTGTCGCCTCGCAGTTCCGGAGGCGTGAAGCACTCCGGATACGCGCCGGACCACAGCTCGCGCCCGTCCGATACGTCGAACACCACGCTGCCGAACCCCATCGGAACGATGCCCAGCTCGCCGGATACCTGAATCGGTTGCGGTGGAACGCTTTCCCATGCGTCACCGACGTCGAACGATCGGGCCCAACCTTCATCCACGTCGGCGACGCTCCCGGCGTGCACGCGCACGTCGTTGTCCTCCGCGTTGCCCTCTATCAGAAAGACACGCCCATCGCTCACCGTCATGCCGAAGGCGGTGTCGCCGAAAGCGGTGGGGTATCGATCGGAGTCTCCGGTGGCCGCGTCATAGGTGATCAAGGCCGGTTCGATGTCGGCTAATCCGCTGTAACACACGATGTCGCCGTCGACTGGCTCGTACGCGCACCCGCCGAGGCCTTCGGCCGGCGACTTCCAGCGCACATCCCCGGTGGCGCTGTCGATGCCGACCAGTATGGCCGAATCCAATTGATAGCTTCGAGGATTGGGAAGCCCGATCAGTGTCACGATCGTGCCGTCTACCTCGACGACTCCGAGATCGTCCGAGTCGTACTCGCTTCCTCCGACCGGAGACCGGAACTGCGCAAAATCACGACCGTAGATCTGCTCGGCATCGGCCGTCCATACGGCCCCGACAGTGGTCGTATCGGCGCCGCGCAACACGACGACGGCGACGGCAGCCCCGGCGAGAACCGCTAGACCTACAGCCGCCGACGCAAGAAAGCTGCGCTTCACTTTCCGTCCAGCCCGGGCGTCGAGGCGATGGCCTGAAGTAACTGCACTGGAGGAGGATTCGTACCCCTGGCGAACACATCGACCGCGTAGCCCGACGGATGCGTGACCTCGACCGACAGATACCGCTCCATGCCACCGGGATCATCGGGAGTCGGATTCATCGGAACCGAGGAATACCAGTCATCCGTGATCACCTCCACCGAACCATCGGCCAGCATCGTCAGCTCAGGCAGACTCTCCGAGTACTGCGGGTCGTATGGATCCGGGGCGACGGGCAGTGCGTTGTCACTCGAGATCGAGATGCCGACCGCGCCTGTGGTGGTCGGGCCGGTCAGGTCGAAAGTGGCACAGGCACCGGACAGAAAAGTATCGGCTGGTTCCAAAGATGCAAGATTCCTGTCGATCTCGAGCCCCGGCACACCGCCCGGCCACCCGGAGCGAAGCGCGGAGTTCCAGGCGTCGACCATGTCCGGAGTCACTTTCACGTACGGACCCTCGTCGTCATAGGTAGACGGGCACGCGGGCGCAGGAGACGGCGTTCCAGGCGGGACCGCGGCCGTGGTCTGGAGGCCGGGTTCGAGTGCGAGGGTGACCATGTCGTCGCGCGTCAACGGCCACTGTTCGACGTCCGAGGACATCGAGGCCCGGACGACGCTACCGTCGGGCAGCCAGGCATCGACCGACCGGGTGTAGGTACGAACAGTCTGCTCGTCCGTCCCGGGGTACTCGCTCCACGTGTCGTTCAGGTCGACGACTGCGCCGTCGTCGGTCCGGCGGCGCTCGTCGAGAACTCCTGCAGTGCAGGGCGGGACATCACGCGTCGACTCCTCCACCGAGACCGACAGTGTGGCAGTGACCCCCGCCCGCGTCAGGGAGCCACTTGCCCGCGCCTCTCCGCCGAGGTCGTCCGCGGTGATGCCGTCCGGCAACTCGCCGACATCCTCATTCGAATAGTCGTCGATGGGTTGAAACTCGAACGACTGGCTGCGAGGTGCGTAGTCGACGGAGATGCCGCTCGGTAGCGCTTCCGTGAGCGACGAGGTCATCGCGGACGCCTTCGGGCCCGAGTACCAGGGATATCTGGGGCTGTCGTACGACGACGCTCCGCCGAAAGTGGCAAATCCGAATGACCGACTCGTAGAGGGCCGCTCGACCGAATCACAACCGGGAATCGCGGCCTCGACGTCGACCGGTTCGGACACGTAGTTGTATCCATCGTCGACTTGGGGTCGATCGGACGCTGTGGCCAATGCCGATGCACCCGCGCACAGGACGACCAAGCCGACGGTCAACCGTCGCCCCGACTTCCCACGTTGCACCACGACACCTTCTTCGCGTCGCTCATGATGTCCGTTACATCCGGATCCGACAGTCTGTGTCGTCAGACTTGAACCCGCTCCGCAATCGCGGGGACGACTGCTGCACCGACCGCAATTACTCCGCGAGCCTGATGTCTGCCACCAGTCCGCGGTGATCCGATCCTGCGATATGGAAGGATTCGATCGACGTCGCATCCGCATTCTTGGTCAGCACATGATCGATGGCCACCACCGGCGGGTACGCCATGTCCGTCGGATACGTCGGAATGATCCCGGCTCCCAGCCAATCCGCGGCATCCGTGAACCCGTCGTCGAAGAAGTCACGGAACTTGCGGTGCGAGTAGGTCGAATTGAAATCCCCGCTGAGAACGACCGTTCCGTCGCCCACCGCCGCGGCGTCGCCGCGCAGGCGCGTCATCTCGCTCATCCATTCCGAGGAGCGAGGAAAGGGCGCAATCGGATGCACCGCGAACAGCGTCAGGGGTTGTGACGCGCCAACATCCAGGTCGGCAACCAGGTTGCCGAGGATGTACCCGTCGAGGTTGCGGCCGTCCGAGACCGGGAACCGGCTGTAGATTCCGGTTCCGCCTCCGAGAGTGAACGGTGCCAGGAACTGATGCAGCAGAACGTCTTCGAGGCCCGCCTCACGGAGACCCTCGACGGCCTCGTCGGTCAGTTCCTCCACCGTCAGTATGTCGATGTTCCGGTCGCGAACCATCGCGACCAGCGCGGACGCGTCGGCCTTGCCGAGCATCAGGTTGGCCTGCATCAACCGCACCGACCGACCGTCCGCGCCGGCAGAAGAATTCTCCACGAACAGCGGGGCTTGCGTCACGGCGCCGATGACGATCACGATCGCGCCGACGATGACGAGAACCCATTGCCGCACTGCGGCAAGAACAACGGTGCCGATCGCGGCGACGACGAGAAGGATCGGGACGAAGGACGCGAGAAGGACGAGGTGGCCGGTGAAGAACGCGAACAAGCCCAGCACACCGACGAGAACGCCCGTGATGCCGACGAATCCTGCGATGACGCGTCCGACACTCATGGCGCCGAGGCTACTCGAGAGGGGTGGAGTGGTGCTCGTCAGACACCACCTGACCACGTCAGTCCTTCGACGTCACCGGTTCCTTCTTCTCGCGCCACGCCCGCTCGAACGGCAACCGCCACGCGTTCGGTGCGATCATCTGGTGAATCGCGTTGGGCCCCCAGGTGCCCGGGGCGTAGAAGCGCACGGGTGGCGGGTCCTCGAGCAGGGGCGCCGACAGATCCCACAGCCGTTCGATGCCCTCCGCCGTCGTGAACAGAGTGTGGTCGCCATGCATCGCGTCGAGAATGAGGCGCTCGTACGCTTCGAGAACCTCGTCGGCGCTTTCGGTGTCCTGCAAGGCAAATTGAAGACTGAGCTTGTCGAGCTTCATACCCGGCCCCGGCCGCTTTCCGTAGAAGGACAGCGACACCTTGGACGCATCGGCCAGGTCGAACGTCAGATGGTCAGGACCTTGCGCCCCCACCCCCGAACCCGCGGGAAACATGCTCTTGGGTGGCTCGCGGAAGGCGATCGAGATGATGCGTTGCCCCTCCGCCAAACGTTTGCCCGTTCGCAGATAAAACGGCACCCCGGCCCAGCGCCAGTTGTCGATATGGCATTTCAGCGCGACGAAGGTGTCGGTGTCCGAGTCCGCCGCGATGCCGACTTCCTGCCGGTAGCCCTGATATTGGCCTCGCACAACGTTGTTCGGGTCGATCGGCATCATCGATCGGAACACCTTGTTCTTCTCCTCGCCGATAGCCCTCGGCTCGAGAGCGGTCGGCGGCTCCATGGCCATGAACGCGAGAACCTGGAACAGGTGGGTGACCACCATGTCCTTGAACGCCCCGGTCGACTCGTAGAAATTGGCTCGCCCGTCGAGACCCAGCGTCTCCGGGATGTCGATCTGCACATGGTCGATGAAGTTGCGGTTCCAGATGGGCTCGAACAGCCCATTCGCGAATCGGAACGCCAGGATGTTCTGGGCCGGTTCCTTACCCAGGAAGTGGTCGATCCGAAAAACCTGGTCTTCGTCGAACGTTTCGTGTACAGCGGCGTTGAGGGCAATGGCGCTGGCAAGGTCGGTGCCGAACGGCTTCTCCATGATGACGCGCGATCGCTCGACCAGCTTGGCCTGCGCGAGCATGTCGATCACCGACAGGGCGGCCTTCGGCGGCACGCTCAGATAGTGCAGACGCTGTGTCATCGGATCGGCGAGCTCGTTCTCGGCCGCGGCGACGGCGTCGGCCAGGGCTTGCGGGCCCTTCTTCTGCGAGACATAGCTGAGCTTCGGCGCGAACTTGTCCCACACTTCCCGCGAGACCTTGCGCCGCGAAAACTCGGTGATCGCGTCGAAGGCAAGCGTGCGGAAATCCTCGCTGGACATCTCTTCCAACGACGTTCCGACGACGCGAATCCGAGGCGCCAGATCCGACAGCGCGAGGTGCATCATTCCGGACAACAACTTGCGGCGGGCGAGGTCTCCGGTGGCGCCGAAAACGACGACGACCTGAGGCGACAGTGGATCGGTCTGCTCCGAATGGCGTGCGGTCACAAGAAGAGATGCTTGCACCGAATGACCGGTTCCGCTCGGTTCGGCCGTTGCAGACAGTAACGATCGGTGCGGTTTCTGGGATGATGGACACGTACCGTGGAGGTACGCGGGCCCGCGTCAGGGCCGCAATCAGCACCGAGTCGGGAGTAGTACAACCATGTTGCACCGTTTGATCAGGCGTTTCCCGCTGTGGATTGCCCTGACCATCGTCGTGGCCGTCGTCGCTGCATGCGGCGCGGGAGGCGGGACGGACGGTGGTTCGAACGCCACGACCACCACGCCGGCGGCGCCCGATGCGGTGATCACGTTCAACCCGGGTGACGGCGCCGCGGCGGTGAACCCGCTCGCACCCGTGACGGTCGACGTCGCCCAGGGAACGCTCGACACGGTTGCGATGACCAACGACGAGGGCGCGCCCGTCGAGGGGATTCTGACGCCCGACAAGATCGGATGGAAGCCGTCCGTTCCGCTCGGATACGGCCGGACGTATTCCATCGCCGTCTCGGCGTCGAACGCCGACGGCAAGCCGGTCCAGCAGACGAGCACCTTCACCACCGTCACACCCGGTAACCAAACTCTGCCCACGTTCGTCTCGTCGGGCGGCAACCTCTTGACCGACGGCGGAACATTCGGCGTCGGCATCGTCGCCGTGGTTCATTTCGACGAGCCGATCTCCGACCGCGCAGCGGCGCAGAAGACGCTGTCCGTCCAGACGACGCCCGCCGTGCAGGGGTCGTGGTACTGGGCCGACGACCAGAACGTGCACTGGCGGCCGCAGAACTACTATGCGCCCGGAACCAAAGTGACGATCCGAGCGGACGTGTACGGCAAGGAAGTCAGTCCCGGCCTCTTCGGCCAAGAGGATGCGAGCACGTCGTTCACCATCGGTGACTCGCACGTCTCCATCGCCGACGACAACACCAAAGAGGTCGAGGTCTACGAGAACGGAAACCTCGTCCGCACCATGCCGACGTCGATGGGGATGGGCGGCAGCGAGCAGGTCGGCAATCAGACCATCACGTTCTGGACGCAGCCCGGTGTCTACACCGTGCTCGACAAGGCCAATCCGGTCGTCATGGACTCGTCCACGTTCGGACTTCCCGTCAACTCCCGTCTCGGATACAAGGAGACGATCAGCTACGCGACGCGGATCAGCAACGACGGAATCTACCTCCACCAGCTCGATTCGACGGTGTGGGCGCAAGGCAACACGAACACCTCGCACGGATGTCTGAATCTGAACAGTTCCAACGCGCAGTGGTTCTACAACTATTCGGTGCCGGGTGACGTGGTCGAGGTACGCAACACCGGTGGTGCGCCGTTGCAGCAGTGGCAGAACGGTGACTGGAGCGTCCCGTGGAGCGAATGGGTTGCCGGTAGCGCGGTCTGAATTGTTTGTCGGTGGGTCGTTGTAGCTTGGCGGCATGAAGGAGTTGGGGGACTTCACCGACGTCGACGACCGGCAACTGGTCGTCGACGCTGTCACGCTCGCTGAACGCGAAAACACCGTCACAGCACAGAAACTGGCATATTTAGCTGAGATCGACCGCCGCGGACTGGCCATCCCACTCGGAGCATCCTCGATCACACGCTGGTGGGCGCGGGGCACCCGCGTCACCGACGGCAACGCCGCGAAACAGATCGAGCACGCACACTGGCTGTGCGCCTGGCCCATGGTCCACCAATCCCTGTTCGTCGCCGAGGTTCACCTCGCCCACACCGTCGCCATCCACGACGGACTCGACGCCGTCATCGCCGCCGACCCTGGCCTGTCCGTCGAACGCGTTGCCACGATCGTCGAGGACTTACTGGATGTCGCCCGCACCGGCACCGCCCACACCATCGGCCGACGCGCCACCACCCTCGCCCTCGCCGCCGCCCGGGATGCACGAGAGCGGGCAGAGAAGGCCCACGCCGACGCCGAGAAAGCCCGCGCCGCAGCCGAAGAGGAGCGACGGAGAGCCGACGAGGAAGCGCGGCGCAAGGACAGTGGCAATCCCTCACCGTCACCCACACCGGAACCCGACCCACAACCGCTCCCAAAGCCACCGGTCCCGGCGTCGGAGGACGCGACCCTCAACCGGCTGACTATTCACTCACTCGCAAACGGCCGCAACCAGATCCAGGGCAACCTCGACACCCTCACCACAGACAAACTCAAGGCGTCGCTGAACGTGCACTCCGCCCCCACACCCGGACCCGACGGCGAACGCGACCCCAGACCGGCCGCCCAACGCACCGCCGACGCCCTCGCGATCCTCCTCGACCGCGACGTCACCGGCAGCGGACGCCCCACCTTCGCCGGGACCATCGACCTCGCCGCGCTGACCCGCCGCAACCCTGCCGACACCGACACCGACCCGACCGATTCTGATAGCGGGCCCGACGCCACCGGCCCGAGCACCTCCGGCATCGCACCCGACGCCGGACGCATCCCACCCGCGTTCACCACCCCGCCCACCGGCACCGACACCGGCACCGGCACCGGCGACTGGCCGTTCCAACTCGCCTGGACCGGACCCGTCAGCCACGCCCTCGCCCTGCTGGTGACCTGCGACGCGCACATCGACCCCATCGTCGTCGACGGCGCCGGCGTCCCGCTGGCCATGGGCCGTACGGTCCGCACCGTCACCGCCGATCAACGCACCGCCGTCACCGTCCGGGACCGGTGCTGCATCATGTGCGGCCGACCACCCCAATGGTGCCAAGTGCACCACCTCGTGCATTGGGCGCACGGCGGACCGACGGACCTCGACAACCTCGCCCTGCTCTGCGGAGAATGCCACCGACACGTCCACCAACACGGCTGGGAGATCGTCCTCGGCGACGACCGACACCCCCGCATCATCCCTCCGGCCACACTCGATCCCGAACGACAACCCACCGAGACCTACCACCGACAACGACGACGAAACGCCGCGTGATGGCAGAATTGTGTGATGACGCAGCGGAAACCGCGTTCTGATTCCATCGAGTCCTGGGTGGAGCGGCAGATCAGCGACGCCGAAAAGCGGGGCGCCTTCGAGAACCTCCCCGGGCTCGGGAAGCCGATACCCGGGGCCGGTAAACGGCACGACGATTCGGCCTGGCTTCGGGGATACCTGCATCGCGAGAACGTTCCCGCCGATGCGCTGCTTCCACTTCCCCTGCAACTCAGGAAGGAAATCGAACGGCTCCCGGACGAACTGCGCAGGGTCAGATCCGAAGATGTTGTGCGACAGCGGATCAGTGATCTCAACAAGCGGATAGTCGACTGGACTCGCACACCGATCGGGCCGCAGATCTGGATCCGGCAAGTCGACGCCGAAGACACCGTCGCGGCCTGGCGAGAGTCGCACCCTCTCACGCGCACACCGGAGCCGGCACCGACGGTCGAGATGCCCGCAGTCACCAAGCGGCGCTGGTTTCGTCGAAAGTAGCGGTCAGGTCGCCGCGCGCTCGGTTACCAACCGCGTCACCGGTTCCACCACACGAGCCGCGATCGGGCCGAGCACGGCCATCAGCAGCACATAGGCCGTCGCCAAGGCCACCAACTCGCTCTCCACCGCGCCCGCAGCCAGCGCGAGACCGGCGATGACGATAGAAAACTCGCCGCGCGCCACCAGTGCCGCTCCGGCGCGCATCCGGCCCAACCGACCGATCCCGAGGCGCTTCGCCGCCCACGCCCCGGTGAAAATCTTCGTCGCGGTCGTCACCACCGCCAGCAGCACCGCGAAACCGATGACCGGCGGAATACTGCCAGGATCCGTGTTCAGCCCGAACACGACGAAGAACATGGCGGCGAACAGATCTCGCAGCGGCTCCAGCACCCGCGTCGCCGTCTGCGCGGTCGAACCCGACACCGCGATACCCAACAGGAACGCTCCCACCGCCGCCGACACCTGCATCGCCGACGCGACTCCAGCGACCAGTAGCGCCGAACCGAGCACCTTGAGCAACACCACTTCGCGGTCCGGACTGTCCATGAGCGCGGAGATGAACCGGCCGTATCGCAGCGCCCCGACCAAGACCACCGTGATCACCACCAACGAAATCCCCACCGCTTCGAGCCCGCCCCAGAAGCTCACGCCCGCAAGCACTGCCGTGAGGATGGGCAGGTACAGCGCCATCATCAGATCCTCGAACACCAGGATCGACAGCACCACCGGCGTCTCACGGTTACCGAGCCGACCCAGATCACTCAGCACCTTGGCGACGATGCCGGACGAGGAGATGTAGGTGACGCCCCCCAGGACCAACGCGCCCACCGGACCCCACCCCAGGACGAACGCGATCGCTACTCCCGGAACGGAATTGAGGACCAGATCCACCAGGCCGGCGATCCAGGACTGACGAAGCCCCGTAACGAGTTCGGTGGCCGTGTACTCCAAACCGAGCAGCAACAACAGCAGCACGACGCCGATTTCGCTTGCGAGATGGCTGAACTCGTCGATACCGCCGAGCTGAAAGAACCCTCCCTCACCGAAGGCCAACCCGGCGAGCAGATAGAAGGGGATGGGAGAGATGCCGATCCGCCCGGCGAGCCGAGCGAGCAGCCCGAGCACGAAGAACACCGCACCGAGCTGGGTGAGCGCCAGTGCGGTTTCGCCCATGCGTCAGCCGCCGAGAATCTTGGCGGCGGCGTCGAGGCCCTCGGCCGTGCCCACGACGACGAGGAGGTCACCCGCCACGAGCGTGAACCTCGGTGTGGGAGAGGGCTGAACCTGGCCCGCTCGCATCACCGCGACGATCGACACACCCGTCTTGGTGCGCATGGCGGTGTCCCCGAGCTGGCGGCCGTCGAATTTGGACCCTTCGGCGATGGGCAGCTGCTTGGTTCGGATCCCCGGAAGTTCGCGGTGCTCCTCGCCGAGCTGCGCCACGAGTTGCGGGGTACCGAGAAGGTTGCCCAGCGCTGCCGCTTCCTCGTTGCTGAGCGTGATGGATGCCTGCGTGGCATCGGGATCGTCCTTCTTGGACACGATCAGCTCGTTCTTGCCGTCTTTGCGGGTGATGACGCCGATGCGCCGGCCGTTCGACAGCGCGAAGTCCTTGCGCACCCCGATACCCGGCAAAAGGGTCACCTCGACGTTCATGTCGCAAGGCTAACCCGCAAGGAATGTCTTGGTCTGAGACCGCACAAGATCCACCAGGTTCTGCTGCGCGATGTTCACGTCGAGCAGATGCAGTCCCCACGTGGCGTTCGGCAGCGGCGGCGGCAACGGGCCGCCGCCGACCATCAGCACGTTGTCAGCCGTGCACCGGGCGGTGTAACCGCTACCGAGTCGAGCAACCGACATCGAACCGAGTGCCGCGGGGTTGGTGCACACGACGCCGTCACCACCGAACCGCGAGTCGGCGGGCGGTGCGTCCGCGAACGTCGAGTAGGCGACGACGCACCCGGTCTGCGCAGGGTCGGTGCACGGCGTTACGGTCGCGAAGTCGGTGGTCCGGACGTTGCCGCCGAGCAGGATCGCCGACACCAGCGTCGCGCGAGAGGCGGGGTCTGTATCGATGCGCTGCTGAATCAGCTTGCGCAGCATCGTCGTTCCCTGTGAGTGGCCGATGAGGACGACACCGCGGCCGTCGCTCTGGGCCGCATAGTCGTCCCAGGCGCGCAGGATGTCGCCGAACGCAATCTCGAGCGCCGCATCCCGGGCCGGTCCGGGCTGCGTCGCGAGTCCGAGCAACGTGCTCTGCCGGTACACCGGCGCCCAGATGTTGCACGCCGAGCCGAAGGGCTGTGCCTGAAAGCCGGTCACTGCCGAGATTTCCGGCCCGGCGGTGAGGTCGGCGTTGGACGTCGGCTGCAGCGACGACGTCGGGTAGACGTAGAAGCAGTCGACCGGAGAACTCGCTCCCCCACCGCACGGTCCGGCGACTCCCGGCCGGCACAGCCACACCGTCGACGGGTCGGCGGACGCAACGGGGGTCGCAACGAAGAACGCTCCGACGATGGCCAGCACAGCCAGCAGGGCACGAGTCACCGCGTGATCGTATAGCCGGAAGGAATTGTCGAGGAGCGATCCGCGTTGCGCCTCTTATGACATCAGCAGCAGACTCAGGAACATTTGCCATCGGCGGTACCACCACGGTGAACCGCCTCGGTTTCGGAACGATGCAGTTGACGGGAGAAGGCGTCTGGGGTGATCCGAAGGATCCCGACGAGGCCGTTCGCGTCCTGCAGCGCGCCGTCGAGCGCGGCGTCACCTTCTTCGACACCGCCGACTCGTACGGTCCCGTCGTCGCCGAGCAGCTTCTGAAGAAGGCGCTGCACCCGTACAAGGACGACGTCGTGATCGCCACGAAGGCGGGTCTGACGCGCTCGGGCCCCGGCGACTGGCGTCCCGTGGGCCGCCCGGAGTACCTGCGTCAGCAGGCGGAGATGAGCCTTCGGAACCTCGGACTCGACAGTATCCCACTCTTCCAGCTGCACCGCATCGACTCGCAGGTTCCCCTCGCCGATCAGGTAGGAGAACTCGCAAAGCTGCAGCAGGAAGGCAAGATTCAGCACATCGGCCTCAGCGAGGTCGAGGTCGACGATGTGAAGGCCGCATCGGAGTTCGCCACCATCGCGTCGGTGCAGAACTTGTACAACCTCGCGAACCGCGACGCCGAGAAGCTCCTCGACTACGCGACCGACAACTCCATCGCCTTCATTCCGTGGTTCCCACTGGCCACCGGTGAGCTTGCCAAGGAGGGTGGCAAACTCGACACACTTGCCAAGCGGCACAACGCATCCGCTTCGCAGCTCGCGCTGGCGTGGCTTCTTCAGCGTTCGCCGGTCGTGCTCCCTATCCCCGGCACCAAGTCCGTCGCGCACGTCGACGACAACATCGACGCCGCGGGTGTCAGCCTGAGCGCCGACGAGTTCGCCGAGCTCGAGGCAGCCGTCAAGTAGGGTCGTACAACCCCCTCTGCACGGCCTTGACGAGCCTGCGCGGAACCTGGTGAGCGACGCCCCCGACCGTCACTTCGACGAGATCGGGTGGCGTCGCTTTCCATTGCGCACGTCGGCTTCTGGTGTTGGAACGCGACATCTTCCTCTTCGGCACCGCCATCAGCGTGCTCGCCTTCCGCCGGATGTCGACCGGCCTCCGGCCTTCCCGTATTTGCGCTCGAACTTCTCGACCCGACCTTGGGTGTCCATGACGCGCGCCGCTCCGGTCCAGAACGGGTGCGACTCGTTGGTGACGTCCACGACCACCAGCGGGTAGGTGTTGCCGTCGCTCCACGTCACCGTTCGCTCGCTCGTGAGAGTCGATCGGGTGAGGAAGGCTCCCCCCGTTCCCGAGTCCTGAAACACCACCGGGTGGTAGTCCGGGTGAATGCCGTTCTTCATTCGTGTGCCTCTTTCTCTGTCAGCGTGACACCGCTTGTCTCGCAGGGATCTTCGTGATACTCACCGAACGGGTCGTGCCAGACCCACGGCCCGGACATCTCGTCGTCGGTCAGCAGGGCCCACGTGAGGGCTCGGTGAATCTCGTCGGGATCCGCGGTGTGGACCAGGACGACCAAAGAAATATGCCGGTCACCGAACCGCGAATCCCAGTGCAGCGCAGCCATCGCGCGCCGTTCCGCCGACTCCTGCTCCTGCTCGTCCGACGTCATCGCCGCGAGCCAACGACCCCCGCTCGCCACACGCAGTCCGCCGCCTGCCGATTCGAGCCACAGGGCATCGTCCGGTTGCGTCGCAACCCAGACACGCCCTCGCGCAGTCACCACCCCGTCGAGAAGAACGTCGACCGCCTCGTGCAGGCGCTCGGGGTGGAACGGCCGCGTAGCGGCGAACTCGACGAGGGAGACACCGTGGTCGACGTCCAGGGGTGGCTCGCCGCGTAACAGGGGCGAGTGGGTATCGAAACCTCGGTTCCGACCGATCGGAAGTCGCCTCGGAAGCGACTGGCAGACAACCGCTTCCGGTGCAAGACGGGACAGAACGGCATTCGTGGACGCGTCCACGTCGCCGACTGTCACGACGACGTCGGCGCACGCGACCTGACCGACCACGATCTGCGCCACCGTGCGGTCGTCGTCCAGGGCGTCGTCACCGGTCGCGTCCCTCAGCCACGTGTCGGCATCGACGCACACGACGACCGACGGAGCGGCGACATCCACGGATGCGGGCCCGTCGACTCGGCCGTTGATCCCCGCCACGACCACATGGTCGATCGCCCAGATCACGGCATCCGGTTCGAGTTCGGGGTCCAGTCGAACGACGATACGGTCGACGTTGCTGCGCTGAGACAACGTCCGAAGCAGGGGAAGCAGTCCTTCGCGGACCGTGCAGGACACGCAACCGTGGGCCAACTCGAGCATCGTGTCGCGCTCGGCGTCGACGGTCGTGACCGTTCGCCGAACGACACCTTCTCCGACGTGGGCCAGATCGAGTCGAACGATGGCTGTCCCCGGTCGCAGCAGCGACCGGGCAGTTCGTGACACGGGCCCGCTCCATCCGCACACCAGTACGACTTCCGTCTTTTCGGTAATCATTGTCGATAAGCTACGCTATCGACAACTGTTGTCAACAAGGGAGAGTCGAGATGTCAGCGCACTGCCAGGTGACGGGGCGGAAACCGGGGTTCGGAAAATCGGTGTCACACTCGCACCACCGGACCAGCCGCCGGTGGGATCCGAACATCCAGAAGAAGACGTACTTCCTCGCCAGTGAGGGACGACGCATCACGCTCACCCTTTCCGCGAAGGGAATCAAAACGATCGACCGGGACGGCATCGATGCCGTCGTCGCTCGCATCCGTGCCCGCGGGGAGAAGGTCTGATGGCCAAGAGCACCGACGTCCGACCGATCGTCAAACTGAAGTCCACCGCGGGGACGGGCTACACGTACGTCACACGCAAGAACCGTCGGAACGATCCCGACCGTTTGGTCGTGAAGAAGTACGACCCCGTCGTTCGCAAGCACGTGGACTTCCGAGAGGAGCGGTAGTGGCCAAGAAGTCCAAGATCGCGAAGAACGAGCAGCGCAGGGCCGTCGTCGCGCGCTACGCCGCCCGCCGCGCGGAGCTGAAGGAGACCATCAGGAAACCGTCGACACCCGAGAGCGAACGGGCAACCGCAGCAGCTGCCCTCAGAGCACTTCCGCGCGACGCCAGTCCAGTACGATTACGCAATCGGGATGCTGCCGACGGTCGTCCGCGTGGGTATCTCCGCAAGTTCGGCCTGTCCCGTATTCGGGTGCGGGAGATGGCACACCGGGGCGAACTTCCCGGCGTTCACAAATCGAGTTGGTAAGGAAAGCCGATGGCGAACAAACGAGTCCCGTCCAAGAAGGCGCGAGCCGACGAAGGCCGCAAGCCCAAGAAGAACCCGCTGATCGCGGCAGGGGTCGAAAAGGTCGACTACAAGGACGTCAACCTGCTGCGTCAGTTCATCTCCGATCGTGGAAAGATTCGCAGCAGGCGGGTCACCGGACTCACGCCTCAGCAACAGCGGCAGGTCGCCACCGCCGTCCGTAATGCCCGAGAGATGGCGCTGCTGCCCTTCACCACCAGCCGCTGAGAGGTGCTCCCGCGTTGTCAGGTGTCATCGCGGGATTCACCGTCATCTTCGTCGTCATCGCGGTCGGGTACATCATCGCGAGGGCCGGTGTCCTCGGCGACGCAGGTGAGCAGGTCCTGGGGCGATTGGTCTTCTTCGTCGCCACTCCAGCGCTGCTGTTCGAGACGCTGGCACGCGCAGACCTGAGGTCGGTCTTCTCCCCGACGCTCGCCGTCACGTCCGTCAGCGCGTTCGCGGTCGGTGCGGCGTACTTCGCCGGAGCCCTGGTCGCGAAGCGTCATGTCGCCGACGCGACGGTCGGGGCACTGTCGGCGTCCTACGTCAACGCGTCCAACCTCGGAATCCCGATCGCCGTCTACGTGCTCGGCGACGCGTCGTTCGTCGCGCCGCTGCTGCTGTTCCAGATCCTGGTCTACTCGCCATTGGCTCTGACGCTCCTGGACGTGTCCACCTCCAAGGCGGGGGCATCGCTTCGGGCGACGGTCACCGCGCCCTTTCGCAACCCCATCGTGCTTGCTGCATTGGCCGGCCTCGTCGTTGCCGCCGTCGGATTGGACCTACCCGACCCGCTGATGCAGCCGATCGTCCTCATCGGCGGGGCGTCGGTACCGGGAGCACTGCTGGCCTTCGGAATGTCCCTCTACGGCGTCCGGGTACTGCAGCGCGGGACGAGTCCGCGGCGCGACGTCGCCGTCGCCGCAGCACTGAAGATGCTGGTGCTTCCCGTCCTGGCGTGGGTGCTCGCTCGCTTCGTCTGGCATCTGGAGGGCACCGAACTGTTCGGCGTCGTCGTGATCGCCAGCCTCCCGACGGCGCAGAACGTCTTCATCTACGCCAGCCGGTACGGACGCGGTGTGGTGCTCGCACGAGACAGCGCCTTCGTCACCACCCTGATCTCGATTCCGGTAATTGCCCTGGTTTCGGCGCTACTCACGTGATGACGGCTACCTTGGAGTCATGAGGTTGTTCGCGCTCGGTCTACTGCTGTGCTTCGCCCTCACCGGGTGCGGCGGCGCGTCCGCGACCGACGAGGACGACGTCACCACCCCGAGTCCCACCGACCTGGTCCCGACTCCCGGCGCCCCACCGGTACCGATGGAGGTGTCCGACGATCAGGTGGGCACCGAGTTCACCGTGACGCCCACGCTGCTCCGCGCGCAGACCACCCCGTTCGAGGCGTGGTCTCCGCTGTCGGGCAACCGCATCGCCGTCCACTTCGTCACCGGGTCACCCGAGTGCTACGGCGCCGACGCGACGGTGGTGGAGACGCCGTCCGACGTCACCATCACCCTGCGCACCGGCACACTCGTGTCGGCAGAAGACAAGGCGTGCATCATGATTGCCGTTTACGGCACGATGGTGCTCGACCTCTCCACTCCCGTCGGGGACCGAAAAGTCCTCAACGGCGCCTAGCTTTGAGGTAGTTGCTCACGACCTCCGCGCCCAGTCCGTCGAGATCCGGCGCCACCACTCGCCCGCCGACTCGCTGCGCCATCCTGTCGACCACTCGCGCGAGGCCCGGATCGTCTCCCAGCCTGAAGATGGTCACCTGAGCGCCGAGCTTGGCGAGCGTATCGAGCTCTCGCACAGTCAAACCCAACGTCTTCGGATGCGGCGGGTAGTCGAAGAACGCGTGACCGTCCGGTTCGAGGTGCGCGGTCGGTTCGCCGTCGGTGACGATCATGACCACCGGCTGCGCGTTGGGATTGCGGCGCAGGTGCCGCACCGCGAGCATCAACGCGTGGTGAAGGTTGGTTCCCTGATCCCACGCACCGTCGAGCCCGGCCAATTCGGACGCGGTGAGGGTCTGCGCGTGCCGGCCGAAACCGATCATCTGCAGGTCGTCGCCGCGAAACCTGGTGCTGACGAGGTGATTCAGCGCCAGTGCGGTGCGCTTCATCGGAACCCAGCGGCCGTCCATCACCATCGAGAACGACGTGTCGACGAGCAGGGCCACCGCGGCGTGGGACCGTTGCTCGGTCTCGGTGATCTCCACATCGGTCACCGCGAGACTGATCTTCGACGACCGGCCTCCGGCCTGCCCGCCCAGGAGAGTGCCGCCCGTGCTCGCCGTCCGCAAGACGGCATTGTTGATGGTCCGCACCGTGTCCCAGGGCTCGGTGTCGCCGAACTCCCACGCTCGTGACGCGCCGGTCGGCTCCCCCATCGCGCCGGCCTTGCGCGTATCGCGCTCGCCGCCACGAGAATTGAGCTTGCTCGCCACGTCACGCAGCGCCGACTGTCCGAGTTGACGCATCGCCTTCGGCGACAGCCGCCACTGACCGTCGGCACCCTTGTCGAGGAAACCTTGCTGCTGCAGCGCCTTCTCGAGGTCGGCCAGCGTTCTGGCGTCCGCAGCCGCTTCGGGTCCGAGCTGACGCACCAACGCTTCTGCGTCGATGTCGTCGAGTGCGGCGCCGTTGTACTGCTGACTCAGCTGGTCGCCGAGTTGCTCGAGCTCCGCGATGTCCTGCAGAGCGCCGGTGCCGTCACCGAGACCCATGCCCTCCTGCCCGCGGAAGTCCTGCGATCCGTTCCAGTCCTCACCGGGCCGTGCCGCTTGGAGGTGACCGTCCAGCTTGCTGAGCTGATCCTGCAGGTCGGCGCTGCCGAACGCCTGCTGCGCCAACGCATCCAGTTCGGCTCGCTGCTCCGGACTGAGGGAATTGCGCAGACGCTGCGCTGCCGCGGCACGCTGCGCCAGCGAGTCGATGAGCTCGTCCACGTTCTTCGGGTTCTCCGGAAAGAACTGGCCGTGCTTGTCCATGAACTCGTCGAACTTCTCCTGCGTGTCCTCGCCGCGGGCGTTGGCATCGAGCAGCTCGTTGAGGTCGGACAACATGTCGGTGACACGTTGCTTGTCCTCCTCGGTCGCTCCCTCGAGAGCCTGCTTCATGCCGGCGAACCGCTGATCGAGCACCTCGCGTCCGAGCAGGTCCTTGATCTTTTCGTAGTTCTCCCGCGCCTCGGAACTGCGCCACTCGTAGTCCGAGAGCTCTTGTACCGCTTGTGCAGTCGACGGCGAAAGGTCCTCGATCTGCATTTCCTTGAACCGGGCGTCGTCGTCGAGCGCACGGGCGAGGGTCTTGCGCTCCTCCAGGACCGCTTTGTCGAGCAGCTCCCGCACCTCCTGCAGGGTGCCGTCGAGATTCTTCTTCTTCAGCATTTCCCGTCGACGCCGATTGGCCTGCGCCGCAAGGTCGTCGAGCCCGCGCATGTTCTTCGTTCCGCGACGCAGCATCTCCTGCATCGCCCGGCGCGGAGACGACCCTTCCAGCACGTCCTGGCCAATCGCCTCCAGCGCTTCCCGCAGGTCGACGGGAGCAGCGAGTGGATCCGGCCCTCCGTCGTACGGGCCGTAGCGGGTATTGCGCATCAGCTGTACACCGTCTGCCCGTCGTCGCCGGTGTCCTTGGCAATCCGGCGCGCGAGGTAGAGACCCTCGAGAGCCAGCTCCGCCGCGGACGCACGCTCGCCGTCGGACTTCGCTCCCAGTCGCTCGGCGATCTCGTCGAGAACCGGCAGATCGGGCAGTTCGTCGAGAAGCGCCTTGGCGGTGATGCGGTCGCCCGTGACCACCGGCTCCCCCTGTTCGACGGCATTCACGATGGAGCTCATGTCGATGCCGCCGAGCCGTTCGCGGGCGGTGTCGGCCGTTGCGCGGCGCAGCAGGTGCGTGAGAATTTCGGTTTCGCGTCCCTCCTCGCCGGACTCGAACTCGACCTTGCCGCGCAGTACGTCGACGATGGTCCCGACGTCGACAGGACGGGCCACCGGGTCGGCCTCACCGAGCACGGCCGCACGGTGAACCGCTGCGGCGCCGACGGTTTCGGCCGCGGCGACCGCGAAGCGAGCAGAGACTCCGGATCGTTGGTCGACGGACGCGGACTCGCGCAGCAGTCGAGTGAACCGCGCCAGGATCTCCAGAAGATGCCCCGGCACGGTGGCGGTGAGCGTGGCCTCCTGCTCGATGACCGCGATCTCGTCGTCGAGCAGCAGCGGGTAGTGCGTTCTAATTTCGGCGCCGAACCGGTCCTTGAGCGGTGTGATGATGCGGCCGCGGTTCGTGTAGTCCTCGGGGTTCGCACTCGCGACGAGCAGCACATCCAGCGGCAAGCGGATCGTGTATCCGCGGATCTGGATGTCGCGCTCCTCCATCACGTTCAGAAGCGAGACCTGAATGCGCTCGGCGAGGTCGGGCAGCTCGTTGATGGCGACGATGCCGCGGTGGGTCCGCGGAACCAACCCGAAGTGGATGGTCTCGGGGTCACCGAGGCTGCGACCTTCGGCCACCTTGACCGGGTCGACGTCACCGACGAGGTCGGCCACCGAGGTGTCCGGCGTCGCCAACTTCTCCGAGTAACGGTCGCTGCGGTGCCTCCAGGTGATCGGCAGGTCGTCGCCGAGCTCACCGGCTCGGCGGATCGACGCGGGCGTGATCGGGTCGTACGGGTGCTCGCCCAGCTCGGACCCGGTGATCACCGGAGTCCACTCGTCGAGCAGGCCGACGAGCGTACGCAGCAGGCGCGTCTTGCCCTGGCCGCGTTCGCCGAGGAGGACGACGTCGTGTTCGGCGAGCAGGGCTCGTTCGAGTTGCGGAATGACGGTGTTCTCGAAGCCGAGGATGCCGGGCCAGGCATCTTTACCGTCGCGTAGGTAGCCCAGGAGGTTCTCGCGTAGTTCTTCTTTGATGGAGCGTTGCACGTGGCCCGACGCCCGCAGGGCGCCGACGGTTGCAATGGTGGGAGCAGTCACCTCTCCAACGTACGAGCCTTTGCCCCAATCGGCACGCGCTAGTGGTGGGGGTAGGCGTGAACCACCGCGGACTCGAGTTTCGGGACCGCGTGCGCGAGGACGTGTTCGGCGTCGTGCGCCAGTCGATGTGCGTCGGTGAGCGAGGTGTTCGCGTCGATGTCGAGCTCCGCGTCGGCGTGCATGCGGTGCCCGATCCAGCGAATGCGGACCGTCCGGACGGCGAGCACCCCCGGCTGCGCGGCAAGTGCAGCCGCGGCGGCGTCCACGACGTCGGGCTCGACTCCGTCCATCAGCCGCCGAACCACATCACGCGCTGCGGTCCGCAGCACCGCGAGGATGGCCACGGTGATCACCAGGCCGATGATCGGGTCGGCGAGGGGAAACCCGAGCGCGACACCTCCGGCGCCGAGCACGACGGCCAACGAGGTGAATCCGTCGGTCCGAGCGTGCAGCCCGTCGGCGACGAGCGCGGCCGACCCGATGCGGCGGCCGACCGAGATCCGGTAGTGGGCCACGAGTTCGTTGCCGACGAACCCGACGACGCCGGCGACGGCAACGGCTGCGAGATGGTGGATCGGCTGCGGATCGACCAGCCGCCGCACTGCTTCGACTCCGGCTATCACGGCCGACAACGCGATCATCGCGACGACGAACAACCCGGCGAGGTCCTCGGCGCGGCCGAACCCGTAGGTGTATCGCTTGGTGGCAGCTCGCCGACCCAGGACGAAGGCGATCCACAGAGGTACCGCGGTGAGCGCATCGGAGAAGTTGTGGATCGTGTCCGCCAGGAGAGCAACGGAACCCGACACGGCAACCACGATCACCTGAGCGACCGCTGTTGCACCGAGTGCCACGAGACTGATCTTGACCGCCCGGATGCCGATCTCGCTGGACTCGAGCGCGTCGTCTACCTTCTCCGCGTGGCCGTGCCCGTGCCCATGACCATGGCCGTGCGTCATGCGCGGGGTACCGCTTTCAGTTCGCTCCGGTGGTGACTCGGGACGTCGGGTCCGGCGTGTTCGGCGTTGTAGACCGCATCGGTCACGAGCTGCCGAACGTGATCGTTCTCGAGCCGATAGATCACCCGGGTACCGTCCTTGCGGGTTCGGACGAGACGGGCCATGCGCAGCTTCGCCAGATGTTGGGAGATCGACGGCGCCGCTTTGCCCACGTGAGCAGCAAGTTCGTTCACCGACTGCTCGCCGTCGACCAGCGCCCAGAGCAGGTGCACACGAGTGCTGTCGGCGAGCATCCGGAACACCTCGACCATCAGGTCGACCTGGTCGTCCGGAAGTCGCTTGTCTGCATTCATACGCAGATAGTAGCGTTACGATCCGCCCCCGCACCAGGAACGAACCATTGACGAGATCGAACCACGGGGAACAGGACGAATATGACCACCGCTTACGACTTCACGGCCACCACCATCGACGGCGAGCCCGTCGACCTCGGTGCGTACCGCGGCAAACCACTACTGATCGTCAACACCGCATCGCAGTGCGGGTTCACCCCGCAGTACGAGGGCCTCGAAGCCCTCAACAAGAAGTACGCCGAGAAGGGCCTGACCATCCTCGGATTCCCCTGCGATCAGTTCGGACACCAGGAACCCGGTGACGCCGACGAGATCAAGAACTTCTGCTCCCTGCGCTACGACGTGACCTTCCCCTTGCACGAGAAAATCAAGGTCAACGGACCCGAGTCGCATCCGCTCTACGAATGGCTGCGCAAGCAGAAGTCCGGGCTGCTCGGCGGTCGCATCAACTGGAACTTCACCAAGTTCCTCGTCGACAAGGACGGTAACGTCGTCAAGCGCTTCGGTCCCACGACGAAGCCCGAGAAGCTGACCGGGGACATCGAAAAGATCCTCTAGTGAAAGAAGTGTCGTGAGCCGGTGAGATACATCGTCACACCGGCCTCACGCGCAGCGTCGATCACTTCGTTGTCGCGAATCGAACCGCCCGGTTGCACAACTGCTTTCACGCCTGCGTTCGCCAGGATCTGAAAGCCGTCGGGGAACGGGAAGAACGCGTCGGACGCGGCCACCGCGCCTTCGACGCGCTCCCCCCCACGCTGCACCGCGAGGTGCGCCGAGTCGACCCGGTTGACCTGACCCATTCCGACACCGACCGACGCGCCGTCCGACGCGATGAGGATTGCGTTCGATTTCACCGCACGGCAGGCGATCCAGGCGAACTCCAGGTCCTTCAGGGTCGCGGCGTCGGCAGGGTCGCCGACCGCGAGGGTCCAGTTGGCCGGGTCGTCACCACCGGCGTCCAGAACGTCCTTCCGCTGAAGCAACGCACCGCCCGAAATCTGCTTCAGCTCCGAACCCGCGTCGAGGGGCGGAGCGGCCAGCAGAACGCGAACGTTCTTCTTGCGCTGCAGCACTCCGAGTGCGCCGTCGGCGTAGGAAGGAGCGATGATGACCTCGGTGAAGATTTCGGCCACCTGCTCGGCCATCTCCACCGTCACTTCGCGGTTGGCTGCGATCACGCCGCCGTAGGCGCTGACGGGGTCACAGGCGTGCGCCTTGCGATGGGCGTCGGCGATGTCGTCGGCCACCGCGATCCCACACGGGTTGGCGTGCTTGATGATCGCGACACAGGGAGCGTCGTGGTCGTGCGCGGCGCGCCACGCGGCGTCGCCGTCGGTGAAGTTGTTGTAGGACATCTCCTTACCGTGCAACTGCTCGGCCTGAGCGATGCCCGTGTGCGCAGACGGGTCGATGTACAGCGCGGCGCCCTGATGTGGGTTCTCGCCGTATCGGAGCACCGATGCACGCTCCCAGGTACCGCCCATCCACGTCGGAAATGCGTCATCGGAGGTGTCGAGGACAGTGGTCATCCACGAGGCGACAGCCACGTCGTACGCGGCGGTGTGCTGAAAAGCCGTGGCAGCGAGGGTGATTCGCTGTTGGAGGGTGAATCCTCCGGCGTCGACCGCAGCGAGGACGTCCGCGTACCGAGCCGGGTCGACCACCACGGCGACCGACGGGTGGTTCTTCGCCGCGGCACGGACCATCGACGGACCGCCGATGTCGATCTGCTCGACGCACTCGTCCGGCGTCGCACCCGACGCCACCGTCTCGGTGAACGGATACAGGTTCACCACCACCAGCTCGAACGGAGCGACGCCCAACTCCTCGAGCTGCGCGAGGTGTTCGGGCTTGCGGGTGTCCGCCAACACGCCGGCGTGCACGCGGGGGTGCAAGGTCTTGACGCGACCGTCGAGGGTCTCGGGGAAGCCGGTGAGATCCTCGACGCGGGTCACCGGGACACCGGCGGCAGCGATGCGGCCGGCGGTCGATCCCGTCGACACCAATTCCACTCCGGCAGCGTGCAATCCGGCAGCCAACTCTTCGAGTCCGGTCTTGTCGTAGACGCTCACCAGAGCGCGGCGAATCGCCTTCGTGTTGTCACTCACTGGGAATCTGAGCCTTTCGTCCATCGGAGATCACACCTCGAGAGGCAACGGCCGCGATCACATCGATCAACAGCCGTCGTTCCACGGTCTTGATTCGTTCGTGCAGAGTCGACGCGTCGTCCCCGTCGAGAACCGGGACCGCCTCCTGCGCGAGTATGGGTCCGGTGTCGACACCCGAGTCGACGAGATGAACCGTCGTCCCCGTCACCTTCACACCGTGCGCAAGCGCGTCGGGCACCGCGTGCGCGCCCGGAAACGACGGCAGCAGAGCGGGATGCGTGTTGATGATGCGCCCACCGAACTCGGCGAGGAACCTCGGGCCGAGGATTTTCATGAAACCGGCGGAGACGATCAGATCGGGTCGGTGCGCTGCGGTGGCAGCGGTGAGAGCGGCATCCCATGCGTCACGGTCGGGATGGTCGGCCAGATCGACGCGGAACGTCTCGATTCCGGAGCGGGCGGCGTCGCAGTCTCGGTCCACGCCGACCGCCACGATGCGCGCGGGGTAGCCGTCGCCGGCCGCGTCGGCGAGCGACCTGAGAAGTGTCCCCGTGCCCGATGCGAGGACCACCACGCGGGCCGGGTGCGACAGCGGGGCAGACAGCGCGCTTCTCCTGAACGAATCGGGGCGTGGGTCGGTCTCGACCCATCCGAAACCCTAGACCGCGAGCAGGTCAGCGCGTCTCGTCGGGGTCGTCGATCTCCACGACCTCGGCGTCGACGACATCGTCGTCGTTCGCGACGGGCTCCTCGGCCGGGACGTCCTCTTCTACGACGTCGTCCTCCGGTTCCGGAGCAGCCTCGATGGCGGCCATCGGTTCGGCAAGCTCGACCGGCTCGTCGGCCTCGTCATGATGGTCGAGCCAGGCGTCGGTGACCTCGTCGCGGTGCAGAAGATGCCCGGCCACCGCTGCCGTCGACCCACCGACCACGAGCGACCATCCGAACGTCGCCACACCCAGGATCAGCACGTCGACGCCCAGGTCACCGAACGTGCCCATCACCCCACCGGCGACGAATCCGGCGATCACGGCGACGAGGCTGACCATCACGGCGGCGGTCGCGGCGGCGCGGAGGGCGTCGGGAGCAGACAGAGTCGCAGACGCGCATCCCCGGCCGAGCAGGTACGCGGCGAGCACGGGAACGACCAGCATCGCCGGCCACCAGACCTGCGCAGAGGACTCGGGGAGCGCAGCCAGCACCGGAACCGCCGGGATGGGGCCGCCCGCGGTGTCGAACAATGACACCGTTGCCGCTCCGACGTGGGCGGACGATCCGGTTACGACCGCGGCCGCACCGATCACCACGTTCGGTAGATAGAGGATCGAGACGACGGTGAGCCCGAGCGAACCGATGACTCCGTCGCCCGTCTCCAGCAGCGCTCCGACGGTGGACCACGACATCACCAACGACGCGACGACCAGCACCGCGCCGCCCGCAACCAGAGTTGCCACTGCGCGAGCCGCCGGAACGAACGCGGCGACCGCCCACGGCGCCAGATGAACTCGCTGCAGCACCCCGGGCCACGTACCGACGACAAGGCCGACGGCCGCGGCGGTTGCGTGCACTGCTAGAACCCAGCCGAACGTCACGAGCGCATTCGGCGTCGTGAGAGGGATGACCGACGAGGCATCCTGGATCATTGCGAGCATCACGGCCGCGAAGACGAGAGGCGCACCCAGAGCGGCCGCCAGCACCCAGCAGACGTCACGTCTGGTGCTGGTCTCCGACACCGCACCGGCGCATGCCCGCGCCACCGACACCATCAACACGATGGTGGGCAGGAGCGGCAGGATGCCGAGATCGGCTCCACCGATCCCGAGCGGAACGTGGTGAACGGCCAACCACGACCCGGCGATGGCTCCGAAGGTGCCCGTCAGGTCGCTGTTCGCGGAGACCAGCGTGACGATGGAGAGTGCGGCGACGAGAGCCAGCAGAACACCGACGGGCCGAAGACCGACGACCACCAGCTTCTTCGCAAGTTCAGGCGACGGGCCCGGGCCACCGGTACGACGATCTTTCGACGTCTGGGTTCTCGGTGCCCCGGTTCTCGATGTCTGGGAACTCAGGAGGGAACTCACCCGTCACAGGGTTTCATTCACCGCCCCAGCTGCAGGACAGGCGCGCCGAGAGGCTAGCGATTCCGCTCGTCGTCGGGTGTCGCTTCGGGGAGCGCAGTGGTCTTGTCGTCGGCCGGCTTCGGCGTGCTCGGGTAACCCTGGGTCGGCTCGTTCGACGGGCGCGGATCGGAGTACCCGGGGGCCGAGTAGGGCTGCGGCTGTCCGTAACCCTGTCCGGGGCCCTGCTGGCCGGGACCGACGGGGTAGCCCTGCGGTCCGGTGTAGTTCTGTGGAGGTGCGTAGCCCTGCGGTGCGCCGTAACCCTGCGACGGTGCGTAGCCCTGCGGCGGTGCGTAGCCCTGCGGTGCGCCGTAGCCCTGCGGTTGCCCGTAACCCTGCGGTCCGGGTTGCCCCTGCGACCCGGGTTGCCCATGGGATCCGGGCTGACCCTGCGGCTGGCCGTAGCCTTGCGAACCCTGCGGCTGGCCGTATCCCTGCGGCTGATTCCCGTATCCGTACGGCTGGCCACCGTAGGGCTGGCCGAACCCACCCGGCTGCTGCTGCGGAGCCTTCGGCTTCGGGGCAGGGGGCGTCACCACTCCCGACTCGAGCAGCAACCCGGCAACTGCTGCGGCGGTCTGAACGAATCCCAGGACGAGCACCAGAATCGTGCCCGTGCCGATGCCGGCGTCGATGCTCTCACCGAAGCCGGACACGTCGGGCGTGATGTTGAACGACTGGAACACCAGCGTCAGGAACGCGGCAACGGAGAGCGCGGCTGCGATGGGGAAGTTGCCACGCTGCTTGGGGAGCAACCCGACGCCTGCGACGGCACCGGCGGCCAAGAACAGCGCCACGGACGTCGGGTCGCCCCCGAAGAAGTTCTGACTGAACCCGGCCACGGTGATCTGTGGCGCGAGGCCGAGCAGGAAGTTCACGACTCCCAAGCCCACCAACACGAGCGTCAAGATTCTGACGATGCGCAGGGCGGAGGCCGTCGCGTCGGTGGAAGTGGTCTCGGACGGCGTCGGGTCCGGACGAGCAGGCTGCTCGGGCGTGCTCGGCTGGTCGGGTTCCCCTGACGAGAAGGTCATGTCTCATCCTCTTCCTCGGTTCGCGGTACCCGACCACCCTACGTCGACCCACCGACGCCCTAACTCACCCCGACGAGCTCCCGGCTCTCGGACTGCGACGCCTCGATCTCCCGAACCAGCGGAAGCACCTTCGCCCCGAAGTACTCGATTTCTTCCTGGAAGTGCAGAAACCCACCCAGAATCAGGTCGACGCCGCGGCTCCGGTACGCGACGATGCGCTCGGCGATCTGTTCCGGGGTACCGATGAGCTGCGACTTGAATCCGTCGTTGTACTGCACCAGATCTTCGAAGGACGAGTCGGACCACATCCCCTTCTTGTCCTTCGTCGAGTTGCCGGCCTGCTGCACCGCGTCCCGGAACCCCTCCACCGCAGGCTTGTTCGCCTTCTCGACGATCTCGCGCAGGGTGTCCCTGGCCTCGGCTTCGGTGTCGCGGGCGATGATGAAACCGTTGAGCCCGAACTTGACCTCACGCTTGTGCTCACGCGCGACACGGCGAATGTTGTCGACCTGCTCGGTCACGCCGTCGAAGTCCTTGCCGTTGGAGAAGTACCAATCGGAGTACTTGCCGGCGTTCTCCTGCGCTGCCGAGGAGTTACCACCCTGGAACAGTTCGGGATTGGGGCGCTCCGGGGTGTTGAGCGGCTTCGGCTTCAACGTGAAATCGTGGATTCGATAGAAGTCACCACGGAAGTCGACGTCGTCCTCGGTCCATATCTTGCGCAGCACCTGTAGGAACTCGGCGCTGCGACGGTACCGCTCGTCGTGTTCGAGCCACGGCTCGCCGAGATGGGTGAATTCGTCCTTGAACCATCCGCTCACCACGTTAACCGCGAACCGGCCGTTCGACAGATGATCGGCTGTCGCACCAAGTTTCGCGAGCACGCCCGGCTGCCACAGACCCGGGTGGACAGCCGCGATGACCTTGAGCCGCTCGGTCGCGAGGAGTAGGGCGAGTGAGATGCTGGTCGATTCGTGCTGGAACTCGGCGCCGTAGCTCGACTCGTAGCGCACCTGACTCAGCGCGTACTCGAATCCGTTGTTCTCGGCGGTCTGCGCGAGCTTCTTGTTGTATTCGTAGTCCCAGCTGGTTCGCTGCTCGATGGTGCTCGTGACCAGTCCCCCACTGACATTGGGTACCCAGTACGCGAACTTGATCTCGTCGGAAATGCGCTCGGTGGTCATGGAACCTTCTTTCTAGGAATACCAGGTGGGCTCGGGCAACTCGTCCGTCAAAACCCATCGACCGACTTCGCGACGCTTGTAGGCGACCGGGTCGTGGAGGGTGTGTGTACGGACGTTTCGCCAGAATCGGTCGAATCCGTATTTGCTTGCCGTCGCACGTGCGCCGAGCGCCTCGAAGATGGTCGACGTGACCTCGAGCGCCACCTCGGTGGCCCGCGCCTTGACGGCTGCGACGCGCACCTCGTGCTCACCGCGTTCCTGCTCGGTGACGTTCCAGGCGTTGTCGTGGATCGACTTGCCCTCCAGCGCAACGGTATCGGCGAGTGCCTCGACCGACCACAGCTTGGCGGTCAGGTCACCGTAGATGTCGATGATGTACGGCTCGTCGATGGCCTTGTCGAAACCGCTGTGCAGCCACGCACGCGTCTTGTCCCGCGAGTACGACGCCGCCTGATCGAGTGCCCCGCGGGCGATTCCGAGGTAGAAGTTGACGAACACGAGCTGAATGGTGGGCACGTTCAGGGTGTTGTAGACCCGAGGCTGGAACTTCTTGTCCACGAAACCTGCTGCGTCGCTCCAGTTCACCCGCACGTGGTCGATGCTGACGCTGCCGCTCTCGGTCTGGCGCTGGCCGATGTTGTCCCAGTCGTCGTGGAACGACAGCCCCGGAGTGTCCGACGGCACGATGGCGAAGACGTGCTGACCGTCCGGCAGCGCACCTTCGAGGACGGTGACATCCGAAACCCGACTTCCGGTGGAGAAGGACTTCTCGCCGGTGAAGACGATCTGGTCGCCCTCCTCGGTGACCTGAACGTCGTTGTCTCGTGGGTTGACTGCGCCGCCGAAGAACCACCGGTTCGTCGTCGCGGCTTCTTCGACCGCCTGGATCTGCTCTGGCGTGCCCACCAGTCGAGCCGCCCAGAACCACAGCAGGTGGTAGCCGAGCAGCTGACCGATCGAGCCGTCGGCGGTCGAGACTGTGCGGATCACCTGGTACGCGGTGGGCCAATCCTGGCCGCCGCCACCGTGTTCCGCCGGTCCGAGAAGGGTGACGAGACCGGAATCCTTCAACAGCTGCACTTCGTGAACGGGAGCGGCGATGCCCTTGTCGCGTTCGACCGCATCGACCGCGAGCAGGGTGGCGACATTGGCCGCGCGTGCGATCCACCCCTCCGAGGTCGTAGGGGCGTCGGGCCAGTTCTGGGTGAGTGGGCGGTTCTCGGTGGTGGTCATTGCTGGGTGTCTCCTGTGTGAGTGTCGAGTGGGTGTCAGACCGATCGGCACTGGCGACAGGAGGAGTGGTTCGACGTCATGACCTCAGTAGACGACGTCGGGCGGCCCTGCGACCACAGTTCGAATCACGCTGATTCGAGAGCCACCACAATTTTGCCGATCGCTCCGCTGCTCTCGACGACTCGATGCGCCTCGGTCAGAGTCTCGACGTCGATCGGCGACAGAGTGGTGGTCGCGGTAGAGCGAAGGGTCCCGTCGTCGACGAGGTCGGCGACTCGGTCCAGCAACCGCTGCTGGGACGAATCCTCCGGCAGATGAAGCGGTTTGGCGAACATGAACTCCCACTGCCAGCTCTGGCTCTTGGACTTGAGCGGCATGGTGTCGAGGCCCTCGGGATCGTCGATCGCCACCACCTGACCCTGCACGGCAAGGATCTCGGCGTAGACCTCGACGTTGCCGTCGGAAAACGGTGAAAAGATGTAGTCGACAGCGCCGGCCTCGGTCAGATCGCGGCCGACGATGCGGTGAGCGCCCATGTCGGTCGCCCACCGTGCGGATTCCGTGCGACCGGCCGATGCGACGACGGTCACTCCGGTGAGTGCGCGCGCGAGCTGAATCACCATCGAGCCGGTGCCGCCGGCGCCGCCGACGACGAGGAGTGTGCCGGTGGACGATTCGCTCAGGTGCAGCTTGTCGAACAACGCCTCCCAGGCCGTGATCGAGGTCAAGGGCAGTGCCGCCGCGTCGGCGAAGGACAAGGTCGCCGGCTTCCGGCCGACGATCCGCTCGTCGACCAGCTGGTAGCGGGCGTTGCTGCCGTCACGGTCGATCGAACCGGCGTAGTAGACCTCGTCGCCGACTGCGCGACCCGTGACGTCGGGCCCGACGGCGACCACGACGCCCGCTGCGTCGAAGCCGAGCACCCGAGGTTCGTCGAGTCCGGCGCGGACCTTGACGTCCACCGGGTTGACCGACACGGCGCGCACCTCCACGAGAAGGTCGTGGCCGGTGGGCTCGGGAACGGGCGCCTCGAAGACGACGAAGGAATCTCTGGTCGCGGCGAAGGTGCGGTTGGTGGTCATGAGAAGAACGTAGCCGTGCCTCGAGAAACGACTCGGGGGCACACCCCATCGATCGATCGACGTGAGTGTGCCCCCGAGTCGGGAAAGGGTGAAACTACTTGCGCGCGTTCAGGATCTCGCGTGCGAGTGCCGCGGTCTCGGACGGCGTCTTGCCGACCTTGACACCGGCCGCCTCGAGGGCGTCCTTCTTGGCCTGCGCGGTACCCGAAGAGCCGGAGACGATGGCGCCGGCGTGGCCCATGGTCTTGCCCTCGGGCGCGGTGAATCCGGCGACGTAGCCGACGACGGGCTTGGTGACGTTGGCCTTGATGTAGTCGGCCGCACGCTCTTCCGCGTCACCACCGATTTCACCGATCATCACGATGATCTCGGTCTCGGGGTCCTTCTCGAACGCCTCGATGGCGTCGATGTGGGTGGTTCCGATGACCGGGTCGCCGCCGATGCCGATGGCGGTGGAGAAGCCGAAGTCACGGAGCTCGAACATCATCTGGTAGGTCAGGGTGCCGGACTTGGAGACCAAGCCGATCGGGCCCTTGCCCGCGATGTTCGCCGGCGTGATGCCGACGAGAGCCTCACCGGGGGTGATGATTCCGGGGCAGTTCGGACCGATGATGCGGGTCTTCTCGCCCTTCTCCACGTTGTAGGCCCACGCGTATGCGCTGTCCTGCACGGGGATTCCCTCGGTGATGACCACGAGCAGCGGAATCTCGGCGTCGATGGCCTCGATGATGGCGTCCTTGGCGAAGGCGGGCGGCACGAACGCAATGGACACGTCGGCGCCGGTCTTCTCGATGGCCTCGGCAACAGTGCCGAAGACCGGAAGCTCTACTCCACCATCGTGACTGACCGTAGTTCCGGCCTTGCGCGCGTTGACGCCACCGACGACCTGCGTGCCCGCCTTGAGCATCAGGGCGGTGTGCTTGGTGCCTTCGCCGCCGGTGATGCCCTGGACGATGACCTTGTTGTCCTTGTTCAGAAAGATAGACATGGTTCCCTTACTTCGCAGCCAGCTCGGCGGCCTTGTCGGCGCCTTCGTCCATGGTTTCGGCCAGCGTCACCAGTGGGTGCGCAGCATCGGCGAGAATCTTGCGGCCTTCTTCGACCTTGTTGCCGTCGAGTCGAACCACCAGCGGCTTGTTGGCGTCGTCGCCCAGCTTCTGCAGGGCGCCGACGATTCCGTTGGCCACCGCGTCGCAGGCGGTGATGCCGCCGAAGACGTTGACGAACACGCTCTTGACCTGCTCGTCGCCGAGGATGACGTCGAGGCCGGCGGCCATGACCTCGGCCGAGGCGCCGCCGCCGATGTCGAGGAAGTTGGCGGGCTTGACGCCACCGTGCGCCTCACCGGCGTACGCGACGACGTCGAGTGTCGACATGACAAGTCCCGCACCGTTTCCGATGATGCCGACCTGACCGTCGAGCTTGACGTAGTTGAGGTCGTTCTCCTTGGCCTTGGCCTCGAGGGGATCGGCCGCGTCGGCGTCTTCGAACTCGGCGTGCTCCTTGTGACGGAAGTCCGCGTTGGCGTCGAGGGTGACCTTGCCGTCGAGCGCGAGGATCTCGTCGGTGGGCGTACGCACCAGCGGGTTCACCTCGACGAGGAGAGCGTCTTCCTTGATGAAGACTTCCCACAGCTTCTGAATCGTGTTGGCGGCCGCGTCGAGCACCTCGGCGGGCAGCTTTCCTGCTTCGGCGATCTCACGCGCGAATGCAAGGTCGACACCCTTGACGGCGTCGACGGGGATGCGTGCGAGGGCGTCCGGGTTCTCCTCGGCCGTCACCTCGATCTCGACGCCACCTTCGACGGAGCACATCGCGAGGTACGTGCGGTTCGTGCGGTCGAGCAGGAAGGAGATGTAGTACTCCTCCGCGATGTCGGAGGCTTCTGCGACGAGAAGCTTCTTGACGACATGGCCCTTGATGTCGAGTCCGAGGATGGCCTCGGCGTTGGAGGTCGCCTCGGCGACGTCCTTGGAGTACTTCACGCCGCCGGCCTTACCGCGGCCGCCGACCTTGACCTGAGCCTTGACCATGACAGGCTTGCCGATTTCTTCGGCGATCTGTGTGGCACCGGCGACCGTGTCCGTGACACGACCGGCCGACGTCGGTACTTCGTGCTTGGCGAAGAGTTCCTTCGCCTGGTATTCGAAGAGATCCATCAGCTCACCATCTCGTCTGCGTTGACGCCCGCTCGAGGGGTAGGAGCGGGTCCGACTTGGGACTTTAGCCACCGCTGAGGAGCCCTAGACGACACCCCGTGCATCTTGTGGCTCATGTCACCGAACGCCTCCGAGGGCGTAGGCGCAACCTACCGACGAGTACGTCGTCGTGCGACGCCCGCAGCCACGAGCATCGCCGCTCCGACGGCACCGGCCAGGGCACCGGCACCGGGACCTGAAGCACCGCCGCGTACTTCGAGAAGCGGCCAGCCGGCGATGTGAACGGCCATTCCCGCCGCGGCTCCCCACAGCAGTGCGGCGCCGCGAGCGGGGCGTGCACGCGCAGCGACGATCACCGTGACCACGACCGCGACACCGAACAGCGCTTGGCCCCAGGCGTCCCATCCCCACGGAAACTCGGCGAAGGTGGCGGCCGCGGTCTCGTCGGACGTGTAGAGCGGCAGACCGAGCGCGACGACGGAAACGAGTGCTCCGAGTGCGCCGGTCCACACCGTGGCCTGCGACGGCGATTGGTCGATCGAGGTGTCGACGTCCTCACGCTCGGCCGACCCAGCAACCCACAGCAGTACACCGGTCACTCCGGTGACAACGACGCCGACGCCGATCAGGACGGCGCCGGAACCCATACGCACCTCTGGAACTCCGAGTGCCAGGACCAACGCCTGCAGGACCGGCGTCGCACACATCACCGCGGCAACCCAGAAGACACCGACAGTCGGCCGAACCGATGGGGCCAGCTCCGAGAAGAACAGCGTGACGCTGAGCAGAACGAGGACGACCGCGCCGAGCACGGCGATGCGAGCGCCGAGAATGTTCGGCTCGGCCAGCCCGTCCGGAACACGCAGCAGCGGTAGCAGAGCGCCGGCTGCGAGCAGCACTCCCGCCGCGACACCGGTGGCGCCTGCGATCGCATGCCGGCGGGTGGACCGCGCCCGTGCCGTAGCGGCTGCTTCGGCCGCCGCCCGAGCACGTGCCGACTTGCCCATCTTGGCCGCGGGCGCTGCAATCGGCTTCACAGATGGAGCGTCGCGGGTGCGGTGGGCCAGCGCCGGTACGGACAGACCGACCACCAGGAGCACCGTCGCCGCGGCGGTGGCAGCGATCGACCCGACACCGGAACCGATGCGGTCCTGCGTGGTCGCCGCCGAAATCCAGCGCGTGCCGACGAGACCGAGGGCCGCGACAGCAGTGCCGATCAGCGCACCCGATGCCGCGGACGTGGAGACCGACGACAGTCCTGCACCGACGACCGCCAGCGCGGCAACCGCCATCAGCGCGGAGCCGACGGCCAGCAGGGTCGGACCGTCGACCACCGTGGCGACGAGGAACACCGGATCTGCGGAGTCGAACGGGGGCGCGAACAGCGCACCTGCGAGGACCACTGTCGCCACCGCCGCCAGAGTCGCCGCCCATCCCCCGATGCGGCCGGCGGCGGATCCGGCATCGCCGTATCCGTCGAGCAGTGACGCACGGCCCACTGCGACGAGCCCACCGACGCCGGCGAGAGCGATCAGAACGTGTCCGACGAGAACGAGGTACGCCCCGGCTCCCGGATCGAGCACGGCGGCGCTGAGAGGCCGGAACAGCTCGAGACGGTTGGCGTCGATCGTGCCCGTCAGCAGCTGCACGTCGATCACCGCGAATCCGACGGCGACGGCTCCCGACCCCGCGAGAAGCGCGCCGCCGAAACCGACCCGCCCCCGCACGAGCGAGAGGAACGCCAGCACCGGCACCACCAGCGTGCAGAAGACGACGAACAGAATCCCAGGCAGCGAACCGGACCCGGCTCCGGAAGTCACTCCCACGATCGGGGCGACGCAGACGGAGACGGCACCGAGCGACGACGACAACACACCGTGACGCAACGGCGCGGTGGGGTCACGAAGGACGTCGACCGAACCCGTCGGAGCTATACGCTGCGGCCGAACCGACGGCCCGGAAGAACTGCTCACGCGCACCGACGTTATCGGTGTGCGACCGTCCGTCGTGTGCAGGGACACGCAGGCCCTTGTTATGTCTTCGAGTCTCAAACCGGGTTTTGCCAGCTCAGGATGTGAGCCATCCCACATATTGGACCCCATATCGCGTTTGGCTTGCGCGCCTCGCAACCATTTCGTTACCGTCGCCCAGTCCGCATAACGAGCAGATCACGAATCAGGAGGACGGCAGGTCTTGCAGCAACACCGCACCCCGTTCACCTCGAGTCGATTCTCCTCAGGCTTCGTCACCGACCACACGGACCCCTCCTCTCGCCCCCCGGCCACCCCCGACGAGCATGACTCCACCGTCTTCACGATGGATCGGTTCTTCGACGATTCCGACGACGTGTTCCGCGATCTGCTCGACTCCCCGTGGGACCGCAACCACGAGTCGGCCGAGTACCCGGCGTCGGCTGCGGCGCTGCCGTCCACTCCCGTTTCACCTCGACGCGAATCCCGCCGCTCGGCCGGGTCCGTCGCGGCCAGCACGTTCTTCACCCCGGCCGACAAGGTCGTCTCCGGTGACGTGACCCCTCCGACGAACGTTCGTCGCTCCGGAGCGCACCGCATCCCCGCACCTCCGAATGCCCTCAAGGGCCGGGTGGCCGTCGTCGCCGTGGCCGCCGGCGCCGTCGTCGCTGCCGGGCAGGCAGCGATGAACCACAGCCCCGCTCCCGAGCAGACGGTGTCCTCGGACGTCGCGCTTGCCGCGGGCGAGAGCCCCGTGACCGCTGCGAACAACGTTGCCGCCGTCGTTGCGGACCGTGTCACCACCATCCCGACGCCGGCGGGTCTCGTTCCTGCCGCCACGTCGACGGGTGCACCCATGGTCACGGCCTCGAACTCGGCCGCTCCGCAGATCTTGAACGTCGCGTCGGCTGCCGATCTCGGACAGTTCAGCGAGTTGCTCGCCAAAGGCCAGCGCTACATGCAGGAACGCGCGGCAGCCGAGGCCGAGAAGCTTCGTCCGCTGTTCTCCCTTCCCGCCATCGGCACCTACACCTCCGGTTTCGGTTCGCGGTGGGGCACGTTGCACGCCGGCGTGGACATCGCCAACGCCATCGGAACGCCGATCCACGCAGTGGCCGACGGAGTCGTCGTCGATTCCGGGCCGGCCGCAGGCTTCGGTATGTGGGTTCGTCTGCAGCACGCCGACGGAACCATCACCGTGTACGGCCACATCGACAGCACCGAGGTCACCGTGGGCCAGAAGGTGATGGCCGGCGACGAGATCGCGAAGATGGGCAACCGTGGTCAGTCGACCGGGCCGCACCTTCACTTCGAGGTACACCTCGCGGGCGAGAACAAGATCGACCCGCTGCCGTGGCTCGCGACCCGCGGCATCAGCCTCGGCCCCGAGCGCGACTGAGCGCCTTACACCTTCGCGTTTTACAGCCTCTCGTCTTACAGGCCCGCGTTTTTCAGTCCCGCGTTCTACAGCTTGGTCATCGGCACTCCGCCGATCAGCATCATCTTCACGCGGCCGGACGTACCGAAATCGACCAGCACCATCGCTCGCTGACCGGAACCCTCGGATTCCACGACCGTGCCCAGCCCGTACTTGTCGTGGTTGACCCGGTCGCCGACCGCCAGCACCAGGGTGTTGTTGCGCGCTCGTGCCGCACCGAAACTGGGAGTCGCCGGTTGCGCCGGTCGAGACTGCCAGTTGTCGCTGCGCACCGGTGACGTCCAATCACGCTGCAGCCCCGACCCGAATCCGCCGCGGCCCGACCCCACACCCGGATCTTCACGCTTCCAGTCGATGAGTGACTGCGGAATCTCTTGCAGGAAGCGGGATTCGGGATTGTTGATGGGCTGCCCCCACGCGGACCGCATGATGGCGCGGGTGACGTAGAGACGGTGCCGGGCGCGAGTGATACCCACGTACGCCAGCCGCCGCTCCTCCGACAGCTCCGCCGGATCACCGAGTGCGCGCATGTGCGGGAACTGCCCGTCTTCCCAGCCGGTGACGAACACCACCGGAAATTCGAGGCCTTTCGCGGTGTGCAGCGTCATCATGGTGACGACGCCGTCGCCGTTGTCGGGCAGCTGGTCCGCGTCTGCCACCAGCGAGACTCGTTCGAGGAACGCTGCGAGAGAGCCGGGGTCTGGGGAGCCGTCGGACTCCTCGTCCTGCTCCTCGGCGAGATCCGCCGAGATGTCCACGTCTGGAATGTCCTCCGCGTTGCGGGCATCAGCGCTGAATTCCCTTGCGACGCTGACCAACTCGTTCAGATTGTCCAACCTCGCGCCGTCCTGCGGATCGGAGCTGGCTTCGAGTTCGGCGCGATAGCCCGTGCGGTCGAGTACGGCTTCGACGACCTCGCCGATGTCTCCGACGCTGTTGCCGTCGGTGTCGGTGGAGTGCATGACCGCTCGCAACTCGTCGATCATCTCGACGAATGCCGCAATCATCTTCTGCGAGCGCGTGTTCAGCAGTGCCACGCGCCCGTCGGCTGCGTCGTAGAGCGCGCGGGTGAAGCTGACGTTCTTGCGTTCGGCGTGCACGGCGACGCACGCCTCGGCCCGATCGCCGATGCCGCGGCGCGGGGTGTTGAGGATGCGACGCATGCTGACCGTGTCGTCCGGGTTGGCCAGAACCCGAAGGTACGCAACGATATCGCGCACTTCCTTGCGCTCGTAGAACCGCACGCCGCCGACCACCTTGTACGGGAGGCCGAGCCGGATGAAGATCTCCTCGAGCGCTCGCGAGGAATTATTGGTGCGGTAGAACACGGCGACGTCGGAGAACTTGATGTCCCCACCGTCGACCAGTCGGTCGATCTCGGACGCGACGAAGGACGCTTCGTCGTGCTCGTTGTCGGCGACGTAGCCGACGATCAGCTCCCCGTCGCCCGAATCGGTCCACAGCTTCTTGTCGCGGCGACCGATGTTGCGCGAGATGACGGCGTTGGCCGCCGACAGGATCGTCTGGGTCGACCGGTAGTTCTGCTCGAGCAGGATGGTCCGCGCGTCCGGGTAGTCCCGCTCGAACTCCTCGATGTTGCGAATGGTGGCGCCGCGGAAGGCGTAGATGGACTGATCGGCGTCACCGACCACGCAGAGCTCTCCCGGACCGACGCCGTCACCCCCGGTCTCGGCTCCCGTGCCCACCAGTTCCCGCACCAGCATGTACTGCGCATGGTTCGTGTCCTGGTACTCGTCGACCAGTACGTGGCGGAACCGACGTCGGTAGTACTCGGCGACCTGGGGGAAGTTCTGCAGCAGGGAGACGGTCTCGCCGATGAGGTCGTCGAAGTCGAACGCGTTGGCCGCGCGCAGCCGCTGCTGGTAATGCGAGTAGACCTTGGCCACGATGGCGGGGAGCTCTGCCGGATCCTTCTCGGCGTCGGACACCGCCTGATCCGGGTCGATCAGCTCGTTCTTGAGGTTCGAGATCTGGGTGGCCAGCAACCGCGACGAGTACTTCTTGGGATCGAGCTGCAGATCCTTGCCGATCATCGTGAGCAACCGTCGTGAATCGTCGGCGTCGTAGATCGAGAAGTTCGAGTTGAGTCCCGGCAGCAACGTCGCCTGGCTGCGCAGAATGCGTACGCAGCTCGAGTGAAAGGTGGAGACCCACATGAAGTTGGCGCGTGGGCCGACGAGCGAGACGACGCGCTCCCGCATCTCCGCCGCAGCCTTGTTGGTGAACGTGATCGCCAGAACTTGGCCGGGGGTGACGTTTCTCTCCGCGAGCAGATACGCAATGCGCCGCGTGAGTACCGCCGTCTTGCCCGATCCGGCACCGGCGACGATGAGAAGCGGCGATCCGGTGTGCATCACCGCTTCCCGTTGCTGCGGGTTCAGACCCTCCAACAACGCATCGGAGGACCTGGTCGCGGGGGCTACGGGGAGATCGGTGTTCATCGCCTGTACAGGCTACCGGCGGGTGCCGACATGGTTCGCCACGACGAGGTCGCCACCGACACATCGAGAAAAACAAGTGAGCGGTACGAGTAATCTTCGGCGACGCCGGGTGCGAATCACGTAGTGAACTACGCTTCCGACCCGAGGAGCCGCGATGGGATTCTGTTCTCGGTCCCGGTGCCGCCCGCCAGGTGGCACAATGCAGGCCGTGCTCTACGGCAAGGTTGGTTTGTTTCGCCAGCAAAGACAGCTTGATCCATGATGTGAACCGATCGGTTCCACCGTTCGCGTACGGATAGTCACGAGGTATGTGTCGGTACGCAGGCAGTGGTCGTTGTAACAGACCACATCCGACCGACGACACACCTTCTGACACGAGGAGTAGATATGAGCACAACATTGCAGTCCGCGTCATCGTCCCAGCCCTCCCAGCCGGCTGACTCCGATCTGCCGACCTCCGAGGCCGAGATCGACGAGCTTCGCAAGGAGATCGACCGACTCGACGCCGAGATCCTGGCCGCTGTCAAGCGCCGTACCGAGGTCTCGCGCATCATCGGCCGCACTCGCATGGCATCGGGTGGCCCTCGCCTGGTGCACAGCCGCGAGATGAAGGTCCTCCAGCGTTTCAGCGATCTGGGTCAGGAAGGCCACACCCTCGCGATGCTGCTGCTCCGTCTCGGCCGCGGTCGACTCGGTCACTGATCCACCCCGCAGCACCCCCACTACCGACTCCCTGTCACGACGGCCCCGACGGCGCGAAAGCGTTCGTTCGGGGCTTTCGTCGTAGCAGGCGATCGGATCGGTGGCGCACTACTGTTGGCGAGTATGAGCGTCGACATCACGGGCACCGAAGCCTGGAAGAAGCTGAAGGATCATCAGCACCGCATCGCCTACCGTCATCTGCGGGATTTTTTCGCCGACGACCCGGCGCGAGGCAGTGACCTGACACTCACGGCCGGTGATCTGTACATCGACTACAGCAAGCACCGCGTCGATCGGACGACCATCGAATTGCTTCTCGGTCTGGCGCGAGCAGCGGAGCTGGACGAGCGCCGCGATGCCATGTTCTCCGGTGAACACATCAATACTTCGGAAGACCGCGCCGTTCTCCATACCGCGCTCCGTTTGCCCAAGGACGCAACTCTTGTCGTGGACGGCCAGGACGTCGTCGCCGACGTGCACGAGGTTCTCGACCGCATGGGCGACTTCTCGGACCGCGTCCGATCGGGACACTGGCTCGGCGCTACCGGGGAGAAGATCACCACGGTCGTCAACATCGGTATCGGCGGATCCGATCTCGGACCGGTGATGGTGTACCGCGCCCTCCGCCACTATGCCGACGCCGGCATTTCTGCCAAGTTCGTCTCGAACATCGACCCCGCGGACATGATCGCCGCGCTGTCCGATCTGGATCCGGCCACCACCCTGTTCATCGTCGCCTCGAAGACGTTCTCGACCCTCGAGACGCTCACCAATGCCACAGCCGCGCGGCGTTGGTTGACCGAACGCCTGGGTGATGCTGCTGTCGCGCAGCATTTCGTCGCAGTGTCCACCAATGCAGAGAAGGTGGCGGACTTCGGTATCGACACCGAGAACATGTTCGGGTTCTGGGACTGGGTCGGCGGGCGGTACTCGGTCGACTCGGCAATCGGACTGTCGGTGATGCTGGTGATCGGCAGGGACCAGTTCTCCGAGTTCCTCGACGGCTTTCACACCATGGACCGACACTTCGTCACCGCACCACTCGAAGCCAACGCGCCGGTCCTGCTGGGCATGATCGGTTTCTGGTACTCCACCTTCTTCGAAGCCCAGTCACGAGCGGTGCTGCCGTACGCCAACGACATGTCCCGCTTCCCCGCCTACCTGCAGCAGCTGACGATGGAATCGAACGGGAAGTCCGTCAAACACGACGGCACACCGGTCACGGTCGACTCGGGTGAGATCTTCTGGGGCGAACCGGGAACGAACGGCCAGCACGCTTTCTACCAGCTGTTGCACCAGGGAACTCGCCTCGTTCCGGCCGATTTCATCGGATTCGCGGAGCCGATCGACGATCTCCCGACCGCCGACGGAACGGGCAGTATGCACGACTTGCTGATGAGCAACTTCTTCGCTCAGACCAAGGTGTTGGCGTTCGGCAAGAATGCGGAAGAGATTGCTGCGGACGGCACTCCGGCCGACATCGTGCCGCACAAGGTGATGCCGGGGAACCGGCCGTCGACATCGATCCTCGCGCCGAAGCTGACACCGTCGGTTCTCGGCCAACTGATCGCACTCTACGAGCACCAGGTGTTCGTCGAAGGAGTCATGTTCGGTATCGACTCGTTCGACCAGTGGGGTGTCGAACTGGGCAAGACGCAAGCGCAGGAACTGACGCCGGTGCTCACGGAGGCAGAAAAGCCTGCGACAGAACTGGATTCGTCGACCTCGGCACTGGTGGATTGGTACCGCACCCAGCGGGGTCGCTGATCGATAGGCGAGTCCGTGCGGCGCTGCCGGGTCGGGGGTCTGACAGTGCCGCACGGACTCGACCGGTATGTCGGCGGCACCCAACAATCCGTTACACACTTCTCACAACAAAAACTCGCGGCGATTCAGGACGTCCCACAACGGGTGACCGGAGGTACGGTCAAGGTATGACGGAGCTCGCGACATGACTGTCCGCGTGGAGCGTTCGGGACCGGTGTTCACCGTCGTTCTGTCCAGGCCCGAGTCCCGCAACGCTGTCGACGGACCCACCGCCGCCGCCCTGGTGTCGGCGTTCGAGGAGTTCGACGCCGATCCAGACGCCGCCGTCGCCGTTCTCTGGGGCGAGGGCGGCACGTTCTGCGCCGGCGCCGACCTCAAGGCCCTCGGCACCGACAGATCGAATTCGGCGACCGAACACGGAGACGGACCCATGGGTCCGACACGCATGCAACTCTCCAAGCCCGTGATCGCCGCGGTCGCGGGCCACGCGGTCGCCGGCGGGCTCGAACTCGCCCTCTGGTGCGACCTTCGTGTCGTCGAGGAGGACGCCGTGCTGGGTGTGTTCTGCCGCCGGTGGGGAGTTCCCTTGATCGACGGCGGAACGGTGCGCCTTCCCCGCCTGATCGGCCTCTCGCGCGCACTGGATCTGATCCTCACCGGCCGGGCCGTCGACTCGGCCGAGGCGCAGGCGATGGGGCTCGCCAATCGAGTCGTACCCACCGGAACGGCGCGCGACGCCGCAGAGGAACTCGCACACCAACTCGCAGCGTTCCCGCAGGCGTGCATGCGCGGGGATCGCCTCTCTGCCCTCGAGCAGGAAGGCAAGGACGAGGAAACGGCGATCAGAAACGAATTCCGGCACGGAACGTCCTCTATCGTCGACGCACTCGACGGCGCCGCACGGTTCGCCGCCGGCGCCGGCAGACACGGATCGTTCGACGAGTGAGCCGTCTGTCCATCGTGGACGAGATGTTCCTGAGAACTCATCGTGGTCTGGGAACTCCCGTTGCGCTGCAAGGTTTGTGGGTCGTCGACGAAGAGGTCGAACTCGGTGTCCTCGAGGACTTCCATCGCCGCCTCGCCCTCGGAACTCTCGGCCGGCAGGTCGTCACACCGCGCATTCCGGGGGCACGCAGACGGTGGGTGACGTCGCGGGACACCTTGCCTCTGACGGTCGACGACACCCTCGCCGACGGTGACGTCATCGCATGGGCCGACCGGCAGGGCGACCTCGAACTCGACCCCGAGTTCGGCGTCGGATGGCGGCTGTCGACCGCTCGGGTGACCGGGGGCGGAACCGTCGTCTCGCTGGTGTGTTCGCACGCGCTCGCCGACGCTGCCGGTCTCGTCGACGCGGCAGATGCGGCGCTCACCGGTCGCCCCGCACCGGTGACCGACGAACCGGACGGCACCGACCGCTCCGACGCGGTGGATCAGCTTCGGATCGTCGGAGGCGGGACCGCTCGCGCACTGGGCACGTTGATCACCGACCCGATGCGACGCGCCGAGCTGATCGCCTACGTGCGCGACAACCGGTCCGCGCCCGTGGCGGCGGCGCCCGAAGCGAACTGGTCTCCCCCGTCGTTCGTCGTGGATTACTCTGCAGCGCAATGGAACACCGTTGCCAAGGCAGGCGGCGGCACCTCCAACGTGTTGTTCGCGGCCGTCGTTGCCACCGCAACGCGACTGCTTCTCGGACGGGATCGGGTGACCCTGAGCATCCCCGTGCGGATGGTGCGCGCCGGGTCGGCCGCGAACTCGGTCTCGATGAGCGAGGTGGCCGTCCGGGCCTCGGACACCCTCGCCACCATTCGGACGACGGCGAAATCTGCCTACGGTGTTCCGATCGGAGGGCCGGCCGGATTCCCCGAGGAGCTGTTGCAGGTGGTGTCGGACCGCGTGGCGTCCAAGCTGGCGCCCATGCCCGGTCAGCGCGATGCGCTGTGCTCCAACATCGGACCTCTCCCCGACACGTTGAGCCTGGGGCGAGGCACTCGCATTTCGACGCGTGCCATTCATCCCCGCCTCGACGCAGCCGGGGCTTTGAAGATGCGAACGACGCTGTCCGCGTACATCTCTCGGTTTCACGACCGGTACACGATGTCGATCGTCGGCACCGATCCGCTCGCGCGAGTCGAGCTCGAGGGGGTTCTTCGTGAGGCGTCGGCGCAGTGGAACCTCGAACCTCGGTTCTGGTGAACGCGAGTCCGGTGAGACTAGAGTTCGTCGGTATGAGTGATTCGGACATCCACGCACGCATCAAGGATTTGATCGACCAGGAGCACGAGCTGAGGTCCAAGACCGAGGCCGGTGACCTCGATCCGGCCGAGGAGCGGTCACAGCTCAAAGCGCTGGAGGAGTCTCTCGACCAGGCGTGGGACCTGTTGCGTCGCAGGCGCGCTCGCATCGACGGCGGGCTGTCCCCCGACGATGCGGAGACGGCCAGCGTCAACCAGGTCGAGGGCTACCTGCAGTAGGAGTCGCTCACGCGAACCGTCGCGTCACCTCGGTGGGGAGAAAACGCAACGCCGCGTCGATACCGCGCCACTTCAGACCCGGCAACGGCACCCGCGTCGACTCCTTCTCGATCGCGGACACCATTGCCGACACGCCCTCGTCCAGAGTGGCCAGAAGTGGTCCGGTGTCGCCCGCACCGGCCGACATGTCGGTCGCGATGTACCCGGGAAGCAGCGTCGTCACGACGATCTTCGTTCCCGACAGTTCGATGTCGAGCGCCTCGCCGAGCGCGGACACCCCGGCCTTGGACGCGGAGTACGCCGCCTTCGAACCCGGGAGCCCGCGGGACGCACTCACGGAGGACACCAGCACCAGGTGTCCGAATTTCTGGGCCCGAAAAATCTCCAGAGCGGCTTCCGCCTGCGACAGGGCGCCGACGAAATTCGTCTGCGCCGTAGCGAGATTCGCTGCAGCCTTGCCGGTGCCGATCTTCGCCCCCTTGCCCAAGCCGGCGTTGACGATCACCCGGTCCAACCCGCCCAGCTCGTCGCGTAGTTCACTGAACACGCGCACCACGGCGTCGTGATCGGTGACGTCGAGCGGCGCGATCGCGACGGTGATCCCCGGCGCCGAGGTTCGCAACTCGTCGCGCACCGCCTCGAGCCGGTCCACGCGCCGGGCGCACAGCGCGAGATCGCGTCCCATGGCCGCGAATCGTCGCGCCATCTCTTCGCCGAGACCCGAGCTCGCACCGGTGATGAGGATCTTCTGCCGCGTCATGGTTCAGTACCTTAGGGCGCGGGAATACCGTGGTGTGATGAGCCAAGAGACCAAGTCCGAATACGACGTCATCGTGATCGGCGGTGGACCCGTCGGCGAGAACGCCGCAAGTTACGCGATCGCCGGCAGCGACCGCACCGCCGCGATCATCGAAGCCGAACTCGTGGGCGGTGAATGTTCCTACTGGGCATGCATGCCCAGCAAGGCCCTGCTGGTGCCCGGCTCGGTTCTCGAACAGGCTCGAAACATGCCCGGCGTCAAGGAGATCGTCGGAGACCGCGAGCTCGACACGGCTGCCGTCCTCGCCCGGCGCGAGAGCTACACGCACGGCCTCGACGATTCGTCGCAGGTGGACTGGGCCGAGGGTGCCGGCATCGACGTGATCCGCGGGCACGGGCGGCTGTCCGGGCCGCGAACGGTCACTGTCGGCGATCGCACGATCACCGCACGTCACGCGGTCGTCCTGGCCACCGGCACGACGGCATCGATCCCGTCCACCCCCGGCCTGCGCGAAGCGCTCCCCTGGGTCTCGCGCGACGCGACCAACCTCCACAAGGTTCCCGAGCGGGTCATCGTGGTTGGTGGTGGGGTGGTGGCATGCGAATCGGTCACCTGGCTGCTGTCGCTCGGCACTCGCGAGATCACCATGGTGGTGCGCGGGAAGTCGCTTCTGTCCGGGAACGAACCCTTCGCCGGAGAAGCCGTCGCGAAGTCGCTGCAGGACAAGGGCGTACGGATCCTGTTCGGCGCTTCGCTGGACGGCGTCGATCGACCCGACGCCCGCGATACCGGCTACGGACACATCCACGGCGGGCCGGTGACCGTGACCGTGAACGGCGAATCGGTCACTGCGGACGAAATCGTCGTGGCCGCGGGACGACGGCCCGCGTCCGGCGATCTCGGTCTCGAATCGGTCGGCGTGGACGGCGGTACGTCCATCGAGGTCGACGATCATCTCCAGGTCCGGGGCGTCGACGGTGAGTGGCTCTACGCCGTCGGCGACGTCAACGGCCGGGCGCTGCTCACCCACATGGGCAAGTATCAGGGTCGAGTGTGCGGAGACGTGATCGCAGCGCGCGCGACGGCACAACAACTCGGCGAATCGCGATTCAGCGCGTCGGCCGATCACGGGCAGATCCCGCAGGTCGTGTTCACCTCGCCAGAGGTCTCGGCGGTGGGCATCTTCGAGAAAGAAGCCCGCGACCAGGGCATCGACGTGGAAATCGTCGAGAGCGACATCGCCGTGGCGGGATCGTCGCTGCAGCAGGACAACTACACCGGCCACGCCAAACTGGTGGTCGACAAGACCACCGACACCATCGTTGGTGCAACGTTCGTCGGTCCGGGTGTGGCCGAACTGGTGCACGCCGCGACGATCGCCGTGGTCGGCAAGGTCCCGCTGGACAGCCTGTGGCACGCGGTCCCGTCGTACCCGACGGTCAGCGAGATCTGGTTGCGGTTGCTGGAGTCGCGGAGGTAGACCCAATTCGCGGCGATGCGGGCCGGCGAACTCGGGCAGTCAGTGGCCCAGCGGCTGGGCGCGGCGGACCGAATCGGCGGCGCGCCCGGCATCGAGTTCGACCGGTGAGATCACGATGCCCTGCCCGACGCGGAGAATTCCCGAACTGATCGGCTGCGCGCGTAGTCCGCCGCGACCGATCAGTGCCTTGCGGGTGCCGTCGACCACCATCGTGTCCATCCACGAACAGGGGTGCGCCGGTCGGCCTCCGCGGAACAGGATGGGCCCGTCGCCGGTGTCGAGGACGAACTCCTCACCCCGCAGAGGGTCGAGCTCGAGCCCGCGCACCACGACGTTTCTGCGCGCGACGGCCGGATCGACGTCCTGCGCCACTGCCTCCCACGCCTCCATGGCCAGGAACGTCACTGCTGCTTCCGTGTGCGCTTTCACGCCGAAGAAGCGGTCGCCGCGGATGCCCTTGCCGGCCACGATGTCGACGTGGTCGGGCAATGTCGTCGGAACGTCGGCCGGCCCGTTCTTTGCGCGGCCGAAATACGCGTGCGTAGGTGAGACGAGCAACTGAATTATCTGGATCGGGTACTCATGTGTCACACCATTCATTGTCTCCTGTTACCCGTGGAACGGTGTTACGTATAGTCCGAAGGATGGGCAACGCAGCGCAGACCACCGACGTCGACACTGTCGAAGGCACCCTTCGGGGTCGCAGGCAGGGAGACGTGGTGACCTGGCGCGGAATTCCCTACGCCGCTCCCCCGGTCGGACCGTTGCGTCTGCGCGCACCGCAGCCGGTGCAGCCGTGGACGGGTGTGCGTGACGCGCTCGACTGGGGCAAAGCTGCGTCACAGGGTCGCGCCGGCACGATGCTCGGACCGGGCAAGTACCAGGAGACCAGCGAAGACTGCCTGACCCTCAACGTCGTGGCACCGGCCACCACACCGGTGAAGCCGCGTCCGGTCATGGTCTTCATCCACGGTGGCGCGTACATCCTCGGAACCTCCGCGACACCGTTGTACGGCGGCATTTCGTTGGCGCGCAAGGGCGAGATCGTCTACGTGTCGATGAACTATCGCCTCGGTGCGCTCGGTTACCTCGACCTGTCGACGTTCTCCACACCGACTCGCCCCATCGACAACAACCTCGGCGTCCGCGACCACGTGGCTGCTCTGGAATGGGTGAAGCGCAACATCGCACGGTTCGGCGGCGATCCCGACAACGTCACCATCTTCGGCGAATCAGCCGGTGGTACCGCCGTCACCACGCTGATGGCGACCCCGGCAGCGAGCGGGCTGTTCCACAAGGTCATCGCCGAGAGCGCAGCGCCCGGCCTGGTTCTCACGTCCGCGCAGACCGCCGATTTCGCACGCGAATACATCGAGTTGCTCGGCATCGACCGCGCCGACGCCGCCGCGCGGCTCGAAGCACTGGACACCAAGACCCTCGGGAAGGCCGGCAACACACTGGCCAAGATCATCTCCGAGCGCTCTCCCGGCCTCCTCCCCTTCGGTCCCGTCATCGACGGTGACTACATTCCCGACGCGCCGCTCGCCACGTTCGAGAACGGCGACGCCACGCGCGTGCCCCTGATCATCGGCACGAACAAGCGCGAGGGAACCCTGTTCCCGCGGTTCCTCGACGCCCTGCCGACCAACCCGGTCCGGATCCACACGTTGTTCCAGAACACCGACCCAGCGGCGGAAGAGCGTGTGACCGGCGCGTACACGGGCTACCCGAAGTCCGCCGCCGCCATCGACGTCGGCGGTGACTACACGTTCTGGAAACCGTCCGTGGAATTGATGGAGGCACACTCGGAGTTCGCACCGACCTTCGCATACCGCTACGACTTCGCCCCGCGGTTGCTGCGGCTGCTCGGATTGCACGCTACCCACGGATCGGAATTGTTCGCCGTCTTCGACATCTACAGCACGCTGTTCGGTAAGTTCGTAACCCTGATCGGGGACCGCAAGGGTGCGGCAAGGGTGTCCGAGGAAATGCAGGCGCACTGGATCTCGTTCGCGCGCACCGGATCTCCGTTGCCCACGTGGCCGAAGTTCGACACCACCTCGAGGTCGACGCGAATCCTGGACGCGCAGAGCCGAGTCGAGAACGATCCCAACTTCCGCAAGCGGATCGCCTGGGACGGGTACGTCGGCTACAACGGTGCCCTCGACTCCGAGACCGCGAGCCAGAAGGACAACGTGGGCTGATCGGCCCTACTTGACCAGACGCGACAGTCGACGGTCGGCGAGCACCTTGCCGCCCGTCTGACACGTCGGGCAGTACTGGAACGACCGATCGGCAAACGACACCTCGCGCACCGTGTCTCCACACACGGGGCACGGAAGTCCGGTTCTCGCATGCACTCTCATGCCCGAGCGTTTCTCGCCCTTCAGCCTGGCCGCGTCCTGGCCGGCCGATCGGTCCACGGCATCGAGCAGCAACGTGCGCATGGCCTCGTAGAGGGTGTGAATCTGCGCATCGCTCAACGACTTCGACGTCGCGAACGGCGACAGCTTGGCCAGATGCAAGATCTCGTCGCTGTACGCGTTGCCGACGCCGGCCAGCAGCGACTGGTCGACGATGGAGTTCTTGATGCGCGCCGTGGTGCTCCGCAGAATTTCGGCGAAGTCGAGTTCGGTCACCTCGAGGGCATCGGGACCGAGTCGCGCGATGCCCGGAACTTCCTGCGGATCTCGCACCACCCACACCGCAAGCCGCTTCTTGGTCCCGGCTTCGGTGAGGTCGAACGCGGGCGTCAGACCTTCCGGGGTGAAGAGGTGAACCCGCAGTGCCAGTGGACCTTTGCCGGGTTTCGGCGGCGTCGCGCTGGGATTGTCCGTCCACCGCAGCCAACCACCGCGCGAGAGGTGCGTGATCATCCACAATCCGCCCGCCTGCACCGCAAGGTGCTTTCCGAAACGGGCGGCGTCGGTGATGTCCTTGCCCTGCATCTCGGTGATGGGCGGCTCGAACGTCTTCAGAACGCTCAGCGCGGCAACGTCGATCCGGCCGATGACGGCGCCGAGAGCGTGCTCGCGCAAGAATCCCGCGAGGGCTTCGACCTCGGGTAACTCGGGCATGACTTCTACGATAGGCGGGATCGGCGCACGAGGTAAGTGTCCATGACCCACCCGGCGCGGCTTTTGACCTCGGCGCGTACCCGCTCGATCTCGTCGACCACGTCCGCGACCCTGCCGGCGACTTCTCGCGCGTCGGCAGTTCCGAGGTTGGCGCCCCACCAGATGTCCCACTCGGGCAGTGCGGTGAAGCTGCAGTCGGAGTCGAGCATCACGACGGCGGCGTCGACACCCTCCGGCAGTCCGTGGTCGCGCAGATTGCGGCCGGTGGTGACGTGCACGGCCTCCCCCACTCGGTTCAGCACGATGCGGTGCTGCGCGGCGAGCGCGGACACACTGGTGACGCCGGGAATCACGTCGTAGTCGAAACCGACTCGGCCGAGCGCGAGGATCCGTTCGATCACGCGAATCGTACTGTCGTACAACGACGGATCGCCCCAGACCAGGATTGCGCCGACGGCGTCCTCGGGTTCGGCGGCGATGGCGTCGGAGATGCGCGCTGCCCGACGGGCGTGCCAATCGTCGACCGCGTTCCCGTAGTCGGCGGGGGTGCGGTCACGCGGCGGGTCCTCGATCTCGACGACTCGATGTTCCCGAGTGACGTGCTCGGCCAAGATCTCTGTCCGGACGTCCACGAGGCCCTGCTTGGGGTTGCCCTTGTCGATCACGAAGAAGACGTCGACCGTGTTCATGGCTTTGACGGCCTGCACGGTGACCTGGTCGCGATCACCCGCGCCGATACCGATGAGGTGCAGCACTCGCATGGGAGATGAGCCTAAACTCAGCTCTCGTGATCGTTCCCACCCCGTACGAAGATCTGCTGCGCCTCGTCCTCGAGACGGGCACCGCCAAGGCCGATCGCACCGGAACCGGCACCACCAGCCTGTTCGGACATCAGATGCGGTTCGACCTGTCCGAGGGCTTCCCTCTCGTCACCACCAAGAAGGTTCATCTGAAGTCGATCGTCTACGAGCTGCTGTGGTTCCTGCGTGGGGAGTCCAACGTGGGGTGGTTGCAGGAACACGGGGTCAGTATCTGGGACGAATGGGCCGATCCGGCGGGCGAGCTGGGCCCGGTCTACGGCGTGCAGTGGCGATCGTGGCCCACGCCGTCGGGCGAGCACATCGACCAGATCTCGCAGGTAATCGAGACCCTGAAAACCGATCCCGACTCGCGGCGGATGATCGTCTCGGCATGGAACGTGGCAGACATCCCGTCGATGGCCCTCGCGCCGTGCCACGCGTTCTTTCAGTTCTACGTCGCGGACGGCAAGTTGAGCTGCCAGCTGTATCAGCGCAGCGCCGACCTCTTTCTCGGCGTTCCCTTCAACATCGCCAGCTACGCGCTGTTGACCCACATGGTCGCAGCGCAGGCTGGTCTCGCCGTGGGCGACTTCGTCTGGACCGGCGGCGACTGCCACATCTACGACAACCACGTCGACCAGGTTCGCGAACAGCTCTCTCGCGACGCGTTTCCCAGCCCTACTCTGCAACTGGCACAACGGGATTCGGTCTTCGATTACACGTTCGACGATGTTGCGATCGTCGGGTATCAGCACCACGCACCCATCAAGGCGCCCGTCGCGGTATGAGCCGAGTCGGACTGATCTGGGCTCAGTCGCTCTCCGGAGTGATCGGCGCCGACGGAGGAATCCCGTGGCGAATCCCGGAGGACATGGCGCACTTTCGCGAGGTGACGGCCGGCGGTCGCGTGGTCATGGGCCGCAAGACGTGGGACTCGTTGCCCGCCCGTTTTCGTCCGCTTCCGGGCAGGACGAACCTGGTGATGACGCGGTCGAGCGAATGGAGCGCCGAGGGTGCACAGCGCGTTGCGTCGCTCGACGAGGTCCTCGACGGTGGTGACGTCTGGGTGATCGGGGGCGGTGAAATCTACCGCGCGGCACTGCCGTTCGCCGACGTCCTCGAGGTGACCGAGGTGGACGTCGACATCGAAGGAGACACCGTCGCGCCGGAGGTTCCGTCGACGTTCGCTGCAACCGTCGGTGACTGGCAGACGAGTTCACCCTCGGGCATTCGCTACCGGTACGTGCGGTACACGAGCGGCTGAGCGATTCGCAGCACCGGCGCGGGGTCGGTGGGAGATACTTGCGGTGAGCACGCCCCTCCACAGCCCCGGAGCGGCACTGCCGAAAACCGCACGGGCAGGCCGGAGGCCGGTCGGCCACTAGTCAGAGGTGGACGAAGACCATGGACAAGAAATCGCTGACTGCGCTTGCGCGGCAGCAGCTGAAGATGGCACAGACCGCGACCAGCGGACGTAGTTCGCACACCGTGTACGGCGGCCACCAGCGGAAGTTGCGTCAGACGGTGGTCGGCCTGGCGGCCGGCAAGTCCCTGGCCGAGCACGACCTGAGCGGTGAGTCGACGGTTCTGGTCCTGAGCGGCCAACTCAAACTGGTCAGCGGGGAGAAGTCGTGGAAGGGGTCCACCGGAGACCTGTTGGTGATCCCGGATGCACGTCACAGCGTCGAGGCAGTGGAAGACGTGGCCTTCCTGCTGACAGTCGCCATCTAGCTGCTCCACCGAGACATGCGAATGCCGTTCTCTCCCGACCCACCTGACGGGAGAGAACGGCATGTCGCACCAGCGGCGTCCCCGGGACCTTCTCGATCACCGGGTCCGTCGGGTGCAGCTCAGACGGCGACCTGACGATCGCGATCGCGGGCGAGTGCACGGTCCCGAGATTCCTCGAAACGCGCTGCCTGCTTGCCCATGTCGTCGAGGTACTCGGCAAGGGTGGTGCGAGCCTGCTCGCCCTCGGCACCGAGATCGGTGCGTTCGAAGATCTTCCACTTACGCAGGACTGGCATGAGGACCTCGTCGAGGTGCTGACGCAGGTCGTAGATCCCGTACTTCGCGATCAGCACCGCGTTGCGACGGAAGTTCGGCTGGTTCAGACCCGGCATCTGAAAGTTCATGACGATGTCGGTGATCGACTTGACGGCCTGATCGGGCGAGAGCTCGATCGCCGCAGCGCACAGGTTCCGGTAGAAGATCATGTGCAGATTCTCGTCCGCCGCGATGCGGGCGAGCAGCTTGTCCGCGATCGGATCGTTGCACGCGATTCCGGTGTTGCGGTGCGAGACGCGCGTCGCCAGCTCCTGAAACGTCACGTAGGCGAGACCGTGCAGAAGGTTGTTTCCTTCCATCGGCGGCGACGAGACGCCGACGGTCATGTGCTCCATGCGTGCCCGCTCGAGCGCGACGGGGTCGACGCTGCGGGTGACCACGAGGTAGTCACGCATCGCGATTCCGTGCCGGTTCTCCTCCGCGGTCCACCGGCCGACCCACGTTCCCCAGGCGCTGTCCATCGTGAAGTTCTCGGCCAACTCGCGGTGATAAGAGGGCAGATTGTCCTCGGTGAGGAGGTTGGTCACCATGGCCGCTTTGGCGACGGTGGTCAGGTTGGACTGCTCGGGCGACCAGTCGACTCCGCCCATGGCCGCGAAGTTCTTGCCCTCGCTCCATGGGATGTAATCGTGCGGGTGCCACTCCTTCGACAGGCCCAGGTGCCTGTTCAGGTTCTCTTCTGCCACGGGTTGAAGCTCGCGCAGCAACTCGAGCTGCGTCATCTGCTTGGCCATGCAAGTCCCCTTCGGATAGCCGAGGCGGCACAACGCACCGGCCTCGACGTCAACTCAAGACCGTTTCCGTGACACTTTCGAGACTTTCCCGGCGATGTTGGGTCAAGTCGCAATCCGCCACACCCAGACCTGGTATTGGTCACAGAGCAATTTCCAGGCATGATGGTCAAAACGCTGCTGTTGGCTCTGTTTGGACCTAGTATCCGGAGTTACGCCCTGTTTTGACGGAAGTAAAAAACTCTCGACCGTGTTTCGAGCTTCCGCACAAAGCTACGAACCAGTAACTTAGGCAGCGTCGGCGTACGACGAGAGGATGACCTGTGAGCGTTCACAACCTATCTACGGCCGGACACACCGCCACAGCGGCCAAGACCGCCGCGAAGGCGGCACCCGGACTGACCGTGGCCGGAAAGCCCGCGTCCGGCCTCATGGTTGCGGGCGAACCTGCGTCCACTCCGCTACGCGACCTCGAATCCGTCGCACGCCGCATGGTCGGCCACTTCGCCGCCAACACTCCGTGCCACACCCTTCCCGGCGAGCAGTTGCGCGGCGACGTCACCGAATTCACGGTCAAGTGCCTCACACTCGCCGTGCGTCTGCTCGACGAACGCCGCGGACCGTCCGATGCCGAGGTGACGGAACTGGGGTCGAAGGCGGCTCAGTGGGCCCGTGAAGGCGTCCCTCTCCAGTCTGTTCTCAGCGTCTACCACGAGGGAATTCAGATCGGGTGGGATCTCGTCGCCGAACGCGCGGGCGCCGGTGACATCGCCGATGTGGTCGAAGCAGCGAAGGCCTTCGTCTCGCTCTCGGAGATGGTGTCGACCGCCGCAGCCACGAGTTACGTCGAAGAGCTGCAGGTGGTCGCGAGCGAACACCATACGGCCGCACACACTCTCGTCACCTCGCTGCTCAGCGGACACAACGCGCGCTCGATGGCGCGGCAATCGGGTATCGAGCTGGCCGAGACGTATTTGGTTCTCGCCCTGTCCATCCCGCCGCATCCGGACGAATCCAACCCCGCGGTGCAGCGACCGGTCGCTGCGCGCCGCAAGCTGCGACGGGTTCAGGCGGAACTCGCGATCATCTGCGGCCGCACGCCGCTGTCGATGCTCAGTCCCGAGGGCGGCACCGTGCTGGTGCCGGGTCATCACGACGACACCTGGGTCGACGACCTCGTCGCGCGCATCAGTGCCGCCGCCGAGGTGCCCGTCATCATGACCGTCGAGCAGGCCGCCACGTCGGACATTCCGACCGCAGCCGACCAGGTGCACGAGCTCCTCGACCTCAGCCAGCAACTCCGCCGCGGGCCCGGCGTCTACCGGATGAACGATCTCGTCCTCGAGTACCAGCTGACTCGCCCGGGCCCCGGCCGCAAGTTCCTGATGCGCATCCTGGAGCCGCTCGACAACAGCCCGGAGCTGCTGGACACCCTCGAGATCCACATCGCGCACGATCTCAACCGCCAACGGTCCGCACGGCAACTGCATCTGCACACCAACACCGTCGACTACCGCCTCAAGCGGATCGCACACCTCACCGGATTCGATCCGACGCGTCCGTCGGGCATTCGGCACCTGCAGGCGGCGCTCGTCGCACGTCGGCTCGAAGGTTCGTCGATCGGGGCCTGAGCTGGCGCTTCGTCGTCGACCAGTAGCGTCGACGGTATGGCCGAGTTGGAACTGACGCTCTCTGGTGTCGTCAAGGAGTACCGCACCGGGTCGGAACCCGTTCGGGCACTGGACGGAATCGACCTGACGATCGAGGGTGGACAATTCGTCTCGCTCGTCGCGCCGTCGGGGGCCGGCAAGAGCACGCTGCTGCACATGCTGGGCGCGCTCGATGTGCCCGATTGCGGTTCCATCCTGTTCAACGGCGTCGAAGTGACGTCGCTGAGCGACAACGAGCAGTCCGAGTTCCGTCGCCACCAGGTCGGGTTCGTCTTCCAGTTCTTCAACCTTCTGCCGACGATGTCGGCGTGGGAGAACGTGGCCGTCCCCAAGCTTCTCGACGGCCTGCCCATCAAGAAGGCGAAAGCCGACGCACTGGCGTTGTTGGACATGGTCGGGCTGGGCAACCGTGCCGAGCATCGCCCGGCTCAGTTGTCGGGCGGGCAGATTCAGCGTGTTGCCATCGCGCGGTCGCTCATCATGGATCCCGCGCTGCTCATCGCCGACGAGCCGACCGGCAACCTCGACTCCAAGACCTCGCTCAACGTGCTCGAGATTCTCGCGGACGTCGCCCACCGCAGCGACGGGTCCCGCGCGGTGGTGATGGCGACACACGACGCGTCGGCCGCCCGCTTCACCGATCGGACCGTCAGCATGATCGACGGACGCATCGACAATGACGTGCTTGCCGTGGTCGCGAGTCCCGGCCGGTGATTCGTACTGCCCTCAGTAGGTTTCGAGTTCTCGGTCTGCGTGACCTCCGCGCGCACTGGGTCCGTTCGCTCGTCTCGACCGCGGTGGTGGCCGTTGCGGCGGGACTTCTCATCGCGGTGCTGGGGACGTACGGCTCGCTGACAGGGTCGGTGGAACGCTTGGCGGTGTCGATCGCCGGCAACGCCGACCTCGAGATCACCGGAGTCACCGACAGCGGTTTCGCAGCAACGGAACTCGACGTGGTGCGGGCGGTTCCCGGTGTGCAGGCGGCTGTACCGATGTTGCGCAGCACCGTCACCACCGGCAGCGGTGAGCTTCAGTTGTTCGGCGTCGACCCGTCGATCGCCGCACTCGATTCCGGTCTGCGCGACGGCATCACGGCCGACCCGTCGGCTCTCTCCACGCCGGGAGGCGTACTCGTCGGCAGCGCAACGGGTCTGAGGAGCGGCGACACCCTCACCCTCGACGGCACCGAGTCCACCGTGGTCGGCACGATCGACAACGCGGGGTCCGAGCGAATCAACGGCGGCAAGTTCGTGGTTGCACCACTTCCCGCGGCACAGAACATCACGAACCGCACCGGGCAGGTCGACTCGATCTTCGTCCTCGACGACGACGGCGCTGATCCGGCAGCAGTCAAAGCGGCGATCAACGACGCCGTGGCGGGGCGAGTTGCTGTCAACAACACCGATTTTCGAGCCGATCGCGCGAATGCCGCCCTCTCGTTGACGCGCAACGCCACTCTGATGGTCTCGCTCATCTCGTTCGTCGTCGCCGGGTTCCTGGTCTTCAACGTCATGAACATGACCATCGCGAAACGGCGACCTACCTTGGCGCTGCTGCGGTCGATCGGCGGCACCCGAGGCACCATCGTGCGCGACCTTCTGGGCGAGGCAGCGCTCGTCGGCCTGATCGGTGGTGCCGTCGGAGTTCCCATCGGGATCCTGATGGGGCGAGCGGCGATCGGCAGTCTGCCGCCGTTCCTTCTGCAGTCCTTCGACGCTCAGATCGAGTACGTGCTGCCCTCGTTCGCCATCCCGGTCGCGGTGGTGGCGTGTGTCGCGGCATGTGTTGCCGCGTCCGGACTCGCAGCCGTCCAGGTGTATCGCATCTCCCCCATCGAAGCCCTGTCCGTCGGCGGTGGTGAGACGCGGACCCAACGCCGGGTCCTCTTCACCGCCGCTGCAGGCACATTCGGCGTGTCGGCCGTGATCGGCGCGTGGATCTTCGCTCGGTCGGTGGAGGGACAACTGGCCCTCGCCGCCGGGGCGGTCTTCCTGTTCGGCGTTCTTGCGCTCTGCATCGCGGCCACCGAGCCGATCGTGAAGTGCGCCGCCGAACTCCCTCGCCGATGGGGCGGCGCGGGGAGGCTTGCGACCGCAACCATCGAACGCGCTCCTCGGCGTATCTGGGCAACGGTCATGACGATCGTGATCGCGGTCGCGGTCAGCGTCGGAGTGTCGGGCGCACTGAGCGATCTGACCAATTCCGCGACGGGGTCACTGTCGTCGCTGAGCCGTACCGACCTCTACGTCTCGTTGCAGTCAGCAGATGCCGTGCCTGCCGGCGATACTCTCGATCCTGCTGCAGTGGAACAGGTTCGACGAACACCAGGGGTGTCGCGCGTCGTCGAAGGGCAGTGGGCCTACGCCACCATCGGCGAGCAGTTCGTGTCCATTCAGGCCGTGGCAGACGGCAGCAACGCCGTCAGCCTGTCGGCACTCACACCCGATGTCCGCTCACGAGTTCTCGCCGGTGACGGCGTCGCCATCTCACGGACACTCGGCAAGGCGCTCGGGATATCGGCGGGCGACTTCATCGAATTGCCCACTCCAACAGGCATTCAGCGGGTCGAGGTGCTGTCGTTGGTGGACTACCTCAATGCCGCCGGCGGCACCATGGCCATTTCGCTGGACTCCATGGAGCGGTTCTTCGATCGCCCCGGAGCGACCTACCTGGAGGTGACCGTCGACGGCGACGTATCCGCAGTCGAGGCGTCATTGGTCGGCGAACTGCCGTCGCAATTCAACGTCTATACCGGCCAAGAGGCTCTGGACGGAGCGAGCGGTTCCATCGCACAAGCCGGCGCTCTGGCTGTGGCGCTGCAGTGGATCGTCGGGCTCGTCGCCGCCGTCGCCCTGCTGAACACCCTCATGCTCTCCGTTCTCGAACGGCGACGCGAGCTCGGCGTACTGCGGGCCATGGGCGGCAACCGAGGCACCCTCGCCCGAATGGTGCTCGCCGAAGCAGTTTCCGTGGGTGTCGTCGGCGGGCTGCTCGGACTGGCCATCGGCGCAGCACTGCAATACCTCAGCACCTTCATCCTCGGGGCGAGCACAGGAATTCAGATCTCGTACACCTTGCGACCGTCGGTGCTGGTCTACGGACTGATCGCGCTGCTGCTCAGCCTGCTCGGCTCAATCCCACCGGCCCTCCACGCGGCGAGGCTCGGAATCGTGGACGCGATTGCTGCGGATTGACCGCTACACTCACAGCTGCGCCCTCGTAGCTCAGGGGATAGAGCAACCCTCTCCTAAAGGGTAGGTCGCAGGTTCGAATCCTGCCGAGGGCACCGCGCTCGTCCTGGCAGACGTCACTCTCGATGTCGTGTTCCGTCTTCGAACAGCGAGATCAACTGCTCCGCCCAGTGATCGAGGTCCAGTTCCGGATCACTCTGCAGCGTGAACGGCAGAGCGTCCACGGACCGCTGAACCGTGGTGGCCACCACGAGTGGGTCGAGATCTGCCCGGACCGTACCGACGCGTTGACCCTCGCGCACGATGTCGGCGACTCGACCGATTGCACCGTCCTCCTGTGCACCCGAGTACACCGGCTGCTCGGCGGGAAACCGATGCCTGATGAATGTGGTTGTCAGGGCGCGCACTTCGGCCGCCAGAGCAACATTCAGCCCGATCGCCGAACGTATGTAACCGGCGAGATCGTGTAGCGGGCCGGCGTCGGAAAAGTAGGCTCCGATCCGTTCGTAGATCTCACCTACGGCCGCGCCGACAACGTCGTCCTTCCCGTCGAAGTGGTAGCTGATCAGCCTGGTCGACGACAGGCCGGCTTCGGCGGCGAGGCGCGCGAACGTCGCTGCGTCGTACCCCTCGGCCGCGACCAGTCGGATGTACGCGTCGACCACTTGTCGTCGTCGGGACAACCGTGCGGGGCTTGCGTCGTTTACTTGCATGAGTAACACTTTACTCGACCGAGTAACTCGACCGTGGGAGGACACGATGGACATGCAGGACACGACCACCCTGGTGGTCGGAATCGCGTCGGTGGCAATCGCTGGCGTCGCCTTGGCGACGCGGCGACAGCGGACCGATCTCGGACTTCGCCCCGCAGGAAGGCTTGGCGTAGACCTCACCAGGGGTGCGGTCGTCGGACTGTCGGGGCTGCTCGTTCTCTGGCTCACCGTCGTGGTCACCGGACTTGCGCACGCCGGCCCGTTCGGCGGCAGAGAGGGACTGGCCGCGTCGGCCGGCGTCATCGGCTTTTTCGCCGTGCTGTTCCTGATCGAAGAGGTGGTCTTTCGAGGGCTCGGGACCGGCGGGCTTGCCGCGTTCGTGGGACTCTGGCCTGCCACCATCGTGGTCAACGTGCTGGTTGCGCTTGCATACGCATTCAACGACGCGTCCAGCGTGCTCGCGGTCGTCAGTCAAATTCTGTCCAACCTCGTTCTCGGTGCTGCCCGAATCCGCACCGGCCGCATCTGGGCCGGACTCGCCCTCAAAATCGCGTGGAACGGTGGAATGATCGCCTTGGGCTGGCCCGACAGCGATTTTCGGCTCGACGTTCCGCTCGTCGGCATCCGGCTGGACGGACCGACATGGCTCACCGGCGGCGACTTCGGTGCGGAAGCGTCGTTGGTCGGCATCGTCCTACTCGGCCTTCTCTTGCTCGCGGCGCGACAGGCGCTGAGGCCGACCACGACTTCTTCCGCGGCGGCGAAGCCCTGACTGTGACACCGTCGAACCGATCCAACCAACTATCGGGCGAACAGGGCGGGACCACCGTGGTGGAGAAGAAGCAGACGACGAAGCTGCTTGCGAAGCTCGCATCCTGGCCGGCCCCGTACCGCGAGGTCGGCGAGCGCATTCATCAAATCGTTCTCGACGCTGTGCCGGCCCTGCGGCCGAAGCTCTGGTACGGCGAAGCCGGGTATGCCGTGAGCGGTCCCGTGCAGATCTTCTTTCGCGTGGACCAGTACATGTCGTTCGGCCTGACGGAGAAGGCGCAGTTGTCGGTCGACGACGGCGCACCCGATCTCCTCATCGAATCTGCTTGGTTCATCAAGGAATTGGACGGACCGACCGAGAAGCGGATCGCCGCCATCGTGTGCGTAAAGCGGCTGGCTGAGTGACCGCCCCCACCACTGCCGACGCTCGGCTGTGAGACCGCACGGACTCTGCGCAACCGCGATCGAAACAGACCGAATCACCGCTACCTTCTCCGCATGTCACTGACTTCCCAGCTCGAGCCCATCGACAAGAAGCTCATAGGATTCGGCACCGCCTACGCCCTCTCCGAGCTCAACATCATCCGGATGGTCGGACCGTCCGCGGGTGCGGTCTACAAGGAAATCCAGACTTCACCGTCGGCAGCGTCGTATCGCACATCCGTTGCGCGACTGACTCCGACAACAAAAGCGAAGCTGCGCAGTCACTACATCCCGAACTTCGGACACCCACTCCTGTACGCGATCGCGTTGCGAACCGGCGGGCAACGTCTCGCCCAGTTGACCCCGCTGTCACCGACCGTCGAAAAGCTGCTGACACTGGGACCGTGCGTGGGTGCGGCGGCCGACATCACCGAGAACGTCTTCCGACTGCGGATGCTCGACGACGACACCGCGGTCACCGACACGACCGTCCGCGCCGCATCCGCCTTGGCGGTGGCGAAGTGGAGCCTGGCGGTCGGTCCGCTCGTGTACATGACGGCCCGGTACGTGCCGATGTGGGTTTCAGGCTTGCGGAACCGGTGAGGTCGCTCCTCGGTACATCACCCTCCAGGGCGACCGGTTCGACCTCCCGATCGGTCGGACATCGAGAGACACAGCGGTTTTCGTGCGTGCTGGGGACGTCGGCATCGGACGACTCGACAGGCCTACACCCGCCACTATGAGGCCGGCAGATGTGTGTGCGTCCTCGGCCTCCGACTTCTCCTCTGAGCTGACTCTTCTTCGCTCCGGGCAGATCGCGGATTGTCCGTCCATCGCGGTGCTGTTCCGTGGTTCACGAGGGAGAAACGTCGCACGTGTGTTCGAATAATTGTCGGTGGTGCTCGCTACTGTGTGGGCATGGTTTCGGGGGGAGCATCGGGTGAGGTCGGCGACGTCGTGTTCGCCGATCTGCTTGCCGCGGCGCAGAAGTCGGTGCTCGCGCTGACCGATGCCCAGTCCTCGATGCTGCACACCGAGGATCTGCAGAAGGTGTGGGCGGAGGCCGTTCGGTTGGGCCGCGTGCTCGAGGGCGCATCGAACGCGTGGTTGGCG
>NZ_BMCU01000004.1 GCF_014635345.1 Rhodococcoides trifolii
GCGGCGGCCGTGCGCGACGGGGTGATCACCGACGAGCATGTGTCGATCGTGAGCAAGTTCTTCAAGGAGCTGTCCGAGGAGGTGGACCTCGAGACCCGCGCGAATGCGGAGGCGCAGTTGGGGACGTTGTCCCGCTCGTTGCGGCCGCGGGAGTTCGAGGCGGCAGCGGATCGGTTGGCGCGGTCGATCGACGAGGACGGCCCGGAGCCGAAGGACAAGAAGGGCAAAGAACGCACGCCGTTCGTGTCGTTCGGAAAGCAGGGCAAGGACGGGTTGACACCGGCACGGGGTCTGCTCGATTCGGAGATGTTGGCGGCGGCGCAGGCGTTGGATGCGAAGTACGGCAAACCCGGAGCGAAAACCACCGACACCGACGACGACAAGGCCGGCAGGAACAAGAGCAACCAGGACAAGAAGCCGGGCGCAGACCTCGAGCTGGACCTCGACGACATGGACGACGACGTCACCGGTGTCGACGGCACGGACGCCGACACCGCGTCCCCCACCCCCGCCGATCCGCCCCGCTGGGATCTGCGTTCCGCCGGTGAGCGTCGCCACGACGCGTTGAAGGTGATCCTGCGCAGCTACCTCGCGTCGGGGCGAGCGGGGAAGCACCGCGGGGTCGCGTGTGCGCCGATCGTGACGATGACGTTGGCGCAGTTGGAGGCGGCGTCGGGGATGGCGCTCACCGCGACGGGGTCGAGCATCGCGGTGCGTGATGCGCTGCGGATGGCGTCGGGTCAGCACGCGTTCCTGCTGCTGCTCGACGAGCACGAACGGCCGTTGTATCTCGGGCGGACCAGGAGGTTGGGCAGCGAGGCCCAGCGGTTGGTGCTCTACGCGACCGAACGAGGCTGCAGTTTCCCTGGCTGCAGCAAACCTGGGGTGTGGTGCCAGGTGCACCACACCGATGAATGGGTGGTCGACGACGGGATGACCGACATCGACACCCTCACCTTGGTGTGCGAGGAGCATCACCGCATCGTCGGGCCGGGGGACAACGACTGGGCGACAACGATTGCCGGCGACGATCACCCCTATCCGGGCCGGACGCTGTGGCACCCACCGAAAGCATGGGACAGTTCTCGGACCGGGCGGGTGAACCATTTCCACCACCCACAAGAGCTGCTGTATCCACCGAAAGAGCAACACTGACAACAACTCCCGCGGGAGAAGTCTGTCTACCCGCCGTCCACCACCATCATCATCGCCGTCGCCCGCGCCCGGTTCTCGATCGAGTCGACGGCAAATCCGAGCTTGGTCGACAGCTTCGTCAGCCGGTGCGCGACGCTGCTGTGATGCAGGTGCAGACGGTCGGCGGCGGCGCGGTAGGTGCCCGACTGCAGGTATGTGCGAAGTGTCGCAACCAGTTCGGAATCCACGTCGGCCACCCGCACGAGGTCCGGGATGCTGTCGCGGCCGATGCCGGGCATCAGCAGGTTCAGTGCGCCGAGATCGACCGCGTCGACGACGGGTCGGATGTCGGACGTTTGGCTCCGGGCGAAGCGGGCGCTGACGATCATGCGGTGAATGTCGCGCGCCGGTGCCGGGAGCGAAATGCCCACGGATGAACCGTCGACAACACCTGGATCGGTGACGATGTGCAGCACCTCCGAGTCCACCGTCACTGCAACCGATGTGCCTGCCGTAGCCACGGTGAGCGGACGATCAGCCACGACGACACGCACCGCCGCGGCCGGATCGATTCCGAGTGCTGCGCAGGACGCGAGTGCTGTCATCGCGTCGGAGGGGAACAACAGGTCGGTGGTGAAGTCCTCCTTCGTCCGAGTTCGGCTCGGTTGCAGAATGATGGCTGTTGTCAACGCCATTCGGTCGACGAGCATGTCATCGAGGGGCAGCGCCGGTCCCTGACGTTCGATCCACACGGCGCCCACGACCACATCGTCGACAACCACGTCCTTGGAGGACGACGGCGGACGGACGGGTTGAGGGGACCACCGCCCGCGCGGATCACATCGCCTGGCCTCGGGCCGCCCCGGAACATCCATGCCGACGACACAATCGGCGAGGGCAGCACTGGCTCGCATCATTGCCGCGGTGTCGGCGCCGTGCCGGATCAGCGCGTCGAAGTAATCGATCACCCGTACCAGGCCCGCGGAGTTCGCATCGAGCTCCGCGAGCCGGTACATCAGTCCTTGCATCTACCGAAGCTACGAGGTGGCAGCGAGCGTGCGCAAGCCTCTCCGGAGCGCATCGAGGGCCTCTGCGTGTCCGCGCACGGAGACCTCCGCCGTAGCGAGCAGCGCGGAGCCGTGGAATGTACCGGGGAATGAGTGCAATTCGACGCTGACGCCCGCCTGCAGCAACCGCACCGCGTAGTCGATGCCCTCGTCGCGCAGTGGGTCCAGCTCCATGGTGCACAGGTACGTGGGCGGCAGACCACTCAGATCGGTGGCGCGAGACGGCGCGCCGTAGCTGGAGACGTTCTGGTCGTCGGGTCCGGAGTAGGAGTCACCGAGGTAGAACTTCCAGGAGTTGATGGCGTTGGGTCGATTCCACATGGGGGTGTCGACGAAGGCAGTCATCGAGGGAGTGGTCAGTCTGTCGTCCAGCTCGGGGATCTCGAGGAGCTGGAACGCTACGGGCACGCCTTCGTCGCGAGCTTTCAGGACCGTGCCGGCCGCGAGCCCGCCGCCGGCACTCTGTCCGCCGACGGCGATGCGGGCGGGGTCGATGCCCAGTTCGTCCGCGTGCGAGTGCACGTACTGTAGGGCCGCGAAGCAGTCGTTCAGCGGGCCGGGGAACGGCGTCTCCGGCGCTAAGCGGTACTCGACGTTGGCAACCGCGAATCCAAGTTCTCTCGCGACGTCGACGCAATAAGGATCGCTGGATTGTGCTGTGCCGATGGCGAATCCACCACCGTGGATCCACACCAGGACCGGGAGCGGTCCGGACGCGTTCTGCGGCGTGATGAAGCGAATCGTGACCTCCGGGTCCCCGTTCAGTCCGGGAACGGCGATCTCACGGAGGTCGACGCCGTCATAGGAAAGGTCGGTCATCATGGCCGCGAGAAGGCCGTCGAAGGTGGTGCGGGCAGCGGGCACGTCCGCGAAATCGAGGCTGGGCAGCATGGTGACCGCGGCAGCGAGTTCGGGATCGAGAGTAGGAAAAGTTGTCATGCGCTCCATCATGCGCGTGAGTGTGTGCTGCGTCACTCGTCGCGTGGAGGGTATTGGGCGCCGACCGTCCGACGGGCGTCGGAATGCGAACGCCCCGCGGCTCGTGCGTGAGCAGCGGGGCATCCGGGGTGTATTCAAGCGACCAGATCAGGTGGCACGGTCCGCGCCTGATCGAGCAGGTCGGCTTCGGACGCTTCCAACGAACTCGAGTTCACGACTGCGGTCCACCATTCTGCGGTCTCGGGTGATTCGTGCCAGACGACGGCCTCCATCAAACCTCCCTTCCTGGAGCGACTCCTTCGGTCCCTCAGCTCGACGAACCCACGTCCAGCTTCTTCGCCTCGGACGACCGCTCGACCTGAATGCGCCGCGGCTTCGCGCGTTCTGCGAGCGGGATGGTCACGGAGAGAACGCCGTTGTCGTAAGCCGCGCTGATGCGTTCGGGATCGACACCCTCGCCGAGGGACAGCTGACGACGGTAGGTGCCGGCGAAACGTTCGGACGTCACCCACGACACTCCTTCGTCTCCGGGAGCAGTGCGATGCGCCGTCAGGGTCAGGGTGCCGTGATCGACGTCGACGTCGATGGAGCCGGGATCCACGCCTGGAAGGTCGGCCGAGAGCACGTAATGGTCGTCGACCTTGTACAGATCCATGGGCATGAACTGGGGAGCGCGAGCGGATCCGGGGGTCGTTCCGAGCAGTCCGGTGGTCAGGGCATCGAGGTCACGGAACGGGTCGAAGCGAAGCACAGCAACACACCTCCTATGTACCTAGTGTGCCCACCCCTTCGGTGGGCAGCCATCTCACTGTGCGGGTCCGAGATTAGCACTCTCCATGCGAGAGTGCCAAGAACTATTTACGACTTATTTTGTTCGATGATGATGCAGGACAGCTGGACTGGGCATTCACCACCGGGCGGCGCCGAACCACAGACCCAGGTGTTCGCGCACACTCTCCGCGGAATCTCCCACCCACGCGACGTGCCCGTCGGGACGCAGCAGCAGCGCCGGCACATCGATGTCCGCACCGGTGTCGACGACAAGATCGACGCGGTCACCCCACCCGTCGACGGTCAGCCGCCCGGTCCGGTCGAGCAGCAGCCCCCGGCCACGATGCATCAGTGAGTAGAGGCGCCCCCGTGTCATCGTGATGTCGCGCAGTCGGCGCCCGACCATCGGATGGTCACCCGGAAAGTCGTACCGGATGTCGATCGCCGTGAGCTTCTCGACGAGGTAGCGATTGACGCCGTCGAGATCCATCAGCTCGGACAGCAGCGAACGAACGGCGCGGGGCCCCGGCTCGAACGACATGATCGCCCGCTGTGCGCGGGTGCCGCTCAGTACGGCAGCCGCGACGGGGTGGCGCTCGACGTGGTAGCTGTCGAGCAGCCCGTCCGGGGCCCACCCGTGGACAGCGGCGGCCAGCTTCCACCCCAGGTTGACGGCGTCCTGCAGACCCAGGTTGAGTCCTTGGCCTCCGACCGGTGGGTGGACGTGTGCGGCGTCGCCCGCGAGGAACACGCGCCCGACGCGGTACTGCTCCGCCAGCCGGGTCGCGTCTCCGAATCTCGAGATCCACCTCGGGGAGTGGACGCCGAAGTCGGTACCCGCGTGCACCCGAAGCTGTCGCGCGAACTCGTCCAGAGTTGTCGGCGTCGAACGGTCTTCGACGACCGTTGCCGCAGGAACGACGATGCGCCAGCGTCCTTCACCGAGAGGTCCTGCACCGAACCACAGGTTGGTCTTGCGGACTTCGGCGGAGATGGCGACGACAGTGTCAGGATCCGCCGTCAGTTCCACTTCGCCCAGCAACGTGTCGTTCGAACTCGGCTCACCGGGGAAGTCGACTCCGAGCAGCTTGCGTACCGTGCCTCGGCCGCCGTCGCACCCGACCACGTACCGAGCGCGCAGCGATGAGCCGTCGGCCATGGCGACCTCGACCCCGTCGTCCTGCTGGTTTAGCCCGTCGACCGCACACCCGCGGCGAAGGTCCACTCCGAGGTCCAGTGCATGTTCGGTCAGCAGTTTCTCGGTCTCCGGCTGTGGAATGCCGAGGACGTACGAATGCGCGGTGTCCAGGTCGGATGGCCACTCCTTCGAGATGCCGGCGAAGAAGCCACCGACGCGGTATTGCTTACCGTGCTCGAGGAACCTGTCCAAAAGCCCTCTCTGGTCTACTATTTCGATGCTGCGCACGTGCAGCCCCAACGACCGAACTTGCCCTGTCGGCTCCCTCAACTTCTCCAGCACGATCACGTCCACGTCGTGCAACCGCAGTTCTGCGGCCAACATCAGTCCGGTCGGCCCGCCGCCGACGATGATCACGTCCGTCATGTGCTCTCCAATTCGATTCCCACCGTGCGGGTTCCGCAGGTCGATTCGAGAGAGTGTGCGCCAGGAAGTGGGTCTTGCCGCAAGACCCCGGGTGCGCTATAAGTTGGAAGGGGAAAGGGATGGTGGCGACGAGGGCCGCAGCCGTTAGGCTCGACGAATGATCTCGAAGTCGTCACCGAGTGCCGTGGGTATCGTTCTCGCCGCAGGGAGTGGTACGCGAGTCGGTGCGAAAGGCAACAAGGCGTACCTTCCGCTGGCGGGCAAGAAAATGGTGTCGTGGACACTTCGGATGCTGTCTGGCGCAAGTGAATTGGACCGTCTGCTGCTCGTGGTGCGTCACGACGAGGTCGATCTCGCTCGCGAGACTGTGACCGCCGACGTTCCCGATATCGAGGTGGAGATCGTCGTGGGCGGACGCTCGCGTCACGAATCGGAGTTCAACGCTCTTACGTTCCTGGCCGATGACATTCGCAGCGGATCGATCGACGTCGTGTTGATTCACGACGCCGCACGCCCCCTCGCCGGGCCGGACATGATGAGCACCGCCGTGTCGGTCGCCCGCGAATTCGGTGGATCCCTGCCGGCTGTTCCAGCGGACGATCTCGTCGAGATCGACGACGGCGCGGTGCGCACCGACGTGCTGGACCGAACGCTGGTGAGAGTGCAGTCACCGCAAGCATTTCGGGCCCCCGAACTGCTGGACGCCTACATCCGGTCGGAGGCGGACGCATTCGAGGGGACGGACACCTCGTCCTGCGTCGAGCACTACACCGATCTGGACGTTCGCACTTTTCCCGGCAGTAGTCGCAACCTCAAAGTCACCTATGCGCATGATGTGGTGCTGGCCGAAAGATTGTTGTCGAGTTAGAGATTGGCAAGGATGGCTTCCGCGAGCGCTGTGTCGCGTGGAGCGCGGATCTCCAGACCGTGGGGGTCACCGTCGACCATGGTGATCGCAATGCCGGTGGTCAGAGCGTGAACGACCTCGTCGGTACCGGCGTCGACCGCCCGGCGCAGAACCGACGTGGTCATTCCTCGCGGAAACTGGATGGAGCGCAGGGTCGACCGGTCCACTGTCGCAACCACACTGCCGTTGTCGTCTACAGATTTGACGCTGTCGACGACGACCAGCGTCGGAACGACCAGCTCGTTGTCGGCCGCCAACGCAGTCAGCACGCGATCGAGTACGGCGCGCGGTGTCAGTGGTCGCAAAAGCTCGTGTACGACAACGTGATCGGCGTCGGCAATGGACTTCAGGCCGGCGCGGAGACAGTCGACCCGCGTCGCGGGTCCATCGACCTCGACCACCTCGACCCCGTCCGGGGCGCAGGCCCTGGCCTCGGCTGCTTGTGTCCGGGCGACCGGCACCACCACGGTGGCGAATCCGCGAGCCATTGCCTCGAGGCAGTGTGCGAGTGGCGGGCGGCCGGAGACGAGGCCGAAGGGGGACCCGGAAGGGACCGGGATCAGCAGCGATCCTTCGTGGCCTGGCATGGACAGATGCTATCCACACGTCGAACAAAGCCGATGCCCGACGGGCAAAAAGCGGCTTCTAGTTGAAAAAACGATCACAGTCAAGGGATCGAGTCGAGCATCTCGATATCAAACGGGGATGAAGTTTGTTACGTTGGCGGGGCATTCTCGGGGTGAGTTTGGCATGACGGAGGCGGGAAAGCCGTCCGGGGGGAACTGTGACCGACTCGATTCAGATCTCTGGTGTCTCGTCGGTGGACGACGATTACCAGGAACCGTTCGATTTGACGACCGCGCAATACGGGATGTGGCTGGCCCAGCAGCTGCACCCGCACTCCACCCACAGCGTGTCGCACTACATGGACATCCGCGGCGACCTGGACTTCGACCTCCTGGTCGAGTCGATGCGCATCGCAGCCGTCGAAACAGGTTCGCTCCTGACGCGCCTCATCGCCCCCGGCGATTCGGAGGACGGGCCGCACACGGTCCGCCAGGTGCTCGAGTTCGCGACCATGCCGGACGAGTTGGAACACGTCGATCTGTCGAACGAGCCGGATCCGATCGCCAGCGCCCGTGCGTGGATGAACGCGGAGTTCACCGCCGAGATCGACATGTACAAGGGACCGCTCTGCCGAACCGCGATTCTGACGGTCGGCCCGCAGCACTACTACTGGTACGCACGGGCCCACCACGTCGTGATCGACGGATTCGGGTCGGCGGTGGTCGCACTGCGGACCGCCGAGGTCTACACCGCTCTGCAGCGCGGAGAGACACCGCCGACGGCGAAGTCGCGTCATCCGCGGGCATTCCTGGAGGCCGAGGCAAAGTACCGCGCGTCGAATCGCATCGACAAGGATCGCGCGTACTGGGCGGACATCTCGTCGGGGCTGCCCGAGCCGGTGTCGTTCTCGGGGCGGTCGGCCGAGCCGTCGTCGTTCAACCATCGGTGCGACAAGACGCTGGATCTGCGGACCGACCGCGCTCTGAACATTGCCGCGGACACGCACGGGACGACGGTCGCAGCTTTGGTCGTCGCGGCGTTCTCGGCCTACCTCGCGCGGGCGACGGACACCGAGGACGTCGTTCTCTCGCTGCCCATGGCAGCACGGGTCACTGCGTGGGCGAGGTCGTCGGCAACCATGACCGCGAACGCCGTTCCCATCGGAGCTCACGTCGGATCGTCCACGACCATCGCCGAACTGGTTGCCGCCGTGGGCAACCGGATCGGCAATGCGCTGCGGCACCAGCTGCTCCCCGCGTCGGAGATCGCCGGTGACCTCCGCGCGTCGGGCGCAACCACGGGTCCGACGATCAACCTCATGCTTTTCGGTGACGAAATCCGTCTGGGCGAACTCGACGCGAGGCTGGACCTGCTGACGTCCGGACCGACGGCCGACATGGCCGTCACCGTGCACACCAACTCGGTCACCGGTCAGATGCGCGTCGACATCGAAGGCAACCCGGCCACCTACGAACTCGCGGACATCGAGTTGCACAGCGGACGGTTCGCACGCTTTCTGCACCATTTCGTGACCCGCCATCCCGACAGTGCGGTCGCGTCGATCGACCTGTTGACCGAGTCCGACCGCCGACTTCTGCTGCAGGAGTGGAACGGTGGCAAATCCGCCGACTTGGCGACGCTCCCGGAGATCTTCGGACGCGGTGTACTGCGGGCTCCCGATCGCCCCGCGATCGTCGACGGTGAAACCGTGGTGGATTACCGCGAGCTCGACCGGCGTTCCAATGCTCTGGCGCGGGCGTTGATCGAACTGGGTGTCGGGCCGGATGTGCCGGTGGCGGTGGTCCTTCCGCGATCACACGCCTCGGTCACCATGGTCTGGGCCATCACCAAAGCGGGCGGGGTGTACGTTCCGATCGACCCGGCTCATCCGGTGGACCGGATCGAGCAGACCCTTCTCGATTGTGGTGCACGCGTGGGTGTCACGACGGGCGATCGGGCGGAATTGCTCTCGGTCGACATCGAATGGATCGACGTCGCCGACGATGCAGTGGCCGCCGATTTCTCGGCGCGTCCTATCACCGATTCCGACCGTCTGCGACCCCTGACTCTGGACAACCTCGCGTACCTGATCTACACCTCGGGAAGCACGGGAGTCCCGAAGGGTGTCGCCGTGACGCACCGCGGTATCGGACCGATCGCCGACGCTGCCATCGAGGCGCACGGCATCACCGTCGGGTCACGTGTGATGCATTTCGTGTCACCGGGTTTCGACGCGTCGGTCCTCGAGATGTTCCTGGCGTTCGGCGCCGGCGGCACGTTGGTCGTCCTCCCCACCGGTGTCTACGGCGGAGACGAACTGGGGGCATTGCTGACCGAACACTGCATCGACGCGGGCTTCATCACCCCGTCCGCGCTCGCCACCGTCTCGCCAAAGGACGGATCCACGCTGGTCGCCATCGGCGTCGGCGGGGACGCGGTTCCTGCTGCCCTGGTCGATGATTGGGCTCCGGGCCGCCGCATGATCGACGTATACGGGCCCACCGAGACGACGGTCGCGGTCACCCTCGGCACCCTCGAAGCGGGGAGAAAGGTCGCGCTCGGCAGACCCATCGACGGTATCCGCGCCTACGTTCTGGACAGCGCCTTGTCGCCGACACCACCCGGGTGCGTGGGTGAGCTCTACATCGGCGGCACCGGGGTCGCCCGGGGTTACCACGACCGCCCGGGTCTGACCGCGGGCCGGTTCGTTGCCGACCCGTTCGGGAACGGCCGCCTGTACCGGACCGGTGATCTCGTCAGATGGACTGCAGCAGGCGAGCTTTCGTACGTCGGTCGCCGCGACCACCAGGTCAAGGTGCGTGGATTCCGCATCGAACTGGGCGAAATCGAAGAAGCGCTGCGGTCCCACGCGTCGGTGTCCGACGCGGTCGTCGTCGTGCAGGGTGAAGGCCTCGCACGCACACTCGTGGGATACGTGGTTCCCGACGCTGACACGACCTTGGATCCGGACGAGGTCACGGCGTCGCTGGTCGGCATTCTTCCGGCGTACATGGTGCCCCACCGGGTGATGGTGCTGGATTCGTTCGAGCTGAATGCCAACGGCAAGGTCGACCGCCGCCGGCTGCCCGTACCGGGTGAGCGAGCAGTCGTCAGCAGCCGCGAACCGCAGACGCCACAAGAGATCGCCGTGGCCTCCGTCTTCGCCTCGGTGCTGGATGTTCCGTCGATTGCGGCGGACGACGACTTCTTCGCGCTCGGCGGAAACTCGTTGCTGGCCACGGTGGTTGCGGCCAGGCTGGCGTCCGACGGTGACTACCGGGTCGGTGTCCGTGACGTGTTCCTGCACTCGAGTGTGGAGCGTCTGGCTGCGGTCCTGAAGGAGGGTGGCGGCGACGAGTCGGGCCCGGTCCCGATCGAGCGCACCGGCCCGCTGCCCACGTCGCCGTCGCAGCGCAGCATGTGGTGGATCGAGCGGTACCAACCGTCCGCGGCCTACCACATCCCGTTGGCCTTGCGGGTCGTCGGCGAATTCTCCGTCGACGCAGTGCATGCCGCGCTGGAGGACGTCGTTCGCCGTCACGAGAGTCTGCGCACGGTTTTCGTCACCGACCCCACGGACGACTCCCCGATGCAGGTCGTACTCGATGCGCCGACGCCGGCGCACCCCTTGCCGTTCGACACCGTCGAGATCGCGGAGACGGACGACAGCGCGATTCGTTCGGCCCTGGCAGAGACGGCGTCTCGACCGTTCGATCTGGAACGCGACCTTCCTCTGCGCGCACGGGTTGTCTCGATTCCCTCGAAGAACGAACACATCGTTGCCCTCGTGCTGCACCACATCTGCGTCGACGGGTGGTCGCTGGGTGTGTTGGCCGCCGACATCGCCGACGCGTATCGAGCACGTCTCGGGGGCACCGCACCGACGGCCGAACCGTCGGTCATCCAGTACGCCGACGCCGTCGTGTGGCAGCAGGGCACCCTCGGAAAGGCAACGGACACCGGTTCGGCCGCGAGTTCGCTCACCTCGTGGTGGTCCGACACTCTCGCGGACCTGCCGGATACCCGCCCACCCGGAACCAATCGCGCACGGCCCAGCGTTCCCTCGGGCCGAGGGGGCACCGTCACGGCAGTGCTGGGCGCCGAATTAAGCACTGCTCTGGACGGTTTGGCGACCGGCACCGGCGCCACGGAATTCATGGTCGTGCACGCGGCGTTGGCTCTCGTGTTGCGGCGCTTGGGTTCCGGGGACGACATCGTCATCGGCACTGCCGTCGCGGGGCGCGGTCATCGTGACCTCGACCGCGTCGTCGGCATGTTCGTCAACTCGGTCGTTCTTCGGACCGCCGTGGACCCGACGCACTCGGTACGAGAGCACCTGCTCAGTGTGCGGAGCGCCGACATCGAGGCACTCTCGCACGCGTCGATGCCGTTCGACACTCTCGTCGAGCAACTCGACCCGGTTCGTCTGCCCGGGCGGCATCCGCTGTTCCAGGTCATGCTGACCAATCGCTCCACGCCCGACGTGTCGGTGGAGATCGGCGGAGGCACGGTCAGCGCGTACGGCATCGAACTACCCGTCACCAAGTACGACCTCGAACTGATCCTCGATCATCCGTCGGGACGGCCGGAGGAAACGGGCATCGTGCTCACCTACTCGGAGGATCTGTACGACGAGGCAACGGCCCGCACGATTTTGCGCCGACTCACCGCGGTTCTGGAGCAGATGGTTGCGGACCCGGAACGGCAGATCGACCACGTCGACGTGCTCGTACCCGACGAGCGTTCGTTGCTGACACCGATGACGAGCGGCAGGCCGGAGCCACGCGCAGTGGACATCGATCGCGCGCTGTCGGAAGCGGTGCGGCATGCCCCGGACGTGCCGGCGATCGTCGAGGGCGAGCGGTCGGCAACTTACGAGGATCTCGACGATCTGGTGGGCCGCGGCGCCGTGCATCTCCTCGGCCGCGGCGTCGGCCCCGAGGTCCGTGTCGTCGGTGCCCTGCCGAGATCGCTGGAGTCGGTTCTCTGCGTGCTCGCGGTGTCCCGCGCGGGAGGGGTGTACGTCCCGGTCGATCCCGCCTACCCACAGGACCGACGCGACTTCATGGTCCGTGACAGCGGCGCCGTCGTCGGTCTTACTCACCTGCCGGTGGACGAGTCGGACACCTTCTGGTGGTCGTTGGAGGATCTGTTCGCGGGCGACGAGGACACCGCTGGGTTCGTGTTCCCGGAGGTTCCGTCGGCGTGCGCGCAATACGTGATCTACACGTCGGGCACGACCGGGACACCGAAGGGCGTCGAGGTCTCGCGCCAGGCATTTGCCGACGCCGGTGACGAACTGGTCCGCGCGTTCGACGCGACTCCCGACGCACGCGTATTGGGTTTTGCATCACCGAGTTTCGACGCCTCGATGCTGGAGATCGCGTTGGCGATCCGATCGGGCGGCACCCTGGTCGTCACCCCGGCGGGCATCGTCGGCGGTGCCGAGCTGGAGGCGGTCGTCGACGTCGACGAAGTGACGCACTGCTTCCTGACACCGTCGGTGCTGGCGACTCTCGACCTGTCCGGCGCAGCCCTGGCGTCGATGTCCACCATCGGTATCGGCGGGGAGAACTTCGGGGCGGATTTGCTCTCTGCTGCAGCGGGGCAGCCGGGTCGGCGCATCGTCAATGTGTACGGTCCGACTGAGTCGACCATCAGCACCCACCTTCCCGTTCTCGACCCGGCCCGCGACGTGTCGATCGGACTACCGGTTGCGGGTGTTCGGGCCACCGTGCTCGACGCCAGACTCCTGCCGGCGCCTACAGGCGTGGTCGGCGAATTACACCTTGCCGGTGGGCAACTCGCCCGTGGATACGTCGACCGGCCGGGCCTCACGGCCTCGCGCTTCGTGGCGGATCCTTTTGGACCGGCTGGGTCTCGGATGTACCGCACGGGCGACCTCGCATACGTCGACTTCGGCTACCTCGACGGCGTCCCGTCCCCGACGGTCAAGATTGTGGGCCGCAGCGATTTCCAGGTCAAGATCCGCGGCCTCCGGATCGAGCTGGGAGAGATCGACGCGGTACTGGCCTCGGCGCCGAACGTAGATCTGACTGTGACAGTGACGGTGTCGACTCCGTCGGGCGAGACGGTGCTGGTGTCCTACGTGCACGCAGACGGGCCGGTCGATCCGGACGAACTGACAGCGATGACCCGCGAACGGTTGCCCCGCCATATGGTGCCGGCGCGCATCGTCGTTCTCGACACGATCCCGCTGACGCCGGTGGGCAAACTGGATCGGCGTGCCCTGCCGGCACCGCAGTTCGACGCGATGAGCGAGGGCGACGCACCTCGAACCGAGCTTGAATCGGTTCTGGCGCTCATTCTTTCCGATGTCGTCGACGTCGAGAACCCGGGAGTTTCGTCCGACTTCTTCGCGCTCGGTGGCACCTCCCTGTCCGCCACCAGGTACGCGTCGCGCATCGGGGAACGGGTGGGCACGCACGTGCCGGTCCGCGCGATCTTCGACAACGCCACGATCGCGGAACTGGCCGCCTACATCGGTGAACTGCCTGCCCGGACCGACGACGTGGTCACCGAATCGCATTGGCTCACCGACGAACTGCTGCAGCGAACACGGGCCTCCCGCGTGGATCCGGTGGGACTGTCCCCGCAGCAGCAGGGTATGTGGATATCGAGCCGAATTGCTGCGACAGCAACGGCGTACACGATCGTCGCGGGGTTGCGGATCTCCGGCACGTTCGACGCACAACTTCTCGCCGCCGCGCTGCAGGACGTGGTCGACCGGCACGAATCGTTGCGAACCACTTATCCGTCGACAGCGACCGGTCCTGTGCAGCGGGTGTGGACGGACCGCACGGTCCCGGTCGAGGTCGTCGATGCGCGTGGGGGCGAGACCGTCACAACCGCAGATCTTTTCGACATCGTGGCGTCAACACCCTTCGATCTCCAGGTCGATCTACCGGTGCGCGCCCGAGTGGTGCGCACGGCGGACGACGAGCACCTCCTCGCTCTGGCCGTCCACCACATCGCTGCGGACGGCGAGTCCGTCGGCCCGCTGTCGCGTGATCTTCTGTTCGCCTACGCATCTCGTGAGAGTGGGCAGGCGCCGCTCTGGCCGAATGAGCCACTGCAGTACGCGGACTACCACCTCGCGCTGGACGCGGCGATGGCCGACGGTCCGGGCGTCGCGGGTCTCGAATACTGGACGCGCGTACTGGCAGATTCCCCCATCGAACACGCTGTGACACTGGATATGCCGCGGCCCGCTGTGGCCACCGGGCGGGCCGACACCGTGCGGGTGCCCATGTCGGCCGACCTGCGTGCGAGGATCGCAACCCTTGCTCGCGAGCACCGTTCCTCGGACTTCATGGTGGTACACGCGGCGCTGGCGACGCTTCTCGGCGGATCCGAGGACACCGCCGACGTCGTGATCGGTACTCCCCACTCCGGACGCGGCGGCACTGCGGTGGATTCGATGGTGGGCATGGCGGTGAACACGCTTGCGTTGCGCACCACGGTGTCCGGGGCGGCCACGTTCGCCGACACGCTGGAGAGCGTGCGTGAGACCGATCTGGATGCGTTCGACCACGCCTTGGTGCCGTTCGATGCAGTCGTCTCCGCACTGGGGCAACCGCGCCAGGCGGCCCGCCACCCCATCGTGCAAATCGTTCTGACGGTGCAGGATTCGCCTCCGCTGTCGATCGACGCCGGTGACCGCTCGATCGTGGCCATCGACGCGCCGATCACCAAGTCGGCGTTCGACCTGGTGGTGTCGATCCTCCCCGATGACGACGGCAGCGCCGCCGTTCGAATCACCTTCGCCCGAGACCTGTTCCTGCCCAGCACGGCTCGCGACATCGCGGAGCGGCTGGTCCAGGTACTGGACCGGGTGACCACGGCGCCCACCCTGACGCTTGCGGAACTGGCAGAACCGGTGCGGCCGGTGCCGGTCCTGCTGCCGGATCTGTTCGACCGTGCTGTGGCCGCGAATTCCGATGCGGTCGCCGTGTCCGCTGCCGACGGGGTGGCGACGTATCGCGACCTGGACCGGTCGACGGCCCGTCTCGCACGCCGACTACGACTCGCCGGCGCCGGTCCCGGAACCACGGTGGCGCTGGCTGCGCAGCGTTCACTCGCGTCCGTGACCGCGTTCTGGGCGATCGCGCGGACCGGAGCAAGCGTGCTCCCGTTGGACCCCGGATACCCTGTCGAGCGGCTGGCCTACATTCTGGACGACGCCGCACCGGTTCTGGGTCTGACGGACGGCTCCGGGTCCGCCGCGCCACGAAAGTCGTTGACGTGGTTGACGATCGACGACGACATCGATGTTGCCGGTCCCGAACAGGACATCGTGTGTGCCCATGCGGACGACCTCGCATATGTCGTCTACACCTCCGGAACCACCGGACGTCCCAAGCCCGTCGGGGTGCCCCACCGCGGCCTCGAAAGCTTCGCTGTATCGCTGGGTCTGGAGTTCGACACGGACGGCCGCTCGCGCGTACTCCACGTCGCATCACCGGGATTCGACGCCGCGATCCTGGAAATGCTTCTCGTCGTCGTGCGCGGCTCCACGTGCGTGGTCGCACCGTCCTCCGTCTACGCCGGTGACCGACTCGGCGAACTGATCGGTCGTGAACGCGTCACCACGATGTTCATCACCCCGGCCGCACTGACCACGCTGTCGCCGGACGCGCTGGCGGCGGTCACCGCGATCGGTACCGGCGGAGATGCATTGACCGCGCCGGTCCTCGAGAAGTGGGCATTCGGCCGTCGTTTCGTGAATGCCTACGGGCCCAGCGAATCGACCGTTGCCGCCACGATGGGCGTGCAGCAGGTATCGACGCCACCGCACATCGGTCGCGCGCTGCCCGGCACCAGGACGGACGTTCTCGATTCGGCGCTCGGCGCAGCGGACGCCGGCGAGCTCTACCTGGCCGGCGTCGGTCTGGCTCGCGGCTACCTCGGACGGCCGTCGCTCACGGCCGCTCGGTTCGTCGCAGATCCGCGCGGAAAAGCTGGATCACGGATGTACCGCACAGGCGATCTCGTCCAGGCGGTGGACGGCGCTCTGCGGATCGTCGGACGTTCCGACTCGCAAACCAAGATCCGCGGGATCAGGGTCGAACCGGCCGAGGTCGAAGCCGTCCTGGCCGCGCAGCCGAACGTGGAAGCCGCCGCAGTGATCGTGGAGAGTACCGGCGACGGCCCCTCGCTGTCCGCGCACGTCACCACCGACGGGTCCGTCGACGCGGACGGAATTCGGCGGGCGGTGTCCGCGGTCCTACCGCGCCACCTCGTCCCGTCTCGGATCGTCGTCCACGACCGTCTGCCTCTCACGGCGCACGGCAAGGTCGACCGTGTCGCTTTGAACAGCATCGACACGCCTGAGCCGGTGGCCGCCCTAGCGCTCGATGGCACCACGGTCGACGCCGTCCGTACCGCGTTTGCCGCGGTGCTCGACATACCCGTCGAGACGGTGACACCCACCTCCGATTTCTTCGCGATCGGCGGCAACTCGCTTGCGGCAGTGCGGGTCATGGACATGGTGCGCGATCGTGTGTCCGACGACGTACGCGAACAGGTCGACGTCACCTGGTTCTTCGACGCGGCCACTCCTGCCGCCATCGCGGGACGACTCGACGGGGTCGAGGGCGGGGAGACACCGACGGTTCTCGCTCGGCCGCGATCCCCCTTCGACATCGTCGTGCCGTTGCGGGTGGGGTCGCCCGATCGCCCGCCGTTGATCTGTATCCACCCCGCGATCGGCCTGGTGTGGAGCTACACCGGGTTGCTGCCGTTCCTGGACCCCAGCACGCCGGTGGTCGGTCTGCAGGCGCGCGGCATCGCGACGACAGCACCCGCGCCGGAATCGGTGCGCGAAATGGCACGCGACTACGTCAACGCCGTCCGGACCGAGTATCCGAGCGGTCCCTACCGCCTGATGGGCTGGTCGCTCGGCGGACTGATCGCGCAGGCCATGGCGGTCGAATTCGAAAGAGTGGGCGAGAGTGTGGAATTGATCGTGTTGGACGCCTACCCGCTGTTCGACCACGGGCAGGCCGGAGGCCGGTCGGACCTCGAGGCGGCACCGCGGCAGGAGATGTCGGTGGCGGACCTCGTCCGGGAGTTCGTTCTGGATATGGACGTCGACGACGATCTGACCGTCGACCAGGCCATCGCGCTGGTGCGTGAGCAGGGTGGTCCCGCCACCCTGCTCGACGACGACCAGATCCGCCGATTGTACGACCGGTATCGACTGTTCGTCCGGCTCGGGTACGAACACGAGCCCGAGTTCTTCGGCGGTGACCTCACCTTCTTCTCGGCGTCGCACTTCACGGGTGAGCAACGTTCGCCGTGGGAATGGCGCACGTTCGTCGGCGGAAGCATCACCGATCATCCGGTACCCCACACGCACAACGAAATGGGTACGCCGCAGGCCCTCGCCGAGGTTGCGCGTCGAATCGAATCACGGACTCTCGCAGCGATATCGGACCGGGTCAGATGAGCGAAACCGTCGTCGAGATTCGCGATCTCGTCAAGGAGTACGTGGGACGCAAGGGCAACCACCTCGCGTTGAGCGGGGTCGACCTGACCGTGTCCGCCGGCACGGTGACCGCGGTTCTCGGCCCGAACGGCGCCGGCAAGACCACCGCGGTCCGCATCATCGCCACCCTCGCCGCTCCCACCAGCGGGTCGGTCACGGTGGCCGGTATCGACGTCACCGCAGACCCGCGGGCGGTGCGCGGTCTGATCGGTCTGTCCGGTCAGTACGCGGCCGTCGACGGGCGGCTCACCGGGTACGAGAACCTGCGCATGCTGGGCCGGCTGTACGGGCTCGGCGGGTCCGGTGCACGAGCGCGGGCGAAGGAACTGCTGCAGATGTTCCAGCTCGAGGATGCTGCGGGACGGGCGTCGTCGACGTACTCGGGCGGTATGCGTCGCCGTCTGGACCTCGCGGGCGCTCTCGTGGCCCGCCCGCCCCTGGTCATCCTCGACGAACCGACCACCGGACTCGATCCACGCAGCCGAGGCGAATTGTGGGGCGTCGTCGAGGAGCTGACGAAGGACGGCACTGCGGTGCTGCTCACGACGCAGTACCTCGACGAGGCGGAGCGCCTCGCCGACGACGTGGTGGTGTTCGACAAGGGTCGTGTCGTCGCCACCGGAACCCCCGCCGAGTTGAAGTCGCGCCTACGGGTGCCCACTGCGCACGTGCAGGTTCTCGATCCGGGTAATCTGCGAGTTGCGTACGAGCTGTTGGCGCGCATGAACTTTCGTACCCATCCAGATACCGTTCGGCAGGGATGGTTCGCTGCGGATGCGCCGTACGGTTCGCGTTCGCTGATGCTCATTCTTTCGCGCTTGCACGGCACCGGAATCGAGGTCAACGATGCGCACGTCAGTTCTCCGAACCTGGATGACGTGTTCTTCGATCTGACCGGTGAAGTGAAGCCGGAAACGGCTCCGAACAAACCGGCGAGCGCGACGCCCCTCGACGTCGCCGTGGTCAAAGGTGCTGCACGCGAACGCTTTGGAAAGAGGTTGCAATGACCGCCGTCATGTCCTCACCCCGCCCGGTTCGTCGCGAGGGAGTCGGCAGCTTCCTCGTGGACTGCGCAACCATGACGCAGCGAAACCTGCTGATCATCGTGCGGGTTCCGCAGTTGCTCCTCGGCGCGACGGTGCAACCGCTGATGTTCGTCCTGCTGTTCTCTTACGTGTTCGGTGGGGCTCTCGGCGGCAGTGCGTACCGCCAGTTCCTGATGGGCGGAATCTTCACCCAGACAGTGGTGTTCAGTGCGGGCTTCACGGCCATCGGACTCGCAACCGACAGCCGTGAGGGGATCGTCGAGCGCTTTCACTCGCTGCCAATGTCGCGTCTGGCAATAGTGTTGGGACGCACCATCACCGATGCGCTGGTGTCCGTGGTGAGCATCGGCGTCATGGTCGGTGCGGGATATGTTGTCGGGTGGCGCATCAACGGGTCGTTCGGTGCCGCGATCGGCGCTGTCGCTCTGCTGGTGTTCTTCGGCTTCGCCATGTCGTGGATGGGAGCGGTGGTCGGATTGATCTCCGCCACTGCAGAGAGCGCGCAGAGCGTGCTGATGATCATCGTGTTCCCGCTGACGTTCATCTCGTCGGCGTTCATTCCGTCGGCAACGCTCCCCGGCCCGCTTCGTTTCATCGCGCAGTGGAATCCGGTGACCTCGGTGGCCCGCGCCACGCGTGAGGCGTTCGGAAATCCCACGGCCCCCTCGGCGTTGGTCGCAGAACCGGTGACGTGGGCGTCGCAGAATCCTTTTGTGTACTCGATAGTCATCTCGATCCTGTTGCTTGCGGTATTCGTGCCCTTGACGCTGAAGGTGTCGGACGCGCGGAGCTGACGGGAGGGGCATCGGATGTACCGATACTGCGCGTACCTTGCCACGACCGCGCACGGTCCGCCCACACTCAGGAGTGCTCGTGAATAGGACTTCTTTCATCGACCTGTGGCGAGCGTCAGTAGTACCAGTGGGGGCATGGGTGGCCTGCGGAGGCTACGTCCTGCTGCTGGTTGCGGAAATCGTTGCGGAGGTCAAGGAAGGAAGCGTTTCCGCCAAAGAGTTCTTGACGGGTGCGCTCAACATCGCGTTCTGGTGGGCATTCGCGCTCATGTTGGTAGGTTGGCTCGTTGTTGTGATTGTCGCTTTCGCTTTGGCCGCGGTTCGTTACCTCATTGTCAGATACCTCTGAATCGCCCAACCTCGAGATCCCCCGGTCCGAAGTGCTGCACTAGCGGGAACGGATCGTAGAAGTGGTGAAGGAGCGCATGTTCGACGATCATTCGCGCAGTATGGCGTACCCTCCGCCGTGTGACGTCTGAGCGAAGGTCGGCCGCTTTGTTCGACTACGACGCGGAGTTGCGGCTCCACAACGAATTGCTGCGCGCCGCCGCCGCAGTGCGACCGGGTGACCGAGTGCTCGACATAGGTTGTGGCACAGGACAGACAACCCGCGAAGCTGCGAAGCTAGCCACGACGGTTCTCGGTGTCGATGTTTCGGCGCAGATGCTCGAACGTGCAATCCATCTCAGTGAGGCTGACCTGAACAATGTCACTTACCTGTTGGCGGACGCTCAGACCCACACGTTTCCGGAATCGTACTTCGACCTCGCAATAAGCCGGTTCGGGGTGATGTTCTTCGCCGACCCGACAGCTGCCTTCACCAACATCGCGCGCGCTTTACGACCGGGTGCGCGAATCTGCTTCATGGTGTGGCAAGGCTACGAACGCAACGAGTGGGCCTCTTCCATCCACGACGCTATCGGTGCGCCTCGCAGCGGCGGCCCCGACCCGTTCTCTCTCGCCGATCCGATTGCTACGGAACAGATTCTCACGGCCAGCGGTTTTGTCGACGTCACCTTCACCGAGGTCGACCGACCTGTCTACTACGGCTCGGACAGCTCTGCTGCGCTCGAAGCCATCTCAGGTCTGTGGGGCGTCGACGACGAGCACGGGCGGTTGCGCTCAACCCTTGCCGCTCACGAAACCGACGCGGGCGTGCACTTCGGATCACGTGCGTGGATCATCGGCGGATCGTTGCCTGATCCGCTCCGACACTGACACATTGGCCACCAAGGAGGTCTCTCATGCGCACCATCGCGTCAGGAATGTTCATGTCGCTGGACGGCGTCGTCCAGGCCGACGACGACTGGCAGTTCGCCTACTTCGACGACGAGTTGTTCGCCTCGATCACCGCCGCATGGGACGGCGCCGACACGGCGGTGATGGGACGGCGGTCCTACGAGGGCTATCGCTCACTCCGAGAACATCATCTGGATTCACCGATGCTGGGCTTCCTCGACGGTGTCGACCGCTACGTCCTGTCGACCACCATGAGCGACCCGCAGTGGCCGGGGACCACGGTGCTGTCCACCGACCCGTTCGCCCGACTGGAGGAGCTGCGGAACCATTCGGGCGCAGACATTCTGGTGGCCGGTAGCCCATCCGTGGTGCGAGAACTGTTGGTCCGAAAGATGTTGGATCAGCTGAACGTCACCGTGCTTCCCATCGTGGTCGGTCACGGTGATCGGCTGTTCCCCGAATCGTCGGATGGTCTTTTCGACCGGCTCAGGCTGGAACTGCACTCGAGTCGAGTCCTGGGCAGTGGTGCCATCGAATCGAGCTACCGGCCTGTCCGCTGACACACTGGTGTCTACCGGAGCCGCCCGACCTCAAGGTGCTCAACTTCCAACCCGCGTGCACTCACATCCGCCGGAATGGGTTGCTGCCGAACAAGTGCCGCACCTACCCGCGCCAGTGCCGCACACGTCTGGATCCCGTAGCCGCCCTGTCCTGCGCACCAGAAGAAGCCGTCGGCCTCGGGGTCGAAACCGACGACGGGGGTGCGGTCGGCGACGAAGCTGCGGAGGCCGGCCCACGAGGTGCGCACGTGGCGGGCATTCAGCGTGGTCGCATCGTTGATCTCGTCGAGGGCACGCGCGATCTCGAGTTCGTCCGGTCTGGCGTCGCTCGGTGGCGTGGGTGTCTCGTCAGCGGGGGAGCAGAGGAATTGCGCACCTTCGGGTTTGATGTAGAACGCCTCGTCGATGTCCGAGACCGTCGGCCACCGGCTCGTGTCGACATCGTCCGGTGCGCCGACCATGAAGATGGTGCGGCGCATCGGCTGTAGGCCGATGGTTGGCACGCCCGCCGACTCGGCGATCGAATCGGCCCATGCACCTGCCGCATTCACGACAATGGGAGCGGCGACGGTCGACCCGTCGGCCAGCGTGACGGTCCACTCGTTCTCGGTACGCGTCAACCCGACGATCCCGCTCGTCGTGCGGATCTCTGCGCTCCGGCTACGCAGGCCGCGGACGTAGCCCTGATGCAGGGCGTGAACGTCGACCTCCATGGACCCCGGCTCGTAGATCGCCGACTCGGCGTAACCCTCTCGGAGCAGCGGAAACAGTTCTCTCGCTTCGGGTTCGGTGAGAAACTCGGCACTCGGCGTGAGCGCAGATATCTCGTCGTAGAACGCGCGAAGGTCGTCGCTGCGTCCCGGACGGGCAAATTCCAGAAGTGAGCGGGGTGAGAGTAGTTCGGCGTCGAAAGGTGGGTTCTCCAGAAACGATCGGCTCGCCGTCGTCAGCGCTCGAATCGGCAGGTTGCCGTACGTCTCGAGGAACAGCGCCGCCGATCGTCCGGTGGTGTGGAACGCCAGCGTCGACTCGCGCTCGAGTAGGAGGACCGAATGGTCGTCGGCAAGTTCGTAGCCGAGGGAGACCCCGGCGATTCCGCCGCCGATGACGATGATGTCCGGTGAAGTCATGGATGGCCTTTCCAAGTCACAGCGGGCGTTCGGTAGGACGCCACGCCCAACATCACCATCCACACCGACATCCCCGCAATCTGTATCCGCTGGGCCAGGCCGAGCGAATAGTCACCGGGCAGGTTGTCGGCAATCAACATCCAGGCAGTGGTGACGGTGACGACCACGAACACTGCGAGGCCCCAGGTCCGCAGCAGTGGCCACGATCCGTATCGCCGGGCGGCGAGAGTGAACGTGACCATGGTGACGAAGATGGCGAACACGGCGACGCTGCTGGTGAGCGCGTGGATGTGGTGCAGCTGGGGGAAGAGGCCGCTCGGGCCACTGGGGCAGCCGGGGTCGATGCCCGGAATGCACTCGATGGGGGCCAACGCGTCGGCAATCGTGGAGGCGCCGAACACGCCGAACGCACTCCATCCGACGACGGTGAGCCGTCTGCGCGGGAGTATCGACAACCCGATCGCCGCGCCGATCAAAGCGAGTGTGCCGGTGATGCGGTCACCCCACGAGAAGACCTCGCGGAACGGTCGGTTGGCGGCGTCGAGCTCGCTGAGGAACGACCGCATCGGGTCGAGACCGGTGTCGAGCACGAACTCGAGGACCCACGCCGAGTACAGGATTCCGGCCAGCCCCACGATCACGGCCAGGAGCGTACGCATCTTCATCGAGGTGAAGACTAGGCGAGCGCCGCGACCACCTTCTCCGCCGCATCCGCCGGATCCTCGTGCTCCCACACCCGCACGACGGTCCACCCCTCGGCGATCAGGCGCGCGTCGGTGTCCCGATCACGAGTGACGTTGGCGGCCAGCTTGTCGGCCCACCACTGTGCGTTGTTGCGGGGGTGGGTGGCGTGGATGGGGCAGCTGTGCCAGAAGCAGCCGTCGACGTACACCGCGACTTTGCGACGCGGAAACACCAGGTCGGCACGGCGGCGAAGACCTTTCAGTGGTGCGCGGTCGACGAAGTACCGCAGGCCTCGGCTGTGCAGTTCTCGACGCAGGGCCACCTCGGGTTTGGTGTCGCGCCGCCGCTGCTTGCTCAGTCGCGCGCTGGTCGCGGAGTCGGTCTGCGGGGAGGCCGGAGGCCGGCCGGGATCAGGCTGCGGCATACCCCAAGTTAGCGCGCGTACTCCGCCACCGGTGGTTCGGCTGCGACTGCCTGCTGAACGGTGTTGATCACGGCGGACGTTGCCGTTGCGGGGCCGGAGAGCGCCGATCCGATCGGGTCGAGACCGGGCGCGGCCACAGTGAGGCAGGACTTCTTCGGAATACGGGCTGGGTCGGCCGGTCCGTCGTGAGTCAATGCATCCATCACCAGCAGATAGGTCACGTTGTCGCTGAGGATGCCGAAGTGCTCCACCGGTCGGTACGCACAGACGTCCTGCACCGCGATCGAGGCCCCGACGCCGCCGATGGTGCTGGCGGTCGGTTGCGGGTAGATCAGTTCGTCGAACATGGTGTAGATCGAGGTGTAGGACGGGCCTGCGGGAAGCGGCCGCGAGTTCAGCGCGGCGAGGAACGCCGACCCGGTCGCGATCTGCCAGTTCGCCGGCCCGCACTTCTTCGAACTGTCGCATCCGGTTCGTGCGGACTGCGTGCCGTTGTACGGGGTGGCGAGCGACACGAAGTCCGAGACGAGAGCCGGAAGGTCGGGCCAGAACTTCAGCGCCCACATCTCGTCGAGAGGTCCGTGCTGGTGACCCATGAGGACGACCTTGCGGCCACTGGCCTCGTGCATGGTTCGCACGGCGGAGACGACGTACTGCGCGGCGATCTGCAGGTCGTCGAATCCACCGCCTGGAATGGACAGGCTGCATACCGGAAACCCCTGCGCCGGTAGTGATCTGGAATAGTTCCACCCGAACGACTGGGTGTCGGTGGCGAACGCCGGGGTCAGCAGCACGGGGTCCTTCTTCGCGTGCGCCAGATCAGGCGTGCAGGTGAGGGCGTGGCGAAGCTGAATTCGGTCGACGGTGAGTGCGGGCCCAGGACTCTGAACCGGGGCGCCGCCGGTCATGCCCCCGGCCGACGCGACACCGGCCGACGCGAACATCAGCAGCACGACCATCAGAAGAACTCTCATGCTAACAACCCCCGGGGTGCGTCGATCGCTACCGCAGAACGACTACGGCGGACGCATCCTCAGTCTGCGGGCGCGGACCGCACGGCACCTGCGCTTTTCCGCTGTGACTGGTTCCCGCTTTGCAGCACCGATGTAGTTACTCGTCCTCATCTTCGGGGTCCGACCAGGTGGGAGCGAACCGATTGCGCCTCTCCACCTCACCGTGAACCACGTCGACGAATTCCTCGAACGCCAGCGTGGTGCGGTCCGACGGCCGGCCGTTGCGCGGGGGCGCCTCGTCGACGTCGAAGAACCTGACTTCACCGCGGTACGGACCCTCGGGTTCGTAGAGACCGATGAACACCTTCTCGAACAGGTCGTAGCGAGTGTCCTCGGCGCCGAGGTCGATCCACGCTTTGCCTTCACCGCCGACCACCGCGCGCTTTCCGCGACCCGACCGTTTGGACAGCGTGGTGACGTGGTGTGCGAACGAACTCTTGCCGGTGTCGCTGCTCTTGGACGGATCGCCGTCCTCGCAGGTGGACCACGGCTCGAACATCACCGCAACCAGCACGCTGTACGGCTGACGTTGATGCAGAACCATTGCCTCGCCGCGTAATTCGTGATCGTTGCGGACGATGTTCTTGGTCCAGCGCCCGAGCCGACCGCTGCTGGGGCTGTAGTCCTGGAAGCTGTAGGTCTTGATGGAGATGCACAGAATCAACCCGAGTGTGGGGTCGAGTGCCTTGACGTCCAACCTCTTTCGGCCCTTGGCGACGTCGACCTGTGCCTCCTGGCCGGCGCCGTACGCGTCGGGTGTGATCGACGGATACCGGGGCCGCAGGGCGTCAGCGAGACACTGCGCGAGCTGGTTCGACAGCCGCTGCGCGTAGTTCTTCTTCTCGCCGCGGTCGGCGGTGGGGAGGGGTTTGTCCCCGGCGAAATCGAGGGCGAACGTGAGCGGAAACATCAGGCGACCGCCGCAGGCTCGCTGGTCATTCGGTCGAGATGACTGTCGACGGTGTCGAGGAATCCTGCTGGAAAGCGCAGGTTTCCCGACCGAGCACGCTTGAGGAATCCGGCGGTAGCGCGGGCGGACAGCAACTTGGACTCGTCGAGAAATCCGTCGAGATTCTCGTACTCGGCATGGATCGGCCAGGTGCTCGCAGGCACCTTCCACGCGGTGCGGTCCCGGCCCCACGCCGCCGTCGGCCACCGCTGACCGGGCATGATCGCCGTGTCGTCGGACGGGTCGTAGACGGTCGGTGCGGTGAGCGACTCCCCGACCCACGACGCCATCCGGACGCTGACCGCGTTGCCGACGAGTTTCCACCGGTGGCCGGCGCGAACACCGGGGAGCGACGTCGCAGGAGCCGTCCAGTCGGGGTCGAAGCCCTGCAACCGCTCGACGTCGGTGATACCCGGCGTGACCAGCTCACCCGAGGGCAGGCGGACGGCCGGGGGACTGGCGATACCGATCGTCGACCCACCTTTGAGCGTCGGCACTGCGTTGACCGCCCAGCCGAGGCCACGAACGCCTTCGGTCCAGTAGAAGCCGCACGGGTGCTCGTCCGGTTCGGCGTCGAGAGCGGGACCGGCGTCCTGTCCGAACAGCACCTCACGCGGGTCTTCGGTGCGTGAGGCCAGCATGATCACGCGCTGACGGCGCTGCGGAAGGCCGAAGGCCCGAGCGTCGACCACGCGGTAAGCCCACATGTACCCGAGGTCTTCGAGGGCGTGGGTGATGTGGCGCATCGCCGCGCCGCGACCGAGTTGCAGCATGAACGGAACGTTCTCGATCAGGAGCCACTTGGGTCCGCGCCGACGCGCGACGAGACGGAAGACGTGGTCGACGAGTCCGGAGCGGTCGCCGGTGATACCGGCGGTGCGGCCGGCCTGCGAGAGGTCCTGGCACGGAAAGCCCGCTGCCACGAGATCGGTTCGCTGCGGCAGGGCGCGCAAGCTCGTGACATCGGGATGGAGGGGAACGTCCGGGAACCGTGTGCGTAGAACGGCACCGGCGCCCTCGTCGATTTCGCAGAGAAGTTCCGTCGACCAGCCGTGCCCGGAGAGCCCGAGTTCGAGGCCGCCGATTCCGGCGAACAGCCCGACCATGCTCCCTGCGCTCATTGAAGGAAGGCTACTCGAGCCGTCCGACAATCCCGACCGCAGAAGTCCGTGAAGGAATGCGTGGCGCCGTAATTCGGTTGGACCACGGGGTCCTTACGTGGACTATGGACTGGTCAGTCGAGAAGGGTGGACCGTGGTGAGTGCGGGCGTGCTGGATCCGGTGCGGAGCACCGAGCGTTCGGTGACCCCGGACGAATCTCGGTCCTCGCTGCTCCGATTCCTCCCGTTCATTGCGCCGTATCGCGTTCCCATCGTGTTGTCGATCGTGATCTCGATTCTCGGCACCGGCACTGCTCTCGTCATTCCGCTGCTGACCCAGCACATCGTCGACGGACCGATCGTCGCACGCGACTTCGCCGGCGTCTGGCTGCCCGCATTGGGCGTTCTCGTACTCGGTCTTGTCGACGCGGGGTCCATCTGGTTGCGCCGCTACCTGATGGCCGAGCCGTCGAGTCGGTTCGAGATCGAGGCCCGCGGCGCGTTGTTCCGCAAGCTGCAGTCGTTGTCCATCGGTCGGCACGACGGGTGGGATTCGGGGCAGCTGCTCTCGCGTGCCATAACGGACATGTCGACGCTGCGGCGGTTCGTCGCTTTCGCGGCCCCGTTCCTGCTGATCAACACCGTGACCATCGTGGCCGGTGCGCTGATTCTGACGTGGCTGTCGTGGATTCTCGGCGTGATCTTTCTCGTCCTGGCGGTTCCGCTCATTCTCATCTGCGCCCGCTTCGAATCTCTGTACCGCGTGGTGTCCAGGCGTGCCCAGGAGCAGTCCGGTGACGTCGCGACGACCGTGGAGGAATCGATCCACGGAATACGCGTCCTGAAGGCATTCGGCCGCAGTGATCATCAAGCGAAGCGCTTCGTTCGCGAAGCGCGCACCTTGCGCGGAACCGAGCTCGACAAGGTGCGGTACATGGCCATCCTGTGGTCCGTGATCGTCGGTCTACCGCCGATCGCGATCGGCGCGATGCTCGGCGTGGGAGCCTGGTCTATCACGCAGGGGACGATGACGACGGGTGCGTTGGTCGCGTCTCTGGCCATCGTCGCCTCGCTCCTGTGGCCCATCGAGGCCTTCGGATTTCTCATCTCGGAACTGGGCAACTCCCGCACTGCGGCCGACCGCTACTGGGAGATCATGGATCTTCCCGCCGACATCGACGACCCGCTGCATCCGGTCGATCTCCCGAAGCAGGTCCGCGGAGCGGTGCGTTTCGACGGCGTGAGTTTCTCGTTTCCCGACGCCGATCGCATCCTTCTGCACGACGTGTCGTTCACCATCGAGCCGGGGGAAACCGTTGCGCTGGTGGGTGTCACGGGCAGCGGCAAGACCGCACTCACCTCGCTGATTCCGCGGCTGTACGACGTCACCGCCGGCTCGGTCACGGTGGATGGACTCGACGTGTCCGAGATGCGACTGAGCGACCTGCGGTCGCTGGTGGCGGTCGCCTTCGAGGAACCGGCCCTGTTCTCCGCCAGTGTGCGCGAGAACATCACGATGGGTCGTCCCGCTGTCACCGACGAGAACGTCTGGGCTGCACTGACTGTCGCGCATGCCGAGAAGTTCGTCGCGGACCTACCCTGGGGTCTCGATACCCGTATCGGTGAGCAAGGACTGTCCCTGTCGGGCGGTCAGCGTCAGCGACTCGCGTTGGCACGGGCCGTGATCGGGACACCGCGCATTCTCGTTCTCGACGATCCGCTGTCCGCGCTCGACGTCAACACCGAGCAGCTGGTTCACGAGGCGCTGGCGGATGTGCTGAGCACCGCGACGACGCTGCTCGTGGCGCACCGCCCGTCCACTGCCGCCTTGGCAGACCGAGTGCTGCTGCTCGACAACGGAACCATTGCCGCCCAGGGCACCCACGAGAGTTTGCTTGCCACCTCTGCCCGCTACCGCCACGTGATGGGGTCGACCCATGGCTGATTCCGACACGACCGGCCTCCTGCCTGCTCGCGACTGGAGGGGCGACGCCGACGAGTCGACGGAGGACTCCGTCTCGGTGAACATGGCGCTGGCCAAGAACTCTCGCACGCTGCTGGCGTCGTTGCTCCGTCCGTACAAGAAGCGTGCTCTGCTGGCGATGCTGATCATCCTCGTCGACAACGCCGCAAACGTGGCCGGGCCCTTGTTCGTCGCCTACGCACTCGATCGCGGTGTGGGGTCGGCGCAGCTGGGAAACTGGGGACCGTTGGTCATCGCGGCCGGCGGGTACATCGGCGCCGGTGCGCTCGGCGCGGTCACCACCTACTTCTTCCTCACCGTGTCGGGCAAACTGAGTCAAGACGTTCTGTTCGACTTGCGCCGCAGGGTGTTTCGTCACGCACAGGGACTGAGCATCTCCTTCCACGAGCGATACACCTCGGGCCGGGTGATCTCGCGGCTCACCAGCGACATCGAATCCATTCAGGCACTTCTCGAAACAGCCCTGAACGACGCGTTGACCGCAGTCCTGTCCGTGGCGACCATCGCGGTCATTCTCGTCTACCTCGACGTCCCGCTCGCCCTGGTCGTGCTGGCCGGTTTCGTCCCGCTCGTCTACCTCACGAGGTGGGCGGGCAGGCAGCAGCGACGCGGATACCGCAAGACACGCACGGCAATTGCGCGCGTGGTGGTGCACTTCGTCGAGTCCATGGGCAGCATTCGTGCCGTCCAGGCGTTCCGACGCGAGGGTCGCAACAATTCGATCCTGGCCGAGGAGGACGGTGCCTACTCCGACGCAAACGCTTCTGCCTTCCGCGGAATGGCAGGCTTCTCCGGTGCCATCAGGCTCGTCGGAAACATCACCACGGTCATCGTTCTGGTGTTCGGAAGTTGGCGGATCGTGAACGGACACATCGAGATCGGTGTACTGGCCGCATACCTGCTCTATCTGCGCCGGTTCTACGGCCCGCTCGACGAACTCGCCCAGGTGTTCAACGCGTACCAGTCGGCGGCAGCGGCACTCGAGAAGTTGTCGGGCGTGCTGAACGAGGAGCCGGCGGTGCGTGAGCCGCAGCATCCGGTCGTTCCGTCGACCCGCGCAGGTCACGTGATGTTCGACGACGTCACCTTCGGATACGGACAGGTGCCAGTTCTGCCGCGGTTTACCCTGGACGTCCCTCCCGGCCAGGTGGTCGCACTGGTCGGAGCCACCGGCGCGGGCAAATCGACGTTGGCCAAGCTGCTCGCGCGGTTCTACGACCCGAAGTCGGGCGCCGTGTCACTGGACGGGGTCGACCTCACGTCCATTGCCGACACGGACCTGCGCGAACGGGTGGTCATGGTCACCCAGGAGGCGTACCTGTTCGGCGGATCGCTGGCCGACAACATTCGGCTGGGGAGGCCGGACGCATCCGACGAGGAGGTGCGAGCCGCCGCCTCGGCCGTCGGACTGGACGAGTTCACCGCAACCCTGCCCGACGGTCTGGACACCGACGTGCGCAAGCGCGGCGGCCGCTTGTCCGCGGGGCAACGTCAGCTCGTGGCGTTCGCGCGGGTGTTCTTGGCGTCGCCCTCGGTCGTCATTCTCGACGAGGCGACGTCCAGCCTGGATGTGCCCAGCGAGCGGGCCGTGCAACGCGCACTGGAAACGGTGCTGCGTGGGCGTACGGCATTGATCATCGCGCACCGGCTGTCCACGGTCTCCATCGCCGATCGTGTTCTGGTGATGGACCAGGGACGAATCGTCGAGGACGGGACTCCGGACGAACTCGTCGAACAGGGTGGTCGGTTTGCCGACCTGCACGAAGGTTGGCGCGAAAGTCTCGTGTGAGCTGTTCCCCCAGTGCACTTCCTAGGTGCCGCGCACCACACCCGCCGCGGAGTTTGCCCAGCTCGAATGTTTGACATCGATGCGTTTCGGCAATCAAGGTCAGTGCGGGGTAACAGATATCCGACCAATTCGGTCGGCTCCGGCACTTGGGGTGCCTCGGTGGCTTACCGTAACGGTGTGAGTACTCCCTCGACCGACACGCAGACGACGGCAGATGCGAGCCCGGCAACGTGGCCGAACATCCTGACGTTCCGCGCGCACAACGCACCGCGTATGGAATCGGTGCGAGTGCAGCTGAACGGAAACCGCATCAAGGCAGCCGGACGCATCATCGGTGGCGCGTGCGACGAGCATCCCGCGTTCTCCGCGTCCTACGACCTCGTGACGGACGAGGCCGGCAAGACTCGTCGGCTGTCGGTGCGCGCCGCTCTGGCCACGGGCGAGAAGCAGATTTCGATCAGCCGCGACTCCGAGGGGTACTGGCTCGTCGACAACGGCGCGGCCCCCACGCGCTCGATGTACGGCGGCGCTCTGGACGTCGACCTGGTGTGGAGCCCGTTCTTCAACACTCTCGCCGTTCGCCGCCTGAAGCTGCAGGAGAGTGAAGGCGAGCAGCAGGTTCCGGTCGTCTACGTCGGACTGCCCACACTCACCGCGCGCGGTGAAGTCCTCACTTACTCTGGCACTCCCGGATCGGTCAACGTGGTGTCCCCCGTCGGCAACTCGACGGTCACGCTGGACGCCGACGGTTTCGTACTCGACTACAAGGGCCTCGCAGAGCGCATCTAGCTCACAGGCTCTGCAGGTTCACAGGCTCTGAAGTACGCCCCCGCGGCGTCCCGCGTCGCGAAGCGCGGTGACCCAGTCGCCGACGCCGATCGTGACGTCGGTGATCTCCCACCACTGCAGTTGGTCGTCGTAGCGTCGGCGGGCGGTGTGTCCCGCGTCCACGAGCTCGGCGGTCGAGCTGTCGTTCGACAGCGCCTCGCGTGCCTGCACGAGCCGCTCGATCGCATCGTCGAGCGCCGCCGTCAGACCGGCCGCATTCGCTTCGCACATCGCATTGACCAGCGTGGGCGACGTTCCGGCGACGCGGGTCCCGTCGCGAAACGATCCAGCGGCCAACCTGAGTGCGAGGTCTCCGCCGGCGGCGCCCACCGCCGCAAGCGTCTCGGCCAGCAGGTGCGGGAGGTGTGAGACCCGCGCGACCGCGCGATCGTGTTCGTCGGACGCGGCCGGCACCACCACCGATCCGACCGACAGCGCGAGCCTGGCGACCGTCGTCCACACGTCCGGATCGACGCCGTCGTCGACGCTCACAACCCACACCGCATTGCGGAACAGGTCCTCGTCCGTCGCGATCCAGCCCGACGCGGAGGTCCCCGCCATCGGGTGACCGCCGATGTAGCGGGCGCTCAGTCCGTGTGCGGCGACCGCGCCGGCCATCTCCGCCTTCACACTGACGACGTCGGTGAGCGCGCAGTTCGGCGCGTACCTCGCCACCGCGTCCAGAACGGAGTCGACTGCGGTCATCGGAACGGCGATGACGACGAGCGCATCGGCCACGGCCGCCCGGCGCAGGACCGCCTCGAGGTCGTTCTCGGCGTCGTATCCGTCGGACCTCGCAGCCTCCACCGACCCGAAGGAACGGTTGTATCCCCACGCGATCCGTCCGGTCGACACGACCGCTCGGAGCAGGGAGCCCCCGATCAATCCCAAGCCCAGAATGCATACCGGTCTGTCCATCGAACACAGGTTTCCACATGGAGAGGAGGTTGACTTCATGGACGCGCACATCTCGGACTACGGTTGCGCGCATGGCCACACAGCGTGGGGGCAAGAGCGCCTCGTCGGACCGCGACGACGACCTCGAAGGGTTCGCCGTCGCGGTCGTGCGTGAAGAAGGCAAATGGACCTGCAGCGCCCTCGGCAGCGGCGCTCTGGTCAGCTTGAGCAAGGCGGAAACCGAGCTTCGTGAGATGCGCAGTGCCGGTGCCGTGTTCGGGCTGTTGGACGTCGACGACGAGTTCTTCGTGATCGTGCGTCCCGCGCCGTCGGGGACCCGGCTGCTGCTCTCCGACGCATCGATGGCGATCGACTACGACATCGCGGCGGACGTTCTCGACAAGCTCAACATCGACATCCCCGACATCGACGAGGACGACCTCGACGACGTCGAACCGTGGGAAGAGGGCGACCTCGCCGTGCTGGCCGATCTCGGTCTGCCCGAACCGGTTCTGTCGGTGATCCTCGCCGAGACCGATCTCTATCCCGACGAGCAGTTGGGCAACATCGCGAACCGGCTCGGTTTCGCGGACGAGTTCGCCGCGGTGCTCGACAAACTGTCTCGGTAGTGCAGGCTTTTTCGGAAGTTCAGGGCGACGACGTGTGGATGCGGCGAGCTCTCGACGTCGCCGGGAATTCCTCGGGTGACGACGTGCCGGTGGGTGCCGTGATCTTCGACGGGTCCGGTATTGAAATCGCCTCTGCCTCGAACGCGCGTGAACGGCTGCACGACCCGACGGCGCATGCGGAGATTCTGGCGCTGCGGTCGGCGGCGTCGCGCCACGGCGACGGCTGGCGATTGGGTGGCTGCACTCTGGTGGTGACCCTGGAGCCGTGCACGATGTGCGCAGGAGCTCTGGTCGCCGCGCGCGTGGAGCGGGTGGTGTTCGGTGCGTGGGAGCCCAAGACCGGGGCAGTCGGTTCGCTGTGGGACGTGGTGCGTGACCGTCGACTGACCCACCGGCCGCAGGTCAGGGGCGGCGTGCTCGAAGCGGATTGCGCCGAGTCGATTCGCACATGGTTTTCTCAGCGACGCAGCGTTTAGCGTCGGCACCTTTACGGGTATCAGTTCGTTGCATGATCAGACGCAATGTTGCGTCGCCTGCCTTGCCGAAATGGAGGGGCGGAAGATACGAGCTTCACCTGAACGTAAGGAACCAGAAATGGGACTCGACGACAAGATCAGCAACAAGGCCGAAGACCTCAAGGGGAAGGCCAAAGAGGGCGCCGGCACCGCGACCGGTAACGAAGACCTGCGCCAAGAAGGCAAGGGCGATCAGGCCTCCTCCGCCGTGAAAGACGGCGTCGAGAAGGTCAAAGACGGAATCAGCGACATCAAGGACAAGCTGACCGGCAAGTAGTCTCCTCGCGCTTCCGGTCGATTTCGAATACAGCCGGACCGTCGGGTAACGTACCCGTCGGTGGCGTGTCCGAGCGGCCTAAGGAGCGCGCCTCGAAAGCGCGTGACGGGTAACCCCCGTCCGAGAGTTCAAATCTCTCCGCCACCGCCGAGAACCCCTCATCTGCCATCGCGGGTGAGGGGCTTCTTCGTATTCACAGCAAGTCCACAGCGCTTCGGACAAACGCGACGTTGAAGCTGCAACTACTATGTGAATCATGAAGAAGTGGTGGATCGCCCTCGGAATCGTCGTCGTCGTAGCGCTGGGTCTGTACTTCGGACCCAAGATCTACGCCAACGTCTTCGCGGAAGACGACGCTCCTGCCGCGTCGGTGTCGACCTCCGGCGTCGAAGCTGCCACGGGCGACGTCGACGGCACGTTCACCGTCGTTCCCGGTGACGACGCGAACAAGACCGCCGCCGGATACACCGTCGCCGAGGTGTTGAACGGTTCCGACGTCACGGTCGTCGGCACCACCCCGGACGTGTCCGGCTCTGCCACCGTCGCCGACGAGAAGCTGACCGCAGGCGAGATCACGGTGCAGACGGCGACCATCACCACCGACAGCGATCGCCGCGACAATCAGTTCCGCGGCAACATCTTCGACGTTGCTGCCAACCCGACGGCCACCTTCACCGTCACCGCACCCGCCGACCTCGCGAGCATCCCCAAGGACGGCACCACCACAACTGTCGACGTCGCCGGCACCCTGTCGCTCAAGGGCGTGACCAAGGACGTGACGGTGCCGATGCAGGTACTTCAGTCCGGCGAGAACCTCATTGCGTCGGGCAGCATCCCCGCCACCTGGGCGGACTACGGCGTGGAGCCCCCGTCGCTCGGCTTCGTGACGGTGGCGCCCACGGGGTCGGTGGACTTCTTGGTGACGCTGGCGAAGGGGTAGGCCTTCGGTGGTCGCGGTGATCGCAGTGGCCGCGGTGGTCGCGGCCGAATCGTTCGGTCCACCAGGCTTTCGGGGACACTTTCGCCGTGATTACGACGGGATGCGTGGGATTCTGCAGGATTTGTCTCGGTAAGCGAGACAAATCGTGCACTAATGGGATGCGCACACCCCATCGATGCGCGGGATCCCGCCCACCGGCCCGACTGGGGTGCAACACCGCCCGCACCCCCGCGGTGATCACGGCCGAATTGTTCGGTCCACCAGGCTTTCCCGAACCAGTTCGCCGCGATCACCGCGAACCGACACCCCACCAGGCGCCCACCCTGGCGGCCCGAAGACGTAGCCGAGCTTGGCGCGTAAACCGTTGGCGCTGCGCACATCCCGAGCGATGGCCTCGTACTCACGTGTCTGCAACCGCACGATGTTGTAGGTCTCGACCGGCTTCGTCAGCCCGTAGCGAGGGCTTGAGGTCTCCTCGGCGTAGGTGTCGAACAGGCGGTCCCAGATCACCAGAATGCCGGCGTAGTTCTTGTCGAGGTACTGCGGATCGCTGCCGTGGTGCACGCGGTGGTGGGACGGGGTGTTGAAGACGAACTCGAACCACCGGGGCATGCGGTCGATCCGTTCGGTGTGGACCCAGAACTGATAGACGAGGTTGACCGAGAAGCCGACGAACACCATCCATGGCGGAATACCGATGAGCGGCAAGGGAATCCACATGATCAGCTCACCGCTGTTGTTCCACTTCTGACGCAGTGCGGTGGCGAAGTTGAAGTATTCGCTGGAGTGGTGCGCCTGGTGCGTCGCCCAGACGATGCGAGTCCGGTGCGCGATGCGGTGGTACCAGTAGAAGAGCAGGTCGACGCCGAGCAGCAGGATCACCCAGGTGTACCAGGCGTCGGCGGGCAGGTGCCACGGCGCGACATGGTCGTAGATAAGGGTGTAGGCGACGAGGCCCAGCGCCTTCCAGGCGGCCGACGTGGCGATGGAGACCAGGCCCGTGGCAAGGCTCGCGCGGGCATCCTTCGAGAGGTAGGTCCCGTGCTCGAGCTTGGCCGCGGCCACCCATTCGACGACGAGCAGAAGGACGAACGCGGGGACCGCCAGCGCGACGGGGTCACGCAACACGAGCGGGAGCGAGTTCCACGCGTCGGCGATCATCGCCGCAGTTTACGTGACGTGCGTCACCGGTATTCGCGAAGCAGGGGGCACTCGAACGGGTTGCGCTTGGACAGTCCGACCTGGTTGAGGTAGCGGACGACGATGCCGTAGGACTTCAGCAGGGTCGTCTCCGTGTAGGTGACACCGTGCTTCTCGCAGTGTGCGCGAACCAGCGGGCGCACCTTGTGCAGGTTCGGGCGCGGCATGCTCGGGAAGAGGTGGTGCTCGATCTGGTAGTTCAGACCGCCCATCATGTAGTCGGTCACCACACCGCCCTCGACGTTGCGCGACATCAGGACCTGGCGGCGCAGGAAGTCGACCTTGGCATTCTCTGGGACGATCGGCATGCCCTTGTGGTTCGGGGCGAACGATCCGCCGAGCAGCACGCCGAACACGGCAAGGTGGATCAGAATGAACCCGACGGCGAGGCCGGGCGACATGAAGAGGAAGGGGACGACGAAGCCGAGGCCGAGTCGGACGGCGATCAGCGCCAGCTCCGTCTTGCGACGCTTGATCTTCTTGTCGCCGAGCAGGGTCTGGACGCTGGCCACGTGGAGTGCTGCGCCTTCGAGCGTCAGCAGCGGAAAGAACAGCCACCCTTGGCGGCGAGTGAATGCCTCGGCGAATCCGGTTCGCTTGTGTGCGTATGCGGGGACGAATGCGAGAACCCCGTTGCCGATGTCGGGATCGATGCCGATCTGATTGGGCGCCTTGTGGTGGCGGTTGTGCTTTCCCTGCCACCAGTACAGCGAAAGTCCTGCGAATGCGCCGGCAATGATGCGGGCGGTCCACTCGTTCCATTTAGCGGAATCGAACATCTGGCGGTGGGCGCCGTCGTGTCCGAGGAATCCGAACTGGGTGCTGACGACTGCGAGAACGGCGGCCAACGCCAGTTGCCACCAGGAGTCTCCCAGGAATGCCGACGCGACCCATACGCCGAAAAACGCTGCCACAGTGCCGATTATGCGTGACCAGTAGTACCCGTGGCGCCGCTCGAGCAGACCCGATTCCCGCACCTGAACGGATAGTTCGGTGTACGTACTGACGTAGCGAGCGGCTGGTCGCTCGACTACCGGACCTGTCGATGCAGCAGTCATGAATCCTCGTTGCGGTGGCGGCCCCGAGCGCCCCGGACGCGGATCGCGTCGACGGTTGAGCACCCACGAGAAATGCATCTCCGGATTCGAGACGATGCATTTTCGTTGACCTGCCCCAGTGTGGCACAGGCACCCGCACACGTCGACAGAACCGAATCGGCACCGGCCCAGTACGACCGTCCGTGTGCGTTGCTAATGTCAAAACTCAAGGCGACCGTCGACGAGAACGTGTACGGCGACAGACGAACACTCGAACCCAGTGGTGTGCGATGTCGGTTTCGCCGCGAACGGAGCGCCGCACACCATGAGCACCCACCAACTCCTCGCCCAGAAAGTTGCTCGGTACCTCGAGCGTCGACTGTCGAAGCACGATGTGACGAGCCCGGTCGGCGGCGACGTCACTGCCCAGGGTCAGTTGCGTGAGAACGAGTACGCCCAGCTCGAGACGGATTGGGAGAGTGCTCTCGCCATCGCGGCCATCCCGTCGAAGCCGGGTCCGACGCCCGCTGACGCAACACGACTCGACGACCTGGCCAAGCGGTACGGAATCAGCTGACACGCGCGATCCATGCGCTACATATTGTGAGCATGGCGTAGGGTAGGTGTTGTCGCACGAACTTCTGGCCACGAGTCAGCGTTCAACCTTGCACGTTGGATTCCCAGCGCACGCCGACACACCCACACTGACATGTACGTCGATGTCCCTCATTCGAAGGGGTTTTAATGGAACCCAACCCGCTGTTTCTCGCACCGAGCAATCCCGAGTCCGAAGCCGCCGAGACCGCTGCCAACTCGCCGGTCACCGACATGAGCGCTCGCCCCGCCCCGTCCTACACCGGGCTGTTCTCCGAAGCGCCCTAAGGCAATCCCCGCGCCTCGCGCCGGATGGCTCGCTCCATCTGCTCCGTGGCCTTCCGAAGCTCTCTGCGTCGCAGAGCGGCCTCGAACCGTTGTCGCGCAACGTCTCCCACCGGGGTGAGCGGAGGCACCGTGATGGCCTTGCCGTCGGAATCGACCGCCACCATCGTGAAGTAGCAACTGTTGGTGTGCCGGGTCACGCCGTCGCGGATGTTTTCCGTCTGCACGTGAATTCCGACTTCCATCGACGTTTTTCCGGTGTAGTTGACCGTCGCGGAGAACGTGACCAGTTCACCTACGTGGATTGCCTCTCGAAACACCACCCGATCGACTGACAGGGTGACGACGTAGGACTGCGCGTACCTGCTCGCGCACGCGTACGCGACCTGGTCGAGAAGCTTGAGAATCGTTCCGCCGTGTACGTTCCCGGAGAAGTTGGCCATGTCCGGTGTCATCAACACCGTCATGGAGGTCGTGTGCTTCGATTCCGACATTCGCGTCCCTCTCGACTCGGACACAAAGTATCGGTGTCCGGCCTCACCCGCATCCGATGTGCAGGAATTGCTTCGCGGCTGCACAGTGTGAGGCATGACAGAGACCTCCGTGACCACGTCGGTGGTCAGACGCATCAGCGACGGTCGCGAGCAGGAGTTCGTGGCCTGGACCGACGCGGGCATCTCCATCGTGCGGACCTTTCCCGGATTTCTCGGTGGCGGCTGGCTGCGATCGTCCTCGGATCCGTCCGAGTACTACGTGCTGTATCGGTTCGCAAGCGATGACACCCTCGACGATTGGCTCGCGTCGCCGCTCCGCAAAGCGTGGGTCGCCCGTGGAGAGGGCGTGGCCGACGACGCCGCAACCCACCGGCTGACCGGCATCGAGGGGTGGTTCGAACCGCAGTCGAATCTGACCAACGCAGTGCGCGTCGTGGGCGCTCCTCCGCCTCGGTGGAAGCAGGGCATCACCATCTGGATCGCGTTCTTCCCGCTGAGTCTGGTGTTGAATTTTCTTGTGGCGCCGCACATTCCGAACGTGGTGTTACGAACGTTGGTGCTCACTCTGATCAATACGCCGCTGATGGTCTACGTGCTGCTGCCGTTCATCACGGCCCGGCTCGCACCGTGGCTGGCGCGCTAGCCGGCTCACCGCGCCGCGTTCTTGATGAACTCCTCTACCCCCGCTTCGGGAGCGGTCCCCGCGAAGTAGCCGCCGCGCACGTGCCGGCGCGTCGCGTGGTCGTCGGTGGCGCGGGCGGCGGAATGCCACAGGTATGCGTCGTGCAGGATCACGTCCCCGCGCTCGACGTAGACGGCCACCTCCCCGCGCACCTTCTCGAAGCCGAGCGGCATCGGGAACGGGGGCGCACTCGCGGAGCGACCGCCGGTGGCTCGCGCCGTCGACGGCACCTCGACGTTGTTGATGTTTCGGTAGGGCGCCGGCGTCGCCCACAGGTGACTTCCCGGGACTACGCGGAGGAACCCGTTGGCCGGCGACGTCCCGTCGATGTGGAACGTGAACGCCGTCGACGGCCAGATGTCCAGGCTGGGACTGGCCTGCCAGTCCGAATGCCAGCCGATTCGCGTGTAGCCGGATTCCTTGCCGGGGCGCGCATCCTGATAGACCACGCCGAACTGCTCGCTGTCGCGTAGCCACGCCGTGTCACCCAGCAAGCGGCGGACGGCATCGACGAGTGTCGGATGCGTGATGGCCTCGTGCACCGCGGGGGAGACCTCGTTGACGAACTCGACGTAGTTCGCGAACCTGTCGGCCTTCGCGGCTTCGTCGAGGAACACGGTCGATCCGTACCGTGCGTCGAGTTCGCCTGCGACAACGGCATTCTGGGCTGCGACGCACTCGGCTTCCATGCGGTCGACGTCGGCTTCGCTCTGCATTCCGCGGAGCACGGCGTACCCGTGCATCGAGTAGAACCACGCGAGACCGTCGATGTCGTCGGGGGAGAAGACGGGTTCGCTGAGGGTTGTCATGGTCTGGAACTTAGTGCGCGGAGGGTGATGCGGCATGTCGGGCGGGAAGGCCGGAGGCCGGTCGGGGGTTGCGGGAAGGCCGGAGGCCGGTCGGGGGTTGCGGGAAGGCCGGAGGCCGGTCGGGGGGTCACTACCCTGTCGTAGGTGCACATCACCGCGAAGGCCGACACCGCTGTGCGAGCTCTCGTGGAGATGGCTGCGCACGACGGTGCCCCGGTGAAGTCCGACGCGTTGGCCGCTGCCGTGGGGGAGACGCCGAAGACGCTGGAAGTCGTCCTGGCTGATCTTCGCCGCGCGGACCTCGTGTCCGCTCGTCGCGGACCGGACGGCGGGTACTGGTTGACGAGGGACGCGTCGCGCATCTCGATTGCCGACGTGATCCGCGTGATCGACGGTCCGCTGGCGTCCGTACGGGGCCGCCGGCCCGAGGACCTGACGTACGACGCTCACGCCGCGGTACTGCAGGACGTGTGGATCGCGGTGCGGACGAACATCCGTGCGGTTCTGGAGCGTGTGACCATCGCCGACGTTGCTGCCGGTGCCGTTCCGCCGTTCGTTCGGGAGCTGACGGACGTACCTGGTGCGTGGCAGCGTCGACGGTGATGCAACACACAAGTTTGCGTGCGTCTGCAACTTTGCACGCACGTGCATAATTCCGTACCGTGGATCGGGTGACCACCAACCCGAGCCTTCGTGATCGGAAGAAGGCTGCCACGAGGGCGGCGCTCAGCGCTGCGGCCATCAAACTGGGCCGCTGTCTGGGCTTCGAGGTCGTCACCGCCGAAGCGATTGCTGCGGAAGCGGGTGTCTCCACACGCACCTTTCACAACTACTTCTCCAGCAAAGAAGAAGCGGCGCTGCACTACCTCGAGGAGGGCGCGTTCGAATGGGTCGAGTTGCTTCGGCAACGTCCCGCAAGCGAACCGTTCTGGGAATCGTTGCGGCACATCGTTCTCGGGATCATCGACGACCCCGATCGTGACATCCACGAGACGATGGAAGTGGCCAAGATGGTCGAATCCACACCCAACCTCCTGGCCCGAAAGCTCGAACTCGACAGCACGTTGAGCCAGGCTTTCACCGATGCCATCGCCGAGCGCATCGGGATGGACAGCCGGGCCGATCTCTACCCGCGCATGCTGCAGTCGATCATCGGTGCGGCGGTCAGCGCGGCGCTGGCGCTGTGGGAAAGCGGCGAATCCCACGCATCTTCCGCACGCGAGTTGGTCGAGCAATCGCTCGCGCAACTCGAACACGGTTTCGTCGATCCCGTTCCACTGAAACAGAACTAATTCACCGAGGAGTCCACCGTGGCCACCTATCTCTACCGAGTCGGCCGATTCGCCTACCGGCGAAAAGCTGTCGTACTCGTTGTCTGGCTCGCCCTGCTGATCCTGGCCGGTGTCGGGGCCGCCACGCTGTCGGGTCCCACGAGCAACGCGTTCTCCATTCCGGGCACCCCCGCCCAGCAGGCCCTCGACCTGCAGTCGGAGCGGTTCCCGGCGGCGTCGGAAGACCCGCTGACCGCTGCCACCGCGCAGTTCGTGTTCCAGGCCCCGGCGGGCACCACGCTGGATTCCCCGGAGAACACCGCGGCTATCGACAAAGTCATCGCCGACATCCGCGGCATCGCCGCGGTGAAGGATTCGGCCAAGGTCGACCCGGCCGCCGGCCCCGTACCCGAGGGCGCGGCCCCGTTGCTCGACCCGGTGGCCGGCAACCAGGCGATCGTCGACACCTACAACCAGTCCGGCGTCGCCCCGGATGTCGCTCGAGCAAATGCTGCTGCGGTCTCGCCGCTCTCGCCCGACAAGACCATCGGAACGCTGGAGGTGCCGCTCTCGGGCACCGTCACCGACGTCACCGCCGACACTCGGTCGCAGCTCGATCAAGCCGCACAGCCTGCGCGTGACGCCGGGCTGAACGTGCAGATCGGCGGCAGCGCCATGCAGGAGAACACGCCTCCCGGAGGATCGGCCGAGCTGATCGGCCTCGCCGTCGCCGCAGTCGTGCTGGTGGTCATGTTCGGATCGCTCGTCGCGGCCGGTCTGCCCCTCATCACGGCCATCGTCGGCGTTGGCATCACCAGTCTCACCATCACGACCGCGACCGGTTTTGCCGAATTGACCCAGTTCACACCGATTCTCGCGTTGATGATCGGTTTGGCGGTGGCCATCGACTACTCGCTGTTCATCGTCGCTCGTTTCCGCAACGAGTTGACCAATACCGACGACCGCGAGGAAGCGGCCGGCCGCGCGGTCGGAACAGCCGGCAGTGCAGTCGTTTTCGCCGGTACCACCGTGCTGATCGCACTCGTCGCACTCCGCGTCGTCGGCATCCCCTTCCTCTCGCAGATGGGTCTGGCTGCCGGATTCGGCGTCCTCGTGGCCGTTCTGGTCGCGCTCACCCTTCTTCCCGCCGTACTCGGACTGTTCGGCCGAAAGGCGTTCGCGGGCAAGGTTCGTACCGTTCCGGACCCCGAGCACAGTGAGAACCCGACCAACGGCCTGCGCTGGGTCCGCCTCGTGGTCAAGCGGCCTGCACTGTTCCTGATCGCCGGAGTGGTGATCCTCGGTGTGATCGCGGGACCGATGACGGGCCTGCGACTGGCTCTGCCCTCCATCGCGACGTCGGAACCGGGAACCCCCGTGCGCATGGCGTACGACCTGGTCGATCAGGGCTTCGGTCCCGGCCGCAACGGTCCGTTGCTGGTGGTCGTCGACGCGAGCAACGTCCCGGAAGCCGATCGCGCAGCAGCGTTCTCACGCGTGGTGGAGACAGCCTCGTCCAACGCGGACGTTGCGAACGCACAGCAGGCCGGCGTGAACGAGGCCGGAGACACGGCACTCGTGTCGGTCACCCCGAGGAGCTCGCCCAACAGCGAGGAGACACGCGATCTCGTCAACGCCTTGCGTGACGCAGAGCCCGGGCTCGCGTCGGAACTGGGCGTCGAGTACGGCGTCACCGGTCAGACGGCACTGGAACTCGATGTCTCGCAACGACTTCAGGACGCACTGATCCCGTACCTCGCTGTGGTGGTAGGCCTGGCGTTCCTGCTTCTGATGGTCGTGTTCCGGTCGATCCTAGTGCCGCTGACGGCCACGGTCGGATTCCTGCTGAGCGTTCTCGCGACGTTCGGTGCGACGGTCTTCATCTTCCAGGAGGGCGGACTCGGACTCATCTCGAATCCGCAGCCCATCGTCAGCTTCATGCCGATCTTCCTGATCGGCGTGGTGTTCGGACTCGCGATGGACTACCAGGTGTTCCTCGTGTCCCGCATGCGAGAGGCCTACGTACATGGTGCGGACTCGCAGGAAGCCATCGTGACGGGCTTCAAGTACGGCGCCCGCGTCGTCGCCGCGGCGGCCGTCATCATGATCTCGGTGTTCGCCGCGTTCATGCTCGAGCCCGACGCGTTCATCAAGTCGATCGGCTTCGCGCTGGCGGCGGCAGTGTTCTTCGACGCCTTCGTGGTGCGCATGGTGCTGATCCCGGCCGTCATGTCGCTCCTCGGCGACAAGGCCTGGTACCTGCCGAAGTGGCTGGACAAGATCTTGCCCAACGTCGACATCGAGGGCGAGAAGTTGCAGAAGGTTCTCCAATCGGACACCGCTCACAAAGACGTGGTCGACGCACGATGAAAACGGGGTACGTGCGCAGTTCTGAGAAAGGTACCGTCGAACGGTCATGCTGATTTCACTGCTGCGCACGTACCTCGCTCCCTACCGCCGCCCCCTCGCCGCGGTAGTGGTGCTCCAACTCTTCGCGACGGTGGCGTCGCTCTACCTGCCCAGTCTCAACGCCGACATCATCGACAACGGCATCACCCGCGGAGACACGAACTACATTCTCTCCACCGGCGGTCTGATGCTGGCGGTGTCGTTCCTGCAGATCATGTGCTCGATCGGCGGCGTCTACTTCGGTGCCAAAGCGGCCATGGCGGCCGGGCGTGACCTGCGTGGAGCGTTGCTCGATCGCGTCGGTACGTTCTCGGCGCGCGAGGTCGGTCAGTTCGGCGCACCGTCGTTGATCACTCGCAACACGAACGACGTTCAACAGGTGCAGATGCTGATCGTCATGGGCTGCACCATCCTGGTCATGGCCCCGATCATGTGTGTCGGCGGCGTGTTCATGGCGCTGCGCGAAGATCTCGGACTCTCGTGGGTCCTCGCCATCGCAGTACCCGCCCTGGCAATCTCCATGGGGCTCATCATCGTTCGGATGATCCCCGGCTTCAAACAGATGCAGACACGCATCGACACCGTCAACCGTGTTCTGCGCGAACAGATCACGGGAATCCGCGTGGTCCGCGCCTTCGTGCGGGAGCCGTACGAGATCTCCCGATTCGACGACGCCAATTCCGAGTTGACGGCCACCGCCTTGCGCGTCGGCCGTCTGCAGGTCCTGCTATTCCCCGTCGTCATGCTCATCAGCAACCTCACGTCGGTGGCCGTCATCTGGTTCGGCGGACACGCAATCGACCAGGGACGCATGGAGATCGGGTCACTGACGGCATTGCTCAGCTACATCATGCAAATTCTCATGGCCGTGATGATGGCCTCCTTCATCGCGATGATGGCGCCGCGCGCGTCGGTCTGTGCCGAGCGCATCCAGGCCGTGCTCAACACCGAGTCGTCGGTGGTGCCGCCGACGAAGCCGGCATCGTTCCTCACCTCAGCGGCCACCGTCGAACTCGACGGGGCCGGATTCTCCTACCCCGGTGCAGAGTTTCCGGTGCTGTGCGATGTCTCGTTCACCACGACCGCCGGAACCACCACGGCGATCATCGGCAGTACCGGATCGGGCAAGACCACCTTGGTCAACCTGCTCCCGCGCCTCATCGACACCACTGCCGGTGTGGTGCGCGTCGGCGGGGTGGACGTCCGCGCGCTGGGTCTTCAGTCGCTGCGCGCCGAGATCGGACTGGTGCCGCAGCGGCCCTACCTCTTCTCGGGCACCATCGCGTCCAACCTCCGGTACGGCAAAGAGGACGCCACGGAGGCCGAGATGTGGGACGCGCTCGAGATCGCGCAGGCAGCGGACTTCGTGCGGGAGATGCCGGACGGTCTGGACACTGCGGTGTCCCAGGGCGGTACGACCGTGTCGGGCGGGCAGCGTCAGCGTCTGGCCATTGCGCGGGCAGTCATCCGTCGTCCCAGCGTGTACGTGTTCGACGACGCGTTTTCCGCGCTCGACCTGACCACGGATGCGAACCTGCGTGACGCGCTGCGACCCGTGACCCGCGAATCGAGTGTGATCGTCGTCGCTCAGCGAGTGTCGACGATTCGCGACGCCGAGCAGATCGTGGTGCTCGACGACGGCCGGATGGTCGGCGTCGGCACGCACGACGAGTTGGTGAACTCGTGCCCCACCTACGCCGAGATCGTCGACTCCCAAGCCGCGACAGCGAGCGTGTCGTGACGCGGGCAGGCGGGCCCATGGCGGCCGCGCCCGGAGCGCCCGGCACCAAGGCGATGACCTTCGGACCGTCGGTCAAACGTCTGCTCGCGCGGTTGAAGCCGCAGCGAGCCATGATCTCGATCGTCCTGATTCTGGCGTCGGCCAGCGTGGTGTTGACGGTGTTGGCTCCCAAGATCCTCGGTGATGCCACCAACCTGATCTTCGACGGCATCGTGGGACGGCAGCTGCCGCTCGGTATCTCCAAAGACGAAGCAGTGCAGAATCTTCGCGACGCCGGCCAGGGCACCTTCGCCGACCTGGTGTCGGGTATGAATCTCACGCCCGGCCTGGGCGTCGACTTCGACGCCGTCGGTCGGGTGCTGATGATCGTCCTGGCGCTCTACCTTGCCTCCGCGCTGCTCGGATGGCTGCAGGGGTACCTGCTCAACGTAGCGCTGCAGAAGACCATCAAGAAGCTGCGCACCGACGTCGAGAGCAAGATCCATCGACTTCCGTTGAGCTACTTCGATTCTCACAAGCGCGGCGACGTTCTTTCCAGGGTAACCAACGACATCGACAACGTGTCGCAGAGCCTGCAGCAGACGCTCTCTCAGCTCGTGACGTCGGTGCTCACCGTCCTCGGCATCCTCGCGATGATGCTCTACATCTCACCTTTGCTGGCTCTCGTTGCGGTGCTGACGGTTCCGGTGTCCATCGTGGTGACCGCGCAGATCGCGAAACGATCGCAGCCGCACTTCATTGCGCAGTGGAAGCAGACCGGTTCGCTCAACGCTCAGGTCGAAGAGGCGTACACCGGCCACGAACTGGTCAAGGCCTACGGTCGCCAGGAAGAGACCGAGCGCGTCTTTCACGACAGCAACGAAGAGCTGTACCAGGCGAGCTACCGAGCGCAGTTCATCTCCGGGATCGTCATGCCCGCCATCATGTTTCTCGGAAACATCAACTACGTGATCATCGCGGTCGTCGGCGGTCTGCGGGTGGCCTCGGGCACGCTGAGCCTCGGTGAAGTGCAGGCGTTCATCCAGTACTCGCGCCAGTTTACGCAACCACTGACGCAGATCGGCTCGATGGTCAACCTGCTGCAGTCCGGCGTCGCGTCGGCCGAGCGCATCTTCGAGATCCTCGACGCCGACCAGGAGGAGCCGGACCCGATTCCCGCCGCGACCCCCGATAGTCGAAGCGGACGAGTCGAATTCGAGAACGTCTCCTTCCGCTACGAGGCGGAGCGGCCGCTCATCGAGGACCTGTCGTTCGTGGCCGAGCCCGGACAGATGGTGGCGATCGTCGGGCCGACGGGCGCGGGCAAGACCACGCTCGTGAACCTGATCATGAGGTTCTACGACATCGACTCCGGTCGCATCACCGTCGACGGCGTCGACACACGGCGAATGACCCGCGACGACCTGCGGGAGCGAACCGGAATGGTGCTGCAGGACACCTGGCTGTTCGGCGGCACCATTCGCGAGAACATCGCCTACGGTGACCCGACCGCGCCCGAGGACAAGATCATGGAGGCCGCGCAGGTCAGCTACGTCGACCGGTTCGTGCATTCGCTGCCGCTCGGGTACGACACCGTGATCGACGGTGAAGGCGGCAACGTCAGTGCCGGCGAGAAGCAGCTGATCACCATCGCGCGTGCGTTCCTCGCCAACCCGTCGATTCTCATTCTAGACGAGGCCACGTCGTCGGTCGACACCCGCACCGAACTGCTGGTGCAGAAGGCCACCGCTGCTCTGCGCAGTGACCGCACGAGCTTCGTTATCGCGCACCGACTTTCGACCATCCGCGACGCCGATCTCATCCTGGTGATGGAGAACGGATCCATCGTCGAACAGGGCACACACGAGCAGCTGATCGACGCACGCGGCGCGTACTACCGCCTCAGTGCGTCGGGACTCAAAGCGGCGTCTGATTCAATGAGCCGGTGACTTCGCCCTACTTCGACATCGGTACACGGATAGACGGCGAACTCGGTCGAGCCGGTGTGATTCACACCCCGCACGGTGACATCTCCACTCCGGCGTTCATCGCAGTCGGCACCAAGGCAACGGTCAAAGCTGTTCTGCCCGAAACGATGAAGGATCTCGGAGCGCAAGCCGTTCTTGCGAATGCATATCACCTGTACCTGCAACCGGGATCCGACATCGTGGACGAGGCCGGCGGACTCGGCAAGTTCATGAACTGGGACGGCCCGACGTTCACCGACAGCGGCGGCTTTCAGGTCATGTCTCTCGGCGTCGGTTTCAAGAAGGTCATCTCGATGGACAGTTCGCGAGTGCAGTCCGACGACGTGATCGCCGAGGGCAAAGAACGTCTCGCCAGGGTCGACGACGACGGGGTGACGTTCAAATCGCACCTCGACGGTTCCCGGCACCGCTTCACCCCCGAGGTGTCGATGCAGATTCAGCATCAGCTCGGCGCCGACATCATGTTCGCCTTCGACGAGCTCACCACACTGATGAACACCCGCGGCTACCAAGAACTTTCGGTGGACCGGACGCAGGCGTGGGCCGTCCGGTGCGTCGACGAGCACAAGCGGCTCACGGCAGAACGCGTCGGCAAGCCGTATCAATCACTGTTCGGAGTGGTGCAGGGCGCACAGTACGAGGACCTTCGGCGCAAGGCCGCTCGGGGCTTGGCCGAGCTGGACTTCGACGGATTCGGTATCGGCGGAGCCCTCGAGAAGCAGAACCTCGGGACCATCGTGCGATGGGTGAACGAGGAACTGCCCGAACACAAACCGCGGCACATGCTCGGCATCAGCGAGCCCGACGACTTCTTCGTCGCCATCGAGAACGGCGCCGACACCTTCGACTGCGTCAATCCCTCACGCGTCGCGCGCAATGCCGCGATCTACACCCGTGACGGGCGCTTCAACATCAACACCAGCCGATTCCGCCGCGATTTCACCCCGATCGACGACGAGTGCGACTGCTATACCTGCGCCCATTACACCCGCGCGTACATGCACCATTTGTTCAAGGCGAAGGAAATGCTCGCCTCGACCCTCGCGACCATTCACAACGAGCGGTTCACGGTGAAGCTCGTCGACGACATCCGCGCGTCCATCGAGGCGGGCCGGTTCCAGGAGTTCAAGGCCGAGGTGATGGGGCGGTTCTACGGGAGCTGATCGCTACCCCCGGCGACTCAGGGGCACATTCAGTCGATCCAGTGACGTGAGGGTGCCCCTGAGTCCGAAAGGGGAGATAGCTTCACACCGCGTACGTCGGCTCCCGCTTCTTGAGGTAGGCGATGACGCGGTAGGTGATGGGCATGACCAGGACCTCGGCCAGGGTCTTCCACAGGAACCCGACGATCACGTAGTTGATGAAGTCGGTCCAGGTACTGATGCCGATGACGCCGGCGGCGATGGAGCAGAAGATGAGGGTGTCGCCGAATTCTCCGACGATGGTCGAACCGATCAGGCGCGCCCAGAGATGCTTCTCCTTGGTGCGTTCCTTTATCGCGACGAGAACGAGCGAGTTCAGCATCTGTCCGACGAGGTAGCCGGCGAGACCGGCCAACACCAGGCGCGGCACGACACCGACGACGGTCTCGAGGGATTGCTGATTCTCGTAGAACGAGGCGGACGGCAGCTGGATGGCGATCCAGAAGCACACCGACGTCAGGATCAGCGACGCGAACCCCAGGTAGATGGCTCGGCGGGTGGCCTTGAAGCCGTAGACCTCGCTGAGCACGTCGCCGAGGATGTAGGCGAGGGGAAAGAGGAAGAAGGCGCCGTCGGTGTTGATCGGCAGGATCTGGAACGGTCCGAGGAACACGTCGGATCCGGAGAAGAACGAGACGCCCTTGCTGGCTGTCACGTTGGAGATGAGGAGGGTGGCGGTGAAGAGCGCGACAATGGCGGCGTAGTAGCTCCCGTTGACGCGAGCGAACACCGCCTGTCCAGAGTGCGGTTCTTCCTTTGTTTCTCGAGTATCGGTCATGGGGCCAATCCAAGCACCCGACCGGCGACGCGAGCGAATCCGGCGAGCTACGCCACCCGGCCGCCTGTGACCACCCGGTAGGCGAATGTGCCGGCGATGATCGTGACGGGGACCGTGATGAGAAGTCCGAGGCCGATGGGAATCGCTCCGACGATGTTGATGCCGACGCACGCGAGAGCCAAGACGAAGAGTGTGCCGAAGTTCGACGAGATCGCTTTCGCACTCGCCTTGATGGCACCGATAGGACCGAGGTCGTGGTCCAGTACGAACTGCAGGGTCCACCAGGTCAGGAAGATCACGACGATGCCGGGGATGATGAGCAGGACGAAGCCGATGCCGGTGAGCAGTCCGACGAGCACACTCGACAGTACGACGGCCAGCACATTCGAGAACTGGAAGAACGCCGCGAAAGACGGCTTGTTGCCGTCGGTTTCGTGCAGCGCACCTCGTACGAATGCGGCGTTGAGCAGGTAGCTGACGACCGCGGAAGCGAGGGTGCCGAGAATGTTCAGGATTGAGAACGTCGCGGCCAAATCGTCGGTGTTACTGCTGAACCCGCCGGTGAGGTAACTGACGACAGCGGAGATGACCGCAGCGACCAGCATTATCCCCACCCACACGCCCGCATTGGCCTTGAACTTGTTCCAGCCGTAGGACAGTGCGTTGCCCACGGTCAGCGTCGGGGCCCCGCCGTATCCGTACCCGGAATCGACCGGATTCATGGGCGGAGGTGGCGGGTAGTTGCCATAGTTCTGCTGCGGTGGCGGGTAGTTGCCATAGTTCTGCTGCGGCGGAGGGTAAGCGCCGTAGTTCTGCGGTGGAGGCGGGTAGCCGCCGTAGTTCTGCTGAGGAGGCGGGTTCTGCCCGTAGGACTCCGGGTTGCCCCCGTCGTTGCCCAGTGGCGGGTGCTCGTACGGGCTCTTGTCCGATCCGTCGGTCATGGCGCACACAATAACTCCTGTGTACGACAAAAGGCGCGGACGGTTGTCCGCGCCTTTTGTGAACTTCTTGGATCAGTTCTTGACCACCTGAGTGCCGCCGGCGATTTCGTCGTGCTTTCCCTGCTTCGTCGGGCTGTTGTTGATGGTCACCGCGATGACGATGTACGCGACGAGCACGAGGAGGCTGCCGACGAACGGAATGATCCCGAACAGGAGAAACACGTTGCGGATGGCGGATTGCTGCGGTGTCGGCTTGGCAGCACCACCCGGTCCGTGAACGCTCAGACCGAGCACCTTCTTGCCGAGCGTCCCGCCCTGTGTGGTCTCCATCGCGACGAAGTAGCCGAACCCGATGATGGCCGTCAGCAATCCGGTCACGATGAAATTGCCGGTCGACGCGAAAATCAGCGCCAGAATGAGCGACACGATGCCGACGATGATCCCGTCGATGATGCGGGCGCCGAGCCGAATCCACAGGTCGCCGGGCGCGCCGCTACCGCTGGGGTTGGGGAATCCCCCGTACTGCTGCCCGGGGTCGTACTGCGGCTGCGACGAGTAACCGCCCTGCTGCGGCTGACCCGGGTACCCACTCTGCGGCGGGGGCGGGTAGCCACCGGGCTGTCCGTACTGCTGCCCACCCTGCTGCGGCGGCGGGTACTGGCCGGGAGGTGGGTAGGCGCCGGGAGGCGGGTACTGACCGGGCGAAGGATAGGAGCCGGGGGGCGGGGTTCCGCCCTGCCCGCCTTGCGGCGGGTTTCCCTGTGGGTCTTGGTTCGGGTCGTAGCCGCCAGAAGTCATGTCATCCCTGTCGTGAAAGGAAAGGTCGCATTGCCGCACACCCTACGTCGCGGTGACGCTGCTGCCTAGGGTGGTAGCCGAACGGCCCACGGCGCCGACGGGACCAGCGTTGAATCCCACCGACCCAGAAGCTGCCGCGCACTGGTCGCGTCGACGCCGAACGAACCTGCGATGAGTCGGAACACGTCCGACGGCATTTCCCCCAGTTCGATTCTGTCCCTCAACGTTACTGCGCCGTCGCGCTTGGCCAACCTCTTCCCGGTCGGGCCGACTGCGAGCGGAACGTGAACGTACTGTGGAGGTTCGATCCCCAGCAGCCCGGCCAGATATGCCTGACGGGGTGCGGATGTCAGCAGATCGTCGGCGCGGACCACTTGGTCGATCCCCTGATCCCCGTCGTCGACGACCACCGCGAGGTTGTACGCCGGAATGCCGTCACCTCGGCGAAGTACGAAATCGTCGACCACACCGGTGAATTCGCCGTGAAGGAGATCCGACACGGTCCACGAGGATTCATCGGCTCGCAATCGGAGGGCAGCCGGTCGGGCCGTCCGGCGGATCGCCCGCTCCTTGTCGGTGAAATTCCTGCAGGTACCGGGGTAGGCGCCGTCCGGAGCGTGCGGAGCCGACGCCGCGTCGAGGATTTCCCTGCGGGTGCAATAACATTCGTACACGAGATCAGCGTCGACCAGTCGATCCAATGCCGCGTCGTAGAGCTCACGGCGTTCGGACTGCCGCACCGGCGTACCGTCGAAGTCGATTCCCACGGAACGTAAGTCGGCAATCTGACGAGCTTCCGCACCGTCGGCCACGCGATCGAGGTCCTCGATCCGCAGCGCGAACGACCGCTGGGTGGAGCGCGCGAAGAGCCACGCCAACAACGCGGTCCGAAGATTTCCCAGATGCAGATCCCCGGACGGACTGGGAGCAAAGCGGCCGGAACCCGTCACAGCTGTCCTAGCAACGCGTCGCGCTCCTCCATCGTCACTGCCTTGATCGACTCCACCACGGCGGCAACCTCGGGTCGACGCAGCGCTTCGGGCCGCGCCACCAACCAGTAGGACAACCGAACCGCCACGTCGCTCGGCAGCAGTCGGACGAGGTCGTCGTGCCGGTCGGCCATGAAGCAGGGCAGCAGTCCGATGCCGGCGTGGGCTCGCGTTGCCTCGACGTGGACGAAAACGTTTGTGGACGTTACCGATTCGTGCATCGACGGCGCGATGGTTCGGGCCTGATCGAGGTCGTCGACCGCGAGAACGGAGTCGATGAAGTAGACGAGACCGTGGTCGGCCAGGTCTGCGGCAGTGCGGGGTTGTTCGTGCGTGCCCAGGTAGGTTCTCGACGCGTACAGCCCCAGGCAGTAGTCCGCGAGGCGCACCGATTCCGCGCGGTGGACCTGTGGTTGGCCGACGACGACCTCGACGTCCATTCCCGACCGTTGCTGCGACGCCCGCCGCGTGGTCGCGACGATCTCGACGGTGATGCCCGGGTGGCGCTCGCGGACACGGGCCGCGGCGGGAGCAACCACGTACGCACTGAAACCGTCCGTCGCGGAGATGCGCACGACGCCCTCGAGCTCACCGGTTCGGTGGCCGGTGACGAGACCGCGCAGCACGGCGTCGACGGATTCGGCGGCGTCGAGTGCCGTCCTTCCCAACTCGGTGAGCTCCCAGCCTCCGGCTCCTCGGGCCAGGACACGGCCACCGACGGCGCGTTCGAGGGCGGCGATCCGCCGCGAGACCGTCGTGTGGTTGATGCCCAAGTTGTCCGCGGCCGAGGTGAAACGGCCGGACCTCCCCACAGCCAGCAGGACGAGGAGGTCGTCGGCGCTGGGTAGGGGCCGTGACAAATCCCGCTCGACGGCCATATCTGCATTCTTGCAGAGGGTGGGTGCAGTTCGAGTCATTGTGGCCGAGGGCCATGTGCGTCGATACTCCTATCGGACGGCAGTATGTGCACTGCGTCACATATCGAGGAGAGTCAATGACTGTGGACAGCACAACCCGCGCCGAGGACGACAGCGCTCCCAGCGGCTTGAAGAAGGTCGTCGCCGCGTCGATGGCCGGTACGGTGGTCGAGTGGTACGAGTTCTTCCTCTACGGAACGGCCGCCACCCTCGTCTTCAGCAAGATCTTCTTCGCCGAGGGCACCAGTGAACTCGACGCGATTCTTGCCTCGTTCGTCACCTACGCGGTCGGATTCGTCGCACGCCCGCTGGGCGGCATCGTGTTCGGGCACTTCGGTGACAAGTACGGCCGCAAGAAGCTTCTTCAGTTCTCTCTGGTGCTCGTCGGATCCGCGACGTTCCTGATGGGATGTCTGCCGACGTTCAACCAGATCGGCTACTGGGCTCCGGCGCTGCTCGTCGCGCTGCGATTCATCCAGGGATTCGCGGTCGGCGGCGAATGGGGTGGCGCAGTTCTTCTCGTCGCCGAACACAGCCCGAACAAGAGCCGCGGATTCTGGGCGAGCTGGCCTCAGGCCGGTGTACCCGGCGGCAACCTGCTCGCGACCGTCGTGCTGCTCGTCCTGACCACCACCCTGTCCGACGCCGCCTTCCTGAGCTGGGGATGGCGAGTGGCGTTCTGGCTGTCCGCGGTCATCGTGTTCGTCGGCTACTACATCCGTACCAAGGTCACCGACGCGCCGATCTTCCTCGAGGCACAGAAGCAGACCGAGATCATCAAGGCCGCGTCCTACGGCGTCTTCGAGGTCGTCAAGCGTTACCCGCGCGGCGTGTTCACGGCGATGGGCCTGCGATTCGGCGAGAACGTCATGTACTACCTCGTGGTCACCTTCTCGATCACGTACCTCAAGGTCGAGGTCGGCACCGACACCAGCACCATCCTGTGGTGGATGCTCATCGCGCACGCCATCCACTTCGCGGTGATTCCGCAGGTCGGGCGCCTGGCGGATCGTGTCGGACGTCGCCCGGTCTACCTCGTCGGCGCCGTCACGGCCGCAACGTGGGGCTTCTTCGCCTTCCCGATGATGAACAGCGGACACAACGTCGTCATCATGCTGGCGATCATCATCGGACTCGTCTTCCACGCCTTCATGTACGCAACGCAACCGGCCATCATGGCGGAGATGTTCCCGACGCGGATGCGCTACTCGGGTGTGTCCCTGGGGTACCAGGTCACATCGATCGTCGCCGGGTCGCTGGCGCCGATCATCGCGGTCAAGCTGCTCGACGTCTACGGCTCTTCGGTCCCCATCGCGGTGTATCTGGCCATTGCCGCGGCCATCACGGTGGTGGCGGTCGTGTTCGCCCGCGAGACCAAGGGCCTGTCGCTCGAGAGTATCGACATCGCCGACGCGAAAAGCCTTGCCACCGAGGCAGAACTGTCGAAGGTCGGCCTGAAGTGAGTGATCTCTCCGGCCGTTCCGCTCTGGTGACGGGTGGCGCCAGTGGGATCGGGGCGGCCTGCGCCCGCCAGTTGGCAGGTCGCGGCGCCCGTGTCGTGATCGCGGACGTCGACGAGACGTCGGCCAAGGAGTTGGCCACCGAACTCGGCGGCGAGGCCTGGGCTGTCGACCTCCTGGACACTGCGAACCTCGAGACCCTGACACTCGACGTCGACATTCTCGTCAACAACGCTGGGATTCAGACCGTCGCCTCGATCGTCGACTTCGACCCGGCTGCGTTCCGGCGCATTCAGACGTTGATGGTGGAAGCGCCGTTCCTCTTGATTCGAGCGGCGTTGCCGCACATGTATTCCCGCGACTTCGGCCGGATCGTCAACGTCTCCTCGGTGCACGGACTCCGGGCATCGGAGTTCAAGGTGGCCTACGTGACCGCCAAGCATGCACTCGAAGGGATGTCGAAGGTGACGGCCCTCGAAGGCGCGAGCCACGGCGTCACGAGCAACTGCATCAACCCCGGCTACGTGCGAACGCCGTTGGTGGAGAAGCAAATTGCCGATCAGGCGAAGGCGCATTCTATTCCAGAGGACGAGGTCCTCGAAAAAGTGATGTTGACCGAGAGTGCAATCAAACGTCTGGTCGAGCCCAGCGAGGTTGCCTCTCTTGTGGGATGGCTGGCGTCGGACGACGCCGGAATGGTGACCGGCGCGTCCTACGCCATGGACGGTGGGTGGACCGCGAGTTAGATCGCGGACGCCACGCGCTTCTTCGGGGCGGCGCCGCAGTCCGTCATGAATTCGTTGAACACTCGATCGAAGCGGTCGGGAAGATCGAGATGCGGGAAATGCCCTGCGCGCGGGAAGATTTCGACCCGCCCGTGGGGCAGTTCCGCGCGGGCGTTCTCTGTGTGCGAGTTGGGAATGATCGTGTCGCGCTCACCCCAGATCAGCATGGCCTGGATGTCCTGGTAGGCCGCGAAGTGCGGTGTGGCGCTGACGGTTTGGCCGCGGAAGCTGATCACCGAACGCGCGGTGGCCAGGAACGCACGTCGTGTCCTGGAGTCCTGCACCGACGCGAAGGCGCGCCACGCTTCTGTGGAGCTAGCGCTCATCGGGTTCAGCCCGATCCTGCGCAGGCCGTCGATGGCCAGATCCACGCCGTCGCGCACTGCCTGCGACGCGACGACGGGGAGCACGAACTCGCTGCCGGGCAGGGTGGCAGCGCGCAGCAGCGGGCTGACCTCGGGCCCGAGACCACCGCTGGCGACCAGCACCAGGCGCTCGACCCGGTCGGGGAACAGATACATGGTCTGCATGGCGACGCCGCCGCCGAGTGAATGACCCACCATCGTCGCCGAATCGATGTCCAACGCTTTGAGAAGGTCCCGCACCGTCGCGGCGTGGGCGCTGAGCGAGTAGTCACCGGCGGGTTTGTCCGAGTCACCGTGGCCGAACAGATCGGGGACGATCACGCGGTACTGCTTGGAGAGCGACTCGACCTGCGGTGCCCAGTTGTGGTGCGACCCCAGCAGCCCGTGAATCAGGACGACGGCAGGGCCTGCGCCCTCGTCGAGGTAGTGCAGGTTGTCGCCGTGCAGTCGGAGCGTGTGCATCTGGCCGTCCACAGCCATGGTGAATCCCTTCGGTGGTGCAAGAGTTCGTGCCTCTTATGTACCCAGTGTGCGCTTGTCGACCCTTTTGCACCGATCGCTTCGCCGGATCGAGGAAACACGCTCGCCGCACACAAACAAACCGATGGGCAGTTGTGGTTTCTCCCTCTGTATTCGGTGCCGGCGTAACTACTGCTTGGGCGCAGGTCAAGTCAATGTGTCAGAAGGACCTTGACGAACACGACCACGGTTGCCGCCACGGCGAGAGTGATACCGATCGCCACTGCTCGCCACGAGAGGCGTTCGCCACGCAGGCGTTGCGCAACGATGGGAATCGACGCAATTCGGACAGTGATGAGCGCGGAGGCAGCAATCTGAGCGGTTCCGGTGGGGACGATCTGGAGCCATCCCAGACCCAGCAGAACGGTGGGGATGGTCCCCGACGAGACGATGGGGACACTGTCACGCAACTCTTCGAGTCGGTGACGTCGGCTCCGATCCTCCTCCGGCAGCATCGCCGAGGCGACGCCGTCCGAGAAGATGTGGGCGAGAAACGTCGTCACGGTGGTGCCCAGAGCCAGCGCGGTGGCCGACCCGTCGTCGATGCTGGACGTGCTCGCCGCGACGACCACCGCCAGGACCAGCACGTTGCCGTAGACGTAGGCCGACAGGCGGGCGGAGGCGCGGGAAGTCGACAGAATGCCTTGCGGCCGAGTGGTCACGTAGCGGTGCAGGGTACGCAGTCGGCGGGGGAGCGGCATGGGGGTCGATTCTGTCAGGGCGTGGCTCGATAGTGTGCGGTGGTGACGGAACTGGTGCGCGGGGTCACCTGGCCTCGTCGGCAACCGGAGCTGGCCGTGTCGGACGTCGAGACTGGACGGACCCGCAGGATCCCGCTCGACTCGGTGTTTCTCTCGTTTCGAGTCATGGGTGCGCGCGGGCGCACCTACTGCCTCGGCCGTTCCGCATCCGACGGCAACGGAGGGTCGGTCCATATCCCGTGCCCCGACCGGGCCTACGCGGTGTCCGGGTCCCAGTGCGATGCGTGCGCATCGAAGGATCAGTTCCGGTTCGTCCACATCGTCCATCGGCAGAAATTCGTGTCGAAGGACATCGAAGCGGTTGTGATGCAGCCTCATTGGCTGTACGTCGCCACGTTCGCCGGTGGTGTGAGCAAGATCGGCACCGCGACCGACACCCGAAAGTGGGGGAGGCTGACCGAGCAGGGTGCCCTCGTCGGACGATACGTCGCACGCGGCGCCGACGGCCGCGTCATCCGCGACATGGAGGACGCGGTGACGGCGGGTGTCGGACTGCGACAGGCAGTTCGAGCGTCCGCGAAAGCGGCGGCACTTGCGCGCCCGGTCGATCTCGGTGAGTTGGATGCGCAGAATCTGGCCGCGGCGGTGGAGGCACGAGAGCTATTGTCGGGATCGGATTTCGGACGTGACTCCTCGATCGTCGACGAGACATGGGACCCGCCGGCGGGGCGGGACGCCTTGATCGATGCCGGCGAACGGCTTGCCTATCCGGCGGAACTGTCGAGCGGCGCTCACGGGTTCTCGATACGCGCAGTGGTCGGGTCGGCGGCACTTGTGACCGTGCCGGCGGATCCGACCACTGCGTACGTCGCGGATCTGTCGAGGCTGAAAGGGCGGCGGATCGAATTCGGTGACTACCGAACCAAGTTGCCTCCGGTTCAGGCCGTGTTGTTCTGAGCCGGTCAGTCCATGACGGACAAGGCCGTCGGCATCTTCTCGGGCTCGGCGTCGTCGCGTTCGATGCGAGTGGCCAGAGGCTTCTCGGTGACGAAGAACAGAAGCGCGGCGGCCACGGCGACCAGGGGCACGAGGTAGAGGAAGATCGGTGTCAACGCGTCGTTGTACGACCCGACGATCACATCGCGCACCTGAGTGGGAAGGCCCTTCAATGCACTTGGCGTGAGGGAGTTCTCGCCGCCTGCAGCAGCGCCCTCGGGTAGGCGCTCCGAGATCAGTTGGGTCAGTCGCGCCGTGAAGAGGCTGCCGACGACGGCCGAGCCCAGCGACGCTCCGATCTGCCGGAAGAAGTTGTTCGACGCCGTTGCCGTGCCCACCTCGGACGACGAAAACGTGTTCTGCACGATCAGAATCAAGATCTGCATGCTCATACCGAGGCCGACACCCATGAGGGCGATGTAGAGGCCCAGGATCACCAGCGAGGTGGATGGCGTCAAGGTCGAGAGCAGAACCAGCGCGACGGCGACCAGCACCGTACCGACGACCGGCAGCCACTTGTAACGACCTGTTCGAGAGACGAACTGACCGCTGACGATCGACGTCACCAACAGGCCGGCCATCATCGGGATGAGGAGCAAGCCGGCCTCGGTGGCGTTTCGGCCGGTGACCATCTGAAGGTAGGTGGGCAGGTATGCCAGTGCGCCGAACATCGCGATGCCGGTGATGAGGCCGGCAACGGTCGTCAGGACGAAGTTGCGCTCCTTGAACAGGTGCAGCGGAATGACCGGCTCTGGCGAGCGGCGTTCGACGAACACGAATGCCACCGTGGCGGCGATCGATCCGACGATCAGACCGATGATCATCGCGGAGTCCCAGGCGTAGGTGTTGCCGCCCCACGTCGTGAACAGGATCAGGCACGTCGCGGCGATGGCGACCAACGCCATTCCGAGGCCGTCGATGGTCGGCTTCGTGCTGCGGCCCTTCGGAAGTCGCAGGAATACCGCAGCCGTCGCCAACGCGAGCAAGCCCAGCGGGACGTTGATCCAGAACGCCCAGCGCCACCCGATGCCCTCGGTGAACCAGCCACCCAGGAGCGGCCCGGCCACCGATGCGAGAGCGAACACTCCGCCCATCGCGCCCATGTACTTGCCGCGCTGGCGGGCAGGGACCACGTCGGCAATGATTGCCTGCGCCAACAGAATCAGTCCGCCGCCGCCGAGGCCTTGTACGGCGCGGCCGGTGATCAGCGTCGTCATGTCGTGGGCCATACCGCCGATGATCGAGCCGACGATGAAGATGGCGATGGCGCCGATGAACAACCCTTTGCGACCGATCAAATCGCCGAGCTTGCCGTAGACCGGCATCATGATCGTCGACGCCAGGATGTACGCCGTTGTCACCCAGACCATGTGATCGACACCGTTCAGCTCTCCGACGATGGTCGGGAGCGCAGTGCTGAAAATCATCTGATCGAGCGACGCGAGCAGCATCGTGATCAGGAGCCCGGCGAAGACGAACAGAATTGCCCGCTTGTTCTCGGGGGCCGCGACGTCCGGTGTGGCGTCGGCTGTGGATGTGGACATGATCTTCCTTCTAACTCGTTGTGGGGCGGATGATCTCCGCCATCAGTTCCAGTGCGGGAGTGAGCAGTTCGGCTCGGGATTGAGTTCGACCGGTGGCCTGCCAGCGGCGGAAGACGTACTTCATGGCAGTGCCGGCGGTCATGACGATCGCCAGCGCTTCCTCGTCGGCCTGAACGCGGCCGGTGAGGTGACGGCCCTGCGGATTGGCTCGCAGCCGCTTCTCCACGACAGTCGTCACGGCCTCCTCGAGTTCGAGCATGGTGCGGAAATGGCGTTGCATCAGCTCCGGATTGGACTTGACGATCTTCTGTCGGAGCAGGACGAGCTCGAACTCGTCCTCGGCCCCGACCAGTGTCGACTCGAAGACCCGAACGACGCCGAGCAGAGGGTTCGACGGGTGATCGTCGATTATGCGATTGATCGAATCCTCGTCCGGGATGTTGATCATCTCGCCTACCACCGCAGCGTCCTTGCTGGGGAAGTAGTTGAAGAACGACCGCGTCGAGATGTTGCTCGCGGCGCAGATCATCTCCACGGTGACGGCGTCGTACCCGTGCTCGAGAACGAGATCGACGGCACTCGTCTCGATCTGTCTGCGGGTCGCGAGGCGCTTACGTTCGCGTAGGCCGGTTCCTTGTCGCACGCAATAAATCTTTGCACTCAATGCACGATTGCACAAGTGTAAAGTTGCAGTGAGTGCAAGATGGCAAGGTGCGGTCGGTCGAGCAGGCGATGTCGATGGTGATCTATCGCAACCGCTGTCGTCGTGGCATCGAGGACGCCGCAGCGGGGTTTCTTCGCCCGTGACATACCCCTTGGGGGTATATCGCAGACCAGTTTGTCTGACGGCCCGAACCGGGTGCAGTTGCATGATCTGTGGACGGGCAGAGAAACGACGAGCCCGTGACCACATCGAGTGCAGGTCACGGGCTCGCCATTCTGGCGGAGGATAGGGGATTTGAACCCCTGAGGGCGTTAACCCAACCCGCGTTCCAGGCGAGCGCCATAGGCCACTAGGCGAATCCTCCGTTTGGCAGCATACCGGCGGAACCCCTGTGCGACGAATCCGGTCCGGATTGCCGGATGGACGCCGTCTCCGACTACAGTGGTGACCGGATCCCGCGCGGCGCGCATCCTGTGAACTCCCCCAGGGCCGGAAGGCAGCAAGGGTCAACGGGCTCTGCCGGGTGCGCGGGGTCCCCTTAACCCTCGTCGATCCCAGGCTTCCGGAAGGCCCTCGTCGCATGCCAGCCCAGACTCAACTCGGACTGATGAACCGCGACGAACTGGTCGCGGAGCGCACCGAGCAGCAGACCAACTACGACGCGCTGAAAGCGCGCGGCCTCACGCTGGACCTCACCCGCGGTAAACCGTCGCCCGAGCAGTTGGACTTGGCCAACGAGCTGCTGTCCCTCCCCGGTGACGGTAACTTCACCGATGCCTCCGGAACGGATTGCCGCAATTACGGCGGTCTCACGGGTTTGCCCGAGCTGCGCGAGATCTTCGGCGAGCTGCTGAACGTGCCGGCGTCGAACCTGTACGCAGCGGGCAACGCCAGCCTCGAGCTCATGCACGATCTCGTCGTCTACTCCCTGCTGCACGGCAACCCCGACTCGCCGCGTCCGTGGTCTGCCGAACCGGTGGTTCGTTTTCTGTGCCCCAGCCCCGGCTACGACCGGCATTTCGCGATCTGCGAGCGGATGGGCATCGAAATGATTCCTGTCGGGATCGGACCCGACGGACCGGACGTGCGCGAGATCGCCCAGCTGGCCGGAAGCGATCCCACGATCAAGGGCATGTGGGCCGTGCCCAACTACTCGAACCCGACGGGCGCAGTGTTCTCCGAGGACGTCGTCCGCGCTCTGGTCGACATGCCCACTGCTGCACCGGACTTCCGTCTGTTCTGGGACAACGCGTATGCGGTTCACCCACTGATCGAGGATTTCGCCCCGTCCATCGACGTCCTGGGTCTGGCGCGCGACGCCGGAAACCCCAACCGGCCGTTCGTGTTTGCGTCGACGTCGAAGATCACCTTCGCCGGGGCGGGCGTGAGCTTCCTGGGTTCGTCGACGGACAATCTCGACTGGTACACCAAGCATCTGGCCATCCGAAGCATCGGCCCGGACAAGCTCAATCAGCTCCGGCATGTTCGTTTCTTCGGTGACGCTGACGGTGTGCGCGCCCACATGGCGAAGCATCGGGACATTCTGGCGCCGAAATTTGCTCTGGTGCAACAGATTCTCGACGACCGTCTCGGTGCGTCGAAGGTGGCGTCGTGGACGGACCCCAAGGGCGGGTACTTCGTCAGCCTCGACGTCATGGACGGCACCGCAGCGCGGACCATCGCGCTGGCGAAGGACGCCGGCATCGCGCTCACGGCCGCCGGATCGGCGTTCCCGTACAAGAAGGACCCGGACGATCGCAATATTCGTCTCGCGCCGAGCTTTCCGTCGCTCGACGAGGTGGAGGCATCGATGGACGGGGTGGCGACCTGCGTCCTGCTTGCTGCGACGGAGAAGTTGCTCGCCGAGCAGTGACCCTGGTCACCTTCGATCGCAATAGTGTGACCGGCTCCAAAGCTGATGTCGCCGAATGGGTTCGATGCCCAACTGCGTACCGATCCGTCTGATTTCCGGTGCTACCTTTCCTCACGCCGAATCGTTGGTCGGCCGTGATTGGGGGATGCAGGCATGCGGGTTGGCCGCGGAATCGTGTCGGCGACGGTGATGACACTTGCCGTCGGAACTGTGACCGTTCTGGCGGGAACGCCGGCGGTGGCGGAGCCCTGCGGCGGTGTGCCGGGTACCGGAATCACGGGAGTCGGACTGCCGTTCCAGCAGCCCAGCGGTGTGCAAGGCCCCGTGCCCTACTACAGCGGGGCCAACACGAACACCGTGTCCTGGGTGACCGGACCCGCCAGCGCCAACGACACGTTCGACCGCTTCGGCATCTCCGGCACCGACCTGGGCATCTCGTGGGACAACGGGGCCGGTCAGACCCTCGTCGCCTTCGGTGACACCATCGGCAACTGCACGGTGCCCGGTGGCGAGTGGCGTCATCAGGTTCTGCTGCGCAGCAACGACTCCGACCTGTCCGACGGCATGAGCCTGGACGAGGCGGTATCGACGACCAGCCCGAGGTTCGCAACGCAGCTGCTCCCGACGCTCGGCTTGGCTCCCGTGGAGACCACCGTCATCCCTACTGCCGCCATCGCCGTCGACGGGGTGCAGTACATGAGCTTCATGTCGGTACGCGCGTGGAACGGCAGCACCTGGTCCACCAACTACTCGGGTATCGCCACCTCACGGGACAACGGACAGACGTGGTTCTCCGAGCCCAGCACACTGAGGTTCAATTCCGGTGTTCCGATTCCGGGCACCGAGCAGTTCAACGCGCGCTTCCAGCAGGCAGCGTTCGTCCGCGGCACCGACGGCAAGGTGTACCAGTACGGGACGCCCAACGGCCGGCTCGGAGCCGTGTTCCTCTCGCGGGTGGCACCGGAGGCGATCCTCGACCTGAACCGGTACGAGTACTTCACCGGAGCCGGATGGTCGACGGACCTGAACGCGGCTGCGCCGATCGTGCGTGAACCGGTCGGCGAACTCTCGGTCGCCTGGAACGCCTACCTCGGCAAGTACGTCATGTTGCACGGCAACGACATCGAGGGCCGCATTGTTCTGCGCACCGCTCCGTCACCTGAGGGACCGTGGAGCGGTCCGACCACTCTCGTCGTGAACTCCGAGCTCGGTGGTTACCCCGGGAGCGGGTTGTATGCGCCGTACATTCACCCGAAGTCGTCCGGGAGCGATCTGTACTTCACGGTGTCGCAGTACTCGTCGTACAACGTGATCCTGATGCACACCGATTTGGCCGCGATCTGACGTCGGCGTCGTGGAACAATCGTCTCCATGGCCACGACCTTGCACCTGGTAGGCGATCCCGACGCCGACGCACTACTGGCGTCGGACCCGTTGGCTCTGCTGATCGGGATGCTTCTCGATCAGCAGGTCCCGATGGAATCGGCGTTCGCGGGACCCAAGAAGCTCGTCGATCGTCTCGGTGAGCTCGACGTGCGCGCGATCGCGGCGATGGACCCCGACGCCTTCGTCGACGTCTGCAGCACACCGCCTGCGGTGCACCGCTTCCCGAAGTCGATGGGAAAGCGCATCCAGGACATGTGCGTAGCCATCGTCGAACGCTGGGACGGCTCCGCCGAAGCGATCTGGACCGAGGATGATCCGGACGGCAAGGAAGTGCTGAAGCGGCTCAAAGCGCTCCCCGGATACGGCGATCAGAAGGCCAGAATCTTCTTGGCGCTGCTGGGGAAGCAGATGGGCGTCGACCCGGACGGATGGCGCGACGCCGCCGGCGCCTACGGCGACGAGGGCTCCCGCCGATCGATCGCCGACGTCGTCGACGAGACATCTCTGCACGAGGTCCGGGACTTCAAGAAGGCGGCGAAGAAGGCCGCGAAGGACGCCAAGGCCTGATCGGTCCGCGGGGAGGCCGGAGGCCGGTCGGGATTCTGATCTGTCGGAGTCCGCCGGTACCCTTTCGGGCGTGGCCCTGTACCGGAAGTACCGTCCAGCGACGTTCGCGGAAGTGGTCGGTCAGGAGCACGTCACCGAGCCGTTGTCCGTTGCACTCGACTCACATCGCATCAATCACGCCTACCTGTTCTCCGGACCGCGTGGGTGCGGCAAGACGTCGTCGGCGCGCATTCTGGCTCGTTCCCTCAACTGTGTGGAAGGGCCCACGTCCACTCCGTGCGGCGTCTGCAACTCGTGCGTCGCTCTGGCCCCGGGTGGCCCCGGCAATCTCGACGTGATCGAGCTCGACGCGGCCAGTCACGGCGGCGTCGACGACACCCGTGAATTGCGTGATCGCGGGTTCTACGCACCTGCCGAGTCCCGCTACCGCGTCTTCATCGTGGACGAGGCGCACATGGTCACCACGGCCGGTTTCAACGCGCTTCTCAAGATCGTGGAGGAGCCGCCCGAGCACCTCATCTTCGTCTTCGCCACCACGGAGCCGGAGAAGGTTCTCCCCACCATTCGCTCGCGTACGCACCACTATCCGTTCCGTCTGCTGGCGCCGACGGCGATGCGCGGGCTGATGGAGCGGATCTGCGCGGAGGAGAACGTCACCGTGCAAGACGCGGTGTATCCCTTGGTCATTCGAGCCGGTGGCGGTTCGCCGCGTGACACCCTGAGTGTGCTCGACCAGCTTCTCGCCGGTGCAGGTGACGACGGAGTTCGGTACGAGCGGGCACTGGCGTTGCTCGGCGTCACCGACGTCGCGCTCATCGACGAGGCGGTCGACGCGTTGGCCGCCCAGGACGGGGCAGCGCTGTTCGGCACCGTCGAGAAGGTGATGGACGCCGGTCATGATCCGCGACGTTTCGCCGTCGACCTCCTCGAGCGTCTGCGCGACCTGATCCTGATGCGCGCGGTTCCCGACGCCGCCGAACGCGGGCTGATCGACGCCCCGGCCGATCAGCTCGAGCGCATCCGTGGTGAGGCCGAGAACATCGGCCCCGGCACGTTGGCGCGGTACGCGGAGACGGTGCACGCCGGTCTCGGCGAGATGCGCGGCGCCACGGCACCGCGCCTGCTTCTCGAGGTGATGTGCGCGCGCATGCTGCTGCCGTCTGCGTCGGACACGGAATCGGCTCTGCTGCAACGTCTCGAGCGGATCGAGCGGCGTCTCGACGTCACTTTGCCCGAGGGTGAGCGTCCGCATCAGGACGCGTCGACGCCCGAACGGGCCAAGCCCGCCGAGGATCAGCCGGTGTACCGGCGGCCCTCTGCGCCCGCCGCCTCTGCTCCTGCGCCGGTGGCCGCACCCGCAGCTGCTGCGCCGGTGGCGGCAACCGCTGCTGCTGCGCCGACTCAGGGCGCCCCTCACTCGGAACGGTCGCCCGAACCTGAACCCGTGGTGGCACAACCTGAGCCGGCACCCCAACCTGAGCCGGCACCCGAACCTGAGCCTGTACCCGAACCTGAGCCTGTACCCGAACCGGAGCCTGCACCCGAACCGGACCCCGTCGCCTCCGGTGAGCCGGACGTCACTGCGGTTCGAGCGGTGTGGTCCGAGGTCCGGGCCAAGGTGCGCGAGCGCAGCCGCACCGTCGAGGTCATGCTGTCCGGCGCTACGGTGCGCGCCGTCGAATCGGGTTCGCTTGTGCTGGGCCATGATTCGGCGCCGCTGGCCAAGCGGTTGATCGAACCGCGCAACGCCGAGGTCATTCGCGACGCACTGCGCGACGTGTTCGGGGTCGACTGGGCCGTCACCTGCGAAGTCGGTGGAGAGCCGCATCGGCAAGCCGCGGCGCCACGCGTGAAGGCCCCGGAACAACCCAAGGCCGCCGCGCCGCGGTTCTCGCGTCCGAGTCGGGCCACACCTGTCGCAACTCCGCCGCCCGCCCGTGAATCGAACGGCGGGTCGCGTCAGGTCGAAGACATCCCGCCGCCCGCCGAGGAGCCCGACTATCCGGACGACCCCGGGCCCGCCTTCGCCGACTACGCGGGCCCTCCGCCCCCGGAAAGCCCGGAGGAGCAGGAAGAGCTGATGAAGCAGGCGAAGGAGCCCGTGGATCCGTCGACACGGCGGGACCCGGACGAGGTCGCGCTGGAGCTTCTGCAAAACGAATTGGGCGCAACTCCGCTGAAGGACGTCTAGCAGCGAAACGCCACGGTGGGGTCACTCTCTGCGCTCGTTTGGGTCCTGTCGAAGCGTGGTTGCTGCGCCTAACATGAAGGCGTCGAGGTCTGAACCTCGTGGGCATCGGCGCCGTCGTGAGGCAGCGCCTGCCCGCACCGAGACCCATCATCGGAAAGGATCTGCGCGCTGTGAGCACAGAAGCATCTACCAGCACAGAGGCATTCATCTACGAAGCCATCAGAACACCGAGAGGAAAGGGCAAGAACGGCTCTCTCCACTCCATCAAGCCCATCGATCTCGTCACCGGACTGATCGACGAACTCCGTCGACGCTTCCCCGACCTGGACGAGAACCGCATCTCCGACGTGATCCTCGGCGTCGTCTCGCCCGTCGGTGATCAGGGCGCCGACATCGCCCGCGCCGCTGTCAACGCGGCAGGCATGCCCGACACGGTCGGCGGCGTCCAGATCAACCGCTTCTGCGCCTCCGGCCTCGAGGCCGTGAACATGGCGTCGCAGAAGGTGCGCTCCGGCTGGGACGAACTGGTGATCGCCGGCGGCGTCGAGTCGATGTCCCGCGTTCCAATGGGCTCCGACGGCGGCCCGTGGGCGCTGGATCCGTGGACCAACTACAACACCTCCTTCGTGCCGCAGGGCATCGGTGCCGACCTGATCGCCACCATCGAGGGCTTCACGCGTGAAGACGTCGACGCGTATGCCGCCCAGTCGCAGGACCGCGCTGCGGCTGCGTGGTCGGGTGGCTACTTCGCCAAGTCCGTTGTGCCCGTGGTCGATCGGAACGGAATCCTCGTTCTCGACAACGACGAGCACATGCGTCCGGGCTCGACGGTCGAATCGCTCGGCAAGCTCAAGCCGGCCTTCGAGGGTATCGCTGCGATGGGCGGTTTCGACGAGGTCGCGCTGCAGAAGTACCACTGGGTCGAGAAGATCAATCACGTTCACACGGGCGGTAACTCGTCCGGAATCGTCGACGGCGCCGCACTGGTGCTCGTCGGCAGCGAGCAGGCCGGCAAGGACCTCGGTCTGACGCCGCGCGCGCGCGTCGTCGCCACCGCGACCAGTGGCGCGGATCCCACCATCATGTTGACCGGGCCCACCCCGGCGGCACAGAAGGTGCTGAAGCAGGCCGGACTGTCGGTGGACGACATCGACATCTTCGAGCTCAACGAGGCGTTCGCCTCGGTCGTGCTGCGGTTCCAGAAGGACCTGAAGATTCCGAACGAGAAGCTGAACGTCAACGGTGGCGCCATCGCCATGGGACACCCGCTCGGTGCGACCGGCGCCATGATCACGGGCGTCGTCGTGGACGAGCTCGAGCGTCGCGGCGGCCGGTACGGGCTCATCACCCTGTGCATCGGCGGCGGCATGGGCGTGGCCACCATCATCGAGCGAGTCTGAGGAACTGAACTCTATGTCTGACAACATGATTCAATGGGACCAGGATGCCGACGGCATCGTCACCCTCACGATGGACGACCCCAACCAGGGCGCCAACACGATGAACCAGCTGTACAAGGATTCGATGGGTGCCACCGTCGACCGCCTCGAGGCGGAGAAGGATTCCATCACCGGAGTCGTCATCACCTCGGCCAAGAAGACGTTCTTCGCGGGCGGCGACCTGAAGAACATGATCAAGGCCGGCCCGGACGACACCCAGCAGGTCTTCGACGAGGTGCAGGGCATCAAGGCGCAGCTGCGTCGCATCGAAAAGCTGGGCAAGCCAGTCGTTTCCGCGATCAACGGCGCAGCGCTCGGTGGTGGCCTCGAGATCACTCTCGCAACACACCACCGTATTGCTGCGAACATCCCCGCCGTCCAGGTCGGGTTGCCCGAGGTGTCCCTCGGTCTGCTGCCCGGCGGCGGTGGCGTCACGCGCATCACGCGCCTGCTCGGCATCCAGAACGGGTTCATGACCGTCCTGTCGCAGGGCACCCGGTTCAAGGCGCAGAAGGCGCTCGAGATCGGTCTGATTCACGAATTGGTCGACACCGTCGAGGAATTGGTGCCCGCTGCGAAGGCGTGGATCAAGGCCAACCCCGAAGGCGGCGTCGCACCCTGGGATGTCAAGGGCTACAAGATCCCCGGCGGTACTCCGTCGAATCCGTCTCTCGCGTCGATTCTTCCGGCGTTCCCGTCGAACCTGCGCAAGCAGATCAAGGGTGCGCCCATGCCGGCGCCCCTCGCGATCCTGTCCGCCGCAGTCGAAGGCGCGCAGGTCGACTTCGACAACGCATCGACCATCGAGTCGCGTTACTTCACGACGCTGGTCACCGGCCAGGTCTCGAAGAACATGATTCAGGCGTTCTTCTTCGACCTACAGGCGATCAACGCTGGTAAGTCGCGTCCGGACGGTTACGAGAAGACGCAGTTCAGCAAGGTTGCGGTCCTCGGCGCAGGCATGATGGGCGCGGGCATTGCCTACGTCTGTGCCAAGGCCGGAATCGACGTGGTGCTCAAGGACGTCAAGCTCGAAGCGGCGCAGAAGGGCAAGGCGTACTCCGAGGCCATCGAGGCGAAGGCGCTCTCGCGTGGCAAGACCACGCAGGAGAAGTCCGATGCCCTGCTCGCCCGCATCCACCCGACGGCCGATCCCAAGGACGTCGAGGGTGCAGACCTCGTGGTCGAGGCAGTGTTCGAGTCGGAGTCGTTGAAGCAAACGGTGTTCCAGGAGATCGAGGATTTGGTGGCGCCGACCGCGCTGCTCGGGTCCAACACCTCCACGCTGCCCATCACCTCGCTGGCGACCGGTGTGAAGCGGCAGGAAGACTTCATCGGAATCCACTTCTTCTCCCCGGTGGACAAGATGCCGCTCGTGGAGATCATCCGCGGCGACAAGACGTCGGATGCGGCTCTGGCCAAGGCATTCGACCTGGTGCAGGCCATCAAGAAGACCCCGATCGTGGTCAACGACAGCCGCGGCTTCTTCACCTCCCGCGTGATCGGTACGTTCATCAACGAGGCCATCGCCATGCTGGGTGAGGGCGTCGAACCGGCAACGATCGAGCAGGCCGGCTCGCAGGCCGGGTATCCCGCACCGCCGCTGCAGCTTTCGGACGAGCTGACGCTCACGCTGATGCAGAAGATCCGCAAGGAGACCTACGACGCGGTGGTCGCTGCCGGCGGAACCCCGCCCGTGGATCCGGCGGGCGAGGTCATCGACAAGATGGTCGACGAGTTCGAGCGTCCGTCGAAGTCCAAGGGCGCCGGATTCTACGAGTACGTCGACGGCAAGCGCACCGGCCTATGGCCGGGTCTGCGTGATGCGTTCAAGTCGGGGACGTCGGAGACGCCGTTCCACGACCTGATCGAGCGCATGCTGTTCATCGAGGCCATCGAGACTCAGAAGTGCTTCGACGAGGGCGTTCTCACCACGACGGCCGATGCGAACATCGGCTCGATCTTCGGTATCGGCTTCCCGGCGTGGACCGGCGGTGTGCACCAGTACATCGTGGGTTACGAAGCGGCCGACGGATCGATCGGCCAGGCGGCCTTCGTCGCTCGGGCCGAGGAATTGGCGAAGCAGTACGGGGAGCGCTTCACGCCCCCCGCGAGCCTGCGCTAGCCGACCTGTGAGTGCTGGTACGTCCCCCGCGGCGTACCAGCACTCACAGCGGCCTCCTCCATCAGCGAGTCGACCACCTTCGAGCCCGGGCGCACGAACACGATCATCGTGACGATCACACCCACGATCATGACGACACCGGCGATCTGCGAGAGCAGGAACGCACGGTCGAGGTCAGCGGCGGGGTAGTGGTAGACCACGGCAATACGAATCGCCGAGTCCGCGAACATGATCACGCCGATGACGCCCGTCATCAGGCGGCTGTTGCGGCGGAACCTCGGGTTGTCCCAGGCCAATTCGTAGGCACGAGTGCGGACGGGCTCGCCGCCGTCCGTCGCCATCGGCGTGGCCGCGGTGTACATGATCGGGCGGCCGACGCGGCAAGTGAACAGAAAGTACGCGCCGGAGATCAGGGTGTAGAACGCAGGCCTGATCGCCGCGATGCGCGGGTCGTCGCTGGTGAACGCCAGGCCCAGCGTGATCACCAGTTCGAGCACCACCAGTACGCCGATGGTGTCGAGGCGCTTCTGCTTCACCGAATTGACGATGGTCAGCGCGGCAGAGGCGACACCCGGGATCGTCAGCGACCAGATCTCACTGAAGCCGAGCCCCCGCAGAACGAAGTAGAGCACCACCGAGACCAAGACGGTGCCGACGGTCGGGAGCAGGGTGCCGATTCGGGATTGTGCAGTCATGGTGGCCTCCTCTCACTTGGACCGGTTGTAGCGCTGGACAAGCTGCGATGTGACGAACAGGGAAACGATGACGATGGAGAGAATCAGTCCTTGCATCGGGCCGCTCATGTTGTGTCCTTTCGAGTAGTCGCTCGTTACCTCTTCGACTTTGCTCGGACGGCTGCGCCGGAACAACATCGGAAACTCCGGACATCGACAGGAGTTTTCTCCCGGGCGCGGTAGGTTGAGGGCGTGAGAGGGGCACAGGGAGGTCTGTACGTTCTCGTTATCCTGCTCGTACTTCCCCTCCTGGACGCGCTTCGACGAGGGGTAGCGGGAGGGATCGCGTCAGCGGCGTGTGTCCTGATCGTCGGCGTGCTGTTCGTCATCGGACAGGGCATGAGTCTCGATTCGAAACTGTGGCACAGGGTTTCGGTACTGACGGCACTGGCCGCGGCATCACTGACCGGCCTGTCGATATGGGGTTCCCCCTGGGTGGTGGGGCCGGTATTGGCCGCCGTCACCTGCGCGCACGCACTGCCCTTGGTTGCTCGCGCATGCGTCGGCGTCGCTGCCGTCTCCATTGCCTCGGCTGCCGTGGCCGGTGAGCTGACTGCTGCCGTCGTCGTCGGTGGGGCGGGTGCGATCGCTCTTCTGCGAGCACGTCTGCTGGCCGAGATTGCGGTGTCACGCGCAGGTAAGGAGGCTCTCGCCCGGGCTGCGGTCGAGAACGAGCGCCTGCGTATCGCGCGCGATCTGCACGATCTGCTGGGGCATTCGTTGGCGACGATGGTGGTGAAAGCCGAACTTGCGGAACGCCTTACCGTAGTCGACGCGAAACTCGCGGCACAGGCCGCTCGCGACGTTCAAAGTGTCGGCCGCGCTGCGATGGTCGAAGTGGGAGAGGCCGTCACCGGCTACCGGACGTCGTCCCTCGATGCGGAGGTCGCCCGCGCCCTGGACACATTGGCGGCGTCGACGGTGAATGTCGATGTGGCGGAACGTACCTGGTCGGCTGATGTCGACGCGGTCCTCGCATGGGCGGTGCGCGAGGCCGCAACGAACGTGATCCGGCATGCCGACGCCACCACCGTGGGGATCACCGTGACGCCGGGTCCCGAAGAGGTTGTCCTACAGGTGATCAACGACAATCGTGCGGACAGTTCGTCGAATCCAGGGAGTGGGCAGGGCATCCTCGGGCTGAGAGAACGGGTCGACGCCGTCGGCGGGACAGTCACCGCATTCGCTTCCGACGGCGGGTTCGAGCTCACGGTCACAGTCCCGACTGGGGGGAAATCATGATCGAGGTCGTTCTGGTCGAGGACCAAGCCATGCTCCGTTCTGCCATCGCGACACTCCTGGGTCTGGAATCGGACATCACGGTCGTCGCCGAGTTGGAGACCGGCGAACGCGCCGTGGAGGTCATCGAGGAGCAGTCTCCGGACGTCGTCCTGCTCGATGTGGAGATGCCCGGGATGAGCGGACTCGAGATCGCAGCGGCGCTGGCGGAACGAGACTCGCCGTGCCTCGTCATCATGCTCACGACGTTTCAGCGCCCCGGTTACGTGCGTCGCGCGTTGGAGGCGGGTGTCCGTGCGTATCTGACGAAGGACTTGCCGGTCGGCGAGATCGCGTCCGCCATTCGTCGAGTCGTCGCCGGGGAGATGCTGATATCGGGAGAACAACTGCGACAGGCGATGTCGTCGGGTGCCAGCCCGCTGACCACCCGTGAGAGCGACGTTCTGCGTGCGGCGCAGGAGTACGACACGGTGCCCGAGATCGCACAGCATCTGCATCTGTCGGTGAGCACGGTCAGCAACTACATCACCGCCGCGATCACCAAGACGGATTCACGCAATCGGGTGGAGGCCATTCGCGTCGCCCGCGACCGCGGGTGGTTGTAGCTCACCACCGGTTCGGTGTGTAGGTGAGGGAACTGTCACCGTTTGGCGCCATCGGTGTCACCAGTCGAAACGTGAACAGTGGTGTGCTGGTGTCAACCCACCGAGAGGATTCAAGCCGTGCCCGATCTCTTCAGCCCGTACACGCTCAAGGGCGTGACGCTGCGTAACCGAATTGCCATGTCTCCCATGACGATGTACCAGTCCGTCGACGGAAAGATGAACGACTTCCATCTGATGTACCTCGGGGCCCGCGCGGCGGGAGGCTTCGGAATGGTGTTTCCGGAGCAGGTGGCCATCACACCCGACGGCCGTACCACCCCGGCGTGCGCCGGGATCTGGGACGACGACCAGATCGAGGGCCACGACCGCGTGACTTCCATGATCCGGCAGATGGGGGCGGTCCCCGCCATCCAGCTCGGCCACACCGGCCGCAAGGGCAGCGAAGTCCCACCGTGGCAGGGCGGCCATCAGCTCCCGGCGGACCATCCGGACGGTTGGGAATGCGTTGCACCGTCGGCCATTCCGTACGGTGGGGATCATTCGTTCCCGGTTCACGAACTCACCGTCGACGAGATCAAGGCCATTCATCGCAGCTATGCCGAGGCCGCCATCCGTGCCGCGGAAGCAGGGTACGAATGGCTCGAAATGCACTACGCACACGGATATCTCGGAGCCAGTTTCTTCTCCCCGCTCGCGAACCAACGCACCGACCAGTACGGCGGCAGCCTGGAGAACCGTGCCCGGTTCCATCTCGAGGCGCTCGACGCAGTTCGTGAGGTGTGGCCGGAGAAGTTCCCGCTGACCATGCGGCTGGGATCGGACGACCACCATCCCGACGGCGTTCAGTTCGAGGAGTCGCTGACCGCCATCGGGTGGATGAAGGAACACGGCCTCGACATGGCCGACGTGAGCCTGGGATTCAACACCGACGACATGGTCGACCCACCGTTCGGGAACATGGGATTCATGGTCGAGCGAGCTGCACGGGTGAAGCGCGAGTTGGACATTCCGGTTACCTGCAGCTGGAACCTGGGTGTACCGGAGAACGCGGACGCCGTGGTGCGCGAGGGCAAGGTGGACGTGGTGCTGCTCGGGCGCCCTGCTCTCGCCAACCCGCACTGGCCGGTGTGGGCGGCGCGCGAACTAGGACACGGGGACCCGTTCTCGCTCGTGCCCGAGGACTGGAGTTGGTGGCTGAAGAACTTCCGCGGCCACGACGCCAGCATCGGTCTGCCGCCGGCCAAGGAGACAGCGGCGGAGGAAGAGGCGGCGTAGGGGACTCCGTCCCTCGTGCGCCGAAAAGAACCCCTGGAGGTACTTTTTGGCTCACAGGTGGCGTAGCCGCCTACCACTTCGGATGTTCGTCGTCCGCCCATTCCCGCGTGACGGTCCCGGTTCGCATGCCGCGCATCGCTTCCGGGTCCCGGAGCGCGTAGACGATGTGGCCGACGACGAGGATGCCGAACGCGAGGGCGAACCAGTCGTGGACGAAGGTCGCGCCGGTGCGCCAGGACAACGGTGTCCAACTCGTGAAGTACATGACGGTCCCGGTGATCAGGAACACGATGATCGAGCCTGCGCTGAGTGCGCCGTTCAGCTTCTGGCCGGCGTTGAATTTCCCGACTCCGGTTGCGGCCAGCCGTCTACCCTTGTTCCGCAACCACTTCCAATCGTCTTCGACGAAGCGACCCAGTCGACGAACGTCGAGCCGGTACCCGCGTGAGACGAAACCGAGGACGATCGGAACGGGAAGCAGGAACCCGCTCCACACGTGCACCAGCTCGACGAGGTGGCGGTTTCCCACCAGAACCGCGAGCGACGCGTTGTACAGCACGGCGGCGGTGAGGATGCAGACGATCACCAGAATGCCTGCCGCCCAATGGACGTAGCGCTCGGCTCGGCCGAACCGGTGCAGCTCAGCTGGTCGGGTCATCGTCACGTCCGTTCGAGGCGCCGACCCAACCGTCGATCGAATAGCCGCGCGTCTCCCAGTACCCGGGTACGACGTCGCGGGTCAGTTCGATTCCGCCGAGCCACTTCAGGGACTTGTACCCGTACATCGGGGCGACGAACAGCCGAACCGGGCCCCCGTGGTCGTGGGTCACTGGACCGTCGATCATCGTCAGTGCGACGAGTACGTCGTCGCGTCGGGCTTGGTCGAGAGTCAAGCTCTCGGTGTAGGTTCCGTCGAACGAGGTGAAGCGCACAGCAGTCGCGTCGGACGTCGCTCCGGCGGCGTCGAGCAGATCGGACAGACGGACTCCGCTCCACGCCACCTCGGGAACGCGCCAACCCGTCACGCACTGAAAATCGCGGGTGAGCATCGTCTGCGGCATCGCGCGCAGGTCCGACAGGGTCAACGTGAGCGGTGTGTCCACGAGACCGCCGACGGTCAGCTGGTACGACTTCTCGTCCTTGCGCGGCGCACCCGTGGTCACGGAGTAGAAACGGAACGTGTTGCCGACCGGAATGAGTCCGACGAGACCCGTCGGATCGTGATTTCCGATCGGCCCGAGGACTGCGGCGAGACCCTTCTGGATTGCGCCTCCGCCCACGATGCCCGCGGCGCCGGCGACGACGAGTCCGAGCACGACCCGTCGGCCCACGGGTGTGCCCGGTATGTCGGGCCTTGGATGTTCCACTCCTCCACTGTCCACGCGATCGCGCGATCCGTCATCCCACGCGATTACTGTCGAGTCGTGAAGAGTCCACTCGTTACCGTTATCGGCGTCGTGGTTGCGCTCGCCGGCCTGCTTTTCACCCTGCAGGGTTTCGGGGTGATCGGCGGCAGTGCGATGAGCAACACGACCACGTGGTCCGTCCTGGGACCCGTGGTCCTGATCGTCGGTGTCGTGCTGGTCGTGCGCAGCAGGCGGTAGCCGCAGTCACATACCCCGGTGGGCGATCAGCCGTTCCGCCCCGTCGGTGAACTGCCTGCTCGTCAGCCGACACGCCTCGTCGACGTCACCACGTCGAAGCGCAGCGATCAAATTCTCGTGGCTGCGCACCGCTTCCTCTCCCCACTCGCGGTCCGACGCGTACAGCCGGGTCGGGGTGTAGCGGGTGGCCCCGACGAGGAACCAGGAGAGCTTGTTCGCTCCCGACGCCAGGTTGACGACGCGGTGGAATTCGAACTCGGCTCGCTCCACGTCCTCGACGCTCCCGGCCGCCACTGCCGCACGGAGCGAGGCGTTGAACCATTCGAGTTCGGCGAGTTCGGTGTCCCCGATCCGCGGTGTCGCCCGTCGGACCAGCTCCACCGCGATCTGTCCCTGCAGCCAGAAGATGTCGACGATGTCGTCACGGGTCAGCGCCGACACGACGTATCCACGGTGCGGGACCAGTTCGACCATGCCCTCGCCCCGCAGAATCAGCAGCGCCTCGCGTACCGGAGTGACACTGACGCCCAGTTCCGCCGCCGTTTCGTCGAGCCGGACGAACTCGCCCGGGCTGACGGCTCCGGACATGACGAGATGTCGAACGTGATTGGCGACGTCCTCGGACAGCTGCGGTCGACGACGGAACCCGGCGCGGGTCTTCTCGGTCATGACACCGATTGTCGCAGAGCGACTTTGACTACCTTGCCGCTTGCGTTGCGAGGAAGGGACTCGACGACGACGAGCTCTTTGGGATGCTTGTAACGGGCGAGGTGATCGCCCAGCCAATCGGTCAGTTCCGTCAGGGTCAGGTCGGGTGAGGTGTCCGTGAGCGCGACGACCGCGACGGGAACCTCGCCCCAACGATCGTCGGGCCGGCCGACGACGGCCGCTTCGAGAATGTGGGGGTGGGAGAACAGGACGTTCTCGATCTCCGCGCAGTAGATGTTCTCCCCGCCCGAGATGATCATGTCCTTCTTGCGGTCGACGACGAAGACGAAGCCCTCCTCGTCCTGGCGGACCAGGTCGCCCGAGTGGAACCAGCCACCGTCGAACGCGTCGGCCGTCGCGGTGGGGTTCTGCCAGTACCCGTGCATCAATGTCGGCCCCCGATAGACGATTTCGCCGATCTCCCCGCGCGGCACGTCGTTCATCTCGTCGTCGACGATGCGAGCGGCGATGGTGGGGATGACCGTGCCGACGGATCCGATCTTGCGTAACGCGTCCTCACCGTCCAGCACGCACGTGATGGGTGACATCTCGGTCTGTCCGAACACCGCCACGTTCAGTGCGTCGGGGAACGTGTCCGACATGGCTCGTAGCACGGTGTCCGACGCCGGTGCGGCACCCCACGAGATGACCTGCAACGCCAGCTTTCTCGGGCTGCGAGCTTGTTCGGCGCACATGGCCTGCCACTGCACCGGGACGAGGAACAGGGTGGTGACCCGTTCGGCTTCGAGAACGTCGAGCAGCGCGGCGGGGTCGAACGCCCCGACCGGGTGAACGACGGTCGGAATCCCCAGCAGCAGCGAGGGTGCGAGGCTGCCCAGTGCCGCGATGTGGAACATGGGGGAGGCGCAGAAACCGACCTGATCGCCGCCGTGCATCCGTAGTGCGCGGATGCAGGTGAGCGCCTGCGATTGCATGTTCGCGTGGGACAGCACCGCACCTTTGGGGCGTCCGGTGGTGCCGGAGGTGTACATGACGAGTGCGGCGGTGTCGTCGGGAACGTCGACGTCGGGGGCGGGAGCGTTTTCGTCGAGCAGACCGCGGTAGGTATCGGCGTCACCGCCCACGACGATCGTCTCGGTCAGCGAACCGACCTGTGCAGCAACGGCGGTCGCCAGAGGTGCGAGTGTCGCGTCGGTGATCAGGAGCATCGACCCGCTGTTCTCCGCGAGGTAGACGACCTCGGGCGGGGTCATCCGAAAGTTCACCGGTACCGCGATGGCGCCGAGTGCGTTGATCGCCAGGACCGACTCGAGGTAGTCGGGCCGGTTCAGCATGAGGATCAGAACTCGATCGCCGAAACCGACACCGCGGCCGTGCAGAGCACCCGCGAGTCGGTCCGTGCGGTCGGCGAGTTCACGCCAGGTCGTCGTCGCGCCGAGAAACCGCAGAGCCACACCGTCCGCGTTCATCAGGGCGTGGCGCCGCACCTGGTTGTTCCAGTTGTTGCGGCGTGCGCTGTCGGGTTGGTGGCGGCGTGCGTCGGTCATCGGTCGGTGACCCTCTCTCGGGGTGCGGGCACGATCGGCGGCTTCATCACATATATGTGATGTGTTCTACTGTTATCAGAATCACACCTTAGGGGCCGGCCCCGACTCGGACAAGCCACAGGAGTTCCCATGCTCGGTTTCACCTCGGAACAAGCGGCGTTCGGGCAGGCCGTCGCCGCTTTCTGCGCCCGCGAAGCAGGAACGCGCAGTCAGCGTGACGCCCTGACCGGCTCGGGCGACCATTCGCACAGCCAACCCCTCTACGACAAGATGGCCGAGCTCGGGTGGCTGGGTCTGACGGTGCCCGAGGAATTCGGCGGCGCAGCCGGCGGCACCGTCGACCTCTGCATCCTCCTCGAGGAGGCGGCCCGCGGGATGGCGCCGATAGGCGGCCTCGGGCCCACCCTGATCACCGGTGCCGCGATCGAGAAGTTCGGCACACAGAGTCAGAAGGAGACGATCCTCGGCGGAATCGTCGCCGGGCGCAGCTACTCGATCTCCATGTCCGAGCCCGAAGCGGGATCCGACGTCGGCAACCTCAGCTGTAAGGCGGACAAGGTCGACGGCGGATGGATGATCAACGGTCAGAAGACCTGGTGTTCCAACGCGCACTTCGCGGACCGGATCCTTCTCGTCGCGCGAACCTCGCGCGGAGACAGCAAGCACGAGGGTCTGACGATGTTCGATGTGCCGGCCGACGCCGCCGGGCTGAAGATCGTCGGCATCTCCACCATGGGCGGTAAGGAAGTCAACGACCTGTACTTCACCGACTGTGTGCTGCCGGAGGATGCGGTGATCGGCGACGTCGGCAAGGGCTGGTCACAGTTGATGACGGGACTCAACATCGAACGCCTCATCCTCGCGGCGATGATGCTCGGCACCGCTCGGCGGGCGTTCGACGACACCCTCCAGTTCATCACCACCCGTAAGCAATTCGGCCGTCCGGTGGGCACGTTCCAGGCGCTGCGGCATCGCATGGCCGACCTCGCCACCGAGATCGAATGCGGCCGGTTGCTCGTCTACCACGTAGCCGGGCTCGTCGACGAGAACCCGAACAAGCTCCTTCCGCGCGAGGCGTCGATGGCCAAGCTCAAGCTGACCGAGACGGCGAAGAAGGTGGCGCTCGAGGGCATGCAGATGATGGGCGGGTACGGGTACGCAACCGAATTCGACATGGAGGGCCACGTCCGCCGGACGTTGGTGTCGTCGATCTACGGCGGCACCAACGAGATTCAGCGGGACATCATCGGCAAGACGTACGGACTCTGAGAGGTCCTAGCCTTCCCACCACGGGCGAAGCGGAACGTGGGCGTCGGACTTGTCGTCGAGCTTGACCGCCAGAACCTGGTGCAGCTGAACGACGTTGCGCTCGAAGCCCAGGCGTGAACCGGCCATGTACAGGCCCCACACCTTGGCGGTTCCGATGCCGACCTCGGCCACGCACTCGTCCCAGTTGTCGACGAGGTTGCGGCACCAGTCGCGCAGGGTCAGTGCGTAGTGCTCGCGAAGGTTCTCCTCATGCCGAACTTCGAGGCCGACGTCCTGCATCTCGGTGATGATGCGTCCGGAACCGGTCAGTTCGCCGTCGGGGAAAACGTAGCGGTCGATGAATCCACCTGCGCGCCCGTTGCTTCGGTTGTCCGGACGGGTGATGCAGTGGTTCAGAACGCGGCCACCGTCGCGCAGCTTGGACTTGACGAACTCGAAGTACGCGGCGTAGTTCGCGACACCGATGTGTTCGGTCAGCCCGATCGACGACACCGCGTCGAAGCCGGTCTCGGTCACGTCGCGGTAGTCCGAGAAGCGAACTTCGGCGAACTCGGTGAGGCCCTCGTCGACGACGGCCTTCTGCGCCCACTCCGCCTGCTCGCGAGAGAGCGTCGCTCCGATCACGTGCACTCCGCGACGCGCGGCGTACCGGACCATTCCGCCCCAGCCGCAGCCGATGTCGAGCAGGCGGTCGCCCGCCTTCAGTCCCAGCTTCTCGAAGACGAGCCGGTACTTGTTCTCCTGCGCGTCCTCGAGGGAGGCGTCGACGGACGGGTACGCCGCGCATGTGTAGGTCATCGACGGCCCGAGTACGTACTCGTAGAACGTGTTCGACACGTCGTAGTGGTGATGAATCGATTCCGCGTCGCGAGTCTTGGAGTGGCGCAGCCCTTCGGCGATGCGGCGCCAGCGCGGCAACGACTCCTGCGGGGGCGGGGCGATGGGCCGCAGCAACTCCCACCCGAGCGAACGCGTCACCATGGCGAGAGTCTTCGCGGACGGCCGCTTGAAACTGAGGTCGTCGCCCATGACCCGCAGAACCTCGTAGGGGTCACCGGGGTGGACGCCCTCCATCTCGAGGTCTCCCGAGACGTACGCCCTGGCCATGCCGAGATCGCCGGGAGCTGTTGCGAGGTAGGTGGTTCCGCGCGGATTCTTGAGGGTCAGACCGTACGGGGCGTCCGGCGCGCCTGCACTACTGCCGTCGTAGGCGCTGAACCGAAGCGGAATCTGACCCTCGGCGAACTCTTCGAGGATCTCGGCGATGGTGAGCTTGCGATGAGTGCTCGCTTGTTCTTTGAATGTCGTCATTTACGTTGCACCGCTTTCGAATACAAATCCAATAACCGCGAATTCGGGTCGTACTTCTTCTTCAGCGCGGAGTACACCTCGCCGCCGTAGAGCACGTCGAACTCTTCCTTGTCGTAGAACGCGTCGGAGTAGAGGGACTTGTGCCCACCCTGCTCGGACACCTTCTCCTCGATCAGCCGGTTGGCTGCTCCTTCACGTTCCCCGTCGACCTTGGGCACCGATGACCAGAAGCCGATGTTGACGTACGTGCGGTGAGGCTCGAGCGGGTAGAGGGGCCACGCACGTGGTCCGACGTCTGCACTCGGGTCGTGCGCCGAGTAACCACCCGATTCACGAAGCCGCAACGGACACAACCACAGCGGCTCGATGGGTATTTCCTTCAGGAACCACAGGGCGAAATCTGCCGTCTTCTCGATCGGCACCTCGACGTCCTGGACGACGCGTTCGCGTGGCGGATTTCCCTTGCGCTTCTCGAGACGGTCCCCGATGTCGTACTTCTGGTCGAGCCCGATGAGCTTCCAGTAGAAGCTGCTGCGCCGGTACTTCTTCGGCCAGAACCGCCGGATCGTGGGGTTCTGGGCGCCGAACGCGCGCGAGCACCAGAACCAGTCGGTATCCCACCGCCACAGGTAGTCCCGAATGGTCAGACGATCCGTCTTGGGGGTGTCGCCGTCGTGCTGAATCGAGCGGTAGAAGATCTCGGACCCGGTGTAGTCGCTGACCGGGCCTTCCTCGGCAGTCTGGACGCCCAGGGTCAGATACGCCTCGTCGGAGGTGAAGACGACACCGTCGAGGTAGTCGACGGCAATACCGTCGTAGCTACGCTCCGCGACGATGGTGTCCATCGTCGTCTCGAGCGTCTTCAGATCGTGGAAACGAACATGGCGCAATGCGACGTAGGGAAGGACGGGTTCGAGTTCGATACGCAGGCGCGTCGAGTACCCCAACGTGCCGTAGGAGTTGGGGAAACCGTCGAACAGATCTGCGTAATCCCCGTCGGGTCGCGCGGTGACGATCTCACCGGACCCGGTCAGAATGTCGACCTCGAGAAGCGACTCGTGGGGGAGTCCGCTCCGGAACGACGTCGATTCGATGCCCAGGCCGGTGACCGCCCCGCCGAGGGTGATCGTCTTGAGCTGGGGGACAACGAGCGGGGCGAGTCCGTACGGAAGCGTCGCGTCGACCAGGTCCTCGTAGGTGCACACACCACCGACGTCGGCCGTGCGGGCCGCGGCGTCGACGGACACGACCTTGCCTAGACCGGACACGTCGAGCCCGGGGGCAGTGTTCTTCGGTCGGGCACGGAACAAATTCGACGTCTTCTTGGCGAGGCGCACCGTGGCGCCGGTCGGAATGGCGCGGTAACTGGCCAGTAGGCGCGCGACTCCGGCGTCGTATGCGGTTTGTCCCATTTCGAGTGGGGCACCGGTTCCGTCGGAATGATGATCGACAGTGAGAGCCACGCGAGAACGCTATATCGCGAACGTTTCCCGGGCTACCGAAGGTGACCGAAACTGCGAAACGTCACACAAAAGTTGCGACCGGTTCGCCCCGGGGTCGCCTTACCGTCGAAGATGGGGCATTCGACGACCATCAGGAGGATTCCCATGGCACAGGTGAGTGCAACCAGTTCGCTCGACATCTCGGCAGCGCCCAACGCAGTACTCGCGGCGGTGTCGGATTACGAGACGGTCCGGCCGCGGATCCTGTCGAGCCACTACCGCGACTTCTCCGTCGAGAAGGGCGGGCAGGGCGCCGGGACCGTGGCGAGGTGGGTGCTCCAGGCAACCGAGAAGCGGCAGCGCGACGTGCTCGCGACCGTATCGGTGGACGGGTCCACCGTCACCGAGCGCGACGCCAACTCTTCGATGGTGACCACTTGGTCCGTCGCCCCGAACGGGCAGACCTCGACCGTGACCACCACGACGCAGTGGACGGGCGCCGGCGGCATCGGTGGGTTCTTCGAAAAGACGTTCGCACCGATCGGGCTGAAGAAGATCCAGGCCGAAGTTCTGCAGAATCTGGCACGCGAGCTGGAGTAGTTAGGCTGTAGGTATGGAACCCGGTCAGCAACCCGACATGGCACAGCTCATGGCTCAGGCCCAGCAGATGCAGCAGCAGTTGATGACGGCTCAGGCGGAGATCGCAGCCACCGAGGTCACCGGTCAGGCCGGGGGCGGGCTGGTGACCGCGACGGTGAAGGGCAGCGGCGAGGTGGTCGGTCTCACCATCGATCCCAAAGTGGTCGACCCCGACGACGTCGAGACCCTGCAGGACCTGATCATCGGAGCCATCGCCGACGCGTCGCGTGCGGCGTCCGACGTTGCGACGCAGAAGCTCGGCCCGCTGGCCGGCCTCGCCGGTGGCGGTCTGCCCGGACTGCCCGGGTTCTAGGAACGCACGCGTGTACGAAGGTCCGGTTCAGGATCTGATCGACGAACTCGGCAAACTGCCCGGAGTTGGCCCGAAGAGCGCGCAGCGCATCGCCTTTCACCTCCTCGGCGTCGAGGCGCCCGACATCGACCGCCTGCAGCGCGCGTTGCAGAAAGTGCGCGACGGAGTGCAATTCTGCATCGTGTGCGGAACCGTGTCCGACAAGGAAATGTGCCGAATCTGCTCCGACTCCCGGCGTGACCGCACCAAGATCTGCGTCGTCGAAGAGCCGAAAGACGTTCAGGCCGTTGAACGTACACGCGAGTTCAAAGGGCGCTACCACGTACTCGGAGGGGCGCTCGATCCGCTCAGCGGTATCGGACCGGACCAGCTCAGAATCCGAGAACTGTTGACGCGCATCGGAAACCAAGTCGACGGCGTGGACGTCTCCGAAGTCATCATCGCAACCGACCCCAACACCGAAGGCGAAGCGACGGCGACGTACCTGCTTCGGATGCTGCGGGACTTCCCGGGTTTGAGTGTCACTCGTCTCGCCTCGGGACTCCCGATGGGCGGGGACCTCGAGTTCGCCGACGAGCTCACCCTGGGGCGGGCGCTGTCGGGGCGGAACGTTATGCGCTGACGCACATGGGTGTGAAAAGGAGTCCCAGGGGACTCTTTTCCACACCCGACCTGTTGATCCACAGGTTCTCCAGCCGCCCAGGTCGGGGCGGCGGTGTGGTGCGTGCGATCAGTAACGCTGCAGCACATGGACGACGGGGATTGGCAATCCGTTCTGGATGCACAGCACGGCGTGGTGACGACGTCGCAGCTGGCGGCGTTCGGGCGGTCGCCCACCGCGGTGAAGTTCCACGTGGACTCCGGGCAGTGGCTGCGAGTTTTCTACGGCGTGATCGCGGTGACCAACGGCCCTCTGTCGCGCGCGATGCACCTGCAAGCAGCACTGCTCTATGGCGGGAGCGGGGCACTGCTGAGTCATGTCACGGCAGCGGAAGAATGGGGAATGCGGCGGGCAGCAGTAGCCGGCCCGGTTCACATCACAGTCAGGCACGGGTGCTCCGCGGTGAGCCAGGGTGAGGTCGCCCGCCGTTCGGCTTTACGAGCCACGTCCAGGTCCAACCGCATCGTTCACCCCGGTGTCGTCGTCCACCGGTCGAGAGCCATTGCTCATATCGGTGTCGAATTCGATCAGCCGCGCACATCGAAGGCCGACACCGCAATCGACCTGGCAGTGATCGAACCCACTGCGCGGGGCGCCATCATTCGGTTCGTCGAGGCCGTCACCGCAGGGGCGATCCCGATCGCCACGATGCGGGCCAAGCTCGAGGTCAGGCCGCCGCGTAGGTACAGAAGGGCCCTGCACGACGCCCTCCGGATGCTCGCCGACGGTGTTCACTCCGTTCTCGAACACCGGTACGCGCTCGACGTGGAACGCAAGCACGGTCTCCCCTCAGCTCGCCGGCAGGCGCCGCACATAGTCGATGGTCGGACCCTGTTCGAGGACGTGGACTACACGCGGTCAGGCGTACCCCTGATCGTCCGGCTGGACGGCCAGGGTTTTCACGGAGCGCGACAGATCCGGTTTCGCGATCGTCGCCGGGACAACGCGGCAGAACTCGCTGATCGACCTCGACTCACGTACGGATGGGACGACGTCACAGGCGACCCGTGCGCGGTGTACGCCGAAGTGCGCGAAGTGCTGGTGCGAGAGGGGTGGGTGGATACGTCGGCTCCTTGTGGGCGCTGCGCGCCTCGGGTGTGAAAAAGAGTGTCAGGGGACTCTTTTTCACACCCGTGTGCCGAAGGCGCCTACAACCGCTCCCGCCGCAACTGCTCCACATCCTCGAGCACCAACGGCTCCAACGTCACGCCCATCGCCTTCTCCAGCAGATAGTCCGCCAACTCCGGATTGCGGGCGAGTGCCGGCCCGTGCATGTACGTCCCGATCACCGAGCCTTGCACGACGCCTTCCTGCCCGTCCCCCACCCCGTTCCCGACTCCCGACGCGACCCGCGCGAAGCCGGTGGCGGAGGGCCCCAATGTCGTTCCGCCGCGGTGGTTCTCGAATCCGGTGAGCTTCTGCGTCAGACCTGCGAGCGACGGTGTCGAGACGACCTCGCCGATCGACCGCGTCGGTTGGGGTGCGGTGGTGACGTCGAGCATCGAGACACCGTCGACGCGTTCGCCCGAGGACGTCTCGTACCAGTTGCCGAGCACTTGGATGGCGGCGCAGATCGCCAGAACCGGCGCCCCGCGCGACGCTGCGTTCTGCAGACCCGGGTAGCGAGCAAGGTGTTTCGTCGCCAACCGCTGGGCCGAATCCTCCGCTCCACCAAGGACATAGAGGTCCAGCGACTCCGGCACCGGATCGCTCAAGGTGACCGAGACGACCTCGGCGGCGATGCCGCGCATCAGAAGTCGTTGGCGCAGAACGAGAGCGTTGCCGCTGTCGCCGTACGTCCCCATCACGTCGGGTAGAACCAGGCCAATTCTCACCGTCTCAGACATCGCGCGTCTCCCTCGCCAGCGCCCGCCCGAGGTCACGGAACGCGGTGTAGTTGGCCAGCACCTCGACGCGACCCGGCGGACAGGATGCGATGGCCTTCAACGGATCTCGCACCACGGTGTGCGGCGACCCGGCGTAGGTCAGGCGTACGCCGAGATCCGTCGCCCGTTCACCGGAGGCCACCACTTGCACGCCCTCGAAGTGTTCGAATCGCACGTCCCACAGCCACGACAGATCCTCGCCGTCCGGAACCTGCCCGTTGACCGCGATCACGAGACCGTCGACGTCGGGGTCGATCATCGACAGGGCCTCCTGCCATCCGGCGGGGTTCTTGGCGAGAAGCATTCGGACGGAGTGAGATCCGTATTGCACGGTGCTGTAGCGGCCGGCAACCTCGCTGACCGTCGACACGGCGGCGACGGCATCCTCCACCGACGCGCCCAGTGTGACGGCAGCCGCCACGGCCTGGGCGGCGTTGCCGCGGTTGGCGTTTCCCGGCAGTGCAAGGGAAAGAGCAACCTTCACGCCGTCCGGACCGTACAGGTACGAGGAGTCCAGCCACCAATCCGGTTCCGGCCGTGCGAAATCCGAGCCAGTCGAACGCCAGTGCGGTCCGTCCCACAGGATCGGCTCGCCCGTGCGCGGGCAGCTGACCGAATCGCCGACCCATCCACCGCCGGCCGCCACCCACACGACGTGGGCAGCGTCGTACGCCGCCGACGTCATGAGCACGTCGTCGCAGTTGGCGATCACCACCGTCTCCGGGTGACGCTCGAGTCCCGCACGGAGTTTGCGTTCGATCATGTTGATCTCGCCGACGCGGTCCAACTGGTCGCGACTGAGATTGAGCAGCACCACGGCCGCCGGGTTCACCGCGTCGCACACGTGCGGAACGTGCAGTTCGTCGACCTCGAGAGCAGCCAGGGGAGCATCGCGTCGAACGTTCAGGGCGGCGACGATCCCGGCGTCCATGTTCGCGCCGTCGGCCTGGGTTGCCACCTCGCCGAGGGTGGCCAGCGCGGCTGCGGTCATGCGCGTCGTCGTCGATTTACCGTTGGTTCCGGTGATCACGACGGTGCGTCGACCGGCCCCGAGCTGCGCCATGATCGTGGGGTCGATCTTCAGGGCGACGAGGCCGCCGATCATCGAGCCCTTACCTCGGCCTGCCTTTTGAGATGCCCACGCCGCCGCGGACGCCGCACCGAGGGCGAGACGGCCGCGCGGACGCACACGCTTGTCGATCATGGCGCCGAGTCTGGCACAAACTCGGTAGCCACCCGCGAAAGGCAGTGGCTACCCTCTGCAGACATGTCCTGGACGACGATCACCGACGCCGACGAACTCACCGCCCTCATCGGAACGCCGTCTTTTCGTGCGGCGAACAAGGACCGGTCCACGCTGCACTCCCTGGATCGTGACTGGCTGTCGAAGTCGCCTTTTGCCCTCGTCGCCACCGCCGACGAGAACGGTCGATGCGACGTCTCGCCGAAGGGTGACCCGCCCGGGCAGCTCGTCCACGTGATCGACGACACCACGATCGCGCTGGCCGAGCGCCCCGGCAACAAGCGGATGGACGGCTACCGCAACGTCCTCGTCAACCCGTACGTCGGACTGAACTTCTTCGTCCCCGGCCGGGGCGACACGTTGCGCATCAACGGCCGCGCATCCCTCGTCACCGATGCCCCGTTCTTCGACGACCTCGTCGTGAAGGGCCACCGGCCGATCCTGTGTCTCGTCGTCGACATCGAGCAGATATTCCACCACTGCGCGAAGGCGTTCCTGCGGTCACGGTTGTGGGAACCGGAGACCTGGAATCCGTCGGCACTTCCGTCGGTCGCGGTCATGACGAAAACGTTGATCCCGCAGGCCCCAGAATCGATCGCCGAACTCGAGACCTACTACGGAAAAGCCTACGAAGAGGGTCTGTACCGCTGATTCCGACCGGCCTCCGGCCTTCCCGCCAGGTCTAGCGCGCCGGATCTAGCGCGAGAGGATCCGCTCGATGTCGTCCAGCACGGCTTGCCCGCCCTTGGGTCCGACACCGGTGATCCAGTAGGACTGGTCGACCGCGTGCGGATCGGGGAAGGCCGACGCGTTGGCGGTGATCACCGCCGGGATCGACGACGGATCGTCCGGGGTGGTCGAGGTGACCACCACCAGGTCGGCTCGAGCGTCCGCGACGAGTTCGGGTGAGAGGTCGACACTGATCTCGTCGCCCCACTCCGGACGGGGCGGCGTGGTGAAGCCGGCGCATTCGAGTGTGCTGCCGGCGAAGGAGAGCGGGCCGTAGAGCGTCAGGAGATCGTCGCGCGGTCGGATCAACTGTGCGGTCTTTCCCTCGGTCGCATACGTGGAGGCGATGTCCTCGCACCGTGAGCGGTAGGCGTCGAGCAGCGGTTCGGGGTCGCGCCCCAGCGCAGACGCCACCACGCGAACGTTGTCCTGCCACGGGTCGCTCTGCGACGCCATGAAGACGGTCGGTGCCATCGCCGCCAACTGGTCGTACAACTTCCCGTGCCGTGTTTCGGTCCCGAGGATGAGGTCTGGTGCGAGCGCGGCGATTGATTCGATGCGCGGCTCGGCGACCATCCCGACGGTCTCGATGTCGGCGGCGTCCGGGCCGAGATAAGCCGGAACTCCGGTTGTCTCGCTGAGCACAGCGGTTCCGACGGGCACGATTCCGAGCGCGACGGCCGTGTCGAGCTCGACGGGTTCGAGCGTGACGACGCGCAGCGGGTCCGCAGGCACGTCGGTCGTGCCGCGTGCGTGTGTGACGGACCGAGTGTCCGTCTCCGACGCGTCGTCCGAGGTCGTCGTCGAGCAGGAGGTCAGGGCAAGGACACCGCAGGCGGCCAGCAGAAGAATCCGTCTCATATGAGGTGACCCTAAGCGAGCGGCCGCACCAGTGGGGGTGTGCCGATCGTGGCCACCGCCGGCCCAGCGGCTTTTCGGAATCCCCAAGCGCATCCACCGATCACCACGGCCGCCCCGATGAGCGAGACGACGCTCGGGTTCTCGTGCAGCACCAGCCACGACGCCCCGATCCCGACCACCGGAACGAGAAGCGAGAACGGCGCGACGGTTCCTGCCGAGTACCGGCCCATCAGGTACGTCCAGATTCCGGTGCCGACAAGAGTGGCAGGGCCGACGATGAACGCGAGTCCGGCGAGAGCCGGCCAGCCCGAACCGCTGAACGACGTTCCCAGTGCCGCCCACCCCGTTCCCGGACCTTCGACGACGGCCGAGACGGCCAGCATCGGCAGGGGCGGCACGACGGTCATCCAGAGCATGAGTTGCATCGGCCGCTGAGCTTGCGCCAGCCGGCTGCCCAGGTTGCCGAACGCCCAGCCCAGCCCGGCGAGCAAGGTCAGCACGACGGGAAGAAGTGACGCCCCGCTGCGGGTAGGCAGGATGCCGGTCGGATCGACTGCCCGGTCCCACCCGATGAGGACCATGCCGCCGATGGCGACGCCGATCCCGATCCATTGCCGCCGGCCGACGTGCTCGCGCAGCAGCAGCGCTCCGAGAATCACGGTGAACGGCGCCGACGACTGCAGGACGAGCGACGCCAACCCGGTCGGCATGCCGATGTGCATCGCGCTGAACAGGAAGGCGAACTGGAGAAATCCGAAGCCGAAGCCGTAGAGCAGCAACCACTTCAGCGGGACCTTCGGTTGCGGCACGAAGAGGACGACGGGTACGGCGATGACCAGAAAGCGCAGGGCCGCGAAGAAGAACGGCGGAAAGTGGTTCAGCCCGGCGCGGATGGCGAGGAAGTTCAGCCCCCACAGCACTGCGACGGTGAGTCCGAGGAGCTTGTCGCGTGTGGTCATGGCCGCAACTCTGACCGACGTGAAGCATCAGCACAAGGCAATAAAATCGACCCAATACTGTAGTTTTACTACATGGACACCGAGCGGTTGCGCATTCTGCGCGAGCTCGCCGATCGCGGAACCGTCGCCGCGACAGCGGCGACACTGAACATGACCCCGTCCGCCGTGTCCCAGCAGCTCAAGGTCCTCGCACGGGAGGCGGGTGTTGCCCTCCTCGAACCCGACGGTCGACGCGTACGCCTCACCGACGCCGGCCGCGCCCTCGTCCTGCGCGCCGAGGACGTTCTCGGCGCGCTTGCGCACGCCGAAGCCGAAATGGAGTCCTACCGCGGGTCACCCCGCGGGACGGTCCGGGTGGCGATGTTCCCGTCCGGGGCGTCGCTGCTTCTTCCCGGTTTGCTGGACCGGATCGAGGGGGTGGAACTCGTGGCGGGCGACGAGGACTACCCCGCATCCGACGTCAACCGACTTCTCGCCGACTACGACGTGGTGCTCACGCATCGCGACGAGCGTGCCCCATCGACGGCCGCGCCGCGCGTTGCCGTCCGGACGTTGATGCGTGAACCCATCGACCTGGTGCTCCCGGCGACCCACCGTTTCGCGGACGCGGAATCGGTCGACATCCACGACCTCGCGGGCGAGCGGTGGATCAGCGTGCGCGGCGGTTTTCCCGTCGACGACGTGCTGAACTCCATCGCAACGGTCACCGGCATACAGCCGCGAGTAGTGCAGCGCATCAACGACTTCCGCGTCACCGAGGAGCTCGTGGCCCACGGTCACGGTGTCGCGCTGATGCCGCGGTATGCATCCACCCATCCGGCGGTGAAGCGGACGAGAATCGCGGGGGTGCGGGCAGCCAGAATCTACGAGCTGGCCACCCGCCCCGGCGCCGAACGACGACCCGCAATTGCCTCCGTCGTCACCGCGTTCGAGAAGCAGGCTATGTCCGTGCAGCAGCCCGGTTGACCGCCGACACCACCGCACGCAGCGACGCCGTCGTGATCGACGTGGCGATACCGACGCCCCACACAACCACCGACCGGCCTCCGGCCTGCCCGCCGACCTCGGACCGGCCTCCGGGCAGGGTCACCGACGCTTCGACGTAGGCCGCGGCCTGCGCGTCGTCACCGGCGGACATGGCGTGCTCGGAGTAGTCGAGAACGCTGACGTCGTACCCCGTGGTGGACAGGGCGTCCACGAATGCCGCGAGCGGACCGTTTCCGGCGCCGGTGATCTCCTGCTCGCTACCGTTGATCTTGACGGTGGCTGTGATGGAATCGATGCCCCCGTCTTCCTCGGCGGCGGTGACCTTCTGACGCATGCGCTCGAGCGGGACCAACGGGGCCAGGTACTCCTCGGAGAACACGTCCCACATGGCCTTCGGCGACACCTCGCCGCCCTCACCGTCGGTGACGCGCTGCACCGATTGCGAGAACTCGATCTGCAGTCGGCGCGGCAGCGCCAATCCGTGATCGGACTTCATGATGTATGCGACGCCGCCCTTGCCCGACTGCGAGTTGACGCGAATGACCGCCTCGTACGTCCGGCCGACGTCCTTGGGGTCGATCGGCAGGTAGGGAACCTGCCACAGGATGTTGTCGACGTCCGAGTCCTGTTCGTCCGCAGCGACTTTCATCGCGTCGAGACCCTTGTTGACGGCGTCCTGGTGACTGCCGGAGAAGGCGGTGTAGACCAGGTCTCCGCCGTACGGATGCCGTTCGTGCACCGGCAACTGGTTGCAGTACTCGACGGTGCGGCGAATCTCGTCGATGTTGGAGAAGTCGATCTGCGGATCCACGCCACGGGTGAACAGGTTGAGTCCCAACGTCACCAGGCAGACGTTGCCGGTGCGCTCACCGTTGCCGAACAGGCATCCCTCGATGCGATCGGCGCCGGCCTGGTAGCCCAGTTCGGCTGCGGCGACGCCGGTTCCGCGGTCGTTGTGCGGATGCAGGCTCAGCACGATCGACTCGCGGCGAGCCAGGTTGCGGCTCATCCACTCGATCGAATCGGCGTAGACGTTCGGTGTCGTCATCTCCACCGTCGCAGGCAGATTGAGGATCATCGGGTCCGAGGGCGACGGGTCCATGATCTCGGTGACCGCGTCGCAGACTTCCTTCGCGAAGCTCAGTTCGGTTCCGGTGTAGGACTCGGGCGAGTACTCGTAGCGCCAGTGCGTGTCCGGGTACTTCGTCGCTTCCTCGAGGATCTTGTGTGCACCGTCGGTGGCGATCTTCTTGATGGCGTCACGGTCTGCGCGAAACACCACGCGGCGCTGCAGAATCGACGTCGAGTTGTAGAAGTGGACGATCACCGATCGCGCGCCTTCGCAGGCGACGAACGTGCGCTCGATCAGCTCGGGACGGCACTGCGTCAGGACCTGGATGGTGACGTCGTCGGGAATGGCACCGTCCTCGATGATCTCGCGGACGAAGTCGAAGTCGGTCTGGCTCGCGGAGGGGAAACCGACCTCGATCTCCTTGTAGCCCATACGAACCAGCAGATCGAACATACGACGCTTGCGCGCCGGGCTCATCGGGTCGATCAGTGCTTGATTGCCGTCCCGGAGGTCGACTGCACACCACTGCGGAGTGCGGTCGATGACCTTGTTCGGCCACGTGCGATCGGGCAGGGAGATGGTCTCGACCTCTTCGGTGAAGGGTCGGTACCGGTAGGTGCGCATCGAGGAGTTCTTCTGCGTGTTCCACGTCGGCTGGTCGTTCGGCGCGGGGCGTGTCGGTGTGTTGACGATGTGAGATCCGGAGGTGAAAGCGTCAGCGGGTGACATAGCTGTTCTCAATTCGAAGTAGATCCGTAAGACCGGCGCGACGAAACCCCGCGACGGGATGCCGGTCTATGGAATCAGACCCCGCCGCGGCTGTGAAGAAGAAGCGCGCCATACGCGTGCGCTGACCGAAGCATGGCGTCACCATACTCCAGCCTCCTGCGCCTTTTGCCGCCAATCCTCGTTCGGCCGAAAGCGCTTTCCGTCGGGCGTCGCCCAGCACTGCGCCAGCAGCCCGTAACCGAGCTCGTCGACCCGAACGTGCCCGGGCCAGACCCGAGCGGTCCACTCGCGGTCGTCGTGGGCCGAGTGCTCGGCGGCCAACGCGGCGCCCACCAGTTCGAACTGCAGGTCTCTCCGCAGCTCGAGCGAGGCCGACGGGGGTTCGCTCTCCAGCTGGTCCAGCAGCGCCGTCGCCACGTCGACGACGCGCCGATCGCTCCACCGCAACCACCGTCGGTACGCGCGCGGCGACACCAGCCACATCGAGGCGAGGGCGCACGCGACGCCGAGTGCGGTCTCGACCAGTCGATCCACCCCCAACGACACGGCGTTCGCGCCCGGGTGCGACGCACCACCGATCAGCAGCGCCAGGGGAGTGATGAAGGTGACGGCGACGGCGTAGTTACGGGCGATGTAGAGCTCGATGAGGAACTGCAATGCCATCAGGACCAGCAGGAGGACGACTCCGCTCAGGGACAGCGACCACGCCGCCACGAACAGCCCGACTCCCACCACCGTGCCGACGAGACGGTGAATTCCGCGAACGGTGCCGCGGCGGCGGTCGGGTCCGGCCTGCAGCACGAGCACCGCCGAGATCACCGCCCAGTCGGGCCGTCCGAGACCGAACGCGATCGTGAGCAACCCGGCCGCAGTCGCCGCGACGAGGACGCGAAGGGCGGTCGTCGCAGCATGGGATTCGTACGTGGCCGCGCGTCGTAATCGATAGAGAACGGTCGGTCGCGCCAACGGCACTTGCCGATGGGCGGTATCGATGGCGTCGAGCGCAGTCGAGGAACTGACGGAAGCGAACGCGACGTGCGCGGCCCAGAGGCGTGCGACGAGGGGGTTGTCGGGGCGCCGGACGGGGACGCCTGCGTCGTGCAGCGTCGACCACGCGATGTGCAACCGGACCGCCGCGGCGTGCCGCGCGTGCGTGACGTGCTCGCCATCGGCGTGCACACCGGTCACCCGATCGACGGCCGCCGCCGCGGCGTTCACGGCGTCGTCCTGCGGCTTCGCCGGTCGCCACGCAGCGCCGGACATGCCCACGAGCAGCGACGACACCACCCCGATCGCCACGCACGCGACGTTGGTCGTCGTCGCGATCCCTGCCTTCGGCAGCACCGACGAGACCCCGCAGACCAGGACGAAGAAGAACGCACCAGGCGGTCCCAGGCGCAACGCGTCGACGACGAACGTCGACGCGACCCCGACCGTCACCATGGCCGCGACGACCACCACGGCACTGCCCGTCTCCCCGGCCAGACCGCCGAGAAGGGCGGACAGCAGCAGAGCGGCCCCCGCCGTCAGAATCACCAGCGCGCGGACCCGGTAGGCCCGACCCTCGCCGTAGACGATCGCGAAACCGCCGGTCACCGTCAGCAGCGCCTCGTTCGGAAATCCGGCCGCGAACGCGACGAGTGCGGGGATGCCGAAGGCGAGTGCAGCGCGCACTCCGCCCGGCCAGCGGGTGCCGACGGAGGGAAACGCGAAGAGAAGACTGCGCCGACGTGCGACGGGTGGAAGCGGGGTGGTCACCCGCCGATTTTAGGGTCACCGCCGAGGTCGGTACTCTTCACCAGGGTTTCCGCCCACTCGCCCGTCCATCTGGAGGTAACACCACCGTGGCTCTCGTCGTCCAGAAGTACGGAGGGTCCTCGGTCGCGACCGCCGAGCGGATCCGTCGCGTCGCTGAACGGATCGTCGAGACCAAACGCAAGGGCAACGACGTGGTCGTCGTCGTCTCCGCGATGGGCGACACCACGGACGAGCTTCTCGACCTCGCGCAGCAGGTGTGCCCCGCCCCACCTGCCCGCGAGATGGACATGCTGCTCACTTCCGGCGAACGCATCTCCAACGCACTGGTGGCCATGGCCATTCACTCGCTCGGCGCCGAAGCCCGCTCGTTCACCGGATCGCAGGCCGGCGTCGTCACCACCAGCGTGCACGGCAACGCCAAGATCATCGACGTCACTCCCGGCCGGGTGCGCGACGCGCTGGACCAGGGCTCGATCGTTCTCGTCGCCGGGTTCCAGGGTGTCAGCCAGGACAGCAAGGACGTGACCACGCTCGGACGCGGCGGTTCCGACACCACGGCCGTCGCCCTCGCCGCCGCGCTGAAGGCCGACGTGTGCGAGATCTACACCGACGTCGACGGCATCTTCACCGCGGACCCGCGCATCGTCCCCGACGCCCGTCATCTCGAGACGGTCTCGTTCGAGGAGATGCTGGAAATGGCTGCGTGCGGCGCGAAGGTGCTGATGCTGCGGTGCGTGGAATACGCACGGCGCTACAACGTTCCGGTGCACGTCCGCTCGTCGTACACCACCAAAAAAGGGACCATCGTGTCCGGATCAATGGAGGACATCCCCGTGGAAGAAGCCATCCTCACCGGCGTTGCTCACGACCGCAGCGAGGCCAAGGTGACGGTCGTCGGCCTTCCCGACGAGCCCGGCTACGCGGCGAAGATCTTCCGGGTCGTCGCCGACGCCGAGATCAACATCGACATGGTCCTGCAGAACATCTCGAAGATCGAGACCGGCAAGACCGACATCACTTTCACGCTGCCGAAGACGGACGGACCGCGTGCGGTCGAGCAACTCACCAAGATGAAGAGTGAGATCGGCTTCACGCAGGTGCTCTACGACGACCACATCGGCAAGGTGTCCCTCATCGGTGCCGGCATGAAGACGCACCCCGGCGTCACGGCGACGTTCTGCGAGGCGCTGGCCGAAGCGGGCGTCAACATCGATCTGATCAGCACCTCGGAGATTCGAATTTCGGTGCTGTGCAAGGACTCCGAACTCGACGACGCGGTGCGCGCGCTGCACGCGGCGTTCGAGCTCGGCGGCGACGAAGTGGCCGTGGTGCACGGCGGAACCGGAAGGTAGAGCAATCATGGGAAGCGTGAAGGCCGGAGGCCGGCCGGGATCGGGATTGTCCATCGGAGTCGTCGGCGCAACCGGCCAGGTCGGCGCAGTCATGCGAAACCTGTTGCAGGAGCGCAAGTTCCCAGCCGACTCGATTCGATTCTTCGCATCCGCCCGCTCGGCAGGCAAGACGTTGCCGTGGGGCGACGGCGACATCACCGTCGAGGACGCGTCCACCGCGGATCCGTCGGGACTCGACATCGCGCTGTTCTCCGCCGGTGCGACGATGTCTCGTGAGCAGGCTCCTCGCTTCGCCGCCGCCGGGGTGACCGTCATCGACAACTCGTCGGCCTGGCGCAAGGATCCGGACGTCCCGTTGGTGGTCAGCGAGGTGAACCCGGAGGCCGTGCGGAACCTGGCCAAGGGCATCATCGCCAACCCGAACTGCACCACGATGGCCGCGATGCCCGTGCTCAAGGTGTTGCACGACGAAGCCGGACTACAGCGACTGATCGTGTCCAGCTACCAGGCGGTCTCGGGCAGCGGACTCGCCGGCGTCGAGGAGTTGGCGTCGCAGGCGCGAGCGGTGATCGACGACGTGGAACAGCTCGTCCACGACGGAAGCTCCGTCACGTTCCCGGCTCCGAACAAGTACGTCGCTCCCATCGCCTTCAACGTGCTGCCGCTGGCCGGCTCGTTGGTTGACGACGGATCCGGCGAGACGGACGAGGATCAGAAACTCCGGTTCGAATCGCGCAAGATCCTGGGCCTGCCCGAGCTGCTGGTCAGCGGGACCTGTGTGCGTGTCCCCGTCTTCACCGGGCACTCGCTGTCGATCAACGCCGAGTTCGCGAATCCCCTGTCGGTCGAGCGAGCGCAGCAGCTGCTCGCATCGGCACCCGGAGTTCGATTGGTCGACGTGCCGACACCCCTGCAGGCTGCCGGAATCGACGAGTCCCTCGTGGGCCGTATCCGTCGGGACGAGGGTGTTCCCGACGGACGTGGCCTGGCACTGTTCGTCTCCGGCGACAACCTGCGCAAGGGCGCGGCACTGAACACCATTCAGATCGCGGAGCTGTTCCTGTAGGCAGCGGTCCGAATTCTCAGCATTTTCATACCGAGCGGTCGTAACGCTGCCGACAGAGCGGGCGACGTTACTGGTATGAAGCCCCAATCGAACAATCAGCCGACGTCCGTGTCGGATCGCGTGCCGTTGCTCAGGTCGCTGCTGTTCGCTCTGCTCGTTCGCTGATCAGAACGTCGCCTTCGGCACGATGATCCACAGCAGCAGGTAGAGCACGAACTGCGGGCCGGGGAGCAGGCAGGACAGCACGAAGATCAGCCGAACCACGTTCGGGCTGATGCCGAAGTAGTTGCCGATTCCTGCGCAGACGCCGGCGAACACCTTTCCGGAGCGGGGGCGGGTCAGTCGTCGTGCGGGTGCGTTCATCGAAAATCATTCCTTCTGTTGTCGTTGCCTTCACTGTGCCCGAGGTGCCGTGCGCTCGGCATCGCCCTCGAGACTGACAACGACCCTGAGTGGCCTCAGGGTTCCCCCTTCCGAATGCCGGAACCAGAGTGTCGTGCATCACATGGAGAGGCGCACACTCGTCACCATGACCGCTATCGTCCGAAACCAGTGGTACGTCGCCGCCTACGGCCGTGAGGTGAGCCGCGAGCTGTTCTCCCGAACCATCTGCGGCGAACCGATATTGTTCTGGCGCACCGAGGGCGGTGAGGTCACCGCGATGAGCGATCGATGCGTCCATCGCCGCTTCCCGCTGTCGCAGTCTCCGAGTCGTCTCGTCGACGACACCGTCGTCTGCGGATACCACGGCTTCACCTACGGCGCGGACGGCGTGTGCGTCGCGGTCCCCGGTCAGAAGCGGGTGCCCCGCACTGCACGGTTGACGTCCTACTCCGTGGTCGAACAGGACTCGTTCGTGTGGGTGTGGATTGCCGACCCCGAGCGGCCCGGCACTGCGGATCCGTCGACCATCCCGCGGGCGCGCTGGCTCGACTCTCCGGACTGGGACGCCGTCAGCGGTGTCGAACACATCGATTGCAACTACGGCCTGCTCGTCGACAACCTCCTCGATCTCTCCCACGAGACGTACCTGCACGGCGGCTACATCGGAACCCCGGAGGTGGCCGAGACGCCCATCACCACCGAGGTCGACGACGACGCGGGCATCGTCTACGTCTCCCGCCACATGGACGACGCGCAGTGCCCGCCGTTCTATTCGAAGTCCACCGGGGTGCAGGGGCGCATCACCCGGTGGCAGGACATCGAGTACACACCACCGTGCCTGTACCTGCTGCACAGTCGGATCGCTCCGGTGGGTGCGGCGCTTCCGGCCGACGACGGCACCGACACCGAGGCGTTCCATACCGAGATCGTCTACGCCATCACTCCGGAGACCGAGCATTCGACGCACGACTTCTGGTGCGTCGCCCGCGATTTCGCCCGCGGGGACGACGAGGTGTCGACGTTCCTGGCCGAGAACAATCGTACGGTGGTCATGCAGGACGTGGTCGCGTTGGACGTGTTGCAGAAGGCGTTGGACGCGGAGAAGGCCGGCTACCAGGAGTTGTCGATCAACATCGATGCCGGTGGCTTGGCGGCGCGCCGCATCCTGGCCGCCATGGCCGCTCCGGCCCCGGTTCCCGTGAGCTGACGGTGGAACCGACGCGAATGTTGCGTGGCAACAGAGTCATGCGCATCGTCTGGTTACCCGGGACCGATCTCCTTCAGGGTGAGTGCCATTGCGGCGCAACGCACGTCGACGAAGACCCGGCTGCGATGTGGGACTGGCTGCTGGCCCATCCGGTCGGACACGGCGGCACCGAATCGGTCACCGAGGAACGGGTGCTCGCCACCGTCCGGTGACCGGACGTAGGGTGAGCGTGTGCCCCACACCGGCTCGGTCACCGTCCGTGCGCTGCGCCTGCTCGAATCCTTCACTCCCGCAGCGCCGACGCTCACCCTCGGCGAACTCGCTCGTCGGTCCGGCTACCCGCTCACCACGGTGCACCGTTTGACGACGGATCTGCTGTCGTGGGGCGCGTTGGAACGAGATGCGAACGGTCGCTTGCACATCGGCCTGAGATTGTGGGAGGTGGCGTCGCTTGCGCCGCGCGGCGCGTTGCTTCGGGAAGTCGCCATGCCGGTGATGGAGGATCTGTCGCAGATCACGCGGGAGAACGTGCAGCTCGGCATTCTGGACGGGCACGACGTGATCTTCCTCGAGCGCATCGCGGGACAGAACGCAGTTCCCGTCAGGACCCGCGTCGGTGGCCGATTCCCGGCTGTAGCAACGGGAATGGGGCTGGCGTTGCTCGCACACGCGGACCCCGCGGTGCAGGACGCGGTGCTGTCGGCCCCGCTGGAGAGGTTCACGGACAAGACCATCACGGACCCCGGCGTTCTGCGTCGCACCTTTGCGTCGATCCGCCGCACCGAGGTGGCGATCAGCGACCGCCAGGTCACGATGGACGCCGTGTCCGTTGCGGCGCCGATCTTCTCGCGGCCCGGTGTGGCCGTCGCATCCGTGTCGTTGGTGGTGGCTGCCGAGACGGCGAACACGGCGTCGTTGGCCCCGTTGATCAGGGCCGCGGCGCGGACGATCGGGCGAGCGTTGGGCTAGACAGGTAGGACTCGACGACGGCGAGCGTGCCGTCGGTGAAGTTCGCGCCCAGTTCGCGGGCGGTGTCCGCTTCGGGATGCGACGCGATCCACGCGGTCAACTGAATGCGGCGCATGGCAACGAACGTCGACACCATCGACTCATCCTCGCGCCCGAGTGCGGCGACGGTCCGGTACCCGGTCAGCCAGGCGTCGACAAGTTCCGGAACGTCGGATCGATCTTCGACGAACGACAGCGACGCGGCGAGATCGGCCATGTACCAACCGAACCCGCAGTCGTCGAAGTCGATGACCGTCACGCAGTCGTCCGTCACGACGAGGTTCGCGGCGCGCAGATCCGAATGGATCAACCCGAAACGGTCCTTCTCGCAACCGAATCGGCGCAGGCGGTCGTCGATGGTGCGCACGCACCGACCCAGCACGTCGATACCCGCCGCGTCGAGGCCGAGGGAGTCTTGCCAGCGGCCCCAGTGCGCCCGCGGCCCCAACTGCTCCTCGACACCCCAGGTGAGGCGCGAGAATCCGGACGGGGGATGCCACGACTGTGCGTGCCTGTGCAGCCGGGCGCTGACCGCACCGATCTCGGCAAACCACTGCGGGGAATCGTCGGGGGAGGTGCCGTCGACCCAATCGAAGAGTGCCACGTGGCGACCCCCGACGTCGACGACGGACTCACCGGCCGGAGTGCGAACGACGGCGGGGGTGCGCACGACGTCCTCGCGCCGCAGCGCGTCGATCCACGCGTGTTCGCTCTCGATGGCGCGCCGTGAGTGGTACCCGTCGCGGTGGACTCGGAGTGCGCGACGGGAGCCGTCCGCGGTCACCGAGAACGTGGCGTTCTCCGACGTGCTGACCAGTTCCACCGTGGCGCTCTCGGGAATGTCCCAGGACGGCAGTGCGAGCCGGGCGTAGTCGGGCATGGAGGAACGGTACGCGACCAACTAAAAGTCAGGCTGGACTGTTTGTCGTTTCCTCGCTACTGTCGACGGCGTGACCACCGACACACCGACCCGGCGCACGCAGCCCGAGCGCACCGCCCTGATGCGGGCTCGACTCCTGGACGCAGCGGTCGAGAGCCTCGTCGACCTGGGCTACGCGAAATCGTCCACCCAGGAAATAGCCCGCCGGGCGGGTGTGTCCCGCGGAGCCCAGCTGCACCACTTCCCGACCAAGGAGTCGCTGGTGGTCGCCGCGATCGAGCACCTGGTGCGCAAGCGTCTCGAAGAGTTGGTCACCGTCGACCGCGAAGCCGGCCTCGACATCCTGCTCGACGCGTTCTCCGGTCCGCTCTTCTACGCGGCGCTGGAACTGTGGGTGGCCGCCCGCACCGACCCCGCGCTGCATGCAGCCATGGTTCCGCTCGAGCGCACCGTCACCGAGGCGTTGTCCGAAGGCGGCCGCGAGGTGTTCGGCGACGCGATCAGCGGCGAGGCTCTCGAACTCAGTATCGAACTTGCACGAGGACTGGCGGTGTCGGCGATCTTCCGCACCCCCGAAACGGATTCGACACTCCGGCAGCGGTTGCTCCCGGTGTGGGAAGCGATGGTGATGAAATGACCAGGTACACGGGAAGGCCGGAGGCCGGCCGGACGACGCACTGCAACATGCTGATCGTCGGCGCCGGTTTCGCCGGAATGGCCTTGGCGGCGAGGACTCTGAAGGAAGATCCCTCCGCCGACCTACTCGTCATCGACCGGGGGCACGACGTCGGTGGTACCTGGCGCGACAACACCTACCCCGGCGCCGCCTGCGACGTTCCGACGGTCCTCTACTCCTTCTCGTTCGCGCCGCACGCGGAGTGGTCGCACACGTTCGCGCGGGGACCCGAAATCTACAGCTACCTGCGAAAGGTGGCTGACAACTTCGGAATTCGCGAGCATCTCGTCACGGACTGCGAACTGTTGAGCGCAGAGTGGGACGACACTGCTCAGCAGTGGGACGTCACCACGAGCGTCGGACCCATGACCGCGAAGATTCTCGTCGCCGCGACGGGAACCCTGTCGACGCCGAGCCTCCCGGACGTTCCCGGCCGAGACGAGTTCGTCGGCAGCATGTTCCACTCGGCCACCTGGGACCACGACGTGGACCTGCGGGGCAAGAAGATCGCCGTCGTGGGCACGGGTGCGTCGGCAGTGCAGTTCGTTCCCGAGATCGCCGACGACGCAGAGCATCTGTACGTGTTCCAGCGGACGCCCGCATGGGTGATTCCCCGCGTCGACCGCACCAGGGGCAACCTGGAGCGGTGGGCGTACCGCCGGCTCCCGATCACCCAGAAGTTCATGCGCGGCGCCATCTACGGCTACCGCGAGCTCTACGTCGAGATGATGGCGAAGCGGCCGCGACTGTTGGCGATTGCGCACCGAGTTGCTCAGGCGCACATGCGACTGCAGGTGTCCGACCCACGCCTCCGACGCGAGCTCACCCCCGATTTCGTGATCGGATGCAAGCGCATGCTGCTGTCGAACGACTGGTTGAAGACGCTCGACCGCCCGGACGTCGACCTCGTACCGAGTCGCCTCACCGCCATGACGGAGAACGCCGTCGTCGACGCGGACGGCCGCGAATACCCGGTCGACGCGGTCATCTTCGGCACCGGCTTCACGCCGACGGAACCTCCTGTCGCACATCTGATCACGGGACGCGACGGTCGGACGCTGGCGGAGCGCTGGGCGGGTAGCCCCAGTGCGTTCCGCGGGACGACGATCAGCGGTTTCCCGAACCTGTTCATGATGTACGGACCCAACACCAATCTTTCGCACAGCTCGATCGTCTACATGCTCGAATCGCAGTCGGCCTACATCGAGTCGGCCGTGGAGACGATGGCGGCCCGCGGCATCACCTCCGTCGAGGTCACCGACAGTGCTCAGCGTCGGTACAACGACGATCTCGACAGCCGACTAGAAGGAACGGTGTGGAACACCGGCGGATGCTCGAGTTGGTACCTCGACGCCAGCGGACGCAATTCGGCGATGTGGCCGTCCTTCACCTGGCAGTTCCGGAACCAGACGAAGCACTTCGATCTGGAGAACTACAAGACCCGCACGGCGGAGAAGGTGGTCACGGTATGAGCTTCGACTACGACGTACTCGTCGTCGGATCCGGTTTCGGCGGCAGCGTCTCGGCCCTGCGCCTGACCGAGAAGGGGTACCGCGTCGGCGTGCTCGAAGCGGGGCGACGTTTCGAGGACGACGAACTCCCCAAGACCAGCTGGCGGCTGCGGAAGTACCTGTGGGCACCGGCGTTGGGCTGCTACGGAATTCAGCGTATCCATCTGCTCCCGGACGTTCTGGTGATGGGCGGTGCCGGTGTCGGCGGCGGCTCGCTGAACTACGCCAACACGCTCTACCAACCTCCGTCGTCGGTGTTCGAGGACGACCAGTGGGCCGACATCACGGACTGGGAAGAAGAACTGACGCCGTACTACGACCAAGCGCGCCGGATGCTGGGGGTCGAGGACAACCCCACCATCACGCCCGCCGACAAGGTGATGAGCGACATCGCCAACGAGATGGGCGTCGGGGACACCTTCACCACCACACCGGTCGGCGTCTTCTTCGGAGAAGGCCAGCGCGGCAAGGACATCGCGGACCCGTACTTCGGAGGTGCCGGCCCCGGCCGCACCGCGTGCACCGAGTGCGGGTCGTGCATGACGGGCTGCCGCGTCGGCGCCAAGAACACCCTGGTCAAGAACTACCTGTATCTAGCCGAAAAGGCCGGCGCGCAGGTTCTTCCGCTCACCACGGTGCGCACCGTCCGACCACGGCCCGGCGGCGGTTACGACGTGGTCACCCGCCGAACCGGTGCCAAACTGCGACGGAAGGAGACGGTGTTGACCGCGGAGCAGGTGATCTTCGCCGCCGGCACCTACGGCACACAGAAGCTCATGTTGCACGCCAAGGCAATCGGTGATCTTCCGAAACTGTCGGACAAGCTCGGATCGGTGGTTCGCACGAATTCCGAGGCGGTCCTCGCTGCGACGGCGCACAATCGCGACATCGATTACACCGAAGGTGTCGCCATCACCTCGTCGTTCCATCCGGACGACCACACCCACGTCGAGCCGGTGCGATACGGCAAGGGCAGCAACGCCATCGGACTCCTGCAGACGGTGCTGAGCGACGGCGGCGGTCGCGTACCCCGGCCGCTCAAGACTCTGGGTGTCGCAGTTCGCCACCCTGTGGCTGCGTTCCGCAGTCTGTCCGTCCGCAACTGGTCGGAGCGAACCGTCATCGCGCTGGTGATGCAGACCGACGACAACTCTCTCGAACTCGGAACCAAACGCGGTCGACTCACCAGCCGCAAGGGGCCGGGGGATCCGCCTCCGTCGTGGATACCGCAGGGCCACACGGTGGTCCGCAAGGCCGCGGAGAAGATCGGAGGCGACCCCGGTGGATCGTTCGCCGACGTCGTGAACATTCCGATGACCGCGCACTTCCTGGGCGGCTGCGTCATCGGGTCGTCCTCCGAACGCGGTGTGATCGACGGCTACCAACGCGCGTACGGGTACGAGGGTCTGCACGTCGTCGACGGCTCGTCGGTCAGCGCCAACCTGGGCGTCAACCCGTCGCTCACCATCACCGCGCAGGCGGAGCGCGCAATGGCGTTGTGGCCCAACAAGGGTGAGGTGGACTCACGCCCACCGGTGGGTGCGGGGTACCGCCCCACCAAGGCCGTGAAACCGGACCGCCCTGTCGTCCCGGAGCATGCATCCGGTGCCCTTCGGTTGCCGCTCTTCGTCGTGAACAAGTGAGGTGACGGCCATGTGGAGCGTTGCCGAATCGACCGTCGACGAGAACCGGACACTGCCGGTGAGCCCGCCTCCACCCTGGCCGGCCCCGGTGCGCGCCACCGTCTGGTGGCACCGGGCCACCGACGACGCTCGGTCCATCGGTCCGAAGAATTCCCTTCCTATCACCGTGGGCGCCGTCATCGACTACCTCGACTCGCCGGTGGGGCCGTACCGAGAGATCCTCGCGAGTCCCACCACGGTCAAACCGGGGCGCGGACTCGGACCGCTGCCCCGCGTCGCGATCCCGTTCATCGCCGTCGACTCGGACGCCTCGGTGCACGGCGGACGCACGCATTGGAACCTGCCCAAGGTTCTGGCCGAGTTCACGGGTGACGTTCTCGGTGAGGCGGGGGCGCAGGGCGAGGGATGGTCCGTCAGTACTGCGTCCATACCCGTGGGTCCGACGTTCCCGGTGATCGGTTCCACCGGATTCGCGCAGCCGACGACGGGTGGGCTGCTGCTCGCCAGTGGCCGCATGCGCGGTCGAGCACGCTTCGCCAAGGTCACTGTGACCAGCGACGGCCCCACGCTGGGCACGTGGCTACCGCCCGGCACCTACCGCGGGATACAGGTCGTGTCGGGGAAAATTGTGACCGGGCCGGCGAGGAACCTCCCCCAGCCGCGGTGACACCGCAAATTGAGCCCCCGTCCTCACGTTTCGACCCGACGCTGACGGGAACCCTGGAAGTGTCTTCGACACAAGAGGAGGGGCGTCAACATGACCAAGCCCACCACCAGCAATTCAGGCATTCCGGTCGCCAGCGACGATCAGTCGCTCACCGCAGGTACGCAGGGCCCGATCCTGCTCCACGATCACTACCTCATCGAGAAGATGGCGCAGTTCAACCGCGAACGTGTCCCGGAGCGTGTCGTGCACGCCAAGGGCGCGGGTGCGTTCGGCGAACTCGTCATCACCGGTGACATCAGCAAGTACACCAAGGCCAAGGTGCTCCAGCCGGGCGCGAAGACCGAGATGCTGGCGCGTTTCTCCACCGTCGCCGGCGAGCAGGGCAGCCCCGACACGTGGCGCGACCCGCGCGGATTTTCGCTGAAGTTCTATACCGACGAGGGCAACTGGGACATGGTGGGCAACAACACGCCCGTGTTCTTCGTCAAGGATCCGCTCAAGTTCCAGGACTTCATCCGGAGTCAGAAGCGCATGCCCGACTCCGGCCTGCGTGACAACAACATGCAGTGGGACTTCTGGACCCTGTCGCCCGAGTCGGCGCACCAGGTGACCTGGCTGATGGGTGACCGCGGCATTCCGAAGTCGTTCCGCCATATGGACGGGTTCGGTTCGCACACGTACCAGCTCATCGCCGAGGACGGCACCAAGACCTGGGTGAAGTTCCACTTCAAGACCGATCAGGGCATCGAGTTCTTGACGCAGGACAAGGCAGACGAAGTCGCGGGCACGTCCCCCGATCATCACCGCCAAGACCTGTTCGGGTCCATCAAGAACGGCGATTTCCCCAGCTGGACACTGAAGGTTCAGCTGATGCCGTACGACGAGGCCGAGAACTACAAGTACAACCCGTTCGACCTCACCAAGGTCTGGTCGCAGAAGGACTACCCGTTGATCGAGGTCGGCAAGATGACCTTGAACCGCAACCCGGAGAACTTCTTCGCACAAATCGAGCAGAGCTCGTTCGAGCCGTCGAACCTGGTGCCCGGAATCGGCGCCAGCCCGGACAAGATGCTGCTCGGCCGCATCTTCTCCTACGCCGACGCTCATCGCTACCGCATCGGTGCCAACTACGCGCAGCTGCCGGTGAACGCCCCGAAGTCCGAGGTCAACTCGTACTCCAAGGACGGGAACATGCGCTACGCGTACAACTCGGCGTCCACACCGGTGTATGCACCGAACTCGTTCGGTGGCCCGGCTGCGGACACCAACAAGTACGGCGACGACGGCGAGTGGGACTTCGAGCCCCGCTTCGTGCGCACCGGATACGTCGAGCACCCCGAGGACGGTGACTTCGTCCAGGCCGGCAACCTGGTCCGGGAGACCATGGACGACGCGCAGCGTGAGCGGTTGGTCGGCAACATCGTCGGTCACGTGCTCAACGGAGTGGCCGAGCCCGTGCTCTCGCGGGTGTTCGAGTACTGGACCAACGTCGATCCCGAGCTCGGCAAGAAGGTCGAGGAGGGCGTCCGCTCCCAGCAGGATCAGACGGCCCCCACCACCGGAGCCGGCGCGGTCGACGACCCCGCCGACGAGGCCGCGAAGGTCTGATCGGTAGACGACGACGAGCCCCGCGACCACACGGTCGCGGGGCTTTGTCGTGGAATATGCGGGAAGGCCGGAGGCCGGCCGGTCTGGAATGATGAGCCTATGACCAATCCCATCACCAGCACGCTCGACGCAGGACAGCAGAAGATCGCCGGAGACGCCCTGCAGGGCACCGTCGTCGACCTGATCGACCTCTCTCTCATCGGTAAGCAGGCCCACTGGAACGTCATCGGCAAGAACTTCCGGTCCGTGCACCTCGCTTTGGACGAATTGGTTACGGCCGCACGTGAATTCACCGACGCGGCCGCCGAGCGCGCCACCGCGATCGGCGTGAGTCCGGACGGTCGCGCGGGCACCGTCGCCGCGGACTCGGGCGCCAAGGGTGTCGACGCCGGCTGGACCAAGGACGGGGACGTCACCGACGCCATCGTGTCCAACCTGACCGCCGTCGTCGAGCGGCTCCGCGGCCGCGTCGCGGACACCGCGGACGCCGATCCGGTCACCCAGGACCTGCTGATCGGGATCACCGCTCGTCTCGAGCAGCTGCACTGGATGTGGCAGGCGCAGAGCGCCTAGGGTGCGCTCGCGGGCGAAGATCATCGACGCGACTCTCGGTCTGATCGCCGACGAGGGCTTTCGAGGCGTGTCCATCGCCTCGGTGGCCCTCGCGGCGGGGGTGTCACGCCAGACCGTCTACTCGGTGTTCGGGACACGCGAGGATCTCGTCAGTCAGTCGATGATCGCGCTCGCCTCGGAGGTCTTCGCCGAGATCCGCCAGTCGCTCGAATCGATCGGTGATCCTGCGGAGTTCGTGGTCGAGCTCATCGTCGTCGCTCGGACCACGGTGCGCGCCCATCCGGTGCTGGCCACGCTGCTCAGGGGCGACGCGGACAACCCTCTCAACGAGGACGACGTGATCGAGCGAGCGAAACCGATTGCCTACGAGATACTTTCGCCGATGAAGGCGATGCACCCGGACATCGAGCCGATGATGGACGACATCCTCCAGATGGGCGTGCGCCTCGCCCTGTCCGTCATTCTCTTCGACGACGCCACGATCCGGGCGGACGACGACCTCCGCAGGTTCCTGTTCCGGTGGCTCGCCCCCGCTCTCCCGCGCAAACCTTGACACTTTCGACGAATACTGTCTAGTTTGAGCTCACCAGTCGCGTCGGCGGCTCGAGAGTGGGGGCTCAACTCATGCGCGATGTCTCGCGTCGTTCGTTCATCACCGGTGCCGCAGCGGTCGGCGCCACACTGGCCGTCGCACCTCGTGTTGCGGCTCGTCCCGCGCGGGTTCGGCTGACGCGTGAGGACTACCGCGTGGTCGTGATCGGTTCCGGTTTCGGCGGGGGCGTCACCGCGCTGCGGTTGGCGGAAGCCGGTGTGCCCGTTCTCGTTCTGGAGCGCGGTCGGCGATGGCCCTCGGGTCCGAATTCGACCACGTTCCCGGTGGCGACGGCGCCGGACAAGCGAATTCTCTGGTACGGATCGGCGAAGAATCTGTTCGGTCGTCCGATCGACGTCGCGCCGTACGTCGGCTTGGTCGAGGCGGTGCCGGGGGAGAACATGACCGCGCTCTGCGCAGCGGGCGTGGGCGGCGGTTCGCTTGTCTATCAGGGGATGACATTGCAGCCGAGCGAAGCGGCCTTCGCCACGCAATTCCCCTCGTCGCTCGACTGGAACGAGCTGAACCGCACCCACTATCCGCGGGTCGCGCGCATGTTGCAACTGGCCGTCGCCCCGGACGAGCTTATCGACAGTGAAACCTACGCCGCGCCGAGACTGTTCGCGCAGAACGTGATTCGTGCCGGTCTACCGGTGTCGAAGATTCCGATGCCGATCGATTGGAACTACGCACTGGACGAAGTGCGCGGTCGAATGACGCCGTCCTACACCAACGGTGACGGTGCGCTCGGGGTGAACAACGGCGGAAAACACTCGGTCGACGTCACCTACATCGCTGCGGCCGAAGCCACCGGTCTGGTGGACGTGCAGACCCAGCACAACGTGACCGACGTCGAACGCGCCCCGGACGGACGGTGGACCGTGCGCGTCGACCGCACCGACGAGACGGGACGAGTGCTCGAGAACAAGATCCTCACCACAACGACCCTGGTGATGGCGGCCGGGACCATGAACACGACCCGGCTGTTGATGCGCGCCGCCGCCACCGGCGGCATACCCGACATGCCCGACGGTCTCGGAACGGGCTGGGGGAGCAACGCGGACCGAATCTACCTGTGGACCAGCCTGTCTCAGGACTTCGGCCCGGTACAGGGTGGCCCTGTGGTCTACGGGAGCCTCAACTGGGACGATGCGCCGAACGCGCACACGGTCATTCAGGCGTCCATTCCGCCGCTGGGCATCAACCCGCGGAGCACGGTCGTCGTCGGCTACGGAGTCAGCAACGCGCGCGGTCGATTCGAGTACGACGCCCGACGCGACGACGCGATCCTGCGCTGGCCGCGGGAGGGAGACGCGGCCATTCAGAACGGGTTCATCGATCCGACCGTTCGCCGCATCACCGGTCCCGACTCCATCCTGACCGACACGAACGCGATCTTTCCTTCCACCTGGCATCCGCTGGGTGGAGCGGCGATGGGCACGGTGTGCGATCTCGAGGGTCGGGTGCTCGGGCAGCGAGGCCTGTACGTGCTCGACGGTGCGCTGATGCCCGGCAACACCGCAGCGTGCAACCCGTCCATGACGATTGCCGCCGTCGCGGAACGGGCTCTCGATCGCATCGTGGCCTCCGACGTGGGCGCCACCGTCTGACGGGTTCGATCGGCCCCCCGCCGGGTACAGGTGGTACATGACTGTCACCACCGATACCGGTCGGGATGCTGCCTCTCTTCGCGTCGACGGCTACACGGGTATCGAGAACTACGCAGCCATCGGCGACGGCAGGACCGTCGCCTTGATCGCACTCGACGGCCGAATCGACTGGTTTCCCGTCCCCAACTTGGACACACCGCCGGTGTTCGCGGCACTGCTCGACGCGGAACACGGTGGGTACATCGAGCTCTGCCCGGTCGATACCTTCTCCGCCGAGCGGCACTACGTGGTCGGCACCAACGTGCTCGAGACGACGTTCACCACGCCGACCGGCTCGGTGCGGGTGACCGATTCGCTGAACACCGGGGTCGCCGGACGACTGCCGTGGAGCGAGCTGGGGAGGCGCGTCGACGGTGTCACCGGCTCCGTGCCGATGAAGTGGATGGTCGCGCCAGGTACCTGCCTGGGGAGCGCGTCACCGTGGCTCTACGACACCGTTCACGGCAGGATCCTGCGCGTCGACGGTCTCAACCTCGGCGTGCGCACGCTGGGGCTCGGCGACGGCGACGTCGACGTCGATTCTCAGTCGATCGGCGGAACGTTCACGGCCGCGCAGGGTGAGCGGTATCTGATCGGTTTGGTCGGTACCGAGACGGAGCCCCTGTTCCTGCCCACGCCCGAGAACGTCGACTCCGGTATCGATCGGACGATTCGGAACTGGCAGCTGTGGTCGGAAGAATTCCGGTACGACGGGCCGTGGTCCGATCAGGTCCACCGCAGTGCGCTCGCCCTGAAGTTGTTGATACACAGTCCCTCCGGATCGGTAGCGGCTGCCGCCACGACGTCACTGCCCGAACGCTGGGCCGGCGGCAAGAACTGGGACTACCGCTACGCCTGGGTTCGTGACACCGCCTACACGCTGCGGGCGCTCATTCGTTTCGGCCTCCGCGAGGAAGTGCACGCCGCCGTGGCGTGGTTGCTGAAGATCATTCGGCTCAACGACGAACTGACGCAAGTCTTCTACACCCTCGGCGGTGAGATGCCCGGTGGTTCGGAGAAGCCGGACGTGCCGGGCTGGCGCGGAATCGGGCCGGTGGTCGGCGGAAACGACGCCGCGTCGCAGCTGCAGCAGGGCATCTTCGGGGATCTGTTCGACATCGTCTCCCTGTACGTCGACGCCGGCAACATCCTCGACGCGCCCACGGGGAGATTGCTGGCCAACATCGCCGACACCACCTGCGACATCTGGCAGAAGCGCGACGCCGGCTTGTGGGAACTCCCGCAGGAACGGCACTACACGTCGTCGAAGATGGGGTGTTGGCAAGCGCTCGACCGCGCCGTACACCTCGTCGAGCAAGGCCAGATTCCCGGACTCGCCGACCGGTGGATCGCCGAGCGCGATCGCATCGCCACCTGGATCGACGAGAACTGTTGGTCCGAGAGCGCACAGGCGTACGTCTGGTATCCCGGAAGCGACGAACTCGACGCGTCGGTGCTGCTGCACGCCGGTAGCGGGTGCGTCGAACCGAAGCGCATGTCCGCCACGATCGATGCGATCCGCCGCGAACTCGGAGACGGTGATTTCGTTTATCGATATTCGGGTATGGAGACCGTGGAGGGAACCTTCGTCGCCTGCGCGTTCTGGGTGGTGTCGGCGCTCGCCGAAGTAGGTCGCGAAGCAGAGGCGACCGAACTCATGGACCGGCTCGCCGTAGCGGGAAACGACGTCGGGCTGTGGGCCGAGATGGTCGACGTCGACCGAGAGTGCTTCCTGGGCAACTTTCCTCAGGGCCTGTCTCATCTGGCGTTGATCAACGCCGCGCTGACGATCGCAGACGATCACGATCACGCAAAAGAAGTCTAGGAGAGTCGTATGGATCTAGGAATCAAGGGCAAGCGCGCGGTCGTCACCGGCGCCGACTCCGGAATCGGCTGGGAGACAACCCGAATGCTGATCGAAGAAGGCGTGCGGGTGATGGTGACCGACGTCGACCTCGAACGGCTGGAAAAGGCGGTCGAAGAACTGAATGCCCCCGCCGGCACCGTCGCGGCCATCAAAGCTGATATCACCGTTCCCGAGGACGTCGAGCGGTTGCACAGCGCCGCCGTGGAAGCACTCGGAGGCGTCGACATTCTGGTCAACTGCGCCGGGGTGACCGGCGCGCAGGGACTGTTTCACGAGATCGACGACGACGGCTGGAACTCCACCATCGAGATCGACCTGCTGGGCCCGGTCCGCGTGGTGCGTGCCTTCCTCCCCGAACTGCGAGCGAACGGCTGGGGCCGCATCGTGCTCGCCGCATCCGAGGACGCCGTGCAGCCGTACGTCGACGAGCTTCCGTACTGCGCAGCGAAGGCCGGCATTCTGTCGCTGGTCAAGGGATTGTCCAAAACCTATGCGTCCGAAGGTGTTCTGGTCAACGCGGTGTCACCCGCGTTCATCCATACCCCGATGACCGACAAGATGATGGAGAAGCGCGCGGAGGAGAACGGTACCGACTTCGACGAGGCCGTCTCCAGCTTTCTCGACGAGGAACGTCCGCTCATGGAACTGAAGCGCCGCGGGACACCCGCCGAGGTGGCGTCCGTGATCACGTTCCTGTGCTCCGAGCAGGCCAGTTTCGTCAACGGATCCAACTACCGGGTCGACTCCGGTTCCGTCGCAACGATTTAGGAGAAGCGCCATGACCAACTTCGGATACACGCTGATGACCGAGCAGAGCGGTCCCAAAGAGCTGGTGAAGTATGCCGTCGCCGCGGAGGACGCCGGTTTCGACTTCGAGGTATCGAGCGACCACTTCTCCCCGTGGCTCGCTGCGCAGGGACACGCCCCCTACGCATGGACGGTGCTGGGCGCGGTGGCGCACGCGACGTCGCGAGTACAGCTCTACACCTACGTCACGGCCCCGACCATTCGCTACCACCCGGTGATCGTCGCCCAGAAGGCGGCGACGCTGCAGATCCTCGCCGACGGCCGTTTCACCCTGGGCCTGGGCAGCGGCGAGAACCTCAACGAGCACGTCGTCGGCGAAGGATGGCCGTCGATCGACATGCGCCAGGACATGTTCCACGAGGCACTGCAGATCATCCGAGAGATGCAGAGCGGCGAACTCGTCACCTGGGCGGGCGAGCACTACCGCGTCGACTCGGCCCGGCTCTGGGACACCCCGGACGTTCCGCTCGAGATCGCCGTGGCGGTGTCGGGTGACAAGTCCATCGAGCGCTTCGCCCCGCTCGCAGAACATCTCGTCGCGGTCGAGCCCAAGGCAGAGCTCGTCGAGAAGTGGAACTCGGTGCACCCCGGCGGCGATGCCAGCAAGAAGATCGGGCAGATTCCGATTTCGTGGGATCCCGACGAGAAGGCTGCCACCGAGCGCGCACACGAGCAGTTCCGCTGGTTCGCCGGAGGGTGGAAGGTGAACGCGGACCTGCCGACCACTGCCGGGTTCGCCGGAGCCACCCAGTTCGTACGTCCCGAAGACGTCGCCGAGACCATCCCGTGCGGACCGGATCTCGACAACATCGTCGAGAAGGTCAAGCCCTACTGGGAGGCCGGTTTCACCGACATCGCTCTCGTCCAGATCGGGGACGCGACCCAGGACCGCTTCCTCGCCGAGGTAGCCGGACCGCTTCTGGAGAAACTGCGCACAGCGTCGGGTAGCTGACGGTACAAAGGTCGAATGGGCCCGCTCGCGTTCCGAACCCCGACGTTGTTCGAGGTGGGACGTGGGCGGGCCGATCGTTGGGAGAAGCACAACGCGGAGACGTTGATCGCCCTGGAATGCCACAGCGAGGGGCCGTTCCGGGCCCTCGAAGCCAACCTGCAACTCGACCGCGTGCACCTGGCGCTGGTCCGTGCCGATCACCATCGCGTCGACCGATCCGCCGCGCTCGTCGAGTCTCACCCGAGCGACTCGATCGCGATCTACGCGGTTCTGGCCGGCCGCTCGGTCATCGATGGGGCGGTCGGGCGCAGCACCGTCACCGCAGGTCAGGTCATTGCGCTCGACCCCGACGCACCCTTCGCTCGCGACTTCGACGGCGGAGTCCACGAGCTGGTGGTCAAGGTGCCACGATCCGTGCTCGGCGACGTCGACCTGACCGCCCCGCTGATCTCCGACGACATCTACTCGCGCGCGCTGATCGCGTCCGTCTCGCGCGCCGTCCGCCGCACCGAAGCGCCGTCGCCCGACGAGGACACCATCCTCGACCTCGTGCTGGCCGTCGCTACCGGTGGGCGCGCAGAAGCAACCGTGATGCGCCGCGCCGCCGCACGCGCCTTCGTCGACCGGCATTTCGCCGACGCTGACCTGTCGGCCGCCGACGTGGCTGCGGGCGTCGGCATCAGCGAACGGCAACTCTCACGCGTGTTCGCCGCGGCGGGTACGTCGGTTCCCCGCTACGTCCTCGGACGGCGACTCGACGCCGCCTACGCGCTCCTGCTCCGCTCTCCCGAACTCACGACCGGGGTGGTGGCCGCCCGGTGCGGGTTCACCTCGACGGCTCATTTCTCGCGATCGTTCGTCGGGCGGTTCGGTGTTCATGCGGGCCGCGTGAACACGCGGTGATGCTCATTTCCGCCATCGATGTTCGACTTCCTTTCCCTCGAGGTCTGTGACGGCCGACACTCGGCTGCATACCTCGGAAAGGATTCCCCATGCCAGTGTTCGACGATGGTCAGGCCGACACCGCAGTGCCGGAGAACGCAACCGTCACCACCGACGTTCTCGTGGTGGGTTCGGGACCCGCCGGCGCGTCCGCAGCACTGATGCTCTCCACACTGGGCATCGACAACATCATGATCACCAAGTACCGGTGGACGGCCAACACGCCGCGTGCCCACATCACCAATCAGCGGTCGATGGAAATCTTCCGCGACCTCGGAATTGCCGATCAGGTTCTCGCCGACGCCACCCCGCACCACATGGTGGGCGACACGGTGTTCTGCACCTCGATCAACGGCGAGGAAATCGGCCGAATCCGAACGTGGGGAACGCATCCCGCGCGGGAGGCGGATTACCAGTTGGCATCCCCGATGCTGACCGTCGATGTCCCGCAGAACTTCCTCGAACCGATCCTGGTCCGTAACGCGTCGATGCGAGGGACGCACAGCCGATTCTCGACGGAGTACGTCTCCCACGTGCAGGACGCGGACGGGGTCAATGTTGCAGTGCGGGACCGGCTCACGGGCCACGAATACACGATCCGCGCGAAGTATCTGATCGGTGCCGACGGCGCCCGGTCCAAGGTCGCCGCCGACATCGACCTGCCGTACGAGGGCAGGATGGACATCGCCGGTTCGATGAACATCACGTTCAAGGCCGACATCGAGGCGCACGTCGGTCACCGACCGTCGGTGCTGTACTGGGTGATTCAGCCCGGATCGAACGTCGGCGGTATCGGCGCCGGGCTGGTTCGGATGGTGCGGCCGTGGAACGAATGGCTGATCGTGTGGGGATACGACATCGCCGGCGACCCGCCCGTCGTCGACGAGGCTGCGGCCACACAGATCGTGCGCAACCTGTTGGGCATGCCCGATCTCGACGTCGAGATCACGGGAACGTCGTTGTGGGGCAACAACGAGATGTTCGCAACCGAACTGTCGAAAGGCCGGGTCTTCTGCGCCGGCGACGCGATACATCGCCACCCGCCGAGCAACGGCCTGGGTTCCAACACGTCGGTCCAGGATTCGTACAACCTCGCGTGGAAGCTTGCGGCAGTGCTGAAGGGGCAGGCGGACCCATCGCTGCTCGATACCTACACCGACGAACGGGCACCCGTCGCACGGCGCATCGTCACCCGCGCCAACAAGTCCAGCCGAGAGTTCGCCGACATCTTCGTCGCACTCGGTGTCACCGAAGCCAAGACGGAGCAGGAGATGGTCGAGCGCATCGAAGAGCGTAAGGCCGACACCCCTGAGGGGCTTGCGAAGCGTGCGGCGCTGAAGAAGGCAATGGAACTGAAGAACTACGAATTCAACGCTCACGGTGTCGAATTGGGCCAGTTCTACACCTCTGCAGCCATCGTCAACGACGACGGTTCCCAGCCGCCGACGCCCACTCGTGACACCGATCTCTACCACGAGATGTCGACGGTCCCGGGCTCGCATCTCCCGCACGCGTGGGTCGGCGACAGCCGGAGCACCGTCGCGGTCATGGACCTCGCCCCCTACACTCGGTGGACTCTCATCACCGGAATCGCGGGGCAGACATGGGCTTCCGCGGGCGCCGAGATTGCCGGTGAACTCGGAATCGACCTCGAGACCGTCGTCATCGGACCCGGCCGAGGGGTCACGGATCTGTACTTCGACTGGGCTTCGCTCCGAGAGGTCGAGGAGAGCGGCGTGCTGCTCGTGCGACCCGACAAGCACATCGCGTGGCGATCGACGTCGCTGCCCGAGAGTCCGGCGGCCGCTCTACGTGCAGCCTTGTCGAGCATCCTGGGGTCTCGTTGATGCGTTTCGACCACGTCACGCTTGCGCAGCGAGTGTCGTTCGCGCCCAACGGTGCACAGGGCAAGCTTGCCGAAGAGATCGGCGCCCTCGGTGCGACGCGTGTGATGGTGATCGCGTCGCCGCGCGACACGGAGACCGCGCATCGCATCGCCGCCGACATCGAGGTGGCGGCATGGCATCACGAGGTGGTCATGCACGTTCCCGTCGACGTCGCGGACAGGGCCCGAACGGTGGCCGCCGAGCACGGCGTCGACGCACTCGTGTGCATCGGCGGGGGATCCGCGACCGGTCTCGCCAAAGCCGTTGCGCTGACCACGGGTATCCCCATCGTCGCCGTCCCGACGACGTACGCGGGATCCGAAGCAACGGACGTCTGGGGCCTGACCGACAACGGCACGAAGACGACCGGCGTCGACGCACGGGTGCTGCCCGTCGCCGTCGTGTACGACTCGTCGTTGACGATGTCCCTGCCGGTGGACCTGAGCATCTCGTCGGGGCTCAATGCGCTCGCGCACTGCGTCGATGCTCTCTGGGGTCCCCGCGTCGATCCGATCGACACCGCTCTTGCGTCGGAAGCCATGCGCGCGTTACGGATCGGACTGTCCGACGTGTCCGCGGGACGCGACCAACTGTTGTACGGCGCGTACCTCGCCGCGGTGTCGTTCGCGTCGACCGGTTCCGGCTTGCACCACAAGATCTGCCACGTCCTCGGGGGCATGTTCGATCTCCCGCACGCGCAGACCCATGCCGTGGTGCTGCCGCACGTCCTGGCGTTCAACGCACCGAACGCACCGGACGCCGCCGCTCGGGTCGCGGCCGCGTTCGATACCCACGATTCGGTCACCGGTCTCGTCGATCTGTACCGGCGACTCGACGCTCCGCGCTCCCTGCAGGAGCTGGGCATGCCCCGAGACGGAATTCCGCAGGCAACGAAAGCCGTTCTGGCAGTAGCCCCTCCGAGTAATCCCACCCCGGTCACCGAGCAGAACATCACCGCCCTGTTGGAGGCGGCGTGGAAAGGAACTGACCCCTCATGACGGAAGCACAGGATGCGCGCGAGGTCGAGCTGATCGAACGCGTCGAAGCGTCCTTCGCCGGGTGCGACAACGACAGGCTGCGCGAGGTGATGCAGGCGTCGGTGCGGCACCTGCACGCGTTCATGCGTGAGGTACGACCCACCGAAGCCGAATGGACCACGGCCATCGAGTTCCTCACCGCCGTCGGACACATCACCGACGACCGGCGGCAGGAATTCATCCTGCTGTCCGACGTCCTCGGCGTGTCCATGCAGACCATCGCGATCAACAACCCCGCGTACGCGAACGCAACGGAGGCAACGGTGTTCGGACCGTTCTTCGTCGACGACAGCCCCGCCGTGGAACTCGGCGGCGACATCGGAGGCGGCGCGTCCGGTGAGCCGTGCTGGGTCGAGGGCACCGTCACCGACGTCGACGGCCGACCGATCTCCGGTGCCCGGATCGAGGTGTGGGAGGCGGACGAGGACGGGTTCTACGACGTGCAGTACGACGACGACCGCACTGCCGGCCGCGGGCACCTCATCTCCGACGACGACGGCACGTACCGCTTCTGGGGTGTGACGCCGACGCCTTACCCCATTCCGCACGACGGCCCCGTCGGCAAGATGCTCGAGGCAGTCGGGCGGTCACCGATGCGCGCGTCGCACCTGCACTTCAAGGTGGACGCTCCGGGCATGCGCTCTCTCGTCACGCACATCTTCGTGCGCGGAGACGAGCTGCTCGCGTCGGATTCGGTGTTCGGGGTGAAGGATTCGCTGGTGAAGGACTTCGTGCGGCACACCGGCGAACCCACTCCGGACGGTCGCGAGGCGCCCGAGTGGTCGTCCGTCACCTTCGATATCGTGCTGGCCCCGGCAGGTTAGAGCGCGGGCCCTCGTACGGCGTCGTGCGGGGGAGTATCGCTGTCCTGCGCAAACTTTCGCTGCAGCGTCTCGGAATTGAGCAGCATGTTCAGCAGAATGGCGGTCAAGGCGCCGGCGCTGATGCCGGAGTCGAAGATGGTCTGGAACCACGTCGGGAAGTCTTCGTAGAGAGTGGGACTCACCGTCGGGAGAAGGCCGACTCCCACCGAGATGGCCACCACCAGGACGTTGGTGTTGTTGAACCGGACCTGGCTGAGTGTGCGCACCCCGCTCGCGGCGACCATGCCGAACAGCGCGATCCCGGCGCCGCCGAGGACGGACAGTGGGACACCTTCGACGACGGCGCCCAGTTTGGGCAGGATTCCCAGCAGGATCAGGATGATGCCCGCGAAGGATGCGACGTGTCTCGTCTTGACGCCGGTGATGGCGACGAGGCCGACGTTCTGCGCAAAGGCGGTGTAGGGGAAGGTGTTGAACACGCCGCCGAGCACCGTGGACAGTCCGTCCGCACGGAGTCCGTCCGACAGTTGCCGCGGCTCGACCTTCTTGTCGACGATCTCTCCGACGGCCAGAATGTCGCCGGTCGTCTCCGTCATGATCACCAGCGCGACGATGAGCATCGAGATGATCGCCGTGATCTGAAAGCTCGGCAGCCCGAAGTGGAACGGCATGGTGATGCCGACCCAGTTCTGCTCGCTCACTCCACTGAAATCCGTCATGCCGAACGGAACCGCCACCACGGTGCCGATGACGAGGCCGATGAGAATGGACAGCCGCTTGATCGCCTCCGGGCCGAACCGCTCGAGCGCGATGATGACGATCAACGTGAACGCGCCCAGCCCGATGTTCGCGGGTGACCCGAAGTCCTCCGTGACGCCTGGTGTCCCGCCGCCGAACCAGTTGGCCGCGACGGGCATCAAGGACAGGCCGATGATGAGAATGACGGTGCCGGTGACCAGGGGCGGAAACAGATGCAGAAGTCTGCCGAACACCGGTGCCAGCAACATCATGAAGATGCCCGAGGCGATCACCGACCCGTAGATGGCGGTGATGCCGTACTGGGACCCGATGGTGATCATCGGTGCGACGGCAGCGAAGGTACAGCCCTGCATCAGCGGGAGTCGAACGCCGAACCGCCAGAAGCCGATCGCCTGAATCAGCGTGGCGATACCGGCGACGAACAGGTCGGCGGTGATCAGGTACGGCAGATCCGACGATTGCAACTTCCCTTGTGCCACAAGCGCTCCGCCGACGATCAGCGGCACGGCGACGGCACCGGCGTACATCGCGAGTACGTGTTGCAGGCCGAGCGGCGCGAGTTTGGCGAGGGGCGGGATGTCGTCCACGGGGTGCTTACCCTGGTGACCGCCGGTGATGACCTTCGTCAGAGAAACCATCGGGTCAGTCTGCGCGCTGTCCGTTTCGTCTGTCCGGCGTTCGGGTTACGACAGCGCTACAGGGGTCAGGGGGCCAACGTCCCGACGTTCTTCGAAATCGACGACGTGAGAACTTTCCCCACGACCGCGGCGAGGCCGGGTAGGGGTGCGTCGAAACCGACCGTGTAGTCGAGCGCCGTGCCACCGTCGGCGGTGGGTGTGAGCACTTGCTTGCCCCAGTGGCCCCGCAAGATGCCGCCCTTGCTGATGCGGTACTCGATCAACGAGTTCGGCTCCGACGTCGTGACGGTCTCGTCGAACGCCGGCAATGGCCCGACCTTCAGCGCACGCGTGGAGCCGACGCCGTTGCGGGAGGTGTCACCGTCGCGAACGCGGGTGATTTTCGCGCCGAACAGAGGACCGAGGTTCTCGTGTTCGCCCAGTGCGGCGAACACGGTGTCGGGGGGCGAGGTGAAGGTATGGGTGACGTGGACTCGGGTGGGGGCAGGCATGGACTCGATGATGTCAGGTGAGAACACGAAAAAGCCCCGGCTCGAAAGCCGGGGCTTCTTTTCGTGTCTCAACCACGAGTCGGGGTGGCGGGATTCGAACCCACGACCTCTTCGTCCCGAACGAAGCGCGCTACCAAGCTGCGCCACACCCCGTGTTTGGCAGACGACGAAGTCTATCGCACCACGGCTTCGGAACGCGAAACGCCCTCGTCGGAACCGCTTTCCGCACGGCGATGGGGAGCCGGAGTCAGCGTCAGCAACGTCGCCTCGGGGCGGCAGCAGAACCGAGCAGGCGCATACGGCGACGTGCCGATGCCCGCCGACACGTGCAGCTGCGTGTGGGCACCCCAGCGCGACGGCCCCTTGACGCGAGAGCGGTCGATCTCGCAGTTGGTGACGAGCGCACCGTAGAACGGAACACAGAGCTGCCCGCCGTGCGTGTGTCCGGCGAGGACGAGGTCGTATCCGTCGGCAGCGAAGCGGTCGAGAACGCGCGGCTCCGGCGAGTGCGTGATGCCCAGGGTCAGATCCGCGACAGGGTTCGGCACTCCGGCGATGGTGTCGTACCGATCACGCTTGAGGTGCGGATCATCGACGCCGGCCGTGGCGATGCGAACGCCGGCCACCTCGAGCTCACGCTTGGTGTGAGTGACGTCGAGCCATCCACGCTCGGTGAACGCGGCGCGCAGATCCTGCCAGGGCAACGGCTCGCCGAAGACCTTCTTGTGGCTCTTCTTGAAGTACTTGAGGGGATTCTTCGGCTTCGGCGCGAAGTAGTCGTTGGAGCCGAAGACGAACAGACCGGGACGCGCCAACAGCGACCCAAGAGACTGCACGACGGCCGGAACCGAACGCTGGTGAGACAGGTTGTCGCCCGTGTTCACCACGAGATCCGGTTCGAGACGGTCGAGCTCGCGAAGCCAGTTCTGCTTCATCCGCTGGTTCGGCATCATGTGCAGGTCGCTGATGTGCAGCACGCGGATCGTCTGCGACCCGGGCGCGAGAACGGGCATCGTGGCTTCGCGGAGCGTGAACGCGTTGCGCTCGATCAGCGTGGCGTAGGCCAGGCCGGCAGTTGCCGATCCGGCTGCGGCCAAAGCGACACGCGCAGGAGTCGAAGTGGTGACTATCGATTTGCCGGACACCTCGACGACGATACCGTTTCCCACCATGGCCGAGAATTCTGATTTCGAAAAGCGCCTCAGGGCGGACCTCACCACCTCGATGAAGGCGAAGAACTCCGTACGCACCGGAACGCTGCGCATGCTCATCTCGGCAGTCATCGCCGAGAAGGTGTCCGGCAAGGAAGCACACGAACTCTCCGACGACGACATCCTCAAGGTGCTCGCGAAGGAATCGAAGAAGCGCGGCGAGTCGGCGCAGATCTACATCGACAACGGCCGCCAGGAACTGGCGGACAAAGAGGTGGCCGAAGCCGCCATCATCGACGAGTACCTACCCACACCCCTCTCCGACGACGAACTCGGAGCGATCGTCGACACCGCGATCGCGCAGGTCACGACGGACCTCGGCGAGCCCCCGGCCATGCGTCAGATGGGCCAGGTCATGAAGATTGCCACCGGCCTCGCAGAAGGCAAGGCCGACGGCTCCCGCATTTCCGGGGCCGTCAAAGCACGACTCTCCTGACTATCGGGGCGGCGCCGTCAGGCCGGGTATCGCCGGAATCGTGATGCCCGGCGGCAGCGCCGGGATCGTGATTCCCGGTGCCGGCGACGGCGGCGCCTCGCGCACCGAACCGTCGCTGACGTAGATGGTCACCGTCGACCCGGGGATTGCCGATCCGGACGGTGACACGCTCGCCACGGTGCCGGCTCGCTGCGACGACGCGGTGCTCGAGACCTGAACCTGGAAACCGGCCGCCTGCAGCTGCGCGGTGGCCGAGCTCTGGCTCAGTCCGGCGACGTTGGGGACCTGTCCGTTGGCAGAGCCGCGGACGAACTTCTGATCGACCGCGGGAAGCGAGATGTCGCCGAAGTTCGTGGCGATCGGTTCCATCGCGTCGAACCAGGTTCGGGCCGGTTCGTTACCGCCGAAGAGGCTGCCGGATCCACATTGACGCAGCGGGAACGAGCAGATCTCGCTCGGGGTGGGTGAGTCGCCGTAGGTGTAGACGGCGGCCGCGTAGCGGTTGGTGAAGCCCAGGAACCCGGACGAGCGGTTGGACTCGGTAGTTCCGGTCTTGCCCGACATGGGGAGGTTCCAGCCGACGGATCCTGCCGCGGAGGCCGACGTGCCGCCCGCTTGGTCGTCCTTGCTCATCGCGACGGCGAGGGTGTTGGCCAGGCCGGGGTCGACCACCTGCTCACATGCCTGCTGAGTGATGGGGACGGGCTTGCCGTACCGGTCGAAGATCGAGTCGATCGGGTTCGGTGGGCACCACTTGCCGCTGGACGCCAGGGTCGCTGCGACGTTCGACAGTTCGAGCGGGTTCACGTACGTGGGCCCGAGCGTGAACGAACCGAGATTCTGCGACTTCTGGAAGTCGGCCATGGACTGGTCGTCGCCCTGACCGGCGGACCCGGGATCGGCGTAGGACCGCAGTCCGAGGCGCACGGCCATGTCGACCGTCGGGGTGACGCCGACGGATTCGATCAGCTTGACGAAGGCCGTGTTGGGCGACTGCGCCAACGCGTCGCTCACCGACAGCGAACCCGGATAGTTGCCCGCGTTCGTCACGCAGTACGTCGCGGCGGGGCAACCTCGCGCTCCACCGTCACCGAGACCCTTGACCTCGACGCGGGGCGGTACCTGGAGGACGGCGCTGGTGCCCAGTCCCTTCTCCATCGCCGCGGCGGTGGTGAAGACCTTGAAGATCGAGCCTGCGCCGTTACCGACCAGTGAATGTGGCTGTGGTTGAACGGTTTCGTCGTCGTCGCCATTGAGCCCGTAGGTGCGAGAACTTCCCATCGCGAGCACGCGGTGCGAGTCCTGGCCGGGCGCAATCACGTTCATGACGGTCGCGACGCCGCTGACGGTGGGGCTGGTGTTCTCGACCAGAGCGGCCTTGGTGGACGCCTGGACAACCGGATCGAGGGTGGTCTTGATCAGGTATCCGCCCTTGTCGACCTGTTCCTTGCTGATACCGGCATTCGCGAGGTACTCGAGGGCGTAGTCGCAGAAGAAACCGCGGTCACCGGCCGCGATGCAGCCGCGCGGCAGCTGCTCGGGGGTGGGCAGAACACCGAGCGGCTCCGCCTTGGCGGCCTGGATCTCGGCGGCGCGGTCCGGGATGTTCTGGATCATCGTGTCGAGCACGGTGTTTCGTCGATCGAGAACGCCCTCTGGGTTGGTGTAGGGGTTCAGGGCCGAGCTGGACTGCACCATTCCGGCGAGCATCGCCGACTGCGTGAGGTTGAGCTGGCTCGCATCGATACCGAAGTAGGTACGTGCGGCGTCCTGGATGCCGTAGGAGGAGTTACCGAACGGCACCAGGTTGAGGTAGCGGGTGAGGATCTCGTCCTTGGTCAGCTTCTTGTCGAGCGTCAGCGCCATGCGGATCTCGCGGATCTTGCGGGCGGGGGTGGTCTCGATGGCTGCGCGACGCTCGGCGTCGGTCTTGGCGACGACGAGTAGCTGGTAGTTCTTCACGTACTGCTGATCGAGTGTGGATGCACCCTGCTGAACTTCGCCGCTGGTGGTGTTGGTGAGAAACGCGCGCAGAGTGCCCTGCCAGTCGACGCCCTGATGCTCGGCGAACCGCCGGTCCTCGATCGAGACGATGGCGAGCTTCATCTCGTTGGAGATCCGATCGCTCGGCACCTCGAACCGTCGCTGCTCGTAGAGCCACGCGATGGGATTGCCCGCGACGTCGGTCATCGTGGAGACCGCCGGCACCGTTCCCTCGACGAGTTCGGCGGAGACGTTGTCCACGGTGTCCGCAGCGCGATTGGACGCGAGTCCGAAGCCTCCGGCCAGAGGGAACATCACCCCGGCCAGCAGCGCACCTGCCAGAGCCGAACATCCTGCGAGCCTGGCGACTGTTTTTCCGATCGACACGTCTACAAGGTACCTGGGCGGCGGAAATGGGCTAATTCGTCGGCGTGAGCACGGGCGTACCAGAAAATCGGGCCCCCGGCTTGCCTACGTCACAACCTTTACCCTAGATTGAAGCTCGACGGTGTGATTCAGCTAACAGTCGCATCGGAAAGTGGGGCGTCCCGCAGTTCGATGTGCTGCTGAGCTGCTGGAACGCCGGTGAACGTCCTTGGGTGGTGTTCGCAGAGATAGAGGGGTCTTCAATGCATACAGAGATGACGAACGCGTCGGTCGAGATCGGCGAAGCGGAGGCGCGTATCGCCTGGGTCGCCAAAGCGCGATGCCGGGGAGTCGACCCCGATCAGTTGTTCGTCCGGGGGGCGGCCCAGCGCAAGGCAGCGACGATTTGCCGTCACTGCCCCGTGCTGATGCAGTGCGGTGCCGACGCTCTGGACAACCGTGTCGAGTTCGGCGTGTGGGGCGGCATGACCGAGCGTCAGCGCCGGGCCCTGATCAAGCAGCACCCGGAAGTGGATTCGTGGGCCGAGTTCTTCGAGACCCAACGCCACCACCAGGCAGCTATCTGAGATCGGCTTGTTCGACCCCGGTCTGCTCGACCCCGGTCTATTCGGCCCTGGTCAGCTGGTCGGCCACCGCTCGCAGCGCGTCCAGATCGGACACCTCGAACGGAAGTGACGGGACACCCACCACCGGAACCTGGGGGTGGGCAGCGGTGAACCGTCGCAGCAGGCCGATCTCGCGCTTGGCCGTCACTGCCCGGTTGGCGTGCACCCGCAGAATCCCCGCCGTCAACGGGTCACTGTCCTGAAGTTGATCGGCGGCCGTGACGGCATGGTCCGCGGACAATCCGCTCAGAGTCGGGTGCGTCCGGTTCAACACCAAGCCCGCGAGTGGCATCTTCTCTTCCGACAGACGGTCGACGAAGAACGACGCCTCACGAAGCGCGTCCGGCTCCGCGGCGGCAACCACCAAGAAATAGGTGCCGTCCTGGCGCAGCAGGTCGTATGTGTGGCGGGCACGCTCGCGGAACCCGCCGAACATCGAGTCCAGTGACTGCACGAAAGCCGAAGCGTCCGACAGCATTTCGCTGCCGACGATGGACGAGACGCCGCGCATCGCGAGGCTGACTGCGCCGGTGACGACGCGGCTGATCCCGCGGCCCGGAGCCATCAACAACTTGATCATGCGCCCGTCGAGGAACGACCCGAGACGCTGCGGTGCATCGAGAAAGTCCAAGGCATTCCGTGACGGTGGAGTGTCGACGACCACGAGATCCCAGTCGCCGCTCGACGCCAACTGTCCCAACTTTTCCATCGCCATGTACTCCTGCGTGCCCGAAAACGACGACGCCACAGTCTGATAGAACGGATTGTCCAGAATCTGGCGTGCCTTGTCGGGGGTCGAGTGCTCGAGCACCATCTCGTCGAACGTGCGCCGCATGTTCAGCATCATCGCGTGCAGTTCGCCGGTGCCGCTGGGGCCCAGCTTCACCGGCTGCGGATTGTTGTCCAGCTCGCCCACCCCGAGCGCCTGCGCCAGGCGACGGGCGGGATCGATGGTGAGAACCACGACGCGTCGGCCGTCTTCCGCCGCGCGCAACGCCATCGCCGCCGCCGTGGTGGTCTTGCCGACGCCGCCACTGCCGCAACAGACGACGATCCGCGTCGACGAATCTTGCAGGATCTTCGATACATCCAACGTTGTCATTTGACGCCCTGTTCGGTCAGCTGCGCGGCGAGTTCGTAGAGCCCGCCCAGATCCATTCCGTCGGGAAGCATCCTGAGCGCCATGCGCGCCACCTTCAGCTCGTGCAGGCGGCGGGCGCTCTCGTCCTGCGCGGCCAAGGTCGACGCGTGTTCGATCGACTCGGTCAGCAAACCGGCGAAGTCCTTCTCCGACAACGAGATTCCGGCTTCTTTCAGGCTCGCTTCGACGGTGGCCGCGTCGATGTTGCCGTCGGCGGCCGCGGCCAGTTGCTCACGGGGGATGAACGATTCCTCCGTGCGGTTGACGATGACGGTCCCCAGTCGGAGATCGGCGGCTTCGAGCTCGGCGACCGCGTCGGCCGTCTCCTGCACCGGAAGTGCTTCCAGCAGGGTGACCAGGTGCACCAGCGTCTCCTCGGAGTGGAGCAGTCGCACCACGCCCTCGCTCTGCGAACGGATGGGACCGCCCTTGGCCAGGTCCGACATCGCCTTCGTCACGTCGAGAAAGTTCCCGATGCGGCCCGTCGGTGGTGAGTCGACGACCACCTCGTCGTACGCCCTCCTACCCGACTTGTCGGTGCGCACCACGCACTCCTTGACCTTGCCGGTGAGCAACACGTCTCGCAGTCCGGGCGCGATCGTGGTTGCGAACTCGATTGCACCCACGCGGCGCATGGCGCGCCCGGCGAAGCCGAGGTTGTAGAACATGTCGAGGTACTCGAGGAACGCCGTCTCGATGTCGACGGCCAGGGCGTAGACCTCACCGCCGCCGTCCGCCGCCGCCACCTTGGTCTCGACCGGTGCGAGCGGGGGAACGTCGAAAAGTTGGGCGATGCCCTGGCGGCCCTCGACCTCGACCAGCAGAACTTTCCGGCCGCCGGCGGCGAGCGAGAGCGCCAACGCCGCTGCAACGGTCGATTTTCCGGTGCCGCCCTTGCCGGATACGAAATGCAGGCGAGCCCGGTCGGCCTTGGCGGGCCAACCGGTGGTGTCGACAGTGGAGGTCACAGATCCCAGCGTAGCGATAGGCTTCATCCTCATGAGCGCATCGACGACGTGGGAATACTTCACCGCCCCCCTGCTGATCCACAACACCAAGACCATCCTCGACAACTTCGGATCCGACGGGTGGGAACTGGTGACGGTTCTGCCCGGCCCGACGGGCGAGCAGCTGGTCGCGTACTTCAAGCGTCCGAAGAGCTGACCGCCGTGCCCCCCAAGGACAACCTGGCGGCGATGGGGCTCGAGCTTCCTCCCGTCGTCCCCCCGGTCGCGTCGTACGTTCCCGCGGTGCGGACCGGCTCTCTCGTCTACACCTCGGGTCAACTGCCGATGGTCGACGGAAAGCTTCCCCTGGTCGGCAAGGTCGGAGCCGAGGTCACCGCCGAGCAGGCTCAGGACCTCGCGCGTACCTGTGCGTTGAATGCGATCGCCGCGATCGACGCCCTCGTGGGAATCGACTCGATCGTCAAGGTCGTGAAGGTGGTCGGATTCGTTGCGTCCGCACCGGGATTCACCGGTCAGCCCGGCGTGATCAACGGTGCATCGAACCTGCTGGGTGACGTGTTCGGCGACGCCGGCGTGCACGCGCGCTCGGCTGTGGGCGTGGCGGAGTTGCCGCTGAACGCACCGGTCGAGGTGGAGCTCATCGTCGAGGTGGCTTGAGGCGGAGCACCTTCTCGATCACTTCCTGTAGATGCAGGCCACGCTGAGCCGAACAGGCGTGGGGCACCCCGGTGCGCACCGACTCCAGGAATTCGTCGAGCAACACGCGGTAGCACTCCACTGCCGCAGTGGTGCGATCGGACAGTTCGCGAACGCCACCGTCGCCGCTGACGACGACCTTCAGCACCGACGGCATCACCGGTGTGCGCATCGACAACACCACGCTCGACGTCTTGTCCTCGTGCGCCAACGTGATCGACCACGTATCGGTTTCGACGTCCCGTCGGGTGGACACGACGTCGGTGATGGGGCCAAGCGCGCAATCCAATAGATCGAAGACATGCGGGCCGACGTCCATCAGGGCGCCGCCCTCCTGACGCCAGGTGGACGACGAATACTCCCCGCCCAGCAGCGCACCGGACAGCCAGGTACCCGTCGCCGCCGCCCAGTCGTGGCCGTCGAGCGAGGCGAGAAACTCTCGCGTCTCGGGTGCGAAGCGGCGCGTCAACGTCACCATCGACATCACTCCCGCCCGGTCGACGGCGTCGACGAGGCGTCGTGCGTCGTCGAGAGTGCCGGCAATCGGCTTGTCGAGCAGGACGTGTTTGCCCCTGTCGAGTGCCTTCGTCGCGAGCTCGGCCTGCACCGTCGGCGGGACTGCGAACGCCACTGCGTCCACCGCGTCGATCAACGAGTCCACGTCGTCGAACACCTCGGTGCCGAGGTCCTGTGCCTGTTCGGGCCGTCGCGCCCACACCCCGACGAACTCGATGTCCGGGTGGGCAGTCAACGCCGGTCCGGCTGCAGTGTGTGCCCAGGGGCCGGCGCCGATCACTCCGATTCGCATGGCTTCGACCCTAAACGGATACGGTGAGGCATGGCCCTCGAACATCCCGCGTACGAGCAGCTGCGTCAGGTGACGCCCACCGCGGCAGTACTTCTCGCACGCAACCCGGGGAAGATGACGCTCGACGGGACCAACACCTGGGTTCTGCGGGGACCGGACAGTGACGAGGTTGTCATCGTCGATCCGGGCCCACGCAGCCGGGACCACATCGACCTCGTGGCGCAGCAGGGAAAGGTGGCCCTGATTCTGCTGACGCATCGCCACCACGATCACACCGGCGGCATCGCGCGACTGCACAAACTGACCGGCGCGCCCGTCCGTGCGTCCACCGAGAAGTACTTACGTGGGGGTGGAGCTCTCCTGTCCGACGGGGAGGTGATTGCGGCGGCGGGCGTCGAGTTGACCGTCGTGGCAACTCCCGGCCACACGGCCGACTCGGTCAGCTTCCTCACCGACGACGCCGTCCTGACCGGTGACACCATCCTCGGGCGCGGAACCAGCGTCATCGACGCCAAAGACGGGACGCTGGCGGACTACCTGTCGTCACTGGATCGGCTCGAGCAGGTGGGCGAAGGACGCCGCGCGCTTCCCGGTCACGGTCCCGACCTCCCCGACACCGCGTTGGTCGCCCGTGAGTATCGAGCTCACCGCGAGCAGCGGCTGGACCAGGTGCGTGAGGCCCTCGCCGAACTGGGTGACGGCGCGAACGCGCTCAAGGTGGTCAAACACGTCTACGCCGACGTCGACAAGAAGCTGTGGCCGGCGGCGCGCATGTCGGTGAAGGCTCAGTTGGAGTACCTGCGGGGCTGAGCATTCAGGTACCGCTCGATTATCGGCTCGAAACCGTCGACGAACTCGCGACCGTTGACTGTCGTCTCGTAGACCAGACCTTCCAGCAGCGCAACGAATCCTGCTCCGCCGGTGTCGCCCAGGAGCGCCTGGGCCCTCGGAGTCGAGAACAGGCAGTTCGCGAGCCGGTCGCGTAATGCCTGGTCGTCCCCGCACTCGATCGTCATCGCAGCGCGAGCGACAACGTCATGCCGTCGCTCGGAGACCAAGCGGCCCAGGTACCGAGCGACGGACGGCACGACGTGCGAGGTGTCGAGCTCGGCGAACTCGGTGCGTGACCTGCTGGTGAGCATGTCCACGATCGCCGTCAGCAAATCGCGCCGCGATCGAAAGTAGTAGGACGTCGAACCGGCGGGCAGCGCAAGTTGGCTGTCGATCGCGCGATGGGTCAGCGCACGGATACCACGATCGGCGATGAGGTGGATCGCACAGTCGGCGATCTGGTCTCGGCGTTCCATGCGTCGTACTCTACATTCGTAGAGGGAGGCGGAGATGGACGAGGGTCAACAACGGGTACGGGATGCATGCGCGCAGGTTTGCCCGGGCAGGGGTCTGTACGTCTGGGGGCCGGTCGGTCGCGGGAAGACGATGCTGTTGGACGAGCATTTCGACACTCTGCGAGAACCGAAGGTTCGTATGCACTTTCACGATTTCTTCGTCAGGCTTCACGCCGAGTTCATCCGTGCGGATCTCCGCATCGATCGTGCCCTCGATGCGGTTGTCGGAAGGGCGGAGGCAGTCTTGTTCGACGAGTTCTTCGTTCACGACATCGGTGACGCAATGCTCGTGCATCGAGGTATGCAGGCGTTGAAGACGAAGCGGGTCACCGTGATGGCCACTTCGAACTACGCTCCGGACAACCTGCTGCCCAGCAACCTCTTTCATGCCAAGTTCGTGCCGACGATCGAGCTGCTGAAATCGATGATGCAGATCGTGGACATCGGCGCGGGGCTCGATTATCGAACGAAGTCGGATCACAAGAGCGGTTTCGCAGCCGGACGGTGGACGACAACTGGTCGTATCCAAGCGCCTGCCGGTAAGAGGACAACACTTTTCCCTGCCGGTCACCCCGTCGTCGCATTGTTCGCAGGCAACGGCTCGGTGTGGTTCGACTTCGCTGATCTGTGCGAAAAAGCCACAGCTACAAGCGATTACATCGCACTGGCCAGAACGTTCCCCCGCTGGTTCGTGACGGGCATTCCGCCGCTTGCGAACGTATCGCAGGATTCCGCAATCCGGTTCGCCAACGTCGTCGACGTGTTGTGCGACCGCGACATCGAGACAGTCTTCATCTCGGACGGGCCGCCGGATTTACGGGGCCTCGATCGGGTGCCCCAATTCGAGTCCGCCCGGCTTGCGAGCCGGCTCGGTCAATTACTGATGGATTGACCTACCGCGCGCGACGAGCCAACCGCTCGGAATCCGAGATCAGCACACTCTTGCCCTCGAGGCGCAACCAACCGCGATGCGCGAAGTCGGCCAGTGCCTTGTTCACTGTTTCACGTGAAGCACCGACGAGCTGCGCGATCTCTTCCTGCGTCAGGTCGTGGGTGACGCGCAGCGACCCGGCTTCCTGCGTTCCGAAGCGCTGAGCCAGCTGGAGAAGGGCCTTGGCCACGCGGCCGGGCACGTCGGTGAAGATGAGGTCGGCGAGGTTGTTGTTGGTGCGACGCAGGCGACGAGCTAGGACACGCAGCAACTGCTCGGCGATCTCGGGGCGCTGATCGATCCACGCCTTGAGGGCGTCGCGGTCCATGCTTACCGCGCGCACCTCGGTGACGGTGGTCGCAGAGGACGTGCGGGGGCCCGGGTCGAAGATGGAGAGCTCGCCGAACATGTCCGACGGTCCCATGATCGTCAGCAGGTTCTCACGGCCGTCGGGTGACTTGCGGCCGAGCTTCACCTTGCCGGACACGATGATGTAGAGACGGTCGCCGGGCTCGCCTTCGTTGAAGACGACGTGGCCACGCGGAAAGTCGACGGGCTGGAGCTGCTTGGTCAGCGCGGAAACCGCTGACGGCTCTACTCCCTGAAAGATGCCGGCCCGTGCCAGAACCTCGTCCACGTGTGCTCCTTTTGCGACTCATCGATCGGCGAACGCGTTACGCCGTGCGAGGGAAGTCTACTTCCCGCCGGCCGATCGCGAGTGATCGCAGCCACTCGACGTGTTGCAGACCGTCCTCAGCTGGCGCGACGGGCGTGATCGTCGAGCAGCGAGACCTCCTCGGCGGTCTCACCGTCGACCCGCCGGCGGCGACGAGCGAAGCGGGCGAACGCGTTGGGGAAGCCGTCGCTGGCGAGGGTGGCGACCTCGGCGCTACTGGCCTGATCGACGAATTCCTGCACCTCTTGTTCGCGAACGCCGACCCTGTTGAGGCGCGATTCGAACCGCTCCATCGCGAGCGCGAACAGCGTCAGCAATATCGGGAAGAGAACCACAGCGAGAGCCTGCATAGATGGAAGTAAACACGCTCGAGGTCTCGAAAAGAACACGACCGGGCACTTGCCCGGTGAAGGTTGTCGGTGGTGTTCCGTAGAGTCGACGTGTGCCGAAGACAGCTGGGGAGAGCCCCGACGTGCGGAAACTCGCCGAGACGCCCATCGGGCTCAAGCGGCGTGCGCGCAGGATGAATCGCCGTCTGGGTGACGCGTTTCCCCATGTCTACTGCGAACTGGATTTCACGACGCCGCTCGAGCTCGCCGTCGCCACCATCCTCTCGGCGCAATGCACCGACGTTCGCGTGAACCAGACCACGCCCGCCCTCTTCGCGAAGTACCGAACGGCCCGCGATTACGCAGAGGCAGACCGCACCGAACTCGAGGAGTTCATCCGCTCCACCGGCTTCTACCGGAACAAGGCCAACTCGCTCATCGGTCTGGGGCAGGCCCTGCTCGACGGGTACGACGGGGAAGTGCCGCCCGATCTGAACAAGCTCGTGAAGCTGCCGGGAATCGGCCGCAAGACTGCGAACGTAATTCTGGGAAACGCGTTCGACATTCCCGGAATCACGGTCGACACCCATTTCGGCCGGCTGGTTCGACGCTGGCAGTGGACCGACGAAGAAGACCCGGTCAAGGTCGAGCACGCCATCGGCGCGTTGATCGAACGCAAGGAATGGACCATCCTCTCGCATCGCGTCATCTTCCACGGTCGGCGCGTGTGCCATTCCCGCAAGCCGGCGTGCGGAGTCTGCGTCCTCGCGAAGGACTGCCCGTCGTACGGGATCGGTGAGACGGACCCGTTGAAGGCGGCCGCGCTGGTCAAGGGCCCCGAGACCGCTCACTTGCTGGAACTGGCTGGCATCGAGGCGTGAGCAGATCGTCCGCACTGAGGTGGAGCCTCGCTGCTCTGGTGGTGGTGGTTGCGTTGATCGTCGCCATCTGGCCGCGCGGCGGTGACGAGGCAACAGGTCCGAGCTCGTACGACGAGTTCCGCAACTCGATCGGGACGGCGGCCGGAACGCCCCCACCGTCGTCCGATGCGGATCTCGGCGCTCTGCGGGCAGCAGCCGACCTGGCGCCGTGCCCGACGCCGCCGGCCGGTTCGACCGGGTCGGGCCCGCTTGCCGGAATCACGTTGGACTGCCTGGCCGACGGCTCGCCCGTCGACCTCGCAGGCGCATTGGCCGGGAAACCTGCGCTGATCAACCTGTGGGCCTACTGGTGCGGGCCGTGCGCGGAGGAACTGCCGTACCTGCAGCAGTACGCAGAGCGCGCTGGTGATGCCGTTACCGTGTTGACGGTGCACGAGGATCCGAAGCAGGACAATGCGCTCACCCGCCTCACCGATTACGGCGTTCGGCTGCCGGGCGTGCAGGACGGATCCGCTCGCGTCGCCGCAGCGGTCGCTGCGCCCAGCGTCCTACCGGTGACGGTCCTCGTCGCGGCGGACGGTTCGATCGCCAAGGTTCTTCCGCAGCCGTTCCGCAGCGTCGACGACGTGGCCGGTGCCGTCACCACCTACCTCGGGGTGTCCGCATGACCGCACCGGCGTGGCTGCGCGGACTCGAGCACGCCTCGCTCGTCGACCGCTCGCACACCAATCCCGTACTCGATCGGCAAGCGCCAGAGGGGGCCACGTCTCGCGACGCCGCTGTGCTCGTTCTCTTCTCCGGATCCGATGCTGACGACGTTCCCGAGGATGCGGATGTGCTTCTGACGCAACGGGCGTCGTCGCTTCGGCAGCACAGCGGTCAGGTGGCGTTCCCCGGCGGAGCCGCCGATCCGGGGGACGACGGGCCGATCGGCACTGCGTTGCGCGAGGCCGTGGAGGAGACCGGACTCGACCCGTCGGGGGTCGAGCCGTTGGCGACACTCGACCCGATCTACGTGCCCCCGTCGGGCTTCGTGGTGACGCCCGTGGTCGCGTTCTGGCGCACGCCGTCCCGGATCGGTGTGGTCGACACGGCCGAGACCGAGCGCGTCGTGCGCGTCAAGCTGTCCGAATTGCTCGATCCCGCACGGCGGTTCGTCGTTCGGCATCCGCTCGGCTACCAGGGACCGGCGTTCGGAGTCGACGAGATGCTGGTCTGGGGTTTCACGGCTGGAATACTGTCCGGCGTGTTCGATTCCATGGGCTGGGGGACGCCCTGGAACACAGACGATATTCGTGATCTCGATGCCAGCATCGAGGCAGCAGGGGCGGGGATGCAGCAATGACGGGATCGACCTGGCTCGACATCGGGGTGGCGCTGGTGGCGCTGCTCGCCGCGTCGTCGGGTTGGCGGCAGGGCGCCGTCGCGTCCGCTCTCGCGTTCTTCGGCGTCGTGCTCGGCGCGGTGGCCGGCATCCTCCTCGCTCCGCGAGTGCTCGTTCACGTCGACGACAGTCGGATGCGGGTGATCGTAGGCATCGGGCTGATCGTCGTTCTCGTGGTCGTCGGCGAAGTGGCCGGCATGGTCCTCGGGCGCGCTCTGCGCAGCGGAATGCACAGTCCCGCAGCACGTTCGGTCGACAGCACCATCGGTGCGGTACTGCAGGCCGTCGCCGTTCTGGTGGCGGCCTGGTTGTTGGCCATCCCGCTGACGGCGTCGTCGCAGCAGAGCGTCGCCGCTGCGGTCCGTGGGTCCGCCATTCTCGGCGGGGTCGACGACCTCGCCCCCGAATGGATGCGGGAAATTCCGAACGAGTTCTCGGCGCTGCTCGACACCTCCGGCCTCCCGGACGTCATCGGACCGTTCGGCCGCACACCCGTCGCCAACGTCGAACCGCCCGACGGCAGTGTTCTCTCGCTTCCCGTCGCGGCGAATCTGCAGCAGAGCGTGGTGCGGATCCGAGGCGTCGCCGAGAGCTGCCAGAAGGCGCTCGAGGGGTCGGGCTTCGTGATCGGCAACCAGCACGTCATGACCAACGCACACGTTGTTGCGGGCACGTCGTCGGTGACCGTCGACTCGTCGTCGGGCCCGCTCACCGCGCAGGTCGTGCTCTTCGACCCGTCCGTCGACATCGCCGTCCTCGAAGTTCCGGACCTGACTGCGCCCGTTCTGCCGTTCGCCCCCACACCGGCCCAGCCCGGCCAGAACGCGATCGTCCTGGGGTATCCGGGCGGTGGCCCGTATTCGGCCAGTGCGGCACGAGTGCGCGAGACACTCCCGCTTTCGGGACCGAACATCTACAAGACGGGGACGGTCGACCGCGAGGTCTACACCGTCCGCGGATCGATCCGGCAGGGCAATTCCGGTGGGCCGTTGGTGACCACCGACGGTCAGGTGCTGGGGGTCGTCTTCGGTGCGGCAGTCGACAATTCGGACACCGGGTTCGTTCTGACCGCCGGCGAGGTTGCCGACGAGGTCACCGCGTCGCAGCAAGCCGTCGCGGCGGTGAGCACGGGAGCGTGCATCGTCTGATCAGGGGGTGAGCGTGAGGTGTTCCAACAGCAGGCGGCACACCTCGTCGGGCGCCTCCTGATGCGCGAAGTGCCCGACTCCGGGCAGCGAGCGCAGGTCCATCGCCGGGGCCCACGCCGCGTCGTGGCGCACGGTCTCGGTCAGAACGTAGGGATCGGCGTCGCCGTGAATGTGCAGGGCGGGTACGCCGGTGCGCACGTCCACGGCTTTTCTGAACCGTCGTCCCTCCGCGCGGAACTGGCTGCGGAAAGCCCAGCGCTGATACTCCAGGGCGCTGTGCGCCGCGCCGGGAATTTGAATGGCGGATCGCAAGGTCTTCGCGACGTCCCGAAAGTCGTCGGTCTCGGGCCACGCCGGGCCGGAGCGTTCGCGCAACAACCGTTCCACCTCGGCGCCGCCGGAGAGCGTCAGCTTTGCCTCCGGCCGTAGCGGCACCTGGTAGCGCAGGAAGTACGGCAGCAGCGCGGACCGTTGACCACTGTTGCGAATGGTCTGTCGCCGCAGGGCGATCGGATGGGGGGAACTGACCAGCGCAATGGAACGAACGAGACGGGGATGCAGGGCGGCTACCGCCCAGCAGACCAGACCGCCGTCCGCGTGACCGACCAGAGCCGCGTTCGTGTGGCCCATGGCTCGGATGAGACCGGTGATGTCACCCGCCAGCGTCCATCCGTCGTATCCACGCGGAGGTTTGTCGGAGTCCCCGTACCCGCGCAGGTCGACGGCGATCGTATGGAAACCGGCGTCGGCCAGGCCGGTCAGCTGGTGACGCCACGACCACCAGATGTCGGCGAACCCATGGAGCAACACCACGAGGGGCGCATCAGGCGAGGTGGGACCGGCTTCGACCACGTGGAAACGGATGCCGTTGGCGCGCACGTCGAGATGGCGCCAAGGGCCCGGGTAGCGGACGGTGGACGGATCGGGTGTTGCCATGTGCCGTGTGCGTCAGCCGTGTCTATCGACGCTGCGGGTCGAGTGCCTTGTCGAATGCCGGCGAGTTCAGCGCCTTGTCGCCCGGCTTGCTGCTCGTCGGCAGCACAGTCGACGCCTGCTTGAGCGAATCGATGGTCTTCGCGGGCTTACGCAGTTTCTTCAGCCGTAGATACCCGACGAACGCGAGAAGAGCGGTGATCGCGATCATGATCAGGAAGACGATCAGGAACGCCAACCAGCGCGACACCCACACGTTGAGCAACTCGGCCAGGAAGAAGAAGAAGAAGAACGCGCTGAAGATCAGGACGGCGAGCGCCAGGACGAACAGAATGCTGCCCTGCAGGCCCTTCTTGATCTCACCGGTGACCTCGGCCTTCGCGAGTTCCACCTCGGCGCGAACGAGGGTGGACACCTGGGACGTCGCGTCCTTGACCAGGTTGCCGATGCTGGCCGTGCCCGGCGCGTGTGCGTCGACGTCGGTCAGCGGGATGGACGAGATGCTGCTGGGGACGCCGTCGCCGGTTCCCCCGATCCCGTTGCCTCGGCTGCTGCTCACTGCGTGGTCCCTTCGATGGTGACAAAGATGCTCGATGCATACCCTAGCCGTTCACCGACCAGCCTCCGGCTTACCCGCCCAGCGTGTGGGTCACACGCGAATCGTCGCGGTCCGTATTCGCCCGAAGCGGCCGACGGGCGTCGTTCGGTCGGGTAACTTGCAGCAGTCAATGCACGCTGTCATCAGGAGATTCTCGTGAGCACCACATCGGCAGCAGATCCCGACGTCGTGGACGGAGTGCCGCGCAGCCGGATCGTCGTCGCCTCGATGGTCGGTACGTCCATCGAATTCTTCGACTTCTACATCTATGCGACCGCGGCAGTACTCGTCTTCCCTCGACTGTTCTTCCCGTCGGGCAACGACACCACTGCACTCCTGGCGTCGTTCGCCACGTTCGGGCTCGCCTTCGTCGCGCGCCCGCTCGGGTCGATTCTGTTCGGACACTTCGGCGACCGGGTCGGGCGCAAGGCGACGCTGGTGGGTTCGTTGCTCACGATGGGTATCGCGACGTTCCTGATCGGCTTGCTCCCCACGTACGGAAACGTCGGCATCGTTGCGCCGATGCTTCTTGCGCTCATGCGCTTCGTGCAGGGACTCGGCCTCGGCGGTGAGTGGAGCGGAGCCGCGCTGCTCGCGACGGAGACGGCCAAGGAAGGCAAGCGGGCCTGGGCGGCCATGTGGCCACAGCTCGGCGCTCCGATCGGCTTCTTCATGGCCAACGGACTCTTCCTCATCCTCACGCTGGTTCTCGGATACGACTCGGCCACGTCCGACGCCGAGCACGCATTCCTGACCTGGGGTTGGCGCATTCCCTTCCTGCTCAGCGCGATCATGGTGATCATCGGCCTGTACGTACGCCTGAAGTTGGAGGAGACGCCGGTCTTCAAGCGGGCGCTCGAGCGGGGCCAGAAGGTCAAAACCCCTGTCGCCGAAGTATTCCGCTCGAGTTGGCGGCCGTTGATCCTCGGCACGTTCGTGATGCTCGCGACGTACACGCTCTTCTACATCATGACCACGTGGGTGGTCAGCTACGGCACCGGCAAGGTCGTCGATCACAGCGGCGTCAAGGTCGCCATCAAGTACACCGATTTCCTCGGGCTGCAGATCATCGCGGTGCTCTTCTTCGCGGCGTTCGTACCGGTGTCCGGGTGGCTGGCCGACAAGTACGGACGACGCATCACACTGATCGTGATCACCTCCGCGATCATCGTGTTCGGGCTGAGTTTCCACTGGTTCGCGGCACCGGAGAGCGCGACCGCCGGCCGCATGTTGCTGTTCATGTGTGTCGGTCTCGCCCTGATGGGTCTGACGTTCGGACCGATGAGTGCTGTACTGCCCGAACTGTTTCCGACCAACGTGCGGTACACCGGGTCCGGCATCTCCTACAACACGGCCAGCATCCTGGGCGCTGCGGTGGCGCCGTTCATCGCGACGTACCTGGTCAACTCGTACGGAGTCGGGTGGGTCGGGGTGTATCTGGCGATCGCTGCAGCACTGACCTTGACCGCGTTGGTGATCATGCGCGAGACCCGCAACCAGTCGCTGGACACGCCCGTATAAGGCATGCCTAAGCTGGGGTCCGTGGATCCCAGGGGTGTTCTCAGGCGAACGGTCGTCCGCAACCGGCGCCGCCTCGCGGTCGGTACGGCGCTGATCAGCGTTCACCAGGTGTGCGAGGCATCGGTGTTGGTGTTGATCGGCATCATCGTCGACCGCGCGGTCGGCACGGGAAGCATCTCGGCCATCATCGGGTGGATCGGGGTGCTCGCCGGACTCTTCGTGGTGCTCACGACGGCTTACCGCTTCGGTGCGCGGCAGTTGATGATCGCCATCGCAACCGAAGGGCACCGACTCAGGGTCGAGGTGGCGGCAAAGATTCTCGATCGCCGCGGAATCCGAACCGACCTGCGGTGGGGCGACATGTTGTCGATCTCCACGACGGACGCCGACAACACGTCCTACCTCCTCGACTACGTACCGCGGATCGTCGGTGCTCTCGTCGCCACCGCCGTGGCGGCGATCGTGCTGCTGACCATCGACGTTCCGCTGGGGTCCATCGTGGTCGTGGGCACTCCCGTCGTTCTCGGGTTGCTCGGACTCAGCTCCCGCTTCATCACCGAACGGGTTGCGCAGCAACAGAAGTTGGCCGGCGCCTCGACCTCGACGGCCACCGATCTCATCACCGGACTACGCCCGCTGCGTGGAATCGGCGGCGAGGACGCAGCCGCCGCCCGTTACCGCGCGGTCAGTCGCGAATCGTTGCGGGCGACGCTTGCCGCGGCCAGGACGCAGGGCGCCTACGCGGGTGTCGCGGGGGCGGTCGGGTCGCTCCTCGCCGTCGGGATCGCCCTCACAGCAGGGTGGTTCGCGCTCGACGGACGCATCAGCGTCGGCGAACTCATCACGGTGATCGGGCTGGCGCAGTTCCTGATCGAACCCTTGGGCATGCTCGCCCTCGCGCCGGGATGGGTGGCCGAGGCGCGCGCGTCAGCGGATCGCATTGCGCTGGTGATGAATGCGGATGTGGTGCAAGCTGGTGGCGAGCAATCGGTGACGGGTTCCGGACTGAGACTGCACGACGTGAGCGTCGGCACCCTGGACCGACTGTCCTTGGTGGTCGAACCGGGAGAGTTCGTCGGTGTCGTCGCCGCCCGCGCGAGCGACAGCGACGCCCTCGTGCGATTGCTCGCCGGCGGGTTCGGGCGCGACGAGTACACCGGGACGGTCGAGGTGGGTGGGACGGACGTCGAGTCGGCCGATACGACGGAGCTTCGATCCGCACTGTTGGTCGAACCGCACGCCACCGACTTGTTCTCCGGCACAGTCGGTTCGAACATCGCGGGTTCGAATATCGGAAGTGCAGATCCGACGACGATCGAGCCGGTCCTGCAGGCGTCCGCCGCAGCCGACGTGGTCGACGAACACGGACTCGATCTCGTCGTGTCCGAACGGGGAGCCAGCCTGTCGGGAGGACAGCGCCAGCGGGTCGCGCTCGCGCGGGCTTTGCTGGCGCGTCCGCACACGCTGGTCTTGCACGATCCCACCACCGCGGTCGACTCGGTGACCGAACACGCCATCGGCCGCGGTATTGCAGCAACTCGACACGGTGTCGGATCCCGCTCGAGCACAGTGGTCGTGACCAGTAGCCCGGTTCTATTGGCAGCCACCGGTCGGGTCGTGGTGATCGACGACGGGCGAGTGGTGGCCGACGGAACACATGCCGATCTCGGACACCACCCCATCTACCGTGCGACGGTGCTGCGATGACGCATCCGGAAATTCTCCCGGTCGCCTCCGGGCTCGAGACGTGGCGGTGGCTCTGCGCGGAGCTGAAACCCCATCGGGCACAGGCGATCGTGACCGCACTGGTGGCCATCGTGGGAGCTGCGGCGTCGATCATCCCGTTCTACGCCATGTCCATCCTTATCGACAAAGCAACCGAGAACGCACCGACGAGCGCGATCGTCCCCCTCGGTGTCGCCATCACCCTGGCCGCCGTCGTCGGGGGAGTCGCCACGGGGTGGACGTCGTACCTCGTCAGCCGCCTCGGCGAGACGATCCTGGCCGACTTGCGCGAGCGTGTGGTGGCCACCGCACTGCACATCCCGACGGAACGGCTCGAACGAATCGGCAAGGGCGACGTGCTCTCTCGTGTCGGGACGGATGTGGCGACCGTCGCGAAGGCGGTGTCGTCGGTGCTGCCCGTCGTGATCTCCGGGCTGCTGCTCGGCGCTCTGAGCGTGGTGGCCATGGCAGGACTCGACTGGAGACTGGGCCTCGCCGGGCTCGTGGCCGTCCCCGCGTACGTGCTGGCGGGCCGCTGGTACCTACCGCGGTCCGCACCGCGGTATGCGCAGGAGCGCAGGGCGATCGGGCATCGATCCAGCGTGCTGATGGAGAGCATGCAGGGTGTGCAGACGGTTCACGCGTATCGACTCGAGGACACGCACCTTCGGCAGGTCGACATATCGTCGGCCGCGGTGCGCGACATCTCGGTGAACGTGTTCGCCCTCTTCACCCGGTTCGTCGGACGGGTCAATCGAGCGGAGTTCCTCGGCCTGTCGGTGATTCTGGTGACCGGGTTCTTCCTCGTTCGTGCCGACGAGGTGAGCGTCGGACAGACCGCCGCGGCGGCACTGTTGTTCGCACGCCTGTTCAACCCTGTTGGAATGGTGCTGTTCATGTTCGACGAGGTGCAGTCGGCGAACGCGAGCCTCGCCCGGTTGGTCGGGGTGGTGTCCGATTCGCCGCCGGCGCCGAACCGCGCGGCGCGGGCTGTGAAGTCGACTGCACTCGAGCTCTCGAACGTCGAGTTCGGTTACGACAGCGGGGTTCCCGTGGTCCGTGGGGTGAGCATCGGTGTCGAGGCCGGGCAGCGAGTTGCTCTGGTGGGCGCCACGGGGGCCGGTAAGTCGACGCTGGCTGCGATCGCGGCCGGTCTACTCGATCCGGACGAGGGCAGTGCGACCGTCGGCGGGGTGCCGGTCGCGGAGCTCGATCGCGGGTCCGTCGCGATCGTCAGTCAGGAAGTCCACGTGTTCTCCGGCCCGCTGATCGAGGACCTCCGGCTGGCTCGCTCGACGGCGACGCAGCAAGACGTCCTGGACGCGTTGGACGCTGTGGGCGCACGGGAGTGGGTCGACGCGCTGCCGGAAGGCGTGGACACGGTCGTGGGAGAGGGCGGCCACAGCCTGACCGCATCGCACGCGCAACAGCTGGCGCTTGCGCGAATCGTGTTGCTGGATCCCGACATCGTCGTTCTCGACGAAGCGACCGCGGAGGCGGGCAGTCTCGGGGCACGGGACCTCGAACTGTCCGCCGCCGCGGCGACGCAGGGTCGCACGACGCTCGTGGTCGCGCATCGGCTCACTCAGGCCGCGACGGCCGATCGGGTCGTCGTGCTCGATCGCGGTGTCGTCGTGGAGGAGGGCACTCACGCCGAACTCGTTGCGGCGCAGGGACGTTACGCGCAGCTATGGACGGCGTGGGAGGGTCGGTAGGCGTTCCGCACGGGTGCGAAAAAGAGTGTTGGGGGACTCTTTTTCACGCCCGTGCCGCAGGCCTCACGCCGCCGACAGATCCGTCACGGGCGTCGCCGGGTTGTCGTCGGCGGCGTTCGCGAGCTGCGGGACCAGGATGTCGAGGGCGTAGAGCAATGCGTCGGGGCCGCTGTATGCCAGTGCGCCGCCGAGGTTTCCGTCGAAACTGGTGTACAGCGTGCGGTCCTGCGACACCACGTTCAACGCGCTGAACACCGGTGACTGCACCATCTGTTCCTTGGTGGCGCCGTTGACGAACAGCACGTCACGGTCGAGGAGATCGGCGCGTTCTTCGCTGACTTCCTCGCTCTCTTCCTGCGCACCGAAACCGAGAGCGTCGAAGAGCGCTCGGCGCGGATCGCCGGCGGGCAGCAGATAGTGCTGGCCGTTCTCCGGACCGAAGTCCTCCACGAGAACCTTGCCTGCGAACTCGGGATGCGCAGCCTTGGCCTCGTCGATCTTGCCCTGAACCTGCGTGACGAGCGCCTCCGCTTCCTCGGTCTTGCCGAGGGCCTTGCCGGTGGTCAGTGTCTGCACGTCCCACGGTGTCTGTTCGTTCTCGTAGTCAGCGGTCTGGATCACGGTCGGCGCGATCTTGGACAGACCGTCGTACGTCGCCTGATCGATCGACTCGTACACGGCAAGAATGAGATCGGGGTTCTGGGCGCTGATGGCCTCGAAGTCGATGTCGGCAGAGAACGTGGGGATCGGCGCGTCGCCGCGGGCCTCGCGCACCCAGGGGTAGTCCGGATATTCGTCGAACCACTGACGGGTGGCAACGGGAACGACACCGAGGGACAAGGCGAAATCCTGATCGTTCCAACCGACGGTGACCACGCGTTGTGGTTGGGCGTCGACGGTGGTCGAGCCGTACTTGTGATCGATCGTCACGGGGAAGGCACCGCTCGACTCGGTGGTCGTGGGTGCGTCGTCCGTCGTTCCGCACGCGGCGACGAGAACGAGGCCGACGGATGCGGCGAGCAGGCGAAAGCGGGTCATGGATGGCTCCTCGGTGTTGCGCTCGGCGGTGATCGCCGGTGAGGTTACCATTACCTAACCATGGGGTCGGGTGTGGCAAAGAGTGCTGGGACACTCCTTGCCACACCCGTGGGCTACGCCTTCTTGCCCGCCGCCTTGATCGCCTCGAACACCGCCGGATCGACGAGGGTCGAGGTGTCGCCGAGATCGCGGCCCTCGGCCACGTCGCGCAACAGTCGACGCATGATCTTGCCGGATCGTGTCTTCGGCAGCTCCGGCACGACGGTGATCTGTCTCGGCTTCGCAATCGGTGAGATCTCACGCGACACTTCGGCTTTGAGCTCCGCGATCAAGTCGTCGCCGGTGTTCTCGATGCCGCCGCGCAGGATGACGAACGCGACGATTCCCTGCCCGGTGGTCTCGTCCGCGGCACCCACCACGGCAGCTTCCGCGACGGACGGGTGGCCGACGAGCGCCGATTCCACCTCGGAGGTGGAGATGCGGTGACCCGAGATGTTCATGACGTCGTCGACGCGGCCCAGGACCCAGAGGTCACCGTCGTCGTCGAACTTGGCGCCGTCGCCCGCGAAGTACCAGCCCTCTTCGGCGTAGCGCGACCAGTAGGTGTCTTTGTAGCGCTCCATGTCGCCCCAGATGCCGCGCAGCATGGCCGGCCACGGTTCGTCAAGCACGAGGAACCCGTTCCCGCCGGGGCCCAACGGCTTTGCTTCGTCGTCGACGATCTTGGCGGCGATGCCGGGAAGCGGTGTCATCGCGGATCCGGGCTTGGTGGCCGTCACACCGGGGAGCGGGGAGACCATGATGGCTCCGGTCTCGGTCTGCCACCAGGTGTCGACGATGGGGGCCTTGTTGCCGCCGATGACGCTGCGGAACCAACGCCACGCTTCGGGGTTGATCGGCTCACCGACGCTGCCGAGCAATCGGATAGACGACAGATCGTGGGCGTCGGGGATCTCGCGTCCCCACTTCATGAAGGTGCGCACCAGGGTGGGTGCGGTGTAGTAGATCGAGACCTCGTACTTCTCGATGATGTTCCAATGCCGGTGTTCGTCAGGGGAATTGGGCGTTCCCTCGTACACGACCTGCGTTGCGCCGTTGGAGAGCGGGCCGTAGACGATGTAGCTGTGCCCGGTGACCCACCCGATGTCGGCCGTGCACCAGTACACGTCCTTGCCCGGCTTGTGGTCGAAGACGTAGTGGTGGGTGTACGACGTCTGCGTCAGGTATCCGGCCGAGGTGTGAATGATGCCCTTCGGCTTTCCGGTGGTGCCGGACGTATAGAGGATGAACAGCGGATGCTCGGAGTCGAAGGGCTGGGCGTCGTGCTCGGGTGATGCGGAGCCCACGGTCTCGTGCCACCACAGGTCGCGCCCGTCGGTCCACGAGACGTCGATGTCGGTCCGCTTCACGACGAGGACGTGCTCGATCGAGTCGGCACCGTCGACGGCGGTGTCGACGGCATCCTTGAGGGACGCCGCCTTGCCGCGTCGCCACTGACCGTCCGTGGTGACGACGAGCTTGGCTTCGGCGTCGTCGATACGGGACCGCAGCGCGGTCGAGGAGAACCCGGCAAAGACGACGCTGTGCATCAGGCCGAGTCGGGCACACGCGAGCATGGCGACGATGGCCTCGGGAACCATCGGCATGTAGATGGCCACGCGGTCACCGGCCACGAGTCCCAGTTCGGTGAAGGCATTGGCGGCGCGAGAGACCTCCGCCAGCAAATCGGAGTAGGTCAGGTCCCGGCTGTCGCCCGGTTCGCCCTCCCAGTGGATCGCGACGCGGTCGCCGTTGCCGGCCAGGACATGGCGGTCGACGCAGTTGTAGGCGACGTTGAGCTTGCCGCCGACGAACCATTTGGCGACGGGGGCGTCCGACCAGTCGAGGACGTCGGTGAACTTCTCGGCCCAGTCGAGTCGCTCGGCCTGTTCGGCCCAGAACGCGAGGCGATCCTTCTCGGCCGCGGCGTAGAGCTCGGGACCCGCGTTGGCCTGCTCGACGAACTCGGCACTCGGTGGGTAGGACACCTCGTGTTCGTTCACTGCTGATTCCGTCATCCGAACGCGACCTCTTTCGCTCTGCGGCTAGCTTCCTGCGAGTGTGAGGGTAGTCACGTATCGACTTGATAGCACCGTTGCAGCGGTGTGCAACCCCGGTTCCTGCGGTGGGTGGTCGAGTAGCCGCGACGATCGGTTACGTGCGGCGATGACGGGTTTCGTCCGGTTCGTGAGGATGGGTTTCAGGCTGTCGGACCGGTGATGTCCAGTCCTGTCAGGTTACGGCGACGTTTCAGCTCTGTTCGTCGTACTACTCGATTTGGGGGGACTCGACGACAAACCAAAAAGGTGTGTCTACAGTCAAGCCATTATCGGTCGTTGCAACTGCGAACCATGCGTTCGGTTGTGTGCGGTCACCCCGACGTTCCGCTGCGTCGACCCGGCCATCCCGGTCGCGATCACAGCGGAACCAGGACACGGTCGTGGGTCGTGTCCGTCCACTGATGGAGGAACAACTTGCGTGCAAGACGCATATTGACGGCTGCAGCTGCGGTCGTCGTTGCCGGAGCGATGATCACCGCGTGCGGTGGCAGCGGGGGCAGCGATGGCGGCAGCGGCGGCGGTGGCGGCGGAATCGTCACGGTCAACGGCTCCGAGCCCCAGAACCCCCTCGTACCGACCAACACGAACGAAAACGGCGGCGGCCGCATCGTCGACCGCCTGTTCGCCGGCCTGACGTCCTACGACGCCAAGGGTGTTCCGTCCAACGAGGTCGCGGACTCGATCGACACCTCCGACAACGTCAATTACGACATCAAGATCAAGCCCGACTGGAAGTTCACGGACGGCACGACGGTGACCGCGAAGTCGTTCGTCGACGCATGGAACTACGGCGCGTTGGGATCCAACGCTCAGCTTCAGCAGTCCTTCTTCGAACCCATCCTCGGCTACGACGAGGTGTCCTCCGAGACGCCGACCGCGCAGACCATGTCCGGCCTGAAGGTCGTCAGCGACACCGAGTTCACGGTTCAGCTCAAGCAGCCGACCATCGACTTCGAGCTGCGGCTGGCGTTCACGCCGTTCTACCCGCTGCCCGAAGCCGCGTTCGCGGACATGGCGGCGTTCGGCGAGAACCCGATCGGCAACGGCCCGTACAAGCTGGCCGGACCGGGTGCGTGGCAGCACAACGTGCGCATCGACCTGGTGCCGAACGAGGATTACGCAGGTAACCGCGTTCCCAAGAACTCGGGCCTGGGCGTCGTGTTCTACAGCTCGCTCGACACGGCATATGCCGACCTGCAGTCCGACAACCTCGACGTGCTCGACACGATCCCGCCGAGTGCACTGCCGACGTACGAGAGCGACCTGGGCGACCGCGCAATCCAGACACCGACCGCGCAGAACACGACCATCACCATTCCGTCACGCCTGGAGCACTTCTCGGGCCAAGAGGGCAACCTGCGTCGTCAGGCGCTCTCGCTGGCGATCAATCGCGACCAGATCACCGAGCAGATCTTCCAGGGAACGCGCAAGCCGCTCGACGACTTCACCGCCTCCACCCTGCCCGGTCACAGCGACTCGATCGCCGGGAACGACGTGCTGAAGTACAACCCGGACCAGGCCAAGGCGCTGTGGGCACAGGCCGACGCGATCTCCCCGTGGAGCGGGCAGTTCCAGGTCGGGTACAACGCGGACGGCGGTCACCAGGAATGGGTGGACGCGATGACCAACAGCATTCGCAACACGCTGGGCATCGAGGCCGTGGGTGCACCGCAGCCGACGTTTGCGCAGATCCGTACGCAGATCACGAACCGCACCATCTCGACGGCGTTCCGTACCGGCTGGCAGGGCGACTACCCGTCGCTGCTCGAATTCCTCGAGCCGATCTTCGTGACCGGTGCCGGATCCAACGACGGTGACTACTCGAACCCGGCATTCGACGCCGCGCTCCGCGACGCCGAGGCTGCCCCCGACGCGGAGGCCTCCTACGCGTTGACCAACAAGGCGCAGGAGATCCTGATGCAGGATCTGCCGGCAATCCCGCTGTGGGACTACGTCAATGCGACCGGTATCTCGACGCTGGTCGGAGACGTTGCGACTGCGTGGAACGGCCTGCCCGACTACGAGAACATCACCAAGAGCTGACACAGGACACGGCACTCGGGGCGATCGCCCCGGGTGCCGTGACCTCTTCACACGGAAAGTGACCTGATGACCTGGTACATCGGGCGACGCGTCCTGCAGATGATCCCGGTGTTCATCGGCGCGACCCTCCTCATCTACGCAATGCTGTTTCTCCTCCCCGGAGATCCCATCGCCGCACTCGGCGGCGACAAGCCGCTGACCCCCGCGGTGCAGGCTGCGCTCCGCGCGCGCTACCACCTCGACGACCCGTTCTATCTGCAGTATCTGCAGTACATCAAGGGCATCTTCACCCTGGACTTCGGCACGTCGTTCTCGGGCCGACCGGTCTCCGAGGTCATGGCCCAGGCGTTCCCCGTCACGATCAAGCTCGCAGTGATGGCGCTGCTCATCGAAGCCGTGTTCGGCATCGGCTTCGGTGTCCTCACCGGCATCCGCAAGGGCGGCATCTTCGACGGCACGGTGCTGATCATCAGCCTCATCGTGATCGCGGTCCCGATCTTCGTTCTCGGCTTTCTCGGACAGTTCTTCCTCGGCATCAAGTGGGGAATCGCGCCGGTGACCGTGGGTGGGGACGCCACGATCGGCAAATTGCTGCTGCCGGCGTTCGTGCTGGGACTCGTCTCGTTCGCCTACGTGCTGCGGCTGACGCGGTCCTCGATCATCGAGAACCTGAACGCCGACCACGTGCGCACCGCAACGGCAAAAGGCCTGGGACGCAAGCGCGTCGTCACCGTGCACATTCTCCGCAACTCACTCATCCCGGTGGTCACGTTCCTCGGCGCGGACCTGGGCTCGCTGATGGCCGGCGCCATCGTCACCGAAGGCATCTTCAACATTCCCGGTGTCGGCGGAACCCTCTACCAAGCCATCGTGCGGCAGGAAGCCCCTACCGTCGTCTCGTTCGTGACTGTCCTGATCGTCATCTACATCGTGGCGAACCTGGCCGTCGACTTGCTCTACGCCGTACTCGATCCGAGGATCCGTTATGTCTGACCCCGCTGTCCCGAAAGACCGTGCAGCGCAGCCGTACTTCGTCGCCGGGCCCACCGAGGTCGAGGTGGCCGCCACCGACCGGGTCGACGAATCGGAGTCACCCGCCGGCTTCTGGAAGGACGCGTGGCGGGGGCTCCGAAAGAGCCCGCTGTTCATCATTTCCGGTCTGCTGATCGTCTTCGTGATCGTCGTCGCGATCTTCCCCAGTTGGTTCACCAGCCAGGATCCGCGCTACTGCAACGGCGACTTCTCGATGGCGGGTCGCATTCCGGGTCACCCGTTCGGATTCGACCTCCAGGGCTGTGACGTGTACGCGCGCACCGTCTACGGTGCGCGCGCGTCGGTCACCGTGGGTGTGCTGTCGACGCTCGCCGTGCTGCTGTTCGGCGGCATCCTCGGTGCACTCGCCGGGTTCTACGGCGGCTGGCTCGATTCGTTGCTCTCGCGCGTCACGGACATCTTCTTCGGTATCCCGTTGATCCTGGGCGCGATCGTGCTGCTGCAGGTGCTTCGCGATCGCAACACGTGGGTGGTGGTGGGCATCATCGCCATCTTCGGCTGGCCCCAGATCGCCCGTATCGCCCGCGGCGCGGTGCTGTCGGTCAAGAACGCCGACTTCATCACCGCGGCAACATCGTTGGGTGTGAGCAAGTTCAGAATCCTGCTGCGGCACGTCATTCCGAACGCACTTGGCCCGGTCATCGTGACCACCACGATCACGCTGGGCGTCTTCGTCACCCTCGAGGCGACACTGTCGTACCTCGGTGTCGGCCTCCCGCCGTCGATCGTGTCCTGGGGCGGTGACATCAGCACCGGCCAGTCGCGTCTGCGCTCGGGGTCACCCATTCTGTTCTATCCCGCAACGGCACTGGCGATCACAGTGCTCGCGTTCATGATGATGGGCGACGCCTTGAGCGCCGCCCTCGATCCGAAGTCGAGGAAGCGATGACAGACAAGCCTCTTCTGGAGATCAAGGACCTCGAGGTCTCCTTCGGGTCGACTCCCGCGGTACGTGGTGTCTCCCTGACGGTCTACCCCGGTCAGACCGTGGCGATCGTGGGCGAGTCGGGATCGGGCAAGTCCACCACCGCGCACGCGATCATCGACCTCCTTCCCGGCTCCGGCAAGGTGACCGGCGGTGAGATCCTGTTCGACGGAACCGATGTCACCACCGCGTCGAAGAAGGAGATCATCGCTCTGCGCGGTGAGCAGATCGGGCTGATCCCACAGGACCCGATGTCGAACCTCAACCCCCTGTGGAAGATCGGATTCCAGATCGAGGAGACCCTGGCGGCGAACAACATCGCCAAGGGCAAGGCCGCCAAGAAGCGCGCCATCGAACTCCTCACCGAATCGGGAATGTCCGACGCGGACAAGCGCGTCAACCAGTACCCGCACGAGTTCTCCGGCGGCATGCGCCAGCGTGCGCTCATCGCGATCGGACTCTCGTGCCGACCGAAGCTGCTGATCGCGGACGAACCGACGTCGGCCCTCGACGTGACGGTTCAGCGGCAGATCCTCGACCACCTCGAAGGTCTCACGAACGAGCTCGGCACCGCAGTTCTGCTCATCACGCACGACCTCGGGCTCGCCGCCGAGCGCGCCGAGCACCTCGTCGTCATGTACCGCGGACGCGTCGTGGAATCCGGTCCGGCGCGGCAGATTCTGCAGAATCCGCAGCACGAGTACACGAAGCGGTTGGTCTCGTCTGCGCCGTCGCTGTCGTCGCGCCGCCTCGAGTCGATCAACAAACGTGTCGAGGTGCGCGAGCAAGCTGTCGAGCACGCCGCCGAATTGGTCAAGGACGCCGACGATGTCGGCACTGTGACCGACGACGTTCTCGTGGTCGACGGCCTGACCAAGTCGTTCAAGATTCGTGGCGGTGCGCCGTGGAAGTCGACCGACTTCCTTGCCGTCGACGACGTCTCGTTCGCAGTGCCGCGCGGTACCACCACCGCCATCGTGGGGGAGTCGGGATCCGGCAAATCCACTGTGGCGCAAATGGTTCTGGGCTTGCTGCCGCCGACCTCCGGGACGGTCACCTTCGACGGCCAGGACGTCTGGAATCTGAACCGCAAGGAACTGTTCGCATTCCGTCGCCGCGTTCAGCCGATCTTTCAGAACCCCTACGGTTCGCTCGACCCGATGTACTCGATCTTCCGCACCATCGAAGAGCCGCTGCGCACCCACGGCATCGGCTCGAAGAAGGAACGCGAAGCACGGGTCCGTGATCTGCTGGACAAGGTGTCGTTGCCCTCGTCGGTCATGCGGCGCTTCCCGAACGAGCTGTCGGGCGGCCAACGGCAACGCATCGCCATCGCGCGCGCGTTGGCGTTGCAGCCCGAGGTGGTCGTGTGCGACGAGGCCGTCTCGGCTCTCGACGTGTTGGTGCAGGCTCAGATCCTGACCCTGCTCAACGACCTGCAGGCCGAGCTCGGGTTGTCGTACGTGTTCATCACGCACGACCTCGCTGTGGTGCGGCAGATCGCCGATCGGGTGCTGGTGATGCGGTCGGGCAAGGTCGTGGAGGCGTCGTCGACGGACGAGGTGTTCGCCGACCCGAAGGACGAGTACACGCAGAATTTGCTCAATGCCATTCCGGGAGCGTCGATTCCGCTGGGTGCGTGATCACGACTGTCGTAAGTGGTCCGCATTCCCCCGAATCGCGGCCTCGTACCGGCGGATCTCCGTGTTGCCGCAGTCGGCGATCACGAGGAGGGCCTCGGCAAGGGCATCGTTCGCCCGACCGGCCGCGTGCAGCGACAGCGCGTGAAAGACCCGGAGCGAATCCGATTCGGGGAACTCGGCTTTGGCGCGCTCGAACACGTCGAGCGACTCGTCGAACCGGCCGAGATTGCGCAGCGTGCTCCCGTACTGCAGCAGCGCCCGCCTTCGCCGATCACCCGATAGGCCGGCGTCGAACGCCCGAAGGTAGTACTTCTCCGCGACCTCCTCCTGCCCGTCGGTGTCGTAACTTCCGGCGAGTTCCAACAGCACTGCCGCGTCGCCGGGGTGCTTTGTCAGGAGGTCGACGAAGTACTCGATCGTTGGCTGCATGTGGTCGCGGTCCCGCGCCTGCAGACCGGCGGCGATGGCGGCTTCGAGTTCCGGTGACGGGTCCATCCGCCCATCATCGCAGCCCTGTAGCGTCGCATTTCATGACGGATCCACTGGGCCCCATCCTCGCGCTCCCCGGTGTGCGTGACGCTGCCGAACGTTCTCGTGACGCTCTGGGTGCGGTCCACCGTCACAAGTCGAACCGTCGGGGCTGGCCGGCGTCGGCTGCCGAGGCGGCCGTGCGCGCGGCGAGAGCCTCCGCGGGGATCGAGGGTGCTTCGCTCGATCTGCCGGCAGAGGGGGAATCGGCGGATCCGGTGCTGGCCGGTGCACTTCGAGTGGCGCAGGCGCTCGACGGTGATTCTCTGCCGATCATGGTGACGACGTGGCAACGTGCTCCGCTGCAGGCGCTCGCGCGGCTGCATCTGCTCGCCGCTGCCGACTTGGTGACGGACGCTGATGCACTCGGACGTCCCCGCGGGGACGCGTCCGTCGCCGAGCGGTTGGGTTTGCTTGCCGACCTCGTCACCGGTGGCACGCAGGTACCCGCGCCGATCGTCGCAGCCGTCGTACACGGAGAGTTGTTGTCCGTGAAGCCGTTCGGCACGGCGGACGGGGTCGTCGCACGCGCGGCGTCACGGTTGGTGGCGGCGTCGAGCGGTCTGGATCCGCACAATCTCGGTGTTCCGGAGGTGAGCTGGTTGCGCCGGGCAAGCGCCTACCGTTCCGGCGCCGAGGGTTTCGCGACGGGGTCCGAGCAGGGCGTCGGCAGCTGGGTTCTGCTGTGCTGTGGATCGTTCGAAGCCGGTGCGACAGAAGCACTCTCGATCGCAGATGCGGCCGCACCCTGACAGAAAGACGGGCGGCGCCGCCGACTCTCGTCGACCACGCCGCCCGTAAGCACGAATCAGCCGGTTACCAAGCGTGCGGTATGGGTTGTGGTGAAGACCTTCTTCACGTGGCCTCGGCGAAGAGGTCGGTCAACCGCCGGTTCACGCCGACTTCTGCTCGACTTTCGCAGGCCCACAACACTTGTGCCATCAAAGCGGCAAGCTACGCGTGGGTACCTGATATCCGTGCTGGGAAAGCCCGGCTGGGAGAGCGATCCTTCTCTTCCGGCCCGCTCTTGGCCTTCCGTCTTCCCGTAACTCCCTTTGTACTCTGTGACCGGCCTCACAGCAAGGGGTCGAACCCTAGCGTTTCCTGCGAACCAGCCCGTAGGTCGCAGCGCCCGCCAGAACCGCTGCGAGACCGACTGCCGCGGCACCCGCCACCGTTCCGGACGAGGGTGTCTGAAAACGCGCCCGTAGCGACACCGGGTTGGAGAAGGTGAGTATCGGCCATCCGTTCGCCGCTGCTTCCTTGCGCAAACCGCGATCGGGATTCACCGCAGTGGGGTGACCGACAGCCCCGAGCATCGGGAGGTCCGTGATCGAATCGGTATAGGCGTACGAGCGTGCCAGGTCGTAGTTTTCGGTGGCCGCCAACGCATTCATGGCGTCGACCTTTCCCGTTCCATAGCAATAGAAATCGATTTCGCCGCTGTACTTTCCGTCCTCGACCTTCATGCGTGTGGCCGTGCTGTGATCGGCCCCGAGCGCCTCGGCGATGGGCGTCACCACTTCCTCGCCCGACGCCGACACGATCACCACGTCGTGTCCGCGCAGTTTGTGGTCGGCAATGAGGTCCGCGGCTTCTGCGAACACCAGCGGATCGACGATGTCGTGCAGGGTCTCTGCCACGATGGCGCGTATCTGCTCGACGTCCCAGCCGGCACTCATGTTGGCGATGTGGATGCGCATCCGTTCCATCTGGTCGTGGTCCGCGCCGGACACCAGAAACAGGAACTGCGCATAGCTGCTCTTCAACACGGATCTGCGATTGATCAGCCCTTGGTCGAAGAACGGCTTGCTGAAGGCGAGGGTGCTCGACTTGGCGATGATCGTCTTGTCGAGGTCGAAGAACGCTGCGATGCGCTTCGGCGTCGATTGTTCGGCTGTATCCACGTATCTCAGAATAGGTGGGAGTAGGTCGGGCTCGTTCGGACAGTGCGAAGACCTCGCAACCGCGGCGGCGATCGGGTGTATTATTTGCATTGCCCGGACTTGATCCGGGTGTGTTCAGCCCGACCCCCCGGGGCTGAACACCGACGACCCCCGCCTCCTCCCCCCTTGGCGGGGGTCGTCCTCTAATTCCCCGCTCTCGTACCGTGATTCGCGATTTGCGCAAACAGTGTTTTGCGCAAAAAGGTTTATCCACAGGGCAATTTTCTATCCACAGGCAGCGGGTCGACCTCTGGTGCCGCGCCGTCGGACCACGCAGTCTCGATGTGTGACCGCAACCCAAACCGCCATGCTCGTGACGACCGACCACGCGCTCGCCTCCGCAGTGCGACGCGTCGCCGCTGCAGCCGATCGAGCACTGGACGAATTTTCGACGCTCGCGCGGCGTGCGCAGTGGGACGAGCACACGGTGGTGATGCTCGACGCGTCCGCCGCCTTCTCCGTTGTCGACCAACGACTCCCGCGTCGACCGGGCGTCGTCGTGGTGGTGTCCGGTGACGCGGGGCTCGATCACTGGCGGGCGGCAACCGCGGTGGGCGCCGAACACGTCGTTGCGTTGCCGACCGACGAAGACGCACTCGTCGCCCTGCTTGCGGCGTCACCCGACGACCGAGATCGCGGCGACGGTGGGGTCATCACGGTCGTCGGTGGGTGCGGTGGCGCGGGAGCGTCGACGTTCGCGGCCGCACTGGCGCTGCACCCCTCGGAACGGCGACGCATTCTCCTCGACGCGGACGGAGCCGGCGGTGGTCTCGACCTCGTCCTCGGGTGGGAAGAACGCGTCGGGCTGCGGTGGCCGGACCTCGTGCTCGACGGTGGTCGGGTGGCGGCGGAGGCCCTGCACCACGCACTACCCGTCGACGACGGCCTGGCGCTCGTCTCGGTATGCCGTGAATCGTCCGCCCCGCTGTCTGCGCGCGCCGCTGCAGCCGTGGTCGACGCGGGCCGCTCCGCCGGCGACCTCGTGGTCTGCGATGTTCCACGGCACGCCGACGACGTCGCCGACACCCTCGTCGAGTTCGCCGACCTCGTGGTCCTCGTGGTGCCTGCCCGAGTGCGCGCCGGCGCCGCCGCCGGGCCCGTGGCCGAACGGCTACGCGCGGCGAACGCGAACGTCGGGGTCGTGGTGCGCGGACCGTCGCCGGGTGGGCTCCGAGCAGCCGACATCGGGGAGATGTTGCACCTGCCCGTCATCGTCGGCATGCGGCCGGAACGGGGGCTCGACGCGATGCTCGACCGTACGGGTCTGAACCTCGGTCGCCGTTCACCGCTCGCAACGGCCGCAGAAGCGGTGCTGGCGGCGTTCGACGGCAAACCCGTCGCGGCCGGGTGGGCGACGTGAGCGGGTGGGTGTCGCCGGATCTGCTCGACCGCGTTCGGGACCGGCTCGCCGGGTCGTCGGAACCACCGACGGCCGCGCGGCTGGCCGACGCGATCCGGACGGAATCGGGCGGCGTCCTGGGCGACACCGATCTCCTCGCCGCCCTGCACCTCCTCGACACCGAGTTCACCGGTGCCGGACCGCTGGACGCGTTGCTGCACGATCCGGGCGTGTCCGACGTGCTCGTCACGTCCGCATCGCACGTCTGGGTCGATCGCGGCAGCGGACTGCAGAGAGCCTCGGTGACATTCGCAGACGAAGCCGCGGTCCGGCGGCTGGCGCAACGCCTCGCCTTGTCGGCCGGTCGGCGGTTGGACGATGCTCAACCATGGGTCGACGGACGGCTGCCGGGCGTGGGCGCAGGCAGTTTCGGGGTCCGTCTCCACGCGGTGCTTGCGCCGGTGGCTCAGGGTGGGACCTGCTTGTCGCTGCGCGTCCTGCGGCCGGCCACCCAGGGCCTCGACGCGCTCGCCCGAGCAGGCGCGGTGGCACCGGACGCACTCGTACTCCTTCGTCGAATGATGGCTGCGCGCTTGGCATTTTTGGTGGTCGGCGGCACCGGAGCAGGAAAGACGACGATGCTGGCGGCGCTCCTCGGCGAGGTGGACCACGCCGAACGCATCATCTGCGTCGAAGATGCGGCCGAGTTGGCGCCCAACCACCCACACGTCGTTCGGCTCGTCGCCCGCGCGCCGAACGTGGAAGGGGTCGGCGAAGTCACCGTGCGCGATCTCGTCCGGCAAGCGCTCCGCATGCGGCCGGACCGCATCGTCGTCGGCGAAGTCCGCGGCGGCGAGGTGGTGGACCTGCTGACGGCCATGAACACCGGTCATGACGGCGGCGCCGGCACCGTGCACGCCAATTCGACGGACGAGGTGCCCGCCCGTCTCGAGGCGCTGGCCGCGCTGGGCGGATTGGATCGCGCAGCTCTGCACAGCCAGCTCGCTGCGGCGGTGCAGGTCGTGTTGCACGTGCACCGACATGCCACAGGCAGCAGGCGACTGGTGCAGATCGCGGTGGTCGGTAGAGCGGCGGACGGCCTGGTCACCATTACCCCTGCCTGGGACGGAACCGAGAATCCGCCGGGCGTGGACCGGCTCGAGGCAATGCTCCGCTCGCGCGAGGATCTGTCGTGACCGTCGCACTCCTGTTGTGCGCAGCAGCGGTGATGTCGCTGCCCGTACACCGCCGTCGACTGGTGAAAACCGTTGCAGCACGGCCTCTGCCGCGCGTACCCGCCGAAGCCCTGGTGGTTCTCGGGGTAGTCACGTGCGGTGTCCTCGCGGGCATTCCGGTCGGTGTCGCAGTGGCCGCGGTAGGTGCAACGTTACAGGTCCGACGCCGACGACGTCGTGAATCACGCTGTCGTGAAGACGAATTGAAGGATCTGGTCACCGGCCTGGACACCGTCATCAGTGAGCTCGAGGTCGGAGCGCACCCGGCCGCTGCCTGCGAATCCGCGGCGCGGGAATGCGCCGTGCCGACGGTCTTCGCCGGCGCCGCCGCCCGAGCGCGCCTCGGAGGGTCCGCGGCCGACGCCTTCGCGGACGCGGCGGGTCGCTGCTCGGTCGAGATCGGTCGCGTCGGAGCGGTGTGGCGAGTTGCCGAGGCCCACGGTTTGGCGCTCGCCGTCTTGCTCGACGCCGTCCGTTTCGACCTGTTGGGGCGCAGAAGGTTTGCGCGACGGACCGAGGCGTCGCTCGCGGGTGCACGGGCCACGGCTGCCGTGCTTGCGGCGTTGCCCCTTGTCGGGGTGGGACTCGGTCAGATGATGGGTGCGTCACCCTTCACGGTGCTTCTCGGCGGTGGTCTCGGGGGAATGCTGCTGATGATCGGCGCCGCCCTGGTATGTGCCGGTTTGCTGTGGACCGACGCGATCACCGCCAAGGTCACGTCGTGACGTGGACGTGCATCCTGTTGGCGACGGCGCTGCTGGCCGTGCCGATGCCCGGACGTCGGCGACTGCAACCTGCCGAAGCCGTTGAGGTGACAGCTACTGCGCCGCAGCATGATCCGATGGCCGTCGCCGGTGCGTTCGACCTTGTGTCCGCCTGCCTTCGCTCAGGATCGACCCTGGCGGCTGCGGCGTCGGCCGTCGCTGCCACCGCGCCCGAACCGCTCGCGTCGGCGTTGAGACGAGGGGCTCACCTGCTCGCGCTCGGTGCGGATCCGGTGGTGGCGTGGGAGAGCGTGGCCTCGGACCCGGAAGGAGAAGCGCTGGCGCGCATGGCCCGACGATCTGCTCGTTCAGGGTCGTCGATGGCCGACGCGATCACCGAACTCGCCGCCGAGCGCCGGGTCGCGGCGGAGGACTCGGCCGTCGCCGCGGCGGAGCGCGCCGGTGTGCTGATCGGCGGGCCGCTGGGCTTGTGCTTTCTGCCCGCGTTCGTGTGTCTGGGCATCGTGCCGGTCGTGATCGGCCTTGCGCGAACGGTTTTGAGCGGCGGTCTGCTGTGACCGCGCCACGAGAACTCCGGTGCGGACCGTCCACACCGGGAACAGAGGGGGACCAGGACCATGAAGAATCTGAAGATGCGGCTGATGCTGTTGGCGGTGGACGACGACGGAATGTCGACCGCAGAGTATGCGATCGGCACGATCGCAGCCGCCGCGTTCGGGGCCGTGCTGTACACGGTGGTGACGGGCGACAGCATCGTCTCCGCGCTGACGGGCATCATCGACAAGGCGCTGAACACGCAGACCTAGGCGATCGCGGTGCGGTGACCGTCGAAGCGGCGCTGGCCATCTCGTCGATCATCGCGGTGGTGGTGCTCTGTCTGGGCGCGGTGTCGACGGTGACGGCTCACATCCGGTGTGTCGACGCAGCGCGAGAGGCTGCGCGCCTCGCAGCACGGGGTGACACCGCGTCCGCGACCGCCGCTGCGGCTGCCGTCGCCCCGCGAGACGCACGCATCGACATTCGCGACGACGGGACCCGGGTGATTGCGAGAGTGGTTGCCTCGTCACCGTTCCCGTCGATGGACGTCACAGCGGAAGCCGTGGCAGTGAAGGAGCTTCCGGATGCCGGCCGCTGAGGGGACGATCGGCATCCGGAGGCTCGCACAGGACGACGACGGCCTCGCGTCGATACTCGGGGCCTTCGTCGTCGCTGCCGTCGTCCTGGTCACGGCCATGGTTCTGTACACCGGGGGCGCCGTGGCGGCGCGACACCGAGCCCAGTCGGCGGCCGACTTCGCGGCGCTGGCCGGCGCCGCGGCACTCGATTCCGGAAACGTGGCAGGCTGCGACGCGGCACGTGAGGCCGCAGAGTCCAATGGCGCCGACTTGGACGACTGCCGGGTCGAGGACTGGGATCTGCAGGTGCGCGTTCACGTTCGAGTAGCACTGTCACGGTTCGGTGTTCGTGATGCCGTGGCGGTGGCTCGGGCCGGGCCGGTGGAGTGAGGCGGCGTCCACGATGGTGTCGACCACGTGCTCGAGGGGTCCGGTGGCGTCGATGACGAAATCACCTTTCGGAATGTCCTCCGAAGTTTCGTGCAGACGAACGACGAGGTCGCGTTCCTCCTGCGCCGCACCCCATTCGCCCGGAGGACGAGCGTCGAGTCGGCGCAAGAGGGTGTCCCGGTCGATATGGAGGACGAACACCGCGTCGAACACGTCGAGATAGCGAGAGAAGTTGCGCGATCCGCCGCAGAAGAACGTCACGGGTTGGTCCTGCCTCGCCGCCAGAGCCCGAACACGACCCACGTCCCAGATGTGATTCGCGTGCGACGTGCCGGTCGTGGGCAGTCCCGTCCCTGAATCCCCCTGGTACGCAAGCTCCCGATCACCGTGGATCGCACGGAAACCGCGGCGATTCAGCTCATCGCAGACGGCGGTCTTGCCGGTGCCGGAGACGCCCTCGATGAGGTAGTTGCGCACTCCCATGGTCCGAGGATAGAACGGAGCCGAGCCTGACTTCGGATTTCGCGACCGAAACCGTCAATTGCTTACGATATATCCCGAGCGTTCGACGATTGCGCCCGCGGAAACCTCGTGGCCAACCGCTTCGGACCAGAAGGAGGATCGGCGATGCCGGAACCATGGCCCTCCCACCTCGACGTCACTGCCGTACGGTTCGCGCGACCCACAGCGAACTACGAGGCCGTTGTCGAGTTCTATCGAGACATTCTCGGTCTGCCGGTCCTCGCGCAGTGGCGGAATCACCGCGGATACGACGGCGTGGTGTTCGGCTTGCCGAGCTCCCAGGTCCAGATGGAATTGCTTCAGTTCGGAGAACCACCGCGGATACCGGAGCGCGACAACGAGAACCAACTCGTCCTCTACCTCAGCGGGCCTGAGGTATTGGATGGCGTGTGCAGGCGCTTCGCCGACCGAGGCCAGGAACCGGTTCCGCCTGCGAACCCTTATTGGACGGACAACGGAGCGGTTCTGTTCGAGGACCCCGACGGATGGTTGGTGGTACTGGTTCCGCGGCCCTATGCATGATCGGTCGCGGAAACGTGAGACTCACACCGCAGCTGCTCCCAACTCCACCACCAATACCCCGGCCACAATCAGCGCTATGCCCGCCAGCATGCGGCGAGTCAGCGGCTCGGCGAACAGGAACTTCGACGCGACGGCCGTGAGCGCGACGCCGCAGGCCACCCAGATGCCGTACGCCACCCCGAGTGCAAGCCCCTGCCGCAGGACGAGGATCAATCCCACGAAACCACCGGCATACCCGGCAACCACCAGCACGTAGAAGGCTGTCCGGCCCCGCGCCGCCACGCGCAGCGCCAGGGTGGCCATTACCTCGCACAGGATCGCGCCGATCAGAAACACGTACGCCATCAGTGGACCTCCTCAGGATGAGATCCGCTCTCCACGAGCAGCACGCCGGCGATGATCAGCACGATGCCCCCGAGCATGACGACGGTCAGTGCCTCGCCGAAGATCAGAGCGGACAGTACCGCGGTGGCTGCGACGCCACTGGCGCCCCAAATTCCGTAGGCGGCACCGAGTCCCATGCCGCGTTTGAGAACCAATGTCAAGCCGACGAATCCCGCCAAGTACCCGGCCACCACCACGGCGTATAGGACTGGGTGCGTTTGCGCCCCCTTCAGCGAGAGTGTCGCTGTCACTTCGGCCGCAATGGCGCCGAACAGAATCAGCCAGGTCATGCCGAGAAGCCTATCGACGCACCGCGGGCGCCCGAGCCAGCAGCAGCGCCGCCCCGATCGTCCACACGTTCAGGGTGTCCAATGCCAGCCGCTCGCTGTACCCCGCTCCGAGTCCCCAGTGGCCGGGGCTGACGAATGCGATTCCCCCCACGACGGATACCGCCGCGCAGACCGTCGTCCACCAGAAGAGCGAACCGGTGTATTCGATTGCGAGCACGATCATTCCGGCCACTTGCAGCCCGAAGTGGATCTGTGCCGCCAGGGCGTGTGCGACCGGGATCGTGTCGAGCGGGATGAAACCGACGACGATCGTGGCGACGCCCGACGCGGCGACCAGACCGTATCCCCACCGTGTGACGGACCGAGCGGCCTGCCGGCCGAGAATCACCGCGCCGAGTGCCGTCGCGGCGCCGACACCCACGAAAGTGGCGTTCATCAGAGCGTGGTCGGGTGAGCAGGCCTTCTCGCAGGTGACTGCGCCGAGGTCACTGATGACGTTGTCCCGAATGCTGTAGGGCACCGACCACGACGACGCGACGAGAACCTGTAGCGGCCAGTAGGCGACCGTGGCTACCCACAGCGCGAGCGCAGCCCGCCGATGTTTCATCACATCACCGTAATGGTTGTCCCACATGTGTTGAGAGCGCATGATTGCCTGAGATGTCTGTGACTTGCATGCACCGACACTCGAACAACACATTGGGGGCGCTCATGTCGGTACTCGACCAGGTGAAGGACGAGGCCCGATCTCGGGTGCGGTGGGTAGCGATGCACGGCTTCATCCGATTCATCGCCAAGCGTGGCGTGAAGATCAACGACCCACAGGCCAAGCTCATCGCAGATCCGGCCACCCGTGAGGACCCGAAGCCGGTCTACAAACAGATCCGCGACAACGGCACGCTGTTCGACAGTCGCGTCGTGTCCCTGACGGTCGATCACCGGGTCGTCTTCGACCTGCTGCGTTCCGACGACTTCCGGACCGTCATCCAGGGCGCCAACCTGCCGGCGCCTCTTCGGGCGATCGAGAAGCGCACCCGAACGAGCGCCCTCCATCCACTCGCCCCGCCGTCACTGCTGTCCGTGGAGCCGCCGTCGCACACCCGGTATCGCAAGGTGGTGTCGTCGGTCTTCACCGTTCGAGCCGTCAACCAGATGCGTGACCGACTGCAGGTGACGGCCGATCAACTGCTGGACGAGCTGGTCGCGAGCGGTGTCGGCACGGTGGACATCGTCGACGCGTACTGCGCCAAACTGCCCGTGGCCGTGATCAGCGACATCCTGGGTGTTCCGCCCGAGGATCGTGACCGCATTCTGAAATTCGGCGAGCTCGCCGCACCGAGCCTCGATTTCGGGCTCACCTGGACGCAGTTCCGCCTCGTCGAAAAGGGGCTACAGGGCTTCGACGAATGGCTTGCCGACCACATCGAGTTCCTTCGCGCCAACCCGGGTGACAACCTGATGAGCGAGCTGATCGCGTCGTCGGACGACGGTGTGTTCCTCGACGACCGCGAGCTGCGGGCCACGGCCGGTCTCGTTCTCGCGGCCGGTTTCGAGACCACCGTGAACCTGTTGGGCAGCGGTATAAACCTGCTCATCAACAATCCGGATCAGCTTGCACGCCTGTTCGAGGACCCGTCGTTGTGGTCCAACGCGGTGGACGAGATGCTGCGGTTGGAATCTCCGGTGCAGATGACGGCGCGAGTGGCGAAGCACCCCGTCGAGGTCGAGGGGCATTCACTCGCTACCGGTCGCACGGTGGTCTGCGTATTGGCCGGTGCCAACCGGGATCCGAAGGTGTTCGACGACCCGGACACGTTCGACGTCGGTCGGCCCAATGCCAACAAGCATCTGTCGTTCTCCGGTGGTCGCCACTTCTGCCTCGGGGCGGCGCTGGCGCGGGCGGAAAGCGAAGTGGGACTTCGTACTCTGTTCGAGCGGTTCCCCGACCTGTCGTCGGCGGGCGCCGGCGTCAAGCGTGACACCCGTGTGTTGCGCGGGTTCCTCACGTTGCCGGTGCACCTCGGCGAACCCGCCACGATCGACGCCTAGCGCCGCACAGCGGTGAGGACGGCGTCGAGCACACGCACGGCGCCGTCCTTGTCCAGTGGTTCGTTTCCGTTGCCGCACTTGGGTGATTGCACGCACGACGGGCAGCCGCTCGCGCACTCGCACGAGAAGATGGCTTCTCTCGTCGCGCCGAGCCAATCGGCGATGACGGCATGGCCGCGGTCGGCGAATCCTGCGCCCCCGTCGTATCCGTCGTAGACGAACACCGTGGGCAGGCCGGTGTCCTGGTGCAGTGCGGTCGAGACGCCGCCGATGTCCCAGCGATCGCACGTCGCAACGAGCGGCAGCAATCCGATGGCGGCGTGCTCGGCGGCGTGCAGCGACCCTGGGAATCGTGCCGGCTCGATTCCGCTGGCCTCCAACAACTCCGGGGTGATCGTGTACATCACGGCGCGTGTGTTGAGGCGCTGGACGGGCATGTCCAGGTCGACGGAATCGAGCACCTCGCCGGACGGGAGTCGGCGCAGGTAGCTCACCACCTGGTGGCTCACCTCCACCTGCACCAGAGCAACCGTCACCTCGCCGTAGTTGCGGGCGTCGTGCACGTCCTCGATGACGATCTCGGTGACCTCGCGCGCCGACGTCGTCCATTCCGGTTCCTCGGGGTGGACGAGTGCGAGGTGGTCGTCGAAATCGAGCGAGTCGACGACGAACGTCTCGCCCTGGTGAATGTGGACTGCGCCGGGATGTGTCGTTGCGGGCGCACGGCCGCCGTCGACGGTGCCCAGAACCCGCCCGCTGTGACCGTCGACGATCGAGATCTGCGATCCGATACCGCCCCGGATGTCCACTGCTGCATGGGGAGTGGCGCCCGCGGTGACATGCCATCCGTGCCGACGTCGACGGATCAGGCCCTGCTCGGCCAGGGATGCGACGACGTCCTCCGCATGCCACTCCATGACCTCGGCGTCGGTCAGCGGCAGTTCCAGTGCGGCACAGAGCACCTGAGGGCCCAGCACGTACGGGTTGGTGGGATCGGTGATCGTCGCCTCGATCGGTTTGTCCAACAATGCCTCTGGGTGGTGCACGAGATAGGTGTCGAGCGGGTCGTCGCGCCCGACCAGGATCACCAGCGAGCCCTGTCCCCGGCGACCGGACCGCCCTGCCTGCTGCCAGAACGAGGCGACGGTTCCGGGAAAACCGGCGACGACGACAGCGTCCAGGCCGGCGATGTCGATGCCGAGTTCGAGGGCATTCGTGGTGGCGACCCCGAGGAGTTGCCCGTCGGACAGTGCCCGTTCGAGAGCTCGTCGATCGTCGGCGAGATATCCGGCCCGATATGCGGCAATGCGCTGCGGCAGTGACGGATCGACGTCGGCAAGAAGCCGTTGGGCGCCCAGCGCGGCAAGCTCGGCACCGCGGCGGGACCGGACGAAGGTCAATGTGCGAGCACCTTCGACCACGAGATCGGCCATGATGCGTGCAGCCTCGGATCCGGCGGCCCGTCGCACGGGAGCGCCGTTCTCACCGGTGATGTCGAGCAGGGGAGGCTCCCACAGTGCGACGGTGCGCGGGCCGTGTGGGGACCCGTCGTCGGTGATCTCCTCGCACGGCATTCCGATCAGGCGTGACGCTGCTGCACCGGGTTCGGACGATGTCGCACTCGCGAGTACGAACACCGGATCGCCTCCGTGGCGCGCCACGAGGCGACGCAGTCTACGAATGACCAAGGCGACGTTGGACCCGAATACTCCGCGGTACGAGTGGCATTCGTCGATCACGACGTACTTCAGATTGCGAAAGAAATGTGCCCATCGCTGATGACCCTTGAGCAGCGAGATGTGCAGCATGTCGGGATTGGTGAAGATCCACCGCGAATTCGCGCGCGCCCACTGACGTACCTCGAGGGGTGTGTCGCCGTCGTAGTCGCTCGGCCAGATGGGTGGGAACGCTTGGTCCGCGAGCGTGTCCGTCATGTCGGTCGCGGCCGTCAACTGGTCTGCCCCCAGGGCTTTCGTGGGCGCAAGGTACAACGCGGTGGCACGCGGATCCGCGGACAGCGTCGTGAGAATCGGCATGCGGTAAGCCAGCGACTTTCCCGACGCGGTCCCCGTCGAGATGACTACGTTCTTGCCCGCCCACACCAGATTCGCGGCGTCGGCCTGATGGGTCCACGGCGAGGGTATGCCGCACTCGACGAAGACCCGCTCGATGTCGCTCGGCAGCCACTGCGGCCAAGGGGCATAACGGGACTCACGTCCGGGAAGCTCGGCAGTGAAGGTCAGCGGAGATTCGCCCGACGGGGTGCCCGCGAGTGCTCGGCCGAGAAGCATGCCGCCGAAAGATTCGGTGGAATGCGGGGCAGTCACGGAAATGTCGGTCTCGATTCTTCTGATCGCGTGGTTTCGGGCGTGTACCAATGGTAGCCAGCAGGGCTGTCGGACAGCTGTTGGTGCAGGTGAGGGGCCACATCGGTTGAAGGTTGCAGTTGGACGCTCGTTCAAGATCATGTTTTTTGCGAAAAGTGTGTTTGTCGACTGTTGCGTGGGCGTTCTACGTGGTTGACTTACCCCCGGTCGCAGTTTCTGTGTTCGCGTAAAGCTCGCAGGATCTATTGTTGCGAGCGCCGTGCTTGGAAGCTCTGCCTGACGGGGGTGTCGCACCTGATGGGGAATCAAAAGTACTGCGGTCGGAACCGGCCCGATGAGCTGTAAGTGCCGTTCATCGCATCCGGTGTACAAGAAGAAGGATAGACAAGCATGGCACAGGGAACTGTGAAGTGGTTCAACGCCGAAAAGGGCTTCGGCTTCATCGCACCCGAGGACGGTTCTGCTGACGTCTTCGTTCACTACTCCGAGATTCAGGGCAGCGGCTTCCGCACCCTCGAGGAGAACCAGCGCGTGGAGTTCGAGGTCGGACAGGGCACCAAGGGCCCGCAGGCCACTGGCGTTCGCGCGGTCTGATCGACCCCTCTCGTCCCCCGTCACCGTTCGCGGTGGCGGGGGACGAGTTGTTTCAACTGCAGATTTCGATCACGGTGCCTTAGTGTCGGTCCGTGGGTCAGCTGTCCTTTTTCTCCGCCGAGTCGATGCCGCCTGCGGCCACCGACCTCAGCGGGCTGTTGGCAGGACCCGGCCAACTGGTCAGCTCCGCCGGCAAAGCGCGTATCTCCGTCGTCGTGGACGACGACTACCGAGCCCTCGCCATCGCCGACATGATCGAGGAGACCGGCCTCGACGCCGAGATCACCCGATCCGAAGAGAACCACCCCTTGGTACGCACCGGCGCCGTCGACAATCTGCGCGCACTGGCCACGCAGTGGACCAAGGGTGCCGTCAAGTCCGTGCCCGCCGGCTGGGTACCCGGGCCGCGGGAGCTGCGCGGCTGGGTATTGGCGTCCGGGCGCATCGAGGCGGACGGTGAGCGATTCGTGCTCGGACTCGACCCGCACGCACCCGACACTCACTCCACGCTCGTCCAGTCGCTGATGAGGGCGGGCATCGCACCGACCTTGGTGGGAACCCGCGGCACCACTCCGGCGCTGCGCATCACCGGTCGTCGAAGGTTGACGCGACTGCTCGAGAACATCGGTGACCCGCCCCCGGGGGCCGAAAACGCAGGTGGCTGGCCCCGGGTCTGAGGGCGATTCGTCGGTCCTGTGACGTACGGTGCTGCGCGGTGTCGGGTGGCAATCGTGGTTGTATGTCAGTCTGTAGTGAGTTGGCGCAGGTCGATCTGCGCCCGGATACGGGTTTTCCAGGAAGGTTCGGCACCAGGTGGCAGCAGGGGACAACAAGACGAGCGGTTCGACGGGAACTGGCAATGTGCGCCGTCTCGTCATCGTCGAGTCACCCACGAAGGCCAAGAAGATCGCGCCCTACCTCGGTAAGAACTACGTGGTCGAGGCGTCGGTGGGTCATATTCGTGACCTTCCGCGTGGTGCCGCCGACGTCCCGGCCAAGTACAAGGGTGAGTCCTGGGCTCGCCTCGGTGTCGACGTGGACCACGACTTCGAAGCCCTCTATGTCGTCAGCCCCGAGAAGAAGGGGAAGGTTGCCGAGCTCAAGTCGCTCCTGAAGGACGCCGATGAGCTCTACCTCGCGACCGACCCCGACCGCGAGGGTGAAGCCATCGCCTGGCACCTTCTCGACACGCTCAAGCCGAAGATTCCGGTTCGCCGGATGGTGTTCCACGAGATCACCGAGTCGGCCATCCTCGCCGCCGCGCAGGACACTCGCGATCTCGACACCGATCTCGTCGACGCCCAGGAAACACGCCGCATCCTCGACCGCCTGTACGGCTACGAGGTCAGCCCCGTGCTGTGGAAGAAGGTCATGCCGAAGCTGTCGGCGGGCCGTGTGCAGTCCGTCGCGACGCGCGTCATCGTCCAGCGCGAGCGTGAGCGCATGGCGTTCCGTACCGCCGGATACTGGGACATCTCGGCACAGCTCGACGCCGGGGAGACGGCGTCGCCGCGCAGTTTCGCTGCCCGTCTGGTCAATGTCGACGGTAATCGCGTGGCGTCCGGCCGCGATTTCGGAGCCGACGGACTGCTGAAGTCCGACGGCGTCACCGTTCTCGACGAGGCCCACGCACGACGGTTGGCGGAGGCGCTCGACGGCGTCGATCTCACCGTCGCGTCGGCGGAGAGCAAGCCGTACACGCGTCGCCCGTACGCGCCGTTCATGACGTCGACTCTGCAACAGGAGGCCGGCCGCAAACTGCGGATGTCCTCCGAGCGCACCATGCGCATCGCGCAGCGGTTGTACGAGAACGGCTACATCACCTACATGCGTACGGACTCGACGAACTTGTCGGCGACGGCGATCGACGCCGCCCGTCGTCAGGCCGGGGAGCTCTACGGGCCCGAATACGTCCACGACACCCCCCGTCAGTACACCCGCAAGGTCAAGAACGCGCAGGAGGCGCACGAGGCCATCCGCCCCGCCGGCGACTCGTTCGCGACGCCGGGTCAGCTGCACAGCAATCTCGACACCGACGAATTCCGTCTGTACGAACTGATCTGGCAGCGCACCGTCGCGTCGCAGATGGCGGATGCGCGCGGAACCACACTCTCCCTTCGTATTTCGGGTACCGCCGGAACGGGCGAAGAGTGCACGTTTGCCGCGTCGGGCCGCACCATCACCTTCGCCGGCTTCCTGAAGGCGTATGTGGAGAGCGTGGACGATCAGGCGGGCGGCCAGTCCGACGACGCCGAGTCGCGGCTACCCGTGCTGGAGAAGGGTCAAGCCGTCACGGCGACCCAACTCGATCCCGACGGTCACACCACCAACCCGCCCGCCCGCTTTACCGAAGCGTCGCTCATCAAGACGCTCGAGGAATTGGGAATCGGTCGCCCATCGACGTATTCGTCGATCATCAAGACCATCCTCGACCGTGGATACGTCTACAAGCGCGGCAGCGCACTGGTGCCCGCGTGGGTGGCGTTTGCCGTAACCGGTTTGCTGGAAGCACATTTCGGTCGGTTGGTGGACTTCGACTTCACCGCCGGAATGGAAGACGACCTCGACGCGATCGCCGGCGGACGCGAACAGCGCGGACACTGGTTGTCCGGCTTCTACTTCGGCGGAGACTCCGGAGTCGAAGGCTCCGTTGCCCGTTCGGGTGGCCTCAAGAAGATGGTCGGGCAGAACCTCGAAGAGATCGACGCGCGCGAGATCAACTCGATCCGCCTGTTCGACGACGACCAGGGACGCGAAGTTCACGTACGCGTCGGACGTTTCGGTCCGTATCTGGAGCGGATGGTCAGAAACGACGACGATCCCGACGGCGACCCGATCTCGCAGCGCGCCAACCTCCCCGACGATCTGCCGCCCGACGAGCTGACGCTCGAGTACGCCGAGAAGCTGTTCTCGACGCCGCAGGAAGGGCGCAAGCTCGGGGCCGATCCGATCACCGGACACGAAATCGTCGCCAAGGAAGGACGATTCGGTCCGTACGTGACCGAGATCCTGCCCGAGCCCGAAGAACCGGCGCCCGAGCCTGTTCCGGACATCGTCCCGGTCGAGCCCTCCGGTGGCGGCGGCACCGCGACGAAGACAGCGGTCAAGAAGGCGCCCGCGAAGAAGGCAGCCAAGAAGGCTGCGGCCGTGAAGCCGCGTACCGGGTCGCTGCTCAAGTCCATGGATCTGGCGACGGTCACGCTCGACGACGCCCTGAAGCTCCTGTCGCTGCCCCGCACCGTGGGCGTCGACCCGGAGTCGAAAGAAGAGATCACGGCGCAGAACGGTCGATACGGTCCTTATCTGAAGAAGGGCACGGACTCTCGCTCGCTCGCGACCGAGGACCAGATCTTCACGGTCTCGCTCGAAGAGGCGCTGAAGATCTACTCCGAGCCCAAGCGTCGCGGAGGGCAGGGTGCCGCCAAGCCACCTCTGCGCGAGCTGGGTACCGACACGGTCAGCGGCCAGCCGATGGTGATCAAGGACGGCCGCTTCGGCCCCTACGTCACCGACGGTGAGGCCAACGCGAGCCTGCGCAAGGGTGACGAGGTCGCGACCATCACGGACGAGCGGGCGATGGAACTGCTCGCCGACCGTCGCGCCCGCGGCCCGGTGAAGAAAAAGGCCACGACCAAGAAGGCACCGGCGAAGAAGGCCCCAGCCAAGAAAGCTGCGGCCAAGAAGACCCCCGCCAAGAAGGCGCCCGCGAAAAAGGCGGCGGCCAAGAAGACTTCAGCGAAGAAGGCCCCGCCCGCCGAGTCCTGAGTGCTGCGACGCCGCATCGGTGTCGTGATACGACCGTCACGGAATCGTGAGCGAAGCTACGCAGTATTTGCCCTCGGAGGGTCTCGGTGGTGAATACCGTCGCAGCATGACTACGACACTGCGTGCCTCGGGACTGCGTGCCTCGGGCACACGATCGCCGAAGCTGGTACGAATTCTTGCTGCGCTCGCCGTCACCGCGGCCGCCCTCTTCGCGGGTTCCGGGATGGCCAGTGCCGACGAATGGCCGCCGGTGCCCGCCGAGCCGAGTCCGTCGGTGCCATTCGAGACGAAAGGCTTCCTGACGCCGACCGATCCGAACTATTGGAACCCGCTCGTGGCGGAGAACCGTTTGACGTCGCCGTTCGGCACATCCACCCGGATCGTGTGCACTGCGTTCCACGGTGTCTACACCGGTTGCTGGCAGGCTGATGAACGGGGCAATCCGCACAAGCTCGTCGCCCTGCCGTTCAACTTCCCGAGCATCACCGGGTGGTCGCTTCCCGGGGGCGGTCCGGCCCACTTCGTCTACCCCGGCTTCATCCCCGGTATCGGCTGATCTCGGGCGCCGAGCAGGCCCAGCGACTCCTCCAGCGTGAGGACGTCGGCGTATTTGGCCTGGAGGTCCAGCAAGTTCTGCTGGTGCATCCCCGGTTCCCGGTCTCCGCATGCATCGGACACCACCAGAGGCCGGAATCCGTGCTGCAGTGCGTCGGTGGCGCTCGCGCGGATGCAGCCGCTGGTGGTGAGACCGCAGATGTAGAGAGTGTCGATACCGCGCGCGGTCAACGTCGCGGCGAGCGAGGTTCCGAAGAACGCGCTGGCGTACTGCTTCGTCACCACCGTCTCGCCCGCGAGCGGCCGAGGCGCCGGCGGGAAGTCGCCGAGTGCGGATCCCTCCTCGAAGACGGTCAACGCCGGGATCTTCGTCATGAACAGCCCGCCGTCGACGCCGCCCGGTTGGTAGCTGACGCGAGTGAAGACGACCGGGACACCGGCGCCTCGTGCCGCGGCCACCAACGTCGCCGCGGCCGCGACGGCGTCGTCGACAGGAGCGCGCAGCGGCGAGCCGTCGACGAGATACGCCTGCACGACGTCGACCACGAGCACCGCCGGACTGCGGCCCGGCCCGAGGTCCCCCGCGAAGCCCGACTCCCGGTACGAGCCCAGGGTGTCGCTCACGCGCGCAACGCCTTTCGTACGTCGACCGGTGGACGGGGCGCGGGCAGTCCGGTCTCTTCGAGGCATCGCTCGAGGATGACCTCGATGGAGGGCCCCTTGTCGAAGACGTCGATATCGCCACGCTCGGTCGCCATCGTCTTGCGTCGACCGGCGGACGCGTCGGAGTCGACGACACCGTTCGAGTCGCAGACCACCCCGTAGCCCGCCAACGCTCCGTCGGGACTCACCAACCCGCGGCGAACCTCGAGTGCGACGAGCTCGGGGTCACGCTCGAGGGGATCTCCCCACCCACCGCCGCCCCACGTCACGAAGTGCAGGACGTCGCCCCGCGCCACCTCGACGTCGTGGATCTTGCTCGGGAGGATCTCGATGTCACCGGACGCTCGAACAAGCCACTTGCGGCCGCGCGCACCGGGTTTGCCGCCGTTCACGCCCCAGGGGTAGGTGAGCCACCGGTCGTCGTGAATGGCGATGGTGCCCGGCTCCTCGAAGTAGTAGGCAACGTCCACGCCGTTGCCGCCGCGATGCAGACCGGCGCCACCGGTGTCGGTGACGGTTTCCCAGCGTTCGATGCGGAGCGGGTAGTACGACTCGAGGTACTCACAGGGAATGTTGACGAACGACGGCCACAACGAATGACCGTCGGGCCCGTCGCCCATCGGACGCCCGGGGATACCGCCGAAACCGATGGAGTAGAGCTGGAACCACTCCCCGTCGCGGGGCCCGCCGTCGTAGTGGCCGGAGTACATGAAGTGCGGCGACGAGGAGAAGCCGGCCGCGTTCAAGATCTCGGGGTTGTTCTTGCCCAGCAGCCCACCGAAAAGGTCGAAGACACGGCCGATTCCGTGATTGCGTCCGTTCAGCGCGGCGGGATACCGCGGTTTCCAGAACGAATCCTCGGGGATCGTCACGTCGATCAGGGGATAGAAGCCGTCGTTCCACAGGATTTGGGGATCGGCGACCGTGATGACGTAGATGCCGAAGAACATGCGTACGAGATTCTCGTTGATGAAGTAGTTGATCGGACCGACCGCCTGCGGTGCGGCCTTGCTGAAGTCGAGATGGATCTTCTCCCCGTGGCGCGTGAGGGTGATCGCGAGTTCGTAAGGCCCGTAACCACATCCGTCGTCACAGATGAAGTCGTTGAACTCGATCGTCTCGCCGTCGACGAACAGCATGGCGAGCAGAACCTTCATCGCCTGATAGTTCCGCTCGAGCAGGGCGTCGAGTGCGGAGAGGTAGACATCGACACCGAACCGGTCGCACAGCTCGACGATGCGCCGAGACGCGGTGGTGCAGGCGGCGACGAGCCCGTTCAGGTCGGCACGATTCCAATCGGGCTTGCGGACCTGGTTGAGAATGATGTCGAGTGCGGTCTCGTTGAGCTCACCCTTGCTGTACAGCTTGAAGGGCGGAATGACCACGCCCTCTTCGAAGATGGTGTGCGCGTCAGTGGGCATCGACGACGGAGTCTTGCCGCCCACGTCGGCCATGTGTCCGAACATCGACGACCAGCCGACGACGCGCCCGCTGTGGAAGATCGGCAGCACGATCAGCCAGTCGTTGGCATGGCTGATCGCCGCACCGCAGGCGTAGGGATCGGACGTCAGCAGGACGTCGCCTTCGCCGACCGTGCCGGCGTAGTTGTCGAGAAGATCGGGCACGGACAGTCCGAACTGGCCGACGACCATCTTTCCGCTCGGGTCGGCGATGAGCGGGAACTCGTCGTGCTGTTCGCGAATGCCGGGCGACAAGGCGGTCCGGAAGAGCACCTCGTCCATCTCGTAGCGCGCGTTGCGCAGCGCGTTCTCGATGATGTCGAGCGTGATGGGATCCACCGGAACGGTGGTGAAGGGAGTCGTCGAGGTCTCGATGATGGTGGCCATCAGTTCTCCTGAATCGAGGTGTTCGCGAGGGGGGTGATGAGTAGGCAGGCGCTCGGGTGGACCGTCGCGCTGTGGCCGGAGAGCACCAGAGTTGTCGAGTCCATCTCCGTGATCACGGCGGGACCGGTGACGACGTTGCCCGCCAACAGCTTTGCGCGGTCGTAGATGCCGGCTTTCGCGTACGCGCCGTCCATCCACACGTCGTTGGTCGATACCAGCGCGGCCGAGGGATCCTCGCTGCCGGTGTCCAGCGCCTGAAATGCAACGTCCGGGCGTGGTCCGCTGACCGTCACGCGCAGATTGATCACTTCGCGTTCGTTCTTCAGCAAGAACGAGAACAGCCGCTGATGTTCCGCGTCGAACGCAGTTCCGAGCGTGGACAACAGGTCGCCCGACTCGAGTGCTGCGGCGTCGAGGTCGACGGGAATCTCGAACCCCTGACCCTGATAGCGGAGGTCGACCTGGTATTTGGCCGTTTGTTGTTCGGAGGGAACGCCTTCCGCTGACAGACGTTCGGCGGCGGACGCGGCGAGCTCGGTCAGAGCGGTGTGGATCTCGGCGTCGTCGGTAGCGGAGAACGCACGAATCATGGTGCGCGCGCTCTCGTCTCGCACACACGTGGTGGCGTCACCGTAGGCGCAGAGGACGCCAGGTGACGGCGGCACGATCACGGGCCACGCACCGGTGAGTCGGCCGAGAGCGTTGGCGTGCAGCGGTCCTGCGCCGCCGAAGGACACGAGCGCGAAGTCGCGGGGGTCGTATCCCTGCTGCACGCTGACCAACCGCAACGCACCGAACATGTTCTCGTTGACGATGTCGACGATCCCCGATGCCGCTTCCTCGGCGCTGCCGAGCCCGATCGCGTCGGCGATGGTGGCAACGGCGGTTCTGCTGGCGTCGGCGTCGAGCGCCACCTCACCGCCGGCCAACGCGGTGGGCAGGTATCCCAGCACCACGTTGGCGTCGGTCACGGTGGGGTCGGTTCCGCCGTTCCCGTAGGCCGCCGGTCCGGGATCGGCACCGGCAGACTGAGGTCCGACGCGTAGAGCCTTGGTCAGTTCCGGCACGTGGGCGATGGAACCACCACCTGCACCGACCGTGCGCACGTCCACGCTGGTGGCGCGCACGGCCAGATCGCCGACCTTGGTCTCGCGGCCGATGCGCGGTTCGCCGTTCAGGACCAGTGCCACGTCCGTCGAAGTGCCGCCCATGTCGAACGTGAGGAAGTCGGAGTACCCGGCCTGTTCGGCGAACCAGACGGCGCCGGTGACGCCGCCCGCAGGGCCGGACAACAGCAGCGAGACAGGTGATTCGGCAGCCTTGGCCGACTGCACCAGACCGCCGTCGCTGCGCAGAATCGACAGCGGAGCGGTAATCCCCTTCTCCTGCAGGGAACGGTCGAGGTTGCGAACGTAGCGCGACACCTCGGGCTGGACGTAGCTGTTCGCAACGGTGGTCAGAGTGCGTTCGTACTCGCGCATCTCGGGAAGGACCTGGCTGGAGATCGAGATCGGGATTCCCGGCAACTCGTCCTCGGCCCACGCCGCCACCTGTTTCTCGTGGACGTCGCTCGCGTACGCGTTGATCAAGGAAATCGTCAAGGCTTCGATGCCCGCTCCGGCGAGACTGCGCAGCTGCTCGCGCGCCTGAGCCTCGTCCAGGGGCGTGATCTCGCTTCCGTCCGCAGCCAGCCTGCCGACCACTTCGACGGTGTTCTCCAGAGCTGCGAGCGGTTCCGGCTTCGGCCAGATGATCCATCCGGCCAGACCCCCGGGCACGAAGGACCGCGCGATCTGCAGTACCTGTCTGAATCCGTCGGTGGTGACGAGACCGACGCGCGCTCCCCGCCCCTGCAGGATCGCGTTCGTCGCAACGGTGGTGCCGTGCAGCACCTGTCCGATCTCGGACGGTTCGATGCCGGCTTGATCGCAGACCTTCGCGATCCCGTTCAGAACACCGACCGACTGATCCGCCGGGGTGGACGCAGTCTTGGCTCGGAACGTGCTTCCGGTCGTTTCCTCGAGGAGCAGCACGTCGGTGAAGGTTCCGCCGACGTCGACTCCGAGTCGATAACGCATGGTGTTCTCCCGTGATGTGTGGGGTGGGCGAGCGAAGGTCAGATGATGCCGCGTGCTGCGAGCACGTCCCGATCGGATTCCGAGACCCCGAGAAGTCCGCCGTAGATGTCGGAGTTGTGTTCTCCCAGTTCGGGTCCGGGATGACGCACCGATCCCGGACTCTCGCTGAGCTTCGGCGCGACGTTGGCCATGGGAATTTCGCCGAAGTCGGGGTGCGCCAGTCGTACGATCGCCTCCCGCGCCTTGAAGTGTGGATCGTCGAACATGTCGCGCGCGGTGTAGATGCGGCCGGCGGGAACTCCGGCTTCGTGCAGGACGTCGAGCACCGCGTCGGTCTCCCGTGTGGCGGTCCAGGCGCTGACGATGTCGTCGAGTTCGGTCATGTTCACCCCGCGCGCGGCATGGTCTCGGTAGCGCGGGTCCTCGATGAGATCGGTTCGGTCCATCGCGGTGACGAGACGGCCGAAGACGGAATCCTGATTGGCCGCAACGAGAATCATTTCCCCACCGAGCGTGGGATACACGTTGCTCGGGGCGATGTTCGGCAGCACGGACCCGGTACGTTCGCGCTGGTATCCGCCGAGTTCCCATTCCGGCAGGAGAGATTCCATCATGGCCAGCACGGCCTCGTAGATGGCCGAGTCCACCAATTGCCCACGCCCGGTGCGCTCGCGGTGGTGCAGCGCGGTGAGCACTCCGATGGTGGCGAAGACGGCCGCAAGCGAATCGCCGAGCGAGATACCGGTGCGCGACGGTGGCATCTCGGGATTACCTGTGACGTAACGTATCCCGCCCATGGCCTCGCCGATGGAACCGAAGCCCGCGCGGGGGGAGTAGGGCCCGCTCTGGCCGTACCCCGTAACTCTGGCCATGATCAGTTTCGGGTTGAGCTCGCGGAGTTCGTCGAAACCGAGTCCCCACCGCTCCATGGTTCCGGGCCGGAAGTTCTCGACCACGATGTCTGCGTCCGCGATGATCTTGCGGGCCAACGCTTGTCCTTCGTCGCTGCGCAGGTTGCAGGTGACGGACTTCTTGTTTCGCGCGACGACCGGCCACCACAGGGACTTGCCGTGTGGCTTCTCCCGGCCCCACTGCCGCATCGGGTCGCCGGTGCCCGGTGGTTCGAGTTTGATCACCTCGGCGCCGAAGTCGGCGAGCAACTGTCCGCAGAACGGTCCGGCGAGTAGCTGACCCATCTCTACGACTCGTAGGTCGGACAGTGGTCCGGTGGGGGTCTCGCTCATGAAGACTCCTGTGTCTCGTCGGCGGTGAGTGATTGCAGTAGAACGTGTTTGGCGGCACGGACGTGTGCCCGCATGACCGAGTCGGCCCAGGTCGCGTCGGCGGCCCTCAGGGCGGCGACCAGGTCCCGGTGGTGAGCGTGACTGCGTGCGAGATCGACGGGCGCGTAGCGATGAAAGGTGCGCATGACCAGCGGGAGTTGAATGACCGCGCCGAGCATCGACATCAAGCGAGGGCTGGCCGCCGCCGTCCGGACGATGGCGTGGAACTCGTCGTTCAGTTGCGCCATGAGATCGAGGCGCTGCTCGGCGCCGTCCGAGGCGGCTTCCTCCATCAGGTCGCAGAGCTCGGCCATCCTGTCGATGTCCTTCTCGTCGATGCGTGCCGCGGCCCGCGTCGCAGCCATGGCCTCCAACGACATTCGCAAGTCGTAGATCTCGTCGAGGTCGTCGGCCGTCCACCGGTAGACGTGCGCTCCCTTGTGCGGGAGGACCTCCACGAGCCCTTCCATCTCGAGTTGACGGAGTGCTTCGCGAACTGGAGTGCGGCTGGTCGCGGTCAGGTCCGCTATCTCGGCCTCACCCAGGTGAGCCCCCGGCGCGTACGTGCCCGCGACGATGCTGTCCCGGATGTGTGAGTACACGCGGTCGACGGCTCTCGGCATCGGTGAGTTTTCCTTGCCTGCTCGGTGGATTGTTCACAATGTAGGGCCGCACGGGCAGTTTGTCTCGGCTTCTTCGTTTAATTCGTGCCCTATTGCATGCAACGCGAGTGAAGTGGAGGATGAGGGCATGGCTGCGGTGCAACTTGTCGAAGTAGGTCCACGGGACGGATTGCAGAACGAGGATGCCGTTCTGTCCATCGACGACAAGATCGAACTGATCGAACGCAGCGTGGCGTCGGGCGCGAAGCGAATCGAAGCCGTCAGCTTCGTGAATCCCAAGCGAGTCCCACAGATGGCCGGCGCCGAGGAGGTCATGGCCGGCGTTCCCCGGTCCGACTCCGTCTCCTACATCGGCTTGGTGCTGAACCGTCGGGGGTTGGAGCGGGCGCTGGAGGCGCGCGTCGACGAGGTGAACGTCGTCGTCGTGGCGACGGAGGAATTCAGCAGGCGAAACCAAGGCTGCTCCGTCGACGAGGCAGTGGCCGCCGCCCACGACATCGTCAGGGACGCGCGGGCCGCCGGCGTCGCCGGAACTGTCACGATCGCAGCGGCGTTCGGATGCCCGTTCAGTGGTGAGGTGGACCCCGCGACGGTCGGCGAACTCGTCGCACGGATCGCGGAGTGCGAGCCCGCCGAGATCGCCCTGGCCGACACGATCGGCGTCGGCGTTCCGGCTCAGGTACGTCGGTTGTCGGAAGTCGCGTCACGCAATGCCCCGAACATCCCGCAGCGCTGGCACTTTCACAACACTCGCAACACGGGGTATGCGAATGCGCTGACGGCCTTGGAAGTGGGTGCGCATGCCCTCGACGCCAGCATCGGTGGATTCGGCGGGTGCCCGTTCGCGCCGGCCGCCACCGGGAACATTGCGTCGGAAGACCTGATCTACGCGTTCGACCGGTCCGGGGTCGATACCGGCGTGAACATGAATGTTCTGGTCGAGGCTGCCACGTGGCTCGGGGGCGCGTTGGCAAAAAGTATTCCGGCGCAATTGGGACGAGCGGGAGGCTTCCCCGTCGGTTGAGGACTGTGGATGTCCTAGTTCGCTTCTAGTGTTGTCCTCACACCCGATGAGAGGACACATCATGGCCGGCACCTACACACCCGTCTCGCTGAACGTCGAGGTCACGGGCGAGAAGCTCGACCTCGTGACGATCCTCGCGGACCAGCGCCAGATGCTCGCGATCACCGCGCGTGGCATCACCGACGACCAGGCGCGTGAGCGGACGACGGCGAGCGACTTCACCCTCGGCGCTCTCATCAAGCACGTCGCAACTGTCATCCGCGACAACGTGTCCATGTTGCAAGCGCGGGACGAGAACTCGGCACTGGACATGTCGGAGCTCGAGGAGGCGTTCACGTTCGGGCCCGACCAGTCGATCGAGTACTGGCTGGGCGAACTCGGCGCCGCAGGTGATGCGCTGGAGGAGTACATCGCGTCCGTCGACCTGGACGACATGATCCCGCAGCCCACCGCACCCTGGGAGCCGGAGCGAGTGTGGATGACGGCTCGTCAAGTGCTGCTGCACCTTTTGCGCGAGATCGCCCACCACAGCGGCCACGCCGACATCATCCGCGAGACGTTGGACGGGCAGACGACGATGGCGGCGATCTGGACTCCGCCGGCGGGGGAGTAGAGGGCAGTCGTCAGGCGGGCGGAGGGAGGAAGGGGTCGATTGCGACGAGCGCGTTGTCGGTGAGCGCGCAGACGTCGTCTCCGACGCCCGCCCAGAAAAGGCTTACCCAGCCACCCGAGGTCTCCGTCGCTCTGATGCAGTTGTTGATTCGACCTATTGGCGGCGTGTCGATCCCCAGGACTGTCCTTGGTCCGAGCCCGTATTCGACGTAGTTCTGCGCGTCCGGGGCAGTCGCGAGATCGCGCCCGTTACCCCCGAACGACGCAATGATTCCCAGAGTCCCATTGACGCCTTGGAAAGAGCACGACGCTGCCGGCGGATTGCTGGACCTACCTTCGTCTGTCGGTTTCGAAAACATCCCGACGCCATTGAGCGCGGTGACGGGAATCGAACATGGCTCGAAAAGTGCTTCCGTCGAACCACTTTCGGTCGGCACTGCGGATGTAGCAATCGGTTCAGCGGTCTCCGGTGCGCCGCTGATCTCACGCGAGCAGGACGTCGCGGTGAGCACGAGCAGAATCAGGAAAGCGCAGCGAATTGTCGTCATACCCCCTGGACGCTGCAAGATTCGTTTCGGTTCCACCGCGACTGGTCAGGTTTCAGCAATGCTCACACCTTGCAGAGTGTCAGTACTGCTGGAACGTGCGCAGTCGTCTCACACACGCCTGATCGTCCGCGGTGGCGGCAGCGTTCTTGCCACCTCGATGGCCTGGCGCAACCGCTCGGCCGGCGCACCCGTCGTCAGTTCGTTCCATGTCCACCGCACCACTTGCCAACCGAGCGAACGCAATCGGTCTTCACGTAGCTTCTCCGAAATGAGGACGTGGGACCCGTCCGGGCCTCGGTACTTCATCAATCCGTCGAACTCACCGATGACGCCGTCCACTTCGAAGTCCACGCGGGCGACGAAGTGACCGTCATCGTCGAACAGGGCGCTCTGCAACCGGGGCGCAGAAAAACCCCAACGCTGCAACCGAACTCGGCTACGCGATTCGCCCACTGTTTCCGATCGGCCGTCCATGAATGCGACCGCGCGCCGAGCCTTCGCGATGCCACGTCGGCCGTACCCTCTCTCGAGGGCGTTGCCGAGGTCGAGGTGGGGCATCGCACGCAACGCCGAATCCCCGGTGCACACTGCCGACTCGAAGGACCACGCGCAAGCCAGATCGACAGCAGTTCGTGCCGGTGAGGTCACGAGCAAGCCGTCGACCTCGACGACGTCGTCCGGGTCGAGGGCCGACGCATGCACCACACGATGCTTCTTCGTTCGCCCGCCGGTGGTGCGATTCGCGGTGAGGTGAACCCGTCGGTCGAGATCGGGCCACACCGCGAAACCGTGGATGGCCGCAGCGGACCGGTGGCTGATCACCAGCCCGGACGTGGAAGCGAGCGACGTGGCCCGAACGGTGCACAGGTAGCGGTCCATGTCATCGCCGGACCCGTCGACGTAGAAGCCGCGTCGGATGGGCTCGATCGAACCGGCCTTGGCGGCCGCCCTTATTTCGCCGTCGGTCACACCACGACTGTTGAGTTCGCGTCGAGAGATGAGTTCCATGAACCGGAGCCTTCTCGACGCATCCGTCGCCCCGCTGATGCTTATCCACAGCCCCACCACTGGTCAGGGTCCAGCAGTTCTCACACGTCGCAACCGGTGTGGATTGCGGGAACGTGTCCAGTCGTCACCGCGCGGTATCGTTCCCTTTACCAACACGAGGGAGAACACATGGCCGGCGGACTCGTCGCTCTGCTCGACGACGTCGCGGCGCTCTCGCGTCTCGCGGCAGCATCACTGGACGACATCGGCGCCGCCACGGGCAAGGCCACGGCCAAGGCTGCGGGCGTGGTGATCGACGACGCCGCCGTCACGCCGCAGTACGTCCGCGGCCTCGCTGCCGAGCGGGAGCTGCCGATCGTCAAGAAGATCGCGATCGGCTCGCTGCGCAACAAGATCCTGATCATCCTTCCGATTGCGTTGCTGCTGAGCCAGTTCCTGCCTGGTCTGCTGACGCCGATCCTGATGCTCGGCGGCGCGTACCTGTCTTACGAAGCGGCGCACAAGATTTGGGCTGTGCTGACCGGTCACGGCGCGCATGCGGCCGACGAGGACGGGCCTCGCGATGAGAAGACGGTGGTCGCCGGAGCCGTTCGCACCGACCTCATTCTCTCCGCGGAGATCATGGTCATTGCCCTCGATACCATTGCGAGCGAGGGCTTTTGGAACCGGCTGATCATTCTGGTGATCGTCGCAATCGTGATCACGTTCGTCGTCTACGGGGCCGTCGGCTTGATCGTGAAGATGGACGACATCGGTTTGAAGCTTGCGGAGAACTCGTCTGGATTCACCGAGAAGTTCGGCCGAGGCCTCGTCTCGGCGATGCCGAAGGTGATGTCCGTGCTGTCGGTCGTCGGTACGGCCGCCATGCTCTGGGTGGGTGGCCACATCCTGCTGAACGGCATCGATGAATTGGGCTTTCACCCGCTTTACGAACTCGTGCACCACGGCGAGGAAGCGGTCCGCGGTGTCGCCGGTGTCGGTGGAGTCCTCGCGTGGATAGTCAACACGATCGCCTCCGCGATTCTCGGCTTCGTCGTCGGGTCGCTGATCGTTGCGATCATGGCCGGGGTCGGCAAGGTGCGCGGCACGAAGGATGTCGCAGCCGCGCACTAGGGTTTCAAGCATGAGCGTGTTCGATCGGCTGGTGGGGCAGCACGACGTTGTCGCCGAGCTCACCGACGCTGCCACCGCAGCTCGGGACGGCATCATCGGATCACGGATGACGCATTCGTGGTTGTTCACCGGTCCGCCCGGGTCGGGACGATCGATCGCCGCGCTGTGCTTCGCCGCCGCCTTGCAATGCGTCACACCGGGAGAGGTCGGGTGCGGGCACTGTCACGCATGCACAACCACGATGGCGGGCACGCACGGTGACGTTCGACGGATCATCCCGCAGGGCCTGAGCATCTCGGTCAAGGAGATGCGCGGAATCGTGCAGACTGCTGCTCGGAAGCCGACGACGGGCAAATGGCAGATCGTCGTCATCGAGGACGCCGACCGGTTGGGTGAGCGCGCCTACAACGCGCTACTCAAGGCCGTGGAGGAACCGCCCGAACGCACGCTGTTCCTGTTGTGTGCGCCGTCCGTGGACCCCGAGGACATCGCCGTCACCATTCGATCGCGCTGCCGGCACGTCGCCCTCGTGACGCCGACTCCCGACGCCATCGCAAAGGTGCTGCAGGACAACGACAAGCTCGACGAGCGCACCGCACACTGGGCTGCGTCGGTGAGCGGTGGGCACGTCGGCCGCGCACGACGACTTGCGACGGACAGCGACGCTCGTGACCGCCGTCAGCGTGCGCTGGGCATCGCCCGCGCAGCGTCCAGGCCTTCGACGCAGTACGCCGTGGTCGAGGAATTGGTGAAGGCGGCGGAGACCGACGCCGTGGAGATGAACGTCGACCGTGAGGAGCAGGAGACCGACGAGCTCCGCACCTCGCTCGGTGCGGGCGGCACCGGTAAGGGTGCGGCGGGGGCGTTGCGGGGGTCGGCCGGCGTACTCAAGGAACTCGAAGCACGGCAGAAGTCGCGGCGGACCCGCACCGGACGTGATTCGCTGGACCGTGCGTTGATCGACTTGGCGGGCCTGTACCGGGATGCGTTGTCACGGTCCTACGGGTCGACGGCCACCCTCACTCACCCGGACATGGCCGACGAGGCCGACGGCCTCTCCAAGGCCGCTACGCCAGAGAAGTTGTTGCGCTGTATCGAGGCGATTCTGGAATGCCGGGAGGCGCTGTCGCTGAACGTGAAGCCGAAGTTCGCGGTCGATGCGATGGTGGCGACGTTGGGTGCGGCGACGCGATGACCACCCGTTTTCGTGCATCGGTGAGGCTCCGTTAGACTTGTCGAGGCTCCTGCGGGAGCACGCCGCCTTAGCTCAGTCGGTAGAGCATTTCACTCGTAATGAAAAGGTCAAGAGTTCGATTCTCTTAGGCGGCTCCACCCACAACGGCGCTCAACCACAGAATTTGTCGGTTGGGCGCCGCTTTCGTGTTCGCGTCGGCTCTACTGCTTGAACGGATTGAACGTCTTGCCCAGGACGTATCCGACACGGGTGGGTATGGGTTTGGACGACGCCGCGATCACCTTGTTGACAACCCCGGGCACGCACACGGGGTTGCCGTTCTCGACGGCGCGCCACCCTTCGCGTACCACCGCGTCGGCGCTCTGCCACAGCACGGAGGGCAGCTTCGACTGGGCTGCATCGCGGGTACCCATGACGTCGTGGAACTCGCTGTGCGTGAAGCCCGGGCACAGCGCGGTGACGTTGATGCCGTGGGGCTTCAACTCCATGTCCAGGGCCTGCGACATGTCGAGAACGTAGGACTTGATGGCGGTGTAGAGCAGGCTCGCCGCGGGCGGAAGCAACGCGGCCAGCGACGACAGGTTCACGATGCGTCCGTACCCGCGCTCCTTCATCCCGGGAACCGCGAGGTGCGCCAGCTCGGTCACGGCGGTGATCATGACTTGGATCTCGGCGGCCAGCGTCTCGAAGGGTGCATCGGCGAACGCGGTGTTCCCCGACATGCCGGCGTTGTTGATCAGGATGTCGACGTGCAGACCCAGGGACGTCGTTCTCTCCATGATGGATCGGGGAGCCTCGCGATCAGCGAGGTCGGCCGCCAGAACCTCGCACCGCACTCCGTGTTTCGACGACAGTTCGGCGGCCAGCGCGGTGAGGCGGTCTTCGCGTCGCGCTACCAGAATCAGGTCGTGGCCTTCGGCGGCCAGGTGGCGGGCGAACGCCGCACCGATGCCTGCTGATGCGCCGGTGACCAGCGCAGTGCGGCCCGAGCTCGACATGGTGCCTCCACTCTCTTGAACGATCGTCAAGGATGGTAACAGCGTCTTGAAGGTCGATCAAGATAGAATGTGATCCATGCCCAGAAACCGCGGTTTGCACGATCGGGAAAGCAAACGTGCAGACATCGTGACGGCCGCACGTGAGCTGTTCGTATCCGACGGCTTCGATCGGACCTCGATCAGCCGACTCGCGCGGGCGGCCGGCATCACCCCGAACACGCTGTACTGGTACTTCACCGACAAGGACGACATCCTGGTGGCCGTCCTGACCGAGATCGTCGCCGAAGATGCCGCGGCGTACGTCGACATCGCCGACCGTCCGCTCGTCGACCGCCTGTCCTGGCTGGTGGAGCGGCTACAGCAGGTTGGCCCGTTGGTGACGACCGTGCACGATCGTGCAGACAAATCCACTGCAGTAAACAACTGGCACAACGGCTTTCACCAGTTTGCCGAGTCCTTGTTCCTCGCTGACGTGGAGGCGGCCGGTCTGTCGGGTCCTCGAGCGGATGCGATGGTGCGCATCGGCACGTTCGTCGTCGAGGGGCTGTTGACGCACGCACCGGCGCCCGAGGTCACCCGTGCGGTGATCGACACACTGGTCGACGCCATGTCCTGAGCTCGGCGGGCACACTGGACGGAGTGTTCGCCTCCCTGTCCCCAGCCCGCCGACGCCTCGTCATCGGTGTGATCGCCCTCGTCCTGGTGGGGGTCGTCGCACTCGTGGTGTCCGTCGTACTGGCGCGCAACACGAACACCCCCATCGCCCAGGTCGACCAGTCGTTGCCCGGTCCGGTGCTGCTGGTCCCCGGGTACGGCGGCTCCACCGACGCGCTCGAGGTTCTTGCAGACAGACTGCGGGCAGAGGGCCGCGACGCCACCGTGGTGGCCCTTCCCGACGGCGGTACCGGCGACCTCATGGACCAGGCAAGCACCCTCGAGGATGCCGTCGACGCCGCACTGACGAGGACCGGAGCGACCTCGGTCGACGTCGTCGGGTACTCGGCCGGGGGCGTGGTGGCCCGGATCTGGGCCGCCGATCTGGGCGGCGCCGAGCAGGCTCGGCGCATCGTCACCCTCGGCTCCCCACACCACGGCACGCAGGTGGCGGGGCTGGCGGCTCAGTTTCTGCCCGGCCAGTGCCCGACCGCATGTCAGCAGCTCGCTCCGGACAGCCCCGTCCTCACCGCCCTGAACGCCGACGACGAGACACCGGCGGGACCGGAGTGGGTGTCGATCTGGACCGAGGTGGACCAGGTGGTCACCCCGCCGACCTCGGCCAGCCTCGACGGGGCGATCGATATTCCGGTCCAGAGTGTGTGTGCGGACTCCACCGTCGATCACGGCAACTTGCCCCGCGATCCCCTCGTCGGCGCGATGGTGTCGGCGGAGCTGAACGGCGACTCCACAACCCAGCTGGGCGCGGGTGACTGCACCGGCCTCAGCTCGTGATGTCCTTCGTCGTGAAGTTCGCCCACGCGGCTCCGAGCAGAACGACGACGTAGACGGCCTGCAGTCCGACACCGCGCAGCAGGTCCCGCATCGGCACCGGGTCGCGGAACAGGTCGACGAAAGCCAGCCAGTACCTCGTCGGCAGATACGGCGCGAGGGCGTCGGCCGCGTCCAGAGTCAGCAGCAGTGAGCTGGCGATGAGGAACGCCAAGGCGCCCAGTGTCGCGGCAAGCGGAGAGTCGGTCAAGGTCGAGAGGAACAGCCCCATGGCGGCGACGCCGAGCATGGACAGGGTCACGTAGAGCACCGCGACGATGGTGCGTACAGCGATCTGTTTTTCGGTCAGCGGCGTGCCGGAGACACTGGCGACGCCCGCGAGGGTCGAACTTTCGAACAGCGCGGTGCCGACGAAGTACGCGGTCACGGCGACGACGACTACGGCGAGCAGGACGAACGCGGCCACCGAGATCAGTTTCGCAACCAGCAGCCGGGTTCGCCCTACCGGTCTCGCGAGTAGGTACCGCAGGGTCCCGGCCTGGGCTTCCCCGGCAACCGAATCACCGGCGATCACCGCCACGGCGACCGGCAGAAACAGCGGCAGCACGATGGCGAGCGCCGCAAGCGGGAAGAGCTGACCGTTGTTCAGGACCGCCGAGAGAAAGGCGGGACCTTCACCGGGCCGCGGACCGACGTCGGTCAGGGCCAGGAGGGCGGCCACGATGGTGGGCAGTAGATCGAGCAGAAGAATGACGACCCAGGTGCGGGGGCGGCGCAGCATCGCGCCCAGCTCGACGCCGATCACGCGGTCACCGCCGTCCGTGACGGGACGCGGTCGGCACTCTCGCCCGTGGCGGCCAGCACCGACTGCTCCAGACTCATCCGCTGCGGGCTCAGCTCACCCACCCGGACACCGCCCTCGACGAGAAGGCGGTTCAGCTGGGCCGGGTCCGGGTGCTCGACGACGAGTTGTTGATCCTCCCGCTTCAGCACGGTGGCGCCGTCGACACCGGAGAGCAATGCGACGGCGTCGGCCGGGTCCGGGGTACGCACCAGCACCCGTCCGGTCGGTTGTTGCATCGCGGAGAGTTGATCCTGCAGGACGAGGCGACCCCGGTCGAGAACTCCGACCCGGTCGCACAGCTGTTCCACCTCGGCCAACAGGTGACTCGAAAGAAAGACGGTGGTGCCGCGGGCGTGCAGGCCCAGCAGCAGTTCCCGAATCTCCAGGATCCCCTGAGGGTCGAGGCCGTTCGTCGGCTCGTCGAGAATGAGGAGCTCGGGGGTGCGCATCAAGGCTGCGGCCAGCCCCAGGCGTTGCCGCATGCCGAGGGAGTACTGCTTCACCGGTCGGCGTCCCACTCCGGCAAGACCCACCTGCTCCAGGGCCTCGTCGACGCGGGTGCGCCGGGTGCGCCGCGACCCACCAGGGCCGGCTGCGTCGAGCAGCGTGAGGTTCCGCCGGCCGGAGACGTTGGGGTACGCGGCCGGGTTCTCGATCAGCGCTCCCACCCGCGGCAGGACATTCGTGCGCCGCCGCGGCATCTCTTCTCCGAGCACCTGCATCTCACCGGAGGTGGCCAGCACCAGTCCGAGAAGCATCCGTACCGTCGTCGTCTTTCCGGAGCCGTTCGCGCCGACGAATCCGTAGATGTCGCCGGCGCGTACGTCGAGGTCGATGCCGTCCACCGCCCGTACCGATCCGTAGCGCTTGGTCAGGCCGGTCGTGCGGATCATGTGGCTGCTCCTCCGAGCTGCAGTGCGGCGGTGGCCAAGGTTTGCGCGGTGACGGTGCCGGAGAGCAGGTACCGTCGCCCGTCTTCATTGGGCCCTGTGACCAGGGCATTGAGCGGACCTATCGACAGGGCGACGGTGTTGCCCGTGACGACCGCGCCGGGGGCGGCCCGCAGCTGGTCGACGAGGCTGCGCCCTGCTCGTCGCGGCAGGGGAGCGGCCACCAACTCGGTCACGCCGCGACCGTAGATGCCCACGGACCCCTGTCCGTCGCGGCTGTTCAGGTCGAGGCCGGACAGGGTGGCGGGGAGGCTGCGGGTGTCGATCCGGTCGGCGAAGGAGGCGATGTCGGTGCCGCCCTCCTGCTGCACGTCCGCCCCGGGCGGAGGGATGAAGCGCACGGTGTCGGCGTCGGGAGTCGCCCCCGAGAAATCGAGAAAGGTGGTGCTCACGATCGGGCGGCCCGCGCCGGCGGCAAGCACGTCGACCTTCAGCGGGATACCACTGTCGGGGTCGACCCACACGTCGACCTCGGTGACGGTGCTCTGCGGTTGGTTGGGGACGAGCCGCAGGCCGGGCGCGTCGCGACCGGCGAGCCGACGGGTCGGCAGCCGGGTCACTTCGTCTGCGGTCGCCTCGCTGAGCAGCCGTCGGCCGAGCTCCGGTGGCAGCAGGTCGGCCTCGCGGGGCAGTCGCAGGCTCGGCTCGGGCACCGGGCTGACCACGGCGGTGTTTTGCTCGTAGTCCCATCTCCACAGTCGCCTCGGGGTCCGGTAGAGATCGCGTTCGCCGCCGAGGCGGATGGTGTCGACTCGCCAGCTGACCGGACTGCGGAACCAGGCGCGCAGGTTCGTGGTGTCACCGAGCAGATCCGGCAGCCCGCCCAGCCCATCGGTGACCGGCAGGACGATGCCGCCGACCGCTTCGGCGTAGCCCGAGTACGGGGTCGATGTGGACGACTGGACGCGGGCGAGTAGCTCGGCGGCTCCCACCTCCGACTCGTCGACGGGCAGTCGCGCGACTATCGACGGGGTTGCCACGAGCATGGCGAGACCGAGCGCCACCGCCAGCCACCGCCACTTCTTACGCACACCTTCAACCGTACGGACGTCTCCGGTGGGCGGCCGGTGAGCAGACGTTCGACCGCAAGGGCGCCTCTCGCGCCGATGACATTCGACGTCGCGGGAGGTCTGTTCATTCAACCGAAGGAGACGTGGGCTGAGTGCCGACGCCTTTGCGGGCACGCCCCTTCGACAGACCTTCGAAGTACACAACCCGGAAGGTGGGGCATTCGACGCCTACGTCGAGAAGATGAAGCGCCTGAACGTCGACGACCAGAACATCGGCGACGACGAGATGCGGTCCATTCAGGCGCCGACCATGGTGATCATCGGAGACGCCGACGGCGTGACGCCCGGTCACGCGCTCGAGATGTTCCGTTTACGCGGTGGCGGCGACGAGAAAGCCGCGGCAACTGGGGTATTGGACGCCGTGCCTGCCGCGCGCCTGCTGGTACTACCGGGGATGTCGCACGTCGGCATATCGGGGGAGTCGGAACTGGTGGGCCCCCTCGTCGAGGATTTCTTGGACGACGTCCCGCCGACTACGCCGCGCTTGTTCTAGAACCAGACGGAGAGCATTCGCTCACGGCGCGGCGTAGGGTCTGCGTCCATGAACGAGCAGCGGGGGTTGGCTCGAAGTGTTGTCGGTGACGGGGTTCCGCTGCTGATGGCAACGGCCGGGATACTGGCCCTGGCAGGCGGATTCGCGATGTTTCTCTCGTTGACGGGAGAATTTCTACCGCACGATCTGGCGTACCTCGGTATGAGCGCAGACGAACTCTGCGGTATCGCCGACTGCCACGTCGTGCACTTCATGTTGCACGACCGGATGGCGTTCGGCGGATCGGTCTTCGGGATCGGGGTGTTGTACGGGTATCTGGCACTGTTTCCACTGCGACGCCGGGAGTCGTGGGCATGGTGGCTGCTCGCGTTGTCGGGAGTGCTCGGATTCTCGAGCTTTCTCGGCTATCTCAGCTTCGGCTACCTGGACACCTGGCACGCTGCGATCACTCTGTTCTTGTTGCCGCTGTTCGTCATCGGGCTGATCATGACGTGGCGAACCCTGGAACATCCTCGCTCTCTCGCGGTCGTTGTGGTACCTGTTGCACGCCCGAACTTTCGCACGCGCGCCGGGATCGGGCGGGTATGTCTTCTCTTGGGCGCGGCAGGGACGTTCGCGGCGGGAACCGAGATCTTTCGCATCGGTCTGATGGAGACTTTCGTCCCGGCCGACCTGACGTTTCTCGGGGTATCCGCGGACCACCTCGAGCACCTCAACGATCGACTGGTGCCCCTCGTCGCGCACGATCGAGCCGGGTTCGGTGCTGCTGTGGTCATCCAAGGCCTGCTGTCGTTCGGTTGTCTGTGGTCGAACTCAACCAGTGTCGAAGTGTCGAAGGCGCTGTGGCAAACCATCTTCCTGGCCGGCGTCGTGTCGTTGAGCGCGGCTATCGGGACTCATTTCATCGTCGGATACATCGACCTGTGGCACCTGGCGCCGCCCGTCGCTGCAGCTGTTGCGCTGGTCGTCGGCTTGACCCTGTCGTATCCGGTTTCGACTCGACCGGTCGTGACGCGAGAACCAGTCTGAGCCAGACTCGTAGCTGTCTTCACCGACCCCGCCTGCGCCACACGTCGGCCGACTGCGCTCCCACCGAGTCGTCGTGAGTCTGCTGAAAGTTCCTCCCGCCACGCGCGAACGTCCGCAACGTCGCCGGTGGCACTTCCGCCTCGGGCACGGGCTCAGCGGTCCATCGGCACGTGCGGGCGTACGTCAGCTCCGACGCAAGCGCCTCGAGGCCGTGATCCTCGAACAGCGGACCGGAGATGCGACCGAGAAAGAACTCGCCGCTGCTCGTTCGGGTCCAGACGAACGAACCGTCGGCAACCTGCTCGAAGCGGTCGACTCTGCGCACGGAGCGTTCGTCCGTTGCCGACATACCGCACACGCCGAGCACCACAGCTCGGTCGGCACCGTCGATCATCGGCGCGCGATACACCAGTTCGTCGATCAGGGCTCACCCACCTGGTAGCGCAGAACCACTGCGGGAGAGTCGGTATGGCGCGTCACGTCGATCAAGGTGAGGCCCGTCGCAGGCACACCGCTGAACGCCGGGGTATCACCGGCCACCAATTTCGGTCCGATCATCAGCACGAGCTGGTCGACGAGACCCTCGGCGAGCAAGCGGCTCCAAAGCGTTCGACTTCCGAAGACAACCGTGTCGCCGTCCTCGGCACGCAGCGCCGCAATGGCGGCTAGGTCGTCGGTACGGCGCACGATCGTCGTCTGCTCGCGCCAGGGGCCCGTGTCCTCTTCGGTCAGTGAGTCGGAGACCACGGTGACCGGCATACCGTCGGCCATCCGCCGGGCGATCTCCTGCTCCGCGTCGGAGGCATCGGGGTTGTCGGGCACGGTCGGCCAGTATCCGACCATCTGCCGGTAGGTGTTGCCGCCGTACAGCAGTCGACCGGCGCCGCGGATGAGCGCGGCGTTGTGCACGTTGAAGCTTTCGTCCAGCGGCATGGCGCTCATGTCCGCGCCAGGCCCTTCGGTGTAGCCGTCGACGCTGAGCGCCACCGACACGATCACTCGTCCCATCTCGATCTCCTTCGGGTCTCCCGATCACGGTAATGGCTCGGCCGCTGAGACATGGTCCGAATATGTGGGATCGTCGGCCGTGAGTGCAGTGTGGAGCGGCTCGGCGAGCTGTGCGCGGCGGAGCATGTGCGTTCCAAGTAGAGCACGCAGCGACATCGGTCGCGCGCCGAAGCGGTATCACCGAATGTTTTGCACCGGCGAAATTATTCGGTAGGTCTGAACTCTCGCGCTGCCAGGGGCGATGAAAAGTATTGTTCGGCAGCATCTTCGAACGGCGTCCTGCTTGAGAGCGATTTCGGTTTTTCTCCGACTGTGTCTCAAATTGAGTATCGAAGATAATGCCCAACTGTCGCGAGACGAATGCGTAGCGTAAATCCTCTTCCGTCCCGCGAGAGGATCTGCATCATGTCTCGAACAACGACGCTCGTGAATACCGCTTTCGTACTGTCCGCGGCCTTTGTGCTTGTTTCGACGGGCCCGGTAAATGCAGTGGCGCAGCCGCTTCCGCAATTACCGTCGATCGGCGACATCCTCAACCCGATAGTGCCGGCTCCGAATCCGCCGCCGATGCAGGGACCTGTCCCGCCGATCGTGCAAGCACCCTCGAACGGCAATGGTGGTGTGTCGATTTCGGACCAGCTCTACGCGCAACTGCTCCCGTCTCCGGTCGGTGATGCATTCTTCGACGAATGGCCCACCGATCTGGCGTCGCTCGGCAACGGTGACATCATCGGAACGCCCGACGACGTCACCGCGGTGAGTCAGGGATTCTTTCCTGCGCCGGGCGGGGTTCGCGTGCGACAGGTGAAGTTCAAGACCACCGATTCGGCGGGCGACAATTCCTTCGGCACCGCAACCTTGGTACTTCCGAACAATTCCTGGACCGGTGCCGGAACACGGCCGCTGTTGGTGGACGAGAAACCGATCGACGCACTCGGTCGGGCGTGCACACCGGGATACACCCTCCGGAAGGGCGTGAACTTCGCAACCAATCAGACCGACTTCCTTCCGCCGGCGTCGCAAGCCGCAGTGCTGCGCAACTACGCCGTTCTCATCCCGGACCACGAAGGACCACGGATGAGCTACGCCGAACCTGTTGTGGCAGGGCGCATCACGCTCGACGCGGTTCGTGCTGTGCAACGGTTGGAACCGACGTTCCGCAACAGCCCGATGGTGATCAACGGATACAGCGGTGGCGCGATCGCGACGCGGGGCACTGCGTTGGAAGTCGGCACCTACGCGCCCGAGTTGGCGGGCAACATCAAGCTCGCAGTGATGGGCGGGAACCCGATCGACTACGAAGTGCTCGGCTCGAGCATGGATGGTCCCGCCAACCTGGCCTCCGGCGTGTTCCACGGTGCGACGGTGGGTTTCATGAGGTCGCACCGCGAGGGCTTCCTGGAAGCGAACAATCTTGCTCTGCAGATCGCAACGTCGCCGTACAAGGACTTCTGCATCGTCGGCGAGGGTCTGGTGGGCACGTTGATTCCGACGTCGGCACTGTCGAATGACGGAAAACCGATGGACTCGGACTTTGCCCGCACGGTGTTCGCGAGTCTGACTGCACTGTCGCAGCGCCCGTCGGCGGTACCGCTCTACGTCTTCAACGGTGCGCAGGAGTTCTGGATACCGTCCGAGCCGGTCCGTCGTTTCGCGCGCCTGCAGTGTGACCAGGGCGTGTCCGTCGCCTACAGCGAACCGTTCGGGGAGCATCTCGTCGGCGCCATCACCGCGATGCCCGACCAGTTCCTCGCAATCGACGAGGCGCTGCAGGGATCGGTTCCGTACGACAACTGCGGCCGGTTCTGACGGCGTTCATCGCGCTGCGCGCCCGACCACGTCGTCGAGATCGGTGCGGTAGGAGTCCGGTAGCGGCCGACGGACCAGCTCCCGAGCCTCGTCGGTCGGGATTCCGAGGCCGCGCAGGAGATCCGCTGTCATCCGGTCCACCGCCACCGCGTCGTCCCGTTCGGGGTGCTCCATCAGCAGTCTCCCCATGGCAAGCAGGGCGCCGGCTACCAGCGACAGGGCCAGTTCGGGGTCGTCGACGTCGAACCTGCCGAGTGCGGCGCCGGCCCGGATGTCGCGCAGGCAGCGCGGCGCCAACCCGCGTCCGGACGTGTCGTACCGCGTCCCGGCGTTGAGCAGAACGCGTGTGAGCTCCGGTTTCACTCGGAACAGACGCCCGGTCAGGCGGAAGGATTGGGTGAACATCTCGACGGGGTCGCGGAGGTCGCCCGTCAGGCTGTCGAGGTAGTCGCCCACGTCGTCGAGCGCGGTGTTCACCGCCGCCTGGAACAGCTCTTCCTTGCTGGCGAAGTGGTTGTAGAACGAGCCCATGCCGACGTCGGCCGCATGGGTGATTTCGAGGACCGGGGCGGTGACGCGGCCGTCTGCGATGAATGTCTGCGCCGCGGTGACCAGCGCGGCGCGAGTGCGCGCCTTCCGTCGTTCCAACCGGTTGACCTCCGTCACGGCCCCAGGGTACCGCTCGCCGGCATGTCTGACGATTTCATCAGAAACCTTGACTGCGTGGTCGATCATGGGTGACGATATCGTCAACTGAGAGGTGCGTCGCCATGAAGAGCACAGTGCCGCGGTACCGCGAGAACATCTACTCGCGTGACGCGATCCTGAACCCATACCCGCATTACGCCGAACTGCGGGAGCTGGGACCGGTGGTGTGGCTGCCCCGTCACCGCGCGTACGCGGTGTCGCGTTATGCGGACTGCAAGACCGTGCTGCTCGACGACGACACGTTCGTCTCGGGCCACGGAGTCGCGCTCAACCCCGTGGCGAACCGACTGGGTCGCGGCACCACCTTGAACAGCGACGGCGACGACCACGCACTCAAGCGATCGGTGCTCGCCCACCGGTTGACACCGAGGGCGCTACGAACGATGACCTCGGCGGTCGAGGACAAGGCCGAACAGGTCGTCGAACGCGCGCTCGCACGGACGGTGGTGGACGGTGTGGACGACGTGGCCACCGCCTTGCCGATGTCCATCGTGCCCGACCTGGTGGGGTGGCCGGTCGACGGACGTGACGATCTGTTGCGTTGGGCCGGTGCGACATTCGATTCCCTCGGCCCGATCAACCGGCAGTCCGTCACCGCAGCGAAAGCGGCCGCGGAAATGCTTGCCTATTCGAAACGCGTGGTTCGCGAGCGATCCGTCCTGCCGGGCAGTATGGGGGACGACGTACTGAAAGCGGCCGACGACAACACGATTGCCCCGTCGCAGTGCCCTGCCCTGATGATCGATTACCTGGGGCCGTCTCTGGACACCACCATCGGTGCCATCTCGGGTGCGCTGCATCTGTTCGCGACGCACCCCGACCAGTGGCACGCGGTCCGCGAGAACCCTGCTCTGATTCCCAACGCGATCAACGAGGTGGTGCGCTTCGAGTCACCCATCCGCGCGTTCTCGCGGCGGGCGGTGACAGACGTGGAGATCGACGGCACGTTCGTTCCGGCCGGCACCCGTGTGCTCGTCATCTACGCGTCGGCCAACCGGGACCCGAGAGAATGGGACCGCCCGGACTCCTTCGACATCACTCGCGACGCCGCGAAGCAACTCGGATTCGGTTCCGGCGCACACGGTTGCGCCGGCCAAGGCCTGGCACGTCTGGAAGCGAAGTCGATCCTGACCGTGCTGGCGCGCCGTGTGGAACGCATCGAACTCGCGGGCACTCCGACGCGAGCGATCAACAACATCATCCATCGTTTCGAACAGCTGCCACTGAGATTGGTTGCAGCAGAGGGGAAAGAACAATGAAGGTTGCAGTCGACTGGGAACGTTGCGAGGGTCACGGACTGTGTGCCGAACAGGCACCGGACGTGTTCAGCCTCGACGACGAAGGTGAACTGATCTACCCACTGGAGAACGCGGAGATCCCGGACGATCAGGTGGCCTCCGCACGTTCCGCGGTCGGCTCCTGTCCGGTGGCCGCGCTCCGTGAAACATTGTGAGCACCAACGGTATCGTCGTCGTCGGTGATTCCATCGCGGGATGCACAGCGGTGCGGGAGCTACGCGCACTGGGCCATCACGGGACCATCACCATGGTCGGTGCCGACGCGGACGGGTGTTACGCCCGCCCACCCCTGTCGAAGCATGTGCTGAAAACCGGTACGGACACGAGCGACGCCTGGGATCTGACCGACCTGAAGGTCGACACGGTTCGCGGACCCGCCACCGCACTCGACACCGATGCGCGCGAGGTGATTCTTCACGACGGTGGACGAGTGCGCTACGACGCCCTGATCATCGCCACCGGGGCCGGCGCACGACGCATCGCATCACCGGGGCGGACCGGCGAACTGGTGTTGCGCACACTCGCCGACGCCCGCACCCTGAACTCGCGCCTGGAGTCCGCTCGGTCCGCGATCGTCGTCGGCGCAGGCTTCCTGGGTATGGAGATCGCCAGTGTGTGTGCAGCTCGGGGTATCCCGGTCACGGTGGTCGACGTCGACGCCCCGCTGGAACGTCTGCTCGGGCCGTTCCTCTCGACGGCCATCACAGGTCGGGCGCGATCGTCTGCCGTCGACATTCGGCGCGTCGACACTCCAGTCGAGTTGATCGGCGACCCGGTCGACGGCATCAGGACCTCCGACGGTGACCTCCACGCGGACGTCGTCGTGACCTGCGCGGGCGAGGTACCCACGACCGAGTGGCTCGACGGGACCGCGGTCGGTGACCACCGTGGTATCGGTATCGACGAGCGTTGCACCACAGCGGTTCCGGATGTCTACGCGGCGGGTGACGTTGCGTATCTGCAGGGCTCGGCCGGCCGCACGCCCTTCTGGTCCAGTGCCGTAGCGCAGGGAAAGGTGGCCGCGGCGTCGGCCCTCGGTGTCGAGACGACGGTTGCGCCGTCGGACGACTACTTCTGGACCGAAGTGTTGGGCCTGTCTGTCAAGGTGGTCGGACCGCTCCCGCTGATCGGTGAGCCCACCGTGCTCGAGGGATCGGTCGACGACGGTTCGGCACTGCTCGAGTGGACCCACACCGACGGACCAAGAACTCTGGTGACGTACGGCATCAAGAAGTCGGTGGGATTGCTTCGACGGATGGCAGCCGAGGAGGGGACGCGGCCGTGAGACCGTTGCCGAAGATGCTCGTCGATGCCGGGGTTGCGTTCGCACGCATCTACAACCGGTTGGAGATCCGCAACTGCGGTGCGCTCCCGGGCGGCCCGGTGTTGTTCGTGGCCAACCACGGGTTCGGCGGCATCGTCGACCTGAACCTGCTGGCGGTCGCTGCCGCGTACGACGAACTCGGCGACGACCGTGACGTCGTGACCCTCACGCACGCCATGGCGTGGAAGCTGGGAATCGGCCGGGTCATCGAGGAATTCGACGCGCGACCCGCCGGGCACGACACCGCGATGAAGGCCATCGGCGACGGTAAACACGTGTTGGTCTTTCCGGGCGGCGACATCGACGCGATGAAGCCGTGGTCCGACCGCAACAAGGTGTTGTTTTCGGGGAGAAGCGGTTTCGCGCAACTTGCGTTGGAGGCGGGTGTCCCCATCGTGCCGATCGTCACGGCCGGCGCAGGCGAGTCGCTGTACGTGCTGAGCAACGGCAAACGGCTCGCCGAACTGATCGGTGCGAAGAAACTGCTGCGCCTGCATTCGCTTCCGGTGTCGGTCTCGGTGCCGTGGGGACTCAGCGTCGGTCTGGCCGGGCTCCTGCCGTATCTCCCGTTGCCGACGAAGCTCGTCACCACGATCCTGCCTACGATGGTCCCGCACGAGGGCGAGACCGCCGAGGAATTCGCGGAGCGAGTGCACGCCGTGATGCAGGACGAGATGACGGCGTTGACCAGTGGACGACGGCCCGTCGTCGGGTGACATCAGCAAGGGGGAGCGGTGCCGCAGACAATATCGGGTACGACCAGTGGGGATCTTGTCGTCACCGAAGCCGACGGATTGATTCACGCACGCGGTGTCCCTTACGCAACGGCAGCTCGGTTCCGAGATCCCGTACCGATCGACTCCGCCGGGCGAACGCGAGACGCCACCCGCCGCGGCGCCGCGTGCATCCAGCTACCCTCCCGCCTCGACAACGTGACGGGACCGATCGTCGACGGACTCGAGCAGAGTGAGGACTGTCTCGTGCTGTCCGTGACCGCTCCCGTTCGTGCGCAGGCTCTTCCGGTGATGGTGTGGCTGCACGGCGGCGGCTACGTGTCCGGCAGCGGTGAATCTCCGATGTACGACGCCGATCTGCTCGCCGGAGAAGGCGTGGTGGTGGTGCGTGTCGGCTTCAGGCTCGGTGGTTTCGGCTACCTGACCCCGGATGGACTGGGAGACAGCAACGTCGGAGTCCAGGACCAGATCGAGGCACTTCGGTGGGTGGCAGCGAACATCGGACTGTTCGGCGGTGACCCCGACACCGTGACCGTGTTCGGTCAGTCCGCAGGCGGCGACGCCGTCCTGTCGCTCCTCGCGTGCCCGGACGCCGTCGGCCTGTTCCGTCGGGCGATCGTGCAGAGCGCTCCCCTGGGCCTGCGGTCCGGTCGAGCTGCACTGTTCGACACGGCGCGAACAGCGTTCGCGGCACACTTTCGAACCGATCCGGTCGCGGCCCCGGCGTCGGACGTTCTCGACGCGGAATCGGCGGTGACCCGAGCGGTCCGACGCTTCGGCGCGGCGGGCGGAATGCCCTTCGGTCCGGTCGCCGGCCGTGTGCCGCTCTCGTCCGACCCCGACGAGGCGTTGCTTGCGAGCGCACGACGGGTCGAGCTGCTGATCGGGCACACCAAGGACGACGCCGCGCCGTTCGTGGACATCGTCCTGAGTACGTTGCGGCTGAACAGGTTCGGTTCGGTCAGCCGATTGTTCGCGACTCCCGCCGTGGCGGTGGTCACGAAGCTCCTGTTCGGGGTGGACGACGTCGTGAGCATGTGGCGCCGAGCGGGTGGCCGTGTCGCGACGTACCGCGTCGACTGGTCACCGAAGGCAGGCCCCCTCGGCGCCTGCCATTGCATCGAGCTCCCGATGCTCTTCGGCGATCAGTGGGCCGACGCGCCGATGCTTGCCGGTCAGATGCCGCCGGCCGCGCTTGCCGCACGTATGCGCAGGACCTGGGCGGCGTTCGCGCGCAATGGCGTAGCGGAGGTGCCGGAGCGGTCGACGTTCTGACCGACTCCGGACACCGGGTCACGCAGGCAGCGGATCCGCGCTGGGCAACAGCCGGACGAGCACGTCGGACATGGTGACCACGCCCACCACCTCGCGGTCGTCACGCACCACCGCGAGGTGGTTGCGCGTCTCCCGCATCTCGGTCAGTGCGACGTACACCGGCGTGGCCGACTGCAATTCGAATGCGGGACGGACGAATTCATCGACCGGACGACCGCTGTCCGCTTCCAGAGTGTCTCGAACGTGGACGACGCCGACGACATCGGACCGGCCGCGCACCAGTATCCGAAGATGCCCGGTGCGGAGCGAGGCGTCACGGACGTCGGCCACGGTGGCCGATTCGGACACGGATGTCGGCGCGGAGTCGGCCCGCACCAGATCCGCCACCGTGAGCTTCTGCAGTTCCAAGGCGCTGCTGATCTGGTCGGAGTAGCCGCGGTCCAGCGAGCCCACGCTGACGGAGTGCGCAACCAATTGCTCGAGGTCGTCCGGATTCTGCCCGGAGACAACCTGATCGGCCGGCTCGATTCCCGCTCTGCGGAGCAGCGAGTTCGCCATCGAGTTGAGCGACACCAAGATCGGGCGTGTGAAGAACATGAACGCGCGCATGGGCAGAGCCAGCATGGTGGCCGACTTCTCGGGATGCGCGATGGCCCAGGACTTCGGGGCCATTTCCCCCACCACGAGATGCAGGAAGGTCACGATGATCAGTGCCAACACGAAACCGAGAACGTCGGATGCCCAGTACGGAAGTCCGATCGTCTCGAACAGCGGGCGTAGCCAGTAGTGCACGGTCGGCTTGGTGAACGCACCGAGCGCCAACGTGCACAACGTGATTCCGAGCTGGGAGCCGGCGAGCAGGACGGTCAGTTCGGTCGAACTGCGCAGTGCGGCGCGGGCAGACCGGCTGCTGGCCGCGGCATCTTCGAGGCGGTGCCGCTTGGCGGCGAGCAGCGCGAACTCCACGGCAACGAAGAACGCGCTGAGCGCGATCAGGCCGATCGTGACGACCAGGAAGACCCAGATGTTGCTCATCGGCTCGGCTCGCTTTCGGATTCCGCGAGAACGGGATTCGCGTCGTCCGGCTGACGCTCGCCGATCTCGAGGGTCACGACGGACGGAACATGGTTGTCGATCTCGCGAACGACGATGGTGAGGTATCGCTGGACCGGCTCGTCGTGAACCGCGAGGTGACCGTGGTCGATCGGTAGGTCGACCTCGAGGACGTCGCCCGGATCGGGAAGGGCACCGTGCACGCTGATGGCCAATCCGGCAATGGTTTCATAGTCGCCTTCGGGGAGATCGTGGCCGATCGCTCGTTCGACCTCGTCGAGGTGCACGTCTCCGGCCACCGTCCATACTCCGTGCTCGTCCTGTGCGGGCTCGGTGACACCGGTCTCGTCGTGCTCGTCGGTGATCTCACCGACGAGCTCCTCGGCCAGGTCTTCGATGGTGACGACGCCGGTGAAGGAACCGTATTCGTCGATGACACACGCCAATTGGTTCTTCGACGACCGCAGCTCGCCCATGGTGTCCGGAAGCATCTGCGATTCGGGGACCACCAGGGCGTCGCGCGAGAGCGTCGAGACGGGGGCGTCGTCGGGCAGGTCGGTCGCCAACACGTCGCGCAGGTGCACCACACCTTCGATGGAGTCGTCGGCCTCGAGAACGGGGTAGCGAGAGTGCTCGACGCTCATCGAGGCCCGCACTTCGGCGACGGTCGAATCTGCGCGGACCGTCGCTACCTTGGATCGCGGAATCATCGCGTGACCCGCTGTGCGCGTGGGGAAATCGAGGATGCGGTCCAGCAGGGTCGAGAGCTCCTCCGGAAGGTCGCCGGTGTCGCGGCTCTCGGCGACGATGTGCTCGAGGTCGCGGGCAGTGGCCGAGTGCTCGACGTCGTGCACGGGCTCGATCTTCAGGGCCTTCAACAGAGCGTTCGACGACGCGTCGAAGATGCGGATGAGCCAGCCGAAGAGCTTGAGGTAGATCGTCGTGGACAGCGACAGCCACCGCGCGACCGGCTCGGGACGGGCGATTGCGAAGTTCTTCGGAAACAGTTCGCCGAAGAGCATCTGCACGAACGTCGACACGACCAACGCGGTGATCGCGCCGACGGCCAGGCCGAGTCCGCTGGGAATGCCGATGCCGCCGAGCAGGGTGCCGAGCGATTCGCCGATGAGTGGCTCGGCGAAGTTGCCGACGAGCAGACCCGTCACCGTGATGCCGAGCTGAGCACCGGACAACATGAACGACGTCCGCCGCGTCACCGACAGTGTGCGGGTGGCAACGGCGTCACCGGCCTTCGACCGGGCTTCGAGCCGTGACCGGTCGACACTCATGTACGCGAATTCCTGCGCCACGAAGTATCCGGTGCCGACGGTGATGCCGATGACGACGACGAGGCCGAGCAGGAGGGTGAGGAATGCGCTCACCATGAGCCGGTCACCGCCCTGGTTGCAATGGTCGTTGCAAGGGGAGCCGTGACCGGCCCGGGTTTGTCGCTGTCCATTCGTCCTCAGTTTGTGGTGGGTGTTTCGCCCGATTCTACCGAACGAATCGGCATGGTCCGGTCACTGACCGGCGAGGGCCTTGCGGATATCTCGTTTGAGGATCTTGCCCGCCCCGGACATGGGCAGGCTGTCCACGAGATGGATGCTGCGGGGGACCTTGTAGTTGGCGATGAGGTCCCGGCAGAACTCGCGGAGTTCGTCGAGTTCGAGGTCTGCTCCCGACGTGGGGACGATGGTGGCGTGGACTCGCTCGCCCCACCGGTCGTCGGGAACGCCGACCACGGCCACCTGCGCTACCGACGGGTGCTTGGCGACGGCGTTCTCCACCTCGATCGAGTACACGTTCTCGCCACCGGTGATGATCATGTCCTTGATGCGGTCGACGAGGAAGACGTAGCCGCGATGGTCGAGGTACCCGGCGTCGCCTGTGTGCATCCAGCCACCGCGCAACGCGGCCTCGGTCTCGGCCGTCCGGTTCCAGTACCCCGTCATGACGTGGTCGCCGCGCACGACGATTTCGCCGACGTCGCCGGCGGGCAGCTCCACGTCGTCGAGATCGACGATTCGCAGTTCCGAGTGCACAGCCGGTCGGCCGCACGACCGGGCCAGCGACGGATCGGAGTGGTCGTCGGCCGTGAGAAGCGTTGCGACCGGCGCTAATTCGGTCATACCGTAAGCCTGGGTGAATCGCGCCCCGGTGAACGTCGCACGCGCCTTGGCGAGGACCGTCTCGGAGATGGGCGATGCGCCGTACATGATGTGCTGCATGCTCGACAGATCCGCTCCGCCCGCCTGCGGGGAATCCACCAGCATCTGAATCATCGTCGGAACCAGCAGAGCGTCGGTGACACGATGAGCCGCGATGGCGTCGATCACGCCTGCCGGCGTGAACGACGGAACCATCACATGCGTTGCGCCGGTCAGGTTTCCGACGTTCCACGCGGCGATGTCCGCGAGATGGAACATGGGAGCTGCGTGCAACAGGACCCCACCTCGGCCCAGCATGTCCGTGGTGACCATGCTGCCCATGGCCGAGGTCAGGCACGCTCGGTGGGAAAGCATCACACCTTTGGGCTGTCCCGTGGTTCCACCGGTGTAGAACACGCCGTAGAGGTCGTCGTCCCGGCGACCGGCGTCGGGTGCCGGGTCGGATTCGGTGACGAGTTGTTCGTAGTCCAGCATTCCGTCGGGGACCGGTCCGTCCCCACAGAAAATCACCGTATCGAGCTCTGGGGCTTGCCTTTTCAGCTCCGAAACCACCGGCGCGAACGCGTCGTCGACCAGCATGATCGTCGTGCCGCAGTCACGAAGCGAGTATGCGACCTCCCCTGCGCTCCACCGGACGTTCACAGGATTGACGGCCGCACCCGCCCAGGGGACGGCCATCAACGCTTCGTGATAGCGATCGCTGTTCAACGCGAAGATGCCGACGCGATCCCCGCCAGCGACCCCGAGAGCGCGCAATGCCCCCGCCATACGCGCCACGCGATCGATGGTGTCGCCGACCGTGCGCATCCGATTACCGAAGATCGTCGACGGCCGGTTCGGGTCGCGCTGCGCCGCGTTGTGCAGTGATTGCGTGATGTGCATGGCGCTCAGTGTCCTCGCGGTCGGCGCCGGTGGGTCCGAAATCACGATCGTTGTACGGTCGTACCGCGCCACGACCGAGTGGCGGGTTCGCGAGTACGAGGAGATCCCCGTGGCCCTACGCCGACGGTTGTGTGCACTGGTTCTGGCGGCGGTGCTGACCCCCGCACTGTTCGCGTCGCCCGCCTCGGCGGTGACCGGCGACGTCGGGGACGTCGTCTCGGTGAGCGACCTTCCCCGAGACCTGTGGATCCCCGGCGCCGCCACGGCCGAACTGCTGACCTACGTCACCACGGACACCTTCGGGAAGAAGGCGCTCAGCACCGGCACCGTGTTCGTCCCACCCGGTACGGCCCCGGCCGGCGGTTGGCCGGTCATCTCCTGGGCGCACGGCACCTCCGGACTCGACGACTCGTGTGCACCGTCGAAGGTCGGACCGGCCGACCCGGCCCGTGACTTCCCGTACCTCGCGAACTGGCTGAAGCAGGGATATGCCATCGTCGCCAGCGACTACGCCGGTCTCGGGACCCCCGGCCTGCAGGCCTACCTCGACGGCCGCTCGACCGCTCACAACGTGGTCGACATGGTCAAGGCCGGTCGCAACCACGACGCGTCGCTCTCGCGTTCCTGGGTCACCGTCGGGCAGTCCCAGGGCGCCGGCGCGGCGATCTACACCGCCCGTTACGCCACCGAATTCGGTGGTCCGGACCTCGACTACCGCGGCGCCGTCGGCACCGGAACCCCCGCCTACATCGAGAAACTCGTCTCGATAGGCGGTCCCAACACGCCTCCGATCGCGCTCCCCGCCGGGTTGACCGCGTACGTCAGCTACATTCTCGCCGCGCTGCGATACGCGCATCCGGAGCTCGGCGTCGACAGCATTCTGACCCCGACGGGCAAGAAGTTCGCCGCATTGGCCGAGACGACGTGCGTGTTCGATTTCGAGGAGCAGATCGAGGGAACCAAGGTCGGCGACTTCTTCTCCGCGCCGGTCACCAGCCTCCCCGACTTCACGAGCGTGCTCGACGACTACATGGCCATGCCCGAGTCGGGTTTCGACAAGCCGTTCTTCATGGGGCACGGATTGCTCGACACGGACGTTCCGTTCCCCACCACCGGCGCCTACGTCGCGCGCCTGACTGCCAATGGTCAACCGGTGACGTTCGAGGCGTACGACGCCGACCACAGCGGAACGTTCGTGCGGTCGCAGGCGGACACCGTTCCGTTCGTGAAGAGCCTGTTCGGGTAGGCGCTTCTCGGGGGTTCGGAAGGATCGACCGTCCGCGGTTGTTGACATGAGGGATGAATGATCTCCTCGCCGCCCCCACCAAGATCTGGACCCCCGCACGCGTCCTGATCACCCGCTCCGCGTCCGAGCTCCCGCACACCGCGGAGATCGTCCGGCGGTGCGAAGCGGCGGGCGTGTCCGAGATCGACGTCATGCCGGGGGACCGCCTGACCGGACTGCGCGGGGAATCCGAGCGTCAGACGTACGCGCGGGCGAAGACGACCCTGGCCGTGGTCGTCGCACCCGCGAGCGTGCTGAAGCCGCAGCCGATCCCGCCGAGTGCCGATTGGCGCATCGACCTCGCGAAGGGATGCCCGGCGCACTGCCAGTACTGCTATCTCGCCGGATCGCTGTCCGGGCCGCCGATCACTCGGGTGTTCGCCAACATCGACGACGTGCTCGCCGGCATCGGAACGCACGCGGGTCGCGGCAACATCACCTCCGGTACCGCGGAGCGCGGTCACGAAGGCACCACCTTCGAATTGTCTTGTTACACAGATCCGCTCGGGATCGAGCACGTCACCGGTTCGCTGGCCGAGGCCATCGCCCGCGTCGGAGCCGGTACCTACGGCGACGACGTGTCCCTGCGCTTCACCACCAAGTTCGACGACGTGACCGAGCTGCTGACCCTCGACCACGGCCGGCGCACCCGAGTTCGCCTGTCCGTCAACGCAGATGACATCGCCCAGCGGTTCGAGGGCGGAACCGCCCGAATGCCGGCGCGTATCGAGGCGCTCCGCAGACTGGCGCTCGCCGGATACCGGGTGGGGCTGACGATCGCCCCGATCATGCCCATTCCGCAGTGGCGCGACCAGTACGGACGTCTGCTCGCCAACGTCGCCGCTGCGCTGCGGGACGTTCCCGATCTCGATCTCACCACCGAGATCATCACCCACCGATTCACGCCGTCGAGCAAGGACGTCCTGCTGAGTTGGTACCCCGGCACCAAACTGGAGATGGACGAGGATGCGCGAACGGCGAAGCGCAACAAGTTCGGTGGAGTCAAGTACGTGTACCCGAAGGACACGATGTCGGAGATGCGGACCTGGTTCGTGAACGAACTCGAATCGGTACTGCCGGAGTCGCAGCTGTTGTACTGGACCTGAGACTCGTACGCTGACTGCGTGTCCTCGAACGAGAGCGTGTCCTGGCTGACGCTGCCGTCCCACCATCTGTGGCTCGACAACGAATCGAGTCGACTGCTGAACTTCGGGTCGTCTCTCGACCACCCCGCCGGTGGTGCTGCCTGGCTGGACGACCGCGGATATCCTGATCCGTCTCACTCCGCCCTGACCTACGTCACGGCGCGAATGTCGCACGTACAGTTTCTCGGTTCCCTCCTCGGGCATCCTGGTGCCCGCCGTCGGGCCGACCGAGTGTTCGACGGATTGCTCACCACCCTGCGGGACGCCCGGCACGGTGGGTGGTTCGAGTCCAGTGACGACGCGACTGCGTCCGACCCGACGGGGCCCGACGCGGTGAAATCGGCCTACGCGCACGCGTTCGTGGTGCTGGCGGCATCGGCCGCGACCGCGGCGGGCCACCCTCGCGGACGCGAGATTCTCACCGAGGCGCTCACGACGGTAGAGGAGCGGTTCTGGGACGACGAGCACGGAATGTGTTCGGACACATGGAACGTCGACTGGTCGGAACTGGATCCCTACCGCGGCATCAACGGCAACATGCACATGGTCGAGGCGTTGTTCGCGGCCGTCGACGCCGGCGCGGCCACGATCTGGCGGGAGCGCGCGCTGCGCATCTGTGCCAACGTGTGCGGCTGGGCGGAGAACAACCAGTGGCGCATCCCGGAGCACTTCACGCCGGATTGGATTCCGCTGCTGGAGTACAACTCCGACGACACGACCAATCAGTTCAAGCCGTACGGCGCCACGGTCGGTCACGGATTCGAGTGGGCGAGGCTTCTCGTCCAGACCGGTGTCGACGATTTCGTCCCTGCGGCACAGTCGATCTACGACCGTGCCGCGCTCGACGGCTGGCAACCCGGCCCGACACCCGGATTCGTCTACACGACGGATTGGTCCGGCCGACCGGTGGTGACCAGCCGCCTGCACTGGGTTCTCTGCGAAGCGATCGCAGCTGCCGCCACCTTCGCCCGCCTGACGGGAGACACCCGGTACGAGAACGACTATCGGATCTGGTGGGACGTCGCCGCCGAGTATTTCGTCGATCACGAGAACGGGTCCTGGCACCACGAGCTCGACGAGCACAACGCATCGGCGAGCACGGTGTGGAGCGGCAAACCCGATATCTATCACGCAATTCAGGCGACGTGGATCAGTCGGTACGCTCAGCGGTCGAGCCTCGTGGCCACTCTGACGACTACCACTCCACCGGACCGTGGCGGTCGATGAACCGACCGGTTCCGTGTCCGGGTCCCTCCGTGGCCAACTGCACGACCGCGTCCGTTCCCTCCGTGACGGTTTGCGGTCCACTGTTGCCGTTGAATTCTGTTGCGGTGTAACCCGGATCGGCTGCGTTGATTCGAATGTCGGTGAGCGCCTTGGCGTATTGAGTGGTCAGCATGGTCAGAGCCGCCTTGGACGAGGTGTACACCGGCTCGGCGAAGCTCGATTCGACTCGGGACGGATCGTGGGTGACGGAGAACGATCCCATGCCGCTGCTCACGTTCACGATCGTCGGGTCCGGCGATCGGCGGAGCAGGGGAAGAAACGCGCCGGTGGTGCGCACGACGCCCGCGACGTTGACGTCCAGAACGGCGAGAAGCTCGTCGGCCCGCATCTCCTCGGCGCCGCGATGCGGACCGGCGATACCGGCGTTGTTCACGAGCACGTCGACCACTCCTTCGTGGTCGAGGACGTCGGCCGCCGCCGCGTCCACGGACTGCTGATCGGTGACGTCGATCCGAACGAAGCGCGCTCCGAGTTCGTCGGCAGCGGCGCGGCCGAGCTCGGGATCGCGTGCTCCGAGAACGACGGTATGGCCCTGGTCGATCAGTCGTCGTGCGGTCTCGTAACCGAGACCCTTGTTTGCTCCGGTGATGAAGGTGATTGTCATGACTTCATCGAACGCTCGGTTCGGCTACTGCACCAGAGACGGGTCGACGGTAGGAAAAGCGGTACCACCCTGCGGGCGCGGACGTGACGCACACTGGATCGGTGATTGCTTCGACGAACGGCCTCGGCGCGACGATCCGTTCGTGGCGCGACCGCTTGTCGCCCGCGGCGGTGGGTCTACCGCCGCGCAGCTCGCGCCGTGCGGCCGGCTTGCGTCGCGAGGATCTCGCGGACCTCGCGGGTATTTCCGTCGACTACGTGGTGCGGCTCGAGCAGGGACGGGCGACGTCGCCGTCGGCTCAGGTGGTCTCCTCCCTGGCCCGTGCACTGGCGCTCACCCGGGACGAGCGTGACCACCTGTTCCGTCTGGCCGGGCACATCCCACCCGCCGACGGCGCGATCTCCGACCACATACCGCCGGGGGTGCGCCGGGTGGTCGGTCGACTCGGTGACGCCGCGGCGGCGGTGTTCTCGGCGGACTGGCAGATGCAGTGGTGGAATCCGGGGTGGGCCGCCCTGTTCGGTGACCCGTCCGCGATTCCGCCGGCCGAGCGCAACTTCGCGCGAGACAACTTTCCCGTCGACGGTCGCACCCCGAGCTTGTCTCGACGGCTGGTCGAGTCCACCGGCGGCGAAGCTGCGGTCCGCACAGCCGTCGTATCGGACCTGCGACGGGCGACGGGGCGGTTCCCCGGGGACACCCGGCTGAACGCTCTGATTCAGGAGTTGAGCACCGGCAACGACGACTTCGCACAGCTGTGGGCTGCGGGCATCGTCGGTGCACACCGCGAGGACCACAAGACGGTGCATCATCCGTCGGTGGGTCCGATCGCCGTCGACTGCGACGTGCTGACGGACGGGGATTCGGAACTCAAGATCGTGATCCTGACCGCGGAACCGGGCAGCGAAGACGAGACGAAGTTGCAGTTGGCGATGGTTGCGGGATCGGTGGTCGGCGCCGCTACCGGTGGATCACTGCGTCACGAGGAATGACGAGCGTCCGCGGGCGGCACGCCGAGAGCGAGCAACGCCACGTCGTCCTGCAACCCGTCGCCGAACGAGGTCAGCACGCCGATCAGATCGTCGACGACTCGCGCCGCGGTGGTCGGGGCCGCAGCGTCGGCGAACTCGAGTAGCGCGCCGGTGTCGTCGTACCGGATGCGGCCGGGTCCGACGTGCGCTTCGGTGAGACCGTCGGTGTAGAGCAGGAACGAGTCGCCAGGGGCGAGCGTCAACTCCGCCGAGCGAAAGTGCGGATCACTCAGGGCGCCGACGAGTTGACCGCCGACGGTGTCGACGTACGCCGCGGTGCCGTCCGCTCGCAGGTGCAGCGCAGGTGGGTGTCCACCGCTGGCGAGACTGATGACCGCGCCGTCGTCGGTCGGCGTGATCGTGCCGTAGACGACGGTGCAGAATCGGGGGTCGTCGCCCCGAAACTCGTGGTGCAGAACAGTATTCAGATTGTGCAGAACACTGACCGGATCGCGGTCGAACACCGCTGCCGCGCGCAGCGTGTAGCGGGTCAGCGATGTCACCGCAGCGGCTCCCGCACCCTTGCCGCTGACGTCCCCGAGGAAGAACCCCCACGTTTGCGGGTCGAGAGGAAACACGTCGTAGAAGTCGCCGCCCACTTCGTCGTCGGATGCGTGGTGGTAGTACGCGGAGATGTCCATCCCGGTGGGGGCGGACAGAACCGGCGGCAGCAGGGTGCGTTGGAGCGTGGTGGCGAGGATCTGCACCTGCGTCCGTTCGGCCTCCGCGCTCTTGCGGGCACCTTCGGACTCCTCGAGCGCATCGCGGGATCGATAGAGAGCGTTCTCGGCAATCGACTGCGCGTTCTCGGCGTCGTCGCGGGCGTCGATGAGGTCCTGTTCGCGAATGCGGTGGGCGGTCGCCGCATGAAAGGTCACCCGGACTACGGGTCCTTCCGGCTCGACGCTTCGGTTCGCCATCAGGAGAACACTGAGGGTGGCGCCTGCCCCGACGTGCATCTCGGCCGTCGCCCCGGTGGGGATGTCGGTGTCGGCGTCCGAGCCGGCGGCGAGCAGAGCGGTGACCATGGCGCGGCTGGACGCGGTGAACAGGTCCTGCGCTTCACGTCCGACGATGTCGAGGGCCGCGGCGCCGACCACGCGGCACAACGTGGCATTGACGTAGGTGATCGTGTTGGTCCCCGCATCGACGACCAGGAACCCGGCGGGGGCGGTGTCGAGGTAGCGCGTTGCCTCTACGCCGTCGAGGCGGACGCGCGGTGGCACGTTGTCGCTTGGGCTCACATCACTGTTTCGCACGAAGTCACAGTCGTTTCTACCAAATTCGAGTACCGCGTGGGCAATCGGCGACGGATCACGTACCCGATGCGTAGTGGTCGGCGGGCAAGTTCCAGGTCAAGGTCACCAAGGTTCCGGTGCCGCCGTCGTGATGGACGTCCACACTGTCGCTGATCGCCTCCGCCAGGCGCAAGCCGCGTCCCCGATTCGGCGTCGGCCCGTGCTCGAGCCACGTGCCTGTATCGGCGATCGTCACGACGAGGACCGGTCCGTCGTGCACGGCGGTCAACGACATTCGGCCGGGGCCGGAACGACCGACGAACGCGTGCTCGACGCTGTTGGCCATTGCCTCGTAGGCGGCCAGGACGACGTCGACCGAGATGGCCTTCAGTGCTCTGGACTCGAGCCAACTGGACAGCCGACGACGTAGGGCACCGGCGGCGTCGGCGGTGGCGTCGTCCTCGTAGGACCATCGCGACGCAGTTGCGTGAGTCGGGTTCGTGTTCACGCGGGAACTAGCGACAGCGCGTGACCGATCATGCAAGCGGTGTACCCACTGCGGGGCGGTCGAACCTTCCCCCGGCAGAGTTGCGGGTAACGTCGCCGAGATGAGAGATCAGCCCGCCAGCAAGGGCTTCGAGGTCGACGTGTCCGATCTGGACGGTGTCGCCGTGGTCTCGGTACGCGGCTCCCTCGATCTGGCCAGCGCCCCCCGACTGTCGGAAACGGCCTACCCCGCTGCAGAAGTGGCGTCGAACGGTCTCGTGTTCGACCTGACGGGCGTGCAGTTCATGTCGTCGAGCGGCGTCACGGTTCTGGTCCGCACCATCGACCTGCTGCCTGACGGGGCGTCCGCCGCCATCGTCGCTTCCCAGCCTGCTGTGCAACGACCGATCACGCTCAGTGGGCTCGATCGGGTGATCACCACGGTCCCGGACGTCGCGTCGGCGATCGAATTCGTCAGTCCGGCCACGCCGAACCGTTAGAGCGTTACGCGGGCGAGAGGGATTCGAGCGCCTCGGCACGGGTGCGGTGCACAGTCAGGACGTCGTCGAGACCGACCAATTCGATGGGGCGCCGCGTCACGTGACTGTCCGCAACCACGACAATGCTCACATCGGCATCGTTGTTGGCTGTCAACAGGACGGTGATAGCGCTCGAACTCAGGAACTCGACCCCCGAGAAGTCGATGACCACACCCTTGGTGTCGGAGGACAAGGCGCGGCCGATCTCGTCGGAGAATGCCGGTGTGGTGCTCATGTCGAGTTCGCCGGACACCACAACCACCGTGAACGAGCCCACGACTTCGACACTGATGTCGACGCGGGCGGAACGGTAGCTGTCGGACATGTATCACTCCCCAGGGCGGCCGAATACCAAGGTCTTTTCGATCGCGGCACTGGGTTCGACCACGCGCTGAGAAGTGTACAAGAGCCGACTACTACGCAGGGTCGTCGCTCACAGAACCACGCAGCTGCTCGTCGCGGATGCGAGGAGGCGCCCGGTGGCGTCTCGGAGCTCGGCCTGCGCGAGAGCGGTGCGCCGACCGATGTGGACGACCGTGCCGGTGCACGTGACCACGCCCGTGTCCGCCCGAATGCCGCGTAGGTATTTCACTGACAGGTCGAGGCTGGTGTAGCCGACGCCTGCGGCCAGCTTCGTCTGCACGGCGCACCCGGCGGCGGAGTCGAGCAACGTGGCGATGATGCCGCCGTGCACCGAACCGATCGGGTTGTAGTGATACTCGCCGGGCAGCAGGGTGAACACCGCTCGGCCCTCGCTCGCCTCGGTCAGTTCCGCGCCCGTGAGAGCCATGATCGGCGGGGCGGGGATCTCCCCGGACGCCAGGCCCTGCACGAACTCCAGACCGGTGCGGCCGGCCGCCGCCTGCGCTGTCGTCATCGGATCGGTCCAGGTGACGGTCCGAGACCGCGTATCCGGGGTGGTGGTCATCGGTGGTTACTCCTGTGTGGGACGGACGGTGTCGGGGGCAGCGCCGAGGGCAAGCGCGGCCTCGGCGCGAGGCACGAGATGACCCTCGCTGCAGCGCAACTCGGCATGAACCGGTGCGTCGCACCCGCGATGGACGGTGTGAACCGGCGGCCCCCCGGTGCCGGATTCCCACCGGTCGCCCCAGTCGCGTAGGGCGGTCAGCACCACACGCAATTCGACGCCTTTGGGTGTGAGGTGGTACTCGTGGCGTTCGCGTTGGCCTGCATCGCGGTACGGCCGACGCTCGAGAATGCGGGCTCGCGTCAGTTCACCGAGGCGCTTGGACGCCGCTGACTCGGACACGCCGACGCGACTCGCGAAGTCGTCGAATCGTGTTGTGCCCATGAAGGCTTCGCGCAACATCAACAGGCTGATGCGATTTCCGACGACGTCGAGAGTGTTCGCGACGGAGCAATTGGTGAGAGTCAACTGCGAGCGGTCGACCAGTAGTTCGGTCATGACACCACCGTAACACGCCTGACTTGTTGTTTCACTAGTCAGCGGGCTACGGTGTGCTGACTAGTTCATCGACGAGTCAGGAGCGGGTATGGACGGCAGAAAGCAGTTCATCACGGTGATCGCGATGTGTGTCGGATCGATGGTGACGTTCCTGCAGATCACGGCGTCGGTGTCGTCGTTGGGCGCGGTAGGACGTGCCCTCGAGGTCGCGCCCGCCACACTGGTCTGGGTACCGAGTGCGTACACGCTGGCGGTTGCCGCGCTGGTCCTCTCGGCCGGGACGTTGGGCAGCCGATTCGGTCGCCGCCGCATGTTCCGCTCCGGCGCGGTGGTCCTGGCTCTCGGTGCGGCCATCGTCGTGGTTGCGGACTCGCTTCCGACCGTCATCGTCGGCCAACTCGTCGCAGGTGTCGGCGGCGCGCTGATACTGCCGAACAGTCTGGCGATCGTCGCGGCAACATTCCCCGATCCGCACCGCCGTACGGAGGTCATCACGCTCTGGGCCGCGTCGTCCGGAATCGGACTGGCCGTCGGACCCATCGTCTCCGGTGTCCTTCTCGATCACGCCGATTGGCACTTCGCCTTCACCCCCGCCGTCGTGCTGGGAGCCGTCGCTTTCGCCCTGACCTTCACCGGTGTGGCCGAAACACGTCAGCCCGGAACAAGATTGGACCCGACCGGACTGGTGCTGGGAACCGTCGCCGTCGCCGCGCTCGTGTACGGAATGATCGAGGGCGGCGGATCGGGCTACACCGACGGCCGCGTGGTCGCGTCGTGGATCCTGGCACTCGTTGCCGTGTGCGCTTTCGTGGCAGTCGAGTTGCGTGTCCCCACCCCCATGCTCGACGTCCGTCTCTTCCGGTCCGCGTCGTTCGCCACCATCAGCGCGGTCGCAGCGATCGCGCTGTTCGGTTTCACCGGTCTGGCGGTGTTGCAGGTGCTGTTCTACGAACGCGTGCAGTCGCTCGACGCACTCGCCACGGGCTATCGGGTGGTGGTGATCTTCGCCGTGTACGTGGCGGTCGCCGCTGTCGCGGGTCGACTGGTGCGGCGGGTGGGGTTCGTGCCACCGCTCGCCGGCGGTCTCGCACTGGGCGCAGTGGCCGCCCTGGGACTGCTGACGCAAACCGCCACAACGGGTTTCGAACTCGTCTGGTTCTGGTTCGCCTTGTTCGGCGCCGGGGTCGGTCTGGTGGCCGCCCCCAGCACGGCCGCCGCGATGGTCAGTGTCGACGCCGATCGAGCGGGCATGGCATCCGGCGCCGTGAACGCAGCACGCCAGATCGGGTCCGTCCTGGGTTCTTCCACCCTCGGTGCCGTGCTGACCAGCACGTTGATCGGTGCCTTACCGTCCGAGTTGTCCGCACGGGGTGTTCCCGAACCGGTTCAGGCCGACGTCGTGGCCGCTGTCTCCTCGGGACAGATGGGCACCGTCGACGAGAACGTCACGGCCGCCATCGGTTCCGCGTTCACATCGGGTGTGCACACCGGTCTGTGGATCATCGCCGCCGTGTTCGGTGCGGGAGCTGTCGCGACAGTGGCGTTCGTACGGAACCGGCCCCATGTCGTCGAAGGTTCGGCGCCGACTCTCGTCAGTTGAACGGCGTTCCGCCGGTCACCGCGATCGTCTCACCCGTGATGTAACTGGACTCGTTCGATGCCAGGAACACGTAGGCGGGCGCCAGCTCGGCCGGTTGCCCGGGGCGGGCCAGCGGTACTTCGTCACCGAAGCTCTCGTACTTGTCCGCGGGCATGGTTGCCGGTATGAGCGGAGTCCAGATCGGACCGGGCGCGACAGCATTCACTCGAATACCGCGTGCCGCCTGGTCGGCGGCCAGGCCCTTGGTGAAGGCCACGATGCCGGCTTTGGTGATCGCGTAGTCCAGGAGTTCAGGAGAGGGATTCGATGCCTGAATCGACGTGGTGTTGATGATCGCGGACCCCGGCTGCAGCACCTCGACCGCCTTCTTCGACAACCAGAACATTGCGTAGAGGTTGGTCTTGAGAACTCGGTCGAACTGCTCGGACGTGATTGCGGCGATCCCGCCCATCTGTGCCATCTGGAAGGCGGCGTTGTTGACGAGGATGTCAAGACCGCCAAGGTCTTCGACCGCCTTGTCGACGAGACTCCTGCATTGTTCTTCGTCGCGAATATCGCCGGGAACCGAGAAACCCTTTCGCCCGGCGCTTTCGATGAGTTGGACCGTGGCGTCGGCGTCTTCTTGCTCGGCCTCGAGGTGGCTGATCACGACATCGGCTCCCTCCCGCGCGAAAGCCAGCGCGACCGCGCGACCGATTCCCGAATCGCCGCCTGTGATCAGTGCCAGACGGCCTTCGAGGCGGCCGGATCCGCGATACGAGTCCTCCCCGTGGTCCGGAGCGGTGACGAGGTCGCTCGTCAGCCCGGGGTGGTCGATCCGGTCCTGCGCCGATCTGTCCGGCATGGGGAACACGGTGGTCGGATCGGCCTTGGTGTGTTGGTCGGTCATGTCGTTCCTCTCGCTCGCTCTACCCGGGTAGGTGGCGTGTACCCGACGACGTGTCGGCTCAACCGGTGTATCGCGCGGCACAGCAGGTGATTTCGGATTGAAGCAGTTACGATCCGCAGCATGTCCGAACCACGCCCGCCGCTCCCGCCGTTCGACCGCAAGACCGCGACGGTCAAGGTCCAAGCGGCCGAAGACGCGTGGAACTCACGTGACCCGCAGCGAGTGAGTCTGGCCTACACGCAAGATTCCGTCTGGCGTAACCGCAACGAATTCATCACCGGCCGGGACGAAATCGTCTCGTTCCTGACGGCGAAGTGGGAGCGCGAACTCGACTACGTCCTGCGCAAGAGCTTGTGGAGCTTCGACGGGAACCGCATTGCCGTGCGCTTCCAGTACGAGTGGCACGACGCCGGCGGCCAGTGGTTCCGTAGTTATGGCAACGAGCTCTGGGAATTCGACGAGAACGGGCTGATGAGTCGACGCGAAGCGAGCATCGACGACCGCCCGATCGACGAGTCGCAGCGGCGGCTGTTCGGACCGCGAGCCGAGGGTGATAGCGGGGACATCCCGCTCGATTGACGTAGCCGCGCGTCGAATACGTATCGGCGCTGAGGATTTTCGGTCGCGGTTGCATAATTGCAGCTCCGTTTCAGCGATTCGCACGGACGTTCGAAAAGTTGTCGGTGGTGGTCGCTATGGTTCTGACATGCTTTCGGGGGGAAGTTCGCACGGCGAGACCGGTGCGACAGCACATCGGATCGGCGACCGGGTTTTCGCCGATCTGATTACCGCTGTGGGAGAAGCAGTTTCGGCTCTGGCTGCGGCGGATGCATCATTGTTGTCGGATCAGGACATACGGACGGTGTGGGCGCAGTCGGTTCGTTGTGCGCGCATGCTCGACGGTGCTTCGAATGTCTGGTTGGCACAATTGCTCGACGCGCGTGGCCTCGACGACCTCATGGGCAGCAACTCCGAGATCGTCGGAGCCCTCGTGAACTGCGGGGACGGCGAGGCGGTGTCGCGAATCAAGGCGGCGCGGACGCTCGCTCCACGTACCTTGCCGTCCGGTGAGCGTGCAGGCGCGAAATACCCGACGACTGCGTCGGCGGTGCGCGACGGAGACATCACCCACGCACACGTCAAAGTGGTCGAGGACTTCCACAAGGAACTCTCCGACGACGTTGCCCCCGACATTCGGGAGGCGGCGGAGCGGCAACTGGGAAACCTTGCGCGCACCACCCGGCCGAGGGAGTTCCGTCAGGCTGCAGAAGCGTTGGCGCAGTTGATCGACGAGGACGGGAAGCCGCCGAAGGACCGCAGGGACAAGAAGCGGTCCGCGTTCATCAGATTCGACCGTCAGGGTAAGGACGAGATGTCCGGCGGCCGGATGTGCGTCGACCCCGAGGTGCGGGCCTTGATGGAGACAATCTTCGCGAAGGGCGGCAAGCCAGGTCGCACTACCGGTGACGACGACAAGCCGGCCGACGCCGGTGTCGTGGGGCTGTACGACCGCGATGAGGAGGGTGACGACGAGGGTGATGATCCGGGCCCCGACCCGTCGCCCGGCCCGGACCCCGCGCCCAACCCGGACCCACCACCCGACCCCGACCCCTCGCCCAGCCTCGAACCGCCTGACGACCCCGCACCGGTCATGCGTTGGGATTCGCGGTCAGCGGGGGAGCGCAACCACGACGCTCTCGAGGCCGCTCTCACCGGCTACCTGGCGTCGGGCGCGCTGGGCAAGCATCGCGGGGTCACCTGCGTCCCGATCGTCACGATGACTCTGGACCAGCTCGAGTCTGCATCCGGGGTGGCGCTCACCGCGACGGGGACGAGAATCGATGTGCGAGATGCGCTTCGGATGGCGTCCGGTCAGCACGCGTTCCTGATGCTGCTCGACGAACACGAACGCCCCCTCTTCCTGGGCCGAACGAAACGTCCAGCAACAGCGGATCAGCGGTTGGCCCTGTACGCAACCGAGCGTGGATGTAGCTTCCCGGGCTGTTCGGCGCCGGGGGTGTGGTGCCAGGTGCACCACACCGACGAATGGGTGATCGATGACGGGTGCACCGACATCGATCTGCTCACGCTGGCGTGCGAGCGGCACCATCGTCTGGTGGGCCCCGGCGACAACCGTTGGGCCACCACGATTGCAGCCGATGATCATCCGTACGCGGGTCGCGCGTTGTGGCATCCGCCGCTAGCGCTCGACCCGAGCCGGACGGGTCGGGTGAATCACTTCTTCCACCCGCGGGAGTTGCTGTACCCGCCGGAAGATCAACCCTGACTGAACGTTTCGGGGGAGAGGTCTGCGCTGGGTCGATCAGTACGGCAGATCGATCCGGCCGGAGAACACCGTCTTGACCGGCTTCGCGGTCACGACCTCACCGAGTTTGTTCGCGCCCTCGGGCGTGAGCCGCCACGCTGCGTACGCGTCGTGCGCGGCGGTGTTCTCCCACTGCTCGACGACGATCACGTGGGCGGGATCCGCGTCGTCCACGATCACCTCGAGGCCCTGGTTACCCGGCCACTCGCGCGTCGCCTTCAGGGTCTCGACGATCACCTTTTCCGCCTCGTCGAGACGGGTGGGATCGAGGTGCATCTCGAGTTGGACTACTGCGGACATGGGTGTCTCCGTTCACGAAGGGGCCTGCGTCTCGACTGTACTGCGCACCGCACGGCAGGATGAACACCGTGCCCGCCCCCTCGTGGAACCGAACCCTGGCAGTTCTCGCCGTCGCATCGTCGGTGGCGGTGAGCGTGATCTATCTTCCGCAGTCGATGCTCACCGCGCTGGCAGTCGACCTCGGTGTCGCGCCCGGTGCGGCGAGCGTGATTGCCACCGCGGTGCAAATCGGTTACGCGGTAGGCATTTTCCTGTTCGTCCCTCTTGCCGACAAGATCCACCCGAAGCGGCAGGTCACCATCCAGTCCGTCGCCTTGACCGCAGCGCTGCTGGTCTCGGCCGTGATGCCGACGGTGGTCGCCGTCGCGCTCGGATTCCTCGTCGTCGGTCTCGTGGCCAACATCGCGCAGGTGCTCATTCCGGTGGCCAGCAGCTTGGCGCCGGAGGGACGCCGAGGGTCGACGACGGGAACCATGGTCGGTGCCCTGCTCGTCGGCATCTTCGGTGGGCGCATCGTGGCGAGCGTTCTCGTCGACGCCCTCGGATGGCGTTGGGTCGTCGCGCTTTTCGCCGCGCTGATGCTCGCCACCGTTCCGTTCGTCCGGAACGTATTGAGCATCGACATCCAACCGTCGTCGCCCGACGCCGGTTACGGAAGCCTGCTCGCGGGGACGGTCCGCTTGGCTCGACGCAGCCCGGAGCTCGTCGAATCTGCCGTGATCCAGTTCTTCGTGTTCGCGACCTTCAACTCCTTCTGGACGGTGATGGTTCTGCACCTTACGGCCGAGCCGTTCGGATGGACGGTGCTGCAGGCGGGACTGTTCGGCTTCGTCGGCTTGGCGGCGGGGGTGGTGACACCGTTGGCCGGCCGGCTGATCGACGCGTACGGCCCGCTGCGGGTCGTCGGCGTCGGTCTCGCGTTGCTGATGCTCGCCAGCGCAGCAGTGCTGGCCGACTCGAATGTCATCGTGCTGTTCGGGATCACGCTCTTCGCCGTGACGTTGGCGAACCAATCCATTCAGTCCGCCAACCAATCTCGCGTCCTCGCAGCGAATCCCGGCGCATCGGCTCAGGCGAACACCCTCTTCATGGTCGGCGTCTTCCTCGGAGGGTCCACCGGCGCGATCTTCGGGCCGTTGGCCTACCAGGGCGGAGGCATGGTGGCGGTCGCGTGGTTGGCCGTGGCGTTCGTTGCGGCAAGCGCTCTCGCGTGGGGTGTGGCAACAGCGCGGCAGAGGCGCCGCGCGAGCGAGACGGTTGTGTGATGGACCTGCAGATCGCCCTGAACGGTGACGTCACGCATGCCGCCATGCCGCGCACTGCCGACGAGATCGCATCGGACGCTGCAGCGTGCGTTGCCGCGGGTGCGACGTTGCTGCACCTGCACGCCTTCGACGACGACGGTGTCGAATCGCTCGCACCGGGTCCGGTGGGCCGCATGCTCCGTGCGGTTCGTTCCCGTTGTCCCACAACTCCGTTGAACGTAACCACGTTCGCTGCCATCGTCGAGGATCCGCGCGAACGCCTCGAACTGATCCGTGGATGGACGGAGTTGCCGGACCTCGTTGCCGCCAACCAAGGCGAGGAGGGCATCGACGACATCTCGGAACTGCTCTCGGGGAGGGGGGTCGGCGTGGAGGCGTGCGTGCTGAGCATCGAGGACACCGAACTGTTCGTCCGCTCGGGCAACGCGTCTCGCTTCGTGCGACTCGTCGTCGAGCCGTTGGAGGCCGACGCCGCCGATGCGCTCGCGTTGGACGCCGAGATGGAGAACATGATCGCGGCGGCGGGTATCACCCTGCCTCAACTGCACCACGGTGTGGGCATCGCGTCCTGGGACGTCGGTCGACGCGCTGTTGCACGCGGGCACAGCATCCGGACCGGACTCGAGGACACCTCGGTTCTGCCCGACGGCACGCCGGCGCGGTCCAACGTCGAATTGACCACGGCAGCGGTGGAATTGATTCGCGCGGTGCGCTCGTCAGGACGCGTCGACGACCCGAGAAAGCCACTCGGCGAGTAATTGCTGTTCCGCGCGGCTGAGTGCGGGCAACTCGGATGCGACCGCCGTGAGTGCGATCGCGGCCGACACATGGCGCGTGTCTGTCGACACAGTGCCGTCGGTCAGCACGGTCGCAAGTACGGCATCGAGCATCTGCGTAGCCAATTCGGGGTCTCGCGCATCGGGTGGGCTCGACAGAATGCTCAGGATGGTTCCGGTGCCGGCGGCGTGGATCATGTCGACAGCGCGTTGCTCGCTCACACGGAGGCGTCCCGCAGCGGCGACGCGGCGTACCCGCGCGGCCAGCACGTCAAGACCGGATTGCGTTGCGACCGAACGGCTCCGACGATCGGGATTGCTGAGTAGCGTGAACAGGGTCGGATTGGCGACGCCGAAATCGATCTGGGCGTCCCACCCTCGTCGCAAGTCCTCGACCGGGTCTACCTGGTCGTGCGATGCTGCCTCGACGATCTCGGCCTTGGCGGAGACGTATGTGGCCATGACGTGCTCGGCGACGGCGTCGAGCAGACCGTCCTTGTCTCCGAAGAGTCGGTAGATGGTGGGTGCCTGCACACCCGCCTCGTCCGCCACCCGTCGAGTGGTCACGGCGCCGGAACCACCTTCGCTCAGGAGTCGGGCCGCCACCTCCACGATCGTCGCTCGTGTGTCGGCCCTGCGCGTCTCCATGGTTATCAATGCTAACGCACTAGCGCTATCGCTGTGTTACCTTCGATAACAGCAGACTGATTTCACTGATAACGGAAGGCACGTCATGATCGTCGTCACCGGAGCAACCGGCGCGTTGAACGGGGCCACCGCCCAGCACCTGTCGTCCCTCGTCGCCACCACGGACATCGCGGTTGCCGTCCGAGACGTCGACAAAGCGAGCGGTTTCGCCGACCGCGGTATCGACGTACTCCACGGCGATTACGCCGAACCCGCCTCGTTGGCAGCAGCATTCGACGGTGCGCACCGGTTGCTGCTGGTGTCGTCGAACGATCCGTCCCGAGACACGGTCGGTCTGCACCGCACAGCCATCGAGGCGGCGGCAGCGGCCGGTGTCGAACGGGTGTACTACACGAGTCATCAAGGAGCGTCGCATGATTCGCCGTTCGTTCCGTGCCGTGTGCACGCTGCGACCGAGGATCTGCTGGCCGACTCGGGGCTCGCGTGGACATCGCTGCGCAACGGGTTCTACGCACACACCCTCGAGTGGCTGCTGGGCCCGTGGCGCGAGACCGGCACGATGGTGATCCCCGCCGACGGACCCGTGTCGTGGACTGCGCGTGCCGATTCCGCCGAGGTAGCCGCAGTCGTGCTGGCCTCCGACGCGACGTACGACGGTCCGATCACCATCACTGCGGGCACCGCGCCGACCGTCGAGGACCTTGCTGCGATGGCGACGGACCTTGTCGGCCGACGTGTCGAGTCCGTCGTCGTCGACCCCGATCGATGGGTCGCCGACCGGATGGCAGACGGCATGCCGGCAGGGGCCGCCCGGTTCACGCTCGGGATCTTCGAGGCAGCGAACGGGGGATTCTTCGCCGGGACGGATCCCCTGCTGACGCAGCTGCTGGGCCGCGACCCGCGGCCCGTGCGGGAGGTGCTAGCTCACCACGGCACGATGTGACCCTGGTAGTCGATGAACTGCAGCCCGCCGTCGCCGCCGTGATCTTCGAGAACGTCCGCGACCCCGCGGGCGCTTTCCTCGACGGTCAGGCGTGCGTCGGTTCCGCCGAGTTCGGTCTGGACCCAGCCCGGATGCACCAGCAGAAGGGTCCGCGAGTCCGCGGACGTCCGTGCTGCGTACGACCGCACGAGCTGGTTGAGGGCCGACTTGCTCGCTCGGTACACCTCGTGTCCGCCAACGGTATTGAACGAGACGCTGCCCTGTCGAGACGACATGACTCCGATGGTCCCCGCCGGTGTCACGAGCGATCCGAGGGTCTCGATGACGCGCATCGGGCTCAGCGCATTAGTGACCATGACCTTCACGAAATCGTCGGTGGACACGGCGCCGACGGGTTCGTCGGCATTGGTGATGCCGGCGTTCACGAAGAGCAGGTCCAGCGATGTTCCGTCGAGCCGTTCCTTCAGAGCGTCGATCTGGGACGGCTCGGTCATGTCGAGGGTTTCGACTGTCAACCCACCACTGGGGTAGGTCTCGCGCAGCAGCTCGAGGCCTTCGGACCCGGCGCTGCGGACGGTGGCGATGACGTCCCACCCGCGTCCGAGGAGCTCCTCGGTGATTCGGAGGCCCAGGCTTCGGGAGCCTCCGACGACAAGGGCGGTCTTTGCTCCGGTTTCGTTGGCCATCACCCGATATTACGTGCGGCCACGGAGGCACCGTGGAGTGCGGCCGGTCCGAGGACGGATGCGTAATACGCTGAGTCCATGAGCATCGACGGCAACACCGGTAGGGGTTCGGACGGAGGTCGGCCGATGATTCGAGACTGGGCCGAGCTCGATTCGTCGGACCCGTTGCGACGCTATCGAGACTGCTTCCTCGGCGCCGACGACTCGTCGGTGCCCGCGTACCTGGACGGCAACTCCCTCGGTCGTCCCACCAAGGCCGGTGTCGAGCGCGTCACCACGTTCATGACGCAGTCGTGGGCCGGTCGATTGATTCGCGGATGGGACGAGCAGTGGTTCGATCTACCGCTCACCGTCGGAGACGCCCTGGCCGCCGCCGCTCTCGGAGCCGGACCCGGTCAGACGACCATCGGCGATTCGACGACGGTGTTGTTGTACAAACTGGCGCGCGGCGGCGTGGCTCTGCGCCCGGGCCGGACCGAGATCGTGCTCGATCGCGACAACTTCCCGACCGACCGTTACCTCCTCGAATCCATTGCGGCAGAACTGAACATGTCGTTGCGGTGGATCGAGACGGACAGGCGTGAGGGTGTCACACCGGACCAGTTGTCGGCGGTGGTCGGTGACCGCACGGCACTGGTGGTCCTGAGTCACGTCGCCTATCGATCCGGCTTCCTTCTCGACGCAGCGGAGGCAGCTCGGATCACCCATGCGGCCGGGGGTGTGTTGTTGCTCGACCTCTCGCACTCGGTGGGATCCGTTCCCCTGGAACTGGATTCGTGGGGCGTCGATCTCGCCGTCGGCTGCACGTACAAGTACCTGAACGGAGGCCCCGGGTCGCCGGCGTTCGCCTACGTCCGCGCCGAGCATCTTGCCGACTTCGCGCAGCCGATCTGGGGATGGATGGGCCGCGCCGATCCGTTCGAGATGGAGCAGGGATACGTTGCGGCTCAGGGTATTCGACGGGTCATCAGTGGAACGCCGCCGGTCCTGGGCATGATCGCCATGCAGGACACCATCGAGATGCTGGCCGACGTGGGCATGGCGGCGGTGCGTGCGAAGTCCGTCGCGCTCGGCGAGTACGCCCTGGATCTGATCCGAGAACTACTGGTGCCGCTCGGAGTGGAGATCGCCTCGCCCGAGGACTCGTCGCGTCGCGGTGGCCACGTGACCATCGACCACCCCGATTTCGAGCGGATCACGGCGCGGTTGTGGGAACGGGGTGTCATCCCGGACTTCCGCGGTCCGAACGGGATTCGTCTCGGGCTGAGCCCGCTGAGCACCTCCTTCCAGGAGGTTCACGCGGGTGTCTCGGCCATCCGTGACGAACTCCTTGCCTGACGTGTCACGATCGGAGTCCCGTCAGCAACCTCGCCAACTCCAGGTACGCGTCCGCGTCGCCCAACCCCGTTCGGTGGACGACGTCGCGACTCTGGATGCGCACCATGGTCGACGCCGCAACGTCGCCGGCGAACACCGCGGCGCGCTCGGGTAGGTCGGAGTCTTCGGAGATCAGCTGCTGAACCCGACGCGCCGCGATTGCCGTGTTCTTCTCGTACACCGCTCGGGCGGGTGCCAGCGAGTCGAGGTCGGTCATGAACTGTTCGGAGGCCGGTCGTAGCGCGGCTCCGACGGCGGTCAGATAGGCGGTGATGCGGTTGTCGGTCACTCCGATCAGCGCAGTCTCGACCTGGTCGGTCGCGTCGCGGAAGAAGTGGACGGTGGCCGCTTCGACCAGCGCGTCCTTGCTGTCGGCCAATGTGTAGAGCGTGGACTTGGAGCAGCGGAGACGGGCCGCGATGGCGTCGAGTGTCAGGTGGGCGAATCCGTCGGTAAGGAAGAGGGCCACGAGTTGGTCGAAGAGCTCGGCGCGGCGCGCGGTGGCGTGAGCTGACATGGATCGATAGTACTGGAGCGAGTTGTGCAGTACTGTCGGTAGTACTGAACGCTGCGTCGCAGTACTGCCCGAGGAGAATTCAATGCCGGTCGACCGCCTGTTGCCCACCGCCGAAGCTCGAGATCTGATCCAGCTCACCCGCGACGTCGCCGACAAGGTGCTCGAGCCGGTGGTCGACGAGCACGAGCGTCACGAAACGTATCCGGACGGTGTGTTCGCGACGCTCGGTGAAGCCGGGTTGCTCAGCCTTCCGTACGCCGAGGAATGGGGCGGCGGAGGTCAGCCGTACGAGGTGTACCTGCAAGTGCTCGAAGAGCTGGCGGCCAGGTGGGCAGCCGTCGCGGTGGCGGTGAGCGTGCACGGGTTGTCGTGTCACCCGCTGATGTCCTTCGGGACCGAAGAACAGAAGGCCGAGCACCTCCCGGGCATGCTCGACGGAACGCAGATCGGTGCCTATTCGCTGTCGGAGGCAGAAGCCGGTTCCGACGCCGCCGCGCTGCGCTGCAAGGCAACACCGGCGGACGGCGGCTACACGATCACCGGGTCGAAGGCGTGGATCACCCACGGCGGCAAAGCCGACTTCTACAACCTGTTCGCGCGCACCGGCGAGGGCTCGAAGGGCGTGTCCTGCTTCCTGATTCCCGACGGAATCGACGGGCTCGCGTTCGGTAAGCCCGAGGAGAAGATGGGTCTGCACGCCATCCCCACGACGTCGGCGCAGTACGAGAACGTGCGCGTGTCCGAGGACCGCCGGATCGGTACCGAGGGGCAGGGACTGCAGATCGCGTTCAGTGCGCTGGACGCCGGTCGGCTCGGCATCGCTGCCGTCGCCGTCGGGATTGCGCAGGCGGCGCTGGACGACGCGGTGGCTTACGCCCACGAGCGCAGCGCGTTCGGGAAGAAGATCATCGACCATCAGGGGTTGGGCTTCGTGCTGGCGGACATGGCGGCGGCCGTCGACTCCGCACGAGCGACGTACCTCGATGCCGCCCGACGCCGCGACGCGGGACTTCCCTACTCCCGCAACGCGTCCGTTGCGAAGCTGATTGCGACGGACGCCGCCATGAAGGTGACGACCGACGCCGTGCAGGTCTTCGGCGGCTACGGCTACACACGCGACTTCCGTGTGGAGCGGTACATGCGCGACGCCAAGATCACGCAGATTTTCGAGGGCACCAACCAGATTCAGCGGCTCGTCATCGCGCGTTCGCTCACGGACAGGTGAGCTGTTCCCCGATAACAGGTTTCCTGCTATGTTTCGCCAGAAGAAACTAGCGGTGGGGGCCACGATGGTGTTGGGGGATTCTGTTCGGCGCGGGTTGGTGTGCGCGGTGGTGGTGTCGGCAACGGTGCTCGTCCCGGTCGGTGCGTCCGCCGATCCGGCGCCCGGCCGCACGGAGCGGGAGATCACCTCGTCGTCACCCGTGACGGGCGTGGTGGCGTCCGTCGTGAGTCTGGACGCTCCGCTGCCCACCGGGTCGAAGCCACACCCGGCAGAGTGTGATCGCCTGTCCTACTTGCGTTATCGCGCTGCAGACGGACCGCAGCGATCCGAGGATGCGGACAGGGTTCTCGTCGCGCAGCCCGGTGTGTTCGAAGGTGCGGGCGCCTTCGAGTCCGTTGCACGCAACACGGTGGCGGCTGCGGATGCGCAGGGCCGGCACATCGAGTTCTGGGCGTTGGACCGACGCTCGAACTGCCTCGAGGACCACACCGGAACGCAGGCGGCCCTCGCTGCGAACGATCTCGACGTCGCCACGAACTACTACTTTCGCGGCGGCACCGCGAACGGGCGCACCTTCGCCGGCTACGCGGACGGAGCCGCCACGGCGTGGCTGTCGGACCAGGGTCTCGTGCAGACGATGCGCGACGAGTACGACGTGCTTCGACTCGAGTTTCCCGATCAGCCCACACGCAAGCAGAAGGTGTTGTGCGGCGGGCATTCGCTCGGCGGCTTCCTGACCGGATACTTCGCCGACTGGGATTTCGACGGCAACCCCGCCACCACCGAGGACGCCGGATACAACCAGTGCTCCGGATATTTCGCGCTGGACACGGTCATCAAGGCCGGTCCGCCGAATCCCATCAGGGGCTTCGACATTCCGCAGATCCCGTCGGCGCTCGCAGGTCCGATCGAGGCCGCATCCGGCGCGCTCACCGACGTCTATCCAGTCACCCGGTTGCCGGCGGTGATCAACCCGGAGACGACGAACTTGCTCGCGATGGCGGGACTCGCGGCGCGACTGAACCCGACCGGGGTCAACGACATCGTCGATCGACTTCCGCGCAGCCTGAACTTCGACGCGACACTGCGCACTCTGCTGTCCAAGGACCCGGTGATGGCTGCGACGGGTCAGCCCGACATCCGCACGTTGTACGCGACCAACGACGCCGTGGTCGGTGCGCTGCTGGACGACAATTCCCAGCCGCTCGGATTTCTGCAGGCGAGCGTCGGGTTCATCGGGAACGGTCCTGTTCAGGACAAGTACTTTCCCGTCCCGAACGAGGTGGTAGCGGCAATTCCGTTGCTGGGCACTGCACTCGGCAACGATCGCAAGGCGGCGCCGTCGAGCTACGGCGACCCGAACGTCGTCTATACCTGGCAGGACTACGACGAGATGACACCCAACGCCTTCACCGATCCGTCGAAGGAAGTCACGTCCATCTCGCAGCTCACCCGCAGCCTGAGCGAACCGCCGCTGGACTTCACCGAGTGGTATTTCCCGACGGCCATCAACACGGATCTGGGTCAGCCGACGGCGCCGTCCATCGCGCGTCACTACCTCTACCGCGATGGCGTCACCCGGAATCCGGTGCTGACGCTCCAAGGCGACGGCGGTCTCGACCTCGGCGGATCGAACAACCCGAGCGACGTTCCGATCAAGCTGGCCGGCTACAACCACCTCGATGTGCTCACGGCAGATCGGAAGCAGAACAACGGTCTGCCCGAACAGGTTTCGACGAGACTGGCCGACTTCAGTCGCTGAGGTGAGCGTCAGCCGAGCAGTCGGTCCAGCGACCGGTGGGCCGACTGGACGAACTCGGGCTTTCCGACGTTGGTGCGCAGTGTGTCCAGAATGATCCTGGCGAGTGCGTGAACCTTGATGTTGCGGCTCTGCGATTGCGCGGACAGCACCGCGAACGCATCGTCGGGATCGATGCCGAACAGGGCGGTCAACGTTCCCTTCGCTTGCTCGATCTCCACGTGACGCAGCCATCGTTCGTCGGCATCGACGTCGGACGAAAGCGCTTCGGAAGGAGCGCTTTTCGAGCCGGCTGAACTGTCTGCCGCCTGAGTGAACATCTCGAGAAAGGACGGCGACTGCGACGAATTGCCCGACATTACCAATTCCTGCATTCGGGAACACCCACGACGAAGGTCCGAGCGAATCGCGAACGCGACCTGAGCGGCGTCCAGGTCCCCGGCAGACTGTGGATTCAGTGTTGCCCAGATTACATCCTCGACCGGCCCTCTGCACGATTCGACCGGTGCCGTCGAGGCACGACGAACCGATAGCCGTGGTGGGTAACATGAACCGGCCGGTCTCATTCGAGGGGACGGGTGCAAGCCTGGACGGGGCAGGGATTCACATGACCGAAGACGGACCGAAGGACCACAGGCCGGAGGTCGACGACGTCGCACGGGACGACGACCTCCAGACCGCCCTCGCCGGCCTCGCTCAGTTGTCGATGGGGTCGCAGGCTCTTCCCGACATGCTCACCCACGTAGCCGACTTCGCGGTGAAGGCGATTCCGCATGCGGACGGCGCCGGTCTGACATTGATGCACGACGCGAGGCCGGACACGGTCGTCTCCAGCGCCAGTTTCGTGCGCGAGGTGGACGAGATCCAATACCGCATCGAGGAAGGCCCCTGCATCAGCGCTGCGGCGACCGCCGAAACCGTGCGGTCGGGGTCGCTCGGCGGGGACAAGCGGTTCCCGCATTTCGGTCCACGCGTCGGCCGTCTCGGAGTGCACAGCGCGTTGTCTCTACCGCTCATCACGCGGGACACCGTCATCGGCGCACTCAACGTGTACTCGAAGTCGAAGGACGCGTTCGACGACGGGGCGGTCACACTCGGCGAAATGTTCGCGTTTCCGGCGGCGGTGTCGGTCATGAACGCACAGGCGCTCGCCGACGCGGTGCACCTTGCTCAGCAGCTGGAGAAGGCCCTCCACAGCCGGTCGGACATCGATCAGGCGATCGGAATCCTGATCGGTCGCACCGGATGCAGCCAGACGGAAGCGTTCGACAAGCTCCGCGCGATGAGCCAGCGGGAGAACCGCAAGTTGAAGGACGTCGCGATCGGCCTCGTCGAGGAAGCCGCTCGGCGCGCTCGGGCTCGTTCGACGGATTCGTGAGACGCACGGCTCGGGGCTTTCGGTCCGGGCGATAGGCGACGGCTGTACGGTTGGGAACAATCCGTGCGAAAGGGCTGGTTCTCTTGTCTCAACTTTCCGAGTCGAGTCCACAATTCGAGTCGCCGGATCTCGTGGCGTCCCTGGGCGAACTCGCGCGGACGCTGCGTACCGCCCGACGCTCCACTCCTGACACGCTCGAAACGATCCTGAGGTCGTCGCTCACCTTGATCGACGGGGCCGACAGCGGCGCCATCGCCACGTTGGGCAAGGACGGCTCGCGCACTGTGGTGGCGTCCACCGATGCGTTGTCCGGCGATCTGTGTCGTGAGCAGTTCGAGATGGGCCAGGGACCCATCGTCTCCGAGGTCCGGCACTTCACCGTCGTGGTGTCGGCCGATCTCGACAAGGAGAGTCGGTGGCCCAAGTTCGCGGTCACCGCAGTCGACGCCGGTATCCGGTCCCTTGCCGCGTTCCAGCTGTACAGCAGCCACGAACAAGTCGGCGCCCTCGTCCTCTACAGCACGCGGGTCGACGCGTTCGACGACGACGTGGTGTCGATCGGCGAAGCCCTCGCCGCACACGCGGCCGTCGCCCTGCTCTACGCGCAGGACACGGAAAACTTTCAGAACGGTCTGGCGACCCGCGACATCATCGGTCAGGCCAAGGGCATGTTGATGGAGCGCTACGACATCGACGCGGTGCAGGCATTCGAGCTGCTGGCGAAGCTGTCCCAGCAGGAGAACAGGCGGCTCCACCTCGTGTGCCGCCAGCTGGTGGACGCCGATCACCCCACACGGTCCGTGGAGTCGTAACTCCCGATAGTCAGACGTAGCCGGCGAGCTGGCGCTGCACGACGGCTTCGTTCAGAGCAGCGGCCGCGGAGACGATGGCGGCAGCGTCGTCGGAGTCGCAGTCCCCGTCGGCGACCCTCGCCACCGCATCCTGCATCCGAACGCAGAGCTCGGCGATTCCGAACCCGTCCGGGTCGACGGAGTTCGCCTCGTCATCGGCGATCGCCTGGACCTCGCCTTCGTCCCCAGAGTCGATCTCGACCTCGGATTCGACCTCGTCCCCGACTCTTTCGGCTCGTTCGTCGGGGGTCTCCGGGCGGTAGTTGCGTGCGTTGCCGTTCATGACGGTCTGCGTGCCGGACGACATGGCCACGAAGGTCGAGCGGCCGCGGTCGGGGATCCCGCTCACCCGGTACACCTTCGACGGTCGCGCAATGCTCCGCACCACCATCCCGTCCGTGATGTCGTTGGGGTTCGAGTGCGTCGGGGCCACCGACAGCAGTGTACGAGCACACCACGGGCGGCATTGTTCGATCGGCCTAGGTATATGTGTTACCGGTCACGTACGGTCATCTCACCAAACTGTCGACTCGACGAACGGATGTGAAGTGCGGCTGTCCAAGTCTCTCGCTGCGATCATGGGAATTGCTACGGCGATGGTGCTCACCGTCGCGCCGTCGGCCTCTGCCGCACCCGATTTCTACACCCCGCCGTCGCCGCTTCCCAGCGGGTCCAACGGCGACCTCATCCGCACCGGACCGTCCGTCCTGGTGCCCTCGGTTCCCGGCGTGAACGGTCAGTTCCCCGGCACCGCAACGCGTCTGATGTACCGATCCGAGGACGCGAACGACAAGCCCATCGCCGTCACCGGCACCTACATCGATCCCGCGTTGGACTGGACGGGTAAGGGACCGCGGCCGGTCGTGGCGGTGGCGCCGGGCACCCAGGGTCAGGGCGATCAGTGCGCACCGTCGAAGATGCTCAACCAACTCATCACCTACGCGCCGCCTCTCGACGTCATGGTCGAGTACGAACTGCTGACCATCAATGCGCTGCTCCTGCAGGGCATAGCCGTCGTGATGACCGATTACCAGGGTCTCGGTACTCCGGGGAACCACACCTACGTCAACCGTGCGGCCGAGGCGCATGCCGTCCTCGATTCGGTTCGGGCTGCGCAGAGTCTGCCCGGCACCAAGATCACGCCCGACGCCCCGGTGGGGATGTGGGGGTATTCGCAGGGTGGCGGTGCCACCGCTGCCGCAGCCGAGCTGGCCGGTGAATACGCGCCGGAGCTCGACATCAAGGGCACCTACGCAGGAGCGCCACCGGCCGACCTGGCGGCCACGCTGGCGCAGGTCGACGGCACCAGTCTGACCGGCGTCATCGGATACACGCTGAACGGTCTGCGGGAGTCGAACCCCGAGTTGAATCCGACCATCGACGACAACATCAACCCGGCCGGTCAGCAGATGCTCGCCACCGTCGCCAATCAGTGCGTGGGAGCGACCGTGCTGAGCGTCGGGTTCCATCGCACCAACGAGTTCACCAAGACCGGTCAGTCCCTGTCCGATCTGCTGAAGTCGATTCCGATCGCGGGTGAGGTGTTCGCGGCCAACAAGATCGGCAACCGGACGCCGACCGCACCGGTGTACATCGGCACCGGGTCGACGGATGACATCGTGCCTCACGGTCAGGCCGTCGAGCTGGCCGGCGACTGGTGCGCCAAGGGCGCGAACGTGCAGCTCGACACCGTTCCGCTCCCGCCGATCTTCCCGGGACTCGGTGCGGGACACGCACTTCCGTTGCTCATCAACGAGATTCCGGCCATGAAGTGGCTGGGGGATCGACTGAACGACGTTCCGACCGCCGGGAACTGCGCGGGGTAACAGCCGCGAACGACGAAAAGACCGCACCGACCCGTCAGGGCCGGTGCGGTCTTTTTCGTGGGGCGAAAGACTACTTCTTGGCGGCGGGGGGCTGGTTCAGCAGCTGCGTGAACGGGCCGACGTTCGCGGCGGTGGATCCGAGGCCGCCGATGGCGGTACCGGCGAGTGCTCCGGTGGAGCCGAGGAGGATTGCCCCACCGATGCAACCGGCCACCGGGCCGGCGCCGAAGAGAAGTGCGGCGGGGGCCGAGACGACGCCTGCTGCCACGCCACCGAGAACGCAACCGGTGACGAGACCCGTTGCGCCGCCGATGTAACCACCCAGGGCTGCGGTGGTGGTGATGTTGTCCTTGACGCCCGACACGGCGGCGGGAAGGTCCACGTTGGTCTCGAACGCCGCGGTGGGCGACGGTGCGGGGGCGGGAGCAGCAGCGGGATCGGCGTACGCGGTGCCGGCGGCGGTGCCGAGCGAGGCGATCGTCAGGGCAGCGACCATTGCGAACTTCTTCATCTTCATGTGTCTCGGTTTTCCTTCACTGGTGACTGTGGTGGCGAAGCCTGTTCGACGGCGAGACAGGCGGAGCTTCGGTGTGGGGCGTCCCCCGTCCACCGGTAGCTGCAGGGGAATCGAACTACGAGGGCAGCGGACGTGTCAACTCGGACACGACCAAAACTGTTGTTGCTGAACGAATTTCAAGATAGCGATGACGGGAGGGTGAACAACGGGTGTGGACCGGCGCGGTCGGTTTGGTTCGCGTTGTGTGTCCGCACCGTCCCCGGCGGCTGAGCTTGTCACCGAGCACGACGAGACGACGTCGTCGGTGACCTATGTCCGTTTTGTCACGTAAACCCCACTGGCCGTTACCCATTCACGATACGTTCACGTTCCGACCGCCCTTCGCGGCTTTCCACAACCAGCCGTTCATGTTGTCTCTGTACACCTTTGAGGCGGCCGCACTCGGCGGCCCGGACCACGAGGAGTAACCATGCCTGATTTCGTCACCACTCTTGCCGCTCTCTCCGACCTGCTGGTCGCGTTCAACGCCTTCAACGGCCTCAGCTGACGGTTGTGGATGGTCGATCGTTTTCGATAGTTGACCGTTCGACCAGATCCTGACTGTGCGATTCTTGGTGGGTGAATTCCGACGGGAGTGACGACGACGCCGACGAGGCTCAGGCGCGTCTACTCCTGGGCGCTCTGAACGAGCACGTCGAACGCTGCACCAACGGCATCGAGACTGCCGACCGGCGCGCGAGCACACTCCGAGCAGAAGGTGCTCGCGCGCCCGCGGAAATTCTCGAATCGGAGTCGCGTTCGTTGCGGGCCGAGTTGTACGAGGTCTCCCGGCACATCGATCGGCTCGTCCAGCGGTTCCCGACGGTGCGCCGCTAGATCGACGAGCGCGCGGGGTTGTGGCACAGGCCCTGTCCTGTGCACTAACGTGCGACCGTATGCGCTTCGACGAGTACCGGACATTCGACGCCCTCGGTTTGGCCGAACTGGTGCAGGCGGGGCAGGTGACCGCGACCGAATTGCTCGACGTCGCCCGTGACCGAGCCAGGGTCGTCAACCCCCGAATCAACGCGATCGTGCGCTTCATGGACTCGCAGGCCAGAGACCTCGTGAAGCGCGGGGCCACAGGGCCGTTCGCCGGGGTCCCGTTTCTTCTGAAGGACCTGCACCAGGACTACGCCGGCGTCCCGACGAGTTGCGGCTCGAGTTCGCTCGCCTCGATCCCTGCCGCCGAGCACGCGACGGTGGTTCAGCGTTGGATCGACGCGGGTGTCACCGTGTTCGGGCGGACCAACACCCCCGAGTTCGGCGCCAAGGGCATCACCGAACCCGACTTGTTCGGCCCCACACGCAACCCGTGGGACCTGACCCGGACACCGGGAGGTTCGTCCGGCGGGTCGGCCGCCGCCGTGGCGTCCGGGATTCTCCCCGTGGCCGGAGCCAGTGACGGAGGCGGCTCGATCCGCATCCCGGCCGCGTGCTGCGGATTGGTGGGCCTCAAACCCGGACGCGGACTGATTCCGATGGGACCGACGTCGGGCGAAGCGATGCACGGGGCCGCGACCCAAGGGGTGGTGTCGCGCTCGGTTCGCGACACCGCGGCCATGCTCGACGTACTGGCCGGCGGCGAGCCCAACGGACCGTACTCGCCTGCAATGCCGACCGAGACGTTCCTGTCTCAGGTCGCACGGGATCCCGGTTCTCTGCGGATCGGCGTGTGCACCTCGTCGAGCATCAACTCGTCGCCACATCCGCAGGCCATTGCCGCCGTGAATGCTGCGGCGACATCGCTGGAAGGACTCGGGCATCGGATCGAGTTGCTCGACGCACAGCCCTTCGACGACGCCGCACTCGCGCGTGATTTCCTGCTGACCTGGTTCGTCTACCTGGCGTGGGAGATGGACGACGCCAAACGCCGATCCGGTTGCGGGAACAGCGCTTTCGAGGTCGACACCCAGATCATGGCTGCGCTGGGCCGCGCCTACAGCAGCGTCGAGTACGTCGACGCCGTCGAGCGCCGACACGCACACGTGCGTCGGTTGACGACGTTCTTCGAGTCGTACGATCTTCTGCTGACGCCGACCTTGGCGGATCTGCCTCCGAAGATCGGGTCACTCGACACACCCAAGCTCACGTCGATCGCGGCGGCGGGCCTGCTGAAGACCGGCACCGCGGGTCTGCTCAGGCATTCCGCACTGGTCGATCAGATGATCGATGCCAACCTCGGCTGGGTGCCCTACACCCAACTTGCGAACCTCACCGGCCGGCCGGCGATGTCGCTCCCTCTGCACTGGACTCCGGAGGGTCTGCCGATGGGAGTGCAGTTCGTCGCTCCGCTGGGCGGTGAGTCGACCCTGCTTCGGTTGGCCGGTCAGCTCGAGCAGGCACTGCCGTGGGCGCAGCGCTACGCGACCGCGTACGGCCGCGTGGACAGCGCGAACGTGTAGCCCGGCTACGCCCGTTCAGCGATCCGGTCCGGGACCCGGCTGGCAGTGCGGGCACCACCACGTTCGGCGACGCTCCGGGTCGCCGGGAACTTCGTCCACCACCCGGATCGTCGTCCCACATCGTAGGCACGGTTTGTGCGCACGTCCCGACACCCAGTGCTGCCGGCCGGGTCGCTTGTCACCCGTCGTGACCTGCATTGCTCCCGGCACGGTTGCGGAGTGCCGCATGGTTTTTCGGGTCAACGCCACCAGCGCCGCCGCGTCGACCTCACCCGCGGGCCGCCACGGTGACAGTCCCCGCAGGAAGCACAATTCGTTCGCCCACAGGTTCCCCGGTCCTGCCATGACGCGTTGGTCCAGCAACACCGCGACGATGGGCCTCGACGGGTCGGCGAGGACGTTCGCGGCGGCCACGGCCGCGTCGAAGTCGTCGTGCAACGGATCCGGTCCCAGGTGGTCGGTCCACTGGTGCGCATCGCCGGTCTTCGCCAACTGCACGACCGGAAGGTTCAGGCCGTACGCGGTCGGTCCGTTCTCCACGGCCAGACGGACGCGGACCTCGGGATCGAGCCGGGAGGGTAACCGTCGGCCCGCTCGGACGACGGTCCACGAACCGGTCATCTTCAGGTGCGTGTGCAGTGTGATGTCGCCGTCGAAATCGGTCAGCAGGTGTTTGCCGATGGTGCGATGACGCAGGATCGTCTGTCCGGTCAGGTCTTCGGTCGCGTGCGCCGGAACCTGAAGTCGTCCGGACGCGAGGCTTTGGCCGTCGAGGGCCGGTCGCAGCTTTCTGGCGAGCTGAAAGACGGTGTCGCCTTCGGGCATTCGTTACCGCCTAACGCGTCGGTTCGGCTCTGTACCGGTCGTCGTCGAGTTCGCTTCCGGCCAATTCTGCCGCCAATTGTTCCTCGAAGTCACGTGCGGACGCCATGGCCGGTGATTCGGGGCTCGAGCGTCGACGCGGTTCGACGGCCAATCCTGCGCTGCGTGCCGCCGCGAGTACGACGGTGGCCACGTCGACATCGAGAGCGGCCGCCGCCGCCGCGAGCGTAGAGGGTTCGGGAAATGTCGACAGCGGCGTCCCCGTCGCCCACTGTCTCCACGACTCCTCCGGCACCGGCCCACGGTAACGGTCGACGAGTTCGTCGAGCGACCAGCGGCGGGTGGCCAAGAATTCGTGAACCAAACGTTCGAGCGTCATGTGTCGTCTCCCTGGTTCCGACGGCGGAGATGAGACCCGGCCACCGACCCCCGAAGGGACCGATGGCCGGTCTCAGCAGCGCCCGCGGTCTCGAGGCGCCTGGCCTCGATCTAGTCGAGCGCGTCCTTCAGCTTTCCCAGAACGCCTTTCTCGGTTCCCACGGCGGCCGTCGCGGGCGCACCCTTCGCTCCGTCGTACGTCGCATAGAGCAACGGGTCGGGGGCCGGGGCACTTCCCTTGTCGCCCAACGGCTGCGGGTCCGCGAGAAAGCCCATCTGGTGGACGCCGTCGGGGGCGAGGCGGCTGGCCCAGCCGCCGGTCTGCGACATCTCACCGTCGGACAGGTGCCACAGGTCGGTGGCGTGCTCCGCGTACTCCTCGTCCATCAGCGCGTTCGGCACGACCACATCTTCGTACCCGTCCGTCTGCAGTTCCTCGATGGCGGCGAGCCACAGGTTCTGGTGGTGGGTGTCGCGGGCGAGGTTGAACTTCAGCATCGCCTTGACGCCCGGATCGTCGGTCATGTTGTACAGACGCGCAGTCTGCAAGCGCCCCTGCGCTTCTGCCGCGACGTTGGCGCGGAAGTCGGCGAGCAAATTGCCGCTGGCGATGATGTAGCGCCCGTTCCAGGGATACCCGTTGCTGTCGGCCGGCAACGCTCCGCCGCCGGCCACGATTGCCTGCTGCGGGTCCATTCCGCCCATGACCGCCGCGACGACGGGATCGCCGGCGGCCGCTGTCGTCGGGTCGGTGGCGGGCGCCCCTTCGAGTAGACGCGCAACCATCACCGCGAGCATCTCCACGTGGCCGATTTCCTCGGTGGCGATGTCCATGATGAGGTCCTTGTACTTGCCCTCCATGCGGCAGTTCCAACCCTGGAACAGGTACTGCATTGTTACGGTCATCTCGCCGAACGCGCCGCCGATCAGCTCCTGGAGTTTGTGGGCGTAGACCGGGTCGGGCTTTTCCGGCTTGGCGTCGAATTGCAGATAATCGGTGTGACGGAACATGATCGAACTCCAGATGTCTGGTGTCACCGGAATGTGCTTCACTCGTCGCGGGAGACTTCACGACGATCAGGCACCTATGAGCAGGGTGCGCTCGGCACTCTCCGCTGCCAGGCGGATACCCAGGGCTTCCGGTCTCAATCAGTCGTGAAGCCTACGAATCGAAATCGGTGCTGCGACTGACGACCTCCCACGCGTCGACGTCGGAGAGCAGCGAATCGAGTGCTCCGCGGAAGGCGTCGACGGAATCGTTGCCGAGGAGCAGCATGAACGGCGGATCGTCCGATTCGATCGCCTGGATCAGGACAGCAGCGGCTCTGGTGGGGTCGCCCGCCTGCGTGCCGTGGGCGGTGTCGTTCTCGAGCCGGCGCGCGCCTGCCGTGTCTGCGTAGTCGGCGATGGGGACCTCGGACTGCGTCAGTGATCGGCCCGCGAAATCGGTTCGGAAAGCGCCGGGTTCGACGGCGACGGCACGAATCCCCAACGGCGACACCTCACGTCGCAGTGAGAGTGTGAGCGCTTCGATCGCCGCCTTGACCGCCGAGTAATACCCGGAGCCGGCCGGCGAGATCCGCGCGCCTATCGACGAGAGGTTGACGATGGTGCCGGAGCGTCGCTCTCGCATTCCGGGAAGAACGGCCTTGACCGTGCGCATCGTGCCGAACACATGAGTGTCGAACAACCGTCGGACGGCGTCGTCCTCCCCTTCTTCGACGGCTGCGCGGTAGCCGTATCCGGCGTTGTTCACCAGCACGTCGATGCTGCCGAAGCGGTCGATGCCCGCGCCGACCACCGTGTTCACCTGCTCGTCGTCGGTGACGTCGAGGGCGACCGCCAGTGCGGTGTCCGGGAACCGCCCGGCGATGTCGTCCACCGAATCGACGTTGCGAGCCGTGACGACGACGTTGTCGCCGTGTGCGAGGACGGCCTCCGCGAGGTCACGTCCGAGGCCGGTGGAACAGCCGGTGATGAGCCAGGTTTTCATGGAGGTCCTGTCGTTGTGAGTGTGGATTCGACAGTACGGTTCGGTCGATCGCGGCGGACCGGCAATCGGGCACAATCGATCTCGCTCAGCGAGAAAGAAGCTCCCCGATCTTCTCGTGGAACCGCGGGGACAGTTCGATCCGTCCAAGGATGTATGCAGCCTCCCGAGTTGAGCCGGATCCTCGCCAAGCAGGACGGCGTGATCAGCGCCGGGCAGGCACTGCGCGCCGGACTGAGTCGCGCGGCGATCGGCCGCCGCGTACAGACGGGTCGGTGGCGATCGGTCGGCCCCGGCGTCTACCTCAGCGCGGACCGTCAGCTGACCGACGCGGCTGAACTTCGAGCTGCTGTTCTCGGGGCAGGTGATCGTGCATGCGCCTACGGGCCGAGTGCACCGTGGTGGCACGGCCTACTGGATCGTGCGCCGCAGAAGCAGTGGGTGACAACGCCACGTCGGCGCAATATCAAGCGTGGCAACGGAATCACGGTGCGCAGACGCGACCTGCAGTACCGGGATGTCGACACGGTCCGCGGGTTGCGGGTGACGAATGTGCCGCTGACGGTGCTCGAAGCGGCCGTTCTCGTGCCCGATGGATCACGGCTGATGGATCGCGCCCTCCAGTTCAAGACCAATCTTCCGATACTGACGGCGGTGCACGAACTTCATGCGGGCCGTGCGGGAAGCGTGGAAGCCGCACGGCTATTGCGTATCGCTGCCGAGGGAGGACACTCGGAAGCCGAACGCATCCTGCTTCGCTTGCTTCGTGGAGCCGGAATCACCGGATGGCGTACCCACGTGAAAACCTGTGGCTACGAGGTGGACGTAGCGTTCGCTGTGCAACGGGTAGCCATCGAGGTGGACGGCTGGGCCTGGCATCGAGATGTCGAACGGTTCGACCACGATGCTCACCGGCAGAACGTGTTGATCAATGCGGGTTGGCACGTTCTTCGTTTCACCTATCACCGGATCGTCGGGGACCCGTCAGGCGTCCTTCTCGAAATCCGGCGAGCGATCGGGCACAATCGATCTCGCTGAGCGAGATAGAGAGTGCCCGATCGCCGCTAGTCGTCCGGACACATCACTCGGCCCGTTCCTGGACCAGCTCGTGACCCTGACCGACGCGGTCCTCGGTCCCGCCTGATGTGGGCGCCACGAAGCGCGGGATGAATGCGGCGAGCACGAACGACAGCACGGCAGCCCCCGCCGCCACGCCCATCGTGACGTGGAAGGCGGCCTCCGACGGAATCGACCGGCCGCCGAGGTCGATCGTCATCTGCGCGAGGATCACACCGGCGACGGCACTCGCGAACGATGTTCCGAGAGAACGCATCAGCGTGTTGAAGCTGTTGGCTGCACCGGTCTCCGATGCGGGGACGGCGCCCATGATGAGTGCGGGCATGGCGCCGTATGCGAGGCCGATGCCGGCGCCGATGACCATGGAGATGACGACGAGAAGCCAGACGGCGCTGAGGGTGACGACGCCGATGAAGTATCCGGCCGCGATGACGACCGCGCCCAGCATCAGAGTGGTCTTGGGTCCACGGGTGGTGGTGATCCGTGCGGACAGCGGGGCGACGAGCATCATGATGACTCCCGACGGTGCCATCACGAGGCCGGCGGCCAGGATCGACTGACCGAGGCCGTAGCCCGTGGCCGTGGGGAGCTGCAGTACCTGCGGGAACACCAAAGACATTGCGAACAAGGCAAATCCGATGGCGATGGACGCGAGGTTCGTGAACAACACCTGACGCCGGGTGGTGACGCGCAGATCGACCAACGGCAGCGGGGTGCGCAGCTCCCACCACGCCCAGAATGCGAACGCGGCGAGGGACAAGGCAAGCATGCCCAGCGTCGTGCCACTGGTCCATCCCCAACTCGACCCCTTCGAGATGGCCAGGAGGAGTGAGACGAGAGCGATCGACAGCGACGCGGCACCGGGGAAGTCGAAGCTGCCCCCGGCTCGGACCGTCGACTCGGGGACGACGGCGACAACCAGAGCGGTCACGACGACACCGAGCGCAGCCGACGTCCAGAAGAGGTAGTGCCAGTCGGCGTACTCGGCGATGAGGGCGGCAGCCGGAAGGCCCAGTGCGCCACCGACTCCCAGCGATGCGCTCATCAGGGCGACGGAGCCGGCCAGCTTCTCGCGAGGAAGGACGTCGCGCATGACGCTGATACCCAGTGGGATCACGCCCGATGCGAGGCCTTGCAGCACTCGACCGACGATGAGCGGCAGAACGGTGTCACTGAGTGCGCCGACGACCGAACCGACGACGAGCAGAGCGAGTCCGACGAGCAGCAGCCGACGCTTTCCGAACATGTCGCCGAGGCGGCCCATCACCGGTACCGCCACGGCGCCGGCCAGAAGGGTGGCCGTCACGACCCATGCCGTGTTCGCAGCGGACGTGTCCAGCAGCGTCGGTAGTTGCGGGATGATGGGAATGACGAGCGTCTGCATCAAGGCGACGACGATGCCGGCGAAGGCGAGGACCGCGACGATTCCGTTGGTGCCCTGAGCTTTCGGCGCCGTGGCGTCCGGTGAACGTGTGGACATCGCCACTCCTCCAGTAAACCGTTGGTAAAGTTTTTAAATCAACTGACTTAGAGAATTTAAGTCATGTGATTGAATATGGCAAACGGAGGAGATGCACGTGCACGGTGACGACACGCGAGACGTGATCATTGCGGCCGCCGAGGAGTTGTTCGCCGAGCGCGGTGTGTTTGCGGTGTCGAACAGGCAGGTGAGCGAAGGCGCGGGACAGCGAAACAGCTCGGCCGTCGGCTACCACTTCGGGACCAAGGACGACCTGGTGCTCGCGATCGTCCAGAAGCACGCGGTGCCGATCGAGGAGAGTCGGAAACGGCTGCTGGCAGAGATCGAAGGATCGACCGACCTCCGTGACTGGGTCACGTGCCTTGTCGTGCCCTACATCGAACACCTCGTCACGATGGGGGCGCATTCGTCGTATGCGCGATTCAGTGCGCAGGTCATGACCGACCCGGCGCTGCGCGGGGTGATCTACGAAACCGCCTTGGAGTCACCGGCATTGCGCCGAATTCTGGCCGGACTGCAGAGCTGTGTCCGAGATCTGCCACCCTCGGTCCGCGCAGCGCGCGGCGACATGGCTCGACAACTCATCGTCCACATGAGTGCCGAGCGCGAGCGCGACGCCACGGGGAACTGGGCGGATTTCGGCGCAGACCTGGTGGACGCGATCGTCGGGATGTGGAGCGCGCCGGTCAGTCGGACGTGGGCGTGACGTACGTCCGGCGCTTGCGCCTGTCGGTCTCCGACAGCCCTCCCCAGACGCCGTGGCGCTCGTCGACGGCCAGCGCGTAGGCGCGGCACTCGGTGAGGACGGGGCATTGCTCGCAGATTTTGCGGGCTTTGGCGACCAGGATGCTGCGAGCGTGCCCGCGTTCGTTCTCGGGCGGATAGAAGACGTCGGCGTCCATTCCGCGGCATGCCGCCCCGAGACGCCATTCGGCCTGATCGAATGCGGGGGAATTGGTGGTCATCGATTCGGCTCCGGCCGGCAATCGGGCATCGAATGCGTTGCTCGACATACAGATCGAGCGCTGTCCTGTGTTCCCGGGCGAAGAGTCGACGACGTGGCCTGTGCGGCGACGACGTGGATCCCGGTTCGGCTGTTGTCCCCAGCAATCTCCAGTGCATACTCCCCGACAGGTTTTGTCAATTTCTCACATCGGACCGGTGGCGTCGTGAGGAATCACAACCTGGTTGAGTACCCGTCATGAGCTCACGCCGTGCTGCCGCGTTCGTTGCTGCGTTCGTGTCGGCTGCCACCCTCGTCGGATGCTCGTCGGCGACGACCGACGCGCCGCCCCCCGTCACCACCTCGCGCGTCGATTCGCCGTCGCCGTTCGTTGCGCTCGAGAGTCGCGACTCGGCCCGACTCGGAGTCGCCGCTATCGACCTGTCGTCGGGTCGGACCCAGAACAATCGGTCCGACGAACGATTCCCGTTCTGCTCCACGTTCAAGGTCTACGCGGTGGGTGCGGTGCTCGCGGCCGTGGACGCAGGCCGATTGTCGTTGTCCGACACCAGAATCGTCACCGCCGAGGACAAGGTGCCCGGATCTGCGGTGGACTGGCCCGCCGGGTCGACGGTCACCGTCGCCGACCTCGCGTCTGCCGCTCTCACCAAGAGCGACAACACCTCCGGCAATCTGCTCATTCGGGAAGCCGGAGGAACTGCTGCGCTGACATCGTTTGCGCATTCGTTGGGAGACAACGAGTTCCGGCTCGACCGCACGGAACCCGAGCTGAACACCGCGATTCCGGAGGACCCGCGCGACACCACCACACCTGCCTCGTTGGCCGCCGGATATCGGACTCTGCTCGACGGCGACGTGCTGAGCGGGCCGTCCCGCGAGCAGTTGCTCACGTGGATGGGGAGCACCGAGACGTCCACCGCGCGGTTCCGGGCTGGCATTCCCGAGGGATGGACGTCGGCCGACAAGACGGGCACCGGAAGCTACGGCGTATCGAACGACGCGGGGCTTCTGCTCGGCCCGGACGGTCGACGGATTCTCCTCGTCGTTCTGAGCACCACAACGTCCGGCGACGAGAACGCGCCGGCCATGAACGCACTGGTGGCGGACACGACGCGTCTCGTCGTCGCGGGCTCGTGATCAGACCGGGACGGCGTCGGCCAGGAACGCGAGCTGATCGGCGATGACGGTGGGGAACAGCGGTTCGACGTAGGGGTCGAAATGTCCGCCCGGGTAGGTCTTGACGACTCCGTTCCGGATCTTGGACGCGGCCTTCAGTGCGACCGCGGTGGGAGTGATCGAATCCTCGGTCACGATCTGCACCAGCGCGGGGCAGGTGATCGCCGACGCGTGGCGCCCCGGCGAGTAGAGGCCGATCCGCAGCAGAATCCGCCCCGCGACGTCCATGGGATAGGCGTCCGGCGTCAGCCCCGATTCCGAGATCAGCTTGGAGTAACCGGGCTCGGCGTCCGGGGTGGCCATCACCGCTTTCGAGCCCGGCGTACCGGCGGCGGCAACGTAGAGAGGTGCGCGCCCGAGCAGGCTGCGTACCTGATCGCCGAGGGCGTACGGGGCGAGGCGCAGAGACTGCTTGACGCCGGTGGCGCGCACCGCGGCCGGCCCACTGATGTGGGGAACCTGCGCGATGACGGCAGCGAGCGGCTCGCCGGATGCCGCGAGTGTGATGACGTGTCCGCCGGAGAACGATGTTCCCCACGCGACGACCTTTCCGGCGTCGACGCCGTCCAGGGCGCGGGTGAATTTCAGAGCGCTGCGCCAGTCGTCGAGCTGGGCGTCGATGTCGAGCACTTGCCGGGGTTCACCCTCGCTCTCACCGAAGCCGCGGTAGTCGAAGACCACCACGGTGTACCCGGCGTCGGCGAATCGCTCGGCGTAGGCGTAGAGCCGCAGAGCTCGGACTCCGTTGAAACCGTGCGCCATGACCACGGCCGGACCGGTCTGCGACTCGGGCCGAAAGACCGCGGCCGCGCAGCGAACCCCCCTCGAATCGAACTGTTCCTCGGTGCGTGTGAACCCCACGTCGTAACCCCCCTTGTTCGGTGATCAAGACAAGTTAGCACCGGCTCGACGGGGTCGACCGATCGGTCATCCCAAGCCGAACGGCGAATGCCTCTTCTCGTACGCCTCACGCTCGGCGTCGATGCGTTGCTGTTTCTTCGGGTTCTGCAACGTCGGGGGCAAGCCGTGCCGTTCGAGGCGGCGCATGCGGTTCTGCTCCATGTACGCGGCGGTGTAGAACAGCGCGAGTAGCACGCCGAGCAGGATCATCGCGCCGCGCAGCCACAGTTCACCGGGAAACAGCAGGAACGCGGCGAACACCGGTGAGAACAGCACCATGTTGCGCGCGAGGTGCCGCGGGACCGCTCTCGGACCGACGAGGTCGTTGCGCACCCAGTCCTGCATCGAGGGGGGAAGGGTGCGGCCGGCGGCATAGCCGAGCCATTGAATCGGGTTGGGTCGGGTGGTGCTCATATAGCTCCAGCTGTCTGTGCGGCGGTGTTGATGCGGGTGAGAACGGAGTGCAGTTCGACGATCTCGTCCATCTCGACTCCGAGTTTGTCCATCACGGCACCGGGAATCGCGAGCGCCTCGTTCCTCAATTCGGAGCCGGCGTCGGTCAGGGAGACGAGGAGTGTCCGTTCGTCGCCTTCGGCGCGGGTGCGGGTGAGCAGGCCCGCCGCTTCGAGTCGCTTCAGCAGCGGCGACAGGGTGGGCGAATCGAGTTGGAGGGCCGCGCCGATCTGCTTGACGGACATCGGCGAGTTACCCCAGAGGGCGAGCATCACCAGGTACTGCGGGTGGGTGAGACCCATCGGTTCGAGCAGCGGGCGGTACACCGCGAGGACTGCGCGATTGGTGACGGCCAGAGCGAAACAGACCTGACGATCGAGGGCGAGGGGATCCACGGCCGCCAGTGTAGTCACAGTTCGTGCACTAACCAATAGCGTGCGAACTAATTGACCGGCACGAAAAACGGGGAGCCTCCCGCAGGAGACTCCCCGTTCGACGAGCGTGCGTCAGGCCAGTGCGGCCAGAAGCTGCGTGCGCTGGGCCGTGCCCAGTCCGCCGATGCGTCGCGTCGGGGTGATCCCGATGGTGGTCATGAGTTCGGCAGCTTTGACCTTGCCGACGCCGGGAAGTGACTCGAGGGCGTACGAGACCTTGGTCTTCGCCACGATCGCGTCGTCGGCGGACTTGTCGAGGAGCGACTGGAAGGTCAGCTCTCCGGCCTTGAGCTGTTCACGCAGCTTGGTGCGCGCCGTGCGGGCTGCAGCAGCCTTGGCGAGGGCGTCGGCGCGCTGTTCGGGGGTCAGTGTGGGCAATGCCATTGGGTGTCGGCCTTTCGTGTTGCGGTGTGGTCACAGTAAGCCAGAAGACCGACAGTCTATGGACCCACCTCGTTCGGCGAGTCAGACACCGTGGGCGAAATCGCGGAGCTCGCTACGCTCGGTGTCCGCCGTCACGGCAGTCGTCCATATCACTCTCGGGAGCAGGTAGAACCCGAGCGCCTCGATCGACCAGCAGGTCCACGGTACCGGTCGCGGTGAGCGTCACGCCCCGGTGCACCCGGTTCTCGGCGGTTTTCGCCTCCGAATCGGTCCTGTCGCGGGAGTCACGTGTGTTCTCCGCCGACGACGGGTAACCCGACGCACAACAGAAAGCAGGTTTCGACGTGCGTGTTCTCGTCACGGGTTCCACCGGCTACATCGGGTCTCGATTGATCCCGATCCTTCTCGACCGGGGGCACGACATCGTCGCGGCGATGCGCGACCCGAAGAAGAAGAACAACTTCGCGTGGGGTGACCGCGTGGAGACCACACACTTCGATCTGGACGACCACGATTCGTTCGACGACGCGACGGTCGGGGTCGACGCGGTCGTCTATCTCGTCCACTCGATGGACGAGGGCGACTTCGTGACCAAGGACCGGGAGGCGGCGGAGCGTCTGGCGCGTGCTGCCGAGAAGAACTCGGTGGGCCGGATCGTCTACCTGTCCGGCACCGTGCCCGACGACGGCACGGCGCTGTCGGATCACATCAAGTCCCGTTTGCAGGTCGAGGAAGCGTTCGACGCCGGCGCCGTCGACTCCACTGCATTGCGTGCCGCGATCATTCTCGGTTCGGGTTCCACGTCCTTCGAGCTGGTCCGCCGGATGAGCGAACGACTGCCCGTCACGCCCATTCCCACCTGGATGAAGCGGAAGGTGCAGCCCATTGCGGTGGCCGACGTACTGACCGTCATCGCCGAGGCACTCGGTCCGACGGCGAAGCCCGGGTCCTTCGACATCGGAGGCACCGAGGTGCTGACGTACCCGGAACTGCTGAAGACGTACGCGCAGGTTGCCGGGTTGCGACGGCCGCAGGTGTCCATTCCGTTTCTGCCGACGGCGCTCGTGGGGCGCTCCGTCGCGGCCATCACTCGGATGCCGAAGGGCACCGTGGTCTCGTTGGTCGAGAGTCTCGAGCACGACATGGTGGTCCGCCGCGGGAATGCAGCGATCGACGTCTTCGGAATCGAGAAGCCGATCGCGCTCACCGAGGCTCTGGCGCGCGCTATCACCGTTCGGTCCGGAAACGGAACCGAATCGGACGTCGACCCACTGGCCGCTGCCGACACCGATCCGGTGTGGGCCGGCGGCGTCGTCTCGATCGAGTCGGGCAAGGTCGAGCACCGTCCGGCAGGGTTGATCTCGCGGGCACTGCTGGGGGCAACGCGTCGCTGATACGACAAAAGGCGCGAACTCTCCGGGGAGAGTTCGCGCCTCGAGCGGGAGTATTTACTTCCTCTTGCCGGCGGCCTTGTCTGCTCGCCGCTGAGTGAACGCGCCGATCTTCTTCAGGCCCTTCGACACGGTGGTGGGTTGGCCCGCCCGCTGTTCGAGTGTGCCGCCGAGACCGAACATCAACCGCGCGAGAAGCGGGAAGCCGAACGCGACGAGCAAGTACCGGTAGATGTACTTGCGTGCCAGGAGTGGCAGCATCAGCGAACCGCGCGACGCAGGCGGATCGCTGCGCCGAGGATGAGGGCGATGACGGCTCCGACGATCGCCGCGCCGAGCAGCGACACGCCCACCGACAGGTCGAAGTTCCACCCGATGAAGTTGATGTTCTGGTGCACGGTGTTCTGCAGAACGAAGATCACCAGCGCGACGATCAGGACGAGCGCGATGAGCAACGAGAACTTGGACGCGAATCCGCCGGCCTTGCGAGCGGGGGTGCGGTTGGTGGTGGTCGACATGATGGTTCCTCTTTCTTCGGTGAGTGTTTCGGTGAGTGAACGTGCGGGCGAAGTTGATCAGGCGGTGCGGTTACGACCGGCGTCGAGCAGTCGGTAGACCCCGGCGGCCAGAGCGCCGCCGATCAGCGGGAAGACGACGAAGACCCAGAGTTGGCTCAGCGCGAGATCACCGGCCAGCAGCGCCGGGCCGAACGAGCGTGCCGGGTTGACGGACGTCGAGTCGATGCCGATGGCGATGAGGTGAATCACGGTGAGCGTCAAGCCGATCGGAACGCCGACTGCCGCGGACGGTGCGTGCGGGGCGGTCACCGCCAGGACGACACCGACCAGGAGTGCAGTCAGCACGATCTCGGTGATCGCGACGGGTACGAGGCCGTATCCACCGGTGGAGGCAGAACCGTATCCGTTGGTGCCCAGACCGTCGACGGCCTTGTCGTACCCCGGTCGTCCGGATGCGATCGCGAGTACCACCGCTGCACCGACGAGAGCGCCGACAAGCTGTGCGACAACGTATCCCGCGGCGCGGACCGCCGAGATACGGCCGGCGAGCATCGCGCCGAGGGTGACTGCCGGGTTCACGTGGCACCCGGAGATCGGTCCGATGGAGAACGCCAGCGCGAGCAGCGTGAGACCGAAAGCCAGTGCGATGCCCGGTGTTCCGACGGTGTCGCCAGCGAGAACGGCTGTGCCGACTCCGCCGATCACCAGGATTGCGGTACCGATTCCTTCGGCTGCGTAGACGGTGGGCGCCGAGTATTCGACCGTCATGTCGTGTGCGACTTCCTGCGATGTCATCGTCGCTGACCTTTCTGTGCGCGGCGCTCGTCGATCTTGCGGCGCACTACTTTCCACGTGACGCGGCCGAGACCTTCGTACAGCCGACTGGCAATACTTCGTTGTCCGCTCATCGGATGTGTCCTGCTTTCTGGCGCGACCGACGCCCGACCGTCGTCGATCGGTGGTGGTCGCCTGTGATGAATGCGCCGAAGCGCGAGAAGAATGATGGGCAAGCGGTGAAATAATCACGCCTGCAACGTGTTTCTGATGCTTGGTGCACTTACTGGTGTTGCTGCCGGTGGCGGGTCGGGTGGCGTCCACTCCCTCGGGAGACGCCCTCCGACCGCCGCGGCGGGTGAAGCCGTGAAAGGACGTCTTACTTGAAGGTGTCCTTGATGTTCTCGCCGACCTTCTTGACGCCGGCCGAACCCTGATCCTTCTTGCCTTCGGCTTCGAGATCCTTGTTGTCGGTGACGTCGCCGATGACCTCTTTGGCCTTGCCGACTGCGTCTTCGGCTGCGTTCTTTGCTTTGTCGATGAAGCTCATGGTGAATCCTTTCGGTAAGTGTTACTGCCTGTGACAGAGAGATAGTCGGTAGTTGCGAGCGAAACCGAACGCGCGTGCTCTGTGATCTGAATCACAGCCAGGTATCGTGCGATTTGCTAGGTCGGCACAACGTCTTCGACCGTCACCGTGACGGCCGTCGAGCCCATGCCGTCGGCCACGGCCTGCTTCACGGCGCGCGCAGTCTTCCGTAGAGGAGCGCCCTCGGTGACGCTGACGTGTACGTCGACACCTGTCTCGTCGACGCGAACTCCGTCCACTCGGCGGCCGGGCAGGTAGGTTCCGACCTCGCCGAACATCCCGCCGTGCAGGGCGGCGACACCGTCGACGGCAAGAGTGGCGGCCGCAATGGCGTCCGCCTGCTCTGCGATCGGCAGCGAGGCCCAGGTCGAGGGCTGATTCTCGGGCGTGCTGGTCACGGGTACTCCCAAACTTGTACGTGTGTCCAAGTCTCAGTCGGTTGGTGGAAACGAGAGCGCATCTACGATCAGTGTGATGTGCATCACGTTTTACCAGCGATAGTTGAGGAAACAACGAATACACAGCAGTCGAAGTCATCGGCTGCAAGTGCCTCTACCCGTGATGGCGTTACGGGAGAGGACTGCGCAATGACCGACGACCACGCCGACTCGGCAGACCTCCCGGTCAGTGATCGGGTACTGCTGGACCTGTCGGCGGCGGGCGACCGCACCTCCTTCGAACAGCTGGTCCGTCGGCACGGACCGTCCCTGACGCGCTACGCCCGGCGGATGTTGCGGGACGAGGGTGACGTCAGCGAGGTCGTGCAGGACACGTTCGTGGTCGCCTGGAAGCAGTCGTCCTCGTTTCGCGGAGAGTCGACGGTACGGACCTGGCTCTTCTCCATCTGTTCTCGCAAGATCGTCGACTCGCGTCGGGTGAAACGCGCGCAGCCGATGCCGGACTGGCTTCTGGAGCCGGCTCATGTCGGCAGAGCACTGGATCCGCACGTGTTCGCGTCGAACCAGGAATTCGTCTCCGCTCTGGAGAAGGCGCTGGCCGAGCTGCCGCCCCGGCAGCGAGCATCATGGGTACTACGGGAAATCGAGGGAATGACGTTCCCGCAGATCGGTGTCGCGCTGAGTCTCAGCGCCGACGGCGTTCGCGGGCATCATCTCCGGGCGCGTAATGCGCTGAGTCTCAGAATGGCAAGGTGGAAATGACCGACGATCCCGTGGCCGCCTTCTTCGCGCGGGCCGGCAAAATTCTCGAGGGCGTTCCCGAACCCGACTGGGACCGCATCGTCGACGCCGTGATCGACGCCGTCCGTCGTGCCCCGCGCGGAGGCTGGCCTCTCGACGTCGACATGTCCGACCACGACCACGACCACGACCACGCCGACGACGACAGGTCCACCGACGATCACGGAAAGAAGGACTCGGTCGCGTCCGTCGTGGACGGCGCCATCGCCGTGAGCGATCTGGTGTTGCGGGGCGCCCTGGCTCGTGCGCTGGGCGACGACTCCAGCGTGCCGCGCAACATCGAGTTGACGCTCGACGGGCGACACCTCGAACGCATTCGCGTGGAACTCGCCGCGCGCTACGGCGCCGAGCTGAGCGATGTCGCCGACAAGGTCCGCCATGTCGTGGCGGGTGTCGTGGAGGACATCCTCGGCCGCTCGCACGCGTCGGTGGACGACGTCGACGTCGTGATCACCGACGTCGTCGAGGGCGATCCGAGGGCCGACTAGATCCGTTACCACTCCGTTATCTGACGTACATCGCTTCGTGACGGAGCGTCGACCGCAACGACGTTCTCGAAGTTCAAAATTCAATCAGCGGGTCGCTTCGACCCAAGATCCAGCAATAGAAGGAGTGTCCCGGTGAAACTCGTCGACGTCACTACACAGCCCGCCCGCAACGACGCTCCCCTGACCGTGCTCGAGGACATGGACGGCCACACCGCGCGTCTCGTTCTCTCCGGCGAGGTCGACCTGGCCACATCGACCATCCTCAGGTCTGCGCTCTACGGCATTGCCGACGCAAACCCGGACGAGCTCATCTTCGACTTCAGCCGCCTCGAATTCCTCAGTGCCGCAGGGGCCGTTGCCATCGTGACGGAAATCCGTCGTCGTCGACCGGCTCGAACCGTGATCGTCTCCAACGACCCGTCCGTGAGCCGTTCGCTCACCTTGCTCGGCGCCGGTGCCGGCATCGAGATCTTCCCGACGTTGGCCGAGGCCCGCGCAGCACTGTCGTCGGTACGCGGCGCACTGCGCGTCTGCTGAGCTCCCGGCGCGGCCTCCGGCCGGTTGAGACGCCGGACACTGGGTAGTCTGCGACGACCACGTCGCGACAGGAGTCCCCAGTGACCGAAGACAAGACTCGATACGAACAAGGCTCGCAAGAGTCCGAGGACGATGCGGTCGACGACTCCCGGACCGCGCGCGCACACGCCGGTGAGGCCATCACCGACGCGCGCAACTGGCCCGGATACTTCCTGGTCGCACTGGGCTTGGCTGCCCTCGGCCTCGCGCTGACTGCAGCGGGCGGCGGATTCGAGGGCTGGACGATGATCGCCGGCGTCTCGTCCGTCGTGCTCATCGCGGCCGGTATCGGTCTGGTGCTTTTCCAGCGCAAACGTGTCAAGGCGCAAGAAGGCAAATCTCTGATGGACCCCGGCGGTCACTGAACGAGCGTAATCGTCCCGTCGTCGCGTTCGATCAAGCCTCGGCGCTCGAACTCGTCGAGCCAGCCGGACATGGGCCAGCGCCCCCACCGGTCGTGGAACAACCGCGAGTTGGTGACGATGTCGACGAGATGCTCGACCGGCGGCGACGACACCGGATGGTGCTGGTGATACGCGTGCGCGCCGCCCACCCAGACCAGGCCGACGCCGGAGCGCCGCGCGGTCCAGGCGAAGTCGGTGTCCTCTCCTCCGTAGCCGGTGTAGTCCTCGCAGAACCCGCCCACCGTGTCCCAGGTGCTCGCCGTCAGAGCGAAGGACAGCGACCAGAAGAGGTCGTAATTCGTTCCTTCCGCGATGATGCCGTCCGGGGGGTTCGGTCTCGCGGGGTGCGGATTCGTGAAGCGATCCAGCCCGTCGACGGCGACCTCGCCCATTGCCGGCAGGTAGGTGACCGGGCCGCACGCGAGTGCGCGGGGCCGATCGGCCACGGCGCGTTGGTACCGGTCGATCATTTCGGTGCCGGGAATGCAGTCGACGTCGAGAAAGATCAGCACGTCGCATCCGGCCCCGAGGGCGGTCCGCGCACCGAGGTTGCGTGCCGCGGCGAGAGGGAGCGCGCTGCCGGGCTGCTCCAGGTCGACGACAGTGGCCGCGTCACCGACCAGCTCGCGAACGTCCGGGTCGCCCATCGACACGACGATGTGGCGATCGGGCGAGATGACCGAACGGTGAAGACCGGCAAGTTGATTGGCGAGGTGCCGGTGCCGACCGTGAACCACCGTGACGACGGCGGTGCTCACCGTGAGGGCACCGACGACACGGCGGCCGCCCCTCGTTCTGCTGCGCCGTCGACACGCAGTTCCGACCAGCCCGCCGGTTTGCGTTTCGCGGCCGCCTCGACGAGTGCCGGCCAGTCGCCGGGCCGCGGCCAGCTGGCGACGGTGTCGGCGATCCCGTTGTCGGACAACGCCTGTGCGGTTGCCTGTTGCTCGTCGAACGGTCGGTCCTGCGCGACGATCACCGCCGCGGTCCGTGCTGCGGCGACATCGGCGATGGCGTTCTGTCCGGCGTGGGTCACCACGACGTCGGCGTCGCACAGCAGGGGCCACACGTCATCGCACCAGTTGTTCGGTCCGATTCCGGCGCTCACCCAGTCGAACTGAGGGTTGACCGTGCGGCATTCGTCGATGTCGTCGGGAGTCAGGACGCTCCCGCCGGCCCCACCGAGGACCAAGATTCGTGGGGTGGCCCCCCGTTCACGTACGGGTGGTCGCGCCCTGCCTTCGAAGCGGCTGATCGATCCGGTGTAGGTGACCTTGTGGTCGAAGGGTGCCAACCACGACGGTCGGTACACCCGATCCGACCACGGCGCGACGATGAGCGTCGCAGCGCGGTAGGCCAGGGTGTGCGCCGCATCGGTGCGGGTGCCCGGCATGGCCGTCACCGCCACCGGCGTTCCCAGAAGTCGCACCAGCAGAGCAACTTCCACGGACACGTCGACGACGACGAGCCGCGGCCGCTCGGTGGTCACCCACCGCGCGATCGTGTTCATGCGCTCGCGCAGCCCGTCGCTGCCGAGAGGTGCCCAGTGCAGTGCACCACCGGCAGTGGGATCGACGGGGTGATCGCTCGTGTCGGTGTCCAGGGGCAGCGACACCCAATCGGCGAATTCGTGCTGCGCAGGTTCGGCCCGCGAACTCAGCAACACGACGGGCTCGTCGAGGTGCTGTGCGATGGAGGTCGCGCGAGTCAGGTGTCCGACACCGTGATGGTGTGCGTAGTAACCGATCACACGGCAAGCAGGGTGTCAGGAGTGGAGCCTGCGGAACGACCCGAGGTGTCAGGAGTGGAGCCTGCGGAGGTGATCGATCGGGAGGGCCGGAGCATGCTTCGATACATGGTCAGGTAGCGGTCGACCATGGTTTCCTCCGAGCACGCCTGCTCGGCCCGAGCGCGCACGTCGGACCGCGACAGCTGCGCCGCCTCGAAGATCGCGTCGGCCAGCCCGCCGATGTCGTCGGGGGGTGCCAGCCTTCCCGACGTGGCGTCGATGATCTCGGGAATGCCGCCACGCGAGTAGGCCGCGACCGGTGTGCCGCACGAGAGTGCTTCGGCCACAACGAGTCCGTAGGGTTCTTCCCAGAGCGGGGAGACCACCGCCACGGATGCTCCGCCGACGAGGGCGGCGAGGTCGTCGCGGCGCAGGTGCCCCTCGTAGGTCACATCGGCGCCCAGCAGCGGTTGCACTTCGCTGCGGAAGTAGTCGATGTTGCTCGTGGGACCCGCCAGTTTCAGCCGGTATCCGGCTGCTCTCGCCGCCTCGATCGCTTGGGTGACACCCTTCTCGGGAACGAGGCGTCCCGACCACACGGCGTATTCACCGGCTCCGTCGCCGACCGGCCACGAGTCCAGCGGAATTCCGTTGGGCACCACGGGAACGTCGCCGGTGACCGGGTGCCATTGCCGCGCGGTGAACGCGCTCACCGCGGCGAATTGCGTGAACGCACCCTGCTGTAGAGCCACCGCTGATTCGAGCCAGGCGAAAGGGGGAGTGTGCAGCGTGGTCAGCATCGGGGTGGAGACCATCGGCGACATCGCGATCGGAAGATAATGCAGGCTGTGGTTGTGGATTACGTCGAAGCTGTCGCGCAGCTCACCGGCCATGTCCATCATCACGGCGAGATAGGCGTGGTGCTCTTCGACCGCCCAGCGTGGGGTCGTGGGATCGGCGGCGGCGATGTCGGTCATGTCGAACCGGCGCACGGGGATTCGCGAATACGGGGCATCGACGGACGAGCCGTCGGCAGCGAACAGACTCACCTCGTGTCCACGCCCGGACAGAGATCGCGCCAATTGCCACACGTGCGCTTCGAGGCCACCGGCGAACGGTTGGCGCACAGGGAATCTCGACGAGGCAAGCAAAGCGATACGGAGCGAATTCATCAGGCGGACACCGCCATGGTGGCGACCGAGGTGTACACCGCTTCGTGTGTGGCCCGCACTGCGGCCTGTTCGGCCGTGCGTTCGCGACGCAGGGCGGTCCCGTCGAACGGTGCGGAGGCCGCGGCAACGGCGGCGACCACCGCGGCACGGACGGAATCGTCGTCACCGAATTCGTAAGTGTCGCAGTCGAACTGGTCACGGTAATGCCCCAAGGACGGGGCGACGACGCGAGTGCCGACGTCGCGGCACGCCTCCATCCATCCGGAGTGCGTGCCGAACCGATAGGGCAACACCGACACGTCGATGTCGCTGAGGTAGTCGACGAACTGGTCGTCGTCGAAGCGCGCGTGTACTCGGACGTCGACGTTCGGGAATCGGCGGAACGCCAGCAGGCGCTCTGCCGCGTCCGGTGCGTACGCGTGGCTGCTCGGGTCGAACATGTTGTCGTCGATGTCCAGGCGGACGTCGGCGTCGACCGAGGCTGCGGCAGCGATGACGGCCGGGAGAACGGACTCGGGATCGAGATTGGCGCGCAACGATTTCGCATGAATGCCCACCACCGCGCGGTCGCGTACCGGGCGCGCTGCGCCGACCAGCTCGAGGGGCACGATGTGCGGATGCGGCACGACGATGGCCGATACGTTCCACGTCTGCTCGATCTCACGGGCGGCGCCCTCGGTCAACGTGAGGACGACGTCGGCGGCCGGGACCAGGACGTCGAGTCGACGACGGTGTTCGGTGTTGTCGGCAACGTGCGGGTTGTGCAGATCGTGGACGGTGAGGACGAGCGCCGTGCCGTGGCGCCCAAGGAGTTCGACCACGTCGGTCAGCTGGGCGGGGGTGAAATGCTCGAACCCGAAGTGGATGTGCAGAACGTCGATCTCGTGGATGCGCGTGGCGAGGTACTCGGGTTCGAGGAAGCGCGGCGGCCACCACTGGCCTGCTGGTGCGTCGACACTCGGTGCGGGGTCGGTGAGCACTCGAACCGAGTCGCCGGCGGGGATGCTGCCGGTGACGTAGACGTGGGCATGCGGGATGGACGCGACGGTAATCATGTGACGCCTCTCGGAACTGATCCAGTCGGCGACGCCCGGACAGGTTTCACCGGACCCGCTCTGGAGTGAGGGTGGAAAAAGATCGGCCTCCGCTGCTTCGAGGCGGTCAACCGGGGGGTACCCGGTTTGGCACACCCTAATCTCGGCTACTCCGGACGGCGATGATGACTATGGACGGGCGCACCCGTCACTACGGCGAGTTCTACGGCATCGACGACACCGCCGATGACCGTCCGTTGATCGTGATCCTGGGGAACTGCCAGGCCGAGGCACTGCGGGTGGTACTCGACGCGGTCGCGGACAGGCCCTATCGGACCATGCGCATTCCGCCGGTCCACGAACTCACCTCCGGCGACGTGCCGCATCTGCGGCGCGCGGCCGGCGCGACGTCGACGCTTCTCACCCAACCCATCAGGTCCGGGTATCGAGAGCTCCCGATCGGCACCGACGACGTGGTGGCTCAGCTTCCTGCCGGTGCGACGGTGGTGCGGTGGCCCGTTCTGCGGTACGCGGGGCTGTACCCGTTCCAGGCCATCGTTCGCCACCCCAGCGACCCGAGTGCGGACCCGGCGGTGGTGCCCTACCACGATCTCAGGACCGTCAGCGCATGGAGTCACGGCCGCGGCGCCGACGAACCGTGGGACGTCGAGCTGACCGCGGACACCATCCGCCGCATCGGCGACGCGAGCGTCGCCGAGCTTGCTCGGAGGGAAGCGCGAGACACCGACGTCGCCGTGTCGGATCGACTCGCGTCCTTCGGCGCCGACGCCGCACATACGATCAACCATCCTGGCAACGGCGTGCTCCTCCTTCTGGCGATGAGAATTCTTGCTGCGATGGATGTTTCGGCTGTCGAGCCGACTATCGATCGGGTGCTGTTGCGTTCGGTGATGGCACCGCTCGAAGCGCGCGTTCTGCGCGCCCTCGGCTCCGACGCACCGACTCGGCCGATGTGGCGGGTCGGGGAGGACGACGTCTCCGCGGACGAGGTTCATCGCAGTCAGATGGCCTGGTACGACGAGCATCCCGTGTTCGTCACTGCGGCCGTCGAACGGCACCGCGAGACGATGGAGCTCCTCGGCCTCACCGTCGGAGATCGGGTGTGACAGCGGCTGTGACTTCGGCGGGGCGGCCATCGGTCGGTCAGTTGGTGGTGGGGCCGGATCGGCACGGTGTGGTCGAGTACGCGCGCCGAGTGCAGGTCGAGTTGGAGAAGGCTCGTCCGGGTGCCTACCCCCGCGTCGACGCGCCGCGTTCGCGCGTCGACGGCCTTCACGTCCATTTCACCGATCGATTGTTCGGGTCCGGCGCGGCGGAGGCCGCAGACCGATTCTGTTCGCTGGCAACGCAATCGCCGACCGGCCTGTCCGTCACCCTGCACGATGTTCCTCAGGAGTCGGACGGTCGGCACGCCCTCGTCCGCGCCGACGCGTATCGACGCGTCGCCCGCGCCGCGCGAGGAGTGGTCGTCAGCAGCGAACACGAACGAGCCTTGATGGGCGACATCCCGGACGCTCCGGTGCCGGTGGTGATCCCGCTGGCCGTCACCCTTCCGTCGCCCCCGATCCCGTTCGAGGACAGCACGATTCCCGACGTCGCGGTTCTCGGTTACATCTACCCGGGCAAGGGTCACGACGAGGTGCTGCGGGCCCTGGCGTCCGTCGACCCCTCCATCGGGTTGCTCGCGGTGGGCACTGCGTCGGACGGGCACGAAGACCTGGTGGCCGAGCTGTCGCGCGTCGCGGAGACGATCGACCGGCGGTTTCGAACGACCGGGTTCGTCGATGACGACGCACTGCCGGCGCTGCTGAGGAGCGTCGCGGTCCCCATCGCGCATCACCGGCACATGTCCGCGTCCGCGTCCATCACCAGCTGGATCGAAGCCGGTCGACGACCGTTGGCGCCGCGCACTCGCTACACGGGCGAGATCGATGCCCGGTCGCCCGGCACGATCCGCCTGTTCGACGACACCCCCGACGCCCTCGTCGCGGCACTGGCGTCCGCGCTCGCGGAACCCCGCACCACATGGATCGACGCTGCGGCGCAGGCGCATCCGACGTGGGCAGAGGTGGCCGATGCGCACATCGAGGTGTTCGACGAGTGGTTCGGGTGAGCGGGAAGGCCGGAGGCCGGTCGGGGCATGGCCTGCCGGGGAACCGGTGGGATCTCGTGCGGGATGAGCCGCACCGCTTCCCCACGGTCAGCGTGGTGATTCCGTACTACGAGCAACCGCGCCAGCTCGAGAACGTACTGACCGCGTTGCGTATGCAGACCTACCCGGCGGACCTGATCGAGATCGTGGTGGCCGACGACGGTTCCACCCCGGCGTTGGTGCGGGCGGACGTGACGGTGGTTCGACAGGAGGACAAGGGTTTTCGGGCGGCGGCCGCACGCAATCTCGGAGCGTCGGCGTCGACCGGTGAGGTGCTGTGTTTTCTGGATGCGGACACGGTTCCCGAACCGGGATACATCACCGCGCTCACCCGATTGCCGTCCATCGTGCCCGACGCACTCACCGTCGGGCGGCGGCTCCACGCCGACCTGGCGGAGGTCGCCGATCTGGGGCGGTGGTTCGCGGACCCTCCCGAAGTGGACGAGCCCGGTTGGCTGGCCGACGCGTACCGCGGTACTGCCGATCTGCTGACGGTCGATCACACGTCGTACCGGTGGATCATCAGTGCCGTGATGTGTTGTACCCGAGCACTGTTCGACGAGCTCGGCGGTTTCGACGAATCCTTCGTCGGGTACGGCGGCGAGGACTGGGAGCTGGCCAATCGCGCGTTCCACGCCGGCGCCGTCTTCGCCCGCGTCCCCGGGGCAACGGCGTGGCACGACGGACCGGACTGGGCAGGCCGTAGCCCGGACGACGACGAGCGACGTCGCGCGAAGAACGGGGAGGCGCTGTCGTTGGCGCGTCTCGTGACCGATCCTGCCGCACGTCGTCACGGCCTGATCTTCGACATTCCGGACCTGGTCGCGGTGGTGGACACCGACGGGCATTCTTCGGCGAGTCTGCTGCGAACGGTGTCGTCCGTGCTGTCGTTCGCCGATTGCGGTGTGTGGTTGCAGGGGTCTGCCGCCGACCTTGCGGCGACGTGGGGAGCCGCGGACTCTCGGATCCATGTCGGCGCCGTTCCCCCGCGTGTGCTGGCCAGATCACGTTGTCGACTGCACGTGTCCGGCCGGGTGTTCTTCGAAGCAGATTCGGTGAGGACGCTGGTCGGTCTGCTGAGCGACGACGTCGGGACGGTCACGGTGTCGGGCGTCGACGTGACGATGCGCAGCTCACGGTCGATCGGCCGTGCGCAGCGGTGGCGGACGGACGATCTCTTCGGCGCCGTCCACGTCGACGGTGCCGAGGCGGGAATTGTGTTGTCGCCTCGTGAGCCCGATCTTTCCTGGTGAGTGTGAACAGCGTCGGCGCTGGGTAGTCGATCGGAACAGCGTCCCAGACAAGGAGCCACCCATGGTCGATGTGACCCGTACCTTCACCGTCAAGCAAACCCTGCCGAAGGTGACCGCGTACCTTCGAGACTTCGCCAACGCGGAAGCCTGGGATCCGGGTACCGAGAAGTGTGAGCAGATCACCGCGGGCCCTGTGGCTGTGGGAACGCAGTGGCACAACACCACCAAGATGTACGGGATGTCCACCGAGTTGACCTACTCGCTCGAGACGGACGAAGCCGAGCACATCGTGTTCCGCGGTGAGAACAAGACGGCGACCAGTGTCGACGACCTGACCTTTGCCGAATCCGGGCCTCAGTCAACGGAAATCACGTATCACGCACACATTCAGTTCAACGGCATTGCCAAGTTGGCCGATCCGATCGCCGGTGTTGCGTTCGAGCGGGTCGGCGACGAGACCGTCGACGCGATCACCGCAGCAGTCGAGAAACTTTAGAACGTGTTCACGCCGCCGACGCAGTTGGTCGCTGTGGTTCCGGCGCACAACGAAGCCGAGCTGCTGCCCCGCTGTCTCGACGCGTTGAGCCGGGCCGCTGCGTCGGTGCTGGTTCCGGTCACGATCGTCGTCGTGCTCGACGCGTGCGACGACGACACTGCGTCCGTGGTGCCGCAGGGCATCGAGGTGGTCGAGATCGTCGCGCGGAATGTGGGCGCCGCCCGGGCAGCCGGGTTCGCCTCGGTGGCAGCGGAACTGGGGTCGGATGCCTGGCTCACGACCACCGATGCCGACTCCACGGTGGAGTCGGGTTGGTTTCACAACCACCTCGCCCACGCGGCGCACGCGGATGCCGCAGCAGGGACCGTGCGAGTCGATGCTTGGCCGAATCATTCGACCGCAGTGCAGCGTCTGTTCCACGAGCAATACGCTGCGGCGCAGGGAAATTCGACCCAGAAGCACGTGCACGGCGCAAGCCTGGGCATTCGCGCCGACGCGTACTGGTCCGTCGGTGGGTTCCGGCCCTTGGCCGTCGGTGAGGATCAGGACCTCGTCGATCGCTTGATCGCAGCAGGGCGACCGGTCGCCTGGGCGGACGATCTGTGCGTGGCAACCTCCGACCGGACCGACGCGCGCGCCGGCGAGGGATTTGCACATCACCTCCGCTCGTTGGCGGTCCCATCGTGACGGTGGCAGCCGTCTCCGGACTCTTGGACCTCCCGTTACCCGGCGGGGGTCGCACCCGCGAACGGTGGACGGCGTTGCAGCGCTTGGCCAGAGAGAATGTCGTCCTCGGCCGGATGGCCGAAGCGCATGCCGACGCCGTCGCAATCCTCGCCGAACTCGGTGGGCCGTCGGTGGGCCCCTCGGACTCGTGGGGGGTGTGGGCTGCCGAGCCACCCGAACCGATCCTCGTCGCGACGCGTCGCGGCAGCACCTGGAGTCTCAGCGGCAGAAAGCCGTGGTGTTCGGGAGCGAGCAGCTGCACGCACGCTCTGGTCACAGCGCGCGTGGACGGGACGCCGGCGCTGTTCGCGGTCGATTTGCGTGTGGACGGTGTCGAGCCGGTGCCCGATACCTGGCACGCCGTCGGGATGGCGGGCAGCGACTCCGGCGCAGTCGATTTCGACGACGTCGCGGCGCAGCCGGTCGGCGCTACCGGGGACTATCTGTCACGACCGGGTTTCTGGCACGGGGCCATCGGCGTCGCCGCGTGTTGGTTCGGGGGAGCTCTCGCGGTCGCCGACGTGCTGTACGACAAGTGTGAGCGCGGCACGGCGTCGCCGCATGCGCTGGCGCACCTCGGCGGTGTCGACGCCAGTCTCGCCGCCGCGTCCTACGCATTGGATTGCGCAGCAACGGAAATCGACAAGGACCCGTCGGACCGCTTCGGTGAGGGGCGGATGCGCGCGTTGCGAGTACGCCGCATCGTCGAACAGTCGGTCACCGACACACTGGACCGGGTCGGTCGCGCCCTGGGCGCTGGTCCGCTCTGCATGAATGCCGATCACGCACAACGAGTTGCGGATCTCGGGACCTATATCCGGCAGTCCCACGCAGAGCAGGACCTGGAAGCACTGGGGCAGACCATCGTGGAGAAGGAGCCGACGTGGCGAACACGGTGAGGTTCGAGGCGAGCCCCGTCGAAGACCGGGGAACGCCGGAAACGGTGTGGCAACAGTGGACACCGAACTTCGCCGCGCTGGACATGTCGACGTGTCGACGCCTCGTCGTGATCGCCCCTCACCCGGACGACGAGATCTTGGGGTTGGGCGGAACTGCGGCGGGGCTTGCCGCGGTCGGAGTCGACGTCTCCGTGGTGTCGGTCACCGACGGCGGGGCGTCGCATCCCGGTTCGCCGACCTACGGCCGGGCCGATCTCGAACGAATCCGCCGGCTCGAATCCATCACCGCGCTGGGGGAGCTCGGCCTCCCGCCCCCGCACCGACTGGGTCTACCCGACGGCCACATCGCGCAACACGAGGATCTTCTGGCGGGCGAGCTCGCCGAGTTCCTGGACGGCAGCGGGCCGGGTACGTGGTGCGCCGCAACCTTTTCGGGTGACGGGCACCCTGACCACGAGGCGACCGGACGCGTCGCACAGATGGTGGCGGCTGCGGTGGGTGCCACGTACGTCGAGTACCCGATCTGGATGTGGCACTGGGCCGTTCCGGACGACGACGGTGTGCCGTGGGACCGGGCCCGAACCGTCAGCCTGTCGCCGGAGCAGATGGAGGCCAAACGTCGAGCTGTCTCGCGGTTCCGGTCTCAGATCGACGACCTGTCCCCGGATCCGGCCGACCGCGCCGTGCTGCCACCGTGGGTGCTCGACCGATTGCTACGAGAAACGGAAACTGTGTTCCTGGAAGATGTGAGGGCCGTATGACCGCGTTGCCCGACAAGTACTTCGACGACATGTACTCCGCGAATCCCGATCCGTGGGGTTTCGAGACGCGGTGGTACGAGCGTCGCAAGTACGACCTGACGATGGCCATGTTGCCGGAGGAGCGCTACCGGAGGGCTTTCGAGCCGGGGTGCTCTATCGGGGTGCTGACCGAAAGGATTGCCGCACGGTGTGATTCGGTGTTGTCGACCGACATCGCTGCGGCTGCCCTCGAGCGGGCGCGGGCGCGGAATCTGGCCAATGTCACGTTCGAGCAGAGTTCGCTCCGGGACGGCCGACCGGACGAGACGTTCGACCTGGTGGTGCTGAGCGAGATGGCGTACTACTTCACCGAAGCCGAGTTACCGTCCATCGCAACGACCGTGCGCGACGCACTCGAGATCGGTGGGACGTTGATCGCGGTGCACTGGAGACACCACGTCGACGATTACCCGACCGACGCGCAGCAGGTGCACGAGGTGCTGCGGGCGACGGACGGACTGCGCCTGGACGCGCAGTACAGCGACGCAGACATACTCGCCGATGTGATGCAGCGAGTTCGATAGAGAACGAGAACGGCCCCGACGCTGTGAAGTGTCGGGGCCGTCTCGGTTTTCAGGTTCTAGCGGGGCGGGGGCTGGACGTCCACGCCGCCGCCTTTGTGCTCCGGGCCGGCGTCGGGATGACTCGCGGGAACACGGCTACGCGAACGAGCTGCCTCGCTCGGCTTGGTGTCCGAGCTGTCGAGCTCGCTGCGGTACGGGCCGGGCTTCGGGCGTGCCTTGCCGCCGGGCAGAGCCAGGCGCGCGATGGTGCGCATGACCATTCCCCACTGCTGCGAGAACGGGCCGGTGTTGTACGGAAGCTGGTAGCGCTCGCAGATGTCCTTGATCTTCGGCGCGACTTCCTTGTACCGAGTGCTGGGCATGTCCGGGTAGAGGTGGTGCTCGACCTGGTAGCTCAGGTTGCCGCTCATGAGGTGGAAGAGGGGACCACCGTCGATGTTGGCGGCACCGACGAGCTGGCGGACGTACCAGCCGCCGCGTGACTCGTTCTCGGTCTCTTCCTTGCTGAACGTGTAGGCCTGGTCCGGGAAGTGACCGCAGAAGATGATGGCGTGCGACCACACGTTGCGAATGATGTTTGCGGTGAAGTCCGCGGCCACGGTCGCGAGGAACGTGTTCTCGACGCCTCCGGCGCGCTTGTCCAGGAGGGATGCCACCGACTTGCTCTGCTTGCTCGAGCTTGCCTTGCGCAGACGTGATGCGATGCGCGACGTCTTCGGCTCCGGAATGCGGCCACCCGACGCGAGCTGCGCGAGGGCGTAGGCACCGGCGCTGATGGTGGGCCAGCCGATGTAGTCCTTCATGATCTGCTTGCGGCCCTTGTGGGCGATTCCGCGCAGATCGTGTGCCAGATCCTTCATCGGCTTCTCACCCTTGCGGATGGCGTCGATGTCGAGGTCGTGCAGTGCCACGCCCCACTCGAAGAAGGCCATGAGGATCAGGTTGTAGAACGGCTGAGCGAGGTAGACCGGCGACCACTTCTGCGACGGATCGATGCGCATGATCTCGTAGCCGAGATCTTTGTCCTTGCCGCGGATGTTGGTGTACGTGTGGTGCACGTAGTTGTGTGAGTGCTTCCACGACGCGGCCGTGGACGCGGTGTCCCAGTCCCAGACGGACGAGTGGATGTCCGGATCGTTCATCCAGTCCCACTGGCCGTGCATGACGTTGTGCCCGATTTCCATGTTCTCGAGAATCTTGGCGACACCGAGGGCAGCGGTGCCGGCGACCCAGGCCGTCTTGCTGCGCGAACCGAGAAGTAGAACGCGACCGGCCACGACGAGCTGGCGCTGCATCGCGATGACACCCGTGATGTAGTCACGGTCCTTCTGGCCGAGATCCGAGTAGACCTCGTCGTGGATGGCGTCGAACTCCTCCGCCAACTTCTCGATGGTCTCTTCGCTCAGGTGGGCGAGCGGATGGTCGATGGACGGTCGTTCCGAAATGGTGGTCATGGTTCCTCCGTGTGTACTTCTACAACTCGATTTCGATGTCGCCTTCTGCAGCGTTCACACATATGCGCACCGATTCCCCCGTAGGTGACGAGACTTCCCCGTTTCGAAGGTCCCGTAAACTACCTTTCTTCAACGTACCGATGCACGTATGGCAGATGCCGATACGACAACCGTGCGCCAGTTTGAGGCCGGCTTCTTCGCCGGCCACCAAAATTGTTGTCCCACCGTCGGATTCGGTTTCGGTATCACTCTGCAGGAAGCGAATGTTTCCGCCCTTGCCCTCGTGATCCTCACCGCCGATCGTCGGCTGGAAGCTTTCGTAATGAAATTGGTCGGACAGGTCGTGAGTCTTGAAATACTCACGCATATCGGACAAAAGGTCACCCGGACCGGAAACGAACGATTCGCGCTCGCGCCAATCGGGCGCGATCTCGTCGAGGTCCGACGGTTTCATTCGGCCGTCGTCGCTGGTGATGCGTCGGATGACGCGAACGTTGTGGTCCTTCTCGAGCTCGTCGAGCGTCGAGGCGAACATGATCTGCTTCTCGTCGTGCACGGAGTGAACGAGCACGGTGTCGGGCAAGGAGCCCTTGTGGATCAGGCTGCGCAACATGGAGACGATCGGTGTGATGCCACTGCCGGCGCTGACGAACAGCAGCTTCTTCGGGAGCGGATCGGGGAGTAGGAACTCGCCCTCGACCTCGCTGAGGCGAACGACGTCGCCCGGCTTGATGTCGCGCACCAGAAAGGGGGAGACGGTGCCCTCTTCGACCAGCTTCGGACTGACGCTGACCAGCCCGTCGCGCGGATTCGGGTCGGATGTCAGCGAGTAGGCGCGCCAGTGGTAGCGGCCGTCGATGATCACGCCGAGCCGAACGTACTGTCCCGGCTTGTGGGGGGCCCACTCGTAGCCGGGCTTGATGAAGACCGAGACGGCCTCGCTGCCCTCGGGCTCGACCCGCTCGACCTTGCCGCGAAGCTCGCGTGTGGTCCACAGCGGGTTGATCATCTCGAGGTAGTCGTCGGGACGCAGTGGGTTGAACAGCACCCTCAGCGCTTTGAGCGACAGCCGACGAGCTGTCGAGACATTGGGTCGTGCTCCGCGTTCAGCCACTCCGTCAACCTATCTGTGAATTGGCGTCTCAGTTACCGAAACGACCGATCCGGCCGAAGCGCTGGCGTGCAGCACTTCGACCGGTCCGGGTGAGTAGTGGGTGTTACCTACCCCACAGTAATACCCCTTGACTCACCCGGCTCACATCAGCCAACCCTTGCTGTGGGCGGTCACGACCACGGCCGCGACGTCGCCCACCACTCACAAACGTCAGGCAGTCGCCGACTCGGTGCGACGCGGGAGCTTCCAACCCGGGCGCACGAAGTGGCAGGTGTAGCCGTTCGGAATTTTCTGCAGGTAGTCCTGGTGCTCGGGCTCTGCTTCCCAGAACGGGCCCACCGGCGCAACCTCGGTGACGACTTTGCCCGGCCACAGGCCCGACGCGTCGACGTCCGCGATCGTGTCCTCGGCGACGCGCTTCTGCTCGTCACTCGTGTAGAAGATGGCCGAGCGGTAGCTCACACCGACGTCGTTGCCCTGACGGTTCTTCGTGCTCGGGTCGTGGACCTGGAAGAAGAACTCCAGGATGTTCCGGTACGAGGTCTGCTTGGGGTCGAAGACGATCTCGACGGCCTCTGCGTGCGTTCCGTGCCGACGGTACGTGGCGTTCTCGACGTCGCCGCCCGAGTAGCCGACACGTGTACTGACGACGCCCGGCTGCTTGCGGATCAGGTCCTGCATGCCCCAGAAGCATCCGCCCGCGAGGACGGCGGTTTCGGTTGTGGTGCCCATGATTTCTTGCTCCTTCTGTCGCGGTCTATCGGTTCAACGAACGAGGGGCGCGTTTTGGTCCCGGGCTCACGCGATCGGCGGCACGATGGCCTCGATCAGCGACGGGCCGGGAGTCGAGTTGGCGCGCTCGATCGCGTCGACCAGCTCGTCGACCGTGGTGACGCGGACGGCCGAGACGCCGAGGCCCGTGGCGATCGCGGTGAAGTCGACGTCGGGCTTGGACAGGTCGAGCATCTCGAGTGCGCGGGGCCCGGGGTTGTCGGCACCGACTCGCAGCAGTTCCATCCGCAGGATTGCGTAGGAGCTGTTGTTGATCAGGATGGTCGTGACGTCGAGGTTCTCGCGGGCCTGGGTCCACAGCGCCTGAATCGTGTACAGCGCGCTGCCGTCCGACTCGAGGTTGACGACCCTCCGGTCCGGAGCGGCGATCGCGGCGCCCACCGCCACCGGCATGCCCTGTCCGATGGCGCCTCCGGTCAGCGTGAGCAGGCTGTGTCGTGGGGCGCCGGCCGTCGCGGCGGGCAGGGCGAATCCCGAGGTGTTCGCTTCGTCGACGACGATTGCGTTGTCCGGCAACGTGTGTGCGATCGCGGCGGCCAAGGTCATCACGTTCAGCTCACCCGTGGGGCGAGGAGTGTCCACGGCTGCACTCAGCACCGGCTCGGCCTCCGCGGCGACGTCACGGGCCACCGCTTCGAGGGCGCCGACGATGTCCTGATCGAGCCCGGCCAGCGTCTCGACCACGCAGCCCTCCGGGACGAGATCGCCCACCTTGCCCGGATACGCGAAGAAGGACACCGGAGACACCGCTCCTGCCAACAGGATTCGCGTCACCCCGTCGAACTGCTCCTGGGCGGCTTCCGCCAGGTACGCGACGCGATCGACGTTCGGCACTCCGGCACCACGTTCGAGTCGGGCGGGGAAGCATTCGGCCAGCAGGTGCACCCCGGTGGCCGCTGCGATACGGCTGGCGGCGCGTAGGCCGCGTTCGCCCAAAGCGGGTCCACCGAGAAGAATGACGGTGTTCTGCTGCGACGCAAGCGATCTCGAAATACTGCTGACCTTGATGCTCGGCACCGCCGGTGCCAGCTGCGCAGGATGAGGTGCCACCGGTTCGGCGCCCTCGGACCACGACACGTCCGCGGGAAGCACCAGGGTGGCGATCTGCTTGGGAGCGGTCATCGCCGCAGCGACGGCTTCGGCCCCGTCCTCGGCGACATCTCGCGGGAGTCCGGAGGTGTGCACCCACCCGGACACGGTGCGGGCCACCGACTCGATGTCCGACTGAAGGGGAGCGTCGTACTTCTCGTGGAATGTCGCGTGTGCGCCGACCACGGCGACGATCGGGGAGTGCGCCCGGCGTGCGTTGTGCATGTTGGCGAGACCGTTGCCCAGGCCGGGGCCGAGATGGAGGAGCACGGCGGCGGGCTTGTCGGCGATGCGGGCGTAACCGTCGGCGGCTCCGGTGGCGACGCCCTCGAAGAGGGTCAGCACGCCGCGCATCTCCGGAACCGAGTCCAGACTGTGCACGAAGTGCATCTCGGACGTCCCGGGGTTCATGAAACAGACGCTGACCTGCGCGTCGACGAGCGTGCGGATGAGTGCCTGAGAACCGATCACATGTTCGACAGTAACGGATCGGACACGATCGGTGGCCAGGTAGCGCTTTTGCCTGGTTCGCCCTGATACTGACACCAGGGGACACGACTTCACCTGAGCGGCAACAACGTTCGAAGGGAGTGTGTGATGAACAACGACACCTGGGGGATCCCCAGCCACATCTTTCTCACCGGTTACATCGCAGCGGCCGCGGCCGTGCTGGCGTACGCGATCTATGTTCTCGCAACGCCGGGTCCGTCGGACCAGCTTCCGACGCGCCCACCTAGGCAGTTGACTCCCCCCGAGGTCGGAATGCTCGTCGGGGAAGGGCGCGCAGTGGCGGCAGCGTTGGGCATTCTGCGTGCCGGGGACTGGATCGGGCCGCGGCCCCGCCCGGACGCCGGCTCTCTCGATCCGTTCTCCCTCGCCTTGCTGCAGGCGGCGCGTTCCGGTGGCTACAAGCGCCTGCTGAAGCGAGTGCAGGGGCCGCTCGATCAGATGCGAGCGGACATGGTCGAACTGGGGTTGCTGGTCAGGGACTCGGATCGCCTGGCGAAAGCGGCCACCTTCCCGTTGACCGTGCTCGTTGTGATCGGCATGGTCCGGTTCGCGTTCGGAGTGTTCGCCGGAAAGCCGGTCGTATTCCTGTTCATCGTGATGTGGGTCCTGTGCATGGCAAACCTGCCGCTGCGGGCCTTCGCACGGTCTCGTCGACTCACGCCGGCGGGGAAAGTCGAACTCGCGAGAATGAAGAGCGATCACGCCTACCTCTCGCCGAAACAACGCCCCGCGTACAGCACCTACGGTGCGCCGATGGCCGGATTGTCGGCCGCACTGTTCGGTGTCGCAGCGCTGGAGCTGTTGGACCCTGGCCTGGCCAAGGCAGCGGACTTCTCCGGAGGAAGCGACAGCGGATTCTCCTTCGGAGGCGACGGTGGCGGGGGCGGCGACGGTGGCGGGGGCGGCGACGGTGGCGGGGGCGGCGGGGGATGTGGCGGCGGGGGGTGTGGGGGATGACGGGCAACGCCTTCGTGGCCTGCTACATCGTTGCTGCGATCGCGTCGATTCTGATCGGGCTGTACTTCGCCGCGACTCCGGGCAACCGCTCCTCGAGGCGTCCGGGGCGCACCCTCAGCCCAACCGAGGTCGGAATGCTCACCAGCGACGCCCACGCGATTGCCGCTGCTCTGGGAAGTCTGCGAGCCGACGGTCTGATCGGCGAGTTCGCTCGGCCCGGGCCCGATCCGTCCGACCGGTTCACCCGAGCGGTGTACTCGGTCGTCCGGCACGGCGACTACTCCCGCCTGAGATCTCGGCTTCGAGCCTCCCTGAAGCTCATGCGACAGGACCTGATCAAGCAGGGACTGCTGACGGGCGACGCCGATCGGGCGGTTCGGCGAGCCACAGCGGCACCGGCCGTCGTCACGGTGGTCGGAGCAGCACGTTTCGCGGTCAGCGTGCATAGCGGCGCACCCGAGAGTGCGATCGTCGCAGTAATGGTCGTCCTGGTTGCTGCCACGGTCGTGCTCAGAAGATTCGCTCGGACCCGTCGCTGTACCCCGACGGGCCGGGCGGAGTTGGCTCGGCTGAAAGAGGAGCTCGACTACCTCGCACCGCACATGCGACCCGCGTACACGACGTACGGGTCGACGATGGCGGGAATGGGAGCCGCGATCTACGGATTCCTGGTCATCGTGATGCTCGATGCGGATGTGGCCAACGCGGCCAATCTCAGCAGAGCCGGCAATCAGTTCTTCTCGCTCGGTGGGTTCGGCGGAGATTCGTCCGGTGGCGGATGCGGCAGCGACGGGTGTCGAGGGGGCGGCTGTGGCGGGGGCGGCTGCGGAGGTGGTGGTTGCGGCGGAGGCGGCTGCGGAGGTGGTGGGCAATGAGGGGCCTCGGCATCGGGTGGCGCCCCGAGATCGCCGGTGTGATCGCCGAGCTTCGCGGGCTGGGCTTCTGCGAAGTCATCGCGGAGTCCGTGAACCCGTCGGAGCCCCCGCCGCACCTGCTGGTACTGGGTATCCCGGTTGTGCCACATGGGATTTCGTTGTCGCTGGGTAGTGTCGGTCCGGTGGACGAGCGCCGCGTCACCCACCTGGCGGCGTGCGCGGAGGCGCTCGGTTCCCCAGTTGTGAGCGAACACATCGCCTTCGTGCGCGCCGACGGTATCGAAGCGGGTCACCTGTTGCCGATGCCGCGCACGAGGGAAGCTCTGGATGTGCTGTCGTCCAATATCATTGCAGCGCAGAAGTCGCTGCCGGTACCGCTTGCGGTGGAGAACGTGGCGTCCGTCGTCGACTGGGCAGACGCCGACTACACGGAGAGCGAGTTCCTCACCGAACTGGTGACACGTACCGGAGTGCATCTGGTTCTCGACATCGCGAACGTCTATGCCAACGCGCGCAACAAGAATCGTGACCCATGGGACGAGTTGCGGCGCATCCCGCGCGAGACGGTGGCCTACTGCCACGTGGCGGGTGGGTCCGAGCGCGACGGTTTCTATCACGACACGCACACCGACCCCGTTCCGGACGCAGTGCTCGAGTTGGTGCGAGCGCTGGCCGAGAACGGCCTACCCGCCCTGATGCTCGAACGGGACGGAAACTACCCGCCGGCGCACGAGTTGTACGACGAGTTGGACGCGATCGCCGACGCGGCACGATTGCCACGGGTCACGCCGTTCGACAGGACCCCGCGGTGAGCGGATTGGCCGAGCAACAGGCAGCACTGGTCCGCGCTCTCGTTGCGGGAGGGCCGATTCCGGCGGGCATCGACGCCACAGAAGTCGCGGTGGCGGCGCAGGCGTTGCGTCGGAAACGGGCGAGTGAGATCGGCCGGTACGACCCTCTCGTCGTGCACGCGTGCGGCGACCGGTTCCATGTTCTGTTCGACGAATGGGCGCGCGATCGCCCGAAGGTGTCCACCGCCGCGGACGCCGCTGCCTTCACCAGGCATCTACGCGACCGTGGAGTGCAGGTGCGGCCGAGTCGTCTGCGAACGTTCCTGCGGCGTCGACAGCGCAACATGCACGGACAGTAGATCTGTACCCATCGCGCGCACGTTCACGGCATTGATCGCTCGCAGTGGGTGCCATGCCGCGATCCTGCGCTGACGGGCCAGGGGGTCGTCGTCGGGACGAACGGTGGCGACCCCGTCGACCCACCGGTATCGCCACCCGACACGTAGACGCACACGCACTTCGCTGTCCTGCAGTATGTTTCGAACGTACCCGGCCGCCCATCCGTGTTCGGCGATGATCCAGAAGTCGTGGCCCGAGCGCCCGTTGCCGACAGGGGTCCGCCGCGGCTGCCCGGAGACGCGCCCTCGAGTTTCGAGGATCGCAAGACCCAACGGGTTGATGTTCAGCGCGAAGAGGAGTCGCACGACGGGGTTGACGAGCCAGCGCTGCACCGTGCGAACCAGGTGGATCTTTGCCCGTGGTGCGGCCGTGGTGAGAACGAACAGGCCGACGTAGAGCCCGCTTTGAACGATCGCGGGGGTCGGACCCGCGTCGATCCCCAGCACGAATGGCGCCCAGGCGACTCCGAGCATCACGAGAGTCGCGGCGGCCAATCCACGGGGAATTCTAATACGATCGTATGAATTGTTCATACGACTGTATGATCCTCGGTATGGCAGAGAAGTCAAGACCGGTGGATCGTCGCACCGCGATCTCCGATGCGATCCTCACGATCATCGCCGAACGCGGAATCGAGTTCGCCAGCGTCCGCGAGGTCGCTGCCCTGGCGGCGGTGTCGATCGGCACTGTCCAGCACTACTTTCCGACCAAGGAGGCAATGCTGGCCGACGCGTACACAATCGTGTTCGACCGCATTCGGGCGCGACTGAACGGAATCGAGTACGGGGACGACCTCCGCCGAAATGTGACCATGGTGATCGAGGAACTCCTCCCGCTCGACGATCGCCGCGCCGCCGAGATCCGGTTGCACGTCGCGTTCGCGGCCAAGGCTGCGACGTCACCGCCGTTGAGATCGATCGAAACGGAACTGCTGAAATCCGTTCACTCCGACTTGGCGGGTGCATTGGCGTCGATGTGGCCTTCGGGCACGGCTAGCGGTCGGCGCGCGGCGACGGCGCGTGCTGTCATCGCGTTCGCCGACGGTCTGGCTCTGCACGGAGTAAGTACGGACGGTCTGCTCACCCCGAGCGAATACACCGACACGGTGTCGGTGATGGTGAACGCGCTTCTAGCCGCTTGAGCGGGATACTCTGTCGACTTATGGCCGACCGTCCGTTCACCGTGGTGGATCTGTTCTCCGGTGGCGGCGGTATGAGCTACGGATTTCACGCGCACCCGTCGTTCGAGATCGTCGGTGCCGTCGACGCCCAACTGGGCAAGCCGAGCAGCCGCCGCGGATCGCTGGCGTGCAACACCACGTATGCGCTCAACATGGGCATGGAACCACTCGACATCGACTTGGCGACAGTCGAACCCGCCGAGCTGCTCGATCGGCTCGGCATCACCGGCGTCGACGTGTTGGCGGCATGTCCGCCCTGCACGGGTTTCAGCCGGACGAACAGTCGCAACCACCTCGTCGACGACGTGCGCAACGCGTTGGTACCGCGGGTGGCTGCGTTCGCTGAGGAACTCAGGCCGTCCGTCGTCGTGATGGAAAACGCGCGAGAGTTGTTGAGCGGTAACTTCCGTGAGCACTTCGACGCTCTCCACGCTGCTCTGAAGCGACTGGGTTACACCGTCGACGCGAGGGTTCGGCTTCTGACGACGTACGGCTTGCCTCAGGTGCGCGAACGTGCGCTGATCGTCGCCACCCGTGACGGTCTGATCCCGCGATCGCTCGACGATCTATGGGACGGGTACCGGATACCGCCGGACGTCACCACCGTCAAAAATGCTGTCGGACAGTACCGTTCGCAAGGTGCGGGTGAGACGGACCCGGCGGACTCCGCGCACGTGTCGCCGCGGTTCGTCTCGCAGACCAACCGCGAACGCATCGCTGCGATTCCACACGACGGTGGCTCGTGGCGCGATCTCCTTCGCGTCGCACCGAGCTACCTGACGCCGGCGATGGCCAGGCTCGTCGACCGGTCCATGCTGGGCAGTTTCCCCGACGTGTACGGCCGCATGGCATGGGACAAGCCGGCGCCGACCATCAAACGTGAATGCGGGCACGTGGGTAACGGCCGCTACGCCCACCCGGTGGACGACAGGCTGTGCAGCCTTCGAGAGATGGCCGTACTCAACGGGTTTCCCGGCGATTACCGCTTCGGCGGCGGTGGACTGGCGAATCGGTATCGGCACGTCGGCGACGCGGTTCCGCCGTTGATCAGCTATCAGATCGCCGCTGCCGCGGCGTGGTCGCTGACGGGAGTGCGACCGGACATGTCCGAGGTGGTTCTTCCGAACACGTCTCTGCGGGCGTCGGACATCCGTCGCGGGTGATTCAGGCTGCTCCGGAGTCGTCCACTCGCGGAGTCGAGACTTGGGACACGAACTCGCGTGCGATGTCTCGCAACTTACGGTTCTCGTTCTGCGATCGAGTCGCCAAGATGGCGAACGCGGCGTCGGCATCGACGCCATGCATCGCCATGAGAATTCCCTTGGCCTGCTCGATGGGCGCCCGGTGGGCCAAGGCGTCCCGCAGTCCACTCGACACCTCTTCCGCCGACCGAAGTCGCGCGTAATCACCCAGTGCACGCGAGACGACAGTGGTGAGGGCGTCGAGGATGGCCTCGTCGAGGTTGTCGAAAGCCTTCGGGGACACGCCGTACAGGTTGAACGAGCCGAGCTCGAGCGTGTCGGTGCGCAGGGGTGCTGCGAGGAACGAGCGAATGCCGTCCGTACGCGCGAGGCGGGCGAACTCGGGCCAGGCCTGCTGCGCGGCGTCGACGTCGACCCGCACGATCTCACCGGTGCGCGCCGCCTCCAGACACGGGCCGTCGCCGGCCTCGTACTGGTGGGCGTCGACAGCCAGGGTGCGCTTGTCGGTGTGCACGGCGCTGTAGGTGCGCCCACCGAGCGCGATGGTGACGCCGCAGCTCGACGCGCCGTCGATCGCCTCCTGCGCTATCTCCACCGTGCGCTCGAGAACAACGACGAGATGGTCGTCGTCCTCGACGCTGCCGCCGATAGCGGCCAGCACCGTTGCGATACGAGACGGCGTGAGCGTGGTTTCGGCTGCGTCGGTCACCACGGCGGCAGCGTTATCCACGTCGACCGTGGTGTCGGAGGCGGCCAGGACCGAGTCGTCGGTCGACGCCTGCGCCGGGGTGTTGTCCATGGCGCCCGAGTATGTCATGCACCGCGTCGAGGGGAGACGGCCGTTTGACCCGCTCATGATCGGGTACAGACCACCGAGGTGGTCGTGATGTCCGGACGTCACGGGTTGCCAGGGACATCGAGTGCAACAAACCGCCGATGACTCGGAGTGCCCCGTCGGTCACCTACGTGCCCGACGGGGTTCTTTCGTTCAGACCGTGAAGCAGACGTTCGAACTCGCCCCACGCGGCGTCCAGGGCGATGTCTCGGTTCGGCGAGCCGGCGACCCACAGTGCAGCTTCGTTCAGCGCTCCTGACAGCAGCGCGGTCAGCGCGGGGACCGACGTGGTCACGAGAAGTTGTTGTGAGACCAGTGATTCGAGAGCTTCTTCGAGATGCCGCCCCGACGCATCGGAGTCCTGTTGTCGCCACGTGTTCCAGCCGAGCGTCGTCGGCGCGTCCAGAAGCAGAATCTGTCGCGCGTCGTCGGCGAGAATGGCGATCAGGAAGGCGCGACAGCCGGCAGCGACGGCGTCCCACGGTTCGCGATTGTCGTCCGCCGCGTCGACTACCGCCTGAGCAACCCGGTTCGCCGTCGACTCTGCGACTGCAACGAACAGCCCCTTCTTGCTGACGAAGTGGTGATAGACGGCTCCTCGGGTGACGCCGGCCGCTACTGCGATCTCTTCCAGTCCCACGCCGGCAAACCCGTGGCGCGTGAACAAATCGGCCGACGTCGTAAGTATTCGCGCAGCCGTCCTGTCGCTCTCGTCTCTCGTTGCCCGTGGCACCGGCGACCCCTTTACATGCGGTGTGTACGTATATTATCTTCTCCTTTACATACACACTGTACGTAAAGGAGAACGACATGCAGAGCTTCTATTCGGTACTGATGACCGAGGATGTGGCGACGGTGAGCGCCTTCTACATTCGCCACCTCGGGTTCGAACCGACGTTCGAATCCGACTGGTACGTCTCCTTGCACCGCGACGGGCATGAACTCGCTGTGCTGGATTGCTCGCACGAGACGGTCCCGGCCGCACATCGAGGGCGAGTGAGCAATGGAATTCTGTTGAACCTCGAGGTGGACGACGTCGATGCGGAGTTCGAGCGGTTGGTCACCGCCAACGGACTGACGCTGGCGTTGCCGCTGCGAACCGAAGACTTCGGGCAGCGGCATTTCATCGTCGAGGCGCCGGACGGAGTGTTGATCGATGTGATCACACCCATCGAACCCGTTGGCGACTATGTAGCGCAGTTCGTCAATAGAATCGACGAATGACCTCCCTGATCGAACGCATTCTCGACATTGCCCCGATTTGGATCTATCTCACGGTCGGTTTGCTGGTCTTCGTCGAGGACGCAATTTTCGTCGGATTCGTCATCCCCGGTGAAACGGCGGCGGTGCTGGGCGGGGTCGCGGCCAGTCAGGGCAAGGTCGAGGTGTTCGCGATTGCCGCGATCGTCGTGGTCGCAGCCATTGTCGGCGACAGTTGCGGTTTCGAGATCGGCAAACATTTCGGCCCCCGACTGCTCGAAATGCGCATTCTGGACAAAAGGCGTGAAAAATTGACCGAGGCGCAGAACTTTCTCGCTCGGCGCGGCGGTTCCGCGGTATTCCTCGGCCGTTTCGTCGCATTCTTCCGAGCGGTCATGCCCGCTCTGGCGGGAATCTCTCGCATGCCCTACCCGAAGTTCCTGACCTGGAACGCGCTCGGCGGTCTGGTGTGGGGTGCCGGCTTCGTCACCCTGGGATTCGTGGCGGGCAACTCCTGGGAAGCGGTGGCGAAGACGGTCGGACGGGACGCGGCCCTGATCGTGGTCGCGATCGTCGTGGTCGCGCTCATCGTGTGGCGGGTGCGCAAGCATCGGTCGGAGAAGGCTGCGGCCTGAGGTTCTGCGCTTGTGCGGTCAGGTCGGAAAGCCGTCAGCGGGAGGCGGCTTTGTTCAGCGCCAGCACCGACAGCAGCTCGTAGGCAACATGCGCGGCGGCGATCCCCGTGATCTCGGCGTGGTCGTACGCGGGCGCGACCTCGACGATGTCGGCTCCCACGACGTTGAGTCCGACGAGACCGCGCAAGGTGTTCAGTAGTTCACGCGAAGTCATGCCGCCGGCCTCGGGCGTACCCGTACCGGGCGCATGTGCGGGGTCGAGTACGTCGATGTCCACCGACACGTAGACGGGTCCGCCGTCGAGCCGACGCCGCATTCGCTCGACGATGCTGCGCACTCCGTCGACCTCGAAGTCGTCGGAGCGGATGATCTGGAATCCGAGAATTTCGTCGTCCTCCAAGTCTTTCTTCCCGTAGAGCGGACCGCGAATACCTATGTGCTGTGACCGCTCGAGGTCGATCAGGCCCTCTTCGCTTGCCCGGCGGAAGGGCGTGCCGTGGGTGTACGGGGCGCCGAAGTAGGTGTCCCAGGTGTCGAGGTGCGCGTCGAAGTGCAGCACGGCGATGGGACCGTGATCGCGGTACAGGGACCGCAGGATCGGCAGCGCGATGGTGTGATCGCCGCCGAGCGTGAGGAGCGACGAGCCGTCCTTGCGGACGTCGGTCACCGCAGAGTCGATAGTGGTCAGCGCCTCGACGATGTCGAACGGGTTGACCCCGATGTCGCCGGCGTCGGCCACCTGATGAACCGCGAACGGGGAAACGTCGACGGCCTGGTTGTACGGACGCAGCAGCTTGGACGCGGCGCGGATGTGGCCGGGGCCGAACCGCGCTCCGGGGCGATAGCTCACGCCGGAATCGAACGGCACTCCGAGGATGGTGACGTCGGCGCGCGAGACTTCGTCCAGGCGGGGGAGACGGGCGAACGTCGACGGCTCGGTGTAGCGAGGAAACTTGGTGGCGTCGACGGGTCCGATCGGTTCGCTCATGGTCCTGATCCTGCCCGTGGATACAGTTCTGCGGGCGACCAGGGACGAAAATAGGGTCCAATTCATCCCTGACGGCCCACACATTCTCGAGGAGGTTGCGTGACCACGGTGAGCCTGTTCCAAGGTCCGGACAGTCCCGACGGCATCGTGGACGCCATCGACGCGGCAGCGCGTGCTGCCGCGGCGGCGGGTGCGCGAATCCTCGTGTGTCCCGAAATGTCGGCGACCGGATACAACATCGGACATCTCATCGTCGAGCGGGCAGAACCGGCGGACGGTCCCATCGCCGCAGCCATGGCGGACATCGCACGCGCGAACGACACTGCGATCGTCTACGGCTACCCCGAACTCGCCGACGGCGCCGTCTACAACAGTGTCCGCGTGATCGACCGCGACGGAACCGCCCTGCTGAACTACCGCAAGACGCACCTCTTCGGTGACCTCGACCGCGACCACTTCACCCCCGGCGACACGTTGGTGGCGCAGTTCGACCTGGACGGCATCCGTTGCGGAGTGCTGGTCTGTTACGACGTCGAGTTCCCCGAAGCTGTTCGCGCACACGCAGACTCGGGAACCGAGTGGCTGATCGTCCCCACCGGACTGATGACGCCCTACGACCTCGTGGCCACACAGGTGGTTCCGGCGCGGGCTTACGAGAGCCAGATGTTCGTGACGTACGTGAACCGGTGCGGCGTCGAGAACGGCCTCGAGTACGTCGGCCTCACCTGCGCCATCGCCCCCGACGGAACCGAACTGGCCCGAGCCGGTCGTGGTGAGCAGCTGCTGACGTTCGACCTGGACCCTGCCGTCGTGGCCAGCTCCCGCGGCGTCAACACTCATCTCGACGACCGTCGCCCCGATCTGTACGAGCAGGAGAGAACTCGATGACCGCCCCCGTCACCCCGGACAGCACGGCCACCGTTCAGGAAGAGCCGCCGCTGACCATGTTCGGGCCCGACTTCCCGTTCTCCTACGACGACTACGTGACGCACCCAGCCGGTCTCGGCTCGATCCCGCAGGAAATGTACGGCACCGAGGTCGCCGTCATCGGCGGCGGTCTGTCGGGCATGGTGTCGGCGTACGAGTTGCTCAAACTCGGTCTGAAGCCGGTCGTCTACGAGTCCGGTGAGATCGGTGGGCGGATGAAATCCGTTCCCTTCGACGGTTATCCGGATGTCGTGGCCGAGATGGGTGCCATGCGGTTCCCTCCGTCCTCGACGACGCTGTTCCATTACCTGGACCGCCTGGGCCTCGAGACGACTCCGTTTCCGAACCCGCTGGCCGAGGTCACACCCAGCACGGTGATCGACCTCAAGGGTGAGAGCCACTATGCGCGTCACCTCGACGACCTGCCAGGAGAGTTCGCGGAAGTCGCAGGGGCGTGGCAGCGCACGCTCGAGGAAAGCTCGGAGCTGATCCCGCTGCAGAAGGCAATTCGGGCGCGCGACGCAGCCGAGGTCAAGCGGATCTGGAACGACCTCGTGACCCGATTCGACGACACCACCTTCTACGGATTCCTGGCGACGTCGCCGCACTTCGCATCGTTCCGCCGCCGAGAGTTGTTCGGGCAGGTGGGTTTCGGCACCGGCGGGTGGGACACCGACTTTCCCAACTCCATCCTGGAAATCCTGCGTGTGGTCAGCACGGCCGCCGACGACCACCATCGCGGCATCGTCGGTGGTTCGCAGCAGTTACCGGTCGGATTGTGGTCGCACGCACCGAAGAACACGGTTCACTGGCCTGCGGGCACCTCCGTGGCGTCGCTGAACGGTGGATACACGCGCCCCGCCGTGACCGCACTGTCACGAACGTCCGACGGGTCCGTCTCGGTCACCGATTCCAGCGGAGTCACGACGACCTTCGCGTCGGCGATCTTCACGGCACAGAGTTGGATGCTGCTCAACAACATCGACTGCGACGACGACCTGTTCCCGATCGATCACTGGACCGCGATCGAACGCACCCACTACATGGGGTCGACCAAGGTGTTCGTTCTCGTCGACCGTCCGTTCTGGAAGGACACCGATCCCGCTACGGGCCGCGACGTCATGAGCATGACGCTGACCGACCGCCTCAGTCGCGGAACGTATCTGCTGGATCAGGGCGAGGGCAAGCCCGGTCTGATCTGCCTGTCCTACACCTGGTCCGACGATTCGCTCAAGCTGCTTCCGCTGAGCCCCGGTGAGCGGCGGAACCTGATGCTCAAATCACTCGAGGAGATCTACCCCGGGGTGGACATCCGCAGCCACGTGATCTCCGACCCGGTGACGCTGTCCTGGGAAACCGAACGCGACTTCATGGGTGCGTTCAAGGCCAATCTGCCCGGCCACTACCGCTACCAGGAACGTCTCTTCTCACACTTCCATCAAGCCGATCTCGAACCACGCCACCGCGGTATCTTCGTTGCAGGAGATGACATTTCGTGGACAGCGGGGTGGGCCGAGGGTGCCATTCAGACTGCGCTCAACGCCGTGTGGGGAGTGATGGACCATCTCGGCGGGGAGTCGAGTCCGGATAACCCCGGGCCGGGTGACGTGTTCGCGCAGATCGCGCCGATCAGGTTGGGAGACTACTGACCGCCTCCGTGCAAGGCGAGCAGCAGCTCCGCTCGCACCAGCGCGTTCGACAGGTCGCACTCCAATACCGTTTCCACCCGGCCGATTCGGCTGCGGAGGGTGTGCCGGTGGACGTTCAACGACGCTGCCGCGCTCTCCCACTGGCCGTTGGCCTCGAGATAGGCGCGCAGCGAGGGCACCAGGAACGACCCCTCCGTTCTGTCGTGCTCGTCGAGTACGGCGACCGTCGACGCGGCGATGGCGCGCAGCGCTCGGCGGACGGGTTCGGACAAGAGCAGCGTGGTTCCTTCGGCGGCACCGAACTCGGCGATCGGTGCGTGTGCGCTCGCCATGTCTACTGCCGACTTCGATTGCAGTGCAGCATCTTCGATGCCGTCGAGCGCATGGTTCCCACTGAGTCCGGCTCGCACCGTGCGGAGCTGATTGACCGGGAGGCTGCCCAGCCAGGTGTCGACGTCGGCTCGCGTGTCGGACCCGCGCAGCAACACCGAGGCGATCGACCCGTCGACCCGCGCCACGAGGGGGCGGGCGAGGTCACGCAAAGTGAGATCGAGATGGCGTCGCACCTTGTCGGCGTGTGGGGTGTCGATGATCAGGACCCGGAGTCGCCCGGAGTCGTCCATCGCGTCGTCGAGGTAACCGTCGGCCTGGCTCGGTCGGAGCACTCCGTCGAGCAGAAGGCCGAACGCCAACCCGCCCAGACGATTCTGACTGTCACGCAACCGAAGTGGTTTCTCGAGCTCCAGCGTCAACAACGACACCGCGTGGCCGAGAAGTACCCGTTCCACACCTTCGAGCGGACGGGGCGTGCTGACGGCCAGGACACCGTGCGCGGTGCCGGCGAGGTTGACCGGTTGCACCGTGAGTGACCGGCCGGGGGTGGCCACGTTCATCGAACCCGGCGCTCGCCCTTGCTGTTCGACGAGCGCGCGTGCTTCATCGACCAGAGCGGTGTCCGTCGGGGGATGCACGTTCGAGGTCCGACGTCCGACGAAGGCGACGCTGCCGCGAGTCGCCACCGCGAGCTCGCGCACGATCGCAGCGCTACCCCCGCGCAGAGCGGCACGGGTGATGCGCGTCTGGGTGTCGGCTGCGCGTCGGACCAGTTCGTACTGCTGCTCGGCCAGGCGTGACATCACTGCCTTGGTGACCGCGGCGAACGGCGTCGCGATCGGAACTTCGAGCACCGGAAGCCCTGTTTCGTCGGCCCGGGCCAGGAGCTCGGCGGGAATCTCCGGATGCGACAGACCGGTGCCGAACGCGATGCCGGACACCTTCGCGTCGACGAGTCGATCGACGTAGTCCGCCGCCGATCTGCGCAGGTCCAGGCCGGTGGTGAGTACCAGCTCACCGCCGGACAGCCACGGGCGCGGATCGAGCAGTTCCGTGGCCTGCGCGAACTGAATGGGGTTGTCGATTCCTGATCGCCCTGCGCGCAGGCCGAGGTCGAGATGCCGCTGCTGCAGCAACCAGGGGATACGCACGCTCATGGCGACAGCGTAGTTCCGGATTGGCCTGCGAAGGCGAGTTCGATAGACAAAACGGCAGGGCGCCCCTGTCGGTGAGCAGCGCCATAATTCTGGTACACGAAGTCCCCACCCGAGAGGCCCGCCATGACCAGCATCGAATACCGGCTCCCGCAGGTGCGGCGGGTCGTCACCGAACTCCCCGGCCCCAACTCCGCAGCCCTCACGCAGCGACGCAAAGCCGTCATCGGCGCCGGCGTCGCGTCGAGTGTTCCGGTCTACGCGGCCGACGCGGACGGCGGCGTGATCGTCGACGTCGACGGCAACTCGCTCATCGACCTCGGGTCCGGCATCGCCGTGACGTCCGTCGGCGCCTCGAACCCGGCCGTGGTCGCAGCGGTGCAGGAACAAGTCGCGCACTTCACGCACACCTGCTTCATGGTGACCCCGTACGAGGGCTACATCGCGGTGGCGGAGAAGCTCGCCGAACTGACTCCCGGTGACTTCGACAAGCGCACCGTTCTGTTCAACAGCGGCGCGGAAGCCGTCGAGAACGCAGTGAAGATTGCCCGCCACGCGACCGGCCGCGATGCCGTCGTCGTGTTCGACCACGCCTACCACGGCCGCACCAACCTGACGATGGCGCTGACCGCGAAGGCCATGCCCTACAAGGCCGGTTTCGGTCCGTTCGCCCCCGAGGTGTACCGCGCGCCGATGTCCTACCCCTTCCGTGAAGGGCTGAACAAGGACGGCTCCGCGATCACCGGTGCACAGGCCGCGGCGCGAGCGATCTCGATGATCGAGAAGCAGATCGGCGCCGACCACGTCGCCGCGATCGTCATCGAACCCGTCCAGGGCGAAGGTGGATTCATCGTTCCCGCCGACGGATTCCTCCCCGCCCTGTCCGAGTGGGCCACCGCCAACGGCGTCGTCTTCGTCGCCGACGAGGTCCAGGCCGGCTTCTGCCGCACCGGCGACTGGTTCGCCGTCGACCACGAAGGTGTCGTCCCCGACCTGATCACGATGGCCAAGGGCATCGCCGGCGGCATGCCGCTGGCCGCGGTCACCGGTCGCGCCGACCTGATCGACGCCGTCCACGCCGGCGGCCTCGGCGGAACGTACGGCGGCAACCCCGTCGCCTGCGCGGCTGCGCTCGCGTCGATGTCGCAGATGGACGAGCTCGACCTCCGCGGCCGGGCCAAGCACATCGAAGAGATGGTCACCACGCGTCTGCGCACCCTCGCCGACGAGTTCGACATCATCGGGGACGTCCGTGGACGCGGCGGCATGCTGGCCATCGAATTCGTCGAGAGCGGCAGCATCGAGCCGAACCCGGCCGTCACGAAAGCTGTGTCGTCGGCCATGCTCGCCGAGGGCATCATCATCCTGACGTGCGGCACCTACGGCAACGTCGTGCGATTGCTACCGTCGCTGGTGATCTCCGACGAACTGTTGACCGAAGCGCTCGACGTACTCGAGGCGGTCATTCGAAAGGTTGCAGCATGAGTGTTCTCAGTAGCGTTCCGACGCAGTTGTGGTTGGGCGGCAAGCAGGTTCCGTCGTCGTCGGGCGCCACGTTCGACATCACGAACCCCGCCGACGGCAGCCTGCTGCTGACCATCGCCGACGCCACCCCCGACGACGGTATGCGCGCACTCGACCTCGCGGTCGCCGCACAATCGGACTGGGCCGCCACGCCGACGCGTGAGCGGGCCGAGATCCTGCGCACCGCGTTCGATCTCGTGAAAGAGCGCGCCGACGACTTCGCCGAGTTGATGACCCTGGAAATGGGAAAGTCGTTGGCGGAGAGCAAAGGTGAAGTCACCTACGGCAACGAGTTCCTGCGCTGGTTCTCCGAGGAGGCGGTGCGCATCGGTGGCCGCTTCACGCAGGCGCCCGCCGGCACCGGACGTATCCTGGTGACGAAGGTGCCCGTCGGACCGGTTCTCGCGATCACACCGTGGAACTTCCCGCTGGCCATGGGAACTCGCAAGATCGGCCCCGCACTGGCGGCCGGCAACACGATCATCGTCAAGCCCGCGGAAGACACCCCGCTGACGATGCTGCTGCTCGGTCAGGTGTTCGCCGACGCCGGACTGCCAGAAGGCGTCATGTCGATCCTGCCGACGTCCGACGCGGCATCGGTCACCGGTCCGCTGATGCAGGACTCGCGTCTGAAGAAGGTCACCTTCACCGGATCGACGGCCGTCGGCAAGACGCTCGTCCGCAACTCGGCCGACAAGCTGCTGCGCACCTCGATGGAACTGGGTGGCAACGCCCCGCTCATCGTCTTCGACGACGCCGACATCGACAAGGCCGTCGACGGCGCGATGCTGGCGAAGATGCGCAACGGCGGCGAGGCCTGCACCGCTGCCAACCGCATCCACGTCGCCAATGCCGTGCTCGACGAGTTCACCGAGAAGCTCAGTGCACGCATCGAGGACTTGAAGGTCGGATCGGGACTCGACCCCGACACCAACATCGGTCCGCTGATCAACGAGCGGCAGCGCACCGTCGTCAAGACCTTGGTCGACGACGCCGTGGAAAAAGGCGCCCGCGTACGCGTCGGAGGGTCGTCGATCGACGGTCCCGGGTTCTTCTTCGCGCCGACGGTGCTCGACCAGGTCCCCGCGAACGCGCGCCTGCTGAAGGAAGAGATCTTCGGGCCCGTGGCTGCGGTCATCGGCTTCGAGACCGAGCAGGACGGCATCGACGCCGCCAACGACACCGAGTACGGCCTCGCCGCGTATTTCTTCACTCAGGACGTCGATCGCGCGCTGCGTGTCGCGTCGAAGTTGGACGCGGGAATCGTCGGTGTGAACCGCGGAGTCGTGTCGGACGCCGCTGCGCCGTTCGGCGGGGTGAAGGAGTCCGGATTCGGCCGCGAAGGCGGTTCGGAGGGCATCGAGGAGTACCTGGAGACCAAGTACGTCGCACTGCAGTAACTCCTGTCACTTCTGCAACACAGAATTACCTGTATTGTTTCAACAGGCAATCACTTACGAACACACAGGAGATTCAGCGGTATGGCGTCACGACTTCGCACAGCAGTCGTGGTTGCTGTCTCCACCCTCTTGCTGGCCGTCGGTGCGCCCGCGGCGGCGGATCCTGTGGTGCCGTCACCGGCGCAGGCTCCCACCGAAGGTCTCGACGGTGCCAACGACTTCGCGTGTTCGCCGTCCGCCGAGCATCCGCGTCCGGTCGTGCTGGTGCACGGGACCTGGGCGGACGCGCAGACGTCGTGGAAGTCGCTGGTTCCTCAGCTGAAGTCCGAGGGTTACTGCGTCTTCGCGCTCGACTACGGCTACAAGGCCACGCTGACGTACGGCAATCCGCTGAACCTGTTCGGCGGCGACGACATCGCCCAGTCGGCTCGTGAACTCGGCGGTTTCGTCGATTCCGTTCTCGCGGCCACCGGGGCGTCGCAGGTCGACGTGGTCGGTCATTCGCAGGGCGGAACGCTCGCTCGGCAGTACATGAAGTTCGACGGCGGGGCCGACTACCTGAACCCGGCGGCCAACAAGGTGCACACCCTCGTCACCCTCGGTGCCACGAACCACGGCACCACCTACGACTCGAAGCAGATCGTCGGCGACATCGCGCAGGAGTTCGGCATCCCGGTCACGTTCGTCGCCGCGGCGACGGTGGGCCCGTCCGCGGTGCAACAGTTCGTCGGCTCGCCCTTCATGCAACTGCTGAACGCCGGCGGAGACACCATGCCCGGCGTCGACTACACGATCATCGCCACCCACCACGACGCCGTCTCCACACCGCCCGAGCTCACCTTCCTCACCGCGGGAGCAGGCGCGACCGTCGACAATGTGTGGGTTCAGGACGGCTGCCCGTCCAACGAGACCACGCACGCGACCCTCCCGACCGACCCGCGTGCGATGTGGATGGTCATGCGCGGACTCGATGCGTCCTACGCCGATCGGGTGCCGTCTCCCTGCTAGCGGCTCACCCGAGCAGGTAGGGCGCGAGCAGTTCCGACAGCTCCCCGGCTGCAGCCTCGGGGTCGACGGGCGGCCTCGGAACGTAACTCAGCGCAAGGCGCACGATGGCACGACTCACGATGTCCGCCTTGTGTTTCGGCGCTTCGACCCAGCAGTTCTGCAGCGTGTCGGACATGTGCGTTCCGGCCCGCTCGATCAGTACGTCGCTGTCGGTGGTGATGAGCCGCAGCAGGTCGTCGGGTGCGTCGGGCCCGTGCAGCGACATCACCAGCGGGTCGACGACGCTGAGGGCGAAGAAGGTCGTGAAACCCTGCCGCAGCGCAGCTCCGACGTCACCGACGTGCTGGTACAGCGCCGCGTCGACCACACTCACGAAGGAGTCGGTCAGGCGCATCGCGTATCCCTGCGCCAGGCCACGGCGTGAGCCGAACTCGTTGTAGATGGTCTGTCTGCTCAGGCCGGCCGCGGCGGCGACGTCGTTCATCGTGACGCTTCGCCAGTTTCGTTCGCGCAACAGCTCTCGTACGGCGTCGAGAGTGGTGTCACGCTGCAGGGTGGCCGCCGCGGTGCGGTATCGACTCTGCGCAGTCGAGCGGGGCGCGGCGGGCATGGTGCGAGTCTAGAGCGGGTGGCGGCGCGTCACGCCGTCGCTGCTTCGAAGTCGATCTTCTCGCGGACGCCACAGTCGGGGCAAGCCCAGTCGTCGGGAACGTCAGCCCACGGTGTGCCTGCCGGAAAGCCCTCGCGCGGAGCGCCTTTGGCCTCGTCGTAGACGTACTGGCACACCGGGCACTCGTACGCGGTCACGTCGCCCCGTACTGTGCGAGCACCCTGTCCCGCTTGCGCGGCGCGATGTTCACCCGCGTGATGTCGCCGTCGTAGTGGTCGAGGACGCGGTGGTCCATCACCCTGCGCCACAGCGGCGGAAAGTACGCGAGGGAGATCATGCTGGCGTACCCGCTCGGGAGATTCGGGGCACCGTCCATGCTGCGCAAGATCTGGTAGCGCCGTGTGGGATTCGCGTGGTGATCACTGTGGCGCTGCAGATGATAAAGAAAGATGTTGGTCACGATGTGATCGGAGTTCCAGCTGTGTTCCGGTGCCGCGCGCTCGTACCGACCGCGAGGGGTTCGCTGGCGGAGCAACCCGTAGTGCTCGAGGTAGTTGACCGTTTCGAGAAGCGAAAAGCCGTACACCGCCTGGATCACGAGGAACGGGATCACGACCGGACCGAAGAGCGCGATGAGGACGCCGAACAACACCACCGACATCAGCCACGCATTCAGCACGTCGTTGTGAATGGTCCAGGTGCGCTTGCTCGCTCGATCCAGGCGTGCTTTCTCGAGCGTCCACGACGAGGTGAGGCTGCCCCACACGCTGCGAGGCAGGAAGGCCCAGAAGGTTTCGCCGAACTTCGAGCTGGCGGGGTCCTCCGGGGTGGCGACCCGAACGTGATGGCCGCGGTTGTGCTCGATGTAGAAGTGGCCGTAGAAGGTCTGTGCCAGTGTGACTTTCGACAGCCACCGTTCCAGCGAGTCCTTCTTGTGCCCGAGTTCGTGAGCCGTGTTGATACCGATCCCGCCCATGACGCCGACCGTGATGGCGAGACCGATCTTGGAGGTCGGTCCGAGGCCGCCGTCGACGCCGAGCCACGACAGATTCTCGGCCGACCAGAGGTAGCAGGCGAACACGAGACTGGCGAACTGGAACGGGATGTACGCGTACGTGCAGTAGCGGTAGTACTTGTCGTTCTCGAGTTGTTCCATGACCTCGTCGGGCGGGTTCTGACCGTCGGGTCCGAAGAAGCGGTCGAGTATCGGAAGCAGAACGTAGACCAGGATCGGCCCGATCCACCACCAGAGGGGCGCGACCGCGTTCCACTCCAGGCGACCGAACAGCCAGACGCCGACCGTGGCCGTGAACACGGCGGTGGGTGCCACGAGCCCGAACAGCCACAGATAGCGCTTCCGGTCCCGCCACTCGCCGGTGACCGGGACCTGTTTGTCCGCATTCGCTGTCGTCACGGACTGCCTCCTTATGACGTGACTCACTGTGCGATAGACACTAGAGCGTTTTCGATCAAAACACTAGACAAAATCAGCTATTTGTAAAACCTGCTGCGTGTCGAGCGTTTCTGCGGCCGCGCTACCGTGAGGAAAGTCGTCGAAAGGACCCCGTCGTGAGTGGTCTCGTTCTGTCCCGCCGTGATCTCGATTTCCTCCTGTACGAGTGGCTCGACGTGCTCGCCCTCACCGAGCGCAAGCGCTTCTCGGAGCACTCGAAGGAGACGTTCGACGCCGTCCTCGAGCTCAGTGAGCAGATCGCCGTCAGGCACTTCGCCAACCACAACAAGAAGGCCGACGCCAACGAGCCGTACGTCGGCGACGACGGAAAGGTCGTCCTGATTCCCGAGGTCGCGGAGGCGCTGAGGGCGTTCGGCGAAGCGGGTCTGATGTCGGGGCAGTTCGACGACTCGCTCGGCGGCCTGCAGTTGCCCACGTCGGTGTCGAAGGCGTCGCTGCTGTGGTTCCAGGCCGCGAACACCGGAACGGCGACGTATCCCTTCCTGACGATGGCGAACGCAAACCTGCTCATCGAATACGCCACCGCTGACCTGGTCGACTCGTACGTCCGACCGATGCTCGAAGGCCGGTTCTACGGAACGATGTGTCTGTCCGAGCCGCAGGCCGGCTCGTCGCTCGCCGACATCACGACCCGCGCCGAGCTGCAGGACGACGGGACGTACCGCGTCCACGGAACCAAGATGTGGATCTCCGGCGGCGACCACGAGCTGGGCGAGAACATCGTGCACCTAGTGCTGGCCAAGATCCCGGGCGGTCCCGCGGGCGTGAAGGGCATCTCGCTGTTCGTGGTGCCGAAGGTCCTCGTCGACACCGACGGCACACTGGGAGAGCGCAACGACGTCTCGCTCGTCGGCCTCAATCACAAGATGGGTTACCGCGGCACCACCAACACCCTGCTCAACTTCGGTGAGAAGGGCGGCGCCGTGGGCTATTTGGTCGGGGAACAGCACAAGGGTCTCGCCTACATGTTCAAGATGATGAACGAGGCGCGGATCGGAGTGGGTCTCGGTGCCACCGCGCTCGGCTACACCGGCTACCTGCATTCGGTCGACTACGCCACGCAGCGCACCCAGGGCCGTCCGCTCGGTCACAAGGACCCCACCACTGCGCAGATCCCCCTCGTCGAGCACGTGGACGTGCGACGGATGTTGTTGGCGCAGAAGGCCTACGTCGAGGGTGGGTTGGCGCTCGGGCTCTACTGCTCACACCTCGTCGACGAGCAGACCACGTCCGAGGACGAGACCGTGCGCACGAATGCCGGTGTGCTGCTGGACGTTCTGACTCCCATCGCCAAGTCCTGGCCCTCGCAGTGGTGCCTCGAAGCGAACAGTCTCGCGATCCAGGTGCACGGCGGGTACGGCTACACACGCGACTACAACGTCGAGCAGTTCTACCGCGACAACCGCCTCAACCCGATCCACGAGGGCACCCACGGTATCCAGGGTCTGGACCTGTTGGGGCGCAAGGTCGTTGCCGACAACGGAGCCGGCCTCGCCCTGCTGGTCTCGACCATCCAGGAGACCGTCTCGCGCGCAACCGACGGTGTCGCAGCCGAGTACGCGGAGGCGCTGAGCCTGGCGGTTCAGCGAGTCGTCGGAGTGACCTCGACCCTGTGGGGAACGGGCGATCCTGCGCTGGCGCTGGCCAATTCGTCGGTGTACCTCGAAGCCGTCGGGCATGTGGTGGTGGCCTGGCTGTGGCTCGAGCAGTTGTTGGTGGCCGGCGACAAGGAAGGCGCGTTCTACGAGGGCAAGCGCACTGCGGCGCGGTATTTCTTCGTCTACGAACTCCCCAAGACCGATCCGCAGTTCGATCTGCTGGGAAATCTCGACCGCACCACACTCGATGCGGACGTGAGCATCTTCTAGGCGCCTTCGGCACCTGTGCGCCAAAAAGTACCCTCCTCGGTACTTTTCGGCGCACAGGTGGCGCAGCCGCCTACCGAGGCAGGAGGTCGGGCGTCACGATCTGCAGGCTGCTGCTGCCGTCGGGATCGCTCCCGGTGACGACGACGCCACCCGTACGGGGATCGACCGCAACGGAATTGGGCTGCTGCACGGTCGGCACGTCGCCGACGGTGCGGGGCTGCTCGGGGTTCGAGAGGTCGACCACTCGCAGGATGTTCGACGCGGTCAGCGTGATGTACATCAGGTTGCGCTGCGCGTCGAACGCCATGCCGTAGGGATTGCCCGGCGCGTCGACGCGGGCGACGTCGGTGATCTGCGGTCCGATGCGCTCGATCAGGACCGCGCCGCCGTCGGTGTCGGCGAACGCGGCGAGGTCGCCGGTCAACGTCAGTGCGTGCGTGAGCTTCTGGCCGACCGGTGCCTGCGCGACCTGCTGCATCGTCGTGCCGTCGTACACCCAGACGCCGTTGCCCTGGACATCGGCGACCGCGGCGTACTGCCCGACAGCGGCGAGCCCGCCCGGCTGCACCGGCCCCGCCGGTAGCTCGCTCGCGACCTTGCCGTCGCGAATGAACACGACGCCGCCGCCCATCTCGTTGGTGACGACGATGGTGCCGTCGGACGTCCGTACGGCGTCGTGCGGTTGGCGACCGACCATCGACGCCGTGGAGGTCACGCTGCCGTCGGCCAACGAGAGCTGCGAGAACTCGTCCGACTGCTCCAGCGGGACGAGGACGGGACCGTCGGGTCCGGCGAGCGAGAGGTGCCGCGCGGACCCCTCGGTGGGGACGGTCTGACGGACCGCGCCGGTGGTCGCGTCGAACAGTTCGATGCCGTCGGGCTCGCGGACGGAGACTGCGCCGATGCCCGAGGTGCCGATCACGATTCCCTCGGGAGCGTTCCCGATGGGCACGACGGTGCCCACGGGCGGAACCGTCGGCGCCTCGGCCTGGCCGGGTTCGGCGGCGGGTGTGGTCGCCGCGGACGACGGGGTGGTCTCGGGCGGAGTCTCGGAGTCGGACGAACTGCATCCCGTCAGCACGAGACCGGCAACGAGCGAGGTGATCAGAACCGAGTTCCTGGTGCGCATTGCTCCAGTGTGCCCAGTCGGCGGGCCGGCGCCTAGTCGGCGGCTTTCGCCAGCGCCGACGGCCACCAGATCTTCTTGCCGATGTCGTACGAGAGTGCGGGGACGAGGATGCTGCGGACCACGATCGTATCGAGGAGGACGCCGAACGCCACCGCGAATCCGACTTCGGCCAGGAACACCAGGGGTAGGACGCCGAGCACGGCGAACGTGGCCGCCAGAACGATGCCGGCCGAGGTGATGACGCCACCGGTCACGGCGAGACCCCGAGTGACTCCTTCGCGGGTTCCGTGCTCCAGGGTCTCCTCTCGCACTCGTGTCATCAAGAAGATGTTGTAGTCGATACCGAGCGCGACCAAGAAGACGAACGCGAACAACGGGAACGACTGATCGGCACCCGCGAAGCCGAACACGTGGGTGAAGAACAGCCCCGACACTCCGAGGGCGGCAGCGAACGACAGGACGACGGTGACGATGAGGATCAGTGGTGCCAAGAGCGCGCGCAGCAACACCGCGAGCACGAGGAAGATCACGACCAGGACGATCGGGATGATCAGTTTGTTGTCGTGTACGGCCGCGTCCTGGACGTCGATGGTGGTCGCGGTCTGCCCGCCGACACGCACGTCGCCGGGCAGATCGTGCACCGTGGCCCGAAGATTCTTGACCGTGGCAAGGGCAGCGGGTGAGTCGTACGGATCTGCCAGTGTCGCGTTGACGAGAGTGCGCCCGTCGATCGGCTCGACCTGTAGTTGTACTGGTGCGCAACCAGTTTGCCCGGCCAACGCAGCCGGACCGAGCGATTGGAGAAGTGCCGCGATCTTCGCGAAGTCCGCCTGCACACAGACGGAGTTCTCTTTGGTGGCGATGCCGGGCGCCGATCTTGCTGCCTCGATGACACCCGCGGCGTCCGCTGCGTCGACGGTCATGACGACGGGAGCGCCGGTACCGGGGTCGAACTTGGAGTCGTAGAGCTCTTGGCCCGTCACCGCGGGAGGCTTGTTCGTGAAGGTCTGGGTGGTGGTGAGTCCGCCGGTGTCGAGGCTGACGACGCCGATGATGCACAGCAGCAGAACGACGGTGGCGCCGATCCACGCAGCCCGATGACGCGCAGCGATCAGTGCCGCGATGCGACCCCACAGGCCGTGTGTCGTCAGGTCGGAGGCGTGGTCGATCTTGGGTTTGCGGGGCCAGAACACCCACCGCCCCGCCGCGGAGAGGACGACGGGAAGGAAGGTCATCATCACCAGGAGCGTGCACCCGATACCGATGGCCGCCACGGGACCGAGACTCTTGTTCGAGTTCAGCTCCGAGAAACTCAGGCACAGCAGCCCGATGATGACTGTCGCCGCCGAGGCGAAGATGGCGGGCGCCGACTCCTTCCACGCCGTGATCATGGCGTCGAAGCGGTTCTCGTAGTTGTGCAGTTCTTCGCGGTAGCGCGAGATGAGCAGGAGGGCGTAGTCCGTGCCGGCGCCGAGAACCAGGACCGACAGAATTCCTTGACTCTGGCCGGTCAGCGTCAGGAGGTCGGCCTTTGCCAGGAAGTAGATGATCAGCGACGACACCCCCAACGCCAGCACCGCGGAGATGATCGGAAAGAACCACAGCACCGGTGATCGGTAGACCACCAGAAGGATCAGGATCACCACCAGGAGCGCTGCGCCCAACAAGGCGCCGTCGAGGCCGGAGAACGCATCGATGAACGCCACGAGCAATCCGCCCGGTCCGGCGGGCAGCACGGTGATCGTGTCGCCGGCCGTCTGCTGCGCCGCCGCGATCACGGCGTTCTCGGTCTCGGCGAGGGCGTCACCCTGAATGGGTGTGCCGTCGTCGGTCTCGGCGACCAGGGGGACGAAGAGGGACGCAGTCCTTCCGTCGCTCGAGTAGGTGGGCGCTGCGATGCCGTCCGTGTCCACGCCGTCGACTGCGCTGATTGCTTTCTGCGCGTCGAGGATTGTCGTCTTGTCTGCGTCGGTGAGCGGTTCGGTCTTGTCGAACAGCACGAAGCCGGGAATGGTCGGAACTTTGATGAACTCGGCGCTCTCGTTGCTCACCCGCGTCGATTCGGCCGATCCCGGGAGGTAGGACGCGTTGTCGTTCTTCTGAACCTCGGACAGCTTTCCTTGGTAACTCCCGCCCGCGCCGCCGACCAGGAGCACGAGGATTGCCACGGCGATGACGGTGAACACGGGCCGTCCGCGCCGGACGGTGGTGGGTGCAGTCATGTCTGGCCCCTCGGTCCTGGCCCGGCTTGTCGGGTGCGGTAAGTAGACCACCCATGTGCGACGGAGGCACTCGGTATTCACCCTGATCTTGCGGTCTGCTTAGATACAAGTTGTGCGCAACTTGCCGACATCAGCTGACCGGGCCTACTCGACGGTCAAGGAGCTCATCGTTTCGGGTGACCTGCCCGGCGGTGAACTGATCAGCGAGGGCGAAATCGCCGAGCGCACGGGAACCAGCCGCACCCCGGTCCGCGAGGCATTTCTCCGTTTGCAGTCCGAAGGCTGGATGCGGCTCTACCCCAAGCGCGGCGCCCTCGTCGTCCCGATCGCCGACGGTGAAGCCGGGCATCTGCTCGACGCGCGACAACTCGTCGAAACGGGAAGCCTGCAGGCGTTCGCCGAGGACCGCGCCGCGCGCGTCCGTGCCACTGAGGAGATGCGCGCCAGCCTCGAGCGGCAGCGCGCACTCGCCGGCACGGGGGATTTCCTCGGCTTCAGTGCCGAGGACGCCGACTTCCACGCCACCGTCGTACGCCACGGCCGCAATCCACTTCTCGACGTGTTCTACGCAAGCCTGCGCGACCGGCAGCGACGCATGACCGCCAAGTCGGTGACGCGCGATCCCGGGCAGCTGGCGTCGATCATCGCGGACCACGAGCACCTGGCCGCACTGGTCGCCGACGGTCGTGTCGACGAGTACGACGCGGCAGTACGGACGCACATGTACCGGGTACACGGAATGGAGGAGGGGAACCGATGAACAAGAACTGGCTTCTCGTCGCGGCGGGAATGTTCGCCGTCGCGTGGGGCGGAAACGAATTCACGCCGCTGCTCGTGATGTACCGGTCGGAAGGGTCTTTCACGCCCGTCGTCGTCGACACCTTCCTCTTCGCCTACGTGATCGGCATCGTGCCGGCCCTGCTCATCGGTGGGCCGCTGTCCGATCGCCTCGGCCGACGTGTGCTCATGGTCCCGGCGCCGCTGATCGCCGCCGCCGGATCCATTGTCATTGCGCTGGGCGCGGATTCGGCCGTTCTGTTGTTCGTCGGCCGCATCCTCAGCGGCGTCGCGTTGGGCATCGGTATGGCCGTCGGCGGAAGCTGGCTGAAGGAACTGTCCGAGCCGGGCGCCGGTGCGCGGCGTGCCGCGATGAGTCTGACGGGCGGTTTCGCGATCGGCGCGGGCGTCGCCGGTGTGCTTGCTCAGTGGGCGCCGTGGCCCACTCATCTGGCGTACGTCGTGCACGTCGTGATGTGTCTTGTGGTGTTCTCCGGCATTCGTCGTGTTTCGGAAACGATTGCACGGCAATCGAACCCAGGACGTCTGCGCGACGACTTGAAGATCCTGTCCGCCGGTCACCGCCGCTTCCTCACCGTGGTTCTGCCCGTCGCGCCGTGGGTGTTCGGGGCGGCGAGCGTCGCGTACGCCGTCCTGCCCGCGTTGATGACCGACCACAGCGGGTCGGCTCCGATTGCGTTCTCCGCCTTGCTCGGCGTCGTTGCTCTGGGCTGCGGGTTCACCATCCAGGCGGTCGGTCGGCGTATCGACACTCCGAGCGGGGCCCGCGCGGTGCTGGTGGCGTTGGGCATCATCGTGGTCGGCATGGCCCTTGCGGCTGTGGCCGCGGACCGGCTCACCGTTCCCTTGGCGCTCCTCGCGGCTGCCGTTCTCGGCGGTGGCTACGGAATGGCACTGGTGTCGGGACTGCAAGAGGTACAACGCATTGCGGGTCCGAAGGATCTCGCCGGGCTGACCGCCGTCTTCTACTCGATCACCTACCTGGGGTTCGCGGTGCCCGCGATCCTGGCCGTGCTGGTGCAGGAGTTCCCCGGCCTCGTGTCGTACCCGGTGCTGTTCGGCATCGGGTCGGCGGTGGCGCTGGTGTCGCTGGGGTGGGTGGCCGTCCGTTCGCGGGCGCATCTGCCGGAAGGCCGCGTTGCGGCACGGGTGTGAAAAAGAGTCCTCCCGCACTCTTTTTCACACCCGTGCGCCGCAGGTGCCTACGGCATTTTCGGCAACCGCGTCCCGTTCAGCCACGGATCCCAGAACGCCGCCGTCGTCCCGTACCGCGATGCGAGGTCGGTGAAGTCGGCCGTCACCACCGTCGAGTAGCGGAACTTGTCGGTCCACTCCTGGATCAGGGCGAAGAACTTCTCGTCACCGACCTTGCGACGCAACGCATGTACGGCTAGGGCGCCGCGCTTGTAGACGCGGTCGTCGAACATCGATTCCGGACCGGGATCGGCGAGCACGATGTCCATGGGCAACGCCGCCTGCAACGCATGCGCGCGGGTGGCGCGGGAGTGGGCGGATGGCCCGCCGGAGTTCTCGGACCAGATCCATTCGGAGTAGCAGGCGAAGCCTTCGTGCAGCCAGATGTCGCGCCAGCGACCGAGGGTCAGGCTGTTGCCGAACCACTGGTGCGCGAGCTCGTGCGCCACGAGCCGCTCGTAGCGCCGGGTGCCGTCGCAGTGATTCGCTCCGAACGTGCTGATTCCCTGTGCCTCGATGGGGATTTCGAGCTCGTCGTCGGTGACCACGACGGTGTAGTCGGCGAACGGATAGGGCCCGTAGAGGCGCACGAACACGTCCATCATCTCGGCCTGACGCCCGAAGTCGTGCGCATACGAGGGCAGCAGCCGTGACGGCAGCACCGCGGAGATCGGGACGGTTTCCGACTGGATGGTGTGCTTCTCGTACGGTCCGATCTGGATGGTCGCGAGGTAGGACGCCATCGGTTCCGGCTGATCGTAGACCCAGGTGGTGCGCGAGGACTTGGTCTGCTTGCGCACCAGTGTCCCGTTGGCCACCGCGAAGTACGGCGAGTCGGTGGTGATCGAAATGCGGTAGCTCGCTTTGGAACTGGGGTGATCGTCGCACGGGAACCAGGACGCGGCCCCGTTGGGCTGACTGGCGACCAGGGAGCCTTCGGTCAGCTCCTCCCAGCCGACCTGTCCCCACAGGCCGCGGATCGGTTGCGGGTTGCCGTTGTAGGCAACGACCACCACGAACGGTGCGCCGGTGGCGAGTGGCTTGCTCAGCGAGATGGTGAGCTTGCCGTCACGGTGCGTGTATTTGCTTGCGCGCGAACCGTTCACGGTCACCTTGGACGCACTGAGCGCGGGCCCGAAGTCGAGCGAGAACTTCTGCAGCGGCGAGACCGTGACTGCGCTGACCGTGGCCTTGCCGGCCAACCGGTTGGCACTGACCCGGTATTCGAGCTCGAGTTCGTACCGCGAGACCTTGAAGCCGCGGTTGCCGTTCTGCGGCAGATAGGGGTCGATGGGCGGTTCGATCGCCTCGCTGTCGAACCGTGGAGTCAACGGCTTCACTACGCCTCCGACTTCACGAGTGGGTCTCCTTTGACCCACGGGGAGATCGGATTGCCCTGCCACCGGCTCGAGCTCGGAACGCGGTCGCCGCGCATCACCAACGACGCCGGACCGACGGTCGCGCCGGGTCCGATACCTGCAGCGGGAAGAGCGACGCAGTGCGGCCCGAGGGTCGCACCGGCTCCCAGGGTGACGGTATCCATGCTCATGATCCGATCATGGAACAGATGCGTCTGCACAACGCACCCACGGTTCACGGTCGCGCCGTCGCCGAGGGTGATCAGATCTGCCTCCGGCAACCAGTAGGTCTCACACCAGACGCCGCGCCCGATGGTGGCGCCCAACCATCGCAACCACACGTTCAGCACCGCGGTGCCCTCGGCGGCCCGAGCGAACCACGGGGCGGCGACGGTCTCGACGAACGTGTCGGCCACCTCGTTGCGCCACACGAACGAACTCCACAACGGGTGCTCGACGGCACCGATGCGGCCGACGACGAGCCACTTCGCCAGCGCTGAAATCGCTGCGGCCACCGCGCCGGCGGCGAGCAGTACGAGTCCGCTCAGCAGAGCCGCAAGCCAATACCCGACGCTCGACGCGATGGCGGTCAGCGAGACGAGCACGCCCCACCCGATCGCGAACGTCACCATCACCGGAACGAGCCGGCACGTCTCGACGACGGCGCGCGCGATCTTGAGCTTGCGCGGTGGGTCGAACGTGCGGGCGGTGTCCGCAGAATTGGGTGCCCGACGCAACCGCACCGGTGGACTGCCCAGCCACGACGACCCGGACTTGGCCTTCGCCGGCGCCGCGGAGAGCACCGCGACGAGTCCGTTCTTCGGGACGCGGCGCCCCGCCCCGGCCATCCCGGAGTTGCCGAGGAACGCGCGTTTGCCGACCTTGGCCTCACCGAGCATCATCCAGCCGCCGCCGAGCTCGTAGCTGGCGATCATGGTGTCGTCGGCGAGGAACGCCCCGTCGCCGACGGTGGTGAACTTGGGCACCAGCAGCACCGTCGACGCTTCGACGTCCTTGCCGATGTCGGCGCCCAACAGCCGGAGCCACCGCGGCGTCAGCAGCGACGCGTACAGGGGGAAGAGGAACGTGCGGGCGGCGTCCATCAGGCGTTCGGTCGCCCAGACCTGCCACCCGATCCGGCTGCGTACCGCGTGATAGCCCGGCACCAACCCGATGGAGAGCAACCGCACCGCAACCAGGGTGATCACCGCGTACAAGAGAAGACTCACGAGTGTCGCGAGCGGCAGCCACGCCAGTCCGAGGCCGAGTGCGCCTGCGAGCGTGGTGGTGTCACGCACACCCCAGCCGATCAGGGCGATACCGAACGCGAGCGCGAAGATCGACAGACCCGAGAGCAGCAGCGACGTGACGCCGTAGGCGACCACCCACCGGCTCGCGCGCGGCGGCGTGTTCGCCGGCCAGAGATGTTCGGCCTTACCGACTTTCGCGGCCGGTGACCCGGCCCACTGCTGACCGGCCTTGACCTTGCCGACGACGGCCGAGCCGGCGAGGACCTCCGCGTTCTTGCCGATCTGCGCGCCGGGCATGACCGTCGATCGCGCCCCGATGGTTGCGCCGGCGCCGACGGTGATGCGCCCGATGTGCACGACGTCGCCGTCGATCCAGTGACCCGACAGGTCCACCTCGGGTTCGATCGAACACCCGTCACCGAGCGACAGCATGCCCGTCACGGGCGGAAGGGTGTGCAGATCAACGCCTTTGCCGATGTCCGCACCCAGAGCGCGTGCGTAGTAGACCATCCACGGCGCACCGGAGAGATTCGAGGCGCCGCTGGCGTCGGTGAGTCTGACCGCCGTCCACAGCCGCAGGTGCACGCTTCCACCGCGCGGGTACGAGCCGGGCTCGATACCGCGAAGGAGGATCCGGGACCCGACGACGGAGATCGCCATGCGGCCGATGGGCGTGATGAACAGGAGGAACCCGACGAGAATCCACCACCAGGACACCGTCGGCAACCAGGGGACCGGTGTGATCCAGGACAGGACATCGGCGGCTGCGCCGAGCCAGGTGATCCATTGCAGCCCGGTCAGAGTCGTCAGCGGAACCGTCGCCACGATCTGCGCCCACTGCGCTGCGCGCGGCGTCGGAGTCACCTCCCGCGGTTCGACCACGACGGTCGGGGCGAGCTCGTCCAACATCTCGACGAGCGATCCCAGCCGAGGGTGATCGTAGAGCTCGGCGACGGTCACCGACGGGAACTTCTCACGCAGCTTCGTCACCAGCTGAGCGGCCGAGAGGGAACCGCCGCCGGCGGCGAAGAAATCGACGTCCAGCGAATCGATCTCGGTCCCGAGCACGTCGGTCCACAGGTCGGCGACCCACCGGGCGGTGCCGTCGAGGTCGGATGCTCCGCCGGAGTCGGACTCGCGGCGGGGAAGTGGCCACGGCAAGGCATTTCGGTCGACTTTGCCGGAGGTACGCGTCGGCAGTTCGTCGAGAAGTGCGAGCCGGGGAACCAGGGCCGTCGGCAACTGCTCGACGAGGAGCTCGCGAGCACGCGCGAGGTCGAAGTCGGGATCGGTACTCGCGAGATAACCGACGAGAATCGGTGTGCCGGAACCGGTCTTGCGCACCGCCGCGGCGGCCGCGCTGACCCCGGGCAGTGCCTGCAAGGCGTTGTCGACCTCGCCGAGTTCGATGCGGCGACCACCGACCTTGACCTGATCGTCCGCGCGGCCCTGAAACAGCAGGCCCTCTTCTTCGAGCCGCACGAGATCGCCACTGCGATAGGCACGTTCCCACCCGAGAGACGGCATCGGGGCGTACTTCTCGGCGTCCTTGGCCGGATCGAGGTAGCGGGCCAGCCCGACGCCGCCGATGACGAGTTCTCCGACCTCACCGACCGCCACGGGCTCGCCGTCCGGTCCGACGACCGCGAGATCCCACCCGTCCAACGGTAATCCGATGCGTACCGGTCCCGTGCCGTCCATGAGCGCAGCACAGGCGACGACGGTGGCCTCGGTGGGGCCGTACGTGTTCCATACCTCTCGCCCCGGAACAGCAAGGCGCTCGGCCAGTTCCGGCGGGCACGCCTCGCCGCCGAAGATGAGCAGACGCACGTCCTCGAGGGTGACGGCCGGCCAGAGAGCAGCCAGGGTGGGCACCGTCGAGACGACGCTGATGTCGCGCGCCACGAGCCACGGACCGAGGTCCATGCCGCTGCGCACCAGCGATCGCGGCGCGGGCACCAGGCACGCACCGTTCCTCCAGGCCAGCCACATCTCTTCGCACGACGCGTCGAATGCGACGGACAACCCGGCGAGCACGCGGTCGCCGGGACCGATCGGTCTGTCCTGCAGAAACATTCGCGCTTCGGCGTCGACGAAGGCGGCCGCGTTACGGTTGCTGACCGCGACACCCTTCGGGGTGCCGGTCGACCCGGAGGTGAAGATGATCCAGGCGTCGTCCTCGGGGTTCGGCCGTCGGACGGGGCCGGCTCCGGGGGTGGCCGCAGACGTGGCCGTCACGCCGGACTCCATGACGATCGCGGTGACTGCGGCCTCGGAGAAGACGAGCTCGGCGCGTTCGTCGGGATCGTCGACGTCGACGGGAACGTAGGCCGCGCCTGCGCCGATGATCGACAGGATGGCCGCGTACAGCGAGTAGGTTCCGGACGGCATCCGGATGCCGACGCGGTCGCCGGCGCACACCCCGGCGCGGCCCAGCCACTGCGCGCCCTCGTCGATGGCGTCGAGAAGTTCGGCGTAGGAGATGGTGGTGTCACCGTCGTCGATCGCGGGGGCGTCGGGGAACCGGCGAGCGGTGTCCTCGAGCACGTCGATCAGCGTCCGCGCGGGCGGCGCCTCCGAAGATCGGAGGAACGTCTCGGGGATGCGGTTCTGCAGTGACAAGGTGAGACGGCCTTTCGTGTCCGGTCGGGTGTGCTCCGTGTTATCCCACGTCTAGTTTGCGGGTGGGTGAACAGAATCGCGCGCTCCCGGCCCCGGTTGACAACCGCGCGTGTCCTTGTCATTGTTTTGTTCAGGTCACGAGTACCAGCATCAAGCCCCGGCTCGCTGGTCGGCAACCCTCCTCCGCGGTGGGGTGCTCCGGGTGACGACCAGGCTGTGCCCCGAGGTGGGGTACGGCAAGCGCGGACTCCTCGTGGGTCCCCAAGCCGAGGGACATCTCTGCCATGACCACTGTTTCCTTCACTGCATGTTCGACCGTCTCCGGAGCGGACCTGGACGTTCCCCTCGTCGACGGACGCTCGGTCCGCTACGCCAACTTCGACTACGCGGCCAGCGCTCCCGCGCTCGAGGCCGTCACCGACGCGGTGCGAAACCTGTTGCCCTACTACGCTTCCGTGCATCGCGGCGCCGGATACGCCTCACGGGTCTCCACTCAGGCGTACGAGAACGCGCGCAACGCGGTGGGCGAGTTCGTGAATGCGCGTGACGCCGATGTCGTGGTGTTCACCCGCAACACCACCGATTCGCTGAACCTGTTGGCGCGGTGCGTACCCGGCGACACCGTGGTGCTCGACATCGAACACCACGCGACCCTCTTGCCGTGGCACGGGCGACGCGTGGTCTCCGCAGCCGACACGATCGACGAGACCTGCCAACGTCTGGTCGCCGAATTGTGGTCGAAACCCGCTGCGCTGCTTGCGGTCACGGGTGCGTCGAACGTCACCGGTGAGGTGTTGCCGCTCGCGCGTCTGGCCAGGATCGCACACGAATGCGGCGCGCGAATCTGCGTCGACGCGGCGCAGTTGGCTCCGCACCGCAGCATCGACATCGCCGACCTCGGTGTCGACTACGTCGCGTTCTCCGGACACAAGCTGTACGCGCCGTTCGGGGCGGGAGTGCTGGTGGGAAACCGGGATTGGCTCGACGCCGCGGACCCGTACCTGGCTGGCGGGGGCGCGGTGAGCAACGTGCGCGTCGACGAGACGGTGTGGGCGTGCGCGCCGGCACGTCACGAGGGCGGAACGCCGAACGTCCTCGGTGCGGTCGCGCTGGCGGCCGCGTGCACCGCGCTGGGAACGCTCGACTCGTCGGGACACGAAACCGCCCTGACCGAACTTCTGAAGGACGGACTCGCCGCCGTTCCCGGTGTGTCCTTCCTGCGCATCTTCGACGACGTCGAGGACTCCGTCGGCATCGTCTCCTTCACCGTCGACGGGTACGAGCCCGGGCACGTCGCGGCGTACCTCTCGGCCGAACACGGCATCGGGGTGCGGGACGGTCGGTTCTGCGCGCATCCGCTGCTCGCGAAGCTCGGTGTCCCCGACGGGGCGGTGCGGGCGAGCATCGGCCTCGGGACCTCCAGCGAGGACGTCGAACGGCTCGTGGGGGCGGTGTCTGCGCTGGTCGGCGGCGTATCGACGTGGAACTACGCCCGCACCGACGGGTATTGGAATCCGGTGCCGGACCCCCGGCCGCTCGGGACGTCCGTCGACGGCGGGGCCCTCTGCATCGGAGTGGAGCCTGCGGAACGACCAGGTCGTGTGTCGGAGTGGAGCCTGCGGAACGACCAGAAGGCACTGTGACGTACGACGCACTCTCCCGGCGTGGGGTCAGCAGGTGGTTAGCATGAGCTACATGTTCGAGAGCACTCGATGGGCCCGTAGGCACGTCGATCTGTGCCGCGTCTCGTCCACCGCGTGTCATCCCTGAGGTTCGGCGTCGTTCACTGCACAGCCACTCAGCGCGAGAAGGACATCTGATGACATCAGCACCCACCGTTTCGGTCGACGCGGTCGCTCTGACCGTGGACGCACCGAAGCTCGAGACCGTACGCATTCAGGCTTCGGACCTGTCCGAAGCGCAAGCACAGCGCACTCGACTGCGCCAGGCGTTCGCCGAAGCCGGTCACGACGTCGATCAGCTCTCCGTGGTTCTCGACGTCGACATGCACATCGCTGTCGACGCGCGAACTGCTCGCAAAGAGCTGGGTAGTGCGGTATCGGTGCCTGCGCCGCGATCGCTTCTCTACGTCGGCACCGCGTCCGGCCTGGCCGGATTGATCGCGGACATCAAGGCAGCCGATGTCGCGGACGGGGTGAACCTGCACCCGATTCTCGATCGTGGGGACGTCGTGGTTCGCGTCGTCGACGAGGTGCTGCCGTGGCTGGCGTCGCGGGGCGCCGTCGTCGACGACGACGCGGTGCGCGGACTCGCCGGATCTGCTCGGAAGGCGAGCTAGCCCGCAGGCCCCATGTCCACCGCCAAACCCGCGGTGATGCGGAGAAGCTCGCTGTAGGTGGTGCGGAAGAGCGTGTTCGGGTGACCGGCCGCCGCCCAGAGTTCTTGGTACCGGCCGAGATCGGTGTCGACGAACGTCGGTAGATTCGTCGGGTGCCCCACCGGCGCGATGCCCCCGATCGGTTGTCCGGTCGCGTGTTTGACGACGTCGAGCGGCGCGCGCACCAGCGTGCCCTCCAGGCGGGCTCCCGTTGCCGCGAGATCGACGTTGTGCGCACCCGAGACCAACAGCAGCACGGGATCGTCGTCGAGCAGGAAGACCAGCGACTTCGTGATGGCACCGACCGGAACGCCCACGGCCGCAGCAGCTTCGGCGGCCGTGTGCGTCGGCTCGCTCTGCGTCACGATCACCCCGTGATGGCCGCGGGAGATCAGGACGTCCGCGACGTGTGCTGCGCCCGGGTGCGGGAGGCGAGGCATCACACGTCCCAGGACACTTTCACCGCGGCGCGCGCCTTCTCGGTCAACTGTCCGAACATGCGCAGCCGAGCCATGCCGCCGTCGGGAAAGATGTCCATCCGAATCTCGGTGACCGGGTCGGAATGCTCGAGAACGAAACGGTGTCGAGTGTCGGGCTGCAGGCGCGTCTTCGGCAGCAGATCGAACCACTCGCCTTCACCGTGCCGTCCCTTCAAAGACGCTGCGCCGGGGGCGTTTCCGAGGAAGCAGGACGTGTCCAGTTCGGCCAGCGCGATGACGGACTCACCTGCGAGCCGTACCTGCACCCAGTCGTTGGCGTCGTTGCGTCGGCGCGATGTTTCCCATCCCTCGCCCATCGACCGCGGCGGCCCGGGGAAGAGAAGGTTGTTCGGTGAGCTGTAGAACATGTTGGAGCAGGCGGTGACGTAACCGCCGTTCTCGAGCGAGGCGAGGTCGATGGGACCGGCGTCCAAGAACTTCGGGTCGGGTCGGCCGCGTCCGAGGACGCGCAGGCGCGCCACGCCGCCGTCGGGATAGATCGTGAGTTTGACGTGTGTCCACCGCCCGTCGGACGCCACCTTGAAGCGGTTCTCCGTGTCACCCTTGACGGGGCTGCGCGGCACGATGGTGACCCACTCGACGTCGGCGCGCAGTTCGTCGGTACTCGGAAACCCGTTCACCGCAGCAGCTTCGACCGAAATCTCGGGCGGGTAGTTTCCGGTGAACCATCCGGTGTCGACCACGACGGCCTCCACGACGCCGGGCGCTCCGAGCCGAACGATGGCCTCGTCGTAACCGGGCTCGCGACGCCGTCTGGTCTCCCACCCGTCGTAGATCTGGCCCTTGTGGCCGAACGTGGCGGTTTGGTAGACGGCCTTGCCGGGGCGGACGAGATTCTCCTTTTCCGCGAACGTCTCGTCGTTGGCCCAGACGACAGCTCCACCGAGTGTGCGTACGGCGAGGTCGGGCAGGGGCAGCGGGAAGGTCGACGTCATGAGGAGCAGGCTAATACAGCGGGTAGCCCTCTTCCGGTCCGAGCATCCGCTCGAGCCTGATGTGGTTGATCTTGGCGAGCTCGTTGCGCATCACCTTGCGCTCGGTGTCGCGGTCGTTGTGCATCCGGCCCGTGATCTCGGCGGTGAGGGCGGGGGCGGTTCGGCCGGCCGGTACACACAGCAGCCGGAACCCGAAGAGCTCTTGGTACGACGCGCAGGCGGACCGCAACATCTCCTGCTCGTCCTCGCTGACCACGACCGCGCACTGTTCCTGCGCCGACCGGAACCGGTTCAGGCGGCTGCAGATCGGTGGATGGCCGGTGAGCGCCTCGTCGATGTCGGCCTCGGACAGCTCCCCGAGCTCGGTGTCGGCAGCGCGGAACAGATCGTCGTACGACGCGTACGGCCGCCGGTCGACGATCGTGGACGCCCAGGTGACCGAGGGGCAACATTCGAACAGTGCGTGCACGGCCTGGCGATGATTCATCGTGTTGAATCGCTCCAGACCGATTCCTTGATGCATCAACATGACACCAACTATGTGTCGGTTTCCACGCCCGAGCCAGGGCCGAGCAGGAACTTTGCACAGCCTTAACGCGCCGTAACACGACGTACCGGCGGTTGGTTAATGTACGACCATGACCACCTCATGGACCGCGTTCACCGTCGAGCAGGCCGATCACGTCGCCACCGTCAACCTCGTCGGACCCGGCAAGGGCAACGCGATGGGCCCCGACTTCTGGCGCGAACTGCCGCTGCTGTTCGGCGAACTCGACGCCGATCCGCAGGTGCGGGCAATCGTGCTGGTCGGGTCGGGCAAGAACTTCTCCTACGGCTTGGACCTGCCGGCCATGGCAGGCGACTTCGCCCCGCTGATGGGCGACCGCGCGCTGGCCGAACCTCGTACGACCTTCCACGCCATGGTCAAGCGTCTGCAGGCGGCCATCACCGCTGTCGCGGACTGCCGCAAACCAGTCGTCACCGCCGTGCAGGGGTGGTGCATCGGTGGCGGCGTCGATCTCATCTCTGCGGCCGACATTCGCTACGCCAGCGCGGATGCCAAGTTCAGCGTCCGAGAGGTGAAGGTCGCGATGGTGGCCGACGTGGGGTCGTTCGCGAGGTTGCCGCGCATCATCTCCGACGGCCATCTGCGCGAACTCGCACTGACGGGCAAGGACATCGACGCGGCGCGTGCCGAGAAGATCGGCCTCGTCAACGAGGTGTTCGACGACGTCGAGGGAGCCGTCGCGGCGGCGCAGCGGACGGCGGCCGAGATCGCGGCCAACCCGCCCCTCGTCGTGCAGGGCGTCAAGGACGTCCTGGACCACAGTCGCAGTGCGGCCGTGGACGATTCGCTTCGGTACGTCGCTGCCTGGAACGCCGCCTTCCTGCCGTCCGAGGACCTCCAGGAGGCCATCGCGTCGGTCTTCGAGAAGCGGCCGCCGCAGTTCCGGGGTCGCTAGACTCGAACACGCACGACTCGGTCGGGCCGAGCAAAGGATTCTCTCGTGGCCGGGCACAGACAGATACGGCTGGGCGCCAACGAGCGCTCTACCCGCAACGCCATCGCGGCGATGACGGTGTGCTTCGGCGTCGTGTCGGTGTTCATCGTCCTGTCGGACGAAGGGCCGCGATCGTCGGTCAGCACCGTCGTCGCCCTGTTCATTGCGGGTTCGACTGTGCCCGTTGCGATCTGGTGGTACCTCCGCGGGCGACTGCGCACGCTGATGAGCCCGTGGTTCGTCGTCTACGCCGACGCCGGAGTGACGATCAACTCCGTGCTGTTCGACAGCCGCGACCTTGCGTTCTTCGCCACCAACCTCTTCGCCGTCATCGGTTATTTCGCATCGTTCTTCGTCGGCCGGACCGCGACGCGGCTGCACCTGTGTCTGGTCGTCGCGGTGACGGCATACATCGCGTGGTCCGCACTCGAGACCGGACAAATCGACGGATGGTCGGTGGCCTCCCGTGTCGCCATCGGTCTGCTGGTCAACGTCGGCGGCCTGGCGTTCGTGTCGAACTTCAACCTCGAGGTCCGGGCGGTGATGCGTACCCAGGAAGACCTGGTCCACACCGACCCACTGACGGGGCTGCTGAACAGGCGCGGGTTCGAACGAGACGTCGACCGCTTGGTCGAACGTGTCGAGAACGGCGAGGAGGCGGACGGAATAGCCGTGCTGTCGATCGACATCGACAGCTTCAAAGCGGTCAACGACAGTCACGGTCACGCCGCAGGTGACGAGGTGATCAGACTCGTGGCCGCTCGGCTGTCCGCGTCACTGGGTGAGCACGCGTCCATCGCACGCAGCGGCGGCGAGGAGTTCACGGCCGCCGTGCACGCGGCCGACTCGACCGACATGCACGAACTGGGAGAGCGGGTACGAGCGGCGGTCAGCCGCGAGACGGACGTGATTCCGGTGACGGTCAGCGTGGGTGTGACGCCACTGGACCGCAGCCGCCCGGAGCCGCTGATGTCAGCGCTGCGCACGGCCGATTCGGCCATGTATCGGGCCAAACGGGCCGGCGGCGACCGTATTCACACCGCGGACAGCGGCGCGATCTGAATCAGCGGAACGCGCTCTTCGGGTCGTTCCACAATTGGTCGGTGAAGTCCTCGAGGACCACGAGCACGACCTGATCCTCGGCCCGTCGAAGGATCGACTTGCTGGCACGGACCTGAAGGATGTCGCCCTTCGCGTCGGACATCCGCCACAACGAATCGGCGCGCGTGGCGACCGTCGTCAAGAACGTCTCGGCGATGTTCACACCGAGCCCTTCGCGCGCCGGGAAGATGTCGTGCAGGTGCATGAGCTGGTCCGACGGGGGTTCGTCGGGGTCGATCCCCATGAGTTCGCGAAAAGACTCGTTGGCGAACACCACGGTGCCGGCCGGATCCACCGCGAGCACGGGCACCGGAATCCGGTCGAGGACCACGGTGACCGGCAGCTCCGGAAACTGGTTCGGATCGGAAATGGCTCGAGACGCCGGATCCCTACGATCGCCGCCGCCGGATTCGCTCATCGAAATCTCCAAACCATTCTTTCGACCAACACTGCTCTGACCAATACGGTTGTACCGGATGCTAGCAGCGCCCGAGGGCTGAAGCCGGGGAGAGCGTCAGTGCCCGCTGTTCGCGAGTCTTTCGATCGACGCGGTGATCTCGGCCTCGGCCTCGCTTCGGCCCACCCAATCGGCGCCCGTGACGTGTTTGTTGGGCTCGAGGTCCTTGTAGTGCACGAAAAAGTGCTTGATCGCGTCGAGTTCGAATGCGGACACGTCGCCCAGGTCTTGGATGTGATCCCAGCGCGGATCGCCGGCCGGGACGCACAGCACCTTGTCGTCGCCGCCGGCCTCGTCGACCATCTTGAACATCGCGACGGCGCGGGCCTCGACCAGAACACCGGGATACACGGACTCGGGGAGCAGAACGAACGCGTCCAGCGGATCCCCGTCCTCGCCGAGGGTGCCCTCGATGAAGCCGTAGTCGGCGGGGTAGCCCATGGCCGTGTAGAGGTATCGGTCGAGGCGCAGGCGTCCGCTCTCGTGATCGACCTCGTACTTGTTGCGCTGGCCCTTGGGGATCTCGATGGTCACATCGAACTGCACGTGAGGTGTCCTTTGCTCTACGGCTGACGGTGGCTCGACTCGAAACAGTAGCGGGTCGGCGCGCATACACCCGTGGACGGACCCCGCAGATAGAGTTCACCGAACCGTGTCGACAGCCAAGGAGTGTGAGTGAAGCGATCCGGCGGAACGCTGTCGTCCCGGACTCAGGTGATCGGCCTCGCTGTCATCGTCGTTGCGGTCGTCTTCGCCCTGACGCTCCTGCTCCTCAACCTCCCGTTCGGCTCCGAGACGTCGGACGAGCAAGCCGCAATTTCGCCGGAACCGTCGGCGATCACCGCGACACCGCAGGTCGCGCCGCTTCCCGACGACGCCCCGATACCGACCAACTCGGGTCTGTCGGCGGTGTTGGCGGGTCCGCTGGCCAACCCGGACCTCGGTCGATTCACCGGCATCGTGCACGACGCCAAGACCGGCGACGTCCTGTGGTCGAGCAACGAGAACTCGCCCATGACGCCCGCGTCGACCACCAAGGTGCTCACCGCCGCCGCCGCCATGATCGCGCTGCCCGACGACCACCGCGTGGAAACTCGCGTTGTCAAGGGTCAACAGGACGGGCAGATCGTCGTCATCGCCGGCGGCGACACCACGCTCACCGCGCAACCCGTCGGCGCACCGGTGTTCTACGCGGGCGGCGCGCGCATCGACGACATCGCCGAGCAGGTACGCCGATCCGGGGTACCCGTGAACAGCATCGTCGTCGACACGAGCATCTACTCCGGTGATCTGCTGGCGAAGGGGTGGTTCCCGGCCGACATCTCCGGCGGCAGTCTGGCGCCGATGGAACCACTGATGCTCGACGGTGCGCGCTCGAACCCACTGGTCGACGAGTCGCCGCGCAGCACGACGCCGGCGCTCGACGTCGGACGGGCGATCGCCTCCGCACTCGGTGTCGATCCAGCGGCGGTGAGCTCGGGGACGGCGCCGCAGGGAGCCGATCAGCTCGCGAGTGTGCAGTCCGCGCCGTTGCGGCAACGACTGGGCCAGATGATGGGGCTGTCGGACAATCTTCTCGCCGAGTCGGTCGGGCGCGAGATCGCGCTGGAGGAAGGCAAGCCGGCGTCGTTCACCGGCGCGGTCGACGCGGTGATCTCCACGCTGACGACGGCCGGGTTCAACGTCAACGGGGTCTCGCAGCAGGACGTGAGCGGTCTGTCCGTCGACAACGTCATTCCGGCCCGAGTGCTCGGCGACGTGGTCACCGCAGCGGCGACCGATTCCGACGCGTCCTCCGAGCGCAACGTCGAGCTGCGGCCCATGCTCGACTACCTTCCCGTCGCCGGCGCCACGGGAACGCTGGCGGACCGCTACGCGTCGGGGGACCGCACCGCCGCGGGGTGGTTGCGTGCGAAGACCGGAACCTTGTCGACGGCCAGTGCGTTGGCGGGATACGTGGTCGATGCGAGCGGACGGGTACTCACCTTCGCGCTCATGTCCAACGACAGACCGCCAGAAGTCGGCCGACCGGCGCTCGATGCCGTGGCGTCGGCGTTGCGGTCGTGCGGATGCACGTAGTGGCTATGAAGGGCGGTTCGGGTGGTTGAGACGAAGAGCAACTTCGGCGGCGCGGTCGACTGGTCGCTCGCGGCCACCGTCGGAGCCAAGCTGGCCCCCGCGGGCCCGAGGACGTCCCGGTACACCGCCGATGCAGCGCTGGCCGAGCTCGCCGAGGCGTCGAAACGCGCCGAAGGCCCCGTGCGAGACGTCACCGGACTGGCCGACGGACTGCCGGTTCCGGAGGCGATGATTCTGGACCGTCCCGGTTGGATCAAGGAAGCATCCGCGTCGATGGGCCATCTGATCGGTGCCGACGAGGGCGCCGGAGTGGAGCCTGCGGAACAACCCGACAGGAAGTCGGGCGGCGGTTTTCTCGGGGGGAAGCCTGCAGGTGTGCAGGCCGGAGCCATGCTCGCGTTTCTTTCCACTGCCATTCTCGGCCAGTACGACCCGTTCACCGGACCGAACGGAACGTTATTGCTCGTCACGCCCAACATCATCTTGGTGGAGCGGTCGCTTCGGTTGCAGCCGAGCGACTTTCGGCTGTGGGTCTGTCTGCACGAAGTGACGCATCGAGTGCAGTTCTCGTCGTCGCCGTGGCTCGCCGGGTACATGAAGGACTGCGTCGCCACGCTGAGTGACGGAGTGGACGAGCCGTTCGGGGACGTGATCGGACGGTTGTCCACTGCGTTGCGGCAGCGATCGAGCGGGCAGGCGGATCCGTCGAGCAAGGGAATCGTCGGCCTGCTCCGGGCCACCCAGGCCGAGCCGCAGCGCGAAGCCCTCGACCGGTTGCTGATGCTCGGAACCCTGCTCGAAGGGCACGCCGACCACGTCATGGATGCGGTCGGTCCGGCCGTGGTGCCCACGGTGGCATCTATCCGTAAAGCCTTCGACAGCAGGCGAACTCGCAAACAGAACCCGCTGCAGCGCCTGATCAAGATGCTGCTCGGGATGGACGCCAAGATGGCGCAGTACGTGCGCGGCAAGGCGTTCGTCGACGCAGTGGTCGCGGCGGTGGGCATGGAACGGTTCAACACCGTGTGGACCGACGCCACCACGCTGCCGCGCATCTCGGAGATCGACGACCCGGATGCGTGGATTCGCCGAGTCCTGGGCTGATGGTTCTGCCGGAAGGTCCTGCGCTGCACGGCATCCGGCTCGCTGTCCGATCGTGGTTGCGTGAGCACGGTGTGGACGAGGTGGTCGTCGCGCTGTCCGGCGGCGCCGACTCCCTGGCTCTGACCGCGGCGGCGGTGGCCGAAGCGTCGCAGGTGCTCGCCGTCGTCGTCGACCACGGGTTGCAAGAGGGGTCGGACCTCGTTGCCGCCTCCGCTGCACAAACGGCGCGTGAGTTCGGTTGTCGCGCAGCCGAAGTCGTGACCGTGAATGTGAGCGGGTCCGGTGGGCCCGAGGCGTCGGCACGTCGCGCCCGGTACGCGGCGCTCGATCGGGCCCGCGCCGGTGCGCCGGTTCTGCTGGGGCACACGCTCGACGACCAGGCCGAGACCGTCGTGCTCGGTCTCGGACGAGGGTCGGGGCCGCGCTCGATCCGCGGGATGGCGTCGTACGACCCGCCGTGGGGCCGACCGCTGCTCGGAGTGCGCCGCGAGCGGACACACGCGGCCTGCGCGGAGTTGGGCGTTGCGCCGTGGGAGGACCCGCACAACTCCGATCCCGCGTACACCCGGGTGCGCCTTCGACGCGAGGTACTGCCGCTGCTCGAAGACGTGTTGGCCGGCGGCGTCGCCGAGGCGCTGGCCCGGACCGCCGCGCAGCTGCGGGAGGACGGCGAGGTGCTCGACGGGTGGGCGGCCGACGTTCTTACGGCGGCGAGTCGGGGCAGCGACCTGGACTTCGACGACCTCGACATCGGCGCCCTCGAAGCGGTCCCCTCGGCCGTGCGTCGACGGGTCGTCCGGTTGTGGCTGCTCGCGGGCGGGGCGACGGCGGTGACGGCCGGCCAGTTGCAGTCGGTGGACGATCTGGTGGGGCGGTGGCGTGGGCAGGGAGAGGTTGCGGTGGCGGGTAGGCCGGAGGCCGGTCGGGATTCAGCGGGTAGGCCGGAGGCCGGTCGGGATTTGTTCAGGTTGGTCGTGTCCCGCAGGCATGGCAGGCTGACGCTCGGAAAGTCTGCTGCCGCGCTCTGAAGGGAACCCGCCGTGTACGAGGGCGACATCGCATCGGTCCTTATCTCCGAGGAAGAGATCGAGAAGCGGATCGGGGAGCTGGCCGAGGAAGTCGCCAAGCGGTACCCCGTCGGCGCACCCGAGGGCGATTTGCTGCTGGTGGGCGTTCTCAAGGGCGCCATCATGTTCATGACCGATTTCGCGCGAGCGCTGCCGATCCCGACTCAGCTCGAGTTCATGGCCGTCAGTTCCTATGGGTCGTCGACGTCGTCGTCGGGTGTGGTGCGGATCCTCAAGGACCTCGACCGCGACATTCACGGCCGGAACGTGCTGATCGTGGAGGACATCATCGACTCCGGTTTGACGCTGTCCTGGCTCAAGCGCAACCTCGCGACCCGACAGCCCGCCTCCCTCGAGGTGGTGACGCTCCTGCGCAAGCCCGACGCGATCAAGGTCGACGTCGAGGTGGCGAACGTGGGATTCGACATTCCGAACGAATTCGTCGTCGGATACGGGCTCGACTACAACGAGCGGTACCGAGACCTTCCTTACATCGGAACACTCGAACCCAAGGTGTACGGCGGCTGAACTGCTCCCTTTCTGCGGTGATCACGGCCGTATGGCTCGATTTCACCGCGCAAGTGAGCAATTTTGCCGTGATCACCGAATGTGGGGTGACGGCGGCGGGAACCGGAACGGGTTCGTCGGGCGTTGAACCAACTAGTGAACCGCATTTCCTCCGCGGATCCCTGCGCACCGACGCGTCGGTCACCGTTCGCGGTAACCTGATATGTCCGGTGCGTAGCCGACTCACGCACACCGAACTGCCACCGAGGGCGACGCACGTATGAATCGCAAGACCGTATTCCGCAACCTGGCGATCGTCGCCGCCGTTCTGTTGGTCATCTTCGCCTTCAGTTACTTCGGGAACACCACCCGCGACTGGAAGAACGTCGACACCTCCGTTGCGATCACGCAGCTCGACAACCAGAACGTCGACAAGGCGCAGATCGACGACCGCGAGCAAGCCGTTCGACTGACGTTGAAGAACGGTGACTCGACGGACGGCGACACGCAGATCATCGCCAAGTACCCCGATTCGGTGTCCGGCCAGATCTTCGACAAGGTGGCGGCGTCGGGCGCGCAGAGCTACAACACGACGGTCACCACCGAGAGCTGGTGGACGTCCATCCTGGTCTTCCTGCTGCCCATGATCATCCTGCTCGGGCTCTTCGTCTTCGTGATGGGTCGCATGCAGGGCGGGGGACGCGGCGGCGTGATGGGCTTCGGCAAGTCGAAGGCCAAGCAGCTCACCAAGGACATGCCCAAGACCACGTTCGCCGACGTCGCGGGCGCGGACGAAGCCGTCGAAGAGCTGTACGAGATCAAGGACTTCCTGCAGAACCCGTCGCGCTACCAGGCGCTCGGCGCCAAGATCCCGCGCGGCGTGCTGCTCTACGGCCCTCCCGGAACCGGCAAGACGCTGCTCGCTCGCGCAGTCGCCGGTGAGGCGGGTGTCCCGTTCTTCACCATCTCCGGCTCGGACTTCGTCGAGATGTTCGTCGGTGTCGGCGCGTCACGTGTGCGCGACCTGTTCGAGCAGGCGAAGCAGAACAGTCCCTGCATCATCTTCGTCGACGAGATCGACGCCGTCGGCCGCCAGCGCGGCGCCGGCATGGGCGGCGGGCACGACGAGCGCGAGCAGACGCTCAACCAGCTGCTCGTGGAGATGGACGGCTTCGGTGAGCGCACCGGCGTCATCCTCATCGCCGCCACCAACCGCCCCGACATTCTCGATCCGGCGCTTCTGCGCCCGGGCCGCTTCGACCGGCAGATCCCGGTCGGCGCGCCCGACCTCGCCGGCCGTCGCGCCATCCTCAAGGTGCATTCGAAGGGCAAGCCGATCGCGCAGGACGCAGACCTCGAAGGTCTCGCGAAGCGCACCGTCGGAATGTCCGGTGCCGATCTGGCGAACGTCATCAACGAGGCTGCGCTGCTCACGGCCCGTGAGAACGGAACCGTCGTCACCGAGGCTGCGCTCGAGGAATCCGTCGACCGTGTGGTGGGCGGACCCCGTCGCAAGAGCCGGATCATCAGCGAGCACGAGAAGAAGATCACGGCGTACCACGAGGGTGGGCACACGCTCGCCGCGTGGGCCATGCCCGACATCGAGCCGGTCTACAAGGTCACCATCCTCGCCCGCGGGCGCACCGGCGGACACGCCATGACGGTGCCCGAGGACGACAAGGGCCTGATGACGCGCTCGGAAATGATCGCTCGCCTGGTCATGGCCATGGGTGGACGCGCGGCAGAGGAACTCGTGTTCCACGAGCCGACCACCGGCGCGTCGTCGGATATCGATCAGGCGACGAAGATCGCCCGCGCCATGGTCACCGAGTACGGCATGAGCTCCAAGCTCGGCGCCGTGCGCTACGGCCAGGAGCAGGGCGACCCGTTCCTCGGCCGCTCGATGGGTCAGCAGGCGGATTACTCGCACGAGGTCGCCAAGGAGATCGACGGCGAGGTGCGCAACCTCATCGAGGCCGCTCACACCGAGGCGTGGTCCATCCTGAACGACTATCGCGATGTTCTCGACGTCTTGGCCACCGAGCTTCTCGAGCGCGAGACGCTCACCCGCAAGGACCTCGAGAAGATCTTCACCGGCGTCGAAAAGCGTCCGCGGATCACCGCGTTCAACGACTTCGGCGATCGCATTCCGTCGACGAAGCCGCCGGTCAAGACGCCGCGCGAACTCGCGCTGGAACGCGGGGAAACGTGGCCTCCGGTCTCGGTCGTCAAGGAGCCCAGCTACGCGTCTGCTCCGCAGGCACCCGCCGAGCATCGCAACGGCAATGGCGGCTACTCCAACGGCGGCAATTCGAACGGCGGCAATTCGAACGGCGGGGGTGCCCATTCGAACGGAAACGGCTACTCCGGCCCGCCGAACGGCGGCGGCTATCAGAACGGCGGACAGAACGGCGGCGGTGGCTACCCGAGGCCGCACGGCTCGATGCCGGACTACGGCGCGCCCGCTGGGTGGTCTGCACCCGGTTGGCCGCCGCGTGATTCCGACGACTCCGCCCGTGGCGGTTTCACCGAGCCGCCGCAGCCCCGCGAGCCCCAGACCCGCGAGCCTCAGTACCCGCAGGCTCCGTACGGCGGTGGACCGAACGGACAGCCGACCTACGGTGAGCCCCAGTACGGACAGCCGCAGTACGGACAGCCGTACGGTCAACCCCAGTACGGACAGCCCCAGAACGGTGGGTCCCAGAACGGTGGGCCACAGTACGGTGGGCCCCAGAACGGGCAGCCGGACTATGGCGACTACCGGCAGCCGCCCGCACAGCCCGGTTACGTTCAGCCCGAGCCCCACCCCGGCGACGAGCAGCCGCGGTGGCAGCCACCAGCCGACGAAGGCGACGACGGCACGGCGGGGAGGCCGGAGTCCGGTCGGGAAACGCAGCGATGGGACCGTCCGGACGGGCGCTGACGCCGGGTAGTCGGTGAAACCTGTTTCAGGACAGTCGATCTGGGCTCGAAACCCAGTTGTCGAAAGGGTACGTACACGTGACCATCAACGAGGTCGAGACCGAGCCTCTGTCAATCTCGTCGGGAAAGCCGTTCGATCAGGCGCGAGCCGAAGCGGCGGTCCGAGAGCTACTGCTCGCCGTCGGTGAGGACCCGGAACGGGAGGGTCTGCGCGACACACCTGCCCGTGTCGCCAGGTCCTACCGAGAAGTGTTCGGCGGCTTGTTCACCGATCCGGATGCGGTGCTGAACACCACGTTCGACGAGGCCCATCAAGAACTGGTGATGGTTCGCGACATCCCGATGTACTCCACCTGCGAGCACCACCTCGTGTCGTTCCACGGGGTGGCGCACGTCGGGTACATCCCGGGCCCGTCCGGTCGGGTCACGGGGTTGTCGAAACTGGCCCGTGTCGTGGACCTCTACGCCAAGCGTCCGCAGGTCCAGGAACGTCTGACCACTCAGATCGCCGACGCTCTCGTGCGCAAGCTCGAACCGCGGGGAGCCATCGTGGTCATCGAAGCCGAGCACCTCTGCATGGCCATGCGCGGTATCCGCAAGCCGGGCGCGTCCACCACCACGTCGGCGGTTCGCGGCATCTTCAAGTCCAGCGCAGTTTCCCGTTCCGAGGCGTTGGACCTGATACTGCGTAAGTGATCGACACAGCGCTGCCCAGGCCCGGACGTCCGGTGGTGATGGGTGTTCTGAACGTGACCAGCGATTCGTTCTCGGACGGCGGTCGCTACCTGGACACCTCGGCGGCCGTCGCGCACGGTCTCGAGCTGTACCGAGCAGGCGTCGACATCGTCGACGTGGGTGGTGAGTCGACCAGGCCCGGTGCGTCGCGGGTCGATCCGGACGTGGAAGCCGCCCGTGTCGTACCGGTGATCACCGAATTGTCCGCGGCCGGTGTTCGCGTCAGCGTCGACACGATGCGGGCATCCGTCGCGTCGGCCGCCGTGAACGCCGGTGCGGCACTGGTGAACGACGTGTCCGGAGGTCGCGCCGATCCGGCGATGGCGTCCGTCGTCGCCGACGCCGGGTTGCCGTGGATTCTCATGCACTGGCGATCCAGTACGGACTGGGTGCACCGAGGTGGGGCCGAAGCGTACGACGATGTCGTGAACGACGTCCGACGCGAATTGCTCGAGCAAGCCGACCTGGCATTGGCGGCGGGGGTGAGTGCCGACCGAATTGTGCTCGACCCCGGCCTCGGGTTCGCGAAGAACGCCGAACACAATTGGCAACTGCTGCGCGGGCTGAGGCTGCTCGTCGACACCGAATTCCCGATCCTGGTCGGGGCCTCGCGCAAGCGTTTCCTCGGGACTCTGCTGGCCGGCCCGGACGGGACGCCCCGCCCACCGCACGAGCGAGACGTCGCCACCGCCACCATCTCCGTGCTGGCGGCCCAGCGCGGTGCGTGGGGCATCCGGGTGCACGACGCAGTAGCGACGCTCGACGCACTGGCCGTAAACCGCGAATGGAACGAGGCGTGATGACAGATCGAATCGAGCTGCGTGGGTTGACGGTTCGCGGCAACCACGGAGTCTTCGACCACGAGAAGCGCGACGGTCAGGACTTCCTGATCGACATCGTGGTGTGGATGGACCTCGCGCCCGCCGGGGCGTCCGACGATCTGACGGACACGCTGCACTACGGCGAACTCGCCGAGGCGGCGGCAGCCATCGTGGCGGGACCGCCGTACGACCTGATCGAGACCGTCGCCGGGAAGATCGCCGACGGAGTCCTCACCGACTCGAGGGTGGACCGCGTCGAGGTGACGGTGCACAAACCGTCGGCGCCCATTGCGTTGACCTTTGCCGATGTCGCGGTGGTCGTCGTCCGAGATCGTCCCCGGTGAAGGCCGTTCTGTCGATCGGCAGCAACGTGGGCGACAGCCTCGCTCATCTGCAGTCGGTCCTCGACGACCTCGGTGACGCTGCCACCGCGGTCTCCGCTGTGTACTCGACGGAGCCGTGGGGCGGGGTCGAGCAACAGGATTTCCTCAACGCCGTCGTGCTCGTGGAGGAGAACAACACCGATTGCTGGGGTTGGCTCCGCCGCGGGCAGTCACTCGAACAGGCCGCGCAGCGCACGCGCCTACAGCACTGGGGTCCGCGGAGTCTGGACGTGGACGTGGTCGTCTGCGACGACGTGCGCAGCGACGACCCCGAGCTCGTCCTGCCGCACCCCCACGCGCACGAACGGGCGTTCGTGCTGGTGCCGTGGTTGGATGTCGACCCGGCGGCGGCTCTGGGTGCCGTGCCCGTCGCCGATCTGCTCGCGGCGCTTCCGGAGGCCGACCGACGTGGCGTCCGGCGGACGAATCTCGTTCTGGTCAGGAAGCCATCGTGACACCGACTCGGGTTCGCGACCTGCTCGGACTCTTCGCCGTTGCGGCCGTCGCCGCCTGGATCGTGGTGCGCGTGGCGTACGGGTCGCTTCCGCCGATCTCGGTGGTAGCGGCGTCGTCGCTGTTCCCCGTGGCGGTGTTGGTGATCGTGCTCGCGTTCGTCATCCGCAATCGCGTTCGGAACCGACGTGTCGGGGACGGCCCGAACCAGCTGCACCCCATCACGGTGGCCCGGTCGGTTGCGCTGGCGAAAGCCTCGGCGCTGGTCGGGTCCGCAGCCGCCGGTGTGTGGCTCGGCTTTCTCGTCCACATCGTCCCGCAGCGGGCGACGCTGCGGGCGGCTGCCGCCGACACGCCCGGCGGGACCGTGGGGCTCGCCGCCGGCGTCGTGCTCGCGGCCGCGGCCCTGTGGCTCGAGCATTGCTGCCGCACCCCCGACGACGAAACGGACAACGCCGCCACCTGATTCTTTGTGGCATATCACGTACGTTCGGCGCATTTCTCCGCGGTGGATGACGGAACGATCGGTCTTGTGCCGTTACCCTGGGATTCATGACGGACACCGGTCGCACCAAGGCCACCCGCCGCACTCGGCGCGGTGGCAGCCAAGCGATCATCGCCGCTCTGATCTTTCTCGGTGTCGTCGCGAGCGTCATTCTTCTGCTCACCGACAGCGTGCAGTGGCTCCGACTCGGCATCGTGATCGCGTTGTGGGCGGCCATCGTCGGCGCTTTCGCGATGACCAAGTACCGGCGCGACTCCACTGCGGACCAGGTCAAGGCCCGCGATCTGCAGACCGTCTACGAGCTTCAGCTCGAACGCGAGATCGCCGCGCGCCGCGAGTACGAGCTGGGTGTGGAAGCTCGCGTGCGCGGTGAGGTGGGCGGCGACTCCTCCGAACTCCGTGCCCTGCGAAACGAGTTGGCGTCGCTGCGACGCAGCCTCGAGATGCTGTTCGACGGAGCCTTGCCCGAGGATCGAGCCGCCATCGCCGGCGAAGCGATGCGGATGCGCGAGCTCGCCGACCGTTCGTACAGCGGCTATCAGCCGGCGCCGTCCGGGTTGTACGTGCGCGCGCCCTACGCCACCCCCGCCGACGAGCCCGTCACCGCCGAAACGTCGGTCATCCACGGAGAGTTCGACTCCTCCGGCTCGTTCCGTCCCGCCCCCGAGTGGATGACGGATGAGTCGGCCGAGGCCGAATCAGGTTCTGCTGCAGACGAAGACGGCATTCCCGAGTTCGACATGCCCTACCGCGAGCCCGCGCCCTACGAAGCGACGCCCTACCGGTCTGACGCCGAGGAGCCGGAGACGTTCGAGCCCGTGTCGTTCGACGACGACCGGTTCGACGAGACGGAGCCTCCGGTGGAAGAGCCGGTGGCGGTGGCTGCCGAACCTGTGGTGGCCGAGCCGGTTGCTGTGGCCCCTGCTGCTGCGACCCCCTCTTCCTCGACCCTCTCGACGCCCGACTACTCCACCCCGGAGTTCTCGATGCCCGGAGTGACGACGCCCGAGGTAGTGGCTGCGGATCAGGCGACCCCGTCCGCCCCGTCGACCGACACCGACGCGCCGGAGTCCGGCAGGCGCTCGCGTCGTCGGGCGGCGGAAAGCGAATCGGCGGACGCCAACGGCGGCGCACATTCGAGCGGTCGGTCGGTCGCGGACATCCTCGCCGGCATCGGCGGTTCGACGGACAGCGGGACGGCCGAAGTGGGTCGTCGGCGTCGTCGGGCGGATTAAAGCTCCGCTCCAGTCAGAGGCCGTGGCGCCCGAGGTGACGTGGGTCTCGCTCGTGGCGTCCGTTCCGCCCCGACCGCTACTGTGGCCGAGAACGTCCGGTACCCGCATGCGGGACTGGAACGAACGAGAGGATTGTCGGTGACCTCTGGGATCACTTCTGACCCTGCACCAGCGCGTTTGTCGGTCGGAGTCGTCTCCGCCGGTCGTGTCGGGACCGCGGTGGGTGAAGCGCTCGAACGCGTCGGCCATGTGGTGTTCGGCGTCGCAGCTGTGTCCGACGCGTCGCGCGCACGGGCACAGGAACGCCTTCCCGACGCGCAGATCCTGCCCGCGACCGACGTCGCCCGCCGCTCCGAGTTGTTGATTCTTGCGGTTCCGGATCAGGAGCTCGCGGGGCTTGTCGGCGGTCTGGCCGCGACGGGTGCAGTGAAGCCGGGGACGCTGGTGATGCACGTGTCCGGGGCCAACGGCGTGGGGATCCTCGAACCGCTGACTGCTCGCGGCGCGGTTCCGTTGGCGATCCATCCGGCCATGACGTTCAGCGGGAAGGCCGAGGACACGTCGCGTTTGCAATCGGCGTGCTTCGGTGTGACGGCCCGCGACGACATCGGCTACGCGATCGCTCAAGCCCTCGTGCTGGAGATGGGCGGCGAGCCGGTCCGCGTTCGCGAGGATGCCCGCACGCTCTATCACGCTGCGCTGGCGCACGGCAGCAATCATCTGGTGACCGTCGTCGTCGACGCCCTGGATGCGCTGCGCGCTGCACTCGCCCATCAGGAGCTGCTCGGTCAGGAGTTGGTGCTCGACGCTCCCGGTGGCGTGGCCGAGCGCGTGCTCGCGCCGCTGCTGTCGGCGGCCCTCGACAACGTGCTCAGGCGAGGTCAGGCCGCGCTGACCGGTCCCGTCATGCGTGGTGATTCCGCAACGGTGGCACGCCATCTCGACGCGCTCGTGGAAGTGGATCCCCGGATTGCGGCCGGTTACCGGGCGCTGTCGTTGCGTACGGCGCAACAGGCGCGATCGGCCGACGACATGGTGAACTTGCTCGAGAACTGGGGGCCCGCGACGTGAGTGTCTACGTTCCCGGTGAGTTGACCGTGCACCACGACCCGCAGATCGTCACCTCCATCTCCAAGGCTCTGCGCGGTGTCGGGCGGCGGGTGACACTGGTCCCGACGATGGGCGCCCTGCACGCGGGTCATCTACACCTGGTGGAACAGGCCAAACGTGGTGGCGCCGTGGTGATCGTGTCCATCTTCGTCAATCCCCTGCAGTTCGGTGTGGGGGAGGATCTCGACAAGTACCCGCGCACCCTCGACGCCGACGTCGAGCTGCTGCGCGCGGCCGGTGTGGAGGTGGTGTTCGCGCCGAGCGCCCAGGACATGTACCCGAACGGACCGCGTACGACGGTGCACCCCGGGCCGGCCGGCAGCCAGCTCGAAGGTAGTTCGCGGCCACAGCATTTCGCGGGGATGCTGACCGTGGTCGCCAAGCTTCTCCAGATCGCGCGCCCCAACACCGCCTACTTCGGTGAGAAGGACTACCAGCAGCTGGTGCTGATCACACAGATGGTGCGCGATCTGAACTTCGACGTCGAGATCGCCGGGGTGCCGACTCTGCGGGAGCACGACGGCTTGGCCTTGTCGTCCCGCAATCGCTTCCTCGACCCCGTGCAGCGCAGCGCTGCAGTCGCCCTGTCGGCGGCCCTGCTCGCCGGGCAACACGCAGGCCGAGCGGGCGCCGACGCCGTGCTCGCCGCAGCTCGGTCCGTGCTCGACGCGGTTCCGGAGGTGACGGTCGACTACCTTGCGCTGCGCGGCGTCGACCTCATGGACCCGCCCGCCGACGGTGACGCACGCCTGCTCGTCGCCGCGCGAGTCGGGCCTACTCGTTTGATCGACAACCTTCTCGTTTCCCTCGATCCCCAGGAATGACACCATGTTTCGTACGATGATGAAATCGAAGATCCATCGCGCGACGGTTACACACGCCGATCTGCACTACGTCGGATCGGTGACCATCGACCAGGATCTTCTCGACGCGTCCGACCTCCTCGAAGGCGAGCAGGTCACCATCGTCGACATCGACAACGGTGCGCGGCTCGAGACCTACGTCATCGCGGGTGAGCGTGGCACCGGGGTCATCGGAATCAACGGCGCTGCCGCACATCTGGTGAACGTCGGTCATCTGGTGATCATCATCGCCTACGGGGTGATGGACGAGCTGGAGGTGCGCGACTACGCGCCGTCGGTCGTCTTCGTCGATTCCGACAACCGTCTGGTGGAACGGGGTGTGGATCCGGCGCATGCTCCGGCAGGCTCGGGATTGATCGATCCCCGTGTCGGCGTGGCCGTCTGATGCTCCTCACGGTCGATGTTCGGAACACGAACATCGTGCTGGGCATCTTCTCCGGTGCCGGTTCTCACGCAAAGCTGTTGCGCGACTGGCGAATGCGCACCGACGCCTCCATGACGGCGGACGAACTGGCGCTCACCTTCCGCGGTCTGCTGGGCAGCGACGCCGACTCGATCACCGGTGTCGCTGCGCTGTCCACGGTGCCGTCGGTGCTGCGCGAGATTCGCACGATGCTCGACCGCTACTGGTCGCACGTCCCGCGGGTGGTCGTGGAACCCGGTGTGCGAACCGGTGTTCCGTTGCTGGTGGACAATCCGAAGGAAGTCGGCGCGGACCGCATCGTCAACAGCCTCGCCGCTCATCACTTCTACGCGGCACCGTGCATCGTCGTCGATTTCGGGACGTCGACCTGTGTCGACGTCGTGTCGGCCAAGGGTGAATTCCTCGGTGGTTCCATCGCACCCGGTGTCGAGATCTCGATGGACGCATTGGCTTCGCGTTCCGCGGCACTGCGCAAGGTGGAGTTGGCGCGGCCGCGAGGAGTTCTGGGGAAGAACACCGTCGAGGCCATGCAGTCCGGCGCGGTGTTCGGCTTCGCCGGTCTGGTCGACGGGATCGTTGCGCGGATCAGAGCGGAAGTGCCCGGATTCGGCGGCAGCGACGTGGTGGTGGTGGCCACCGGCGACAGTGCCGGCCTGTTCGTGAACGAGTCGACCTCCATCGACGAGCACGAACGCGACCTCACGTTGGAGGGCTTGCGGTTGGTGTTCGAGAGGAATCAGGCGCGAAAGCGGTAGGGGTGGCGCAACTGCGCGATTCTGTGCCACACTTGCTCCCGTGAATCGCTGCACGGGAACTCAGGAGTGTTGTCGGGGCTGACCGCTGCCCTGATCTTTCGCACACTTCCTGGAGTCTGTCCCGTGCTTTCTGCATTGCCTACGCGTCTGCGTCCGGCCGACCTGCTTCGAATCACCGACCAAGGTGCTTCCGACGTGCTGGACGGACGCTTCGATTCCGTACTTCCCGCGACGTACCCCACCGACGAACGATGGTCTGCGCGTTTGCATTCCGACGACGACCTCGACGTGTGGCTCATCAGCTGGGTGCCGGATAGATCGACCGAATTGCACGATCACGCCGGGTCCATCGGTGCGCTGACGGTGCTCAGTGGATCCGTCGCCGAGCTGAGGTGGACGGGAGAGTCGTTGCGGCACAGGCGACTCGATGCGGGTGACCAGGCGTCGTTCCCGCTGGGATGGGTGCACGACGTGATGTGGGCACCAGAGCCGGCGTCCGCCGCACGGCGTCCCACGCTGAGTGTGCACGCGTACTCGCCGCCGTTGACGGCGATGTCGTACTACGAAGTGACACAGCAGGGTTCGCTCCGCCGCACCCGCTCCGAGCTCACCGACACGCCCGAGGGAGACGCCTGATGGCGCGCATGACGATCGACGAGGTGCTCGACCGGGCACGCTCGACCTATCAGCGGACCTACGCTTTCGAGCTGGCGGAACGAGTGGCGCGCGGCGCCGTCGTCGTCGACATTCGCCCGCAGGCGCAGCGCGCGGTGGAGGGAACCCTTCCGGGCGCACTGGCCGTCGAACGCAACGTGCTCGAGTGGCGATGCGACCCGACGAGCGGCGCGCGGCTGACCATCGCCGTCGACCACGACGTCGAGTGGATCATCCTGTGCTCGGAGGGCTACACCTCCAGCCTCGCGGCAGCGGCGTTGCATGAGCTCGGGCTGCACCGCGCCACCGACCTCGTCGGTGGGTACCAGGCGTTGAAGTCGGCGGGGCTGACGAACGTGCTCTCGCAGGCCAAGCATTGCGTGCGCGAGGGCAACACGCTCGTTTCGCACTGACCCCGATACAGTTCGACGTCGTGACCGAACACGCGGAAGAACTCGACGACACCCCCGAACAGCTCCGCATCCGTCGTGACAAGCGAGACCGGTTGTTGGCGGAGGGGCGCGAGGCCTACCCGGTGTCGGTTCCCCGCACGCACTCGCTGCGGGAGATCCGCGAGCAGTTCCCCGCACTGGAACCCGACTCGCACACGGGCCTCGAGGTAGGCGTCGCCGGTCGTGTCATCTTCCTGCGCAACACCGGCAAGCTCTGCTTCGCGACGCTGCAGGAGGGGGACGGCACCCAGTTGCAGGCCATGATCTCCCTCGCGGGCGTGGGGGAGGACGCGCTGGGATCGTGGAAGGCCGATGTCGATCTCGGCGACTTCGTGTTCGTACACGGCGAGGTCATCAGCTCGCGGCGCGGCGAACTCAGCGTCATGGCGGACTCGTGGTCGATCGCAGCCAAGTCGCTGCGCCCTCTGCCCGTCGCGCACAAGGAGATGAACGAGGAATCGCGCGTTCGGCAGCGGTACGTCGACCTGATCGTGCGGCCGGCTGCGCGGGAGAACGCGCGCAAGCGTGTGGCCGTCGTCCGGGAGCTTCGGAACGGTCTCGAGCGTCGCGGATTCCTCGAGATCGAGACCCCGATGCTGCAGACCCTGCACGGCGGAGCGGCTGCTCGTCCGTTCGTCACTCGGTCGAACGCGCTGGACATCGAGCTGTTCCTGCGTATCGCTCCGGAACTGTTCCTCAAGCGAGCCGTCGTCGGCGGCATCGACCGGGTGTTCGAGATCAACCGCAACTTCCGCAACGAAGGTGTGGACTCCACGCACTCGCCGGAGTTCGCGATGCTCGAGACGTACGAGGCGTACGGAACCTACGACGAGTCGGCCACCATGACCCGGGAGTTGGTGCAGGAGATCGCGCTCGCAGTCTTCGGGTCGCACGTCGTCACGCTCGCCGACGGCAGTGAATACGACTTCGGCGGCGAATGGAAGACGATGGAGATGTACCCGTCGCTGTCCGCGGCGATCGGGACCGAGGTGACGCCGGAGTCCACCGTCGACGAATTGCTCGCTCTCGCGCAGCAGGTGGGCCTCGAGGTTCCGTCGGGCAAGGGGTGGGGACACGGCAAGTTGGTCGAGGAACTGTGGGAGAACCAGTGCGGGGATCAGCTGTACGAACCCACGTTCGTACGCGACTTCCCGGTCGAGACCTCGCCCCTGACGCGGCAGCACCGCAGCAAGGCCGGCGTCGTCGAGAAGTGGGACCTCTACGTCCGTGGCTTCGAACTGGCCACCGGGTATTCCGAGTTGATCGATCCCGTCGTGCAGCGGGAGCGGTTCGTCGACCAGGCACGACTGGCCTCGGCGGGTGACGACGAAGCAATGGTGCTCGACGAAGATTTCCTCTCCGCGATGGAGTACGCGATGCCTCCTACGACGGGAACGGGAATGGGCGTCGACCGGCTGTTGATGGCGTTGACGGGATTGGGAATCAGGGAAACTGTGCTGTTTCCGATCGTTCGGCCGGGCCGCAGCTGACGACGGGTCTACAATTCCGGTAATCGGTTGGTATTGCTCCTCAAATCCGAACGGGTAATCTGTCCGTCTCGGGGGAGCGTGGGATCACCCGCGGCAAGGGGGATTGCAGACAGATGGTCAAGAAGGTCACGGTTACGTTGGTCGACGACCTCGACAACGTGCCGGCGTCGGAGACCGTGATGGTGGGTCTCGACGGCAGCTGGTACGAGATCGACCTGTCGGATTCGAACGCCGACCTCCTGCGGAAGCAGATGGGGCAGTGGATCATTCACGCGCGCAAGATCACGCGGCGCGCGCGTTCCGCATCGTCGAACGGGCAGCGGGAACCCGCGTCCGCCCCACGGACCAGAGGTGCGGCCGATCGGGCCCGCAGCGCCGCCATTCGTGATTGGGCGCGCGAGCAGGGTTTCGAAATAAGCGCCCGCGGACGTATTTCGTCGGAGGTCGTTCGCGCCTACGAGAACGCCGAGTAGCACCACCTCCGTCATTCGTTCGAATGACTCGAACCCGGGTGACACGCCGCCGCGCACTCCCCTTTCGCCCATTTTCGGTGGCCGTCGTTCGCTCGGGGCGGACGGACGGTGGTAACGATTGGCGGAAGCCGCGCGTTGAACACCTCGAAGGGTTCGGCCGACACAGTCGCCGTTTTTCGCCTCCAGCGGAATCTCGTTGGAGGCACGGCAACCTGCGGGTAAGGCAACTAGACTGAACTCGGGATCGTGGAATCAACGTTCGGCGTCGAATACTCGGCGTAGAGGTACTTCCCGATTGGCCTACCGGTGTTGACATCTGCGGTGGGCGAGGTCCGGACACCAGGTCCGATGGCCTGCCAGTCATGAGTGTGAGGGAGAACGATGTTCGAGAGGTTTACCGACCGCGCACGGCGCGTCGTCGTCCTGGCCCAAGAAGAGGCCCGGATGCTCAACCACAACTACATCGGCACGGAGCACATCCTGCTGGGTCTCATCCACGAGGGTGAAGGCGTAGCGGCGAAGTCTCTGGAGTCGCTCGGGATCTCCCTCGAGGGTGTACGCAGCCAGGTCGAGGAAATCATCGGCCAGGGCCAGCAGGCTCCGTCCGGTCACATTCCGTTCACTCCGCGTGCCAAGAAGGTCCTCGAGCTGAGCCTGCGTGAGGCACTCCAGCTCGGACACAACTACATCGGAACCGAGCACATCCTCCTCGGCCTCATTCGTGAGGGCGAAGGCGTGGCCGCTCAGGTGCTGGTCAAGCTCGGCGCCGACCTCAACCGGGTCCGTCAGCAGGTCATCCAGCTGCTGTCCGGATACCAGGGCAAGGAGCCCAGCGAGTCCGGCAGCAGCCGCGGCGAAGCGGGCACCCCGTCCACCTCGCTGGTCCTCGACCAGTTCGGTCGCAACCTGACCCAGGCCGCACTCGAAGGCAAGCTCGACCCGGTCATCGGTCGCGCGAAGGAAATCGAGCGCGTCATGCAGGTGCTCTCGCGTCGTACCAAGAACAACCCTGTCCTCATCGGTGAGCCCGGCGTCGGCAAGACGGCCGTCGTCGAAGGCCTCGCGCAGGCCATCGTCAACGGCGAGGTTCCCGAGACGCTCAAGGACAAGCAGCTCTACACCCTGGACCTCGGTTCGCTGGTGGCCGGCAGCCGCTACCGCGGCGACTTCGAGGAGCGCCTGAAGAAGGTTCTCAAGGAGATCAACACCCGCGGCGACATCATCCTGTTCATCGACGAGCTGCACACGCTCGTCGGCGCAGGTGCAGCCGAAGGCGCCATCGACGCGGCCTCGATCCTCAAGCCGAAGTTGGCTCGTGGCGAGCTCCAGACCATCGGTGCCACCACGCTCGACGAGTACCGCAAGTACATCGAGAAGGACGCAGCACTCGAGCGTCGTTTCCAGCCGGTGCAGGTGGGCGAGCCGTCCGTCGAGCACACGATCGAGATCCTCAAGGGTCTGCGCGATCGTTACGAGGCGCACCACCGCGTCTCGATCACGGACAGCGCGCTGGTCGCGGCGGCAACCCTTGCCGACCGCTACATCAACGACCGCTTCCTCCCGGACAAGGCAATCGACCTCATCGACGAGGCGGGCGCGCGCATGCGTATCCGCCGGATGACGGCGCCGCCCGACCTGCGTGACTTCGACGATCGCATCGCCGACGCACGTCGCGAGAAGGAATCTGCGATCGACGCGCAGGACTTCGAGAAGGCTGCGAACCTGCGCGACAAGGAGAAGACGCTGGTTCAGCAGCGCTCCGAGCGTGAGAAGCAGTGGCGTTCCGGAGACCTCGACGTCATCGCCGAGGTCGACGACAACGAGATCGCCGAGGTCCTGGGCAACTGGACCGGCATCCCCGTCTTCAAGCTCACCGAGGAGGAGACCACCCGTCTGCTCCGCATGGAAGACGAGCTGCACAAGCGCATCATCGGCCAGGTCGAAGCGGTCAAGGCCGTCTCGAAGGCGATCCGTCGTACGCGTGCGGGTCTGAAGGATCCGAAGCGTCCGTCGGGCTCGTTCATCTTCGCCGGCCCGTCCGGTGTCGGTAAGACCGAGCTGTCGAAGGCGCTGGCGAACTTCCTCTTCGGCGAGGACGACGCGCTCATCCAGATCGACATGGGCGAGTTCCACGACCGCTTCACCGCGTCGCGGCTCTTCGGTGCCCCTCCCGGCTACGTCGGCTACGAAGAAGGTGGACAGCTCACCGAGAAGGTGCGCCGCAAGCCGTTCTCCGTGGTGCTGTTCGACGAGATCGAGAAGGCTCACCAGGAGATCTACAACACGCTCCTGCAGGTCCTCGAAGACGGACGCCTCACCGACGGTCAGGGTCGCACGGTCGACTTCAAGAACACCGTGCTCATCTTCACCTCGAACCTCGGTACCGCCGACATCTCGAAGGCAGTCGGCCTGGGCTTCAGCTCGGGTGAAGGTACGGGCTCGAACTACGAGCGGATGAAGCTCAAGGTCAACGACGAGTTGAAGAAGCACTTCCGCCCCGAGTTCCTGAACCGTATCGACGACATCGTCGTGTTCCACCAGCTCACCAAGGACGAGATCATTCAGATGGTCGATCTCATGCTGGCGCGAGTCGAGGTGGCGCTCAAGAACAAGGACATGGCCATCGAGGTCACGGACAAGGGCAAGTCGCTCCTGGCCAAGCGCGGATTCGATCCGGTACTGGGTGCGCGGCCGCTGCGTCGCACCATCCAGCGCGAGATCGAGGATCAGCTGTCCGAGAAGATCCTGTTCGGCGAGATCGAGCCCGGCCAGATCGTGCTCGTCGACGTCGAGAACTGGGACGGAGAGGGTTCGGGCGAGGACGCCAAGTTCACGTTCCGCGGCGAGAAGAAGCCGATCAATCTCCCGGACGAGTTGACCGTCGACTTGGCGAAGTCGGGCGAGAGCTCCGAGTAGTTTCGTTCGAAGCGGGCCGCATCCTCAGGGGTGCGGCCCGTTCTGCTGTTCCATGCCTCGGAGGGAAATCTCATGGTCGAACGGACAGATGTGGTCGTCGTGGGTGCCGGCCTGGCTGGACTGGTCTGCGCGGCCCACCTGCAAAGCCGAGGCATCGACACGCGACTGCTCGAAGCGTCGGACCAGGTGGGTGGGCGGGTTCGCACCGACGTCGTCGACGGACACCTGTGCGACGTGGGCTTTCAGCTGCTGAACCCCGCGTATCCCGCGGTCGGACGAGGAATAGACGTCAAGGCCTTGGAGTTGCGACCGTTTGCGGCCGGCGTCCGGGTGCGACGAGGTACCGGTTGGTCGACACTTGGCGACCCGCGTCGCGAGCCACAATTGCTGTGGAAGACGCTGCGCAGCGGACTTCTGTCACCACGCGAGATCGCGGGTCTGGCGCGCTGGGTAGCGCCGGTGATGGTCAGTGCGCAGCGCTCCCTTCGGGGGGACGATGTCACCCTGAACGAGTCGCTCGACGCAGTAGGAGTACGTGGACCACTAAGACAGCACGTTCTGGAGCCCTTCCTCGCGGGAGTGCTCGCCGACGACACCGGCACCACGTCGGCGGCGTACGTCCGGCTGCTGATCCGCTCGTTCGTGCTCGGCACCCCGGCTGTCCCGAGGGACGGCATGCGGGCGTTGCCCGCACAACTTGCGGCGGGATTGAGCCGACCGGCCGAGACGTCGGTAAAGGTGCTGGGCGTCGATGACGGAGTCGTGCGTACCGAGGCAGGGTCGATCAACGCGCGCGCCGTGGTGGTCGCGACCGATGTTCGGGATGCATCCGATCTCGGAGTCGTACCTTCGGGCTCTGCGATGAACGGGTTGACCACGTGGTGGTTCTCCACGCCGGCAGGCATGCCGCAGGATCGGCTGCTGGTGGTCGACGGTGATCGCGGACCGGTCGTCAACACCGCGGTCATGTCTGCTACCGCTCCCAGCTATGCGCCGGCCGGTCGCGACCTCGTTCAGGTGACCACCTTGGCCGCGGCAGGGCTGACCGACGACGCCGCACTCGCGCAGGCGCGACGGTTGTGGGGTGTGGACACCAGCGAGTGGAACCTGCTCGTGCGTCACGACGTGACGCGTGCCCTGCCGAAGTCGACACCGCCGCTTCAGGCGCGGCAGCCGGTCGATCTGGGTGACGGTCTCTTCGTCTGCGGCGACCACCGGGACACTCCGTCGATCCAGGGTGCGTTGGTGTCGGGTCGCCGCGCAGCCTCCGCGGTGATCGCTGCTCTCGGAGCGCGATGAGTTAGCGACGCATTCCGAGTCGGTATTGGCATGGCAACTGCATCCGTGAACTCGCTGATCCTGTCCAGCCCGGACCCCGCTGCACTCGCGCAGTGGTACGGAACAGTGTTCGAGGCGCCGCCGATGGCGATGGGCCCGTACACCGTTATCGACCTCGACGGCTTCTTCGTGATGTTCGACAAACGTGACGACGTCACCGGCCCCAACCCGAACGGCTCGCGCATTCTGCTCAACATCGAGCCGGACGACCCCGCCGCCGTCGCTGCACGAATCGACGGGCTCGGCGGAACGTGGATCAGCCCACTCGAGGACCGCGACGGTGACCAGTTCGCGACCGCGGTGGACCCGGACGGTAATTGGATTCAGCTGGTCCGTATCCGGGACGAGATGGAAGCGCAGATGGGCGCGCCCACCACCCCGTTCTCCGGATTCGCGGTTCGTGACGTGCAGGAGGCCACGGTGTTCTACCGAGACCTTCTCGGAATGCGTGTCCTACCGAACGGGACGGACATGGCGTGGATACGCATCGACCGCCGAACCACGGTGCTCGCGTACCCGAAGCCGGATCATGTGCCCGCAGCGCACACGATCCTCAACATCCCGACCCGCGACGTCGGGTCGAAGGTTGCCGAGCTCACCGCCAAGGGCATCACATTCCTTCGCTACGACGGATCTCCGCAGGACGAGGACGGTGTCATGCGCGGCTACGGTCCCGACATCGCGTGGTTCACCGACCCGTCCGGCAACGTGCTCTCGGTGGTTGCCATGGTGGAGCCTGATTTCGAGAGTTAGGCGTGCGTGAGCCATTCCGCTGAGTCCCGCCCCGACCAGTTCGCGAGACGTTCCGTGGGTCCGGCGTCCGGCCGCGGCTCGACCACTCGGCCGAAGGGCACGTCGTCGGCGTCGCGGATGTCGGCTGGGAGGAACTGAGGAAAAACCCCGGCTACCACGCCGACCACCGCGGGATCGGCTTCTGCTGATTGTCCGGTCGACACGGCCAGATCCCACCCGTGCACGAGCGTCTCGTTCAGGTAGCCGAACAGCACGCCGCGGCCGGGCACCGTTCCCCACGGCACGGTGATCATGGCGTCGAGCAGGGAGTCGTCCGCGTCCCACGCCGCGAGCGAGGCGGCCGCGGCCGCAGCCAGGTCGCCGGCCGGGTCCGCGAGATCGTGCAGGTCCACGTTCACTGCCATCACGTCGCGGCCCGATGCGGCGGCATGCCCGCGGCGAACCGTTCCGACGAGGTGGCCGATCAGCGCGCGGACGTCGAACTCGGAGCACGGGGTGGGCAGCGACATCTGCTCCTCGGTGACGGCGGCGGCGAGGCCGGCCGTCCAGTCGAGTGCGCTGCGGTAGAGGGGGCGGGGGTCCATGGGGGTGCCTTTCGTGATGCGACCGAAGCCGCTGGATCGACCGAGGGTGCCCCCGAGTCGGCTGAACACGACGAAGTCAATCCGATAATCACGACACGTTGTGTCATGTATTTCTGCCAAACTTCGTTCATGCGCGCCGACCGCCTCCTCTCGCTCGTCCTGCTGCTGCGAAACCGAGGCCGCATGTCCGCAGCTGCGCTGGCGAAGGAACTCGACGTTTCCGAACGCACCGTCCTGCGCGACATCGACGCCCTCTCGCTCTCGGGCTTTCCGGTCTACGCCGAGCGAGGACGTCACGGCGGCTTCGAGTTACTGCCCGGTTTCACGACGGACCTGACCGGCCTCACCGCAGACGAAGCCAAGGCGCTGATGACCGGGCCCGCCTCCGAATCTCTCGGCATGGCGCCCGCCTTCGCCTCCGCCATGCGCAAGGTGGCCGCGTCCATGTCGGACGAACAGCGAAGGGCGGCAACGACTGTCGCGCAACGCGTACTCGTTCGGCCGGAAGGATTCGTCTCCGAACCGCCCGATGCGGACGACCGTCTGGGATTGGTTCAGCAGGCCGTCTTCTCCGGCCGACGGCTGCGCATCGTGTACGGACCGGAGCAGACCGAACGCACCATCGACCCGCTCGGGCTCGTCCACGCGGGTCGGCACTGGTACCTGCTCGCGCTCCATCGCGGCAACGAGCGCACGTATCGACTCTCGCGCATGGGCAACGTCGAGCAGCTCGACGAACCCGCCGAACGCACTCCGGACATCGACCTGGCCGCCATCTGGGACCGTCGACGGACCGAGTTCCGCTCGAGCCGAGAGGTCGTCTCCGCCACCGTCCGCGTCCACCCCAACCAATTTTCGACGGTTTCTGCGGTGGCCCTGGAAGTCCGTTCCGTCACCGAAGAGGGTGGCGACGGTGACGGTGACGGGAAGGCCGGAGGCCGGCCGGAATCCTGGACGACTGTGGATGTCGTCCTCGGCGGGGTGGGGCACGCCTGTTCGTTGATGTGGATGCTCGGTGACGACGGGGAGTTGGTTTCGCCGCCGGAGCTTCGGGCCATCCTGAGAGGTCGGGCTGCGGCGATGGCAGCCCAGCACAGCTAACCTGGAGCAGGTTAGTAGTTGATTCTTTGACGAGAGGACTCTCATGCCTACACGTACCGCACGCACTGCCTGGAACGGAACACTGGAGAAGGGCGCCGGCCAGGTAGAGCTCACGAGCTCCGGTGCCGCCACCTTCGACGTCTCCTTCCCCAAGCGTGCAGCCGAGAACGCAGACGGTACCACCAGCCCGGAGGAGCTCATCGCCGCAGCGCACTCCGCCTGCTACGCGATGCAGCTGTCCGCCGTGATCGCCGAAGCCGGCGGCACCCCGGAGAGCCTCGACGTGAAGGCCGACGTCTCGCTCGGCCCGGACACCGTGGGCTTCAAGCTGACCGGCATCAAGATCACCGTGCGCGGTGAGGTGTCCGGCCTCGACGCCGACGGCTTCGCCAAGGCCGCGCAGGACGCCAAGGAGACCTGCCCGGTGTCGAAGGCGCTCACCGGTGTCGAGATCACCCTGGATGCAGCGCTCGAATCGGAATGAGTCGCTCGGCGACGACAACGGCGGTTGTCGAGGTCTGGTCCGACATCGCGTGCCCGTGGTGCTACATCGGGAAGTCCCGGTTCACCGCGGCGCTCGAGTCGTTTCCGGACCGCGATCGTATCGAGGTCATCTGGCGTGCCTACCAGCTTTCACCCGACACCCCTGTCGGTGAGGCAACGCCGGAGATCGACTCGCTCATGGCCTCGAAAGGCATGGAGCGCGAGCAGGTTCGAGAGATGTTCGAGCAAGTGAGTGCGAACGCGGAATCTGCCGGGCTCGAGATCGACTTCGAACGCGTCGTCGCCGCCAACACGTTCGATGCGCACCGGTTGATCCAGATGGCCGGTCCGCAGGAAACACCGAAGGGACCGCGAGCATCACGCCGAACCGAGGTGATGGACAACCTCTTTCGCGCACACTTCGTCGAAGGTCGGATCATCGACGACTTGGACGTCCTCGCGGCCGTCGCGGACGAGTCGGGACTGGGTGCAGACGTCCGGTCCCGACTCGACACGGACGAAGGTGCCGAGGAAGTACGCGCTGATCTCGCGACCGCCAAGCAGATCGGCGTGAGCGGAGTTCCGTTCTTCGTCGCCGGTCGGCGTGTGGCCGTGTCCGGTGCGCAGGCCGAGAGCGTGTTCTTTCAGTTGTTCGACAGAGCCGTCGCCGACCTGGACTGATCCGAGCGAGTGGCTCGCTCGGTCAGGTATGCGAATGCCAGGCCGAGCGAGATCCACAGCGTCGCCTGAATGGTCAGCGACGAGATGCGGAACTGCCACAACAGGGTTGCGGGGAAATCCGTTCCCACCTCGTTGATCCCGGGCAGCAGTACGTAGCCCGCGATCACGACGACGAGGAACCCGGCGAGCGGAGCAGCGATCCTCGTGGCGATGGACGACTGCGCCGCAACAAGTTTCGACACGTACGCGGCAACGACGACCGCGAGCAGACCGAGCACCACCGACGCGAGCCACAGCCAGGTGCGCTGAGTGATCGTGTCGGGATCGCCTACTGCAGGCGGATTCGCCGGGTACTTGAAGAACGGCACCGCCTCGATGGCGAGCCACCCTCCACCGGCGATCACGAGCGCGAGTACGGGCCCGCGCAGGGTCACGAACCGTCGGGCGTAGTGAACGACGACGGCGAAGATGGCGCCCAACGCGAGGCCGGCCAGGCCGGTCGCGAGGAACAGCCCTACCTTCTGACCGTCACGCGAGACGAGGGGTGTCTCTTCTTCGTCGTGTGCAGCGGTGACTTCTTCTCCGCCGTGACTGTGCCCACCCGCCGCATCCTCGATGGCGATGGCCGCGTCGACGTGAGGTTCACCGATGAAGAAGGCGACACCACCCGCGAGGATGCCGGCGATCAGACCGGCAAGGAGGCCGCGGAGAAGGAGCTGGACGAAACTTCCGGGCAGGTGGGTCAGTGGCGAGCTTGGGAGCGCTGCGTTATTCAGTGGCACGGGAGCCCCAGCAGGTGACGTCCGTCGTGCATCAGCTCGTGCATGTACATACCGGAGCGCGAGATGGCTCCCTGGTCGAAGCCGACCAAGTACAGCGTGAGGAACGCAAGCAGAATCACCGCGGCAACGACGACTGCGAGCGCAGCGGATTCGTTGACCGAGCTGGGGGAGTGGACGATCGCCATGTGGTGTCCTTCCGGGATGTTCGCGTCCCGAGTAGAGGATGGCTGCGGCGGCCTCGTTTTCTGACTCTCGAGCCGCGAGGCTCGATTACAGTGGCGCGACCGTCCCGGATTCGCACCGGGTTACCGTCGACCGTCGCAGTGTGGTCAAGCGAACTGTGACACCGGCGGCCTCACAAGTCAATTGGCCGAGGCGATCCCGAAGGCCGATTGGGCGATCGAGAACACGTAGCCGTTCTCCAGCTGACCGATGGGCCGGTCCGATTCGATCTGCGTTGCGAAGACCCAGTCCTGACCTGCAGCGTCCGTCGCGAGCCACGATCCGATGACGTCACCGGGAAGGTTGCCGGACTTGGCGCCGACGTACGGCCACTGCGCGCGGTCGAGCTCGATCAGCGGCTGGATGCCCAGTATGCGTCGGGCCTCGTCGGGGAGTGGACCGTTCAGCAGACCGGCGTAGGCGTTGCAGATGTCGTCGGCCGTGGCGAACCAGCCGACGTCCTGAGCCGACCCCGGCGTGCTGATGAGCGACTGCAGGTCGAGGTCCAGCGGCTGATCGTCGAGCGAGGCGAGAATGGCTCGTCGACCCTCGGTGTCGGCGCTCTGCCAGGCCGCGCGCTGATTCTGCACGCCCCAACCGGTGAGGAACACTTCCTTCGTCGTCGGGAACGGGGTGAGGTCGGCGGGATCGTGGTGACCCATGAGCGACAGCTCGTTCTCCACCGCCGCGCGCCCGAGGCGGTCGATCAGAAGATCGGTCGCGGTGTTGTCGCTGATCGAGATCATCTTCTCGGCGGCGTCGCGAACGGTCACCTCGGTGCCGGCGGGAAAATTCTGCAGTTCACCCGACGGTGCGCTCTTGACGGCTTCGGTGATCGTCAAGGTCTCGTCGAAGGAGACCGTGCCGTTGTTCACGGCGCGGAGCAGTGCGCCCAGTACGTACAGCTTGGCGACGGACGCGATCTGCAGTTCCGCACCGGCGTTGGTCGCGTGGACGGGCACGCAGCTGCCACCGGTGATGCGCGCGGCCAGAACGGAATCCGCCGTGGTGCCGAGCGACGAGATGGCCTGATCCACGTCGGCCCAGGTGGTTTCGGGGGGTGCGGTGGCCAGACCGCGAATGCCGTCGAGCTTTCCGGTCGAGTCGATCGACAGGTCGAGTGTGGCAGGGACGCCGCGGCTGGTGGTCAGCTGCAGCTCCGCCTGGCCGCCCTGCGCGCGGTAGGAGTTCACGGTGAACGGCGCACTGGTATTGAGCTGTACGACGGGTGTGATCAGGCCCGCTGCACCGAGTGCCTGCGCCAGAACGGGCGCTGCGAACGCGTTGATCTCGTCGGGGTTCAGCGTGTTCACGTCCGCATTGATCCAGCCGACGACGGTCCGGCTGACCTGGCCGATCGGAGTGGACGGGTCGATCAGCGGAGGAGCGGCACCGTCGGCGGTCTCGACGGTCTCGGCGGTCTCGGCGGTCGGCGGAGGCGTCGACTCGGCGCTCGTATCGGACCATCCACGAGCCGAACCGGATTCGAGCTTCGGGTCGACTCCTCCGGAACACGCCGTCGCGGTCAAGGCCACGGCGAACAGCGCAACGGCCCGCCCCCGGAAACTCTGCATCCGCACGATCCCCATCCAAAATCGGTGAATTACCCGGTTCGAACCCTACTGACCACCCTCGGGCTTGACGTCGAGCACCACCTCGAACTCCAGCAAGGATGCGCCCGAGCTGACCGGCTTCGCACGCTCACCCGAATGCGCGGCGACGGCGGGACCTGCAGCCCAGGCCGCGAACGCCTCTTCGGTCTCCCACTGGGTGACGACGAAGTACCGGCTGTCGCCCTTCACCGGACGCAGCAACTGGAAACCCAGGAAACCGGGCGATCCGTCGACGGAATGGGCCCGCGCGGCGAACCGCTTCTCGAGCTCGGCGCCGGCGCCTTCGGGAACTTCGATCGCGTTGATCTTCACTACTGCCATGGGCCCGAGATTACCCTTCGGGTGTGACACCGATCGTCCTGCTGCACGGGCTCATGGGCCGCGGACGTACGTGGCGTCGGCACGTTCCGTGGCTCGGCGAACTGGGCGAGGTGCATACGTTCGATGCGGCGGGGCATGGGCGCTCTGTTTCTTCGGTGGACACCGAAGCCTTCGTTGCCGATCTCGCCTTGTTCGTCGGCGCACTCGGTCCCTCGATCGTCATCGGCCACTCCATGGGAGCCCTGCACGCGTGGTGTCTGGCGGCAGCGCATCCGGAACTGGTGCAGGCGTTGGTGATCGAGGACATGGCGCCTGATTTCCGTGGGCGCACCGCCGACGACTGGGCCGCCATGATGCACGCGTGGCCGCAGCCGTTCGCCACCGCGCAGGATGTGCTGGATTTCTTCGGAGACGTTGCCGGACAGTACTTTCTGGATTCCTTCGACCATTCTTCGGACGGCTACCGCCTGCACGGTGACGTCGACACGTTCGTGGCCATCTCCGCGGAATGGGGGACACGCGACTTCTGGTCCGAGTGGGATGCGGTACGGGCGCCCACGCTGCTCATCGAGGCGGAACACGGCATCACCCCGCCGGGGCAGATGGCGGAAATGCATGCGCGGGGGCCTGATTCGGAGTACGTCCTGGTGCCGGGGGTTGGGCATCTGCTGCACGACGAGATGCCTCAGCGGTATCGAGAGCTCGTGGAGGCCTTCCTGCGGAACCGTTGAGCCGGACAAAGGCCCACCAGTCACGCCTCACCCCTCTCCCGCCAGCGCGAACAACCCTTCCGCCGTCTGCTCCACCAACCCGTCCGCCAGCAACGAGTCCAGCGCCCGCTCCCGCTGACCGGCGTCGGTGGTCCACACCAAATCGAGGCGCGCCTTCTCCACCGGTCCGCTGGTGTCGCGGAGCACGGACATCAACTTGCCGCGCACTTGACGATCGGTGCCGGCAAACTTCTGCACCTTCTTCGGCGGCCCAGCGTGCGCGGGCTTGCCGGCCTCGACCCATGCGCAGTGCGGGAGTGGACATTCGGCGCAGGTGGGCTTCTTGGCGGTGCAGATCACGGCGCCGAGTTCCATCAATGCCGCCGAGAACGTCGCTCCTCGGTTCGGGGGAAGCAAGGCTCGGACGTCGGCCAAATCCCTTGTCGTCGAAGGGTTCCCCGGCTCGGCGAGACCGTGAACCGCACGCGCGACGACCCGTCGGACGTTGGTGTCGACCACCGGAACGCTCTGCCCGTACGCGAAAGTCGCCACAGCGCGCGCGGTGTAGGCGCCGATTCCGGGCAGCCCGAGGAGCGTGTCCACATCTGCGGGCGCAACGTCTCCATGCTGTGTGGCAAGGACTTTGGAACATTCGTGTAGCCGTAGCGCCCGACGCGGATAACCGAGCTTCCCCCACGCGCGCAACACTTCCGCTTGCGACGACGCCGCCATCGCCGAGGGCACCGGCCACCGCGCCACCCAGTCGAGCCAGATGGGTGCGACACGTGCGACAGGAGTCTGCTGCAGCATGATCTCGCTCATCAGGATCTGCCACGCGGTCACGGCGGGTCGGCGCCACGGGAGGTCGCGCGCGTTCTCGTCGAACCAGGACACCAAGGCGTCGGCGTCGACCGTCAAAACAAACCTCCTGTGCGCCTTTGCCGATCATCCCGACCGGCCTCCGGCCTTCCCGCAGCCTTCCACGCTACTCAAACGCGCACCGGCAGTGCAGCCGCGGCTAGGGCAGAATGTCCGACATGGGGAATTCAGACACTGCAGCAAAGACGCCAGCCGAAGCCTGGACCGCCATCTACGAAGGCAACCGCCGTTTCGTGGACGGTAAGTCCATCCACCCCGACCAAGGTATCGACCGTCGCACCAGCCTCGTCGACGGCCAGCACCCGTCGGTCGTGCTCTTCGGATGCTCCGACTCGCGCGTTGCCGCGGAAATCATCTTCGATCAGGGTCTCGGAGGCATGTTCGTGGTGCGCACTGCGGGCCAGGTCGTCGACTCGTCCGTGCTCGGGTCCATCGAGTTCGGCGCAGAGGTTCTCGGGGCCCCACTCATCGTCATCCTCGGTCATGACAGCTGCGGCGCCGTCAAGGCCACTCTGGGGGCGGTCGAGAACGGTTCGGTTCCCGGCGGATTCATCCGCGACATCGTGGAGCGGGTCACGCCGTCGATCCTCAACGCGCACCGCCTCGGGTACACCCGTGTCGACGACATCGAAGCGCGCCACGTCCTCGAAACCGGAAAGCTTCTGGTCGAACGGTCCTCCATCCTTGCGAAGCGCATCGAGGCCGGGGAGCTCGCTATCGTCGGCCTCACCTACAAGTTGGCCGAGGGCAAGGTCGAGTTCCAAGGTGTGGTCGGCGACATCGGTCCCGTCGAGTTCGGCGGCACCGACCGCACGGATCCGGGCGATCACCTGCACGCGGCCGCTGTTCCCAGCGACACGCCGTAGTAGGTGCGGCTCGGGCACCCGCTCGGCACATACGGTTGACGGGTGCTCGAGCCGAACGGTCCACTGCCACCCGAGATCTACTGGCGTCGTCGTGCGCTGGCAATCGGTGTCGCGGTCGTCGCGCTCGTCCTCGTCGTGTGGCTCATCGTGTCGTTGACCAGTTCCGACGATCCCGACGCGACGGCAACCGGCGCGTCCGCGACGCTCACGCCGACTCCGACGACCACCTACCGTCCCGACGCATCGTCGAACCCGGGACCCGATGCCCAGGCGTCCGGTGGGGGCGGCGGCGGTGGCGCTGCCGCCGGATCGACCACGACGACGACCACAGCGTCGGGCTCGTCGACTCCCGCGGCTCCCGGACAGTGCTCGGACCAGTCGCTCGCAGTGAAGGCGTCCCCCGACCAGCCGACGTACCAGGCGGGCCAGGAGCCGAAGTTCACGATCGTCGTCACCAACATCGGCACCTCGGCGTGCTCACGTGACCTCGGGTCCGGCCTGCAGCAGGTGTTGGTCTACACCCTCGAGAACCAGCGACTGTGGTCGAACATCGACTGTTTCCCGGCCACTGCCGCCGACGTCCGCAACCTCGCTCCCGGCCAGCAGGCTCCGTTCACCGTGACGTGGTCCGCGACGACGTCGGAGCCGGGATGCACCGCTCCCCGCAACCCTGTCGGGGCGGGTGCGTACTCGGTGGTGGGTCAGCTCGGAGAACTGCGTAGCTCGCCGGAGACGTTCAACATCGCTTGATGCGCTTCGCGCTCGGGTGCGAACCTGGACCTCGGTCGCTCCGCAGGCTCCACTCCGGGCGTGCTGGAGGACTCTTTTTCACACCCATGTGCGCAGCGCCTAGTCGAACGGCCCCGAAATGCTCGCTTCGGCCATGCGCGACAAACCTTCTCGAATGTGACGCGCCCACAACCCACCGATGCCCTCGACGGACTGCAGGTCTGCGGCGGTGGCCGCGAGCAGCGTCTGCAGTGTGCCGAACGACTGCACGAGCCGGTTGATCTGGCTGAACTGCAATCGCGGAACACGGGTCAGCACACGGTATCCGCGCGGACTCATCGGTGAATCCAGCGCCTCGATGGTGCCCGGGTACCCGAAGGTGCGGGCCAGCATCGTGAGGTCGAGCAGGTCGACGTCGGTGAGTTTGTCGAGTGCCCCGAGGGTGCGTTCGACGTTGGTGGTGCTGGCCGGCTCGGTGCCCGCGAGGTAGTCCCGCACGACGAGCTGGCGGGCAATGTCGTTGTCGCCCACCAACTCTTCGAGTTGCAGCGCCAATTGCCTTCCGTCCGTTCCGAGTTCGAGCACGTTCTGCTCGATCTCCACGGACACCCGTCGCACCATCTCGAGCCGCTGGGCGACGGTCAACGCGTCGCGCAGGGTCACGAAGTCCTCGATCTCCACGACCGAGAGTTGGCGCGTCACTTCGTCGAGTCGCGCCTTGTATCGCTCGAGCGTGGCGACGGCCTGGTTGGCGCGCGAGAGGATCGTGGCCGACCCTTCGATCACGTGCCGCACGCCGGCGACGTAGACGCTGACGATGCTCATCGACTGGCTCACCGAGACCACGGGATACCCGGTCTCCATGGCGGTGCGTTCCGCGGCGCGGTGCCGGGTGCCGGATTCGACGGTGGCGATGGTGTGGTCGGGAACGAGTTGGACGTTGGCGCGGACGATGCGCTTGCCGTCCGTCGACAACACGACGGCGCCGTCCATCTTCGACAACTCACGCAGCCGGGTGGGGGCGAATTCGACGTCGAGCACGAAGCCGCCGTCGCAGAGGTTCTCGACTCGGTCGTCGTAGCCGAGGACGATCAGCCCACCGGTGCGACCGCGGAGGATCCGTTCGAGCCCGTCCCGGAGGTCGGTGCCCGGTGCGAGGCTGGCGATGGTGTCGCGAAGGGCAGCCGGTGGCAACAGCAGATCGCTCATGTCCGCCCTCCTCCTCGACGCTGTGGTCGGCTCCCGTAGCCGACCTCGTCGTCAAGGTTACCCGGGGGCGTCCGGCTCTCCGCGTCGACGCACGTCCAGACCGGCCGCCCGCAGGGCACTGCCCATGTCGGAGACGCGGTGAATTCGCATTCCCGACGGCGTCTCACCCGGCACGTCGGGCACGATCGCAGAGGTGAATCCGAGCCGTGCTGCCTCCGCCAACCGGCGGTCCACGCCGGTGACGCGGCGGATCTCGCCGGCCAGGCCCACTTCCCCGAGCACGACGGTGTGGGCGGGGAGTGGCTTGTCGCGATGCGCGGAGGTGACGGCCAATGCCAACGCCAGATCGACCGCGGGCTCGGTGGTCCGCATGCCCCCCACGGTGGCGGCGTAGACCTCCTTGTCGGCGACCTTCACGTTGCACCGCTTCTCGAGAACGGCGAGAATCATCGCGACCCGAGCGTGGTCGAGTCCGCTGACGGCGCGGCGCGGTGTCGGCATCTGGGTCGTGGCCACGAGCGCCTGAACTTCCGCCGGTAGTGGGCGTTTGCCGTCCATCGTGACGGTGACGGCGGTGCCTGCCACGCTGTCGTCGCGGTGGTGCATGAACAATCCCGACGGATCGCTGACCTCGCGAATGCCACCCTCACGCAACTCGAAGCAGCCGACCTCGTCGGCCGCGCCGAAGCGATTCTTGATGCCGCGCACCATGCGCAGCGTGGAGTGTTTGTCGCCCTCGAAGTGCAGCACCACGTCGACGAGGTGTTCGAGCGAGCGGGGGCCGGCCACCGCGCCGTCCTTGGTGACGTGACCGACGAGCAGGACCGCGATCCCGCTCGTCTTCGCGAGAGTGGTGAGCGCCGAGGTGACGGCGCGTACCTGCGTGACGCCACCGATGACGCCGTCGACATCCGCGGCCAGCATCGTCTGCACGGAGTCGATGATCAGCAGTGTCGGCGCAACCTGATCGACGTGACCGAAGATGGTGGCGAGGTCGGATTCGGCTGCGAGATAGACCCTTTCGTGCACGGCGCCAGTGCGGTCGGCGCGCAGGCGAACCTGCCCGGCCGACTCCTCCGCGGTGACGTAGAGCGCGCGATCGGTGTCGCTGCGCTCGGCCCACCGCCGCACTACCTCGAGCAGAAGCGTCGACTTGCCCACGCCGGGTTCACCCGCGAGCAGGACCACCGAGCCTGGTACGACGCCGCCGCCCAGAACGCGGTCGAGCTCGCCGATGCCCGTCGTCTTGGCGATGGACGCGACGCTGCTGACCTTCGTGAGAGGCATGGCCGGCGAGGTGGGGACCATGGCGCCGGTGCCCGATCGCAGGCCGCTCGCACCGGGGCGCGACGCGACGGGGGCGAGGACGGAGACTTCGTCCATCGAACCCCAGGTGTTGCATTCGGGGCAGCGGCCGACCCATTTGGAGACGGTGTGCTGACACGACGAGCACCGGAAACTGGTTCTAGCTTTGGCCACGTTCGCAGCCTAGAACCGGGTACCGACAAGTCGGAGCGACCGGCCTCCGGCCTGCCCGGCAGACTGCCTAGCCTTCTTCTTCGGCCGGACCCGACTGCTCGTTCACGACGCGAGGCGTGGGCCCGGCGTCGACCGGGACGTTGACGACGACGTCGCCCGCACGCTCGAACGAGAAGGTCATCGGGACGGTCAAGCCGGGGCGAACGTCGGCGGACAGACCGTCCAGCTCGACGAGAACACTCGACGACGGTTCAGTCGGGTCGGTGGGCTGCTGCTCGGCCGGTGCGCCGGCGGCGAGTGCGGCCTGAGCCGGGATCTCGATGCTGCCGGGGGTGCCCACGAGAGTGACCTGCTCGGCTGCTTCGGTGTCGATTCCGCGAAGGGTGTCGGAGAACTGCTCGCTGGTGTTGATGGCGGTGAAGATCAGCTCGGCCTTGCCGCCCTCGGTGAGCGAGTACTCGGCGCTGTTCGGGTAGGCCACGTGGACGTTGCGCATCGAGATGTTCGCGACGTTGGCGCCGTTGCCGTTGATCGCGGCGACCTGATTGGCCGTCTGCGCGATCTTGCCCGACCCACATGCGGTGAGCGCGAGGGTCGCAGCCGCGGCGAGAGCGAGGGCAGCGCCGACTCGGCGGGTCCCACGACGTGTGGTGGCGGGGGATGCGGTCACGTTCGTCCTCCAGTGCGAAGCCGGCCAAGAAGTCGCCGTCGCACGGCGTCCACTAGGGAGGGTAGTAGACGGCGTCGCCGGTCGCTTTCGCGGCATCGGTGTGCACCGATTCCGGAGTGTCGTGACGCCGTGTCGCCAAAGCCCGAACCCTGTTGGCAATGCACGTATCTCGGCCCCTGTCAACCCCACGGGGTGGTCCTTGGTGCCCCTGACCTGCACCGTTGATGTACCGCCCCCGTCGAACCGTGTTAAACTGGCCATATCGAAAGGGGCACCGAACACATGATTTTCAAGGTCGGAGACACCGTCGTTTACCCGCACCACGGAGCGGCGTTGATCGAAGCAATCGAAACTCGCACCATCAAGGGCGAGGCACGAGAGTATCTCGTTCTCAAGGTTGCGCAAGGCGACCTCACAGTTCGCGTTCCCGCCGACAATGCGGAGTACGTCGGCGTGCGGGACGTTGTCGGGCAGGAAGGCTTGGACAAGGTTTTCCAGGTTCTTCGTGCACCGCACACCGAGGAGCCCACCAACTGGTCGCGTCGGTACAAGGCCAACCTGGAGAAGCTCGCCTCCGGTGACGTCAACAAGGTAGCCGAGGTCGTTCGCGATCTCTGGCGTCGTGAGCAGGATCGCGGCCTCTCGGCAGGCGAGAAGCGCATGCTCGCCAAGGCTCGTCAGATTCTGGTCGGGGAGCTCGCGCTCGCCGAGGGCACCGATGAGGTCAAGGCAGACAACATGCTCGGCGAGGTCCTCGCTACCGCGTCGTAACACGCGCTCTTGTAAAGACTGAAGTCACGAAGAAGGCGCCGGACGGTTCGACTCGTCCGGCGCCTTTCTCGTGTCGCGTTCGCGGTGGGCTCCGCTCAGCCCCGCCCCACCGAGCCACGCACCCCAACTCGAACCCCGGAAAGGAACCGCTGTGCGCGTCGGAATCGGCACGGACGTCCATCCCATCGAACCGGGCCGCCCCTGCTGGATGGCGGGCCTGCTGTTCGAGGACGCCGACGGCTGCGCGGGACACTCCGACGGTGACGTCGCCAGCCACGCCCTCTGTGACGCGTTGCTCTCCGCCGCCGGCCTCGGAGACCTGGGTTCGGTGTTCGGTACCGGCCGGCCCGAATGGGACGGCGTCAGCGGCGCCACCATGCTGATGCACGTGCGGCAGCTGCTGATCGAGAACGGTCTGAAGATCGGCAACGCGGCCGTGCAGGTGATCGGCAACCGACCGAAGATCGGCCCACGGCGCGACGAGGCTCAGGCGCTCCTCACCAACGTGCTCGGCGCTCCGGTGTCCGTCTCCGCGACGACGACCGACGGTCTCGGCCTCACCGGACGAGGCGAAGGCATCGCCGCCGTCGCCACCGCATTGGTCCTCGACATCGATCCCGGCCGGTAGGATCGACGGTCGTGACCCTGCGCTTCTACGACACCGAGACCAGGGCCGTGCGTGAGTTCACTCCGCTGGCCCCCGGACACGCGTCGGTCTATCTCTGCGGGGCAACGGTGCAAGGTGAGCCCCACATCGGTCACATTCGAAGCGGCGTGGCGTTCGACGTTCTGCGCCGGTGGCTGCTGGCTCACGACTACGACGTAGCCTTCGTTCGCAACGTCACCGACATCGACGACAAGATCCTCAACAAGGCTGCCGCTGCGGGACGCCCATGGTGGGAATGGGCCGCGACGTACGAGCGGGCGTTCACCGCTGCCTACGACAAGCTCGGTGTGCTGCCGCCGTCGGCCGAACCGCGCGCGACGGGCCACATCACGCAGATGATCGAGCTGATCACCCGCCTGATCGACTCCGGTCACGCCTACGCCGCCGAGGGCGACGTCTACTTCGACGTGATGAGTTGGCCCAAGTACGGCGAATTGTCCGGACACAGGATCGACGACGTCCATCAGGGCGAGAGCACCTTGACCGGTAAGCGGGACCAGCGCGACTTCACGCTGTGGAAGGCCGCGAAGCCCGGCGAGCCGTCGTGGCCGACGCCGTGGGGCCGCGGACGCCCCGGCTGGCACCTCGAATGCTCGGCCATGGCCGAGGCCTACCTCGGCTCCGAGTTCGACATCCACTGCGGCGGGCTGGATCTGGTGTTCCCGCACCACGAGAACGAGATCGCTCAATCTCGGGCTGCTGGAGACGGTTTCGCGCAGACCTGGCTGCACAACGGCTGGGTCACGATGAGCGGCGAGAAGATGTCGAAATCGCTCGGCAACGTCGTCTCCATCCCGAACATGCTCGACACCGTTCGGGCGCAGGAACTTCGGTACTACCTCGGTAGTGCGCACTACCGATCGATGCTCGAATACTCGGAGGCTGCGCTACTCGAAGCGGCCAGCGCGTACCAGAGCATCGAGGCGTTCGTGCTCAAGACCGCCGAGCGTGCGGGCGAGGTTCCGGTCGGAACCTGGACGGACGTGTTCGCCGAAGCGCTGGACGACGATCTCGGAGTTCCCAAGGCGCTGGCGGAGATTCACGGGCGTCGACGCGAGGGCAACAAGGCGTTGGCGGCCGGGGATCTCGATTCTGCCGTCGCCATCGCATCGCAGATCCGGGCGATGATGGGCATTCTCGGCGTCGATCCGCTCGACGAGCACTGGGTTGCGCCGGGATCGTCGTCGGCCGAGCGGGCGGCGCTGGACGTCCTCATCGGCGACGATCTGGTTCTGCGCGCAGAGGCGAAAGCCACCAAGGATTGGCCGACGGCCGATCGCATTCGTGACCGACTCGCCAAAGCCGGCGTCGAGGTCACCGACACCCCGAACGGACCGGAATGGTCTGTCGGACAAACGGAGAAGTAAATCATGGCAGGTAACTCGGCACGGCGCGGCGCAGTCCGCAAGGACGGAACCAAGAAGGGCCAGGTCATCGGGTCCGGCGGTAAGCGGACCAAGGGGCTCGAAGGTCGTAAGGCCACTCCGCCGGCCAGCGAGCGCACCAAGCACCCTGCGGCTCGGCGCGCGCGTGCCGCCGAACGCGCAACCGCGCCGTCCGGTGGCGGCGGCAACCGGGGACGCGCGCCGGTCCGCAAGACCGAGGACGGTCCCGAGAACGTGCTCGGTCGCAACCCGGTGGTCGAGTGCCTGCGTGCCGGGGTTCCGGCGACCGCGCTGTACGTCGCGTCGGGTACCGAAGCCGACGACCGGCTGAAGGAGAGCGTGCAGCTCGCCGCCGAAGCCGGTATTTCGATTCTCGAGGTGTCGCGCACCGATCTGGATCGTATGAGCGCCAACGGAATGCACCAAGGCATCGCCCTGCAGGTGCCGCCGTACCGCTACGCCCATCCGGACGATCTCGTCTCGCACGCTCGCACCCGTCAGGAACCCGCGCTGCTGGTGGCGCTGGACAACATCACCGACCCGCGCAACCTCGGCGCCGTCGTGCGGTCGACCGCGGCGTTCGGCGGACACGGTGTGGTCATCCCGCAGCGACGAAGCGCGTCCGTGACTGCAGTCGCGTGGCGCACCAGCGCGGGAGCCGCGGCGCGTCTTCCCATCGCGCGCGCCACCAATCTCACTCGCACGCTCAAGGATTGGCAGGACAAGGGCATTCTCGTCGTCGGACTGGACGCCGACGGTGACACCACCCTCGACGAGTTCGACGGCAGCGGACCCGTTGTCGTGGTCGTGGGTTCGGAGGGCAAGGGCCTTTCGCGCCTCGTCCGCGACACCTGCGATCACATCCTCTCGATCCCGATGGCGGGGCCGGTGGAGTCGCTGAACGCCTCCGTCGCCGCGGGTGTGGTGCTGGCGGACATTGCGCGGAGTCGGCGGTAGCTGATCGTTTCTGACTCAGGGGCACCCTCACGTCGACAGATCGACTGAATGTGCCCCTCAGTCCGAGAACCGGGTGACCCTCAGATCCACCCCAACTCCGACGCCACCGTCCACGCCGTGTTCTTGCCGTTGACACCGAGTTTGGTCATGGCCGACGACGTGTAGTTGCGAACCGTGCCCTCACCGATCCCGAGGGTGCGGGCGACGGCGGCGGTGGTCGCGCCGCTACGGAACAGCTCGAGAATCTGCCGCTCGCGATCGGTCAGCGGTGATTCCCCGGCGAACATGGCGTCTTCGGCGATCTGCGGATCCACGTAGCGCCCGCCGCCATGGACCGTTCGAATGACGGACGCCAGCGTGGTGCCGGGAGTGTCCTTCGTCGCGAAACCCTGTGCGCCGGCGTCGAGTGCGCGGCGCAGATAGCCCGGCTTTCCCTGGCTGGTGAGCATGACGATGGGACGTTGACTGCCGGCCGTGCGCAGTGCGGCGGCCGTGGAGAGTCCGTCCATGCCGGGCATGGCGATGTCCAACAACAGCACGTCGGCATCGAGGGTCGGGAGAGCATCCAACAGTGCTGCGCCACTGTCGTATTCGGCGATCACGGTGATGTCGGGCTGCAAGGACAGCAGCGCCCGGAGCGACTCGCGGATCAACCGTTCGTCGTCGATGAGGGCTATCCGAATCGCGTCGGTCATCGGTGTTCCTCCTTCACGGGCACGCTGGCGACGACAGTGAAACAGCCGCCTTGGCGGCGAACCTCGAGCGTGCCGCCGATTGCGTCGACCCGCTCGCGCATCCCGTCGATGCCGGAGCCCGACCCGCGGGAGTTGCGGCCGCGGTGATCGTTAAGCACCTCGAGCCGTGCGCCGTCGCTGGTCCGCTGCACCGTGATCGACGCGTGCGTGGACCGGCCGTGGCGCAGGATGTTGGTGACGCTTTCTCGAACCACCCAGCCGAAGACGTCGTCGATCTCCGGCGGGAGGGCTTCGATCGAGTCGTCGACATCGGCGTCGACCCCGCTGGTGGACAACAGGTCTCGCGCGATCTGCACCTCACTGGCGAGGCCGGCGTGCCGGTGCCCTCGGACGATGGACCGCATGTCCGAGATCGCCTCGCGAGCAACGGTGTTGACCCGACGCATCTGATCCTGTGCAGCGGCGGAGTCGGTCTCGGCCACCGTCGCGGCGGTGTCGCTCTGGATTGCGATCACGGTCAGCGAGCGGCCGAGGATGTCGTGAAGATCGCGGTAGATGCGATCCTGTCCGGCGGCCACCGCAAGTCGTGCTGTCCGATGGGCATTCAGCTCCAACTCTTTTCGCAATTCGAGTGCCGTCGACAGCGCGACGAAGACGACCAGGACGATGAACGCGCGCCCGAGAATGTCGATGACATCGGATTCTTGCGCGGCGAGGTAGACCGTGATGAATGCGGTCACTCCGCAGACGGTGTACCCAGTGCGGGCCGGCCACACCAGGAGGCCGGCTCCGGCCGCCACGGCGGGAAGCGTCGACCACGCGGGACCGAAGACTCCCCACAGGGCCACGGCGGAGTACTGGCCGGCGATCAGCAACCACTTGCCGTGCGTGACCACTCGGTCTCGGGACGCAGCCCAGACGCAGGCCGAGATGGTGGCGACGAAGATCAGGAGCAGAACTGCAAGGAGGACGTGGTCCCCGGCCGTCGACCCGGTCGAGTCGGTCGACGCCAACGGGGTCAGAGCGTAGGCGGTGCAGGCGACGACAAGCGCAACGGCGAGAGATCTCGTGCCACCGGCCATCACAGGTGTGACCTCGTCACCGTCGTCGGGGGTCCCACCGGAACAACCGGCGACCCAGTGCAATCGAAAGTGCCGACCATCCGACGAGAATACCGACAGGCCCACTGCACTCACGGAACGCGGATACGAATCCGACGGCAGGGTGTGCTCCCGCACCGATGATGGAACCGAAGTTCTGGCCGGTCCAGGCGGTTCGGATGATCTGTACCGTGGCCGTCAGCGGGGTGAACTGGCTGAACTGTGCAAGCGCCGTCGGCATCTCGGAGAGAGGAATCATGATGCCGGACAGCATCAGCAGCACCACCATGATGGGCGTGATGATCCACATCGACATCTCCGCGCTGGGGAGAATGCCGGACAGGGCGATGGCCAGCAGTGCGAACGCGGCTGCGGCCAGGACGATTCCGAGCAGAAGCAACGGTGCGTCGGCGGGTGCAGGCAGCTTCAGATAGACGATCCCGTATCCGATCAGTACCGCGACGACAGCCAAGGATGGGACCGACGCACTCGTGGCCTCACCGGCGAAGATCGCGCTGTCGGGTAGAGAAGTGGACCGTAACCGTTTGTACACCAGTGCATCACGGCGGGACGTGGTCGAGTTGACCAGGTTGTACATCACGAAGAACAGGGCGAATCCGACGAACCCGGTCAGCATGAACTCCTCGCCCGGTATGCCTTCGACGGACGTGCGGCCCCGCGCGTTCAGGGAACCGAACACGCCGAACCCGAGCGGGAGGAGTGTGCCGACGAGCGCCACTCCGAGACGCTTCCAGAACACCTGCTGGCTGAGTAATAGTTGGCCGCGGGTGTACGTCAACCAGTTCATCGCGCAACCTCCGTGATCGTGTCGAGGAACGACTGTTCGAGCGTGGACGCACCAACCCTGATGGATTCGAACTCGAGTCCCGCGCTCTGTGCCCACCGGAGCAGGTCGAGCAAGGCGGGTTGGGGATCGGCCGTCGTGAGAGAAATTCGGCCGCCGTCGACGGTGGCGTTCGAACCTGCCGCGAGGGCAAGGCGCTGTGCGTCGTCGGCGCAGCGCAGGCTCAGATCGATGCGAGTCGAGCATCCGGTGGTGAAGTCGGCGAGAGGTCCTAGTCGCACGATGCGCCCGTTGTCGATGATGGCGATCTCGTCGGCCAGACGCTCGGCCTCCTCCATGTAATGCGTTGTCAGGACTACGGTCAGGCCGTCATCCACCATGGCGGACAACAGCTCCCAGGTCTGGTGGCGGGCCGCTGGGTCCAGCCCGGTGGTCGGTTCGTCGAGGAATAGCAGGTCAGGTGTTCCGAGCAGAGCCAACGCCAGATCGAGGCGTCGACGCTCGCCGCCGGACAACCGACCCACGGTGGTGCCGAGTTGTCTGTGCAGGGAGACCATTTCGACGGCCTCGTCGCGGTGTCGAGCTCGCGGTGTGAAGCGGCGCCACGCGTCGATGGTCTCGCCGACGGTCAGTCCGTCGAAGAATCCGGCGTCCTGCAACATGATTCCGATGCGATCGGCCACCTGCGCCCGGTCGGTGTGCGGGTCCTCGCCGAACAAACGAACTGAACCGGCCGTCGGGTGCATCATTCCGGTGGCGATGTCGATCGTGGTGGTCTTGCCGGCGCCGTTCGTACCGAGCAGGGCGAGCACGGTGCCCGAGCGAACGGTGAACGACACGTCGTCGACCGCCAGGTAGTCGTCGTACTTCTTGCTCACGTTCGACAGTTGAACGACCGGTGCGTGCGATGTGGTGGTCATCTGGTTCCTCTCCGTGGATGAGGACGACGTTAAATTCGGCAGGGTCACGCGGGTAGAGCGATTCCGTCGCGGGCGGGGTGCGCATTCGTCGATTTCGGGGTGCAAAGTGTCATCTTCGGCGCGTACGTTGGGAATATGATCAGCAGACTGAAGACCGTCGTGACGCAGGTGGCCGAGTCGGTTCTGGGAATCGTGGGGGTGCGCGTGGGGACCGAGGAACCGCCGCACACCAGCACGGCGTTGACCGACACGGTCGAGATTCGTCGCTACGAGCCACGGATCGCGGCCGAAACCACCGTCGAGGGTGACGAGGACAAGGCCCGCAACGAGGGCTTCCGAATCCTGGCGGGGTACATCTTCGGAGGCAACCAGGGTGGCGGAAAGATCGCCATGACCGCACCCGTGGGGCAGACGTCGACAGAAGGCCAGAAAATTGCCATGACCGCGCCGGTGTCGCGCTCCGGGAGCGCCGACGGGTGGGTCATCCGTTTCTTCATGCCGTCGAAGTGGACCATGGCCACTCTTCCAACGCCGAACGACGACCGGGTTCGGTTGGTGGATGTCCCCGCCGAGACGGTGGCCGTCATCCGGTTCACCGGCGACCGTGGCCGCAGCGCAGTGGACGCACAGTCGGCCGAGTTGTTGGACGTGTTGCAGGCCAACGGAATCGACGTACTGGGTGAGCCGACTTCGTGGTTCTACGACCCGCCGTGGACGGTGCCGTTCCGCCGACGCAACGAGGTTGCCGTACCCGTCGAGGCCTGACTCGGAAGCACCCTCACGCCGACGGTTCGACCGAAGATGCCCCTGAGTCGGAGCGGGAATGGTACAAACCGCCCATGACCGTCACCTATTACACCGCCGTGACTCTCGACGGCTTCCTCGCCGACGAGAACGATTCCCTCGACTGGCTTTTCCATCAGGAGCAGGACCCGAACGGCCCGATGAACTACGCCCAGTTCATCGACGGTGTCGGCGCCATCGTCATGGGCGCCACCACGTACCAGTGGCTGCTCGACCACGACGACAACTGGCCGTACGAGATGCCGGCGTGGATCGTGACGCACCGGGCGTTCCCCTCGACCGATCACGACATCCGGTTCGTGCAGGGCGATGTGGCGACACTCTGGCCGGATGTCGCAGCGTCGGCCGGGGAGAAGGACGTCTGGATCGTGGGCGGGGGCGACCTGGCCGCGCAGTTCGCCGAGGCCGGCCACCTCGATCGCATGATCGTCTACATTGCACCCGTGACGCTCGGCGCGGGACGGCCACTGTTCCCCCGACGCTTCGACTTCGAATTGGTCGACGTTGCTCGGAACGGCAACTTCGTGTGCGCGGAATACGCTACGACCTCGAGAATGTGAACGTGTGCCCTGGAACGTATTGTGCCGCACGCGGTATGTCGCCCGACACGACGACCCCGATCACCGGGTAGCCACCCGTCACCGGATGATCGGCGAGAAAAAGAACAGGCTGTCCCGACGGCGGCACCTGCAATGCCCCGGTCACCATGCCCTCGCTGGCGAGTTCACCGGACCGTCGTGACAGGGGTCGGCCCTCTAGTTTCATCCCCACCCGGTCTGAATCGGTGCCGACGGTCCACTCCTGATCGAACAACTGCGCGGTGTCGGTGAACCAGTCGGCGCGGGGGCCGAGGACAACGTGCAGCAGCGAACCGAGTTGCACATCATAGGGATTGACGTCCACAGACGGCCACTTGTCGACGTCCCGACCGACCGGCAGCGCGTCCCCCGCCTGCACGCGCGACGGTCCGATCCCTGACAGTGAGTCCGTCGATCGACTGCCGAGAACCGGTGCGACAGAAACACCTCCGCGTACGGCGACGTACGTCCGCAGTCCTGACTCCGCGTACTCGAGGGACACCGTGGCACCCGACTGGACGGCCTGAGAGGTGCCGTGTCCCATCGGTACTCCGTCGACGCTCGCCCGAGCCGGCGCCCCGGTGACCGCCAGATAGATGTCACCGTGGGGTCGGAACACGAGTCCGCCCAGCGTTACCTCCAGGGTGGCGGCGCCGATCGTGTTGCCCACCAACCTGTTCGCCGCATCGTGGGAGGGGAGGTCCGCCGCGCCCGACTGCCCGACACCGACCGACGCCCAGCCCGGACGCCCCCGATCCTGGACGGTCGTCAGCGGTCCGGTGGCGGTGATCTGCAGCCAACTCACGTCACGCTCCGAAACTGCACGCGAGTGCCGGGTGTCAGCAGAGCGGGGGACGCACGTCGGATGTCCCACAGGACGGCGTCGGTGGACCCGATGATCTGCCACCCACCCGGAGACGCCGACGGATACACACCCGAATACTCACCGGCCAAGCCGACGGATCCGGCGGGGACCGACGTACGAGGAGATTCGAGCCTGGGCACGGTCAAGGAACCGTCGCCGACGAGGTACCCGAAGCCGGGGGAGAAGCCGCAGAACGCCACCGTCCACACCTGCTCTGTGTGATGTCGAACTACGTCCAGACCCAATAGAGCAGAGACGCTTTCGAGATCGGGGCCGTCGTAGCGAACATCGATCTCGACCAACTCTTGGTTGGACGACGAGACCGCGATGGGGTCGGTGTCGTGTAGCCACTGCACTACCCGAGAAGCCGGTACGCCGTCGAATCGGACCAGAACGGTGGCCGCGGCGGGCACCAGTTCGATCACACCCGGTAGGAGAGAGGCGGACCAACCGGCGAACGACTCTGCCACCGAATCGGTTTCGACCAGCAACGCCTGGTCGCCCATCGGCAGGATGTTCATGACACGAACGGGGCAATCGAGATGTTGCGTTCGGTCAGCAGCGATCGCACTGCGCGGGCCATCTCGACTGCCGACGGTGCATCCCCGTGCAGACACACCGATTCCGCGTCGACGGTCACGACGGTTCCGTCGACGGCGACGATCTCAGCGCGTTCGACCAGCCGGAGGACGCGTTCGGCCACGATCGCGGGATCCGACAGCAGAGCACCCGGCTCACGTCGCGACACCAGCGTGCCCTCCGGTGTGTACCCGCGATCGGCGAACGCTTCTGTGACCGTCCGCAATCCGGCGTCGGCCGCCAGCGACAGGAACACCGAGCCGGGCAGTCCGAGGACCGGCAGCGTCGGGTCGTAAGCCACCACCGCGTCGACCACGGCCTTGGCCTGCTTCTCGTGGTGAACGATCGTGTTGTACAGCGCCCCATGTGGTTTGACGTACGTGACCGCGGATCCGACGGTTTGGGCCAGGCCGTCCAGTGCCCCGATCTGATAGACGACGTCCGCGAACAGATCCTCGGGAGTCATGTCGATGAAGCGCCGACCGAAGCCGGCGAGGTCGCGGTAGCCGACCTGGGCGCCGATTCGTACTCCGTTAGCCACAGCGGCTCGGCAGGTCTGCAGTAGATGCGCAGGATCCCCGGCGTGGAACCCGCACGCCACGTTGGCGCTGGTGACGAGCTCGAGCATGGCGTCGTCGTCGCCGAGGGTCCAGGTACCGAAGCCTTCGCCGAGATCGCTGTTGAGGTCGATGCTCACGGAAGGCACTTTGCCACAACTTCGGCACTGACAGACGCTCCAGAGAGTGTTGCCGACTGCTGGCGGTAGGTCAGAATCGGTTGTGAAGTATTTCCCGCGCTGCCCGCGGTAAAAGCTTCACAACCGCGGGGCCCGAGACGCGAACTCGCAACAAACCTCAGACCCCCGCAGCCACCTTCCGCGGCCGCCGCCCGATAACGCGGCACACCAGGTAGATGACGAACGAGATCGTGGTGACGAACGTCGACACCGGAACCCCCGGCGCCAGCGACAACAGGATGCCGCCTACGGCAGCGACCTCCGCGAACACGACCGACAGCACCGTCGCCTTGACCGGATTGGCGGTCACGCGGGCGGCTGCGGCGGCCGGAGTGATGAGGAGCGAGAGCACCAGCAGTGCGCCGACGATCTGCACGCCGATCGCACACGCGACGCCGACCAGCACGGCGAACACGGTGGACAGCAGCCGCATCGGAACCCCGCGCGCTTCAGCGCCTTCGGGGTCGGTCGACGCGAACAGCAGCGGTCGGTAGACGACGAGCAGCACCACCAGCACCACCGCCGCGACCGCGAGGAGCAGACCCAGACCGGTCGATCCGACGCCGACGATCTGGCCGACGAGCAAGGAGAACGAAGTCCCGGTCCGACCGGGATAGGCCCACAGGAAAAGCACGGACAAACCGAGACCGAAGCTCATGATGACGCCGATGACCGAATCGCGTTCGCGCGCACGACGACCGAGCAGGGCGAACAGGATGGCGGCGACGACGGACCCGAGTATCGCGCCGATGCCGACGGTCAGTCCCACCAACAGTGCTGCCGACGCACCGGTCAGCGACAGCTCGGACGACCCGTGTACGGCGAAGGACCACTGGCGGCTGACGATGAGCGGTCCCAGGATTCCGGCGATCACCCCGAGAACGGCAGCGGCGATGAGGGCCTGCTGCACGAAGTCGTACTGCAGAAGGTCTGCGGTGGTACCGAAGTCGAGGGCTTTCGAGAGCGCGTCGAGAACTTTGTCCATGTCTCTACTCCGTCCCCGCGTGGTGCGAACTGCCGAGCGCGTCCATGGCGTCGCCCGTACCGATCACGACGAGTCGGCCTCGTACGCGCAGGACCTCGACGTCGGTGTTGTACAGCTCGGACAGCACTGCGGACGTCATGACCTCGTCCGTGGTGCCGATGCGGAACTTGCCGTCGACGAGGTAGACGATCCGATCGACGACGGGCAGGATCGGGTTGATCTCGTGCGTGACGAACACGACGGAGGTGCTGTGGGTTCGACGGCGGCGGTCGATCAGATGCGCCACCACCTGCTGGTTGGCGAGGTCGAGGCTGAGGAGCGGCTCGTCGCACAGCAACACGTCGGGGTCGCCGACCAGCGCCTGCGCCACCCGAAGTCGCTGCTGCTCGCCGCCGGACATGCGGCCGAGTGGATCGTCGGCGAACGCGGATGCGCCCACCGAATCGATCGCGAGATCGACTGCGGCGCGGCGGTTCTTGCGCTCTCGGAAGCCGATACCCCAGCGGTGCCCGTCCCACCCGAGGCCGACGAAATCGCGGCCGCGCAGCGGAACGCCTTCGTCGATCGCCTTCTGCTGCGGGATGTAGCCAGGCTTGCCGCCGAGGGTGGCCGTTCCCGACGTCAGCTGGTTCTGCCCGAGAAGCACTTTGAGCAACGAGGTCTTACCGGACCCGTTGGGTCCGAGCACGGCGACGAACTCACCCGGTGCGACGGTGAGATCGAGGTCCGACCAGAGGGTGCGGTCCCCGAACTTCAGCGATGCACTGCGCAGTTCGACACCGCTCACTTCGCGAGCGCTGCTTCGAGGTCCTCGGCGGCCTTGGTCTGCCACTGGACGTAGGTCATGCCCTCGGGAAGGGTTTCGGTGACCTCGACGACGGGGACGTCGTTCTGCTCGGCGACGGTGCGGATGTTCTGCGTCACCGAGTCCTCGGTCTGCGTGTTGTAGACGAGTGCACGAACCTGCTTGCCGGTGAACAGGTCTCGTGCTGCAGCGATGGAGGCGGGCGACGGATCGTTGCCCTCTTCGATGGCGTCTTCGAAGTCTGCCGGGGTGAGGTCCATCGACTGTGCACCTTCCAGCAGGTAGTGGGCGATCGGCTCGGTCTGGGCCACCGGTGCGTCGGGGTGCTCCGCGGCGATCCGTGCCGTCACGTCGGTGATGTCGTGGATCTGGTCGTGGAACGTCTCGGCGTTGGCCGTGTAGGTGGCTGCGTTGTCGGGGTCGATCTTACCGAGTTCGGCGGCGATGGCTTCCGCGGTGGCTGCGGCGACCTCGGGGTCGTACCAGACGTGCTCGTTGACGCCGGTGTGGTCGTGTCCGGCATGCGAGTCGGCGGCGTCCGTGGTGGCCGGCTCGTCGGAGTGGTCGTGGCCCGAGTGGTCCGCGTCGAGCTGGGAGAACGCGTCGACGGACGGCTTGTCCGCACCCGCGTCGAGGATGTCGGAGATGAACTGGTCGTATCCGCCGCCGTTGTAGACGACGAGCGACGCCTCGGAGACCTTGGCGGAGTCCGACGGGCTGGCCTCGTACGAATGGGGGTCGGCGGACGGGTCCGCGATGATCGACGTCACCGTGCCCTTGTCTCCGACCACGGCCTGCGCGACGCTGCCCCAGACGTTGGTGGAGGCCACCACGTTCACGCCGCCGCTCGACGCCGGTGCGTCCGACGAACTGCAGCCGGCCAGCGCCAGCGCCACGGTTGCGGACAGGACGACGCCACTGACGAGCTTGTTCACCGAGAGATCTCCTGAGTTGATATTGGTAACCGTTTCCATTTCATTCTGACACAGGAGGCACGTTCCACGAAAACCAGCCGCAACCATTACCGTTTCCCTATGTCGAGGTCTCGGGAACCGCGCCGAGTCGCCACGCTGGCCTCACTCGCGTCGGAGCTGGGTGTCTCCCGCACCACCGTGTCCAACGCCTACAACCGGCCCGACCAGCTGTCCCCCGAACTGCGCGAACGCGTTCTCATGGCCGCGAAGAGCCGCGGATACGCCGGGCCCGACCCGGTGGCACGGTCGTTGCGCACACGGCGCGCCGGCGCGGTCGGTCTGGTGCTCACCGAAGCTCTGAGCTACTCCTTCCGAGACCCCGCCGCGGTCGGCTTTCTCACCGGACTCGCGGAGTCGTGCGAATCGGCGGGCCGCGGGCTCCTGCTCATCCCGGCGGGGCCGGCGTCGTCCCCGACGGAGGCAGCGGCGGTGGTCCAACAGGCCGGGGTCGACGCGTTCGTCGTCTACTCCGTGGCCGACGACGACCCCCACCTCACCGCGGTGCGCGAGCGTCACCTCCCGACGGTCGTCTGCGACCAACCGCGCGAGCTCGACGGCACCTCTCTGGTGGGCATCGACGACCGACGCGCGATGCGCGAGTTGGCGGAACGCGTTCTGCAGCAAGGCCATCGACGCGTCGCCATGCTGTGCATGCGTGTGCGGCGCGATCGTAACGACGGGGTGGTCGACGCAGATCGCATGCGGCAGTTGCAGTTTCACGTACAGCGAGAGCGCATCGCGGGTGTGCGGGACGCGATGATCGCCCACGGTCGAGGGCCCGACTTCCTCGTCGTCGAGCGGTTCGACCACAGCCGGGAAGCCGGGGCCTCCGCCGCGGCCGAGGCTCTCCGTGTCGACCCGGGGCTGACCGCGCTGATCTGTTCGTCGGACGTCATCGCTCTGGGAGCACTGGACTACGCACGTGCGCAGTCTCTGTCGGTCCCGGGTGATCTCTCCGTCACCGGGTTCGACGGAGTCGACGCCGCCATCCGCGCCGGACTCACCACCGTTCGGCAGCCCGTGTTGGACAAGGGCCGACGAGCGGGAGAGCTGGTGCTGAACGCGTCGCACTCCGGTTTCGACAGCACCGAGCTGTTGCCGACCGAGGTGCTGACGGGCAGCACACTCGGCCGGGTGCGCTAACTCTTCGGGGCCAACAGGCTTGCGCACCGCAGCAGGCCGAGGTGGCTGTACGCCTGCGGGTGATTACCCAGCGAGCGTTCGGCAACGGGGTCGTACTCCTCGCTGAGCAGACCCGTCGGGCCCGCCGCCGCGACGAGCTGCGTGAACAGCGCTTCGGCCGGAAGTCGTTGGTCGATCAGCAGATACGCCTCGACGAGCCATGCGGCACAGAGGTGGAACCCGCCTTCGCCGCCCGGCAGTCCGTCGTCGTGGTGGTAGCGATACACCGTTGCGCCGCTGCGAAGTTCGGCTTCGGTGGCGGTGACCGTCGCGGCGAAGCGAGGATCGCTCGGGTCGATCAGACCGGACAACCCGATGTGCAGGGTCGACGCATCCAGATCGGTGCCGTCGTACGCCGCGGTGAAGGACTGCGCCTCCTCGCTCCAGCCCTTCGCGAGAACCTGCGTGCGGATGACGTCGCGCAGGGTGCTCCATCCCAACTGTGCTTCGCGACCGAAGGTGTCGGCGAGAACGATCGCGCGGTCCACCGTCAGCCAGCACATCACCTTCGAGTAGACGTGATGGCGGGGATTGCCGCGGATCTCCCAGATGCCGTGATCGGGCTCGGACCACCGACGTTCGACGGCTTCGACCATGGAGCACACCAGGTTCCAGTCGGCGTCGGTGAGCGCGTCGTCGATTCCCTTGTCGCGCCGGGCGTGGGCAAGCGTGGAGATCAGGTCGACGATCGGTCCGAACACGTCGAGCTGCACCTGCTGGTTGGCTGCGTTACCCACGCGGACAGGCCGCGACCCGGCGTATCCGGGCAACGAATCGATGACCGCTTCGGGCGGAAGGCTTTGTCCCCACAGGGTGTACAGGGGGTGCAGTCGTTCGGGACCGGGGACGGTCTCGAGCACGTCGTGCACCCACTGCAGGTAGTTCTCGGCCTCGGTCAACGACCCGAGGGCCACGAGCGCCGACGCGGTCAGTGCGGCGTCGCGAAGCCAGCAGTACCGGTAGTCCCAGTTGCGGACGCTGCCGATCTCCTCCGGAAGCGAGGTGGTGGCGGCGGCCATGATCGACCCGGAATCGGCGTGCACGAGACCGCGCAGCGTGAGCGCGGACCGCTTCATGAGGTCCGGTTTCAGTTGCGGCAGAACGAGATCGTGCGCCCAGTCGTGCCAGTAGGCCTCGGCCTGCGCGCGACGATCCGGCTCGGGAACCTCCGACGGCCCGAGATCGGAACTGCCGCAACGAAGTTCGAGAAGGATCGGCCCGTCGGACGGGTCGACCTCGGCGTGAGCCGTGTCCTGCCCGCCCTCGTCGACGATGTTCCACTGGACGCCGGGGGAGCGCAGGACGATCGGATCGTTGGTGCCGATGACGCGGATGCCGTCGTCCTCGGCCTGCAACCGCACCCACGCCTGACCGAACTCGGGCCGGGGGGCGAAGGTGATCACGGCCTTCGCCTTGCCGGTGATGACGCGCGTGAAATCCGTTCTGCCGGAGGGCACGTCGTGCGGGAGGTAATCGTCGACCTGCAGGCTTGCCCACCGCGTTTGGACGGTCATGGTGCTGTCGAGGTACTGCTGGCTGAGCGGGAGCGCGTCGCGACGCGGGCCGATGGTGAAGTGACCGGCCTCGTTGCCGCCCAGCAGATGCGCGAAGATCGCCGCCGAATCGGGCTCCGGATGACAGAACCACGTCAACCCGGCCTCGGGGGTGAGCAGGGCGACCGAGCGGGGACTCGCGAGCATGGTCAGCCGCTCGATGCGGGGAGCGTCGGCTCCGGAGAGCCAGGTGCGGCGCTCCTCGTAGAGGAAGGCGAGCGCGTGTGCCACCAGTTCGGGTGACTCCACGCGGTACCCGGCGAGCGATTCTCCGTCGCCCACTTTGACGCCGATGTCGGGCCCGTGCAGACGCTTGAACGCCTTCTCGTCGGTGACGTCGTCGCCGAAGAAGACGGCCGCGGAGGCGCCGCCCTGATGGCGCAGAATGTCGAGTGCCTGTCCCTTGTCGGTGGCGATCACGGCAAGCTCGATCACCGACTTACCTTCCGTCACTTGCACTCCCGGCCACGATGCAGCGCCGGCGCGCACCTCCTCGAGTGCGCGGGTGCCGTCGTCGGGATCGGCGTTGCGCACGTGCAGAGCGACGCTGGCCGGTTTGACCTCCACGGTGATCTTGTCCCCGCGGGATGCGACGTCCTTCAGTTCCGTGACGATGGATTCGAGCAGTGACTTCGCTTCGTCGGGCAACCCGGTGACGAACCCGGCGTCGAACTCCGACCCATGGCTACCGACGAGCTGAACTTCGACGGGCAAGCGCGAGAGGATTGCGAGGTCACGCAGCGCTCTGCCCGAAATGACCGCTGCGTCCGTTCCGTCCAACCCGGCGAGTGCGCGCAGTGCGCGAACGGATTCCGGCAACGGGTAGGCCTTGGTCGGGTCGGACACGATCGGCGCCATGGTGCCGTCGTAGTCGGACGCCACCAGCAGGCGCGGCATCCGTGCCACACCGGACAGGGCGCGACGTAGTTCGATCGGTAGTTCGGCGAGACTCACACGGACAAACTTAGGTGATGGAGGGGGCTGACGCGTTATCGGTGAACGTCTCGCTGCGCGCCGGCGGGAAGGCCGGAGGTCGGCCGGTGCGCTCCAATCGCGTCGACGGACTCGGTGACGATCGCCCGCATCGCGGTCTCGGCCGCATCGGCATCGCGCATCTGAACGGCCGACGCGACAAGACCGTGAAGTCTGATCGCGTCGGGATCGGCGACGGTCGGCATGAGGTCGTACCGGGTGCGGCCGGCGAGAGATTCCACGACCAGAGCCGACATGGAAATCAGCATCACGTTGGCGGACGCGTCGAGCAGGGCTCGGTGAAAGTTGCAGTCGTGTTCGAGGTAGGCCGCGGCGTCTGCGGCGCGGGCCGTGGACGACATTCCGATCACGGCAGCGGTCAACGCACCGCACTGTTCGGGAGTTGCCCGCCCTGCTGCGAGGCGCGCGGCCAAGGGTTCGATACCCAGACGAACTTCGCCCAGTGCGGCGAGCTGATCGAAGCGTTCGGGTCCGGTGAGCCGCCAGCGGATGACGTCGGGATCGATGGCGTTCCAGTCGGTGGTGGGCTGAACCGTGATCCCCACGCGGCGGCGGACACCGATGAGTCCGACCGACTCCAGCACGCGGACCACTTCACGTACGACCGTGCGGGAGACGCCGTAGCGCTCGGCGAGATCGTCGGCGTTGAGAACGGTGCCGGTCGGCATCGCTCCGGACGCGATATCCGTGCCGAGCGCATCGAGGACCGAGCGATGCAGTTGCCGGGCGGGGCCAGGCTCTGCGCTGGTCATTCACCGACTATTGCACGTACAGCGCGGGGTTTCGCGTCAACGTCCGGAGGTAGGTGTTACCCGGAGTCCCGTCTCGAGAGCTTGTTTTAAATACTACGATTAACTTCTTGTTGGTCCATTCGTCATGTAATTTTGAGATCGTGGTGCAGGACACCCCGATGGGTGTCTCGACGCCCTGGGTGTCTCGAAGAAACAGGAGAGTCATGACGAAACCCGTACTACTCCCCGAGCCAGTCTCCTCGACCTGGGAGTGGCAGCTGGACGGTCTGTGCCGGGGGATGGACTCCGCAGTCTTCTTCCACCCGGAAGGCGAGCGCGGCAACAAGCGTTCCGACCGTGAGACGCAAGCCAAGAGAGTCTGCGCGCAATGCCCGGTGCTGCAGCGATGCCGTGACTACGCGGTCGCAGCAGGCGAGCCGTACGGCGTGTGGGGCGGCCTCTCGGCACCCGAGCGCTTGGGTTGGGACACCCGCGCGACAGGATAGGTGCCATGAGCTCCCCAGTTGTCCTCGTCGTCATGGGTGTGTCCGGGTCGGGAAAGACGACCATCGCCGGCGCCATCGCAGGCCGTCTCGACTGGGAACTCCAGGAGGGCGACGACCTGCATCCCGACGCGAACGTCGACAAGATGGCCCATGGCACTCCCCTCACGGACGAGGACCGTTGGCCGTGGCTCGACCGCGTCGCTGCGTGGATCGACGATCATCTGGCCGCCGGCGAGTCGGGCGTGATCACCTGTTCCGCGCTCAAGCGCAGCTACCGGGACGTGCTGCGGCGCGACGCCGTTCACTTCGTCTATCTCGAAGCGAGTCGGGACGAACTCGAGAAGCGCCTGATGCGTCGCCAAGGCCACTACATGCCAGCCTCGCTTCTCGACTCGCAGTTGGCGACGCTCGAACCACCGTCGGACGACGAGCAGGTGTTCACCGTTCCCATCGGGCGCCCGGCGGCCGAGATCGCACGCGAGATCGCCGATCGCATCACCGATTAGTTGTCAGTGCCCTCGTGCACTATCTGCGGTCATGACCCGAGTCCTTCGCAGCGTGCTCGTCACCGCCGTCTGCATCACCACCGTCATCGGTGTCGCCTCGTTCGTGCTGAGCTTCGCCGCGCTGTGGGATCTCGCCACGATGGCCGGCATCCCGCGATCGCTGTCGTGGCTGTGGCCCGTGATCGTCGACGGGACGATCCTGCAGGCCACCATCGCCGTCATCGCGTTGGCGTCGTACCCCGACCAAGCGAGTGGTCGACGGTTCTTCTGGGGCGTGCTGTTCGTCGCCGCCTCGGTCAGTGTGGCAGCAAATGCGTTGCACGCGTTCATCTCCGGGGCGGGCACCCTTCCGCCGGTGCTGTCCGCGGCCATGGCGACCGTTGCGCCGGTCAGTCTGCTGGCCGCGACCCACGGTCTCGCGGTGCTCGTGCGGGTGCCCGGTCGGCAGATAACTGCCGAACCGGTCGCTGCCGAACCGGTCGCTGCCGAACCGGTCACCGTGGAACCGGTACCCGAATTCATCCCTGCCGCAACGCAATTACCTGTACCGATCGACCCACCGACGCCCGAAGAACCGGCCGATGTCTTGGACGTCCACGCTGAAACCCTCCGTCTGCACGCTCTGGGCTTGTCCGCGGCGGACGTGGCGCAGCGACTCGACGTCCCGAAGTCGATCGTGGAGCGAGTTACCGCGTCCGAGTTCAGGTTCGAGGAAGAGAAGTTCCCGGTACACGCGCCCTAGGGCGGGTAGATTTCGAGTATGTCCGAGTCCCCGCAGTCCGAGTCCACTCCGTTCCGTCGTCAGCTCGCCGAGAACGTCGATGCGATTGCCGACAAGTACCTCGACCGCCAGGTGTCGATGCAACACGTCGTCACCGATTCGATCGAGGCGTACACGGCGGCGTGGCGCGAGCACCGTGACGGTGAGCCCCTCGACCTTCTGAGTGCGGACAATCGTGCCGAACTCGGGTCGTTCGTCTACACGTGCGTCACGTCGGTGGGCGAACCGGAGAATCCGCAGTTTCCCGTCCGCCGCTCCTGAACTGCTCCACGGGATTACCGTGGTCACCCATGTGCAGAAACATCACCGAACTGCGAGGACTCGAGCCCGCAGCGACGGACGAAGAGATCGAAGCGGCGGCGCGGCAGTACGTGCGCAAGGTCAGTGGGTTGCGCACCCTGTCCGACGCCAATCGCGACGCGTTCGAGAAGGCGGTCGCGGAGGTGACGGCCAGTACCGAGCGCCTGCTGGCGGTGTTGCCACCGCGCAAACAGCCGCCCGCGACGGTGCCGCCGCTGCGCCGACCCGAAGTCCGCGCGCGGTTGGGTATCTAACCGCCGATCGGATCGAACTGAATGTGCTCGACGGGTGTGCCCACCAGTCGCAACGCGTACATCGTGCTGCGCACCATCGCCGGTGAACCGCAGATCTGAATCTGCCTGTCGGCCCACGAGCCGTACCGCGTGACCACCTGACCCACCTTGCCGACCTGCAGGTGATTGAGCCCGCGCGGAATATCGCGGGACGAGCCGGGCCGCCACCACGGTTCTTCCGTCTCCTCGACCACCGGGACGACGGTGAGCCACGGATTGGTCTGCGCGAGGTGCCACAGGGTGTCGATGTCGTAGAGGTCGCTCGGATACTGGCCACTGACGAACAGATGGACGCGCGGATTTCGACTGCGCATCGCCATCGCCATCAGCTGTGACCGCAGCGGCGCGAGGCCGGTGCCGCCGGCGATCATCAGCACGTCCTCGCAGCCCGGCGACGTGTCGACGCTCAGTCCGCCCAGCGGTGGGCCGACCAGCCACCGGTCCCCGATCGCGATGTCCGACACCATGGCCGGGCTCACCCAGCCGCCGGATACGCGTCGGACATGGAACTCGATGCCGCCGTGATCGTTCGTGGGGATGGCGGGAGACAGATAGCGCCACATGCGTGGGCGCTGCGGAATCTGAACGCTGAGGTACTGACCCGGTTCGTAGGGAACGACGCCGTCGGTCTGCACTCGGATGACGGCGAGATCGTCGAGTGCCAGGCGGTGCTCGACCACGGTGGCCCCCCAGTAGGCAGGCATCCGATCACTGTCGGCTCCTGCGGCCATCGAGTTGGAGACGACGGCGAAGGTGGTGCGCCACGCTGCCTCGACGGAATCGGTCCATACCTCGGTTCCGACGAACGACCGGAACGCCGAGACGAGAGCGTTCTCCGCCGCCAGAAAGTGTCTGCCGTCGAGCCCGTGCTTGCGGTGGTCGCGGCCGAGTTGATGGAGGAACGGCAGGAACGTGGTGGCGTCCTCGAGGTTGTCGATCACGTATTCGAGTGCGCGAATCAAGCGGTGCCGTTGCTGATCCATGGCGGCCGGGAAGAAGCCGCGGAACTCGGGGTGCTCGACGAAGAGGTGTGCGTAGAAGGATCGTGCGATGGATTCGGGGCCGTCGTCCTCGGCGAGAACGGACTTCAGGCCGGCGCGTACCAGGGAGATCGCTTGCGCATCGAGCACCAGGCAACCTCCAGACCAGCATGATTCCGGTCGGCCTCCGATCTGCCCGCTTCCGTGGCACCGAACCGACTCCAATCACAGTAGTGGCTTCTCACATCAGTGACTACTGCACGAATCGCATCGTTATCTTTCGTTCGCTGGCCGTGGTTCACCTCGACTGCTCAGCTTCCAGCAGTTCTCGCGCGTTGTAACCGGTGCGGATTGCGTGAAGGTGCGCAGTCGTCAGTCAGGTGCAGACCTTGTCGTGGTTCGAATCACCACGAGTTGCGCGATCGTCGGTTGTGAAGCTTCCGCCGCGGTACGCGCGGCATTTCCTTCACAACCTGCTCGACCATCGTGCGCGGTCTCGATGTGAGCCACGCGGTTCGCTCGACTGGTCATGCTCCAGCACTTCTCACACGTTGTAACCGGTGCGGATTGTGGGAGGGTGCGCAGTCGTGAGCTAGGCGCGGACCCATCGCGGAGGCGCGCGAACGGTTGTGAAGCTTTCGCCGCGATACGCGCGGCATTTTCTTCACAACCGACTCGGGCGCTGCGGGTTGCGGGCCCGAGCAGTCGGAGAGCCGCGCACCCTACGCTCAACTAAGTTGAGTGGAACAGACTCAAGTGTTGTAGTGTTGCAGTCATCGACAACCGTTACACGAACCAAGTGAGGTGACCGGTGGACTCGTTCTCTCCCACCACCAAGACGCAGGCGGCATTGAGTGCTGCCCTGCAGGCTGCTTCGGCGGCCGGCAACCCGGACATTCGTCCGGCACATCTACTCGTGGCGTTGCTCGATCAATCCGACGGCATCGCCACTCCGTTGCTGAAGGCGGTCGGTGTCGACCCGTCGGTGGTGCGGCGTGAAGCGCAGACCCTGGTCGATCGCATGCCCACGGCAACGGGCGGTGCATCCAAGCCGCAACTCGGCCGTGAGGCGCTGGCCGTCGTCAACGCTGCTCAGCAACTGGCGACCGAACTCGACGACGAGTACGTCTCGACCGAACACATGCTCGTCGGCCTCTCCGAGGGGTCGACCGACGTCGCCAAACTGCTCGCCGGGCACGGTGCGACGCCGGTGGCCCTGCGTGAGGCGTTCGCGACCGTGCGCGGCAGTGCTCGCGTCACCAGCCCCGACCCGGAGTCGACGTACCAAGCGCTGGAGAAGTACTCCACCAATCTCACCGACGCTGCCCGCGCCGGCAAGCTCGACCCGGTCATCGGTCGCGACACCGAGATTCGCCGCGTCGTGCAGGTACTGTCGCGTCGCACGAAGAACAACCCGGTGCTCATCGGCGAGCCCGGCGTCGGCAAGACCGCCATCGTCGAAGGGCTCGCTCAGCGCATCGTGACCGGTGACGTCCCGGAGAGCCTGCGCGGAAAGACCGTGGTCTCGCTCGACCTCGGTTCGATGGTCGCGGGCGCGAAGTATCGCGGTGAATTCGAGGAGCGGCTCAAGGCCGTGCTCGACGACATCAAGAACTCCGCCGGTCAGGTCATCACGTTCATCGACGAGCTCCACACCATCGTCGGTGCCGGTGCGACAGGCGAATCCGCGATGGACGCCGGCAACATGATCAAGCCGATGCTGGCCCGCGGCGAGCTCCGCCTGGTCGGTGCGACCACCCTCGACGAGTACCGCAAGTACATCGAGAAGGACGCCGCCCTCGAACGTCGCTTCCAGCAGGTTCTCGTCGGCGAGCCGTCCGTCGAGGACACCGTCGGCATTCTGCGCGGTCTCAAGGAGCGGTACGAGGTGCACCACGGTGTGCGCATCACCGACTCCGCGCTCGTCTCTGCCGCGTCGCTGTCCGATCGCTACATCACGTCGAGGTTCCTGCCCGACAAAGCAATCGACCTCGTCGACGAAGCCGCGTCGCGTCTGCGCATGGAGATCGACTCGCGTCCCGTCGAGATCGACGAAGTCGAACGTGCCGTCCGTCGCCTCGAGATCGAGGAGATGGCGCTCGCGAAGGAGAAGGACGACGCGTCGAAGTCGCGCCTCGAGAAGCTGCGCGGCGAGCTCGCAGACCTGTCGGAGAAGCTGTCCGAACTGACGGCCCGCTGGCAGAACGAGAAGAACGCCATCGATTCGGTGCGCGATCTCAAGGAGCAGCTCGAACAGCTGCGTGGCGAGTCCGAACGGGCCGAGCGTGATGGCGACCTCGGCAAAGCTGCCGAACTGCGGTATGGCCGAATCCCCAACCTGGAGAAAGAGCTTCAGGCGAAGACGGAGATTCCTCAGGGCGACATGATGCTGAAGGAAGAGGTCGGGCCCGACGACGTCGCCGATGTCGTGTCGGCGTGGACCGGCATTCCCGCGGGCCGCATGCTCGAAGGGGAGACCGCCAAGCTCCTGCGCATGGAAGACGAACTCGGCAAACGCGTTGTGGGACAGAACGATGCGGTGCAAGCCGTATCCGACGCCGTGCGGCGTGCTCGTGCCGGTGTTGCCGACCCGAACCGTCCGACGGGGTCGTTCCTGTTCCTCGGACCGACGGGTGTCGGTAAGACCGAGCTCGCGAAATCGTTGGCGCACTTCCTGTTCGACGACGAACGGGCCATGGTTCGCATCGACATGAGCGAGTACAGCGAGAAGCATGCCGTCGCTCGCCTGGTCGGTGCGCCTCCGGGATACGTCGGCTACGAAGCAGGCGGCCAGCTGACCGAAGCTGTTCGGCGTCGGCCGTACACCGTCGTGCTGTTCGACGAGGTGGAGAAGGCGCACCCGGACGTGTTCGACATCCTGCTCGCGGTTCTCGACGAAGGTCGGCTCACCGACGGACAGGGCCGTACGGTCGACTTTCGCAACACGATCCTGATCCTGACCTCCAACCTCGGTGCCGGTGGTACCAAGGACCAGGTCATGGACGCAGTGCGTCACGCGTTCAAGCCGGAGTTCGTGAACCGCCTCGACGACGTGGTGGTCTTCGATCCACTGTCGGAGGTTCAGCTCGAGTCGATCGTCGACATTCAGCTCGACCAGCTGCAGAACCGCTTGGCGACGCGACGTCTCACGCTCGATGTGTCGGACGACGCGCGCGCGTGGTTGGCCGTTCGTGGTTACGACCCGCTCTACGGAGCTCGTCCGTTGCGCCGGTTGATCCAGCAGGCCATCGGCGACCAGCTGGCGAAGCTGCTGCTCGCCGGCACGGTGGTCGACGGCGACACGGTGCAGGTGTCCGCGTCGGCGGACGGGAATGCGTTGGAGCTGCGCTGACGCACACGGGCGTGAAAAAGAGTGCCCCAACACTCTTTTTCACGCCCGACTTGTGTTGTGTCCGATGGAACACCCGCTTACCGCGCGCGCACCTTCTTAGCCGGAGTAACCTCCCTGGTTGAAGGCTCAACACAACAAGGAAGTGCATGATGGCGAAGTACGACGTAGACGGACGATCCGCGATCGTCACCGGTGGCGGCGCAGGTATCGGCCGTGCGGTGGCGTTGGAGCTGGCGAAGAGTGGTGCCGCCGTTCTGGTCAACGACCTCGACGGTGACCGAGCGCGCGCAGTGGTCGAGGAGATCGAAGCCGCCGGCGGCGCCGCAGCGGCGTTCGCCGGAGATGTCACCGACCTCGCTGCGCTGGATCAGAGCGTGGTCGAGGCCAACAAGCTTGCGCCGCTTCGCATTGCGGTCAACAACGCCGGTATCGGTGGCCCGTCGGAGGCCGTCGCCGACTACCCGATCGACAGCTGGCGCAAGGTCATCGAAGTCAATCTCAACTCGGTGTTCTACGGCCTCAAGACGCAGATTCCGGCCATCGCAGCCAACGGCGGCGGTTCGATCGTCAACATGGGGTCGGTGCTCGGCAGCGTCGGCATCGCCAACTCGTCTGCGTACGTGACGTCCAAGCACGCGCTGCTCGGCCTGACCAAGAACGCCGCGATCGAGCACGCCAAGGACGGGGTCCGCGTCAACGTGGTCGGCCCCGGCTTCATCAAAACCCCTCTGCTGGAGGCAAACCTGACCAGCGAAGCGCAAGCGGCGCTGGCTGAGGCGCACGTGCTGGGTCGCCTCGGCACACCCGACGAGGTCGCCGGGCTCGTGGCCTTCCTGGCCAGCGACGCCGCGTCCTTCATGACGGGGTCGTTCTATCTCGTCGACGGTGGGTACGCGCTGCGCTGACCGAGTCAGGCCATCTTGTCCGGTAGGTAGTGGCCCATCTCCGTGCGCTTCGTCTGCAGGTAGCGAATGTTCGCGACGTCGGCACCGACGACGATGGGCAACCTTGCCGCGACCTGCACCCCGTCGTCCTCGAGGCCGCGAACCTTGTCGGGGTTGTTGGTCAGCAGGCGCACCCGCGGGATGTCGAGGTCTTTCAATATCGCTGCGGCAGCGCCGTATTCACGGCCGTCCGCGGGTTCGTGCAGCTCGAGGTTCGCCTGCACCGTATCGAACCCCTGGTCCTGCAAGCGGTAGGCGGCCAGCTTCTTGAGCAGTCCGATTCCCCGGCCCTCGTGACCGCGGAGGTACACCAGCACTCCGCCGTCACGAGAAATACGTTCGAGTGCGGTTGTCAGTTGTGGACCGCACTCGCACCGTAGCGACACGAACGACTCGCCCGTCAGACATTCGGAATGGACGCGGACTGTCGCACCGTCGCCGGGTTCTCCGGAGACGAGGGCGACGTGCTCGGCGCCGGTTCTGCGGTCGAGGTAGCCGATCATGCGAAAGTCGCCGTGCGGGGTGGCGAGCACGGTCTCGACGACTCGCTCGACCCGCTGCGTCTCCTGCAGGGGCGTCGGCGTGGTCAGTCGTCGGTAGTTCACCAACTGCTCTATGGTCAGGACCGGCAGCTCCATGCGTCGACCGAGCGACTCGACGTCGGCAAATCTCATCATCGACCCGTCGTCGGCCACGAGCTCGGCGATCAGGCCGACCGCCGAAAGCCCCGCCAGCGCGCAGAGATCGACGGCCGCTTCGGTGTGCCCGGGCCGCTCGAGCACACCGCCCGCACGGGCACGCAGCGGCAGTACGTGCCCTGGCCGAATCAGATCGGTCGCTCCCATCGTCGGGTCGGCCAAGACGTGGAACGTTCGTGCTCGGTCGGCGGCACTGATGCCGGTGCTGACGCCGTCGGCCGCGTCCACCGTCACGGTGTACGCCGTCTTCTTCGGATCCTGGTTGTCGCTGACCATCGGGGGTAGATCCAAGGCGTCCGCGCGCTGATCGGTCATCGGTGCGCACAGCAGCCCCGACGTGTGACGCACCGTCCACGCAACCCATTCGGTGCTCGCCCGGTCGGCGGCCATGATGACGTCGCCCTCGTTCTCCCGATGGGCAGCGTCGGTGACGAACACCGGCTTGCCGGCGCGCAGCGCATCCAGTGCGTGTTCGACGGCTGCCATCAGAGATCGATCGCGAGTCGACGGAACTTGCTGCTGTGAAACACGATCGGGGCGATACCGTCGACGATTTCGAGCTCGTTGATCCGCATGAGCACGATCTCGTGGTCACCGGCGGGGACCTCTTCGGTGACCGTTGCGTCCAGCCACATGCTGGCACCTTCGATGAACACGGCGCCGTCGTCACTGGTCACCGTTGTCAGTCCGTCGAATCGGTCGCCGGTCTTCTGGGCGAGAGTGCGAGCGGCAACGTCGTGCGCTTCGCCGAGAATGCTGATCCCGACGCGCGTGCACGCCGCCAGGCGAGGCCACGTGGTGGAGGTGCTCTGCACGCAGAACGCGACGAGGGGCGGGTCGATCGAGACACCGACGAAGCTGCTGGCCGCCATGCCGACGGGAACGCCGTCGATCTCCGCGCACAGCGCGACGACTCCACTGGGAAACTGGCCGAACGCCTTTCGGACGACTGACTGATCGAAGGCGGTGATGGCGAGGGTCATGAGACGTCCGTTCTGGTGCGTGTCGAAGCGAGGATGGTCTCGCCCCATCGGGTGGTGTAGTCGGCGATCGCGGAGTCCGTCGTGAACGACGAGTCGATCAGGTAGAGCCCGGGTGCAGGGGTGGTCGCGCCCAGTTCGACGAGCACGTGCTTGAGGAACAGATCCGGGGCCATGGCGTGCGCCGGCCCGGCACCGAGCATCAACGGAACGACCACGACGTTCTGCAGGCCCGTCCCACCGGCGAACTGGTCGAGGAAGAGTTTCAGCAGACCGGTGTACGTGGCTTTGAACGTCGGGCTGGCGACGACGACCAGATCGGACGATCCGACGGTCTCGACGGCTGCGGCGACGCCCGGGTCACCCCAGCCGAGCAACCCTGCTCCGAGAGTGACGACGTCGACCTCTTCTGTCCGGACGTCGGTCGACCCCTCGGTGAGGTTGTTCGCGAGCCGGTGTGCGGCGTCGAGTGTGCGGGATTCCGGTTTCGGGTTACCCGCGACAACAGTTACTTTCATGGACGACCTTCCTCGTGTGTGGTCCTCACAAATGAACTCCATGGCCGTGACGCGGACGCAACCGCCGTATGACGCTGCTATTGCGCCGATCTCGTCGCGCATCGAATAGGCGCCACGCTGGGAAAATCGAATCTCGGGGCTCACTCAACGCCGAATAATTGTTGTGCGCATTTCGCGCGTTCTGCTCGAAAAGCCAGTGGAGACGATCGTCACAATGGCGTTGTACGCCGATGAAAGCCTGCTGACCTGCACGTGAGTGCGGCGTAATACCTCAGTTACGCGATGAGCCAATTTCGGTAACGCAGCCAGGACAGGCTTCGGCCAACACAGAACAATTTTGCTGTAAACGAATCGGCGTCAGGAGGATCGTGATGACAGGAACTGGGCACGATGCGTATGCCGAGATAGTGGTGGAACACCTGGGAAAAAGTTTCCAGCGGGCTGTACCGGCCGTGAACGACATCGGTCTGACGGTGACCTCGGATTCCGCGATAGGAATCGTCGGTGAGTCCGGGTCGGGGAAGTCGACGTTGGTGCGGATGATGTGCGGTTTGCTGTCACCGTCGACAGGGACGGTGTCCTACAACGGGTTGGGCCTGCACCAGATGCTGTCCACCCGTGGCGGGCGACGCGACTTCCGCCGTGAGGTGCAGTACGTCGCTCAGGACACCACGTCTTCGTTCGACCCACGGCGAACCCTGCGCGACGCGGTCCGTCTGCCGGCGATGCGGTTGCTCGGTATGGAGGGCGTCGCCGCGGACGCCCGGGTGGACGAGACACTGCGCTCGCTCGAACTCGATCCGTCGCTGGCCGACCGGTACCCGTCCGAGGTCTCGGGTGGGCAGCGTCAACGCTTTTCCATCGCCCGCGCGCTCGTCGTGAAGCCTCGTATCCTGCTGTGCGACGAGGTGGTGTCCGCACTCGACGTGTCCGTCCAGGGCGCGATTCTGAACATGCTGCGGTCCTACTGCGAGACCGAGCACTGCGGACTCGTCTTCGTCTCGCATGGCCTGCCCGCCACCGCATTCATCGCCCGCGACATGCTCGTGATGAACAACGGCGTGGTGATCGAGCAGGGCACCACCGACGAGATCGTCGAACGTCCGCGTGATCCGTACACCATCGAACTGCTCGACGCCTACCGCGGTATCGAGTCGGTCGACGAACTGGCTGTGGCGGCCGCGTCGTGACCGCAGTCTCGGCAGCTGTCCGCGTAAACCGGTGGTGGCTCGGACGGGTGGCCGCACTTCCGGTGCACCTGTTCATCTTCGCGGTGGCGGCGTTCTTCCTGGTCCGGGCCATCCCGGGTGATCCTGCTCGCGAGGTCGTCGGACCGGAAGCGACGGAGGCGGAGTACCTGGCGACGAAGGCCGAACTCGGCCTCGACGGCAGCTTGTTCACACAGCTGACGTCCTACCTCGCCAACCTTGTGCACTTCGATCTCGGGAACGCGATCATGACCGGTCGACCGGTCACCTCGGAGATCGGCGCACGGCTGCCCGGCACACTCGAACTGGCCGGTATCGCGTTCACGTTCTTGATCCTGACGGTGTTCGTCATGTCCGCACTGGTGGTCGCACGGCCGAAGTCGTTCGTCACCAGAATGATTCGCGGGTACGCCCAAGCCGCGGGAGCCGTGCCGGAGTTCGTCGTCGGCGTGGTGGGCATCTTCCTGTTCTACGCCACCCTGCGCGTGGTCCCGGCCCCGTCCGGACGCGTGCGGGCCGGCCTCGTGGAACCGGAGCCGATCACCTCGCTGCCCCTGCTCGACGCGATGCTTCGCGGCGACACCGTCGTGGTCTCGTCGATGGTCTCGCATCTGCTGCTGCCCATCGCGGTCCTCGTGGTCTCGGTAACCCCGATTCTGCTCAAACAACTTCTGACGGCTCTCGATTCGAGCCTCGTGGCGCAGCCGACCATGTTCAAGATCGCCTCCGGCTCGGCACGAAAGTACGTCTACGTCAGTGCGTACCGCCGCGCGCTCCCACCCACCGTGTCGCTGTTCGGGCTGGTGTTCGGTTCGCTCCTGGGCGGAGCAGTGATCCTCGAGACGCTCTTCGGGCTCGGCGGGATGGGACGGTACGCCGTCGACGCTGTCACTACGACGGATCTTGTTGCGCTGCAGGGTTTCCTACTGGTGGTGGCGGCGATCTCACTCGTGGTGTTCCTCCTCGTCGATCTGATCAACATGGTGCTCGACCCCCGACGCAAGCCGGGCCGCAAGGAAAGTGACTCCTGATGGCAGTACTGACGCCGGCCCCCGCTCGGGCCCCGCGCACGGCCTCCCGGCGGTCGATCTCCATCGTGACCGTCCTGATGTTCCTTCCGCTCCTGGTGATCCTGACGATCGCCCTGATCGGGCCGTGGATCGTCCCGTTCGACCCCACCAAGGTGGTCGGGGCACCGTCGCTGCCGCCGGGCGGGGAATTTCTGCTCGGGACGGATTCGACCGGCCTGGACGTATTCTCGCGCACCATCGCCGGTGCGAGGATCGACGTGTTCATCGCCTTGGCGGTGACCGTCGTCGCGACGCTCGGCGGCATCCTCGTGGGACTGACGATCGGGATGAACGAAGCCGGGCGCGGCGCGGGCGGATTCGCCGCACGCGGCGCGGCACGGTTCCTCGACCTGCTCGAAGCGGTCCCCACGGTCATCGTCGCCCTCGTGGTCGTCTCGTTCTTCGGTACCTCCTCGATCACCATGATCGTCACGCTTTCGGTCATCCTCGCGCCGATCCAGGCCAGGCTGGTACGGACCGAGGTGCTCCGAGTGCGCGGCGACGCGTACCTCGACGCGGCACGTCAGGCCGGGCTCAGCGAGACACAGCTGGTCTTCCGGCACGTGCTTCCGAACTCTTCGATTCCGGCCCTGCAGAACGCCTCGGTGGTGTTCGGCATGACCGTCATCCTGACCGCCGCGCTCGGCTTCCTCGGCGTGGGACTTCCCCCGCCCACCCCCGAATGGGGCTCGATGATCACCCGCGGCGCGGGTGACGCGGCAATCGGAAAGCTCTGGGCCGCAGGGGCTCCCGCATTCGCCCTGTGCGTCACCGTCGCCTCGGTCGCCGTGGTCGGACGGCGCCTGACCACGGGTGCGCGCCGCTCCCACTGATCGGCCCTCGGACAGAGCCGTCCACACTCACCTCCCTCTCACGACCGTGCATCCTCACCGTGCGGCCGCCCTCACGCGTACCCGAATCACGCTCGCCCCGAACAGGAGAACGAACCGCAGTGAACAAACCCCAAGTGAAGAAACACCGCCTCACCCGAGGACTCGTCTGGACGGTCCCCCTCCTCGTCGCCGCCGTCGTGTCGACGGCCTGCTCCGACACCGGCGCAAGCACCGCGGGAGCCTCGGCCACCGGTGAGATCGTCGTCGTGACACCGGATCAGGCGTCGAACGTGGTGCGTGACTACGGGTACACCGCAGGCACGGACAACCAGGACGTCACCAACAACTTGCATGCCCAGCTGATCCGTAAACCGTACGTCGAGGAGGAAGGTTCGGACGCGCTGGTCCAGGACTACTACAACTTCGAGCCGTATCTCGCCGAGAGCTACGACGTCAGCCCCGACCAGCTCGTGTACACCTTCCACCTGAAGCAGGGCGTGCTGAGCCAGCAGGGCAACGAACTGAACGCCGATGACGTGCTGTGGTCGTTCGAACGCAAATTCGCCACTCCCGGTGGCGGTATGGCCGGCTACTTCAAGCCGATGCTCACCGACCCCGACACCCAGATCCAGAAGATCGACGACTACACCGTCAGCTTCAGTACTGCCAAGGCCGGGTACGGACTGACCTTGCTCGCCAACCTCGCCGAGAACATCGGATCGATTTACGACAGTGACTACCTGATCCAGAACTCGACTCCCGAGGATCCCTACGCCGTCGCGTGGGGCGCCGAGGACATGATGCGCGGCAACTTCGGATACGGCGCGTATCAACTGGAGTCGGTCACGCCCGGTCAAGAGATCGTGATGGCCGCCAACCCCAATTTCGTGCTCGGTGAGCCCGAGGTCGAGCGGATCGTGCGACGCGTCGTCGCCGACCCGGCGACGAGGGCCAACATGGTGACCCGCGGCGACGCGGATATCGCTCTCGCCCTTCGCTCGTCAGATCAGGCTGCCCTACAGAGCGACGACGCGGTCACTGTTCCGACCACCACGTCGAACCAGTACCTGCTGTACTCGATGAACACCACCACGGCGCCTTTCGACGACGTGCGGGTGCGCCAGGCCATGGCGTACGCGATTCCGTACGACCAAATCATGGAGAACGTGTTCTTCGGCCGGGCGTACAAGTACAACCACGTACTCGACGACAAGGCCCCGAACTGGGACGGGGCGGACCTGCCCGACTACGAGGGAGATCCGCAGCGCGCCAGGGAGATGCTCGCCGCCGCCGGCCTGCCCGACGGGTTCGCCTTCACGCTCAGTGTGAACAATCAGCTCCCGGCGGCGCAGGACACGGCCATTCAGATACAGTCGTTCGCCGCCGAAGCCGGCATCGACGTCACCATCGCGGAAGTGCCTGCAGCGCAGCTCAACGCGGATCAACTCGCCGGCAAGGTGCAGGCCAGTCTCAGCCTGGGCGCCTCGGTCACGATGACACCGCCCTACTCGCTGCAACTGCTGACCCAGCCCGGTGGCGGATCGAACTACGCGCTGTGGAACGACCCGGAGTTCCTGGCCATGATGGACCAGGGTCTCGACGCCGGGGATGCCCTCAGCCCCGAGGCGGGCGAGTTCTGGAACGCCGCGGAACTGCGGATGACCGAGCAGGCTCCGTACATCTTCATCGCGCGGGTCCGGCCCACGGTCGCGATGGAGAAGGGCATGGGCGGATACGTCCAACGCACCGACTTCCGCATCGACTACTCGAACCTGACGCTGTCATGACCGACAACAGGTTTCACCTCGGATGGTTCGGCAGCTTCGTCCCGACGTCGTGGAACACCGCGTTCGAAGGGGCCGACAGCGAGGACTGGCTGAACGGGGACTTCTACGTCGACTTCGCCCGAACGCTGGACCGCGCCTGCTTCGACTTCCTGCTCCTGGAAGACTCGTCGATGGTGTCCGACACCTACGGCGGTAGTTCGGAAGCGACTTTGAAGACGGGCGGCTGGGCACCGAAAGGCGACCCGATGGCGTTGGCGCCGTTGCTCACTCGCGCCACCGAGAACCTCGGTATCGCCCTGACGGCGTCCACGTCGTTCTACCCGCCGTACCTGCTCGCCCGGTCGATCTCCTCGCTCGACCATCTCTCGTCGGGTCGTATCGGGTGGAACGTGGTGACCTCCAGTGAGGATCGCGCCGCGCAGAACTTCGGGATGGATGCGCTCCCGCCGCACGACGAGCGCTACCTGCGTGCGGACGAGTACGTCGACCTGGTCGAACAACTCTGGGACTCGTGGGACGCCGACGCCGTGGTGATGGACCGGGCGAGCTCGACGTACGTCGATCACTCCAAGGTGCACACGGTCGACTTCCAGGGCACCTACTACTCCTCCCGCGGGCCGCTCAACACGCTGCCGTCGCCGCAGGGCCGACCCGTCATCACTCAGGCCGGCGGCTCGCCCGCCGGGCGGGACTTCGCGGCCAAGCACGCAGACATGATCATGGCGCTCCCCAAAGGCGTTGTTGCCATGAAGGAGTACCGCGAGGACATTCGTCGGCGCATGGTCGGGCACGGTCGCGACCCCGACTCCGCGAAGGTCATGTACGTCGTCTCGCCGATTCTCGGCGAGACGCACGAGGACGCGCTCGCACGCAAGGAGCGCAAGGCCGACGCCGTCCGCGCCAATCCGGCCGGCGTGCTGATCGGGTGGTCGGCGAGCATGGAGATCGACTTCTCCACGTTCGATCTCGACAAGCCGATGCCCGACGACGTCCACACCAACGGGCACCAGTCCACACTCGAGAACTTCCGGAGATGGGCCGACGGACGCACGCTGCGCGAAGCATGCGTCGATTACCGGACCGAGTCGATGGAACTGGTCGGCACCCCGGACTCGGTCGCCGAGCAGATGGGTGACGCGATGGCGGAGGTCGGGGGAGACGGCTTTCTCATCTGGAGCCAACCGCACAACCGCAGGTACATCGGCGAGATCGCCGACGGACTGGTCCCCGCGCTGCAGCGGCGCGGACTCATGCGCACCGAGTACGCGGGAAAACACCTTCGCGATCACCTCCTCGAATTCTGATACGGAGAAGACATTGACTGCCAACAAGTTTCACCTCGGATGGTTCCTCGGCGCCGGCTTCGGCGTGCAGTCGTGGAATCAGCCGTGGTCCGGTACCGGTGCGACCGACTGGATGATGCCCGACCAGTACGTCGACCTCGCCAACTCGCTGGAACGGGCGTGCTTCGACTTCCTCATCATGGAGGACTCGGTGCAGGTGTCGGACACGTACAAGGGGTCCATGGAGTACTACCTCGCTACCGCGTCGGCCGCTCCCAAACACGACCCCGCGGTGCTGGCGGGAATCCTCTCGTACACCACCAAGCATCTCGGTATCGTGCCGACGCTCACGACCACGTTCTACCACCCGTACACGGTGGCGCGGCTCATGTCGACGCTCGACCACATCGCGAAGGGCCGCATCGGTTGGAACATCGTGACGGGCAGCAACACTCGGGCCGCGCAGAACTACGGGTTCGACATGCCCGAGCACGATCTGCGTTACGACATGGCCGACGAGTTCGTCGAGCTCGCCTGCCGGCTGTGGGACTCGTGGGAAGACGGTGCGGTGCACGCCGACACCTCACCGGGCGGCATCTACGCCGACCACGAGAAGGTGAACCGCATCGACTTCGAAGGAAAGTTCTTCAAGTCGCGCGGCCCGCTCAACACCGTCCCGAGTCCGCAGCGACGTCCGGTGTTCCTGCAGGCGGGTGGCTCGGACAAGGGTAAGGAGTTCGCCGGCAAACATGCGGACGCGATCATCTCCAACCCCCACGGCACCGACAAGATGCGTCGCTACCGCGAGGACATCCGCCAGGGCGCAGCGGACGCCGGTCGGAAGCCGGACGACGTCAAGGTCATGTACCTCATCTCGCCGATCCTGGGGGAGACGACCGCGGAGGCGAAGGCGAAGAAGCAGCGTCGCGCCGACGCGGCGTCGCGGAACATCGACGGTCTCCTCGCGGGCCGCTCGCACCTGTCCGGTATCGATCTGTCGCAGTTCGACCTCGACGAGCCGCTGCCGGTGGACCTCGAAAGCAACGGCCACCGAAGCAGTTTCGCCGAGTTCCGCGGCGACGGCACCCAGACGCTCCGCGAGCGTCTCACGAGCCACAGCGCCATCGACACCCTGGACTTCGTCGGCACCCCCGACGATGTCGCCGACATGATGAACGGCGTCATGGAAGAGGTCGGAGGCGACGGATTCCTCATTGCCGGCGCTCCGATGAACCGCCGCTACGTCGCCGAGATCACGGACGGACTCGTGCCCGCGCTCAAGCGCCGCGGGCTCACCCGAACGTCGTACGAGCACAACCACTTCCGCGACAACCTTCGCGCTTTCTGACAGACCCGGACAAAGGAGAAAAGTATGTTCCACATGGGTTGGTTCCTGAGCTGGCAAGTGCAGTCGTGGAATCAGATGTGGTCGGGCGAGGGCGGAACCGAATGGAACCACCCTGAGCTCTACATCGACATGACACGCTCGCTCGAACGCGCCGGCTTCGACTACATCATGTTCGAGGACGGGTCCTTCGTTCCCGATTCGTTCGGAGGGTCGTCGCAGTGGTGGCTGGCCAACGCACGGTCGGTGCCCAAGCAGGATCCGAACTCGTTGTTGCCCATCCTGAGTCAGCACACTGATCGCCTCGGGCTGATCGCCACGATGACGACCTCCTTCCACCCGCCGTACATGGCGGCGCGGACGTCGGCAACCCTCGACCACCTCTCGGGCGGCCGCGCCGGCGTCAATCTGGTGACCTCGCACAACGTCCGGACGGCGCAGAACTTCGGGTACGAGGAGATGTTCGAGCACGACCACCGCTACGAGATGGCGGACGAGTGGATCGACCTGGTCAAGCAACTGTGGGCGTCGTGGGAACCCGACTCGGTCAGGCTCGACCGGGAGGCCGGTGTGTTCGCAGACTTCGAGAAGGTGCACAACATCGACTTCGCGGGGAAGTACCACTCCTCACGTGGGCCGCTCAACACCACGCCGACTCCGCAGGGACGTCCCGTCATCTGCCAGGCCGGCGGATCGCCGGCCGGTCGCGGTTTCGCCGCGAAACACGCCGAAACCATTCTGGCGCAGGTGGAAAGCGTCGAGGCGATGAAGGCGTACCGCGACGACGTCCGGGCCAGGATGGTACTCGAGGGCCGCGACCCCGACTCCTGCAAGATCATGTTCATCGTGAGCCCCGTGCTGGGCGAGACCGATCGGGAGGCGCAGGAGAAGAACGAGCGCATCGTCGAGGGATTTCGTACCAACATCGATCTCAACCTGGCGTCGATGTCCTACGCCAGCGGCATCGACTTCTCCAAGTTCGACCTCGACGCCCCGCTGCCGACGGTGGACACGAACGCAGGCCGTAGCTCGATGGCGCTGATCGGGGCGAACGGAACCGGGATGACGCTCCGCGAGGCGGCGAGCTCGGACATCCGCAAGTCGGCGCCGCTGGTCGGAACCGCGGACGCCGTCGCCGAGCAGATGGGCGACATCGCGGCCGAGGTCGGCGGCGACGGGTTCCTCATCGCGGGCAGCGTCACCCGCCGCTACATCAGCGAGATCACCGACGGACTGGCGCCCGAGCTTCGCAAGCGTGGGTTGATCCGCGACGGGTACGCACACGAGCTGTTCCGTGACAACCTGATGGACTTCTGATCGCCACCTCGCAGGACAGCTACCCCTGGCGCGTGCTGTCCGTCACCGGACTGGGCATGGCCATCACTTTCGTGTCGGTGAGCATGCTCCCCGTCGCGCTGCCGGAGATGAGTACCGGACTGAATGCCTCCGCAGCACAGACCGACTGGTTCATGCTGGCCTATCTGCTCACGGCGGCGGCCCTCATCCTCGTCCTGGGAAAACTAGCCGACATCGTCGGGCGACGGCCCGTCTACCTCGCCGGGTTGACGTTGCTGACAATCAGCGCAGCGCTGATCACCGTCGTCGACGACCCGGCCGTCGTGATCGCCCTGCGCGTCGTGCAGGGTATCGGCGCCGCGGCCGTGATCACCAACACCACCGCACTGTTGGTCGAGGCGTTCGCTCCGCAGAAGCTGGCAGTCGCGATCGGGCTCAACATCACGATCATGTCGCTGGCCATCTCGATCGGCCCGCTCCTCGGCGGGGTACTGACCGAAACCGTCGGCTGGCGTGGGGTGTTCGCGGTGATCGTGCCGCTGGGCGTGGTGGGCACGGCGTGGGCGGCGGTCACCTTGCGAGGAACCACCCGGAGCGGGACGGCCCGATCCGTGGACTACGCGGGCGCGGTGCTGTCGGTGCTGATCCTCGGGGCTCTCGTGTACGGGGTCGATCGCGGTGGCGACGACGGATTCACCGCCTGGCAGTCGGCCGTCCCGCTCGCGTTCGCTGTCGTCGCCCTTCCGCTGTTCTGGAGGTGGGAGAAGCGCGTGGATGATCCCGTGGTCGACCCGACGCTCCTCACCGATCGGTTCCGGGGCAACGCGTACGCCGCGTCGTTTCTCGTGACGATGGCGGAAGGTGCAGTAGCCGTGACCATGTCGCTGTATCTGCAGGGCATCGAGGGGCGCAGCCCGATCGACGCGGGTCTGCAGATCACGGCTCTGGCTGTCGGAACGACCGTGATGTCACCGATCGCGGGCCGGCTCGCGACGCGGGTCGAGGCACGTGTTCTGACCACCGTGTCGACCCTCGGCACGGCGACGGTGCTGGGATTGCTCGCGCTGCACATCGCCGGACCTGCCAGCGGTATACCGCTGGTGGTGTTGCTGTTCGGGGTCGGGCTTAGCGGGGGAATCTTCAAGACCGCCAACGCTGCGGCCATCAACGTAGGCGTTCCGCCGAACCGATCGGGGATGGCCAACGGTCTACGCGTCTCCCTCGACAACACCGCAGTGACCGTGAGTACCGCGCTGGCGCTTCTCCTTGCGGTGGTCGCCCTACCGCCGGCGCTGCGCGAGATGGTCTATTCCGGGAACGCACAACAGCTTTCCGGCGACGGAGTGAGTTCGTTGACAACCGGGTTCGTCGTCGCAGTCGGCGCCATGTCCGTCGCCGCACTGCTTGCCACGGTGCCGGCGATCCTGCGCGGTGCAACACCGACCGACACGCAGTTCGACCGCGCCACAGACACATCGACCACACACACGTTCACGACAGGGAGCAGAGCATGACGAAATTTCATCTGGGTTGGTTCACGAACTTTTCGAACCCGCCCTGGAACACCATGTGGTCCGGCACCGAGGGCGCATCGTGGGCCAACGGGAATCTGCACGTCGAGTTCGCGCAGGCGCTCGAACGGGCGTGCTTCGACTACATCATGCTCGAGGACTCCTCGATGGTGTCGGACGCGTTCGAGCAGTCGTCGCGGGTGGACCTCAAGTACGGCTTGTACGCGCCCAAACACGACCCCGTCACGCTGGTGCCGTTGTTGACCGCAGCGACCGACCACATCGGCGTCATCGCCACGTGCTCGACGTCCTTCTACCCGCCCTGGCTCCTCGCTCGACGGTTCTCGACCCTCGACCACCTCAGTCGTGGACGCGTCGGATGGAACGTGGTGACGTCCAGCGAGGACCGCGCCGCGCAGAACTACGGCATGGACAAGTTGGCCGAGCACGATCAACGGTACGAGCGCGCAGACGAATTCGTCGATCTGGTCAAGCAGCTGTGGGCATCGTGGGAAGACGACGCGATGGTCCTGGACCGAGACAACGGGACATACGTGGACCACACCAAGGTGCACGTGACCAACTTCCGCGGCAAGTACCACGCGTCGCGCGGGCCGCTGAATCTTCCGCGCTCGCCTCAGGGTGAGCCGGTGATCTGCCAGGCCGGCGGGTCCCCGCGCGGCCGAGAGTTCGCGGCGCGCAACGCCGAAACCATCCTCAGTGCCGCGAAGGATCCGGCGGCGATGAAGAGCTTCCGCGACGACATTCGGCTGCGGATGGAGAAGGCGGGGCGCGACCCCGACAGCTGCAAGATCATGTTCATCACCCAACCGGTGCTTGCGGATACGGACTCGGACGCTCGGGCGAAAGTCGAGCGCATGACGGCAGATGTCGATTCGCGGATCGAGTCGGCACTCGGGCACATCTCGGCACTCACCGAAATCGACCTGTCCACCTATGAACTCGACGAAGAGTTCCCCGAGCTGAGCACCAACGGGCACCGCACGACACTCGGGGACTTTCTCTCCTACGGCAACACACCTCGCCAGGCCGCGCTCGGCTGGTCGATGAAGAACGTTCACTACGTCGGGACGCCGGACACCGTGGCCGAACAGATGGGCGAGACGATGGACTTCGTCGGCGGAGACGGTTTCCTGATCACCGGCAGCATCGGCCGGCGGTACGTCGGGGAGATCACCGAGGGTCTCGTACCCGCGCTGCAGCGTCGCGGTCTCGTACGCAGCGAGTACGAGCACGACCAGTTTCGCGACAACCTCCTGTCCTACTGATGAAGGTTCTGCGACGGAAGTCCGTGGTACCGGGACCGGTGTACGCGTTGGCGTTCGTCAACGTGTGCATCGGTCTCGGCTACGGAGTCATCGCACCGGTGATTCCGGTCTTCGCGCGCGATTTCGGCGTCAGCGATCTCGCGGCATCCTCCGTCGTCAGCATTTACGCGTTCACCCGTGTGCTCGCGTCCTTCGGAGCCAGCCGGCTGCTGGTGCGCTTCGACGAACGGGCGGTCCTCACCGCCGGTCTGCTCCTCGCAGCAGCGTCGTCCCTCGCGGCAGCGTTCGCACCGACGTTCCTCGCCCTGCTGCTGCTGCGGGCGGTCGGCGGGATCGGTACCGCGATGTTCACCGTCTCGGGTCAGCAATTGCTGTTCCGCTACAGCTCGCCGGGCACGGGTGGGCGGACCGCCTCGGTGTTCCAGTCGGGCTTCCTGATCGGCGGCGTGCTCGGGCCGGTCATCGGCGGTGCCGTGGCCCTGTTGTCGCTGCGCGCACCGTTTCTCACCCACGCTGTCGCTCTCGTCGTCGGCGCGATGATCCTGTGGTTCGCGTTCCGGTCGAGCGACCGCATGGACGTCGCCGCCGGTATTGCACACGATCCGACGGCGCGACCGGAGCGGATGCCGTTGCGAGTCGCATTGCGCCATCGCGGCTTTCGGGCGGCCGTCGCGTCGAACTTCGCGAACGGATGGGTCGGGAACGGAGTGCGCTTCACCCTCGTGCCGCTCTTCGTGGCGTCGGTACTCGGGGCCAGTCCGTTCGTCTCGGGCGTGGTCCTGATGGTCGGAGCCGTCGTGCAGATCGTCGTCGTCAAACCGGCAGGCCGCCTCGTCGACAGCTGGGGCCGTCGACCGATGCTCGCGTTCGGGGCTGTTCTCATCCTGGCCGGAATCATCACTCTCGCTGCCGTTCCCACCCTGGAAGTACTGATCCTGACCATGGTGCTGTGGGGTGTCGGCGGTACCTGCGCCATGGTCGCGAGCGCCGCCACCGTCGGCGAGGTCCTGGACGGACGGGGCGGAAGCCCGATCGCGATCTACCAGGTCGTATTCGACGTCGGCACCATGCTCGGACCGCTGGTGGCCGGCGCGGTCGCTGCTCGTTCGTCCTACTCGCTCGCGTTCGCCGCCGGTATCCCGGTCGCAGCACTGGCCGCCGTACTGGCTCTGCGCCCGTGGCGCACCCCCGACCATCCCGAGCCCCGCTCCCCACGCTCTGCGTCTCACGGAAAAGAGGACCCATGTCAGACCCCTTCACCCTCGGGTGGTTCACCAACTATCTCGTCCCCGACTGGACCGGTCCCTGGGCCGGAACGGGCGGAACCGATTGGGCCGACGGCTCTTTCGCTGTCGACGTCGTGCGCAAGCTCGAACGGGCGGGAATCGACTTCGTGATGCTCGAGGACTCGACCGCCCTGACCGACATCTACGGCGGCACGTTCGAACAGGAGCTGAAGTGGACGCCGCGCGCGCCCAAACACGACCCCATGGCGCTGGCATCACGGCTGGCGTACGAGACGGACCAGATCGGCATCGTCGTCACCGCCTCGACCAGCTTCTACCCACCGTTCCTGCTGACGCGTCTGCTGTCGACGCTCGACCATCTCACCCGCGGGCGGATGGGCTGGAACATCGTCACCTCGACCGGTGACCGCGCCGCCCAGAATTTCGGGCACGACCGGCTCCCGCTACACGACGAGCGTTATGCCATCGCCGAGGAATTCGTCGATGTCGCCAATGCGTTGTGGGCGTCCTGGGACGCGGACGCGGCGTCTCCGATCACGGCCGGCCTCGAGTCCTACGTCGATCACACGAAGGTGCGCACGATCGATCACGACGGTCCGCACTTCTCGGTGCGCGGCCCCCTCAACACGTTGCCGAGCCCGCAGGGCAAACCTGTACTGTGCCAAGCCGGCGCGTCACCGGCCGGCATCGAGCTCGCCGCGCGCGTGTCGGATCTGGTCGTGGCCGCGCCGAAGGGACGCGCCGCGATGCGTGAGTACCGCAACAAGATTCGTGCTCGCGCGGCCGACTTCGGTCGCGACCCCGACGACATCAAGGTTCTCTACATGGTCACCCCGATCCTCGGCGAGTCCGAGGACGACGCGAAGCGCAATGCGGAGCGGTACTACGAACCCACGGACGCGGCGATCGCGCGTCGGCTGATCATGCTGTCCGGTGACATCGACTTCTCGCAGCTGGACGTCGACAAGCCCATTCCGGACGATCTGACCACCGAGGCGAGTACGAGCATTCTCGAAAACCTGCGCACCTGGGCGAACGGCCGCACCATCCGCGAGACGATTGCCGAGGAACGCACCGAGTCCCTGCGTCTGCTCGGCACCCCCGAAACCGTGGCGGACGAGATGCAATCGGTGATGGACGACGTCGGCGGAGACGGATTCCTGTTCTTCGGCGGGGGAGGCGGCGTGCTCAACCGACGCTACGTCGACGACGTCTGCGACGGGCTACTGCCGGAGTTGAGGCGCCGCGGGTTGGCCGGCACCGGCTACCGAGGTACCAACCTCCGCGAGCACCTGGCGGGTGCGCGATGAGCACTCCGAAGATCCACCTCGGATGGTTCACCAGCTTCCGCCCGCCCGTGTGGACGTCGCACTGGACCGGCTCGGACGCCGACACCTGGGCCGACGGACGGTTCCACGTGGAGATGGCGCGCGCGTTGGAGCGGGCCGGGTTCGACTATCTGATGCTGGAGGACTCGTCGATGGTGTCCGACATCTACGGCGGCACCACCGAATTCGATCTCGCCAAAGCGCAGTACGCACCGAAGCACGACCCGGTGGCGCTGGTGCCGATGCTCGCCGCCGCGACCACCCGGCTCGGCATCGTCACCACGATGTCGACCAGTTTCTATCCCCCGTATCTGCTTGCCCGCGTAGTGTCCACCATGGATCACATGTCCCACGGACGCGTGGGGTGGAACGTCGTGACCTCCAGCGAGGACCGGGCCGCCCAGAACTTTGGCATGGACGCGCTGCCGCCGCACGACGAACGGTACGAGCGCGCAGAGGAATTCGTCGGTGCCGTCGACGCACTGTGGACGTCGTGGGAGCCCGATGCGCTGGTGATGAACCAGGAGACGCACGTCTACGTCGACCACACGAAGGTGCACGACGCGAATTACGTCGGCAAGTACCACCGCACCCGCGGGCCGCTGAACACACTGCCGATGCCACAGGGACGACCGGTGATCTGTCAGGCCGGAGGGTCTCCACGCGGCCGCGCGTTCGCAGCGCAGAACGCCGACACCATCATCTGTCAGGCGCAGGGTATCGAGGCGATGAAGGCATATCGCGACGACGTGCGTGCCATGGCCGACGCCGCCGGCAGAGACCCGAACTCGATCAAGATTCTCTACATAGTCTCTCCCGTACTCGGTGAAACCGACCGGGAAGCAAAGGAATTGGATGAACGGTCCCGCGCGGCCACCGACGGTCGCGTGCACTCCGCACTCGCCCATATATCGGCGGTGACCGGCAACGATCTGTCGACGCTGGACATCGACGCACCGCCGCCGGAGCTGACCACCAACGGGCACCGCACCACCCTCGCCGACTTCCTCGCCGGGTCCGGAGGCAGCAAGAACAACGAGGACGGGACGCCGAAGACGTTGCGGCAGCTAGCTGCCACGTGGTCGATCACGTCGGTGCCGCTCGTCGGTACCCCGGACACCGTTGCCGGACAGATGGAAGACGTCATCGACGCGGTGGGCGGGGACGGATTCCTGATGACCGGACGGCTGGGTCGCCGGTACTACACCGAGGTGACGGACGGCCTCGTCCCCGCGCTGCAACGGCGCGGCCTCGTACGGACGGCGTACGCCCACGAACAGTTCCGCGACAACCTCTTGGACTTCTGATGTCCTCCACGAAAGGCGTTCTCCCATGATGCATCTCGGATGGTTTCTGACCACAGGGTTCGGGGTCTACGGCTGGAATCAGCCGTGGTCCGGCAACAGCGCCGATGACGTCGGCCGGCCGGACCTGTTCGTAGACGCCGCACGCAGCCTCGAGCGGGCGGGGTTCGACTTCATGATGCTCGAGGATTCCTCGGTGCTGCCGGACGTGTTCCGCGGGACTTTCGAGAGTTCGGTTCGACGCGGAACGACGGTGCGGTTCGATCCGATGCCGCTGGTCCCGCTCATCGCTGCGGCGACGGAGCGCATCGGCATCGTCGCCACCGTCGCGACCACCTTCTATCCGCCGTTTCTCGCGGCGCGTTTGTTCGCGACTTTGGACCACCTGACCAAGGGTCGGGTCGGAATCAATCTCGTCACCGCCAGCGCAGACGGTGCGGCCCAGAACTACGGCCTGGACAAACAGATCGAGCACGGACTGCGGTACGAGATGGCGGACGAATGGGTCGACGTCGTCACGCAACTGTGGTCGTCGTGGGACGAGGACGCAGTCGTCGCCGATCCCGCCTCCGGGGTGTTCGCCGACCACGAGAAGATCCACACCGTCGACTTCGACGGCACCTACTACAAGTCCCGCGGGCCGCTGAACCTGCCGATGGGACCTCAGCAGGGTCGTCCGGTGATCTGCCAAGCGGGTGGCTCGCCCGCCGGAAAGAATTTCGGCGCCAAGCACGCTGACACGATCCTGTCGATGGTCAAGGGCGTCGACGCCATGCACGAGTTCCGCGCCGACATCAGCCGGCGACTGATCGATGCCGGGCGCAAACCCGACGACGCGAAGGTGATGTTCCTGGTCAACCCGATCCTCGGTGACACCGACGAGGAAGCTCGCGCCAAGCGAGATCGGTTGCGCGCGCAGCAGAGAGAGAACATCGATGGCGTCCTGGCCGCGATGTCGTACTTCTCGAGCACCGACTTCTCCCAGTTCGATCTCGACGCCCCGGTGCCCGACCTGACTCGGTTCAACGGGCACAAGAGCACCCTCGAGGACATGGCCAAGTCCGGTAAGACCTTGCGAGAGATCGCGTTGAACTACAAGACCATCGAGTCGATGGAGTTGGTCGGTACCCCGGATTCTGTTGCGGCACAGATGGACGAAGCGATGGAGGAGATCGGGGGCGACGGGTTCCTGATCGCCTCGCAGGTGACCCGCAAGGCCGTCGCCGAGATCGCCGACGGGCTCGCACCGGCACTGCGCAAACGTGGTGCGATTCGTGACGGGTACTCGAAGCCCACCTTCCGCGAGAACCTCACCGCGTTCTGATTGTTCGCTACGGAGATGCGGCCGTGGTGGCGAGGGTCGAGCCGACGATTGCCACCCGGTCCGCGCGGAAGTGGGTGTAGCTGAGCTCCGACGGTGCGCCGGCCGAGTTCCGAGTGATCAACTCGCGGAGCAGAACCGGTGCCCCGACGGGCATGTCCAGTAGCTCTGCAGCGCGCTCCTGACACGAAATCGCTTCGACCACATAGTCGCTGCCTCCGTAAGCGCTTCCGAACAATCGCTCGTGAACGACCGAAATCGGCGGGAACTCCGTGTGGTTGCTCTCGATCAGCTGCGAGAACTCCTCAGCCGTGGCGTCCGTCATGCAGTACCCGACGCGGAGATACAGTGGTTGGCCGCCCATTCGCCCGAGTTGCTCGAGAAGCAACACCGAGTCCGTGTCGGCTCCGAGAAGTCGTTGCAGCACAGCAGGTGCGCTGATACGGCTGATCTCTAGAGTGTCCACGGTGAGCCGTCCCTCGTCCGGTGTTCCCGCCCATGCACGTGGTCCGACCTCACCGTCGTGCACGGCGACGATGTCGTGGACCACAGAGGTACCAGCTCGTCGGGCGCGCACCAGTACGCCGTCTTCGGCGAGCATCTGCAGGGCTTTGCGTACGGCGTTGCGTGTGGCGCCGAGTGATTCGATCAGGTGCTGCTCGGAGAGCGTCTGATCGTGCGGCATGGTGCCGCGCCGGATTCCTGCTCTGATCAACTCGTACACCCGTCGAGGGGACGTGACGAACTTGTCAGCTCGGTCACTTTGTGCGCGCACGTATTTCGCCCGATGTTCTTCGGCCTGCCTGCGGAGGTGAGCTGCGAGAGTGGCCGAGTCGTCGTCCGGGAAGGGGCGGGTCATTCGGGGCGGCCTTTCGTTCGTGCGCGGAGGGTGTGATTCGACTCGGTGAGTCCTCGGCTGAACGCGACCCTGCAGGCAGCACGTGCGAAGCAGTCTAGCGATCGTACGTGTGAGTCGGCGACGCCTACGGCGGCGCAGTGTGGCGTCCGATCGGCGAAAGTCCAGCTCAGAGGGGTGCGCAGCAGGCGTCATGGGTGCGTAATGAAGTGTTTACGGCTGAGGTCGCTTCGGGAAACACCGTTCCCGCACGATAGTGTTCGTGACCGATTCGACGACCCTGGAGATCCGATGACGACGACGGCAGAGCGCGACGCGGTGTCGAACAGACTGCGAGACAACGAGATCGATCATTCAACGGCACTGGATTCGCGGTCGCTCCTGAGCGTCGAGGATCTCACGGTGACCTACGGTCAGGGCGACGACGCGTTCGTCGCCGTCGACGGTGTGACCTTCGACATCGCGCCCGGCGAGCGGATTGCCCTCGTCGGTGAATCTGGATCCGGAAAGTCGACACTGGCTATGACTATTGCTGGTCTGATCGGCCCGTCGTCCGGCGCGCATATCGTGTCGACGCGGCTCGACTTCGACGGCGTCTCCCGACGCTCGCCTACGGGGGTAGGCCTGCCGAAGCGCACCGACGGTATCGCCATGGTGTTCCAGGATGCGATGACGGCCCTTGACCCGGTATGGACCATCGGTGGTCAGTTCAAGCACGTTCTCTCCGGCGCCGGCGTCCATCGGCGCTCCGAGCAGCGCGACCTCACGCGGCACTGGCTCACCAAGGTGGGCTTGATCGATACCAAGCGGGTCATGAAGAGCCGCCCCTACGAGCTGTCCGGCGGTATGAGGCAGCGGGTCATGACCGCCCTGGCCCTCTGCGGATCACCTCGACTGCTCATCGCGGACGAACCGACGAGCGCGCTCGATGCATCGCTGGCACGCGGATCCATGGAACTCTTGCAACAACTCACCCACGAGCAGGGCACTGCGCTCCTCGTGGTCAGCCACGACATCAAGCTGTGCCTGGAATTCTCCGACACCATGCTGGTGATGTACCGCGGGCGCTTGGTCGAGCAGGCCGCCTCGTCGACCATCGTCGCTACCGCGGAGCACCCGTACACGAAGGGACTTCTCGGCTGCATCCCGACGCTCGCGAACCGATCGGCAGATCGGCTCCCCGTGCTGGCCGATTTCATGCGCTGACGCACACGGGCGTGAAAAGGAGTGCTCATGGACTCTTTTTCACACCCGACTTGTGGAGTGCACCAGTTCCGCCACCCGTTTTACGTTGACTTCTCATCGTCCCTCGTAGCCTGTTCGGCAAACTCCGGGCCGATATTCTGAGTCGGTGGAAAACGAGTCCGACCTGGCGTACGCAGGGGAGCGCCGGACCGAACGCGGTTCCTACGACGTGCTCCTCGATCCGGTGCACGGCTCCGCTATGCCGCAGGGATACACGGTCTACTTCATCCCGGACAACCCCGAGGAACTCGCCGAACCGGAACCGGTCGTCCATGTTGTTCGCGAGCGCGCGACGCAGGAAAGGGTGTTCCAGGAGTCGACGGCACCCGTAATCGAGGCGCCTGAGCCTGAACCCGAGGACACGCCGGAGAACGATTACTCCTTCACAGACGTCGCCGAACCAGTGATCACGGCGGAGCTCGTGACCACAGCCGAACCCGTCATCACGGCCGAGCCGGTCCCCACTCCCGAACCCGTCATCACGGCCGAGCCGGTTCCCACTCCCGAACCGGAACTCCCCGCCTGGATGCTCACGACTGGGTGGACGCCTCCGCAGCCGCCCATCGACGCACCACTGGCCGTCCCGGTGCCCGAGCCCAGCGAGCCCGAGCCGATCGTCGTCGAGCCCGAGCCCGAGCCCGCCGAGCCCGAGCCGATCGTCGCCGAGCCAGTGTCGATTGAGCCGCAGCCGGTAGTCCCCGAGCCCGTTCGCACGCCGGAGCCGGCCCCTTTGACGAAGCCGGTCCCCGTGACCCCGCTTGTCGTCGAGCCCGCCCCGCAAGTGGACCGTCCTCGTCGCTCGCAGCACCGCAAACCCGACGCTGCACCGACGCGTTCTCGGTCGACTCCAAGCCCGCGGCCCCCGAAATCACCTGCAGTCGAACCCCCGACCGTAGTCACCGTCGTTGCAGAACCAGAGCTCCGTTCGAAGCACGCCCAGCCGAATCCCCCTACCGTCAGGCGCCGAATCACCACGGTTCGGCTGGCTGCCCTGGGGGCGCTCGTCGTCGTGATCGCCGGTGTTTACGTGGTGTCGCGGCCGTCGGACGAATCGGGGACGACCGGCGCCCGGGCCAGCAGTTACTCGGGTGGACCGGTGACGACTACGGTCCCGACTGTGCCTGTGCCGCTGTCGAATCCGGAGATCACCGGTTCCGTCGTCTACAACGACGGTTCCACACTGGTGATCGTCCAGGCCGGACTGAACGAGATGACGGTGGAGACCGACGCGTCGACCCGGGTGGTCGGCACGGACGAGACGGTTGCGGAACTTGCTGTGGGACAGGAGATCCTGGTTCAGGGCATCCGCACCATGGCCGGAACCTACTTGGCGCAGACGATCACGATGCAGCAGTAGCGTCGAACGATCTCGGTCGGCCCAGGAAGAACCCCTGCACCATCGTGGCACCCAACGCGCGTGCGGCCCCGAGTTCGGCTGCCGTCTCCACACCTTCGAAGACGGTGTCCGCACCGATCTCCGACGCCAACCCGACGATCGACTTGGCTGCCGCGCGGCGGACGGGGTCGTCGTCGATCCCACTGACGATCGACGCGTCCAGCTTGATGATGTCCGGGCGTACCTCGACCACATGGCGGAGGCCGGCGTACCCGGATCCGACGTCGTCGACCGAGATGCCCACCCCCGCAGTTCGAAGCATCGACACCGCGTGCCCGAGCGCGGCGTAGTCGACCACCATGTCGTGTTCGGTCAGCTCCACGATCAACCGCCGGGGCGGAACGATGGATGCGAGCATGATGGGCAGATCGGTCGTCAGAATCGTTGTGGCGGAGGCGTTCAGGCTCAGGAACACCCCCGAAGGCAGTGAATGCGCGCCGGCGATGGCGAGCTCGATCGCCGTCAGTTCCAGCGCTGCCGACTGCCCGGTCTCGGCGGCGGCGGTGAACCACGCCTGCGTCGAGCCGAATCCGGCGGGGAAACGCGAGAGCGCCTCGTAGCCGATCACGGAGTCGTCCGTCGTCGAGCAGATCGGTTGATACACGATCCGTGGTCCACCGGCTTCGATGATCGACCGAATCATGCTGTGCGGCAGTTGGTCCGTCTCCGAACGATCGCGGAGCCGGCGGGCCTGCACGTCCAGTCGGGCGCCGGCCAGCAGTCCCTGGAATGCCTGTCCGGCCCCGTCGCTCGCTGCTCCTAGGGCGGAGACCGAGCGCACTGTCACCCGAGCGCTGCGGAGCGATGTTTCACTCACCTCTACCGCGATCCGATCGAGGGACTCCGTCACCGTCGCTCGCCGTCCCCATGCGACACAGGCGAGTTCGGTAGTGCCGATGCGCGCGAGCACCGTGTTCGGGTTGGCGACCCGAGACAGGCCCGTCGCAAGTTCGGCGATGGCGTCGCCCATCGCGGATCGTTCCACGGGGTTCGTGGCGCTGTTCGGGTCGAACACCTGGACGAGTTCGATGCCGAGTGTCGTGTCCTCGCCGCGGATATCTCTGAGCGCCTGATCGAGCCCTCGGGTGGTGAGCAGGCCGGTCAGAAGGTCCGTGTGCGACTTTTGCAGGTCCCGTCTCAGCGTTGCGATGTACAGGCGCATCGCCAGGGGCGCAACGGACGCAGAGAGGATGGTCAGTGTGCGCGAGGCGACGAGCGTCGCGTCGACTCCCTCGGCAACGGACACCGCAGCGAACACGACCGCGACGACAACCGCAAGTCCAGTGTGAGCGAACAACAAACGCGACGACGTGTACACGGCTGCGAACAGCGACACCACGAAGAGCAGCGCCACGCCCGGCATGGCCACGAACGCCTCCGTGAACCCGCACAGGATGATCACGATGCCGACGTCGGAGAAGACGACGAACGCAGCTTTCCAGTGCGGTGGCTCGCTCGGAAGCAGCCAGACCGCGGCTACCACAAGGCACGCAACCGCGAAAAGAACCGGGACCCAGGACCATCCGGGACGTAGAGCACCCGACGGAATCAAGAGGAGACCGGACAACCCCGTGGCCAAGGTGACGATTGCGATGAGCCTGCGGATCAGAGGTGCGTCGAGCGTGGACACCGACAGGAGCGCGTCGACGTCGGGCTCGGACCGCATCGCATCCACAGGGGGCTCGCTTCGGGTCGCCCGACGCGATGTTCGCCGGGGGTTTCGGTCTTGGCATGGTGTGCATGCCGGAAACCCCCGTTTGCCGACTCCTCGACAATAACCCCGGTTGCGCTACCGGTGGTCGGAACCCACCGCAGCGCGTTCTGCCTGCTTGTTCTTGGACTGCTTCCACACGCCGAGCGCGACGGTCACCGCCGCGAGAGCCAGGGTGAGGAAGATCGACGACCGCTGCTCCGGCATCACCACCATCATCACCAGGACGAAGATGATGAAGGCGATCGCAACGTACGTCAGTCCCGGGTACAGCCACATGCGTACTGCCGGTGTTCGCCCTTCACGGTCGAGTTTGCGGCGCAGGACGAGCTGGCTGGCCGCGATGGTGAGGTAGACGAACAGGGCCACGGCTCCCGTCGTCGCCAACAGGTAGGTGAACAACTTCTCGGGGAGAATGTAGTTGCCGACGACCGCGAGGAACCCGAGCACCATCGACGCGATGACGGCGATCCAGGGGACGCCCCGGCTGCTCACCTTGCGCACCGCGGCAGGTGCGTCGCCGCGTCCGCCGAGCGAGAACAACATGCGCGACGCGGTGTACAGCGCCGAGTTCAGGCACGACGCCACCGCGGTCAGAACCACGACGTCCATGATGCGATCCGCGTGCGGAATCCCGATGCGCGACAACACGTACTGGTAGGAGCCTGTGGAGACGTCGAGCTGATCCCACGGCACCAACGCCACGACGATGAAGATGGAGCCGAGGTAGAAGAGGAAAATTCGGTAGATCACCGAGTTGGTTGCACGGGTGATGCCCTTCTCCGGATCGGGTGATTCCGCGGCCGCGATGGTCACGATCTCGGCACCCATGAAGGAGAACATGGTGGTGAGCATGGCCGCGATCACGGCTCCGAATCCCTTGGGCATGAATCCACCGGATGCCCAAAGTTGGCTGACACCACTGACTTCGGAGTTGGGGAGCAACCCGAAGATCGCGGCAACGCCGAGCGCGATGAAGGCCACGATGGCGACGACCTTGATGAGCGCGAACCAGAATTCGAACTCGCCGTAGTTACCGACGCTGAACAGGTTCGTACCGGTCAGCAAGATCACGATGGCCAACGCCCACAACCACTGTGGGCCACCCAGCCAGGTGGTGAGGATGACTGCACCCGCCGTCGCCTCGACCGGAATGACCAACACCCAGAACCACCAGTACAGCCACCCGACGGAGAAGCCGGCCCAATGCCCCAGCGCGCGAGTGGCGTACGTGGAGAAGGAGCCGGTGTCCGGGTTGGCTGTGGCCATCTCGCCGAGCATGCGCATCACCAGAACGACGAGCGTTCCGGCGAACAGATACGACAGCAGCACGGCGGGGCCCGCGGTGTTGATGGCGGTGGCCGATCCGACGAACAGGCCGGCGCCGATCACGCCGGCGATGGAAATCATGGTCACGTGTCGCGGCTTCAAGCTGGTTCCCAGCTCGCCCGCGGGGACGTCCTTTTCGATGGTCATGGCGCGGCCTCTCCCGACGAAAGTGCAAGGTTTGTAGTCGATCACAAATGGCCTGCTCACGCGGTGTGCCGACGATACTTGACCGATTTGCGTAGTTTCTGGATCTGCGCCGTCTTTCGCGAGCGGTGTCTCGGTTCGAGAGCCCTGCAGGGCACGCAACTGTGCACTCGGCTCTCGAAAGCCGGAGTAACACCTATCCTCGGACGCATGACGAACCCGAATGATCCGAACCGGGACGAGCGCGACAACCCGACGGAACACTTCGACAGGCCGGGCAGCACCGACGACCCGACGCAGGCGTACGGGCAATCGGGATACGCAGCTCCCGGCTATCAGGCGTATCCGGAACAGGAGTACCGGCCGACGGAGGCCTATCCGACGTACGAGGGCGGCCAGTACCCGCCGCAGCAATATCCGTCCCAGCAGTACCCGACACAACAGTTCCCGGCCACGGGGTACGGCCAGCAACCGTACGGCGGCCAGCAACCGTACGGCGGCCAGCCCCCGTACGGCGGGCAACCGCCCTACGGCAATCAGTACCCGACGGAGGCGCCGTTTCTGGAGAACGGAAACGGTGGCGGTGGCGGCGGGAACGGCCCGCGCACACTCCTGATCGCGCTGGGCATCATCGTCCTGCTGGCTGTCGTGGCGGTCGGTGCGCTGGTGTTGCTGCACACCTCTCGGGCCGAATCCGACAACGTCGCTGCCCCGTCGACCACCCGATCCGCTCCGACCACGACGCGCAGTCCGTCGACGCTGCCCAGCCTGCCGTTCGAACTTCCGAGCAACATCCCGACCGCGCCCAGCGACATCCCCGGTGCGACGGGGGCGGCGTTGGGGCAGATCGCGTCGATCGACGGCACCACCATCACGGTGAACGATCTGACCGGGGTGCAAGTCCAGATCCGAACCGACGGGCAGACTCAGGTGATCGGGCTCGGTGCGTCGTCGGTTGCCGATCTTCGCGCCGGCGACAGTATCGTGGTGCAGGGCACGGCCAACGAGGACGGATCCATCACCGCCGCAACGATTATCAGTACGAGCGTGCGGTAGGCGCCTACGACGGAAACACCGACCCGACAATGCTCGAGACGATGGTCGCCGCGGACAACCCGCCCGTACCGAACGCCGCTGCGACCGCGATCCCGACGAGCGCTTCCTCACGCGACGGTATCGGCGGCTCGATCGTCTTCTTCATGGCGGCGAAGGGCACCGACCACTCGATGTCGACCGTCCCGTCGTAGACGCGGGTCAGCTCGCCGAACGAGTTCATGCCGTCGTCGGTCGTGCCGCACAGCAGAGTGCTGGCTTCGAGGTTCTTGGCCCTCATCGTTATCAGGCGCCCGTCGAACGAGATGCCGACGTCGTACGAGCGCTTCATGATTCGAGCCTTACCCGGTGTGAGCTCGACCGGGCGACCGTCGATGGACGCCGTGATCGCCGACGGATCACGAGTGCCGATCGGCGTACGGGTGTGGTCGGCACCACCCGTACGCCGCACGGAGACAGTAGTTCTCGGCTCACCGTCGTAGGTTGCCGTGATCTCGGACGTCGCGTACTGCACGACGACATTGCCGTACAACAATGAGTCCACGATCATGGCATCCCACCCGGGTCGGGTGTGAAAATGAGTGTTGGTGGACTCTTTTTCACACCCGTGTGCCGCAGGCGCCTACCGCGCCATCCCCCGCTCCACCGCCGCCACGAGCTGCGGCCGCAGCTCGGCTGCCTTCACGATCGAGTGCACCGAGCCCATCGTCCGGGCGCGCTCGATGTTGTGCACGGCCTCGAACTCGGCCGCCACCTCGCCGAGCTTCTGCGATCGCACGGCGGAGCGGGTCTTGGCCAGCTCCACCTGCAGGTGCGCACGCTCGGTGTCGTCGTCGGAGGCGTTGTAGCGCGCTTCGAGATCGCGTACCTCGGGATCGCTCGAGGTGCGGGTGTTCACGTCGCGGGTGAACACCACGGCCGCGGCCGGGGCGCCGCCGAGAACCGAGGCGAACGATCCTTCGACCGCGAGCACCTGCATGTTCTCGTTGAGCGCTCCGGAGAACACCACGAACGCGCCGCCGTGGTAGCGGGAGACGACGCAGAACACGATGGGACCGTCGAAATTGACGATGGCCCTGCCGATTTCGGCGCCGTACTCGAGCTGGATGTTGCGCAGTGATTCCGGTGACCCGTCGAATCCGGACAGGTTCGCCAGCACCACCAGCGGCCGATTTCCGCTGGCCGCGTTGATCGCTCGTGCCGTCTTCTTCGACGACGCGGGGAACAGTGTGCCCGACGTCCACTGGTCGGGTCCGTCGGCCGCGAACCATCCCTTGCGGGGAATGGCGCGCGACTCGATGCCGATGACCGACACCGGGTATCCGGCGAGGTGCGCGTCGAAGACGACCGAGGTGTCCGCGTCGGCCATGTCGGCCCACCGCTCGAGCACGGCGTGGTCCTGATCCACCACGGCGCGCATCACGGTGCGAATGTCGAAGGGCTTCTTGCGTTCCGGGTTCGTCTCCGCCGAGAAGATGTCGCCGACGGTCTTGAAGTCCGACGACGGATGCACGTGCGGGTAGCTGCGCACGTCGCGGTCCGACGGATCGGCGGTGACGGCACGACGCGGGAACCGTTCGCCCGCAGCCAGATACGAGTGATCGTAGTGTGCGAAGAGCACCTCGACGGCCGCGGTGAGGTTGGGCGCCCAGTACTGCGCCTGCCCGTTCGGCCCCATCACCCGGTCGTACCCGCCGATGCCGAAGTTGTCCTCGGCCGACACGCCGCCGGAGTAGTCCAGGGACTGCTTGCCGGTGAGCACCATGGCGCTCTCGGGGGTCATCACCAGGATGCCCTTGGTGTGCTGGAGCATCGTGGCTTCGGCGTTCCAGTACGGCTGCGCGCCGACGTTGATGCCGGCGACGACGATGTTGATCTCGCCGCCGTTCTGGGTGAACGTGATGATCCGGCGCAGTGCGCGCGAGACCCAGTCCATGTTCTCGGTGCCGCTGTCCATGGAAATGGTTGCGCCGGAGGACAATGCGAACCACTCGACCGGAACCTTCATCTCCTCGGCCAGGTCGATGGCCGCGACCACGCGAGCGCACTCGGCTTCGGCGACGGTACCCAACGCCTTGGTCGGGTCACCGAACATCGCGACGCGCTTCAGCCCTTCCGGGTGCAAGGTCGTGGGCGTCGAGACGAGGCCGACGATGATGCCGGCGGTGTTGCCGCCGTACGGACGCTCGACCGGAGCCAACCGTCCTGACTCGTCGAGATCGTGCTCGACGAACGTGCCGTCCGCGCCGGTGAGCAGCGGAACCAACTCGTAGGGGTACATCGTTCCGCGTGCCTGCGAGCGCTGCACCTTCTGCGTGTACTGGTCCAGCGGGCGCATCGGTTCGGTCGGCGGCTCGGTGACCTTGACGACCAGGCCGGTGCCCGGGCGGTAGGAGAACCTGAGCGCCAACGACTTCGGTTCTGCTCCGGGCGCCGACCGCAGGCGCGCCATGAGGGTGATTTCCTCGAGGCCCGCTGCCGTGGTGAGCGGTGCGAGGTGCCGTGCGACCGTCGTCAAGTCGTCGATCGACAGGTCGAGAACCTGCCACACGTAGAGCACCACGCGGTTGTTGTCGAGGCGACGCGAACCGCGCCGGGCCTGCGCTCGGCGGATGCCGTCGAGGCACGCCGACAACGTGCGCTCGATGGCCGGCACCGAGACGACCTTGCCGCTGCCGTCGAATTGCACTGATGCGTCACGAATCTCGGCGAACGCGATGAATCGCTCGTCCTTCGGATTCTCCTTGGCGCACAGGTGGAACAGGTAGGTCCCGGGAGGCGAAGCGAGGCGAGTGCCGTCGAAGTTCTTCAGGCGCCACAGGTCCAGTCGCTGACCGGTGAGCGGATGCAGGTCCCGAATAGCGAGATCCTCGGCGTACTCGCCGGTGTCCGACGGGCGCAGGGTGAGCTGACGGATGGCACCGTCCGCGGACCCGAACACGGTGACGGTCACCCGACGCCAGTTCTCGGAATGCCGCTGGGCGTCGATGATGTCGCGCAAGGCGTCGGCCAGCGCGTCACCACCGGCGGGGGCATCCGGCCACGACACGTACAGGTCCACGGCCAACTTCTCGGGCAACGGACCGGCGATGTCGTCGACCACGGACAGCGTCGACGCGATACCGGCGCGATCGGTGATCGTCGAGAGCAACTGCACGGTGCCGCCCACCAGAGTGAACGTTCCGGAGACGAAGTGGTGACCGTCGCGGTCGAACGCCTTGACGTCCTCGAACTGCCGAATCTCGTAGTACTGGCGCGTGATCACTTCGAGCAGTGCGCCCGGGTCGGACACCCGATCGGCCAGCATCTCGATGAGCGGTTCCTCCGTCGCCACGAGCGCGTCGATGCGCTCGGCGTGATCGGGGGAGTCGGGGCGCTCCGCCAGGTACTGCAGACTGCCGCGTACCCCGTCGTAGATCTGCTCGCGGGCGCGGCGGATCTGCGGCTCGTCGAACAACTGGAAACGAAGGTTACGAGCAACGTCACCGATCAGCGGGTAGCGCACCTGAGTGGCAACGACCAAGCGCTCCAACACTTCTCCGAGGGCAGGGTCGGCGTCGGGCGCGACGGACGCGTCCGCGAGCCACCGCTCGAGCAGCGACGCGATCACCGGAACCTGGTTCTCGATGCGTTGCTGTGCGAGGAACAACCGGTAGACCGCCTCTTCGAGGTCGGTGCCCGGCTCGAGGTCGTGCTGATCGTAGTGCCGCAGTGCGCGAGAGAGCTTGTCGCGGAAGGTGTCCGGCAGACCCTGCTGATCCGCGTAGAGCGCCTTGAGGAACGCGTGGAAGTGCTCGCGCGGGCTGTGCACGCGCTCGTCGGTGTCCTCCTCGTCCATCGTCGGCCGGTTGCGCGTCAGTTCGCACATGTCGGCGAACGTGGTGAGCAGGCCCAGTTCGGCCTGCAGCAGTTCACGATCGTGGCGGGGCAGCGACGGACGGATGCCTTCGTACTCCGAGATCAGCGACATCGCGCGGGTGGCGCTGACGTCGTAACCGCTGATGAGTGCGCCGATCTCCTCGAGGCGAGACAGGGCGTCTGCCCGATCGCCCGCCGCGGCGGAGTCGTCGGCGCGGAACTCCACGCGCGCAGTCTGCGACGCGGCCGCCTGCTCGCCGGCCGGATCGATGCGCAGGAGCGAGGCGCCTGCGTCGACCTGAGCGTTGACGACGGCGAGAACCTCGCGCACCTTGCCGGCTGCGGGAGCGCGGACGGCGGTTTCCATCTTCATCGACTCGAGGACGACGATCGTCTGCCCGATCTCGACGTCGTCACCGACGGCGACGGGCACCGCGACGACGACGGCAGGTGCGGGCGCGCGGACCAGGCCGGCTTCGTCCTGGCTGATCTGGTGGCTGATGCCGTCGACCTCGACGAGGTAGTTGGCGGGCCCGGCGACGGTGACGACGGCGAAGCGTCGACCGTCGAGCGTCAGGCGCGACTCGAAGTCGCTGAGGCGCTCGATGTCCACGTCGAGGTCACGTCCGTCGACGCCGACCGTGTAGCGGTGCGGGCCGAGCTGGCCGACCGTGAGTTCGTATCCCTGGCCCTGGTAGTTGAGCTCGACGGTGCGGCCGATGTCGTGGCTGGCGCGGGGCCGGCCACCACGGGCGGAGGCGAGGAACTTGGTGCGCTCCCGCGCCTCTTCGGCGTCGTACGCGTCGACGGAGGCGGCGATCAGGGCGATGTCAGCGACACGCGTCGGACCGGCGGCCGTGCCCGCGCCGCTCCGGTCGAGCCAGCCGGTGTCGGCGGTGGCGTCGATCAATTCGGGCTTGTCCAGCAGGTCGAGCAGGAACGATTTGGTGGTGGTGCCACCGTCGATCACGACGGTGGTCTCACGGAGTGCGGTCCGGAGCCGGGCGAGTGCTTCGGAGCGGTCCTTGCCCCACGCGATGATCTTGGCGACCATCGAGTCGTAGTCGGGCGGAATGACGTCGCCCTGGGCGATGCCCGTGTCGACGCGCAGGCCGGAGCCGAGGGGGAACTTGAGCAGCCGGACGGTGCCGGGGGCGGGCGCGAACCCGTTGTCGGCGTCTTCGGCGTTCAGACGCGCTTCGACGGCGTGACCGAACTCGGGCGGGCAGTCACCCTCGAGCGGGCGCCCGCTGGCGACGAGGATCTGCAGCTTCACCAGGTCGAGGCCGGTGGTGACTTCGGTGATGGGGTGCTCGACCTGCAGGCGGGTGTTGACCTCGAGGAACGTGAAGATCTTCTGTTCCGGCTGGTACAGGTATTCGACGGTGCCGGCGCCGCGGTATCCGGCGGCGCGCACGAGCTCGGCCGACGCGGTCCTGAGCTCGTCGGACTGTGCCTTGGTGAGGACGGCCGAGCTGGATTCCTCGATGACCTTCTGGTTGCGGCGCTGGATCGAGCAGTCGCGCACGCCGGGGGCCCAGACGTTGCCGTGGTTGTCGGCGATGACCTGCACCTCGACGTGGCGGGCTTCGGTGACGAGACGCTCCAGGAACACGACGGGGTCGCCGAACGAACGCTCGGCTTCGCCCTGGGTGCGTTCGAGGGCGAGTTCGAGTTCGTCCTCGGCGTAGACCTTGCGGATGCCGCGGCCGCCGCCGCCGCTGCGGGCTTTGATGATGAGGGGGTAGCCGATGGCCTGCGCGTGGCGACGGGCGTCGGCGCGGGTCTCGACGGGACCACCGGACCACGGGGCGACGGGTACGCCGACCTTCTCGGCGAGCAGCTTGGCCTGCACCTTGTCGCCGAGAAGACGCATGGCCTCGGCGCTCGGTCCGATGAACGTGATGCCGAGGCGAGCGACGATGTCGGCGAAGGCGGGGTCCTCGGCGACGAAACCCCACCCGACCCACACCGCGTCGGCCTTGCACTCGACGAGGGCGCGTTCGAGTTCGACGTAGTCGAGGTAGGGGTTGGTGACGCCGGTCTTGTGGAGAGTGACCGCCTCGTCCGCTTGACGGACGAACATCGCGCGGCGCTCGGCGTCGGTGTGCATCGCGATGGTGCGGATGCCGTAGTCGAATTCCGAGTTCAGCTCCCGTACCGCCCTGATCAGGCGTACTGCGGCCTCGCCTCGATTGACAACTGCTATCCGTGTGAACATTCTTCTCCGCCGTCTTCGTCGTTTTTCGATGTGGTGTCGCACGCGCAGACGTCGATGTTGGCGCTGCCACCACGGCAACATGGCGACGTCATCTTCGCCTGCTCGAGCCGTCTTCACGGTGCCCTCGTGAATCGTGGTTACACGTCACAATGCAAAGGTGTTCGGCCGCAACAGGAGTGATGAGAGGTCGCTCGAGTTCAACCACATCACACATTTGCGCTACTAGCGAGTACAGCTGTGATAGTTGACTTTTCGCGCAGTTTTACTCGCGGGTATACCGGCGAGTAGTGGTCGGGCCCGCGCCTTCGACGGGGTCGGCAGGTCTGCGCGATACAGTTACGGGCGATGACTGCCACGTGGTTCGGACTCGCCGTGATCGCACTGCTCGGTGCGGTGGCGCTGCTGTACGTCGACCGCACCCGTCGCCGCCGGTCCGGCAAGGTCCGTCAGATCTGGGCCAAGGCGCAGGGGTACCGCTACACCGACGCCGACCACGATCTTCCGACGCGCTGGAACCGCGCCGTCCTCGCCAACCAGGAATTCCTCGGTGCCGTCGACGTGGTCGAGGGCGTGCGGCGCGGCGAGGAGTTCGTACTTTTCGATCTCGAGGACACCGTCACCGTCGTGGCGGTGCGGCGCGAGGTCGGCTCCGACGTCGATCTCGATCTCCGGTTGCGCAGCACTCCGCCGCCCAAGGACGCCGACATGAACCTGCTCGGCTCCCTCGGCCCACGCATCATCTTCTCGACCGACCTCGACGTCGCTCGGCGCGTGTGCGACCAGCGCATGGTCGCGTTCACCCATTCCGTGCCCGACGTGGTGCAGATGCTGTGGTCCGAGCGCGAGTGGACCCTCGGGACCCTGGCCGTCGGCAGTACCGGGAGGGACTGGGACGCCGCGATCGACACCGTCACCCGGCTCTCGGGTCTGCTGCACGTGTTGCCGCCCGCGAGTCGCCGACCGGCCCCCGACGTCGACCCGTCCGACGACGCCGACGACGCACCGCGCCGGCCGGTCAGCGCGTTCCGCCGTGGCTCGGGGGAGTCGCGGGTCGAGCCGCCGCCCCGTCAGGATGCGTCGTCTCGTCAGGATTCCCCGTCTCGTCAGGATCCCCAGGGGCGTTCGGATTCTTCGGCCCGCTCGGAGGCGCAGTCGCGTGTCGAGCCGCCTTCACGGATGGACCCGCCTGCCCGCGTCGACCCTTCCCGACGTCCACCGCCGCCGCGCGTCGAGCGGTCGGCCCGCACTCCGGGTGCGGCGCGCCCGGCCGAGCGGCCCGGTCCACCCGCGCCGAGGGTCACCCCGATCTCGTCCGACCGTCGCCGCCCCCGTGCCGACAGCCCCCGTGCCGACAGCCCTCGTGCCGACGGTCCCCGCTCCGATGGCCCCCGTGCCGACGGCCCGCGGTCCATCGAGGACTTCCGAGACCGCTCGGAGCCCATCCGTGGTCGACGCCGACCGCCCGAGTCCGACTGATCTACATCGGCTCGTCGCCCGTCTAATGTCGGGTGCATGACAGCTCCCCAGCCCGGCTCGAAGATTCGCCCCGTCGCGCTCGTCACCGGACCCACCTCGGGAATCGGTACCGGCTTCGCACGCCGCCTCGCCGCCCGCGGTTACGACATGGTTCTCGTCGCGCGCGACTCCGCGAGACTCGACGCGGTCGCCGCCGAGCTGAAGTCAGATTACGGCGCGGAGTCCGAGATCATGGTCGCCGACCTGGCGGTGGAGTCCGATCGAATTCGGGTCGCAGCGAGGCTCGAACGGGGCGTCGAGTTCTTGGTGAACAACGCGGGGTTCGGTACCTCGGGTGAGTTCTGGACCGCCGAACCCGCTCTGTTGCAGTCGCAGTTGGACGTCAATGTGACCGCTGTGATGCATCTCACTCGCGCGGCGTTGCCGTCGATGGTGGCGGCGGCCAAGGGGTACGTCGTGAACGTGGCCAGTGTCGCCGGTCTGCTGTCCGGCAGAGGGTCGACGTACTCCGCGTCCAAGGCATATGTCATCTCGCTGACGGAGGGGCTCGCGGGCGGTTTGGCCGGTACGGGAGTGCAGGTCCAGGCGCTGTGCCCCGGTTTCGTGCGGACCGAATTTCACGAGCGCGCCGGAATCGAGATGTCGTCGATGCCCGGCTTCATGTACCTCGACGTGGAGCAGGTCGTCGGCGCGTCGTTGTCCGATCTCGAGAAGGGCAAAGTGCTGAGTGTGCCTGGCGTTCAGTACAAGTCACTGACGACCGTGAGTCGGCTTGTGCCCAGAAACATCGCCCGACGGGCCACGTCGTTGGTGGGAAGAGGTCGCGGCCGAACCTGAGCTATGTTGCTCAGGTGACTCTTGTGACGTGTGTTGCGATCGTGATCGCTGTCGGGGCGGTGCTCGTGTTGATGGGTGCACGCAAGATCAAAGCGCGACAGGAGACGGCGCGTGCTGCGCTGGCCCTGCTCGAAGCGGAACTGGAACACCGCCGGGAGGTGATTCCGGAGCTCGTTCGGGCGGCCGTGGCAGCCGACCTCGATCGGGCGTCGATCAACCAGCTCGTCGGAGCGCGGTCGTGGTCGTCGGTCGTGCGGGAGAACGACTTCGACCTTCCGCGGCGCGCATCTGCCGAGAACACGCTGTCCGCCGCACTCTACGAAGTGATCTGGTCCGCTCCGGGTGCGACGTGGGAATTCCGCCGTCCCGCAGACGAATTGGATACCATCGAGCAGCGCATCGTCGGCGCGGTGCGGGTGTACAACACGCACGCCGACGCGCTGGTGCGGCTCTCGCGTTCCCCGCTGACCGCTCTGAGCGCTCGCCTCGCCGGAGTGGAGGCGCCCGACCTGTTCGTCGACTCGGTCGCGCTCGACGCGGTGCGCACCCGCGTGCCGGCCTGAGCGCTCCCGGTAAGTTGTCGGCCATGGCTGAACGCGACGAACTGGCAACCCTGGTACGCGAACTGGCGGTGGTGCACGGGCGGGTGACGCTGTCCTCGGGCAAGGAAGCCGACTACTACGTCGACCTCCGACGCGCCACCCTGCACCACCGCGCCGGACCGCTGATCGGATCCTTGATGCGAGAACTGGTGTCGGACTGGAACTTCGACGCAGTGGGCGGCCTGACGATGGGAGCCGATCCCGTTGCGCTCGCCGTGATGCACGCACCGGGTCGGCCCATCGACGCGTTCGTGGTGCGCAAGGCCGCCAAGGCGCACGGGATGCAGCGTCAGATCGAGGGGCCCGACGTCGTCGGCAAGCGCGTGCTGGTGGTGGAGGACACCACGACGACCGGCAACTCGCCCCTCACCGCCGTCAAGGCTCTACGCGATGCGGGTGCGATCGTCGTCGGCGTCGCCACCGTGGTCGACCGCGCGACGGGTGCCGACCAAGTGATCGCGGCGGAGGGCGTGGAGTATCGGTCACTGCTGGGGTTGGGGGATTTGGGGCTGTAGATCGCCGTGCGCGATTCGCGCCGTCACGACGCCAGCTGCGCCACCACGATGTAGTTGTCGTCGGTCGGTTCGCCGTTCTGCACGTCGCAGTTGGCGAGGATCAGGCGGCCCGGCACCGACTCGCGAAGATCGTTGTCCGCCAACAAAGAACCCTTGGGTAGGGGTCCGACGGTCTGCACCGCGTAGTCGAGGACCCCGGCCGGCGTGTTCAGCACCACCTGATCGCCCGGCTGCACCACGCGCAGCGCCTTGAACGGAGCGTCGCGCTTCGAATAATTATGGCCCACAACCACAACGGTCTGCTCGGTCGACGTTCCGGGCAGTCCGCTCTCCGCCCACCACGCGGGCAACGCGTCGACCGGGTTCAGGACCTGGTTCGCGTCGCGATAGAGCCCGTCGGCGTGGATGGGACTGCTGAGGTAGGTCTCGCCGGTCCCCGAGCGCAGTTCGATCTCGGTGGGTTGGGCGGGTTCGACCGCCGGATTGGCCGACGCCGAAATGCGCGATTCGACGGCCGAGCGGTCCGGCGGCGCCACGCCGGGCTCCTCGCTCCCACACGCTGTGAGAACGAGGAGCCCGGCGAGGATCCAGATCAGGTGACGCATTTACGCGGACTGCTGTCCCTTGCGGCGGCGAACCAGTACGGCTCCGCCGACACCGGCGACAGCAACCACACCGACACCGGCGAGGATGGCCGGCAAGGCCGAGCTGTCCGAACCGGAATCTGATGCAGCAGAGGCGGAATCACCGAGAGCGAGGTCGACGGGCGGCAGTTCGCCGGCAACCTTGGTGTTCCCGTTCTCGTCGGTGGTGAAGTAGTCGGCGACGGTGAACGAACCGTCGTCGTTACGCACACCGACCAGCTGAACACCCGTGGCGTCCACGGCGACGGTGTTCTCGTCGATCTCCGTCACGGGAACGTCTTCCTTGACGACGTTGCCGAGGTTGATCGTGAACGAGAACTTCGGGCCGCTGGCGGCGAGTGCAGCTGCGTCGGCCTTGAGCTTGTCGTTGGCGGCGGCAGCGGTGGTGGCGTTGGTCTTGGCCGTTTCAGCCAGGGCCTTGGCATCATTGGCTGCCTTGGTGTCGTTCTCCGCCTTCAGCTTTGCGGCATCCGCCGCCTCGTTCGCTGTGGCCAACTTAGCTGCCGCCTCGGTCGACGCTGCTTCAGCAGCGGTCAGTGCAGCTTCTGCTGCATCCGCCTTCTCCTGCAGCTCCGCCGTCGTTGCGTCGGCCGCTGTTGCAGCGGTTTTCGCAGTGTCGGCTGCTTCCTGTGCGGTCTTCGCGGCCGCTTCAGCCTCCTCGGCGTCCGCTCGTGCTGTGGCCGCGGCCTCGAGCGCAGCTTCCGATTCGTCGTTCGATGCCGCTGCGGTTGCTTCCAGCTGGGTGGCGCGGGCGTCCGCAGCTGCGGCGGTTGCCTGAGCCACCTGTGCCTGGAGGGCGGCGGTGGCGTACTTCGCGGCTGTTGCGGCTGCATTACGCAGAGCGGCAGCTACTTTGGCAAGGTTGAAATCCTCGAACGACTTCTGCACGGCAGCCAGGGACGCGTCCAGTTCCGTCCGAGCCGTGTCCGCCTTGGTGGCTGCTGCGGTCGCGGCTGCGGCCTTCGCGTCGGCGTCGGCACGTGCCTCTTCGGCGGCGGCGACCGCCTCGGGATCACCCGCGGCGACGGCTGCCGCTTCGAGCTCGTCGGCCGTGGCGTCGGCGGCCTTGGCCAGTGCGTCCGCTTCGTCGGCCTCGGTCTGGGCTGCGGCTGCGGCTGCCTTCTTTTCGTCCGCGTCGTCCTGAGCATCCTTGACCATGGCGGACGCCGCGAGGCTTGCCGTCTTGGCGGCAATTGCAGCCTCGGCCTTCGCGGTCGCGTCGACCTTCGCTGCGGCGGCGTCGGCCTGTGCCTTGACGTTGGCGTCAGTGGACGTCGCTGCTGCCGCGGCGGCCTTGTCGTAGTCGGCCTGTGCGGCGACGGACGCTTCCGCGGCGGCCTTGCTGTCGGCCTCGGCCTTGGCCAATGCGGCCTTCTCGGCGTCGCTCAACTGCGGGATCAGTGCAGCGTTGATGGTGGTGGTGCCGTCCTCGTTCTGGACGATGCCCACGGTGAGCTGCGGTGCGGGACGCTGGGTCGACGGCGCTTCGGCAGTAGCGGCAACGCGTGCGTCTTCGGACACCACGGCCGGCGGAACGACAGTCGGCACGACTGCGGCAGCGGCGGGATCGGGTGCGACGTCACCCTCGGCGGGAGGTGTGTTGGCGTCGGTGCCGGGCTCGACAGGGGTTTCGGCGGGAGCCGACGGTGTGGTCGGCGTCGGTTCGTCCTGCGCCAGCGCAACTGCCGGCGCACCTACGGCCAACGACAGCGCCACGACGGCGCCGGCCGCCGCGAGGCGGGCTTTTCGGGAGGTGGTGATCAACTTCGATGACATGCGAACTGCCCTTCAGATCTCGAACGAAACGGGCGTAGACACCAGCGCGGGTGCGCCGGTGCCTCTTGACGTGAGGGATCCCGAATTCCTTACGTCAAGTAACCCTTTACTTCGAGTTTGGACTGTAGGGGGTTACTTCGCGTTCGTAAACTGTTTTCGTCGAAACTGTTCGGTTCGTAATAAACGACTCATGCGTCACTCAGTCCCCAACAGTCACAGCACGCGCTTCGTCGATGCTGCCCGGTGCGGGCTCGTGGTCGTCGACGTGGGCGAGGACCTTTCGGCCCGACGCCAAGACCCCGATTGCAACGAAGGTGCACGCTGCGCCGACCCAGAACGGAACGTGAACGTTGATCGATTCGCCGAGCTTGCCGGCCAGGTACGGGGCCGCCGCGCCGCCCACGAATCGGACGAAGCTGTACGCCGCCGAGGCCGTCGACCGCTCGACGGGAGCCGAGATCATCACGGTCTCGGTGATGAGGGTGTTGTTGACGCCGAGGAACACGCCGGCCAGAACGACGCACACGACGAGGACGGCTTTGGTGTCGGTGAACAGTGCCATCGCCGCGAGATCGACTGCGAACAGTAGGAGCGCGAGCATCATGATGTTCAGCGTGCCGAACCGGCGCTGGAGCCGGGGAGCCAGGAACACCGACGAAATCGCCAGTGCCAGGCCCCATCCGAAGAAAATGAACCCGATCGAGTACGCGCCCATGTCGAGCGGGAACGGCGTGTAGGCGAGCAGAGTGAAGAAGCCGTAGTTGTAGAGCAGTGCCGTGATGCCGACGGTCAGCAGGCCGCGGTGGCGCAGCGCCCGGAACGGATCCGCCAAAGACGTGTGATGCGTGGGCGTTTCGCCGGCCGGGAGCATGACCAACAGGAAGATGAACGCGACGGCCATGAGCGCGGCGACGCCGAAGAACGGTCCGCGCCAGCTGATGCTGCCCAGCACGCCGCCGAGCAACGGCCCTGCGGCGATACCGATTCCGAGCGCCGCCTCGTAGAGAATGATCGCACGGGCCACGCCGCCGCTGGCCGCGCCGACGATGGCCGACAGAGCGGTCGCGATGAACAGCGCGTTGCCCAGTCCCCAGCCGGCGCGGAAGCCGACGATCTCACCGATCGAGCTCGACGACCCTGCGAGAGCGGAGAAGACGATGATGATCGCCAGTCCGGCGAGCAACGTCTTCTTCGGACCGAACCGGCTCGACACGACGCCGGTGATCAGCATCGCGACACCGGTCACGAGCATGTAGCTGGTGAACAGCAACGACACCTGCGACGGCGACGCGTTCAGCTGTTCACCGATGGGCTTGAGGATGGGATCGACGAGGCCGATACCCATGAAGGCGATGACGCTCGCGAAGGCAACGGCCCACACGGCCTTCGGTTGCTGCAGAAGGCTGGGCTGCTTCTCTACGGTGATGCTCACTGTTCGCTCCTTGACTTGACTGCGCCGCGAAGCTCGTCGAGTCCGCGCGCAATCTGTTCGACCTGTTCGGGTTCGAGGTGGTGCAGGTACTGCAGTAGCCCATCGCCGATGGCGTACCGGGCGTCGGCGATCCATTCGCGGCCCGCGTCCGACATCTCCACGACGACGGCACGTGAGTCGTTCGGGTCCGAGGTGCGGGTGACGAGACCCTGCTCGCCCAACGTCTTGAGCAACGCGGTGGCCGACGGCTGCGAGCAACGATCGATGCGCGCGAACTCGCTGATGCGCAGCGGGCCGTACTCCTCGATCAGTGACAACGCCCGCGTCCAGGTCCGAGGCCGGGTGTCCGGACTGATCGACGACGCGAGGCGCGTGAACCTCGACGCGTTGGTCACGAGTTCGGACAGCAGGCGACGAAGTTCTGCGTCGCGGTCCATGGTTGTCGTCACCGAATTATTATTGCATAGGGTAACTATTAATGAAAAGGGTAGTGTCTGGCCGATGATCGGAGTCGCCTACTGGGGCGCCGCGGCGGTGACCGTCGTCGGTGCGGCAACGGGGCGGGACCACCTGCAACGTGCGGCGAAACCGCTGCTGATGCCCCTCCTTGCACTCCGATCCCACGACCCACTGCTGACGGCCGGACTCGCCGCTGCGACCCTGGGCGACATCGCGATGCTCGAGCCGGACGACGACAGGCGCTTGATGCTGGGAGCGTCGTCGTTCGCCGTCATGCAGACGTGCTGGTCGCGCCTTCTCGTCCGAAGGGGAGCCCGTCTGTATCCGTCGACCGTGGGTCCTCGGTTGGTTGGATGGACGGTGTCGTCCGTGGTGACGTGTCGACGAGACAGTGTCATCGCTCCGGTGCTGTCCGCCTACGGACTCGCGTTGGGAACGATGTCGTCGCTCAGCGCCGACACATCCATGCCGGTCTTCACGAAACTGGGCGGACTGCTCTTCACGGTGTCCGACGCGACCATTCTGATCCGCCGCCTCGCGCTGACGGACGACACTCACCGGCGTCTTGCGGAAGCGTTCGTTCTCACGACTTATGTTGCAGCGCAATACCTTCTGGTGACCGGGTTCGTTCGAGATCGAGCAGGCGCTTCTTCACGTCGACTCCGCCCGCGAAGCCGGTGAGCGAGCCGTTCATGCCGATGACGCGGTGACACGGCACCACGATCGACAGCGGGTTGCGCGCATTCGCCGCCGCAGCTGCACGCACGGATCCCGGGCGTCCAGCGGCAGCCGCGAGTTCGGTGTAGGTGCGCGTCTCGCCGTAGGGGATGGCGCGTAGGGCATTCCAGACGCAGACCTGGAACTCGGTGCCGACGAGAAGCAGCGGAACGGTGAACGAGGTTCGAGCCCCGGCGAAGTACTCGGTCAACTCCGAGACGATCCGATCGAATCCTTCGGTCGACGGTTCGCCCAATCGAGCGGGAAGCGGTGCGGGAGCGTGGTTCTCGAAGTACACCCCGGTCAGCGCGTCACCCGTGCGGACCAGGGTGAGCGGCCCGACGGGGAAGGAGACAACTGCGTTGCACGGGTGTGAAAAAGAGTCCTCTGACACTCTTTTGTGCACCCGTGTGCCGGAGGCGCCTACAGCCATTGAATCCGCTGCCGATCTTCCGGGTCCACCTTGATCGACACGGTGTCGCCGCGGTGCCACTGCCCCGACGATCCCGGCCGCACGACCGATCCCCGATACGACCCGGTGCCGGGAACGGTGATGGACAGATCGAGTTCGGTGGACGCTCCCCGTTCGCGAATCTCGTCGATCACGGCCCACCCTTCGAGGCCGTCCCGTTCGAGGCGCCGTTCGTCCCGGCTGGGCCGGGACGCCCACATCATCGCCAGTCCCAGGGACGCGCCGAACAGTGCGACGAGACCCGCGAGTTGGTAGGGGATGGTGCCGCTCGGCGACTTCTTCACCAGGAACGCGATCCATATCGCGAGCAGAACGACATACCCGACGGTGACCGTGACGACGGCGCGGATGACGCGATCATGATTCATGTGAGATCCGAACTTACTTATCAGTAGCATCGTCGCTTACTCTGAGCGACATGCCTGAATCTACTGTGTTCATCACCGGCGCTGCAGCCGGTATCGGGCGCGCCACCGCGCTCAAATTCGCCGCTGCCGGCTACCACGTCGGTGCCTACGACATAGACGAGACCGGCCTCGCCTCGCTGGCCAAGGAGATCACCGCGAAGGGTGCGAAGGTCACCACCGGTGTCCTCAACGTGACCGATCACGAGCAGATGGTCACCCGGCTCGCGGAGTTCGACGAGGCAACCGGCGGCCGCCTCGACATCCTCATCAACAACGCGGGCATCCTCGTTGCGGGACCGTTCGAGGACATGCCGATCGAGGTGCACCGACGCGAGATCGACATCAACGTCGGCGGCGTCATCAGCGGCACGCTCGCGGCCTTCCCGTACTTGAAGAAGACACGCGGCGCGCAGGTGGTGAACCTGTGTTCGGCGTCGGCCATCTACGGTCAGGCCGAGCTCGCGACTTACAGCGCCAGCAAGTTTGCCGTCCGCGGACTCACCGAGGCGCTCGACCTCGAGTGGAAGCGTCACGACATCCGCGTGCTCGCGATGTGGCCGCTGTTCGTCCAGTCGGCGATGACCGCGAACATCAGCACGGGCACCACCAACTCGCTGGGCATCAAGCTGACGACGCAGGATGTGGCCGACGGAATCTTCAAGGCCACCCAGGACCGCAGCAAGCTCACCCAGGATCTACTGCACAAGGTGCACTTTCCGGTCGGCACCCCGTCCAAGCTCATGTCGCTCGGTTCCCGTTTCTCGCCCGCATGGTTGACGCGTCGGGTGAACAAGAGGCTGGCGAACACATAGAGCCTGAGCAGGGTGCGACCGAGTGGGGTGAGCACCCGAACGGCGTCGGCCCGTGGGTGGGGCCTCGTCCTACGGACGAGAGATTCGACCCGGTCCTTCTCGAGGAGGGTGACCGTCGGAACGTGGTCGATTCCTACCGCTATTGGCGACGAGAAGCGATCGTGGCCGATATCGACTCGCGTCGTCACCCCCTGCACGTGGCCATCGAGAACTTTGCGCACGACGCCAACATCGGGACCGTGGTCCGGACCGCCAATGCTTTTGCGGCACAGGCAGTTCACATCGTCGGGCGGAAGCGGTGGAACCGTCGCGGCGCGATGGTGACCGATCGCTATCAGCACATCGCGCATCATCCCGACGTCGCGTCGCTGGCGGAGTTCGCGGCGCGGGAGGGGCTCGAGATCGTCGCCGTCGACAATGTCCCGGGGTCCGTTCCGCTGGAGACGGCGGAACTGCCGCGCAACTGTCTGCTGCTGTTCGGGCAGGAGGGTCCGGGCGTGACCGACGATGCGCGCAGCGTCGCCGCCATGACCGTCTCGATCGCTCAGTTCGGATCGACGCGCAGCATCAACGCGGGTGTGGCCGCCGGCATCGCCATGCACACGTGGATTCGGCAGCACGCCGACCTGTCGAACGCCTGGTAACGGTCCGGTCTCGGCTACTGGCAAGATCACCGGTATGCACGACACGTGGTCCGCTCGCGCGGACAGCGCCGAGGAAGCGGTCTTCGCTCGGCACGTCCGCCGCCTCTGGGGACTCCCCGGTACCGCCCTGGGAGTGGTGGCGTGGCCGCCCGTTAAACGCGAACGCACCTTTCTTCGCTGGCACTACTGGTGGCAGGCGCACCTGATCGACTGTGAGGTCGACGCCGCCGAGCGCGCGCCGACCGCGAAGCGTCGACGCCGCATCACCCGCATCGCCCGCGCACACCGTCTTCGCAACCTCACCGGGTGGACCAACTCGTTCTACGACGACATGGCGTGGCTCGGTCTCGCGCTCGAACGCGCGCAACGACTTCATCTCGTCGACAACCGACGTGCTATCAGCGCACTCGAGTCGCAGTTGTTCGACGCGTGGGATCCGATGTCGGGCGGCGGCATCCCGTGGAGCAAGAAGCACCCGTTCTTCAACGTTCCCGCCAACGGACCGGCGGCGATCATGCTGGCGCGGACGGGCAAGTTGTGGCGCGCGCAGGCCATCGCCGACTGGATCGACGAAACGCTGATCGACCCCGACACGCACTTGGTCTTTGACGGCGTCAACGCCGACGGTCGGGTCGAGACGCCCATCTACTCCTACTGCCAGGGCGTTGTGCTCGGCGCGGAGACCGAACTCGCGGTTCACCTCGGCGACCCCAAGCACAGCCATCGGGTGTACCGACTGGTCCAAGCCGTGGAAGAGCACCTGACCCGCGACGGTGTGATCGTCGGCGGGGGAGGGGGCGACGGCGGACTGTTCAACGGCGTGCTCGCCCGGTACCTCGCACTCGTGGCAACATCGCTGCCCGGCCACGACGACGAGGATTACCGTGCACGATCGACCGCGCGGGACATCGTGCTGGCCTCGGCGGAGTCGGCGTGGAAGAACTGCCTGCTGATCGAGGGATTGCCGCTGTTCGGACGCGACTGGACCCAACTCGCGCAGCTACCGGGGTTCGGTCAGAGCCTCGGCCGGTACACCGCGGGAAGCGTCACGTCGTCGTCCGTTCCCGAACGCGACTTCTCGGTTCAGCTCAGCGGATGGATGCTGATGGAGGCCGCGCACGCAGTGGAGGCGTGATTGCCGCAGCTCGTGTTGACGCTCGGCGGGCCGGGTCAGCGGGAACGGGTGGGCTGGCGGTGCTCAGGAGGTCGGAGCTTGATCCTCCGACAGATCGGGAACCGTCGTCATCACTTCGGGCCGGTGCATTTCCTTGCGGTACTGGTAGATGCCGAAGATCGTGCCGACGACGAGGGTAATGACCATGATCACGAGGACGGCGGGGAACAGCCACGGCACCTTGTCGATCCACGATCCGAAGTAGAAGCCGATCAGCAGCAGGACCGGCGCCCAGATGATCGCGCCGAGGGTGCTCGCGATGGTGTATTTGCGGTGGTTCATCCCGCCGGCGCCCGCGACCATCGGGCAGAGCGTGCGCACCCACGGAATCCAGCGCGCCACGAGCACGGCCCAGAATCCGTGCCGCTCCAGCAGCGCGTTGACCTTGTCCAAGTTTTTGGTGTTGACGTACTTGCCGTTCTTGCGGGCGACGAGTTTGTGCCCGGTCTTGTGGCCGATGACGTACCCGACCTGATTGCCGGCCGTCGCGGCGACGAACGCACCGATGGACAGCGCCCACACGTGCGCGCTGCCCGACGAGTGCGCCGCGAGGGCGATGCCCGCGGTGATCAGCAGGGAGTCGCCGGGAAGGAACAGCCCGATGATCAAGGCGCATTCGAGGAACACGAACGTCACCACGACGACCCACACCAAGAGGGGTCCCGCCGATTCGATCATTCCGAAGCCGCCGCTGGCCAGCACCATAGAAGAACAGACCTACTTGTCGTCGTCGAAGTGGTCGACTGCTTCGGCCATGGGAGTGGTGCGGGCACCGATCATGCGCTTGCCCACCTCGATGACGATCGGGACGACCGACACGAGAACGATGATGATGAAGATGATGTCGACGTTGTCGCGGATGAACGCGATCTGGCCGAGGGCGTAGCCGAGCAGGGTCACGCCGGCGCCCCAGACGATGCCGCCGATGATGTTGTAGGTGATGAAGACGCGGTAGCGCATGTCGGCCGCACCAGCGACGAGCGGCGCGAAGGTGCGCACGATCGGCACGAAGCGAGCGAGGAAGATCGTGATGGGTCCGTGTTTCTCGAAGAAGGCATGCGATTCGTCGATGTAGCTCTTCTTGAGGAACTTGTTGCCCTCTTTGAACAGGCCCGTGCCTGCCTTCTTGCCGATCAGGTAGCCGACCTGATCACCGAGGATCGCGGCGATCGGAATGGTGACCAGCAGGACCCACAGCGGCGCGAACGGCTCGATGTCCGTCGACTTCGAGGCCGCGATCAGACCGGCCGTGAAAAGGAGTGAATCGCCGGGGAGCAGGGGAAAGAGCAGGCCCGACTCGATGAACACGACGAGGAGAAGACCGACCAGCACCCAGGTGCCGAACGAGTTCAGAAGGTTGACCGGATCCAGAAATCCGGGGAGAAGCGCCAGGTTGGTCACAGTGGTGTCGGCCGATGCCAGGATGCTCACGGGCTTCACAGTACCGGCGGCTTCTGAGAGTTCTCTGTACTCGCGAGTAAGTGTGGTCGACGCGACCCGGCGCGTGATGCTTGCCATACTGCTAGATGCAACGAGGCGACCACCGCCTCACCACGCTCACTCCTGGAGGTTTTTTCCGTGCCGATCGCAACTCCCGAGGTTTACGCCGAGATGCTGGGCCGGGCCAAGGAGCACAAGTTCGCTTTCCCCGCCATCAACTGTGTCGGCTCCGAGTCGGTCAACGCCGCCATCAAGGGCTTCGCCGACGCCGGTAGCGACGGGATCATCCAGTTCTCCACCGGCGGCGCGGAGTTCGCGTCGGGCCTCGGTGTGAAGGACATGGTCACCGGCGCCGTGGCGCTCGCCGAGTTCGCGCACGTCATCGCCGCGAAGTACGACGTCACGATCGCGCTGCACACCGACCACTGCCCCAAGGACAAGCTCGACACCTACGTGCGTCCGCTGCTCGCGGTCTCGCAGGAGCGCGTCGACGCCGGCAAGAACCCGCTGTTCCAGTCGCACATGTGGGACGGATCCGCGGTCCCGATCGACGAGAACCTCGAGATCGCGAAGGATCTGCTGGCCAAGGCCGCGGCCGCACGCATCATCCTCGAGATCGAAATCGGCGTCGTCGGCGGCGAAGAAGACGGCGTCGAGGCCGAGATCAACGACAAGCTGTACACATCGAACGAGGACTTCCTCAAGACCGTCGAGGCCCTCGGCGCCGGTGATGCGGGTTCGCGTTACCTGCTGGCCGCGACCTTCGGCAACGTGCACGGTGTCTACAAGCCGGGCAACGTCAAGCTCAAGCCCTCCGTGCTCGCCGACGGCCAGAAGGTCGCAACAGAGAAGCTGGGCCTCCCCGCCGGCTCCAAGCCGTTCGACTTCGTCTTCCACGGCGGATCGGGCTCGGCGAAGAGCGAGATCGAAGAGGCGCTCGAGTACGGCGTGATCAAGATGAATGTCGACACCGACACGCAGTACGCGTTCACCCGTCCGATGGTCGGCCACTTCTTCAGCAACTACGACGGCGTGCTGAAGGTCGACGGCGAGGTGGGCAACAAGAAGGTCTACGACCCCCGCAGCTACCTCAAGAAGGCCGAGGCCGGTATGACGGCTCGCGTGATCGAGGCGTGCCAGGACCTGAAGTCGGCCGGTCGGTCGGTGTCGGGCGGGTAGGCAGCTCCGCCGCCTGTGCGCCTTTAAGTACCTCCACGGGTACTTAAAGGCGCACGGGTGCCGAAGGCGCCTACCGGCACACCTTCCACACGTCACCCTGCTGCTCCAGATCGAAAGTCCGCGCCGACGTCACCGTCGGCGCGGACTTCGTCGATGCGGTGACCTGCACGATCGCCGTCGCATCGGTCACCTGCACCGCGTCGATGCTCTCGATCATGGGGATGTTGCCCTGCGCGACGGCGCTGTCGTGGACCGACGCGAACTCGGCGTCGGGAATGTTCGTGTAGTAGCCGGCCAGGTCGCCGCACGTCGAGGTGCGCAGGACGGCCAGGTCGCCGCCGGCCAGCGCGTCGGTGAACGTGGTGACCGACGTGCGGATCTTGGACTCCGCCGACTCCGGCTCGGGGCCCTTGTTCGTCGTCACCAGCAGAGCGGCCACAACGACGCCGGCGATCACCAGGGCGGCCACGATCAGCGACACGATCCACAGCCGTCGACGACGCGGCTTGGGAGCGCTCTCAGAAGCGGGCCCCACCTTTTGGGGCATTGCACGAGGAGTCATCACCGCGCACTCTATCCAGCGGTCACAGGGAAATCGCCCAAGGAGGCACAATGACACCCATGACTTCTTTCGGTGATCTTCTCGGCCCCCAGCCGACCCTCCTCCCCGGTGACGACGACGCGGAATCGGCGCTACTCAATCACGAGGCGCCCGAGAAGGTCGCCGCCGATCATCCGACCGCCTCGATCGCGTGGGCCTACTTGGCCGAAGCCGCCTTCGACGCCGGGCAGACCATCACCGCCTACGCGTACGCCCGCACCGGCTACCACCGCGGCCTCGACCAGCTCCGCCGCAACGGGTGGAAGGGCTTCGGTCCGGTGCCCTACAGCCACGAAGCGAACCGCGGATTCCTGCGCTGCGTCGCGATCCTCGCCCGCGCAGCACAGGCCATCGGCGAGACCGACGAATACGCTCGCTGCCTCGATCTGCTCGAGGACTGCGACCCGCGGGCAGCGGGGGAACTTGGCGTCGGCCAGTAAGTACACGGAGCGGAGCAAGACGAAGGCCCGAGCGTCCTTTCGACGCCTGAAGCTCTCCGCACTTCCGGTCGTCCAGTGCGCGCTGGCGGCCGGTCTCGCGTGGTTCGTCGCCACGGAGTTGGTCGGTCACGAGCGCCCGTTCTTCGCTCCGATCGCCGCGGTCGTCTCGCTCGGCGTCTCGTTGGGTGCGCGGATGCGCCGCTCGGTCGAACTGGTCGCAGGAGTGACCGTCGGCATCGGCATCGGCGACGTGCTGATCTCGCTCATCGGGACCGGGCCGTGGCAGATCGCCCTGGTGGTTGCGCTGGCGATGTCGACGGCGGTCCTGCTCGACGGCGGCGCCATCATCGCGATGCAGGCGGGGTCGTCGGCCGTGCTCGTGGCGACGCTCATCCCGCCCGGAAACTCGGGCGGACCAGACCGAATGGTCGACGCGTTGGTCGGTGGTCTCGTCGGGATCGCCGTGGTCGCGCTGGTGCCCACCCACCCCGTGCGACGCGCCCGCAAGGACGCCGCGGCGGTCATCGACACCTCCGCTGCCGTATTGCGTCTGGTCGGAGAAGGGTTGCTGGCCAACGACTCTCGGCCGATATCGGAGGCTCTGGCCAAGGCGAGAGCCACTCAACCCCTGATCGACGCGATGCGCACCGACCTCCGCGGCGGGCGGGAGATCAGCCGGATCTCGCCGCTCTACTGGAACAGTCGGAAGCGGCTCGAGGAGTTGACGAAGACGGCGAATCCGCTCGACAACGCCGTTCGCAACATCAGGGTGTTGGCGCGTCGGTCGCTGTCGTTGGTGCAGGACGACGAGATCCTCGACCCGCGCTTGGTGCACCTCGTCGACGCGCTGTCGGACTCGCTCGTCGTGCTGCACAAGATGATCCTGGCGGACCCCGGAGAGCAGCCGGATCAGGCGGAGGCGGCGCGCGTGCTGCGGTCCGTCGCGGCCCACGCGAAACCGGAACTGATGCGCGACGCGGGGCTGTCGGCAACGGTGGTGCTGGCGCAGATCCGATCCATCATCGTCGACTTGCTGCAGGTGGCGGGCCTCTCGCGCATCTCTGCGTTGGCCACGCTGCCGCCGACGGTTGCGCACCCGGCGGTGACGCCGGAGGGGTGACCGCGGTTCGTCGCGACCCCGTCGACACATGCACAGGTGCGCATGTATGGTTCTGCGCATGGGGCATGGACACGCGCACGGGCACGACGTCGGAGCCGACGCGTCGACGGCACGCATCCGCAGAATGGGCATCGCCTGGCTGATCCTGGTCGTCTTCTTCGCGCTCGAACTGACCGTCGGGCTCGTGATCGACTCGCTCGGTCTCATCGCGGACGCGGGCCATATGCTCACCGACGTCCTCGGTATGACGATGGGCCTGGTCGCCCTGACGCTCGCGCGCCGCGGCAGCAATTCGGCGTCCCGCACCTTCGGATGGCACCGCGCCGAGGTCCTCACCGCCATCGCGAACGCCGTACTGCTGCTGGGTGTCGCGGTGTGGATCCTGGTCGAGGCGATCGGCCGCATCGGTGAGGAGCCCGACATCCCCGGCGGCGTCATGGTGGCCGTCGCCACAGCCGGACTGGTCGCGAACATCGTCGTCATGATGCTGATCCGTGCCGACGCGAAGGACAGCATCGCCGTCCGCGGCGCCTACCTCGAAGTGCTGGCCGACGCGGTGGGCAGCGTCGGGGTTCTGATCGCCGGCGTCCTTCTGATGATCTTCGGCTGGGCGTGGGTCGACATCGTCGTCGGTGTCGCGATCTCGGTCTGGGTGGTGCCGCGGGCGGTCAAGCTGGCCGGGCAGTCCCTGCGCATCCTCACCCAGGCGAGCCCGTCGAGCGTCGACATCCCCGCGCTCGAAGCCGATCTCGCGGCGCTACCCGGTGTCGTCGACGTGCACGATCTGCACGTCTGGACCTTGACCACCGGCATGGACGTCGCGACGGTGCACATCACCTGCAACGGCTCGGGATCGGTGATGCTGGACAAGTCGCGCACGGTGCTCGCGGGTTACGGTCTCGCGCACGCAACGGTGCAGGTGGAGCCGGCAGCCGAAGGCAAGCTGTGCAAGGACGAGCTGACCTGGTGACCCGCTGACGTTGTGACCCGCTGACGTTGTGGCCCCCTGGGAGCTACCTGACGAGAAGCCACTGCTGGTCGTGCCGGTACATCGACGACCGCGTGGTCTCGCGAGGAATGGCGACGCCGTCCTTGGTGAGACGCGCCGACTTCGCGCCGAGTTGCACCGCCCGGCCGGCAATCCAGCGCCGACGGAAGAAGCCGCGCTTGCCCTGAACGCGGGCGCGCAGGCCCGGCATCTCGAGCATGGGCGACACTTCGATGCCGGGGACGGAGCCGGAGAAGAGGCGCGTGTCGTCGACGTACGCCTCGCCGACAAGCTCTCCTTCGGAGCCGCAGACGGTGGCTCGCCCGACGAGCGCGGTGCCCGTGTCGTCGCGAATCAGCGGGGTGGGCGATGCGGTGCCGGAGAGCGCCACCTTGGCCGCTCGCGATCCGGTGCCGGTGTGGAAGAGCTCGCTGGCGTCGCTGGCCGTCTCCGGGACGTAGGCCACTTCCATGTGCAGCCGCTCGGTGCGCAGCAGTCGGGTGAGCACCGCGGCGAGGGACGCGTCGGTGCCGAGCACGATGATGCGGGGGTTGTGCGCGGTGTCCATTTCGGCGAGGAGAGCGTCGCAGTCGTCCTTGGTCGGTACCTCCGGTGCGTCGAACAACGGAAGATCCGACAGCGCGATGGGAAGCAGTGGACTTCCACACTGCAGGACGAACGGAGTCACACTTCCCCCTGATGGATGATTTCAAACGACTCCATCCACCATAAGTGCGACGCGAGATCATGCCACCCGATGAGGGGCCTCCGACGGTCTCGATTGCGCGTCTATTTCATAATTCAACGAGGAACGAACGCCGGCACCGGAAAATTGCTTCGCACAACTGTCGATCGCGTCGCTCGTGAACGGTGGGTTTCGGAGCCGAAAATACCGTTCTACGTGCTGTAATGCTGCCCGTACCGGTCTAGCATCGTCACCTATGACTCACAGCTTTCCGCTGATTCGACGTGCGCTCGAATTCGAAGTCATCGCGTCCGCGCTCGAGCCCTCGACACTGCTGAATAACGCTGGGTGTGGTGTGGTGCTGACGGGTGCCGCGGGGGTCGGAAAGACGACGCTCGCACGTGAGGTCACCAAGACGATGCCCGAACACGTCCGGTGGGTGGCCGGCACGGAGTCGGCTCGCAGCATTCCGTTGGGCGTCTTCGCTCACCTCGTCGGCTCGGGAACGTCGTCGGACCCCGTCGCCTTTCTCTCGTCGGCGCGCTCGGCTCTGCTCGACTCGAAGGAACCCGTCGTCATCGGAGTCGACGACGCCCACCTCCTGGACCAGTTGTCGGCGACGCTCCTGCACCAACTCGCCATCGACCGCGCCGTGCGGATCGTCGCGACCGTCCGGAGCGGGGAGGAGGTGCCCGACGCCGTCACCTCCCTGTGGAAGGACGGGCACCTGATGCGTGTCGATCTCACCGCCTTCACCCGCGAGCAGAGCATCGGGTTCATCGAGTCGGTGCTCGACGGTCCACTGGAAGGCTTCAGCGCCGATCGCATGTGGGAGGCGAGCGGTGGCAACGCGCTCTTCCTGCGTCATCTCGTCGAAAGCGCCATCGAGGCGGGGACGCTGCGACGCTCCCGCGGTGTGTGGCAGCTGCGGGGCCGCACCGGAATCACCTCCGAACTCGCCTCGCTGCTGGAAAGCCGCATTCACAGCCTTCCCGACGAGGTGCTGCGCGCACTACAGCTGCTGACCTTCTGTGAGCCGTTGGATCTCAACGTTCTCAGTGAGACCGCCGGTGAAGAGGCGGTGGAGGAAGCCGAGCGACGTGGTCTGGTCCGGGTCTCCGAGACCGGCAACGATCTCGACGTCCGCTTCACCCACCCGCTGTTCGGCGAGGTGATCCGCGGACAGATCGGACGCGTGGCCGGGCGACGGTTACGCGGTCTGCTGGTGCGCGCACTGAAGGAGCGGCCGGTCTCCGGTGCCGTCGAGCGACTTCGGTTGGCGGAGTTGGCCCTCGACAGCGACCAGAGTGTCAACGTGGACCTGTTGGCGAGCGCGAGCCAGGACGCGCTGGGGTTCGGCAAACTGGCCCTCGGCGAACGCCTCGCGCGCGCAGCCGTCACCTCGGGCGGTGGATTCTCGGCCTCGGACCTGCTCGCGAGAGCGCTTCTGTGGCAGGGACATTCGCGGGACGCAGAAGACCTGCTGACAGCGTACGACCCCGATTCGCTCGACGAGGTGCAGCTCGTGCGCTGGGGGTCGTCGCGCGTGGCAAATCTGATGTGGGCGCGTGGGGATTCGGTCACCGCCGACACGGTTCTCGACATCGTCCGTGAGCGGGTGACGAACCCGCACCTGCGGGCAATCGTGGACGGGGTCGCCTCGATCGTGCTCGTCTTCGAGAACAATCCCGTCGACGCCGAGAAGTTGGCCATGAGTGTTCTGGCGCAACGGAACTCGCTTCCCTGGGCAACGGGCTGGGCCGCTTTCGGCGCGGGATACGCCTTGGCGGTGCAGGGCAAGGGATCTCAGGTTCCGGCGGTCGCCGCTCAGGGCGCCGCCGTGCACGATCAGCTCGACGGACTGCTGCGTTTCCCGGCCGGGTTCGGTGAGGTGCTTGCGCTGCTGTTGACGGGCGACTTCGCTTCGGCCACAGCCAAGTCGACGGAGTTCCTGGACTTCTCCGTGACCGGTCAGTACCTGTCGTGGGGTCTGGCCAACGTCCATGTCGGGACCGTCGAGCTGGCCCGAGGCCAATGCGCTCGGGCCGCCAGCCGACTCGAACAAGCTCTGGCCGCACTCGATTCCGACGCGGACGCCGCCGGTTGGGCGTTTCCGGCGAGAGTCGGCTTGATACAGGCGTATTCGATGCTGGGCCGCGTGTCCGAGGCCGACGCGGTGTTGGTCACCGCCGACCAGAAGCGCGGGCGCCACCTCGCGGTGTTCGACGCGCAGCTCGAACTGTCGCGCGCGTGGCTCTCCGCCAACCGTGGTGAAACGACGGCCGCCGAGCGGCACGCTCGCCACGGCGCCGAGATTGCGCGCGACGCCGGACAGTTCGGTATCGAAGCGGTGCTGTTGCACAACGCCGTTCGCTTCGGCGACCGAACCTGCTCGGCCCGTCTGACCGAATTGGTCGGCCTATGCGACGGATCGCTGGTGCCACTCTTCGCGGCGCACGCGTCGGCAGCGGAGAACGCCGACGGTGACGAACTGATGCGTCTGTCGACAGAACTCGAGCGGCTCGGCGCCCTCCCCGACGCAGCGGACGCCGCCGCCCTGGCCGCGGTCACGTTCGCCGGCAAGGGTGAACGTCGGCGGGCAGCCGAGGCTGGAGTGAGTGCGCGGGCGCTGGCCGACCGATGCGACGGCGCGACGACGCCCAACCTCGTGGCGGCCGCCCACCCCCTGCCGTTGACCAGCCGCGAACGCGAAGTGGCCTCGATGGTCGGAAGTGGACTGTCGAACCGTGAGATCGCGCAGCGGCTCTTCGTGTCGGTGCGCACCGTGGAGGGACACATCTATCGGGCCTGCACCAAGCTGGATGCGCCGGACCGCGGGTCGTTGGCACGGTTGGTGGAGGCGTAGGGCGTGCGCCGCAGCTCGGCTCCGCTCCGCTCCGACTCAGGGGCACCCTCACACCGATAGATCGACTGAATGTGCCCCTGACTCGGAGCAAGTAGCTATTGACTGCAACTCAGGGGCACCCTCACACCGATAGATCGACTGAAGGTGCCCCTGAGTCCGGACGGGGCGCGGAAATCCGAGCGGGGGCCGGTCCACGATCCGCCGGGTGCACCACCTCCCACCCCACCTCGGCTACACTGTGCCACCGGCCACTGCCGGTTCTCGGCATGCGGTCTGCACACTCGACCTGTAGGAGCACACACATGCCGGCAATCGTCCTCATCGGCGCCCAATGGGGCGACGAGGGCAAAGGCAAAGCCACCGACATCTTCGGTGAACGGCTGCAGTGGGTGGTGCGCTACCAGGGTGGCAACAACGCCGGCCACACCGTCGTCCTGCCGAACGGTGACAAGTTCGCGCTGCACCTGATTCCGTCGGGCATCCTGTCGCCGAACGTGAACAACGTGATCGGCAACGGTGTCGTCGTGGATCCCGGTGTGCTGCTGGAGGAGATCGCGGGCCTCGAGGCGCGCGACATCGACACCACACGCCTGTTCCTCAGTGCCGACGCGCATTTGATCATGCCGTACCACGTGGCCATCGACAAAGTGACCGAAAGGTTCTTGGGCGCAAGCAAGATCGGCACCACGGGTCGCGGTATCGGCCCGTGCTATCAGGACAAGTTCGCCCGTGTGGGTGTCCGCGTCGCCGATGTGCTCGACGAGAAGATCCTCGCCCAGAAGGTCGAGGCCGCACTGGAATTCAAGAACCAGGTGCTCTCGAAGATCTACAACCGCCGTGCGCTCGATCCCGCGCAGGTCGTCGACGAGGTGCTGGGTCAGGCGGAGGGTTTCAAGCACCGCATCTCCGACACCCGCTTGGAGTTGAACCTCGCGCTCGAGCGGGGCGAAACCGTTCTGCTGGAGGGGTCGCAGGGCACGTTGCTCGACGTCGACCACGGCACGTACCCCTATGTGACGTCGTCGAACCCGACGGCGGGCGGCGCGGCCGTCGGGTCCGGCGTCGGACCGAACCGCATCGAGACCGTGCTCGGAATCCTCAAGGCGTACACCACCCGCGTCGGGTCGGGCCCGTTCCCCACCGAACTGTTCGACAACAGCGGTGAGTACCTGGCCAAGACCGGCGGCGAGGTGGGCGTGACCACCGGACGTGCCCGTCGTACCGGGTGGTTCGACGCTGTCATCGCGCGCTACGCCACCCGCGTCAACGGCATCACCGACTACTTCCTGACCAAGCTCGACGTGTTGTCCTCGCTCGACACCATCCCGATCTGCGTCGCCTACGACGTCGACGGGGTGCGTCACGACGACATGCCGATGACACAGACCGGGTTCCATCACGCGAAGCCGATCTACGAGGAGATGCCAGGCTGGTGGGAGGACATCTCCGCCGCCCGCCGGTTCGAGGATCTTCCCGTGAACGCACAGAACTATGTGCTGCGGCTCGAGGAGTTGTCGCACTCGCACATCTCGTACATCGGTGTGGGTCCGGGTCGTGACGAGACGATCGTGCGCCGCGACATTCTGACCTGACGCAGTCAAACGGGGGACATGCCGTCGTTCGGTCGGAGGAATCTGTCCCATATCACAAACTCGCGGCTGTTTTGTCGTGCTTGTTCGGCGCCTGTAGTTGATACTGGTGTCAGGCACCGCTTGGTCGGTGTCACAGGAGCAAAGGCAGAGCGATGCTTGGTACCTATCCAGGGTTCGATGTGTTCGTCGCCGTGTTCGAGCGCTTCGAGTACGAACACCCGTGGATCGGGCAGCAGGTCGGTGAGTTCATGCTCGGCCCGCGCGGCGGAGGGATTCTGGAGTTCCAGAACGCCACGGTGTTCACCCTCCCGGACGGCGGCGCGCACGCGGTGCAGGGCGAGATCCTGGAGTGGTACCTCGGTTACGGCGGGGCCAGTGGACCTCTCGGATACCCGATCAGCAACGAGAAGCGCACGCCCACAGGGCATGGGCGATACAACACATTCGAGAACGGGACCGTGGCGTGGCTTCCGAGCGTGGGCGCGTTCCTGATGGGTGCCACGTAAGCCTGAGTCCGTCTCAGAACAGCGTCGGTTCCTCGAACCCCGCAACACCTTCTGCGGCAAGGATTTTGGCCTTGGTCGCCGCCCCGCCGGGTGCGGAGAAACCGCCCACCTCTGTCCCCGCGCCCAAGATCCGATGGCACGGCACCACGATGGGAACCGGGTTGCGGCCCAGGGCTCGTCCCACTGCCTGTGCCGCCTTCGGCCGCCCGATGAGCGCCGCCACCTGGCCGTACGTCAGGGTGCGTCCCCGCGGGATCGTGCGGGTGACGGCGTAGACCTCGCGGTCGAAGCTCGGCAGGTGGTCGAGTGCGACGGGGATGGCGCCGAGGTCGACGGCGTCGCCCGCGAGCAGTGCGCGGATACCGTCGACGGCGGTCCGTGCGAGGGGTGTGGGTTCGGACTCGAGTCCGGTCAGGGACCGAACGTCGTCTTCGGGGAGGGCCACCGTGACGATCGCGTCGTCGTTCCACCCCACCCCGCACGTCCCGAAGGCGGTGTCGAAGAGGTGGAAGCCGGTCGCGTTCACACCACCGAGTATGACTGGACTTGTCATCGGGGTCCAGCGCCCCCGATACTGGCATCATGACCTCCCGCGTACTGGGTGCCACCACCTTGGCCCGAGATCTGGGCCAGTGGCGCCCCGGTGACGGCGTGAAGGGCCGCCCGACCTACCGCGCCCTGGCCGACGGCGTGCGTTTGCTGGTGCACGACGGCCGTATCCCGCTGGGGGTGGCGCTGCCCAGCGAACGTGACCTCGCCGGTGTTCTGAAGCTGTCGCGCACCACGGTCACCAACTCGTACGCACTGCTGCGCGACGAGGGATACCTGCTGAGCCGTCAGGGATCTCGCAGCACCGTGTCGTTGCCGGCGTCGGCGCGCATGCAGGTGATGTCTACGGCGCGTTTGCCTTCCGCCTATCCGGGCCTCACGATCGACATGTCGCACGCTGCGATGGGTGCGCCGTCGGATGCGATGCTCGCGTCGTATACGTCCGCGCTGCAAGCACTTCCGACGTATCTTGCCGGGCACGGGATGGAGCCGGTCGGACTGGCCGTGCTGCGCGCAGCGATCGCGCGTCGGTACGACGAGCGAGGTCTGCCGACGAGCCCCGACCAGATCATGGTCACCAGCGGCGCGCAACACGCGTGGCGATTGTTGCTGGGTGTGTCGTCGACGCGGGGGGACCGCGTTCTCATCGAGCACCCCACCTACCCCAACGCGATAGAAGCGTTGCGGCGCACGGGCGCTCGGCCGGTTCCCGTTCCGCTGCGGCCGGGACCCGACCACTGGGATCTGGCAGCGGTGCGGAGCGCAGCGCAGCAGACGGGCGCGCGAATCGCGTACACGCTGCCCGACTTTCACAATCCCACCGGCGCGGTCCTCGGCGCGGAGGGCAGGGCCGAACTCGCGTCCATCGCCCGGGAGCAGTCGATGATGCTGGTCGTCGACGAGACGATGGCCGAGTTGTGGCTCGACGAGGCGCCGCCGCCTCCGGTCGCGTCGTTCGCCAACGAGTCGACGACGACGGTGGTGACGATCGGGTCGGCGTCCAAGTCGTTCTGGGGTGGTTTGCGGGTGGGCTGGATCCGAGCCAAACCGTCGCTGATCGCCCGTCTGGCGAGTTCACGCGCTGCCTTGGACATCGGCACACCGATCATGGATCAGCTGGCGTGCGCGGCGCTGTTGGACGATCACGAGGCGGTTCTCGGACCGCGGCGGGAGGAGTTGCGACGACAACGCGGCGTCCTGGCCGGTGCGGTGCGCGATCAGCTGCCGGGGTGGGATTTCGAGGCGGCTCCGGGCGGGCTGTCTCTCTGGCTGCAGATGCCGGAGGAGTTGTCGACGGCGTTGGCCGCGATCGCGCCGAGCCATGGGGTGATTCTCGCCGCGGGGCCACGGTTCGGGGTCGAGGGCGCGTTCGAGAGATTCCTCCGCCTTCCGTTCGCTCGCATTCCCGAAGAATTGACTGCGGCGGTCACGGGTGTCGCATCGGCGTATCGGGCGCTGGCTCCGAGTCACGCGGTTTTCTGAAAAGTCGAAATGGCTCTCAGTGCGCGCCGTGAATGTCCTTTTCCAGTTCGGCAATGTCCCAGTCGACAAAGGACCCGAGCTCCTCGCGGTCGGCGCGCGCCACGGTACGGCCGAGGACGAGCGCCACGAGAATGGCGACCGCCGTCCACAGCGACAATGCGATCCACAACCAGGTCACCCATTGTTTGTAGCATCCTCGGCTGATTTTTTGCTGTGAACCCTGAGTACGTTTTGGACTCGAACGAATAAACAGGACCGAGACCTGCTTCTCGCGTGGGAGTACAATCGAACGCATGAGCGAATCCACATCGAACCAGAACAACGTCGACCAGAACCCGGAGAAGGACCCGTCCGACTGGGTCACCGGCGACGAGCCAATGACCGGACCGCAGAAGAGCTACCTCGAAACGCTGGCACGCGAGGCCGGCGAAGAGATCGAGGGCACGCCGAACAAGGCCGAGGCGTCGGAACTGATCGACAAGCTTCAGTCGAAGACCGGCCGCGGCTAGACCGGTTTCAGCTGACCGGTTTCAGCTAACCGGTTTCGGCTAACGCCGTGCGTCGTACTCGATCCGCGCCGCGGCCACCGTCGGGACGTGCTCTTCCACCACTCGGATGAGACTCGTCAGATGGTCGGCCACGGCGCGGCCCAGTGGGGTGAGGCTGTATTCGACCTTCGGCGGGATTGCTTCGAGCACGGTGCGCACCACGAGGCCGTCGCGTTCGAGCGTCTGAAGAGTTTGGGACAGCATGCGCTCGCTCACGCCGTCTACCCGGCGGCGCAGGGCGCTGAATCGATAGTCGCTCTCCGCGAGTGCCGCGAGGGCCAGCACGCCCCATCTGCTGGTGGCGGACTGGAGCGTCTCGCGCGACAGGCAGCCCCGCGCGAACACGTCTGCCTCCAAAGTCGGGTCGTCCATCACTCCAGGCTAACAGCTTCGGTTGCACTGCATTAAAAGTAAGTGCATGATGATCAGGAAGCGAAACCCTGACGTGCCTGGAGGAATCATGACCATTGCAGTGACCGGAGCAACCGGACAGTTCGGCGCCCTTGCCATCGACGGACTCATCGAACGCGGCGTCGCGCCGGGCGACATCGTCGCCGTCGTGCGTGACGAGGCCAAGGCGACGTCGCTCGCCGAGCGCGGTGTCGACGTGCGGGTGGCCGACTACTCCGATCCGGACGCGCTGAAGTCCGCCCTTGCCGGCGTCGACAAGCTGCTTCTGGTGTCGGGATCGGAAGTCGGCAAGCGAGTTCCGCAGCACAACAACGTGATCGAGGCCGCCGAGGCCGCGGGCGTCTCACTCATCGCGTACACGAGCATCCTGAAGGCCGACACGTCCACCGTGTCGCTCGCCGTCGAGCATCGCGCGACCGAGGCCCGTCTCGCCGAGTCCGGCATCCCTGCGGTTCTTCTCCGCAACGGTTGGTACTGGGAGAACTACCTCGGATCCGTCCCCCAGGCCATCGAATCGGGGACGATGTACGGCAGTGGAGGCGACGGTCGTATCGCCGCCGCGTCCCGCGCCGATTTCGCCGCCGCAGCCGCGCAGGTCCTGGTGCAGGACGGTCAGGGCGCCGCCGTCTACGAACTCGGCGGCGACGAGCGGATCACCTACAGCCGGTTCGCGGAGATCGTGTCCGAGGTGTCGGGGTCGACCGTCACGTACACGAACCTTCCCGAATCCGACTACGCCGCAGCGCTGGTCGGTGCAGGCCTTCCCGAGCCGGTGGCGCAGATGCTGGCCGGAGCCGACGCAGCGATCAGCCGCGGAGACCTCGACACGGATTCCGGCGACCTCCAGTCCCTCATCGGTCGTGCCAGCACTCCGGTCGAGGAGATCTTGCGCAAATCCGTCTGACGGGTAGCTGATTCGTCTCATTTTCGTCCAGTTGTTCGCTAGGACTAGAAAACAGTCGAGAAACCTGTTTACTAGGACTGGAACCAACTGCGATGAAAGGAACTGACGGATGTTCGGGGCATCTATCCTGTCTGCACCAGAAAATAAGGGCGCAACCCAGCTTTGGCCCGGTGGAGAGATCCGCTACGCGGATCCGGAATTCGACTACACGGTAGTGGTGTCGTCGCCTTCCGACCGACCGGATCTGTGGGAGCGCTTCATCACCGGTGCATTGGGCAGTTATCGCAGGTTTGGCGTCGAATCCGCACTCGCACTCGACGATCTGCGCGTCGGAACGACCACATCGCTGTTTCTCGCGGCCGTCGACGAGTCGGACGAGATCTTGGCCGGCGTACGCGCACGAGGTCCGTTCCTCGCCGCTACCGACGCCTACGCGGACATGGAGATGGCGTCGAACGCGGCCTCGCAGGCTGCGTTGCGGGCCATGATCACCGAACGGCTGCCGTTCGGGGTGCTCGAAAGCAAGACCGGGTGGGTCTCCGACAGCGCACGGCAGTACCGCGGATTGACGAAGATCTTCGGACAGGGGCCGGCCATCGCGGCCGCCCTGTCCGGGTCGAGATTCACATTCGGTACCGCGGCGAAGCACGTGATCGGCCACTACCTCAGTTCGGGAGCAGTGGTCGCCGACCACATCGAGCCCGTCGAGTACCCGGATTCCCGATTCAAGACCAAAGCGATCTACTGGGATCACGGAAAGCTCAAGGAACGCGCAGACTCGGATCAGTACCGACGGATGGGCAACGCTGTCGACGCCGTGCTGCACGGCACCGGACCGTTCGCCGTGAACCGTCGGTCGGCAACCGGGTGAACGACCAGTGGCAAGGGCGAGTACTCGACGAATCGGTACCCGCCGATGCCGCGTTTCTGGACCTGCTGCGTGAGGACCCGTCGGTCGACTTCGTCGACCGCAGTGCAGACCAGCTTCGGGCACTGAAAGAGGTCACCCCCGCTGCGCCCGACGACGAACTGTCCGAACAGGTTCGGTGGATCCACTATCCGTGGCGCCGCACTGTCGTAGCCGTCCTCGGACCGAAGGGGTTCCGCCGGCTGCGGTTCGACAGAAACCGAAACAAGATCAGCACGAATGAGCAGAAGGTGCTCTCGCAGTTGAAGATCGGTGTCGTCGGCTTGAGTGTCGGCCACGCGATCGCACACACGCTCGCGTTGGACGGGATATGCGGCGAGCTTCGGTTGACGGATTTCGACGAGATGGAACTGTCGAACCTCAACCGGATCCCGGTGACCGTGCTGGATCTCGGTGTGAACAAGACGGTCGTCGCAGCTCGCCGTATCGCAGAGCTGGATCCGTACCTGAACGTGACGGTCGATCAACGCGGGCTCGACGCCGCCAACGCCGTCGAGTTCATGACCGGTCTCGATCTGGTCGTGGAAGAGTGCGATTCGATCGACGTCAAGTTCCTGGTGCGCGAAACCGCACGCGCACTGGGCATTCCAGTCATCATGGAGACGAGTGATCGTGGTCTGATCGACGTCGAACGTTTCGATCGGGAGCCGGACCGGCCGCTGTTCCACGGGCTCATCGGTGACGTCGACTCCTCTGCGCTCGTGGGCTTGTCGAACCGGGACAAGGTGCCCTACGTCATGGCGATCCTGGGTGCTGAAGGGTTATCCGCCCGCCTGGCCGCATCCATGGTCGAGGTCGAACGCACGGTGTCGACGTGGCCACAACTGGGGAGCGAAGTGGCGCTCGGCGGCGCGAGTGTCGCCGCGGCCGTCCGTCGTTTCGGACTGGGCCTGCCCCTGCCGTCCGGTCGACTGCACATCGACCTCGACGACCTGCTCGACGGTATCGAGAACCCCGTTCGGCCGACGGTTCCAGCTGACCCACCCCCGCCGAGTGACCGTGCCGAGTCGGTGACCGCGTCGGTCTCGGACGCTGCGCGCCGCGCACCGTCCGGAGGGAACGTGCAACCGTGGACGGTGCACGGGGACGAGCGGCAGGTGTCCATCGTCCTCGACCCGGCCCGTACCACCGGACTCGATGTTGGGTACCGCGGTAGTCACGTTGCTCTGGGCGCTGCGTTGTTCAACGCACGGGTGGCCGCGGCGCACGCCGGTCGGCTGGGCACGACCGCCGTCGAGACCTCGAACGAGGGCCGGACCGTCGCGCGAGTGGAGTTGGCACCCGGCACCGATCCTTCCCTCGCCGCTCGTCACTCGGCGATGCTGAACAGGGCCACGAACCGGTCGATGGGAACCGCGGGAGCACTGCCCGCAGATGCGGTTTCGGCGCTCGAGAATGCGGCTGAATCCGAGGGCGCATCGGTGCGTGTGGTGTCGGATCGGGATGCACTGACCGAGATCGCGGATGTGTTGTCGGCGACCGATCGCCTGCGCTACCTGACCCCGACGTTGCACTCGGAGATGATTTCCGAACTTCGATGGCCGGGAGACGCGGACATCGACACCGGGATCGAGGTCGGCAGTCTCGGAATGGACGAGACCGACCTCGTCAAACTCGAGGTCGCCCGTCGTCCCGAGGTCATGGCGTTGTTGGCCGAGTGGGATACCGGTCATGCGCTAGGTGACGACACGCGCGACCGCATCCTGTCCAGTTCGGCCGTTGCCGTGGTCTGCGTCGACGGTTGCGAGCCAGCCGATTTCGTGACAGGCGGAAGCGCCACCGAGAGTGTGTGGATCGCCGCGGAGGAGCTCGGGTTGGCGGTACATCCGGTGTCCCCGACCTTCATCTATGCGCAGTCGGACGAGGATTGCCGCGGCCTCAGTGCCGCCTACGCAACGCAGCTTGCAGAGCTGAGGCGCCGGTTCCTCGCTGTCGCAGGAGTGGGCGAGACGCAGTCCGTCGCGCTCGTTCTGAGGCTGTCCACCGCGCCCCCCGTAGACGCAGTGAGCCGAAGGCGGTCGGTGTAACTCCGTCTCACGGTAATGTCGGTTTTCGGAGTGCGTTCGAAAACATGGAGCAGAGGCCGGGGTGATATCGCGTTGCTGCAACGTCAGAGCCTCGACGCCGTCGTAGCCGGGGTGGCAAATCACCTCATGAGCGTCGATTCGACGACGGTGTCGGATGCGTACAACCTGGTTCTGCGCGATCTGGTGAACTACTTCGACGTGGATACGTGCTTCCTGCGTCATACCGATCACGCGCGCAGGGCGTCGGTCATGGTTGCCGAATGGCCTCCACGCGAGAACGTTCCGGATCCGGACCCGTTGGGCATCGTGTACTTCGAGACGGACTCGGTGTTCGGTCAAGTCGAGCACCTGACCACACCGGCAGTCTTCCGGCCGGTTGCGGAGGCGGAGGACTATCGTGCCCGCGTCGAAGAGGCGACCGGCTTCGCAGCGACATCGTCTGCCGTGGTTCCACTCGTCAACAGCGGCAAATCGATCGGCATGCTGGGGTTTGCCAAGTCGGGGGATCTGGACTGGTCCGACAGCGAGTTGAACGCCCTGGTCGCTATCGCCATGCTGTTGACACAGGTCCAAGCTCGCATCGTGGCCGAGGACGGCCTTCGCTTCGCCGGCCTGCACGACGTGATGACCGGCATGGCCAACCGCCGCGGGCTGTACGAACACCTGACGGCGAAGATGGCCGAAACCGATTGCGTATCGGTGTTGTTCCTCGACGTGGACCGGCTCAAGTCCATCAACGACACGTACGGCCACCCCACCGGGGACCTGTTCCTCCGGACCATCGCCGATACGCTGCGCCGCTGCGTCGGGCCCGACACGATGGTTGCTCGTTGGGGTGGAGACGAATTCGTGATCGTGCTGGATGCGGACGGAGTCGTGGACCGAGCGAAGGCGCTGCTCCGCGAGGTCACCACCGCTCACGTGAGCGTCGCCGGTGAGGTGCTCAACCGCACCGCCAGCATCGGGATCGCCACCGTCACACCGGGAATCGGCACGGTCGACGACCTCATCAGCAACGCGGACCAGGCTGTGTTGGCCGCGAAGAACCTCGGTGGCAACGCAGTGGTCGAGTACGACCCCGCGTTCCACTCGCGCAACGAGCTCAGCAACGACATCGAACTGCACCTGCGGTCCGCCATCGAAAACGGTTCGCTCCTTTTGTATTTCCAGCCGGAGGTCGACCTGATCTCCGATCGCATCACGGCCGTCGAAGCCTTGGTCCGCTGGGATCACCCCTCCCGTGGAATGCTGCCGCCGTCGGAGTTCGTCCCGATCGCGGAGGCGTCGAACCTTGCTGCCGATCTCGGTCGGTGGGTCCTCGGCCACGCATGCAGTACGTACATGCAGTGGTCCAAGGCTGTGCCCGGACTCGACATCACCATGCGCGTCAATGTCTCACCGGCACAACTGCTTGCCGACGATTTCGCTGCAGAGGTCGGTGCCGTGCTCACCGAACACGGCATGTCCGCGGACAATCTGTGCCTCGAGATCACGGAAGCCGCTGTGGTGCACGACCTTGCGATCACCGCCAAAACCTTGGTCGAGCTACGGGAGCTGGGAGTCGACATCGCCATCGACGACTTCGGCACCGGCTACAGCTCGCTGTCCCACCTCAAGGTGCTCCCGGTCGATGCGCTGAAGATCGACCGCGCCTTCGTCGAGCACCTCGGCACCGCGCCGGAAGATCGTGCCATCGTGACAACCATTGCGGCACTTGCCGATGCGTACGGGTTGGACCTCATTGCGGAAGGGGTCGAACACCCCGAGGCGACCGGTGTGCTGATCGATCTCGGTTGCCACCGCGCTCAGGGCTACTTGTTCTCGCGGCCCGTCCCCGGCGACCGGATGCTGGAGATGTTGGCGGTCGGCTCGATCGCTGTCTGAGGATCCTCGGGCCACCACCGGGCCTGCGCGATGTCCACGATGCCGCGGCGAGTCGGGGTTCCCTCGATCAACCAGTGCTCCTGCGCCTCGATGACGAGATGCGGCGGCAGTGTTCCGTCCGCTCGCACCACCCGCCACCACGTGACGGTGTCGCCGTCGCGCGCCATCACGTTGCCGACAGCGCGCGGCCCACGATGCTCCAGAACCTCGGCGATCTGTCCGTAGCTCATGACGCGGCCTGGCGGGATGCGGTCGACCAAGTCGAGGACCCGCGCGCTGAAAGCCTCGTAGGTGTCGTTCATGTGGAGCCGATGACGGGAATCGAACCCGCGTGTGCAGCTTGGGAAGCTGCCGTTCTGCCATTGAACTACATCGGCGAAGTGCGGAGGCAAGGTTAGCAAGTCGCCGATTTTGTGGGCAAGCAGGGACGCTTTCGACCCTGATCGCGTCCCAGATCGCCCACAAATTTCATATCGAAGCGCCGGCGTCGCGCAGCGCCCGCCGGATGTGACCCAGTAGTAGCTCTGGCTGTTGTGTCAATTGCCTGGCCTTGACCCTGATGAGCCGCCAGCCTGCTCCGCTCAGCGCATTCCAACGCTCGACGTCACGTTGCCGCTGTTCGTACTCGAAGTGTTGGTCACCGTCGTATTCGACGACTACTTTCCACATTTTGTATCCGAGATCGAATCGCCCGATCCAGTTTCCGAGCCCGTCGTAGATCACAAGCTGCGTATCGGGGCAGGGGAGTCCACTTCGCACCATGAACAGCCGAGTTCGCGTCTCCCAGATCGACTCTGCGCCCTCGTTCGTCAGCTCGACGACACCCCTGACGCCGCGGTACCCGTGGACTCGCGAAGCGTTGTGGCAGTAGTCGAGCAGCGTCGCTCTGGTCAGCGTCGTCGCCTGGTACAGCGCGTCCACGGCCTCGACCGCCCGGCTCTCGTCCAGATCACGGCACAGGTCGAATGCGGTCCGTACCGGGGACGTGACGCGCATCCCGCTGATCACGTGCACGTCTACTGGCGAGACGGTTCGTCGTCGCACAGTCACACCCGTCGGCGGCCGAAGCCGTTCCGTCACTATCAACTCCGCCTTGGCTGTGCTCGGCAAGTACTTGGCTCCGTGTATTGCGGCTGCAGAATATCCGGCGAGTATCGCGCCAGCCGGCGCCCACTTCCATGCGGCTTGCGCCCGCACGGATGCCGTCAGCTCTTCGTCCCGCTTCACCCACACGCCCGGGTGCAGGCGCCGGTATCCGGAGCGCAGGGCGTGTCGGGTCATCCCGGGGTCCGAGGATCCGCGCACGGTCATGAGTTCAGCGTCGACCAAGTCGCCGATGAACGGTAGCCCCGAGGCGTCACCCTGTGGATAACTCGAATTTGTGGGCTACCAGGGATGAAAACAGCTCTCATTCCGTCCCTGATCGCCCACAAATCGGCGGCCCGACTACCCTTCCACCCGTGCTCCTCTCCGACCGCGACATCAAGGCCGAGATCACCGCCGGCACACTCGGCATCGAGCCGTTCGACCCCGCGATGGTTCAGCCGTCCAGCGTCGACGTCCGTCTCGACGGCCTCTTCCGCGTCTTCAACAACACGAAATACACGCACATCGACCCGGCGCAGCGTCAGGACGAGCTCACCACGCTGGTCGAGCGCAAGGAGGGCGAGCAGTTCGTCCTGCATCCCGGCGAATTCGTGTTGGGGTCGACCCTCGAGCTCACGAGCCTCCCGGACAACCTCGCGGGACGCCTCGAAGGAAAGAGCTCGCTGGGCCGCCTCGGTTTGCTCACCCACTCGACCGCCGGGTTCATCGATCCGGGTTTCAGCGGCCACATCACGCTGGAGCTGTCGAACGTCGCGAACCTGCCGATCATTCTGTGGCCGGGGATGAAGATCGGGCAGCTGTGCCTGTTCCGACTGTCCAGTCCCGCGGAGCATCCGTACGGCAGCGCGGGCACCGGTTCGAAGTACCAGGGCCAGCGCGGTCCGACCCCGTCGAAGGCGTATCTGAACTTCCAGAAATAAACTTCAGGTTCGTTCGAATGGATGAACGCGTTGCTTCTCCCTGATTGAGCCGATAGTGTCGGGCTATCTGTTGGCTTTGTCGGGGTTCGTGAGCGAGGTGTACACCGATGAGGACACATGACAGCGCGTTCGGCGCGTCGATGGGCGCTGGTTGCGTCCGTGGCGTCGTCACCGACTCTTACGGCAATGTCGTCGACTCCACCGTCCGGCCCGTCATGGGCCCCACCATGGCCGCCAATGCGGATGCGGTCCATGAGCTGGCGCAGTGGTACGGGCAGGAGTCGCCGGTTCTGGTCGTCTCCGACCACACCGGGAATCCAGTTGCGGATCCCTACGTCTACGACGGCCTGCGCATGATCGGTGAGGTCGACGCGATCGTCGCCGCCAACCGTTCCCTCGGCATCATGGGTTCGTTGCGTGAGCTGGCCATCGTCGACATCGGGCGCATGGGCACGCGGGTGCACGTCGTCGATTCCTACACCGGCGAGGTCATGTCCACCTCCCGCACGGAACTGTTCGGCGGCGACGTGTGCGACCTCGCCGTCGTCGAGTACCTCGTCGACACCTACGGCGCCGCGGAACTGCTGTCCGACGGAACCGTCGCAGCCCTCGCCACCGAGGTGGCCGCCGCCAAGGAGTCGCTGTCCACCGAGGCGTCCGTCGACGTGTCCGGCCCGTTCGTGACCGACTCGGTTCGGTTGCGCCGCTTCGTGTTCGAGGATCTGATCGCGCCCGAAATGGGTGCGTTGACCGCTCTGGTGTCGGCTGCGCTGGCCGCAGGTGACGTCGACGGCATCCTGATGGTCGGCGGCGGAGCGAACATCGCGTCCGTGGTGCGGGCGGTCATGAACATCACCGAGCTGCCGGTGGTCGTCCCCGAACATCCCGAGCTGTTCGCCGCGGTCGGCGCCGCCCGATTGTCGACGGTTATTCCTGTGCGCACCTGGGTGCCGGCCCTGCCGGCCCCCGCACCGGTGTCCTCCTCACCGAGGCAGCACGCTGCGGTGTCGTTGTCGTCGTCGTCGAAGAGGCGTCGCTCGCGTATCGCCGCGTACATCGGCACGTGCGCCGTGGTTGCGGTGGCGGTGGTGGCGTCGCTGACTGCGGCGTCGGCCCGCACGGCGTCGGTGGATCGGATGTCGGAGGAGGCGTCGGGCGTCCCGTCGAGCGTCGTGTCCACTACCGTGCCTCGCAGTGCGCTGACTGCCGTGCCGCAGGTCGATGCGCCGGCGCCGGACACGACCACGACGACCACCGACGGCACCACCACCACCACGACCACCACCACGACGACGACTGAAACCACCACGTCCGAGTCTGCCGATCCGACCACCAGTGCTGCCGACCGCCCGGAGCCGACCACGTCTGCGCAGGCTCCTGCTGCGCCGAGCGTCACGCAGCCGACCACCACCACCAAGCGCGACCGTGATCCGAGTTCGCAGGCTCCGACCACGACCAGCGCTCCGATCACCACGACCAGGGCGCCCGCAACGACGACGCGTGCGCCGATCACCACGACGCGCATGGCGATTCCGACGATGACCATCGTCATGCCGCGTTGACACTTTTCGAGTAAGACCAGTTCGGGGGAACGACGATGGATGTTGTACTGGGGATTTCGGCTGGGTTGGCGGATGTGACTGCCACTCTGGTCGATCCCGAATTGCCGCAGCTCGGTGCGGTGGACGAGCGGGTCACTCCGCTGCGCCCGGAATCGGGTATGTCCGTCGGGGACGTCGTGGCTGCTGCGGTGGGCGTGATGTCGCTGCGGGCGGAACGGAACGATCTGCGTATCCGTCGCACGACGGTGGCGTATTCGTCGGCGGCGCAACGTGATTCGATCGTGTCGTCGTTCGATGCGCAGAAGATCACCGGTGTCGCGTTGGCCGATGCGTCCAATCCTGAGCTCGACTCGACTCTGGCCACTCCGGTGGCCGTCGCGGTCTGGGGTATCCAGTCGGCCGACACCACCACGTTCGCGGCCATCAAGGTGCCGCGCGCGCAGCGACAGCCGGACCCGTCGCGGCGCGGGTTGGCGTTGGTTGCCGGGGGTATCGCCGCGGCGGTGGTCGCGGGGGGCGTGGCGGTGTGGGCGGTCGCGGGCACGCGCGGTCCGGAGTCGACCGGATCCAGCACGCCGCTGACCTCGGAGACTTCGACGGTGGCGCCGACCACCACGGTCCCCGTTCCTGCGCCGGCGCTGCCACCGGCGCCTGTCGCGCCACCGGTCACGACCGACCCGGACACGGGGGAGGTCTACTCGGTGGATCCGAATACGGGGGAGATCTACACCCCGGAGACGTACGACCCGGAGACCTACACGGAGAACCCGTACACGGGTGAGACGTACACCGAGGAGACGGTTCCGCAGGCCAACGTGCGGACGCCGTCGACTGCGCCGATCAGAACGGTCCCGGTCGCGGCCCCGCCGTCGACTCGGTCCCCGTCGCGGCCGAACAGCGGCGGGTCGGCGTCGACGTCGGCTGCTCCCGTCCAAACGTCAACGGAGACAGTGCCTCCCGTCGTCACCGAACCCACGGTCGACCCTGAAGTGCCGCCGGCCGAGGAAACTGGTTCAAACCAATAGCTGGAATATTCCCCGAAAACCAACTATGAGAATGTTTCATCGCCTAGGATCGCCACATACCAATTCGCGGAACCTGAGTGGGGTCGGAGTATGCGCGCAGTAGTCGGAGTATCCATGGGAGCGTCCGCAATTCGCGCCGCCGTCATGGACCCGATGGGCCGCGCACTCCTCGGCACCGAGGCCGTACACGGGTGCGACCCGGCCATTCGACTGTCCACGGCACTGTCCGTCGTCGACTCGGTTGCGGCCAATCATCATGCGCAGCGCGACGGTGCGGTGCTCGTGGTGCCGGACGACCCGTCGTCGCGCATCGGACACAACATCCTCGAGATCCACGAGGGCGGCCCGGTTCGGCTGGCGTCCGAGTTGGGTGCCCAGCTGATGTATCTGCGGATGCGGGGACTGCTCGGCCCGTCGCGCACCACGGCGGTGGTCGACATCGGCCGCACGGGTATCTCGGTGTCCATCCTCGACTCGTCGAGCGGGCATGTGTACGACGCGATGTGGACCGAGTCCTTCCGCGGAGACATGTTCGCCAACGCCATCTTCGACCATTTGGCCGAAGAACACGGTGATCACAACGCAATGACCGCCGAAGCTCTCGACCGCCTCAGCGAAGGCATCGAGTGGAGTCTGGAGATGCTCGCTCTGCACCGCGTGGTGAGGATCGGTGGTCCGTTCGTCGGCGGTTCGGTCAACCTGTGGCGCACCACCGTCGACCGCCTGATGTTCGACCCGTTGACCGACGCGGTGGAGTGGGTTCGGGAGACGCTGGATCGGTGCCCGCGGCAGGTCGACACCGTGGTGCTACTCGGTGGGTGTGCCAACCTCCCCGTCGTGCGCAGCCTGTTCACTCAGTCGTTCGGTCCCAAGCTGATCACGCCGTCCACTCCGGAGTCGGTGTCGGCCAAGGGTGCCGCGCTGCTTGCGGTGCAACGGTCGGGTGCCGTCTTCCGGCAACGCACCTCGCAGCCGAGTTATCAGCGTCGAGACGTCACCCGGCACGCCGGATCTGTGTGACGTTCGACACGCTCTGAGCGGCTGTTCGTCGCAGTCATCCGTGGCAGCATGTCTCGTTCTCCGATTCGTACCGGTCCTCGTCCCGGTTCCGGCGGCACTCGATGCCGAGTCCGAGAACCACTGCGGCCGAGCAGGTCCCGGTGGTGGCACGCGATGCCACCGCGCCCCCGACCGGCGCTGATCGGTCGACAGGCGCCTACGCACGACATGCAGCACGATCGACGTCATTAGGTCGAGGCGCCGCGGGGTGTGCCATCCCCGAGAGGACGCACGCACGCATGTCGATTCACGAGATCTCCACCGGTACCCACCCGACGCTGCATCGTGATCTCGAGTCGGGTGCGCCGTTCGTCGTTGCGTTCGGGGGGCAGGGAAGTCGTTGGCAAAGCGTGCTTTCCGAGATCACCGCCGACTACGGTTTGAGCGCCCAGCTCCAGCAGGTGTGCGACGACGCCGACCGTCTTCTGACGCCGGTCGTGTCGGAACTACTTCCGTACGCGCCCAGCGTGTTCCGACCGTTCGCCCCTGCGGACGAAACCGCACCCGAGGCGTCGGTTCCCGGAATCCTGCTGGCGCAGATGGCGATGATCCGCGCCCTGTCGGTGATGGGCATCGACGCCACTCGGTTCCCCGATGTTCGCGCGATCGGCCATTCGCAAGGATGTTGGGGCGCGGCCGCATGGGACGCCGCAGGCCAGGACGATGCCGAGCTGATCGCCGCGGTACGCATCACCGTCGCGGCAGTGGTCAAGCAGGCCCGTGACTGTGGACTGACCGGTAAGGGTGAGCGCGCTCCGATGGTGTCGGTGGCCAACATCGATCCGAACCGGCTTCTGGCGCTGCTCGAACAGGTACCGAGCGTCGTCCTGTCCATCAAGAACAGCCGCCGCCGCGTGGTGCTCTCGGGTCCGTACGAGGATCTGGTCCGCGTGCAGGAGCTGTGCCGCGCCGTCACCGACGCAGATACGGCCGAGCGCGACGCGAAGCGCACCGGCGGGGCACCGTTCGATCCGATCTTCGAACCGCTGCCCATCCGTATCGGGTTCCACCACCCGGCTCTCGAACCGGCGCTCGACGACGTCCGCGCCTGGTCCGAACGGTGCGGTCTGAACGCCGAGCGTGCGGTCGACCTCGCTCGGCGCACCGCCGTCGACCCCGTGGACTGGGTGGAAGAACTGGAAACGGCGTCGGTCGGAACGAGCTGGTTGCTCGACATGGGGCCGGACGACACGATCGGGCGACTGAGCCGATCCACGTTGGCGAGCAGCGGAATCGGCATCGTCTCGGTGTCGACGCGGGCCGGGCAACGTCAGCTGATCACCCCCGGCGCTGCGCCCGTTCCCGAGCGGCCGTGGGCGTCGTACGCACCGACGCTTGTGTCGCTACCGGACGGGCGCACCGTGGTCGAGACGTCGTTCACCCGGCTGACCGGTCGGTCACCGATCCTCCTGGCCGGCATGACGCCGACGACGGTGGACGTCGGTATCGTCGCCGCCGCGGCCAACGCCGGGTACTGGGCGGAGCTGGCCGGGGGCGGTCAGGTCACGGAAGCGATTCTGGCCGAACGTATTACCGAACTGACCCGCGAGCTGCAGCCCGGCCGCGCCGCGCAGTTCAACTCGATGTTCCTCGATCCGTACCTGTGGAAGATGCAAGTCGGTGGCAAGCGTATGGTGCCGAAGGCGCGTGCGGCCGGGGCGCCGATCGACGGTGTCGTCGTCACCGCCGGCATCCCCGAGTTCGACGATGCGCTCGCCCTGATCGCCGAATTGAAGAGCAGTGGAATCGATTACGTGACCTTCAAGCCGGGCACGGTCAAGCAGATCGCCGCCGTGGTGGCCATCGCGAAGGCGACGGACGAGGCGATCATCGTGCACGTCGAGGGTGGCCGCGCGGGGGGACACCATTCGTGGGAAGACCTCGACGACCTCCTGATCGCGACGTATCAGCAGCTCCGCGCGGCGCCGAACGTCGTGCTCTGCGTCGGCGGCGGCATCGGTACACCCGAACGGGCGGCGGATTACCTCACCGGCTACTGGTCCGTGCAACGCGGGTACCCGGCCATGCCCGTCGACGGCATCCTCGTCGGCACCGCCGCGATGGCCACACTCGAAGCCACGACGTCGCCCGAGGTCAAACGACTGCTGATGGAGACAGCAGGCTCCGAGCGGTGGATCGGCGCCGGCCGCACCGACGGCGGAATGTCCTCGGGCCGCAGCCAACTCGGGGCGGACATCCACGAGACCGACAACGCGGCGTCTCGGTGCGGGCGGCTGCTCGACGAGGTGGCCGGTGACGCCGGCGCGGTCGCAGCCCGTCGCGACGAGATCATCGACGCGCTGTCCAAGACGGCCAAGCCCTACTTCGGCGATGTGGGGACAATGACGTACGAGGGGTGGCTGCGGGGGTGGCTTCGCCACACGGGCGCGGAAAAGAGTCCAGGGGCACTCCTTTCCACACCCGACCCCAGCTGGACCGCCCGCCTCGACGCCTTCCTCGCCAGAGCCGAGGCACGCCTTCACCCATCGGACAACGGCACCGTCGACTCCGTCCTCTCCGGCGAGGAGGACCCGTCTGATGCTGTCGACGCGCTCGTCGCCCATTACCCCCATGCCCGCGACACCGTCCTCCACCCCGCGGACGTCGCATTCTTTCTGCAGCAGTGCAAGGTTCCGGGTAAGCCGGTGCCGTTCGTGCCCATCATCGACGCGGACGTTCGGCGATGGTGGCGCTCGGATTCGCTGTGGCAGGCGCATGATCCGAGGTATGCGGCCGATCAGGTCATCGTGATCCCCGGCCCGCAGTCCGTCGCAGGAATCGACCGTGTCGACGAACCGGTCGCCGAGTTGCTCGGCCGATTCGAGCAGGCCACCGTCGACCGCCTGGCGAGCACGCCGACATCGGTGCCGGGCCGGCGCCGCGACGATCGTACCGACGGCCCGCTCTCAGTCCTCCTGGCCGCCGACACCGTCGACTGGGTGGGTCGGCAGATTTCGAATCCTGTTCGTCGACTGGGTGATTGGCATGCGAAGGACGATGGGTTCTTCACGAACCACCCGGGGGCGGAGCTGACCACCATCAGCGCCGACACCGTGCTGCTGACGGTGCCGCTGAACGGGCGCCGTCTGTCGATCCCCATCACGGTTCCGCCCTCCGCCACCGACGGTGGAGTGCCGGTCGTATCTGCCCACGCCGCAACGGAAACGATGCTCCTGCTGCTGGAGGTCGCTGCCGGTGGGTCCCTGCCCGAGGTCCGCGACGGCGTCGCTCGGGACACCGCCGCGTGGATGCCGAGCATGGCGTCCGGCCACACCGCAGTCACCGCAGCGGGTCTGGCCGACGACCGGCATCCGAACGGGCCCGTGCCCGACGTCGTGATGGGCGCCTGCTGGCCGGCGGTGTTCGCGGTTCTCGGCTCGGCGCAGACGGAGTCGGGCGTTCGGGTGATCGAAGGGATGCTCGACCTGGTGCACCTGGACCACACGGTCACCGTGCACGCTGCTCTGCCCACCGAGTCGAGTGCGTTCATCGTCCGGGCCGAACTGGTCGGGGTCACCGACACCGACGTGGGCCGGGTGGTCGAGGTGTCGGTGCGGGTGCAGTCGTCCGGGGCGCACGATCTCGGTGTCGCCGATATCGCCACCATGACCGAACGCTTCGCCATTCGTGGTCGAGTGGGCACCGCAACCCTCAGTGCTGCAGAGCCCATCGGGAACCCGACCCCGCGACGACGTCGCCTCGCAACGCACCTGACCGCTCCAGACGCCATGCACGCGTTCGCCGCCGTGTCGTCCGACCACAACCCCATTCACACGTCCGATGCCGCGGCCGCGCTGGCCGGACTCGACGGCCCTATCGTGCACGGCATGTGGCTGTCGGCTGCCGCCCAGCATGCCGTCGGCGTCGAACTCGACTCGTGGACAGCGTCGTTCCTCGCTCCGGTCGAGCCGGGTGCGCGCATCGACGTCACGGTCGACCGCGTTGCGTCCGCTGCAGGACGGGATGTCCTCGAGGTCCTGTGCCGGGTCGACGGAGACCCGGTCATGTCGGCCACGGCAGTTCAGAAGGCTCCCGTCACCGTGTATGCGTTTCCAGGACAGGGCATTCAGAGCGTCGGGATGGGTCAGGGGGCCGCGACAACCTCGATTGCCGCGAAGAGAGTGTGGGACCGCGCCGACGCGTTCACCCGCGACCGACTCGGCTTCTCCATCCTCACCATCGTGCGGGACAACCCGATCACCATCACCGTCGACGGACGCGAGTTCCACCACCGCGACGGCGTGCTCTTCCTGACCCAGTTCACCCAGGTCGCGATGGCCACCCTCGGGTACGCGCAGATCGCCGAGCTGCGTGAGAACGACGCAGTGGCAACCGAGTACGTCTTCTGCGGCCACTCGGTCGGCGAATTCACGGCCCTGGCCGCGGCGGGTGGCATCTTCGACCTGGACACCGTCATCGAGCTGGTTTACGCGCGCGGCACCATCATGTCCGACCTCGTCGAGCGAGACAGTCAGGGCCGCAGCAACTATGGAATGGCTGCTGTTCGACCGAACCGGATGGGGCTGAGCGACGCGTCCTTCGTCGCGGACGTGGCCGCTCGGTCGGGTGAATTCCTCGAGGTCGTGAACTACAACCAGCGTGGGGCGCAGTACGTCGTCGCAGGAACAGTGTCCGGGCTCGAGGCGCTGGAAGGGGAGTGTTCCGACCGCGCCTTCGTCAGGGTGCCGGGCATCGACACGCCGTTCCACTCGTCGGTGCTGCACGAGGGGGTCGAACGCTTTCGCTCCGTGCTCAATCGGCTCGTTCCGAAGATGATCGACGCGGATGCGCTGGTCGGGCGGTACATCCCCAACCTGACGGCGCGCCCGTTCGCCCTTCCCGCTCCCGTCCCGGCTGCGACTCAGGGGCACCCTCACACCGATAGATCGACTGAATGTGCCCCTGAGTCGACTAGAACGGCCCGCACCCTCCTCATCGACCTCCTCGCCCAGCAGCTCGCGAACCCCGTGCGCTGGATCGAGACCCAGGACGTGCTGTTCGACGAGTTGGGAGTGCAGCGCTTCGTCGAAGTCGGTGTCGCCACCGCACCCACTCTCGCGAACCTGGCACGCAACCGAGCGCCACAGGTCTTCAACGTCGAACGTGATCGCGCCGTGGTGTTCTCGCAGGACGCCGATGTGGCCGAGACCCTGGAGCCCGAGGTCGTCGACGCGGCGGTCGTCGTCGAAACAGCCCCGATACACACGACCGCACGGCCCGCCGACATCCCCTTCACCGTCGCCGACGCAGTCCGCGTGCTCATCGCGACGTGGACCAAGGTGCGCCTCGATCAGCTGAGCCTTACGGACACGGTGGAGTCGTTGTGCGAGGGCGTCTCCTCACGCCGCAACCAACTGATGCTCGACCTCACCTCGGAGCTCGGCATCGGAGCCATCGACGGCGGCGCCGATCTGGACCTCGCCTCCCTCGGCGCCACAGCCACGCGAATGTCACCGCGCTACAGCGCCTTCGGCCCCGTCTTGACCGACGCCCTGGACGACATGCTGCGCCGCACCCTCGGCCCGTCCGGCAAGCGACCGACGTACGTCACCGAACGTGTCACCGCTACATGGCAACTCGGCACCGGCTGGGCGGCGCACGTGCGCGCCGAACTGGCGTTGGCAACGCGCGAGGGCTCGAGCCTGCGGGGTGGTGCTCTCGGAACCATTGACCTTGCCGACGTCGACACCGCGGTCGACGAGGCGGTCCGCAGTGTCGCGTCGCGGGCCGGTGTCGCCGTGTCGCTCCCGTCGAGCAGCACGGCCAGCCATTCGGTCGACAGCGGCGCGCTGAACGATCTGTCCGACAGCATCATCGGAGCCGACGGCATCCTCGCCACCACCGCGCGCGCCCTCCTCGATCAACTGGGACTGAGCGAGACGGTCGACGCACAACCCGTGCACGACGACGAGCTCGCCCGCATGGTCGCCACCGAACTCGGCACCGACTGGCAGAAGAAGATGGCGCCGGCCTTCGATCCGCGTAAGGCCGTGCTGCTCGACGACCGCTGGGCGACGCTGCGCGAAGACCTTGCTCGCATCTACACCGGGCAGGACACCGTCGACCCGGTGCGGTTCATCGGGGCGGGGGATGCCGTTGTGAAGCAGGCTCACTGGTACCGGACCCAATGTGACGTTCGGTCCACATACGCAACCCAACGTCACATTGGGTCGCGACGGGACACCCTCGACCACATCGCCACCAACGCCGCTCTACCCCCCGTCGACACCTGGTCCGCCGACACCGCCGTGGTGACCGGCGCGAGCACGGGAAGCATCGCCGCGGCGATCGTCGCCGATCTGTTGCAGGGCGGCGCGACGGTCATCGCCACCACCTCCCGCCTCGACGCCGACAAGCTGGAGTTCTACCGAAACCTGTACCGCGACAACGCCGTCGTCGGCGCCAAGCTGTGGGTGGTACCGGCGAACGTTGCGTCGTACGGTGACGTCGACGCCCTGTCCCGCTGGATCGGCGAACGGCAGACGGAGACGCTCGGCGGCAAGACGATCGAGATCAAGCCCGCGTTGCAGCCGACGATGCTGTTCCCGTTCGCAGCCCCGGCGGTGTCGGGCGATCTGACCGACGCCGGTGGCCGCGCCGAAATCGAGATGCGGGTGCTGCTGTGGTCGGTGGAGCGCATGATCGCGACGCTGTCGGCCATCGGCTCGGACACCAACACCCGCGCACGGCTGCACGTGGTCCTGCCGGGCTCACCCAACCGCGGACTGTTCGGCGGCGACGGTGCCTATGGCGAGGCCAAGGCATCCCTCGACGCCATCGTGGCGCGGTGGAGGTCGGAATCATGGTCACGCCGAGTCACGTTGGTGCACGCCCTGATCGGGTGGGTCAGCGGCACCGGGCTCATGGGTCACAACGATCGACTGGTCGACGCCGCCCGCGAGCGCGGGGTGGAAGTGTTCACCCCGTCGGAGATGGCAGGACTCCTCCTACAAACGTGCACCGCCGACGTCCGACGCCTCGGCGCACCTCTCGACATCGACCTCAGCGGCGGGTTGGCCCACGCCGGCCTCGATTTTGCGACGCTGGCGGCCGAGTCCCCCAGAGTCGGGGGCACATTCAGTCGAACCGACGACGTGAGGGTGCCCCTGAGTCACAACAGCAGACGAACAGTCAGAGCCCTCCCACCCGCCCCCCGCACAGTCCCGCGAACCCTCGACCCCACCTGGCCTGCAACGACCGCCCGCCCCGAGGACCTCGTCGTCATCGTCGGTGCGGGGGAGGTGGGAGCGTACGGATCGTCGCGCACTCGCTTCGAAGTGGAAGTGCACGAACGGCTCTCGGCCGCCGGAGTCGTCGAGCTCGCCTGGAACACCGGTCTGATCGAGTGGCAGGACGGGTGGTGCGACCGCGAGAGCGGCGAGCCGATCGACGAAGCGGACATCGCCGATCGCTATCACGACGCTGTGCTGGAGAGGACGGGCATTCGCACCTTCCCCGACTACGGCGTCATGACGGACAACGCCCTCCCGCTCCTCACCTCGGTGTTTCTCGACAAGGACCTGACGTTCGTGGTCGGATCGCGCGCCGAAGCCGAGTCGTTCCAGGACGCCGATCCGGACAACACCACGATCACCGAGAAGAACGGTGAATGGACCGTCACCCGCAAGCAGGGCACCGAGATCCGGGTACCGCGCGCGATGAAGATGACCCGCACCGTCGGCGCGCATCTTCCCGACGGTTTCGACCCGCTCCGCTGGGGCATCCCCGCCGACATGGTCGACGCTCTCGACCCGGTGGCGGTGTGGAACATCGTCGCGACGGTCGACGCGTTCCTCTCCAGCGGCTTCAGTCCGGCCGAATTGCTCCAGAAGGTGCACCCGCGGTACGTCGCGAACACGCAGGGGACCGGGCAGGGTGCGCAGCAGGCGATTCACGCCGCGTACGTCCAGACCATCCTGGGTGAGCCCGTGGCGAACGACATCCTGCAGGAGACGCTGCCGAACGTCATTGCGGCGCATGTGGTTCAGAGTTACGTCGGCGGGTACGGCGCCATGGTGAACCCGGTCGGGGCGTGCGCGTCGGCGGCGGTGTCCGTGGAGGAAGGCGTCGACAAGATCCGGCTCGGCAAGGCCACCCTGGTGGTTGCGGGCGGCTTCGACGACGCCGGCCCGCAGAGCATCCTCGGGTTCTCCAACATGTCGGCCACCGCGGATTCGACGGCGATGGAGGCGAAGGGCATCGACCCGCGACGGTTCTCCCGTGCGAACGATCGCCGCCGCGCCGGGTTCGTGGAGGCGCAGGGCGGCGGCACCGTGCTGTTGGCGCGCGGGGACCTGGCGCTCGAGATGGGACTGCCGGTTCTCGGTGTGGTTGCGTGGGCGGGGTCGTTCGCCGACGGTATCCACACGTCCATCCCCGCGCCCGGAATCGGTGCGTTGAGTGCTGGAGTGGGTCACCGCGACTCCGAGCTCAACACTGCGCTGACGAAGCTGAACCTCACCGCCGACGACATTGCCGTGGTCTCGAAGCACGACACGTCGACCCGAGCCAACGACCCCAACGAAGCCGAGATGCACGAGCGCCTCGGAGACGCCATCGGACGCAGCGAGGGCAACCCGTTGATCGTGGTGTCGCAGAAGTCGTTGCTGGGCCACGGGAAGGGCGGCGCGGCAGCGTTCCAGATCATCGGGCTCTGCCAGATTCTGGACTCGCAGCAGATCCCCCCGAATCGCTCCCTCGACTGCGTGGACGACGAGATGAAGCAGTACCCGCATCTGGTATGGCCGAAGAGAACGCTCGAGCTGAAACCCAGGGCCGGCATCCTCACCAGCCTCGGCTTCGGGCACGTCTCGGGAATGGTGGTGGTGGCCCACGCCGACGCCTTCCTGGCGGCGCTGACGTCCGACGAGCGGCTCACGTACACCGAGAAAGCACGTCGGAGGACCGAGACGGGACAGCGGACCCTGCTCGACGCCATGTGCGGGGGACCGAGCATGTACCAGAAGCCGGACCGGCCGTTCGTCGACCGCCGTGAGGTGGACATGTTGTTGGACCCGCACGCGCGACTGGGTTCGAACGGCGCATATTGATCCTGGGTTCGGACCCGCTTCCACAGGCCAAACAAACCATTACGCGGTAAATGGCTCGGAAAGAGCGGGTCGTTTGGTTGTCCTGAGGGACAACAGATTCCACTCCGGTTCGTTACCGCATTGCGATGTTGCCCAATTCGGCCCCGCTGATGAGGAATGGTTACGATCTGTTTGGAATCGCGATCGGGGTCCAAAAACGACCCACTCGATTCGGTGTTCTCGGGGGGAACGTGGAAACAGCGGCGTTTCCGAATGACGGAGCTCTCTATGTCGAACACGAATGGGTGGAGCAGTGACCAGAAGTACTGCGGCAGTGGCCGGAACCCGGCCGCGAGTAGCGATTGCGCACGACTACCTCACGCAGCGGGGTGGAGCAGAGAAGGTCGTCCTCGCCATGGCGCGGGCGTTTCCGGAAGCGCCGATTTACACGACCCTCTACGACGCGGCAGCCACCTACCCCGAGTTCGGTGACCTCGACATCAGGGTCTCACCGCTGAACCGTGTCGGGCTTCTCCGATCCAATCACCGTGTGGCTCTTCCGTTTCTGCCGCACGCGTCCAGCATGACCGAGATCGACGCCGACGTGGTGCTCACCAGCTCCAGTGGGTGGGCGCACGGCTTCTCCACCACGGGCAAGAAGCTGGTCTACTGCTACTCGCCGGCTCGGTGGCTGTACCAGACGGACGTCTACCTGGGCGAGTCCAGCGGTATGGTCAAGCGACTGCTGATGTCCGCGCTGACACCCGCGCTCCGGCGCTGGGATCGACGGGCTGCACACTCGGCCGATCGCTACCTGGCAATCTCGACGGCTGTGCGCGAGCGCATCACGACCACCTACGGGATCGACTCCACGGTGGTGCCCGCGCCGTTCACCGTCGACGACAGCGCCGGTGTCGAGGCCGTGCCGGAGGCGGCGGAGTGGCTCGCCGGCAGCGACTACTACCTGTGCGTGTCCCGCCTGCTGCCGTACAAGAACGTCGACAAGGTGATGAAGGCGTTCGAGGGCACCGGCCGCACATTGGTCGTGGTGGGCCGCGGACCGGAGAAGGACGCGCTCGAGGCCATGCGGCTCGACAACGTGTTGATGCTCAGTGATCTGTCCGAGGGGCAGATGTCGTGGCTGTACCAGAACACGTCCGGACTGGTTGCGGCGAGCTACGAGGACTACGGGTTGACTCCGCTCGAGGCCGGTCATCACGGAAAGCCCAGCATTGTGCTTCGCTGGGGTGGATTCCTCGATACCATTTCCGAGAACGTCACCGGAATCTTCTTCGATGAGCCGGAGCCGCAGGCCATCTCGGCCGCCATCGACCGGTGCGAGAGCCGTTCGTGGGACTCCGCGCGCATCGTCGGACACGTCCAGCAGTTCGGGGAGGACCGGTTCGCCGAACGCCTTGCCGACACCATCGACGACTTGCTCGGGAGCGAGTCCAGCACGCGGGTCGGCGCACTGCCGACGTGAATTACTGATCGGATGCAATGACCATCACTCGGGCACTGCCGTCGGGGTCTGTGCCGCCATCGCGCAGAACCGGCGTCACCATGCGACGTGTCGACCACGGTCGGCACCGGCGCAAGCGCATCGTCAAACGGACGATCATCGCGTCCAGCGTGCTGGCACTCGTGGCGATCATCGGCATCGTGACCACCTTCGTCGTCGTGTTCGAGCGTTACTTCGACGCGGTTGACCGCATCCCGGGCGTCTTCGACGGACTCGACGAAAGTGCCCGTCCAGCGGGAACTCCCGGTGCCACCAACTTCCTCGTGGTCGGTTCCGACGCGCGCACGACGGGTCCGACGACGGGTACGGACGCCACCGAGGAGGCAGGTGATGCCCGGTCGGACCTGATCATGTTGGTGCAGTTCCACAGCGACGGCCGAACCGCCGAGATCGTCTCCATTCCGCGGGACTCCTGGGTCCCCGTTCCCGGTCGCGGCAACGACAAGATCAACGCCGCGTACGCATTCGGTGGCCCGACCCTGCTGGTGCAGACCGTCGAGGCGCTGACCCGAGTGCGGGTCGACCACTTCGCGGTCATCGACTTCTTCGGCTTCGTCGCCGTCACCGACTCGTTGGGGGGTGTGTTCGTCGACGTCGCGCGAGAGACCGAGAACGAGGGAGTCACGTTCTACCAGGGGCGAAACTTCCTCACCGGTCTGGCCGCTCTGGCGTACGTGCGACAACGCGTCGGACTTCCCGACGGTGACCTGGACCGAATCCTGCGGCAGCAGAACTACCTTCGAGCGTTGGCGACCAAGATTCGGCAGGTCGATCCCATTCGCAAACCTCGGCAGGTCGACCGGGTTCTGAAGTACATCACCCGGGCAGTGAGCGTCGACGATACGTTGAGCAATCTCGACCTCGCCAAGCTGGCGGTGGCGCAACGCGGCCTGGGGCCCACCGACGTCTCGTTCCTGCGGGCGCCCGTCGGCGGATCCGGAACGGAAGGCAGCGCCAGCGTTCTGTACCTCGACGACAGCGCCCGCAACACCCTGTGGCGCTACATGGCGACGGGCACGCTGCGAGAACGGGTCTCGGAGTTCGGCACGCTCCCGTCCACGCCGTTCTAGAGCTCAGAACCTCAGAACCTCAGAACAGCGACGCGTACAGCTCGCGGTGCCGGGCCGCGATCCGATCCCAGGCGAAGGTCTCTGCGTGCACTCGGCACTCCTTCGCCGTCGGGCCGATTCCGTTGAACACGCCGACGATCCGTGCGGCGAGGGCGTCGGCATCACCGATCGGGACGACGAGAGACGGATCCAGTGCGACGACGGTGTCGGGCAAGCCGCCGCAGTCGGTGACGACGGGGGGTCGACCGGACGCCAGCGATTCGAGGGCGATCAACCCGAAACCTTCGAGCGCAAGGCTGGGAATGGCTGTGACCGTGGCCATTCGGTAGAGCTCGTTGAGGCGGGCGTCGCTCACGCGACCTTCGAACGTGATCGATTTGTCCAGTGACATGCGCGTGACGAGTGCGCGAAGCTCGTCCTCGTACGTGCCTTTTCCGACGATGAACAGCCGTGCGTCCGGTTCGGCCCGAAGAATTTCGGGCCACGCGTTGATGAGCACGTCGATGCCCATGCGGCGTTCGAGCCGCCGAGCGCAGACCACCACCGGGGCGGACGTCTCGGGTTCGGCGAAGGCGAACCGTTCCAGATCCACACCGCCGGGAATGATCTCCACGATGTCGGGGTCGATGCCGTAGTCACCGACGATGACGTCCTTGAATCGTTGGCAGAGAACGACGAATGCGTCCGAGCGCGAATAGATGGACTTCTCCAGCAGGAACTTCGCCCGGATTCGCATGTCCCGGGCGCCGGCCATCTTGCTCTCGGCGGCCCACGGACCCTGGAAGTGCGTGATGACGTTGGTTCGCCGCTCCAGGGTGGTGCGGGAATTGCCGTAGAGCGCAAAGTGACTGTCGATCAGTGTGTTCGAGCGCCCCGCTCTCGAGACCTCGGGTGGGTGCACACGGGACGCGGCGATGCGCGCCGGGAGACTCTTGCCGGTCGGACTCCAGGACGTGCCGCCCGGGATCGGATCGCCGAACGCCGAAGCGGTCACCGGCCCGGTTTCGTCGTCACGCAGAGCCGAGAACAAGGATTCGAAGTATCGATTCAAACCGCCGGGGCGGGAATCGAACCACTCGGACCCGGTCATGTGTACGTGCACGGCACCCTTTCGGTGAATTCGCTTGTTACTCAGTGGACTACCGACAGGCAATTGTCAACTGGCGCTTGTAGTATTCACTGAAATCGAATGCACGGCAAAAGTTCGGAAGGGCCTCGACAAGCGTGAAGCGCGTTCTGATCGTCACCCGAGAATTCCCGCCCCAGCCCGGCGGTGTGGGTGATTACTGCGCGCGATGGATCGAGGAGACGCGCAAGCGGTGGCCCGACTGCCATGTCACCGTCCTCTGTGCGCCGTGGCCGGGTCGGGGCACCACGTTCGACGGAGCCGATGTGGTCGAACACGAGGACTGGACCCGGTCGGGCTACTCGGCGCTCGTCGCCACGGCACGCCGGCTCCAGCCGGACGACGTCGTCTTTCATTACGTGCCGCACATGTACCACCGGCAGGGCCTGCCGCTCTCCATCCCGCTGTTGGTGTGGACGTTGCAGCGACGCGTCGCTCCCGTCACCACCGTGTTCCACGAAATGAGCTCGGCCGTGGTCACATTCAGACACCGGGTGCTGGCGCTACCGCAGGCGGTACTGGTGATGCTCGTTGCCAGCGCGTCGCCGAAGTCCGTGGTCACCATCTTCACGCGGGCGCGGTGGCTCGGAGTTCTCGTGCCGTGGGTTCGCAGGCGCATCACGGTCATTCCCGTCTCGCCCACCATGCACAACCTGTCCGCGCGCGACGGTCTGCCGCCGTCTCGGCCTGCGCTGCGCCTGCTGCACTTCGGGTCGAAGCATCCGTCGCGAGACTTCTCGATGATCGTCGGTGCCCTCGACGCGCTCGATGCGCGCGGCATCGCTTACGAGATGCGGGTGGTGGGAACGGCGGCGGCCCCGGATCCACGTGCTGTTCCCCTCGGGTACCGCGCGGAGCCCGAGGTGATCGAGGAGATCCTGTCGGCCGACATCGCGTTGCTCCCGTTCAAGGACGGCGCCTCGGGGCGCAGGTCGACGGTAGCCAACTGCTTGATCGCTGGCGTCCCGACGGTATCGACCCGCGGCCATGACACCACCCCGTCGTGGTACGGCGACGCACTCGTACTCGCGCGCGATCCTGCCGAATTCGCCGACGCGGTAGTCGCTTTGGCGTCGGACCCGGCCGCGCGTGCACGTCGGGGCGAAGCCGCGGCGCAGTGGGCGGCAGAGAACATCTCGTGGTCCGTCACCGGTGCGGCGTGGGCCGGCGTGCTCGAACTCGATGCGCGAGAACCGGTCCTGTGAGAGTGCGCGGGCTCGGCAAGTACCGCAAGATCATCGCCACCGCCGGGGTTCAGGCGTCCACCACCGGCCTCGGGTTGATCAGTGGGATTCTGATCGCCCGCACGCTGGGCGCCGACGGGCGCGGGTCCATCACCGCCGTCATGATCGTGCTGACGGTGCTGTCGTGGTTGGTGTTCCTCGGTGTGCCCAACGCCGGCGGTTACATGTCCACTCGCACGCGCACTCCCGTCGTCACGCAGGCCGCGGCCACGTCGGTGGTGCTGGGAGCGCTCGCGGGGGTGGTGCTGTGGATCCTCGCGCCCTCAGTCGCCGGCGACTATCCGGAGTTCGTCACTCACGGTCTGCGCGCCGCGGCGGTCACGTTGCCGTTCGTCGGGCTGGGCCTGTGCGGGCAGGAGATCCTCTACGCCGAGTCGCGGGTCAAGTCGTGGAACGTCTTACGGATCGTGCCGCTGGCGGGGCCCAGCGTCTGCGTCATCGGACTGGCCGCTGCCGGTCAGCTCACCGCTCCCCACGCGGTCATCACCTATCTCGCGTCGATGATCGTCTACATCGTCGGCGGCACCGCGGTTCTGCTCACCAGGACCGCCGGGTCGCTGCGCTCCGAGGCCTACGGGGCGCTGATCACCTACGCGTTCCCCCGGTGGATGTCCGCGGCGTCGGACGCCGTGACGGCGCGGATGGATCAGCTGGTGATGGTCGTGTTGTCGACGCCGTCCGAGCTGGGGCGGTACGCGGTCGCGGTCACCGTGGTGTCGGTGTCGAATCCGCTGTCCCAGGCGGTCGGCATGATGATGTATCCCGAGACCCGCAACGCATCGGGCGATCGACGGCTCCTGCACCGCGCGACCCGTCGCCGCGCCGTGATGCTCAGTGCCGCGGCCGGGCTCGTCGTGACGCTGGTGGCCGCTCCGTTGATCGGGGTGCTGTTCGGACCCGACTTCCGCGGTCTCGAGTCCATCATCGTGGTGTTGGTGATCGCGCAGGTGTTCAACGATCGGTACTACGTGGACATCTCGTACTTCGCCGGAATCGGGCGGCCGCACATTCTGATCGTGCCGTCGTGGATCACGGCGGCGGTCATGGCGGCCGGTCTCGTGGTACTCGGTCGGGGCGGACTGACGGGGTTCGAGGCAGCGTCGGTGACCATGACCTGCGCGATCGTGCGGTGTGTCGCCATCTCGTTCGCGACCCGGCGTGAGGAGCGCCGACACCCGACGGTCGACGCCATGACCGGCGGGCAGGCCGGAGGCCGGTCGGAAACAGTCGACTAGTCCAGCGTCCGAACCACTTTGCCGGGTACGCCCATCACCAGCGAGTTCGGCGGCACGTCCTTGGTCACCAACGAACCCGCCCCGATCACGGACCCGGCTCCGATGGTGACGTTCGGGAAGATCGTCACGTTCGCACCGACCCAGACCCCGCGGCCGATGTCGACCCGGCCCACCACCACCGGGCCGTATCGCTTCTCGGACGGACCCAGCTCGTGGGTCGACGTCAGCACGGAGCAGTTGTAGGCGAGTCCGGATCCGGGGGCCATGGTGATGGGCCCGGTGGCGTCGAAGGTGCAGCCCGCGTTGATCACACACTCACGTCCGAGTGTCACCTTGGCGTCGCCGTACACCGCGAGCCCGGGGTACATCGCCACGGCGCGGCACTCGATACCACCGAGCCGGTACAGCACGCTGCGCTGCCGGGTGGTCCAGATCGAGTTGGACGCGACGGTGTTCAGCCAGAACCGGCGGAAAGAACCCATGCCCGCCCTACTTCGTCACGGTCTGATCGGACACGTCGGCGGTCTTGTCGCCGGGAACCGCAGGACCGGGTAACGGGGGCGGAGATTGATTCGTGGCTTTCTTTCGGGTCGAGAACTTGAGAAACGGTTTCTCGATCAGCTGATAACCCAGGAATCCCGCGAGAACGCTGAGCGCAATTCCAAGAATCGCATTGTTCCAAGGCGGCGGACCGAAATGATTGATGAACAATTGTTGGAACAGGTAGGTGCTGTAGGAATTGATGCCGACGAAGGTGAACGCGCGGAACGAGAAGAACTTGATGACCCACTTGGATCCGTTCAGGCAGGCGACGATGATGATGCCGCTCGCGACCCCGTCCAGGGTGTAGCCGATCGGGAAGTAGTAGTGCAGCTTGAAGATTCCGGCAACGTAGGGCTCGATCAGCGTGATGAAGACCGTGGCCGGGATCGCCAACCGCAGGCACCACTTCACCAGCTGGTCACGGAAGCGTTTGTCGTTCAACAGCAGTGCGAACGCCCCACCGATCAGGAACGAGTCGACGCGGGTGTGGAACGTGACGGTGATGTTGCCGCGTAGGGACTCGAACAGCAGGTACTGCCCGATGCGGACGATGGGCCCCAGCACGATCACGACGGCCGCGACCCGCAGGGCGATCTTGGGCCCGAAGAAGTACAGGATCAGCGGCCAGATCAGCAGGAACTGCACCTCGATGGCCAGTGACCAAGAGTGCCCCACCCACCACGCATTGGCCGGTCCGGAGACGTAGTTGTTGATGAACAGTGCTGCCGAAAGCCACTGACGCAGCGACACACTGATGAACGACACGTTCGCAGCCAGGATGGCCACCACCACCAGGAACACCGCGAACGCCGGTATCAACCGCATCGCACGGCGGTAGTAGAACGCGCCGAGTGCGATGCGGCCGGTCTTGTTCAGCTCACGGACCATGAGCGAGGTGATGAGGAACCCGCTGAGTGCGAAGAAGATCACCAGTGCGCGGTATCCCTGGAAGAACGGCGCGCCGGCGAGCACCGGCCACCCCATCGAGGCGGCCCCGTGACCGAGCAGGACGAGAATGGTCGCAAATCCACGCAGTCCGTCCAACGCCTGCATTCGGCTTTGCGGAGCGGCGGTGACGGACGAATTGCTCATGGGTCGATGATAAGAGGGTGATCGCGATATTTCTCGACGACCTCGGTGATTTCCCTTGCACCCTTTTCGGCTGTGTGAAAAGGCGGCTCACCGACTAGTCTTGGCGTTCATGATGACAAGCCTGGGTGCGAGGCTGGGCGACAATCCGCTCAGGCTTCTGGCAATCGGTGCCATCGGCGTGGGAATCGCATTGTTCGCTCTCGCGGTCGGATTCGCGGGCGCAACACTGTCCGATCAGTTGTACATCGTGGTGCTCGTGGGCTTGATGGCCGGTATCGCGTGGCGACCGAGAACCTCGCTCGTGGTCGCCGCCTCGGTCATCTTCTTTCTGGGCTTCATCCGGCGCGTACTCGACGACGGCGGCAAGGAGTCCGCGGATCCCTTGGTGGCCCTTCCCGCCATGCTGGTGATCATCGCGATCGCCTACTGCGTCACCACCAAGGACGGCCCACGCGACCTCTGGCAGAAGCTGATGTACGTCACGGCGGCCGTGTACGTCGCGGCCACGGTCACTCATGGCCTGATCGGGCCGAACTTCCTGTTCCTCACGCTGGTGCAGATCTGCCTGCTCATCGTCATCGTGCAGATTCGGTCGGGGTCCCTGCCGGACGTGTGGGGCACCATGGAGGCGCTGCTGCCGTTCATCGGATTGGCCATCGGCCTGTACGGCATTTACCAGTTCTTCGTGTTGCCGGACTGGGATGTGCGCTGGATGGAGTCGTCCAAGCTGACGTCGATCGGCAAGCCGCTGCCGCAGGAAGTGCGGGTGTTCGGCACCGGCGATGCGCCCAACCCGTTCGCGGCGTTGCTGTCCACCGCGCTCCTGGTCTCGGTGAGCCGGATCCTGCAGTCGCGCTTGGTCATGCAGATCTTCTTGGTGGTCGCGGTGGGCACCATGGCATTCGCGCTGTTCCTCACCGGTGTGCGGTCGGCACTGCTCGGCGTGGCCGTTGGTCTCGGCTGGATGGTCATCAGCGGGCGGGGCGGGCTTCGTCGCCTGGTGCCGGTGGTGCTCGCAGTCGGCGCCGGATACGGGCTGCTGCAGGTGGTCGACCGGTTCAGCGGCAGTTCCTCGATCCTGTCCGCGGATCGCTTCACCAGTTTCGACGCGGGCAGCGACCGATCGGCCCAGGTGCGGCTCGAGCTGATCAAGCTCATTCCCGACGCGATGCTGTACCCGTTCGGGAAGGGCGCCATCGGGCTGTCCACCGGATCGGTCGCGAACCTGGACAACATGTTCGTCGACATTCTCTATCGCGCAGGGCCGTTCGCTGCCATCGCCGTGCTGGCGTTGCTTTTGAAGGCCGTGCTCGACGCGTGGTCACTGCGGCTGGATCCGGCGGCGCAGAGTGCCAGCGCGGTGGTGCTGTTCTTCCTCGTCTACAGCGTGTTCTCGAACCCGTTCGCGACGTCGATGGGGCTGATCGCGTCCCTCGCCCTGGGATCGGTGATGCGGCGTGCCTGGGTGCTGAAGAGCGAGAACGCGAAGGCCGCGGCCATCGAACGACGCGCTCAACTGGACCGGGACTCGGAAGTGGCCGCGCGCTACAACGCCGCCGTCCGCGCCGAGCGGCTCACCACCGATGCCTGACTCGCGGCGACGGTCGCCGAAGGACTTCGCGGTCGACACCCGCATCGAACTGGCCAACGTTCTGCTGCGAGTGCCGAGTGCGTGGTTCCGAAACAAGCTGGCGCGCAGTCTCCTTCGGTGGGACATCGGCACCGACGTCGTGGTGGGGCGGCACACGCGTGTGCTCGACCTGGGTGGACTGAAGACGGGCAGCGTGGTCAACATCGGCCACCACGCACATCTGGACGCGCGCGGCGGGATCGAGATCGGCGACAAGGTCGACATGGCCCCGTACGTCAGCATCTTCACCGTGGGTCATGATCCGGACAGCCCGACCTTCGCGGGCACCAGCAAGAAGACGGTGATCGGCAATCGGGTGTGGCTGGCCACCGGTAGCTCCGTCGCGCCCGGCTCCGTCCTCGAGGACGGAGTGGTGCTCGGCGCCAAATCCGTAGCCCACGGCCGGCTCGAAGCGAACGGCGTCTACGCCGGTAATCCCGCGAAGTTGTTGCGCTATCGGGCGGACGGCGCGCAGGAGGGGCTGAAGCCCTACCGCCGCTTCTGGATCTGACTCAGCTCCCGCAACGATCGATCCAGCCGGGCCACCAGGGTGTCGTCGGAGTAGTCCGCGGCCCGTTTCACCGCGCACCGCGACATCGAGCTGTAGCCGGACGGAGTGTCGAGTAGTGCCTCGAGCGCGTCGGCCAGGAGGGTGGGGTCGTCGGGCTCGATCAGGACGCCGTCGACTCCGGGGGTGATGATCTCGCTCGGTCCGCCGCCGCGGGTGGCGATCACCACCAGCCCGGCGTTCATCGCCTGCACCACCACTTGCCCGAACGGTTCCGGGGTCACCGAGCAGTGCAGCATGATGGCGCTCGATGCGAACAGTCCGGTCACGTCGTCGGTGTGTCCGAGGTAGTCGGTGGCGCTCGACGCCTCGACCATCGCCAGGAAGCGGTCCCGGAACTCGTTCTCGCCGAACAGGGTTCCACCGGCCACCGTGAGGTGGACACGCTCGTGGCCGGCGCGCCGGTTCACCTCGTCGACGGCGGCGATGGCGATGTGCGGTCCCTTCCACTCCGAGATCCGGGCGACGAAGGCGATCGGGACGGGACCCGACGTCGGCAGGGTCCGCGGACTCGTCGTCGCGGTGTCGGGATCGATACCGCTCGGACTGGGCACGACCCGGATCGGCATGGCCGGTTCGAGGGCCGTCACCGTGCCGGCGGTCCATTGCGAGTTCGCCACTGCAGCAGCGATTCTGGGAAGCGTGACGTAGCGGGTCAGCAGCTGCTTGGCGCGTGACATGTAGGTGTCGGTGAGACCGTCGCGGACCCAGTAGACGATTCTGGTGCGGCGGGTGCGCGCCAGAGCCAGCAGCAGAGCCATGCGCATGGTGTTGGCTACGAACACCGCATCGCGGTTGCGACGCACATATGCGCGTAGAGCGAGCTGAGTGCGAAGGGCGTTCGCCGGCCCGAGCGTGGTCACCGGAATGGACTTCTCGCGCAACGGGTTCCACACGTCGCCGTCCTCGAGGGTCAGTACCTCGACGTCGGCGAGCGACGTCGCCTGCAGGTACCGCACGAGCGCAAGCTCTCCGCCGCCCGGTACCGACGTGTGGTCGGCGAAGATCCACCGCGGTTCCGTACTCACGAGGAGGGCCGCCCATTCGGTGTCATGCGGTCGAGCTCGGCTCCCAGCACCGGTGCCAGCGCGGCAGACGCGTGCGCACTCAGATGATGCTCGTCGCGGTAGATCAGGATGTCTCCCACCATGGGGAAGCAGGTCGAGTTGCACAGCCACTGCGTCGAATCGACGTAGTCGGCTCCGGCCGCCGCGGCCGCACGCTCCTCGACGTTGCTCAGTGCGGAGTCGGTGACGTCGCCGACGGGCTCGACGCACTCCGCCGAGTTGTCGAGGTTCGCCGAGAGGCACACGGCGGGCGCGGTTTTCCAGTGCGGCGTATCTCCGAGCACCAACGTCGACGCGGTCGGCGGAAGTGCCGTCAGGACGCTCGTCAGGCCGCTCGACCATGCCGCGTCGTAGTCACCGGTGCCCTGCCACACGGAGGAGTAGACCGTCGAATACGCGCTGACCACCACGAGATCGGGCTTCAGCTCGGCGATGTGCTGCAGCGCCGCCGCCCGCCACTGGTCGCATTCGGTGAACGGCCGTTGCAGCAGGGTGCTGTACATCTCGATGTCGACGGGCGGGCAGGCCGACTTGGTCATCGTGACCAACTTCGTCGACCGCGACGACGCGTACCGTTCCATGGCCGGGAACCATTGCGACGCATGCGAATCACCGAACAGCACCACGGTTCGGTCGGACGCGGTGTCCCCGTACTCGCAGGCGATGGGTGTGGTGTCGGCCGGCGCCGCTTCGCACTTGTCCTCGTAGATCTGCGGCAGGTCCTTACGGGCACCCAGGAGGGTGGGTTGCAGGTTGCTCGGCACGGACGTCGGGAACTCGGTACCGGACGAGGCGAGAGCGATGTTCGCCTCCGGCGCCACCGCATTGGTGTACAGCGCGGGGAGGCGTCCGACGACGACTCCGGCCAACAGGACGATCACGGTCATGCCCGCGGCCATCGCGTAGCTGCGGCGCTTGCGGGCCGTGACGACCGGTGCGGCGCGCAGTGTCTCCTCGATGAATCGCCACGTGAGCCAGGACAACACGACCGCGACCACCGTCAGCCCCAGCTTCTCCAGCAGGTTCAGCTCGCGGGGGAGGAGGAGAGCCGGTATCAGGAACAGCGGCCAGTGCCATAGGTAGAGCGAGTACGAAATCTTGCCGATGAACTGGAACGGTGGCAGCGCGAGGAGCATCCGCACGCCGCGCTCGGTGTCGTTGCCCGCGATCATGGCGCAGGTCGACAGGACGGGAAGCAGTGCGATCCACCCGGGGAACGGCAACGTGTCGCTGATGACCGCCGCGGACACGATGAGCCCGACCAGGCCCGCCCAGCTGATCGCGGCCTTGACCGCGGCGGGCAGGGTGGAGATCAGCGGAATCGCAAGCGCCACCAGGGCTCCGGCAGCGAGTTCCCATGCGCGCGTGGGGAGCAGGAAGAACGCGAGGCCGCGGGAGAAGTCCGTGACCACCACCGACAGGGCCAGCGACACGGCCGCTGCGACACCGATCCACAGGGCGGTGCGGCGAACCCGCCCGTCCGACTTCCGTGCAACAAGCAGCAGGAACAGCGGCCAGATCAGATAGAACTGCTCTTCGACACCGAGCGACCAATAGTGCTGCACCAGAGACGGAGTGGGGTCGGCAAGGTAGTCGGTGCCGTTGTAGGCGAACCAGAAGTTGCCCAGGTGCACGGCCGAGAACATCACGTCGCGGGTGATCTCGGTCAGCGTCAGCGGAGGCAGCAGCACCTTCGCGGCGACGAGCGTCACGAGAAGCACGAACAGTGCCGCCGGCAGCAACCGTCGCAACCGCCGGGCGTAGAAGCCGGTGAGCGAGACCGTGCCGGATCGACCGATTTCCGACATGAGCATTCCCGTGATCAGGAAACCCGAGATCACGAAGAACGCGTCGACCCCCACGAACGATCCGGGGAGTGGACTCAGCCCTGCGTGGTAGCTGACCACCAACCCGGCGGCAACGGCTCGCAAGCCCTGGATGTCACTCCGGCGGTTGTCTTTCGAAAGAAGGCCTGTGCCAACGTCTGTCACTTACCGAATGCATCCGAGTGGCGGTCGGCGGTGGCCTCGGCGTCGTGATCGGCGGTGGAGCGGTCCATTCCCTCGGTCGCGTCGTCGACGGTGGCCGTCGCCGGGCGCTGCGGACCGCTGTGACGACCGTTGCGGAGCGGAGCCGGCACCGGACGCACCGCAACAGTGGGCCGGAACGCCGGAGCCGGGGGTACGTACGTGGGAGGCGGAGCCCCGTGGGCCTGGGGTCCGTACACCGGACCTCTGGGCTCGTAGGCGGGAGGCTGCTCGTAGGCCGGAGCCTGCTCGTAGGCGGGAGGCTGCTCGTAGGCCGGAGCCTGCGCGTAGGCGGGAGCCTGCTCGTATGCCGGAGCCTGCTGCTGCGCGTAGGCCGGGTGCTGCTGTGTGTACCCCGGTTCCATGGCCACAGGTTCCGCGACTCGTCGCTCCGGAGCGCCACGCTCGGCGGTTCTACGGGTTGTCCGCTTCTTCTGCGGAGCTTCCACTGCGTAGTAGGTCGCCTCGAGTACGCCCGACGCCTTCGTGAACGTCAGTACGGACCCGAGAATGCGCGAATGCACCGTGCGCAGAAGCTTCGTCACGCTCTCCAGGCTGGAGGCACTGGACGATCGCAGAGCCGCCACGATGATCACACCGTCGACGAGGGGCGAGATGACCGATGCGTCCGTGACCGGAAGGGCGGGAGGCGAATCGATGAGAACGTAGGTGAAGTTTCGACGCAATTCCGCTACCACGTCGCCCATGGCCGCCGAGCCCAGCAGTTCGCTGGGGTTCGGTGCCAACGCTCCCGCGGACACGATGGCGACGCCCGTGTCGCCGGGGTACTGAATGGTGTCGGCAAGGCGGGCGGTGCCGTCCAGCACGTCGCCCAATCCGATGTCCGAACGCAGGGCGATGATCTTCGCGAACGACGGGCGCCGCAGGTCCGCCTCGATGGCAACCACACTCTCACCGGCTTCGGCCAAGGCTTGAGCAAGGTTGAGCACCACGGTCGTCTTGCCGTCTCCGGCCTTCGCGCTGGTGAACAGCACTGCGCGCGGCGGATTCTCGAAGTCGACGTGGGCCAGCGAGGTGCGCAACTTACGGAACGCCTCCGCGGGCCGCGACTGTCCGATCGTGAACTCGGCGATGGAGTCCTTCTTCAGGTCACGGTCCTTGGGGATCTCGCCGAGCACCGGAACGTCGAGAAGTGTGGACGCCGTTGCCTTCTCGGTGACCTTGTTGGACAAGCGGGTCCAGAGCATCGCGACGGCGATACCCACCACGAGACCGCCGCCGGCGCCGAGGAGCAAGAACCTGAACAGATCGGGGGCGATCGGACCGGAGGGCAGCGCGGCGATCTCGGTCTGCTCGACCTTGACCACGGCGGGGCGGCCGGCTTCGGGTGCGTCGACCTCGGCGATGTAGGCGATCGAGTTGGCGGCGACCGCGTTCGCGAGATCCTGCGCGGTCTGGGCGTTGTCCGCCACGACCGCGATGGCGATGACCGGGGACTGCGGTGTGTTGGTTGCCGCGACGCTGCCGACCAGATCGTCGGGGCTCTCGGGCCCCAACTGTGCGGCGGTGCGACTGAGGACCTGCTGACCGCTCACCAGGGCGGTGTACGCCGCCGCTCGCTGGGAGGAGAGCACGGTGCCCTGGTACGCGTCGGACACCGAGCCACTGCCCGTGGCGGTGACGAAGAGTTGAGACGACGCCGTGTACGTCGGATCCACGGTGGTGTACGCGAAGAATCCGCCGCCCAGACCGATGAACAGGGTCGCGACGATGACCCACCAGCGCGTCGCCAGGGCTCTCAGGTAATCGGTGATGTCCACGTATCGAAGTATAGAAATAGATTTCGGTATTCGCCCGATCGGGAGGTAAACATCAGTGTGACAATTCTCTGCCTCGGTATCGTAAAGCGTAGCTGCAGTGGTGTTTTCGAGAGCATCGCAGCAAGAACGCGATAACGGCGCCGGAAAATAGCCCGAAAACCGAACCCATTACCCGGTTCGAGAAGCGCAGTCGTTCTTCGGGTCGGTATTGGAAAAGCGCTCTTTCAGGAATGCAGCGAACGGCGTCGGGTCGACGGCATGTCCTTTACCGGCCTGAACCTGTACCTCGATCACGTCGCCCTGTGCGCACGCCTTGTCGATGGCCCCGTCCGTCGACGACGGGATGACCGTCATGTCCGCGTCGCCGTACACGACGAGCATCGGTGCCGCGGCCGGTGTTCGCGGGAGGGCGTAGCGAGACAGTACGGCGGTCAACGCGTCGGCGTCGGCGGGTGTGGACGGTGCGAACGACGTCTGCGGCGCGGCGTTGACGATCAGATCTTTGGCCGGTTGGTTCTCACCCACACATTCGAGGAGGGTGGAGATGCCCTTCTCGACGGTGTCGTGCAGGTAGGCGCCGACCTCGATGGCGGGATCGGCGTTGTGAATTCCGGTGATGAGCATGGGGTAGACCTGCTTCTGCTGCCCGGTCAGCTTTCCCGTGGCGGCAGCGGTGACGTAGTCGGTCACGTTCGCGGCGGGCGAGAGAGCGACGGCGCCGACCATGTCGAGGCCGGTGCCGTACGTCGCGGCCGCCTCGTTGGCTGCCCACGCGGCTTGACCACCCTGCGAGCCTCCGACGGCGGCCCACCTCGTGGACGTGTCGGGAACCGTGTACCGCGCGGTGCGCACGATGTCGATGACGTTGTTGGCGGCGGTGGTGGGTTCGAGGTACGGATGGCTGGTCGCCTGATCGGGTCCGAGACCTTCGTAATCGGTTGCGGCAACGACGTATCCGAGCTTGAGCAGCGCGGCCATGGACGGCGCGACACCCCGCAGAGCGGTCGACGCGGTGGGCCCGCACTCGGGAAGGATGCCCGACGTCCCGTGGGCGAGGGAGACGATGGGCCACCCGCCCTCGGGGACGTTGCCGTTGGGGACGGCGATGGTTCCGTTGACGGTGGTCGGCTGGCCCGTCACGCCCGAGATCGACCGGTACACCACGGTGCGGATCGACTTCGACGACCGCGCGAGATCCTCGTCGGACGTGTCGATCTCGGTGGACGACAACGCCGTTCCCCGATCGTCGCCCGGGGGAGGCGTGGCGAGCGCTCCGGTGGCGTAGATGTCGGGCCCGAGCCCGCCGCCGAGGAATTTCGCGGCCACCGCGGCCACGATCATCACGACGAGGACCGCCGCGACAGCCAACAGCACGGTGCGGGGACGCACGCGGCGTGACGGCGTGTCCACTCGACGCATGCTCACTGGACTGCCTCGCAGGTGTTCGCGACCGGCCGGCCGGCGAACCGGTCGGCAACCCAGTCGCCGATGGGTGTGGTGTCGATTCGGTGCGTGCTGTCCGGCTGCAGCCGGGAGTCGATGATGTCGCCGAGGCCGCATGCTCTGTTCACAGCTGTGTCCACCCAATTCGGTAGTACGAGATCGTCTTTCCCGCCGTAGAGGACCAGGATCGGAACCGTGGTCTCCGTTTTCGGCAGTGAGGTGTCGCGCAGCCAGCTTCGCAGGTTGCGTGCGGCGTCGTCGGTGGCGGGAACGAAATCGGTCGGCGCCACCTTCTGCAATGCGGTGTCGCGCTCGACGGTGCCGTCGCCGGCGCAGACCAAGGTGCCGGCCAAGTTCTGTTGTGCGTTCCGCATGTAGTCGTCGATCCGCCTGTCGGGGTGCACGTTCGTCATCCCGGTGAGCACGAGCGGGAGGACGCCCACCTGGCGGGTAGACGGCGTGCCGTCGATCGCGGCGTCGGCCAGACCTTCGAGATCGAGGGCGGGGGAGGTGGCGACGGATCCCACCATCGGCAACTCCGGCGCGTAGGTGGGAGCCTGCTCGGCGGCGGCCCACGCTGCCTGTCCGCCTTGGGATCCGCCGTACGCCAACCACTGCGGCCGGGTGTCGGGCACGAGGGTCCGAGCGGCGCGGACGGCGTCGATCACGTTGTTCGCTGCGGTGATCGGTTCGAGGTAGGGATGGCCGGATCCGACGCCGAGTCCTTGGTAGTCGGTGGCTGCGACGACGTACCCGCGTGCGACCAGCGTCGCGATGACCCCGCCGCTGCCGTAGAGGTCCGAATGCACGGACGGGCCGCACTCCGGCTTCACCCCGGTGGTGCCGTGGGCGAAGGACACGATCGGCCATCCGCCCTCGGGCGCCGCTCCGGGAGGAACGGCTACCACGCCGGACACCTGAGTGGGGGACCCGTCGACCCCGGACGTCGACGTGTAGACGACGCGGGTGATCGACGCCTGCGTCTTCGCGAGGCTCGGTTCGGTGGTGAACAGTCGCTCGGAACTCTCGACGTGGCCCGGTCCGGTGGTGGGCTGCGGGTCGATGGCAGCCACCTCCGACGTTTTCGTGCACGCCGACGCACAAATGGCGAAGACAACCGTCGCGCCGACGATTTTCGCGCCTCTCAACAAGCTCTTGTCACCTTTCGGGGGCCCAAACGATCATGAAGTCGACGGTCCGGGTATCAACGCGTACTCCGTAAACCATATGTCGCCGTAGTGGTTTCGGCAATTTGTAAGCTATCGGTCTCTTTCCGTTTTTGCCTGGTCAAATGTTTTCCTACCTCTTACCCATTAATGGCCTCAGTGGTGTACAAATGGCGGTCTCAGGCAGGTGCGTGAGCCATTGGAATGTATAGATCGGTGATGCCATGGATTCGCGAGTGAGCATGTCGGGCTGGATGCGCGGCCTTGTCTGCGCGTCCTTGGTAGCGACTTTGGCATCCCTCTCGGCGCCTCCGGACGTGCGTGAGGCGCCCGTCGTCGAGCCGGTTGCCGCGACCCAGTTGGCCCGACTGGGATTCGCCGAGGGCCCGCAACTGCTCTACCAGTCCGACGCCGACCTCGCGCGGGAGCTGGACGCGATGAAGGCAGCGGGCGCGTCGTGGGTCCGGATGCTGACGAGCTGGTCGATGATCGAACCGCGGCAGGGCCAATTCGATTGGGCGGCAACCGATCGACTGGTGAACTACGCCACGGCCCGCGGGATGAAGGTGCTCGGGCTCGTGACCTACACCCCGGGCTGGGCGCGCTACCGCCAGTGGTCCGGATTCGAGGGCCGGCCGGCCGACGAGGACGTGTTTGCCGAGTTCGCCCAAACCGCCGCCGAGCGCTATCGCGGCAGGGTGAACACCTGGGAAGTATGGAACGAACCGAATCTGTGGTTCTTCTATTTCCCCGGCGTCGACGCGAATTCTTTTGCGCAAATTCAGAAAGCGACGTACACGGCAATAAAGTCGTCGGTTCCCGAGGCGACGGTTCTCGGGCCGGGATTGGCGAACGCCAACAATGTGAGTGCGGTGTCGCGCTCGCCGATCACATTCCTCACCTCGCTCTACGCATTAGGGGTGGGCCCGTACATGGACGGCATCGCGCTTCATCCGTACACCTACCCGTACACACCGATCGACCCGGCGAACACGACGTGGGACAACGTCGCGGACGCCTATGCCGTGATGAGTGCCAACGGGGACGCCGGCAAGAAGATCTGGATCACCGAGTACGGAGCGCCCACGGGAACAGCATCGCAGAACGTGACCGACGCGCAGCAGGCCACCATCCTGGGGTCGTTTCTGACGCACACCGCGACGGTGCCGTATCTCGGTCCGGTCTTCCTCTATTCGCTGCGCGATTCCGGAACCGACCCGTCGAAGACCGAGCAGAACTTCGGCGTACTGAATTACGACTTCTCGCCGAAGGCGGGTTACCAGGCGGTGAAGAATTACGTAACGGCGGGCGGGAGATAGTCCGGCGCCCATTGTCTCGATTGGCCGATGCCGGAATGGTCTGAAATACTCGGCGGACCATCGACGGCAAGGAACCTTTTCGCGTGATCGCACTACGCACTTCGCTACGTAGGCTGACCCTCATTCTGATTCTGGCAATCGTGGCCACCGTGGGGACCGTGTCCGTCGGGTCCACCCCCCGTGCCGGAGCCACGCCGGCGGACGTCGGCTTCTCCAGCGGCGCCTCGATGGTGGAACTTCCGAACGACGAGTTGATCGGCGAACTCGACGCCATGGTGGCGGCCGGCGCGTCGTGGCTGCGGCTCGACATCACCTGGAAGACGGTGGAAACCCGGCCCGGGCAGTACGACTGGTCGCGCGTCGACAACGTGGTGGATCAGGCTCGCAGTCGCGGGCTGACGGTGCTGGGCCTGATCGGGTACGCGCCGGGCTGGTCGCGGCCGCCGATGTCGGTGCTGCAGGGTCCGCCGCTGGATCTGGAGCTGTTCGGCAGGTTCGCCGAGGTCGCGGCCACCCGATACAGCTCGTCGATCACGCACTGGGAAATCTGGAACGAGCCGAATCATCCCGGCTTCTTCTCGCCATGCCCGAGCGTTCCGGTGTACTTCGGCCTGCTCTGGTCGGCCTACCTCGCCATTCATCGCGTGCAGCCGAGTGCCGTCGTCGTCGGCGGAGGATTGGCCAACCGTCCCGACGGCCTGTGCTCCATTGCCCCGAAGACGTTCGTCGACCAGCTCTACGCGATGGGCGGCGGCGCATTCCTCGACGCGGTCGCCGTGCACCCCTACACCTGGCCGGACACTGTCGCCGAGGACACCCGCGGGTACTGGAACTCGGTCGGCGCGGTCCACGCGACGATGGAGGCGAACGGTGACGGCGGCAAGAAGGTCTGGATCACCGAGTACGGCGCTCCGACGGGCACGGCGGGTGTGAGCGAGGATCGTCAGGCGCAGATCGTGGTGAGCGGGGTGCAGGCCGCGCGGTCACTGCCGTACGCGGGCCCGATATTCGTTCACGCGATCCGTGACCGCGGCACCGACCCGGCGGCCACCGAAGACAATTACGGACTGCTGCGCAAGGATTTCTCGCGTAAACCGGCATTCGATCAGCTTTTGTCCGCCAATTGATTACGTCGTTGTTTACGGATACGTGAACAAGTAGAACAATAGGCTTCTCCATATCAGCTGCCCCTCGAGCTGTCGCTTTTAGCGTTAGGCTTTTCCCATTTGCAGACATCGTCGCCTGCATGAATGGTCAAGCAAGCGAAGGGTTCGTGGGCGATGGCAACCATCGACTCCAGTGCGTCCGCCGGCTCGGCGCCGGTGACCACCGACGTCGCACCCTCGGGACGTGTTCGACGGGTACGACGCACGTCGTCGCGACGTGATTGGGAACAGGGTTACGTGGACCGGCTGCGCATCACCGATGTCGTCGTCGTGGTGGCCGCTGTTGCCACGGCGCACTTCGTGCGCTTCGGAGCAGCCGACGTGGACGTGTCCTTCACCTCGGCCAGCTACACCATCCTCTCGTTCGGCCTCGCCGCACTGTGGATCGTCTTTCTCTCCATCTTCCGGACGCGTTCGCCGCGGGTGGTCAGCACTGGGGCGGAGGAATACCGCCGCATCATCTCCGCGACCTTTCAACTCTTCGGCGTCATCGCGATCCTGGCGCTCGTTCTGCGGCTGGATATCGCGCGCGGGTATCTCGCCATCGCCCTGCCCACCGGACTGATCGCGCTGCTCGGCTCGCGTTGGCTGTGGCGTCGACACATCACACGTGCGCGCAGTCACGGCCGCTATCAGACGTCGGTGATCATCGTCGGCAGCCGTAGTTCGGCAATGTCGATGGCGCGCAGCTTCACCCGAGATCCGAGCTCGGGATACGCCGTCGTCGGTATGTGCCTGCCCGAGTATCAGGCGGATGCTGCGCACAGGGTCAACGACGGCGCTCTGACCGTCGACGGGTTCGACATCCCCGTCTTCGGCACCGAGCACGACGTGTTGACCGCGATCGAGGAGTCCGGCGCCGACACGGTGGCCGTGACCGCGACGGATCACATGGGTCACAACGGTATTCGCAAGATGATCTGGGATCTGGAGAAGAAGAACGTCGACCTGGTGGTGGCGCCCGGGGTGGTCGACGTCGCCGGCCCGCGGCTGCACATGCGGCCCGTGGCCGGTCTGCCGTTGATCCACGTCGAAAAGCCTCAGTACAACGGTGCATCACGGTTCGGGAAGACGTTCTTCGACCTGGTCTTCGCTGTCACGGCACTGCTGGCGATCTCGCCCGTGCTTCTCGTGGTCGCGGCGGCCGTCAAGCTCACCAGCAAGGGTCCGGTGCTGTACCGGTCGGAGCGAATGGGGTTGGACGGCAGACCGTTCCAGATGATCAAGTTCCGCAGCATGGTCGTCGACGCCGACAAACAGGTCGCAGATCTCCTCGCGCGCAACGAGAGTGACGGGGGAGTGCTGTTCAAGATGCGCGACGATCCTCGTATCACCAAGGTCGGGAAGATCATGCGCCGCCTGAGCATCGACGAGCTGCCGCAGTTCGTGAACGTGCTGAGGCGCGAGATGTCCATCGTGGGGCCGCGCCCGCCGCTGCGCCGCGAGGTGGAGACGTACGACGGTGAAGTGCGCCGACGCCTTCTGGTCAAGCCGGGTGTGACCGGGCTGTGGCAGGTGAGCGGTAGATCGGACTTGTCGTGGGAGGAGACGGTGCGCTTGGACCTCTCCTACGTGGAGAACTGGTCGATGACCGGCGACATGCTGATCGTGTTCAAGACGCTGCGTGCGGTGCTAGGCAGCGACGGGGCCTACTGACCCTGTCGCCGCCCCTGAAGCTAGGGGATCTGCGGTCCGACGAGCCCGCGAGCGACCAGATCCATGTCGTGTTCGACCATGGCGGTGACGACCTGCTTGAACGTTTTGGTCGGCTTCCACCCGAGAACGCGGTGGGCCTTCCTCGCGTTGCCGAGCAGAACGCCCGAGTCGGCGGGCCGGTTGAATCGCGGATCGATCACGACGTGGTCGGACCAGCACGGAATGCCTGCGGCGGCGAATGCCGCGATCACGAAGGCGCGGACCGTGTGCGCCTCGCCCGTTGCGATCACGAAGTCGTCGGGTTCGTCGGCGAGCGCGATCCTGGTCATGGCGTCGACGTAGTCCGGCGCCCACCCCCAGTCACGCATCGAGTCGAGGTTGCCGAGGGAAATGGTGTCGATGTTCCCGGCGGCGATCTGCGCGACTCCGGCGGTGATCTTGCGCGTCACGAACGACGTGGGCCGGCGCGGTGAGTCGTGGTTGTAGAGAATCGCGTTGCTGGCCGAGAGTCCGCGCGAACGGTAGGACCCGACCATGTTGTGCGAGAAGGCTTTGGCCGACCCGTATGGCGAGATCGGAACGATGGGGGATTGTTCGGTCTGCGGTACCTCGCCTGCGCCGGCGAAGATCTCGGCGCTGGAGGCGTTCACGAAGCGCACCTTGCGTTCGCCGCTCTTGGTGAGGGCGAGGCACTCCTCCATGAGCGCGATGGCCGCGAGCCCGTTGACCTGGGCGGTTTCGAGCGGACGCTCCCACGACTGACCGACGGACGACAAGGCCGCCAGGTGCATGACATAGTGCGGCCGGATCTCGGTGATGACGTCCTGCGCCGTCTTCGACTCGGACAGGTCGGCTTCGATGATCTTGACCGTGGACGGTAGATCGGGATTGTGCTTCGCGTGCGAGCCTGGCTGACGGGTTCCCCAGACGGTCCAGTCGCGCTCGAGCAGCTTCTCGGCGAGGTAGGTGCCGTCCTGGCCGCCGACGCCGGTGATCAGCACGGTGGGTGTCGATGTCATGACAGCGCTCCCGCCGGATCGGTGTGCGGTGTCACTACCATGGTCCCGGCTTTCGGATTGTTTCGTCCGGCGAGGAGCACCTCGGCGTCACGTAACAGGGGGGTACCCACGAAACTGTGCATGGAAACTCGCCTTCGAAATGGTTCGGATGGTAAAACCGGGGCGCGGTATCTGTTTTGAAGCCGCTATTCGAGATATTGGTTTGCTCGCATCTCCGATGCCGTTTCAATAGTCTCACAGTTCTCGAAAAGTGCACTGCGAGAGTTGATTCGGTATCGCTAATCCGAGCAAGGTTCTTGAATGTTTTCGTCTTCAATCGCTACTTCGTTACGGCTACGAGAATGGATTGGTGAATATTTGCCGGTCGCGGGAGGGGGCGGAATGGTGAGCTCGGAGTCCATATCCGGCAAGAATGCGCAGCCGACGCCTAGCATCGCCTCATGGCGACCCGCATGAAGCCCCTCGTTCGGATCGGCGGGTTCGCTGCTGCCGTTCTGGGCCCGGCTGTTGCCGGGTTCGCCGTCATCCCGATCCTCGTGCGTGTCACGAGCGCGGACGAGTGGGCATCCGTTGCGGTCGGACAGTCGTCGGGAGCGTTGGCCACCATTGCGGTAGCCCTCGGTTGGGGATTCAACGGTCCGACCCTGGCGGCTGTGGCCTCGCCGGCAGAACGCCGCACGATGGCGATCAATTCCATCATCGCCCGAGGGTTCGTCGCCCCACTCGCCATCGGGATCGCCTGCGCAGTAGCTGCGCTCTTGCGGCCGGACGACGCCGCGGTATCGGCGGTGTCCGCACTGGCGGCAGCGTTGCTGGGGCTCGGTATGACATGGCTGTTCATCGGTGCGGGTGATGTTCGCGCGCTGCTCGTGCTCGACGCTGTACCGCGGGTCGCCGCGTCGGCCGTGGGAGTGTGGTGGGCCGCGTCGTCGAACAGCGCTCTTGCCTTTGCGTGGTGTCAGGTAGTTGGCGCGATTGTGTCGATCCTGATGTCTGCCTACTCGAGTACACGAGGTGAGCGCTCCGGCGAGGTCGGAGTAGCAATCGCGTTGACGCAAGCTAAGAAACAGGTCTTCGCCAGTGTCACCCAGCTGACCTCGGCCACTTACCTGACACTTCCGACCCTTGTCGTGGCGGCCTTGGCGCCGGGCAGTGTCTTCATCTACGCCATCGCGGACCGTTTGAGCCGGCTGATGTTTCTCGTTACCGTCCCTGTCTATCAATGGTTGCAAGGGTGGGTGCCGAGCAATCCGATAAGTCAGGAGACCCTGCGGCGAATCAAGCTGGCCACGAACATGTCTCGCGTCATTGCTTCGACGGTCGCCCTCGCAATCGTGATCGGTGGCCCCACGTTCGCCGGATTCCTCGGCGACTCGCAGCACGATCTGACATGGACGCTGTCTGTACCCATCGGCTTGACCATCGGCTTCTCGGTTCTGTCCCGATGCTCGGGAATGGTTTGCCTACTCGCGCTGGGTAAAGATCGCGACGTCGCTGTCAGCGCCGTACTCGGCGCCGTCTGCGGAATTCCACTGCTGTTTATTTTGGTTCCGTTCGGCGGAGCAGTCGGTGCGGCGGTGGCGGTGCTCATTTCCGAAGCGGTGGTCACCGCTTTTCAGGCATACCGACTCCGCTCGGTCGTCCGCACGACGCGTCGCAATTTGTCGGCGGAAGCGCAGAGCGTTGTTCATCACTGATTCGGCCTACGTTCAACTGTGACCTCGGTGTCGAGATTCGTCCTCGATTGCAGGAGTCGAGAGGTTGTCAGAATCGACGTAGTCTGACCGCAATCGATCGTCGGCCGCTCACGGTCGCTCATCTGGGAGTTCATCAAAATGCGCATTACCGTTTTCGGGACCGGTTATCTAGGCGCAACACATGCGGCGTGCATGGCCGAGCTCGGTCACGACGTTCTCGGTGTCGACGTGGACCCGGCAAAGCTCGCCAAACTCGAGGCAGGCGAGGTCCCGTTCTGGGAGCCCGGCCTCGAAGAGGTGTTGCAACGCAACATCGCGGCCGGAAGGCTCCGGTTCACCTCGTCGTACGAGGAAGCGGCCCAGTTTGCCGAGGTGCATTTCCTGGGAGTGGGTACCCCCCAGAAGAAGGGGGAGTTCGCCGCCGACATGATCTACGTCGACGCCGTGATCTCCACCTTGGCGCCGCTGCTCACCTCACCAGCGGTCATCTTCGGTAAGTCGACCGTGCCAGTCGGCACCGCCGAACGACTGGGCGTGATGGCGCGAGAGCTTGCTCCAGCCGGTGACGGGGTGGAAATCGCGTGGAACCCCGAATTCCTTCGTGAAGGCTTTGCCGTCAAAGACACCCTGCACCCTGACAGACTGGTTCTCGGCGTCGATCGGGACCGTCCGGGACGTGCGGAGGCGCTGGCACGAGAGGTGTATGCACAACTGCTCGACGAGGAGATCCCGTTCCTCGTGACCGATCTCGCGACTGCCGAGCTGGTCAAGGCGTCTGCCAACGCGTTCTTGGCCACCAAGATCTCGTTCATCAATGCCATTGCGGAGGTGTGTGAGGCGTCGGGCGCCGATGTGACCGTGCTGGCCGATGCCATCGGACACGACGCGCGCATCGGCCGTCGCTTCCTCAACGCCGGCATCGGCTTCGGCGGAGGCTGCCTGCCCAAGGACATCCGGGCGTTCATGGCCCGCGCCGGCGAACTGGGTGCTGACCAGGCACTGACGTTCCTGCGGGAGGTCGACAACATCAACATGCGCCGACGTACACGGATGGTCGAGCTTGCCCGCGAGGCCTGCGGCACGCTGCTCGGCTCCCGCGTCGCTGTACTGGGGGCGGCATTCAAACCGGATTCGGACGACGTTCGTGATTCACCAGCGCTGAATGTTGCCGGACAGATTCAGCTTCAGGGTGCCGCAGTGACTGTGTACGACCCCAAGGCGATGGACAATTCTCGTGCTCTCTTCCCAACACTCGGCTACAGCGCGAGTGCGCTGGACGCGTGTCAGGGTGCAGACGCCGTGCTGGTGTTGACGGAGTGGAAAGAATTCCGCGCGCTGACACCCGCTGATCTAGCTCCTGTCGTGCGATCGAAGACGATCATCGACGGACGCAACTGTCTCGACCCTAAAATGTGGCGCGACGCGGGATGGACCTATCGCGGACTCGGACGCCCGTAGTCCGACACCGAGGTGAATTCTGCTATCAGACACGAAGAACGCCTACAAGCCGTACCGCTGTTTATTAACGCGAACGTAAAACGAAGCGGCATGGCTCATTTGGTCAAAGACGCAACCACCCTGGTTGTCGCCAATTCACATACTTTCCGTTCGCACGTGTGCGTCGGCGAGATCACGAGTAGCGTTCATTTTTTGGTTCGGTGTAACGAACCGGCGTCGGCAGTCGACACCCCCTTCAGAACGATGCACGCGGTGTCGGTTGAACGAATGACAGTGACCACTCGGTAATTCCCCCGTTACCTGCGGACTTTTGCCGAGTACGTGTTTTTATGCTTGTGATGTCGCACACGCGGTCAGCATGGCCGCAGAAGTCGTGAGATATTTTTTTCAACTAGCCACCGTCGGGTTGGGGATTACACCCGCCGGTGCAAACCGATCGGGAAGGCGCATTTCTGTGACGACGCTTCGTTCTGAGACGCAGCCGGCGGCGCGGTCTCGACGGGCGTTCGTCCTCTCCCGCGTTCGCGGCACGGTGCAGGAACCTGAGGCCCGGCACGTCTGGGAGCAGAAGTACGTCAAGAATTTGCGGGTGACCGACACGATTGCCGTGATCGTCTCCGTGGGCGTCGCTCAATGGGTTCGGTTCGGGGCAGTCGAGTCCTCGGTAACGGTCGGCCACACGGATCTCATGTACACGGCAATCTCCGTCGGCCTGGCGGCCTTGTGGTTGGCCTCCCTTGCAATCTTCCGTACTCGCTCTCCCCGCGTGATCGGCACCGGCGCGGAGGAGTACCGCCGCATCGTCTCGGCCACACTGCGCTTGTTCGGCGCGGTAGCCATCGCGGCTCTGATCTTCAAAGGTGATCCGGCGCGCGGCTACCTCGCTATTGCCTTTCCCCTCGGGCTGATCTCGCTGCTCGTGACGCGGTGGGGTTGGCGACAAGTTCTCACCCGTCGCCGCGCTCGAGGCGAATTCCAGACATCGGTGCTCGTCGTAGGCAGCCGATCGTCCGCTACGACTTTGACGCACTCGTTCGCGAAGTCACCCACCGCCGGCTACAACGTCGTGGGAATCTGCCTTCCCGGATACGAAGCGAACGACTCCGCCAGCGTGACAGTCGGCGACAACAGCGTTCCGGTCCTGGGCGACGAAAGCTGCGTCCTCGACGCCATCGAAGTGACCGGCGCCGATACCGTCGCTGTCACGGCGACCGAGCACCTCGGAGTCCAGGGCATGCGCAAGCTCGCCTGGGACCTCGAGAAGCTGAACGTCGACCTCGTCGTATCGCCAGGCGTGGTGGATGTCGCCGGCCCGCGCCTGTTGATGCGCCCCGTTGCCGACCTCCCGCTGATTCACGTCGAGAAGCCTCAGTACAACGGCGCCACGCGATTCAGCAAGACCGCCTTCGATTTTGTCTTCGCTCTGCTGGCTCTGCTGGCCGTCTCGCCGGTTCTGCTTGCCACCGCGATCGCCGTCAAGACCACCAGCCGCGGCCCGATCTTCTACAAGGCTGAGCGCATCGGGCTGGACGGAAAACCGTTCCAGATGATCAAGTTCCGCAGCATGGTCGACGGCGCGGACAAGCAGGTCTCGGCATTGATGGAACAGAACGAGAGCGGCGGCGGAGTTCTGTTCAAGATTCGTGACGACCCCCGCACAACCGCGGTGGGCAAAGTGATGCGTCGGTTCAGCATCGACGAGTTGCCGCAGTTCTTCAACGTCCTCAGGCGCGAGATGAGCGTCGTCGGACCTCGGCCGCCGCTGCGTCGCGAGGTCGAGACCTACGACGGCGATGTGCGCCGGCGCCTGTTGGTGAAGCCCGGAATCACCGGCTTGTGGCAGGTGAGCGGCCGATCGGACCTGTCGTGGGACGAGACGGTGCGCCTGGATCTCTCCTATGTGGAAAACTGGTCGATGGTAGGTGACCTCCTAATTGTCGCCAAGACGGCCAAGGCGGTGGTGGGCAGCGATGGGGCGTACTGAGCGCAATTGCGAACCCGTCGAGATTTCCATCGACCAAACGCTCGTACAGGCAAAAGACGACGGTCCAACCGGCAAGTTACATGTAATAATGGCGTGCCACAATCGGCGGCCAATGACTATCCGATCACTGGAAAATCTGATGGTCAGTGCATCGCAGATCGCGGTCGAATTCGACGTAACTATTGTTGATGACGGATCCACGGACGGAACTTCGGAAGCGGTTCGGACTCTGCTGGGTGACGCGGTTACGGTCATCCAAGGTGACGGCAGTTGGTACTGGGCTCGGAGCATGCAGATAGCTGAATCGTGGGTGCTTGATAGGTGCAGGGGTCCGCGCGATTGCATTCTGTGGTTAAACGACGACACCTACCTCGATGAAGGTGCCCTTCACATACTGTTTAAAACGCAATCCGATCGACGCGACAACATCGTGGTCGGAGTTTTCACAGAGCCGGCATCCGACGAGCGCTCGTACGGTGGTCTGAAGAGGGTCGGCTTACATCCCTTGTCCTATCGACAGACCGCCGGTGGCGATGAGGGTACGAACCTGGATGCGTTCAATGGGAATTGTGTGCTCGTCCCGGTTAACATTGCTAGAAAAGTTGGCGGGATTGACGGAGGCTTTGCGCACGCTTTGGCCGACATCGACTACGGATATCGCTCAAGAATGTCCAGAATCGCGATTTCTGAAACTCCGAGAGCCATCGGTCATTGCGCGCGTGGGGACCGGGCAGTCGACGGCAGTATGATCACCCGCTGGAAGTCGTTCACAGGCGTAAAGGGCGGCGGGCACAGGAAATCGATGACAAGAATCTTGCAAAAAACTTCACCGCGTATGTGGCCGCTGATAATTGCGGCAACTTATGGGATTTGGTGGGTGCGCGCCATTACCTCGGCCCTGGCGAATCCGGCGCAGGCGCTCACAAGCCCTGCCAAGAGTGAGACCAATACGTAGTGAGGGACGGCATATGAGCGAGCGTAGGGTTTTGTTGACTTCGCTGTACGGAGGAGTCGGGAACCGGATCAAGCCCCTGCTCAGCAGTCGGGAGTTGGCCATCGCTACCGACCGAGAGCATCTTGTTTATTGGAAACGAGATCATCGATTTCAGGCGAAATTGAGCCAGTTGTGGAACTTTGATGTCAGGCTCGTCAGTTTTGTACAGAATGCCTACGCATTGAAGAAGCACCCCACGGTCACAACGGGGCAGGCTGTCACTGAACTCAACGACGTTTCTTGGGTAAATGCTCGCCATCACGACCCGTTTGAATTTGCGGAGCAACCCCGGACATGGGAGGAATCTTTTCGTGAGCTGGTTCCCCATGAGTCAATTCAAGTCAGCATACGTACTTTGCTCTCGAACTCCCTCCTCAGCGGTCCTTATGTTGGGTTGATGGTCCGCGCCCATAACCAAGCGCACCCCCATACGAAATCAACGTCACCCGTATCGTGGTTCGTTGCTCGCATAAATCAAATCCTCGAGGTGTCCCCAGACATGAGCTTCTACTTGTCGTGCGACGATCCAGGTACTCAAGCTGAGCTGCAGAGCCAGTTCCCAAGCATCGTGGCGATGAAGAAGGTGGGTAGATACAACTCTACGGCCGGCGTGCAAGAAGCAGTGGCCGACTTGTATTTGTTGGCTCAATCGTCTTACTTGATCGGGCCGGCCTGGTCGACCTTCGTCCACATGGCAGACGCCCTCCGCCCCGCGCCGATGTATCGGGTCGAGACACCGTTGGATCCACCGGATGTGCCCGTGGATTTCAGAAGTCTCGCACCCTCCAGCTCGCAGTACAGCTGGATTCGTTGAAATTACAGTGGCGATGTCCTGTCGAAAACGTCTGAAGTCGTCGACAATTCAATGCCCAGGGAAGGCCCAACTTGCCCGATGCACGTGCGATGGCTCGTTGGGTGTTGCCTTGCTTGAACAATGACCAGAGGGCGTAGCCTAGCGCTGGGTTCTGTATTTGGTCTGTCCAGCCAGGCAGTAACTTTCTTGCTCCAATTTGGGTATTCTGCCGTCACATCCAGATTGATCGACCCTTCGGGTTTCGGAGCCTACGGCGTAGCTCTGGGAGCTTCGGCGTTGTTCGCGATGGTTGCGACTGCGGGAATCGGTCAAGCGACCATGTTGCTGCAGGAGGATTCGCGACGAAGTATCAGGGCGATGTCCGGCCTCGCACTCATCAGCGGGGCCGTTGTCTCGATGGCGTTACTCTTGTCAGCGAACCTCTGGTCGGATCTGTGGGGGACACCTGAGGCTGTCAATCCAACACGAATAATTGCACTATTTGTCCTTGCAGCTCCGCAATCCGTTGTGATGCAAGGCGTAGCGCGGCGCCGTGGTTCTTACAAACTGCTTGCGATATCTACCGTCACTGCAAACGTCGTTGGCATGGGAGTAGGGGTGGCCTGTGCGCTTCAGTTTCGAAGTGCATCAGCCCTCGTAGTATCTCCTATCCTCAGTCAAGTCTTGGTTCCAATTCTCATTCAGATTGGTCTCAGGCGTTTTTACTATCCTGCATTTGATAAAGAGATCTCGAAGACGATTACGCCCTTCGTAGGTAAAGTGCTCGTCTTTGGCTTGCTCGCATACGCAGGGCGCAACGTACCCAGGATCGCTGTAAGTAGATTTCTCGGGTCCTCAGTCTACGGCAACTGGAACCGGTCTGACGTCCTGACATCCATGCCTTTGCAAACTGTCGAGACCGCTATAGTGCAGGTCGTTTACCCAGAATTTCGTCACGATATTCTGGACAGGAAACGTGCGCACGACAACTGGGCCAACATGATGTTGTTGGTGGCCTGGATTGGAGTTCCAACCTCCGTTGGATTGGGAGTGGTGGCGCCCCACCTGATACCGATCTTGTTTGGTCCAGGATGGCAGATTGCTGCAATTATCGCGCCCGGCCTTGCTCTAGCCTCCGGTCTGCAAATGCCGGGCTCGGTTCTCTCATCCGGATTACAAGCAACTAACAATCAGACGCAGACGTGGATTTCGGAAGGGCTCGTACTAGTCATCCAAGTCTGGTGCGTTGTGCCGCTCATTATCTACGGAAACATCTGGTTTGCGATTGGAGGGGTGATCGCGGCACCTGTAATCAGACATACGTCCGACCTTTACTACGCAAACCGGCACGGACTCGTCAATCTTCGCCTCCTGCTGCCGGGTTACGCGAACGTAATCGTTTCAAGCACGGCCCTCGGTGCCGGCCTCTATTTCTTGCTGGATTTTGCCTTCGATGGGGATCGACCTTTGGTGCCACGGTTCGCGTTGACATTGATGGCCGCCCTGGTAGCTTTGACCTTGGTCTTTGTCTTCAGGAGGCGACTCCCACCGGTCAAGATTGCGAAGCAGTACATCGGAAGATCTTGATTACCGGACGACGATCGAAGTGGGAGGGCTCAGCATGGACCAAGTGTTCGATGGCTTGACCACCGTAGGCGTCCTGGGCGCAGGACTTACAGGGATGTTTGTGCTTGTGTACGTAGTGAGTCGTCGTTTCGCGGTGGGCCTCGCTGTTGTGTCATTTATGGCCGTGTCCAATTGGGATATACCAATTTGGCCGACCTTGGTGTACGTCGGTGGTTTATCCGTGACGGTTCCAGATGTGTTCACGGCTGTCTTTGTGCTCAGCGCGCTGGTCCGGTCGCCTAACGTTCTGTCCCGACTGTTCTCCGCTTACTCGCTGCTACTTGCGCTCCTCGTTTTGATGCTGAGCTACTCCTTGGTTGTTGGAATATCACAATTCGGTCTCGGTACAGCCGTAAATGAAGCTCGCGCCTGGATCTCAATCCTGGGCGTCTCTTTTTGGATCCTGACTTACCCCTGTGCACAACAAGACCTACGAGCCCAATTCGAAAAGTTCCTCACTTTGACTGGCTTTGGTGTTGCCATCGTTGCAGTCGTGCATATTGGGATGTATGGCTTAGGGAATGCATCCTCCGGTGTACTGAACGACAACGGCATCACGGCGATAGGTGGCCGTCCGATCACGGCAGTCCAGGCGATGTTTATATCAGTTGCGGCGCTTTTGGCGCTATCTAAATGGTCCCGCGGCCTCGGCAACTGGCATCTAGGCCTGTTTTGCGTATTCGGCGTCTTTGTGTTGATAACCCAGCATCGATCTGTTTGGGTGGCCACTCTCGCCGGCGTAGTAGTGATTATCGGTAGCATCCCCGTAGTTCGTCTCGTGGTACTGGCCTGGTGGGCGTGTGCGATCGCACTGGTCAGCTACGTTGCCGCAAGCTTGGGTGGGCTGGTGACGATTGGTAGCGATCTGACCGCCTCGGCTCAAAACTCGAACACATACAATGGGCGCTTATACGATTGGTCGGTGCTGATCGACCGGAGCATAATTCAAGGTATAGATACGATTATGCTGGGGGCGCCATTCGGCAGTGGTTGGAACAGAATCAGACCGGACGGCATCCTGCTGACGTACATACCCCACAACTGGTACATCTCTTCGTATCTACGTGTTGGCGTCGTTGGCCTAGTTGCATTTGTGGCTGTCTTGCTGATCGCGCTTGTTTATACCTTTATAGCGGCCAGATCGCGTCAGGAAGAAGTCGCAATACCGTTAGCAATACTTGTTTACGGGTGGGCCTACAATGTCCAGTGGTATTTGGTTCCGGTTCTTGTCTTTTACTTGGCCAGCGCTGTGATGGGAAAGACCAGCCGGGTTGACCGCGACGCCGTCATTGGGGGCGAGACTGGGCGTTTGCTTAGATCCTCCGAGCATCGGTACGCGTCTCAAAGATAGCTGCGGTCGGACATTATTCGTGTAGCGGCAATGCCCATTCCCTCGCGAATCCTATGCTTGAACGTTCCGTAAGGCACCCCGGTCGAGCCGCTGATTCCCTCGATGTGGAGTCTTCGCCGGAACTGAACCCAGGCGAGACCGTCGAAACGAGTTTGCGCAAAGCGAAGCGCTGCAGCGTGTTCTAGGTATCTGCCGTTTATTTCGTCTACCAGTGGTTCGAGGCCAGTCATATACGTGGTCCAGGTGGCGCAGTCTGTGACGAAGTATTTGGTATCTACCTGCTTGAGATCCGACGAGACTCGGCACGATATGAACCGATCGAAGGACGCGCAGCGGGAGAGGAGGGTTGCGTGATTCTTGACTTTCAAGCGGCCGGTTATTTTGGTCACCGTCCGAATGGGTATAGGACTAAGGTTTAGGAATTCGGCCACGCGATCGAACATCAAGGCCTCGCCGTTCCCTTTACCTTTCTCGGACACTGACGGGTCCTCTAGATACGACAACGTGGAAAGTGCGTGACCCTCCCGCCGGGCAACGGTCTCAAAGTCTGATAAATCGGCGTTTGTGTTCTCTACAAACAGAATCTGAGCTCGGTCGGGCTTAATTTCCCGCGCATAGAAAGCGAGAGCCGACTCATAGTCTGCGCGTCGCATGCCCCAGTCCGAACGTCGTAACGTTGGAACTGATCGGGGTTCGACGGAGGCTGTCAGTACGTAGAGATCCAATTCTGTGCCCTTATCTTTGCTCTAGTCCTGGCGTTCTGCGCAGATTTCATTGCAACAGTGAAAAGCAGATTGTAGATGCGCTGATCACTCGAACACAAACCCTTCGAGCATCGAACCTGGCGTGCATGTGTCGTGAATTCGATGAGCCGGTGATTGTCGCATTCCCTTAGATCAGCTCACGAGAGAATTGCTGAAAACTGCCTGCCTCGACCGCCTCGACGTTCCGCCTTGTCATCGCGCAAGGCAACCCAAACCGCGGTCGCGTCGCTGCACTGATGAGCCCTAGCGAGCACGCAACGCCGGTCCTGCGTTCGGTCGCCCCATGGGCTGACACTACCGCAGGATGCGCGCTCAGGAGGCGTGGTGACGGCTAGGCAGTCGCGACCGTGCGTATGAGATTACGGTGTGGTGTTCATCAGACGATGCTCGGTCAGTGAGACAAGTCAGGCGTCGTTATTTGACGCTGGTACAGGTTAGAAGAAATGTAACTCACCGGGGTGTGGTCGCACCTCAGATACCTTTCGAGACAAAGGACGGCGCCGCCTTGTCCTTCTCGGAGAGTTGGTATTCGAGGGCGGACCCGTCGCGGCCGTGCGTGGGCCAGTCGATGGCCAGGTCGGGGTCGAGTGGGTTCAGGTCGCGGTCCAGGGACGGGGTGTATTCGATGGAGCACAGGTACATCACCGTCGACTTGTCCTCG
>NZ_BMCU01000005.1 GCF_014635345.1 Rhodococcoides trifolii
GCGGCGGCCGTGCGCGACGGGGTGATCACCGACGAGCATGTGTCGATCGTGAGCAAGTTCTTCACGGAGCTGTCCGAGGAGGTGGACCTCGAGACCCGCGCGCACGCGGAGGCGCAGTTGGGTGCGTTGTGCCGGTCGTTGCGGCCGCGGGAGTTCGAGGCGGCGGCGGATCGGTTGGCGCGGTTGATCGACGAGGACGGCCCGGAGCCGAAGGACAAGAAGGACAAAGAACGCACGCCGTTCGTGACGTTCGGAAAGCAGGGCAAGGACGGGTTGACACCGGCACGGGGTCTGCTCGATTCGGAGATGTTGGCGGCGGCGCAGGCGTTGGATGCGAAGTACGGCAAGCCCGGAGCGAAACCCACCGACACCGACGACGACGTTGCCGGCGGGAACAAGAGCAACCAGGACGGGAAGCCGGGCGCAGACCTCGAGCTGGACCTCGACGACACGGACGACGACGTCACCGACGTCGACGGAACGGACGCCGACACCGCGTCCCCTACCCCCGCCGACCCACCCCGCTGGGATCTGCGTTCCGCCGGTGAACGTCGCCACGACGCGCTGAAGGTCATCCTGCGCAGCTACCTCGCGTCGGGGCGAGCGGGGAAGCACCGAGGGGTCGCGTGTGCGCCGATCGTGACGATGACGTTGGCGCAGTTGGAGGCGGCGTCGGGGATGGCGATCACCGCGACGGGGTCGAGCATCGCGGTGCGTGATGCGCTGCGGATGGCGTCGGGTCAGCACGCGTTCCTGCTGCTGCTCGACCAGCACGAACGGCCGTTGTATCTGGGGCGGACCAGGAGGTTGGGCAGCGAGGACCAGCGGTTGGTGCTCTACGCGACCGAACGAGGCTGCAGTTTCCCCGGGTGCAGCAAACCTGGGGTGTGGTGCCAGGTCCACCACACCGATGAATGGGTGGTCGACGACGGGATGACCGACATCGACACTCTCACCTTGGCGTGCGAGGAGCATCACCGCATCGTCGGGCCGGGGGACAACGACTGGGCGACAACGATTGCCGGCGACGATCACCCCTATCCGGGGCGAACACTCTGGCACCCACCGAAAGCATGGGACAGTTCTCGGACCGGGCGGGTGAACCACTTCCACCACCCACAAGAGCTGCTGTACCCACCGAAAGAGCAACGCTGACAACAACTCCTGAGGGAGTGGTCTGTCCTCACCCCGGTGTCGAACCGGGGTGAGTAGCCTCGATGGCGTGGAAGAAGGAGTTCCCAGCCAGACGGCCCTGGCGACCGCCCGTGCGCGCGCCGATCACCAGGTCCTCGATCGCGCCGCAATTCTCGACGATCCGTTCGTCGAACGCCTCATCCGTGGTGTACAACAGTCGGTGTTTGCCAGCGACCGACCGCGGCGGCTGTTCTTCGCCGCCCGCGCTCGATTTGCCGAAGACTGCGTCGCAACCGCTCACGACGCGGGCGTGCGGCAGGTCGTGATCTTGGGCGCCGGTCTGGACACCTTCGGTTTCCGCCACTCACACCGTGGCTTACAGACCTTCGAGGTGGATCATCCGGCGACCCAAGCGTGGAAGCGCGGACGACTGATGGATGCCGGAATCGATGTCCCCGCGGCGGTGACCTTCGTACCGGTCGATTTCGAGACCGACTCACTTACAAGAGCATTGGAACACAACGGGTTTCGGAGTACAGAGCCTGCCGTGTTCGTCTGGCTCGGCGTCGTGTTCTACCTGACTCCAGACGCCGCACTCTCCACACTCGAGTACGTGGCCGGTCAGCCTCATCCCACGGAAGTCGTATTCGACTATTTACAACCCGCACACACAGACGAGAGTCGCGAACACCTGCAGGCACGCGCAGACCGCCTGGCCGCCGCAGGCGAGGCGTGGCACACCTACTTCACACCCGACGACCTTGCGAGACAGTTACGTGTTCTTGGGTTCACTCACATCGAGGATCGCTCCGCTGCCGAGCTCGTCGACAGCTACAGCGGCGAGTTGACTCGGTTCGTGAACGACATTCCGGACCAGCTGCGCGCGAGTCGCATCGTTCGAGCTCAGCTGTAGGTATGCCGCAGCGCGACTATCGACGAAACGACGACGCGGCCCTGGTCACCGGCCGCTCGAGGAACAGCGCAACGAGGGAGAACAGGCCGACGGGAGTGAACGACAGGGCGAACGCGGCGAGCATCAGAACGAACGTGATCACAGCATGCCCGACAGGCACAGAACCCCGCTCCTCCTCCACCTCGAGTTCAGGGGTGCGCCTGACGATGATGCGAGTCAGCATGGTGGCACCGGTCGCCAGCGCGATGGTGCCGACGTAGATGCTGGCCGATCCAGGGAACTCCTGGCTTCCCTTGGCGATGAGATTGCTCGGGAACGGAAGGAAGACAACGGAAATGAGCCAGAGGAAGTTCACCGCCAGCAGCGGGGTGGTGTAGCCGACGAGTGTCCGGAAAATGCCGTGCTGCACCACCCAGAGCCGACAGATCACGGCGAACGTCAGCACGAAGGCCCAGAGTTCGTCGCTGTGGTCGAGCAGCAGTGCGAACGCGTTCTGCCCTTGATCGGGCGTCGCGTTGTCGACCAGAGGGAGTATCAGCAACGTGGCTGCAATAGCGACCACCGCATCGCTGAAGTTGACGACGCGATCGAAGCCGCGGTGGTAGACCATGTGGCCATTGTGCGTCAAGGTAGCTTGCAAGGTATGACGAGCGCGCCCGACGACCGCAGAACGCTGACCACCGGTCGCGTGGTATTCCTCGTCATCGCCGCGGCCGCGCCGATGGCCGCCATGATCGGCAACGTCCCTCTCGCACTGATTCGCGGAAACGGTGCCGGTCTTCCTGCCGCATTCCTTCTGAGTTCGGTTGTACTGCTGTGTTTCTCGGTCGGTTTCTCCGCGATCAGCCAACAGGTGTTCAACACCGGGGCGTTCTACACCTATGTCGGTTTGGCACTGGGCAAGCCCCCCGGCGTCGCTGCGGCATACGTCGCGGTCGTGGCCTACATGTCGCTTGCGTGTGGCCTGTCTGCCGCATTCGGGTATTTCACCCGATTGGTCCTGTTGGATTCCGGAATCGACATTCCCTGGTACGTATTCACTGCGGTTTCCATTGCCATCGTGGCGACGCTCGGCTTCCGCAACGCGGACCTGTCCGCCAAGGTGCTCGGCGTTCTGATGGCTCTCGAATTCGCTTTCCTGACGCTGTTCGATCTGTTGGTGGTCTCGAACAAGGGCTCTGCCGCCCTCCCCCTCGAGTCGTTCACGCCCACGCAGGTGTTCAGCGGATCCCTCGGCATCGCAATGATGTTCGCGTTCTCGAGCTTCATCGGCTTCGAATCCGCTGCGCTGTACGGGGAAGAAACCAAGGATCCGAGACGTAGCATCCCGCGTGCGACCTACATCGCGGTGTCGGTCATCGCCGTCTTCTACGTCCTCACCAGCTGGATCATCGTCGGCGCCGCGGGAGGAGCCAACGCATCCGACTTGGCGCGCACGGAATTGGGCAACCTGTTGTTCACCCTCGCGCGTGAGTACGGCGGAGTCGTCCTCTACGACGGAACCGCAATCCTTCTGTGCACCAGCGTTCTTGCGTCCTATCTCGCTTTACACAACGCGGCCAGTCGATACCTGTTCGCCATGGGATACGAGCGGGTGCTGCCATCGACGCTGGGCCGCTTCCACCCCAAGCACTTCAGTCCGCACATCGGCAGCATGACCGTCACCGCGATCACCGCGGTAGTGATCGCGGTCTTCGCGATCGCGGGATCGGACCCCTACCTGGTCGTCGCAGCCGGCGCGATCGGCCTCGGAACGCTGGGCATCATTGCGCTCCAAGCGTCGACGGCTCTCTCGGTGGTCGTGTTCTTCTGGAACCGTGACGACGGATCGCTCTGGCGCACCAAGATTGCGCCGACGATCGGGTTCATCGGGCTCGCCTCCGGACTCGTCCTCGCCGGAATCCATTACAGCACTCTCACCGGATCCGACTCCGCTGTCGTCAACGCGATACCGGTGGTTCTGATTCTGGTGGCACTGGCAGGTGTCGTCGTCGCGCTGCGCATCCGTCACGTCTCGCCGGAGAGGTACAAGAGCGTCGCGGCAGCCACGTTGAGAACGCCCAACACGTAACGCACGGTCGGTTCTGTGCGACACTGCTCGCAGCACATCACTCGCGGGGGTCGGTGACACTTCGACGAAAGCGCCCGCCGTGAATCTCCGACACCTCGCCGTCGCATCCGCACTGCTGTTTCTCGCGGGCTGCGCGTCCACCGATTCCTCGGAACCGGTGGTCCCCAGCGTTTCGCCGCTCCCCACCGTCACCTCGACGACAGCCACCACCGCCAGAACCACCACCCCGACGCCGACCACCACGACCACCACCGTTGCTCCGGTCAACACCACGTCCGCGGAGGTGATCGTCGTACCGCCACCGGCGGATGCCGACGTCGATCTGGACAGGCCGTACGTTCCAGCCCTGGCCCCGGTCCCGTTCGTGGCCCCCGCACCCGCGCCTGCTCGCGCACCCGAACCTGCTCCCGCCCCGGTGGCTCCTGCATCGGTGTCGTACGGAAGTTGCGCAGACGTGCGGGCCGCAGGTGCGGCGCCTATCTACGTCGGCGACCCCGGTTACTCGACCAAGCTCGACCGAGACAAGGACGGCGTGGCCTGCGAAACCTGATTCGGGTGAGCAGCAACACCCCCGCGACCTGTCAGACAACCGGCACGGTGCGGGTATAGTCGTTCGTGTCGCGCCATGGTGCGCGGCCAACGTCGTGGAAACGCATCCCCACGGGGACGAGTCGGTACCCACCGCACGAGCTCTTCTTACGGCGATCGGAACTGCCCACCGGCAGTCTCGCCAGTTGCGCGCTCGAAGTCGGGCGCGCCGATGCCCCGAAAGGCAATCGAACTCTTCATGACTTCTGTTTCAAGCCCTACCTTTGCGTCCCTCGGTGTCAGTGAGCGTCTCGTTCGCGCATTGACCTCCGCCGGAATCAAGGAGCCTTTCCCCATCCAGGCCGACACCCTTCCCGACACGCTCGCAGGACGCGACGTGCTCGGGCGCGGAAAGACCGGCAGCGGAAAGACTCTCGCGTTCGCCATCCCGATGATTTCGCGACTCGGCGACAGCGCCAAGGGAGTTCGGCCCGCGGGCCGTCCCCGCGGATTGATCCTCGCCCCCACTCGTGAGTTGGCAACCCAGATCGCCGCTGCGCTCGAACCTCTTGCCATGGCGGCGAATTTGCGGGTCACCACGATCTTCGGCGGTGTCTCGCAGGCCCGCCAGACCACTGCGCTCAGCCGCGGTGTCGACATCGTCGTCGCCTGCCCCGGCCGCCTCGAGGATTTGATGCAGCAGCGCTTCGTCAACCTCGACGACGTCGAGATCACCGTGCTCGACGAAGCCGACCACATGGCCGACCTCGGCTTCCTGCCCGGCGTCACCCGCATCATGACCGCGACCCCGTCGCACGGGCAGCGCCTGCTGTTCTCGGCCACGCTGGACAACGGCGTCGACAAGCTGGTCAAGCGGTTCCTGAGCAACCCCGTCCAGCATTCGGTCGACGACGAGAACTCGCCGGTCGCCGCGATGACGCACCACATCTTCGAGGTCGGTGGCGTCGATTCGAAGAAGGCACTGGTGCAGCGCCTGGCGTCCGGCAACGGCCGTCGAATCCTGTTCATGCGCACCAAGCACCAGGCCAAGAAGCTGGCTCGCCAGCTCACCGAAGCCGGCATCCCGTCCGTCGACCTGCACGGCAACCTCTCGCAGGCTGCACGTGACCGCAACCTGCTCGCGTTCTCGAGCGGTGACGCACGCGTGCTCGTCGCAACGGACGTCGCCGCCCGCGGTGTGCACGTCGACAACGTCGAGCTGGTCGTGCACGTGGATCCGCCGGCAGAGCACAAGGCCTACCTGCACCGCAGTGGTCGCACCGCTCGCGCAGGCAGCGCCGGTGACGTGGTCACCGTCGTGCTGCCCGAGCAGCGTCGCGATCTGAACCTGCTGATGCGCAAGGCCAAGATCGATGTGGCTCCCACCCGCGTCACCGCCGAATCCGACCAGGTCACGGACTTGGTCGGCGAGGCAGCCGCGTACGTCAAACCCGCACCCAAGGCTCCCGCCCAGCCGCAGAAGCAAGGCGGCGGACGTGGACACGCAGGTGCAGGCCGTAGTGGTGGCGCACGCGCCGCCGGCGGCGGCACTGCGGGAGGCGGCGGACGTCGTCGTCGCCCCGCGGGTGGAGGCCGGTCGGGCGGCAGCCAGCCTTACGGTCGCAGCGAATCAGCCGGCTACCGGGGCTGACTCGTCGGCGTCGGAATCGCTCGGTCGACGAGCGATTCCGACGCTGATCACCGCGGCGACGGCACACAACGCTGCCGCGCCGAACCAGGCGTAGGTGTACTGGCCGGTGGCGTCGCGCACCACGCCGGCCACCACGGAGGCGATGCCGGCACCGATCTGGTGGGCGGCGAACACCCACCCGAACACCAGCGGGCCGCGGGCCCCGAAGACCTCGCGACACAAAGCGATCGTCGGCGGAACCGTCGCCACCCAGTCGAGTCCGTAGACCACGACGAACAGCGCGATGCTCGGGTGCAGCGAATCGGACAGCAGCGCCGGCAGGAACAGCAACGCGGCCCCACGGAACGCGTAGTAGGCCCCGAGCAGGATGCGCGGATCGAAGCGGTCGGTGAGCCACCCCGACGCGATCGTCCCGACGATGTCGAACACCCCCACCACCGCGAGCAGTCCCGCCGCGGTGGTTTGCGGCATGCCGTGATCGTGTGCCGACGGGATGAAGTGGACGCCGATGAGTCCGTTGGTGGTTGCTCCGCAGATTGCGAATCCGGCGACGAGTGCCCAGAACGTCCGGACCCTGCTTGCGTCGACCAGAGCCGAGATGGCGCGTCGCGCTGGGTTACCCTGTGACGCAACGGGTTCGGGTACCGAGGTGGCGCCGTACGGAAGCAGTCCGACCTCGGCGGGTGAGTTACGAAGGAACGCCAGGACGAACGGGACGACGGCCAACGCGCCGGCCGCCACGACCAACGACGCAGCTCGCCACCCGACGTTCGTCGCCAGCTGGGCGATGACCGGGAGGAAGATCAGCTGGCCCGTCGCACTACCCGCCGTCAGGATGCCCGAGACGAGGCCGCGGCGGCGCACGAACCACCGGTCGGTGACCATGGCGGCGAACACCAGCGCCATCGAGCCCGTTCCGAGGCCGATCAGGATGCCCCAAGTCAACACGATCTGCCACTGCGCCGTGACGAAGACGCTCGCACCGCTGCCGACGGCGACGACGGTGAGCGCACAGGCGGTGACGGTCCGAATCCCGAAGCGTTCCATGAGAGCTGCGGCAAACGGTGCCGTCAGACCGAACAGCAGCAGGTTGATACCGACGGCCGTCGACAGCACACCGCGGGACCACCCGAACTCGTCCTGAATCGGGACCATGAGAACGCTCGGAGCAGCCCGGAACCCGGCAGCACCCACGAGCGCCAGGAACGCGACCGCGGCGACGATCCACGCGCGGTGAATGCGTGGTGATTCGCTCCCGAGATGCTGTGACATCAGACGGGGAGTGTAGCGCCGGGCATGCTGTACCGCGCGTCGATGGCACACTCGACAGCGTGACTCGGACTGACTCGAACTACGCGAAACGGGCGGCGCTGCGACCGGCAGAACTGGCGACCGGTTCGGTCATGGCCGCGCTCGCCGTCGCGTTCTCGGTGGTTGGCGAGTTGGTGCCGGCGGCCGGCGCATTGCAGTTCATCGCCATCGTTCCGCTTGCCGTGATCGCGCAACGTCACCGTCTGCGCGCGCTGACCGTCGCGTCGACGGGCGCCGTGGTGGTGGCGTTCGTCGCCTCCGGAACCGGCGCCGTGATCTCGATGGTCATCACTGCCGTGATCGGCGGCATCGTGGGCCGCACGAAGCGCCGAGGCGGCAGCATCGTCGGCGTGCTCGCCCAGTCCGTGCTCGCGGGAGTGGCGTTCGGAGCGATCACCACCGGGCTGTTGTTCTTGCTCGAACCGTTGCGCACTCTGATCATCAGTGTCATCGACAACTCGATCCGCGGCACCACCGAGCTGTTCGCCCGATACGACGCGTTCGCCGACGCCGCCACCACGTTCGCCGACGGGGCGTCGACGGTTCTGCGCTACTGGTGGGTCCTGGTGTTCGTCTCGACGTTCGTGGGAACCGTCATCAGCGCCGTCTTCGCCTGGTACGTCCTCGCCGCGATTCTTGCGCGACTGGACGGGCTGGAACAGGTCGACTCGCTCGGACCGGTGAACGACGGGCCCATCGGTCCCCTGCCGGTGCGACTGCGCGGTGTCTCCTACCGCTACCCCGACGCCCGTGCCGATGCCCTCGATCGCGTCGACATCGAGGTCGGCGAACGTGAGTTCGTCGCGGTGGTCGGCGCCAACGGGTCCGGGAAGTCGACCCTCGCGCGGCTTCTCGTCGGAGCGGAACCGACCGCCGGAACGATCGACCGTCCGGGAGTACCCGGCCTCGGCCTGCACGGCGGCACTGCGTTGATCCTGCAGCACCCCGAGACTCAGGTGCTGGGATCACGTGTCGGCGACGACGTGCTGTGGGGTCTTCCGATCGACGAACAACCCGATGCCGACGGGGTCGAGGCGCTGCTCGCCGAAGTCGGCCTCTCCGGGTACGCCGCCCGAGAGACGTCCGGACTCTCCGGCGGCGAACTGCAGCGTCTCGCCGTGGCTGCCGCCCTCGCACGACGGCCGCGTCTGCTCGTCGCCGACGAGGCCACCGCCATGATCGACCCGGCCGGACAGCGTCATCTCGTCGACGTGCTCGCCGCTCTCCCGCGTCGGCACGAGATGTCCGTCGTGCTCATCACCCATCGCATCACCGAGGCCGAGCGGGCCGAGCGCGTCGTGCATCTCGAACGCGGCGCAGTCGTGGACCATCGCCGCGAGTGGATGGCGCCCGCGCCGATGCATCCGCCGCTCGCCGAGAGTCCCGGGGTGGGTCCGGTCGTGCTGGAACTGCGCGGATTGGGTCACGTCTACGCCCGCAGAACCCCTTGGGCAACAAGGGCATTGACCGGAATCGACCTCGCCGTTCACCGAGGTGAGGGCGTCCTGATCGTCGGCGGCAACGGATCCGGGAAGTCGACACTCGCCTGGATCATGGCGGGGCTGGTCGCGCCGTCGGAGGGCACGGCCACCGTCGACGGGGCCCCGATCTCGTCCAAGGTCGGAACCGTCGCTCTGTCGTTCCAACACGCACGTCTGCAACTGCAGCGACGGACCGTCGGCGAAGACATCGCCGCCGCGGGCGGTCCCGAAGTGGGCTCGCGCGAGGTCTCGTTCGCACTCGATTCCGTCGGGTTGGACCGCATGATGGCCGGCCGCCGCATCGATCAACTCAGCGGCGGTCAGATGAGGCGCGTGGCGTTGGCAGGGCTGCTGATCACCAGACCGGCGCTGCTGATCCTGGACGAGCCACTGGCCGGGCTGGATCCACCGGGTCGTCGCGAGATCACCGGCCTGTTGGCCGACCTTCGACGGTCCGGGCTCACTCTGGTCGTGATCTCGCACGACCTCGACGGGATGGAATCGGTGCGCACGAGGACCGTGACACTGGATTCCGGCACGCTCGTCGGGACGCCGGAAGGAGTCACGGCATGAAGGGAACCTTCCTCCGCGAAGTCCCCGGCACGAGCGTCGTGCATCGGCTCTGGGCAGGCACGAAACTGGTGTCGGTCGCCGCGATCAGCACGTCGCTTCTGCTTCAGCCCTCCTGGTCGATGCTGGCGGCGGTGGCCGCCCTGTTGCTGCTCACCATGGTCGCAGCTCGGATCACACCTCTCGCGCTGCCGCGGCCGCCCTGGTGGTTGTGGGCACTGGTGGTGTTCGGCGGTGCGATCAACCTCGTCCTCGGCGTGGACGCCCTCGCCGTCTACGGGCGCGGTCTGCTGTTCACGTTCGCCGTGCTGTGGGCGTCGATCACCGTCGCGTGGACCACGCCCATGGCCGAGGTCGCGCCGGCGGTCGCTCGGCTGGCGTCGCCTCTGCGCCGACTGGGCGCCCCCGTCGACGAATGGGCGGCGTCGCTCACCCTGTGCCTGCGTGCACTTCCGCTGCTCGTCGACGAGATCTACACCCTGTTCGCCGCACGACGGCTGCGTCGCAACAAGTTTCGCAACGTCGATTCGCTTCTCGTCGACGCTCTCACCGCCGTCGTGTCGACGGCGATCCGGCGGTCCACGGAGATGGCCGAAGCGATCGAGGTGCGTGGGGGGTCGGGACGCATCACGAAGGACCGGCGCCGACCCGGACCGGCCGACGCCGCCGCACTGGTCGTGGTGTTCGCGATATGCGCGGCCGGGTTCGTCGGGACTAGTTTCTAGACATGACTCGCGATCCACGACCGGCCTCCGGCCTGCCCGCCCAGAGCTACTCGTCCGGCGAGCGCGTCTTCGGCCCGCCCAACGGCACATTCGATCCCGACTGGGCCGCGACGGCGCTGCGCTCGAATCGGCCCGAACTCGATTTCACGACGTCGGTCCGATTGGTCGAGCGCGCGTGGGAGTTGCTGCGCACACAAGATCTCCGCGGAAGTGCGTTGGCGGACGCACTCGACCTCGAACCGGGCCTCGCGACGGCCGTCGCCGCGGTGGCGACCGAGACCGCGGAGTTCTACCTCGACCGTTAGAGGCGGGACTTCCGCGCGCTCAACGCTTCGACAAAGATGTTCGAGATGTCTCGCGGATCCTGAGCGATCCAGCTCGTGCCGCCCGTGGCCGCCGAAATCTGTTGTAGGGCACCGGCATCGGCGTCAGCGGTGATACCGACGGTCACGATGACGACGGGGCGCAACGGGTCCTGCTCCTGCTCGAGCGTGGCCACCAGGTCCGGCAGGCTGATGCTGCCCGGATCCTCGTTGGCGCCGTCGGTCATCAGAATGATGCTGTTGACGAACTTGGGGTCGAATCCTTCCTTGACCTTGCGGAACGCGGCGAGTGTGGAGTCGTACAGCCCCGTGTCACCACCGACGAGAGTCGGAAGGTTGCTCACCGCGTCGAGGATGGCCTGCCGCTGCGGCTTGCCGTCGAACGAGGCGGTGACACCCTGCAGCGGAACGAGTTCGCGGTAGTCCTGCCCGTCCGGCCCCTGATCCGTAGAAAAAGCCCACATGCCCATCTGGGTGCGATCGTTGAACAGCGAATTCGCCGACAGGCTCGCGTCCACCGTGAGCCCCATGCGTGTCGAGTCGGCGAACGGTGCAGCCATCGAACCGGACACGTCCTCGAGCACCAACGTGCGCAGCGGCAGCGCCAACACCGCCCAGTCGCGCAGGATCTCTTCGAGCGCACCGGGATCGCGCACCTGCAGTGCAGTGACTGCGCCGACACCCCCCGACTTCAGCGCAACCGCACTGGACGGGCGGAACCCGTTCGCCGTCAACGTCTTCTGCGCCGTGTCCCCGGCCAGCAGCGAGGCCAGCGACCTGCCGGCCCTCGCCGTGTCCGCATACTCCGGGCCGGCGCCGGCCGTCACGGCCAACGGGTAGTCGAGGAAGTAGGCGCCGCTGGCCGGGACCGACTGCCACAGCGGCGCAGCGGAATCGGTGGCCGTGTAGTCCACCATCGCCTGCTCCGTCACCACGCCGGTACCGCCGGACGAGACGACCTTGTCGACGATGTCGGGTATGTCGTGAGCGTCGTTGTCCGGCAGCGCGAACGCCTGCGCCAGCGGGACGAGAGAGTCCGCCACCGCACTCGTGCCGGCGTTCGACACTTCCGTTTCCGCAAGTGCCGACAGAATGGCGGCGTCGGCGGGACTGGCGGTGAGAGGATCGCCGATTCGCTGCCCTGGCGCACGCAGCACGTCCTGCCACGACTCGAAACTCTGCGGTTGGTCCGTCCGACCGATCACCACCGGCACCGTGCTGACTACGGACGAGGTGGCGATCTCGGGGAGCGTTCCCGTCGAACGAAGCGTTCGCAGCAACCACAACGACGAATCCGGAAGCCACAGATCGGGTTTGGGGGCTGCTGGGTCGGCCAGCGCGGCCGCTGTGTCGGACGGCGACTGCGCCGAGATCGTGTAGTCGACGCAGTTCCGGTCGATCGCGGTGGTCGACTCGATCACGTCGCTCAGTGCTGCAGCCACCGTGGGATCGGCAGCGACGGTGACCGACGTGGTGGAATCGCACGACGGCGCCCGCGAGCCGGCCCAGGCGCGATAGCCGACGACCCCGCCCGCGGCCAGCAGAAGCAGCACCACGGCGAGGGAGGCGGCCCGAGCGGCGCGGCGGCCCCTGCCTTTCGAACGTCGTTGTCTCGAACGCCGTCGTCCGCCGTCACTGTGTCGACCCGACACACCCTCACCCCCCCGAGTTGCCCGGAATGCTAGCCGATGTCAGCCACCGTTCCGGCTTTTCGATGCGGTGACGAAGACATTGGGTATCTCGGCCGGGTTGCGTGCGACGAAACTGGTACCGCCGGTGGCGGCGGAAATCTGTTGCAGCGTGCCGGCGTCGGCGTCGTCGGTGATACCGATGGTCACGATCGACACCGGCTTCGCGGGGTCCTGCTCGCTCTTGAGGGTCTGCAGCAAGGTATCGAGGTCGATGCCGTTCTGGTCGTCGTCGCCGCCGTCGGTCAGGACGATGACGCTGTTGTACGCCGTGGGGTCGTACCCCTCCTTGATCCGGCGCCACGCCGCGAGAGTCGTGTCGTAGAGTCCGGTTCCGCCGCCGACCAGCGCGGGCAATGTGCCGATCGCGTTCGTGAGCGCTTGCCGACCGGTCGACCCGTCGGCCACCTCGTTCAAGGTGCGGAGCGGCACCAGCTCGCGCCAGTCCTGCGAGCCGCCGCCGAGTCCGATCGAGAACGCCCACAGGCCGAGCGACGCGTTGTCGGGGAACAGACCGACGCCGGTGGCGCTCGCCTTGACCGTCAGCCCGATCCGGGTGTCACCGCCGACCGCGTCTCCCATGGAACCGGAGACGTCTTCGAGCACGATGCCGCGAGTCGGCAAGGCAAGAACGGAGAATCTGCGCAATGCCGACTCGACTACGCCGCGGTCGGTGGGCACCAGGGCGATGACGTCGCCGACGCCCCGACCCTCGTCGAGGGGCGCCAAGTCGGGGAACCGAAAGCCGTTGTCGGACAAAATCGTGCGTGCTGCATTGCTCCGCATCACGTCGGCGAGCGCCACGCCGGCGGCCTTCGCGGCGTCGCGTGTCGGTCCCACCGGCGCCGTCACGGCGATCGGAAAGTCGAGCACACCGGCCCCGGTGTTGGGTGCGGTGGCCGCCATCGGGGCACCCGCCCACGACACCACCTGCTGCTCCGAGGCCACCGCGACCCCTCCGTCGTCGGCCACGTCGGCGAGCCGGGCAGCGGAATCACCCGGAGCCTGTCCGGCCATCGCCTGCGCGATGGGCACCAGCGCGGTGGACACCGCATCCACCCCGCCCGGTTTTCCGCTCGCCTCGGCCAGCGCCGCCTGCACCGGCGCGCGAGACACGCTGTTGGACAGCGGGTTTCCCAGACGCAGCGTCGGCAACTGCAGGGCGGTGAGCCAGGAGTCGAAGAACGGCAGCTCGCCCGTGCGAGCGGCGATCACCACGGGCGACGCTGCGATGGACCGGCTGGCGATGTCCACCAATTGCCCGGTCGATGCCGCAACCTTGCCGATCGACTCGGACGAATCGGGGATCCACAACGACGGACCGTCTCCCCTCGCCACGGCGGCGGACGTCACGTCGGCGTCGTCGGCGACGATCATCAGGCGCGCGCACCCGAGATCTTCGGGGGACGTGGCAGAGACGACGGAGTTCAGAACCGGAACGAGGGCGGGATCGGCCGAGACCGTGACGTCGCCGGTGCTCTCGCAGCCGGCAAAGGCGAGAACGCGCTGGGCTGCGAAGACGCCCCCGACAATGACGAGGAGTGCCGCTCCCAGCACGGCGAGGTAGCGCAGCGAGACCCTGTTGACGGTGCTACTCGCACCCGGCGCGCTGTGCCGACCCGGCATACGTTCGATTCCCCCCGAGCGGGGGTATCCCCCGTTTGGCCACAACCCCCGCTGCGGCTAGTTCGTTCGACCGCCGAATACTAGCGCTACTGCCCGTTCACGGTCAGGAGTACAGCTCCACGAATTTCTTCAGCGACTTCTCGATGTCGCCCTTCAGGGCGCGCGCGACACCCGATCCGATGGGACCGAACAGTGGCGCACCACCCATGTCGACGTCGAGTTTCAGCTCGGATTCGTCGCCCTTGGGGGTAACCGTGACCAGCAGCTTGATCTTGACGCCGCCCTTGCCGTCGCCCTTGAGCTGCAGCTTCTTGGGCGGCTCGTACTTCAGCAAAGTCCACTTGACGCGGTTGCGCATCCCCTTGACCGCCACGATGGAACTGACTTCCAGACCCTCGGTCAGCTCGTCGGGAATGGGACTACGCCACCCGTCGTGAATGCTGAGCCACTTCTCGTAGTCCTCCAGGTTCGACGCGTTCTTCCACGTCGTTTCCGGGTCCAGGGGAACAGCGATCGATACATCCAATTTGGCCACGACGCCACATTAGCCCGACGCACACCGGTGAGGTGTGCGTCGGGCCATTGTCGGGGAATGTCCCAAAGAATCAGTGCTTGACTGCCTTCTCCGCTCCGACCCCGGTCAGCGAGCGGACCTCCATCTCGGCTGCCTTGTCGGTGTTCTCGTTGTCCTTCGACGTGAGCGTTCCGACGATGCCCAGCAGGAATGCCAGTGGGATGGAGACGATTCCGGGATTGGACAGCGGGAACCAGGCGAAGTCGCTGCCCGGAATCATCGCGGTCTTCGAGCCGGAGACGGCGGGCGAGAAGACGATCAACACGAGGGTGGAGATCAGACCGCCGTACATGCTCCAGAGCGCACCGCGGGTGGTGAAACGTCGCCAGAACAGCGAATACAGAATGGTCGGCAGGTTTGCGGCGGCCGCGATGGCGAAGGCCAACGCCACGAGGAACGCGATGTTCTGACCGTTGGCCAGAATGCCCAGTCCGATTGCGACGAGGCCGATCACCACTGCGGTGATACGGGAAACCTTGACCTGCTTGATTTCGTCGACGTGGCCCTTCTTGATCACGCTGGCGTAGATGTCGTGGGCGAACGATGCCGACGCGGTGATGGTCAAGCCGGCGACCACCGCCAGGATCGTCGCGAACGCCACCGCGGAGATGACGCCGAGCAGGATCACACCGCCGAGTTCGAACGCGAGCAACGGTGCTGCGGAGTTCTGACCGCCGGCGGCCGCGAGGATGCGGTCCGGTCCGACGATGGCCGCGGCGCCGTACCCGAGCACCAGGGTGAAGAGGTAGAAGGCACCGATGAGCGCGATGGCCCAGACGACGCTGCGACGAGCTTCCTTGGCGGTGGGCACCGTGTAGAAGCGCATCAGCACGTGCGGCAGACCGGCGGTGCCGAGCACCAGAGCGATACCGAGCGAGACGAAGTTGATCTTCGACGTGGTCGAGCCGCCGTACTGGGCGCCGGGAGCAAGGACGTCGCGAGCCGCGGTGGCCTCTGTCGCCGAGCCGGACACCGTTTCCTGTGCACTGCCCAAGATCTCGGAGAGATTGAATCCGAACTTCGCGAGCACCAGGATCGTCATGAAGCCGGCACCGGCAATCAGCAACGCCGCCTTGATGATCTGCACCCAGGTGGTGCCCTTCATGCCGCCCACGAGGACGTACACGATCATCAGGACGCCGACGACGGCGATGACGATGGACTGTCCGGTGCGGTCGGAGATGTCGAGCAGCAGCGCGACGAGGCCGCCGGCTCCCGCCATCTGCGCGAGGAGGTAGAACAGCGACACCGTCAACGTCGAGATCGCCGCGGCGGTGCGAACCGGACCTTGCTTGAGACGGAAGCTCAGCACGTCCGCCATCGTGAATTTACCTGTGTTACGCAGCATTTCGGCCACCAGGAGCAACGCGACGAGCCAGGCGACGAGGAAGCCGATGGAGTACAGGAAGCCGTCGTATCCGTACACCGCGATGGCACCCGCGATGCCGAGAAAGCTTGCCGCGGAAAGGTAGTCACCGGCAATGGCGACGCCGTTCTGCGGGCCGGAGAATCCGCCGCCGGCGGTGAAGAAGTCGGCGGCGGTCTTGTTGTTCTTGCTGGCCCGGATCACGACGATCATCGTGATGGCGACGAACGCAGCGAAGATCGAGATGTTGACGATCGGGTTGCCGACGGTTTCGGCTTGGGCTGCTTGAGCGAGGAATGTCATGCGATCGGCCCTTCGAGCTCTTCACGGATCTTGGCGGCACGGGGGTCGAGCTCGCGGTTCGCGAACTTCACGTAGATACCGGTGATGACGAACGTGGTGACGAACTGAGCAAGGCCCAGAAGCAGGCCGACGTTGATGTTGCCGATCACCTTGGTGCCCATGAAATCGTGCGCGTAGGCGCCGAGCAGCACGAAGCTGATGTACCAGATGAGGAAGAACGCGGCCATCGGGAACACGAACCGGCGCAGACGGCGCTTGAGGTCCTGGAACTCCGGGCTCGCCTGCATGTCGACGAATTCCTGCGGCTCCGGCACGCGGCGCTCGGCCGGCATGTCCGGCCGGCCTCCGGCCTGCCCGCTCGCACCGGGTCCGGCGTTGGCTGTGGTCACTGGCTGTCCTCTCGAAAACGGCTGATAGCCGAGAACCGTAGTGAGAGGGCCGTCACACCGGGAGCCTATGGCCGGGGTCACACGCCGAGGTGCGTGTCGGTGCGCCGAACGGTCGGCGGCGCCCTGCGAACGGTCGGAGTGGAGCCCGCGGAACGACCGAATTCGGCAGCCACTACAGACGTTCTTTGCTCATTCCCAGCCTCTCGGGAGCGTGCATCCGCGTCATGATGCGACCGATGTCCACCGGGATCGTCCCCCGTGTGAGCAGGCTGACTCCGACCATCGACGCGAACGCGAGCGGCACACTGACCGCAGCCGGATAGCCCACGATCGTGGACGGCCACCCCCCGAGGAACTTCGTCGGAAGTCCGCCGAGGACGGCCACCGTCGCCGCGCCTCCGGACACCAGTCCCCCACCGATCAGACCGGCGGCCGCGCCGGCTGCGGTGAGCCCGCGCCACCAGATGCCCAACACGAGAAGCGGACACAGGGTCGACGCCGCGATGGCGAACACCAACCCCACCGTCCGCGAGAGGTCGAGCGAGACCAGGCCCACCGACAACGCGAGCGGCACCGCTCCCGCGAGGACCGCGGCGATGCGAAAGTCCTTGACGCGCCCGCGAAGGACGTCGGTGCTCAGAACCCCGGCGATGGAGATGAGCAGTCCGGACGAGGTCGACAGAAAGGCGGCGATCGCACCGGCCGCCACCAACGCGGCGAGGAGCTGGCCGCCGAGCCCGCCGATGGCGGACGCCGGCAGCAACAGCACCGCGGCGTCGGACGCTCCCGTGATCAAGAGTTGCGGAACGTAGAGCCGCGCGAACACCCCGAGGACGGTGGGAAACAGATAGAAGACGGACAACAGGGCAACGACGGCCAATGCCGTCCTGCGCGCCGCCGGGCCGTCGGGGTTCGTGTAGAACCGCACCAGCACGTGCGGTAGACCCATCGTGCCCAGGAACGTGGCGAGGATGAGCGAGTACACCTGGAACATCGGGAACGGACCGCCGAGCCCGCCGCCCGGCGACATCCACTCGTCGCCGTCCACCGGCGCGCCCGCCACCACGGGAACCGGTGCGTCGGCTGGCAATTCGAGCACCGTGCCGGACAGAAGCGTGTGGTCGCCCGCCCCGAGTCGGAGCGGCCCGTCCACAGCGGAACCGTCGACGGTTCCGCGGACGACCACGTCGACCGAGTCCGTCACCTGGACGACGACGTCGGTGGTGATGTCCACCGACGTGGCCTGATCGACGGTCGGCGGGGCGGACGTGCCGAGAGTGCGATCGTCTGCGGCGAAGTGCACCGCGAGTACCACTGCGGGCACTGCGACCGCGGTGAGTTTGAGCCAGTACTGAAATGCCTGGACGAACGTGATCGACCGCATTCCCCCGCCGACCACGTTGACGATCACGATGACACCGGTGATCAGCGCGCCCATCCAGCCCGGCACGCCCAGCAGGATGTTCAGCGTCAGACCCGCTCCCTGGAACTGCGGCACCAGGTACAACGCACAGATCCCCGCGACGACGAGCATGGCGAGGGTACGCAGTCTCGGTGAGCCCAGACGGAACTCGGCGAAGTCGGGGACGGTGTAGGCACCCGAACGGCGCAGAGGCGCCGAGACGAAAAGCAACAGCCCGAGATAGCCCGCGGTGAAACCGATCGGGTACCACAGAGCGTCCGCACCGTACTTGGCGATCAGCCCCGCCACGCCGAGAAATGATGCAGCGGAGAGGTATTCACCGGAAATGGCCGCCGCGTTCCAGCGCGGGCCGACACTGCGCGAGGCCACCAGAAAGTCGGATGTGGTGCGCGCCAACCGAACTCCGTACGCACCGACGACGATCGTCGCGATGGCGGAGGCGAGAACCGCGAGCAGCGTGTACGTCACCGTCAGTCCTCGACGAGGTCGGTGAATTCCCGCTCGTTGCGGTCCGCAACGCGCACGAACAACCATCCCGCGCCGAGCAGAACCGGGTAGACGACGATGCCCAGAACCAGCCACGGCAACCGGACGCCCGCAACGGTCAGCTCGCCCACTTCCGGAAGCACCGCCATCAACACGGGGAACAAACACAGCAGAACCACCACGACCACCGCCGTGCGCATCGCGACCGCAAGTTGCGCACGGATCAGGCCGCGAATCATCGCGTCGCCCACCTCGGTCTGTTCCTGCACCTCCACCCGCGTTCGCACGATGCGGGCGCCGCGTCGCTGCGCGAGAACCACGCGCTCCCGCGGCCGCGACGCCCCGTCGGCGCTCACTGGCTCGCTCGCGCCCGTCGCGGTCCGCGGACCAGACGATCGCGGAGCTCGCGGGTGTGCCGCCTGCTGACGGGTAACTCGACTGCGGGGGCGCCGCCGAATCCCCGCAGGCACACCACGAGTCCCGATCCGACCGTCTTGATCCCCGTCACCAAGCCGATCGAGACGAGGTAGGAACGATGAACCCGGAGGAAGCCGTGCTGTGACCACCGAGTTTCCAACGTGGACAACGGAATCCGAACCAAATGATTACCCTCGCTGGTGTGCAGACGCGCATAGTCCCCCTCGGCCTCGACCCAGGCGACCGTGCTGCGCTGCACCAGGGTGGTCACACCGCCCAGCTCGACGGGGATGACCTCGCCCCGGTCGTCGTCGTCATCGGGTGCGGGAGACGACCGTCGTTCGGACACCCGGCGGACAGCGTCGGACAGGCGCTCGTCGCGAATCGGCTTGAGAAGGTAGTCGACAGCCCCGATCTCGAAGGCGGCGACAGCGCGATCGTCGTGCGCGGTCACGAACACCACCGCGGGCGGCGACGCGAAATTGGCGAGGACGCCCGCGAGCTCGAGACCGTCCAGACCGGGCATGTCGATGTCGAGAAACACACCGTCGAATTCGGAGTCGCGCAGCAGCCGCAGTGCGGTGGTCGCATCGCGGGCCGCCGCCACCGACGCCACCTCGGGACGTGCACGCAGCAGAAACACCAGCTCGTCGAGCGCAGGTTGCTCGTCGTCGACAGCCAGAAGGCGGAGTCCGGGGTGCTCGTTCGTCACAGTGAGACGATCGTGCCACGCCCGACCTCGATTCGGACACGGACTGTGGTTGTTCAGCCGATGCGCTGCCCGTACACCCGCTCGACGGTCATCCGCACGAGGACGCGGCGGTCGGACACCATCACCGCGCGGTATTCGTCCCAGTCGGGGTGCTCCCCCGATGCTGATCGGTAGTACTCGACCAGGGCATCGACCGCGGGATCGTTCGGGTCCGAGCTCGGACCGATCAGGGTCACCGTGCCTTCGGCAGTGGCCCAGGACCTCCCGTTCGGCCCGGTCACCTCGACGCTGGCCCGCGGATCCCGGCGCAGATTCTTCGTCTTGGCGCGGCCGTCGGTCACCGAGATCAGCACGACGCCGGCGGCTGCGTCGTAGAACGGGGTCACGGGAGAGAGCTGAGGGCGGCCGTCGGACTTGATCGTCGCGAGGACGCCGAGAGTGCTCTCGGCCAGAAGCGCGTAGGGGTCGAACGCATCGTCGGTCATGCGTGCACGATATCGGGCGCCCTCGCATAGTGTTCGCTCATGAGACGAGCGGGTGACCTTCTGTCCGCCGCGCCGCTTCCGATGAGATGGTGCGGCAGTCCCGGAGTGTCGAAGATCGCCTACCTGACCGAAGGCTCGGACGGAACACCCACCGTGGCAGCCGGACTGATGTTCCTTCCGGCCGGTGAGGCGCCGCCCGGCGGATGGCCCGTCGTGTCGTGGGGACACGGGACGTCGGGAATCGGCCGGTACTGCGGACTGACGGCGTCGCGCGGGGCACCACACGACGCTTCGTTCCTCTCGGAACTGGCCCGCGCCGGGTACGCCGTGGTGGCCACGGACTATCTGGGTCTGACACCTACCGCGGCGCAGTCGCATCCGTATCTGGATATCCGCACCGGGGCGACAGCGACGATCGACATCGTCCGCGCTGCCCGACAGGCGGATTCGGGATTGTCGGAGCGCTGGGTGACGTTCGGGGTGTCGCAGGGCGGTCACGCAGCGCTGGGAGCGGGAAGCATCGCCGCGAAGTACGCACCCGAGCTCGACTACCGCGGCACCGCTGTCATTGCCCCCGCGTCCCATGTCGAAACGCTGCTTCCGATGGCCGGCCCGCACGCACCGAGGATCCCCGAGCTGACCGGACTGGTCGCCATCGCCGGCGCAATCTTGTCCGGAATGTCGCTGAGGCCGAACGTGTTCGACGTTCAGCCGTATCTCAGCGACGAGGGGCGGCGTGTCCTCGCCGCACTGGCCGACGTCTGCGTGGACAAGTGGGGCGACGTCGTCGACGGGGTGACCTTGAATTCCATGCTGACGAGGCCGTTGTCCGAACCGGCCTTCGTCCGAGCTCTCGGCGACTACATGCGCGTACCGACCTACGGGTACAACCGGCCGATCTTCGTCGCACAGGGCACGAGAGACACCATGGTGCCGTTGTCGCTGACGATGCGGCTACTGGCCGAGTTCGACGGCACCGGAACAGAATACGAGCTGGCCACCTTCGACTCCGAACACGACTCGATCGCGGAGGAAGGCGGTTTCGCGGCCGGGTTGGACTTCGTGCGGAGCGTGCTGCCACCCGCCGGTCACACCGCTTGACTGCTCCACAGGTTCGCCAGAGCCTGAATCGGGAGCGACAACGCCTCACCGAGCGCGACCACCGTGCCGAACGCGGGGGTGGGCAGACGCCCGGTTTCGATCTTGCGCAACGTTTCCGGCGACATCCCCGCTGCGGCCGCTACCTCGCCCAACGGTCGATCGCCGCGGGCCTCACGCAGCAGAACGCCCATGCGTCGACCGGCCTCGACCTGATGCGGGGTGAGCGGATTACGAACCATGGAGGCCACTCTACCCGGTATTTAAATACCGTACACTCGACCGCATGATCGAACTGAAAACGCCCGCCGAGGTCGAGAAGATGCACGTCACGGGCCGGTTCATCGCCGACACGCTGACCGAGCTGGGTGAGCTGGCCGATGTCGGCGTGAACCTGCTCGAGATAGAGAACCGCACACGCGAACTGATCGCCGCCCGCGGCGCCACGTCCTGCTACTGGGACTACTCCCCCTCGTTCGGCAAGGGCCCGTTCCGCAACGTCATCTGCCTGTCGGTGAACGACGCTGTGCTGCACGGGTTGCCGTTCGACTACACCCTTGCCGACGGCGATGTGCTCAGCATGGACTTCGCCGTCGAGATCGACGGATGGGTCGCCGATTCGGCTCGTACCGTCATCGTGGGTACGCCCGCTACCGAGGACGCGCGGGTAGTCGAAGCAACCGAGGTCGCGCTGACCGCCGCCATCGACGCGTCGCAGGCCGGCAACAAACTCGGCGACATCTCCGCCGCAATCTTCGAGGTCGCCGACCGCTACGGATATCCGGTCAACACCGAGTTCGGCGGACACGGGCTCGGCCGCACGATGCACGAGGATCCCCACGTCGCCAACAAGGGCCGGGCCGGACGCGGGCTGACACTGAAGCCCGGGCTCACCATCGCGCTCGAACCGTGGCTCGCGATCGGCACCGACAAGATCGTCTACGACCCCGACGGGTGGACCATCCGCTCCGCCGACGGGTCGCGAACGGCGCACTCCGAGCACACGATCGCCATCACCGAGGACGGGCCGCGGGTGTTGACGGCTCGGTAGCTCCTACGCCCGAATCCCCTGCCTGAACTTCGGAATACGCATACTCACCTTGGTCCCCGCATCCGGCGCCGTCTCGACGACGAGGCCGTAATCGTTGCCGAAGGTGGCGCGCAGTCGGTCGTCGACGTTCGCGAGGCCGACGTGCATTCCCTCCTCCGAGTCGATCGATCCGGATCGGAGCAGTTCGGGGTCCATGCCGACGCCGTCGTCCTCCACGCTGATCACGGCGTCGGTTCCCTCGTCGGCGGCGATGATGGTGATACGCCCGCTCCCCCGCCCGGCCACGCCGTGCCGAACGGCGTTCTCCACCAACGGTTGCAAGGCCAGGAACGGCACCACCACATTGAGGACCTCCGGCGCGATCTGCAAGGTGACGTCGAGGGAGTCTCCGAACCGCGCGCGCTCCAGCGTCAGGTACCGATCAATGTTGCGCAGTTCGTCGGACAGCACCGTGTACTCGCCGGAGTTGCGGAACGAGTAGCGGGTGAAGTCTGCGAACTCGAGCACCAGGTCACGCGCGCGATCGGGATCCGTTCGGACGAAAGACGCCACGGTGGTGAGCGAGTTGTAGACGAAGTGCGGACTGATCTGCGCTCGGAGCGCCCGCACCTCGGCGCGGTCCAGACGTCCACGCGCAGCATCGAGTTCGGCCAATTCGATCTGCTCGCCCACGTAGCGAGCGACCTCGGTGCACGCACCGATCATGCCCGGGCCCGGCTCCGCGACGGTGGCCGCACCCAGAACACAACTGACCCCGACACCGTCTGTCACCACCGGCTGCACGATCAGCGACCGGGCCGGGGAGTCACCGGATGCGCGGAGCCGCACCAGCACTCGGCGCTGACCGTCGATCGCTCGACGCGACGCCTCGTCGAACTCGCCCGCCAGATCATCGTCGTCCGCGGTGTTGGCGAGAATGTGTCCGTCCGCGTCGGCGACGATCATCGCGTCGGCCCCGATCAGAACACGAAGGTGCGGTGCAGCTTCCGCCGCCGACGTCTCGTCCAGACCACGCCGCAGAGGCCGCGCGGCACGAGAGGCGGTGTGCAGAGTTGCGTGCACGGCGCGCTCGGTCGGCGTGGTCAGAGGTTGTCCGCTGCGCCGAGTGATGACGAAGAGCGCGGCCATCACCACCACCGCGATGGCGACGATCGCGACGGCAGCGGTGGCGGTCACGGCAGCGACCCGCAGGTGTTCGCAGCCGTGACACCGTCGAACCGGTCGAAGATCCAGTCGATTCCCTCGCCGACCGCGGCGCCGTCCGCGTGCCCCTGATCCGGACGCAGCCTGAAGTCGATCGTGTCGCCGAGTGCGCACGCGCGCCTGGTCGCGTCTTCGGTCCACGCGGGGAGGACGAGGTTGTCGCGACCACCGGCCAACACCATCATCGGTGCTGCCGCAGCGGTTTTCGGGAGCGAGATGTCCACCAACCACTGGCGGATCCGCTCCAACGCCTCCGGCGACGTCGGTGATACGTCGTCTTCCTTTATCTGACCGGCGGCGAGGAACTTCTGTGAGGCCAGGTCCCCGGTACAGGAGATCAAGACGTCCTTGTTGGCCGCGAGACCGCCACGCAAATAGTCGCTGTCCTGCACGTCGGGATAGCGCGCCTGGAACCCCTCCAGTACGAAGGGCATCAGGAACTGTTGCGGCACAGTAAGATCGAACTTACCGTCCGCGACGACCTTCGACAGATCCGCGGCCGGTGACAGGTTTGCCGAGCCCAGGAACTCGAGGCCGTCGCCGTACTGCGGCGCCATCTCCGCAGCGGCCCACGACGCCTGCCCACCCTGCGAGGTGCCGATCGCCGCCCAGCGGGTTCCCGCCGTCGGTGCAACGAAGCGGGCCGCCCGGACGGCGTCGATCATGTCGTACCCGGCAGACGTCGGGTCGAGGTATGGATGCGGACCGTCCGTACCGAGCCCTTGAAAATCCGTCACGACGACGACCGCGCCGCGAGCGAGTGCGGGAGCCACCGTCGTGATGTTGCCCAGCAGGTTCGGATACAGCGACGGAGCGCATTCGTCGGTGACTCCAGTGGTGCCGTGGCCGACGGACACCACCGGCCATCCACCGGTGGGCGCTGTCCCCGCCGGGACGAACACGGTCCCCGAGACGATCACGCCCCCACCGTCGAGCCCGGATGTCGATCGGTAGGTGACGCGGTATTCACTGGCTCCGAGCGCGCTGATGCTCTGGTCGACTTGGCCGAGAAGATCGCTGGAGACGATCTGCCCCCGTTCGTCACCCGCGGGCGCTGGGACCGTGGGCTGCGTCGGGGTCGTGGTGGACGGGGGTGCGGTGGACGGGGTTGTCGTAGACGTCGAGCATCCTGCGAGCAGAACCAGAGCCACGACACCGGCTGCTGTTCGCCTGAGATGCATCAGTCTCCGCTCAACCTCTCGATACGGCGTTCGGCTGCCGCCTGCTCGACATCCATTCCTTCCAACACCGTACGCAAGACCTCGTCGTCGAGGTCGCCCGAATCGCGGGCCGTCAGGAGGGCGTCGCGCTGCGCGCGCAGGACGTTGCGCCGCACCCGGTCGAACACCGCGCCCGTACGTTTTGCGGCCGCCACACGTTCCTGGTTCTCCTCGGTTTCGTCGGCTTGCATGCGGGCCAGGACGGATCGACGCACCCGCATCACGACTTCGTTCTTCTGCTCTGCGGTCATGGTCTCGGGCATTCGGGTCGCTGCCTCGTGCAGATATTTCTGTGCCGCCTGCCGCGAGATCGATCGTGCCTTCCTGGTTTGGGCGTCCCACCAGTCGGCCTCGTCGGGGTCTGCGACGTCGAGCCGCCGCACCAGAAGTGGCAGTGTCAACCCTTGCAGAAGCAGTGTTCCGACCGCCACGGTGAATGCGATTGCCTGGATCACCCCGCGACCGGGAAAGTCGTTGCCCAGCAACGTGGTCAGGGGAACACCGGTGGCCGCCGCCAAGGTCACCACACCCCGCATACCCGCCCACGAGATCACCAGGTTCTGCCGCCAGGTGAGCCCGGAACGTGCCTTCCCCGGCAGGAATCGCTCGATTCCCATGCCCGCGAAGATCCACAGCGGCCGTACCGCGATGACCAGCACCAGGATCAGCAACGCGTACGCGAAGATGTGATGCACGGGAAGGCCTTCGGCACGAACGTCGTCGATGACGAATTTGAGCTGTAGGCCCATGTAGGCGAACACGAACGTCTCGAGGAGCAGATCGAGGGTCGACCACACCTGCCGCTCTTGATTGCGGGTGCGAATGGTGTCGCGCGAGCTGGCGGCGCCGAGCACGAAACCGGCGGTCACCACCGCCAGTACCCCGGAGGCGTGTATTTCCTCGGCCGCGAGGTACGCCGTGAACGGTACGAGAATGCCCAGGACAGTCGCCAACGCGGAGTCGGTGATCCGCGTCCGAACGAACCTGACCAAACGGGACAGCACGAGGCCGACGCCGACACCGCCCACCACTTCGTAGACGAAAAACAGCACGGGCGAATCGATCCCGGTGCGGCTGCCCGTCACCGCTGCCGTCGTCAGGGTGAACAACGTCAGTGCGGCGGCGTCGTTGACCAGGGATTCGCCGGTGAGAATCGACATCACCCGATTCGAGAGCCCCAGTTTGCGGCCGACCGCCACCGCCGCGACCGCGTCGGGTGGGGCCACGACTGCGCCGAGAACGAGCGCTGCACCGAGCGTGAGTTCGGGTACCAGCCAGAAGGCGAAGAACCCCACCGCTGCGGTCGTCACCACGACCAGACCCACGCCCAGGCGAACGATGGTTCCGAAGCTGCGCTTGAAGCTGGCGAACGAGAAGTCCAGGGCCGCCGAGTACAGCAGCGGCGGGAGCACGGCTCCGAGGATCAGATCGGGTTCGAGCTCCAGACGCGGGAGACCGGGAATGAAGGACGCGGCAGATCCGACCGCGACCAGGACCAGCGGTACCTGCAGATCCAGTCGTTTGGCGAAGCCTGCGATGGCCACCGCCCCGACCACGACCAAGAGAAAGAGGGAACCGTCCACACCGAACAGTGTGACGGTTCCCCCGAGTTCTGGACTACTGGCGAGTTGTTACCCGGCAAAGCTCAGACGACGGGCGGGCGGCCTCCGGCCTGTCCGTTCCCGTTGTTCCGGTTCGCCTTCTTCGCGGCGTCCTGGACCTTGTCGATCTTGTCGGCGTATTTGCCCTGCGTCTTCTTGTCGATCATGTCGCCGGCCTTGTCCACGGCCTTGTCGATCTTGTCCGAGTTCTGAGCGGCAGCGTTCTTACCCTTGCCGATCAGGCCCTTCAGTGTGTCGGCAAAACCCATGACAGCTCCCTTATCGATGTGGACGGGCCCCCTCACGAACGAACCAGGGACCCGCTGGAGGAGCTTACTCGCCCGCGGCGCGCCACTCGATGCGCAATCTCCACGCCGACGGCCCCGATCACCCCGAGAACCAGAGCCGACGTGGTGGCCGAGACGTTCGACGGATCGAGCTGGAAGAAGCGTCGCAGGACGGGTACCGAGAACAGAATCAGGTACCCCGCCGCAGATCCGGCGAGCAGCGCGATCTTCCACCACACGTACGGGCGAGCGACCACCGCAAGGACCCACAGCGCGATGACGATGAGGGTGATCAGCGCGGTGGTGCCTGCCTGAGTCTTCTGCGCGGCGCTCGCGTCCGGTCCGGCGTAGGCGAGCAGGTAGGACACGAAGGTCAGCGATCCGACGATCAGACCCGACGGAACAGCCAGTCGCAGTACACGTCCGACGAAATCCGATCGGGCACGTTCGTTGTTGGGTGCGAGCGAGAGGAGGAAGGCCGGGATGCCGATGGTGAACCACGCCGCGATCGTCACGTGCCGAGGGAGGAACGGATACGGCAGCGGGTCGAAACCGAAAAGTTGCGACAGTGGGCCCGATACGCCGACGAGAAACGCGAGTATCACCGAGTACACCGTCTTGGTCAGGAACAGGTTGGAGACGCGTTCGATGTTGCCGATCACACGCCGCCCCTCGGCGACGACATAGGGCAAGGTGGCGAACTTGTTGTCCAGCAACACGATCTGAGCAACGGCGCGGGTGGCGGGGCTTCCCGATCCCATGGCGACACCGATGTCGGCGTCCTTGAGTGCGAGCACGTCGTTGACACCGTCGCCGGTCATGGCCACCGTGTGTCCGCGCGACTGCAGTGCGGCCACCATCTCCCTCTTCTGATCCGGGCGCACCCGGCCGAACGTCGTCGACGTGTCGAGCACCGCCGCGAGTGCGTCTCGGTCGTCGGGCAGGTTGCGGCCGTCCACCGCGTCGCCGCCGACGTCCAGACCGAGTGAACCGGCGACCGCGCCCACGGAGACTGCGTTGTCACCCGAGATGACTTTGACCACCACGTCCTGAGATTGGAAGTACTCCAGGGTTTCTCGCGCGTCGGAGCGCACCTTCTGCTCCAGGACGACGAGTGCGCGCGCCGTGACGGCACCGGGCGCGGAGGGAGCGTCGACACTGTCGTCGGACGTGGCGAGAAGCAGCACGCGCAGGCCACTGGACCCGAGCGCCTCCGCGGTCCGGGCGACGTCGCCGGTCGGGTCGAGCAGAACATCCGGTGCACCGAGAATCCAGTTTCCGTTCTCCCCGAACGAATATCCGCTCCACTTGTTGGCCGACGAGAACGGTGCCACAGCCGTCTGCGTCCAGGGCGGGACCTCGTCGTAGGCCTCCGCGATCGCAGCGACGCTGGCGTTGGGTCGTGGATCCGCCGCGGCCGACGCCGCGAGTGCGTGAGACACCTCCGAACGGTCGCCGGCAAGGACTCGGACGTCGGAGACCCGCATTCCGTTCTCGGTCAGGGTGCCGGTCTTGTCCGCGCACACCGTGTCGACGCGCGCCAGACCCTCGATGGCCGGAAGTTCTTGCACGAGAGCATTTCTCTTGCCGAGTCGCACGACACCGACCGCGAACGCGATCGACGTCAGCAGCACGAGTCCCTCGGGAACCATGGGGACCAGCGCGGCCACCATGCCGTTCAGTGCGGGCCGGATGCTCTCACCGCTGGCGAAGAGCTGGTTGTAGACGATGAGCAGACCCGCCGGAATCATCAGGTAGGTGATGATCTTCAGGATGCGGTCGATCCCGCTGCGAAGTTCCGACGCGACCAGGGTGAACTTGCTGGCTTCGTCCGCCAGCTTCGCCGCATAGGCCTCGCCGCCGACCTTCGTCGCCCGGTAGGCGCCGCTGCCCGATACGACGAAGCTGCCGGAAAGAACATGCGTCCCTTCGGTTTTGTGAACCGGGTCCGCTTCGCCGGTCAGCAGGGATTCGTCGACCTCGAGCGCGGATGCCTCGATCACATCGCCGTCGACGACGATCTGGTCACCCGGCCCGAGCTCGATGACGTCGTCCTGGACCACCTCGTTCGGGGCGAGCTCGGACACCTGGCCGTCGCGTCGGACGGAGGGCTTGGCCGCGCTGACGATGGCCAGTGCGTCGAGCGTTCGTTTCGCCCGGATCTCCTGCACGATTCCGATCCCGCTGTTGGCGACGATCAGCAGCCCGAACATCGCGTCGATGACGGAACCGGTGGCCAGGACGATGATCAGCAACACCGTCAGAATTGCGTTGATGCGGGTGAACACGTTGGCGCGCACGATGTCCGACACACTGCGGCTCGCCCGATCCGGGATGTCGTTGGAACGGCCGTCCCGTCGCCGTTCGGTCACTTCCGCCGACGTCAGGCCACTCGTCATACGAGACAGGCTCGCATATCGGACAGGTCAGTTCAATTCCCACCACGGCTGACGGTCCGAGCCGCGCAGGACGTCGACGCGCTGGCCGGGCATCGGCACCGTGACGTGTACGCCGCGCGTCGTCGCCGCTTCGATCAGCCGCTCGATGGGCTCGGACCAGGGGTGGAACGCAAGGTTGAAGGTTGCCCAGTGCACCGGAATCACGATGCCGTGCCCCGCGTCCGCGCTCTGCAGGTCCACGTGCGCCTGCACGGCTTCCTCGGGGTTCATGTGAATGTCGCGCCACTGCTCGTTGTAGGCGCCGACGGGGAGCAACGTGACGTCGAAGGGGCCGTACGTCTCGCCGATCGTCGAGAAGCGCGGTGTGTAGCCGGTGTCGCCGCCGAAGAACGCCGAGTGCGACGGACCGGCGATGGACCAGGATGCCCATTGCGTGGTGTCGCGAACGAGCCCTCGCCCGGAGAAGTGCCGCGCTTCCGTACAGGTGAGAGTGATGCCGGCGACCACGGTGGCCTGATCCCAGTCGAGTTCGACGATGCGGTCCTCGGGGACGTTCCACCGGCGGAGGTGCGAACCCACCCCGAGGGGGACCACGAACGGCGCCGTCTGCGTGTCGAGAAGAATCCGGACGGTGTCCCGGTCGAGGTGGTCGTAGTGGTCGTGGGAGATCAGAATTGCGTCGATGAGCGGAAGCGCTTCCGCAGCAACAGGAACGGGGTGCAGACGCGCGGGACCCACCAGTGCCGACGGGGACACGCGATTGCTCCACACCGGGTCGGTGAGAACGCGTCGGCCGTCGATCTCGATCAGAACGGACGAGTGACCGAACCATGTCACGGCGATGTCGCCGGCCTCGGCGGGGGCGAGCGGGGTGGCGAGCGGAATCGGTCGGCGGGGGCGACCGTTGCGACCTTGCGTCAGCAGGTCCCGGAAGATCTTCAGATCAGGGCTCGCGGCGGAACTCGGAATCGAGTTACCGAATCTGCGATTGCGGTAGTGCGGAGACGCCGCAGCGTACGGCTGGATCCTGTTTCGCGACGCACCCATCGCGCTCGGCAGGCCCCACGCGGCGCGCACCAACCACGTGAGCCCGGCAGCGGCAAGAACAGTCGAGACGACGTTGCGTGGCTTCACGATGTCCAGTTTAGGTGCCCACGCGACAAGTGCGCCCGAGCCGGGCAGGCTCGGGCGCACTCTCCTCTCGCAGACTTGCTGCGGGCGGACCTACTTCTGAGCGGGCAGGATGTGCTCACCCGTCTTGTCGGTGCTCAGCGACAGCGAACTGATGTACTGCTTCTCCCCGTTCGGACCCGGCACGTTCGACAGCATCATGTCGGGACGTTCGAACTCGACTCCGGACACGACGCACAGGAGCGTGGCGTCGGAGGGGTTGCCGTGCTCGTCGAACATCGGCAGGTCGATGCCGTCGTCCGTGCGGCGCAGGTAGTACTTGCCCTTGGTCGCCACGGCCAGGATCGGCGGCAGGACGAGGGCGAGCACCAGGGCGACGAGCGGCGAGTACGGCTTGATGGCCGACCCGAACGCTCCGAAGAACACAAGGATGGACAGGATTGCCGACGCGGCCATCGATCCGAACCCGACCGGGTTCACGTTGTAGAGCATGCCGCGGCGGAACTCGGGCACCTTGGGCGAGAGCTTCAGGATGTACTTGTTGAACACGATGTCCGAGGCGACCACGGCAATCCACGCGATACCGCAGTTCGCGTAGAAGCCGAGAATGTTGTTCAGGAAGTCGAACATGTTGGCTTCCATCAGGACCAACGCAACGGCGAGATTGAACAGCACGAAGACCATGCGGCCCGGGTACGTCTTGGTGACGCGGGTGTAGGAATTGGTCCACGCCAGGGATCCGGAGTACGCGTTGGTGACGTTGATCTTGATCTGGCTGATCACGACGAGAATCACCGCGAGGGTCATGGCGAGCCAGCCCGGCATGAAGTTCTCGTAGATCTCGAGGAACTGGTGCACCGGCTCGTTGGCAATGGAGGCACCGTCGACGACGTTGGCGATCAGGTAGACGGCGAGGAAGAGACCGACGACCTGCTTGAGTGCGCCGAAGATGACCCAACCCGGTCCTGCGAGGATCACCGCAGTCCACCAGCGGCGCTTGTTCTCCGGCGTCTTCGGAGGCATGAAGCGCAGGTAGTCGATCTGCTCGGCGATCTGGGCGATCAGCGAGAGACAGACGCCGGCCGCGAGCATGACCGACCCGAGGTTCACACCTTTGCCGGCCTCACCGTTGGCGCCACCGAACGCCATGAACTGCCCGACCGAGTCGGGGTTCGAGACGACGAGATAGACGAACGGCAGGACCATGAGGATCAGCCACAGCGGGGTGGTCCAGACCTGAAGCTTCGCAAGCGCTTTCATTCCGTAGATGACCAGCGGGATGACCATCAACGTGGAGACCGCGTACCCGATCGGTAACGGAATGTTCAGACCCAGTTCGAGACCCTGCGCCATGATCGAACCTTCGAGGGCGAAGAAGATGAAGGTGAACGTGGCGAAGATGACATTGGTGACCACCGACCCGTAGTAGCCGAAACCGCTTCCACGCGTGATCAAGTCGAGGTCGATGTTGTAGCGGGCAGCGTAGTAGGCAAGGGGCAGACCGGTCAGGAAGATGACGACGGCGAAGACCAGAATGCCCCAGAGCGCGTTGCCGGTGCCGTACGAGATGCCGATGTTGGCGCCGATCGCGAAGTCGGCGAGGTAGGCGATGCCGCCCAGCGCGGAGGTCGCGACGACTCCGGTGCCCCACTTGCGATAACTGCGGGGGGCGAATCGGAGCGTGTAATCTTCGAGAGTCTCCTTCAGTGCGGTGTTCTCGCTCGCGGTCAACGGCTTTGCCGCACCGGAGGTCCCATCGTCGACAGCGGTCATATGAGTGGCGGTCCTTGTCTGTACGCGACGCACGGGGCGGCGCGATGTCCTGTGATGCGGGATGACGCTAGGTTCGCCGTGTTTCGACCCTGTGGTTGGTGTGTGTCCGGCGCGTAACGATGCCTGAACGTACGTAGGTTAGGCTTACCTCTCCAACGACGACGAGGTGAGAAACGTGAAACGACGATCGGCAGTCCTGTGCGCCTTCCTGACCACGGTGGCACTCGTGTCCGCCTGCGGTGCGAGCGATTCGGCCACCGACTCCGCCGCCGACACGTCGTCGGGAGCGTTCCCGGTGACCATCGAGAACACTTTCGGGTCGACGACCATCGAGTCTGCGCCGCAACGCATCGTGACCCTCGGCGGTGAGGACGCGGTGTACGCACTGGGCGAGAAGCCCGTGGGTCAGCTACGCATCACCTACGGCAACACCGAAGCCGGCGTATACCCCTGGAACGAAAGCTATTTCGATCCGTCGGTCACGACGCTGCTCGACAACACGACGTCTCTGCCCTACGAGGCCATCGCCGCACTGAATCCCGACGTGATCCTCGCGCCGTACCAAGGATTCGACCAGACCGCGTACGAGACGCTCAGCGCGATCGCCCCGACCGTCGCCTACCCGGACAAGCCGTGGCAGACGACGTGGCAGGACCAGACCCTGATCGTCGGCCAGGCGCTGGGGAAGACGGACGAGGCATCCGAGGCCGTGGCCGAGGCACAGAAAGCCCTGACCGACACCGCCGCGGCCCATCCCGAGTTCGCAGGTAAGAGCGCAAGCGTCGTGTCCTTCTACGGCGGCGCCCTCGCCGCCTACCTACCCGGTGACCCGCGTGTGAAACTGATCGAAGAACTGGGATTCAGCACGCCACCCGGCATCGAGGAGCTCGCCGCAACCAAGGACGACTTCTACATCGACGTGGCGCCGGAACTCATCGGCAAGATCGATGCCGACGTCATCCTGGCGTACGACGACGGCACCACGTACGCATCCACCCCGTCGGTCGCCGGACTCGGTGCCGCACAGCGGAATTCGGTCGCCAAGCTGGACGACACACAGACCATCGCGGGCCTCGGACTGCCGACCGTGTTGTCCATCCCGTGGGCTCTGGACAGGACGGTGCCGACCTTGGCAGCGGCGGCCGTTCAGGCTCCCTGAAAAACGGGAGGCCTCTTCTCCAGCCGGGCGTTACGGGCCTCGACCGCGTCCTTGCTTCCCCATGCCGCTTCGTAGGCGGCACGCTGGATGTCGTTGGGCGGGTCGAGGCTTCCGTCGTCGTTGAAGACCAGCTTGAGGTGGCGCAGCGTCAACGGGGCCAGATCACCGATCGACCCGGCCCATTCGAGGGCGGTGTCGAGACCACCGATCTTGTTGGCGAGTCCGCACGCGAACGCCTGCTGCGCACCCACCCTGTCGGCACCCATCAGAATCGTTCTCGCCACGCCTCCGCCGGCCACCTCGGTCAAGCGTCGGACGGTCCAGTTGTCGACGGCAATTCCGAGCTTGGTGACCGGGATTGCGAGGAACGCGTCGGGCGCAACGACTCTCAGATCGGAGGCGATGGCCAACTGCACACCGGCTCCGACGGCCGGACCGTTGACCGCAGCCACCACCGGAATCGGCACGGCGCTCACCGCTCGCATCAGACCGATGAGCGCGGCGGGAAACTCGGACGGGATCGCGTCTCCGGACAGGTCCGCACCGGCACAGAAGCTCGTACCCTGCCCGGTCAGCACGATGACCCGCGCGCCCTGATCCGGCGCAGCCTCCACTGCCTCGCGGATCTCGGTGCACAGCATGGTGTTCAGAGCGTTACGGCGATCTTCACGCTGCAGTTCGATCGTGAGGACGTGGCCGTCTCGAGTGATTCCGACAGACATCGGCGTGGCCCACTTTCTTACGCAATGGTGGTGTCTGCGAACCTACCTGCATGAAACGCGTGGTCGTGATCGGGGCAGGTCAGGCGGGCCTGTCGGCCGCGTACCACTTGCGCCGCTCCGGGTTGGCCCCCTGGGACGACTACCTGATTCTGGATGGATCGCCTGGTCCAGGCGGTGCATGGCAGTTCCGGTGGCCGTCGTTGACTCTGAAGACCGTCAACGGGGTGCACGACCTTCCCGGTATGGAATTCGCGGAAACCCTTGCAGCAGGAGCAGATCCGGGCGAAGTGCCCGCTTCGGCGGCAGTTCCCAAGTATTTCGCCGAATACGAATCGCGATTCGCACTGCCGGTGCGCCGACCGGCGAAGGTCGTCGTCGTCGTCTGTGATCGGGGCGATCACTTCTCGATCGAGACCTCGACCGACACGATTGCCACACGCGGGTTGATCAATGCGACCGGGACCTGGGAGCAACCGTTCGTTCCGCGATACCGGGGAATGGAGACGTTCGCGGGGAGACAGTTGCACACCAAGGACTACCGCAGCGCGGAGGAGTTTCGAGGCAAGCATGTCGTCGTGGTCGGCGGCGGCATCTCCGCGGTGCAGCTGCTCGACGAGATCTCGCTGGTCACGTCGACGACCTGGGTCACCCGACGGGAGCCCGTGTGGCTCGACCGCGACTTCACGCCCGACGTGGGACGGGAGGCCGTCGCCATGGTCGAGGACCGGGTACGCCGCGGACTCCCGCCCGGGTCCGTGGTGTCCGTGACCGGTCTGCTGCTGACCCCGAGCCTCGCAGCGGCGCGCGAACGCGGAGCACTCGAGCGTCATCCGATGTTCGACCGGGTGACGCCGACCGGCGTCGAATGGTCGGACGGAACCACGGTGGCGGCCGACGTCATCCTGTGGGCCACCGGCTTTCGTAGTGCACTCGATCACCTGGCGCCCCTGCATCTGCGCGGACCCGGAGGTGGGATCACGATGACCGGCCGATTGGCGACGCAGGTCGAGAGGAACCCGCGGATTCACCTCCTGGGATACGGGCCTTCGGCCAGCACGGTCGGCGCCAACCGCGCCGGCCGAGCAGCGGTGCAGGAGTTGCTGACGACGGTGTGAGAGCGGTGCTCTTGCATTACGTCGTCGACTGACGGATAGTTTCCTTCGTTCGAGAGCGCCGCTCTCATCTAGAAGGACATCCATGAATCGTTCCGTCGTCGCCCTGTTCGCCGTCGCCGGTGTTCTGTTTCTGGCCTATCCCGTTGTTCGCCCTTACTCCGACGAGACCGGGCTGGAGGGAGCGCGTGCGTTCGCCTCGAACCAGTGGGTGCCGGCCCATCTCTTCGCCATGCTGGGCTTCATCGCGGCGGCCTCGGCGGTCGCTGCGATCGGATCGAGAGTCACGGGGGTGACGATGCTTCTGGGCACCGGACTCGTTCTCCCCTACTACGGCGCGGAAGCATTCTCGTTGCACGCCATCGGGACCCGTGCACTGTCCGAAAGTGACCTGAACCTGATGAGCCTTGCCGATCCCATCCGCTACGGCGCGGTCCAGGCGACGATGTTCGCCGCCGGGTTGGTGTTGCTGGCGGTCGGTGCGGTGTCGCTCGCAGTCTCGACGTGGTCGAGATGGCGTTGGTTCACGATCCCGTTCGCCGCAGGATTCGTTCTCTTCCTCCCCCAGTTCTACGGCCCGCCCCCGGTCCGCATCGCTCACGGAGTACTGATGCTGCTGGGCTGTGCGTTGGTCGCGTATCGGGCCGCGAGAACCGATTTCGCCCGGTCGACACGTCCGGTCATACTTTCAGCGTGAGTGCTGTGCTGCGGGTCGACGATCTTTCCGCCTACCGCGGTGATCGGCCGCTGTTCGAAGGTCTCGACCTCACGGTCGGGCCCGGGGACGTGGTCGGTCTGGTCGGGGCCAACGGTGCGGGCAAATCGACGCTTCTGACGGTGCTTGCCGGGATCGGAACCGCCGACACCACAGGCTCGGTGGGCTTGACTCCACCCGACGCCACCGTGGGCTACCTCGCCCAGGAGGTGTCGAGGGTCGACGGCGAAAGCGTGTTCGGCTTTCTGGAACGGCGAACGGGCGTGCACGACGCAGAAATCGCCATGAACGCCGCCGCCGAGTCACTTGCGTCGGAGGATGCGGAGGATCTGTACACCCCTGCCCTCGAACGCTGGCTCGCCCTCGGCGGCGCAGACCTGCTCGAGCGGTCGCACAAGGTGCTTGCCGATCTCGGTTTCGACGTCGCGGTCGACGTACCCATGTCGACGCTGTCCGGCGGTCAAGCCGCACGCGCCGGGCTCGCGGCCGTGCTGCTGGCTCGATACGACGTCCTGCTCCTCGACGAACCGACCAACGATCTGGATCTTGCCGGCCTCGAGCGACTCGAACGCTTTGTCGTCGAGACGGATTGCGCACTGGTGTTGGTCAGCCACGACCGCGAGTTTCTGGCGCGAACGGTCACCGGCATCGTCGAACTCGACCTCGCTCAGCAGCAGATCGCGGTCTACGACGGCGGGTACGAGGCGTACCTCGTGGAGCGCGACGTTGCCCGCCAGCACGCCCGCGAAGAGTTCGAGGAGTTCGCCGACACCAAGGCGGGACTCGAGGATCGCATTCGAATGCAACGCAATTGGCTCGAGCATGGAGTCCGTAACGCGCGCCGCAAATCCAAGGACAACGACAAGATCGGTCGCAAGTTCCGCGCCGAGGCCACCGAGAAGCAAGCGGCCAAGGCTCGCCAGACGCAACGCCGGATCGAGCGACTCGACGTGGTCGAGGAACCGCGCAAGGAATGGGAACTGCGGATGGAGATCGCGGCCGCGCCCCGCAGCGGAACCGTCGTGTGCTCTCTCGATCACGTTGTTGTCGAACGAGGTTCGTTCACGCTCGGGCCTGTGACGACTCGGATCGACGCAGGCGACCGCGTGCTGGTGACCGGGCCGAACGGGTCCGGTAAGTCGACGCTACTGTCGGTGATTCTCGGCCGTCTCACCCCCGATTCGGGAACCGCAACGCTGGGATCCGGGGTTGCTGTCGGTGAGATCGACCAGGCGCGAGCAGCTTTCGCCGGTTCGCAATCATTGGCCGACTCGTTCTCCGCAGCAGTACCCGACTGGGCCGAAGCCGACGTGCGCACCTTGCTGGCCAAGTTCGGCTTGCGTGGAGACAACGCACTGCGCCCCTCGCACTCTCTCTCACCCGGTGAACGCACCCGCGCGGGACTGGCACTGCTGCAGGCGCGCGGGGTCAATCTGCTGGTTCTCGACGAGCCGACGAACCATCTGGACCTGCCCGCGATCGAGCAGCTCGAATCGGCACTCGACTCGTTCGACGGCACAATTCTCCTGGTCACCCACGACCGGCGCATGCTCGAATCAGTCCGCAGTACGCGGCACTGGGTGATGGCGGGCGGGTCGCTCACCGAGACGTAGGACCCGGGGCTGGGCAGCCCTGGGAGGGCCTGGGAAGGCCGCGATCCGTACCTCATCAAATCGTTAGCCCCATTGACACATCGTTGGGTTTATACAACACTCTGATGCATGAGCCCGGTACGTAAAGGGGAAGCCCTCCCCATCCACAACCGCATCGGAGTTCTGCGGGCCGAGCGTCGCATGACCCGGGCCCAGCTGGCGGAACTGGTCGAGGTGAACCCACAGACCGTGGGGGCGCTCGAACGGGGTGATCACTACCCCAGCCTCGATCTCGCGATGCGCATCTGCGACGTCTTCGACCTCCCGATCGAAGCAGTGTTCTCCCGCACCGAACTCGGACCACTGTCGGCCGAGGTCTACGGACGACCCAATCAGGAAGGCGAACGATGACCGAACCGATGAGCGTGTTCGACCGATACCAGGAACGACGCACGCGAAGCTATCTGAAGCAGAAGAAGACGACCCAGTCCTACTTCCCCCGCCTGCGCACCCAGCAACGACGACGACAACTCGTACTCGGATTGGTCCTGGTGTTCGCGTCGATGATGGCGGCGGGTGTGGTTGCTGCATTCCAGCCGACCGTCGGAATCGTCGTCTTCGCCGCGGCATGTCTGGCGTCCCTGCCGCTCTGGACGACGCTGCAGATCGTCTCCGACCAGCGCGGAGACTCACCGACCGGCGCGCTGGACGAATGGGAGCTGGCCGAACGCAACAAGGCACGCTCCCTGGCGTTGTCGATCACGCAGGGCATCACCGTCGTCCCCGCTTTCTACCTGTACCTCGGTTCTCAGTGGCTCGACGACCCCGGCCGTGCTCTGGCCGCATCCGGAGCAATCCTCGTCCTCGCCTGTCTCTTCGTCGGGGGCTGCAGTCCCACCATGATCCTCGGCTGGACCCGACCCGACCCGGATCCCGAAGACACTGTCTGACAACTCTTCTCGACGAAAGGATCGCCATGACGACATTGACAATCGACAACGTGCACAAGAGGTACGGCTCCACTGTCGCCCTCGACGGCGTCAGTTTCGAAGTCCGCCCCGGCGAACTGTTCGGTTTCGTCGGCAGCAACGGCGCCGGCAAGACGACCACCATGCGGATCGCGCTCGGAGTTCTGTCCGCGGATTCGGGTGAAGTTCGAATCGACGGCAAACCGGTCGATCTGGACGTCCGTCGCACCATCGGGTACATGCCCGAGGAACGTGGCCTGTATCCGAAGATGAAGGTGGGTGCTCAGCTCACGTATCTGGCGGAGCTGCATGGCCTGTCGTCGTCGGATGCGAAGGACGCGACCGCGACGTGGACGCACCGGCTCGGTATCGCCGAGCGGCTGAACGACACGGTCGACGCGCTGTCACTGGGTAACCAGCAACGAGTTCAGCTGGCAGCAGCCTTGATTCACGATCCGGCTGTCCTCGTCCTCGACGAACCGTTCTCCGGGCTGGATCCCGTCGCCGTGGACGTGATGAGCGACGTGTTGTTCGAGAAGGCCAAAACTGGCGTGCCCGTGATCTTCTCTTCGCATCAGCTCGACCTGGTTCAGCGCCTGTGCGATCGAGTCGGGATCATCGGCGCCGGCAAGATGCGTGCCGTCGGAACCGTCGACGAACTCCGCGGGCAGGGTGGTTCACGACTGGAAGTAGTTGCTCCGCATGCACAGCCGGGCTGGGCGTCGTCTCTCGCCGGCGTCTCGGTTCTCGGGCACGAAAGCGGACGCACCGTCCTCGAACTCGGCGACGGCGCCGACGATCAAGCTGTTCTGGCCGCCGCACTCGCTACCGGCCCGGTTCACGAATTCACCCTGACCAAGCCGTCCTTGACCGAACTCTTCCGGGAGGTAGTCGCATGAACAGCAGCCACACCGTCGCACTGATCGCCAAGCGCGAGTTCGACGTTCAGGTTCGTAAGAAGAGCTTCCTCGTCTCCAACGCCATCATTTTGTTGGTCATCATCGGCGGCATCGTCGCGTTCTCCATCTTCTCTGGCGGCGGTGACGACGACCGACCGGTAGTAGGACTCGTCGGTAATCCTGCACTTTCACAGTCGATCACCGCCGTCGGTGATCAGATCGGCACACCCGTCGAGGTGCGCGAGCTCGCCGACCCCGGGTCCGCACGAGAGAATGTCTCGTCCGGCGACGTCGACGTCGCCCTGGTCACCTCCCCGGACGGTTCCGCGACGGCGATCACCGAATCCGATGTCGACCCCTCGCTGAAGGCAGTGCTCGACACTGCCGTCGCATCTGCTGCTCAGTCGACTGCACTGACCGGCCTCGGCGTCGATCCGGCCGACCTCGCCGCCGCCACCGCGAATTCCGTTGTCACAGTGGAGGCCATCGACCCGCCCGACCCGGAGGCAGGGCAGAGGACCGCGTTGAGTTTCGTCGCTGTGTTCCTGCTGTACGGACAGATCATCGGCTTCGGCACCTACGTGGCGATGGGCGTCGTCGAGGAGAAGTCGTCGCGAGTCGTCGAATTGCTGTTGTCCACCGTCCGACCCTTGCAACTGCTGTGGGGTAAAATTATCGGCATCGGTGCCGTCGGATTGGTCCAACTGGTCGCCTACGGCGTGGCCGGTCTCGGTGCCGGCCTGGCAACCGGAACGCTGACAGTCACCTCGACGGCTGTGTCCGTGTTCGCAGGAACGCTCGGCTGGTTCATCCTCGGCTTCGCATTCTTCGCTGTCCTCTATGCCGCTGCGGGGTCGATGGTGTCCCGCCAGGAGGACGTCAATTCAACGACGATGCCCCTGCTGATTTTGATCATGCTGATGTTCTTCAGCGCCTTCTATTCGATCAACGATCCGGAAGGCACCTTGCCGACCGTGCTCAGCTGGATACCACCGTTCTCCGCCATTCTGATGCCGTTGCGCATCGCAGCCGGGGTCGCGCCGGTCTATCAGATCGTGGGAACCATCGCGCTGATGCTCGCCGCCACCGTCGCCCTCGCCTGGGTCAGCGCCCGCGTCTACCAGCGGTCGATCCTGCGTATCGGTAAGACGGTGTCGTGGAAGGAAGCATTGAAGGCCTGACGGCCCGGGTGCGGAAAAGAGTATCGGTGTACTCCTTTCCGCACCCGTAGTGTTCTGTCCGTGCCCTCCACAACGTCCGCCGAAACGGTTCGCTCCGCCGTCCTCGATCCGAATTCGTATCTCTCGTGGGACGCCCCGCCGGTCGACGTCTTCCCGAACGACAGTTACCGCGCGGACCTCGAGAAAGCGCGAGCGAAAAGCGGCGTCGACGAATCTGTTCTGACGGGTGAGGGAACCGTTCGGGGACGGCGTGTCGCCTTGGTGGCGTGCGAGTTCTCCTTTCTCGCCGGTTCGATCGGGGTTGCCGCCGCCGAGCGCATCACTGCCGCAGTCGAACGCGCGACCGCAGAGCGTCTCCCCCTGCTGGCGTCACCGACCTCCGGTGGGACGCGAATGCAGGAGGGCACACTGGCTTTCGTCCAGATGGTGAAGATTGCCGCCGCCGTCACCGCGCACAAGCAGCACGGGCTCCCCTATCTGGTGTATCTCCGAAACCCCACCACCGGTGGAGTTTTCGCATCGTGGGGATCCCTCGGCCACATCACCGTTGCCGAGCCCGGCGCCCTGATCGGTTTCCTCGGACCCCGAGTGTACGAAGCGCTGTACGGGGAGAAGTTTCCCGACGGTGTGCAGACCGCCGAGAACCTGTATCGCTGCGGAGTGATCGACGGGGTGGTCACCGTGACGCACCTGCGCAGATTGCTCCACCGTGCGCTGACCGTGCTGTGCAGTCCCCCGACACCGAGCCGGGTGTTGGAGATTCCTGTCGACGCCACCGCCGACGACGAGGTCGACGCGTGGACGTCCATCGAACTCAGCCGTCGACCGGATCGGCCCGGAGTTCGAGAGTTGTTGCGCTACTGCGCGACCGAGCAGATCCCGCTGAGCGGCACCGGCAGGGGTGACGCCGACGGCACCGTGCTGCTGTCGATGGCACGGTTTCGTGGAGAGCCGTGCGTGCTGTTCGGTCAGGACCGAAGCGGTCAGACCCCCTCCCGCACGATGGGACCGGCGGCCCTGCGCGAGGCACGCCGCGGGATGTACCTCGCGGAGGAACTCGGCCTTCCCCTGGTTCTCGTCATCGACACCCTGGGGGCGTCGTTGTCGCAGGAAGCCGAAGAGGACGGGCTCGCACCCGAGATCGCCCGCTGCATCTCCACTCTCGTGCTGCTGAGAACGCCGACCGTGTCGGTCGTCCTCGGTCAGGGAACCGGAGGCGGTGCACTCGCGTTGTTGCCAGCCGACCGGGTGATCGCCGCTCAGGACGGATGGCTCGCGCCCCTGCCGCCCGAAGGTGCGAGTGCGATCGTCCACCGCGACACCGCACACGCCGCCGACATGGCCAGGGCTCAGGGTGTGCGTGCGGTGGACCTTCGGCGGGACGGCATCGTCGACACGATCGTCACCGAGGGGCCCGAGTGGATCCGCGACATGGGTATCGCAATTGCCCGCGAGCTCACGTCGGTACGCGCCGTACCACCGTCGGATCGGCACGCGGCACGGCTCGCCCGATTCCGAACCGTCGGGATGCCCCGCTGATTTTCGGCGATCGGCTTCGCGGTTAACGAAACCGAAACGGCAGCCTCCTACTCTGCGCGTATGACCAGCAGCTCCGTCGCCCGCACCGACAGGCCCCTCGGGACCGGACTCGACATCTCCGGCCTGAGCAAGACGTTCACGATGGGTCGACGGTCGGTCACCGCCCTCGACGACGTGAACCTGAAGACCAGCGAGGGCGCGTTCCTGTCGCTTCTCGGACCGTCGGGCTGCGGCAAGTCGACCGTTCTGCGCATCCTGGCGGGCCTCGACACCCCGACCGCAGGAACGTCGCTGATCAACGGCCAGTCCCCGAGCGAGATCCGAAAGGACCACGAACTCGGCATCGCGTTCCAGGACTCGGCGCTGCTGCCGTGGCGCACGGTGCTGTCCAACATCAAGCTTCCGCTGCAGGTCGCCGGCATCACTCCCGACGACACACAGATCGCGGACCTGGTGAAACTGGTCGGACTCGAAGGGTTCGAGAAGGCGAAACCGGCGCAGCTGTCGGGCGGTATGCGCCAACGCGTGTCGATCGCGCGCGCCCTCGTGGTCAAGCCCACCGTTCTTCTGCTCGACGAACCGTTCGGTGCACTGGACGACATGACTCGCCAACGGCTCAACCTGGAGCTGCTGCGCATCTGGACCGAGAAGCCGGCCACGACACTGATGGTCACGCACGGCATCGCCGAGGCAGTGTTCCTCTCCGACGTCGTCGCCGTCATGAGTCCGCGGCCAGGTCGCATCCTCGAAGTGGTCGACATCGATCTGCCTCGGCCGCGGACCCCGGAAATGATGCGCACGCCCGAGTTCCACAAGATCCACGACTATCTGTCCGGGCTGCTGTTCGGAACCAAGCCGGGCGAGGGTGTCGCGTGACCGCCGTTCTCGATGCCCCTCCGACACCGTCGACGACGCGTCGATCGTTCGGACGACCGACCTGGCTCGGCGGGCTGATCGGCATCGTCGGCCTCGTCGCGGTGTGGTGGGTGATTGCCGCCGCCGGCGTGGGCAGCGGAACGATTCCGACGCCGGGCACCGTCGTGTCGACGATGTTCGACGACGGATGGGCGCTGTACGGGCCGAACTTCTCCATCACCGCGCAAGGCGCGTTCAAAGGATTTCTCTACGGAAACGTGTTGGCCATCGTCCTCGCGGTGCTGGTGATCTTGATCCCGCCGATCGAGTCTCTCGCAACACAATTGGCGATCCTGAGCTACTGCACCCCACTTCTGGCGTTGGGTCCGATCATTCTCGTGGTCTTCGGTGGGCGCACGCCGACGGTGTTCCTCGCCGGCATGTACTGCTTCTTCACCACCATGGTCGGCACGCTGTCGGGACTGCGTTCCGCCGACACCGCCAGCCTTGATCTGGTGGCTGCGTACGGCGGCGGCCGCTGGCAGAAATTCCGCCGCGTCCAGCTGATCGCCGCTCTGCCCGCCACGTTCGCCGCGCTCAAGATCGCCGCCCCCGCTGCAGTTCTCGGAGCGATCCTCGGTGAATACCTCGGCGGCGTCGACAGCGGGATCGGAGTCGCGCTCACCGCGGCTCAGACGTCCTACAACGTGCCCCGGACCTGGGGAATGGCCTTGGCTGCAGCACTTCTCGCCGGAGCGGGCTATCTGATCGTGTCGGTGATCGCACGCATCGTCACCCCCTGGACCTCGGGAGACAAGCAGTGAGCACCACCACCGAGGAGCGAGTCACGCGCGGCGAATCCGCCTACGGCGCGGGTCGCTCCATCGTCGGCTTCCTCGTACCGATTCTGATCGCCTTCGTGATGTTGCTCGTCATCTGGGTCGTGTTCCTGAACGCCTTCCCGCAAGTCGGCCCACGCGTGGGCAAGACACCGGCCGACGTATGGGAATACCTCTTCACCGGATCACGGTCCGCCGAGGCGCGGTCGAGCGTGTTCGGCAATCTACGAATCACGTTGCGAGACGCCGGAGTCGGCTTCGTCGTCGGCATGGGCGGCGCTCTGATCATTGCGGCCGTGTTCGTGCTCTTCCGCAGCGTCGAGCAGACCTTCATGCCTGTCGCGATGTTGTTGCGCTCGGTTCCGCTGGTGGCGCTGACCCCGATCATCGTGCTGATCTTCGGCCGCGGAATCGTCGGCGTGACCGCGATGGTGGCGATCGTGGTGTTCTTTCCCGCATTGGTGATGATCATGGTGGGGTTGCGCCAAGCCCCGAGGCAGGCCCAGGACCTCATCGCCGCCTACGGCGGTAATTCGTGGACCGCCATGCGAATGGTGGCGGTTCCCTCGGCGCTGCCGTCCGTGTTCGCGGCCGCGCGAATCTCGGTGCCCGGCGCGCTCATCGGAGCGCTCATCGGCGAATGGCTCGGCAGTGGACGGGGCCTGGGCTCGTCGATGATCAAGTCGATTCCCAAGTATCAGTACAACGAGCTGTGGTCGTCGATCGTGGTCATCACGGTCGTCTCGATCGTCCTGTACGCGGTAGTGGGTGTGTTCGAGAAGATCGCGTTGGCGAGGTTCGGGCCGAACGCGGGAAAGACGTAACACGCCCGACACTTTCGCCGCTTCACGGGCAAACTCCGCGAAACGGAACCGCCCTAGTGTTCCGCTCATGACACAGAATTTCGACCGCCGTTCGTTCTTCCGCTACTCCGCGTTGGCGGGCGTGGCCGTGGGCGGCACCGCGGTACTGGCTGCATGCAGCAGCGACGATTCGTCGGCCGCGGGCGGCACGTCCGACGACGGCAGCACCTACGGCACTGTCGCTGTTCAGCTGTCGTGGATCAAGAACATCGAGTTCGCGGGCGAGTACTTCGCGATCGAAAAGGGCTACTACAAGGACGCAGGCTTCGGCAGCGTCGATCTGGTTGCAGGCGGAGCCGCCGGCACCGGTGTCGAAGCGGGTCTCGACACCGGCAAGGTGTGGATCGGCATGTCCGCGCCTCAGCTGACCGCCCCGGCCGTGCTCGACGGGCTGGAAGCGAAGATCGTCGGAGCGACGTTCCAGAAGAACCCGTTCGCGATCGTGAGCTCCGCAGCGAACCCCATCAGAACCCCGCAGGACATGGTCGGCAAGAAGATCGGCGTGCAGGATTCCAATCAGTTGGTGTTCGGTGCGCTGCTCTCGGCAAACGGGCTCACCGAAGACCAAATGACCATCGTCCCCGCCCAGTTCGACCCGAGTCCGCTCGCCAACGGCGAGGTGGACGGCTGGGTCAGCTACGTGACGAACGAGCCGATCACGCTCGCAGGCAAAGGCTTTCCGAACAGCAACTTCCTGTTCGCCGACTTCGGGCTCCCGCTCGTCGCCGAGACGTTCACCGTCAAGCAGGAGACCATCGACAACGAACGCGACAAGCTCAAGGCGTTCCTCAAGGCCGAAATCCTCGGCTGGAAGGACGCCGTTGCGAACCCTGCGGAGTCCGCCCGACTGGCCGTCGAAATCTACGGGAAGGATCAGAACCTCGAGTTGGCGGAGCAGACCGCCGAGGCAACGGCTCAGAACACCCTCGTCACCTCGCCCGACACCGAGGCCAACGGGCTGTTCACCATCAGCCAGACGCTGATCGACGAGAACATCGCGGCACTCGCGAAAGCCGGGATCGACATCTCCGCCGACGAACTGTTCGACATGTCGGTACTCGCCGAGGTGTACGCGGAGAACCCCGATCTGAAGTGACCGTCTAGTTCGAACCGCCCGCGGTGATCACGGGGACCATCATCGCGACCATGAGGGCCGCGTTGACGTCCTGTACCGCCTTGCGCACTGCTGCTCCGGCGAAGTCGCCGTCGGCAATCTGCTTGGCACGCTTGGTCACCGCGCGGCGGTCGGCGTCGTCGACCACTTTCCCCACCGCGTCGATCGCGCACAGAAGCGACACGACGGCGGCGAGACGGGGCTGCGGGGTGAGGCCGTCGACCAAGACCCCGTGGAGTGCGTTCCTGATGCCGGCCTCGTAGGCCTTGTCGCGCGCGGGCCACGCTGTGGTGGGGAAGACTCCGAGGATCTTGCCGCGCCTCTCGCCGACGAATCCCTGTTCGACGAGACGCGACGCCACGTCGTCGCGAAGACCCTTCTGCAACTTCTCGATGGCGCGCTTCGGGGTCATCGGGCGCGAACTGGTGGCCACCGCCTCGGCCACCCGACGGAGGAGCGGGTCCGTCGGCGGCGGCGCATCGGTCACCAGCAGTCGGCCCTTCTTGATTATCCGACCGGCCTCCGGCCTTCCCGCAACGTGCTCGCCGTCCTCCGACAGTCGCAGTACTCCCGACATCGCCAACTCCAGCACCAGCGCCCCGGCGAGAACGCGGGGAAGCTTGGTGCTGTCGACGATGGGCTTGCCGGACCCGTCGTCGAGCAGAAGCAACAGCACGTCCTCCGCAATCAGAGTCATGACTCGACCATACTTGCGTCTGCGTCGGAATAGAGTGCGGTTCATGAGTGCCTATCGCGCAGCATTTTCCGCCGCCGCAGAGGATCCGGACACGTTCTGGTTGGAGGCTGCGGCCGCGGTCGACTGGGTCGTTCCGCCCACACGCGCACTCGACGATTCGTCCCCGCCCTTCTATCGGTGGTTTCCAGGCGCAGCACTCAATACCTGCTACAACGCGCTGGACCGGCACATCGAGGCGGGTCACGGCGAGCGCACCGCACTGATCTACGACTCTGCGATGATCGGAACCGCGCAGTCGTTCACCTACACCGAGCTGTGTGAGCACGTCGCGACATTCGCGGGCGCACTGGCCGCGCACGGCGTCGGGGCCGGCGATCGGGTGATTCTGTACATGCCCATGATTCCCGAAGCCGTGGTTGCCATGCTGGCCTGCGCCCGTATCGGCGCTGTCCATTCGGTCGTGTTCGGCGGCTTCGCTGCCAAGGAACTCGCGGCGCGTATCGACGACGCCCGACCGGTCGCACTGGTGACCGCGTCCGGTGGACTCGAACCGGGCCGGACCGTCGAGTATCTCCCGCTGATCGCGTCGGCGCTCGAGATGTCGACGTCGCCTCCCTCGGTGGTGATCGTGAAGAACCGGCCGCAGATCGGCGGGGCGCTACCCGCGGGCTGGCTCGACTGGGACTCGGTGACCGCCGACGCCGAACCCGCTGCGCCCGTGACGGTTTCGGCCACGGATCCGCTCTACATCCTCTACACCTCGGGTACCACGGGGAAGCCCAAGGGCGTGGTGCGGGACAACGGTGGCCACGCCGTCGCGCTGACGTGGTCGATGAAGAACATCTACGACGTCGGACCGGGTCAGGTCATGTGGACGGCCTCGGACGTCGGGTGGGTGGTGGGCCACTCGTACATCGTGTACGCGCCCCTCCTCGTCGGCGCGACAACCGTTCTCTACGAAGGTAAACCGGTCGGCACACCCGACGCCGGAGCGTTCTGGCGCGTCATCGACGACCACAAGGTCCGCGCGCTGTTCACGGCGCCGACCGCTCTGCGTGCGATCCGGAAGGTGGATCCCGACGTCGCACTCCTCGCGGACCACGACGTGTCGTCTCTGGAAACCCTGTTCGTTGCCGGTGAGCGACTCGACCCGGACACCTACGAATGGGCGAGCCGCATCCTCGACCGGCCCGTTGTCGACCACTGGTGGCAGACCGAAACCGGGTGGGCCATCTGCGCGAATCTCCGCGGCCTGGAACCGATGCCGATCAAGGCGGGGTCACCGACGGTACCGGTACCCGGCTTTCGTGTGGGCATCGTCGACGAGAACGGCGGTCCCGTCGAGACGGGCGACGAGGGCAACATCGTCATCGCTCTACCGTTGCCGCCCGGCACTCTCACCGGTCTGTGGAACGACGACGAGCGTTTCGTGAAGTCGTACCTCACGGCATTCGACGGGTACTACCTCACGGGCGACTCGGGATTCATCGACGCCGACGGGTACGTCTCGGTCCTCGGACGTACCGACGACGTGATCAACGTTGCCGGACATCGGCTTTCGACCGGCAGCATCGAAGCTGTCGTCGCATCGCATCCGGCCGTGGCGGAGTGCGCGGTCATCGGCATCCACGACGACATCAAGGGCCAGCGGCCCAGCGGGTACGTCGTCCTCAAGGCGGGCAAGGAGATCGACGAGGCGACGCTTCGCTCGGAACTGGTGGCCATGGTGCGCGATCAGATCGGTGCCGTCGCCACGTTCCGGGACGTGACCGTCGTGCAGGGGCTGCCGAAGACGCGGTCGGGCAAGATACTTCGAAAGACCATGCGGCAGATCGCCGACGGTGACGAGGTGATCGTGCCGTCGACGATCGAGGACGTGTCGGTGTTGGACGCGCTGCGAAGGCTGTAGGCGCTTCGCACCCGTGCGCCTTTAAGTACCTCCGAAGGTACTTTTTGGCGCACAGGCGGCGGAGGCGCCTACTTGATCTTCCCGAACCGCTCCAGCGCCACCTGCCGCTCGTGCGCATGGTCGACGATCTGGTCCGGGTACTTCTCCGGGCGACCGTTCTTCAATGCATGCACCGCCTTGCCCTCCACCTCGTGTAGCTCGGGAATCCACCGGCGTACGTAATCACCTGTGGGGTCGAACTTCTCGCCCTGCGTGGTGGGATTGAACACCCGGAAGTACGGGGACGCATCGGTTCCGGTTCCGGCCGTCCACTGCCAGCCGTGCTGGTTGCTCGCGAGGTCACCGTCACGCAACTGCGCCATGAAGTACCGCGCTCCGCGCCACCACGGCAGGTGAAGATCCTTCACCAGGAACGACGCCACGATCATCCGCACTCGGTTGTGCATCCAGTGCTCGGAGTTCAGTTGACGCATACCGGCATCGACGATCGGATACCCCGTCTTGCCCTCGCACCACGCGTCGAACAGCTCGTCGGCATGCTTGCCGGTGTCGAGTTCGATGGCGTCGAACTTCTTGATGTAGTTCTCGCGCGCGCTGTCGGGCCGGCGGGCGAGAATCTCGGCGTAGAAATCGCGGAAACAGAGTTCTCGGCGGTAGGACTCGGCGCCCTCGTTGCGTGACTTCGCGATGTCGGCGAGGAGGGTGCGCGGGTGGACGGCGCCCCACTTGAGGTGCATCGACATTCGGCTCGTGGTGTCGAGATCCGGACGATCACGCTCGTCGTCGTACTCACGAATGCGATTGTCGTAGAACTCTTTCCACTGCTTCAGGGCAGCGTCTTCACCGACTTCGATGTCGACGTCCGCACCCTTCTCGGTCGGGATGTCGACCCGCTTCGGTCCGCCGGAAACATCGGACGGGTCGAGCCACGTCGCCGTCTTCACCGAAGTGTCGGCCGGGCCGCGCCACCCGTGATCGAGCCACCGTCGGTAGAAGGGGGTGAAGACCTTGAAACCGTCACCGTCGTCCTTGGTGATGCGGCCGGGCGAGATCACGTAGGGCGACCCGGTGGCCACCAGGTCCACCTTCTCGCCCACCGCGGCGTCGCGCTCGCGCCCATAGGGACCGAAGTCCTCGGTGATGTGCACGTCGGTCGCGTCGACGGCCTTGGCCACCTTCGGCACGACGGTGGTGGGGTCGCCGCGCACCACGAGCAGGTTGCCGTCCAACTGTTCGTCGAGCGTGGTCAGCATGCGGAAGAGCACGTCCCGGCGAGCCGAGCCGGACGGCGTGAGGAGTTTCTCGTCCAAGACGAACAGCCCCAGCACCGAGCCGTCGGATTCGGCGGCGCGGGCCAGGGCTGGGTGGTCACCGAGGCGGAGATCGCGGCGGAACCAGAGAACGGAAGGCATGGATCGAGTATGCCCACATCGGCCGTGCGCGAAAACCGCCCCATTCGAGGCGGTCTTCGCTCGGGGTTACAGCACGTAGAGCATCTCCTGGTACGTCGGGAGCGGCCACAGATCGTCGGCCACGATGCCCTCGAGCTCGTCCGCTGCGGCGCGGACTGCATCCATCGCGGGTAGCAACTCTTCCTGCGCGTGCTTGGCGTGGCCGAGTGCGTCGTCTCCACCCTCGTGCGCCAAGGCGCCCTTCAGCGTGGCCAGTGCGGCGCGCAGTGTCGTGATCGGGGCGGTCACCTCGGTGAGTGCGGTGGTGTCGGCGTCGACTCCGGCTGCCTTCAGCGCCGCAACGTTCTGCGCCAGTTCGGTTTGGTAGCGAACGGCGGCCGGAAGAACCGACGTCGTGCCGATCTCCGAGGTCAGCCGCGCTTCGACACCGATCGTGAGGATGTACTGCTCGAGACCGATCTCGTAGCGGCTGTGCATCTCTCGATTGTTGAAGACGTTGTACTTGTCGAACAGATCCATCGCGTCCTGCGTGATCAGCTCCGGCAACGCGTCGAGCGTGGTGCGCAGGTTCGCGAGGCCGCGCGATTCGGCTTCGATGGGCCAGGTGTCGGAGTACCCGTCACCGTTGAAGACGACGGCGCCGTGGTCGGTGATGATCTGCGTCAACACGTTCTGCACGGCCTCGTCGAAGTCGGTGCCCTCTGCCACGGCAGCTTCGAGTGTGGTGGCGATGTAGTCGAGCGAATCGGCCATGATCGTGTTGATGGTGACCATGGGTCCGTTGACCGTCTGCATCGAGCCCGGTGCGCGGAACTCGAAGCGGTTGCCGGTGAACGCAAACGGGCTGGTGCGGTTACGGTCGCCCGGATCGGTGGGCAGGATCGGCAGCGTGTCCACGCCGATCATCATCGTGCCCTTGCCCTTCGAGGACGTGGCCGCACCCTTGGCGATCTGATCGAAGATGTCGGCGAGCTGGTCGCCGAGGAAGATCGAGATGATCGCCGGCGGGGCCTCGTTGGCGCCGAGGCGGTGATCGTTGGTGGCCGACGCGACCGACGCGCGCAGCAGACCCGAGTACTTGTGCACCGCGCGGATGACCGCGGCGCAGAAGACCAGGAACTGCGCGTTCTCGTGCGGGGTGTCACCGGGGACCAGGAGGCTGCCCAGATCGGCGTTGCCGAGCGAGAAGTTGACGTGCTTGCCCGATCCGTTGACGCCCTCGAACGGCTTCTCGTGGAACAGGCACTCCATGCCGTGCTTCTTGGCGATGGTCTTGAACGTCGTCATCAGCAGCTGCTGGTGGTCGGCCGCGACGTTGCCGCGCTCGAACATCGGCGCGATCTCGAACTGACCGGGCGCAACCTCGTTGTGGCGGGTCTTGGCCGGGATGCCGAGCTTGAAGAGCTCGTGTTCGGTGTCCATCATGAAGCCGAGCACGCGCTCGGGGATGGCACCGAAGTAGTGGTCGTCGAACTCCTGACCCTTGGGCGGCTTGGCGCCGAAGAGTGTGCGGCCGGCGTTCAGCAGGTCGGGCCGGGCGAGGAAGAAGTGGCGGTCGACCAGGAAGTACTCCTGCTCGGGGCCGCAGAAGGAGACGATGTTGCCCGGCTTCTCGTGTCCGAACAGTTTCAGGATGCGCTCGGCGTGCCCGCCCATCGCCTGCTGACTGCGCAGCAACGGGGTCTTGTGATCGAGCGCCTCACCGGTCATCGAGACGAAGACGGTCGGGATGCAGAGGGTGTTGCCGTTCGGGTTCTCGAGCACGTAGGCCGGGCTGGTCACGTCCCACCCGGTGTAGCCACGGGCCTCGAAGGTGTTGCGCAGTCCGCCGTTGGGGAAGCTGGACGCGTCGGGCTCGCCCTGGATCAGGGTCTTGCCGGCGAACTCGGCGAGGGCGGTGCCGTCGCCCGTCGGGTCGAAGAAGCTGTCGTGCTTCTCGGCCGTGAAGCCCGTGAGCGGGTAGAAGACGTGGGCGTAGTGCGTCGCACCCTTTTCCAGCGCCCAGTCCTTCATGGCCGAGGCGACCGCGTCGGCGACCGCCGGGTCGAGCTTCTTGCCGCCCTCGATCGTGGCCATGACGGACTTGAAGACGGACTTCGGCAGTCGCTTCTGCATGACGACCTTGCTGAAGACGTTCTCGCCGAAGAATTCGCTCGGGGTCTGCGACACCGAGAAATCGAAAGCTGGGGGCACGTAGGCCTCGACGTCCTGGATCGCTTGCAGGCGAACGGCGTTTCCACTCATTTTTTTGCTGTCCCCTCGAGGAAAAAGAAGATTCCGTAACGGCGTTACGGACTCCGACCCCGCGGACTCTACGAAGCTGTCGTGGCGGGAGTGTTTCCGAACTGTGACCACTGCAATGCACAATTGCGAGGTGACCGACTCCGTTGCCGCCACCGTCCTCGTCGTCGACGACGACGCGGACGTGCTCGCGTCCCTCGAACGCGGCCTGCGTCTGTCCGGTTTCTCGGTCCTGACCGCCGTCGACGGTGCTCGCGCGCTCGAGTCCGTGCGCGACGAGGCGCCCGACGTGGTGGTCCTCGACATGAACATGCCCGTCGTCGATGGAAACGGCGTGGTCACCGTGCTGCGGGCCAGCGGGAACGACATTCCCATCTGCGTTCTCAGCGCCCGCAGCTCCGTGAACGACCGCATTGCCGGGCTGGAATCCGGAGCCGACGACTACCTCACCAAACCGTTCGTCCTCGCCGAGTTGGTCGCCCGAATCAACGCGATGTTGCGTCGGCGTGGAAGCGCGCCCGCGTCCGGACCGGCCACCACGGCCTCCACCATCGGGCCGCTCACCATCGACGTGCCGGGGTATCAGGCGTCCCTGTCCGGCCGCCCGCTCGATCTGACGAAGCGTGAGTTCGAGTTGCTGGCGGTCCTCGCGCGCAACGCCGGCGTGGTGCTCTCGCGTGAGCGCTTGCTCGATCTGGTGTGGGGATACGACTTCGTCGCCGACACCAACGTCGTCGACGTCTTCGTCGGCTACCTGCGCCGCAAGATGGAAGTGGACGGCCAGGCGAGAATCCTGCACACCGTCCGCGGCGTGGGATTCGTGCTGCGAGCATCGTGAGCGTGAGAAGCCCGCGGCGATCGTTCTCGCTCCGCGCACGCGTGGCTGCGGCCGCCGCCCTCGGTGCGCTCGTGATCGTGACGGCCATCGGCGTCTACGTCTCGTTCGCAATCTCGCGGAACAACGTCTACCAGCTCGACCGTCGCCTCGAAACCGCGTCGGACGTCGTCGTCGCCCGGGCGCCCACCTTCGAGATGTTCCTCGGCAACCTCAGCGAATCGCGCGCGTTCGGCATCACGATCAGAGACAGCGGTCAGATCCGGGCGACGACACGTCCCGAGCTCCCGGACCTCCCGCCGGGAAGCGCCTCCGCCGACGTCGACGGCACCGAGTTCCGGGTGTTCACCGCGATCGTGCCCGACCGGCCCACCACCAGCATCTCCATCGCCGTGCCGCTGGCCGAGGCCCGGGACGTCACCACCTCGCAGCGACGGCAGGTCCTCGTCGCGGGCGTTCTCGCCGTCGGCGCCTCGACCGCGTTGGGCTGGATCTTCGGCGGCAGCGCCGTCCGCCCGCTGCTGCGGTTGACCGCGCAGGTTCGCAAGCAACCGCCGACTCCCCCGCAGTCCAAGACCGGCGTGCGCGAAGCCGACGAGCTGGCGGCCGCAGTCGGAGACATGCTCGGGCGGGTGACGGACGCCCAGAACCGCACCGAAGCCGCCCTCGAAACAGCGCGCGACTTCTCGGCCGTGTCCGCCCACGAACTGCGCACACCACTGACCGCGATGCGTACGGACATCGAGGTGCTGCGCACACTGGACCTCGATGCACAGCAACGCGCGGAGATCCTCACCGACCTGCAGCGGACGCAGGGACGAGTCGAAGCGACGTTGACCGCACTCGAACGCCTGGCCTCGGGCGAGCTGTCGTCGGACTCGGACCGCGTGGCCGTGGACGTCGCCGATGTGGCCGACCTCGCGGCGCAGGACGCCATGCGGCATTTCCCGTCGGTCGAGGTACGCGTCGACGCACGTGGACCCGTCGTCGTGCGGGGCTTTGCGACCGGCCTGCGGCTCGCCCTGGACAACGCGATCACGAACGCGGTGCGGCACGGGAACGCCGGCCTGGTGGTGATCGGACTGGCCCGCTCGGGCGAGTCCGTCACCGTGACCGTCGACGACGACGGCAGCGGGGTTCCCGAATCCGAGCGAGACACCGTGTTCGGCCGCTTCGAACGCGGCGCCGGCGCCGCGAAAGGAGGCTCCGGACTGGGACTGGCACTCGTTGCCCAGCAGGCCGACCTGCACGGCGGCACCACCCGGTTCGAGACGAGCGACCTGGGCGGGGCACGCCTGGTGCTGGATCTACGCGATCCATACGTACTGCAGCCCTGACCGAAGGTCGGCAAGATTGCACCATGACCTTTCACGTCCCGACGGTGGACATCTCCCCGTACGTCGTCGACGGCGGCTCCCCGGACGCACGTCGACCGGTCGCCGAAGACATCGATTTCGCATGCAGCACAGTCGGTTTCATTCAGATCGTGGGACACGGAGTCCCCGACGACGTGATCGCCGGCCTCGCCAATGCCATGGACTCGTTCTTCGGGATGTCACCCGAGGACAAACGGGCTTTCATCACCCCGCCGTCGATCAACCGCGGCTACAGCGCGCCGAAGAGCGAGTCGCTCTCGCTCAGCCTCGGCGTCGAATCTGCCGACCGGATGAACGACTTCTTCGAGGCGTTCAACGTGGGAGCGCAGGCGTCCGACTACCCCTCGGTAGAGTTGCCCGAAGCGGACTACCCGTCCAATATCTGGCCGTCCGACGAATTTCGGGCCGGCGTCGAGGCGTACTACGCGCACGCCTCCCGCGTGGCGCGAACACTGACCAGGATCTTTGCCGACGCTCTCGGGGTCGGTTCGTTCGACGACCTCACCGACCACTCCGTCGACGCATTCCGGATGAACAACTACGCCCTACCGCCCGGTGAGGTCCACCTCGAAGGCGAACTCACCGGCATGGGCGCTCACACCGACTACGGCATCGTGACGGTCCTCTGGGCGGATCAGGTTGCCGGATTGCAGGTCCTCGGCACCGACCAGGTGTGGCACGACGTGTCCCCGGCCGACGGCGCTCTACTGGTCAACCTCGGGGACCTCACCGCCCGGCTCACCAACGACCGCTGGATGTCCACGCTGCACCGCGTGAAACCGCCGATCGTCGACGGAACCATCCAGCGTCGGCGATCGGCGGCGTTCTTCCACGACGGGAACATAGATGCCGTGATCGCACCGCTGCCCTCGCACGGCTCCCCGCTGTACGAGCCGGTGACCGTCGCCGACCACATTCGAGCCAAGCTGGCGGGGTCACGCGGCGGAACGATCAACACCGCCGCAGAACGCGAGGCCGCGCGAGTGGCAGCGGCGCTGGAGTGAGGGACTAGCCGACGCCCAGCAGGTCGATCACGAAGACCAGCGTCTTGCCGGAGAGTCGATGTCCGCGGCCGGCGGGGCCGTAGGCCATTTCGGGCGGGACGGTCAGCTGGCGACGCCCGCCGACCTTCATGCCGGGGATGCCTTCCTGCCAGCCGGCGATCAAGCTCTGGAGGGGGAAGTTGATCGATTCGCCGCGGTTCCAGGACGAGTCGAACTCCTCGCCGGTGTCGAACTCGACGCCGACGTAGTGCACCTCGACCTTGCCGCCGGGAACGGCCTCGTCACCGTCACCGATGGTGATGTCTTCGATCACCAGGTCGGTGGGAGGGGTTCCGCCCTGGAAATCGATCTCGGGCTTCGTCACTGAAATCTCCTAGTCGATTCGGCTTCTCTTTCGAACCGACTCTAACGCGCGTGGTCTCAGCCGATGGGCTGCGGCATGCGCTCCGCGCGGTATGCGCAGTCGATCGTGTTGCCGGTCGCGGGGTCTTTCAGCTCGACGCGCCACGAATCGGCGAACTGGTCGACACCCGGAATCATCGAGATCGTGCCGGAGATCAGGACGGTGCCGCGGCGCAGAAGATCGCGTTCCTTCAGGACACCGAGCCAGTAGTGCGGCGCGAGCAGATCGGCCATCGATCCCTGCTGAATCAGGGTGTCGCCGTCGACCCAGGCGGTCAGGGTGATCTCGTCGATACGGTCCGCGATATCGGTGAGGCGCCAGGCGTCGTGGCCCAGGACGTCGGGTGCTGCGTTCTTGCTCCAGGCGACACTGTGCACTTCGAGGTCGCGGTCGGTGTGATCGCAGGCGACGGTCAGCAGGACGTCGTCGGCGGTATCGCCCAGAACCACCAGTGCCCACTCGGCCTCACCCGACGTGCGGCCGTGCTGGACGTCGACCCGATCGGTCTGCTGCGCCAGGTAGGGCGAGATGGGATACATCGCTGGAATGGTCTGCGGCGCAGGGATTCCGAGCTCGGCCAGTTCGTCGATGTGCGACTGCACCTCGGCCTGGTCGCGTCCGGCGTAGCCCGCGTTCAGAAGAGTGGTGACGGTAACTGTCTCCGTCGAACCGTCGGGAAGTGTGAACGTCAGGTCGGTCATGGGATCTCCTGGTCGTGGTCGTAACTTCTGTGTTTCCAAACGCGGTGGGGCTTGCGCATACGTCTTGTATACAGCAAGTATATGAACACACCAACCGATACGATCTAATCGAAAGGAGGCGTCATGGAGGGCACAACCACCACCGCCTCGGCGCCCGAGGACCGTAAGGGCCTCGCGAAGGCCTTCGCGGCGAGCCTGACCGGAACCGCACTCGAGTGGTACGACTTCGCTGTCTACTCCGCTGCGGCCGCCTTGGTCTTCCCGCAGGTCTTCTTTCCGGACAGCGACCCGCTCACCGGCACTCTCCTCGCCTTCTCCACCTACGCCGTCGGCTACGTCGCGCGTCCGATCGGTGGCTTCGTCTTCGGTCGCCTGGGCGACGTGATCGGACGTAAACAGCTCCTCGTCATCACGCTGCTGCTGATCGGCGTGACCACGTTCCTGATCGGCCTGCTTCCCGGATACGGGAGCATCGGCGTCGCGGCACCGATCATCTTGGTCTTCCTCCGCTTCGCTCAGGGCGTCGCCGTGGGCGGCGAGTGGGGTGGCGCGGTCCTTCTGTCCAGCGAATACGGCAATCCACGCCAGCGGGGGTTCTGGGCGTCCGCCGCTCAAATCGGTCCGCCCGCAGGCAATCTCATGGCCAACGGCGCACTCGCGCTGCTCACCGTCACGCTCACGGACGACCAGTTCGAGTCGTGGGGGTGGCGCGTGGCCTTCCTCTTCTCGGCCGTCCTCGTCGCTTTCGGCCTGTGGATCCGGCTGAAGCTGGAAGACACCCCGGTGTTCAAGGCAATGCAGGAGAGCGGTGAGCACCGATCTCCGAAGTCTTTCGGACGCAGCGACGTTCGCTCCTCGCGGCCATCATGTCCCGAGTCGCGCCGGACGTCGTCTACGCACTCTTCACCGTCTTCTCCATCACCTACGGAGTCAACCGCCTCGGCTTCGTGCGCAGCGAGGTACTGACTGCCATCCTGGTCGGATCCGCATGCCAGCTCGCCCTGATCCCGCTGGCCGGCGCACTGTCGGACCGCATGAACCGGCGCCTGCTGTACGGCATCGCCGCAGTGGGCGGCGTCGTCTGGGTTGCCGTGTTCTTCCTGATCATCGGCGGCGGGTCGTTGGGCCTGCTCATCCTGGGAATCGTTGTGGGACTGGCGTTCCACTCGTTCATGTACGGGCCGCAGGCCGCCTTCGTGACCGAACAGTTCGACCTTCGCCTGCGCTCGACCGGAAGTTCGCTGGCGTACACCATCGCGGGTGTGTTCGGTGGCGCCATGGCCCCCATCATCTTCACGCTGCTGCTCGACAAGCTCGACAGTTGGGTACCGATCTTCGTCTACATCGTGATCGTCGGCGTCGTGACCGTCGTCGGGTTGATGCTCGGCCGCGGACCCGACGCCGCCGAGGAGGAGAAGTACGTCGCGTCCAGGTTGTCTACGCCCGCAACAGAATCGATGTCGTGACGACGAGATGATCGTCGATCGCCGTGAACGCCAGGCCCTCGTCGCCCGCAGCCAGCGCGTCGACGATGGCCTGGTGTTCCCCGCACACATGATGCTGGCGGCCGGCCACCTCGACGAGGGCCGACAACCCGACACGCAGCTGACGAGCGCGCAATCCGGCGTAGGTGCGCGAGAGCAATTCGCTTCCCGCGGAGTCGATGAGCGCCTGATGGAAAAGACCGTCCCAGTGGATGAACCGCTTGGACGCATCGTCGGACAGGCCGCTGTTCGACATGCTCAGTTCCGCCAACGTTTCCTGTTCGGCCAGCGCATGCGTCATCTCCGTCACCGGAGCGTTGCCGTGGGTGATGGATCGGGACGCGGCGTGCCGCTCGAGCACCCCGCGCAGATCCATCAACTCGCCGATCTGGCGTCCCGACACCGGCGGCACGTACGCGCCGCGTTTGGGCACCATCTCGATCAAACCCTCGGATACGAGGAGCAGCAGCGCTTCTCGGACCGGGGTACGGGACACCCCGATCGCCGACGCCAGTTCGCCTTCGTTCAGAAACGTCCCGGTGGAGGCGGGCGAAGTGAGAACCTGGTCGCGGAGATAGGCGTACGCGCGGTCGCGACCGGATTGCATACACTAGGTATACCCGATGAATGGAGTGATCGATGAGAATCAGCCTCGCCCAGGTGACCGCGACACGGGACCCGCAGGAGAACCTCGGCCTCGTCGAGAAGCAGATCGATGCCGCCGTCGCCGCCGGTTCCAGTCTCGTCGTCTTCCCCGAAGCGATGATGAAGTCGTTCGACGGACCCATCGTCGACGCCGCCGAACCGCTCGACGGTCCATGGGCGAGCGCGGTGCGTTCGCTGGCCGCTGCCGCCGACGTGACCGTGATCGCCGGCATGTTCACTCCCGCCGACAACGGCCGGGTGCACAACACGATGCTCGTCACCGGCGGCGGCCTCGAGGAGTCGTACCACAAGATTCACCTGTTCGACGCGTTCGGCTTCGCTGAATCCGACACTGTTGCACCGGGTTCCGAACCGCTCGTCGTGACGATCGACGGGGTGAGCGTGGGCGTGGCCACGTGCTACGACATCCGCTTCCCCGGCCTGTTCCAAACTCTGGCCGATCGAGGTGCGCGCATCACCGTCGTTCCGGCGTCGTGGGGCCGCGGACCGGGCAAGGTGGACCAGTGGACCCTTCTCGCACGGGCGCGGGCACTGGATTCGACCACGTTCATTGCCGCGTGCGATCAGGCCGACCCGGAAGCGTCGGGTCACGAAGTGAAGGGGAGCGCACCCCTGGGCGTCGGACATTCGATGGTGGTCGGACCGAACGGCGCGGTGCTGGACTCTCTCGACGCAGGCCCCGGACTGCTGACCGTCGACATCGACACCGACGACGTGGATGCCGTGCGGAAGACGTTGCCGGTGTTGGCGAATCGGCGGTTCTAGGGGGCTGTCCCGGTTCCGACTCAGGGGCACCCTCGTACCGGTAGATCGACTGAATGTGCCCTTGACTCGCGGCAAGTAACTACTGAACACGAGTCAGGGGCACCCTCGGTCGATCTATCTACGTGAGGGTGCCCCTGAGTCCGAAAAGGGGAGGGCGAAAACTACCGCCCGTTCACACCCTTGTACTCACGCTCGGTGTATCCGGTGTAGATCTGACGCGGACGACCGATCTTGCCCGCGGGATCCTGGTGCATCTCCTGCCAGTGCGCGATCCATCCCGGCAGGCGGCCGAGGGCGAACAGCACCGTGAACATCCGCGTCGGGAAGCCCATGGCGCGGTAGATCAGGCCGGTGTAGAAATCGACGTTCGGGTACAGCTTGCGCTCGACGAAGTAGTCGTCGGCCAGGGCCGCCTCCTCGAGCTTGAGCGCGATCTCGAGGAGCTCGTCGTTGCTGCCGAGCTTCTGCAGAATGGTGTGCGCGGTCTCGCGGACGATGGCGGCACGCGGGTCGTAGTTCTTGTAGACGCGGTGCCCGAAGCCCATGAGCTTCACGCCGTCTTCCTTGTTCTTGACCCGACGCAGGAAGTCGGCGCTGTCGCCGCCCTCGTCCTTGATGCGGTCGAGCATCTCGAGCACGGCCTGGTTGGCGCCGCCGTGCAGCGGGCCCCAGAGTGCGTTGATGCCGCCGGAGATCGAGGTGAACAGGTTCGCATCCGACGAACCCACCAGACGCACCGTCGACGTGGAGCAGTTCTGCTCGTGGTCCGCGTGCAGGATCAGCAGCATGTCGAGCGCGTTGATGACCTCCGGGTCCGCCTCGTACGGTTCGGCCGGCAGACCGAACGTCATGCGCAGGAAGTTCTCGACGTAACCCTTGGAGTTGTCCGGGTACAGGAACGGCTGGCCGACGGACTTCTTGTACGCGTAGGCCGCGATGGTCGGCAGCTTTGCGAGCAAGCGGATGGTCGAGAGTTCGACCTGCTCCGGATCGAAGGGATCCAGTGAATCCTGGTAGTACGCCGAGAGTGCGTTGACCGCGCTGGAGAGCACCGGCATCGGGTGAGCGTTGCGCGGGAACCCGTCGAAGAATCGCTTGAGGTCCTCGTGCAGCAAGGTGTGCCGACGGATTCGGTCGGTGAAGTCCTCGAGCTGATCGGACGTGGGCAGTTCGCCGTAGATGAGCAGGTAACTGACCTCGATGAACGAGGATTCCTTGGCGAGCTGGTCGATCGGGTATCCGCGGTAGCGCAGGATCCCGGCGTCGCCGTCGATGTAGGTGATGGCCGACTTGGTCGACGCGGTGTTCACGAACCCACCGTCGAGGGTGGTGTACCCGGTGGTGGCAAGCAGCTTGCCCAGTTCGATGCCGTCGTTGCCTTCGGTGGCCTTGGAGATGCCCATCTCGTATTCGCCACCCGGATAGGTGAGCGTGGCTTTTGCGGCGTTGTCAGCGTTCTCAGCGGGCACGAATGGTCCCTCTCGAGCTCATGTGTACATACACGGTGGTCACCAGCTTCAGGTCTCGAAGATAGAAACTAGTCGCCCGCCAGCTCCTTCGCCCAGGGAGGGTCCGCACCGGGCCGGGAGACCGTGATCGCCGCAGCACGAGCAGCGAAGCCGAGCACCTCTCGCCACCGATCCTCGGTGAAGCCCCGCACAAGGTCGACGGACAACTCGTTCGCTCGGTCGAGGCTGTGCAGAAGTGCGCCGTGGACGGTGTCACCTGCGCCGATCGTATCCGCGACGGTCACCCTGACCCCGGGTACCGCGATCTCACCGTCGACGGTGATGACGGAGAGCCCCTCCCCGCCGCGGGTCACGATGATTGCGGTCACACCGGCCTCCAGCCACTGCTGCGGCGTGCTGCCTTCGTCGCCCTCGGCGAGCCACCCCGCGTCCTCGACGGACACCTTGAGAATGTCGACCGACGGCAACCAGGTCCGGAACCGTCGACGGTAGTGCTCGCCGTCCGTCATGGCTGCCGGACGAATGTTGGGATCGAGCATCGTCAGCACACCGCGGGCGTGGAGCCGGTGCAGCAGCGCGCCGTAGACCGATGCGCCGGGCTCGTACAGCAGGGACAACGTGCCGAACGATGCGGCCGTGATGTCGTCCGGAACGACCTCGGGGTCGCGGACCAATCGATCGGCGGTGCCGTCGGCGTAGAAGGAGTACTCGGCGGCCCCCGTCGGATCGAGGGCGGTGAGAGCCAGCGTGGTCGGTTCGTCGCCGCGCTGCAGAATCGACGTCCGTACGTCGGAGGCGTGCAGCCAGTCGACGAGATCGCGGCCGAACGCGTCGGTCGAGATTCTCGACAGAAACTCCACGCGGCTGCCCAACCGGCCCAGCGCGACGGCGACGTTGAACGGGCCGCCGCCCAGTCTCGGGGCCAGGAGCGGTCCTCCGTCGTGGGGAACCAAATCCACCAACGCCTCGCCACACACCAAGATGGTCATTCCTGCTCCCCCTGGTCGTTCCGCAAGCTCCACTCCTGCCCCAATCCCCAGGTCCCGGTCCACGTTTCGCCGGGTTTCAACACGATCAGGTCCACCCCCGAATTGAGCGCGTCGACGGGTGCCGTCATCGGCTCGATCGCCAAGGCCCGGCCGCGGTCCGGGTAGGCCTGATCGTTCTTCGGGTCCGCGGTGAACACCTGAACCCACGGAAACTTCTCGTCCGTCCACAGAACCGTCGCGGGCGCGTCCGGGGCCGTCAGCCGACACCGGGTGATGCCGTCCGCGTCGGGCAGCAAGGCGCTGAACGGGGTGTCCAACCACAGACCGTCGAGGGACCTCGGTGACGACAGGTCGTACTCGGTGCCGGCGACGGGGATCGAATTACCTTGCGGCAGATTGCGTTCCGCGTCCACCGGGAGACGCGTTCCCGCCGGAACGGTGAGTGTGCACTCGTCGAGCGGGGTGTCACCGGCCCGGACGAACGCGTGGATCCCGAGGGCGAAGGGCGCGTCTGTGTCACCGGTGTTGGTGGCCGAGTGCGTCACGATCAGTCCGGACTCGACCAGCGCGTGCACGACGGAGATGCGCAGCGGGTAGGGCCAGCCCGGCTCGCCGCCGACGTCGATCGTCTGCTCGACGCGTGAGTCGCCGTGGTCGACCAAGGTCCAGTCACGACGACGAACGAGTCCGTGGCTGGCGTTGTTCTTTGCCGGCTCGGTGATCTCGAGTTGATGTTCGTCGCCCTCGAACGTGAACCGTCCGTCACGGGTGCGGTTGGGCCACGGCGCCAGAATCAATCCGGCCGACAGCGGCGGCTTCTCCCCCACCGGCCAGGTCTCGGTGAGCGCGCGACCGTCACGAGTCAGCACGCGCAGGCCTGCTCCGGTGGCCACGACCTCGGCTCGGTACGGACCGTTCTCGATGACGTAGGACTCGGTCATGCATTCAGACGGTACTCACACCGACCGGCCGGCCTCCGGCCTACCCGCAAGGGGTTCTCAGGATTCTTTGTTAGCTTGGGGAGTGCCTTCGAGAGCCTTCACTCCCGTGATCAATCGCACCGCAGTCGACATCGCCGTCGTCATCGCGGCACTGGTCGGATTCAACCTCACCGCTCACTACGCGCCCACGCCGGTGGCTGTGGCCGCGGTGCCGGTGGGAGCGCTCGTCCTGCTGTTCTTCGCCCGAGCGCGTGGTCTGCACTGGAGCGATCTCGGACTGAAGAACTGGGGGCGCGGCGCGAAACACGGTGTGACCGCAGCCGCCGTGACGTTGCTCGTGGTCGCGGTGGCCGCCTCCATCCCGTTCACGCAATCGGCGTTCCTGAACGAGCGATACGGAGTCAACGTCGGCGCCACGCTGTTCGCCGCCCTGGTCATCATCCCGCTGCAGACGGTCGTGCCCGAGGAGCTCGCGTTCCGTGGTGTCCTGCACGCCAACCTCGCGCGCCGGTTCGGCATCCGCGGCGTGGCCGTCATCGGTTCACTGTTGTTCGGGTTGTGGCACGTCGCCTCGTCGCTCGGACTCACGTCGGGCAATGCCGGGTTCTCGTCGGTTCTGGGTACCGGGGTCTTCGGTCAGGTCGTGGGTGTGTGCGGCGCGGTCGCCGGGACCACGGTGGCCGGGTTCGTCTTCACCTGGCTACGTCATCGCGGAAAGTCCATTCTGGCGCCCATCGGTCTGCACTGGGCACTGAACGGCGCCGGAGCGCTCGCGGCATTGACCGTGTGGCAGCTGACGGTTCACTGACGCGGGTTCACACGCCCAGCCGTTCCGCCAGGTCGGCAACCACGTCGTCGTAGAACGCCGCGTAGTCGGTCACCGATCCCACGAGGTGCCCGAACCGTTCGAACGAGATGGTTCCGAAGATCGTCGTCCATGCCGACAGTGTGCGCATCACGAGGGCGTCGTCGATGAAGTCGACGTCGTCGCCCGTTCGGACTCGGTAGTCGTTCCGGATGAACTCGCGGGCGCCTTCGTAGACGACTCCCCCCGTCTCGCGCGCCGCTTCGTCGCCGCGGTGTGCGTCGACCACGATCTCGACCAGCACCATCGTGGTGCGCGTCGCCGGCGCGATCGTGTTGTCCGGCGCTACGTAACCCGGTACCGGTGACCCGTAGAGCAGTGCGTACTCGTGCGGATGGGCGTTCGCCCAGGTTCGTATGGCCCCACACACCGACATCCAGCGTCCGCGGACGTCGTCGCGATCGTGCAGCGAGTCGCCCTGCTCGGCGGCGGCACCCAGCTCGTCGTAGCACTGGACGATCAACGCCGTGAGCAGCTCGTCGCGGCTGGCGACGTAACGGTAGACCGCGGACGACACCATGCCGATATCGCGGGCGACCGCTCGGAGCGAGAGTGCCGCGGGTCCGATCTCCGCCAGCTGGACCCGTGCCGACGCCAGAATCCGATCGGTCACGTCAGTGCGGTTCTGCGCTCGCGTCATCGTCCAACTCTACCAACCGAGAGCACTGCTCTTGACAAGGACGGGTCGGCGGCGCATGCTTCTCGAAGAGAGCGGTGCTCTCACTTCCTTCCACGAAAGGCTTCAGCCATGTCCGATCGTCATATCGTCGTCGGGGCCGGCCCCGTCGGCACGTCCGTCGCTCGCCTGCTCGCCGACCGCGGGTCCGAGGTGGTCGTCGTGACCAGGCGCGGGACGGCCGTCGAGTCCGCGCAATCGGTCGCGATGGACGCCTCCGACTCCGACGCTCTCGCCGAGCTCACCGAAGGTGCTGTGGCGCTGTACAACTGCGCCAACCCAACCGACTACACGACGTGGGAGGACGTCTGGCCGCCGCTCGCACGATCACTGCGGCTCGCCGCGGAACGCACCGGCGCCGTCCTGGCCGTCACCGGCTGCCTCTACCCCTACGGCCCGGTCGCCGGTGGCCGCATGGTCGAAGGAATGCCCGACGCCGCCACGGACCACAAAGGTGTTCTGCGCGCGCAGATGTGGGCCGAACTGAAGGAGGCGCACGACGCGGGAATCCTCCGCGCCGTCGAGGTGCGGGCGTCGGACTACATGGGACTCGGCGTCGGAGCCAACGGCCACGTCACCCGGGTGATGCCTGCCGCTCTGCAGGGCAAGACCGCGTGGGTGGTCGACGCCAAGGATCAGCCGCACTCCTTCACCGACGTGCTCGACGAGGCGCGCGCCCTGGTCGCGGTCGTCGATCGGCCCGACACGTGGGGCCGCGTCTGGCATGCGCCGACCAACGCGCCGCGCACGCTGACCGAGGCGATCACGCAATCGCTTGCAGCGGTGGGCAAGTCACCGGTCCGCGTGCTGACGATTCCTCGCGCCGTCACTCTCGCCGCAGGGCTTGCCGTTCCGATGGTGCGTGAGCTCAATCAGCTGTCCTACCAACGCACGTCTCCGTACGTCCTGGACTCGTCGTTCAGCGAGAAGGAGCTCGGGTTGGCGCCGTCGCCGTGGGAGGAGATCTGCCGTCGCAGCGCGACATCGTGATCTACGGCCGTGCGACTCGGTATTTCACGAAGGCCGGAATCGCAAGCGCCGCAGCGACGACGCCCACGACCACCAGGACACCGCCGCCGGCCGCCGCGACAGCGGTTCCGACGTAGACCGCGGTGAAGCCGTGCAGCACATCGCCGATGCGAGGGCCGCCCGCGACGACCACGACGAACACGCCCTGCAGGCGTCCTCGCATCTCGTCGGTGGCCACGGACTGCAGCATGGAACTGCGGAACGCCGCCGAGATCATGTCGGCACCGCCGCCGAGCGCGAGGAAGGCCAGGGCAACGTAGAGAGCCCACGACACCCCACCGACCACCGCCACCCCGACCGAGACGCCGAACCCGATCATCGCCACGCCCCACACCACGATGCAGACGATCACCGCGACGCCCTGACGCTGCACTCGCGGCAGCCATCCCGAGAACACTCCGCCGAGAATGGCGCCGGCGGACAGGGCCGCGAACAACAGTCCGAGAACGAATCCGCCCTCGATGGGATCGCCGAACGTCTCGTGCGCGATCTGGGGGAACAGCGCGCGGGGCATGCCGAACACCATGGCGATGATGTCGACGACGAAGGACGCCAGCAGCACCTTCTGCGTCGTCAGGTAGGCGAAGCCCGCGATCACCTCCCGAAGCCCGGCACGCCGGGAGTCGCCGGTCGGCGGAATCTTCGGTAGCCGGTAGACCGCCCACAGCGTCGCGGACAGGAACACGGTGTCGATCAAGTACAGCGTCGACAGTCCGAAAGGTTTGATGAGTACCCCGGCAAGGAGCGGGCCGGCGATGGCGCCGAAGTTGAACACCGTCATGTTCAACGAGTTCGCCGCGGGAAGCTGCTCGGGCGGAAGCAGACGCGGGATGATCGCACTGCGCGTCGGCTGATTGATCGCGAAGAACGCCTGCTGAACCCCCAACAGCACCAACACGATCCACACGTTGTCCAAACCGAGGAACGCCTGCACGAACAGCATCGCCGACGTCGCCCCGATACCGACCGAGCTGATCATGAGCAATGTCCGGCGGTCCATGACGTCGGCGAGGGCACCGCCCCACAGCCCGAAGACGATCAACGGCACCAACGCGAACACGCCGGCAAGCCCGACGTACGCCGAGCTACCGGTGATGGCGAACAACTGCTGCGGCACCGCGACGATCGAGAGCTGGGCACCGATCACCGTCACGATCCCGGTGACCCACAGGCGCCGGTAATCCCGGTTCTGGAGCGGAGTGGTGTCCGCCAGAATACGAGGGCTCACGGTTGCAGACGCACCAGCATAGTCGTACCGGATTCGTCGATGTCGACTCGAATCCTGTTGTGCAGCCGGTTGTTTCGTCCTTGCCAGAACTCGACTGACACGGGGGCGATCCGGAAGCCGCCCCAATCGGGTGGAACCGGAATGTCGTCGTCGCCCTCGAAGCGGGCGGTCACCTCGGTCAACCGCTGCTCGAGCGCCTCCCTGGACGAGACGAGGCTCGACTGTTCCGACGCCCACGCACCCAGGCGAGATCCGCGCGGTCGGGTGTTCCAGTAGGCCTGGGTGTCCGCCGCGTCGACCTTCGACACGTGCCCACGGAAGGTGACCTGACGCTGAATCGCGATCCACGGGAACGAAGCGGAAGCATACGGATGTGCTTGCAGCGCAACGCCCTTCGCCGAACCGTAATTGGTGTAGAACACGACACCCGCCGGGGTGATCTCCTTGCACAGCACCGTGCGCGTCGCGGGATGCCCGTCGGCGTCGACCGTGGCGAGAACCATGGCGTTCGGCTCCGCGATCTGCGCGGCGACGGCCTCGTCCAACCACGACGTGACCAGCGGGAACCATCCGTCGTCCAGCCACGATTCGACGAGGTCGGCGTCACCGCCGTAGCTGACGCGCATCGCCGCGAGGTCGGCGGACGCGCGCCGTTCCGCAGGAGGGAGAGAGTTCGTCACGGAAACGAACGCTACTCCCGGGTCGGTGTGGTAGCGGCTGCTGGTACTGGCCGTGCATTCGAACCGCTATGGTGCTCGCAACAGCCCCCACCGGGGCACACGGGAACGAGGATTGCCATGGCCGACCAGAGCTCGACACAGCCCGCCGTCCCCGAGGGGTTCGTCGGAGGCCTCGAAGGCGTCGTGGCGTTCACCACCGACATCGCCGAGCCCGACAAGGACGGTGGCGCACTGCGCTACCGCGGTGTCGACATCGAAGACCTCGTGAGCAAGGGCGTCACCTTCGGCAACGTCTGGGCCCTGCTCGTCGACGGTCGCTTCGGCCCCGGTCTGCCACCGGCCGAGCCCTTCCCACTCCCCATCCACACCGGCGACGTCCGCGTCGACGTGCAAGCGGGCCTTGCGATGCTCGCCCCGATCTGGGGATACGAACCGCTGCTCGACATCGACGACGACACCGCCCGCGAGCATCTCGCGCGGGCGTCCGTGATGGCTCTGTCCTACGTGGCGCAGTCCGCACGCGGCATCTATCAGCCGGCGGTTCCGCAGTCGCGAATCGACGAATGTTCCACCGTCACAGAGCGTTTCATGACGCGCTGGAAGGGTGACCCCGACCCGAAGCACACCGAGGCCATCGACGCGTACTGGGTGTCGGCCGCCGAGCACGGCATGAACGCCTCCACCTTCACCGCCCGCGTGATCGCATCGACCGGTGCCGACGTTGCCGCCGCACTCTCCGGTGCCATCGGTGCCATGTCCGGTCCCCTGCACGGCGGCGCCCCGGCACGCGTGCTGCCGATGATCGAAGAGGTCGAGAAGACCGACGACGCACGCGGTTTGGTCAAGGGAATCCTCGACCGCAAGGAGAAGCTGATGGGCTTCGGGCACCGGGTGTACCGGGCCGAGGATCCCCGCGCCCGTGTGCTCCGCGCTACCGCGAAACGCCTGAACGCGCCGCGATTCGAGGTCGCCGCCGCGCTGGAGCAGGCCGCACTGACCGAATTGCGCGAACGCCGCCCCGACCGCGCCATCGAGACCAACGTCGAATTCTGGGCCGCGGTCATCCTCGACTTCGCCGAGGTCCCGGCGCACATGATGCCCGCGATGTTCACCTGTGGCCGCACCGCCGGCTGGTGCGCGCACATCCTCGAGCAGAAGCGTCTGGGCCGACTGGTCCGGCCCGCCGCGATCTACACCGGCCCCGAGCCGCGGTCCCCCGAGTCCGTGGAGGGCTGGGGGAACATCGCCTGAGCGGTGCGCGGGGGTTCGCGAACTCAGGAGAGCCACGTACTCCGATCGGCCGACAGACGAAACAGACCGATTTCCCTTAAACTCGAGCCGAAGACGGCGCCGAGGTAGGGGGATCTGCAGGGGATGCGTTTCGAGGTCATTCTCGAACTGGATCGGATCGCACGCTTCACCGGCGAGATGTCCGCTCTGGGCGACGCAGTGGATGCACCGGCGTCGGCCAGGTGGGAGTCCATCGGCCCGTGGTTGCATCACCGTCCGCACATGCGCCCCTTCGCCGTACGGACCTTCGACGGCGACCGGACGACCGGCATCGCGGTACTCGCGACCTCGACCCGCCGTGGCATTCAGCGCATCGTCAAGGCCGGCGAACGTGGTGAACCGACAAGCCTGCTCTACGACGGGTGCGACGCTCTCGATCACCTCACCACCGCGATCGGCGACGCTCTTCGCGAGGTGTCGGCCCCCTGGGTCCTGCGTCTGACGGGCCTTCCCGCGGACAGTGTTGCCGCTCGACAGTTGGCGTCGGCGACCAGATCGGCCCGCGTCGCTCCCGGTTCGAGTTCGCCCCGTCTCGATGTCGGCGACGATCAGACCGCCGGTACCGTGCTGAGCCGCAACACCCGCGCCGCGGTGTCCAAGGCGCGCAACCGTATCGCGTCGGACGGCAGATCACTGCGACTGTCCTGGATCCGCCGGCCTGACGAGCTGGCCCCACACCTGGGCGACATCATGACCATCCGCGCCCGACGCAACGACGCTCTGAATCGGGCCGATGGTGTCGACGACGCAGAGCTCGCCACGTTCAGAGACACCGTTCTCGCCCACTGCAGGGCGAACCGTGCTCGCGTTCTCCTCGCTCACATCGACGACGTCGTCGCCGCCTACGCGATCTGCCTGGAGAGTTCCGACGAAGCGTGGGTGTATTCGAACGCCGTCTCCCCGGACTTCCTGCGCTACAGCGCCGGGACCGTGGCCAACGCGGACGTCGTCCTGTCCTACCTGGCGGACCCTGTCATCTGCCACGTCAACTGGGGCGCAGGTGTGCAGCGGTACAAGATGAGCGGACCGGTGACGGTGCAGCGCGCGACCGAACTGACTGCCTGGTCGTCGCCGACGCTCCGGCGGTTGGAGCGACTCGCCCGCAGCGCCCCGCGCCGGCTCCCCCGCTCGACCGGTTCACACCGGCCACCGCCCGCCGACTAACCTCATGAGCGCCCTGTTCACGTAGACGTTAGGACGCAACGACGCCATGGCCGACACGCCGACGATCCCCGCCGACCTCAAGCCGAAGGACGGACGCTTCGGGTGCGGCCCGTCCAAGGTGCGGCCGGAGCAGCTGCAGTCCCTCGTCGACGTCGGCGCCTCCGTGTTCGGCACCAGTCACCGCCAGAAGCCGGTCAAGGACGTCGTCGGACGCATCCGGTCCGGGCTCGCCGACCTCTTCTCGCTACCCGAGGGTTACGAGGTGGTCCTGGGCAACGGCGGAACCACAGCGTTCTGGGACGCCGCGGCGTTCGGCCTCATCCGTGAGAAGTCGCTGCACTTGACCAACGGCGAGTTCAGCTCCAAGTTCGCGTCCGTGGCCAAGGCGAACCCGTTCATCGGCGACCCGATCGTCGTCAAGGCCGAACCGGGCAGCGCCCCCGAGCCGACGTCGGACCCGTCCGTCGACCTCATCGGCTGGGCACACAACGAGACGTCCACCGGTGTGGCCATTCCCGTTCAGCGTCCGGCCGGCTCGGAGAACGCCCTCGTCGCTATCGACGCCACCTCCGGCGCCGGCGGCCTCCCGGTCGATATCGCCGATTCCGACGTCTACTACTTCGCACCGCAGAAGAACTTCGCTGCCGACGGCGGACTGTGGGTCGCGCTCATGAGTCCGGCGGCTCTAGCCCGCGTCGACGAGATCGCCACGTCGGGTCGCTGGGTTCCCGACTTCCTGTCGCTGCCCATCGCCATCGACAACAGCTCGAAGAATCAGACCTACAACACTCCTGCGGTGGCCACTCTGCTGCTTTTCGCCGACCAGATCGAATGGCTGAACGGTAATGGCGGATTGGATTGGGCGACGTCCCGAACGGCGGATTCGTCGTCGCGCCTGTACGGCTGGGCGGAGAAGTCTTCCTTCGCGACGCCGTTCGTCGCCGAACCTGCACACCGTTCACAGGTCGTCGGAACGATCGACTTCGACGACTCGGTGGACGCCGCCGCAGTCGCAAAGATCTTGCGCGCCAACGGAATCGTCGACACCGAGCCGTATCGCAAGCTCGGCCGCAACCAGTTGCGCGTCGGGATGTTCCCCGCGGTCGATCCGGACGACGTCACCGCTCTGACCGCGTGCATCGATCATGTGGTCGCCAACCTGACGTGAGCGTGTCCGGCGTGATCGTCGGCGGACGTGCATTAGAGTCGGTCTCGGCACGAGAGCTACGCTTTCGACCGGACGCAAAGGAGTGACCGTGCGAGACATCCACGTGATCGGCCTGGCGTCCGACGGTAAGCACATCGTCTGCGCGGACGCGAACGGTGACAAGTTCCGAATTCCTGCCGACGAGAAATTACGCGCTGCCGCACGCGGAGACGCCGCTCGGCTCGGACAGATCGAGATCGAAATGGACTCACTGATGCGTCCCCGCGAGATTCAGTCGCGAATCCGATCCGGCGCGTCCATCGCGCAGGTGGCGAAAGAATCGGGAATGGCTCCAAGCAAGGTCGAGCGGTACGCCCACCCGGTTCTGCTCGAACGTTCCCGCGCCGCGGACCTCGCTCAACTGGGCCACCCGGTGCGCGAGGACGGTCCCGCCGTTCTGACTCTCGCCGAAATCGTGACGCTGGCCTTCCGCGGACGCGGACATTCCATGGACGCGGCCGAGTGGGACGCCTGGCGCGACGAAGAGAATCACTGGGTGGTTCAACTCCAGTGGCAGGCCGGGCGCACCACCATTGCGGCGCACTGGCGTTTTCAGCCCGATGCACACGGTGGCAGCGTCGTTCCCCTGGACACCGCGGCGTCCGAGCTCATCGACCCTGACTTCGGTCGGCAACTGCGCGGGCTCGCGCCGGTCTCGGCCGCCCCCGCAGCGGACGAGTCGCAGCAGACTCTCGACGAGTACTACGGAACCGAATCCGAGAGCGACCGCGCGCCCGAGCAGCCCTCGATACCCCAATCGGCTGTTGCCGATGCAGCGACAACCGACGACGTGGCACCGAGCCCCGAATCTGCTTCGGCCACAGCACCGGCCCCGGCCGCAGCACCGACACCGGCCGCAGTACCGACACCCAGGCCTGCTCCGGGACACGCAGGCGCCAAGGACAAGCGCGGCAAGCCCGCGATGCCGTCCTGGGAAGATGTTCTGCTCGGCGTCCGCAGTAACGGGCGATGACCGAACCTCGTCATCGTCTGTCCCGTCCGCACCGAGGGGCGTCGTAGTGGGCGTCCCGGCGTCGGCGATCTGGTACGTCGACGCATCCGATCCAGCTGCCGTGCTCCGATCCGGCGGACCGAGTGACCTGGACGCCGCCGCGGCGATCGCCCGGCAGCTCTACCCGGGTCTGGAACCAAAATCCGTCGGAACGGCGCCGATCAGCGCCTTCGCCGCGGTGACCACACCACGCCGAGTTCTCGTCGGGTGTTTTCCCGGCGTCACCGTCGTCTGTTCGGCCGAGTCCGCCGTCGTGCAGCCGTCGACCCTGTCCGAGCAGTGGGTAAGCCGAGTTCGGGCGGAACGCACGTACCTCTTGGCTGCGGAAGCGGAATTCGCGTGGGGAGCGTTTGCCGAGTGGCACGGTGGGGTGCTGCGGCGCTCGTTCAGCGCCGCTCCGTCCTACATTCACGAGGACGAGGGGCTCCCGGGTCCGTGGGAGCGTCCGTTCTGGGCCGGTGAACACCCCATGCAGTACCCCGACGGGGTCATGCCCGACCCGCAGGCGTTGCCGTTCCATCCTCAGGAGTTCGCGGACAGCGCGAGCGCACACTGGTTGGGCGTGCGCATGATCGGCGCAGCACACGAGGGTGAGATCGATCCGCTCTCGGTGTTGTTGTGCGACTTCATGATGCGCGACCCCAGCGAGTCGATGCCGCAGCCGTCGGCACCCGCTCCCGAGCCGAGGAAAGTCAAGCGCGGACTGTTTCGGCGCAAGGTCTCCTGACGTAGAAGGCCTCAGAGCACGTCGGCAAGCACGACGACGACTCCGACCGCGGCGCCCACCGTCGCTCCCGGAATCACCCACCGCCACACCGGTCTCCGCCGGTACCGCATCAGAGTGGGTGCGGCACCGGCGATCACCACCACCAGCACGATCACCGCGAACACGACGCTGATCATGCTCAACACCAGCCCCATCGACATGATCAGTGCACCGACCAGAACCGCAGCCAGTGCCGCACAGAACATTCCGGCGAACCACGGGGTGTCCTCGGAGTCGGTCATCTACACCCGCACTCGTTCGTAGAACGCCATCGCCGCCGCAGTCGCCACGTTGAGCGAATCCGTTCCCGGCGCCATCGGGATACGAGCTCGAATGTCGGTGGCGCGCATCGCGTGTTCGGTGAGGCCGGGCCCTTCGGCACCGAGAAGAACGGCAACCTTGTCCCCTGTCATCGCCTCGGCCAGCGGGACGGCCGACGGATTCGGCGTCAACGAGATCAGCTGAAAACCTCTGTCCCGCAACCGGCTCAGCCCGCGAGGCCAATCCGGAACCGACGCGAACGGAACCCGCAGCACGTGGCCCATCGACACTCGCACGGCTCGCCGGTACAGCGGATCGGCACACGCACCACCGAACAGCACTGCGTCGACACCCAACCCGGCAGCATTGCGGAACATCGAGCCCAGGTTCTCGTGGTCGTTGACTCCTTCGAGGACCGCGACGGTTCGGGCTCCGGCGAGAACGTCGTCGAGCTCGAGGGCGGGCGGCCGCGCGGCGGCCGCGAGCACACCACGGTTGAGGTGGAACCCGACCACTGCGGCCATCACGTCGGCGGTGGTCCGGTAGAACGGAACGTCGACGGCGTCGAGGTCGTCCTGCAGTTCGGACAGGCGCCGGTCCACCCCGAGCAGTGCCGTCGCCCTGAAGCGGGAATGCAGGAGTCGTTGCGCCACCAGAACGCCCTCGGCAATGACCAGGCCTTTTCCCTCCGGCAGATCCGGGCGCCGGTCCGACGAGTTGAGGTCTCGGAAGTCGTCGAGCCGAGGGTCGGCGGGATCGGTGATGTCCAGGACTCGTACCACCGACTCATTCTCGCAGGACGACAGGTGTGAAAAGCTCATGGGTGATGAGTACCGATCAGAACACCCGAGCGGCCTCCGGCCTTCCCGCGAGCGAGATCACGATCAGACCCGCCACCGACGACGACTGGGACGCCATCGCGCTCCTCGACGCGCACGCGTTCGGTGAGCATCAGAACGCCCAGGACCTCGCCGAGACGAAGCTTCTCACCGACTCCTCGGAGATCGTGCTGGCGTGCGACGGCGATCTCGCGGTGGGTGTGACCATGCACTTCCCGATGCACGTGACCGTTCCCGGTGGCACCTCGCTGGCGGCGACGGGCGTCTCGTGGGTGTCGGTGGCGCCGACTCATCGCCGTCGCGGCATTCTGCGAAAGATGTTCACGCAGCAGCACACTCACTTCGAGGAAGCCGGCACGCCGTTGTCGGTACTGACTGCCAGCGAAGCCACCATCTACGAGCGATTCGGGTACGGAGCAGCCACCGCGGGCGTCGCCGTCGCCCTCGATCGCCGGTTCGCTCGCTTCCACCCCGATGCGCCCTCCGCCGACGGAACGCGTCTGGTCGAGAGCGCCACCGCACAGCAGTTGCTGCCCGAGATCTATCGCCGGTGGCAGGCGATCACCCCCGGCGCTCAGCCCATGCCGCCGGTGCGGTGGGAACGGTTCTTCGCCGATCGAGAGAACAGCCGCGACGGTTTCAGCCCGCTCTTCTTCGTCGTCCACGCCGACGGGTACGTCGCCTACCGCCGGGGCGAGCGCGTGGGCACGGCCGGGGCGCAGGAGGCGCGCGTCGTCGATTTCGTCGCCGTCACCGACGAGGCACGCTCGGCACTCTGGCAGGTGCTGTGCGGCATCGACCTGGTGGACAACATCGAAGTCACCCTGCCGCCCGGAGACCCGCTGTTCACGCTGCTCACCGATCGGCGCGCCCCCGCCATCCAGGGTGTCAAAGACGGTTTGTGGGTGCGGCTGATGGATGTGCCCGTCGCGCTCGAAGCCCGTACCTACGCCATCGACACGGACCTGGTTCTGCAGATCGACGACCCGTTCCTGAGCGCCGGCGGCCGCTTCCGTCTGCGCGTGAGCGGCGGCCGCGCCGAGGTGACCCGTACCGACGCCGAGCCCGACGTCACGACGGCGATCTCGGTTCTGGGCAGCATGTACCTCGGCGCGCACCGGGCTCGGCAGTTCGCCTCGGCCGGGCGAGTCGTCGCGACCAGCGACACGGCTCTGCACGAGTTCGATCTGGCCTTCTCCACGGAACGCCAACCCGAGATCGGGTGGTTCTTCTAACCCGAGCGGGCCAGTACTGCCTGCGCTCCGAGGTAGCGCCGACAGGCGGCGTAGGCGCACAGGGCAGCAATCAGCGACACCACTCCGCCGATCACCAGCGGCGCCCGCGGGTCCACGACGTCGGCCAGTTTGCCCAGTAACGGGCTGCCGATCGGGGTGCCGCCGAGGAAGCAGAGCATGTAGATGCCCATCACTCGTCCTCGCATGTCCGACGGGACGGAGGCCTGCACGATGTTCATCGCCGCCATCGTGACGGTCAGCTGGACCGCCCCCGTGGGAATCAACACCAGCGCTACACCGACGAACGAGGGCATCAGCCCGGCAACGGTTTCGAGTAGTCCGAAGGCGACCGCCGAGTAGACGAACAACTTCATGCCCGCGGGCCCGCGGCGCCGTGCAGCCAGAGTCGCCCCCAGCAAGGTGCCCACCGCGAGCACCGTCGTCAGCAGGCCGTACGCGTCGGCGCCCTTGTCGAACCCGTTGCGTGCCAACACCGACAGGCTCAGTGGGAAGTTGATGCCGAAGGTCGACACCACGAACACCGTCGCAAGCAGCACGCGAAGATCGCCGCGGCTCCACACATAGCGGAAACCCGCGCGCACTTGCCCTTTGGCGCGTTCGGCGCGTTCGACAGTGAAGAGTTCGCTGCTACGCATCGCCGCCAGCGCCCCCAGTACGGCGGCGAACGACACCGCGTTGATCAGGAACACCCACCCCGTTCCGACGACGGTGATCAACACGCCTGCAATGGCCGGGCCGATGATGCGTGCAGTGTTGAACGTCATCGAGTTCAGACCGATCGCGTTCGACAACTTCTCTTTGCCCACCATCTCGATGGTGAAGGACTGACGAATCGGAGAGTCGATGGCGGTCGAACACCCGAGCAGCAGCGCGATGACGTAGACGTGCCACAACTCGACGATGTTTCCCACGTCGAGAAGGCCGAGGATCAGGCCGAACATCGCTGCCGCGGCCTGCGTACCCATCAGAAGTTTTCGCTTGTCGTACCTGTCGGCAAGCACACCACCCCATACCGAGAGGAACAGGGTGGGCCCGAACTGCAGGGCCATGACGATACCGACGGCAAGACCGTTGCCACCGGAAAGCGTGAGTACCAACCAGTCCTGCGCGACGCGTTGCATCCACGTCCCGATCTGCGAGACGATCTGGCCGGACGCCCAGAGTCGGTAGTTACGGCCGTGAAGGGCGTCGAACAACGAGGGTCGTCCGGGGCTCACGGGGCATCACACACAAGTACTAAGTTACGCTCACGATCTGCGCGTCAACTACTCGCTCTTGCTGACGATCGCGGTCATGATGTCGACGGCCTCGCGCAGGACGGCCAGCTTCTCGGGGTCCAGCACACGCAGCTGCTCGGTCAGCCAGACCTCGCGCGCGTGGGTCTCGTCGTCGATGATCGCCTGGCCCGACTCGGACAGCGACACGATGATCTGTCGGCCGTCCGTCGGATGCGGAACGCGCTTGACCAGTCCGAGATCCCCGAGCGACGCGACCACACGGGTCATGGACGGCGGTTGCACTCGCTCGCGAGCAGCCAGCGAGCCCGGCGTCATGGAGCCTTCACGCGCCAGGGTGGCCAATGCGGACAGCTGCGTCAGGCTCACCTGACTCTCGGAGCGACGACCACGGAGGTGTCTGCCGAGACGCACAGTTGCCAATGCGAGATCGCCGGCAAGGGTGCGCAGTTCCTGAGTCACAGGCAGAGGATACGTCACAGTTCGGTTAACGGCGCTGGGTCGGGGTTCACAGTTTGTTTTCCTTACGCGCAGCCGTCGTTCGTGTGGCCGAACACACCTGACCGGCCGTGATGCGGGTAGCGTTCCGCAAATGTCGGATCCTGATCCCGGGCAACAGCTCCCGTCGATTCCTGCCCGATGGAGTGAGCCGTCCACGGTCATCGCGGGCGGAATCGCGGTGTGGGTGATCGCCACGATCGTCGTACTGGTCGGCGGAGACCGTTGGTCCTCTGCGCTGCCGACGTGCTGGACGGGCATTGCCGTCGGATGTCTCGGGTTCGCGTTGTTCGCCGCGCAGCGCCGGTCGGCTCGACGCGGAGACAAGGGTGCTCAACGCGGTCTCGTCTGACTCTCCAGATCCGACTCTCGACTGTGTGATCTGGGCCTCTGACGTGCGCGAACTCACCCCTGCGCAGGTTGAGTAACACAACCGTAACGTGGACAATCAGTTATGTCAGTTACCAACCAACAAGTGCTTTGAGGTACCAGAAGTGAAGTTCGTCGAAAGTTTCATCGCCCGCCGCCGCAACAGCCGTTCGCTGCGCGAGCTCTATGCACGTGCCAACGCGGTCAGCAGCCCCGCGATGCGTGACGAGTTGCTCGTCATCGCTCAGCGCGATCACTGAGCCGTTACCACTCGATCCTGTAGCCGCTGAACGATCCACCGCCGCACGGCGGTCATCACCAGCACGGAACACGCGACGCCGAGGGCCCAGCCGGCGAAGACGTCCGTGAACCAGTGCGCCGCCAGGTAGATCCGCGACACGCCGATCGCCACGGTGACCAGTCCGAGGAGAACTCCGGACAGGAGAACCGTGGCCCGGCGTGCCCCACTGGTGGCAATCAGCACGAACACCGCAGTCACGAACGCAGCCGAGACCATCGCATGTCCGGACGGAAAAGAATATGTCGCAATGTCGACGATCCGCTCGGGCTGTGGTGGTCTCTGTCGTCGCACCACGAACTTGATCGCGTTCATGATCAGCCACGACGCGAACACCGCGATCACGACCGCCGCGGCGTCGCCCCGTCGTCGTAGCCGCCACAGTGCCGCGGCCACGACCACCGTGAGAACCGCCATCACCGCGGTGTTGCCCGCCGTCGTGATCACCGTGAACACGTCAGTGAGCGCCGGGGACCGATGATCGACGACCCAGTTCAGAACGCCTCGATCCACCTGCGTCATCGCCACTCCCACCTTCTGCTCACGTGCACTCGACCGGCCTCCTCGACCCAGAACGGCACGCCTCGCTGACGACCGTCGTCGAGGCCGACCGTCAATTCCTCGTGCACACAGACGATGTCGGACGGCAACCGCAGTCCGGACAGGACGCTCGCCACGGTCAGCGCGGGGTCCGACGCCGCCGGGGTGTCCACACCGACACTCGTGACCGTCGCCGCGACGGCGCTCGACGCGGTCCGGCAGTCCAGGACGTCCGCCAACGCTTCCGCGGACTCCAACGCCCCGAGCACCATCACCGCGGGGTCGACCACCGACGCGAGCCACGCTCGGTCGAGAACCAGCGCGTCGTCCGGCGAGCACACCACGCCGGACACCGACCGCACCGCGGCCGGCGGTTCGATGTCCCCCACGTCCAACCGACCCGACTCCACCGCCGCAGCGAGGGCGGCATGGGTCGCGACCGCCACCGCCGGTGACACCCGACGACGGTCGTCCGCCAGCCGGTCGAGCAGGGTCCGCGCGAGGTCGACGCCGTCGACGGTCTCCGGTGCGAGCAACGACGCCGTCCGATCGGCGTCGGGGTGCTCCAGCGGATCCAGCAGCCCCTCGAACACGACGTGCGCGGGGAGCCTGAGGGTCCCCAACCGCTGCCGGTCGATCCGCGCGTGCCGACGCAACCACCATGCCGTGTAGCCGAACCGGTCCGCCGCTGCCTCCGCCGTCTCCGGATCGTCCAGCAGAACCGTCAGTGCGGCCGGCCACGCATCCTCGTCGACGAGATCGAGATCGCGAACGGCCAGAAGGGAATCGGGCTCGTCCGGCAACGAGTCCCACCACGCCTCCTCGTCGTCGAGATCGTGATCCGGGCCGGTCGGAGCGTCCTCACGCACGACTGCGAACGTCCACCCCACCCCCACCGAACGCAACGCCGCTGCGCCGTAACGCTCCACGAGAGACGACGCGATCAGCCCGAAGGGCGAATCGGCCACGAGGACGGTAGCGAGCGGTGAATTCGGCAGCAGCAGTTCGTCTGCCGCACGAACCTCGCCGTCCGCATCCTCGAGGGGAAGCCGACCGAGCGTCGACGCAAGCGCCGTGCTACCCCCCAATCGCGTTGCGAGCGTGAGAACCTCGTCGACGAGTTCGTCGGTGACGTAGTCGTCGTCCTCCAGCAGCGCACCGAGCGCCGGGTCCGCCAACACGTCGGCAGCGCGCGCATCCTGCGCGCCGAGCAGACTCAGAAGCGGGTGCACGGCTGCGGGGTGGATCACCCTCGCCCAGGACACGCGTCCGATCGGCTCGTCCCCCACGTCGCGCAGCACGATCGCCGTGCGCGGTCCGGTGACGGTGCGGCCGTCGGTCAGCGGAACCGGAAGTGCCGCAACCTCTTCCGCATGCACGCCATCACGGACCAGGGGTGCGAGCGCCTCGTACAGCGAACGCCACCACTCGGGATCACGGGCGACACCGGAAAGCATCTCGACCACCCGCGACAGTCCCAGAACATGCACACCCACGCTCGCGAGAAGTGACGTGTCGGACGGGTCCGCAAGATCGCCGATCACCAAACCCGGCACCACGTCGGACAGGATCTCGGACAACTCCGTGCTCGCGCCCGGCAGGACGGCCGCATCGGACGGACGAACGTCGTCCCCAACGACGGTCGGAACCCACGGACTCGACATCAGATCGCGCCCGACGAGTTCGCGGATCTCGGCGTCCACAGGACCCGTCGCGAGACCCAGCCGGGGGACCATCGACAGCCGCAGGGGCGGAGGGAACGTACGCACGACACCCGCGTACCCGGCCGCCACATCTCGCAGTGACGACCCCGGCAGGATCCGTCGGCGATCGGGTTGGAGGGGTACGTCCGTGACGAGAACGGCAGGGAGCGAAAGGGTTTCGTCGGATCGCGTCGGGGCGCGCAGCACGTCCTCGCGAACCGGGCGGGGGTATCCGTCGACGACGGGCATCAGCCACCGTGAGTGGTCGGTGCGCCCCTGCCACCACACGAGATCACCGATGCGCACGTCCTCGAGTCCCGGCCGGCCGCCGGCCGCCCCGACCGCTGATCGGTTCGAGGTCGTGACCCTGCTGAAGACGTTGCCGCTCAACGTGATCGACTCGACACCCTCCACCTCCAGAAGGAGGTCGATCACCTCGGACTCGAAGTCGGCGAGCAACCGCGTCAAGTCGACGTCGCCCCGCGCGGTCACCACGACCTCGGAATCCCATCCCTCGGTGGGCGGCTCGGCTCCCGGCCACGGCAATCGAAGAACGGGGATGCCGGCCTCGGGCTCCGTGAGTCCGGCTACCGTCAGCGCCTGCCGTGTCCGGTCCGCTCCGAACACGACGGACCCTGTGCGGCTGCGAAATTCGATCTCGTCGCCGAGGGCTCGGGTCGCGGTGAAACCCACCCCGTAGCGACCGATGGCACCGTCGGACTTGTCGGAAGCACGCAGCGCAGCGAGTGCGGTCAGGCCGGAACGAGTCAGCGGCGCACCGACATTCGCAACGTGCAGGTGTCGTCCGTCGACCCACACCCTCACCCGGCCGGGCACTCCGGCACGGCCCGCGGCGTCGGCGGCGTTCTGCACCATCTCGGTCAGCACTCGATCGCGGTATCCCCCGCGTACGAGATCGGCTTCGGTGGCCGCATCCTCGCGCAGGCGGGTCGGAGACGACACCCACGACGCGAGGACCGACGCTCTGAGCGCGGCGGTCCCGAAGGGGTCCGCTACGAGGTCGACGGCGTCTGCGGAGCTAAAGGGTCGACTCCGTCTCCGGGTCGGACTCTTCCTCGGTTAAGGACTCCGCCTCTGTCCCGGGCTCCGCCTCGACGTCCACGACCGCGGGTCGTGCCACCGTCTCCACGGCGCCGTCGTCGTACGCGTCGAAGGCGGGAGATCCGGCGCCGGTGGGGCCGACGGTGTCCGAGTGTGCGCCGCACCCGTATTCGGCGTGCACCACGTGACCGTCGGCGGACATCTCGTTGCCGCACACCCCGAACGCGGCCTTGAGCGAACCGGCGATCGGCAGGTAGAACCCGCACTTGCCGCAGGTGGACGGGGCGGTCTTCGCCATCGGCGAATCAGGCCCGTAGTCGCTCTCGGCCCAGCGCTCGGCCGTGTCGAGGCGGCCCTCTCGACTCATGACCGACGTGCGGCCGAAGCCCAGTTCGAGGGCGACGTCGTCGATCTCGGGGTCACCGGTGGCGACGTACCCCGGAACGAGTCGCGGATCGCCGACCGGCGGCGGCAACAGGTCACCGGGCGACAGGTCACCCGGCTGAATGCGCTGGTCCCAGGGAATCCAGGTGGGCGCGACGAGCGAATCGGGCCCCGGCAGCAGCACGACCTCGCTGACCGTCACCGCATCGGCGCCCGGTGGGGCGGCGACGACGACCGCCCACTGCCATCCGCCGTAACCGGGAAGGTCGGCAGCGAAGCGATGGACCGCGGCACTCACACCGGCAGGCTCGACCCCCAGGTGGGTACCGGCCGCACCCTCACCGAGATCGACGACGGCCTGACGGGCCGACTCGACGGCGTCAGCCAGCACAGAGTCGACGGCGGTCGGGTCGGACACGGTCTGATTCGGGGAGACAACACTCACGCACAACAGTTTGCCGTACGGCGCGGAAAGGTTCGAGGCCGGTCGGGGCATGATTGCGTCATGTTCGGCCGTCGCGTTTCGATGACCCTCGTGGTTCTGGCGTGTGTGTCGGCGTGCTCGTCCGCCGAATCGACGCCGCCGGCGGACGTCCCCGGCTTCGACGTCCGTATCGAACGGACGTTTCCGCACGATCCGACAGCGTTCACGCAGGGTTTCGAGATCGACGACGGGCGGCTCATCGAGGGCACCGGACGTTCCGGGCAGTCGCGCATCACCGCGACGGACCTGGCGTCGGGGGAGGTCGTTGCGCGCGCCGACCTACCCGTTCCCCTGTTCGGTGAGGGGATCACGCGCACACGAGACGGCGCGACCGTGTGGCAGCTGACGTGGCAGAACGGCATCGCCATCGCCCGTGACCCCGACACGTTGGCGGAAAAAGCGCGCGTGCAGTACGCGGGCGAAGGCTGGGGCATCTGCGCGTTGGCGGACGGTCGACTGGTCACCAGCGACGGCTCCTCCACCCTGACGTTGCGCGACCCCAGCTCCTTCGACGTGACGGGGACCGTGGCGGTGACGCGGTCCGGAGAGCCGCGCGACCGCCTCAACGAACTCGAATGCACGCCCGACGGCGTGCTGGCCAACGTCTGGCAGACAAACGACATCGTGCGCATCGACACCACGTCGGGCCTGGTCACCGCCGACATCGACGCGTCCCCCCTGCGATCCGCGCTCGGATCCGACGCCGACGGGGTGGACGTGCTGAACGGCATCGCGGCGGTCCCCGGAACCGATCGCTTCCTGATGACGGGCAAGCTGTGGCCCACCACCTTCGAGGTATCTCTCGTTCCGCGAAATTCCTGACCGAGTCGCCGGGCGTGGCGAATGCCATACGGGTGTCACGACCGCGGCCGACTAGGGAAGAATCGCGAACGTGAACGACAACGGTGACACCCGCGACATCCGCGGTGACGACGGGCGCCGTGAGCACACCGAGCACCCCGGTTTCGCGAACTACTCGCCGTCCGAAGCGCTGCCCCCGCGGCGTTCGCCGCTGCCACCCCTGCATCCCGTCACCCCCGCGGACGACGAGGACACCAGTCGCCGGACTCGCGTCGGTCCGAAGGCCCCCACGCCGCCGCGCAAGCTGACGGTCACCCGCGTCGCCGCGATGCGTGGTCGGCAGCTGACCAACAAGGGTGTCGAGTCCTTCCGTCGCGCGGCCACCGCCGACGGAGCCGACAAGTCGGGACTGACCGCCCTGACCTACGCGACGATGGCCAACTTCGCCTCCGACGCCGCAATGGCCGTCGCGCTCGCGAACACGCTCTTCTTCTCTGCGGCCACCGGGGAGGACAAGACCAAGGTCGCTCTTTACCTGGTCATCACGATCGCGCCGTTCGCACTGATCGCCCCACTGATCGGGCCGCTGCTGGACCGGCTGCAGAACGGCCGGCGGCTGGCACTCGCCACCTCGTTCGGCTTGCGAGCCGTGTTGGCGGTGGTGTTGGTCTTCAACTACGACACCTGGGGCCTCTACCCCGCGGCGCTCGGAATGATGGTGCTGAGCAAGTCGTTCGCCGTACTCAAGTCAGCCGTGACCCCACGGGTCCTACCACCCGACATCGACCTCGTCCGCGTGAATTCGCGACTCACCGTGTTCGGCCTGATCGGGGGCACCATCGTCGCCGGCGGTCTCGCCGGTGCCATCGCCTTCCTGTCGAACTCGGCGGGAGCATTGTGGTTCACCTGCGCCATCGCCGTCCTCGGGGCGTACCTCAGCATGCGCATTCCGGCGTGGGTCGAGGTCACCGAAGGTGAGGTGCCGGCCACGATCAGCTACCACGCCGACGCCGTGACGGAAGTGATCTCACCCGACACGAAGCCCAGCAAACGACGCCAACCGCTCGGTCGCGCGGTGCTGACCGGGTTGTGGGGCAACGGGACCATCCGCGTGCTCACCGGATTCCTCACGCTCTACATCGCCTTCGTCGCGAAGTCCCGCACCGAGCACGAGCCGCTGCAACAGGCGCTGATGCTGGGCTTGGTGGGCGTCGCGGCCGGGATCGGCAACTTCGCCGGCAATGCGGCAGGTGCCCGGATGAAGCTCGGCCGGCCGTCGATGATGGTGCTCCGCTGCACGATTGCCGTCACGGTCATCGCGATCATCGCCGCGATCGCCGACAACCTGTTGCTCGCCGCGGCGGCCGCGTTGGTGGCGTCAGGGGCGAGCGCGCTGGCCAAGGTCTCGCTCGACGCGTCGCTCCAACACGACCTCCCACCGGAATCGATCGCGTCGGGATTCGGTCGCAGCGAAACGGTCCTGCAGCTGAGCTGGGTCATCGGCGGCACGATGGGTGTGCTGCTTCCCACCGAGTACTGGCTCGGTTTCACCGTCGTGTCGGTGGTGCTTACCATCGGCCTGGTGCAAACGATCTTGACCTACCGCGGGCTGTCCATGTTCCCCGGTTTCGGCGGAAACCGTCCGGTGCAGGCGAAACAGGAGATTGCCGACGCCACCAAGCGCGCCCGGACCACCGAGAAAGCTGCGCAGTGACCCGGACGATAGCCCTCGTGTCCGCGCTGTTGGCGGTGATCGCCGTCGCGTTCGCCGCGGTGATGTTCGTCGTGATTCGCAACGCTCCCGACGTCCCACCCACCGTCTCCGCGTTCGCCGACGGCCGTGCGGTCGAGGTGGCGCCGTTCCGGTACTGCCCGGTCAGCGCACCCCTGTGCGACTACGACGGTGAAACAGCGACCGTGCCGGTGCGCCCCGGTCATCCCCTGCAGCTGTCGCTTCCGACCGCGATCTCGGAGGCACCGTGGGGACTGGCCACGGTGTATCAGGGGGATGACGGTGACGTCGTCGAAAACGACGCCTTCTTCCTGCCGGATCAGCGCAACAGCATGACCGTTCCCGCCGTGGATCCCGACGGGCGAGCCCTGATCGGTGTGGAGGTGCGACTGCCCTCAGGTGTCATCGACACCGACACCAATCAGGAAGAAATCGTCAGTCACGCGATCTGGTCGATCGCGACGGCCGCCGGCTGACGTATAAAACCGACCGGGTCAGCTGTCCAGCTCGCGAGCGACGGCCCGCACGACCTCGGAGATCTTCTGCGACGTCTTGCGATCGGGGTACTTGCCCTTGCGCAGCTCGGGCTGGATGGTTGCCTCGAGCAGGGTGATCATGTCTTCGACCATGCCGTGCAACTCGTCGGGCGTGTGCTTGCGCGCCGACGGCTCCTTACGGACCGCCGCGGTGTTCTGGCGCACCGACGGCGTGGGTTCGAGCACCTTCAGGCTCAGTGCCTGCGGACCGCGACGCCCGGCGGCCATGCCGAACTCTACGCGCTGGCCGGCCTTGAGCCCCTCGACACCCTCCGGCAGCGCGGACGAGCGCACGTAGACGTCGTCACCCTCGTCCTGCGACAGGAATCCGAAGCCCTTGTCGACGTCGTACCACTTCACCTTGCCGGTCGGCACCGTAAATCACCCGTTCAATCTGCTCGAATCGCACCTGGACCAAAAGAAATTCGCGCCGCCTGCTCGTCGGTCACCGGAAGGAATGGTGCACGGCCGAGCGGGGCGCGAAGTTCGTCCCATCCTACGCGCGCTCGGCCGGGCTCGGCACCGGGGTTTTCGGCGTCGGGGTTTACGGTGGGTAGCTGTGACCGACACCCGGAAGAAGACACCCGTGCTGCTGGCCCTCGCATCGGTCTGCTTCGTGATCGGGGTGGTGGCCATCATCGCGATGTTCGCCGTTCTCGTCTCCGGCGGCGCTCCGGGTCTGTGGCTCTACCTGACAGCCATGATCTTTCTTCCGCTCGGGTTCGTGCTGATGATCGCGTTCACGCTTCGATCCGGTCGGCGCGCACGCCGGTAGATTCGGACGAATGCGACTGCTTCTGAACATCATCTGGCTCGTCTTCGGCGGGTTGTGGCTCGCCCTGGGTTACTTTCTGGCCGGAATCATCTGCTGCATCCTGATCGTCACCATCCCGTTCGGCATCGCGGCGTTCCGTATCGGTGCCTACGCGCTGTGGCCCTTCGGATCCACCGTGGTGTCCAAGCCGACCGCAGGTGTCGGGTCCGCGATCGGCAACATCGTCTGGTTCGTCGTCGCCGGAATCTGGCTGGCGATCGGCCACATCGTCACGGCCATAGCGATGGCGATCACGATCATCGGAATCCCGCTCGCGATCGCGAACCTCAAGCTGATTCCGGTCTCGCTCATGCCCCTGGGCAAGGAGATCGTCGACGTCGACGCAGCGAGTCCCCGCTACCTGTGACCTACCCGTTCATGGCTTCTCACAGCCTGCACGGGGGATCTGCGGCGCGCCGATGGTAAACGTACCAACCGTGCTCTAAAGTCTCGAGCGTGTCGAAGGACCTGCGCTCGTGACTTCCGGTGCGCCGGAACGATCATTCGGTGCCCACCGCATCCTGGTCGCCGTCTCCGTTGTCGCCGCCGTCGTCGCACTGATCGCCCACGATCGCCTCATCCCGCTCGACACCCCCCTGTTCGGCTTGTTCCAGAACGCAGTCGACGCCGGTGTCTATCGGGCCGGTGGACTTACCGTCCTGCACGGCACCCCGCTCTACGACGGGAATCTCACCGACGACCTCCCGTTCACCTACCCGCCCTTCGCAGCGCTGATCTTCGCTCCCCTCGGATTGATCTCGATGATCACCACGAAGCTGCTGTTCTGGATCGGCAATCTCGTACTTCTCTACGTCGCGGTCCGTCTGTGTTGGCGTCATCTGGGCTACGCGAACGACGTGTGGCTCACGGCCGTCAGCGCGTCTCTGGCGGTCGTGTTCACCTGGCTCGAACCCGTGCGAATGACCATCTGGTTCGGTCAGATCAACCTCCTGCTGATGGTCGCCGTGCTCTGGGACCTCACGCGCCCCGAGGGGAGCCGGTTGCGCGGGGTCGCCACGGGCCTGGCTGCGGGAACCAAGCTCACCCCGGGACTGTTCGTCGTCTACCTCGCCGCCACCCGGCAGTGGCGGGCGGCGGCCACGGCGGCCGTGGCCACCCTCACCACCGTGGTGGCCGGCTTCGTCGTCATCCCCGCAGACGCCACGCGGTACTGGTTCACCGCCGTGTCGGAGTCCACGCGGATCGGCGCGCCGTCCTCCGGAGCAAATCAATCCATCCGCGGCGCCCTACCGCGCTGGCTCGAGACCGTCAACCCTCCGTTCGCGCTGTGGGCCGCGTGCGTCCTGGTGGTCGGTGCGACCGGGATCGCCGTCGCCGTGATCGCGCATCGCCGTGGTCACGTTCTGCTCGGCCTGACGATCACCGGACTGACGGCGCCCATGGTGTCGCCGTTCTCGTGGGGTCATCACTGGGTGTGGTTCGTTCCACTGATCGTGCTGACGATGGACATGGCTGTTCGTAGGTCACGCGTGCTGTGGGCGCTGCCTCTCGCGCTGATGGCGCCGCTCGGCTGCTGGTACTTCACCTACCCCGACGGCGTGCGCGCCATCGGGACCTTCATGCTTCCGCCGCCGTCGTTCGCGGTCGGAGTCGTCATCCAGAGCGCGTATCCCCTGACTTACCTCGTGGTGGTCGTCGGGGCCGCAATCGCGCTGCGTCGGTCCGAGCCGCGGGAACCGTCCGTCTCGACACCTGCTCGTGATGTGACTTCGGTCACATCACGAGTAGGTAACGGAACGACGTCCACCCCGGTAACGACACCCCCCGATCGTCCTAGCTGGGAGAAATCGCGACCAGCGAGTCAGAGGCCAAACTCCCACCGCGACACCCATAGTTATCGAATAGTGACATCGGGGCGGGAAGCCACGTAAGTTCTCCCTCGGCCGGAAAGTTCGGCCGCCGCCCCCACCCGCCGCGCCAAACCTCGTCCCGCGGGCCAGGGGCTTCCGACTAAGCAGAATCAGGGACGAGGGCGGGGGACCCACCACGTCTCCCTAGTGCAACCGGGCCGCACATCGTTGCGATCCTTGGGGTGAAGCAGAACCGTTCCAGCCAGGAGCGCGAACGCCGGGCTACCTCTCAGCCCGAACCCGACAGCTGACCTCGCAGGCGCGTGTGGAGAGGATTTCTACCCCTTATGAGCGGACGTCATCGCAAACCCAGCACCACCGGCAAGACCGTCGCGAAGGTCGCCGTTACCGGCGCCATCATGACCACCGCGGGTCTCGCCTTCTCCGGAACGGCCAACGCCGCCCCCGACTCCGACTGGGACAAGCTCGCGCAGTGCGAGGCCGGCGGCAACTGGGGCATCAACACCGGTAACGGATTCCAGGGCGGACTGCAGTTCTCCCCGAGCACGTGGACCTCGCACGGCGGTGGCGAATACGCCGCAACCGCCAACCAGGCATCCCGCGAAGAGCAGATCACCGTTGCCGAGCGCGTCCTGGGCAGCCAGGGATGGGGCGCATGGCCGTCCTGCTCCTCGAAGCTCGGACTGAGCAGCTCGCCGACCGAGCGCGAGACCCCGTCGACCCCCGCGGTCCCGGCGCTGCCGGACCTCGCGTCGATCGGTCAGGGCGCGCAGGACTCGAACGCAGCAGCGATTCAGGGCATCACCGACGCGGTCAAGGCCGTGACCGCCGATCCCAACATCGTGAACTTCATCCAGTCCGCGACGCAGAACCTGCAGCTCGATCCGCAGCTGGTCGGCTTCTACGAAGCCAACAAGAACCTGCTCCCCCGCTAGAACCGAGCACGAACGAAGCCCCCATCCCATTCGGGTGGGGGCTTCGTCGCGTTCGTCACCGACTCGCGAGGGGCACATCCGATAACACGTGTGCGGGTGCCCCCGAGTCGGACGAGGTCAGCGGTTGATGACCGTCTCGGGGTGCGCGTACGGGAGCGAATCCGCCGGCAGCGGGAACTCGGTGTCCTCGCCGAACGGCGACAGTCCGCCGGCGCGCGACGACGCCAGTTCGGTCACCGGATGGTCCTCGTCGTCGGTGCCCTTCGGCCAGCCCGGATCGACATATCGCTGTTTCGGTTTGTTAGCCACAGCTCATTTTGACATCCGCGCCGGGGCGTCGGCCACCCCAGGTATCTACTCTGATGTTCGATGACCGACACCGAGAGCCCGCAGCCGGGCTCGGCACCACACGAGGGCGTTGTCACGCTGACCGACTGGATGTCCTCGCGCACCGACGAACAGCTCACCGAGATGCTGCGTCTGCGCCCCGACCTCACGGTTCCGCCCCCGGCGACGCTCGACGTCCTCGCGGGCCGCTCCCAGCAGCGCGCGTCGGTGCTGCGTGCCGCCGAAGACCTCGACACCCTCGCCCTCACGGTTGTCGAGTATCTCGCTCTCGAACGCGCCGACGACAACCCGGTGTCACGGACCCGACTCGACACCCTCGTCGGCAAACGCGCCACCAAGAAATCCGTCACGGCCGCACTCGACGTGCTGCGCAGCCGCGCACTGGTTCGAGGCACCACCGATCTGACCATGGTGCCGTCGGCCCGCGACGCCGTGCCGTGGCGAGTGGGACGCATCCTCGACGCGAAGCCCGAGCTGACAGCGGAGCGGGTGGACGCTGCGCTTGCGTCCATCGAACCTCGTGAGCGGGAGTTGCTGACCACCCTCGCGAAATCGTCGTCCATCGGCCGCACCAAGGACGCAGCGCCGGGCACGCCCCCCGACCGTCCCGTACAGCGCCTGCTTGCGGCCGGTCTGCTCACCTGGCTCGACGAGAACACGGTCGAGCTCCCGCAGCAGGTCTCGCAAGCGCTGCGCGGCGAACCGGTCTCGGATCCGTCGTCTCTCACTCCACCGGCCGTCACCGCGGTGTCGCACCCGATCTCCGACATCGATGCGACGGCCGCCGGTGAAGCTCTCGAACTCCTCCGCCAGTGCGCCAGCGTTCTCGACGCTCTGGGTTCCGCACCGGCGCCGACACTCAAAGCCGGCGGCCTCGGCGTGCGAGAGTTGCGGCGGGTCGCGAAGTCCGCCGAGGTCGACGAGACCCGCGTCGCACTGGTTGTCGAACTGCTCGCCGCTGCGGGACTCATCGCGTCGGGCATGCCCGATCCGCCCCCGCCCGGTGACAACGGTGACGACATGTGGGCGCCCACTCCCGCCCTGGACGCGTGGACCGCCGCATCGCCCGCCAAGCGGTGGGCCGCGCTGGCCACCGGGTGGCTCGAGACCGCTCGCCTGCCGTGGCTGATCGGAATGCGCGACGCCAACGACAAGCCGGTTGCAGCCCTGTCCGACGAAGCCCGGTCCACGGCCGCACCACGCGATCGTCGAGTCGTCCTCGGCGTCCTCGCGGACCTGCGCGCGGGCGAATCGGTCGACGTCGCCGACCTGGTGAGAACGGCCACCTGGCGGCGTCCCCGGATCGCCCCTCGACTCGGCCTGACCCCCGTCACCAAATTCGTCGCCGAGGCCACCACGCTCGGCATCGTCGCGCACGGCGCCCTCACGTCCGCGGGGCGAGCGCTGATCCGTGGCGCCGATGCCGCGGCCGCCATGCACACCGCGATGCCCGAACCCATCGACTACGTGCTGGTCCAGGCAGACCTCACGGTGGTGGCGCCCGGCCCGTTGACACCCGAGCTTCATCAGACGATGGCCTTGATCGCCGACGTCGAATCGGCCGGGGCGGCGACGATGTACCGGCTCGGCGAGACCAGTCTGCGTCGAGCGCTGGACGCCGGCATGTCCGCCGCCGAGTTGCACGCGCTGTTCGCGGGAACCTCGCGCACGCCCATTCCGCAGGCACTGACGTATCTGATCGACGACGTGGCCCGTCGGCACGGGCGTCTCCGAGCGGGTGTGGCATCGGCGTTCGTGCGATGCGAGGACCCGGCACTGCTTGCCGAGGTCCTCGCCTCTCCTGCTGCGGAACCCTTGGCGCTGCGCGCGCTGGCGCCGACGGTGGCCATCTCGCAGGCACCCTTGGCCGACGTCCTCGCGCACCTGCGTGCCGCCGGCTTCGCGCCGGCGGGTGAGGACTCGTCGGGCACCATCGTCGACGTGACGACCCGCGGTGCACGGGTCGTCGGGCGCCGCTCCCGACCGCTGTACCGCACCCCAGCGGTTCCCACCGACGAACAGCTCGGCCGACTCGTCGGCGAGATGAGAGCCGGCACCAAGGCCAGCGAGGTGCGTCGATCCGAAGGGGTCCGTTCCGACGGCACACGGGCATCCGGTGCCGCGACCATAGCGCTGCTGCAGCGTGCGGCGGCGTCCCGATCGTCGGTGAGCATCGGGTACGTCGACGCGGCCGGTGTGTCGTCCGAACGCGTGGTCGAGCCGGTTGCCGTCGGCGGCGGCCAGCTCGATGCGTGGGACCCCGCGGGCGGCTTGGTCCGACACTTCACCCTGCACCGAATCACGTCGGTCTCGCTGCTCGGCTGACCGCCGTCGGTGTGCGGACGTCGCTTCCGGGGTACTCCGCCGGGAATAGGCGAGCGGCGGGGACGGTTGTGCGGTAGCTCGCCCGCAACGCGCACTGTCGGTGTCGTGGCGGACAATGAACGAACTGCGCTCACCACGGATCGACCACCGGTGGGCCACAAGAGAGGTGAACGTGACCGACGGACCGTTGATCGTCCAGTCCGACAAGACCCTGCTGCTCGAGGTCGACCACGAGCAGGCGGGCGAGGCCCGTGCGGCCATCGCCCCGTTCGCCGAACTCGAACGCGCTCCCGAGCACGTGCACACGTACCGCGTCACGCCGTTGGCGCTGTGGAACGCGCGCGCGGCCGGCCACGACGCGGAGCAGGTCGTCGACGCGCTGGTGCGCTTCTCTCGGTACGCCGTGCCGCAACCCCTCCTCGTCGACGTGGTCGACACGATGGCCCGCTACGGTCGGCTCCAGCTGGTGAAGAGTCCGGTGCACGGGCTCTCACTGGTGAGCCTGGACCGCGCCGTGCTCACGGAAATCATGCGGCACAAGAAGATTGCGCCGATGCTCGGCGCGATGGTCGACGAGGACACCGTCCTGGTCCACCCCAGCGAGCGTGGGCGTCTGAAGCAGATGTTGCTCAAGGTGGGCTGGCCCGCCGAGGATCTCGCCGGGTACGTCGACGGCGAGAAGCACCCCATCGAGCTCGACTTCTCGGGCGGGCACTGGGAACTGCGCGACTACCAGCAGATGGCAACCGACTCGTTCTGGGCCGGCGGATCGGGTGTCGTCGTGCTTCCGTGCGGTGCGGGCAAGACGATGGTCGGTGCGGCCGCCATGGCGAAGGCCGGCGCCACCACCCTGATCCTCGTCACCAACACCGTCGCGGGTCGGCAGTGGAAGCGCGAGCTGATCGCCCGTACGTCCCTGACCGAGGAGGAGATCGGCGAGTACTCCGGCGAGCGCAAGGAGATTCGCCCCGTCACCATCGCCACCTACCAGGTGATCACTCGGCGGACCAAGGGTGAGTACAAGCACCTCGAACTCTTCGATTCGCGCGACTGGGGTCTGGTGATCTACGACGAGGTGCACCTGCTGCCCGCACCCGTGTTCCGCATGACCGCCGATCTGCAGTCTCGGCGCCGTCTCGGACTGACGGCGACGTTGGTGCGTGAGGACGGCCGCGAGGGTGACGTGTTCTCGCTCATCGGGCCCAAGCGGTACGACGCGCCGTGGAAGGACATCGAAGCGCAGGGGTGGATCGCTCCCGCCGACTGCATCGAGGTTCGAGTCACGCTCACCGACGCCGAACGCATGGCCTATGCCGTCGCGGAGCCGGAGGAGCGCTACAAGCTGTGTTCGACGGCGCGCACCAAGATCCCGGTGGTGAAATCCATCCTGGCCAAGCACACCGACGCACCGACCCTGGTGATCGGTGCCTACCTCGACCAGCTCGACGAACTCGGCGAAGCCCTGAACGCGCCCGTCATTCAGGGCTCGACCAAGAACAAGGAACGCGAGCTGCTGTTCGACGCGTTCCGCAAGGGCGAGATTCAGGTGTTGGTGGTCAGCAAGGTGGCCAACTTCTCGATCGACCTACCGGAAGCGTCAGTGGCCGTGCAGGTGTCGGGAACGTTCGGGTCTCGTCAGGAAGAGGCTCAGCGTCTGGGCCGGCTGCTGCGGCCGAAGGCGGACGGCGGCCAGGCGCACTTCTACTCGGTGGTCTCGCGCGACACCCTGGACGCCGAGTACGCAGCCCACCGCCAGCGGTTCCTGGCCGAGCAGGGCTACGCGTACCGCATCACCGACGCCGACGATCTACTGGGACCGGCGATCTGACGGTGTCCGACTCAGCCCGTTTCGATTTCGCGGTCGACCGCGCTCATGCGAAGGCCGTGGACGAAACGGTGGCGAGGGCACGACGGCGGTGGCATCTCTCTGCTGCCGCGGCAGTCGTCCTCGCGGCCGTGGGCGTCGTTCTCTTCCGGCTCGATCACCCGTGGTCGTACATCCTGTGTGTCGTCGTGGTTCTGGCCACGATCGTGGCGCTGTGGGTCGCCGTCACGGCGGCGCTGCGCTCCCGCGACGTCGACGATCTGTACCAACGCGGAGTGCTGGTTCCCGCGGTGGTCGCCGGAACGTGGCGGCACGGAGTGGTTCTGCTGTCGTTGATCGACGTGTCCAAGCCGGACGTGGACATCGCCCACATGGCGTTGGTGACCCGCGCGGTGCGCAGACTCCCCGGTCATCAGCAGAGCGTCGGGGAAAAGGTGCCGAGCGTCGCGGTACTTCACGAGCGTCTCAATCGCACCGATCCGAACACCTGGAGCGGGGTGGTTCTGCTACCGCTGGCGTGGGCGACCACCGACCCGTCCGTCATCGCCGGGGCCGACCAGCACATCGACGAACTCGCGTGGGACCTGTTGCACGAGAATCTGACTCTGGTCGACACGATTCACGCCGCCGAGAACCACCGGTTACTGATCGACCCGCACGACCTACCCGCCGAGCTGTTGCACAAGCGGCACTAGCAACGGCCTAGCCCAGGGCCGGAATCACTTCACGCTCGAACATCTCGATACCGGTGCGGTCGTAGGCCGCCTCCGGGAAATAGAAGATCCCGTAGGCGAGGCCCTCCTTCTGCAGCGCCGTGAGGTTCTCCACGATCTGCTCCGGTGTGCCGACACCCGGCAGGTTCCGGAACGCCGACAGTGCGCCGGCCGCCTTCTCGGCCCCGACGTAATCGGTCATGCGGGCCTCCAGGGCCCGAAGTCGTTCTTCCACTTCGGCTTCCGTGGAACCGATGGCCACGTTGTAGTTGGCGGAGCGGACGATGGCGTCGAAATCGGTACCGACTGCGGAGCAATGGCCACGCAGGATCGACGACTTGTGCGTGAATCCCTCGAGCGTGCCGTCGAAGTTCGTGTACTGCGCGTACTTGGCGGCGATCTTCAACGTCACCTTCTCACCGCCGCCGGCGATCCACAGCGGGATTCCGCCGTGCTGCAACGGAAGCGGACGCACCAGCGCGCCGTCGACCTGGTAGTACCTGCCGTCCAGGGTGGCCGTACCGGTGGTCCAGGCCTGCATCATGATCTGCACACCCTCGTCCAGGCGACCCAATCTCTCACCGGCGGTAGGGAATCCGTACCCGTATGCGCGCCACTCGTGCTCGTACCAGCCGCCGCCGATGCCCATCTCGACACGGCCGCCGGATATCAGATCGACGGTCGCGGCGACCTTGGCGAGATACGCCGGGTTGCGGTAGCCCATCGACGTACACATCTGCCCCAGTCGAACGCGCGACGTCGACGCAGCGAAAGCCGACATCAACGACCACGCCTCGTGCGTCGCTTCGTCGGTCGGTTCCGGAACCGTGTGGAAGTGGTCGTAGACCCACAGTGATTCCCACGGCCCCGCATCGGCGTGCTGCGCGACGCCGTTCATCACCGCCCACTGATCCTCGGGCGCGATGCCCACCAGATCGAGGCGCCATCCTTGAGGAACGAACAAGCCGAATCGCATGGTCCGATCGTAACCGCGGACGCGACCGGCCTCCGGCCTTCCCGGGGATCAGCGACCGGCCTCCGGCCTTCCCGGTGGTCATCTAGTCTTTGAAGTATGTCGACGCCAGCACTCCGCACGGTGAAGCGTCTACGGCCGTTCGCTCACACCATCTTCGCCGAGATGACGGCCCTCGCGACCACCCACGACGCCGTCAACCTGGGCCAGGGCTTTCCGGACACCGACGGGCCTGCGGGGATGCTGGAGGCTGCTCGTAAGGCCATCGCCTCCGGGCTGAATCAGTACCCGCCCGGGCCCGGTATGCCGGTGTTGCGGCAGGCCGTCGCCCGCGACCGCGCCGCCCGGTTCGGAACCGAGTACGACCCCGGCAGCGAGATTCTCGTGACCGTCGGCGCCACCGAGGCCGTCAGCGCAGCGATGCTGGGCCTGGTGGAACCGGGTTCGGAAGTGGTCCTGATCGAGCCGTACTACGACTCGTACGCCGCCGCGGTCGCACTGGCCGGCGGTATCCGCAAGTCCGTTCCTCTCGTCGCGGACGGGGACGGATTCGCGCTCGACCTCGACGCGCTGCGCGCCGCCGTCACACCGGCCACTCGGATGATCGTGGTCAATTCGCCGCACAACCCCACCGGAACCGTGTTCACCGATGCCGAGCTCGAGGCCGTCGCCGACGTGGCCCGCGAACGTGACCTGCTCGTGTTGACCGACGAGGTGTACGAGCACCTGGTGTTCGACGGCGGTCACCACACCCCCATCGCCACGCTCCCCGGGATGTTCGAGCGCACCGTGACCGTGTCGAGCGCAGCAAAGACGTTCAACGCGACGGGGTGGAAGACCGGCTGGGCGTGCGGTCCGGCTCCCCTGATCGACGCCGTACGCACAGCAAAACAGTTCATGAGCTTCGTCGGCGCCGCACCGTTCCAGCCCGCCGTCGCCTACGCACTCGACAACGAGCAGCAGTGGGTCCTCGATCTTCGGGACTCGTTGCAGCGCAAGCGCGACACCCTTGCCGCCGCGCTCCGTCACGCCGGCTTCGGGGTCAAGAAAAGCCAGGGAACCTACTTCGTGTGCGCCGACATCGCACCCTTGGGTTTCGACGACGCCGACTCGTTCTGCCGTGCACTTCCCGAACGCATCGGTGTGGTCGGGGTGCCGGTGGATGCGTTCGTCGACCACCCCGAGCACTGGAAGACGCTGGTGCGCTTCGCGTTCTGCAAACAGGACGACGTGCTGGCCGAGGCCGCAACGCGGCTCACCGCGCTACGGTCCACAGCGCTACGGTCCACAGCAAGCGGATAAGAAATTTGTCGTGACGACCGAGACGAGCCGAACCGGCACCATTCCCGTCGACTTCGTCCGGGCGGCGGTGGTGTTGGCCACCGAGACGGGAGTCGATCTGTCGTCGTGTCTTCGAGCGGCGGACATCGACGAGCGGACGTTGGCGCGCGACGACATGCGGTTGACCACCGAGCAAGTCACTGCGTTCACCCGCGCGACATGGCAGCTCACCGGCGACGAACTCGTCGGGCTCGGATCGGAACCGGTGCGGCGCGGCACCTTTCGGGTCATCTGCCTGACTCTGATCCACTGCCCCGACCTCGGCACCGCGTTGACGCGGATGAACGACGTCATCCGCGTCTTCCCCGGAGTTCCGCAGTCGATGTTGCTACGCGGCGAGCACACCACTCGACTGGAGATCGAGCCGACCACGACGCTGCTGGCGACGCGGGTCTCCCCGGCGTCGGCCGAGATCGCGAGTCGGTTGCAGACCGACTTCCTGCTCATCCTCTGGCACCGGTTCTCGGCCTGGTTGGTGGGACGGCGCGTGAAACTGACCGCTGTCGAAATGCCGTACGCCATGCCGGGCACCGCAGCGGCGCGCACCTACGACGACATCTTCGGGGCTCGGGTGTCGTTCGGATCGGACGTCGCCGCGCTCGAGTTCGAGACGTCCATCCTGCGGTCTCCGATCGTCCAGAACGAGGACTCGCTCGACGACTACCTCCGCGAATCGCCGAATCTTCTTTTCTCCGAACGTGATTACGGATCCAGTGCGGCGAGCCTGGTACGCCGAGTTCTGGAGACCGGGGCGCGGGGGCGCACCGCTACCGCCACCGACATCGCGGACGTGCTCTCGGTCAGCGCCCCGCACCTGCGCCGACTGTTGCGCCAGGAGGGTACGTCGCTGGGCGAGTTGCGTGAAGAAGTGTTGCGCGACATGGCCGTTGCCGGTCTGGGGCGCGGTGAGTCCGTCGACGAGCTGTCCGCTCGGCTCGGCTTCTCCGAGCCCAGCGCGTTCCGGCGCGCGTTCAAGCGGTGGACCGGGGCGACGCCCGGGGCGTATCGGTAAAAGCTCGCCCGGCTACGTCACGCAGAACTCGTTGCCCTCCGGGTCGGTGAGGGTGATCCACTGGAACGGGCCGCCCTGCCCGTCGTGCATGTACGTGGCGCCGCGTGCGATCAAAGCATCCGCGACGGCGCGACGGTCGTCGCCCACCCGCACGTCGAGATGCATCCGGTTCTTCACCGTCTTCGTCTCCGGAACGAGTTGGAACAACACACGTGGGCGACCGGGCGAGGTCGGGTCGACGATCGCCGAGCCGAATTTCCACACAAGTGCACCCTCGAACACCCGAGTATCGGACTCCTGCGCGGCACCTTTGCTCACCAGGTCGGCGATGAAATCGGAGTCGGTCGGCTCGACCGTCCAACCGAGCGTCTCCGCCCACCATGCTGCAAGCACGTGCGGATCCTGCGCGTCCACCGTCACCTGGAATGCGTACGCCACTGCTTGTCACCTTCCGTGTAAGATCAGATCCGACGCTTTCTCACCGATCACGATCGACGGCGCGTGCGTGTGCCCACGAATGATCGACGGCATCACCGACGCGTCGGCCACCCGAAGTCCTTGGACTCCACGCACTTTGAGTTCCGGGTCGACGACGCTGGCGTCGTCTGTTCCCATCCTGCACGTTCCCACCGGGTGGTAGAGCGTGTGCGAGGCGCGTTCGAGGGCGGCGACGAGCACCTCGTCCATGGGCGCATCGAGAGGCAGGTCCGGACGGATTCGGTCTCCCAATCGTTCCTTCAGCGCCGGCGCCGTGGCGATCGACTCGCAGATACGCAGACCCTCCAGCATCGACGCGCGGTCGACGCCGTCGCTGTCGCTGAGATAGCGCGGGTCGATGATCGGCTTCGCGGTCGGGTCCGCCGACCGCAGCGTGATGGTTCCGCGACTTTCCGGCTTGAGCAATACGGTGCCAACGACGGCCGCGTGCGCTGTCGCCGGGACCAGCCCCTCGTCGAAGAACGGCGCCGGTCCGAAGATCAGCTCGAGGTCGGGCAGGTCGAGATCGGCACGGCTGCGGGCGAATCCGTACGCCTCGGCAACGTTGGAGGTGAGCATGCCGCGCCGCCGGACGAGGTAGTTCACCAGTTCGGGAAGCTTCTCCGCCGAGAAGAGCGAGTCGTCGTCCACGCTGTACCCGAGCAGGGAAGCCAGGTGGTCGATCAGGTTCGCACCGACGCCGGGCGCGTCGACGAGCACCTCGATGCCATGGGCCTTCAACTGGTCGGCGCCCCCGATACCCGAGAGCATCAGCAACTGCGGGGTGTTGATCGCACCGCCGGCCAGCACGATCTCCTTACGGGCACGGACCGTGCGAGTCTCACCGTCTTTGACGTATTCCACTGCGACGGCGCGTGTTCCGTCGAAGATCACCCTGGTGGCGAGCGCTTCGGTGATGACGTCGAGGTTGGTTCGCGCCATCGCCGGTTTCAGATAGCCGTCCGCCGTGCTCCACCGCGAGCCACGCTTCTGGTTGACCATCGTGCGCGACACACCACGAGGCTCGTCGGTGTTGGCCGGTTCCGTTCGGTAGCCGACGTGGTCGGCCGCGTCGAGGAACGCCGAAGTGATGTTGCGCGGGCTGCGCTGATTCGACACCACCATCGGACCGTCGTTGCCCTGAATCGGGGTACTGCCCTGACCGGAACCCGTTGCGTCCTGGATCGTTTCGATCTTCTCGAAGTATCGGGCCACCTCCGCGAAGGACCATCCGGACCCGGCGTGCTCGGCCCACTCGTCGTAGTCCGCCGCGAAACCGCGGACCCACATCATGGCGTTGATCGACGACGATCCGCCCAGCATCTTCCCGCGCGGCCAGTAGATCTGCCGGTCGGCCAGTCCCGGCTGCGGCTCCGTCAGGTAGTCCCAATCGACCTCGCTCCGAAAGAGTTTGGAGAAACCGGCCGGGATCTTGACGAACTTGTTCTTGTCCTCCGGACCTGCCTCGAGAACCACCACGTCGTTCCCCGACGGTGCGCTGAGCCGGTTGGCCAGCACGGCGCCGGCGGATCCGGATCCCACCACGACGTAGTCCGCGATCGTCGGTGTGCTCACGCGGTCAGCCTCGCAACGCAGACGCGAACAACGCGGGCAGTTTGGTCCAGGACGGAGCCCCGGCGAACACCGTCATCAGTCGACCCGTCGTGGCGGCCGTCTTGTTGGTGACGAACCACGGCGGCTTCGGCGTGAGTGCCATCTCGCGGTTCAGAATCGACCGCGGCGCGGGCCGGAACGGGCCGCGCGCCACCGTGCGTTCCGGTCGCTCGATCAGGTATGCGTTGTGCACTACGCCGATTCCGCTCTGCACGTCGTCCAGAGTGTGTCCGGGGAACGCTCCCCACGGAGCTCCGGCGGTCAGGAAGCCGAGTGCGGTCCAGGCGTTGACAGCGACGGTTCCGTACTTCAGCGACTCGATCAGCGTCTCGAGTTCCGACCCCAGTTCGGCGAGCGTGTCGGGATGCGCCACGATATTGACTCCGAGGGTGCCGATGAAGTCCTCGTTGGCGGTCGCCACCGCGCGACGGGCGAATTCCCGTCCGTTGTAGGGCAATTCGACGACGCCGAGAACGGGCGAGAAATATTCGGTCTGCAGAAGCGGGGCGTAGGAGCCGGGATCGAGATCGGTCACCAACACACGACCGCCGTTCGGGCCGTGGCGCTCTGCATTCGGGAACGACGACGTGGCCGACGCCACGCGAGCGTCGGAACCGGGGTAGTACGGCACTCGGGCCGGGGCGTCGTCCAGGGCGGTGCGGAGGGCCGCGAGGAACTCGTCCTTCTGCGGCCAGTCGGCGGACACGACGACGACCTGCGAGGCAACGCAGTTGTATCCGCCGTTGTGCAACCGCTGCGTCGCGACGTGCTCGGCCTGGAAGGCGATGTCGGCCTTGGTCCATTTTCCGGGCAGCACGATGGTCGGCGACACCCCGCCGAGCTCACTGGAAATGGGCTTGTCGAGCAAGGCTTCGCCGCTTGCCTTGCGCTTCGCGCCGTCGTCTCCGGTGCCGAAGACGATCGCGTCGTGGGTGAGCGAACTGCCGGTCATGTGTACGTGTGCGACCTGCGAGTGGTGCACCAGGTAGGTGCCGACGTCGGCCCCGCCGGTCAGGATGCGCACGGCACCGATCTCGACGAGAGGCGCGAGCACCTTCCGCAGCACCGGGAGCATGGGATCCATGATCGGGTTGAGCTTGAGTGCAACCACCCGGTTGAAGGCGAACAACTCGTAGAGCGCATCGAGGGGTGCGATCGACGTGATGTTGCCTGCGCCCAGAACGACTCCGATACCGCCGGTCGCGGTCGGGTCCTTCTGACCGAGCCCCGCGGTGGCGCGCGCCTCGGTCTCGGTGACACCCGGCTCCAGCCAGACCTCGGCCGTGTACCCGCTCAGAAGCAGCGAATCCCAGGTGGTCATGGGCAGCACCTTGACCGTGCTGCGGCCGCCGGGCGCAGTGCCGAACTTGGCATCGGCGAGCGGGCTCTGCCCGGACTCGAGCTTGGCAATGCTCTGCGCGAGAAGAGTTGCTGCGGTGATCATCGAGTAGGGCCCCGACAGCCATTCCTCTCCGACGAGCGGCGACGACGGATCGAGCTTCTTGACACCCGTCGCCGCGTCGACCCATTCGGTGGCGTGCTGGGAGGAGAGCGCGCGAATGCGGTCGAGCAGAGCGCGGCGCCGTGCGAGCGGCAGAGCCGCCCAGGTCTTCTCCCCCTCGGCGAGGTCGTCGAGTGCGGCGTCGACTTCCGGGAACCGCTGGGGTGTCTCGGTGTCGGGGGTTTGTGTCGTCATGCGTCGATTGTGGTCCATTTTCGTGATCTGTGCCATAGGCGGCCGCTGGCAATGTAGCCCGGGCTACCTGTGCGGCCGCACAAAATCGGGTGTGGCGCCGCTTACCCGACCGGTTTATCGTTGCGTTTCATGACGACGGTTGCCGACCACGTTCCGGACGCCCCCGACGTGCCTTCCCCGGCCGACCTGGCGGCTGGGTTGATGAGTTCGGCGGACGTGCTCTGCGATCGACTCGTGGAGCGAATTCTGAGCGCGGAGCACTCCTACACGGAATCGACACGGTTGACCCCTGAGCAGCTGCGCGGCGCCTGCATGGACAACATGGTGTCGATGCTCCGAGCCCTGTCCGAATCGACCCCGATGGATCTCGACTCGGCTCGTGCAGCCGGTCGACTGAAGGCCGAGCAGGGCGTTCCCCTCGCAGCATTGCTGCATGCCTTCCGTCTGGGCGGCCGCATGATCTGGGAGTCGCTGCTGGCGCTGGCCGACGGCAATGCCGACGCGGCGCTGCTGGCGATGGCCGCCGAGGTGTGGGCCATCGTCGACGTCTACTCCGACGCGGCGGCCGACGCCTATCGTGAGGCGGCCGATCTGAGAGCACTCGAGGACTTCGATTCCCGACGGTTGCTGATTCGCACTCTGTTCGGTGATCGCGGATCCGATCCATCCGCAGTGCAGGACGCGTTGCGCGCGTTTCTGATTCCCGAGACCGGCACCTTCGTGGTGGTATCGGCGGAGGTGTCGACCGACGGCGTTCGGACCACGGCAACGGCTGAATCGGCCGTGAACGCACTCGGCGTGGACTCGGTGTGGGACACCGCCGTCGACGGACACCTCGGTCTGCTGTGCGCGGGATCGGCTGCCGATCTCACCACCGCGGTCGACGCACTGGGGTCGCTCTACGGGTCGCGGATCGGAGTCAGCGGCGTCTTCGGCCGCGCCCACACGACCGCGAGCGCCGTGGAGGAGGCGCGGCTCGCGCGCCGATGCGCACCGGTGGGATCGACTCGGGTGGTGCGCTACGACACGGCACCGGTGTCACTGCTACTCGTTCGCAATCCCGGCGCCGGATCTCTTGCCGCACAGCAGATTCTCGGACCGGTACTCGATCTTCCGGCAGACGAACGGGACAGCCTTCTCGGCACACTGGATGCGTGGTTCGACGCCCGCGGTTCCACGGCCGGTGCCGCGGAAAGGCTCCATTACCACCGCAACACGATCCTGTACCGCCTCAGGAGAATCCACGATCTGACTGGACGGAATTTCTCGGATCCCGTACATGCGGCCGAGCTGTTCGTCGGACTGCGTTCGGTGCAGTTGCTGGGATGATCGAACACCTGTTCGATCGTGCGATACGATGCCTTCATGACAGGTGCATTGCAGGCATCGCTGTTCGATGTGGAGGCCGAGGGGCCGAGTTTCACCGACCTCCGTACCGCGCTACGCCGCACCCACTTGACCGCCGGCGCATGGATCGACGTCGCTTCGGGGTGGATCAGCGGGTCCGACTCCCTCTTCACCTCGTTGGTCGACGCGGTGCCGTGGCGCGCCGAGCGGCGACAGATGTACGACCGGGTGGTCGATGTCCCCCGACTCCAGTCGTTCTACTCGGACCCGACGCGCCTTCCCGAACCCTTCCTGTTGCAGGTCAAGTCGGCTCTCGACGAGCACTACCGTGTCGAGCTCGGCGAGAACTTCACCACAGCGGGGCTGTGCTACTACCGCGACGGTGGGGACAGCGTGGCGTGGCACGCCGACGATGGCGGGCAGACCGGAGGTCGGTCGGGTTCGCAGAAGGGACGGGGTGCCTCCGAGGACACGATGGTGGCTATCGTCTCGCTCGGAGCCGCCCGTCCCCTGCTGCTACGTCCGCGCGGTGGCGGACCGTCGATCCGCCACAGCGTGGGGCACGGAGACCTTCTGGTGATGGGGGGTTCGTGCCAACGCACGTGGGAGCACTGCATTCCCAAGAGCACACGGCCCACCGGACCGCGGATCAGCATCCAGTTCAGGCCGCGCGGCGTGCGCTGACGGCGGAGGAGAGCACGTCGAGCAGCTCCACGGTCGAGTCCCAGCCGAGGCAGGCGTCGGTGATGGATTGTCCGTAGGTCAGTGGGCCGGCGCCGAGGTCCTGTCGCCCTTCCACCAGGAAGCTCTCGGCCATCACGCCGGCAATGCCATCTTCGCCCATCGCCACCCGAGCTGCGATGTTGCGCAACACGTCTCGTTGCCGTAGATGATTCTTGGCGCTGTTGCCGTGACTGGCGTCGATCACCACTCGCTGCGGCAGACCTGCGCGGCCGAGGCGCGCCACGGTGTCCGCAACCGACGCCGCGTCGTAGTTCGGGCCGGTCGACCCGCCTCGAAGGATGACGTGAGCATCCGGGTTGCCGATGGTGCCGACGGACGCGAGTCGGCCCGACGGGTCGGTCCCGAGGAACCGGTGGGCCGACGCCGCCGACACCACACCGTCGACGGCCACCTGCACGTCGCCGTCGGTCGAGTTCTTGATACCCACCGGCATCGGCAATCCGCTGACCATCTGCCGGTGCACCTGGCTCGCCGCGGTGCGCGCGCCGATGGCGCCGTACCCGACCAGATCGGCGAGGTACTCCGACGAGGCCGGGTCGAGGAACTCGCCGGCGGTCGCCAGCCCCAGTTGGGCGATGTCGCGCAACAGCATTCGGCCGGTGAGCAACCCGGTCGCGATGTCGTGGGAACCATCGAGGTGCGGGTCGTTGAGCAGGCCCTTCCACCCGAGAGTGGTGCGCGGCTTCTCGAAGTACACCCGCATCACCACCTGCAGCCGATCACGGTGGCGCCGCGACTGTTCGGCCAGGCGTGCGGCGTAATCCATTGCCGCGCGGGGGTCGTGCACCGAGCACGGGCCGACCACGACCAGCAGACGGTCGTCTCTACCGGCCACGATGTCGGATGCGGCGGTGCGGGCGCGGCCGACCGTGGAGCGGGCGGCGTCGGACGCCGGAACGTTGAGACGCAGGTCGGCCGGTGTCGGAACGGGATCGCAGGAGACGATCCGAGAGTGATCGAGCAGCGGTGTGATCATGGGGAATGGTCCTTGTCGAATACGGACCGGCACCGCGTAACTCCACAGAGCCGGTCGAGCCGGCTCTTCGTGGTGGAGGTGGTCAGCGCATGGTTCCGCTGACCGGACCACCGAGGGCCGGCCTGCTGAACCAAAAATATGCTCGCTGCACGGCGCCACAGTAGCAAAGTGCATTTCGTCCCATTAGAGGGCGGATACTCTTTCCCGATGACGAAGGGCGAACAACTCGCGGACCGTGCCCAGAACACCGACGCTTTCGAGAAGGCCGCTCGCGCCGGTCACGCGGTGAGTGGGTTCGTGCACCTGCTCATCGCCTTCATCATCTTCCGGCTCGCCTTCGGACAGGGCGGGAATGCGGATCAATCCGGAGCTCTCGGGGAGTTGGCCGGCAAGCCCGGTGGTCGCATCGCGATGTGGGTTGCCGTCGCGGCGTTCGTTGCCTTGGCGCTCTGGCGGGTGATGGAAGCCATCGTCGGAAAGCGATCCGACAGCGATTCGGGAAGTGTTCTGGACCGCCTCAAGGCTGCATCGCTGGCTGTCGTCTACTTCGCATTCGCGTGGTCCGCATTCGGTTTCGCTCGCGGCACCGGGAAGTCGAGCGGTGGTCAGAACGCCGGAATGTCCGCGCGCCTGATGCAGTCCGGCCCGGGCACCGTGGTGGTGGCCGCTGCGGGTGTGGTCGTGTTGGCGGTCGGCGGCTATCACATCTACAAAGGGCTCTCTCGACACTTCGTCGACGATCTGAAGACCAACCCCAGCAAGGGCATTCAGACGTTGGGACTGCTCGGGTACACCACGAAAGGACTCGCTCTCGCGGGCGCCGGCGTTCTGGTGGTCGTCGCCGCTGTCACCTCCGATCCCAGCAAGGCCACGGGGATCGACGGCGCCGTGAAGGAGCTCGGCGCACAACCTTTCGGGCAGATTCTGCTCGTTCTCGCCGCGGTCGGGATCGCGCTGTACGGCCTGTACGCGTTCGTTCTCGCTCGGTGGGCACGCATGTAGGTTGTGCACAATCTAATTGTGCTCTACAGTCTTGTCTGTGAGCGATTTCGTGGCCTTGGACCGACAGGTGTGCTTCGCGCTCCACTCGGCGTCGCGGGCAACCACCGCGGTCTATCGGCCGCTCTTGGACGAACTGGGCATCACCTATCCGCAGTACCTCGTCCTCCTGGCCCTCTGGGAACAGGACGGTCTTGCCGTCGGTGAACTCGGTCGGCGTCTCGAACTCGATTCCGGCACTCTGTCGCCGTTGCTCAAGCGTCTGGAGCAGGCGGGGCATCTGACCCGCCTACGCTCCACCGGCGACGAGCGTCGCGTCGACATACACCTGACCGACACCGGTTCGGCACTTCGGGAGCGCGCACACGCGCTTCCCGAATGTCTCTTCGCCGCATCGGGATTGACCGAAGCCGAAATGTCCGGCCTGGCCCACTTGCTCCATCGACTGACGGGTTCGCTCCGCGAATCCGTGGACGCACAACAGAAAGGCACACCATGAAGACTCTGTACACCGCCGAAGCACTCGCAACCGGAGACGGCCGCAACGGCCACGGACGGACCACCGACGGCAAGGTCGATGTGGACCTCGCATCGCCGAAGGAGATGGGCGGCAGCGGTGAGGGCACCAACCCCGAGCAGCTCTTCGCCGTCGGGTACGCCGCCTGCTATCACTCCGCGCTGCGCATCGTCGCCAAGAACGACGGTGTGAACATCGACGACTCGTCCGTCGGCGCGCAGGTCAGCATCGGCCCGAACGACGCCGGCGGCTTCGAACTCGCTGTCGTTCTCGAGGTCACGCTTCCGAACGTCGAGCACGACAAGGCTCAGGAGCTCGCGGACAAGGCGCACCAGGTGTGCCCGTACTCCAACGCAACTCGCGGCAACATCGACGTCACGATCACCGTCGCCGACGACTGATCGACCGCCGTTCACCGGATGCCGAAGCCTCCGCTCCCGATTCGCGACGGACTCGGTCCGTCGCGAATCAGGTTGCCGGACCCGCCCGTGACTCATTCCACCGTGCTCGCCTACCTCACCGAGCGCTTTCCCGCGGACGCCCACCGAATCCGCGAGAAGATCGACGCCGGCGAGGTGGTCGACGCGGCCGGAGTTCCGATCGACGACGCGACCCCGGTGACACCTCGGGCCGATATCTATCTGTATCGAGACCCACCGAACGAGCCGGTCGTACCGTTCGCGATCGACATTCTGTATCGGGACCGATCCCTTGTCGTGGTGGACAAACCGCATTTTCTCGCCACCACTCCTCGCGGCCGATTCGTGGTTCAGACGGCGTTGGTCCGATTGCGCCGCGAACTGGAGATCCCGGAGCTCAGTCCTGCGCACCGACTCGACAGGCTGACGGCGGGTGTCCTTCTGTTCACCGTTCGGCCCGAGGTGCGACGCGCCTATCAGGAGATGTTCCGCGATCGCACCATGACGAAGACCTACGAGGCCGTCGCCCCCTACCGCCCGCACCTCGCGTTTCCCCGAACGGTGGCCAGCCGAATCATCAAGGACCGCAGCTCTCTTCAGGCGATGGAGGTGTCCGGTGAGCCGAATGCGGTCACCGACATCGACATCGTTCGGCACGATGGCAACAGGGCGCTGTATCGCCTCCATCCGCACACGGGCAAGACACACCAACTTCGCGTCCACATGAACTCGCTCGGCCTTCCGATCGAGGGCGACCCGCTGTATCCCGACGTCACCGAAGTGGCGGCCGACGACTATCGCTCGCCACTTCGACTGCTCGCTCGCAGTATCGAGTTCGTGGATCCGCTCACAGCCGAACGTCGCCGCTTCTCTTCGTCGCGGTCGCTCCCCTGGTGACCACCGTGATGCGGTGCGAAATGACTGCGAGGCAGAACAACCCGACCACCACGCTGCCCAGCGCGGCGAAACCCTCCTGGGCGAAATCGACGAGAGCGTTCAGCATCGTGAAGATCAGAGCCGCCGCCCGAAGCCACCGCAGTGGCCACACGCTGTCGGTGCGACGTCGGGCAATCATCGCGGGCGCCGCGAGAACGAACGTGAGAAGCGCACTCACGAAGAGGATTCCGTCGGCAAGGTTCATGTCGTCCAACTGAAGTGTCAGGTCTCGACGATTCAGGTCGATGCCGCCGAGCACCAGTGCGACGGTGCCGAGGACAGCTCCGGCGCCGGACACGAGAACCAAGAGCCAACCCACGACCGACACCCAGTGTGGACTGCGAAACAGCCGTGGCACTCTCGCCGACAGAGCGAGCTGAGCACCTCGGAGTCGACCACGATCGCGCGGGCAACGCAGCAGGACCGCAGCACAACCGTGGACCGCATCTTCGTCCGCGCCCAACTCGCGCGCTCGGACCAACAACTCCCCTGCCCACTGTCGTCGGCTGTCGGGGAGACCGTGCGCGATTCCCTCGGCGACGATCGTTGCCGCGTTCGCCAGGCACTCCTGCGCGTTCGGCGGCCGGCGGTCACGCACGAGCCGGCCGATGACCAGGACTGCGACCACGACGATGTACATGATTTCGGCCGCCGGGCCGTAGAAGTAGTCGTTGGCGGTTGTCACGAATTTGCCCACTTCGTCGAGAAACAGACCGAACCCGACCCCGCCGAGGACGACGGTCCACACACGCACGCCGAATCCGACGAACATCCACCCGACGATCAGCGCTGCGACCATCGAGCCGCCGCCGTAGAGCGCGTGCGCGATGTGGAGTGAGCCACCGCCGACCTGCGGATAATCGGTGATCTCCAAGTACGCGCGAGTCAGCAGAATCGTGGCGATGGTGATGAGCAAGAAGGTTTCCACCGACGGTGTTCCGTATGCGTTGCGAAGCACTCGGGAGCCGGACGTACGCACCGGCCGATCGGCGCTGGTTGTGGCCATCGACAATTATGGGCACCTCGACTCGTCCGTGACCGGCGTTCTCCGTTTCGAGGTTCTCCCCATCTCTTACGATGCACGGATGAAACTCGCCACTGCCGTCATCTCCGCGTCCGCCGCTGCCGTTCTGCTCCTGACGGGGTGCAGTTCGGACGATCAGCAGAGCGCCTCCGACACCGCGAACAACCTGCTCACCTCCGCCAACAACGCTGCGGAGGGAGCGGTCAGTTCGGTGCAGTCCGCGGCGCCGGGTGTCAGGTCGAGTGCGGGATCGCTTGCCGAGAACGCGGGCGGACTGTTCGACGATGCCAAGGGCGCCACCTTCGTTGCCGCCTACAAGGCCCAGTTCTCCTCGCTCGCGGAGGGCAAGAGTGACGACGAGATCAAGGCACTGCTCACCAGCACATGCCAGCAGATCTCCGACGGCGCCGACGAGGGCGCAGTGGTGACGAGTATCGAGCAGAACGCGACCAACAACGGCACCGCTCCGAGCGCCGACGACGCGAAGAAGATCTACGACCAGGCCAAGATCGCCTGCCCCTGAGCTGGTCGCGACCCCCGATCCGTAAGTTCCTGTAACGAACCGGCTGCCCGTGCCGACATGCGGGTGACCCGCCACACGGCGGGACGGGGATCACAGGGCACCACGCGTTCGAGGTAGGTCACATGTCGTTCACACGTCCGTCGCGGCGAATTGCCGCCAGCATTGCAGCGTTCGCTTCGCTCGGTGTCGTCGCAGCCGGCGCAGTTGCGCTGACGGGTGGAGGCGCGGCCACGACCGACGCACCTGCCGTCGAACTGGTCTCCACGTCCACGTGCTACGACATGGTCAGCATCGGAATCGGCGGACGCAACGGTGCTCCCGGCGCCGGGGTCAAGCTGCTCACCGACGCCAACGGCAATCAACTCCCGGCCGCGCTTTCGGACGATTTCGAGTCGGACTGGGTCGACGAGGTCGTGAGTCCGGCCAACAGCGCGGTGAACCCCGAGTCCTACGCCGCGATCTACCTCCAGTACCCGGCGAACATGTCGTCGTACGACGCCGCCGTGGACACCGGGGTCTCCAACGCCAAGTCCGTCATGTCGGCCATCTCGGCGTCCTGCCCCGGCACCCGCTTCGCCATCGTCGGTTACAGCGAGGGGGCAGACGTCGCTCGTCGTACGGCGATGGAGGTCGGCAACCAGATTCCGACGGACGGCAAGTACGCCATCGTGAACCCGTCCAAGGTGGTCGGTGTCGTCATCCTGGCCGACGCCGGACGCACCAGTGGTGAAGGCCCGTTCCCGGGCGCCGCGAACCCGTACAGCCGACCCGACAACTTCGACACGAACTACCAGAACGGTCAGACCACGGCTACCGGCGCCGGCGCACTCCCGGGCACGTCCGGCAGTTTCGGCGCACTGGACGGCAAGGTCGCGTCCTTCTGCTCGAACGGCGACCTCACCTGCTCGCTACCCGAGAGCACCAGCATCGTTCACCTGCTCGCCAATGTCGGTCGCCAGGTCAATGTCGACGCCTTCGAACGTGAGGGACTGACTCCGGCCACCGCCGCGGACGTCGCCACCGTGATCGGTCGCGTCGCGTTCTTCGCTCTGAACGACATTGCGTCGCAGCCCAACTGGTTGGCAAGCGACGAGACGTTCCTCGACGTTCTGATCAAGGTGTCCGAGCCCGGTTACGACCCGAGCAAGGCCGCGACGACACCGGTGTCGAAGTCCGACACGACGGCACCGATCGACAGCGACAAGGCCTCGAATCTGGCCTACCTCCCGTCGAAGTTGTTCAAGGAAGTCGTCGGCCTGATCACCGACAACCAGAACACCGTGCCGGTCCTGATGAACGACCCGTACGGCCTCACTCTCGGCCCCGGCGTCGGACATCACTTCGACTACTGGCGAGATGCAGACCTGGCCAACGGCAAGCCGCTGACGTCGGCGCAGTACGCCGCTGCCTGGCTCACGCAACTGGCGAAGGACGCTCAGGCCAAGAAGCCGATCGCCGATCCCGTGGTCAAGCAAGCCGCACTCCGCACGGTCCAGGCCGACCCGGTTGCAGCAGTCGCCGCAGTCCAGGCCGTGATGTCCACCGACGAGACGGCGACGACCACTGCCGACGCCACCACGACGTCCTCCACGTCGACCACCCCGTTGCCCGACACCACGTCGACGGCCCCCGCGCCCACGACACCGTCCGACACGACCACGTCCGATGCCGTTCCGACACAGAGCGAATCGGTGCAGACGACGGATGCGACGATCCCATCGGTGACCGACGAGACCGTCGCGCCGTCCACCACGGCGACGTGCGAGGCCGAAGCCGGTGTCGAGGTCGCGCCGACGGCCACGTGCCCCGCGCCGACGAGCGTGCCGGCCTCCTAGAGCGAGGACATCAGCACCGCTGCTGCATCTTTCGGGTGGGTGTAGGGCCACCAGTGGCCCGCATCCACCTCGATGACACGAAGGGTCGGGATCCAATCGCTCAGGCCCTCCGTCAAATTCGGCGACAGCATGCGATCGCGGGTCGGAGCCACGACCGTGGCCGACACACCACACCTCGGCTCCGGCCCGGATATCAGCCGGCGCAGCAGGTTTCGCCGATACAGAGCGATGCCGCGCTGTTGATCCGCCTCGGTCGGAGTCGGTTCGTCTTCGGATCCGAACGCGGCCAGCAGCGTCGGTACGTGTCGGCTCAGGAGGGGAACGTGAAAAGCGAAGACGTACCACGATCTGCTCAGCTGCGCCGCGACGGACCACCACCGCGTCGGACGAACCATTCGCGCTCGTGACACCTGCCGGAGGTGGTCCAGGCTCGGACCCGACACCGAGGTGTACGACGCGAATGTCGTTGTCGCCCGCGGCGACGACATGGCCTCCCACATCTGCAACGACCCCCAGTCGTGCGCGAAGACGTGGACCTTGCCCGTGAGACCGCGGATCGACTCCACCACCGCGTATGCGTCCTCGGCGAGACGTTCGATGGAGTTGTCGCGCCGGTCGTCGGCGACGCTGGCGCCACTCCCCCGCGTGTCGTAGGCGACTATCCGAACCGAGTCACCGAGTTCGGCGATCAACGGGTCGAACATGTGATGATCGTCGGGATACCCGTGCACCAGAAGCACTGTCGACGCGGCGTTCGGGTTTCCGTACTCGAAGGCAGCGATGTCGGCGCCGGGCACACGGACTGTCCAGGTGCTCATCCAGCCTCGGTCAGTGAGAGCACGGTCCCACCGCGCAGCAGATGGGCGATCATCTTCAGCCGGGCGGCTTCCTGCTCGGGCTGCGGGTGCACCACGGCGGCAAGTGCCTCACCGTCGAGAAGGTGAACCACGGTGAAGATGACCGTTTCCAGGTGCTCGGCGTCGATCATCCCCGCAATCGGCAGCGTCCGAGCGAGCTGAGAGATCTCCTCGTGGTACCGAATGGTGAACGGACGCAGCCGCTCCCGAAGCTCGCCATCGGAACGGGCTGCGGTGAGCAGTTCGTACCAGGCGCCGTTGATCGGGGCCCGACAGGCCGCCCTCAGCAACGTCAGGCAATGCTCGACCGATGCGTTGCCGAATGCCGACAGACCCTCGCGAAACTCGACGAACTGCCGGCGCCGAACCTCGTCGGCCGCAGCGACGACGATATCGAGTCGGGTGTCGAAATGCCGGAACAGCGCGCCGGACGAGACGCCGGCACGGGTCACGATCTCACTCACTGTCGTTCCGGCGTAGCCCTTCTCGCACAGCGACGAAATGGCCGCGTCCAGTAGCTTCCCGATGGTCTCGGTGCGCCGCTCCTGCTGGCTCGGGCTCACACACGCTCCGTCACGAGCGGCGCGGTCACCACACCGGCGCGCAGGAAGCTGCCCGCTCGCTCCGACACCCCGAACCACGGCGCGAACTCGCCGCGGGAGAACACGACCCGACCGGACACGAGCGTGGCGGTGACGGCGCGGTCGTTGCGGTTGACCATTCGGCTCAGTCCGCCGAACTCCGGCATCGTCTGCTCGCGGTAGGCGATGACGTCGTCGTCGAGGCCTGCAGGGTCCACCACCACGATGTCGGCTCGGTCCCCCAACCGGAGATGGCCGGCGTCGACGCCGTAGAAGTCGGCCAGCTCGGCACTCAGTTTGTGCACCGCCTTCTCGACGGACATGAACGGGCGACTGTCTCCGCGCGCCTCGTTCACCCGGTGCAGCAACCGAATTCCGAAGTTGTAGAACGCCATGTTGCGCAGGTGCGCGCCGGCGTCGGAGAAACCGACCGTCACACCGGGCTGATTGATCAACTTGTCCATCTGCTTCTTGCGATGGTTGGCGATGGTGGTGTGCCACCGCAGCTTTCGTCCGTGTTCGACGACCAGGTCCAGAAAAGCGTCCACGACGTGCACCCCGCGCTCGGCAGCGACCTCCGCGATGTTCTTGCCGATCACCGACGCATCGGGGCACTCGGTGATCTGCGCATCGGCGAAATCGCGATGCCACACGCGCGAGGAGAATTTCTTCTCGAAGTCCGCGCGGAACCACCTGCGGTAAGCCTCGTCGGCGAGCAACTCGTTGCGGCCCAACTCTTCTCGTAGGTGCAACGCGGCACGTCCGGACCCGAACTCCTCGAACACGACGAGGTCGATACCGTCGGAGTACACGTCGAACGTCGTGGGTAGATGTTGCCAGCGGAACTGGCCCTTGCCGGGACCGTTGACCGCACGGGCGAGTGGCCCGAAGATGCGGTGAATCCACGGAGACGCCTTGGCATCCGCCGCGGCGAGGAGCGACGTCTTCAGCGGCGTGCGACCCAAGCCAGTGGCCGAGGCAAGAAAGAACACCATGTCGTACTTGGTGTTCAGGTTCGGAATGCTCTGCAGTAGTCGTCCGCGCTTGCGCAGAATCTTGTGCAGGCCGCGGAACTCGCTCCACCGCGCGTAGGACGAGGGCAGCGAGCGTGACCGGTACCGGTCACCGTCGAGTTTGTCCCACGGGTTCGTCATCGTCGACATGCCGAGCAACCCGGCGTCGAGCGCCGTCTCCAGCGCATCCGACATCGCTGCCCACTCCTGGCGCGTCGGCTTCTGGGTGCGATCAGTCGAGCGGTCGAGACCCATGACGTGAGCGCGGAGGTCGGAGTGCCCTACCAGCGCAGCGATGTTGGGACCCAACGGAAGTCGTTCCAGCGCCTCGATGTACTCCTCGGGCGTCGTCCACGTCTTGTGCGTGTCGACCGCTTTGAGCACATGGTCACGCGGCAGAGCTTCGACACGACTGAAGAGATCGGCGATGTCGACCGGAGTGGAGTAGAGCGTCGAGAGCGAGCAGTTGCCGAGCAGCACGGTGGTGACACCGTGCCGTACCGATTCTTCGAGGCCGGGGCCCACGAGCACTTCTGCGTCGTAGTGGGTGTGCACGTCGACGAAGCCGGGCATCACCCATTTTCCGCGCGCGTCGACGACTTCGGTCGCCGCGCCGATCTCGAGCGGCGACGACGACACCGCCCGGACCACACCGCCGACGATGCCGACGTCGGCGCGGACTCCGGGACCGCCGCTCCCGTCGTAGACGGTTCCGCCGGTGATTACCACGTCGAATTCGATCATGTGACCTCCATCACTCGATGAAGGAACCGTAACTTAGAGAGCGGTTGCTCGCAATAGTCGTCTGCGATTGTCGGCGGCCCCGTCTACCGTTGATCGCATGACCAACACCGACCGTCATACCGCGTGCCAGGGCGTCGTGCCGCCGTTTCTTCTGCAGCGCATCGCCGATCAGCCGTCGCGACCGAGCGCACGTCTGTCCACAGCCGCTGACGGGGCGCGTAGGACACTGCAGATCGACTCGGAAATGCGCAGCCGTCGCGATTCTTCGTCACCTCGGCGAACCGCCATCGTGCCCGGGGCGGGCACGCTCACCCGCACCATCTCCGACGCGGAAGGCAAGCAGGAACTGCCAGGCAAGACGGTGCGCAGCGAAGGCGACCCCGACACGGGTGATCTCGCGACCGACGAGAGCTATGTCGGACTGGGAGACACTTTCACCTTCTACAAGGATGTCTACGACTGGTCGAGTCTCGACAACAAGGGCCTGCCACTCGACGCCACGGTGCACTACGGCCAGGACTACGACAACGCGTTCTGGGACGGGTCGCGCATGGTGTTCGGCGACGGTGACGGCGAGGTGTTCACCCGGTTCACCGTGTCCGTCGGAGTCATCGCGCACGAATTGACGCACGGCTTCACGCAATTCACCTCACGCCTGGAGTACGTCGGGCAGTCCGGGGCACTCAACGAATCCATGTCCGACGTCTTCGGCGCGATGGTCGAGCAGTACGCGAAGAAGCAGACGGCGGCCGAGGCGTCGTGGCTGGTCGGCGAAGGACTGTTTCTTCCGGCCGTTCAGGGACGGGCCTTGCGATCCATGCTCGAACCCGGAACGGCCTACGACGACGATGTGCTGGGCAAGGACCCACAGCCGGCGGACATGGCCGGGTACGTCGAGACCACCGAGGACAACGGCGGAGTCCACATCAACTCCGGCATTCCCAACCGCGTGTTCGCGGTGGCCGCGCAGGCTCTCGGCGGGTCGTCCTGGGAGCGTGCCGGACGCGTCTGGTTCGACACCCTCACCTCCGGCACCCTCTCCCCCACGGTCGACTTCGCGGGGTTCTCGAGCGCCACCCTGGCCACGGCATCGAGCTTGTTCGGTACCGAGTCCGATGTTCACCGTGCCATCGCGTCGGCATGGTCTACCGTGGGTGTCGATCCCATGGATGCGGCGGACAGAAAGACCTGATCAGGATGGACATCGTGGTGGTGCGCAGCGGCGGCGTCGCCGGCATGACCCGCCGCGGTGCCGTCAACCTGGAGCAGCTCGGAGAGCGTGCGCCGGAGTGGCATTCGCTGGTGCAGGAGTCGCTGCCAATCCTCGATCGGTTGGCCGAGGAGCCTGCGCCGCACCGTGTTCCCGACGGGTTCGTCTGGCAGATCGGTGTCGGTGACCGCAGTTGCGAGATGGCCGATTCCTACCTCACCGGGCCCCTGCGGGAACTCGCCGAGCGGACGCTGCGCGAGGGCCGGCGCTAGCTCGATGCACAACGGCTCAGTGAACCGTGTCGCATGCCGATGGGTTCGACAGCACGGGCCGGGCGTCGAGAATCGACCTCGCCTCCGCACGAGCCGCATTGAACTGCCACCACGAGTCGTGCAGTACGGCCACGGGTCGCTGCGCCTCAATCCGTCGACACACTTCGAAGCCGGGAAGCATCACGTCGAGAACGACGAGGTCGGGACGCAGTTCGTCACACATCCGCACGGCAGTCGGTCCGTCTCCGGCGATGTCGACGACGAACCCTTCCGCTCGTAGGCGCGACGCGATCGACTCGGCAATCGTGACCTCGTCGTCGACCACGAGTATTCGGCGATCAGTCATGAGAGGACTGTATTGCGCGAATGTGGGGAGTTCGGGGGGACAATGTGAAGGTATCGAGGAGAAACCCTCGTCACACAACCCGGTCCGACGTGATAAACGTTGGGGTCGGACACGAAAAGACGAAGCCACAAGCACCAGAAGAAATCGAGGCGAAAGCGAAACATGAACGCGAAGCAGCCGACCATCATCTACACCCTGACCGACGAAGCTCCGATGCTTGCAACCCACGCATTTCTGCCGGTCATCCGCGCGTTCGCCGACGCGGCCGACATCAGCGTCGAATCCACCGACATCTCGGTTGCCGCCCGCATCCTCGCAGAGTTCCCGGACTACCTGAACGAAGATCAGCGCGTCGAGGACAACCTCGCCGAGTTGGGACGCCTGACGCAGGATCCCGACACCAACATCATCAAGCTTCCGAACATCAGCGCGTCCGTGCCGCAGCTGCTCGCCGCGATCAAGGAACTCCAGGACAAGGGGTACGCCATCCCCGACTTCCCCGGTAACCCGAAGACCGACGAAGAGCGCGAGATCCGCGACCGCTACACCAAGTGCCTCGGTAGCGCCGTCAATCCTGTTCTACGCGAAGGCAACTCGGACCGCCGTGCACCGAAGGCCGTCAAGGAGTACGCGCGTAAGCATCCCCACAGCATGACCGAGTGGTCACCCGCGTCGCGCACCCACGTCGCGCACATGCGCGAGGGCGATTTCTACCACGGTGAGAAGTCGATGACCGTCGACGGTGACCGCGAGGTCCGCATGGAACTGAAGACGAAGGGCGGCGAGACCAAGGTCCTGAAGAAGGCAGTCTCGCTGAACGACGGCGACGTCATCGACTCCATGTTCATGAGCGCCAAGGCGCTGGACAAGTTCTACGAAGAGCAGATGCAGGACGCCTACGACACGGGCGTCATGTTCTCGCTGCACGTCAAGGCGACCATGATGCGCGTCTCGCACCCCATCGTGTTCGGCCACGCTGTGCGCACCTTCTACAAGGAGGCGTTCGCCAAGCACGGGGAGCTGTTCGAAGAGCTCGGAGTCAACGTCAACAACGGACTGTCCGACCTCTACAGCAAGATCGAGTCCCTTCCGGCGTCGAAGCACGACGAGATCGTCGAAGATCTGCACAAGTGCCACGAGCACCGCCCGGAACTGGCGATGGTCGATTCGGCCCGCGGTATCTCGAACTTCCATTCCCCCAGCGACGTCATCGTCGACGCATCGATGCCCGCGATGATTCGTGCCGGCGGAAAGATGTGGGGAGCCGACGGTCGGCCCAAGGACACCAAAGCCGTCAACCCCGAGTCCACCTTCTCCCGCATCTATCAGGAGATGGTGAACTTCTGCAAGACGAACGGCCAGTTCGATCCCACCACCATGGGCACCGTTCCCAACGTCGGCCTCATGGCCCAGAAAGCCGAAGAGTACGGCTCGCACGACAAGACGTTCGAGATCGAAGAAGACTCCGTCGCCGACATCGTGGACAACGCCACCGGTGAGGTGCTGCTGACCCAGAACGTGGAGAAGGGCGACATCTGGCGCCTCTGCATCGTCAAGGACGCGCCGATCCAGGACTGGGTCAAGCTCGCCGTGACGCGCGCCCGCGATTCGGGAATGCCGGTGCTGTTCTGGCTGGACCCGTACCGCCCGCACGAGAACGAACTGATCGGCAAGGTGCGCAAGTACCTGAAGGATCACGACACCGACGGCCTGGACATTCAGATCATGTCGCAGGTCCGCGCGATGCGGTACACACTCGAGCGCGTCGCCCGCGGCCTGGACACCATCTCGGCCACCGGCAACATCCTGCGTGACTATCTGACCGACCTGTTCCCGATTCTCGAGCTCGGCACCAGCGCGAAGATGCTGTCGATCGTGCCGCTCATGGCCGGCGGCGGGCTGTACGAGACGGGCGCAGGTGGTTCTGCACCCAAGCACGTCAACCAGCTGATCGAGGAGAACCACCTGCGCTGGGATTCGTTGGGCGAGTACCTCGCCCTCGCCGTCAGCTTGGAGGATCTCGGCAAGAAGACCGGCGGCAAGGCGACGGTTCTGGGCAAGGCCCTCGATGCCGCGACCGGCAAACTGCTCGAGAACAGCAAGGGCCCGTCGCGCAAGACCGGCGAGCTCGACAACCGGGGAAGCCACTTCTACCTGGCGCTCTACTGGGCCCGGGAGCTGGCCGACCAGACCGACGACCCGGAGCTGGCGAAGCACTTCGCTCCGCTCGCCGAGGAGCTGGCGAAGAACGAGGATTCCATCATCTCCGAACTCGCTGCCGTGCAGGGTGAGCCGGTCGACATCGGCGGGTACTACTTCCCCGACCACGAGGCGACGGCGGCTGTCATGCGGCCGAGCAAGACGTTCAACGACACGTTGGAGTCGGCCCGCACGTAAGCACGACCGTGCCCGGCGGCGGAGCGCATCCGCTGCCGGGCACACTGGTGCCATGACCCGACGAGTTGTGGTGATCGGCGCCGGTGTGGGCGGACTGGCCGCAGCTGCTCGACTGGCCGCGCAGGGTCACACCGTCACCCTCGTCGAGCAGGCCGCTCGCGTCGGCGGGAAATTGGGTCTCGAGACCGTCGACGGGTTCGCCTTCGACACCGGGCCGTCGCTGGTGACGATGCCCGACGAACTGCGAGAGTTGTTCAGCGCCACCGGAAGCTCCGCGTCGGACGCCGGTGTGACTCTGACGAGACTGCCGATTGCCTGCCGCTACACCTTTCCCGACGGAGTCACCCTGGATCTCCCGGGTGAGGTCGAGCAGATTCCGGCTGCACTCGACGCTGCCCTGGGCCAAGGTCGTGGAGCGCAATGGACCCGCTTCCTCGAACGGTCCCGTCGCATCTGGGATCTCACCGAAACGCCGTTTCTGCGCTCCCCCATCTCGATGTCGACCATGGTGCGACTGGCCCGCAAGCCCGGCGACGTCCGGGCGGTGGCACCGTGGCAGTCCTTACGCGGTGTCGGCTCGAAGTACCTCGACGACCCGCGCCTGCGCATGCTCCTCGACAGATACGCCACCTACACCGGCTCGGATCCCAGGACGGCGCCGGCGGCTCTCGTCACCGTGCCGTACGCGGAGCAGGCGTTCGGTTCCTGGTACATCGACGGTGGGCTGTACAGGTTGGCGCAGGCGCTGGCCGATCGATGTGCGACGCTCGGTGTCGAGCTGAGACTGAACACCCGGGTCGACGAAATCACTTGCGGCGCAGACGGTGTCGCCGGTGTGCGCCTGGACGACGGATCGATGATCGACGCCGAGACCGTCGTGGCCAACGCCGACGCCCACCAGGTGTACGACAATCTGCTCGGTCGACGGCACCGCGGCGTCGCTGCCGCGCGGCGACGTCTGCGCCGCACCACGCGATCACTGTCCGGCTTCGTTCTGCTTCTTGCAGTGGACGATCCGCCGGCCGACCAGGCACATCACCACGTGATGTTCACCGAGGACTACGACGCGGAATTCGATTCGGTGTTCGGGCGGCGCGGCCGCGCACGGCCGGTCGAGCGTCCGACGATCTACATCAGCGCACCGACCGACCCGGCCATCGTTCCCGGCCCGGACACCGGCGCCTGGTTCGTCCTCGTCAACGCACCACCGCACGATCCCGATAACGGAACCGACTGGGATGCACCGGGTCTGAGCGAACGGTACGCGGATTCCATCGTGGAACAGATGGCCGAACGCGGCGTCGACATCCGAAGTCGCATCCGCCACCGCCGCATCATCTCTCCCGCCGACCTGGAGCGTCGGACCATGACTCCCGGTGGGTCGATATACGGCACCTCGTCCAATTCCGCGACGGCCGCGTTCCTCCGCCCCTCCAACCGGTCGCCGGTACCCGGCCTCTACCTCGTCGGCGGGTCGTCACATCCCGGCGGAGGACTGCCCCTGGTGATCATGTCGGCGAAGATCGTCGCCGACATGATCGGTCACGCGGGAGCTTGACGTACCGAGAACAGATTGCCGAAGGGGTCGAGTAGCTGGCAGAGCCTCTCGCCCGTGAAGACAGTCTTGGGTCCGCGGTGCGCCACGGCGCCGTGCGTAATCCACTCCGCGGCAATCACATCCACATCGTCGACCGTCCAGTACGCGGAGACTCCCGCCGGTCCGGACGAGTTCAGCTCGTCGTTCCGGTGCAAGGTGAGCCGGACACCGTCGATGTCGAACGCCACCAATGCTCCGCCCCGCTGGATCGGAGAGCGACCCAACCGGGCGGAGTACCAATCGACTGCAGCCTCGAGATCGTCGACGAAGTAGAAGACGTTGCCGATCGAACCGAGTGCGAGCGGGACGGTCATTTCTTGATGAAGTCCAGGATGTCCTGGTCCAGTTCCTTCTGGTACGCGCCGTAGATTCCGTGCGGCGCACCGGGATAGACCTTGAGCGTTCCGTCCTTGACGAGCTCGATCGACTTCTTCGCAGCGGCCGCGATGGGAACGATCTGATCGTCGTCGCCCTGAGCGATGAATATCGGAACCGTCAGCGCCTTCAGATCCTCGGTGAAGTCGGTCTCGGAGAACGCCTTCACGCAGTCGTAGGCGGCGGCGAGATTCACGAGCATTCCCTGACGCCAGAAGTCGTCCTTCGCTCCCTGTGAGACCTGCGCACCATCGCGGTTGGCACCGAAGAATGCGTTGGACAGATCCTGGTAGAACTGCGAGCGGTCGGTGAGCACGCCGTCGCGAATGCCGTCCAGTGCTTCGATGGGTGTGCCCTCGGGGTTGCTCTCCGACTTCAGCATCACCGGCGGAACCGCTCCGGCCGTGATGACCTTCACGACGCGACCGGCGCCGTGCTGCGCGGCGTAGCGGACCACTTCACCACCGCCCGTGGAGTGCCCGATCACTACGAGGTCGTGGAGGTCCAGCGCATCGACCAGTTCGGCGACATCGCGTGCGTAGGTGTCCATGTCGTTGCCCGTGTACGTCTTCGACGAGCGGCCGTGACCGCGGCGGTCGTGAGCGATGGCGCGGTAGCCGGCATCGGCGAGAAGCTTGAGCTCCACCTGCCAGGCATCCGACGACAACGGCCAGCCGTGGCTCAACAGAACGGGCTGACCCGTCCCCTGCTCGGTGTAGTAGATCTCGGTTCCGTCGGTGGTGGTGATGTACGGCATGGTGTCCTCCTGAGTTCGAATTTCGCTGACTTGCTCGAAGACAACTTTCGTCCACCGAGCCCGCGATGTCCTCGCCGCTGGCGGGTGTCTCGCACTACCGGGTAGCAGGTAGACCGAACAGGTGCTCCTCCTTCTCGGTGGCCCCGGTGACGGTGTATTCCAGCGCCTCGGTGATGCGCTGATGGTCCGAATCCGTCCAGCGCTCGCGATGCTGGCGTTCGAAGTCGCCCCACGACGGGGCGGTGAACTGCTCGACACGCAGTGCCGGGTCGGTCCCGTCGCGGAAGAGTCCCCACGAGTAGCCGCCGGTGCGGCGACGGGCTTTCCCGACGGCCACCATGGCGCGGTCGAAGTCGGCCACCGACTCGGGTCGCACCCGGTACGTCATCGAGATCACAACGGGGCCGTCGTCGGGCTCGGGTCCGAATACTACTGTCGGAGTCGGCCACGCCGCCGACACACCACGCGGCAGTGTGCCGGTGTCGGCGCGCAGTGGAACTACGGCGACGCTTGCAGCGGTCGCCACCAGTAGCGCCGCCGACATCAGTAGGGCTGCAGCGAAACCCACCTGCGACGCGATGACGCCCCAGACGAACGACCCCAACGCCTGAGACCCCATGAAAACAAGCAGGTAGATCGACATTCCTCGCGCCCGTACCCAGTGCGCGAGGGAGAGCTGAATCGACGCGTTCAGGGTGGTGAGAGTCGCGATCCACGCCGCTCCCGACAGCAGCAGGAGCGGGACTGCCGCGCCGGCGGGGAGGTAGGCCACGGCGACGACGCCGACGGCGTAGGTCACTGCCGAAAGAGCGAGCAAGTTGTTGGCGGACATCGACTTTCGTAACCGCGGATACAACGCGACCCCGGACACCGCGCCCACTCCGAGCATGCCCAGCACCAACCCGTACCCGGACGCACCGAAGTGCAGATGCTGCGACGACGCCAGCGGTAACAAGGCCCACAACGCCGAGGCCGGGAACGCGAACAGGGCCGAACGCAACAGAATTCGGCGGACGATCGGTGCGGACTGCATGTAGTGCAGCCCGGTCAGCATGGACCTGCCGAGGCGTTCCCGGTCGACGGTCCGATCGTCCGCGGGCCGGCGCCACCAGGCCAGTGCGCCGAGGATGACGACGAACGTCAGCGCGTTGATCGCGAACACCGCAGCCGGTCCGGCTGCGGCCACGATCACGCCGCCGATGGCCGGGCCGATGGCGCGCGCACCGTTCACGGTGACGCCGCCCAGGGCGGATGCTGCCGGGATCTGCTCGGCCGGAACCAGTTCGGGTTGGATGGCTTGCCACGCGGGAGACGACAGAGCAGATCCGCACCCCAGCAGGAACGTCATGGCCAACAACGTGGTCGGGGTCAGCACGTCGGTGAAGGCGAGGACCGCGGTCATCGCCGCGACAGCAGCCGTGTACGTGCTGACCGCGATCAGCAACCTGCGGCGATCGAGCAGGTCAGCGAGTCCGCCGGCGAGCAACGCGAAGAACAGCGTGGGCAGCAGGCTCGCCGTCTGCACCAGAGCGACCACCGTGGCACTGCTGTCGTGTTCCACCAGGAACCACTGCGACCCGACCGTCTGCATCCACAGTCCGATGTTCGACACCAGCTGAGCGATGAACAGCGTGCGGTAGATGCGCCCTCGCAGCGGCGCCCACGCCGAGGGCGCATCGGCGATGGGGGCTTTCGCGAGGTCGGTGGTCATGACAGAGCGGACAGTGCGTCTTCGATCACGGCGACCACCTCGTCGGGCTTGGCCAGCATCACCAGGTGCGGCGCGTCGAGTTCGGTGACGCTCTTCAGACCGGCACGCTCGTAGCCGAAGCGCTCCACCTCCGGATTGATCGTGTGGTCTTCGGTGCTGACGATGCCCCAGCCCGGCTTCGTCTTCCATGCTGCAGCAGAGGCGGTTTCGCTGAATGCGAGGGCTGCGAGGGGACGCTGGCCGACCGCGAGAACCTCGGCGGTCGCAACGTCGATGCCGCCGGCGAACACGGCGGGAAACGCATCGACCTTGACCGAGACATCGGTGCCCGGCTCCGAACCCTCGACGGGGAACGGGGTGTAGACGAGGTTCGCGGCGAGATCGGAAACGGCGAAGCGGCCTTGGAGTTCGCCGAGGCTTTCGCCCTCGTCGAGTGCGTACCCGGAAACGTAGACAAGTCCGACGACGTTGTCTGCCATGCCCGCGACAGTGATCACCGCGCCGCCGTACGAGTGACCGGCGAGGAGGACCGGGCCGTCGATCTGCTCGACGACGGACCTGATGTAGGCCGAATCACCGACGAGACTGCGGTTGGGTACGGCAGGGACGACGACGGCGTGGCCCGTGTCGAGAAGGCGACGGGTGACGGGCGCCCAGCTGGCGGCGTCGGCGAAGGCTCCGTGGACGAGGACGACGGTGGGTGTGGTCATGACGAGCTCCCGTTGCTCAGGGCAGTCGATGTATTCGACGGCATTGAGGCAACATTCGTCTTTCGCCGAACCGTTGTCGTCGCTGCTGCCGCCCAGTGCCGTTACCGGCTAGCCGGTAATCGGCACCTGCGCAATGAGAGCCGTACCGAGTCCGAGCGGGCTCGCCACCGTCAATGTTCCGCCGACTGCCTCGATCCGGTCGTGCAGTCCCAACAGTCCAGATCCACCCTCCGTCGTGGCCCCGCCGACGCCGTCGTCGGTCACGGTCAAGTCGAGAAGGCCGCCGTCGAGGCGCACGGTGACCACGATTTCCGTGGCCTGCGCATACTTCGCGGTGTTCGTCATCGCCTCTGCCGCCACGTAATACGCGGCCACCTCGATGCGCTCGGGCAGCCTGACACCGACGTCGACCGTCAGGGACACCGGTACCGGCGACCGTCTGGCCAACGTCTTGAGGGCAGGGCCGAGACCGCCTCGGGACAGGATGGCCGGGTGGATTCCACGCGAGAGTTGCTGCAGATCGGCATGCAGCTGGGCGAGATCGTCGACTGTGCGGTCGAGTTGCGACCACAGGGCCGGCTGGTCGACGGGCACTGCTGCTTGCGCTGCCCGCAACTCCATACTGAGCGAGACGATGCGTTGTTGCGCGCCGTCGTGCAGATCACGCTCGATGGTGCGCCGCGCCTGATCGGCAGCGGCAATGACGCGCGCCCGGGACAGCGTCAGTTGTTCTCGTGTCTCGCTGTTGAAGACCGCGGTACCCACCAGATCGGCGAAATCGGTGAGTCTCGCGGCGATGTCGGGTATCGGCGTGCGGTCGACCGCTCCGACCACCACCGCCCCCCAGGTCTTCCCGTCCACCTTGATCGGAACGCCGACACCCTGCAGCAAGCCTCGTTCGCGTAGTCGGCCGGCGATCGGTCCGGTAGCCGTGGTGTAGTCGACCGTGGCCGGAGCGCCGGTCGAGAGAACCTCGGTGCAGATGTTGCGTCCACCGAGTTCCAGACGCTCACCCACCTCGAGATGATCGCGCTGCATGTCGTCGTCGCACCCTCCGAGAACGGTACAGAATCCGTCGGGGTCGAATCGGACCAACGACACGTGCTCCGCGCCGAGGGACTGCGACAGTTCCTGAACGGTGGCGGGGAAGATGTCCGCTGGGTCGCCCTGGAGCGCGACCAGCGTTGCCACCCTCCGCAACGCGGCCTGCTGCTTGGCGAGGTCGATGGTGCTCCGGTGCAACGCTTCTCGGTCGCGCGCCGCCGCCAGGAGCGCCTCGAGAGCGGGAACGACGCGGCTCACGCGCCGAGACTCCGACGCCGACAACGAATCGGGCAGGAACAGAACTGCGATGTCGAGATCGCCGTCGCGCAAAACGATTCGGGTGTACCCCGGCTTGTCCTCGGCCGTGCCCGATTCCAACACGGCATACGGAGGGGGAAGATCGAGCACGTCGCTCAGTCGTCGACTCACCGTGTCACCGATCTCGCGCACGCTCGGCCTGCGCAGCATGGTCCGCGCGAGTTCGGCGAGAAGATCTGCCTCGCAACGGCGTTGGTAGGACTCGATCCCCCGCAGTCGAGCCTGGCCGGCAAGAAGGTTGCATACCAACGCCAACACCACGAACACCACGATTGCCGGATAGAGGCTGTCCGGACTTTCGCTCGCATGAAGGTATGCGTACGCGACAGCGCTGGCAGCGGACATCGTCAAGGCCGTCGCGATACCCCACCCCGCGGAGACGATCAGCACTCCCAGCAGGAACACCGCCCCGAACGGGTTCTCCGGCGAGATGCGCCGCAGCGCAAGGACGACGAGAACTTCGGCAGCAAGCACACCACACACGGCTGCCACACCCCAGACCGCGGGGGGCGACGACGGACGAAGGATCATGGAGACGTACCGATCCCATCCGGTCCTTCGTGGCCTCATTTGACGCGGCCTCGTCTCACTCGGCCGGCCGGCAGTCACACGATGTTCCGGTTAGCGGTAATGCCCCGGCCTGATACGTCTGACACTCTGGACGAGGTGAACCCGCCCATCTCCCGCGTCGTGATCGTGGACGACAGCCCTGCGTTCTGCACGGCTGCGCGCTCCATGTTCGAGGCAGCGGGAATCGACGTGGTGGGAACAGCGTCGACATCGGACGACGCCCTCGCGGCGGTAACCGTCGGAAAGCCCGATGTGATACTCGTCGACATCGATCTGGGCGGGGAGAATGGATTCGAGGTCGTCGAAGCACTCGCCGGTCTCGACCTCCATCCCCGCCCGGCCATCGTTCTGGTGTCCACCCACGACGAGGACGATTTCGTCGACATGGTCGAGGCGAGTGCCGCGGTGGGGTTCGTTCCCAAGTTCGCGATGTCGGTGGAGCTCATCGCGCGCACGATGGCGCGGTGATCATGTCGTCGCATCGAGAAACACCATCACAGCTCGGACGCGGCGATGATCGTCGGCGGTCTCGGCCAGGTTCAGCTTCGTGAGAATGCTTCGAACGTGCTTCTCGACGGTCCCTTCGGTGATCCACAGACGGCGACCGATGCCGGAGTTCGAGAGTCCCTCGGCCATCAGAGTCAGTACCTCTCGCTCGCGAACACTCAGCACTGCCAGCGGATCGTCGCGTCGGCGCGCCGTCACCAACTCGTGCACCAGTGCCGGATCGACAACGGATGCGCCGTTCGCGACGCGGTCCAGCGTGTCGACGAAATCGGCGATGTCGGTGACGCGAGTCTTCAGCAGGTAACCGATGCCGTGACCGCCGGCGAGGAGTTCGAGGGCGTGATCGACCTCGACGTGCGAGGACAGCAATACGATTGCCGTGTCCGGGAACTCCTTGCGAATGGCGAGCGCCGCATCGAGCCCTTCGGAGGTGTGCGACGGCGGCATCCTGATGTCGACGATGGCCAGCTGCGGTGGGTTGGCGCGGACCAGCGCCAACAACTCCTGCGCGTCACCGGCCTGACCGATCACCTCGAGCCCCGAGCTCGCAAGCAGGCTCGACAGACCTTCTCTCAGCAAGACGTCGTCGTCGGCCAGCACGACCTGTAGACCTGCCATCGGCACGCCCCTCCGTCGGCCGAAGGCACTCGGACAGCGTTCGGGTGCACTCACTCTAAAGAATGAATGCACCCGATTCGACTGCTACGAACGTCAGGGCGTCGGCATGCCACCGTTTACGTGGAGTGTTTCGCCGATAACGAAGCTGGATTCGGGGGATGCGAGGTAGACGTACGCCGTTGCCAGTTCAGCGGGCTGACCCCACCGGCCGAGCGGGGTTCCTTCGCCAACCGTGGGCAGTGCGTCGGTCGGCTGACCACCCGCGGTCTGCAGTGGTGTCCACACCGGACCGGGCGCAACGACATTGACTCGAATGCCACGATCTGCAACCTGCTGCGACAAACCCTTCAGGAAGGTGTTGATCGCCGCCTTGGTCATTGCGTAGTGGATCAGGTGCGGCGATGGCTGGTAGGCCTGGATGGACGACGATCCGATGATGGTCGAGCCCGGCGGCATGTGCGGCACAGCCGCCTTCGCGGTCCAGAACATGGCGTAGATGTTGGTCTTGACCGTCGCGTCGAATTCCTCGTCGGTCAGGTCCTCGATGTTGTTCACGTACTGCTGCTTGCCGGCGTTGATGACCAGGGCGTCCAGGCCGCCGAGTTCACGCACGGTGGTTTCCACCAAGGTGCGGCAGTGCTCGGCGCTGGTGATGTCACCGGGGATCTTGACTGCCTTGCGTCCGGCGTCGGTGATGAGCTTCGCGATCGCCTCGGCGTCGGATTCTTCTTCGGGGAGGTAGGAGATCGCTACGTCGGCGCCTTCCCGTGCGTAGGCAATGGCCGTCGCACCACCGATACCGGAGTCTCCACCGGTGATCAGGGCCTTGCGCCCTTCGAGGCGGCCCGAGCCGCGGTAGGTATCGGCGCCCAGGTCGGCGAGGCTGTCCATCTTCGAGTCGAGACCCGCGCCGGGCTGGGACACCTCCTTCGGCTCGAAGTCGGCGTACATGGTGCTGGGATCGCGAAATGTGTACTGATCGGTCATGTTTGGACCCCTCTATCGGAAATGGCGGCCATCGGGCCGAAGCGTCTACGAGACGGGCCGCTGCTGGACCCTGTCCCGGTTAGGGGTAACCGGATCAGTCCCGTGCGAAACGTGGCTTACCAACCTTATGCATAGGGGGCCGACATATTTACGAGCTCGAATTCTGTTGCACGAGTGCATTATTGATGTTGCGGACTACAGTCGGGTGACGTAATACAGAACGTATGTTCGGACCGGGGGGTCGTAATGAGGTAGCGGGTGCGGTGAGAACCGCACCCGAGCTGACCGTTGCCCTGTCCGAGACGCAGCGGCAGTCGAACCGCCTCGACGCTCGGCGTGTGCACGACGCCTACGACCTGCTCGACGTGCGGCTCGGTGTCGAGTTCGACCGTCAGGCACGCAACGGCGACGGTGATCTTGTGCGCGCGTCGAAAGCGGCGGCGAACGATGTGTCGGTGGCGTTGAACGTCTCCTTCTCCGCCGCATCCACCATGCTCGACGCCGGAGAACAGCTCTGACACCGGCTCCCGCTGATCGACACCGAATTCACCGCAGGCGGGTTGGACTACGCCCGCATCGAGGTGATCGCGGGTGTTCTCGCCCGGGCCTCCGACGCCACCGTCGCCGTGCTCGCACCCGATGTCCTCGCCGCAGCGCACCTGTACAACGTCAAGGCGTTGCGGGACACGATCTGGGAGCTGTGGACGGACCACAACCCGGACGAAGCTGCGCAAGCCCGCAAGCGCAATCTCCGCGACCGGGCCGGCGTACGACGGTCCAAGTGGCACGACGGCGGCACCCAGGCCGCACCCCGCCGTTCTGACAACGGTGGCGACGAAAAAAGCCTCACCCGAAAGATCGGGTGAGGCTGGATGAAAGTGCGATGGTGGCCAGGGCCGGGATCGAACCGGCGACCTTCCGCTTTTCAGGCGGACGCTCGTACCAACTGAGCTACCTGGCCGAGTGGCACCCGAAGCGAATGCCGAGAAAAGATTTCTTGCGACCCTGACGGGACTCGAACCCGCGACCTCCGCCGTGACAGGGCGGCGCGCTAACCAACTGCGCCACAGGGCCTTGCTGTACTACCTGTGTTTCGAACTGCGTCACATCTTCAGTTGTGGCACGGCCGGTAAAGGCCATGCGTACCCCCTACGGGATTCGAACCCGCGCTACCGCCTTGAAAGGGCGGCGTCCTAGGCCGCTAGACGAAGGGGGCCCGCCGAATTGCTCCGGCCGTACCCCAACGGCGTTCCGTTGGGAGCTGGGATAGCTTATGACACGTCCGGAACAATTCCCAAATCTCCTGCTCAGAGGCCTATTCGACGCTGGCAGCGTCGCGAATCGGCCAGCCTCGCTCATCCCACCGAGCCAGCCACTCGGGCGTCGCCATCGCAGACAGAACCACCTCGAGGGACTCTTCGAACAGGGCGGAAAGATCGGTGTCCACGGCCATGAGGTCGGCCATGTAGCGTTGTCCGGCCAGGCAGGCCGCGAGCACGCGGGTGAACTTCGAGGGTTCGACACCGGACTTGAGGATGCCGAGCCGAGCTGCTTCTTCCGCCAGTTCGAAGGCGGTTCGGCCCCAGATCTGGCCCGCTCCAGTTCGCATCCCGGAGTAGAACTCGGGCTCGATGATCAGACGGAACTCGGCCTGAACGATGACGTTGGCCTTGAACTCGGTGGCGAGGTCGACGACGACTTCGTGCAGCTTCTCGAACGGATCGAGGTCGTCGGACCGCTTCTTGCCGGTGATAGCGACGTACTCTTCGGCGGCGGTCTTCAGGACCGCTCGCGCCAATTCCTCCTTGGAGGCGAAGTGGAAGTACATCGCGCCCTTCGTCGCGCGGGAACCTTCGAGAATGGTGTTCACGGACGCGGCGGCGTAGCCGCGTCTGCTGAACTCGAATGCTGCCGCTTCGACGATTGCGGCGCGAGTGCGTCGAGCGCGTTCTTGCTGTGCCATTGCGCTGGTGCCTCCGAAGCCACGAAACCCTCGCGGGATTGTCAAATTCTCAAGCGACACTAGCCGATAAACCTGGCAATGCCTTTTCTCGGATACCGATTCGAGCTTCGAGTCAGGACACTCTCAGGCAAATCGCGATGAGCTGTTCGAACTCGCGTAGTAAACACACCAAATGGTACGGTATACATCACTCGGGTGCGCCGCAGGGGGTGCGCACCCGAGTTTCTGCTGCTCAGAACGGCTGGACGAGCGAGGTCGCCGCAATGGCGACGAATCGGATACTGGACTATCTCCCGAAATTGTTTGTTCGCCATTGTGAATGTGCACAGCCAATTTACCGATCGCAGCGCGCCCGATTCATCCGATTGACCAAAAGTCCACCAATTGCCGAACCGTTTCGGCTCGGGGCGGTTCGACAGGAATGGTTACATCTCCAACCGAGCCCGGGTCGACGAGTGGTGACATTGGATGACACCTGTTGAGGGTGGCCGGTCCAACCTGGCTGCAGCCGTCCACGACGGTCAACTATGCTTCCCGACTGCGCCCCTATAGCTCAGTTGGTAGAGCTACGGACTTTTAATCCGCAGGTCGTAGGTTCGAGTCCTACTGGGGGCACCACGTCTACTGCGAGGTCACTGCTGCTGACTCAACCGCGCCCCGATGCTCTGATGCAGTGCGCGCAGGCTGTTCTGACCGAGCGACACCGTCTCCGACTCGATGTGCTTCAGCAGATGACCGTCGTTCACCACCTTCTCGCTCGACTGGACCAGAACCGTTCCCGCGCCGGTGAAGTCGAACTGCCGTTCCTCACCGGTGTTGGCGCCCAACAGCATTCCCCGAGCCGCGCCGAGAAAGCTTTGCATCCAGTCGGCGTCGAAGTGGTGCGAGGGCGACGGGCAGTCGGCCCATCCGACGAGCGCCTGCGGGTCGATACGCAAGGGAGGTTCGGCGAACATGACCGGCCCGTTCGACGACGCCAGGAACTTGCCCGTTCCGAGCAGGGTCAGGAAACCCGGAACGATGGACTGCTTCAGTTGCAGGCCTGGCTCGAAGGCCAGCAAGTTGGCCGCACGGATGGTCAGGTTGCCGTCGTCGAGATCGAACGAGTTGATGTTGAAACCGCGGTCCCCGAGGATCAGCTTGCCTTGGCCCTGGGCGAGCACCCAATCGTTGGCGTAGAGCGGCGACGAGAACCTGGCGGCCACGATTGCCACCATCGACGTCTGACCGAGCGGTTCGAACCTGATGTTGCCGTAGTACGCAATCATCGCGCCCTTCGCCGTGAACCACGGCTGGCCGGCCAGTTCCACACAGAACGCGTAGTCGTTGCCGGGCACATTGTCGTTGACGGGCAACGTCATCGGATTGTGCACTTCGATACTCATGCCGCTCCTAGAATTTCTGCTCGGACGCCTGCACCCACACCGTGCCCATGCCCGTCATCTTCAACTGGATGGCCTCACCGGACCCTTTGCCGACGGCGTCGCGCCACCCCACGCTCGCGGCGATTTCCACGTTGATCTGCCCGAGGTGACACACGTACGCCTGCGGATCCACCACCACCTGAGGATGATTCGGCCCGACCTCGAGCGCCGTCGACCCACCGTGCGACAGCACGGCCACACTGCCCTGCCCGGTCAGCTGAGTGGTGAACAGGCCCTGACCGGTCATGGCGCCGCGCACCGCCCCACGCATTCCGCCCTGAGACGTCAGTGCCACAACGGAACTCGACAGGTAGCCGTCGTGAACCAGGAGACGGTCTGCCTCGACGCTGAGAATCGACGATCCGTCGAGGGTGATGACGTCGGTGTGCAGGCCCGCGTGTCCGTAGAACACTTCGCCGTGACCTTCGGCGGCCATCATCGCGACGTGCTCGCCCGACATCATCCGGCCGGCCATCCCCATCACGCCGCCCACGTTCGGCATCGCACCAGGGCCGCCCCCCATCGAGTGGGGCACGAAGCGGACGTCACCGGTGTAATAGAGCATCGACCCGCGGCGGGCGAGCACGTTCTGCCCCGGCGTGAGAATCGACTTCACGACCTTGCTGTTCACCGATTCCAGAGGCATGTCAGCGCTCCTCGGGTTGGATGTAGACGACGCCTTGCCCGTCGAACCGCAGAGAGAACGCCTCGCCGCTTCCCCCACCGAGGGCGGACCGCCACGTCACGTCGGTGACGAAGCTCTGGTTCAGCTGTCCACGGTGCGCGACGAACGCATCGGGATCCACCACCAGCGGGTACTGCGGACTCACCTCGAGTGCAATGGGTGGCCCGCCCTTGGACAGCAGCGCCACCAGTCCGTGTCCGCTCACCACCGTGGTGAAGAGTCCCTGACCCGACGACGCGCCGCGGAGCCCGGCGAACTTGACGTCCGTACTCAATTGTCCGACGACCGCCAGCAATTGGGACGCTTCGACATGAAGCGCGTCTCCGGTGAGCTCGACGATCGTGATGTCCTGGGCGTCGACGGCGAAGTAGACAGTGCCCTGACCGCTCACTTCCATGAGCGACAACGCCTCACCGGTCACACGCTGTTTCAGTGCGGCTCGGAGTCCGCCGCCGCCGCCCATGCCCGCGTTCTTGAAGCTCACGTTGCCCTCGTAGGCGACCATCGAACCGGTGACAGCCTTGATGGTGTCCCCGGCCAGGTCCGCCACCAGCACGCGGTGTCCGTTCATCCTCAGCTGCGCCACGTGGGAACTATGGCAGAGCGGACCCGCCAGCGGAAGGGATCAGGCGGTCACTTTCCGGTCACTACCGGCGTTGACGCGAAACATCCTCAGCGCCAGCAGTATTGCAACGACGAGCAGACCCGCGACGAACGTGGCGGTCCCGGCCCACTCCGCAATTCCCCACGCCACACCCGCCAGGGCCCCAGCGATGGACGATCCGAGGTAGTACGCGCACAGGTAAAGGGCCGAGGCTTCCGCACGGTGTGTCGTCGCCACCCGACCGACCCACCCACTCGCCACGGAGTGTGCAGCGAAGAAACCCGCGGTGAAGAGGAAGACGCCGACCAGCACGAAGGGCAGCGAGTCGGGCACCGTCAGCGCCAGACCGGCGACCGTGATGCCGACCGAGGCCAGAAGGACCCGCGCTCGGCCCATCCGGTCGGCGAGTCGACCCGCTGCCGTGGACGACCACGTTCCGGCCAGATACATCACGAAGATCAGTCCGACGATTCCTTGCGGAAGACCGAAAGGCGCTGCAGTCAAACGGAATCCGAGGAAGTTGTAGACGGACACGAAACCGCCCATGAGGATGAAGCCCAGCGCGAAGAGAATGCGCAGAGTCGGATCGGCAAGGTGGCCGCGAAGATTGGACAGCACGGTCCGAGCGTCGATGCGCTGCTCGCGGAAGAACCGAGACCGCGGAAGCCCACGCATGAGGACGATCGAACACACCAGCGCAACGGCAGCAGCCGATTCCAGCGCCCACCGCCACGAACCGAGATCGAGCACACCCGAGGGGACGACGCGTCCGAGCAGACCTCCGATGGTGGTGCCGGCGACGTAGCGCCCCATCGCCGCTCCCAGATCGTTGCCGTGAACTTCCTCGGCGAGGTACGCCATCGCCACCGCAGGAATACCGGCGAGGGTGGCGCCCTGGATCGCACGTCCGACGAGGAGGACCTCGATCGTGGGACTCAACGGGAGGAGGAGACCGATCACGCTGGACGCGAGCGCCGACGCGACCATCACGCGGGTGCGCCCGTATCGCTCTGACAACACACTCGCCGGGATGATGGCGAGCGCCAGCACGCCTGTCGTCACCGAGACCGCGAGGGCCGACACCGCCGGGCTCACTCCGAACGCATCGGTCAGCGCGGGCAGCAGAGCTTGAACGCAGTACATGGCAACGAACGTCGCGAGTCCGGCCGCGAACAACGCCAGGGTGATCCGGCGGTATCCCACGGATCCGCGGCGGTGCGGGGTGTCGAGGACGTCCTGCGCGGTGGTCATCTCGGGCATGAGAAAACTCTTACTCACGCGAAATGATTTGTAAAATGCATACTCCGTCGGTCTTGATGCAGAATACGCATATGGACTGGACCGAAGACCTGCGCTGGTTCGTCACCCTCGCAGACCTCGAACAGGTCACGTCGGCCGCCAGCGCGCTCGGCATGTCGCAACCGGCACTGTCTCGCAAACTTGCACGCCTCGAGGCGAGCGTCGGAGCGCCCCTGTTCGTTCGGCACGGGCGGCGCCTGAACCTCGCGGCCGCGGGCGTAGTTCTGCGCGATCACTGCATCCGCGCGCTGGCGGAACTCGAGGATGCCGAACGGCGTATCGCCGACATGGCCACCGAGGGCGAAACGACGATTCGCCTCGACTTCTTGCACTCGTTCGGTACGTGGTTGGTCCCCCAGCTCATCCGCGAGTTTCGTCACCGATTCCCCGACGCCCGGTTCCAGTTGTTCCAGGGAGCGGCGGACCTGTTGGCCGATCGGGTGGCCGACGGGCAGAGCGACATCGCCGTGGTGTCGCCGCGGCCGCGTCGCTCGGATGTGCGATGGACCGTGATTCAGCACCAGAAATTGGCGCTCGCGGTGGCGGAGGCCGACACGCTCTCCAGTCGAGAATCGGTGCGTTTCACCGAACTGGAGAACGAGTCGTTCATCACCATGCACCGTGAGTTCGGCATGCGCCGGATCTTCGACGAGCAGTGCGCGGAAGCAGGGATGACACCGCGCATCGTCTTCGAAGCGAGCGAACTGACGACCATCGGTGGACTCGTCTCGGCCGGCCTGGGAGTCGCGATCATGCCGGTCAACGACGCCGAGCCACCGCCGGCGGGTGTGGTTCTGGTGCCATTCGACAACGCCGTGACGGCGCGCGATATCGGAATAGTCACGCCTATTCATCGAAATTCATCGACACCCACAACACAATTCGCCACATACGCGGAGTTGTCACAAAGGGAGGGCCCCACCTAGCCGGATCTATACTGGGTTTGGAGTTTGTTTCCGCTGCAGTAGGCCCTCGAACACGTGGTCAGCGGCGAATACTCACTGGTAGCGGGCTGCAGACGCGCAGATCGAAGCAATTCACATCATGGTTACGGTGCCGTAGGCTCTCGGCAGTAGTTAACCGACTTGGAGGAAACGCATGGCAAGGGATCTGACACAACTCGAGCTGCTCTCGGAGCTGCAGCCGGTTGCGGAAGAGAACGTCAACAGGCATCTCTCCATGGCGAAGGAATGGCATCCACACGATTACGTTCCGTGGGACGAAGGTCGCAACTTCGCAGCTCTGGGCGGGGAGGACTGGACGCCCGAGCAGTCGCGTCTCGACGAGGTCGCCAAGGCCGCGATGATCACCAACCTCCTCACCGAAGACAACCTTCCGTCGTATCACCGGGAGATCGCTGAGAACTTCTCGCAGGACGGCGCCTGGGGTACCTGGGTCGGCCGCTGGACCGCCGAGGAGAACCGCCACGGCATCGTGATGCGGGACTACCTGGTCGTCACCCGCGGTGTCGATCCCGTCGCTCTCGAGCAGGCCCGCATGGAGCACATGACCAACGGGTTCGCCTCGGCCGTCGCCACCGATACCGACGCCATCGGCTTCCTGCACTCGGTCGCCTACGTCACGTTCCAGGAACTGGCGACCCGCGTGAGTCACCGCAACACCGGCAAGGTCTGCAACGACCCGATCGCCGACCGCATGCTCCAGCGCATCGCCGCGGACGAGAACCTGCACATGATCTTCTACCGCAACCTCTGCGGCGCCGGCCTCGACATCGCCCCGGATCAGACGTTGAAGGCGATCAGCGACATCGTTCAGAACTTCCAGATGCCCGGAGCAGGCATGCCCAACTTCCGCCGCAACGGCGCGATGATGGCCAAGCACGGCATCTACGACCTGCGTCAGCACCTCGAGGACGTCGTGATGCCGGTTCTGCGTAAGTGGAACATTTTCGAGCGCACCGACTTCACGGCCGAAGGTGAGCAGACACGTGAGTCGCTCGCCGCGTTCATCGAGAAGCTCGAGGGACAGGTCCTCAAGTTCGAGGAGCAGCGTGACCGGATGCTCGCCCGTGAGGCAGCGAAACGGGAACAGCAAGCGTCCTGACAACTGGAATTGGCGACGGTCCACGTTCGCCACGTATTCTCGATCGTGCCCGGTCACTGGAAACGGTGACCGGGCACGACCTTTGTTCCCGACCGCTATTGGTGTGTGAGTTCTCTCGATGACGCTGCAGATCGGATCCCTCGAGCTTCGCAGCCCTGTGGTCCTGGCACCCATGGCCGGCGTGACCAACGTCGCGTTCCGCACGCTGTGCCGCGAACTCGAGATCGCGCGGGCCGGCAGCACGTCGGGCCTGTACGTCTGCGAGATGGTCACCGCTCGCGCCTTGGTCGAACGCCAACCGGCCACCCTGCACATGACGACGTTCGCTCCCGAGGAATCGCCGCGATCGCTGCAGCTGTACACCGTCGATCCGGACACCACGTACGACGCCGCGAAGATGATCGTCGACGAGAACATGGCCGACCACATCGACATGAACTTCGGTTGCCCCGTTCCCAAGGTCACCCGTAAGGGCGGCGGCGCAGCGCTGCCCTACAAGCGATCGCTCTTCGGGCGCATCGTCGCGGCAGCGGTCAAAGCCACCGAGGGCACCTCGGTGCCGGTCACCGTCAAGTTCCGCATCGGCATCGACGACGGGCACCACACGCACCTCGACGCGGGCCGTATCGCCGCCGGCGAGGGTGCAGCGGCAGTCGCGTTGCATGCCCGGACCGCGGCACAGCGCTACTCGGGCACGGCGGACTGGTCACAGATCGCTCGCCTGAAGGAGCACGTCACCGACATACCGGTTCTGGGTAACGGAGACATCTTCGGCGCTGACGACGCTGCGCGCATGATGAGCGAGACGGGATGCGACGGAGTGGTCGTGGGACGGGGATGCCTCGGCCGCCCATGGCTGTTCGCGGAACTGAGCGCGGCGCTCAACGGACGCCCCGAGCCGACACCACCGAACCTGGGCGAAGTCGCACAGATCATGCGTCGTCACGCCGAACTCCTGGCCGACCATCACGGGGAAGATCGAGGCCTCCGTGAGTTGCGCAAGCACGTCGCCTGGTACATGCGCGGGTTCCCCGCCGGCTCCGACCTCCGCGTCAAGATGGCCACTGTGTCGACGCTCGGGGAGCTCGATTCGCTTCTCGCCCAACTGGATCCGACCGTTCCGTTCCCGAAGGACGCCGAGGGCCCTCGTGGCCGCCAGGGTTCACCGGGTGCGGTATCGCTGCCCGAAGGATGGCTCGACGACCCCGACGATGCGCGTGTGCCCGAGGGCGCCGATCTGATGCACTCCGGCGGATGATCAGTATCATGGTCGGGACCATCGCACCGGCGATCGGAACGCAGCGGAAGGCCAGGGCGCCAGGTGGGTGACGACAACGACTCGGGTGTGCCCACACCGCGTCGGCCCGCTCCCTGGGAACGTCGAATATCGCACGTTGCTCCGGATTCGCGGCAACCGACACCGCGCCCGCCCAGTCCGCGACCTCCCGTCGCGGCTCCCCCGGCCGAGGCACCTGCACCGCCCGAGCCGGACCGACCGCCGCCAGCTCCGGCCAGGAAGTTCGGTATTCGCGGTCGTCGTCAGGCCCCGGAGACGACGGGACGAGTCTCCGTCGCCGAACTCGTCGATCAGATCGGTCAACTCTCACGTACGACGGACGACGAGCCGACCCGCTCCTCCCCGCCCGACATCGACTCCCACCCGGGCGAGGACGCGCCGACCACCCGCTTGCCCGCGGTGGATGCCGCTCCCGTCTCGCCGACCACCCCTCCGCCGACCACCCCTCCGCCGACCACCCCGCCGCCGAACCCTCCTGCGGTCGAACGCCCCCATGCCGAACCAGAGGCGGTCGGCCCGGTTGCGCCTCCCACGCTGACCCGCCTGGCGCTCAACCGCGCGCGCAAACGCAAACGCGCCAGGATGGCCGGGCGAGTGCTCGTCTCGTTCGTCGCCGTCATGGCGTTGGTGTTGACCGGCGTGGTGTGGGCGTATCTTCGCTCCACCGACCAGGGCTTCTCGCAGGTGGCGGCACTCGATCCAGATTCGACCGACGTCGTCGACGCACCGGGCCAGTACGGTGACGAGACGTATCTGATCGTCGGCACCGACACCCGCGCGGGGGCCAGCGGCGAGGTGGGTGCGGGCAGTGTCGCCGACGCGGAAGGCGCCCGATCCGACACCGTGATGCTGGTGAACATTCCCGCCGATCGTTCTCGGGTGGTGGCCGTGTCGTTCCCCCGCGACCTCGACGTCGAACGTCCCGAGTGCGAGGGGTGGGACTCGAACACAGGTGATTACACCGGCGAGATGTACGAGGCCGCCGACGGCGACAAGCTCAACGCCACCTACGCGCTGGGTGGTCCGAAGTGTCTGGTGAAGGTCATCCAGAAAATGTCGGGACTGAAGATCAGCCACTTCGTCGGAATGGATTTCGCCGGCTTCGAGTCGATGGTCAACGAGGTGGGCGGCGTCGACGTCTGCACCACCACCCCGTTGATCGACGACGAACTCGGCACCGTACTCGCCAATCCCGGTACGCAGCTGATCAACGGGGCCACAGCACTGAACTACGTGCGCGCCCGCAAGGTCGAGGCCGAAGGAACCGGTGACTACGGCCGCATCAAACGCCAGCAACTCTTCCTGTCGTCGCTGCTGCGGTCGGTGCTCTCGAACAAGGTTCTGTTCGATCCCGGCAAGCTCAATGGCTTCGTCACGGCGTTCACTCGGGACACGTTCGTCGAGAACGTCAAGACTGCAGACCTCCTCACGCTGGGCAAATCGCTGCGCGACGTCGATGCCGGTGCCGTCACCTTCCTCACCGTTCCGACCGCCGGCACCACCGACTACGGCAACGAGATCCCTCGTATGTCCGACATCACGGCCATCTTCACCGCGATCATCAACGACCAACCGCTGCCGGGCGAATCACGGTCCATCACCGGGCCCACCACGCCGACGACTCCTCCTCCGGCTCCGGTCCTCTCGTTGGCAGTCGACCCGTCGACGGTGTCGGTGCAGGTGTCCAACGGGTCGGAGATGAGCGGCCTCGCCGCCACGACCGCCGACGGTCTCGCGTCGTACGGATTCCAGATCGTCGGCACCGGAAACGCGGACTCGACCAGCGCACAGACCGTCGTTCGTTACGCCGCAGGCCAGGAAAGCGAAGCGGCGACGGTCGCCAGCGGACTCCCCGGCTCCCTCCTGGAGGAGACGGCGAGCCTCGGGGGCATCATCGAGGTCGTGGTCGGCTCCGACTTCGCCGGAACGGTCGTCGCCCCGACGCCCCTCGGCACGCAGCTTCCCGCCATCGGTACCACCTCGACACTCCCCGTGACGGACGTCGCACTTCCGGCAGACTTGACCGTCACCAACGCAGCGGACGACACCTGCGCGTGAGCATGGCTGGTCTTCTGCCCGACCGGCCTCCGGCCTTCCCGCGCCATTCACCCCGCGTTCATCGCGTGCATGCACCGTATGTGCGGTTCTGCCCGTAAAATTCACGTCATGCGCGTGGCTTACAACGAACAGATGACAGAGCTCGCCGACATCCTCGGGGAGATGGCCGGTTTGGCCGGGAAAGCGATGGAGCGGGCGACGCAATCGCTGCTCCAGGCGGATCTGCGGATCGCGGAGCAGGTGATCGGCGACCACGATCGGATGACCGAGCTCAGCGCGACTGCCGAGGAGCGCGCCTTTGCCCTCCTCGCCCTGCAGGCACCCGTCGCCGGCGATCTTCGCTCGGTGGTGTCCGGCATCCAGATCGTCGCCGACATCGACCGCATGGGGGCACTCGCCCTCCACGTCGCGAAGATCGCGCGCCGTCGCCACCCTCAGCACGCACTGCCCGAGGAAGTGAACGGGTACTTCGCGGAAATGGGGCGCATTGCCGTCGCTCTCGGAGCGTCGGCGCGGGAGGTCCTGGAAACCCGCGATCCCGAGCGCGCCGCCAAACTGCGCGAGGAGGACGAGGCAATGGACGACCTGCACAAGCATTTGTTCAGCGTCCTGATGGACCGCGAGTGGAGCCACGGCGTGGCTGCCGCCGTCGACGTCACCCTGCTCGGCCGCTTCTACGAACGCTTCGCCGACCACGCCGTCGAGGTGGGACGCCGCGTGATCTTCCTCGTCACCGGCTCGCTGCCGTCGGATCTGGATTCAATTCCGGCGAAGTAGTAACGGAACCCATTCACGACTGAGGGGCACCCCGAGCGCAGTGATGCGACTCGGGGTGCCCCTTATTCGTGTGTCGACCTGTTGCTGCGCATCACGACTCAGGGGCACATTCGGTCGAGTGGATCGACCGAATATGCCCCTGAGTCGGAGAACAGGTGACGATTTATCCGAAGCGGCCCGAGATGTAGTCCTCGGTGGCCTTCTGCGTCGGATTCGAGAAGATCTTCTCGGTGTCGTCGATCTCGATGAGACGGCCGGGCTTACCCGTCGCTTCGAGGTTGAAGAACGCCGTCTGGTCGCTCACGCGCGCAGCCTGCTGCATGTTGTGCGTGACGATGACGATGGTGAAGTCCTTCTTCAGCTCGGTGATCAAGTCTTCGATCGCGAGCGTGGAGATGGGGTCCAGGGCCGAGCACGGCTCGTCCATGAGGAGCACGTCGGGCTGCACGGCGATGGCGCGCGCGATGCACAGACGCTGCTGCTGACCACCCGAGAGGCCACCACCGGGCTTGTCGAGACGGTCCTTGACCTCGTTCCACAGGTTGGCGCCCTTGAGGGACCGCTCGGCGGTCTCGTCGAGCTCCTTCTTCGACCGTCCACCCTGCAGCTTCAGGCCGGCAACCACGTTGTCCTTGATCGACATCGTCGGGAACGGGTTGGGGCGCTGGAACACCATGCCGATGGTGCGGCGGACACCGACCGGGTCGACGTTGTTGCCGTAGATGTCGTCCCCGTCGAGCAGGATCGAGCCGTCGACTCGCGCGCCGGGCGTGACCTCGTGCATGCGGTTCATCGTCCGCAGCACCGTGGACTTGCCACAGCCCGACGGACCGATGAACGCGGTCACGTTGCGCGGAGGAACGGACAGGCCCACATCGGCCACCGCGTGGAACTTGCCGTAGTAGATGTTGACGTCTTTGAGATCGAGTCGTTTTGCCATGGTCGGTTCCCTCTACTTGCTCTTGACGGCGGAGAACCGTCCGATGAATTTGGCGAAGATGTTCAGTACGGCGATGATCAGGATCAGCGTCAGTGCTGCTCCCCAGATGCGGTCGGTGCCGGCCTGCGTCGGGTTGGCGGTCTCGGACACCATGAGGCTCGGCAGCGAACCCATCTCTCCGCCGAAGATGTCGAAGTTGATGAACGGTGCGTAGCCGACCAGGATCAGCAACGGTGCCGTCTCACCGAGGACGCGGGCGAGCGCCAGCATGATGCCCGTGATGACGCCGGGAAGGGCCGTCGGCAGGACGATCGACGAGATGGTCTTCCACTTGGGGACACCCAGGGCGTACGACGCCTCGCGCAGATCCTGCGGGACGATGCGCAGCATCTCTTCGGTGCTGCGCACGACGACCGGCACCATCAACAGCACGAGGGCCAGGGAGACCGCGAACGCCGACTTGGGAAGACCGAAGGTCGATATCCACAAGGCGTAGATGAACAACGCGGCAACGATGGACGGGACACCGCTGAGGATGTCGACCATGAACGTGGTGATGCGGCCGAGCTTCGACTTGCCGGCGTACTCCACGAGGTAGATCGCGACGAAGAGGCCCAGCGGGATCGAGATGATCGCGCACACCAGGCCCTGCAGGAGAGTGCCGATGATGGCGTGATAGACGCCGCCACCCGAGGACGACGCCGTCAGTCCGCTGAGCGAGTTGGTGAACCACGTGCCGGTGCTGATCGCGCCGATTCCGCGCGAGATCACGGTGTAGAGAACCCAGATCAGCGGGACCAACGCGATCAGCAGCGACGCGGTGACCAGCACTGTCGCCGTGATGTCGGTGAACTTCCTGCGTCCGCTGACGCCCTGGAACGTGGGCTTCTTGACGGGGGATTCGAGGGTTTGAGTCACGGTCATGCCTTCTTTCCGGCGACGGCCGCACGAGCGCCGGCGTTCACGACGAACGTGAGTACGAACAGCACCAGACCGGCGGCGATGTAGGCACCGGCCTGAATGTCGTTGTTGAACTCGGCGTATCCGAGGGCGATCTTCGACGCGATCGTGGAACCGCTGTCGAACAACGAGTACCCGAACGCCTGCGATGTGGTGCGCAGGATCAGGTACAGCGCGATGGTCTCACCGAGGGCGCGGCCGAGGCCGAGCATCGATCCGCTGATGTAACCAGACTTGCCGAACGGGATCACGGTGATACGAACGACTTCCCAGCGAGTGGCGCCGAGGGCGAGTGCGGCCTCGATGTTCGCCTTGGGTGTCTGCACGAACACCTCGCGGGTGACAGCGGTGATGATCGGCAGGATCATGACGGCGAGGACGATTCCGGCGGTGAAGATCGTTCCGCCCGAGGCGATGTTTCCGGTGCCGTCGGAGAACAGGAAGATCCACGAGAGGTTCTCGTTCAGCCACACGGCGACCGGAGCGATGGCCGGGGCGAGCACGAGCAGACCCCAGAGGCCGTAGACGATCGACGGGACCGCGGCGAGCAAGTCGATGATGTACGCCAGCGGCCCGCGGAGGCGCTTGGGCGAGTACTGGGTGAGGAAGATGGCGATACCGAGCGAGATCGGCATCGCGATCACCAGCGCGAACAGTGCAACCATCACCGTGACCTGGAACAGGTCCAGCACACCGAACGCCATGGCGTTCAGGTCGGTGGTCACCCATTGCCGAGAGAACAGGAAGTTGGCCTCGTTGCGGCTCAGCGCGGGGACGGCCCGCCAGACGAGGAAGAACCCGATCGCGGCAATCAACACGGTGATCGCCAGTGCCGAACCCGTGGCGAGCGAGGTGAAGATCCGGTCTCCCGGTCTCACCACTGTCTTGGGCGTTCCGGTCTTGGTCGTACTGATCGGTTCCTCCGGTTTTCCGAGCGGGGCGCTGCTTCCGGACCCGCTCGTGGCGGTGGCGGAAGCGCGGTGTGCCGACTGGGTTGGCGCGTCACTCATTCGCGGTCGCATTTCTTCTCGGTCGAAACGGTAAACCCTCGGTGCGGATGGATCCACCGAGGATGGTGGTGCCGGTGAGGGCCCGATTCGAGAACCAGGCCCCCACCGTCGAACTGTTCAGCGATCAAGAATCAGGCGATGGCGTCGATGGACGCGGTCACTCGTTCCTTGAAGGAGTCGGGCAGCGGCACGTAGCCCTGCTCGCCGAGGTTCGCCTGTCCCTCGTTCGCTGCACTGGTGAGGAAGGACTTGACGGCGGCCGTGGTGTCGGCGTCGTATCCCTTCGAGCAGACGATCTCGTACGTGGCGAGCACCAGCGGGTATGCACCCTCGGTGGTCGTGCCGTAGATGGACTTCAGGTCCAGCGTCAGGTCACCGGCGCCGTCCTTGACGAATGCTGCTCCGTCGATGGCCTTGGTGGCCGTCTCGTTGTTGAGCTCGACGCCGCCGCCGCCGGTGTCGATCTTCGCGACCGTGAGCTTGTTCTGGTCTGCGAAGGACTTCTCGACGTAGGTGATCGATCCGGGAGCGCCGGCCACTGCCTGCGCAACACCTGCGGAGCCGCGAGCACCCTCGCCGACGCCACCGACGAAGTCGGATCCGGCGCCCTGGGTCCATGCACCGTTCGAGGCGGTGGTCAGGTACTGCTGGAAGTTGTCGGTGGTGCCGGACGAATCCGAGCGGGTGATCGGGGTGATCGGGGTGGAGGGAAGCGTGACGCCCTCGTTCAGCGCGGCGATCGCCGGATCGCTCCAGGTGGTGATGCCACCGTTGAAGATCTTGGCGATGGTCTCGCCGTTGAGCGTCAGGTCGTCGACGCCGTCGAGGGTGTAGGCCACGGCAACCGGACCGAAGACGAGGGGGAGGTTCCAGGCTTCGCCGCCGACGCAGCGAGTGGCGGCCTGTGCGAGCTGGTCGCCCTTGATGGCGGAGTCGGAGCCGGCGAAGTCGACCTGGCCGGCGATGAACTGGGTACGTCCGTCACCCGAGCCGCTGGGGTTGTAGGCGACGTTGACCGTCTTGTCCTTGGACTGGCAGACACCGATGTAGGTGGACACGAACTGGTCCATTGCGTTCTTCTGGGCGGACGAGCCGGCGGCCGAGAGGTTGGCCTTGCCCTCGCACGTGGCGGTGGAGCTCGACGTATCGACACCCGTCGACGCAGCGTTGTTGTCACTGCCGCACGCGACGAGAGACATCGCCCCGATGGCCGCCGCTGCCAGAACGACTGCGTTGCGCTGGAAATTCACCTGTTTCCTCCGGAAATCGCGCGGCACCTGCCGAGCGGAAAAGTCCCCGATGCGTCCCTGACGGCCGCATCGAGCAGCAAGATGCTGCCCGCAGATGAAGGTAAAGGCCACGTATGGACGGAACACCCCGGCAAGGTGAACGCGAGGTGAACAGCCGGGTCGTATGTCCGTTTCTCGGGGCGAGCTGTGATCAGGCGCGGGCGTAGGCCACGTCGACGTGAAAACGGGTGAAACCCAGTCTGTCGTAGGTGTGAACCGCAGCCGAGTTGTCCGACTCGACGTAGAGCAGAACCGCGGGACCCTTGCTCTCGAGGTAGTGCAGCCCTGCCAGCGTCAGAAGCCGTCCGAGACCCCTCCCCTGCGCCGCCGGGTCGATACCGACGACGTAGACCTCGCCGAGCTGGGGGTCCGCACCTTCGGGGGCGTGCACCTTGGTCCAATGGAACCCGAGAACATGGTTCGGCTCGTCCGCAGGGGTGGCGACGAAGAGCCCGGCCGGGTCGAACCACGGCTCCGATCGCCGCTGGTCGATGTCGTCCTGCGTCCACCCACCCTGCTCCGGATGCCACGCGAACGCGGCGTTGTTCACGCGCAGAATTTCGGCGTCGTCCGACTCGCGATAGGTGCGCAACGAAATCCCATCCGGTACAACGAGTTCGGGGAGGGTCTCCGTCGTCGGCCGGCGCATCTGCAGCAGTTCACGAACCGAGGTCAGCGTCAGCTTCTCCGCCACCCGCACCGCGGCCGGCAGCTGTCCGTGTGCCCAGATCCTGCCGCTCCCGGTCACTGCGGCGTCGACCAGTGCGGTACCGACCCCACGGCCGCGGTGCTCCGGATCGACGACACCCTCGGCCATGTCGACGGCGTCTTCGCTGTCACTTTGTGCTGCAACGACATTGGCGTATCCCACGACGTCGTCGCCGTCGAGCGCGAGTAGGTGACGGCTGCCGTCCCCGACCGAGATCGCCCGGACCGCCTGCTCCGAGATCGGCGCGGTTCCGTCGATTTCCGTTGCGCGAGAAATGATCTCGGTGACAGCGCGAACCTGATCGGGAGTGGGCGAGGATTCTACGATGTGCACGGTCACGATCCTGACACGCCTAGTAGGCGGTGGTGTTCGCGGGTGCGTACTCGACCCCGCCGGGTTCGTCCGGTTCGTAGTCGTCGTCGTTGCCGGCCGCGGACTGTCCGGGCTTGCCGGATCCCCGAGCCGGGCGCACGGCCTTGTAACCGACGTTGCGCACCGTGCCGATCAACGACTCGTACTCGCTGCCGAGCTTCGCGCGGAGCCGCCGAACGTGCACGTCGACGGTACGGGTGCCACCGAAGAAGTCGTATCCCCACACTTCCTGCAGGAGTTGAGCTCTGGTGAAGACTCGTCCGGCGTGCTGCGCCAGATACTTGAGGAGCTCGAACTCCTTGTACGTGAGGTCGAGGGGACGGCCGCGCAGACGGGCTGTGTAGGTGCCCTCGTCGATGATCAGTTCACCCAGGGTGATCTTTCCCGACGCCTCGGGACTGGACACTCCCCCGTGTCGACCGACCAGCAGTCGCAGACGGGCGTCGAGTTCCGCGGGGCCGGTGGTGGGCAGAAGTACGTCGTCGACTCCCCACTCGGAGTTGACGGCGACGAGACCGCCCTCGGTCAGGACTGCGACGACCGGTACGGCGGAGCCTGCGCTTCCCAGGAGCCGGCACAGTCCCCGAGCCGCGGCCAGGTCGGTACGCGCGTCGACGAGTGCCACGTCGGCAGTTCCGGCTTCGAGCAAGGACGACACTTCGGTGGGCGCGGGGCGGACGGTGTGCGCAAGGAGCGACAGCGAGGGCAACACGGCTTCCGGGTCGGGATCGGAAGTCAAGAGCAGCAGCTCCACGGTGTCTCCCGTTCTCTTCCGACTGTGAGGGCACGACGATGATCGGTGCCCGGCGGTGGACGCTCGAGCAGTTGATGTTCGGGTGACAGACTAGCGTGTTCCCGCCAGGTACCGTCGGACGCGGCCCATCGATCAAGCTCGTGAGGAACTCGTGCGAAAACTGATTGTCGGTGTTGTGGCGCTGCTCGCCATTGCGCTCGTAGCCGATTTCGGGACCGCGGCTTATTCGGAGTATCGCGTCTCACGGGCACTGCGCGACGGCGGCGAATTGACCGCCGACCCGGAGGTCACCATTCACGGATTTCCTTTTCTGACGCAGGCCGCTCGTGGTGACTACAGCCGGGTGGAAATACGCGCGCAGGACGTACCGACGGAGTACGTGAACAAGACGACCATCGAGGCGACGCTGCGCGGGGTTCGCATACCCGCGTCCGACCTCGTCGACGGATCGGTTCGTACGGTCCCCGTCGACCGGTTGGACGGGCGTGTACGCATCGAGGCGACCGACCTCGGGCAGTTCCTCGACATCCCCGACCTCCAGGTTTCTGCGCCGCCGGCGGACAAATCGGACGGAACGGGTGGGTCCGGCGGGTCCGGGAAGACCACGACCGGCGCCGTCGTTCTGTCGGGGACGGTGTCCGTCGGTCCGTTGAACACGGCCGTCAGTGTCACAGCGGAGCTACAGCTCGATGGCGACAAGGTGAACATCGTCGCCAGCGACTTCTACTTCGGACCCGAGGGCGAGGCCGACTTCACCATTCCGGACATCCTGAAACCTACTGTTCTCGGTTTGTTCACCAAGACCATCGATCGTCAGCAACTTCCGTTCGGAATTACCCCTACGTCCGTCTACGCGGAGGGCGGCGAGATCGTCATCGAGGGGACCGGAACCGGCATCACCATCGACCTCGAATCGATCCGGACGCCGTGACGGGAATCACAGTTATCGTCGTGGTCGTCGCGCTGGCCGTGGTGGTCGGATTCGTCGTCACCCGACGCGAGGGCAAAGTCCGGTCGATCCGCCCCGCGGAGGCCGCGAACGACCGCGTCGAACAGCTCCTGGCCGCCGGCGTGCAGCGGGGTGTCCCGACCGTCCTGCACTTCTCCGCGTCGTGGTGCGGGCCCTGCGCAGCGGTCCGTCGAGTCGTCGCATCCGTGGTGTCCGACTCGGCTTCCGTCGACGGACCGGCCCCCGTCGAGGTGGAGGTCGACATGGACGAGAACCCGGCGCTCGCCCGTGAAATGGGCGTGATGTCGTTACCGACCACGTTCGTGCTCGACGCCCACCTGGTCGAGCGTTCGCGCGTATCCGGAGTGCCGTCCGCCCGCGACCTCGTCGCCGCCATCGAGTCGGCGCGTTGACCCGACGGTCGGACCTGCATGAATCGGAGGGTAGAATCGCCTCCGTGATCGACCGCCGCGAGCTTTTGCTCACCCGACGCCGCACAGTGGATCTGTGCCGCCTCGGTGGCTGTTGCTGTTGTCGTCTCTGACGTTCACCGTCCACGACAGGTGATCTGCGCGCCCGATCGGCGCTTCGATCCCGGCCATGTCTGCCACGCGACACGAGTCATCTCTCACAGGAGTTTCCTATGCCCCCTTCCAGCGACACGTCCGTGTCCACCGCCGCTTCCGACCAGGTCGACGTGCGCGGCCCACGCTTCAACGCCTGGGTCACCACGGCAGTCCTCGTGGTCGTCCTGCTCGTGTCGACGTTCTCGACCGTCGCCGCGGGCGTGATACTGCTGCTGCAAGCCGTCTCCTTCGCGATCGGTGCGGCCGCCGGACCCAAGCGCAGCCCGTACGGCCGGCTGTTCGCCGCTGCGGTCGCACCGCGTCTGGGACCGGTCACCGAGCGCGAACCCGTCGCGCCGTTGCGATTCGCTCAACTCGTCGGATTCGTGTTCGCCGCAATCGGTGTCGTCGGTTTCGCGACCGGCCTCGCCGCCGTGGGCGTGGTGGCGACGGCGTTCGCGTTGTTCGCCGCGATTCTGAACGCCGCGTTCGCAATTTGCTTGGGCTGCAAGCTCTATCCGCTCGTCGCTCGTTTACGTACTGCCTGACACCGCACGATTTCGCTTCATTCTTCCGTCACGAACCGAAAGGAACCATCCATGGCTCGCTCCGACGTCCTGGTCTCTGCCGACTGGGCCGAGCAGAACCTCGCCACACCCAACGTCGTCCTCGTCGAGGTCGACGAGGACACCAGTGCCTACGACACCGGTCACATCGAGGGTGCGATCAAGCTCGACTGGAAGAACGACCTGCAGGATTCGGTTCGCCGCGATTTCCTGAACCAGGAGCAGTTCTCGGATCTGCTGTCCTCCAAGGGCGTCACCAAGGACGACACGGTGATCCTCTACGGCGGCAACAACAACTGGTTCGCCGCCTACGCCTACTGGTACTTCAAGCTGTACGGCCACAAGGATGTTCGGCTGCTCGACGGTGGTCGAAAGAAGTGGGAGCTCGACGGCCGGCCGTTGAGCACCGACACCGTGACACGTGAGCACGCGACGTACAAGGCCGAGTCGCCCGATCTGTCCATTCGTGCGTTCCGCGACGAGGTCATCGACGCCATCGGAACCAAGAACCTTCTCGACATTCGCTCCCCCGACGAGTACTCGGGCAAGATCCTCGCGCCGGCCCACCTTCCGCAGGAGCAGAGCCAGCGCCCCGGACACATCCCCGGTGCCGTGAACGTTCCGTGGAGCAAGGCAGCCAACGAGGACGGCACGTTCAAGTCCGACGACGAGCTCAAGGAGCTCTACGACGGTGTCGGTATCGACCCCTCGAAGGGCACGATCGCCTACTGCCGCATCGGCGAGCGTTCGTCGCACAGCTGGTTCGCACTCACACAGCTGCTCGGCTACGACAACGTCAAGAACTACGACGGCAGCTGGACCGAGTACGGCTCCCTCGTGGGAGCACCTATCGAGTTGGGAGAATAGACATGTGTGGAGCACCCACTCAGGGACAGACCTTGCCGGCCGGCGTCGACATCGAGAAGGAGACGGTCATCACCGGCCGTGTTCTCGCGTCCGACGGTCAGCCCATCGGCGGAGCGTACGTCCGCCTGCTCGACAGCACCGGTGAGTTCACCGCCGAGGTAGTCGCTTCGGGCACAGGCGATTTCCGTTTCTTCGCCGCGCCCGGTAACTGGACGCTTCGTGCGCTCTCGTCGTCGGGCAACGGCGGCGCCACGATCAACCCCGAAGGCGCGGGCATTCACGAGCAGAACGTGACCGTCGACGCCTGACGCTCCCGTTCGACAAGAAAGGCCCCGACTCCCTGCCTGTGGAGTCGGGGCCTTTCTCATGTCGCGATGCCGATCAGGGAACCGACTTGATCGGAACGGGCTGCGGGCCGATGCCGAACGACTGCAGCAGAGACCCGAACGAGTCGTCGATGGTCACCTGCGGCTGCGCGGGCGGAGCGGCAGAACCGGGTGCGACCGGTGGGATCACCTGCGCCGGAGCCGGTTCGGTCGAGGCCGCCGGCGGTTGCTCCGCGTCCCGTCGCTCGCTGTCCTGCTGCGCGAGCGTGGTGATCCATCGGATCATCTTGTCGCTCTCCCACTCTCGTCCCGGCAAGGCGTTCCAGTAGGTGAGGTGCTGGAGGAAGCCGAAAGCGATGTACGGCTCGGTGATCAGCTGGGCGATGTCCGCGTTGTCCTCCGCGAAGCCCACGCGCTCCGCATTCAGCTTGGCGTTCACCACTTCTCGGCCGGGCCCCGCCGCCCACTGCAACGCAGCGAGGACCTGAGCCTGCGTCGGCGGCGGGTCCGGGGTGCCGCGCGGTTCCGTCCGATCGGACTCGCGGAGCACGACGTCGAGAGCGGATTCTTCCGACGTCGCGAACTCGGGATGCGCGAAGACATAGGCGATCGAGCGGGCAGCGGTGGCGGCAACCACGTTGGACAATTCCGTCACCGTCGAGACGAGGTCGAGGGGGTCCCAGTGGACCTGCCCGAAGACTCCGAGCAGCAGCGGCAGCATCGCGATGTTGCGGGGCGCATCGCACGAGAGATCGTACGGTCGGCACGCCCACAACATCTTGTCGGTGAGCTTCCCGTAGTCCTTGGGCTCACTCGACATGAAGCCGCCGCCCGACGGGCCCGCGATGTCGATCGACGGCGTCCCCGCGGGCCGGTACGGATCACCGACCAGACCCACGCCGAGGACGTCGCTCGCGTTGACGGCCGCGTCGTCGGGCCGGCTGCCGATGTCGACGCTCACACGCTCGGCCACCTCCGCGCCGATGCTGTAGCCCACGATGACGAACTTCGTCGCGGTGCCGCACCTGGCCTTGTTCTCGTCGAGGATTCTGTTGGTGCTCGCAACTCCCTCGGCCGTCGAGTCCTGGTACGTCGGATTGCGTTCGCCGATGCCGATACCGTCGGTTGCCGGGTAGGGAACGTAGAGCCAGCCGACGCGGTTGGGCGTCGACGCGTTCTTCTCCCCGGTAGGAACGGTGAGGTTGGCGATCCAGTTCTGCAGCGGAAGGCGCGCTTCTTCGTCCAGTGGGTTCTTGTCGACGGAGGTGTCCGAACCACCGGACAACGCCACGATGAGGACATCGGGGCACGTCTGCGCGTAATTGTTCGGATCGAGGTTGAGCTCGTCGGACTTGGGGGCAATCCCGAGAATCGTGGGGAGGTCGACCTTCGGAGGTCCGTCGGACACCTGAAGCGGGGCCTGACCGGGCGTCGCGCCGTCCGGGTCGACCGGGGCCGCGGTGGCCACACCCGCGGTCACCCCGGACGCGCACAGCACCGCAGCTGCCAGCACTGCCGCCGCGCCGCGCACGGACTCTGTCAACGAAAGACGCATTCTCCACACCGAACTTCCCGCGAGCGCCCTCACGCGCTCGCACAACCGTTGAGCACCGGTCACACGCGGCGCCCGATCACCCTACGAGACGGGGGTCACCGCCGACAGGCGATCGCAGTCGTGCGGACCGGCCCCGGGACAAGTCACAGCAACCAGCCCGAGAGTTGTACTAGACCCCCTGAGTTAAGATGAGAACGTGGTCATCTTCTTCGAGGTCCTGCTGGTCCTGGCGTCCATCCTCATCGGGTGGTTCGCGCTGTACGTCGTGTACCGCTTGGTCACCGACGAGTCGTGAGCGACCCGCACGATCAGAGTTCCGAACCGGTTCTTCCGCCCGTTACCAGCGGTGATCAGGCTGTAGCCGATGCGGAAGAACGCGCGCGAGTGACCGCTGGGCGCAATTTGCCTGCGCTCGACGATCTTCCGGCGCCCGACGACACCGCAAATCTGCGGCAGGGCCCCGACCTGAATCACGACATGCTCGCTCTCATCCCCCTCGTCGGAGTATGGCGAGGCGACGGCGAGGGTCACGACCCCGAGACCGGCGACTATCCGTTCGGGCAACAGATCGTCGTCAAGCACGACGGTGGTCCGTATCTCAGCTGGGAAGCGCGGTCCTGGAAGCTCGACACCGGCGGCAGCTACCTCGCCCCGGATCTGCGCGAGAGCGGTTTCTGGAGGGTCAGCGGTTCCGGCGCTCCCGGAGACGAGAACGCCGAAGTCATCGAACTTCTTCTCACCCACAGCTCCGGCTTGCTCGAGCTGTTCTACGGCCACGCTCTGAACCAGTCGTCGTGGGAACTCGTCACCGACGTCGTGGCGCGCAGCACGTCCGGCGCGTTGGTCGGCGGCGCAAAGCGGCTGTACGGAATCGTCGAGGGTGGTGACCTCGCGTACGTCGAGGAGCGCATCGGGGCGGACGGGTCACTCGAACCGCGTCTGTCGGCGAGGCTTCAGCGGTACGTGGGCTGACCACATTCGGAACAGGTCGTGTAACGCAACGACCCCCGAGCCCTACCGCTGTTCCACGTGCAATGCATTACACAAACAAATGCACTGCCGAAACAAGGGTCCCGGTCTGGACGGACCGGGGGCTCGGGGGTCGGGTAGCTGCCTGGAATTCGCTCGCCGCTCGCGCGGAAAACCAATCCGTCAGCGGTTGCGGCTAGCTGACAGCCACCTCACGCGTCCTAGAAGAATTCAACTTCAGACCACCTCCTCTCTCGTGTACATCCGAAGTTACGCGGACTTCCGAATCTCGGCAACGACTTTTTTCAGATGCTTTCCACGGCCAGATCGACCAGCGTTCGAATCTCGTCGTCACCCGGCCGTTCCGCGCGGGCGAGCCCGTCCAACGAACGGACCCGCGCAGCGAGCGTCACCGACGACACGAGCCAAACACTGTCGGCCACAATGAGATCCGCGGGACGCAGCGGCGCGTACGCACACTCGTACCCGGAACCGGACGCCACCTCGAACAGGGCCGACACCGTGGTTCCTCGGAGCACCCCGTACTCCACCGGCGGCGTGAGCAACGACTGACCCGTGACCGCCACCACGGTGGACCTCGGCCCCTCCAGAACCATGCCCTCGCTGCTGACGAAGACGACGTCGTCGGCCCCCAGGCCGGCCGCATAGCGCAGGGCCGCCATGTTGATCGCGTAGGACAACGTCTTGGCGCCGAGGAGCTGCCACGGCGACGATGCGGCTTCGATCGAGAGCCCGCGCGGAAGCGTCACGACGGACACCCCGTCGCGGCGGGCGGAGCGGACGCGGTCGGCGAGCGGGCCCACCGTGACGTACCCGGTCGGTGGACCACCGCTCTCGCGGCCCCGACCGATCGACATGCGCATGACACCCTCGTCGTCGGAATCCCACGCCTTCACCGCTGCCGCGACAGCCGTCCGCCACCGCGGTAGGTCGGGCGCCGGCAGATCCATGGCCTCGGCCGACGTCGTCAAGCGCGCGAGGTGCAGATCGAGCGTGCACACCCGCCGCCCACGCACCAGCAACGTCTCGAAGATGCCGTCCCCGCGGACCGCGGCGAGATCGTCCGCGAAGAGCAGTGGCGCGTCCGGATCCAGGACCGCGCCGTCCAACCCGACCAGTACACGCGACGACATGCGACGAGGGTAGTGCCGAAAGCTTCTAGACTGTCGGTGTGTCACATACTTCGACGGTCGGGCTCAGTCCTCTACTCCGGCTCCCGGGTGCGGTGCCGTCTCCGGAGGGCGGTCCGGACGAAGGAACGGCGTGGCATTACGGCGATCCGCTGCGTGAGCAACGGTCCGCCGTCACCACCTCGGCGGTCGTGGACCGATCCACTCGCGCCGTGATCGCGATCGGCGGAGACGATCGGCTCACGTGGCTGCACACCATTTCGAGCCAGGATCTGCTCGCGCTCGCCGACGGCCAGTCCGCAGAGAACTTGAGCCTGGACGTCAACGGCCGCGTCGAACACCACTTCGTACAGACCGACATCGACGCAACCACCTGGATCGACACCGACCCCGCACACGGTCCCGCTCTGCTGACGTTCCTGACCAAGATGGTCTTCTGGGCCAAGGCCGAGCCTCGCGACGGCAGTGAGTTGGCTGTCCTCTCACTCCTCGGCCCCGAGTCGGCGACGGTTCTGGCGTCCCTGGGCATTTCCGCCCCGGCGCTCCCCTACGCGGCCGAGGCCGTGGACGGCGGCTTCGTTCGTCGGATGCCTTGGCCGACGCGCACCGACTCGTTCGACCTTCTGATCCCGCGAAGCGAGCTGACGAGCTGGTGGACTCGGCTGGTCGATGCGGGTGCCGCACCGGCCGGCAGCTGGGCGTACGAGGCCCTCCGAGTGGAGTCGGTGCGGCCGCGCATCGATCTCGACACCGACGAGCGGACCATTCCTCACGAGGTCGGGTGGATCGGCGGGGTCACCGAGTTCGGTGCCGTCCACCTCGACAAGGGCTGCTACCGCGGCCAGGAAACCGTTGCGCGCGTGCACAATCTGGGCAAGCCGCCGCGCCGACTCGTCATGCTTCATCTCGACGGGTCCGCCGACGGACGACCCGAGCCCGGAGACAGCATCTCCGCGGAGGGGCGCGCCGTCGGACGCATCGGTACCGTCGTCGATCATTTCGAACTGGGGCCGATTGCTCTCGCCCTGATCAAGCGCACCGTTCCCGTCGACACTCCGCTCGAAGCCGGACCGTGCGCCGCGTCGATCGATCCCGATTCGGTGCGGGAGGAGACGGCGGTGCAGGCGGGCCGGGCGGCCGTCGACCGGCTCAGAGGTCGCTGACGGTGGGGGGCGTACTACAGGCCGTGTGCGTGGTCGGTGAGATCCGGCCACTGAGCCGCAAGGGCGTCGTCGACTCGGCCATCGACAAGCGGCCGGTCGACGGGCCGGTCCGGATCGGTGAGCTCGGTGTCGAAGGAGACCGCAGCTGCGACACTAAGTTTCACGGCGGTCACGATCAAGCGGTGTACGCCTATTCCGCGGAGGAAGCGGAGCGGTGGGCGCGCGAACTGGGCCGTGACCTCGCCCCCGGATGGTTCGGTGAGAACTTCCGGGTCGAGGGGATGGCGGTCACGGACGCCGTCGTCGGCTCGAAGTGGATCGTCGGGACGGCGGAACTCGAGGTGACGATCGCGCGTACGCCGTGCGGCACCTTCGCACGGTGGTGCGAGGAACCGCACTGGGTCAAACGGTTCACCGAGAGAAGTGACTGCGGAGCGTATCTCCGTGTGCTGCAGCCGGGTTCGGTTCGTGCGGGTGACACCGTCACGGTCACGAACGTCCCCGCCCACGGCGTCACCGTTCGTGACCTGTTCGTCGGCACGGACGCCGACAAGATGCGCCGGGTGATGGACGAGAAGAACCTCGCGCCGAAGGTCTACCGCGATGCCGCCAAAGCCCTGAAGAAAGCAACCAGGTCGTGAGCGAAGCCCTCGTCGAGGTCGTCCGGTCCGGATTCCGCGAGTGCACGCACCGTGGATCCGCCGTGATCGTCGACGCGGACGGCTCGTCGATGTCCGAGATCAGTGACACCGAGAGCCCGATCTTTCCCCGCTCGTCGAACAAGCCATTGCAGGCCGTTGCGATGCTGCGCGCGGGCTTCGTTCCGCTCACGTCGAGCGAACTGGCGATCTCCGCCGCGTCCCACGAGGGTCAGCGCGAACACGTGCGCTTGGTGCAGTCGCTGCTGGATCGCTTCGGACTCACCGCCGCGCACCTTCGGTGTCCAGCGGCGCTGCCGTCGAACGATCGGGCGCGGGCCGACGCAATGGCGGCGGGCATCGAACCGACGCCGCTGTTCATGAACTGCTCGGGAAAGCATTCGGCGATGCTGGCGACCTGTGTGGTCAACGAATGGCCGCTCGCGGACTATCTGGACCCCACCCACCCGTTGCAGGTCGCGATCGGGGCGTCCATTGCCGACCTGACCTCCGAACGCACCGCCGCGCTCGGTGTGGACGGGTGCGGACTGCCCATCGTTCCGGTGTCGCTGGCCGACCTTGCGCGTTCGTTCGGTCGACTCGTGACGTCCGCACCCGGCACCCCTGAGCGCGCCGTCGCCGACGCGGTACGAGAACACCCGTTCCTGATCTCCGGAACCGGCAAGGAGGACGAGATTCTCATGACCGCCGTTCCGGGGCTGTTGTGCAAGTCGGGTGCGGACGGCGTGTTCGCGGCAGCGTTGCCCGACGGAACGGCGTTCGCGTTCAAGATCGACGACGGCCACGACCGGGCGCGTTTGCCCTTGGCCGCCGCGGCGCTTCGTCGGTGCGGAGCCCCGTGGTCCGACGAACTCGAGGCGTTGGCGGAACGACCGGTCATGGGGGGCGCCGATCGCGTCGGCACCGTACGAGCCATGGTCGAATTCACGCCTCTGACCTGACCGAGCGGTCTGATTCGGGTGGCGAACACGTGATGCTCGCCTCATCCGGAGGCGCCATCGAAGCGATTCGGTACGACTCGCCGTAGGCGCGCGCGACCCCGGCGATTCCCTGGGAGCGCGTAGCCGTTTCGCACGCTAGAGTGTCCTTCAGGAAGACTAAACAAACTGACGGGGCCGCCAAAAAATCCCAGGCCGCCCCGCAACTCGCGAGGGGGTTAGCCATGGGCCGTGGCCGGGCTAAGGCAAAACAGACCAAAGTTGCGCGTGAGCTCAAGTACAGCTCACCGTCCACGGACTTCGAGAGCCTCCAGAAGGAGCTCACAGGTTCGCCCGACTCGCATCGAAGCGGAGGCGTCGTCGAACGGGAGCCGTCCCGTTACGACGACGAATACGAAGACTGGCGACGCTGACGATCTTCGCGTCACCCGCACTTCTCTGAAGACATCTCACCGTTGACTGCGGGGACATCCGATCGGATGTCCCCGCAGTTCGCGTCTGCTAGAAACGCGGGTGGGTACCCACCAGCACGGCGCGTTCGTCGGTCGCCTTGTCGGCACTCTTGCGCACCGTCCCCAAGGTCCAGCAATCGATGTGGCGTGCCGTCAGCACGGCGAGCGCCCTGTCCACATCCTCGGGCGCCACTATGGCGACCATGCCGACGCCCATGTTGAAGGTGCGTTCCATCTCCGAACGCTCGACCCGGCCGCGCTGAGCGATCAGAGCGAACACCGGTGCCGGACTCCAGGTACCGCGATCGAGTTCGGCCACCAGACCTGCGGGCATGACACGCGCCAGGTTGTTTGCGAGCCCGCCGCCGGTCACGTGGCAGAACGTACGCACGTCGGTTTCGGCGGCGAGCGCGAGGCAATCCTTGGCGTAGATGCGGGTGGGCTCGAGCAGCTCCTCGCCGAGGGAACGTCCGAACTCCTCGATATGGCCCGTGAGCGACATGCGGTCGATCTCCAGCAACACCTTGCGAGCGAGCGAGTACCCGTTCGAGTGCAGTCCCGACGACCCCATGCCGATGACCACGTCACCGGGTCGGACACGATCGGGCCCCAGGACGGCGTCGGCTTCCACCACACCGATTCCGGTGGCGGACAGGTCGTAGTCACCGTCGGCCATGATGCCGGGGTGCTCGGCGGTTTCCCCGCCGAGCAGCGCACAACCGGCCTGGATGCACCCTTCGGCGATGCCCTTGACGATTTCGGCCACGCGTTCGGGCACTACCCGGCCGACGGCGATGTAGTCCTGCAGGAACAACGGTTCCGCTCCACACACGACGAGATCGTCGACCACCATGGCGACGAGGTCGAGGCCCACCGTGTCGTGCTTGTCCAGGGCTTGCGCGACCGCGAGCTTGGTGCCGACGCCGTCGGTCGAGGCGGCAAGCAGTGGTTCGCGGTAGCTGCTCTTGAGAGCGAAGAGGCCGGCGAACCCGCCGAGTCCTCCCATGACCTCCGGTCGGCTGGCCTTCTTGGCCAGTGGCGCGAACAGTTCGACGGCGCGGTCTCCCGCTTCGATGTCGACCCCGGCCGCGGCGTACGAGGAACCCCTCGCCGGTCGGTCGTCGGTGCGGTCGGTGTCGTCGGTCATGTGTCAGCGGCTCCAGCCTGTGCTGTGGGTCTCGTCGGTCTTCGTAGATCGTCGGTTCGGGCCGTCCTGATGGCTCGAGACGCGTCCTTACGGTACCGGCCGGTCAGGCCACACGTTCAGGCGCTTCGCGCACGGGTGTGAAAAAGAGTGCTGGGATACTCCTTTTCGCACCCGGGTGCGTCAGCGCACTTCCGGCTTGGGGATGGCCGCGATGAGGCGTTTCGTGTACTCCTGCTCGGGCTCGCGGAGAATCTTCCACGGCGTGCCGATCTCCACGACACCGCCGTCCTTCAGTACCGCGACGCGGTGCGCCAGACGGTCGACCACCGCCAGATCGTGGCTGATGAACAGGCACGCGAAGTTCAGCTCGCGCTGCAGTTCCTCGAACAGGTCCAGCACCGCCGCCTGCACCGACACGTCCAACGCACTGGTCGGCTCGTCCGCCACCAGCAGGTCCGGTCGCAGCACCAGAGCCCGTGCCAGCGATGCCCGCTGACGCTGTCCGCCCGAGAGCTCGTGTGGGTAGCGCTTCTCGGTCCCCTTCGGCAGCTGCACCGAGTCGAGCCAGTCGGTGACGGTCTTCGCAATCTCCGCCTTGGATGCCGGGCCGGGAGTGGAGCCTGCGGAACGACCCAATGACTTCCGATGAACGATCATCGGCTCGGCGACGCACTGCCCCACGGTCAGACGCGGATTCAGCGACGTCGACGGATCCTGGAAAACGAAGCCGAACCTCTTGCGCAGCGATTTGAGCGCCTTGCCCTTCAGCGCACCGACGTCCTGACCGAGCACGTCGATGTGTCCGGACGTCGGCTTCTGCAGGGCCGCCACACACCGGCCGATCGTCGACTTGCCCGACCCGGATTCCCCCACGAGTCCGAGGGTCTCGCCGGCGAACAGATCGAAGGTGACGTCGTCGACGGCTCTGAACATCGGTTGACCGACACCACCGGAGAACTCGACCACCAGATCTCGCACGCCGAGAACCGGTGCACCCGACCGGTCGATCTCTCGATCGGTCTGCTCGGGGTCGAGCGTCGGCACCGCGGCCAGCAGCCGTTTGGTGTAGTCGGCCTTCGGCGCATTGAACAGATCGCTGACCGACGCTTCTTCGACCACTTCGCCGTCCTTCATGACGACGACCCGGTCGGCGATGTCGGCCACGACGCCCATGCTGTGCGTGATCAGGACGATCGCACAGCCCAGCCGATCTTTCAGATCACGGAGGAGGCGCAGGATTTCGGCCTGCACCGTGACGTCCAGCGCGGTCGTCGGCTCGTCCGCGATGATCACCTTGGCCTCGCACGAGATCGCAATGGCGATCATGACGCGCTGCTTCTGGCCGCCGGAGAGTTCGTGCGGGAAGTAACCGAATCGACGCTCCGGATCGGGTAGGCCGACCATCGTGAGCAGTTCCACTGCGCGCGCCTTCGCGGCCTTCTTGTCCATGCCCTTGCCGTCGGCACCGGGATGCGCGCGCAACGCTTCCACGATCTGGTAGCCCACGGTGTACAGCGGGTCCAGTGCGCTGCCCGGCTCCTGGAAGATCATGGCGATTGCGTCGCCGCGAAGCTTGGCCCATTGTTTGTCCGTCAGGTGCGTGACATCGGAGGATGCGAGCGTGACGAGCCCATCGACGTGTGCGGTGGTGGGCAGCAACCCGATGGCCGATCGCACGCTCACCGACTTGCCCGATCCCGACTCCCCCACCACGGCAAGTACTTCGCCGGGAAACACCTCGAAGGAGACACCCCGCACGGCGTTCACCGTGCCGCCGTCGGTGTCGAAGGTGACGTTCAGAGAATCGAGCGACAGGGCTGGAGTTGTCATTTCTTCACCGTGAACTTTCGACGTGTCCGCAGCACCGGATTGAGTGTCTCGCTGATGCTTTCGCCGACCATGGTCATGCCCAGCACGACGAGCACGATGCCCAGACCTGGGAAGATCGACGTCCACCAGATGCCGTTCGAGATGTCGGGCAGCGCCTTGTTGAGGTCGTAACCCCACTCCGAAGCCGCTGTCGGCTCGATTCCGAAGCCGAGGAAGCCGAGTCCGGCGAGGGTCAGAATGGCCTCTGCACCGTTGAGGGTGATGATGACCGGCAGGGTCTGGGTGACGTTGGCGAGAATGTGGCGGAACAGAATTCGCACCGTGCCGGCGCCTGTGACGCGGGCCGCGTCGACGTACGGCTCGGTCTTCACCGACACCGTCGCGTTGCGGACCACCCGGAAGTACTGCGGGACGAACACGGCGGTGATCGCTATGGCCGCGGACAGGATGCCGCCGAAGCTGCTGGACTGACCACCGGCCACGACGATCGAGACCACAACGGCCAGAAGCAGACTCGGGAACGCGTACATCGCGTCCATGAACAACACCAGGACACGGTCGAGCCACCGACCGATGTATCCCGAGGCGAGGCCGAGCGGAACACCGATGGCGATCGAGAGCACCAGCGACGTCACGATCACCAGCAACGCGGTCCGGGCGCCGTAGACGACGCGGGAGAACACGTCCTCACCGCGCACGGAGGTGCCGAAGATGTGATCGGCGCTCGGTGCAGCCTGTCTGGCGAAATCGACTCCGCCGGAACTGGTCTGCGCGAAATCGAAGGGCGCAATGAGCGGTGCGAACACCGCCGCGATCACGAAGGCTGCCACCAGAAGCAGGCCGATGATGATGGTCCACTTCTGCAGACCGGCACTGGACTTGATCAGGGCGACACCGGGAATGCCCCGGCGGGGCTTCGGCGCTTCGAGCTCGCCGACGCTGACTTCGACGCTCATCGGAACCTCACTGTCATCAGAATCGAACCCTGGGATCGATGAGCGCGACGATGGCATCGGTGAGGAAGCTGATCACGGCCACCACGATCGCCAGGAATGTCACGATGCCCTGCACGGCAATGAAGTCGCGAGCCTGCAGATAACGCGCGAGCTGGAACCCGAGGCCCTGCCATTCGAACGTCGTCTCGGTCAGTACTGCGCCACCGAGCAATGTGGCGATCTGCAGCCCCATCACGGTGACCACCGGAATGAGCGCATTGCGGAACGCGTGGCGACGCGTGACGGTCCGGGCCCCGACCCCGCGTGCCCGCGCGGCCTCGACGTAGCCGGACTGCAGGGTTTGCAGCAGGTTCACACGGACGAGCCTGAGAAACACTCCCGCAGTAAGCAATCCGAGTGCGACGGCGGGAAGCACGGCATGTTTCAGGACGTCGATGGTGTAGCCGGTGTCGCCGTAGAGGAACGAGTCGATCAGCAGGATGTTCGTTTTCGGCGACACGTTCTGCAGAGCCAGTTCGACGTTGGTGCTGGCGCGACCCGCGACGGGGAGCCATCCGAGCTTCACGGCGAAGACGAGCTTGAGAAGCATGCCGACGAAGAACACGGGTGCCGCGTAGAACAGGATCGCCAAGATGCGCAGCGTTCCGTCCGAGAACGAGTCGCGGTGGGTCGCGGCGAAGAAGCCGAGAGGTACCCCGACGGCGAACGCGACCAGCAGCGCCCAGAACGCGAGTTCCAGTGTCGCGGCGCCGTTGGTGATGAGCACGTCGGAAATGGGGACGTTGTTGGTGGAGGCCCGACCGAAGTCTCCCCGCAGGAGCCCGGTCAGGTACTCCCAGTACTGCGTGAGGATCGGCCGGTCGTAGCCGGCCGCCGCTCGACGTTCGGCGATCTGGTCGGCGGGAAGACGACCTCCGAGAGCTGCGCTGATCGGGTCACCGAGCACGCGCATGAGGAAGAAGACGACGGTCACCAGGATCCAGGCTGTCGGAATGATCAGCAGGAACCGAATTCCGAGGTAACGGGCGAGCGCGCCGTAGCGTGACGACGCGCTCGCCCGAGAGTCCTTCCCCACCTCCACCGGTGCCGGCGTGGTGGTGGCCATGATCAGCCCTTCGAGAGCGGGGTGAAGCGGAACTTGAACGATGCGTCGAGCGTCTGGTCGACGCCGGACACCTGGTCCGTGCTGACGGCGATCTGCTTGCCTTCGAGCAGCGGGAGGGTCGAGACGAAGTCGGTGGCCATCCGCGTCTGGATCTGGCCGATGACTGCCTCACGTGCTGCCGGATCGGTCGTCGTGCGCTCCTGGTCGATGAGCGCGGTGATCTCCGGGTTCTCGAAGTGGTTCTGCAAGAAGTTGTCCGGAGCGAAGAACGGCGTCAGGTAGTTGTCCGCGTCCGGGAAGTCCGGGAACCAGCCGAGCTGGTACACCGGGTAGGTGTCGGCGACACGGGCCTTGTTGTAGGTGTTCCACTCCGTCGACTGCAGGTTGACGGTGAACAGACCCGACGCTTCGAGCTGCGACTTCACGGCCGCGTACTCCTCGGACGAGCTGGACCCGTAGTGATCCGGGTTGTACTGCAAGTTGATCGCGACCGGAGTGGTGACGCCTGCGGCACTGAGGAATCCGGCTGCCTCGTCCTTGTTCGGGGTTTCGCCGTACACATCCTTGAACGCGGTGTTGGATCCGGCGAGACCGCTGGGGACCACCGACCACGCGGGGGTGTACGTGCCCTTGTAGACGTTGTCCGACAACGCCTGTCGGTCGACCGACGCCGCCATGGCCTTGCGGATGGCGAGCTTCTGCTCGGGCGTTCCGCCGGGCATGGTGTTGAGGTTGAACACGATGTAGCGCAGCTCGCCGCCGGGGCCGTTGTGCACGGTGAGTCCGTTGACTGAGGTGAGCGAGTCGATGTCGGTGGGTGTGAGCGAGCGCCACGCCACGTCGATCGACTTGTTCTGCATGTCGAGCTTGAGATTGTCCGAGCTGGTGTAGGTGCGCAGGGTGACGCTGCCGGTCTTGGGCGCTCCGAGCGCGCCCTTGTATCCGTCGAACTTCGAGAAGCTGACGAGCGAGTTCTTCTCGTAGCTGTCGATGGAGTAGGGGCCGGCGAACGGCTTCGCGGCGACGATCGCGTTGTCGTCCATGATCGAGTCGGCGGGGAACACCTTCTCGTCCACGATCGGGCCCGTGTTGGTGGCGAGGGTCTGCGGGAACGTCTGGTCGTTGGCGGACTTCAACGTGAAGTCGACCGTCGTCGGCGTCGGTGCGGCGACCGAGGCGAGATTCGCGAGCAGCGAAGCCGGACCGTTGGGGTCGTTGATCGCGACGATGCGGTCGAAGGAGAACTTGACGCTGGCGGAGGTGAGCGGGTCACCGTTGGCGAAGGTCAGGCCGTCCTTCAGAGTGCAGGAGTACACGGTGGGAGTGCTGAAGTCGCAGCTCTGCGCGGCGTCGGGAACGAGTTCGTCGCTACCGGGCGCGTAGTTCATCAGGAACGGATAGACCTGGTTCATGATGGTGAACGAGCCGTTGTCGTAGGACGCGGCGGGGTCGAGTGCGTACACCTGATCGGTGGTTCCGACGAGAAGTGCGGCGCCGGCGTCGCCGGACCCTGAGGAACCCTCGTCGGTGCGTCCCGATCCGCACGCCGCGGCAGTGAGTGCGGCGACGGACAGGATCGAGATCAAAGCGGTGGTGCGTCCTCTGGAGGGCACGCTCATGGTGGGACGTCCTTCGTAGGTGCTCTGTGATTCGGTGAACGGCACGTTACCGAGTCCCGGTGTCGTTCATATGACGAACACTACGAATTTTTTAACATGACCGGTACTTACCTGTCAGACGGCAGGACCGGAGGTAGAAATTCAGTGCGGACAGCCCGCATCGATCAGGGCCGAGACAGCGCGCTGACGTTGTCGTCGTCCGGCACCAGCGGATCACCCGCGGTGCGGCCGAGGATGCCTTCGAGGACGTTCTTGCCCATCGACGCCTCGCTGGGAAGCGCGATCGGGTAGTTGCCGTCGAAGCACGCAGCGCACAGTCGAGACTTTGGTTGCTCGGACGCGGCGATCATGCCCTCGATGGAGATGTAGCCGAGCGAGTCCGCGCCGATGGCGTGCCGCACACCTTCGAGAATGCCGTCCTCGGAATCCATACCGTTCGCGATCAACTCGGCGGGCGAGGCGAAATCGATGCCGTAGAAGCAGGGCCACCGCACCGGCGGTGACGCGATGCGCACGTGGATCTCCAGTGCGCCCGCTTCGCGCAGCATCCGGATCAGTGCGCGCTGGGTGTTTCCGCGCACGATCGAATCATCCACCACCACAAGGCGTTTGCCGCGGATGACTTCCTTGAGCGGGTTGAGCTTGAGACGGATACCGAGCTGACGAATGGTCTGCGACGGCTGAATGAACGTGCGGCCGACGTACGCGTTCTTCATCAGACCCTGGCCGTACGGAATGCCCGAACCTTGGGCGTAACCGACTGCGGCAGGCGTCCCCGATTCGGGTACCGGAATGACCAGGTCGCCCTCGGCGGGGTGTTCCTCGGCCAGTCGACGACCGATCTCGACGCGTGTCGAGTGCACCGAACGTCCGCCGATCACGCTGTCCGGTCGAGCCAGGTAGACGTACTCGAAGATGCAGCCCTTGGGCTCGGGGGTGGCGAAGCGGGACGAGCGAACTCCGTCGGCGTCGATGGCCAGCAGTTCGCCGGGCTCGATATCGCGAACGAACGACGCGCCGACGATGTCGAGTGCCGCTGTTTCCGACGCGACGACCCACCCGCGGTCGAGCCGTCCCAGCGACAGCGGGCGGACACCGTGCTTGTCGCGAGCTGCGTACAGGGTGTGCTCGTCCATGAAGGTGAGGCAGAACGCGCCTTCGAGCGTCGGCAGCAGCTCCATCGCGGACTGCTCGAGCGTGCTGTCCGCGGCTCCATGAGCCAGCAGCGCCCCGACGACGTCGGAATCGGAGGTGCCGCTCCCGCGACGGTTCCCCATCAATCCGGCTTCGCGGGCGCGCGATGCCAGTTCGGTGGTGTTGACCAGATTGCCGTTGTGGCCGAGCGCGACTCCGCTGCCGGCGGCGGTGGTGCGGAAGATCGGCTGCGCGTTCTCCCACGTGGTGGATCCGGTGGTGGAGTAGCGGCAGTGACCGATGGCGACGTGTCCTGGCATCGCGCCGAGCGTTTGCTCGTCGAACACCTGACTGACCAGGCCGAGATCCTTGAACACCAGCACCTGGGATCCGTCCGCGACGGCAATTCCGGCCGCTTCCTGGCCGCGATGCTGCAGGGCGTAGAGGCCGTAGTACGACATTTTTGCGACGTCTTCACCGGGCGCCCAGACTCCGAAGACTCCACATTCCTCGCGTGGCTCGGTTTCGGGTTCGTCCATCGAGGAGGGTGTGGATGGTGCAGATGTCACGGGTAGCGCTCCCTGTGGGCTAGGCGAGGGGTGCAGGCCTGAGTCTACGGCCTCCCCGATCAACAACACGACCTCGATCCCGACCGATTCCGAGCGTGTGTGTGATCCCTACCTCAGAGCAAGAGGGCATCATCGAGGGATGAAGCGAAACTTGCCTCCCGGCGTCGAGCCCGAAACACCCGGCCCCGGCCAGGAATCCGTCTGGGATTACCCGAGGCCCCCACTACTGGAATCGTCGACGAAGAGAGCCGTGGTCCGTTTCGGTGAATCAGTGGTCGCCGACAGCCGTGGGCCGTGGCGCGTTCTGGAGACGTCGCACCCTCCCACCTGGTACATCCCGCGCTCCGACGTCGATTCGAGCCGAATCCGTCGGTCCGCCGCCCGCTCGACCATGTGTGAGTGGAAGGGTGCGGCCACCTACTGGGACATCGTCGGCGACGACGGGTCGGTTCTCGAAGCGGGCGGGTGGAGCTACGAGTCACCGACCGCGCCGTTCCGCGACATCGCCGGTGCCCTGTCCTTCTCCCCCGCTCAACTGACGTGCGAGTTGGCCGGGGAAACCGCCCTCGCGCAAGAGGGCGGCTTCTACGCGGGGTGGATCACGTCGGACGTCGTGGGGCCGTTCAAGGGGATTCCTGGCTCCTGGGGGTGGTGATCGTCGAGCGCGCCTTCTAGTCCGCGCTCACCTGGAACCGGAACCGGTCGCGCTTGATGTGCAGGTCCCACAGGTGCTCGGCAAGCACCTTCGGATCCTTCTCCGGATCTCCCTCGACGATCGCGCCGCCGATGATCAGCTGCGACACCTGGATGCCCTCCTCGCCGAGTGCCTCGTTCAGCAACTGGGCGTAGGCGGCCTGGCCTGCGAAGGCAATGGACGTACCGGTGACGTTGCGGCCGGGCGTCACCGCGGATCCACCGTTGACGAACAGAATGGTTCCTTTGTTCTCGCCGAGGAAGCGCATACCCGGAATCACCTGGTGCACAGCCGCAATGGGGCCGTAAATCGAGAACTCGACCGGTCCCACCATGTCGGCGGGCGTCGTCTCGAGAACGGGCCGCATGAAGTCCTTCTGCGGCAGCGGACTGTACTGCAGCACCTCGATGGGGCCGAGCGCCTCGGTGATCTGCTCGAGTGCGTGCGCGATCGACGCGGGGTCGCGCACGTCGGCGGCGAAGCCCTTGGCCTGGATGCCCTCGGAAGCCAGATCGTCGGCCAACGCGTCGACACGTGTCTGGTTACGCGAGACCAGACCCACCGCGAAGCCTTCCGAGGCGAATTTGCGTGCCACGGCCGCGCCGAGTCCGGAACCTGCTCCGATGATTGCTATTGAAGTCATACCCAGTGCAAGACACCCAACCGCCCGGACTATTCCCATGTCGCCGACGAGCGCACTTGTAGCATGCTGCTACAGTCGTAGCAGAACGCTACAGAAGAGGACGTCATGACAGTCGCCGATCGTGTCACTCGGGTTGCCGCCGACCTGGCAGACAGCGCAGCAGCTGAAGGGGCGCGCCAAAGTCGTTCCGCAAAACAACAACTCGACCATTGGGCCCGCGTGGGACGGGCGGTATCGAGTCAACACACCGCATCACGCCGCCGCGTCGAAGCCGCTCTCGGAGGGGACCTGAACACGACCGACCTGACCGTGGAGGAAGGTGTCGTGTTCAACGCCGAAATTTCCGCGGCGATCGACGAGAGCCTTGCCGACGCTCACTACGGCAATCTCCTAGCCGCACAGAACATCACCACCGTTGCGCTGGACGAGCTCGGGAACATCGTCGAGCATCGACCCGACGGCACCGTCGCGGTCGTGGAGCAACACTCCTGAAACGTCTCGATCTGGTCGTCGGATGCAACGGTGCCGGTAAATCCACCTTTGTCGCCCTCACCCTTGCACCGTTGCTTCCCCGTAGCGCCTTCGTCAACGCAGACGAGATCGCCAAGCAGCGGTGGCCCGAAGATCCCGCGTCCCGTTCGTACGACGCCGCCCTCGTGGCAGCGGATACCCGCACAGCGCTGATCGACGCGGGCCGCTCCTTCATCGCGGAGACCGTGTTCTCTCACGAGTCGAAGCTCCGCTTGGTCGAGCACGCACGCGTCGCGGGATACACGATCGAACTCCACGTCGTGATGATTCCCGAAGATCTTGCGGTGCACAGAGTTGCGAGCCGAGTGCGGGCTGGAGGCCACTCGGTCCCCGAGGTCAAGATACGCGAACGATACGGGCGCCTGTGGGCGCTGGTAGCCCGTGCGGCACCGCACTGTGACACAACCACGTTCTACGACAACAGCACCGTTCGCGGCCCGCGCGTGGTCGCGAGGGTCGTCGGCGGCGTTGCGGTGGGACACCTGGAATGGCCGAGCTGGACACCTAGGGCGCTCACGGATCGCTGGTCGAGTTAGTCGCTATATGCGACCGGGCGGGTGTCATGTCCGGGCTACTCGAGGTCAGTACACGTCGCGCACGTAGCGCTTATCCGCGACCAACTTCTTCCTGAACGCCAGCGCGTCGTCCTCGCTCAATTTGCCGTGCACGGACGCAATGGTCAGCAATGTGTCGTCGACATCCTTCGCCATCCGCGACGCATCTCCGCACACGTACACGTTGGCACCGTCCTGCAGCCATTTCCAGAACTCGGCCCCGTGCTCGATCATCCTGTCCTGCACATAGATCCGCTCACGTTGGTCGCGCGAGAAGGCCAGGTCGAGCCGGCTGAGGAACCCGTCACGGAACATGTCCTCGAGCTCGGTGCGGTAGTAGAAGTTGTGGTCGGCATGCTGATCGCCGAAGAAGAGCCAGTTGCGGCCGGCGTGGCCGAGCGCACGGCGGTGGTGCAGAAACCCGCGAAACGGTGCGATGCCGGTGCCGGGCCCGATCATGATCATGGGCGTCGAGGGGTCGGACGGTGGACGAAAATGCGGTGACTTCTGCAGGTACACCGGGACGGTTCCCGCTCGGTCGGCCAGGTACGTCGAGCAGACACCCCCGAGTTCGCTGTCGTTCTCTCCGCGGTAGCGCACCACCGACACCGTCAGCTGCACTTCCTGCGGACTCACGAGCGGGCTCGACGAGATCGAGTACTGCCGGGGCGCAAGCTTCTTGAGCACGCTGTTCCACTCGACCATGTCTGCGTGTACGGGGAAAGCCCGTAGCAGATCCGGGGCTTGGCGGCCGTAGAGCCAGTTGTCGAGCTCGGTCCGGTTGTCGCGCCGGAGGAGCTTCGCCAACTTGGGGTCCGAGTTGCGGGCGGCGACGAAGTCGAGAAGCGCGGGCGAGACTTTCGCGATGTCGTACCGCGTCGCCAACGCCTCGGACAGTGGTGTCTCCATGCCGTCCATGTCGACCGAGCGGGAACCGTCCAATCCGGTTGCCGCCAGCCAGGCACGCACCGTGGTCGGTGAATTGCGGGGAACGATGCCCAACGAGTCGCCCGGTTCGTACGTCGCACCCGAGTCACCGAGATCGAATCCGAACTGCCGCACTTCCTTGGCCGAGTTCGGGCTCGACAGAACGACATTGGTGGTCAGGGTGGCGTGCACCGGATCGGCCTTCGTGAACTTCTTCGCCGCGGTTCGTTCGAGGACGGCGACGCCTCCACCACTGTCGGACGGGGTTCCGATCGCCGTCGGCTCGTTCTCGCCGAGTGCCTGCGCGAGGGCCGACAACCAGTCGGCGGCCGCCTCGTCCTCGCCCGGTTCGCATCGCACGAGATCGACGAGGCGCCGGGCGCCCAACGATTCGAAGCGTGCGTCCAGTGCGCGTGCGTGCCCGCAGAAGTCGTCGTACGACGAATCGCCCATGCCGAGTACGGCGAAGCGGACCCCATCGAGAGACGGGGCGTTCTCCGCGGTGATGCGCGACCAGAAATCGGCGCCGTTGTCGGGTGGGCCCCCATCGCCGAAGGTACTGCTGACCACGACAACGGCACCGGTCAGCGCGCCCGGGTCGCAGTCGTCCATGTTCGTCAGTTCCGGTCGAAGCCCGGCGTCCGACAACCGGGCTGCGCACGACTGTGCGAACTCCTCGGCGTTCCCCGTCTGCGACGCCCAGAGTACCGAGACCCGTTCACGGTCGTCGGCGACAGACTCGACCGGTGCTATTGCGCGCGAATACATTCCGGCAAGCAGACCGTCGACCCACACGCGTGTCGACTGCGACAACGGCGCTGCGGCAGGAAGGCTCGGCACCCCATGCACGTCACCCACCAGTGCCGACAGAAAACCACCGACGTACATCTTCTCGACGTCACTCAACACCGGTACTGCCTGTGCCGCGATACCCAGGACGGACGCAAGAGGATGAACTGCCGCGGGCTCGGCGACGGGAGCCACCGCTCGTAGGGCCACCGCACACACCTTGAACTCCGGTTGCAGCGACACCGGGTCGACCGCGTCGTTGGTCACCGCGTTGACCGTGAGGTATTCGCCCTGCTCGTCGTTCCAGTGAAAGGGCGCGAACACGTTGCCGCGCAACACCCGATCCGTCACGACGACAGGGAGGACGGCGCGGCCGCGACGCGATCCGATCTCCAGGCGAGCGCCGTCGGAGACGCCGAGGCGATCGGCGTCGTCCGGGTGCACCTCGACGAACGGGCCGGGGTTCAGCTTGTTGAGTTTGGCCACCTTTCCCGTCTTCGTCATGGTGTGCCACTGATGCTGTAGCCGTCCGGTATTGAGCACGAACGGGTAGTCGTCGTCGGGAAGTTCGGCGGCGTCCATGTGCGGTCGGCCGAAGAACACCGCACGGCGATTCGCGGTCGGAAACGCCAGTCGCGGCCGATGACCGTCGGAGTCGACGAAGAGGTCCTGGCTGACGCCGTCGTTCACGTACCGGACGGGGTGGCGATCGGCGTCGTCGTCCGGCGGAACCGGCCACTGCAGCGGCGTCTCGCGCAACCGGTCGTAGGAAGCGCCCCGCAGGTCGTAGCCGGTCTTGGGATTGGAGAAGCGTCGAATTTCCTCGAACACGTCCTCGCTGCTCTTGTAGTCGAAGTCTGCCTCGAAACCCAACGCGCACGCCATGTCTGCGATGAGCCGCCAGTCCGGCCGAGAATCTCCGGCGGGTTCGATGGACTGCTGCAGCAACGTCATGTTGCGCTCGGAGTTGATCATCACGGCATCTGCTTCGGACCACAGCGTGGCCGGGAGCAGAATGTCCGCATAGGCGTTGGTGGCGGTATCGGTGTAGGTGTCCTGGGCTATCACCAACTCGGCCGCTTCCAGACCGGCGACCACAGTCTTGCGGTTCGCAACGGATGCAACAGGATTGGTGCAGATGATCCACACAGCCTTGATGTCGCCCTCCGCGAGGCGGGAGAACATCTCGATGGTGCCGGGGCCGACGTCGGTGCGGATGGTCCCCTCGTCGAGCCCCCACTGCCGCTCGACGAACGCCCGGTCGTCGGGCGAGATCACGGCGCGCTGGCCGGGCAGGCCCGGGCCCATGTAGCCCATCTCGCGTCCACCCATGGCGTTCGGCTGCCCGGTGAGAGACATCGGGCCGCTTCCGGGTGTGCAGATCGCGCCCGTCGCCAGATGCAGATTGCAGATGGCGTTGCTGTTCCACGTCCCGTGGGTACTTTGATTCAAACCCATTGTCCAACAGGACATCCACTTTCCGGCCTCGCCGATCCACCGTGCGGCCGTACGGATGTCTGCTTCGTCGAGACCGGTGATCGTGGCGACGCGGTCGGGGGTGTACTCGGCCAGGAACGCCGGCATGGCGTCCCATCCGTCGGTGTGCTCGGCGATGAAGTCCTCGTCGATGTCGCCGTTCTCGACCAGCAGATGAAGCAATCCGTTCAGCAGTGCGAGGTCCGTGCCGGGCGCGATGGGGAGGAACAGATCGGCTCTGTCCGCTGTCGTGGTGCGCCGCGGATCGACGACGATGAGTTTGGCGCCGGCCTTGAGCCGATCGGCCATGCGCAGGAACAGGATTGGGTGACAGTCGGCCATGTTCGACCCGATGACGAAGAACAAGTCGGCCTGATCGAAGTCGGCGTAGGACCCGGGTGGCCCGTCGGCCCCCAGCGATTGCTTGTATCCGGTTCCGGCGCTCGCCATGCACAAGCGTGAGTTCGACTCGATGTGCACCGTCCGCAGAAATCCCTTCGCCAGCTTGGTCGCGAGGTACTGCGACTCGAACGACATCTGACCCGAGACGTACAGCGCGACGGCGTCGGGACCGTGCTCGTCGACGATGGCGCGCAACCGGTCGGCGGCGTCGCGAACGGCGTCGTCGACGGAGACCGCGACGGGTTCCTGCCCCCGCTTCTCGCGTACGAACGCCGTCGTCATCCGTCCGTCGCCGAGCATCATCTCCGCGTGCGTGGCGCCCTTGGTGCACAATCGGCCGAAGTTGGTGGGGTGCAGTTTGTCGCCGCTGACCTTCGCGATGACAGGTGATCCACTTCCGTGGGACGTCTCGACGACGATTCCGCACCCGACGCCGCAGTAGGAACACGCAGTCCTCGTCGACACGCGCGTCTCACCCATGGCCCCATGGTGCGCGACTCCCGGTTCGAGGAGGTTGCCCGCGGGTTATCTCCAGATCACGCCGACCTCACCGATGCGGGCGCACCGTGTGAGGTGGTAGACACACCGAATGGCTCCGCAGGACTACTCGCATTCCGACCACGCGCAGAAGTCGCGGGAATCAAAGGCGACAGCGCTGGCACGTTACCTCTGGGACCGCGACATCGACTCGTCCGACCTCGAGTCGATGACCCCCGACCTACGCCGAAAGCTGGCGAGGGCCGCCTCGATCAACCCGCCGAGCACGAACGAGACGTGGACGTCCGTGGCCCGCATGCTCGACGACAAGGCGTCGTGGGCAGCCGCGAATCCGGCTCATCCGTCGTCGGCCCGGGCTTACGTCGACGAGAAGATCATGTGGGTCAAGCCACCGATCACACCGTGGTCCAGCGGGTAGGCCGGAGGCCGGTCGGGACCAGCGGGTAGGCCGGAGGCCGGTCGAGAGCAGCGGGTAGGCCGGTCGGACATTTTTACAGCCGTAGCAGCGGCAACCAGTGCGCAATCTCCCCGGCACGCCCGCCCGACACCGTCAGTGTCGCCGACGCGGCGTCGAACTCGAGGCGCCCGGTCGCGAGCAGCAGCCACGTTCGCGCATCGGTCTCCACCACGTTCGGTGGTGTCCCGCGGGTGTGCCGCGGGCCGACGATGCACTGCACCGCAACGAACGGCGGTACGCGCACCTCGACGCTGGACCCCGGAGCGGTCTGCTCCAAGGTGCGTGCGCTCAGCCGCACCGCGGATGCGAGCTCGGCGCGCGGGGGTTTCGGGAGACTCGGGTCGTCCAGCCACGGGGACACTGCCAACAGCGACGCCCGCAGCGCGGCCGGATCGACTTTCTTGCTAGGCGCCACGGTGAACCCAGCTTCGCAGCACTGCCCCGCCGCCGTTCACCGCGTAATGGAACATCGCCGGTGCGACGACACCGCCACCTCGCTGTCGCAGGCCGTCGAACACCAATGCCGACGCGCCGGTGAACGCGATGGCCGGTAGGGAGCCGTTGGCCACTCGCCAGTGCCACAGCCCGAACACGATGCTGTCGAAGGCCGGCGACCAGCGTGGCCCGAATGTGCTGCGCGACAACGAGTGCAACACCGACCGGAAGATCAGCTCCTCGGTGACGACGGTGCCGACGGGAATCCGAAAGAGCACCCATTCCAGCGGGGCATCCTCGGGGGGACCGACGAATCGCGTGCGCAGCGCGGGGACCGCACCGACGACTGCGTACGCGGCCAGTGGGATCGAGGCCGCCGCTGCGCCCACTCGAAAGCCTCGGCCGTTCAGGCCGAGATCCCGCACACCCAGTCGTCGAGCGGCACAGGTGGACACCACCGCGACAACAGCATTCGCCGCAGCGCGACTACGAGGCGACGACGTGACCGCGGGCGCGACGAGGTTGTTCCACACCAGCGCGGACGCGGCCGCGGCCGCTGTCACCGGGCTCGAACTCATTCCGGCGCATCGAGATTCGGGAACTTCTCGCCGACCTCGTCCATGTCGGCCTGGACTCGCTCGGTGTCCGCGTTCGTCCACCCCTCGGGCGGCGCCACAGCGGCCCACGAGTCGACGGCGGACGCGCCGTAACTGTGACCGTGTCCGGACGGCACTCCCAGCGAATTCGTCATGTCGGCCGTGACCTGCCAGAAGGTGACGATGGGGAACCACCGCATGCTGGCCAGTCGATCCGACCCGGGCGGCTCGGCCAACCAGTCCGGACGCTCGAACAGCAGGCTCGGTGACCACCAGACGATCGGGTCGGACGCATGTTGCATGTAGAGCACCCGCGGCTGCGGCCATGGGCCGTCCTGCGCGTCCAAACGCTCCGCGCTGTCGGCGAATCGGACGAGCAGACCACCCGCGTACTCGGGCTCGACCTCGGTGGTGCCCGGATCGCGCCGCGTGACGTAGGTCTGCCAGATGCGGTTGGAGTTGGGCGGGCCGACCCAGAGGACCCCGTCGACCTTGTCCCGGATGTCACTGATGTCGGTGAACGCGGCTTCACCGGCCTGGGATCCGAGACTCTCGCCGTAGACGTAGAGCTTGGGACGCGTTTCCTCGGGCTCACTCGACCACCGTCTCTGCACGGTGTCGATCAGGATGCGGCCGGCCGCGGCCGATGCCTCACGGTCGGCGATGAACGAGATCCAGCTCGGTAGATACGAGTACTGCGTCGCGATGATCGCGGTGTCACCGTCGTACATCATCTCGAACGCGCGGGCCGACACCGGATCGACCCAGCCGGTTCCGGTGGTCGGCATCACGACGATCGCCTTGCGCGAGAACGCCCCTGTGCGTTCGAGCTCGTCGACCACCATGGACATACGCTCGTCCGAGGTGGGCGCCGACGCCAGACCGACGTACGCACGAATCGGTTCCTCGGCGGGGCGGCCGGTCACCTCGGTCATCTGATCGGCCGTCAGGCCCCCGGCGACGAAGTTGCGGCCCTCGTACCCGAGCGAGTCCCACGAGACCGTCGACGCGGAACTGCCCGACCGTTCGGCGTCGGTGGGTTGCACCACGCCGCTTCGCGTTTCGTCGTTCTTGACGCTCGAGATCGAGTTCGCGACGCTGATGAAACCACGCAACAGAACACCCTGAACCAAGGTGACGCCGACGACGAGGATGAGTACCACGCCGATCGCGTTGGCCATCCCGCGTGGGATTCTGGTCCGGCGAAGGATCTTGCGTGCGATGTAGCGACGGAGGTCGCGCAGCGTCCGCCACAACGAAATCAGCAGCGCCGCAAGGACGATCATGATGGCGCCGGTGCGGAAGTATCCGGTTGTCGTCGTCCCCTCGGCGCTCATGAGTGCTGACAGTTCGCGCTGCCACTGCGCCGACACCGCGAGCATGATCGCCACTGCGAGAGTCGACAGGACCGGTACGACGATCTTCAGCGCACGCTCGATGCGATCCGGCAGCGGCCACCACGGCTGTTTGTGAAGGAACCAGCGTTTGACGGCCCATTGAACCGCAACACCCACGCCGTACCCGATTGCCGCGTTGATGCCGCTGACAATGCCCTGGAACAGCCAGCCGCGAGGGAGCAACGACGGTGTCAGCGACCAACATACGAAGAACGCGCCGAATGCGATGCCGGTGAAGTCCAGTCGCAGAAGACTCCAGGCCCACCCCACGACCGGGTGCTTGCGCACCGTCCGAAGCGCCGAATGCAGGACGAAATCCGGTAGTTGTTCGAGCCGTTCGAGTGGGGTTTCGTGAACGGTGTCAGTCACTCGCTCACCCGAACAGAGCGGGCAACGTTTTCTCGTACGCCTCCCGGAGCTCGGCGATCGGCACGGTGAACAGGCCCTGGAACTCGATCGAATCCGACCCCTCGTCGGCAACGCCGATCCGCTCCCACGGCAACCCCCTCGCACTGCACATTCCGGTGAAGCGGGTCTCCTCCGTGCGCGGTACCGCGACCAGCACACGACCCGCCGACTCCGAGAACAGCGTGACGAACGGATCTGTTCCCTCGGGCAACAGGATCCGGCACCCCGCCTCGCCGGCGAGCGCTGCTTCGACGATCGTCTGCGCCAACCCGCCTTCGGACAGGTCGTGTGCGGCGGACACCAAGCCGTCGCGACTAGAGGCCGTGAGGATGTCGGCAAGCAGCTGTTCGCGCGCGAGGTCCACCTTCGGCGGCACTCCGCCGAGATGGTCGTGGACTACCTGCGACCAAATCGATCCGTCGAACTCGTCGTGTGTCTCGCCGAGAAGAATCAGCGTCTCCCCCGGCTCCAGCCCGATGCCCGTCGGGATACGGCGATGAACGTCGTCGATCACGCCGAGCACACCGACCACGGGGGTGGGCAGGATGGGCGTCGCGCCGGTCTGGTTGTAGAAGCTGACGTTGCCGCCGGTGACCGGAATTCCGAGCGTGGCGCATCCGTCGGCCAGTCCGCGGACGGCCTGCTGGAACTGCCACATGACGCCGGGGTCCTCGGGAGACCCGAAATTCAGGCAGTTGGTGACGGCCTTCGGTGTGGCACCGGTGGTGGCCACGTTGCGGAACGCCTCGGCGAGAGCGAGCTGCGCACCGCGGTACGGGTCGAGGGCGGTGTACCGACCGGAAGCGTCGGTGGCCAAAGCGATTCCGCGGCCGGTCTTCTCGTCGATTCGCACCACGCCGGCGTCGGCGTGCTCGGCCAGAACCGTGTTGCCGCGGACGTACCGGTCGTACTGCTCGGTGATGAGCCGACGACTGCACAGCTGAGGCGAGCTGATCATGGTCATCAGCGTGTCCCGCAACGCATCGGCGCCGACGGGCCGTTCCAAGGAGGCGGTGGTGTTCGCGATCAGATCGTCCTGCGACGCGGGCCGCTCGACGGGACGGTTGTACACGGGCCCCTCGTGCGCCACGGTGAGCGGCGGGACGTCGACGACGGTGTCACCGTTCCAGGTGATCTGGAGGTTGGTGCCGCCGGTCACCTCACCGATGTCCGTCGCGAGCACGTCCCACTTCGCGCATACGGCCATGAACTTGTCGACGTTCTCCGGTGTCACGACGGCGCACATGCGCTCCTGCGACTCACTGGAGAGCACCTCGGCGGGGGTCATACCTTCGGCGCGCAGCGGCACCCGATCGAGCGCAATGTGCATACCGCCGTCACCCGCGGCTGCGAGTTCGGAAGTGGCGCAGGACAATCCGGCCCCACCGAGGTCCTGGATCCCGACCACGAGGTGCTCGGCGTACAGCTCGAGGCAGCACTCGATGAGCACCTTCTCGGTGAAGGGATCCCCCACCTGCACCGCCGGCAGCTTCTTGCGACCCTGCTTGGCGTCGAAGCTCTCCGACGCGAGCACGGACACCCCGCCGATGCCGTCCAGGCCGGTACGCGCGCCGAACAGAATGATCTTGTTGCCTGCGCCCGACGCGAATGCGAGGTGCATGTCCTCCACGCGCATCACCCCGGCACACAGCGCGTTGAGCAATGGGTTTCCGGCGTACGACGCGTCGAACACGGTCTCGCCGCCCACGTTGGGCAGGCCGAGCGAGTTCCCGTAGCCGCCGACCCCTCGGACGATCCCCTCGAGCACGCGGCGTGTGTCCGGTGCGTCCGCCGCCCCGAACCGCAGCTGATCCATGACGGCGATCGGACGTGCGCCCATGGCCATGATGTCGCGCACGATGCCGCCGACTCCGGTGGCCGCGCCTTGATACGGCTCGACGTACGACGGGTGGTTGTGGCTTTCGACCTTGAACGTGACGGCCCAACCGTCACCGACGTCGACGACCCCGGCGTTCTCGCCGATGCCGGCGAGCATGTTGGCCTTCATCTCCTCGGTGGTGGTCTCGCCGAAGTACTTCAGGTGGACCTTCGAGGACTTGTACGAGCAGTGCTCACTCCACATCACGGAGTACATCGCCAGTTCGGCGTCCGTGGGGCGGCGCCCGAGGATCTCCTTGATGCGTGCGTACTCGTCGTCTTTGAGACCGAGTTCCCGGTACGGCTGCGCAGTGTCGGGGGTGGAGGCTGCGTCGGAGACCGAGTCGACAGACACGTGGGGTGGATCCTTCCGGGGGTTGAACCGGCTCAGTAGTGGACCGATCCAGTTTAGGGCACCAGTGTTCAGGGCACCGAACTGCAGGTCACCGCGGTCAGCCGACCAGGAACGCTGCCAACGCATCGGCGTACATCGGGACGTCGCCGGCACCCATCAACTCGCGAGAGGAGTGCATCGCGAGCTGCGGGGCCCCGACATCGACGGTTTTCAGTCCGGTTCGGGCAGCGAGAATGGGCCCGATCGTCGATCCGCAGGGCAGGTCCGCACGGTGGACGTACCGCTGCAGCGGCACTCCGGCCCGGTCGCAGGCGAGTGCGAACGCGGCGGACCCGACGGCGTCGGTCGCGTATCGCAAATTCTGGTTCACCTTCAGCACCGGTCCGCCGTTGACCGAGATCCGGTGTGCCGGTTCGTGTCTCTCGGGGTAGTTCGGATGCGTCGCGTGGGCCATGTCGCCGGACGCGTGGATGGACCCGGCCATCGCGCGCAGGAAATCCTCGCGTCCGCCGCCGCGGGCGAGCACGATGCGCTCGAGGACGGTGTTCATGAGGTCGGACCCGGCACCGCGGTCGGACTGGCTTCCGACTTCCTCGTGATCGAACAGTGCCAGAACGGGAATCGCCGACGGCTCGTCATCGACGGCGGCGAGCAACGCCCGAGTTCCCGAGTAGCACGTGCCCTGGTTGTCCAAGCGGGGAGCGCTGATCATGTCGTCGCCGACGCCGAACACGACGGCCGGCGCCACGACGTGCGTCATCAGTTCCCAACCGAGAACACTGTTCGGGTCCAGGCCGAAGTGCTCGGCGAGATGAGATACGAAGGGCGCAGGCGCGTTTCCGGTCCCCCATACAGCGTTGACGTGCCGTTGCGGATCCAGTGTCACCCCTTTGCGGTCCTCGGACAGATGAATGGCCAACTGCGGAACGCGCAGAATCGGCTCGTCGATTCGCACCAGAACGTCCGTCACCTCGGAGCCGGTCCCGACGGCGAGGCGTCCGGATATTCCGAGATCGCGATCCAACCAGGAGTTCAGCCATGCACCGCCGTACGGCTCGAGTCCGACGAGGTTCCAGTCACCGGACCGCAGATCGGGGTGTTGCTTGACGCGCAGGTTCGGGCTGTCGGTGTGGCCGCCGACGATGCGGAACACACCGTCCGGCGCCGACTCGGTCGACCACGCCACGATCGACCCGCCGCGCACGACGAAGTACCGACCCGGCTCGGCCGACCAGGCATCGGTCTCCGAAACCTCGACGAAACCGGCTGCCCGAAGTTCGACCGCCACCGTCGCCACCACGTGGAACGGGGACGGCGAGGCGTCGATGAAGGTGCAGAGTCCGAGTGCGGTCGCTCCGGCGGATAGGCCGGAGGCCGGTCGGGATGGTCTCGGTGTTGTCGCCATGGCTACGAATTATGCCCGCGTAGGGTCGGCAGGATGCAGTACGTACGCCTCGGCGCCACCGGTCTGGAAGTGTCCCGCATCTCGCTCGGATGCATGAGCTACGGAATTCCCGATCGTGGGAATCACGAATGGACGTTGGACGAGGACACCTCGCGGCCCTTCATCGCACATGCTTTGGAGAACGGCATCAACTTCTTCGACACCGCCAACGTCTACTCGGACGGCACCAGCGAGGAGATCGTCGGGCGCGCGCTCCGGGACTTCACCAAGCGCGAGAACATCGTGCTGGCGACGAAGGTGCACGGACGCATGCGGCCGGGACCGAACGGCGGCGGTCTCTCGCGCAAACACATCATGTGGCAGATCGACGAGAGTCTGCGTCGACTCGGAACCGACTACGTCGATCTGTATCAGATCCACCGCTGGGATCCGCTCACTCCGATCGAGGAGACGCTCGAGGCGCTGCACGACATCGTGAAGGCCGGTAAGGCTCGCTACATCGGTGCGTCGTCGATGCACGCGTGGCAGTTCGCCCAGGCGCTGTACACAGCAGATCTGAACGGGTGGACGCGGTTCGTGTCGATGCAGAACCACTACAACCTGCTCTACCGCGAGGAGGAGCGAGAGATGTTGCCGCTCTGCGACGATCAGGGAATCGGCGTCATTCCGTGGAGCCCCCTGGCTCGTGGACGCCTCACGCGTGACTGGGATTCCTCCAGTGCGCGCAGCGAGACCGACAACTTCGGCAAGACCCTCTACAAGGAGGGCGACAAGACCATCGTCGACGAGGTCGCTGCCATCGCGGAGGCGCGCGGGATCCCACGTGCGCAGATCGCGCTCGCGTGGGTGGCGCAACACCCGACCGTTGCCGCGCCGATCGTGGGCGCTACCAAGATCTCTCACCTCGACGATGCGATTGCCGCGCTGGATGTCGAACTGACGGACGACGAGGTCGCCCGGCTGGAAGCGCCGTACGAGCCGCGGTCGGTGGCGGGGTTCTGACCGGACCGTAGAGTCACCACAACGCTACGAGAGGGTCTGCTGTGCCGAACTGGGTCGAACACGTCGTGTGGTGGCAGGTGTATCCCCTGGGGTTCGTGGGGGCCGAGACCGAAGCGATCGACACCGTCGAGCACCGCATCGGCCGCATCGGTGACTGGCTGGACTACCTCCTGGAACTGGGGTGCAACGGCCTCTCGCTCGGTCCGGTGTTCGCCTCCGAGACCCACGGTTACGACACCGTCGACCATTTCCGTATCGACGGCCGCCTCGGGGACGACGCGGACATCGATGCCCTCATCGCGGCCGCGCACGGCAAAGGCGTGAAGATTCTGTTCGACGGTGTCTTCAACCACGTCGGACGCGAACACGAGAAATTTCGGCAGGCCCTGGCCGACGGACCGGAGTCGGAGGCCGGCGGCTGGTTCCGTTGGCGCGGAGACGAACCCGTTGCATTCGAGGGACATGATCTTCTCGTCACGCTGAACCACGACAACCCCGCGGTGGCCGAGTACGTCGCGTCCGTGATGAATCACTGGCTGGACCGCGGCATCGACGGCTGGCGGTTGGACGCGGCTTACGCTGTGCCGCCTCAGTTCTGGGCGTCGGTGGTTCATGCGGTCCGGGCGAAACATCCCGACGTGTGGTTCGTGGGAGAGATGATCCACGGTGACTACGCGCAGTACGTGAACGTGTCGGGTTTGGACTCCATCACCCAGTACGAGTTGTGGAAGGCGACCTGGAGCGCGATCGAGGACGCCAACTTCTTCGAGCTGGCGCACGCGATCGAACGTGGCAACGACTTGCTCGACACCTTCGTTCCGGCCACCTTCGTCGGGAACCACGATGTCACCAGGGTGGCCAGCACCATCACCGACGAGCGGCACGTCCCGCACGCGGTCGCCCTGTTGTTCTTTCTCGCCGGAGTTCCGAGCGTCTACTACGGTGACGAGCAGGGTTTCCGCGGCGTGAAGGAAGAACGAGTCGGCGGGGACGACGCAGTGCGACCCGAATTCCCCGCCGGGCCGGACGATCTCGCCCCGTACGGAGCCGAGACCTTCCGCACCCATCAAGAGCTGATCGGCATCCGTCGTCGGCACCCCTGGCTGCACCGCACCCCGTCACAGGTGAGCAATTTGTCCAACACCGCTGTGACGCTGTCGAGTTCGCACGAGGGAGCGACGCTCACCCTCACGCTCAACCTCGGCGACGATCCTGTGTCGTCACCGGGCGGCGACGTGGCAGGGCACAGCTGGGCCGTACACGAGGGATGACCTACAGGTACCGATAGCGGTACCGCAGGCTCCCCTGGATTCGTCCGAACAGGTTGCCGCTCACCCACATCCACTCCCCGCGGCGTCGGCGTGACCACGCCCAGGGCCACACCGGCGCCAATGCCACCACCACAGCGGCGTGGGCCGGGAACCACCACCACTGGCGCCCGGGAGCCCGGAAGTGCGCGGCCACGCGCGCTTCGGCGCATCCGTACTGCGCGGCCTGTTCGAATGTCGGGACGAGCTCGGTGCGGTAGCGGTACGCGACCATCGCGTCGGGCGCGAACGCGAACGTATAGCCGAGCTTCTGCACACGCCAACAGAATTCGACGTCGCCCCCGGCGGTCGGATAGTCCTCGTTCCACCCGCCCACTGCGTCGAACACCGCTCTGGAGATGCCGAGGTTGCAGCCGAACGTCATCGGGAGGTATCGACCGAGAACGACCGGCTCGGTGGGGTCCGGCAGCGCCCGCCACGACGCGACGACCGGGTCGTTCAGCGTGTCGCGTTCGAGGGGGCCTCCGACGAGGTCGGCGGCAGCGGAGGCGGCGACGAGGGCTGCGAGCCAACCGGGGTGGACGGCATCGTCCTGGTCGCAGTACGCGACGAACGTCGACGACGACGCTCTCGTGCCCACGTTTCTGGCGTGCGATGTTCCCGGCACGTCGGACGAGTCGACCACCCGCAGCGACAGAGAGTCACGCAGCGGGTGAGCGGCCAGATAGCGGCGCAACGCGTCGCTGCCCTCGTTGTCACTGACGATGACCTCCCACGAACCGGAGTAGTCCTGTTCGGCGAGCGCCTCGAGTTGAACGTCGATCACGTCCGCTGCCCGGTAGGCAGCGATGACCACGGATACTTCTGTCACAACAGCTCTTTCAGTTCGGCCACGGTTGGATCCGCGTCAGCGGCGACGGCATCGAGGACGGCGAGGAACCCCTGCACGACGGACTCTGCCGTCGACGGGTCGAACAGCGACAGTGGGTACAGCAGAGTCCCGTCGAGACCACCACTGTCCGGGTGCTCGGCGAGGGTGATCTCGAGTTCGTGCTTCGCCACGGTGTTGGCGATCGGTTCTCGGCTCACCGTGACCCCGCCGATATCGATGCTGTCCACCATGTCCGCCGCCGGTTGCACGATCAGGGTGGCGGGAAAGAACGGATGCTCGGCTGTCGTGATCGGCACTCCCAGCGCAGCCGCCAGGCGCGGCGCTGAGACGTCCGGGTTGGCCAGACCGTCGGCGAGGGCTCTGCGCACGCCGCCCATCAGGTCGCGGAACGTCCGACTGTCGTTCACCGACAACCGCATCGGTAGGTCCTCGGAGAAGTTTCCGACGACGTCGGCGAGGTCCGGGTGCGGTCGGTTCGCGGTGGCCGTGGCCACGGTGACGTCGGGGTCGTCGCCGCGACGGGCGAGGACGACGGCGAACGCCGCCTGCAGAACGACGAACACCCCGGCGTCGGCCGATCGAGCGAGAAGTCCGAGTTTCGCGTGCCGGTTCGGCTCGATTCGAAATTCGACTGCGCCGCCTGCCGATTCCCACACGGCGGGGCGCGGCCGGTCGGTTCGCAGTCTCGGCCGGTCGCTCTCCCGTGCCATCAGCGCGTCCCAATGACGCAGCTGGCGCGCGAACTCGGTCGAGGGGTCGCGGGGGTCACCGAGTACGTCGTGACGCCACGCGGCGTAGTCCACGTACCGAACTCGACCGGCCGGCAGTCCGGGTGCACCTGCGGTGCGGGCCGCGAACGCCGTCAGCATGTCGCGCATCAGTACGGCCATCGCACGACCGTCCGCGACCAGGTGGTGAACCACCACAGCCAGAACATGATTCGCAGGACCGCACTCGAACAACCGCACGCGCACCGGAGTCTCGGTCGTCACGTCGATCGGTGACCGGGCGAACGCGTCCAGTGCATCGGCGAGAGCGCTCTCGGTCACCGCGATCACGTCGAGTTCCGGGACGGCGTGTTCGAGCACGCGCAGCCATGGCGCGGATTCCGTCTGTGCGTGCACTGTGCGCAACGAATCGTGCGCCGATACCAGGTCGGCCACGGACGCGCGCACGACGTCGATGTCCAGTTCCCCCACCAGTCTGAGCGCCACCGGGACGTTCCAGTCCTGCGTGCGCCGGGTGCTCACCCAGTGCAGGATGCGTTCCTGCGCGGGAGCCGCCGGTGCCTCGTTCGATTCGGTGCGGCGGACGCACACGTCGGGACGGTCACTGTCCTCGGTCTCGGACAGCGCGTCGACAGCCGCGGCCAACTCACCGAGCGTGTCGGTGTCGAACAGGACGCGGACCGGAACACGTGTCCCCACTGCCTGTTCGATCTTCGACGCGACGGAGGTCGCAGCCAGCGAGTTCCCGCCGAGTTCGAAGAATCCGTGGTCGACGCCGACCTTCTCGGAGCCGGTCACGTCGGCGACGATCGAACAGACCAGCTTCTCCGTCGACGATCGCGGCGCAACGTACTCGCGCCGAACCGGAGCCGGGACCGGTAGCCGGGCGCGGTCCACCTTTCCCGTGACCGAGCGCGGCAGCACGTCCACCTCGGTGATGGACGTCGGAATCATGTACGCCGGGAGGAGTTCTCGTAGCGAGTCACGAACGGTCACCGCGGCGTCGGTCCGCACGACATATGCGGCGAGCCGAGCTCGATCGGTCCCGAGGTCCGCGGCGACCACCGCTGCGTCCACGACTCCGTCGACCCCGCGCAGTGCCGACTCGACCTCTCCGATCTCGATACGGAACCCACGGATCTTGATCTGACTGTCGGACCGGCCCACGTAGTCCAGGGCACCGCCCGGTCGACGGCGGACGAGGTCACCGGTTCGATACATGCGTTCACCGCTGGACCGAGCAACGAACGACAGCGCGGTGCGTACCGGATCCCGGTGGTACCCACGCGCGAGTTGTGGTCCGCTGAGGTACAACTCACCCACACCGGAACCGACGACCGGTCGCAGCCGTTCGTCCAGGATCGCGGTTCCGACCGCGTCCTGCGGGGTGCCGATCGGGATCCGCGCGCCGAACGGCGGCCGGACCTCGTGGCCGGTGACACTGACCGCCGCTTCCGTCGGGCCGTACAGATTGTGCAGTTCCGCCGCCGACGATGCAGCGACGGCCGAACCCAGTTCGGGCGGCAGTTCCTCACCGATGCAGAGAATTCGGCGCAACGAGTCGGGAACGCTGTCGGTACCGATCAGCATCGACAGGCTCGACGGAACCGTGCAGAGCACGGTCACGTCCTCGTCGGCCATGACGGCGGCGAGTTCTCGTGGATCACGCTCCGCCCCGACCGGGGCGAGAACCATGCGTGCACCCACGCGTGCCGCCCACCAGTATTCCCACACCGACAGATCGAAGCCCGCTGAGGTCTTGACCAGTACTGCATCATCGCCACTCAGTGGGTAGCGGCGCTGCATCCACTGCAGTTGCTCGGCCACGGCAGCGTGAGAGACGCTGACTCCCTTCGGAATTCCGGTCGATCCCGAGGTGAACAGGACATAAGCCGGATGCTGCGGACGCAACGGCGCGATACGGTCGACGTCGGAAATCGGGGTGCAATCCGCGTCGCTGACCGTACGTACGTCGAGAACGGGAACGTCGAGGTGCGGAGAGGGATCGTCCTCCGCAACAAGAACCACCACCGGACGCGCGGTGTCGAGAATGGTCCGGACGCGTTCGGCGGCGCCGTCGACCGGGACATAGGCACCGCCGGCCACTACCACCGCATACATGGCGACGAGCTGGTCCACTCCGCGCGACATCGCCAGCGCAGCGGTCGTTTCCGGACCGACGCCGAGTGCGATCAGCCGGCGCGCCAAACCGTGGACCCGAGAGGCGAACCCTGCGTAGGTGAGCGAGGTGCCGCAGAAGCGAACGGCCACGGCGTCCGGGTTCGCGGACGACGACGTCACGAACGCATCGGCGAGAGTGGTGGACGACGCCGGGCCGACGACCGCGGCGGTACCGGTGACGTCCGAATCGAGCAGTACGTCGTACGCGCCGATCGGCCGCGACGGGTCCCCGATCAAGTGCGCGAGAACACGTTCGAATCGCCGGGCGAACGACTCGACGGTGGCGACGTCGAACAGGTCCGTCGAGTACGAGATCGATCCTTCGACGGGTCCCTCGGCTCCGTTCTCGTCGTGCGTGTCGACCAACGTCATGTGCAGATCGAATTCCGCGACCTCGGTGTCGTCGTCGAGGATCTCGACGTCGACCCCGTCTAGTTCGGCGGCGGCGACACCGATGTTCTGAAAAGACAAGGCCACCTGGAAGACCGGGTGGTGCGCGCGGGAGCGGGGTGGGTCCACGTACTCCACTACACGGTCGAAGGGAGTTTCCGCGTGTGCGAACGCATCGAGGTCGTGGTGTCGCACCTGCTCGAGTGCGTCGCGTCCGGCCAGTGCAGCGGGCAACGTCGACCGCAGCGCAACCATGTTGACGAACATGCCGACGACACCGTCGAGATCCTCGTGACCGCGTCCCGCGACCGGTGTGCCCACCACGACGTCGGAGACTCCGCCGAGACGGCCCAGCAGGATCGCGAATGCCGTGTGAGCCACCATGAACACGCTCGAATCATGGGCTGCCGCAACCTCTGCCATCGCGCGGTGCGTTCGGGCGTCGAGAGCGAACGACACTCTTCGACCACGCCCCGACCGCCGCGGTGGCCGAGCACGGTCGGCCGGGAGTTCGAGCACGGACGGTGCATCCCGAAGCCGCTCGGTCCAGTACTGCTGTTCCGATGCGGCTCGTGACCCGCTCGTATCCAGCACGTGTTGTTGCCACACCGCGAAGTCCGCGTACTGCACGCGCAGCGGCTGCCACTGCGGCGCTGCCCCGCGACTTCTCGCGCTGTACGCGGTGGCCAACTCGCCCGCGAGCCGGACGACGGAGACTCCGTCGGCGCTGATGTGGTGGACGACCACGACGCACACGTGTACCGGTCGAGCGCCACGTGCCAGGTCGTCGACGGCGAACAGTTCCGCCCGCAGCGGCGGCGCCGCCGTGACGTCGAAACCGGTGTGCACGACGGCGTCCACTGCGCGCAGGAGCGCCGCCTCCGACACCAGTTGGGGAAAGATCTTGACCGGTGCGTCCTGTGGGTCGACGACCACCTGGTGCGGTCCGTCCACCGAATCCGGGTAGACGGTACGCAGCGCCTCGTGCCGTTCCACGAGATCGGTCAGAGCGGACTGGAACGCGGCGAGGTCGAGGTCGCCGGTCAGCTTCAACACGATCGGAACGTTCTCGGTCGTCGACGACGGATCCAACCGGTTGAGGAACCACATCCGTTGCTGTGCAGGCGACAACGGAACGATGCTCGGGCGCGCGAGCGTGCCGAGCTCGGCTTCCTTCACCACGTCGGCGCGTCCCACTCGTTCGGCCAACCCACGCACCGTCGGCGCGTCGAACAGGTCACGGACGGCGACGTTGCGACCCGTCGCGCGGCGGATGCGCGACACCACTCGCGTGGCGGAGAGGGAGTTCCCCCCGACCTCGAAGAGGTTGTCGTCCGCGCCCACCCGAGGCATTCCGAGGACGTCTTCGACTATGCCGGCGATGGTCACCTCGTGCGCGCCGGTCGGTGCGACGAACTCCCGCGCGACGATCTCTGGTTCGGGGAGCGCGCGCAGGTCCACCTTGCCGGACGTCGTGAGCGGAATGGATTCGACCACCGTGACGAAGTTCGGGATCATGTAGGCGGGCAGAGACTTTCGAAGTTCGTCGAAGACCGCACGCGGGCGAATTGCACTCCCCTGAACGTAGGCTACGAGCATTCCTTCGCGCGCCGTGACGATGCACGCGTCGACACCGTAGTTGGCGCGTACGGCTCGCTCGACCTCACCGATCTCCACCCGATGCCCGCGAATCTTCACCTGCGAGTCCGCCCGACCGACGTGTTCGAGTGCGTGGCCGGACTCGAGGTCGATCCACCGAACCAGGTCGCCGGTTCGGTATCGCCGCGACCCAGCAGGACCGAACGGATCGGCGACGAAGGTGGCCGCGGTCAGAGCGGGCCGGTTCCGATACCCGCGGGCGAGTCCTGCCCCGGCGATGTACATTTCGCCGACCACGCCGAGTGGGGTGCGCCCGAGCATCGGGTCGAGGAGCTGAACCGACGTCCCACCGATCGGTCGACCGACGGGGACCGACGCCGTGACGTCCGACGCCTCCAGCGGCCCCGCGAGGGTTGCCATGACGGTCGACTCGGTGGGCCCGTACGCATCGAACACGCGCCGACCTCGCCCGATCCACCTGTGGGCCAACGCCGGTGGGCACACGTCGCCGCCGACGACGATCGTCTGCAGCGCGGGCAGATCGTGATCACCGATCGTGTCGAGTGCTCCCGGCGTGAGGAACGCGTGGGTGACGGCAAGTCGCTCGAGCAATTCGGCCAGCTCGTCGCCGCCGTAGACGTCGGTCGGCGCCACCACCATCGTGGCTCCGCCGCGCGCCGCCATCAGCAACTCGAGAACGGACGCGTCGAAGCTCGGCGATGCGAAATGCAGTGTCGTGTCGCCGGATCGAACGTCGTAACGTCGCACTTGCTCGTCCGCGAACGCTGCGATGCCGCGGTGCGTCGTGGCGACCGCCTTCGGAATTCCGGTCGAACCCGAGGTGTAGATCAGGTAGGCCGGCTGATCGAGATGCCTCGGCCGGGACCGTTCGCGCTCCGCGATGGGACCGGAGTCGTGTGCCAGCAAGGCGTCTACGGTGTCGTCGGCGTCCAGTACGAGAACCGGAGCGGACGGTAACTGCGGGCACACGTCCGAGGTCGTCACGACCAGGGACGCACCCGAATCGGCGAGCATGTACGCGATGCGCTCGGCGGGTAAGGCCGGGTCGACGGGGACGAACGCTGCTCCGGTCAGGGCCACGGCATGGACGGCGGTCACGGACGAGATCGACCGCGTGAGCGCCAACGCCACGATGTCCTCCCCGCCGACACCGTGGCCGATGAGTAGTCGAGCAAGTTTCCGCGCCGATGTCGAGATGTCGGCCGCGGAATGGACCGACCCGTCACGTCCGTCGACGACGTCGCCGGCCGCGGCCAGGACGTCTGACAGGAAGCGCGGTTCGGATTCGTTCGTTCCCTCCGGAAGTGGCACACGGGGGCCGAGGTCGACGAGGTGCAAGGCGCGCTCGGGTTCGGCGCCCATCTCCTGCAACACCATTGCGTAGCGGTCCAGGACCGCTCGGGCAGTCGACGGCACGTACAGGTCGTCGGAGAAGACCAGACGCAGGTCGAGTCCATCACCCGAACGCGTTGCCGTGAACTCCATGTCGAACCGGGCTGCCGCGACGTCAATGTCGGTCATCGCAACGGATTCCGCAGCCGGACGGGCAGATTCGTCGAAGTTCAGCGTCACCTGGAAGATCGGGTGAAGTGCACTGTCACGCACGATCCCGAGCGCGTCGACCACGTCGTCCAGTTCGACGTCGCGGTGAGCCAGCGCTGCCACGACGGCGGCGGCGGACTCCTCGATCGCCATCACGGGCGTCGCCTTCGGGCGGTAACGGGTCCGCATCGGCACCATCGTGACGAACATTCCCACCGTGTCGACGGTATCGGCGTCGTCCCGCCCCGCAGTCGGAACGCCCAGCACCACATCGTCACCCGCACCAGACCTGGCCAGTGCGGTCACGAGCGCAGCGTGCAGAACGGCGAACAGACCGGTTCCGAGGCGCCCCGCCAGCGTCGACAGGCGAGCGAGATCGCGCTCGCCCACACGCGCGCCGACGGCGCTGCCCCGGTGGGTGGGCATCGGAGGCCGCGGGCGATCACTCGGAACGACCGTCGCGGCGGGGGCGTCACGCAGTCTGTCGACCCAGTAGTCGCGTTGAGCTGCCGCAACCGAATTCGGATCGTTCACCGCCCCCGCGCGGGCGGATCGTCGCAGCATCGCGTCGACGAAGCTACCGGCTCGGCCGGCCCACACCGGTGATCGATCGGCCGACCGTGCAGCGTAGGCAGCGGCGATGTCGGTGGAGAGAACGCCCATCGACCACCCGTCGGCAGCGATGTGGTGCACGACGAGCACGAGTGTCGTCTCGTCGGACGACTGTTGCACCAGAAGTCGAAGAGGCAGCGATGATTCGAGATCGAACCCCTGCATCGCTCTCTCAGCGGCGTCGTGGGAGGGATCGATCCGCACGACGACGTTCTCGGACATCGGCACGGCGGCCGCCGGGTCGAGCACCGACTGGTAGGGCCCGTCTGCGTCCTCCGGGTACACGGTCCGCAATGCCTCGTGCCGGACGAGGACATCGGTGACGGCGGCGCGCAGGGCGGACACGTCGACCCGTCCGTCGACCGTCATCGGGGCCACGATGTTGTACGCACCGGACGTCGGGTCGATCCGGCTGTGCACCCACATGCGGTACTGCTGAGCGGACAACGGGATACGAGCCGGACGCACGAGCGCTGCCCGCTGCGCCACCTCATCCGGTTCGGTGTCGTCGACTAGGTGTGCGAGTGCGGCGACCGTGCGTGCCGTGAACACGTCGCCGAGCGAGATCGTGACGCCGAGACGGTGTCGGATCTCGGCCACGACGCGCGAGGCCGTCAGCGAGTTCCCACCCACCTCGAAGAAATCCGAGTGCGCACCGACCTCGTCTCCTCCGAGCAAGCCGGCGAAGACGTCGGCGACGACGCGCTCGCTGTCGGTGCGAGGTGGAACGACCGTGAACGTCCGTCGACCGGGATCGGGTAGTGCGCGGCGGTCCACCTTGCCGGCGGAGCCGAGCGGTAGCGCGTCGAGAAACACGACGCGAGAGGGAACCATGTGGCCCGGTAGCCGATGTCGGACATGTTCGCGCAGAACACCTTCTGCGTCACCCACCACGGAAGCGACGACGTGGGCGATCAGCTCGGACGGGTCCGACGTCACCGTGACCACCGCAGCGGACACATCGCGGTGGGCCAGCAGAACGGATTCGATTTCACCCAACTCGACACGCTGGCCGCGAATTTTCACCTGAAAGTCGCTGCGACCCAGATATTCCAGAACGGGCCGCTCGTCGTCGAGCGGCCGCCTCCACCGCACCACGTCACCGGTTCGATACACCCGCCGGCCTCCCCCGGCCGGGTCGGCGACGAATCGCGTCGCGGTCAGCCCGGGCCTCCGCAGGTACCCCCGTGCCAGCTGCACACCCCCCAGATACAACTCGCCGGACACGCCGCCGTCCACCGGTCGTAGACGGTCGTCGAGCACGGTCGTCGTGACTCCGGAAACCGGTCCACCGATCGGAACACGTTCTGCCAGTGCAGGTGCCGCGCCGTAGGAGGCAACCTCGTGGGACGTCACATCGACCGACGCCTCGGTCGGACCGTACAGGTTGTGAACGGCGGCGTGCGTTCGGGAGCGCACCGCCGCGACGGTCGGCGGTGCCAACGCCTCGCCGCTGGTGAACAGCAGACGCAGGCTGTCGTGGAACTGCCCACCGGGTCCGGCCACGAACACGTCGAGCATCGACGGTACGAAGTGGATCACCGAGACGGACTGCGCGTCCACGAGTTCGGCGATGCGCACCGGGTCGCGGTGCTCACCGGGCCCGGCGATCACGGTGCGTGCGCCGGAGATCGGTCCCCAGAACAGCTCCCACACCGACACGTCGAACGTGATGGGGGTCTTGTGCAGCACCGTGTCGGAGCTGTCGATCGGATAATCGTGCTGCATCCAGGCAAGGCGGTTCACGATTCCTGCGTGGGAGACACCGACCCCCTTGGGTTCACCGGTGGAGCCGGAGGTGAAGATGACGTAGGCAAGGTGGTCCGGACGCAGGACGCTCAGCCGCTCTCCGCGGTGCAGCGGGCCCTCCGACACACTGGGTTCGGTCAGCGCACGCGGATGGAGCGCCGTCGCCGAGTCGAACGTATCCGCATCCTCGGCCACGATCAATACCGGTTTCGCCGCCCGCAGCATTGCTTCGGTTCGAGACGCGGGCTGCGACACATCGATCGGAAGATATGCGCCGCCCGCCACGACGACTGCGTGCAGAGCGACGAACATGTCGAGAGACCGCTCGAGCGCGACGCCCACCACGGCGTCGGGCCCTACCCCGTGGGCGATCAGGACGCGCGCCGCTCTCGCCACTCGCCTCGTGAACTCGCTCCGTGTCACGGACGTGCCGCCGGACGTCACGATGATCGTGTCACCGTCGACATGCATCGTGTTTTCCAGCAGGTCGGGCAGTACGAACGTGGGTTCAGCGGAATCCTCTCCGCGGCTCCACTTCTGAACCTCTCGGCGTCGGTCCGGTCCGAGGACGTCGAGTCGGTCCAGCGGCACGGACCGGTCCCGGGCGAGAGCGTCCAGTACCCGCAGGAACATGGCGGAGAAATCGGTCACGGTCGAGGCGTCGAAGAGGTCGGTCGCGAACGTCCACCGCACCAGTGCGTCGTGCGTGTCGCTCGACGGCACGTCGATCGTGACGTGAAGATCGAATCGCGACACCGGAAGGTCCAGTGGCGCAACGGTTGCGTGAATACCCGCGATATCGACCGGCTCCGGCACCGCGTCCTGGAACGCCAGCATGACCTGGAAGATCGGATGGACTGCCGCCGCACGATCGGGCTCGAATCTGTCGACGATTTCGTCGAACGGGATGTCCGGAGACGCAAAGGCCGCGACGTCCGCAGCTGCCACCCTCGTGACGAGTTCACCGAGCGTCGCCGACGGGTCGATGTCGGTTCTGAGCACGAGTGTCGAGACGAACATGCCGACAAGATCGTCGAGTTCGGCGCGGCCCCGACCGGACACCGGAGTGCCGATGACGACGTCCGTTGTTCCGCACAGGCGCGACAGGACGACCGCCAACGCGGTGTGCGCAACCATGAACAAGGTTGTACCGCGTTCGATCACGGGTCGGAGGTCCCGCAGCACTCGGGTCGGAATCGAGCTCGTGATCGTGCGCCCGCGATGGCTGGGGTTCGCCGGACGAGCGCGGTCCGTGGGCAGTGCGAGCGGTCCCGGGAGGGCACGCAGGACGTCGGCGAGGTACTCGCTCTGCCGGCGCAGCACCGGGTGTCTGTTCTCCGACCGGGTGCCCAGAAGCCGGCGCTGCCACGACGCGAAGTCCGCGTACTGCACGCCGAGCGCGGGAAGGGTCGATACCGTCCCCGTGACTCGGTGCACGTAGGCGGTCATCAAGTCTCGCATCAGCGGTGCGAACGACGCACCGTCGGCAGCGATGTGGTGGAACACCATGGTCACGTCGGTCTCCGTACTCGCGGCACTCATCGCCCATCGGATCGGGACGTCCACCGTCACGTCGAAACCTCGTACGATCATGGCTTCCGCGTCCGATTCCGGTTCGGGTGCTGCGCACTCGACGACGACCTGCTGCGGCACACCCCCCGCCGCCGGGTACACGGTGCGAAGGATCTCGTGGCGAGCGAGAACATCGGTGAGCGCGGCAACCATCGCACCACGATCCACATCGCCCGACAGTCGTACCGACAGTGGGAGGTTGTAGAGCGGCGAGGTCACGTCGAGCTGGTTCAGGACCCACATCCGCATCTGACTGCTGGACAGAAGTGCGGGGATCGCTCTGTCGCGCGGCGTGATCGGCGGGAGCGCCTCGGTCCTCGTGCGGTCCACCCACCGCGCGAGCCCCCGCACCGTCGGCGCTTCGAACACGGCCGTCACGGGCACGTGGACATCGAGCGCGGCGCCGACCCGAGCGGTCACACGCGTTGCGGTCAGAGAGTTGCCACCGAGATCGAAGAAGTTGTCTCCGGCCCCGACCCGGTCCTCGAGCCCGAGAAGGTCCGCGACGATCCCCGCGACCGTGCGTTCGGTCGCCGTGGCCGGCGGATCGAAGCGCGCCGGTGCGACACCGGGATCCGGCAGACGACGACGATCGAGCTTGCCGGTTCCACCGAGCGGCAACGAATCCAGAACCGTCACCGTCGCCGGCACCATGTACGTCGGCAGTTTCTCTCGCAGTGAAGCCAGCACCTCGTCCGTATCCAACTGCGCCGCAACTACATATGCCGCGAGCCGCTCGCCGCCGTGAACGGTGACGGCAGCGGAGGCGATGCGGCGATCGCGAAGCAGCGCTCCTTCGATCTCACCCAACTCGATGCGTTGGCCGCGGATCTTGACCTGCAGATCGTTGCGGCCGAGATACTCGAGGTTGCCGTCCGGGCGTACGCGCGCCATGTCCCCGGTGCGGTACATTCGGCCGCCCACAAAGGGATCGGCGACGAATCTCTCGCACGTGAGATCCGGCCGCCCCTCGTAGAACGACGCGAGTTGCGCACCAGCCAAGTACATCTCACCGCGAACGCCGGGAGGAACGGGATGCAGTCGACCGTCCAGGACGTAGATGCGGGTACCGGGGACGGCTCCACCGATGGACACCGTACCGGTGATTCCACTGGCGTCCGACGCGTCGACGCCGTGCACGGTGACCCCGACGGCCGCCTCGGTCGGTCCGTACAGGTTGACCACGGATGCTCCCGTGACGCGCTGCGCCCGCTCGGCGGTGACCGCGTTGAGTGCCTCGCCGATGCACAGAATCCGCGACAGCCCCGATCCATCCGTCGATCGCTCACCCACCGCGTCCAGGTGAGCGTCGAGCAGTGAGGGAACGAAGTGTGCGGCGGTCACCCCGTGACGCTCGATCAGGTCGGCGATGTATGCGGGGTCGCGGTGACCGTCGGGCGCCGCGATCACCAGCCGCGCCCCACACAGCAACGGCCAGAACAATTCCCACACGGACAGATCGAAGGTCGTCGGCGTCTTGAAGAGCGTCGTGTCCGCAGGACCGAGGGGAAAGCGCTCGCACTTCCACCTCAGTTGTGTCGCGATGGCCCGATGCGACACCGCGACGCCCTTGGGAGTGCCGGTCGATCCGGAGGTGTAGACGACGTAGGCGGTGTTGCTCGGCCGCAACGGTGTTCGGCGTTCGACGTCGTGCACCACACCACCGTCTCCGGTCGCCGACGGCCTGAGCACCGGAATGGACAGAGCTCCGGCGCCGTCGGCGACCACTCCGCCGAGCTCGGCGATCACCACCGCGGGCCCGCACGAGGAGAGCACCGCAGCTACCCGTTCGCCCGGCGACGAAGGATCGAGTGGCACGTATGCGCCGCCGGCCACGAGGACAGCGAGAACAGTTTCGACGAGTTCGGCCGAGCGAGGCAACGCGATCGCAACCCGGTCCTCGGGTCCGACCCCGGCAGCGATGAGCGCGCGGGCACGAGCATTCACCCGAGCGAGCAGCTCGGAGTACGTCGTCGTGAGATCCGCCGCACTCGCGTCGACGAGTGCGATCGACCCTGCGAATGCGCCGGCGACGTCGACGAAGAAGTCGACCAGGGTCCGGTCGACCCCCGACTCGGGGACCACGTCGAGACCGATCGTCGACAGTTGTTCGGCAGCAACCACATCGAGGTCACCGACCGCGACGTTCGGGCGCTCCAGCGCGCCGACCAGGACGCGTTCGTACATGTCGGCGAGGCGCTCGACCGATTCGTGATCGAAGAGGTCACGGGCGTACTCCCACTGAACATCGAGCGTCCCGTCGGCCTCGACGACGGTGAGATGCAGGTCGAACTTCGCCACGTCGATGTCGGCGTGCACCACCTCCACTTCAACCGACTCCAGGTCGAATCGGTTCGGGGCCATGTTCTGGTACGAGAAGCCGACCTGCACCAGTGGGTGGTGACCGGCCGAGCGCGGCGGGTTCATCAACTCCACCAACCGCTCGAACGGCACGTCCGCATTCTCCAGCGCGGCGAGGTCGTCGCTGCGAACGTTCCGCACCACGTCGTCGAAGGACAGATCCAGTCGAATCCGGTTGCGTAGCACGACCGTGCCGACGAACATGCCGACCAGATCCGCGAGGTCCGGCTCCCCCCGACCCGCCACCGGCGTTCCGACGGCCACGTCGTCGGACCCGGTCACCCGCGCGAGCAGCACGGCCAACACCGCATGGGTGACCATGAACGGCGTCGTGCCGGTGCGCACGCCGAACTCGGCGATGCTGTGCACGGTCTCGGCGTTCACCACCCGATACACTCGTCCACCGCGCAGCGAGGCGATGGCGGGCCGGGGCCGATCGAGCGGGAGTTCGATCCGGTCCGGCATGCCGCCGAGTCGGTCCATCCAGAACCGAAGCTGTCGTGAGACAACCGAATCGGGATCCCCCTCGCTACCCATCATCTCGCTGTGCCACAGCGTGTAGTCGCGGTAACGCACCGGCAGGGCCGTCCACTCGGGAGCGGCGCCGGCGGTGCGGGCTCGGTATGCGGCAGCGAGATCTCGTGCGAGTGGCGCCGTGGAGGATCCGTCCGCCCCGATGTGGTGGACGACGCACACCAACAGATGATCGTCGGCGCCGACACGCACCAGCTCGATGTGCAGCGGCACCGCGTGGGTCACGTCGAACCCGATGCTCGCGACCTCGTGAAAGCGTTGCAACGCCGCCGATTCGGACATCGAGACGGCGCCGAGTTCGAGCCGGCCCGTCAACTCGTCGACGGCATGAACGCGCTGCACCGGACCGTCCGGGGTGTCCGGGTAGCTGGTGCGCAGACTTTCGTGGCGTTCGAGCAGATCCGCTACGGCGGTGGCGAGTGCATCGCTGTTCAAAGGCCCGCGTAGACGCAGAGCCATCGGAACGTTGTACGTGGCCTTGCCCGTGTCGAATTGGTTGAGCACCCACATGCGGTGTTGTGCGGGTGACACCGGGACCGACCCGCTGCCGATGTCGTAGCGACGCAGCGGCAGGACGCCCTGCGCCGGATCGAGATTGCCCACATGGACCGCAAGCGCCGCAACGGTGGGGTTCTCGAACACGGACCGCACCGGAACGGTGACACCCAGTTCGCTGCCCAGTGCCGACGCCAGACGTGTTGCGGACAGCGAATTTCCGCCGACTGCGAAGAAGTCGTCGGTTGCGCCGAACCCCTGTTCGTCGGTGTCGTCGGAGCTCAGGATCGACGCGAAGTGCTTCGCCACCGTGGTCTCGAGTTCTGTTCGCGGCGCAACGTACTCGTGCGGGACACGCTCCGGCGTGGGCAGAGCGGCTCGGTCGATCTTCCCCGAGACGGTCAGAGCGATCTTGTCCACGGTCACGACGATCGCGGGAACACTGTAGGCAGGGAGGATCTTGCGTACGTGGTCCAAGACGACACTGTCGAAGCCGCTGCGGGCCGAACTGGACTCCGGCTGAACGTAAGCAACGAGGGTCGGCCGCCCGGCGACCTCTCGAACGTCCGCAACCGCGAAGGCCACACCGACGACTGCTCGCAACGCAGCGTCGACCTCACCGAGTTCGATCCGGTAGCCCCGCACCTTGACCTGGTCGTCGGACCGCCCGACGTAGAACAGGGCGCCGGAGGCTCCGAGACGTACGACGTCGCCGGTTCGGTACATCCGCGACCCGTTGCCGGCCATCGGATTCGGAAGGTACCTACCGGCGGTGAGAGCGGCTCGGCGGTGGTATCCCAGACCGACGCCGTGGCCGAACACGTACAGCTCGCCCACGCCGCCCACCGGTACCGGGCGGAGTCGATGGTCGAGGACGATGACACCGGTTCCCGTGATCGGTGCTCCGAGATCGACGGGCTCGCCGGCAGTCAGCGGTCCCGAGACGGTGGCCATGATGGTGCATTCGGTCGGCCCGTAGGCGTTGAACATTCTGCGTCCCGGTGCCCATCTCGCGACGAGGTCTGCCGAGCACGCTTCTCCCCCGACCACCACGACGCGGAGGTCGAACAGGTCGGTGTGGTCGACCGTGGCCAACGCAGCCGGTGTGACGAATGCGTGGGTCACGCGTTCGGTCGCCAGGAGATTCGCGAGATCGGCACCGCCGTACACATCCGTCGACGCGATCACCATGGTTCCGCCGTCGGTGACGGCGAGCAGAAGTTCGAGCACCGACGCGTCGAAGCTCGGTGATGCGAAATGCAAGGTGCGGGAGCCGGGTCCGACACCGTACCGGCGACGCTGTTCGTCGGCGAACGACGCGATCCCGCGGTGCGACACCACCACACCCTTGGGAGTTCCCGTCGAACCCGACGTGTAGATCATGTAGGCCGGATGGTCGATGTGCAGTGGTGTACGTCGATCGGCGTCGGTGACCGGTGCGGGCGAGGCGGTGAGGTACTCGACGTCCAGATCCGCAGAGCCCATGCGCAACCACGTTCCGGCTCCGGCCGCACGCCCGCGTCCCTCGTCGGTGATACCGACGTCCGCTCTGCTGTCCTTCAGCAGGAACTGGACTCGATCCGCCGGAAGCGTCGGGTCCACCGGAACGAAAGCGCCGCCGGCCTTCCCGACCGCCAATTGAGCCACGATCGCGTGCACACCGCGCCGCAGCAGAATCGCGACGATGGTTCCGGGCCCGACACCGCGCGCGATCAACAGTCGGGCCAACCTGTTGGCGCGAGCATCCACCTCGACGTACGTCAGCCGTTGCGAACCGGCCACGATCGCCACGGCGTCGCCGTGTCGCTCTACGGTGCGCGAGAAGACCTCCGGGAGAGCCAGTGCGGGTGGAGCATCCGGCCCCGAACGCACAGACCCGATGCCGTGGCCCCCGGACATCGGAGCGTCCACGGCCAGGCTCTCGGAGTCCGCGGAGAGGACGCTGCGCAGGAGCGACAGGAACCGGTCGCGGTGGCCATCGAGATCGGCGTCGGTGTAGATCGACGGATTCGCTTCGAGATCGATGCGGATATCGCCGTCGCCGATCCCGGAGTACACGTCGAACGCAAGGTCCTCCACCGGTCCGGTGCTCAAAATCGTTGCGCTGCCCACGCACTCGCCCAGAACCACGTCGCCGCGGAACGTCATCACGTTGACCGCCGGACCGAAGAACGCCCGCGTGCCACCGCGGGGCCCGCCGGCACCGCTGCCCTGCATGTCCTCGAACCGAAAGCGCTGATGCCGTAGCCCGCCGAGTATCTGTGCACCCACCTCGGCGATCAGTTCGCGCACCGTGGTGGTGGCGGACACCGAGGCACGAACCGGAAGGACGTTCGACACCATGCCGCCGGATCGACGCAGGAGCGCGTTCGTCCGAGCGGACACGGGGAGACTCAGGGCGACTTCGTCGGCGTCGGCCATCCTGGCGAGATACAGTGCAGCCGTTGCGCTCACGAGCGCCGGGAGAGTGGTGGACAGCTGATCACACACGCGCCCGATCGCCGCCCGGTCCGCCGACGTGAGGACGACTCCGCTGATCCGTGATCGCGCCGCCGGCCGGCCGGCACCGTCCGCCAATCGGATCGGGTCGGGCAGGCCACGCAGGCGCTGGGCCCAGTAGGCGCGGTCACGCTCGAAACGTGGGGATGCGCGGTACGCGAGGTCGTCGTCCACCAACGCCCCGAGGGTGCCCGCTCGATTGGGGCCGGGTTGCGTCCCCCGAACGCGTGCGGTGTAGACCTCGGCCACCCGCTCGGCGAAGACCGATGCTCCGTACCCGTCGAGCAACATGTGGTGAATGCGGGTGTACCAGAACCACCGTCGGTCTTCGACGCGGACGGTGGCGACCTCGAGAAGCCTGTCAGTGTACAGGTCGACGGGGCGCGAGAACTCCTCGTACATCCAGTTCAGCGCGTCGGCGTGCGGATCCGCGCGATCACGAAAGTCGAGGTGCAGCATTTCGTCTCGCAGAGTGCGGTCCACCACCTGAACGGGACCGGTGTCGGTCGGACGCAAACGCACCATCACGGTGTCGTACTCGCGCGCGACATCGCGACCGACCGCACTGAGCAGCGCAGTATCCAACGGCCCACGCACATCGACGTATTGCGCAATTGCCAGGGGCGTTTCAGCGTCCATTTCTTGCGCGAACCAGATACTGCGTTGCGCGGCCGACAGTGGGAACTCGTTCATTTCGCACCACTTTCGAGCACGCATTGGACCTTAACACCGTGGGCGGGAAGAGTCCGATGGCCGAGGGCTTCGGTGGCATGATGGGAAACGCACAGCGCCCGAGCAGGTATCGGTACCGAATATGAACACGAAACAAACTGATGGACAATACATCTCGATGCCAAAGGTGACAGGAAACGACATGACGTCCCAGACCGAGGGAAAAGCAGTGGAGGTCGATTCCGTCTGCAAATCGTTCGGGACCGTCGACGCCTTGCAAGGTCTCACCTTCTCGGCGGACGTCGGGTCGGTTTTGGGTATTCTGGGCCCGAACGGAGCCGGAAAAACGACGGTGATCGACATTCTTTGCACGTTGTCGACAATGGATTCGGGTAAAGCAACCGTTTGCGGATTCGACGTTGCCACCCACCCTGCGGCCGTGCGCGAGCGAATTTCGATGACCGGTCAATACGCCGCGCTGGACGAAACATTGAACGGCCGCGAGAACTTGATCTTCTTCGGCGCGATGATGGGCCTGCGCACCCGAACAGCCCGCACTCGCGCAGATTACTTGTTGGAACGTTTCGATCTGACCGATGCGGCGTCGCGAGCGGTGTCCACGTATTCCGGCGGAATGCGCCGACGGCTCGACATTGCGTGCGGGTTGGTCGTCAAGCCGTCGGTCGTGTTCCTGGACGAACCGACGACAGGGTTGGACCCCCGCAGCAGAGGTCGGGTCTGGGATCTCGTCGAATCGCTGTCGCAGGACGGCATCACGACGATTCTGACCACCCAGTATCTGGACGAAGCAGACAGATTGAGCGACCGAATCGTCGTCGTCGACCATGGGCGCGTCGTCGCCGACGGAACCGCCGCCGATCTCAAAGCCGCCGTCGGCGACACCCGCTGCGAAGCATTGTTGGAGAACCCCGGCGACACCGACAGATTCGCCGCGCTTCTGCGCGACAAGTTCGGCGAGTCAGCACTGACCGAAACCGCCGCGGGCGTCGTTCGGATGCGCGCTCCCGACGGGGTCGACACCATGTCGCAGATCATCGAGTGTGCGGGTATCGCGTCGATCCGGTTGCGTGACATCGGTCTTCGTAACCCGTCGCTCGACGACGTCTTCCTGACCCTGACCTCGCCGGCCGCCCCGTGACAGCCATGACGTGGCCCGACACCGCTCGTCTCGCGGACCGTCGGGGGACCCGCGCGGCCGTGCGGCAGACGGTCGCCATGACCACCCGCGCACTGCGTTCGGCGTGGACGCAGAACGAGTTCGTCGTCGCGCTCGTCATGCCTGCGGTGTTCGCACTCGGGCTGTACCTACCGCTTCGGACACTGATGGAACAGCGCGGTCTCGACTACGCCCAGTTCCTGGTTCCCATCATCGTTCTGCAGACGGCCGCATTCACCGCGGTCAGCGCGGCGCAGCGTTCGGCGCTCGACGCCATGCGTGGGATGAATCGGCGTCTGTCCACCATGCCGATGCACCCGCTGATCCCCCTGCTCTCACGCACCGTCACCAACGGTGTGCGGTCCTTCGTATCGATCCTCGCGGCGATCGCCTACGGCTATGCCCTGGGATTCCGATTCACCAGCGGATTCGGAGGTGGGGTTGCGTTCGTGGCGTTCGCACTCCTGGTCTCGGCCGTGCTCTCGCTCGGTGCGGACGCGCTCGGGTTGATTGCGCGCAGCCCGGAGGCCACGTCTCAGCTGCTCGTGCTGCCGCAACTCGTACTCGGACTTCTCTCGACCGGGTTCTCCCCCGAGTCGTCGTTCCCGGCGTGGGCTCGCGGGTTCGCACGCAATCAGCCCGTATCGCACTTCGCCGCCGTCATGCGCGGATTTGCCGACGGGTCCCTGACATCGGCGACGGTCGTGCCCGCGGCACTGTGGTTGCTCGGTCTGCTCGCCGCGTTCACCCCGCTTGCTCTGTACGCACAGAGGCATCGGCGATGAGCAACGACCTGACCTTCGACCGACGAGACGGCTTCTCCCCGGAGTCGAGCGCTCGATCGTTACGACGCGCGTCCGGTGTGCAGTGCCGACGAATCCTTGTCGGTTGGTCACGCGATCCGGTCACCTTGTTGCAAGCGCTGGTCTACCCGGCACTCATGGTGTTTCTGTTCTGGCTGGTGCTGGGCAGCACGCCGAACTCGGGCGCACCGAGTTCGTACGGCCTCGTTCCGATGGTTGCCCTCGTCGGTGCGATGTCGGGCGCGTCGATCAGTGGACTCGGACTGCAGCGCGAACGCGACAACGGCCAGCTGGCCAAGATGTGGGCCCTTCCGGTGCATCGGTCCTCGGCCATGGTGGGCCGCCTGTGCGCCGAGTCGATCCGCATCCTCGTCACCGTCGCCTTCGTGCTGCTGGTCGGTGCCGTCGTCGGTTTCCGGATCGACACCGGCGTTCCCGGCGGACTTGCCGTACTGGCCATTGCGCTCGGCTTCGGCCTGTCGTTCTCGGTCATGATCACGGCGTTCGCGCTGCTCGCCGGCGACACTCGCATCGTCGAGTGGACAGCCATCGGCACCAACGTCGCCCTGTTCTTCAATTCCGGTTTCGTTCCCGTTGCCTCGTATCCGTCGTGGCTGCAACCGATCATCGAATATCAACCTCTGAGTTGCGCGGTCGACGCGATCAGAGCGGTGGCGGCCGGCCTCGACGTGACGAAGCCCCTGCTGCTCACGGCCGCATGGTCGGTCGGTGCCGCGCTGGCCTTCGCTCCCGCCGCAATCCGGGGGTACCGCGCGGCAGTCGTGAGGTGAGGTCTACACCCAGAACACTCGGTGCTTCAGGCTGCCTTTGATGCGCCCCAGTAAATTTCCCGCGTAGAAGATCCACCGCCCGCGTGACAAGCGCGTGATGAACGTCGGCAGCAGAGGATTGCGGAGCAACACCAGAAGAGTCACGTCGATCAGCGCGATCACCGGCTTTCGAGGCATCCCGTAGTGCCGGTAGTCGGAGTACAGCATCGCGTCGCCTTCGCCGCACATCACGGACTGCCGCCACAGGCCGATCTCCGTATCTCGCAATCTGTAGGCCACGAGCGCACGCGGAGCGTGGGTCAGCGTCCAACCCGCGAGCTGCAGCCGGAAGCTCAGGTCCGCATCTTCGGCACCGCGATCGTAGGACTCGTCGAACCCACCGACCGATGTGTAGGCATCACGCCAGACGCCGAAGTTGGCGCCGCACACCACCGGAAGATAGTTCCACCACTCGTACGGTGTGTCCGGGTCGATCATCGTGCGCCAGCGTTGCACGGTCGCGGAGTTGAGCGAGCGTGTCTCGAGTGCTCCCGACACCACGTCGTGGTGGCGTGCGGCAGCGGTCAGCTCCTGGAGCCAATCGGGATGCACTGCGTCGTCCGCATCGCAGAAGGCAAGGAAATCTCCCGACGCGATACGAGCGCCGGTGTTGCGGGCGAACGACGCGCCCTGTCGGCCACTCGCATCGACGTACCGGACTGGGTGGCCCGACACGGCGGTTTTCAGGCCGTCCGTCGATCCGTTGTCGCACACCAGAATCTCCACGTCACCGTCGTACGTCTGCTCGGCCAGTGCAGTGAGTTGGGTACCGATCGTATGTGCCGCGTTGTGTGCCGCGATGACGACCGATACCGATCTCGGGCGTCCACGGGTCACCGAACCAACCTCGCCCGCCTGAGCACTCGGTCCGGGATCTTGCCCGTCTCACCTCGCATGGATGCACGTAAACCAGACCCGGTCAGATACATTCGGGCAATTCGCCGAGTCCCGAACGCAAAGACGCCCAGCCGGGTGAACATGTCCTTGAGGATGGACACCGCACACCACAGGGGTTCCGACCGTCCGTATCGGCGATACACGGTCCACCGGTTCCGCATGATGTAGTAATGCCGAAAGGCCGCGTCCTCGCGAAACTCGAACGCGCCCATAGACCCTCGTAGGATCCAGCGCAGCGGGCGCGGGGCCACCCACCGTCGAGGTTGACCCATCAGGTGTTCGATTCCCCCACCGGGGATGACCAGCGCGTGCCCGCCGTGCGCCCGCGCCCTGAGGTAGAACTCGGTCTCGACGCAGTCGATGAACAAGCCCTCGTCGAACAACCCGACCTTCTCCAGCAGCGATCTCGTGATCATCAGACCCGACTGGATGGGCTCGAACGCCAACGTCAAACCCTTGTGCGCGAACCAGAACGGCGCAACCAAATCGTTGATGGTTGCCGCCGACGCCATCACGTCCGTCAGCTCCAGCGACTCCGCGAGGTCGAGGTGTCTGCAGCCGCGCTCGACATAGTCGCCGCCGATGATCGTGTCCTGATCCAACGTCAACACGACGTCCGCGCCCGCCGCCAGTGCGTGCGTGACACCCCGGTTGAGGGCTCGCGCGATGCCGCCGTTGTCTTCGGATTCGATCACGGTCCATCCTCGGGATCGGCAGTCCGCCAACGTGTCCGACACGTCCGTCGGGGACCCGTCGTCGACGATCACGACGGCGTCGACCTGCTTCTCGGCGGCGACGCAGGTCTCGACCAGACTGATCCCGGGGTTGAACGCGGTCACCACCGCGAACACCGAGCGCGTCATCGCGTCACCGACTGTGCGAGCACCGGCCACGCCTTGTGCAGTTGGTCCTGCCAGTAGAGCCAGGAGTGGGTGCCGTCACCGGGAAGGTCGATCGTCGCCGGAATGCCGAGATCCCGCAATCGGTCTGCCATCGACACCGTGCAGTAACGGGTTGCCGCCTCGATGGCACCGCCCACCAGAATCTGGTCGAGCAGGGGCGGCGCTCCGGCGTGACGCGGGGCTTCCGGGGTGTCGAATCGGCCAGGAAGCCCACTACCGCTGGAGATGTAGAGCTCGGTACCCCGAAGCTCCTCGGCCCTCAGGTACGGATCGTGATCCAACCACGCCGGGGCGTTCGGGGGTCCCCACATGTTGTCGGCGTTGCCGCCGTTCGCCACTCGGACGACGCCCCGGATCGCCAGTTGGGCCTCTGGGGTGGCGGTGCGAGCGCACCCGCTGAGCGACGCGACACCGTCGTACAGCCCGGGTCTGTCGATCGCCAGGTCGAGCACCGACGTCGCCGACATCGATACTCCGGCAACAGCGTTGCGACCGTTCGTACCGAGCGCTCCGTTCACGACACCGGGTAGCTCGTCCGTCAGAAAAGTCGCCCACATCGGTTGTCCGACAACGGGATCGCGAGCAATCCAGTCGGTGTAGTAGCTTCCGAGACCCTGCGCCGGCGTGACGACGTTGACGTTCTTGTCGGCGAAGAAGTCGACGACGTCGGTCTGCGACTGCCAGTTCGCACCGTCCTCGCCGCCTCCTGCCCCGTTCAGCAAGTAGAGAGTGGGTGCGGGCGCGCCTCCGGCAGGGCGGATGACGTCGAGTGGGATTTCACGGCCCATGGCCGGGGAGTACACCGTCATGGTCCAGCGTGAGCCCTCGACGTGATCGAGCGAGGTCACATGTGCGTCGGCGCTCGCCGGGGTTGCCCCCAGCACCGACACAGCTGATGCCACGAGGGCGACGGCGAACATTCGAGCACCGAATGACCTCATGGGAGAACAGGTTACGCATACCCGAGCCGCTCACGCGAGATCGACGGAGCGGTACCGGGGACCGTTCCCGATCGACAGGACCAACCAGTTCGGTGCCCCGTTTCGGCGCTGACGAACGGGGCGACCGACCGCTACGACGTGTCAGGCCTTGACGATGGCGTCGAGCGCGGAATAGAAAATCCCGAGTCCGTCGTCGCTGGGCCCGGTCAGTGCCTCGGTGGCGTGTTCGGGGTGCGGCATCAATCCGACGACGCGTCCGTTCGCCGAGGAAATGCCGGCAATGGAGCGCTGAGAGCCGTTGGGGTTGTCACCGGCGTACCGGAACACCACCCGACCGTCGCCTTCGAGTTCGTCCAACACGGCCTCCGACGCCTGGAAGCGTCCCTCGCCGGATTTCAGCGGCACCAGGATCTCGGCACCGGACTCGTACCGCGACGACCACGCCGAGCCGGTGCTCTCGACCTTCAGCCACTGATCGCGGCAGATGAAGTGCAGGTTCTGGTTGCGGGTGAGCGCACCCGGCAGCAGACCGGCTTCGCACAGGACCTGAAAACCGTTGCAGATGCCCAACACCGGCATACCGGCCTGCGCAGCACGGATGACCTCGCCCATCACCGGAGCGAAGCGTGCAATCGCCCCGGCGCGGAGGTAGTCACCGTAGGAGAATCCACCGGGAACGACGACCGCGTCGACCTTCTTCAGATCCGCATCGCCGTGCCACAGCGACACCGCTTCGGCGCCGGCCGTCGTCACCGCGCGCGATGCGTCGATGTCGTCCAGTGTGCCGGGGAAGGTGATGACGCCGATGCGTGCGGTCACAGCCGCGTCACCTTCCACTCTTCGATGACCGTGTTCGCGAGGAACGACTCGGCGATGGTCGCGAGCTCGTCGTCACCGACGTTGTCGTCGACCTCGAGCTCGAACCGCTTGCCCTGACGGACATCCGAGACACCGGCGAACCCGAGACGCGGCAGAGCACCGACGATGGCCTGGCCCTGGGGGTCGAGAATCTCGGCTTTGGGCATGACGTCGACTACGACACGGGCCACGTGAGCGCTCCTGAAGGATCGGGGGATGACCTGTAGAGTTTACCGTCCCGGCGCATACTCGTAGACATGGAGCTGACTCACTTCGGACATTCCTGTGTACTTGCCACCATCGAGGGGGCGACGGTCCTCTTCGATCCGGGCTCCTTCAGCCACGGATTCGAGGGAATTACCGGCCTCGACGCCATCTTCGTCACGCACCAACACGCCGACCACGTCGACGTCGACCGCTTGCCCGCGCTCGTCGACGCCAACCCGAACGCTCGGTTGTTCAGCGATCCGCAGACCGCGGCGCAGCTGGGCGACGCGTGGACCGCGGTGAACGCAGGGGACGTCGTCACCGTCGGCGATCTGCAGGCCACGGGCGTCGGCGGCACACACGCCACGATCCATCCGGACATTCCGCTGATCGACAACGTCGGTTTCCTGCTCGGATCGGCCGACAAGCCCGGACAGCTGTTGCACCCCGGCGACTCGCTGTTCGTGCCCGATCAGCCGGTCGACGTGTTGGCTTTGCCCACCGGGGCGCCGTGGATGAAGGTGTCGGAGGGTGTCGACTTCCTGCGCGCTGTGAAGCCACGCCTCGCTTTCCCCATTCACGAGGCCGTCGTGGCGGAAGGTGCGCGACCGATCTACTTCGGCATGTTCGGCAACCTCGCCGACAAGGGCACGGAGTTCCGCCAGTTCTCGCAGGAGAACAGCCTGACCGTGTAGGCGCCTGCGGCACTCGGGTGCGGAAAAGCGTGCTGGAGGACTCTTTTTCACACCCGTGTGCCGAAGGCGCCTACCGCAGCGCCCTCCCCGCTGCCCGTCCGGAGAAGATGCACCCGCCGAGGAAGGTGCCCTCCAGCGAGCGGTAACCGTGTACGCCGCCGCCGCCGAACCCGGCGACCTCGCCCGCTGCGTACAGGCCGTCGAACACGGTTCCGTCGGACTTCAGCACCTGCGAGTTGAGGTTGGTCTCGAGACCACCGAGCGTCTTGCGGGTGAGCAGGTGCAGCTTGACCGCGATGAGCGGCCCCGACGCAGGGTCGAGCATCTTGTGTGGCGCAGCGATGCGAGCCGCCTTGTCGCCCTTGTAGTTTCGAGCGGCGTGAATGGCGGAGACGGACAGGTCCTTGCTGAAGTCGTTGTCCATCTCGCGGTCACGGGCCACGATCAGCCGCTCGATGTCCTCGAGCGCCAGATCTGTCTCGCCGATCTTGTTCATGCCGGCGACGAGATCGGACAGGGTGTCCGCGACCACGAAGTCCTCACCGCGCTGCTTGAACTTCTCGATCGGCTCCGGCGCTCCCGGACGTACTCGTTCGAGCAGTTTGCGGATGTCCTGCCCGGTCAGGTCAGGGTTCTGTTCTTGGCCGGAGAGTCCGAACTCCTTCTCGATGATCTTCTGATCGAGGATGAACCAGGTGTAGTCGTACCCCGTGGTGACGATGTGCTCGAGCGTGCCCAACGTGTCGAAACCCGGGAACAATGGCGCCGGGAGCTGCTTACCGGTGGCGTCCAACCAGATCGACGACGGTCCGGGCAGGATGCGGATGCCGTGGTTGGGCCAGATCGAGTCGTAGTTGGTGATGCCCTCGGTGTAGTGCCACATCCGGTCCGGGTTGATGATGTTGCCGCCCGCCGCTTCGGTGATGCCGAGCATGCGGCCGTCGACGTGCGCGGGGACTCCGGTCAGCATGTGCTTGGGTGGCTTTCCCATGCGCTTCGGCCAATTCTTTTGTACCAGTTCCCAATTGGCACCGATGCCGCCGGACGTGACGATCACCGCTCCCGCCGAGAACTCGAATTCCGCCACCCCGACGCGCGACGACGGAACTCCGTTCGCAACGGACGACGGTTCGAGCACCGTCCCCCGCACACCGGTGGCCGCTCCGTTCGTCCGCACGATCTCGTCCACCTGGTGACGATGCGCGAGGGTCACCAGACCGGTGGCGACACCCTCGCGAACGATGCGCGAAAAGACCTCCACCAGAGCGGGACCGGTCCCCCAGGTCAGATGGAATCGCGGTACCGAGTTGCCCGGACCGGTTGCTCCGTATCCGCCGCGCTCGGCCCAGCCGACCAACGGGAAGACCTTCCATCCGCGTTCGCGCAGCCAGCTGCGCTTCTCCCCCGCCGCGAACGACACGTAGGCCTGCGCCCACTGCCGAGGCCAGTAGTCCTCGGCACGGTCGAACCCGGCCGTGCCCATCCAGTCCTGGAGGGCGAGGTCGTACGAGTCCTTGATTCCGAGCCGGCGCTGCTCCGGGGTATCGACGAGGAACAAGCCGCCGAAGGACCAGAACGCCTGACCACCGAGGTTGTTCGCGTTCTCTTGGTCGACCAGGATGACGCGTTTCCTTGCTTCGACGAGTTCCGCGGTGGCCACCAGGCCCGCCAGTCCGGCTCCGACGACCACGACGTCCGCTGCGCGAGTGTTCATGTGACCACGGTAACTCACTCCCATCGATCTCGATACCGTCGGTATCGAGAGTATGGTTCGCCGGGTGACCTCTCGAACTACCGTCAGCCGCCCCCCACGAGCGCAGGTCCGCGAGCGAATTCTGGTGGCCGCCCTCGCCGAGTTCTCGGTCCGGGGCTTCGACAGCGCCACTCTCGACGCCATTGCCGTGGCCGCCGGATTCACCAAGGGTGCGGTCTACTCCAACTTCGGGTCGAAGGAGGATCTGTTCTACGCGTTGATGGACCAGCAGATCGACACCCGGTCTCAGCTGGTCGCGGACGTTCTGGCGAACCTCCCGGCCGACGCATCCGACGCACGGACCGCGCTCGGAACGCGGCTGACCGGTGCCATCGTCGCCAACCGTGAGTGGCAACTGCTGTTCATGGACTACTGGGCGCGCGCGCTTCGCGACCCCGACGTCGGCGCACGTTTCGCCGACCATCGCCGGCAGGTCCGTGCATCCATTACCGAGGCCGTGCAGCAGGCGCTGTCGTCCACCGTCACGACGGATGTTCCCGCCGAATGGGTCACGTTCGTTCTGCTGGGCCTCTCGAACGGCCTCGCCATCGAGGAATTGGCCGAACCCGGCGTCGTGCCGGTCGAATTGATCGGCGAAGTGTTGGGACGACTCGTCACCGTTGGATGACGCATGTGGCCTCGACAACCACCGCGCACCGATACCATCGGCCAGATGGTGCCGACATCGACTCTCCGCGCCCGCTTCGCCGCCTCGCTGTCCGCGATGTACGGCCGGGAAGTCCCTGCGTACACCACGCTCGTCGAGGTCACCGAGGAGGTCAATCGCGATGTCATGCATCGCGACGGTGCCGATGCCGAGCGCCTCGGAACCCTTGCACGGGTGTCGGCCGAACGGCACGGCGCCATCCGTGTCGGCACTCCCAACGAGATGCGTTCCGTCGCAACCATCTTCGCCGCCTTCGGCATGTACCCCGTGGGGTTCTACGACCTGCGCGACGCGGCCACCCCGATTCCGGTGGTGTCGACGGCGTTCCGGCCTGTCGACCCGGACGAATTGTCGCGCAACCCTTTTCGGGTGTTCACCTCGCTCCTGGTGACCGACGATCGGCGCTTCTTCGGTCCTGAACTTCAGGAGCGCCTCGAGACCTTTCTGGACGAGCGCACCCTGTTCTCACCGGAACTTCTCGAGCTGGCCGAGCAAGGGGACCTCGACGACTCCGACGCGGACCGGTTCGTCGAACTCGCCACGGCAGCCTTCGAAATCGGCTCCGAACCGGTCGACCGCGAGTGGTACGACACCCTCGAGGCGGTGTCGTCGGTCGCGGCCGACATCGGCGGGGTGACTACCACCCATATCAATCACCTGACTCCGCGTGTCCTCGACATCGACGAGCTCTACACGAGGATGCAGGATCGCGGCATCGAGATGATCGATCGCATCCAGGGCCCACCGCGGACCGACGGCCCTGCAGTCCTGTTGCGTCAGACGTCGTTTCGGGCGCTCGCCGAACCCAGGACGTTTCGCTCCTCGGACGCAAGCGTGTACACCGACTCGCTGCGCGTCCGCTTCGGCGAGGTCGAGGCACGTGGGATCGCACTGACCGAGAAGGGTCGAACGATCTACGACGCCGACGGCGACTACCCGGACACCGAACCAGAGCTGGCTGCGCAGGACATCGGCTACTTCACCTACTCGATGAATCCCGACCGGCCGCAGGACGATCGACCGGCGGACCTGGCGACGGCGATCCGGGGCGGGTGGCTGATCCCGAATCCCATTGTCTACGAAGATTTCCTGCCCGCCTCGGCCGCTGGGATCTTCCGGTCGAACCTCACCGGGGACGGCGCCAAGGACGACGCGAAGCAGGGCTCACCGTGGTCGGTCGACAGGATGTCCGAGGTGATCGGCCGTACCGTGGCCGATCCACACGACCTCTATCGGGCGCAGTCGACGGCGTCGCTTCAAGCGATGTTGCGCGACGACACCCTCGGAAGCCACTCGTAGAGCGCCGATTCGGCGCCGTGGTACTGAGCGAGGTCGATTGCGTCGATCAGCGCCTGCCGTGGACCCGGCCGACCGACCTGCTTCGCACTGATGGCGAGCCGCACCACGCCGCCGCGGCGCGCCACTCGTCCGGCACCCATGACCAACGCGCGACACCACCAGGGTTCCGTCGTGCCGGGTTCCCAGACGTAGCCGCCGGAACCAGCGCCGAAGCCTTCACCGATTCCGAAGACGCGCGAACGTACCGATGTTCCGCGCTCGAGGTCGTGGACGGCGGTAGCTCCAGCCAGCAGGCGGAAACCCGCTGCGGGGAGCGCGGATACGGCACCCGGTGACGCGATCCAGCGTGGGGCCGCGAACACCCGCGTGCGCAATCCGATCTCCTCCATCACGCGATCGGCGGCCGTGAGCCGCAACCGTGCTTCATGAGCGGGAAGGGTGGCGAATTCGGCGCGGCGACGCTTGGTGGCGGCCTGGTCGTAGCCGTGCAACACGATGGCGTCACCGGCCTCCTTGCGCTCGCGCAACCAGTCCTGAGTCTGCGAATCTTTCGTCAACCGGTACTTGTCCTTGAGGCGAGGCGCCACCAGGAGGGACAGCCGGACACCCTTGTTCGACAGCTCGGAGGCGAACTCGGCAGCTGCGTCGCGTGTCTCGTCGCGGATTCCCGACACGGAGACGATCAAGCGGGCAGGCCGGAGGCCGGTCGGAGTGACAGGTGCAGGCCGGAGGCCGGTCGGAGTGACAGGTGCGCTCATACGAAAACCGTCGCACACCAGGGTGTACGACGGTTTCTGTCGATGTTGACTCCAGCTGAACTCAGAGCGTCCGGACGGGGAGCACCTTGTCGATCGCGGCGATGATCTCGGGAGCGTCGGGCTCGGTCCGGGGGCGGAACCGCCCGGCAACCGTGCCGTCGGGAGCAATGAGGAACTTCTCGAAGTTCCACTGAATGGCGCCGGCTTCGCCGTCTGCGTCGGGAGTCTGCGTCAACTCTGCGTACAGCGGGTGTTGATCGTCCCCGTTGACGTCGACTTTCTCCATCAAGGGAAAGGTGACTCCGTACGTGGTGGAGCAGAAGGTTTCGATCTCTTCCGCCGAGCCCGGTTCTTGGCCACCGAACTGATTGCAGGGCACTCCGATGACCGTGAGGCCCCGGTCGGAGTACTCCTTGGCCAGCTGCTCGAGCTTGGTGTATTGCGGGGTCAGGCCGCATTTCGAGGCCACATTGACCAGCAACACCGCGCGGCCGTCGTACTCCTCCAGGGAGGTCGGCGCCCCGCCCAGCGTGTTGATGCCGATGTTCTGCAGTTCAGTCATTGCGCCACCGTATCTGATGCCTTCCGGCCGGGCTCCGGCCAACCCGCAGCGGCAACGACGAACTGCCCGACAGGATCGCAGGGATCCTGTCGGGCAGACGGTCGGTTTTCGAAAGTCAGGCTTTGGTCATCTCCGGCTTCGATTCGGGCTCGCGTGCGGCGCCGTGACCGTCGTCGACCATGGTGGTCTCGTCGAACGGGAGCTTGCCGTCCAGAACGTCCTTGACTCGCTCGGCGTCGATCGTCTTCGTCCAGGTTCCGACCAGCAGGGTGGCCACGGCGTTACCGGAGAAGTTGGTGACGGCGCGGGCTTCGGACATGAACCGGTCGATGCCGACGATGAGGCCGATACCGTCGACCAGTTCGGGGCGGTGGCTCTGCAGTCCACCGGCCAGGGTGGCGAGACCGGCGCCGCTGACGCCGGCTGCACCCTTGCTGGCGATGATCATGAACAGCAGGAGCGAGAGCTGCTCCGGGATCGAGAGCGGCAGGTTCATGGCGTCGGCAATGAAGATCGAGGCCATGGTCAGGTAGATCGCGGTGCCGTCGAGGTTGAACGAGTATCCGGTCGGGACAACGATTCCCACGGTGGTGCGCTCGACTCCGACGTGCTCCATCTTGGCAATGAGTCGCGGCAGTGCCGACTCGGACGAGGAGGTGGCGACGATGAGCAGGTATTCACGGGCCAAGTACTTGACCAGCTTGAAGATCGACGTTCCGGCGACGAAGCGCAGGATCAGGCCCAGGAAGCCGAAGACGAAGATGGCGCAGGTGATGTAGAAGGCGAGCATCAGGGTGCCGAGCTGAATGACGGCGTCGAATCCGGTGGCGCCGACCACGCCGGCGATGGCGCCGAAGGCACCGATCGGGGCGAGCCAGAGGATGCCGGCGAGGATGCGGAAGACCAGCTTCTGGACGATGCCGATGCCACGAAGAAGCGGCTCACCCTGCTTGCCCATGGCCTGGATGCCGAAGCCGACGAGCAAGGCGACGAACAGTGTCTGCAGGACGCTGCCCTCGGTGAGCGACGACAGCAGGGACGTCGGAATGATGTCCTGGATGAAGTCGAGGGTCCCGCCTGCGCCCTCTGCTGCATCCAACGCCTTGTCGACTGCCGGGGTGGTGCCGGTCGGGATGTTCAGACCGGTACCGGGCTGAATGAGGTTGCCGACGACCATGCCGATGCCCAGCGCGATGGTGGACATCGAGAGGAAGTAGGCCAAGGCGAGGCCGCCGACTTTTCCGACGCTGGCAGCGGCGCGGACCGAGCCGATGCCGAGCACGATGGTGCAGAAGATGACCGGGCTGATCATCATCTTGATGAGGCTGACGAAGATCGTGCCGAGGACGGCCAGTTCGACGCCGACTCCCTTGGCGACGAGACCGACGATGACACCGGCCACGACCGCGATGATGACCGCGATGTAGAGCCAGTGGGTCTTGTCTCTCTTCTTCTTCACCGGCGGGTAGGCAGACCGGTCGTCCAGGCTGGAGCTCATGGGTGTTCCTTAGGATTCGAGGTGAAGCGGAGGAGCGTGAGGCGTGTCACGCTCGGTGTAGTCAAATACTCGCCCATCCAAGTGACCCGAGTCACCCATATGTAAATTTGTTTCACGAAACAGATCGGAGGAACAGATGGCTCGCGAATCGAGGAGCGTCGCCCGCCAGCTGTTCGTCTGGCAACTGGCCGCCATCGTCGTCCTCGTTGCACTCGGCGGCACCTTGGCACTGATCAACGAGCGACATGACAGCGACGCCGCCACGCGTCGGCAGGTCGTCGCCATCGCAGTCTCCCTCGCGTCGACGCCGTCGACGACAGCAGCAATCGAGTCCCCCGACCCCACCGCGCTGCTCCAACCGGTGACGGAGCAGATTCGCAAAGCCAACGACGTGGACTTCATCGTGGTGATGGCGCCGGATCGCACGCGATTCACCCACACCACCGTCGACCTGATCGGAAAACCGTTCACAGGCAACATCGACCGAGCCCTGGCAGGGGAGACGTTCACCGAGACCTATGTGGGCTCGCTCGGACCGTCCATTCGATCCGTCACGCCGGTGTACGACGGTGACCGAGTCGTCGGGTTGGTCTCGGCCGGGCTGACCCGAGAGAAGATCACCGACCGGTTCGTGTCGGGCCTGCCCGTGTTTCTCGGCGCCCTGGCCGGCGCACTGGCGCTGGCCGTCGTCGCATCGGGTGCGCTGAGCCGGCGGTTGCGTCGCCAGACTCTCGGAATGGCGCCCGACGAGCTGCGCCGGATGTACGAGCACAACGACGCTGTACTGCACTCGATCGGGGAGGGTCTGATCGTGTGGGATTCGGACGATCGGGCCGACGTGGTCAACGACGAGGCACGGCGACTGTTGAACCTGGCCGACGGACCGGTGAAGCGATCGGACCTCCCGGAATCGTTGCAGCAGAAAGATTCTGCCGGGATGCATCTGACCGACACCCGAATCCTGGTGGTCGACGAGGTGCCCGTGATGTGGCAGGGCCGGCAGCTGGGAACGGTCATGACGATCCGTGATCACACGGAGTTGCAGCGTGTCACAGGTGAACTGGACTCCATGACGACGTTCGCCGAGTCGCTGCGCTCGCAGGCTCACGAGTCCGCGAACCGATTGCACACGGTGATCACGATGGTCGAGCTCGGCCGGGCCGAGGAAGCGGTCGAGTTCGCGACCGCGGAGCTGGAACTCTCGCAACACTTGATCGATCGCCTGATGAACACCGTGACCGAGCCGGCTGTGGCCGCGCTCCTTCTCGGGAAGATCAGCCAGGCGGCGGAGCAGGGGGTGGAGCTGACGGTCACCGAGGACACCGCACTGGGCTCGACCGGATCGGATCCACGCGAATTGGTCACTCTGGCAGGCAATCTGATAGACAATGCCATCGACGCCTCCAAGGCGTCGGATCAACCCTGGGTGGAGGTGACGGTGCGCGAGCGTGACAGTCACCTCGTCGTGCAGGTCGCGGACAGCGGACCGGGAATGAACCCGGACGCACTCGGAGCAGCCCGTGCGCGCGGTTTCTCCACCAAATCCGGTTCGCGCGGACTGGGACTGGCGTTGGTCAGCCAGGTCGTCGCCCGCCACGGCGGCACTCTCACGGCCGAGAATTCCTACGGCTCAGTGGTGACGGCAACGATTCCTCTGGTCGGAGCGAAGCAGTGATCCGCGTTCTCATCGTCGAGGACGAACCCCTCATTGCCGAAGCCCACGCAACCTACGTCGGTCGCGTCACGGGATTCGAGGTCGCCGGCATGGTCCACACGGCGGCGGCGGCGATGCGCGCCGCAGCCAATGCGATTGCGGCCGATCGGCCCATCGATTTGGTGCTCCTCGACATCGGCCTCCCCGACGCGAACGGCGTCGATGTCGCGGCCGCCCTCGGTGGACTGCGGCCCGGTCCCGACGTCATCGCGATCACGTCCGAGCGCGACCTTGCCGTGGTGCGGTCTGCAGTCGCGCACGGGGTGGTGCTCTACCTGCTCAAACCCTTCACGTTCGCGGCGTTTCGCGACAAGCTCGAGCGCTACCAGGAGTTCCGCACTGCCTTGGCGAACAGCGACACCGCCGTCAGCCAACGCGACATCGACCGCGCGATGGCCTCCCTTCGCACTGCCGACGAGCGCGCCGCAGCTCCCAAAGGCATTGCTCCGCAGACACTCTCCGAGATCTCGAACACCGTCAAGTCTCGGCCCGAGGGCATGGGAGCGTCCGAGGCCGCCAAAGCGGTGGGCGTCTCGCGCGTCACCGCGTGGCGTTACCTCGAACGCCTGGCCGACGACGGGATAGTCGAACGGCACACCGAGTACGGGCGTGCCGGGCGACCTCAGATCCGCTACACCTGGCGCTGATCGAATTCCGGCCGGCCTCCGGCCTTCCCGCTAGGCCGCCCCGGTCCGCGCGATGATCCACGCGTACTCGAACGCCACCTCGCGCCACTTCTCGTACCGCCCGCTGACACCGCCGTGGCCCGCACTCATCTCGGTCTTGAGCAGTACCTCGGAATCCCCGGTCTTCGTCGACCGCAGCGCCGCAACCCATTTCGCGGGCTCAACGTAGAGCACTCGGGTGTCGTTGATGCTCGTGATGGCGAGGATGGCCGGGTAGTCCTTGGCCTCGATGTTCTCGTAGGGGCTGTAGGACTTCATGTAGTCGTAGATCTCTTTGCTCTCCAACGGGTTTCCCCATTCGTCCCACTCGATCACCGTCAGCGGCAGTGACGGGTCGAGGATGGAGGTCAGCGGGTCGACGAACGGCACGTTGGCGAGAATGCCCGAGAACAGCTCCGGCGCCAGGTTTGCCACCGCGCCCATCAGGAGGCCACCGGCGCTGCCACCGTCGGCCACCAGATGTTCGTTGTCGGCGCGACCGGCTTCGGTGAGATACTCTGCGGCAGCGACGAAGTCGGTGAACGTGTTCTTCTTCGTCGTCATCTTGCCGTTCTCGTACCACTGGCGGCCCATCTCACCGCCGCCGCGCACGTGGGCGATGACGAACACGATGCCGCGATCGAGCAGCGACAATCGTGCGACGGAGAACGACGGGTCCATGCTGGCCTCGTAGGAGCCGTACCCGTAGAGCAGTGTGGGCACCACACCCGTTGCCGGTACGTCCTTGCGGCTGACGACGGACAGCGGGATCTTCGTGCCGTCCTCCGCGGTCGCCCATTCGCGGCGTTGCTCGTACTTCGACGGATCGAAGTCGCCGAGTACGGGCTGCGACTTGCGCAGGATGCGCTCACCCGTGGCCAGGTCGTAGTCGTACACCTGCGACGGGGTGATGAACGAGGTGTATCCGAACCGCAGCAGCGGCGCAGTCCATTCCGGGTTCCCGCCCAGTCCGACGGAGAACAGTTCCTCGTCGAACTCGAGTTCGGTCACCTCACCGTAACCGTCGGGACCCAACGGCCACAGAGCAATACGAGTCAGCGCTTCGCGACGGTAGGACACGACGAGGTGGTCCGCGAACGCGTCGACCTCTTCTAGTCGGACGGTGTCGCGGTGCGGGATCAGCACCGTCATGTCGGTCGGGTCCGACACCGGAGCGTCGGCCAGGACGAAGTTCTCCGCCTTGATCCCGTCGACCACGTCGTTGTGGAGGATGACGAACCGGTCCTCCCCTCCGACGACGGCGTGCTCCGCGCTGTACTCGACGCCCTCTCGACGCGGGAGGATGACCTTGAATTCACCGGTGGGATCGTCGGCTTCGAGATACCAGCCTTCGGTGGTGACCTTGGATCCGACCCAAATCATCAGGTACTTGTCACTACGGGTGCCGCCGAACCCGACCCAGTACGCCTCGTCGGGTTCCTCGAAGACCTTGACGTCCTCGGACGCAGAAGTACCCAGCTTGTGTCGCCACACCTTGTCGGGTCGCCACGCCTCGTCGACGGTTTGGTAGAAAAGGTACTGCTGGTCGGTCGACCAGGTGGCACCGGGCGCGGTGTTCGGAATCTCGTCGGAAAGCATCTCGTACGTGCGAAGGTCCTTGACGCGCAACGTGTACCGCTCGTCGCCCGCAGTGTCCACGGAGTACGCGAGTAGGTGCCCGTCGTCGCTCACCGAGAAGGCACCGAGGGAGAAGAAGTCGTGTCCCTCGGCCTCGACGTTCGCGTCGAGCACGATCTCTTCCCCGGGAACGTCGGCACCGACGGCGAGGTCGGGTGGCGTCCAGTCGTCCGGAGAGTCGACGGGGCAGCGGCACTGCATGCCGTAGCTCTTGCCCTCGGTGGTGCGGCCGTAGTACCACCACGACCCGCGGCGAGTGGGTACCGACAGATCCGTCTCCTGCGTACGGGACTTGATCTCGTCGAAGATCTTGGTGCGCAACGGTTCCAGATCAGCGGTCTGCTGATCGGTGTACGCGTTCTCCGCTTCGAGGTAGGCGATCACCTCGGGATCTTCCTTCGCGCGGAGCCATTCGTAGTTGTCGACGAACGTGTCGCCGTGATGCGTCCGCTCGAGCGGCACGGTCTTTGCGATCGGAGGTGTGACGGTCATGGTGTAACCCAATCGTTGAAGTTCAGGCCCGAAATGCGTTCGTAGGCTTCGATGTAGCGCGCGCGGGTTGCGTCGACGATGTCGGCCGGCAGCGGAGGCGGAGGCCCGTCACCGGCTCGGTCCCAACCCGACTCCCCCGTGAGCCAGTCGCGGACGAACTGCTTGTCGAAGCTGGGCTGCACTCTGCCCGGCTCGTATCCATCCGCGGGCCAGTAGCGTGACGAGTCGGGTGTCAGCACCTCGTCGGCAAGGACCAAGGTGCCGTCGGCGTCGACACCGAACTCGAACTTGGTGTCCGCCAGTATGATTCCGCGGGTCGCGGCGTAACGCGCTGCGCGCTCGTAGATGTCGACGGTGGCGGTCCGGAGGTTCTCGGCCAGTTCGGGACCCAGTGCGTCGACCACCGCAGCGAAGTCGACGTTCTCGTCGTGATCACCGAGTTCGGCCTTGGATGCAGGGGTGAAGATGGGCTCGGGCAGCTTGCTCGCCTCGACCAGGCCGTCCGGAAGCGACACCCCACAGACCGAGCCTGTGGCCTCGTAGTCGGAGAGCCCGGACCCGGTCAGGTAGCCGCGCGCCACACACTCGATGGGCGCCATCTTCAGGGTCCGCACCACCAGCGCACGCCCGAGCAGATCCTGTGGAATGCGCTCGTCCTCGGCATCGCCGGCGAGATGGTTGACCCCCCCGAGCAAATCGAAGAAGAAGACGCTCATCGCCGTCAGGACGCGACCCTTGTCCGGGATCGGCGTGGACAGGATGTGGTCGTAGGCCGAGATGCGGTCACTGGCCACGAGGAGGAGATGGTCGTCGTCGACGCGATACAGATCGCGGACCTTACCGCCCGCTACATGCGGGTACTGCGAAAGTGGGGGACGCACGAGAGTCCACCCTAATCAAGGTTGCGGATACGTCACGCGCGCCCGTCATACTGGTAGCGATGGCAACGAACGCTGATACCAAGGTCGACGTGGGCTTCCGCTCCGAGCGGGGCCCCATCCTGATCTCACTGATGCTCGGCACGTCACTGGTCGCGCTCGATTCGACGATCATCGCAACCGCTGTCCTGAGCATCGTCGACGACCTGGGCGGCTTCTCGCAGTTTCCGTGGCTCTTTTCCATCTACCTTCTTGCTCAGGCGGTGTCGGTCCCGTTGTACGGCAAGTTCGCCGACATCTTCGGCCGCAAGCCCGTGATGCTGTTCGGGATCGCGTTGTTCGCCGTCGGGTCGATCCTGTGCGGATTTGCCTGGAGCATGCCGGCCCTCATCGCCTTCCGCGCTGTTCAAGGCCTCGGCGCCGGCGCGGTGCAACCGATGTCGATCACCATCGCCGGGGACATCTACACGATCAAGGAGCGAGCCAAGGCCCAGGGCTACCTCGCGAGTGTCTGGGCCATCTCGTCCGTACTCGGGCCCACGCTCGGCGGTGTGTTCTCCGAGTATCTGACCTGGCGCTGGATTTTCTTCGTCAACATCCCGCTGTGTGCGGTGGCTGCGTGGATGCTGATGCGCAACTTCCACGAGTCGGCAGTGCGCGATCGTCCGAAAATCGACTACGCCGGCGCCGCCGCGCTGACCATCGGTGCCGCCGCCATCATTCTGGGCCTGCTCGAAGGCGGGCATTCGTGGGCGTGGTGGTCACCGATCGGCGTCGGCATCTTCGTCCTCGGCGTGGCGTCCTTGGCGTTGTTCACCTGGATCGAATCCCATACCGACCACCCCATCCTCCCGCTGTGGGTCCTGACTCGTCGACTGTTGATCGTGAGCAGTGCGCTGTCGTTGCTCATCGGCGCCCTGGTGCTCGGCCTCACGACCTACGTTCCGACCTACGTTCAGGGCGTGTTGGGCACCGGCGCCATCGTGGCCGGATTCGCGCTGGCCACGCTGACGTTGGGGTGGCCGATCGCCGCGTCGCAGTCCGGCAAGATCTACCTGCGCTTCGGTTTCCGGACCACCGCTCTGGTGGGCGGTGCCTTCACCGTGCTCGGCGCCGGCTCGGCTGTCCTGATCACCGGAGACGCGCAGGTGTGGCAGGTCGGGGTCGTGTGCTTCGTGACCGGCATCGGACTCGGCCTCGTCGCGAGCCCGACGCTCATCGCGGCGCAGTCGAGCGTCGACTGGAGCGAACGCGGTGTCGTCACCTCGACCAACCTCTTCGCCCGGTCCATCGGTAGCGCGGTGGGCGTGGCGATCTTCGGCGCCGTGGTGAATTCGCGCGTCGACACCACGGGCAATCCCCCGCCCGACCAACTGGCCGACGCAATCCATCTGGTCTTCCTGGGAGTAGCGGGCACGGCGGTGTTGATGTTGCTGCTGGCCCTCCTGCTGCCCAAGAAGAAATCTTCGGTGTAATGGCGTGCGCTGAGCGCACGTGTCAGCACCCGATTGCCAGACAAATCTTTTGCTACGGCGGCTTCCGGTCGCTCGGTCAGGCAGCGAGCCGTTCGGTGCCATCGCATGCGCCAAGCGCACGTGGCTACACCGAAGTTGTTCTCAGAGAATCGGCGACGGCGTGTACTTCGCCGCTTCCGGGTACTGCGCCACCAGATCCTCGACCGCAGCAACCACGGCAGCCACCTGAGATTGCGCTGCCCCGACGAACGCGGACTTGTCCTCCAGCGCTGCGTCCAATGCGGCCCGGTCCAGAGGTAGCCGATCGTCCGCCGCCAAGCGGTCCAGCAGATCCGGCTCGCGACCCTCTTCACGCATGGCCAACGCCACCTTCACCGCGTGCTCCTTGATGGCTTCGTGCGCGGTCTCGCGCCCTACTCCGGCACGGACCGCCGCCATCAGGACGCGGGTCGTGGCCAGGAACGGTAGGTAGCGATCGAGTTCACGAGCAATGACGGCCGGGTACGCGCCCATTTCCGCGAGCACGGTCAAGAATGTCTCCATCATTCCGTCGATCGCGAAGAACGCGTCCGGCAGCGCGACGCGGCGGACGACGGAACAGAACACGTCGCCTTCGTTCCACTGCGCGCCGGCCAGCTCCGCGGCCATCGATCCGTACCCCCGCAGGATGACCTGCAGTCCGTTGACGCGTTCGCACGAGCGGGTGTTCATCTTGTGCGGCATGGCCGACGACCCGACCTGGCCCGGCTGGAACCCCTCGGTGACCAGCTCGTGCCCGGCCATCAACCGGACGGTGTGCGCGAACGACGAAGGTCCGGCGCCGACCTGGACCAGTGCGGACACCACGTCGTGGTCGAGCGAGCGTGGGTACACCTGCCCGACGCTGGTCAGCACGTGCGCGAAGCCGAGGTGCTCGGCGACCTTCGACTCGAGGAGCTGCAGTTTGGCAGCGTCACCGTTCAGGAGATCAAGCATGTCCTGCGCCGTTCCCATCGGGCCCTTGATACCGCGCAACGGGTACCGCGCGATCAGCTCGCGCACGCGTGTCAGGGCCACCAGAAGCTCGTCGGCCGCCGACGCGAACCGTTTGCCGAGCGTGGTGGCCTGCGCCGCAACGTTATGGCTGCGGCCGGCCATGACGATGCCGCTGTACTCGGCGGCGCGCTCGGCCAGCCGCGCCGCGACGGCAACTCCGTGGCTGTGGACATGTTCCAGGGAGCGCAGAATCTGCAGCTGCTCGACGTTCTCGGTGAGGTCGCGGCTGGTCAGCCCCTTGTGCACCTGCTCGTGTCCGGCGAGTGCGTTGAACTCCTCGATGCGCGCCTTGACGTCATGCCGGGTCACCCGTTCGCGAGCCGCGATGGACTCGAGGTCGACGTCGCCCAGCACCCGCTCGTAGTCCGCGATGGCGTCGGCGGGAACGTCGACACCCAGCTCCGCCTGCGCTCGCAACACTGCGATCCACAGCTGACGTTCGAGCACGATCTTGTGTTCGGGTGACCAGAGATCCACCAACTCGGCGCTGGCGTAGCGGGTGGCAAGGACATTCGGGATACGGCTCACAGCTGGGAAGTTTACGGCTGCAGCAGCGGTGCCTCGTGGTCGACCAAACCGAGCAGCACTTCGCGGACGCGTTCACGAGGATCGGAGTCCACGTCGCCGAGCGCGCCAAGGATCACCCCGTCGACCATCGCGAGCATCTTGCGCGCACCGGCCCGGCTGATGCAGCGACCGGCCCGATCGAGTGCGTCGACGAGGAGGGTCTCCATGTCGGTCCGGAGCTGCCGCTGAATGGTTCGCAGCTCGGGATGACGAGCCGACGCGATGAACCGTTCGTATCGCGCGATCAGCAGGTCTCTGCGGCTGTCGTCGGTGTCGGGTCCCACCACGAGATCGACCATCAACTCCACGGTCGCTTCCGCACCCCGGGCGCGAGGAGTGATCGTGCAGAGACGGTTCCGCACGATTTCGAGCTCACGTGCGCCGTTGAGTTCGACTGCGCGTGCCACGAGGTCGTCGAGCGAATCGAAGTAGTAAGTGGTCGACGCCAGCGGCAGGCTCGCGCGAGCGGCGACGCTGCGGTGTCGCACCGCGTCGTATCCCCCCGCGAGCAGAAGGTCGGCCGCCGCCGTGATCAAGGCTTGCCGACGCCGTTTTCCCTTCGGCGTCGCCCTCGTCGCGGTACCTGCTGGCATGGGAACACATGCTGCCACTTCGAGGGGCCCCAGCCGGGCAGAATGGAATCATGGCTCCACTCCCACAGATCGACCTGCGCTCGGACACCGTAACCACGCCCGACGACGACATGAAGAAGGCGATGTTCGACGCGCCGCTCGGCGACGACGTGCTCGATCACGACCCGACGATGGCGAAGCTCGAGGAAACCGTCGCCGATGTCTTGGGCTTCGAGGCCGCACTGTGGGTTCCCAGCGGATCGATGGGCAACGTGATTGCGTTGATGTTGCACCTACGCCGCGGAGATCAGTTTCTCGCACCGGACTTCGCGCACGTCCTCGGATCCGAGCTCGGCACCGCAGCGTGGCTCGCACTCGGGATGCCTCGCGCTCTGCCGCACGACGGTGGCCCGGGTCGGCCTTCCGTCGACACCGTTCGCCGCGAGGGCGCAGCGGGCGGCCCGTACTTCGCCCTCCGCACCACGCTGCTGTGCCTCGAGAACACCCACAACTTCGCGGGCGGGGCGGTGACCGGCCCCGCGGATTGGGCGAACCTGGTGGCCGCGGCCAAGGAGAACGAGCTGCTCGTCCATCTCGACGGCGCCCGGTTGTGGAACGCTGCGGTGGCGCTGGAGGTGCCGCCGTCCGAGCTGACGCGCGGCGCCGACACGGTCACGGTGTGTATGAGCAAGGGTCTCGGGGCTCCGGTGGGATCGGTACTGGCGTCGGACGCGACCCGTATCGAGGAAGCCCGACGTATTCGAAAGATGTTGGGCGGCGGCGTTCGTCAGGGCGGCATGCTCGCCGCAGCCGGGTTGGTGGCGCTGCAGTCGATGGACCGACTTGCCGACGATCACGCCAATGCGAGGGTGCTCGCCGACGGCCTGCGTGAGCGCGGGTGGACGGTGACCGACCCGGACACGAACATCGTGCTGGCCGACTCACCCGACCCGTCGGCTACGGTGACCGAGTTGGCCGCCAAGGGAATCGGAGCGGTGTCGGTGGCGGGGAAGGTGCGCTTCGTGACGCACCGCGACGTCGGTCGAGCGGACGTCGAGACGGTTCTGCACCAGCTCGCCTAGTTGTTCTCGGGCAGCACACTTCTCGGGCAATACACCTAGTGCAGGAACGGGCGCAGACGCTCGATTGCTTCCTCGACGTCCGCGGTGGCGCCCGCGAAGGAGAACCGCACGGTGTGCGAGCCGCGCACGGTGTCGAAATCGATGCCCGGAGCGAACGCGACACCGGTGCGGTCGAGAATGTCCGAGCACCAGCGCAGGGAGTCGTCGGTGAGGTGCGCAACGTCCGCGTAGGCGTAGAACGCGCCGTCGGCCGGCGCCAGATCCGTGATGCCCGCGCCGCGTAGACCGCTGAGCAGGATGTCCCGGTTGACGGCGTAGCGGTGCACGTGGGCGTCGATCTCGGCACGCGACTCGTCGGTGAACGCGGCGATTGCAGCGACCTGCGACGTGGTGGGCGGACAGACCGTCATGTTCGACGCCAGTCGCTGCACTGCGCGAGTGAGACTGCGCGGCAACAGCATCCAACCCAGTCGCCATCCCGTCATCGAGAAGTACTTCGACACCGAGCCCACCACGACCGATTCGCGGGATGTTTCCCATGCGCTGGTCGTGGCGACGTCGCCGTAGGAGATGCCGTGATAGATCTCGTCCGAGACGAGCAGCGTTCCGTGCTCGTCGCACCAGCGTGCGAGCTTCGCGAGTTCCGTCGGATCGATGACGGTTCCCGTGGGGTTGGCTGGGCTGGCCACGATCAGTCCCGCCGGCGGGGTGGGCAGGGCGTCGAGCATCTCCACCGTGGGCTGGTAGCGGACGTCACTGCCGCAATCCAGTTCGACAACACGGCAGCCTAACGCGGCCAACGTGTTTCGATACGCCGGATAGCCGGGGCGTGCCATGACGACGGTGTCGCCCGCGTCGAACGCAGCGAGGAACAGCAACGTGAAGGCGCCCGACGAGCCCGTTGTGATCACCACGTCGTCCGCGTCGACGGCGATATTCGAGCGCTCGGAGTGGTAGCGGGCGACGGCCTCACGGAGCGGGCGTATCCCGAGCGTTTCGGAGTACCCGAGCAGATGTGAATCGAGGGCAGCGTGCATGGCGTCGAGTACCGGCTTGGGTGCGCGCGTGGACGGTTGTCCCGCAGCCAGACTCAGCACATCGCCGTGCGTGACCTGCCGTGCCGCCGCGGCCGCGAACACGTCCATGACATGGAACGGTTCGACGCGCGAGCGCCGACTGTTCGTTTCGGCCGACCTCCGGCCTTCCTGCTCGGATCTCACGACGGTACGGAGATACGGCCTTCGACCGCAGCGAGCCCGATATCTGTTCGAAAGTGGCTGCCGGCCAGACGAATATGCGACATCGTCTCGTATGCGGACGTGCGGGCCTCGTCGAGGTCGGCCCCCACACCCACGACACTCAGTACGCGTCCGCCCGCCGACACCACGGCGCCGTCGGCGTTCACGGCGGTGCCTGCGTGCAGCACGGTGGGTGAGTCGATTCCCGTGATCGGATCTCCGGTACGGGGGCGCCCGGGGTAGTTCTCGGCGGCCACCACCACGGTGATGGCGGAAGCGTCCTTCCACTGCAGCGGCGGAAGGTCTTTCAGGGTTCCGGTGGCGACCGCGTTCAGAGTTGCTCCGAGAGGCGAATCGAGCAGGGCCAGTACCGCCTGTGTTTCAGGATCACCGAAGCGGCAGTTGAATTCGATGACCGCGGGTCCGTCGGCGTCGACGGCGAGGCCCGCGTACAGCAGTCCGCTGAACGGGCATCCGCGTCGAACCATCTCGGCGGCAACGGGTTCGACGACGTCGGCGACGATGCGCTCGACTGCGCCCTCCGGCAACCAGGGCAACGGGGTGTAGGCGCCCATTCCGCCGGTATTGGGTCCGGTGTCGCCGTCGCCGACCCGCTTGTGGTCCTGCGCCGGGAGCAGCGGCACGACGTCGGTGCCGTCGACGAGACAGAAGAGCGACACCTCGGGTCCGGACAGAAACGTCTCGAGAAGTACAGGGTGCCCGTGTTCGAGGAGATCGGCGGCGTGAGCCCGAGCGGTCAGTCGGTCCGCCGTGACGACGACACCCTTGCCCGCGGCGAGGCCGTCGTCCTTGACCACCCAGGTCGGACCGAAGCGATCCAGCGCGGAATCGAGTCGTGCAGGGCTGTCGACGATTTCGCTGTGCGCGGTGCGCACGCCGGCGACGGTCATGACGTCCTTGGCGAACGCCTTCGATCCTTCGATCTTCGCGGCCTCGGCGGACGGCCCGAAGCACGCGATTCCTGCGGCACGGACGGCATCGGCCACTCCCAGAACCAGTGGCACCTCCGGTCCGACGACCACGAGGTCGGCGTCGACCTCTGCTGCGAGCTCCGCGACCGCGGGTCCGGACGCCACGTCGACCGCACGGGTCTCGGCAACCTTCGCGATCCCGGCATTGCCGGGGGCGCAGAGGACCGCGCTGACGTCGGAATCTTCCGACAGGGAGAGAACCAGGGCATGTTCACGGGCTCCGGAGCCGATGACGAGTACGCGCACGGGAGCAGCCTACTTCTCTGGACTTTCCACTCGCGGGCCGCTAACTTGTTGTTTCGTAAATACGGAATACCGGAATATTGGAGGATGAGATGAAGAGGTTCGTCGCTCCACTCGCCGCCCTGCTGGTTCTCGCGGGATGCGCCGCAGCCGAGGACCCTCCTGCGGCGGCGGACCCCGCCTGCGAATCGACGCCGGCCGTCGATCTCACCCAGCCCGAGGGGTGGATCGGACAGATTCCCGCGCAGTCGGAGACCACGAGCCTGGTCATCGACGACGGCAAGGGGACCGTGGTCGATCACCGACCCGACGCGGTTCAGCCCTTGGCATCCGCCGTGAAGGTGGTACATCTCGCGGCGTACGCACAAGCGGTGGCGGCGGGGAAGCTCGATCCGAACGAGCAGGTACCGATCCTGGACTGGGAGCGGTGGCACGCGTCCGGCGTGGACGGCGGAGCGCACCCGCAGGCACTGACCCGGCTGGGAATTCCGAACAACGGCGTGTTTCCCGACGATCTGTCGGGCACGGTGAAGTTGGACGACATGGTCTCGGCCATGATCCAGGAAAGCGACAATGCGACCGCCGATTACTTGCGCTACCGCTTGGGCGATCAGGCCCTGATCGACGCAGCCGCGACCGGTGGTTGGGCCGACTTCCAAGTCCCCACGCTGGTCGGGTCGACGCTGGGCGCAGTCGATCCGGAGCATCCGACCGGGGACCTGTGGCCGTTGGCGCAACGTTTTGCATTCGACGACGCCTTCCGCGTTGCCTACAGCGGCACTCTGGTGGGAACGACCCCGCTCAGCGAGCAAGCAGAGTACCTGTCGCAGAACGGCCCGATGGGAACCGCCTCGGAGTTGACGTCGGTGTACCGGTCGATCCTGAGCGGAACGTTCGGAGCGGCGACCGACACCATCCGTCGTCAACTCGAGTGGCGACCCGCCCCCGACGGTTTCACCGCCATGGGATTCAAGGGCGGAAGCGTACCGGGCGTCCTCACCCAGGCGTTCGAGTTCACACTCGACGACGGCTCACAGGCCACCGCGGTCTGGCTGATGTCAGGAATGGACGAATCCACGTTCACATCGGTACTGGAGAATTTCGGTAACCAGCAGCAACTCATCATCGACGCCGCGCGCGATCGCGCGACGCTGGACCGGATAGCCTGCGTGGCGTGACCGACGAACCCGACCTCAGGGAGCGGCTCGCCGCACTCGAGGCACGGGTTGCTGCGCTCGAGGCGCCGGTCGCCGCCCCTCCGTCACCGGGCGCGGGCTCCGGTGGACTGATCGGTTACCGGGGGGAATCCAATCTCCACGGCCGCGTGACGTGGGAGATCGAGTACACGCCCGACGGTGTTCTCCGCCTTCCGATGCAGAACTCCGTCGATGTCCTTGCCGCACTGGGCCACCCGGTGCGGCAGGGCATCGTTCGGCACCTGTTGAACGGGCCGGTGGACGCGGCCGATCTCCAGGCAGCGGTGGGCTTGTCGTCACCGGGCCAGCTCTACCACCACCTGAAGTCCTTGACTGCGGCACGACTGGTGGAGCAACGAGGTCGTGGCGATTACCGCATCTCCGGACCGCACGTCGTCCCGATCCTCACCATCCTGCTCGCGTCGTCGGACGTAGCCGGGGATCTGGGTACCTGACGTGCAACCTCGCAACGCCCGCATCGGGGTCTCACTGCTGTTCTTCACCAACGGTGCACTGTTCGCGAACCTCGTTCCGCGGTACCCCGCGATCAAAGCCGAACTCGGCCTGACCAACACGATCTACGGCGTCGCTCTCGCCATGTTTCCTCTCGGCGCGTTGGTGTCGGGGCTCGCGGCCGGTCTGCTCGTGCGCCGCTACCGCTCGTCACGCGTCGCGGTGGCGGGCACGATAGTCACGGGGATCGGCGTCGTGGCGGCAGGAGTGTCGCCGACGTGGGTCACCTTGGCCGCCTCGCTGTTTCTGGCCGGTGCGGCCGATTCGATCACCGACGTCGCCCAGAACGCGCACGGGTTGCGCGTCCAAAGAGCCTACGGCCGTTCCATACTCAATTCCTTCCACGCTGTCTGGAGTATCGGCGCGGTCACCGGTGGTGTGATGGGCGGCGCAGCAGCAGGATTCGACATCCCCCTCGGTATCCATCTCGGCACGTCGACCGTCCTGATGTCGCTGATCGCGGTCGGGTGCTACTTCCTCATGCTTCCCGGACCGGAGCCGTTGTCCAAGACCGGTGAGCTGCCGACGCAGTCCTCCGTCGGTCCCAAAGTGGCCGTTCTGTCCGCACTCGTCGTCATCGCCGTGTGCGGCGCACTGGTCGAGGACGCCGGAAGCTCCTGGGCTGCGGTGTATCTGAACGGTGACCTCGGCGCGATTCCGGCCGTCGCAGCCCTCGGCTTCGTCGCGCTCGTCGGCGCTCAAACCGTCGGCAGACTTCTCGGTGACCGGCTGGTCGACCGGTTCGGCCAACGTGCGGTGGCCAGGGCCGGAGGCACGATCGCCGCCGTCGGAATGGGTGCGGCGCTGGCATTCCCGTCGGTTCCCGGCACCATCGTCGGGTTCGCCGCGGCGGGGTTCGGTGTGGCCACCCTGGTTCCCGCCGCGATGTCCGGGGCCGACGACCTTCCCGGTCTGCGCCACGGCACCGGACTGGCCGTCGTCAGCTGGCTCATGCGCATCGGTTTCCTGGTGTCACCGCCCATCGTCGGCCTCGTCGCGGACACGGCCGGCCTGCGGGTGGGGCTGATCGTGGTGCCGCTGGCCGGGGTTCTGGTGGTCGTGTTGGCGAGGGCGTTGGCCGGTCATGCAAAATGAGCCATTATTCGGCTCGAAGCGCGGGATCTCGCGTCTGAGTCATGAAAATGGCCACTCCGGCATGCACGCGTTGATCGACCGACGACGTCGACGCACCACAGCCATGATCTGGTCGATCACGCGGTCCATGTTTGCCATGACCTGCACCGCGGAGTAGCGCAGAATCAACCACCCGCTCAACATCAAGTGATTCTGGCGGCTCCGGTCGTTGTTGAACGCATCGGGCGAGATGTGGAACTCGCGACCGTCGATCTCGACGACCACCCGAGCACGAAAGTCGACGAAGTCACCGAAATACCTCCCGATTTGCGCATTGATTTCCATGAAGAAGTTTCGCGCCGACATCGCACGTCCCACGAGGCGCTCGGGTTCCGATCGAGTGTTGAGCACGCACCGTCGAAGTTGCTGTCGGAGCGCCGTCATTCCTGCCATCCCCTTGGAGCGCTCACACAACGTCACCAATTCTCGACGTTCGGCAGGCGTGCGAACCGCAGTATCGAAGAACAGTTCTAGCTGGCTGCCGTGCAGCATCGCGGCTACGTCGACAAAAGTCTGAGCCCTCGTCACCACCGGCAGTCCGCGACGACGTGAATGCTCGGGGAGTTGCCGGCGAAAGAGCCGCACCCATTGCGGTGCGCGGCGTGCACTATCGGGAGGCACCGACGCCGAAATCGTCTCCGGCTCGGAGTCGATCATGTCCCATAACCACGCGGCCGTTAGATGACTCAACACCGCATTCGGCTTCCACAGCGTCACGGCGGTACACAAGTCGAGGTAGTCCGGCTTTTCGGTTGCGTAGATCGCGGGCAAGACGCGGATCAATCGTTGCGATTTCACCCGGTACGCGATTGCGCCACGGCCGAGCCCCAATTGTTCCGATGTGAATACCCCCATCGGCACACCGTGGACGATTCAGCGTCTCCGCGCCAGTGTCACCTCGGGATCTGTGGATAAGTCGCCGGTTGTCCACAGGGCCAAACATGCGCATTGGTCCACTTTCCGGTGCAATGCGCGGTATCCCGCGCCTCGGACCGAAAAGTGGACCACCTTGCACCTACCTGGTCAGGTCGTACAGCGTCACCCCGTCCACCGTCTGGGCCGTGTAGTTCGCCTCGACCCAACTGGTGATCTCCGCCGACGTTCCCGAACTGGAGCCGCCCATCATGCCGCCACCGGCGATGAACCAGTGGATCCGGCCGTCGGCGACGTACTGCTGGAACTGCGCCAGCGTCGGCGACGGGTCGGTGCCGTTGAACCCACCGATCGGCATCACCGGATCCTGTGTGGCGAGCTGGAATCCCGATGCACTGTTCGAGCCGATGGCGGCAGCGACCCAGGTGTACTGGTCGGAATTCTGCTCCAGCAGTGCAGTGACCGCAGCGCTCGGGGTGCTGCCCATGAGGAGGCTGCCGGCACCCCCGGATCGTCCGGGCATCGCGGCCGCGCCGGGCGCTCCCGGGATACGCGCACCACCCGGCATCCCGGTAGCAGCCGGCATCTGCCCACCACCCGGCATCCCGGCACCGCCGTTACGAGCGCCACCGAAACCGCCTCGCCCGCCGCCCATTCCGCCGGGACCGAACCCGCCGGTGCTCGGCCCGGCGGACACGATCGAGCCCTGATGCGGCGTAGCAATCGTGTCGATCGCGTATGCCGTGGGCCCAGCGAGCCCAGCGAACATGGCCGCCAGAATCGTCACCACCGCGAGGCGGCCCTTCGTCAGATACGGAATGAGCAGAGCGATCGCGGCGATCGCTGCGAACGCGACGATCACGAAGCGAAGCCACGGCACGAAGGTGTCACTGCGCGAGAGCACGATCCAGGACATCGCACCGGCCGCGAGCACCGAGATTGCCATGACGATGCGCACCCAATACCGAGACTTGGTGCGCCACAGTGTGGCACTCCCGATTCCCACCAACGCGGCGATCGCCGGAGAGAGTGCCACCGTGTAGTACGGGTGAAAGATACCCGCCATGAAACTGAACGTCAGACCGGTGACCAGCAACCACAGACCCCACACCACGAACGCCGCGCGGCGCACGTCGACGCGAGGAGATCGGCCGCGCAGCACGATGCCGGCGACGAGAAGGATCAGCGCCGACGGGATCAGCCATGCAATGTTGCCGCCCTGCTGCGAGTCGAACATGCGCAAGATGCCGGTCTCTCCCCACATGCTGCCGCCGGCGCGCATGCCGCCTCCCCCGACCGATCCGGTTTCCTCGCCGCTGAGTCGTCCGAATCCGTTGTAGCCCAACGTCAGTTCGAGGATGGAGTTGCTCTGAGACCCACCGATCCACGGGCGCGACGACGCCGGCCACAGTTCGACGATGGCGATCCACCATCCGGCTGCGACGATCATGGTGCCCAGTGAGACGAACAGCTGACCGATGCGCTTTCCGATGCCGACCGGCCCGGCTAGCAGGTACGTCAACGCGAGCGGCGGCACCACCAGCATGACCTGTAATTGCTTGGTGAGGAATCCGAATCCGCACAGCACTCCGACGAGTACGAGCCAGCGGGTGCGCCCGTCTTCGACAGCCCGCAGCAGTGCCCACACGGCACCGATCATCAGCAGCACCAGCAGCGCATCGGGATTGTCGAACCGGAACATCAGTGCTGCAACGGGAGTCAGGGCGAGCGTGAGTCCGGCCAGCAATCCTGCGGCGGGTCCGAAGTGCCGCCGACAGATGATCCAGAGCAGCGCGACGGAGGCGACACCCATGATCACCTGCGGCAGCAGAATCGACCACGAATTCAGCCCGAAGATGCGGACCGAGATCTCCATCGGCCACAACGACATCGGTGGCTTGTCGACGGTGATCGAGTTGGCCGCGTCCGACGATCCGAAGAAGAACGCCTTCCACGACTCCGAACCCGCCTGTACCGCAGCGGAGTAGAAGGAGTTGGCCCAGCCGTTAGAGCCGAGGTTGACGATGTAGGCGATCGCCGTGCCGACCAGGAGGCCGGTCACGGCGATCGTTTCCCAGCGGCTGCGTCCGGAAGGGTGGACGGGCGCAGCCGAGGCATCGTGGGTTGCGTCCAGAGTGGCGGTCATGCCGTCACCCCGGAGGTGGAGTGGCGGAACACCCAACGCAGGGCGACGAATCGGGTCACGGTAGCAACGAGATTGGCGATCACCAGCACGACCAACTCGACATGCTTGGACGCGTCCGGCACCCATTGGTGCAGAGCGAACAGTGATCCTGCGGTGATGACCCAGCCGAAGGCGAACACGAAGAGTCCCTGCAATTGGTGTCCGACGGCGCCGTCGGACCCGCTGATGCCGAACGTGAACCGCCGATTCGCAGCGGTATTGAGCACCGCGGTGATCAGGAGCGCGACGAAGTTCGCTCCTTGCGCGCCCATCATGTCCTGCAGAAGCAGATAGAGAACGCCGTACGCGATGGTGCTCAGCACGCCGACGATGCCGAAACGCACCAGTTGGCCGATCATTCCCACGGGCACCCCGCTCACGAGTGGTTCGCGTCCCAAACTCCGGCGCAGGTCCGCGACGGGAAGCGCACCGGACGCCAACGCCCGACCCACCCGCCAGCAGCCCTTGAGGTCCTGCACGGCCGTGTCGACGATGTGGACGCTGCTATTCGGGTCGTCGACCCAGTCCACCGGCACCTCGTGGATGCGCAGGCCGACCTTCTCGGCAAGCACCAACAATTCGGTGTCGAAGAACCACCCGTTGTCCTGAACGAGGGGCAGCAACTCGCGCGCGACATCGGTGCGGATGGCCTTGAACCCACACTGCGCGTCGGAGAATTTGGCTCGCAGAGACGTACGCAGAATGAGGTTGTAGCTGCGAGAGATGAACTCGCGCTTCGCTCCTCGCACCACACGTGACTGTTTCGCGAGCCGTGAACCGATGGCGAGATCGGAGTGACCGGAGACGAGAGGGGCAACCAGCGGCATCAGACCGTTCAGGTCCGTGGACAGGTCGACGTCCATGTAAGCGACCACGTCGGCCTCGGATTCGAGCCAGACCGCTTTCAGGGCCCGCCCGCGACCCTTCTCGCCGAGATGACGGACACGAACCCCGTCGATCTCGGCTTCGAGACGCCGCGCCACCTCGAGGGTGGAGTCCGTGCTCGCGTTGTCCGCGATGGTGATCCGCGAGGCGTAGGGCACGGTGGTGGTCAGGAAGAAGTGGAGTCGGCGGATGCAGGTCTCCAGATCTCGCTCTTCGTTGTAGACGGGGATGACCACTTCGAGGGTGGCAACAGCGCTGGTCGACGTGGACGCCGCGCGCTGCTCACCTGCGCCGATGGATACGTTCGTTGTCATACGTCGAACTCTGGTGGTCGGCTCTGGGACCACCCTGCACTCGGGCTGGCAGTTTCCTGTGAACGGACCCCGTCACTTCCGACCGGCCTCCGGCCTGCCCGCCATTTCCGACCGGCCTCCGGCCTGCCCGTCATTTCCGACCGGCCTCCGGCCTGCCCGCTAGTGTGCAGAACATGGCATCGGTGTTCAGCGCAATCATCAAGGGAGACCTACCGGGACGCTTCGTGTGGGAGGACGACGACCTCGTCGCGTTCCTCACGATCAATCCGGTCACTCAGGGCCACACGCTGGTGGTGCCGCGGGCGGAGATCGACCAGTGGCAGGACCTCGATCCCGCGACGTTCGGTCGTCTGACAATCGTTGCGCAGCAGGTGGGCAAGGCCGTGCGGACAGCGTTCGACGCGCCCCGTGCCGGTTTGCTGATCGCCGGTCTCGAAGTGCCGCACCTGCATCTGCATGTGTTCCCGGCCTTCGACATGGGCGACTTCGACATCTCCGGTGCCGACCCGTCGCCGACTGCCGAGTCGCTCGACGAAGCGCAGGAAAAGATCAAGCGCGCGCTGCGTGGTCTCGGGAACGGAAGTCACGTCCCAGCCTGACGACGACTCAGCTGTAGATGACCGACTCGTCAACGGAGAGTCGGAACGCATGGCCGGCGTCGAAACACGTCACACCGGTTTCGGCCGATGTGCACGACGCGCCATCCACCTCGATCGTGTCCCCGTACTCGAGTGTGGGCATCGAGTCGGCCGCGACCGGTCCATAGTCGATGGTCGCTCCCCCGTACACGTTCTGCTTCGCGCACAGCCGTGACGTGCCCTCGGCGTTGATGTGAACGCCCGGACCGCCATGGCCGCAGGTCGGCACGCCCGGCGTGCTCGGGACGGACGACGTCTGACACCCGACGCGGTACCCGAACTCGGCCAGTCCGAGACGGAAACCGCAGGTCGTACGCCCGGTGGGGGTCCGGAAGAAGTAGGTCTCGTCGTCGCCGGGGTGGTGGGCGTCGTAGATCTCGGCGTTCACGGTCGGAGCGCTCCGCGTGGGCGCCGACGGTGACACCGTCAGCGATTCCATCAGCGTGGGCGCATCGTCACGCGAGTCCGGCTCCGTCGGCGGCGCCGGAAACGACGACGTCGTGCCAGCGGGGACCGACGTCGGTGCCACGACGGTGAAACTACCGTCGGCGCCTGCGCTGTTTCCGCAGGCCGCGATGGTGATGGCACCCCCAGCGCCATCACCACCGCAGCAAGTTTCTTGGTCCTGCGTGCGTTCATGTGCGCCTCCCCGCGCCGGTAGCGACTCGCCGCGCGAGTGGTCTACACCACCCTTATCGGGAGCTCGATCGATCCGTTAACCGATGAGACTGAACCGTTACCCAGACGAAGGACGTTGAATATTCAACGTAGAGTTGGTTATTCAACGATCAACTCTTTCTGCGCCGCCACCGCGAACGCGTCCGCCAGCCGATCCAGAGTCGTCGACGACAACGCCCACTGCTGCCAGTAGAGCCCGACGTCGTCCACTGCATCGCCGTCGAACGCAACCAAGCCATCGCCGTCGCGCCGTTGCAGATCCGGGATCATGCCCCAGCCGAATCCGAGACGCACGGCCGTCAGGAACTCCGCCGACGCCGGGACGACATGACGGGGAGGGGTCGACGGGTCCACGCCGCGCGCGAGGAGATGGCGTTCCTGCAACCGGTCCTTCCGATCGAAGACGACGACAGGCGCTGCGGCGAGGGAGCTGTCGTCCACGCTCGTGGAGAACCACCGTGCACAGAACGCGACGTTCGCGGTGGGCCGATAGCGCATCGCTCCCAAGCTGCGCACCGTGCAGCCGCGCACCGCTACACCGTCGGATGTGATTGCTGCAGTGACGGTTCCGTCCCGCAACAGCTCCGCGGTGTGATCCTGATCTTCCCGATGGATGTCGAACGCGACGGTCGGCGCGAGATGCGCCAGGGCGGGCAGCACCCAGGTGGCCAACGAATCGGCGTTCACGGCAAGGGAAATGGACGCGTGGGCGTCCTCGCTCCGCAATTCGCGAAGCGTCTCCTCGGTGAGACTGTCCATCTGACGCGCGAGACGCAGCAGCGTCGACCCGGATTCGGTGACCTCGGTCGGCTTGGTACGGCGAACCAGCACGCGCCCGACCGACGTCTCGAGCGACTTGATGCGCTGACTGACGGCCGACGGGGTGATGTGCAGAGCCCGTGCGGCGGCGTCGAAGGTCCCTTCGTCGACCACCGCGCGCAACGCCCGCAGTTGTTCCTGATCCATCGACTTAAGCTACATTCACGATGAGTGAAAATCATTAGCTGGACTGGATCTGTGTGCGTCTCTAGCGTCGTCGGTATGAACATCGTCGCTGTCGGCCAGTCCACCCTCATCGGGTTCGGCGTCGGGCTCTCTCTCATCGTGGCCATCGGAGCGCAGAATGCGTTCGTGCTGCGTCAGGGGCTACAGCGCGCCCACGTCCTCCCCATCGTCGCCGTCTGTGCGTTGTCCGACGCCGTCCTGATCGTCGCGGGAGTCGCCGGCGTCGGCGCTGTCGTCGACCGATTCCCGACGGCCCTCACCGTCGTCCGAATCGGGGGTGCTGTGTTCCTGCTCTGCTACGGCCTGATGGCGTTGAACCGGGCACGCAAGCCCGCGGCGTTGTCCGTCGCCGGTGCCGGCACGGGGTCGCTCGCAGCGGCGGTCGCCACCTGCCTCGCTCTCACCTGGCTGAATCCGCATGTCTACCTGGACACCGTCGTGTTCCTCGGCTCCATCGGCAATCAGCAGGGCGGCGACCTCCGCTGGTGGTTCGCGGCCGGCGCCGCGCTCGGCAGCATCGTCTGGTTCACCGGCCTCGGCTACGGTTCGCGACTGCTCGCGCCGCTGTTCGCACGGCCGTCTGCTTGGCGGGTACTGGACGTGCTGATCGGTGTCGTCATGTTGGCGCTGGCCATCTCGCTCGTCGCCGACCTCTGACCCGACAGCGGAAGTTCGATGCGGAACGTCGCACCATCACCGGGTGCACTGTTCACGCTGACCCGACCGCGATGCGCCGACACCAAGGCGGCGACGATGGATAGACCCAGTCCGCTGCCGCCACTCTCTCGGGTGCGGGAATCGTCGGTCCGGTAGAACCGTTCGAACACCCGCTCCGCATCGTCCGGAGCCAGACCCGGGCCGGTGTCACGCACTTCGAGCACGGCCCGATCCCCCACGGTTCCCACCGCCACCGTGATCGACGCGGACGCCGGGGTGTGGCGCAGCGCGTTGCTCACCAGGTTGCCGACGACCTGGCGCAGGCGAGCGTCGTCTCCCACGACCTCCGGTACGCCCGATCCGTCGAGCACTTCGAGATCGATCGACCGTTCGGGCGCAACAGCTTTCGCGTCGTGCACCGCGTCGGCCGCGATACGCAGGAGGTCGACCTCGTTCTCCTCGAGCGGGCGCTGGGCGTCGAGGCGCGCAAGCATCAGCAAGTCCTCGACGAGCAGACCCATGCGCGACGCCTCGCTTTCGATGCGCGACATGAGGAACCCGACGTCGGTCGTCGCGCCCTGCCGGTAGAGCTCGGACATCCCGCGAATCGTCGTCAGCGGGGTCCGTAGTTCGTGTGACGCGTCGCCGACGAAGCGCCGCATTCGATCCTCGGACTGTCGAGCTGCAGTCTCCGACGCTGCCGTCGCGGCGAACGCGTGCTGGATCTGCGCGAGCATCCCGTTGAGCGCCAACGACAGTCGACCCACCTCGGTCTTGTCGTTCCACTCCGGGACCCGTCGATGCAGGTCGCCCGCCGCGATGGCCGCGGCCGTGACTTCCACTTCCCGTAGAGGCCGCAAACTGCGGCGTACGACGAAATACGCCAGCACGGCCAGAGCGAGGAGAACGGCCGCACCGATGATGGTCTGCAGCACGATCAACCGGTTGACGATGTCCTTCGACTGCGTCAACTGTATTGCGACAGTGGTGGATCCCTGGCTGTTGGTGACCGTGACCGCGCGCCATTCGACCTCGGAGCCGTCGCGTGATCCGACGGTCTTCGGAGTCGACGTCAGGCCCGCCGACAGGTCGGGTTCCTCGTCGCCGGCGTCGTTGATCGGCGTACGAACTGTCCCGTCCGTCGCAACGGACCGGACGAAGAAATCCGACGGTGGCCGTTGCGGATTCGGCGCGTCGACCGGAACCTGACCCGAGAACTCCCGCTTGGGCTGGGCCCACCCCATCGAGGCGCCCATGAGTTGTTCGTCGACCTTGCTGATCAGTGTTCGCTCGAGCGCGGACGTCACAGCCACACCGGACGCCAGCAGCCCCATCGCCACCAGCAGAAGCAACGCGCCGACGAGGGTGATCCTCAAGGGCACGTTGCGTACTCGTTGGCGTACGGTCACCGGCGCGGCTCCCGCATGACGTACCCGACGCCGCGCAGGGTGTGGATCAGACGGACGTCACCCGTGTCGACCTTGCGCCGGAGGTAGGACACATACGATTCCACCACGCCCACCTCACCGCCGAAGTCGTAGTGCCATACGTGATCGAGGATCCGAGGCTTGCTCAGAACGGTTCCGGCGTTCACCATGAAGTACCGCAGGAGCGTGAATTCGGTGGGCGACAACGCGACCGGTTCGCCGGCCTTCCACACCTCGTGCGTGTCGTCGTCTAGTTCGATGTCCGCGAACTTCATTCGTGATGGTGCTGTCTCCGAACCCCGACCGGAGCGACGCAGGATGACGCGGAGCCGAGCGACGACCTCTTCGAGGCTGAACGGTTTGGTCACGTAGTCGTCCGCCCCGAGCGTCAGGCCGGTCACCTTGTCCTCCACCGAGTCACGCGCAGTGAGAAAGAGGGCAGGTGCGTCGATTCCGTCCGCGCGCAAGCGGCGGAGGAGTCCGAATCCGTCCATTCCCGGCATCATGACGTCGAGGATCAGCGCCTCGGGTTTGAACGTCCGCGCCCTGTCCAGGGCCGCAGGGCCGTTTGCCGCGGTCTGCACTTCGAATCCCTGAAAGCGCAGACTGACCGACAACAACTCCACGATCGTCGGCTCGTCGTCGACGACGAGGACGCGAGCCTCCGAGGCGGAGTCGGCGGTCTTGTTCTGGTGGCTAAGAGACACGGTCTGGGAAGTCACCTCTGAATAGTCGGACACTCCGCTGTCGGAAGTCTGCGCTGTAGCTGTGAGGTCGCTGTGAGTCCCCCACCACCGGACCGAATCACCGTCATCCCATCGAATTTATCTTGTCGGCCCGAATCGTGACCTTGACGCGCGTCTGGTCGCGGCCTCCGTACCACGGGTAGGGACCTCCGAGGTATCGCTGCGCGAGCTCCTCGATGTGTTCCACTCCCCCATCCGTGGTGGTCCCGATCACGGTGCCGCGGACCTCGAAGTAGCGGGACGGATTTTCGGGGTCGCACACGGTGAGGGCCAATCGCGGATCCCGCGCCAGGTTCCGCAGCTTTTGATATCCCGCGACGGTGTTGACGACGATGTCGGTTCCATCGGTGTCGACCCACGTCTGAGTGAGCTGTGGCGAGCCGTCCGGCATCGTGGTCGCGACGTAGCACAGGCTCGGCCGACGGAGCAGGGCCAGCAGATCTGCGGTGAGTTCCATCTCCACGACGGTAGACGCTGCAGCCATTTGCTACCGTCGATCCCGTCGACGCAGACAACCCGGACGAGCGCACCGTACCCGGCCAGCGACAAGACGGTGCCAGGGAGAGTCGTACGTCATGGCTTGGATCATTCTTGTCGTTTCCGGTGTGCTCGAAGCAGTTTGGGCCACCGCGTTGGGCCGCGCCGAGGGGTTCACCAAACCCGTCGCCACGATCGTGTTCGCGGTCGCACTGGTGGCCAGTATGGGCGGCCTTGCCTTCGCGATGCGTACCTTGCCCACCGGCACCGCCTATGCGGTCTGGGTCGGCATCGGTGCCGCGCTCACCGTCACGTACGCAATGGTCACGGGCGCGGAGAGCGCATCCGTCGCGAAGGTGCTGCTGCTGGTCGGGATCGTCGGGTGCGTGGTTGGGCTGAAGGTATTGCACTAGGGCTCGAACGGCCGGTTACAGTAACTTCCATGAACTGGGTGTCCGCCGTCACAATGCCAGTACGCGCCGGTCTGGCCGTCGCCGAATCCGCGGTCGGCTTCGCCGAGGTCGCGGTCTCCACCACCCGAATGGCGCTGGCCGCGGGGGCGACGGGATCCATGAACGCTGCAGCTCTGGCCGGCCCGCGCGGGCCGCTCGGGTTGCTCAGCCAGCTGTCCGAGCTCACGTCCGACGACCGCGCGTTCGGGCATGCGCTCCGCGCAGGTGGTCCACTCGACAGGTTGCTCGAACCGGGCGGTGCCGTCGATCGACTCACCACGCAGGGTGGCACCCTCGACCGACTGCTGGAGGACGGTGGTCCGCTCGAACGCATCCTGGCGCCCGGCGGCCCGTTGGACCGCGTGACGTCGGAGAACGGGCCGCTCGAACGCCTGCTCGCGGAGGGCGGATTGCTCGACCGCATGATCGCCGACGACGGACCACTCGAGCGTCTGACTGCACAGGGCGGACTGCTGGATCGCATGATCGCCGCCGACGGACCCGTCGAACGACTGACCGCGGACGGCGGCTTGTTCGATCGCATGACAGCGGACGACGGCTTGCTCGAACGCCTCACGGCCGACGACGGACCCATCGAACTGATGACCAGGCAGGGCGGGCTGCTCGAGACGCTGCTGGCCGAGGGCGGCGCGATCGAACGACTCGTCGCGAAGGACGGTCCGCTGGATCAGCTGTCGAACCTCGCGACGACGCTGAGTTCTCTGGCGCCGAACCTGCAGAAGATGAGCGTGAGCATCGACATCCTGCAGGACACCGCGGAAATGCTTGCCGCAGCGGTCAATCCGTTGGGCGAGCTGGTCGGCCGACTCCCGAACCGGTGGGTCAAGAGCCGGCCGCCGGCCGCCTTGCGGTAGCGCGACTACTTCGTCGGGTGCTCGCCGTTCTTCAGGTGCTCGCCGAAGAACGCGAACACCCGCGCGAACGCGTCCTCCGCCTGATCGTGGTGGTACCCGAAGCCTGCGACGCGGAGCAACGTCGCGCCGATGCCCGGCTTGAACTGATTCGCGAAGCCGTGACCCGCGCCCTCGTACGTCTTGACGTCATGCTCGATACCCTTGTCCTGCAACACTTTTTCGAGCTTCGGTCCCGCACCCCGCAAACTTGGATCCTTCTTGCCGAAGCTCGCGACAACGGGACACGACGCGGTGAGCGCCGTCTCCATGTCCTTCGGCAGCTGTCCGTAGAACGGTGCGCTCACTCCGAACCCCTTGGGCGCCAGCGCAAGCGCGAACCCACCGCCCATGCAGAAGCCCACGATGCCGACGGTCCCGGTGGTGTCGTCGCGCGCGGCCAAGGCGTCGCGAGCGGCAAGAAGGTCGTCGACCGAACGACCCTGGCGCCCCAGCATCTCCCGGAACACACGGGTGACGCAGCGAGCAAAACCGCCTCGTGCGTACAGATTCGGCACCATGGTCACGTACCCCTGGTCGGCGAACCGTCGAGCGATGTTCTGGTCGTCGTCGGTCAGACCGAAGGCGTCGTGCACGATGACCACGCCGGGCCAAGGTCCTTCTCCCGTCGGCACCTCGAGAACTGCATCGATGGTGTCGGAAGCGGTGGGAAGCTTTATGTCGGCCATGCTTCGACACTAGCGCTCAGAGGCACCTGAATCTCGGTGACCCACGACGACGGATCACCTGCGCCGTAGTACCGGTACACCTCCCGGCCCAACGAGAGCGAACTGTGTCCATTGTCCGAGATCCAGCGGTCGATCTCCTGGTAGAGGGGTAGAACGTCGTCCATCGATCCGTGGTGAACAGCAGACGCGACGGTGACTGCCGGCAGGTCCACCACGTCGAAGTCGTCGTTGGAGTTCGGATCGACCGCGACGGGGATGGCAGCGAACACCTGAACGCGCTCGTCGTCGGTCGGTGCGTAGTGAACGAGCAGCTCGCCCGTCGGAGTCACCCCGGCGGCGCGGAGCACCTCTCCTAGTCGTCCGCACAGCGGCTGCACCACTGGCGCGATGGACGCCGGTTCCCAGCTGTCGGCAACTGCGCTCAGTTGTGCGACGCGGATGGACGGAACGGTGACGACGGTGATGTCGGACATGACGGTCTCGCTTTCGATGGCCCGCAGTCTCGCCTGGACGCTCGCCAGTGCCGCTCTGTCCGCCTCGATCCGACTCCGCAGGTCCGCACGACGCGAGGACAACATCTCACGAAGTCGAGCGGTGTCGGCGTCGTCGTCGATCATGACGGCGACGTCCTGCAGAGTGAAGCCCAGATCCTTCAGCGCAACGAGACGGTTCAGCCGATTGAACTGTGCGACATCGTAGTAGCGATATCCACTGCTGCCGTCGACCTTGGCGGGCCGGAGTAGACCGATGCTGTCGTAGTGGCGCAACATACGCACCGACACTCGGCCTGCCCTGGCGAAATCTCCGATGGTGAACGTGACGACCTCAGTTGTAGAGCCTCACACTGTGTCAGAGTCAAGCGAACGTGACCGCCTCGTCCAGCGCCGCACGATCCGTCCGGAACGAGTTGATCGGCGCATCCTCGTCGGCGTACCCGAACGACACCGCGCACACCACCAGCCGGTCGTCGGGCATGCCGAAGAACTCCCGGACCGTCTCCGACACCATGGCGATTGCCGCCTGCGGGATGGTGGCGATGCCCAGTTCCTGCGCTGCCAGTACCAGCGTCGAGACGTAACCGCCGCAATCGACGGCGCCGTAGGTGCCCAGATACTTGTCCGTGGTGATGATCGCGGTGTGCGGGGCACCGAAGAACGTGAAGTTCTCGGCCATGTGCTCTGCGCGACGGGCGTGATCCTTCCGGTCGATCCCGACGCTGTCGTAGAGCGCAAACCCCGCTCCGCGGCGGCGGTCTTGGTAGACGCCGCGGTACTCCTCCGGCCCCGGAATGTCGGACCCCATTCGTCCCGACGCCGCCGCCTCGGACAGGGCCTTCGCCAACGCCGTCGTGGTCTCCCCGCTGGTCACGACGACCTGCCACGGCTGCGAGTTGCACCACGAGGGCGTGCGCTGGGCGAGCCGAAGCATCGCCTCGATGTCCGCCCGATCCACCTGCCGGTCCTGGTAGGCGCGGCAGCTGTAGCGGTGGTTCAGCAAGGCTTCGAGCGTCATACCTGCACGGTAGCGGGAAGGCCGGAGGCCGGCCGGATGTAGCGGGAAGGCCGGAGGCCGCAGCCGCTACATCCCGAGTGCGACCGCTACCGTCTCGGACAGCAACTGGCCATCGTGCACGCTCAGGCCCGCCTTCAGGCCAGGCATCGTCTCGCACGCCGCTTCCCAGCCGCGGTCGGCCAGTGCGACGACGTACGGGAGCGTGGCGTTCGTCAGCGCGTAGGTCGACGTCCGAGGGACGGCACCCGGCATGTTAGCGACGCAGTAGAACACCGAGTCGTGGACGGTGTACGTGGGATCGGCATGGGTAGTGGGGTGCGAATCTGCGAAGCAGCCACCTTGATCGATGGCGATGTCGACGAGAACCGATCCGGGCTTCATGCGTGCGACGAGCGAGTTGGACACCAGCGTCGGGGCCTTCGCACCGGGCACGAGAACAGCGCCGATCACGAGATCGGCACCGATGACGGCCTGCTCGAGCTCGAACGCATTCGACACCAGCGTCTTGACCTGGCCGTGGTACTGATCGTCGATCTCACGCAGTCTCGCGACATCCAGATCGAGCACGGTGACGTCGGCGTGCAGACCGTGCGCCATGGCGACCGCATTCTTTCCCGAGACTCCCGCGCCGATCACGACGACCTTGGCCGGTGCGACGCCGGGCACGCCGCCCATGAGAACGCCGCGGCCGCCGCCCTGTCGCATCAGGTGGTAGGCACCAGCCTGGGTGGCAAGTCGCCCGGCGACCTCGCTCATCGGGGCGAGCAGCGGCAAGCCACCGTCCTTGCCGACGACGGTTTCGTACGCGATCGCGGTGGTGCCCGAGGCGAGCAGCGCTTCCGTGCACTCGCGTGACGCGGCGAGATGGAGATAGGTGAACAGGACCTGGTTCTTCTTCAGTCGCGAATACTCTTCTGCAACGGGCTCTTTGACCTTCAGAAGCAGATCGGCGTTCTGCCAGACCTCGTCCGCGGTGGCGACGATCTGAGCGCCGGCCGCTTTGTAGTCGGCGTCGTCGAAGGAGGATCCGGCGCCGGCATCCGTCTCGACGATCACCTCGTGGCCGCGCTGCGCCAGCTCGTGCACGCCGGCCGGGGTCATGGCGACCCGGTACTCGTGGTTCTTGACTTCGCGGGGAACACCGATCTTCATGTCATCTCCTCGACGGCAGTGGTTGATTACCTCCAATTCTGAAGTTTCGACGGAATCAGCGGAACAGCTGGGAACATAATTCTGTAGATTACGAAAATGGAACGTAAATCTTCGATCACACCGGTGCCCGAGGGCCCTACTCCGAAGGATGTTCGGCTCGACGACGTCGACAGATTGCTACTCGAGCAGCTCGCTCGAGACGCAAGGACCCCCAACAACGCACTTGCGGCATACGCAGGTATTGCGCCGTCGACGTGTCTGGGCCGCGTCCGCTCGTTGATAGAAAGAGGCGTCATTCGCGGATTCCACGCGGACATCGATCCCGCAGCGCTCGGCCACGACCTGCAAGCCATGATCGCGGTCCGCTTGCACGCGAACGCACGTCAGCACCTGACCGACTTCGCCGAAAGCTTCGTGGGGTTGTCCGAGGTGCTGAACATCTACTTCATCGCCGGGGCCGACGACTACCTGATTCACGTCGCCATGCTCGATTCTGCACACCTTCGCGACTTCGTCGTGCGGAACCTCAGTGCCCACCCGTCCGTCTCCGCGACGGAGACGATTCTGATCTTCGAGCACATCCGACCTCGGACCGGTTCTCGGACCTGATTTCGAGCTCCCATCCGATGGACCACCCGGTCCGAATACAGCTTGTACGGAAACACCAACGGCCACTGACGATGCGGGGTTCGCCTGTGACGTGAGCTGAAAGTGACTGATGAACTTACGACATGGGTGGAGGCGAAACGTCGATGGGTGACAACGGCCCCCGCTCCGGCGGAACAGTCCATCCCCTTCCCGATCGCGATCTCGTGGAGCTGGCGTACATTTGCGCGCTCGACGCCATGTCCGCGTCGGAGCTGTACGAGACGATGACCCGCGTCGACAACGCCGGTGCACCCACCCGGCGCAGCTTCGACGCCATCGTTCGTGACGTGCGCGAGACCATGGCCGTTGCGTCCTCCGCAACCGGCACGGCCGCACCCGTCGAACTTCGGTCGCGGATTCTCGACGCCGTCGACGCCACCCACCAGGAATTGTCTCCCCCGTCGGTTCCCTCTCTCGACGCCCACCGCGCGAAGCGAAACCGCTGGCGCGTTGCCGCAGCAGCGGCGGCCGCCGTGGTGATCGTCGGTGTCGGTGGGGCCGTGGTGACGACCCAACTGGGCGACTCCGCCGCTCCGACCCAGGTCCAGGCCGCTGATGCGCGGACCGTGTCGGTCGACATGACCGGCGGCGGCACCGCCACCGTGTCCTACTCGCGCTCCGAGAACACCGGCTCGGTGACCTTCGAAGGCATGGCTCCTCCGCCGGACGGTTCGGTGTACGAACTGTGGTTGGTCGACGGTGTCTCACGGTCCGTCGGCATGATCGGACCCGGTGACCCACTGACCCACACCTTGAACGGCATCGGTTCGGCCACGACGTTCGCGGTGACCGTGGAGCCGACCGGAGGGTCTCAACTGCCCACCACGGCTGCTATCGCGCAGGTGTCGCTGCAAGCCTGATCGGATCGTAGATCGGTCGAACACATGTTCGAATACGCGCTACGATAAGTCGGTGATCCGGCCTCGGCGACTCCACCTCATGGCGAACGGCCTGTGGGCCGAGGAGTCGCCGAGCACCTGCCGCAACGGTCATCGACTGGGCGCGAACACCGTTCTGGTCGGCGCTCGGGCGTGCTCCTGCGGCATCGGCCATCACCGCACGCACCGATGCCGGACGTGCGGTGACACCCGATTCACACCGGAACTCGGCGACCAGTGTCGCGATGCGAGCTTCGACGGTCGCGCGTCAGCTCCGAGAGACCAGTGACCGCAGGAAGAACGTCAGATTCGCCGGCCGTTCCGCCAATCGGCGCATGAAGTAGCCGTACCACTGATCGCCGTACGGGGTGTACACCCGGACTCGATGACCTTCGGTGGCCAACCTGACCTGCTCGCCGTCCCGGATGCCGTACAACATCTGAAACTCGAACGGGGCGGCGCGGTCAGCGCCGAGAGACGTTGCGGCGGCAATCATCTGCGGGTCGTGCGATGCCACCATCGGGTAGCCGTCGCCCTCCATCAGCACCGTCAGACAACGCAGGTACGACGCGTCCACGTCGTCCTTGGACTGGAACGCGACGGTGGCAGGTTCCTGATAGGCACCCTTGCACAGGCGAATCCGCGAACCGGGCCCGGCGAATTCTCGGCAGTCGGCCTCAGTCCGTTTCAGGTACGCCTGCAGGACCGTCCCGACGGAGGGGAAGTCCTTGCGCAACTCCCGAACGACGGCGAGGGTCCTGTCGGTGGTCGTGTGATCCTCCGCGTCGACGGTGACCCAGACGCCCGCCGCGTCTGCGGCCGAGCAGATCTTGTGCGCGTTCTGCAGCGCAACGGCGTTGCCGTCGCCCGGCAGCGACTGGCCGAGAGCCGACAGCTTGATCGACACCTCGAGCGAGTGCGGTCTAGCCACGGTCAGTCCCGTGTACGCGCGGATCAAGGACAGATAGGCGTCGACTGTGACCGTCGCGGTTGCTTCGTCGGTGGTGTCCTCGCCCAGGTAGTCGATGCTGACGCTGCGGCCGGACTCGAGCAGCGCCCGAGCGGCGTCGACCACCGCCGTTTCGCTGCTGCCGGGTACGAACCGGTCGACCAGCTTCTTGGTTACCCTGGATTTTCCGACGAGACCTTCGAGCTTCGGTGACCTCGCCGCAGCAAGCAACGCCGGCCGAACGATGTTGAGTGCCATGATGATCAGGCCTCCTGGTGCGGGTAGCGGTGGTCCGTCGCGGCGACGAACGTTTCCTTGACGGTGCGCGCCGACGCCCAGCGCAGAAGATTCTGCGGCGACCCGGCCTTGTCGTTGGTGCCCGATGCGCGGGCTCCGCCGAACGGTTGCTGTCCGACGACGGCTCCGGTCGGCTTGTCGTTGATGTAGAAGTTGCCGGCCGCGAAGCGCAGGGCCGTGTTGGCCTGTTCGACGGCGAGTCGGTCTGTGGCGATCACCGCACCCGTGAGTGCGTACTTGGATCCGGAGTCGATGCGCGCCAACGTCTCTGCATACTTCGAGTCGTCGTAGACATGCACGGCGAGAATGGGTCCGAAGTACTCGGTGTGAAAAGCGTCGTCGGTCGGATCGTCGCCGAGAAGGACCGTCGGATCGACGAAGTATCCGTCGGTGTCGTCGCACGTTCCGCCCGCGGCGATAGTGAGACTGGCGGTGTTCTTGGCCCGGTCCAACGCAGCAGCGTTGCGATCGAACGCTTTCCGGTCGATCACGGCTCCGCCGAAGTTGGTGAAGTCGGTGACGTCGCCGTACTTCAAGGACGACACCGTGTCCACGAACGTGTCCCCCATCTTCGCCCAGACCGACTTCGGCACGAACGCACGAGACGCGGCCGAACATTTCTGACCCTGGTAATCGAAGGCTCCGCGGATCAGGGCGGTGGTCAGCACGTCGGGATCGGCCGAACTGTGCGCGACGACGAAGTCCTTGCCACCGGTCTCCCCCACCAGTCGCGGGTACGAGTGGTAGTTGGAGATGTTCTCGCCGACCTCACGCCACAGACGCTGGAACGTCGCGGTGGAACCGGTGAAATGGATGCCCGCCAGGCGCGGATCCTTCAGTGCCACTTCCGATACGGTCGGTCCGTCTCCCAGGACGAGGTTGATCACACCGGCGGGCAGTCCGGCTGCTTCGAGTAGTTGGAGCGTCAGGTACGCGGCCACCGCCTGCGTGGGCGACGGCTTCCACAGCACGGTGTTGCCCATCAACGCGGGCGCGGTCGGCAGGTTGCCGGCGATCGCGGTGAAGTTGAACGGCGTGATCGCGTAGACGAATCCCTCGAGGGGCCGGTACTCGACGCGGTTCCACACCCCGGGAGACGAGACGGGCTGGTCCGCGAGAATCTGCCGGGCGAAAGAGACGTTGAAGCGCCAGAAGTCGATCAGTTCGCAGGGTGAATCGATCTCGGCTTGGTACGCGGTCTTGGACTGACCCAACATCGTTGCGGCCGCGATGGTTTCGCGCCACGGTCCGGCAAGCAGATCGGCCGCACGAAGGAACACGGCAGCGCGGTCGTCGAACGACAGATCACGCCACGCCGGGGCTGCTGCCGCGGCGGCGTCGATGGCGTCCTGGACGTCCTGGTGGTTCGCATTGGTGAAGGTGCCGATCACCGACGAATGCCGGTGCGGCTGCACCACCTCTTCCGCGGTTCCGTTTGCGACGCGGTGAACGCCGCCGATGACCTGCTTGATCTCGGTCGGATTCGCGGCGAGGCGGTCGAGTTGGGTGACGAGACGAGCACGCTCCGGACTGTTCGGCGCGTAGTCGTGCACGGTCTCGTTGACGGGAGCGGGAACTTCTGTGATGGCGTCCATGGCGAAACCTCCGGGTCTGGGTGCGATTGGTTTCAGCCTGGACCCCGGCATCCGAGATGTATTGTTCCAATCAGACGAACATTCGCCTATCTATTGGTCCGATCGGCCAAGGGGGTGCGGTGAACGGAACAACCCTGAACGTGCTGCTGACGGCTCTCACCAGCGCGTTCGTCGAGTTGGTGGTTCCGCCGGTCGACCTGACGGCTCGGATCGAGTCGGTGACCCTGGTCGACTCCGACGATCTGGCGGCCGGTGCCGCCACCGCCCATCTCTGCCTGTTGGTCGGTGTACGCGCCGACGTCGCGGCAGCGTGGCTGACGGGCACCCTCGGGCAACGCCCGCAAGCGGTAATGATCAAGTCGGTGTCGGAACCGCTACGACAGGCCGCCGGCGCCGCGGGAGTCGCAATCGTCGGCGTCCACGCGCAGGCACGGTGGGACCGTCTGCTTCCGATGATTCGGCGCGTACTCGACAGCTCCGACACGCCTGAACCCGACACGGACCTGTTCGGGCTGGCGCACACCGTAGCCACCTTGACCAAGGGCATGGTCAGCATCGAGGACGAGCATTCGCACGTGCTGGCGTATTCGGCGTCCGACGAGGCGGCCGACGAACTGCGCACCCTGTCGATTCTCGGACGGGAGGGGCCCGCGGACTATTTGAGACGTCTGAACGAATGGGGTGTGTACGACTCGCTTCGACGATCCGATGACGTCATCGAGGTGCCCCCACACGACGAGCTGGGTATCAGGCGGCGACTGGTCGCCGGAATCCGAAGCAGCGCAGACGGTTCGGTGCGCATGCTGGGGACGATCTGGATTCAGGAGGGGCAGAAACCCATCGCCGACGACGCGACCGCAGTTCTGCACGGCGCCACCGCGGTTGCCGCACGGCTCATCACCCGCATTCGCGACGCGCCGAGCAACGAAGCGTTGCAGATTCAGCGACTCCTGGGAGCGGAAGGAGGGAGCGTCGACGTGCCGTCCCTCGCCGCATCGCTGTCCCTTCCGACGTCCGGCCCGGCAGCCGTCGTGGGTTTCGATCACGCGGACGCGCCACTTGCCGCCTCGATTCGTCTGCGCGCGAGCTCGTTTCACCGGGAGTCCCTCGTCACGACCATCGGTCCCCGAATCTATCTCCTGATTCCGACTATCCACTCGCCCGACGCGGTGTCCTCGTGGGTTCGCGGCTTGGTGAGCGGCATCGAGAGCAGATCCGGCGTGGTCCTCCGGGCCGCCGTGGCGTCACCGGTTGCCGATCTGACGGCGGTCGCAGCCGCCCGCGCCGAAGTGGACAGGGTGCTCGACGGAACGACGACCGAGCGCGTCACGACACTCGCGGACTCCCGCACAACCGTCCTCCTCGGCGAGATCCTCGACCTCGTCGCGTCCCGCGACGATCTGCACGATCCGCGTCTGGACGCCCTGGTGGCCTACGACGCGAAGAACTCGTCCGAGATGCGCCGGAGCGTCGAGGCGTACCTGGATGCGCTCGGTGACGTGCGCGCCGCTGCGGACACGCTGCAGATCCATCCGAACACGTTGCGTTACCGGATCCGACGCGTGCAGAAGATCACCGGTATCGATCTGTCGGATCCAGCGGCCCGGTTGTTGACCGCAGTGCAGCTGGCGGTGCTGGCGCGATGAGTCACTCGAGCGCACTGAGGACGAGCCGATCGATCTCGTCCGACGGGTACATCGGCATGGTGTGGTGGGTGCAGTTCGGGACCACATGGGTCGTCATGTTCGCGGGGACCTTCCGTGCCACCCGTGTTGCGTTGTGCACCTTGCTGTTCGCAGCGAGGATGACGGTGACGTTCTCCAGGGACCGCAGAGCCCGCGCCTTCGGCCTCCGCGGCACCCACGGTCTTCCTGGACGAGAAATCCGCTGCGCCTAGACCGAGCAGATGTACCCAGTCCTCGTCGAGTGTCGCGCCGCGGGTCTCCCAGTCGATCAATGCGCGTTGGCGCCGGTAGGTCGGGCGCAGCAGCAACGGGACTGCGCGGGCGAGGTAGGACGGATTCATCCCGGCGAAGCACGAATTCGGATCCAAGAGAACGAGATTACGCACCCTCACTGGCGACTGCAGAGTGAATGCGAGCGCGATCATGGCGCCGTAGGAATGGCCCATCATGTCGACCGTATCGAGACCGAGGCCATCGAGCACGGAACCGAGCCATGACATCAGGGCGTCGACGCCTCGTATCGGGGCGGATCCGGCGACGCTCCGGCCCGGCTGACCGATCGGATCGACAGCGAACACCCTGTGCGTTCGACTCAACGCGCCGACGTTGGCGAACCAAACAGCGGCAGTTGCGCCACCGCCGGGAAGGAGGAGAAGTGGCGGACCCGACCCACACACGTTGATTCGCGTTGTCCCATAAAGAGACTCGATGTCGACCTGATCCACCGGTACGGGCCACTTCGCCAGCACACGGTCGTAGGCGCGGAGAAACTCCTCCATGGACACTGCTACCTCCTATTATCTCGTTCATCGAGATAATAGATCAACGTGATACTTTCCGGGTATGGCAGACGACCCCCATGTGCTGGTGCACAAGCTACGCGCGCTGACGGTCGATCTGAACTCGCTCGGCGCCGAGTTCGCGCGGAAGAACGGCTTGCACCCCACCGACGTTCGGGCGTTGATCTGCCTTCTGGACGCACGACGGGCCGGCGTTGCCGCGACACCGGGTTACCTCGGTAAGCAATTGAGGCTGGAATCCGCCTCCGTGACCGCACTCGTGGACAGGCTCGTCGCCGCGGGACACGTCCGGCGAGAACGTGATTCGCGCGACCGCCGGCGAGTGTCGATCACTGTGACACCCAGTGCAGTGGAGCTGGGTTCACAGTTCTTCGGACCCGCGCTGGAAGCTGCATCGAGCGAGATCGAGCGGCTCTCCCCGGCCGAGCAGCAAGTCGTCGATCGGTTCCTCGACAGCATGCTGGGCGCAATCCGTCGACCCGGTAGTTGACAGACTTCTCCCTCGGGACTTGTTGTCAGTGTTGCTCATCCGGTGGGATCAGCAGTTCCTCCGGGTGATGGAAGTGGTTGACCCGACCGGTGCGGGTGGGATCCCATGCCTTCGGTGGGTGCCACAGAGTCCGGCCCGGATATCGGTGATCGGGGCCGGCAATCGTTGTCGCCCAGTCGTTGTCCCCCGGCCCGACGATGCGGTGATGCTCCTCGCACGCCAGAGTGAGACTGTCGATGTCGGTCATCCCGTCGTCGACCACCCATTCGTCGGTGTGGTGGACCTGGCACCACACTCCTGATTTGCTGCAGCCGGGGAAGCTGCAGCCACGTTCGGTCGCATACAGCACCAGCCGCTGATCCTCGGTCCCCAGACGTTTCGTGCGCCCGAGATACAACGGCCGCTCGTGCTCGTCCAGAAGCAACAGAAACGCATGCTGACCCGACGCCATCCGCAGCGCATCCCGCACCGGGATGCTCGACCCGGTCGCGGTCAGCGCCATCCCGGATGCCTTCTCGAGCTGGTCGATAGTCATCGTCACGATCGGCGCACATGTCACCCCGCGGTGCTTACCGGCCCGCCCCGAGGCGAGGTACGACCTCATGATCACCTTCAGCGCGTCGTGGCGGCGTTCACCCGCCGAGCGCAGATCCCAGCGCGGCGGATCGGTGCGGGCAGGGGGTTCGTCGTTGGCGTCGACGTCGGAATCGGTGTCGGTGGCGTCCAGGTCAAGATCCAGTTCGTCGTCGTCACTCGACCCCGACTTCTTGTCGTCTTCGACGTCCCCACCCGTCTTCGCCCCGGGCTTGCCGTACTTCGCATCCAACGCCTGCGCCATTGCCAACATCTCCGAATCGAGCAGACCCTTTGTCGGTGTCAGCCCGTCCTTGCCCTGCTTCCCGAACCAGACGAAGGGCTTACGTTCCTTGTCCTTGCGGTCCTTCGGCGGTGTACCGTCCTCGTCGATCATCTGCGCCAACCGCGTCGCCGCCACACCGAACTCCCGCGGCCGCGTCACCCGCGCCAACATCCCCAACTGCCACTCCGCACGCTCGCGCGTCTCCACATCGACCTCGTCGGACAGGTCCGCGAAGAACTTGCTCACGATCGTCACGTGCTCGTCGGTGATCGCCCCGTCCGCCGCAGCCTCGGCCGTCGCCGGGAACTGCGGCTCGGTCTTCTCCCCGGACGGCAGCGTCCGCGGCGCCAGCATCGTGGCCGACTTGATCCGCTTCGACGCCGCCGGCGTGGAGCAGTTCAACCACGCCCCGATCGTGTGCGGGGTGGATCCCGATACTCCGACGAACCCACCGGTGTCGAGGATCTGCGCCAACCACCCGTTCGACGCGCCCTCCAGAACCCGGCCCAGCCGAACGGCTTTCGCCCACACCTGCTGCAGATCCTCCGTCGCGAGCATCGAGGACTGGGCATCGGTCAGCGCCTGAACCGACTTCTGCACGGCCGCAAGCAGATCGGCGAACACGACGTCGCCGACCCCACCCGATGTTCCCCCCGAAACCATGCCCGCAGAGTAGCAACCACCACCGACAATTTTCGCTCATACGTTCGATCCGACCCAACCGCGGGCGGGTAGAACACCGGCCTCTTGTCAGGCCAGATACATCCCGAACCAGTCCAGCACTTCCTGATACACCTGCGCCGCAGCGGCCGGTTGATAGCGAGCGCCGGTGTCGTTGAAGAAGGCGTGATCGACGTCCGGAACGGTGTCGATCTTGTTGGTCAGACCCGCGGCCTGCAAAGCTGCCGTGGCTGCCGGCTGCGATGCGTTGACCCGCGCATCGAGACCGGCATAGATCGCCAGCACCGCAGCGGAGTCGCCTGCGAAGTCGGGGTTGTCGGGAAGCGGACCGTAGAAGGGCACGGCCGCAGCGAGTCTCGGCTCGTTCGAGGCGAGCAGAGTCCACACGAGCCCGCCGCCGAAGCAGAAACCCACCGCGCCGAGCTTGACACCCGGCGCACGCTTCTGCAGTTCGTCGAGGCCGGCTTTCATGTCCGCGGAAAAACGCTCGGGCGGGATGTCGGACAGCTTTGCCGTTGCTTCCGCGGGGTCGGTGAACGACGCCGTTCCACCTTCCTCGGACAGCAGGTCGATGGCCAACGACGAGTACCCCGCGCCGGCCAAACGTCCTGCAATGGAACGGATGTGGTCCGTCAGACCCTTGTTCTCGTGTAGAACGAGGACGGCACCCCGGGGATTCGAGGCGGCCGCCCATGCGCCCTGCAGGGTTGCCGTCGGGCCGGGAAAGGTGATCGCTTCGGTGTCGACGGCGGTCTCCACGCCCGGCGGCAATCCAACGGCCGTCGTCGGCTCCTCGGTCGCTGTGGGCGCAACCGGGCTGCTGTCCGTGGAGCATGCAGCGAGCAACGTCGTCGCTGCTCCGGCGGTGATGCCCATGAGGGCAAGACGCCGCAAGGCTTCCCTGCGCGTGAACAACCCCTCTGCGTGATCGACAGCGATTTCTTCTGCGATGTAGCGCTTGAACGGGGTCATGACCCGATACTGCCCGAAGGATCAGGCGATCGGTGGGTCTCGACGCAAACTCGTGTAACTCACACCGGTCAGCTTCTCGGACAGGTTCCACAGCTCGGTGGCCACCTTGAGATCGCGGGAGGCGCGGTTGGACGACACCACCGTCGGATATCCCCGCATCTCGCGGAATCCGCTGGGTCCGATGTACGACCCACCCTCGACGTCGGGAGCGGTGGCGGCGTACAACTCGGGCAGCGCGCCGAAGTACGCGTTCTGGGCGACGAACTTCGCCCCGAAAGTCAGAACGAAATCCTGGATGGACTCCGTGTGCGTCGTCAGGTTCGTTGCGGAGATGCCGGGGTGTGCCGCGACGGAGATGACCGACGAACGGGCCTCGGCCAAGCGGCGCTGAAGCTTGTAGGCGAACAGCAGATTAGCCAGCTTCGACTGACCGTAGGCCGGCCAGCGGCTGTAGCGACGGTGCTCGTAGTTGGGGTCGTCCAACGAGATCGCACCCATCGTGTGCGCGATAGAGGACAGCGTCACCACGCGGCTCGAGATGCGGTCGATCAACAGTCCGGTCAAGGCGAAGTGACCGAGATGATTGGTACCGAACTGCATTTCGAAACCGTCTGCGGTGCGCTTCTTCGGCAACGCCATGACACCGGCGTTGTTGATCAGGACATCGAACGGCTCCGTGGTGTCGGCGAAGCGACGGACGGACGCGAGGTCGGCGAGGTCGAGTTCGCGCACCGTCGCGTTCGAACCGATCTCGCGGGCCACCGCCTCACCCTTCTCGGTGTTGCGGCACGCCAGTATCACCTCGGCTCCGGCGTCGCCGAGGGCGCGGGCGGCAGCTGCACCGAGCCCGCTGTTCGCGCCGGTCACGACGAATCGTCGACCCGTCTGGTCGGGCATGTCGGCGGTGGTCCACTTGGCAGTCACTCCTCCGACATTACCGGGGCGTGAAAGAGTGCTGAGCATGGAACCAGCAGCCGATCGCGCATGGGTGGAGAACGCACTTCGACTGGTCGAGTCCGACGCCAACCGCAGCGCAGACACGCACCTGCACTCGTTCCCACTCCCGTCGGACTGGGGCATCGATCTGTATCTGAAGGACGAGTCGGTGCACCCCACCGGATCGCTCAAGCACCGCCTCGCCCGCTCGCTGTTCCTCTTCGGCCTGGCCAACGGCGACATCGGGCCGCGCACAACACTTGTCGAGGCGTCGAGTGGATCGACGGCAGTGTCCGAGGCGTACTTCGCCCGCCTGATCGGTTCGAAGTTCGTCGCCGTGATGCCTGCATCGACGTCCCCTACCAAGATTGCCCTGATCGAACGGTACGGCGGCTCGATCCAGCTGGTCCCGGAGTCCGGGATGGTCTATGCCGAGGCGGAACGGCTGGGCGCACAGGACGATTGGTTCTACCTGGACCAGTTCACCAACGCATCGGTCGTGACCGACTGGCGTGGCAACAACAACATCGCCTGCTCGATCTTCGATCAGATGGCTCTCGAACGCCACCCCGTCCCCACGTGGATCGTGGTCGGCGCAGGAACGGGAGGCACCAGTGCCACGATCGGTCGCTACTGCCGCTACAAGCGCGTCCATACCCGCGTCGCCGTGGTGGATCCCGAGGGCTCCGCGTTTCACGACGCGTGGGTCACCGGCCGCCGCGACGTCACCGGAACCGGCTCGCGCATCGAGGGAATCGGGCGCCCTCGCGTCGAACCGTCCTTCGTCCCTGCGGTGATCGACGAGATGATGAGCATTCCGGACGACGCATCCGTGGCGGCAATGCGCTTGCTGGACATGATGACAGGGCTGCATGCGGGCGGATCGACGGGCACCAATCTCGTCGGCGCCTTCCGCCTCGCTGCGGCCATGAAGGCCAGAGACGAGCAGGGCAGCATCGTGACACTGGTCTGCGACGGCGGCGAACGATACGAGGGAACCTATTACAGCGACGAGTGGGTCGCTGCGCAAGGAATGGACCTGGGAGCCAGGCGCGGCGAGCTCGACTCGTTTCTGACGAGCGGCGTGTGGGACTCAGCGATCGGCTGACGGAACGGTACTACCCGCCAACAGGATCGATGCGATCAACTCCGGATTGTCGCTCATCGGGACATGGCCGACTCCCGGCACCGATATCAGTCGCGCATGCGGGAAGTGTCGCAACACATTTCGGCGGTTTCGGTGCGGGAGGATGAAATCGCGAGTGCCCCAGGCGACGGTCACCGGCACGACCGGATCTGTCAGCGGAGGCAGCGCGAACGGCGCGTCGACACCCCCGGCGAGGGTCGTGTTCGTCAGCAGCGACTCCAGATCGACAACCGCAGCGTCGTACGAGATGCGGCTCGGGTGTGCGAAGAACGGTGCGAGAGAGGGATAGCGGACCAGGCGACTACGAAACGCGGCCGGAGCCTTCTTCCCGAGACCGGCCGCCGCAGCGCGCAGCGCGCTGAACTTGGCCAGGCTTCGCGCCTGGCTCGCGGGCCCGTTCCAGAACCCGGCCGGTGACAGCGCCGTCGCCGTCGTCACGTCTCCGCGCGCGGCCAGACACAGAGACAGGTACCCGCCCAGCGAATTTCCCGCGACATGGACCTGCCCGTCCGTGGACTCGATCCCACGGATCAACTCGGCCAGCGCATCGACGAATGCGTCGAGTCGCTCTGCTCCGAACACGTCGATGTCCTCGGACTCGCCGTGGCCGGGCAGGTCGACGGTGACCACCCTGCGGTACGAAGTCAGCAGCTCGAGAACCGGGTCCCAGGCCTGGCGACGATGCACTACCCCGTGAACCAGGACCAGGGTGGGACCGGCGCCGGCGATGTCGTACGTGAGGCTCATGTCGGAAAAGGCTAGTTCCCCAGCACCTGACCCGACCATTCCACCAGCGGAGTCAGTTTCCGCCACTCGGCGCGGATGTGGCCCAGCGCCTCGGTCGTTTCGAGCCATGCGGGGCTGCCGAATTTCTTGCTCGCGGTCAGCGACTTGTGCCGCAGTAGCTCGATCCGTGGGTGGTCGGCGTCGTACCCGCGCGGCTTGGTCTTGAGGCTGTCGCCGCCGCGTTCGAACCCCTTCTTCTGGGCGGTTCGCATGATCGTCTCGAGCTCGGGTCCGCGAACGTCGTCGTCGACTGCCGCCCGAAAACGAGCGATGGTCTCCGGCGTGCTGCTGTAGAAGCCGCCGGCGATGAACAGCCCCGCCGCGTCGATATGCAGGTAGTAGCCGACGGACGGCCCAACGTCGACGAACAAGCCCTGATGGGTCTTGAAGGGCGTCTTGTCGTTGGAGAAGCGAACATCGCGATAGGGCCGGAACAACTTGGCCGTCCCGAACTCTTTCTCCAATTCGGCGGCCAACGCAGTCATCGGCGCCCGTACCGATTGGTCGTAGATCTCTTTGTGCGCGGTCCACCAGATCTTGCTGTTGTCGGCTTCGAGGTCTTCGTAGAAATCGAGCGCGGCGAAAGGAATCCCGGTGAACGCCATGCTGCGACCATACGACGCGATGAGTTTCATAGAACCGGAGAGTCCACACCGCATGCAGAAGATCACGACATCGCTCTGGTTCGACTCGCAGGCCGAGGAGGCCGCGAATTTCTACACCTCCCTCTTCCCCGACTCGAAAATTCTCGATGTGAGCCGCTACGGGGAGGGCACGATGGGTGATCCGGGAAGCGTCATGACGGTCGACTTCGAGCTGTTCGGGCAAAGCTTCAACGCCATCAACGGCGGTCCGCTGTTCACGTTCTCCGAAGCGATCTCCCTGTCGGTGAGCTGCGCGGACCAGAACGAAGTCGACCATTACTGGGACACGTTGACCGCGGACGGCGGCGTGGAATCACAATGCGGGTGGCTCAAGGACAGATTCGGCCTGTCCTGGCAGATCGTTCCAGTTCAGCTGATGGAACTGATGAGCAACCCCGACCCGGACACGTCGCAGCGAGTCATGAAGGCAATGCTCGGCATGCGCAAGATCAGCGTTCCGGATTTGCAGGTGGCTCACGACGGCTGAGGAACTCCGTCATGCGGCGGTGCTTCTCGTCGTCGGTGAACAGCATCGCCTGTGCCAGGAGGTCCACCTGCGGGTGGGCGGCCGGGTCGGCGTCGGTGACCAGTTTTGTCGCGCGCAACGCAATCGGTGACAACTTCTGCATCTTCTGCGCGAGTGCCGTTGCGGCAGTGGGCAAGTCGGATGGCTCGACGATCGAATGCAGCAAGCCGACTTGGAAGGCACGGTCCGCGGTGAGTTTGTCTCCTGCGAGCAGAAGATGCTTGGCGACGCTTTCGCCCACCAAACGGACGAGCCTGAACGTGGCCCCCGCGCCCGCCGTGATGCCGAGGCCGGGCTCGGGTTGTCCGAATATCGTTCTCGGCGTGCCGATTCGAATGTCGCACGCATAGGTGAGTTCCGCTCCCCCACCGAGCGCGTAACCGTCGATTGCGGCGATGGTCGGCATCGGCAATCGCCTGATGCGTTCGAAGGCCGTGCCGTTGATTCCCGTCAGCGCGTCGGCGCGTCCTCGGTCGCGCAATTGCGCGATGTCGGCTCCCGCAGCGAAGACCCCCTCGGTTCCGCCGGTGATGATGGCGATGCGCGGCTCGGCCTCGAGGTCGGCGCACAACTCGTGGATCTCACCGATCATCGCGGCGTCGATGGCGTTTCGCTGGGCCGGCCGGTTCAACAGGACGGTGACGATGCCGTCGGCTTCGGTGATATCGAGTGCGGTCATTCCTGCACGGTAATCGGGTGCCACCGACCGCGCCCTGCACGGTCAGTAGCACCGGATTCGGTCGAGGGTTGCGATGATTTGGGTGATTACGTACTCGGAACGCAATGTCGATCTCGAAACCGCCCATTTCAAGTTCACCACCCAGCCCGTGACCCTCGCCGACTTCAGCAAGCCGATCAGCAAGCGCTCACCCTCGGACCGGGCACCGCTCTCCGCGGCTCGCAGCAGTTCACCGGCTCGCACCGCTCCGGTCCGGCCGGCGTTGTAGGCGTGGGTTCGCCGCAGGACGTCCAGGTTCGTGCGCCGCTGCAACGCACGATCCATGATGTGTGCGGATCCGAACGGACGCCTCCAGAACGGTGAGGTGCAGCGATGTCACTCTGAGCGAACGAATTTCGACCACATCTGTGCTGCGCAGGTCCCGCCGGCGCAGCCGACAACCCTGTGCACGGCTTCGGCCGGAGCGCGGCACGGTCACGTCGATGACGTTCGGCATATTCGGTACCAGCTTGTGCCAGTACGCGGCCGCCTCGCCCGATAGGACGGCGTGCGATCCAGCATGAAGTGCCGCGCAGCGGATTCGAGCGTCCGGGGTGAATGGGCGGTTGGCTACGAAGTAGACACCGCGAAATCGTGCGATCCATGCGCCCGATCGCAGCATTCGGTCGATGGCGTCGTCGCTCAATCCACAGGACCGGGCCTGTGCACGACTGATGACGCCGTCGTGGCGGATCAAGAAGGGGTCGAGCATGCCTGGTTTGACGCCGACTGGCCGACGACGGTTCCGCCGCGCGCAATCGGGTGCCATTCACCGCGCCATCCGCGGTCAGTGGCACCCGATTCAGATTTGACAGTGTGCTGTCAATAAACTAATTTGACAGCACACTGTCAATCAAGGGAGTCAGCATGAAAACCGTCGCGCTCTACGCCATGGACACCATGGCCGACTGGGAATACAGCTACATCGTCGCGGGACTGACCATGGCGGCAGAATTCGCACCCGATCGCTACCGACTGGTCGTCGCCAGCGACGGGCCTGTCGAGGAGGTCACGACGCTCGGCCGCCTACGATTGAGACCCGACACGACGCTCGACCAGCTCGACGATGTCGCTGTCCTGATCCTCCCCGGCGGCGCGACGTGGGCGACGGGTCACGACGCCGTGCTGGACATGGCGCGCAGCCTGCTGGAGGCCGACACACCGGTTGCCGCGATCTGCGGTGCGACGCTCGGGCTGGCCCGCACGGGCATCCTCGACAATCGACCGCACACGAGCAACGACCCCGGATTCCTCACCACGGCAACCGAATACAAGGGGGCAGACCACTACGTAGAGTCCCGGACCGTGACGGACAGCGCCCTGATCACCGCACCCGGAACGGCCCCCGTCGACTTCTCGAAAGCGGTGTTCGAAGCGCTCGAATTGTTCCCCCAACCCGTGATCGATGCATGGCACGGGCTCTACACGACCGGTGACAAGAAGTACTACGACCAACTGAACGGCACCTCCGCGTGAGGTCTCCCCACGGCGCCGCTCTCACCGACCTCGTACTCCCCGCCTTCGAGCTGAACGGCGAATTTCTCGCTGCCGCGCAGGACATCACCGAGCCTTCCGGCCTCACTCCGGCGTGGTGGCAGGTACTCGGCGCGACGATGTCCGAGCCGCTCACGGTGGCGGACATTGCGCGTCGAGTGGGCCTCGGGCTGGCCAGACAAAGCGTTCAGCGCACCGCCGACATCCTCGTCGAGAGGGGGTGGGCGGAGTATCTCGACAATCCGAAGCACAAGCGGGCCAAACTGTTACAGCCGACCACGGCCGGCATGAGCACGGTCCGAGAGCTGAGGGACCGGCAACATGCGTGGTCCGACGCGGTGGGCGAGGCGGTCGGTGTCGACGAACTGCAGTCGTTCCACCGGACGCTGGAGAAGATCGTCACGGCATCGCGTTCCTACCGCGACACGACGAGAACATCGGCGCAGAACTCCGATTCACCCTGACAGAATCGCACGCGGCTCTAGGCTCCGACCATGACCGACGTGATGCGTGACGAGATTGCGCGTCCATGGCAACGAGCGCGATCGAGCGGACTCGCTCCGGCGGACTCGGTGAACCAGTTCAGCGTCTCCGACGTCGACCGCCGCAGCCGCCTCCTCGCCGCCGCCAACCCGGTTCTCGACCGCATGGAGAGCGTCCTCGCCGGCAGCGGATACTGCGTACTGCTCGCCGACCGCGACGCCCGATTGGTCGATCTACGGTTCGGTACACACCGATTGCAGGACGCGGTGACGGCGGCGGGTGCGGTCGTCGGGCGCCCGTTCACCGAGGAAACCTCCGGCACCAATTCGATTGCCACAGTGCACAAAACGCGCGCTCCGCTTGCCGTCCGCGGCGAGGAGCACTACATCGAGGGCATGAAGGAGTTCAGCTGCTACGGCTATCCGCTGCTGCACCCGGTGACGCAGCGGATCGAGGGTGTCCTGGACATCACCTTTCACGCGAGCGAGGACAACCCTCTTCTCGAACCGATGCTCGTCTACGCGGCGCACGACATTCAGGGCCGACTCGTCGAAGTCACCCGCACGAGCGAGCAGATGTTGTTCGCGGAATTTCAGCGGGTGTCGATGCGTCGACGCGGAGCACCTGTCATCGCGATCGCCGACGAAATACTGCTCGAGAATTCGGAGGCGGGCCGGGTGGTCAGCACCGCGGATCACAACGCCCTGCGCGCGATGACCGACGGCGCAGTTCATCGGCGGGGGTCGATCCAGCGCGTGATGCTGAGCTCCGGCGTCCACGCTGCGGTCCGCTGGGAGCGACCCGAGGCCGGGGTCGGCATCGTCATCGAGATCGACCCGATCGACGACGGCGGCGCTCACCTCACGGCACTGGACCTTGCGATGCGTGAAGCCATCGTCGCCGAACTGGATCGGCAACACGGCAACAAACGCACGACAGCGGAGGCGCTGCGGATGAGCCGAACCACGCTGTACAAGCGGATGCGGGACCTCGGAATCTTCGGATGAGCTGAGAATGTCCAGAACCTGAACACACACCGTCAGTGATCTGGGTCACTATGGATGCATGACCCAAACCATGGAGCAGTTACACGTCGACACGTTGTTCATCGGCGGCGAGAACGTCGTACCGCAGTCGAGCGCTCGCATCGAGGTGCGATCGGCCAGTACCGAGGAAGTGATCGGTTCGGTACCCGAGGCGTCCGAAGCAGACGTCGACGCTGCCGTTGCCGCAGCGCGCCGAGCATTCGACGATCCGAACGGGTGGAGCCAGTGGGAGCCCGCGCGTCGGGCCGACGCGCTGGATCGCCTGGCCGACGAACTCGAACGCCGCGCCGAGCGCATCGCGCAATTGGTGTCCGCTCAGAACGGGATGCCGATCGCGATCGCGGTGCAACTCGAGGGAGGGTTCCCGATCGCGCTCGTGCGGTACTTCGCCGGCCTGGCCCGCGAGTCGACGTTCGAGGAATCGCACCCGCACATGATCGGCGGCACCACGACCGTGAGGCGTGAGCCGATCGGCGTCGTCGGCGCGATCGTGCCGTGGAACTTCCCCGAGACCTTGGCTGCGTTCAAGCACGCACCCGCCCTGGCCGCCGGCTGCACCATCGTCATCAAGCCCTCGCCCGAAACAGTGCTCGACGGTGTCGTCTTCGCCGAAGCCGTTCAGGCCGCGGGCATCCCGGCGGGAGTCGTCAACATCGTTCCCGGCGGCCGCGACATCGGGTCGTACCTCGTCTCGCATCCCGGCGTCGACAAGATCTCGTTCACCGGATCCACTGCGGCCGGACGGTCGATCGCCGAGACCTGCGGCCGGTTGCTGCGGCCCGTCACCCTCGAGCTCGGCGGCAAGTCCGCCTCGATCATTCTCGAAGACGCGAACCTCGACCTCGCCAGCATCGGTGAGAACCTGTTCGGCGCAACGCTTCTCAACAACGGCCAGACCTGCTTCCTCGGCACCCGCATCCTCGCCCCGCGCAGCCGCTACGACGAGGTGGTGGGCATGTTCGAAGCGTTCGCCAACTCGCTCGCCGTTGGTGACGCACTCGATCCGGCTACCCAGATCGGACCCATGGCCAGCGAACGTCAGCGCGACCGCGTCGAGGGATACATCGCGAAGGGCAGCGGTGACGGTGCACGCCTCGTCACCGGCGGTGGTCGACCCGACCATCTCGACAAGGGCTGGTTCGTGCAGCCGACGATCTTCGCCGACGTCGACAACCAGCAGACCATCGCGCAGGAGGAGATCTTCGGACCCGTTCTGGCCGTCATTCCGTACGGCGACGAAGACGAGGCGATCCGCTTGGCCAACGATTCGGACTTCGGACTCGGCGGCAGCGTGTGGACCTCGGACGACGATCACGGGTACGAGGTCGCGAAGAAGATCCGCACCGGAACCATCGGCATCAACCACTACATGGTCGATCCCAGTTCGCCGTTCGGCGGCGTGAAGGACAGCGGCATCGGCCGCGAGCTCGGGCCCGAGGCCATGGGCAGCTTCCAGCAACTCAAGTCCATCTACAGGTAGGGAGACTCCACCGTGAAGACGAAAGCAGCAGTCCTCTTCGAAGCCCACAAGCCGTTCGAGATCATGGAACTCGACCTCGAAAAGCCCAGAGCCGGTGAGGTACTCATCAAATACACCGCCGCCGGCCTGTGTCACTCCGATCTGCACCTGATCGACGGCGATCTTCCGCCACGCTTCCCGATGGTCGGTGGGCACGAGGGGTCCGGCATCATCGAGGAGATCGGCGAAGGCGTCACCAAAGTGAAGGTGGGCGATCACGTCGTGTGTTCGTTCATCCCGAACTGCGGCACCTGTCGTTACTGCTCGACCGGACGGCAGAGCATCTGCGACATGGGCGCCACCATTCTCGAAGGCTGCCTGCCCGACGGCACGTTCCGCTTCCACGACAGCAAGGGCTCCGACATCGGCGGAATGTGCATGCTGGGCACCTTCTCCGAGCGCGCCGTCATTTCGCAGCACTCCGTGGTCAAGGTCGACGAGTGGCTCCCCTTGGAGACGGCAGTGCTCGTCGGCTGCGGCGTTCCCTCGGGGTGGGGCACGGCCGTCTACGCGGGCGGTGTCCGCGCCGGCGATTCGGTGATCATCTACGGCATCGGCGGACTCGGCATCAACGCCGTGCAAGGCGCGGTCATGGCCGGCGCCCGGCACATCGTGGTCGTCGACCCGGTCCAGATGAAGCGTGATCAAGCGATGAAATTCGGTGCGACGCACGCCTTTGCGGACGCCGCGTCCGCGCAGGAGAAGTTGACGGAACTGACGTGGGGCCAGGGTGCCGATCAGGCCCTCATCCTCGTCGGCACCGTGGACGAGGACGTGGTCTCGGCGGCCGTCGCCGCGATCGGTAAGGGTGGAACCGTGGTCATCACCGGCCTCGCCGATCCGACCAAGCTCACAGTCCATGTGTCCGGCACCGACCTGACCTTGAACCAGAAGACCATCAAGGGCGCACTGTTCGGGTCGGCCAATCCGCAGTACGACATCGTCAAGCTGCTGCGCATGTACGACCAGGGTCAGCTCAAGCTCGACGAACTGATCACCACCACGTACGACCTCGAGCACGTCAACGAGGGCTACCAGGATCTACGCGACGGCAAGAACATTCGCGGCGTCATCCACTACTCGTAGGTCGAGGCCTGGACGGTGTGCACGTCACACCGTCCAGGTGTCACGGCCCAGAAGTAGCTGCTGCAGAGACGAATCCGATGTGGGCTGGTCCGCCTGCGCTCGGGCTACCTGGTCCCGCGCCGCGTCGTCGTACGTGGTGCGCGCAACGCTACGGAATACACCGGTCAGGGTGTGCGTGAGATCCTGATCCGAGAGCCTCGACAGCGCGTACGCGTACTCGGGGTCGTCGGTGTGCGCATCGTGCACCACGATGTCCGATGCTTCGGATGTCGGCCGTACCGCAAGACCGAAACCGTCTCGGACGACGCAGAATTCACCGTCCGTGCCGAACACGATGGGCTCACCGTGAACCAGCGGGACGAGTCGCTGTTCGTAGCCCTCTTTGCGTAGCACGTCGAACGAGCCGTCGTTGAAGATGGGGCAATCCTGGAAGATCTCGACGAAGGCCGTCCCGCGATGCTGCGCGGCCTCACGGAGCACCGCAGTCACACCCTTGCGGTCCGAATCCAGCGCTCGTGCAGCGAAAGTCGCCTCTGCGCCCAACGCAAGCGACAACGTGTTGAACGGGTGATCGAGCGAACCCATCGGAGTCGACTTGGTGACCTTGCCGACCTCCGACGTCGGTGAGTACTGCCCCTTCGTCAATCCGTAGATCCTGTTGTTGAACAACAGGATCGTCATGTTGACGTTGCGACGTAGCGCATGAATCAGGTGGTTGCCGCCGATGGACAGCGCATCACCGTCACCGGTGATGACCCACACCGCGAGATCCGGGCGGGTGACTGCGAGCCCGGTCGCGATCGCGGGTGCACGACCGTGAATGGAGTGGATGCCGTATGCGTCCAGGTAGTACGGAAACCGGCTCGAGCAGCCGATGCCCGAGACGAACATCATGTTCTCCTTGCGGAGACCCAGCTCCGGAAGGAAGCTCTTGATGGTTGCAAGAATGACGTAGTCACCGCACCCCGGGCACCAGCGCACCTCTTGGTCCGACGCGTAGTCCTTGGCCTTGAGCACGGTGTCGGTTGTCGGCACACCCATGAACGCAGTCATCACTTCACCTCTACCGTCGCCAGCGCGCGGGTTCGTTTGTCGTGTTCCTTCTCGCGCAACGTCCCGTCGTGAGCCGCGGCGATGACGTCGGTCAGTTCGTCCCCCGTGAACGCCATGCCCTCGACCTTGGTGACCGAGATGATGTCGACGAGGTAGCGCGCCCGCAGGATCAGCGCCAACTGCCCGAGGTTCATCTCCGGGAGAACGACGGTGTCGTACCCCGACAGCACGTCTCCGAGGTTGGCGGGCAATGGATTCAGCGTGCGCAGCTGGGCGTGGGCAACGGATGTTCCGCCGCGGCGGGCCCGGCGGCATGCCTCACCGATCGGTCCGTACGAGCTGCCCCAACCGACCATGAGAACCGTTGCGTTGCCGTCCGGGTCGTCGACCACGACGTCGGGCACCTCGATGCCGTCGATCTTGGCTTGGCGCAGACGCACCATCAGGTCGTGATTGGCGGGGTCGTAGGAGATGTCACCCGATCCGTTGGCTTTCTCGAGACCGCCGATGCGATGCTCGAGTCCCGCCACGCCAGGGAGTGCCCAGGCGCGGGCGAGGGTGTGTGGGTCGCGGGCGTAGGGGGCGTACTCCGCAGTCTGCGTCGTGAATTCGGGGTCGATGGGCGCAAGATCCGCGACGTCCGGAACGGACCACGGTTCACTGCCGTTCGCAATGGACCCGTCCGAGAGGATGATGACCGGAGTCCGGTATGTCAGCGCGATCCGGGACGCTTCGACCGCGATGTCGAAGCAGTCGGCGGGAGACTTCGGCGCGAGCACGGCGACCGGCGATTCGCCGTTGCGGCCGAACAGGGCCTGCAGAAGATCGGCCTGTTCGGTTTTCGTGGGCAGACCGGTCGAGGGACCACCGCGCTGCACGTCGACGATGACGAGCGGCAGCTCGGTCATCACGGCCAGGCCGATGGTCTCGCTCTTGAGCGCCAGGCCGGGACCGGACGTGCTGGTCACTCCGAGCGCACCGCCGAACGACGCCCCCAGTGCCGCACCGATTCCCGCGATCTCGTCCTCGGCCTGCAAGGTGGTGACGCCGAAATTCTTGTGCTTGCTGAGCTCGTGCAGGATGTCCGACGCCGGCGTGATGGGGTACGTCCCGAGGAACACCTGCAGGCCCGAGAGTTGGCCTGCCGCAACGATTCCGTAGGACATCGCCGTGTTGCCGGTGATCTGCCGGTACGTGCCCGCGGGTAACGATGCGGCCGCGACCTCGTAGGTGGCGCCGAAGGATTCGGTCGTCTCGCCGTAGTTCCACCCGGCGCGGAACGCGAGCCGGTTGGCCTCGGCGATGTCGGGCTTCGAGGCGAACTTCTCCCGCAGATAGCGCTCGGTGTTCTCCGTGGGTCGGTGGTACATCCAGCTCAGCAGTCCGAGCGCGAACATGTTCTTCGCGCGCTCGCCGTCCTTCTTGCTCACTCCCGACGGCTCGACCGCGCCGATGGTCAGCGTGGCCATGGGAACGTCGTGCACCACGTACTCGCTCAACGACTCGTCGTCGAGCGGATTGACGGCGTACCCCACCTTGGTGAGGTTGCGCTTGGTGAACTCGTCCGAGTTCACGATCAACATGCCGCCGCGAGGAAGGTCCGCGATGTTCGCCTTCAGCGCCGCCGGGTTCATCGCCACCAGAACGTCCGGCCTATCCCCCGCGGTCAGAATGTCGTAGTCCGCGATCTGGATCTGAAACGACGACACCCCGGGCAGCGTTCCCTGAGGTGCACGGATCTCGGCGGGAAAATTGGGCTGCGTGGCGAGGTCGTTACCGAACGCCGCCGCCTCCGACGTGAAGCGGTCCCCCGTCAGCTGCATCCCGTCACCGGAATCACCGGCGAACCGAATGACCACCTTCTCCAGCTTCGTCGTCGACACTCGGCCCCACCCCTCTAGTGACGTTGCTCACCTCGACAATGGCACACCGCGGTCACACCGTCGGGACCGACCCGATCACGACGGTGCCGCCGACCTCCTCGGACGACTCCACCCGCGCGACGAGCCCGCCCGCCTCGACCGCCGCCACAGTGACCGGCGCCTGCAGCACGCTCGTCTCGACGAACAGGTGCCCGCCCGGTGCCAGCCACCGTCGCGCCTCGGCGCCCACGCGCCGATGAACGTCGACGCCGTCTCTCCCGCCGTCCAGCGCCACGCGCGGTTCGTGATCACGCGCCTCAGGAGGCATGTGCGCAATCTCGTCGGACGGCACGTAGGGGGCGTTCACGAGCAGCAGGTCGACGGTGCCCATCAGTTCGCGCGGCAGCGCGTCGAAGAGGTCGCCCCCGAACACGCGGCCACCGAGGGGCTCGACGTTCGCACGAGCGCACCGCACTGCCGCCGGGTCCAGGTCGGAGGCGACCACGTGGATACCGTCGACGATTCGGGAGAGGGCGACCCCGAGCGCGCCGGTCCCACAGCACAGGTCGACCACGAGGTCACCGGGAGCGGCCATCGACGCGGCTCGCCGGACCAGGAACTCGGTTCGCTTCCGTGGCACGAATACCCCGGGTTGCACGACGACGCGGAGTCCGCAGAACTCGGCCCATCCCAGGATCTGCTCGAGTGGAAGCCCGTCGACTCGTCGACGCACCATGTCGGCGAGATCGTCCTGCGACGAGGCGGCCTCGATCAACAGGCGCGCTTCGTCTTCGGCGAAGACACATCCGGCGCGGCGGAGGATTGTGACGATGTCGTGCTGCACGAGGGACACGGAGAAGAATATCGAATCAGTCGGTACTCTGGATTTCAATCCGAAGAAGACAAATGCGACAAGGGGGCTAGCTGCGTCATGAGAATTCGCCGGCGGGTAATTCTTCGCAAATCGAAACGAGTTCTGGGGAGTGGAGTCGGGTCCACCAAAGATGTCGTCGTCACGACTGTCGTGTCGACGAAAGACGTCATTGCAGACCTCACGGTCGGTGAACACAAGGAGACGACGGAAGTGCGGCTCTCCTCGGTTCTGGCCGTGCTGGCCGGATTCGTGGGAGCTGCGTCGTTCATTCACTCGGCGGGCTACTTCGTCACGTTCATGACGGGAAACACCGAGCGGATGGTGCTCGGATGGTTCACTGGCGATGCTGTACTCGCTTACGGCGCAATGATTCTCGTCGCGATGTTCCTGGCCGGGGTGGTGGTTGCCTCACTGGCGAGACGACACCTGTGGTCGAATCACCCTCACGGCGCGACCAACCTCACTGCCTTGGCACTGACCGTTGCCGTGGTGCTGGACCTTCGGTTGAGTGGAACGGACACGACATTCTCGCCGACGATCGGCCTGTTGCCCATTTCGTTCGTGGCGTTCGCAATGGGCGCGCTCAACACGTCCTTCGTCAAGAAGGGTGAAGTATCGATTCCCTTGAGTTACGTCACCGGAACATTGGTGAAACTCGGGCAGGGTATAGAACGACATATCAGCGGGGGAACCATAAAGGAATGGTCCGATTACGGCATTCTCTACGCGTCGTTCACCGCGGGCGCTGTGCTGGGTGGAATTGTCGGAATTCTCGTCGGCGGCGGGTGGATGCTGCTGGCCGCGGCACTCGCGGCCGCAGCCACCAGCATCTACACCTACCGTCGCGACGCCAAGACCGAACCCTTGGCGCCACTGAAGTGACAAGCTGTCAGATCAGGAAGCGGACTTCCAGCCGGTTGCGAACGCCTCGGCGATGCCGGGGAGCGATGCGGCGCGCTTCTTGGCGCGACGGCGGCGGATCAGCACGGTGACGACGACGGCGGCGATCGCCGCAGCAGCGCCCGCGATGACGTTCTTGTTGTCCGACGCGGCTGCGGCGACGTCGTTGGAGTCGAGATCGCGCACAGCCGACTTGACCTCGGACTTGACCTCTGCGGCCTTGTCCTTGGCTGCGTCGGCAACCTCGCTCGCCTTCTCCTTGACGTCACCCGCGACGTCTTCGGCCTTGGCCTGTGCGTCCGACGCCTTGTCCTTGGCCACGTCGGCCACGTCCTCGACGGTGTCGCTCACCGAGTCGCCGACCTGCTTGCCCTGGGCCTTCGTCTGATCCTTGGCACCCTCGGCCTGCAGGTCCTTGTTGTCGGTGACCTCGCCGACGGTCTCCTTGGCCGATCCGGCCACTTCCTCTGCCTTGTGCTTCGCCTTGTCGATGAAGTCAGCCATGGTTGTCATCCCTTCGTTACGGTGGTGTCTTCTTGGTCGCGTTTTTGTACCCCGACCGTACGTATTCAACCGGTGATGTAAGTCACCGCTGAAACACGTCCGGAATTCCGTCGTTGTCGTCGTCTCGTATCTCTTCTTCCTCGATGCGTCGGTACGTCCGGTTACGAGCCCGCAGGACCACCGACGCGAGCGTGGCGGCAAGCACCGATCCCACGAGGACACCGACCTTGACGTGGTCGTCGCGCTCTGTACCGGCACCGAAGGCCAGGTCCCCGATCAACAACGACACCGTGAAACCGATGCCGGCCAGCATCGCCAGACCGAGGACGTCCACCCAGGTGATGCCGTCGTCGAGGGACGCTCGGCTGAACTTGGAGACCAGGAACGTCGTACCGAAGATGCCGAGCGTCTTGCCGAGCACGAGACCGAGCACGATGCCGATCGCGATCGGATCGGTCAGCGCGCGCCCCAGTCCCGACACACCGCCGACGGCAACGCCGGCAGCGCAGAACGCGAACAGCGGCACCGCGACACCCGACGAGATCGGACGGATCCGATGTTCGAAGTGTTCGGCCATCCCCGGGCGTTCGTCGGCGCGGTCTCGGCGCAGGACCGGAACGGTGAAACCGAGAAGCACGCCCGCGACGGTGGCGTGGACCCCCGATTCGTGGAACAGAATCCACGTTGCGGCGGCCAACGGAAGCAAGATCCACCAGGACCGGTTGCGCTTGTGCACCGCGAAGGCGAACAGACCGAGAGGAATGATAGCAAGACCCAGGGCCACGAAGTTCAGGTTGTCGCTGTAGAACACCGCGATGACGGTGACCGCCAAGAGGTCGTCCACCACCGCCAGCGTCAGAAGGAAGGTGCGCAGCGAGGACGGAAGGTGTGTGCTGATGACAGCGAGGACGGCGACGGCGAACGCGATGTCCGTGGCGGTCGGGATGGCCCAGCCTCGAAGAGCGCCGTCCCCTGTACCGAGGTTGACCAGCACGAAGATCAGGGCGGGGACCGCCATCCCGCCGACCGCTGCGGCGATCGGTAGGGCCGCTCGTGCCGGGTCACGGAGGTCGCCCGCCACGAATTCGCGCTTGAGTTCGACACCGACCACGAAGAAGAAAATGGCCAGCAGACCGTCCGCGGCCCAGGTGGAGATCGTCAGATCGAGATGGACGGCAGACGGGCCGATGGTCGTCTGCATCAGCGAGAAGTAACTGTCGGACCACGCGGAGTTGGCCCACACCAAGGCGATGACGGTGGCAATCAGCAGCAATGCGCCGCCGACGGTTTCGCGGCGCAGCAGTTCCGAGATGCGCTTGCTTTCGGACCACGAGCCGCGGGAGAAGAGTGGGAGGCGATCGGAGGACATCGTTGCCTTTCGTGTGGGCAGCCTTATGACAGCGCCGACCAGACTTCCCGGCTCACCAAGAGACGATGGTACGCACATGTCGATGCGACACCGTGTTCTACGGACGGCAGCCGACTCGAACACCGTGCAGGAGGTATCGGTGATCGCGTACTCCGAGACTGGTTCGGTGACCCTCGACTCGCCTCACGCCCCCACGACCGACCAGCTGAACGATCGGCGGTCGAGGTCGTTCGGCACCAGGGCTGCGCATCCGCCCGAGGACCCGACTGCGCACTCGGGAGCTGTGGTCATGCCGCTCTATCTGACATCGACCTTCAAACGGTCGGTTCGTCTGACTGAGCGCTGGGACTACTCGCGCGTGGGCAATCCCACTCGATCGGCGCTCGAAGAGTGCCTGGCCGACCTGGAGAACGGTGCACGCGCCATTGCGACGAGTTCGGGAATGGGCGCGATCTCGTTGGTCGCGTTCGCCCTGTGCCGTGCGGGCTCGCACGTGATCCTCTCCGACAACGTCTACGGCGGAACGTGGGATCTGTACGCGGACCTTCTGGGCGGATGGAACGTCGAAGTCACGACGGTGGACATGACGGATCTGGCTGCCGTCGCCGCGGCGTTCCGCGCCGACACCGTCATGGTCTACACCGAGACCCCGTCCAACCCTCTGCAGAAGATCAGCGACATCGAGTCCATCGCCGCCCTGGCCCACAGTCGGGGCGCTGCGCTGGCGGTCGACTCGACGTTCGCCTCCCCAGCTCTTCAACGGCCGCTCGAGTTGGGCGCCGACATCGTGGTGCAGTCCACAACGAAGTATCTCGGCGGGCACTCCGATGTGATCGGCGGAGCTGTCGTCTGCAGAACAGCCGAACTGGGCGCACTCATGCACGAGACGGCGCGCATGATCGGCAGCATCGAATCACCGTTCGATGCATGGTTGGTGCTGCGCGGAATCAAGACACTCGACGTGCGGATGGAACGCATCAGTGCCACCGCGATGGCGGTCGCCGAATACCTGGAGGATCACCCTCGGGTGCGGCGAGTGCACTATCCCGGGCTGGCCACGCATCCCGGTCACGACGTCGCGGCCGCCCAGATGTCGGCCTTCGGTGGAATCGTGTCGGTCGAACTCGACTGCGACGCCGACGCTGCCGCGCTGACGTGCGATCGATTCGGCTTGTTCACCGTGGCGGTGTCACTCGGCGGAACCGAATCGCTCGTCGAGCATCCGCACTACATGACGCACTGCACGACGGGGACCACGCCGGTGCGGGTGCCCGATTCACTGCTCCGCCTGTCGATCGGGCTGGAGAACGCTCGCGATCTGATCGACGATCTTTCGGTTGCATTGCGAGCGTGACGGTTTAGGCTGCCGGACATGACCATCGGCCCCCACCAAGCGCTGGTCGACGCGCTGGCAGATCGCCTTCAGCGCAGCGTGACCGTCGAGGACCACACCCTGGGTCTGGTCGCGTACAGCAAGAACTACGGCGACGCCGACGCAGCCCGCGTGTGGTCGCTGCTCAATCGGCGCAGCAGGCCGGACGACGTGTACTACGCCGAACTTCGCACCGCGGTCCACCCGACTCGGGTAGCGGAGAACCTGGAGCTGGAACTGTATGCGCGACTGTGTGTTCCGATTCGGGACCACGACATGCTGCTCGGATTCATCTGGCTGATCGACCGACATCACACACTGACCGAGGCCCAGATCGCGGACACCGTCGAGACCGCAGGTGCACTCGGAGCGATGCTCTACCAACGGCTCGTCGTGAGCGACAGCCAGGATTCGTTCGCCGAATACCTGCTCGACCAACTCCTTTCGACGGATCTGGACCGCCGGGCCGCGGCCTCTGCCGAGATCACCGCACGCGGACTGATCGAGAACGATGCCTACGTCGGAGTGGTGCGCGCCGTCGTCGGCGGCGCCATCGCCGACGCGGCCGTCGTTCCTGCGGCAGTGCAACGTGCGTGCCGACAGCTACCTCCACGCATGGTGATGACCCGGACGACCGCGAGGTCGACGACGGTCCTTCTGGCTCGTGGATCCGATGTGAGCAAAGCCGTGGACATGTTCGCGGACACCGTGCGTGCCGCTCTGACACCGGCGGTGCCATCGGTCCGTATCGGTGTCAGCGGAATCGGTCAAAACCTTGCACACGCGGCCACTGCCGCTCGGCAGGCGGACATCGCGATGTCCGTCGCACCTGGTGATCGGGCGGTCGCGCGTTGGGACGAGTTGGGCCCGTATCGGCTGATCGGTCAGCTTCCCACCGATCTGGTGTCGAACGAACTGATACCGCAGGGCGTCTTTCGACTTCTGCGATCGAACGACGCCGGTGAACTCATCACCACTGCCGAGATGTTTCTCGATCGCGCCGGCGACAAGCAGGATGCAGCCAAGTTGCTCGGAATTCACCGATCGACCATGTATTACCGCCTCGATCGCATCGAGTCCATCACCGAACTCGACCTGTCCGACGGCGGTGACCGCCTGCTGCTCCATCTCGCGATCAAACTGTGGCGATGTGGGCCCTCGCTCGATTCCTCCGACTGAACTACAGACCCATCTGCTGTCGATACCAGGGGTAGAACCAGTTCCCGATGATCTCGGACTCGGTGGGAACGAGCACGCCTCCGTCGCGGTACAGCGGAGAACTCATGCCGGGTTGGCACAGTGCGGACGCATCGAGGTCCTGAACGTTGACGCGATCGAAGAGTTCGATCGATTCCCGCACGTCGTACCGGTCCGACCCGAGTACCGACTGGTCGAACAGCCACTCGCACACCAGTCGAGTGCGATCCGGGGCGAGAGGCTCGAATCGGTGCACGATCACGTGATCCGGTACCAGCGACACGAAGGCGTTGGGGCGCAGAATCATTCCGAAGTAGCGGCAGTCGTCGTCCGACGTCAGGCCGGGCAGGATCGGCAGAGTGCGGGTGCCGGACGAATTGAAGCCGTCGCGTCCGTCCGCGAAGGGGTACCCGCCTGTGTGATAGGCCCCGTCCCCGAGCTGATCGAACGAGGCGAACGTCGGAATCTGTTCCACGAGTTCGGGATGAATGGTGCCGCAGTGGTAGCACTCCTGAAAGTTCTCGAAGATGATCTTCCAGTTCGCAGCGCATTCGTACGTGATCGATCCACCGACCACCAAGTTCTCCATGCCGTACCGATCGAAGCGCGTCACATCCCCGTCCAAGCGATAGGCAAGCTGCGTCCGAATTTGTTCGAGAAGCGAGTTCTCGTCACCACCCGCCAGGTTGACCCACACCAGCCCCTTCCACTCGTGCACCCCGACCGGGGCCAAGTCGAACTCGGATTTGTCGATGTCCGACATGGCTTTCCAGTTGGGCGTCGCCATGAGTGCCCCGTCGTCGAGGCGGTAGACCCATGCGTGATACGGACACCGAATCGCGTGCCCGAGATTCCCGTCGTCGGTACGGCAGAGCTGAGAACCTCGGTGCCGGCACACGTTCAGGTATCCCTTCAGCGCACCGGTTCGAGTCCGCACGACGATCACGGACTGGCCCGCGACCTCGGTGCGCAGAAAGTCACCGGGACGGGTGAACTGGTCGCTACGAGCGACGTACACCCAATTGGTGCCGAAGATTCGTCGCTGCTCCTCGGCGAAGATCTGGGGGTCGGTATAATAGCGACCGGGCAACGTCGGCACGAGCTGCGTGGACGGTCTGGCGTCGACACTCATGCCATGTCCTGTCCCGCGACCACCAGGGTGGACGCGAAGTCGGGATCCGTGATCGCCGGCCGATCCCACCTGAAGGGGTCGATCGGATACTTCGAGCCGCCCTCGACAGCCAACTCCGCCATGATCTTTCCCATCAGAGAAGCAAACTTGGCGGCGTGGCCCGCTCCGCAGAACAACGACACCCGCTGACTTCCCGCGACCTTGTCCACGAGAAAGTTCCTGTCGGGTGTCAGGTCGTAACAACACGCTCGGGCGAAGATGCGCGGTCCCAGTGCCTCCGGCAGATGTGCACGCATGAAGCTCTCGACCTGTTCGAGATTGTCCTCGCGCACGTCCCACGACCGTGTCGTCGGATCGATCAGATCGTGCGGCTCGTCGCGGCCGGCCTTGGTGCCGGGCAGGCCGAACACCGGAAAGCCGTAGTACGTCTCCCCTTCGTCATGGTAGATCCAGATCCCGAATTCTCTGGTGGAGAATGCTTTCAAGTTCTGCGTTGCCCAGTAGCAGACCTGCTCGTGCGAGACGGCGATGGGATTGCGCACGCCGAGACCCTCGAACAACATGGGGCTCCACGACCCGCCGCACACACTGAGGGTCCGACCGACGAACACGCCTTTGTCGGTGACCACTTCCACCCGATCCGGGAACTCGACTATTCGCGTCACGGGTGTGCGGTCGACGAAGCTCACGCCGGCACTCTTGGCCAACGCGACGTGCGCATAGGACGCGGCGCGGATGTCGAGAATCCCGGAATCCTTCTGAAAGACAGCCACATCGGTGTCGCGCACCGTCCACTGCGGCCATCTTTTCGTCAACTCACCGGAATCCATCCGCTCACACGGGTGACCTGTGGCCTCGAGGGCATTCGCGTACGGTCCGACGCGGTGCTCGGGGCCGATGTCGAGACCACCGGTGCGCGTGACCAACGTCAGGCCCGTCGCCTCTTCGATCTCGCCCCACGTCTCGTACGACGCGCCGGTCAGCGCGGTGTAGTCGGTGCTGTTGTATGCGTGCCTGATGATGCGCGAGTAGTCCATCGACGCGCCGAGTTCGTGCAGCAGGTCGAATTGCTCCAGGCACAGGACCGACGTGCTTCCCGACTGCGCCAGCCAATAGGCAGTCGCGCTGCCGATGCCACCGGCACCCAGAACGATGTGATCGAAGCGTCCGGCGATGTCTGTCATGCGGACAATCCTGCGCAAGCCCGGAACGAGCCACATCCTGCACGATGTCGGACGGAGTGGCTGTTCGGTCCGATGAACTGTCGTACATTCGGCCGATGGACACAGTTCTGGTCGTGGGCGGCGGAATCGTCGGCCTCGCCACGGCATGGCAGATCCAGCAGGTGCGCCCGGGCACGCACGTGACCGTGCTGGAGAAAGAGCACAGCATCGCTCACCACCAGACCGGCCACAACAGCGGCGTCATCCACTCCGGAATCTACTACGAGCCGGAAAGCCTCAAGGCCACGCTGTGCAGGCGCGGCGCACAGGAGATCACGGCGTTCGCTCGCTCTCACGACATTCCGTTCCGCATCACCGGAAAGCTGCTCGTGGCAACCGATTCCGTGGAACAGCGCCGCCTGCTCGCGCTGCACGATCGTGCTGCACACAACAGTCTCGAGGTCGAGTTGTTGGACGAAAAGACCTTGCGCACACTGGAACCGAGCATCCGTGGTGTCGGCGCCGTGCGTGTGCCGTCGACGGGAGTGATCGACTACGTCCATGTCGCCCGCGTTCTCGCGGAGCTCATCGTCGAGGGCGGCGGATCGGTCGAGGTCGGCACGCGGGTCACCGCGATCGACGAACGCGCCGACGGTGTCCACGTGGACACCGACCACGGTGTCCGGCGAGCCGATCGGATGGTGGCGTGCGCGGGCCTTCAAGCCGATCGCATCGCACGCCTCGCCGGCCTGGACATCGGGATTCGCATCGTCCCGTTCCGCGGTGAGTACTACTCGTTGCCGTCGTCACGCTCAGGGTTGGTTCGGCACCTGATCTATCCGGTACCGGATCCCGACCTCCCGTTTCTGGGCGTGCACCTGAGCCCGACCATCGACGGAGGCCTGACCGTCGGACCCAACGCCGTTCTGGGATTCGCACGCGAGAAGTACCGCAAGGGAGGCGTCGCAGTGCGCGACGTGGCCGACTACGCACGCTTTCCCGGAATGTGGAAAGTCGCACAGGCGAATGTGCGTACCGGACTTCACGAGATGAAGAACTCGGTATTCAAACGCGGCTATCTGGCCGAGTGCCGGAAGTACTGCCCGGAGTTGACCCTGCAGGATCTGTTGCCGAGGGAAGCCGGAATCCGGGCGCAAGCCGTACGGCGCGACGGGTCGTTGGTGCACGACTTCTTGCTCGAGCGCACTCCCCGGAGCATTCACGTGCTCAATGCGCCGTCACCGGCGGCGACGTCGGCTCTCCCGATCGGGGAGACGCTCGCTCGCCGGCTCTTCGAGAGCTGAGCCTCACCGCTTCTCGAGGCTCAGGACCAGCGCGCCGAGGACCAGGAAGAACGGGATCAGCACGGCGTACACCTCTGCCCGAGACACCGCCAGTCCCGTCGCCGACGCCCCGATCAACAAGGCGCACAACGCCGATGCGGCCGGCCGGTTCATTCCTCCGCCCGTGACGAGACCGGCCACAAGTCCGGTGAGCGTTCCGGTGAAGTAGGTGGTACTGACTCCCGGAATTCCCGCGAGCGTGAACGCGGCGCTCTGGACACCCATCGCGAGCGCCGCGAGCACGAGGGCCGCGTACTGCAGTGTGCCCGCAGGGTGGGCGGCCGTCGCGATCCAGAGTCCGGCGAGGCCGAGTACGAGCGCGAATTCGACGCCCAGGGCTGCGCCGCGGAACCGGAGGACGACGTGCCCGATCATCACCCCGATCGCGTAGGCGATCACGGCTGTTCCCGCGTAGGACAGCACGCGCAGGTTCGCGTCGCCGATCGAGACCCCGATGACGACGACATTGCCGGTGATCACGCTGGCGAACGCACCGCCGAGGCGTGTCAGCGCCAACACGTCCACCCCACCGGAGGCAGCGGACAGGAGAAGTCCGAGTGTCAGATCCGATCTGTGGGGCGTCGTCACCTTCGAGATTGTGCATCACCCACCAAGTCTTGACTTGATCCAGAAAAGGGGGCCATAGTGGGAGCCATGACCTCGAGCATCGACTACGCGGAGCAACTGCGCTCCGCGGAGCTCCGAGTGACCCGTCCGCGGGTTGCGGTGCTCGAGGCCGTGTACGCCAATCCGCACGCCGACACCGAAACCGTTCTCGCGGCAGTGCGCACCTCACTGCCCGAGGTTTCACGACAGGCCGTGTACGACGTACTGCACGCACTCACCGTGACTCGCCTGCTTCGCCGGATACAGCCCTCCGGCTCGTCGGCTCGTTACGAATCCCGGGTCGGTGACAACCACCACCACGTCGTCTGCAGATCGTGCGGAACCATCGCCGACGTCGACTGCGCGGTCGGTGAGGCACCATGCCTCACCGCCTCGGAACCTCATGGCTTCTCGATAGACGAAGCCGAGGTCATCTACTGGGGTCTGTGCCCCGATTGCTCGGCCCAACACGCAAATGTCAACGCTCGGAAGGACAGTCGTGACTGAAGACCACACAACACGCGAAAAAGAGATGAACCAGGACCAGCCGCAGGACGGCGGCTCGGGCGGCGGATGTCCCGTCATGCACGACAAGATGCCTCTGCCCGTCGAGGGTGGCAGCAACCGTGAGTGGTGGCCCAAGGCCCTGAACCTCAAGATCCTGAAGAAGAACCCGACCGTCGGCGACCCGATGGGCGCAGACTTCGACTACGCAGCTGAGTTCAACTCCCTCGACCTCGCCGAGGTCAAGCGCGACATCGAAGCCGTCATGACCAACTCGCAGCCTTGGTGGCCCGCAGACTTCGGTCACTACGGCCCCTTCTTCATCCGCATGGCGTGGCACGCGGCCGGCACCTACCGCAAGCAGGACGGACGCGGCGGCGCCGGAGCCGGTATGCAGCGCTTCGCACCCCTCAACAGCTGGCCCGACAACGCCTCGCTCGACAAGGCTCGTCGTCTGATCTGGCCGGTCAAGCAGAAGTACGGCAAGAAGCTGTCCTGGGCCGACCTCATCGTGCTCACCGGCAACGTCGCCATCGAGTCGATGGGACTGCCCACCTACGGATACGCCGGCGGACGCGTCGACGCATGGGAGCCGGACGAGGACGTCTACTGGGGTCCCGAGCAGACCTGGTTGGGCGACGAGCGCTACGACGGTGATCGCACGAGCCTCGAGAACCCGCTGGCCGCAGTGCAGATGGGCCTGATCTACGTCAACCCCGAAGGCCCCAACGGCAACCCCGATCCCGTGCAATCCGCGCTGGACATTCGCGAGACCTTCGGCCGGATGGCCATGAACGACATCGAGACCGCAGCCCTCGCCGTCGGTGGACACACCTTCGGCAAGACGCACGGCGCAGCGGATCCCGACGCACACATCGGCGCCGAGCCCGAGGGCGCACCGATCGAGCAGATGGGCCTCGGCTGGAAGAACAGCTTCCAGAGTGGCGTGGGCGCGGACGCGATCACCAGCGGCCTCGAGGTCATCTGGACCGCCACACCTACTCAGTGGGACAACACGTTCCTCGAGACCCTCTACGGATTCGAGTGGGAGCTCTACAAGAGCCCCGGCGGCGCACACCAGTGGCGTCCGAAGAACGGCGAGGGCGCGGATCTCGTTCCCGACCCCGCCGATCCCACCAAGCGGCGCCACCCGTCGATGCTGACCTCGGACATCGCGATGCGCGTCGACCCGATCTACGAGCAGATCACCCGTCGCTGGCTCGATCACCCCGAGGAGCTCGCAGAAGAGTTCCAGAAGGCGTGGTTCAAGCTCACCCACCGCGACATGGGACCGGTCTCGCGCTACCTCGGCCCCGAGGTTCCGTCCGAGAGCCTGCTCTGGCAGGACCCGATCCCCGCCGTCGATCACGAGTTGATCGGTGACGCTCAGATCGCCGAGCTCAAGTCCACGATCCTCGATTCCGGACTCACGACCGAGCAGCTCATCTCCACGGCGTGGGCCGCAGCATCGTCCTTCCGCGTCAGCGACAAGCGTGGCGGCGCCAACGGCGGTCGCCTCCGTCTGCAGCCGCAGGCCGGCTGGGAGGTCAACGAGCCCGACGAGTTGGCACAGGTCATCCGCGTTCTCGAAGGTATCCAGCAGTCGTTCTCCGGAACAGTGTCCTTCGCCGACCTCGTCGTTCTCGGTGGCGTCGCGGCACTCGAAAAGGCATCCGGCGTCAGCGTCCCGTTCACCCCGGGCCGCATGGATGCGACACAGGAGCAGACGGACGTCGACTCGTTCTCCGATCTGGAACTGAAGGCCGACGGCTTCCGCAACTTCCTCGGCAAGGGCCAGAAGCTTCCGGCCGAGTACTCGCTCGTGGACCGTGCAAACCTGTTGTCGCTCAGCGCACCCGAGTTGACCGTGCTCGTCGGCGGTCTGCGTGTGCTCGGCGCCAACTACCAGTCGTCGAAGCACGGCGTCCTGACCGAAAACGTCGGAACGCTCACCAACGACTTCTTCGTCAACCTCCTCGACATGGGCACCGAATGGGTCCCCACCGCCGAGGACGGCATCTACGAAGCCAAGGATGCCGCCTCCGGTGAGACGAAGTGGACCGGCACCCGTAACGACCTGGTCTTCGGCTCGAACTCCGAATTGCGCGCCATCGCAGAGGTTTACGCCTGCGACGACGCCAAGGACAAGTTCGTTGCCGACTTCGTCGCCGCGTGGGACAAGGTCATGATGTTGGACCGGTTCGAACTGAGCTGAGTTTTTCCGCCCTTCACCCCCGCACGCTCCGGCGTGCGGGGGTGTTGTGCTGTGTGGGTGCGCGATGCGGGGGGTGCGCGATTCTGCTAGCGAAATGAGCAAGTGCGAGCGACATTTCACTCGCGGGCGACAATTTTTGTCGCAAGATCCCCTAGCGGCCGGGCCTCAGCAGCTGCCCGGTCCTGCCTCTGGGCTGAATCGTCCTCGAGTCCCGGATCCGAACAGTTTCCCGTCGCCCAGCCACTCCTGTGGACGAATACCACCGCCCGATAAACTCGGTGGGTGGAGAATTCCGCGGCGTACGACGCCATTGCCCGCGACTACGCCGCGCATTTCGAGGGCGCACTGGCAGCGAAGCCGTTCGATGTCGCAATCCTGCGGTCCTTCGCGAGGTCCGTGCTCTCCTCGCAACGCCGAACCGCCGTGGATGTCGGGTGCGGACCGGGAGATGCTGCAGAGGTTCTGGCCGAGTGCGGACTCGAGGTCCAGGGCGTCGACGCCTCCCCGGTGATGGTCGAGATCGCGCGCACCCGGCACCCGTCGATCGACTTCGCCGTGGCGGACATGTCATCGCTGCCGTTCGACGACGACTCGTTCGACGCCGTCTGCGCCTGGTATTCGATCGTCCATACCCCTGCCGACACGCTGGCCGCGGTGTTCGACGAGTTCCGCCGCGTGCTGCGCGAAGACGGATGGTTGCTGCTGGCCTTCCAGACGAATGCCCCTACTTTGTTGCTGAACAACGTCTTTGGGCACGGCACGTCGTTGGAGTTTCTTCGCCACGACGTCGACATGGTCCAAGAACTGCTCATGGAGTGCGGCTTCGTACTGCACCGAGATGCGATTCGTACCCCCAACAAAGCGTCGGGTGAGACCGCGTCCCAGGCGTTCGTCGTCGCGCGGGCGGCGGACCACTTCGCGGAGCCCGTCGTACGACGAAGCTGCTGACGGTCCCGGTTGCATTTGTCCGTTGTGACGGTGTTCACTGAGACCGGAACTTCTGAACATGTGTTCACTATGCGAACGGATCCACCATGACCGACACCGAGACAACTGCAACACGACGAGGCACCGCATCGACGGTCGTCGCACTGTGCTGGGTGGCCGTGCTGCTCGACGGGTTCGACCTCGTCGTCCTCGGTGCATCGATCCCGTCGATTCTCGACGACACGGCGTTCGGTGCCGACACCGCGACGATCACCCTGATCTCCACCGTCGGGCTGATCGGTATGACCATCGGCGCCCTGACGATCGGCACGCTCACCGACATCCTCGGCCGCCGAAAACTGTTGATGGCCTCCGTGTTCGCGTTTTCGGTGTTCACACTGTTCTGCGCCTTCGCACCGAATCCGTTCCTGTTCGGAGTGTTTCGATTCCTGGCCGGTGTCGGACTGGGTGGCGCACTTCCCACCGCACTTGCGCTCGTCAACGAATTCACTCCTCGTCGCAAGGCCGGATCCGCATCGACGACGGTCATGACCGGGTACCACGTCGGAGCCGTTGCCACGGCACTCCTGGCACTCGTTCTGATCGACCCGTTCGGATGGCATTCGATGTTCGTCGCCGGTGCGCTGCCCGCCCTTGTTCTCCTACCGTTGATGTATCGCTATCTCCCGGAGTCGCCCGCCTACCTCGTCGTCCACGGTCGGCGCGAGGAGGCACAACGAATCGCAACGGCCCACGGCCTGACGCTCGAACCGGCCCCGGCCGAACCCGAGGCGGTGCCGAACCCGGTCCGAATGCTGTTCGCGCGCGGCGTGGTTCGCAACAGCGTCGCAATCTGGGTGACGTCGTTCATGGGACTGCTTCTGGTGTACGGGCTGAACACCTGGCTGCCCACCATCATGCGTGCCGCCGGATACGAGCTCGGCGCGGCGCTGACTCTTCTCCTGGTTCTCAACGTCGGAGCGGTCGTCGGCCTCCTCGTGGCCGGCCGCGTCGCGAACAAGATCGGCCCGCGACAGGCGGCCGTCTTCTGGTTCTCCGCAGCCACGTTGTTCCTATCCGCCCTGAGCATCAAGCTCCCTTACGGCGTCTACGTTCTCGTCTTCCTGGCGGGTTGCTTCGTGTTCAGCGCCCAGGTCCTCGTCTACGCATTCACTGCGGCTGCCTATCCGCCCGAGGCGCGTGCGACTGCTCTCGGCTGGTCCGCCGGAATCGGTCGCCTCGGCGCCATCTGCGGGCCCATTCTCGGTGGCGCACTGTTGGGTGCAGATCTGGCGTCGCCCTGGGGTTTCTACGCGTTCGCGCTCGTCGGGGCACTGGGAGCGGTGGCGATCTCGACATCGAGGGCCACGCACCGGTGAACCGGACGGTGCTCGTCACCGGCCAGACGATCGACGCAGAGGGTGGCTTTCGACGAGCCTGATGCCAGCGTCTGCAATCTGGACCTTTCCGGGCTGTCTCCTCGGAGGCATGGTTGCCGAGTGACTGTTCGCGTACCGCCCGTCGCCGAGCGAATGACTGCACTGGAGCAGTTGCGTGCCGAGAAGAAACTGTTCCGTATCTGTCAGTTGACGATTGGGCTGCTGGGATATGGAACGGCGCTGGCGTTCCTTGTGCAATCTGCGTTGGGGGTTGCTAGTTGGACAGTGTTGTCGGAGGGCCTCGCTGCTCGATCAGGCTTGTCGTTCGGTTGGTCTGTCAACGTCATTGCGATGGTTGTGCTGCTGCTGTGGATACCGCTGAGGGAGATGCCCGGACTCGGAACATTCCTCAATGTCGTCATCGTCGGTCTCGCCGCCGACGTAGCTCTGAACGTGATCGGCCCGCCGAGTTCTGTTGTGCAGCAGACTCTCTACTTTGTCGTAGGGCTCACCATGCTGACATTCTTCGACGCACTGTATCTGGGTGCACGCTTCGGATCGGGTCCGCGAGACGGCTTGATGACCGGGGCTGTTCGGCTCACGCGCCGACCGATTTGGTTGATACGCAGCGTGATCGAGCTGACCGTGCTTACCGTGGGATGGTTGCTCGGTGGAACGATCGGTGTGGGAACCGTGATTGTCGCCGTCGTCATGGGACCGGCGGTGCAGCTGTTCTCGAAGTTGCTGACAGTGCGATTGGAGCGCGACAGCTCTCATTCCGGCGAGGGATAGGACGGCAGTCTCGAGTTTCACCGCGAGCGATCAACTCAAATCCAGGTACGCCAATCGCTTCGCCGTCTCGGCGTCCGCACCGAAGCCGATGAGCAACTGCTCTGCGCAGTAGTCGATGTCCGCTTCCGCGACCGAGGTCTCGTCCTTCAGCCACAGGTGGATCAGGGCGAGAAGGTTTCCCCCCGTCACTGCCGTGGCCAGTTCGATGTTCGGGATGGTCAGCCGACCCGCATCGACAGCCGCGGTGAGGTCACGTAGGGCCCGCGGACCGAGGCCGGTCGCGGAGTCGAGTAGACCGAAACCCGAACGCGCGATGATCTCTGCTTCCTGCCGATGCATGAAGGCAACGCGGGCAGACATGCGAAACGACGTGACGAACGTTTGCGCGGGATCTCCCGACTCGTCGCCGAAGGTGTCCATCAAGTCCCCCCACTGCTCGAGAACCTGTTCCACCGCGGCCGCGAACAACGCCGGCTTGTCGTCGAAGTGGTTGTAGAAGGAGCCGAACCCGACGTCGGCGGCCGAGGTGATCTCCGCAATGCTGGCTGTGCTCGCGTTGCCGTCGGCCAGCAGGGTTCTCGCTGCGTCGAGCAGCGCTTGCCTGGTCTGGGCCTTGCGACGCTGCACGCGCGACACTGGCGCGTCGCTTCTGTCGGTCGCCATTTCGAGCTCCGTTCTGATCACATCTCACTGCTGATCATACGATCAATCGTGAGCTGTCGCTAACCTCAACAACGGTTGACATGGGTGGTGATCAGTGCTGATAATAATATCAGCGTCGATCCGAAGGAAGTGTCCTACATGAGCACCTCGACAGTCGACACCGAACCGGCCGAGCCCCGTTTCGATGTCCACGACGGTCTCCACTCGGAAGAGGGCGGCCTGGCATCGGAACACACCGGCCGACACCGCGATCCGATCATCAAGGTTCAAGATCTCGCGTGGCTGGAGTTCGAGAAGCCCGATCTGCGACGTACTGCGATCTTCGCGCAGGACTTCGGATTCACCGTCACCGAGCAGACGCCTGACACCCTGGTCCTGCAGGGAACCAAGTCGACCGCCCCATGCTTGCGCATTCACCGCGGACCCAAGTCGCGCTTTCTCGGCCACACTTTTCAGGCCGCTGCCGAAGGCGACCTCGAGCGGCTTGCTCGTCATGCCGACACGGTGGTCAAGCCGTACGCCGGGGGCAAGATCGTCCGGCTCACCGACCCCAGCGGCCTCCCCGTCTCCGTGGCGTACGGCCAGCCGGTCACTCGGTTGTCCGTCGCGCTCCCCGCGGCCACATTGAATTTCGGTGAGCTGCGACCGCGCATCAACGTCCCGCAGCGGCCCGTGAAGCAGCCGGCGCGTATCGAGCGACTGGGTCACGTCGTGTTGGAGACCAACCGTTTTCGCGCTGCGCTGGAGTGGTACCTCGAGACGCTCGGCATGATCGTCAGCGACTTCCTGTTCCTGGACGACATGCGCGATCGTGGGCCCACCATGGCGTTCCTTCGCTGCGACCGCGGCTCCGTCCCTGCCGATCACCACACCATCGCGATGCACCTCGGACCACGGGTCGGGTACGTTCACTCGGCGTACGAGGTCACCGACCTCGACACCGTCGCGATGGGTGGCGAATACCTGAAGGCGCGCAACTACTCTCGGGTCTGGGGCATCGGGCGCCACATCCAGGGCAGCCAGATCTTCGACTACTGGCGTGACCCCGACCATCTGATGTTCGAACATTTCGCCGACGGCGACCTGTTCGACAACTCGGTCGAGCCGGGGTGGGCCAAGATGTCCGCCAGCGGCCTGTCTCAATGGGGACCGTCCGTCACCAAGGACTTCCTCGGAACGGCGCCGAACGACATCGACTTCCGCTCGCTCGTGGCGTCGATTCGCACAGACACCGAAATCGATGTCCCTGTCCTCCGATCACTGATGAAAGCGATGAATTCATGAGCACCTCCGTCCTGAGAACGTCCGACGCCTGGTGGGTGGAGAGCGGCGGTACTGCCAAGAAAATCGACACCACCGCCTCCACGACCGCCGAGCTGCTCGGGGATCGGGACGCCATCGCCGCGGCCGGCGCATCGTCCGGGGGAACGCCGATGTCGGAGCTCGAGCTGCTCTCGCCGATCACCCGCCCGTGCCGCATCATCGCGCAAATGGTGAATTTCCGTTCGCACGCCAAGGATTCGGGGTTCGACCCCGACAACGTGCCGCCGACGTTCTTCCGCAAGTCGGGGGCGTCCATGACCGGACCGACGGACCCCATCGTCAAGCCCGAGCACGTCAAGCTCCTCGACTACGAGGTCGAACTCGGTCTCGTGATGGGCGCACCGTTGAACATCGGCGACGTCGTGACTCCGGCAACGCTCCCCGACTGGGTCGCCGGCCTCGTCGTCACCAACGACGTCAGTGCGCGCGACGTCCAGTTGACGAAGACACAGTTCTACGAAGGCAAGTCCTACCCCACCTTCACTCCCGTCGGCCCCAAGCTCGTCCTGCTCGAACGCGACGAGTTCCGCTACCTGGACGATCTGCGTCTCACGCTGTCGGTCAATCGCGTCGTGCGGCAGGATTCGACCATGGCCGACATGATCGTTCCGCCCGCTCAGGCTCTGACGTTGCTCGCGCGTTTCCAGGAACTGGATGCGGGCGACCTCCTGCTGACGGGCACACCAGGTGGAACTGCGCTGAAGGCGCCACCGAAGATCGTCGAGAAGTTGGGCGCACTCATCCCGCCGCACAAGAAGTGGGAGATCTTCTTCAAGCGTCAGGCGTCGAACCCCGATTACCTCGTGGACGGTGACGCCGTCACCGCCACCATCCGTAGCTCGGACGGAGTGATCGACCTCGGGACGCAAGCGAATGCCGTGAAGTTTTCATGACCACAGCGCCGGTCGTCATTGTCGGTGCCGGTCCATCGGGCTTGGTGGCCGCTACTCTCTTGGCGCAGTACGGCATCGAATCGATTGTGCTGGAACGGCACCCACAGCACTACCCTCTTCCCCGAGCGGTACATCTCGACGGCGAGATATACCGATTGCTCCAGCATCTGGGCCTGGACCGCGAGTTCGCGACCATCAGTCGCCCGGCCCGCGGGATGCGCTTGGTCGACGCGACGCTGAACGTCATCGCCGAACTGGATCGCAGCGCATCCACCGGTGTGCACAGCTGGCCCGAAGCCAACATGTTCGATCAACCCGAACTCGAACTGATGTTGCGATCCAACCTGAAACGGCATCCGGAAGTTCGCTTCATGACGGGCGTGGAGGTTCTGCGCATCGACCGACCCGCCGACGTCAACGACCCGGTCGTCGTGCACATTCGCGACGAGAACACCCGGATGGAAAGCACTCTCGAGACGAGATTTCTGTTCGGAGCCGACGGAGCGAACAGCGGCGTCCGCGCCGGCATCGGTTCGGAACTGGACGACCTGCATTTCAGTGAGAAATGGTTGGTCGTCGACGTTCGCCTCGATTTCGAGCTTCCGGTGTGGGACGGCGTGTTTCAGATCTGCGACGCAGACAACCCGGCCTCGTTCATGCAGATCGGACCCGATCGGTTCCGGTGGGAGTTCCGCCTTCCCGAGGGCGAAAGTGGCGTGGTTCCGTACCCGGAGAGTCACATCCGTGAATTGTTGAGTCGGTGGATTCCGCCGTCGAAGCCGGGTGTCGAGATCATTCGGTGCACCTCCTACACCTTCCGTGCCCGGGTGGCGGACCACTGGCGCCGAGGCAACATCTTTCTGGTCGGCGACGCGGCTCATTCCACTCCCCCGTTCATCGGACAGGGAATGGGTGCGGGCTTTCGTGACGCGTTCAATTTGGCGTGGAAGGTTGCGTGGGTGCTGCGCGGCGATGCGTCTGCCGAGCTCCTCGACACGTACGAGGCAGAACGGAAGCCTCAGGTCACCAACGTGATCCGGTCGGCCGTCGTGATCGGGTGGGCAATGACCGGTGGGTCCGGTAAACGCGGTCGCTTCGTCCAGAAAGCACTCTCCAGAACGTTCTCGCTCCCCGGTGTCTCCACACTCGCGTCGAACCTGCCGGTCCCGCCGCTGGGACGCAGCGCACTCGTGACGCGACGCCGACCCATCGGGGCCATCTTTCCTCAGCAACGCACAGGTGTGTCCAGGTCCGACGACCTGCTGGGAGAGGGTTTTTCGGTAGTTCATCGAGGCAAGGTCGGCACCGAGATGGCGCGGGTGGCAAATCGACTGAATGCTCGACTGGTCGAGGCAGGCGCGGAGCATGTGGAGTGGACATCGTGGTTGAAGAAGCACCGCACCGGCTCGGTGTTGCTTCGGCCGGACAGGGTGGTTGCCGCAACCGAGTCGTCCGTGGACGACGTGCAGTGGGACGCGCTGTTCGCTACTTCGGCATTGCCGTAGAAACGACGCGCCGCACGATTGTGCTGAGCTGCCGAAGGTCCTCGTCGTTCCGGGGTGAATACAGGAGGACGTAGGACTCCGGCAATCCGAGCAGCGGCCGACCGGCAAGCGGATGGAGCTCGCCCCAACCCTGTTCGATGATCAGCTGCGCATCCGCCGGGTCCGCGACGACGTGCAGCGAGCCGTCGCCGGAATGAACATGGGCGATCTCGCCACGCGCAGTCTTCACCCGCTCGACCGTTCGGAACCCCTCGCGCACGAACAGCGCTTGCCCCCGTCGCTCGAAGTGACTGCGCTGCATGAACATTCGCCGGTCGGCTGCACAGGACTCGACCACCTCCGAGATCGCGGACGTGGTCACGTCGTCTGCCACATCCGCCGTCTGACGGTGCGGGATGGGAAACGGCGCCACGGGTGGGCGCGGACCCGACCTGACCGGTAAGTCCCACGCCGGTGTCGGTGCCGTACGGATGCCACGCACCGTCATCGGGTCTCGGCCGAGCGGCCGCAAGGCTGTGGTGATCACCCAGCCCACCGGATTGGCCGGGAGTCCACCGGGGCCGAGGTTCAGCCAGTCGCGATAGTTGTCGACGAGTGTCCGCACGTCGGCAGCGTAGTGGACCACCGTCTACTACGTCGACACGCGCGGACGTTTGGTGCACCACGGCCTCGGGTAGCCGCTCGAATGCCTTCAGCCGCTCTCTTCGACATCGACGGCACCCTCGTCGACTCCAACTACGCGCACATCGGTGCCTGGTCGCGCGCGTTTCGTGAGGCGGGTCGCCCGGTGCCGTCGTGGCGTATCCACAGTTGCATCGGCATGGACGGTTCGCTGCTGCTGGAAGCCCTCGTCGGCTCGGCGGACAGCGACGAGGCGCAGCGCGCCAAGGATCTGCACGACGAGTACTACGCCGAGAGCGGCAAAGCCCTTCAAGTCTTGCCCGGTGCCCGAGAATTGTTGTCGGAGGTGCGCTCTCGCGGAATGACCGTCGTCCTCGCCACATCGGCGCCGGAGAACGAGCTCGCGATTCTGCGCGATCTCCTCGAGGTGGAGGACATCGTCTCCGTCGTCACGTCGGCCGAGGACGCAGAGGTGGCGAAGCCGCGTCCGGACGTCGTGCGGACCGCTCTCGAACGCTCCGGCGCCTCGGCCCACGAGGCAGTGTTCATCGGCGACAGCATCTGGGACATGAAGGCCTGCACGTCCGCCGAGGTCGTCGGCGTCGGGGTTCGGTCGGGTGGTATCGCCGAATCCGAATTACTTTCTGCCGGCGCACATTCGGTCTTCGACGACGCGGCCGATCTTCTGAGACGGATCGACAGCAGTCCGCTGGGCTAACGCATCGCGCGCCCGGCCGAGCCCAACATCTGCGTGGCCTCGACAACCCGTGCGGCCATGGCGTTCTCGGCGGGCTTCCCCCACGATCGCGGGTCGTAGGCCTTCTTGTTGCCGTACCCGCCGTCGACCTTGAGCACCTCTTCGTACCTGCCGATCATGTGGCCGGCAATGGAACGGGTGAACGCGTACTGGGTGTCGGTGTCGATGTTCATCTTCACGACGCCGCTGGCCACCGCCGACGCTATGTCCTCCGCGGTGGAACCGGACCCACCGTGAAACACGAGATCGAACGGTTTCGACGTACCCGTCTCACCGCCCACGACGGTCTGAATCTCCTCGAGTATCTCCGGTCGCAGATGTACCGAGTCCGGGTTGTAGACACCGTGCACGTTGCCGAACGTCAGCGCGGTGAGATACCGGCCGCGCTCCCCCGCTCCCAGCGCCGCAATGGTGGCCCGAGCGTCGTCGACCGTGGAGTACAGCTGCTCGTTGATCTCGTGCGATATCCCGTCCTCTTCCCCTCCGACGACGCCCACCTCGATCTCGAGAATCGTGTTCGCCTGCACCGAGGCATCCAGCAGTTCCCTTGCGATGGAAAGGTTTTCGTCGAGCGGCACGGCCGACCCGTCCCACATGTGCGACTGATACAGCGGGTCCAGTCCACGGCTACGACGTTCGACGGAGTCGGCGATCAGCGGACGGACCCAGTCGTCGAGGTTCTCGGCGGGACAGTGGTCGGTGTGCAGAGCCACGGTCACGGAGTAGTGCGACGCCACCTCCTGCGCATACAGCGCGAGCGCCTTGGAGCCGGTGAACCGGTTCTGAACACTGTTGCCGGACAGGTAGAGCGCTGTTCCCAGTGATACCTGGACGATGCCGTCGCTCTCGGCTTCGGCAAAGCCCTGCAGGGCAGCGTTCAGTGTCTGCGAACTCGTCACGTTGATGGCCGGGTAGGCGAATCCACCCTGCTTCGCGCGATCGAGCATCGCGACGTACTGGTCCGGTGTTGCTATCGGCATCGTAGAACTTCCTATCGGTGGGCGTCCGTGCAGCCGCACGAATTGCGATGGTGAAAGGTGGTGGGCACCCGTATCTGTTGTGGAGGGCCGTCGTGTCCTCGAATCCGCTGCAGGAGAAGCTCGACGGCGGTGGCGCCGATGGTTTCCACGTCCTGGGCCGCCGCGGTCAGTTTGGGTTCGAACAGGTCCGACCATTCGAAGTCGTCGTAGCAGACCAGGGCGAGGTCACCCGGGATCGACAACCCCACAGTCTGAGCGGCTTTCAGTGCGCCGATGGTCATCGAGTTGTTCAGCGACACCAGCGCGGTGGGTCGGTTCTCGCCCGACAGCAGAGCGCGCACTTCGCGCTCCGCGACGTCGGTGTTGGATTCGCCGTCCAGCACCAGTGCGGGGTCGAGGTCGATCCCTCGGCCCGTCAGAGCGGCAGCGTATCCGTCGAAACGCTCGGTGGTGGAGGAGATTCCGGCCATTCCGCGCACGACGGCGAGGCGGCGGTGTCCGAGGTCGAGAAGGTGTTCGGTGAGGGACCGCGCCGACTCGAAGTTCTCCGGTCCGACTTGATCGCTTCCGACCTCGACCCCGCGGTCGATCAGGACCAGAGGCGTTCCGGTGCGCATGATGTCGGGGAGTGTGACTCGCTCCGATCCTGCCGCAGGCGCCACGATCATGCCGTCGACCTGCCGGTCGAGAAGCGAGTCGGTGACTCGTTTCTCGGAGTCGACGTTGTCGTGCGAATCACCGACGATGAGAACGTACCCGGCATCGGACAACGCTCGTTCCACGGCATACACGAGGCTGCCGAAGTACGGGTTCGTGAGGACCGAGATCGACAGTCCCACCTGATGTGTCCGGCCTGCCGCCAGCGACCGGGCGACGACGTTGCGCCGGTATCCGGTCTGCTCGATGGCCGCCTCGACGCGCAGGCGCGTCGCGGTATTCACCTTGCGGGTGCCGTTCAGGACGTGCGAAACGGTGGAGACGGAGACGCCGGAAATGCGGGCGACGTCCCCCATCGTGGTCACCGGAGACGCACGATGCGGTCGGCGCGCACGGCGGTCGATTCGATCAACTGTGCGTTGCGTTCGTCCGACCCCAGTGCCCAGAACGACGCGTCCTCCGGAGATTTGCCGTATGCCTCGTGCCGGCGGACGAGGCGAGTGTGGCGAATGTCGGTGTCGGGAGACAGAAACCAGACTTCGTCGATGCAGGACCGAGCCGACGGCCAGGCACCCGATTCCAACAGTAGGTAATTGCCCTCGGTGACCACCAGTGGCACCTCGGACGGCACGGGAATGGACGACCCGATCGACTCCTCGATCTCGCGTCGGAATCTGGGGGCATAGACGACGGGGTCGTTCGCGCGCTGCGCGCGGATGGCAGCGACGAGCCGCGCGTAACCCCCGTCGTCGAAGGTGTCGTGTGCGCCTTTTCGATCGAGACGCCCCAGCTCGATCAGAACCTCGTTGGCGAGATGGAACCCGTCCATGGGAACCAGGACCGCGACGTCCGGTCCGAGCGCAGTCACGAGTTGTTCGGCAACGGTGGACTTTCCGGCTCCCGGCGCTCCGGTGAGTCCGAGGATGCGTCGCTCACCGGCCACGACGAGGTTCCTTGCGGACTCGACCAACTGGTCCACAGTGGCGTCCTGCACATGCTGCTGATTCACCGTTGTCGCTTTCCGAAGTCGAGAGTGGGGAGTTGCGTCAGCCAAGCTCGTGGCCCGACCACCGAACACCGTAGTGCCGCCACCCGGGAGGAGCGATCGATGCGGTCGGCGAGGCCGCATTCGGACTGTGTCGAGAAGAAGGAATATGCACCGTGAAAGGCGTCCCCGGCGCCGAGTGTGTCGACGGCCACCACCGGTGTGACCGGCACGGCCCCGGACTCGCCGCCGGACCACCAGTCGACCGGATCACCACCGTGGGTGGTGACCACGGTGCGCACACCGCGGCGGACCAGTTCCGCTGCGGTGGACTCCGAGTCGGCGGCACCGGGAACGCGGAAGTCGCTGGAGCACACCATGTCCGTCGCATCCGAGACGAGGTCGCTCATCACCGGCTTCCATCGTCCGGCGTCGACGACCGTGGTGGTGACCCGTGCTGCCGCAAGGCGAACGGCAGCACGGGCGATCAGGGGGTGGTGCCCGTCGACGAGCACCACATCGCAATCCGCCACGAGGTCACCGAGATCGTTCGGTGGCGACGCATCGGAATTCACGGCGTCGAGGGACACGACCGATCGGTCGCCCGTCGACTCGACCACCGACACCGCGGACACGGGCACCGCTCGCACGGTGCCCGTGGCCGCGTCGACCACTCGAACGCCGTGATCGGCGAGGTCGGCTCGGATCAGGTCGGCGACGGGATCGTCACCGAGCGCGGTCACGAGGATCGCGTCGCCGCCCAGCCCGGCGAACGTGACGGCAGCGTTTGCCGCCGGCCCGCCCGCCGCGACGAACTGAGCGGACGACGTGATCTTCTGGTTCACCGCAGGAGCTTTCGCAATGCGGTGAATCACGTCGAGAGTTGCCAGCCCGACGAACAGGCCGGCAGGTCGGTCACCCTCGGAGGCCGGCGCGTTCCTCATCGGTCGGCTCCTCTGCACCGGTCATGAGCGCGACCACCTCCGACATCGACCGCGTCTTCGGATCGACCACGCCGGCACGCTGTCCGAGCCGGTGGATGTGAATGCGATCGGCCACCTCGAACACGTGCGGCATGTCGTGGCTGATGAGCACCACGGGGATACCTCGGTCGCGAATCGAGCGGATCAGGTCGATCACCTGACCCGATTCACGCACGCCCAGAGCGGCAGTCGGCTCGTCCATGATGATGACGCCGCGACCGAAGGCGGCCGCACGCGCCACTGCGACGCCTTGACGTTGTCCACCGGACAACGTTTCGACGGCCTGGTTCACGGACTTGATCCCGATCTTCAGGTCGGCGAGGTGCTGCGAGGCCTCCTGCCGCATCCTCGGCATGTCCAGTCGGCGAAACAGGCTGCCCGCGATGCCTTTACGACGCACCTCGCGACCGAGGTACAGGTTCGAGGCGATGTCGAGAGCCGGTACCACCGCGAGATCCTGGTACACCGTCTCGATACCCGCCGCTCTGGCGTCGCGGGTGTTCTTGAACGACACCGGCTCACCGTTCATGAGGATCTGACCCTCGTCCGGCACCACCGCACCCGCCAAGGCCTTGATGAGACTGGACTTTCCGGCGCCGTTGTCACCGATGACCGCCAGGACTTCGCCTTCGTGGAGTTCGAAGTCGGCACCGTTGATCGCGGTCACGTTGCCGTACTTCTTGACCAACCCCCGCGCTTCGAGAACAGGTGCGGCGCTCATTGTGATCTCCTGCGTGCGAATTGATCCACGGACACCGCGACGATCACAAGGATTCCGGTTGCGATGTTCTGGTAGAGACTGTCGACGCCGGCCTGGGTGAGTCCGTTGCGCAGGACGCCGACGATCAACGTTCCCACCAGGGTTCCACCGACGCCGCCGCGTCCGCCGAACAAGCTCGTTCCGCCGATCACCACCGCGGTGATCGTCTCGAGGTTGGCGTTCTGGTACGCGTTCGGGTCGGCGTTGGGAATGCGACCCAGTGCCGCCCAGGCGCCGATCGCGGCGATCACTCCGGTCACGATGTAGACCGAGAACAACACTCGCCCGGACTTGATGCCCGACAGGGCCGAAGCCTGCGGGTTTCCACCGACCGCGTAAATGTGTTTGCCCCAGGACGTTTGGGACAGGGCGTACCACATGACGATGTACACCAGCACCATCGCGACCACCCCGAAGGTGGTCGAGAACGACCCGATCTTGAACGACGTGCCCAAGAAGGTGAGCGGGCCCTCCTCCACGCGGTAGGTCTCGGAACCGGCGAGCAGGCGGGTGGCCGCCTGAATCGCGGTGAACGTTCCCAAGGTGACGATGAAGGGCGGGAGCCGCAGCACGGTCACCAGTCCGCCGTTGATCGCGCCGAACGCCACGCACACCAGGAGCGTCGAACCGAGTGCGACGACGGGACCGTTCGCTCCGGCGCTCTGCGCCATCACGATGGTGCCGAACACCGCGACCGCACCGATCGACAGGTCGATACCGGAGGTGAGGATGATCAGCGTCTGGCCGACGGCGAGGATGCCGACCACGACGGACTGCTGCAGGATCAGCGAGACGTTCTGCGGATTCAGGAACGAGTCCGAGACCGAGCTGAAGACGATGATTGCGATGACCAGCGCCACCAACGGGCCGAGCAGCGGTTCACGCAGGATGTTCCCCACGTTGAACCGGCTCGCCACCGTCGGCGTCGCTGTCGCTGGAGCGTCAGTGGCCATGGAAGGAATCAGCCCCAGCAGTTCTGTTCGCCCCAGGCGGTGTCCTGCGACTCGAGCCCGGCGACCGGCTTGTCCGTGACGAGCTGCGAGCCGGTGTCGTTGAACCCACTCGGCTTGGTTCCGTCCTGTGCGAACTTCACCACGGCGTCGACGCCCTGCTCGGCCATCTTGGCCGGGAACTGCATCACGGTCGCCCCGATCTTGCCGGCCTTGACGTCCGCGACACCCGTGCAGCTGCCGTCGATGGAGCCGATGGTGACCTGAGCAGCCTTGCCCGCGGACTGAATGGCCTGGTAGCCGCCTGCCGCTGCCGGCTCGTTGATGGTGTAGAGCGCGTTGGTCTGAGGTGCGCGCTGGATGAGGTTCTCCATCGCGGTCTGCGCCTTGGTCTGGTCGCCGTTGGTGTTTTCCTGGCCGACGATTTCCGGCGAGTCGTTGGTGAGGCCCATACCCTCGAGGAATCCGTCGTGACGGAAGGTGTCGACGGTTCCACCTGCGGTTCCGTCGAGCATGATGACCTGCGGTGTCGTGGTTCCGAGGGCTGCCTTGACCCAGGTTCCCTGGCTGACACCGGCCGCCTTGTTGTCGGTGGCGAAGGTGGCGTCGACTGCATCCTCGGGGTCGGTGGCCGTGTCGAGGGCGATGACGACGACGCCGGCGTCGCGTGCGTTCTTGATGGCGTCGAGTACGCCGGTGGAGGAGTTGGGGGTGATCAGGATGCCCTTGACGCCCTGGCCCACCATGTTCTCGATGGCCGAGACCTGGCCCTCGTTGTCGCCGTCGAAGGCACCCGCGAGGGCGACGAGTTCGGCGCCGCTCTTGTCGGCCTGGGCTTGAGCGGCCTCGCGCAGCTTCACGAAATAGGGGTTCGAGTCGGTCTTGGTGATCAACCCGACCTTGACGCTGTCGGAATCGGACCCACCGCACGCGGTGAGCCCGAGAACCAACGAGCCGGCCATGAGGACCGTCCCGACCGTGAGCGTGCTCCGGCTGCGAGATACGAACATGTGGACTCCCTTGTCCCCGATGCGGCGCCGACCGCGCCGCGTGATTTCGAGAGCTTAATCACACGCAAGCGGTTGCGCATACGGTTTCGCGGGCGTCTTCTCAGGAAATTCTTAATGCATGTGACTGCCGCCGTTGATGTCGATCGTGGTGCCGGTCAGGTATGCGGCGTCCTCGGAGGACAGAAAGGTGATGACCGACGCGATCTCGCGTGTCGTCGCCGTGCGTCCCAGGGGGATCCCCTGCGCAATGGCCTTCTCCTGATCGTCCGTGCTTCCGACACGGATGTTCGTGTCCACCGCGCCGGGGGTGACCGCGTTGATGGTCACGCCGGTGTCCTCGAGCTCGCGCGCCAACGCCTTGGTGAATCCCAGTACCGCTGCCTTCGCCGACGAGTAGGGAACCTTGCCGAACACCCCGCCGCCGCGTTGGGCGGAGACCGACGACATGGTGACGATGCGGCCCCACCCCTCGGCGATCATGTCGGGAAGGAATGCCTTCGTGACGAGATAGGTGCCGGTGGCGTTCACGGCGAACACCTTGTTCCAGAGTTCGAGCGTCGTCTCGAGGAACGGAACGGGTGAGGTGATTCCGGCGATGTTGGCGAGTGCGCCGACGGGAGGTAATGCGCCCGAATCGATTTCGGCCCGCGTGGCTGCGTGCGCAGCGAGGACGGACGCTTCGTCGGACACGTCGATCGCGTGTCCGAAGGCGGGCACGTTGTACGTTCCGCCGATTTCGGCGGCGACCTTGGCCGAGGTCTCGCCGTCGAGGTCGAGTATCACCACGGCCCACCCGTCCTCGGCATAACGCTCGGCTGTCGCGCGGCCGATCCCCTTCTCGGAGGTGGCTCCCGTGACGACTGCTGTCCTCTGTGTGCTCATGGCAATGACTCCTCGTGGTCCGTGGCGTACGTGATGCGGCCCACACTAGAGCCGAACTCAGTCATCAGTCAACCGTTGCCGGTTGACTGTTGACAGTGGCAGTGCAGTAGGTCACACTCGATTCGTTGACAGTCGACGGTCACTCGGACGAGTTTGATAACCACTACCTCTTCAGGACGGTTTCCCATGAGCACAGCTCTCGACATGCGTGGCCCGGTCCACGGCACCAAGGACGCCAAACGCGTCGCCGTCGGATCGTCGATCGGCGCCGTGATCGAAACGTACGACTTCATCGGCTTCGCCACCGCCGCCGCGCTGTACTTCGGTACCGCGTTCTTCCCCGGCACCAGTTCCGTCACAGGAACTCTCGCGTCCTTCGCAACACTCGGAGTCGGGTTCGCCGCCCGGCCCCTCGGCGGAATCGTGGGTGGCCACCTCGGGGACAAGGTGGGCCGCAAACCGGTCCTGGTCGGATCGCTGATCCTGATGGGCATCGCGACGTTCGCCATCGGTCTGCTGCCCACCTACGCCCAGGCCGGCGTGATCGCACCCATCCTTCTCGTCATCGTGCGCATCGTTCAGGGCCTCGCGTTCGGCGCCGAATGGGGTGGCGCGATCCTCATGAGTTACGAACACGCACCCTGGCGCAAGAAAGGCAAGTTCACCGGCATCGTGCAGGCCGGATTCCCGGTCGGCCTCCTCCTCGCGAACCTCGTCTTCCTCGGCAGCGTGCACCTGGGCGGCGACTGGGCGTGGCGAGTTCCCTTCCTGTTCAGCATCGTTCTCGTGATGGTCGGCCTGGTCATCAGGTCCAAGGTTCCCGAGAGCCCCGTCTTCGACGACGTCAAGGAAGCGGGCGTCACCAAGTCGCCCATCATCGAGTCCATCAAGCAGGACTGGCCGAACATTCTGCGCGGCATCGGACTTCGCGTCGCCGAAACGGCCGGATACGCCGTGTCGGTCACGTACATGATCTCCTACCTCCACACCCAGGAGCTCGCCTCGACGTCGGAAACCATCACGGCGCTGTGCATCGCTTCCGGAATCGGCATCTTCGCCACAATGGGGTGGGCAGCGCTGACCGACAAGATCGGACGACGACCTCTCTACATCGGTGTCTGCACGTTCGCCGCGCTGTTCGGCATTCCCATGTTCCTCATCGTCAACACCGGAGTCTTCTTCTTCGTCATCGCCACCATCGTCCTCGCCTACGCCGTGTGCCAGAACGCACTCGCCGGCGCCCAGGGTGCGTGGTTCCCCGAGCTGTTCACCGCGTCCCGCCGCGCCTCGGGAGCCTCACTCGCGTACCAGATCTCGGCCATGGTCTCCGGCTTCACCCCGTTCATCACCACCTTGCTGTTCGTCTGGCTCGGATGGCTCGGACCGGCCCTGCTGTTCATCGCCTACGCGCTCATCGGACTTGCGTCGGCCATCGCCACCAAGGAGACCTGGGGATCGACCGAACGGCGTCTCGCTGCCGAGGCCGAACGCACCACCCCCGAGCCGACCACCGCCCCTACCCGCCAGAAGGAACTGCTGTGACAAGCACGATCGAGAAAACGACCAGCATCGAGAAGGCAACCAAATTCGCCTATCGCATGCGCCATCACGTCATCGACATGGGCGAAGCGCAGGGCCAGGGATACGTCGGCCAGGCACTCGGCGCCGCGGACATCTTCGCCGCCGTGTACGCGGAGCGGTTGAACTACCGGGCCGACGATCCGCACTGGCCGGAACGAGACCGGTTCCTGCTCTCCACCGGCCACTACGCCATCGGGATCTACGCCGCACTTGCCGAAGCCGGCATAGTCCCGATCTCCGAACTCGAGACTTACGGGTCCGACGAATCCCGGCTTCCGATGTCCGGAATGGCGACGTACACACCGGGTATGGAGATCTCCGGCGGCTCGCTCGGACACGGCCTCACCGTCGCCGTCGGCATGGCACTCGGTCTGCGCCTGCAGAATTCGGCGTCGCGGGTGTTCAACTTCCTGTCCGACGGTGAGCTCGACGAAGGTTCGACGTGGGAGGCGGCCATGGGCGCGCACCACCACCGTCTGGGGAACCTGATTGCCATGGTGGACATGAACGCGCTGCAGGCCGACGGACCCACCGCCGGCGTGCTGGGCATCGAACCCGTCCACGAGAAGTGGGCGGCCATGGGCTGGAACGTCTACCGCGTCGACGGCAACGATCCTGTCCAATTGTCCGATGCGTTCGACTCTGCCTGTGCCGCAGCAGCTCCCGTCGGAAACCCGTCGATCGTCATCTGCGACACGAAAGTCGGATTCGGCGTCCCACTTCTCGAGACACGAGAAAAGGCGCACTTCATGCGAATCGACGAAGACGAATGGGCGATCTGCCGTCGTCAACTGACCGAGCGATTCGGCACGCCGTCCGATGCCGACCGAGTTCTCGACCCGACCTACCTGCAGGAAAACGAGGTCCAAGCATGACCACCACGACCGCACCCAAGCTCAAGACCTCGGCGATGATCGCGTCGTTCGTCGATCCCGGTCAGCGAACGGTGACCGCACCGTTCGGCAACGCGCTGGTGACTGCAGCTCGAGAGAACGACAAGATCGTCGGGCTCAGCGCCGATCTGTCCAAGTACACCGACATGCACATCTTCGCGCAGGCCTTCCCGGAGCGCTTCTTCCAGATGGGCATGGCAGAACAGCTGCTGTTCGGCGCCGCGGCAGGGATGGCCGAGACCGGGCTGATCCCGTTCGCGTCGACGTACTCGGTGTTCGCCGCTCGCCGAGCGTACGACTTCCTGTGCCTCGACGCCGCGGAGCCGATGCTCAACGTGAACATCGTCGGTGGATTGCCGGGGCTCACAACGGGTTACGGACCCAGCCATCAAGCCACGGAAGACATGGCGATCTTCCGCGGCATGCCGAACCTGACCATCGTGGACCCGTGCGATTCGGTCGACATCGAGCAGGCGGTCCCGCAGCTCGCCGCGTCGGACGGTCCGACCTACCTGCGCCTGCTACGCGGCAAGGTCGCCACCGTGCTGGACGAGTACGACTACACCTTCGAGCTCGGCAAAGCGAAAGTGATCAGGCCGGGAAACGACGTCGTCCTGGTGTCGAGCGGCCTGATGACGATGCGTGCACTGCAAGCCGCGTCGAACCTCGAGAAGCACAACATCGACGTCGCCGTGGTTCACACACCTACGATCAAGCCGTTCGACGCCGAGACGGTTCTCGCCGAACTCGATACGCCGCGACTGGCGTTCACGTGTGAGAACCACACGAAAATCGGCGGACTCTTCGAGACGGTGGCCTCGGCGGTCGTCGAACGGGGCCTCGGCAAGAGGATCGGTGCCATCTCGCTTCCGGACGAGTTCCTCGCCGCCGGCGCCCTACCGACCCTCCACGATCGCTACGGCCTGTCCACCACGAGCGTCGAGGCCCGGATCATGGCCGAGCTGTAGGCTGACTGTCGACAGGCAGCGGTCGACAGAGAGCGGTTTCACGATGGCCCAACCCGGCGCACTCCTCGGACTGCAGAAGACGAACCTCCGTCAGCAAGCAGTCACCGCCCTCCGCACGGCCATCACCAGCGGAGAACTGCACCCTCGCAGCGCGCTCGTCGAAACCGAACTGTCCGAACGACTTCAGATCAGCCGGGGGACCCTCCGCGAGGCACTGCGACAGCTGCAGCAGGAGGGTCTCGTGGTCACCGGCGCCCGGGGTCGGTTGTTCGTCCGACACCTGGACACCAAGGAAATCCACGACATCTTCGCCGTTCGCGCCGCACTCGAGGCCCTGGCCGCGTCGGTCGTCGCGACCAACGCGGACAGGGCGACGGTGACCGCGGCGCTACGAGACGTTCTCGCGCGCATGGGTAAGGCCCGCCGGACCGACACCCTCGACGACCGCATCGAAGCCGATCTCGACTTCCACCGACTGCTCTGCGTGTCGGCGCAGAACGACACCCTGCTCCACTCGTGGACCAATCTCGAGGGGTCGATCCGCATGTCGATCATGTACGCCGGCCGCGGACAGGCGGTCGGCAACATGGACGTGGACCGACACCTCGAGATGGTCGACGCGATCGATACCGGTGATCCTGTCGCCGCTGCGGACTCCGTGCGGGCGCACATGCATTGGGCAGCAAGCAATCTGGTGGGATAGCGGCGCGACTACGTCCCGCAGAACGTCTGGAATCCGTCCAGAAACCCCCGCGGCGCCGGTTCGGCATAGTGCGCCCATTCTTCGGAGCGGTCGAAGGGATGGGTGACCGCGTCGAGGAGACGCTCGAACGGATCGAGATCCCCCAACGTCGCCGCCGTCAGCGCCGCGTCCACCTGGTGGTTCCGCGGAATGTACAGCGGGTTGACCTGGTCCATCGCATCGGCGACGGCCACCGGGTCGTCTCCGGTCGCGGCGAGCCACCGAGCCAGCCACGGTTCGACGGCGTCACGCGGAAGGATCGACTCCAGCGGGCCGAAGTCACCGCGCAGATGATCTGCGAGCGCGCGGAAGGTCAGGGTCCAGTCGGCGCGATGATCACGAAGCAGCGTGAGTAAGTCGTCGACAAGGGCCTGGTCGACCCCGCTCAGGCCCAACTTGGCGGCCATTCCCGTCATGTAGTGGCGGCGATACCGGGCACCGTAGCCGTCGAGCACCTTCGTCAGCGCCGTGATCGCATCGTCCGGAACCGAACTCACCAGCGGCAGAAGCGTTTCCCCGAAACGGGCTAAATTCCAGCCGAGAATCGCCGGCTGATTCCCGTAGGCGTAACGGCCACCGTGATCGATGGAGCTGAACACCGCAGCGGGATCGTAGGAGTCCAGGAATGCGCACGGACCGTAGTCGATGGTCTCGCCGGAGATCGTCGTGTTGTCGGTGTTCATCACGCCGTGTACGAAGCCGACCAGCATCCAGCGCGCGACGAGCGACGCCTGCGCCTCGACGACAGCCTCGAAGAACGCCAGATATTTCTCGTCGTTCGGAAGGTCCGACAGGTGCGGATAGTGACGCGAGATCGCGTAATCGGCCAATGGCTGCACCAGTCCCTCACGGCGTGAGGCGAATTCGAAGGTACCGACCCGTAGGTGACTGGACGCGATGCGGGCCAGGACGGCGCCTGGCTGCGGCCCCTCCCGCAGCACGTCCTCCCCAGTCAGGGCGACGGCCAACGCGCGCGTCGTGGGGATGCCGAGCGCGTACATCGCCTCGCTGATCAGGTACTCCCGCAGCATCGGTCCGACTACCGCACGGCCGTCACCGCCGCGCGAGAACGGCGTCGGTCCGGATCCCTTCAGGTGCAGGTCGACGAGAGCGCCGTCGTCGCCGCGCAGCTCACCGAGCAGCAGGGCACGTCCGTCTCCGAGCAACGGGACAAAGCCGCCGAACTGATGGCCCGAGTACGCCATCGCCACCGGCGTGGAACCTGCGGGAGCGTGCGCCCCCGACAGTATCGCCGCGCCGTCGTCGCTTCGCAGCGCCGCCGGGTCGAGACCGAGCGTCTGGGCCAGTGCATCGTTGGACACGAGCACTCGCGGCGCCGGCGCGGGCGCACCCTGCCACGGCACGGTGAGACCGTCGAGTGCGGTGATCATCGTGTTCTCGAAGGCCAGTTCCGTCATAGTCCAGGATTACCACGAATCACGGGACCAGCGCCGATCGCGGATAGCCCTCGCCCGAGAACGTCGCCTCGATGTCGCGAAGGGGCCGCGGTGGACCGACCACACTCGAGAGCGCCGCGGTCCGGCCCAGAAAGTCGACGGCCTCGACAAGATCGGGCAGCGCGTAGTTGTGGCTGCCGACGACGGTGACGAGATCGCGGACGATGCGCTCCGGGTTCACGTCGACCGAGGGCCCGGGAAAGACCGATCCCACCAGAGCTATTCGGCCACCGAGCTCGACGATGGCGAGGGCCGCCGAGACCGAGGACGACTGTCCCGACACCTCGAAGACGACGTCGACGCCGAATGTTGCTGTCGTCGTTGTCAACTCGTCCGGTGAGCACGCGGCGTCCGCGCCCAGAGCCATCGCCTGCCGTCTTCGGGCGGGGTCGGGGTCGCACGCGAGAACGGAGGCGGCTCCTCTATCGCGGGCATAGGCGACGGCCGTGAGGCCCAGCATCCCGCATCCGAGCACGACGACCGCGTCGCCGGCGTCGAGATTCACGCGACGTGCCGCGCAGGTGATCGTCGCCGTCGCGCAGCCGGCCGGCGCAAGGAGGCCGGCCGGTAGGTGCTCCGGAACCGCCACGATTCCGGTGCCGTTCAGGAGATGAACGTGCGAGGCGAAGCCCCCGTTCAACGACCACTCGTCGGTCATGGCCTCGTGTCCGTATTTTCGGACGTGAAGACACTTCTGCGGAATGCCCCGGAGGCATCGTCGACACGCGCCGCACGAGGTTCCGACGGTCCAGACGACTCTGTCACCGACGGTGGCCTGTCCGTTCGATTGCACTACCCGCCCGACGCTTTCGTGGCCCAGGATCGTGGGCACCGGGGTGGAGCGGTGACCGCCGACGGTGTGTAGGTCGCTGCCGCAGACCGTCGACATCTCGACCTCGACCAGTACCTCTCCCTCCGCGAGGTCCGGCCACGGCATTTCTCGTATCGAGAATCCGTGACCGGACCACACTGCGGCGGTGGGGGTCATACAGCCAGACGCTTGCGGACGGCACCGCTGAGCAGGTCGACCGCCACCACCAGGACGAGCACCATGAGGATGTAGGTCATCATCTCGTCGAACCGGAACAGCGAGATGGACTGGTTGATGAGGAACCCGATGCCACCCGCGCCGACGAGACCCAGCACGAGCGAGGACCGCACGTTCACATCGAGCCGGTAGAGCAGCAAGCCGACGAACGTGGGCACGACGGTCGGCAACACCACGTGCGCAGCGACCTGTGCGCTGGAGGCGCCGGCAACGCGAAGCGCATCGCTGGGACCACTGTCGATCTCTTCCATCGCCTCCGACCACAGCTTCGCCATCACACCGGTGTTGTGCAGGATGATCGCCAGAACACCGGCGAAGGGTCCCAAACCCACTGCGGTGACGAAGATCAGCGCGAACACGATGTCCGGAACAGCCCGCAGGAACGACATGATCCCGCGAGACGCCTGATACACGAACGAGTTGCGGCTCGTGGTGCGGGCCCCGAGGACGGCCAACAGGATCGAGAACGGAATGGAGAAGGTGGTTCCGACCAACCCGATCGCCAGCGTCACCAGACACGCTTCGATGCCCGGCTTCACCACCGTGGCCCACGTGAAGTCGGGTGGCACAGCAGATTCGAGGAAGTCGACGATACCGCTCCACCCACTGACGAGCGCGGTCACCGACACGTCGGTTTCTCGCACGGCCCACCAGTGAAGTGCGATCAGAGCCGCGACGATGACGGCGGCAGCGATCAGGCCTGTCCGACGACGGGGACGCGGAGGTACGGCGAGGCGGCGAACCGCAAGTGTGGTCATAGCGATCCATCCAGTGGTGCTGGTTTGTAGAGTGCGGTGACGGTGTCGTCGTCCAAATCGAAGGCCGCGCAGGAGAATGTGATTCGGCCCTGTTCCAATCCGACGATGCGGTGGCAGTGGCGACGCGCCAGATCGGGCTGATGCAGGACGGCCGCGACGGCGATACCGTCGGACGCCAGCGACTGGAGCAACTCCATCACCGTCACCGCAGAGGCCGGATCGAGCGCCGAGACCGGTTCGTCCGCAAGCAGGACCGGCGCACGTTGGCACAGTGCCCGTGCGATCGCGACGCGTTGCTGCTGGCCTCCGGAGAGGCGATCCGCGCGGTCGTGCGCACGGTCCGCGAGGCCGACTCGGTCGAGGCACCCCATCGCTTCTTCGCGCAGCTCACGACCGAACGCAAGCGTCGACCAGGACTGACGGAGGGACAATCTGCCCAGCGCACCGGCACAGACGTTGTCGAGAACCGACCGACGTCCGACGAGGTGAATCTGCTGAAAGACCATGGACGCCTTGCTGACGTGTCCTTCTTTCGGCCCACCCGTGACGGTGATCGTGCCGGCGTCGACGGGGGTCAACCCGACGACGCAGCGGAGCATGGTCGATTTGCCGGACCCGTTGGATCCGAGGATCCCCACTACTTCGCCGGCGTGCACGTCGAGGTCGACGTCGTGCAGGACCGTGCGGTCGCCGAACGACGTGCGGAGGCCACTTATGGACAGCGCCGGCACGGTTCCCGGACCTGTTGCCGGGATGGGCGTCCGCGGAGGCGCTTTCACGGCCGGCGTGACGGTCATTCCGCGTCCTTGATGGTCAGACCGAGCGACGTCGCGAGGTCGAACAGCGGCTGGTACGTGTCCTTGTTCACCTTGACGAGCTGTCCGGGCGGGTCCACGTCGAGCAATGCGCCCGCTTGGGCGACGGTGTCGGCCGGCAGATCCACCAGTGCGTCTGCGACTGCCCGCTGGAACTCGGGACTCGTGCCCCCGGCGACGGTGATGGGGTCGTTGGGGATGGGGTCGGAGGTCCAGACCTGCCGGAACTTGGACGTGTCGAACTGGCCTTCGCCGGTCGACGTCGCCAACTGCTGCGAATTGATCTCGGCTGCATCGACTTTGCCGTTGGCCAATGCCAGCAGTGCTTCGGGATGCCCGCCCGCGTAGGTGATCTGGACATCGGAGTCCTGCATGCCGTCGTCACGAATGGCCATGCGCGGCAGTCCGTCTCCGGAGGTGGAGCCGGGCTCGGACAGCGCGAGCGTTCGGCCGCGCAGATCGGACATGGACCTGATGTCCGAGTCGTTCGGAACCCAGACGCCCGCCGTGTAGCTCGACAGCGATCCGTCGGCGAGACCGAACGACGCCACTGCTTGCGCGTTGGCTTCCTGGCTCGCGAACACGTACCCCAACGGGCCGAAGGAGCCGAGTTCGAGTTGGCCGTTCTTCATCGCGAGAACCTCGGCGGAGTAGCTGTCGACGACGGTGACCTCGACCGGGCAGTTCAGCTTCTGGGACAGACCTTCGCCGATGACCTGAAAAGCAGGAGTGAGCTTGGCCGGGTCTTCGAAGGGTTCGACGCCGAACCGAATCTTGCCACCGGGGCAGGTCGGTGACTCGGCGGCGGCCGTGGAGTCGTCGCCACCACCGCATGCGGTGAGAGCGGTGACGCAGGCTAGGGCAGCAAAAATCGCTGCAGCAGAACGGGACTTACGCATGTGGGTGCTCCTGAAGTAGACGTTTGTCAGAACGAGTCGAGAACGTGCGGGGCGAGACCGAACGCGGTTGTCATGCCGATTCCCGAGGTCACGGAAACCACCTGAACGTTCGGGGCGGGACTGGCGGTGAGGAATTCGGTGTGCGGGCTGGTGGCGTAGATTCCTCGCCACCGGCGCAGCACGGTCAGGGGGGCACCCAGCAAGCGGGCCCCTTCGCGGAGAAGCAGGTCTGCGTTCCGTTCGTCGTCGAACGGGGTATGGGTGCGCGCGTAGTGGTGCGTGTCGCCGAGAACGAGTGCGCCGTCGGGGCGTTGAGTGAGCATGAGATTCATGACGACGTCGAGCAATTCGGGAGCTTCGTCGGCGATGCGGGCGCGCACCGCACCGGCCGACGGCATCGCCGACAACCCGCTGTAGCGCAGGATCGACAGTCCGGTCAGGACGGCGGGGTCGATCACCATCCCGTTCGGCGGTGCGACCTCGAGCATCTGGAGTCGGCACCGCTCGACGTTCCATTGCTCGGCAACGTCGGGGAACAACCGGTCGACATCGTGACCGACCGCGTGCACCACTCGCTGTCCGCGAATACGGCCTCTCGACGTGACCACGACAGGCATCGTCGAATCGGACTCGATTGCAACGACGTTGGCTCCGAAGACGAAGGTAACGCCTTCGGACTCCAACCATTCGGTGATCGCCGGCACGGCCACGCGGGGATCGACCCGAAGGTCCATCGGGAAGTGCGCGGCGGTCATCGCCTCCACACCTCCGGACGGAACGTCGAGAACAACCTGGTTCGGCCCACGCTCGGCTGCGAACTCCTCGAGGACCGCGGCTTCGTCTGCAGCGCGGGCGATCACGAGCGTTCCGCACTCGGACACGTCGAAGCCGGCTTTGCTCCCCACCGTCAACCACCGCTCGCGGGCGGCAAGAGCGAAGGTGAGTCCGAGGCCGGATTGTGCTGTGGTGCAGACGTGTCCGAAGTTGCGGATCGAGGCGCCGACGGCGCGATCGTCACGCTCGACAACCGTCACGGAGAGGCCGCGCAGGAGCGCGTCGACCGCGTGGGCCAGTCCGACGATGCCGGCGCCCACGATCACGAGGTCCGCGTCGTCGATGGCGGGAAGGGTGTTGGTCACGACGACAACCATCGACGGTCGCCACGCCTCCGTCAACCGCTGAACGCAACTTGTCTGTACATGTTTACCGAGAGTTCACCTGGTCCGAGCAGGACATTTTCTGGGATTCTTGGCATAGTTACCTCCGACCGGTCCAGTTGTTCAGTCAGGTAGGAGTCTTCACTTCGATGTCTCTCCCGCTTCACAGTCGCGTCGCCGACGCACTGCGCACCGAGATCGCCGACGGTGTGCTGGCCGTCGGATCGCCCGTCCCGTCGGAATCCGCACTGTGCGAACGGTTCGAGGCGTCGCGCGGCACCGTGCGCGCAGCGCTGGGCACCTTGCGCAACGAGGGGCTGATCGCCGGTGGGCGTGGCCGTCCGCCGACCGTGTGCGCGCCGGCGGTCGCGCAACCGTTCGAGACGTTCATGTCGTTCACCGCCTGGGCCCAGTCGATCGGCCGCGCCCCCGGCCAACGGACCCTCGAGGTGGCTCGGCGTGCGGCGAGTTCGGTTGCGGCCACCGCACTGGGCCTCGACCCCGGCACCACGGTCGTCGACGTCCTACGTCTGCGCACTCTCGACGGGTCACCGGCGTTGTTGGAACGGTCGAGTTTCGTCGAGTCCGTCGGCCGAAAACTGTTCGACTTCGATCCCGACTCGGGGTCGATATACGCCTACCTCATCGAGCAAGGTATCGACCTGCACGGTGGCCGCCACACCATCGACGCGGTGCTCGCCTCCGATGCCGATGCCGCAGCACTGGACGTCGACCCCGGCGCCGCACTGCTACGCGAAAGACGCCGAGCCACCGACAGTTCGGGCACACCGCTCGAGTACGCCGACGACCGGTACCGGCCCGATCGCGTCACCTTCACCATCGACAACACCCAGTCGACCCACGACCTACGCATCGTCAAGGAGATTTCATGAGCACGCGCCCGAATTCGACCGGCCTCCGGCCTACCCGCCCATTCGACCTCGTCAGCCTCGACATGGCCGGCACGACAGTCGACGAGGGAGGCTTGGTGTACGAGGTGCTGGCTGCCACGGTCGTCGACGCCGCGGGGCGCCCACTTCCCGACGTTCTGCTGTCACAGTGGAAAGGGACGAGCAAGAAGGAAGCCATCGCCGGGCTGTTGCACGGTCTCGATGCCGACGACGTGTCGGTCGAGAGCGTGTTCGAGGATTTTCGCAGCCGCCTGATCACGGCCTACCGCACCAATCCCCCGAAACCCGTTGCGGGCGTGCCCGAAGCGTTGGCCGACCTGCGAGCCAACGGCGTCAAAGTTGCTCTGCAGACCGGGTATTCGGCCGACATCGCCGACGCGATCCTCGAGGGGATGGGGTGGGCTGTCGGCGACACCGTCGACGCGTTGGTCACGTCCGACATGGTCCCTGCCAGCAGGCCTGCGCCGTATCTCGTCTTCAGGACCATGGAAGCGACGGGGATCATCGACGTACGACGCGTGCTCGTGGCCGGCGACACCCCGAACGACATTCTGGCCGGCCACAATGCGGGCGCGGGATTCGTCGTCGGGGTGCTGAGCGGGTCGTTCGGTGAAGAAGAATTGGCGAAGACGCCGTTGACGCATTTGCTGCCGAGTCTGGCCGAGATCGGCAACGTCGAATAATTGGTCACCATTGACGGCGCGCGGCTCGGTCATGCCGTTGATCGAGCCGCGCCCTCATCGGGTCTCGGTCAGACCAATTCAGGATCCCAGGTTCAGATTGCGCAGGATCTCGGCGATGGCCGAGACATTGAAGAAGTCGGTGAAGTTCAGGAAATTGGTGAGAGGGAGAATGTTGATCATGTAAGTCCTTCCAGAGGGGATGACGCACCGTTGTGACGACGGCTATTTTGTATCCCGAATGGAAGTGCGAATGGACAGCTTCTGCGTTGTGTCATTTCACGAAACCGCGCGGTTTGCTCCGCAGTTCACACGGACCGGCCATCACAGCAGTCGGTCAGCCAACCACTCGACCGTCTTCTCCCGCACCGCATCACCGTGGTCCGTGAACAGCTCGAAATGGGATTCGGGAAACGACACGTACTCGACGTCTTTCACCCGTGCAAGCGCCTTGCGCACCCTGGCCGGAGGGGTGATGGTGTCGGATTCGGCAAGGATTGCGAGCACCGGAACACGCACCATGGAGGCAGCTTTGCGCGTCGACCACCGCAACATCTTCGGCAACGACGCGACGGTCACCTCGTTGCGGTAGGTGTCCGCGCCCTCCGCCATCGTCGCGGCCCATTCGTACGCCCCGTCCGAGTTCATGGTTGCGACCTCCCCCGGTCGTCCCGCAGCAGGAATGGTGAGGCCGGGGCGACCGGCGGCACGCCTCAGCACATCGCGCACAACGACCGGTGCAAGCCCGAGGTTGCCGGTCGGCGACAGGCTGATGAAGGGGATGATCGCGGCGACGGCCGTGACCCGCTCATCTGCGGCAGCGACGGCCAGCGCGTGCCCACCCGACATGCTCGTGCCCCACACCCCAATTCGCTCCGGATCGATACACGGGTGGTGCACGAGATGCTCCAGTGCGGAATGGAACGTCCTCAGCTGCTGAGGTAGGTCGATGTGTTGGCGCAACTCGCCACCACTTGCTCCGAAACCCGGGTAGTCGAACGCAAGGGACGCGATACCGAGCGCAGCGAGATCGCGGCTGTAATCCGGAATGAGCATTTCTTTGACCCCGGCGAAGCCGGGTGCGGTGAACACCGCCGGAAACGGAGCCACACCAGCAGCTTCCGGCAAGGTCAACGTCGCGGACACATCGATCCCGTCCACGACCAGCGTCTCAACTCGAGTGATCACTCGGCCCCCGTTCTCGACTACGATCGTAGTGAGAGGATGCACTACGATCGTAGTGAAGGTCAACCGGTCAGCAGCAGCCGTACCCCGCTTCGAATGTCCGCACGAGATGGAACGCGCTCCGCGGCAGTGATGTGAGCGAGAAGAACCCCGTCGGCCCAGGCAACGATCTGCACGGCCGCGTCCGTCCGATCAGCCGCCATGCTAGTTGCGCTGCAGACGTTTTCGGCGAGTTCGACAAACCGCGATCGGGCCGCAGCCATCAGCGGGGCGAGTTCGCCGGATCGCGAGGCCTCCAGGATCAGCGTGTACCGGGCAATCAACACCTCGCGGTTGGCAGGGCGCAACCACGCATCCATCACGTCAGCGAACACGTCGGCCGCAGCGTCGATACTCATCACGTCGTCACGTACCGAGACGCTCTGCACGATTGCCATCTCCCGAGCAACGATCACGTCCAGGGCCGCGCGCAGAAGATCGATCCGTCTGGCAAACACATTCGATGCCGACCCCTCCGGCAATCCCAGCGCACGATCGAGCCGTCGATGAGTCAGACCGTGAACGCCACCCGCTGCCAACAACTCGATCGCACCGTCGGCCATCAGTGCGCGCCGATCGGTGGTGGTCGAACGGGCTGCCGTCATTGCTCGATTCTAGTGACTACGCTCAGCGCGGGCCCAACTCTGCGCCCGTCTGCGCGTCGATCACCGTGATCGCCGACACCGGACACGAGTCCGCAGCATCGAGATACGACTCCCGAGGCTCCACCGAGCCCGATGTGGCTCGTGCATACCCGGATTCGAGCTCGAACTCGTCCGGTTCGATGGCCGCGCACATGCCGCTGCCGATGCAGGCGTCGCTGATCTCGATCTTCCACGTCATCTCGTCACCACCCCACCATGAGTCTCTTCGGCCCTCGGACGATCATTTCGGCCTTCCACTCGACGTCTTCCACCCGCAACGTCGGCAGGATGCCCGTCAGACTCCGTAGCGCCTCCTGCAGTTCCATTCGCGCCAGCTGAGCACCGAGGCAGTGGTGTGCTCCGTGGCCGAAACCCATGTGACCGGACGAATCTCGACTCGGATCGAACATCTCCGGGTTGTCGAAGCGGTTCGGGTCCCGATTGGCCGACGCGATACTGACCACCACCGCATCACCCTTCTCGACGAGAGTGTCGCCGACTCGAACGTCCTCGAGGGCATACCGCGGGAATCCGCCGCCGATACCCAGCGGGACCACCCGCATCAGTTCCTCGACTGCGCCGGGAACAAGACTCGGGTCGTCGTTCAGCCCCTGCCAGGACGCCCCGTCGCCGACCAGGTACAGAACGAAATTGGGAATCTGGGTGGCGGTGGTTTCGTGGCCCGCGATCAGAATGCTGTTGCACAGATCGATCAGTTCGAGTTCGGACAGCTTGTCGTCGACGTCGCGGGCCTCGATGAGCGCCGTCATGAGGTCGTCGGCAGGCTCGCGACGTTTGAGGTCGACGAGCGACCGCATGTACTCGCGCAGTTCCTCTCGCGACGCCGAGAACTGTTCGGCAGAGAGCGAACTCGTCGAGAGTGCGTTGTCGCTCCACCGCCTGAACAGCGGTCGATCCTCGACGGGGACGCCCAGCAACTCGCAGATCACCTGCACCGGGAGTGGAAGCGCGAGGGCGTCGACGAGGTCCGCGGGCGAACCGCCGGCGACCATGGCGCGAACCATGCTGTCGGACAGTTCGCGGACCTTCGGGCGCAGGGCCTCGACACGGCGCATGGTGAACGCTTTCGATACGAGCACCCGAAGGCGGGTGTGATCCGGTGGGTCCATCGACAGGATGCCCGAATTCTGTCGTCCCTCACGCAATCGGGGTTCGTCGTGCGCAGCAGCCTCTGCGCGGGAGAACCGTCGATCGCCGAGGACGGTACGAACGTCGTCGTATTTGGTTGCAAGCCAGGCGCGTTCGCCGAACGGCAACGCGACCCTGGGCATCGACGACCGCCCGCGAAGCTCGGCGTACTTGTCGTCGAGTTCGAGATTGTCCGGCGAATTGAACGGATAGTTCAGCGGCTTTTCGTCCACACTGGTCACGATCGGCTCCCCCTCGAGCGACAGTTGGTTACTGAGGGTAACTATAGCGAAGGCGTAGAGCTACGTCACCGTTTCGCGGGCCAGCACCCGCCCCCGCGCCAACGCGAACGTCGCAGCCAACACCAGGACGACAGTCACCACGACGGCCACGAGAGTCGGAACAGTGGTGGAGAATCCCCTCAGCCATGCGGCGCCGACCCCGGCCGCCGTCGCGAGAATGCCCCCGATCGGCAGGACCAGAGCCACGGCCCGGGTGGTTCGCCGGGCCAACGGATCTGCGCTCGCGGCCATAGTCAACCGAACGGCACCGACCGCACAGCCGTACGCGAGGAGTGCGCTGACGACGTACAGAACCAGGATCGTTCCGTAGGACACCGCAACCGAGGTGCCCGCCGGCGACCCGACGAATGCCGACCCCACGTAGAAGAGCGCGGGCGACAGCCCCACCGCGGCCCCGACTGTCCCGGCCGACGCGACCCTTCCGATCCGGCCACCGTCGGGACCGAGTGCCCGGATCCCGACGCCGTACAGAACGACGCCCACGAAAAGCCCGACCGCCGCACCGACTGTGGCGGTGGTGACCTGAGATGCCCACGGCCCGGATGCGTCACCGAGGAGAGAGGCACCGGACACATAGGCGGTCCATCCGGAAGTCGGGCTGCCGAGCGCGGCACCCAGAAGGGCTACGCCGATGCCGAAGACGGCGAAACCGAGGGCTTGTCTCCACATGGCGTCATCATTGCTCACGGCGCTCTCGCATCGAGAACCGTGTCGCTCGAAACCGAACTGACCGGCCGGTCAGATCCGCCGTCACAGGAACTTGCGTACCGAGAAATTGTTTTCGGGTCGGCGGTCGATTCAAGTGCCTCCACAATGATCGGTACCAGGGAAGTAGAAATCGAAATCATCTGCCAGGGCTCGCTTTTCGGTCATCCCGGGCTTACGATCCTGCCCATGCCGCCATTGTCAGAATGGTGGCTTACTACACAGGGGAAATACCATGTCCACAGACTTCGATCGTCCTGTCACGCCCACCGACGACAACAAACTCGCACGCAAGCGAAAGATTCGAGCGCTGCTCGCAGGTGGCCTCGTTCTCGGCGTCGGCGCCGCGATCACCCTCGCCGCCTGGACGGACAACGTGTTCGGCAAAGCCACTTTCACGGCCGAGAATTGGAACGTCCAAGGCGACTTCTCCGCGGCCGGAACTGGGGTCTGGGATGAATACGACACCGTCGGTACCGCTGGAACATTCAACTACACAAGCACTTTCAACGCACTGAGCCCCGGAACCACCGTGTACGCGCCGGTTGCGCTTCGCGTCGGAACCAGCGCCGGTGCAGGTGGCGCGTACGCGGCCAACGTGACACTCAACGGCGCCACACCCACGACGGGTCCGCTGACTACCTATCTGACCTACACCGTCGTCAGCGGGGTTTCGGCAACTGCCTGCAGCGCAGGGACCCTCACGGGTGGGACGGCGATCGTCCCGGCCGGAAGTACGTTGGCTACGGGCAGTGCCGCCAATGCCGTCACGCTCCCCGCCGCCGGAACCGCTGTCCCGCTGTGCTTTGCGGTGACCCTCCCGTCCACCGTCACCGCAGCTCAAGCGGCCGGTAAGACCACCGGCACCGTCACCTGGCAGTTCGCTGCCACGGCGGTTGTCTGATCGGCGGGTCCGCCTCCTCGCTGCATCCGGTCTGGTCGTCGGTCTGGTGGTCGCAGTCGCCACCACGACCGGTGTGGCGGCAAGCTGGACCGACAAGGCATTCGGAAGGGCGTCGTTCTCGGCCGGCACGTTCGGTTTTCAATCGACGGTGGACGGTGGCGCCACCTGGGCGACGCACACGGCGGCCGCACCGGCCACGCTGACACTCGGAACCAGCGGTACCGCAATGCTTCCGGGTACGTCTGCGTACGGGGCGGTGTCCCTCCGGGCGGTGACGGCCTCGCCTGCCGTGGCCGTGACGGTCGACGGAACGACCTCCACGGCAACAGGACTGGGTTCGGTCATGCAATACACAGTCGTGCGGTCTGCGACGTGTACGAGCGCATCCTTCGCGCCCGGCTCGACATTCGTGGTCGGCTCGGCGAGTACCGGGGTCCCGCTGTCGTCCGATTCCGTCGCTGCCGCGCTGACACTGGCTGCCGGTGCGCCCAGTGCGCCCGGTACCGCGACTCCGCTGTGCTTCCGACTCACCCTTCCGGACACGACCGCGGTCTGGACCACACCTGGATTCACAGCCCAATCCTTGACGGCCACATGGTCGTTCATCGGCACAGCCTGAACCGAAAGAGATGTCATGAACGCCGGACTCGTTACGCCGCGACGACGAACCGCACTCTCGCGAGCAGGTGATGCGCTGCTGAACGTGCTCGCACTGGGCGGCATCGTGTGTATCGCGCTCGTCGTCATGGCGTTCGTGTTCAACGTCTCCTTGATCATGTTCAAGACGGGATCGATGTCACCGACGATTCCGACCGGATCCTTGGCCGTCGTCAGACAGGTACCGGCCGAGTCGGTGGTTCCAGGGGACGTCGTCACGGTGGACCGTGTCGGTGACCTCCCGGTCACACACCGCGTCGTTCGAACCACACCGGCGTCGAACGGTGAGACGTTCCTCGAACTGAAGGGGGACGCGAACAAGTACGAGGACCCCGCCGGGTACAACGTGACCGAGGTCCGCAAAGTGCTGTGGTCCGTTCCGGAGCTCGCCAAAGCGATTGTGTGGCTCTCGAATCCGTTCGTGCTCGGCGGTATCACGATCGCCATGACCATTCTCGTCGTCGCCGTCTTCTGGCCTCGTACACCCAAGCCGCACCCATGACGCGACCGCACTCCGTAGCCGTCGTTCTGCTTGCGGTGGTCGTTACCCTCGTCGGTGTCACCACGCGCATCCACCGCACCGACGCGGCATGGACAGACGTGGACCACCTTGCCGCGCCGGTGTCGTCCGGGTACTGGCCGACGAGTGGGAATGCGCGTGCGGAGGTGGGAAGGGTGTCGTCGATCAATTTCACGGTCGGTTTGCTCAGCGGCGGGAACGCGTTGCCGTGGGCGGGACCCACTGCGGTCGGCACACAGGCCTCGCCAGGGGCAGTGACTGCCTCCGGCGCCGGCCCTTACGTCACGGGCGGCATTCTGTCTGCGGTCAATCAATTCACCGCCGGCAGCGCTACCGGTTCCTCCATCGGCGGGTCCGTGTGCGCGTCCTACTCGTGGGGCCCGTCGTCACCCTCGCAGTGCGTGTCCGCACCGCAGAAGGTCTACGCGACGGGCACGTTGTCGTCCTATCGGCTGAACGCGAACCTACTGCTGGGCGTCGGAGCCGTCGATGCGTTGACCGTTCCGTCGCCGATCTCGGCTGCGGCTGCGTGCAACCTGAGCGCCCCCACAGCAGTGAACACGGCGACCCGCGCTGCAGCGGCCAACGCCACGACGGGTAACCAGGGGACTGTCCAGGTCAAGGGGAACGCCGTATCGATTCCCGCGGCGGGCGGGACGACGAATTTCTCGTTCGCACAGGGTGGACTGCTCTCTGCCGCCGTGTCCGGTTCGTTGACCAGCACTGTCACGCAGAGCGTGACGAGTGCGCGGTCCACCTTGGTGATGGACGCCCGCGTTCTGAGGTTGGACATCGTGGGTCAAGTACTGCTGGACTTCACCTTTCGCGCCGTACTGGTAGACGTGTCCTGCGGTACGGCCGGATCCGCTCCCGCACCCCTGTCGGGTGGACTGGCGCCCGCGGCACGAGCGGCGGCACCCGTTCCTCCGGAGGAGGCGACCGTGAGCACGACGCCGTCCGACACGTCGACGACGACAACGGCACCCCCGACGACCACCGAATCATCCACTGTCACCGAATCATCCACTGTCACCGAATCATCCACTGTCACCGAATCATCCACTGTCACCGAATCATCCACGACCACCGAATCGCCCACGACCACCGAAGTTCCCACGACCACCGAAGTGCCGACCTCCAGTGCTGCAACGACCACGAGCGATGTTCCGATCACCACGACGACCGCGGTCACGACCACGACGCCCCCACCGACGACCACGCCCCCACCGACCACGACTCCGGCGACGGTCTTCGACGGTGACGGACCGGTGCGCGGCATCGTGACCGTCGACCGTCGGTCGTGCACCGCGAACGTCGAACTGCCGACGTCGTTCTCGTGCGACGACGGATCCGTGTTGGAGTTCGGAGCCGAGGAGTTGGCGGAGCCGACGATCGTCGGCGGACTGTGGGTCCCGACGACAATCGACGGCGTGTCCGTGCCCGTGGCTTCTGCGACCCGCGGCTAGGTCGTCACCTGTGCGGCGGGTGTAGGCGGTTGCCCCACGAACGCAGTCGTCGAGCGGATACGTTTACGGAAAGATCTATCGGAAGCGAGTACGCCAGTGAAAGCCGCAGTGTTCGACGGCACCAGCCCGTCGTTGACCATCGAAGACATTCCCAAGCCGACGCCGCGACGCGGTGAAATACTGCTGAAGGTCGCCGCATGCGGGGTCTGCCACACCGACTTGCACGTGCTCAAGTCCGAGGTCGACTTCCCCGTTCCCGCCGTCCTGGGCCACGAAGTCTCCGGCATCGTCGACGCGATCGGCGACGGTGTCGAGAACGTCGCCGTCGGGGATCGCGTCGTCTGCGCCTTCATCATGCCCTGCGGTGACTGCCGCCACTGCGCCCGCGGCAAAGAAGACCTCTGTGAGAAGTTCTTCGCGTTCAACCGGCTCAAAGGCACGCTCTACGATGGGGATTCACGACTTGCCCGCCACGACGGCACCCCTCTGGCGATGTACTCGATGGGAGGACTCGCCGAGTACTGCGTCGTTCCCGCCTCCGACGCGTTCCCGGTTCCGGACGGCGTCGGTCTCGACGAAGTGTCCATCCTCGGGTGCAGCTCGTTCACCGCACTGGGAGCGATCAACAACGCGCAACTCTCCCTCGGCGACAGGATTGCCGTCATCGCGGCCGGTGGGGTGGGTTCGTCTATCGTCCAGTTCGCCTCGGCGGCAGGCGTATCGCAGATCATCGCGATCGATATCGACGACGACAAACTGGCCGCAGTGCAGGCGCTGGGCGCCACTCACGTCGTCAATTCGAAAACCTCCGATGCTGTCGCCGAGGTCAAGGCCCTCACCGACGGGCACGGCGTCGACGTCGCATTCGAAGCGCTGGGCAACCCCCACACCTTTGCCACCGCGATGGACATCCTGGACGACGGCGGCCGCGCGGTCGTCGTCGGGATCGCTCCGGCCGGCAGCGTCGGTGAGATCGACCTGGCGCGAATGGTACGGCGCAAGTTGGAGATTCATGGCTCCTACGGCGCGAAAGCGCGCACCGACATGCCGGCGCTGCTGCGCATGGTGGAAGGGGGAATCGTCGCCCCCGAACGGGTCATCACCCGCCGCTACACACTCGATCAAGCGGACGAGGCCTACCAGGCGCTCGCCCGCGGAGAAATCACCGGCCGCGCCATCATCGAGATGGGTACGGACTGAGGGAGACCGATGCCGCTGCCACCCCACGTCGCTGACCTGACCAGCATCGACCTGCTGTTGTCGGTCGCCGAGCTGGGCAGCATCGGGCAGGCTGGGCGCGCCCACGGGATGTCGCAACCAGCCGCGAGTTCTCGTATCCGAGCCCTCGAACGACGGGTAGGCACCCCGCTGCTGCAGCGTGGGCCTCGGGGGACCGTTCTGACCGAGATGGGAGAACTCGTCGCGAGCTGGGCCGAACCGGTTGTGCGTTCTGCAGAACAGCTGGCTGCAGCCATCGCTACGCTGCACGCCGAACGCAACAGTCATTTGCAGATTGCGGCCAGTTTGACCGTCGCAGAGTATCTACTACCGCGGTGGTTGGCGTCGCTGCACACCCGGCATCCGGCGATCGTACCCACGTTGACATCCGGCAACTCCGCACTGGTCGCCTCGCAGGTGCTCGGCGGTACGGCTCATCTCGGCTTCGTGGAAAGCCCCACAGTTCCTGCGGGATTGGAACACAGAGAAGTCGCACGTGACGAGTTGGTCCTGGTCGTCGCGCCGGACCACCCCTGGGCGACTCGCACACCCAGCGTCACCGAGGTCGCCGCGACGCCCCTCGTGACGCGCGAATCGGGGTCGGGAACGCGACTTGCGTTCGAGAGCGCCCTCGCGGCAGACGGTTTCGAGGTTGTCGCACCGCAACTGGAGGTGTCGTCGACGACGGCGATCAAGGCGTCCGTCGGCGCGGGACTCGGTGCAGCAGTACTCAGTTCGTTGGCCGTGGCAGGCGAGACGGCTGTGGGCTCGCTTGTTCGAGTCCCGATCGCGAGGTTGGACCTGTGCCGCTCGCTGCTGGCGGTCTGGCCCGCCGGCCGCGAGCCGGTCGGGGCGGCGGCGGATTTGATGGCGGTTGCCCTCGACCCATAACGACAGGTTATGGGCTGACCACGAAGTACTGTCTACCGGACCCGACCACGCAGGCGCATCGTGAGTTCATGACGATGACCACCCGGACCGAGAACGTCACGCCCAACTGGTTTGCCGCGATCATGGGCACCGGTATCGTGTCGAACGCTGCAGCCACTCTCCCGGTGCACGCCCCGGGGTTGCGTGCGTTCGCGGTGGTCGTATGGGTTTGCGCCGCAACGGCACTCGCGATTCTGTGCTGCGCGTTCGCGGCGCATTGGACGTCGCACCGAACCAACGCACTGGGACACGCACGCGACCCGATCATGGTCCAGTTCTACGGCGCCCCGCCGATGGCGCTGCTGACCGTGGCGGCCGGTGCAATGCTGGTCGGGCCCGACGTCGTCGGCACCACCGTCTCCGGCGTCCTGTTCGTCGTCCTGTGGACCCTCGGCACCGCGGCCGGACTCACGACGGCGGTGGTGGTGCCCTACCTGATGATGACCGCACACGACCACCGCCAGGTCGTCGCACTTCCCGCCTGGCTGATGCCCGTCGTGCCGCCGATGGTCTCGGCGTCCACGGGGGCGCTGCTTCTCCCCCACATCGCCGAGGGGCAGTGGCGGCTGACGCTGCTCGCCCTCTGCTACGCGATGTTCGGGCTGTCGCTGATCGTCGGGATGCTGACCATGGCATCGATCTACAGCCGCCTGGTTCACGGCGGCGTTCCTCCCGTCCAAGCCGCCCCGACCGTATGGATCGCCCTCGGACTCGTCGGCCAATCGATCACTGCCGCAAACCTTCTGCCGAGTGCCGCACCCGCCGGAATCAGCGGCGGCTTGCGCATGTTCGGCATCGTGTACGGGCTCGTCATGGGTGGATTCGGAGTGTTCGTGTTCGCCCTTGCCGCCGCCATCACCGTGCATGCGTTCCGGCGGGGACTGACCTTTTCGCTGACGTGGTGGTCGTTCACGTTCCCCGTCGGTACCTGTGTCACCGGTGCCACAGCCCTGGGTACGGCGTTGGGCTCCACCCTGATTCACGGTCTGGCCGTGGTGCTCTACGTCGCACTCGTCGGGGCGTGGGGGACGGTGGCGGTACGGACGGTGCGACGATCGGGTCCGCGCCCTCACGCCCTGCCGACCACCGCCGCGATCAACGTCGCCAGTTCTTCCGTAGCCTGACCTGGTGACAACGCTCCGGTGACCGCCGCCTGCGAGAGCGCTTCTGCGGCACCGAATATCGCGGTGATCGACGATTGCGGAATCTCACCAGCGCCACTGAACGGGGCGAGTACGGCACCGCACCGCTCGAAGTACGCCTGCTCGGCCTGACGCTTCACCTGCTCCAGTTCGGGTGAGCCTTCCAGGGCCGCCAGCACCCCGGTGAGTTCGCGGCCCTGCGCCAGGGTGCACCCCACATACGAATCGGCGATGGCGCCTGCTCGCCCCTCCAGCGATTGCTCGGCGACCGACAACGATTCCTCTAGCGCAACCGACTGCCGACCGTCGAACTCGGTGAACAACGCGGCCAGCAGTGCGTTGCGTGACGCAAAATGGCTGTACACCACCGGTTTCGCGACCCCGGCGCGCTCCGCGAGGCGGCCGAGAGTGAGCGCGTCCGCACCTTCCGCCCGCACGAGCGACCATGAATGGTCGACCAACTGATCGAACCTGTCGGCACGCGAGAGTCTCGTTCGCGTCATCTTAACCTCCTTGCGCTATGTACTAATAGTAACCTACTGTCGGTACATAGCCCGCTCGCCCATCGAAGGAAACGTTCATGACCAGCCTCGTCGTAGTGTCCCACCCGTCCCCCGACTCTCTGACTCACCACGTGGCCCACGCTGTGGCGCGTGCGATCGGTGACGCAGGGTTTGCCGATTTGGCCGCGGAGGGATTCGATCCCCGCTTCTCCGAAGCCGATGTCAATTTGTATCAGGGCAAGGGAACCACCCCACCCGATGTCGCCGCCGAACAGCGGCGAATCGACCGGGCAGACAATCTGGTACTGGTGTTTCCGATGTACTGGTGGTCGATGCCCGCACTGCTCAAGGGATGGATCGACCGGGTTTTCGTCAGCGGCTGGGCCTACGACTACGCCCCCGGAGGCGAGTTCGTGAAGAAGCTCGACCGTCTGACCGTCCACGTGGTGGTCGTCGCGGGTGACGATGCAGACAGTTTCGAACGACACCGAATCCATGAGGCCGTTCGGACGCAAATCGAGCGGGGAATCATCGAATACTGCGGCGCACGAGTCGGTTCGACGACCTATCTGCACGAGTCGGACACGAAGAGCCGCGAGACGCTCGCCGACGAGATCGTGGAGCTGAGCACGACGGTTGCCGAGCGTGTCTCTGCGCGCACGCAGCTCAGTTTTTCCTGAGCCGGATCACGCCGAGATACCCCTGAAGAGGTTGTCGACCAGCCGGTCGACGAACGGGACGTTCAGGGACTGGTCCGGGATCAGCAACCGGTGGTAGCACGCTCCCCACAACTGGTCCACGACGCTCTCGCTGTCCAGGTTCTCGCGCAGCTCCCCGCGCGAGCGAGCTGCGTCGAGACGCTCGACAGCCAACGCGCGACGCGGCGCCGAGTACGAAGACAGGTACGCCGTCAACAGCTCGGCATCGGTCTGCGCCGCGCCGATCAGTTCTCGAAGCACCTCTCCTGCGGGGGTTTCGGTCAGCAAACCCACGAACGCGTGCAGTTGAGTCCGTAGATCCGCCTCGACACGACCCGTATCGGGAAATTCGAGCACGTCGGACACCGCCGTGAAGTATCCGGCCAACGCGAGCGCCCCTTTCGACGGCCAGAACTTGTAGATGGTCACCTTGCTGGCCCCACTCAGGGCTGCCACCTTGTCGATGGTGAAGCCGCCCATGCCGGTCTCGAACAGCAGCCCACCTGCGGTTTCGAGAATGTCTCGGCGGACTTCGTCCGTAGGTCTACGTCCTCGTGCCATGTCGACTCCTGATTTATATGGACGCATCGTTCATATTCTGATTTAATGAACTCATCGTACACATCGAACCTCGCAAGGAGAGTCTCATGTCGAACAACACCACCCCCCGTGTCGCACTAGTCACCGGAGCGTCCGGAGGAATCGGACGCGCTGTCGCCGCCCGCCTGGGAGCCGAGGGGATGGCGGTCGGAGTTCACTACGCCGGCAACAGAGAACGGGCAGAGGCAACCGCCGACGCCGTGAACAGCGCGGGCGGACAGTCCCATCTGGTCTCCGGCGACATCGCCGACGAAAATGCGGTGTCCACGATGTTCGACGAACTCGAATCACGCTACGGCGGTGTGGATGTCGTCGTACACACCGCAGGAATCATGCTTCTCTCACCCCTGACCGAACTCGCGTTCGACGATTTCGATCGCATGGTCCGAACGAACGTTCGCGGCGCATTCGTCGTCAGCCAGCAGGCAGCGAGACGCGTCCGAGACGGCGGGGCGATAGTGAACTTCTCGAGTTCGGTCGTGAAACTCGCCCTGCCGAACTACGGCGCCTACGCCGCGACCAAAGGTGCCGTCGACGCACTCACCCTCATTCTGGCCAAGGAACTGCGCGGCCGAGACATCACCGTCAACACGGTGGCCCCCGGGCCCACCGCCACTCCACTGTTCCTCGACGGAAAGTCGTCCGAGGCGGTCGACGCCATGAAGAAGATGACTCCGCTGGAACGCCTCGGTGAGCCCGAGGACATCGCCGAGACCGTCGCGCACCTCGCCGGCCCGGCCCGGTGGATCAACGGCCAGATCGTGTACGCGAACGGCGGAATCATCTGATGGACAACACGACTCGAAAGGACGACAAGATGAACAAGGTCATCGTGGTCACCGGGGCGTCGAGTGGTTTCGGCGCCATGACGGTACGACACCTGGCAGACGCCGGGCACACCGTGTTCGCCGGAATGCGCAACACCACGACGCGTAACTCCGGCGCCGTCGACGATGCACTGGCGTACGCGGCGCAGCATGATGTCGATCTTCGAACCGTCGAGATGGACGTCTCGAGTCAGCCCTCGGTCGATACCGCGATCACGTCCGTGATCGAGGAGGTAGGGCAGCTCGACGTGGTCGTCCACAACGCCGGCCACATGGTCCTCGGACCTACGGAGGCGTTCACGCCGGACGAACTCGCCGAGGTCTACGACACCAACGTGCTGTCGACACAACGCGTCAATCGTGCTGCTCTGCCACATCTTCGGGAACGTGGCGACGGACTGCTGGTCTGGGTGGGCTCGTCGAGCGCCCGCGGCGGCACACCGCCGTACCTCGGACCGTATTTCGCGGCGAAGGCCGCCATGGACTCGCTGGCTGTCTCTTACGCCGCCGAGGTCGCACGATTCGGGATCGAGACGTCCATCGTCGTACCGGGTTCCTTCACTACCGGGACGAACCATTTCGCGCGAGCCGGCCATGCTTCGGACGCCGACGTCGCAGCCGACTACGACGTTCGCTACCCGGGCTTGATGGACCAGGTATCGCAGCGCCTCGCCGAACTCGCACCAGCGGAGCAAGATCCGACAGAGGTCGCACGCGCCATCGTCCGGGTCGTCGACACCGGCAAGGGGCAGCGCCCGTTCCGGGTCCACATCGACCCCGCCCACGACGGGGCCGAAGAGGTGTTCGACGTCGGCGACAGGGTGCGAGACGACTTCTACCGGCGCATCGGATTGAGCGACCTCCTGCGGCCTACCTGACAGGAAGGGTGTCAACGCCCGCGAGACGGACCAACTCGGTCATGACGTCATGCTGAGGGCGCCTATTGTGTCAGCGCCCTCAGCCCTGCGGCCATGAACTCGCTCGTCGCTTCCGCCGCGGCCTCGGCGTCGCCGCCGGACCCCGCCCGAGCGCGGTGCGTGATGCCCTCACCGATCACACCGAGCTTGAAGTTCGCGAGCGCCAGATAGAAGTCCCAGTGCGGCAGGCTGTTTCCGGTTTCGGTGGCGTACGCCTGAGCGAGCGCGTCCGCCGACGGATACCGATCGCTCGTCCACGCCGCGCTCTCCCCCAACACCGCATCGAAGATCGGCTGCCGGTAGACACACATGAGCGCAACATCGGTCAGCGGATCGCCCAAAGTCGACATCTCCCAATCGACCACCGCCGCAACCCGAGTCACATCACCCTCGACCAGGATGGTGTTGTCGACGCGGTAATCCCCGTGCACGATCGACGACGCTCCCTCGTCCGGAACGTTCGACGCCAACGCATCACGCAGCCGCTCCACGTCCGGCAACTCCCGCGTCTTCACGATCTCCCACTGCCGCGCCCACGTCGCGACCTGCCGCCGCACGAACCCATTGGGACGACCGAAACTCGACAACCCGACGACATCGAAATCGACCGCGTGCAGACGTGCGAGCACCCGCACCAGTTCCGCGGCGTTCGCCTCGACCTCGCTGCCGGACAACGCGTCCAGATCGTCGCGTGACCGGACGACGGTTCCGGGAACGTACTCCACGACCGTCATGGGCGCACCGAGAACATCACCCTCGGGGTCGAACGCCACCGCCCTCGCCACCGGAACATCGGTCACCCCGAGAGCGCTCGTCACCGCCCACTCGCGCGCCATGTCGTGCGCCGACGGCGTCAAACCACCCGTCGGAGGGCGGCGCACCACCCACGACGACGCATCGTCGAACGCCTTGTAGGTCAGGTTCGACCGGCCCCCGCTGATCAACTCCACCCGCAACTCGCCCTGAACGTCGACCTCACTGGAACGCAGAAACGTCTCGAGCGCAGCAACATTCATGCCGGGGAGCTCACTCATCGCGCGCCGCCCGCTTCGCCGCCCCGACCGCCCGCTTCGCGATCGCCCACCGATGCACCTCGGACGGGCCGTCGTACACCCGGAACGGACGCACCTCACGCGAGAGCCGCGCCAGCGGCAGATCATCGGAGACACCCATACCGCCGCACATCTGAATGCCGCGGTCCACGATCCGGAAGATCGCCTCCGCGGCGAACGTCTTCGCGATCGAGGTTTCGTTGCCCGCCTTCGACCCCTGATCGAGCGCCCAACACGCCTGCACCAACAACGCCCGCGTCGCGGCGATGTCGATCTCGTTGTCCGCGACCATCTTCTGAATCATCCCCAGGTCTCCGAGCACCGACCCGAAACCTTCACGCTTGGCAACCTGCGCAACGGCAATGTCGTGCCCGCGACGTGCGGCACCGAGCCAACGCATCACGTGCGTCATCCGCGCCGGGCCCAACCTGACCTGCGCGTAGGTGAATCCTTCGTCGACCGCGCCCAGAACGTTCTCGTCCGGGACGAACGCGCCCTCGAAGAACACTTCGCAGTGCCCGCCGATCATGGCCTTGTCGAGGGTGGTGATGTGCCGACCCACTCGGATACCGGGCGTGTCGGCCGGCGCGAGGAACATCGTCGCTCCGCCGCGATCACCCGGTTTACCCGAGGTGCGGGCCATCACGATGAAGAAACCGGCACCGTCCGCGCCGGTGATGAACCACTTGTGTCCGTCGATCTTCCATCCGCCGTCGACCTTGGTGGCGGTGGTCATCAGCGCCGACGGATCCGACCCCACACCGGGCGCCGGTTCGGTCATCGCGAACGCCGACCGCACGTCGCCGTGTGCGAGCGGGGCGAGGAACTGTTCCTTCTGGGCGGCAGAGGCGACGTGCGCGAGGAGGTGCACGTTGCCCTCGTCCGGGGCACCGAGATTGAGAGCGATGGGCCCGAACAGCGAATATCCGGCCTCCTCGAACACCGGCGCGCGATCACTCATGTTCAACCCGTGCCCGCCGTACTCGACCGGGGCGTGCGGGGCGAACACACCGGCGTCCTTCGCCGCAGCCTGCATCTCGACGCGGCAGGTGTCACCACCGGCGTCGGCGACGTTGCCGACGAACTTGTCCTCGATCGGCAGCACGTAGTCCCGGGTGAACGCTCGGGTCTTCTCGATCAGGGTCACCACGTGCGGGTCGTACTCGAGATCGATCGCCACGAAAAGAACGCCTCCTGAAGTTGCCGACCGTACGCTCGTTCGGTCTCCTCGACAGTGACAGACGGACGTCCTGCGGTCAACCCCGCGACACGGTCAGGCGCCGACCATTCGGCGGGCGATGTCGAGATAGATGCGCACCAGGTCGGCGGGCGTCGACGGTCCGTCCGGTCGATACCAACTCGCCACGCCCACACACATCGTAGTCACCGCCCGACTCGCATGGACGGGGTCGGACACACGAAAGACGTTGTCCGACACGCCATCGGCCACGATCCGATCGACCATCCGCTGCTGTTCGTCGCGCTTGGCCACGTACGCCGCCCGACGATCCGGGTCGAAACTTCGTATTTCCGTCGAACTCAGAAAGGCTTGTTCGCGCCGATACATGTGGAACAGCAGCAACGACTCCACCACCGCATCGAAACGCGCCGACGGCGACGGCCCGGCCTCCGCTTCCGCCGCTCGAGAACGTCCGATCAACTCCTCGATGGCAGCGTCGGTCAGCCCCACCAACAACTCCTGCTTCGACGGATAGTGGTGGTACAGACCCGACACCGACAACCCCGCACGCCGCGCGATGTCGCGCACCGTGGTGCCGTGATAACCATGCTCGACGAACTCGGCCAACGCAGCGGCCAGTGGCGCGGACAGGGCGCTACCGCCGTACTCACGCCACTCGTCGGGTTCGGTGCTCACCCGCACAGGGTAATGCGCCGGGTAGGTGACGCCGCGCCATTGGACCGGCTCGGTCAGCCGGCCTGTCCGCCGGTCATGTCCTCCAACGGGATTCGCGGAATGTTCACCCCACGCGATTGCCCCAGTCCGATGATCTGCATCCAGATCGTATCGGCCAGAAAGGTGACGAACGTGCCGATGTCGGTCCGGTTCTCACCCTGCAGACCCCACGTTCGCGCTGCACCCATGCACCCGGAGATCAGACCGGACACCCACGGGCCCACCAAGTTCTGATCGTCGGGCCCGAGGTCTGCGCCGACGAGGGCCAGGAATGCGGCAGTGATGTCCTCGAGTTGCTGCGAGAGCTCCAGGTTCAGCTCGTCGAACGGCGACACCGTATCGGTGGACAGATCCTGCTCGACGAACCGAGCCCACTCCGGATGTTCGAAGACCCAGTGAACGTAGCTGCCCACAACGCGATTGACGACGTCTCGCGGCGTACCCGTCAGCGTGACCGCCGTCATGAGCTCAGAGCGAAGATCTTCGCAGATGACCCGCTGGATCGACGTGTCCAGATCGGTGCGGTCCTCGAAATACCGATACAACCCGGTTCGGTGCACCGACGCTTCGGTGGCGATCTGCTGAGCGGTCATGCGTTCACCGGGTGCGATGTCACGGGCAAGAACGGTCAGGGCAGCGTCGATGATGTGCTGACGACGGTCGGCAGTGTGCTGCTGCCACCGCCGCTTGCGGCCGTCCGAAGAAGCGCTGCGGCTGACGACGTCCATGAGCGATGGTCTCATGCTCGTCGGAACAGCCCACGCCCTTTCGTCTCGCGGGCACGGTGCGCCGCAAGTTGGTCGGTGTACGACACAATTTTTGCCCGCGGCCGACCCGCTGCTCGCCCGTCCGCGAGTTCTCGCGCGTCGAGCCGACGCCAACCGGCCAGGTCCCCGGATCGTCCAGAGGACGGCGTGGTCGTCACCCGGTGAACACTGTCGTCGAGATGGTCGAGCACGCTCTCCACAGTCTCGCGCGCGTCGCTCTTGTTGGTGCCGATGAAGCCGCGGGCCCCACGCTTGATCCAGCCGACGACGAACACACCGTCGTCGACCCGTCCGCGGACGTTCGGGACGGTGCCGGTGACCGCATCGAACGGGAGGTCGGCGACCGGTTGCCCGCGGAATCCGACCGACCGTACGACGAGTCCGGCGGGGATGACGTCGGTGTCCGAGGTCGGGGCGGCCCGGACTGTCCCGTCGGTACCGATTTCGAGCTCGTTACGAACGACCTGCACCCCCGAAACACGTCCTCCCTCAGTGAGAACGGCGACGGGTGACGTCGCGAACCGAAGAACGATCCGTCGTCGGGACGCGGTGTCGGAGGGTCGACGGCTCGCGATGTCCGCAAGCAGACGGCTGCGCCGGTCGTCCCCGGACAGCAGCGCCGGGTCGGCGTCGACGATCACGTCGACGTCGCGCAGGTTCGACAGTCCGATCAGCTCCGGAATCGTGAACGCCGCATCGCTGGGGCCGCGTCGTCCGAGAATGTGAACTTCACGCACGGCACTGTCTGCAAGTGCGGTGAGCGCCGTGGACGCCGTGTCGGTGTTCGCCGCGAGCCAGTGCGGGTCTCGGGTGAGGATGCGCGCAACATCGAGTGCCACGTTGCCGTTGCCGACGACCACAGCACGTTCGTGGTCGAGCGGGACCTCGAGGTCGGCACGCTCGGGGTGGCCGTTGTACCACCCGACGATGTCGGTCGCGGCGAGCGAACCGCGGGAGTCTTCGCCCGGAATGTTCAGGGGCCGGTCCGTCGACGCACCGACCGCGTAGACGACGGCGTGATAGGCCGATGTCAGTTCGGCGAGAGTGATGTCGGTGCCCACGTCGCGGCCGAGGACGTAGCGAAACCCCGGCTGATCTTCGATGTCGCGGAACGCCGCGGTGACACCCTTGGTGTCCGGATGGTCGGGCGCAACGCCGTGTCGCACCAAACCGTGGGGCGTCAGCAGGCGCTCGTAGACGTCGACGTTCGTGATCTCGGGGTGCGTCAACAACTCGTCCGCCGTGTACAGACCGGCGGGACCGGCCCCGACGACGGCGACCCGAAACGGTCCGGGCCGTCGGAGTCGCCGCTGTTCGGGCACGAGCGCCAACGGGGTTCGCTCCGCGTGCGGTGTCTCGCGGTAGTAGTCGGCGTTCAGCTCGAGGAACGGGAGTTGCTCGGCCGTCAGAGCGGAGTCGGGGACGATCGCCCCGACCGGGCAGGCCGTGACACACGCACTGCAACCCACGCAGGTCGCCGGGTCGATGAACAGCATCTCGGTGGTGCCGAAGCCAGGCTCACCCGGCGCGGGGTGGATGCAGTTGACGGGACACGCGACGACGCATGATGCGTCCGCGCAACAGGACTGAGTGACGACGTGCGGCATGTATCAGGCCGCCGCGGAGCTGGGCTCGCTGCGGAAGCGGGACGGCCGGCCATCGATGCCCAGTGCCCGCCAGACCCGACGCGAGACGCGGTTCATCAGCCCGACGTCGGTGGCCATCTTGCGCACGTCGCCGAACATGTCGCGCAGAACCTTCTGCGAGGCTTCGTTGTCCCAGTAGACCTCGTCCACGACGGCCTTCGGAATGTCGAGATCGCGTTGCATCTTCGCGGTCGGCTTCATGATGGCGTCACACAGCACGCGCATGATCACCGGAGTGGCCACCGAAAGGATGCCGCGCTGAAATCTGCTCAGCTTGGGACCGCGGTAGTGCAAATACTGGTGGGCGAAGCCGATGTGCCGCGCCTCCTCGGCCACGTGAATCTGCATGATGCGCTGGACGAGTGGGTGCATCTCGGTGCCGGTCCGCAGCACGGCCTTCTGCATGTGGTCGATCGGCTCCTCGCCGCCGAGCACGCCGACGAAGAACCCGAACGACAACGGACCTGCGGCGAGCGGCATGAACGGCCCGGCCATGCGGAACCATCGCGGTCCGCCGGCTACGTCGATGCCGATGCGGTTGATGAGCTCCTGGAACATCTGCGTGTGGTGGCACTCTTCGGTTGCCTCGTGCGTGGCATAGCGGTACTCGGGCGTCCCGTTCGGCAGCGAGAGTGCGTAGTGCATCAGGCCGCTGATGAGGATCTGCTCGAACTGCAGACCGACCTTGAGCATGTTGGCCTGCCGGTACATGCCGATGTGGATCCGGCGTTCCAGCGGCAGCGATCGGTACCAGTCGGTTGCTCCCAGCGGATCCGCTGCGGGGAGAACCCAGCGCGCGTCGTCGGGAGTGATCGCGAATTCGGGGTCGTTCCACGGCACGTCGATGAACGCATCGAAGTGTTGGTGCACGGAGGCCTCGGACAGCACCTGCAAGGTGTGCTCGTAGTCGTCCTTCGTGGTGGTGACTGTCATCGCTCGCCCCTTCGTTCGCACTGTCCGTGTCGATCGGTACCTGTAACACCGTGTTGCACGTACCTTACTGCGACATCGTGTTGCAGACAACAGGGGGACGACGTCAGATTCTGCGCAACCTCACCGGCTGGCCGTCAGTCGGGAAGGGGAGCGACGTGAAGTCGAGCGGCGCCACGTACGCAGGATCGACCGTCCAGTCGAACGTCAGCAGGAGGTGATGCATGATCGTCTTGATTTCGGCACCTGCGAAGAACATCCCGATGCACTTGTGCACTCCCCCGCCGAACGGCTCCCACGCGTACCGGTGCACCTTGTCCTCTCGACGATCAGCGGCGAAACGGTTCGGATCGAACATCTCGGGCTGCGGCCAGTACTCCGGCATGTGATGGGTGAAGTGGGGTGCGACCGACGCGAACGTCCCCGCGGGGACGAACCGCCCCCGGATCGTCGTGTCCTCGACCGCGCGACGCGCGACAACGGGTGTCGGAGAGACCAACCGCAGGCACTCCTTCATGACCAGGTCGACGCTCTCCAACTCGTCGAGTTGCGCCAGGGTCGGCGAATCGGTTCCCAGCGCGATGGATTCGGCCCGGCACCGCTCCCGCCACTCGGGATGCTGGCCGAGGTACTGCATCATCGTCGACAGCGTGATCGTCGACGTGTCGTGGGCGGCCATGAGGAGAAAGATCATGTGGTCGACGACTTCGTCGTCGGAAAACCGTTGTCCTGCATCAGATTCGATGTGGCACAGCGTCGAGAACAGGTCGTCCGTCTCCGTTGCACGCCGAGCCGGAAGGTACCGGCGGAAGAACTCGTCGAGGGTCCGCCTGCCGTCGATGCCCTTCTTCCACCTTGTCCCCGGCAGGCGGTACCGGACGATGGACGTCGCAGCTTGCACGCAGGCGACGAAACTGTCGTTCACACGGGCGATCTCGGCGTCGTCGGACCCTTCCGCCCCGCCCATGAAGATCGTGGTCGCGACGTCGAGAGTCAAAGCCTTGAGCGCGGGATAGGCGCGAAACGCATCACCTTCGGTCCATTCCTTCAAATCCGTCGCGACCACCGGGTTCAACGCCGTCACGGATTTCTTCAGTCGGTCGTTGGTGAAGGCCTGCTGCATGATTCGTCGATGCCGCAGGTGCTCCTCGGAATCGAGCAGCATCAGGCCGCCGTGGAAGAACGGCCCGATCAGTTTCGACCACCCGTCGCTGTTGACGAAGGCTTTGTCCTTGTTCTGCAGAACTTCCTGGCACGCGTCCGGCCCGAGAACGATCACCCATTTCTGCCCGGCCATCGTCGCCCACGACACCTCGCCGTACTTGTCCCAACGACTGCGGAAGAGGGCGAGCGGGTTGCGGATGTAGTCGAGCATGTACCCGATCACGGGCATTCCGCCGTCGCCGGGAACCGGATCGAGTCGGGTGTTCAGGGGCGGAGCGGCCAGCATTCTCGACATGATGTCCCTTCAATCTGACAGGACGCCCTGTCAGATTTCTGTAGTCTGCGTCACATGCTTACGACCTGTCAAGATCTACGAGTGACCCCATCGGTGCGGCCCTACGCGGGCAGAAGTGCGGACGACAGGAGTGCCGAGCGGCGGGAGCGTCTGCTCGAGGCTGGCCTCGAACTGTTCGCCACCGTCGGCGCTGCGGGTGCAACCATGACCGCGATCTGCGCGCACGCCAAGTTGACCGAGCGCTACTTCTACCAAAGTTTCAGCAGCAAAGAGGATTTACTGAAACAGGTCATCGCCGCGGTGTCGAGCGAAGTGCGGGTGGCGGCTCTCGACGCTCTGGCGTCCCCCGCATCGACCGTCGAGAAGCAGGTGGAGAACGCGATATCCGCCTTCGTCGGCGTCATGACTGCCGATCGACGCAAGGGACGGGTAGCGATGATCGAGTCGTCCGCGGTCGAATCGCTCCGCGCCTACCGGCAGGAGTTGTTGCGCGACTTCGCTTCTCTCGTCGCGGAGCAAGCACACGCGTTGTACGGCGACAGGGCGTGGTCCACCCCTCGATCCGAGATCAACGCGATTCTGTTCGTCGGCGGTCTCGCCGAGCTCGTCGTGACGTGGCTGAACGGCGAGATCGACGTGACACCGACGCAGATCGTTGCTGCAGCGACGGACAATTTCGTTTCGACTGCGCGGCGACCGTGACGAATCAGCCGATCACCGGCAGCATCGCCTGCTCCAAAGCTGTTGCCAGCGAGGCGTATCCCGCGTCGTTCGGATGAAAGTAGTCGCCGGCCAATCGGCCGCGCCACGACCCGGGGCCGGTGACGCGCAGGTCCGCCATGACGATCCGCCCCTGCGCCGCCGCCCGCTCGATGTGACCGTTGGCTTGATCCGTCGCACGGGTGGGCTGGGGAAGCGTCGTCACGACGGCCCCGATGGGCACCCGCTCGATCAGTTCCGCGAAGTCGTGGCCGAGTTGACTGCGACGACCCCCGAACAGATCGTTGGATCCCACCATCACAGTGATCACGTCGTCGTCGCGCACACCGATGGAGTTCAGCACCGGCAACTGCTGATCGATGACGTCGCGCACCCGGGCACCGGTTGCGGACAAATTCAGAATCTGCAGGTGGTGTCCACGCGCCTGCAGCCGACGATCGACCTGGCCCACCCACCCCGCGTCGTACGACGAAGCACCGATCCCCTGCGACAGCGAATCACCCAGAACGATCCACCGCCGACCGGGCCGATTCAGGATTTCCAGATTGTGGGTGTGCCACGCATCGGCGTACGGCTCGGACTGGGCCCACACGCGGGCAACGCCCGGAACGACGAGGCCGAGGGCCCGGACTGCACGTCCGGGTCCTCGGCCCGTGCGGTTGCGATAATCGAGGTGCACCAGGCTCAGGCCGGCGGGCCGTAGAACTGCAGATCGTTGCCGTCAGGATCCGCGAAGGGCGCAATACGGCCCCAGGGGTGGTCGCTGATGCCACCGGGGAAGTCCACCCCTGCGTCGCGCAACCGAGACACCTCGTCGTCGATGGACCCGTCCGGTTCGAACGTGATGACCGCACCGCCGGCGTCACCGCGAGACGAGGTCGCCTCGCGGGCGTTGAGTCCGATCGTCAGGCCACCGGCATCGATCTCCGACCAGTCGTCGCCGGTCGACTTCACGGACAGGTCGAGCGTGTCGCGGTAGAACGCGATCGCCCGGTCCATATCGGTCACCGGCACCCAAACAGTTGCCACTCCTGAAGCCATGTCGCCATCCCTCTCGAGTTACGAGTGCATATGCGCTCGCTTCGGTGTACCCGCGAACGATCGCGCGTAACACTCGCGCTCGTGCGGTCAGCTGACGCGGTACCGCGTAAGAGTTGCGCCGGACGGGAAGGCGCGAGATTCGAGGAGTGTCAACGCTTGTGGCGGAGTGCCGTCGAACAAGCGCTGCCCGCTTCCACGCGCGTACGGATAGGTGAACAGTCGGTACTCGTCCACCAGTCCGGCACCGATCAGATCGCGACAGAGCCCGATGCTTCCCGTGCACACGATGTCTGAACCCGCCGCACTCTTGATCTGCGCAATGTCCTCGGTGAGGTCGCCGGACAACACCGTCGTGTTGTCCCATCGTGGATTGTCGAGAGTCGACGACACTACGTATTTCGCCACCCGATCGAGGTGATCGGTCACCCCTGTCGTGTCGTCGGTCAAGGCTCCCCAGTAGTCGCGCATTGCTTCGAAAGTCATACGCCCCACGAGAAAACCGTCGGATGCGTCTCGGAACGCGGCAAGCGCGGAGTCGAGTTCGGGGTCCCCACCGGCCCTCTGGAACCAGTCGTCCGTGGCCTCGATGACACCGTCGACAGTGATGTTCTGAGTGATCACCAGATCGCGCATGGCCACATGATGCTTGACAGCCGCTGGGTTGCCAAGAGTCCGGACGTCACGTCGAATACTTACCACCTGGTAGATTTTGCTCATGGGACTCGACAACACACAGAAGGCGTCGCTGATGTCGGGCGGCGACTTCTGGCATTCGCAGGCCACCTCGGACCTCCCCGCCATCATGCTGACGGACGGCCCACACGGCATCCGCAAGCAAGCCGAGGGTGCGGACGCACTGGGTCTGGGCGACAGCGTTCCCGCCACTTGCTTCCCCCCGGCCGTCGCATTGGGGTCGTCCTGGGACGTCGAACTGGCGGAACGAGTCGGTACGGCACTCGGCGCCGAGGCACGGGCAGCGCAGGTGTCCGTGCTTCTCGGCCCGGGGGTCAACATCAAACGATCTCCGTTGTGCGGGCGCAACTTCGAGTACTTCTCGGAGGACCCCGTCGTGTCCGGTCACCTGGGTGCGGCATGGGTGACGGGCGTGCAGAGCCACGGAGTGGGGACGTCGGTCAAGCATTTCGCGGCGAACAACCAGGAGACCGACCGACTCCGTGTCAGCGCCGACGTCGACGAACGCACACTCCGCGAGATCTATCTCCCCGCCTTCGAGCACATCGTCCGCCACGCGAACCCGACCACGATCATGTGCTCCTACAACAAGATCAACGGTGTCTACGCCAGCGAGAACCGGTGGCTCCTCACCGAGCTGCTTCGCGACGAATGGGGATTCGACGGACTCGTCGTCTCCGACTGGGGCGCGGTCAACGACCGGGTGTCCGCGTTGATCGCCGGCCTCGACCTCGAAATGCCGCCCACCGGAGCCGATTCCGCGATTCTGGAAGCCCTGGACTCCGGCGGCCTTCACACCGCCACCCTCGACCGTGCCGTGGATCGGGTCGTCGCGCTCGTGGAACGCACACGTCCGTTGTCCGACAACGGCATCGACATCGACATCGAGCCGGTCGACGTCGACGCACATCACGATCTGGCGCGCGAGGCCGCCGCCGCGAGCGCCGTGTTGCTGAAGAACGACGATGCGGTCCTCCCCCTCGCGGACACCTCGTCGATCGCGGTCATCGGCGAATTCGCCCGAACACCGCGCTATCAGGGCGCCGGCAGCTCTCAGGTGGTCCCCACCCGCCTCGACGCCGCACTCGACGCGATCACCGCCATCGCCCCGAGGGTGACGTTCTCCCCCGGCTTCACGCTCGACTCCGTTCCGAACCCGTCACTGGTTTCCGACGCCGTGTCCGCCGCAGCCGACGCCGAAGTCGCGGTCCTGTTCCTCGGCCTCCCCGCCGAGGCGGAGTCCGAGGGGTACGACCGACCCGACATCGACCTTCCCGCAGACCAACTCGCCATTCTGTCGGCCGTTCACGATGTAAATCCGAACGTGGTGGTGGTGCTGTCGAACGGCGGTGTCGTCGGCGTCGCCGGATGGCAGGACCAGGCGACCGCAATTCTCGAAGGCTGGCTGCTCGGACAGGCCGGAGGTCGGGCAACCGCAGAGATCCTGTTCGGTCTGACGAACCCGTCCGGCCGATTGACCGAGACCATCCCACTCACGCTGCAGGACAACCCGTCACACCTGTTCTTCCCCGGAGCCGACCAACACGTGCGATACGGCGAAGGCATCTATGTGGGATACCGCTACTACGACACGCTCGACCGACCCGTCGCCTACCCGTTCGGATTCGGACTGTCGTACACCACCTTCGCCGTGGCAGACCTCGAGGTGCAGAGCAGCGGAATCAATCGCGTCGACGTCACCGCCGCGGTGACGAACACCGGGACCCGCGCCGGAAGCGAAGTGGTGCAGGTGTACGTGCGAGACACCCACAGCAGGGTCGACCGACCCGCCCGCGAACTCCGCGCGTTCGACAAGGTTCACCTCGAACCCGGTGAATCGACCACCGTGACGCTGACGTTGGACGAGAACGCCTTCCGCTACTGGTCGCCCGGACACCACCGCTGGGCAGTCGACCCCGGCGACGTGGAGATCGAGGTCACGATCGGATCGTCCGACGCGCGACTGCGTGCAACGACCTCACTCGACGGCGACGGTGTCGTCGATCCGTTGACCGCAATGTCCACGCTGGACGAATGGTTCGCCCATCCCGTCGGCTCGGAGGTGCTCGCGAAGGTATTGTCCGACAGTGGCGCTCGACTCGACGATCAGATGCGTCGGCTCATCGGAAGCATGCCGATCGTCAAACTGGCGTCGTTCGGCATGGGATTGTCGAAAGACACGCTGTCCGAGATGCTCTCGGCCGTGGCGACCTGACACGTGACGCACGGTTACGCGCCCGGGCGCAGCACACGCACACGCATCCTGGACGTCGCCCGGACCGTGTTCGTCGAGAACGGATTTCGTTCGTCGTCCCTTCGAGACATCGCCGCGAAGGCCGGCATCTCGCACCCCGGTCTGCTACACCACTTCCCGACGAAGCAGGATCTGCTGATCGAAATTCTGCGCCGACGTGACGCCGACGACGCGGCAGCAGTCGAGGAGGACGTCGCGGGTGGAGTCGACGCGGTCGAGGCACTTCTCGGTGTCGTTCGCCGAAACACGCAGCGGCCGGGGATGGTCGAGTTGTTTGCCGTGTTGTCCACCGAGGCAGTCGATCCCACACACCCAGCGCACGAGTACTTCACCGAAAGGTACCGGCACACCATCGAGACGTTGCGAGCGTACTTCGACGAGTCCCGCTCCTTGCGCACGTCGATCACACCGATCGACGCGGCACGAACCACGGTGGCGATGATGGACGGGCTGCAGATCCAGTGGTTGATGGACCGTGACGACCGCATCGACATGGAGGCAACGATGCGCAGGTACATCCGGTCCCTGACCGAGTCGAGCCTCTGAGGATGACGAACTACCCACGATTCTCGGTTCCGGCGAATGCGCGTCGGTACGCGGTCGGGTTCGTACCCACCTGACGCGCGAAATGTTTGCGCAGGTTCGCGGCGGTTCCCATTCCTGTTCGCTCGGCGACGATATCGAGCTGACAGTCGATACAGCACCGGGCGGGTCGGTCGGTCCCGACTCCGGTTACTCGGGCACGGGCTCAGCGCCGGCGATCGCCGCAAGATCGGCCACCGATCCATCCGAGATCGTGCGAACGTGCGCAGTGATCAGTTCGAGCGGCCAATCCCACCAGGCAATGTCGAGAAGCGTCCGGACGTCGTCTTCGGCGAAGCGCTCACGGATGACCCGCGCCGGATTCCCGCCGACGACCGTGTAGTCGGGAACGTCTCGCGTGACAACAGATTCCGTGGAGATGATCGCTCCGTGGCCGATCTGTACCCCTGGCATGATCGTGACGTTTCCACCGATCCAGACATCGTTGCCCACGACTGTGTCACCTCGTACAGGCAGACCTGATACCAAGTCGACGTGGTCGGCCCACGCACCGCCCATGATGGGGAACGGATACGTCGACACACCGTTCATACGGTGGTTCGCTCCGTTCATGACGAACGTGACTCCCGTTGCCAGAGCACAGAACTTTCCGATGACCAAGCGATCCGGTCCGTAGTGATGCAACACATTTCGCGATTCGAACAGGTCGGCGTGATCCGGGTCGTCGTAGTACGTGTAGTCACCGATGTCGATCAGCGGGTTCGACACCAGCGGTTTCAACAGCACCACCCGAGACTGTCCAGGAACCGGATGTAGAGTCGATGCGTCGGGTGCTGTCATCGATCGAGGGTAACAACGCACGTCCGAGGTGACGGCAGCAATCCGGCGCCTGATCCGTTGTCACCCACGGCAGCCGGAACCCGGACCTGCACCCGAAGGTTTCGAACCTCGGCCCACGGGTTAACTCTGAATGTGCGACTTCTCTTCGAAGGTGGCGCGTTCGACCGGCGTGTCCTCGATGTGCCTGACGACGACGTCGACAAGAGCACAGACATTTGGAAATGCTCGCCGCGATACGACAGCCGGCCTCCTCGCGGACACGCGCAATGCATTTATGCCGACACCGGCCGAGTCCTCGACATCGACGGTGCTCTCGTGCGTGTGTTCCACCACTGGGCGGACTGGGAGTCGTTCGACACCGAGTCGACGTGGCGGTAGGTCGCCGGTACGACGCTAATTCGCCTCGACGTCGAGGTTGTCTGCATACGCGTTTTAGCATCACCTTGAAGTTACTTCATGGTGGAGCTATCTTGGTTCGAGTGATCGATGATCGATCACTCGACGAAAGGCTCCCCTCGTGACAAACCCCTCCCACGGCCGGACTCGCGTTCTCGTCACCGGCGGAAGCATCGCCGGCCCGACGCTCGCGTGGGGCCTGAGCAAGGCCGGCTTCGACGTCACCCTGCTCGAGCGCTCGGACAAGCCACGCGAGACCGGACAGAACATCGACATTCGCGGTCTCGGACGTGAAGTGTTGTTTCGCATGGGTATTCAAGAGACCATCATGCAGAATCTGACGGGCGAGGAGGGCACCCGCTTCGTCGACGAGCAGGGCACGCCCTACGCAGTGTTCCCCCGCGAGGAGGGACAGGACGGGCCGACCGCAGAAATCGAGATCCTGCGCGGCAGGCTGGCACAGATCTTGGTCGACGTGGTCCCCGACGATGTCGACCTGCGCTTCGGCGACTTCGTCACGGCCGTCCGCCAGGACGACACCGGAGTCGACGTCACCTTCGACGGTGGCACCGACGAACGATTCGACCTCCTGCTCGTCGCGGAGGGCCGCAGCTCCCGCACCCGGCGGTTGGTCTTCGCCGAGGAGACCACGCTGCGCGACTTCGGAGTGAGCATCACCTACGGCACGCTCGACCGCCATCCCGACGACGTCGACACCTGGGACTGGTACACCGGCACCCGTGGACGTGTCGTCTCGCTGCGCCCCGACAACGAGGGGACCATCCGAGCGAGCATGTCGTTCGAATCAGAACCGTTCGGGTTCGAAACCCTGCCGGTTGCTGTGCAGCTACAGATTCTCGGTGAGCGGTTCCGCGGCGCGGGGTGGAAGGCAGAACGCGTGCTGGAGGGCTTCACCGCCCGGCCGGACGAGTTCTACACCCAGCGCATGGAGCAGGTCATCGTGTCCACCTTCGGCAAAGGGCGCGTCGCCCTCGTCGGCGATGCAGCCTGGGGCTCCGGCCCCACCGGAATGGGAACGACGCTCGCGCTGGTCGGCGCGCACATCCTCACGGGGGAACTGTCCGCGCACCCCGGCCGGCCCGACGTCGCCTTCGCTCGATACGAGCAACTGATGCGTGGCTACGCCGACAGCGCGCAGGGACTGCCCCGCGGCGGCGCTCGGCTGATGCATCCCTCGACGTCGCTGGGCGTCAAGGCTCTTCGGGGTGCCACTCGCGTGGCCGCATCCGCCCCGGTGCGACGCTTCTTTCAAAACAACTTGCTCACAAGTGAAAAGCACGTGCCGAAGCTGCCGGAGTATCCACTCCTGCGGGCCGGCGTCTGAAAGAATCGACTGATGTCCACACCGAGAACCGAAGCGCTCGAAGCTCTTCGGCATTACGCGGCGCGCTATCACGAGTCCACCCGTCAACTCGCCCGATGGATGAACCTACCGACGACCGATGGAACAGCACTGGGGGAGATCCTGTGGGCGGAGGGCGAGGGCGCTCCGCTCTCACCGGCCGTCCTCTCGTCGCGGATCGGGTTGACCTCCGGCGCGACGAACGCCGTGATCAACCGTCTCGAAGAACAGGACCTCGTGATTCGCAGCCGTGAAAGCAGTGACCGGCGCATCGTGACGCTACGCGCCACCGAACTGGCGAACGCGCGCATGGAACCGTTCATCCGACGATCGGCGGACCACCTCGAGGCTGCACTCGACGACTACGACGACCGGACGCTGACCGTCGTTCGTGAATTTCTCGTTCGACTGGCGGCCGTACTCCCCCGAGCCGACGAGAGAAGCTGAGAACGTCACGCTCTGCGACCTTCCTCTCGAATTGTGCGGGCTTCGGCCCTCACGGCGCCGACGACAGCGCTCGTCGACGCCGAGCGTCCCTGCACGGTGATCGCGTAGGTCGTCCGGCCACCCCACCCGAGGTCGTCGACCTGCACCGTGGTGACCCCGTCCGGAACCGTGGCCGCCGCGATCTCGGGAATGACCGTGATGCCCAATCCCGCTGCAACACAGCCCATACGGGCGGACCAATCCCGAACTCGCATACCGATTCGCGGTTCCGGCAGGGTGGGCCACGCACCGAATTGTGGGTCGTCGCGCGCGCCTTTGCCGACGATCCACGATTCGCGTTCCAGTTCGGCGACGTCGACGCGGCCTCGATGTGCAAGCCCGTGGTCCGATGCCACGGCCACCAACAGCTTTCCGTCGATCACCGTCTCGACACGCAACTCGTCGAGGTCGTACTCGGGAAGCCCGTGCCCGACGGCGACCACCGCCACATCGATGCGACCGGCGCGGAGCTGCCGTAGCTGTGTCGGAGTCGAACTCTCCACCATTTCGACGGTGAGTTCCGGGTTCGACTGTCGGATGCGGCCGATGGCGCGCGGCACGAGAACCATTGCCGCGGTGGGGAACGCTCCTACCGACGCCGTGCCGGTCAACAGGTTCCTCGCGGTGGCCAGATCGCGGGTCGCCGCGTCGATCTCGTTCAGTACGGTCGCCGCACGAGAGGCCACCAGTGTCCCCGCTGCGGTCGGCCGGACCCCGCGCGCGCCGCGTTCGAACAACGTCGATCCGGCGGCGGCCTCGACGGACGCGACCTGCCTCGAGATGGCCGACTGGGTGTAGCCGAGAGTCTGCGCTGCAGCTGTGAACGACCCGGTCTCGAACACCGCACGCACTACCCGCAGTCCGCTGAGGCTCCACTCGGTCACCCCTCCATTCGACCACATCGAGTCATGCAATTCCGGCATACCTCGTGTGCAGAATCGTCGCTGGTGGAATGGGTGCGGCGAGCGCAGGCTGGTGGCACCGACAGAAGGAGAGAAACAGTGGCCGACAGCAACAAGACGTGGTTCATCACCGGGTCCTCCAAGGGTTTCGGAAATCTGTGGGCGCGGGCCGCACTCGAGCGCGGCGATCGCGTCGCCGCAACCGCGCGAAACACAGCGGACCTCGCATCCTTGGCTACCGAGTACGGAACTCGGGTTCTGACACTGCAACTCGACGTCACCGATCGCGACGCCGTGTTCGCCACTGTCCGACAGGCAGCGGAACATTTCGGAACGATCGACGTACTGGTCAACAACGCTGGATACGGACACTTCGGCATGGTCGAAGAGCTCACCGAAGCGGAGATTCGGTCTCAGATGGAAACCAACTTCTTCGGAGCCGTGTGGGTCACGCAAGCCGTGCTTCCGATCATGCGTGCGCAAGGTTCCGGACGGATTCTGCAAATCACGAGCGAGGGCGGCGTTCGGGCCTACCCGGGCATCGGTGCCTACCACGCGTCCAAGTGGGCGCTCGAAGGATTGTCCGAGTCGTTGTGGCAGGAAGTGGAGCAATTCGGCATTCGGGTGACGAACGTGGAGCCCGGACCGTACGACACCGACTGGCTGGCCACCGGCTCACGAGTCAGCCCGGGAAACCCCGCTTACGACGACGTGCGAGCCTCCACCGCAGATGGCTTCGACGTGGGAGACGCTGCAGCGACCACGAACGCGATCCTCGAGATCGTCGACACCGACGACGCACCCCACCGAGTGTTTCTCGGTAAGACGTACGACGCGATCGTTCCGATCTACCAGGACCGACTCGATACGTGGCGTCGCTGGCAACCCACCGCCCTCGCCGCCTTCGGTCGAGCCGGTGGGTGAACCGGAGGACCCTCGACCCGACCGGCAGTCAGCAATTCGACGGCGCCGGCTCACCCCGGAAACGCGCTTCGATGTACGCGTACGCCTCCGGTAGTCCGACGATCGAGCCGCTGAAGTGCTCGGCGAGCGGGTACGGCCGGAACTCGACCGTGGCTCCGGACTCGCAGTATCTCTTCACGGTCGCTTCGACCGGGGCGAACGGGGTGATGAAATCGTTGCGGCCCTGCCACATGTACACGGGGGCGGTGGGAACGCCCGGGTAGTCGACCAGGCTGTTCTTGCGCAGTACCGCCTGCGCGGAGGGCAGCGAGGCAATGTCCACGGTCGACAGGTCACGTGCGCTCCTGAAGGCTCCGCCGAGAATGATGCTGCGACGGCACTCGTTGCTGACGCGATCCCGCAGCGCGAGTCCCGTCGCGTTCAGATTGGGCGAGACTGGAAATTCGGTCGGGTATTCACGCTCGAGCCCGAGGGACGCCGCGAGGGCCATGCCGAACGCCGGGTGGGGAATGGCGCTGTATCCGAGGTTCTGTGCGATCAGGCCGAGGTCTGCGGGAATGCCGCCCTGCGCGGTGCCCACAATGTTCAGTTCCGGTGCGTACGTCGGCGCCATCGCGCTCGCCCAGGACGTTGCCAACGCTCCACCCGAGTATCCGACCAGCGCCACCGGGCTGTCCGCGAGGGGCAGTTGTTCGAACCGCGTCACCGCTCTCACCCCGTCGAGCGTCAGGCGTCCCTCGTACTCGGCCGCACCGTACGCGCCGTTCGGCCCGAGATAGTCCGGCACGGCAACGGCCCAACCGCGGGCGACCAAACCGAGGTACAGACTCGGCGCCTCACCGATCTCGTAGGTGAACAATCCGTGCGACGGAGCGCATTTCACGCCGAGCGCATTGATGACCGCTTGATAGGACACCAGAGGCGTCCCGGCCCCGTGACCGCGGGGCATCAGTACCGTCGTCACTGCGGCGACCGGAGCGCCCGCCGAATTGGTCGACCGGTACTTCAGTTGCCAGACATCGGTGTTCGGGTACATCCAGGCGTCCGCTCGGCGGCTCTGCAGTACGTCACCCGGAGCATGGTCGGCGATGTCTGCCGGAGCTGCGTAGAACGGGTCCGGGTCCGGAACCGTCGGAGCCGGCGCCGCCGTCGCATGGGCACCCAACGGGAGGAGCGCGACGCACAACGCTGCGAGCACGGCCGCACGGATGTGAAATCTCTTCGACACGACAAGCCTTTCGAGGACGTTCATGAGGTCAGGACGGGACGACGGGAAGGGAAAGCTCGTTCGACGCATCCGACTGCGCCCAGGTGACGTCCGCAGGACCGGGCCCGCCCGCGAAAGACGGGTCTGAGGCGGTGATCTCGACGGCAATGCGATGTCCGGTGTCGAATCGGTGCACGATGCCCGGAAGAGACACACTGACGGCCGTACCCGCACCGGTGAGAACGGCGGGCGCGGCGAGTCCGTGAATCGTGCGACCGATGCCGTCCGGCCCCACGTCGAGCAGGGTCACGAACACCGTGCACCGCCCGGTCGTGTGTGGACCGATCGTCAGAACAGGAGATCCGACGACGTCGACAGGGCCGGTCAGCGGGGCGCCGGTCCACCGCACAGCACCACCGGGAAGCGAGACCCGTGGGATCGGTGAGTCTCCCGCCACGCTCGGGACGCCGAAAGTGGTGGGCACCGGGCCGCCGGCACCGCGGAGTACGCGAGTCCAGGGTCCGGGTTTGTCGTTGTCTTGCAACAACATACCGTCATCCAGGTGAAGAACCGTCGGCGTACCGACTGGGAACGACTGCGACTCCGCGTAGGCCGGGGACGCCGATCCCGTGAAGGGAATCCAGTCGCGAAAGTAGGTGAAAGCCGGAATCGGCTCTGCTGCCCTGTCTTTGAGATGTCTGTCGAGCCAGTTTCCCACCAGAGCAGCCTCGTGCTGGGTGAACGGATCCGGCGCTTTGATGTCGAACTCCCCCGGGGCGGCCTTTCGGTCGTCGTGTCCCCACGAATGCCAGATCATCGACGTCTCGATACCTCGCGCGCGCAGCGCTCGAAATGTCGCGGACGCTTCACTCAACCCGAACAGCGAGTCCTTCTGTCCCTGGGCCAACAGCACCGGAACATTGACGCGGCCGAGGTAGTCGGCGGGCGAGGCATGACGCAAGGCAGCGAGGGTTGCCGGGTCCGGCGTTCTGTTGGCCGCGAAATCTGCCGCCGCGGCGCAGACCCACCGAGGATAGTTCGGGCAGTCGTCGGCCCTCGCCGGATCCGCGGCGTATCCGGACGGACCGGTGAGGACGGCGCCTGCGGCGAGAAAGCCCGACCCGAAGATGCTTTTAACGGCACCGACAGGGGACGCGCCCCCTGCATCGGGTGCCAACGAGCGGGCGAGGTCGTTCCAGGTGATCATCGAGGCCACCGTATCCAGCCGGGCATCGACCGACGCGGTGGCCAAACCCGTTGCGCCCGCGTACGAACCGCCGAGATATCCCACTCGCGGATCGCCGACCGAGTCGAGTCGAACCACGTCGAGGGCCGGCGCGGGTACGGTACGAGCGGGATCGAGGTACGCCGACGCGCTGTCGCCGGCCAGGTAATCGATCAGCGCGGACCCGGCCGCCCCGTCGTAGTCGGGATCGGCGAAGGATATCTTGCACGTCGACCCGCCGAACCCCAGTCCGGAGTACGTGAGGACGACGTACCCGTGGGCCGCGAAACGCGCTGCGGCGCCGCCCTGGTCGTCTTTGGACCCTCCGAAGCCGTTGCTGGTGAGGATCGCCGGAGCGCGGTGGTCGGGGGCGAGCCCGTCGGGCACGTACACGTCCCCCACGACCGTGCACTGCTGGTCGTGGCCGGGCCCGACGCGGACATCGAAGTAGCGGGTGTACGCGGAGTACCCACCCAGCGTTTGGGGCGCGAGATCCGGAAACTCGGCCGCATGCGCCGGTGCGGCGGCCCACGCCACGACGAGCGCCACTGCTGCTGCCAGCAGCCTCGACGACGTCATCGCGGACAGTTGTCGGGCGCGGCGACTCCGTCGAATCGGTTGTTCAGGAACGTCAACGCGGCGGGCAAACCCTCGAACGCAGCTTGGATGTGCTGTGGTGCGTGGACGACGTCGAACTCCACGGTCGCGCCGCCGGCGCAGTACCGGGCCGCGGTGTCACGTAGCGCACCGATGGGAATGAGTGGGTCGTTGTCACTGGCCCACAACAGGATCGGGGCAGTCGGCACTCCGTCGAAGCGGACCAGGCTGTTCTCGTCGATGATGCGCTGCGCTTCCGGGCTGTCGACGAGCGAGGTGTTCTTGGAGACGGCGATGGCACTCTTGAAGGCGCCGGTCGCCAGAATGACCGGTGTACAGGCGTTCACGACTTGATCGCGCAGCCGGATGCCCTCGTCGTTGAGCTGCTCGGTGATCGGCAACCGGTCCGGATACTCCCGTTCGAGGCCGAGCGCAGCTGCGAAGGCCAACCCGAAGGCCTGGTGCGGCGCAAAACCGAGCGAGCGTGCGATGTTGTCGATGTCGGCAGGAACTCCTCCGGCGGCAACACCCACCAGATCGATCTCCGGTGCGTAGGTGGGCGCGAGAGCCGCAGCCCAAGCGGTCGCCATCCCTCCTCCCGAGTAGCCCGCCATCGCGACCCGGCTTGCGCCGAGTTGCAGCTCGGGGACGCGCTGCGCCGCTCGTATCCCGTCGAGCGTGATCTGTCCGCCGAGTCGCGCTGCGCCGTAGGCACTCTTGGGTCCGAGGTGGTCCGGAACCGCGACGGTCCACCCTCGCACGAGAGCCAAGTTGAGGAATTCCCTCTCCTGAACTCCCGTCGTGGGGTCGGGGCCGAACAGGGACTCCGATGGTGCGCACTGCAACCCGAGGGCGTTGACGAACGGTTGGTAGGACAGCAGCGGACCGCCGGGAACTCGATTCGCGGGCGCCAGCACGGTGCTGACCGCAGCGATCGCCTGCCCGCGGGAGTCCGAAGATCGGTACTGGATCTGCCAGATGTCGGCACCGGGATACAGCGGGCTCGAAAAACGGCGGCTGGCAACCACATCGCCGTTGGACCGTCCGATCAGGTCAGGTGTCTGCGCGTAGAGCGTGCCGGGAACCGGCGTCGGTTCGATCGGTTCGGCCCACGCGCTGGGCGTGGCACCGAGCAGTACGGGCAGCAGTCCCACCGCCAGGGTGAACGCAGCGAATCGCGCGCGACGACGCATCAATGGACTCTTCTCGATTCTCGGTCGCCGGATTCGCCGGCAACGCTGTGATGGTCGGTTCTCGGTAGGGTGAACGCCAGCGCGGCTGCGAATGCCATCACCGCGCTCATGGCGAACAGCACGGATTGCTGCGCTGTCAGATAGTCGAAAGATGTCGGCCGCGGCGGTAATCCGGAGAACAGAGCGGCTCCGGCCGCGGCGGTACCGACCGCGGAACCGATCTGCTGAACCGTGGGCAGCATTCCCGACGCGGACCCGATGGCCGTCGAGTCGATCCCCGCGACGACAGTGCTCTGCAATGGCGCGATCATCGCCCCCAGGCCCGCGCCGGCGAAGAAGAGCGGTACCGTCACCCACCGCAACACCGTCGGATCGGACAGCTGTTCGCTGAGCCCACCGATCACCCCCAACGAGGCAGAGAGCATCAGCGCACCACCGGGCACGACCCGAGAGTCGTACCGGAAGAACAGAGCCGGAGCCGCCAGTGACGCGAGCACTGCACCTGCTGCGAACGGCACCGTGAGCAGACCCACCGTCGTGGCGCTCTTGCCCAACCCGCTTTGCATGGTGATCGAGACGGTGAGAACGAACCCGGTGAAGGTGCCGTACAGCAGAGCGGACACCGTGCATCCGGACGCGAAAGCCCGCTGAGCGAACAACTCCACCAGCATGAGAACGTGCAGGCCTCGAGCTGCTCGGATGCGTTCGTACACCACGAACGTGGCCAGAAGTGTCGCACCGGTTCCGGCGGTCGTCACCGTCGCGAGGAACGACAGATCGACCACGATCGGATAGACGGTGAGAACGGTGCCGAGCGACCAGAGAGCAGACCCGATCGGATCGAATCGCGTTCCTGGGTCTCGTGTTCCGTTCACCCGCCTCGACAACGCCGAGCCTCCGAGAGCAGCGGTCAACGCACCGACCGGCACGTTGACGAGAAATATTGCGCGCCAGCCCAACCCACCGACGTCGAGGTCGATCAGCAGCCCGCCCACCGATGGTCCGGCCAGTCCGGCCAGGCCCGCGACGGCGCCGTAGAGAGCAAATGCTCTCGTGCGCAGTGAATCTCGATACGCGGCCGTCACGATCGCGACCGTCTGCGCAGACATGGCAGCACCTGCCACACCCTGAGCAACACGGGCCGCAATCAGATAGTGCGAGTCCGGGGCCACTGCGCACGCAACGGAAGCGAGGGCAAACGAGACGGCCCCGGCCACGAACAGAAACCGACGGCCGAAGACGTCCCCCAATCGCGCCATCGTGAGCAAAGCACATGCGAACGCCAACAAGTAGGCAGTGGGTATCCACACCTGTGCGGCGGCGGACGCATCGAGATCCTGCGCGATGGGAGGCAGCGCCACCGTGACGACGGTGACGTCGATCATCTGCATGGTGACCGCGCAGAGGCAGGCGCAGAGCGGTAGCCATGACGCCTGTCTGCGCACCGTCATATTCGACTGACGCCGGGCAGATGCGACATCATCGGAATCGCGGGGACATCGGGGACGAAGTAGTCCCCGAACGCGATCACGTCACCCAGGATCTCGGAGATCTTGGAGAAGTAGAGGTCGATCGACCGATCGGCTTCGTCGGTTCCGGGGTAGAGGAACTCGGCACCGGTGTGGTTGTCGAACCGGTTGATCCACATGAACACCTCCTCTGAGCTGCCACGATTACCGAAGAGGCCGGCGTGCGCACCGTCGAGATCCGCTTCACCGGGGAGGCGGCGAACGTCGACGTACGAAATCATCGGTGCCGACCACCCCGGCTGCGTGGTGATGCCCTGCTCGGGACCGATCAGTTCGAGCACCCGGTGGTAGGAGGTGTTCGCAAGCAACTTGCCCGTGTCGAACGCCTGCTGCGCGCGAGCGGCCAGTTTCAGGAACGTCGGCTCGGTGCCCAACTCGATCGAGATCGGGATCAGTGTCGAGTACCAGCCGATCGACGCGAACTCCCCCGCTGTCGCCCTGGTGCTCTTCGGCGTCAATCCCAGGTAGCTGATGCGGCCCGCCAGTTCGTATTCGGCGATCGCCGCCGCAGCGAAGATGCCCCCGATGAACTTGGCACCGACCGCGGCGCAGGCGTCGTCCACCGCCTGCGCGCCGGCACCGTCGAACAGGGGAAAGGAGCTGTGCGAGGTTCGGGTGTAGCCGTCGCTGGCGCGGCCCAGGGGCAGCGGAAACGTCGGCAGGTCCCCGCCGTTGTCGACCACCAGATCGATCCACTTCTGCACCGCCGGTGACTCGAGGGTGGTGGTGTCGCTCTCGGCTCGCTCCCTCTCACAGTACTCGAGGTAACTCCCGGGGGTGAACAGCTCGCCGTCGACTCCGGATGCTGCGTTGATGTAGAGCTGCCTGAGTTCGTAGAAGGTCAGGGCCTGCGAGATGCCGTCGGTGTCGAGATGGTCGATGGCGGCATAGACGACGAAATGGTCGTCGTGTTCGATCGTCCCGAACGAGTAGCAGTCCCAGCGTTCCGGACCGGGTGTGGTCTCCTGGACGTGTCGCCTGATGTCGGCCGTCGAAGCAGGCACACCGTAGGCCGTGGCCTGCAACTCGACGTCGTCCGCCGCAACCAGGTGTCGCACCGACCCCTCTGCACCGGTGCTGAACCAGCTCAGAAACGAATCATGGCGTGTGACAAACGAATTGATTGCGGACGTCATCGCCGAGAGGTCGAGTGGGCCCTCGATGCGGAACGTGACCAGGCACAGTCTGGAGAAGCGGAACGACGATCCCCGGTTGCGGTAGGCCGCGTCCAGGTAGGCCTGCTGGATGTGGGACGGCCGCACCGGGTGAACCGGCGCCGACGCCGCTGCGACGCGAGAGGCGGCGGTGGGCGTCCACGTGGTGAGGGCGCCGGTGGCGGGCGCCCATTTGTCGATGAGTCCGAATTCGACCACAGCACAAACCTTTCCGAGAACACTGAATTCCGCTGACCTCGTTCCGGTGCGGAGACATCAGTGCATCACCTGTCGGCCTCGAAAAGAACGGACATCCGGTGCGTTTGTGAAACGACCAACGCATTCTCGGGCCGGTGTTGTGCCCTCACAAACTTACTTCCGGCGTAGGTGATTCTGCGGAACAGGTTCTACTGTCGGTTCCGTCAGACGGGTTCGTTTCACGTTCACCCGTGACGATTCTCGACGACAGGAAGATCGATGCCGACCCCACCCCGGCAGCGCGTGAGCACCATTCGCGCCGCAATCTCCACAGGTGTTGCGCTGCTTTGTTCCGTCGTATCGATGGTGACGATGTCTCATGCTGTGGCCGAGGCGATTCCGGCGTCGTCCGTCGTGCGGATCGACCGTTTCGACGGTCACCCCGACACGGTATGGGTTCACTCCGGATCCATGGCTCGCGACATCGAATTACAGGTGTATCGAGCCCATTCGGCCGGCGCACCGACTCTCTATCTTCTCAACGGTGCCGCCGGAGGAGATGGCGGCAGCAGCTGGGTGGACAGAACGGACATAAGTGACTTCTTTGCCGACAAGAACGTGAATGTCGTGGTTCCGCGTGGAGGTGCTGCGAGTTACTACACCGACTGGCTGAACGACGACCCGGTACTCGGCCGAAACAAATGGTCGACTTTTCTGGGACGCGAATTGCCTCCTCTCCTCGACCGGCTTCTGGACGCGAGCGGCGCGAATTCCGTGGCCGGTATCTCCATGGCCGGTACCTCCGTTCTGCAACTGGCAATAGCGAACCCGGGTGTCTATCGGTCCGTCGCGTCCTACAGCGGGTGCGCTCGGACCAGCGACCCTGTGGGCGAGATGTACGTGCGGTCGGTCGTCGAGGCCCGAGGCGGAGGATCCACGACGAACATGTGGGGTCCACCCGGGAGCGAGCTGTGGGTGGCCAACGATCCGTTCGTCAACGCGGAGAAGCTTCGTGGTACTGCTCTGTACATCTCCAGCGGAACCGGAGCGCCCGGTCCCTACGACGTTCTCGGCGCTCCTGGCATCGGCAACGACTACGGCGCGCTCGCGCAGCAGCTCGCGATCGGCGCCGTCATCGAAGCAACGACCGACAACTGCTCCCACGAGATGGAGCACAGGCTGCAACAGTTGAACATCCCGGCCACGTACAACTTTCGCCCGTCGGGGACACACTCCTGGGCCTACTGGCAGCAAGACCTGCACGACTCGTGGTCGGTCATCGCACCGTCGCTCGGGCTTCCGGCGGGCACGCCCTAGCAGGCGTTGCCGCGCCACGACGAAGGGAGATCGAATGTACGACGATCCAGCCGAAGGGACGCCGGCCATCACCCGTTCATGGGTGCGATCGCCCTGGAGCACAACCGAGTTGATCCGAGCCAAGGGCGGGCGGACGGTCTCGGTGGTTCTTCCCGCCCTGAACGAGGAAGACACCGTCGCGGACGTCGTCGCCACGATCACACCCCACCTCGGAGGACTGGTCGACGAGGTCGTCGTCCTCGATTCCGGATCGACCGACAGGACGGTGCAACGAGCGGCATCGGCAGGTGCACAGGTCGTTTCCCGAGAGGAGGCACTTCCAGGAGTCCCCGTCAACGGCGGGAAAGGGGAAGTGCTCTGGCGGTCGGTGGCGGCTACGTCGGGAGACATCGTCGTGTTCGTCGATGCGGATCTCGTCGGCCCGGGTTCGCACTTCGTCCCCTCACTCGTCGGCCCTCTGCTGATGGAGAACGGAATTCACCTCGTCAAAGGCTTCTACCGGCGTCCGTTGTCGGTGGCGGGACAGACCGACAGCGACGGCGGCGGTCGCGTCACGCAACTGCTGGCCCGACCGTTGCTGACGGCGCTGGTGCCCGAATTGGCCGGCGTGCTGCAACCCCTCGGTGGTGAGTACGCCTGCACGCGAACGTTTCTGGAGTCCGTCCCGTTCGCACCCGGTTACGGGGTGGAGATCGGACTGCTGCTCGACGCGTACCACCGCTACGGGACGAACGGCATCGGGCAAGTGGGACTCGGGGAACGCCGACACAGGAACCGGCCGACTTCGGAACTGGCCGTGATGAGCCGACAGATCGTGGCAACCATGCTGACGCGACTCGGTATCGAGGACTCGGGTACGGGGTTCACCTCGTTCGCATCGACAGGACATCCGTTCGCCGCGACCGTGGCGCCTGCGCCCCTCGGCGATCGTCCACCGTTGGCGTCGACGATCCCGGTCTGACGGCAGAGCGGCGGCCGAATGTCGGCTGCCGCGTGTTGCCCATGCTGTACGACCGGCGGATCGGGCAGGGTGGCATCCATGCAACCCGATCGCACGGTGAAACGACCGCAGCCGTACGTTGCCGATCACGTCGATCGAGGGATCCTGCGGCTGCTGCAGACGGACGCCCGCCGCCCGTTCTCGTCCATGGCCGCGGAACTCGGAGTGTCCGATCAGACCGTGGCGCGCCGCTATCAGCGGCTACGCGACAGGGCCGGCGTACGCGTCGTCGCTCTCACCGAACCGAACCCGACCCGACACGAGCTCTGGTTGCTTCGAATACGAAGTGCAGCAAACAATGTCGATTCTCTGATGTCCAATCTGGCGGTACGTACCGACACCGCGTGGATCAGTACCGTGGCCGGCCCGCAGGGAGTGGAATCGACGACGATGGTGTTTCGAGAGCGAACCGAGACCGGTTTCGCTCTGGTGCGCGAACTCTCGGCTCAGCACAGCGTCGCGTCGGTGTCGGCGCAGCTGTGCATGAGTGTGTTCTTCGGTGGCCCGGACAGTCTGCTCACCAAAGACGACGGCCCCCTCGAGGCTGGACACCCGACCAACCTGCCGAAGCCCCGAGCCCGAAACGACCACGATCCCGACGGTCGACTCCTGCAGGCATTGTCGATCGACGGTCGGGCGAGCCTGAAGCAGCTGAGCAGGGCCAGCGGCCTCAGTGAAGACACCGCACAGTCTCGGGTGCACGCATTGGCGGCTGAAGGGGCCTTCTACTTCGACGTGGACTTCGATCCGACTCTGCTCGGTTACACGTCGACTTTCGCGATATGGGCCACTGTTGCTCCCGCCCAGTTGTCGCACGCCGGAATCGCTCTCGCCCGACACCGGGAGGTGAGCTTCGCCGCGGCCACCACAGGCAACACCAATCTCTATGCGGTAGCGCACTGCGTGGACGATCACGCGATGTACCGGTACATCACCGGCGATCTCGCTCGGCTCCCGGGCATACAGCATGTCGAGACCGCACCGCACCTGCGCAGCATCAAGAGAGCGCGACGCGACCTGACCTCGTGAGTGTCGAAAATCCCTGTCGTACGCGCAGGTCGTGTCGACAAACGCCGAAACGACGTCGACTCCCTCGACCGACCGAGTTCCGGACGGCACGCTCGGCCTATCAACCCAGCGACGTCAGGACAGTCTCGTGCCCACCGCGTTCGATCCCATCGAAGTATCCGGTCTCACTCTGAACAATCGCATCGCCATGGCGCCGCTGACACGACGGCGGGCATACGGGCCCGCACTCTCGGCGACTCCCCTGATGGCTCAGTACTACGAACAACGCGCATCGGCCGGTCTGATCATCGGAGAAGCCATGCAGCCCAGTCCGATCGGTCAGGGATACACCTTCACCCCGGGCATGCACAGCGACGATCAGGCCCGCTCGTGGACCGCCGTCACCGACCGTGTCCACCGCGCCGGGGGACACATATTCGGACAACTCCAACACGCAGGCCGCAACAGCCACCCCGATCTGCTTCCCGACGGCCTTCACCCGGTCGGCCCGTCGGCCGTCGCCGCCGACGGAGTCGTCAGGGTCAACACCACCGGCCCAGCCGTGCGCAAGCCCTATCCCACTCCGCGTGAGATGTCCCCGCGCGACATCGACGACACCATCGAGGATTTCGCGTCCGCCGCCGAGAAGTGCATACAGGCGGGGTTCGACGGCGTGGAGCTACACGGCGCCTACGGGTACCTCATCCACCAGTTCCTCAGCTCGAACGCCAACCTCCGGACAGACGGGTGGGGAACAACCGTCACCGGCCGCATCCGCTTCGCTGTCGAACTGACTGACGCGGTGTCCGACCGCATCGGCGCCGAACGCCTGGCCCTGCGCGTCTCGCCCGGGTGCACCGCCGGCGGAATCGACGAGGACGACCTCGACGAGGTGTACTCCGCTCTGGTCGACGAGTTACCGACCGATCTTGCGTTTGTTCACGTGTTCGAGTTTCCCGGCCACCGCGAACTCACCCGTAGACTCCGGCGGCGCTGGCACGGCGTCCTGATCTTGAATCCCCATCGCACCCACGATGATTGGCCGAGCGGGCCGGCCCAGCTGGACGTGGTCGAATCCGGCGTAGCCGACATGGTCGCCTTCGGTAGCAACTTCATCTCCAATCCCGACCTGGTGACACGGCTCAGGACCGGGGCACCGCTGACCGACGCAGATCACGCGACCTTCTACCTCGGCGACGAGCGCGGCTACACCGACTACCCGACCCTCGCGGACGCTGCGGGGCGACTCATGCCTCTGGCGTAGTGGTCGAGCACGTGCAATGGTTTCCGTACACCGGGTACAGAGAGGGAGGCACACCATGACGATCTCGGTTCGCCAGGTCGTGATCGACTGCACCGACACCCGGCAACTCGCCGAGTTCTACCGGCAGCTAATGGGATTCGAGTATATCGTCGGCGACGCCGACCTGATCGACCCGGACTGGCTTGCCATCACTGCACCGGACGGCACCTGGCGGATCGCGTTTCAGCAAGTCGCAACACTCCCAGCCGCAACGTGGCCGGACGGAGACCACCCGCAGATGATGCACCTGGACTTCAAGGTCGGTTCCGGGGACGAGCTCGACCGAGAGCACCAGCGCGCAATGGATCTAGGGGCAACGTTGCTGCGCGATGAGCGAAACGATCCGGAGGAGCCGCTGCGGATCTATGCCGACCCAGCCGGCCACCCGTTCTGCATCTTCGTCGGGCTGTAACCGCAGGGCGAAATCTACTGCGGGGAACTACTGCGCGGTGTAACCAGCGTCCACAGGCAAAGCAACGCCGGTGACGTAGCTCGCGGCGTCGCTGCACAGCCAAAGCACCGCCGCCGCAATCTCCTCGGGCAGCCCCAACCGGCCCAACGGCACTCCTGCCGACGCCGCGTCCGGGTCGAGCTCGCCGCCCGCGATCATCCGCTCGACCATCGGTGTGCTGATGGTTCCGGGGCAGACGGCGTTGACGCGTATTCCATGCTTACCGTATTGCAGTGCAACACTTTTGGTTGCGCCGATCACGCCGTGCTTGGTCGCGTGATACGTGGCGCGTCCACTGCCGCCGACCAGACCGCCGAGCGACGAGCAGTTGACGATGGCACCGGACCCCTGCTTGCGCATCTGCACGAGTTCATGCTTTGTCGATGCCCATACGCCCCGCAAGTTGACGGCCACGATCGTGTCGAATGCGTCGGCGGTCTCGTCCGCCGAATCGACCGGGGGAAGCATGATTCCGGCATTGTTGAACGCCATGTCCAGGCTGCCGTACGTCTCGACGGTCGCCCGTACTGCCGCCGCAACCTGAGACTCGTCGGAGACGTCGCACTGCACTGCCACGGCCCTGAGCCCGTCGGTGTTCAGCTCGTCTGCGAGTTGTCGGGCAGCGTCCCCGTCCAGATCGACGATCGCCACCGCGGCGCCCGCTTGCGCGAATGCGCGGACGGTGGCGGCGCCCATGCCGGCGCTACCGCCGGTCACGAAGGCGGTCTTGCCTGTGAAGTCGTAGGTAACTGTCATGTGTGTGTTCTCCTTCCACGCTGATCAGTCAATCCTGAATACGGTGCCGCGGGGAGTCACTGACGGGAGGCGCACTCGCGGGGTACCCCTCGCAGCCGACTGATCGACGACGAACTCTGTTCTGCTCTGGGCAGACAAACCAGCGCACTGCTGCCGCAGCGCAGTAGTTTGAGCAGGTCCGACAGAGGGAGAACGACATGACCGGCATCGTGTTCGTCCATGGCGCACTCGTTCGCGACGGAGCCTGGTGGTGGGGTCCGGTTTCCGAACTGCTACAAGCGAGTTCAGGGCTGAGCAGCCGATCCGTGCAGCTCCCCTCGTGTGCAGAAGGAGCATCGCACGACGCAGGTGCAGGCCTCGCCGAGGACGCTGCAGCACTTCGGCGAAGTCTCGACGAAGCCGACGACGATCTGATCGTCGTCGGACATTCCTACGGAGGGACGGTGATGGCCGAGGGAGCCGACCATCCCAACGTGCGACACCTGGTGTACATCTCGTCGTACCTTCCCTCCGTCGGACAAGCGCAAGGCGAGCTTCTCAGCAGTGAGCGGGACCCGGTTGCGGTGAGGCCGAGTTCGGCCGGAATGCTCGAAGTCGACGGATACGACCAAGAATCGTTCGGCGCGCGCTTTCTTCAAGACGTCGACGATCCCGCCGTACGTGCGAATGCATGGAGCCGCGTGACGGAACAGTCGGTGGCCGCATTCACGACGCCCACCACCCGCGCAGCGTGGCAGGGCCGAGAATCGACGTACTTCGTATGTGCGGAGGACCGATCGACTTCCGCCGGCCTGCAGCGCAGGCACGCCGCTCGCGCGACCCGCTCGATCGAGCTGCCGACCGGTCACCATCCGTTTCTTTCACGCCCCGACCTCGTCGCGAATCATCTTCGCGAGGTCGTCGACGCGTCGTGAAACCTGCTGCTGCGCAGCACAGGGCGATCTGGAGTCGCAGGACCATCCGGCACGGCGTCTGGATCATGCAGCGATGTGCGCTTGGCCGGTCGACGCGGACGTTCCCCCGTCGACGGGAAGAATCACGCCGTTGACGTATCGCGCCGCGTCACTGGCCAGGAAGAGGAAAGCCGGCGCGATGTCCTCTGTCTCAGCGAGCCTTCCCAAGGCAACTCGGTTCTCGAAATGCGGTCGGATCGTGTCGTTTCCGGTGATGTCAGCGAGGGCCTCGGTGTTGGTCACGGACGGGGCGACCCCGTTCACCCTGACTCCCCTTGGTGCCCAGTCCAGTGCCAGAGACTGCACGAAGAGCGAGACGGCTCCCTTCGAAGCGTTGTACACGGCTTGGTTCCAGTCGCCGCGCAGCCCGGAGACGCTCGATGTCGCGATGAACGTGCCGCCGCGCTGCGCAAGCACCGGAAGTGTCTGCTGCGCGAGGTAGAAGAACCCGTCGATGTTGGTCGAGCGCAGATCGGCCCACTGGTCCGCACTGACGTCGGTGATGTCCCCCGGGATGAATTGCGCTGCGTTGCTGATGACGACGTCGATACCGCCGTGATCACGAACCGTGGAATCGACCAGATCACGAACCTGGTTCTGATCGGATATGTCTGCCCGAACGGTCGTGACCGACCCCGCGGGTAAACCCGCCCGGGCAGCATCCAACTTCCGCTGGTCGCGTCCCACGATCACGACATGCGCGCCGGATCGAACGAAGTCGGTGGAGACCTGCAGTCCGATTCCGCTTGCGCCACCCGTGACGATGACGATGTTGTCGGTGAAGTCGAAAGAAGCTGTCCGCGTTGCCATTACAAATCCCGTCTCGAAGTTTTGCTCACCTGACGGGCGAGCAAACGCCACAGTACACCGTTCTGTACCGATCGGACAAGAACTTGGTCGGCAGTGTTCGGCGCCGTTATCCAGAACGCGGGATAGTGCCGAGCACCTGATCCAAGGCGGCCGCCAGATGATCGGTTGCCACCCCCGCCTTCCTCATCGCTTCGAAACCGCGCAGCACGGTCAGCAATGTCCACGCCAGCGTGTCGGCATCGACGCTTCCGGCGATGTCACCCTCGTCCTGCGCTTTCGCAATCCCCGCCGCCAGCTCGTCGTGCCACAACGTGAACGTCGACGAGATGATGTGCTGTACCGCCGCATCGCGAGCGCCGAACTCGGCCGCAGCTTTGGCCATCATGCAGCCGCGGCTTCGTGCCCCGACAACACCCACACGAGCCGAGTTGCGCAGATGCTCGACGAGTCTGTCGATGGCACGCCCGCCTCCGGACAGCTCGCCGTGCGCGTCCGACACGACATCTGCGCAGTAGCCCTCGAGCGTCCGCAGGAACAGGGCATGCTTGTCGCCGAACGCACCGTACAAGCTGCCCTTACCGAGTCCGGTGGCAGCGGTGAGATCCGCGAGAGAGGTACCGGCATAACCTGTTTCCCAGAACTGGTTTCGCGCGGACTCGAGAACTGCGCTTTCGGTGAACTCACGCGGTCGAGGCATGTCGCCCATTCTAGTCGTTGTATACCGATCAGTCCATAACGTTGGGTCGAGGATGTTCCCTTCATATCTCGGGCCTCGCGATGGACGGAACGTCCATCCCACACCGGCGAGCCATCACATAGTGTCGGCAGACATGACCATCGATCGAATTCCGGTATCGGGCGGACTGCTCGCCGTCGAAACTTTCACCGGGAGCACCGAGCCTGTTCTCGTGGTGCACGGCGTCTCCAGCCAGCGGATGCTCTGGGGTTGGCTGCGCGCCGCAGCGCCCCACCTCACACTGGTCGCCCCGGATCTCCGCGGACGCGGCGACAGCGTCGACGTCACCGGCCCGTCGTCGCTGACCCAGCATGCAGACGACCTGGCAGCCGTCGTGGATTCACTCGGACTCGACGCCGTGCACGTGTGCGGAATGTCGATGGGCGCCTTCGTGGCCGTGGAATTCGCAGCCAGGTATTCGTCCAGAGTGAAAAGTCTCGTCCTCGTCGACGGGGGCGTGCCGGTAGGACCGCCCGCCGGTCTCACACGGGAGAACGTCGCGGCGGTGTTCGAGGACAGAATTGCTCGAACGCAGCAGCGGTGGAACAACACTGACGACTACGTCGAGTACTTGGTGTCGACGTCGTTGCCGCTTCTCGACCCAGCCGATCCGCTGCTACGGCACTATGCCGAACACGACCTGGTCGACGGATCGGTCCGGCTCTCGTCCGCTGCGGTGGTTTCAGACGCCACTGACGTGTTCTTCGGTGACTCACGATTTCAGGAACTGACGATGCCCATCCGATTCCTGCACGCGCAGTGGAGCGTAGGCGCCGACTCCCCTCCGATGTACTCCCCTCACGACATCGACGCGCTCGACCTGACATCCGTCAGACCGCTGATGGGACTCGATCACGCCGGCACGATCATGACGTCTGTCGGTGCCGCCGCCGTCGGCTCGATGATCGACGAGGCGGTGCGAAGCGAGTGATTGCGGCCTCGCTCATTCCGTGACTGTCGCAGACACCCGCCTCGAACCACAGGGCTTGTAGAGTCGAGTCGTTGATACCTCGATTCCCGCGGGGACCTCCCGGAACGGATTACGAGTGACCTCGTCTCGGCAACCGCCAGTTGCACACGGTCGACATGAACGGCACCGAATCCGTTCCAGAGCCGCTCTCATCGAAGCGGCATGCGAGTTCCTCGCCGCCCCGATCGGCACCGAGGCGAGCATTCGGCAGATCACTGCGCGCGCGGACGTGGGAATCGGAACGTTCTACAACCACTTCGAGGGCAAGTCCGAACTGTTCGAAGCAGCCATCGCGCACACCCTGCACCGATTCGGAGAGTTCTTCGACGATGCCACGGCCGGTATCGAGGATCCAGCACTGCTGTACGCCAATGGGATTCGAATGACCTTGCATCTGAGGAGGACGCACCGACAGATGACCGACATAGTCATGCGACTCGGCATGGGGTCAGTCGCGAAAGACCGCGCGCTCGTTCCGCGTGCGGAGGCAGGACTGCACGCAGCGGCAGATGCCGGACGACTACACATCACCGATTTCGACACGGCAATCGCATGCACGGCGGGGTCGATTCTGAGCTGCCTGCATCTGCTCGCCGGCGACCCGACGGCCGACGTGGAAACCGTCGCGACCGAGTTGGCAACGAACCTGCTGCGAATGTTCGGCCTGCCCGAGCCGGAAGCACGAGCCCTCGCCTCGACTCCGCTGCCCGTGCCGTAACCGCTGGCGCCGCCGCGGAACGAACTGACGATTCGTCAACCGTGAACGGCATTGACGCCCCGGTCCCGCGGACGTGACGATCACGGCGGGAGAAGGGACATCATGACCACCACACGTATCACCGATAGCTCCGACAACACCACAGATGTGGACGTCGTCATCGTCGGACTGGGACCCACCGGAGCGACCGCCGCGAACCTGTTGGGGCAAAGAGGTATTCGGACAGCCGTGATCGAGCGCGATCTCACCGTCTTTCCCCGCCAGCGCGCAATCGCATCCGACGAAGACGCGCACCGGGTATGGCAGGGTCTCGGCTTGTTCGACGAGATGCTCACGACCATGTCGACCGACGTTCGCATTCACCTCAAGCACGGCAATCGGACGTTTCTGTCCATGACCTCCACGGACAGTTTCGATCAGGGTGTGCCCGGAATGGCGTTCTACCACCAACCCGAACTCGAACGTGTCCTGCGCGAGGGGATTGCGCGGTTCTCCACGGTGTCGATACTGTCCGGTGTCGAGGCCGTCGCCCTCACCCAGGACAGTGAATCGGCAACCCTGACTCTGCGGCCCGTCGACGGCGGTCCCGATCGACAGATCACGAGTAAATTCGTCATCGCAGCCGACGGCGGATCGAGCTCCGTTCGCAAGATGCTAGGAATTGCACTGCCGGGCAAACACATCCAAGAGCAATGGTTCGACATCCAACTCCGCGCTTGGTACGACCTACCCGTGGGCGCACCGCTGGACTTCACGTTCATCTCCGATCCGGAGCGGCCCGGCGTCGACTGCCCGTGTCCCATGGGATATCACCGCGTCGAGTTTCGGGTGAACAAAGGCGAGACGGTGGAGCAACTCCAGACCGAGGACGGTCTACGTGGCCTCCTCGCCGAACGAGGAATCGACTACGACAAAGTGGAGGTCTTCCGAAGCTGGGGGTACACCTTCCACATCCGCCAGGCCGAAACCTGGAGTCGAGGGCGGGTCTTCCTCGCCGGCGACGCCGCACACATCATGCCGCCCTTCGCCGGACAGGGCGTGTCATCCGGAGTGCGCGACGCGGCCAATCTCTGCTGGAAAATCGACGCCGTCCTCACTGCCGGCGCCGACCCGGACTTGTTGCGCAGTTACGAGGCCGAGCGACGACCGAACGTCGTGGCGCTCACCCGCTTCTCTCTCGGAATCGGCCGAATGGTCATGCTACGCAACAACTCGGCCGCCTCTGTTCGGGACGGACTCGTCGCGGGGGCGGCGAAGGTTCCGGGTGTGAGTCCGTGGTTGCGGGGAATGGGCCTCAAACCGCGATACACCTTGGGCACGAAAGGTGGCTATTTCGGTGGGACCGAGAGGCGACGTAGTCCGCGGGGATCGTTCGTCAAACAACCCTGGGTTGTCGGATCGGACCTCACTCCAATTCTCTTGGACACGATCCTGGGCAACAACTGGACCTGGGTCGGGTTTCCGTCCTCCCCCATCCCGCCGATGTTGGCAGATGCCGGTGTCGGCGAGGTGAAATTGCATTCTGCGTCAGACCTGGCTACTCATTCTGTCCCGTCCGGCCACTACGTCGACAGCGAGGGCGTACTGGAAAAGCAGATGCGCAAAGCCCGCGCGAACGCATTTCTGGTCCGCCCGGATCGATTCATCTTCGCCAGTGACCGCGAGATGACCGAGGAGGACTATCGACGCGTCACCGATGTGGTGGTGTCGGGGGTCCGCTCCGTTCGATGCAGACTCGGTGACTCAGCCTAGTCGCGCTCCCATTCCCCGAGCCATCAGGTCGTCCACGAACCGGCGGGTCAGCGGGTCCGTCCGCGTCCCTACCATCACGACGACCGATCGCTGCAGCGACGGCTTCAGCGGCTTGACGATGCCGGCGAACCGTGCGGGCAGTGCAGTTCTCGGGACCAGGGCGATTCCGAGGCCGGCATGGGCGAGTTGTGCTGCGGTGGTGGCGTTCCGGGTATGGGTGACGGCATCGAACTCGACACCGTGGGCTGTCGCGACGGAGTCGAACCACCCGCGCAGACCGTTGGACGGGTGGTAGTGGACGATCGGTCTGCCGGCGAGATCGGTCCAGGAAATGGCGGGCTTGTCGGCGAGATCGAGTCCCTCCGGGATCACTGCGACGACGTCTTCCGTCCCGATCTCGTGGGTGATGCCGGTGAACTGCGTGGAGGCGGGACCGACCGCGAGGTCGACGTCCCCGGTCGAGAGTGCGTCGGCCATCGCGTCCGCGCTGGTGAATTCGGTCAGATCCAATCCGATGTGGGGGTACTTCCGTGTCCACTTTCGTAGCGTGGGCGCGAGGACTGGGACGGTCATGCTTTCGGCGCACGCCAGTCGCAGACGGCCTTCACTCCCCTCCGCCAACGCTCGTCCAGTCCGCACGATGCGGTCGGCAGCGGACAAGGCGGCTCGGGCATCGTCGAGCAACGCCCGGCCCGTGGGGGTGGGCCGCACCCCGCGCGGGAGACGGTCCAGCAGCGGGGTACCGATTTCGGTTTCCAACGACGCCAGTTGGTGCGACAACGCGGGTTGCGACAGATGCAACGCCGCTGCCCCGGCCGTCACGGAACCGGCGTCCACGACGGCGACGAAGCATTCGAGGGCACGCAGGGTCGGCATCGGTCGAGGGTATGCGACGTCGGATTAGCTGGGACCCTTCGTCAGGTACCGGCTTATCGTCTGCGCGAGAACCGTGCTGAAGAACATGCCGATGATCGTGAGGATCACGCCGGAACGGATGTCGCCTTCGATGAAATTGGCGACGGCGACGACGTACGAAATCACAGCCATGACGATGCCTGCGATCATTCTGATTCTGGGGTCGATGTTCATGTGTGTCGGTTCCTTTCAACGGTAGGGCGCCGTTCACATCGTTTGTGAAGGAAAGTCCGCGGAGGGCGCGGAAGATGCTTCACAAGCGTGTTCCGACGGCGAAGTTCACGAGGTGAGTCGCCCTCCCCCATCGACATGCAGGGTGACGCCTGTGACAAAGGTGTTCGTCAGCAAAGACATTGCAGCGGAGGCAATATCGGACGGCTGACCGACTCTGCGAGCGGGATTGGTGCGTGCCGTGTCCGCGAACAGAGCGTCCTTCCCGGCTCCCATCGAGTCCCAGGCCCCCGAATCGACGATACCCGGCGAGAGGGCATTGACGCGGGTGGGCGCAAGTTCCACCGCGAGCGCCTCGGCCAGGAACGCCACCGCTCCGTTCGTCGTCGCCATGACCGACAGGCCGGGTGCGGGTTTCCACGCAGCGACACCGGAGAAGAACAGGAACGAACCGCCGTCGCGCACCTGCGGCGAGAAGTGCTTGGCCAGCAGAATCGGGCCGATCACTTTCGCGTCGAACGCATTTCGTACGGCGCTGGCGTCCAGTGCCGTGATCGGACCGTTCGCGTGGTCGGCTGCGAGACTGACGATGTGGTCGACCGGCCCGATGGTTGCCGCTGCCCGCGCGATGGACGACTCGTCCCCGAGGTCGATCGTCACCGCACTTGCTCCCGAACCCAGCTCCGCAACTGCAGCATCGAGGGAATCGCGGTGTCGCCCGGCGAGAACGACCTCGCCCCCGCCATCGATCACAGCCGACGCGATGGACCGACCGATGCCCGACGCTCCGCTGATCAGAAGTACTCGCATCATGATCCTTTCGTTGTGTGCGTTCCCATTCAGTGAAGCAAGTAAGCACCCATCGAACAATCGATAGTTTTTCTTGCTTTTATCGAAAAAGTCGATACCTCAGCGCTCGCCGGGTCGGTGTCCCGAGAGTTGGTCCGGCCGGCACGCTTCCCCGACCCTTTGCGTTATCTGCATCTGATGTGCAATATTCGCTAAAGGTCGATGCACGTCGACCTCGACGACGAGGGGGCATCATGATCACAGTTACCAGCGCCGCAGGTGGAGTGGGGCGTCTGCTCGTTCGACGATTGGCGAAACAGGACGTTCCCGTTCGAGCAGTCGTGAAGAACGACGCCCAGGCGGCCACCACGCGCCAGGACGGGGCGACCGAGGTTGTCGTCGGCGATCTGCGGTCCGAGCGGACACTCGATTCGGCCCTGACGGGGGCAGATGTCCTCTACCACGCGGCCCCCACTCAGGTGATCGACGAGCGGCCCATCATCGAGTACCTGATCGCTGCGGTGCCGTCGAAAGGTCTGCAGCACATCGTGTTTCACTCTGTGATCCACCCCGACCTGCATGAGCTGACGCATCATCACCAGAAGGACGTCGCCGAGGCCCTGCTGCGCGAGAGCGGAATTCCCACCACAGTCCTCAGACCGTCGCACTACATGCAGAACTACCTGGAAGTGTGGGAGTTCCTCCAGGCCGGCGTCATGCCCTACCCGGTCTCACCCGACAGCGTCATGGGTGTGGTCGATCTGGCCGACGTCGCCGAGGCGGCAGCGAACGTTCTCGCCGATCCGTCGCCGCACACCGGTCGCACCTACGACCTGTCCACCGTGGAACTCACACGCCACCAGATGGCCCAGATCTGGGCATCGGTGTTGGGGCATCCGGTGACCGCCATCCGAATTCCGCCGTCGTCGCTGACGAACACGTTGACGGTACTGCCCGCGCTCGCCTCCGTGGTCGGACATGCGCTGCAGTCGACGAAACTGAACGCGGTGGGCCACCTCGCGCGCGGCGCGCAGGCAGCGTCCAACCCCCGTGACATGAAGAACTGGCCGGCCGACGCACGCGAGGCCTACCGGGTAATGATGGCGCACTACGACATCCACGGCCTCCCCGCAGGAAACCTGGCGGATCTACCGTCCCTGCTGGGACACGCACCCACCTCGTACGGAAAGTTCGCGCGTCGATCGAGCACCGAGCGCGGGCGCACACCGGCGGACGCATCCCGATGAGCCGCCGGACACCGCGGTTCTCGCCGGGCCGCGCGCTCGTCACTGGCGCCAGTTCAGGAATCGGCGCGGAATTCGCTCGTGCGCTGGCTGCCCGCGGTGTTGACCTCGTGCTCGTCGCACGACGTGAAGACCGCTTGAGAAGCCTCGCACGCGAGCTCGAGGGAGCTCACGGTATCGAATGCCGCACGGTGCCGTGGGACCTGTCCGAGGAAGCAAGCGGCAGGAAGATGCGCGAGCTGGTTCCCGAGCGAATCGATCTGGTCGTCAACAACGCCGGATTCGCGGTGCAGGGACCGTTCGCAGACGGCAACGCCGACGACTTCGAGCGTCTCATCGCCGTCGACATCCGCGCGGTCGTGGACATCTGCTCGGCTTTCCTCCCGGACATGATCGCCCGCAAGAGCGGAACCATCGTCAACGTCGCCAGCACCACCGCGTTCCAGCCCGTACCCACCCTCGCGGTGTACGCAGCCGCCAAAGCCTTCGTCCTCAGCTTCTCCCAGTCACTGTGGTACGAATCAGCACGGAACGGCGTCACGGTCTTCGCGCTCAACCCGGGACCGACCCGCACCGAATTCTTCGACGTCATCGGAGACACCGCGACAGCCACCGGCACCTACCAGACCCCGACCGAGGTAGTTGCCAGCGCGATGCGTGCCCTCGACGCCAGAACCTCACGCCCACATGTGATCTCGGGCCGACGCAACGCCGTGCAGGCAACGCTGGCCGGGCTCGTCCCTCCGCGGTTGCTCTTGCCCGCCCTCGCGCGAATACTGCACTGATCCCGAAGTCACCCGGGAATGTACTGTCGCGCCTATGGCCAGGGTCTCGAAGTTCACGCTCGCCGATCGACGAGACGCGGTGACGCGGGCCTTCGGCGGCACGGAAAGCCCCGCCGCCGTGGCGAAGTCCCTGGGAATCCACGCGGCCACTCTCTATCGCTGGGCAGAGTCGTCGACGACGGATGACCCGGGTCCGGCGCCGGCCCGACTCGTCGACGCCACTCAGAAACTGTTGCGGCACTCCGATTATGCCGACATCACAATCGAAAGCGTTGCCGCCGAATGCGGCCTTGCGCCGAGGACGGCGTTCCATCACTTTCCGACCAAACGGGAGCTCTTTCAAGCCGCAGTCGACGACGCCGCCACAGTGCTGATCGACCGTATTCATCAGACGTCGGTCAACGCCGCCTGGCCCGACAACCCGATCGAGCAGCTGCAGTTGTTCCTCCGCATCGCCGCAGAGAGCATCTACGACACCCCGTGCACCCATGTCCTGTTCCGCAATCTCGGTGTACCCAAATCGGAGGGAACGGCCGAGCGGTGGCACGACAACTTCGTCGACGCGATCGAGCAACTACTCAGCGCCGCACGTGAATCCGGACAAATCGATGCCGACATAGATCTCTCTCACGCGGCGCAAGTGCTCACCGGCGCCATGCGCGGAATCCACATGGCGGTCTTCGAGGGGTCTGGTGCCGACACCGCACTGCAACTAGTCGACCGCGTTCACCTGCTGATTCCGGGTCGGTAGCTCACGTGGCCTCGGCAGCAAGTCGACCGAGGGTGTCCATCAACTGATCCTTGGTGACGAGCGGGATCCTGAGGTGCGCAAGCAGTTTCTTGTCCGTCACGTGAGACCAGTCGTAGGTGTGCCGAACCAACGTCTCGTTGGGACCCTGAGATTCCAACTCCCACAACCACTCGTATCCCGGAGGCTCGGCACCGGCCGGCGCGGTCTTCCAGGCAAGTAGCTTGTCCTTGGCGTACCCGGAGACGTGATTGTCGGTCTTGTACTCGCCCGCCTTGTCGTCGCCCTGCATGTTCATGTTCATCGTGAACACGTCACCGACTTTCTGGATGCGGTCGGCGTGATCGACACCGCGTATGAAACCGGAACCATCCAGCTTCAGGTGCCGCTGAGGATTGGAGAGGACGTCGAAAACTGCGTCCACAGGCGCCTCGATGATGCGTTCGACCGTGACCTTCGTGGTGTCGCTCATCCCCCTACACTGCCCCGTCTCGGGCGATGCGGCAACGACTCCTTGCCGGTGACGTCGAATGAGGTGGCACTGTGGCGTACGAGGACACCACCGATCGATCGAAGTTCCGAAAGAGGTACCCCTATGACCACATTCTCGAATGTCACCGTTCTCGGCGCAGGAGTGCTGGGAGCACAGATTGCGTTCCAGATCGCCAATCATGGTGTCGCCGTGAATTCGTACGATGTCGACGACGACGCGATCGCCGCGGCACGTGGCCGACTCACGAGCCTGGTCGAGCAATACACAGGCGACGTCGGCGAAGCTCACCGTGCGGCTGCTCAGACAGCCGCCGGGAGAATTTCCTTCTTCACCGATCTCGCTGCAGCCGTGGCCGACGCCGATCTCGTGATCGAAGCCGTCCCCGAAAACTTGGAGCTCAAGCGGGATATCTACGCCCGCCTCGCCGTCGCAGCCCCGCCCCACACGGTCTTCGCAACCAACTCGTCCACCCTGCTGCCCAGTCAGATCATGGATTCGACGGGGCGCCCCGACCGTTTCCTCGCACTGCACTTCGCCAACCACATCTGGCGGCAGAACACTGCGGAGATCATGGGTACCGACCAGACGTCGCCCGAGGTTTTTCAACGCGTGGTTGCCTTCGCCGAGGACATCGGGATGGTTCCCATTCCGCTCCACAAGGAGCAGCCCGGGTACGTACTCAACTCTCTGCTAGTCCCGTTCTTGGCCGCGGGCGCAGGGCTCGTTCTGACGGGCGTCGCCGACCCCGAGACCGTCGACAAGACGTGGCGTATCGGAACCGGGGCACCGGCCGGACCGTTTCAAATCTTCGATGTGGTCGGCTTGCGCACTGCTCACGCCATTTCGGCGGCAAGTGACGATCCCGGTTCGCGCATGTGGGCCGACTACCTCGAGGCCAATTACATCAGCCAGGGCAAGCTCGGAGTCGAATCCGGGGAGGGTTTCTACAAGTACCGATGACGTCGACATGTGACGACTTGCTGCTGCTGAAGTACGTGTAACAGCCTGTCGCATGTACGTTGGACCTACGAACCCGTGGCACAGCAAGCCACCCTCGAGAGGACCTCCGATGACCGCCTTGTTCACGTGGCACCACGAGGTGAGTCGCCAGGCGCGCGTTCTGTCCCTCACGATCCGGCTGGCACTGAAGCCGACGCTGCGTTACTGGCCGCTGACCGACAACGGAATCAAAGCGATCTCGCATGTCGATCGCGTCGTTGACCGGGCTCCCGTTCCCAAGCGGGTCGACATCGATCCCGTTCTACTCGGTGGGGTGCCGTGCGAGAGAACGACCCACCCACGCACGGCCACCGGTTCACTCGCGGGCGCAACGGTCCTCTACTTCCACGGTGGCGGATTCGTGTTCTGCGGCTTGGCAACTCACCGCACCGCGTGCGCGATGATCGCCTCTCGCGCAGGGATACCGGTCTACTCGGTGGAATATCGGCAGATCCCGCACGGCGGAATCGGAACCTCCATCTTCGACGCCATGGCTGCGTACCGCGCAGCCCTGCAATCGGTTCCAGATCCCACGAAGATCATCGTCGCTGGAGATTCGGCCGGCGGATACCTCGCCATGAAGGTGGCCGAGCTCGCCGTGGCGGAGGGCATCACGCCTCCGGCCGCAGTGCTCGGTTTCTCGCCGCTTCTCAACCTCGATCTCCGGAACCATCCGCGCGAATTCATGCGCAAGGATGCTTATCTGCCCATGAAACAGGTTCTTGCACTGGAAGATCGGTGGCTCAGCGGTCCCGACTCGATACCGGGAGCGCCATCGCCCATCGAAGCCGACCCGTCCGTATTTCCGCCCGTCTTCCTCTCCACTGCAGAGTACGAACTGATGCGCCTTGACGTCGAAGAGATGACACGCAGGCTCGCCGCTGCAGGTAGGACGGTCGAGACACACATCTGGCGGGGGCAGGTGCACGCATTCCCGGTACTGGCCGGAGCTCTTCCGGAAGGAAGAAAACTGCTGCGGCTGGCAATCGACTTCGCCGAACGGAACCTCTGATGCGCGACGACCAGCGGACGGTCAGTCTCGGTGGCTCACCACGTTGACGACCGTCCCATCAGGAGCGCGAACGAAGAATCGGCGCGCTCCCCAGCATTCCGTCGTCAACGGGTACACGATCTCGTACCCGCGCCTCTGAGCCTCCACGTACACAACATCGACGTCGTCCCCGACGTGCACCGAGATCGTGGAATCGACAGGGGAGTCGCATCACCGGACACGAGTAGCAGAGCAGCGCCGCCGTCGGGCGTCTGGAGGTTTGTCACCCACCCCAAATCGAAACCCACCGTGTCGAATCCCAAATAGTCCGAGTAGAAATCGCGTGCGGCGGCAATGCCGGCGACCGCAATGTTGGCGGTTATTCCAGTTGTGCGCATACCGGACCACCCTTCACCTGTTCGCTGGACAGCGCCAGTTTCGGATCGAATCCTCCGCTGCCGATCGGGCGTGAGTCCGTCTTCTACGAGTTCGCCGAGGCGCTCGAGCCGACACCACTTGAGGTGATCGCGGGAGTGCCTGACGTGGGGTGCACTGCTGGTACACCTTTCGAAAGGGACTCCCTTCGCCGTCGCGCACGGTCTTCAATGGTTCTATGACAACCTCAGTGAAGGCGTACGCCGCCACCGCAGCCGACAAGCCCTTGTCCCCCAGCACCATCGAACGCCGTGACGTGGGACCCCATGATGTCCGTATCGACATCGCGTTCGCCGGAATCTGTCACTCCGACATCCACACCGCCCGGGGCGAGTGGGGCCAGATTCCCTACCCACTGGTCGTCGGTCACGAGATCGCAGGGACGGTCGCCGAGATCGGGTCCGACGTCATCAAGCATGCCGTCGGCGACCGCGTCGGAGTCGGCTGCATGGTCAACTCCTGCGGGGAATGTGCACAGTGCGTCAAGGGTCTCGAGCAGTACTGCCTCGTCGGTAACATTCAGACCTACGGCGGCACCGACCGCGACGGCACCACCACGCAGGGCGGCTACTCGCAGCAGGTCGTCGTGACCGAGCACTTCGTCGTCAAGGTCCCCGAGGGAATCGAGCTCGACGCCGCCGCGCCGCTGCTGTGCGCCGGCATCACCACCTACTCCCCGCTGCGCCATTGGGGCGCTGGACCCGGGAAGAAGGTTGCCGTGGTCGGCATGGGCGGACTGGGCCACATGGCCGTCAAGATCGCCCACGCCATGGGCGCAGAGGTCACCGTCCTGTCGCAGTCGCTGAAGAAGCAGGAGGACGGACTCCGTCTCGGGGCCGACCACTACTACGCGACCGGTGATCCCGACACGTTCACCACACTTGCCAACACCTTCGACCTGATCATCAACACCGTCAGCGCCTCGATCGACCTGAACGCACACCTGTCCTTGCTTGCCGTCGACGGCGCGATGGTCAACGTCGGTGCACCCGCCGAAGCGCTTCCACTGCAGGTCTTCTCACTGATCCCCAGCCGCAGGACCTTCGCAGGCTCAGCCATCGGATCGATCGGCGAAACGCAGGAGATGCTCGACTTCTGCGCCGAACACCACCTCGGAGCCGAGATCGAAGTCATTTCGGCTGACAAGATCAACGAAGCTTGGGAGCGGGTGCTCGCCTCCGACGTCCGCTACCGATTCGTCATCGACACCTCGACCCTTGCCTGACAAATCCTCGACCGCCGGCGCGAGCCTCGGCGCGGCGATCTATTCGCGCTCGAGTTGAAATCCGGTGTGTTCCGCCAGGGCGGTGCGCGAGGACAGAGGGGCACCGCCTGGCGACCGCCGCCAGGAGGATAGTGACCAACAATTTGCTGTCCGAATTCGAGACAGTTTTTCGCGATCCGGTGAGGTCCGCGCGGGCTAGGTCCACACGCCCGCTGCTTCACTCCGAACGAGAAACCCTCACAGTCACGTCGCCGTCCATGGAACCGACAGTCTGCGAGCCAGTTTCGTCCATCGTACCGAGAATGACGATTCCCGGGAATGCACTCTGATTGCCGTAGTAGAGGACGAAGTCGTTCCCCGGTGCGTAGTACCCGATGTCGCCCGGATTCGGGTCCGCGCTCTCGGGCGCTTCGTCGGTCGACAATTCGATGGGAAGCGGTCCGGTCTTCTCCACCGAACCGTGGTCGGACATATCCAGCGTCAGAGGAAGCTGAGCGAGAAGATCACGGCTGGACGCGCTGTCGTTCAACGTTCCAACGACGATTCGTTCACCCATCTGGATGTCGATTCGCATGGATTCTCCGTTCTCGACCTGCTGGTTCGTGGACCCTTCGTCGATTGCGCTTGTGGCACCTGCTGATCGAGTAGGCGGACCCGACGAAGCGTCGTTGGAACAGGCCGCCAACGCGAGCACGGACGACACCGCTATCGCGCCGGCAACTACTCGAGACTGCATGTTCGATCTATGGATCACCGGCCCTCGTACTGCGCGTCGGTGATGTGCTCCGCCCATGTCGTCGTCGTGGCAGGGTCCTCGCCGTTCTGCAGCATTGCGATGTGCTCCATGTACAGGCCGGGCGCCGCGGCATGCCAGTGCTCTTCGCCGGGAGGGGTGTACAAAGTCTGGCCGGGATGAACCTCGATGATGGTGCCGTCGCGACTTCCGAAGCGAGCGATTCCTTGTGTCACACGCAGATATTGGCCGTTTTCGTGGGAGTGCCATGCCGTGCGGGCACCGGGTGCGAATCGAACTGTCGCCACCACCATCGTTTGACCGTCCACGTGTGGCATCGCGATCGGGTCAAGCCATACGTCGCCGGCAAACTGCGCAGCGGGGTTCTTCGTCGTGGGAACGGGAGGTTCAATATTCATAGCGTTTCTCTTTCTGTCGACTGGAACTCGGCGGGCGAGGTCACCCCTCGCCGAAAACCTTCTTCGCGACGCCCATCGCCGCCATACCCTTCGGCCAACCCGCGTACAGAGTGACGTGCGTCAGCATCTCGATGAGTTCGGTTTGCGTCACACCGTTCTCGATCGCTCGGCCGAGGTGGAATTCGAGCTGCGCAGTATCACCACCGGCAGCCAGCACAGCCACGGTGACCAGGCTCCTGTCGCGGGCGGCGAGTTCGGGTCGGTTCCAGACGTCCGCGAAGAGGACACCATCGGTGAGTTCGGCGAGCTTCGGAGCGAAATCTCCGAACATCGAGCGTCCACCTCCGACTTGCCTTGGTTGATCGGTCACAGCAGCACTCCTTCGGTCGAATTGTTCGCGCGCACCGCGAACCACTCGGTTCAGTCAATCCCGAGCAGCGCCTGAGGGGGAGTCCCTGTCGAGAGGTGCACCAGCAGGGCACCTCTCGATGCTCCTTTCCAACGCGTTCATCGATGTCGCAGGGGTGCCCCGACAGGGAGTCGCTGGAGACTGCCGGCGGACCTAGGGTTGGGAGTATGGAAAATAAGGCAGAGGTGCGAGAGTTCCTCATGACCCGCCGAGCCAGGATCACCCCGGACCAGGCCGGCATCACGGGCGGAACCAACCGACGGGTCGCGGGACTGCGGCGCAGCGAGGTCGCTGCACTCGCCGGCCTGTCGGTCGAGTACTACGCGCGCATCGAGCGCGGCGCCATCGGCGGAGCATCGTCGTCCGTACTCGATGCACTCTCGCGCGCGCTGCAACTGGACGACACCGAGCACTCCCACTTGCTCGACCTCGCGCGAGCCGCAGACGGAGTTCCGACCTCCGGCCGGCCACGTCGAAAAGCCGCACGCCCCGCCGTTGCCCGAATCAGCTTGCAGTGGGCGCTCGACTCGATCACCGATGGAGTTGCGTTCGTCCGCAATCAACGCCAGGACATTCTGGCGACCAACGAACTCGGTAAGGCGTTCTACGCGCCGATCATCGGAGACGGTGGTCGAACCCCGAACCTAGCTCGATTCCAGTTCCTGGATCCGCTGTCCCGGGAGTTCTATCCCGATTGGGATACGTTCGCCGAGATGTGCGTGTCCATCATGCGCGCCGAAGCGGGTCGCGACCCGCACCACAAGGGACTTCAGGACCTCGTCGGCGAACTCTCCACGCGCGACGAAACATTCCGAAAGCTCTGGGGCGCACACAATGTCCGAACGCACGGCGCGGGCAAGAAGCGCTTCAACCACCCCGTTGTCGGCGAGGTCCACCTTGCCTACGAGGAGTTGATGATCACCGCTGACCCCGGTTCGATTCTGATGGTCTACACCGCGGAGCCAGGTTCACCGAGCGCCGAGCGTCTGCACTTGCTCGGCTCGTGGGCGGCCGAGCAGAGGCCGGCCGGGAGTGATGTGTGATCTGCACTCGACACCGTGCACACCGGAACGACGTTGCCGTTTCCCGCTTCTGACCAGGCGTTAGGCCGGCGGGACGGGAGCACAGACTGGAACACCAGCGTTGGTAATCGACGCGAAAAGCACAGCCGGTGTTCCACTTTGCACAGCCCGCAACCCAGCGCGGTCGAATGCCGACCTCGCTTCACAACGGTCCCGCTGCGACCACGCGCTCGGCGCTACCTCTCAGCGGGACCACCGGTGCTTACCCATGAACCGGCCGCGCTACCACTCCCCTCTTGCTGTGAAGTCTCGGCCGCGCAGACGACAAACCCTCGCGCCTGATAGTTGGCCAGCGCAGAGGGCCCGTCCAAAGTGCAGGTGTGCACCCACACGCGAGTCACCTCGGGCAGCGCGAACCGTTCGGCCAGTGACCAGGCGGCGGCTACTGCGTGCTCGAGCAGCGGACGGCCGAGGCCCTGACCGATCACGGCTTCCACCAAGCCGAAGTACCGAATTTCGACGTGCGAGCCGTCGGCGTTCTCCAGTGGCTGCAGATGGACGTAGCCCACAGGAACACCGCTCTTGTACAGAATGTGGAACTCGGTGCCGACCACGGACAGGTCGTCTTCCCATCGGCTACGGGGCCATTCCAGTCGGTCGGTCCAATGCCAAGGTCCGCCGACGAGACCGTACAAGAATCTTGCGTACTCGGGCGGAACGAACGGGGCACGATCGAGGCGGACGTCCGCAGGTAGATCGGTGGGCGCTTTCACTGGTGCACTGCTCATTTCGAGCGTGGTGGTAACGACTTCATCGTGCTGCCTCTCGGTAGATCGGCGACCGCCGAACAGTCGACCCGCGGGTGTCGGAGGCTTCATCGCTTCCGTCCTCGGTACCGTAACGGTCCCGGGACTGGCACCACTTGATGTCGATCTAGGGTTCCAACAATTCCTTGAGTCTGTTCAAGTCTTCGGCGACCAGGCCGAGGTCCCGATCGAACTCTTCGTCGCTGAGTTCGATCTGGCGGACCGTGAAGAGGATCTCGGAACCATTCGGGTGACTCAGCACCCGTACGGGATTGTTCACGGTGGTCCCCGACGGCAATGTCACGTCGTGATCGAGGACCCCAAGATCGTTGCGCGGCACGAAACTTACCGTCACACGTCCCATAGGTGATTCAGCGATCAGCCGATCGCCCTCGATGGAGACCGGGCTGTTCGCCAGACCCGCCGCCCATCTCGGCAAATTCGCGGGGTCAGCGGCGAACTCGTACACCTCCTCGGGTGAACGCCTTATCACTTGGCTGACATGCCGACTCGGCACAACGTATCCGTGATTCATAGAAGCGACCTTACGTAAGAGAGGACCGGTGATATCTGTGACGACCACCGCCGCACCGATGGTGTAGTCCGTCATGCCGACGCCTTTGGCGACATTCGACCCACGTCCGAATCATGTGCCGCGTCCTCAGCACACCTCCCCGTCACACCTGGTCGCGCGCGCCCCGCACGAGCAGGTAGATGAAGTAGACCCCGCCGATGCACATGGTCACCAGGCCGACTGGTATTGCACGATAGAACGATGCGGTGAGCAGGGCGGTGAAGTGAGCTGCCATGAGCAGCGCCCCGCCCATGAATGCCGCGGATGTCATCGATACCCCTGGACTCCTGATCAGGCGCTGCGCCAACTGAGGTGCAGCGAGCGCCACGAATCCGATCGGTCCCGGAAGGATTCAGGGTCCGACGCATGAACGCTCGAGGCCATCGGGATCAGCGTTGTTCTTGGAAGTGGTTGTCGAACAGGAGAATCAACTCCGCCCGCGCATCATCGAGTGGCGTGGTGGTCTTCGTCGCGCGACACTGCACGATTGCCCCCTCGATCGCACTGACCACGAATCCCGCGAGCGCCCCAGCCCGATCCAGCGGAAGGCCACCAGCAACGAAAGCGGTCGCGAAAGTGTTGCGCCACAGCCCGAAGACGTCAGCCGCGGCGCTCTGCACGGCTGGTTCGGACTCCGCCAGCGCCGCACCCATGACCGGACAACCCCGCGTGTAATCCGACGTGGTCAAGCGACGCTTCCAGTCGTCGACGATCAGACCGACGCCCTGCGTCGGTGTTGCCCCGTCCATCGCTGCGCAGAGGTCCACGTCCATCGCTGCACCCGCTTCCCGCACCGCGATCTCGACCAATTGGCTCTTGCCGGCGGGGAAATGTTGATAAAGAGAATTGCGCGACGATCTGCTGCGCGACAACAGATCAGCCAATCCCGTCGCGGACACGCCGCGCTCGCAGATCAGGCGAATTGCGGAGGAGATCATCCGCTCCCGTGGTCCTGTCGTCACTGGCCTTCACCTACTCCCATCCGTGAGAACCGACCTTGTGTGAACCGATCGGTCCATGCTACCAATTAGTACCGATGAACCGATCGGTTCACATCATCGGCGAGACGCTCGACAGAAGGGACATCTCACGTGTCGACATACGACGTCGTTGTCGTCGGCGGCGGCCTTGCGGGTATGACCGCGGCCGCTGCGCTGGCCGCGGCAGGCAAGAAAGTGGTCGTCCTCGAGCAGTATTCGGTGGTCGGCGGCAGCACTCACGTATTCCGGCGAAAAGGCCAGTGGGAGTGGCAGGTCGGTCTGCACCACCTCGGCAACTGCGGCCCCGACGGCGACATGCCCACGATGTTCCGCGGCCTCGGACTGGGTGAGCACATCACCTTCGAGCCGATGAACCGCGACGGTTACGAGCGATTCGTGTTCCCCGATCTCGAGTTCGAGGTGCCCACCGACTGGGACGAATACCGCATCCGGTTGACGGCACTCTTCCCTGCCGAACGTCGCGCGATCGAACGCTTCGTCAAAGTCACCCGGAAGATGGGTGGCGCCATCGACCGCGTCGCGTCGGCGGAGTCGCTGACAGGAATGGCGAAGACGGCGTGGAAGCTCGGACGCCACGCGCCGCTGGCGAGATCGTCGCTCACGGCCGTGATGGACCACTTCGGGCTGAGCCCACGCCTTCAGGTTCTGCTGTCGATGTCGCCGTCGGGGAGTATGAACTGCCCGCCACACCGACTACCGTTTCTCGCCTTTGCCTCGTTCCTCACGGAATTCGTCGGTGGTGGTGCCTGGTTCCCCCACGGCGGCGGACAAGTGTTCGCCTCGAACCTGCTCAGGGTCATCGAGCAGTACGGCGGCGAGGTGGTCACCCGCGCCTTCGTCGAGGAGATCATCGTCGACCGCGGCCGAGCCGCCGGCGTACGACTGGCCGGAGGAGCGACGTGCCGCGCCGAGACCGTGATCTCGACGGCCGACATCAAGAAGACGTACAACGTCCTTCTCCCCGCGGGCGCAGTCGACGCCTCGAACATGAAGCGCGTCGACGACTTTCGGATGTCTGCACCGTTCTTCAACGCTTACCTCGGAGCTGATGTCGACCTGGCCGCGACCAGGACGAATCAGGACAGTTTCTCGGTGCCCTCCTGGACCTCGCTGTCCGACATCGAGAAGGGGCAGCGCTTTCGGCCCGGCGACACCGCGCAGAGCTGGCTGGACCGAATCTGCCCCGTCCTGCCTGCCTACATCCACTGCTCCGACATCAAGGATCCGACGGCGAAGAGATACGCACCCGACGGCTGCAGCTCACTCGAGTCGATGTTTCCCATCGTGATGGACCACCGGCTCTGGGGCGCAGCGGATGTCGATCAACGCGATCACGACTACGCGAGGAGCACGACGTACACCACCATGAAGACCACCCTCACCGATCTGATGGTGGCGCGCACGCAGACCGCACTCCCCGAACTCGACGGCCACATCGTCCACCGCGAAGCGGCGACACCACTCACCCAGGAGCGGTACACCCAGTCGACTGAGGGAGCGTCCTACGGCATCGAGTTCAACATGAAGCAGACCGGTGTGTCCCGGCCCGGGCCGAGAACCCCCGTTCCCGGATTGTTCCTGGCGGGAGCGAGCTGCCGAACCGGACCTGCCACCGAGGGAGTACTTCTTTCCGGAATCGTGACGGCTGGAACGATACTCGGCCGAAATCTGGTCGCCGAGTTCCGCGACGGCCGACCTCTGGTCCCCGCAGGCACCCTCGCCGCCGTACCCAGCGAATGGGACTCGCTCTCGGCCGCACGAGCCGGTCGACAGAGCAGGCCACGACTGCAGAACGTGACCCCGACGGTGTGACCGTGCCAATCGCGTCACTCGGCCATTTCACCAACTTTTCAGCACCCTTTAGGCCACTCCGACTACGACCGGGCGAATTCGGCGAGCGGACGCGGCCAGCGGGGCGCTTGTGAAGGTAAACCCACGCTGAACGCGGGAAATCCTTCACAAGCGGATAGAAGTCGCCTGCACCGCATCTCGTGGAGCATCCGCACTGCTCTCTCAGTCGCACCTTCCACCAACGGGTCTCGAGACCGGGCTGGTAAAGAACGAACTCATAGCGCCGATTGAAACTGGTAGCGCGGATAGAAATTTCGAGCCTCGTTTTGGGGTCGGACCGAAGACCGCTCGCCTACAAGGCTATGCAGACCCGTCCGTGCGACGTGGGTCGGATTCTGTCAATCGCTGTCGGATTTGAGGGTGACGACGGGGCAGGGTGCGTCGAGCATGACGCGTTGGACTTGGCTGCCGAGCAGCAACTTCATCGTGGCCGATCTGCGGCGCATTCCGATGACGACGAGGTCGGCGTGCTCTTGTTCGGCGAGGTCGAGCATCTGGGCGGCGGCGTCGGGCCCCGCGGGGTGGATGGTGTGGGCGGTGTTCGTTGCTGCGAGTTCGGTGGTGAGCGCGTCGGCGAGGGTCGGTGATCCGTAGTTGGGGCTGGCGGGTGAGTCGGCGCCGCTGGTGAGGGCGATGTGCAGGTGCACCTTGTCGTGTGACCCGGCCAGTTGGGGGCCGTGGGTGAGGATCCAGTCGAGTGCGCGCCGACTTTCCGGGCGTTCGTTGTAGGCGGTGACGATGTTCATGGCGGTCCTTAGGCGGGGTAGGCGACGACGGCGGCGCCGACGACGAGCATGACGATGCAGACGAGGGAGGCGCGCCAGAGTGCTTTGCGAAGGTGCACGCCCAGTTCGACTTTCGCGAGTCCGATGAGGAGGAGGAACGACGCGACGAGTGGGCTCGAGGTGTGCAGGGGTTGGCCGACGATGGAGGCGCGGGCCATTTCTTCGGCCGTGATTCCGTAGTGCGACGCGGTCTCGGTGAGGACGGGGAGCACGCCGAAGAAGAAGGCGTCGTTGCTCATCAGAAAGGTGAGCGGGATGCTCAGGGCGCCGGCGACGATGGCGAGGTGAGGTCCGAATGCGTCGGGGATGACGCCCACGAGCCACTGTGACATCGCTTCGACCATGCCGGTTCCGGACAGGACGCCGGTCAGGACCGAGGCGGCGAAGACGAGGGCAACGACGGAGACCACGGAACTGGCGTGCGCTTTGATCTGTTCGGCTTGCTCGGCGACGCGGGGGAAGTTCAGCACGAGAGCTATCCCGACCGCAGCGAGGAACGTGACCGGAGGTTCGACGATGTCGAGCACGAGCAGCGTCATGACGGCCAGTGTCAGAGCGAGGTTGATCCACACCAGCTTTGGGCGTGCCTTGGGTCGGTGAAGGTGTGCCGCCGCGTCTTCGGGCAGTTCGCCGAAGTCGCTCACATCGGTGTCGGTACGCGGGAGAGCCGCGTCGGGTCCGTCCGAGCTGTCCGCGGGGGGCGGGGTGGGTCGATCACCGTGTGCGGTGTCGGCGGATGTGGACCCGACGCTGCCGCTGGACACTCTCTCCCGCACCACTGTTCGTGCCGGAGCGTCGAGGGTCAGGGTACCGACACGCTTACGTTCGGCGCGGCCGAGGAAGTACGCGAGGACGAGTACGGCGATCAGGCCGGCGGCGATTGCGGGAATCATCGGGACGAAGATGTCGATCGGTGAGACGCCGAGGGCTGCGGATGCTCGGGCGGTGGATCCGCCCCACGGCACTGTGTTGAGGACACCGTTGGCGGTGGCGGCGACGACGGTAAGGATCACCGGGCTCATCCGCAGTTTGAGATAGATCGGCAGGAACGCCGAAGTCACGATGATGAATGTGGTGGATCCGTCGCCGTCGAGGGACACGATCGAGGTCAGCAGTGCGGTGCCGACGACCAGGCGCATCGGGTCGTTCTTGACGAACTTGAGAATGAGCCGGATCAGCGGATCGAACAGGCCGACGTCGATCATGATGCCGAAGAACGTGATGGCGAAGAACAGCAGCGCGGCGGTCGGGGCCAGCTTGAGCAACGCCTCCATGATCATGTCGCTGAGGCCGAGCCCGGCGCCGGCGAACAGGCCGAACACGGTCGGCACGAGGATCAGCGCTGCGACCGGGGTGATGCGCTTGCTCATGATCAGGTACATGAAGCACGCGATCATGGAAAAACCGAGTATGACGAGCATCGCTGCCCTTTCGCTTGGTGGTGTACGTCACTGTATACCATAAGGGACGCAGTGATGAGTGCCGCTTTGTTCGTTAAGCTGTACTCATGGCGGGAGATTCGAAGAGCGATCGGGTATATGCGCAGCTCAAGGCCGAGATCATGTCGGGTCAGATCGCTCCGGGCGCGTCGCTGAGCGCGATCGCGATCGGCGATCGCCTCGAGGCGTCCCGGACTCCGGTTCGGCAGGCGTTCGTGCGCCTCGAAGCCGAGGGCCTCCTCACGCTTGTCGACCGTCAGGGTGCGCGGGTGGCGCCGATCTCGATCCAGGGTGTACGTGATCTGTTCGAGCTCCGCACGCTGCTGGAGTCGACTGCCACACGCATGGTCGCCGAGGCAGCGAAATCCGATGCGAGCGTGCAGGATCCGTTCCGTCGCATCCTCACCGAGCTGGACACGATGAAGGACGAGCCGCCCTCGCAAGACAGGTGGGAGCGCTTCTACGACCTGGCCGAGCAGTTCGACCGGGCGATCGTGGACCACACCCGCAATGCCCATCTGTCCCGCTCGATCGCCGAATTACGCCCGCACAGTGCACGGTTGCGGTCGATCGCCCATTCCACGCCGGACCGCCTGGAGACTTCACTCGCGGAGCATCAGCAGATGTGCGCGGCGATCATCGCCGGCGACGCGGATGCGGCCGAGAAAGCGTCGGCGTCGCATCTGGCCGCGACGGAGCGCACCATTCTCGATGCGGTGTTCGACCCGTCCCGAGCCGGGCGCGGGCCGCGGATCGACCTCGTGACCGCATAGATCGTCGTGTGCCGGTTCCGTTCCCGTTCACTGATAAACGTGGTGACGGCCGGCGGAACACCCGGTGAGCGTTCCGTCGACCGTGCGGTTGATCACGTGAGGTTGGTGCCGTGTTCCTCGTCGATGCGGGTGGTGACTCCGGTGGCGATCACGGTGCGGGTGGCGTCGACGGAGGCGTAGGTCCAGAAGATGTGCAGCTCGTCCGTCTCGGAGGTGTTGTGGAAGAAGTGCGCGATGCCGGCCGGGATGAACGAGTTGTCTCCCACCGTCACCGGGTATTGCGTGCCGTCGATGTGGGCGACCGCGCTTCCCTTGATGATCAGGACCGATTCGTCGCAGTTGTGGATGTGCTCGGGGATCGCCGAACCCGGCGCAAACATGGTGATGCCGTTGAGGAAGTCCTTGGCACCGACCTGCTGAGAGACCAGCGGGACGGTGCGGGCGCCTCCCCCGCGTTGGCGGGGTGTGATCTCGGCGGTGTGCAGCACGACGGCGGGTCGGCCGTCGTCGCTGCTGGTGGGGGTGATCGTGCGGCCGGTGTCTGCGGTGACGCTCATGTTCTTTTCCTGTCCAATTCTGTTGTCGATGAGGGCTATTCGGAGATGGGTGCGGCGCCGACGGGTTCGCTCATGGCCCACCAGGTGCGGACGTTGACGAATTCGCGGATACCAGCGGAGGCAAGTTCGCGGCCGTAGCCGGAACGTTTGGTGCCGCCGAAGGGCATGCGCGCGTCGGAGGCGACGAGGGAGTTGACGAAGCATGCTCCCGACGTGATGCGTTTGCCGATCGAGACGGCTTTGTCGACGTCGGCGGACCAGATGCTGGCCCCGAGTCCGAAGCGGGTGTCGTTGGCGACGGTGACCGCCTCGTCCGCGTCGGCAACGGTGATGATGGTCGCGACCGGACCGAATGCTTCCTCGTGGTAGGCGTCCATACCGGGGAGCACGTCGCCGAGAACGGTAGGGGCGTAGAAGAATCCGGCTCGGTCCAACACCCGACCGCCCGCGAGCAACGTGGCGCCGGCGTCGACGGAGGACTGCACCTGCGCGGCGACACCGTCGCGTAGATCTGCGCGCGCCAGGGGGCCGACATCGGTGGCGTCGTCCTCGGGATCGCCGACGACCATTGCGTCGACAGCATCGACGACCAGCCGCGTGAACTCCTGTGCCACAGCGGCTTCGACGATGAACCGTTTCGGTGAAATGCACGACTGGCCTGCGTTGAGGAACCTACCCTTGGCGGCCAGGTGCGCCACCCGCGGCAGATCGGCGTCGGCGAGGACGACGAACGGGTCCGATCCACCGAGCTCGAGAACGGACTTCTTGATCTCGCGGCCGGCGATGGATCCGACGGCGGATCCGGCTCGTTCGCTGCCGGTGATCGTGACCGCGCCGACGCGGGGATCGGCGATCAGGCGCTCGGTGACCGCCGGAACGTCGGATTCGGCGACGAGCAGCGTCGTGAACAACCCCGACGGCAGCCCGGCAGCTTCGAGAATGGCCTGCGCCTCGAGCGCTGCGCCGGTGGTGTTCGGAGAATGCTTGAGCAGCGCGGCATTACCGGCCATCAAGGCCGGCGCGGCGAACCGGAACACCTGCCACAACGGGAAGTTCCACGGCATGATTGCCAGGACGATCCCGACGGGTTCGTAGGACACCCAGCTCGCATCCGCAGATGTCGCGTACTGCTCGTCGGCGAGGAACGCCGCGGCGTTCTCTGCGTAGTACTCGAGGCCGACCGCGCACTTCTCGACTTCGGCTCGGGCTTCGCGAAGCGGCTTGCCCATCTCCCGCGTCACCAGCAGCGCAAGGTCGTCTGCGCGGGCGCGCAACTCGGCGGCGCCGGAGTGCAGGACTTTCGACCTGTCGTCGAACGAGGTTGCTGCCCAGTCCAGTTGGGCCCGGGCGGCGACGTCGAGAGCGGAGTCGATGTCGGTGTCCGACATCGCGGGATACGTGGCGAGGTCGAGTCCGGTCGCGGGGTTGACGGTGGTGATCGAATTGGGCATGCGGTGTTCTCCTGGCAATCGTGTTGTGGTGGAGCGGGTCACGCGGACACGGAGTCGATCACTGTGGTGACCGCGGTTCCGAAGGTGTTGCGCTGCGAGCCGGGAACGAGCACGTCGGCTGCGGCGGCTCGCCAAGCGGTGAAGTGATCGGAGGCCTTGTGCGCGTCGAACGCCGCGCGATCGGTGTAGCGCTCGTAGAAGAAGAAGCGGTTCGGCTCCGACTCGTCTTCGAACACGTCGAACTGGAAGCACCCCGGCTCTTCGCGGACCGACGCCGCGGCGTTGAGCGTGATCGCGGTCAGGAACTGTTCTCGCTTGTCGGCACGGACGTTCACCGATACCAGCAGATTCAACATGGGTGGGCTCCTTCGGTTACCCCAGCGTATGTCACATGGTATACCTTAACGTATCGAATAGTGAAGGAGTCCACATCACCATGACCGACGTGACCCGCATCAAGCCCGACGTGCTCGTCGAGTTCGCAACCGCGGCGCTGCAGACCTACGACGTACCCGAAGCCGACGCCCGTCTGGTCGCGGACAGCCTGGTGCAGGCAGATCTCTGGGGCCACCAATCGCACGGAATGCTCCGCCTGCCCTGGTACATCGCCCGGTTGCGGACCGGCGCGATGACCGCGGTGACAGCTCCGGAGACGATCTCGGACGCCGGTGCACTGCAAATCATCGACGGCCGCAACGGAATCGGACAGGTACTCACCGAACTCGCCCGCACGACCGCGATCGAGCGAGCCCGCACGTTCGGCATCGGGATGGTCGGGGTCCGTAACTCCAACCACTTCGGCACAGCGATGTACTACACCCGCCGCGCGGCCCTCGACGGATGCGCGTCGATCCTGACCACCAACGCCAGCCCTGCCATGGCACCGTGGGGCGGACGAGAAAAGAGGCTCGGCACCAACCCGTGGTCGATCGGCGCGCCCGCGCCCACACCCGGCGGCGCCGTCGTGGTCGACATCGCCAACACCGCCGTCGCTCGCGGCAAGATCTACCTCGCCCGCAACCGTAACCAGGACATCCCGGACACGTGGGCCATGGACACCGACGGCCGGATCACCACCGACGCCTCGGACGCCATCGACGGCGTCATCCTGCCGATGGCGGGCCACAAGGGGTACGCCATCACCTTCATGATGGACATCCTCTCCGGCGCCCTGACAGGCAGCCGCACCGGAACCGGAGTGAAAGGCCCGTACGTCGCCGACCAACCCAGCGGCGCCGGCCACATGTTCATCGCCATCGACGTCCGCAGCGCCGACCCGTCGGATCAGTTCCTCGGCGCGGTACAGGGACTCATCGACGAAGTGCACTCCACCCCACTCGCGCAGGGAAACGACCGGATCTACTACCCCGGCGAAGTCGAAGACGTTGCCGCAGAACGCAACCTGGCGGACGGCGGAGTGATCCTTGCCGACCGAACCCTCGACGACCTCAATACGCTGGCATCGGAGTCCGGAACCACGCTTCCCTTCTGAGCCCGCAACCAGCCTGCCCGTCCCCGAGTCGGAAAGGTGGATTTCTGTGAATTATGGGTGGCTGCAAACGCGTTGAGCACCATAGCTCCCACGAGGTGCTTGATTCTAAGTGTGCAAGTACGAAGCACCGTTGGCATCGAGAATGGCTCCCGAGGACCATATTGCTTCAGGAGATGCCAGCCACACAATGGCGGCGGCTACTTCTTCGGGTGTGCCGACGCGCCCGAAAGGACTCTGCTCACGGATGCTTGGTCCGGCGTCGCCGGCTAGTTTGTCGGCCTGGCGGGCAGATGCGATAAACCCTGGAGCTACGGACGTCACGGAAATTTCGTAGGGGGCGAGTGCAACGGCCAATGATTGGCCTAGTGCATGCAACCCTGCCTTGCTTGCGGCGTAGGCCGGATAGTCGGGTTCGCCACGGAAAGCGCCGCGGGAGCCCACATTGACTATCGCTCCGGGGGCCGCGCGTTTTATGAGGTGATCGGCAACGCAGAAGGTCAGTTCGGCTGCTCCCAACAAGTTCACGTCCACCATCCGTCGAAAAGTGGAAGTCCACAGCTCTTGGCTCACTTCACCGATGCGGTGACGGTTCGCAGCGCTAGGTGCGCTTCCAGCGTTGTTGACGAGCACGTCGACTTGCCCGTGCCCGGTCACCACTGTGTGCACCATCGCTTCGGCTGTACCGGGAACGCTCAAATCGCCTTGCACCAGCGAGTGCCCGTCGCCGGACAGGCTTGCGAGGACTTCTTCCGCTGCTGACATGTTGCTCGAATAGTGGACTGCGACGTGATCACCACCCGCGGCGAATCGGCGTGCTGCAGCCGCTCCTATCCCCGTGGAGGCGCCGGTGATCAGGATTGTTCTCATGCGGCGAACACCTGCGATTCATCCGAGAATGATTTGAACTCGAGTGAGTTGCCAACCGGGTCCTTGAAGAACATGGTCCACTGCTCGGCGGACGTTCCCGGGAATCGCAGGTACGGCTCGACCACGAACTCGATGCCGGCGGCGCGAAGGCGCTGTGCGAGTTCATTGAATTCATCGAGACCCAATAGCAGTCCGAAGTGCGGAATCGGCACATCGTGATTGTCGACTTCGCTCGTTCCGGCGGGCGTCGACCCGGAGGGCACGACGTGGGTGACGAGTTGATGTCCGTAAAAGTCCCAATCGATCCAGTGATCGCTTTTACGGCCCTCGGACAGTCCGAGCACGTTTCCGTAGAAGGTGCGGGCGACAGAGAGGTCGTTCACGGGGATCGCGAGATGAAAAGCAGGACGCATGGGTGGATTTCCTCGAGTCTGGGGTTGAAGCTCGAGCTTGCGCCGTACACAGCGCTAATGTCAACATTAAGACATGATGGATTCCAGAGTGGTCCCGGTACGGCGGGGCGGGCTCGCAACCGAGACTGCCGACGCGCTTCGTGAAGCCATCCTGGGTGGACACTTCGAGCCCGGTGACCCGCTTCGAGAAGTCGAGTTGGCCGCCATGCTCGACGTCAGTCGGGGATCGTTACGGGAGGGGCTGGCCGTTCTCGAGACCGAGGGACTTGTCGTTCGCGGATGGCATCGCGGCACGCGGGTAATCGACGCCGCCGCGCGAGACGTACGTGAGGTTTACGATCTGCGCGCGGGCCTCGATCGCCTGGCCGCTGTGACCGCGTCGGGCCGTATCAGCCGCGACAACATCAGTGAGCTCGACGAGACCCTGCGACTCCTCTCCCAAGCCGGGGCCGGATCTGCACCACCGGCCGAGCTCGTCGAGTTGGATCTCCGCTTCCACGACCAGGTGTACGACATCGCCGGCAATCAGCGCCTCACCGACGCCTGGACCGGCATACGCTCACAAGTCCTACTCTTTCAGCAGCGCCGCGTCCGAGCGGGCTCCGCTGACTATCGTCAAGCCATCGGCCTCGAGCACGATCACTATCGCGACCTCCTCATCCAAGGTGACATTGACGCTGTGGCCCGCGAAGCCGAACGGCATGTACACATAGCGCGCGATTTCCTGCTCGCCACGATGCCATCGGACGGCGAAATGTAATTCGCTGCAACGTCACTTAGACATCCTGGATTCAGCGCAACGATCAGAACGTCAACAGATCAGTAGAGGCGGTTTCTCGCAAACACCGCCTTGGTGGCGGTTCTCCGGGACTGAAGAAAAGGTCGTGGCGGGTTACCGGGCCGACCCCGGCACCACACAAAAAATTGGCGGGCTGCCCTGCGGGACGACCCTAGACTCGGAGCGTGTCCGAGCGCCCACGCCTTCCGCTGTGGGCGGGACGCGCGGCCGCGCTGCTGGGCATCGTGCTCGTCGCATTCACACTGCGTCAGGCTGTCGCTGCGATTTCGCCGATCCTCGGCGACATTCGCGAGGACGTCCCTATCTCCGACCTCGGGGTCGGGTTGCTCGGCACCCTGCCACCAATCTTGTTCGCGGCATCCGGATTCCTGGCGCCGCGCGTCGCCCGAGGTTTGGGTCTCGAGGGCGGCATCGTTCTCGCGCTGGTGCTCATGACCGCAGGCCACCTCGTTCGCGCGTTCGCCCCGAGCTTCTCGGTTCTGCTCATCGGCAGCGCTGTCGCGTTCACCGGCACGGGTATCGGTAACGTGCTGCTGCCGTCGATCGTGCGCCTGTACTTCCCCGACCGGGTCGCGCTGCTGACCGCGGTGTACGCCTGCATTGTCGGGGTGAGCACTGCCGTGCCCGCCGCCCTCGCGGCGCCCATAGCCGATGCGTTCGGCTGGCGCGTCTCGCTGGGCATCTGGTCTGCGACCTCGGCCATCGCGCTGGTGCCGTGGCTTCTGAGTATCGCAAGACAGCGACGGCAGCGACTCCCGGATGCCGTCGCCGCTGAGTCATCGCAGCCCGCGGTCGTTACGGGTCTGTGGCGCTCGCGTGTGGCGCGGTCGATCACCGTCCTCTTCTCGACCAGCACGATCTGCACCTACGCGGGTTTCGCGTGGTTGCCCGAAATACTCGGCGACGTTGCCGGCTCGACACCGACCGAGGCGGGTGTCCTGCTCGCCGTCACCGGCCTGATCAGTGTTCCCGGCTCTCTCCTCGCGCCCCTGTTGACTGTGCGGATTCGCAACGTCGGCTGGCTGATCTTCGCTGGTATCGCCAGCTTCGTGTCCGGTTATCTCGGCCTTTTGCTCGCGCCCGCGACACTTCCCCTGCTGTGGGTGTTGCTCATCGGCTCGGGGTCGATTCTGTTTCCGATCAGCCTTGTGTTGATCAATTCACGCACGCGCACCCAGGGCGGCACCGTCGCGCTCAGCGGGTTCGCCCAGGGCGTGGCTTATGCACTCGGCGCGCTCGGTCCACTGCTCGTCGGCCTGCTGCACGACGCGAGCGGCGGATGGACCTTGCCACTGCTGTTCCTGCTCGCTGTCGCCTTGATCGCGACCATCCCGGCGATCACACTTGCCAAGCCGGCATTCGTCGAGGACGAGCTGACCGGGTAGGGCTGCATAGCGCGTCGGATGCACTCCACGAGAACCTCCGCCACCGCCGCCTAACGGGTTCCGGTGATGCCACCGTCCACCGGGATCGTCGCCCCATGCAGGTAGGCCGCCTCGTCCGAGACCACCCAGGCGATGGCAGACGCGATCTCCTCGGGTGTACCCGGCCGGCCGGCCGGTATGCCGGCGGTCATCGCAGCAATGACATCGCCGTCCGAATCGTTGATCGGAGTGCGGGTGGCGCCGGGCGCGACGGTGTTCACTCGCACCCCCCGTGGTCCGAACTCGGCAGCCCAGCTTCGAGCGAGCTGAGCTTCGGCCGCCTTGGTAGCGGAGTACAGGCCGACGAATGCATGGCCGACCGTTGCCATCCACGACCCGACGACGACGATCGACCCGCTCCCGCGTTCGGCCATCGCCGGGGCAAGTTCGGCGGTGAGCACGTGCGGTGCCCGGATGTTGACGGCCAGTGTCGCGTCCAGATCGGCGTCGGTGAGGGAGACGGTGTCGACGGCCGGGCACAGCGCCGCGTTGTGCACCAGGATGTCGACCCGTCCATCGAGAGCGGTGGTCCACTGGTCTGCGAGGCGGCGCAGGTCGGTCGGCGCGGCGGTAAGGTCGCCGCTCACGAACACGGCGGATCCGCCGTCGCGTTCGATCTCGGCGACCAGCTGTGCGCCACGTTCCGCATCGCGGCCGGTGATCACGACGCGAGCTCCGCGGGCCGCGAGTGTGCGGGCGGTGGCGGCGCCTATTCCGCTCGTCGAGCCGGTGACGACGGCGGTGCGGTCGGACAAATGCAATGGGTTGTTCATGACGACCAGTTCACCGTCCGGCAGTGCATCGCACCAGGGCGAGCGCTGCCTGGTCACGGCGGGACCAGGCGAACGTAGCGGAGTCTCCGTAATCTGAGCAGCGTGCCAGCAGACAGATCCGCACTCGGAGCATTCCTCCGGTCACGGCGTGACGCACTCACGCCGGCGACGGCGGGGATTGCGCCGTTCCCCGGACCGAGGCGAGTTCCGGGCCTTCGCAAGGAAGAACTAGCGGTGCTCGCCGGACTGAGCCCCGATCACTACAGTCGACTCGAGCAGGGCCGTCAGCACACGGTCACCGACGACATCGTCGACGCCCTCAGCCGAGCCTTGCGCCTCGACGAGATCGAGGATGCACACCTACGGAACCTCGCAGCCCCGATTCGCCGGGGACAGCCCAGTACGTGGGAATCCGCGCAGCATCCCGATCCCGGTCTGCTTCGGGTGCTGACCACCATGGATCACGTTCCCGCGCTCCTCCTCGGGCGCCGGTCGGAGATCCTGGCGTGCAACAGGCTGGTGCGGGCAGTCCTCGGCGAGGAGATCGCTGGGGGCGCGGTGTTGGTGCGCTGGCTCTTCCTGGACCCGCGTGCGCGCGAGCGCATCGTCAACTGGTCCGATTACGCGTCGGCCGCGGTGGGGGCGATGCGCTACGAGGTCGGTCGCCATCCCGCCGACGCTCGATTGATCGCTCTGGTCGACGAATTGCGTTCGGCAAGTGATGACTTCGCCCGGTGGTGGGACGATCACGGTGTAGCGGATCGCACGTCCGTCGACAAGAAGATCGCTCATCCCGTGGTCGGCCGACTCGCTTTCGGCATCGAATCTCTTGTGTCGCCCCATGATCCGGAGCAACGTTTGGTCATCTATACCGTCGAGCCCGAGTCGTCTACTGCTCGGGCACTTCCAATGTTGGCGTCGTGGGGTCCGGCATCTGCCGAGTCGATGGGCTGACGCGCGGACGGTGAATCGATCGGTCGGTCCGCACCCTCCCCGCACCCACGACTCCGTCCGCAGGAATACGTTCACAGCCGGGATATCGCGTCGGACAGCTTCGACCGCAGCCACTTCGGTTGGGTAGCTCACCCCAATCAGACGAACCCTCGCCACCCCTGCTCCGCAGCCTGGAACGGACTGTCGTCAACGCACCCAGACCGATCATGCACAGCGCCACCGTTCGACCGCCGCCGGTGCAGCCGTCAGACGGCTCTGTCCAGATCCTCCAAGAAGATGGCAGCTTCCAGTTTCCGCTGACCCACCACGGATCCGATGTCGAAACCAAGGACTTCGGAGACCTTCCTCAGCCTGTTGTCCAACGTGTTGGTGTGAATGTAGAGCGCCTTCGACGCGAGCCGGCGACTCTGCTGACATTTGATGTACGTGGTGATGGTGTCGAGCAGGACCGGTCGGTCACGAAGCGGATCGAGCACCGCGGCCATAGCGTCACGACCCGGACCTGGCCGGGACATCTGATACTCCAGAACGAGCTCGTGCGTCCGGTACAGCTTGTTCCGACGACCCAATGATGTTGCTATCGTGATCAACTCGAATGCGAAGTCGATCGTCCTTGCCAGGTCCGTCGAGTCTGCCTCGGCCGTCGCAGCCATGATCGACGCCCCGAGAACACCGTCGAGTCGAGCCACCAGCGCGTCGATGGATTCTTTCTCGGCAGGCGCCGGAACCAACACCGTGACTGCGCGAACACCCAGAACGAACATAGCGCCGTGGACCCGTCCGAAAACGGAGTCGATGGCTCCGCGTATCGCAACAGCCCGTCGGTTACCGGCCGCACGCGAGACGTCGAGCACCACGACGACGTAGTGAGACGACAACGTCATCCCCAGTTGCACAGCGAGTTCGGTGCGGTGCGGGCGATTGAGGATCAGCGCGTGTGCAAGTTCTGCCCTTGCCGCGTCCTCGTCGTCGGTGTGACTCCTCGAACGGTAGGAGAATGCGTTGTTCACCGCGATGGTGCACTCACTGACCAGTCGGACGACCGTGCTCGAGACCGTCAGCCTGTCCGCGTACGGTTCGTTCGCCCAGTCCGACAGGACGTGGGCACCACCGTCGCGGCAGGCCTCGAGAACGGAGTCGACCTCGACTCCGGATGACACCCATTCGGCCACAACGGCCTTCAGGGCTCGACGGTGGTCCTCCGGCACATCTTGACCATCACGGACCGTGCGTACGGTGGCTGCAGCCATCCACGCGGCGATGAACTCGGACGGCGACGATCGTGGGGGCTCGCCGGCGGCGACCCGCGTGAACGTGCCGCCTACTCGACACTGCGTCAACACATTCCCACTCCGGTCAGTAGATTTTGCGCGACCTCATGCGACAGCACGGACGACCGTCGTCGCTGCTGCCCGCAAGAAGGCCACGCGAGTATTTCAACGCTTGTAGAAATATAGGTGACGCCAACATCGACAGGTCGTCATCCGGCCAAGTTGGTAAAAGTCACTTCCATCACCAGCCGAGCGCTGTAATCGTCCCAATAAGCGACGACTACCGAGTCCGCCAGGATCCGATGACGTCGTCGAGCATGGACCGCTGCACCGCCGAGGACGCGGCATCCGGGTTCAGCGCGGCCGTGACTTGCATACCGACCATGAAATGCATCAAAACGTCGACTTTGAGCTCGACGGGAACCTCCTCGGCAACTTCGCCATCGGCGATCGCATCCCGCAGATGACCGCGAAGTGCCTGGGTCCATCGGTCGATTGCGGCATTGTCGAGAGACGCCATCGACGGATTGCTCGCCGCGAATTGCCACAGCGCCAATACAACTCGTGACTCCAGGACGGTCGTCTTGGTCAGGGGCAAAATCTCACAGCACATCGCGCGTAGAGCGCCGAGTCCTCGTAAACCGACACTCGCCGCGTCGATGCGATCGTCGGTGGCTGCGACGACGTTCTCGAACGCGGTCTGCACGATCTCCTGACGACCGGCGAAGTAGTAACTCAATGCACCGTTGGCGTATCCGGCCTCGGTGGCGAGGTCGCGCATCGTCATGCCCTCAGCGCCGTTCGCCGCGATCAGCCTCTTCGCGGCTGCGACGATGGCCGCCCGTCGGTCATCGTGGTCGACGATCTTCGGCATCGGCACAACTTCCCGCTCGGCATCAGGGCCCCACGCATCGTAAACGGCGAAGCCACCGTGCCCTGACAACACAACTCGACTCCAGGACACTCGAGGCGACCGAGAATTGCCACCAGAGCTCGGTGAACAATCCTTCAACGGTTTCGCACACCGAAGAACCGCCGACCCGGGCAGTGGCGCCGGGAGCATCCAACCGGGTTCGGTGCACCGGTCGCTGCGTCAGGATTGATTCTCTGGTGTCTCTGCCCCGTTGCATGCATAATCCGAGGCGTGAATTATGTAAGTGTTACTTCGAGTAACGTGATCGCGCAGGCGCCGGCCGGTGGCGGAGCTGCTCTCGATCAGGTGTTCGGCATGACCGCAGCAGCGGGCGTCATCTCGATCTTCCTGCTGTACCTCGCTGTGATGCATCGGACCGGACGCATCACTTGGCTCCAACGTCTCGCCGACTTCGCGGGCGCGAAGTTGCATCGTCCCGGGTGGGTCGCGCTGCCGGTGGTGTTGTTCATCTCGACAATCCTCACCGCGTTCTTCGGCTTCATCTGGGACGTCAGCCTGCACATCGGACGGGGTCGCGACGAGGGCCCATTGGCCAACCCGGCGCACTACTTCATCCTGGTCGGTCTGTTCTTCCTGTTCATCACCGGCGCGCTGGCCATCATCCTGCCGCGCGACGAGAAGCCCGGGCCGGCGGCCATCAAGATCACCCGGACCTGGTACGCCCCCACCGGCGGACTCCTCATCGCCGGCTCCGGCCTCTACGCGCTGATCGGCTTCCCGCTGGACGACATCTGGCACCGCATGTTCGGCCAAGACGTCACGCTGTGGGGACCCACGCACCTCATGCTCATCGGCGGCGCCGGACTCTCGCTCGTTGGCGTGCTACTGCTCGAGCACGAGGGTCGCGTCGCGATGGCGTCCACCGCCGTGACCACCGCCGCCACCGCCGGTGAACCCGATGGCGAGACGAAGGCGGATCCGGCGCAGGCCGTCGACTCGCGCAAGCGCTCGATCATCACCTGGTTCATGCGCAGCTCGGCCTTCGGTGGTCTGGTCATCGGCCTGTCCGTCTTCCAGATCGAGTACGACTTCGGCGTCGAGCAGTTCCGCCTCGTCTTCCAGCCGCTACTGATGACGGCGGCCGGCGCCTTCGCGCTCATCGGCGCCCGCCTCATGGTGGGGCGCGGATCCGCGCTGTTCGCCGTCGCATTCGCCGCCGTCATCCGCGAGATCACAGCTCTCGTCGTCGGCCCGGTCCTCGGTGAGCCACACAGCGTCTTCACCCTGTACCTCGGCATGGCCGTCGTGGTGGAGATCCTGGGGCTGACCGCACTGATCAAGCGCCGCATCCTGTTCGGCGCAGTCGCCGGTGTCGCGGTCGGAACCGTCGGCCTTTACTTCGAGTCGCTCTGGGTGGACGCCGTCTTCCTCTACCCGTGGCCGAGCAGCATGTGGGTCGAGGCGCTCGCCACCTGCATCCCGGCCGGTCTCGTCGTCGGGCTCACCGCCGGACTGTTCGCACAGGCGCTCAGCGGCGAGGGCATCCCTCGGCCAGCCGTCCGACGCTCCATCGTCGTGGCGATGGTGTTGGTGCTCGGCGGCAGCGTCGCCAACGGACTGATGATCGATGTCCCACAGGGAGCGTCCGCCACCGTGTCACTGACCGACGCACCGCGGGTCGACGGTTTCCGCATGGTCACCGCGACCGTGCGCCTCGACCCGAGCGACCTGGTCTCCGACGACCCCGAATGGGTGTCCATCCTCGCGTGGCAGGGCGCGGGCGACTCGCTGCACGGACTAGTCGTCGACAACCTCCAGCGCACCGGCCCCGGGGAGTACCGCTCCACCCGCTCGGTGCCCGTCGACGGGACATGGAAGACATTCCTGCGCGTGCAGGACGGCCGCACCATGGCCGGCGCACCCGTCTTCATGGCCGCCGACGAAGGCATCGGCGCCGAGGAGGTTCCGGCCACGTCGCAGTTCACCCGTGAACTGCAGTACGAGACCAAACTCCTCCAGCGTGAACGCAGCTTCGATCACCCCGCATGGCTGTTCACGGTCGCCTGCCTCGTCGTCTTGGCCTGCTCATTGGCATTGATCTGGTCGCTGTCCTGGGGTGCCGCGCGCATCAGCCTGGCCACCCCCGGAAACACCGCCGCCACGGGCAGCAAGGAGCGCAGTCGCGTATGACACCGCCCCCGAACGTGATCTACCTGGCGGATCACTCTGTCGTGCTGGCACTTCCGGCCGTCATCCCGGCGCTGCTCATCGCCCTCGTGGTGATCGTCATCGTCGTGCGCGACCGGCGTGCCGAGCGCGCCGAAAACGAATTGAAGGATGCCAACGACAGGGAGGACACGGCATGAGACGCGCCGTCCTCGTCGGGGCGACGGCGGTGGCATTGATCGTGGCAGGGTGTTCGCAGTCGGAACCGGAGACCCAGCTTCCGCCGCCGGGCACCTCTGTCGCGGGAGCCTCCGTCGCCGAGTCGTCGGCCGCACCCACGCCCACCACCTCACTCGGGGTCACGATCGCCGGCGGTGAGGTGACGCCGGTCGATCAACGCGTCGAGGGGAAGGTCGGCCAGGAGATCGTGGTGACGGTGAACAGTGATGCCGCCGATGAGATCCACGTGCATTCCGTTCCAGAGCACAGTTTTCCGGTCGAGGTGGGTGACGGTCAGGAATTCCGCTTCACCGTCGACGTCCCCGGTTCCGTCGACGTCGAGCTGCACGAGGCAGACGTCACCGTCGCCACGATTCTCGTTCGGCCGTGAGCGAGACGCTTCTCGCGCACGGACTCGGCGGCTCGTCCGATCTCCCCATCCCCGTCACTTACGCACTCATCGGTGGAGCGTGGGCGCTGGCAGCATCGTTCGCAATCTTGTTGTTGGCGTGGAAGACCCCCCGACTGAACCCGCGGCGATACTGGACGGCGACACCGCTGGCGCGCGTGGTCGATGCGCCGCTGTTTCGAGGGGCGCTCGGCGCGGCGTCGGTGGCAGTAGCAGGGTGGACAAGCATTGCGTCGGTCATCGGACCGCAGGACTCGTCCAATGCGCTGCTCGGGGTGTTCTATGTTCTCGTGTGGGTGGGGCTTGTTCCTGCGTCACTGTTTTTCGGGCCCGTCTGGCGCATCGTGTCCCCCGTCCGCGCCGTCTACCGGACGCTCCCCGTGCGCGCCCGTCGAACCATGCCGCAGGGCATCGGTGTGCTACCCGCCGTGGTTGGACTGTTCGCCTTCGTGTGGCTCGAACTGGCGTCAAGCGACCCGGGTTCCGTTGCAGCCGTGCGGGTGTGGTGCCTGCTGTACGTGGTTGTCATGTTGGGCGGCGCACTCGTGTTCGGCGAAGAGTGGTTCGTACGGGCCGACCCTTTCGAGGTATTCAGCGACACCGTTGCGCGGTTGTCGGTAATGGCGCGCGACCCTGAGACCCGTCGGGTGGTGCTGCGCAACCCGCTCGACGGTGCTGCGACGCTACCCGTCCGGCGAGGGACGGTCACCGTTCTGGCGATGCTGTTGGGCTCCACAGCGTTCGACTCGTTGGCGCAGACACCGACGTGGAAGAACCTCGTCCGGGATGCCGGTGATCCAGTGGCGGCGCGCACGCTCGGGATCCTGGCGTGCGTCGCCGTCGTGGGCGGGCTCTTTCACCTCGCCGCGCGCGCAACCGGTGGAGTGACCACGGAGCGGCGCGCGCAGCTGCCGGGCCTGCTCGCACATTCGCTGATTCCCATCGTCGTCGGCTACTTCTTCGCCCACTACCTGACCTATCTGGTGGAGAAAGGTCAGCAGAGCGTCTTCACATTGTTCGATCCGTTCGATCGCGGCTGGAACCCATTGGGCATCGCGGACGCGTCGGTGAACTACACGCTCTCGTCCCATCCGACCGTCGTTGCGAGCGTGACAGTGTTGAGCGTGGTCGTCGGGCACGTCGTCGGCGTGACGCTGGCCCACGACGCGGCACTGAGGCTGATTCCGAAAAGGCATGCGCTGCTTGGTGAATTGGCACTGATGATCGTCATGGTCCTCTATACGTTCCTCGGGCTGTATCTGCTGTTCGGCGCCTGAACTCCGCCCCTGGACTTATACCAACGGCAGCTTTCGCACCCGCGGCAACTCAGCTCGAAGGGACACGAGTGATTCGACGTATAGATCCGCGTCGGCGGAGCGAGAGCTATCCGATCAGCTACCTTCGGCCGAGATTGAAACACCTATGGACGGACCTTGGCCACCGCCGTGCTGACGCGGCCTTCTAAGCGAGGTTGATGAACGTCGTCTTGACTTCGGTGTAAGCATCGATCGAATGGGAACCGAATTCCCGGCCCCAGCCACTCATCCCGAAACCACCCCAGGGCGATGCCGGGTCGAGCAACGGCAACTGATTGACGAACACTGTGCCGAAGCGCAGTTTCGGCGGAAGTGAGAGTGCGGTGTCGAGTGCTTTCGTCCACACCACTGCAGCCAACCCGTAGTCCGTGTCGTTCGCCCGGGCGATGACCTCGTCCTCGTCGTCGTACGCCATGACCGACAGCACCGGCCCGAAGATTTCCTCACGTGCGATGGTCATGTCGTCGCGCACTCCGGCGAAAACCGTTGGCCTGTAGAAGAAGCCGTCTGACAGATCTCCTTGGACGCGGCTTCCACCGGTCACCAATTCGGCCCCCTGCGACCGACCGGATTCGACGTAGGAATGCACACGATCGAGATGCTCCTGCGATACCAGGGGGCCGATAACGGTCGACGGATCGAATCCGGGACCGATCGGCAAGGCGTCGGCTGCTGCGGCGATCTTGGAGGTGAACTCCTCGGCGCGTGAGCTGTGCACGAAGAAGCGGGTGTAGGCACCACAGGCCTGTCCCGTGTTGAACACTGCGCCCTGCAGGTTGCCGGCGACGGCAGCGTCGATGTCGGCATCGGCCGCGATGATGCTGGGAGCTTTTCCACCGAGTTCGAGCGATACTCGCTTGAGATTTCCGGCCGAGGCTCGAACGATGTGCTGTCCGGTCTCGGTCGAGCCGGTGAACGACACCTTGTCGACATTTCGATGGGACACCAACGCTTTACCGACTTCGGGTCCTCCGGTCAACAGGTTGACCACGCCTGCGGGCACTCCCGCTTCGAGACACAATTCCACCAGCTTCATGGTGGACAGCGGCGTCTGTTCGGCAGGCTTGAGGATTACCGCATTACCCGTGGCAAGGGCCGGTGCCAGCTTCCACGCAGCGATGGCCAGCGGGAAGTTCCACGGGGTGATCAGCGCGCACACACCGACCGGTACCCGCTGCTGGAAGCTCAGGTTCCCGGGAATGGACACGGGCGAGACGGTGCCTTCGATCTTGGTGGCATAGCCCGCGTAGTACCGGAAGACCTGAGCGGTCAGCGGAAGGTTGACGCCGACGCTCATGAACGTCGGCTGCCCCTGGTCAGCGGTTTCGAGTGCTGCTATTTCCTTGGCGTCTCGGTCGAGCAAGTCAGCGATCCGCCACAGGAGCTGCCCGCGTGCATCCGGGCTCATCCCCTGCCACGCATCCGACTCGAACCCGGTACGTGCTGCAGCGACCGCAGCGTCGACGTCCGAGATCGTGGCTTCGGCGAACCGTCCGATCACCTGGTTGGTAGCCGGATCCACGGTCTCGCCGGTACTGCCATCGGAGGCATCGACCCACTCGTGTGCGATGAGCAACTGCGTGTTGTGCATGTGTTCCCTCAACATCTCGTTCGGCGAGCGCCATATCGGACTTCGACGGTCCAATGTGCCAGCCGCAGGCCAGCGCCGTATCGAGGAGTTTCGGTGACCGAACCGACCCCCGAATGTTCGACGCGTCGTAAACACCGCGTTGCGATTCGCTCACTGGGCTGGACATTGTTATCCATCTGGATAATGCTGGTGAATGTGACGAGGCGCACACCCGTCACCCGTAAGCGCAGGAGGCAAACATGTCGGTGTTGGCACACCCGTTCGACCTGGATGAGGACTCATCACTGGCACCGCCCAATTCTGTGCTCGGAAAGGCTTTCTCGATACTCTCGGCCTTCGATGGGGACAGCGACTCCCTCCGTCTGGTCGACCTCTGTCAGCGCAGCGGCGTTCCCAAGCCGTCGGTCTACCGGTTGGCACAGGAGTTGGTCGCTCTTGGCTTGCTCGAGCGCGTCGGGCACGAGTACCGCATCGGATTCAGCGTGTTCGCCTTGAGTCAACGTGCGGGAAACACGTCGTTGCTTCGCCGGGTGGGCCGGCCGGTCCTCGTCGATCTGGTCGCATCTACGCGCGGTACCGCTCATCTGGCAATTCTCGAAGGCACGCATACCTGCTACCTGGAAAAGCTGGGGGGAACACGCAGTGTGCACTCGCTCTCTCGCGTCGGGGGCCGTCTTCCACTGACGTGCACCGCATCGGGAAAGCTCCTTCTGGCGATGGCTCCCGATCCCAACTACCTTCTCGAACAGCTTGTCGAGAGCGACTTTCCGCGGCTGACCTCCCAGAGCGCGCGAAATCTGCAGGCCGTTCGCCGCGAGTTGGTGTCGATCCGAAGCCAGCGCCTGGCCACCGAGCGCGAAGAAGCTCTGGTCGGATACAAGAGCTTCGCCGTGCCCATCTACGACTCCGGCGACAACGCCATCGCGGCACTGTCCCTGACAGTGCCGGTGGACCACACCGGTGATGCCGCACTTGTCAACGCGTTGCGGCTCGCGTCGCACGCGATCACTCGGCAGCACACACGCGCGGCAATGACCACGCCCGGTGTCTTTGCCGCGCAACGGTTGGCGTAGGCCGTATCGCTCAACGGACCCGATTCGTGCGTCGATCGTCGTGCAGCTGTGAAGCTGGACTGGTTCTGCCACAACGGCAGCAACGTCGCAGTCCGTGAGTGAGGTAAGCCCATGCCAATCGCCACCAGAGTCGCCATCATCGGATCCGGAAACATCGGGACCGATCTGATGATGAAGATCGGGCGCTCCCGGGTACTCGAAATGGGTGCCATGGTCGGAATCGATCCCGACTCCGATGGCCTCGCCCGTGCTCGGACGCTCGGCGTACCCGTCACCCATCGTGGCGTCGAGGGATTGATCGAGCTCGACGGGTTCGACGAGATCGACATCGTGTTCGATGCAACGTCGGCAAAAGCCCACCAGGCCAATGCCGCTCGGCTCGAACCATTGGGAAAGACAATGATCGACCTGACCCCGGCTGCGATCGGACCGTACGTCATCCCGGCCGTCAACCTCGAGAACCATGTCGATGCACGCAACGTCAACATGGTCACCTGCGGCGGGCAGGCAACCATACCGGTGGTCGCGGCGATCAACCGCGTCGTTCCCGTTGCCTACGCTGAGATCGTGGCCTCGATCGCGTCCCGATCTGCCGGGCCGGGAACCCGTGCGAACATCGACGAGTTCACCGAGACCACCTCGGCCGCAATCGAAACCGTCGGCGGCGCAGCACGCGGCAAGGCGATCATCGTCCTCAACCCGGCAGAGCCTCCGCTCATCATGCGCGACACGGTTTTTGCTCTTGTTACCGACGACAACCGAGGTGCGCTCACCGAACGCATACGTGAATCCGTGTCCTCGATGGTGGCTGATGTCTCCGCGTACGTGCCCGGCTATCGGTTGAAACAGGAGATCCAGGTTGTCGCAATCCCCGACGATCAGCCCGTCGAAACGCTCCTCGCCGACCCGACCGACGCAAGGCCCACGCATCAGGTCTCGGTGTTCCTCGAAGTCGAAGGTGCCGCAGACTATCTCCCCGCATTCGCAGGCAATCTCGACATCATGACCTCCGCCGGCATTCAGGTCGCCGAGCGCATCGCAGCCCGAAAGGTGGCACTACGTTGAGCACTCCCATCTACGTCCAGGACGTCACGCTGCGGGATGGAATGCACGCCGTCCGGCACCGCATGTCCACCACCGACGTTGCTCGAATCGTCGTCGCGCTCGACGCTGCCGGCGTCGATGCCATCGAGGTGGCACACGGCGACGGGTTGGCGGGTTCGTCACTGAACTACGGTCCGGGATCGCACAGCGACTGGGCGTGGTTGGAGGCTGCCGCGTCGGTGATCGAACGCGCCACCCTCACCACTCTCCTGCTCCCCGGCGTCGGATCGATCCACGACCTGAAGCGCGCGTACTCCCTCGGAGTCCGGTCGGTGCGCGTTGCCACCCACTGCACCGAAGCGGACATCTCGGCCCAGCACATTGCGGCGGCCCGCGAGATCGGGATGAATGTGTCCGGCTTCCTGATGTTGTCGCACATGGCAGAGCCTGCGGCATTGGCACAGCAAGCCAAGTTGATGGAATCGTATGGCGCCCACTGCGTTTACGTGACCGACTCCGGTGGTCGTCTGACGATGGGCGATGTCCAGGCGCGGGTTCGCGCCTACCGCGACGTTCTCGAACCGGAAACCCAGATCGGGATCCACGCCCACGAGAATCTGTCTCTGTCCGTTGCCAACTCGCTGGTCGCTGTCGAAAGCGGCGCACATCGGGTGGACGCGTCGCTGGCCGGACACGGTGCCGGGGCCGGCAACTGCCCCATCGAGGCCTTCATCGCCGCTGCGAATCTCACCGGATTGACTCACGGAAGTGACCTGTTCGCGCTTCAGGACGCCGCTGACGACATCGTTCGTCCGCTTCAGGATCGACCGGTACGCGTCGACCGCGAAACTCTGACGCTGGGCTACGCAGGCGTGTACTCGAGCTTCCTTCGGCATGCGGAAGCTGCCTCGAGCGCGTATGGAGTCGACGTTCGTGACCTGCTGATGGAATGTGGCCGTCGCAGACTGGTCGGTGGCCAGGAAGACATGATCATCGATATCGCTCTCGGTCTTGTGGCCGAAAGGGAAGCACAGCCGGCGTGATTGCCCCGACCTCGTGGGCCGAGGCGGTCGAGCTCCGTGCGCAAGCCGACGCTGACGGTGAAGTGGTCCGCCGCGTCGGCGGGCCGAGCATCAGCGCCGGTCGGCTATTCGAGGACGCGCTGGCCATGGCCGGCTCGATGGCCGCCGTCGTCGGGGCAGGCAGCGTCGTCGCGACCGCGTGTTCATCCGGACCCGCGGCCGCGACACTCACCACGGCCATCTCCTGGCTGGGAGCAATCGAGCTCCCGATCCCGACGGCTCTGGATCCCGACGTCGCTCGTCAGCTGTTCACTGTGGGTGACGCGTCACTCGTTGTCGCGTCTCCGGCGCGGCTGGCCATGGAGCCGCATCTGATTCGGCTCGCTGAATCAGTCGGTGTCGCAGCGATGACTGTCGACGGTCACTTCGACGGCCTGGCTGCGGTGACGGATAAGGCCGGGACCACGCCGTCGCGTCATCGGTCGACTGCGGGCGACCCGGCCACGATCATGGTCACGTCGGGTACTGGGGGACGCCCGAAAGGCGCGCTCCTGTGCAACGGCGTCGGGCTCGGTCAGGCCCGACGTGTCTGCCACGCTATGGATTACGGCTCCGACGATGTCCTGCTCAACGTATTTCCCTGGCAACACGTCAATGCCCGGCATGCAGCGTTCCTCCCAGCAGTGATGTCGGGAGCCCGCCTGGTTGTCGACGACTTCTCCGCGCGACGGTTCTGGCGCACCGCCAGAGAAGAGAACATCACCGCCTTCAACTTCATGGGTGCAGTCTTCGCGATACTGCTTCGTTCCCCCGCCACCGAAGCCGATCGCGCCCATAGCATTTCGCGCGCATACGGCGGGCCGGCACCGGAGTGGATGTTCCACAGCGTGGCCGATCGTTTCGACGTCGAAATCCGGCAAGCGTATGCGTCGACCGAGCTCGGTGATGTGGCCACAACCGGTGCGGCTCCGAACGCGGGCGCGGCCGGTCGAGTCGTCGACGATTACCGACTACGCGTGGTGGACGACGACGGACGTCCGGTGGACTACGGAAAAGTCGGCTCGCTCGAGGTACGTCCGCGTGGTGAAAATCTGACGTTCACCGAGTACATCGGAGAGCCCGAGATCACCCGAAGAGCGTGGCGTGACGGCTGGTTCGTCACCGGTGACCGCGGGCGGCTGGTCGACGGATGGCTCTACTACGAGGGGCGAACCGCGGACACCATTCGACGTCGGGGCTTGACCGTCGATGCCGAACGCGTGGAATGGGTAGCGTCGGGCCACCCGGATGTCGCCGAGGCTGCTGCTGTCGGCGTGCCATCCGAGCTGACGGAAGACGAGGTTCTGCTCGCCGTCGTCCCCTACGACGGGCGACGCATTCACCCCCACGAACTACTGCGCTACTGCGCGCAGGAACTACCGCGTCACGCCGTTCCTCGTTACGTCACCGTGGAGACGGCTTTGCCGACCACGGCCAGCAAGAAACTCAACCGGCGCGCACTACGTGATCGCGGGATACCCACAGGCGCGTTCGATGCCGAAGCGCACCAACATGATTAGGAGCTTTCACTGTGTCCGATCCCGCGATTCGCGTACTGGACCTCACCGACCGGCTGGGATATCAGGCCGCGCGCGTATTCGTAGGGCTCGGTGCCGACGTGGTCCGAGTTGTCCTGCACGACGATTCGGATTCGGCGGCTGAGCGCCTGCACTGGCACGCCGGGAAGAAAGTTCTTCGACAATCGGGCACAGTCTCGGACACCACGTTGATCGAACTCGTCGCTAGGGCCGACGTGGTGCTCGAGTCCGGCCCCGTTCCCGCGCTTCGCACCCTTGCGTTGCGCGACTCACAGCCGTCGCTGTGGACCGGGATCGTGCACACGGTGATCACGCCTTTCGGAATTTCGGGTCCGCGACGGGAATGGCTCGGCGACGACACCGTGATCACCGCAGCGGGCGGCATGGCGTGGCTGTGCGGTGATACCGGTCAGGCACCCGAGCCACCGCCACGCGAGCAAGGAACCCAACTCGCCGGCACCCACGGTGCCATCGGGGCACTGCTCGCCCTCATTGCGCGACGTCGCACGAACGCAGGTCAATTGGTCGAGATCTCGGCGCAAGAAGCTGTCGCCGCCACCCTCGAGATCGGCGCCATCTCGTGGATTCACGGCGGGACGATTCCCGGACGCACATCAGGCATCTACGGCCACGTCGCCCACCGAGTCTTCCGGGCATCCGACGGGTTCCTCGCCGGCGGCTACTCCGGATCCCCCCGCATGTGGACGGACCTTCTGGCGTGGATGGTCGAAGAAGGCGAGGCCGAGGATCTGGCGGACGAGCGCTGGCAGGACAACGAGATTCGGTGGCGCGAGCGAGCGCATGTGGATGCAGTGGTGTCCCGTTTCACCGGTCGACGTCCGGCCGGACCATTCGCCGAGGAGGCTCGCCGCAGAGCGCTGCCGTGGGCCGAGGTCGCGAGCGGGCCGGCGCTGCTGAACAATCCCCAGCTGATCGATCGGCGGTTCTTCGTAGACAGCGGGAGCAAGGGCAGCTACCGCGATGTGGGCTTCGGCTGGGAGTCCCCCGCGTTGCCGCGACCCGTGCGCCTGAATGAACCCCGATATGTCGAGGCTCGTGATGTGTGGACCGAGCAACGGCACTTCGACAACGCAACGGCCGATCCGCAGACAGCCCCCGGTGCACTACACGGGGTCCGCGTTCTGGATCTGACGTGGGTTCTCGCCGGCCCGTACGTCACCAAAACTTTTGCCGAACACGGTGCCGACATCCTCAAGGTGGAGTCTTTCCACCGAAAGGATCCCACCCGCTTCTCGCCGGGGATGAGACTGCGTCCCGACGCCGGGTTCGACGACGGTGGCTACTTCCTCAATTTCAACCGCAACAAGAGGAGCGTTGCGTTGAATCTGAAAACCGAAGCCGGTCAAAACCTCCTGCGTCGACTTGCCGCAGATGTCGACGTCGTCGTCGAAAACTTCAGCCCCGGCGTCCTGGCACGCTGGGGGCTCGATTACGAACAACTCCGCAAGATCAACCCGGGCGTGGTGTTGGTGTCGATGGCCGGAACCGGCCAGACCGGACCGTGGCGCGACGCCGTGACGTTCGCCGACACCCTCGCAGCCATGTCCGGATTGACCGCAGAGACAGCACGATCCGATCGCGATCCACAGGGGCTCACCTTCGGACTCGGCGACATGGTAGCTGCGAATGCGGCTGTCATCGGCACACTCGAACTGCTCTATCGCGGCGAAGGCGGTCACGTCGATCTGTCGCAGCTCGAGGCAATGGCGTCCCATTTGGGCTCCGCGGCGCTCGAAGGCCAACTGGCAGATAGGGTTCCGACCGACGCCGGGCGGATTCTGAGGAGTCTCGGCGAAGACCGATGGATAGCGATCGGGAGCTGTACTCCCGACGCACTGCGCGAGGCGCTCACGGGGATCTCGGCAGCCGCCGAACACGATCCATGGGAAGCGCTCACACACGCGGCCGCGGCGTTGGACGCAGACCTGCTCGCGGAACGCCTGCAGAACCAGGGCATCGCGGCATATCCCGTCCGCGACGGGCGGGACCTGGTGGAGACGGACGTACAGCTGCGAGCCCGCAACTTCTACCGCACGCTCGAACACCCGATTGCCGGATCCGTTGCGCACGAGGGCCTCGTCGCGCACCTGTCCGCTACCCCGGGTGAATTACGTACAGCAGCACCACTTCTGGGCCAACACACCGATGAGATCCTCGTCGAACAGCTGGGTCTGACTGCGGACGAGCTGGCCGACCTGCACAACGAAGGAGTTCTTTCATGAGCACCGAACCGACCGGTCACCGCTACGAGCGCGACGGCGACATCGTCACCGTGGTGATCGACCACGGACCGATCAACATCGTCGATCCGGAACTCATCGAATCCATGATCACCCATCTTCCCGCCGTACTGGACGACCCGACGGTTCGGTGTGTGGTGGTTCGGGGCAAGAATCGGATCTTCGTCGGCGGAGCGAATCTGCGCGTCATGCACCGACTCGATCCCGACACCTACCGCGACATGCGCCGATGGGTGGTGGTGCAACGCCTCCTCGAACTGGCTCCCAAGCCGGTGATTGCAGCGCTGAACGGTCATGCTCTCGGCGGAGGTGCCGAGCTGTCGCTGGCCTGCGACCTGCGAATCCTGCACGCGGAGGCTGTGTTCGGATTTCCGGAGACAGATCTCGGAATCTTTCCCGGTGCCGGTGGATCGCAACGGCTGCCCCGATTGGTGGGCGCACATCGGGCCAAGCGATTCATCGTCGACGCCACCAAATTCACCGCGGAGGAAGCACTGCGAGAAGGCTTGGTCGACGTGGTCGCAGGTGACGATTTCGAGGAGGTCGTGGCCCGCGAGGCACGCCGCCTTGCGGATCGCCCCACTGCCACGATCGGTTTGGTGAAATCCGTGATCGATCGCGGCCTACACCTGTCCATCGACGACGCCATGGCGGTCGAAGAGGAGCACGTCATGGCCAATCTCGAATTGCGTGACGCCGACGAGGGCATCGGCTCGTTCCTCGACAAGCGCCCTGCGCGATTCGAGGGTCGGTGAGCTGTGCGGTCAGTTGACCGCGCCGGTCGCCGAGACGTTGTCGCTCAACGACTTCACGAGAGCCGCCAAGTGCGGTAGGTCCGACCGAGCAGCCGACGCGGTCAGCGACACCGCCGCCAACAACAAGCCGGTGGGCCCGAAGATCGGCGCTGCGACCGAGCAGTAGCCTGCGGTCATCTCTTCCCGTTCCGATGCGTACCCGTCCACCCTGGCCCGACGAAGCTGCTCGGCCAATATGCCGGGTAACACGATCGTCGCCGGGGTCACCCGCTCCAGCGGGCCCCGAGCGAGCAGATCGTTGAACAGCTTCGGCTGCCCGAAAGCGAGCAGCACCTTCCCGGTGGCCGTCGAATGCAGCGGGAGCCGACCCGCGATTCGTGATGGGCGAGCCGACGTGGGGCCACCGGCCACCTTTTCCAGGTACAGGACTTCGTGACCGTCGAGCACCGCAAGGTGCACCGTGTCATGGGTGCGGTGATGCAGTGTTTCCATGAACGGCCGGACGGCGTCGCGCAGCACACGCAGTCTCGGGACGCGGCTACCCAGTTCGAAAGCCCGCATGCCGAGGCGATATTCGAGGCCGGATCGCTCGAGCATTCCCCACTCGAGCAATTCACGGCTGAGCCTGTGCACCGATGCTTTCGATATCTGGGTGCGCTGCGCCAATTCGGTCAACGTGAGACTGTCGTCGTCGAGCCGAAACGCTTCGAGAATCAACCGCGTCTTCCCCAGCACCGAGTTCGCGACGCCGGGTGTGCCGCAATCATCCTGCTCGGGCACTGTCGTCCTTCGAGGCTAGGAGGAACACGGTACGGATCAAAATCTCGGCCAACCGCTGCATCTCGCGTACGTCGACCAAGTTCATGCCGCGCGTGAAGTCGATGGGCGAACCATCGGCAAGCGCAGCCACTTTCGGCATTCCGACCCGGGCCGTCGGCACGCCGCGCATGCGCAGGATGTTCGCATCGGTGGCCCCGCTGTTGTCCATGACGACCTGGTGAGGTGAACCGGACACTGTCTCGAATGCTTCGACCGTCGCCTGAACAACCGGTGAGTCCGGGGGCGTGTGGGTCGCTGGAATGGCCGCCACCGCTCGTGCCGACACCTCGACGCCGAGCTGCGCGCTCAGACCGGCCAACATGGCACGGACTTCGCGCAGCACAGTGGCCGGCGTCTGTTGGGTCGTCAGCCTCAGATCGAGCCGAAGAGTCACTGCCGCAGGCGTAGACGCCGCCAGCCGTTCGAGGCCACCGCTGATCGACGAGACGATTCCCTGGGGTGTCATCGTTGCGTATCGGTGTCGCTGTGCATACTCCTCGAGCCAGTCTTCGAGGGCAATGGCGACGCGGCCGGCCGATGCGACGGCATTGCTGTATGGAATTCGGTGACGGCTACCGACGTAGGTGTGTCGACCGCTGACGGTCACGTCGATCCATACGAGCCCGACCTCCTCGTGGAGAACCGTCCATCCGGGCTTGGTGATGACGGCGAAATCGGTCGTGTAACCGCGCTCGAGCATGAATCCCGCGCCGACCCCGTGCCCGGTGTTCGTGCGGCCCGGCGCACCGACTCCCGACACCGCGAAACTGGGCATCCCGCCGGCACCGAAGCCGCCCACGACGTCTCCGGGTGGAGTGACGCCGGCTGCGTGCAACGCATGCAGCACAGCCAGCACCACCGCGCCATGCCCTTTGGGGTTACCGGCTCCGAGTCCCTCGACGATATCCCCCGAGACCACCGCCTGCGGTGCGAGATCCGGACGCCACGACACTGCCGCACCGGGGATGTCCAGCGCGGGATTGCCAGTGGTGAACGTGTCGATCGGGGCGTAGAGCAGAAGGGACGGTCCGCCGCCGCCGTGGAGGGTCGCGACGGCATTTGCCTGACTTGTGTCGATGCGTTGAACCTCGGCATCGACTCCCGCCGAGACCAGATCCGACGCGATCCACTCGGCCAGCAGTGCCTCCCCGCCCGTCGGGCTGGGAATGTCCACCATGGCCCGGACGGCAGCGAGCAGACGTTCTCGCGTGAGATGCGCGAGAACGCGCTCGATTGCTTCGTCGGCGGAGTCCCTTCTGCCCGCGGTCGTCACTTCGGAATGACCACCGCTCGTCCACGGACCTTTCCTGCGCCGAGCTTGTCGAGCGCGATCCCGGTCTCGTCCAACGTGAAGCTCTCGTAATCGAGCGTCAGATCCCCTGCAGCCAACAGCGCAGCGAGTTCGGGAACCGTGGCACGCGCGGATTCCTCGCGCCGAATCATGTTGACCGGCAACAGTGCAACGTCGTCGAGCAGCCAGTTCGACAGCCCGATCGACACGTCGTTGCCGGTGACGTATCCGATCGACACCGCGCGGCCGCCGGGACGCACCCAGCGGGATCTGACAATGAGATTCGACCCACCCAGCGTGTCCACCAGCAGGGTGGCGGGGCGTTCCTTCGCCAGTTCGGCGAACTGCTCGTCGTCGTCGGCGACCAACGCGTTGGCACCCTCGGGGACCCGCGAAGCCTGCTCGTGGTCGGCTACGAGGGCCGTCACCATGGCTCCGTGTCGCAGGGCCAACTGGGTGACCATCGAGCCGACGGCTCCGGCGGCGCCGGCCACGATGACGTGTTCCTCGGCAGCGCTGGCGACATCGGGCAACCACGAGCCGAGCCGGCCGACATCGACGAGTGCAGCGTGCGCAGTCGTCGTCGGTACCCAGAACGTCGCAGCGACCTCGGGTGAGAGACCGTGGGGAACCTCGACCAACGCCTTGTCCTTGACGACGACGTACTCGGCCCAGGTTCCGTTCTTGAACAGTCCGAGACCGCCGCCGCGCAATACGACCTTGGTGCCGGGTTCGAAGACGGCAGACTCGACGACGACGCCGCTGCCCTCCACGCCCCCGGTGTACGGCAACGTCGGCTTGATACCGAATTCACCACTGGCGACAGTCACATCGAGGTGCGCGACCGAAGCTGCCTCGACGCGGACGAGTGCCTCCCCCGCTGCCGGCACCGGCACGTCGACGTCTTCGACGACAGGTGCCCGTCCCCACGCGTGCACCCGGGCTGCGCGCATTGTCTTACTCATGCGATCGGGTGCTTCTCGAGGAACGCGAGACTTGCGGCGTTGTACTCGTCCGCATGCTCGCGCTGGGGCCAGTGGCCGCAGTTGTCGAACAACAGAAGCTCGGAGCCGGCGATGTTCTGGTGCATCGCGTTTGCCTCCGGGATGTCCCCGAACGGGTTGTTGCGGCCCCAAACCACCAGGGTGGGAACGGTGATCTGGGCGAGGTCCTCGGGTGTGAGGATGTTCCGCAGCCGAGTCTCCATGTTCTGCAATGACAGGAGATTGTCGATGCCTGCGATGAAGTCCGGCTGGTGGTAGATCGTGTGCCGAACCGAGATCAGTTCCTCGCTCGCGTTGGCCGGATCGTGCATGAGCAGCTGCATCCGACGGCGCGTCAGCTCCACATCGTCGGTCTCGACGGCCTTTCGCGTGCTCGTGCGAATGCGATCCATGACCTCCGGGTTGGCCACTGTTCCCCCGGCTGCGATCATCTGCAGCGAGGCGACTCGATCAGGGTTGTCGATTGCGGTCCTACCGCCCACCCAACCGCCCAGTGACTCCCCGCCGATGTGCGCCTTGTCGATTCCGACGGCATCGAAGTACGCGAGCAGGTGGTCGCGGTAACGCGGGATCTCGTACGGGTAGTCCGGCTTTCCTGTGTAGCCGTGGCCGAGCATGTCGATTGCGTGAACGGTGTAGCGCTCCGCGTGTGGCTTGATGTTCTGGACGAACGCTTCCAGGTGACCGCTGGTGCCGTGTAAGAACACGACGTGCTCGGCACCGTTACCGGCCCGAAGCGATCGGGTCGGGATTCCACCTGCGTCGATGGTGCTGACGCTGAAGTCGAGCCCAGCCAGTTCAGTCCAGATTGTTCGTGCGAGTTCCTGCGTCACGTTGGATGCTCCTACTCAGTCGTTACGTGCTATTGATTGATGCGATGTACTTGGGTGTTGACGTGAGCCAACGGGTTCGGGATCAGACGCTGGTGGGTGGCCAGGCGCCCGCTGAAATAACGCAGCGCGCCGAGACCCGTACCGATGGCCAGCGGGATGTACAGAATCTTCACGACGGTGTCCTCGTTCGCTCGATCAGGGATTTTGGCTGGCAGTGAAGAACCCGGAGACCACCGCGTGGTACGCAGCGGGACGCTCTTCCTGCAAATGGTGCGAGACGTTGTCCATCACGTGCAGATTGCCGCGTTTGATCATGCGCGCGAGCATCATCGGATAGTCGGGCGTGAGGAACGCATCCTCTCGCCCCCAGATGAACAACGTGGGTGCCTCGATCAGGCCCAATTGCTCTGTCAGGTCCTGCCATTCGCCGCGCGGGCTGTCCGACATCGCCGCCAGTGCCGTTTCCTGGGGATCGAGGCTCTGCTGATAGCGCATGTCCAGGGTCTCCTCGGGGAGACGATCGGCGTCACACCATTCCAGACGGGTGATCAGTGTCCGCATCTTGTCCCGGGTGGGGCCTTCGCCGCCGTAGTAGACGTCCCGTGCGGTCCGTCCTCGATGACCACGCTCGGGAAGTGGTGCCAACGGGCCGTAGAACACCGGCATACTGCCGGTGATCACCAGTGAGCGAACACGTTCGGGATACAGGGCTGCCACGTTCAGGGCAATCGTCCCGCCCCACGAGTTGCAGACGAAGTCGGCGTGTTCGATGCCCAGTGCGTCCATCAGCGCCACGGTCTTGGCCGCATGGAAGTCCCACATCGGGCCCGTGATCAGGCACTTCTCCGATTGCCCGTACTGCAGGATATCGACCAACACGCAGCGTCGGTCCGCCTCGAAATACGGTGCGACGGGACCGAAGTCACTCCATGCGGTGCATCCCGGGCCGCCGCCGTGCAGGAAGATCGTGTCCTGCCCGGTGCCGATGTCGTAGTAGTGGTAGGTGGCACCGTCGGCTTCGATGAAGCGGCTTTCCGGGGGTGCCGACGCGGCGGGCGATTTCCCGACCGCAACCGGTGATGCGACAGTCATGAGTTCTTCTCTCCTGGCGTCGATTCGGGTTCGATCACAGCCACACCCATTCCGGTCAGCCATTCGGGCATCGGCGAATACGCAAGAGTCTTACCCGGCGCAAAGCCGAGAGCAGCAGCCATCATCAGCCACGTTCGTAGCTCCTGGCCACCGTTTCCTGCGTTCTCGGCTATCTGCTCGGACGTCCACTGCGTGTATTTCTGAAGATCACCGTGTTCGAGATCGCGCAGAAACTGTTCGTCGAATTCCGGGAAGATGGTCGGCTGCGCACCGACGATGATTTCCCGTCGCCGCTTGTCGTACCGCTCCCACTCGCCGCGTCCGTTCAACCAGGCTTCGACGAGGAACTCCTCGTCCTCTCCCTCGGGGGCAGTCCAGTCGCTGGGCCACGGCAACTGGTGTGACAGTCCGCCCGACGCGACGATCGCGACGCGGCGATCACCGATGCTCTCGATCGCCTGGGCGATATTGCGACCGAGTTCGGCGACACGAGTAAGTGTCGGCAGGGGCGCAGCGAAGACGTTGACCACCAACGGCACCACCGGGACGTCGATTCCGTCGAGTAGGTATTGGATTGCGTGGGATTGACCATGGTCGATCTGCAGGCGTGCCGAAATGGCGACTTCGGTGCCGGCATCGACGAGGTACTGAGCCAACGCACGAGCGAACTCGGGATCGGTCTTCTGCGGTCCCTTCGGCGTTCCGCCGTCACCAGCGGCGACGACTTCACCGACGCCCATGGTGAAGGACGGGATCAGGTCCAGCCAGAAACCCCGGAAGTGATTGGATCCCACCAGAACCACGACATCCGGACGGGCTTCGACGATGCGGTCGCGGGCCGTCGCGAGTCCGTCTCGAAACGCCTCGGCACGGTCTGTGTGAACGACTTTGTCCCAGTGGGTGTTCATCAACGTCGAGTGAGATGCCCCTATTCCCAGCACGATTGACATGTTTTACTCCTTCGGTCGAGCTCGAATCAGAGGATGAGATCAGTTCGGGGTCGGCACGTCGATGCCCTGTTCGGCCAACGCATCGATCCGATCCTCCGTCGTGTCCTCGGCGAGTTTGCGCCACTGAAGAAGCGAGTCGTCGGGCCGGTACAGCTTCTCCGGCGGTGCGTCGGTCACCTCGACCATCCACTTGTCCTGGCTCGAGAACTGGCCGTGGAACAGCCAACGGACCGCTCCGAGGTACTTGAAGTAGAAGGGAATGGTCTTGAACCCCTTCTGGAAATCCGCCATCACTCCCACGTAGAGGTGGTTGTCCTCATCGACCGGGACGTAGAACTCGTAGTGAATGAAGGTGGGGTAGGCGATACGCAGAACGCCCGGCATACTCACCGACGCGAAACCTGGGAAGTTTTGTGCCGCAATCACTTCGTTCACCTCGCGGTGTGAACCGGTGTTGCCGATGTTCGTGGTGGTCTTCGGCGGATTGCTCTTGTACCAAGCCTTGCCGGTCCACTTGCCGAGACCCGGGAAGTCCGCATCCCAGAACTGCTCGAGCTGAACTCGGTAGATCCAGCGGCCTCGCTTGACAATCTTGGTGGTGTTCCACACCGGCATGGCCTTGAACAGACGCCACAGCGCCGTGCGGTGCAGGTACTTCGCATGACCCTCGTCGTAACCGTTCTCGCAAGCGAAGCGCCAGTTACCTTCTCGGGGCATGATCCGCGAGCCGATGACGGCAGCGTTGCTGACGAGTTCCTCGGGAAGCTGCTCGTCGATAGGGTGCGGCTCTTCTCCGTCGCCGACGAATATCCACACCATTCCCAGTCGTTCCTCGACATGGTAGGTCGGTTGGGTGACCTTGCCGCAGATCGGAGATTTGGGTCCATCGGTGATCGCGGCCTTGAGGTCGCCGGTCTCGAGGTCGAAGGTCCAGCCGTGGTAGACGCACGAGATCGTGCCGGGGAATTGCTTGTTCCCGTAGCTCAGCGGTACTCCACGGTGGGGGCACCGGTTGGCCATACCGCGAACGAGACCGCGGTCGCGGATGACGAAGATGTCTTCACCGAGCAGTTTGACCCGCACGGGACGTTCGCCGACCTTCGACGAGAACATCACGGGGTACCAGTAGCCCCGGAAGCCGGCTCCCGCTGCCTGGTAAAGGGGCCAACTCGACCAGTCCTGCCTTCCGGGCAGGTTGCCTTCCTTCTTTTTCTGGGCCGGCGTCCTCACTCTGTCCGCTTCTTTCGGCGGTGTCGCGACGGTAGGACGCGATACCGTCGACGCCGCGCGGGGTTCCAGCGTCTCGCTCATATGTGCTCTCCAGGTGCAGTTCACTCGTGATTGGGAAGCGGTCGATTTCTCGATCGATCGCTCCGAGTGGGCACAGCACATCACTGGGCTGTGGACATCACAATCGAAGCGGTCCGCCTACCGGAATTCGTCTGCGCGCCCCGCTTCACCGGTGGCACAACACCTCACGGTTCCGCTCAGCGGTCCAATCCACGTGATGTATCCGACGGTGCTGCCTACTGTCCCTAGGACACAACGAACTCGAAGGAGAAGCGATGACCATGCAGCCCTCGGTCGTCACGACCGACGTCGCCATCGTCGGTGCTGGCCCGACCGGACTCTACGGCGCGTACTACGCCGGCTTTCGCGGGCTGGAGACCGTAGTCATCGATGCTCTCCCCCAAGCAGGGGGGCAGGTGATGGCTCTGTACCCGGAGAAACAGATTCGAGACGTGGCCGCGCTGCCGTCGATACGGGGTCGGGACTTCGTAGCCAACTTGGTGGAACAAGCTGGTGCGTTCTCTCCGACCTACCTGCTCGGTAAACAGACGGTCGAGCTGACTCATGAGGACGGCCTGCCAGTCCTGACACTCGACGACGGCACGATCGTTCGTGCCGGAGCCGTGGTGTTGACGGCCGGCATAGGCACCCCGACGCCACGAGCGATCGAGACCGGCACCGAGTGGCTCGGATCTGCGCTCTCCTACTTCGTCATCGATCCCACCGTCCATGCCGACCAGGATGTCGTCATCGTCGGTGGTGGCGACTCCGCGCTCGATTGGGCAGACGCTCTGGCGTCGATTGCACGATCGGTCACATTGGTCCACAGACGAGCCACATTTCGAGGTCATGCCGCGACTCTCGAACGCGTCCGTTCGGGCAAGGTCGCCATCCACACCGACACGGAGGTCCTTTCTCTCATAGGCGATCTGGAGTCCGGGTCACTGTCGAAGGTGGCGCTTCGGGCCAAGAGCGGCGAGGAAACCGTCGTCGCTGCCGATCATGTGATCGCTGCACTCGGCTTCATCAGCAACCTCGGCCCCATCCGCGACTGGAACCTCGAACTGCGAGGTCGGTCCATTGCCGTCGACCGTTCGGGTCGAACCAATCTGCCGCGCGTCTACGCCGCCGGTGACGTGACCGACTACGACGGAAAGGTCAAGCTCATGTCGGTCGGATTCGGCGAGGTTGCGACCGCGATGAATCATGTTGCGGTCGACCTCGACCCCGACCTCGTGCTCTTCCCGGGACATTCGACCGACGGCGCTTGAGCGCCCCACCACCACAGGAGAAACAACCATGTCTTACGTCATCGGAATCAACTGCATCGATCAGCTCGATCGGTCGTGCATCGAAGTGTGCCCCGTCGATTGCATCTACATCGGCGACCGCCGCAGTTACATCAACCCCAACGAGTGCATCGACTGCGGGGCTTGCGAAGTGGAATGCCCGGTGGATGCCGTCTTCGTGGACCGGAAAGCGCGCAAGGACCCCGAACTCGCGGAATTCGTCACAGATTCCATCGCCTTCTTCAACGAGCCGTTGCCAGGGAGAAGCGAACCGATCGGCGATCCAGGTGGGTTTCAGAAATTGGGACCGTTGGGTGTCGACACCGAGTTCACGGCGAATCACTGATCGATCAGTTCGTCGCCATCCGTCTGAGGACCTCTCGCAGCTGCTCGAGCAGCTGCGAGGTTCGGTCGTCGTCGGAGAACACCATATGCTGCAAGACCAGTCCGTCCAGCACGGAGAACACCAGTTCGGAGACACTGCCGTCCGGGTCGGGCACACCTGCGTTGTCGAGCGTGTGTCGGACTTGAGCCGCATATCGCCGATACAGTCCCCGCACATTCTCGATCGGTAGATTACCGCGGACCGCCTGCGTGGTCTCGTCGTATTGAAGCAACTGACGTTTACGCGAATTATTTAGTGTAGAAACAAGATTGGAGGCAAACTCGTCGATCGAGTCCGCTTTCAACCCGACATCGTCCGAATCCTGTTCCGCCGCTCGACGAAACGCTTCGATCAGCAGCTGCTCCCGCGTGCCGAAATGGTGCCGGACCAGTCCGTGCGCCATGCCGACGCGGGCCGCCACTGCCCGGTAGGTGACAGCCTGGACACCCGTCTCGCCGGCTATGTCGATGGCCGCGTCCAGCAATCGATCCCGGGTGGACTGGTCGGAGTCGTGCTCCGTCGAGTCGTCGGCAGCGTTCATATGCACAGCAAATCACGCCACCGACGACCCCGTCGCTACTGCCCGGCCAATCCCCATAGCGGTGGTCGATCGATGCCGAGATCGATGTTGACCGACTTGATGGCGGTGTACTCGCGGAGCGTCTCGAACGACAGCTCACGTCCGAATCCGCTGTCACCCCGGCCGCCCATGGGCATCCCGGGCGGAAGATCGAACCATCGGTTCACCCATACGATTCCCGCGTCCAGCCGATCTGCGAACTGGTGGGCGCGGCGCAGATTCTGTGTCCAGACTCCCGCCGCCAAGCCGTACGGTGATGCGTTCGCGCGGGCGATTGCTTCCTCGTCGGTTCGGTAACGTTCCGCGACGGTGACCGGACCGAAGACTTCGGTCCGCACGATCGTCGCCCGGCCCTCGGGGTCTGCAAGCAGCACCGGACGATGATAGAAACCGCCGCGCAGCGCGTCGTCGAGATCGAGAGGCTCGTCTCCCACGACAACCGAGACACCCTCTGCGCGCGCCCGTTCGACGTGTGCGCTGACCAGTTCGAGTTGACGACTCGACACCAGCGGCCCCATTTCGCTGCTTGGATCCGTTGCGTCGCCGACCTTGATCTTTCGGGCCACTGCAGCGAACCGCTCGACGAATTCGTCGTGAATGTCCTCGTGCAGAAGCAGACGCGACGCTGCGATGCACGCCTGTCCGTTGGCAAGATAGATCCCCATGAGTGCGTCTTGGACGGCGAGGTCGAGGTCTGCGTCGGCAGCGACGATCATCGGCCCCTTACCGCCGAGTTCCATCAAACTCGGCCGCAGCGTGCGCGCCGCAGAACCGAGAATTGCCCGTGCTGTTTCCGGACCGCCCGTGAACGTTATCTTGGCGACGTCGGGGTGCGAGACCAGGGCCGCACCGGTCTCGGGGCCGAGACCGGTGACGATGTTCAACACACCGGCAGGTACGAGGTCTTCGATCAACCGAGTGAACTCGAGAATGCTCGCAGACGCGTACTCCGAGGGCTTGACGACCACGGTGTTGCCGGCCGCCAGGGCGGGTGCCACCTTGTTGGCGAACGTGATCAACGGTGAGTTCCACGAGATGATGGCCGCGACCACGCCGAGGGGTTCACGCTTGGTGTACAGCAGGGTATCGGGGTTCGACAACGGAATCTGCTCGCCGTTGAAGGCGCGGATCACGCCGGCGTAGAACCTGAAAATCGCGGTGACCGTCGGGATGTCGGCGATACCCGCTTCGCGGACCGGTCGGCCGTTCTCGGTCGCCAACAGGGCACCGAAACGTGCGCCGTCGGCTTCGAATCGGTCCGCGATCGACAGCAATACCGCCTGCCGCTGCTCCTGCGTCGTCCTGCGCCACTGGCCGAAGGCACGAACGGCCGCGGCCACGGCAGACTCCGCGTCGCCGGCCGTGCCCTGCGGCAGGACCGCCCAGGCACTGCCGACACTGGGGTCGACCGCGTCGAAGGTGCTTCGGGCGCTCACCCAGTCGCCACCGATGAACTGTTGGTACTCCCCACTGGGGACGAAAGCCGCGCGTGCGGTTTTCGACGAAAGTATCGACGACATTGTTCTCCTTCTGACGTGATGCGTTGACGGCGCAGCCCGATTCCGACATGCGATACGTGGACGAGGTTGTCCCGGTTTACTACTGGAAAGAAGCGCTCACCGATCCGAGACCGGTCAGGGTGGCCGTGACCGACTGTCCTGCTGCGACCTCCCGCATCGGCCCCAGGGCCCCGGACAGAACGACCTGCCCAGCACGTAATGGTCGACCGAGAGCACTCGCGGTCTGCGCCAGCCACACCACGGCTACGACCGGATCGCCGAGGCAGGCAGCACCGGTGCCCTCGGACACCTGAGTTCCATCGATCGACATGGTCATCGACACCTCGGTCAGATCCAGGTCCGCGATGGGCACTGTGCGGTTGCCGAGTACATACGCACCGGCGGACGCATTATCGGCCACAGTGTCTGCAAAACTGATGTCCCAGTTTCTGATTCGGCTGCCGCAGACCTCGAGTGCCGCGACCACGTAGTCGGTGGCTCGCCTGACGCGATCCGCGTCGAACGGCCCGTCGGCCAGATCGTCGCGCAAGACGAAGGCGATCTCGGCCTCGACGCGAGGCTGCAGTACCCGTTCGACTGCCATGACGGCATCTGCGCTGTAGGCCATGTCGTCGAACAGCATTCCGAAGTCGGGACGATCGACACCCAATTGCGCCTGAACCGCTTTCGACGTCAAACCGATCTTCCGGCCGACTACGGTCGATCCTGAATTCAGGCGCTCGGTGTTGAGAATCTCCTGCACCGCGTATGCCGCCGTCACATCGTCACGGCCGATCAGGTCTCGGACCGGCTCGCAAGGCTCGCCGCTGGACGCTGCGTGCATCAGCCGCTCGGCGGCGGCATCGATGTTCTTCTGGCTCACAGTCACTGCTCGAGCTTCGGACACGGGGGCGTCACCGGCAACAACTGCGTCTCGCTCACCGGTCCTCGCCGACGGCCTGGTGCCGACGAGAACCAGCACCAACGCAGTCGACGCCGCGAAGGCCATCATGGACGCCACTGCGAGGGCGTCGTTGCCGAGCACACCGACGACTGGTGCAGCGGCCGCTGCGAAGGCGAATTGGACGCCGCCGATCAGGGCCGACGCCGTACCGGCGACGAACCCGTAGCCGGCCAGTGCCTGCGCCGGGGCGTTCGGTAGGACCGAACCCATCACGGCCAGTATCAGCAGCACCGGCACCGCAAACCCAGCCAACCCGCCGGTCCCGGTCGCTGACAGAATCACGAACACGACGGCCACGACAGTCCCGATGAGCAGTGCAGAGAGCAGGACGGTTCGAGTCGGCCAGCGACGGAGCGCGACTACGTTGAGCTGCGAAGATCCGATCAGGACGACAGCGCCTGCGGCGAAAGCGATTCCGAACTGCTGGGGGGTGAGTCCGAAGCTCCCTTGTAGGACGAACGGCGAGGCAGAGATGTACGAGAACATCACCACCCGGCCCATGCCGCACACCACCACCATCGAGACGAAGGCCCTGTCCGAGCCGAGGCGGGCGTAATTCCGCAGTACCGTGCGCGCACCGTTCTGCTGCCGTGCAGCGGGAGCCAATGTCTCGGGCATCGCGAACACGCCCAGTGCGACAGCCGACAGTCCCAGAGCCGCAAGGATCACGAAGATGAAGCGCCACGTGGATACTTCGACGACCAGGCCACCGACCGACGGTGCCAGGATCGGTGCCACCCCCATCACCAGCATCAGTCGAGACATCATGACCGCGGCGGCGTTGCCCTGATAGAGGTCTCGGACCACAGCCATCGCCAGGACGGCCCCGGCTGCACCTCCGAAACCCTGCACTATTCGAAGCACTCCCAGCACCTCGATACCGGGCGCGACCACGCACCCGAGTGAGGCCGCAACGTGGAGCAGCGACGCCACGATGAGTGGACGTCTCCTACCCAGTGCGTCCGACATCGGACCGATCACGAGCTGGCCGACGGCGAATCCGACCAGAGTGCCGGTCAGGGTGAACTGCACCGCCGTCTCCGATACGGCGAATTCGGTTGCGATGACGGGGAAAGCGGACAGGTACATGTCGACGGTGAACGGACCGAGCGCGGTGAGCGCACCGAGCATGACGATTAATCTCAGACGCGCCGGACCGGACGGTGCAGTCGCGGCAGACACGGAAACTGCGGTGCCGCAGTGCGTCGTTGCTGTGGGTCTACTCACCGCCGGAACGCTGAGCCCGCACCGCTGCGCCCACTGCCAACGCGACCTGCACGGCGGCAAACAACAGGCCGACCTGCATCAGTGCTTCGACCGCCCCTCCGCCGGAGCCGGCCATGTCCATCGACCCATGCCCCATCGCAGCGTGATCCGTCGCCGTGTCGTTCGAGTGGCCCGGCGCCGCCGACATGAGCGCCCAGTGCGCAGTGAGCATTGCAACTCCGAAACCTGCGGTCACCGTGTACTCGCGTACCCGGTGGCCGTTGCCCTTTCTGCACGTGAACGCGACGCACAGGCCGGACAGGACGAGCATCGGAACGACCATGACGAGCATCGACGTTCCCGTCACCATTAGGAGCGCCGCATGCACCACGAGGCACATGATCGCAACAGCGGTGAGGCAAGTGCCGACGAAATCGACTGTCCTGTGGTCGTTTTCGCGCGCATCCGGCGTGATCGAGACAGGCTCGACCGGCCCCGTGGTCAGTGACACGACGGACCGTCCGACTGGTCTTCTGCAGTGCTCCCGCCGTGTGTGGTCGAGGAGGCAGGCACGTCCAGCGCCGGGTTCTTGTCGAAGAAGTTCACCGGTAGCAGGTGGAAGCCGACGACCTCGGTCGGCATCACCGGCCAGTCCTCGGCGCGCGGAATGTGTGTCACACCCAAGGTGTGCCACAGCACTACGTCCGTGTTGTCGGTGGCTCGATTTTCTGCAGTCCACCGGGGAAGACCGTCACCGGATCGGCTCTGGTTCGGGAAGTCACCCGAGGGGCGCATTTCTGCGGGCGAGTACGGCGTCACCCACATGTTGCGGGTGGCGAAACCGGCTCGCTTGGCGATCAGCGAAGGAGCCTGCGCCAACATCGTCGCGGACGACCAACCGGGCAGGAACTTGTAACTGACCGGACTACCCCACGCGTTCTGCTTGGAGGTGTTCATGACCGACCAACTGCGCGACGACTGCGGATTGGTGTGGTCGTCACCGGTCAGTTCGTGGTCGATGACCGTTCGTTTGACACCGATGGCGTTTCCGTAGGGGTTGTCCGGACCGACCGGCACGCCGTAGGCATCGTTCTGCACGACGGTGTTCTGCCAACCGTCGATTTCGGGATCGAGCCGGAACGAGAACAGATGCTGGTGGTAGCTGGACACGAGATTCTTGGCGATGCGGGTGCCGTGCGCCGACGTCTCACCCTCTTCGACCGAGCGGGTCTGCACGATTCCCAGTAGCTTGACCTCCATTTGAATGGAGGCGTCCTGGTAGAAGTTCCAGTAGAAGCCGTAGTGGTAGTTGCCGACAGTGGCGATGAAGCTGACGACCAGGCGGCGAGAACGACGTACGTCGACCTTGCCGGTCATCCAGTCGGTGTGCTTCCACAGGATGCCGGCATCCTCTTCGTGGATGCAGATCGCGTTCTCGATCGTGGTCGGTTCACCGTTCTCGCCGGCGTTTTCCGCGTCCAGGTACACGATCTCACCGAGGCAGTCACAGCCGAGCCGCAGCGAGTTCGCGAGCTTTCCGAGTCCGAACTCACCTGCGTCGAATGCGCTGCGCCAGAAGTGCTCCTTGGACGGATCGCCGTAGGGCACGACCATTTCTCCCAGAGACGCGCGGTGCAAGACCGACCGGTAGTTGTCGCCATCGAGGTATTCCACCGCGTGTAGCACGAGCCCCTCGAGCGGGTGCCAGTTGATACGGAAGCGCCACTTCTGCCAGGTGAGTTCGCGGCCGTCGATCTTGAAGCCGACGCCCTCAGGCTGAGTGATGACGAGCGGGGCGACGTCCGAGCGCATCGGCTGGTTCGCATCCGCGGTGTAGTTGGCCTGCTCGACGTTCATCGGGCGTACACCGAAGTCGTGGACGTCGATCACCTTGTTGGCGACCAGGTCGACCACGGCGATGACACCTTCGATGGGGTGCGCGTATCCGTTGTCGTCGACGAAATCGCGGTAGTACGAGACCGAACCGGCCAGACGCCGACCGTCGACGGGGTAGTCGAGCACACCCGGGACTGCCATGTTGCCGACACCCCACGGATCGATCTGGACCTTGTCCATGTCGGTGATACCGCGCAGCGCCAGCGCCTCGACGTAGCGCGGATCCTGCTTGATCAGGTCAGGAGCGAGATCGAACTCCTCGAGCAGGACGGGTGCCGCACCGTCGGTGATCACCGAAGACGAGACGACGGCGTCGGCATCCAGATCGACGACAACGTCGTGCGTCGCACCGGACGCGCGATCGACGAGCAGAACCCGTGCGCGACGGGCGATCTCGTGACCTTCACGGAGCAGTCGCTTGTCCGGCTCGTCGGTGTAGACCGCGGCGAACCCCGGCCTTTCCGCGATGGCCTCACGACGAACGACATCTGCAACGCGTCGAAACTCGTCGGCTGTCAGGGAATCGAAGAGCGGATGACGCACGGGTATTCCTTTCATAGCATTCATCTGGTCGGGATCGTGATTCGCCAGCGTGTGCTTCTCACACAACCAGCGCGCGGTCGAGCGCGCAGCTCGATGTTTTGCTCAGCGATCCCTGGGCGTGTGTGTGTCGAGAAATTCGACGACAGCGGCGGCAACCGGTGTCGGGAGTTGCTCCAACATGGGGATGGTGCCTCCCTCTACGGTTACGATCTCGACCGTCGCTGCCCGCACGAGACCCGCTCGCACGACGTCGATGTCGGGGAACGAGAACGGGTCTGCGTCTGCGCCAATGATCAGAACAGGTGCCGTGACCCGTCCGATGCGGTCTTCCATGACGTAGCGCGAGCACGCGATGTGTCCCTCGGCCGGATCCACTCCGGGCGCAAGAGCGTCGCGTACGAAGCGATCGAGTAGGTCGGGACGATGCGGCGGATAGTACGGTTCGCGCTGTCCCCACCATGTCGTGAGATGGCTACCGTGAGCGTCGATTTCCGCGACGTCGACTCCGGGGCCATCTTCGTGGCCGGCGCGATACTCGGGCCCGGTGTAGGACGGAGACGACAAGATCACGGACTTCACCCGATCCACTGCGGTACTGGCAACCTCGACCGCGACCACGGCCCCGGTGTGGTGACCCATCACCGAAAAATGTTGGAGACCCAACGCGTCGGCCAGGTGTAGTACGCCCGATGCGTACAGCTCGATCGTCTGCGGCCCCACAGGTTTGGCCGACTGGCCGAAGCCGTACATGTCCATGGCGATGATGCGTCGGTGGGGCCCGACGAGGGCCATCACTTCAGCGAACTCGTCGCACGAGCGTGGGGTCTGGTGCAGGCAAATCAGGGGGACGCCCTCGACTCCCGCTTCTGCATAGTGCAGTTGACCGAGCGGGGTATCGGCGTATCCGAAGTGCACCGAAGGTACGGTGCTGTCGGTCGAGGCGTCAGTCGACAAGGGTTCGGCCCATGTTGGCGTACGTGTCTCGGCGGTACCTGCGTGCGTGCAGCGCAACCCCGATTGCCACCACGATGGTCAACACGTGCAGCAGCGGCAACCCGTTGATGATCACCGAATCGGTACCGGTGATCGCCGAGAAGTTGGAGAGCGCGAAATACGTGATCGCGCCGAAACCGATCAGCGCCAGGGCCGGCGCAACCGTGTGACCCCAACCGAATCGACGCTGACGAGCGAAGAACACCAGGACTGCCAGCGACGTCGTGGTGATCAAGACCATCAAGCCCACCGCACCGAAGCCGGTCAGCGCGGCAGACAGATTTGTCAGCGGGTCGAGGCCGGCCAGGGCGAACGCCACGACGACCAGCGTTTCGATGACGTAGCTGGTCGAACCTGCGACGACCGGAGACTGATGACGCGGATGAAGTGACTGCATCGCCCGCGGCAAGAAACCGTCCCGGCCCAGTGCGAAGAGATATCGCGACGCTGCGTTATGGAAGGCGAGCACTCCGGCGAAGCAACTCGTCACAATCAACGCCTCGAGGGTCGTGGTCCATGCCGAACCGACGAACTCGTCACTCAGGTCGTAGACGAATGTGCCCGGACTTGCTGCAGCCGCAGCAGTGGCACCACCCGAGCTGGCCAGGAAAGCCCATGCCGTCAGGACGAAGAAGAATCCGATGCAGGCCATCGAGATGTACGTCGCACGGGGAACTGTGCGTTGCGGATCGCGTGCCTCCTCCGCGTAGATCGCCGTGCCCTCGAAACCTTGGTAGCACGAGAACGCGAAGATCATCGCGACCCCGATGGCTCCGGGAACGAATACTTGACTGGGACTGAAGGATTCCAGCGGAAGACTGCCGAACCCGTTACGCGCAATGATGGCGATGTCCAGCACCAGAATGACCACGAGCTCGACGACGAGGGCAACACCGAGGACGCCGGCGGCGAGCGTGATCTTGCGGTAGCCGAGCAGGAACGCGATCACAAGACCCAACACCGTGTACACCCACCACGGAAGATCAACTCCCGCAAGCTTGTTGACACTGCCTGATGCGAAGAAGCCCATCGCGCCACCGGTTGCGCATGCCAGGGCGATGTATGCACTGGCAGCAATGTAGGCGCCGGCCAGGCCGACGGGACGCCCCAGCCCCCTCACTATGTAAGCGAAGAAGGCTCCGGCGTTCTGCACGTAAGGAACCATCCGGGTGAAACCGACGGCGAACAGAAGCATGATCACCAAGACGAACACGTACATCCCGGGTGTACCAACACCTACCCCCAATCCGATCGCAAGAGGCAGAATCGCTACCGCGCCTCCGGCAGGTGCCACCGTGGCCATGACCATGAACACGATGTGCGCGACATTCAGGCTCCCCTGCGCGAGCTCGGTCGAGCCCTCCGCCGTGGATGCACTGTTCTGCGTACGTGGCACCATAGAATTCAACTCCCTGGAGTACGAGTGACGACGAGCGCCGTCGAATAGCGATCAGTGTGGAGAGATATTCACCTGGTCGCCATGTGAAAGGTCCGCTCAGCGACACCGCGGCCGACCTCGACCGAGCGAGTACCCGTCGTGAGCACTCGGTTTCGACGATTCGAGACCGTCGGTGAGTGGTTCGCTGACCGGAATTCACATCGACCTCGACACACTGACAGGTAAAGCAGCGGGGTTCCGATCTTCCTGGTTCACGGGGTCCGTCACCACCGGCTCGATGCATACTGGCGGTCACGCGGACCGTTCGAGATCCTCCTCGGCGCCCTGGCTCCGGGGCGGGCCTGACCGTCGAGCCCAACAGCATCGAGTGCTCCGTCGGCGAGACCGTGGTCGGCTACCTTGCGTTGCCGTCCGGACCAGGCGCCACCCCGTCGTGATCGCCGCCAATGGACTCGAGGGCACTGCCCGAGGACTCGTCATACCGCAACTGCTATTACATGATTCGAGCATCGCGCTGTTTCTGAAGGAGATGCCGGCGGCTACGCCCTTCTCGCATCCGATGAGTCCCGAATCCGGGGCGATCTACCATGACGCCATCGACCACCTGCAGGGCCACCGGCCAACCCGGCCATCGGCGTGAGGACGTAGGGTATCCGATCAGATACCTACG
>NZ_BMCU01000006.1 GCF_014635345.1 Rhodococcoides trifolii
ACCGCCGAACACAACCCCCAGAAAGCCCCCCACCACCAGGTGAGGGGCTTTCTGCATGTCACGGTTAAGTCGAACGGACACAACACCATTCGGCACGGGTAGTTCCCAAGCTTGTGAAGGATTGTCCGCGGCTGCCGCGGTGGATCCTTCACAACCGTGTGGAGACCGCATTCATCGCGCAGGAGCGAAGGGCACATCGGGCCCATCTGACCGTGCCCGTCCAGAAGTTCGCGCGTAGAGCACCGACATTTGACACCTCCGGGATTACTCCGGGATCGCCAACTGTGTTTCCTGCGAACGTCCTCGCAACGTGACGGAGTCCCCGAGTTTCCAGCCTTGGGCCCGCTTGGCTTCGTCTATCGTTCGGGCCGAAGCCACGAGTGCGCCCGGAATGGACTTCGCCAGCTCGGACAACCGTGCGGCCTCGTTCACCGGATCTCCGATGACGGTGTACTCGAACCTCGCTTTCGCCCCGATGTTGCCGGCAACGGCGCGCCCCGAGGCGACGCCGATGGCGGCCTTGCAGTCCGGGACCTCGACGAGGAGCCGATCACGGATGCAACGGGCGGCGGCCAGCGACTTGCCGCACGGGTCGTCGATGTCACTGGGCGCCCCGAAGATGGCGAGGGCGGCGTCGCCCTCGAACTTGTTGACGAACCCTTCGTGACGATCCACCTCCTCGACGACGACGTGGAAGAACCGGTTGAGTAGATCGACGACCTCGGAGGGCGGTTGCGACGCAGCAAGTTCGGTCGAACCGACGAGGTCGATGAAGAACACCGCGATCTCGCGCTCCTCACCCCCCAGCTCAGGGTTCTTCGCCAATGCTGCCTCCGCGACCTCGGTGCCGACGTGACGGCCGAACAGGTCACGGATCTTCTCGCGCTCCCGGAGTCCGTCGGCCATCCGGTTGAAGCCGCTCTGCAGCTCACCGAGCTCGGTCCCGTCGTACACCTGCAGTCGAGCGTCGAGCTCGCCCTTCTCGATCGCGGCCATTCCCGAACGCACGTTCTTGATGGGTGCCGTCGTCGCCAGACCGCCCAGAAAGGTCAGCAGGAAGCCGAAGACGATGGTCACCGAACCGAGCGCCAGAATCGCCACGGCGAACTGGGTGGAACTCGTATCGCGGCGGATGAACGAGGCGATCGCGATGATCATCAAACCGATCACGGGTACTCCCGTGCCCAGGAGCCAGGACAACAGGGAACGTCCCATCACTCCTGCCATTCGGATACGGCGGGGATCGCCGGCTTCGAGGGCGCGGGCGGCAGCGGGGCGCAGCGCGAACTCGGTCAAGAGGTAACTGAACGCGCACACGGTGATTCCGCCGAAGACGACGGTGAAGGCAACCTTCGGTATCGAGCCCGGATTGATCGTGCCGTACGCCGTCGTGAAGAGCATCGAACCGACCGTCCACAGGAGGATTTGCACCCTGGTCAGACGCCACGGCATGGCCAGTGTCCGAACCTGTTCCCGACGCGTCGGTTCGCGATCCTCGATTGCCCACCGGAGCCCCTTCACGGTGCGGGTGGTGCCGTAGACGAGTCCGATCAGGAACGCGAGCGCCAAGTAGATGGGGAGCATGATGAAGTTGACCCACCAGTACTCCCGTGGCGTCACGACGTTCGGTCCCGGCACCACCACGCTCACCAGGGTGAGAACGACGACGAGCCCGATGGCATTGGCCCCCAGCAGCGACACCGTGAGCAGAATTTGCACCCGGATACGCCGGCGACGGGGGGATTCGTCGGGCTTGCCGAGAAGCGACGATCCCAGTGGGGCTACGGTACGACCTGGTCTCCGGGGCATGGTGATGACGAGACTATCGGGCGAACTGTTCTACTGTGTCCGAGTGCGTCTCGTCATTGCTCGTTGCCAAGTCGACTACGTGGGACGCCTGACCGCGCACCTTCCGTTCGCCCGCCGGCTGATCCTGATGAAGGCCGACGGTTCGGTCAGCATTCATGCCGACGATCGGGCCTACAAGCCCCTCAACTGGATGACGCCGCCGTGCTGGCTGACAGAGAACCCGGAACACCTGACGGCGCCGCTGGACGGCGAGATCGTGCCCGCCGATCGGCAGATCTGGGTGGTCACGAACAAGGCCGGCGAGGAACTGCGCATCACCGTCGAGGATGTCGAGCTCGACTCCTCGCACGAGCTGGGCGTCGATCCCGGTCTCGTCAAGGACGGCGTCGAGGCGCACCTGCAGGAATTGCTCGCGGAGCACGTGGAAACCCTCGGACCCGGGTACACGCTCGTTCGTCGTGAATACCCGACTGCGATCGGTCCCGTCGACCTTCTGTGCCGTGCCGAGGACGGTGGCTCGGTAGCCGTGGAGATCAAACGGCGCGGCGACATCGACGGCGTCGAACAACTCACGCGATACCTCGAGCTGCTGAACCGCGACCCGTTGTTGGCCCCGGTCAGTGGGGTCTTCGCGGCGCAGCAAATCAAGCCGCAGGCAAGGACTCTTGCGGCGGATCGCGGAATCCGTTGTCTGACACTCGATTACGACGTTCTGCGGGGTACCGAGAGCACCGAGTTCAAGTTGTTCTGACCGCCGATAGAATCGGGGGTGTGCCTCGTCGAAAACCACACCGCAAAGGTGGCCGCGCCGCGCCCACGGAGCACGACGGCACGCTGTTCGGCAGCGCAGTGATGCGCACCGAAATCGGTCCCGCCGGCGACGAGGACGAGCGTTACGCCGTACGTCCCATTCCGGGATCGCGGGCCACCAAGCCCTATCGGTGCCCGGGCTGCGACCAGGAGATCATGTCGGGCGTCGCCCACGTCGTCGTCTGGCCGGTCGATCGCATCGGTGGACCCGACGACAGGCGGCACTGGCACACCGGCTGCTGGTCCGGAAGGGGCACCAGGAAGCTCACCCGTAGGTGGTCCTGAGTCGGAGCGGCCGGCCCCGGCCCCCGCCGACTCAGTTTCCGGTACGAATAGCCGTGGTGTCGGCGTCGTCCGAGTAGTCCTCCACGTCGTCGTCCTGAGACTGTGAGCTGTCGAGCAGTTCGCTCTCACGATTGACCGACGACAGCATCGCCGGCACTGAGTCGAGCTGCCCGCGGATGCCCAGGAGCTGAGCCAGAACGCGTCCACGGAGCACACGCAGCTCCTCGGCCAGTTCCTTCGCGTGGGCGATTCGTCGTTCCGACTGTTCCGTCGCGGCCTGCAGCCGTCGCTTGGCCTCGGCGGTGGCATCCGCCAATGTGCGCTTGGCTTCGGCGCTCGCCTCGGCGAGGCGGCGCTCGGCGTCTGCCTTGCTCTCGGCCAGTCGTCGTTCGGCTTCGGCGGTACTGGTGGCGAGGCGGTCGTCGGCCGCTGCCTTGCTGTCGGCGAGGAGTTTCTCGGCTTCCGCCTGGCTCTCCGTGCGAAGCCGCTCGGCCTCGTTCTTGCTGTCCGTGAGACGAGCCTCGGCCGTGGCAGTGCTCTCCGCCCGCAGCTTCTCCGCGGCGGCTGTGCTCTCCGCGAGCAACGTGTCCGCAGCAGCGGTGCTGTCGGCCAAGCGTTTGGCTGCCTCCGCCTTGCTGGTGGTGTCGAGCTCCTCCACCTCCGCGAGGACCTTGCCTCGGCGGTCGGCCATGGTGATCTCGAAGTCTTCCTGCACCGCGTTGCGCTTGGTCTCCGCTTCGGCGTCGAGGCGGTCGCGCTCGGCCTCTGCTGCTTCGACGATCCGCGCGGCCTCGGCCCGCGCGTCGGCCATCGTCTTCTCGTGTTCTTTGTCCAGCGCCGCGCGGCGTTCCTTGAGCTCGACGACGAGGGTGTCGTGCTGGCCACGCAGTCGCTCGCTCTCCTGCTCCGCGACGGAAATCATCTCGGCGGCCTCGGCCTGTGCGGTAGAGCGCACTTCGGAGGCCTCGTCCGACGCCAGACGCAGCATGCGCGAGATGCGATCGCTCATGCCCTCCGCAGTAGTCGGCGGGACCGAGAGACGATCGATGTCCTTGCGCAGGTCGTCGATTTCGTCCCGTGCGTCCTCGAGTTGTACGGCCAGGTCCCTCGCCTGAGCCGCCGCCGCGTCGCGATCGGTTGCGGTGACACGCAACTCCGCGTCGAAACGCTCGAAGTACCGCTGAACTTCGTCCTTGTCGAATCCCTTGCGTGTGACGCTGAAGGGAAGGCTCGTCGCGCCCCCGCTGACGTTCTCGTTCACCATGGCGGTCAACTTACCGGGACAACCGCCATCATTCCCAGTGCGTGCCTGTCAGTGCTGCGTCGACGCGGCGGGCTCGACCAGTTCGACGAGCACCCCGCCCGCGTCCTTGGGATGCACGAAATTGATCCGTGAGTCCGCGGTTCCGCGCCGAGGCTTCTCGTAGAGCAGGCGAACGCCGCGCTCGCGGAGGAATTCGGACACGGCCTCGACGTCACTGACCCGGAAGGCGAGTTGCTGCAAACCGGGTCCGTTGCGATCGAGGAACTTGGCGATGGTGGACGTCTCGTCGAGCGGTGCCAGCAACTGGATCTGAGCGGACGCATCCGTTGCCCCAGGTACGGACATCATGGCTTCGCGCACGCCTTGACTCTCGTTGACCTCTTCGTGTGTCGACACCATGCCGAAGTGCGAGCGGTACCACTCGATTGCGTCGTCGAGATCGCGGACTGCGATGCCCACATGATCGATCGCGGTCACGAGGCCCGCTGCGATCGCCTGGGCCGTGGGGGACTGCGTCGAAGAAGTCATCCCACGACGGTATAGCGGCGGAGCGGAAACTGCCGATGGTGTAGCTCACACCAGCGGACAACTACCCGCTGTCGTAGTCGTCGGGCACAATCGATGTCATGGCGAATGCATTCGATCTCTCCACCACGGCCAAGCGCTTCCGCTTCGTTGCGATCGCCGAGGCCATCACCTGGGTGGCTTTGCTCGTGGGAATGGCCATCAAGTGGATCCCGGATCCGAACATCGACAGCGCCGTTCGTTACCCCGGCATGATTCACGGTGCCGTGTTCGTCATCTACATCGTCGTCACGGTCGTCACCGCGGTGAAGCTGAAGTGGACCGTAGGAGTGACCCTCGTCGCATTGCTGGCCAGCATCCCGCCCTTCGGCACCGTGATCTACGAGCGGTGGGCCGTGCGCACGGGCCGTCTGGCCGAGTTGTCCGAGGGTGGGGCAACCTCGCGCTCGGTCCCCGCGTAGTGACAAAATATTCGATGTGACTCGCCCCGGCTCCCGTCCTCCTCGTCCCTCGGCAGTGACAGCGGCCGCCATGTCCGGCGCCGTGGACCTGTCAGCACTCAAAGCCAAGGCTGCGGCCAAGGACGCACCACCGCCGCCCACCGCGCCCAACGGGTTACCCGTGGTCGTCGCCGTGACGGAACTGGACTTCGAGGACAACGTTCTGGTCCGCTCGAACCAGGTACCGGTGATCGTCAACCTCTACTCGGCCAGGTCACCGCAGACCGCCTCGCTCACCACGGTGCTAGAGAAACTGGCCGTCGAAGGCGCGGGATCCTGGGTACTGGCGAACGTCGACGTCGACGTCAGTCCCCGCATCGCTCAGGCATTCGGCGTCCAAGCCATTCCGACCCTGGTGGCGGTGGCCGCCGGCCAACCCCTCGCCGACCTGCAGGGACCGCAGCCCGAGGAGCACCTTCGGCAGTGGCTCGCCGCCATCGCCCAGGCCGTGGAAGGCAAATTGAGCGGACCCCCGTCGGCAGACGGGGCAGTCGAGCCCGAAGAACCGAGCGATCCGCGATTCGACGCCGCGGAAGACGCTCTCGCCGACGGTGACTTCACCAAGGCCGAGCAGGCGTTCCAAGCGATCGTCGACGCGGAGCCGACCAACGCCGAGGCGCTGAGCGGCGTACGTCAGGTGCGGTTCCTCGCTCGCGTGCAGCAGCTACCGGCGGATGCCGTCGCCACGGCTGATTCCGACCCGTCCAACATCGACGCCGGTCTGGACGCCGCCGACGCCGAATTGCACGAGCAGCGGATGGAGGAGGCCTTCGACCGACTCGTCGCGTTGGTCAAAGTCACTGCGGGCGAAGATCGTTCACGTGTTCGAGCGCGCCTGCTCGAACTCTTCGAGCTGTTCGACGTGGCGGATCCGGTGGTGGTGAGTGCTCGCCGCAAGCTCGCGACAGCGCTCTACTAGGTCAGTTCCAGTCGTCGTCCTTGTCGGCCGCCTTGTTGCGTGCCGCCGCCGTCTCGAGGGCGTGCTCGGCGCTGTCCCGGTCCGGATACGGACCCATCCGGTTCGAGTATCCGGTCGTCTTGCCCTGGGAGACCTGCTTGGTCTCGACGTCGTAGTACCACTCACCTGTGTCGCTCACGTACGTAGTGTGCCTCAGTTGTAGCGGCCGTCGCACGCTGTTCGGCCGCCCAGTACGCCCCAGCGGAACGCGTCGACGCGGGAGAAACCACTGGGGACCGTGTTGCCGTCCACGTCGGAGGCCGCGAGTCCGTCCGTGAGGAGGCCCGAGACGGCCTCGTCGAGATCACCGGGGGACAGCGTGACGGCCAGTTGCGCTCCCTCCTGGGGGTTTTCGGGGCTCAGCAGCGAGGTGACGGCGCCCGAGAGGCATGCGGATCGCAGCGCGGCACGGGCGTCGACGAGGGTTTGCCCCGCGGCTTTCTGTACCGCGAGGACGTATCGCGAGACGAAGACGACGTACGCGCTGTAGTCACCCGAAACGTTGATCGGCAGCACGTCGTCACCGGACCGCGACTGCTCACCGCGCTCGGCCAGTTTCTCGACGTCGACGCCGATCGTGTTGGTGGAGGGACAGTACGACACGGGGTCGGTGGTTTTCGCGTCGGTGCAACCGGTGTCGGAACGGGTGTAGTCGAACGTCGGGGGTGTCGGCGTGGGAAGAACCTGTTCGAAGGTGGTAGCAAACATCTCGAGAGATTCCTGCGTCACCGGCAGTTCGCCAGTGTCCGAGGGATTGTCGAACTGCTGGGGGAGGCTCGCACGCCTGGATTCGACTTCCTTCTCGTCGATCTTCGTGCAGGCACCGGCGCCGTCGGTGAACCCGATCTGCGCGGCGGTCACACGCTCGAATGCCGACCCGTGCACCGAATCGGGGGAGCCCGGGTCCTCGTCTCGGACGGCGACCGTTGCGGCGAGCACCGAGTTCAACCCGTCGGACGTGTTGAGCGTGAAGTGCTTCGACTCGCCCTGAGCGACCGAGCGCATGAACGCGCCGCCGAAACAGTCGGCCTGTTGCTCGGCGACGATCGTGGGATCGCTGTCGCCGATGAGTCCCGACTGCGTCTGCACTGCGTGGCCGTACTCGTGTGCGAGGACCATCACGACGGACATGGGGCCGAACGCGTCCATCATGGCGGGAAGGAGGATGCCTCGGTCCCACCCGATGGTGTTGTCGAGCGAGCAGAAACCGGCGTTCGGAACGCCGTCGGTCTCCTCGTCGCAGAAGTCCGGACTCTGGCCGCGCCGTGCGTCGGCGTCCCACGAGATCAGCTCGGCCACCGGCTCGAATCGACCTCGGAACAAGGTGGGATAGACCGCCTCCCAGAACGTCTGGATGTCGTCGACGGCATCCACCGCCAGCACGTCGGCGTCGTTGCCGTCGAAGTTCGTGACCGGTAGGTCGGCGTGGCTCACGCCCGGACGTGGGCCCGACGGACCCGACGTGACCGGGAGACCGGCAACGGTGAAGGGGTCGTCGTAGATGGACACGGCCCGACCGGACACGAGGTTGCCGCAACCCGATGCCAGAAGAGCGAGAGCGAGGGTCGCCGCGATCAGACCCGAGCGACCCCCGATCATCACCTCTCCAGTCTGAGCCAGATCGCTCCGTAGGGCGGCAGTGTGACCCGCGCCGAGGCGGGGCGACCGTGCCAGGACTGCTCCGTTGCCGTGACCTCACCGAGGTTCCCGACGCCGGAACCCCCGTAGGACTCGGAGTCGGTGTTCAGGATCTCGGTCCAGGTGCCCGGTTCGGGTAATCCAACACGATAGTCGGCGTGCTGAGAACCCGAGAAGTTGAACAGGCACGCGACGGTCGAACCGTCCGAGCCGAATCGCAGGAAGCTCAGTACGTTGTTCGCGGTGTCGTTGGCATCGATCCAGGAGAAGCCGCTGGGCGAGCTGTCCTGGGTCCAGAACTCCGGGCCGTCGACGTAGGTGCGGTTGAGGTCTCCGACCAACTGCTGCACCCCACGATGCAGAACGCCGACCCCGTCACCGTCCATGTCGTGCCAGTCGAGACCGCGTTCGTCCGACCACTCGGCGGTCTGCCCGTACTCCTGACCCATGAAGAGCAGCTGCTTGCCGGGGTGTGCCCACATGTAGGCGAGCATTCCGCGCACGCCGGCGGCTTTCGCCCAGTCGTCGCCGGGCATCCGGGTCCACAGGGTGCCCTTGCCGTGGACGACCTCGTCATGGCTGATCGGGAGGACGAAGTTCTCGCTCCACGCGTACACGAGCGAGAAGGTCATCTCGTGGTGGTGGTAGGCGCGGTGGATGGGATCGCGGCCCATGTACCCGAGCGTGTCGTGCATCCAGCCCATGTTCCACTTCATCGAGAAGCCGAGGCCACCGACGCTCGTGGGACGGGTCACGCCGGGCCACGACGTGGACTCCTCGGCGATGGTGACGACGCCGCGATGTTGTTTGTGCACAGTGGCGTTCATTTCCTGCAGGAACGCCACCGCCTCGAGGTTCTCGCGGCCACCGTAGATGTTCGGTTCCCAACCACCCTCGGGCCGTGAGTAATCCAGGTAGAGCATGGATGCAACAGCGTCCACGCGGAGCCCGTCGATGTGGTACTCGTCGATCCAGTAGAGCGCGTTCGCCACGAGGAAGTTGCGGACCTCGGTACGACCGAAGTCGAAAACCAGTGTGCCCCAGTCGAGTTGCTCACCGCGGCGGGGATCGCCGTGTTCGTACAGCGGTGAGCCGTCGAATCGGGCGAGTGCCCATTCGTCCTTCGGGAAGTGAGCGGGAACCCAGTCGACGATGATGCCGATGCCGTCCTGGTGCAGCCGGTCGACGAACGCGCGGAACTCGTCCGGGGTGCCGAACCGTGAGGTCGGGGCGTAGTAGGACGTGACCTGGTAGCCCCACGAACCACCGAAAGGGTGCTCGGCCACAGGCAGCAGCTCGACGTGGGTGAAGCCGGTTTCCTTGACGTGAGCCGAGAGTTGTTCTGCCAATTCGGCATAATTCAATCCGGGCCGCCACGATGCCAGGTGTACCTCGTACACGCTCATCGGTGCACGATGCGGTTCGAGTTCTGCGCGGGCGTCGATCCACTCGGCGTCCTGCCACTCGTACGAGCTGGTGGTGACGACCGACGCGGTCGAGGGCGGCACCTCTGTGCGGAACGCCATCGGGTCCGCCTTGTCGCGGGTGACACCGTCCTTGCCGTGCACGCGGAACTTGTACAGGGTGCCGTCGCCGACGTGCGGGACGAACAGTTCCCACACACCCGTCGATCCGAGGGTGCGCATCGGCCAGGTCTGACCGCCCCACCCGTCGAACTCGCCGACGACGGTGACGCCGACCGCTCCGGGAGCCCACACGGCGAACGAGGTGCCGGCGACCTCGCCGTCGGGCGTCGTGTACGAGCGGGGGTGAGCGCCGAGAATTTCCCACAGTCGTTCGTGGCGGCCCTCGCCGAACAGGTGCAGGTCCAGCTCGCCGAGAGTGGGGAGGAATCGGTACCCGTCGGCGACGGTCACCACGTGGTCACCGGGGTACTCGACCCGCAGGCGGTAGTCCGACAAGTTCTCGATCGGGAGCACCGCATCGAAGACACCGTTCGCGAGGTGGCCGAGCGGGTAGTCCTTGCCGCCCACGACAGCCGTGACCGACTTCGCGTTGGGGCGCAGCGCCCGGATCGCGGTGCCGCCCGTGACAGGGTGCGCGCCCAGCACGGAATGCGGGTTGTGGTGGTGGCCTCTGGCCAGCAGCGACAGGTCCTCGGACGAGGGAGGAGTGTAGGTCGGGGAGGCCTGAGGCGGGTCGTTCTGCGGGGTCATGATGTTCCTTCCCGGTAGGCGAGCTCGAATCGTGCGGGGAAGGGAACCGGAGGCAACGCAAGGATGTGCGCCACCGCCCGCCACGGCTCGAGTCGGACGTAATTGGCTTGGCCCCACTGGAATTGCTGTCCGGAGACCTCGTCGGTCACCGTCACGTGCTCCTGCCAGTCACGACCGATCTTCGGCATGTCCAGCCACACGGTGCCTTCCTCGGCACCGAACGGGTTCAGGTTCACGATGACGAGGACGGCGTCCCCCGACTCGGGATCGAACTTCGAGTACGCGATGAGCGCGTCGTTGTCGATTGCGTGGAAATGGATGTTGCGCAGTTGCTGCAACGCGGGATGCGCACGCCGAATCGCGTTGAGCGAGGTGATCCACGGCTCGAGAGACTCACCGCGTGCGCGGGCGCCCTCGAAATCACGTGGACGCAACTCGAACTTCTCGGTGTCGAGGTACTCCTCGCTGCCTTCGCGAACGGCCTGATGTTCGAACAGCTCGAAGCCCGAGTAGACGCCCCAGGTCGGCGACATCGTCGCGGCGAGCACGGCCCGAATGGCGAACATTCCCGGTCCACCGTGTTGCAGGCTTTCGTGCAGGATGTCCGGGGTGTTGACGAACAGGTTCGGGCGAGACTGATCGGCCTTCGTCGCGATCTCGGTGGCGAATTCGGTGAGTTCGGTCTTCGAGGTGCGCCAGGTGAAGTAGGTGTAGGACTGCGTGAATCCTCGACGCGCCAGACCGTACAACCGGGCGGGGCGGGTGAACGCCTCGGCGAGGAACAGTACGTCCGGGTCGGTCTTCTTGATCTCCGCGATCAGCCACTCCCAGAAGTCCGGTGGCTTGGTGTGCGGGTTGTCGACCCGAAAGATCTTGACGCCCTGCTTGATCCAGAATCGTACGACGCGCAGGACCTCGGTGTAGATGCCCTTGCGGTCGTTGTCGAAGTTGATCGGGTAGATGTCCTGGTACTTCTTGGGCGGGTTCTCGGCGTACGCGATCGTGCCGTCGGGAAGAACCGTGAAGTACTCGGGATGGGCGGTCGCCCACGGATGGTCGGGTGCGGCCTGCAGGGCGAGATCCAGCGCGACCTCGAGTCCGAGACTCTTCGCCGCGCTCACCAGAGCCCGGAACTCCTTGGTGGTGCCGAGTTCCGGGTGGGTGGCGTCGTGGCCGCCCTCGTCCGAGCCGATGGCCCACGGTGAGCCGACATCCGTCGGTCCGGGCGTGAGCGTGTTGTTGCGGCCCTTGCGGTTCACTTTTCCGATGGGGTGAATCGGCGGGAAGTACACGACGTCGAAGCCCATGGCCGCGACCCGCGGAAGCTGATCCGCGGTGGTGGCGAAGGTGCCGTGGCGCGGGCTTCCGTCCTCGTTCCACCCACCTGTCGACCTCGGGAACAGCTCGTACCAACTACCGAACAGCGCGACACGGCGGTCGGCCCAGATGTTGACCGCGTTACCTCGGGTCACCAGTTCGCGCAGCGGATATTCGTGCAGGAGTGCGCGCACCTCGGGTGTGAACGCCGGTGCGACACGAGACGGAAGGAAGGCGTCGCTGCGCAGTGCCGTCACGACGTCCTCGATGCGCGAACGATCCGTCTTGGGCACACTCTTCGCAACCCGTTCGAACAGCAGCGCGCCTGTCTCGAGGTCGTTCGCCAGCTCGCCCGGGCCCTGGCCGACGCCCAGCTTTGCCTCGACCGCATGCATCCAGGTCGCGACCGGATCGCTCCACGCCTCGATACGCGCGATCCAGAATCCCTCGGCGTCGGGGGTGAACACTGCGTGGAAGATATCGGGTTCGGTACCCGGCACCATGGGGATGCGGAGGGTCTTCGTCTGTCCGGGTCCGCGGACCGTCAGGGTCGCGGCGATGGCGTCGTGCCCTTCGCGCCACACCGCCGCGGACAGTGGAAACGTTTCTCCGACCACGGCTTTCGCCGGAAACCTTCCGGCCGTTGTGTCGGGTAGTACGTCGTCGATGCCGAGTCGGCCTGTCACCGGAGCCCCATTTCTGATGCGTCGCTGGCTGTAAGTGTCTGGCTGAAGAACGTCTCCAACCGTATCGGAGTCACTGCCGACGCGTCGTGTGGTCGCAGAGTCCAGGCTGGAATGGCCACGATCGACCTTCCTCAAACCGCTTTCTTCGACTGTTCTGTCTTGTCCGCCCGCGGGGGCCCGCCGCCGTGAGTAATGTTCGGCCGGTGAAAGCCCTGCGTCGGTTCACCGTCCGAGCCCAATTGCCCGATCGCCTCTCCCCACTCGCCGAACTCTCGGTCAACCTGCGGTGGTCCTGGCATTCGCCCACCCAGGATCTGTTCGAGAGTATCGATCCCGAGCTCTGGGTCAGCAGCGAACGCGACCCGGTTCGACTTCTCGGTGAGGTCGGCCCCGACCGTCTGCGCGAGCTCGCAACCGACGACCGCTTCGTTGCCCGCCTCGCCGAACTGACCGACGAGTTGCACGAGTACCTGCGGCGGCCGCTGTGGTTCCAACGCGAGCTCGAGGCAGGTCAGGACCTGCCGGCAGGTATTGCCTACTTCTCCATGGAGTTCGGCGTCTCGGAGGTGCTGCCCAACTATTCCGGCGGCCTCGGCATCCTGGCCGGTGACCACCTCAAGGCTGCGTCGGACCTGGGGCTCCCACTGATCGGCGTAGGCCTGCTGTACCGGTCGGGTTACTTCCGTCAGTCGCTGACCGCCGACGGGTGGCAGGCCGAGCGGTATCCGTCGCTGGATCCGCAAGGACTTCCCCTGCGCCTGCTGACCGACGACGGTGGCACCGCGGTACTGGTACACGTCGCGATGCCCGGCGACCGCGTGCTGCGCGCACGAGTCTGGATCGCCCAGGTGGGCCGGATCCCGCTGCTGCTGCTCGACTCCGACATCGCCGACAACGATCCCGAACTGCGCGGAGTCACCGACCGGTTGTACGGCGGCGACCAGGACCATCGCGTGAAGCAGGAGATCCTGGCCGGTGTCGGCGGCGTGCGCGCCGTGCGCGCCTACACCACGATCCACAATCTGCCCGCCCCCTCGGTGTTCCACATGAACGAGGGTCACGCCGGCTTCCTCGGCCTCGAACGCATTCGAGAGTTGTTGGCCGACAACAGCAACGGACTCGACTTCGATTCCGCGCTGACGGCGGTGCGCGCGTCGACCGTGTTCACCACCCATACGCCGGTACCGGCCGGAATCGACCGCTTCCCGGCGGATCTCGTGCGGCACTACTTCGGCGACGGGTCCGCGCAGTCGTCTCTGCTGCCCGGTATTGCGTTGGATCGCATTCTCGAACTCGGCCGTGAGCAGGACCCGAGTGTGTTCAACATGGCGCACATGGGACTTCGATCCGCGCAGCGCGCCAACGGTGTGTCCAAGTTGCACGGCATCGTCAGCCGCGGCATGTTCGAGGCGTTGTGGCCGGGATTCGACGCCGGCGAGGTGCCGATCGGATCGGTCACCAACGGCGTGCACGCACCGACGTGGGCGTCGCGTCGGTGGATCGAACTGGCCGACGACACCATGGAGGAAGCCGAAGGGTGGGAGCGTCTCGGGGACGTCCCCGAGCAGGAACTGTGGCGAATCCGCGGCGATCTCCGAGCCGAGCTCGTCGACGAGGTCCGCCGACGCGTCAAGGCGTCCGCACTCGAACGCGGGTCGACGGAGGCCGAACTGGGTTGGACGGCAGACGTTTTCGATCCGAACGTGCTCACTGTCGGGTTCGCCCGACGGGTCCCGACCTACAAGCGTCTGACGTTGATGTTGCGTCAACCAGACCGGCTGCGGGCGATGCTGCTCGACCCCGAGCGTCCGGTCCAGTTGGTGGTCGCCGGTAAGAGCCACCCTGCCGACGACGGAGGGAAAGCGCTCATCCAGCAGATCGTGCGCTTCGCCGACGAAGCCGATGTGCGTCACCGCATCGTGTTCCTGCCCGACTACGACATGTCGATGGCGCGTTACCTGTACTGGGGATGCGATGTGTGGCTGAACAATCCGCTGCGTCCACTCGAAGCGTGCGGCACCTCCGGAATGAAGTCCGCTCTGAACGGCGGACTCAACCTGTCAATCCGAGACGGGTGGTGGGACGAGATGTACGACGGCGAGAACGGGTGGGCCATTCCGACGGCGGACGGCGTCGTCGACGAGCACCGCCGCGACGATCTCGAAGCCGCGGCGCTCTACGAACTGCTCGAGAAATCGGTGCTTCCGAAGTTCTACGACCGAAACGCCGAGGGACTGCCGGCCCGATGGGTCGAGATGGTGCGCCACACGCTGCAGCGCACGGGCCCGAAGGTGTTGGCGTCGAGGATGGTTCGTGATTACACGACCGGGTACTACGGTCCGGCGTCGCGTGCCGGAGTCGCTGCGACAGCAGACGGTTTCGCCGGAGCGAAGGCTCTCGCCGAGTACCGCAGCCGGATCGACTCGGCGTGGCCGTCGCTGCGAGTACTCGAGGTGGACAGCTCCGGCCTGCCGGACACTCCGGTTCTCGGATCGGAACTGACCCTCACGGCGCACGTGGACTTGGCCGGCCTCGCACCGGGCGACGTCGTGGTGCAGGCAGTTCTCGGGAAGGCCGATTCCGACGAGAATCTGTCCGGAGTCGTCACCGTGCCGATGGCGCACTCGGGTCAGGGCCCGGAGGGCGAAGCGGTCTTCGACGTCGACACCACGCTCCCGATGTCCGGCAACGTCGGCTATACGGTGCGGGTGCTTCCGCATCACCCGTCCTTGGCCGGGGACGCCGAGTTGGGGAGGGTTGCGGCGCCCTAGCCCGGTCGTCGCCGGGCGCTCACACCTACAGCGTCCGAGCCGCCCGGCGCGCTTGCGATAGCGTCGGGCGATGACGTTGAACCATGTTCGTGCCGGCAAAGGCACCCCGTTGTTGCTCGTACACGGTCTGGGTGTGGGATCACGATCCTGGGCCCCGATCCTCGACGAGTTGGCCGCTCACCGTGAAGTCATCGCTGTCGACCTACCGGGGTTCGGTGAGACACCGCCGCTCACCGGCGAGGTGTCGATCGCTACCCTCGCCGACTCGGTGGCGGACTTCATCCGCGATCACAATCTGAGCGGCATTTCCACCGTCGGCCACTCGGTGGGCGCCCGGATCGTGCTGGAACTCGCGCGGCGCGGAGTCGGCGGTGACACCGTGGCGCTGGACCCCGGCGGGTTCTGGAGCGACCGCGAGCTCACCGTCTTCGGCGCTACGTTGAAGCCGTCGATCGCTCTGGTCAAGGCGTTGAGAGGTGCGCTGCCCACCCTGCTCGGCAACCCTGCGGGACGGACCCTGTTGCTGGCTCAGTTGTCGGCGCGGCCCTGGGCACTCTCGCGTGAGACCGTGTTGCCGGACGTCCGCGGGCTCGCCGACTCCCCGTCGGTCGGAGCCACCCTGGATGCCCTCGTCCACGGGCCCAAGCAACAAGGCGCCCCGGCCGGCACCGCGCCCGGCCGGGTCACGATCGGTTGGGGGCGGCGGGATCTGGTGACTCTGCCGAAGCAGGCCGCGCGCGCCACAGACCTCTTCCCCGACGCAAAGCTGCACTGGTTCGAGCGATGCGGCCATTTTCCGCAGTGGGACGCACCTCGTGATGCGGTACGACTGATTCTCGACAGCACCGACTAGCTCGTCAGCCTTTTCAACGCGGCTTTCACGAGGTCCGGATCCGACGTCTCCCAGAACGGTGGGAGCGATGCCCGCAGGTAGCCGCCGTAACGGGCGGTTGCCAGGCGGGGATCGAGAACGGCGATCACACCCTTGTCGTCCACGCTGCGCAGCAACCTGCCCACGCCCTGGGCGAGGAGCAGCGCGGCGTGGTTGGCTGCGACGGCGAGAAAGCCGTTGCCGCCGCGGGATTCGATGGCGCGCTGCCGCGCGACGAGCAGCGGGTCGTCGGGCCGCGGGAAGGGAATGCGGTCCAGGATGACGAGGGTGAGGGACCGGCCCGGCACGTCGACGCCCTGCCACAGCGAGAGCGTCCCGAACAGGGTGGTCGGCTCGTCCGCGGCGAACGTGTCGACCAACGCACCGGTCGCGTCGTCGCCCTGGCAGAGGATCGGGGTGTCGAGGCGTTCACGCATCTCGGCGGCGGCCGTCTTCGCCGCGCGCATCGAGGAGAACAGTCCGAGGGTGCGTCCGCCCGCGGCCTCGACGAGACCGGCGATCTCGTCCAGGTAGGACGGGCTGAGCCCGTCTCGGCCCGGCGGAGTCAGGTGCTTGGCGATGTAGAGGATGCCGGCCTTCTTGTGGTCGAACGGCGAGCCCACATCGAGGGAGTTCCAGCGAATGGTCTTCTCGTCCGACGGGGCTTCGACACCCGACGCGAGGGCGGCGTCGACCCTCGTGGGGTTCTCGGCGGGCAGCCCCCAGTTCACGGCCAGACCGTCGAACGACCCGCCGACGGTCAGGGTGGCGGAGGTCAGGACGACGGTGGACTCCGCGAACAGCTTGCTGCGCAACAGTCCGCCGACCGACAGCGGCGCCACCCGCACGACTCGGCGTACGACACCGCGGAAGTCGTCGACCGAGAGCCAGACGACGTCGCGGCGCTTCGCCGGATCCGGCTCCTGGTACGTCTCGAGAATGCGGACGGCGGTGTCGTGCACCTCGTCGATGGCGGCGATCGCCGCCGTCCGCGCAGCAGCCGCGTCCGCGTCTGCCTTGTCGGCCGGCCCGATTGCACTACGCACCGACCACGCAGAGTCACGTATGGCGGCCAGGGTGTGGCCGGCGCCGTCGGGCAGCTCCTCCCACCGGCCCGCTGTGCACTCGTCGAGCAAGGCGGCGAAACCCTCCGCCGACGCACTGAACCGGTCGAGGATCTCGTCCTCGACGAGCTTGGTGCTGCGGCGCATCGCAGTGCCGATGGAGGACACGGACAGCTCGGCCGTGGCGGCGCCGGTCACTCGGTCGACCAGTTCGTGTGCCTCGTCGATGACCACGACGTCGTGTTCGGGGAGGACCTTGATCCCGGTGATCGCGTCGATGGCGAGCATCGCGTGATTGGTCACCACGACGTCGGATTTCGCGGATTCGCCGCGCGCTTTCTCGGCGAAGCAGTCCTCGCCGTAGCTGCATCTCGACTTGCCGAGGCATTCTCTCGAGGTGACGGACATCTGCCGCCACGCCTGATCGCTGACACCGGGCTTGAGCTCGTCACGGTCCCCGGTCTCGGTGTCGGACGACCACTTTCTGATCACCTGCACTTCGCGGCCCAGACGGGACACCGCGAACGCGTCGAACAGCGGGTCTTCCTCGGGCGAATCCACCGGCGCACCGTGAAGCTTGTTCAGGCACAGATAGTTTCCGCGTCCCTTGAGGATTGCGAATCGGGGCGCTCGGTTCAGGTCCGAGGTGAGCGCCTTCGACAGGCGCGGGAGGTCGCGGTCCACCAGCTGGCGCTGCAACGCGATCGTGGCCGTGGACACCACGACGGTCTTGCCCGACTCGACGGCGTGACGCAGTGCGGGAACGAGGTATGCGAGCGACTTACCGGTGCCGGTTCCGGCTTGTACGGCGAGGTGCTCGCCGGTGTCGATGCTGTGCGCGACGGCCGACGCCATCGTGACCTGCGCGGCGCGTTCGGTGCCGCCGAGTGCCGACACGGCTGTCTTCAGCAGGTTGGGGACGGTCGGCAGGTCCGGCTGGTTCTTCGATGACAGGGGCGGCACCGGAGAAGGTTACTGCGTCAGGAGATGTGAACCCCGCGCTCGTTCAACTCCCCGAGGACGGTGGGCGTGTTCGTCGGTGACACCGCCGCGCAGTATTCGGTCAGCACGGTGGTGTCGAAACCGGCCTTCGCCGAATCGAGCGCGGTGGCGCGCACGCAGTGGTCGGTGGCGATACCCACGACGTGCACGGCATCGACTCCCTGCTCTCGGAGCCAGACGTCGAGAGCGACCCCGGTCTCGGACGACCCTTCGAACCCCGAGTACGCGGCGTCGTACTCGCCTTTGGAGAACACGGCCTGAACAGTGCTCGTGTCGAGGTCGGGGTGGAAGTCGCAACCCGGCGTGCCGACGACGCAATGCGGCGGCCAACTGTCGACGAAGTCGGGGGTGTCGGAGAAGTGCGCGCCCGGATCGATGTGGTGGTCGCGGGTCGCGGCCACCACCGAGTAGGTACCGGCGGCGAGCAACTCCGTGATGGACTGCGCGACGCGTGCGCCTCCCGTGACGGCCAGCGAGCCGCCCTCACAGAAGTCGTTCTGTACGTCGACGACGAGCAATGCAGTGGTCATCGGGCCGAGAATACGGTGGGTACGGCCGGGTCTCCCTGGGAGAGACCCAGGCCCTCCCACGGCAGCGACCGCAGACCGTCGGCGACGAGGGTCCGTGCGTCGGACAGGGTCGGCAGTTCGGGCACCTGATCGCCGCCGCGAACGAGTGGTATCGACAGTTCCCGAACGAGGTGTTCCGCGGTCGTCGGCGGGGTGTCGTCCGCACCCTGTACCAGCTCCTCGACGATCGTGCCGGTGTGCCGGGACACCCTGAACGCGCGCTTACGCCCGCCGCGGGATTCCTTGTGGCTGCTGCGCTTGGCCACCGGGATGTCGTCGACCTCCACGAGTTTGTAGACCATGCCGGCGGTCGGGGAGCCCGACCCCGTCACGACGGACGTTCCGACGCCGTAGGTGTCGACGGGTTCGGCGCGTAGCGACGCGATGGCGTACTCGTCGAGGTCGCCCGACACGACGATCTTGGTGTTCTCGGCACCGAGTGCGTTCAACTGTTCGCGCACCTGACGGGCGAGTACGCCGAGATCGCCGGAGTCGATGCGGACCCCGCCCAGTTCCGGTCCGGCGACGGATACGGCCGTGGCCACACCGTCGGTGATGTCGTAGGTGTCGACGAGAAGAGTGGTACCGACCCCCAACGCGTCGATCTGACTGCGGAACGCGGCCGCTTCGTCCGGTCCGGCCGCTGTGGTGTGCAGGAGGGTGAAGGCGTGCGCACTGGTTCCGGCGCCGGGAATGCCGTGCCGCCGAACGGCTTCGAGATTGGACGTCGCTGCGAACCCGGCGATGTACGCCGCGCGCGAGCTGGCGACGGCTGCCTCCTCGTGCGCACGTCGAGAGCCCATCTCGATGAGGGGGCGGCCGGCGCTGGCGCCGACCATTCGGGCTGCCGCGGACGCGACTGCGCTGTCGTGGTTGAAGATCGACAAGGCCAGCGTTTCGAGGATCACGCATTCGGCGAAGGTGCCGCGCACCGACAGAATGGGGGAGCCCGGGAAGTACAAATCGCCCTCGCGGTAGCCGTCGATGTCGCCCGAGAAGCGGTAGTCGCGCAGCCATTCCAACGTCACCTCGTCGAGGAACACTGCGAGAGAGGACAATTCGCTCTCACCGAACCGAAAGCGGGTGAGCGCGTCCAGGAAGCGGCCGGTGCCCGCGACGACTCCGTAGCGTCGTCCGTCCGGAAGCCGGCGCGCGAACACCTCGAAGGCGCTGCGGCGGCTCGCGGAACCGTCTCGGAGTGCAGCCGACAACATGGTCAGCTCGTACTGGTCGGTGAACAGCGCCGTGGAGGTCACGAGAGGAGACTGTACGGATGCGGGGTTCTCTTCGCCCGAGGTCACGTCGTACCCTGGTTTGCATGTCGACTGCCACGGCCGTTCCGGAAGCGTCGCCGACGCAATCGGCGGCGGTGAAAGAAGACGTCGCCGAGGACAAGCCCTGGGTCACCATCGTGTGGGACGACCCGGTGAACCTCATGCATTACGTCACCTACATTTTTCAGAAGCTGTTCGGCTACAGCAAACCCAAGGCCACCGAGCTCATGATGCAGGTGCACTCGGAAGGCAAAGCGGTGGTTTCGTCGGGTGCCCGCGACAAGATGGAACTCGACGTGCAGCGCCTCCATGCCGCCGGCCTGTGGGCGACCATGCAGCACGATACGTAGAGGGGTTTTCGCACGTGCGCACGTGGAGTCGACGGAGCGGCCTCGGGGGCCCGAAATTCAGGTCCGAGATGGACGCCCGCGAAGCCGCAGTTCTGAGGTCCTTGGTGTCGTCCGTGGGCGGACTCCTCGAACAACGATCGGCGCAGTCGCCCGTCGACGACCTCGCCGAGCTCACCGGCATCCGATCGGGCAACACGAGCGCACCGACCGACCCGACGCTGGCTCGCCTACTCCCCGATTTCCACCGCCCGGAGGGCGCCGACGCGTCCGACCCCGAGCTGGAGTTGGCCGAGCAAGCCGACCTCAACGGTGCGCTTCGCAGCATCCACGAGCCCGACATCATCGACGCCAAACGCGCCGCCGGGGCCGTCGTTCTGGACACCCTCCCCGCGGACGGTGGCCGCATTGTGCTGACTCCGGAGCAGGCGGACGCCTGGCTCGCCGCGCTCAACGACGTGCGGCTCGCCCTGGGGACCACGCTGGGTATCGAGGCGGACACACCCGACGCGTTCGAGGCCGACGATCCGCGTGCGCCGCACCTCGACGTCTACCACTGGCTGACGTGGATGCAGGATTCGCTGGTCCAAGCCTTGATGCCGTGACCACCGGGCGTCGCGATCTGCTCACCGACGTACGGGGGCTGCTCGTGGGCCATCACCACGTTCTGGATCGCGACGTCACCGTCGCCACCGAATCCGACGTCGGCACCGGAAGCGCAACGGGATGCACGGTCGTACTCACGACAGTCGGCACCACTGCCGCGGTGGACGTCCGCGGCGGTGGACCCGGAACACGCGAAACCGACCTGCTGGACCCGTCGCACTCGGTCCAACAGGTCGACGCGATCCTCCTCACCGGCGGCAGCGCGTACGGCCTGGCCGCCGCAGACGGAGTGATGCGGTGGTCCGAAGAACACGGGCGCGGGGTGCCGATGGGACGGGCCGGGTACGTCGTCCCGATCGTCCCCGGCGCCGTCGTCTTCGATCTGCCCGTCGGCGACTGGGCGGTCCGGCCGACGGCGGAATTCGGCTACCTGGCCGCGGACGCGGCGGCCGAGGACTTCGCCCTCGGCTCCGTCGGGGCCGGAACTGCTGCCAGGGCCGGGGTGCTCAAAGGCGGCGTCGGGAGTGCCAGCGTGGTGATCGAATCGGGGCCCGCAGCGGGTGTGACCGTGTCGGCGCTGATGGTGTGCAACCCGGTGGGATCGGTGTTCGACCCGTCGACGGGGATGCTCTGGGGCCAGGGCTTCGTCGGGTCGGCCCCGACGCCCGCTGAGGTCGCCGCGGCGGCGACTCTGACCGACAAGGACACGTCGCTGAACACCACGATCGGCGTGGTTGCGACCGATGCGCCGTTGACGGCAGCGGGGTGCCGCCGCTTGGCGGTGGCGGCGCACGACGGTTTGGCGCGGGCCGTCCGACCGGCGCACTCACCGCTCGACGGCGACACGATCTTCGCTCTCGCGACAGCGATGGCCACGGTCCCGGCCGACGATCGGGCGAACCCGATGATGGCGGCGGACCTGCGTCTGATGGACGCCGTGTGCCGGGCGGTGGCGCCGGTGGTCGAACGGGCGATCGTCAAGGCCGTGCTGGCCGCGAGCCCGGTGGCGTCGATCCCGACCTATCGCGAGGTCTTTCCGTCGGTCTTCCGCTGACGCGTGGCGGTACATTCGATACCGGGAGAAGGGTGAGCACAGATGATCGATCCGTCGACGGGAATGCTGGTGCCCGAGCGGGCCGCGCAAAACAGTACGCGCCCGCTGTGGTTACGCGCCGGTCTGCTGACCGCCTCCTTCGTCGCCCTGCTCTACGTCATCGAAGCCGTCGACGTCGCGACCGGTTTGCGTCTGGACAACGCGGGAATCGAGCCGCGCGAAGTCGACGGTCTGAGGGGCATTGCGTTCGCGCCGCTTCTCCACCACGGCTGGGACCACCTGTTCGCGAACACCGGACCGATCCTGGTGCTGGGGTTCGTCGTCATGATGTCGGGCATCGGCCGCGGTCTCGCGGCCACCGCTGTGATCTGGATCGTGGGCGGTTTCGGGACCTGGTTGACCGGTGGCGCCTTGAGCATTCACGTCGGTGCGTCGGGGCTGGTCTTCGGTTGGCTGGCGTACCTGATCGTGCGCGGGGTGTTCACGCGCAGCCTGCTGCAGCTGCTGCTCGGTGTCCTCGTGCTCCTGGTCTACGGAAGCGTGTTGTGGGGAGTCCTGCCCGGTCAGGAAGGTATTTCCTGGCAGGGGCACCTGTTCGGAGCGGTGGGCGGTGTAATCGCGGCGTGGGTTCTCGCGTCGGACGTGCGCCGTGCTCGGCGTACCGGCGACAGTGCGACGCTCGCGCCTCGATGATCGCGTTCTTTCGTTTGGCGGGACCTTCTCTGGCAGCATGGCAGCCATGCGTCTAACCGTTCTGGGATGCTCGGGAAGCGTCTCCGGACCGGACTCACCCGCGTCCGGATATCTGCTCGGGGCTCCGGACACACCGCCGCTGGTACTCGACTTCGGGCCCGGTGTTCTCGGTGCGCTGCAGCGCTACGCCGACCCCGGCTCGGTCTCTGTTCTGCTCTCGCATCTGCATGCGGACCACTGCCTCGACGTTCCCGGGCTTCTGGTGTGGCGTCGTTACGGTCCCGCTCGCCCGGAAGGGCGAGCCATCGTCTACGGGCCGACGGACACTGCGTTCCGGCTCGGTGTCGCCTCGGCGGAGTGCGGCGGACGGATCGACGACATGTCGGACACCCTCGATCTCCGGCAGTTGCAGGACGGCGGTGTCATCGAGTTCGGGGCGCTGCGCATCCTGACTCGGCAGGTCTATCACCCGCCCGAGTCGTACGGATCGCGGATCACGAGCGACACCGGCAAAGTGCTGGCCTACACGGGCGACACCGGTGTGTGCGAGTCGGTGCGCGAACTGGCCGCCGGTGCCGACGTGCTGCTCGCAGAGGCGTCCTGGACGCATGCGGCGGATCGTCCGAAGGGCGTTCACCTCTCCGGAACCGAGGCCGGTGAGCTGGCCGCGTCGGCCGGCGTCGGTGAGCTGCTCCTCACACACATCCCCCCGTGGACATCGCGAGAGGACGTCATCGCCGAGGCGAAAGCGGCGTTCGACGGCCCCGTTCACGCAGTGTCGCCCGGGGACGTCTTCGACGTCTGACGTCCGACCGGCCTCCGGCCTGCCCGCCTGAATTCCGACCGGCCTCCGGCCTGCCCGCCTGAATTCCGACCGGCCTCCGGCCTGCCCGCCTGACCCGATTAGGCTTGCGCCGTGTCCACACGAGAAGACGGCAGGGCGGACGACGAACTCCGCACCATCACCATCACGCGCGGTTTCACCTCGCATCCGGCCGGATCGGTTCTGGTCGAGTTCGGCAACACCCGGGTGATGTGCACCGCGAGCGTCGAGCAGGGTGTTCCGCGCTGGCGCAAGGGTTCCGGGCTCGGGTGGCTCACCGCGGAGTACGCGATGTTGCCGGGCGCGACGCACACCCGGAACAGCCGAGAGTCGGTCAAGGGCAAGGTCAGCGGGCGCACCCAGGAGATCAGTCGTCTGGTCGGACGGTCGCTGCGCGCGTGCATCGACCTGGCGGCCATCGGTGAGAACACCATCGCGCTCGACTGCGATGTTCTGCAGGCCGACGGCGGCACTCGCACTGCCGCGATCACAGGGGCGTTCGTCGCCCTGTCCGACGCAGTGACGTTCCTGCGAGCGCACAATCGCCTGGCCGATCCCCAGCCCATCTCCTGTGCCATTGCTGCCGTGAGTGTCGGCGTGGTCGACGGTCGCGTCCGCCTCGATCTGCCGTACGAAGAGGACTCGCGCGCCGAGGTCGACATGAACATCGTCGCCACCGACACCGGCACGCTCGTCGAGGTACAGGGCACCGCCGAGGGCGCAACGTTCTCCCGCTCGACCCTCGACAAGATGATGGACTCGGCACTCGCCGGGTGCGAGCAGCTCTTCGAGGTTCAGCGAGCAGCACTGGCGCAGCCGTACCCGGGTGTTCTGCCCGGTGCCTGACCTCCTGGTCGCTAGTCGCAACGCGAAGAAGCTGCGCGAACTGGAACGGGTCCTCGGTGTCGCCGGCGTCGAGGGGATCACCTTGGTGGGCCTGGACACGGTGCCGCCGTTTCCGGAAGCCCCCGAAACCGGCGCAACCTTCGAAGAGAATGCGCTGGCGAAGGCGCGCGATGGTGCTGCTGCAACTGGGATGGCATGCGTCGCAGACGATTCCGGTGTCGAGATCGACGCACTCCGTGGAATGCCCGGCGTGCTGTCGGCGAGATGGAGCGGAACACACGGGAACGACGCGGCGAATACCGCACTCGTTCTCGCGCAACTGGCGGACGTACCCGGCGACAGACGCGGCGGCGGATTCGTCTCGGCGTGCGCGCTGGTGTTGCCCGACGGTCGCGAGTTCGTGGTGCGAGGGGAGTGGCGCGGCACAATCGCTCGGGAACCGAAGGGCGACGGCGGTTTCGGGTACGACCCGATCTTCGTGCCCGACGGTGACACCCGCTCGGCGGCCGAACTCACCCCGGAAGAGAAGGACGCCGCCTCGCATCGCGGGCGGGCGTTGCGGCAGTTGGTGCCGTCGCTGCGGGACTGGGTCGGTTAGATTTCAGTCGTGCACGGGTGCTACCTGCTTGTACAGAAGTGCAGCCCGGTCGCTCTAATCGGTCAGAGCTTGACGCCGGCCCGCACTCGCTTGGTGACGTAGTGCTCGGCGACGAAGGACAGGAACGGAATGGTTCCGGCGAGGGCCACGCCGATGATGGTCACGGGCTTCCATCGCGCCTTGATCGCCAAGTCGATCGTGCAGACCAGGTACACCATGTAGAAGAGCCCGTGGGCCTGACCGATGTAGAACAACCAGCTCGGGGCGGTGCTGCTGTCGGTGAGAATGACGTACTTGTAGATGATCTCACCGGTCAACACGAGCAGCCACACGCCTGTGATGTAGGCCAGAACCCGGTAGCGGGTGAGCGCAGAGGCGATACGTGGTTGCAGGACAACCGATTTGGACGGGGTGTCAGCCGTGCTCACGAAGTGCTCCTGTCGCTCTCGCGATTCAGATCTGCGAGATAGGTGTTGTATTCCAGTAGCTGGCGAGACTCGGGATCGTCGATCGTGTCCACGTAGTTCGCGAAGGATGGGCGCTCGGGGAGAACTCCGTCGGGGATCTCGTTCGGCTCGTCCTCCGATACAGCGACCGCATCTTCGTCACCGTCTTCGAGCTGAACGAACCGCCGATAGAAGAAGACGACGAAACCGGCGAACAGTGGCCACTGCAGCGCGTATCCGAGGTTCTGGCCGGTGCCCGACGACGACTCGAACCGCTGAAGCTGCCACCAGCCGAGGATCAAGCACACGGCGAACGCGGAGACGACCAGCAGGATCAGCGCTGGTCGGCGTCTCTTCGCAGTCGTTGCCACACCTCGACGGTACCGGATCGGCGAGTGTGAACGACGGCACGTCGTAGAGAGGTAGATCGTGGTGCGCGAGGGGGGACTTGAACCCCCACGTCCTAAGACACCACATCCTAAGTGTGGCGCGTCTGCCATTCCGCCACTCGCGCGTACTGGCAATTTACCCCACTTCGTCCGCGCTCGACTTCGTCCTCGCAGTGGACCGGGACCTGTTCCGCCCCGCCCAGGTCGGAGTCTGGCTATGGCAGTTGGGGCACAGGAAGCGAAGATTGACCAGTCTGCAGTCGAGAGGATTCCCGTCGACGTGATCCACATGCAAGCGAAGTGGTTCGCCCATCCACGCCGGGCCTAGTCGGCAGAGAGCGCACTCCTCGACGACGCCGGACTCGAGCATTGCGCGCCGGAGATGATGCGGCTTCGCTCTTGCAGAGCCCGGAGCCCTACGAATCAGAATAGTGGCCGCAGTCCGGCGATTGCTGGACGACTTGCCTTTCAGATGGGCCTGACCTGTGAAGTGCGACGTATCGATTTCCAACCGCCGAATCCGTCGACTGATGTGAGCGTGAGAGCCACCCGACAGTGGAACGCCGAGGTGCCTGAGCACCCCGGCGATACTGTTCGACTGGTCCACCGCTTCGCGTAGTACTTCTTCGGTGTACTTCATCGAACGACTGCGATCAGTCGTCCAGTGGTTGCGTCATTCTCCGCGGCCGCGCCTGCTTGCGCTGATACCGCCAGATGCTGTGCCGGAGCGTAGTCGTGCTGCAGTCGAGTAGGGCTGCGGCAGAGGCGAGTTCCGCGTCGACGTCCACGTCTTCCCAGGCCACGGCCCGGCGAACGAACGCCGCGATCATGGCCTCGGACTCGGGAGTGACGACGTCGAGGACCGCGAGGAAGCACTCCCAGGACATCTGTCCGACGCCCGCAACGGAGGTGAAGGCGGCTTTCTGCGCTTCCGATCCGTCGACGTCCGACGCGTGGTGCACGCCCACCTCCATCAGCGCCGACGCGACGAGACGCGCTGCCTCGGCTTTCGTCGTGTAGTTGCCGGCCACTCGCTGCCGATTTCCGAGTGCGTCGACGAGTTCCTCGGAATCGATGCGGGTGAACCCGTCGAGGTTGTCGAGTTCGGTGCCCCGGCTCGCTCGCCACGCCGCCACGACTTTGCGGACGCCGGTCGTCTCGGTCCCGTAGGTGGCGCGTGCGGAGAACACCGCGTCCAGTACGGCGGCCTCGATCTCGCCCGGCCACCCGTCGAACCAGAACGGCCAGGAGTCTTTCGGCATCGCCGCCGTGATGTTCGCGGCCACGAGCTCCACCGTGTCCATCGGTTCTGTATCGACCAGCTCTGTATCGATCAGCTCCGTATCGATCAGCTCTGTATCGATCGGTTCGGAGTCGTCCCACGGCTCGGAACGCGTATCGAATTCTGCGTTCGAGATGTCGGTGATGGTCATGCTTCCCCCTGTTGTTCGGAACCCCCAGTATCGAACGTATGTTCGATACTGGGGTCAAGGTAAACGCCGGGTACGACAGAACTGTTTATAACGAAAGCGTAACGATGAACTCGAGGGATTCCTCGAGTTCGGCCACCCCTGATCGGACCCCGGCCTGCGGTGATGATGGCTACTCACGAGTCACTTCGGTGTGCTCGACCACAACTTCACCGTCGCTACCAACGGGTAGCAGTAGGACGTCCGACAAAACCTGAGGATTTCCTCATGATTTTGTGACATTCTGGGTCCACGCGATGACCACCACCGGCGGCGCTGCCGGTTGCCCAGACACCGCTTGCGGGCGAGGTGTGGTTCGTCGATCAGGTGAGCCGACATCACTGCAGCAACTGCCACGAGCACACCGCACAGCCCATCTCGCTACCGCGAGGTGCCAGGAGAGGAAATTCGACGAGTGACCATCAACGAGAGCACACCCCGAGGCCCCAAGTCGACGGACCGCACGGCCGCAGTCGCAGAGAGGATCGTCGACGGTGAGCCCTACGCGCTGGCGTTCGGCGGGCAGGGTGCGCCCTGGTTGGTCACCCTCGACGAGCTCACACGCGACTGTGCGTTGGAACCGCAGCTGACCGACCTGGTCAACGCCTCGGCTCGCCTGCTCGAACCTGTCGCCCAGGAACTGCTGGTCGTGCGCCCGCTCGGATTCGACCCGATCGCGTGGATGCTCGAAGCCGAGCTGGAAGACGATATGTCCGCCGGCCCCTCGGCCGCCGCGTTGGCGTCCGCAGCCGTCTCCATGCCGGGCGTGCTGTTGGCGCAGCTGGCCGCACTGCGGGCCCTCGCCGTTCAAGGACTCGACTACACCACGACGGCTCCCGTGGCCGTCATCGGACACTCTCAGGGTCTGCTCGCCGAGGCCGCTGTTGCCGACGCCGGGCGTAGCGACGCAGAAATGCTCGCCGTCGCCCAGCTCGTCGGTGCTGCCGCCGGCCTGGTCGGTCGTCGTCGCGGCCTGGTCGGCACCGGCGATCGCGCCCCGATGGTCGCCGTATCGAACGTCGATCCCGATCGGTTGCAGGCCGTGGTCGACGAGATCGCCGGATCGGACACCACGTCCAACGCCGTCCTCGCCATTCGCAACGGTCGCCGCCGCGTCGTGCTGACCGGTCCTTACGCCAAGATCGTGCGCATTCAGCAGCGGTGCGAGCAGATCGCCGACGACGAGAACCGCGAGCGCGACGCCAAGAAGCGTGGCGGATCCATCTTCTCCCCAGTTTTCGAACCGCTGGACGTCGAGGTCGGGTTCCATCACCCGTTGCTCGGTGAGGCAGTCGAGATCGTCGAGGCATGGGCGTCGCGCTGTGGGCTCGATGCAGCCCGCGCACGCACACTCGCGCAGGGCATTCTCGTCGATCCCGTCGACTGGGTGGCAGCTGTCGACTCCGTCGTCGCGGCCGGTGCGTCATGGATTCTCGACCTCGGCCCGGGCGACTCGTTGACCCGGCTCACCGCGTCCAACGCCCGCGGACACGGTGTCGGTGTTGTTGCTGCGTCGACGCGCAGCGGCCACCGCAGCCTCTTGACCCCCGGTGCCGCACCCGAGGTGGAGCCGGCGTGGAGCACCTACACACCCACGCTCGTCGAACTGCCCGGCGGCAAGATCGGCGTCGAGACCACCTTCACCACCCTCACCGGACGCTCACCGATCCTGCTCGCAGGCATGACGCCGACCACCGTCGATCCCAAGATCGTCGCCGCGGCAACGAACGCCGGCCACTGGGCCGAGCTCGCCGGTGGTGGACAGGTGACGGAAGAGATCTTCGCCGGCCACGTCGCCGAGCTGCAGACTCTTCTCGAGCCCGGACGCAGCATCCAGTTCAACTCGCTCTTCCTCGATCCCTACCTCTGGAAGCTTCAGCTCGGCGGTAAGCGCCTCGTGCAGAAGGCACGTACGGCCGGGGCCCCGTTCGACGGCGTCGTCGTCACCGCAGGCATCCCCGAACTCGACGAGGCAGTCGCCCTCATCGAGGAACTCACCGAGGTCGGCATCAGCCACGTCTCGTTCAAGCCGGGCACCGTTGCGCAGATCCGCGCCGTCATCCGGATCGCGAACGAGGTGCCGGACTACCAGGTCAACATCCACATCGAGGGCGGCCGCGCGGGCGGTCACCACTCGTGGGAAGACCTCGATGATCTGCTGATCGCCACGTACGCCGAACTGCGTGCGCGGCCGAACATCGTCATCTGCGTCGGTGGCGGAATCGGAACACCCGAGCGCGCTGCCGACTACCTGACCGGCGCCTGGTCCGAGGCGGCCGGCTACCCGGCCATGCCGCTCGACGGCATCCTGGTCGGTACGGCCGCCATGGCGACGCTCGAGGCGACCACCTCACCCGAGGTCAAGCAGCTCCTCGTCGATACCCCGGGAACGCCGGACTGGGTCGGCGCGGGCACCGCGAACGGTGGAATGGCCTCGGGCCGAAGCCAACTCGGTGCCGACATCCACGAGATCGACAACGCCGCCTCACGCACCGGACGCCTCCTCGACGAGGTCGCCGGCGACGAGGACGCAGTGTCGGATCGCCGCGCGGAAATCGTCGCGGCACTCGACGCCACTGCCAAGCCGTACTTCGGCGATGTGGCCGAGATGACCTACGAGCAGTGGATCTCGCGCTACCTGCAGCTGGCGATCGGTGACGACCTCACTGGCAGCTCGCCCTGGCTCGACATCACCTGGCGTGTGCGATTCGGCGAGATGCTCCAGCGCGCAGAGGCGCGTCTGCACCCAATCGACAGCGGACCCATTCCGACGCTGTTCGACGACGTCGCCCTGCTCGAGCGGCCCGCGGATGCGCTGAACGCTCTGTTGGCGGCCTACCCGGATGCGACGTCCGTCGTTCTCCACCCGGCCGACATCCCGTTCTTCCTCACCCTCTGCAAGACGCCCGGCAAGCCGGTGAACTTCGTCCCCGTCGTCGACAAGGACGTGCGTCGCTGGTGGCGCAGTGACTCGCTGTGGCAGGCACACGATGCCCGCTACTCCGCCGATCAGGTCTGCGTCATTCCCGGAACCGTCGCGGTCGCCGGTATCGATCGTCTGAACGAGCCCGTCGGCGATCTGCTGAACAGGTTCGAGAAGGCCACCGCGGATCGGCTTCTCGCGTCCGGCGCGGTCCCGACATCCATCGCCACCCGACGCCACCCCGCCGTCGCTCCGGGCCTGCTCGGTATCGTGCTGGCCGCTCCCGACATCACGTGGGCGTCGCGTCTGGCGCCGAACCCGGTACGCAAGCTGGGCAAGACGTCCGAGTGGAGCGTCGAGTCCGATTCCGTTGCCTCGCATTCACGTACGGGGTCGACGCTCACCGTGCTCGATTCCGATCACGTGGAACTCGCCGTTCCGCTGTCGGCGCACAACCGGGTGACCATCCGAATCACGGTGCCTGCGTCGGCAATCGACGGCGGCGCGCCCCTCGTCACCGACACGGACGCCGAAGAAGCGATGTCCGCATTGCTCGGAGTTGCTGCAGGACAGTCGGTTCCCGAGGTAAAGAACGGTGCGGCCCGCGTCAACATCGCGTGGACTCCGGATCTCGTTCCCGACCACGCCGGCGTCACCGGCTCGGGTCTGCCCGCCTCGTTCGGCACCGGTCACAGCGCCGTCCCGGACGTGCTGGTCGGTGCGTGCTGGCCCGCCGTCTTCGCCGTGCTCGGTGCCACCCGCACTGCCGACGGTGTCGGCGTGATCGAAGGCATGCTCGACCTGGTCCATCTCGATCACCGCATTGCCGTGACCGGCGAACTGCCGACGTACGCAAGCATTCTCGTGGTCAAGGCCGAGTCGGGCGAGGTCGTCGACACCGATCTCGGCCGCGTCGTCGAGGTCACCGTCACCATCGGCGCCATGCTCGGTGAGGGTCTCGACGCACCCGTGGTCGCCACGTTGGTCGAGCGTTTCGCCATTCGTGGACGCACCGGTTCGGGCGAGCTGACCGACCCGGACCGCGCAGGCGGATCGCTCACGGCAGCCGCGCAGGACACCCCGCGTCGTCGTCGCCGCGACACCACGATCGTCGCTCCCCGTCACATGGGTGCGTTCGCTCAGGTTTCCGGTGACCACAACCCGATCCACACCTCCGACGCCGCAGCCAAGTTGGCCGGTCTCGGATCGCCGATCGTGCACGGGATGTGGTTGTCCGCCGCCGCGCAGCAGACGGTCACCGCGATCGATCCGTCCGACACGAAGTCCCCGCCGCGCAAGCTCACGGCATGGACCGCACGCTTCCTCGGCATGGTGCGGCCCGGAGCCGAGATCGACGTGCGCGTCGACCGGACCGGTACCGACGCAGGTGCCGAGATCGTCGAGGTCTCCTGCAAGGTCGACGGTGACCTGGTCATGGTCGCAACCGGCCGCGTCGCCGCCCCCAGGACGGTCTACGCGTTCCCAGGTCAGGGGATCCAGCAGCCGGGAATGGGACTCGATGCCCGCGCTCGCTCGAAGGCCGCACGAGAGGTGTGGGAGCGTGCCGACAAGCACACTCGCGCAGCACTCGGATTCTCCATTCTCGCTGTCGTGCGGGACAACCCGACCGAACTGCGTGCCCGCGGCACCGTCCACATGCACCCGGACGGTGTGCTGCACCTGACGCAGTTCACTCAGGTCGCCATGGCGGTCCTCGGTGTCGCGCAGGTTGCCGAACTCCGGGAAGCCGGTGCGTTCGTCGAGGATTCGTTCCTCGCCGGCCACTCCGTCGGTGAGTACAACGCACTCGCTGCCGTCGCCGGCGTACTTCCGCTCGAAGCGGTTCTCGAGGTGGTGTTCCAGCGCGGATCTGCCATGCACCAGTTGGTTCCGCGCGACAGCGCGGGCCGCAGCAACTACCGCATGGCTGCGATCCGACCGTCTCAGATGGGTCTGGCCGATGCCGACGTCGAAGCCTTCGTGGCGTCGATCGGTGAGCGGACAGGTGAATTCGTCCAGGTCGTCAACCTCAACCTGCGTGGCTCGCAATACGCCATCGCGGGAACCGTTGCCGGACTGAAGGAGATGGAGACCGAGGTCGACAAGCGTCGACTCGACTACGGCGGCAAGCGCGCGTTCATTCTGGTTCCAGGAATCGACGTGCCGTTCCACTCGACCGTGCTGCGCGGCGGAGTCGACGACTTCCGTAAGCGTCTGCTCGATCTCCTCCCTGCCGAAATCGATCCGGCCATTCTCGTCGGCCGCTACATCCCGAACCTGGTTCCCAAGCCGTTCTCGCTGAACCGTGAATTCGCGCAGGAGATCGCCGATCTCGTTCCGTCGCAACCGCTTGCCGAGGTCTTGGCCGATTGGGACGACTGGGCCGCTCGCCCGGGTGACCTGTGCCGGGTCATCCTCACCGAGCTGCTGGCATGGCAGTTCGCCAGCCCGGTGCGTTGGATCGAGACTCAGGATCTGCTGTTCGCCGACGAGGCCGACGGTGGTCTGGGCGTCGAGCGCTTCGTCGAGGTCGGTCTCGGATCGGTGCCGACGGTGGCAAACCTGGCCGCTCAGACACTGAAACTGCCGGGCCGCGTGGGTCATCCGATCGAGGTGCTCAACATCGAGCGTGAAGCGTCGATCGTGTTCAGCACGGACACCGACCCGGAACCGGTCGAAGACGAGCCGGCGGAGACCGCCGCGGCTGATCCAGCCGCTGCGCCCGCCGCGTCGGCTCCGGCTCCTGCGGCCGCCCCCGCATCGGCTCCGGCCGGTGCTCCGCGTCCGGACGACCTTGCTTTCACCGCCTCCGACGCCACAACCATCTTGATCGGTCTGTGGACCAAGTTGCGCCTCGATCAGATCGGCCCCGCCGACACGATCGAAGCGCTGTGCGACGGTGTGTCCTCACGCCGTAACCAGCTGCTCGTCGACCTCGGTTCCGAGCTCGCGCTCGGCGCCATCGACGGAGCAGCCGATGCCGACATGGGAGCCCTCGCCGGCACGGTCGACAAGCTCGCCCGCACCTACCGTCCCTTCGGTCCGGTGCTCAGCGATTCGGTGAACGACCACCTGCGCAAGGTGTTCGGCCCGTCGGGTCGTCGCCCCGGATCGATCGCGGAGCGCGTGACCAAGGTGTGGCAGCTCGGCGACGGGTGGGCACACCACGTCACCGCCGAGGTCGCCCTCGGCACACGTGACGGATCGTCCGTGCGTGGCGGGTCGCTCGGCGGACTGCACGAAGGTCCGATCGCGGACGGAGCCGCAGTCGACGCTCTCGTCGACTCGGCCGTCTCCGCAGTGGGCCTGCGTCGTGGGATCCAGGTCGCCATGCCGTCCACCGGTGGTGGCGGCGGTGGCACCGTCGACGCAGCCGCTCTCGGCGAGTTCACCGAGAACATCACCGGACGCTCCGGCGTCCTTGCCTCGGCGGCACGACTGGTGCTCGAGCAGCTCGGTTTCGCCGACCAGGTCTCGCTTCCCGTCGCCGACGGATCCGAAGCCGAACTCGTGGACCTCGTGTCGACCGAGCTCGGATCGGACTGGCCGCGTCTGGTCGCCCCGTCCTTCGACTACAAGCGCGCGGTGTTGCTCGACGACCGGTGGGCCACCGCCCGTGAGGATCTCGCGCGGCTGTGGATCGGTGACGAGCGTGCACAGGCGCTTGCCGTGACGGCCTTCGCCGGTGCGGGCGATGCGGTTGCGGCGCAGGCACAGTGGTGGCAGGACAAGGCAACGGCCTCGGGCCTCGACAGCCTGGCGCAGACCTACGGAGCCATCGCATCCGCGGCCGGCGTGGCTGACGAGGCCGGCGAATACGCCGGTGAAGTCGCCGTCGTGACCGGAGCCAGCAAGGGCTCGATCGCTGCTGCAGTCACCGGCAAGCTTCTCGCCGGTGGAGCGACCGTCTTCCTCACGACGTCACGTCTCGATCAGCAGCGGCTCGGCTTCTACCGGGATCTGTACCGCAGCAACGCTCGAGCGGGTGCGGCACTGTGGGTGGTTCCGGCCAACATGGCGTCGTACACGGATGTGGACGCACTCATCGAGTGGATCGGCAACGAGCAGATCGACAGTGCCGGTGGCGCAAAGACTCTGGTCAAGCCGGCGATCACCCCGACAATGCTCTTCCCGTTCGCGGCTCCTCGCGTGCAGGGCGAACTGTCGGACGCCGGCTCGCGTGCCGAAATGGAAATGCGCGTGCTGCTCTGGTCGGTCGAGCGTCTCATCGCCGGTCTGTCCCAGATCGGGTACGACCGCGACGTCGACACCCGCCTGCACGTCGTACTTCCGGGTTCGCCGAACCGCGGAATGTTCGGTGGCGACGGCGCTTACGGCGAGTCCAAGGCCGCCCTCGACGCAATCGTGAACCGCTGGAAGGCGGAACGCACCTGGGCCGAGCGAGTCACTCTGGTGCACGCCCGCATCGGGTGGGTTCGTGGAACCGGCCTGATGGGTCACAACGATCCTGTCGCCAAGGCCGCGGAAGCAGCCGGTGTGCGTACCTGGTCGACGCAGGAGATGGCGGAACAGCTTCTCGCCACCTGTGATTCGGCCTCGAAGGAGTCGGCGGTGACTGCTCCGATCGAGATCGACCTGACCGGGGGACTGGCCGAAGCCGGACTCGATCTCGGGGCGCTCGCGAAGGAGGCGGCCGAGGCCGCCGCCGTCGACGAGGTCATCGAGGAGCTCGAAGCCACGATCGCCGCTCTGCCGGCACCGCCGCGACTGACCGAGGAACTCCCCGCTCCGGCGTGGAACCCGGTCGACGTGGATCCGTCGGAACTCGTCGTCATCGTCGGTACCGGTGAGCTCGGCCCCTACGGCAGCGCGCGTACGCGCTTCGAGATGGAGGTCGACGAAAGGCTCTCGGCAGCAGGCGTTCTGGAGCTCGCGTGGAACACCGGCCTGGTGGTGTGGGAGCAGGATCCCAAGCCGGGTTGGTACGACGTCGAGTCGGGTGACCTGGTGCCCGAGGCCGAGATCGCGGAGCGCTACCACGACACCGTGGTGGAGCGGTGCGGTATCCGCCGGTACGAGGACGACGGCGCAATGGTGAACAACAGTGCGCCGCTCATGACCTCGGTGTTCCTGGACAACGACCTCACGTTCGTCGTCAGCAGCGAAGCCGAAGCACGGGCGTTCGTCGGCGCAGATTCCGAGAAGACGGTGATCACGCAGGCGGCCGACAGCGGTGACTGGCAGGTGACCCGTAAGGCGGGCACCGAGATTCGCGTTCCGCGTCAGATGAAACTGACGAGGACCGTCGGTGGTCAGATTCCGACCGGCTTCGACCCGACCAAGTGGGGCATCTCGCCCGACATGGCCAGCTCCGTCGACCGTGTCGCGCTGTGGAACATCGTCTGCACCGTCGACGCGTTCATCACGTCCGGGTTCAACCCGTCCGAGCTGATGCGGTGGACCCACCCCTCCCTCGTGGCCAACACGCAGGGAACGGGCATGGGCGGCATGGAGTCGATGCGCTCGCTGTACATCGACACTCTGCTCGGCGACGCCAGGGCGAACGACATCCTGCAGGAGGCCCTGCCGAACGTCGTTGCAGCCCACGTGGTTCAGTCCTACGTCGGTAGCTACGGCGCGATGGTTCACCCCGTCGCCGCCTGCGCCACCGCGGCGGTCTCGGTGGAGGAAGGCGTCGACAAGATTCGACTCGGCAAGGCCACGTTCGTGGTCGCCGGCGGGTTCGACGACCTCAGCACCGAAGGCATCATCGGCTTCGGTGACATGTCGGCCACCGCCGACTCGGCGTCGATGCACGCCAAGGGCATCGACGATCGACGGTTCTCACGGGCCAACGACCGCCGACGCGGCGGATTCGTCGAATCGCACGGCGGCGGAACAATTTTGCTGGCGCGCGGCGACCTGGCACTCGAGATGGGTCTTCCCGTCCTCGGTGTGGTCGGGTGGGCACAGTCCTTCGGTGACGGCGTCCACACGTCGATCCCCGCTCCCGGACTCGGCGCGCTCGGCGTCGGCCGCGGTGGCCGCGACTCGGCACTCGCCCTGTCGCTCGCCGCACTCGGTGTCTCCGCAGACGACATCGCGGTGGTCTCGAAGCACGACACGTCCACGGCAGCAAACGATCCCAACGAAGCGGAGCTGCACACCAGACTGGCGAAGGCGCTGGGGCGCTCGGACGGCAACCCGCTGTTCGTCGTGTCGCAGAAGTCGCTCACCGGACACTCGAAGGGTGGAGCGGCAGCGTTCCAGCTGATCGGGTTGTGCCAGGTGCTGGCACAGGGAGTGATCCCGCCGAACCGCAGTCTCGACTGTGTCGACGACAAGATGACCGAGTTCGGTCACCTCGTCTGGGCCCGTGACCCGCTGCGCTTCGGCGAGCGTCTGCCGCTCAAGGCCGGTCTGCTGACCAGCCTCGGCTTCGGACACGTCTCCGGGCTCATCGCTCTGGTGCACCCGCAGGCCTTCATCGAGGCCATCCCGCAGGAACGTCGCGAGCAGTACCTGGCGACGGCTCGTGAGCGCAAGATTGCGGGGCAGCGTCGACTGGTGTCGGCGATGTGTGGCGGAGACGCCCTGTACGAACGGCCGGAGGATCGGCGTCTCGGACACGAGGGTGCCTCTTCGGACACGAAGCACCAGCTCGAAGTCGACCTGTTGCTCAGCGAAGATGCAAGACTCGGCGCCGACGACGTTTACCGCAGCAACACACCGGGGTGCAAATGAGCATATTGGGAGTCGGTTTCGATCTGGTCAACGTGACCCAGTTCGCCGAGCAGATGGAAAAAATCGGAACCACCATGGTTCGCGACAGCTTCACCGCAGGTGAACGACGGCATGCGTCGACCAAGAGTGCCGAGCCGGCTCGGCACTACGCGGCTCGGTGGGCGGCGAAGGAAGCGGTGCTGAAGGCTTGGGCATCGTCGCGCTTCGCGCGGCCTCCGCAGATCGGTGACAACCCGTATCCGCTCATCGAGGTCGTCAACGATGCGTGGGGTCGGCCGTCGATCAAGCTGCACGGTATGGCTGCGGAATTCCTGCCGACGGTCAAGATCCACCTGTCACTGACACATGACGGTGACATGGCTGCCGCGGTGGCGATCCTGGAGGACTAGTTCCCCCGTGTTCTCTCCGAGTGAGGGGCACCCCGATGTCGATGGATCGACTCGGGGTGCCCCTCACTCGTTTACGGGGAGGTGACTAGCGACGGCTCTCGGATTCCTTCTCGGTCACCAGCAGGTACGCACCCATCAGTCGCTTGAGCTCGGCGACGGCGTCCTCGTGGCTCTGTCCGTCCTGCACCGAGAAGTTCAGCATCGAGTAGACGACGTGGACGAGTACCTCGGCGAGCAGCATGCGCTTGGCGCGCGGTGTTCGAGGAGTCAGCGGCGCCAGCATTCGTTCCACCTGCGCGGCGAAGGCTTTTTCGTGAATGACGCCGGTGGCCCTGGTTGCCGGTGTCGACTGCATGGCGAGCCACACTTCGCGGCGCGACCGGTCCGATGTCCACAACCCGGCGAGGTGATCGAGAAAGCGGTCGAGGAATCGAAGCCAGTCCAGTGACGGAATCTCACCGTCGAAGTCGGCCAGCTCGTGCTGTACCCCGCGCAGGTCCTGCCGGCTCAGCTCACACACGATCACGTACTTGTTGCCGAAGAACTGGTACAGCGTTCCGATGGGCAGGCCCGCGCGTGCTGCGACTTCCTCGCAGGTGAACGACTCGAAACCGACGTCGGTCAGCAGATCGCGCGACGAGGCGAGCAGAGCGTCGAACTTGCGCTTGCTGCGCTCTTGTGTGGGGCGGCGACGGGGAAGCAGTTCGTCGGACTTCTCGTCGGCGCCGTCCGGGCCAGTCTCGTCGTGGTCGGGCTCCTCCACGGGGAAGGGTGTTCCGAGGGTCGACTCCACGTTTCCCAGACTATCGGTCCCCCCTCGAAATGCCGACGACGCGGATAGACGGGTCCTGTGATGAATCATGCAGTCGGTTTGTTTACCTAGGCAAAATGGACCCTGGAGTCCAATTCATTGCGTATAGTCGACTGAACGTGCAGGGCAGGACTCGCGATGAGGTCTGCCGTCGGGTGCTGCGAACTCCAAGCACGGGAGGCGAAATGACAACAGTAGGAATGACCAAAGCCACGGCAGCGGCGAAGAGCCGCGCCGGCGATGACCCGTCTTCGAAGGCGGGTCGAGGGTCGGCGAAGACATCCGGCACCGCAGCCGAGTCCGTCGTCCTCACATACGAACTTGCAGACAAGCATCTGACCGCATCCCTGGTGGACGGCGGAGACGGTTCTCAGCGCGGTGATGCTCGCACCATGGATCTCGAGGATCTGTCGCCAGAGCAGATCGGACTCACGGTTCCCATGCTGTGGGAGCTTCTCGACCGCGCGAAGGTCAAGCCCGGCACCGTAGTCGTGCTCGGCGACGTGAACACCGCCACGGTATCGCCCATTCTCGAACTGGCTCTCGGCGTTCCGGTCATTGCACCCGGAGTGTCGGCCGGAAAGGGTTCGGACATGAAGAAGCCGACGATGCCGAAGGCGGATGCGCCGGTAGCGGCTGCAGTCACCAGGCCGGTCCCGGCCAAGCGCCTGGCGCCCAAGTCGAAGACAGTGAAGCCCGCGTCGGCCGCTGCCGACTCCACCGAGGCCACGGCAGCCGTGGTGGCGGTACCGGGTAAGCCCGTACCTACGACAGCGAAGACTGTTGCAGCGAAGACCGTTCCACCGAAGACAGCTGAATCCAAGACTGTGGAATCCAAGACCGTGGACTCCAAGCTTGTGGCCGGCAAGCCCGCTGCAGCCGCCGTCGCCGCCGGAACAGCTGCCGGAACAGCTGCCGTCGCTGCGAAGAAGGTCGACATCACCAAGCCCGCATCGGCGACCGGTGCGAAGAGCCCCGGCACTGCGGCCGACGTGACCGATCCTCCGACCGAAGAGATGGCCGTCGTGACGCCCGTGGCGCCGCCGTACGCCTTCGCCGATGCCGACGTCACTGCTCCGGTCCCGGCCGTTGCGGCGGTTCCTCCGTCGTCGACGCCCGCGTCGCCGGCGTCTGCCTCGGGTGGGAAGGGTCGTCGCGGACTCGTTCTCGCGGCCGCCGCCACTGCGGTGGTGCTGGCCGGCGGCATCGGTGCCGCGCTGGCGCTGAACAACGGCGGTTCCGAGTCGGTCCCCGGGCCCACTCCGTCCGCCGCCACGCAGGAAGCGGCACCGGCCGCGCCGTCCGCGGCGCCGAGTGCGGAACTTCCGTCGTCCGCTGCCGCATCCGCCCCGGCCGCCGTCGTGCCTGCGCCCGCCGCTGTCCCGCCGCCGGCCGCCCCCGTGGCCTCGGCGGCACCGCCTGTCGCGTCGGCACCGGTCGACACGTCGGGTTGGACCAACTCGGCTCCGCCGGCGTGGACTCCCAACCGCGTTCCCGCTGCGCAGCCGCCCGCTACGCAGGCTCCGGTGGCACCGGCACCGCAGTCTTCGTCGACGTACGTACCGCCTCCGCAGTTCACCGTTCCCGTTCCCGTCCCGGATCCGAACAACCCGAATGCCACCCCGCAGGAGCTGCAGGACAAGGCGTGGGCCGATCACTGGGAGCGGACCCGGGAGTACTTCGAGCAGCAGGGCGGCTGACCCGTAACGTCTCTTCCCGGCGCGCTGATCCGGGCGCGCCGATGAGGAGGGTGGCCCATGTCGATCGAGGTAGTTCGTTCGCGAGTCGCTGCCGACATGCCGCGTGTGCTGGAGGACTTGGCAGCGCTGGTGCGTTTCCGGTCGGTGGCCGACGAGCGCGTGGCGCCGGCGTCCGAATGTCGGGATGCGGCAACGTGGGTTGCGAACGCGTTCCGGAGCGTGGGCGTCGAGGACATCGATCTCGTGGACACAGTCGATGGGTCGGCTGCCGTGATCGGGCATGTCCCGGCACCGGCGGGAGCGCCGACGGTACTGCTCTACTCGCACTACGACGTCCAGCCGGCCGGTGACGAGAACCTCTGGAACACATCTCCTTTCGAGCTGACCGAGCGCGACGGCCGTCTGTACGGACGGGGAGCCGCCGATTGCAAGGGCAACGTCGTGATGCATCTCGCTGCGCTACGTGCGGTGGGAACGCCGTTCCCGGTCGGCATCACCATCGTGTCGGAAGGTTCCGAGGAAACCGGGGCCGGCGGGTTGGAGGCGCTGGTCGAATCGCGTCCGGAACTGTTCGAAGCCGACGTCGTGGTCATTGCCGACACGGGGAACACCGCGGTGGGAATCCCGACGGTGACCACCACCTTGCGCGGTATCGCCAACGTTGTCGTCGAGGTCGAAAGCCTTGCAGGAGCAGTACATTCGGGAATGTACGGTGGGCCCGCGCCGGATGCACTCCTTGCTCTGGTCACCATGCTCGCGACCTTGCGCGACGAGGACGGCAACACCGTGGTGCGCGGGCTGGATTGCACCGGAACCTGGACCGGCGACGCGTACTCCGAAGAGCAGTTCCGTGCGGACGCGGGTGTTCTCGACGGTGTGGATCTGGCGGGAACCGGGTCGGTGGCGGACCGGGTCTGGGCCCGGCCGGCGCTCACCATCATGGGTATGGATTGCCCACCGGTCGTCGGGTCGGCAGCTGCGGTGGTGCCGCGCGCCTCGGCGCGGCTCAACCTTCGGGTTCCGCCCGAGATGGATCCCGTTGCTGCGCAGCACGCGCTCACGAATCATCTGCACGAGGTGGCGCCGTGGTCGGTTCGGGTGACCGTGACGCCGGAAGCCGTGGGGTCGCCGTTCCGCGCGCGCACCGACGGTCCCGGCTACACCACGCTGATCGAATCCCTGCGCGATGCGTACGGCCATGACGTCGCGGTCGCCGGTCAGGGCGGGTCCATCCCGCTGTGCACGGCACTGGCGCGTGCGTGTCCGGACGCCGAGATCATCCTGATGGGGGTGGAGGAGCCGCTCTGTTCCATTCACGCTCCCAACGAGAGCGTCGATCCTCTCGAAATCGAGTCGATCGCGGTGGCCGAGGCGCTGTTCCTGACGCGCCTGTCCTGAGCGCTGCAACGGGGGGCTTAAACCGGTCGCGCATGCGGGTACCGCGTCGGTAACAAGCATTGTACCGAGTTCGGTTGCGGCGCAACCTGTTCGGCTGGCCAATTCGGCCCGGTTCGACGCGTGGGTGAAGCCCGACAGGTAGCGTTCGGTGCTGTCGGTGGTCGGTGTTGCGGGGCTCGACCGGCGTACTGATCCCAAGCCGTCGACGGTCTTTCGAAAGGACCCGCCCATGACTTCGCTGAAACCGTTCTACGAGGACGTTCAGGCACACTACGACCTGTCCAACGAGTTCTTCGATCTGTTCCTCGACCCGACTCACACGTACAGCTGCGCCTACTTCGAGGACGAGTCGATGACTCTCGAAGAGGCGCAGATCGCGAAGATCGATTTGGCTCTGGGAAAGTGCGACCTGAAGCCGGGGATGACCCTTCTCGACGTGGGCTGCGGTTGGGGCGCCACCATCAAGCGGGCGCGCGAGAAGTACGACGTCAACGTGATCGGTCTGACCCTCAGCCGCAATCAGTACGAGCGCGTCAACGAGGAGCTGCAGGCAACCACGTCGCATCGCACGGCGGAGGTACGGCTGCAGGGATGGGAAGAATTCGACGGGACGGTCGACCGGATCGTCAGCATCGGCGCGTTCGAGCACTTTCAGCAGTCCCGTTACGACGCGTTCTTCTCGAAGTGCTTCGAGATTCTTCCGGCCGACGGCCGCATGCTACTGCATACCATCGTCGGGCTGGTGTGGGAGAAACGCCAGCAGGGATACAAGGTACTTCGCGAGGACATTCAGTTCGCGCGATTCATCATGACCGAGATCTTTCCCGGCGGCGAACTTCCGCTTCCCGCTTGGGTTCCCGATCATGCGAGCCGCGCGGGTTTCTCGGTCGAACGAGTGCAGCCACTCCAGATGCACTACGCGCGCACGCTGGACTACTGGGCGGAGGCGCTCGAGGCGCACCACGACGAGGCTGTCGCCATCGCGTCGACCGAGGAGTACGAGCGGTACATGAAGTACCTGACCGGCTGCGCGGAACGGTTCCGCAGTGGCTTGATCGACGTGCGCCAGTACACCCTGGTCAAGTAGAGGATCACAAACCCGGCGACGCCGTTCGACCGTGATCGTCGAACGGCTCGTCGCGTTCTCGCACCGCCTGACGGAATCCCACTGTGGCAGCGCGCATCTGGAATGCGTAACCCTCACGGGTATGTCGCGAGACTCCGTCGAACACGGTGCTGATCATCGACGAATTCGCAACTCCTTGATTCAGCAACGTCGCGTTCAGGGCCAGTTTGACCATCATGAGCTGGTTGATGGGCATCGCGGCGATCCGTGCCACCAGCTCCTCGGTGCGGGCGTCCAGTTCGTCCGCCGGGGCCGATTCGACGGCCAGCCCCCATTCGGCGGCCTGCTTGCCGGACAGGCAATCGCCGGTCAGCAGAAGACGTTTCGCGCGTTGGTCGCCGAGGCGATGCGCCCACATCCCGGCCGCGGGAATGCCCCACACCCGGGTGGGTGGGTATCCGATCTTGGTGTCGTCGGCGGCGATGATCTGGTCACAGAACAGTGCGATGTCCGTCCCGCCCGCGACGCAGAATCCGTGAATCTTGGCGACAGTCGGCTTGTTGGCGTGCAGCAGGCTCGCGAACCCCTTGTTGAATCTGCTCATCATGGCGTAGTCCGCCATGGGGTCCCAGGTCCCCTCGGGGTTGTGGTTGCGCGCCTGAACGATCGGGTCGACGACGGTGCCCGCGGATCGGTCGACCCCGGTGTCCGAATCGAGATTCTCGGCGAAGATGCTCAGGTCGTAGCCACCGCAGAATCCGGTTCCACGTCCGGACAGCAGCATCACGTGCACCCGTGGGTCGAGGTCCGCGCGTTCGACGGCGGCCGCGAGTTCGACGGGGGTGTCCGACGTGATGGCGTTTCCCTGCGCCGGACGGTCGAAGGTGATCCGTGCGATCCGCCCGGTCACCTCGTACGTCAGGGTGCGGTACTCGGTTTCGTCGGAGTGGGCGTCGCGGCCGGCGAACAGCGAACCGTCACCCTCGTCCCACCCCTCACGCCATGCGGCTGGACGTTCTCCCGATGAGTTCATGACTGCGAAGTCTGCCCCACCGGTTGCGTGCGGGTGGTGGAACGGGACGGAGCGTCCATGGTGCGATCGCCACGGTAGACCAGCACGGCGGTCACCACGGCGATCACGGCGAGAGCGACGCGTTCGGTATCACCCGACCAGATTCCGATGCCGGCGACGGTGTGTCCGATCAACGCACCACCCACCACCGCCAGCGTATGGCGTCGTGTCCAGGCGGTCGACGCCGCACAGTACCTCAGGGCGGCAACCGAAATCGAAAGGACGACGAGTGCCATCACCATCGGTACGAGTGCTTCGGCTCCGTGGGTGAACGCGGGTTGCGACGACCCGAACGACCGGAAGGTCAGCCAGAGAACCGAGACGGACGCGGAGAACGACGCGGCGTAGAGCCAGGGGAGTGGAACAGGAAATCGCTGGGTGCGGTGCACCGTGCGGGGCGGGAGAACCCGGAGGGCGACGAGTCCTAGAAGGGCAACGCCGATCACGCAACCGACGACGAACGGGATCGGCGTCTGGTAGCCGGGATCCTGCGACGGCGGCACGGTGAATCGCAGAAGCACCACACCCGCCACCGCCACGACAGCGGTCGCTGCGGTCCCTCGCTCACCGAGGTAGGGACGATGGACGTGGCGTGGAAACACCAACGTGGTCAACACGATCGGAACGACCACGGTGAAAATGGCGTGATAGATCGCATTCGCTTCCCAGTAGGTGACGTTGACGCCGAGTACGCGGACACCCCAGTCGGCGGCATCGTAGAGGTGGGGGCTCGTCAAGGCCTGCAGGCCGATCCCGTCCTCGACAACTTCGTAACCGACCGCCAGCAGGATGACGCTCGGCCATCCGCGTCCGGTTCGGACCACGAGTTCGCGAATCAGCACGACCCCGCCGCCGTACACCGGGATCCACAGAACGATCAACCAGGACAATGTGATCGGTGTGGATCCGAACGCCACTTCCGCAATCGACGGCGTGGCGACGGCCAGAAACAACGCAGCGGTGCGGTTGCCGGTTCGCGCTGGTCGTTGGTATCCGAACAGGGTCCGCACGCGTGGCCGTGTCGCAGCGATCAGCGTGGCAACAACCGCAGCGGCCTGCACGAGGTAGAGGGTGCGTAGCCACAACGGATAGTCGGCACCCACGGTGAGCCACCCGACCGACACCAGTTGCAGGACAGCGATGATGAGTACGCGCCGGTACGAACGTCGGCGCAGCGACCTGAGGCGCCGCACGAACAACGGGAACAGCAGAGCGATGGTCGCGGCGGGGCCGGGTCGGGACCAGAGTGTCGTCGACAAGGTGTCCCGCAGCGTCGCATAGTCGGGGCTCGTCGGGTCCTGACCGGCGAGTTGGTGGGCCAGTATGAGGTCGTGGAAGATCCACGTGCACACAGCGGCCACAAGACCGATCGCCGCGTTCACGAACATGATGCGGACGAGACGATCGAGTGCAGGCGTGTTGTTCGATTGCTCGGGGGTACGTGGTCGTACGGTCATGTGGATCACCTTCTCGTCGCGCGGCGGAACGTCGACACCAGTTCGTCGGCGTAATGGTCGAGGTCCAGATCGGGATGCGTACGCAATAGGAACGCAACTCCGTCGAGCGAGCGCTGAATGGTCGCGGCCATGATCTCGGCGTCGAAGTCGGTGAATTCGCCCGCCTTCTGTCCGTCCACGAGTACCTGCTGAATCGGCGACATGACGGCCGTCTCCTCGTCCGGACCGTAGGTCGACGACCCGCCCGCCGGGTAATGTTCGAGGAAGATGCTCATCAAGGCCTGCATCGACGCTCGATGCGCGTCGTTCAATGCGACGGTGGCACGGATGGTGGTTTCGAGCGCAGAGTCGAACGAATCGGTCGCGATGCGCGCATGCGCCATGAACGCCGTGATCGTCGAAAACACGTCCTCGACGACCGCAGCGATCAGATCGTCCTTGCCGGCGAAGTGATACGAGATCGTACGAGTCGACTTGATGCCGGCGGCCGCCGCAATGGTCTGAAATGTTGCCGATCGGTAGCCGGACGTGGCGATGACGTCGATGGCCGCCGCGACGATCTGTTCGCGCCGCGCGCGTGCGGCGGGCCTCTGATCGCGAGCTGTTACTTGCATGAGTAAAAATGTACTCGGACGAGTACATTTGTCAATGCACCCGCTCTGTGACGCAGTCGTCCGGTTTCGCCGTCCCCGGCCCCGGGTAAGTCTCACGCGATCGAGCATGTCCAAGTCCAGCGATTAGGTGAATCAATGAGCGAGTCCGCTCCCGCGAGTCGGCCGTACCCCCTGGGAGTGACACCGCTCGCCGGTGGTGTCGGTAACGTCGCCGTGTACTCCGAGACCGCCGACTCCGTGTCCGTCGAGGTATTCGACGAGAGCGGGTCCACCACCACACTGTTGAGCGACCGGTTCGGCCACGTCTTCCACGGCATCGTTCCGGGCCTCGTCGTCGGCGCGCGTTACGGCTTGCGGGTCGACGGTCCCTGGGATCCCGCGAACGGTCTGCGACACAACGTCCACAAGCTTCTGCTCGACCCGTACGCCAAAGCTATTGCCGGCCAGGTCGACTGGAACGAGTCCGTCTTCAGTCACCACCACGACGAGCCGCTCGAGCGCAACGACGACGATTCGGCGGACGCCATGCCGCGGTGTGTCGTGGTGGACACGGAATTCGACTGGGAGGGCGATCGTGCACCTCTGATTCCATTGTCGGAGACGATCGTCTACGAAGTGCATGTCAAGGGATTCACCGCGCGCCTCGACGGGGTGCCGGAGAGCATTCGCGGAACCTATGCCGGGATGGCCGAACCGGCCGCCATCGAGCACTTGACACGTCTCGGCGTCACATCGGTCGAATTGCTGCCCATTCACCAGTTCGTACAGGACTCGCACCTGCTCGAAGCGGGCCGCAGGAACTACTGGGGATACAACTCGATCGGCTTCCTTGCACCGCACAACGAGTACAGCTCCAGTAGCGACGACGGCGCGCAGGTTCGTGAGTTCAAGTCCATGGTCAAGGCGCTGCACGCCGCCGGTATCGAGGTCATTCTCGACGTGGTCTACAACCACACGGCAGAGGGTAATCACCTCGGGCCGACGTTGTCGCTCAAGGGAATCGACAACGGGTCGCACTACCGCCTGGTACCCGAGGATCAGAGCAAGTACTACGACACCACCGGCACCGGTAACAGCCTCAATGTCGGTCATCCAGCTGCCCTTGCCCTCATCATGGATTCGCTGCGCTACTGGGTCACCGAATGTCACGTCGACGGTTTCCGATTCGACCTTGCCAGCACCCTGACTCGACAGGACAGCGGCCTCGACGTGCACAGCGCGTTCCTCGACATGGTCCACCAGGACCCGACGCTCGCGCCGGTCAAGCTCATCGCCGAGCCGTGGGACACGCAGGGGTACCAGGTCGGCGGATTCCCGGCACGGTGGTCGGAGTGGAACGGGAAGTACCGCGACGACACGCGTGACTTCTGGCGCGGCGAGGAGGGATCGCTTCCCGCTCTGGCACAACGCATCACGGGTAGCCCGGACGTCTACGAGAACGACGGCCGTCCGGTTCTGGCGAGCGTCAACTTCGTCACCGCACACGACGGATTCACGCTCGCCGATCTGAACGCGTACGACTCCAAACGCAACGAGGAGAACGGCGAGAACAGCCAGGACGGCGAGTCCGACAACCGTTCCTGGGGCTGCGGAGCAGACGGCGAGACCGACGACGTCGGTATCCTGGAAGTCAGGAAGCGTCAGCAGCGCAATCACCTTGCGACGCTTCTGCTCTCGGCGGGTGTGCCCATGATCCTCGGTGGAGACGAGTTGGGTCGCACGCAGGGCGGCAACAACAACGCCTACTGCCAGGACAACGAAATTTCCTGGTACGACTGGGATTCTGCGGATCAGGAACTGATCGACTTCACAGCGGGGATGATCGGTCTGCGTAACGCGCATCCCGCTCTGCGTCCGATCTGGTTCCGTCACGACAGCTCGTCGAGCTCGACCGACACCGTCGACTTCTACCGAGCCGACGGGGAGATCCTGAACGCCGAGGATTGGGACGACACGACGTCGAAGTCGATTCTGGTGCTGCTGCGCGCGGAGAAGGACGACTCCGATTTCGCGTGGATCGTCAACGCGTCGCCCAGCGGGGTCCAGTTCGAACTCCCCGACGGCGAATGGTCGCTCGAAGTGTCGAGCGATCCGGAGCAGGTGCACAACACCGGCGGGCCATCGACGGTGGCACGTGAACATTCCTTCACCTTGCTGAGTTCGCCGAGCAAGTAGAGCGCACCGAAGTCGCGCGGGGGCCTCAGGTCTCCGCGCGACTTCGTATGTTCAGCAACATCTTTCGCACCATGATCCCGTCACCGAACTCCATCGCGAGTCCGATCGCCACCGATACGGCACTTGGATGCAGTCGGAATCGCACACGACTGAGGATCCGTGTGGACCCGTCCCGCTGCGGTTCGAGTTGCCATGTCCACGTGGTGTCGTATCGCGTGCTCCACACCATGGTTCGCGGGGGAAGCAATCGCTCCACGGTGAATCCCGTTCGGCCGGCGGGTGTCAGCGGCACGATGTCTCCGACGTCGAGGTGCTGCAGCCGGGGAACGATGGTTCGTGCACTGGGCCGCCCGAAGTTGTCGATCAGGTCGTAGCTGTACCACCCGGCTCGGCCCGTCCCGACCTGGAGCAACCACGGCCAGATGTCCTCGGGCGTGGCGAGGACGGTGACCGCTCGCGTCGCCCGCAGCGTCGGATGTGGCACGAGGTCGTCGCCCAGCAACGGCCGCGATGCCTCGTGCGCCGTTGCGCCCCAATTCAGTTGCCACGGTCTGATCGCCGCGGCGTAGAAGACGGCAGCCGAGGCCGCGCCGATCACTGTCGCGGTGCGGGCCATACCGCTCACCGTAGTCCGGTGGATCAGAACAGCGGGTGCTCCGAAACCGGGTGATCGGGCGGCGCCGGCCCTTACGACTCGAACGCCGGGACTGCCGTACGCACCGAAGCCAGCCGGGTGGCCATCAGGGCCAGGGCGAGGGACAGAACGCCCACCGCCACCAATGCAGCGAACAGTCCGCCCACCGCCGCCGAGATCGCGAGAACGACCAGCGCCGACGAGAACTGCCCGAGGAACAGGCACGCCGTCCATGCGCCGGTGCCACGTCCGCGCTCCTCGAACTTCAGCGCACCCAGGACCCAGGTCAGCAAGGTGGGAAGCAGGACACCGCAGCCGGCCGATGCGATGACGCCTCCGATCGCGACCACGACCGGTGTTCCCGCCAGGCCGATGACGGTGATGCCGAGACCGGCCGTCCCGAATGCGCTCGGTAGCAACGTCTTCGGTCCGAGCTTGCCGATACGCATGAACGAGATTGCTCCGATGGCCGTGGCCACCGCCACGAGGGCACTGACGGCACCGATCGGGCCCGCCCCCGTCATGCCGACGTCGGACAGGGCGTACGGAATCTCGACGATCGGCACGTAGAAGACCACGCCGCCGAAAGCGGTGACCGCCAGCGGGATCGCCAGCGCGCGCCAGTCGATCGGGCTGAGCGAGCTGACGTCCGACCGGTTCGCCTTCGTCGGGGACCACAAGACGAGAGGCACGAGCAGCGCGAACAGCAGTCCCACTCCGTAAACCCAGAACGGTGTACGCCAACTCGACTGCGCCAGAGCGCCACCGAGGCCGATGAACACCACCGCGGACAGTGAGCTGAACACCACCTGCAGGCCGAGGTAGCGCGCTCGCTGCTTGCCCACGAAGTAATCGGCGATGAGGGTGGTGGAGCACGTCATGATCGCGGCCTCGGCGATGCCGACCCCGACGCGCGAACCCACGATGGACACCAGCGAGTGGAGGTAGAGCGGGGCAGTGCCGAACACTGCGTACACGACCAGCGCGACCGTCAGCAGGCGCATCCTGCCGACGGCGTCGACGATGCGGCCCGCGCCGAGGGCGAGCAGCCCGACCATGAGCGCGGGAGTGGTGATCACGAGGGGGACCAGCCAGTTCGACGACTGGGTGCCGGCGAACTCGGCGAGAATCTGCGGCTGGGCGGGCGCGAGCAGAACGGCGCCGAGAACGGACAGGCAGCTCATCGAGATGAGCAGCAGTCCTTGTACGGGACCGGCTACGCGGTCGGTCGAGGCTGCCGCTCTGGTCGGCGTGATGTCGTTGGTCATCGATACTCCGTCATGGTCCGGTGAGCTGGGTCACGTGCTGTATCGAAGTGTCGAGGCAGTGCGTACATAACGGAAATAACAATCACCGGGGTAGTGCATCAGTCAGGGTGATAAGTGGGTCATCACCGTCGTTGATGACGGGCATCATCGATCGGTCCTTCCCTGATGGCTTTCGTCGCAGCAGAGTGGTGGCAGTCACTCCGCACAGCGAAAGAAGTGGAACCACAGTGGAATCAACATCGATCCCCCTCCCGACCCTGGCACTGGGCACGGTCCGACTCGAGGGCCGCAGCCACGCGGTGGCTCTGCGCGACGGCACGCTCCTCGTACTCGACAGCGTTGCCGACCGACTCGACCTCCCGACGCCGATCAGCGTGCGCGACATCCTGAACGAGTGGGACCGACTCCTTCCCCTGCTTCGTGTCGTGAGCCGGGAGTCGACCGGTACCCGGGTGTCGGTGGACGAGGTCGATGTTCTGGCGCCGGTCGAGCCGATCCAGATCCTCCAGGCGGGGGCCAATTACCGCACCCACGTGATCGACCTCGCGGTCAAGCATGCAGACCTGTCCGACGGTCGCACCGAGGAACAGGTCCGTGCGGAGACCGCCGAGATGATGGACCTGCGTGCCGCCGAGGGCGATCCGTACTTCTTCGTCGGACTCCCGTCTGCCGTCACCGGACCGTACGACACGGTCAGCCTGCCGCCGGGCACCACGAAGAACGATTGGGAGTTGGAGTTGGCAGCCGTGATCGGCCGCCGCGCACACCGGGTGAGCGTCGACGACGCGCTCGATGTCGTAGCCGGCTACACCATCGTGAACGACCTCACGACAAGGGAACTGGTGTTCCGACGAGACATGCCCGAGATCGGCACCGACTGGTTGCGTGCGAAGAACGCTCCCGGGTTCCTTCCGGTGGGCCCGTGGATCGTGCCGAGGGAGGAAGCCGGTGACGTCTCGGAACTGCGACTCACCCTCGAACTCAACGGGACCGTGATGCAGGACGAATCGACCAAGGACATGTTGTTCGGGGTGGCGGAACTGATCTCCGCGGTGTCGCAGACCGTGACACTGCTGCCCGGTGATCTGGTCCTGACGGGAAGCCCGGCCGGTAACGGAATGCACTGGGGCAGGCTGTTGGCCGACGGAGACGTCATGGAGTCGACCATCACCGGACTCGGACACCAGAAGACGCCCGTGATCGGCGCGGACGCATGAGCGGCCCGGTGCATTCGGCACTGGTGATCGGCGGCGGGATTGCCGGCACTGCGGCAGCGATCGGTCTCGCCCGCGGCGGTGTCGAGGTCGATCTGGTGGAGCAGGCGTCCCGTAGTCGATCGGTCGGGTCGGGAATCACACTGCAGGGCAACGCGTTGCGGGTGCTCCGTGAGCTGGGTGTCTGGGACCGGGTGCGGGCAGCGGGATACGAGTTCAACGACCTGGGTTTGCGTGCACCCGACGCACACGGAACCCTCCTGGTGCAGATGGACGACGCTCGAATGGGCGGACCGGATCTTCCCGCCACGCTGGGCATGGAACGGCCCGTTCTCGCAACCATCCTCGGTGACGCCGCCGAGGAAGCGGGTGTGAAGCTCCGCTTCGGAACCACCGTCACCGCTCTGGCGCAGGATGCGTCCGGTGTCGACGTCGATTTCGGCGACGGGGCTTCGAGGCGCTACGACATCGTGATCGGCGCCGACGGGGTCCGCTCGTGGACGCGTCGGACGATCGGTGTCGACGTCGAACCCGCTCCGACAGGAATGGGAATCTGGCGTCTCGTCGGCCCGCGACCGGAGTCGGTGACGAGAACGGATCTGTACTACGGCGGCGCCGGATACATCGCCGGATATTGCCCGACGGGCCCGAACTCGTTGTACGCGTATATCGTCGAGGACGCCCGTGACCGCAGCATGTTGTCGAAGGCGGAGCAGCTGCACGTCATGCTCGATCTGGCGGCGCAGTACCACGGACCGTGGGACGACATCCGCGAGCAGCTGACCGATCCCGACGCGGTCAACTACACCTGGTTCGAAGCCCACGTCATCGACGGGCCCTGGCACCGCGGGCGGGTGGTGCTGATCGGCGACGCCGCGCACTGTTGCCCGCCCACCCTCGCGCAAGGTGGCGCCCAGGCGCTCGAAGACGCCTCGGTGCTCACCGAACTCCTTCTCGCTGCCGACACGATCGACGACAGCGTCCTGACCGCGTTCGCCGACCGGCGCCGCCCGCGTGCCCGCGCAGTGGTCGACGCCTCGGTGCAACTGGGTGCATGGATGCTCGAACATCGCACGGATGCAGACGTTCCCGGTCTCATGGGCCGAATCGCCGCGCTCGTCAGCGAGCCGGCATGAGCGCGCCTGTGGTGGACGTCCACGCGCACGCCATCGTCCCGGAGATCGAGGCCATCGTGTCCGGCTTCCCGGGCCTCGATGCTCTGCGGGCCCTCGAAGCCGTACGCAACGGCGCCGAGTCGCTCGAAGTGTCGGGAAAGATGGTGCGCGAGCGCATACCTCAGCTCACGGGCCTCGATCGCCGCCTGACCGACATGACCGCAGCGGGAATCGACGTGCAGGTGGTGTCGCCGTCTCCGTCGCAGTACCACTACTGGGCCGACCGGGAACTGGCACGCACGATCTACGGTGCCGCCAACCGCGGTGTCGCCGCACTGGTCGCCGAAGAACCCACGCGGCTCCTCGGACTCGGGCTCGTTCCGCTCCAACACCCCGGTGCGATGGTGGACGCCCTGGACGACGCCGTTCTCACGTGCGGTCTCAGCGGAGTCGAGATCTCGTCGTTCGCCCAGACACCGGACGGGACGGTCGAGTTGTCCAACCCGGCACTCGACCCCTTCTGGTCGCGAGCGGCATCTCTGGGCGCTGTGATCTTTCTGCACCCCTTCGGATGCTCGCTGGACGCTCGTCTCGACCGGTTCTACCTGTCCAACACCGTCGGCCAACCGGCGGAGAATGCGGTAGCGCTCTCGCACATCATCTTCTCGGGAGTACTGGACCGCCATCCGGAGCTGAAACTCGTTGCTGCACACGGCGGTGGGTACCTCCCCACGAACATCGGTCGCTCCGACCACGCGTGGAGGGTGAGGCCGGAAGCACGGCGCTGCGCCGACCTGCCGAGCAGCTACCTCGGCAGGTTGACGTTCGACTCGCTCGTGCACGGCCCCGATCAGCTCCGAAACCTCGTCGACGCTGTCGGCCCGGACTCGGTGGTGCTCGGCTCCGACTACCCGTTCGACATGGGCACCGACGACCCGGTGGCAGCCGTACGGTCCGCCGGACTGCCCACCGCCACCGTCGACGCCGTCCTCGGCAGCAACGCCGCCGCACTCGGATTGCGCACCACCACAGTAGGAGTTACATCGTGAATACCACGTCCCCGTTCTCACTGACCCACCTCCGCCACGTCGACCTTGCCGTGCCCGACTACCGGAAGCAGCTCGAGTTCTACACCGGGCACTGGGGGCTGAGCGTCGTCGCCACCGACGGCGACGTCACCTATCTGGCCGCGGAAGGATCGCCCGAGCAATACGTCGTCCGCATCCGCAAGGATTCTGACAAGCGCCTCGACCTCGTGTCGTACGGTGCGGCCGACGCAGCGACCGTCGATTCGGTCGCGCATCGACTGGCCGCGGACGGCGTCGCTCTGGTCGCCGATCCCGACGTGCTCCAGACTCCCGGTGGTGGTTACGGATTCAGATTCTTCGACAACGACGGCCGGACCATCGAGATCTCGTCGGATGTCGCAGTGCGCCGGCACCGCAAGATCGAGGAGGGCGAGTCGATTCCGGTCAAACTGTCGCACGTAGTGCTGAACACACCGAACCCCGAGGAGACGGTCGCGTTCTACAACAAGCACTTCGGGTTCAAACTGTCCGACACGTTGATGCATCCACGCATGGGGCACATGATGTGGTTTCTGCGCACCAACGCCCAGCACCACAGCATGGCCATCGCCCGCGGTCCACACGTCGCCCTGCATCACGCGTCGTTCGAGCTCCGCGGGATCGACGAGTACATGCGTGGCACCGGAAAGATGTTGCGCGCCGGGGTCGAGAAGATCTGGGGTCCCGGTCGACACATGGCCGGTAACAACACCTTCTCGTACTTCCTCGATCCCAACGGGAACACGATGGAATACACCACCGAACTGGAAACCCTCGACGAGGACACCTGGCACCCACACCTGCTGGATTTCTCGGCGCCCGAGGTGTCGGATCAGTGGGGCACCGCCAACGCGATGAACGAGTTCGTGGCCAAGCAGTCCTTCAACGATCCCGACAAGGGTCTGTTCGTGGCGCCGCCGGTATGAAATTCGCAACGTTCTCCGGCGGACGCGCCGACCGGGTGGGCGTGGTCGTCGACGACGTAGTCCACCCAATAGACGCGGCGACGTCCATGCTCGACCTCGTACGCGCCGGGTTGCACGACGCTCTGACGCTGGGCTCGCAGGCGATGAAGACATCGGGAATACCGCTGTCGGACATCACTCTTCGCGCACCGCTGCAACCGCCGACGATGCGTGACTTCGTGGCTTTCGAAGAACACGTCGAAGGTGTGCGGCGCAGCATCGACGGATCGACCGGGGTGCCCGACGCGTGGTACGAGGCGCCTCGGTTCTACTTCACAAACCCGTACGCCGTGGTCGGACCGAACGACACCGTGATTGCGCCGCGAGATACGCAGGCCCTGGACTTCGAGCTCGAAGTGGCTGCAGTCGTGGGCAAGTCGGGATCGAGTGTGTCGGTCGAGGATGCCCGCGACCACATCTTCGGCTACACGATCCTCAACGACTGGTCGGCTCGAGACATCCAGCGGCGCGAGATGCAGGTCAGTCTCGGACCGGCGAAGGGCAAGGACTTCGCGAACACCCTCGGGCCGTGGATCGTGACCGCCGACGAATTCGCCGAGTACCGAGGTGACGACGGGTTCTACGACGTCGAGTGCGAGGTGACGGTCAACGGCGAGCGCATCGGTCATGATTCGCTTGTTCACATGGGTTGGACGTTCGAATCTCTCGTCGCCTACGCCTCTCGTGACAGCTGGGTCCATCCCGGCGACGTCCTCGGCTCCGGAACCGTCGGAAACGGGGGATGTCTCGCCGAGTTGTGGGGACGGCGTGGGGAGCAGTCTCCGCCGCCCCTGCAGACGGGAGATGTCGTCACACTGACCGTTCAGGGAATCGGATCGGTGACCAATACCGTCGGCGCGTCCCGTGAGACACCGCCGGTGCCGCCCGCTCGCCGCCGTGAACACGCAGCAACTGGAGGGCTTTCATGACCGTCGACCACAACACACCGACGCTCGACCGTACCGATCCCGAAGGTGCCATCGCGGCGGCTGCGGAACGGAATCGAAATTGGAACCGTTGGGGCGCCGACGATGTCCGCGGGACGATGAACTATCTCACGCAGGCCCACCGGGCGGCTGCGGCCGCTCTCGTGCGGCGGGGCGCGTCCTTCTCGCTGTCGCAGAGCTTCGACATGGACGGTCCTCAGAAGGGCTGGCGGCGCCGCACCAACCCGGTCCACACGATGCTCGACACCGGAACCGACGCAGTGGCCGGTGTGCAGGGCTTCCCGCACGGGATCGGGGGAGCGGACGATGTGGTGTCGATGCCGCTGCAGTGCTCGACGCAGTGGGACGGGTTGGGCCACATCTTCGATCACGGTGTGGCCTGGAACGGGCGCCCGGCAAACGAGGTGGTCACCTCCCTCGGCGACGGTGTCACCGGAATCGAGACGGTCGCCAACGGAATCGCCGGGCGCGGGGTTCTTCTCGATGTGGGGCGCCGCTTCGGCACGGACGGCGAACTGCCGGACGGGTTCGCGATCACGACTCGCCATCTGGAGTCGACGATGCATGCACAGGACGTCGCAGTCGGTACGGGTGATCTGGTTCTGGTGCGTACCGGCCAACTCACCCGTGCCCGACGCGACGGGTGGGGCGACTACGCGGGAGGCGCGGCGCCGGGGCTGTCGTTCACGACGGCAGATTGGTTGCACGACAGCGAAATCGCGGCAATTGCCACCGATACGTGGGGTTTCGAGGTGCGTCCCAACGAGTTCGACGTGGCGTTTCAGCCGCTCCATCAAGTGGCGATCCCCAACATCGGACTCTTCCTCGGTGAGATGTGGGATCTGGATGCGCTGGCGCAGGACTGCGCCGCCGACGGTGTGTACGAGTTCTTCCTCACGGCTGCACCGATTCCCGTGACCGGAGCGGTGGGGGCACCGGTCAACCCGATTGCGGTCAAGTGAGATCGTCCGTCGCCATCCGTGCGGCCCGAACGACGAGGTCACGCAGGTAGACGTGTTCGGGATCGCGGTCGTAGACCGGATGCCACCACATCGCTTCGACCATCGGTGCCAGCGGAACCGGTGACGGCAACGTGCGAATGCCGGCGTTCAAGGGCAGCAGGCGCACGAGGCGCTGTTGCAGTAGTGCGATGCGGTCGCTGCCCACGATCAACGACGGCACCGTCAGGAAGCTTTCGGTGACCACCTGCACTCGCGGCTCGATGCCCATCATGCGCAACTGGCGGGCGGCCGGCGTCGAGGCGGTCTGGCCGTGATACACGAGAACCCAGGGGAGCGTGCGTAATTGGTCGTCCGTCAACGCGTCCGCGACGCCGTCGTTGTCCGAGGACACCACGATGACCCATTCGTCCTGGTACAGGTCGGCGTGCGGGAGATCGGTGATGAAGCCGTGCGGCATGAGCAGTACGTCGGACCCGAGGAGGGTTCGATCCGCGTGCCCCACGACGTCGGGGCTGGTGGGCCCGAACCGGAGTCGAGCATGTGGCGCTTCCTCGGCGAGCAACCCGGCGACCGTGTCACCCAGCACCGATATTCCGTAGTCGCTGACCAGCATGGTGAATTCGCGCGTCGACTCGCTGGGGTCGAATTCCGGTTGGCTCGAGAAGACCCGCTCCACCCCGTCGAGCGCCAATCGCGCCCGCCCGCGCAGCTCCGCGGCCAGCGGCGTGAGCCGGTATTCGTTGCCCACCCGATAGAGCAATTCGTCGCCGAAGTGCCGCCGCAAGCGAGCCAGCGCCGCCGAGAGTGCGGGCTGACTCAGGCCCAATTGTCGTGCTGCCTTGGTGACACTTCGGTTCTGCAGCAACGCATCCAGAGACACCAGCAAGTTGAGGTCGAGGTTGGAGACGTTCACCAGCTCACGCATACGACCACTGTCTCAGATACGCACCCTGGCCACGAACGCTTCGAGGTTGTCGCACAACTTGTCGATGCGCCCCTGTGGATCGAAGTCCTCGCGGTACTGCCGACCGAGTGCGGGCGTCTTCTTGCGGCGGGTGTAGAGGGAGCAATCGAGGTCGGCGCACATGTAGATGCCGACCGTGTTGCCCTTGCGCCCCGACTCACCAGACTTGCGGGCACTCATCAACGCCACGCCGCCGCTGGCGTGCGTGGTGAGGCAGATCGAACACATCTGCGCCTTGCGGGTGCCGCCGGTTTCGTATTTCAGTGCTACACCGACCAGTTCGTCGTCGCGCGGGAACACGATGTAGCAGCGACCGGGAAACGACGGGTCGCTCCACCCCAGGAAGTCCAGATCGTCCCACGGCCGATCGTCGAGATTCTTCGGGGTGGGTAGGCGCTTGACCTCGCCCTTGGAACAATTGACGAACGACGCCCGGATGTCGGATTCGGTGAGGGGTTTCATGTCGGTCCTTCCTGTGGCCAGTTGCGCAGCAGAGCGTCCAGTGCATCGAGAATGCGCACCCACGATTGCTGCGAGTCCGGCGTGCTGTGGGCAAAACCGCCGCTGGATTCCAGTGAGACGTATCCGTTGAACACGCTGCCCAGCAATCGGATTGCGTGAGTTCGGTCTCGATCGTCGAGGTGGTACCCCCGGAGTACCGCCTGCATCAGGTCGGTGTGTCTGCGGCCTGCGGCGAGTGCCCCGGAGTCGGGGTCGAGAGTCGCTCTGGTGGCGGCCCACCGGCCCGGGTGGGCCAGCGCGTACTCGCGATACGCATCGGCGAAGGCCGTCAGTGCGTCCTTGCCGGATCGGCCCGCGATCGCCTCGGCTGCGCGGTCGGCCAGTTCGGTCAGTGCAAGCAGCGCGATCCGACCCTCCAGGTCTCGGCTGCTCTTGACGTAGGAGTACAGGCTGGCCACAGCGACGTCGAAGTGTCTCGCGACGGCCGAGACCGTCACTCGATCGAACCCGTCGCGGTCGGCCAGTTCGGCGCCGGCGAGGGCTACTCGTTCCAGGGTCAGTCCAGCGCGTGCCATAAAGCTATCGTAATTTGCCTAAAGGTATTAGGCAAGCCGGTCGACGAGCAACTTCTCTACGACGTCCAGCGGTTCCGTCGTGCGTCCGGCCCGCGACACCAGTGCAGCTCCCTCGATGGCGGAGACGACGAGCAACGCTTCGTCCCAGGCTGCGACGCGGTCGTACCCGAACCTGCGGTAGACGAGCGCGACCGCCTTGCGCCATCGAGTGAAGCGCTCGTCGGCTTCGGCGCGCAACGGATCGACGGCCGAGGCATCCACGACGAACGCCGCGAGCAGACAACCTGAGGTGAAATCGCTGCGCAGCAACACCTCTCGCCAGGAATCGACGATCATCGCAACGGCCTCGGGAAGAGTGGCGGCGTCGGTTGCGGCTGCTCGGGTACCGGCGGCGAAGTCGTTCAGTGCGAGATCGACTGCTTCGAGGAGAACTTGCGTCTTGCCGCCGGGAAAGTAGCGCTGCAACGACCCACGGGGCCCGTCGGCGTCGGCGGCGATCTGACGCAACCCCACGCCGGTGACACCGCGTTGTCGAATCATGCGGGCAGCGCTACGAACCATGCGTGCCCGCGCTGGTTCGCGGTCGTCCTCGGCTGTCACCGCATCAGGTTACGTCGCGCAACGCGTCCAGTACCCGCGTCTTGGTCACCAGTTCCGCGTACTCGTCCATGGCACGAGAACTCCAGGTGATTCCGCCACCGGTGCCGTAGGTGGCGGTTCCGAGCGTCCGGTCCACGACCACGGTACGAATGGCGACCGAGAATCGCGCACGGAACTCCCCGCCGGCCGGCGCGAGCATTCCGATTGCGCCGCAGTATATTCCGCGCGGACCGTCTTCGAGATCAGCGATGATCTCCATGGTGCGCCGCTTCGGCGCCCCGGTGATCGACCCGCACGGAAAGAGGGCTCGAAAAATGTCCGACAACGGTGTGGACACGTCCACGTCGGCGCTGACGGCGGACGTCAGTTGGTGGACGGTCTCGTAGGTTTCGATGCGGCACAACGACGTCACGCGAACACTGCCCACCCGAGCGATCCGGGCGAGATCGTTACGCACCAGATCGACGATCATGACGTTCTCGGCTCGATCCTTGACGCTCACCGACAGGCGCGTGCGTGCAGCGTCGTCCTCGACGGGAGTGCGACCGCGAGCGGCTGTCCCCTTCATCGGACGCATCGACAGCCGAGACCCGTTCTGCTCGAAGAACAACTCGGGGCTGACGCTGGCCACCACGTGCCGACCGAGGTCGAGACAGGCGCTGTAGCGGCAGCGCTGACCCAGTGCCAGATCGCGGTAAAGGTCGGCGACGTCTCCGACGACGCTCGCGGTCACGGTGGTCGTCAGATTGCACTGGTAGGTGTCGCCGGCTGCGATGCGCTCACGTATCGCGTCGACCGCCAGCGCGTGTCGACTTTCGGTCCATGTGGGAACCCAAGGCCCGCTCGAGTAACCCGGCACGACCGGTTTCGTCACCACCGGGACGGTGGTGGGGCCGGGGGATATCCCGAACCACACCAACGGCAGGGCCGGATCGGCAGGCGCGGTGGTCGATCCGGGATCCAGTCCGATCGCCGCCTCGTAGGCGACGAACCCGAACGCCCAGAAGCCCTCGTCGGACAGTCGCTGCGCCTCGTCGAGTACGGCGGTGACGTCGTCGGCGCGCCAGGCAACGAGTTCGCGCACGACGTCGTCGAACGCCAGCGCGGTGCCCGCGACGAGGTCGTCGAATCGCGCGCGAGCGCGGATTCGCTGCACGGTGCCTCCTCCCGGACCGTCGACGGTGTGCGCCGAAACTACCGCATCGTCGGACGTGGTTCTGCTATCGTCGGCTCACTGTCGATGACAGTCGTCATCGAATTGCTCCCGCCGAAGGAACGAACGTGAAAGCGTTGCAGCTCAACACCTATGGTCCGCCGGGTACCGATACCGTCGAACTGGTCGACATCGACGAGCCTCGGCCGGGCGCCGGGCAGGTTGCGGTGGCGGTCGACTTCGCGCCGATCAATCCGTCCGACTTCCTGTTGATCATGGGCCGGTACGGGGTCCGGCCGACCTTGCCGACGGTGCTGGGCGCGGAAGGCGTCGGGCACATCGTCGCGGTCGGAGACGGGGTCGACGAGGCTCGTGTCGGTGAGCAGGTTCTCGTGGTTCCCACACTGAAGGACCCGACCTGGTGCGAGACGACCGTCGTCGACGCGGGCCGCGCGATCGCCGTCGAGGGTGACCCCGCCCAGCTGGCGATGTTGGGCATCAACCCGATGACCGCGTGGGCCATGCTGCACGGTGTCGTCGACATCGAACCAGGCTCGTGGGTTCTTCAGACCGGCGCCACGTCGGCGACGGCGGGGTACGTTCGTGCGCTGGCCGCGCGCGCTGGGTTTCGATTGATCGAGGTCGTACGGCGACCGGAATCGGTTGCTGCGCTTCGAGAAGCAGGTGCCGAGTACGTCGTGGCCGAAGGCCCCGACGCCGTGGGAGAGGTACGCGCCATCCTGGGGCAGGACACGGTCGATCTGCTTGTCGACGCGGTCGGAGGTGACGGCACCGTCGCGCTGGGGCGTGTGATGTCGCCGGGGGGACACATCGTCACCTACTCGTCGCGCACCGGGGGCCCGGTCGCCATCGGATTGCCCGACCTCGTGTTCAAAGGTGTGACGATGCACGGATTCTGGCTGCTCAACTGGGTGCAGGGCGTGCACTCGGACCGGGTGGCGGAGCACTATCGCGAGTTGGCGGGGCTCGTCGCCGACGGCACACTGCATGCTGCGATCGAGGCCACCTACTCGCTCGAGGACTTCGGGCGTGCGTTCGAGCACGCGGGTCGACGCGGCCGCACCGGCAAGGTCCTGTTCTCGCCGGGGAACTGAAACCCTCGCAAACTAGTTGTATCGGGCATGCCCGCTGTGTTCGGCTTCGGTCCGGTCCTCGCCCTGGTCAGCCTGTTCCTCTACTGGCGGCTCGCGCGGGCGACCTCCGCTCCGCGCCCCGTCCGCCGGACCGTCGGGGTGGTGCTGCTCGTCATGTGGGTCCTCGCGGTGGTCGGGCTGGGCAGTGGGGTCGTGTTCGATCCGACGTGGGCGCGCGCCCCGGGTTTCGTCGGACTCACCTGGCTGGCGGCGTTGTTGTACCTCTCGCTCGGGGTGCTCCTACTCGGCTTCGTTGCGCTCGTGGTGCGTGTCGTCGGAGCGGCCGGCCGCCGGGATGTCTCGTCGACGCGCAGAACGTTCCTGCGGATCGGCTCGGCGGTCGTGGTAGCGGCGACAGCAGTGACGGTCGGATACGGACTGGTCGAAGCAGCGACACCGCGGGTCACGCGCACCGATGTCGCTCTCGACCGGCTGCCGGCCGAGTTCGACGGAGTCCGCGTCGCGCTGGTGTCCGACATCCACGCGGGACCGGCGCGGGGAGCGGGCTTCGTCCAGTCCGTCGTCGACGAGGTGAACGCACAGAAGCCGGACATGATCGTGCTGGACGGTGACCTCATCGACGGAACCGTCGAACTCGTCGGTGACGTTCTGGACCCGATTCGCCAACTGTCCGCGCCGTTGGGCGTTTTCGCGGTCAGCGGGAACCACGAGTTCTACGCGGATGACGGCGGAAAGTGGCTGGACCTGTGGTCGGGTCTGGGTGTGGACGTTCTGCGCAACGACCACACCATCGTGACCCGCAGCGGCGCCGACATCGCGGTTGCGGGAGTCAACGATTTCACCGCTCCGGCCCCTTACGAGCCCGACATGGGCGCGGCACTCGACGGCGTCGATCCCGACCAGTTCGTCTTCATGCTCGCCCATCAACCGCGTCAGGCACTCGAAGCGTCCGATCGGGGCGTCGATGTCCAGGTGTCCGGACATACGCATGCGGGACAGCTCTGGCCGATCCGCTACCTCGTACCACTGCAACAACCGACGGTCGAGGGCCTGGACACCGTCGGGTCGACCACCGTCTACACCACCCGCGGGGCCGGAGCCTGGGGGCCACCGGTGAGAGTGGCTGCACCGCCCGAGATCTCGATGCTCACACTCCTGGCGAATCAGTCCGGGTAGGGCACGTCGGCTTCCCAGCGAGCCCGTCGCTCGTCGTCGGTCTGCTCCCACCACGGTGTGCCACGCTCACCGAGAGCCGTCTTCGCTGCCTGAACCCCGGCACGCGACTCGTGCGCCCCGTCGGTTCGGCGGACGTCCCGCCGCCACGCCATCAAGATCTTCCGAAGTTCGGCGTTGCGCTCCTCCGGGATGTTCGGATCGGTCGCCCGCCACTTGCGGCCGTCGACCACGATGTAACGACCGTCGTCGGTGTGCTCGGTCACGGCCGCAGAAGAATCTTCACGGCGTTGTCCTGCTTCTTCTGAAAGATGTCGTAGGCGTGCGGGGCATCGTCGAGCGGCAACACGTGTGTCGCGAAGCTGTCGACACCCAACGGGTCCGCGTCGGTCAGCAGCGGCAAGATGTCGTCGACCCACTTCTTGACGTTGGCTTGACCCATTCGCAGCTGAATCTGCTTGTCGAACATGGTGAGCATGGGAAGCGGGTCGGCCATGCCGCCGTAGACGCCGATGAGCGAGATGGTTCCGCCGCGCCGCACGATGTCGATGGCGGAATAGAAGGCGTCCAGTCGATCGATCCCGGCCTTGCTCATCATCTTCTTGCCGATGAAATCGGGGAGCAACCCCGTGACCTGTTGAGCGGCGGTGGCAATCGGTGATCCGTGTGCTTCCATGCCGACCGCGTCGATCACCGAATCGGTGCCGCGTCCGCCCGTCATGTCGCGAATCACGTCGCCGATCTCATCGGCATGCCGGCTCAGGTCGACCGTTTCGATCCCGCGTGCCTCCGCGCGCGCCAGCCGCTCGGGAACGCGATCGACCGCGATGACGCGGTACCCGAGGTGGGCGGCGATGCGAGCCGCCATGTCGCCGATCGGCCCGAGGCCCAACACGGTGACCGAGCCCCCATCGGGGACGTCGGCGTACTGAACGGACTGCCATGCGGTCGGGAGGACATCGGACAAGTAGACGTATCGCGAATCATCGTGCTCGTGCGGCACTTTGATGTGCGTGAACTGTGCCTGCGGAACACGCAGCAGCTCTGCCTGACCGCCGGGCACCGCGCCGTACAGTTCGGAAAATCCGAACAGGGCCGCCCCCATTCCCTGCTCGCGCACCTGCGTGGTCTCGCACTGCGTGAAGAGCGAGCGATCGCACATGTAGCAACTGCCACAGGACATCTGGAACGGAACGACGATCCGGTCGCCGACGGACAGGTTCGTGACCTCGGACCCGAGTTCACGGACGATGCCCATCGGTTCGTGGCCGAGGATGTCTCCCGCGGTCATGAACGAACCCAGGACCTCGTACAGGTGCAGGTCGGAACCGCAGATACCGGTCGAGGTGATTTCGATGATCGCGTCGGTGGGCTGTTGGATTTCGGGGTCGGGCACCGTCTCCACCCGTACGTCTCGCTTGCCCTGCCAGGTCACTGCTTTCATGATGGTCAACTTTCGAATCGGACGAGAACGGTTTCCTTCGACCGCCTGTCGTCGGCGACCACCTGTCCTCCGTGGCCTCGGGGTACCCGGTGGTGTCGATGCCACACATAAGAGATGGTTCAAATCGGTTGTGGCAAAAAGTTTTCACGGCCGGGGTTGCAGGTTCGGTGCGGGTTTCCTCACCGTGGGGCGGGGGTACACGCTGGACGTGAACCTCCACAAAGTGCGCAGCCCTGTGGTCTCGAGCGAACCGTCGTCCGCGGCGGCAGTTGCAGAACTCGATCCGTCGATCATCGGCCCCGATGTGTATGCACCGCAGGACGATTCCTGGCTCCTGTGCCAGGCCGTCGCCGACGCGGGTGTTGCGGTGGACGCGAGAGTTCTCGACATGTGCACCGGAAGTGGTGCGGTGGGGCTGGAAGCGGCTCGCCTCGGCGCGCGTTCGGTGACCGCCTACGACATCTCTCCCGCCGCCGTCGAGTGCGCGGCACGGCAGGCGCGGTCGGAGAACCTCGATGTGGACGTGCGGCTCGGATCCTTCGACGACGCGGCGGAGCTGTCCGCGTTCGATGTGGTGCTGTGCAATCCTCCGTATGTGCCGGCCGAGGCCGTGCCCGTGGAGATCGGTCTGGAGCGGGCGTGGAACGCCGGTCCGGACGGTCGCATCGTGTTGGATCGGCTGTGCGAGTCGGCTGCCGATCTGGTGCAGAAAGGTGGTGTGCTGATGTTGGTGCAGTCCGAGTTCGCCGATCCGGACAAAAGCCTGCAGATGCTGTCGGACAACGGCTTTCGGGTACGTGAGGTGGTTCGGTCGACCATCGCATTCGGTCCGGTCATGGACGCACAGGCGCGGTGGCTGGAACGAACCGGCAGGCTCGAGATCGGCCGCCGTACAGAGGAATTGGTGGTCATTCGTGCCGACAGATGACGGACCCGACAAGGCCCGCACGGTGCGAATCGTTCCAGGAGGGCCGATTCTGATCGACGGGCCGGTCGACATCGTGACCGACGACGGTTCGCACGTGCAATCCGATCGATTCGTGGTTGCCGTCTGCACGTGTCGGCGCAGCAAGACCTACCCGCTGTGCGACACGAGCCACCGCACGCGCAGCCGTTAGATCAAGCTCGACCGACCGGCGTTCCACGCCGCCATCAGGTCCGCAGCGAGGACCTCCTCGACGAAGTCCAACGCCCTCATCCCGAACACGATGTCCTGCTCGAGGTGCGGTTCCTGCTTCAGCAGCTCGCCGACGACGTCGTGCCGAAGAATCTGCTCGTGCACCGCGTCCGCCTCGACGTGCTCGGCGTAGAAGCCGATGCACTCCTGCGGCGCACCGAGCCGCTCCAGCCCCTTGACCAGCCGCTTCGAGCCTGGAGACGACGTGATCTCGGTGGCGGCGAAATGACCGACGGTGGCGCCGCGGAGCGAACGATGCAGTCCGAACAGGGACATGAGATTGACCCACGCCAGCGTGGACGCCGGCACGCGATCGACATAGCCGACGTAGCTGGTGTCCAGATCCGCAGCTTTCATGAGGTCGGCCCACAGCTGCTGGTGGAGCCGTGCACCGCGGCCGGCGCCGTACTCGTCGAACTCCACGGCGACGTAGGAGGCTTTGGCCTGGCCGCGCAAACGCGGGATCGCCCAGGCGTGCGGGTCGGCCTCCTTGAGGTGATACACAGACCGATGCGCGAAGTACTCCCGCATCTGATCCCACGAGCCCGACTCCTTCAGGAACCACGACGGCCCGGTCCCCGACACGGCTTCGGTCGACAGCATGTCCATCTCCGCGGTGGCGTCGTCACCGGGCTCGACGTTGTCGCGAACGTACGCAAGGAAGATCGACTCCAGCTCGGCGCGCAGACGGAGCAACTCGGGATCCCACTCCCAGCCGTCGTCGACCCCGGTAAATCCCCGATAGTGCAGCTCGTAGGACACGGCCAGCGCCACGTGCAGGTCACGCGAGAGCGGAGCCACGTCGACACCCGTCGGGAGGCTGCCGGACCCGACACCGGTGAGTCGGTCGACCACGGCCTGCGAGATGGGTCCGCACGGCCTGGGGATCGTCGGTGCACTGACAGGAAGGAACGTGGTCATGCCCGGAGGGTACCCACGAGGACGACGCCCAACCGATCCTGAGAACAGGCTTAGAGCCCCGGGTCGGCCGGGTACGGCTGATTGTGACCGATAACAAGGCTGCGCCCCCCGTGGACGCCGATCCAGACGACTCCAGGAAGCCCGAGTCTCCGACCGAACTGACCAAGCCATCGTGGAAGTACGTCCTCCGCAAGACGGCGCGCGAATTCAGTCGCGATCAATGCACCGATATCGCGGCGTCACTCACGTATTACGCTGTGCTGTCGATCTTTCCGGCTCTGTTGGCCATCGTGTCACTGCTGGGCGTGTTCGGTCAGGGGCAGTCCACCGTCGACGGAGTTCTGCAGATCGTCGACGACATCGGACCGTCATCGGCCGCGGACTCCCTACGCGGACCGATCGAGAGCCTGGTCCAGGCACCGGCGGCCGGACTCGCCCTCGTGACCGGTCTCGCCGGCGCGCTGTGGTCCGCATCCGGCTACGTCGGGGCGTTCGGCCGAGCCATGAACCGGATGTACGAGGTCGAGGAGGGAAGACCGGTCTGGAAGTTGCGGCCTGTCATGCTGCTGGTGACCGTCGTGGCGCTGGCACTGCTCGGACTCGCCGCCGTCATGCTGGTGGTCAGCGGCCCCGTCGCCACTGCGATCGGCGACTCCGTCGGACTCGGGGACACCGCTCTGCTGGTGTGGAACATCGTCAAGTGGCCCCTCGTTCTGCTCTTCGTCGTTCTCGCCGTGGCGATTCTGTACTGGGCCACCCCGAACGTTCAGCAGCCGAAGTTCCGGTGGATCAGTGCCGGCGCGGGGGTCGGGGTCGTCGTCTGGATCCTGGCATCGGTGTTGTTCGGCTTCTACGTCGCCAACTTCGGCAGCTACAACAAGACTTACGGTTCACTGGCCGGCGCAATCGTCTTCCTGCTGTGGCTGTGGATCACCAACCTGGCCCTGCTGTTCGGTGCCGAACTGGACTCCGAACTGGAGCGGGGTCGTCAGTTGCAGGCCGGCATGGTCGCCGAGGAGACGTTGCAGTTGCCGCCGCGGGACAGCCGGGTCTCGGACAAGAACGCGCAGAAGGATGCAGACGCTGTCGAACAGGGTCGACGCCTTCGGGAGGCGCACAATGAATCGGACGAAAATCATTCCAGCCCAACAACATAGTCCGACGCAACAGGCGCCTCCCTCGTGGAACGAGGGAGGCGCCCGAGTGTCGCTGTGTGACTACGGGGTACGACGGGTGAGCGTGGTTGCGAGTCCCGAGAGGATCTGCGACGGACGCTGCTGCTCGCCCTGCTGAGCGCCGAGAACGACGATCACACCGGTCAGCACCGGCAGAACTGCCTGCAAGTACTTGAGCTGTTTCTGCGCTGCCGCTACGTCTTTGGGGGTCGAGGCGGAGGGTTCGGTGGCACCCTCGACGTGCTCGCCGTCGCCCTGCGCGGTCTTGGCGCCGAGCACTCCGCTGTACGCGGTGGCAGCGAGAGCGGCGCCGGTCACGACGAGCTTGGTGACCGTGTTGGCACGCACGCCGGCCTGGTGGGCCGCACGATCGCGGTTCGCGGCGAGGATGCCCGCACCACCGATGACGTGCGCTCCGATGGCGACGGCGTTGGCCGGTGCCCACTTCGCCCATCCGGTGGCTGCGACACGTGCGCGATCCTTGGGGTCGCGTACCGAATCGGCTGCACCGTTCAGGCCGATTGCGCCCATGAGGGTGCCTCCGAACCACGCGGCTGCGCCGAGATCGTGAAGTGAGCGAATGACTGTGTTGCGTGATGACATCGAAGAGTCCTTCCAGGACATGGGTATACGCCGCGATTCGGCCCAGTGCTGTGACAACGAGTTCGGTAAAACGTTGCTGCACAATGATTGTGATGCAGTTCGACGAGCAACTGTCTGCGCCCGTCGTGCCGGAGACGTCCCCGGCTCGCACGTGTCGTCTACCCGCGCAGTCGCGCTGCCAACCCACTTTCGTCGAGTCCGTGAGTTCTCGTCGCAGGCGGGGTGTGGCAACGAATCATTCGGCAGCCAACACGACAGAGGAGAAACCATGGCGACGGACGAATTCGACAAGGGCGACAAGGTCGAATGGAACACCCACGGCAACAAGACCGAAGGCACGGTGGAGGAGAAGATCACGTCCGAGACCGAGGCGGCCGGTCGAACGGTCAAGGCGTCCGAAGACGACCCGCAGTACCGGGTGGTCAGCGACAAGTCCGGCAAGGACGCAGTGCACAAGCCGGACGCGCTGAAGCCGAAGTCGTAGATCGAGCGCGGGCTCGGGGGTCAGGCGTCGCGCGAGGACAAACCGTGCGTCGCCGGCCCCTCGAGCACCGTTCCGTCGGCGGCGAAGCGTGAGCCGTGGAGCGGGCAGTCCCACGACTTCTCCGCGTCGTTGAAGCGCAGGATGCCGCCGAGGTGCGGGCAGACTGCGGACACGTCGTGGGTCACCCCGTCGACGGTGCAGGTGGCGCGGGGGAGGATCCCACCCCCCACCCGACCGGTGCCTTCCGCCGGGCGGCGCGTCGATCCCAGCTTGCTCAGAGCGCTCACCCAGCCCGTGGCCATGTTCTTCACGACGGCCCCGTTCATACGGATCGCCGATGTGGCACCGCGCAATACGCGCGGGTTCCACAGGGCGAAGCAATTCGACCACGGCATTTTCTCCCCGCGCGATGCCGCGTCCAGGTGCAGGGCGGCGGCCACCGCAGCCGTCATGCCCCACTTGTCGTAGCCCGTTGCCACGGTGATGAAACCGTCACCGGGGACGAGGGGACCGGCGTAGGGCAGGACGTCGATGGACTCGTAGTCCTGAGCCGACCACGAATGCGTGACCCGCGCACCCGGGAAATGGGTACCGGTCCAGTCGACGAGGTCATCCACCTGAGCCTGCTCCGAACTCTCGCGGCCCACGGTGTGGCCGTTACCACCGATCAACAAGCGCTCGCCGTCCGATGTAGGCGCGTAGCGGATCGAGCGTGACAGCGAGTCCGCCGAGAGATACATCCCGCGCGGGATCGGGCCGTCGATCTCGAAGGCCACCGCGTACGACCGGAGCGGCTCGAGACGAGAGAAGAACAGTCCGCGGTCGAGAATCGGTGTGCCCGTAGCCAATACGATTCGGGTACCGACAATCGAACCGCCCGGAACGGTCAACCTGATTCCATCACGAGTGTGCCGGGCCGACATCACACGCGCATGCTCGCTGATGTGACCTCCCGAGGTCCGAATGTCGTCGGCCAAGGCGAGCAACGCGTCGAGCGGATCGAACTGGGCCTGTTCGGCCAGCCCGACGGCTCCCATGACGTCGAAGGGAAGCTCGGACTCGGTCGTGTGGAAGACGGGGAGGCCCGCGGTGTCCGCGACGGCGAGTTCTCGGCGTACCGAAGTCAACCCGGTATCGGTCGTCGCGTAGGTGTACGCCGTCTCGGTCTGTACGGCGACGCCCTTGGAGCGGCAGTAATCGACGAGCCACGACTGCCCGGCGCGGTTGGCGTCCACATACGACCGCACGGCGCTCCGAGGATGCTTCGAGGCAATGGAGGACAGCTTCGTGCCCTGCAGCAAACTGATTTTCGCAGTGGTGTTTCCCGTCGTGACGGCGCCGATCTCGCGCGCCTCGATCACTGCGACGGATTTCCCCGACTGCGCGGCGAGGTGAGCGGTGACCAATCCGGTCAAGCCCGCACCGACCACGACGACGTCGTACACGTTCCCGAAGGCCACGTCGTCGTACGCGGATCGGACCGGGCGGTCGAGCCACAGAGATGTCATACCGGGCGGGTGCCCGTTGGCCGTGCCGCCCAATCCGCATTCGTGTTTCCATTCCGGCTCGCGGGGTATTGCTCCCTGCAGGGCCCGATTCGAGAAATGTGACCGGCACCCTCGAAATCCACTGTGGCGGCGGGTCTGTCGCCAATATCGTCCAATTCGCACGCGAGGTCCGAATACATGGCCATCTCACACATGTCGCGCAACAACGAATCCGTTTTCCGACGCGGACAGAAATCGAAACCCGTCGTGTTGATCACCGGGGCATCGAGCGGTATCGGGCGGGCAACGGCACATCTCTACGCCAGAAAGGGATTCAATCTCGTTCTGTGCGCGCGAGGAATCGACAAATTGATCGTTGTGGCCACGGAATGCACGGATCTGGGAGCCGCGAACGTCGCGGTGATGCCCGTCGACGTCGCGAACGCCGGCGACGTGTCGAAGGTCGTCGACGATGTCGTGGAGCGTTTCGGGGGGTTGGACATCTGCGTGCACTCCGCTGCAGTCATGTCGTACGGGACCTTCCTCGACACGCCGGTCGAGGTGTTCGACCAGACCGTCACCGTCGACTTGCTCGGCGCCGCGAACGTCGCTCGCTCGGCGTTGCTCGTGTTCCGGGCCCAGGAATCGGGCAACCTCGTCATCATCGGATCGCTGCTCGGACGTATCGCGGCACCGTGGATGAGCACGTATGTCACCTCGAAGTGGGGACTGCGTGGGCTGACGCGAGTGCTGCAGCAGGAAGTGCGGCAGTACCCCGGCGTGAACGTCAGCTCGGTTGCACCGGGGTCGGTCAAAACCGCTATCTACGACGACGCCGCCACGGTGATCGGTCGCGCCGGGTCTCCGCCACCGCCGACCGCGCCGCCGGAGGTCATCGCGAACGCTGTCGACAAGGTGGTGCGCAATCCGCAGCGAGAGCGTGACGCCGATGCGGTGTTCGGGTTGCTGAACAAGGTCACCTCGGCCGGTTTCGCACTGGTCCCCGAAATTTTCGACCTGCTCATCGGGCCGTTGCTGTGGCGATTCGGCACTTCGCGGGAGAACAAAGACGATACGGAGGGCAATATATTCCGCCCTACACCGTTGACCAATGAAGTCGCGCAGTAGTTCTCAGATGCCTGGCCCCCGTGCCGGGCGGTAGAGAATCCGGTGGGCGGAACCGACGCCTGCTCTGTAGATCCGGCCGAACGTGCCGTTGCGGCTCAGCGCCGCGCGGGCGGCGTTCGCGCCGGGTGCACCATGGAGCGCTCCGCCCGGATGGGCGGACGCGCCGGCCAGATACAGACGGTCGACGGGCATGTCGGCGCGACCGAGGCCGGGTACGGGTCTGAAGAACAGTTCCTGGTGGATGCTCGTCACGCCTTGGCTGATTGCTCCACCGACCAGACTGGGATCGAGACCTTCGAGATCGCTCGGGCCCTGGATCGTGCGGGCTCGGATGTTTCCGGTGAAGCCGGGCGCGTGACGCTCGATCGCCGACTGGACCACATCACCGAAGCGTTCGAGTTCGTCTCTGCCCCAGTTCTTTCCATTCGGAACGTGCGTGTACGCCCAGAGTGCCTCGGTGCCGGCCGGCGAGCGCGTGGGGTCGGATGTGGTCATCTGACCCATCAGCAGGAACGGGTCGGTCGGGACCGATCCGTTGCGCATCTGCGTGGTGCTCACGGCGAGGCCGTCCGTGTCCGCACCGAGGTGCACGGTGCCGGCCCCAGCGGCGTCGGGGTTCGTCCAGGGGAGTGGCGCGTCCAGGGCCCAGTCGACCTTGATCGTTCCGTCGTCCCATTCGAAGTTGCGAAGATCGGCCACGAGCCGTGACGGCAGGTGCTCTTCACCGACCAACCGGGACAACAGGATCGGGGCCGGTACGTCGGCCAGTACTGCTTTCCTCGCCAGTACGGTCTCTCCCGTGCGATCGCGAACGCCGACCGCCATGCCGGATTCGACGATCACGTCGGTGACCTCGCGCCCGCACGCCACTCGCCCACCTCGAGCCTCGAGGCGACGGATCATCGCGGTCACGATTCCGTCGGCGCCACCCTCGGAGACCGGATAACCGACCGTCTGCCCAAGCATGGTCAGCAGCCAGCCGAACACAGCACTCGCGGCATCGTCGGGACCGAGTCCACTGTGAATTGCGTTGCCGGTGATCAACGTTCGAGCGCCTTCGCCCGCAAACACCTCGTTCCCGAACCGGCGGGCGGGCTGAACGAATCTGCGTACCAACCGGATCGCGTCGGCGCCGCCGAGCGATCGCAGCAGGTGGGCAGCGCCGCGGATCGGTGGGAACGGCCGGAGCAGTGCGGCCAGCAGGTCGTCCCCGACCCGGTCCCACAGTGCTATCTGGTCGTGCCACGCGTCGACGTCGGACGAAGCGAAAGTGCCGAGCGACGCGGCGGTCCTGTCCGCATCCCGCGACAGCAGCGCAACTCTGTCGTCGGCGAACACATGTGCCAGTACGTCGGGTGCATGAATCATGTTGAGACCGTGGTCCTCTAGACGCAAACCGGCCATGACCGGCGACGCCGCGAAGAGCGGATAGAACGCGCTGCAGACATCCGCACGAAAACCGGGGGCTGCGATCTCGGCGGTCCGGACCGCGCCGCCCGGCGTCGCAGCCGCCTCCAGAACCAGAACGTCCCAGCCTTCGTCCGCCAACAGGTTGGCTGCGACGAGCCCGTTCGGACCCGCCCCGATGACCACGGCATCGACGGTGGTCACCATGTAGATCTCCTTGTCGGCGTTTGCTTCGAGTCGATTGGGGCAATACCCGCTCCGAGCATGTCCGAACCCACGCGACCGGCTCGACGAAGGAAGACCCCCATGGATACCGCAACGACCCGAACGACAACGGCCGACGCCGACGCAGTCTGGAACGTCCTCGCCGACGGATGGAACTATGCGATGTGGGTCGTCGGTGCCTCCCGCATCCGAGCCGTCGACGCGACGTGGCCTGATGTCGGAAGCGCGATCCACCATTCTGTGGGTGTCTGGCCGGCAGTGGTGAACGACGAAACCCGTGTGCTGGCGGTGCACCCGGGCCGCGAGTTGCGTTTACAGGCAAAAGCCCTGCCGTTCGGTACCGCGGAGATCATCATGCGGCTCACCCCCATGGCCCGTGGATGCCGCATCGACATGATCGAGCACGCGATGAGCTTTCCGTTCACGCTGGTCCCCGACCGGCTGCAGCATGTGGCCGTGTTTCCACGCAACGCCGAGGCACTGCAGCGGCTCACGTTCCTCGCCGAGGGGCGCGACTAGCTCATTCGTCGAGTTTGAACCCGACCTTCAGCGTCACCTGGAAGTGCGCGACAGCACCGTTCTCGATGTGGCCTCGGGTTTCCAAAACCTCGAACCAGTCCAGTTCGCGCAGCGTGGAACTGGCGCGTGCGATGGCTTTCCTGATGGCGTCGTCGATGCCCTCGGTGGAGGTGCCGACGATTTCTGTCACGCGGTACACATTGTCACTCATGGAACACATCATCGCGTGTCGTGACGGCCTCGGCGAGGGTTTCGCTCAACGTGTGCTGAACTGCCGTGACCATCCCGGTGAGTGGCATACGGCCTCGACGTAGCGCGCGTTCTACTCAAGACAGCCTATCCTTATTCGCACGAACGGCGAAACGGAGATGCGATGAGAACACGACACCGAACGATCGTGGCTGTTGCCGCACTGACGCTTCTGACTGCGGGGTGTTCGTCCGCCACCGACGACGCCTCGCCGTCGAGCACAGCCGACGCGTCCTCGGCGTTCCCAGTCACGGTCACCGGCGCGTTGGGCAGTGCCGAGGTGACCGACCGCCCCGAGCGGGTCGTGGCCTTGTCGCCGACCGATGCGGACTTCGTCTTCGCGCTCGGCGTCACGCCGGTTGCGATCGACGAGGGCACCAGCGAGTCCGGGTATCAGCCCTGGGTCGAGGAGCACTTCGGGCCCGACTTGCCTCCGTTGGTACGCGGAGTCGACGGTCAGATTTCGGTCGAGGAGATCGCCGCGCTGGAGCCGGATCTGATAGTCGCCACCAAGGTTTTCGGCCTGGACCGCGTGTACGACCAGCTGTCAGCGATCGCACCGGTGGTGCACTACGCGGACAATCCGTCTACCGAGTCGTGGCAGGATGCGACCGCCACTGTTGCCGACGCGTTGGGAGTGCCGGACGTGGGTGCCGAGGTGGTGCGTACTACCGAAACCGATATCACCGAGGCGGCGCAGGACTATTCGGCGCTCGGCCGCAAGACGTTCACGTTCTTCGTGGGGCCCGTGCAGGACTCGGTGTACGTGGTGAATTCCGACGCAGATGCAGGGGCTCGTTTTCTGCAGCAATTGGGCATGGCGCCGACGCCGTTCGCTACGTCTCAGCCGCAGAGCACCATCGCCGGGCGGGCGTTGATCAGCTACGAATTGTTGTCGCAAACCGATGCGGACGTTCTGATCGCAACCGGACGTCCGGGAACGATCGACGCATTTCTTGCAGATCCGGGGCTGAGGGGTCTGTCCGCAGTCGAACGTGGTGCGGTCGTTCCGCTCGAACCTGTTCCAGCGCAATCGATTGCGTTTCCCTCGTCGCTCAGCCTCGGCTGGGCGCTGACGAACATCGTGCCGCAGCTCGCCGCGGCGGCGCAGCGCTGACAGCGATGCGTTCGGGGTTGTTCTCCGGGTTACACCGAGAACTCGGCGTGCAGTTCGGGAAGGAAGCCGGCGAGGTGGTTCATCTCCTGGCCGCAGTGCATCAGCAGGTTCTGGGCCACATCGAGACCCAGAACCAGATCCGTCGGGTCCACCGACGCCCCCCGTTGCACGGCGCAGTAGGCCTGCTCGACGTTGGGTAGGTGCAGCCCGCGCAGGTTCAAGTAGAAGCGGCTGCGCATCTCCGCGCCACCGGGAACCGGTCGTACCTGATGTGCGAGCCACCCCAGATCGACCGGCGCGATGGAACTCCCGACTCGTCCGAACACGATCGTCTGATCGGCCGGGACGGTGAAGCCGTGTGCGATCGGATCCCGGAACTCGATGCCGAGCTGCTGGAGCTTCGGGCCGATGTTCTCGTCCACGTAGGAAATGTTGCCGACGTATTTTGCTTTGTCCGGACCGGAAGCGTTCGTCGTATCGGTTCTCAGGGATGCGTACAGGTGCGCATCGGGATGCCACAGCTTGTATCGCGCCGATTCGGACGAGTGCCAACCGAACCACCAGTCCCACATTGCGGCGGTGACTCGCGGCATGTCCGTCTTGACGGCGACGAACAGGACTCCGTCGTCTGTGCGCCCGTAGCCGGTTTCGACGGCGGAGTACCCCTCGGGGCCGAGATCGGTTGTCAGACCATCGAAGACGGGGATCGCGGCAGCTGCCAGCGGCGGGGCGGTGAAGGCCTCCTGAACCACCTGCGGTGCCGGTCGTGTCGTCGCCGCCATGTAGTGCGCATAGGGCTGTGCCCGATCTTCGTCTCGGTAGCCCTGGTAGCGCGGTGAGCACACGGGGAGGAGGGGTGCGGCCTGGCTTCGAGGCGCCAGGGCGACTGTGGCGACGACCGCGGCCGCAGCACCGGCGCCCAGAAGGCGACGTCGGCTCGGATTCCATGCGCTCAACATCTGCTGAGATTATGAGGACGGTAGGACGGTGTCAACGGTGTAGCGCGCATCTTGTGGTCGTCGACAAGGATGGGTCAGCAGCGTCGGATCATCGGCACCGACGTAGGTTGGTGCAACGGATTTCGAGAGGATGCCAACGATGGTCGATCTACCACCGGCACCGATTGCACTGGCGTCCTGGCCGACACCGTTGGAGAGTGCTCCGCGCCTGGCCGAGGCGATCGGTTTGGGCGCCGACGACCTGTGGCTCAAACGCGACGACCTCACCGGACTGGCCGGAGGCGGCAACAAGACTCGCAAACTGGAATGGACGCTTGCCGCTGCTCTCGCCGCCGGCGCCGACACGGTCGTCACAACCGTTGCGCCGCAATCCAATCACGCTCGACTGACTGCTGCGGCAGCTGCTCGGGTGGGTATCGACGCCGTGCTCGTCTTCCCCGGCCGCGAACCCGATGGTGCGCCGGCAGGCAACCTCCTGCTCGACGCGATGCTGGGGGCACAGATCGTATGGGCAGCAGACACCGAATCCGATGGTGACATAGCGGACGTGGCCGATGCGGTGGTTCGGCGGTTGCGCTCGGAAGGTCGACGCCCTTCCCTCGTTCCGTTCGGTGGGTCCAATGCCTTTGGTGCGCAAGGGTATCGCGCCGCGGCTGTCGAGTTGCTCGAGCAGCTGCCGTCCCTGGACGTCGTGGTGTGCGCCGTGGGGTCGGGCGGCACGATGGCCGGCCTGGTGGCCGGTCTAGGGGTGGATCGGGTGCTCGGTGTTCACACCGGCGCAGTCGCCGACCCACGAAACACGGTCGCCCATCTCCTGCAGGAGATGGGCGAAGACGTGCAGCCCGAGGCGCTTCGTCTCCGCATGGATCAGGTGGGCGACGGATACGAAACGCTCACCGGGGGATCACGTTCGGCGCTGATCACCGCGGCACGAGTCGGCGGCATCGTTCTCGATCCCGTTTACATGGCACGGGCATTTGCCGGACTCTCGGCCGAGGTCGCAGAAGGCGGCATCACACGGGGCACGTCCGTGGTGTTTCTCGCCAGTGGGGGTCTGCCGGGTCTGTTCGGGCACCCGAGCATGCCGTCCACATCCTGGGAACTATGAGCGGAGCATTCTTTTGGGCCGGTGCGGTCGGGTCTCAGGGAGCCAGAAACCGTACGGCAACCGGCGTGAACTGCTCGTGGTACTGAAAGATGCCGCCGTGTCCGGAGTCCGGGTAGATCACGAGTTCACTGCCTGCGATGCGGCTGTGCAAGTCGTCGGACAGCACGCTCGGAACCATGCGATCGTTGTCGCCGTTGGCGATCAACGTCGGCTGGGTGATCGTCGACAGGTCTGACGGACGGGACCGGCCGTACTTCTTGATTGCGGACAATTGGGTGCGGAAGGCGGGGACACTGATGTCCTTGTCGCGGTCTGCGGTGCGTTCCTTCAGTCGGTCGACGAACGCCTTGCCCGCCTTCTTGCCGACAGAATCGCGATCGAAGAACAAGAATTCCTTGGGGTCCGACCGGGTCAGGGTGGCCCGTAGTATGTCGTAATACGTTGTCTTGGCGACCTTGTCGATGTCTTTGCCGCCCCTCGGTCCCGTGCCGGTGAGAACGAGCTTGCGAACCAGTTCGGGGTGTTTGATTACCAGATCTTGCGCGATCATGCCGCCGAGCGAGAACGAGAAGATGTCGATGGTGTCGAAGCCCAGCGCGCGGATGAAGGTGTATGCGTCGTCGGCTGCCTCTTCGATGGTTCCGGGAACTTTGCCGGTGGAGGCTCCGACTCCTTTGTTGTCGAACGCGATCGCATGTCGACCGGCCGCGATCGGATCGACGATGCGAGGGTCCCAGTTGTCGAGTGTGGCGGCGAGGTGGACGAAGAAGACAACCGGGACGCCGCCTTTCGGACCGAGCTCGCGGTACGCGTACGTCGTGCCGCCCGCAGTGAGGGTCAGGGTCGGTGCCGCGGCGTAGGAGGTGTTGTGGCTCATGCTGTTCGGCTTTCGTCGGTGGGGAAGGTGATGACTGTCTTGCCGCGAACGCCACCCTGGCCGAGTGCGTTCACTGCGTGCGGTGTCTCGTCGAAGGGATACGTGACGCCGACGACGGGTCGGATGGTGCCGTCGTCGACGAGCGCCGCGATGCGGCGCAGCTGGTCGCCGTCGGCGTGCATGAACAAGAACTGGTAGGTGACACCCAACTTGATCGCCTGCTTGCGAATCTTGCGGCTGAGCACCCCGATCGCCAGTCGCAGAACAGGATTGAGACCAGCTTCTCGTGCGAAGGTCGGGTCCGGAGGGCCTGCGATACCGATCGCCTTGCCGCCGGGCTTCAACACGCGCAGGGACTTCTCGAGGTTCTCACCTCCGAGGCTGTCCAGGACGAGATCGTATCCGGACAGCGCCGTTTCGAAATCGTCCGCGCGGTAGTCGATCACGAGGTCCGCGCCAAGGTCGTACAGGAAATCGGCGCTGGACGCGCTGGCTGTGGTCGCCACCGTGGCCCCGAGGTGCTTTGCCAGCTGAATCGCGACAGTACCGACGCCCCCGGCGCCTGCGTGGATCAGAACCTTCTGTCCCGGTTGCACATTCGCCTGCTCGACAAGTACCTGCCACGCCGTCAGAGCTATGAGTGGGAGAGAGCCGGCTTCGACGGTGGTGATGGTGGTGGGTCGCGGCGCAAGGTCGGTGTCCGCGACGGCGACGCGCTCGGCAAAAGTACCGATCCGATCTGTGCCCACCCGGGCGTAGACCTCGTCGCCGACGGCGAAGCTCTGCACCTTGTTTCCGATGTCGACGACGGTTCCGGCGACGTCGTGTCCGAGGGTGATGGGTAGTGAGTAGGGGAGGATCTGCTTGAATTCGCCGGTCCGGATCTTGTCGTCGAGTTGATTTACCCCTGCTGCGTCGACGCGGACCAGGACGTCGTGTTCACCGATGGTCGGTTCCGGAACATCACGGAGTTCGAGTGGTCGTTTGTACCCGGTGAGTACGAAGGCTTTCATGACTCTTCCTGTTCAGTTCGTGCGCGAACGCAATTGTGGGTACAGGACCTCGACGGGCTGACCGAGGGCTGCTTTGACGCCGACGGTGAGATCGTCGGCGAGCACTTCGTAGGCGTCCGATTCGACGGCGTCGAAGACTGCGCCGACCAGCGCCGCGGTGCTCAGCTTGGGTCCGTCGGCGTCGGCGGCCATCGGTGTGTCGACGTATCCCATATGGACGCCCGTCACGTGCACACCTTTCGGGGCGAGTTCGATTCGCAGGGAATTCGTTGCGGACCACAGTGCTGCTTTCGAGGCGCTGTAGGCGCCGCCGAAGGCGTACCAGCTGGCCACGGAATGGACGTCGACGAGAGCCGAGCGATCGTGATCGGACAGGGTCGGGGCAAAGGCGCGCGCCACGAGCAGGGGGCCGAAGAAGTTGATTTCCATGTTCGCGCGGAGGTCGGCCTCGTCGATGTCGAGAAGGCTCCCGTTCGGTGGGGTCGCACCGGCGTTGTTGATCAGGACGGTGACGTCAGGTGCTTTGTCGACGGCGGCGGCGATGGATGCAGGATCGGTGACGTCCAGAACGAGCGGCACGATTCTCTCGTCTCCCCAGGTACGCGGTGAACGGGCGGTGGCGTACACCTTGGCGGCACCGCGCGCGAGGGCATCGTGGACGAACTGCGTTCCGATGCCTCCGTTCGCTCCGGTGACCAGGACGACGGAATCTGACAGTGTGGGCATGGTAGGTGCTCTCTCGATCGGTGTGTAAGCGACTATACTCATAACTGAGTGCAGTCAGTAAAATTCCCGAAGGATCAACGTGTCATCACAGCAGCAACCTCACGGTCGCCGTGAGCGGAACAAGCAGGAGAAGCTCGAGCGCATCACGGCCGCCGCCCATGAGCTGTTTCTCGAGCGCGGGGTCGACGAGGTCACCACCCAGCAGATCGCGGACAAGGCCGATATCGGAACCGGCACCTTGTTCCTGTACGCGAAGACCAAGAGCGAGCTTCTGCTGCTGGTGCAGAACTCGAGTTACCAGGACGCGCTGTCCGTGGGGAAAGCGCGCGCCGCACAGACCGTGGACGCGCTCGGCGCGATCATGGCAATCGTGCGCCCCGTCGTGGAGTGCAATCGCAAGCAGGTCGACAACGGCCGAACGTACCTGCGCGAGATCGTGTTCGGCGATCCGGAGGAGCCGTACCATCTTGCCGCTCTCACCCTGACCGTGCAGACGGAAAACGAATTCGCCGCCGTGCTGGGGCGGGGCGGCGCGACCGACCCGGCCCGCGCTGCGGCACTCGCCCACATCGTGTCGGCCGTCATGTTCCTGGCCATGGCGGCAACGATCAACATCGGGAAATCGGTCGACGAGATCGTGCTCGAAATCGAAGATCAGGTGCGCGTACTGGTCGGGTGAAACCGATCAGCGCAATGCGGAGCGGAGCACGTCCGCTGCACGTCGAGCCTCGCGGGCGGTCCTGCGGTACCGATTCTGCAGGTGTTCGGGCTTGCCCGTCAGCGCCATCGCAGCCGCGAGGTGGGCGCGATCGTGCAGACTGCGCAGAGCGACGGACAGTGCCCGGTCCACGTCGGCGTCGTATGCGTCCAGCAGCGCTGCACCGGTCCACGCGTGGCCGATGCGACAACGGTAGCGGTGGTCGTCACCCACTTGCAGCAGTGCGCCCCCACAGTCCGGGCAGACGTATCCGGACGGTCGGCCGATCCGATCCCCTTCGATGTCGGCGTCGATGCGTCCGGTCGCGATGTGGTTCTCTCGGACCAGCCTGTCGTCGGCGGGAGCGACGACCGCGTCCGGCCGATCTCGGTCGCCCATTGCGGCCAGCACCGGACCCATCTCTGCAACGGTCAGAACGAGATCGACCCCGACAGTCTCGACCGCGTGGTTGGGCAGCGACGGATAGAGGGCATCGCGTGCCTGCTGAGCGATGGTCACACCCCCGCGGGCCTGCACCGCGGTCAGACCGTCGACCCCGTCGTCTCCGACACCCGAGAGCAGCACGGCAACGCCTCGCGGGCCGGAGTGCAGTGCAACAGAACGAAAGAGGGCGTTGATGGACGGGCGATGACTGCTCTCGGTGGGGCCTGTGCCCACGACCACGATCCCGTCACCCTCCAGAAGGTGATGTCCCGGTTCCGCGGTGCACACGGTGCCTGCGCGAAGCGGCGCTCCATCGACTGCGCTGTACGCGGGGAGGGGGCCCGATCGGTGGAGGATGTGGGACAGAGCGCTCGTGCCGTTGTCCGGCATGTGCAGGACGACGAGAACTGCATAGGGGAAATCGGCAGGCAGGTGCGCCACGAACTCGGTCAGGGCCTGAACACCGCCGGCGGAGGCGCCGACCGCCACTACCCCGGGACTACGGAAGTCGGCCACCCCGGCGGGTTACCCCCGCCGGAGCAGTTCAACCGACGGCCGCCTGGATGCGCCCGGAACAGTAGAGTGCGGTACACAGCCGGTCGCGGCGTGGAGTGCAAGAGGAGCAGGTGTGAACGAGGACGTCGACGGTGATTTCGAGACGTTGTTGTTGTACCTGCGAGACTCTCGCGGTTTCGATTTCACCGGATACAAGCGCACGTCGCTCATGCGCCGGGTGCGCCACCGTATGGAGCGCGTCGGTATCGGGGAGTACTCCGACTACCTCGACCACCTGCAGGCGTCGGCCGGTGAGTTCGCCGAGTTGTTCGACACCATCCTGATCAACGTCACGGGGTTCTTTCGTGACCCCGACGCCTGGGAAATGCTGCGCACCAACGTGATTCCGCAGCTGCTGGCTCAGCGGGGACCCGATGATCCGATACGAATCTGGAGCGCGGGATGTGCGACGGGTCAGGAGGCATATTCGCTTGCGATGCTCTTCGCCGACGCCGTCGGGCTGGAGAGCTTCCGGCAGCGGGTGAAGATCTACGCCACCGATGTCGACGAGGACGCACTGGCGACGGCGAGACAGGCGTCGTACGACGCCAAGTCGGTGGAGAACATTCCGCCGGAACAACTCTCGCGCTTCTTCGGCCGCGACGGTGCTCGGTTCGTCTTCGACAAGGATATCCGTCGGGCGGTCATCTTCGGTCGAAACGACCTGGTGCAGGACGCACCGATCTCGCGGGTCGACTTGCTGGTCTGCAGGAACGCGTTGATCTACTTGAACGCCGAAACGCAGCGCAGAGTGCTCGAAAGGTTCTCTTTCGCGTTGGCGCCGCACGGGATGATGTTCCTCGGTCACGCCGAGATGCCGCTCAGCCACGGCGACCGATTCGCGCCGTTCGATCTGAAGAACAGACTGTTTCGAAAAACCCTGGACAAGCGCAGCACCGTTCCCGCATCGCCCCTCGAATCGTTGGGGAGTTCGCCGATCGACTCGCCGGGTGTGTCCGGCCTTCGTGAGCAGGCTTTTCGGTACGCACCGGTGGCGCAGGTGGTACTGACGAGTGACGAGACCATTGCTCTGATCAATCAGCAGGCCGAATTCATGTTCGGGTTGTCCGCGCGCGATATCGGTCGGTTGCTACGGGACCTCGAATTGTCCTACCGCCCAGCGGAGTTGAGGGCATTCGTCGAGAAGGCGAAGGTGGAACGCCGGTCGTCGCGCATCCGTGAGGTCGAGTGGATTCAGCATGGGAATCAGACGGCCTGGCTCGAAATTCACGTCAACCCACTCGTCGACGCAAGCAATGGTCTTCTGGGCGTGTCCATCGCCTTCTTCGACGTGAGTACGACCCGAGCGCTGCTCGACAGGGTAGAGGAGACAAACGCCCGGTTGGAGAACGCCTACGAGGAACTGCAGTCGAGCAGCGAAGAGCTCGAGACCACCAACGAAGAGCTTCAGTCGACCGTCGAAGAACTCGAGACGACGAACGAAGAGCTGCAGTCGACGAACGAAGAACTCGAGACCATGAACGAGGAGCTTCAGTCGACCAACGACGAACTGCACGAGATCAACAGAGCACTCGGCGACAAGACCGTCGAACTGACCCGCGCGCAGACCTTCTTCGATTCGATTCTCGACTCCGCCGACGTGGGCATCGTCATCGTCGACCGCGACATGCGCGTGACGGTGTGGAACCGCGAATCGATCGACATGTGGGGAATCACGGACCGCGAAGCGCGAGGACAGAGCTTTCTCGACCTCGATATCGGGCTTCCCACGATCGAGCTCGAACCGTTGGTCGCGCGCGCCCTGTCGGACACGCAGTACTCGGGCCTCATCGCTGTCGATGCCGTGAATCGCCGAGGCCGCTCGGTGCGGGTCACCGTGCGGTGCAGTCCGTACACATTCGACGACGGCGACATTCGTGGTGCAATGTTGTTGATGCACAACGATTCCGAACAGAACCGGTAATCGAGGAGCCGGCGATGTCACGCTCCGTCGTCGAGCGCTCCGCAGTTCTCTGGACCGATGACTGCCCACACGGTCTTGCCCACATCGCTGCAGACGTTCCCCCAGGACCTGGTCAGAGCGGACACCACCGCCAGTCCCGACACTCGAGGCGCCGCGGGACCGACCGCCTCGTGGATGGTCGCCGGAGCCGGGTTGCCGTCGTGGACGGCGACGGTGACCACGTCGTTGTGGGCCTCCACGCGCAGGTCGAGATCACTGTCGGTGTGCCTGAGAACGTTGTGCACCAGGACGGTGGCAACGCACGCCGCACACGTCACGTAGTCCTCGCGGCCCCATTCGTTCAGCGTGTGCATCACCTCACGTCGCGCGACGGCGACGATCGGTGTCGCTCGCGGCGCGGCGAATCGGGCTCGGAGTCTGGTCGAGGTCCGCTCCCGTTCGTCGACGACCGACGCGAGAGCACATCCGAGTGTCGGATGAACCGTGACGTATCGAGTGACACCGTTGCGTACGAGTTCGGCTCGTCGATCCGCCGACGACGACACGATCAGCAGCGGTATTCCCGGCCACTGCCGGATCAGCCAACTCGAGCTCGTCAGCACCGCCCACGCCGAACCCGACGGCGCTGCCACGCCGTCGATGTCGACCACGACGGCGGTCACGCTGTCGGTGGACGCTTTGACGACGAGGCTTCGCACCTGCAGGTAGGTGCTCGCGTCGAGGACACCGCGAACGGTGAGCACGGGTACGCCGTTCACTCGTCGTGTGGTCGACGTGATTCCTGCATCTGGCACTGATCTCGCCCAACTGTTGCGAGGTCGGAGACGTCGGGCGGACGCTTCCGAACGGGACTTCTGCATCAGATTAGTCCCCGGTGCGCAGTGCGTCGCCGATCGAGTAGGCCCCCGGCCCGGCCAGCCACAAGTCGAAACGGTGCAGGAACGGGAAGCGCGTCCGAAGCGCGGGCAGATCGGCGTGTCCGGCCAGTCGGCCGTTGTCCACCGCCTCGGCCAGGCGGCCCAGCACAGCGTTCCCTGCCAGCACTTCCGGACTCATTCGTTCGTACGAGATCGGCCGCCCCACCGCGTCGCTGAGAAGCTGGGCCGCCCGAGTGCCGGTCATCGCGTCACCGGCAATGTCGACCGCGCGGCCCAGGAATTCCGTCGGTGCGCCGAAGACCTCGGCGACGATCGACCCGATATCGGCCACGGCAATGAACTGCATTGCCTGCTCGGCACGCATCAGGAACGACAAGCGGCCGTGCGCGAGGCCCATCCCGGGCAGCATGAGGATCTCCATGAAACTGGCCGGGCGAACGATCGTGCTCGCAATGCCGATCTCAGCGATGTGCGACTCGATTCGGCTCTTGGTGTCGAAGTGTCCGATCCCGGTGACGGTGTCGCCCGCGGCAATCGCAGAACTGTAGACGAGATGCGCAACACCGACGCTGTGCGCGATGTCTGCCACGGACACCCCGTACGCCACTTCGTCGTCGTCGGTCACGGCAGATCCGGGTTGTCCGGAACTCGGCTGAACACTGAACACGCCGTACGCGCCGTCGAATGCGGCGCGCAGGGATACGCGGTCGGTGAAGTCGCCCACGACCGTCTGCGCTCCCGCTGCGGCGGCCTCGCGGGCTCGGACCGTGTGAAGATCTCGGACCACCGCCCGAACGTGCCATCCTGCGCGAAGCAGAGCCGTCACCACCGAATTCCCCTGTTGCCCAGTCGCACCCAGAACGGTGATCACGTTCTCTCCCGGAAGTGTCGGTTCGGCTGCCATGTCTGGATCCCTTCGTCGTGTGCCCGTGTCGGGCGACGTCCCCGGGCCGTTGCCAGGTCCGTGGTCGCACGCTAGCCTCGGGACCTCTACCGATCGGTAGGGACGATCGTGCGCGAAGACGGAGAACCGTGAAAGATGTTGTGCCAGCGGCTTCGGACTGTTTCGTGCGGCTCGGGGTCGATCTGATCTCCCACCGCTGGGATGCCGTCGTGTTGACCGCGCTGAGAGCGGGCCCGTCTCGTCGCACGGACCTGCTGTCGACTGTCGGCGGTATCAGCGACAAGTCGCTGCACGAGTCCCTGGCCCGGTTGCACACCCGTCGACTGGTGGACAGGGACGAAACCGGCCGACGCTACCGGTTGACGGAACTCGGTACGTCCCTGGCGACGGGGCCGTTGCTGATGCTGGCGCAGTGGGCCGAGACTCATCAGCAGTCGTTGAGCGAGTAGGGGAAGACGGCCTAACGGACGAGGCGGAAGAAGCCGCGCACCTGCTCCACAAGGGATTCCGGTTGCTCCATCGCGGCGAAGTGGCCACCGCGCGGCAGTTCCTCGAACCATCTCAGGTCGGTGAAACGCTGCGCGGCCTCGCGCCGCGAGGGGCGGGCGATGTCGCGCGGGTACACCGACAAACCGGAGGGCGCCGTGACCTCGTCCCGAAAGCTCCCGAAACTTTCCCAGTACAACCGCGCCGATGACGTGGCCGATGCGGTGAACCAGTAGACCGAGATCGTGTCGAGGATTGCCTGCCGCGATACCGCGTCCTCGGGGTGGCCGTCGTTGTCCGTCCACGCCCAGAATTTCTCGGCGATCCAGGCAGCTTGTCCTGCAGGCGAATCGGTGAGCGCGTAACCCAGAGTCTGCGGACGCGTCGACTGCTGTGCCGAGTATCCACGACCGGTGCGGGCGAACTCCTTGACGGCCTTCAGGTTTTCTTGCTCCTGCCGCGTCGGCTCGTCGAACGTGCCCTGAGGAACGGCACCCATGTTGAGGTGCACGCCGGCTACCCGGTCGGGTGCAACGCCGCCCAGCGCTCCGGACACCGCCGAGCCCCAATCGCCGCCCTGCGCTCCGTACCGTGTGTAACCCAGCGATGTCATCAGCGTGTCCCAGGCTGCAGCGATGCGGTTGACGCCCCATCCGGTGGTGGACGGTTTGTCACTCCACCCGTATCCGGGGAGCGACGGGGCGACGACGTGAAACGCGTCGGCCGGGTCTCCGCCGTGCGAGCGCGGGTCCGTCAGCGGGCCGATGATGTTCAGGAACTCGAGCACCGAGCCCGGCCACCCGTGCGTCAGGACCAGAGGAAACGCGTCGGGCTCGGGTGAGCGGACGTGCAGGAAATGAATGCCCAGCCCGTCGACCGTGTCCCGAAACTGCGGAAAGGCGTTGACGCGCTCGGGAAACCCGAAGTCGTAATCTTCTGCCCAGCTCCGGCAGAGTTCGCGCGCGTATGCGATCGGCACCCCCTGCGACCAGTCGTCGACCGGCTGCGGCTCGGGCCATCGGGTGCGCCGAAGCCGTTCACGGAGGTCCTCGACCTCGGCGTCGGTGATGGTGACGGTGAACGGTTCAGCGGCCACGTGAAACTCCCATTTCTCTGCTGATCGAAGGCTACCGCTGACGGTTGCTTCCGCTGCAGAGCGATCCCCGCACTTTCATCCCGCCCGTCAGGCGAACGCGGCCGTGAAGGCGTCGAGCGCGGCATCGGAATCGTCACGGGCCCAGCCCTCGAGGCCGATGACGCCGGTGTAGTCGAGTTCACGCAATGCGCGCGCGACCCCGGGGTAGTTGATTTCTCCGGTTCCCGGTTCGCACCGTCCGGGAACGTCGGCCACCTGAATCTCCCCGATATGGGGGAGCGACCTACGCAGTAGGTCGATGAGGTTCCCTTCGCCGATCTGGGCGTGGTAGAGGTCGAGGTTCATCTTCAGGTGCGGGCTTGCCACTGCCGAGACCAGCGCGAGCGTGTCCGACGCGCGAGCGAACGGCGTGCCGGGATGATCGACGGCGAGGTTGAGGTTCTCGAGTGTGAACACTCGTCCGGCCGCCGCACCGAGTTCGGCGATTCTGTGCAGGGTGTCGGCAGCGGTGAGCCACATCGAGGGCGTGACGACCTCGACCGGTCGGACGGGAAGTCCGTTGCCGTCGAGTCCGGTTCCGTGCAAGTTCAAGCGGGGGCAGTCGAGCTTCTCGGCGACTTCGAGAGATGTTGCGGCGGTGCGCAACAGCGCTTCGATGCCGTCGTCGTCGGTCAGGTTTCCTTCGAGGTACCCGGTCATCGAGGAGAACGTTGCCCCCGTGGCGACGAGTGCGTCGATGTCTTTCGTTGCCCAGTTCCAGATCTCGACCTGCAGACCGCGAGCGTGAAGTTTCTCGACACGTTCGACGAAAGGAAGTTCCAGGTACAGCATTTCGGCACTTGCTGCGAGCGTGAACGTGGTCATGCGGTGACCTCGTTCATGTCCACGGCGGCACCGGTCTCGACGCTGCGGATCGCGGCGAGGGCGATCGCCAGTGCGGTACGCGCGTCCTGGCCGGTGACCGGCGCAGGCTTCTGCGATCGGATCGCATCGACGAAGGCGGTGAATTCGCCGATGTACGACGAGCGCAGCAGGTCCGTGTCCCGGCGCGAGGTGTCGATCTCGATCCCGTTGCTGCCGTAGAACACCATGTCGGTGGTATCACCGCGGCCCGCGGTCACCATGCCCGCCGATCCGAAGACCTCACCGCGCACGTCGTAACCGTAGAGCGCGGAGAAGCTCGCTTCGGCGGTCGCGATGGCTCCGTTGTCGAAGACGACCGTGACGACGGCGGTGTCGAGATGCCCGGATGCTTTGGCGTCCGGGCGAATCAGCGCGTCCGCGACCGCTGTGACACGAAGCGGGCGTGCTCCGGGGTTGAGGAAGCACAGCGTGTCGAAATCGTGAATGAGGGTCTCGAGGAAGATGGTCCACTGCGGTACTCGCGCAGGGTCGCCGCCCCAGGGACCGGGATCGCGGGTGAGCGATCGCAGGAGTTGCGGAGTTCCGATGCGGCCGGCGTCGATCGCTGCACGGGCAGCGGAGAATCCCGGTGCGAATCGACGGTTGAAGCCGACCTGCAGCACCACTCCCGCAGAGTCGGCTGCGGCGATGGCCCGGTCGGCGTCGGCGAGGGTGACGGCCATGGGCTTCTCGCAGAACACGTGTTTGCCTGCCTGCGCCGCGGCGACAACCAGTTCGGTGTGGCTGCGGGCCGGGGCGGCGATCAAAACGGCGTCGACGTCGTCCGAGCCGAGCACATCTGCAACGTCGGTGGTGGAGGTCGACGCACCCAGGGCGGCGGCCAGCCGGGCGGCTGCGTCGCCGATCGGGTCGCTCACGGCCACGAGTGACGCGCCGACGACATGGCGTGCGACGAGTTCGGCGTGGTTGGCGCCGATGCGGCCGGCGCCGATCAAGGCAATGCGTACGGGGTCGGTCGAGGACATCGTTGTACTCCAGAGTTGCAGGTGAAGGGTACTAGTACGTTCTAGTTCGATGAACGGTAGAGGGTGTGCGATCATCGGTCAAGACCGACCCCGACGGGATGAGAGCGCCGTGCCGAAATCGAAACCGGGTGCCACGCCCAAGATGGCGGACGTCGCTCGCGCGGCAGGGGTGTCTCCTGCCCTCGTGTCGATCGTCATGCGTGGCGTGGGCGGCGCGAGCGACGAGACCCGTGCGCGGGTTCTGCGCATCGCAGACGAGCTCGGGTACGTTCCCGACCGCCGAGCCCAACAACTCAGACAGACCGCCTCCCGGCTCATCGGAGTGACGTTCGAGGTGCAACAGACGTTCCACGGGGATCTCGTCGAACACCTCTACGCCGCGGCCGCGGAACGCGGGTACGACGTCGTCATCAGCGCGGTCGCCCCCACTCGAACCGAGCGCGAAGCGCTGCGAACCCTGCTCCGCGAACGGTGCGAAGCCATCGTGATGGTGGGATCGCGGCTGTCCGACAACGAATTACACGAGATCGGGTCGCAACTACCGGCAGTCGTCGTCGCTCGTGCCAGCGGAGCGCGCGACGTGTCGAGTGTCCGTTCGGACGACATCGCGGGTGTCGGCCTCGCGATCGAACACCTTGTCTCGCTGGGCCATCGAGACATCGTGCACATCGACGGTTCGGACGCGCCCGGTAGCGTGGATCGTCGACGCGGTGCGCTCGACGCGGGGCACCGGTTCGGTGTCGACGTCCGGATCGTCGCCGGTGGACCCACCGAAGCCAGCGGAGCTGCGGCCACGCGCGGCCTACTGGCCGCCGGCTCGCTGCCGTCGGGTGTGGTGGCCTTCAACGACCGTTGTGCTGCCGGGGTTCTCGACACGCTGATCCGCGCCGGCGTCGACGTGCCGGGCACCGTTTCGGTTGTCGGGTACGACGATTCGCGCCTCGCCGAGCTGTCCTACCTCCAGCTGACCACCGTCTCGCAGAATGCGTCCGAGTTGTCCCGGTCGGCGATCGACACGGCGTTGGCACTGGTGTCCGGCCTCCATCCAGACCCGGTAGTACTCACCCCGCGGCTGGTGGTTCGGTCGACAACCGGTCCGGTCGGTGCGGCTGTCTGAGTCGAATCGTGTCGGATCAATCGTGTTTCGCTTCGTAGCGCAACAAGACGATGCCACCGGGGAACGTGCGGTTTTCCACCAGGCGCAGCGAGATCCAGGACGGCAGGCTCGGAAAGAACGGTGTACCGCCGCCCACCGCGGTGGGGGTGACCACCATCCGGTACTCGTCTACGAGCCCGGCCTGCACCACAGGAGCGGCCAGCGTTGCACCGGCAATCTCCAGCCTGCCGTCCGTTTCGGCCTTCAGCCTCGCCACGACCTCGACGGGGTCGCCGCGTTCGAGGCGGGAGTTCCAGCCCACCGACTCCAGGGTGTGCGAGAACACGACCTTCGGCATCTCCCGCCAGATCTGCGCGAAGTCGGCAATCAAGGGGGGAACATCCGCGGGCTCGTCGGCGGTCGGCCAGTACGCGGACATCAAGTCGTACAGGCGTCTGCCGTAGAACGCCAGAGCGGTCTCACGCTCGAAGTCGTTCCAGTACTGGTGTAGTTCTTCGCTCGGATCCGAGAAGTCGATGCTGCCCTCTGCATCGGCGATGTACCCGTCCACCGAGACGTTGAAGCCATAGATGAGTCTGCCCATGCAGTTCGGACTCTGCCGGGGCGCAGAAGTCATCGCGGCGGGGACCTGGAAGTGGTGGTCAGTGCATCTCCAGTACGGACCCCGGGGTGTAGGTGCCAGCGGCTCACCTCAGTTCACCGCGGTCTGTCGGGCAAGTGCCGTGAGGTGGGTGCAGATATGGTCGGCCCACGCGTCGATGTCGGACCAACACCGGTCGTCCTCGTTCGCCGCCTTGATCAGTGTGACAACCAGGCGTTCGCGCCGCGACAGTACCGCGCGGTCGATCTTCCCGCCGAACACTCTGTGTTCCAGCGCCCAGGATGCTTTGTCCCACTTTCCTTTCGGTGGTTCTTTGTTGCTGTCACCGAGCGGTCCGCTGGAGAACAGCCACACCGGACGGGTTTCCAGTTCGGAGAACTCACGCTCCGCCAGGATGCGCGCGCTTTTCAACCACCGTCCCATGTACACGGCGCTTCCGAGCACCACTGCGTCGTAGTCGGCCACTGCATCGACGTCGTCGCAGTCCTGAACCAGAACCTCGTCACCGATGCTGTGCCGGCGAAACCCCTCTCGTATCGCAACGGCGATACGGTCGCCGATTTCTCGCGTCGCACCGTGGCGGCTGGCCGTTGCGATCAGAACTCTCATGTTCGTGCTTCCTTCCGGGTGTCGACCAAGTGTTCTGCGGCGCCCTGCGGCGTGCGGTAGACCATGACGGGACATGGTGCGGCGTGCAGAACAGTCCGGCTGACGGACCCGAGCAGCATCCCCCCGAAGCCCCCTCGACCATGGCTTCCGACCACGATGAGCTGAGCCGCCTGACCGTGATCGAGCAGAGCTGCGGCAGGCCGGTCGCGGACGACGACCCTGCGGACGCTCACCTGCGGATACGACGCGGTGGGTCCGAACAAGACCTCGTCCAGGAATGCCTCGGCGCCCGCCTTTCCTCTCGACCACCCCGCGCTCCGGCTCGGCGGTCCCACCGACAGATCGCCATCCGCCCAGGCGTGAACAACAGTGACTGCTGCGTCTCGGAGGGAGGCTTCTTCGAACGCTGCCAGCACGGCGTCGGCGGCCCCCGGTGACCCGTCCGTGCCGACGACCACGGACTTTGCCGGCGTGAAGCGAGACGACAGTTCGGTGTAGGTGCGGATCACGGCGACCGGGCAATGAGCATGCATGGCCACCGACGAACTCACCGACCCCAACATGCCCCGACCGAGGGCTCCGAGACCCCGGCACCCCAAGACAATGACCCGCGCGGATTTCGACCACTCGAGCAGAGACGGAATTGCTCCTACCTCCGCGGGTTCGGTCTGAATCGATATCGCAGAACGGACGCCGACCGTACGTTCGGCGACCGACCGCGCTTCGGCGAGGGCTCGGGCGGTGTCCGTGTACAAGTCGTCGTAGTACGACTCCGGAACCCCCACATCGCGGACGTCGGTCGGGTTCTTCACCGACGACATGATCACCAGGTCCGAGTTGTGCAACTCCGCATCGATCGTCGCCCACCGGACCGCATCGAGGGCCGATGCGGACCCGTCGATCCCGACGACGGTCACGTACGGGTCGACATCACGGGCGGCCACGGGATCTCCTCGTCGGTTGAATCGGTCAGTTCATCCAACGCGTCGGTCGGCGGCGGCGCCGCGGTCCTAAACCACCGCCCGAAGTGACGTTGGTCCTCGAGTTCGAGGACTTTCCGTCTCCGCCGAATCGGCCAGGCCTGCGTAGGGTCAGGACTGCGGGAAGGCCGGAGGTCGGTCGCCGAAGAACTACGGGCGCAGGCAACGACCCACGTAGCCGAGGAGTCCACTCTTGTTCACTGTTTTTCTGGTCGACGATCACGAGATCGTTCGACGCGGATTGATCGACGTCATCGAATCCGACGCCGAACTCACGGTCGTGGGTGAAGCAGGCGATTGTTCGCACGCGCTGGCGCGAATACCCGCGCTGATGCCCGACGTTGCGGTCCTCGACGTTCGGCTGCCGGACGGCAACGGCATCGAACTGTGCCGCGAACTCCTCGACCGGGTGCCGTCCCTGCGGTGCCTGATGTTGACCTCGTACACCGAGGACCAGGCAATGCTGGACGCTATTCTCGCGGGAGCCAGTGGGTACGTCGTCAAGGACATCACAGGCATGGACCTGACCACCGCCATCAAGGACGTCGGTGCCGGAAAGTCGTTGCTGGACAACAGGGCTGCGGCTGCACTGATGGCCAAGCTGCGCAAGGTGACCGCCGAGCCGGGGCCTCTGGAGCAACTCACCGAGCAGGAGCGGGTCCTGCTCGGCTTGTTGGGTGAGGGACTGACCAACCGCCAGATCGCAGCTCGGATGTTCCTGGCGGAGAAGACCGTCAAGAACTACGTGTCCAGGCTGCTCGGCAAACTCGGCATGGAACGGCGGACGCAGGCGGCGGTGTTCTCGTCCACCCTGACCGGAGCGAGGACCACGAGCCGTGGATGACCGCACCAACGGCCAGCACACGAGCCTTCCCGAATTGAGGTTGGGCGAGTTGTTGGGCGAGGTGCAGGACCGCATCGGTCGTATCGCCGACGCGCGCCAGCAAGCGGACGGTCTGCTGGAGGCCATGCTCGTGGTGACCTCGGGTCTCGATCTCGAGGAAACCCTGCGTTCGATCGTGGAATCCGCAGTCAAACTGGTGGACGCGAAATACGGTGCACTGGGTGTTCGAGGCAACGACAATCAACTCGGTGCGTTCATCAACCTGGGAATAGACGACTCCACCAAGGCGGAGATCGGGGCATTGCCGACCGGGCATGGCGTTCTGGGTCTGCTGATCGACCATCCCGATGCCGTTCGGTTGAACGATCTGTCGGAGCATCCGGACGCAGTCGGTTTCCCTCCGCACCACCCACCGATGAAAAGTTTTCTCGGCGCGCCCATACGGGTGCGCGAGGAAATATTCGGCAATCTGTATCTGACCGAGAAGAACGGCGGTTCGCAATTCACCGAGGACGACGAGGTCGTCACTCGCGCGCTGGCTTCCGCGGCAGGCATCGCTATCGAGAATGCGCGCCTGTACGAGGAATCGCGCTCGCGGCAGGCGTGGATCGAAGCGACGCGTGACATCGGAACGGAATTGTTGTCCGGCACGGACACCCGCCAGGTGCTCTCGATGGTCGCGCGCAAGGCCTTGCAACTGACGGGTTCGGATCTGACATTCATCGCCGTACCCGAGGACCCGGGACAACCGTCCGAGGCAGTGAAGGAGTTGGTGGTCACCGTCGTCGAAGGCGATGGCGTCGGTGAGTTGCTCGCACACGTCATTCCGGTGGAGGGATCGTCCTCGGGAACTGCGTTCCGGAGTCGGACGTCGATCCGCCGGGACACATTGCAATTCGTGGTGTCGGGCAGTGAACGTGCCTTCGGCCCGGCCTTGGTGTCACCGCTTCGTGTGGCAGACCACGTCAGGGGGGTGCTCGTCGCTCTACGACAGAGCGATCGACTGCCCTTCACCGACGACCAGCTCGAATTGCTGTCGAGTTTTGCCGACCAGGCAGCGTTGGCGATGCAGGTCGCCGAATCTTCGCGTCGAGTGTTCGAGTTGGAGGTGCTCTCCGATCGCGACAGGATTGCGCGCGACCTTCACGATCACGTCATTCAGCGGATATTTGCGGCGGGGTTGTCGTTGCAAAGTACGTTGCAACGCACCAACTCTTCGGAAATACGATCGCGGCTGAGTACCACGATCGACGATCTGCAGGACGTGGTTCAGGACATCCGTAACACTATCTTCGACCTCCAGAGCGCGGCCGTGTCCACCACCCGTCTACGCCAACGAATTCACGATGCGATCGACGAACTCGTCGATGGCGCACACATCCGCACCGTGGTGCGCATGTCGGGTCCCTTGTCGGTGATCGGTCCGGTCTTCGCCGATCATTCGGTGGCCGTCATACGCGAGGCGCTCAGCAACGCGGTCCGATACTCGGGCGCCCTGACAGTGGCGATCACGGTGTCGGTCGCGGACGACTTCGTCGTCGAAGTGATCGACAACGGTGTCGGGATGCCCGAGGACGTGACCCCCAGCGGACTCGCCAACCTGCGCTCTCGTGCCGTCCAGTGCGGCGGGTCGTTCACCGTTGGCGCGCCCGAGTCCGGCCAGGGAACGCGGATCGTCTGGTCTGTTCCCTTGCCGTGATGAACCACGTCCGCACGTGTCCCTTGATATCGGCGGTTTTGTACGGGTGGTCGCCCGATGTCGGCCTTGTCTGCACGGGTCCCGTTTCGATCCCGTCCAGCGTGAACGTCAGGCCACGAGCGAGCAAGGGACGGACGGCACCCGGATCGGGACAGGGTCGAGGACCGAAACGGGACAGGTTGGTCGGTCGTTGTGAAGGGAACCGTGTCGGGAATGCGGCTGCCGGTGCCCGACTCGGTGGATGATTCGCTCCACCGGAGGGACGGCGCGGCCGACCACATCGACGACTTGGTGCGCATGTCCATCAATTCGGTGGTCGGACGTCGATACGCGTGACGTAATCCGTCCGCGACTCAGGGTCCGGCGAATGTGCAGATGGGGGATACGCTGGCGCAATCTCTACAGCCGAGCTGCCGCCACGTTCTCCATCCGCCTTTCCGAAGATCGACCCGGTGACTTCCGCGCTGTCCGAAACACTGAGCGAATTCGTCCGGGGTGCAGCACATGTGACCGAATCGGAATTCTGCGCGATCGGTGTGACCGGGCCGCTCGGTGAGCTGTCCCACTTCGGTCGGACCATGACACGGACTACGGTCCCCGCGCGCACCCTTCTTTCGATCCCTCTGACGGGTCGCAGCGGCAAAGTCGGCACCTTGTTCGCGGTGCAGGGCACGCGAGGCGACGACTCGAGTTGGTCTTCGTTGGCTTCGATGGCGGGCTCGGCCCTGGAAACCGCGATTCTTCTGGACGTGATGCAGCGCAAGGAGCGAGCATCGAGCGCTGCACTCGAAATCGCAGCCCTGATTTCTTCCGAGGACGGGCGTGATCCACTTCCCCTGTTCTCGCAGCGGGTTTTGGAGATCCTCGATGCGGATGCGGTGAACGTGGCCGTGCCGACCGCGGACCCCGAGGTGTGGATCGTGACGGCAGCCTCCGGGTTGGGTTCCGACATCTTGGCCGCGTCCAGCTTCGACATCTCAACTGCTGCCGGCTTCGACAACGACGACTGTCGAGCAGCACTTCTGACAGATGCTCGAGACGAGAGCCCCCGCACCCTCCACATGGCGACCGCTGTGGAGCTGGGTCCGTCGATGGTGCTACCGATGATGGGCAGCGGGAGACCTCGGGGCGCTGTGATCGTGGGACGTGCACGGGGAAGACCCGGATTCACCGCCGTCGACCTGGCCACGGTCGGCGTCTTCGCCAATCGCGTTGCAGCAGCCCTGGATGCGGCCGACGCCCGGTCCGCGCGCGAGCGTGCGGCCACGGCCGAGGACCGTGAGCGGATAGCACGGGATCTGCACGATCACGTCATTCAACGGCTGTTCGGAGCTGGACTCAGCGTCGAGAGCATCGAGTTGGGAATGGACGACGGCGATCCGCACGCCGCTCGTTTGGACCGCGTGGTGATCGATGTCAACGACACCATCAGACAGATCAGAAGTGCCATATTCGACCTGCACGGGCCGGTCGGGCCGAGCACCGGCAACGCGCGGGCGCAGTTGTCGGCGGTGTCAGCCGAATCGTCGGAACAACTCGGACTTCGTCCGTCGCTCACCTTCTCCGGGCCGGTGGACGCACTGATATCGGACGCCGTGCTCGCTGATCTCGTCGCCGTGGTAAGGGAAAGTCTTGCCAATGTCTCACGTCACGCTTCGGCCGGCCGCGTCGAGATCGCCGTTCGCGCAACACCGTCGCACGTCGAACTGGAGCTGACCGACGACGGGATGGGAATGGATACGTCCGTTCGACGCAGTGGGTTGGCGAACCTCGATACCCGAGCGCAGGCGCGTAGGGGAACATTCTCCGCCGGCCCTCGAACCGACAAGGCCGGCACAGTGATTCGATGGAGCATTCCACTCACATGAGCACACCGATTCGAGTGTTCCTTCTCGACGATCACGAGATCGTGCGCAGAGGAATCGCGGATTTGATGGACACCGAACCCGGATTCCTGGTCGTGGGTCAATCAGGCAAGGCTGTGGACGCGGTGCAAGCTATCGTCGACTCCGAAGCCGATGTGGCGGTTCTCGATACGCGATTGCCCGACGGCAGCGGAATCGATGTCTGCAGAGACGCGCGATCGCGGATGCCGGACTTGCATTGCCTCATTCTCACGTCGTACGACGACGACGACGCAGTGTTTGCCGCAGTCATGGCGGGCGCAGCGGGGTATCTGCTGAAGGAAGTGCGAGGATCCGCTCTGCTGCAGAGCATTCGAGACGTTGCGGCCGGCCTGTCGCTTCTCGATTCCACGGTCACCGCCGCTCTGATGAAACGTCTCCGCTCGGGCCCTCCGGAGGATCCGCGTATCGCGACGTTGACCGAGCGCGAGAAAGAAGTGCTGCACCTGATCACCGACGGGTTGACCAACAGGCAGATCGGCGAACGCCTCTTTCTCGCGGAGAAGACAGTCAAGAATTACGTGTCCGTACTGCTCGGAAAGCTCGGCGTGGAGAGACGCACGCAAGCCGCGGTGTACATCGCCAATCACCCGCCACCCGCGCCGTAATCCGAAAACTGCAGTGGGTGTGGTCGGAGCGCTGCACGCGATCAATCGCCGGTGTCGTCGGAGTCCCGTCGCTCTATACCTACGGTGACGTGCTCGATCAGTGCGGCCACCGCGCCGACGGCGACGAGCACGGGCATGAACGCAGCTGTAATTACTGTTGCGGCGAGACCTGTGGCCAAAGGAATCTCCAGGATCGTGGTGCCGTCTTCGTCCTTGATGTAGATGCGGCGGACGTTGCCGTCGTCGACTGCGAGATTCCGGTCATCGTCGTACCGACTGACAGGACTGCTGCGCGCCCGAGACGGCGCTGAACGGGGACCTCGGTCCCCACAGTGAGGACTTCCGTCACTGTCCGGCGACGCTGCCGTCGGTGATGCTGGATTTCGAGCCGGTACGAACAACAGTCGACAGACAGGAAATAATCATGGTTGCATCGTCCCGGATAGTCGTGGGAGTCGACGGATCGGTGTCGTCGCTCGACGCCGTGCGGTGGGGAACCCTCGAGGCGCTTCGTCGTCACGCACCTCTCGAGTTGGTCACCTCGAAGGTGTTCGTCCCTGGAACTTATGCCGACGCCGTCGACCTTCGAGTCGGGTCGTTCACAGACCAAGACGTCGAAGCGAAACGTGTTCTCACAGAGGCCGTGGACGTCGCGCACGACTCGGCCGACGGGCGCACCATCTCGCTGGACACCCGGATCGAGTTCGGACCTGCTGCGAAGGTGTTGCTCGACTTGGAGAACACCCCTGCCATGATCGTCGTGGGTTCGAGGGGCCTGGGAGAATTCACCGGTGGCCTGATCGGGTCCGTGAGTACCGCGGTGGCGACTCACGCGAGATGCCCCGTTGCAGTGATCAAGTCGGGACACATCGGCGACGGTCCGGTGGTCGTCGGTGTCGACAACACACCGAACAGCCAACCCGCCATCGGTGTCGCTTACGACGAAGCCTCGACTCGTGGAGTCGACTTGATCGCAGTTCACGCATGGAGCGATCTGGAACTCGGCACGGTGTTCACGCGTGAGGCCGACGGACAGTGGTGGGATTCCGAGTTCGCCGAGAACGTGTCGTTGGCCGAGAGCATGGCCGGTTGGTCGGAGGATTACCCCGACGTGGCGGTTCAGCGAGTGATGGTGCAGGACAGACCCGTTCGTGAGCTCGTTCATTAGGCCGAGATCGCACAGCTGATCGTCGTGGGGAGTCGCGGCCGCGGTGGCTTCAAGTCGATGCTCCTCGGCTCGACGTCGCGTGCCGTGCTGCATTCGGTCGACATTCCCGTCGTCGTCGTTCCGACCAACCGATGAGCGCACCCACCGTCGAAAGAGCCTACAGCTCGGCGGATGTCGATGCCGACTACAAGTATTGGTCTGCTGCGAACTATCTGACCGTCGCTCAGATCTATCTACAGGACAACGTTCTCCTGACCGAGCCGCTCGAAGCGCAGCACATCAAACCCAGGCTGCTCGGACATTGGGGTACGAGCCCGGGATTGTCGCTCGTCTACACACTGTTGAACCGTCACATTCGGGCCACCGATTCCGATTGGCTGTACGTGACGGGGCCGGGACACGGCGGTCCGGCTCTGGTGGCGAACACCTATCTCGAAGGCACCTACAGCGAGATCTATCCGAACATCTCGCTCGACCGTGCGGGTGTTCTCGCGCTGTGCCGCCAATTCTCCACTCCTGGAGGCATTCCCAGTCATGTGAGCGTGCAGACCCCCGGTAGCATCCACGAAGGTGGGGAACTCGGGTACGCCCTGACGCATGCCGCCGGCGCCGCCTTCGACAATCCTGACCTGGTTGTCGCGTGCGTGGTCGGGGACGGTGAAGCCGAAACCGGACCGCTCTCCGGGTCGTGGAAGATCCCGGCGTTCCTCAATCCGATCCGTGATGGTGCCGTGCTTCCCATCCTGCACCTCAACGACGCGAAGATCTCCGGACCCACAGTGCTCGGGCGCAGCACCGACCTGTCGATTTCCGACTATCTGAGCGGACAGGGTTGGGCTCCGATCTTCGTCGAGGGTGACGACCCGCGGGTGGTGCTGGTGGCGTTCCAATATGCACTGACACGAGCACATGACGCCATCACGCGTATTCAACACGCGGCGCGCAACGGAAGGCCGGAACTCGGAGGGGAGTGGCCGGCGATCGTCCTCCGGACCCCCAAAGGGTGGACCGGCCCGCACCAGGTCGATGGCAAGCTCGTCGAGGGAACCCATTGGGCGCACCAAGTTCCGTTGTCCGGGGTCCGTGAGAACCCGAACCATCTTGCACAACTGGAGCAGTGGTTGCTGTCCTATGATCCCCGTTCCCTTTTCGACGACGCCGGCGCCCCGGTGCAATCGATTCGCGACCTCGCCCCGGTAGGTGACAAGCGGCTCGGTGCAACGCCGCACGCCAACGGCGGCAAGCTGTTGCAGCCGTTGGTCATTCGCGATCTGCAGAATTACTCGCTGGACATCGAATCACCGGGGCATACGTCACACGAGACGACCAGGGTTCTCGGAGAGATGATGCGCGACATCTACCTCGACAACGGCGCGGCAGACGGCGGTGGAAACTTCCGGTTGTTCTGCCCGGACGAGACGGCCAGCAACCGTCTGCAGGCGGTGTTCGAGGCCACGGACCGATGCTGGCAGCTTCCGAGGACGAAATTCGACGACAACCTCGCCCCTGACGGCAGGGTCATGGAAGTGCTCAGCGAGCACCTGTGCGAGGGGTGGCTCGAGGCATATTTGTTGTCCGGTCGGCATGGACTGTTCGCCAGCTACGAAGCGTTCGCAATGGTCAGTGTCTCCATGCTGATACAACACACCAAATGGCTGCAGCACGCTGCCGCACTGGAAATGGCGCGCACCCGTCGCGTCCCTGAACGTGCTGCTCACCAGCACGTGCTGGCGCAACGACCACAACGGGTTCAGTCATCAAGGCCCCGGTCTGATCGACGCGGTGATTCCTCTGGCCCCTGACGTGGTGCGCGTGTGGCTGCCGCCGGATTCGAACACGCTACTGGCGGTGGCGGACCACTGCTTCCGCAGCCGCGGACACGTCAATCTCATGGTGGTGGACAAGCAAAGCCACCCGCAGTACCTGACGCTGCCCGAGGCGCGGGCACACGCGGCAGCAGGTGCCTCCGTCTGGACATGGGCTGGAACCGAGGCCGCCACGTCCGACACCGACCCGCACATCGTTCTCGCCTGCGCGGGCGATGTTCCGACCGAGGAAACCCTTGCTGCAGCAGCGCTTCTACGCGGGTGGGCTCCCGAACTCGGCGTCCGGGTGGTCAACGTGATCGACCTCATGGCTCTGCTCCCCGGTGATCACCACCCGCACGGGCTCTCCGCCGCCGCGTTCACCGCCCTCTTCACCGACTCCGTAGATGTGGTGTTCGCGTTTCACGGGTACCCGCGCGCGGTGCACGAACTCCTTCACGGCAGGCCCGACGCGTCGCGGTTCCACGTCCGTGGATTCATCGAACAAGGCACCACGACAACACCGTTCGACATGGTCGTACTCAACAAGATGAGTCGCTACCACTTGGTCATCGAGGCGCTCGACCGGGTGATGGACGGCGCTGCCGAGACAACCGCTCTGTGGCGACACTGCGTCGATCAGCTGGTGCGTCACGACCACTACATCAGGGAGAACTTCGAGGACCTTCCGGAGATTCGCGCGTGGAGGTGGTCGTGACCGCCGTTGCTCGAGGGGTGGACTGTATTGCGACATCCTCGCGGGGGTGTCCGAACGCAGGCGGACGTCCCCGCATCAGGTGACCTTTGCCCATGGTGAGTGCGTGGTTTCTCGTCCACGATCGAACGAAGATGAGTACTTATGGTGACCTCGGGCGCGAGATGGCAGCACTCGCGCGTTCTCTGACTTTCCTTCGATCGATCGACGGGCGGGCGTCGGCCGTGACAGCCTCGGCCGTGAGCATCATCGGGGGCGTGGCGTGCGCCGACGTCATGATGGTCGACCAGAATCGAATCGTGTCGGTCGCCGCGACCGACCCACTCACGATCGAACTCGACCGTGTACAGCAGGATTCCGGCCACGGGCCGTGTCTCGACGCGGTGAAGTCGGAGCGGGTGGTGCGAAGCGACGACCTGCGAACCGAGCCGCGGTGGCCCGCGTTCTCCAGCGCCGCGGTCGCGGTGGGTGTTCACAGCATGCTCTCGCTGCGGCTGTACGTCGGCACGGAATCCATCGGCGCCCTGAACCTGTTCGGGTTGTCCCCGAACGCTTTCGATTCCGATGACGAGGGCATCGGATTACTTCTCGCGACCCACGCTGCGATCGCGCTGAGCGACGTGCGCAAGGTCGAACAGTTTCAGCTCGCATTGCTGAGGCGCGACACCATAGGACAGGCCAAAGGTATTGTGATGGAGCGCTACAGCGTGGACGCAGAACGCGCTTTCCAGATGCTCGCAAAGATTTCCCAGGACACGAACGTCACCGTGTTCACTGTCTCCACGCGCGTGATCGAAACGTCGAACGAAGGCGGCGGAGCGCCGTGGCGGAGGTGACTCGTACAGGTCAGGCAGGTTTCATGGCGCGCCTGCGGCGGTAGAGATCGCTGTCGGCGCGTGCGATCGCATCGTGGAGTGTGTCGTCACGCACGACGGTGGTCAAACCGTGGGTGATCGTGGCCCCACCACCCTCTCTCAGCGAGAGGTTGACCGTGTCGATCCGTTCGCGGACGTCCGACTCGGGCACGCCGACAACAGCGAACACGAACTCGTCACCACCGAAACGAATGATCAGGTCGTACTGACGCAAGCGAGAACGTAGACCTCGAACGACGTTCTGCAGGGCCAAGTCCCCGGCTTCGTGACCCTTTTCGTCGTTGACTCGTTTGAGTCCGTCGACGTCGACGAAGCCGATAATCATGTCGCGTCGGGTTCTCCGAGCGGTATCGAGATCGCGCGCGAGCTCGATCATTCCAGCGTCCCGGCGGTACGCGCCGGTGAGCTGGTCTATCGACGATGCGGCGCGGTCGTCCGCCGCCCGATGGCGGTCTGCTTTCGACTCAGTCCTATCGTCGGCGCTGTCCTGGCGGTCGCTGGCGGAGTCCTGACGGTCGGTCAGTGCAAATTCACGTTGCTTCGCCGCAGACGCGTCTATTCCGCCCTCACTCAGTTCCGAATCGACTGCTCTGCCATCGCGGCCGTCCGCATACTCGTCGCGTCGATCTGCCTTGCGATCTCGCCGGGCGGCGGAGTCGTCACGATGTGCCGCCGCCTCGTCGTGCGGATCCCCGACATGCTGTTCCCAGTGCCAGTACGAGCCACTGTTCGCGAACCAAGTGAACTGGTGGTTGTCGACCAAGGCGTGCTTCCGATACATGAGGCAATCCCGTCGCTTCGACATACAAGTCTGCGATCACCGTTCGCCGTAGAGCGGCTGGGTATCGATGGTACGTACAGGCGCGGGCACTTGGTGGCGAATTCGACCTCGTACCGGTGTCCAGCGAGATCGCATTCACTGCGTTCACCCCGCCGCCAAGGCCGACGGATAGCGGGCCCGGATGATCACCTCGATCGTCATGATGTTCACTTGTCTTTGTTGTCCGGGTTGACTGTCCCGTCGGCGGGCTGTCCGGCCAGCGCGGCGATCACCGAGTTCGCCGCAGCAACACTGGCTTCGACGCGCGCTTCACGTGTTTGTCCGGCGAGGTGTGACGTGGCCACGACGGTGGGCATGGCCAGTAGCGGATTCGCCGGGTCCGGGGGTTCGCTGGTGAACACGTCGAGCGCAGCGCCGGCGATGACACCGTTTCGCAGTGCGTCCGCTAGTGCGTTCTCGTCGACGAGCGATCCGCGGGCGGTGTTGACGAGGTACGCGGTGGGTTTCATCGCAGCGAGGGCCACGGCGTCGATGACGGGTGAGCCGGATGTGGTTGCGCGGGAATGCACGCTGACGAAGTCGGCGTCGCGCAAGAGGTCGCGGGTATCGACGTAGGTGACGGCGAGAGCGGGATCGGGATGACCGGTGGACACGAGGATCGTCATTCCGAAGGCGCGTGCGAGGTCGATGACGGCGCGCGCGCTGGGTCCGAGTCCGATGATGCCGAGGGTTGCACCGCGTAGTTGCCGGGTGTCGTGCCGTGGCCAGTGCCCGTTGCGGGTTCCTTCGGTTGTTTCCCCGATTCGCCTGGCGCACATGAGAAGCAGCGCAATGGTCATTTCGGCGACGGCGTGCCGGTTCGCTCCCGGGGTGTTGCAGACGAGGATCCCGCGGCGGGTGGCGGCGTCGACGTCGACGGAGTCGTATCCGACGCCGCTGCGGGCGATGACGCGCAGTGTGGGGGCCGCGTCCATCATCTCTGCGGTGACGGGTTCGCTGGCGATGATCGCGGCGTCGCTGGAGGCGAGGAGGGTTGCCATCTCGCCGTCGGGTCGCGTCCCCGAGGCGGGGGAATGGACGGTCGTGTGCCCCCGTTCTCGCAGCATCACGTCGACGTCGTCGCCGGGATGGAGGTAGTCGGTGGTGATCAGGATGGTGGCCACGGTGTCGTCTTCCTGCAGTGTGGGGGCGAGGTAGTTCGAACTGCGGTGTATCTTATAAGATACACAGAGACGTTGGCGATGTTGCGGAGAACGCAACCCCGGGACGAAAGGCGATTCACCGTGGCCGTCGCGCAGAATGTCTTCTCCAGCAAGGGAGACGTCGCCTATGCCCAGCTGCGGAGTTGGATCCTGCTCGGGACGTTGCCGGCTGGGTCGCGCCTGGCGCAGTACGAGTTGGCCGAACGTCTGGACATGAGCATCACGCCGCTCCGAGAGGCCGTTCGCCGCTTGAGCAGCGAGGGTTTGATGGAACTCGACAGCCACAAGAACGTGCGCATCGCGCCGATGTCGGCGACCGAGGCGCGTCAGTTGTTCGAGGTGAGACTCTCACTCGACCCCAGCGCGGTGGAATTGGCCGCTCAGCGCCGCACCGACCGCGACATCTCCGCAATGCGTGACGCTGCACAGCGTTTGGTTCCAGTGACTCGGAGTTGGGGTGAGGAGGGACTGACCGCGCACCGCGAGTTCCACCGCACCCTGTACCTCGCGTCGCACAACGACGTCCTGATCCACTTACTCGAGGATCTGTGGGACAAATCCGACCGCTATCGACGGGTGGGTCTGGAACTGCCCCCGGGCGCCGAACCGCGCACCATCGACTTCGACCAACATTTCGACATCCTCGAATGTGTCGTCGCCGGAGACGGCTCCGCGGCCGCGGACCTGATGCGCCGACACATCAGGGGCAGTCTCACTGCTGCGGCCATCGACGCCCTCGCGGGTGACGAACTCACCGTTCGTCAGAACTCTGCCTGACCCTCGCCCGACCATCTGCCCCTTCACCGAAAAGGACATCGCACCATGGGACACACGCATCGCATCGCAGTCATTCCCGGCGACGGGATCGGCAAGGAAGTCGTCCCGGAGGGTGTGAAGGTTCTCGAGGCGGCAGCGTCGACATTCGATTTCACCCTCGACTTCGAGCGATTCGACTACGCGAACGCCGAGTACTATGCCCAGCACGGAAAAATGTTGCCCGAGAACTGGTTCGATCAACTGGTGGGCTTCGACTCGATCTTCTTCGGTGCCGTCGGGTGGCCGGACACTGTCCCCGACCACGTTTCGCTGTGGGGGAGCCTGCTTCAGTTCAGGCGGCATTTCGACCAGTACGTCAGCCTCCGCCCCGTCAAACTTCTCCCCGGCGTCACCAGCCCACTCGTCGGACGAGAACCGGGCGACATCGACTTCTACGTCGTGCGCGAGAACACCGAAGGCGAGTACTCGAGCGTCGGCGGGAAGATCTTCGAAGGGACCGAGCGTGAGACGGTGATGCAGGAGACCGTGATGACGCGGACCGGTGTGGATCGAATCTTGAAGTACGCCTTCGACCTTGCGCAGACTCGCCCCAAGAAGCACCTCACCTCCGCCACCAAGAGCAACGGCATCTCGATCTCCATGCCCTACTGGGACACTCGGGTCGAGGCGATGGCCGCCAGGTACGAGGACGTTCGGGTCGACAAGTTCCACATCGACATCCTGGCCGCGAACTTCGTGCTGCACCCGGATTGGTTCGACGTCGTGGTCGGCAGCAACCTGTTCGGCGACATCCTGTCCGACCTCGGCCCGGCCTGCACCGGCACCATCGGCATTGCACCCAGCGGCAACATCAACCCGGAGCGCCGGTTCCCGAGCCTGTTCGAACCGGTCCACGGATCCGCTCCCGACATAGCCGGTCGCGGCATTGCCAACCCGATCGGGCAGATCTGGAGCGCGTCGATGATGCTCGAGCATCTAGGCGAGACCGAGGCTGCTGCAGGCATTCTCGATGCCGTCGGGGCGGTCCTCGCTCGAGGCGGCGCCAGCCTTACCCCTGATATGGGTGGGCAGGCGACAACCGCGGGCTTGGGGGACGAGATCGTCACCCAGCTCACAGGTGAAAGCTGACTGCCTACCGAGGCATTGACCGATCGCGGACTCGCCTTGCGAGGCCGGGCTCAGCGAGTGCCGCCCTTGGCCAGGTCGGCAATCGCGTCGATGTTGGACGAGTCGATGAAGGACGGTCCGGTGAGCACAGCTTGGCCACCACCGATCGTGTTCTTGTTGTTGAGGTACAGCCACAGCGAGTCCACTGCCAGGTAACCCTGCAGGTACGGCTGCTGGTCGATGGCCCACTGCACGTCACCGGCCTTGATGGAATCGACCAGGGCGCCGTTCGTGTCGAACGTCGCGATCTTGGCGTCGCTGCCCGCGGACTTGGTCGACTCGACTGCCGCGAGGGCGATCGGTGCACCGAGGGTCAGGACGGAGTCGATGCTCGGATCCTGTTGCAGCTTGGCCTGAATGGTGGCCTGCACGGAGGGTAGATCTTGACCGTTGACGTTCAGGTTCTCGATCTTGCCGCCGAATCCTTCGGCAACACCGGCGCACCGGGCCTCGAGCGAGACCGCGCCCTGCTCCTGGATCACGCAGATCGCGTTGGTGGCTCCATCGGTTTTCAGGCGCTCTCCCGCCGCGATTCCCAACGTCCGCTCGTCCTGGCCGAAGTAGGCCGAGACGCCCATGTCTTTCCAGTTGTCGTAGCCGGAGTTGAAGGCGACTACGGGAACCTGTGCTGCTACAGCCTTTTCCACGTTCGGTGCCATGGCGTCGGGCTTGGCGAGGGTGACCGCGATGGCGTCGACGTCGGAGTCGAGCGCGTTCTGAACGAGGTTCGCCTGGTTGGGTGCGTCGACGTCGCCGTTGTACTGAAGATCGATGTTGTCCTTCGCGGCCGCAGCTTCCGCGCCGCGGCGGATGAGATCCCAGAACGTGTCACCGGGAGGGGCATGGGTGATCATCGCAATGGTTGCACGCGGGGTATCCGCCGTCCCCGCGTTACCGCCGCCGCCGGAGGACTCCGGCGCGCCACCGGTGCTGCTGCATGCCGCCAGAGTTGTTGCAGCGGCGAGGGCTACAACGATCGATACGCGTCGTCTCGTGGTCACAGTGTCTACTTTCTCGATGAGTAGACGCGTCTATTTGACCGGTCTAGTTCAGCGACTATGACCTATGCCACATTGTCCTGTCAAGCGGTCCGATCAGGCGGGTGCAGGACCGGAAGTGGATCGCGCGATGAGGCGTGGTCTCAGGACGACGGACAGGGCCTCGGTGCGCCCCTTGTCCAGACGTTCGACGGCCGCGTCGACCGCCCTCGTCGCCTGGTCGCGGGGTTCCTGGCTGACGGAAGTGAGGTCGACGTGCGCGAGGTGGGCGAGAACGCTGTCGTCGTAGCCAGTGACAGACATGTCACCGGGCACCGAGATGCCGGCCCGTTGCAGGGAATCGAGAAGGCCGACGGCACTGCGGTCGTTCGACGCGACGACGGCGGTCGGCCGGGTGCGCATCCCCACGATCTCCTCGGCCGCGCGGACTCCGGACTTCTCGGTGAAGTCGCCGTCGATCACCTGGACGTAGGCGTCGAGACCGTGGCGGTGCATCGCCCTGATGTACCCGGTGCGTCGGTCCGCCGCAATGGGATTGGACCCACCGGTCAGATGCAGGATGCGTTCGTGCCCGAGCTCGACCAGGTGATCGACCACGGCGCCCATTCCTCGCAGGTCGCCCGCGCGGACCACGTCGAGCTCGGATCCCGGCATTCGACGACCCACCACTACCAGCGGCACTCGCTTGTTCCATTCTTTCATGGTGTCGGCGTCGATCTCCGGTCCGAGCAGAATGATTGCTTCGCAACGGAAGTCGAGCAGTGTGCGCATCACGCTCTCCTCGTCCCGCGTGGGGGTGACGGGACCGAGGACCACCTCGTACCCGTGCCGGTCGGCCTGCTCGACGATGTGTTCGACCATCTCGGTGTGGAAGGTGTTGCGAATGCTGGTCATCACGCCGATGAGGTGGGTGCGGCGCAGGGAGAGCAGTGCTGCGCTGCGATTGGGTCGGTAGTCCAGCGCGTCGGCAACTTCCATGACGCGATCGCGGGTCGCCGCGCTGGGCCCCTGTACGCCGCGAAAGATCATGCTGACCAGCGCTTTGGACACGCCGGCGCGATCTGCGACGTCTTGCATCGTCGTTGCGCGAGCGCCGTCCGACTTCATCGATCATCTCCTCGTTCGAGTTCATGCTTGACACCGTCGTGACCCGTGTCTCATAGTAGTCGAACTAGACCGGTTCAATAGACCGGAACAGACCACCTCGACTCCATCTCCAATCTGAGAGAGCACCCATGACACTCGACTCGATCGGCGTAGCCGTCATCGGCGGCGGAATGGCCGGACGTGCGCACGCGGCCGGCTACCGTATGGCCTCGACCCTGTTCGACACCGACCGCCCCGCCGTCCGACTGGTGGCCGTGGCCGATACCAACGTCGCAGTGGCCGACGACACCGCCAAGCGGTACGGCTACGAACGCGCCGAATACAGCTGGCAGGCCATCGCCGATGCGGACGACATCGATGCGGTCAGCGTCGTCGTGGCCAACCACCTGCACCGCGACATCGTCGAGGGATTGCTCGCCGCCGGCAAGAACGTGCTGTGCGAGAAGCCACTTGCCGGCTCCATCGAGGACGCGGAATCGATGGTCGCCGCAGCTGCCGAATCGACCGGAATCGCCACCGTCGGTTACACATACCGTCGTTCGCCTGCGGTGCAGGCCATCGCCGACGAGTTGGCGAAAGGCAGGATAGGCGACATCGTGCACTTCGACGGTCGCTACCGCGCGGACTATTCGCTCGATCCCACGGGGCCGATGACCTGGCGTTACCGCGGCGGCCCCGGAACGGGCGCCCTGGCCGACGTCGGCAGTCACCTCATCGACCTCGCCGAGTTCGTCTGCGGTCCGGTCGTCGAGGTACGCGGCGCCGCGTTCTCGACCGTGATCACCGATCGCCCCGTCCCGGTCGGTGTCACCTACGGCCACACCAAGGCCGAGACGACCGGTGACATGGCGCCGGTGGAGAACGAGGACGTTGCCACATTCACCGCACGATTCGCCGGCGGGTTCCTCGGGACCTTCTCCGCTTCTCGGGTGTCCCACTCCAATCCTGACGGGTTGTCGTTCGATCTGTTCGGAACCGGCGGCTCCGCGTCCTGGTCGCTCGATCGTGCCTCCGAATTCCACATCTCGACCACCGACATCGACGACACCGTCAACGGACCTCGGCGGGTCATCATCGGACCGCAGCACCCGTACATCCGCGGCGGAATCCCCATGGACGCAGCCGGTGTCGGCCACGGCAAGGCCGAGTTCTTCGCGTTCCAGGCTCGTGCGTTCCTCGATCAGGTCGCCGGGCAGGCCGGAGGCCGGTCGACATCGGGCGGTGTGGACGGCGGACTACCGCAGTTGCCCGACTTCGCCCACGGTCTGCGCGGTATGCAGATCGTCACCGCCATCGCCGAATCGGCGGCCGGTGGCGGCATCGCCGTCAAGATCTGATTCACTTCCGTCTCACCTAAGGACACTTCGATGAAACTCGGCGTCTACAACGCGATCCTGCACGACAAACCTCTGCCCGAGGCTCTGAAAACCGTTGCCTCACTGGGGTTGGAGGGGATCGAGATCAACTCCGGCGGATTCCTTCCCCCGGTGCACATCCCGGTCGCGGACCTGCTCTCGGGTGCCGTCTCGCCGGCGGACTACCTCGCGACGTTCGAGGACACCGGTGTCTCGATCGCCGGCCTGAACTGCAACGGCAATCCGCTGCACCCGGATCCGGAGGTCGGCCCGGAGGACGCGGACGATCTGCGCAACTCGATCAAGGTCGCCGGCCTTCTCGGCATCGACCGGGTGGTCACCATGTCGGGTCTCCCCGCCGCACATGCCGGTGGGACGTGGCCGGCGTGGCACGTCAATACCTGGGACAGTGGGTATCTCGATTCGCAGGACTACCAGTGGGACGAGGTCGCGGTGCCGTTCTGGAAGGAAATCGATGCTCTGGCCCGAGAGAACGGGGTCAAGGTCGCCATCGAGATGCACCCGCAGAACCTGGTGTTCAACCCCCCGACGATGAAGCGTTTGGTCGACAAGGTCGGCGCGACGAACGTCGGCGCGGAGATGGATCCGTCGCACCTGTTCTGGCAGGGCATCGACCCGATCAAGGCCATCGAGTGGTTGGGGCCGTTGGTCTTTCACGCCGCAGCGAAGGACACCCGGATCAACCCGAATTGCGCGATCTACGGCGTCCTCGACGACCGCTTCACCCGCATCCCCGCCGATCAGAACCCCGTCAGCCTCGGCGGCAAGCACGTGGTGAACAAATGGCCGGAGGATTCGGCGTGGGACTTCGTCGCCGTCGGCAACGGCCACGACACCGACTTCTGGGCTCGGTTCCTCTCCGCGCTGAACAAGATCGATCCGAACATGGCGGTGAACATCGAGCACGAAGACACCGCGTACAGCGCATTGGAGGGTTTGCAGATCGCAGCGGACACACTCCTCGCGGCGAAGAAGTCCGCCGGGATCTGAGCGTCGGACCGAATCGGGTTGCTTACCCGCCCGGGCACGTCACGAGTCGTGTTGCAGAATGGAACTCACAGCTGACGCAGCGTCACCCGTACAGGTATCGATTGCCAGGAGCGAAGTGTGTTGTTCAGGTGCCTTGTCGCCGGTGCGGTGGGCTCGATCGATTCGATTCGATGTGCGAGTGCGGTGAGGAGTGCTTCGGCTTCGAGCCTGGCGACGTGCTGACCGACGCACTGGTGGATCCCCATGCCGTACCCGACGTGACCTGACGGGTTGCGGGTCAGGTCGAAGACGTCCGGGTCGGTCCACCGTCGGGGATCACGGTTGGCGGAGCCGAGGAACATCAGGATCTTCTGCCCGTCGGGGATGATCGTTCCGCCGACTTCGATGTCGGCGGTGGCCGTCCGGAAGAAGGTCTGTACCGGGGATTCCCACCGCACAGCTTCGTCGAACGCGGTCTTCGCCAATGCCGAGGGGTTGCTGCGAAGCTCCGCCCACTGAAGCGGGTTGTTCGCCAACGCATAGAGCAGGGCGGCCAACCCGTTGACGGTGGTGTCGACACCGGCAGACAGCAGTGAGCGCACGATCAACGGTGCTTGGTCGTGGGTGATGTCGCCGCGGTCTGCGGCCGCCCAGATCTCGGCGCCGAAACCGCCGTTCGAGAGCATGTCACGCGCGCACTGGGCTTTCACCCACGAGGACAGCTCTCCGACGCGCGGTAACCCTTTGTCCACCAGCGAATTGACGGGCCCGAAGGCATTGAACAGGTGGTCTCCGTAGGGAAGCAGATTTTCGCGTCCCGCCTCGGGTATGCCTACGGCGTCGGGGAACACCCGGAGGGGGAACGCAGCTGCGAGCTCGGTCACGGCGTCGAATTCGCTGTGAGTGCTCAGAACCTGGTCGACGAGGGTCTCGGCGTCGGCGAACCACGCCGCTCGGAGCTTGGTCAGGGCCCGCGGTCCGAGAACCTTGGAGGCCACAGCACGCGGTGCGTCGTGGTGCGGTGCGTCGGTCTCGAGCAGCACACTCGGTGGCCGCCAGGGGGTTTCGTACCGAAAGTTGCTCAGTCCCACGCCGGCTGCGGATTGGAACCCTTGCCAGTCGGTGAGGGCGGCGTGGACCTGCTCGTAGCGGCCCATCGCGTAGACGTCGTACCGGTCGAGGTACACCACCGGGCCGGCGTCGCGCAGATCGGCTTGGAACGGAAGCGGATTCTCCAGAACGTCGAGACCGAACGGGTCGGCGTGGCTGATCGGAACGTCGGTTGAAAGCGCGGAAGTTGTCATGTCACACAGTCCTTGTCGAGTCAGAGGTCGAGAACGAGGCGGTCGGAGCAGGATCGGGAGACGCAGATGAACATGCACCCGGCGCCGTCGCGTTCGGAATCGTCGAGGATCGAATCGCGGTGGTCCGGCTCGCCGTCCAGAACCGTTGTCTCACACGTGCCGCAGGTGCCCTCTCGGCACGACGACAAGACGTTGACGCCCGCATTCTGGACGGCGTCGAGAACGCTGCCGTTCGGAGACACGGTGACAGTTACTGCGCTGCGTGCGAGTTCGACCTCGAACGGCGCAGTACGCGCCGGTGCGGACTGCTGTTTCGGAACGAATCGTTCCATCCTCAGCTTGCCGACAGGCCAATCTACACAGCACTTTTCGACTGCACCGAGAAGCGGCTCGGGTCCACACACATACACCTTGGCGTCGTCGGATGCAGCTGCCGTCAGCCAGGTCGGCAGGTCGAGCAGGCCCACCTCGTCCTGCGGAGCAATCACGACTCGGTTGCCGTACGCGGCAAGTTCGTCCACAAAGCCCATCGAAGTCCGTGTACGTCCCCCATAGAGGAGCGTCCACTCGATACCCATCAGGTCTGCCTGCGCCATCATCGGGATCAACGGAGTGATACCGATGCCCCCCGCGATGAACAAGTACCGCGGTGCGGGAACCAGAGGAAAGTTGTTGCGCGGACCACCCACACCGACCACGTCGCCGACGGAGAGGACATCGTGCACGAATGCCGAACCGCCGCGTCCGGCCGGTTCTCGGAGCACGCCCACCCTGAACGTATACGGGTCCCAGCGATTTCCGCAGAGCGAATACTGCCGGGTCACACCCGACGGCAGGATCAGGTCGACGTGCGCACCCGGCGCCCAGTCCGGCAGACGCTTACCGTCTGGACGAGCGAGCGTCAGCGACACGACTCCCTCCGACACAACGTCTTTCGCCGTCACTCGCAGAGTCGAATCCGTGTGGTTGTCGAAGTCGTTCGTCATCACGGTCGCGCAGTCGTCGTTGTCGATCATCGGGTTCTCCCTCGTCTTACGTACAGATCGAGGATCTCCCGGAAGCAGTGGGAGCCGCTACGGCGTTCTCAATAATTGAGAGAAATTGTGTGTGTCTCGTCACGGCACAGGATTCCCCGCGGTCGCCATGACACGCGTGATGCCGCGACCGGCGGCTTGAAGGGCCGGGATCAGCGCACGAGCGGCATCATCGTTCGGCACGATCACCGACAAGGCTGCAACGACCGAACTACCGGCATCGCGCAACGGCACCGCGATGCCGGTAGTTTCCTCGAAGATGTGGCCCGCACAGAACGCGTAGTCGAGCCGCCTCACCTCGGCCAATGCCGCCCTCAGTTCTCGACCCGTGCGCAGTGTCCGATCGGTGAACACCGTCAGAGGTTCGGCGATGACGCGCTCCTGCTTCTCGGGCGTCGAGTGCGCAAGGAGAACCAGACCGGACGACGAAGCGTGCAGCGGTAATCGGCCGGCAACGCGCGAATAGTTGACCGCGGCGCCTCGTGCCGTGAGTCGCTCCACGAACAAGACCTCGCCTCCGTCCATTACACCCAACTGCGTGTGCTGTCCGATCACCGCGTGCAAGTCCTCCATGAACGGCATTGCGGCCTCACGTAAACCCACCGTGGGCGAGGCCCGAGACGCGACCTCCCACAACCGGACTCCCACCCGGACCAGTCGTCCGTCCCGCTCCAACCACCCCAGACTCACCAACTCCTCGATGAGCCGGGAGGCGGTCGCAACATGCAAGCCGGACCGCCGCGCGATGTCGGTGACAGTCAAGGCTCGGTCGTCGAGACCGAAAGACTCGACAATGCGCACCCCTCGAGCCAACACCGACTCGCCGGTGGGGACACGAGACATGGCACCTCCGCTCGATCAGAACGTACGTCACGCACCATGGTCCGCGCGGTTCATTACCGCCGTTCCGATCGCTCAGAACCCGGGAAACCGATCAGGGGGTCGTGGAGTTCGAGTCTTCTCCCCGCTGCGGTGCACGCCCGACGGGTACCGCCTCCAACCGACCTACTCGATCGTCGCCGGGTCATCAGTTCAGCGCGACCAGTTCGTGAAGGGGTATCGGTTTCGTCCATGCCCGCGGTGGTCTGCCGACACCTACTCCCGAAGAAGTGCATGCGATGTTCGCTCTGATGACCACATTGCCACCGGGCTAGTTTCGTCAGAGGCCGGTGACGCTTTGGTGTACGCGAGAGTCGCCGAGTCGTGCCCGCGCGATTCCCCAGAGCACGAGGGCGGCAGAGAGCACCGTCAACGCACCGACATGAGCGTGTGGACGGCGCGGCACCGATGGACGAATCGCTGATGCGCACAACAGGACTGCGGCGCGCTCAGACCATGCGGAACGCTTCGTCGAGCAACTCCCGTGCGAGCGTCACATCGGCGTCGGTGCCGTTCAGAAGGTTGTCGAGGCCGTTCTGAAAGATCCCGTCGAAGGTGGTGTACACCAGGTGTTTCGACAACCGAGCGGGCTCGCCGCGGAGCTCGCAGTAGCGGTTGACGACGTTCCAGATCATGTCCGCACGGCGCAGCTCGATCTCGCCGACTTCGTAACGCAGTGAGGACTCGAAGCGCGTCTGGTTACGCAGGTCGTACCAGAGACGGTGCAGGGCTGAGTCGTCCACCAAGGTCCCGATGAACATCGTGGTGAACCCGGCGCGTAACTCGGCAGCCGTGGACGCGCTCGCGACCGCCTCGTCGTACCGGGTGACGCACGTGTCCTCGTAAATCCGGACAGCCTCGGCGATCAGGTCGAGCTTGTCGCGAAAGTAGTAGTGCAGGACTCCGTGGGAGAACGCCGAGTTCTGCGCGATCTCACGCAGGCTCGTCCGTGCGTACCCCAGTTCGGCGAGTGTCACCAATGTTGCCGTTGCGAGCTCGCTGCGACGTGCCGCGAACTTGTCGGGCCCGCGCAGAACTGCGCGTGCCTCTCTTCGCGTGCCGGTAGCCATCGGACCAGTGTAAGACGGCGGGGGCCGTCGACGTGTGGTTCGTCGTGTCTGCGCCAGGTTTTCTGACGACTGCCCAAAGTTCTCTTGACGTCTGTCAAGATCTTTTCGTAGTGTGACCCAGATCGCATTTTCTGCTGACTGTGCCCGGTATCCAAGCCGGCAAGTCCTTCTCGAAAGGGCAGTTCTATGACGAGTTACGACCTCTCAGGCCGAAAGGCGCTGGTCACCGGCGCAGCACAGGGACTGGGCGCAGGTATGGCCTCTGCACTGGCGGCCGCGGGCGCGGCTGTCGCCGTTGCCGACATCAACGACGAGCTCGGCCACGAAACGGTCGAAAAGCTCCGCTCAGGCGGCGCGACAGCGGAATTCGTCCATCTCGACGTACGGGACGATGCGGGATGGGAGTCGGCAACGGCCTCGGTCGTCGCCGCGTTCGGCGGGCTCGACATCGTCGTCAACAACGCCGGGATCGAGGTCACCGACCTCCTGATCGATTTCGATGCCGAGGCCGCGTCGACTCTCCTTTCGGTCAACGTGCTCGGGACGGCCCTGGGAATCAAGCACTCGTTCCGAACGATGCGCCCCGGGGGATCGGCGGGCGCCGGTGGATCGGTGGTCAACATCGCATCGGTTGCCGCAACGATCGCGTTCCCCGGCATCGCGCTGTACTCCGCGTCCAAATCCGGCATCGACCGGCTCACCCGCGTAGCGGCCGCCGAATCCGGGAAGCTCGGGTACGGAGTTCGGGTCAACTGCATCTACCCGGGCCTCACTCCTACGGCGATGGGCAACAAGCTCGCCGTCGAGACCGCTGCGCTCGGCCTCTTCGAGTCGCCGGAAGCGGCAGCCGGCGCGGTCGCCGAGCTGACTCCTCTCGGTCGTCTCGGCCAGGTCGACGACATGGCCGACGCGGTGGTTTTCCTGTCCTCCGACGCCGCCAAGTTCATCACCGGCGCCGGACTGCCTGTCGACGGCGGAATGGGCATGTGAGGCCGCCGTACCTGTCGACGATACGGATTCGGTTGTGACACTTGCGTTCTACCTCGACAAGGGCGCGTCCCTCGGACCGGACGCGCCGTGCATGACTCTGCACGGCGAGTCGATGACGTACGGCGAGGTCGTCGCGCTCTCGCATTCGGTCGCGAAGGCGCTCCGGCGCTCCGGCGTCGAACCCGGTCAGAAGGTCGGCATCCTGTCGGCCAACCACCCGACCTCGTTCGCGTGCGTCTTCGGCATCGCCCGCGCGGGCGCCGTGTGGTGCCCGATCAATCCTCGTAACACGGCGCGGGAGAACGCCGACCTCCTCGACCTGTTCGACTGCACGACGCTGATCTACCAACCGGTTTTCGATGCTCTCGTGGGCCAGATAGCACCGCAGTTGTCCAAGCTGGTCGCCCTCGTCCGGATCGGTGAGGGAGACGATGTCGCAACAGGTTTCGCCGACTGGCTTGCAGCAGCGGACGCCGACGTCTCGGTCGACGTCATCCCCGTCGACGACGTCGTCGCGCTCGTCGGGACGGGCGGAACAACCGGTCGCCCGAAGGGAGTCATGCTCACCGATCGGAATCTGCAGACGATGACCGCGGTGGTCTTGATGCGGTATCCGTTCGACGGGCGGCCGCGCTACCTGGCTCTGGCGCCGCTCACCCATGCCGCAGGTGTTCTGTGCTTCCCGATCATGTCGCTGGGGGGCGAAATCGTGGTGATGGATCACCCGGATGTCGGCGAGTTCCTCGAACTGGTCGAAACGCATCGGATCACGCACACGTTTCTGCCGCCCACCCTGATCTACATGGCGCTCGCACACCAGTCGCTGAACAACACCGATCTTGAGTCGCTGCAATGCTTTTGGTACGGCGCGGCACCGATGTCCACCACCCGACTGGCGGAGGCTCTGGACCGAATCGGCCCGATGGCCCAACTGTTCGGCCAATCCGAAGCCCCCATGATGATCTCGACACTGTCGCCGGCGCAGCATCGCCGCCCGGATGGCAGCATCGATCACGCGAGGCTGTCGAGCGCCGGAACACCGTCTCCGCTTGTGACAGTGGCGATCCTCGACGACAACGGGGCCGCGGTCCCCGCGGGTGCACGCGGCGAGGTCTGCGTGCGCGGCCCGTTGGTGATGGCCGGCTACTACAAGAATCCGGAGGCCACCGCAGAGGCGTCGGCCCATGGGTGGCACCACACCGGCGACATCGGCTTCCTCGACGACGACGGCTTTCTCTACATCGTCGACCGCGCCAAGGACATGATCATCACCGGCGGATTCAACGTGTACTCCGCGGAGGTGGAGCAGGCGCTGATGGCCCACGACGCTGTCCGCGACTGCGCCGTCATCGGACTCCCCGACGAGAAGTGGGGCGAGCGGGTCACTGCTGTCGTCCTGCTGCACGACGGTGCCTCGGTCGACACCGACGAAGTGGTCCGTTTCGTCAAGGATCGCGTCGGAAGTGTCAAGGCGCCCAAGCAAATCGAGGTGTGGAGCGACCTTCCTCGATCGACCGTCGGGAAGATCCTCAAGACCGACATCCGAGCGACCCTGACCGGCACCTGACCCCCCGAACCTACCGGACAATCCGAACACAGGAGAAGACCATGCTCGAACTAGCCCTGTACCTTCCCAACTTTCGCGAAAAGGTCACCGTCGCCGAACTCGAGGACCTCACGCGCCTGGCGGAGGAGCTCGACTTCGAATCCGTGTGGACACTCGACCGCATCATCGTCCCCGAGGCGTCCGATCGCGCGGAGATGGAATACGCCTTCGGAATGATGCACGAGTTGCCCAAACAGCTCCCGGTCTCGTCCAGAGGCCAGTTCCTGCAGGGATTCCCACTCATTCCATGGCTCGCCGCGAAGACCACGAAGGTCAGGATCGGGATGAGCATCATCGATACGCCCTACCGTGCGCCCGGGGTGCTCGCCGCCGAACTCGCCACCATCGACCACCTCAGCAGCGGGCGCCTCAACGTCGCCGTCGGAGCGGGGTGGATGCCCGAGGAGTTCGCCGCGGCGAGTGCGAGTCACATCTTCCCCCGCCGTCACCAACACCTGCGCGAGACCATCGAGATCCTGCAGGGTATCTGGGCGAACGAGGTGTTCGAATACCACGGCGAGTTCGCCGATTTCGGTCCCAGCGGGTTTGGAATGAAGCCGCTGCAGCAGCCCCGACCTCCCATGTATTTCAGCGGGTTGAAGGACGCCAAGCGGGCGGCGAAACGCGTTGCGAAGTACGGATTGGACGGGTGGATCGGCATTCAGGACTCGCCCGAAGAGATCGCGACCTGGCGTGCGGGCATCGCCACCGAGCTCGATGCGCTGGACACGACTCGCACAGTGGACGACCTCGACATCGCAAGCATGATCTGGACCGTCATCACCGATGTCGACATGGACCAGACCCTGGCAGGGAAAGCGACGAATCTGCTCGTCGGTTCCGAACGGCAGGTGACCGACATGCTCAAGCGCTACCGCGAGGCAGGCCTGACCAAGCTGTTGATCTGGCCGCCGTTCGCGGACGTGCCGACCCCGAAGACGATGGACGACATGAAGCGCCTCAAGAACGACATCATGCCGAAGGTCGACGCCATGTGACAAGCCCTGCACCACTGCGGTATTCGGTCAGCACGAGCAGACCTCGGACTCGCCGCCCTGGCGGCACAGGTTGCCGATTTCGATGCCATGTTCTCCGTAGTGGTCTTGCCAGACGCCGAGTCCGGCGACGGTCGTGAGAACGAGAGTGCGTCCACCGTGCGCGGGCCAATCGACGTGGTCGATTCGCGACAGATGGGACTGGACGGTGCTCGCGATCCACGCGACCGCTGTGGCGTAGCTTGCGTCCACGGCGAGTCGACCTCGGTGCGCCCACCCCAGCGCCGTGTCGATGTCGAGCAATCCCACGGTGACGAGGTAATCCGTGTCGAAGGTCAGCTGCCAGCGCAGTCGGTCGTTCACTACCGGGCCGCCGTATTTTCTGCATCGAAGGTCTCGCGACACAGCAGCGAGAGCTTCTATCCAGACCTCGGGTGGACGCGCGGCAACGTCGGTATGGGGAACGTCCACGGCCCCGGACGTCGGCAGTTGCCACACGAGAGTGCGTGCGAAGGGGCTGCGCTTGTCCACATGTCGAATTATGGCGCATTCTCGGGGCGATGTCCGAGCGTTGTCGGCGCATTCTCCGGTGTCGGTGCCGCCTTGTTGCGCATGTCGAATCCCGAGTCCTGTTAGATGCGTTTCGTCGTACTTGCAGTCTTGTTTCGAATGGTTTCTATCGACCGTTCGTCAATCTCCGCAGACGCGATCCGTGGTTCAACGATCGCGTTCGTCTCGGCGCAGTCGGGTTCCCGAGATCCGGCAGTCGCCCGATTTGGCCTCGTACAGCGCTATGTCGGCTCGAGTCAACAGGTCCTCGAGAGTGCTGGACGGAGTGCCGGTAGCGATCCCGATGCTGATCGTCACCGAAATGTCCACGTCGGTGATCTTCAGCGGCCGTGCGACGGCGCTTCTCATGGCCTCGGCGATTGTCGTCGGCGAATGTGTACTGCCGAACACGGCGGCGACGAATTCGTCGCCACCGATGCGGCCCAGGACGACGTTCGGTCCGCACGCCGACGCGAGCCTTTCGGCCGTTGTCCGAAGAACGTGATCACCGATCGGGTGGCCATACGTGTCGTTGATGGCTTTGAAATCGTCGAGGTCGATGAACAACAGAGCCGACAGGGGAGATGTGGCTGATGTGGTTCGATCGATCCGCTCGAACAGCGCGGAGCGGTTGAGAACCCCAGTGAGGTCATCCAACCGCGACTTGTCCAACAAATCCCGATACGCCGCCAGCAAACGCGACGAGGCGATCCTGGTTTCGCTGACGTCGCGGAAACTGATGGCAACGACACCGTCCACGTAGTTCGCGGTTACTTCTATTGTTCTGCCCGGAATGACCAGTGCCTGTACTTCGACTGTGACTTCCGACCGGGTGGCTACCGCAGTACGATGCAGATCGTCGAAGTACGACCCCTTGAACACGGGTAGTGCTTCATGGAGATTGCGTCCGACGAGATCGGATCGGGCCATACCGAGGTGACGTTCGGTCTGAGCGTTGACGAACAGGACCGTCATGTCGATGTCGACGATGGCGAATCCGAGCGAGACGTTGTCGAGGATGGCCGTGAGCCGATCGCCGGTGACTGCTCGGTTCTGCGCCGGTAGGAGCGAGACAACGCCGGTCAAGATTTCGGGGGTGCCGTCGCGCGACTGTTCGACTGCGACACTGCGCGTGAGTACGAACCGAATCGTGTTGTCGGGAAGTTGGATTCGATAGATACACTCGGCGCCGATCGACGCCCGGGCGTCGCTGTAGAGGTCGCTGAGCAAGTGGGTGTCGTCTGGATGCACTCGGCTTCGCCAGATGTCGAGGGCCGGTCTGTCATCGCCGGCGGCGGCGAATATCGAAGCAGCGCGGATGTCCCATTCCAAGTACGAGGTCTTGATGTGGAACCGGGTGATGCCGATGGAAGCCGTGTGCGGGCAGATCGAGGACACATGCGGCGGCGGCGCGCCGAAGGGGAATGTGTCGTCGATCATCACCATTCCTATCCGTCTCGTGGCAGGCAGTTCCGCGGCTACTGCTCGACCGTGCTACCGACAGACCCTACTTCTTCGCGGTGATGCGTATTTGTCGAAAAGCCGAAAACCCGACACCACGTGAGGAGGCGATGGGGTCTGTCCTCTCCTTTCACGTCGGTGATTCATGAAGGCAGCTAACATGAACTGAAGTCAGTACATGCAGACGCACTGCCACGAAGGGCAACCCCTATGAGTCCCGAGTTTCAGCATCTGTTCTCACCGCTACAGCTCGGTGGAATGACGTTGAAGAACCGGCTCGTTGCACTCCCGGCCGGAACCAGCATGGCCGAGCGCGGGGTTCCCACCCACGGCGACACCGAACACTTCGAGCGGCTCGCCGCAGGCGGCGTCGGGATGATCATCGGCGGGGCCACCGTGGTGCACCGCACGACTACGCTCCGCTCACGCAAGCTCATCGAGGGCTATCTCGACGAGTTCGTTCCCGCGACGGCGGCCAAGGTGGATGTCATTCATCGCCACGGCGCCCGGTTCGTTGGCCAGTTGTGTCACCTCGGACGGGAGTTCATCGGGGGAGAATCGGACGCGCCGCCCTCCGCCCCGTCTCCGATCAAGACGGTGCGTGATGCGTACCCGCCCCACGAACTCACCGTCCCCGAGATCGAGGACATCGTGGAGGGGTGGCGGATCTCGACTCGAAATCTTGTTCGAGCGGGTGTGGACGGAGTCGAAGTTCATGCGGCTCACGGCTATCTGCCGGCACAGTTCATGTCGCCGCTGTCGAATCAGCGAGGTGACAGCTTCGGGGGTTCGTTCGAGAACCGAATGCGTTTCCCGCGCATGGTCATCGACGCGATGAAGTCGGTCATCCCGGACGGTTTCGTGCTCGGCGTTCGGCTCAGTGGCGAAGAGGAAATTCCCGGAGGGATGGGCATCGACGACTGCGTTCGTATTGCCGAGAACCTGGCGGGGCTCGGGATCGACTACTTCAGTATCACGCACGGTACCCGCGGCAAGTACGTGAAGGATTCGACGAACGAAGACGGGGTCGCCATTCCGTCCGCATCCAGAGTTCGCGCCGCAACGGGCGTGCCCACCCTTGTCGGGCAACGGATTCGCGACGCCGGTACAGCCGACCATGCCATCAAGTCGGGTCATGCCGACATGGTCGGTATGGCTCGAGCACTCATCGCCGACCCCGATCTCCCGATCAAGTCGCAAACCGGCCGCCTGGAAGAGGTTCGCGGATGTCTCGGCATCAACCAGGATTGCCGAGCGTTCGACCCCCACCTGCACTGTGCCGTCAATGCCGAGGTAGGGCGCGGGCGTCATCCCTCCGTCGGGGTGGCCGTTCGAAAGCCCAAGGACGTCTTCGTCATCGGAGGAGGACCCGCAGGACTCGAGGCGGCGAGAGTGGCCGCCGGTCGCGGTCATCGGGTCACGGTATTCGAGAGGAACGAGACTCTCGGAGGGGCGGTCCGTATGGCTGCGGCGGCACCCTACCGAGCAACGTTGATGGACATCATCGACTATTTGCACCGCGAGACCCGGCGACTGAAGGTCGACGTGAACCTCTCTGCTGGAATCGAAGTCGACGACATACCCGACATCCTGGACTCGTCCGATCATGTCATCGTGGCGACCGGGTCACGACCCGCAGATCTACCGGCCCGTCTGCGCGGGCGTCTCGCGGCGACAGTCGACGACGTGCTGCTGGGGCGACTGCCCGACGTTCGGATCGGCCAGGCAGTCGTGTTCGACGAGGGCGACGGCTTCTGGCCCGCGTACAGCGCCGCGGAGACGCTTGCGCAGTCGGGGTGGCAGGTCACCATCGCCACGCCCCTCACGTCGTTGGCGTCCCGCGTTCCTGCCGAGAGCGCCGGCCCGCTACTCGGCCGACTCGCATCGGCGGGAGTGCAATTCGCGGTGGCGCAATCCTTGGTAGTACCGGACGACAGTTCGGCGCCACTGCACTTGCGACCCGTGTTCGGCATCGGCGATACCGCGCTGGGTGACGTTCTGACGGTGTGGCACACGCCGCGAGTACCGGTGTCGTCTCTGGGCATCGAGCCGGGTGCGACCGTGAGCGTGATCGGTGACTCGCTGGCACCGCGGCGCATCGGCCACGCGATCGCCGAGGGCTATCGTGCAGGAGCGGAGGTGTAGTCCCCTACAGTGAGTTGAGCAGTGCTGCAACTTGATCGGGAATAGTGACCATAGCCATGTGGCCGGAGTCCATGAAGACGACATCACCGGGCACCGACTGTGTGCACACGATCGCGGCAGAATTCTCCTGCAGCTGAGGCGGGTAGCAGACATCGTTCGTCAACCGCACGTAGGTCCGCGGCACCTTCGTCTGCAGTCCGGAGAGGTCCACCGTCTCGGTCAGCAGAGCACCGGAGTCGTCGATGACCTGATCGATGGTCCAGGACGACTGCTCGGCATCCATGTCGTTGCACAGCATGGCTCTCGCGCCCTCGGCGCTCTGACCGTATAGACCGTCGACGATCGATGCTTCAACCAGGTCGCGCACACCGGGGTCGATCTGGTCGATGACTTTTGTTCCGTCCGGTGGGACCACAGCGGACAGGAATACCACGTGCTTGACCCGATCCTGCAGTATGGCCATCACTCTCGGCACTGACACACCGCCGAACGAATGTGCGACGAGCACGATGTCGGTGAGGTCTGCGGCCTCCACGTCGGCGACGATGGCCGCGGCGCAGTCGTCGAGCGTGACGGTGCGAAGATCGGTGTCGGCGCGCGTGCCCCGGCCGGGCAGGTCCACGGCGACCGCCGGTGCGTTGAGCAGGGGTACCAGGCGGTCCCAGCACGACGCACCCATTCCGGCGCCGTGGACGAGAACGAACGACATGAGATCTTCCTTTCGATATACCCGCGACTCAGGCGAGTCGGCAGAGTGTCTTTCCGGTTGTCCGGCCGTTCAGCAGATCCACGAGAGCGGTCGGTGCTTGTTCCAGTTCCTCGTACACGGACTCTCGATGGACCATCGAGCCGTCGGAAAGGTGTGTTCCCACCTCGAAGCGCATCGCGTCGTAGAGGTGGGCGAAGGACCCGGCTCGGAACCCTCTGATAGACAGGCTCTTCGCCGTGATCTGGAAGGTGTTGGACGGGCCGGGGCCGGGGGCGGCCACGTCGTAACCGGAGATTGCGCCGCACATGGCAATTCGTCCGCCCGTTCGCAGATTGGCGAGAGCCGCGTCGAAGTGATCGCCCCCGACGTTGTCGAAATACGCATCGATACCGTCGGGTGCGGCGTCGGCAACCAGGGTAGTCACATCGCCGGAGTGGTAGTCGAACGCGCTGTGCACACCAAGACCGTCACGCAAATAGTCGACCTTGTCCTGGTTGCCGGCGGACGCGATGACAGTGCTGCCGCGCAACACGGCCAGCTGGGCGGCGATGCTTCCTACCGCACCGGCCGCGGCTGACACCCACAGGACGTCGGCCGGCTGCAGGCCGATGATCTCGACCAGTCCGACGTACGCCGTCAGTCCCGAGCTGCCGAGTGGTCCGAGGAACCACTGTGGCGCAAAGCCATCGGTCTCGATCTTGGTCAGTGAGCCGGCTCCGCCCAGTCCACCGCCACCCGCGGGTACCACCGCGCAGTCGCGGTACCCGTACATGTGAGTGACGGTGTCGCCCGGCGAGAACCGACTGCTGCGTGATTCGACGACCACTCCGAGCGCCAACCCGACGAGCGGTTCGCCGACCTCGAACGGCGGCAGATACCCGTTGGGTGTGACGGCATGGAGGCGAAGTCGAACGGACGGGTCGATCGACAGCCATGTGTTGCGGACCAGGACATCGTCGGGGCCAAGGGGTCCGATTTTTTCCTCGAGGATCGTGAAGTGTTCGGGGCTGAGCGATTTGTCGGGGCGGGTTGCGAGGCAGAGGATGCGGTTCATCGTGGTCACGAGGGATTCTTCCTGCCTTGGGTGGTGAGCCAACTCCGCTGGCCCCCGGCTGGTTTGGGACCGTCATCGGACCCACGTGGTTCGCAGCACGGTCTACGACCCACCGAAAATCACCGCCGAAGTTCTGTTCCTCGGTGTGATTGACATTACGTTCACTAGGGCCCACGCTATATGAATTGACTTCAGTTTGCCAAGGAGGGCCATGAGAGTGCGTCTGTCGAGAAGAGTTGGGCTAGCGGTCGTACTGTCGACGACGATGGTGCTCTCGGCCTGTAGCGGTGGAATGTCGTCATCCGGTCCGGTCGAGGGGACGTGGGACCAGATCGTCGCTGCGGCCGAGCGGGAGGGTTCGGTCTTCCTGTATTCCACTCAGCATCCGGAAAACCTGCAGGCGTTGAAGACTGCATTCTCGCAGGCTTACCCCGAGATCGAGATGGAGTTCGTCCGCGGTACCGATGTCGAACTCAACCCGCGGGTCGAGACCGAAAATCGAACCGGCAAGGGCACCGGAGACGTTCACATGGCGTCCGACCCAGCCTGGATCACCAATGCGGCCGCCTCCGGTGTGTATTCGACCGATATCGTCGGACCAGCCTTCGACAATGCCGACTACGGACGCGAACGCAGCGTGCTGGAAGACAAAATTTTCCTGACCAGCGCCGCTGTTTTCGCGATGGCGTGGAACACGAGCGCGTTGCCGCAGGGCCTTGCATCCACCGACGATCTGCTCGACCCCGCACTCGACGAAAAGATCGGTGTCGTCAACCCGGCCGGCTTCGCCGCCGTCGTGGACGAGTACCAATTCTTCGATAGGGAGTGGAGCGGTGGCTTCAACGAACAACTGGCTCAACTCAACCCGCGGATCTACCCTGGTTCTCTCGGCATCGCTCAGGCACTCAGCTCAGGTGAAGTCGTCGCGACGCCCATGGTGCAGCCACTGGTCCGAGAAATGGCAGCCGGCGCTCCAGTCGACTGGGCGCTGCCGAATCCCGCCTGGGGAACGCCCTGGTATTCGCACGTCCTATCAGCAGCCCCGCATCCCAATGCCGCTCAGGTACTCGCGAACTTCATGGTGACACCGGAAGGTCAGACGGCGTTGTCCTATGGTTACGGCAGCGCATTGCCGAACATCGAGGGGGCCGTGGCCCGCGCGCAGGACATTCCGCTCCCGGACACTGAAACTCTTACACCCGAGTTCGTTTCGCAGTTCCAGCAGGAGTGGGAGAAGGACTTCGTCCGATAACGGGGTCGTGATGACGCGCCCCAAGACTGTCGGCCTGTTCACGCCACTGCGCGTGCCGCGGTTTCGCATGATGCTGGGCTTCGAACTGAGCGCCAGTGTGGGCGTGTGGGTTCTTGTACTCGCCGCACAGTGGATTCTCACCGAATCGGGGGAGTCCGCCACCACGGTGGCGGCGGTACAGTTCGCCGCGAGTGTGCCGTTCTTCCTCTTCGCGCTGCCTCTCGGTGCGGTTGCCGAGTACGTCGGGCACCGCTTCCTGTTGGTCGGCACGTCCGCGGTGCTGCTGGTGGCGGCGGTATTGCTCAGCCTGCTGCAACACCTCGGCCTCGCCACCACGCCCGTACTGATGCTCGCCGTGTTCGGAGCGGGAAGCGGGCTCGCATCGGTCGCGATCGTGTGGCAGGCGTTGCTTCCGCACTTGGTGACACGCGAGATGATGACGGTGGTACCGGCGATCGACGGCGCGGTGTTCAACGGCGCACGTGCGATCGGTCCCGTCGTCGGTGGTGCCGTCCTCGCAGTCTGGGGCCCTACCTGGACCTTCGTCCTGGTGGCCGGTTTGTTCGCCGCGTGTGTTGCGATCGCGGCGCGCCAGGTGCCCGCAGCGTCGGGCCGTAATCCGAAACAGGGATCGGTTGTCGACGCAGTGGGAGGAAGTCTGCGATTCATCAGGCATTCGCGATGGACACGTCGACTTCTGTTGCGGGTGATCATGTTCGGGATACCCGCCAGCAGCCTCTGGGCTCTGCTGCCCGTCGTCGCGAACGAGCGATTGCACGCCACGACGCTGGAGTTCGGTCTGCTCTCCGGGGCGATCGGCATCGGAGCCGTGGCGGGCACCATCGTCCTGATGCCGGTCCGGGCGCGGATCAGCTGGAACGGTTTCGTCGCGCTGGGATCCGCGGCGTACGCGGTGGTTCTCGCCGGTCTCGCATCGATCCCGCACCAGGGCGTTGCTTTCGCGCTGTTGGTCGTTGTCGGGGCGGCCTGGGTCGGTGTGCAGAGCACCTGGATGATCGCGACGCACGCCGTCATGCCGCCGTGGGTGAAGGCGCGCGTCATCGCATTCGTCATGTTGACGTTTCAGGGAAGCCAGGCCGTCGGTGCACTGTTGTGGGGTCTGCTCACGGATCACATCGGACTGATCCCGGCAATGCTGTTGTCCGCGTGCTTGATGCTGATGTCGGCGGGGGAGATTCTGCGCCGAGGGATTCTGCCGAGCGAGACCATCGCACCCGACCCGTCCGGCGCGTCCGCGCCGTCGGCCCCGCCCGGGAACTACCGCGGTCAGCGGGTGATCGTCGAGACCGTCTACACCGTCCGGCCCGGCCGCACCGACCGATTCATCGACGACGTCGCAGAATTGAAAAGATCACGGCTGCGCCTCGGTGCAGTGCGGTGGACCCTTGCGGCGTCTGCCTCGTCGGACGAGTCCTACGTGGAATTCTGTACGTACAAGAACTGGAGCGACTACCTGGCGCAGGAGACGACCCGGCTGACGATTCCCGAGAGTCGGGTGCGGCAGAGGGTGATCGAGAATGTGGTGCGCTCACCCGAGGTCTCCATGTTCGTGGTGTTCGGACGCGGTGAAGACGTCACACGGTGAACCGCCCACCGTTACTGAGCAGAACAGCACCGACCACGTTGGCTGCTGCCGGCGAGGCGAGATAGAGAATGTTGTCCGCCAGTTCCTCGGCGCTGGCATAGCCACGAAACCCGTTCTGTGTCATGGCAGCTCGGAGTCGCTCCGGTGTTCGACGCGCCATCGCGGTGTCCACCGGTCCCGGTGCGACCGTGTTGACTCTGATTCCGAATGCGGCGGCTTCCTTCGCGACCGACTGGCTCAAGGCGTGCACTCCCGCCTTGGACGCCGCGTAGTGCGGGTAGCCGAGAAGGGTGTCGAACGCCGAGGACGATCCGACGGTCACTATGGAGCCTCGACCCGCTGCCTTCATGACGCGAACCGCTTCGCGAAGGACGTGGAACGTGCCGTCGAGGTTGACGGACATGATGCGGCGCCAGTCCGAGTCGTCGATATGCGTCAGGACGTCCACGGGCTCTGCTCGGGTCATCGCGTCGTGGATGCGTTGTTTGCTGGCCGGGTCGTCGATTCCGGCGGCGTGGACCACGACGTCGATTCGTCCGTGCGTGTTCGCTATGCCGGCGAAGACGGCGGTCACACTCTCCGAATCGCTCACGTCTAGTGCGACAGGGTGGCCGACTTCGATGGTGGACGAGTGCGTCGTCACCGCTGCGGAATCGACGTCGCAGAGATATACCGCCGCTGCCCCACGATCGGCCAGCGAACGTGCTGTGGCCGCGCCGATCCCCGATCCGGCTCCGGTCACCACCGTAACCACCCCATCGAAGTCTCGCTCCGCCATGAAACACGCCTTCCTGCAACGGTTGTGACGCCACGACATCGGTGCCGACAGTGTCGTCTCGCATTCACCAAGTGAATTCACTTCACTGTAAGGTGATCGGCAACACAACGCAACGAAGGCGGTTCTCGTAACAATGGTCGCCGCGCGAGCAGCTCGAGGAAACGGAGTTCCGATGGACGAAGACGACTACGACTTGCTCGTGATCGGTGCGGGCATGGCAGGGCTGACGGCGGCCGCGAAGGCCGCTTCCACGGGTAGCCGTGTCTGTGTGCTCGACGTCGGATCGGACGTCGGTGGTTCCGCCCGGTTCGCCGGCTACGTCTGGACGGCACCCGATCACGCGACAATGGACGAGCACAATCCGAACGGAGACTCTGCGCTGAAGCGGGCGTTGATCGACCGTTTCGACGACGGGGTGCAGTGGATTCGATCCGTCGGTGTGGACGTCGGCGAGGCGCAGCAGATCCTGAGTTTCGGCCGCGGGCACAAGTTCGACACGAACCACTACGTGGACACGTGTAGGCGACTCGTCGTCGAGTCGGGTGGGACGGTTCTCGTGAGCACCGTGACCGAACGCCTGGTTCGCGAGGGAGACGCGGTGCGCGGAGCCGTGATTCGTACCGGCGCCGGAGAGACGCACGTGGTGCGGGCGAGGGCAACACTGGTCGCGTCGGGCGGTTTCCAAGGCGACCATGATCTTCTGTCCTGTCACGTGCATCCGAACGCCGCCACAATGCAGCTCAGGTCGAATCCACACAGCTGCGGCGACGGCTATCGTCTGGCGATCGACGCGGGCGCGGCGGCGTCGGCAGACGATGCCGGGTTTTACGGACATCTGATTCCGAGCGGTGTCGAGTTGAGGGACCCGTCGGATTTCGTGGACTTGTCGCTGTACTACAGCGAGCACGCGCTGCTGTTCAACGTCGACGGTGAGCGGTTCGTCGACGAGACTGTCGGAGACCACCTGACCACGATGGCTCTTCTCGACCAGCCCGGCGGCCGCGGATTGCTCGTCGCCGACGCCCGTGTGCATCGGGACTGGATGCTGGCGTCGTACGTCGAGGGGGCTGTCGCCGTCGACAAGTTCGAACTGGCGAGCAGACGGGGCGGCCGCGTCGGGATGGCCGAGACGCTCGACGAACTCGAATACCTGCCGCAGGAGTGGGGATACGACGGCGGCGTCATTGCCGCTGCTGTCGCGACCTACAACGCCGACGCGACGTCCGGGGTCACCGTGTCGCCGAGTCGCCGGCTCGATCCGACACCTCTGTCTGAGGCTCCGTACTACGTGATCGAGACCGTGCCGGCGATCACGTTTCCGTTTCACGGCATACGAATCGACGACCGAGCGCGCGCGTTGAGCAACGATGGCGTCCCTGTTCCCGGTCTGCTGGTGGCCGGATCGGACACCGGTGGCCTGTGGAACCGCGCGTACGCGGGTGGGTTGGCATCCGCGTTGGTCTTCGGCCTCACGGCCGCCGAAACCGCCATCGGTCTGTCCTCCTCCGTCGCCCAGTTGACATGAAGTGGATTCAGTTCATTTTACTGTGACCTGGTGATTGACATCACAGCCTGTCCCGACTACGTTTCAAACTGACATCAGTTCAGTTGCCGAGATGCAGGGGCGACGGATTCCCACGACCCGGGTGACCGGTCGTCTCGACTCGGGGCTCGCAGACGTGCCCGGAAGGAAAGCAGACATGAAGACTTTCAAGAAGGCGATCGTCGCCCTCACCACCACAGCCGCGATGCTGGGTGTCGCCGCATGTGGCGGCGGGTCGACGTCCGGGTCCGCGCCCGTCGAAGGAAGCTGGGACGACATCGTCGCTGCCGCAAATCAAGAGGGCAGCGTCATGTTGTACTCGAGTCAGAAGCCGGCCAATCTCGATGCTCTGGTCACCGCCTTCCAGACGAAGTACCCCTCGATCAAGATGGAGTACGTTCGCGGGACCGATCCGGACATCAACCCGCGCGTGGAGACCGAGAACAAGACGGGCCGGGGCACGGCGGACGTACACATGCTGACCGACGCGTCGTGGATCAAAACCGCTGCGGAGTCGGGTACGTTCTCCACCGAGCTCCGCGGACCGGATTTCGACGCTCCGGCATTCGATCGTGAGGCCAGTGTCATCAACGACCGGTTCTTCCTGTCGAGCGCGGCAGTGTTCGGTCTCGGATGGAACACGGCAGCCGTACCGGACGGCTTGACCTCTCCCGAGCAGATCATCGATCCGAAGTTCCGAGGCAAGATCGGCATCGTCAACCCGACCGGCATCGCGTCGTACGTCGACATGTACAAGTACTTCTCGTCTACCTACGGTGACGATTACTGGCAGCAGATCGCTGATCTCCAGCCCAGGATCTACCCGAGTGCGCTCGGTATCGCGCAGGCGTTGACGTCGGGTGAAGTGGTGGTGAGTCCGTCCGTGCAGCCGCTGGTCACCGAGGTCGCCGCCGGCGCACCGGTGAACTGGGCCTTGCCCGACAGCCCCTGGGGAACCCCCTGGTACACCGAAGTTCTCAGCGCCGCACCGCATCCGAACGCCGCTCAGGTCCTCGCCGACTTCATGGTGACGCCGGAAGGTCAGGCCGCACTGAACGGTGGTTACGCCGCCGCGCTGCCCGACGTCACCGGAGCCGTGGCGCAGGCCCAGGACATCACGCTGCCGAACACCGAGGACCTGACTCCGGAAAAGGTCGACGAGTACTCGCAGCAGTGGGCAGGCATCTTCCAGAGCTGACGCCGATTGCGTCGACAGATTCGGAGAGGCTGACATGCAAGGAACAGCTGTTCTGATCACCGGGGCAACCGGGGGGATCGGCGGTGCATGCGCACAAACGTTCGCCGATGCCGGGGCGACGGTGTATCTGACCGATGTCGACGACGACGCCGGCCGCACTCGAGCCGACACCCTGGGGCCCAACGCCCACTATCACCATCTGGACGTCACCGACGAAACCGATTGGAACGCAATCACATCCGTCATGTCGGACAACGGGCACGGCCTCGACGTTCTGGTCAACAGCGCCGGTGCGGCGATCAAGGCCACATTGGCGGACACGACGCTGGCGCAGTTCCGGCGGATGGTGGACCTCAATCTGATCGGGACGTTCCTCGGTCTGAAGGCCGCAGCCCGGTGCATGCGTGACGGTGGCGCGATCATCAACCTGTCCTCCTTGCGCGGGGTGGTGGCCACTGCCGAACTCGGGGCGTACGGAGCATCGAAGTTCGGAGTGCGGGCGCTGACGAAAGTCGCCGCACTCGAGTTGGCGCCCCGTAACATTCGCGTCAATGCCGTGTGCCCCGGAAGTATCGACACCCCTATCACGGCTCACCCGGATTTCGCCGACGACGACACGCAGGCATACGTCCGCAGCATCCCGTTGCAACGGCGGGGGACACCCGACGAGGTCGCGAGTGTGGTCAAGTTCTTGGCAAGCCGCGACAGCAGTTACATGACCGGATCCGATCTCCTGGTGGACGGCGGCACCGCGGCCGGTGTCCGCACCCCGAAAAAGCATGAAAGAGAGAACAACTGATGACGTCTCGATTTGCGGTATCGGGTTTGACCAAGACGTACGGGACGAACGTCGTGGTCGACCACCTGGATTTGGATATCGAGCACGGTGAGTTTCTCGTTCTCCTCGGACCGAGTGGGTGCGGCAAGACGACGACCCTGCGCTGCCTGGCGGGTCTGGAGACGCCCGAGGGGGGCTCGATCGCGTTCCGCGACGACAGAGTTTTCGACGCGGCCACGAAAGTGAACGTTCCGGCGCACAAACGCAATATCGGGATGGTGTTCCAGTCGTACGCACTGTGGCCACACATGACGGTTCGCGAGAACATTCAGTACCCACTCAAGGTCCGCAAACTCAAGCAAGCAATCGCCGACGGCGCTGTCGACAGTGCCGCCGGAATGGTCGACTGCGGAGGCCTCCTGGACCGCTATCCGTCGCAGCTCAGTGGCGGCCAGCAGCAGCGAGTTGCGGTCGCCCGCGGTCTCGTCGCACAGCCGGACCTCGTGTTGTTCGACGAGCCGCTCAGCAACCTCGATGCGAGACTGCGGGACCAGGTTCGTTCTCAAATCCACCAACTGCATCAGAATCTCGGATTCACCGCGGTATTCGTCACGCACGATCAGGCCGAGGCGTTCGCGCTCGGGGATCGCCTTGCCATCATGAAGTCGGGGAAGATCGAACAGTACGACGAACCCGAGTTCGTGTTCGAGAACCCGGTGTCGGAATACGTCGCGGCGTTCATCGGAATGGGAAACCGGCTGGAACTACGCCGGGGACACGATGGTTGGATCACCAGCGCCGACGACGTCGTCGATCTCAGCGACGCGGTGGTTCGCGACCGCGCCGACGAAGGAAAGACCGCGGTAGCGCGGTTCCGCCCGGACGACGTGTCGTTGCACGACTCGATGGCCGACGTACCGGCCGGGAACATCGCGCTGCACGCCGAGTTGGTGACGTACGAATACGGCGGCCGCTACTTCGACGTCACGGTGAAGACCGGCGTGGAACAGCTCTCGTTGCGCGCGAACGCAACTCGACACAGTGCGGCTCTGCGCGCGAGCCGTCCCGGAGATCCACTGGTGGTGAGCTTCTCACCGTCGTCGCTGCGGGTCTACACGGACTCGGTACCCGACAGCGCGGACGCACCCCGCGATCTCGCGACCACCGGGGGCCGGTCCTGATGGCGACCGCCACGATGACGCCACCGTCGACCCCGACCGAGCCGGCGCAGGCGCGCACCCGGTCCGTGTCGCCGCAGTGGCGAGCCCGCATCGGCTATGCAGCGGTTCTGGCCGTGCTCGCGTACCTTGTCGTTCTTCCGATGGTTCGGCTACAGATGCTTGCCTTCGAGGACGGCGCAGCCGGATACCGGGCTCAGTACGGACGTTTCGACATCGCCAAGACGCTGGGCACGACGGCCTCGCTGGCGCTGGGGTCGCTGGTGATCGCCATGGTGCTGGGCACGCTGCTGGCCTTCGCGGCCAGTCGGCTCCCGGCGAAGATGGGCTGGCTCCGGATCATTCCCATCCTGCCCATCGTCATGCCCGCCGTTGCCAGCATCGTCGGGTGGGCTTTTCTCCTCTCGCCCGGTCCCGGTTACCTCAATGTGGTGCTGCGCTTGCTGCCCTGGTGGAGCGGATCCGACAGTGGCCCGATCGACATCTACACGGTGCCCTGGATCATCATCCTCACCGGCTTCGGCCTCACGTCGTTCGTGTACCTCTTCGTCAGCTCGGGCATGCAGAACATCAGCTCCGAACACCTCGAAGCCGCACAGACCAGCGGATCGTCGACGGTGGGTATCTTCTTCAAGATCGTTCTGCCACTACTGCGTCCGTCCCTCATCTACGGCGGTGGAATCGCGCTGCTGCTCGGTCTTGGCCAGTTCACCGGACCGCTTCTGCTCGGTCAGAACAGCGGTGTCAAGGTACTCACCACGGAGATGTACAGCCGAGTAACGCAGTCCCCGTCCGACTTCGCCGCCGCGGCGGCCGCCGGCTCACCGTTGGTGATCTTCGGCATCGTGCTGGTTCTGGTGCAGAAAGCGCTGTTGGGCAACCAAACTCGATTCGTCACCCACGGCGGCAAGGCCTTTGCACCGTCCACGGGTCGGGCCACCTGGGCCACGGTCACCATTTCCGTGTTCGCCCTCTTCGCACTGGTCATTCCACTCGTGGGTCTGGTCATCGTGTCGCTGAGTCCGTACTGGTCGGGGTCGCTGTCGTGGAGCCTGCTCACTCTCGACAACTTCCGCACGCTCCTGTCGACCGACGCCGTGGTGCAATCGGTGCTCACCAGCGTTCTGACCTCCCTCGGTGCCGTCGTGATCTGCATCCCGCTGGGCTACCTGATGGCGAACCTGCTCGTCCGCGGTCGACGGTTCAAGATCCTCGCCACGATCGCCGACCTCATGACTGCACTGCCGCTGGGCATCCCGGCTGTCATCTTCGGTGTCGGCTTCCTCCTGACCTACACCGAACCGCCGTTCATCCTCTACGGCACCCGGACCGTCATCGTTCTGGTCTACATCGTGCTGATGCTGCCGTTCGCGACCAGAATGCAGATGACCGCAATGCTGTCACTGGGCAATACCTACAACGAAGCGTCGGCCACAAGCGGGGCATCACCGTTCGTGACCACCATGCGAATCATGTTGCCGCTCATGCGTCCCACGATCCTCAGTGCGGTCGCGTTGATGTTCATTCTGCTGACGCACGAATTCGCGGCGTCACTGTTGGTGCGTGCGTCGACCACCCAGGTGATGGGCACATTGCTGTTCGACATGTGGCAGAACGGGTCGTATCCGCTGGTGGCGGCAATGGCTCTGTTGATGACTGCCGTGACGACCATCGGGGTCGCGATCGCCATGCTCGTCGGCGGACGTAACGTTCTGAGCAAGCTGTGATCGGTCCAACTCGGTTGTCCGAGAAAGTCGTCCTGGTCACCGGTGCGACGGGCGGCATCGGTACGGAGATCGTCCGGCGATTGGCCTCGGAAGGTGCGTCGGTGGTCGTCACCGACGTCGACGCCGCCGCGTGCCGAGCGCTGGTCGCCGATCAGGACAGGCCAGACGAACACCTGGCCGCCGCCCTCGACATCACCGGCGAAGACCACTGGGGCACAGTCGTCGAGGCGGTTGCCGAGCGGTTCGGCCGACTCGACGCCCTGATCAACAACGGCGCGATCGGCAGCATCGGCACGGTTGTCGACGAAGACCTCGAGCACTACGAGCAGGTGATCGCGGTCGGTCAGACCGGCACCTGGCTCGGCATGAAACACGCCGGCGCGTACATCGAGCAGACGGGAGGCGGGTCGATCGTCAACATCTGCTCGATCCTGGGGACGGTCGGCGGACTGGGTAACAGCTTCGCCTACGCGGCGGCCAAGGGCGCGGTACGCACGATGACGAAAAATGCAGCGTTGCACTGGGCCACGACGGGAGTGCGAGTCAACTCGATCCATCCCGGATTCATCGAGACCCAGCAACTGCTGGATCGATTCGAGGGTTCGGAGCGGCATCGGTCGATGATCGCGCACACGCCTATGGGCCGACTGGGGTCGGCACCGGAAGTTGCTGCTGCAGTTGCTTTTCTGGCCGGCGACGATTCGTCGTTCATGACCGGATCGGAACTGTACGTCGACGGCGGGTGGACCTGCGACTGAAGGGGACCGGGGTGGATGCCCTCAGCGCGAGCTGAAGGTGTCCACCCCGTCGTGCGTTCGAACGGTGATCAGTTCGCGGTCGGCGAGAACATCGAGGTGTGCCAGCGTCTCGCAGGTGGCGACCATCTTGTTGAAGTCGTCCAGCGCCGAGAACGGACGTTCGTGTCGGGTCCAGGTGAGCGCCGACGCAACCGACAGGCCGGTGCACGGACCCAGCGAACGGACCGCATCGTGGGTGTTCTGCAAGCGGCGATCGTGATGCGCCAACAGTTCTCGGCACCGGTCGTGGACACTCGAGCCGGTGTTCCCGTGCGACGGCATCATCGACCGATCGGCGTCGTCCAACATGAGCGTCAGCGACGACAGGTAACGGGCCAGTGGCAGATCCCAGTCGCCGAGCTCGAACCCGATCGACGGTGTGATCGTCGGTAGGACATGGTCACCGGTGAAGCTGAGGCCGAGATCGGCGTCGTGAAAGACCATGTGACCCTTGGTGTGACCGGGTGTGTGGGTGGCAGCCAGGTTCCTGCCGGGGACGTCGACCGGTCCGTCGGTCAACCACGAGTCGGGCGCAGCCCAGTCCGACGGCTCGAACGGTTCGGCGATTCCGGCGCGGTAAGCGACGTCCGCGATGTCCGGAGCGCCGGCGCGGTGCAGCTCACGGATCGAACTCTCCGGAACATTGCAGTTCAATTCCGCAATTGCCGAGATCCCCAGCGCCTCAGCTTTTCCCAGGTGTACTCGCGAGCCGTACCGGCGGCGCAGCTCCACCGCGAACGTGTAGTGGTCGCGGTGGACGTGCGTGACGTAGATGTCGTGGATCTCCGCCGGGCGCCGCCCGATGAGCGAGAGAGCCGCAACGAGCTCGTCGTGCGTGGAGTCACGGCGCCAGCCGCCGTCGATCAGAGCAATACCGATGTCGGTCTCGAGGACATAGACGTTGATGGCGCGGAGGCCGTCCTGTGGCATTTGCAGCGGTACGCGGTGGACACCGTCCGAAACCGGGAAGCAGCCGGAGTCGGTCCACGACATGGTCATCGGCCCACGGCGGCGAGCGGAACCATCGTCTTCTCGTCTCCGTACCACATCATTCTGCGTCCGCCCATGGTGCCGACGTGCTCGACCGCGGCCGCCCATTCCGGGCTGGCCAACGCCGCCTCCAGGGCGTCTCGGGATTCGAAGCTGAGAACCGACAAACCGTCCCACCCTTCGGATTTGCCGCCGAAGGCTTCCAACAACTCGGTGTGCTGCCACCGCAGCAACCCGGGAAGGGGATAGGTGACGTCGGCGTGCTCACCGCGCCACCAGGTGATGAATTGATCGTGTGTCCAGTCGGTTGGACGGGATGCGACGAGTACGAGGTTGTACACGGTACCTCCTAAGTGAATTCTGTTCAGTTTACTACACCGGTCAGAACTCGTCCGTCGGTCGGCTCACTTGAGTACTACCCGCATCGCGGCGTCGGTGACCTGCTTCGTGATGGCGTCGATGGAGAGCTTTCCCTCCGGCCGGTACCAACGCCACACGCTGATCACCAGAGCGAGGACGAGCCGGGCGAGCATCTTGGGATCCGACTTCACGAACATGCGGGCTTTGATGCCCTTGTTGACGAGTGCCGTCCACTGCACCTCGATCTGGTGCACCAGTTCACGACATTCGAGGCGTTCGGCTTCCTCTTTGGCCGACTGCCGCTCCGTGGCCAGCAAATCCATGTGGTTCTGCAGGATCCGCCGCTGCAAAGCGTCCGTGGGCGTCGCGGCGAGCGACGCCGTTATGGCCGCACGCAGTGCTTTCTCGGGGTCGCCCTCGTCTTCGGTGGCCGTGATGAACCTGTCCAGAGAATCTGCGAGTTCGAGGCGCATGATGGTGAGCAGGCAATGAGCCTTGGACTCGAAGTAGTGATACAAGGCAGTCTGCCCGATCCCCACTTCGTCTGCGATGGACGCCCACTTGGTGTGTTCGTAGCCCACCTTGCCGAACTGATCGATTGCAGTGGACAAGATGAGAGTGCGCTTCGAGCGCGCGCTTTCACGCCGAACGCCGGTGCCTACGGTCATCGTTTCCCCACTGTCTGCAAGTTCTTCGACGGTCAGCTTACATTTTTCGAGCTGAATTCGTCTCGGCTGCGCCCGCCAGTTCGGCGGCCAGGGCGACTGCGTCCTGGCGTGACAGCTTTCCCACTCTGTTCTGCGGCAGGTCTTCGACCGTGAACACGAACTCCGGCCACTTGAACTTGGCCAAGTCGGTGTCGGCAAGTCGAGTGGTGATGTCGTCGAGCGTCATTTCTCTGCCACCCGTCACGACCAACGCCGCCGCCCGTTCGCCCAGCATGTCGTCGGGGACCGGCACCACACATACCTGGACGACACCGTCGAGTGCGGCCAGCGCGGACTCCATCTCGTTGATGTCGATGTTGCGACCGCCGCGGATGATGATCTGCTTCTGTCGCCCGGACACGAAGATCGACCCGTCGGTCCCGACCTCGACCAGATCGCCGGTCGGAAGGAAACCGTCGGGCGTCAGAGCGGGCGGAACGGGCCTCCCCTCGCGTGCGTAGCCCACGAACAACGAGGGACCTTTGACCTGCGCCTCACCTACCTCGCCGGCGGGAAGCGGCTCACCGAAGGAGTCCACCGATCGCACGATCGTTCCGGGAAACGGTCGTCCGTCGCGGCCGAGTCGGATGGAGGGCGGATCGTCCAGGGCGGGGGTGGTGTGGCCGAGACACTCGGACATACCGAAGACCCGGAGGAAGGTTGTCCCCAGTACGTTCTCGGCAAGACCGAGAGCGCGTTCGTTCATCGGTCCGCCGCCGACGGTCATGGCGCGCATCGCCTTCAGTCGTCCCTCGGACTCGTCGGTGACCGACAGCTGCAGTGCCATCGTCGGGACCAGCATGGTCCACGCAATACCCTGTTGTGCAGCCGCTTCGAGAGCTCGGACGGGTGACCACCTGCCGATCGACACCATGCGTCCACCCAGGAAGGCGGGCAGATACATACCGAAACAGAAGGCCGCTACCGACGACAGCGGCACGAATGCGCCGATGGCGTCGCCAGGTTCCAGTCCGACCGCGTCGATGGTGCTGCGGCAGGCGTAGCGGATCGCCTCCTCGGACTGCACCACGCATTTGGGGCGGCCGGTGGAGCCGGATGTCATCGCGATGGCCGTCCCGCCCTGCCACCGGTCGATGTCCCCGAAAGAGGCTTGTCCAGATCGTATTTCGAGGGTATCGAATGCTGCCGCAGAACGCGGAAACGTCGAGGCGTCGACACCCCACTGCGCCAACGAATCGGCGTCACCGATGACGACGTCGGGCGCGATGTCGGCCACAGCCAAAGCGAACTCGGACTCGGTCGCGTGCGGGCTGAGCACCGCGACGACACCCCCGCGCATACCGACGGCGAGAGCCGAGACCACTGTGCGCCAGGTGTTGTCGGCTTGAACGAGGACGGTGGGTGGTGCCGTGTCGAGTTCGGCAATAGTGTGTGCCAGCGCGTCGGCGGCCGTCACTACCGCACCGAGGGTGTAACTACCCGATTCGTCGACCACGGCCACGTCGTCCGGTGTCCGCGCGGCGCGGGTGATCATTTCCTGAGCGAGCGTCTTCACTGTGCGGTCTCTTCCTTCGATCGGGTGAGCACGGCTCGGCCGGCGATGTCGCCGGAGCGAAGGCGCTGGTAGGCCAGGGGCGCGTCGGTCAGCGGGAACGTCGTGACTTCGGCGTGCAGAGCGCCGGCCTGAGCCAGAGCGACGACGCGCTCGAGATCGTCTCGGGTGCCCCAGAACGGGGCACCGACGTGCCACCCCGTGGCCATACCCACGTCCTTGCCCACGGTGACGCGCCCACCGGCGCTCCCGACCACCACGAGGCGTCCGCCCGACGCGAGAAGGCCGGCAGCGGGTTCGGCTGTTCCGGGGGCACCGACGAAGTCGAGCACCAGGTCGGCGCCGCCCATGCCCACCACGTCAGGCGCCGCGGAGTCGACGGTCTCGTGGAACGACTGCGCACCGGACTTCAGTGCAAGCGAACATGTTTCGGATCGAGCATCGACTGCGACGATTCGCGTTACCCCGAAGCTGCGCAGGATCTGCAACGCCAGGTGCCCGAGACCGCCGATACCGATGACCAGAACGACGGTCTCGGCATCGATCAGGTCGGAGTTGGTTCGAATGGCGTGGTACGCGGTCAATGCCGCGTCGGCCAACGGCGCAGCCTGCTCCGCGCCGAGTGTTCCGGTCCGGACGAGAACGGCCTCGGACGGGACGGTCATGAATTCGGCCAACCCACCCGGCCGGCCGAGACCGTTGCCGATCGACGCGAGGCGGCCGTCCGACCCGCGGCGCAGTTCGAGGCAGTAGTTCTGGCGACTGCGACGGCAGTTCCTGCAGATGCCGCACGACCAGATGCCGTGCACCACAACAGCGTCACCGATCCAATCGGGGTCGGCGTCGGGGCCCACACCCACCACCGTCCCGGCTACTTCGTGACCGAGGGTGAGAGGGAGTTCGTAGTCGAACATGCCGGCGGGGGAGTCCATGACGTGGAGGTCGGACCGACACAGGCCTGCAGCGTCGACGCGCAGGAGGAGCTCTTCACCCACCGGTTCGGGATCGGGTACGTCGCGCAGTTGCGGAGGCGTACCCCAGTCGACGAGCTGTACGGCCTTCATCAGCGGGCCGTCCAGCCGCCGTCGACCACGAGCGTTTGTCCGGTCATGTAGGACGACGCATCGGATGCGAGAAACACTATTGCGCCGTCGATTTCGCCGTCCGTTCCACCGCGGCCCAACATGGTGTTGCGCCGCACCCAGCCGGCGGACTTGTCGTTGGTGAACAACCCGTCCGTCATCTCCGTGTCGAACCAGCCGGGTACGACGGCGTTGACGCGGACTCCGCGCCGGCCCCACTGGCCGGCGAGTTCACGAGTGAGCCCCAGAGTTCCGGCCTTGGAAGCGGCGTAACTGGCACCACCGATCGGAGCGGTGGAAACGAGTCCGATCACCGACGAGACGTTGACGATCGACGCTCGAGCGTCGGCGGGGAGGGATCCGACGAGGTACGTGGCCAGATGGAACCCGGCCACCAGGTTGACCCGAAGGACCGCGTCGAAACCGTCGATGGTCTCGTCTTCGGCGTTGGGAGGCCCCGGCGTGCCGGCGTTGTTCACCAGAACATCGATTCGACCGCCTTCGGCGACGGCTCGGTTCACGAGGGAGCGTCGGTCTGCGTCGACGGTGATGTCGCACTGCACGGGCACGATGCCGGGGACCTCGGCGGCGAGGGTGTTCAGCCGGTCGAGCCTGCGGGCGGCGGCGAAGACGGTGGCTCCGGCCCCGGCCAGCGTCCGCGCGAACCCCAGTCCGAGACCCGACGACGCGCCGGTCACGATTGCGACCCGACCGGCGAGCCCGAACATGTCGTCGAGCATTCGCCGTTCTTCGATGATGTTGTCCGTCATGGTTTCTCGCTCACGGTCAGTACACAGCCGTTCTGCCGCCGTCCACCGGGATGATGGCCCCGGTGGTGTAACTCGACGCGTCCGACGCGAGGTGAGTGACCAGTCCGGCGATTTCTTCCGGCCGCCCCAGGCGCCCCGCGGGCAACCGGTCGACGATCTTGCCGACGAATTCGTCGTCCCAGTTCTCGGCCATGTCGGTGGCGAACCCTCCGGGCATGATGCAGTTGACCCGCACGGTGGGAGCGTACTCCTGGGCGAAGGCTCGGGTGAGGGCGTTGAGGCCGTTCTTGGCCGCGGCGTACATCGCCTCGGGCGGGCTGGGGCGTTCGGCGCCGATGCTGGAAATGTTGACGATGGAACCACCACCGGCCGCGACCATTCGGTCACCGGCAACCGCCATCAGCCGAAACGGTCCCTTGAGATTGACCTCGATCGTCTTGTTCCACAGACCCTCGGTCACCGCGAGGAGATTCTCCGCGAGCGGTGCGATACCGGCGTTGTTCACGACTATGTCCAGGCCGCCGTGTTCGGAGATGATCGCGTCGACGGCCGGTTCGATCGTGTCCCACTTACCCACGTGCAACGCGAGTGGGTGTAGCGAGCCCGGACCGGTTGAGCCCAGTGCCTCGATCGCGTCCTTGCACGCCTCCAATTTACGGCTCGACAGCACCACCGTGGCTCCCGCGTCTCGCAGACCGCGAGCGATGGCCAGGCCCAGTCCGCGGCTGGCGCCCGTGACCAGAGCGACCTTGCCGGTGAGAATTTCGGTCGTCATGCGTGCTTCTTCAATTCGAGTCGGGCGATGGTCCGCAGGTGGACCTCGCTGGGGCCGTCCGCGATCTGCAGTGCGCGAGTGATGGCGTAGAGGCGCGCGAGAACGGTGTCGTTGCTGACCCCGGCGGCGCCGTGGGTCTGCACCGCCCGGTCCACGACATTGTGAGCCACCTCCATTGCCGCCACCTTGATCGCGGCGACTTCCGATCGCGCAGAGGCATTTCCCGCGGTGTCCATGAGCCACGACGACTTCAGCACGAGAAGCCTGATCTGGTCGATCTCGATGCGGCTGCGTGCGATCCACTCACGGACGACGCCACGGTCGGCCAGAGGGCCACCGAAAGCATTGCGCCTCAGAGCACGTTGGCACATCATGTCCAGGGCGCGTTCCGCCATACCGATCGCACGCATGGCATAGTGCATGCGCCCGGGGCCGAGTCGGCCCTGAGCGATGGCGAATCCGTCACCTTCTTCACCGAGCATGTTGGTGGCCGGCACACGCACGTCGGTGAACTGCACCTCACCGTGACCCAGTCGATCCTGGAATCCGAACATCGGAAGGTCGCGCAGCACTTCGATTCCCGGCGCGTCCGCGGGTACGAGAATCATGCTCTGCTGGCGGTAGGTCGGGCCGTCGGGATCGGACTTGCCCATGAAGATCATGAGTTTGCAGTCCGGATCGAGGACCCCGGAGGTGTACCACTTGCGGCCGTTGATCACGTAATCGTCGCCGTCGCGGAGGATGGTCGAGGTGACGTTGGTGGCGTCGGAACTCGCCACGTCCGGTTCCGTCATGGCGAAAGCAGACCGAATGGTGCAGTCCAGCAGCGGTTTCAACCACTGTTCCTTCTGCGCATCGGTGCCGAACATGGCCAGGATCTCCATGTTGCCGGTGTCGGGGGCAGAGCAGTTGATCGTCTCGTTGCCGATCATGGAGCGCCCGACGATCTCGGCCAGTGGCGCGTACTCGAGGTTGGTCAACCCGGCCCCGAGTCCGTCGTGGGTCATGAACAGGTTCCAGAGGCCGAGTTCGCGTGCACGGGCCTGCAGATCGCGCATGATCTGCGGTTGTTCGTGCGGATTGTCGTTCGCGGCGATCTGCGCGTCGTAGACCTTTTCGGCCGGGTAGACGTGTTCGGTCATGAACGCCTCGAGCGTCTTGCCGAGTTCTTCGGTGCGCGCGGAATAGGAGAAGTCCATGTCCTTCGCTCCTGTCGAGTAGTGGTGGCGAAAGGGTGTCAGGCAGTGAGAAGTGCTGTGCCGGTGATGATCAGCCGGTCGATGGTGGCCGGCAGCTTTTCCTGGTCCGGATCGTGGTGTCGGCCTTCACGGTGTCGGCGCAGGTTGTGGCCCATGATCGCCGCCATCTTGAGCCGGCCCAGGGCATCGAACCAGGTCAGGTCGGGCAGAGCGGGACCGTTCCGCGAGTAGAGGGCGACGAGTTCGTCGGAACGGGGCAGTCCCGGCACCTCGCGCCCGACCTCGGGGAAGTTGGTGCCGTCGGCGAACAGGAAGAACCACCCCAATTCCACACGCGGGTCACCGGCACTCCATATCTCCCAGTCGATCAGAGCGACCGGTTCGATCCCGTTTGCGATGATGTTGCCCAGCCGATAGTCGCCGTGCACGAGGGTGGGGTCGATCGCGTCCGGAACGTCGGCTTCCAGCAAACGCAGCAATCGATCTCCGCCGACCACGAGTTCCGGCGGCACAGCCCCCAGGGTGCGCGCCCAGCGGGCGAGTTCGTCTGCCGGGGTCAGGGGTTCGGCGATGCCGGGAATCGAGCTCAGTGGGACCCGATGCAGGCGAGGCAGCACTTCGGCTGCGCGCCGCATCCGACGCGCGGCGAGCCCCGGTTCGACCGCAGGATCGTCGAGAACCGGTTCGAGTGACTCGCCCGTCACCAACTCCATGGCGAACCATGCCGGTTCCTGATCGTCGACGGCAACGATTCGAGGGACTGGAACGTCGGTTTGCGCCAGGGCGGTCAGAATGCTCGCCTGCCGCAGCATGTCGTGCCGACCGACTGCGCGCTGTCCGTCGGGCACGGCCTTGATCACGACGTTGCCGCCGGTGGCGTCGGCGCGGTAGGTCAGGCCCGAGTGCCCGCCGGGCAAGGGCTCGAAACTCGTGACGGTGGAACCCGTTTCGGCACTGAGCTTCTCGGCGACGCGGGCGCGCAACTCGGTCATGGACGTGGCTCCCGTGGTAGGCCGAGCACTCGTTCGGCGATGATGTTGTGTTGGATTTCGTCGGTCCCGCCGGCGATCCGGTACCCGGGTGCGCCGAGGATGTGTTCGGTCCACGCGTACGTTCCCCATCTGCCGGAGTCCGCGGTCAGTTCGCGGCCGAGCAGGAGGCGCACGACGTCCGAGGTGGCGGACATGGTGCCGGTGGCGAGCAGCTTTCCGAGTGACGCCTCCGGCCCGGGGTCGTTGCCGGCGATGACCGCACCGGCGACCCGCATGTTGCTGATGCGCTGAACGTAGCTGCGTGTCACCAGGTCGGCGACGGCGTCGCGCTCGATTTCGGTCAACTGCCGACCGAGGTTCTGCGCCAGGGCGACTGCCTGATCTGCGTTGGCGAGACCGAGGTTGCCGCCGTCGAGCCGCTCGGCAGCGAGGACGGTGAGAGCGACCTGCCAGCCCTTGCCGACCGGTCCGAGGCGGTAGGCGTCGTCGAGTTCGACACCGTCGAGGTACACCTCGTTGAACGAACTACCGCCGGTCATCTGCTGGATGGGTCTGATCGTCACACCGGGCGCCGTCATGGGCACCAGAAACATGGTCAGTCCCGCGTGCTTCGCGACACCGGTGTCGGTTCGACAGAGCGCAACTCCGTAGTCGGCAACCCGAGCGCCTGAAGTCCAGACCTTGTGACCGTTGATCGTCCACCCGCCGCCGGGTGCCTGCACCGCAGCGGTCCGTACGGCAGCGAGGTCCGATCCGGCCTCGGTTTCCGAGAACAGTTGGCAGACGATGAGATCGGTACGCAGCATCGCGCGGATGTACTTGTCCTGCTGCTCCGGCGATCCCCACTGAGCGATGGTCGGCGCCACCAATTGCTGCGTCACCGAAAACATTTCGGTTCGCTTGGGAACGTCGAACTCGTCCTCGGCGCGGCGAAACGCCAGAACGTACGACAGGGGGAGGTCGCGGCCACCGAATTCGCTCGTCCAGTTGAGCGGCCCCCATCCTGCGTCGAACTTCGCGCGCTCGTACACCGAGATCTCGTCGGTGCGTGCCCGTTCCTCGTCCGCTGTCCAGTTCTCGAACACCGCCACCGAATCCGAGCCGCTTCCCCACACGGACTCGGTGCGTCGTGTGGCGACGGTCCCGAGCCAAGCGACCGCGTCGTCGGTGAAGGACGCAAGGTCCGGAATTGTCTGCTGACTCACTGCATTACCTCGGTCTCATACGGTCAGGACGGTGCAGGCGCTGATGCCGGGAGCGCCGTACACGTGGGTGAATCCGACGCGCGGACTGCCGGTGACTTGGCGGTCACCGGCCTCACCGCGAAGCTGAGTGACGATTTCGTGGACCTGCCGCAGTCCCGACGCTCCGATGGGTTCGCCGTTGGCGATGCATCCACCGTCCGTGTTGATCGGGAGGCGACCGCCGATCTCGGTGTCGCCGTTGGTGATCATCGATTCCTGCTCGCCGGGCTCGCAGAATCCGCACTCGGCCATGTGCATGATCTCGGCACCACTCTCGGTGTCCTGAAGCTGTGCCACGTCGACGTCGCCGGGTGTGATGCCGGCCTGTTCGAATGCCGCCCGTGCTGCGTCGGCGGAGACGCTGGTCGGTTCACCACTGCCCTGAACGGCAGGGCTGAAGACCTCGAACGAGCCGAATCGTCTGGTGCGGTGGGTGATCGCCCGCAGCTGTACCGGTCGTCCGCCGAGCCGACGCGTCGTGTCCTCGTCGGCGACGATCACCGCGGCGGCGCCCTCACCCGGAGAGCAGAACATGTAGCGGGTCAGCGGATCGTTCACCATGTCCGCCGACGCGATGGTGGCGGCGTCCATCGATTCCCTGCGCCAGGCGTTCGGGTTGAGAACACCGTTGCGGTAGGCCTTTTCGGCCACGCGAGCGAGAGTGTTCGACGTGATGCCGTGCTGGCGCATGTAGCGGGAGATCTTGGCGCCGAAGAATTGTGTGGTCACCATCAGCCCGGCTTCGCCGTACCCGTCCGGCAGTCCCCACTCACCGGGCCGCGGGTCGAACGCACCGCGGGGGTGCTTGTCGAATCCGACGGCGAGTGCGATGTTCGCCGAGCCCGACCGTACGGCGTTGACCGCGGAGAACAGCGCGCTACCTCCAGTGGCGCAGCCGTTCTTGACGTTGGTGAACGGTATGCCGGTGAAACCCAGTTCGGCTACCAGGGTGTCGGCCAGGCCGGAGCCGTCACTGCCGCCGAACGCGACCTGGACGTCCGGCCACGTCAGTCCGGCGTCGGCCAGTGCGGTGTCGATGGCCGTGACGGCCATCTGGCGACCGCTGACTCCGGGCTGCCGGCCGAACTTCGACAGTCCGGCCCCGATGATGGATACGGGTTGGCTCATGCCGGCACTTCCTTCGATCGGAACGTTCCCACTGCGAACCGGGGCACCGGTGTGGTGGCGACCAGACTCACCGGCGCCCCGTCCAGTTCGTCGAAATTGTCGCAATCGATCAGGGCTTCGATCTTGATTCCCTCGGGGAGTTCGACGTAGCCGACCGCGAACGGCCGAAAGCCGTCCGCCGGGGGCACGTACGGCGGAGACTTCGGCGCGAACCGCTGAATCGTGTACGCCCACACCGTGCCCTGCGTGCTCAAGCGACGGGCGACGCCCGTCGGGGTTGCGCACCTGCTGCACATCGTGCTGGCGGGGAAGGCAACCGTGTGGCACACGGTGCATTCACTTCCGTCGAGCGCGATGGCGGACGTGTCGACCACGAGGAGTCCCTTCTGATTACGGTCGGCGCGGACGGATCAGCGTCCGACCCACTTCGGTTCACGCTTCTCGAGGAACGCGGTGACGCCCTCCTTGCCGTCCTCGGACTGCAGTGCGTTGCCCACGGCGAGATGCTCCATGACCATGAGCGACTGGATGTCTGCGTCCAGGCCGCGGTCGATGCACATCTTCGTCAGCTTCATCATGAACGGGCTCTTGTCGGTGAGGTTCGCAATGAACTCCTCGACGGTCTTGTCGAGGTCCTCGGCCGGCGCGGACGCGTTGATCAGGTCGAAGTCGACTGCCTCGATGCCGGAGAGGAGCTTGCCGGTCAGCATGAGCTCCTTGGTCTTGCGGATGCCGATCATGCGGGGCAGGCGGTAGATGGGGCCGGCGCCACCGAAGAGTGCACGGCGGATGTGGAAATCGCCGATCCGGGCTTCGTCTGCCGCGATCGCAAAGTCGCAGGAGATCATCAGCTCGAATCCACCGGCGGTGACGTAGCCCTCGAGGACCGCGACCGACGGGGTGTTCATCGAGTAGAGGCGGTCGCACACCTTGGCGGACAGGACGGCAACGTCCATAGCGGTGGTGGTGCCGATGAAGTCCGACAGCAGTTCGTCGAGGTCGAATCCCGAGCAGAAGGTGTTGTTCACTCCGCGCAGTACGAGAACCTTGAGGTTCGGATCGTTGTCGACCTCCACGATGATCTCGTCGAGACGGTGCAGCAGCTCCACCGTGACGGCGTTCTTCTTGTGCGGGCGGTTGAGCCAAACGCGCGCTACTTCGCCGTCTTTCTCCAGAAGGATGTGGTCGGTGTCGATCATGTGATTGCCTCTCTCAATTTGAACTGGATTCACTTCAGTATTGATCAGTTGACTGGTCTGCGTCAATAGCGAACTTCAGACGCCGATCAAATCTGCGATGCGGTTGCGATGTTTACGCGAGTCGCCCTGCAGCGCTTCGTTTCCCATCGCACGTCGATAGAACGACTGTGCGGGGTGCTCCCACGTGAAGCCGATGCCCCCGTGAAGCTGGACCGCTTCGGAAGCGACGAGCACGGCCGCATCGGTGCACACCGCACCCGCCACGGCGATAGCCAGGGAGGCGTCGGACGGGTTCTCGTCGTAGACCGCCGCTGCGTATCGAGACGCCGATCGAGCTCGCTCGAGGGCGAGAAGTGCGTCGGCGAGACGATGTTTGACAGCCTGGAACGACCCGATGGGTCGACCGAACTGCTGGCGGTTCTTGACGTAGTCGACGGTCATCTCGAGAAGCGCGTCGGCGATGCCGGTGTTCTCGCTCGCCAGGGCCAGAGTCCCTAATTCAACCAGGCTGCTGCATATTCGGTCGGTGGTGTCGGGGGAGGAGAGTGCAGTCGCGCTCGCGTCGTCCACCGTGAGGTCGGCTTGGCGACGGGTCGGATCGATGGTGCGTAGGTTCCGCGACGAGATTCGGTCGTCACTGTGGACCGCGAACAATCGCCGGCCATCGGAGCAGTCCGCAGAGACGACCACCAGATGTGCTTCTGCTCCGCCGATCACGTGCTGTGCGGTGCCGCTGACGGTCCACCCATCCGTGCCGCGCTGCGCGACAAGCGCGTCGGATTCAGGTGTCAGCGCGCTGACGGCGACGACGATCGACCCTGTCAGGCTCGCTGCCAGAAGGTCGTCGAGACCGGGTTCCGTTGCTGCGAGCAATGCGTGGACGCCCAGCGCCGCGCTCGAATACACCGGTTCGGGCGCAATACTGCGCCCGCACTCCTCGAGAATGATGCCCAGCTCCACCATTCCGTATCCCAGTCCACCCCTGTTCTCGGGGACGGCCAGGCTGGCGACGGACATGTCGTCTGCCAACCGATTCCACAGCGACGCGGAGTACCCCAGCGGATCGGTCGACGAGGCTCGTACCTGTGCGATGCCCGAGTGCTTGGCCAGGAGCCCTCGGACCGCGTCGCGGAGTTGCGCTTGTTCGTCGCCGGGGGTGAGGGCGCTCGGTTCGGAGCGAGGCCACGGGACCTCGATCGGGGATGTCGCAAGAGTCATGACGCTCCACTCGAGTTGAGTTCAGTTTGTGTCTTGGACCATAGCGCGGCGGAGTCTCGACAAACAGGGGATAGCCGAACTAAGTTCAATTCATGACGTTGAACATCCAGAGCTACTACGCCACGCTGGACCGGGGTGACCTGCACGCCGCCGTGGCCATGCTGGCGTCGGAAGTCGAATTCGCCATGATCATCCCGAGCGGAGTGAACCGGGGACGCGGCCGCGACGGCATGCTGGCGTACCTGACAGCACGGCCTCCGGTCGACCGCAAACACAACATGATCGGCGCCGCTGCCGACGGAGACCTCCAGTTCGCACACGGCACGGTGACCGACGGCGACGTCGTCACGGGGTTCTTCGTCGGCGCAATGCATCTGAACGCAGACGGATTGATCGACCGCTACCAGGTTTCGTTCGACACGGACTTCGCATTGGTGCCGACACACGGCAATGGGAGCAATTCATGACCGGCAAGACGACGTCCACCGAGGTTCTCGAAACCTGGTTCGCGTACATGGATTCGGCCGATCCCGACAGAGTCCTCGGCATGATCTCGGACGACTTCGAGATCTCCATCCTCTTTTCGAAGGGGCAGGGAGACTCGGCCGAGTTCGTCGGTGATCGAGAGGGGCTCGTTCGTTATCTCGCGCAGCGGGAGAAGAGCACCCTCGTTCACCACATCGAGGCCGGAGCGTGTGTGAACGGAACCGAGCTTGTTCTCGGGAAAACAACGCGCGGAGGCGAATTCGAAGCGTCGTTCAACGCTTCGGCACAGCTCGACGCCGAAGGCAAAGTCAGAAGGATGCTGATGGCGCGGAGTCCGGAGATCTCGTTCTCTTGAGCGCGCCTCACATGCATACATTTGTCGAAGCGACCACCGTGCAGCAGCTGGGTCCGGTGTCGCGCCGTGTAGTCGAGTTGTTCGACACCGTTGGTGAGTGGCCGTTGCCGGACAACTCCTCGGTGGCGGGTCTGCTCCACATCAGTGAGCCCCATCTGCGCCGACTACTGGCGGGCGAGTCGACGTCCATGGGGGCCCTTCGCGCCCACCACTACTCCGCCACTGCTGTTCGATGTCTTCGCCGAGGTGAGTCGGTCAGTGCGTTGTCTGCCCGACTGGGCTACTCCGAATCTCGCGCATTCCGTCGCGCATTTCGGCGGTGGACGGGCGTGCCCCCGAGTGCGATTCGGCAGTAGGTCACGACCTTTATTGTCGTAGGTGCTCTTCAGCGGACATGTCCGTTGTTCAGCCGACGGACGCTGAGACCGATGCCGCAGACTCCCAGACGAGCCGTGTGTCCAGCCTGCTGCCGCACGCAGCGCGGTAGAACTTGACGAGCATGACCACGACGACGAAGAGGATATTTCATGACGACCCTCGAGGAGGCAGCATCGCTGTCCGGCGACGAGCAGGGCCTGGTAGTGCTGTCGACATTGCGAGCCAACGGCACGATCCAGTCCTCGCTGGTCAACGCCGGTATCCTCGATCATCCCGTCACCGGGGAGCGCGTCCTGGGCGTGGTCGCGGCGGGCCCGGTCAAGCTGGCGAACCTGCGGGTTCGCCCCCAGGTCACCGCTACGTTCCGCAACGGTTGGCAGTGGGCGGCGGTAGAAGGCCACGCCGAGCTCGCCGGACCCGACGACCCCCAATCCTGGCTCGACGCCGTGGGTTTGCGGCTGTTGCTCCGAGCGATCTTCTCTGCGGCCGGCGGTGAGCACGATGATTGGGACGAGTACGACCGCGTGATGGCGCAGCAGCGTCGGGCAGCGGTGCTAATCCGACCCGACCGGGTCTACAGCAACTGAACGCCCTGCAGTGCTCGATTTTTCTTACGAGGGCGGGCAATACCCGTTACCGACGCCAGAGCACCGGCACCACGTCAGGCGGGTGGCGCGAAGAATTCGAGCGCGACGTTGTCGGGGTCTCGGAACGAGATGCCGGATCCGTAGTGGGCGTGCTTGATAGCGCTGTGCGTGATACCGAGGTCGTCGAGCTTGCTCGACCAGGCGTCGAGTTCGTCCTGCGTGCACGCAAACGCGATGTGATCGACCCCCGAGCGTGTTTCGTCGAAGGCGCCGTCGACTTGCCCTGCGGTGTGGGTGTGCAAGCCGAAGAGCATGCCTCCGCCGAGCGCATAGACAGTGTGGTGATAGTCCCCGGATTCCTCGTCCTCATCCAGGACAGGCTCGGAATCGAAGAGCCGTGAGTACCACTCGGTGCTCACGGTCAGGTCTGAGACAGTCACAGCTACGTGGGACAGTCCGGGAAACGCAGGCATGGTCGATCCTTTCGTTGCGTTGCGTAACCGACTGTATTCACCGGTCGTCAACCCCGTCGGCTGATTGGCAGAAATGCTCGTCATCGGATGGAAGGCGGAGGTCATCGAAGGCGTCCGACCGATTCATGTCAAGCTGGCTCTGCACTACGACGAAAGTACTGACGACATGACACAACTCGGCCTCGGCCTTGCTGCCCTCGGACGCCCCGAGTACCTGACAGTCGGGCACTCGACCGCTGTGGGTGGGCGTTTCGATCCGGTCGCCCTCGAGCAGCTGTGCCACTCAGTACTCGACGCCGCGTGGGACAGCGGGGTTCGACATCTGGACGTCGCCCGGTCCTATGGATTGGCCGAGCGTTTCCTCGGCAGCTGGTTGTCTCGATGGCCGGATCGGCGTGAGGACCTCGTGATCGGCTCCAAATGGGGATATGCCTACGTCGCCGATTTCCAGCGGGGAGCCGCCGTTCACGAGGTCAAGGAACACTCGGCTGCCCGTCTCGCCGATCAGTGGCCCCAGACGCTGCACGAGCTCGGCGGCGTGCCCGATCACTATTTGATCCACAGCGTCACTCCGGACAGTCCTGCCCTCAGCGACGCTGCACTTCTCGACGACCTGCGCGCACTGGCCGAGGGCGGTACCCGCATCGGCATCAGCACGAGCGGTCCGCACCAGGCCGATGTCGTGCGTGCCGCGCTGGACATCGCGGTGTTCAGTTCGGTGCAGTCGACCTGGAACCCTCTCGAACCGTCCGCCGGCCCAGCCCTGGCCCTTGCACACGAAGCCGGCTGGTTCGTCGTCGTCAAGGAAGCAATGGCCAATGGACGACTCGTCGCCGAGGAATCAGAACTGACCCGGCGTGCGGATTCGGAAGGGGTGGGCCGAGACGCACTCGCGCTGTCGATTGCACTCTCGCAACCGTGGGCTGACGTAGTGCTGTCCGGCGCGGCCACCGTGGACCAACTCGAACAGAATGTCGCGGCACTCGACATCGACCGCCACCTGATCGACGCGGGCGATCTGGACCTGGCAGAATCCCCAGAAATATACTGGGCCAACAGAACCCGGCTTCCCTGGACGTAAGTCGCCGGGCCCCCGGATGTCGTGTCAGAACCAGGTTTTTCGGCCGCCGACCGCGCGCCCGGTGGCGCCGAGCAGGCTCAAGACTGCACCCACCACCACGAGAATCACGCCGATCGTGGTGAGGATGCTTATCTTTGCGAAAATGCCGATGAGCAACAGAATGATACCGAGAACTATCACTGCAATTCCCTTCGAGTACGAGGCCGCTGGAGGACCCCGAAGTTACCCGCAAACGCCCAACTGTGGTCGGGTTTTGCGTGAAGGACCGGGCGGGTCGGACCAGCGCCGATCGGTCTGGTTGTGGTGCTTCACCAGAAGGACACGGAGATGCCGTCGCACCCGTGTGCCAAGACCGTGCTCAACCGACTCGGTGTCGTCTCGTCCGCCCTTCGAGTGGCCGCGAAATTCTTCTCGGGGTCGGGCCCCTCGGAAGCCGCTGCGTCCAGGGCGTCGTGACTGTGCACAAGTGGTCGCTGAACCTGCGCCGCTGCGTGAGGTGCATTTTGCAGGGAAAGCTGGAGTAGCCCGGTTGTGGGTGTACCCTTGGGTTGAACCTTCAACTTACAAAGGAACTTGGCCATGCCCATCCAGCGCCTCAACCACGCAGTACTCCACGTTAGCGACCTGACAGAAGCCGTCGCGTTCTACACCGACGTCCTCGGGTTCCGGGTCAAGCTGGAGATGGGAAATCAGGCTGCGTTCCTACAGGCTGATGCCAGTACCAACGACCACGACCTCGGGCTGTTCCAGATGGGTCCGGGCGCCCAGCCCAGCGATGCTGGACGTCGTACTGTCGGGCTCTATCACCTGGCGTGGGAGGTGCAGACACTCGCCGACCTCGCCGAGATTGCCCAGAAGCTCAGTGCAGCAAATGCATTGGTCGGTGCGAGTGATCACGGCTCTACCAAGAGTTTGTACGGCAAGGACCCGAGCGGCATCGAATTCGAAATCGTATGGCTGGTGCCCCTCGAACTGTTGGACGCGGCGGCCATCGAGGGAAGCAAAAGCATCGGACCGCTGGACTTGCAGAAAGAGATCGACCGTTACGGCATCGGCACCCTCAGTGGCGTAGGAGTGTCCTCCCCGGCGAAGGTGTAAGCAGCGACGCATTCGCACGGGAGTTCGGGGTACTGGAGCGGCGTCGGCGGTTGAGAACTGCTGGTTCGATGATCGCCGATGGGTATCAACGGGGCGTATTTGTCGTCGTACCCATCGGCGGACCGATTGGGTGATCAGCTCGTGAGCGCAGCCAGCAGCTTGTCGGTCAGGGGAGTCGGAGTCGCTGCGACAGCGGCTTTCTGGACTCGGCTCGCTGTGTCCAGGATGTATCGCCGCTTGGGCCGTGAGGACGTAAGGGCGTGCTCGACGGCTTTGGTGACGCGTTTCGGGTCAGCTGCGATTTTCTGAGTGCGCCCCAGCAGCTTTCGGCTGCCTTCGAGGTGCTTCGCGTACAGCACTCGGTTCTCGCTGCTCAAGTTGGCGGTCATGGCGTCGTAGTCGTCGAGCATTCCGTCCCACATGTCCGTCTTGATGGGTCCGGGCTCGATCAATGACACCGGAATTCTCCACGGCCGCAGTTCTATTCGCAGTGCGTCGCCGATTGCTTCGATCGCGTACTTCGACGCGCTGTACGCGCCGGTGCCGGGTGTGGTGATCAGACCGCTGACGGAGGACATGAAGACGATTCTTCCGGCGGCGGTACGAATGGCAGGGAGGACCGCCTGGGTCACGGCGACCTGCGACACCACGTTGACGTCGAGTTGCCGGGAGAGGTCGTCGAGGGACAGTCCCTCCACTGGCCCGCTGACGATGATGCCCGCGTTGTTGACGACTCCGTCCAGCTTCTGCGGAAGGTGTTGGGGCAGTTCGGCAATAGAATCTCGGTCGGTTATGTCGAGGTGGATTCCGTGTACGTTCGTCATTGCGTCGAGGCTGGTGAGCGCGGCCTGTGAGCGTGCGGTGCCATACACCGTCCACCCAGCTTCGCTCATGCGTCGGGTGATGGCGAGTCCGATGCCGCGTCCGGCACCTGTGACGAGTAGCGATGGCATGACGATCTCCTGTCGGTGGGGTGAAACCGTATGTGACTGTACTCATAACTGACTAGACTCAATATCAATTCCCGAAAGTGGCCTGCCACCGCTGATCGACATCGAGGACACTGACAGCCAGAGCGAGCAGCAGGAGGACCCCCGATGACCGCCACCGAAGAACGTAATGACCGAGCGGCCGAGGGTGGCCGCTGCTGCTGCCCGTGCCTCCATCGCCATCCGCGAGCGAAGCGGCCGGGAGGTGCCGCTGTGGCTTCGCGACACCGCTGCCGACCGTCCGACCACTGTCATGTTGCGCTTTCAGCAGGCCGACGGCAGGAGGTAGACGTCGGCGGTCAGTGATCGGGATTTCCGCCAACCGGGCGCCCATACGAGGGAATCTGCTGGCGTGACTGTTCGACACCGAGTCCGGAGAATAAGAGGTGCAGCGCATAGTGTTGCGCAGATCGAAATGCCTCGATCGGGAATCCGTTCAGCGAGTAGTCGCAGCAACCACCGAAACAGTCTTTCGACGTAGTTCATACCTGTGCGTAGGAGCCTTCGGTTCTGGGTAAACACAAGTGACCACGGACACAATTTCTACGAAAGGGACCACCATCATGGCTGACCTCACCGACAAGCAGGCAGAACAAGCTGAGAAGAGCGGATCGGCCGAAGAGGCTGTCGGCAACAGTCCCCTGCAGAACGAGGACGTCTCGGATCAGGATGCAGCCAAGAACGATGAGGCCAAGGACAAGGGCTGACCACAACGGCTGACATCACCGGCAATCAGGCGCATGGGGCCTAGGAACACGTAGCAAGCGGAAGATGAACCGCCGCAACGAGTCCAAAGCCCGCGATGGGCAGTTGCCGTAGTCGACCGGGGACGTACTCTCCGGACAGAAAGGCCCTGGTGGGTTTAGCCACTCACCAGGGCCTTTGCTACATGTCGGTGATGGTTGGATAGGTCCCCGCCCCGGGTGCGGCGCTCAACCGCCGAAGTCGTCCTACCAGGCTCGATCGACAGCCGAAGAGCTTACTGTTGCGCGGGGGTTCCGGTGGTCAGTCGAGGTAGGAGTCGATAAGCGTTGTCGTGCATGACCTGCGCGAGCATTACAGGTCTGTTCGAGAAGTACTCGTCGACGTTGTCGGTGAACCAGCCCGCGGTGCGTGGGTTGGCAGCGGGGAAGTCGGTGCCGAACAGAATGTGGTCCGAGTCGACGAAGTTCTCGAGTGCCACCAGGTTCGTTTCGAATCCCGACAGGGCGGTTTCGTAGTAGAACGTCCGGAAGTCGGCGAGGATCTCGTCTGCGGTCAGTTCGCTGTCGAGATGAAATGCGCACAGAGCGGCGACGCGGGCGGCTAGGTAGGGCGTGCTGCCGCCGGAATGGGCGAGAACGATCCTCACGTTCGGGAACTGCCGTTTGCGTCCGCTGGTCACCAGATCGGCGGCGCCCTTGTAGGTCTCGTTCGGGGTTTCACTGATCGGGGTGGGCAAGAGCTGGCTCGGGGCCCGATTGCTGCCCGGTGTCTGCTCGCCGTGCAAGAACACCACTGCGTTGCGGCGGTCGAGTTCGGCCCACAGCGGTTCGAAGATCGGGTCGCCCAGGGATCGGGCCTCGTCACCGACGCCGTACACGTTGGTCAGCGTGACGCCGTCGGCTCCCAACACGTCGAATGCGTATGTCAGCTCGTCGAGCGCGGCGTCGGTGTCCGTCGGGGTCGGTAAATGTGCGAACAGGCCGAACCGCCCCGGGTGGTCGTCCGCTGCCTGACGGGACTGGGTGTTCACCTCGCGGGCGAAGTGATGGCGCTTGTTCTCCGGGAGCCGAGATTCGATGTCGTTGGGTACGGACAGGATCGCGGTACCGATGCCCAGCTGATCCATGAAGTCCACACTGACCTGAGGTGTCCAGGGCTTTTCGTCCTCCTTGAACTTCCAGCCGGACGTGTCGCCGAATAGACCCGAGGTGAGCATGCTGGTCGGCATGAAGTGGTGGTGAAAATCGATTCGACCCGGTCTGGTGGCGCTTTCGGCAGTCATACCCACCACTCAACCCGCAATAGTTGATAATTGTCAATTATTATCTCGTGTTAAATTTTTCTTCATGGTTGACGCCGCCCCCGAGCTTCGGCTCCTCGACGCTTTGTACCGGCTGAACAAGTTGGTTGTGGCCGACGCCCGTGTTCACGTCGCTGCGAGCGCCGATCTGGACCTCGTGGACTTCCTGGTGCTGCGCACGGTAAAGATGGGCATCGATAATCCAGGTGATCTCGTGAGCGACCTCGGTCTGAACCCGTCCGTTCTCAGCAGGTCGCTATCGAGGCTTGTCGACTCCGGATTGGTGACTCGCGAGATCGATGTCACGGACTCGCGCCGGTCACGAATCCGATTGACAGACAGCGGTCTACAGACGACCGACGACATCGGGGCGCGAATGAGACCCAGTCTGGCCAAGCGGCTTCAACTCCTACCCCCGAACCGAATCCGCGTATTGTTGGACAGCCTCGACATTCTGTGTGGGGATGCGGTCGACCGAACCTGAGCAGTGGTTGTTGGCTCGGACGGACAAGGCGCGGGGCCCGTCAGGTCAGTGCTGAAGGGTAGCGGGCGTCGGCATCGACACGCGTTTCGTGCAGGTCGAGGTAGGTAGGAGCGATTTCGGCAGCGGATGTTCCGGGCTGTCCGGATCCGATCCAGGCGCTGATCGCCAGATGTGCTGCGTAGACGCCATGCTTGGCGAGAACGTTGTGCAGGTTGAGCACCCAGTTGCGGAGACCGGCAGAAGCGATACTGATGTTCGCGAAAGACGGTGTCGGATCGACCGATCCGCCGCCCGTAGTGACAATGATGGTCCCGGTTTTCGCGGCAATCATTTCGTCGACGACCTGTCTCACGACATGTATTGCACTGAAGTAGAAGTCCAATTGCGGTTGAAGATTGGCCGGCGTGACGTCGAGCACGTCGGCAGCGGGCAGAGTTGCGTCGGCCGCCGAGAACTCGAGAACGTCCACGTCGCCGAGAGTCGTGCGGATCTGGGCGAACGCTTCGGTAATCGACTCCGGTACCAGCAGGTCCGCCGTGAAGCCGGTTGCGTCGATTCCCTCGTCTGCGAGCAGGGCGGTCAGCGAGTCCAACTTTGTTCTGTTTCGGGCGACGAGCGCGACGGCGAACCCCTCTTGTCCGAAGACACGGGCGATCGCCAGTCCCATCCCAGATCCTGCACCGACAATGACGATCAGCGACACGGTTCCATCCCATCCTGGTTACTATTCGTCTGTTACAACATCATTCGTGCACAGAATCCCCGACACAAGAGGGCACATTCGTGTTCGTGAGGAGCGGAATGGCCATCAGCGAGAACAACACGACCGCGCGCACACCGGTGCCCGGCCCGTGCGACGGGTGGGGTGATGATGCGCCGTTGATTCGCAGCATCCTCGACCGCGTGGGAGACAAGTGGGGCATCCTCGTCATCGCCGTTCTCCGGGACGCGCCGTTGCGATACAAGCAGTTGCAGCGCTCGGTGCCCGGTATATCCCAGAGGATGCTCACCCTCGCCCTGCGCCACCTCGAACGCGATGGACTGGTGACGCGCACAGTTCACGCCGAAGTGCCGTTGCGCGTCGAATACAGCTTGACCTCACTCGGTTTATCACTTCTCGACCACGTCTTGGGCCTGGCCATGTGGGTATCGACACACGTCGAGGAGATCCAGCATCACCGTGACGAGTTCGACCGGCGAACCTGATTCGGCGACATCATGATCGATGCATCCGGTCCCGGTGGCGTGGTGATCGAGGACAGTGATCCGTCTCTCTCACATCGCGGGCCGATTCGGCCGTGTAAGCGAAACAGGTTGTCTCAGTTCGGTAGTCCGAAGGGGCGGGAGGAGTTGTGCCGGCAGGCCGCCGGGAACACGTTCGCTGCACGAAGCGAGATGCTTGCTCGGGCGGGCAGTCCCGTGTCCACCTTGCGGCATCACAAGCTCAATGGGTCAGTGTCCTCGGCGCTGCATTCGGGTGTGGAGATGGAGCAGCGCGGAACATTTTCTCGGTCGAGATGGTTGACTTGTAAACTAACCCAGGGTCCACATCGTGTGCCCCGACCGAGAGGCCCAGCAATGCATGTAGGTGTGGACAGCTTCGTGTCCTCCGTAACCGACCCGACCGACGGCCGCGTGATCGGCGCTTCCGAGCGAATGGAGCATCTGCTCGAGGAGATCACCCTCGCCGATCGGGTGGGTCTGTACTCGTTCGGGGTCGGCGAGCACCACCGCAGCGAGTACTACGATTCCGCTCCGTCGATCATCCTGGCGGCCGCGGCAGCTCGCACGGAACGAATTCGGCTGGGCAGTGCGGTCAAGGTTCTCAGTGCGGACGATCCGGTGCGGGTCTTCCAGGAATTCGCCACCCTGGATCTGATCTCGAAGGGACGGACGGATCTGGTCGTGGGCCGCGGCTCCTTCACCGAGTCGTTCCCCCTGTTCGGTCTGGACCTGGCCGACTACGACTCGCTGTTCATCGAGAAGCTCGAGCTGCTGCTGCAGATCCGCGACAACGTCGAGGTGACGTGGTCGGGCAAGCACCGGCCGGCTCTGACGCGGCAGAGCATCTACCCGCGTCCCGCGCAGGATCCTCTGCCGATCTGGGTGGGCGTCGGCGGCAGTCCCGAATCATTCGCTCGCGCAGGTCTGTTGGGGTTGCCGTTGATGATCGCGATCATCGGCGGTGAGCCGCGCCAGTTCGCGCCGCTCGTCGATCTGTACCGCCGCGCGGGTGCGCAGGCAGGTCATGCGCCGGAGAAGCTGAAAGTGGGCCTGCACGTGTTCGGGTTCGTCGCGGAGACCACGCAGGCGGCGTCGGACACCATCTACCCCGGGTGGAACGAGATGTTCACGAAGATCTCGCGCGAGCGGGGATTCGCGCGACCGACCCGAGCGCAGTTCGATGCCACGTCCGGACCGAACGGTGCCTTCTTCATGGGTGACCCGCAAACGGTGGCCGAGAAGATCGCGCGAGTCGGCGAACAGCTCGGCGGTGTGGATCGGTTGTCTCTGCAGATGACCAATCCCCGCTTGGCTCACAGTGATCTGCTCCGCGGGATAGAGCTGCTGGGAACGGAGGTCGCACCGCTGGTGGCCGATCTCTGACTATGGGCTTCATCATGACGAGCTAGCGGACCTACGGCCGGCTCTGCGGAATTTGAGGCGGGGCCGCGTCGTCTGTTGCCGAAGCGGCCCCTGGTCGAGCGCCTCGAGATCAAAACGGGAACGCGCGCGCATGCTCACGTGAGGAGTCCTGCTTGCGAACGGCGCTCACCCCGCCGCGATATCCGACGGATGTTGTGCGAGCGGGGTCACCTCGATCGTCATGAACTCGAAAAGAGGCAGGTTCCAGAGGATCTCGTGCAGCCGCTCGTTGTCGGCTACGTGGAATATCGAAAGGTTGGAGTACTGACCGACCATGCGCCAGATGCTCACCCACTCCCCGCCGCGCTGCAGATCCTGCGAGTACGCCTTCTCCCGTGCCAGCGTGTCCGCTCGCACGTCGGCGTCCAGGTCCCGCGGCAACGCGACATCCATCTTCACCGCAAACAGCATGAGCGCTAAACCTTGTCGAGGACGAAGTCGTACGTGACTTCCCTGCCCCCGTCGACGTCGTGGGGGTCGAGGATGAGTTCGGGCTTCACGGCGTCGGCGACGTCGTTGTCGTTGTACTTGTCACCGGGGAAGTAGAGCTGGGTCGTGATCTGCTGGTATCCCGGAGCGGCGACCTTGAGGTGCAGGTGCGCTGGACGCCACGGGTGCCATCCGGCTGCGGAGATGAGCTTGCCGCAGGCACCGTCGGTGGGGATCTGATAGGGAGCGGGCTGCATCGTCCGAATCTGGAAGTGGCCGTTCTCGTCTGCGGTGACGGTGCCGCGCAGGTTCCACTCAGGAATGCCGGGGGCGAACTGCGAGTAGAAACCGTCGTCGTCGGCGTGCCAGATCTCGAGAACGGCACCCAACAACGGCTGTCCGGCAACATCAGTGACCTGACCCTGGAACAGCAACGGGGTTCCGTGCTCACCGTCGCGCATGGGGAGGACGGCGTCGTGTCCGAGCTCCGGAGCGGCGGGGACGTAGTACGGGCCTTCGATGGTGCCCTTGCTGCCGTCGCGTGTCTCACCGGCGACCTCCTCGACTGCGTGCTCGACCCACACGTCGAGGAACAGTGGCCATTCGCCGTCCTGCCCGACGTTGATCAGCCAGGACTTGAGAGCGTTGTACTCGTCGTAGGTGACCTTGTGGTCGTGGACCGCCTTGTGCACGGCGGCTAGAACTTCGCGAGCGAGCAAGCTGACTCGTTCGGGCGGGGTGGCAGCGGCAGCGGCCGACTTGTCGGTGGCGAAGCGCGCGGTGGCGTTGGCCCCGGATGCAGCCGCCGTAGCGGTCTCGGGTGCGTGATCGATACTCATGGACAACTCCTTGTGTGAAACGGGTACAGCGGGCTGGGTCGGAAAGAATCAGGTGTCGAGCCGGTACCGGTCGAGCTTGTCGGGATCGATGTCGACGCCGATGCCCGCTCGGCCGGAGACGGCGAGCTCGCCGCCTCGGATCTGCAGCGGTTCGGTGAGCAGGTCGTCGCGCATGTCCAGGAAGTTGGACAGTTCGCCGGCGCGGCGGGAGGTCAGGTCGAACGCGGCGCCGAACGCGACCGTGCACGCCGATCCGAGCTGGCCGTCGATTTGATTTCCCATCACCACTTCGAGTCCGAGGCCTTCGCAGAGGTGATGTGCGCGTTGTGATCCGGTGAAGCCGGTGCGTGCGGTCTTGATACTGATTGCGGTGGCGGAACCGCCGAGCACCTCTCGGGTGATGTCTGCGGGGGTGACCGCCGACTCGTCGGCGACGAAGGGAACGGTCAGTTGCTGTACGAGCCAGCGTCGACCGAGAACGTCGTCGGCGGGGCACAGTTCTTCGGCGAGAGTGAGATTCAGATCGCTCATCTCCCGCATTGCGCGCGCGGATTCGGAGGCGGTCCACCCGCGATTGCCGTCGACGTACAGCTCGACGTCGTCGCCGAGACCTTCACGTAGTGCGCGCACGACGGCGGTGTCCAGGGACACCGGGCGGCGACCGACCTTGACCTTGAACACCTCGATGCCGTAGTCGCTGCGCATGCGAGTGGCCTCGTCGACCATTGCCTCCGGAGTGTCGAATCCGAGCATGTGACTCACGCGCATGCGGTCGGTGAAGCCGCCGAGCATCTCGCTGACCGAGAGGTCGAGCGTGCGACCCAGTGCGTCCCAGATCGCCATGTCCACCGCAGCTTTCGCGACCGGATTGCCGACGGTTCGCGCCATCCGCGTGTGTGCGACCTCGCGCTCGGTCAACGTCAGGCCGAGTACCGCAGGCGCGAAGATGGTCTCGACGACCGCGACCAGACCCCGCTGCGTCTCCCCGTAGGTGAACGGCCGCGGCGGTGCGTCGGCTACACCGATCACACCGTCGTCGGTGTGCACGCGTACCAGCACGTGCTCGGCGGCGTGGACCTCACCGCTCGCGAACCGAAGCGGCTTGCGGTAGTCGATGGAATACGGGATGGCCTCGACAGCAACAATTTTCACGATATCGCCTCGATGTAGGTGGTCGGCAGAATGTCGGCGTCCTCGAGTGCACGTACCAGCGACGCCACGAGGGGTGAGGGTTCGGTGCGGTTCCACGCCAACGCCAGATCGATGGCGTCCGCGCCGGTGACGTCGCGAAAGACGACTCCGTCGAGCTTCATCGCTCGCACCGACTCGGGCACCATGGCGACGCCGAGACCGGCCGCGATCAGTGCCAACAGGACGGAAGTGTCGGGGGCTTCGTGCTCGCGTCGGGGTGTGAAACCTGCTGCGCGGCAGCTTCGCACGACCACATCGTTCACCGCGGAGTGGGTATCGGAGTACATCACGAAGCTCTCGTAGGACACATCGAGGACTTCGAGCGCCGGCTCCTGTGCCAGTCGATGGTCGGCGGGTAGCGCGAGCACCAGCGATTCCGTGGCGATTGTGCGGACCACCAGATCGTTGCCCGCGACGGGGGGTCGTAAGACGGCCAGATCGAGCTCGTTCGATCGGAGACCGTCGACCTGAGCCGGTGTCAGGAGATCGCCGTGTACTTCGAGGACGACCTCCGGTAGCCGCTGGCGCAGCGCGCGTGCGATGGCGGGCAGTCGGTCGAAGGCGGCGGTGCCGGTGAATCCGATTCGGACGAGCCCGGTGCGGCCTTCGTCGATTCGCCGAACACCCTGCACGCTGTCCTCCAGGCCGCTCAGGAGGCGGACGGCTTCACGGTAGAAGAACTCGCCCGCGGGCGTGAGGCTGACCTGCCGGGTGGTGCGCGCCAGGAGTGTGACGCCCAATTCGGTTTCGAGTTGGCGAACCGACTGCGAGAGCGCCGGCTGCGCAAGGTAGAGCCGTTTCGCGGCTTGACCGAAGTGACGGGTCTCGGCGACCGCGACGAAGTGCCTGAGATGTCGCAGCTCCATGCGTTTGCCTCCGTCTCGGTCGGTTTCGGGTGATCCACACCACGGTATGCCGCCGAACCATCCATGACAAAGATGTAGAACCCGCTTATTGATAAGCGTGAACAATCAATGGACATCCTGGTCGGGACTAGGCGAACACCTGGTGTGACCGCCGCCACGTGGTGCCACAGTCGAGGAAACCCCTACATCTGGAGGACTGGATGACCGAGATCCTGGACCACGTTCGCGACCAAGTTGCCGCCGCAGTGGTCGACGACGCCGACGCCGGTGTCTACCGCGCCAACCGGACGATCTTCACCGACGAGGAGATCTTCGAGCTCGAAATGAAGCACATCTTCGAAGGCAACTGGATCTACATCGCCCACGAGACCCAGATTCCGAACAACGGCGATTATTTCACCGTGCACATGGGTCGGCAGCCCGTGGTGATCACGCGCGACAAGGACGGTGAGCTGCATTGCCTCATCAACGCATGCGCCCACCGGGGAGCGATGCTGTGCCGCCGCAAGACCGACAACCGCCCGACCCTGACGTGCCCGTTCCACGGCTGGACGTTCCGCAACGACGGCACTCTGCTCAAGGTGAAAGACCCCGACGGCGCCGGCTACCCGGAGACCTTCGACGTCGACGGGTCTCACAACCTCACCAAGGTGCCCCAGTTCGCCAACTATCGGGGGTTCCTCTTCGCGAGCCTCAACCCCGACGTCTCGACGATCGAAGAGCACCTCGGTGACACCACCAAGGTCATCGACATGCTGGTCGACCAGTCGCCCGACGGCCTCGAGGTGCTGCGCGGATCCTCGACCTACACCTTTGACGGAAACTGGAAGGTGCAGGCGGAGAACGGCGCCGACGGCTACCACGTCAGCGCGGTGCACTGGAACTACGCGGCAACCACATCACGACGGAACAACGGCGAATCGAAGAACACCACCAAGGCGCTCGACGCCGGCGGTTGGGGCAAAACGGGCGGCGGTTACTGGTCGTACCCGAACGGGCACCTGTGCCTGTGGACTTGGGCGGCCAATCCGCAGGACCGTCCCCTCTGGGATCAGATGGATCAGCTGAAGGAGAAGTTCGGCGACGCCAAGGGCGAATTCATGGTGAAGGGTTCGCGCAACCTGTGTCTCTACCCGAACGTGTATCTGATGGATCAGTTCAGTACGCAGATCCGGCACTTCCGGCCGATCGCGCCGAACAAGACCGAGGTGACCATCTACTGCATCGCCCCTAGAGGGGAGAGCAAAGAAGCACGCTCGCACCGCATTCGGCAGTACGAGGACTTCTTCAACGCATCCGGCATGGCTACTCCGGACGACCTCGAAGAGTTCCGGTCGTGCCAGCTCACGTTCCAGGCCACGAACGCGCCGTGGAACGACATGAGCCGCGGCGCCGACCACTGGCTCTCCGGTCCCGACCCGGTGGCCGAAGCGCTCGACATGCACGGCGTGGTGTCGGCCGGGGTGAAGAACGAGGACGAAGGACTGTTCAACGTCCAGCACGGGTATTGGCGCAAGACGCTTCTGGCCGCCATCGATCGCTCTACGGAGAAGACCGGCTCCTTGAACGACGGGACGAAATGACATGACCTCCACCGAAACCCGCATCACACAGACGGCGATCGAGCAGTTCCTGTATCGGGAAGCGCGCTACCTCGACGACCGCGAGTTCGAGAAGTGGCTCACCTGTTACGCCGACGACGTCGAGTACTGGATGCCCTCGTGGGGCGACGACGACCTTCTCACCGAAGACCCGCAGACCGACATCTCGCTCATCTACTACGAGAACAAGGGCGGCCTCGAGGACCGCGTGTTCCGAATCCGCACCGAACGATCCAGTGCGACATCGATTCCCGAACCGCGGACGAGCCACAACATCAGCAACGTCGAGGTCATCGAGCGAACAGGCGACATCGTCGATGTTCGATTCAACTGGCACACCATGTATTTCCGCTACAAGACGATCGACCCGTACTACGGGACCTCGTTCTATTCGATCGACTTCTCGGGCGAGTCGCCGTTGATCCGCCGCAAGACCGTGGTGCTCAAGAACGACTACATCCATCACGTCGTCGACATCTACCACTTCTGACAGGGAGGGAGTCATGAGTCACCGTGTCGCGCTGTCCTTCGAGGATGGCGTCACCCGCTTCATCACCGTGACCGACGGTCAGACGGTGGCGGACGCGGCCTACCGCTCGCGGATCAACATCCCACTCGACTGCCGCGACGGCGTCTGCGGAACCTGCAAAGCGGTGTGCGAATCCGGCGAATACGACGGAGGCACTTACCTCGAGGACGCACTCACCGAGGAGGAAGCCAAGGACGGATATTGCCTGCCCTGCAGCATGACTCCGGAATCGGACCTCGTCCTGCAGATCGCGAGCACGTCGGCGGTAGCCAAGACGCAAGCGTCGAAGTTCACGACGACGGTCACTGCCGTCGAGACGTTGTCGCCGACCACCGTTCGGCTGGCCGTGAAGTCGCCCGAGGGTGCCGATCTCGTGTTTCTGCCCGGTCAGTACGTCAACATCTCCGTCCCCGGGTCGCAGGAGACGCGGTCGTATTCGTTCAGTTGTGTCCAGGGATCGGACGAGCTCTCGTTCCTCGTCAAACTGATCGACGGCGGGCTGATGTCGACCTACCTCTCCGACACTGCGAAGGTCGGTGACGACATCTCCTTCACCGGCCCGCACGGCAGCTTCTTCCTCAGGGAAGCGGAACGGCCCGCACTTCTCTTGGCCGGCGGCACCGGTCTCGCGCCGGTTCTGTCGATTCTGCGCACCCTCGAATCGTCGGGCAGCACCCGAGACGTCCATCTCGTCTACGGCGCCAGCACCGACGACGACGTCGTGGAACTCGATACATTGAAGTCGTTGGCGGACAGTCTCGACGGATTCACCTGGGACTACTGCGTGTCCGACAAGGACACCACGGCCGAGAACACCGGGTACGTCACCGGTTTCATCAAGCCGGAACATCTGAACGACGGGGACGTCGCGGTCTACCTCTGTGGCCCGCCACCCATGGTCGAGGCCGTCCGCGGTCACTTCGTCGAGCAGTCGGTGGAGCCCACCGGCTTCTACTACGAGAAGTTCGCCCCGTCGGCAGCGGTGCCCGAGGACGAGTCCGGCGACGGCACGGCCGCGCCGGCCGACGAACAGCCGAAGGCCGAGGAGATCGCGCCTCCGACGAAACCCGTTCGTGGCGAACACGAGTCGCCCGACTTCGTCGTCCCCGACACCCTCGAGCACGAGACCGAAGACCGGTCATCACGCACCCTGTGCGGGCAGATCGTCTTCGATCGACGGGTGGCGACCATGGACGCGGTCGTCGGTGAGCATGTCGCGCCCGACGAGGAACTGGTGGCGATGCGGTCGATTGCCGGGCAACGCGTCACCGCCGCTGTCGCCGGCGGATTTCCGTTCGTGGCCGACGAGGACCCGGATGTTCTGGTGACCGCCGACGCGACCGCCGTTGCAGGGCAGCACGTATGGACCGGCAGGGCGATCGAGCCGCTGACGATCCGCAAGGCCCCCACGGTCGAACCGGCCGGCTACGAGATCGGTGAGGAACACCCATCCGTTCACGAGTCGGACGCCGTCTTCGAAGCTCGTCGGGCGCTCGAACTCGGCGCGCTCGAACTGGTCATCGGTCGGCTCACCTCTCAGCAGATCGCCGGGTACCGCTTGCTCGCCGAAGCAACGACGAGGTACGTCGACGGGGACCGTTTCGTCGACGCCGCCGCCTACACCGAGACCAACGGCGCGTTCCACGACTACCTGTTCACCGCGACTCGCAACGAGCACCTGCTGCAGGCGTACACCGCACTGGGTGTGAAAGCTGCGATGGCCGAGGTGCTCGCGAACGCCACCTGGTGCGACCCGCTGTGCGCGCAGGACCACCTCGACATCGTCGACGCGTTCGAGGCCGGCGATCGGGAGGCCGCACGCACCCTCATCGCGGACCACGCGGAGCGATCCAAGATCACCATGAAGCGTGCGATGCAGGAAAGGGTCGACACCAAGACGCCCAAGTTCGTTCACCCCGGCCGCTTCGCGGGCAAGGTCGTTCTGGTGACCGGTGCGGCCCAGGGCATCGGCGAATGGGTGGCACGGCGCATCTCCGCCGAGGGCGGCACGCTCGTCCTGGCGGACCGCTCCGAACTCGTCGAGGCCATCGCAACCGAACTGTCGACCGACGACGCTCCGGCGCACGCGGTGCTGGCCGACCTCGAGACGTGGGAGGGTGCGTCCTCGCTCGTCGACGCAGCGATCGGGCGGCACGGCCGTATCGACGTCTCCATTCACGTTGTCGGAGGGACTATCTGGGCCAAGCCGTTTTGGGAGTATCCGCCGGAGCAGATCGAGAAGGAAATCGATCGCTCGCTCTGGCCGACGCTGTGGTCGTGCCGTGCCGCGATCCCGCACATGGTGGCGCAGGGGGCCGGGACGATCGTGAACGTCTCGTCGGTGGCAACCCGTGGCATTCATCGGGTCCCGTACGCCGCGGCGAAGGGCGGGGTCAACGCCATCACCGCGGCACTCGCACTCGAAGCCGCCCCGCACGGTGTTCGGGTGGTTGCCACTGCTCCCGGTGGGACTCAAGCCCCGCCCCGGCGCATTGCCCGTGGGCCCGGCCCTGCCGACGATCAGGAACGCGAGTGGTATCAGGCGCTCGTCGATCAGACCGTCGACTCGTCGCTGTTGGGCAGGTACGGCACTCTCGACGAGCAGGCGGCGGCTATCTGTTTCCTGGCGTCGGACGAGGCGTCCTACATCACCGGAACCGTGTTACCGGTGGCGGGCGGTGACCTCGGGTGATCGCTCGCCCCGCCTCGGCGACGATACGTCGATCGCCGGTGTCGGGGCCCGTATCGGGCTACGGTGACGCCGTGCCCCACCACCCACCTGTGGTCGGTCGCCGAGAGGTGGTCGACGACCTCCTCGCCGCCGTGGCCACCGGCGTCGACCGCTCCGTACTGGTCGTGGTGGACGGGGCGCCGGGAATGGGCACGACCGCCGTCGTCGACGCCGTTGCTGCGGCGTTCGCCGGGCGACTCCCGCACGCCTCGGTCACGCGAGTGGCGGCTGTCCCGTGGGAGTCGACGGTTCCCTTCGGAATTGTGGGGCAGTTGACGCCGGGAGCAGATTGGGCTGTCGACGCACCTGACTCGGTCGAGGATGCCAGATCATTTGCCGCAGCAGTGTCTCCGGACGACGGACCGCCGGTTCTGATCGTCGTGGACGACGCCCACGACGCCGATCCGGAATCACTGCAGCTGCTGGCAAGCATGGTGCGGCACGTCCGCAGCCGGGGAATCACGGTGGTGTGTTCGCGTCACCTCCGGCCCGCCGGATCCCCGGCGGCGCAGGACATCCTGGACAAAGCCGCGGACGAGTGTGTCACCGTGGCGCCGCTGACCGTGTCCGACGTGTCGGAACTCGCAGCCGTTCGCGGGGTGGTCCTACCTCAGTCGGCGGCAGCGCATCTGTTGCAGCACACCGGTGGTCGGCCGCGGCACATCGTGGCACTGCTGGAGGAAACGCCGCGCGCGACGTGGAGAGGAAGCCGAGCGCACCTACCGGCTCCCGCGTTCGTCGAATCACGGATACGTGCCGAGCTGTCGCGCAGCGACCCGACGACACGAGCTCTGGCCGAGGCGGTCGCGATCATGTCCACTCCGACGTCCATTCCGGTGGTGTGTGCAGTATCGGGCGTGGGCGATCCGTGGGACGCGCTCGACACTGCCGTGGCATCGGGCCTGGTGCTCGTGCACCACCGGCCGACGGCCATCCTGCTCGAGACACCCGATCCGATGGTGCGCGCCGCCATCCTGGCGACGGTGAGCCTGTCCGAGCGATCGAGGTTGCACCGCCGAGCGGTCGACGTGGTCGAGGATCAGGCCGATGCGTTGGCGCACATCGTCGAATCGATGCCCCTTCCCGACGACAGCGTGTCCGCGCAGCTCGTCGCGTTGGCGGGTGAGCGAGCGGCGAAGGGAGAGTGGGGATCCGCCGCCCGGCTGTATGAACTGTCGTCTCGGTCCAGTCGTGATCCGGCCGCGCGGGACGAGAGGCTCGTTCTCGCGGTCGACGCCATGATCGGTGCGGGTGACGTGCCCGGGGCCGCCGCATACAGCGCGGAGATCGAGAGCCTGCGTGAAACCCCCATGCGTAACGCGGTTCTCGGATATCTCGCCATTCTGCGCGGCCGCCCGCACGAAGCGGAGGAGCGGTTGCGGCGTGCCTGGGAGTCGGTGCGGACACGTCACGATCCGCACACTGCGGCCATCGTCTGTCACCGTCAGGTGCTGCACAACCTTGCCCGGTGTCACGGCGGCGAGCTCGTGATGTGGGCGGACCGAGCCGTCGAGCTCGTCGGAGCCGACGACGCCACCGCGGTGGAAGCGCAATCGATTCGCGGTCTCGGACTCGGGGGGACGGGCCGAACGGCGGAAGCCCTCAGCAGTTACAGCGACCTGTGGAGTCACGCCAGCACCGGCGCGGTGGGGCAGCGAGTGCAGATGGGTGCGGGGTGGCTGCACCTGGCAGCCGACCGTGTCGACACCGCGCGCGCAGAGCTCGAATCTGCCTCTCCCACCGATTTTCTCGGAGGATCGACGCGAATTTCGTTGTGGGCGCACGCGTGGCTCGGCCGAACGTACTTCCTCACCGGCGAGTGGGACGCGGCCCTTCGAGTGGTCGGTGCCGGAATCGATCTTGTCGACCGGTCGGGATCGGTACTGATCGCGCCACTCCTGCACTGGACCGCGACGCAGATTCACGCTTTACGCGGAGACTGGCGCAAAGCCGAGAACAGCGCACGCGACGGTGACGCGGGAGCACGTGATTACGAAATCATGCGGGTGCCAGCGTGTCTCGCACATGCGGCGATGTCCGAGGCGCGTGCCGACTACCCCGGGGTTCTGCGAGCACTGGCGCCGCTCACCGAGGAGTGGGCTGCTGACGACATCTCCGAACCCGGGTTCTGGCCATGGGCGGACGTCTACGCCAATGCTCTTGTGGTGGAGGGCCGACTGGACGAGGCGGAGGGGTTTCTCGATATTCACGAACGCCGGGCCACCGTCGCGGATCACCGGTCCACGCAGGCTCGCTTGGGGTATGCCCGCGGCCGACTGCACGGCGCGCGAGGAGATTTGGACGCTGCGCGAGCATCGTTCGACAGCGCACTCGGCGACCTCGCGGATCTCCCCTTGATCTACGACCGTGCGCGGGTGAACTTCGCCTACGGTCAGACGCTGCGACGCGCCGGAAAGCGGCGGGAAGCGGACGTCGTCATCTCAGCCGCCCGCGAGTGCTACCTCTCGATCGGGGCGAGTACCTATGTGGCGCGTTGCGATCGTGAGCTCAAGGCCGGGGGAATGCGTGCCGTCCTCAGGGATCGTCCGCTCGATGCGCTGACACCGCAGGAAGACGCTGTGGCGGCACTGGTGTCGACCGGTTTGAGCAATCGCGAAGTGGCCGCCGAACTGTTCCTGTCGGTGAAGACAGTGCAGTTCCACCTCACTCGGGTCTACGCAAAACTGGGGATCCGCTCGCGGGCAGAGCTGGCGGCGAAAGCATCCGCTGGCTGAAGGAACCGAAGCTGCAGAATCGACGATTTCCGAATACAGCTGCCGAACCCCGCACCAGGCCACACCGGCTGCCAGTGACGTCGTGGGGTAATAGTTCGACACGAACCCATAGATGAGGACCTGCGTTCCGATCGCTCCGATACCGATACCGGTTCCGGCTACGGCTACGGCGACGAGCAGGACGCCAAGCGGGAAGCCCAAAGTCAGCACGATCAGTGAGAGGGCGGCGAGGCAGAAGGTGACAGCGATGACGCGCTGCGGGCCGGTGCGGTCCGCAACGCTCGACGCGATCAGACCGCCGACGATCGCGCCGCCGTTGAGGACCAGCAGAAACGACAGCGACGCGTTCGTGCGTTCCGGGCTCTGAAGTGCCGTCAGGCCGGCGTCTCGGCCTGTCCGGGGCTCTGGGAGAACATGTAGTTGCAGATACGCCAGCCCGCGGAGGTGTTGCGCAGGACAAACAGTTCGCGGAAGTAGCTGGGGATGCGGGCGCCGTCGGCTTTGGCCGTGACCATGACGGGCTGCTCGCTGCGCACCACTGCGAATTTGTCGTGCACCTCAGCCGATTTCACCTGCAGCGTCACCTGCATATTGATCTCGTTGAAGGTGGCGATGTAGAAGGCTTCGATTGCTGCCGAACTGCGCAGGCTCGGAAGGTTCTCGGGAATGATCTCGGCGTCCTCGGCGTAGAGGGCGACGATTGCGGCTCGGTCCTCGGCCGCGAGCGCCTTCCCGTAGGCATTGACGACGGCGACGGCGTCAGCGGTAGTGGTGGTGTGGCTTGTCATGTCTTGCTCCAGTCGGTTCGTCCGCCGGCGGCGGCGGGATGAGAGTGTTCTCGAAGTGTTTGCGATGCGGCGATTTTGAATGCACTGACGGTCGGCCGTCGGAGTCACGGGATGAGCACGATCTTCCCGTGCGTGTGCCGGTCTTCTAGCTGGGCGTAGGCCGCGCGCACATCAGCTAGGCGGTAGGTAGCGGTGATGGGGATGCACAACTGCCCGGAGGCGACGAGCTCGGCGAGCGTGGCCAGCAATACTGACGTGCCCCGGGGGGCTCAGTACGCGACGGTGAATCTGCGGCCGATGTGCTGCGGCTGTTCGATCTCGTCCACCGCGGCGACGGCGAAGTCTTCGGTCGAGATTCGGCTTTGCCCGGTGGCGTCGGCGATGAGGTCGTCGTCGGCAGTGCGGTAGGTACCGGTTCGATCGCCCGGCTCGATCTCGGCGGCTGGGGTGAGGTTGGTCCATTTCACGTCGGAGACCGTCCGGTAGTAGTCCAGGGCGTCGCCGTGTGCGTGCATGATCTGCAGAACGAACTCGGGCAGGCCTTCGGCGTCCCACACCTGTGTGCCATTCGGGGTTCGCAGGGAGCCTGCGCCGCCGACGGCGATCAACCGCGGTGCGTCCGCGCCCAGCGAGCGCAGGCCTTCGACAAGCGTCTCGGCCGCGGGCTTGATCGTGGCGATGGTTCCCGGGCCGTCACCGCCACCGACCGCGCTGACCAGGACGTCTTGGCCCTTGGACACTGCTGCGACAGACGCAGAGTCGAGCACATCGCCCTCGGTGACCGTCAAGTTGTGGTGATCGGTGGTGACGTTGGCCGGATTCCGGACGACTGCGGTGACCTCGTGGCCGCGGGTCAGGGCTTCGGCCACGATGCGGCTACCGATCGTTCCGTTGGCTCCGAACACTGCGATCTTTGACATTTCTGCTCCTTCATCGGTTGGTACTTGTAGTTTTCCGTCTTCCTCGTCCTGCGGAAAGGTAAAATCGAGACCGATCATGGTCAAAATTGGACAACTCATCCCGTCGATCGGATTCGCGCCACCCGACGACACGCCTCTGCCCGGGCTCGAGGTGCTAACGCTCGCCGAACTGGCGACCCGCGCTGCGGCCACCGATCTGGTGACGCCTCAGCGGCCGCAGTTTCATCAGCTGTTCGCGGTCACCAGCGGCACGCTGCGACACACCGTGGACTTCACCGCCTACGGCATCGATGCAGGTTCGGTCCTGTGGGTCCGACCGGGACAGGTTCAACAGTTCGGCGACCTTACCGAGGCCGACGGCTTACTTGCCGTATTCCAGGCCAGCTCGGTCGATCCGAGGACAGCGGCCGCCGCGCGACTCGACGACCCGTTCGGTCGGGCAGTGGCCCCTGCGTCCGACTCGGGCACGCCCGCGTTGCATCGTGCGATCACGCACCTGGCAGCGGAATTCGAAGATGCAGGAGGGCTGCCGGTCGCCGCCCGGCGTGAAGTCCTACGCAATCTGCTCGCCGTTGTCGCGGTGCGGGCAGCCGCGCTGTGCGCACAGCCGGTAGATACAGTCGACACCACCTTCGTCCGGTTCCGCACCCAGCTCGAACAGGACTTCACCCACACACGGCGGGTTGCCGATTACGCTGACAGCCTTGGCTATTCGGCACGCACTCTGAGCCGGGCAACCCAGGCCGCGGCCGGTGTCGGTGCGAAGGAGTTCATCGACCGCCGGGTCACCCTCGAAGCGAGACGACTGCTCGCGCATGCCGATCTCCCCGCAACGGCGATCGCGACCCGCCTAGGCTTCGTCGACGCCACCAATTTCGCAAAATTTTTTCGGCATCGGACCGGGCTGCCGCCAGGCGCCTTCCGCGCCTCGGTTCGTTGACCACGTAGCCGTCCCAGGACTCTGCATCGCTACATACTGCTCCCCAGCTGGCTACATCAACTCGGTCCGAATAACGCTGCGAGACAGGCACATTGATGAGTTCTCTTGAGACCCGCCACGATCAACTGCTGGCAGAAGCCTCCGCGAACTTCGTCGACACGGACAAGTCGGCTGCGGTCCGGGAACTGGCTCCGGGCAGCGGGAACTGCACATCGCCGCAATTATCAACTCGTCCGAAGGGTTCGATGGAGTAGTCCGGGTCGGCCACACCTCTACGGTCGCGTCCGAACCGACTCCTATACCGGCGGCCCACCAGGAATCACCGGACTGCCCACTCGCTCGACATCACAACTAGGCCGGGCGAGTTGCGCATCGATTCAGGGCACCAGACCCGCTCGCCGAGCAGCATGCGCTGCTTCGTATCTCGTCGCGGCGTCGAGCTTGGCCATGATCGATTTCATGTAGCTCTTGACTGTGGACACAGTGAGGCCGAGTTCCTCGGCGATCGCGATGTTGGATCGGCCCAGCGCCACCAGAGACAGCACGTCACGTTCGCGCGGGGTGACGTGTGGAGCGGCGGTCGTTGCTACAGCGGGTTCGAGGAAGGCTCGCATCGAGTCGAGTACGGACGAGACTTCCGGGGCATCGACCCGCGTAGCGGCTGCCCGGAGCCGGGTGTACGTCTGGCGTAGGTCCTCGCGCAGACGGTCGGCGTCGCGCCGCGCCTCGTCGACCGCGAGGTCCTGGCCCAGAACTCCCGCTTCGACGCTCAGCACATCGAGTACGCGATCACCGATGTGCCCGGCCGTGTGCATCGCGCCGTAGAGCACACCGACGGCCGTCCGCCCGACGACGACCGGGGTCGCGATCATGGCGCGAAGCCCCTCGGCGCCGATGATCGCGTCGTACCGGTGGCTGATCTTCGGCGTCCGCATGTAGTCGTCGAGCGCGACAGTGCGATTGATCTGTAGGACCTTGCCGCCGAGACCATGGCCGGCTTCGAGTTCGACTCCGTCGAGCGCACCGACGGAGTAGCCCGCGAAATGGCGCAGCGTCAGGCGCTGACCCGCGGTCATGATTCCGCCGAACGCAAGCGCCACGCCCGAGCCTGCACGTACCCGGTCCACGGCTGCGTCGAAATGAGTGTCGATCATGAGTCTCCGTCTTTCTACCCTCTTCGGAGGGTATCGGGCGGCGAGTGTTCCGCGCCACACTCCTTAACCATGACGACCCTGACCGACGATGTCGCACGGCTCCTGTCCACGTACGGATCTGCTGACGCCGACCTCGCCTCCCTGCTGTGCGACGACCATGATCCCGCTGCGATCGCGTTCACCTTCATCGAGGGCGATCTGACCTCGCGAGATCTCACCTACGGCGAGTTGCACGACCTGTCTGCACGTTTCGCGACGGGCCTCGCCGAGATGGGTGTCGCTCGCGGTGACCGTATCGGAGTGCTGATGAGCAAGCGGCTCGAGCTGGTGGTCGCCCTCCTTGGTCTGTGGCGCCTCGGCGCGGTGCATGTCCCTCTGTTCACGGCTTTCGCGACTCCGGCGATCGCGATGCGCGTCGAGGCCGCGCACGCGCGCTTCGTCATCACCGAGACGGACCAGCGCGAGAAGCTCGACGCGATCGAGGGCATCACGGTGCTAGAGACGGGGGAGGGCTTCGACGCGCTGATCCGTGAGCACGAGCCGTTGGTGACCTCGGTGGCCGTGGGCGGCGACGGGCTGATGATCCAGCTGTTCACCAGCGGTACGACGGGAAAGCCGAAGGGCGTCCCGGTGCCGGTGTCAGCACTGGCGTCGTTCGTCGCCTACATGACCTACGGACTCGACGTGTCCGAGGACGACGTGTTCTGGAACGCGGCTGATCCCGGCTGGGCCTACGGGCTCTATTACGCCATTCTCGGACCGATGGCCATGGGTCGCCGCAGCCTCATGCTGCACGCCGGGTTCACGCCCGCTGTCACCATGGCGGTCATGCAGAAGTTCGACGTGACCAACTTCGCTGCGGCACCGACTGTGTACCGGAGCCTGAGCAAGGACCCGTCTTTCGGCGGCATCCGGCTGCGACGCGCATCGTCGGCGGGGGAGCCGCTGACGCCAGACGTCCTGGTGTGGTCGGATTCCGCGCTCGGCGTGTCGGTGCGTGACCACTACGGCCAGACCGAACTCGGCATGGTCATCGTCAACGCCTGGCACGACGCGGTGCGTGAGCCGCTGATCCCGGGTTCGATGGGAAAGCCGTTGCCGGGCTTCACCGCCGGAGTCGTCGAGGATCAGATCGGCTTGGAGGTGGCGGGCAGCCCGTTGATGTGGTTCACCGGATACGTCGATGCCCCCGAGAAGACCGCCGAACGGTTCACCGAGGACGGGTCCTGGTACTTGACGGGTGACGCCGGCCGCATCGAGAACGGCTCGTTCTTCTTCTCTGCGCGTAACGACGACGTGATCATCATGGCCGGGTACCGCATCGGACCGTTCGACGTCGAAAGTGTTCTGGTGGAACACCCCTCGGTCATGGACGTCGCGGTGGTGGGTCAACCCGACGACATTCGCGGCGAGGTAGTCGAGGCGTACGTCGTTCTCGCGGAGGGTGTCTTGGGAACACCCGCGCTGGAGTCCGAACTGCAGCAGCTGGTGAAGACCAACTTCGCCGCTCACGCCTACCCACGCACGGTGCACTTCGTCGACGGGCTGCCCAAGACGCCCAGCGGCAAGATGCAGCGCTTCCTGCTGCGCCGAAGCCGTTAGCCGCGACTTCGGCGGCGGCCCGGGCTCGGCTTCGGAGTTCTTCGGGCGGCCTGACGGGCACGCCGCGGCTGGAGGCGGTCGAACAGATCGGCCGATGTGTGCGAGTCGACCTCGCTGCCACGGCGCGTCGGCGCCCGCAGCATACTTCTCGCTGATCGACAGGGGGACAATACGAATCGGGGTCGACGCTTGGTGCACACCGGGGCAGGGACCGATCATCGACAACGTGCACGACGCAATCTCCGTGACACTTACCGGCAACGGGCTGTCGCCGCCGAATATGAGGAGATCGTAGAGGGCGGCGCGATGAGAGAAGTACGAATGGGTGACGCCTCACCTTCCGAGACGCGAATGCCACTCTGGTGAAGGAGCAGAACGGCGTCGAAACGGCCCAAACGCAGCTCGGCCACTTCAACTTACGAGTGACGGAGGCTGACTACATCCAGCGGATGAACAGCGCGCCGGATCTGACCCTGCTGCTCAATATGCTCGGACCGGTACAGGTGAACACTTCAACCCCCGAAATCGACCAGAATGTCGACTGAGTGTTGACGTGCCGCCGAAATCACGGCGACGAAAAAGCCCGTCATCTGCATACTTGCTGGTGACGGGCTTTTTGCAGTGCGCCCACAGGGCCTCGAACCCCGGACCCAGTGTCTTAGAATCCGTCGGTCGCGGGGGTTCGTAGATGTTCAGGAAAGTGTGCCTGAACAGGTGTTATGTGCACTCACAGTTTCAGGTGGATTCACCTGAGTCCGCTCGGATTCGGCTCAAAGTGTTGAGTAAGTGTTGACCAGGCAATCGGGGCTTTATGGAGGCGCCAGTGTCGCCCTGCGGGGTCCGTCGTGTCGGTGCTCGCACCTACAGTGTGCACGCCGACACAGAGACAAGTCGTCGATCTCGACCTACTGCGGCGCTTTGCCCGCCGGAGGGGTTCGGTGCACACCGTTCGGCCTCGCAGCGCGTCGGCTCGCAACAACGAAGGGACATCTCTGATGCCTGCACAAGCATGGGTGACACTGATCGTCGGCGTCCTCGCTGTCGTCGGAGTCGCTCTCACAGTCCGGCAGCGCACTGTCGCCGATAAGCGCGCCCAAGCCTGGCAACGAATAACGTGGTGCCTCGAGCGCACCACCAGTGACGACGAAGCGGAAGCCGCGCTGGGCTGGGACATCTACACCCCGGTGACCGACTCGCCGCTCATCACCGCGACCGAACGCGATGTCCTGCGCGCCGTCGCCACCCGCGCGCTGTGGCGAGCACTGGCGTCACCGCCGCAAACCGAGGACACTGACAACCAGAGCGAGCAGGAGGATCAGCCGTGACCACGACCGAGAACAGGAAGAGCCCCGCGCGGCCGCAGGTGGCGAGGGCCGCCGCGCGTGCGTCCGTTGCGTTGTACGAGCGCGATGGTCTCGAGGTTCCGCAGTGGATCCGCGACGCTGCAGCCGGGCGTCCGACGACACCGCCCGCTCAGCAACCCTGAACTCGGTCGCACCTACTCGCACGTCAGGTCGGAATCGCCACGGTGGGCGCACCTGTCAGCGATCGAGGGTCTCTTCTTCTAGGACTCACGTGGTACCACGTACGTTCGACGGCCCGCTTCGGCGGAGCTGCGGACCTCAGCTCGACGCCGAGCATCGGACTCGGTGGATCAGTCTGCGTCGACTGGACACCGACAATTACCGAGTGTGGTTTCGCGTTTTCAGATGACCGGTCGGTGCGGAAACTGCTGCGACGGCCGTAGCGTCAGACGCCTGATTGCCGCGGGAATATCGCTGGCGGATAAAGCAACTGCGCCAGTTGCGGTGATCCGGATTTCCACGGCATTGTTAGACGCAGGATTCCGGTCAGCACAAAACCAAACGTCCAGCAGCACCAGCATCAGCGGGAAGATGATGCCAGTTGCCACGGCGTTGGCGAGCCGGCCTCGACGCATTCGTCTGTGAAGGTACTCCAGTGGGGCTGCTGTGGGTCGTCGGGGATGCCCCGGCAATCGGGCGCAGTGCCTAGGCTCAGCCCGGAGAAGTCGGGGTTGGTGGCGGGCGCGTTCACGAGACGTCGATCCTCGTGGTGGTGTCGGTCAGGCGGGGACGGGGGTTGCGCCGCTGCGTAATTGGTGACGCAGGGAGGGGACGTCGTCGACATCGACCGCGGTGCCGCTGACTGCCGAGAGTTGCGCGGCATCGACGGTGAGCATCACTCGGTAGGCGGAAGGGAAGTCGGTGTCCATGGCCGTGCCGGTGAGGATGCAGCGGACGAAGTGCTGAATCTCGGCCACGAACGCTTCGGCATACCCCGTACCCACGCCGCCGCCCGGCATGGCAGCAACATCGGTGAAGTAGGGATGCTGCGGTCCGGTGAAGACGCGGCGCGGACCGTCCAGTGTGCCGGTGCCGCCCGTGTAAACGTGGAACTCGCCTCCCGCGATGGAGTCGAATCGCGCGTGTCCCGTGGCGCCGTGTACCTCGATGCCGAGGGAGTTCGGCAAACCAGCAGCGATGCGGTTGACGTGGATCTGTCCGACGGCCCCGTTGTCGAGTTCGACGGTGAGCAAGGCGATGTCGTCGGTGTCGACGACGGCGGTCTCACCGTCGGTGCCCGGGACCGGTCGTTCGGTGATTGCAGTGCGCAGCGTGCTCGACAGGACTCGTCGGATGGGCCCGGCCACATACTGCACCGCGTCGATGGCATGGGTTCCAATGTCGATCAACGCACCGGCTCCGGCGGTGTCCTTGGCGAAGCGCCAGCTGAACGGTGCGTCGGGCAATGCCGCGTAATCGGCGTTGTACCACGCTGTGAAGCTGCGAACGGCGCCGATGCGGCCTTCGCCGACGAGGTCGTGGACGGCCGCGAGGCCGGGCAGGCGGCGGAAGGAGAAGCCTACGCCGGTGACCGCCACTGATGCGGTGGCGAGAGCGACGAGCTCCTCTGCTTCTTCGGATCCGGTGCCGATCGGCTTCTCGGCGAACACGTGCTTACCCGATCGAAGTACCGCAGGCAGTATTCGGGTGTGGAGGTTGTTCGGGAGTGCGAGACTGATTGCGTCGATGGTGGGGTCGGCGAGGACGGAGTCCAGGTCGTCGGTGACGGCGCCGTAGCCATAGCGCGCTGCGGTTTTTCGTGCGAGGTCGAGGTTCGGGTCGACGACGACGGCGAGGTCGATCGTCACTTCGTCGAGCCCGGCCGCCATAGAGACGTTTCGAAAGCCGAAGGCGTGTGCTTGGCCTGCGGCACCGGCTCCGACGAGGGCGACTCGGAGGTGGTGTGGAGATTTCATGGTGGTTCTCTTTCCTGCCGCGGTACCACTGAGTACGGCTTAAGTCGGTGACGGGACCGCTCATGGGCGAGATGCGGATGTGTTGCGGGAGGGAGTGTTTGCTGCGCCGCAGAGAACCTGTCGGTGTTCGTTACGAGCGCAGTGCGATGCAGCGTGTGTAACCGGTGCGGACGATCAACCCGGCGTCCGTCAGCGCATCGATGGCGATGCGCAATGTTCGCCGGTCGACTCGAAGGTGACCGGCCAGAGAGGTACTCGATGGAAGCTCGCAACCCGGCCCGAGGGTGCCGTCGTCGATTGCCGTACGGATCTGGGTTTCGATCTGGTGGTAGATCGGAGCTCCTGTGCAGGTACGGATTTCGAGGTGACGGTGGAACCAACCCGTCGAGTCGGTCGGGGAACGTGATGGCTGCAGAGTGTCGATCATCTAACTCGTCGAAGCCGTTTGTGTCAGCGGGTGCCGGCGGCGGCGTAGTCGGCCACCGCGTCGATGTTGGACTCGTCGATGAACGCCGGTCCGGTCAGTACCGCCTCGCCGCCGCCGATGGTGTTGCCGTTGTTGAGGTAGAGCCACAGCGAATCGACTGCGAGGTAACCCTGCAGGAATGGCTGCTGATCGTTAGCCCATACGACGTCGCCGTTTCTGATTTCCTTCACCGTTTCGGCGTCGATTCCGAACGTGACGATCTTGGCGTCGACACCGGTAGCGGCCTTCGACTGGACGGCGACGTGTCCGATCGACGAGTCGAGGGTGGCGATGGTGTCGAAGGTCGGGTCCTGCTGAAGCTTGGCCGTCAGGAGCGCCTCGACGGACGGCATGTCCTGGCTGTTTACATAGAACGACTCCACCACAGCGCCCGGCATCTTCTGTGCGATTCCAGCGCAGCGCGCTTCGAGTGAGACGTTGCCCTGCTCGTGAACGACGCAGAGCACCTTCTTGGCGCCGTCCTGGGCGAGGCGCTCCCCGGCCGACTGTCCGGCGATGTCTTCGTCCTGTCCGAAGTACTGTTGGACACCCATTTCCTTGTATGTACTCAGACCCGAGTTGAGTCCGACGACCGGAATGCCGGCCGCCTCGGCAGCAGCGACGGCAGGTTTCATCGCGTCAGGTTTGGCCAGCGTGACGGCGATTCCGTCCACCTTGGAGTCGATGGCCGATTGCACGAGGTTGGCTTGGTTGGGCGCCTGGGGATCCGAGGTGTAGCGCAGTTCGACGTTGTCCTTCGCTGCGGCCGCTTCGGCGCCCTTCTGCACGACGTCCCAGAACGCGTTACCGGGTACACCGTGGGTGATCATCGCGATGGTGAGCTTGGGGGTGTCGGCAGACCCCGCGGCCATCGAGCTACCAGCCGAATCCGTTGCGCCTCCGGTGCTGGAGCAGGACGTGACCAGCAGAGTCAGGGCCGCGAAGGTGCCGAGGGTCCCTCGTCGAAGGGAGTGGTTTCGAGACTTTGTCATGATGTGCCTTTCGTAGGCGGATATCGCATCGGCGGTGGATGGGTACGCAGGTGTGTCTGGCCTCGCGTGCCGTGAAATTAGGTAGGGCTGGCGTTGATCGCACAATTCCGAAGCGGTTGCGATGGAGTCGAAGCGAAGCCCCAATATTGGGCCGGAAGAAGGAACCGTAACGTTACGGTTGACGGTAGGTTGTGACGTGCGTCATGTCAAGACATGTAGCCGGAGCATCGAAGAATGATGATGAACAACTGGCGGAGTGGGCTTTTCGGTGCACAGTGGGGAAGGATGAGGCGGTGGACTCCTCTCGCGTGACGATCACCGACGTGGCGCGCGCCGCGGGCACGTCGACGACGTCGGCGTCAGTTGCGTTGCGTGGAACGCCGGGTGTGTCGGACGAAACTCGGGCGCACATCGCTGCTGTCGCAGCTCGTTTGGGCTATCGGCCCAACATCGCCGCGCGCAGGCTCCGGCAGGAGCGGTCACGGCTGCTCGGGGTGACGTTCGCGCTCGACCAGTCGTTCCATTCCGATCTGGTCACCCACCTGTATGGCGCGGTGGATGCGATCACGTATGACCTGGTGCTCAGCGCCGAGACGGCGCACCGACCCGCTGTACGCGCTGCAGAGAGTCTGCTGCAGGACCGGGTGGAGGCGCTGTTGCTGATCAGCCCGGAAATCACGGACGTGGAGTTGGCGACGATTGCCTCACGGGCAGAGCGAGTCGTGGCAATAGGATCCGAAGTAACTGTGCCAGGGGTGTATTCGGTCCGGACCGACGATCGCGCCGGGATCGGATCGGTGGTCGATCACCTCGTCGAACTCGGCCACACGGATATCGCCTACGCCGAGGCTGCGTCCGTTCCGCTCAACGCCGAACGCCGAACGGCGTACATGGAGGCGATGCGATCGCACGGGCTCGACGAGCACGTGCGAGTGCTCTCTGCGTCCAACACCGAGGCAGCCGGCGCTGAGCTCGCTGCCAGGCTCCTGATCGACCCTCGCTTGCCGACGGCGCTGATCGCGTACAACGACATGTTGGCAATCGGGTTGCTTCTGGCGCTCAAGGACGGTGGTGTTGTTGTTCCGCAGGATGTTTCGATCGTCGGGTACGACGACACCCAGTCGGCGGGATGGTCCTCGGTCGACTTGACCAGTGTGCGTCAGGACGGGGCGCAGCTGGCGCGCATCGCTGTAGAATGGGCGACCGAACCGGGCGAGCGTGACCTCGGCAATGAGCGGACGGAACTCGTGGCACCCCAGCTGATCGTGCGGTCGACCACCGCTTTGCCTCGCGCTGTCGACACCTAGCGGGTCGATTCCGCGAGATCTGGGTCCTGGTCCGATAATGTGCGCCACTGAGATTGTCGCGCAACGATTCTGAGCCAGATTTCCTCCGTGGCGTCAATGGTCAGTGGGGGAGGAGAGTGTTCGTCCGTGCCGGTGGCGAGGATGCGTCGCCCCAGCTCGTTGAGGCTGTCCTCGAGGATTCGGCGGCCGTAGTCTGCGCTTGCGTCCGCCGCGTCGTCGCCCTGGGCGAATCTGCCCAGCGGGCTCGTCGCGCGATCTGGCACTCGATCGAGGTCCACCAGATCCGGTCGTATGTACATCAACTGGGACAACTCGTAGCGGCCGGCGTGATCACCGTGATGGCGTCCGCGAACCAATTCGGGGTCGCTGACGGCCACGACCTGCACGGGGCATGTGCGGGTGAACTCCTCGGCCACCAGCCTGAGGTCGGCTTGGTTGCCGTGGTGTCCGGTCACCAGCACGAGGGTGCGAAACCCGGCGTTCGCGAACGCGCGGAGCTGGAACAACAGCATGCGCAGCAACACATCCGGAGGAACTCCGCCCAGGCGCGGATTCACCTTGCCCATGACCGCCGCGAGCCACGGCGCGTGGTATCCGGTTTCGTGGATCTGGTACCCCTGGGTCGGGGCGACGATACCGCCGTAGCGTCTCGCCGCCTGCTCGCACAGCCAGACCGCTTTGACGGTGTCCAGGCCGAATGCTGCTGCGTGTCCGTGTGGTTCGCACAACCCCAGCGGCAGATACACCACCGGCGCGGCGCTCAGGCGTGTTTCGAACTGGTGGGGCAGAAGTTCCTCCCACCGCACTGTGTCGTTCACCGTGATCACCGTCTCACTCCCAATGGGTTGCGTGGTTGAAGTTCTTGATGAAACGGTGCCGGGTACGCAGCAGCTCGACGACGTCGGCCGGGAGGTCGGGCCCGTCGACCGCTGCGATGTTCGCCCGCGCGTGTTCTGGGATGTGCATGCTCGTCAGAGCGGTCGTGATTCCCTCGGCCTGCGTGACGAACTTGAGTGCCAGCGCGGCGAGCGAGGGCGCGTGCTGCGGGACGAAGGAGCGTAACCGGTCGACCTTGTCGAGGTAGACCTCGCGGGGGATGGTCGCGTCGAAGTACCCGTCGAGGTAATGGCCGGCGGGGAAGTGCGTCGTGGCGGTGATGGCACCGGTCAGCCCGCCTTCGTCCAGAACGCACCGAGCCAGCACGGCGACGCCGTGTTGGCGGCAGAGCGGCACCAGCGCATCGAGGGCGGTGGGGTCGAAAATGTTCACGATCGTTTGCACGGAATCGATCGCACCCGTGGTGACGAGCCCGAGTGCGACGTCGGAGCGGTGATCGGGGAGCGAGACGCCGATTCCCCCGACGAGGCCGGCGTCCTTGAGCTCGACGAGTTCGTCCAACCAGTGGCCCTCGGTCCCCCAGGTCGGCCACCACAGGTGAAGCTGGAGCAGGTCGAGATGATCGACGCCGAGCTCCTTCAAGGAGCGTTCCGCGCTGGCCCGGATGTGCCCGCGGGGGAAGACGGTCTCCACGTCGACCGGGGTACCCCACCGCCGCCGCGGCCCGAGGGAGTCGACCTTCGTCGCAACAATCGGTGGGGCCCCGGACCACGCGCGAAGGGCCTTGCCGACCAATGCTTCGGAGGGGCCGTAGGCGCGGGCGGTGTCGACGAAGGTGACACCGGAGTCGAGAGCGTGATGCAGCGCGGTGATGCCCTGGGCCTCGTCGGGCGTCCCGAACCAGTGGGAGAATCCCATGGCTCCGAATCCCAACGTGCTCACCAGTTTTCCGGCCAGTTCGATTGTGGCGTACTTCATGGTTGCACCTGATGATGTCGAAGGGCGTGATGAGTTCGTTTGATAAAAGACTGATTTCGTAAGATTGTTAGCGCGCTCTACTAAAGTGAGAGTAGCACGCTCTAACAGTGGGCGTGCGGATTCGGAACAGTCGATTCGTGTCGTCGATTCAGCGGCTGCGGAGGTGATCCGAGGATCCACGGATGATCAACTGGTGAGTCAGGGTGTTCGTGCGTCCCGGCAGGGACGGCTCCTCGATGCGGCCGAGAAGAAGTTCCGCGGCCTGCGCGCCCATGTGTCGGGCCTTCGGGTCGACGGAGGTCAGGTCGACGCCCGGATAGGACGCGGCTCGGGTGTTGTCGTACCCGACGACGGCGAGGTCCTGCGGCACAGAGAGGCGCTCCCGGCGGGCGCCGATGAGCACGCCGACAGCAGTGGAGTCGTTGTAGCAGAACACCGCAGTGGGAAGGGAATTCGACCGTCGCAGACCCAGCAGTGCGCGCTGTCCGCCGTCCTCGGTCGCGTCCCCTGACACCACACGCTCGCGAAGCGAGGCTCTCTCGACCGCGGCGCTGTACCCGGCACGCCGGGCGTGATTCTGCAGAGTCGAGGGCCCCTCGACGTAGACGATGTCGCGATGTCCCTGCTTGATCAGATGGTCCGTTGCAGCGAACGCACCCGCCTCGTCCTCGCCGTGGACGGCGTCACCGAGTTCGACGAGTGGATCCTCGCCGATCATGACGGTCGGCGTGCCGGCGAGGATGGCCGACAGATCCAGGTGTTCGGGAACGTGGGTGGCCAGCAGGATTCCGTCCGGGCGCAGCCCCACCAACGTTTCGATGCCGGCGGCAAGGCTCGACTCGTCCTGAGTGCTCGTGGAGAGCAGGAGCTGATACCTCGTCGGCCCGATCACGTCCAGGACCCCGTCTGCGAAGTCGGCGTAGACCTGATTGTGTAGGTCGAAGATTGCCAGGCCGATCGAGTTCGTGGTTTTCGAGGCGAGGTTCGCGGCAAGTGCGTTGCGGCGGTAACCGAGTCTGCGGGCGGTGTCGAGTACGAGGGTGCGTTTCTCGGGAGAGACGTACCCGGTCTCTCGCATCACCAGCGACACCAGCGCCCTCGACACTCCGGCCTCGCGCGCGACGTCGACCATCGTCACCGAGCGCGCGCCGTGAACCGGACCTGCTGGCATGACAGAACCGTATCCCACAACCTGCTCGTCGTTGGCGATCGCGGGTCGGGTCACCGCACAGGCGTGCAGTCCATCAGACGGGCATGGAAGTCGGGGTTCGCCAAGCCGACCAGCGGTTGGTTACGACATCGTGAACCCCCGCACCAGATCGATACCGTGAGGTAGTTGACTCCAATGTTAGCGCGCTCTACTGTGTGGAATTAGAGCGCGCTAACGTCGCCGCCGAGAAAGAAGTTCCACATGCCCGAAAGCATCGAAAAGCCCTACGTAGAATCGGATTACGCCCCGCTCTACGACCCGTTCACCGATGACTTCCAGTCCGACCCGTTCGCGGCATACCGCCGACTGCGGCACGAGGCGCCGGTCTACTTCAACGAGAAATGGGGCTTCTATGCGTTGAGCCGATTCGACGATGTGAGGGTCGCACTCAAGGACAGTGAGTCGTATCTCAACTACGAAGGCGTCGACATCGACGACTTCGAGCAGGAACAGCGCGGCCCCGGGCTCCTTCCAGACCTCGACAATCCGCGCCACGACCAACTGCGCGCCGTCGTCCAGCGCTCGTTCATGCCCCGAAGCATCAAAGCGCTGACCGAGCAGATCAGGGCAGTGTGCAACACGCTCATCGACGGTTTCGGAGACCGACGAGAGGTCGACCTAGCCGAGAGTTTCGCGTGGCCGATCCCGTTCGAGGTCTTCTTCGACTTCCTCGGAATGCCGAAGGGTGAGATCCGGGAGAAGTTCGTACAGTGGACCCACGGCATCAAGCACCGCGAGCCCGGCTCACCGGAAATCACGCCCTTCGCCCGCGAGTCCACGCGTGAACTGCGCAACTACCTCGCCGAACTATTGCACGAGCGTCGCCGCACCCCGCGCCAGGACGTCCTGACAACAATCGTCCAAGCCGAGATCGACGGTGCACCGCTCGCGCCCGCGGATTTCGACGCCGCAGCCGAAGCCGTGGGCCTCGCGTTCGCGCTGTACATTGCCGGAATCGAAACCACCGCAGGCCAGATATCCACCCTCTTCGAGCAGCTCGCCCTGCACCCCGACCAGCAACAGGCCCTTCACGACGACCCCGCTCTGATCCCGAGAGCGGTGGAAGAGTCCCTGCGCTACCGCAGCATCTTCCAAGTGACAGCTCGCACCACGGTACGGCCGGTCGACGTCGACGGTGTCGAAATCCCTGCCGGTAGAAGAGTTTTCCTCATTCTCGGCTCGGCGAACGTCGACGAGACGAAGTTCGACAACCCCGAGCAGTTCGACATCCACCGCACCCCTGCGCCCCATCTCGCGTTCGGCGAGGGGCTTCACGGGTGCCTCGGAAACCCGCTGGCCCGACTCGAGGCGACCGTGGCGTTGCAGCAACTGGCCTCGCGCACCGGCATCTTCACGCTCTCCGGTGAGCCGCGCCGGTACGTCACCACACCGAACGCCTATGTCCTCGATCGAGTCCCCGTCACCTTCGACTGACCGCCAGAAAGCTGCGCTTCTCATGACCGACCAACTGAGCACCTCCCACAGCTCGACCGCCACACTCGAAGAGGACGACCGAGAGATCCGAGCAACGGTGATCGAACGCGTCGTTGCCGCAGACGATGTCATCCTGCTGACCCTCGCCGCGTCGGACGGCGCACCGCTCCCGCCGTGGCGACCCGGCGCACACATCGACATTCATCTCGGCAACGGGCTGGTCCGTCAGTACTCCCTGTGCGGTGATCCCGACGACCGAACCACCTTCACCATCGGTGTGCTGAACGCACCTGCCGGCCGCGGCGGTTCCTCCTACATCCACCAATCGGTCCACGTCGGTGACGAGGTCACGATCGCCGGACCGCGAAACCATTTCGAAATCGAGCCCGCAGGCCGCTATCTGTTCATCGCCGGCGGAATCGGCATCACTCCCATCGCGGCGATGATCGGCGAAGCCATAAGATCGGGAACCCCCTGGGCCCTCGTCTACGGAGGCCGCACCGAACAGTCCATGGCGCTACGCGAAGAACTTGTTGCACTCGGAGATTCGGTGACATTGTGGCCGCAGGACACGTCCGGCCTCATCGACCTCTCCCGTGTCCTCGGATCGCCGGAACCCGGCACCGCGATCTACGCATGTGGCCCCGAACCGCTCCTCGGTGCCATCGAGACGATCTGCAAGGCCACGTGGAACGCGGGGGCGTTGCATCTGGAACGGTTCACACCCAAGGCCATCGACGATTCGGCCGACACCGCGTTCGAGCTCGAACTTGCGCAAAGCGGGCGGCGTATCACGGTCCCGGCCGGCGGCACCGCCCTGGCGGCACTTGCCGAAGCAGGGGTACACATTCTCTCGTCCTGCGGCGAGGGCACGTGCGGAACATGTGAGACTCCTGTTCTGGAAGGTGTTGTTGATCATCGTGATTCGGTCCTGACTACCGAAGAGCAAGACTGCAACGACTGCATGATGGTCTGTGTGTCGAGGGCGAAAGGGCCGTTGCTCGTACTCGATGTCTGAGCACTCCAAAGAGGTTCGACGGGCAGTTGTGTCAGTTTGACGTCCGGCTCGATGTGGAGCGGATAACAAGACGCGGCCGTAGGACGGCGGATAGCGCGTCGGTGCGACCCTGATCCAGGCGTTCCATTGCGGCGTCGATTGCTTTGAGGGCCTTCTCGCGCGGCTTCTGGCTGACCGATGTGCGAGGTTAGCGAGGACGCTGTCGTCGTAGCCTCCTCGGCCGCGCGTACTCCGGAGTTTTCGGTGAAATCGCCGTCGATCACCTGGACGTGGGCGTCGAGATTGTCTCAGTGCATCGCCCCGATGTATCCGGTTAGCCGATCGGCAGCACTGGGATTGGACCCCCGGTCAGATGCACGATGCGTCGGTGCCCGAGCTGTACCAGGCGATCGACAATCGCGCACATGCCGCGAAGAAGTCCGCCGGGGTCTGAGCGGCAGAGGACCGAGCGCAGAAGGATGCGCGATAATGAACGCAGGTAACGCCTTCCAGATCGTGGCGGCCGCTGTTCAAGTCTCCTGCAGAGATCGCCGCCGAAACCGCAGGGTTGGCGACAGATTTTCCGAACCTCACCTGCGTTCGTTCGAGGGGGCCGACTGCTGCGCGTTGTTCGCCGCGGTGGGGCTCCCGGGGATGCTTCCCCCGGATCGCGTTGTCGTGGGGTCGAACTCGAATACTTCTAGTTGGAATCCCACGGGTCGGTGACTCGATACCTCCTCGAGCTCGCGACCGAGTGCGCTGTGCAACTCATCGACAATCCGCTGCACGGTAGGAGCGTCTTTCCCTCCGGCGATTTTGACACGGACGTGAACGTACCCGGTGTCGCCGCCCGCGATGTCGTCGGCGATCCGGTACCGGTCGATGGCGGACGCATACGTCCGAATGCCCCAATGGGGAAACACGCCCAACTTCTGTGCTGCCGAATGCAGAGTGTCGACGAGGGAGTTCACGTCGAGGGAGTCGGCCAGATTGCCGGTGTACTCGATGGCCACGTGGGGCATTGCAGAGAACCTCGTTCCGAGATCGGGTCATGCCGTGGTGTCGCTGGTCATTGTCATTGCACAGACCCGGTTCTGACAATGCGAAGTAGTTGGCACAAACCATGTCGACAACGCATGAAGACTGCATCGAAAGTGAACGTGGCGCGATTGCATCTCGCCTGGTGAAACGGTCGGGAACGAAAAGGTTCCCAATTGTCAACCCGAATGTGACCGACGTAACGTCGTGAGCGACCAGCTTGTGTAATCGAAAGGCATTCAGATGCAACTACATTCGACGCTCGACGATGTCGATCTCACCACCGTCGATCCGCTGTTCTCCCCACTTCGGCTCAACACGACATCAGTTCGCAATCGCTTCTACCTGCCTGCCATGCAACGAGGCTCGCGTGGATACAAGCCGACCGCCGGAATGGCCGAGACGCTACGAAAGACCGCCGAGCAGGGGCCGGGAATCATCATCACGGAGGGCGCCGCCCCGGAACATCCCGCAGGCTACTGGCAGCCCGCGTTCAGCATCCTGGGACGTAACACAGCCGATGAATGGGGCCACGTGGTCCGAGAGGTCCTCTCGACCGGCGACGTCGTTCTCTTGATGCAGCTCTGGCACCCCGGGGCGCTACGGCTCGTGGTGGACGGCATCGAGAATCCGTATCCTGACCATCCGGCTTTCAGTCCGTCGGGCTTGATCCAGGACGGGCGAACCAACGGGGTCGCGATGACGACGCAGGACTTGCAGGACACCAAGAACGCATACGTGGACAGTGCCCTCGTGGCACAGAGCCTCGGCGCGCACGGAATCGAATTGCATTGCGCGCACGGCTACCTTTTGGATCTGTTCTTGTGGCACGAGACCAATGTTCGTACAGACGAATACGGTGGTGGGACCCTCGCCGAGCGAGCGGCGTACCCGGCGGAGATCATCGAGGCGATTCGCGCGGCGACCGGCCCGGATTTCATCATCTCCGTCCGATTCTCGCAGTGGAAGGAGGTGGACTACGGTGCTCGAATTGCGCAGACCCCGGACGATCTCGGCCCGTTCCTGGAGCGGATGGAAGGCGCCGGAGCGAACGTCTTTCACGTATCGGCGCGACGCTTCGAAGCACCAGGGTGGCCCGACTTGGACCAGCGGAGGAGTGTGGCGGCGTGGGCCAAGAGCATGACCGACCTGCCGGTTATCACCATCGGCAGCGTGGGGCTCTCGACCGACTTGGCAAGCGATGTCTTCGACAACAAGGATCCACTTCTTCAGGTCGAGGAAGATATCTTGCGAGTGCGGGCCGGCCTCGACGCGGGGGACTTCGACATGATCGGCGTCGGTCGCGCGCAAATCTCGAACCCGGACTTCGTCGATCGGGTACGCCGAGGTGACTTCGGTGGAATGCGCGACTTTCGGAAGTACCGTGACCTTGCCGAGGCGTACGAAAGCTACTCACACGAGGGGCAACTAGTCGATCAATCGCGAAAAATCGACTAGACCGTCGGTCCCTGGCGCCGGGAACTGCACGAGTTGAACGGAAACTGGTCACGACGGCGCTGCCGCCGAGATAGCGTGCCCCGCGAGTGCTGTTCGTGGAACAGGAATCGATTGAGGGAAGTGGGTTGCTTCGTGGAGGCTGAGGGCGCTTCCGACAGTACGTCTGCAGTGAATCTCATCATGGACGACATCACCCATATTCTTCGCGGAGTCGACTCTGCGGGGGACTCGGACGAGTTGTTCAGACACTTGGCCTCTCTGTTGACCGAGTTCGACCGGGACCGTTCCGCCCCAGTAGTCGGGGTGGTCGGACACGTTGGAAACTATTGGCGCAATTGGGTTCTCGTCATCTCTCGTGCCGGCCCGCTGCGTCCGTCCGCAATGCGGCGTCTGCTCGACACGCTGGATCCCACGCACCCGGTGTCACAGAAGATGCTGACCCACAACCTGCGCTTGCTCGAACGCGACGGCATGCTCACGCGTACCGTCGTCGCTGACGTTCGTAGGCACGTCGAATACGCTCTGACACCGTTGGGTCGAGAACTCTCCGACCTGATCATGGCGCTCGTCGACTGGGGTTTCCGCCATTCGGACGACATCAGGCGGGCTCGTCAAGCCTTCGATGTTCACTACTGATGTGGACCTCGACGTCGGTCGCCAATCAGTGTCCGTTCGGATGCGCACCGACCTCGCTTACCATTCTGTCGGGTCGCCCATATCCAACGGCAACGATGTCAGTCGAGCATCATCGGGTCCGTCCACCGCAGAGGAGTGGTTAGTCGATGGCCGACATCGGTCGCACCACCTTGATTCTCGATGCGATTGCCGAGAGTCGCGGTTCGTTGTCTCTCAGCGAGCTTGCGGCTCGTACCGGGCTGCCGAGATCGACGGTCCATCGCATCGCTCAATCGCTCGAACGCGAGCTGTTCTTGGTCAGAGTTCCGCAACGGCACGGGTACGCGCTGGGTCCGGGCCTGCTGAAGTTCGGAATGAACGCGCACCTGAGGTTGTTGTCCAGCAATCGAACTCAGCTAGCGCAGCTGGCCCGCACGATGAACGAGAATGTCGAACTCGCCGTCTTCAGCGGACGTGAGGTGGTCGTGGTGGATCAACTTGCGTCGCCGGAGCGTTTGCGAGGCGTATCCAAGGTAGGCAAGAGCTTCTCTCTGCACGCGAGTTGCATCGGCATGGCACTGTTGGCGCATCTTCCCGATCGACAGGTTCTCGGCCTCGTCCAGCAGCCTCTGCGGCGTTTCACCGAGAACACCGTGTGTGACACGACCACTCTGCTGGAACGGCTCGATCGAATCAGGCACTCTCACATCGCCGTGGACAACCAAGAGCACGATCTCGGAATCAGCGCCATGGCAACAGGTTTCGTCGGTCCGACCGGGGCGCTGCAAGCCGTCAGTATCGTGATGCCTACCGCCCGTTTCGCGGACAAGCGGTCTGCGGCACTCGAGGAGTTGCAGGTGATCAATCCTGCCGTCGACCGGTCGTCAGTCTCGTTCTAAGGAGTTGCCGACACGCTGCGGTCGTCGGTCTGGGCGTCGTACGCATCGTCACCGCGCCGTCGGGCGGAGCGATCCGTCAGATACAGGCCGGCGACGGCGAGAAGGCAGAACAATGCGGCGGCGCCGAAGACCGAGAACATTCCGTGCGCTCCGCCCACCGCGATGGCACTTCCGCCGAGTACGGGTCCGAGAAATGCACCGACAAACGACGTGCTGTTCGACCATCCGAGGGCCGTGGCACGTACCGGAAGCGGGAAATGGTCGGCGGTGGTCGTGTGCACCAAGTTCATGGTGGAATGTCCGCCGATTCCCATCATCGCCACACACACGACGGTGGTACCGACACTCAGCGGAAGCGCGAGCATGCCGAGCAGACCGAGAAGTGTGCAGGACGCGGTGGCGACCGACACCAGGGCCGAGCCTCGCTTGTCGGCCAGCCATGCGGTGAGGAACGAGCCGAGGACTGCTGCGCCGGTGAGGGTGAAGGCGAAGAGCAGTGCGGCGCGAAGCGAGTAACCGAGGTCGAGCATGCCTCGAGTCAGCCATACGTTGAGGCCCTGCCACGCAACCATGTTCATGATTGCGCAAGCTGCGATGACGATCGTGGCCACAAGACCTCGCCCGACGAACAACATCCGCAATTTCTGCTTCGTCGACCACAGCCGGCCCGCGATCTCCTGCGGGGTGTCGGACGAGATCGTTATCGACGCCACGGCGACCATGATGGCGAGAGCGGCCCCTGCTCCGACGAAGAACATCGGGCGCCAACCGAACGCAGGGAGGATCGGAATGGCAAGGAGTGCCGCGACGACGCCGCCGAGCGGAATGCCGGCCATGGTGATGGTGACGACCAATGAGGCACGCCGAGATGTGGAACTGTTCCGAGCGGCCGTCATGGCCGTAGTGAGCGCCCCACCCACTCCGAATCCCGTGACGAATCGCGCGATAGCCAGTATGGACGCACTCGGCGCGCAGCCCGTCAGTGCCGCTCCGAGCGCGAACACGGCAATTGCAGCCAGCAGCACGCGTTTTCGGCCGATTCGGTCCGCGCACCATGGAGCGATCACCGATCCTGATATCGCGCCGATATAGACGAGGCCGCCGACGAGTCCAGCCTGTTCGTCCGTCAAACCGAGAGTCTTGTCGTCGAGCAAGAGCGGGACGACCGAACCGTAGACGATGAGATTGAAGCCCTCGATGACGGTGACGAACATGCACAAGACGATGACTGCGGGGTTCGATCGAGTTTCTGTATCGATTTTTGGGCGGGGCGTCGTCTGGTTCATCGCAATCTCCAAATGTTCGGTGTAGGCGTTCTCGGAATCATGGGTCTCGTTCGAGCGTCGGGTAAGACACTCGTCCCGAAAAACGGGACACCGAATGTGGCGCTCACCACTATGGCGATCCGGCGGTTTGGTGTCCCGAAAACTGGGACGCATGGCGTGACTGGGGTGCGGACGACCGGCAGTCTCCAGGCATGGACACTCGCGAATCGATCTCGAACCGCATCACCGCGGACGTTCTTGTGGTCGGGTTCGGTCCGGTAGGGAAGCTGCTCTCGATTCTGCTGGGCCGTAAGGGCCACACGGTCGTGGTCGTCGACAAGAACGAAGCTGCTTATCCTCTGCCGCGTGCAGTGACTCATTGCTCGGACTTCGCTCGCATCTTGCAGTCGATCGGGCTGTCGCCGGACACGATTCCCGAGATCACCGTTCCGTACGACGACATGTACTCCTGGCGTAACGGTGACGGCGATACCCTGGTCGAGGTCGACTGGAGCGGCACCGGTGAATCTGGTTGGTACAACACCTATTTCTTTCACCAGCCCGCCCTCGAAGATGCTCTCGACTCGATCGTCGCGTCCCTCGACACCGTGCAGGTGATGCGCGGATGGGAAGCGGTGTCGTCGACGCAGACGCGCAGGGACGTCACTGTGGGTCTCGAGTCGTCGAGCGGCCCGGGCGAGGTGACAGTGATAGCCGACTGGGTCGTCGGCGCCGATGGAGCCAACAGTACGATCCGCTCGCTGACCGGAATCGAGTGGCACGACGACGGGTACTTCTTCGATTGGTTGGTCGTCGACGTCGTACTGCACGAGAACATGCACTTCCCGCACATTGCGTCTCAGAATTGCGACGTGCGCCGACCGTCAACCATGGTCCCGGGCGGTCCCGGTCGCAGACGCTGGGAGTTCATGCGCCTGCCGACTGAGACCAAGGACGAGCTCAACGCTACGGACAAAGCGTGGGAATTGCTCCAGCCCTACGGAATCAGCAAGGAGAACGCCGACCTGGAGCGACACTCGGTGTACACGTTCCAATCGAGTTGGGCGCAGGAGTGGCGCCGAGGCCGCGTGTTCCTTGCCGGCGACGCAGCACATCTGATGCCGCCCTTCGCCGGGCAGGGCCTGGGTGCGGGTGTCCGCGACGCCATGAATCTGTCGTGGAAGCTCGACGCGGTCCTGCGCGGCGTCACGGACGATCGCCTACTCGACACCTACGGCACCGAACGCCTGCATCATGCAGTCGCTTTCGTGAAGTTCTCCACCTCGCTGGGTGAAGTCATCTGCATCACCGACCACGACGAGGCCGCGCGGCGGGACAGACGAATGATCGACGAGTGGAAGGAGGGTAAGGCACCGCCGACTCCTCCTCGTCCAGGGCTGGGAAAGGGTGTTCACACCGGCGAGGCCGGCGGCTCGTTGTCTCGTCAGGGGAACGTGAGGGTCGGCGGGAAAGTGGCGAGGTTCGACGATGCATTCGGAGGGGCGGGGGCCGTGATCACCCGCTCGCCGTCGGCATTTCAAAGCATCGACGCGGGCGTTCGAGCAGCGCTGGACGATCTCGGGATCCGCATGGTTGATCTGTCGTCGACGGACGAGCGTGCCCACGCGGCCGAGGATGTCGACGGTACGTACGGCCGCTGGTTCGACGAGCTCGGTGTCGACACCGTTCTCGTCCGCCCCGATTTTCACCTGTACGGCGCGAGTTCCGGGCACGACACCGCCGATCTGATCGAGGGATTCCTGATTCGAGTGCGCTGTCACGGATCGGCGCTCACGTCGTGATCATGCGTCGCGCAGCCATCGCGGGACGAGAGGACACGTCATGCACCTGACCCGCTTCGAAGATGCGGTGCCCTACGCCCCTCCAGGTCATCACGGTGTCACCGCCGTCCGGTTGCAAGGGTTGGACGCCGGCGGCCCGGACGGGTGCGTCGTGTCCATCTCGACATATGCACCCGATTCGTTCGTCGACCTGCTGCCGACCGCGTTCGAGACGATCTACGTCGTACTGGACGGTGAATTGGTGATCTACGCGCACGGGAAAGTTGCCACGCTACGACGGGACGATTCGGTCCATCTCGACCGTGGCGAGGTCCGGTCCATACGGAACGTACAGAGCAGCAGTGCGACGTTGCTGGTCGTACTGCTCAGCGCTAAGCCCGCCGGAGGCGTGAATTGATTGCTGTGACAAACGGAACGGTCTACACGGAAGCGGAGCAAGCGTCATGAAACTAGTGGGCTTTACAGTGCCGGGGGAGAACGCCGTCCTCGTCGGCCGACTCGACGGCGACCACATTGCGCCCATCACGGACGTCAAGGCGTTCTGGGACGACCCGCTTCCGTGGGTGGCGAACGCTCGCAACGAGACCGATAGCCGTCGACACGTCGGCACGGTGGAACTGGTTCCCCCCGTCCCTGAATCGGCCCGTGTCATCTGCATCGGTTTGAACTACCGCGCCCATGCCGCCGAGGGGTCGTTCACGGTGCCGGACTACCCCACGCTGTTCGGGCGGTGGACCTCGTCACTTACCGCCGGTGGACAGTCCGCTCCGGTGCCTGCAGGTGAAGCCGGTCTGGATTGGGAAGGTGAGGTGGCCGCGTATGTCGGTGCTTCGTTGTGCGATGTCGATGCCGACACCGCTCGTGAGGCGGTGCTGGGGTACTCCACGTTCAACGATCTGACTGCGCGCAAAGCTCAGAAGCTCACCGCGCAGTGGACTTTGGGGAAGAACGGCGACCGCAGCGGACCGATGGGCCCACTGGTCACGTCGGACGAAGTCGGCGATCTTCGCGACGGACTCAGGGTGCTCACGCGGGTGAACGGCACGGTCGTGCAGGACGGCAACACGCGGGACCACATCTTCGAATTGGGTGAGGTACTGGCCTTGATCAGCCGCACCTTCACCCTCAATCCCGGGGACGTGATCGCGACGGGCACACCCGAGGGCGTCGGTTACGTCAGAAACCCGCCGTGGCTGCTGAACGCAGGTGACGTGGTCGAGGTCGAGGTCGATCGCCTGGGAACACTCGTGACTCCCATCGTCGACTCGTCGGGACGATCGACGCCGTCCGCATGATCGGCTCCCGGGATGCGCGGACGAAACTCTCCGATTCTGTCGGACTCGGTGAACACAAGATCGAAGGGACAAATGCAGTGGCCGACATGTACGAAGCGACGGAGACGGCAACCAAGCTGTTGGTGACCGCTATGGGATTGATCGATACATTCGACTCTCAGCAGCGGTCTCTAGCCGTCATCGACGCCTTCGACGACCCACGACGACTCGATTGGGACATCATTCCGAGACCCGACCGTACCGGCCTTTCGATGCACCACCTCGATCGGCACCAGAAGGTCTTGATGTGGGATCTGATCAGACTGGCAGTTCCGTTGCGCACCTTCACCAAGGTTCTGGCAATCCCGCAAATGGAGCACGTCCTTCGGGACTACGAATACGGGTTCCTCGGTCCGGCATTGGCTTCCTGGCGTAGTTCGGAATCGTATTTTCTGACCTTTTTCGGTCGCCCGGGTTTCGAGGACACGTGGACGCTCCGGTTCCTCGGGCACCACGTGTGCGTGAACCTCACGATTATCGACCAGCGGTGGATCTCTGCCACGCCTGTGGCGCTCGGGCAACAACCGACCGAGTACGACGGTGTCCTCAAACCGCTTTTCGAGGACGAAGAGACGGCCTTCGAGCTGTTGGCCTCGATGAGCGCAGACCAACTCGAATCAGCCGTGGTCCATGATGTGGCACCCGCGGACTTCGTGACTCGTCAGGTGCCGCGGATCGGTGCCCGTGAGATCCCTGATCACTACGACCTCGGAATGCCTGATTACGTCATCACCGATTCCGACCGGCACGCACTCGAATTCGTCCGCGACCGACCCTCGGGCATCTCCGGTGGCGCACTCGACGACGGTCAGCAGCACTTGTTGTGGAAGATCGTCGACTGCTATCTGGAGCGGCTTCCTGCCGAAGCCGGTGAGCGGCACCGCGCTGCACTGCGCGCGTCCGGTATCGACTCTCTGTATTTCATGTGGGCGGGCGCCCGAAAGCGGGGCGCTCCGCACTACTTTCGCGTCCACACCCCTCTTCACCTCATCGAGGCGGTGAACTCGGTCGGGCAAGGGAATCACCTTCACACGGTTCTCCGAGATTTCGACAACGACTTCGGTCGACGGACAATCGCGGAGGTAGCGGGTAAAGACGGACGATGGGGGAGAGGGCATTTGAGCTCGAGATATACCTCCAGCGACGAGCTGTAGCTGTTCGGCCTCGGCGACGCCGTTCGTGAATCAGTGCTCGAAGACGGCCAGATCCCGGTCTTTCGTCTCTCTCGACGCAAGGATGAATACCGCGCTCAGTGCGCAAAGGGCGAACATGAACGCAGCTACCAGTCCAGTGCCGCCGCCACCTGCGGCTTGCAGCGAAACCAGGATGACGGGTGTAAAGCCGGCGCCGAGCAGCGTCGCGGCTTGGTACCCGAGAGATGCTCCGGTGTAACGCGCTGCGGTGCCGAACTGTTCGGCAATGTAAGCAGCCATCGGGCCGAAGGTTGCCGACTGGCATATCGAGAATCCGAGTACGAAGGCCAGAGTCACCAGAGCAGCATTTCCCGACGAGAGCATGGACAAGATCGGCAACAGCAGTACTGCGAACCCGACGAGTCCGCTCAGCATGACTGGACGACGGCCCACTCGGTCGGACAGTCTGGCGAAGCCGAGGAGGGCGAAAATTGCGAAGAACTGGCAGATGGCGAAGCCGAGAAGAACATCCGATCTCGCAACTCCTGCCGCGGCTGCGTGCCCGATTCCGAAAGTCGTGAACATGATCTGAATCGCTACCCCCGCAGTACATCCACCGGCTACCAGTATCAGACTTCTGGGGCGCTTCAGGACACTGAACAGTGGTGGGGCGTGGGATGAAGTGTCCGCGTCGAGAGCTTCTTGGAACACCGGGCTCTCCGATACTCGTCTTCGCACGAAGAGTCCAAGCCCGACGATTACAGCAGACAGTAGGAAAGGTATGCGCCACCCCCACGAGAGGAAATCGTCTTCCGGCAGCAGTGCGACGAGCGCGAGGGCAATGGTGCCCAGCAGCGACCCCGTCGGTGCGCCGGCATTGGTGAACGCCGCAGCGAAACCTCTGTCGCGTCCGCCGACATGTTCGAGTGACATCAGAGTCGCCCCGCCCCACTCTCCACCGATAGCGACTCCTTGGCATACACGCAGTAGCACCAACATGACGGCACCCCACGAGCCAATGGCCGAGGCCGGGGGCACGAGTCCGATGAGAAACGACGCGCCGCCCATCACCGTCATGGTGATGAGAAGCATCGACTTACGGCCGTACCGATCGCCGAAGTGGCCGAACAGGATTCCGCCGAGCGGACGTGCGAGGTACCCGGCCGCGAACGTGCCCATCGATGCGATGGTGCCGGCCACGGGGGACAGGTCGGAGAAGAACACCGGCGCGAAGACAATAGCCGCGGCGGTCGCGTACAGCAGAAAGTCGTAGTACTCGACCGTGCTTCCGAGATAGCTCGACAGCACGACACGTCTGATTTCGCGTCGTCTGGAGTTGTTCGGCGGGCGCACGGACGCCGCGGTGTCCGTGCCGACGGTCTGCGGACGAAGCGGGGTCGGTTCCACAGGTGTGGTCATGATCGTTCGGTGGTCCTTGTTCGGGTGTGTCGAGTTGGTATCCGCCGGGGGCGGCCGCGGACTATCTGCGGCCCCTCCCGCCGGAGGATCGGCTTACGCCACGGTGGCGTCGATCATGTCGTAGCGGACCTCGCGGACTCGCTCCATGACGGCGGCGAGGGGTTCCGGAGCCTGTCCGGTGATCTGCTCCACGTGCCGGGTCTGCAACGCCTGAAATCCCTGCGCCAGACCGACTTCGGCGGAGACGAGCTCGTCGCTGGCCCACAGGTGACCGTCGGGGCTGGGGGGCATGGTCGGGTCGTACGTGCGCGGAATACCGACTGCATCGAAGAATGCGAGGCGTTCTTCTTCCGAGACGGGCTTGTACTCGACGGGGGAGGAGTGCACGTGCGTGGCGATAGCGGCGATCTGGTGGAAGTCGAGCAGCTCCGGGCCGGTGATCTCGTAGATGCGGCCGGCGTGCGCGCTCGGGTCTTTGAGGCACTCGGCCGCGCATCGTGCGACGTCTTCTTTCGCGACTGGAGCGAAAAAGCCGTCTCCGGTCGCTTGCGAGATGACGCCCGACGGTACGGCGGGCGCGACCAAGATGTTGCTGACGATCTCGGCGTACAGGTGGTTGCGCAGGAAGGTGTACGCGATTCCGGAGTCGCGCAGGTCGGCTTCGGTCTGAAGGTGATCGCGCGCGGAGAGCGCGGGATTGCCGGGCTGAACGCCGCCGACGGAGGTGTACACGATGTGGCCGACGTCGGCGTGCTGCGCAGCAGCGATGGCCGCGCGATGTTCGGAGACACGTCGACCGAGGTTGAGTCCACTGATGAGGAACAGGATGTCGCCGCCCGCGTATGCATCGCTCACGGCTTCGGGGTACTGGTAGTCGCTGTACCTGATCTGCACTGTGTCCGAAGCCATGTCGGCGAGCTTGTCCGGAGTGCGGGTGGTCAGGATCAGCTCTTGGTCGGGGTTGGCGGCGAGAAGCAGTCCTGTGACTCTACGACCGAGGTCGCCTGATGCTCCGCTGATGATGATTCGACTCATGCGTACTCCTTGTGGTGGCGGCCGACTGTGGCGTACCGCGTGCGCGTCCACTGTTTGTGACGTGGGCTACATACGACCACCGACTTCGCGCGAGGTCCACAGCCAAGATCGTGAGGCACGTCATACGCATTGAGCATTAGTGCAGTTGGACGGCTCAGTCCGCCTTGTCGGTGAGCTCGCCGTCAGGGCCGACCGCGGACGCGAGTGTGGTTGCTATCGACCGCAATTGGGTGACCTCGGTGCGGGTGAGCCGGTCGAACACCAATTCGCGGACACGTCCCACGTGGCCGGGGGCGGTGTCGAGAACCTTCTGCCACCCTCGATCCGTCAGGGTAGCCAGAGTGGTGCGACCGTCCTCTGGATCCGGTCGGCGTTCCACCCACCCTCGATCGGACAGTCGGTCGACAACCTTCGACAGGCGAGAGAGTGTGCTGTTTGCGATTCGTGCCAGTTCGCGCAGACGCATCGTCCGGTCGGTCGCCGTCGACAGGCTCGACAGCACGCCGTACTCGACGTGCGTGATTCCGGCGTCCTGTCGAAGCTGCGCGTCGAGAGCTCCGGGCAGCCACATGATCACCGACATCAGTGGCATCCATGCGGCCGCCTCGTTGTCGTCGAGCCAGCGAGTTCCGTCCTCGGTCACCCGATAAGCATAGCGAGATTCACTTGACACGGAAAGTTTTCAGGTCCATGCTTTTACTTGCCAGGGAAAGTAAATTGGCCCACTCGATCAGAAGGACACGAACATGACTACTGCAACAATTTTCGGCAAGGGCAACATGGGCTCGGCCATCGCGGCGATCTTCACCGCCGGCGGCGTCGACGTCCAGCAGATCGATTCCGGGTCCGGAAACACCGCGGTCGAGGGCGACATCGTCGTACTCGCGGTTCCCTACTCTGCATTCGGCGATATCGTCGCAGCCCACGGTGCGAAGTTCGCGGGCAAGATCGTGGTCGACATCAGCAATCCGATCGACTTCCAGACCTTCCGCCTAGCGGTCCCGGCCGACGGTTCCGCTGCCGGCCAGCTCGCAGAGCAGCTTCCCGACGCGTCGGTGCTCAAGGCTTTCAACACCACATTCGCGGCGACTCTCGCCAGCGGAACCGTCGGTGCGAACCCCACGACCGTGCTTGTAGCGGGCGACGATGAGGATGCCAAAGCGGTTCTTCTGCAGGCTGTGACAGATGGCGGCCTGCAGGGGATCGACGCCGGGGCGCTGTCTGCTGCACGTGAGCTCGAGGCCATCGGGTACCTACAGCTCCAGCTCGCCATCGGTGAGAAGGTTGCCTTCACGGGCGGCTTCTCGGTCACGAAGTGACTCGGGAGATGAGTTCGAGTTCCCCGGCTGGGGCCTATGACGACTTACTGGCCCGCGTCCTTCCCGACACCCAGTTGCGGCCGCAGTGGACCCCCGCCGACGGGCGGATGCCCGCGTTGTTCGTCAGTCACGGCGCTCCGCCCACCCTCGACGACCCACAGTGGCTCGACGACCTTTATCGATGGGGTCGTTCGCTACCGACGCCGAGGGCCATCGTGATCGTGTCCGCGCACTGGGAGAATGCGCCCGCTGCAGTGTCGGGCAGTGAAGCAGGAACTCCGCTGCTGTACGACTTCGGCGGTTTCCACCCGCGGTACTACACCCTGAAGTACGACACCCCGGATGCGACCGATCTCGCTCGTCGACTGACGAGCCTGCTCGGAGACACCGGCGGCGTTCACCGCTTCGCCGACCGCGGACTCGATCACGGAGCATTCATCCCGCTGATGGCGATGTACCCGGCCGCCGACGTTCCGGTCGTTCAGCTGTCGATGCCGAGCCTGACTCCGGACGCCCTTCTGCGACTCGGAGCCCGGCTGCGACCGCTGCGCGACGAAGGGATCCTGGTGATCGGATCCGGATTCATGACGCACAGTTTCGCGGTCATGCGGCAACCGGAACTCGTCGCGCACGCGCAGGCGTTCGACGAGTGGGTTGCGGACGCCGTCGCTCGCGGTGATGTCGACTCTCTGCTCGACTTCCGCCGTAAGGCGCCGGGAGTTCGGGTTGCGCATCCCACGTCCGACCACTTCGTGCCGCTCCTTCTGGCCATCGGCGCTGCCGACGATCCGCGGTCGGCCAGGACGGTAATCGACCGGTTCGTGTTCGGAAATTCGACCCGGTCGTTGCAGCTGACGTGATCCACCAGCGTCGATGTGTTCGGCGTATGGACCGAGTGAATTTCGTGTGCTTGCGGGCTCGCCCGCCACGTCACATTCTTGAGAGGCCAGACGTGATCGGGGTCACTGACCCTCCGGGATCCGTCCTTTCGTAGAAGAGAGAGTTACGACCATGACACAGCTCGCCACTCCCGAACTGTCCGATCTCGACACCATCGAGGTCTCCGACGCGGACTTGATCGCACGCGCAACAGCGCTGATCCCGCTCATTCGCGAGCACGCGGCCGAGGCGACGAAGAACCGCAAGGTCTCTCCCGAGGTCATCGACGCCATCGCCGGAGCAGGGTTGTTCCACGTGATGGTGCCCAAGCGCCTCGGCGGCCAGGGCGCGAACTTCAAGACCGCATGCGACGTGGTTGCGGAGATCGCTCGCGGCGACGGGTCCACGGGGTGGGTCACTGCGCTGACCGCGATCGCAACTGCATACGCGAGCACGTTCACCGAGCAGACCCAGCAGGACATCTTCGGTCCGAACCCCGGCGCACGAATCTGCGGCATCTTCTCCCCGGGTGACAAGAGCGAGAAGGTCGAGGGCGGGTACCTCGTGAGCGGCAAATGGCCGTACGCCTCCGGCTCGTTCGCCGCTCAGTGGGCCAGCATCACCATCACTCTGGAGGGTGGCGTCCCCGGTATGGCGCTCATTCCCGCCGAGGCTTTCACCATCGAGCCGACCTGGTACGTCGCCGGAATGCAGGGAACGGGCAGCGACACCATCGTGGTCAAGGATCACTTCCTTCCGGACTATCGGGTTCAGGCCGTCCCGGACATGTTCGCGTCGAAGTTCCGCTCCCCGTTCACCGAGGACATCATCGCGTCCATGCCGTTCAACGCGGTTGCAGCCGGCATCCTGGTTGCTCCGCAGATCGGCTTGGGTCGTCACGCACTCGAACTGACCCGCGAGAAGCTCCCCAAGAAGCCGGTCGCGTACACCGCATACGCCCAGGCCAAGGATTCGCCGACCCATCAGCTGAACGTCGCTCGCGCGGCCACCAAGCTCCATCTTGCCGAGCTCCTGATCGACTCGATCGCCTCCGAGATCGACGGTGCTGCCGAGAGGAAGACGCTGCCCAACCCCGAGGTGCTGGCGCGTATCCGGAACGACACGGGCGTCGTCGCCGAGTTGATCAACGAGGAAATCGATTACCTGTTGACGGCCAACGGCGCCGGCTCCTTCGCCGATGTCAACGTTCTCGGCCGCATCTGGCGCGACAGCGAGACCGCAGCCCGCCACGCGCTCGTCACCCCGGAGATCGGGCGCGAGGCATACGGCCGACAGCTGCTCGGAAACTACGACCCGACAATCGGTTTGTGAGATGACCGTGATCGACGAAACCCCACTGGTTCTCGGTCCTGAGGACTACCGCAAGGTCATGGGCCATATCCCGACATCGGTGTCGATCATCACGGCGACCACCGAGGCGGGACCAGCCGGAATGACGGTGGGCACCTTCACGTCGGTGTCCCTCGAGCCGCGACTGGTGGCGTTCTACGTCGATCTCGGGTCCACGACGTGGCCGGTGATCGCAGAGGCCGATTACTTCGGCATCAACGTCCTCGGGTCGCAGTCCCGCGAAATGTGCCGGGCCTTCTCGCGACGAGGTCAGGACCGCTTCGCCGGCGTTGCGTGGGAGCCCTCCCATCGGGGGGTCCCCATGCTCGACGGCGCGACCGTCACCGTGGAGTGTGCGCCGTACCGAGTCGACCGAATCGGCGACCACCTTCACGTCGTCGGAGAGGTGCTGGATCTCGTCAAGCGAGACGCAGAGGAACCGCTGATCTTCTTGCGCGGCGGATTCGTCGACCTTCCGTCCATTCCCCCCATGATGGTGAACGAGTGATCGCCGAACACGTCGATCTGACGCTTCGCCCGGGAGCCGGCGACGAGCTGGCAGAGGCGTTCACGGAGATTCGCGACCTTCTCCTGTCGGCCCAGGGGTGTTTGGACGCCAGTCTGTCGCGGAGCGTCGACCACGACGACACGTATCTACTGCGTGCGGTGTGGGATCGCCTCGAAGATCACACGGACGTCTTCGCGACGTCCGATGCGGGTGCTCGCGTTCGCGAGCTGATTCAGCCCCTGTGTGCGGATGTGCCCAGGGTCGTTCACTACGAAGTCTGATTACCGGCACGATCGAATCTGGCGCCCTTCTCATATTCAAAAGATATGGGAAGGGCGCCAAATTCATATTTGTCAGATGCCCTGACGGGGTCGAGACTGTGTTGTACGACATAGTGATCCCGCTCTCTCGTGGATCACTCGACAACCGACCAAGCGAAGAGGACCACTGAAATGATCGAAGTGAAAGTAGATTTCGCGCGGTGTGACGCGAACGGCACCTGCGCCGCCCTCATGCCCGACGTCTTCCAGATCGCCGCCAACGGACTGCTCGAGCAGCTGGCGGAGACCGTTCCCGACGACCGGGATCAAGACCTCGACGAGGTCATCCTCTGCTGCCCGATGGGGGCGATCTCGCGCGCATGAGCACTCTTCACGCCTTCGACCCCTTCGCTCCTGATTCCCTGGCCCACGTCGGCGGCGCTGCCGACGGTGCCGCCCTCGTCCAGGGCGACTACGGCTACGCGGTCCTCGACTTCGAGCTCGCGACCGCAGTGCTTCGCGACACGCGGTTCATCAACGCAGCGCTGACCTTGATGGAACAATTCGGTATCACGGACGGACCCGTCCACGACTTCCGTGCCAAGAGCGTGATCATGGCCGAAGGTTCGCAGCACATGCGGCTGCGAACCCCGCTCGCGCGCTTCATGGGCCCGTCCACCGTCGAGGATATTCGGACGGTTCTTCGCGAGATCATCGCCGACATCGACCCCGCCGACGGAACCCGCGGCCCGCTCGACTTTCACGCAGCGGTCGATCAGAAGATTCCGGCGCGTGTGTACTGCTATCTGGCCGGCGCACCCGCCGAGGACGCGCCGCGCGTGGCCAGCCTGTCGGCGCGCACTCTCGCGTTGCTGCAGCGTGATCCGAGCCTGAAGGACTCGATCCTCGAGGCCTACGACGAGTTGTTCGCCTACCTCGGGGAACTCATCGCAAGCAAGCGCTCCGCGGGCCTCGGCGACGACATGCTGTCGTTCCTCATCCGCCAGGAAGACGCCGGGAAACTGACGTCGGAGGAACTCCTCAGTGAGGCGACGGCCATGCTCGAGGCGAGTTCGGTCAATACCGCCCATCAGACCGGGCTGGTCGTGTGGACCTTGCTCCGCGACCGCGCAGCCTGGTCGAGGTTGATCGAGGATCAGTCGCTGATCCCGGCGGCCGTCGTCGAAGCGTGCAGGCTCTACCCGCGGCCCGGCATCGTCAGCAAGATCGCCTCCGTGGACATCGAACTCGCCGGGACCACGATTCCTGCGGGCTCGGATGTGCACGTCGCCGTCTGGTCGGCGAACCGGGACCCCAAGCGGTTCGACGATCCGAGCACCTTCGACCTGGATCGAGAGGCGAGCCAGCCACTCACCTTCAGCACCGGACTGCATGGTTGCCTCGGACAGAGCCTCGCGAAGGTCGAGATGGAGGAAGTCGTTCGATACCTCATCGAGAATCATCCGAATGCCGTGGTCGTGGACGAGGGAACCGAAATCGGTCACGGCGGCGGCAGATGGTTGGTCGGTTCCCTCGCTGTCGATCTCGATCCCGCACCGAGTTCGTCATGAGCGGCGATTCTCGTTCCGTCACCGAACATCTCGCGGCACACTGGGCGCAGACGACATACGACGATCTGCCTGACGACGTCATAGCAGGCATCAAGGATCACATCCTCGATACGCTGGCAATCGCTCTCGTCGGTAGCGGTACACCCGAGGTTCGCGGGGTCGTCGACGCACTGTCGGCATTCTCGGCCACCGATTCGGGATCGACCGTGTGGGGAACCGGGCTTCGACTCACGCCGGCGCAGGCGGCGCTCGTCAACGGAACATCGGCGCACGCACGAGATTTCGACGACGGGGGCGGTGCGGGCCATGCCGGTTCGACGGTTCTTCCCGCTGCCTTCGCGATCGCGGAGGTTGCCGGCAGTACCGGCCGAGATCTGATCACTGCCACGGTGGCTGGGTACGACATCGGATACCGGGCACTGGGGGCGCTCGGCGGTTTCGCCGTACACACCGACCGCGGGTGGCATTCGACCGGCACGATGGGCTCGCTGGCTGCCGCGGCGGCGGCGGCCAAGTGCCTGGGTGCCGACGCGGACACCTACGCGAACGCGCTCGGTATTGCGGGTTCCTTCACCGGGGGAGTGTGGGCCTTCATCGACGACGGTGCGATGACGAAGCGTCTGCATCCCGGTAAGGCCGGCGAAACCGGTGTAGACGCAGCGATACTCGCGTCCGGTGGAATCACCGGGCCGCACCGGATCTTCGAGGCTCAGTGGGGTGGGTTGTACTCGCTGTACGCCGGCGGTGAGGGACACACCGACCGAGCGTTGGCCGCGCTCGGGACCGACTTCAACGTCGCGTCGTCCTACATCAAGCCCTATGCGTGCTGTAGGGGGTGCCATTCGGCCGTCGACGTGGTCAGAGAACTCGTCACGACCCGCTCGCTCATCCCCGAAGATGTCACCTCGGTTGTCATCACCGCGGGCACGACCGCGGTGAACATGCTGTCGGTCTTCCCGATCGACACTGTCTTCGATGCACAGTTCAGCCTTCCTTACGCGGTGTCCCTGGCGCTGTGCGGAAGTCCGCTGGGGCTTGCAGATTACGACCCGCCACGGCTGAACGACCCGCAGATCGCATCCACGTTCGACAAAATTTCAATGGTCGTCGACGACTCGATCGAGATCGAGGACGGCCCCCGACTGGAGCTGACTCTGGCGGACGGTGAGGTGCTGGTCATCGAGTCCGGCAACCCGACCTTCGCACTCGGCTCGGCCAAGAATCCGATGAGCCACGCCGACGTCGTCGCCAAAGCGCGACTGCTGCTCGAGCCCCTCGGTGGCGACATCGCCGACCGCTTGGTCGATGCGGTGGAAACGCTCGACTCGGCTCCCGACCTGTCCGTCATCTTGTCCGTCCTGGCCGCCGAAAGGGTGCCCGCATCATGACTTCACCCGACTTCGACACACGAACCGAAGTGATTTCGGCCGAGCCGATCGAATCGATGGCCGCATTGCTGGACATCGACGTTCCCCACGCCCTCGGTGACGTGGTGCCGCCCATCTGGCATTGGTTGCACCTTCTTCCGCGAGACAAGCAAAGTGATCTCGGCGAGGACGGACATCCCGTCATCGGCATTCCGGCGCCTCCCGAGGGTGGGCGACGGCGCATGTTCGCCGGTGGACGCGTCACCACATTCGGGAGCCTGCGCATCGGTGAGCCCGCAACCAAGGTGACGTCGATCGCCAAGTCCGTCGACAAGACCGGCCGAACCGGGGCTCTCACCTTCACGACGGTCCTGCAGGAGATCACCCAGGGCGGTGAACTCGTCATTCGCGAGGAACAGGACATCGTGTACCGCGCCGGTGGGTCCGCGCCTCTACCGACTCCGGCTCCGTCGCCCGATCCGGTCACCGGACCGACGTTGTCGCTCCAGGTCGACGAAAAACTCTTGTTCCGGTTCTCCGCCTTGACCTACAACGCGCATCGCATCCACTACGACCTGGATTGGTGCCGCAAGGAGGGATACGACGGATTGGTCATCCACGGTCCGCTGCTCGCATTCATGATGGCCGATCACATGCGTCGACGCGGGCTTTCATTGCACGGCAGGACATTCGGCTATCGCTTGGTCTCACCGATGACGCAGCCGCAGACGTTCACCGTGGTTCCCGGACCGGACGGATTGGACAAGGGCGCAGCCGCCCGCAGTGCGGCCGGCGTCGTCTGCGCCACGAGCACTGTGACGGAGGAGGGGCGATGAAGACGGACGTTCTGGTGGTCGGCGGTTCGGTCGCGGCGATTCGAGCAGCGGAGACGATCGCACGCCACGCACCGGACCTGGGCGTCATCATCGTCAGCGACGAGGAGCACCCGCCCTACGAGCGCCCCCCGCTGTCGAAGGTCGGGCTGACCGATGACCTCGACCTCGCCGCGCTGACCTATCCGTCGGTCGCGGATCTGCAGTCCAAGGGCGTGCGTTTCGTGTTGGCCACGCGTGCAACGTATCTCGACGTGGCGGCTCGCAGAGTGGACACGCTCGACGCCTCCGGCGCGACGGGGAGCATCGAGTACGGCGCTGTCATCGTCACCACAGGATGCGAGCCGATCGTGCCGCCGCTGTTCCGCGACCTTCCAGACGTTTACTCGCTTCGGCACTTCCAGGATGCGACAGCGCTTCGATCCGCGGTCTCCGATCGGTCCCGGTCGGTCGCGGTGATCGGTGCCGGATTCATCGGCGGCGAGTTCGCGGCAACATTGGCCAAGGACGGGCGCGACGTCACCATCGTCGATCTCGCCGAGAAGCCTCTGGGCCGGTTCGGCGACCGTGTGGCCGCGGATTACGCTGCGCTGCATCGTGACTCGGGTGTCGCTTTGAAGCTCGGTGACGGCGTGGTCGGGTTGGCGGACACCCCGGACGGACGGGTGCTTCAACTCGCGAGTGGTGCGACGGTCCCGGCGGACGTCGTTCTGCTGGGTATCGGTGTTCGACCGTCCACCGACTGGCTTGCGTCGTCGGGCCTCACCCTGAACAACGGGGTGGAGTGCGACGAGCACCTGCGAGCAGCGGACCGTGTGTACGCCGCGGGGGACGTCGTGCGCTGGCCAAATCCTCGCTTCGACAGTGTCATGCGCATCGAGCACTGGACCAATGCGGCCGAGCAGGGTCGCGTTGCCGGCATGAACGCAGCGAACGTATTGACCGGCGCCGATCCGGTGGTCTGTTCCACCGTTCCTTATTTCTGGTCCGACCAGCACGGCAAGCGAATTCAGTTCTCGGGCTTCATTACCGGGGCCGAGGAGATCGTGGAGAGCCAGGGGCCGGACGGATCGCTGTTCGTGTACAGGTCGGGTGACGCCGTGACCGGCGTGCTGGCCTTCGAACGGCGAGCGGAGTTCGTGAAACTCCGTGCGATGCTGCGCCGCGAGACCTCTTGGGAGAGTGTCGAACCCATGCTCACCCTCGTGTCGTCTGCTCCGTGAGCTACGTGGGCGGGCCGGCTGCACCATGGGAGACCAGGGTGTCGAAGAATCGGTCGGCCACCGGTGTCACGACACCGCCGCGTCGGCGCACCACTCCCAGTGGCAGGTCCGGCCAGCCGTTCTCCACGGTCACCGACCGCACGCCGGGATGGCGATCGGCCATCTCGGTGCTCAACACGGACACTCCCACGCCTGCTGCGACCAAGGTGGCCGCGGTCTCGACGGTCGGAACCGACACGATCGAGGTCGGACTTCCGCCTGCGGAGGCGAAGCGGTCATCGAGCAATCGCGAGAGACTGCGGGCGCCCGGTACACGAGAGGGCAGAATCCACCGTTCGTTGCGGAGCTCCGAGAGTGGAATGTCGGTGCGGTCGGCCATCCACGAGGTGGGGGAGACAACCAGAATCAGCTGCGCGTGGGTGATGATAGTCGTAGACAAGGCCACATCGTTGACGGTCGGCAGCGGTTCCTGGGGCAGCACCGGCAGCACCGCGAGGTCGAGATAGCCGTCGGCGAGCTTCTCCAGCAAGGTCTGCGGATTGGCGTCGGTCAATTCCAGTGTGATGCGCGGGTGTTCGGCGAGGAATTCGGCAACGGCGGAGCTCACCACGCGCCAGAGGCCGATCGGTTCGGCTCCGATGCGCAGTTCGCCGTCGAGCCCCAGGCCCATCGAGCGGAGCGCGGAGGTGATGCGCTGCTCTTCGGCGATCAATCGACGACCCGCGCTCTGAAGGTATCTGCCGGCATCGGTGAGGGTGATGCCGCGCGCGTGCCGCTCGAACAACGCCACATCGAGTTCGGATTCGAGTTTGGTCATCGCGCTGCTGAGCGGCGGTTGCGACAGATGCAGTGCCCGCGCTGCTTCGGTAATGGATCCGGCGTCGGCAACCGCGAGAAAATACTTGACACTCCGGATGTCCATGCGCCGAGTGTATGGCAACCCCGAGGCAATGGCATTGGCCTTATCGGGCCGAGTACAGGATCGTAAACAACGGAGCGGCAACGACATTTCGCAGTCTCAACGCGGTCGAGTCGCCTGGAATGACGGAGGAATCGTGCAATACGAACAGCAGGTAATCGTCGCCGGAGCCGGCCCGACCGGATTGCTGACTGCATTGGGCCTTGCCCAACAGGGAATCAGCGTGTCCGTCGTCGAACGCGCGCCCGCTCTCCAGGACACGCCCCGAGCGATCGTCTACCACTGGTCGACACTGGACGGGTTGGCCCGGCTCGGACTTCTCGAACAAGCAACAGCCGCAGGCTTCTTGAAGCAGGACTACGCCTACCGCGTGCGAGACACCGGCGAAATAATCTCGTACGGTCTGGCGGCGCTGAACGGCAAGGTCGAGCGACCCTACAATCTGCACCTCGGGCAGGGCGCTCTCGCCGCTGTCGTTCTGCGGGAACTCGAGAAGTTCGACAACGCCCGCGTGCTGTGGAGTCACGAGATCGCCGGGATCGAGCAGGACGAGCGCGGCGTGCGGGTCTCGTTTGCCGGCGAGAACGCCGGCAAGGTTCTGGCGTCGGAGTGGCTCGTCGGTGCCGACGGCGCGGGTTCGACCGTCCGCCGTGTACTCGACCTCGGATTCGACGGGATGACCTGGCCGGAGCGTTTCGTTGCCACGAACGTCCGCTTTCCTGACACACGCGAAGGGTGGGCGCAATCGACGTTCTACGTCGACGATGTCTACGGGGCCATCATCGCCAAGATCGATGAAGCCGGTGAATTCGGCACGTGGCGCTACACCTACATGGAGGACGCGGAGCTCCCGGCCGACACCGTCCCCGACAGGATGCCGAGGTTTCTCTCCGCGGTCTTCGGTCCCGAGGTCGCGGCAGCCACCGAGGTGGTCGCGGCATCGCCGTACCGAATGCACCAGCGCGCGGCATCGTCCTTCCGCGCGGGCCGCGTTCTGCTCGCCGGAGACGCGGCCCACGCCACCAACCCGACCGGCGGCCTCGGGCTGACGATGGGTCTGTTCGATTCATTCGCGCTCATCGAGAGCCTCGGCGCGGTCGCGACGGGGCGCGCCGACGACGCCGTTCTGACGGCATATGCGGATCTGCGCCGGTCGGCCTTCGTGGACAAGGCGAGCCCGCGTGCGTCGTCGAACAAGAAACTGCTGTTCCACTCGTCCGATCCGGTCAAGCGCGACCAGGACCTGGAGATGTTCCGCCGGATGTCGCACGATCACGAATTCGCGGCCGAAGTTCTGTATTTCACCAAAACGCTCGAAAGCCCTTCTTTGCTGTCTGTCTAGGCCGTCACAGGTCAGTCGGTCACCCGAACGAAAGAATCCTCGTATGAATCCCCTCGACGGACTCACGATCGTGTCGTTGGAACAAGCCGTTGCGGCTCCATTCGCAACCAGGCAGCTCGCCGATCTCGGCGCGCGCGTCATCAAAATCGAACGCCCCGGTGTGGGTGATTTCGCGCGAGGTTACGACGAAACGGTGAACGGACTGGCAAGTCATTTCGTGTGGCTCAACCGCTCGAAGGAGTCCGTGGCATTGGATCTGAAGACGGATGCGGGGCGAGATGCAGTGCAGGCGTTGGTGGCTCAGGCTGACGTCTTCGTTCAGAACCTTGCTCCGGGAGCGGCGGAACGGCTCGGTCTCGGGGCCGAGCAACTACGGGAACACAATCCGCGGCTGATCCACGTCTCGATATCCGGGTACGGGACGGGCGGACCATATTCGTCCAAGAAGGCGTACGACCTCCTCGTTCAGTGCGAAGCCGGTTTGGTGTCCATCACGGGAACCGAGGACGAACCGTCCAAGGTCGGTATCTCGATCGCGGACATCGCGTCGGGCATGTATGCATACTCGGGCGTTCTGACAGCCGTCATTCGACGCGAACGCACGGGCGAGGGCGCGACCATCGAGGTCTCGATGCTCGAGGCGTTGTCCGAGTGGATGGGATTTCCGCTCAATTACGCGATGTACGGCGGAACCGCGCCCGGCCGAACCGGAGCCCGGCACGCTGCGATCGCACCGTACGGACCGTTCACGTGCGGTGACGGCAACGAAGTATTCCTGGGCATCCAGAACGAGCGGGAATGGGCCATCTTCTGCGATCGAATTCTGGGCTCACCCGAGCTCGCGTCCGATCCGCGGTTCGTGCGCAATTCTCTGAGAGTCGAGCACAACGCGGAACTGCGCGCCGAGATCGAGCGTGTTTTCCAGCCGTGGGCCGCAGAGAAGGTTGCCGCCCTGCTGGAGGAGGCCGGGATCGCGAACGCCCTACTGCGCTCGATGGACGGATTGGCCGCCCATCCGCAACTCGAGGCGCGCAACAGGTGGCGCTCGTACCAATCGCCGGTCGGTGAATTGCGCGCGTTGATTCCGCCGGTGACGATGTCGAACTCGGCCGCGGTCATGGGCCCGATACCCGAGGTCGGCCAGCACACCGAGGCTGTCCTGGCCGAATTCGGGATTGCCCCCGAGGTCGCTGCGGGAGTGTGACGGTGACGACGAAAGTTGCTGTGCCAGAGTCCGCTTCGCTGGTGGCGAATGCGACCACCTTTCTGTTCGTTCCCGGTGACCGTCACGATCGTTTCGACAAGGCCGCGAGGGCCGGCGCCGATGTCGTCGTTCTCGACCTCGAGGACGCCGTGGCTCGTGAGGACAAGCCGGCCGCGCGGGCCGAGGTGGTGCGGTGGCTCGCCGCCGGCGGCCGCGGCTGCGTCCGGATCAATGCGAGCGACGACGACGATCACGTGGACGATCTGGAAGCTCTCGCGGACCTGGAGGGGCTGACGGCCGTCATGGTCCCGAAGGCGGACCTCTCGGTCGACTATTGGGACATCGGCCGCAGGTTGAAGTGTCCCGTCGTTGCGCTCGTCGAGTCCGCGGTGGGTCTGGACAGCGTGCGTGCCGTCGCCGCCGACCCCAACGTCTCACGTATTGCGTTCGGGCATTTGGACTATGCGCTCGATCTGGGATGCGAACCTGCTCGCACGGCAATGCTGCATGCTCGGTCGGAGCTGGTGCTCGCATCGCGATTGGCCGGTAAGCCTGGCCCGGTGGACGGTGTGACAGCGGCGTTGGACGACAGTGTGGCGTTGGCGGAGGACCTGCGCCACGCGATCGAAGTGGGAATGCGCGGCAAGCTGCTGATCCACCCGTCGCAGATCGCGGCCTGCCGGGCGGCGTTTCTGCCCACCGAGATCGAGATCGACCGCTCCAGGGCGATCGTGCGCGCCGCCGAAACCGGCGCCGCCGTTCGGGTCGACGGTTTCATGGTGGACGCTCCCGTGATCGCCCGTGCGCGTGCGGTCCTGCGGGCCGCCGGCCTTTCCGGCAACTGACGGTCGACAGCCCAGGATCCGCTGAACGAATAGCCTCACCTGCAGTAATACGCCCGGAGTATGACGGCAGGGAAGATCCTGGCATTGCACGCAGGGTGGAGTCGGCCCAAGATCGACAGTGATCGGGGTCTCACCGAAATCCGGTACATCGCCCCGTCCTCGTACAAGGAGAAGCCACATGTCTGTCACCGTCGACCGGACGATTGATCTCGACCGCAAGCAATTCTTCATCGACGGGGCGTGGGTCGACCCAGTGCGCGTCGAGTTGCGCGATCAGATCGAGGCCGCCACGGGCGAGCGCATCGGCGTCGCGGCCATCGGCGGAGAAGCCGACATCGACGCCGCCGTGCGGGCAGCTCGCCGCGCGCTCGACGACGGCCCGTGGGGCCGCACGACGGCAGCCGAACGTGCAACGCTGATGCGCGCCTTCGCCGACGCACTCGATTCCCGCGCCGGGGACACCGCGACTCTCGTCAGCCGCGAGAACGGCATGATCTTCGGACTCTCCCAGGCGCTGAACGGCGGGGCCCCCGGTGCTCTCCTGCGGATGTACGCCGACATCGTCGAGAACCTTCCCCTCGAGGAGGTCCGCCCCAGCCAGGCGGGTTCGAGCATCGTCCGCCGAGTCCCGGTCGGAGTGGTCGGGGCCATCGCCCCGTGGAACTTCCCGCAGGCGCTGGCGATGTTCAAGATCGCTCCTGCGCTGGCGGCGGGCTGCACCGTCGTGCTCAAGCCGTCTCCCGAAACTGCACTCGACTCATACGTTTTCGCCGATGCGGCCGTCGAGGCCGGCCTGCCGGCAGGTGTGCTGAACATCGTCCTCGGCGACCGTGACGCGGGCGCGTCGCTGGTGTCGCACCCATTGGTCGACAAGATCGCGTTCACCGGATCCACCGAGGCGGGACGCATCATCGGCGCCGAGTGCGGGCGTCTGCTGCGCCGTTCGACCCTCGAACTCGGCGGCAAGTCCGCTGCCATCGTCCTCGACGACGCGAACATCGACACATTGGTTGCCGGTCTGGACAACGCATCGTTCCTCAACAACAGCCAGACCTGCACGACGCAGTCGCGGATCCTCATCGCACGCTCGCGTTACGAGGAAGTTGTCGAGGCCATCGGAAACTTCGCCGACCAGTTCGTTGTCGGTGACCCCCTCGATCCGGCGGTCACCATGGGTCCGATGGCAACCAGTACGCACCGAGACAAGGTTCTGAGTTACATCGACATCGGAAAGAATTCGAACGCACGCCTGGTGACCGGCGGCGGTCGGGTCGACGGTCTCGATCGTGGATGGTTCGTCCAGCCAACGGTTTTCGCCGACGTCGACAACTCCGATCGCTTGGCACGCGAGGAGGTATTCGGCCCGGTGATGGCCCTGATGCCGTTCGACGACGACGACGACGCGGTGCGGATCGCCAACGACAGCAACTACGGCCTCGGCGGTTCCGTCTGGAGTGCCGACGAGGACCGTGCGCTCGGTGTGGCCCGGCGCGTCCGCACGGGAACGATCGGACTCAACTACTACACCCTCGATCTCGGTGCGCCGTTCGGCGGCTTCAAGGACTCCGGGCTGGGACGCGAACTCGGTCCCGAAGGCATCAACGCCTATCTCGAGTACCAGTCCGTGTACGCCTCGACCAAGTACCTCCCGTGAGCGGGGTCGCGTCGACTCCGGCGGAGGTCGCGTCGGCGTACTTCGCCGGTGTCACCGCCGGTGATGCGGGTGCAGTGAAGGCGCTGTTCGCCGCTGATGCGTTGCTGCAGAACGCATCCGGAACGTTGGTGGGCGCCGAGGCGATCGGCCGAATGTACGAAGGTGGTTTCGCGGCAGCCACAATGGCGCCGGCGCCGCGCACGTACGTCGTCGACGGGGACCGCGTGGCGGTCGAGATCGACCTCGACGTGAACGGCCGCACCGTTGTGCTCGGAGACTTCTTCACCGTCCGCGAGGGCAAGATCACGCGGTTGGCGATCTATAGCTTGAACCCGGACGGCGGCCGTCTCCTGAACGACGTGGGCGTCGATCCTGCCAAACAGAACTCAACTCAACTTTCAGCAGAGGGAGCGTCATGAAGATCGCGATTTTCGGTCCGAGCAGGCGAGTGGGCGTGGTGGTCGACAATGACGTCGTCGACATCAACGGTGCGTACGCGAAGTACGTGGCCGATACCACGGATACCGCTCGCTCTACCGCGGCGGCAGCACTAGAGGTGCCGGCCGACCTCAACTCTTTCATCGAGCAGGGTGCCGGCGCGTTGGCCGGCGCGAAGGCTGCACTCGCTCACCTGTCGGCAAACTCCATCACGACCGGCCTCGACGGCGAGCGGCTCGTGTTCGCCCTCGATTCTGTGCGACTTCACGCGCCGATCGACGGGAAGTCGCGCGTCTTCGCCGCGCTGGCGAACTTCGCCGACCACATGCAAGCTGCTGCGGACAACACGGCCAGTGGCAGCGACAAAGCCACCCTCAGTCGTCTGGTGAGCGGCGGACCCAAGTACTTCATCAAGGATCCGCGCGTCGTGTCCGCAGACGGCGACGATCTGCAGTTCCCCCGTCGAACCGATCTGCTCGACTACGAAGCCGAGGTCGCGGTGGTGCTGGGCAAGCGTGGCAAGGATATTGCCGCCGACGACTTCGGCTCGTACATCTACGGATACACCCTCGTCAACGACTGGTCGATTCGCGACAATGTCTCCTTCGGACCGGACTTCCAGTACTCGAAGAACTTCGACGGCTCGGCCACCGTCGGTCCGTGGATAGTCGTGGACGAGGGCCTCGATCCTCAGGACATCGACGTGGAGGCTCGCGTCAACGGCGAGGTCCGCCAGAGTGGCAATACCAAGTCGATGATTCACAGCTTCGCCGCTCTCGGGGAATACCTCTCCCGCGACTCGACGCTGTTTCCCGGCGATCTCATCAGTGGCGGTACACCCAAGGGAACCGCGGTCGATTCGAGCATTCGAGATTCCGAGGGTGGTTTCGAGGACGACTCTGCTTTCCTGAACCCGGGTGATGTCGTCGAAATCTCCTCTCGCGCAATCGGGTCCGTCACCAACACGGTCACGGGTACTCGGACAGGGAAGAAGTAGGGCATGGCCACGAAGAAGTATTCCGTCGGCGGGATCGATTACGACCGGCCGTTCAAGATTCGTCGGCTCAATCACTTCGGAATCAGCGTCGCCGACACCGGTGAGGCAGTGTCGTTCTACCGCGACATTCTCGGATTCGCGGTGGCGGACATGTTGGACCTGAACAAGTACGATCCGGGTCCCTGGCTGGACGGACTGGCCGACACCAAGATCTACTTCCTTCGCCACAACGCCGACCACCACACCCTCGTACTGATGCCGCGCCCGTGGGTGGACAAGAACGAGCGTCCCGACCGCGCCGACATCACCGTCAACCAGATCACCTGGCAGGTCGGGTCGTTGCGTGAAGTTGTTCAGGCTCGCCTGTGGCTCGAAGAGCAGGGCTCGAAGATCGATCGGTACGGCCGTGACCCGGGTTCGAACTGGCACACGTACTTTCCCGATCCGACCGGTCATACCAACGAGCTCGAGTACGGTATCGAACAGGTCGGCTGGGACGGGGTCAGCAAGCCGGAAGTCATGTGGCCCTGGGCGAACGAGCACCCCGAGCTGCCGACGAGGTCCGAGGGGACCGAACTCGCGGATGCCGAGGCCGAAGGAATCGACCTCACGACCGGGCACCGATGGGTCGATACGCTTCCCAAGACGTTCGACGTCGGGGGTGTTCTCCTGTCCCGGCCCTTCAAGCCCGTCCGTATCGGACCGGTGAGCATTTTCGTTGCCGATCTCGATGCGGCCGAACGTTTCTACACCGAGACACTCGGGTTGGTGAAGTCGGAGGAGACTCTCGTGGAGGGTCACCGGGCCGTGTTCCTGCGTGCCAACACCGAGCACCACAGCATCGGACTCTTCCCGGTCGAGGCACGAAGCGCTCTGGGGCTCAGCGACAGCACGACCCTGCTCTCCTTCGGTGTCCAGGTCGGCTCCTACGAGCAGCTTCGCGAAGCCGCGACATTCCTCGAGGCCAAGGGGGTCAAACTGATCGACCTTCCGCAGCAGGTGCATCCGGGCATCGACTACGTGATCCACGCCGTCGCGCCCGACGGCCATGTCATGGCGCTGTACTACTACATGGAGCAGGTCGGTTGGGACGGCGCCGTGCGGGCGCCGGAAACCCGTCGGGTGGTCGAACCCGGGGTGTGGCCGCAGACACTGGAGCCGATGTCCGACACCTATGGCGGCGAAACGTTCTGGGGACCGCTCGGGTGAGCGGCGCACACGACGGCACGACCGACAAGCGCGTTGCGGCGGTCACCGGCGCGGCGCAGGGGCTCGGGGCGGAAATCGCCGAAAGGCTTGCTCTCGACGGCTTCTCGCTGGTACTCCTCGACCTTCAAGAGGCGGGCCTCGAGCGAACCAAGAAGCACATCGAGTCGGTCGTTCCCGGAATCGACATCCTCACCGCGGCAGTCGACCTCTCCGAGGAAAGCGCGGTGTCCGCCTCGTTCGCGACCATCGACACCCACTTCGGGCGGCTGGACGCGTTGGTCAACACCGCCGGCGGAAGCGGCACGGCGCAGGTCCGTAGTCTCGACGACGTCACCGCGGACGTGTGGCGGAAGGTGCTGGACAACAATCTCACCAGTGCCTTCCTCTGTAGCCGAGAAGCGGTGCCGCTCATGCTTCGACACTCCTACGGTCGAATCGTCATGTTCTCGTCCGCCGTCGCGAACGGGCTGTCCGGACCCTCGGGCACGGTCGGTGCCCGGCTGCCGTACGCAGCGTCGAAGGCCGCGGTCAACGGTTTGACGAAGCAACTTGCCAAGGATCTCGGAACCACCGGTATCACCGTGAACTCGGTGTCGCCTGGCCTGGTTCTGCCCGACGAAGGAAGGGTACGAGCGTCGTTCGAGGCGCTGTCCAACGAGGCCCAGGCTGCGACCAGAGCAGCAATTCCGTTAGGGCGCACCGGAACCGGAACCGAAATTGCAGCGGCGGTAGCGTATCTCGTGTCCGAGCCCGCCGGTTTCACATCGGGCTGCATCCTCGCAGTCGACGGGGCCGCGACGTGACTGCCGCGGCGCCACTCGTCTTCGTCCCTGCGCTGGGCTCCGACGACCGGTTGTGGCGGCCCGTCGCCGACCGCTTGTCGGCGACACAGGAGACGATCGTCGTTCGGGGCGAGGGCAATTCGATGGAGGCCATGGCCGACAGCGTGCTCGCGCAAGCCCCGGATCGGTTCTACCTCGCCGGCAATTCGATGGGAGGGTATGTCTCGTTGGAGATCGCTCTCCGCCTATCGCCGCGGGTACTCGGTCTCGCACTCCTCAATTCGTCCGCCGTCGCGGCCGATGCTGGGCGCCGCGAGAACTCGTTGCGACTGATCGAAATGGTCACCCACGGTGCGTTCGACGAGGCGGTTACGTTGATCTCGACTGCTGTCGGGCGCGGTTTACCAGGCGTGGCAGAACTCGCCGCCAGCATGGCGCGCGATCTCGGGCCGGAGGTCTTCGTGGCCCAGCAGATCGCAGTGATGACCCGGCGCGATCGGCGCGAAGAACTGTCGTTGCTGACCCTTCCGACCCTCGTGATAGCGGGAACCGAGGACGCAATCACGCCGGAAATGCTGGGTGAAGAGATCGCCGACGCCGTGCAGGGGGCGGAATTGACAGTGCTCGACGGCGTGGGTCACCTCTCGACCGTGGAAGCACCCGACGCCGTCGCGGAGCGACTCGGTCGGTGGCTCGACCATGCACGAGCAATCTCGGACACGACTACGGCGGACTCGCGTTCATGAAATCGTTCGATCACACCACGCTCGGACAACGTGTCATGTTCGGACGCGGCGGTGCCGTGAAGAACGTCGTCGCCGCGCTGGATTCTCTGTCCGCGTCTCGGGTGCTGGTCATCGCGGACGCGTTTGTCGCCGAACTCGCCGACACGATTGCGACCCGGGTGCCGGTCATGGCCCGTATCGACGAAATCGTGCAACACGTGCCGGTGGCCAACGGGAACGCGGCCGTCGCGCTGGCCCGCGCCGAGACGGTCGACGCGATCGTCAGCATCGGCGGAGGATCCGCAACCGGACTCGCCAAAGTCGTTGCGCGCGAGACCTCGATCCCGATCGTCGCCGTGCCGACCACCTTCGCCGGCTCCGAGGCAACCGACGTCTGGGGCCACACCGAGGGCGACCGCAAGACGACGGGAACGGACCCACGGGTGCTTCCTGCCACGGTCGTCTACGACGCAACACTGTTCGCGTCACTGCCGGGTCCACTGACGCTCGCGTCCGGACTCAATGCACTCGCCCACGCCGTGGACGGCTTCTGGGCGCCACGTGCCGACCCGATCAACACCGCTCTGGGGACGGAGGGCATTCGAGCCCTCGTTCCCGGACTGCGCGGTATTGCGCACAACGCAACAGATCTCGACGCGCGCGAGTCGACAATGTACGGTGCGTATCTCGCGGCAGTGGCGTTCGCATCGGCCGGCAGCGGGCTGCATCACAAGATCTGTCACGTGCTCGGGGGCGCATTCTCGCTGTCGCACGCCGATACCCACGCCGTGGTGCTGCCGTACGTGACGCAGTTCAATGGTGGGTCGGCGCCCGAGGCGGCACGTCGAGTGTCCGACGCGCTGGGCGGTGCGCCGGCTGCACAGGGCCTGTATGAGCTTCGGCGCGAGCTGGTGACCGTCGATTCGCTGCGCGCACTGGGTATGCCGGAGAGCGGTATCGATCATGCCGTCGACCGGGTGCTTCCCCTTGTGCCGCCGTCGAATCCGCGTCAGGCGACGCGGGAGAACCTGCGTGAGTTGATCGTCGCGGCCTGGGCCGGTGATCCGGTGAAGCACCACGATTCCGAGGAGCAGAGATGACCGAGGTTCTGAACGACGCACACAGCGCAACGGTCGTGCAGACAGCGCGTGAGCAGGCTTTGGTCGAGACGGTGGTGGCATCGTTCGACGGTGCCACCGACGACCGTCTGCGAACCATCTTGCAAACCGTGGCGCGGCACGTTCACGCTGCGGCGCGCGAGCTGCAACTGACGGAAATCGAGTGGGAGTCGATGATTACGTTCCTCACCGAGACCGGGCAGACGTGCACGGACACGCGGCAGGAGTTCATCCTGCTGTCCGACGTGCTCGGGTTGTCCATGCAGGTGATCGGAATGAACAACCCGCCTGTGGCGGACGCGACCGAGGCCACGGTGTTCGGCCCGTTCTTCGTCGAGGGCGCTCCGCACATCGAGCTCGGCGGCGACATGGCCTTGGGCGCGCCCGGAGAACCGTGCTGGGTCACCGGGAGCGTCTCCGGGACCGACGGTGCCCCGATTGTCGGCGCTCGTATCGAGGTGTGGGAAGCGGACGAGGCCGGGCAGTACGACGTGCAGTACGGCGACGACCGACAGGCTGCGCGGGCACATCTGTTCTCGGACAACGACGGTGGGTTCCGCTTCTGGGGTCTGACTCCGACTCCGTATCCGATACCACACGACGGTCCCGTCGGGAGGATGCTCGAGGCCGCCGGTCGTTCACCGATGCGTGCGAGCCATCTGCACTTCATGGTGACCGCACCGGGTTACCGCCGCCTGGTCACTCACATCTTCGTCGAGGGCGACGAGATCGGTTGGAAAGACGCGGTCTTCGGCGTGAAGGAGTCGTTGATCAAGTCCTTTGCTCGTCACGCCTCCGGTCCCACACCCGACGGCCGATACGTCACGTCGTGGAGCGAGGTCACCTTCGATATCGTCCTCGCGGCGGCCGACCGGAACTAGACGGCGTCCGCCTCGACCTCCGTGGTCGCGAAGTGACCGGTGACGTAGTCCAGAAACGCCCTCGCCGCGCTCCCGGTCGGCCCGTAGTTTCGTGTGATCGCACCGTAGAAGCGGAAGGCATTCGCGTCGGAGATCGGAATCGTCACGGTCGGAGTCTGTTGATCCACAGGAGGAACCGGCACGATTGCGATTCCGCTGCCGTGACGCACGAGAGCGCGCAGGGTCGACAGTTCGGTCGCTTCGATGCTGATGCGGGGGGTCAATCCCGCGTCGTCGAACAGCCGGTCGACCACGTGTCGTAAGCCGTAGCTGGGGCCGAGCGCGATCATGGGCCGAGTTGCGATCTCGGCAATGGAGATCGACTGTCGGCCGGCGAACTCGTCGTTCGGTGGAACCTCGAGGCACAACAGTTCTCGGCCCAGGGGTACCCAGGCGAGGTCCTCGGCATTGGGGCGGGGTGCGACGAACCCGACGTCTACCCGCCCGCTCCGTACCGCTTCCACAATCGCGTCGGCGGCCCCACCCTCCAACTCGAAGCTGGTCAGCGGTGCTGCAACATGATATTTGTCCAGCAGTGACGGTATGAGCCACGATCCGAACGAGTGCAGGAAACCGAGCGACACCACACCGCGTTCGGGATCGACGAGAGTTCTTATTCGCTCTTCGCCCTGCGTCAACTCCTTCATTGCGCGTACAGCGTGGGCCCGATAAATTTCGCCGTATTTGTTCAGGCGCAAGCGGTTCTGGTTTCGATCGAACAGTTTGACACCGAGCTGCCGTTCGATTCTGGCCAATGCTCGAGACAGGGTCGGCTGGCTCACGTGCAGTTGGGTCGCTGCGTTGGTGACGTTCTCGGTCCGCGCCAGGACCACGAACCACTCGAGCTCACGAACCTCCATGTTCGACAAACCTTTCCGTCAGTGCTGTCGACGGGCGGGAGTCAGTTCGTCCGTAAGGGACTCTGCAGTGCGTCCGTCTATGGTGTCGGCTCGAACCAGGTGCGGAATCGCGGCGGAGACCAGCAGCTTGACCGTTGCCGGGTCGTCGAGCGGAATCAGGGTAACCCCATCGGCCACTCGCGCAGCCCCGATATCGGAAACGAGACCGGCCAGTCCGGAAGGCGTTCCCACATAAAGGAAATTGGACCGTGCATCGCGTGGCGCGAGAGCAAGGTCCCGGTACGCAATTCGCGCGTCGCGTGCGGTCGGCGCGAGCAGTATCTCGACGTCGAGCAGGACCGATCCACTGTCGCCGTTGCACCGGACTTCGTTGTAGGCAGCAGTGGCCATCTGCAGATCGACGGCGCGAATGCGGCGGACCGAGGAATTGTCCGTCGCGCCGTTCACGGTGACGACGACTCTGCGATTGCTGCCGGAAACGCAATGATGGTCGAGGGATCCCTGGTTTCGTGTTATCGACATGCTCTCAGTGTTGCAGCGATCACAGCATCTGATTCGGTCGACAATGCGGCAGCAGTCATGCTCTGGGTGAATGGTTCGAGGCGCAGACAGCTGGGTCGACGAGATTGCAACGGTTCGCCTTCGGGCCCATCGAACTGCGGACGACGACAGGGGCCGATCGAGTACATTTCAAGCGGCGTCGGGGGCTGGTCACGAGGGCGGTCTGGATGGCAAGCAACACCGGTATCCGGTCGTGGTCCGAGCGTGCGCGGAACGCTCGGGTGTCATGGCGGTCCACGGCCCGTGACGGTGATCCTGTCCGCTCGGACCTCGTCATCGTCGAAGGTCTCGCCACGATCGCCGCACTGTGCACGGTGCTGTTCGGCGCGGTGGTGATCTGGATGGCGACCGATGAGGACTACACGTTCGCGTGGTGGTCGAAGACGTACACGTTCGGGGTCGCCGCTCTCTCCGCCTACGTCCTGTACTCATTGCACACTGCGCGTGCCAGTCTCTTCTACCGGCACACGGACATCGTCACGCTGGTGTCCGCGATCCTGATCGTCGGCAGTCCGGTTATCGGTTACGCCAGCGCCGGGTCCGCGTACCCTGCCTTCGGACTGGTGTTGGCCATCGTGGCCTTCGCCGGAATACTGGAACGGCGCACGCATATCGTCGCGTTCACTGCTGCGGCGGTGTCGGCGTGGATCGCGCTGGCCGTTGCACACGGAACCGAGGTCAGCGTGGAGACGTTTGCGGTATCGGTGCTCCGGACGGTTCTCGTCGTCGCGGTGATTCATTTCTTCCGTGTGAAGACCATCGACCTGCTGTGGGAGAAGTACCGGTACGTCGAACAGGCGCGAGCCGTGGCGGAATCGCTGTCGCACGCCGACGATTTGACCGGCCTGGCGAACCGTCGCGGTCTGCAGCGCCGCGCTACGCCCGAACTGGAGCGATGCCATCGGGCCTCGTCGCCCCTGGGTGTTCTGTACCTCGATGTCGACGGGCTGAAAGACGTCAACGACCACCTCGGGCACGACGCGGGAGATGCAGCGTTGGTACGTCTGGCCGACACGCTGACCACCGCCTTCCGTGGCCAGGACATCATTGCCCGCGTCGGCGGTGACGAATTCGTTGTCGTTCTCCCCGATACGGACGAAGCGGAGGCGCTCGATCTCGGTGTGTCAGCCAGGGAGATGTTGTCGACCGCCGAGGTGTCCGTCAGTGTCGGACTCGCGGTGTGGACCCCGGGACCGATTGTCCCGGATCTGGACGACTTGGTCAGCCGGGCAGACAACGCGATGTATCGCGAAAAGTCCCGACGCAGAGACTGATTCCGCTTGGTTTCACACCGGTAGAACGTGGCACCGAGTTCTGTGGAGTGACCTGGTCGAGACCGAATCATTTCACGATAGTGCGCTTCTCCGCCGCTGCGAGGGTCTGAGCGAGCAGAGTCGCGATGGTCATCGGTCCTACGCCCCCCGGTACGGGTGTGATCCATGCGGATCGTGCTGCGGCTGACTCGAATTCGACGTCTCCGCGATTGTCTACATAGCCGGCGTCGACTACCACGGCGCCGAGTTTGATCCAGTCACCTTTGATCAAGTCGGGCACCCCGGCCGCAGCCACGACGATGTCGGCTTCGCGAATGTGGTTCTCGAGATCGCCAGTTTTCGAGTGACAGAACGTCACGGTCGCATCGCGTTCGAGCAGCAGCATTCCAACGGGTTTCCCCAGAATGGCACTGCGACCCACTACCACTGCCCGAGAGCCAGCGAGTGGTATTTCGTAGGCATCGAGCAGCGCGATGATGCCTCCCGGAGTGGCGGATGAAAAACCGTCGGCCGAGAATGCCATCGCTGCGAACGACGCTCTGGTGACTCCATCGACGTCCTTCGCAGGGTTGATTGCCTCGAAGGCGGCCCGTTCGTCCACTCCGGGTGGAACGGGGTGCTGGAGGAGGATTCCATCCACATCGGGGTCCGAAGACAGCTCAGTAATTACACGAACCAGGTCTCCGGTGCTCGTCGATTCCGTCAGATCGATTCGTCTGGAGGTGATCCCGACCTGTTTACACCTGTTGACCTTCATTCGCACATAGGTGTGCGATGCCGGATCATCTCCGACCAGAATCGTGGCCAGAACAGGCGCACGCCCGCGCGTCCGAAGGAACTCGGCAGCACCGACCGCGACGCTGTCCAGCATGGTCTTGGACGTGGTCCTACCGTCCAACAACTGGGCTCGCATGAAACTCCTCGTCTGCGATCTCGGCAAAAATCAGAAAACTACGGTTTGATTTCCGTCTCGGATCACACGATCATCACAGTGCCACGCCACTGCACGGGAGAGCACCTGGCGTTCGACATCGGCTCCCTTGCGTTGGAGTTCTGCCGCTGATTGCGCGTGGGACACACGAACCACGTCCTGCTCGATGATGGGCCCTTCGTCCAGATCCTCAGTGACGTAGTGAGCGGTGGCTCCGACCAACTTGACACCGCGGTCCTTGGCCTTTTGATAGGGACCGGAGCCGATGAAGGCAGGCAGGAAAGAGTGATGGATGTTGATCACCGGAGCCCCTAAGCGTTGCAAGAACTCACCCGAGAGGATTTGCATGTAACGCGCAAGGACAACGAGATCTACGTTGTCGGTAAGCAATTCGAGGTGGCGTTGCTCCGCGATCGAACGTGCATCGCGATCGACCGGTACGTGAAAGAACGGAATACCGAAGCCCCGGACGTCGTCGCCGAGGTCCGGATGGTTCGAGATGACCATTGCGACCTTCATGTGGATGTCGCCCCGACGCTGTCTCCACAGCAAGTCCAGGAGGCAATGATCAGTCTTCGACGCCATTATTGCTACTCGTTTGGGTGTGCCGGCGCGAGTCAGCTGAAACGTCTGTCCCAGATCGTGCAGGACGTTCTCGAGCTCGTCGGACAGCGAGGACATCTGCGACGCGAGGTCGTCGAGGTGAAATGTGGTGCGTTGAAAAAAACGTCCACCAGCAGGATCGGACGAATATTGATCCAGCGACACGATGTTCGCGCCGTACTTGGCCAGGAGGGCCGATACTGCGGCAACGATTCCCTCACGATCGTCACCCTTGACAATCAGTACGCCGAGATCCGATGCGCCTGTGATCAGCGAAGACATGGGTAGTGTGGCCTCTTCTGCTAAGCGGGTGTCGACGTCAGGTCGATGTCTTTGTTCGCGGGCAGGTCCAGATAGGGATAGCGCTCCACGGTCGCACGAATGTGCTTGATCCGCCCGTCGGCGTAACCCCAGTGCAACACTACCTGAGTACCGATATCGGCTAAATCTACATCAATCGTCGAGTGGGACAACATCTCTCGATAATAGTAGGAGTACACCGCCAGTGACGAAACGCCGACCTGCCTGCCGTCGACAGTCACTTTGTCTGCGTGGTCTCCTGCCGGTGATTGCGGCGTGGTCGGAAATTCGAAGTTTCGATATTCCGCGCCCTGTTCGAACTGTGAGGAGAACACATCGAGTACGTCCTCCTTGTTCCACCGCAGGACAACGGTCTTGCGTCGCGGGGACGCCGCTTCGGCTTCGAGTGCCTCGCGTCCGATGAAATCGTGGTCGAACTTCGCCATCCAACCCCAGTTGACCTCGAACGGAGTGCGTAGGCGAGCCCTGATGTCGTACCGATCGGTGCTACCGCTGAACGGACCGCTGGTCTGGTGCGGTGGGAGCGCTGCGCCGAACAACGGATGAGACACGAAGCCTGGGTCGGCGAACGCCGCCGGAAGGAACGTACATCCCTGTTGAGGAAACCCGCCCTCGGTGTGGTTGACAACGTAGGTACGCCAGCCCAACCGTTGAATACCGAAGCTCTCACCTGCGCGATAGACCGCATCGAACACGGCGGGACCATGCTCGAGGTCGCCACGAACCTCGTAGGCGAGTGTGCCCGACATGCCAATTCTGGACAGTTCGATGGTGGCCGCCGGGTCGATACCGGGGATCCGAATGTTTCGAATTTCGAGAAAGGCCAAGGATCTCAGGGGCTCACCGGTGAGCTCTTCCAGAATCTCGAGCGAGGATGGACCAGCAACCTGAAAGATGAATATCTCGCGCATCCCGATCTCTACGTCGATCCCGAGGTCGGGCGCTTTGTACAGTGCCCACGGCATTGCGGCGAAGTGTCGGTAGGACTCTTCGCCGTCGCGGACCGTGAGACCATGATTGGCGATATAGCCGTTCTCGTCGAGCATGACGAGGTGTTTCGATTTACCGATCGGCCACTTCTCGACGTTGTTGATGCTCAACCTCGACAAGAATGCGCGCGCATTGGGTCCGCTGAAGGTGAATTCCGGCATTCCGGAAAGATTGGACGCGATGTACGCGCTGGTTTTCCAGGCCATGGATTCCTTTTTCCAGCCGTCCCCTTCCCAGATGTGGAGGTTACCGAGGATGTTGAGGTAGGTCGGCACATCCGGGTACGACGGTACGTCGCTGAGCGTCGCCGCTCCTCGGGTTTGCTGCACTGCGTTGTCGACGCTCATGGGCGCTGCTCTCTTTTCCTGCTGGGGGAGTACATGATGGAAAACGTGAAAGATCAGGATGCGGAACCGATTCGGTCGTATCGGAGGCCCTTGACACTTTCGAGAACCGATCGGAGGGAAGCAGGCGCTTGTCCTGTGATTTGTTCGACGTGCCCGGACAGCAGCGCCTGATACCCGCGAGCGACCGCCAGGTCTGCCGACACCAGTTCGTCGCTGGCCCACATGTGCCCCTCGGGGTTCGGGGGCATGTCCGGGTCGTACGTCCTCGGCATTCCGACGGAATCGAAGAACGCGAGCCGCTCCCGCTCGGACACGGGTCGGTAGGAGATGGGAGTCTCGAACACCTCTGATCCGAGGCGGACAATCTCGGTCATCGACAACAGTTCTGGCCCGGTGATCTCGTACACGGTGTCGACGTGCCGATCAGGGGAGGTGAGTATCGAGGTGGCTGCTCGCGCCACATCGACTTTGGAGACGGGCGCCAAGGACCCGTATCCCGTGGCCATCTCGAGTACGCCTTCGCGCGCCGCTGGCGCCAACCAGATGGCACTCACGATCTCCGCGTACAGGGCGTTGCGCAGGATCGAATAAGCCAGGCCGCTGGTCCGCAGGTCCCGCTCGGTTTCCAGGTGATCGATGGCAGAGAGTGCTGGATTGCCCGGCTGCACTCCACCTACCGAGGTGTAGACAACATGACGGATACCGGCCCGTTTCGCAGCATCGATGGCGCTGCGATGTTCGGTGGTGCGGCGGCCGAGATTGAGCCCGCTGACGAGCAGGAGGATGTCCCCGCCCCGATACGCTTCGTCGAAGAGTTCAGGCCTCTCGAAATTGCCCCGCCGAACACTGACGTTCGGTCCTTCGACTTCGATCTTGGCAGGGGTCCGGGTGACGAGCGTCAGCTCGCGACGCGGGTCCTCCGCTAGAAGCTGCTGCGTGACACGGCCGGCCAAGTCGCCCGAGGCTCCACTGATGACAATCCGGGTCATGGGTAATCCTCCGTCGCGCCGTAAATTACTGGTAGGTACCAAGTTTCAACCCTGATCGTGACGAAGGCAACACCGCGAAGTTCGGCCCGACTATGCCTTGAACGAATAGTTCCGATGTGTTGGTTCAGATCAGGCGAGGTGCCCCGACCACAGCCACTGAGCACCGTCGCGACAACGCAATTGCAGGTGTCTCAATGTAGGGAACAGGTCGCGAGAACCCCGTGGTCGCCACGTGCAAGCAGAGGAGCGGAGTAGGGAAGACCACGACGAGGAGCCCGATACTCACCAGGACCCGTTCGACGCCTGCCTCGTGGGACGCGCCGTCGGAAACGCTCCTCTGGACACCGACCGACGTTGTGAGGGAATCGATCTAACCATCGGTGCACCTGCCTCGAACGGCGGACTCGGAGTCCGGCGAGACGGTGGACCGGAGCACTCGTGGTCGGATGCGCGCCCGACCGGAACTCTGCGGTGCCCAATTGTCCGCGTCTGTTCCACTACGACCGCACGGCCCCCGGCTCTGGGTCCTCGATCATGTCTAGCTGAGCACGAACGTGCTTCGGCCAACTGTCACCTTGGATCTTCTGCGCCAGAGGAGTGTGATCGAAGAGCCAATCCCTTACTGGCCTAAGCAGTTTCGGGACGTGGTGGAACATCTTGCCCGCGATGTACGCCTCCTGCGTCACCTTCGAGGTGTGAGGCTTCCTCCCGTCCTCGAACATCTGCAAGGCGCTCGAGACGGCTCGTGTATCGGACAAGTCCGTGGCCGCCAGAGCGCGCCCGAGGAAATATCCGTCTTCGATGGACATTCCGGCGCCGTAGGCCGCGTACGGACTCGTGGGATGTGCTGCGTCGCCCACCAGTGTGACTCTGCCCTTGGACCACTGCTTGCGCGGCGGCCGATCACGGATCTCCCAGCGGTGCGTGTGTCGGCGTTCTGTTCGGGCGATGAACGACGGGAGCGGGTCGGCGAAGTGGCCCACCTTCTCCGCAGCATAATCTTTCACATCTGCGTCGAACTTCTGCGAGGGATCCCAGGCTTCGAGAACCCACCACTCGTAACCGTTCTTGCCCTCGTGGCGGATCGGAGTCCAACTACCTTGAGTGGTGCGGTCGTGGGAGAAGACACCCCGTGTGCCGATGGGGTCGTCGGTGAAGAAGAACCCACCCAACAGGTGTAGACGATGGTGCCGGATGGGCTCGACACCCCACAGGCCCGCACGTACCTTCGATTCGATTCCATCGGATCCGATCAACAGGTCGGCCGCGTATTCGGAACCGTCGTCGAAGTGCACTGTCACCCCGTCGCCGTGATCGACGAAACTGGACATCTTCTTGTCTAGGTGCAGAACTCCGGCTGGTAGCGCATCGATCATGCGCTTGTAGAGACCCCATCGCAGCAGCCCGATGAAGCCGCCTTGGTATTGCTCCACGATGTCCGCCGGGATGATGAAGTCGGCACGTTTGTGCCCGTCGTACCGTTGCAACTGGGTCAGCGACGCCGCCCCCAGGTCGGTGGTGTCCACGCCGAGCACTTGCAGAACTTTCTGCGGTGCCGGCCACAGGTTGAGGATGTTTCCCGCGGCCTTTATCTCCGGATGTCTCTCGAACAGGGCGACGTCGAACCCCTGTCTGGTCAGTGCCAGAGCCGAGGCCAGTCCGGCCGGCCCGGCTCCTATGATCGCCACGCGGCCTGCGCTGCTCATCGTGTTCCTTTCGAGTGTGGACATGGTGGAAATTTGAGGGTCGGCGATGACGCGACGAGCCGCCTCGATAGAACTGGTATTCGACGTGCGCGGCGAGGGGCCATCAGCTCCACACGAAAAATTCTGGGTAACAAGTCGTTTCGCTCATCACTGCACAGACGCCGCGAAACGTTCGAACCGTGTCACTCATCGCGTACCCGGTTCCTGGTGGTGGACGCGCGGATCTTGCGGCGGCGACTGGTGTGGGCGCACACCGTGGCGACCGCAATGGAACAGCGCACCGATCGAGACGTGGAAGTGCGATTCCGGAATTTGGCCGTCCGACACCCCGTCGGCTGTCCGTCACATGCGCCGAGGTCCGGTGCCGACATGAGGTGGACAAGACGACGTCGCGGGTGACGTGTCGTGAACTGCTGGATCAGACGGGTGGCGCGGTGTACAGACCCTTGTCGGCGTCGTTGAACATCTGGCTGCTCACCCATTCGTCCATCGGGTTCGAGGTACCCCATTGATCGGAGGTCTCGGGGTCGGCAGTGTCGTAGATGCTGGGATGCCAGGTGTCCTCGTCGAGCTGAAGCAGCTCGGTCGTGTACTCCATGATGTTGCCGTTCGGATCCCGGAAGTAGGAAAAAGTGTTGTCTCCGGCCGCGTGCCGGCCGGGTCCCCAGATCTTCGGGATCTCTGCGCGCATCAATCGTCCAGTGGCGAACATGTATTCGTCGAGGCCCCTCATCTCGAATGAGATGTGGTTCAGCGAAGTGTGCGGGCACCGCGATACGGCCATGCTGTGGTGCTGGGGCCCGCACCGCAGGAAGTACATGAGCCCTCCCAGGTGCGGGTGGTCGAGCGTGTCCGACAGGCGGAACCCGAGATGCTTCTCGTACCATGCCACCGTCTTCTCGGGTTGCGGTGAGTTGAGTACGACGTGGGACAGGCGCACGGGGATCGACTCTCTGACCTCGATCTTGCGGTGCTTGCGCACGGCGACGTCCGCGGACGCCTCGACGACTCGGCCGTCGCCGTCGAAGAAACGGAAGCCGTAGCCGCCGCCCGGGGTGTTCAATGCTCCGGGCTCGGAGATCAAGGTGACGCCGCCGGCGATGAGGGACGAGGCGAGTGCATCGACTGCCTTCGCGTCGGTGACGCCGAAGGCAATCAGGTCCAGTCGCTTGTCGACGTCGTCGCGGACGCGAACGATGTACTGTTCTGGCGATCCTTCGGCGGCGAAGTAGGTCAGACCGGACTCGGTCTCGGTAGCGGTCAGACCCCATCTCCCGCCGTAGAAGTCGACCTGCTTGGCGAAATCCGGAACGGCGATGTCGACGTGGCGAAGATGGGTGATCGGACTGAAGGTCATGATTCTCCTGAGGGGGTGGGAGTCTACGACTGCGGCGCGGGCGTGGGCGTGGGAAGGGTGGAGCCGTCGATGGTGAGTCGGACGGACGGGATCATGGTCACCAGGTCGGCGAGATCGCCTGTGGTGTCGGCGATCCCGAGGACGTAACGGTCTGGTCGCAGCACTGCAGCCCCACCCCCGGTTCCCGCGAGTGCGGTAACGGCCATCGGGTCGGTGACCACAGCGGTGTGGGCGTCCTCGGACAACGCGCGCCGGATCGTCGACGGCAGCGCCTCGAGCATGGTGGTAGGCGCAGCGACAAGGAACCGTGGACCGACCTCATCGTCCAGGCGCCGATCGTCGGCGAGCCACGGCTGGGATGCCAGAACTCCGGCCCGTGGATCTCGGTCGCCGATGTGCAGGCCGGGGCCCAGCGGGGACGGGGGCGGTGGCGCAGACGCCAGGGGGTTCTCGCGGATATGGGCATCGCGATGCGCGGCGACGTTCGGGTCGGTCGTCTGCAGAATCTCGGCCATCGTCGCAGCCTGCGCGACCCAGTAGTGGGCGTGGGGCTTGCGTTCGCTCTCGTAGGTGTCGAGCAGATCCGGTGAGGCGGTTCCGGCGGCGACCAGTCCGATCTTCCACGAGAGATTGGCGATGTCGCGCATGCCGGCACAGAGCCCCTGCCCGAAGAGAGGGGGCGCCTGGTGGGCTGCGTCGCCCGCGAGAAACACGTTGCCCACTCGCCACCGAGTCGCGACACGTGCCCGGAACGTGTAAATGGCGATGCGGTCAGGCGTGAATCGGGATACGGGGAGTGCGCCGCAGCTGATCCGCTCCAGTGCTCGGGGGGTGATGATCTCGGTCGGGTCGTCGTCGGGCATGACCTTGAACTCCATACGAACACGGTTGCCGGGCAGTCGAACCCAGAGGGCTGGACGAGAATGGTGACCGAGGAAGACCATGTCGCCGTCGATGGGGTACGCGTCGCCGTCACGCTCCAGGAGACCGTCCACGACGAGCCACGGGTCGTCGTTGCCGAGTTTCTCGGTCTCGATTCCTGCGAGTCGTCGTACCGTGGACGTCGCACCGTCTGCTGCGATGAGCCACCGTGAGGTGAGGACGTACGTATGTCCGTCTGCGTCGCAGACCGTGCTGTGCACGACGCCGTCTGCTTGCTCGAAGCTCGTCAGAGTGGTGCCCGGGCGCAGTTCGGTGCCGGGGTACGACATCGCCTTGTCGCGAATCAGGTGTTCCATGTCGGGCTGATGGAACATCACGTCCTCGTGCCACCCCTGCGGTCCGAGAAAGCCTGTGGGATAGGAGAACAGCGTCTCGCGGTCCTCGTTCTCCATGCGCAGGGACTCCATCGGCTTGCAGACCGACATTGCCTCGTCCGCGACCCCCAGCGTCTGCAGGCTGCGCATGGTCTCGCCGTCGAAGTGCACGGCGCGAGCCTGCGTCCACACCGACGGTTCGCGGTCGACACAGATGGCGGAGACACCCGCCTGGCCGAGTCTGGCGAGCGCGCTCACCCCCACGGGGCCACCGCCAATGATCACTACATCGCAGTCCACGATCACTCCTTGCTGTACTAGACGTCTCGTATCGCTGAAGCTAGCATAGGGCGATGCGACGCACATCACAATCACCCAACGAAATTTCTTTCGATCACCACTACCCCGAAGAGGTGTGGGTCCTGTGACCATCACCCAGTCGGTGTTCGTGGTTCCGGCGCTGCTCGCTGTCGCGCACCGTCAGGGCTACTTCGACAGCCACGGAGTCGACGTCGCGACGGTGCACACACCCTCGTCGATCTCGCAGCGCACGGACCTCGACGACGGCGTGGTCGAGGTGGCCGTGACGGCGACCGACAACCTTCTCGCCTGGAATGCGACCGGTTCCGACGTGGTGTTGATCGGGCAGATCGAGACCACGACCGATCTTGCGCTGACGTGCCGTGCCGGACTGGGGTCGCCGAAAGACGCGGGCAGAATCCGTCTCGCTGTCGACGCCCCCACCAACGGGTTCGCCATCGTGGCCTACGCGATGCTCGCCGATCCGGCACTGGCGGCCGGCTACGACGTGGTCGAGATCGGTGGGGTACGTGAGCGTCTGGCTGCGCTCGGAGACGGGTCGGCCGACGTGACTCTGCTGGCACCACCCCTGGATCAGGCCGCGATGGAGCAAGGGATGTCCGTCGTGCGACGGCTCTCGGACTGGCTGCCGTCGTACCCGGGTCTCGGCCTGGTCACCACACGCCGGTCGTTGAACCACTCCCGCGACAAACTGCAGCGATACGTGTCTGCCCTCGTCGAGGCCAACGATTGGATGCGAACCGCGACTGCCACCGACCTCACAGCGGCACTCGCAGAGTCCGGAATCGGCGGGGCTGCAGCAGAGTCCGTGGCGGCACGAATCCCGTCATCGTTGGCGCCCACCGTCGACGCCTTCCATGTACTCGAGACACTGCGTCGCGGTACCGGCGCGGTGATCGACGGTGTCCCGTCCGCGGAATCGATGGTGGAGACCGGGTTGGTCGACGACGCTCACCGATAGGGAACCGCGAGCGGGTGGCAACAGCGTGCGGACTGTCGCCACCCGCGTCTCGTCATGCGATAGACGAGGCGACCGCGTCAGCGGCAAGCGCAGTCCGCGTGCGAGCGATCTCTTCCGCTGATTGTGGCTCGGTTCCGATGAGTACGAACAACATTCGAGCAGTGGTCTCGGTGCGATTGGACCAGGCGTGCGAGGTGGCGCGCTGGACGACGACGTCACCCGCTCGCAACGTCGACTCGTCGCCGTCGAGAATGAGGGTCACTTCTCCGCTCAGCACCACCGCGTAGTCGATCGAGTCGGTGCGGTGGAACCAGAAGTGCTTACTCTGTGCTCGTTCCTGTCCCGCATCCTTCTCGGCGTGGCCGTCGAGTTCGTCGAAGATGGCATTCTCTGCTTCGGCGGGGTAGACCGCGTCGGGTGGGAAGTCGACTATGCGCATGATGGTCTCGCCGGTCGCCGGAAACGAGGGAATGGTCGTCTCGGCCGAGGCGGCATCGACGTCCGAGGAGTGGTCGACGGGACCGGCAGTCGTCATCCAGGGCACAGTGGCACCGAACCCCGGGATGGTCTCCGATGTCCAGTGGTGCGGGGCATTCGCGTCGGAGAGGACGATCGAGCGCCCATCGTCGTCGTGTCCGGTCACCACACGACGCACAGGTGGCCGGGCGTTCACAACGACCACTCCTCGTGGGGGTAGGGGCGAGGGGTGGGCCACCACGGCGCTTTCTCGCGCTCGGTCGACACCGGCGTGCGCAGCGTTCCCACGCCTTCGAGTTCGAGTTCGAGGACGTCGCCCGGTTGGAGGAAGCGACCGATCTCGACTCCGGCGCCGAATCCCATCGTCCCGGACCCGATGATGTCCCCGGGCTGAAGGCGGTCCGCGATGGACACGTAGGCCAGCAACTCGGCCGGTGTGTAGACGAAGTTCTCGACCTTGGTGTCCGACACCACGTCTCCGTTGACGCGGACCTGGCCGACGAGGCCCTCGATCGACGCGATCTCGTCCATCGTGGTGATCCACGGTCCGATGACGTAACCGAAGTCCTTGCACTTCTGAGGACCCATGCCGATGGCCATCTCGGCGCCTTGGACGTCACGCGCGCTCAGGTCGTTGAATATCGTGATCCCGAACAGGTGGTCCAACGAGTTGTCCGGTGTGAGGTCACTGCCGGATCTGCCTACGACATAACCGATTTCGAGTTCCCAGTCCAGCGCATCCGTGTAATCCGGGTACGGCAGGACCTGATCGTGGCCGTACGACTTCGCTGTCGTCCCTTTGAAGTACCCGGGGCGCTCGTACAGCGAACGTGCGGGCTGGGTTTTGGCGACGACGCGATGGAAATTCTGGATGTGGGTTTCGAACGTCAAGCCGTCGCGGATGACGGGCGAGTCGACGGCGGCGCGCCACGACACCTCGTCGATGGACTGCGACGCATCGTCTCCGGCCTCGAGTGCCTGATGAGCTGCGTCCAGGAAGAGGTCGCCACTGCCGATCGCGGCAGACATGCTCGAGGGAAAGACGGTGCGCGAGATCGCAGTCGCACGATCCGGCTCTGCTCCTCGGCGGGCGAGTGTCAGTGCGTAGGCGCGGGCGAGGTCGACGACGCGACCAGCCGCAGTGTCGACAGAAACGAGTCTGAGTTGTTCGCCGTCGGGCGTGGGAACCGCTGTACGTCCCAGTTTCACGTGATCTCCTGATATCGGGGTGCGGTGGCCTCGTGCCCGTCCGGCGCGTGGTGCGCCGGAGGCAAGCGACCTATACGAGTCGTATCGTATAGCTTTTGCGCGTGTCGTCGACCGTTTTTCGACAGCCGGAACAAGATTTGCGAAAACGGCCCGATCGTCGTCTGGAATAGATACGATACGGATCGTATTGAACGGCGGACTTCGCCGGCTCCCCGAAAGGATCCGCATCCAGTGAGTTCAAACAGTCGGCAACCGAGCCGGATGCCCCTCTTCCTCACCGACGACGACGTCGATGCGATGTCGGATTGGGACGAGGCCATCTCCGCGATCAGGTCGGCGTACTCGACGAGCGGAGACGACCGGCGCACTCCCGGACGGATCTTCGCGCAGACCGAGCGGGAGTGGATGCGTATCATGCCGTCGGTTCCGGCCGGTGGGCGCCTGTTCGGCGCGAAGTCGATGGTCGGGTCGTTCGCAGACGGCCTCCACGTCGGTTACCTGATCACGCTGTTCGACAAGGACACAGCCGAGCTCGCGGCGCTCGTCGACGGCAACCGTGTCACCGGGCTGCGCACGGCAGCGACGACGGCCGTCGGAGCGGCGGCCCTCACTCCCTCCCGTGCGGTGACGCTGGGAGTGGTCGGATCGGGCTTCGAGGCGCGCTCGCACGTGGCCGCGTTGTCACACGTGCTCGACATCGCCGAAGTTCTGGTCTACAGCCCGACCACCGCAAATCGAGAGCGCTTCGCTGCGGACGTGACAACTCTGGTGGGCGTGCCGGCACGGGCGGTCGACACGGCGAGGGACGCCGCCGGGTGCGACGTCGTGCTGTGCGCCGCGCGGTCGCGGGACGAGACGCCCACCGTGCTGGCGGACTGGGTCGGACCCGACTCCACGGTCCTCTCGATCGGATCCACGACACCGGCCCAGCGAGAGCTCGACACCGAACTGATCCGACGAGCCTCGATCGTGGTGGTGGACACCGTGGAAGAGGTGGTGCACGGCAGCGGCGACATGCTGCACGCGCGCGCCGACGGCGTCGACGTCGACAGTCTCGTCGTCCCACTGTCCGACGTGCTGTGCACACAGGTCGAGCCGGACCTGCACCGAGGAATTCGCATCTACAAGTCGACGGGCTCCGGCCTCCAGGACGTCGTGGTCGCGGAGATGCTCGTCGACCGCGCACGCGCAGAAGGCCGAGGCACCGTCCTGCCTGTCGGCATCGTCACGAGTCGAAAGTGAACTGAGGAGCCACCACATGCTCGACTACACACCCACCGACGCCCGTTCATGGGCGCGCGGAACCTTCCAAGGAACGATCGCAGTGACCCAGCCGTCGTTCTCGGCCGACTTCACGCGCATCGACGAGGCGGCGATCGCCCACGACGTCCTGAAGCTGAAAGACCTCGGCTTCTCCGGCACACTGCTGGTCGCCGAAGTGAACATCACCCCCGAAGAGAACGCACGCGTCACCGCAGTCGCCCGGGAAGCGGGCGGCCCCGACTTCGCCCTGTTCTTCCATGCCATGTTCCCCACCCTCGAGCAGAATGTTCACGCGGCCAGACTGGCGGAGGCAGCAGGGGTCGATCGCGCACTCCTTGCGTACCCGTCCTCGTTCTGGCCGACGTCGTACGACGAGGTCTTCGACTACACGAAGGCCTTCTGCGACCAGACCGGCCTCGCCACCATGCTCTTTCCCTTGCCAGCGTGGGGATTCGAACGAATTCATCCCGCCGGGATGAGCGTCGATTTCGTCCGACGAGTGCTCGACGGTGTGCCCAACATCGTGGCCATCAAGTCCGAGCAGGGTTATCCGGGAATTCCCGGCGTCATGGAGATGTACCACCACTTCCGCGAGGAAGTCGTCATCTCGTGCCCGATCGAAGCCGAGACGATCCCGCTGATGTCCGCGCTGGACTTCCAGTTCTCCGGCACAAGCAACACCCATTGGATGAGCGACTACTACCCGCGGGCATTCGACCTCGCACGCACGGGCCGATGGGAAGAAGCCATGGAGCTCTACTGGCAGGTGCACCCGGCGCGGCTGGCGAACAGTGCGGTCTCGGCGACCTCGACACCCGGGACCAGCACCATCAATCGCACGCAATGGAAGTACCAGGAGTGGCTCGCCGGCTTCCACGGCGGGGCCCTCCGGCCTCCCGCCCAACGGCTGCCCGACCGGTACATGAAGCAGTTGCGTGCTGCTCTCGTGGCGTCCGGGCTTCCCGTGACCGATTCCCCCGACGAGGACTTTGTGCACGGGCGCGGCGCCGGCGGACACCACTGAGACACGACGAGTACGGAGAAGACGATATGACGACGACTACGACCATGCGGCGCACCGACCTGTTCATCGGCGGCGAGTGGATCGACACCGCCGACGCCCGGATCGAGGTGATCGATCCTTCCGACGGAACAGTTCTCGACACAGTCGCCGACGGCGGCATCGAGGACGCAATCCACGCCGTCGACGCCGCTGCCGACGCGCTGCACTCCTGGTCCGCGACGCCGCCTCGCGACCGTGCCGAGATTCTTCGACGCGCGTACGAAGTGATGGCAGAACGCACCGACGCGTTGGCTGAATTGATTTCCTCCGAGAACGGCAAGGCGCTGGCGGACGCCCGTGCGGAAGTGTCCTATGCAGCCGAGTTCTTCCGGTGGTACTCGGAGGAGGCGGTGCGGAACATCGGTTCGATCTCACTGGCTCCGTCGGGCCGCAACAGGATCATGGTCGAACACCGTCCCATCGGGGTCTGTGTCCTGATCACTCCGTGGAACTTCCCCGCGGCCATGGCAACGCGGAAGATCGCTCCCGCCCTCGCGGCAGGATGCTCGGTGGTGCTCAAGCCCGCCACCCTGACTCCTCTCACCGCCTACGCCATCGCCGACATCCTGTCCGAAGCCGGTGTTCCCGCCGGTGTGATCAATGTGATCACCACCAGGAACACCGGCCCAGTGGTCTCGGCGATGCTGGAGGATCCGCGCGTCCGTCTGCTGTCCTTCACCGGCTCCACCGAGGTGGGGCGAATCCTCCTCCAGCAGGCGTCCGGGCAGGTGCTCAAGTGCGCCATGGAACTCGGTGGCAACGCGCCGCTGATCGTGCTCGAGGACGCCGACCTCGAGGTCGCGCTGGACGGAGCCATGCTGGCGAAGATGCGCAACGGCGGGCAGGCGTGCACTGCGGCCAATCGGATTCTCGTTCATCGCTCCCGTCACGACGACTTCGTGGCGGGACTGGCGTCGCGAATGAGCGCACTCACCGTGGGTTCCGGCGTCGATTTAGCGACCGAGTGCGGGCCCCTCGTCGACGCGAAGAGTGTCGACAAGGTGCACGCACTCGTCCGGGACGCGATCGGCCGCGGAGCCACCTTGGTCACGGGGGGCGAACTACCCGGCGGTCCAGGGTTCTTCTACCCGCCCACCGTCCTGACGAACGTCGACCCCGAGTCGGACATCGTCGCGACGGAGATCTTCGGACCGGTCGCTGCCATCACCACGTTCGACGACGACGACGAGGCGGTCCGCGCCGCCAACTCGTCCGAATACGGCCTCAGCGCTTACGTGTTCGGCCGAGACCTCTCCCGCGCGCTCGCCGTCGCGGGACGACTGGAAACCGGCATGGTCGCTGTCAACCGAGGGCTGGTGTCCGACCCGGCCGCCCCGTTCGGCGGAGTGAAACAGAGCGGTCTCGGGCGAGAAGGAGCACACGAGGGGATGTTGGAATACACCGAGACCCAGTACACCGCGGTGGACTGGTGACCGACATGAACGCACCGGCAGAGACCCTGTCCGAGAGTGGTTCCTGGACACCCCCATCGTCCGGCGCCCGCCACCTCGCGGCATTCACCGACCACCTTCTGCGATCCGGCTCGGTGGATCGTGAGGTGACTGCCGACTACTCGTCACTCTGGCGGTGGTCGATCGCCCAACCTGACGCGTTCTGGCGAGCGTTCGCGTCGTTCTCGGGAGTCGATGTAGAGACTCCACCCGACGTGGCCGTGGTCCCGCACGCGATGTCCGGTGCCGACTGGTTCCCCGGCACCACCGTCAACTACACCGAGCAGGTCTTCCGCGGCCCGCCGCGCCCGGGAAACGCCGTGCTCTCTGTCGATGAGGACGGAACCACCGTCGGGACGTCCTGGCAGGAATTGAGGCGACAGGTCTCGTCGGTCGCCGAATTCCTCCGTCGGTCCGGAGTCGGTCACGGCGACCGGGTGGCCGCTGTGCTTCCCAACCGCCTCGAGGCAGTCGTGGGGCTGCTCGCCGCAGCGTCCGTCGGCGCGGTCTGGTCGGTCGTCGCGCCCGAGTTCGGTTCCGAGGCCATCGTGTCGAGGCTGCGACAGCTCGATCCCGTGGTTCTTCTCGTGACCACCGGATACGACTACGGGGGGGTGCGACGGGATCGGGAGAGTGTCGTCCTCGAGGTGGTCGGGGCGATTCCGAGTCTGCGCGAGATCGTGTGGGTGGGTCCGATGCCGTCGGCGGACGACGCGAGGGGCCGAGAGTGGGACGAGATCGTCTCCGAGGACCCTCCGTGGCATACCGAAAGTGTTCCGTTCGATCATCCTCTCTGGGTCCTGTTCTCCTCGGGCACGACGGGAGTTCCCAAGGGCATCGTGCACGGACACGGGGGTGTTCTGCTCGAACACCTCAAGACCTGGACTCTGCACGCGGACCTCGACCCGGGGGACCGGTTGTTCGTCGTGGGATCGACGAGTTGGGTCGTGTGGAACACACTGGTGTCCGGGTTGCTGCGCGGCGCGACGATCGTTCTCCTGGACGGTAATCCGGCGTATCCGACGCTCGATCGCGTGTGGCAGGTGGCTGCCGAGCACCGTGTCTCCGTGCTCGGTCTCGGTGCCGGCTACGTCCACGCGAGCATGCATGCCGGCCTACCCATCGCGGACACGAACGATCTCACCGCGCTACGGATGGTGCAGGTCACGGGTTCGCCGTTGTCGACCGACGCCTACACCTGGCTCAGGCGTGAGCTCGGCGACTTGTGGCTGGCCTCGGTCAGCGGGGGAACGGACGTGGCCGGCATCTTCCTCGGCGGCGCGCCCACCGAGCCCGTCCGCCCGGGACGACTGCAACCTCCCGCGCTCGGTGTGGCCGCGGCGGGATGGGATGCCGACGGCAGAGCAGTCGTCGACGAACCTGCCGAGTTGGTCATCACCGTGCCCATGCCCTCCATGCCGCTACGCTTCTGGAACGACGAGGACGGTTCGCGCTTTCACGAGTCGTATTTCGCCACGTATCCGGGTGTCTGGAGGCACGGCGACCTCGTCGAGTTCGCCGCCGACGGTTCGTCCGTCATCGTCGGGCGTTCGGATTCCACGCTGAATCGCAACGGAATCCGGTTGGGCCCCGCCGACCTCTACCGCGTGGTCGAGGCGCTGCCGGAGGTGCGTGAGGCGCTCGTGGTCGGTATCGAGGACGCCGGTGACTACTACATGCCGATGTTCATCGACGTTGCCGACGGTGTGGACGACGGCGCAGCGGTCGATGCCGTTCGTGCTGCGATACGCGCGTCGTTGTCGCCGCGGTACGTACCCGACGACATCGTTCCGGTACGCACCATCCCACACACGCGGACCGGCAAGAAGCTCGAGGTACCGGTCAAACGAGTACTACAGGGCGTGCCCGTCGACGAGGTCGTCGACTCCGGGTCCGTCGACGACGCCGCAGTACTCGGCGAGATTCGCAGCGAGATTTCCCGCCGTCGTCCCGGTTGGTTGTCATGAGTGTCTGTGCGGCGGTGCGAGACATGCTGGCTCGCGATCACAGCGCCACCGGCAACGGGATGACGGTCCTGTCGGCGGAGAACGGCAGTGCATCGGTGTCGGTGGTGGTGGACCGCTCGTGGGTCAACGGGCACGGACTCGCGCACGGCGGCCTCGTGTTCAGCCTGGCCGACACAGCCTTCGCCTGTGCCGCGAACAGCCGGTCGCCGGGCACTGTGACCGCCGGCGCGGAGATCGTCTACTACTCGCCGTCTCGCGAGGGTGACACCCTGGTGGCCGACGCCACGGTGCGCCACCTGGCCGGCCGACACAGCCTCGTCGACGTCACCGTACGGCGAGACTCGGTGGTCGTGGCCGAATACCGCGGGCGAGGCGCCGTCGCGCGCCAGCCAGCACAACAGACCGAGCTCGGCGCAGCCGCCGACGACGAGAGAAAGTGACGCCATGACCCGATTCGCTCTGGGGACGTTCGATGCAGGGGACGGCCCGTTTCCCGGCATCGTGATCGACGAGAACATTCACGACATCACCGCGTTCACCGACTATGCATCGACCGACGAGGTGTTGCAGGACTGGCCGAGGGCGTTCGATCGTCTCGCCGCCGAGGCCGACGCTCCGTCGACCCCGCCGACAGCTGCGTCCGCTGTGCGGACGTTGCCGCCGGTGGCACGAGCCGGCCAGATATACGGGGCCGGCGCCAACTATCGCGAGCATGTCATCCAGATGTCCGTCGCGCACAAACTCGGAACCGAAGGACTCTCCGAGGCTGCCCTCGCCGAGGAGGCCGCTCGCGACATCGACGAGAGAAAGGCGAACGGGGAGCCGTACGTGTGGACGGGCGTGCCGTCCGCGATCAGTGGCGCCTACGACGACGTCGTCCTGCCCGCCGCCTGGGACGACCACGACTGGGAGCTGGAACTGGGTGTTGTCATCGGGACACGCGCACACCACGTCTCGGTGGACGACGCCCTGGACCACGTCGCCGGCTACACCATCTGTAACGACCTGACCACGCGCAGCCTGGTGCCGCGCAAGGACATCGCCATGATGGGTACGGACTGGATGCGCGCCAAGAACTTCCCGACGTTCTACCCGACGGGCCCGTGGCTGGTTCCGGCACAGTTCGTCGACAACCCGCTCGATCTCGGGATTCGTCTGTCGCTCAACGGAAAGCTGATGCAGGACAGCAACACCGGCGACATGGTGTTCGGACCGGCCGAACTGATCTCCTACATCTCGAGGTTCGTCGCGCTCGAACCGGGTGACATGGTCATCACGGGATCGCCGCCGGGAAACGGATCCCACTGGGGTCGGTTCCTGCGTCCGGGCGATGTCATGGAATGCGAGATCGACGGCTTGGGAACGCAACGAACGGAATGCGTACGGGGAGACTGATTGGCTGAGCGACGGTGGCCCTCCTCCGCAAATGTTGGCGGAGGGCCACCGTCGCTCAGTGGTGTCGGAGAATCGACGCGGCGCGCTTGAGGTCGAAATCGACGGACGCGAGGGTGGTCCTGTCGATGGCGCCCGGGACGGCGAGAAGAGCGCGTGCGGAGCTGTGTGCTGCGGGGTGATTGATCGACTCGACGCAGACGAGTGTGTCCTGCTGGAAGCGAAGTATCGAGAATTTGCCTCTGCCGATGTCGCCGATCACAGTCACAGGACCCTCGGTGCGAGCGATGCCCGCGATCTGAATCTTCGTGGCGCCCTGGTGGCTCCAGAACCACGGCACGCGGTCGTACTCGGTGGGATGTCCAGTCAGGGTCTTGGCCAAGGTCCGTGCGTGGTCGACTGCGTTCTGGACCGACTCGAGTCGCGTGAGAAGTCCCGTGTGACGAGACGGGAATCGTGCGCAGTCACCGATCGCCCAGACGTGTGGGTCGGTGGTGCGGAAATACCCGTCCACGACGACGCCATCGTCTGTGCCCAGACCGCACTGCGCGGCAAGGACATCGTCGGGCAGCACCCCGACTCCCACGATCACCAGATCTGCCGGGTGTCGGGTTCCGTCGTCGGTGACCACGGTGTGCACCCTGCCGTCGGCGCCGAGAATTTCGGTGACGACGCGACCGAACTCGAATCGGACGCCGCGAGCCTCGTGCGCACCACGGACGTGTGCCGAGATCTGCGGGCACACTGCTCGCCCCATGGCGCGGGACCCGAGTTCGACGACAGTGACGTCGAGACCGCGATCGAGCGCTGCAGCGGCGAGCTCGAGTCCGATGAATCCGGCCCCGATGACGACGACCCGCCTTGCGTGCTCCAGTTCTGCCCGTACGGTCGCAGCGTCGCCCGCATCTCGGAGCCGACACACACCGGCGAGATCGACTCCGGGGATGTCGAGTCGGCGTGGCCGGGCGCCGGTCGCGAGCACCAGCGCCGAATAGTGCACAACCTGGCCACCGAACAGGGTGACCGTCCGTGCGGGGCGATCGATCGAGACCACCGGGTCACCTTCGACCAGTTCGACATCTCGGTCGGCGTAGAAGCTGCGTGCGCGCAGCGGTAGGTACTCCGGATCTGCGGTCTTCCCGAGGTAGTCCTTGGACAGCGGTGGACGTTGGTACGGCAGTCCGACCGCGGTGTCGACGAGGGTGATCCGACCCGAGAATCCCTCGGCGCGAAGTGAATCCGCCAGTTGGACGCCGGCGTGACCGGCTCCGGTGACGATCACGTGGTTCGTCGTCATACCTGAGTGTCCGGCAGGTCGACGACGATCTCTTCGAGGCGTCCTCCGACCACGATCTGGCATCCCAGGCGCGATCGTGCCGGATCGCGTTCGGTGGCGGTGCAGTCGAGCATCTCGTCCTCGTCCTCGCCGACCGGGGGCAGATGCTCGAGGTAGTCGTCGTGTACGAGAACGTGGCAGGTCGCGCACATCGCCTGACCGCCGCACTCGCCGACGATGCCGTCGACTCCGCCCGACACCGCGGCTCTCATGATCGACGTGCCATCCGCGACGTCGAGGGTGTCGGTACGGCCGTCGGCATGATCGAATCGAATAGTTGCCATGATGTCGCTCTCAGTCGTCCCAGGTGATGGGCAGGGTGGTCAGTCCCCGGAAGACCCAGCCGTTCCACTGTGTCTCCCGGCTGTGATCCACTCGGAGGGTGGGGAATGCGTCGAACAGTTTCGGAACGGCGATCTGTCCGATCGACGATTTTGCGGCCCAGTGACCCGCGCAGAGGTGAACGCCGCTACCGAACGCGAGATGTGGCAGTTTCGGGCGGTGGATGTCGAAGAGTTCGGGGTGGTCCGCCACATGGCGAGGATCTCGGTTGGCAGCGGCCACCACCACCCCCAGAGGTGCGCCTGCGGGCAGCGCGATGCCGCCGAGAACGGTCTCGCACGTGGTCTCACGCGGGTACATGCCGATCGGAGACAGCCATCGCGCGGTCTCGTCGAACACAGCGGTCCACGACGACGGGTCGGTCTGGACGTGGCGGCGCTGATCGGGATGGTTGTCGAGCGCCCACACCATGTTCGTGACCATGTGTTGTGGCTCGTTCATCCCGCCCGCGATGGTCAGTTTGACGTTCGCGGCCGCGGTGCGGTGGGGGAGGCCGCTCGCTACCAGCGCCGAGGTGATCGAGTGATCCGGGTGCTGCGCGTAGTGCGGAATCAGGTCGGCGAGAAGTTCGTCGATCTCGGTTCGGGCCGTGTCGGCGGCGTCCCAGATCCGTGCGTCGTCGAGGAGATTTCCGGTGCCGGCGATCAGCGCGTGCGACCACCGACTCATGGTGGTGGTGTCGACTCCGGGTAGACCGAGCATGTCGATCAGATTCTGTGATGCCAAGGGGGCGGCGAAGTCTCGGTTCAGATCTGCCTTGTCCGGGCCGGCGTCCGAGAGCGCGGCCAGGAAGCGGTCGGCGTTGCGATCGAAGATCGGGGCCCATACCTGCGTGACGGATCTGGGCCGTAGTGTCGGGTTGATGGCCTGACGTTCGACAGCGTGTTCGGGGTCGTCCTTGCGCAGCATCGGATTCTCTCCGAGTGCCCGGATCATCGTTGCTCCACTGCCGCTGACGCGCGCGGAGAAGACGGTTTGGTCGAGCTCGACGGAGTGACACTCCGGATACCCGGTGATCAGATACTTGTTCACCGCGGGAACCCACGTAACGGGCGACTCGGCGCGCAGTTTCTCGTACGTGTCGTAGGGATCCATCATCATGACGTGTGGATCGACCCAGTTCGCCGTGGGCGCGGTCAAGTCCGCCATGACGGCCTCCTGGTAGTTGTGTGGATCACATTGTGCTGTTAGTCGATTCCACATCACATGTTAATTCACGTAAAGTGCGCATTAGCGTGCTCAATCCTCTATCGAATCGAAGAAGCATGGCCTCGTTCACACTGCGGCAGCTCGAGCTGTTCTGCGCGATCCCCGATCATCCGACTCTGGGCGCTGCCGCGGCGGCGCTCCACATGTCCGAATCCGGCTTGTCGCATGCGATCACGGAACTGGAAAGAGTTGTGGGGGAGCAACTCTGCGTGCGTCGCAAAGCCCGAGGGGTGCAACTCACGCCCGCTGGGCAGTTCTTCGCAGTCCACGCACGGGCTCTGCTCGCGGATGCAGACGAGCTAGTGAGCCGTCTGGCCGCCGAACGTGGAGAGCTCGTGGGGCCGTTGTCGGTCGGGTGTTACGACGGCATCTCGACCACCATTCTGCCGGCCGTGCTCGACGGGTTCGCCTCGGCGCATCCTCGTGTCGACGTCCGCGTGCACACAGGACACGACGACGAGCTTCTGCCCATGCTGAATGCCGGTCGACTCGATGTGGCGATCACGTACGACATGTCGTTGACGGAGGAGTTCCGCAGCAGACCGATATACGACACCGAGGTGTTGGTCGTTCTGTCGGAACGACATCCGTTGGCCGACGCGGAGGCAGTGGACCTGTCGGAGTTGGCAGCGGATCCCTTCGTCCTGCTGGACACGACGCCCAGCGCAGCCAACACGAGACGCGTCTTCGAGGAGAGTGGGATCGTCCCGCGCACGGTGCTCGCGGTGCCCAATCTGGAACTCGTGCGGGTACTGGTCGCACGAGGTCTCGGCTACAGCCTGTTGATGTGGCGGCCCAACTACTCGATGACGACCCTCGAGGGTGGCTCCGTGGTGATGCTCCCGCTGGCTCCGCGTACCGGATTGTCGTCCGTCGTCGGAGTGTGGCCGAAGCATTCCACCCTCAGTCGGCGGGCAGACGCGCTTCTCACTCGTCTGCGGTGCGACCTGGGCTCAGTGCGGAGCGAATCCCGTCAGCACGGCGTCGAGTAGCGCCTCGGTCGAAGCGCGGTCGAGTTCGCCGGTCTGGAAGAGCAGCCGGAAGTAGATCGGTGCATACAGGGTCTCGGCGATGAGGTCGGGGTCCAACCCGGGGGTGAGATCTCCTTCCAACACGGCCCGTTCGATCAAGGACTGTGCCGCGGCGACCCGCCCCTTCCAGAACCGTTCCTTGAATTCTGCGAGAGTCGCAGCGTCGTACTGGCATTCGGCGATCAGCTGAGCGATGAGGCGGCCCTCGGGGCCGCTGTACACACGGGCCAGCGAGGCGAGGTGCTCGCGCAACGCGGCCAGGGCAGGACCGTCCTGTCTCACCGGGGTCTGCACGACGTGGTTGTCGATGAAGGAGTCGATCACGATTGCGGCCTTGTTCGGCCACCAGCGATAGATCGTCATTTTGCTGACGCCGGCCTGACGGGCGATGCTCTCGATGGACAACTTCTGCAGAGTTACTGCAGGGGTGCCTCCCCGGCCGTCGAGCAGTTCCATCGTGGCCTGTAGAACTGCCTTTCGGCTCGCTTCACTTCGTACCGCCATGCCGGACATGATACGGCTCGTATCGCTCCGCTCGGTGCACGCTGGCGACATGTCGGGCTGCCGTCGAGCATGTCACGGACGCGTGTCGTCAGCTTCCCGCAGCGTCGACGTCGGAACGGCGTTCGCAATCGGACGGTTCTGCTTTGTCGTCGGGTCTACGACTCCAGCAGGGACGTACGGAGCGGGCAGAGTCAAGAAGGCCACAGCGCATCCGGCGGTGAGCGCTGCGCAGACCAGCAGGGTCGCGGTGTATCCCCCGGTCGCGTCGTAGGAAGCGCCGATCGCGAGGGGCGCGATACCCGCAGCCACCACGAAACCCGCGTACATCCAAGAACAAGCGCGGGCGTATCCGCCCAGTGCGAAGGCCCGGTTCGCGGACCAATCGTCACCTTGGCACTGGGCGGACTGACCGGCAAATAGGTCGGCTCCACCTCAGCGCGGCTTGGCCAGACCGTGGCGTATTTCGACCTAAACGCCTGTGACGGTGCCGATTCCATCACCAGGCCGTCTCGGAATTGGACGCCCCAATGCGATACGAGCCGTCCAGTACCGTGTTACCCTCGTCACGGTGGTGATGCGAAGGTCTGTCACGGACGGCTCGAATGACACCACCTACACAGCATCCAGTGGTACTTGCGCCGGTCATCGACTCCGGCCGTAGGTGCAGCACCGCAGCAATTTCGGGGCGGCGCCTCGGCAACGACAGGAAGAGGACTCGACATGAGTGAATCCGATTCGCCAACAGGCTTGAGTGAGGGGACCTTCGGGCTCGCGAGACTATCGTGTTTCGGCGAGTCGGCGTTCAATGCCCTCGTACGTCCCGGCGGCGAGGTCGTCGACATTTCCTCGCGCTACTCCTCCTCGACCGCTCTGTATGCGAAATGGGACGCCACGTTCGACGAGTTGGATTCGGTGAGCAGGCAAGCACGGTCCACCGGTGTCGATTTCGCAGATTACGACGTTCTACCGCCCGTAGAACGCCCTCAAATATTCTGTGCGGGGTCGAATTACCGGCAGCATGCAGCCGAGATGTACACCTTCAACGCGGGTGCTTACCAGGAAGAACGGTTGCCGGGTGAAAAAGACGAAGCTTTCTTCGCGCGAAATTCGCAGTTCGTCACCGAAAAGCGGGCGAAGGGGATGCCGTTCATCTGGCTGGCGACTTTCGGATCGATGGTGGGACCGCACGACGACATTGCGCTCCCTCCGGTAGGGACCGCGCACGACTGGGAGGCCGAGCTGACAGTAGTCGTCGCCGGCGGATCCCCTCGAATGATGAACCCCGACGAAGCAGGTCTTTACATCGCGGGTTACACCATCGGCAACGACATGCACACCGGAGATCTGTACAGCCGCACGGACATCAAGTGGAATGCCGACTGGATCGCGAAACAGCAACCTACCTTCAAACAGGTCGGCCCCATGGTCGTGCCGAAACAATTCTTCCCTGTTCTCGGCTCCATGCAGATCGAGCTCGATCTGAACGGCGATCGAATGCAGGACTGGCCGGCGGACGACATGATCTTCTCCCCGGAGGAATACCTTGCCTACGCCTCCGAACGGGTGGCGCTGCTCGGTGGAGACCTGCTGATGATGGGTTCACCGCCTGGAAACGGGGGTGTACATGGGGGGCGCTGGCTGACCCCCGGCGACGTCGTCGACATCCGTATCGACGGTCTCGGATCGCAGCGACACAACGTGGTTGCCGAAGACACGGACGGACGTACGCCGTTCTTCGGGATGCCACCTTACGACGTATGTTCACGATAGGGGAGTTAACATGCTCAGGATCGAACACCCCGTTGTCGATGACGACGACACGATCAGCTGGAAGGGTCTGCTGCAGAACACGGACCACACTGTCATTCGTGTTCCGGACCTGGAAACCGCCATACGGTGGTACGAACAAGTCCTCGGTCTCGCAGTGGTCGAGGCGTCACACGGTCACGCTTACCTGGCGAGTCCGGTTACGGGCACAATCATTCTGGGGCTTCGGGAGGACGGAACCGGTCTCGCTTCGGTCAACTTCCGTGCCCGTACCTCGACAGCTTTCGATCTTCTCGGGTCGAAATTGGACAATGCGGGTATCGCAACCACAGTGGAATCAGAACGTCAGAGGCCAGGCGTACTGGAGACTTTGAGTTTGACCATTCCAACGGGGCACACCTTCGAAATCGTTCGCGCCGAAACGGACCCGCCCGCTGCACCTGTGTCAGGTGAGTATCGACCGGGAGCCATCGATGTTCGCACCAGTCACCTTCAGCTTCGAACGACCGACGTCAAGCACATGACTGAATTCCTCTCCGTCATGGGCTTTCGAAGCAGCACCTTCGTGAGTCTCCCCGGTAGCGACGGGTTCTTCATACAGTTTCTTCGAATCAACGAGTTTCACCACCAGATCGCCATTTTGACCGGGCAGAACGGCGTTCACCACGTCGCTCTCGAACTTGACGAGGCCGACTTCTGGCGCTTCCTCGACAACTTGCAGATGCTGAAGAACGCTGCCGAGTACGGGCCTGTCCGTCATCACGAGGGAAACATGCTCTCGATCTACGTCCGCGACCCGTTCGGCAATCGGATCGAGATCACCAGCACGATGGAAACTGTCGGGTTCGACTATGCCCCAACGGCGGCCGGTCACGAACCCTGGTATCACATGAACATGTGGGGGCCCCAACCACCGGAGAGCTGGGAAACCGAATGGATGTGACTGGCCGAGACGCGTCGGCCTCCACAACGGTCCCTGCAGGTGGTGTGGGGATGTCTCAGTTACCACGAAAGGGCAGGACATGACCGGAACCGAGAACGCTCCACTCACGTTGCAAGACGTACCTCGATATTTTGGGTCGACTTATGTGGATTTCGGAACGGGCCTTCACCTATGGGAAAGCGACGGGTGGAAGAACGAGTCGATGTCTTGGAAAACCGGAACATACATCGCTTCCAACCTCAGTGGAATTCCCGAGCTCACATTCAGCGGCCCTCACGCGCAAGACTATCTATCCAAAATCAGTATCAACAATGTCTACAACTGGCAGATCGGCAAGTCCAAACACCTGGTGATGCCAGACGAGAACGGCTTGATCGCACTGCATGCACTGACTGTTCGAGACAGCGAAGAATCCTTCCGGATGTTCGGGGCCGGAGTGCCATGGCCGGTCTACAAAGCTGCGACTCTTGGCGCGGGTGTCGACCTTACTGCGCGCGACATATTCATCTTCCAGATTGCTGGTCCGACGTCACTGCAAGTGCTCGAAAGACTGCTCGGCGAATCACTCCGGACCGTTGGTTTCCTCGAAATCAAGAAAATTCGCTTGCCGGGTCTGGACGCTGACATAGAAATCGAAATTTCCCGGATCGGAATGGTCGGGACCCTGGCGTATGAACTACGTGGCCCGCTCGATGCTGGGCCCACCGTGTTCGACGCAGTCCACAAAGCTGGGTCGGAATTCGGAATCAAACGTCTCGGATGGAGGACTTATGTCGTCAACCATACCGAAGGTGGATACCCGCAGCAGGCCTGCACGTTTACGTCGTCAGCATACGTGGACAGTGGATTCGTCTCAAATCCCATGTTCGGACCCACAGTTCTCGGCGCTGTCATGACCGGAAGTATCGATCCAGCAGATGTGCGATCACGATTGCGAACACCGCAGGAAGTGAACTGGGCATGGATGACGAAATTCGACCACGATTTCGCCGGACGCAGCGCGATCGAGGCGGAAGCGGCCGCTCCCCGCCGTAAAACAGTAACCCTTCGTTGGAACAAGGACGACGTCGTCGATGTCTTCGCTTCGCAATTCGATCCGGGCGAGGAGTACAAGAATTTCGAATTCCCTACTACTCCGCAGTCACCGGCCGGCGGTCACGCGGACCTTGTCACCCTCGACGGGAACCCGGTCGGGGTCTCATCGGTCGCGGTCTACTCGTATTACTACCGCCACATGATTTCACACTGCACAATCGACCTGGAGCACGCCGACGTCGGCCAAGAAGTCATGATTCACTGGGGCGATTACGGTCAGCGCATCAAGCTCATTCGCGCAACAGTAGAGCGCTTTCCGTATCTCGACCTGCCGTCGAACAAGTCGTACGACCTGTCCACTATCCCGTCGGGGGCGACGTCTCCAGCCACGCTGACATAGCTGGACGCAGAAGCTCGTTCCGATGCGGTGGTCTGCGGGTCCATCGCATCGGGAGGGTGACGTCCGAATGCGATCAGCTGCACGAGGTAGCTCGGAGCCGATCGACAATGAACTGCGATAGCCGAGATAGCAAGTAGAACAACAGGATTCGTTCAGTAGCTGGCGGATGTGCCGTCCGTCGCGGAGTCGATGTATTGGTGGGCAAGTGCTTCGGAGCCGCGGGCCAGAATCGCGGCGTCGGCTCCGACCAGTACGAACGTCGCACCCGCGCGAACGTACGATGTGGCTTGTTCGGCGACGAAGGCGTTGACCCCGTGGGGCTTTCCTGTTGACGCGATGGCCCCGAACGCTTCCTTCACCGCGGCCACGACGTCGGGATGATTCTGCTGGCCGAGTAGCCCCATCGAGGCAGACAGATCACTGGGTCCGAGAAAGACACCGTCGATCCCGGGCGTTTCCGCGATAGCTGCTGCGTTGGTTACCCCTTCGGCGGTCTCGATCTGGACGAACACCGAGACGTGGTCGGCTCCGTTCGTCAGGTATTCCTCGACTCGATTCCATCGCGCAGATCGAGCGAGCGCACTGCCGACACCGCGCCGTCCGACTGGTGGGTACTGGGCCGCGGCGGACACCTCGCGGGCCTGCTCGGCCGTCGAGATCATCGGCACCAGGATGTTCTGAGCACCCAGGTCCAAGACCTGCTTGATCACCACTTCATTGCCGACGGGTACACGGACGACCGGTGTCACGGGATAGGCGGACACTGCATAGAGCTGTGCAAGAACGGATTCCAGGCCGTTGGGTGCGTGCTCCATGTCGATGAGAACCCAGTCCAGACCTGATCCGGCCATGATCTCGGCGGCCACCGGAGAACCGGTGGTGACCCAGCCGCCGTACAGCGGCCGGTCCGTCTCTGCCAGCGCGTCCCGGAACGTCGTGTTCAGTCGAAGCGGCATGAGATCGTCCCCATCGGTCCGTAGTCGGCGAGGACGCTGTCTCCTCGATGCACCCACATCGGGCGGGTGAAGGAGCCGGCCAAGACAATCTCGCCGGCTTCGAGCCGATCGCCGTGCTGGGCAAGCTTGTTGGCCAACCAGGCCACACCCGTCGCCGGGTGATTCAGTACCGCGGCCGCGACCCCGGACTCCTCGATCGTCTCGTTTCGATACAGCAACGCCGAGATCCACCGCATGTCCACAGAAGCGGGATCGGTCGGGTTACCGCCGTAGACCATCGCTCCCAGCGCCGCGTTGTCGCTGATCGTGTCGACGATGGTGCGACCCTCCATTTCGATCCTCGAACTGAGAATCTCGAGTGCCGGAACAACGTACTGCGTTGCCTTCAGAACATCGAAAATCGTCGCCGTCGGGCCCGCGAGCGGACTCCCGAGAACGAAGGCCAGTTCGACCTCGATCCGCACATTGGAGAAACGGCCGTGCTCGATCACCGAGCCGTTGTCGAAGACCTGATCGTCGAAAATCGCGCCGTAGTCAGGCTCGGTGATACCGGTCGCTAACTGCATCACCTTGCTCGTCAAACCAATCTTGCGGCCGACCAGGCGCCGACCGGATTCGACCTTGCGTCGTCGCCACTCGTTCTGCACCGCGTACGAATCCTCGAAGGTCATGTCGGGATAGCGTGCCGTCAGTCGCGGAATCATCGTCCGCGTCCGTTCCGCTTCTTCGAGTTGGTCGGCGATGGCCGTGATGGTGTTCGGGGGGAGCATGAATTCTCCTGTGACGTGAAGGAACGAGTCGTTGCTACAGCTGTGCGCCGAGCTTGAACTCGCCCTTCTTCCAGTCCGGCATCTCGTCGGTGTCCTCTTTGCGGGTGTACGAGAAGCCGTCCGCACCAATCGTGACGGCCAGTTCGGAATCGTCCGTCCTCGCGACGACCGGCTTCGGGTTGCCGTCGAGGTCTAGGACGATCGATGCGTCGGTGTACCAGCTGGGAACAACTGGGGTGCCCCACCAATCGCGCCGCTGATTGTCGTGGACGTCCCAGGTGACAACTGGATTGTCGGGATCGCCGGTGTAGTAGTCCTGGGTGTAGATCTCGATGCGGTGCCCGTCGGGGTCACGTAGGTAGAGGTAAAAAGCGTTCGAGACGCCGTGGCGTCCGGGCCCACGTTCGATGTGGTCGGACATCCGCAGTGATCCGAGTTTGTCGCAGATGGCGATGATGTTGTGCTTCTCATGGGTGGCGAACGCGACGTGGTGCATCCGGGGTCCGTCGCCTCCGGTCATCGCGGTGTCGTGGACGGTCGACTTGCGGCGCATCCACGCCGCGTAGGTGGTGCCGGCCTCGTCCTGGATGTCTTCGGTGACGCGGAAGCCGAGATCTTCCATGTAGGCCACCGCGCGCGGAACGTCCGGCGTGACCTGGTTGAAGTGGTCCAATCGCACCAGCGCACCGGGGGTGTAGAGGTGGTAGTGCCAGGCGAGGCGTTCGACGTGCTCGACGTCGTGAAAGAACTCGTAGGGGAAGCCGATGGGATCTTCGACGCGAACCGAATCACCGATGCCCTTGTTGTACCCGTGAGGGTTTCGTTCCACGCGGCAGCCGAGTTCGGTGTAGAACGCGACGGCCTTGTCCAGGTCTTCGGGGCTGCGGACGCGGTAGGAGAATGCGGCGACACCGGCGACCGGACCTTTGCGCAGCACGAGATTGTGGTGGATGAATTCCTCGAACGAGCGGAGGTAGACGGCGTTCTCGTCTTCGGCGGTGACGACGAGGCCGAGCACGTCGACGTAGAACTTGCGCGAGCGTTCGAGGTCGGTGACGACGAGTTCCATGTACGCGCAGCGAAGGACGTCCGGGGCTGCGGACTGCGGTGTCGGCACGGGATTCGTGGAGCGGACGGGGCTGGTCGATGTCACGACGGGCTCCGGTGAGGCGGGGGTGAGGATCATGTCGAGGTCCTTGGGGAGGAGAAATGGCGTGGGGTCAGTGGTGGTCTACGTCGGCTTTGCCGAAGGTGGGGTTGTGCACCTTGCCGAGGGTGATGTGCACTGCCTGCTGCTGGGTATAGAAGTCGATGGAGCGGTATCCGCCTTCGTGCCCGAGTCCTGACGCCTTGACGCCGCCGAACGGGGTGCGCAGGTCTCGCACGTTGTTGGAATTCAGCCAGACCATGCCGGCGTCGATGGCCTGGGCAAAGTTGTGTGATCGCTTGAGGTCGTTGGTCCAAACATAGGCCGCCAGACCGTATTTGACGCCGTTGGCCAGCGCGAGAGCTTCGTCCTCTGTGTCGAACGGGGTGATCGCCACGACGGGTCCGAAAATTTCCTCCTGGAAGATGCGGGCGTCCGGTGCGACATCGGCGAATACGGTGGGACTGACGAAGTTGCCCTGCTCGAACCCGTCGGCCCGGCCGCCGCCCGCGACGAGACGCGCCTCGGACTTGCCGATCTCGATGTAGCTCATGACCTTGTCGTAGTGCTCGGGGTGCACGAGGGCACCGACTTCGGTCGCGGGATCGTGTGGGTAGCCGACCTTCACGCGCTTCGCCTGTGCCGCATAGCGCTCGACGAAGTCGTCGTAGACGGAGCGTTCGACGAGGATGCGGCTGCCGGCGGTGCAGCGTTCACCGTTGAGGGAGAACACGCCGAAGATGGTGGCGTCGATTGCTGCCTCGAGGTCGGCGTCGGCGAAGACGATGGCCGGACTCTTGCCGCCCAGTTCCATCGACAGACCCTTGAGGAACGGTGCGGCGTTACCGAAAATCAGCTGGCCAGTGCTCGATTCGCCGGTGAACGAGATGAGCGGAACGTCGGGGTGCTTGACGAGGGCGTCGCCGGCGTCCTCGCCGAGGCCGTTGACGAGGTTGAAGACACCGTCGGGCAGCCCGGCTTCCTCGAAGATGCCGGCCCACAGCGACGCCGAGAGCGGGGTGAACTCCGCGGGCTTGAGCACGACGGTGTTGCCGGTGGCCAATGCGGGGCCCAGCTTCCACGATTCGAGCATGAACGGGGTGTTCCACGGCGTGATCAGTCCGGCGACTCCGATCGGGGTGCGGTTGACATAGTTGATCTGTCGACCGGGCACCTTGTAGGTGTCGTCCGCTTGCGCCACGATGAGGTCGGCGAAGAAGCGGAAGTTCTCTGCCGCGCGTCGGGCCTGTCCGAGTGCCTGGGTGATCGGCAGTCCGGAGTCGAAGGATTCGAGCTCGGCCAGACGTGCGTCGCGGGATTCGACGATGTCGGCGATGCGGTGCAGGATCCGAGAACGTTCGCGCGGCAACATCGTCGGCCACGGGCCGTCGGTGAACGCTCTGCGGGCTGCAGCGACAGCGCGGTCGATGTCGGCCTTTTTGCCGGCGGAGGCCTGCAGATAGACCTCGTTCGACACTGGATCGAGGACGTCGAAGGTGTCGCCGTCGACCGAGTCGACGAACTGCCCGCCGATGTAGTGCTGGATGCGGGTGGGAAGGTCCGCCGGGACGTGGCGGCGAGCAGTGTCGGACACGGTATGGGTCATGGGGTCTCCGTTCGAGAGGTTTCGGATCGGGTCAGAAGTCTGGAAGGCCGAGGCTCTCGCCGGGGTGCTCATGGATCAGATAGGCGTCGAGGGTGGCGGAGCGGTGCCGACGGGCGGCGTCCTCGATACGCGAGAGTGGCGCGCTCGCTTCGATCAGCGCGACGATGTCCTCGTGTTCGGAGACCGACTCGCGGGCGCGTCCGGGTACGAAGGTGAACGTCGATGCGCGTAGATGACCGAGTCGGCCCCATTCGGCGTCCACCAAAGCCGCGAGCCGGGGGTTCGGGCACTTGGCGAACAGGATCGAGTGGAACTGCTGGTTCAGCGTGGTGAACAGGCGGGGTTCGAAGTCGCTGAGCGACTCGATCATTCGTTCGTTGACCGAGCGGGCGCGTCGGATGTCGTCGTCGGAGAGTCGCCGAGCGGCCATCGCGGTCGCAGCGCCCTCGAGCACGCTCAGCGCCTGCATGCTGTATCGGTATTGGGAGTCGTCGACCATTGCTACGTGCGCTCCGACGTTGCGTTCGAACGTCACGAGCCCCTCGGCCTCGAGTTGCCGGATGGCCTCGCGCACCGGAACCACGCTCATGTCGAGGTCTTTGGCAATGGAACCGAGAACGAGCCGGTACCCGGGCGTGTACTCCTGACGTGCGATGCGGTCCTTGACGAAGTGGTAGGCAAGTTGGGACTTGCTCCGGGTCACCGGTTGTCCTGACGCCATTGCTCGTACCGTCCTTTCCACTCGGCGTTCGGCGGAAACAGCCCGTCGACAGCGTGGCCGGCCGCGACCTGCTCGGCGATCCAGGCGTCCTGGTTCTCCTGCGCGAGTGCAGCATCGACGACTTCCTGCACGAGATTCGGAGGGATGACGATGACTCCGTCGTTGTCGCCGACGATGACGTCACCGGGCTGCACGGTCGTGCCGCCGCATGCGATGGTGACGTCGTGGTCCCACGGAACGTGGCGTCGACCGAGGACGGCCGGGTGCGGGCCGGCTGAGAAGACAGGCAGGCCGGTGTCGGCGACGGCGTCGCGATCTCGGACGCCGCCGTCGGTGACGATTCCGGCTGCGCCGCGGGCGCGAGCACGCAGCGCGAGTATGTCACCGAGGGTGCCGGAACCCTTCTCCCCGCGAGCCTCGATGACGATGACCTCGCCCGACTCGACGGCATCGAAAGTGCGCTTCTGGGCGTTGTAGCCGCCGCCGTGCGAGTCGAAGAGGTCTTCGCGGTTGGGCACGAACCGCAGGGTTCTCGCGGTGCCGACCAGCTTCACTCCTTCGGTCAGAGGCGTGACACCGTCGATCGTCACGTTGTTCAGGCCGCGTTTGCGCAATTGCTGGGACAGGCCGGCGACGGGTACTTCGACGAGTTTGGCGCGCAGCGTGTCCGTCAGTTCGAAGGCGGGTGGGGGTGCCTGCAGGCCAGCTGCCTCGGCCGACCCCCAGGCCTCGCGTCGCTGGACATCGTCGACAGCGGGTGTCGAACCCAGGGTGTCGTCGAACGGGGTGGTGCCCTGCACGACGGTGGTGGTGAGCCGGCCTGAGCTGAGCTCGGCGGGGGAGTCGGGGACGTCGACCTCGACCTCGACTTTATCGCCGGGCACGACGACGGAGGAGCCCGCGGGTGTTCCGGTGAGGACGACGTCGCCGGGTTCGAGGGTGAGGTGTTGGGACAGGTCGGCGACGAGTTGGGCGATCGGGAAGATCATGCCGGCGGTGGTGTCGGTCTGCGCGAGGGAACCGTTGACCCAGGTCCGGATGCGGAGGGAGGCCGGGTCGACGCGGCGTGCGTCGATGACTCGGGGTCCGAGCGGAGTGAAGCCGTCACCCCCCTTCGAGCGGACGTTGGAGCCCCTGTCGTTCGCGCGCAGGTCGTAGATGCCGAAGTCGTTCGCCGCGGTCACTCCGCTGACATGGCTCCAGGCGTCGTCGACGCCGACACTGCGCGCCGCGGTACCGATGATCACCGCGATCTCGCCCTCGAAGGCCAATAGCTCTGTGCCACTGGGCCGTTCGATGGTGCTGCCGGTCATCGCCACCGAGCTCGACGGCTTGAGGAAGTAGGACGGGTGCGCTGGGCGCCGACCGCGTTGATCGGCTCGCGATGCGTAGCTGAGGTGAACGGCGATGATCTTCCCCGGCCGCATCGAAGGCTCCACGGAATCCGTGGCGCCCGGCGCTACATCGGTGGTCATGAGGTCTCCTGCGTCTTTCGGGCCTTGCATCGTATTTCAAATCATATACGATAAGTGACGCAGATCGCAATGGATCCCCCTCGAGCCCTGTGGCACACGAGGTGTGGGACAACCAAGGAGCCAGCAATGAGTGCACCTCAGCGGCCGGAACACTCCGGTCCCATCACGGACAGAGAACGTCGACGCGTCGTGTTCGCGGCCGTCGTCGGCACCACGGTCGAGTGGTACGACTTCTTCGTCTACGCCGCAGCGGCGGGACTTGTCTTCGGGCAGTTGTTTTTCCAGCCCGCGGGGGAGGGTGTGGCGACCATTCTCTCCTTCCTCACCGTCGGCATCAGTTTTCTGTTCCGCCCTATCGGCGCCTTCCTGGCGGGCCACTACGGAGACCGATACGGGCGCCGTGTCGTCTTGATGGTCACGCTGGTGCTGATGGGCGTGGCCACGACGTTCGTCGGGTTGCTGCCCACCTACGCCGCCATCGGCGTCGCCGCCCCGGTCATGTTGATCGTGCTGCGGATCCTGCAGGGCATTTCCGCCGGCGGTGAATGGGGCGGCGCAGTCCTCATGGCTGCCGAGCATGCTCCGAGCCACAAGCGCGGTGTCTACGCAGCCGCACCGCAGGTCGGCGTCCCCCTCGGACTGTTGCTCGCGTCGGGTGTCATGGCGCTCATGACCTTCGTCGCTCCCGGAGAGCAGTTCCTGCAGTGGGGATGGCGGGTGCCGTTCCTGCTCTCGGTGGTGCTGATTCTGATCGGGCACTACATTCGCCGACGGGTAGAGGAAAGTCCGGTGTTCCTCGAGATCGCCGACCGGAAGGAACAGACGAAGACACCGATCGTGGAATTGTTCCGCCACCATTGGAAGCTCGTCATCGTTGCTGCGCTGGTCTTCTCGGGGAACAGTGCCGTCGGATACATGACCACGGGCGGCTACATCCAGAACTATGCGACGAACCCCGACGGCCCCGTCGGACTCGACCGCGGGCCCGTGCTGTGGGCGGTCGCGGGGTCGGCTATCACCTGGCTGATCTTCACGTGGATCGGCGCGACGGTCAGTGACCGGATCGGCCGAAGGTCGACCTACCTGCTCGGCTGGGCACTTCTGCTCGGGGCACTCGTTCCGCTCTTCCCTCTGGTCGAGACGGCCAACATCTGGTTGCTACTCCTGGGGCTGGTGCTGCTGACCATCGGCCTCGGCTTCACCTATGGTCCCCAAGCTGCGCTGTACGCAGAACTGTTCCCCGCCTCGGTGCGTTTCTCCGGTGTGTCGATCTCCTATGCCGTCGGAGCGATCCTGGGCGGCGCATTCGCTCCGATGATCGCCGCCGCGTTGGTGCGTGCAACCGGAAGTACCACCGCGGTAACCGCCTACCTCGTGGCGGGTGTCCTCGTCAGTGTCGTCGCGACTCTTCTGCTACGCGATCGCAAGGGAATTCCCCTCGGCCCGGACCACGAGGCCGAACAATCAGTGAGTCCGATCAGAACAACGGCAAAGGTCTGACATGCAATTTCACCACCACGGTTACGTCTCCGGCGACCCTCGCGTTCAGCCTGCCGCGGGCGTCGGAGTGAATCGGCCCGACGACCTGCCCGACGAAATCGACGTTCTCATCGTCGGAACGGGACCGGCAGGCATGATGACCGCCGCCCAGCTCTCGCAGTTCCCGGGCGTCACTACCCGCATCGTCGAGAAGCGCAACGGCCGACTGGCCATCGGGCAGGCCGACGGCATCCAGGCGCGCAGCGTGGAGACCTTCCAGGCGTTCGGCTTCGCCGACCGGATCACGGCCGAGGCGTACCGCATCACCGAGATGGCGTTCTGGAAGCCGGACCCGCAGGACCCGTCGCGCATCGTGCGCACCGCGCGCACTCCGGACGACGCCGTCGGAATCAGCGAGTTCCCGCATCTGATCGTCAATCAGGCGCGGGTCCTGGACTATTTCGCCGAGTTCATGGCCAATGCCCCCACCCGGATGCGACCCGACTTCGGATACGAGTTCCGCACTCTCGAGATCGGCGAAGGCGAGTACCCGGTAGTCGTCACCTTGGTCCGCACGGGCGGCGAGCACGCCGGCCAGGAATGCACCGTGCGTGCCAAGTACGTAGTCGGATCCGACGGCGCCCGCAGCGCCGTGCGCGACACCATCGGATGCCGACCGGTGGGAGACAAAGCCTTCCACGCGTGGGGTGTGATGGACGTGCTCGCCGTCACCGACTTTCCCGACATCCGCACCAAGTGCGCGATCCAGTCCGGCTCCGGTGGCAGCATTCTGCACATCCCCCGCGAGGGCGGGCACCTGTTCCGCATGTACGTCGACCTCGGCGAGGTGGCACCGGACGACAACGGCAAGGTCCGCACCACCAGCATCGAGCAGATCATCGCGCAGGCCAACGAGATCCTGCACCCGTACACGCTCGACGTCCGAGACGTGGCGTGGCACAGCGTCTACGAGGTCGGCCACCGTGTCACCGACCGCTTCGACGATGTGCCCGCGGAGGAGGTGGGCGTGCGTACCCCACGCGTGTTCATCACCGGGGACGCCTGCCACACGCACAGCGCCAAGGCAGGACAAGGCATGAACGTGTCCATGCAGGACGGATTCAATCTCGCGTGGAAGTTGGGGCACGTCCTCGAGGGACGTAGTCCGGAGTCATTGCTCTCGACGTACACCGCCGAGAGGCAGGTCATCGCGCAGAATCTTATCGACTTCGACAAGCAGTGGTCGTCGATGATGGCCACTCGCCCCGAGGATTTCGACAGTCCGTCGGAGCTCGAGGAGTTCTACGTCAAGACGGCGGAGTTCCCGGCGGGCTTCATGACCGAGTACGCACCGTCGATGATCATCGACGACGGCGAGCACCAGCATCGCGCGACCGGTTTCACGATCGGCAAGCGGTTCAAGTCGGTCCAGGTGACCAGGGTCTGCGACGGAAATCCCGTCCATCTCGGCCACCAACATCGCGCGGACGGACGGTGGCGGATCTACGTCTTCGCCGATGCCGCCGGCAGCGCCGGCCCCGCGGTCTCACACCTCGCGTCATGGCTCCTGAAGTCCCCGGACTCTCCGGTCGTGCGCTACACGCCGCCCGGCCATGATGCCGAAAGCATGTTCGACATCAAGGTCGTTCACCAGCAGCCGCATGTCGAGATCGATCTGGGAGAGGTTCCCGCGGCGTTCCTGCCCACGGTGGGGCGATTCGAGCTGACCGACTACGAGAACGTGTTCGCCGCCGGCCCCGGAACGGACATCTTCGACGAGCGCGGCATCGACCGCGACGGCGCCATAGTCGTAGTACGCCCGGATCAGTATGTGGCACAAGTTCTGTCGCTCGATGCCACCGCATCGCTGGCGAGCTTCTTCGCCGCGATCATGATCGCGCAGCCCGATGCAGCCCAGACGGAGGAATTGGTATGACGACCGATGGCCAGTCAGTGCCGATCTGTCGCGAATGCGCGTTCTGGGCGCGACGGGGTCGGTCCTGCCGAGCAGTGCCTACGAGTGGGTTAACCGCTTGTTCGGCAACCGGGTCGCACCCGCGTCGACGAGGGCGGCACCGATGTGGTTAGCGCTTTTGCCGGATTCGTACCCAGCGAACCGGTGCGGGCCGGGGAGTTGACCGTGCCGTGTCCGGGTGTTGGTCGACCGCGTCGAAGTGGGCGCTTGTGACTGACGCGGCGTGCTCGGTGATGGGCATCGTGAACGTCACCCCCGATTCGTTCTCCGACGGAGGTCTGTTCGACACCACGGAGTCGGCGATTCGGCGCGGTGTGGCGTTGTGGGAGCAGGGCGCAGCGGTGATCGACGTGGGCGGCGAGTCCACCCGGCCCGGTGCGGAGCGTGTCGATGTGAAAGTCGAACTCGCGCGGGTACTTCCGGTGGTGAGCGAGCTGTCCGCGGCGGGTGTGGTGGTCAGTATCGACACCACGCGCGCGGTCGTGGCGCGGCGGCGGGGGCGGTGATCGTCAACGATGTCAGCGGCGGATTGGCGGACCCGGATATGGGTCCGACGGTCGCCGACACCGGCGTGAAGTGGGTGTTGAACCATTCTCGGGGGAGCAGCCGGGACATGTATTCGGCTGCGGTCTACACCGACGTGGTGTCGGAGGTGCGTGAGGAATTGTCGATGCGTGTCGACGATGCGCTCGACGCGGGTGTCGACCTTTCTCGTCTCGTGCTCGATCCGGGTTTGGGTTTCGCCAAGGTGGGTGAGCAGAACTGGGAGTTGCTGAGGAACCTCAATACGTTCGTGGGCATGGGATTTCCGGTGTTGATCGGGGCATCCCGAAAAGGATTTCTGGCGTCCGTGCTGATGAACGGGGATCGGCGTCCCGCTGCGGACCGAGACCCGGCCACAGTCGCGGTGACCGTTGCGGCGGCGCGGGCGGGAGTGTGGGGAGTGCGGGTACACGAGGTGGCACCGTCCGTCGAAGCGATCGCCGTGGTGTCGATGCTGGACCGTAGGAGTCCGCAGGACCGTTCGAGCCAGTCGTTGGCCGTACGGACGTTAGGTGAGCGTTGAAGAGAAAGGGTGTTTCGGTGAGGTCGTGACGGACGCGCAACCGGTGAGCTTCCACCTGATCGAAATCATGCGCAGGGAGATGGCCGGAACCATGGTTTCGCTCGGGCGCGGATGTCTACCGGGCATCGAGCGGGCCAGGCTGATCGAGAGTGGAGTTCTGCGCGTGGGAACAGTGCCCGCCGAGTCGCTGGAGACGTACTCCGGATGTGGCGGTGTTCAACTCGTTGCTAAGGTGGCGGCCGGCCCTTATGGCCGACGGGGGCACCGCTGGGCGTGAAGTGAATCGTTCGCCTAGTGTCCGTTGCCATTTCGCATCATGCGGCAGGTAACCTGTTATCGAAATTGTTGCTGGAGTTCCCGCCCCGTACGCGGGTGGGACTTAGCCGGCGCAGCGCGTCAGATCTAAATCACCACCGCGCCGGAAACCACCTGCGCGAGTTCTTCATTTGGTGGTTGCCGAGTACAAATCGACAGGTTCGAAACCCGCGCCGTAATGTGAATCGAACCTTACAGGTCGAGCAGCAAAGGCGCTTCGCACGAACGTGATACGCAGACCATCATGCTATCGCCGGCGTCCTGCTCGGCTTGCGTCAATACGCTGTCTCGATGTTGAGGAGTTCCGTCCAGCACTATCGTCTCGCAGGTACCACATGTTCCTTCTCTGCACGAGGCCGGAACAACCACACCTGCATCCTCGAGAACATCGATCAAAGCTCGTTCGGCGGGCACGTGTAGGGACAAGTCCGAACGAGCGAGGCGAACGTCGAACGAGCTGGTCGGCAGATCGACGTCTTTCGGTGTGAATCGCTCGGTGTGGATAGCGCCTTCGGGCCACGCCGCTGATTCCTTGTCTACCGCGTCCAAGAGACTCTTCGGACCGCAGCAGTAGACGGCGGTACCCGGGTCCGGCTCTGCCAGCAGGTGTCGAACGTCCAGTCGGCGGCCATTGTCGGCGCTGGCGATGCGCACCCGAGAGTCGTCGGCCAGCCGATCTGCATAGGCCATAGTCGATCGCGTACGTCCGCAGTAGTCGAGGGTCCAATCGCCACCGCGATCGTTGACAGCATTGATCATCGGAAGCAATGGGGTGATACCGATGCCACCTGCGATGAAGACATACTTTGCGGCGGACTCGAGTTCGAAGTGATTGCGAGGACCTGAAATTGCGAGTACGGAGCCCACCGATACTGTGTCGTGAAGATGGACGGACCCACCCCGGCCCCGCGATTCACGCAACACAGCGATGCGGTACGTGTCCAAGTCGTGGGAGTCGCCGCACAGCGAATACTGGCGAATCAGGCCGCCAGGAAGGTGAAGGTCGATATGCGATCCGGGCGTCCACTCCGGTAGTCGGCCGCGGCCACCGATCGTCAGTTCGACGACGTTGTCGGCGACACCGCGGCGAGCCAGAACTTCGACAGTGATCGTCTTGACGGGCTCCGCAGTCTCGGCGGGCCGCATCCACGAGGGAATGCCGATGCTCACGATGTCGCTCCCACCGGGGTGAAACGCGCGGTGAGCTTGCTGATGTGTGCATAGTCACCACCGGTGAACACGTAGTCCGGCGAGGCCGATTCCAGTTCCAGATCAGGCAGGCGCGACAGCAGTTCCTCGAGGCATACGCGGAGTTCCATCCTGGCCAACGGAGCACCGGGGCATGTGTGGAGGCCGGCCCCGAAGGCCAAGTGGCGATTGCGCCCGCGATCGAGTCGAAATTCTGCCGGGCATTCGAAGACCGCCGGGTCGCGATTGGCTGCTGCCCATCCCAGGTAGACGTCAGCGCCCGCAGGGATGTCCACTCCGGCAACCGTGGAGTCGAGCGTCGCACGGCGAAAGAAGCCGAAGAACGGGGGCCGCAGTCGCAATGCCTCCTCCACCGCGACCGGTACGAGGTCTGGATCGGCGATGAGCCTGTCGCGAACGTCGGGACGACTGAACACTTCATAGATGAGACTGCTGATTCCGGAGGTGGTCGTGTGATGGCCCGCGCCGAGGAAGCCGGTGAGGACCGACATGTAACCGTCGTCGTCGAGAGGCTTTCCGTCGACTCGTGCGGTTGTCAGGTAGGTCAGATAGTCGTCGCGGGGGTTTTCTTGTCGTTCATGAATTTCCTTCAGCGCAATTTCTGCAAAGGCTCCGATCCGCGCGCCGAACTCCGCCGGGTCACCCAGCGCGGCGAACATCGCGATCGCGCGGTCCCGCACTTCGGGAATGAGGTCTCCGTCAATGCCCACGAGTCGGCAGATCGCCTCCGCCGGAACCACTTCGGCAAGTTCCGCCACCAGGTCGGCCGTCCCGTTCGTGACGAAAGTGCCGATCTGCCTCTGCACGTCTACTCGAACCAGGGGTTCCATCACCTTGACGACGTGTGGGGTGACGGCGAGATCGAACAAAGCTCGCCAGTCACCGTGTCGTGGTGGGTCCATCTCCAACGCGGCAAGCGGGGCGCGAGGCAACACGGGGCGCAACACCTGTGGCTCGGAAGAGAATCTGCGGTGGTCAGCGGCCGCCGTCCTGACCGCCGAGTGGGCGAGCATGAGATGAAAACCTCCGTGCTCCTCGCTGTGCGCGACGGGGCAACGTGACCGCGCCTCGTCGAACACTTCCAGTGCCCGATTCGGTGACATGGTGTGCGCGCTGAACTGATCGACTCCGACGTCGGCGGTGTTGGGCGTAGTAGACACGGACTCTCCTCAATGTGTGACGTGCACAACAGATCCGATCACCATCGACCGTCGGGGTCCACCACCAAGAATGTGGTGACACTCATGCGGGAGGAGTATCGGCTCCGGTACCGCGCATAGGTCCCGCGCGGGCGGGTACTCGAGGCTCACCCGGTACGAAGCAGGCGATGTTGCGTCCGATACCCGCCGCGAGTGCCGACGACACTCCCGACGTCGGAGTGGCGAGGCGTGGTGGTCGCATTGGGCAACGGCATCAGCGAGGTTGACCAGCCAGAACATCAGTGTCGACGCCGGTTCTTCGATCTTGGAGGGACGCCGCCGCGAAAAATGCTGTCGGAGTTTCGAGAATGTCGTTAACTCTTCGTATCTCAGAATTCTCACGGCGCAGAGCGTCCTTCGCCGCGATGACGAATCGGATGGCACTATCTGCTCACCGAAATCGCCGTCGCCACTTATTTATTCGACGAAATGGCCTCCTCGCCATGTGTGGGCGCGCTGCACCTAGTCCAGTTTTGAGGACCAGGCACGGTGCGTGAGCGATGACGGCGTGACGACAGGAGTGGGAGTCGAATCGGAGTGCTCGTGAGTCGCCAACCCGTGCTAAGAGAATCCATGTCGAGCGGTCGTGCGAATCATGCGAATCATGCGAATCATGCCGGCATTGTGAGACTCGTCCCCGAGTCCTTGCGTCCATCGTTGTTGGTCGGCTTCGCAAAAACGCGACAGAAGACCGCGATCACCACAGCCGTTGCGAAAGTGGCGAGGAGTTGTGTTCGTGTCGGTGCGTTGGTAGCTGACAATGCAACGATCACCGCAAGCATCACGAGTGCGAGGTAGGACGTGTACGGAAATCCCCACATGGGTGCACGGGTCACTGAGCCTGCTCGTTGCGCACGTCGGCGAAGGATGATGTGCGATACCGCGACGATGGTCCACAGGATCAGTGTCGTTGCACCGACGACGTTGAACAGAACCCCGAGAACGCGACCTGGCTTCAAATACTCGAAGATCTCCCGGTTTGAGCCACGTAGGCGCGCGACTGAGAAGTCCAATCGTCGTTCTGGCGCCGAAGGATCTCGATAGCAATATCCACATCGCCCACGTGGGCGCGATCCGAATCAAGTTAGCTGCCAAAAACATACAGGCGATCGATTGTAAGCAGTTTAGTCGGGTCTGAGTTGTATGTCCCCGCGCGGTCGACGATCTCTTCTACGTAGCGGTCCGCTGTTTTACGAGTAATGGGCCGCGCGAATGAAGCCAGCGCCAGAGCGTTTCCGCTGGTTGTCGTTACCCAGTAGTCGGTGTCGGCACCTGTTCGTTCAAGATATGCAGCAGCCACAGGTTGTCCGAGCGCAGCGTCGGCTTCACCCCGAGAAATGTGGAGGGATTCTGCGCCGACTCCGGCAATGTGGGGGATCCGAAAGCAGCGGGCCAAGGTTCGGGCTTCGGAAGCGGGCAGACCGGCAATAGTCTCATCCTTGGAGATGCGCACTCGGGTACCTTTTCACATCCTTGGCTGGGTTAGTTGGCAACAGACCAAGACGCATTTATATTCAATTTCTACTGCTGAACTCAAGGCACGAGATGTCGCAGTAAAGCATATGGGCGACGGCGTTCAATGCCGAGATTCAGATTGCGTGGCAGCCGGTTTCGTCGCACACCACGCCGTCGGCTTCGGTGATGCCGCACGCGTACCCGGATTCGCACACGTACTCTGTCGGCCCTGGCTCCGGAACTACTTGTTCCTGCAGGAATTCGTCGCGCACGCTTTGGCAGTAGTCCGAGTATCCGGTCACGGTCCTGTCCGACCAGGTCGTCGCGACTGGGTCATACCCTGACTGGCACCCGACAATCGTGACGGGAGTCGGTTCCGGCACAACAGGTGCTGGTGCCTCCGGTGGAGCGACCGCGGCCGTGGTGGACGACGGTGGCGTCGTCGCCTCGCTGGACACCGTTGTCGTCACAGATGTGGTGGGTGAAGGTTCGGAAGTTCCTCCCCACCTCCACATGCTGACAGCGTCAGAGCAAGGATCGAGGCCGGAACCAAGACAGCGAGTGTCGATCTCACAAGTTCACTTTCGTCGCTAGGGAGTCGACCGTGCCGGTCGCAGACTCCGGCCTGGGCATGGCCGCAGTCCGAGTGCGGAGCGACCTTGTCCGATTTCGAATGCACCTCTCACAAGCGCTGCCCGCGTTGCTGGTGTTACAGCCGATCCATTCATAGGCGGTCGATTCCGGTTCCGATCTCAGTCGTCGTGAAACGGACTGGCGGGTTCGGGCGATATCCGCATCGTCAGGCTGACTGTTCAGCTTCCCGCTCGTGCCGTTGCGGCCGCTTCACCGAAAGTGTTCATGAACCTCAGAATCGTCTTGGCCGTTGTCACCACACTCGGGGCAGTTGCTCTGACCGGGTGCGGTAGCGACAGCACTCCAACCGTCAGCGCCACCACGTCGACCAGTACGACAGCTCCCGCCGCGTCGTCCAGCGTGGCAACGCCGATTGTCCCGTCGACGACGGTCGAGCCGGTGGTGGCGCCGGAACCGGCGCCGATTACGTTCGAATGCGGTGACTTGTCGCTGTACCAGTCCGGAACGGCGTTGTACTCGGATGGGACGACCGGCTACGAAAGCAGCTGCGACACATATGTTCCGCCCGCGCCGAAGTTCCTGTGGTACTGCGATTATCCCGAAACGGCTGTGTACACGGACGGAACCTCGTCGTCCACCGACCCGGCATGCATCAACGACGACCCTGCGCCCAGCAACCCGAATCCGGGCGGTGGGTATCCGTATATCGCCGAAGAGGATCGTAACGGTGACGGTGTGGTGAACGGGTACGAACGCTGCGGCCTTGCATGCGGGCAGGAACCGACGAGCGGGGATATTCAAACCCAGAGCGGCTGCGAGGCCGGGTACATCACCGGACCGCTGTGCGAACGCTTCGGTGGATAAACCGGGACAGGGGCCTCTTTCAGGTTCTGGACGGACTTCTACCGCCCCCCGCCACAGGATTGGAGTCAGCGGCCGCCGACGCCTGGGTTGGCAAGCACGGGTATCGAATTGGCACGAGCTACCGCGGCGGCTCGCACTGTCTTCAGCGTGGGGTAGAACGAGTTGTGTTTGTTGCCATCGAGATTGAGCGGGACGTTGAGGTGTTCGATCAGCCGGTCCTCGACTTCCCACGGCGATTCGTGTTCGATCCACGACACGTAGGCGTTGGCGGCCATCCATTGGCTGAGTTTTTGTTCTCCGATCCCGAATGTGTAGCGCTTCCCTGAGCCGTACCGACGTAGTTCGATACCGAGGTCGCTGTGCAGGAGGCACCCGAGGGTGCGTCGGAGCGTGGACCCTTCTGCGTTCCCGCTGTAGTGGGTGCGGATCCGGTGTCGGATGGTCTGGCTGCTCGGGGGTTTGCCGTTCGTCGGTGGCTTTTTCGGGCTGATGCCGGTGTAGAGCAGGGTCAGGCCGTTGCTGGTCGTGCATCCGTCGGCCGGTACTCCTGGTGAGATGTCCCGGAACCACCAGCCGTAGACGCCGGCGATCGCGGGTACGGGGGAGGGGCGGGTCAACACCGACTCGCGGGAGTGCTGAACGGCTGCGAGGTACTCGGCCGCGTGGTCCGGAACGTCCTGCATGGCGATCATGCTGACGCGCAGTGTCGATCCTGCTCGGCATCACACGCTGCGGCGTTCGCCATGAGTGAGTCGGGTCTCTGGGCGGCAACCTGAATCTTGAGCCAAGCCGTCGAACGTCGGCGGACGACCGTGAACCGTGGCGGAAATATCGCCACTGGACAACCGCATTGGGGGTCGAGTGCTCGACTCGGCCCGGATTTGTCGCGACCTGGGGAAACGTACCGCCGATTGACCGTTTCGGCCGGGTTTCACTCATGACTTACTCGCTGAAAGTCATGAGTAAGTCATGACCTACGGTGCCGTAGGTCCAAAGAAAAGGACCCTCCGACCAACGTTTCCGCTGGTCAGAGGGCCTTTTTGTGCGCCCACAGGGACTCGAACCCCGGACCCAGTGTCTACGCCGGGCGACCCTCGGTTCGTTCGTATGAACTCACGAAAGTCCGTCTGAACAGGTGTCTATTCGGTGATATTTCCCGTTGAATTCACCGGCGTTCAGGTGGATTCGCGCTGAAAGTCATGAGTAAGTGATGACCTGGCACTCGTGTGTCGAGTGCGATGGTCTCGGGTAGCGATGCTGTGTCCGGTACCGCGTTCTTCTACCGGGGTAACGGCAGAACGATAGAGTTGCTGTGCAATGGAGGGTGCCAGTCCCTACTGTTCAAGTCCGTGTTGTCGGTTCCGTGCTCGCTCCTCGAATTGGTTCCAGAACGCTTCGATGAGAGTCGAGCTTCGCTCGCTGTGGCGCGCAATGGCAATGGACCACTTCAGTTTCACACCCTCCACCCGCAGAACACGAACGTCCGTTCTGTCGTGTGCGATGAAGTCCGGGACCGCAGCGATGCCTATATCGGCGGCAACATAATTGGGGACTTTCGCAGGCTCCGCCACCTCCAGATTGACCGTTCGGCTCAGGCCAGCGGCCCGGAAGGCTTCGTCGGTGATGGTCCGATTCGTCTGGCCTGAAGGCGACTCGATCCAAATCTGAGATGCAAGATCCGCCAACTGTAGGTCGGTCCTCTCGACCAATGGATGACCAGGGGAGGCGATGAAAACAAGATCGCCTTCAGCCAGGAGCGTGCGTACGAGCCAATCGTGCACGGGCCCTGGCCGGTCGGGCAACCGATTGGCGATGAACGCAATGTCGATCTCGGAGCGGCGTAGTCGCTCGACGAGACCGGCGGTTCCGACCGAGTCCGACAACACCTCCAGTATGACGTGGGGGTTGGCGTCGCCGAACTGCTTCAACACCTTCGGTAATTCGATCGGTTCAGTGGAGCCGATCGTTCCGACGCGTAGTCGGCCGCCGATGCTGTCACCGATGTCCGACAATTCCTTTCTGGTCAGAGCTAACTGATCGACCAGGGCTTTGGCTCGGGGAACCAGAGCTCGACCGGCAGGAGTCAGCACCGCGGTACGGGCTGAGCGGTCGAACAGCGCGGCGCGCATCTCCCTCTCCAGGGCCTTGATGTTCGCACTCACGGTCGACTGCACGGTGTTGATCTCCTCGGCTGCAGCCGCGAACGTGCGCTGCTCGACAACGGCGAGGAAGGTTTCGAGGTGCCTGAAATCCACTTGTCAATGATCGCATAAAACGATCATTCAGTTCGAAAAACATCGTTAGACGAAATCGATGCGGTCGGACATGCTGTGAACTGTGAAAAGAGACTTGAATCACACTGCGACCTCATCGATACAGCTCACCCCAGACGAGCAGTCGATGCTCGACGGGGACTCGGGCGAAGCGATGAGCAAGGTGATGAAGACGCTGGTGCGGTATGGCGAGCTTTTTGGCGCTCGCCGACTGGTGCCACTCGACGGTCCAACCCATGTGGTCACCTCGATGGGGATGGCCGGACTGGAGGCTGCATTCGACTTGCTCGACACACTGATCGCGGCCGGAGCGAGGACGGTCGAGCCGTTCACGGTCGACCCACGTCCCTACGACTTCGACGCCGTGCCGTACACCGACGCCGAAATGCGCGACATCCGCGCGCTGTACCCGCATCAGGACCGGTACGAGGCACAACTGAGAGCTCTTGGACTCAAGGACGAAGACGCGTTCTCGTGTACGGCCTATCTGCCGGAGACGGGTAACACGCCGGGGGAGGGAGACATCCTCTCTTGGGCGGAGTCCTCGGCTGTGGTGTTCGCCAATTCCGTTCTGGGCGCACGTACGAACAGGAATTCCGGTCTGATCGAGTTGATGGGCGCGATCGCCGGCCGTGCGCCGGAGTTCGGTTTGTTGCTCGACTCCGGCCGACTTGCCACGTGGCAAATAGACGTGCGGACGACGGTCCTTCCGCCGGCGACCGTCCTCGGCTCGGAGATCGGTCGCCGTGTCGTCGAGGGCGTCCCGTACATCACCGGTCTGGACCGATTTTTGACCGATCTCCCTCCTGCGGCCGCCCGCGATTACCTCAAGGATTTCGGTGCGGCGACGGCATCGAGCGGTGCCGTCGGGCTTTTTCACATCGACAAGGTGACTCCAGAGGCGATTCGCCTCGGCACGACCCTGCTGGCCGGCGGATTCGCGTCCGCCGTCATCGACGACGACACGATCGTCCCCACGGCCGGTTCCGAACGCGTGTCCGAACCGCGTCGGAACACCGAACCAGAGACGGCGTTGATCGGGTGCCCTCATCTCTCACGAGAGCAGCTGAGCATGGTTGTCGACTCGATTGTCGGTTCGCTCGAAGACAATGGGAAAAGCCATGTCTCCATTCGTACGATACTCAGCACGGCGCCCCACGCCGTACGTGCGTTTCGCTCGGAACACCCCGGAAAGTACGAGCGGGCCATCGCGGCGGGCATCACGATTTCCACGTTCTGCCCCGCGTTGCACATGAATTGTCCGTCGTCCGCGGGGGCCCCCGTCATCACGAACTCGACCAAGCTGCGCACTTACACCACCAGCCGCTTCTTTCGCGACGACGTCGTATTGCATCGAATCGTCCATGGGAACGGCCAGGCGATGGAGTCCGCGAACGGAGCAACGTCGTGAGGACTTTCACGGGACGAGTCATCACGGCAGGTTCGACTCGCGGCGAATGCGTGGTGACGCGGCGAGGGTTCAACACTCTTGCAACCTATTTCGCCGGGATCGCCGCCGCGGATCCGGTTTGCCATGATCAGAACAACCCAGACCTCTACCGCAAGCAGATCGGCGGAAAGGTACTGTGTCTGACTCAGTCCATAGGGTCCACCACCGGCGGGATGATCCTGCAGTGTGCAGCGAAACTGGGCATTGCCCCGAGCGCGATGCTCTACTCCGGCCACATCGACTCGATCTCTGCAGCCGGCATCCTGCTCGCCGACATCTGGGACGGAAACCGCATAGTCGCTGTCGACCAATTGGGCGAGGATTTTCTCGATGCAGTTCGTGATGGCGTCGAAGTCGAAATTCGTTCGGACGGATCAGTTCTCGTTCACTGAGTCAAGAATTTTCACGGCTAGAGCCACCCGGCAGCCGACCACCAACCCTCGAAGGACATTCGATGACCACTCGTCTACCTCGCACAGGTCAAGGCACTGAAGCGCCGGCGAAAAGAACATCTCCGCTTCGAGTCGCACTCGCCAGTTTCATCGGAACGACGGTCGAGTACTACGACTTCTTCATATACGGCACCGCCGCCGCACTCGTGTTTCCGACATTGTTCTTCCCCGACGCCTCGCCATTGATGGGAGTACTTTTGTCCTTCGCGACGTTCGGCGTCGGGTTCCTTGCCAGACCGATCGGTGGAATCGTTTTCGGCCACTACGGCGATCGATTGGGCCGCAAGAGGATGCTCGTCATCTCGCTGGTAGGCATGGGGTCAGCGACGATCATGATGGGTCTGCTCCCCAGCTACGCACAGATCGGCGTCGCGGCACCGATACTTCTGACACTTCTACGGTTGGCTCAGGGTTTTGCGGTGGGCGGTGAGTGGGGCGGGGCCACATTGATGGCCGTCGAGCACGCACCGACGGCGCGTAAGGGTTTCTACGGATCGTTTGCCCAGATGGGCGCTCCTGCCGGAACTGCCACCGCAACGATGGCATTTCTCGCTGTATCCCAGTTGCCCGACGCTCAATTCCTGTCCTGGGGCTGGCGGCTTCCGTTTCTATTCAGTGGTGTCTTGATCGTGGTGGGGCTCGTGATTCGATTGTCTCTCTCGGAAAGTCCGGACTTCGCCGCTGTGCGAGCAAAGAACGCGGTGGTGAAAGTTCCTGCAGCCGAGGCCTGGCGGAGTCATCGGCGCGAAATCCTCCTCGTGGCGGGAACGTTCCTGAGCCAGGGCGTCTTCTCGTACATTTGCATGGCCTATCTGGTCTCCTACGGCACCTCGGTTGCCGGCATCGATCGCACGTCGACCTTGCTGGGAGTGTTCGTGGCAGGAATCGTTGCGGTGGTCCTTTACCCCGTCTTCGGGTCCCTTTCGGACCGACTGGGCCGCAAGACCATGTACCTCACCGGGGCCATTGCCATGGCGGTGACAATCTGGCCCGCCTTCAAGTTGATCGAGACCGGTGACCGGTGGCTCTTCATGGCGGCGCTGGTCATGGTGTTCGGTGTGGCCATGGCTCCGGCCGCCGGTGTGACGGGATCGCTGTTCTCGATGGTGTTCCGATCGGACGTGCGGTATTCGGGCGTGTCCATCGGCTACACGCTGTCCCAACTCATCGGATCGGCGTTCGCACCGACCATCGCGACGGCGCTGTACGCCTACTCCGGATCGAGCTCTCCCGTTGTCGCATACCTGGTTCTGGCCTCGCTGGTCTCCATCATCTGTGTCATCAAGCTCCCCGGTGGATGGGGGCGCCAGGGCGCCCGTGAGCAACTCGTCCGAGACGACGTATTGAACGGCCGCTAAGCCACCGCCAGATACTGGCACCAGTTTTGCGCCACCGCCCGTACTGGCCACTCGGCCGAGTGCGGGCGGTGTGCGGTCATGGTTGCGGTCGCGAGTGAAGCGTTCAGTGGTGCCTCAAGGGCTGTCCGAAGTCTCATGCAGGAACTCGACCTTCCGGTGGCGTTCTAGTACGCATGGCTCGCCCCTCGTGTTTGCAATTTACCGGCCCAAACCCCACTTGAACGCGACACGGATCTGGCTCTGAAATGCAGGTTCACCGACATCTACAACCATCTCCTTGCGACTACTATCTTTCCGACGCTGTAACTGGCATGCTAGTTGCAGTGATGACGATCACCCGCGAGTGTCGACGAGGCCTCGAATCCATCAACAGTTCTGAGAAGGTGCCATGCAAACCCCAGACTTGCCAGCCCCGGCGTTTCTCCCGTTTCCCGACGACGGCAGCGGTTACGACACGGACGTCATCGTCGTCGGGCTCGGGCCGGCCGGCGGCACAGCCGCGCTCGCCCTCGCGACCTACGGAGTGCGCGTACATGCGGTCTCGATGTTCCCCTGGGTAGCCAACTCGCCTCGCGCGCACATCACGAACCAGCGTGCGGCCGAGGTCCTGCGTGATCTAGGGGTCGAGGAGGAAGCGCGGCGGTACGCGACCCCGTGGGATCAGATGGGCGACACTCTGTTCACCACGAGTCTGGCCGGTGAGGAGATCGTTCGCCTGCAGACCTGGGGGACGGGCGATTTGCGCTACGGCGACTACTTGGCCGGCAGTCCCTGTGCGATGTTGGACATTCCGCAGCCCCTCATGGAGCCGGTGATGATCAAGAACGCGGCCGAGCGCGGCGCCATCATCAGTTTCCACACCGAGTATCTTGGCCACACTCAAGACGAGGACGGGGTGACCGTCCGCCTCCGCGATGTTCGGTCGGGCCACGTGTTCGAGCAGCGTGCGCGGTATCTGCTCGGCTTCGACGGCGCGCGATCGAAGATTGCCGAGGAGCTCGATCTGCCGTTCGAAGGTGAGTTGGCCCGAGCGGGAACGGCGTACATCCTCTTCAACGCCGACTTGAGCAAGTACGTCGCGCACCGCCCCAGCATCTTGCACTGGATTATGAACTCCAAAGCCGGGTTCGGCGAGATCGGCATGGGACTTCTGCGTGCGATCAAGCCGTGGAATCAGTGGATCGCCGGGTGGGGTTTCGATATGGCGGACGGTCGACCCGATGTGTCCGATGAGACCGTCATCGAGCAGATTCGCACTCTCGTCGGAGATCCTGATCTCCAGATCGAGATCGAGGCGCGGTCGTTCTGGTACGTCAATCAGCAGTACGCCAACCATTATCAGTCCGGCCGGGTGTTCTGCGGCGGGGATGCCGTACACCGTCACCCACCGAGCAGCGGTCTGGGCTCGAACACATCCGTACAGGATGCATTCAACATCGCCTGGAAGATCGCCTTCGCTGTGAAGGGATATGCCGGGAAAGAGTTGCTCGAGACCTACTCGCCCGAGCGAGTGCCGGTCGGCAAGCAGATCGTCGCCAGGGCCAATCAATCACGCAAAGACTATGCAGGACTACGGGAATGGTTCGACACCGACAGCGAGGACCCCGTACGCGACGGATTGGACAAGCTGAAGGACCCGTCACCCGAGGGTGTCGCCCGCCGCGAACGTCTGTACGAGGCGTTGGAGCACAAGAACACCGAATTCAACGCCCACGGAGTCGAACTCAACCAGCGGTACGAATCGACCGCCGTCGTGCCGGACCCCGATCTCGTGGACGAGCAGTGGGAAAACGACCGAGAACTGTACCTACAGGCCACCACCCGCCCCGGAGCAAAACTCCCGCACGCCTGGTTGGTCGGTGCCGACGGCCGTCGGGTCTCGACACTCGACGTGACCGGCAAAGGAATGATGACGCTGCTGACGGGGATCGGTGGGCAGGCGTGGAAGCACGCCGCCGAGTCGCTCGACTTGCCGTACCTCCGAACGATCGTCGTCGGCGAGCCGGGCACGATAGACCCCTACGGATACTGGCGCCGAGTCCGCGAAGTCCACGAAGCAGGTGCGATCTTGGTCCGCCCCGACGGCTACGTTGCATGGCGCCACGTCGGGCCCGTCTGGGACGACACCGAGGCGCGCACGACCTTGGAGCACGCTCTGGGAAGTGTTCTGGGGCGTCCGGCCGATACCCGCGGCGGCACCGACTCCGTCGACGCGGACTCGGGCCGAGTGGCCGAGTCCCAGTACAGCACCGCGCCGGCGCCGATCACCGTCCCTCAGGCAACACCAGAGGACGCCCTCACTTCCGCGTCCGGCAGCTGAACGAACCGACATGAGAACACAATCGAAGGAAGGCGCATTCACATGACACGCCCGTACACCAGTGTGTGGAACGACTTGAACCAGGTCGAGTTCTCGCAAGGCTTTCTTCAGGCAGGTCCCTACCGGACTCGCTACCTGCACGCGGGCGACAGCTCGAAGCCCACACTCCTTCTGCTGCACGGCATCACCGGCCACGGCGAAGCCTACGTCCGCAATCTCGCAGTGCACGCAGAGCACTTCGACGTCTGGGCATTGGACTTCATCGGTCACGGTTACTCCACCAAACCGGACCATCCCTTGGAGATCGAGCACTACCTCGACCAGATCCAGTACGTACTCGACACACTGGGCACTCAGAAGGCCTACTTCAGCGGGGAGTCGCTCGGCGGGTGGGTCACCGCGCGGCTCGCCGCGTCGCACCCGGACCGCGTCGAGCGCATCGCGCTCAACACGATGGGCGGCACGATGGCCAACCCCAAGGTGATGGAACGGCTGTACACGCTGTCGATGGAAGCTGCGAAAGACCCCAGCTGGGAACGCGTCAAGGCGCGGCTCGAATGGCTGATGGCGGATCCGACCATGGTGACTGACGACCTGATCAGGACTCGACAGGCGATATTCCAGCAGCCGGACTGGCTCGAAGCGTGCAAGATGAACATGGCGTTGCAGGACCCGGAGGTCCGCGCGCGGAACATGATCACTGACGACGAACTCCGGTCGATCCAAGCCGAAGCGTTGGTCGTCTGGACCACCAAGGACCCCTCCGGGCCGGTGGACGAGGGCGAGAGAATCGCCTCGCTCATCCCGAACGCACGGCTCGCCGTCATCGAAAATTGCGGCCATTGGCCACAATACGAAGACGCAGCGACGTTCAACCGGATCCACCTCGACTTCCTGTTGGGGCGCGACCAGGCTGCATCTGGCGACACCCGTGTCACCGCAGGGACGCAGTGACCGTGTCGCTGGCACTGCTCGCCATGAGTCACAGCCCGCTCCTCGAACACGCCGAGCTACCGGGCGACGTCTCGGCGGAGCTGCAGGCAGCGTTCGACACGGCGCGGACGTTCGTCCACGACTTCGATCCGGACATCATCGTCAATTTCGCGCCCGATCACTACAACGGCTTCTTCTACACGCTGATGCCGGCGTTCTGCATCGGGTACGCGGCCGAGAGCATCGGCGATTACGGCAGCCAGGCCGGCCGGCTCGACGTGCCCGAGGATCTCGCGCGCAGTATCGCCGAGCACGTCTTGGGCGACGGCATCGATCTGACGGTGTCGTTGGACATGCAAGTCGACCACGGTGCGGTTCAGCCGATGGAGTTGATGTACAGCGACATTGGGGCCAAACCCGTCGTGCCGGTGTTCATAAATTCCGTGGCGCCCCCGTTCACGCCCGTCCAGCGGATCCGTCTGTTGGGCGAGTCCATCGGTCGGTATCTGTCGACGATGGATCAGAAGGTGTTGGTCATTTCCTCCGGCGGTCTTTCGCACGATCCGCCGGTGCCGAGACTGGCGACGGCCAACTCGGAGCAGCGAAAGGCTTTGATGGGTACCGGGGGGCCCATCTCGGCGGAGGCTCGCGCCGCTCGTCAGCAGCGCGTGATCGACGCAGCACGGGATTTCGCTGCGGGTACCGCGGACATTCAAGACCTTGCGCCGCAGTGGGATCAGGATCTGATGCGCATCCTCGCCTCCGGCGACCTCACACCACTGGACGACTTCTCGCCGGATGAGATGACCAGAATCGCCGGCAACTCCTCGCACGAGGTGCGGACCTGGATCGCCGGTTACGCCGCCATGTCCGCGGCCGGCGATTACGAGGTCGAGTACAGCTACTACCGGCCGATCAGGGAACTCATCGCCGGATTCGGAATGACGACCGTCGTTCAACGCTGATCCGACCGAATTTTGATCGGAGCCCGGACACATTGCGTCGCAGCGCGATATGTCCGGGCTGTCGATCGTCGGGTGGCGTCAGCCTGCGAGGTTTCGACTCGCGGATTCATGTCGAATAACCTCGACCGTGCCCACGATGTGGTGTTCCATTGCTTCTCGCGCCCACCGTGCATTGCCTGCGCGGATGGCCTCGGAGATGCTGCGGTGATCGTGCTGACGATCGTCCAACGCACTCGAGAGCGGATTGTCGACTCCCGCAGTGTTGATCAAGAAATCCGACAGATCCCACATGCGCTGTGACGTCTCGGCCATGATGCGTGAGTGCGCCATGGCGTGAATGACGGCGTGGAAGTTGCGGTTCTGCACTCGGTAGCCGTGGGCGCGTACGGCCCCGTCGTCCGAGGAGATCAGGCCATCGACGTTCGCGGACACGGCGTCGAGGTCGCGAAGTTGGGCGTCGGTGCGCCGGAGCGCAGCAACCCCGGCGATCGTGCCTTCGAACCCGCCGAACAGGGTGAAGAAGTCCTCGACTTCCTGGCGAGAGTACGAAACCACCTGCACGCCGACCTGCGGCACGATGTCGACCAGCTTGTCGCTCGACAACCGCCTGAGAGCGTCCATGACCGGTTGTTTGCTGACACCGAATTCCTGCCGTATGGACTCCACGACGATCTTCTCGCCGGCGGCATACGCGCCTTCTAGGAGACGTCCCTTGAGCGTGTCGTAGAGCACCGAGGAGAGCCTGGCGCCGGTGAGTCGCACACTGGCCACCGCCGCGGCGGTGGCCTCGTCGGCTCGGTCCTGCGCTGCGTCCGACGCGGTCATGGTGCAGTGATCACTGGGGTCAACAGTGGACCGGATGCGGCGCGCATCGAGGAAAATCGGGGCTGCGTCTGGTGAACAGTCATGAACCGAACCTTCCTGAGAATGCATGACTTTCGAATTCTAGCTTCCGTATGCCGCATCTTCCTGCACCCGAATTGGAAGGCTAGCATTCTATTACCTGCCCAGTGATGAATCATCTAGAGCCCCGAGCTCGTAGTGCCAACCGAGTAGCAAAGATTCGCAACGAATGCCTGGTTCGCAGAGTTCTGCGTCTACCGCTGTGGATGTGTCGTGACTCGGCGCTCGCTCGCCGGACTTCCATCCTTATTGGCTTGCTTCCGCGGAAGTCGCCAGCCGTTCGGTATGGACGCCGCTAGCTCGGCGGCCCGGTGTGTTCTCGATCGCTGGCATCTCACCCTTGTGGTCTGGATCACCGTCGGTTATCGTGATCTGGAACGCTAGCATTCCAGCTGTGGTTGGGATTGTTCCGACTGACGGGTCGGAGCGGGCGTATCCGTCTCGACCACCGTCGGCAACGCTGCCGAGTCCGTAAGGAGAGTCAAGCCACATGGAATTCAGCATCGGAACGTGCGCCAAGATCGACCAAGTCTCGATGGTCAAACAAGCCGAAGATCTCGGCGTCACCCACTTCGGCGTCGGAGAGGGGCCATTGCTGTTCAGCGACCCGTACCAGTTCTTGGCGTTGGCCGCCCGTGAAACGAGCACGATCAAGCTGGGCACCATGGTGACCAACCCGCTCACCAGAATCGCCCCCGTCACCGCCAACTCGATGGCCACACTCAACGCGCTGGCTCCGGGCCGGACCTACCTCGGTATCGGCACCGCGAACAACGCCCTACGCTCGATGGGCAACCGCACCGCCAAGATCACCGAACTGATGCACGCCATCGAAGTGTCGCGAGATCTGATGGCCGGGAAGCGAACCGTGCACAAGTGGCTCGGGCAGGAACGCGAGGTCGAGTTCCTCGACAAGGAAAGCGGCTTCTACAACGTCAAGGACCACATCCCGATCTGGGTCGCCGCCGGCGGACCGAGAGGTCTGGCAGAAGCAGTCAAATACGCCGACGCCATCGTCTACTGCCTCGGTCCGAACCCCGACATGATCAAACTGATCCGTACCCGCCTCGACGAGGCCGTCGCCAACGCGGGTCGCGCGCCGGGCTCGGTGAAACTGGTATCCCTGTCGTGGTTCTACCAACTCGAGAACGGCGAGACCTGGGAAGACGGAGTCACCAACGGCTTCGGCTCCGGTCCGATCAGCTCGTGCATCACCAACTCCGGCTTGATGAACAACCACCGCGACGTGCTCGGCGATTCCATCGTCGACGCCTCCATCACCGCGGCTCAGCAGTACCTCGGAGACCCGACCGCTGCCGATCAGCCGCACTACCTCGACACCTGGGCGAAATATCTGCGCGGCCTCGACCCGAAACATCGACCGATCATCACCAAGGAACTGGTCGACTACTGGTGCCTGTACGGATCACCCGCCGAACTCCGGGAAAAGACCTCGCTGATGCTCGAATCCGGCGTCGACATCACCCAGGTGTTCCTGTCGAATCCGTTCACCGCGCAACGCGACATCGACAACATCGGCCGTTCCATCCTCGCCCACGCCTGAACTACACACTCGCACAGACATTCTCAGGAGAACCACAATGGAGCTCGACCCCCGCACCACCGCACTGATCGTCGTACACGCCCAAGGCGATGTCGTCGGACCCGACGGCGCATTCGCGGACTTCTTCTACAACCAGGTCGTCGAACGAGACGTCATCGCCAAGATCGCCGGTCTCGCAGACCAGATACGCGACGCGGGCGGCACCGTCGTCTTCACTCGCGTCGCCTGGAAGCCCGATCTGTCGGACCTCGAGGTCAACTCCCCGATCCTCGGCATCGTGCAGCAGTCCGGCTGCCTGCAGGAGGGCGCCCCGCTCGCCGAGATCGTCGAACCGCTGACCCCGAAAGACGGCGACGTCGTCGTGACGCATCAGCGCGTCGGCGGCTTCCAGAACAGCACCCTCGAAGACACCCTCCGGTCGAAGGGCATCACGACAACGGTATTCGCCGGCGTCGCGACCAACTTCTCCGTCGAAGGAACTGCCCGCAACGCAAGCGATCTCGGGTACCGAGTCGTCGTCGTCGACGACGCCTGCTCGGCCGCGACACCCGAATCGCACGCTGCCAGTATCGAATCGCTCGGCCTGCTGGCCGAAATCGTCACCATCTCCGACGTCACCACTGCCCTCAGCTCCGCCGCGAGCCACGCATGAGCGGCACCGCACGATCCGAATTGCCCGAACACAGAACCCACGCAGGAGTAGCACAGTGACGACCGACATGCTGGTGGCCAGGCTGCACGAGATCAACCAGCCCATGACCCTCGAGTACGTTCCCATCCCCACCCCCCGCCCGACCGACGTGGTCGTCCAGGTCAAGGCCTGCAACGTCGTTCCGAACCTGCGCAACGTCCTCGCCACCTACGCCGAATGGTTCCCCTACCTCCCGTTGCCGAAGCTTCCTGCCGTGTTCGGCCTCGACTCCGCCGGTGTGGTCTCCGCAGTCGGCGAACACGTCACCGACGTTATGGTCGGCGACCGCGTCTACGTCAACCCGGGACTCTCGTGTGGCGCCTGCCGGGCGTGCCGCGAGGGTCAGGACCAGAACTGCGACAAGTACACCTTCATGGGCTACTTCGCATTCGGCGCCGAGGGCCAGAAGCTGTTCGACGCCTACCCGTACGGGGGACTGGGGGAATACCTGACCGCGCCGCAGCGCAACCTGGTGAAACTCCCGGACTCGGTCAGCTTCGAGGAAGGCGCCCGTTTCGGCTACCTCGGCACCTCCTTCTCCGCTCTCCGCAAAGCCGGCGCCGGACCGGGCAAGACGGTGCTCATCGACGGCATCTCCGGAACCCTCGGCCTCGGCGCCTGCCTGAACGCCCTGGCATTCGGCGTCACCAAAATCTTCGGAACCGGCCGCAACGCAGAACTTCTCGCCGACGTCAAAGCCATCGCACCCGACCGCATCGAAGTCCTTCCGATCGGCGACGGCAACCTCGGGGACTGGCTCCGCGAACACAATGGCGGCGACGGCGCCGACATCGTCATCAGCTCGGTCGGGCCGGGTGCTCCCGCCGAATCGATCACCGACGCGCTCGCGACCCTGCGCCGCGGAGGCATCGCCGTCGACATCGGCGGCATGATGGAAAAGTCGGCGCTGGACCTCTTTTCGATGATGTGCTCTCAGATCTCCGTCCTGGGAAGCCTCTGGTTCTCCACCGCCGAAGCGCAGGACATGGCGGACCTCGCCTCGACCGGCATGCTCGACCTCTCGGTGTTCGAACACCACACATTCCCTCTCGAGAAGATCAACGAAGCCCTCGACGACCTCCCCGCCCGCCACGGCGGATTCACCAATTTCATCAGCGTGCCCTGACCCGCATCCTCCCGCTACACCGGAACGAACGGAACCGACAATGAGCACACGGTCGATACCCCATGCGGGACAACCGAAAGCGAGTTCGCCGCTACGCGTGGCGATGGCCAGTTTCATCGGCACCACCGTCGAGTACTACGACTTCTTCATCTACGGGACCGCCGCCGCACTGGTGTTCCCGAAACTGTTCTTCCCCGACGCCTCCCCGCTCATGGGCGTACTGCTCTCGTTCGCCACCTTCGGCGTCGGCTTCCTCGCCCGCCCCCTCGGCGGAGTCGTGTTCGGCCACTACGGCGACCGCCTGGGCCGCAAGAAAATGCTCGTTCTCTCCCTCGTCGGCATGGGCGCAGCAACATTCCTGATGGGCTTGCTCCCCGGCTACGCCAGCATCGGCATCGCGGCACCCATCCTGCTCACGCTGCTGAGGCTTCTCCAGGGTTTTGCCGTCGGTGGCGAATGGGGTGGCGCAACGCTGATGGCCGTCGAGCATGCCCCCAAGTCCAAGAAGGGCTTCTTCGGCTCGTTCTCTCAGATGGGCGCGCCGGCCGGCGTCAGCCTGGCGACACTGGCATTCTTCGCCGTGTCGCAACTGCCGGACGACCAGTTCCTCAGCTGGGGGTGGCGCATACCGTTCCTGGTCAGTTCTGTTCTGATCGTCGTCGGACTCGTCATCCGCCTCTCCCTCGAGGAAAGCCCGGACTTCGAGAAGGTCGTCGACACCAACGCAGTCACGCGCATGCCGATCGTCGAGGCATTCCGCAAGCACCGCAAGGAAATTCTCCTGATCGCCGGCACCTACCTGAGCCAGGGAGTGTTCGCCTACATCTGCATGGCATACCTCGTCTCATACGGAACAAACGTCTCCGAGATCACCCGAACACAGGCGCTGGCAGGTGTTTTCGTCGCGGGAATCGTGGCGGTGGTGCTGTATCCCGTGTTCGGCTCGATGTCGGACACCTTCGGACGCAAGACCATGTACCTCATCGGCGCCGTTGCCATGGGGGTGGTCATCGGGCCCGCGTTCATGCTGATCAACACCGGCAACCCGTGGCTGTTCATGACCGCTCTGGTCCTGGTGTTCGGTATCGCGATGGCCCCCGCGGCCGGCGTCACCGGTTCGTTGTTCTCGATGGTCTTCGACGCGGACGTCCGCTACTCCGGCGTGTCCATCGGATACACCATCTCGCAGGTCGTGGGCTCGGCCTTCGCGCCGACGATCGCCACCGCCCTGTACGCCGCCACAGGTTCGAGTGTCTCGATCGTCATCTATCTCATCGTCGTCTCCGTCATCTCGATCGTCTCGGTGATCCTGCTGCCAGGAGGGTGGGGCCGCAGCGGCGCCGCGATGCAACTCGTAGCCGACAGCGGTCATTCGGGTGCGCCGACAACAGTCGCCGACAGGTCCAAAGAGCTGGGCTCGGTCTAGGTGTCGACCGTCCTCGCCGGGAAGGTGGCGTTGGTGACCGGGGCCAGCAGAGGGCTTGGCGCCGCCATCGCGGCCGCGCTCGCCGAGGACGGTGCCGACGTTCTCGTCCACTTCGCGTCCGACCACGACGCAGCGAGGGCGGTCGTGCTCGATCTTCGGAGTCGGGGTGTGAAAGCGGCTCCCGTTCGAGCCGATCTGACGGAACCGACGGGGCCGCAGCTGCTCTGGGAGGAAGTCGATCACGCTCTGGCAATGCTCGATCTCGAGAGCACAATCGACATCATCGTGAACAACGCGGGCGTCAACGTGCGCGCGTCCATCGACGACGTGGAGCCCGCGGACTTCGATCGACAGGTCGCGCTGAACCAACGTGCGCCGGTGTTCGTGACGCAGATGGGTCTGTCGCGGTTGCGCGACGGGGGACGGATAATCAACATCTCTTCTGGTTCCGCGCGGTACGCCCGGCCCGGCGTCCTTGCCTACGCGATGACCAAAGGCGCGCTGAACGTGTTCACCCGGGCTTTGGCTGCGCATCTCGGGGATCGCCGGATCACCGTCAACGCGGTCGCCCCCAGCGCGCTCGACACCGACATGAACGCGTCCTGGTTACGCGGAAGTGCCGACGCTCGCTCTCGATTCGCAGAGACATCCGCGTCGGGCGCACTGTCCACGCCCGCGGACATCGCTGCGGTGGTGCGGTTTCTTGCGTCCCCGGCGTCTCAGTCGATTACCGGCCAGACGATCGACGTCACAGGCGGAAACAGCCTGTGACGATGTCTGCGAACACGAGACCCGAGCTAGGAGTCCAGGGTGGACGTCCGGGCGAGCAATCGACCCAGAGCGAGCGCTGCTGTGCGCACCGCAGGTGCCAAGAGCTCAGGGGCGAAGCTCTGCGTGGGTACCGAGACCGACAGCGCCGCAATGGGTTTGCCGGACACCAGGACAGGTGCTGCCAGGCAGCACCCACCCGAGGCCGCTTCCTCGCGTTCGAGTGCCACGCCGGTACGACGTATCGAGTCCAGTTCGCGGCGAAGTACTTTCGGATCGGTGATGGACCGAGGTGTGCAGCGACGCAGTGGGCGGGCCAGGATCTCCTCGCGCACGGCGACGTCCTCGGGCGCGATCAACGCTTTGCCGACCGCTGTGCACGTCAGCGGTAACCGGCCGCCGATCTGCGATGGCAAGGGGAGCGACGAATGGCCGTGGATCTTCTCCACGTACACCGCGTCGTGGCCGTCCCGGACCGCCAGGTGCACGGTCTGCTCGGTCACGGCGAACAGGTCCTGCATGAACGGCAGTGCTGCAGTGCGCAATCGATGCTTGAGTCCGACTCGTTCACCCAGTTCGAACAGGCCCATTCCGAGTTCGAACATGGTGCCGCGGCGCGACACCCACCCCAGATCGACCAGATCGACCAGCAGTCGATGCGAGGTCGAGCGCGGCAGCCCCGTCCGTGTGACCACCTCCGCCAGCGACAGTGCGCCGCCCCCGGGAAAGGCGCCCAGCACCAACGCAGACCGCTGCAGCACCGACAACTCATCCCGTTTCATGGGACAGATCCTATTCTCACCGATCAGTCAGGAATAGCGTGAAAAACATGACCACCGTGGAACAGCACGTCATCACCGAAGCAGCCGACCGACTCGCCGCCGCCGCCCGTACGGGGTCTCCCTGTGCACCGGTGCGCGACCTCATCGGGCGCGAGGATGTCGAAAGCGCCTACCGCATCCAGTCGCGCAACATCGAGACACTCCTTGCCTCGGGCCGGACCGTCGTCGGTCGCAAGATCGGCCTCACCTCGCCTGCGGTGCAGAAGCAGCTCGGGGTCGACCAACCCGATTTCGGGGTCCTGCTCGACGACTTCGACGTCACGGCGGCCGCCGACGTGGACATCGCACAGTTGCTGCAACCGCGCATCGAGGCCGAGGTCGCGTTCGTCCTGTCCGGCGACATCGACGACACGATTTCTGCCGAGCAGGCACCATCGTTCGTGGACCGGGTCTTCGCCTCGTTCGAAATCGTCGACAGCCGCATCGCCGGCTGGGACATCAGTCTGGCCGACACCGTCGCCGACAACGCGTCGTCGGGCCTCTTCGTCCTGGGCGAATCCATCGCCTGCACGGACAGCCCGGACCTCGCAGAGATCACCATGACCATGACCGCGGACGGTGAAGAAGTCTCCTCCGGAACGGGTTCGGACTGCCTCGGCAGCCCCTGGGAGGCGCTGGTGTGGCTCGCCAATACCAGCCTGTCCTACGGGTCACCGCTCCGCGCCGGCGAAGTCATCCTCTCCGGTGCACTCGGCCCTATGGTCGCCGTCACCGCAGGCTCGACCTATGCGGCGACGATCTCCGGAATCGGGGACGTGTCAGCAACATTCACAGCGTGAGTCGCCCACAGGCAACCTCGACACAGAATCGAAGGACATCATGAGCAAGACCAAAGTAGCCGTGATCGGGTCCGGAAACATCGGCACCGACCTCGTCATCAAACTCGAACGTGTAGCCAAGAACGTCGAAATTGCTGTTCTCGTCGGAATCGACCCTGCCTCCGACGGTCTCGCCCGGGCGCGTCGACTGGGTATCAGCACCGTGGACTCGGGAGTACAGGGCCTGATCGAGCACCCCGACTTCGCCGCCATCGACATCATCTTCGACTCGACCTCCGCCAAAGCACATTTCGCGAACGAAGAAGCCCTGCGGCCGCACAACAAGCGGCTGATCGACCTCACCCCGGCCGCCATCGGCCCGTACGTCGTCCCCGCAGTCAATCTCGAGGAGCACCTGGACGCGCCGGATGTGAACATGGTGACGTGCGGTGGGCAGGCGACCATCCCGATCGTCGCTGCCATCTCCGCGATCACCCCGGTGCACTACGCCGAGATCGTCGCCTCGATTGCCTCGAAATCGGCTGGTCCCGGCACGAGGGCGAACATCGACGAATTCACCGAAACCACATCCGAAGCAATCGAAAAGGTGGGTGGTGCCGCGCGAGGGAAAGCCATCATCGTCCTCAACCCGGCCGAGCCGCCGTTGATCATGCGCGATACCGTGCTTGCTTTGGTGTCGAACCCCGATCAGGACGCGATTCGCCAGTCCGTTCTGGACATGGTCGACAAGGTCTCCGCCTATGTCCCCGGCTACCGACTCAAGCAAGAAGTGCAATTCACTGAACTCGACGACGAAGAATCTGTCGCCACCTTGACCGGCGGCGTCGACAAAGGGCCGGGCCTGTGGAAGGTCTCGGTGTTCCTCGAAGTCGAAGGCGCCGCCCACTACCTGCCCGCCTACGCCGGCAACCTCGACATCATGACCTCCGCCGCCCTCCAGGTCGCGGAGCGCATTGCCCAGAACACGTCCTTGGAGGCGGCACGATGACCGACACGACCAGGCCGAACGCGAAAGACGGAGCGGCCCTCTACATCCAGGACGTCACCCTGCGCGATGGCATGCACGCCATGAGGCACCGCATCAGTCCCGAGAACGTGGCGAGGGTGGCGAGCGCGCTCGACAATGCCGGTGTGGACGCCATCGAAGTCACCCACGGCGACGGTCTCGCCGGCCACAGCCTCACCTACGGACCGGGCAGCAACTCCGACTGGGAGTGGATCGAAGCCGCCGCCGCCGTGGTGCACCGCGCCAAGCTCACCACGCTACTGCTGCCCGGGGTGGGCACCGTGGCCGAGCTCGAACACGCGTTCAAGCTCGGCGTGACGTCGGTGCGGGTGGCCACCCACTGCACCGAAGCCGACGTCTCTGCTCAGCACATCACGAAGGCGCGCGAGCTGGGTATGGACGTATCGGGGTTTTTGATGATGTCGCACCTTGCCGAACCGGCGCAGCTGGCCGAGCAGGCGAAGCTGATGGAATCGTATGGTGCGCAATGTGTCTACGTCACCGACTCCGGCGGCCGGCTGACGATGGACGGGGTCCGCGATCGGGTGCGGGCGTACCGGGACGTGCTCGATCCGGGCACGCAGATCGGCATCCACGCCCACCAGAACCTGTCGCTGTCCGTCGCCAACTCCGTTGTCGCCGTGGAAGAGGGCGTCACCCGCGTCGATGCATCTCTTGCCGGTCACGGCGCCGGGGCCGGTAACTGTCCGATCGAACCGTTCGTCGCTGTCGCCGACCTGTACGGGTGGAAGCACAACTGCGACCTGTTCGGCCTCCAGGATGCCGCCGACGATATCGTCCGCCCCTTGCAGGATCGGCCGGTGCAGGTCGATCGGGAAACGCTGACCCTCGGCTATGCCGGGGTGTACTCCAGCTTCCTGCGGCACGCAGAAACCGCGGCGAAGCAGTACGGACTCGACACCCGCGCAATCCTTCTCGCCGTCGGTGAGCGAGGACTGGTCGGTGGTCAGGAGGACCTGATCACCGACATCGCGCTGGACCTGGTGGCATCCAAAAGCTGAGGGACCGAACACCTCACACGACCGTCACGTCAAGGAGCGACACCATGAGCACATCCATTGCCACGCCCGACTACGTCACCGACGATTTCTTCGGTTTGGAGGACAAGTGGTTGCCCACCGCCGCCGGTGAACTGACCCACTATCACGAGCTCGGCGAGGGCACGCCGATCCTGTTCCTGCACGGATCCGGAACTGGAGTCACCGCCGCCGCGAACTGGTGGCTCAACCTGCCCGAACTCAGCAAGCACGGTCGATGCATCGCGATCGACTCGATCGGATATGGGCAGAGCATCGTCGCTGACGGCACGAAATACGGTATCCGCGAATGGGTCCGCCACGCCGTCCGGGTGCTCGACGCCCTGGGCATCGACAAGACGTGGATTGTCGGGAACTCACTCGGGGGATGGTTGGCGTTCCAGTTCGCGATCGATTTTCCCGAACGGTTGCTCGGCGTGGTGTCGATGGGGACAGGCGGTGCGAAGCTGACCGCTGCGCTGAAAGGGCACTCTGCTCCCACGCTGTCCGAGGACGGTGTCCGGCGCACGCTGGAGCAGTTCGTCGTCGACACGTCGTTGGTCACCGACACTCTGGTGTCGCTGCGATACCAGTCGGCTCTCAACGACACCGCCACCGACCGGTTGGCAGAGGTCGTTGCCGCACGCGACCGAGACCGTACGGAGTTGCCCCTGGACTTCGACGTACTCGGCAAGCTCGACATCCCGGTGTTGTTGATTCACGGGGTTCAGGACGTGGTCATCCCGGTTTCGCGTACCTGGGAACTGCTCAACGTGATCCCGAACGCCGACGCGCACATCTTCAGCCAATGCGGCCATTGGTCGCAGGTGGAGCGATCGGACGAGTTCAACGAGGTGGTCGGACGCTTTCTCGCACGCCATATCAGCATTCGGGAGCGGTGACAGGACTTGTAATCGGAAGGTCTCGGCGAATCCCGGTGCGCACGAAGCGCACCGGGATAGTCGGGGCGGCGGTTCTACCGGGACATGACCTCGTCCGACACCCCGGACCACCCTGTGATGGGTGGGTAGGCGGACGGATCGGTGATGATCTCCACGAGAGTGGGCCGGCCCGAGGCCACGGCCTTGGCAAGGGCATCACCGACCTCGGCGGCGTCGGTGACCCGCACACCGTCCGCGCCGCACGCTCGCGCAATGGCGGCGTGATCGACCGCAGCGAACGTCACGGCGTCGGTGTACTGCCCGAACTGCACCAACTCCACGTGTTTCTGGAAGCCGAGGATGCCGTTGTTCAACAGGACAACGATGACCGGTAGGTTCTCGCGGACGGCGGTCTCGAATTCCGACCACACGTGCCCGAACCCGCCGTCACCGGTGAGGCAGAAGACCGTCGCTTCGGGTCGGGCGACCTTGGCGCCCATCGCCAGAGGCATTCCCCAGCCCAGACCCGCAAGCCCGCGGGGTGAGAGAAACCGCTGCCCCGGACGTCGGGCGCGAAGGTAGTTCCCCAACCAGATGGACGAGTAGCTCGCATCTGCGGTCACGATGGTGTCTTCGTCGAGCAAGTTGTCGATCTCGTTCGCCACGAGCTCCGGGCGAATCGGGCCCTCGGCAGGTGTGAGGATATCCAGCACTGCCTTGGCATGCTCGACGCGCGCCTCGGCGATACGCGCATGAATGGAATCGACTGCAGCACGCCGCTTTCCGAGGTCCAACTTGTCGAGAGCGGCGAGCAGGTCTGTCACGGCGAGGCGTGCATCCCCGACCACACGAATCGCTTCGTAGTTGCGGCCGACCTCGTTGGAATCGATATCGATGTGAATCAATGTGGCACCGTCGGGAATCAGACTCCATGCATCGGTCCCGTTCTCGTTCGTGCGCGTACCGATCAGCACGATCACGTCAGCATCGGTCACCATAGAGCGCAGCCCGTGCGTCGCGCTCGTAGGTCCCATGTAGTTGCCGATCACTCCGACCGACAGAGGGTTTCGTTCGTCGACCGATCCTTTGCCCATGTTCGTGGTCGCCACGGGAAGGCCGACCCGCTCCTGCAGATCGGCGAGAACGTGAGCCGCCCCGGCCAGGTGTACACCGCCGCCGGCGATCACCAGCGGGCGTTCGGCGGAGGCGATGACCGCAGCAGCTTCGGTAATCCGTTCTGCCGCCGGTCGAACGGGGTCGAGAGGGAAATGTCCGAGAACGGCGGAGCGGCGTCTCGGGCCCGTAACCGGCTCGATCAGAACGTCGCGAGGCAGCATGAGGACCGCGGGTCCCGGCCTACCCGATGTGGCCGCGGTGATGGCCATGTCCAGATAGTCGTCCACGCGAGCGGGATCGTCGAGCGTGCGCAACCACTTCGAGCACGAGCGGAACAGATCGCCGTGATCGAACTCCTGGAAAGCATTGCGGTCCCGGTTCGACCGCGGAACATCCTGCACGAGTGCAAGTATGGGCACCGATGCCTTGGTAGCCTCGGCAAGCGGCGGAACCAGCAGAGTAGCGGCCGGGCCGTTCTGCGCCGCCACGACCGAGATCGTGTTCGATACTCGTGCGAACCCATCGGCCATCGTGCCGGCCGCATTCTCGGTGCGGTACGCCAATTGGCGAATGCCGAATCTCGGGGCAGCCAGCATCAGCGCCGACGGCAAAGACTGACCGAAGATGACTGTGACGCCGTGTCTCTGCAGACCGGCGGCCAGTGCATCGGCGACCGTAAAAGGTGATCCTGGAGATTGCTCGGACACGTGTAAGCCCTTCGTGATGTCGTTCGGCCGCGGATACCGTGAAGGTGATCGGCCTCGGCGTTCAGCCTGCGGGAGGACCGGGCGCGACGTCCAATAGGACTCTTTGCGATTGCAAGAAGCAATGCTTATGGTTTCGAGGTGAACCTTCGACGGCTCGAGTATTTCGTCGTCCTCGCCAAAGAACTGCACTTCGGGCGGGCAGCCGAGCGATTGCACCTTGCCCAGCCAGGGTTGTCGCAACAGATCAAGGTGTTCGAAAAAGAGTGTGGTGTGAAGCTTTTCGAACGAAACTCGCACGGAGTCACTCTGACCGAAGCGGGGCGGGTTCTGCTGGAGGAGGGCCAGGCCATCCTCGATCAGGTCGAACGCACTCTGACACGGGTGCGCGCGTCCGGAGACGGACGAGCCGGAACGCTCCGCATCGTCTTGACGCGCTCGGTTGCCTTCGGATTGCCGGATACGTTGGTCAACGAATTTTCCGAGCGCTATCCGGGCGTAGAGGTGACTCGCGATGTCGCCTGGACCGCGCGCAATGTCGAGATGCTGCGTGCAGGAGATGTCGATGCGGCGTTCGTCCGGCTTCCACTGGACAACGAACCGGACATCGACGTGCTCAGGCTCGGTGACACCGAGGCTGTGGTCGTCTGTCCGGTCGATCATCGGCTCGCGGCCAAACACCGGATCGAACGCGGCGACCTGAGCGGCGAAACCCTGATCAGTTGGCCGCGTGCTCAGGCGCCCGGATACTTCGACGAGATGCAACGAGACATCTTCGGTGACGATCCGCCGACCAGCATTGTCTGGGAACCGGACCCGGAGCATCTGATGGCGGCCGTCGACGGCAACCGGGGGGTCGCCGTCGTGGACAGCGAACGAGCCTCGACCTTGCGATCCGACAAGGTGGTCATCAGAAAGTTTGCCCCACCGGTGCCGCGCTTCGGTTTCGGCGTGGCCTGGCAACACAGGCGGGACGAACCAGTGCTGGTTTCTTTCGTGCGGATGTGTCGCGAACGGCGGGACGACATCGGCAATCACTAGATGTTATCGCCGACGGTCAAGGTTCTATTGGACTGTGACTCGAGGTAGATGATGACCTGTGTGCATGAGTGCACACACCGCCGAGACGGTCGTTGTCCGATGAAAGTCCTTGTCATGGGAGGCACGCGTTTCGTCGGCGTCATCGCAGTACGTCGTCTGCTGGACGCCGGCCACGACGTGACGGTGTTCCACCGCGGCAGTAGGGAACCCGACTGGATCGGATCCGTCCGATCCGTCGTGGGAGATCGAAACAACGCGGACGACCTGACGCGCCTGGCCACCGAACACTTCGACACCGTCCTCGACCTGTCCGCATACACCGGCGATCAGACAGCATCACTGCTCGCCGCCCTGCCGGACGTGGAACGGTGGGTCCATTGCTCCACAGTGAACGTCGTTCGACCCGACCCGGTCATCCCGTGGACCGAGGACATCGACTACGGCCCGCATCCGCTGTGGGGCCGCTATGCCGTCGACAAGATTGCATGCGAGCGCGCAATTTCCTCGGTCCGCACAGATGCGCACTCGGTCGTTGTCCGCCTGCCGCTCGTTCTCGGCCCGCGCAACTTCATCCCGCGGGAGGAGTTCGTACTCAATCGCATACTCGACGGAGCTCAGATCCTCCTGCCCGGCGACGGGCAGGCAGTACACCAATACATCTACCGCGACCACGCCGCAGAAGCATTGGCACGCGCAGTCGAACTCCCCGGCCACGGCTTCGACGTCTACAACGTCGCCTCGAAAAGGTGCAACACCTCGCTACAAGGATTCGTGGACGTCTGCGCCGAGATCGTCGGCCGCTCGGCCGACACCCGTGCGGTCGGAGGTGGTCCGACAGGGGAAGACCGCGACACCTTCGACAACGCAGACTGCGTCTTCCCGTTCAGCAACGAAAACACAATTCTGGCCATCGACAAGGCCGAACGCGCCGGACTGGTAGCGCCGTACCTCGACCTGAGGGAGATGATCTCGACCGCGTACGAGGCCCTGCTCGACGATCCGGAACGTCGCGCATGGCAGCGGACCGATGCCGAAGAGCGCGTCCTGTCCCGGTTGAAGACGGCCGGAGCGCGCCCGTGACCACGCAGGTCCAGGCCAAACTGCATACCGTCGACGGGCACAGGCTCGAGGTCGCCGACGCCGGGTCCGGCCCTCCGGTGTTCCTTTTGCACGGCGCCGCTCCGGGGGCCTCCTCGGCCGGAACCTGGTCCTCACTGACGCCGGTACTGGCCCGCACCCACAGGGTCGTTGCTCCGGACTTCCTCGGTTTCGGCGGCTCGGACAAGCCGGAACGCGGCGACTACGGAATCGGCCTGTGGACCTCGCAGACTCTCGCACTCGCCGACGAACTCGGAATCGACCGTTTCAGCGTCATCGGTAACTCGCTCGGCGGTCGTGTGGGACTACAACTCGCGCTCGATGCACCCGAACGGATCGACGACCTCGTGTTGATGAGTACCCGCGTCGCCCCGTCGGACTCGCCGGCGCAGACCCTCCTGCGCAACTACCGACCCGACCGAGACTTGATGCGCGAGTTGGTGACCGAGTGCTTCGTCCACCGGCCCGGCATAGTCACCGAATCCCTCGTCGAACGCCGCTACACCCTCAGCGCGCTCCCCGGGGCCCACGAGGCCATCCAATGCTTCTTCCGAGGCGGCGCAGCTCCGCCCTCCACTGACCTCGAAAAACTCCTCCCGACGATCGAACACCGGACACTGGTCCTGCACGGCCGCCACGACAAAGTCGTCCCGGTCTCGAACAGCATCACGCTGGCCCAATCGCTCCCGCACGCCGAACTGCACGTCTTCGCCGACACCGGACACTGGTTTCCCCTCGAGCGAGCCGACCGTTTCGAGGACTCGGTCTCGCACTTTCTCACACACGCGCGCGACTGATCGGCGCGCCCTATCCCGTGCGGAAATCCCTCCAGCACAACACGATTCGTACAGCTGAACCTCAGCACAGGAGCTCACCATGGAACTCGACCCTCGCACCACCGCCGTCGTCGCCATACACTGTCAGGGCGACGTGGTCGGACCCACCGGCGCGCTCGCCGGAATGTTTCACCAACAGGTCCGGCACCGAAACGTCCTCTCCCGCATCGCCGACCTGCTCGATGCCGGTCGCCGAGCAGGGTGCACCACCATCTTCACGCGCATAGCATTCGCACCGGACTACTCCGATCTCGTTCCCAATTCCCCGATACTCGCGGACATTCCAGTCCTGGGATGCATGCAGGACGGATCGAACGCGGCGGAGATCGTCGACGAGGTCGGACTGCAGTCGGCCGATATCGTCATCACCCACAAGCGAGTGGGCGGATTCTCCGAGCGAATGAGTCTCGAACTCACCTCGCGAGGCATCACCACCGTCCTGTTCTGTGGCGTCGCGACCAACGTGTCGGTGGAGAGCACGGCCCGCGTCGCCACCGACCTCGGGTATCGAGTCGTGATTGTCGAAGACGCGTGCTCGGCGGCCACCCTCGACGTGCACAACGCGGCCGTCGCGTCGCTCGGTGCTCTGGCTTCGATCACCTCCGTCGACGACGTGAGAGCCGCATTGAACGAATCCGTTGCACCCCCGTCCGTGCAACACACCCCCTGAGCCGCAACGACACTCACGAGCCGAAGGAAGTACATGGCAACATTGCAATCGGGTGCGCGACTGGCAGGTATCGCGCTCTCCCACAGCCCCCAGATGCTGGCCGACGTCGAGCACACGCAAGGTCTGAAATTCCGGATCGCAGTGGAGGCGGCAGCGCGCGCCGTGCAGGCCTACGATCCCACCCTGGTCGTGTACTTCGGCCCCGACCACATGCGCGCACTGGCCGGCATCGCGCCCGCATTCACCGCGGTCGAAGCCGCCACGGGCTACGGCGACTGGAACACCGCAAGCTCGCGCTACGACATTCCCTCGGAACTCGTCCGAGACTACGTGCAGTTCACCACCGACAACGGTGTCGAAGTAGCGCTCGCGCCGGAGCTGAAGCTCGATCATGGTTTCGGACAGTCGACTACCGATCTGTTCGGGCGACTCGATGCGGTGCCGATGCTTCCTGTCGTCGTCAATTGCATCGACCGCCCACTCGCGACCACCTCACGCGTGATCCAACTCGGAGGGATCACACGCCGTTTCCTCGACACCTCGACATCCCCCGACGATCGAGTACTGGTGATCGGATCCGGGGGACTCTCGCACTCGCCGCCCTCGCTCATTCCCGGCGCGCACAAGCTGCCCGAAGCAGAGCGTCAGGCGCTCATCACCGACAACATGGGCAAGGCAATCGAGGCCATCAGGCCGGACTGGGACAAGAACATGCTGCGTCTCCTCGCCGACGGTGACCTCGACGCGATCTCGCGAATGACGCACGACGACATTCAAACTGCGGGGACCGGTGCACACGAGGTGCGCACATGGATCGCAGTGGCAGCCACGGTCGGCGAACCGCTCGACACGATCGGCTACGAGACCGTGTCCGAGTGGATCACGGGCATGGGCATCGCGGCGGACAGGGAGCTCGGAGTCGAGCCCGCGGTGGCGTCGCGATGACCGAGATCGCTCACCTCCTGGAATCGCCGGCCGAGCAGATTGCGGCCACCGTCGACGCGGCAGCACGTGCGGCAGCGAGCTGGGCGAAGACGTCCCGAACCGATCGTGCAAACTCTCTGCGCGCGGTCGCGGACGCGATGAACCGCTCCGCGGACGATCTGATCCCCATCGTCGATTCCGAAACGGCGCTCGGCGCAACGCGATTGACCGGTGAACTGGCCCGAACAGTGCATCAATTACGTATGTTCGCCGACGTCGTCGAGGAGGGTACGTATCTCGAAGTGGCGATCGACCACGCCAACCTCGATGCCCCCGTCCCCATCAGCGGCGACATTCGGCGATGGCTCGTCCCCATCGGTCCGGTCGCGGTGTTCTCCGCCAGCAACTTCCCGCTTGCCTTCTCCGTCCTCGGCGGCGACACGGCCTCGGCGTTGGCGGCGGGATGCACTGTGGTCGTCAAGGCGCACCAGGGACACCCCCGAACGTCCGACATGGTGCTCGGCATCGCGCGCAACGCACTGCGTGCCAGTGGAATCACCGAGGACATCATCGGTCTGGTCCACGGCCGCGAGGCGGGTCGATCGCTGATCTCTCACCCGGCTATTGCCGCAGCAGGCTTCACCGGGTCCGTTGCGGGCGGAAAGGCTCTCGCCGAACTCGCCCACGCACGCACCCACCCGATTCCGTTCTTCGGCGAGTTGGGCAGCCAGAACACCTTCCTCGTGTCGTCGGGTGCTGCGGACGCACGAGCCGACGCGATCGCCGACGGACTGGCCAACTCCGTCCTCCTCGGCAACGGGCAGTTCTGCACCAAGCCGGGTCTGGTGTTCCTTCCCGCGTCCCCGTCCGGACAGCGAATCGTCGACGTGCTGGCGGACAGAATCGGAAGCCGCCCCGAATCGGCCTTCCTGACCGGTCCCGTGCGAGACGGTTTCGTCGCCGGCATCGGTCGGCTACTGGATGCAACCGGGCTCACGCGGCTGGCGGGGTCGGACACGGCGACTGCCCCGTCGTTATGGGAGTGCGAACCGGCACTCCTCGGCGATGAGGTTCTCGAAGAATGCTTCGGGCCGACTGCCGTCGTCGTTCGATACCGCGACCAGCACGAGCTGTCAGGTCTGCTCGACCGAGTCGATCCGGCCCTCACGGCGACGTTCCATACCGAACAACACGAACGCGATTTCACCACATGGATTCTCGACACGATCGCCCCCAAGGCCGGTCGCATCGTGGCAAATCAGTATCCGACCGGTGTCGCGGTGACGGCGAGCATGCATCACGGTGGACCATCACCGTCGACCACCAATTCTCAGCACACGTCGGTGGGAGCGACTTCTATCCGCAGGTTCCTTCGTCCGATCGCCTTTCAGAACGTCGAGCAGGAACTTCTCCCCGCCGAACTGCGAGACATGGACGGCGCCGCCGTCCTTCGCCGAATCGACGGAACCCTGTCCTTCAACAGTCGTACCTCCACCGGGATCGTCTCGTCGGTATACCCGAATCTACCTCAACTTCCGAGAGAGACACCATGACAGGATCGTCAAGTCAGACAACAGCAGTGGGCGCCACCGGGACGTCGCCGCTACGCGTTGCGGTGGCAAGCTTCATCGGCACCACGGTGGAGTACTACGACTTCTTCATCTACGGAACCGCTGCAGCGCTGGTGTTTCCGAAGTTGTTCTTCCCGGGTGTCGATGCAGCAACGGGGATTCTGCTCTCGTTCGCTACGTTCGGCGTCGGTTTCCTGGCACGCCCGTTGGGCGGTGTGGTGTTCGGGCACTTCGGAGACCGAATCGGCCGCAAGAAGATGCTGGTGCTCTCCCTCGTCGGAATGGGATCGGCGACCATGCTGATGGGTCTGCTACCCGGGTACGACCAAATCGGTATCGCCGCACCCATTCTGCTGACCGTGTTGCGTCTTCTGCAGGGGTTTGCGGTCGGCGGCGAGTGGGGCGGTGCGACTTTGATGGCGGTCGAACATGCCCCGCAATCGAGAAAAGGATTCTTCGGCGCCTTCTCACAGATGGGTGCGCCGGCGGGAACCAGTGTGGCCACCTTGGCATTCCTGCTCGTCGCCCAACTTCCGGACGACGACTTCTTGTCCTGGGGTTGGCGCCTGCCCTTCCTGTTCAGCGCCGTCCTGATCGGTATCGGGCTGTTCATCCGGCTCTCGCTCGCCGAGAGCCCCGACTTCGCCGAAGTACGCAAGCGCAACGCGGTCGTCGCGCTACCGGTGGTCACCGCGGTGCGTCGTCACTGGAGAGAGATACTGCTCGTCGCAGGAACCTACTTGAGCCAAGGCGTCTTCGCCTACATCTGCAGCGCATACCTCATCTCCTGTGCGACCGCCAACGCAGGAATCAGTCGGACCTTTGCGCTCACAGGGGTGTTCCTCGCGGGGATCGTCGCCGTAATCCTGTACCCCATCTTCGGCTCACTGTCCGACACCTTCGGACGCAAGACTCTGTATCTGGTGGGGGCGTCGTCGATGGCGATCGTCATCGCACCCGCGTTCGCACTGATCAACACGGGAAACCCGTGGAACTTCGTGCTGGCGCTGGTCTTGATCTTCGGCATCGCGATGGCCCCGGCGGCCGGAGTCACCGGCTCACTCTTCACCATGATCTTCGACTCCGACGTCCGCTACAGCGGAGTATCGTTGGGATACACCCTGTCTCAGGTGCTGGGATCCGCCTTCGCGCCCACGATCGCGACAGCCCTCTACGCCGCGACGAAGTCGAGCAACGCGATCGTGCTCTACCTGCTGGTGGTGTCGGCGATCTCGATCGTATCGGTCGTTCTGATACCCGGCGGGTGGGGACGCAAGGGTGCGGCGCAACAACTGGTCTCGGACGAAGAGAACAACACGGTCAAAGTGTCCGTGGACACGCACGCGCAGCGTCGTTCCGCGCAGTCAGCGCGGAAGCAGTGAGGCCCCCGCTCCTCGGACCTGTTCGGGTCTGACCGGTCGGCTCCAGCGACAAACGATCCCCCGCCGTCGACACGGCGGGGGATCGTTTTGTACCGTCGACTCGGGAGCGTCGTCAGCCGGCTGTCGCTGTTGCCGTTGACAACTGAGCGTCAGATTTCTCGGAGGCGAGAGACGGGTTCACCACCACATTGGTGAAACCACCCTTCCTATTGTCGACTGCGTCGAGAGCGTCGTTGACCTCGGACAGGGCGAAGACCTCGTGTTCGAAGACGGACAGGTCGAGGGTGCCCGCCTCCGCCATGCGCGCCATGTCCTGACCTTCGGCGACGCTGAACCAGTTCGATCCGATCACGCTGATCTGGAAGCACATGAGCTTGAACATGTTGAGCGGCAATGTCTCCGACATCCCGCCGATATCGACCATCCGGCCGCCGCGACGAAGCGCGTCGATGCCGGACAGCGTGATCTCGTGTGGGGCGCCCGGGCCGACGGCGTCGACGAATGCGTCCGCGCCGAGGCCATCGGTGTGGCGCAGTACCCACTCGCCCACATCGCCGTCCCCGTGCGAATGCACCTGCACACGGCGGGGGTCCAGTTGCCGAACTCGCTCGAGCAGCGCGCGGTCGCGAGCCATGACCAAGACGCGAGTAGCACCCATCGCGAGCGCGTTCAGCACGGCCCCGACCCCCAGAGTCCCTGTGCCGCCGTTGATCAGGACCGACGACCCCGCCCTGACGTCCGCTTTACGTAACGCGGAGTAGGACGTACCGAGGTAACCGAAGCGGCACGCCTGCTCGAAGGTGACGGAGTCGGGAAGAGTCACCAACCCGTCGACCGGAGTCATCACGTACTCGCCGAAACCGCCATAGGGGTAGTCCTGGTAGATCTGGTGCGAATCGGGACCGAAACCGAAATAACCCTGGAAGGTGAAGCTGGGGTCGTTGAGCGGGTCACCGCCCCTCGACGCGTAGGAATCCCCGGAATGTCGGCCGGGGTTGATGTACACCCGTTCACCGACCTTGACATTGCGGACCTGCGCGCCGACGCGGCTGACGACTCCAGCGGCATCGAGACCGAAGATTGCGGGAAGCGCCGGCAGAGGTAGGTACGGAAACCACTCCGGCCACGACGTCACGACGTTTCGTAGATTCGGAATGACGTTGCATGCCTTGATTTCGACTATGACATCCCGTGGTCCCGGATCGGGCACCTCGACACTGTCGATCCGGAATGGTTGGCCCACCTCGTGAAGGCGGGCGACGCGCATGTGGTTCATCAAGGCTCCTCGTTGATCGTGAGCCTCAATTGTGTGACGCACGCCTCGGAGTCGTCCAATACGCAATCGAGCATCGGCGATACGCAATAACTATCACCAACCAGTGGTGAGGACGCGGTCCAGGGCGTCGACGAAGTAGTCCACGGACACTCGTGAAACGCAGAGCGGCGGTTTGATTTTCAAGACATTCTGGTAGTCGCCGGTGGGCTGCATGATGACGCCCAGTTCGAGCAGTCGATCGCAGATCGCGTGTGTTTCCTCGGTAGCGGGTTCGAGTGTCGCGTGGTCGCGGACGAATTCAAGCCCGAGGTAGAGGCCGGATCCGTGCACGGTGCCCACGATCGAGTGCTTCTCGGCAAGGACGACGAGCCGCGACTTCAGGTGTCCACCCACCACACGCGCATTCTCCTGCAGACCGTCCTGCTCGATGATATCGAGAACCGCGAGCCCGATCACCGACGACAATGGTGATCCGCCGGTGGAGGAGAAGAAGTACCCGCCCGAGCGGTACCGGTCGGCGATCTCGCGACGAGTGATGACGGCGCCGATCGGTTGCCCGCCGCCGACCGATTTCGCCACTGCCACGACGTCGGGGACGGCGCCTTGCTGTTCGAAGCCCCAGAACCAGTCACCGAGCCGTCCGTACCCCACCTGCACCTCGTCGGAGATGGTGACGCCGCCGTGTCTGCGTACGGCCGCGTACACCTGCTTCAGGTAGCCGTCGGGCAACGCGACTCCGCCCGCGTTGCCGAAGTACGGCTCGCAGATGAACCCGGCAGGTGGTGTTCCGGCAACGCCGAGATCGTCGATGACTCGAACGGCGTCGGTGGCGTAACGGGTTGCGTCCGGGCCTCGGTGTACTCCGCGGTACGAGTTGGCCGCATCGACGGTGTGCACCCAATCGGGGCGGGTGGCAAGCGCATTGGGGTTGTCGGCGATCGAGGTCGACACTGCGTCGCTGGCGTAGGTCCACCCGTGATACGCCTCGCGCATCGCGACGATGTCCCTGCGCCCGGTCGCTGCCATCGCGACTCGGATCGCGAGATCGGTTGCCTCCGAACCGGAGTTGACGAAGAACACGGTGTCGAGCTCATCGGGGAGCGTCGCGGCGATGCGCTCGGCGAATGCGGTGATCGCTGCGTAGTTGAAGCGCGAGTTGGTGTTCAGCAGTCGGAGCTGACGGTGGGCCGCTTCGGCGATCTTCGGGTGAGCGTGTCCGACGGAGGCGACGTTGTTGACCATGTCGAGGTAGACGCGTGCGTCGGTGTCGACGAGGTATTCCCGCCACCCGCGTTCGATGCGTGGGGGCTGAGCGTAGTAGTGCTCCTGTACTTCTGCGATCACGCGTTCCCGGCGCGCGAGGGTGTCATCGACGTCGTCGACGTCGGACGGCGGCATGCCGACGACCGGCGCGGGATCGCCTGCGAGACAACGCCACCCCGGTGCATATGCTGCGGCCACCCGCAGCGGGACGGTACCGGCGTCTGCGCGTGTGAACTGGATCTCGATCGGAATGCGAGCTGGAAGCAGACCGCGCTGGGCGGTCGAGTCCGGGACGCCGGTGAAATTCACGATGTGCTGGTCGACCAAGACGCTCACGCCGCTCTCGGTGCACGTGAGGCGGCCACCCGGGGGAACGTCGATCGGCGTGTCGCGCGCAAGCCACACCGTCAATGCGGTCGGAACGGTCGCAGGCGCGTCGGGGGTTCGAGCCGGAGCGCCGGTGAGCCGCGGCGTCCACGCCGGTGCAACCACCGCCGCCGCGCCGCCGTCCAGCTCGGTCAGCGCAGCGTCGGTGAGCGCGCCCTGGTGCAACCAGCGGCCTTCGTCGTTGAGCGGGGCCGTGGTGCCGGCGTCGAGAATCACCGGCGTGCCCACACCGCCGAGAAGGGGGGCCATGTTCCAGGTGGGCTGGGCGCGCGGGGCGAAACCCACTGCGCGACGAATCACCTGCGCCATGACCTCGAAGGGCACCGACGCAGCGTGTTCGAGGATTCGGAACTCGCGGTCCAGTGCCTCGTCGGCGTAGGAGTTGTCGGCGTCGAGACGAACTTGCGCTCGCCCGCTGAGGACCAGCACCACACCGCGCAGGGCGACCAGAGGCCACAGTGCGTCGACCTCGATCTCACCGAGCGGCCGGATCGCGTGAAAGGCACGCACTGCGGGTACGGCGTCGGCAGGGGTGACGCCGTCGTGGTGCAGGAGCGAGGAGAGTGTCACGGCGATCTCGCTCACCGCCCACGACTCGGCGACATCGCCGAAATCGATGACCGCGTCCGGGAGAGCTCCTGGCGTCGAGGCGGCGATGACGTTGTCGTCCGTGATGTCGAAGTGACCGATCTGGACGGGCAGGAGGGACCTGATCGGTTGCAACTGTCGGCCGGCTGATTCGGCTATCGCAGAGCAGAATTCACGCACGTCGAGGTCGGGCTCATCCGATAGCAGTGCTCCGATCACGCGGTCGGCATGACGCAGGTCCCATTGCAACACACGCGAGGACGCCGGATGTCGAACGTCGGACAGTGCGACGCTGACTGTCGCGGCGAGTTCACCCATCCGCGCTACCGTCGCGGGGGAGAGGTAGCCCGAACCCATCAGCGTCGAACCCGCCATGTACTCGATGACGCGGCCGTGAATACGTCCTTGCGACGTGTTCAGCCACATCGACATCGGCCCACGTGGCCCCTGAACCACCCTTGGAGTGCGCGTGCCCGGGTTCCGTTCGGCAACAGTGGTGGCGGCGAGGTCCTGCAGCGCGATCTCGGCTTCGCTGAACACGGGGTTGCTCAGTTTCAAAACCCCGATCGGAGAGTCGTTCTCGCCGCGGAGAAGAAAGTTCTGATCCTGCTGACTTCCCAATTCGGTGACCCTGGCTCGCAGCCCGAACCCCTCCTGCAGGAGTTCGCACACCTCGTCGATTCCGAGGGTTGGGGTGGGGAGCTCGTAGTGTTCGAAGAAGTCGAAAACGGTGTCAGCCATGAGTCTTGCTCCGTTCGTTGCCGGACAGGGTTCCGCTTCCGACGATGATGTACGTGTAGGCGGTGTCCGGGCAGACAACACCATTGAGGAATTTGAATCGAGCTCGAACGGCACGATCGCGCCAGGCGCGACGGTGTGAGTCAGCGGTTGTCCAGCTTGTGTCGCAGACCGGTGAGGATGGCGGTGAGCCCTGTCTCGAACGCCACATCGGTCGGGTTTGCCGGGTTCTCCGGGGCTCCCACCGCCGCCGACAGCGCGGGGTGCGTCTGCGGGTCGGGCGTGTAGAGGTTGTTGCCTCCGCTTGCCATGTCGAGCGCTGATCCGAGGACGAAGTTGTCGAACGCGATGATGATGGGTAGCACTTCCGGCCACGAGAAGCCCGCCGTATGAAGACCGTTCGCGAATCGGTCGTACTCCATCAGTGACTCCTTGTCGCGGACCAGAGCTGTTGCGAGCAGACGAATCGACCCCGGGTGGCGGGCGAAGGCCGATCTGTACGACCACGCCAGGCGCCTCATGGCTTCGTCCCATGGGACGGTCCCGAAGGCCGAGTTGTCGATCGTGCGTCCGATCCGCGCCCGCATGAGGTCGACGACTTGGTCCCGCCCGGACACATGATGGTACAGCGACGACGGGTGTACACCCAGCTTCGATGCGAGTTCGGTGACGGTGAAATCGCCTGTGGCATCGGAGATTCGAAGCGCTTCGTCGACGATGCGCTCGACGTCGAGTAGTGCTGTGCGAGGTCTTGCCACATTCCACCCATTTCTCTCCAGGGCTATCCAAGCCGACGACTGTGGTTTACATTACAGCAAAACCAAAACAGTTTTGGTTAATCGGACGGAGCCCACCATGACCACTCCCCACCAACCGGGGCAACCGAGTGCCCTCGATCGCGCCAGCCTCCACTCGCGCGACATCGTCTTCTTCGTCGTCGCCGCGGCGGCGCCCCTCACCGTCATGGTGGCAGTGGCTCCAATTGCGTTGCTGGTGGGCGGGATAGGCGCACCGGCCGGATACCTGGCCGCCGGCCTGATCAACATGGTGTTCGCCGTCGGATTCACCAAGATGGCGAAACACGTCCACAACAACGGTGCGTTCTACTCCTACATCCGCAAAGGACTCGGCAAAATCGCCGGACTGGGCAGCGCCTTCGTCGCAGTGGTGTGCTACACCCTGCTCCAACTCAGCGTCTACGGACTGTTCGGCGCCGTCACAGAAGCCACGGTCAACGACTTCATCGGAGTCGACTTGCCGTGGTGGGTCTGGGCATTGGTCGCCGCGGCCATTGTCTCCGTCCTCGGATACCGCTCCGTTCGTGTCGGAGCAAAAATCCTCGGAGTGCTGCTCGTGCTGGAAGTCGTCGTTCTCCTGGTGCTAGCCGTCGGTGTCATCGCGAAAGGAGGCGCAACCGGTCTCTCTCTCGAACCGTTCCAGCCGGACAACGTCTTCACCGGATCGATGGGTGCAGTGCTCGCCGTCTCGTTCGCGGCGTTCGTCGGATTCGAGGCCACCGCCCTGTTCCGCAACGAGGCCGTTCGGCCGGATCGCACGGTACCGCGCGCAACCTACGTCGCCGTCGTGTTCCTGGCTGTCTTCTACTGTTTCATCGTCTGGGTAGCAGTCATGGCCTTCGGGCCCGCGAACGCGGTGCAGACGGCGGAAGCCGATCCTGCCGGTTACTTCTTCACCGCGATGGACACCTACGTCGGAAGTGCGGCAACCGATGTCATGCGAATACTCATCGTCTCGAGTGCTCTCGCCGCACTGCTTGCCTTTCACAACGCGATCACGCGCTACGGGTACGCCTTGGGGCGCGAGCGGATCGTGCCCGTCCGGCTGAGCTTCGTCCACAGCAAACATCTCTCTCCGCACATCGCCAGCGTCACGCAGTCCGTGATCGCAGTGATCGCCGTGTTGTGCTTCGCGGTCTCCGACGTCGACCCGGTGCTGCAATTGGCCGCGTGGACGGCAAGTACGGGCACCGTGGGGATTCTCGCACTGCAGTGGCTGACGTCCCTCTCGGTCGCTGTCTTCTTCGTGAGAGGTAGAGACGCGGTACACGATCGAGGTGCGGCTGTGGCGGGTGTCGTCGCCTTCCTCTTGTTCGGTGTCGCGCTGTACTTGGTCATCGACAAAATCGAGCTGGCCACCCTCTCCGACAGTCCCGTCGTCAATACCATTGCCGTCGGTGCGCCGATCGTCGTGTTCGTCCTCGGAGCTCTTCTTGCACTGTGGATCCGCGCCCGCCGCCCCGACGTGTACGAAGGGTTGGGAAGTACCGACATCGATTCCGATCTCGCTCCCGACTCGCAGTCCGTGCGACGCACGCTCGCTCCGACCATGGACCTCACCGAAAACGCAGATGGAGCTCACCATGACTGATGCCACCCTGGCCTTGATCAACGCACACGTACTCACACAGGCCGGCGACACGAAGTCTGCGGAGGCTGTTGCGGTACGCGGGGACCGGGTCGTGGCCCTCGGAACCACAGCCGACATCCTCGACATCAGCGGTTCAGGAACAAGAATTGTCGATCTCGCAGGCGGCACCCTGACCCCGGGTTGGGTGGACGCCCACACACACGTGGTTCAAGGCGCACTGATGTCGCTCGGTGTCGACATGAACGGGTGCGAGAGCCTGGACGACGTTCGCCGCGTTCTGCACGAGGCGAGCCCGGTGGACGGGTGGATCCGCGGATGGGGCCTCAATCACAACGTCTTCGGCGGTAATCCGCCGACATTCGACGCCATCTCCGACTCCATCACGACACCGGTTCTGATCCGGTTCTACGACGCACATTCGTCACTGGCCAACCGCGCGGCGCTGGAAGTGGCCGGCGTGAGCGGCCGAGAAGCCTTCGATCACGGCGTTGCACGGGTCGCAGTGGACAGCGAGGGAAACCCCACCGGTCACCTCATCGAAGAAGCCGCCATCCATCTGGTCGAGAGCGTGGCACCCGCACCGAATCCCGACTCCGCGAAGTCGTTGTTGCACAGCGTTACCGAGGAGATGGCGTCCGTCGGACTGACCGGAGTCCACGTGATGGACGACCTCCCCGGAACCATCGACATGATCCGGGCGCTCGACGAAGATGACGCAGGATTGCGGTTCTGGGTGTACGGATGGGTTCAGCCGGATCACCCCGCCGAACGGGTGGACGAATTGGCAGCATTGGTTCACGGCACCGGCGGTGTCCGGTGGCGGTACGCGGGCGCCAAACTGTTCATGGACGGAACCGTCGAAGGCGGCACGGCATGGTTGTGTCACCCGGATCTGTACGGCGACGGGACCCGTCCGTCGTGGACCGACCCGGCACGCTACGCAGAGGTCGTGGCAAGGCTCAGTGCACGTGGAGTGAGGACGGCCACCCATGCGATCGGCGATGCTGCTGTGCACCACTGTGTCCGAACTCTGACGGCGCTGGGAGACGGTGTTCGGCACCGCCTCGAGCACCTCGAGACCGTCTGCCCGGAGGATCTGACGGCGATCGCCGCCGCGGGCGACATCGCCACCTCGATGCAGCCGACGCACTGCACGAGATACACCCGCGCAGACGAGGCCGACGACTGGTCGAAGCGCATGGGTCGTGACCGAATCGACCGCGGTTGGCCGGTGGCTGAGCTTCTTGATCTCGGGGTCACCGTCGCACTCGGATCGGATTGGCCCGTAGCACATTTCGATCCACGCATCGTGATGGCCGACGCACGACTACGGCGGCCGGCGGACCGGCCGTCCGATCCGCCTCGCCAACCGCGGCAGGCAATTTCGGCACAGCAGGCACTCGACGGATACACCACCCACCCCGCGTCGGCGGCCGGTCTCACCGACGGCACCGGAACCATCGTCGTCGGCGGTCCCGCCGACTTCACAGCGATGGACGGCGACCTGTCGGGACCTGCCGATCGACTGCCCGAGCTGCCGATCATCGCGACTGTCGTCGCCGGCACCGTGGTGTACGAACGGTGACCTCGTCTCGGGACGATCTGCCGCACCCGACGCTCGACTTCGTGTTCGAAGTCAGGGTGAACGTTGCCGACGAACTGCGCATCGGTCGCAGCGCAGAAGAAGTGCTGCATTTCGTTGCTATCACCGGCGGGACCGTGACCGGCCCCAAGATGACGGGCACAGTGCTTCCCCACGGCGGTGACTGGTTCGTCGAGCGCGGAGACACCGTCCAGCTCGACGCACGATACGTGCTGCGCGCCGAGGACGGAGCGCTGATCGACATCCGTAATCGAGGTTACTATCGCGCGGATCCCGGCGTCGAAGCGCGTTTGGCGGCAGGCGAATTCGTGGACGAGCGTGAGTACTACTACCGCACGGCGCCGGTATTTCAGACCGAATCAACGCAGTACCGGTGGCTGGCAGAAAATCAATTCGTCGGTATGGCCCGAAACGACGGCGGTCAGATCTGCATCCGGTTCTTCTGGTTGCACTGATCGCACACGGAGAACGAGATCGAGGGGTATCAAACAGTGGCAACAAGAGCATTCGACGCGCCGAGGCCGGTTGCAATCGTGACGGGTGCAGGCAGCCCCGATGGCATCGGGTTCGCCTGTGCGAAGGCACTGGCACCCACCCATTCACTGCTGATCGCGGCGACTTCCACACGAATCGACGAGCGTGTCGCCGAGCTGACTGCCACGGGCGCGCACGCAGTCGGGTTCATCGGCGATCTCACCGCATCGTCTACTGCGCAGCGACTCGTCCGGGACGCACTCGAGCACTTCGGCAGGCTCGACGTCCTCGTCAACAATGCGGGGATGACCGCAACGACGGGGAGTGAGGATCAGACCCCGGCAGATCGCACGTCCGATGCTCAGTGGCAGGCAGCGATCTCCCGCAACCTCGACACGAACTTCTTCGTCACACGAGCCGCGTTGGCGCCGATGGCACAACAGGAGTTCGGTCGAATCGTGAGCGTGGGTTCTCTGTCGGGATCGGTGATGGCGTACCGCGGTGATGCGTCTTACCACGCTGCCAAGGCTGCGCTGGTTGGGCTGACTCGATCGATCGCGATCGACAACGGCCTCCGCGGTATCACGGCCAATATCGTTGCCCCTGGCTGGATTGCGACGGGATCGGCGACCGAGCACGAGAACGCGATGGGAGCCGCCACCCCGCTGGGACGTTCTGGTCGGCCCGACGAGGTCGCCGCGCTCGTGGCGTTCCTCGCCTCTACCGCGGCGTCGTACATCACCGGTCAGGTGTTCGTCGTCGATGGCGGCAACTCCATCGATGAAGAGCGTGGGGTCCGCGCGTACTGAAACACTGCATGAGCAGGAGTCAACTGTGTCGAGTGCGGAAACTGCACCGTCGCAGTGACCTCGTCGTGATGACCGTCAGCCGCGGGCATGTCACCTCGAAAGGGACTATCTGTGCGGTCGCCACGTCATGAAGGGGACTGACCGTGGCGGATTTTCACCACTGGACAACTGCATTGGGAGTCGAGTGTCCGAAATGGCGCCGATTCCGCGCGACCTGGGGAAACGTGCCACCGACTGACCGTTTCGGCCGGTATTCACTCATGACTTACTCGCTGAAAGTCATGAGTAAGTCATGACCTACGGTGCCGTAGCCCAAAGAAAAAGACCCTCCGACCAACGTTTCCGCTGGTCAGAGGGCCATTCTTGTGCGCCCACAGGGACTCGAACCCCGGACCCAGTGTCTACGCCGGGCGACCCTCGATTCGTCCGTGTGAACTCGCTAAAGTCCGTCTGAACAGGTGTCTATTCGGTGATAATTCCCGTTGAATTCACTCGCGTTCAAGTGGATTCGCGCTGAAAGTCATGAGTAAGTCATGACCTGGTCCTCGTGTGTCGAGTGCCGGGGTTTTCATCCGTTCGATTGGGTTGGGTCCGCCGGCGAGTCAGCGTCGGCGTCCCCGCGCGTGGCCCACGCCGGACCGTCGAACAGTCCTCGATTGCTGGGGGTCCGCCCAGCGATGTTGACGAGAAGTCGGAAGTGGAATCCGATCTCGGGTCCGTTGGCGCGCTCCACCGTCAACCGTGTGTCGGTCAGCGATTCGATCACGGCGATCAACGGGTCGGGGACCCAACCGAGCCGGATCTCGCCGTCGTCGGTGACGAGGAACGCATGCGGGTTGACCGGGTTCGAACTGTCCCGAACCAGCTGAAGGGCGTCGCCGGGGGAGAGCGAGGCAATGCGCTGCTGCTCCATCTGTGCCAGGTGGCGGACACCGTGTGTGAGGAAGGGGAACGACACCGACTCGCTGGGTCCTGCCGTGGGGGCAGGCAGCAGTTCGATCGTGTCACCGACTCGTTGTCCGTGCGAGCGGGCGAGTACCTCGAACGGAGCGGCCGTCATCGGCAGACCGAGTGCATTCATCGATGCACTGCGGTCGGGCCGACGCGACGAGACGACGCGTTCGGCGAACACGGGGAACAGTTGGCTGCTGCGCATCGGCGCTTGTGTGGCATGCGTCAGCCCGGGCAGTGGCCGAAAATCGTCCCGCGCGAGCGCAGACTCCAAGTATGCGAACTCGAAGCAATCGAGCGTGCGGCGGAGGAAGCCGATCGGCACGTACTGGCGTGTGTCGGGGTCGCGAACGGTGACGAGCAGCCGGCTCAGCGTCTGGGGAGCGTCCGCCGGCCGGTGGTCGACGACAGTGGTGGTCATGCTGTCAACCTCCTCTGGTTCGTGTTCAACAGCGTACTGACAAAGGTACGTCGGACCTCGGACATTCCCGGGACAGCGTGCACGACCGACTGGACAGCATCGGGGTCCAGCTCTCCGATTCGCTCGATCCACTGATTACCGCTCGCCCCAGCCCGAGCCACTGCATTTTTCGCCAGCTTCACCAGAGGAACGTTCTGACCGTTCTCGAAGCGGTGCGCCATGCCCCGTTCGGCGTATTCCGTGGCGTCTCGTGTTGCAACGAATTCTTCCTGCGCTCCGGAGGCGAGGGCGCTCCCGTGATCGAACGACGGAGCCAGTGAGCGGGCGCCGTCGTCGTTTTCGGTTAGGACTCCCCAGTTGATGGCGTGTCGGTCGGTGTTGGCGATCCAGGCATCGAATGCGAGGTAGCCGGCGAACAGCCCGAAGCCGCTCGTCGTCGATGCAAGTGCTCCGAAAGCGTGAACACCGTCGAGGAGGCGCTCGATGTTGTCGAGGTTGTGGCCGACCCTGTTCTTCGGGCGATCGTCGCCGGCGCAGGACAGGTAATCGCCGAACTCGGAGAGGAGTGTGTCTCCGGATTCGAGCGAGCAGCCGTCCGGTGTGACGTTGCGAGAGATGATCCCGCTTTCGTGGCCGCGTGAGGCGAGTTCGACCCTCGCGGCGGGTAGCCCGATTAGGCCGGCGAGTTCGGAGGCGATCTTCTCCGACGAGTCGTCGCACCGGCGGTAGCTTGCCCTCTTGATCGGTTTGAACAACCACCACGACGACTGACCGTCTCGTCCGGCGTCTTCTGGCAGTGCCACCCAGTCCTTCGGATCGAGACCTCGCGCCTCCTGGCTGACCACAATCCAGTCTGAGATGTCCCGGACGGCGAACAGTGGCCAAGGTGCCGACCGGTGAAGATGCACCACGAAATAGTCTCACTTCGGTGGATGCGTGGAGTAATGCCACAGGCTGTTATCCGAACACTAGGAAGGGGAACCGTCCCGTGAGCAACCCTGATGCCGACGCAAGCAGACTCGCCGCGGAGTCCATCAACAAGCGTGATCCAACTGGGTGGTTCGAGCAGCTGTACACCGAGGCGGCCGAAGGTAGAGCGATCGTCCCGTGGGACCGCACGGCACCGAATGCGTTGATCGGAAGCTGGATTCGTGACCGTGCACCTCATCGAGGTCGAGCGCTCGTCGTCGGGTGCGGTTACGGAACGGATTCCGAGTTCATTGCCTCGCTCGGATACGACACCACAGCCTTCGACATCTCACAAACAGCGATCGACACCGCGCACGCGCGGTTTCCCGAGTCTGTCGTGCAGTACGAGGTGGCAGACGTCCTCGACCTGCCACAACGGTGGTTACGTGCGTTCGACGTGGTGATCGAATCCATCACGGTTCAGTCCATGCCGGTGTGGGTGAGACAGAACGCCGTTGCGGCAATTGCTTCGACGGTCGCACCGGGAGGGTCACTGCTCGTAGTCTCAGGCATTCGTGAGGACGGTGTCGAGGTCGAGGGACCACCGTGGCCGTTGACACGAGAGGAGATCGAATCGTTCGCCTCGACAGCACTGACAGCAACTCGAATCGAACGTGTTACCTCTGAAAACAGATGGCGCGCAACCTTCATGAACGAGCTCGGAAGTGAAATGGCCGGTGACTGAGGGGCCTTCGTCGTCATGTCGCTCGGCAAGCGCTCCGGGCTACCGACATCGACTTTGATGTCGGTAGCGGCGAGACCGTAGTCGGACCGGAAGAGGTAATGGTCGTGACCCTCGTTGACCGCGTGACCGTGCATGATCACTTCCTCTGGGACATACCGGCGCTCGGGCGGAAGGGGCGGCACTCGACTCACCGAATATTCGAAAGAACTATTGCGCAATAAATCTTTCGAAGTTGGTGTGGGTCGGTGTCAGAACGCCAGCAGCCCCGGAAGAACGTCAAACAGGTATCGACCTTGGTCGAACTCAAGGCCTTGTCCCATCCCATCCGGATGCGACTGCTCTACTCCTTGAAGGCGCACGGACCCTTGACCGCAACACGATTGGGGGAGATGGTCGACGAATCGCCGGCTTCTGTCAGCTACCACCTGCGGAAATTGGCCGACAGCGGCTTCGCGGAGGAGACCGAGAACGCGAGTGGCGACGGCCGCCAACGTTGGTGGTGCACGACGTCGCAGGGATTCTCCTGGTCTGCAACCGATTTCAGTGATTCGCCGGACGGGGTCACGGCAGCCGATGCGGCCAAAGCGGTGATGCTCGAGCATCGGTGGTCACGATTGACCGAATACGGTCGCACGGCCGCTTCCTGGGGACCCGAGTGGAGCGACGCAGGCTTCAGTGCCGACAATTTGCTTCACCTCGACCCGTCCCAAACCGAAGCGCTGAGCGCTGAGCTCCTCGAAGTGGTCGAACGGTATCGAGCGCTTGGCGCGAACACGCAGGCACAGGGCGCGACAACCGTCATGGTTCTCCTCCACGGATTCCCGACGCAGATGTGAGGCAACGATGCACCCTCTCTATCCGCACGACCATCTCCGGATTCTGGCGCAGGATCGCGAACAGCAGATGGAACGCACCGACCGACTTCGCGTGGCGCGGGCTCGAGCCGACCTCCGCCGCCAGGAACGCCGGGTGCAGGAGGCCTGGCTCGAACTCGTTCGCGCAGTCGAAAACGCCGGCGATGCGCGACGCGCTCTGGTCGCGATAGACAACCATCGATAACCGCTGCAACGAAATCGGTTTGACGAATTGCGTGCCGACCGTGGGGCTTTGGGTGGAGGAAACGGCCGTGTGGAGGATCAAGACTTTCGATTAATTTTTGCCCTAGGGCAAAGCCTCAACGATGCTTTGCGAACCCTCGGCGATTGGGGTGAAGAACACGGGAACGCATCGCCGGCATGAACGCCAGGTCTTAAGGTCAACCCGCGCTCTGCTTTGGATCCGGGCCCCGAGCCTGATCATGATCAGAAGAGCGGGACTGGCCGGTTTCGATAGCTGCCGGTGCGAACCTTTTTACCGTATTGTCCTGTTTCGTGATTCGATCCTGGACCGTCCGAACTGCTGCTGTCGGAGCTGCGCTTGCGGCGCTGTGTGTGGGGGTGCCGGGGGTGGCGTCGGCGCATCATCGGGAGTTCACGCCGTTCCCGTACGACCTGTCGCTGGGGCGGGGGATGTCCTTACCATGTGTAGGTGAGGTGGGCGGAGATGTGTTCACCCCTCACGATCGGCCGGGCATTGCGGTGGTGACGCTGACATGGCGGACGTTCGTCACCGATGCGTGTCCGCTGACGGTGTTCGTGAACATGAACAACTTCGATGCGCCGGGGGTCGACCCGTACAGCGGTGCGAAGCCGACGGGCGGCACGTGGTTGGCGCATCTGACGTCGGCTCGGGTGGGCGAGAGTGCACCGGCGGACCGTGAGTGGACGAAGCAGTTGGTGATCGACATCGGATCCGGCAACGCCGGGCTGACGGTGACGACGGATGCCCCGCTCAACACGACGTTGCTGGATCCGGCGGGGAACACTGTGCGGTTCACGGTGGCTTGAGAATCGTGGTGGGCGCGCAGGCTCCGACGGAGCCGCGGCATTCCGAGCGGCCGTGGGTGTGGACGGTGCTGTTCTGGGTGTCGGCTCCGGTGTATCTGTACGGCATGCTATAGGCTGTCGACGGAAGTTGGTGGCTCACAGCAGCTGTGAGTGCGATGGCCATTGCAGCGTGCGCGGTGTGGACGAGGCAGAAGTGCCGGTCTTCTGCCCCTTCACTGGCCCCGATGTGGCATGTCACGTGCTGTGTCGTGCTGGCCCTGATCGCGGTGTCGGCCATCGCCTACGGCACCCGCGAGATCACCCGCGGTGTCACCGCGTCGGTGGGCGACACGATGGACCCACGGTTCGTGGCATGTGGTTCGGTTCTGAATCCGATCCCGTCGTCCGACCTCGAGGTCAGTTTCCCCACGTCGTATCCGCTGGAGCCGCGGTCGACATTGCAGCCGATCCCTGACAACGTGCTGAGTCCGCGGTGCGACGACCGGCTCGCGGTGAACGAAAACTTTGCCGGCGGTGCGGTTCTCGGTGGTCTGATCGTGCTAGCCCGGTCGATCGGTCACGCCATGGTGGCGTCGGGGCGCCGAGCCGCGCCGGGGTCCCGCGAATGACCAGCCGTCGGACGTTGGTGGTGCACGTATCCGCGTCGGTCATCGGTGACGGTGAGATCGACCCACCGAAGGTCGGGTCCGTCCTGACCGGGGCGCTCAGATTTCACGAGCTCCCGGCGGACGAGCCGGACGTTGTTCGGATACGGGCGCGTCTGGAACCGTCCGGTGACGACCCCACCTGGCAGGTCACCGGTGACGACTCGCAGGGCTGGTGGGAGTGGGAGGGATTGCTGCGCGACGACGGGTGGACCGCATCGTGGCGTGGCGTCACTCCGCGGACGGGGGAGGTCGAACTGACCGGGCAGTTCCGGGGAGTGTTCTCCTATGACACGGTCGGCCGGTTCCGGGGACGCGTGACCCGAGTCCGGTTGGTCTGCACCCGATATCAGTACCGTCCGGGTTCGGGCTGGGCTCCGGTCGTTCCGCGGCACCGCACCCTGCGCGACGTCGATTCTGTCCCGCAGATGTTCGGCTTCGACGCGATCGCCGCTGAGGGCGCCGAATACTCCGACATGGAGAACAGTGTGGTCGTCGACCTCGATCTCGACGATGTGCCGCCGCTTCCTGCCCGGCCGAGCATCGTGCCGGGGAGCGTCTCGTCGGCGAACGGTGTGCTGTGGGTGTCGGATGCCGAACTGCCGCTGATCGTGAGCATTGGTGCCGATGACGTCGTGGCGGAGCACGTGGTGCCCGGACGCATCGGTGTCGCGCGGCAGATCTGTGCCACGCCAACAGGGTGCTGGGTGACCGGTCCCGACGGAACCTACTGGATCGCAATCGGTCACGAGCCGATCCGTGTCGACGATCTCGCGGTCCACGCCGCTGCGGTGGTCGGCGAGACGCTGCTCGTCTGTGGCGACGGAACGACGTGGCGCATCTATTCGCCCGGTGTCGAACCGGTCGATGTCGCAGCAGTAGGTGGGTACGTCGCTTCTGTCGTCGCCGACGAGGGGGGGTTCGTCGCTGTCGTTCTGCCCGGCGGAGCTGTCGCCCGGTTGGTTCGGGTCACCCGAACAGGGGAGTCGACGATCGGCCCTGACATTGCGCTGCTCCCGCGCGGTCACGGCAGGCCGTACCTGGGGGGCGAGCCTCTGAGGCTCGTCCGCGGTGTCGACGTGGGTGTCGTTCAACCTGGTCTCGGTGTCCGTGATGTCGGAGAGAGGCTGGGACGCCATCAGCTTCACGGCGGTCGGGCGGGTCGGTTCCTGTGGACCGTCGGTCATTCGCCCGATGGCACGTCCTCGGGCGGGTGGTGGCCCTTACCCGGCCCGGTGACGTTCGAGCGTACGGAGCAGTTCTGGCTGCTGACCGTGTACGACGGGCGCACTCTTCGACCGCTGACGAGCGTGCCGGTGTCGACGAGCCAGCCTGCTGTGACCATCGACGACGACGGTCTGGTGTCGGTCACCGCCGGCGGGGTCCAGCAGTTCCGCGTCGACAGTCCGGTGATGCAACCGCCGGTCGAGCTGGACGTTGCGGGCGTGCTCGATCGATGTCGGGCGGGGTCATGAAAGCCGTGGGACCAATCTTTGAGGCCGCAGTGTGCCGCTGGCGTGAATGCTCCAGGTCGGTAAGAACTCCGAGACGTCCAGCGATCCAGATTGCCGCGAGAAGCAACGCCGGTCCGCAGTATCCGTGGGGCAAGGACTAGGGACTACGACGCGACCCTGTGCGCCTGCTGATCAGCCGGGCGGGATCAAGAATCAGAATGGAGCACCGATGAAGGTCAAAGTGCTGATGTGTGCGGCGGGTTTCGTTGTGGGTCTGCTCGTTGTCGTCACCGTGTTCGCCACGGTTGTTCGCCCGCGGCGGGTGAACTTCGCCTACGTCGGGGGAGACGAACCGTTGTTGATCGATTACGGGTGGTGGTTGAGTGTCGCGGGCGGCGGTGTGGTCGGCGCGGTTGCGGGCTTGTTGCTGGCGATCTCTATCGTTCGGCGTCGACGGAACCCGTGAAGTCTGCACTGGGGCAATCGATCATGATCAGCCAAGCGGTCCCCATCTCCGACCGGGAACCGTGTGCGTGTGGTAACCGATAGTTCGCCCGTACGGAGTAATTCTCCTCTGGGAATCACGACATCGCAGTCACGTCCGGGTGGAGGAGTGCGGCTGAGGACCTGGTAGGTATCCGAGGTCAAGAAGAGAGGGGTGCGTGAAGATGGCGAGGATTTCGCGCGCACCCGCGTCGTCCGATATGAAGGCGACAAATGTCGGGGGCCTGGTGGATCGAGCACACCCTCGAGGTCGATATGTCCGCTCCGAGATCGTTCGTACCGCTATCATTTTGCCACGTGCACAGACCGGGTCGGGACCTCGAGGAGATGTGTGAATCACGCAGCGATGGACCGCACCGTGACTGATCCGGAAACGCAGTTCGCGCCACCGGCAGCGTGGCTTCCAATGCGGTATCCGCGTCACGGTGGTTTTCCTGCCCGCGCGAAGCCCGTCGACCCCGGCGCAGGAGATGCTCTCGACAACCACTTGGAGAAGAACGAGCAGGCGCTGCACTGGGCTGCATGGGAATTGGAGAACAATCCGGAACCCCACGAGTGGGTAATAGCGGCACGGCGATACCTCGCTGGGGACGTTACCGCAGTCGGTGCGGCAGCGGCATACGTCGTTTTGACGCGGGCCGGAATCGACCTTAGGGACCGAAAGAACCTGGTCGTGGACGGCTGGGTGGCGAGATACGGTCTTCCCTTCGCTGTGGAAGCCGCCATGCGTGCATCGGACATGGGTTACGTCAGAACTCGGGTGCCGGTTCCGACGAACAGCGGCCACCTCATCATCGTGATGGAGAACTCCGATAACGCGGTTTCATCGCGGTACTCGGAACCGTCACATTACGAAGTCGAGGTGCTGGCTCAGGTCGACGACCCCGATAAGCAGATCATCTACACCCCGCGCGAGTACATGCTCGACCGACTCCGTGAGCTGTTGGCAGTCACCTCCGAGGAGTCGTATGCAGCCGCGCGTGATCTCGCGGCGCCGCTGCGCAGCAACACCGTTCGACGCTTGACCGCCAGCTTCCTCTTCCCCACCGAACGGCAGTGGTCCGACGATCTCACTGAACACTTGCGAGCTACCCCCTATCACTGGCAGACGCATCTCTACGCCTCCTGCAACACCGTCGCCGACGTAAAACGCGCAGAGGGCGAACAATGGGGTCAGATGTGGCTGAACTCGGACGAGATCACGGCCGCCGTCGTCGAAGGTGTCGGAACGGCCATCACACCGTTGCTCGTTGCAGCTGCCGATGAACCAATTCACTACTACAGCTCCGAGAAGGATGCGCGTCTGCTTCGCATTCTTCACGCTTTCTCTGCCATCCCCACGGACGAGGCATTCACGGCACTTCTCCACCGCGCGAACGTCAAGAACGGCTTACCGGCGCTCCTGCATGCCATGACGCATTTCCCGCGCCGCGCACTGAGACTTCTGGCGCAGGAAGAGTCGACCCTCTTCGATCGCCACGTCCTGCAAAACCGCACCCTCGCAATCGAACTCGCGGACTCGCTGCCGGATCGTCACCGGCGGCGAATCGTGGATCTGACCACCGAGGTTCCGGTCGCCGACGACCTTCCCGGGGTACTGGCGGTTCCGCCGTGGACGGAGAACAAGCTTCCCGCGCAGACGGTCGTTGTCGACGATCTGACCGCTCCGCACATCCAGCGAATCGATTGGCTACCAGGTGAAGTAGAGGAGCTGAAAAACTCGCGCCACGAGTTCTCCTACTACACCTGGGAACAGCAGAGCCAGTACTTCAAAGACACGAAACCGCAGGACCTTCACGAGTGGTACGCGCTGACGACGTTCCTGATCGGTCCCGAGGACGTGGCCCGGAAACTCCTGTCCGAGTGGCCGGGTACCACCCTCAAGGAACCGCTTCGGGTGGTCGCACGGTTCGAGCTCGAAGCCCTGCCGTTCATGCTTCGAATGGCTCGCGCACACCCCGGGGCCGCGGCTCCGTATCTGATGCCGTTCGTCGATCTCGATGTCGCCCGCCTGCACGCGACGATGTTCGCGACCCGAAAGAATTTACGTAAGCCAGCGTTGGCGTGGCTGGTGCGCCACGCCGACGACGCCGTCACTTTGCTGATGCCCGACGCGATCGGACCGCTGGGCGCGCAACGAGACCACGCGGAGGCAGCACTGCGAGGGTTGGCGTCGGCGACCACGCGAGAAACGGTCATCGAGGGTGCGCGTCAATTCGGTCCCGAGGCGGTGACCGCCGCCAAGACGATCGTCGACTTCGATCCGCTGCAGATGCTCCCAAAGAGAATCCCGCGAACACCACCGTGGGTGGACATCGAATGGCTGCCCCCAATTCTCGTCTCCGATCGGGCCGCGAAGCTCCCGACGACGGCCGTCGCGAACATCTTGACCATGTGCGCCATCGGCACGGTCGACGCGCCGTACGCGGGCCTCGAGACGGTAAACGACTTCTGCGACCGCGCATCCCTGGCGTCGACGATGTGGGAGGTTTTCGAGAGGTGGTGGGGCGACGGCGCACCGTCGAAGGACAACTGGGCCATCATGGCCCTCGGGTGGCTCGGTGACGACAGCGTGGTCTCGAAACTGGCACCGTTAATCCGTCGGTGGCCGGGTGAGAGCGGCACTGCCCGTGCTCAACTCGGACTCGACGCACTGGCCGCTCTCGGCTCGTCGCGGGCGTTGACCGAACTCGATCACATCGCACGCAACATGAAGTTCAAGTCCCTCAAATCGGGAGCAGCTCAGCGTGTCGCCGAGGTCGCCGAGAGCCTGGGACTCGACCGAGAGCAGTTGGCCGATCGAATCGTGCCCGACCTCGATCTCGCATCCGACGGAACGATGACCTTCGAATACGGGACCCGCTCGTTCACCGTCGGTTTCAACGAAGCGTTGGTCCCGTACGTCGTCGACGATTCCGGCAAAAAATCCGCCAGCCTCCCGAAACCGAAATCCGGGGACGATGCCGTGCTCGCGGAAGAATCGAAACAGAAATTTGCGGCTCTGAAAAGAGAAGCGAAAACCGTTGCAGCCGAGCAGGTGAAGCGTCTGAACCGGTCGATGGTGATCGGCCGACGGTGGAGTCCGGACGAATTCCGCACGTACGTACTCGGTCACCCGCTGATGATCCACGTCGCCCGCCGGCTGCTGTGGGCGTCGTTCGACGGCACCTCACCCGCCGTGGTGTTCCGGGTGGCGGAAGACTCGACGTTGGCCGACATCGACGACTCCACAGTCGAACTCCCGGACGGTCCGATCGGCCTCGTCCACCCTGCGCACATCCCCGATACCGTGGGCACCTGGTCGGACGTCTTCGCCGACTACGAAATTTTGCAACCATTTCCGCAGCTGGGTCGGGCGGTACGTGACCCGCTGCCAGGCGACTTCGACGGAACCGGATTGTCGCGGTTCACCGGTGTCACCGCGACACCGAGCCAGGCGCTGCGGCTGACGTATCGAGGGTGGGAACCGGTGTGGGAGAACCCAGATGGGTGGGGGCAAGGGTTGCTGTACCGCCTGAGCGACGACGTCTCCGTACTCCTCGGGCTCGAACCGGGGATGGGCACAGGGGATCCCTACAACGGGTACCCCGATCAGACGCTGAGATCGGTGACTCTGCGCGGCGGGACTCTGGACGACGTCGACCGCGCGGCGGTCAGCGAACTCATCGCCGACCTCGACGGATTCGCCACGTGAACAACCGAATTCAGAGACCGCCGGCCGAGGTCCGGTACGCCGACGAACTCGCTCTCCTTGCGGGGGAGGACAGTGGTCCTCGCCCGCCGGGCTGGGCGATGACACTTCGAGCGGCTCGCACCTTCGTCATGGGAGACGACGACCGAAACATACGAGGCAAGTACGTCGGGGACCCGTCCCTGGTCGAACGGTCGCTGGTGACGTTGGCCACCACGAGGGGCCTCATGCTCGTCGGCGAGCCGGGAACCGCGAAATCGCTGCTATCGGAGCTGATCTCGGCCGCCGTGAGCGGCGACTCGACTCTGACCATCCAGGGAGGCGCCGCCACCACCGAGGACCAGATTCGATATTCCTGGAACTACGCTCTTCTGGTCGCGGAAGGTCCGTCCGTTCGTGCCCTCGTACCGGCTCCCATGCTGCGCGGAATGGGAGAAGGGCGCATCGTCAGGTTCGAGGAGATCACCCGATGCCCGCTCGAAGTGCAGGACACCCTGCTGTCGTTGCTGTCGGAGCGGGTCCTCGCCGTGCCGGAACTGACCGGCGACGACGCCATGGTCTACGCCCGTGACGGGTTCAACATCATCGCCACAGCGAACACCCGCGACCGAGGGGTCAACGAGATGAGCGCTGCGCTCAAGCGACGCTTCAACTTCGAGACCGTTCACCCGATCTCGGACTTCGACACCGAGGTCGACCTGGTCCGCACGGAATCTGCAGCGCTGCTCCGAGCGTCCGGCGTCACCATCGATCAAGATCCGGCGCTGACCGAACTGCTGGTGACCCTGTTCCGAGACCTACGCACAGGAACGACGTCGGATGGAACAGCGGTCGAGAAACTGTCCTCGGTGATGAGCACGGCGGAGGCCGTGTCTCTCGCGCACGCCACCGGCATTCGAGGATGGTTCCTGCGCGGCGACACGGGTACCGTCGCCGATCTCGCGGAATCCCTTGCCGGGACCGCATCGAAGGACAGCGCAGAAGACGCGGCACGCCTCGGTCGTTACATCGAGCGCCAGGCGCACAGGTACTCGGGTTCGGCATGGCATGAACTGCGCGAGGCCCACTCGGGTCCACCGCGCCGATGAACTCGGTCGTCGTCATCGGAATCAGTCACGGCAGCCCGGCATGTGCCCGGATCGTCGCGGACACCGTCCACCGACTCCGCCCGGCACACGTACTCGTCGAAGGGCCGGCCGATCTCAATGCGCTCGCGCCGGACCTCACCCGCGACCACGAGTTACCGATCGCGGTGCTGTCCCATGTGCGGCGCGGCAACGTCACCCGAGTCATCACGACCGCCTACACGCACTGGTCACCGGAGTGGATTGCCCTCCGCGCCGCCGCGTCCGTAGGAGCTCAGACACACTTCATCGATCTTCCGACCTGGCATCGCGACTTCGAGACGAGGGCGCCCCAGTACGGGTCCACAGCAGCATCACTCCTGCGGCGACTGGGCGTCGACACGATGGGCGCCGCCTGGGATCACATCGTCGAATCAAGGGCGTTCTCCCATCCCCCGGCCGACCTTGCGGCAGTGATCGACGACTATTTCGACACACTCCGCCCCGCCGAGGACACGGTGTCCGCACGCGAGCGATTCATGACCGGATGGGTGCGCGCAGCGCGCGATCGTGACGGCTCGGGGCCTGTGGTCGTGGTGTGCGGAGGACTCCACCGACCGGCCATCCTCGCAGGCCTCGCGACCGACGAGGTGACAGACGGCTCGTGGCCCGAGATACCGGTGGCCGACGACGATATGGACGTCGGGAGCTACCTGGTGCCCACTTCCTACGGACGCCTGCAGATCGATTCCCCGTGGTGGTACGAGACTCTTTGGGAAGCAGGAGATTCCGCGGCCGAGGTGGCCCTCGACGCGGTCGTACGCGATCTACGCACGCGCGGACACGCGGTGTCGACAGCCGATTTCATCGCCTGCCGAACGCAATTGCACGCCCTCGCCGCCACGCGGTCGCATCGAACACCAACGCGGATCGACGTGTTCGACGCGGTGGCGAGCACCCTCGTCGACGAGGCGCTGGCGTCCCCTCTGCCCTGGACTCGGTCCGACAGGCCGCAACCCAGCGAGCACCCGGTCCTTGCATCGTGCTCGAAGACCATGCGAGGGAGACGGTTCGGATCTCTGCACCCCCGCACTCCGGCACCGGGCCTGGTGCACCACGTCGACCTGCTTCTCGAAGAACTCGCCCTCGGGCCCGGCACCGTCGAACTCGACCTGACCGCCCCGCCGGACCGCCGGCGCAGTCGAGTACTCCACCAACTGCGGGTCGCGGGAATTCCCGGGTTCGACCGCCGACTCGGCCCCGGATCCGGAAACGAAGTGAACACGTCCGAGCAGTGGTCGATCGCCGAGGGTGTCGATCGCCTTCCGTCCCTGGTCGAGGCTGCCGCCTACGGACACACGCTGGTCGACGTGACCGGTTACATGCTCGAATCCTCGCTCCGCGCAGCTCGTTCCGACGTGGCACTCATCGCCGCGACGTTGTTCGACGCGGTCCTGTGTGGAGTGGATTCGGTGTCGAACCGGTCGGCCTCGCAGGCCGTCGCATCAATCGCGAGCAGCGCAGACCTCGCCGGAGTGGGAGTGATGTTGCGTTCGGTACTCGGCTTGTGGCGCCACGACGTCGTGCTCGGGAGCGGGGGATCAACCTTGCTCGGTGCAGTGATCGATGCCGCATCCTCGCGCACGGTCGATCTTGCACGCAGGACCCGCGCCGCCGCGGGCGGAGCCGACGCCGGCCGCATCGGTGCCCTCGCTGCGCTGTCGGATGCGATGACCTACGCGGCCGACGTGGTGACCGAGAATCACGCACCGGAGCTGGCGGCTCTGGCCGATGATGTCCACGCCGCCGTCGACATCAGAGGTGCAGCACTCGGCACCGTGTGGTCCACAACATCGGCTGTCGCCGCGTCCGCTGCTGTGCGGTCGGTCCCGACCGACCGACTCGGTGACTGGCTGTGCGGGTTGTTCGCGGTGGCACGAGAGGCGTTTCTCGACGCACAGTCCGGCGGCGCTGTTCTCGGAGCGGTCGACGACGTCGTCCGGAACTTCACCGAACACGAATTCCTGATGGCATTACCGGCCCTGCGCCAGTCGTTCGAGTACTTCCCGCCGCGTGAGCGCGCACGAATTGCGCTGCGCATCACCGCCCCGACCCCTCCGGTCGAGACCGGTCACGGTCACGAGATCGTCACCGCCGGTGCGGGACTCGACGAGAGGGTCGATCACGCGCTGGCCCGGGTCGGTCTGTGATGAGCACCGATCGATGGAGATTGATACTCGGTACCGCGGCCGCCGGGGTGCTCGGTGACGCCACCGGCGCCGCGGCAGAGCAGGACGCCTCCCTGGAATGGCTCTACAGCCGCGATCCGTCTCGGACGCTGCGCGGCGTCCGGGCCGGTTCGTCCCGCACGGTCTCGAACGACGACGGGACCCTCCCTCGGCGGCGGGGAGAACCGCGCGATCGCCCCAGCGGCGTCGGGACCACGTCGGTGACAGCGGTGGACTGGCTCGACGACATTCACCGGTTGTTCCCGCGTGAAACCGTCCACCGGCTCGAGCGCGACGCCGTCGAGAAATACGAGATCACCGAAGTGATCACCGACATCGACGCGCTGCAACGCATCGAACCGAGTGTGTCGCTCCTTCGTGCAGTCATGCGAACGAAGCATCTGATGGACCCGCGGGTCCTCACCCTCGCGAAGAAGACCGTCGACACAGTGCTGCGCGAGCTGATCGAGAAACTGTCGGTGGACGTGCGTCGAACCTTCCACGGAACCCGCAGCCGCCACCGCACGGCGTTCCGCAACTCCCGTAACTTCGACTTCCCAGCAACCGTGCGCGCCAACCTGAAACACTGGTCTCCGGCGACGCGGCGCATCACCATCGAGACCCCGCTGTTCACCTCACGCACCCGCCGACACATCGACACATGGACACTCGTCCTTCTCGTCGATCAGTCCGGTTCGATGATCGACTCGGTCATCCACTCTGCCGTCACCGCAGCATGTTTCTGGAACATCCCGGGTCTGAAAACCCACCTGATCGCCTACGACACCCACGTCGTCGACCTCACCTCGGAGGTCGACGACCCGGTCGAGCTCCTGATGGGTGTACAGCTCGGCGGAGGCAACGACGGAGCGAAAGCCGTGGACTACGCAGCGCAACTCGTCGACTCACCGCGCCGAACCATCGTGGTGATCATTTCCGACCTGTACGAAAGCGACCCCGATGGCTTCGTGCGCAGCATCACCCGTCTCACCGACGACGGCGTCCGAGTGCTCGCTCTCGCGGCGCTCGACGAAGGGGGAGAACCGGACTACGACCGTGAGATCGGCCGCAGACTGTCCCGGATCGGCGTTCACGTCGGCGCGATGACACCGGGCGCCCTCGCCGAGTTCGTCGCGGACAGCATGACATGAGCGCTGCAGACAGCCAGAACACCGACGGCACCCGGCGTGACCTCGCCGCGTTGACGGACGACGCACTCTCCGCCGTCGCGAACAGAGGCCTGGTGAAACGGGCGATTCGCATGCAGGAGAACGAACCGCCGGAATTGTCGATCTCGAACGAGGCCATCGTGGCGCGTTTCGCCGACGGGGTGGAGACCGTCCTGCGCGCGGGCGAGGCGTTCGTCGAGGCATCCTGCTCGTGCGGAGCGCGGTCGGTGTGCCGTCACCGGGTCGGTCTGGTGCTCGCGTGCCGAGATCGCCAGGGGCGGTCTGTGTCCGACGCCGAACAGTGGTCACCCGCCGAATTCGACGACGACGCACTCACCGAGCACCTCGGGAAAGCCGCGCTCTCGCGGGCGCAGCGAACGCGATCACGCGGATACGCAGCGACGATCCACCGCCCAGTTGGGACCGATCGGGCTGTGCGAGTGGAGCTTCCGCATTGTTCTGTCCGATTCCTGGTACCCCACGACTTGAGTCATGCGCATTCTTCGGCCACGGACGAAACGTCCCGCGAGTCCGTCGCGCTCGCAGTGTGGGCAGCCCAGGAAGCCGACGCATCCCACAGTGACCGCGTGTTCGTCGGCCGCCGTGCGGCCGTACTGGGCAGAAACACAACGGGTGACGCCCGCGCGCTGGCGCGAACGATCCTCCTTAACGGGGTCACCGCGACCACCTCGGTGCAACTGTCGAACGCCATCAGGACCACGAAAGCGGTCGAGTCCGGGACCGCAGTGTGGCTGGCCGACGCGTGCGCGGAGTTGACCGACCAAATGGATGCCTACCTTGCCCGGCACGCTCGCCACAGCCGGGTTCTACTCGCACGAGCGATCGCGGAAATTCACGCACGAGTTCAGCTCGGCGATTCGGCGGATCTCGCGGTGGCCGCGGACGCGCTGGGAACGGACGCGCCGGGTGAGACTCCCTTGCGCCGTGCCCATTTGATCAGCATGGGTGCCCGCGTACGAGGAGATGCCGACTCGATCACCGCCAGTCTGTACTTTGCCGATACGAACTCCGACGCCGTCTTCGTGGTCGAGCACGGATGGGCCACCGAGGTCGGCGAGCATCCCACCGGGTACAGCGTTTCCGATCGTCGAATCGCAGGATCCACGGTCGCCGCCCTGGCGTCGTCGACAGTGGTCACAGAGTCGGTCATCCGGCGCGCGAATCACCGGATTCGATTCGTGAGGAGGGGGATCGGTCGCTCGTCGGTGATGCCGTCGAGCATCGATGCCTGGCTGAAGTCGACAGCTGTGGTGGAGAACTATCGTGATGCGTCCCGTCGCCTGTCGACCCGACATCCATGGTTCGCGCGAGAACGGCTCGTGACCGACTCGATGGGTTGCATTCGAGTAGAGGCTGTCTCCAGAATCGACTATCAGCCGGACGAGCAGCGACTGGCGGTGACGGTTCGAGACCAGCAGGACGGGCGCGCGCTCGTCGCCCTGGAGCACAGTTCCTCCGCACCAGGGGCTCTGGACGCCGTGACGCGGGCAATGTCGTCGCATCCTGTGATGGTCGCCGGTCACCTGTCGAACCGTTCGGGGCAGCTGCTCGTGACGCCGACCGCCATCGCGTGTGCTGACGGAATTGTGGTGCCGGATCTGGCATCCGGTGATGGGAGTGGCCTATTGAGCCGGGCAGACATCGCTGCACGGCAAGACGATCCGATCGGTTCCGTGATCGATGCTGCGACCGCTCTGCTCGCCGACTTGTCTCATCTCGGGCTTCAATCACTGTCGTCGGAGCACCTCAAGGGTCTTCGCCTTTGCGCGGATCGTCTCGATGGAGTCGGGATGGCGACGACAGCGCGCGCGGTGCGATTACTTGCCGAGTGCGCAAACTGTGATGACCGGGAGCAGCTCGCCGACGCCTGGAACGCGGTCATGCTGCGACTGACCACCGCGGCGGACAACGTGTGACAACCCCGGTTGACTGTGTGTGCACACATGCGCATGGGAGGCTGCGGAGGTGAGGCCGCGGGATGCAATGCACAGGAAAGGGTTCGATTAGCCCCCGCCATCGATCGCGCTCCTCGTCCCTCAGTCTGCAACCAACCGCGCCGAGTGGAAGTATCGACCCACCCCGCGCTCGCGTTGTCTGCCGATGACGTAACGCCCCGGCGCTATTCCGGTCGCCCCGTGTTCGGGGTGTATCAGGTACGCCGTGACTTCCGTGTCGAGGATGCCCAGTGCGAGGCCGCTCGGGTCGAACACCGGAGTGGACCACTTGCAGCGGCCTGCCTCGCAGACCAGGCTGTGGGGATTGCCGCCGGCGGCGCTGCGGAGCAGTTCGACGCCCGTCAGGGGCACGTCATCCGTCCTGGTGTCCTGCATTGCGGCAACGTGTTTCACGATCGAATGGGGGATGACGATCAGGTCGCCTTGAGCTTGTAGCCCGTCGACGACAGGTATGGATACTTGTCGGTCGAGGTAGTCGAAGACCTCGAGGCCGGTGAGGGCAGTGAGAGTGGACAGGGTCATGGTCGTGTTCATCGACGTCACCTTGGGTCGAAGGGTGGTGGTCACGTGCGGCGCACGAGACGGGAGTAGTCGTCGCCGGTGATGCCGTAGGTCCATCCGGCGGCGTCCAACGCGGAGGACACGATGTTCGGGACGGGCAACCCGTACCGTCGCCGCCGGCCGTCGCGTTCGGCAGATCCGTTGACCACGAGAAGGATTCGACCTTCACCCACCCAACTGTCCGGCGTGGCGTACAGCGACAGCGCGGCGCCGGCATTTCCGGGGTCGTCAGTTCGGTCGAGGAGTTCGAGGCCAGCCTCGTCGATGTAGGTGTCCCATCCGATCCGCTCGATCGCGCACCGGCGGATCTCGATGTTTCGCTCGCGCGCAATGCGTTCGACGGTCGGTTCGTGGACGACCCAGTCGGGAACGACGGTCCCGTGGTCGACGTAAGCTGTTTGGCCGTCGACGAATTGAATGGCGGGCTTGTTATGTCCGTGTAGTCGACGTTCGTTGTGTACGCCCCCGGGAAGAGGTTCGGTGTGCAGAATCCGGGGTCGCTCCGACATGACGCAGATGTGGTCGAAGGCCCACCACCATCCGGTCGCACCCGCCAGGGCTTTCTGGGTGTCGAGGATGGCGTGGTCCGCGCCGCGGAAGACAGAGATGCCGAGGGTGCGATGGATGTCGTAGAACGCGACCCGGTGAGCTTCCTGCTGCCCGTACCACGCCACGCTTCCCGTCGGGTGCCGAACGAGTGACCGGACGGCGGCCGCCACTCCGTCGAACACGCTGGTGAGCAGGGAATCCCACACTGCTGCTCGCAGTATCGCGTCAGGTCTTATTCCCTGTCGGGCGGACTCTCCGAGTGCCTGTGTGCGTGCTGTCCAGAGCGGGCGGTCGTCGGAGGGCCAGCGTTGCGCTGACCTGCCTGTACGGCGGTCCATCCGTGCGCGCGATCGTGAGATCACGGAGGCGATCCGGGCGGCAGCGCCGTCGGTGAGGGAATTGTATGCCGACAGTTGTTCGGAAGCAATCAATTCGGCACCCGCCGGGGGTGAGGGGACCCACACGAACTCGGGTTCGCGGAACCCTGCGTGTCGATAGAGTTCCGAGACGGCGGCCTCTGCGGTCGGTCGATCGGACGGCAGGGTGGACAGGCCGTGCGCGAGCCAGGTGTCGCGCATTGCGGGCACGGATGCCATGTGCTCGAGGTAGGAAGATGCGGTTCTTGTCCCAACCGCGGAGGGAAGTGCTGCGGCGCTCACGCGAGGGTGGCGGTATCCGCCTTTCCGGTTGTCATGTGTTCGAGAATGACACGTCGCGAACTACAGCGCAAGCATTGGTTCCGATACCCCTCGAGCGTGCCCGATGATCCGGACGTCGAGCCGCCCAAATGGAACTGAGGACTCCGCCGGACGAGCGCCCGCAGGCGTAGACATCCCGCCGGGGGTTAAGGTCGGACCATGATTTTCGACTCGCAGAAAGGCGCATGAGCGCCCACAATCGTCATTTCATCCCCGGATCGCTTGCCGCGCACGAGAACACTCTGTGGGTGTGCGAACGGACAAGGCCGCTGCTGGTGTGCGTCACCGACGTCGGAACCTCGATCCGCATCCCTATCCCCGGCCACATCCGTGGTTTCGAACCGGTCGGCTACAAGGTCCGCACTCTGTACGCCGACGAGTCGGGGTGTTGGGTCCGCAGTCAGGACGGTCGGGTGCATGTCGCCCCGGATGGCACCGTCACACCCCTCGCGGAGCGCGATGTCGTCCCGGATCCGGTAGAGACCACGCGCTGGTCGATCAGCCGTCCGCGAGAAATGAACCGGTACACGTTCGTGCGAAACGGTCGGGTGCAGTGGGCGGAGGCGCCGGTGTTCCCGAAGGACCACGTCGAACTTCCCGCTGCGCGGCAACTGTTCGTGACCACCACGCGCGAATTCCTCGCCTCGGCACCGGGCGCGCTCGACGCATTCGGCGAGATCGAATTACAGCCGGCGAGCACCGACGAACTGTTCGGAACGTGTGTGCTGATCCCCGTCGACCCCGCCGACAGCATCGGCGACCCGATCGTGTGGGCGCTGAAGGAGCGCGACCGGATTCGGCGGGAGAACGCATCTCCCAACCTCGTTGACGTAGTGCTCGAGGGCAGTTTCCCGTTCACCACACTGATCTTCATGTTCAAGACCGCCGAGTTGCCGGGACGGGTGCTGGCGCGGAAATTCTCGTTGTTCGATCGGGACGGCGGGCCCGGTCTGTGGCGCGGCGCGCCATCGATGATGTTCACCGTCGAGCTGCACATCATGGAATCAGGGGGTGCCGAGAGAATCGAGAGGCGCGACCCCGCCAGGGACGGGATCACGTGGGTGTGAACGATCGCGGCTCCGTCGACCAGTGGAGTTTCCTGGCAGGGTGGGCGGCATGACCACGCGAGTCACGCACGACCACGGCACACCCCTCACCGCTGGATGGGAGGTTCTCGACGAGATGGACCACCGTCGTGCGTGGGCGCTGTTCGACGAGAAGTTTCGTTTCGAACCAAGAGCGGCAAAGGATTCCGCGCTGTCGATCGTCGAGCCGGTTCCGTCTCTGACGTTCGATTTCCGGCCGACGCCGGCCGGGAACGAATCGGCGTGGATCGCGCGCAACGATGCGGTCAACGCAGAAGCGCTGCGGTGCTTCGTGACCGAGTTCGCGGACAACCCTGTGTTCATCGTTCTGGATTGGCAGCACCAGAGTCACTCGTTCGATGCGGGGTCTCATGCCGCAGCCGGGCCTGCCGCAGAATGGCGGAAGCCGGTGTATCCGTGGGGTGATTACTGCGTTTTCGCTCGAGATGACTTCTCGGAGGGGACCTTCTCCCAGCCGTGGCACAACACGCTGTGCGTTTTCGGTGATCGGATGGTCTCGACGCTGGGCCGAACGTTGAGCACCTGGCTTCCCGTGCTGCGTACCGACGGGCAATGCTGACACGTCCGGGTAGCGTTGAGCTCCAATGTCATTCGGATGGCGCAGTTCTGGGCAGCGCAGCTCTCAGCCCTTCGCGCGTGTCCTATTTCGTATGCACTGTCTGCATTCGGTCCCTCGGCGGGCCCGGTTGTAAGTGTTTTCCGGTGTCATGAGGTGGCCGTGCAGGCACACACGTGGGTTGCGTTCAGCTTCGTACCGACAGGTCAGGCAGCGCCTCTTGGTTGTGGGCCCGGTCGGATCGATCACGAAGTCGTGCCCGTGAACAGGCGTGTGGCGCGCGTTGAGTTGGCAAGCGAGACAGTTCCGTTGACCTCGACGGGTCACCACCGTATTGGCCAAAGTGAGTTCGTGACCGTGTACGCAGTGCGTTCTTTCAGTGCGCGCCGCAAGGCAGGTCAGGCATCGGCGCTTACGCGGGTTCGGGGAGTTGGGGTCGGCCAGGAACGGGTGCCCCTGTTTGTCGATGTGGTCACGATCAGCGGCGCACTGTCGGCAGTAGCGTTTGCCATCCACCCCAACGCGTTTGTTCTCCACCGAGTATTCGTGCCCGCGAGGGCACTGGTCTACTCGTGACTCGCGCACCAGTCTGCAGGTGAGGCAGCGTCGGCGGACCTCGCTCGGGTTGGTCGGATCGTCTACGAACTCGTGTCCGTGGACTCGGACGTGGTATCGATCGGTGTTGCACTGCCTGCATCGTCGGTGACCCTCGAGACCGTACGACGTGTTTGCCTCGTCGTACTTGTGGCCACGAGGGCAAGCCACCACGCGTTCAGCGGCGCGCGCGAGGTTCACGGCGATGGTGACCGCTTCGAGGTGAGTGACGTTGCAGCACAGCCGTACTCCGCAGAGGTGATCAATGGTCCAACCTTCTGCAGATCCCGCGCCGTGGTGGAGTTCGTAGGCCAGTCTGTGAGTCTGGATCGACCGACCGTGGCGCTTCCGGCCCGGTGTCGCGACGTAAGTGCAGCCGTACCCCTGCGTCAGGGTCGGTCCGGTCCAGATCAGACAGTCCTCGACGAGACTGAACCGGACGCGCCCGTAATCCGATACCGCCTGTGGTGTGACGCCTTCACGCAAGATCTGCGCCGGTGGTCTCACCACTGACTGCACCCCATGGCCGGGTAGGTAGTAGAGGCCGGTGAACGTGACGGAGACCGGGATCAACGAGCCGCATCCGCAGCCGCATTTGGTCACCAGTGGGTCGCCGTACTTTCGAGCGCGGTGGTAGTGGACTTGGCACATACGCCTGGTGACGGCGCCGCGTCCGCAGCCAGTGACGCAGCAGAGCCCGATGTTCACGCGGGGACGGCCGATCAGTGGCCCACTGTCCGATATTCGTTGCGGGACCGACCGAGGCGCTATCGGGTTTGCCCCAGGGGCCGGAACTGTCGCCACATATGACCTCGGCGTGGAAGCGGTGTGCTTGCGTGCGTTGCACGTCCAGTGCGCCGTCTTGCAGTTCTCGAAGGTATGCGGGCCGCCCTTCGACAGCGGGACGACGTGATCGACGACCGGCGCAAGCGGGTCGTAGGCACCGCCCAGCACCCGCGTCCCCCGTAGCTTCTTCGGGACCACCCGGTTGCAGATGTGGCAGCGCCACCGGTCCCGTTCGAACACCTCTCGCGCGATGACCAACTCGGCAGGGACACCGAACGAGACGGCTCTGTTGTATGCGTCGCGAGCGCGGATCAGCTCCTTCTTCCGTTGCGCCGCATGCTCGGTGCATCGCTGGCGGCGGGGGCCGCGCCCCGACGGGCGTGCGTCGATCTCCTTCGAGCAATCCAGACACCGCGCGAACTCTCGCTCTACCGTCACTGCGCGACTCCCTTCTGGACTGTGTTCGGCACGATCGGCGTGGTTTGCGGAACTTATCTCAACCGACCTACCGATAGCAGGCAACGGTGCGCCGAGGTCCGTCGACCGGATATGTGCCTGAACGGAGCAATCTCGGATTGCCGTCATTCAGACGAATGATTACCGATCAGTAGTTTGGCCAAGAGGCGTGTGGGATCTACCGTCCACCTGTGCGCGCCTGTCCGGTTCGCTACGGAAAGGCGAAGCGTGTCGGCACCATCAGATCATTCGTCGGAGGTCAGCGGTCCTCCGGACCCGATCAACACCTACGCGGTGATCTCCCTTGTCGCAGCACTTCTCGGGCTTTTCCCCGTCGCGATAGTGTTCGGCATTCTCGCGTTCTGGCGGCCAGCCGGACGAGGACTAGCTATCGCCGGCGTGGCCATCGGCGTACTCGAACTCGCCGCGGTGCTCGCGGTGCTCTTTGGTATCGGCAATGCTTTCACCGACGATGCTGACGGTGATGCCTTCTCTTCGTACGGTCTGACCCTGCCCTCCAGCACGTTTCTGGTGCCGACCACAGTTCCCACAACTACCGAGCAGGTGACGACACCGCCCTTCGTCGCACCGACTACGACCGTCGCTGCCCCCGAACCTGCCCGCGAGACAGTCACACTCGGTGACTACTGCTCGTCACGAGGGGCGTCGGCGTCGACCGAAGACGGTTCCACGGCTTACTGCTCGAGGCTTGCCGGGACAGATGCCTACCTCTGGTCGCTCACCGACGGTGTCGCACCCAATCCCGAACTGCAGCAGACTCAGAACGAGTCGACCGGATCCGTCGCCGCACCCGGCGACCCGTGTTACGACGACTCAGCGACCGCGACGGACGCAAGTGGCCGCGCCGTCTACTGCAACCCCACGGTCAACGGCCGCAACGCCGGCAACCTACTTTGGCAACTCACTCCATAGCAACGCCCCGGCTTCCAGCAGCGGTTGAACCATCTCGGGAACCGCGGTGATTCCGAGGCCCGGCAGCACAAAGTTCAATGACTGGAGGCGGGCCGCGTTCATGTCGTCCGCTGTCCACTACCAGTCGAATTTATCGCCCTCCCACACCGGGGTTGGCAAGCACCGGTAGCGAATTGGCACGCGCCACCGCAGCCGCCCGCACTGCCTTCAGCGTGGGGTAGAACGGATTACGTTTGTTGCCCAGTCTACGCAATCGGACAGCCCACATGGATCCGTTACTCGCGGTCAGTGTGACAGCAAGATTTTCTGATTGTCTGCATTTGCTCGGCTGTGTATCGCCAGCTGCCCGCGACTGCTGCGCGGGAATCAGTTGAGTCAGCGCCATCAACAATGGCCGGCCACCGGGTTTATGAGCTGGGCGGCTAGCCGGCGGCTGGAATGTCACAACGACGAATTTAACGTCAAGTTGTACGCGGGCGGCGGACGCAGGCCGCTCGACGACACAATGGGATCGTGACGAACGAGCAAGCCGGGCTGCCGGCGACACTGTGGTCGACTCCGGATGGGTCGTGGCCCCTTCCCCCGGTTGAGAGTCGGCCGGCATTGTTGCCGGTTGGGGAGCTGACACCGGAGAACGCGGAACGCTTGTTCGCGCGTCTGTTGGAGACGGAAGCGCGTATCGAGCACGCCACCCTTTATGGTCTTCCGGGGCAGGCGCAAGCGGGGATCGATGTGTACGCAAGGACGACGCCGTCTCTGGACGCGACGGTCTCCGTAGGGAAAGGTTTCGTCGCTCTGCAATCGCGACGGGTAAAGAGCCTCACCCCCGCGTCGATAACGTCGGCGGTTGCAGATTTTGTCGGCGGCGAGTGGGCGGAGCGGTGCTCTCGGTTTTACTACGCCACGAGTTCATCTCTTCGCAACACGAATCTGGATGCCGCCGTGCGATCCGCGCGCGAGACACTCCAAGAAGTAGGAATCGAATTCGAACCGTGGGGAGCGGAAGAGCTCGCTGGTCGGCTCCGTGATCAACCGAGACTTGTCGACGATTTCTTCGGCAGAGAATGGGCAACGAAATTCTGCGGACCGGAACGGGTTTCGGATCTTGCCCGGCGCATAACACCCGAGCAGGCGCGGACCGCCCGTGTCGCACTCGGGGCTCTTTACCGCGCAGCGTTCAGGGCGCAGGGTGCGTCACCGACGGTCGTTGGCACACACAGGCATGGTCTGCGATATCTCGTCCTCGACACGGAACCGGTGTCCGAAAACGCACCGGTACCGGCAACCTCCGCCGAACCGGATCAGACAGATCCGCCCGTTCCGATGCAAGTGCTTGACGAATACGCAGGAACACCCCGGATCATGCGGCGCCGCAGTCGTCAACCGATGCTCAGAGGCTCCACAAGGGCCACGGATGCGGAGGGGTCACGTACCCCCGTCGATGAATGGGCCGAATCTGGTCGTCTACGGTTGCTCATCGGTGCGCCGGGATCGGGCAAGTCCAGCTTCCTTATGTTCGCAGCCGCGGACATTCTCGCTGCTGAACCACAATCCGCCCCATTGCAGCGCGCCCACGGTGGTGACCTTCCGTTGTGGTTACCTTTTGGGTTTCTGTGCCGTCACCTCGACGGGTCCACGACGAACTCGGTCCTGTCGGCCATCGAGGCTTGGGTGACCCAGCAGGGTGGCTCCTCGGATTGGCACCTCGCTCAGCCGGCTCTCGACGACGAACGGGCGATCCTGCTCGTCGATGGCATCGACGAGTGGACTGATCCCGCATCCGCAGAACACGCGCTCGGGCTCATCGAATCGTTCGTCTCCCAAAGAAGTATTGGGGCGATCCTCACCGCACGTCCCTACGCGCTGGACCGATTGAACTGGGTGGAATCGTGGGACAAAGCTGCGCTCGCGCCGTTGACCCGCCCGCAGCAGATCGCGCTGGTTACTCGAGTGTTGTCCGAGTCCGATACGACCGGTGTCGAGGTGCCGTCCAACCCGCACGCGGAATCGTTCTTGACCGAGCTGGGGCAGGTTTCTGCGCTGAGTTCGCTACTGGCCACTCCATTGTTTCTCGGTTTGCTTGCGAAGTCGTGGCGCGGGGAATCGTTGCCGCCGCAGCGGTTCCGCCTCTTCTCCGCGCTCGTTCGGCTCCTGGTCGACAAACACCCGCAGATGCGTCGCCGCGCTTCCTCCGCGGCGGGATCCGATTTTTCGACCGTCGAAATGCTCACGGTGCTTCGTGGTGTTGCGTACCAGTCCCGAATCGACGGCGGATCGGCCATCCGGACCCGGCAGGAGATGACGCACCGGTTCCGGCACGAGTTACGCCGCGAGGACGGTCTCGCTTACCCGCCGGCTGACGCTGCTCGGGTGGCGACGGCAGTCCTGTCTCAAGCAGAGGACGAGTACGGACTACTCGTTCCACAAGGTGCTGGCATGGTCGGGTTCTTGCACCGGGTGCTGCTCGATCAGCTCGCCGGTGAGCATCTGGCCACGCTGACACCAGACGAGCAGCAGTGCACGCTGACCGTGCGGGCCGGTGACCCCACCTGGCGGGATGTGCTGATTGCGGCGCTTGCAACGCAGGTCAACGCGCACGTCAATACTTCGTTGCTGACTCATCTCAGTGGGCATCCCGATGTGGACCCGGACGACAGATACGAGTTAATTGCCGAGGCCATCGCCGCCGACGTTGCGATTACAACGAACAAGCAGTCGCAGTGGGTTTCGGAGATCGTCGACCGCGTCGACGGCCATTCGGACACCGTGCATAGGGCCAGGCTCATCGAGTCGCTGGTGTCGATGACGAAGCAAGCTTCACTCCGATCGCGGTTGCTCACGACGTTCACGCGGTGGCTCAACGCTGCGCATCCTGAACCGACTTCACCGCTGTGGATGCTCAGGGACTCTGCAGTCGCGGAGGCGGGGGTTCTTCCCGCGCTGCTGTGGGGATTGCGACACGAGGAAGAAGCGGTGCAATTGAACGCAGCTCACGCTCTCGCGGTCCGTTACGCCGGCGACGGCGCTGTCGGTGCCCGCATCGAAGCGAACATCTACGAAGGCGCGAACGCCATCGACCAGGCATTTGCGCTGCTGTCCCTGGGAACAGGGTGGCCCGACTGGCCGCAACTTCCGACACTTCTCGCCTGGGCGAGAGTGCAGAGGACTCCGGAACTGCGGGTATGCGCCGTGCATCTGTTGCACCAAGTTGCTGGAGGCGGGTTCGACTATCTCACCGATGAGGAGAAGCAGTGGTTCGGTGGATTGCTACGACACGACAGGATCCGGCCGCGAGACCATTGGAGAGACCTCGCAATGCCGTTCGTACAGCACGCGGTGTCCGAGCAGCCGACTGCGGCGCATCGTGTGCTCGAGATCCTCTCGGACAACGAGAGGACGGGCGGCGACCAGTCGATGGCTTGGCTACTGGCCTGCACCACGTTCAGCGAGGATGCCGCGATCAGGAACTGGGTGATCGACGAGCTGAAGCACCCCGACCGTGACAGGCTCCGTTGGTTCAACCTAACGATGATCCCCGAGTCATGGCGCGCCGACCCTGAATTCGTACGCAGTATCGCGCGGACCTTACGAGATGACTCCGTGAAGATCCCGTTCAACGAGGGTCTCGTCGCTCTTGCTGAACTCTCGGCTGATGATGAGGCGCTGGACGCGCTTCTTCCCGCTTTGGACTCGTGGCGGCCCGGGTACGTGGCGGCGGCGCTACTGCGACGGTTTAGGGACCGTCCAGACGTGCGTGCGGTCTTCGAGGAGCGCTTGTACGGGTCCGTCGAGACGGCGGCGCCGCTGGCGCAGTTCGCACTGGAGGTGCTGGGGAACGCTGAAGGTTTCAGGGTGCTTGTGGAGCTGCTGAGATCCTCGGCTGTTGACGACCGAGAGAAGCGGGTCGTGGTGGCGACGGCTGTGGCCGATGCCTGGGTGCGGTTCGTGAACGCACCCGATGAACCCGAATCTGCCGCGATCATGAAGGGCTACGATCCGGACGAACTCGCAACGCGCTGCGTTGCTGTCGGGACCGACTACTTGCTTTGGCACGTCGGCTCGGTCATCGGCGCTTGGCCGTCACACCCGGCAGTCGTTGCCTTTGCACTGGCTGCCCTTCGGCACCCCCGCTACATCAGCAGTGGCGTGCAGGACCCGACACCCCCGGCCATAGTGCGGGCGTACGGTGCTCGCGTCGACGCGACGGCCACTACAATGATGAATGCCGTCCTTGACCAACTCGCCTATCTGCCACCGCATCTGCGCGAGGTGCTCGTCGACGCATTGACACGCTCCGACCTCACTCCTGCAGCCCTACGCGATTTACTCGGCGACTGGAGTGAGGACCCAGATGTCTGGGTGCAGCGCACCGCACTGACCGGCATTATTCGTCGCATCGAACGGTATCGGATCTCACCGAACGCAGTGCAAACCCCCGAAGAAGTCAACGACTGGGTGCGGTTACAGGTTCGATCCGAGCTGTCGGGTTACGGTCCGATTCACGACAACCGCAGGCAGACAGGGTGGGTCGGGATGTTGATGCTCGCCGACTTCGGGCTGCACGACGATCTTCGGGAGACCATTGGGGAACCCACCCGACCGGGAGTGCGCCTTCAACACTGGGCTGGAGGCGTCGATCGGGAACTCGTCGACTTGATCAACACCAAGTGGGACGAGCTGTTCGCCCACTTCGGTGACGACTTGTTCGTTCTGCTGTCCGCCACCAACGTTAGGGACGTACCCAAGAATCCGCGCGCGAGGGTGTTGGGCTATCTCAGCACCAGCTCGTCACCGCACCCCGCCGTCGATGAACTCATACGTGAAGAGGCGGAGGCCAACTCCCAGTTCCGCAGCAGCGCTGAGTACTTAATCTGGGCGCATCGCAGAGGGCGCCGTGATCTCGACCTGTTTGTCGCCTGCATGGCGAGCGTGGGCTCCTTGACCTCGAACCAACGAGAGACGGACGGTCTCTACGACCTGCTGGTCGACTTGAATTCTTGGCAGTTTTCTGCCGACGCGCTTCGTCAAGTGTTCGTGCAACAGCCTGGGTTTGAAACCAAACCGGTGTTGCGAGCGCTGTTCTGCGAACTCTTCCCGACAGATGAACGCAGTCGGACGATGTTCGCCGAGTTGGAGGAGTGGTTCCGCGTGGGTGATTCTCGACAGCGTCGTGAATGGGTCGACACACTCGCCATCGCGGTCCGGTTGGCACCGGCGAGTGTCCTACCTGTGATAGTTGAGCGTGCGCTTCAGATTTTGTTCTGGGATACCGCAGACGTGTTCCCACTGGTGACAGGCCCGCTGTTGCGTCGCCTCCGCTCGGATCCTGATGCGGTCTCCGCTTTCCGATCCGCTATCGAAAACCCGGCGTCCGCGGACACCAGCACTGTAATTTGGGCCGGCCCGGTCGGCCACGAGCGGGCCCAGGACGCCACAGCGAGTACGCAACGCGCCTACCTGGCGGCTTCCGTGCTCAGACACACTGGACTACTCAATGAGAACACAGCAGCGACAGCACGAGACGCACTTGCTGCCAACCCAGACGTGGTGGTCAGCGAGCCGTTCACCGGAGTTGAGCGCAGCGCGCACAGTGCGTTGGCCAACCTGATAAGACCTCAGTCACGCCGAGACTGGGGTTTGTAGCAGGCCGATGCGTTGCGAAACAATGGCTTACGATTTTTACCCACGATAGAAGGGTATTTGTATGGGCACGGGAGAATTCGTTGTGGAAGCCTCGAGCAATGGTTACTGGCCTGTCGAGCGCAATATATGTGACCAACACTTCCGCGACCCGGAGTTGGTGACGGCTCTGCGCGACAACCTCACCGAAGAGTCCTGCGACTTTTGCGACCGCACCGGAACACCAGGTACGCCGTTCGCCGCTCATATGGATGCGATTATGCCCACCCTTATGGTTGGTATTAGGGCGCTGTACGAACCGGCATCCGAGTCTGGCATCGACTACATGGACACCGAGATAACTTCGAAGTACACAGATTATGACGTGGTCTACGACGTCGTCGACGCCGAGGACGAAGTGCTAAACGCCGTGGCTCACAATCTGACCTGCGACGATTGGCTGCAATCTAACTGGCAACGCCCTCGTCCAGATCAGGAAATGTTTTACGGGTGGGAGGCGTTCAAATCAATAATCAAACACTCCCTTCGGTTCCTTTTCGCAGGACACCCTGTAGACGTCGATGACCAACCATCGGGGGCCCGGTTTCTGCACGACCTGATCGAAATGATCGGTCAAATCGATGGTTGGTCATATCGTGTCCGTCGCCGTTGTATCGCGGCAGAATGTACGCTTCAGAGCCGGATCTCGCGAAGGAGGGCAGTGCGCAGCGACTAGGTTCGCCTCCCAGTGATCTTGCGGCAGCCAATCGAATGAGTCCGGCAGGAATCAGCATGTTCTACGGCGCGACCGACGTTGACACCGCCATCGCGGAGATCGGAGCGCACAGCTCATACACTCACGCAGTCGTCGGTGAGTTCACACCGGTCAGAGAGCTTCGCTTGCTCAATCTGGCCGGTCTGAACAAACTCCCGAAGCCAAGTCTGTTCGACCAGGGGCAACACAAGGCGTTCTTCGCGACGAAATTTCTTCGAGAGTTTGTCGCAGACCTTACCAAGCCGATCGAACTGGACGGCCGAGAGCACATTGACTACGTCCCGACTCAAGTCTTCACCGAGTATCTGAAGACGGCACACCCAGGTCGGCTCGACGGGCTGATGTTCCCGAGCGCCCAGAACGACAGCGGAAGCAATGTCGTCATCTTCTGCGGACCTGAGCACTGTGCTAGCAATGGGTCCGAGGGGAAATATTCACGTCTTTCTCTCGATCCGGCGACGGTTGTCAAATACCGCGTGACAACAGTCATTAGGCGAAGTGGGAAGTAGTAGATCGAGACGCCAGTCGGCTCGTACCCCGTGAAGTGTCTTTAGAGTCCTGCGGTCGTTCCGTATCGCTGCAGTACGGCGTCAAGAGCACGAGTCATGCTGGTGGCAAGCATGATCGCGATCGTGGCATTGACCTTGTTCAGCTGGTCTGTGCTCGCACCGTGGACGGTTACGTGTCGGGCCAGGGTTGTGGGAGCCAAACCGGTATCAGAGGGGTCCCAGTGCGCCAGAAACGGCACCGCTGCGGCCATCGGCATATAGAACCGCAGTAGCGGCCATAAGGCTGCTTCCTCGGAGTCTTCTATAGCTAGGCTTTCGCGCATCTGTTTATATCGCCCAGGTACGTGAGACTTCAGATAGCTGTCGCAGACCACCACTGCTAGCGCCTGCGCGGACTCGAAGTGGCCATCCTCGAACGCCTCAACAGCTCTCATTACTAACTGAGCCCGGTCAGCAACCGTGCTGTGCATGGGGTCCGTCAATGCGTCGTGGCAGTCGGCACCGATGTCAGCGTAGCGGGCGTCAATTATTGTCAGTCGGGCTTCTTCACCGTCCGCTTCGAGCAGGGACAGGACGATCTCGGCACGAGGGACGTAGAAGAGAGGGATCCCTTCGTCCTCGGCGATCGTCTTCATCTTCAGCAGGTCGATGGTGATTTCGTCGGACCAATTCGGTGGGCGAGCGTCTTTGACCATCGCGCTGGCCATCTGCGCGATTTTGGTGAGGCCAGGAATGGTAGGAGCGAGAACTGCTGAGATGCTCTCCCGAATGTGCTCGAACTGCTTGGCAAGCACGTTTTCGTATTGCTTCACGAACTGCTCGATCTGAGGATGCAGTTTCTCGTATTGCTCTAGTGCATGCTGAATTTCGTTATTATACGAAGCTTGTTGATTTACCAACTGCTCGATTTGGGGACGCCCTCTTTTGTGCTGCCCAAGTGCACGTTGGATTTCGTTGTCATTCATAGGCGGAGTGTAGGACACCGAAATCGCGCGGCAGGGCCGTTCTAGAGCTTTGGGTGGCGGTCGTCCTTACATTGCCCCCCGGCCAGAGACATTCTCAAGACAGCGTCAGCGTCGATCGCTACGGCGGATGTCGCCCGTTGGACTACGGTGACCGACGACCACCGCCACCTTCAGAGGGTCGACCCGATCTGCCGTTACCGACGCTCTGCGTCGATCGCACCTCATCGCCTCTGTTTTAGGTTTTGCCAGCTGACTGTAGAGAGAGCGCATCGGGCCCAGGTAAACCCCCGGCAGGTTGTGTTTGGAGGCTATTGACGGTTCTTGTGGGGGCTTACGCGGTCGGTGCGAGAAGTTTGGGTCTGTCCCCACTTCGGTTGTCTCGGTGGGTTGAGTGGATCATGCCGCGTCTGCCGCCCGATTGATCGAATCAAAGTCGATCGGGGTGAGCTTCCGGAGGCGCTGTTGCCGGCGCGTGTGGTGGCAGGTCGTCGATCCAGGTGACGAACTGCCCCCAGTTCCCTTGCGACTGGTGTGCGGTATCGAACGACTATCGGTGCAGCGCTATCTCGGAGAAATCAGAGCTCGCGGAGGGTGACTACGGCCATACCAGGCAGGTCATGCCCGAGCGTGGCCGTTGCCGACTTCCATACCCAGCTCTCGCATCCGTTCCGTCAACGTAGTCGACTGCGCCAGGGCGTTCTCGTACACGAACTCGAGCGCAGCGATCTGCTCCTGGGATTCGTTGTCTGTGAGCGCCTTCTGGAGCAGCATCCTGGCGCTACGCATCGACGTGACGGCCCGCAGCCACTCCCGCATCAGTGCGATTCGGTCGAGCTCGGGATCGAATTCCTGACGAGCCACCATCTGAACCGCGTTATCGGAGTCGTCCGACCATCCATCCGACTCCATAAGTAGGCCCACTTCGCCTCCGAACCAGCGAACGGCGTCGTGAGCCTCCTGCTCGACACCGGGAAGAACGTCGAACCGTCCTCGGGGCAGATCGGGGAAGAGCAGCTGCGCCGGCGCGACACGTAACGCTGCGGCGAGTATCAGAAGGTCCGAAACGTCGAGGCCACGTCGACGACCTGTCTCGAGGTCGGAAATGACCGCACGCGAAATCGGGTGCCCCAATTCAGTAGTTCGGTCGGACAGTGCCTGCGCGGACAACGTCGGCCGCGACGAGGTCCGCAACCGACGCACCTCGGCGCCGACGCGATCGACGGCTCCTTGAGACCAATCTTGCGTCATAGACACGAACTTTACCGCAAATCGACGTGCTCTTGCAGCAATCGCACGAGCGCCGCTAGGCTGTGGTGAATCCGCACGAACTGTGACAATCGAGCAGCCTTGCTGCGGTGAATCAACGCATCGAACGGAGGAACCATGGGCCGAAGTTTGCTCTCGATCAACGAGGCAATGTCGCGCACCGGTCTGGGCCGAACGAGCCTGTTCAACAGGATCGCAACGGGCGAGATCAAGAGCGTCAAGGTGGGCAAGCGGCGACTGATCCCAGACACAGCCATCGACGAGTTCATCGAACGACTCGAGGCGCAATACGCAGGTGGCTCCGACGTCGCATGACGTCCGAACGAGTCCCTGAACAAAACACGAACGCGCCCCCGGTGTTTCCCAGTGTTACCAGCACTGAGACCGAGGGCGCGGAAACCGCCACCGTTCAGGAAGGAGGCTCCGTCCTCTCAGGGTAGAGGACCACTCGATAAGCGGCAAGACAATTCGGACGCGACACGGACAGCGCAACTCTGCGGTACAACCTGACCGCGGTGGCGTACACCGCTGCGTCCGAACAACATCGGACACACGAACTCGCGCCGATGTTGCCGTCTCGCAAATCATCTCGTGCAGCCAAGTTGCTGCCGTCGTTCTCTGGCAGAGCCCGACACAAACCAGCCTGCCGCCGTTGACTGTGCACCCTTTAGCAATCCGCCGAGACCGGCCTCGAGGCACCGCCGCATCGACTGATCATCGACGCGGTGGCGATACCGATACCCCGCGCGTCCAACTGGACGCGGGGCTATCGGGCGTGGAGCGGACAACGTGGGTGCGGACATTGGGGTCATCCCCTGGGGGGTCCGGGTAGAGCGGCACGAAGTCCATCGCACTAGAAGGTGAGCGACCAATGAAACCCCACTCGTTTCCAACAGAGCTAAGTAACCGCATCCTGTTCCACCGCAGAACTTCCCATCATCGACACCACAAGCAACTACTGATCCTCGCTACCTATCGCAGGTCGACCAGATCCCCTTCCGCATTCGACCCGGGGCTTCGTCCACTCTTGTCTGAAAATACCAGTATCGACCGCGTGACACCCGAAACGGCGAGCGCAGCAACACCTCCGTCGAATCCAGACGCTCGTTGTGCCAGTGACAACGGTGCCACCCGCGACGCCACCAATGTCAGCCTTGCTGTCGATACCCGCATCGGTTCCGCCGCCGGTATTGCCAGTAACAACCTCGATGCCAGTCATGGTGGCGATGCCGGTACCACCATCAATGCCCGCCCCCGACAGCATTACCACCCCCGCCAGCGCCACCGGCAATACCGGCGCATCGCAGTGGGGCGGGAAACGCTATGACGACGCCCGTGATTGTGATGTGCAACCAGAAGGGTGGCGTCGGCAAGACCACCACGACGTTCCACCTCCTCGATGCCGTCCGTCGTCAGCGCCACGACATCCGTGTTCTGGCAGTGGACCTCGACCCGCAAGGCAACCTGAGCACAATCCTGTCCAGAGGTACTCGAGACTCCGCCGATGCGTGCCTGGCGGACGCGCTGTCGGATCGCTCGTCCTGCTCCCTGATCGATGTTGTGAACGAGACCATTTGGCCCAACGTGCACCTGGCTCCGACCAGTCCGGATACCGAAGCTCTGGCCTACGTCAGAGACGAACTTGTGCTGGCCGGCGCAGGGAGAGAGCGCAGACTCCGGGATGCACTCGACCCGCTGCTGCCGGCCTACGACCTCGTCTTGATGGACTGCCCTCCGAGTCTCGATCTGCTGACGATCAACGCTCTCGTGGCCGCACGGTCCGCTGTTGTGGTCAGTCAATCGGCATTGTTCTCCGCCAATGGACTTGTGCGGCTGCGCCGAACCATCGACGCCGTCAAGCGGAGTTACAACCCTGAACTGCATCTACGCGGCGCGATCATCAACCTGCACGAACGCAACACCATCGCCGGGCGGGAACAGTTGGCCGAGATTGCCTCCACCATCGAGCTGGTGGGTGACCCGATCCCGAAGCGCGTCGTTCTCAAGGACGCGTCCGAAGCGCAAACGAGCCTCCTCGACTGGGGCACCACAGATGCGCGCAATCTCGCCGCGCTGTACCGCAACACCGCAGCACTCCTGATGGGAGACCCGAACAATGCAACGTCCTGAACGCATCCGCAGCACGCTCTACAACGCGAGCCCCCTCGACCCACCAGCAGCTGCAGCCGAACCGGTGGTACCCAAGACAACACCAGTACCGACAAAGGTCAAGCGCACCTTCTACTTCCACACGGATACGAGTGAACGCCTTCTCAACGCGGCAGGGGCGTTGGCCGCAACAGCCGGCGCCCCCCGCGGACCCTCGGACCTCGTTGCGGTAGCAGTCGAGCGTTACGTGGACTACCTGGAGCAGACGTTCAATTCAGGTGCACCGTTCCCGCAACGCACGGGACCACTGCAACCCGGACCGAGGCTGCAATGACCACGTCATACGGCGCATGTCCGTTCGTCGACGAAAGGGCCCACTCCGCCCGGCGCGTCACTGCGCCTTCGCCATTCGGCAGGTCCACACCGGGCCGCGTCGAGTGCAGCCCAGACACCAGAGGATTCTGATGATCACCTGGACACTCACGACGGCTTCCGGCACCAATCCAGCCGACTGCGTTGCAGACGTTGCGTTGGACCGCAACGCCGCAGTCGCGACCGCCGCCGAAGTATTGCGACACGCAATCATGGATGCTGCCCGTCCGATGAACTTGGAATCCGAAGCGCCGGCCTTCGCGATAACGATGGACGGGGATGTCGTTGCTTCTGTGCACATGACCCGGAACCAACTGGGCGGACTGGACGTCGACGGAGCTCTCGATCGTGTCGAACAGTTCGAGCGGCATCGCTCCGGCCACGAAATGGCGGACCCCGAAATGGGTCCCGGCATGGGGGAGGTGGACCGTGGCGACTTCGCATGAGAGCTCGATACATCCCACGGCGTTTCTTGCAACTGTGGCCGTGTCTGGCGGCCTGACGCTCGCAATCGGTGCGGCCAGCTTCGTGCTCAGTTTCACCGTGCTTCGGGACCTTGCCCGGATGGCCGGCATCTCGAACAGCTACGCGTGGCTGTTGCCGTTCATCATCGACGGCACCATCATGCAGGCCACGCTGTCCGTCATCACAATGTCGTACCGGTCTGACGAAGCGAGTCGCAGAGGTCGTCGGTTCTTCTGGATCATGCTTTGTGTTGCAGCCGCAGTCAGCATCAGTGGCAACGCATTTCATGCCTTCGAAACGCGAACTTCGACTTTGTCGCCGACCATGGCTGCCAGCATCGCCACCATTGCACCCATCTTCCTGCTGGCGATGACACACGGCATTGCTGTTCTCATCAGGTCGACGCGAGAATCGGCAGCCGCGGTCGATCCGGTCAGCCCCGCAAACTCGCGTTCCCACCAGTCGACAGCTCCCGTCGCCCCGGAGGAGCCAGCCGTGTTGCAGGATGACGTATCGAGCGACGTGCTGGACACGGTCCGACTACGACACGAGCATCCCGAATGGTCGTGGAACCGTATCGGCGAACAGCTGGGTGTCGCAGCCTCGACCGCGTTGCGCCGTTACCGGCGCTGGGAGGAAAGTGTCGAAACGTCGGCGGCGGCTGACGACGAAGAGACCTTGACCGTCCATGTCTGACTTCGGTGGCCCAACCGCGTTGATGTCAGTGGGCGGCGTTGTACGCATTCTCGATCGCGGCGGGAATGCGTCCGCGATCGTTGATGTCGTATCCCGAGTCCGCCGCCCACTGCCGGATTGCGCGCGTCTGCTCAGGATCCCGCTTCACGGCCGGTACCGACTTCTGCTTGATCTCGCGTGCTTTCGGTACCACACCCGTTGGGCGTCGCCGTCCACCGATGCGTTCCGCGTGTGCGAATTAGTGATCGAACGTGCGCCGCAACGCCTTGGCATTCTTCGCCTTGAGGTCGATGGTGTAGTCCACCCCAGACACGGAAAAGTTGATCGTTTCGCCCGAACCAGCGGTGATCACCGACCCGTCCACGTCGTCGGTCAGCTCGACTATTTCACGCTTGGCCACGTTGTGACCTCCCTCGAATATGTCGGCGCGGGAAAACGCCGAATTGGATCTGTTTGTTGAACCGAGCCAGAATAACCATCTCTCACGAACCGAAATACCATTCGTAGGCAATGATCAAACTGGTCGTCGCCCGAGCCGGCCCAGGATTTGCTGCACCTCATCCAAATCGTCGAGTAACTGCGACGCTGCTGAATCAGCGCGCACCCTTCCCCATATATCCGCAGCGGGGTGGCTGGGCAGTTCGTCGTAGCAACCTGCGTGAAGGGCAGCAACGAAATCAGCCGGCCACGGGGGACCGTTCGGAATCGGCGGAGGAGAATCGTCCACGTTGTCGGTCACTCGGCCCCACCCCCGCTCACAAGGCTGTAGAGCGAGATCTGTGCCACGCAGCGCGGAGGCACGAGCCGTGTGGCCCTACGCGCCGGTGTGGACCGGGCGGGCGCAGGCCACGCGTCATTCGAGTGGGACAGCATCCGGTCATTGTGGACGCCGTCGCTCTTCGCACCGTCGTCGGCGTACCTCAAACCGGGCCAGCTTCCTACCCGGAATGGATTTTTGTTCATACGCAGGACCCGGTCACCCTCCGGGCGCCCACCGAATCGACCTCCGCTCCGCTGCGGCCTGACAAAGCATCTATCTCTTTCCTTAACGTCGTTGCCGGGCATCGCGGGACCTCGGAAGTAGGTTCGAAGATGCCTGGGGATACTGGGTATGGCTTCTTTCTTTTCGCTGATCGGATGGCCGGAAGGGAATGGCCGCCCAGTGTCCTCGACGACTCGACCGCTCATTGAGAGATGCGACGCGATCGCTGTTTAAGGACACGACGGGGCAGTCGTCCGCCAGGTGCATATGTCGGAAACCGAACGGGGGAGTGAAGAAGTGGACTCTTTGTGGGTGGGCGTCGATGCGGGCAAACAGCATCACCACGCTGTAGCAATCGATGCGGACGGGACCAGAAAGCTGTCACGCCGAGTTGCGAACGACGAGGCCAGCCTGGTGGAGCTGGTCGACACCGTCGGACGCATCGCGGCAGCGGGACGCGTCACGTGGGCAGTCGATCTGAACTCGGGAGGCGCTGCCTTGCTCCTGGCAGTGCTGCTCGATCGTGGTGAGCAGGTGTTCTACATTCCCGGCAGGGTCGTGCACCACGCCGCGGGCGCCTATCGGGGCGACGGGAAAACGGACGCGAAGGATGCCGCGATAATCGCCGACCAAGCTCGGATGCGGCGTGATCTGCAGCCGATCCGGGTGAACGACGAGATCAGCAGCGAACTGGCCATCCTGACCTCGCGGCGCACCGACCTCATGCGGGACCGCACGCGGACGATCAACCGGCTACGCGCACTGCTGAGTTCGTACTTTCCTGCGCTCGAACGCACCCTCGACATCAGCAACGTCAAGGGTGCCATCATCTTGCTGACCGCGTACCAGACGCCAGACGGTCTCCGGCGGATGGGACCGGCGCGGCTGGAGGCGTGGCTGCGAAAGAACAAGGCGTACAACGCATCAGGCCTGGCGCAGTTGGCGATCGACGCTGCCCGGTCCCAGCATGTACGGGTGGCCGGCCAGGACGCCGCGGGGGCGACGGTCGCGAAGTGGGCACACCACATCAGATACCTCGACCGGGAGATGGCCGAGGTGGACCGAGACATCGAGACGCGGTTCCGGCGCCACCGCAAGGCTGCGGTCATCGAGTCGATGCCAGGGTTCGGGACGCTGCTCGGAGCCGAGCTGCTCGCTGCGACAGGCGGCGACGTCTCGGTGTTCGGCACTGCAGACCGGTTCGCCGCCGTGGCCGGGCTCGCGCCGGTCCCACGCGACTCGGGCCGGGTCAGCGGCAACCTGCACCGCCCGCGCCGATACGACCGGCGACTGCTGCGGACGGCGTATCTCTCGGCGCAGCTGAGCATCCGATCGTGCGCCGAGTCTCGGGTCTACTACGACCGCAAACGGGCAGAGGGCAAGCGGCACACCCAAGCGGTGCTGGCGCTGGCCCGACGCAGGTCTAACGTGCTGTGGGCGATGCTGCGCGACGACGCCCTGTATCGACCGGGACCGGAGCCAAGCCAACCGCCTCCCGCTCGCGCCGCGGCCTGACTGCACCGTCTGGCGCGCAGATTTCAGGTGAGCAGGAAGGGGTCGAGGACCACACCAGACCGTCGAGCCTCTCCGCCCGCGTGGAGAGATCCTTAGCTGTTCTTGTCGGGGTTGGTCGGGGCAGGTAGCGGATTCGCTCTTTGTCGTTCGATCCATCGTGTGACCTCGTGTGCCTCTGACCGTTCTGCGGCTGCGAGGGGTGTCAGTCCGTCGTATCCGATCCAGTCGATGTCGGCACCGTGACGAAGAAGGAGCTCGGCGGTGGCGATCTGACCTCCGTGACATGCGCCCCAGAAACTGCTGGTGATGTCCTCCTCGGTGGGACTGCCGGTATCGAGTTGGCGTTCGACCTCGGATTCGAGTCCGAGCGAGGCTGCCTCGAACAGATTGGTCGATGCTCCGCGTTCTACGAGTCGGTGGGCTGCGTCCCATTGTCCGAATGCGGTCGCATCGGCCAGTGGCGTTCCTCCGGCGATGACCGCGCCGGTGGCGTCGATGTGGGCGCCTGCGTCGAGTAGTGCGTCGATGGCGGGGACGTCGTTGCTGCTTGCTGCCCAGTGCAACGGTGTCTCGTGATGATGATCGCCGAGGCTGGGGGCGTTGGGATCTGCGCCGGCCGAGACGAGGGTTGTGATGGATTGCGCGACATGAGGGAAGTGGCCTGGCCAGTCGGTGGCCACATGCAGCAAGGTGCGCCCCTCGTGTCGAGGCAAACGAACAGTGGCGAGTTCGGGTGCCGCCGCAAGCAGCAGGCCGAGCGTGTCGACGTCGCCCACTCTGATCGCGGCGACGGCGGACTCGTGTGTCGGGTTGTCGAGCAGTGCGTCGAGGATCCATCGGTCTGCGGGGACACCGCTGGGGCCGCCGTTCGATGTCGGATACAGCCGGCACTGCAACCCGTATCGATCCGATCCGTCGGAGGAGGCCGACGGTGACGGTGTGTCGGTGTCCGGCGCGACGTCGCGTCCGTTGACCCGCACGGTGGGTGAGCCGAGAAAACGGGTGGCGTGGGCCTGCTCGACGGTCTGGATCTCGTTCAGTGACACGGTGGCGGTGATGTGGTTCTGCTCGAGCAGGTCGTACAGATGCGGCAGCAACTGTTCGTGGTGTGGGCAGCCCTGGACATAGAGCACTTCGATGGTCGGTGGCCCGTCCAGAATGCAGATCTCCGCGATCAGGCCGTCGCGCAACGTCATTCGGACTGTCATCTCGGGCGGGTAGTCGTCGGGATCGGGTGCCGAAACCTGGACCCGGGCGGTGAAGACGTTCCCGCGGTGGGTGTCGGCGGGTTCCACGCCGTTCAGTCGAAGGGTGATCCCGCTTTCGAGCAGGCCGGCGTAATGGTCACCCACTTGATCGCGATCGGTGCATTCGTTGCCCGTGCCACGTTGCTCTCCGCCCCACCTCACGTCCTCTGTCAGTAGCGCGGTGAATGCGTCACGGGTGCGGGCAGCGAGTGCGGTTTCCAGGTCGTCGTGCCAGGAGTGTCGCGATGACTCGGTCATGTTCGATGTCCTGACGCAGCGGGTGCCGCCCGTGCAATACGGGGGTTCCCTCGTTCGGCCGTGTGAATACCTGTACCTGTGTTCCACCGACGAATGTAGCCCGCCCCTGCTCCGCAGCTGCTGTATTGAGCCACGGGACCCGTCCCACCTGTCGAGGCCCGTGCGAGAACGCCGTGCCGGACCGGGGCACCGACCGGGTGCGAACAGGTGCGTCACAGCATTGACAGATACCCCCTGGGGGTACTAGAACTGGTATACCCCCAGGGGGTATACCGACGAAAGGATTTTCCGTGTTCACCACCGAATACCGCATCACCGGAATGACGTGCAGCCACTGCGCGTCGTCCATCAGCACCGAGGTCCACGCACTACCCGGTGTCGACGGAGTCGATGTGTCCGCGGAATCGGGGGTCCTTCTCGTCCGCAGCAGCAGTGAACTCGACGACGCCCGCGTGATCGACGCAGTGCACCAGGCAGGGTACGGCGCCGAACGCAGCTGAGCGAGCCTGCGCGCACCGCACGTACTCGTCCACGCCGCCGGCGCAGTAGGAACCACGAAACACGAACCACGAACCACGAATCGAACAGGAGCATCCATGAGCGAGAACGGACCCGCCGTCGCCTCCGCAACACCCACCCCTACCGAACACGACGATGCCGCAGCGGCGATGTCGAGTGCCGCAACCCCGGCAACCGAGCACGCTCCCCACAGCGGGCACGACCACGGTGGTGGGCACGGTCACGATCAGCACGGTGGGCACGGCGACGGCGGGCACGGAGACCATGTCGGCCAGTTCCGGCGCCTGTTCTGGATCATGGCCGCCCTGGCGGTTCCGGTCGTCGCGGCATCGGAGATGTTCGCGTCGATCATCGGGTACTCCCTCCCGGACGCAGTCTGGATCGGGTGGGTGTCACCCCTCCTCGGAACGGTCATGTTCTTCTGGGGTGGATCGCCGTTCCTGACCGGCGCGGTCGGTGAGATCCGTTCACGCGCACCGGGAATGATGCTGCTCATCGCCCTCGCGATCACCGTCGCGTTCGTCGCCTCGCTGGGCGCCAGCGTGGGACTGCTCGACCATCAGCTCGACTTCTGGTGGGAACTGGCGCTGCTGATCGTGATCATGCTCCTCGGGCACTGGATCGAGATGCGCTCACTCGCCCAGACGACCTCGGCCCTGGACTCTCTCGCCGCGCTGCTCCCCGACACCGCCGACCTCGTCGACGACGCCGGGGAGGTGTCGAGCGTCGATCCCGCGGACCTGAAGATCGGCGACGTGGTTCTCGTACGGCCCGGCGCCCGCGTTCCTGCGGACGGCGCCATCGTCTCCGGCACCGCGAGCATGGACGAATCGATGATCACCGGTGAATCGCGCACCGTCCGGCGCAGCGACGGAGACACCGTCGTCGCCGGCACCGTCGCCACCGATTCCGGGCTGCGGGTCCGTGTCTCCGCGACGGGGGAGGACACCGCTCTCGCCGGTATCCGCCGACTGGTGTCCGACGCGCAGAACTCCTCGTCGCGGGCGCAGCGCCTCGCCGACACTGCCGCGAAGTGGTTGTTCTGGTACGCCCTCGGCGCCGGCATCGTCACCGCGATCGTCTGGGCTGCTCTCGGCTCACCGGACGATGCGGTCATCCGCACGATCACCGTCCTGGTGATCGCCTGCCCCCATGCCCTCGGCCTGGCCATCCCCTTGGTGGTCTCGATCGCCACCGAACGCGCCGCACGCGCCGGTGTTCTGATCAAGGACCGGCTCGCCCTCGAATCCATGCGGACGGTGGACACGGTGTTGTTCGACAAGACCGGCACCCTGACCAGAGGTGAACCCACCGTCACCGGCGTCGAGGTGACGCATGGGCGAACCGAGGACGACGTGCTCGCCCTCGCCGCCGCTGCGGAAGCCGATTCCGAACACCCCCTCGCCCGCGCCATCGTCGGCGCCGCCCGCGCTCGGAGTCTTCATTCGGCGCCGGGCAGCGAGTTCGTGTCCTCGCCCGCCGTTGGGGTGTCGGCGGTGGTGAACGGTGTTCGCGTGCGGGTCGGTGGCCCGTCGATGCTCGAGGAGGAGGGTGTGAGCGAGCTCCCGGTCGCCGATCGGTGGCGCGGCGACGGGGCGATCATCCTTCATGTAGTCGCCGGCGGTCAGGTGGTTGGTGCACTGAAGTTGGCGGACGAGATCCGCAGCGAATCCCGCACCGCCGTCGAGCAATTGCACGCACGCGGTGTCGCGGTGGTGATGATCACCGGCGACGCCGACGCAATCGCCAAATCAGTGGCCACCGAGCTGGGTGTCGACAGGTACTTCGCCGGGGTGCGCCCGGAAGACAAGGCGCACCGAGTGATCGAACTGCAGAGCGAAGGCCGCAAGGTCGCGATGGTCGGCGACGGTGTCAACGACGCTCCTGCGCTTGCGCAAGCAGACGTGGGTATTGCCATCGGCGCCGGCACCGACGTGGCGATCGCCTCTGCGGGAGTGATTCTCGCCAGCGACGACCCCCGGTCGGTGCTCTCCGTCATCGATCTCTCGAGCGCCACCTACCGCAAGATGAAGCAAAACCTATGGTGGGCAGCGGGATACAACCTGATCTCGGTTCCCCTCGCCGCCGGCGTCCTTGCACCGGTCGGGTTCGTACTTCCAATGTCGGTCGGGGCGATCCTGATGTCGCTGTCGACGATCATCGTCGCGGCCAACGCACAGGTGCTACGTCGGCTCGATTTGACCCCACGCGGGCGAACCCCGGCAACTCGAACTGAGGACCGGAGGGAGGTGCAGGCATGAGCGTCGACGACGAAGCCGGCGCCGCGCACCACGGATACATCGGAGACAAAGCCCGCTACGCACAAAGGATGCGGCGCATCGAAGGTCAGGCACGTGGGGTGGCGCGGATGATCGAGGAGGAGCAGTACTGCATCGACATCCTCACTCAGATCTCGGCGCTGACCGCCGCTCTGCAGAACGTGGCTCTGGGACTGCTCGACGATCACCTCGGACATTGCGTGGTCGATGCCGTCCGCGCAGGCGAGGACGGCGGAGCCGCGAAACTCGCCGAAGCCTCCGCAGCAATTGCCCGACTCGTCAAGTCCTGACACTCGCCACCCGAGCTGCCGCCCGCAGAACAACAGCCCCGCACCACACGGTGCGGGGCTGTTGTTCTGCGGTGCTCGGTTCGGAGCGACGACCCGGGATCAGCCGAGAAGTTGCTGCATCCGGCCGATCTCGGCGTTCTGCGTCTCCACGATGGTCGAGGCCAACGCGATCGCGTCGGGGTTGGTTCCGTCCGTGATCTCGGTCTGCGCCATCGTGACCGCACCCTGGTGATGTTGGACCATCATCGTGAGCCACTGGCGGTCGAAGTCGGCACCCGAGAGTGTCATCAGTGAATCCATGTCCTGCGCCGACATCATCCCCGATCCGGAACTGTGGTCCATCCCGTCCATCGACCCCATGTCGGCCGAGGGTGCGGGCTGCCCCCACTCGCTGAGCCATGAGGTGAGCTGGTCCATCTCGGGTTTCTGCGCGCTTTCGATCTCACCGGCGAGAGCGATCACATCCGGGTTCGTGGTCCGGCCCTCGACCATGGCGGCCATCTCCACAGCCTGGGCGTGGTGCGGGTACATCATCGACGCGAACATGACGTCGGCGTCGCCGAACTGCGCGGCGTCCGCCGTGGTCGACGATGCCGGCGCCGACGTGGACGAGCCCATCGAATGGCCCTCCATCGACGTGTCGGAACCGTCGTCGCTACACCCGGCGACGACCATCACCCCGAGCGCTGCGGCGGCGAGGATGGTGGCTGTTCTGGTATTGACGTGCATGGTGAAGTCTCCTGTTTCGGTGTGACAGAGGGGGTTCGAGCTGTGTTCGCTCCGCCGGAGCACAAGCCCCGGGCTCCCTGTCACACGCGCAGCATCACCGATCTGTCCAGCGGCGGTTTCGAACCCGGTGGAGATCGGCCGAGAGCCGCCGTCGCGGCACTTCGGCTCCCGGGGCTCGTGTCGTCGGCGGCCAAGTATCCGATCACAGCAGCCGGCGCCGTCACCGCAGGCCACGACGACATCGTTGCCACACACGGGTGCATCATGTCGTGGCCACCCGGACACGAATACTCACGGACCTGCTCGCCGGACACGGCGTCGTGTTCACCGACTGCGTGCCGAAGATGGAGGGCAACATCGGGAGTGACGGATCCGTGCCCGCCATCGCCGATGGGCGGCATCGCGGCGACCGTGCCCATACCCTCGTGCGCGGAGGTTGCGGGCATCGTCACCACCGAATGCATCAACACCACGCCGACCACCGTGCCCAGCAGCACCACGAGCGCCGCAAACCAGCGTCGACTGCTCGGATGGAGGCGTTTCACCCGACCGAGTCTACAAATTAATACCCCCAGGGGGTAACCGCTGTGTCTCTCGGGAGACTTTGCGGGCGCGTCACCGAACTGGGCTCCGCTCCGCTGGTCGCTGTGAAGAGATTTCCTGCCTTGTCTCACCGCCGTTGCCGGGCAGACCTCTGACGCAGCTTCGAAAGATGCCCGGAGGGCGGGTATGGCCTCTATTTTCTCCGAAGGACGGCCGCAACGAAATGGTCACCCAGTGTTCTCTACGAACCGCCCCCTGCCGAAAGATGGAGACGAGGAACGTGAGCCGGGCACGATGTTCATGGCCCAGAGATTGAGCCCGGACTACCACACATGATGGTCGAGTTGCGTCCCCTTCGGCGCCGTTAGACCGGATCGGCCTGCGGCCGAGCTTGACAAAGCCTATTGAGATTCCCTTCTGCCGGTTCGATTGTGACCGGCGGTGACCTCCACGCAACCCCCGACGTCCGCTGCGCTCCCGCCCTAACGGGTCGACCCCGATTTCCCACCCACACTCGCTGCGCTCCCAGGTAAATCGCCGCCGCTCGCGCATTGCATTCCGGCCCCCTCATGCCGGCCCCATCACCCCTTGCCAGAAGGGCAAAAAAATTGGCGGGCCGGGGGTTCCGGTCGGGCCACGAGCACGGGGAGTCACCATGACCGCAAGGCAAGTCAGAACACGCTCCATCCGACACATCGCGGCCGCGCAGGATCAGGCGAGACACGCGATCGTCACCCACAGCACCGTCCTCATCGCCGGACCCCAACGCGCCGACGTGAGCGTGCACGCCGCCGGAACCGACAGCGCCCGGATGACCGTCACTCTCGGACCGCTGATGATGACCTTTCACGACGCCGAATCCACCACTGCCGTGATCGACGGATTCAACGCCGTCCGCGCCGCGCTGATGGGACTGGACAACCGCGCACCCGAACGAGAAGACAGCGCAGTCGAATTCGCACGTAACACCATCGCCGTCACCTGGATCTCGGCGCCGCAGTACGCAATCAGCCGCGGAAGTCGCGTCGACAACGCCCAACGGCGCACCGTGCACTGGGTGGACCTTCATATGGGACCCATCACCTGGCGCATCGCCGATCACACCGGCTACAACGACCTCATGGCCGAGTTCCGCAACGTCCACCGCACCGCCGTCGCAGTCTTCGCCGACGGTGGCAAATTCCGCCGAGACCCCACCAAACCACGCACCGACACCTGAGCGCACACACGCGCAGCGCGGCCCCGGTTCTCCACAGAATCGGGGCACTCGCGCGTCGATCCACAGAACTGGCTGCCGCCGATCGTGTGGCGGCCGCTCGCTGCGCTCGCGGCTGCACGCTCACACCAGCAGTGACCCACCACAGCAAGGAGTCCCACCATGATCGCCTGGTCCGTTCTCGTGTACCCCGCAGCCGGCGGGCCCGTCCTCGCCGGCTCCGGCCTCACCGATACCCGCACAGACGCGGTCGAAGACCTCACCGACGCGATCCGTGGCGCACTCATGGACGCCTCCGCCTACGCCGCACCCGGGGGAGAGGGCCCGAGGTACACCGCGCTCGTCGACGCCGAACGCGCCCTCACCGTCCACCTCACGCGAAACTCGCTCGGCCGTCTCGACCTCGACGCAGCGCTCGACGAGCTCGAACGCTTCGAAGAAGCCGAACGCGACCGCACAGCTTTCGCGTAGAGACGGCCGGGGTCGGACGGCGACGGTGTCCCAATATCCGACTCAGAACTTCTGTCAGTAGCTCGACGCATACTGTGCGCCATGCGAATCCGAACAACCGCCGGCCCGCCATTATCCTTCGAGATCGCCGCTTACGCAGCCCGCGCATTAGCCCTGACCCACCCGACCGACCCGACCACCAACACCCCGTTCGCGCCGCCGACGTACAGCAAACCGAGCGAACCCGGTTACGCGGCAGTATCACCAGTCACTCGGACGATCACGTGAAGACCCGCCTCGGGTTTCACAGCCGGATGTGAGGAACTGCCACTGCCGCGCGCCGCAACTGGTAACGAGGTGTACCCAGCCGTGGGCGCACGAGGTGCAGCCCGACAGTCTCGGCTATCCGCTCGACGACCTCGTCGACACTCAGGTCGTCCGTGGCGATGCGAGTCTCGAAACGCTCATCCTGCAATGCGGCGGAGCATCGCTGTGCATGCTGCATCGCCCAGGTCTCGTCGGCGCCCACGATGCGGCCGAAGACGGAAGCGAGCCGTGATCGCAGTCTTCGATGGATCACCTGCACCGACGCAGTCAGCGCGTAGTGCCGAACGTCGAGGCCCTCGCCCCGCAAGCGGCCGACGATCTCGTCGAAGTACTCGGGGTTGACCAGCGTCATCGGCACAATCACCGGATGTACGGTCTCATGGCAGACCTGCACGAGCGTCTCGAAAACAGCTGATCGCCACTGCGGACGATCTTGAAAATCGGCGCGCGCGCTGGGCGGCAGCATCTTGTGGATCGCGAATCCCAGAAGTTCGGGATCCGCTACATGGGCCGCCGGAAGCCGACGGTACAGCTCATGGGCAGTCTGAGTCTTGCCGACGCCGAACGCACCGTTGATCCAGATCAGCACGACGTCGAGGTTACCGACGGGTGGGCAGAGCACGCAGCATCCGTGGTGACAGGGCAATCATCGCCAGAGCTAGTACAGAGACCACAGCCTGCCCGATCCGACCCGGCGTCACACCCGGGGTTGTGTCGATCGGCGGATAGTTCGCTACTGCATTCGCGGCTGCGTCCAAGGTCACCACAACTGTCCCCGCCAACCAGCCGACCCTCGACCTCTTCGCGATGGCCACTGCGACAACCGCATCGACGACGACGAGGGTAGAGAAGAACGTAACGAGGAACCCGAGGAGGCCGTCAGGTCGACCATCCGCCGTTCGCAAGTTGAACGACGTGGACAACGCTGCCGTAGGAAAAGACGCCCACCGCAACCCATCTGACGATCGTGTCCACATTGACCAGTAAACCCGAAACCGGACAAGGCGTTACCGCGACACCGCGGGGGTCGGCCTGAGTTGCACCCTCGCACTCACCCGGCCGGGTAGCGGCCGTCGAGGTGGTCGGTGAGTCGCCGGCCGACACCGGATCGCGCTCCGCGCTATGACAGGAACTGTTCGGTGCAGTTCTGGCGCTCTCCAGCCGCACCACCCCCGTCCGCCTTCCCCACTAACGGCGCCCGCTCCGGCCGAGGCTCCAAGAATTTTTCAAAACCCCTTCGGCCACCAGGCCCGGCCGCGGAGTGAGCCGGGCTGTTCGGTCCTTGCGCACCCCGCCGTTCCCGCGCAGTTACGGGTCGGCCCCCGACGATTCTCGAACCAAACTGAATCTATCGACGTATGGTCGGCGTCCTTGTGCGGCTGCGGATTTGACTGAATCACATCAACTCCCGCTGCGGCCCCTGCGGGGCCGGTTCCAGTGGCTAGTTGGGGGTCGTACGAGTGCGCCGAGTGTGCCATGCCGGGGACCCGACCAGTCAACCCACGCTTCGCTCTTCGGGGTTGACAGCCCACCCTCGTCATGGCCGATCGCTGCGTCTCATCCGAACCTGCGAAAGGCGCAGCACATGTTCCGAATCACCGATCACCAGCTCATCACCGGCCTCATCGGCACGGCAGTCCACTTGCCGGCGGAGCGCTCGGACCGCGCCCGGCACCTGGTCACCGAAGCGCTAGCGCTCGCCAGCTTCCTGGACCTGCCGGTCCTGATCGAGGAAGCCGAAGGGGCGCTCGGACGCATCGAACACGACGAATCCTGCACATGGTGCGCCGGCATGCCCGGAGCGCATATGCCTCCAGTCGAAGAGGTCTTCTGGTGCACCCACTGACCGGTGCGGTCCCGGCCCGGAAGGGTCGGGGCCACAATGGCTCTCGCCGCGCACCGTCTGAGACGGGGGAGCGTCGTCTTGCGGCTTTTCTGCTTGGACGCACCCCCGCCCCGAACGGTTCCACCGTCTGCTGTCCGGCGGGCACACTGGTCCCGGCGCAGGTCCTCGGAACCGGTTTTGGCTACTCGGCTAGCTTGGCGACCGCCTGAGCCCACAGGAAGTACTTGTTCGTCCCCAGGTCCCGCACGGTCTTGATGTTGAACGCCGCCTTCAGGTGCTCCGCGTCCCCATCGCTGACTCCTTGGAGCGCCGCCACCGGCGCGTCCGCAAGCTCCTCGACCGGCTTCTGCTCGTACGCCTTGTCGAACTTGTCGGCGATACCCGCCATCACATACCCCTCGTCCTCGCGCGTCGACGTCCGGACCGGACGCCCGAGACCACCGTACGAGCCGCACGCCAACCTCACCAGGGTTGTACTGGCCCATTTGCAATCGAACATGTGTTCGATAGAGTCTGGAAGCGCCCATCTCCATCCAGCGAAAGGTCGTGCACGGTGACCCTCGCAGCCCCTGAGCTCGCCGAGGTCGACAAACAAGCCCGTCTGGATCAGCTCCGCCGCCGCATCGCCGCCGTTCCAGGCCGTACCCGCGACCGGTCCGATGAACTGTTCACCGACCCTGAACCGATCACCCCGACACCTGCCCAGGCGCAGACGCCCAAGCGCCGCATCGACAACCAGACGACCGCGCTGTCTGCGCGGATACGGTCGCAACGGGTCCTTCCCGCCCCGCCTGCGCTCGGCGCGCTGCTCCCGCGCGGCGGTCTGGCTCGAGGCACCGTCACTGCCGTTACCGGCGCACACTCGATCCTCGTGGCGCTCGTTGCAGCGACCACCGGCGCCGGTGAACACGCCGCGATCATGGGTCTGCCCCGCTTCGGACTGCTCGCCGCCCACGAGATGGGCGCCGATCTCGCCCGCTGCGCCGTCATCGACAATCCCGGCGACGACCCCGCTGAGGTCGCGGCGGTGTTGCTCGACGGGGTCTCTCTGGTCGTCCTGGGACTCGGTGGTCGCACCGTCGCCCCGACCCGCGCACGAGCCGTGACCGCCCGTGCACACACCAAGAACGCCGCACTGATTGTTGCGGAAGGTCATTGGTCCGGCGTCGACCTGACCCTCGATGCCCGCGTCACCGGCTACACCGGACTCGGACACGGTCACGGTCGCCTACGCGGTGTCCATCTCGACCTCGATGTCACCGGCAGGGGAGCGCAACGGCGCACCGGACACCTCGACCTGAGCGCCCAAGACGGATCCGCGGCGTGGAGTGCCCGCGGCGACCAGCCGCGACCGTGGTCGCAAGCGCTGTGAGGTAGCGGTGTTCGACAACTGGAACGCTCACATGCAACCCCTTCCGTACCGCGTGGTCGACCCGCCGCAGCCGGTCACCGTCGACCTCGGAGTTGCGTTCGCGCGATCCCCGAGATCGCGAAGCGATGGTCTACCGATGCGAGTACGTGCCGAGGGGTTGGTGTTGTCTGGAACGGTCAACGCCGAACTTCATGCGTGGGTTCGCACCAATCTGGGCGATTGGCTCGCGCTGGTGTGCTGCACGACCACATCTGGCAACAGCAAAGGAACGATGGATTTACAGCAGTGGGTGCCGTCGGGATCCGTCAGACCTGTCGATTCGTGACTGGTTGACACGTCCGTTCGACTCTGAGCGCGGACTGTGGGAGTTGCGCTGGAGGATTCGCATTGCGGCGTGCGGTGGCGCTAAGGAACGCTCGAACAGCCTCACTACTTTGTTCTACGTCGTTCACAGTCTTGTGTGCCGGCCGCCGCCGAAGAGTGCGGATCCGACAGCGGTCATGAGCAACGCCACCCCGATCGCAAGAGACACGAGCGCAAACGCCGGCGCGAACGCTTGTGCAACGCGGTGCGCTCGCCCAGTCCCGGACCGTGCAACCACACGCGCGACGATCAGAAATATGGCTGCACCGAACGCGATTGCAATCATCAGGCTGCAACGCTTCGGTTTCTCGACCGAGAAATCGAGAAATCGTTCCTGTCAGTTCTGGATAGTACGTGAACATTCATATGTGAAACCTTTTCCTTGTGTGTTCGTTATCGTTCACAGAGACTGCGTGCCTGTAGAAATTCGGTTACCTAGTCAGCGTTTCGGCCCTGACTGCGCGGAGCTTTCCGATTGACCGTGGGTGCCGGCGCGCGCCGGGTCGGAACTGAATGCAAGTCCGCAGACCTGAGCAGCCGTCGCGCGTCAAAGGTAGGGATGCCCGCGAGAGCCGACGCTGACCGGAGCGACCCCTCCCGAGTCTGGATGTCCCTCAGCGCCCTTGCCATCGACTGCAAGCCAGCGTCGACCGCCTCCCATGCCGCTCGGAACGTGTTCACGTCGATCTGGTTCGCTTTGTCCCTGGTGTCGTTCGTGACCACTGAATGCTGGTAATTAATACGGGCACGTGTGCGTGACTCGATCCGACTGCGTGACGACGCCATGTCCACAATCCGCCTCTGTCCACGCCGTTGATTTTCGTACCACCGGCTTCGATAAAATGTGTCGCCGACTTTACCGTCGATCCCGATAATGCGATAGATAGTTTCACTGAAGCAAATCCCCACACACCTCTTGCATTATGGTCAATTCAGTTCTGCGTAGGTACTGTCCGAATTGTGATGGGGCTGCACAAGTTGACCGCGGGGGATGGGTATTCATATCTGACCCGGCAGGTCGCAGCAGCGGACTCGACGCAGCGCGGAGTGTCCTCGCTCGCGGATTATTACAGCGAGAAGGGTGAAACGCCGGGCCTGTGGTCGGGCACCGGACTCACCGCCTTGGGATCAGTTGCTCCCAACAGTCAGGTCTCCGAGGCACAGATGAAGGCCCTTTTCGGAGAGGGTTTGCACCCCGACGCGGATCAAATCTTTCTGGCTGCGATTGGTGCTGGCGCGACCTCGAAAGAGGCTGCTCGGTCGGCGCAACTTGGACGATCCTTCAAAATCGACGGGGGAGCAACCAAGTTTCGGGTGGCGTGCGCCGCCGCGTTCGTCGAGTTCAACACGGGCAACGGCCACAAGTGGAACGCCCCAATTCAGGACGACGACCGAGCCCGGATACGAACCGGGGTCGCGACGTCGATGTTCGAAGGCGAGTTCGGACGTTCACCCTCCGACGCGCGCGAGTTGTCGGGATGGGTCGCCCGCATCGGACGACAGAACACCAAAGCGGTAGCCGGGTACGACCTGACGTTCACACCGGTCAAGTCGGTCTCGGCGTTGTGGGCCATCGCACCCCTGGACGTCGCGGCACAGATCGAGGCCGCACACGACGCGGCCGTACAGGCCGCACTCCTGTTCCTGGAACGGAACGCAACGTTTTCCCGCACAGGCACCAACGGAGTTGCTCAAGTCGACACCGATGGTCTGATCGCCGCCGCGTTCACCCACCGCGATTCGCGTGCCGGAGACCCGAACTTGCACACCCACGTTGCAATCAGCAACAAGGTGCGCACTGTCGGTGCGGACGGTGCAACGCGATGGCTTGCACTCGACGGTCGTCCGCTCTACCGCAACGTGGTCAGTGCATCCGAGGTCTACAACACCGTTCTGGAAGCCGAAGTCCGTTCGAAGGTCGGAGGCCGCTTCGCTGAGCGGCGATCCGGTGACTCGAGGCGTCGTCCTGTTCGCGAGCTCGTCGGCGTGGACGATCGACTGACGGCGGCCTGGTCGTCGCGTCGAGCCATGATCGTGCACCGAACAGGCGAGTTGGCTTCCCAGTTCCAGCGCGATCACGGTCGTGAGCCGACAGCCATCGAGTCCATCAGTCTTGCGCAGCAGGCGACATTGGAGACGCGGGCTGCCAAACACGAGCCCCGGTCGTTGGCTGACCAGCGGTCGGTGTGGTGGTCGGAAGCCGCCAAAATTCTCGGGTCGGACCGATCCGTCGTCGACATGATTGCGACGGCCACGACACAGCATCACCGGCCGGGTGCGGAGCGATCTGATGCCTGGATCGAGAGCTGCGCAGACCGCATAGTCGACACCGTCTCGCGCGAGCGCTCCCGGTGGCGTATCAACCACGTTCGGGCCGAGGCCATACGGCTTGTTCGCGGGAACGACCTGAGCAGCGGAGAGATCGAGGACGTCGTGGGCCGGATCGTTGCGATGGCATGCGACCCCGCCCGAGCCGTCGACCTTTCCAACTCCCGCGATGCAGGTGTCGAATCGCAGACACCGACCGTGCTACGACGTCGTGACGGTACCGACGTCTACACCCAGCACGAAAGTTCCTATTTCACCTCGGAAGCGGTGCTCGCAGCAGAGTCTCGGGTCCTCCGCGCCGCGACGCTTCGCGGCGGCCGATCGGCTCGTCCTTCTGATATCGAGCTCGCGCTGTTGGAGTCCGCTGCGAACGGACGCGAACTGAATGCTGGCCAACGCTCCCTCGTTCGCGAACTGGCATCGTCGGGAGCCAGACTTCAGCTCGCGTTGGCCCCAGCCGGTACAGGCAAGACCACCGCAATGCGCTCTCTCGGCCGCGCATGGCTGAACTCCGGTGGAACTGTAGTAGGACTGGCGCCGACGGCAACAGCCGCTGCGTTGCTTCGCGACGACCTTGGGGCGACGACGGACACCGTCGCCAAGCTCCTGTTCGTTCTCGAGAACCGACCTACATCGACGGGGCAGACTGCCTGGGTCGACAACATCGGTCCGGACACGCTGGTCGTCATCGACGAGGCCGGCATGACCAGCACACTCGATCTCGACACTGCGATCAACGAACTCCTTCGTCGCGGCGCCAGCGTTCGACTGATCGGCGACGATCAACAACTCGCGTCAATCGCCGCCGGGGGTGTACTTCGGGACATCCACGACACCGTCGGCGCGGTCACCCTGTCGAACGTGGTGCGCTTCTCCGATCCTTCCGAAGGCGCTGCATCGCTTGCCCTTCGCGACGGCGACGACGCGGCCATCGGCTTCTATATCGACCACGGACGTGTACACGTCGGGTCCGACGTGACCGTGGCGTACGACGCCTACCGAGGATGGGCTACAGATCGTGCCGCCGGCCGAGATGCTGTTCTATTGGCCCCGACGCTCGAGGTGGTCAACACCTTGAACGCGCGTGCTCGCACCGACCGCATCGCGGCAGGCGGCGCTCGACCAGGTCGCGAAGTCAGGCTGTCGGACGGTCTCGCAGCAAGCGCCGGCGACATCATCTGCACCCGAAAGAACGAACGCAGGCTACCGATGACAGCGTCGGACTGGGTTCGCAACGGTGACCGCTGGACTGTCGAAAAAGCCACGAGATCCGGCAAACTGGTTGTTCGGCACCTCGGACTCGGACGGAAGCTGACCCTTCCTGCGCAGTACGTCGCGGACCACGTCACCCTCGGGTATGCCTCGACCGTTCACTCCGCGCAGGGCATGACCGCCGACGTGTGTCATACCGTCGCGACCGGTGCCGAAACCCGCCAGATTCTCTACGTAGCGATGACTCGGGGTAGACACGGCAATCACCTCTACCTTCCAACTGCCTCGAACGGGGACCTCCAACTCGCTATGACGGAACGCGGGTTGCTGCCGCCGACTGCCGTCGACGACCTCAGAACCATCCTCGCCAGGGACGGCGCGCAGAAGTCCGCACACACCACCGCTCGCGAAGTCAACGACCCCTTCAGACTTCTCGGCCCAGCCGCCGCTGCCTACCGCGACGCAGTCGGTACGGCCGCCGAGACTCACGTCGGCCCGGAACGGCTGTCGCACATAACCCAATCTGCTGAGGGATTGGTGGACGCGATTAGCGACGCGCCGGCCTGGCCCGTCCTCCGGATGCATCTTGCGATGCTGGAAGCGAATGGTGTCGACGCACTCGACGCACTCGAGTCGGCTTTCAGCAGCGGACGCGAACTCACCACGGCGGACGATCCTGCAGCGGTATTGCAGTGGCGGCTACCCGCGCCCCGGCCATCCACGCCGGGAACAGACGTAAGTCCACTCCCGTGGTTGCCGCCGATTCCCGTTGCCCTTCAGGCCGACACGCAATGGGCTCCCTATCTCAGCGCGCGCGCCGCACTTGTAGTCGAGCACGCGAGCGCCGTCCACGAGGCCTCGCAACAGTGGACTCCGACGACGTCACCGACATGGGCACGCCCGTTCGTCGGAAGCGCCGACCGTGACCTCCCGTCCGATCTCGCAGTGTTCCGCGCAGCCCATGACGTCCCCGATGCCGATCGACGGACCTGCGGTCCGGACCAATTCGCCGCGGCGCCGCGACTTGCGCAGGAACAACTGATATCGAGAGCCGAACTGATCGCGGGCGACGACGCATCCGCAGCTCGAACGTGGCAACCCGCTGTCGACCAAATCGACCGCCACGTCGCCCGAGACCCGTACTGGCCCAACCTGGCTGAGCGTCTCGCCACTGCCTCTCAGGCAGGAATAGATGTCCACAGCTTGATCGAGGAAGCCGTCGCCGACCGCCCGCTGCCGGATGAAATACCGGCCGCGGCACTGTGGTGGCGCCTGTCCGGCGCTCTCGGCGATGCCGTGCTCGAAGCCGACGGCCTGGGACCGACAGTGCGCCCGCCCTGGTCCGAACACCTGGTGGCTGCCCTCGGTTCCGTCGACGCGGAACGGGTGATGACCGACGCTGCCTGGCCCGCCTTGGTCTCGGCAGTAGACGCAGCAAGCCCACGGTCATGGACACCAGCGTCACTTCTCGACACCGCCGTCGGTCTTCTCGACCCTGGTGTCGGCGACACACAAGGCGTCCGTCCGCACGAGCTGGCGAGAGCACTCACCTGGCGCATCGAACTGCTGGTGCACGATCGCGGATCCTGGCAAGTCATCGACCCGCCAACAGAACCGGAGATCGGGTCCGAGTTCGACGACGCGCACTGCGACCGCAGTTTCGAGCCGTCCTCTACGGACGACACAGTCGCTGACTCACTGGCGGTTCTCGACGCGGACTATTACTTGTCGCTCGACACTATCGAGCCCGCCGAACCGCAGGGCAAAACCGACAGCTTGCCCGACGCTCCTGACGCAGCCGAAGAGTGGCAGCTCTACGCGGACAACGCGCAGCACGTAGCTGACTTGGCCTACCCGAATGTTGCCGCGGACGAACGCGTCTCGCTACTGCGTGCGAATATCGACGAGGCTCGCGAAGAACTGCACTCACTCCGCAATGAGCTGATGGATGGACGCGGACCGTCAATGACCGCCGTTGCGCCAACGTTGATGGGGATGCGCGAGACCGCGGACCGTCAGAGGCCGGCGATGATCGCCATGCTGGATGCCCGACATACCTGGATCGAGTCCGACTGCGCCGCGGAAGTCGTTCGTGGGCAGATCGGTCAGTTCACGTCGGACAAGAAGGTCGCCCTCGAAATCGGAGATGACGACCGTGCAGCGGCACTCGAAGGCACCATTGCATGGGAGACATGGCGACTGACGATGTTGGTAACCCGTGTGAATGCGGACCGAACAGCTGCGGAGGCCGCCGCAGCGACGTACGAGGACGTCGGCGTAGCTGATGGGGGCCACGTGACGCCCGAGGATGTGCTCGACGCTCGATGGGAAGCAATGGACCTCGATGCAGTTGGTGTTTCTGCAGCCTCGAAGAGAGTGAACACACTGCAGGGGCAGCTCGTACGCGCTGAACGTATTGCTGCCGAAGAGTACGCACGCAGTCGAGTAGACGAAATCGTGAAATCCGCTGCCCCGGCGACTGAACGACCGTTCCAGGCGCTGTCCCATACGGAGCTGATGCACGTCATCGACAGGGCGGAGACCGACTTGCGGCAGGCCACTCTCCTGGTCGCGTCGCAGACCGATCGAGTGCCTTCGATTGAGCGAGTTCACAAGGAGCAGAGACGGATACGTGAGCAGGCGGAATTGATCGCCTTGGCGCGCGCGGCCCGCACCGTGTACGACGCGGCAAGCGCCGAGTTGAGCTCGGCTTGTCAGGGATTGACGACAGCGGGAGGTGCGAGGATGAGGTTTCGCCGAACGCACGTATCACCAGATCCAGCCGCGCACGATCGACTGCGACAGGCTCGAGATGCGGTCGCCCAGGCTTTGCGCACCGCGACGGCCGCAAAGAATGAGGTGCGATTGCCAGAAGGTGCCTGGGAAAGCATCATCGAACGGTCGCAGGACTCTGACGCATGGAGCGCTGAAGCGTCAGCAGCAGCGCGTGACGACCTTGCGGCAGCCGAGACCAATACGAAAATGAAAGTCAAAGCGGAGCGTCTCCGGTCAATTATCGAGCAGGGCCGAGAAGAGCAGAGGCAACGGCGTGCAGGAAAAGTCGCGAACAGCGAAGGCGGGCAGAGCCTTCTGATTGACCGTCATACAAGAACCCGTGGTGCTCGGGCGTTGTCTGGAGAGCAAGCTCATCAGTTGATGCCGGGGACAAACTTGCGTGCGCACAACGTCACTCACGACGTTGGTTCAGAACGGTAGAAGCTTCACTCAGTGCAATACGAACGGATTTCTACTAATCACGCGCTCTGACAATCTTTTTGCTTCTACGCAGCCGGTCAAAGTGGCGGGTAGAACTTGGCCACGAAAATTTCATTTTTCGCACCGTAGGTACCGAAACGCCAGTTCAGCACAGTTTTTCTTCCCGGACCGTGTCGGAGACCTGCGATACGGTCAATGTTGTGACGCAACCACCCGCCGGAGCCGACGAACAGGGACAACCAGGTACCTGGTTGGCCGCGCTGGCCCCCGGCGACGCCCGTCCGGCCGTCTCGTCGGCAGTCGCAGAACGGATCGCCGACGCCGTCACCTCGTCCCGATCCGCCGGCACACGACGCGTCTACGCATCCGCCTGGCGCCGATTCACCGGGTGGTGCGCCCGCTCCGGTTACGACGCGCTGCCCGCGCACCCGCTGACGGTCGCGGCGTACCTCGTCGACGCCGCGGACACGCACACCGAGACGGGGAAGCGGGCGTACGCACCCGCCACGTTGTCCCGGTGGGTCGCCTCGATCAACCACTATCACCGCACATCCGGTCTCCCGGCGCCCGGACCGGACGAGATGGTCGCCGCCACCCTGGCCGGAATCAGACGCGAATACGCCGCCGCCGGGGACCGACCCCGAACACCCCGCGCGCCACTGCTGGTCGCGGACATAGCGCTCATGGTCACCACCGCCCGCGAACGCAGCGCAGGATGGTCCGACGACGTCCTCGAACGACGCGACAGCGCCCTGCTGCTGATGGGGTTCGCCGGCGCATTCCGTCGCAGCGAACTCGCCGACCTCACCTGTGGCGACGTCAAGATCCACCGACACGACGGTCTCCACGTCCGGTTGACCAAGTCCAAGACAGACCAGGAAGGTCACGGGGCTGTCCGTGCGTTGCCGATCACGGTCTCGCACACCACCTGCCCACCCTGCGCGTACGTGCGGTGGCTCCAGGTCGTCGCCGCGTACGACGCCGGAGGGCGACCGTCGGTCATCCGGCTACTGCGAGGGCGCGAGCCGTTCGACGGTCACATCTGCCACGGGGGAGTGCCACGCACGGTGGCGCGGTCACCACTGTTTCGCGCCGTCGTCAAGAACGGCAACCTCTCGACCACACCCCTGTCGGGATCGGCGATCCACAAGACCATCCGCCGCCGCGCCGAGCACGCCGGCTTCGACCCGCACCTGCTCTCGCAGCTCGGCGGGCATTCGCTGCGTGCCGGTTTCGTGACGCAGGCGTTCCGCAATGGCGCCCAGGCACACGCCATCATGCGCCAGACCGGACACACCAGTCCTGCGATGCTCGAGCTCTACGCGAGGGAGGACGCGCCCCTGATCGGCAACGCCGTCAACGACATTGGACTATAGAGAGTCAAGTGAGCGCAGTTGCCCTTCATGATGTAACTGTCCGTCGGGCCGGGGGACCGATTCCGTGAGTTCGGGTCGACCGCACGGAGCCGGAACGGAGCCCGACGGTCGAAGGTGGGTCGGTGATGGACAATTTATGACGGCAGATTGAACCGTTACCGAAGACGGCGTGGCCGTAGGCTTATCTCGTGGCTTCGCCCAACAAGTGGATTACCGATGCCGAGATCGAGCGGTCGAAGGAACTGACTCGCCGTAACCCTCAGACGACTTTTCGACATCACGTCGTGCCACGGATGTACTTGAAACGGTGGTCAAGCAACGGACACCAGGTAAGAGTTGTCGACCTGAATGTTGGATCGGTCGCCGACGTCGACCCCGACATCGATGCCGCCGCTTCGGAGGAGTTTTTCTACGAGATCGAAGCGCACGACGTCGATCCCGATGACAACCCGAGCATGTGGTTCGAAACCCACATGGGGCGAATCGAAGACAAAGCTGCGCACTGGCTGAGGGCGCTCGATTCCCGCCCGGACGGCCGCATCAGAGACACCAACCTTCTGTCCAATCTCGCTGTTTACGTGGGCCTACAGAGCCAGCGGACGTTTCGCGGGCGAGAACATGAGCTGACCATCGACCGTGCCATCGCCCATTACGGCGCCGAGTATCTGTTCGACATACCCGACGTCCTCTCGGTGCTTGCGGGCAATTACGGCATCCCTTACACGCACGCCCGCCATCGAGAAATCGCACAGAGCATTGTGCGCACCCAACTGATCAGCGCCGAAACCCAACCCAAGGCGATCGAGTCGGCAATCGGGGTCTGGCGTGAGCAGGTCGTCCCGCACCTCGAACAACACAGATCATGGTGGCTGATCAGTACTGAGTCGCCGCTGCTGACCTGCGACGACCCTGTGATCCGTATCGGCACCAAGCGTCAAACGCGAGAATTGCCGATTCCGTACAAGACGGCCCCGCTCATCCTCTTTCCGGCTGGCCCGCGCCGATTGCTCGTCCTCGCACCTTTGGACAGACCGATCGAACGGCCACACCACCTCACCGTCCAAGAGACAGGGTTCGTCAACCGCGAACTAGCGTTCAACAGCAACGGCCTGCTTTTCGATCAACCTGGTTCCACAGTCGCTGCGGGAATGACAGTCCCTCCCTACCCCGCGGAGTCGACCGGGTTTCCCCAAACTTTGAGCAGCTACAGCGAATTCGTCAGAGCACTCTCACCGAACACGCGGTGGACCGGCGCACCCTATGCGCCCCAATGGCCGCTTTCCCGTTGGACGTCCTGAGCATGACAGCCAAACCCTGCGGCCGTACCTCGCTGATGACAAGGCTTGCTGCCTAGTGCGGTGCGAAAACTGTTGCGACCGCCAGACCGGGGAAGAGGTGTCCACCGTCCCCGATCACCGCACCTTCGAATATCGACACTCCGCCAGTCAACCAACCAGTCGTCCAGTGAGCGCGAAGGGTGGGGACCAAGTCGAGCGCGGCGGCAACGACGACAGGTGGACCGGGTTAATTAGTCGGACCGTATTTGGTGCAGGGCTAACGAAGTCAGCCAAACAGACGACGCCGGGAACACAGCGGAATGCAATGGCGGGTGCCACCATGAGTCGATGACGGTATCCACCGGTGATCGGCCACAGTTCGAGATCGGCATCTTCTTGGTCTCCGAAGAAGTGGTTCAGCCCCCCCCGCGCACGATTCGCAGGTGACCGCGCGAGAGTGCCGGACAGAAGATGAAGCGAAACGTGTTGCGCGGATGCTTCTTAGGAGGCGTCCGGACAGCACGATGACAGTGACCTTTCAAGGTGTAGACGGTGATTCCCGTCAGCTCGGAACGGGAAGAGCGAAATCACTCCGCAGGACGCGGCGCAGCGGAGTTCGATTGTCGAACGCCCACAGAGCATCCTGGTCTGTTGGCCGGCCCGCGAATTTCCCCTGCGGAAAGCTGCGGTGACCAGACCGGGAGGACCTGCCCGCAGCCGCCGAGTACCGCACCTGTCCGGTATCGACACGTCACCGGTCGACTGGGCGAGACTGCGTCCGTTGCGACCCCGCTGCAGTGATCCACGTTCTTTGCGAACTTCGACTCTTCTCGAACTTGTATCCATCAATTGGTACGAATTGTGCTAGTTTCTTGGTACAAATTGCTGAAGGAGAATATTCGTGGACAGAAGCAGCTTCGGCTTCACACTCGCTCTCACACTCAGTCCCGTCGGAGTGGTCGTCGTCGCCGCATTGGTGTGGTTGGCAACGGTATTGGTGGCACGGAGATCCGTCGGAGTCCACACCGCCGGTCGCCGTTTCCGCACACTCGCCGGCACCCTCGGAGCTCTGCTCGTCCTTTCGGGGTGGGCGCTCGGCGTCCTTGCGCCTCGGTGGTCGGAGCCGCTCGACACGGTGTGGTGGAGGTTCGCAGCTCCCCTCGCGGGAGCGACCATCGCAGCGTCGACTCTGGCGCTGTGGGCGGTTCGACACCCTGTACTCGTCGAGGAACCGGTGGTACCCGTTGTTCGCCGGACGTGGACGTCGTTCGTGAACGGTGGACAGCTTCGCATTCTGCTCGTTTGGGCCGCTCTGCTGCTGGCAGTGACTGTCGTGTGCGGGCTCGCATCCGAACCGGGTGTCGCCGGATCGGCGAACATCACCTTCATCGGGCCGAGCGGTGGGTACGGCACGGTCTACGGCTGGACAGAGGGCCTTCCCGTTATCCTGATGACCATCGCTCTGCTCGGATCGACCTGGTGGGCACTGCATCTCGATGCTGCGCGGCCGTTTGCCCGGATCGCAGCGGTGGACGACGAGAGTCGTGCGAGAGCGGCAGCGGCATCACTGTTGCTGACCGTGACCATCGGTGCTGTGCTTCTGAGCTTGGGCGCTGTAGTGGAAGGCATCGGCTACTCGGCGGGACAGGTCGGCTTCCAGATGCCGGGCTCCGACCCGTACTTGTGGAGCACGGGCTTCTCCTCGATTGCGCCGACGATGAGAGTCCTCGGGTGGGTCCTGCAAGTAGCTGGTGTCGTGTACGTGCTCGAGGCGATCGCGCGTCCGTTTCGACACCGATCGGTCAGCGCGTCGTCGGAGGCCTCCGTTGCGGCGCGCCGATGACTGATCGCCTCGCGGGTGGAGGGCAGTCGACGTCGATCTACGATCACTACCGGGGTCTGATCGTCTCGGGTCGTCTGGGGCGCGGCGAGAGATTGCCCACCGTCCGTCAGACCGCCCGCGATCTGGGGGTGTCCCCCGGGACGACGGCACGGGCCTACAAGCAACTCGAGCACGACGGCCTGGTCGTGACACGCACCGGCGCCGGGACCAGGGTGTCCGACACCGCATCCCCGCTACCCACAGAGATTGTCGACCTCGTTCGATCACTCGCTCGAACGACGGCGCGCATCCGAGTCGACCCGCACGATGTGATGTCCTCGCTTCGAGCCGAACTGGATCCGTCGGCGACGGCACTCGTCGATGGCGAGTGAGACTCGACGCGCGTATGCGCATGAGTGAGGCCGTCGAGATGCAGCGAAAGGTACGGCGTCGTTCAGGTCGAGGACTCGAATTGCCACTAGGGTCGTTCACCGAACGACGCAAGAAAAGGTTCGTGTGCTGGTGTACCCGGAGCCGATGAACAAGATCGACCAGACTCACAACGGTGAGAAGCGTTCTCGGGGTGCCGATCTGAGGTCCACCGCTATACGTGCCGTGGTGGTCGCCCTCGGACTCGGGGCCCGCGTCGCCAGCGATCGGGGTCCTGACACCGGCTAGGGAGGGGAGTGCGTGAGCGAGAAAATCCGCGACCGGCTCTGGGTGACTGCACTGGTGATTGTCGTCGCGATCGTTGCCCTGTTGATGGCCATGTACCCCTTCTACGGGACGGTGACCTGGTTCATCGATCCGCCGCCCAAGCTGTACATCGCGGGTACCGGATACGCATTGGACTCGTCGTCACCCACCCCCGGTCTTCCGCCGACCGTGGCGTGGATTGCCGATCACCACATGTGGCCACTCTGGTACGACATCTTCACCCCGCAGGAAGGCTTCGGGCCATCAGTGTTTCTGCGCTGGAGGGACGGCATGTTCTATCAGTACACAACCCGCGGCTGAGTGCTGAGATGGCGGTCGGTGCGGCTGTTGTGGACTCGACAACGGCGGGGTCTAAAGCACCGGAGCCTAGTAGGCCGGGCCCGTGAACTCGAAGGATCTTCGGGCACGGCTGCTGCAGGTCCAGTCACGAGTATCTACTGCGCGACTCGAACGTCACACGGAACACCTGCACGGGCAGTGGACCTTCGAGACGCTGCTAGCGAGCAGTCCTTGCCGCCTTGTCGGCCCTCACCGTTGCCAGAACCATCAATATCGCTTGGACGCCGAGGCCCACAGCGGGAACGGTTACCGCAAGACCCGCCGCGGTCCCCGACCCCGATACGACCGACACCACCGAAGTCCCCGCCGTAACTGCCACCACGACTGTCGCGGTGATGAGTGCTGCTCGAAGTAGTGAAGAGGCAGCCTCGTGTCCGATGCGCCACCCCTCGGGCGATGCTGTGGTCGCCTTGGTCTTGAGGCCGATGACGGAGTTGGGCCCCAGGTCGGCAACCTGGTTACGCGAGAGAGCGCAGAGTGCTCCGATGAGCACAACGCCCAGGGTGAGCGAGAGGATGGCTGGAGCGTTCATCGTTTCCCTTCGCACCCGCGGTAGGTGCCGTCGTAGCCTGCCTCGCAGCACGCGACCCACATTCCGCAGGAATGGTTGGAAGCTGCGCTTTCCGGACTGCTCCGTGTCGTCGACACGGTTGTTAGCTGATGCTTTAAGACATGGTGGTAGGTCGTCTACACCGGGGGCGAATGTGGTGACCGCAACGACCGGCGCAATCTGATCGCGTTCACCACAGACCACGCGATAGCGATGGGAGCGAGTAGACCCAGTGCCGGTGAGCCACTAAAAATGGACCACAGGGTGATCAGGAAGACGGCAGCGGTGACGACGACCGCTGTCAATTTGCGCGGCAGAGTCGATGTGTGGTCGGCGTCGAGACTGCGAAACTTCTCGTTCACGAACAGCATTCGAGTCGCCGAGACGACCGCAGCGAAACCGACAATGGCGAGCAGTCCGAGCGGGAGGATGCCGTCGAACGAGACCTCCGGATTTCTCAGATTCCGGACGACGCCCACGGTGTAGGGCACCGACGCCACATACCCGAGATACAGCAGCACGATCGGGCCGGCGAGCCCGGGAGGCTTCGTCGACGTCGCCATACCCCCGACTGTACCAATTGTCCGTTCTTCCGGTCGTTGTTTCTCGCCGTGCGCACGGAACGAGTCTCAACGCGATCGTGACAGGATGGCGTGATGACCGCGCCGTTTCGTGTGCTGACGACATCGGTACAGACTGTCGAGGGTCAGTTCCGTATACGCGCCGATCAAGCGGTCGAAGACCCGTGGCGGAGGATCATCGACGCCATCACCGAGTTCCGCCACGGGGCACTCATGGTCATGACCGGCGCCACCTACGGCCCTGTCGAAGTTGCTATCGAGGAGTATCGCGCGCGACCTGAGACGCTCGACGTCGAGTGGGACGTCATCACCGAACGAGATTTCACCAGCTTGCCGGTGACAAACCCCGCGCCCGGTGGTCCGTTGGGGTCGGCAGTTCGGATCGGAAACATCAACGACTCCCAACCCGAAACCATCCTTACCGAACGGGTCGGATTGCTCAGGATGCGTTTTCACGCGCGAGACCGCGACCGTGCCCGTCGGCTGGGTGATCTGACAGAAATCGTGGAGCGGTATTTGATACAGGTCTGGCCTGCAACGCGCGCTGATACACCTATGCATGTCCTGGGAACGGATTCGGTCATGGAAAAGCGGATAGGTGGCGGCACCATGAAGAATTTGGACAATCCGAACGGTCCCCCTTTTCCGGGCAATAATCTGATTCCCCGGCTTAATTTTCCTGATCACTGACGCCACCAGGGACGTATCAGTACGTGCGCAGGGTCTCAGGCCATCGCAGAATAGGGCGACGGCTCCTTCGACGGTCGGTCGCCGAAGGTGCGAAAACTGTTGCGGGACATAAGTCGGCCTCGGCGAATCTGGCTTCACCCGATTTTATGTCGCGAAGCGCGGTGATCAGTGGGCTGAGAACTAGTAGCTTGAGATGCGAACGGCGTCTTTTAGAACGCGCTCGTCATGAACAGATCGGTGGCGGTCAGTGAAGGCCCGAGACAGGGTGACGGTAGCGGCACTCGGTGCAGCGGCGATTGCGGCGGGCTTTGGTGGGTTGCCCACTACTCAGGACCAAATGGGGTCGAACGTAGAGTCGTGGGCTGAAAACGCGTCGAAGTGGCACCAGGGGCCGCTTTTCGTTGTCGTGGTTTTGGCGGTGCTCATCGCCGTGTCAGTGCCGCTCGACCGGCGGGGTTGGCGAGTCGTCGCGAGGTTGTGCGCTGGTGCTGTCGCGGTGTGCGGGTTGGTCAAAGCGCCGTGGATTCTCGGCGCCTTGATGTACTGGGCGTTCGCGTCTTCAGCAGGTCTGGCATCCCTGTGTGCGGTTCTGTTGTTGGCGACATCGATTGCAATCCTCGTTGGAGTCGGGGCGTCGCGTCCTCGGAGCGCAGCCGGCGGTACGCGTCCTCAGCCCGATTCAGGGAAAGTCGGTTAGGGAACGGTCTGAACGACCCCGCCGAGTGGCTGCGGTGCGGAAACTACAAGGTTGACGGCTATTCGTCTGTGGAGCCTCGAACCCGGGGGTCGCAAGGAGTCGTACCTTAATTCTTGTTTCAGAGGAGGTGAGAAAGAGGAATGGTCTGCGGAGCCGCCGAAAGGCTTGGTCGGTGGTGGACTCGGATCGTCAGTCGACGTCCTCGGTGTCAGGAGGGTGGTGGTTCATGTCGGTGCGAGAGCGCCGTTACGTGCACGGATGCGTGAACCTAGATGCCGCCGAGTTCACACGGGCGGGGCCACGTCAGCGGTCAGTGACCTCGTATCGGTCGCTGCTACGGACGATCGTAACCCACAAAGAGACTGCGAAGTTCGAACGTGAGATGACCGGGAATCGCGGGGCCGACCGTTGCACGTCGTGGGCTACCGCGTGGGCTGGAGGTTGCGAACTGATGGCGCTGCGAGCGCGCCGAGTGACATTGCCGCCCAGAGGATCGCCCCCGCGATGGCGACGTGTGCTGAGCCGACTGCGGCTGCGATCGGCGTCACGGCCAGTTGGCCTAGCGGGACCGCGGCGAACGATCCGAGGCTGTCGTAGGACGCGACTCGGGAGAGGGCCTGTTGTGGCACGTGTTGTTGCAGAGCGGTGTCCCACAAGATTCCGCTGATTGCTGCGCCGGCGCCTGTCAGTTTCAGAAGACGACTGCACTAGTTCAGAAGACGACTGCACTTACCCACCACACGGGAGCGCCGGTCAGTAGCATTCATCCCGCCGAGCTACGCGTACAACCACCATATAGAACAGCTTCTGTGATCGAAAAGTCCTCGATCTACCAGTGAACATGATTGCCCTCGACACGTCGTGTGTGTTCCCTTGGAGTCTTTGACTTTGACGTAGCTCGTCACCGGTATGTTGAGTGCGCTTGTGCGCCAGACGTTCTATGCGTTCGATTCGAAGTATCCCGATTCACTCTCGACCTACTGCAGTGGGGTTAAATTGGGTGGCGCAGTTCATGTTCGAGTGTGGTCTAGTCGACTGCGTGTCGATGCGGCGTGGCAATGAACCTCGGTTCCGAGCCTGGTGCCCGCTCTGAGTTCGACGACAATGCTGTGTTCGGCGAAATGTTCAGCGTCTTGGTGACGCCGTGTGCCACGTACCCGTGTTGAGAAGATCGCGGTGGTCGGCGGATCGGGAATACCGGGCTTGATACGCGAACACAGGTGTCCAATCCGACCCGTTGCACGGCCGGTGCCGTCGTGGCCGGTGCCGTCGTGGCCGTTAGTCGAGCTCAACAACCGGGTTCGGTTGTTGAGCTGCAGCGCTGGCACATAGACACCTCGGCCTGCTGACCGAGAATCTCGAACGTACATCGGATCTGCTTGGGTCGATCCCTGGTCAGGCTATAGTGGTGTCCGGCGATGGATCTCCGCCGAGACCGCCCCGTAGGGGGTTGTCTGAACCGCCCCAACCCTGGGGCTGATGGCTCCTTTCCCTGAGTGGAAGGAGTCTGTCCATGAACGGCCATCACGACCCGAATCCGACCCTACCGGTCGATCCCGACAGTGCGCCCCCAAGCCCGCTGCATGCGCGAGCGTCCGCGATCGCCGCCGTCGGTGTCGGTGGATTGGTCGGGGCCCCGCTCCGATACCAACTCGGACTGTGGTGTTCCTCTGCCGCGAGTGGCTGGCCGGTGACGACCTTCGCTATCAACATCGTCGGGGCGTTCCTGCTCGGAATGCTGCTGGAGGGATTGGCTCGCCTGGGCCCGGACACAGGGTGGCGGCAGCGGGTCCGGCTGTTGGTGGGCACCGGGATGCTCGGTTCGTTCACTACCTACAGCACACTGGCCGTCGATACCGATCTGTTTCTGCGCAGCCATCAGTGGTGGGCCGCCGGCAGCTACGCGGCCGGCACCGTACTGGTGGGTCTGGTCGCCACCACCGCCGGAATCGCGATCGCCGCGCGACTGCGGACACGGCCCGCGGAGGCAACACAATGACGACACTCTGGATCGCCTGCGCGGGCAGTGCAGGGGCGATCGTCCGTTTTGTGCTCGACGGGGCCATCAGGCACCGCCGGGCGTCGGATTTTCCCTGGGCGACAGCGATCATCAACGTGACCGGATCACTGCTCCTCGGATTCGTCACCGGACTGATCCTTTTCCACGGACTACCCCAGGAACTTCAGCTGATCGTGGGCATCGGTTTCTGCGGCGGGTACACCACCTTCAGCACCGCCAGTTTCGAGACGGTGCGGCTGATCCAACGTCAGAAGTACATCGCTGGCGTGTTGAACGCGGTCGGCACCCTGCTGGTGACTGTCGTCGCCGGCGGTGCCGGTCTCGTCCTGGCTTCCGTATGAGGAGAAAACAATATGAGGAGAAAACAATGACCGAGGACGATCCCAGCCACGCCTCCTGCGACGACCTAGGGGACTGGCGCGCTCCGCTACAGGTGGACGGCCCCGCCGCCTCGGTAGAACCGGTGTGCCACCTGGTCGTGGGGTTCGACCGGCACCCAGCAAGCCACGCTGCCTTGACCTACGCGATGGACCTTGCCGGTCGACTGAACGCGTTCCTGCATGTAGCGCACATCGTCGACACCGATGACCTGCCGATCGACCCGGACAGCGACGACTGGGAACAACGCATCGCCGACGCTGTCGAACAAGAGCGCCGCGAGGCATGCGCGATGCTGGCCGCCATCCCCGGGAACTGGGCGTTCTACTCGAGGCGGGGCAACCCGGCTCGACTGTTGACCACGATCGCCGACGCCAACGACGCCCTGATGATCATCATCGGTACCACCCGCGGCGGGATGATGTCACTGGTGGAGAGGGCCGTCGGCGAATCGGTGTCCGCGACACTCGCCCGCCACGCCCACCGCCCGGTCCTCCTCGTCCCCGCTACCGATAGGCAGCATAGTGACGCAGCCCAAACACGCCGGTGACCCATCCGCCGCACCGGGTTCCCGCCGCGCGCTTCCAGAAAGAAATCCACCGAACCGCCACGACCATCGATGGGGGGCGTGTCGGTTCGTTGTCGCGTTCGGGACGGTCAGCATGCTCGCGGACTTCGTCTACGAAGGTGCCCGCTCGATCACCGGCCCCCTCGCCTCGCGGGGGGCTACCGCCTTCGTCGTCGGGGTGTGGTCACCGCATCCGACGAGGTCGCAGCGCTGATGGTGCGCTCGGTCTCCGGCCCGGTGGCATACACCAAGCCGCCGCTTCTGGGCGTCGACGTTTCCGGTTACGCCCACCCCGTCATCGCCGTGCACTTCCTCTGGATCGCCGGCGCACTGGCGCGTCTGCGTTCTCGTGATCGACGAACGGAGCGGCAAAGCCATCCGTTCCCCAGCCGAAAACCGATCTGCTCTACGACATTCGATTCCCGCGTCGCTCACCGTCGTTCCCGCAATCCAGGTCATCGCAGTGGCCGCCCTACTCGCCACCGGTCGTCGCCGCACCTGGCACCCCACCGTCCATCCCACGCAACCCAACCAAGGAAAGTCACCTATGTTTCCTGCTCGTCCGTGGATTCGGCCGTTTGCCGCCGCTCTGCTCGCATTTGCCGCACTGCTCGCCGCCGGCACTCTCGCCTCCACCACTGCTGTGACAGAGGCGGGTCTGCGGTTCCACGACCGTATCGCCCTTCATCGCGCCGGCTGGGCCACTGCCCTCGCCGAATTTGTCACGGACTGCGCACAACCGGTCGTCGGAATCGTGGTGGCGATCGGTATCGCCGCATGGCTCACGTGGAGAGGCCGACGGGTCGACGCGGCATGGGCCCTGGCAGTGATGGCATCTACCCTCGTCGTGTCGACAATCGCGAAATACAGCATCCGCGAACCCCGTCCCCCGCAACGGTTCTGGCTGATTCCTCCCGACACCGTGTGGTCGTTCCCGTCTGGACATACAGCGGTGGCTGCGGCCATGATCGGGCTTGTGGTCCTGCTCACCGCTCGGGCGCACGTAATTGTCCGGCGGTTGGCCCGCACGACATCAGTGCTGTTCGCGCTCGCCGTCGCTGCCTCCCGGCTGTACCTCGGCGTACATTTCCCGCTCGACGTCGCCGCGAGCATTCTTGCCGCCAGCACTGCGCTCCTCGCACTGTGGACCATGTGGTCGATCCCTCCGGTCCGACACTGGGTCAATGTCCGGCTCGGACCGACCCCTCAGGCAGCCTCACCCGACTGATCGCGGACCCACTCCGACTCCGAGCACTACGTGACGGGAAGGTGAATACAAGTCCGCCGTCGACCGTCCGCGGCTGGTAGCGCAGGTGAGGATCGTTGCCCACAACTCGATACCCTCAGGTTGGTCAGCCGTTGAGAGCGTGCACGCCGACGGGGCCTTCATCTCGCTGAGAGGCGTCAGGTCTAGACGGATGAGCGCCCGGACGTCCGGGCGCGGTCTCGCTGGGAACATGGCCCGACGTTAGCCCCAGCACCTGCGTGGAAGGTCAAGGATTTGACCTTCCACCCGACTCGAAGGTTTATCCTCGTGCGCATGTCCGCTCTGCGCATTTCACAGCTGTCATCGGCGACCGGCGTCCCGGCGACCACGCTACGGTTCTACGAAAGCGAGGGCCTGCTCCCGGCGGACCGTTCGGCGAACGGTTACCGCGTTTACGACGACCGCGCTCGGCAACGCTTGGCGTTCATCACCGCCGCCAAGAGCCTGAACCTGTCGCTGCCGGAGATCAAACTTCTCCTTCGTGTCTGGGAGAAAGACTCCTGCGCAGCAGTCAAAGCCGAACTCGGCCCCGCCATCGAGTCCCACATCGCGCACGCCAACGAATCGATCGCTCAATTGACCGCTCTGCGTGAGAGTTTGACCGACGCGCTGGCCCGGCTCGGGGACACACCCGACGCGCCGACGCCATGCAATCCGGACTGCACCTGGCTGATCTCAGCGAACACCGCGGTGGGCACCGCATGAACATATCGAGCACCACCTCGGTGGTGGCGTGGCTGGAGAAGTTCCAGATCCCGCTCTACCTGCTGGCCCTGCTCATCGGTGGCGGTGTCGGTTTGGGTGCGCCGTCGTCGGCGCATGCGTTCGAGATTGCTATCAATCCGGTACTGATCGTGTTGCTCTACGCTACGTTCCTCGCGGTTCCGTTCTCCGCCATCGGCGCATCGCTGCGCGACGGCACATTCTTGCTCAGCGTCGTAGTACTGAATTTCGTGCTCGTTCCAATCGTCGTATTCGCTCTGACCCGGTTCGTTGCTGCTGATCAGGCGGTACTCGTCGGTGTGCTGTTGGTGTTGTTGGCTCCCTGCATCGACTACGTCATCGTCTTCAGTGGGTTGGCCGGTGCAGCGTCGGAACGGCTCCTCGCGAGCGCGCCGCTGTTGATGTTGTTGCAGATCGCGTTCCTGCCGCTCTACCTGTGGTTGTTCGTCGGGTCCGAGCTGGTGGAGATCATCGACATTGCACCGTTCGTCGAAGCGTTCGTGCTGTTGATCGTTGTTCCTCTGGTGTTGGCGGCCCTGACGCAAGCACTTGCGCGTCGTCGGCGTATCGGCACCCAGATCATGGATGTGATGGCCGCGGCGATGGTGCCGGTCATGATGGCCACTCTTGCCGTCGTCGTGGCGTCGCAGATCGACGCAGTCCGCTCCGAAGGCTCCCAGCTGTTTGCCGCGGTGCCGATCTTCGTCGCGTTCCTGGTCATCATGGCGGTTGTCGGATGGGCGACGGCCAGAGTGACCCGCCTGGACGTCCCGGACGCTCGGGCCTTGATCTTCTCCGGTGCCACCCGAAATTCGTTGGTCGTTCTGCCGCTGGCGCTCGCGCTGCCACCAGCACTGTCTCTTGCTGCCGTGGTCGTGGTGACGCAGACACTGGTGGAGCTGATCGGAATGGTCGCCTACGTCCGACTCATCCCCTGCCTTGTCCCAGCTCACGCTGCGAGAGCACCGGTGAAGTTCGAAACAACTCGCACGAACCAAGGCAATCCTGGGTGACGAGAACTGGATAAAAGCAGGTGGCGTCAGTGAGGGTGAACGAACCACGGGATCCAGTGCCGCGACCCCGTTCCACTTCCCGCGAGCATTGAGCATCGAATGGGGACTTTTCCGGCAAACGCGCCTGTGGGCTCCGCGCCCGCTACGACTGCAGTCTCTACGCTGGCACCGTGCCCCTGCCGACCCATGTGACCGACCTGATCAGCTACGAATTATTGCTGTCCGTCGCCGAGCTGGGAAGCATCGGACGCGCAGGGGAGGCGCATGACATGTCGCAGCCAGCGGCGAGCGCACGCCTGAAAGCACTCGAAAGCCGCATCGGGGTAGCACTCCTGCATCGCGGGCAGCGAGGTGCCACCCTCACCGCAACCGGCGAACTGGTCGCCGGCTGGGCCGAGCGCGTCATCGCCGAAGCCGCCGAGCTCGCCACGAGCATCGCAATGCTGCGCACCGACCGCCACAGCCACATTCGTATCGCCGCAAGCCTCACCATCGCCGAATACCTCATACCGCGATGGCTCATCACACTGCGCTCCCACGACACTTCCATCACACCGACTCTCACCTCCGGAAACTCTGTCGACGTAGCCGCATCGGTGCTCGACGGCCGCGCCGACATCGGATTCGTCGAAAGCCCCGATCTGCCCAGCGGACTCCACTCGAAGGACGTTACCCGCGACGAACTCGTCGTCGTCGTCGCCCCCGATCATCAATGGGCTCGACGAACGATCACGGCGAGCGAACTGGCCGCGACACCGCTGGTCACCCGCGAACCCGGGTCCGGCACACGTCTCGCGCTCGAACGTGCGCTCCGGACTGCGGGCCCACTCGCCGCGCCACTGCTCGAGGTGTCCTCCACCACTGCCATCAAAGCTGCCGTCATCGGCGGCCTCGCACCGGCCGTACTCAGCTCCCTCGCGGTATCCGCCGAGATCGCCGCCGGAACGCTGGCCCGCGTTCACACAGAGGGGCTCGACCTGCGCCGGTTCCTGCGTGCCGTGTGGCCCGCGGGCCGTGAACTGCGAGGACCGTCGAGCGACCTGCTCGTCGTCGCCCTCAAATCCCCGCAGTCATAACCTGAGGTTGGGACCGGCCAGGTAATCGGTGTCTACCGGTGACGACTG
>NZ_BMCU01000007.1 GCF_014635345.1 Rhodococcoides trifolii
AAGGTGGGGTGCCCGGAAGAGGCGGCGTGGCGGGTGGGGTTCATCGACGACGAGGCGTTGCGCGCAGCCGGAGAGCGGCTCGTGAAGTCCGGTTACGGGTCGTATCTGCTGGGTCTGCTCGACGGCGGCATGCGGGCGTTCTGACCGGTCGTACCGTTCCGTGATTCAACCGAGACCGAATCGTTACAACTTTGTCGGCCAGTCGTGTTCCAAGTCACCGCACCGTTTCAGCCCGCGTTACCGAATGATGCGACGGTCGATAACGGACGGGTAACCCGCACGGCTCTCGCAGACGCACTGCCGGATCGGTCGTCTCGGTTCGCTTAGTTCGGCAAACAAGACTGCTGCCCACGGTTCGGCCGAGATCTTCGCTTCCGGACGCTCGGTTCGAGTACGTGTGACGACACGCGAACAGGTATTTCCCCGAGTCCGGTACATCGGTACGCCCGGCGGCACCGAGAAGAACCGACCGGTTGAACCATTGAATTCTTTCAAAACATTGGTATCAAACCGCCAGTTCGGTAAGTGATTCGCAAGGCAAAGTTTCGGTTGGACTTTGGACGTCGATGTGTAATGTCGGCTCGGCAGTCGGGGTCGATCAAAACCAACCGCAATCGGTGCACTACACCGCAACCCGAGAACTGGTCGCCGTTTGACGGCTGTCTCTCACGCTCGAATTTAAGGACCGTCATGCGCATTCCTGGAACGACTGGAAGAACCGGCCGGCGAGTGACCGCATTTGCCGCAGCCATCGGTATGGCTGCCGCACTCACGATCGCCGCCGCGCCGACCGCATCAGCTGCAGGGGGCATCAACGCGAGATCGCTTGGTGTCACGGCAGTTACGTTGACCACCAACCCGACGTCGCAATCGATGGCACGCGATTTCGCGCAGATCAAGGCGAGCGGAATACCGAGTGTCAGGCTGCCGATCCAATGGCCCGACATCGAACGGACGCAAGGTAATTTCGACTGGACCATACCCGATCAATTGGTCCAAGGCGCGTACTACTCCGGCCTGAAGATTCTGGGCGTTGCAACCTACACGCCGTCGTGGGCCGCCATTCCTGCGGGCCGCTCCTACATTCACCCCGCCCCCAACGATCCGGCGCAATACGCGAACTTCGTCAAACAAGCAGCGCAACGCTACAAAGGGATCGTCGACAACTGGGAAATTTGGAACGAGCCGAACATCCAGGGCAGTTTCGCCCCGAAGCCCGACGTGGCCCGCTACACCCAGATGCTGAAACTGTCGTACCAAGCCGTCAAGTCGGTGAACCCGGTTGCCACGGTGATCAGCGCCGGCGCGGCACCCACACTCGATTCGGGCGTCGAGATCAGCCCCGGAACGTTCATGAAGGGCATCTACGCCAACGGCGGCAAGGGCTTCTTCGATGCGGTGGGTCTGCATCCGTACAGCACGCCCGACAACCTCAGTACCGCGTCGTACCCATGGTCGTCCAAGACGCACATCCAGAACGTGCAGGCGAGCATGAACCAGAACGGTGACGGCGGAAAGCTGTTCTGGACCACCGAGTACGGTGCTCCGACGGCGCCGGGTCAGCAATACGGTGTCACCGAGGCGCAGCAGGCATCGCTCCTGGCCGACGGCGTCAAGTACCTACGCTCGTTGCCGAACTGCGGTCCGATCTTCATCTTCGACTTCCGGGACACCAACACCGGCAGCACCAACGTCGAGCAGAACTTCGGATTGCTCCGCACCAACTATTCGCCGAAACCGGCGATGACGACGATGCGGAACATGATCAACCAGCAGTAGTCGTCTCACGCAACGGCCCGCACCCGGCTCCCGGGTGTGGGCCGTCGTCGTCGAACGAGATCGCGTCACCGGGACGTAAATTCGCCGGGACGTAAAGTCGACGCGTGAGCAAGCGCAAATGGGTATCGGGAATCGACATGTCCATCGCGAACGCGCGGTACATGGGTGTCGTCGGCCCGGTGGAACCCTGGAACGAGGACGACCTGGTGCGAGCAGTACGACGGCTCGCCGCGCGAGGAACGCAGACACGGATCGCTCTGCACCCCACGACGGCCTCGCATCGCTGGAGCGTCGAGCCCCTGTTCGACGACGACGTCGTCGCACCGTCGAAGGAATTGGGCCCCGGCGGATTCGCCTCCGCACTCGAAGAGCTGCGCCGAGCAGACGACACCCGGCCCCCGTTCCGGATGGCACAGGTCGGCCGGTACATCGTCGCCGACATCGACCACGGGCTCGGCGACGGCAAGCTGTACATCGACATCATTCATGCGTTGCACGAAGACGCCGAGTCCGGCTGGGCCCGCGTACCCGAGACGCGGTGGGCAATCCCGAAAGCCGTGATCGACACCTTCGTGAAGCATCCGACTCGACTGCGAGATGCCGTTCGCGCACGGGCGGCGCTGAAGTCGCTCGCAGACGGGGGAGCGCGGGCCGAGTCGACGGAGACCACGCCGTGGACACCGTCGGTGTCGCTGGCCGTCGCACTCGCGACCAAGAGCAGCGAGTCCGAGCTGACCGCTTGGCGCAAGGAGCATGCCCCTCGTACCAGCGGAGCCACGATGTCCGCCTATCTGATCCGGCGGGCGTTCGACGAAGTCGGTCTCACGGTCGACCCGAACGTTCTGCTCGCGGTGAACTGCCGTCGCTACCTGTCGCCGGAGGCGACGGTGAACGGCAACTTCATCACCGGGATGAGTGTCCCGATGCCCGCGTCTCGCGGCGTCGAAGAAATTTCGGGCGTGCTCTCGCAGGTGTACAAATCCGGGTACCCGTTGATCTGGATGACGCTGGCTGCCGCGCTGGCGAGGCTGCACAAGTCGGGAGAGCCCACGGTTGCGACCGAGGCGCCAGTGAGCCCGGTGATGAAACTGATGTACTCGGACCTCGGGCGGCCGCCGAAGTTCTCGAACGCGAAGTGGATCGTCGGCGCCGAAGGCTCGGAGGCCATGTTCACCGGTCTGCTCGACCCGGCCGGCCCCGACGCGGTCACCGTCATGAGCGGGTCGGTGCGCGGCGAACGAACGTACTCGGTGTCGTTCCACGACAACGTGTTTCCCCGTGACCTGGTGGAGAAAGCGCTGCAACTGGTCACCGAGAAGCCGCTGTCCTTGCTACAGAGGTCGTGAGCGGAAAAGTACCGCCCGAGGTACGAAAACGCGCACAGGCGACGAAGTCGCCTATTGGTCCAGCACCACGGCGTAGAGCGGCGCGCCGGACGCCTTGAGGTCGTCGGCCACCAGCACGATCTCCGACCGCGACGCCTTCGTGGGGTCGACCACGAGCACCGTGGCGTCGCACCGTCCCGCGAGAACCGCACCGGCACTGGACAAGTTGGACGGCGGGGTATCGATGATCACGTAGTCGTGGCTGTCCAGCAGAGCGCGAATGGTGTCGGTCATGCGCTGCGACGGGAGCAGCGGCTCGATGTTCGCGCCCGAGCCCACGGTCAGCACACTGAGGTTCGCGGACCCGCTCTCCTGCGTGGCCTCGTCGGGCTTGAGTTCCTCGGACAGCACGTCGATCAGACCGGTGTGGTCGGGCAGATGCAGAATCGGGCCCAATTGCGCTGTGGTGTGGTCGGTTTCGACGATGACCGTGGAACTGTCGGTCTCGGCGTACGCGATCGCGAGGTTGAGAGACGTTCGATGGGTCGAGTCGCCGACACCGGTGACCAGGATGACCTTCGGCTTGACCTCGCTGGCCTCGAGCCGCACACGCAACCGGCGGAACGACTCCTTGGCCACCAGAATTCGTTCGCTCGTGGTCTCGGTGTCGGAATCGACGAGGTCGCCGTCCGCCGACCGCAGAGCGACGTCGTCCGTGGTGACGGCAGCCGGATCGGCGACGAGCGCAGCGTCGACGTCGGTCGATTCGTCGTCGCCCCGATTGGACACGGTTCCGAGGACGGGCAGGCCGGTCGCCTTGGCCAAGGCGGGGGCGGTGGCGAACGAGCGGGCGGCGCGGCGGCTGAGGAACAGCGCGAGTCCGATGCCGATCACGGTTCCGAGAACGGCACCGATGAGCGCGTTCGACGTCGAATTCGGGGACGACGGTGTCGCCGACGGTTCCGCGGCGTCGACGACGGACACGGTGGTTCGGGGCTGAGACTGTCCGACGGGAGTTTCGAGGGGAGTGATGTAGTCGATGAACTCGGTCGAGAGGGTGTTGGCGATTTCCGACGCGCGATTGGCCGACGAGTTCTGAACCGACACCTCGATCAGCACCGTCTTGGGGATGGTGATCGCTGTCGTCTCCGCCGCGATCTCGGACGCCGAGTTCGGCAGTGCGAGCGTGTCCACGACGCGCTGCGCCAGCAGCTCACTGGACAGGATCTGGGCGTACGACACCGCACGCTGCTGCGAGAACTGGTCACCCTGGTAGGACTCGGACGACGTGGTTCCGCCGTTCGTACCGACGAACAGGCGTGCGGTCGAGGTGTACATCGTGGTCTGAAGCGACGAGAACGCGATGCCGCCCAGAGCGCCGAGGACGACGAAGAGCGCGACGATCCACCAACGAGCGCGTGATCTGCCGCTTGCTTTCGTACGTTTCATGTCCCTGGCTCTCTCGATTGTCGGGCCTAGTCGGTTGTCGGGCCTAGTCGATTCGTTGGTGCTCGGGTGGCGGATCGCTCGCTACCGCGCGAACAGGCCGGTTCTGCCTCGCTTGTGTGTAGCCGATCGGTGGTCGGACGGGGTGCGGCCCGTCCTGGTCGCGTTGAACACGACCCCGGCAATCTCGTGTCCGGTCTGTCGAAACTCTTCTGCCATTTCCCCGACGGCGTCGAAGGTCGAGCGCCCTGCGGCCACCACCAACACCACGGTGTCGGCCGACTTCGAAACCCGCAGTGCATCGCTGTGTGTGCTTGCAGCTGTGTCGATGATAATCCAGTCGTGGTCCGCACCGAACTCGTGAATCAGCGAGGTGACCACGGGGGAGTCGACGAAACGGCCCGGGTCGTCGCCGACGACCCCGATCGGGACCGGAGTGAGCAACCCCTTGGCGTTGACGTGGGCGTCGGTCGATACGCCCTCTTCTTCGACGAGGGCGGAGACCGTGATGGGTGCCTCCGAGATCCTGGTCGCGAAATCGGACGTCCGGGCGTCGAGATCGATCACGGCAACACGCTTGCCCTCGTCGCACAGGACTTCGGCCAGTCCGAGCGCGACGCTGGTCTTGCCGTCTCCGCGCTGGGACGACGCGATGAGGACCGTGCGGGCCAGCTTGTTCGGGGCCAGGGGCGTTGCTTCGAGAGCAGTGCGCAACTCACGCATGGGTTCCGCCGGATCGGTCTGGTCGTCGGCGCCGAGGGTGGTGAGAACCGGAACTCCGGAGGCGTCCTCGGCCTCACGAGCCGTGCGCACACTGCGGTCACGCAGGGCGAGCAGCACCGCGAACGCGGCACCGGCGGCGAGGCCCACTCCGGTCGCGGCGCCGAGGATGAGGATCGGGGACAGGCCGGCCGGAGTCGACGAGTAGCTGGGCGGCTCCACGACATCGAGCTGCGCCCGCGGAGTGAGTGATCCGACGACGGTCTCGAGCGAGATCACTTCCTGCTGGATGTCGGTGATGTAGGCCTGGTTGATCTGTTGCGCCAACTCGGGCGTGCTCCATGTCACGGTCAGCGAGATCAGCACGGTGTCCGGAACCGGCGCGGCCACGATGGACGCGATCAACGTCGCTGGGTCGGTGTCGAGCCCGAGATCGTCGATGACCTTCAGTGCCAGATCCTGGCTGGCCACCAACGCCACATATGAGGGCGCACGCTCGCGGGCGTAGGCGTCGCCGCGGTAGAAGGTGTCGGCGTCGTCGCGCGGGGTGGTGACGAACACCGCCGACGTCGACGAATAGGTCTTGCCCTGCATCAGCAGCGCTGCGGATACCAGGCCGAGGACGATCAGGGCGACGACCGCCACCGACCGCCACCGATCGCGGAGGATGAACAGGTAGTGCCGGACGACTTCGTTCACGATCAGTTGTCACTCTCGTCGTCGGCTGTGTCGGTCGTATCCGGCCGGGTTGCAGGCTGGGTCAGGGCGGACACCAGAGCGTCTGCGACCAGTGCATGGCCCTGTTCGTTCGGTACGAGCAGGTTGTCCGCGGCGCGCAGCTGCTCGATGTTCTGCCCACGCAGCCAGCCGAGCGCACCGGGGTCGACGAGCGTGACGCCTGCGAGGGCAGTCGAGCTGTCCAGGGCGTCCTGCATCAGGGTGTCGACGGGCACGGGCCGTCCGGCTGCGGTCGCCACATTCGGCTCGAGGTTGTCGATGGACCACGGGGCGATGACGACGAGGCGGGCCGTCGGCCACGCCCGCCGCGCGTGTTCCACGGTGGTCAGGAACGCCGCCGACAGCGCAGTCGACGACCGCGACAGATCGTTGCGTCCGGCGTCCAGGACGACCACGTCCGCCCGGTAGAGAACCTGCGCTCGATCGATGCGCGAGTCGACGGTGGGGACGTCGATGGTCGGTCCGACCCCCTGGGTCGCGGTGGCGGGCTGCGTGATCGTTCCGGCGACGTAGGCCAGGTTGACGTCGGACTCGACGTTGCAGAGGTAACCGAGCCTCGTGGCGGCGAGGCATGCGTAGCTGCGATTGGGCAGCTGCGACGGGCCCGCGGTGTACGTGTCGCCGAAGAACAACATCGACTGCTGCGAACCGGCCGCGTCGGTCGGCGGCGCCGATGCCGGAGCGGGCGCCGCGTCGGATGATCCGCGAGAACCGAGGACGACGGTGACCGCGGCGAGAACGACGACGAGGGCGAACACCGCGAGTGCCACATCGCGTACGCGAATTCGGCGTAGGTGATCCGGGAAGGAGTGCGCCATGAATATCGCCGTCCTTCCTCTCACCGGTCGTGTCCGATTGATACAGTTTCGCTCCACTGACAATCGGAACCATTTCGCCCGACGTTACCGAAGAACGCCCGCTGACCATATTTCTCGAGGGGCGCCGGCTCGCGAGGCGAAAACCCGTCGACCGCGCACGCGGTATCGTTTCGTCGGTAACGACAACGCGTCGATTCGCGGGCCGTGAGAAACTCCGGCCGGCGATCCGGCACTGCACCGGCAACGAAGCGAATCTGTAACGGTGACGTCCGCCAGGACGGTTTATCACGTGCGAGGCCGTCGCGGGCGAGGAACGAGGCAGTAAAAGATATGCAAGGCGCTGTGATCACAACACCCCCCACCGCGCCGAGGTCCGAGGCTCCGGTTCGGTCGTCGGCGCGAGAAGTCACACGTCCGAACCGTATTCGTCCTCGCACGAACCTCCGACGCGATGTCTATCCGCGAGTTCTGTACTGCGGCATCCTTTTCCTCGTCGGTGCGACCTCCGGAATTCACGTCAAGGGTTACACCCTCACCGTGATGAGCGGTTTGATGCTGTTGATCGCGCCGGCTGCATTGCTGAAGAAGTGGACCGTCGGCCAACTTCTTCCGGTGGCACTGGCGTTCGTCGGCACCCTCGGCTGGATCGTCTCGTCCCAGATCAATGTGATTGCCATCACCGATCAGCGCATCATCTCGTGGCCGTCGTTCGCCCTGTACCTGATCGGCATCGTCGTTTTGGTGGGCCGCAACCTCGAGCAGTTGTTCGCGCTCGCGGTCGGCGTGGCCGTCGGATCGTGCTTCTACTACTTGACCAGTGGACTTCCCGCCCTCGGTGCACCGAGCTTCGAGAACTACTGGAAATATGCCTTCGCCCCGTGGATCACGCTCATCGTTCTCTACTCGCTCGCGGTCTTCGGTGTGGCGCTGCGCATCCAGGCGCTCGTGCTGATCCTGCTCGCCTTCACCTCCCTGGCCCTGAACTACCGCTCCCACGCTCTCGTGTGCATCGGTGCCGCGGCTGTCGTGCTCGTCACGCACTACACGCGTGATCGTCTCGCGCGGTGGATGCAGATCGTGCTGGTCGGCATCACGGGTGCGGTGTTCGGCAGCATCGTGCCGATCATCGCGCGCACCGGCATCGCCGGGCAGGCACTGAAGGACAAGGTCGAAACGCAGGACACCACCGGCGCTCCCGCCATCTTCGCCGGTCGCACCGAGTCGCCGCTCTCGATGTCTGCCATCTCCGAGAAGCCGTGGTTCGGATGGGGAAACGCGAACTACCTGACCGACGAAGTCTTTGCCAAGGGCGAGAGTCTGGCCGTCAAGATCGGGTTCGATCCCACCTTGGACATCACCTCGTCGTGGCGCCTGGCGAACGGTGATACCTCCCTGCACTCCATCCTGTTGAACGGTTGGGCAGAGGGCGGCGTGTTCGTTGCGTTGTTGCCGATGGCACTGATCGGTATGGCGATCGCCATCGTGTGGAATTCCTCGCGGTACGGCATCTGGAGTGCCTTGGCGCTGGTGGTTGCCACCCAGGCCCTGTGGGATCTCTTCTTCTCGCCGTTGTCGTACAACCTGTTGACCATTCTTGCCGTACTCGCGGCAATCTTCGCGGCTCGACATCTGCCGAAGTGGACCGGCTTCGGTGCCGACCCCGCTGCACCCGTCGACGCCGACGTCGACGGCCTCGTGACCGCGGCCGGTCGTCGATGACGGGCCCCGAGCGGCCGACGGTCAGTGTGGTCATCCCGACCATCGGACGCCCGCAGCTGGCCGACGCCGTCGCGTCGGTGTTCGCCCAGACCTACCCGGTCGATCAGGTCGTCGTGGTGGTGGACGCGGACGTCGAGATCTCGCTCCCGGACGATCCCCGGATCCACGTCGTGCACACCGAGTTCGGTACGGGCAGTTCCGCTGCCCGCCAGACGGGCATCGAGTGCGCCAAGGGGGACGTGATCGCCCTGCTCGACGACGACGACGAGTGGTTCCCGGACAAGCTGGCGATCCAGTTGGATTCCGTGGCCGACGTCGAGTCCGACCTGTGGCTCAGCTCCACACTGGTCGAGGTGCACGACGGCCGGCCTGTTCCGCGGGTCATGCCGACGCGCGTGATCGAACCGCACGAACGGGTCGACGACTACCTCTTCCGGTTCCACGAGCCGCGGTTCGGCGGCTCCGGTCTGCAGACCTCGACGCTGTGTTTCCCTCGCGCAGTTGCCGACCGCGTTCCGTGGGCGCGTCCCACCGCAGCTCTGCACGACGATCCGACTTGGGTCATGCAGGTGCGAGACGCGTTCCCGGACATCGCCATCCTCCAGATTCCGACTCCGCTGGTGCGCTACAACATGGAGATGTCGTCGCTCTCGCGCACCGGTCGCGACGAGAGTCGCGACTACATCGCCTGGGGCGACGCCCACCTGTGCGACGCCGACCGACGTACCAAGGGTGATTACTACTTCACCGGCCCGGTCACCTCTGCCGTGTCGGGTACCTCCCTGATCGGTGTGCTGCGCGCCATGGCCGTCGGGGTGCGCAAGGGCACTCCCGGTCCCTGGGCCGTCTTCTACGCCGTGGCCTCGATTGCTCGTGTGCTGTTGAAGAAGATGCGCTCGATGCTGCCCTCGGGAGCGAACGGATGACGGGGCCGACCCACCCGACGCTCACCGTGTCGGTGGTCACCATCTCCTTCCGCGACCTCGCCGGGCTGCGCAAGACCGTCGACTCGGTCCGTTCTCAGCGCGGGTCGTCGAACGTCGAACACATCGTGATCGACGGCAATTCGGGCCCCGACGTCGTCGAGTATCTGACCTCGCTGGATCCGCAGCCGTTCCGGTGGGTGTCCGAACCGGACAACGGACGATACGACGCCATGAACAAGGGTCTGTCCATGGCGACCGGAGATGTGCTGTGGCTCATGCACTCCGGCGACATCTTCTCCGATCCGGGTGCAATCGAGGCGGCCGTGACCAGCCTGTCCGCCCCCCGCGCACAGTGGGGGTACGGGAAGGTGCGCCGCATCGGTGAGGCGGGTGAGGATCTCGGCGAATGGGGTTTTTCGCCGTTCGACCTCACCGCGTTCGCATCCGGTCGCGGGGCGATACCGCATCAGGCGTCGTACTTCGGGGCGGACATCTCGCGCGAACTCGGTTCGTACGACGAGACATTCGGCCTTGCCGCCGATCAGCTCTACATCTTCAACGCAGCTCTGCATTCGGCACCGGTCGTGCTCGATCGCGTCGTCTGTGATTTCGATACCTCGGGCGCCGGCACCGTACGGCCGATCAAGGAGAACTTCGCCGATCTCCGCCGGGCGTGGGACAGTGTCGGCTACTATCCGTCGGGCAATCGTCGTCGGGACAGGGCCAAGTCGCGGGTCCTCGAGTATCTGACGCGGACCATCGTGGCCGTGAAGCCTGTGGTGTCGCGCCTGCGGAGCAGATGATGACGGATCAGCACACGCCGAAGGGGCCGGTTCGCCGAGTACCACCGCCGCAGCGGCAGTTTCCCGGCCCGGGCGGACAGGGTCGACACCAGCGGATCGACTGGAGCAACTCCGATTTCGTCACCGAACCGATCTCCGTCGTGCGCGATTTCGCTGTCACCGAGGTCATTCCGGTGGTCGACTTCGTCCCGCGGGCGGTGTCCGATCAGACCGCGGCCGTCGCTGCTGTCACGCGCGAGGAGGACGGCGAGAGCGGGCTGAGCAAGCAGGAGAAGGGTGCCGTCGTCTGGGGCACGATCTTCCGCATCATCGGCACTCCGGTCGTCGCTCTGCTCGGTCTTCTGAACACCGCCATCATCGTGAAGCAGACCGGCTCCGGCGTGTTCGGCGTGGTGTCGCTCATCTCGACGATGAGCTTGCTGTTCCCGTTCGCCGATCTCGGCGTCGGCTCGGTGGTCACCAACGCGGCCTCCGCCGCAGGCCGGCTGCGCGACAACGTGGTCGCCATCGCCACCATTCAGCGCGCCGTGCGTGTGCTCCTTCAGGTGAGTCTCGGGCTCATCGTGTTGTTCCTCCTCGCGTTCGTCTTCGACGGGTGGGGAACCATCATCGGTGTCACCACCGGACCCGAGGATCGGTACGTGGTGACGGCCGCGGCGTGCATTTTCGCGCTCACCGTCCCGACCGGTCTCGGCGTGCGCATCCTCATCGGAGTCGACAAGAACCAGCTGGCCGTGCTGATCATGATGAGCAACTCGGCCTTCGGCCTGCTCAGCACCTTCGCATTGCTGCTGTTCGGAGCCGAGGGCATCTGGTACGCGCTGCCCGGCGTGGTCGGCTCGTTGCTGGGCAACATCGTCGGAACCGTCGTCGCCCTTCGGGTGACCGGCATCGCCGACCTGGTGTTCCGCAAACCCGAAGTGGGACACACCAAGCTGCTGTCCGGGTCCGTGTGGATGCTGGTGGCGAGCATCGGTCTGCCCCTCGGACTCCAGTCGCACCGCATCATTCTTTCCCACCTGTCCACACCCGAGGAGTTGTCGCGGTACGCGCTGATGGCGCAGATCTACGCGCTGGGGTGGTCGGTGTTCTCCACGGCCGGCATGGCGTTCTGGCCGGTGTTCGTCAAGCGCCGAGGCGACCCGGCGGGCACGATCAAACTCTGGCGCCAGATCATCCTGGCGTTCTCGGGTGTGGCGGTGGTCGCGGCGATCGGCGTCACGGCACTCGGGCCGTGGGCGGCGTCGATACTGAGCAGCGGTGAAGTCGAGACGTCCAGGATGCTCGCGTTCGCGTTCGCACTCCTTCTCGTCGTCCAGTGCGTGCACCTCCCGTCCGGCGTGCTGTTGACCGCACCGAACGAAATGCGGTGGCAGGCATACTGCATCGTGGTCATGGGCGTGTCGAGTGTGGCGCTCGGAATCTATGCGGCGCCGGAGTACGGGGCAGTGGGAGTGGTTCTGGCCGCAGCCGCGGCGGTGCTCGTCGCGCAGATCGTGCCCGACTTCGTTCGCGTGCCGACCATGATCAAGAGACGGGTACCCGACGAGTCGGCCGACCCCGACACGTCGAGTCCGGTCGAGATGAAGAAGGAAAGGGTCAGCGCGCCTGCGCCACGGACCGCGCAAACCGTGCGAATCCCGCAACCCCGGCCGCCTCGCTGAACTCGGCGCGGCCCAGTTCGGCGGCCCTCGCGGTGAGTGCCGTCCGCTCGGACTCGTGTGCAGCCAAATCCAGTGCAGCGCTGAGTAATTCGGCACCGCTGCCGGGTGCACACAACCGCGCGGCGTCGAACTTCTCGAGCACGGAGCAGGTGATCCCGCCCGGTTCCGTGGCGGCGATGATCGGCCGACGTGCGGTCACGTAGGACGTGACCTTGCTGGGAAGCGACATCTCGTGGACACCGGCGCGCTCGTTCAACAGCAATGCGTCCGCGGCGGCGAGCACCGTCGGGTAGTCGTCCTCGTCGACGGGGTCCACGAAGCGCAGGTTCCGGATGGAGCTGCCCTCGTCGACGAGCGCCTGTCTCTGGTTTCCGTCACCGACAAGAACGAAATCGACTGCTGCATCCGATGATTCGGCCAGACGCGCCGCCTCGACAACGGATTCGAGCCCCTGCTTCATGCCCATGTTGCCGGTGTGTACCACGGTGAAACGGTCATCGGTCGGCCATCCCAGTTTCACCCGCGCATCGTGCGGGGACAGGTCCGCCGTCGCGACGTGGGAGAAGATCGGCAGATCGACGATCCTGGAGGTGTCGACGCCCCCGGCGCCGACCAGAACGTCACGAAAGCGTGGGGTGATGATGCCGATCAGATCGGCGGACCGGGCCAGGCGGTACTCGGCGGAGCTCACGGCCTTTGCCGCGCGCCCACCGGTGGTGCCCGACTGCTGCGCTGCGTTCCCACTCAGATCGTGAACGACCACACCGAGAGGGCGTGAGCGTCGGCCCGCGACACCGGCCAGCAGAGCGCCGAGCAGCGGGGTGACCGCGATGACGATGTCACTGCGCGACGCGAGCACGTGCGGCGCGGCCAGCGCAGAGAAGCTCGATTCCATGCGGGCGCGCCCGGCGAGGTTCGCGGTGGACGGAACCGCGTGCCGGACACGCGTCACCTTGACCGCGCCGTCGGTTTCGCTCCACCGAATGCCGCGGACGTAACGCGGATCCTGGACCGACCACTGCGGGTAGTGCGGGATCCCCACGACCGCGTGCACGTCCGCACCCGCGTCGGACAGCGCGTTGATCAGCGCAGTGTTGTAGGGAGCGCTACCGGTGGTCTCGGGCTGGTAGTGACAGGCGACGACACAGACGGTCAATCCCGTCAGGTCGGTCTGGTGCACGGTCAGTAAGCGCCCTTCGAGGTCAACACGGCGGCCACCGTGCGCCAGATGATGACGAGATCCTGCACGGCAGACCAGTTGTCGACATAGTAGTGGTCCAGACGGATGCGCTCTTCCTCGGAGGCGTCCGAGCGTCCCGACACCTGCCACAGTCCGGTGAGTCCGGGCTTGACCAGCGAACGCCGCTCGATGAAGTTCAGAATCTGGGCGCCCTCACCGGGGAGCAGCGGCCGCGGACCGACCAGGCTCATGTCGCCCTGGAGAACGTTGAGGAGCTGGGGCAGCTCGTCGATGCTGGTCTTGCGCAGGAAGCGGCCGATGCGTGTGATGCGCGCGTCGTTGGCCGACTTGTAGAAGACCGACTGCGCCTGACCCGCGTCCTCGCGAGCAGCAGTCGCCGAGTTGGCCGGTCCGCTGATCATGGTGCGCAACTTCCAGATACGGAACAGACGACCACCGCGACCCACGCGGACCTGACGGAAGAACACCGGCCCGCCGTCTTCGAGCTTGATCGCGATCGCGGCGGCGAGGAGCACGGGCGAGAGCATGATCAGTGCGAACGCGGCGCTGACCATGTCGAACACCGTCTTGCCCATGTTGGCGGCGCCGTCGCGCTTGGGGCGGTCGACCTGCAGCAGCGGGAGGTTGTCGATGGGGCAGATCTTGAGTCGCGGACCGGCGACATCGGCGAATCCCGGCGCCACCACCAAGTCGACGGCGTGGGTGTCGAGTGTCCAGGCGAGGTCGCGCATCCGCTCGTATCCGAGGTGCTCGACGGCAGCGACCGCAACGGTGGTGACGGACGGCATGTCCATGACGGCGTCGATGGCCGTCTCGTCGCCGATGACGGGAATGACGCGCATGCCGGCGCGGATCGCGTCGACGTCACCGGTGTGCGCCGGGATGCAGGCGCCGACAACGCGGTAGCCGGCGTCGGCGGCGCGGTCGAAGCTGGTGCTGATGGAACGAACGGAGTCGATGCTGCCGATCACGACGACGTCGTTGGTGAAGTTGCCGTGCGCCCGTGCGACGGCCAGCCGCCCACGCCAGAAGCGGCGACCAGCCAACAGGCCGATCAGGCCGACGGGGAGCGCGATGGCGAGGTAACTGCGCGCGAACCCGGCCTGGAGAAGAAGCCCCAGGACTGCGATACCGCCGAACAGCCAGAACGTGGCGGTGACGACGCGGCGGTATTCGTCGGCGCCGTGCCCGATCAGGCCCGGATCCCGAGAACCGGCGACGGTGAGCAGGGCGACCCAGAACAGAGCCACGATGATCGAGAAGGTGAGGTTGGAGCCCACGGCTCCGCCGGCCCAGGCCTCCGTCGTCGCGGTGCCGAACCGTGCGAACTGTGCGAACAGGGCCGCGAAGAACACGATGAACGTGTCCGTGGCGAGAAGTTTGTGGCGGTAGGCGCGCTTCCAGTTCTCGCGCTGAGCGATGCGCTTGCGCGGGGGAGTGGTGCGCGGAGTGACGTGAATGTCCACCCGCCGCGACGGCTTCGAGCCTTCGAACGTGCGGGTAGCGAGAGCCAAGGCAGACCGAACGGGCGTTGTCGGGGCGGACTTAGTGAAGAACATGTACGACTCCGTGTTCACATAACTAGCTGTGGTGTGACTCGATTACCAGTCTCCCCGACTAGTTCGAACCGGCGACCCGCTTCGTTACAGAAAACCGGGAGCGAGTCCGGAATGGAGCGTATTTGATGCCCGACCGGTCGGCAAACGACTTGGGGTCCAATTCACCCTTTATGCTGAAGTTGTGACCATTTCGAGACGTCTCTCCATCGCGGCGCTGGCGCTCGTCGCCGTCGCCGCCGCGATGTGGACGCCGGGTCAGCTGGGGGAATCGGCAGTCGTCCCTGGTCGAGGTGCCGAAATCTCCACGTCCGGGTGCGGAGACGGCTCCCTGGGAGTCACCGCTGTGACAGTTGGTGAATCGCAAGAGGCTTTGGACCGTCAAAGTGGTGACATTTCAGCAATCGGCTTTTCTTCCGTGCGTCTGCCCATCGAATGGCCGCGCATCGAGCTGTCCCCCGGAACCTTTGATTGGTCACAGATCGATGCACAGGTCGACAGCTTCCTCGCCAAGGGCGTCGGCGTGCTCGGCGTCGTCACCTGGGCGCCCACCTTCGCCGTCCCCGTCGAGAATCAGCTGGTGCGGAACCCGGCCCCGGCGGACCCCGCGGCGTTCGCGCAGTTCGCCGCCGAGGCCGCGCAGCATTTCGACGGTCGCATCTCCACCTGGGAGGTGTGGAACGAACCGAACGTCGGTGCAGCCTTCGGTCCGATCGTCAACGTCGACCTCTACTCGCGGATGCTCGTCCAGTCGTATCAGCGCATCAAAGCCGTCGACCCGTCCCTGACCGTGCTGACCGGAGGCACCTCACCGACGGCCGACAACGCGACAGACCTCAGTCCGGCGAGCTTCGTGCGCGAGTTGTACCGCCTCGGCGCGGGAGGGTCGTTCGACGGCGTCGCGATGCACCCGTACAGCTATATCCCGCTCAGCAACGCGAACAACGTCGGAGAGTCCGGATCCGACATCGAGTTGGTGCGCGAGCAGATGGTGGCGGCGGGCGACGAGAACAAGAAGATCTGGTTCACAGAGTTCGGCGTGCCGACCGGCGGACCCACCAACCTCACCGAGATCCAGCAGGCGCAGTACCTGGTCGACGGAATCTCGTACCTGCGCTCGCTGCCGTACTGCGCCGGGCTGTTTCTCTTCGACTTCCGTGACGTCGCCACCGGAAGCGCCTCCCAGGAGTACAACTTCGGGCTCGTGCGCTCGGACTACACGCCCAAGGCGTCGCTCGCTGCCGTCGAATCGATCATGTAGGCGTTCTCACGCGCAGTTCGACGGTGCTCGCTTGTCGGTGAGCCGGTCGAGGATCCACTTGTACATCTCGTCGCCCCCGTCGGCGTCCGAGTGACCCTGATCCGGGTTCACACGGTGAAGCAGCGGGTCTCCGAAGGTGCAGGCGCGCTGTACCGCGGACTCGACCCAGTCCTGCAGCACGAGATCGTCCTTGCCGCCGTTGATCACCAGCAGCGGCCCGGACGCTGGACGCTTCGGCAGCGTGTACTCGCCGAGCCAGGTCTTCAGCTGGTCGGTGGCCTCCTGCGACACCGGGACCACCTGGGTGCCGTCGAGGGCTGCGTTGGCGCTGGACTTCGCGTCCGCCTGTGCCGGGTCGCAACCACCGAGCACTGCAAGTTGATCGAGGGCGACCCCGGAGAGGTAGTCGCTCAGAACCAGGTCCGGGTGCACCGCCTTCAGCCCGGCGATCACCAGCGGCATGATCTGCACCTGCGCGGGGGTCAGGGTGCCGTCCTTGGCGGCCTGCGCCAGTCCGGTGATCTCGGCCGGCGGCGACACCGCCACCGCGCCGAGGAAGTCGAGGCCGGAGCCGTAGTCGCCGGCGTACTCGTCGGCGGCCCATGCCGCCGCGCCGCCCTGCGAACCGCCGAGCGCCAACCACCGCGTGGAGGTGGTCGGGTAGGTGTTCCGGAGGGCACGCACCGCGTCGATCATGTTGAACGCGGCCGCGCGTGGCTCGAGGTAGGGATGGGCTCCCGCCTGCCCCAGCCCTTCGTAGTCGGTCATCGCCACCGCGGTGCCGGACTCCACGATGGCCGCGATCGTCTCGGCGCTGCCCAACAGGTTCTGATACAGCGACGGACCGCAGTTCACGTCTGTTCCGGTGGTGGGGTGCCCGTACGAGAGCACCGGCCACCCGCCCTCGGGCGCTGTCCCCTTCGGTAGGAAAACGGTGCCGGAGACTTCGGTGCTCGCCCCGTCCTCTGGTGACACCGAGTTGTAGACCACCCGTTCGGCGGAGCCGACCCGAGCGGCAACCTCGGGCGCCAGATCGAGCGGAGTCGACGAGAGCACGGTGCCTCGCGCGGCGAGGGCGGCGTCGGAGATCGAGGGCAGCGCCTCGGGTGTCGGCGCGGCCGGAGCCTCCGGCTCGGACGAACACGCCGACACGGTCACGAAGAGCGCGCACGCAGCCAGCAGGGGGACGAGCCGTCGAGTCATGGTCCCGAGATTAGCCGTTGCGCCGGAGGGCCCGGCGCGGGTACCGGGCGAATTACCGGTTTTCGAAAGGGATGCCCGTGTAGTTTTCGGCGATCAGCGTTCGGCCCGCCACCGACCCGGTGACCACGTCCAACTCGGCGACCTGTCGCTGCCTGTCGAACTGTGTCGACGCGGGATCGGTGTGCAGCATGGTCGACATCCACCACGAAAAGTGTTGTGCGCGCCAGACTCTCGGCATCACGGTGGCGGTGTAGGCGTCGAGGAGCGAGCCGTCGCCCCCCTGGACGAACCGTGTCATCGCCTTCGCGAGCACCCAGACGTCGGCGATCGCGAGATTCATTCCCTTCGCACCCGTGGGCGGAACCGTGTGTGCGGAGTCGCCGGCCAGGAACAGCCGCCCCTGCTGCATCGGCTCGCAGACGAAGCTGCGGAACTGCAGAATCGACTTCGAGAAGATACTGCCCTCTTTCACCTTCGCGCCGTCGCCGTCGACACGGGTGTGCAGCTCGTCCCAGATGCGGGCGTCCGACCAATTGTCGACGGAGTCGTCCGGGTCCACCTGTAGGTAGTGCCGTTGCACGTCCGTGGTTCTCGTGCTGCACAGCGCGAAGCCGCGATCGTGGCGGGCGTAGATCAGCTCCTCGGACGTCTGCGGCGCCTCGGCGAGGATGCCGAACCAGGCGAACGGATACTGCCGGAACATGTCCGAGCGTGGATCGACCAGCGAACGCGTTCCGGTGCGCGACCCGTCGCACCCGGCGACCAGATCGGCGGCAAGCACGTGCGGGGTTCCGTCGGAGTCGACGAAACTCACGGTCGGTGCATCCGTCGTGTGTCCCGCGACAGCGACGTCGGTGACGCCGAATCGCACGTCGCCGCCGTCTAGCAGGCGTCGTTCGATCAGGTCCTTCAGCACTTCGTGCTGGGGGTAGACGGTGACCGCGCGGCCGGTCAGTTCCTCGAAGTCGATGCGCCGTCCGTGACCGTCGAAACGCAGCTCCACACCCGTGTGGACCAGGCCTTCGCGTTTGAGGCGATCGCCCAGTCCCGTGTCGACCATCAGGTCGACGGTGTTCTGTTCCAGCACGCCGGCGCGGATGGTGCCCTCGACCTCGTCGCGGGTGCGGGACTCGAGCACCACGGACTCGATCCCTTCGAGGTGAAGGAGGTGCGACAGCATCAGGCCTGCGGGACCTGCTCCGACTATGGCGACGGGCGTGCGCGTCTGTGTAATGCTCATGAAAGGACAGTGGCCGACGCTGGGGTGCGTCGTAACCCACACTTTCACTCAGTGAAAGTCGGATCGGCGGGGAACTGGATGGTGAAGACCTTTCGCGACTGGTTGGACCAGCCGTTCGATTACGAGTGGGCCGTCCGGTACCTACACGGTCGACGATCCCTCGCGCACTACCGGTACGTCGTCGCGGTGTGGATAACGGCGGCGGGAGTCGCCGCGCTCACCGCCATTCCGACTGCGGTGGCGCCTGCCGGGTCCTTCCTGCGCAACGCGGTCGTGGGCGCCGTCGTCGTGGCGTGCTTCGGTTTGACGGCGGCGTGGATACGCGGTCCGTGGCCGAGTCAGCGGCTCTCCGTCGGCTTCGTGCTCTTCGCCGACCTTGCGGTCGCCGCGGTGCTGCTGAGCGTCGAGCATCCGTTCGACTCGATGCCGGGTATCGCGCTGTACGCGGTCACCGGCGTGTACGTCACAGCGTTCCACGGTCCGCGGTTGATCACCGCGCACCTCGGCATCGCGACGACGATGGCTGTGGTGATGTTCGTTCTGGTCATCGCGCAATCGGATGCCGACGCCTGGATCACCACGTCTCGCTTCTTCGTCGTGTGGCCCGTCGTCATCGCCACACCGGTACTTCTGCGTGGGTTGCTCGCCAATCTTCACCACGACGCCATCGGGTCCTTTCGCGATCCGCTGACGGGGTTGCGCAACCGTCGCGGACTGCACGCGGCCGCAGTCGACCTGTTGGACGTGCCGGCGGACGACGCCCACTTGTCGGTGCTCGTCCTCGACATCGACGATTTCAAGTCGATCAACGACACCCACGGCCACGCACACGGCGACGAGGTGCTCGAACTCATGGCCGACCGCATCGCCACCATCTGTGGTGAGGCGGCGGTGGTGGCGCGCACGGGCGGTGAGGAGTTCGCCGTCGTGATTCGAGCGGATCAGGTCGAAGCGGGCGCGCTCGCCGACACGTTGCTCGGGGTGGTGTCCCGTCCGGAAGACGAGACTCCGATCACGGTGAGTGTGGGCATCGCGTATTCCCCCGGGGTGCGGCGCGCGGATATTCGTGCAATCACCGATCTCGTGGAGAAAGCCGACTCGGCGATGTATGCCGCCAAGTCACGCGGCGGTAATTCGCGATTCATTGCGCGCTGAGGTTCGTACTTCCTGGTAAACCGAGTAGAACGTTCGCCCGAGCGGAAAAACCCGGCCCTGCACCCAATTTGGAATTCACATTTCCTGTCGTTCGGTCGGCGGTCGACAAGATCATTCCTACGAAAAGCAATGCGTGGTCGGTGCGTCTTTTCGGTTGAGGTGCCGTATGCCCCGCGCCCCGATAGGGTAAGTCCACTGCTGGATGTTCGCTTTCGTCCGTGTGTGCCGTCGGGGGCCCGTATCTCGAGGAGTTGTTGGTGGAGATTTCGGATTATGTGCGGGTGCTACGCGCTCGGTGGATCGTCATTCTGGTCACGGTCGTCGTGGCCGCAGTCGCGAGCCTCGTGTTCTCCCTCGTCTCGACGCCGGTGTACGAGGCGTCGACACGCCTTTACGTGTCCACGTCGGGTTCGTCGTCCTCGTCGGTCCAAGAGGAGTACCAGGGCGGACTGGCCTCGCAGCAGAAGGTGGCGTCGTACACGCAGCTGCTGACCGGTGAGTCGATCGCGCGCCGCACCATCGACTCCCTCGGGTTGTCGATGTCGGCCTCGGCGCTCGCAGCCAAGGTCAAGGCGACGTCCTCACCCGACACGGTTCTCATCGACGTCTCGGTCGACGACGAGAACCCCGGCACGGCTCGTGATCTCGCGAACGGCATCGGGGACACGTTCGTGGACTTCGTGTCCGAGCTCGAGACGCCGCCCGGTGGAGGTGCTGCTCTCGCCAAGGTCACCGTGGTGGAGCCGGCTCAGACGCCGTCGACTCCGATCTCGCCCAAGACCAAGCGCAATCTTGCACTGGGTGTTGCCGTCGGCCTCCTGCTCGGTATCGCACTCGCTGTCCTGCGGGACCGTCTCGACAACACCGTCAAGGACCGCAAGGGCCTGCAGGATCTTTCCGGCTCGCCGGTGGTCGGTGTGGTGCCGTTCGACAAGACGCTCAAGGAGGAGTCCACCATCTCCTTCGCTGACTCCTCGTCGGGCTCGGCCGAAGCGTTCCGCGAGTTGCGCACCAATCTTCAGTTCCTGGAAGTGGATTCGCCCCCGCGCGTCCTGGTCATCACTTCGGGAATTCCGGGTGAGGGCAAGACGACGACGGCCATCAACCTCGCGCTCGTCCTCGCCGAGGCGGGTCACCGGGTTGCGTTGGTGGAGGGCGATCTGCGTCGGCCTCGCGTCAGCAAGTACCTCGGTCTCGTCGGCTCCGTCGGGCTCAGTACCGTGCTGTCGGGTCAGGCCTCGGTGTCGGAGGTGCTGCAGCCCACCGCCTTTGCCGGCGTCGACGTCCTCGCATCGGGTCCGCTCCCGCCCAACCCGTCGGAACTTCTCGGCTCCGAATCGGCGCGCACCGTCATCAACCAATTGCGCGACAGTTTCGATTACGTCGTCATCGACGCACCGCCGGTGCTGCCTGTCACCGACGCCTCCGTCATGACAGCGTTCGCGGACGGCGCCATCGTCGTGGTGCGTCACGGGCATACCAAGCGCGACGAATTGACCAGGGCCATCGGCAATCTCACACAGGTGGGCGCTCCGGTGCTGGGCACGATTCTCACGATGGCGCCCACGCGCGGCAAGCGGGACTACGACTACCGATACTACTACGAGACGGACAAGTCCGTACCGAAGCAGGCGTCGATCACTCCCGCCGTGCCGGTTCCGGCCGCACAGAGCAACCCGGCGCCTATGTCTGCCAACGGCTCGCACGCTCGAACGGGCATCACGAAACGCTGAGACATTCGTACCTGTTAACCTCCGGTAACACGTAAATCGGAGGTCACATGGGCACGGTTCGGCACAGCGGTATCGCGGAAGCACCAGTCGACGTGGTGTTCGACTACGTCGACGACCCGGCGAGCGTGCCGCACTGGATGTTCGGTGTCAGCCGGTTCGATCCGATCGGCTCCGTCGAACGTGGCGTCGGATCCAGATTCGCGGCGTCGATGCGGGTGGGGCCGAAGACGTTGCATTCGACCGTCGTGTGCAGCGAGTGGGAGAAGGACAAGCTGATCGTGCTGGAATCGGCGGACGGACTCACCAACTCATCGCGCTGGGAGTTCGCCGATCTCGGAGACGGCACGACCAGAATGAGCGTCGTCTTCGACTACACCCTCCCCGGCGGTATCGCAGGAAAGATGTTGGGCGCGTTGGTTACTCCGTTCGTCGCCGAAGCGGTGAAGCACTCGGAGGCATCGCTGCGCAAGAACCTGTCCGAGGCCTAGGTTCCCTCGAACCGCATCTCGATCGTGGTGCCGGTGATCGAATCGATGGCGACGTGATCGGCGAGGGCGTAGATGAGGGGGAGTCCCCGTCCGCGCAACCAACCGCCGTCGGTGGTGTCCCACACCCCCTGATCCCAGACGCGTATCACCACGAGACCGGAGTCCGGATGGCGCGAGGCCCGTAGGCCGATCGTCCTCACTGTGACATCGGACGGACCGTCGTCCTCGTCCCCGGCATTGTCCGACGCGCCGTACGCGTGTTCCACGCTGTTCGCGAGCGCCTCGTAGGCGGCCAGGGTGATGTCGTGGCTACGCCCCTCGGACACCTCGGCCCGGCGCAGCCAGGCCAGGAGCCCGCGGCGCACCGGAGTGAGGTGCTCGGCCTCCGCGCGGATGTCCAGTGCGGTGAACGTGTCGACCTCCATGGAAGCGGTCTCGCCCTCCGCGCCCGGCACGGCGATTACGCGGAGTCGTCGGCCGAAGCCGACGCGGCGAGTGCGGCGTCGAGTGTGGTGTAGATGGTGAAGGTGCCGTTCAGGCCGACCAATTCGAGTGGGCGAGCAGTGTTCGGCCCGTCCGCGATCACGGCGAAATGGGCGTCGGAGAGTCGGTCGTTCACGTCCAGCAGCACGGACATCCCGGACGAGGCGAGAAAGCGGACGTCGCTCAGATCGATGACGACGCGCTGGGGATCTCCGCTCATGACAGCATCGACGGACTCGGTGAGCTGCGGCGCCGTCACCATGTCCAGCTCGCCGGACACGGACATGAGCACCGTGGTGCCGTGGTGGCTGACCAGGACTTCGAACGCGTCCGAACTAGGTAGGGCGGCGTCGGTGGACAACAGTCGTACCTCCTCAGGGGACGAAGCCGAGTCTACCCAGCCGAGATGACCGGTGAAACCGGCCACGATCGACGCGTTTCATCGAAATACCGATGCGATCGGACCAATACCTTCTGCATTCCACACCGAATGTCACACAGTACGGCGTGTAGTCGAGCGCGTCGGCTGCGACGAGGAGTCCGCATGTACCGCACCAGCGGACAGCGCCAAACCGAATCCGCTCGTAACTACGTGGATTTCTCCGCCGCGACTCCTGCGCTGGATACCCTCGTATCGTTGGCCGCGTCCACGCTCGGGTTCTCGATGGCGATGGTGAACATTCTCGACGAAACCACGATCTACACCCTCGCCGAGGTCGGGTTGCCCGACTGGTACGGACCCGTCAACCCCAGCACCACATCGCATTGCCGCTTCGTACTGCAGAGCGACGGCGTCATCGGTGTGCCCGACAGCAGGCGTGAATCGGCCGGCCACAGTCTCGAATCCGCCACCGCCCGCCGGATGGCGGAGATCGGGGTCGGCTCCTACCTCGGGGTGACGCTGCGCGGGCGCGAAGGTGTACCGATCGGCACCCTGTGCGTCCTGGATTGGGAGCCGCATCCGATCGGTGACTACGCCGTCGAGACGCTGCGTCGCTTTGCCACCGTCGTCGAGAACCAGCTCGAAATGATGCGCGGTAGCGGCCGCCGCGTCGGACATGCGCCGGTCAGCCGTATTGCCGATGCGTTGGATCGCCGTGAGATCGTGCCGTGGTTTCAGCCCATCGTCGACCTCGAATCCGGTCGGATCATCGCCCTGGAGACGCTCGCTCGGTGGGAGGGCACCGACGGCAGCGTGCAGGGTCCGGCGGCTTTCATGCCTGCCATCGTCGATTCCGACCTCATCATCGACGTCGACCACAGTGTCCTGCAGCAGGCCGTTGAGTTGCTTCCGATGTGGCAGAAGAAGATTCCGGGTCTGATGCTCAACTCGAACCTCTCCGCCCGGCATCTCGGCAGGCAGGACCGGTTGGACCAGTTGTCCTGCATCGTCGGTTCATCGGGGGTGGCACCGGAGTCCGTGGTGTTCGAATTGACCGAGACCGAAGCCCACACCGACATGGAGCACATCGGCGATTTCGTGGACGCCCTGCGGCGGGGCGGGTTCTCCGTCCTGCTCGACGACATCGGTATCGGCTGGTCATCCCTGGAGCGGCTGCTGCATCTGCCCGTCGACGGTTTCAAGATCGACACGGCGATCGCCGCGAAGCTGGGCACCCGCACGGGCGACTCGATGATCAGGGCGCTCGCCGGGCTTGCCGCGGACACCGGGCAGAAGCTCATCATCGAAGGCATCGAGACCCCGGTTCAATCCCGGCGCGCACAGGAGCTCGGCTGCGCGCGTGCGCAGGGATACTTCTGGTCGCGCCCGGTTCCCGCCGACCGCGTGTCGGACATGCTGAACATGCACGAACTGGGATTCCTCAGCGCATGACGTAGCTCCGGTTCGTTCGGCAGAAACCGGGTAGTCTCCATTAACCGAAGTGGGGGCATCCGCATGCGCAACGCGTACACGATAGAACTCAACGAACTGAACGACGACCTGTGCGCCCTGGCGGCCACAGCTCGCGAGGCCATGGTCGATGCGTCGCGCGCACTGCTCGAACGGGACGTGCACCGGGCGGAAGCGTCGATCGCCCGCAGCGGCTACCTCGCCGAACTGGGCACGCGGTGCGAGAACCGCGCGGTGGCCCTGCTGGCCCGTCAGGCACCCGTCGGCACCGATCTGCGGCAGGTCTTCTCGACCATGCGCATCAGTGCCGACCTGGCCCGCATGGGCGACCTGGCGGTGCACATTGCCGAGGCCGTGCGCCGACGTTTCCCGGACGAGATCGTGCCGGACTACCTGGAGCCGAAGTTCGAGGAACTGGGCGACATCTGCCTCGACATGGCAGACCGGGTGCGCCGCGCGCTCGGTGAGATCGCGGTCGAGCCCATTGCTCACCTGGACGACCTCGACGCTCGGGTCGACCGGCTGCACGACGAGGTCATCGAGTCCATCACCGACGAAACCCGTGGCAACGACGTGAAGAAGGCCGTCGACGTCGCGCTGCTGTGCCGGTTCTACCAGCGCTACGCGGCGCAGGCGGTGGACGTGGGTCAACGCGTGGTGTTCCTGGTCAGCGGCTCGCGCCCGGAGAACTCGGCGCGAGCCAGCTGACCCCGCTACAACGTCAGGCTCAGCATTGCGGCACGTTCACCGTCACCTTCGGTGTGTCGACCAGCGGCTGCACGGGCACGGTGGCCTCGCCCGCCACGGCCGGCTCCTCGACTTCCCACGTCACCGTCTGCGTCTCGCCGGGCGGAATCGTGAGGTAGATCGCGTTCACCGGATGGCCCAGCTCGGTACCGCTCTGCACTGTGAACCCCAGCTGCCCGTCGACGGTGACCTTGCCGATCTTCGCGCCCTGGGCGGCGTAAAGGTAGACGATCGATTCGTTGGTGCCGTACGGGGTGTCCGCGCGGAACGTACTGGCCACGTACGGCGGTAACCCGTTCGGATCCACGGCGTTGGTGAGCGTGGTGGTGACGGTGCTCTTCCGGGTCGGACCAGTGCAGGCCTCGGCGGTGTAGTCGATGGTCCGCTGGAGGTAGTAGTCGAGCTTGTTGCCGCCGGCGTTGTTGACCACCACGTCGGCGAAGGGGCCCGGTTCCGCGGACAACACGTGCCCCACCTTGGTTCCGCCCAGAATGTCCTGCTCGGCCGGATCGGCACTCCACACCGAGAGTCGACCCTCACTGGCGGCCCGGCCGACGGCCTCGGCGAGCTTTTGCGGATTCGACGACGCGGACGTGCTCATCTTGGTCACCACAGCCTCGGCGATGCTCTGCAAGTACGCCTTTCGGGCTGCGTTGTCGTCGGCGAACCGGGTGTACGCGGTCGAGAGGGTGATCTCGACGACATTGTCCGCCGTGATCGACTCCCCGCCGGGTAGCGTGACGGGCCCGGTGGCGCCGAGGATGTAGCTGAGCGCAATGGGGTCGGTTCCGATGGTGCCGCTGAGCTGCTCCCCGGTCTGCTGGCGCCACAGGTCGGACCAGATCTGCCCCGCGTAGGGGAAGTGCGGGCTGGCGTTGGAGTTGCGGAAATCCGTCGTGGTGTTCCGGGCGCCCCACAGAGCGGCGTAGCCCGGTCCTAGGTCGATGGGCGCCTGGCCGTATTCGAGATCACTGTTCGGGCCGAGGTCTCGAACGGAAATAGCGCCGTTGTTCGCGTCGACGATTCCGAAAGCGCCGAGCAATCCACCCGTTCCGCGAGCCTCGGCATTTGTTTGGAACGCCAGGAAATAACTCCGATTACCGTTCTCGCCCATCATCGAAGGCAGAAGCTTGCTTGCGAGATAAGTGTTGGTGAGGAGCCCGGACAATTCGTGAGTTTGGTTCTGCAACTTGATTCGCGCGTCGTTCACCGTCGACAGGTACGAAGATTCTCCGATGTTCTGTGCGGCGAGGTCGAGATCGGTTGCTGCGGTCGACGTTTGCTCCAGAACCGGCTGCGCGTCTCGAAGCGGCTGCAGATTCACCCGGCCCGCTCCGTCGACGAGCCCTCGCGGGGACACACCCGAGCCGGCGTCGGCGGCGGGAACCAGCACGTCGGTTGCCAATCCGCCTACGACGTCGGTGATCTGCGAAACGGTGTCGAACGGGCTGCCCACGAACGGAATCGCCGAGGCAATGGTGAAGGGAATGGAATCGGTGTTGCTCTTGGCGTCGTCGGCGTTCTTCTTCGCGTCGGCAGCGGCCTGCTGCGCTGCCGGGATGTCGCCGCCCAGTAGCGAATTCTTGGCTTTCTCGGCGGCGTCGCGGGTAGCGGTCAGGCTTTTCTGCGCCGAATAGGCGTTGTATCCCAACCAGGCAACGAAAGCAATCAGCAAGATCAGAACCACCCCGATTCCGATCAGGACAGGCTTTTTTCTACTGCGCTTACCGATTGTGCTCTGGGTCATCGACCGATCACTCCCCCTCGACATTCGTCCACTGACGCGTTCATGTGCAAACCCGTGTATCGACGTCGAGTGGAGACCGACGGCGCGGACCATTAGCGTAAGTGCAAAGAGACCGGAAACTCTTGCTGGACGCATGCTCGGGGCTGGGCCGTAGGAGAACGCGGTTGAAGAAGGAGGTCGGTGGTGACGAACAGCGCCGTACCTGCCACCGCCTTCCCACTCTCGCCCGCACAGCTCAGCATCTGGGTGGCTCAGAAATTGGCGCCGTCCGTTCCCTTCACCGTCGCCCAATACGTCGACATCACCGGCCCCTTAGATCCCGAACTTCTGATCGCCGCGACCGACATCGCGTGCCGTCGGCTCGAGTCGCCCGCGATTCGTCTCACCGAGGTGGACGGGCAGCCGTTCCAGTGGATCGACTGGGACGTTCCCTACGCGATGGAGTACCGCGACTTCCGCGGTGAGCCCGATCCTGTGGCGGCAGCGCGCGCGTACATGGACGCCTCGCACCGTCGGCCCGTCGACATGAACAACGACCAGCTCATCGTCAGCGAGATCATGCAGGTGGGGGAGCAACGCTGGTTCTGGTACAGCCGCGCGCACCACGTGGTGATGGACGGTCTGGGCGCCATCTCCGTGCAGGAACGCACCGCGAGCGTCTACACCGCCCTGCTCACCGACACCACACCGCCGAAGACGCGCGCCCTCGGTGTGCGCAAGATCTACGAATACGAAGAGGCGTACGGCACCTCGACGCGGTACGTCAGCGATCGTGAGCACTGGATCGGCCGGCTCGTGGACCTGCCGGACGCGCGACGCCTCTCCGGTAGCGTCACCGCACCCTCACAGGCCGCCATCACGGTCGGGTCCGATCTACCGCCCGATGTCGCCGCCGCCATGGCAGACGTTGCGCACCACTACAATTCGTCGGACGTCCCGGTGGTGCTGGCCGCGTTCGCAGTGTACTTCGGGCGCATGACCGACTCCGACGACGTGGTGTTGTCGCTGCCCGTGTCCGGTCGCACGACGACCATGCTGCGGGAGTCCTCCGGCATGATGTCCAACGTCGTACCGCTGCGCATCACCCTCGATCCGGCGGTCACCACCTCCGACCTGCTCCAGCAGGTGCAGGTGGAACTGACCGGCGCCCTTCGGCATCAGCGATTCCGTGTAGAAGACATGCAGCGCGAGCTCGACGCCGGGTTCGTCGGCAGCACGTCCGGTGGCCGTGGAGCGTTCGGGCCGACCGTGAACATCATGATGTTCGACAGCGAGATTCGGCTCGGCGACGTGATCGGTGAATACCGCATCCTCTCGAGCGGGCCGATCGACGATCTCATGGTGAATCTGTACCCCGGGGTGGCCGGCAGCAGCACCCGTGTCGATTTCCTCGGCAACCCCGGCATGTACACCGCGGCCGAGTTGCAGGGCCATCACGGACGATTCCTGGCGCTCCTGCGCTCGATCGTCACCGCGCCCGAAGGCACCCCGATCGCCGAGCTCGACATCACCACCGACGCCGAACGACGTGAGCTGCTCGCGGCGCGTACCAGCCCGGCGGCCGAGCCGATGGTGATGTACGACCTTCTGCGGGACGCACCACGGCGCGATCTGAACGCACCCGTCAATCAGCTTGCGCGAGAACTGATCAGCCGAGGTCTCGGCGCCGAGGACCGAGTGGCCGTCGCGATACCGAGGTCGCCCGCGTCCGTGACCGCGATCTGGGCCGTGACCGGCGCGGGGGCGTCCTTCGTCCCGGTCGATCCGGCCGACCCCCGGTGCGTCGACGTGCTGACCGACTCGGCCGTGTCGGTGGGTCTGATCGACCGTTCCGGGCTCGACACGTTGGCGCGCAACGACATCGACTGGATCGTGGTCGACGACCCGCAGACCGTCTCGGCGGTGTCGGCCAGATCGGACCGACCGATCGACCCGGACGAGCGCGTGCGACCGGTCCACGTCGACAACGAGGCCTACTTGGTTCACACGTCCGGCTCGACGGGAACGCCGAAGGGCGTCAGCGTGACTCATTGCGGGCTGGCCGCGCTTGCCGATGAGGTGGTGAGCCGGTACGAGGTGTCCGCGTCGTCGCGCGTATTGCACCTTGCCGCACCGGTGTTCGACGCCGCGATCCAGGAGATGCTGGCCGCGGTGACCGCCGGAGCAACGCTCGTCGTTGCGCCCCCGGACGTCACCGCAGGTCCGCTGCTCGGCGAATTCGTCGTGCGGGAACGCATCACACACCTGATCACTGCGCCGTCCGTCCTCGCGACGCTGGAACCCTTCCACCTCGACGGGGTCGAGGTGTTCGACGTCGGTGGTGAGGCGTGCCCGCCGGAGTTGGTCGAGCGCTTCGCCGCGGACAGTCGGTCGATGCTGAATGCGTACGGTCCGACCGAGACGACCGTCCTCGCGACGTTGTCCGACCCGATGTGGCCGGACCAGCCCGTCGTCATCGGGTCACCGTTGCGCGGTGTCCGCACCCTCGTACTCGACCACCGGCTGCGCCCCGTGCCGCCCGGTGGCATCGGTGAGCTCTACATCGGAGGCGACGGAGTCGCCCGCGGTTACCGCTCCGCGCCGGGCACCACTGCGGCTCGATTCGTGCCCGACCCCGCGGTTCCGGGTGCTCGCCTGTACCGGTCCGGCGACCTGGTCCGGTGGATCGCCGACGCTGCACCGCGCGGAGCGCACAGTGCCGCTCGTGCCTCCGGGTCTCTGGAGTATCTCGGCCGCACCGACTTCCAGGTTCAGATCAACGGTCGACGGGTCGAGCTCGGGGAGGTCGAATCGGCGTTGCGCGCCCATCCCGGCGTTCGCGACGCCGTCGTCGTCCGGCGCGACGGTGACCCGACGTCGGCCGGCTTCCGGCCCGCCCGCCTCACCGGATACGTGGTCGGTGGCGTCGACTCCGCCGATGTACTGGCCCTGGCCCGAGAGCGACTGCCGCAGTACATGGTGCCGACCACGGTGGTGGTTCTGGACGCGATGCCGCTGACGCCGGGCGGAAAGATCGACAGACGTGCACTGCCCCAGCCCGAGCGTGCGACCGTCACCGTGTACGACGAGCCGCGAACCCACACCGAATGGACTGTGGCCGAGATCGTTTCGGAGGTTCTGGGTGTCGAGAAGGTGGGGCGCGACAACGACTTCTTCGAGCTGGGCGGTGACTCGCTGAGCGCGACGCGGGTGCTCGCGCGGATCAACGCCGAACTGGATTCTTCGGTTACGCTGCCGGCGTTGTTCGAGGCGCCTACCGTCGCAGCTCTCGCCGACGCGGCCGACGCGGCCATCGGGCCGCCTTCCGTCGACCGGCAGTCGATCTCCGACATCGTTGTGCGCGAACCCGTTCCGCTGTCGTACGGACAGCAGCGCATGTGGATCGTCAATCAGGTCGACACCACCTCGGCGGCATACAACCTGCCGATCGCGGTCCGGTTGGGCGTGGCGGCGGACGCCGGCGTTCTGGTCGACGCGCTTCGCGATGTCGTCGGACGCCACGACGCGCTGCGCACCTACTATCCGGACAGCGACACCGGTCCGCACCAGGTGGTGCGGACCGTCGACGAGGTCATGCCCCGGTTGCGAACCGAGACGATCCAACCGGGCGCTGTCGATGCAGCTCTCGCCTCGGCTGCGTCGTCGTGGTTCGACGTCGCGCGGACCGTTCCGCTGAAGATCAGACTGCTCGGTGTCACCACCGGCGAGCTGGTCGTGGTCATCGTCGCTCACCACATCAACGCCGACGGCTGGTCGGTCGGCCCGCTCACGCGGGACCTGCTCATCGCGTACTCCGCGCGCCTGGAAGGCAAACCGCCGCAGTGGCATCCGCTCCCGGTGACGTACGCGCAGTATGCGGTGTGGGATCGAAACCGCGTCGACTCTCGGGTCGACGCCGGCCTCGAGTACTGGACCGACGCACTCGCCGAGTACACCGATCCTGCCGAACTTCCCGCCGACCGGCTTCGGCCCCGGTCGCAGTCCATGACGTCGGGTCATATCGATTTCGGCATCGACTCCGAGCTGTGGCGCAAGGTGCGCGCCCTCGCCCACGCGTCGGGTGCCACTCCGTTCATGGTCGTCCACGCTGCCGTCGCGGTCGTTCTCGCACGGCTCGGCGGACGAGCGCGCACCGTCGTCGGCACACCCGTCGCCGGACGCGGCGACGTGGCTCTCGACGACGTGGTCGGAATGTTCGTGGGGACAGTCCCTCTCGCGGTCACCGTCGACGGGTCCGGCTCCTTCGCCGACCTGCTGTCGACCGTGAAGACCGCGGACCTCGGCGCCGTCGCGCACGCCGACGTCCCCTTCGAACGCGTCGTGTCCGCCCTGAATCAGGACGGACTCACCGACCGGCACTCCCTGTTCCAGGTGATGATCGCGTACGACAACGCACCGCGATCGCCCTCCGCCACCGCATCCATGCCCTTCACCGTGATGCCGATCGACACCGGCGCAACCGAATACGATCTGGCGCTCGAATTCGCCGACGACGCGGGTACCGTCGTCGGCCGAATCGTGTACGCGACAGACCTGTACGACCGTGGGACCGTCGAGAACTTCGCCGAGCTCGTCCGAGGTGTGCTCTCGGCGGGCACGACGAATCCCGATGTCGGCGTGGACGTCATCGACCTCGCGCCGCACACCGTCGCGGCCGTTCCGGGCCCGGTGACGGGGACGCTGCTCGACGTGTTCACCGATCGCGGCGGCATCGCGATCGTCGACGAGTTCGGGGACACGCCGTACGCCGATCTCGACGGGCGCGCGTCCCGGTTGGCTCGGGTGCTCATCGACCGCGGAGCCGTCGCCGATTCGGTTGTGGCGCTCTCGCTTCCGCGCTCCGTCGACTACATCGTCGCGGTATGGGCGGTGGTGAAGTCCGGTGCCGCGTTCATGCCGGTCGATCCTCGTCACCCGCCCGAACGCCGCCGCGCGATGCTGCGCGATGTCCGGCTCGGTATCGGCGCGGGATCCGAGCCCGACGTCGAATGGCTCGATCCGTCCGCCGGACGAGGTCTGGCGCCCTACGCGTTGACCGACGCCGACAGGGCGCATCCGGTGCGCCCGCACAACGCCGCGTACGTGGTGCACACGTCCGGATCGACGGGCGACCCGAAACCCGTGACGGTCACGCACGGCTCGGTCGCCGAGCTGGCCCGACTCATGCCGCCGCGATACGGAGTCACCCGGCGATCGCGAGTGCTGCACGGATACTCCCCGAACTTCGACGCGGCCGTCCTCGAAACAGTCCTCGCGTTCGCCACCGGCGCGACCATGGTGATCGCCCCGCCCGACCTCGTCGGCGGCGAGGAGATGGCGGCGTTCCTCACCGAACACGCTGTGACGCACTATCTCTCGACGCCCGCCATCTTGGCGACCGTGCCGCCCGTCGCGAGCGTGCGGACCGTGGCGGTGGGAGGCGAAGCCCTTCCGCAGTCGGTGGTCGACCGGTGGTCTCCCGGCCGCACCATGCTGAACGCGTACGGGCTCTCGGAGACCACCGTGGTGTCGACTCTCTCCGACCCCCTGACCACCGACACGGCCGTCACCATCGGCCGTCCGATCGACTCGGTCGCGGCGACCGTCCTCGACGACCGTCTGCGCCCCGTGCCGCTCGGCGGTGTCGGCGAGCTGTACCTGGCCGGCCCCATGCTCGCCCGCGGATACGGAACCCTCGCCCGCGAGAGCGCGGCCCGCTTCGTTGCCGCCGACGGCGGCGAGCGCCGGTACCGAACCGGTGACCGTGTGCGGCTGCGCCACGACGGGCAGCTGATGTACCTGGGCCGCAACGATCTACAGGTGCAGCTACGAGGCCAGCGCCTCGAACTCGGCGAGGTCGAGGCCACGCTGCGCGCCCATCCCGGTGTGATCGACGCCGTTGCGGACGTGCGAGACGGACACGTCGTCGCCTGGGTGTCCGGCACGGTGGATGCCGACGAGGCCCGCGCGTGGCAGGCCGCGCGCGTCCCGTCGTGGGCCGTCGCGTCGCGCGTGGTGGTGCTCGAGGCACTGCCGAGAACGACGAACGGCAAGATCGACCGACGCGCGTTGACGGACACCCTCCCGGCTCCCGCGTCGCCCCACGAGCCGACCCGCACGCTCGACGAGGATGTCGTGTCGGCCGTCTTCGCAGCCGTACTCGACACGGAGTCCGTCGGTGCGACGAGCAGCTTCTTCGAACTCGGGGGAGACTCGCTGACGGCCACCCGGGCTGCGTCACGTCTGAGTGTGGCTCTCGGGCTGACGGTTCCGGTTCGTCTGCTGTTCGAGAACCCCACCCCGCGCACACTCGCCGCGGCCACCGGGGCGCTGTCCGAGCGCTTCGTTCCGCTGCCTCCGGTCACGCACACCCCGACGTTCGGGCCCATGCCGCTCTCGTCGGCCGAGCGGCGAATGTGGTTGCAGAGCAGGATCGATCCAGGGTCGGGCGCGCACAACGTCGCGTTCCGCATCGACGTCCCGCGATCGACGGATCTGCACGTTCTCCGGATGGCGATCGTGGACGTGGTGGATCGCCACCGTCCCCTCCGCACCGTCTACCCGGCGCAGAGTTCCGGGCCCGTCGCAGTCGACGTGTCGGCGCACACCGCGGTGCCGTTGCTGCGTCCGCGATTCGTGGCGACATCGGCCCTCGAGAACGCGATTCGTGACATCACCGGCACCGGGTTCGATCTGACGCGCGAGGTACCGCTGCGCATCGAGCTGCTCGATTCGTCGTCGATGACCGGCAGCGACGACGACGAGTTGCTCATGGTCGTCGTCGTCCATCACATCGCCGTCGACGGCGGGTCGATCGCCCCCTTCGCGGTCGACGTGGAAACGGCCTACGAGGCGCGCTCACGTGGACGCGAACCCGAATTCACCCCGCTCGAAGTCGATTACGGGGACTACCGACTCTGGCAACGCGACGTCGTCTCGGCCACCTCGTCCGGCCAGCTCGAACACTGGACGCGGACACTGAAGGGATTGCCCGAGTACCTCGAGCTGCCGACGGGATCACCCTCGAGAGACGAGTCGTCGGCGCCTGTTCGTTTTCACATAGACGCAGCAACCCGGGCGTCGCTGCGGTCGTTCGCGCACGCACACGGCGCTACGCAGTTCGTCGTTCTGCACGCGGCGCTCGCGATCCTGCTCGCCGAGTTGGGAGGAACCTCCGACATCGCGATCGGTACTCCCGTCGGCGGACGCGTCGATCCGCTGTTCGACCCGCTGGTCGGCATGTTCGTGGGGACCCTGGCGCTGCGCACCGAGGTGACGCCGTCGACGTCGTGGACGGATTTCGTCACCGAGGTGCGTGACCGAGACCTCGATGCCTTTGCGCACCAAAACGTTCCGTTCGAGGACGTCGTCGACGCGCTCGACCCCGCTCGCACTGCGGACAGCCACCCGTTCTTCCAGGTGCTGCTCGCCGTCCAGAACATCGAAGCCCCCACGTTGCGGCTCGGCGAGTACGAGGTGCAGGCCGAGCAGCTCGACGTGGACGACGTTCAGTTCGATCTCGAGTTCGTGCTCGCCGATTCGGACGACGGTATCGACGGCATGCTCGGGTACTCCTCGCGGCGATTCTCCCGCGCGACCGTGGCATCGATGGCAGAACGTTTCGGACGCGTACTGCGCACGGTCGCAGCCGATCCCACCATCGCGATCGGTGACGTCGACGTACTGACGTCCGCCGAGCGGCGGGTCAGCCGCGGCGGTGGGGGAGCCGCTGCCGCCACCGCAGTCACACTGGGTGAACTGTTGCGCAGCGCGGTGGCCATCGCTCCGCACGCCACCGCGGTCGTCGGCGAACGACGCACGCTGACCTATGCGCAGCTCGACGTCCTCTCGGACCGTCTCTCGCGCAGGCTGATCGAGCACGGCGCCGGACCCGGCCGCATCGTGGCGATCGCGTTGCCTCGATCGGTCGAATACGTGGTCGCGATGTGGGCGGCGGCCAAGGCAGGATCGGGGTTCCTGCCGATCGACCCTTCGTACCCGGTCGGACGCATCACCGACATGCTCACCGAGGTCGATCCCGTGGTGGGGGTGACGGACGTGCTGAACCTTCCCCTCGTCGGCGCGATCGGGACCTGGGTGGACTACGGTTCGGCGCTCCCGGATTCGGCGTATCGGTCGGGTGACACCACCGCCTACAGCACGTACTACGCGCCGCCGCATCTCGACGACGCCGCCTACGTCATCTACACCTCCGGATCCACGGGCACCCCGAAAGGTGTTCGCGTGACGCACCGCGGATTAGCGGATCTGGTTGCCGCACAACGTGAGCGTTTCGGTGTGACACCTCAGTCGCGGGTGTTGCAGTTCGCGTCCCCCAGCTTCGACGCGTCGGTCTTCGAGATGCTGCTGGGGTTCGGGTCCGGTGCCGCCGTGGTGGTGGTGCCGGGGGGCGTCTACGCCGGCCGCGAACTCGAGTCCGTGCTCGTCGAGAACAACGTCACGCACGTGTGTCTGACGCCCTCGGTGCTCCAGTCCACCGACCCGGCCGCCGTGCCGGGGGTGCGCACGGTGATCATGGCCGGCGAGCCGAGCAACTCCGCGCTCGTGGGCCGGTGGTCGCTCGGCCGCGACGTCTACGACGCGTACGGGCCCACCGAAACCACCATCATGGCAACGTGTTCGACGCGTCTGCATCCCGGTGATCCCGCGACGATCGGTGCCCCGACGCTCGGGTTGGACGCGATGGTTCTCGACTCCCGGTTGCGACTGGTGCCGAACGGAGTCGTCGGAGAGCTGTACCTCGCGGGGTCTGCGCTGGCGGAGGGATACGTATCGCGGCCGGGATCGACGGCCGAGCGCTTCGTACCGAACGTGCTCGGCGAACCCGGTACACGGATGTACCGCACCGGAGACTTGGTGCGCTGGAACGATTCCGGGGACACCGGATCTCTCGGATTTCCGATGTCGCTCGAATTCCTGGGGCGGGCCGACACCCAGATCAAGATTCGTGGGCACCGAGTCGAACTCGCGGAAGTCGAGGCGGCGCTCCTGCGGCACCCCGGAGTCCACCAGGTCACCGTGACCGGCCGATACTCGGCGGGCGGCGCACCCGCGTTGGCTGCGTACATCGTCGGGCCCGCATCGCCCTCCGAGGTTCGCGAGCTCGTCGGTAGAACGTTGCCGCCGTACATGATTCCCGCTGCGATCACTACAGTGAAGGCGTTGCCGCTGACCGTCTCCGGGAAGGTGGACACGGCATCGCTTCCGTCGCCGACGTTCGGCGGCGCGTCCTATCGGGCCCCGAGCACGCCGACCGAACACGTCGTCGCCGCCGTCATGGGCCGGGTGCTCTTCGACGACGACACCACCCGCGTCGGTGCCGACGACAACTTCTTCGAACTCGGCGGGCACTCACTCGCGGCGGTGCGGGTGATGGATTCGCTGCGAGAGGCGTTGGGGCGGCCGATTCCGGTGATCTGGCTGTTCGCCGAGCCGACGCCGGCGGCACTGGCCGCCCGCATCGATGCGGGCGACAACTCGGCCGTCGACTCCGCACTCGCTGTGCTGCTACCGATTCGCCCGTCGGGAGAGCTGCCGCCGCTGTTCTGCATTCACCCGGCCATCGGGGTGGCGTGGAGCTACACCGGTCTCACCTCCGCCGTTCATCCCGATCGTCCGCTCTACGGGTTGCAGGTCCCCGGACTCGAGGGCGGGAAGGCCGGAGGCCGGTCGGAATTGGACGGCGGGAAGGCCGGAGGCCGGTCGGAATCGGATGACGGCAGTGCGCCGACGTCGATCGAGGAGTACGCCCGTCGGTACGTCGCCGAAATTCGACGGGTGCAGCCGACCGGGCCGTACCACCTCCTCGGCTGGTCGTTGGGCGGGGTCATCGCGCACGCGATGGCGTCGCTGCTGGAGAAGCGCGGAGACCGCGTCGCGCTCCTCGCACTGCTCGACTCGCATCTCGACGTCGCAACCGACGCACCGGAGTTCACCGTCGCCGACCTCGCGGATCAGCTGGGCGTCCCCGGCGCGGCCGATTTCGAGGCGATCTCGACTCGACTTCACGAGCAGCGCAGTGAGTTGGCCTTCCTGACGCCGGACTACCTCGAGCGAATGTTCGCCCCGGTGCGCGACGCACCCGCGTTGGTCGAGCGGTACACGCCGTCCGTCGTCGACGCGGACCTGGATTTCTTTGCTGCCCGTGCCTCCACCGCGTCGCGGCAGTGGGTACCGTTCGTCAGCGGCGACGTGACGGTGCACCGCATCGATGCCGAGCACGAACACCTGGGTGAGCACCGGTCGCTGGCGTCGATCGGTCGAATTCTGGAGGCGGTCGTCGATGCGCGGCGATCCTCACGAGGAGTGATGTCATGACAAGTCTCGAGCCCAATTCACAGCTACAACCGAACTTCAGTGGCGTTCAGGCGCATTACGATGCGTCGGACGAGTTCTTCGCGCTCTTCCTCGACCCGACACTGACGTACAGCTGCGCGTACTTCGAGCGGGACGACATGACACTCGAAGAGGCGCAGATCGCGAAGATCGACTTGGCGCTGGGCAAGCTGAACCTGAAGCCCGGCCAGAGGCTGCTCGACATCGGGTGCGGGTGGGGATCCGTCGCGCGTCGGGCGGTGGAGAACTACGACGTCGACGTCGTCGGACTCACGCTCAGCCGCAACCAGTTCGAGTCCGCGGGACGAATGCTGGCGACCCTCGACACCCCGCGCACGGCGGAAGTGCGACTGCAGGGGTGGGAGGAGTTCGACGAGCCGGTCGATGCCATCGTCAGCATCGGCGCGTTCGAGCACTTCAAGCGCCACCGGTACCCGGCGTTCTTCGAACGGTGCCAGAAGCTGTTGCCGCCCGACGGTCGAATGTTGCTGCATACCATCGTCATTCAGGATCTGGATGTGGTGGAGAAGTACGGTATCGAGTTCGGCCGTGCCGACATGGACTTCGTGCGCTTCATGATGCGCGAGATATTCCCCGGCGGGCAGCTGGCGTACAAGTCGATCGTGGCGACCAAGGCCGAGGCGTCCGGCTTCACCATCGAACGCCAGCAAGCGCTGGGCCCGCATTACGCGCGCACCCTCGACACCTGGGCCGCCACCCTGGATGCCCGCCGCGACGAAGCTATCGCGGTCGGTTCGCAGGAGCTCTACGACAAGTACGCTCACTACCTCGCCGGATGCGCAGATCGGTTCCGCGACGGCCGAATCGACGTGGTGCAGTACACGCTGCTCCCCGGCCACGGTACGTAGACAGTGGGTCGGTTGGGGCGCGCCATGATCGTGATCGTCGCCATCCCGGTTGCCATCACAGTCATCCTCGGCGCCGTCGGGTACGTGCTGTTCACCCGGGCATCGATCGACCCGATCGCCAAGGCAGACGCCATCATCGTGCTCGGTGGCGAACACGACGGCCGCGAAGCGTACGGAATCGCATTGGCCGAGCAAGGCGTCGCCGACACCGTGGTGCTGTCAGACCCGTACGGGCCGCACGACAAGACCTTTCAGAAGTGGTGCGCGTCCAGTTCCGAGAAGGTGACGGTGTTCTGCGAGAAGCCCGTCCCGTCGACCACTCGTGGTGAGGCGATCTTCACGCAAGAGCTTGCGCGCCAGCACGGTTGGAAGCACGTCGTGGTGATCAGCTGGCAGTACCACCTCCCTCGCGCTCGCTACATCTTCGGGCAGTGCTTCGACGGCACGGTGACGATGAGGGCGGTGCCGCGAACCTACGACTTCTCCTTGGCGGAGTGGGAATTCACGTATCTCTATCAGCTGGCGGGGTTCGTCAAGGCTGCGGTGCAGGGGTCGTCGTCGTGCACCGATCCGTCGGTTACCTGATCTTGCGATACAGCACGACACCGAATCGGATGGACAGGTAGCCGAGAAGCGCCACCGCCGCGCCCGCCACGATGTTGGACCCGACTCCCATCACCACGCGGCGCAGCTTCCCGGGACCTTCTGTCTTCGCCGCTTCGATGCCGAGGGCGGTGAAAGGCGCTGCAGCAGCCAGGAAGCCGAGACCCACCAGTGCCAGGATCGACTCACGTGGTCCGATTGCCATCAAGACACCCAGCAGCGCCGATGCCGTCAGATTGGCCACCACCACCACGCGTTCCGATGCCCATCGCGCGTAGTTCGTTGCGGCGTAGTGCAATCCGGTTCCCGCGGCTCCGCCGAGCGCGACGAGCAGGTAGGGGATCATCGCCGCCTCACGCCGGCCGCGAGCAACGCACCCAATCCCATGGCCCCGAGTGCTGCCACCGGGGTGACCACGAGGAAGACCACCGCGAACCAGCGAGTCGCGAAGGCGACGCCCATGACCGCGTACACACTGAAGCTGGCGAACCCTCCGCACAGGCCGACGGCGAACGCTCGTAACGGCTGTGAGGTGCGGGTGGCCCCGAGGATCAGTCCGAGGACGAAGCACCCGACCACCGACGTGACGAAGGTGGCGCGCAATTCCCCGGTGACCCCGGAACCCTCCTGCCAGAACCAGTAGCGGCCGACGGACCCGATCGCGCCGCCGAGCGACGCGAGAGCGATCCGCCCGCTGGTCACCTTGTCTGTGGCGGTCGTCATCCCTACCCGTCGGGAGTGGTCGTGGTGGTCGTGGTGGCCGAGGTACGGCTGGGTCGAGTCCGGCTGGTGGTGGGTTCGCGCGAGGTCGACGAAGCCCGCGTGCTGGTCTCCTCGGTCGTCGTCGTAGGCCGTTCGGTGGTGGGGTCCGCGACCCGCCACGTGGGCGACGGCGGCACCGAGATGATGGGGCTGGTCTGGGTGGATGCGACGTTCTGGAGGCCGCCCGAGTCCAGCGCGGGCGGCGAGACGTACCCGTCGTCGTCGTCGAACACACCGCCCGCCGATGCGAAGACGACACCGGCCGCAACAGCCACCCCGGCAAGCGCCACGGCGATACCCGCCGCCTGTTTCTCCCGCATCCACGCACTCCGTTCCGTGACCTGTCCGCCCCCACCGTATGGGCTACGGGTCACTCCTTCCATCCCGCGCCCGCCGAAACGGGGCACACGTCCGATCCGCTGCCCCGAAGAGCCATCGGGTACACAATCGCAACCCCGTTGGGGGAGAACGACTCCCGCGTCGTGAAGCCTGTGTGAAATCGGTGCGTACAACAGCTCCGAGCGCGATACTGAGTGCATGACCACAACCAGCGTCGAGCAATCCCTGTCGAACAAATACGTGAGCCGCGCAGTCGAGGCGGCGCAGCTGTCCGCGTCCAACGTCGACGACATCGTCGCCTGGCTCGGCGAACTCGGAGTCGACGACGTGTCGTTCAGCGGACCCGGCGAACACACCGCCTGGGTCGGACTGCCCGGCGCCTCCGGCTCCGTCATGGACCACAAGGCGTACGACGGTGAGTGGATCGTCGTCCTGCGCCGGCCCGACGACCAGGTCACCGGCGCCATCGCTCTCACCGACGAGTTCTTCTCGCGCTGGTTCGTGCGGGACTAGCTTTTGCCGCGGGGGGCGCGGTCTTTCCTTCACAACCGGCGGCCTGGGACCGATCTCAGCCACAACCGTCGGCCTGGGAGGGGGCGGGTGCGGTTGTGAAGTTTTTGCCGCGGGGGGCGCGGTCTTTCCTTCACAACCGGCGGTCTGGGACCGATTGCAGCCACAACCGTCGGCCTGGGAGGGGGCGGGTGCGGTTGTGAAGTTTTTGCCGCGGGGGGCGCGGTCTTTCCTTCACAACCGGCGGTCTGGGACCGATTGCAGCCAGAACCGTCGGCCTGGGAGGGGGCGGGTCTGGTTGTGAAGTTTTTGCCGCGGGAGGCGCGGTCTTTCCTTCACAACCGGCGGCCTGGGATCGATCTCAGCCAGAACCGTCGGCCTGGGAGGGGGCGGGTCTGGTTGTGAAGCTTTTGCCGCGGGAGGCGCGGTCTTTCCTTCACAACCGTCGGAGTGCCGCCCGAATTTCCGCGATCACAGCTTCCGGTTCGTCGCGGATGCGGTGATACGTGAAGCGGATTATCGACCACCCCGCATTGGTCAGTGCGTTGTGCCGCTCCGCATCGTGGTCGAAGCGCAGCACGTCACGGTGCCAAGCCCACCCGTCGACTTCGACGATCAGCTTCTGTGCAACGAAAGCCACGTCCACCTCGTAACGGAGGATCCGGACATGCGTCCGCCAGCCGCTGAGACCGTCGGCGCGCAAGAGTCGCAACAACATTCGCTCGGCCTCGGACGCTCCACCTTCAGCAGCTACCAGGAGCATTGCGCCTGCAGTCTTGCTGCCGTGTCTGCCGAGGTGTTTCTCGTGCACCGACTTCAGGATGGGCAGCGAGGTGTTCTGCTGCAGAGCGCGGTCCAGTAGCTGGGGCCCATTGCGTACGACCACCACCGTTTCGAGAACCGTCAAGGGCAGGTTCGTCACCCGTAACGAGCGCACGGTGTCGACGTCGGTCCAGTCCAGGTCGCGCCGGCGCACACGAATGTCCCCGCCACGCTTGATAGACCGCTTCAGGGGAATGGTGACCGTGATCGACCTCGGCGCGTCCTTCAGAATTCCGTGCCACCACGCTGCGCTGGGTCCGTCGGCCGCTGCACCCGCACCTGCACCGAGGACTGCGGCCCGCAGTCGAGCTTCGTCGTCCCACGGTCGCTCCGTCGCGAGATACGTGCCCGGCCCGACTCGTCGCCACTCGCCCCGTGCCACGCGTCGCTCGATGGCGTCGCGACCGAGGCCGGCTGCGAGGGCTTGTCCAGCGCTGATGACCCCATCTTGGCGCGCGAGAATTTTGTTGACCGGCAGCAGCGTCATACCTGGTTGGACGCACAGGGCGTCAGACGGTTCCGTTCACTCGCGGTTGTGAAGCTTTTGCCGCGGTAGCCGCGGACTTTCCTTCACGACCGCCGCCGGCCCGTCCCCGGCACGCTCGCCGCCGCGCTTGTGATGCTTTTGCCGCGGTAGCCGCGGACTTTCCTTCACGACCGCCGCCGGCCCGTCCCCGGCCCACGACCGCCGGCGCGGTTGTGAAGCTTTTGCCGCGGGAGGCGTGGTCTTTCCTTCACAACCGCCGACGGCCCACGAGCGCCGCCCCAACCCCTACTCCCACACCTCGAGCAGCGGGCCCAACGCGTCGGAGATCTGCTGCCCGATGCTCTCGAACACCACCACCGACTGCCCGATCGGGTCGTCGATGTCGAGGGCGGCCACCGGGGCGGTCACTCGTGCTCGGTACCAGGCGGCGGGATCCCCGGATCCGGTTCGAGCGGCCAGCTCCGACGCCTCGAGGAGGGTGAAGGTGGTGCGGAGCTTGCGGGGCGCAACGGCGAGCACCCCGTCGCGATGGCGCGCGGTCATGGTGACGATGACGTCGGCCTTCGCGGCAATGTCGGCGGTCAACCGGCGCGCGGCGAAACCGTCGGGCGATCCGCCGAGCGAGACGAGAACGTCGGACGCCGTTGCCTCTACTCCGTGGCCGACGACTGCGCGTGTCCCCGCGCTCTCTGCGGTGACCGTCAGGCCGCGTTCTGCCGCGTAGGCCTGCACCAACCGCTCGGCAGTCGGTGATCGGCAGATGTTTCCGGTGCAAACGAACAGCACGTGCATGGCGGAAGTCTATGCATGGCACCATCGAAGTCATGAAGCACGCACGCCCCAGAGTCGTCATCGTCGGCGGCGGGTTCGGCGGCCTGTACGCCGCTCGGCGACTGAAGAAAGTCGACGCAGACGTGACGCTTCTTGATCGCGGTACGTCTCACGTCTTCCAGCCACTGCTCTATCAGTGCGCAACGGGCCTGCTGTCGGAGGGTGAGATCACCTCTCCCTTGCGGCATCTTCTTCGTCGGAACAAGAACACGCACGTCTTTCTCGGAGAGGCCACGACGGTCGACGCCGACGCTCGGATCCTGACCGCGACGCGAGCCGACGGCTCGACGTTCGACCTCCCGTACGACTATCTGGTCGTCGCCGCGGGGATGCAGCAGTCGTATCACGGCCACGACGAGTACGCCCGCTGGGCGCCGGGCATGAAGACGGTCGACGATGCGTTGGCCATCCGCCGCAAGCTCATCAACGCGTTCGAGATGGCCGAATCCCTGCCGACGGCAGAGGAGCGACGGCCGTGGCTGACGTTCGCGGTGACGGGCGGCGGGCCCACCGGTGTCGAGATCGCCGGTCAGATTCGCGAGCTGGCGACCAACGCGTTGGACAAGGAATTCCGTTCCATCGACCCCGCCGAGGCGCGCGTTCTCCTGATCGACGGGGGCGATCGTGTACTCGAGTCGTTCAACCCGAAGCTGTCGGGACACGCACAGAAGACATTGGACAAGGTGGGCGTCGAAACGCATCTCGGTGTGCACGTGACCGACGTGTGCGAAACGTCCATTCAGACGACCTCGAAGACAGACAAGACCGACGTCGAGGTGTACGAGGCCAGGACGGTGCTGTGGACCGCCGGCGTCGAGGCGGTTCCGTTCGTTGGCGCGCTCGCACAGGCGCTCGGCGTCGAGCAGGTGGGCGGCGGCCGCATCACGACCGAACCGGACCTATCGGTGCCCGGCCATCCCGAGGTGTTCGTCGTCGGGGACATCATGTCTTTGAACAAACTTGCCGGTGTTGCCGAGGTGGCGATGCAGGGTGGGCGTCACGCCGGCGCTCAGATTGCTGAGTCGATTGCCGCCGGCTACCGCGTGAGCACCCCGTTCAAGTACCGCGACCTCGGCACCGCGGCCTACATCGCGCGACGCAATGCGCTGGTCCAGGCCGGTCCCCTGAAGATGTGGGGGTTCGCGGGGTGGGTCTCGTGGGGTGTCATTCACATCGCGTTCTTGGCGGGTTTCCGAAATCGGACCGGGACAGTCATCAATTGGGCGGCTACTCTCGCATCCGGAACACGACGCGAGCGTGCGATCACGTTCGGCGATCCCGAGACCGCACGCACTCCGTACGGAATCGGCGCTGAAACCGGATAAAAGTCGGTTAAGGTTGCCCCGGACCAGCCGATGTGCTCCACAACACCGGTTTGGCTAGACTCAATGACTGTTGAGGCGTCCATACGGGGATGGTCGTGTTGCGTGTGATCTCGGTATGGCTAAGGGCGGCGGATGAGTTCGGTTCTCGGAGTGTCGGTGGGCACCAGTGCCGTGCGTTTGGCGCGCCCGAACGCTGATCTGCGCCTGGGAACCACCGCAGTCTTCCAACACCGCGCCATCGACACCACGTTCGACGAAGCCGAGCAGCTCGCCGCCGAATCGATCGGTGTCGAGATGTCCGACGGTGCGGACCGCAACAATATCGCCGCCACCGGCGTCGCGTATCGCGACGATGTTCAGGCGGGTGCCATGGCGCAGGCCATGGCGCGCCAGCACATCGCGAACTACCGCCTCATCCCCGAGGTGCACGCCGCTCTGCGATTCCTCCACTCGTCGGGCGAACTGGCCGGCGTCGGCACCGTTGGTCTTTACGATCTGGGCAGCTCCGGCTTGAGCGTCAGTATCGTCGACCTCGGAACCGGCGAGATCGTGGCCACCGAGCGCAGTCTCGACGTGGGCGGCAACATGTTCGACGCCTTGATTCGCGACAACCAACTCGGGCGTCAGCAGGGCATCTTCGGTGACGTGGACGCCCGCGACTTCGAGATCCGATGCCGCACCGCGAAGGAACAGCTCTCCGACAGCGGCGCCGTGTGCCTGCCCGGCTCGGGCGGCCTCATCCTCCTCTCGCGCGAGGCGTTCGAGGCGATGATCGCGGTACCAGTCGAGAACTCCGCCAGGATGGTGAAAGACCTCATCGACCGAAGCGGCCGGACGGTGGACGCGCTGGTCCTGGTCGGCGGCGGGTCCAACATCCCGCTGGTGCGTGACACCCTCGGCTCGTGGACGGGTCTGCGTCTGATCACGCCCGACGAGCCGGAACTGGTGGCCGCCAAGGGTGCCGCGTTGCTCGCCACACCGGTCGAATCCGCGACGAACGGGCACGCCTCGGTTCCGACGAACGGGCACGCCGCGGTTCCGACCAACGGCCATGCGCCGGTTCCGACGAACGGTCACGTCCCGGTCCAAACCAACGGTCACGCCGCGGTCCAGACCAACGGGCATGCGCCGGTCCCAACGAACCATCACGCCCGGGTTCCGACGAACGATCTGACCCAGGTTCCGACGAACGATTTGACCCAGGTTCCGACGAACGGTCACGTCCCGGTCCCGACGAACGATCACGCCCAGGTCCCGACGAACAATTCGACCCCGGTTCCGACGAACGAGCATGCCGAGTTCGAGAACCGCGCCCCGCAGAAGGTCCCGTACGACCCACTGAAGGATCCGCTGCCGACGGAGCAGATCGCCTACTCCGAAGCGCCCGCCGCGCCCACCGAGGCGTATGCCGTCGACGGCCGAGGCAACGCTCCGAGCGAAGTCGACGCCGTCGAACCACGTACCCAGTCGCCTGCACCCGCGAGCGAGACCCCGCGTAACCGGACGGCAGAACCCGACGTTCGCCCGGTGTCGGATCCGCGGTCGGCGAACGTTCCGTCGTGGCTGACCGGCTCCCCGGACGGCCGGGCCGCCACTGCTCCGAAGCGGTCACGAGTACCGGTCGTCGCGGCCGTCGTCCTCGCGGTGATCGCTGCCATCGGTCTCGCCCTGGGATACGGCGGAACGCGCGAGAGCGAGACCAGTGTGCAGACTCCGGCGACAACGGACGCGCCTGCCGCACCCTCCACCGCCGTCACCACAACCAATCCGCCGCTGACCACGACCGCACCGTCGACGGTTCCTCCGACCACCACCCCGGCTCCTGCCCCGGTCGAGGTTGCACCACCCGCGTCGAACAACGGCGGCGGAGGTGGGGGCGGCAACGCCCCCGCACCGGCTCCTGCCCCGCCGCCTCTGATTCCGGGACTACCGGAATTCACGCTTCCCAACATCGTGCTGCCGCCGCTGCCGGTCATTCCCGGCTTCTGACCGGGGTCTGCCGAACATTCTTTCGGTCTGTTTGTGTGTTATCTTTCTGTCACTCGGTCGGCTTGTCGATCGGGTACGGCGTTGCGGGGAGCGCCGGTTCGTGCGCGGAACTTCTCCTCGCACAACCTCTTCCGAGATGACCGCGGGGAACGAGCGGTGTTCGGTCGCATACCACTGCGTCCGACTTCTGCCCGCTCTCCGTGAGCCGGGTGCTCTCGGGTGCGGCCGCGGTGTGCTCGTTGTTCGGAGATTGTCCGTTCGGCGGGGGATGAGCACGCCGCGATCGCTTGGGGTTGCACCACCGACACGTACACCGGCGCCCTCGGCGCCCCACCCCGAATCGGAGGCCTTGCGGTCGATGACGGCTGTATTCGGACTTTCGATCGGCGCCACGTCGATACGCGTCGCTCGCGCAGACGGCCTGCAGATCGACCCTCCCGCCGACGGATCCCCGCAACCCGAAGTCCGCTGGACCTACGTCACCCGGCGCGTCCCCCGCAGCGACGAGACCCATCTCGACGAGGCGGCCGAGGAAGTCTCGACTGCTCGTAGCCAGAACGGCTCCGATACGCCGATCGGGGTCGCTGTCGTTCGGCCCGAATTGCGCCTCGAGGCAGACGAACGTATTGCCGAGCGCCTCGACGGCGTTCTGATCGCGGCGGAGTCACGCGCTGCGCTTCGATCGATCGTGCACAGCGCAATGGCAGCGCAGTACGACACCGTCGCCATCTACGATCTCGGTGCAACGGGCCTGTCCGTGTCGCTGGTCGACACCGAGCGCGGTGTCGAGCTCGGTGCCGCCCGATCCACGCTCGCCAGTGGCGATCTCTTCGACCACGAAGTTCGGCAACACCTGATCTCCAACGGCATTCTCTCGGAGCCCACCACACCCGAACAGCAGGCAGAAGTCATCGCTTTCTGTCGAGGCGTGAAGGAATCCCTCTCGACGTCGGTGTTGGCACAGACGCCCGGCGGCGGCACGATGTTGATGTCGCGCAACCAGTTCGACCAGGCCATCTACCTGCCGATCGAAGAGACGGCCAAGATCGTCAGCGAGCTGGGCCTGCGATGCCGCAGGGCGGCGCAGGCAGTGATCGTCATCGGCGGTGGCGCGCACATACCCGTCGTCATGACGATTCTGGCGAGATGGCTGAACGTCCCTGTCCTCGTTCCGGAGAATCCGGAGATGGTCGTCGCGCACGGTGCGGCCCTGTTGGCGGCAGAAGAAGCGGCACTTCCTGCGCCAGCTGTCGCCTCGGCCGGTGCCGCCTCGGCGTCCGCCGCGGCCGATTCCGGGTTCACCACTGCGCTCGTCGCCGATGCCGGGGACGCGTCGGGGTCGACGTTCTACGCCATCGCCGTTCCCGAGACGGTCGTTCCTCCGTCCGCCGGCGAGGCTGTGACAACCACGGTCGGCCCCTCTCCCGGAAGATCGCGGTCGTGGCTGGACCGGCTGCTCGGCCGTCTACCCACCGGTGCGGGCGTGATCGCGACGTTCGTCGCCATTGCGCTGGTGGGACTGTGGGCCGCCGGCCAGTCTCTGCTCAGACCCTCGGAGAACGGCGACGGATCGGATGCGTCCACGTCGGTCGGTGAAACGAGCGCGACCGCAGCTCCGTCGTCGCTGGATGCATCGCCGAGTTCGCCGCCGGCCGAGACGACGATGTCGCCCACGAGCGCCGTCGTATCGAGCGCAGTCGTGTCGAGCGCCGTCGCGACCGGTCGTCGGAACCAGACCGTCGAACCGACCCGCACCCGCGCGCCATACACCTACCCGACCAACGATCATGTGAGCGGTTCCATCCCGTCGCCCGGCGCCTCGACGCCGCGCCCGGACCCTTCGCTCGACATCTCGGTCCCGTTCCAGATTCCGCCGCTGCGGTTGCCCATCCCCAGGGTCTACCTACCCGGGTTCTGAGCGTCAGCAGTCCTCGAACAGAGCGCGGACGAAGCCACCCGACTGGTAGACGAAGTTCCATGCCCATCCGACGGTGTTCAGCTCCGTCGGGCTTGCGACGTACAGGATTTCACCCGGCCAGCACTTGTCGATCACGAAGCGTGCGCGTGCAATGTGCGGGGTGAACGTCACCACGATGACCTTCTTCCACCCCTCGGCGCTCGCACGGCGCGCGAGTTCGCGGCCTTCGCCTCGCGTGGTGGCGGGCTCGGGATTGAAGCAACTGACGACGAAGGTGTAATCGCCGTTGCACAGGCGGTCCATGTAGCCGTCCTTCTCGAACCCGTACCGCGCGTAGTGCCCGTCCTCGTACGGATTGGAGAAGACCACCTGGGGTGCGTAGCCCTGCTCGGCCAACGACAGGGCGAACTCTTCCCGGCCGTCGTGCGATCCACCCAGAACGAAGATGGCGTCGGCCTTCTGCACGGAGTCCTCGTCCGGGTCGACGTACGCCGACCAACCGATGCCGATGAACGCGACCATCGCGACGACGAGCGTCAAGGTCACGATCTTGAACACTCGCAGGACGCGCCGCTTCTTCTTCGGCTTGTCGGCGGTGGGTTCAGTCATCGCGAAGTGTGCACGCATCCCGGTAAACCTGCTCCAATTTTGTTGCCACAGCGGACATTCCGAATTCTTTACCGATGGTATCGTGCGCACGAGCGCCGAAATCAGCGCGCGCTTCGCCATCGGTGGTGAGTCGCCTCACAGCGTCGACGAGAGCGCTGTGCGAGTGATCGACGACGATTCCGCTGCCGCTACGCGAGATCGCCGGCGCCAGTCCACAACTGTCGGTCACGACGACGGGAAGCCCGACGGACATCGCTTCGAGAACCGACATCGGATAGGGCTCGTCGACGGACGGAAGCACGTACACCGATGCGCGCCGCATCCGGGCGAGTGTCTCGTCGGGGGATGCGGCGCCCTCCCACGAGATCGAGTCGGCGTGCCCGCTGGCCTCGATCGCACCGCGCACGGCGGCGCCCTCGCCCTCGTCGGGGCCCACCAGGGTGAAGCGGGCGCGCATTCCCTGCTCGAGGAGTTCGCGCGCCATCGCGACGAACATCAGGGGTCGCTTGCGGGACTGTAGACGTGCGAGGAAGAGGACCTCGGGCGGCGTGGTGCGCTGCGCTGCGTCCACGGCGGTTTCCGGCACCCCGTTCGTCAGCCAGTGCAGCCTCGAATCCTGCTGACCTGCAACGGATACGAGGTCACCGTGTTCGCGCTCGGTCAGGTACAACCCTGCTGTCGCACGGCGCAGGATGGGTCTGGTGAAGAACGCGTCGAGCGGTCGCGCCAACAGTTTGTCCGTCGCGTCGATCATTCCGTGCGTCTGCACCACGAGCCCGAGCCCCAGAACCGACGCCAGCCTTGCCATCGGCATCGTCACCAGGTCGCGTGCGAGGTGGACGTGAACCACATCGAAGTTCTTGCGGTGGGAGACGAACCAGCGAATCATCGCGGGACTGGTCAGTCCGGCGAAGCCCGTCTTGGGAACCGCCTGCCGCGCCGGAAACAGTCGGACCGGTACACCGTCCTGTTCGGTCGGAGGATGTCGATAGCCGGACGTGCCAGCCACGACGGTGACGTCGTGGCCCCGTTCGATGAGTGCTCGTGACTGGTTGACGGCCACGCGAACCGGACCGCCGAACGAACCCGCCGGAGTCACCAGGGTGACCACCTGAAGGATCCTCATGTTCTCGTGTCGGCGGTCGGCGCGAGAACCGTCGCGCCCGGCGCCACGTCCTTGGTGATCAGTGCGTTCGCCCCGACGACGGCATCCGCGCCGACGGTGACGCCTCGTAAAACGGTGGCGCGCACGGCGATCCACGCCCCGTCCCCCACGACGATCGGCGCGTTGTCGAACTCGAAGGTCGGTGACCGGCGGTCGTGGCTGCCGGTGCAGAGCAGAGCCGCCTGAGACACGCACACGTCGGAACCGATCGTGACGGGTTCGAGGTTGAGGATCCACACGTCCTCACCGATCCACGAATCGGCACCGACCGTCAACTTCCACGGCCAGTGGATGCGGACGCGATGACGGATGAGAACGTTCTCACCGATCGTCGCCCCGAAGGCGCGCAGCAACGCCACGCGTAGCGCCAGCGGGCACCACCATCGCGTCACGACGAGGCCGGAGATCAGCATCCACAGCGCCTGAGTCAGTTTTCCGCGGCCCTTGTCGTATCCGGCGCCGGTGAAGCCGGCGAGTGAGCGACGGGCTGGAGTCGTATGCACGTCGCTCACGCTAGTGCAGGACGTTCGATCGGGGACTGCAGGCGAGGAGGGGTGTCAAAGCGCTCGGGCGGTGATCGACACCGGTGGTTGCGGAACGTCCACCTTCGCGTCGAACACTTCGGCGACGGTCGTGAGGATTCGATTCGACACGGTTCCGCGCAGGTCGCGGTGATACAGCGAGTGATCACCCTCGGCGTACACGTCGACATGGGGATCGGAACCGCGTGAACGCAGCCGCTGCAGGCCTGGCTCGCCGCGCTGGGTGCGGAAGTGGGCGACATCGTCCGGGGACAGCATGACCTCCACCCGAACACCTTTGGAGAGCAACGAGTCGAGCATCGTTTCGGGAACTTCGATCACGCCGGCAGATCCCATCGCCCGCCACACCGGGTACGGGATCTTCTTGGCCGCGACGCGACCCGCGTTGCGCACACGCTTCGCGACGACGAAAAGTCCGGACGCGACCTTGGAGTCCATGGCCGTGACGGTCGCCGCCTTGACGGGCTGGCGCTTGCGGCGCAACGACCAGGCGACCGTGTTGACGAGGACGACGGCGGCAGCGCCGAACTGTTGCGCGGCGTACGCCGAATGCCATGAGCCGGAGCACATTCCGACATGAACGGTGCTGGAGGTGGGAACCTCGAGCGAACCGACGATGCTGGCCACGTCTTCGCGTGCCTTCACCGACATCGGCGAGGTGCTCTCGTTGACCGCGACGGTCTCGCTGTCACCGGTGCCGCGACGGTCGAAGCGAATGGCCCCGACGCCCGAGGTGGCGATTCGACGGGCGGACTCCACCCACAGCCGAACCGGGCCGATTCGGTGTTCGCTGGCGGTGCCGTGCATGACCACCTGCGCATCGGAATCGTGTCGCGACTCGACGTGGGTGGTGATCGCGAGAAGGTGGTCGCGTCCGCGGTACTCGATGGACTCGAAGACCTCGACACCGTCGGGGCGAACGTGCACCCGCGCCGTGTCGGACCGGCTGGGGGCAACGGCCGACGTGGCGTCTCCCTGATGCTGCGAGATCCACAGCGCGACGTGATCGACGGTGTCGGTGGGGACCGAGAAGACGAAGCTCGGAGGATTGACGAACGCGCTCTGGCTGGGAGCGACGTCGAGCGTTGCGCTCGTCGTCTCGACCAGCTTGCGGACCGGCCGCGAGTCCAGGTCCTCGGGACGAACGAGACACAGGACGGGCGCGGAGGTCGACGCGACGTCGTCGGCTGCGATGCGCAGCGACTCCAGGCGCGCTGCGCCCTCCGGATCGAACACGGCACCGAGAATGGACACCGATGCGTCGGCGGGGTCGTCGTCGCCGATGGTCATCTTGTAGAGAGCTCGCTGCTCGCGCATGTAACTGCGTCCGGAGAGAACCGGATCCCAGAGCACCACGGACTCGAGCGGACCGACCGTCGCCGCGACCTGCGATGCGAGAAGCGCGCCGGCGCGGAGCCCGACCAGAGAGACACGGTCGGCGCCGGCGGCGCGGACGTAGCCGACGGCCTGCTCGATGCTGCTCAACCAGTTGGAGACGGACTCGGGGTCGAGCTGGTCACCGGACGAATCGCCCTGACCCCGGTAGTCGAACCGCAGGACCATCAAGCCCGCCGCAGAAAGCCGTTCCGCGAGCTGCCGCATCCCGCGGTAGGTGGTGATGTGCTCCTTGCCCAGCGGGGCGCACAGGACTGCGGCGCCACGTGCTTCGCCCGACGACGGAAGGTGGACACTGCCGAACAGCGGGGCGTCCGAGGGTCCGAACCAGGTCTCGAAACTCGTGACCGCGCGGCTGCTGGTCGAGCGGGCCGGGTCATTGGTGAACTCAGCGGTGCGGTCGATCGACACGGCCGGTGTGATGTGCTTGATCGAGCGCGGGCCGACGGCGAAATCTGTCACGGGAACCTCCCCTAGAACTGCCCCGACGGCGTAGACATTCGCGCCCTGCAGCCGCTCAGGCGACTGTCGACTCACGAAGTCCGAATTCAATGGCTAGAACATACTACAAGTTTGGTTTAACGGTCAATCCGGACTTTACAAACCGTTCGCGTCGTTGTCCCCGAACTGTCGGTTCTCGTCCGGTTCGGGGTTGACAAACGGCACGGTCGGCAAAACAATCGCTGCGACAACCGAGGAGGCTCTCTTGACGTCGATACAACTGGCCGAGGACAGGGGCGATCATGTTCCGCTCGTCAGGCAGCCGAGCCTCCACCATTTCGAGCCGCACCCGATCCACCGATCCGAGCGCATCTGGTCCGAGACCAATTGCTACGTGGACCTCTGGATAGAGGTCCTCCACGCCCTCGGAGCCGACCCGATTCCTGCCACTGCCTTCGTGTTCAGCGCCGAGTTCGACGGTCGCCAGTGGGACTTCGTGAAGTTCCAGCCCGAGGATCTCAGAATTCTCTACGGCATCGACGTGGCCGAGCAGAACATCTGGAAGCCGTTCGCCGAGCAGGTGGCCGAGAACCTCGACGACGGCATCATGTCCACCGTCGAGGTCGACGGTTTCTACCTCCCCGACACCGAGGGCACCAGCTACCGCAACGAACACACGAAGACGACGATCGTTCCGCTCGTGCTCGACACGGCCGGGGAACGGATGGAGTACTTCCACAACAGTGGGTACTACGGGCTCGCAGGCGACGATTTTCGTGGCGCTCTCGCCATCGGGCGCGACGACCCGACAGCCCTTCCCCCGTACATCGAACGCATCCGAATCGACCGGGACCGTCTGGGCCGGGGCGCGACGGACGGTGACATCGATCTCGACGTGATCCGGTCGCACGTTCGGCGCGGACCGAGTGCCAATCCCGTTGCGCAGCTGGGAGAACGGATCCGCAAGGATGTCGACTGGGTGCGCCAGGCCGGACCGGATCAGTTCCATCTGTGGTCGTTCGGAACCCTGCGTCAGTGCGGAGCGTCGGCCGAACTGGCCGCCGATCTCGCGGCCTACCTGGACGCACGCGGTGTACGCGGCGCCGCAGCCGCACAGGAATCGTTTCGCCAGGTGGCAACCGGCGCCAAGTCGGTGCAGTTCAAGATGGCGCGTGCGGCGCGTGGGCGGGCAGTGTCGGTCGACGACTCGCTCGATTCGATGGCTTCTGCATGGGCTGCAGGAATGGCTGTCATAACATCTGCTGTGTGACACCCCTGTTCGGCTCCTGGTCGGTCACTGCGACGCCCCCGGCCGCGTTCTCCCACCCTTCCGAGATCGTCGGGGAATGGGCCGACGCAGCCGTTCCCGGCACCGTCGCGTCGAGTGCGCTCGACGTGCCTGTCGGCGACGTCGATTCTCTCGACTTCTGGTATCGCGCCGACCTGACGGTGCCGGAGGGTAGCTGGCGAATCGAGTTCGACGGGCTAGCAACACATTCCGAGATCTTTCTCGACGGTGATCCGGTCGCCACGTCCACCTCGATGTTCGTTCCGGTTCACCTCGACGTGGCTCCGGGTGAGGTGACGATCGCCATCGCGTTCCGCTCGCTCGACGCGCACCTGAAGAAGCGCAGACCGCGAGGTCGATGGCGGTCGTCGATGACCGACAGACAAGGTCTGAGATGGGTCCGCACCTCCATGCTCGGCCGCGCTCCCGTGTTCTCCGGCGCGCCTGCGATCGTCGGGCCCTTCCGCCCGGTGCGTCTCGTTCCCCGTCCGACGCACGACGTTCGTGTCTGGGGGGAGTGGATGGGCGGCAAGGCCGTCCTGCGTCTGAGCGGCGAGGCGTCGACACCGCTGACCGTCTCCGTCGACGGGGGCGTCTTCGAGGTCCCGATCGCGGGCGACGGGCGGGTCGACGAGTCGATCGTCGTCGAGCAGGCTCGTCCGTGGTGGCCGCACACCCATGGCGAGCCCGTCACGTACTCCGTTGACGTGAACGGTGTTTCGACCACGGTCGGCTTCCGTTCGATCTCGCTCGACGCCGTGTCCATGACTCTGTCGATCAACGGGGTGCCGGTGTTCTGCCGGGGTGGTTGCTGGGTTCCACTAGACCCGGTGAGCGTCCAGAACGACCCGGAGGTGCTCGACGCTGCTCTTCGAGCGGTGCGCGAGGCGGGATTGAACATGATCCGCCTGACCGGAACGATGATCTACGAGGACGATGCGTTCTTCGCCGCGTGCTCGAGGTCGGGAATTCTGGTGTGGCAGGACGTGATGTTCGCAACCGTCGACCCACCCGAGGATGCCGCGTTCACGGCCGAGGCACTCGCCGAGGTGCGACACCTGTTGCGTCGCAGGGTGAACGAGCCGTGCCTCGCCGTTCTGAGCGGGGGCAGCGAAACCTACCAACAACCGACGATGCTCGGCCTCGAAGCCGAGCAGTCTCGAATGTCACTGTTGGACAGTGCCATACCGTCTCTCGCGGACAAACTGGCGCCGGGTCTGCCCTACGTGCCGTCCTCGCCGTCGGGGGGTGATCTGCTTACCCATGTCGGGTCCGGGGTCGCGCACTACTTCGGCATCGGCGGGTACCTGCGGCCGCTGTCCGACGTCCGTAGTGCCGGGGTGCGGTTCGCTGCCGAATCGTTGGCGTTCGCAGTGCCGCCCGAGCGACGTGCCGTCGACACCTGGTTCGGATCCGCCGCTGCCGCCGGACACACACCGCACTGGAAGGCGGCGGTGCCGCGCGACCGCGGCTCGTCCTGGGACTTCGAGGACGTTCGAGATCACTACGTACGCACGGTGTTCGGGGTGGAGCCCAGCTCGGTGCGCCGCGACGACCCCGAGTTCTACCTCGACCTCGGACGTGCAGTGATCTGCGAGGCGGTCACCGAGGCCTACGGTTTCTGGCGGAGTGCCCGCTCGGACTGTGCAGGTGCCCTGGTGTTGACTCTGCGCGACCTCGAACCCGGTGCAGGATGGGGCTTTTCGGACTCGGCAGGGTCACCGAAGGCACCGTGGTATGCCCTGGCACGCGCGAGCGCACCCGTCGCCGTGCTGGTGACCGACGCCGGCATGGACGGCTACCGGATAGACGCTGTCAACGACACCGCTCACGATGTGGTGGGTGATCTGCGGGTGCGGGCGTTCACCGGCGCCGGCGCGGTGGCGGCAGAAGGCTCGCTGCCGATCGCCATGCCGGCGCGATCGGTTGTCGCCACGACAGCCGACGCCGTCGTCGGCCGGTTCACCGACCTCTCTCACGCACATCGTTTCGGCCCGAGAACATTCGACGCTGTCGAGACCACGCTCGTCGTCGGCGACGACGTTGTCGCACAGGACGTCCGAGTGGTGGGCGGGCCCGCGCTGCCGCGTCAGAACACGGTCGGTCTCACCGCGGTCGGCCGCGAGGTCGACGGAACGTGGGCTCTCGACGTCAGAGCCGAGTACGCCGCTCAGTACGTCTGTGTCGACGTCGACGGATTCGCGCCGTCGGACTCGTGGTTCCATCTCGCGCCCGGTGTGACTCGCACGCTGAAACTGACCACCGACACCGTCGGCAGAAAGCCGAGCGGCCACGTGCGCGCGCTGAACGCGGTTGCACGTGGCCGAGTGACGGTCGAGGACTAGACGCGAAGGTTCGCCGGCCACTTACTGGTGTCGAGACCATGGGTACGGAACATCGCGAGGGCGATGCGCTCCATGCCGAACCCGACACATGCGCTGTGCGCCTCTTCGCCGTCGGCTGTCGAGATGCCGAAGGTGTGGCCGAAGTGATCGCGGTGGCAGTTGCACGACACGACCGCGGTCCCGTCGTCGAGGTCACCGTAGAGGCGCACCACCAGTTCGGTCTTGAGGTTCTCGTTGCGCTGGTTCGCAGCCAGCATGCGGCCCGCGCGACCGAAGAACGGGTCGTTGGCGATCTCGGGGGCGGCGTCCAAGCCGAGGTCCGCGAGAACCTCCAGACCACGGTCGACCCACGAATTGCGGTGTCCCTCGGCCTGATCGGGGGTACCGACCTGAACGAACTCGTGCATCCGGAACGCCTGCATACGTGCAGGATCCACCGCGGGCTCGTGGCGGAAGCAATATCCGTAGACGTCGAGCATCACGCCGTCGTCGGGCAGGGTTCCCACCAGCATCGAGTACGCCGGGTGGCACGCCGCCGAGACCAGCATGGTGCCGGCGGGTTCGAGGAAGTGGTCCCAGTCCTTGCCCTCGGACCGTTCGGCCAGCAATGCGGCGTGCGCCTTGTTATCACCGGAGAACGTGTTGATGGCGCCCGTGAGGTTGGGAAACGACGCAATGTAGTCGGTGCGCTCGAACGACTCGCGCGGAAACACCGGCGGGAAGCGGAAGCGCTGCGGCTTGCTGCCGTGCGCAGCCTTGCCCGCCGCGCGGACACGGGTGTCGATGAGCTCGATGACGTCCTCGAATTCACCGGAGCGTCCGTAGAGTCCGTCGATCGAACTGGGGACGAGGTGTCCCGCTTCGATCAGTTCGTCTCGGAATTCCGCTCTGGCCCTGTTGAGGTCGCTGAGCGGTGACGCGTCAGCGGCGGTCATCAGATCCCTTTGTAAACGAGCGCGAGCTGTGCGTTGTGACCCAGGATTCGTTCATTGCTGACCATGATCGCAGACCCGTGTGCATCGCGCAGGTGCCGACTCATGCGCAGTTCGCTGTCCTCGCGGTACCCGGCGATGCCGCAGATGAGCAGGGCCCGCCCGACGATGTCGATGAGCAGATCCGACGCCGTCACCTTGACGTTGTTGATGGACAGCGCGAACCCGATGGAGTTGAGCTGGTCCGGATCGTCCGCGATGGAATCGAACTTGCTGGCTGCGGTGAACACGGTGTCCGAGAGCTGCTGGTGCACCACGATCAACTCGGCCAGCCGTGCGGCCGACGGCGGGGTGGTGCCGGGGTTCTTGCGGGCCAGCTTCTGAACGGACTTGCGCGCCTTGCGCGTCGCGGCGTCGGCGATGCCCAGCCAGGCGCCGCCCCACATCACGTGGGCGGTCGGGAGCATCGTGCGAGCCGAGATGTCGCTGTAGCTGTCGCTGAGCACGCAATCGCGGTCACCGGACGCACGCAGCATGAATCCGGGGCTGCAGGTGCCTCGGAAACCCATGGTGTCCCACGTGCCGGTCTTCTGCAGGGTGATGTCTTCACGTCGGCAGACCACCAGGACCTGGTCGCTCGGAGCGCTGTCGACGGTGCGACGGGCGGTGGCAAGAATGGCGTCGGCGTACTCGCCGTAGGAGATCACCGGGGCGTTCTTGGTGAGCGTGAAGCGGTCACCGTCGTACTCGACGGCACATCCGCTGGAACGAACGTCGCCGCCGATGTTGATTTCGGTGGTGGCGGACGCGACCAGCGGCTGTGTCTGGACCATTTCGTGCAGGAAGTCGCGGACGGCCGCGTGCGACTGGCCATGTCGGACGAGGCTGAGGACCTGAATGTGATGCATCGCGAAAATCATTGCGGTGGAAGCACACTCGGCGCCCAGTGCGCGCGCGATGTTGGTGAGCTGCGTGAGGGTCATGTTGCCGCCGCCGTAGGAGGCGGGAACCGACGCCGCCAGGAGACCGGCCGAGCGCAGTGCCTGAACGGACTCGGACGGGAAGCGAGCTTCGCGGTCGATCAGTTCGGCGTTGCTGCGAACGACGGCCAGGACCTCGTCGAGCGAGGCGGCAACGGCGGTTTCGGCGATCGCGGCGGTGGCGTCGACCGTGTTGTCGAGGATGCTCATGCGATCAGGCCAGCTGCGCTACGGCGTCGGCGATGGACGCGATGCTGGAGAATGTGGCCTTCTGCAGCAGGCGATCGGGGAACTCGATGTCGAATTCGTCTTCGAGCGCGATCATCACGTTGACGCTCGCGTGCGACGTGAGGCCCTGGTCGTACAGATCGTCTTGATCGCCGATCCCGGCAACCGTCAGCTTGCCGTACTTGCCGATGACCTCACGGATGCGATCTACGTCGTCAGCGGTCAGGGTGTTCATCTACATGTCCTCCAGGTCGTGTGGCGCGCGACTCGGACGAGGCCGAGTCGGAAATGGAAACCGGCCGATCCCTGAACAAGGTCACGCGTGTACATGGTCCCCGGACCCGTGCCAAACAATACACAGGATTGTTTTGACGAGCTACATCGGTCCGTTCGACTCTTACTTCGTATCACGATCGTGATCTGTTACCGAAGTCACGCCGAGTGTCGCCCACCCGCCGACGCCTTCCTGGTCCCCAACGGTCGCGCAAGAAGCACAGCGATACCTGTAGTCAACGGCACCGACAGCGCAAGAGCAATGCCCCCCACGCAGGACCGCACGATCTCGATGGCAACCGCGTCCCCGGTGAGCACGGTGCTGATCGATCTGCCGGCCACGCTGAAGAGCAGCAACAGCGGCAGCGCGCCGCCGGCGTAGGCCAGGACCAGCGTGTACACCGTGCTGGCGATGTGGTCGCGGCCCACTCGCATCGCGGAGCCGAAGATGGACCGTCTCGTCGCGTCTTCGTCGAGCGCCGCCAACTCGAACGCGGCGGACGCCTGGGTGATGGTGACGTCGTTCAGGACGCCCAACGACCCGATGATGAAGCCGGCCAACAGCAGTCCGGTGATGCTGACCTGACCGATGTAGGCCTGGACGTTGGTGTTCTGTTCTTCGGAAAAGCCGGTCACCTTGGTGGCCTTGATCGCCAGATCCGACAGCAGCGCCGCCAGTCCCATCGACACGATCGTGCCCAGCAGGGCAGAACTGGTTCGCAGGTTCACACCGTGCGCCAGGTAGAGAACGCAGTAGAGGATCACCGTGCCGCCGATGAGCGCGACGAGCAGCGCCGACGACCCGGCGAGAATGGCCGGCAGCATGAACCCGACCAACACCCCCAGGGCCACACCGATGCCCAGGAGTGCGCGCAGTCCCCGCCATCGCGCGACCGCCACGATCACCACCGCGAAGATCAGGCCGACGATCAGAAGAGGCATACCGCGGGTGTAGTCGTCGAACGCATACTGCGGGGTGCCCGACGAGTCCTCCCCACGCACCAGTCGAATCTCGTCACCCACGCGCAGGTCGGGCGCACCGGGGCCGGGAGAGACCTCGAGAAGCGTCGACGTTCCCGCGTTGGTGCCGGTGTCGATGCGCACGATGCTGCGCTGGCACTCGTACGACGCGTCCACCGGAGGGGTGGGGTTGCCCGTGAAAACCTTTCCAGCCGAAGCGCTTCCGCAGGCGCCGAGGTCCTGGAGGGTGACGGTTCCGCTCTCCGTCGCGACGGCGCCGCCGGTCTGCGTCTGGAACGGCAGGGGAATGGCGATGTCCTGCTTCGCGGGCCACAACAACGCAACGCCGACGATCGCCGCGATACCGACGACCGTGAGTACTGCAACAACGATGCGGGAGGCGATGGGACCGACCGGCACGGGTCCGGATCCGTGGGAATGGGTGTGGTCCACGAAGTCGACAGTAATGCGTGCGAAAGGCGGTGGCGGGGAAGCAGGGGGGGTGTCCCCCGCCACCTTCCGAACGCGCCGCCGGGGGGTGGCGTCGCGTTCGGTGCTTTCGAGCACCGATCACAGTGCTACTGACGAACGTACTCCTCTCGAGCCAAAACTTTCGTATCGGCGCCAAGGTTTACGACGTCTGTATGTGTGGCGTCACATGAGTTGCTGAATTTCCTCGCGGATGGACCGCCCGAGTTCCGGATCGATGAACGACGCATCGACGGCGTTCGTCGCCAGCGTGGCCACCGCACGTCGGTCGAGACCCATCTCGAGCGCCGCCCGGTACTCACGGGTGAGGTCCGTTCCGAACATGGACGGATCGTCGCTGTTGAGGGTCACCAGCAGCCCCGCGTCGATCATCGCGGGAAGCGGATGCTCCGCAACGGTGCGCACCACCCGCGTGCGCAGGTTCGACGTCGGCGAGACGTCGATCGGAATGCGTTGCTCGCGAAGCAGTTCCACGAGGGCGGGATCCTGCATCACGGCGATACCGTGCCCGATGCGTTCGGCCCCGAGGTCGCGGATCGCGGACCAGACCCGGTCCGGCCCCTCCGTCTCCCCGGCGTGCGGAACGCTGTGCAGGCCGGCGTCGATCGCACGGCGAAAAACCGGCCCGAACGGCTCGCGCGGCACTTCGATGCCGCCGATGCCGAAGGCGACGACGGAGTCGCGTCGGTCGGCGAGCACGGCGTCGAGCGTCCGGTTCGCCGCGTCGAGGCCGAAGTCGCCGGGAAAGTCGGGAATCCAGCGGACGACGACGCCGCTGTCACGCTCGGCGCGCAGGCGGCCGTCCTCGATCCCGTCGAACACCACCGAGGCGTCGACCCCGCGCATGAGGTGTCCGAACAGCGACACGTGCATCTCGGCGTAGCGCGTGTTGTGCGTCGCGAGCGCGGTGATGCTGTCGTACGCGAGTCGGGAGAAGTCGTCCTCGTCGATCAGTGTCGTGATCGACTTCAGGTACACCTCGATGAAGTGCGGGAAATCTCGGAACTCGAACCACTCACGCAGTCCGGCCTCGTCGCTCGGAAAGTCCTGCAGCCCATGCTTGTCGACCAACGCGCGCAGCGTGCTCGGCCACATCGAGCCTTCGAGATGAACGTGCAGTTCGACTTTCGGCAGAGCTGCGACGAATTCTGCGTCGTTCACTGCGAGTACGACGAGAGGAAGTTGCCGAAACGCTCGATGGCAGTGGACAAGTCGCGTGCCCAGGGAAGGGTCACGATGCGGAGGTGGTCGTGATCGGGCCAGTTGAAGCCGGTGCCCTGCACGACGAGAATCTTCTCCTGCAGCAGCAGATCCTGAACGAGCTTCTCGTCGTTGTGGATCTCGTGCACCTCGGGGTCGAGGCGAGGGAACGCGTACAGCGCACCACGCGGTTTCACACACGAGACGCCCGGGATCTCGTTGAGTTTCGACCAGGCGACGTCACGCTGCTCGAGCAGTCGACCACCCGGAAGGATGAGGTCCTCGATGCTCTGATGACCACCGAGAGCCACCTGAATCGCGTGCTGCGCAGGAACATTGGGGCACAACCGCGTCGACGCCATCAGGTTGATGCCCTCGATGAACCCGGCTGCGTGATCGGTCGGGCCGGTGATGACGAGCCACCCCGAGCGGTACCCGGCGACTCGGTACGCCTTGGACAGGCCGTTGAAGGTCAGGCACAACAGGTCCGGCGCCAACGTGGCCAGCGAGATGTGTTCGGCGTCGTCGTAGAGAATCTTGTCGTAGATCTCGTCCGCCATGAGCAGCAGTTGGTGCTTGCGCGCCAACGCCACAAGCCGGGTCAGCACGTCCTTCGAGTACACCGCGCCGGTCGGGTTGTTCGGGTTGATGACCACGAGGGCCTTGGTCCGCTCGGTGATCTTCGACTCGAGGTCGTCGATGTCGGGGTTCCAGTCGTTGCCCTCGTCGCACAGGTAGTGCACTGCTTTTCCGCCGGCGAGCGTCGTCATCGCCGTCCACAGGGGATAGTCCGGCGCAGGGATCAGTACCTCGTCGCCGTCGTTGAGCAGAGCCTGCATGGTCATGGTGATGAGCTCGGAGACACCGTTGCCCAGATAGACGTCGTCGACGTCGAATTCCGGGAAGTTCGGGACGAGCTCGTACCGGGTGACCACGGCACGGCGGGCGGAGATGATGCCCTTGGACTCGGAATAACCCTGCGCGAACGGCAACGAGGCGATCATGTCCCGGACGATGACGTCGGGTGCCTCGAAGCCGAACGGCGCAGGGTTACCGATGTTGAGCTTGAGAATCCGATGACCCTCCGCTTCGAGCCGGGCGGCGTGAGCGTGCACCGGACCGCGGATCTCGTAGAGGACGTTCTGGAGCTTTTCGGACTGCTCGAAAACGCGGGGGGAACGGTGATGGGTTTCAGTCGCCTCGGTGCTCACAGGTCCCATGATTCCACCCGCTGTCCACCGCTTTACTCCTTGGCCTCCACCACGTCGGACAGCCGCTCGGCGTCCTCACGCTTGTCGTCGGCAGCTTCTGCCTTGGCGGCGGCCTTCTTCATGACCTTCTTCTGAGGCTCCTCGGCCTCCTGCTTCTCGCGCTCGACCTCGTCCAGCTTGGCTTCGCGCTCGGCTTCGGCTGCATCGATCCGTGCCTGCGCGATGTTGTCGGCGCGTTCACGATCGGCCTCCAACTTCGCCGTCGCCTTGCGCCCGGCCTCGATCTTGTCCGAGATCTCGTCGTCGGCAGCCTTGGCGATCTTGTCGTCGGCCTCCTCGCGAGCCTGCTCGACGCGGGCCTTTGCGGCGGCCTCGGTCTGCTCTTTCTGCGCCTTCGCCTCGGCGCGGATGCGCTCGGCCTCGACGTCGAGTGCAGATGCGCGCGCACGGTCGTACGCGGCGCTGCGCATGGCCTCGCCGCGCTTGCTCAGATCCGCGTCACCCAACACTGCCCCGACCACACCGTCGACGGTGCCCGCAACACGCTCGTATCCCACGCGTGCGGGGTTCTCGGAGTCCATCTGGCTGATGACCTTGGCTTCGAGCACCTCCCACGGGAGACGGACGAGGGTGTACTGCAGTCGCAGGATTCGGCGGGGGAGGGTCAGCGCGCTCATTCGGTTCCTTCGGTCTTCTGCTCGGCGTTCTTGCGCGCTTCGTCGGCGCGGCGTTCGAGGGCATCGGCCTTGGCCTTGGCGTCCGCGTAGTCCTTGGTGGCCGCGTCGATCTCCTCCGATGCGCTCAACTCTTCGTCGTGACGATCGACGACGGCCTCTTCCATCTTGCGGACGCTGGCGTTCTCGGCGGCGACGCGGCCCAGTTCTGCGGTCTGCATGGCCTTGGCCTCGGCGGCGCGCTGCTGCTCGAGTCGATCGTTCTGTGCGGCGGCCTCGTTGGCATCGGTGATGTCCTCGACGGACTGCTTGGCGTCCGCGGCGTCCTTCTCCGCTTCCGCCAGGTTCTGAGCGGCTTCCTCGGCCTGCACCGCGGCGGCAGTCTCTTCTGCCTCGGCTTCACGGCGCAGTTTGACCTCGGCCTGTTGTGCTCGACCTTCGTCGGCGATGTCGTCCTTGCCGGTGATCGCGCCTATCACTTCCTTGGCGCGCCCCTTGACCTTGTCTGCGATGTCCTGTCGTGCCTGCTGGGCTGGTCCGTCCTCGGTCATGGTCGCTGATTACCCGGAGGGTGTGCGCGTAAACGCACACGGGCGCGAAAAGGAGTGTCGGGGGACTCCTTTTCGCACCCGAGGCCGAAGGCCCATAATCGAACGATGTGCGGTCGCTACGCCAACACCAGGTCCGACGCCGATCTGTCGTCCATGTTCGACATCGCGTCGGCGCTCGACGACGAACTGCCACCCAACTACAACGTCGCCCCCACGGATCCGGTCCGGATCGTGCTCGACCGCGTCCTGAAAGATGAACCAGAGGATCCTCCGGTGCGCCAATTACGTACGGCACGTTGGGGTTTGATTCCATCCTGGGCCAAGGACCGCAAGATCGGCGCACGCATGATCAACGCCCGTTCGGAGTCGGTGACCGAGAAGCCTGCGTTCAAGAAGGCGGCGTCGTCGCGGCGGTGCATCGTGCCCGCGGACGGGTACTTCGAGTGGGAGAAGCGAGACGGCGCCAAGGTCCCGTACTTTCTGCACGGCAGCGACGACGTGATCGCCATGGCCGGGCTGTACGAATTCTGGCGCGACGAGTCGCTGCCCGAGGACGACCCGAACCGCTGGGTGGTCTCGTGCACCGTCCTGACCACGTCCGCGACGGACTCGCTCGGCCACATTCACGACCGTTCTCCGGTCATCGTTCCACCGGACCTGCGGTCGGCCTGGCTGGACCCGACACTCACCGCCGTCGACGATGTGACCGAGCTGTTGCGCTCGATTCCCGAGCCGACGCTCGAACCGTACGAGGTCAGCAGCGCGGTCAACAGTGTGCGGAACAACGGGCCGGAGTTGCTGGCCCCCGTCTAGAAGGCGGCGCGGCAGTGCTCGACGAACCGCCCGAGTGCGGGGGAGACGGCGGGTCTCCACACGAGCGCGAGCAGCGACGCAATGCCCACGTCGAGTGCAATGGCGACCAACGTGTCGGTGTAATCGGTGGCGATGGTTTCACTGAGGACGGCGACGCCGAGCCCGCGCGCAGCCAGATCGGCCACCGCGGCCGGGGCCGAAGCCTGCAATGTCACCCTGGCGGTCAATGCCTCTGCTGCGCACGCTTTCTCGAACACCGTACGCACTCCGGTTCCGAAGGGCAGGCAGACGATGGGGTGGGCGCACACGTCGATCAGCGTCGGGCTCGGCACGGCCAGAAGCGGATGGCCCGGAGGCACGGCCGCGACGATGCGCTCGGAGAAGACCGTCAGCGACGCCAGATCCGGGGGCGTCCTCTCTGCCACACCGACCAGCGCAGTGTCGAGCGATCCTCGTCGGACATCGTCGAGCAGATCGGTCGAATTCCCTTCTGTCAGAGACAGTTCGATGCCGGGATGGCTGCGGTGAAAGGCCGCGGTGGCGTCGAAGAACGGTGACAGGGTGCAGGCCGTCACCATGCCGACGTCGAGACGGCCGCGCACCATGCCGGTGACCTCGTCGACGGCTCGTCGTGTCGCGTCCGCGCTCGCGAGTGCGGCCCGCGCGTGCTCCAGCGCCGCGTCACCGGCGGCGGTGAGCGTGGCCGCACGGCCGGTGCGGTCGATCAGCTCGGCGCCCAGTTCCCGTTCGAGTTGGCGAATCTGAGCGCTGACGCCCGATTGGCTGATGTGGACTCGCTCCGCGGCACGGGTGAAGTTGGCCTCCTCAGCCACCGCAACGAAGTACTCGAGCTGCCGAAGTTCCATAACTGCAGATTCTAGACTCCATGAATACCATCTGTTGGACTTCTGGAGATGGCGGTTGCATCGTGGAGTCATGACCACAGAAACCATTGCACGCACCTACTTCGACGCCTGGAAGAACAAGGACTTCGAGACTCTGGGCAGCGTCCTCGCCGACGATGTGAGCTTCCGGGGTCCGCTCGCCACCGTCGACGGCAAAGAGGACTGCCTCCGCGGACTGAAAGGCATGTCGCAGATCATCGACGACATCGTGGTGGAGAAGGTCTTCGTCGACGGGTCCGACGTCGTGACCTGGTTCGTACTGCACACGAGCGTGGCGAAGCCGGCTCCGACAGCGAACTGGAGCCACATCGAGGACGGCAAGATCACCCGAATTCGTGTCACGTTCGACGCGACCGACTTTCGCTAGGCTCGCCGGGTGACGACTGCGCCTTACGGAACCTGGACCTCACCCATCACTGCCGCCGACCTTGCCGCGAGCGGACACCCGGTCTCGGGAGCCCGCTTCGTCGGCAACGAGGTGTGGTGGGCGGAATCCCGGCCGACGGAGGGCGGCAGGACCGCCATCAGGAAAGCCGGCCCCGTGAACGTGATCGAAGCACCGTTCGATGCTCGCACCACTGTGCACGAGTACGGCGGCGGCGCGTGGGCCGTCAGCGACGACGGTCGCCTCGTGTTCAGCAACATGTCCGACCAGCGCGTGTACGTCGTGAACGACGGTGTGCCGACCGCCCTCACGCCGGACACCGGAAGCCGCGCTCGTTACGGTGAGCTGTCGGTCCGCGGTGACGAGATCTGGTGTGTCCGAGAGACTCACAGCCCGGGCGGTCGGATCCGACGCGACATCTGCGTCGTTCCGTTGGACGGGTCGCCGGCTCGATCGGTGGTGTCCGGGTCCCGCTTCCTTGCCTTCCCACGCGTGTCGCCCGACGGTCGTCGACTCGCCTGGATCGCCTGGGATCACCCGCAGATGCCCTGGGATGGAACCGAACTCCGGTGCGCGTACCTCGGTGCCGACGGAACAGTGGGTGAATGGACCGTGCTCGCGGGCGGTCCGGAGGAGTCCGTGCTGCAGCCCGAGTGGATCGACAACGACGACCTCTACGCCATCAGTGACATCAGCGGGTGGTGGAACATCTACCGCTTCGAGGTCGAGGGCGGACTGCCCACCCCGATCGGTGCCGTCGACGCCGACATCGGAGCGCCGTTGTGGCAGTTGGGATCCCACTGGTTCGCGCCGGTCGACGACCGTCTGCTCACCGTCCGCACGGTCGGCACCGACACCCTGGCGTTTCTCGACCCCGCCACCGGCCAATTCACCGATATTGACCTCGGCGATCACACGAGCGTCGACCTGCTCGAGGTCGACGGCACCCGCGTTCTGTTGCGGACCGGCGGCGCGACCGTGCCGTCGGGCATCCGCATTCTCGACTCGACCACGATGGAACTCACCGACATTCGGCTCGCACTCGACGACGTCCCCGACACCGTCTATCTGCCTGTGGCGCAACAGATGACGTTCCAAGGGCCCGAGCGGGAGGTGCACACGGTCGTCTACCCGCCGCGCAACCCCGAGTACACCGGACCGGACGGGACATTGCCGCCGTTCATCGCGTTCGTGCACGGCGGACCGACCGCCCACGTGGCGCCTCGCCTCGACACCGTCTACGCGTTCTTCACCTCCCGCGGGTACGGCGTCGTCGACGTGAACTACGGCGGATCCAGCGGGTACGGCCGCGAGTACCGCAACCGCCTGCGCGGTCAGTGGGGAGTCGTCGACGTCGAGGACACGGTGGCCGCCGTGCGCGGACTCGCCGAACAGGGCATCGCCGACGGGTCTCGCCTTGCCATCGAAGGCGGGTCGGCGGGAGGGTGGACCGTTCTGGCCGCACTGACCTCGTCCGACGTGTTCGCTTGCGGTGCTTCGTATTACGGCGTCGCCGAGCTAGAGAAGTTCGTGAAGGAGACGCACGATTTCGAATCGCGATACATCGACGGCCTGATCGGGCCACTCCCCGAAGCGGCGGAGCTCTACCGTAGCCGGGCGCCCCTGAACAACGTGGACGGACTGAACTGCCCCGTTCTGTTGCTGCAGGGACTCAACGATCCCATCGTCACTCCCGCGCAGGCCGAGCGGTTCCGTGACGCACTGGTGAAGAAGGGCATCCCGCACCGGTACATCGCCTATCCCGGCGAGGCCCACGGTTTCCGCAGGGCCGAGACCATCATCGACGCGCGGGAGTCGGAGCTGGCGTTCTACAACCAGTATCTGTGACGGCTTTGCTTGTGTGGGGGGGCGTCGGGCTGAGCTGGGCTGCTGACTGCGACCTGAATGTGTAACTGCGAGTGAAATTTTCAGCGACTCGCGGGTAGGTTTGGGCCGGTCTGTTTCGCGCTGCTTGTGAAGGATTGTCCGCGGATGGCGCGGTAAATGCTTCACGACCGCGCCCGTCGCTCGTCACGCGAACCAGGTGGGCGCGGGTCGGCTCGTTTCGCGTCGCTTTTGAAGGATTGTCCGCGGATGGCGGGGTAAATGCTTCACAACCGCACCCGTCGCTCGACCTGCGGACAGGGGGCGTGGGCCTGGCTCGTTTCGCGCTGCTTGTGAAGGATAGTCCGCGGCTGCCGCGGTAAATGCTTCACAACCGCACCCGTCGCTCGACCCGCGAACAGCAAAACACCCCTACCGGTGAACCGGTAGGGGTGCTTGCGTGGAGCCTGTACCTAGCCCCGCTTGCCCGGGGCCTTTGCACCCGACTTGAACCCGAGGCCGCCAGCCTTCGGCTTGGGCGGTGCCGGGGCGTCGGACCCGTTGGCGTCGGATCCGTTGGCCTCAGCGGAAGGAGCCTTGGCCTCGGAGGCGGGAGCCTCGGATCCGTTGGCCTCGGATCCGTTGGCCTCGGCAGAAGGAGCCTTGGCCTCGGCGGCGGGAGCCTCGGCAGCGGGGGCGTCGGATCCGTTGGCCTCAGCGGAAGGAGCCTTGGCCTCGGAGGCGGGAGCCTCGGATCCGTTGGCCTCGGATCCGTTGGCCTCGGCAGAAGGAGCCTTGGCCTCGGAGGCGGGAGCCCCAGAACCGTTGGACTCGGCAGAAGGAGCCTTCGCCTCGGAGGCGGGAGCCTCGGCAGCGGGGGCCTCGGAACCGTTGGCCTCAGCGGAAGGAGCCTTCGCCTCGGATCCGTTGGCCTCTGCAGCCGGAGCCGTGGCCGGCGCTGCCGCGCCTGCACCCGGTGCCTTCGCGCCCGGCTTCTTGAACCCGGACTTCACCGCGAGTCCCTTGGCCTTGACCGTGGGCTTGACCTCGGCCGCAGCGACATCAGCCGCCGCACTGTCGGTCGATGCCTCCGGCGCAGACGCCGCTGGGGCAGATGCTTCTGCAGCAGGTGTCGATGCGGGTGCATCGGCAGTGTCAGCAGCAGGTGCCGACGCCTCCGCAGCGGGCGCTGCCGCAGGCTTCCCCGGCGCCTTCGCGCCCGGCTTCTTGAAACCGGACTTCACGGCCAGGCCCTTGGGCTTGACGGTCGGAGTGACCTCCGTGGCGGGAGTCGCCGACTCGGCCGACGACGGTGTCTCGGCGGCGGGTTCCGAGGAGGCGGCGGCGGCGGGCGCAGCGGCAGGCTTCGCGCCCGGAGCCTTGCCCTTGACCTGTAGACCCTTCGCGCCCGGAGCCTTCGCGCCACCGGCCATCTTCAATCCACCGGCCTTGGGTGCCGGAGTCTCGGACGGTGCCTCAGCTTCGGTGGAGGCCTTCGCCTCTGCCGGAGCCGCCTTGGCACCGGGAGCCTTGGCGCCGGGGGCTTTCGCGCCCGGAGCCTTTGCGAGGCCCTTCATCTTCAGGCCCTTGGCGGGCGCCGACGTCGCGACATCTGCCGACGAGTCGGCGGGCTCCTCGACAGGAGCGACACGTCCCGCTTCACGCTCCGCGGCCTTGTCCTCGGTGGCCACGGACGCCGTGACGGTCTTGCCGACGGGCTCTTCCGCGTCGACGGTCGTCACCGAGCTGTCGTCGGCCGGCTTCTCGCGGGGAACGACCTTGATGTTCTGGCCGAGCTTGGCCGCATCGACGCGAGAGATCGACCCGAGCAGCAGCTGTGAGACGTCCACGACCTCGACTGCATCGGGAGCGTCGGCTTCCTGGCGAGCGGTCACACCGTCGCTGAGCATCACGCGGCAGAAGGGGCAACCGGTCGCAATCTTCTTGGGCGACATGGACAGTGCCTCGTCGACGCGGTCGATGTTGATGCGCTTGCCGATCTTCTCTTCCATCCACATGCGCGCACCGCCGGCGCCACAGCACATGGACCGCTCGCCGTGGCGAGGCATTTCCTTCAGGTTCGAACCTGAAGCAGCCATGAGCTCGCGGGGAGCGTCGTACACCTTGTTGTGACGGCCCAGGAAGCACGGGTCGTGGTACGTGATGTCCTCTTGCACGGACGCAACCGGGATCAGCTTCTTGGCACGGACGAGACGGTTCAGCAGCTGAGTGTGGTGGACCACCTCGTACTTTCCGCCGACCTGCGGGTACTCGTTGCCCAACGCGTTGAAGCAGTGGGCGCACGTGACGACGATCTTCCGCTTGTCCTCGGGGGTGCCTTCGAAGACCGCGTTCAGCGTCTCGATGTTCTGCATCGCGAGCTGCTGGAACAGGAACTCGTTACCGGCACGGCGCGCCGAGTCGCCGGTGCAGGTTTCCTCGGCACCGAGAACCATGAACTTCACGCCTGCGGTGGCGAGCAATTCGGCGACAGCCTTCGTGGTGCGCTTCGCGCGATCCTCGTACGCTCCCGCGCACCCCACCCAGAAGAGGTACTCGTAGTCGTCGAAACTGTCGGCATCCTGGCCGAAGACCGGGATGTCGAACTCCATCTCGTTGATCCAGTTGAGACGGTCCTTGGAATTCTGGCCCCAGGGGTTGCCCTTGTTCTCGAGGTTCTTGAACAGGCCGGCGAGCTCGGACGGGAACTCCGACTCGATCAGAACCTGGTAGCGCCGCATGTCGAGAATGTGGTCGACGTGCTCGATGTCCACGGGGCACTGCTCGACGCACGCGCCACAGTTGGTGCAGCTCCAGAGCACCTCGGGATCGATGATGCCGCCGAGGCCTTCGAGAGTGGTCTCACCGACGAGTGGACGTTCGGCTTCGTCACGGGCGGCCTGCGAGATCTTGGACAGTTTTGCCTCGTCCGGTTTGCCGTCGGCGTCGACCAGTCCGATTTCGTCGCCTGCCATGTCCTTGCGACCGCCGGCGAGGAGGTAAGGGGCCTTCGCGTTCGCGTGATCGCGCAGCGAGGTGATGAGGAGCTTGGGGGAGAGCGGCTTGCCGGTGTTCCACGCGGGGCACTGGGACTGGCAGCGTCCGCACTCGGTGCACGTGGTGAAGTCGAGCCAGCCCTTCCAGGAGAAGTCCTCGATCTTGCCGGCACCGAAGGCGTCGACGTCGGGGTCGGCGTCCTCCATGACGAGGACCTTGCCGCCCGACATCATCGGCTTGGCCGCGCCGAGGGCGACTCCGCCGTCGGCCTCGCGCTTGAAGTAGATGTTGAAGAACGCGCTGAACCGGTGCCAGGCAACGCCCCAGGTGATGTTGCGGCCGACGATGAGCAGCCACACCATGCCGGACATCAGCTTGACGAACGCGAAGATCGACACCATCGTCACGCTGGCGGGGAGAAGCTTGGCCAAGTTCATCGTGAAGAAGTCGGTGTACGGGTTGGAGTGTCCGTAGGTGGCGATCTTGCCCGCCTTCACGAAGATCATGCCCAGACCCTCGAGCAGCACGACGAACTCGACGAAGTACGCGGCGCGGAAGTTGGACCCGCTGAAGCGAGAGAGGCGTTCCGGATCGCGCGGATGGTTGCGCTGGCGGATGACCATCAGGGTGACGATGCCGACGACGGTTCCGATACCGAGAATCTCGTCCATCAGGTGGTAGATGGCCCAGTCGCCGAAGATCGGCCAGTGGAACTCGGGGTTGAACGTCTGGCCGTACGCCTCGAACCAGAGGATTGCGCCGAGCATGAAGCCGATCATGACGAGCCAGTGAGCCCAGCCGACAGTGCGGAACTTGTTCATGCGTGTGTGCGCAGCGAACTCGATGCACATCTGCTTGAACCGTGGCACGAACGGCCCCATGCGGGTGCGGTCCGGCTGGCCCAGCGCGATGCTCCGCAGAATCGTGACGACTCCGCGGAAGAAGTAAGCCCAGCACACGAGGCTCAGCAGGGCACCGAACGTGCCCAACGAGATCGTCAGCGCATTCATGTGGTCGCCTTTCGTTCTGGCGACGGGTGTCGCCGGGAGTCGGCCTCCGAATTGGTGAGAAGCCAACCACAGCTACCGACCAGTAACTTATGGACGATTACTCATCGGTAACATAACACTTGTGCGTCTTGCTGCCCAGGTCGGACGTGGGGTTGGACCGCCTTGAACCGGGCAATGTGCTCACGGTATGCGGTGGGTGCGACACCCCCTCAGCACAGGTATTCCTAACTTCGATCACAGGTGCGCAACGGAACAGCACGCACGGTCGGTCTTTACTGTTATTCTTCGTCGACTCGAGACCTCTCGTAACGAACGTGCATCCCTCGGACGCGCGCTTTATCGGAACGGTCTCGAATCGAAACCTCCGTGTTGTTACTGCGTGACCGCCCCGTTACTGTGATCCAGAGTCGGGACGGCTTGCTCAAACGAAGAAATGAGAATCACTAGATGAATCTGCGGCGACTCGTAGCGACCTCCGCCCTGGTTATTGCCTCGATGGGCGTGTACGCGGGCACTGCATACGCAGACCCCACACCTCCCGCGACGACCGATGGCGCGAGCGACATCAATTACAGCGCCAAGGTCGAGGGCCAGGGTGTTGTCACCACTGTCGACGCGGGCGTCTTCAAGGTGACCGACGACGGCAAGTCCGTCGAGCTCCTCGACAACAAGAACAATTCGGTTCTCGTTCTTCCGGTGTCGTTGAACCTGAACGGGATCGAGTTCCCGTTCGAGACCACCATCACCAACGAGGGACGCACCGTCACGCTGTTCCCGAACATGGCGGCACCGTCCATCGCCCCGGCTGAGACCCAGGTTGCTTCGCCCGACGAGAACCTCAAGGCGATGCAGAACTTCACCTCGCAGCTCGGTCTTGCAAGTGCAATCGGTGGTCTGACCGGAACGATCATCGGCGCAGTCGTCGGCGGAATCATCTTCCCGGGCGTCGGACTGGTGACCGGTGCAGGAGTCGGCGGCGTCCTCGGCACCATTGCCGCAGGCGGACCGACCCTGGTCATCGCGGGCATCGACTACCTCAACACCCTGAACGCAGCACCCGGCACCACGCAGTGGGCCACCAAGTAACACGCTCCACCAGAACCACAGAAGCCGCCACCGAATTCGTTCGGTGGCGGCTTCGTTCGTCGATAAGGCCGTTGCTCGAGGATCGGTGAAACAGGAAAGCCCCGACCCATCGAAAATGGATCGGGGCTTTCGAGGACGTTCACATCAGGAATAGCCGAGAATCTGTCCGGCGTTCAGACCGATGTTCCACGAGTACTGAAAAATGGTCCAACTCAAGTCGAACAACGAAGAACCCATTACAAATCTCCTGTGTCGAAGTGGGGATTCCGGTGCATGAACCGAAACCTACTCGGTGAGATGTTTCAGGCGGCAGAAACAAACCGCTGGTTCACCTCATGGATGGAACACTACCCGAGAACGGTCGCTCGTGTCCTTCTCCCGACGCTTCCCGAAGAGGCTTCCGTCGGCGCTTCCGACGGCGCCAGAATGCACCCGAAAGGCAACGGTCAGGCCGGCGACAGCGACGTTCTGATCGTCGCTCCCGTGGCGTCCACGACACGCTCCACCGGAATTCCGAGGCTTGCCGTTCCGCCGTACTGCGCGAGAGCCAGATTGGCCTCCGAACAGCTCGGGGCGCCGCCACTGTTGGAGCCGCTGGTGATTCCCAAGGCGAGCGTGCCCGTGACGATCGCGCCGCCGCTGTCACCCGACAGGGTGCAGGCAGTGCTGGCGAAACCGTCGATGGTGCGCGACGTTCCGTCTTCCATCAACAGCTGAGTTTCGACGTGGTCGGCCGCGACGACACCGCACGTGAACGACGACGACTGTCCGGACTTGCACACCGGCGCTCCCACAACGGGTTCCGCAGTTCCGGTGATGGTGAGGGCGCCGCCGTTGGCGCCGCGCACGGTCGGCTTGTCCAGTCCGGCAGCAACTCCGGCGGCGTTCAGCGAAATGGAGGCATAGTCCAGACCGTCCGCCGCGCCTACGCTGGAGCCGTCGAACGTTCCGACGGGTCGGCTCTTACGCACGTCGGCGTAGTCGGGCAGGAACACGGTGGCACCGCCGGCGCCGGTGCTGTTGTTCGGATTGCAGTGTCCTGCAGTCAGATTGACGGGGTCACCCGATGCGCTCTCCGCGTTGAACCCGAAGGAACAGACACCGATGTCCACGAGCGACGCAGATTCGATGGACGAGGTGGTCGTGACATAGGTGTCGCCGCCCATCGCGCCGGGAGCGTTCGGGGCCGCCGGGACCGGGGCGAGCACCACCTGAAGATTGGCAATCAGCGTCGGGAGATTCAGGACCCGCCCGATGTCGGTGTTGGCCACGTCGACAACGACGCGGTTGTTCAAGAAATCGATTCCGGCGGAATTGATCTGGGACGAGATCTCCCGCGGCAAAGCCGACGCCCACCGATTGAACTCGTCGAGACTGGCCTCGAGGCCGTCCGCGGAGACCGGCGCCTGGCGCGTCTGATATCCGTCGCGGGCAACCTCACGAGCGGCTTCGTCGGTGGTCACGGCGACCACCGGAACGCCGTCGTCACCGATCCACGCACCGGCGTAGTCGGAGGGGTGCTGGGCCCGGAAATCGTCTGCGTAACTGCGCAGTCGCTGCGCGTCGGACGCGCGCTGGAGATACTGCTCGGGGGACATCTTCAGGTCGCGCGCGATTGCGTCGACGAGTTCGGTGGGCAACTGGTCCACGGACAACTGCGTGACGTCGGCGGGAGCGGCCGAGGCCGGTACGACACACAGGCCGAGCGAGATCAAACAAGCCCCTCCGAGTACCGCTGCGCGTAGTCGAAATGTTCCCGCGGTGCGTGCGGCCCCCGTGTAACGCATGTAAACCCTTCGTCGCCGTACATCTGTGTCGCAGGTGAATCGTTCCCGACGCTCGAGCATAGGGCATCGAGCGTGCCCCTCGATTCGTTGCGCAAAACGACGGCGCCTAGCCACCAGCCTTCGTGGTCGTCGTCGTGGTGGTCGGCGGCGTTGTGGTGGAACCGGTCGTGGTGGTGACGGTGGTGGTCGTGGTGGTCACGGCGGTCGTCGTCGTGGCCGCAGGAGGGGTCGTGGTGGTGACGACGGTCTCCGGCGGCGGGGGCGGTGCTGGCGGAGGTGGAACGAATGCGGGCTCGGACTCGTCCGTGGTCGGTTCGTCGTACGTCTCGTAGTAGGTCGGCTCCTCGTAGACCGTGACGGTCGTCGACGGGGGAGCCGGGGTGGTGGGCGCGACGGTGGGGGTGGGGCGCGCGTCCGAGGTCGTCACCTCGGGTGCGAGAACCTGTTCGGACGCGGTCGGGCCGTCGTTGTTCGACGACGTGTAGCCGACGGCTGCCGCCGTTCCGCCGACGGCCAGCAGGCCGAAGGCGGCAGCGGCGACGATGGTCGCTCGCTTCGACGGTCGCTTGCGCCTGGGCACACCCGTCGCGGTCGGGTCGACCGAGCCCGCCGGCAGCACCGCGGAGAAGGCCTCGCTCGCGGGTACCGCCGCGGCCACGGGCACGAAGGCGACGGTCTCGGCGTCGGGGTCGTCGCCGGCCCAGTCCGGGTCGACGGCAGTCAAGGCAGCCCCGTGTGCGGCGGCGTACTGCTCGACGACGACGGCCGGGCCGAACCCGGCGAAGGCCGCCGACAGCGAGGTCAGGGACGCGCTACCGCCGACCAGGATCACCGCGTCGAGCGCGGAGCGGTTGAGGCCGTGCGCGAGGAGGCAGTCGTCGACGAGGCCCGGCGCAGTCCCGACCGAGCGAAATATCAACGACTCCAGCGTCGTCCTGGCGACGGGAACGTCCATGGTTACGCCGGGCAGTTCCACGGCGACGGTTGTCGCGATCAGTGTCGACAGCTCGATCTTGGCGTTCTCGCAGCGTCGACGGAGTTCGATCAGTGCGATGCGGGTCGGTGGGTCGTCGACATCGATCTCGTGACCGTGATCGGCGACGATCCCCAGCACGTGCACCAGCAGCGCCTGGGTGAAGCCGTCACCGCTGGGAGAGGACACCTGCAGGTGGGTGTCGCCGACGGCAGGAGTGCCGAGGAGCGTGACGGTGGTCCCGTCGACTCCGACGTCGACCACGGCGGCGGGCCCGTCCGATTCGGTCGGCGTCTGCGTTGCCCACCAGGTGGAAACGGCGTCGATCTCGGGGACGAAACGAGCTCGGGCGAGTCCGACGGCGTCGAAGGAGTCGGCGAGTGCGCGGAGGTCGGCTTGGTCCCAGGCGGGCGGCGCGGCCACGGTGATCGTGGGGGCGGCCTGCAGGTCGTAGAGCGCGGTGACCGTGTCGATCAGTCCGAAGGCGACGTTCGCGACGAGGTCTTCTGCGAAGTACGAATTGCCGTCGGACAGGGCCACGCCACTGGGGTCACCGACACGGGAGACGAAGCCGCGTACGGCGGCGGAACCGTCGCCGAGTGCCACGGTCCCGTCCTCGCGCAGGACCAACGCGGTGGGACTGGTGAACACCACGTCCTCGGCGTCGTCCTGGGTTCGGCACACGACCACCGAGGTGGCATTGCCGATCGAGAGCCCGAGACGAGCTACCACAGCGACGATCACCCCCCTGGCGAACCGGACATCGACTGATCACGGTACCGCCACCGTCCGCGCGGGGTGTGGCTACGGACTTTCCGCGCACCCCAGTGGGAAGCACGGCGGAAAGCTGACGCCGGGTCGTCGCGTCGTCGTGACCGGGGCTTCCGACGTCTCCGGAGCCTCGCTCACCGACGGCTCGGTGGGTTGATCGACGGTGGGGACAGGTGGCAGGTCGACCACGACGGGGGCGGGCTCCGGTGCTGCTGGGGGCGGTAACTCCGTCGACTCGGGGGTGTAGACGGGTGTCGGTGTGCTCGCGGCGGTGGTGGGAAAATCGACCGGCCCGGCGGTGGATTGCGTCGTCGTCGCACCGGACGCGGTGCTGTTCGCGCTCTCCGCGCTCTCGATGGCCGGGACGGGAGTCTCGGGCGTGTTCGACTGTGCGACCACACCGACAATTCCGGCCGTCAGCAGAAGTCCTGACGTCACGACAGCACCCACTAGAAACGCAGTGCGACGACGTGCACCGGACGTGCGCGTCGGCGTCGCCTCGACGGGAGCGATCGGGGGCACAGCGGCATACGCGGCGACGGTCGCCGCATCCGAGGCACCCGCGGTGAACGAATCCGTCGACGGGTCGACCGCCGCGGCGTCGGCAGCGAGGAGAGCTGCGCCGACGGCCGCCGCCGCTTCCGCCTTCGGTGCGCGCGAGCGCAGAGACGGTGTGTCGGGCGTCAGCGACACGTCCGACAGACCGATGAAGTTCATGGCTTCACGCAGCAATTCGACCTGCTCGGACGTCCAGCCGGTGGGGTAGGCCGCCGTCGCGGGCACATTCCCCGCCGGTCCCGCCACGTCACGCAACAGGACGAACAGTGTGGTGACGACGAGGTCCTCGGCGCGCATCGCGACGCCCTGCGCGGACGTGACGCCTGCCGGGTCACCGACACGGTCGACGAAGTCACGGGCCGAATCGAGGCCGGACTCGGCGGGCTCGCCGAGCGACGAACTGCCGTCGACTCCGAGGGTCAGAACCGTCGGAACTGCGATGGGTTCTTCGACCGGCAGACCCGTGGAGACGTCGAGCAAGACCGCCGTCGACATGGTGTTCGTGACGTGGAGACCTGCTACTCGAGCCGGCTGTGGAGATGTCATTGCGGTCAGTCCAGTTGCTTGGTGGGGAACGGCGCAGTCTCGGATGGTGAGTAGCCCGCTGCGCGAAGCATAGACAACATCTCCGACCGGGAACCAGCCCCGAGCCGCCTTCTGATGCGAGCAACGTGGTGCTCGACGGTTTTGGCGGAGATGAACAACCGCGAACCGATTTCCTTGTACGTGAGTCCGAGGACGAGCGCACCGGCCACCTCGGCTTCGCGGTCGGTGAGCGGACCGGTGGGAGCGGGGGCCGCGTCGTCCCGATCCGTAGGCGCAGTGGCGGGGTTGCCCACCTGCCGCGCTGTCTGCAGCAGTGTCGTGGCGGACCGCGTGTCCGTCACACGGAGCGCCGCCTCACTCGCCAGCCGTGCGCCGTCCCACGACAACCCCAGACCTTCCAGTGTGCGGGCGGACGCCTCGACCTCGGCTGCGTCCGGCTCACCCTGCAGGACTCGCAACCAGGCGCGTCCGGCTGCTGCCAGTCCGGCCGCATACGCGCTGGACTGCGCTGCGACACCCAGTGCGCGAGCGTGCGGCAGCAAGGCGGCCGGGTCCTCGGACAGGATTGCCGCCTGAACTCCGTACCAATTCCAGGTGGAGGACCACGTGACCGGTTCGCCGAGGTCGACGAGCAGAACCCTGGCCCGGTCGACGAGATGCGCCACCCGCTCCGAGTCACCGAGACGGATTGCGGCGAGCCATAATTCGCCCAGTGGGAGAAGGGAGAACAGGTCGACTTCCACCTCCGCGACGATGTGCTGGGCCTCGCGCCAGGCGGCGAGCAGGGCCCCGGCGTCGCCGCGCCGCCGCGCCAGACCGACACGAACTGCGCTGTCCAGCAACGCTTCCCGATGCGGAAGCTCGGAGGTGGAGACGGCGGAGATCTCGGCGAACGCTCCGGCGAGGTCCCCAGCGATCATCGTGGTCCACGCCAGCAGCAGACGGAAGCGGTTCGCGTCCGACGACCCGGCCGGCTCCGCGTCGAGTGCGCGCACGAGGATGGAGCGGGCACCGGAGAGGTCACCGGTGTGCAGGCAGAGCAGTGCGGCAGCGGCGGCCGCCGAATCCGGTTCTGCGCGTGGGGTATGACCGGTTCCGGTCATCGACGCCGACCGCAGGAGAGACCCGACGGCGACGGTGGCCGAACCCGTGATCGACTCGGCGACCCCGCGAGCGAACAGCTGACCGCGGGCATTGGTGACCGTGGGTGCGCACTCGTCGGCAGCGGCGAGAAAGGCGTCAGCCCCGGTTCGGTCACCCGCGGTCAGCAACACGACGGCGGCGAGGGCTGCGTCGGGACCCACTCGGCGCACACCGAGCCACCGGTACACATCGGCTGCGCGGGAATAGGTTCCACGTCGAGTGGCGATCGAGGCTGCCACTCGGACGGCTCCGCGCAGAGCCTCCGCGTCGGCCTCCGCGCACGCCATCACGGAGTCGGCCAGACGGGCCGCGGTGTCGAGGTCGCCGGTCATCGCGGCGGCGTCCGAATAGGGGAGGGCCACCGCGGCGGCGGACGCTCCGGCGGCGAGGGCCATGTCCCAGAGTTCGCGCGCTGCACTCGGAGCGGCGGCAGAGGCGAACTCGCACAACGCATCCGCCAGGCGGAGATCCTTCACCCCTGAACGAGCTGCCGCACAAGCGATGTCGATGTGCAGCGCGCCGCGGTCGAGCTGGACACCGACGACCCTACAATGAATTCCGGTCACGGCGTGATCACCGAGCACGCTTCGCAGACCCCGGTGGGCGGAGTCCAGGAACGCGTCGGACTGGGTCAGCAAGCCGGTGCCGCGAGCTCGATCGACGGCGAGAACAGCCTCGTCACGCGTGGTCGCCGTGTCGGACACGTCGATGACGGTCTCCGGGTCCGGCGCCACTCCGAGCGCGGCCACGGCCAGGACGGTGGTGGCCAGAGGGTCGCACCTGCTGATCAGTACATGAAAGTACGCGGAGACCGCACGAGCGATCACCACGTCGGGTTCACCCTCGTCGTCCGAATACAGTTCGGACAGAGCTGAATCTACGGCGGCTTTGATACCGCCGCTTGCGCGCACGATCCGGCCGGCCACCGATGGGGACACGGCGCCGCGGTTGGTCGAGGTACGCCCCGCGACGCTGCTTCGTTCGAGAACGGCCCCGCGATCGAGCAACGGCAGCTCCACGACCGGGTTGTCCTTGCTCAGCGCAGCAGCGAGGTCGTGTAGATCCCTGTCGTGAAGGCGGGGCTCGGAGGTGGCGACGATGGTGACGTCACCGCGGGCAGCAGTCTCGCGCAGGTGCTGTCGGGCGTCGTTCCCGAGGAGGTGGGCATCGTCGATCAACAGAGCCGCACCGGACTCGATCTGCGCCATGGGGTCCGTGTGCACGACGGTTCCGTTGCGCAGCAATATCTCTCGAATGGTGTCGAGCACGGCGCTCTTGCCGGAGCCCGCCACTCCCCGCACGAATCGCAGGCGTGGCCGGGACGGCGCCGCCGCGATCTCGCGAGTCAGTGCCAGCGCGGACGGTATGGCCGCGTGGACGATCTCGGCCCGGGGCCGGGAGAGGGTGGAAGACACGGCGGGTTAGTTTCCACCGCCGGTGACACCGTTGAGAAGGTTGCCCACCGCGCCGCCCGCGGTACCTGCGACGTTGGGGACGATGCCGGCAACCCCACCTACGACGCCGCCCAAAGTGTCTCCGGTCTGATCGAGTACATCACCGGGCGTCGGACCGCTGTACGGAGGAATGCTCGGGAAGTTCTGTCCGCCCCCCGTATTCCCGCCACCGGTGTTGCCACCGCCCGTGGTCCCACCACCGGTATTCGGCGTACCCGTGTTCGGTGTACCGGCCGCCGGGGCGCCACCCGAATTGGCCGTGCCGGTGTTCTGCGTTCCGGTGTTGGGTGTCCCCGTGTTCTGCGTTCCGGTCTGCGCTGTGCCTGCGGAGTTGGATCCGCCGGCCGGGGCTGATCCGGTTGCGACCGGTGCGGCCGGATCGACAGCACCCGGAGCTGCGGAGGTGGGAGCACCCGCGACGGGTGCGACGGACGTTGTCGTCGGAGCCCCGCTCGTCGTGGTGGCGACGGCCCCGTCGGTTGTCGGGCTGTCATTCGAGGTCAGCATGGTGCCCACTCCGAGCCCACCGGCGGCGAGGAGGGCGATCGCGGCGACGGTTCCGGCGATGATCGCGATCCGCTTGCCACGTGACGTCGGGGGCTTCGTCTTCGATCGCGACACGGGCGCAGGTGGCAGTTTCGAGAGCGATCGCGGCGCCGCGGTGGCCAGCGCGGTCGACGCCACCGGCGCAGCCGCGATGGTGTCGACTTCCGATCCTGCAGAGCCGATCTCGGCCGCGAGCACGGCGGCACCGGCTGCGGAGGTCAAGGCAGGTTCGTCGTGTGCGGTGACCGGGACGCGCAGCATCGACGACACCATTTCGGCGACGAGCGGAATGGACGCTCCGCCGCCGGTGAGCAGCACCCGCGTCACCCCGGACGGGTCCACACCGCCCTGGCGCAGGGCCTCGCGAACGACGTCGAGCGACGACGTCAGCGGCTCGCGGATCATGTCCTCGAGCTCGGACCGTACGACGCGGACATCCGTGTCGACTCCCGGAAGCTGAACGGAGACAACGGTGTCCGTGTCCGTCGACAACGCCTCCTTGGCGGCGGCGCACCGCTCGCGCAGCACGGCGAGAGCGTCGACGGTTCCCGGATCGAACGGGTCGATTGTGCTCAGGTCGGCGCCGGAGGATTCGAGAACATGTTGCAGGACAGCATGATCGAACTGGGCACCGCTGATGTCCTCGCTGCGGACGGAGCGCCCGACGAGCGCGGAGTCCGCGCCGGTGCGCACGAGCGCGACATCGAGCGCGGAACCGCCGAGGTCGTAGACGACCACCATGCCGTCGCCGTCGCCGTCTACTCCGCGTCGGGCGCGCTGCAACCACGCCACGGCGGCGATGGCCTCGGGTACGTAGGTGACGTCGGTCAGTCCGTGGTGATCGGCTGCGTCGCGGAGCGCCTCGACAGTGTGACCCTGCCAATGGGTCGGGTACGCAACGACTGTCGTGGTGTCCGCCGATGCGGACGACGACGATGCCAGGCACGCCAACGTCGTCGCGTAGAGATCGTCGCCGGTGAAGGAACGGCCGTCGTCGGCCACGAGTGCGACGGGGTCGCCGACTCTGCTCGCATACCCCGTCAAGGACCCTGATCCGGAGGCCAGAACAGGCTCACGACCCGATGCCACGTCGAGAGCGGTGCGACTGACGACAGAGACGGTGCTGTCGGACTCGGAGTAGGTTTTGTCGGGCGAAACAGCCGACACTGCAATGGAAGTGGTGGATCCGACTTTCAATCCGAGCCCTGCGGTCATGCTTTCGACTCCCGTTTCGTGCGCTTGGGCGTACGCCCACGCGACCTCTTCTGACGCATGTCGCCCCGAGGGGCGATGTTGTTACTCATCACATACGAATCGACGCCATTCTGCGGGCCATTCCCCCTAATCCCCTAACGGATGTCGAATCCCCTATGCGCTGAATGGGGGATCGAAAGGGGGATCGACCCCGTTGGGCCGGGTGCCGGGGATCCATAGCGTTGGTTCCATTCGCCGGCCCGTGTCGGCATCACCGCGACACAACCCACCCGACATCAGGAGCTCACGATGGCCACCAACGCAGTCCTCGACTTCATCCTCAGCCTTCTCCGTGACGACAAGGCGGCCGCCGCATACTGCGCCAACCCGCAGGCGACGCTGAACGCCGCCGGCCTGGAGGACGTATGCCACGCGGACATCGTCGCTGTGGCTCCCATGGTCGGTGAGTCCGGACTGTTCGCCGGCGGATCGCGGCTGGCGTCCATCGTGAACGCCGGGAACTACCGCGCAGGCGACATCAACATCGGTGGTTTCGGTGGGATCAACGCGGGCGCCGCTGCGGGTGGCATCGCCGTCGGCGGCATCTCGCTCGGCGGGCTGGGCGGCGTCAACATCGGCGGCCTCGGCGACATCAACCTCGGTGGCATCGACCTCGGTGGCATCAACTTCGGTGATCTCGACCTGAGCGGCCTGAACTTCCTCGACCTCGACTTCGCGGGCCAGTTCACCGCGGTACTCGCCGCAGCCCTCGGCGGCGCCCTCCAGATCGGCGGCGAGATCGCAGCCGAGTTCGGCGCGGTCTTCGGAGCGCTCGTCGACGCGGCCCTGAGCCTCGACGGAGCTCTCGCCGGCATCCTCGACATCGACGGACTTCTCGACATCGGCGCCACGGTCGCCGGGATCCTCACGGCAGGCCTCGGCCTGGGAGCCGGGTTCGGCGCAGAACTCGCCGCCACCATCAACGCTGCTGTCGGCGCGATCGCCGGCCTCGACCTCGACGCGGTACTGGGCGTCGCGGGCACCCTCGGCGCTGCCCTCGGAGTCGGCGGCGCGCTCGCGGCCGACGTCGGTGCCTCGCTGGCCGGTGTACTCGGAGCGGCCGTCACCGCCGGCGGCTCGATCGGCGCGGAACTCGCTGCCGCTCTGACCGCAGGCCTCGACGTCGGCGCATCGCTCGCCACGGTCGTCGGCGGCGCCCTCGGCGTGACGGGCGACCTGACCGCTGCACTGGGCGGCGCGTTCGGCGCAGCACTGGGCGTCACCGGTGACCTCGGAGCCACCCTCGCGGGCCTGCTCGACGCGTCCGTCGTCGCCGGTCTCGCCGGGGACCTCACCGCAGCCCTGTCCGCTGCCTTGAGCAACGCACTCGCGGCCGGCGGCGACATCGGTGCCACCCTCGGCGCATCCCTGGGTGCCGTTCTCGGAGCGGTTACCGGCCTCGACCTCACCAACACGCTTGACCTCGACGGTGTCCTCGGCGTCGGCGGCACCCTCAGCGCCGCACTCGCCGGTGCGCTCGGCCTCGGCGGCGGCGTCACCGCCCAGCTCGGCGCTGCACTGGACGCCGCTCTCGGCGTCGTCGGCGACCTCGACCTGGCCGCCGTCCTCGCGGGCGGAGCCGACATCGGTGCCACCCTCGGCGCCGCACTCAGCGGGGTCGTCGCGGCCGGCGGAACCGTCGCCGCGGATCTCGGTGCCGCACTCGGGGCCGTGCTCGGAGGCGTTCTCTCGGCCGACCTCGGCGCACAGCTCACGGGTCTCCTGGCCGGCGGAGTCGACCTCGGCGCAGCCCTCGGAACCATCCTCGGCGGCGCACTCGACCTCGACGGTGTCCTCGGGCTCGGAGCCGGCCTCGGTGCCGGCCTCACCACCACGCTCGGGGCCGCACTGGACGCAGCCCTCGGTGCGGGCGGACTGCTCGGCGCCGACCTCACCGGCCTGATCGGCGCCGGCCTCGTCGCCCAGTTGTCCACCGCCCTCGGCGCCGCGCTCGGTGCGGGTGGGCAGGTGGCCGGTGACCTCGGTGTCGCCCTCGGCGGACTTCTCGGCGCAGGCGCCGGACTGGATCTCGTCGGTGACCTCGTCGCGGGCCTCGGCCTCGACGGCGGTATCGCCGCTCAGCTCGGCGCCGCACTCGAAGCCGCCCTCGGCGGTGTCGTCGGACTCGACGCGGGCGCCCAGCTCGGCGCAGTTCTGACTGCAGGTGGCGCCATCGCCGCCAACGTCGGAGCGACCCTCGGCGCAGCTCTGGGCACGGCCCTGTCGGCGGATCTCGGTGCACAGCTCGCCGGACTTCTGGCCGGTGGTGTCGATCTCGACGGTGCACTCGGAACCATCCTCGGCGGCGCCCTCGATCTCGACGGCGGTATCGCCGCCACCCTCGGCGGCGCCCTCGAAGCAGCCCTCGGCGCGACCGGTGGCCTGGACCTCGCCGCACTGCTCGACGGCGGACTGACGACTCAGCTCTCGACTGCGCTCGGTGCCGCACTCGGTGCGGGCGGCCAGGTCGCAGCGGACCTCGGTCTCGCTCTCGGCGGAGTTCTCGGCGGAGTCGCCGGTCTGGGTGGCGGCCTCGACCTCGGCGCCGACCTTCTCGCCGGACTCGGCCTGGGAATCGACACGGGTATCGCAGCGCAGCTCGGTGCCGCGCTCGAAGCCGCCCTCGGCGGTGTCGTCGGAGTGGACGTCGGCGCGCAGCTCGCAGCCGTTCTGGCCGCCGGCGGCGCGGTCGCCGCGAACGTCGGTGCCACCCTCGGAACCGTCCTCGGTGGTGCTCTGGCCACCGACCTCGGCGCCCAGGTGGCCGGTCTGCTGGCCGGTGGCGCTGACATCGGCGCAGCCCTCGGCACCGTGCTCGGCGGCGCGCTCGACCTCGACGGCGGACTGGCTGCCACTCTCGGAACCGCTCTCGAAGCGGCCCTCAGCGTGACCGGTGGCCTCGACCTCGGAACCCTGCTCGACGGGGGCCTGGTCGCCGGACTGGGCGGTGGCCTGGTCGCCGGGCTGGGCGGTGGCCTGGTGGCGCAACTGTCGACCACCCTCGGCGCGGCCCTCGGTGCCGGCGGATCCGTCGCCGGTGACTTGGGACTGGCTCTGGGCGGCGTGCTCGGCGGTGCAGCCGGCCTCGGCGGCGGACTCGATCTGGCCGGTGACCTCGTCGCCGGACTCGGACTCGACGCGGGTCTGGCCGCGCAGCTCGGTGCCGCACTCGAAGGAGCACTCGGCGGCGCTGTCGGTACGGATATCGGAGCTCAGCTCAGCGGCGTTCTCGCCGCGGGTGGCGCTGTGGCGGCCAACGTCGGTGCAGCACTCGGCACGGTCCTCGGTGCCGGACTGACGGGCGACCTCGGCGCCCAGCTCGCGGGACTGCTCGCCGGTGGTGTGGACGCGGGCGCAGCGCTCGGAACCGTCCTCGGCGGCGTTCTCGATCTGGACGGCGGCCTGGCCGCCACGCTCGGTGGCGCACTCGAGACGGCCCTCGGCGTGACGGGCGGGATCGATCTCGCCGCGCTGCTCGGCGCGGACGTCACCACGCAGCTGTCGACCGCGCTCGGCGCGGCCCTCGGCGCCGGCGGAACCGTCGCCGGCGACCTGGGACTGGCTCTGGGCGGCGTGCTCGACGGCGCAGCCGGCCTCGGCGGCGGCCTCGATCTGGCCGGTGACCTCGTCGCCGGACTCGGACTCGACGCCGGTCTGGCCGCGCAGCTCGGTGCGGCACTCGAAGGAGCGCTCGGCGGCGCTGTCGGTACGGACATCGGAGCTCAGCTCAGCGGCGTTCTCGCCGCGGGTGGCGCCGTGGCGGCCAACGTCGGTGCGACACTCGGCACCGTTCTCGGCGGCGTCCTCGACACCGACCTCGGCGCACAGGTGACGGGTCTGCTGGCCGGCGGCGCCGACATCGGCGGCGCACTGGGAACCGTCCTCGGTGGAGCACTCGACCTCGACGGTGGTCTCGCTGCCACTCTCGGAACCACCCTCGGAGCAGCGCTCGGAGCCACCGGCGCGGTGGACCTCGGCACCCTGCTCGACGGCGGTCTCGTCGCCGGTCTCGGTGGCGGTCTGAGCGCACAGCTCGCAACCGCGCTGGGCGCCACCCTCGGTGCCGGCGGAGCCGTGGCGGGTGAACTGGGCGGCGCACTCGGCGCAGCACTGGACGGCGGAATCCTCGCCGACCTCGACCCCAGTGTCATCGTCGGCGGCGATCTCGGCGGCGTCGTCGCCGGGGCTCTGGGAACCAGCTTGGGACTCGACGCGGGTCTGGTCGGAACCCTCACCGCCGCACTGAACGGTGCGGTGGCAGGCGGAGTCGACCTGACCGGAGTCACCGATCTCCAAGGCGCCCTGACCGGCGTGCTGGGAGTGGGCGGAGACGCCGGACTCGAACTCGGTGCTGCCCTCGGAACTGCCCTCGGCGTGGTTGCCGACGGCGGCGGCGCTCTCGATCTGGGTGCCACCCTCGGCGGGGCTCTCGGCGTCGGCGGCGACCTGACCGCAGGACTCGACACGGCCCTGGACTCCGCGCTCGCGGCGGGCGGTGGTCTCACCCTCGACCCGAATCTGGTCGGCGGACTCACCGGCGTGCTCGACGGATCGGCCGGACTCGGCGGACTCGGCGCGGTCACCGGTGGAGTCGACTCGGGCCTGGCAGCGGTGGGCGGCCTCGGAGCCGGGCTGGGCGCAGCGGCCGGCTTGGGCGGCGGTCTCGCGGCCGGGCTCGGCGGACTCGCGGACCTGCCGGGAACGGTGGACGGTGGGCTGAACCTGCCGGGAACGATCGACGGCGGCCTCAACCTGCCGGGCAGCATCGACGGCGGCCTGAACCTGCCGGGTTCGTTCGGCGGCGGGCTCGAGACCGGAACCCCGCTCGACGGTGACGCGTCCGGAAACTTCGATCTCGGCGGCACCCTCTCCGGGACCGTGGAGCAGGCGACGAGCGTCGTCGGTGGTGGCGATCTGTCCTCCACCCTCGGCGGTGTCACCGGCGGCGGCCTGTCCGGTGCCGTGGACAACGTCACCTCGGCCGCCGGGGCGGTCGACGGTCATGCTCAGGGCGCGGTCGACGCGGCGTCGGACTCGGGCCAGCAGATCGATCAGTCGGCGTCGCTGGCCGGCGGAGTGGACGGCGCCCTCGGCGCCGTCGGCAACGCCTGGTCCTCCGTCGACCCGACGGCAGCCTTCGGCGACGACGACACCAGCGGACTCCACACGGGCTCGCTGACCGGTGATCTGACCGGCACCGCGGACTCCACCGTGGACGACGGAACCGAGTCGACCACCACGTCGCATCACGTCGACCTGGGGGACATTCTCAACCCGTGATCGGTCACCGGTAAGTATCTGTAACAGCCTCGGCCCCGTGCGCGCTTAAACGTACGGGGCCGAGGCTTTACTGTTAACCCTCACAACGATCAACGAAGGATCAGAGCGGGTCGGAGTATTGCATGCAGAACAGCGCGATCGAGGCAACCGGCGGGACGGCCGGAGGCCGGTCGGACATCGGGCAGGCCACGCAACTGGGTGACCTTCTGTCTCGCATGCGAGACATCGCCGCCGAGGCGGACCGCCGCGATCTCGTCGATCGTCTGACGAATGCCCGTGAGCGCGTATTGGATCCCCGTATGCGCATCGTCGTCGTCGGTCCGCTGAAACAGGGAAAAAGCCAGTTCGTCAATTCGCTACTCAACCTCGAGGTCTGCTCGGTCGGCGACGACGAGACGACCGCGGTGCCGACCGTCGTACAGAACGCCGACGAGGCATCGGCGGAGCTCGTTCTCGCCGAACCGGGCAGTGAGCCTGTGCGCGTTCCTGTTCCGCTCGACCAACTGACGTCGATCACGCCGGCGTCGCCGCTCGCGCAGGGCCGCGAGGTGTTGCGACTCGACGTGCACGTTCCCAGCCCCCTGCTCGCCGACGGTCTGGTCGTGGTCGACACCCCCGGTGTGGGTGGCCACGGAAATCCCCATGCCGCAAGCACGTTGGGTCTGATCACCTCGGCGGACGCAGTGTTCGTGGTCTCCGACTCCTCGCAGGAGTTCACCGAACCCGAGGTGGCATTCCTGCGTCAGGCGATGACGCTGTGCCCCACGGTTGCCGTGCTGATCACCAAGATCGATCTGTACCCGCACTGGCGCGCCATCGTCGAGGCCGATCGAGAACACCTGCGGCGCGAGAACATCGATGCGGTCATGCTCCCGATCTCATCCATGCTGCGGTCACATGCGTTGCGGTTGAACGACGATTCGCTGAACACCGAGGCCGGTTTTCCGCAGTTGTACCAATTCCTGCGCGAGCAGGTCGTCGCCCGCGCGACGGTGACGACGCGCAAAGCCGTTGCGCTGGACATCAGGTCGGTGTCCGAGCATCTCGCTCTCGCGCTCGGAAGCGAACTCGCCGCCCTGCGCGATCCGGATACCGCCGCCGCGGCCGTGTCCGGGCTGCAGACGGCGAAGGCGTCGGCCGAAGCCATGCAGCAACGGTCGGCGCTGTGGCAACAGACCCTCGGTGACGGCATCACCGACCTCGCCGCCGATATCGACCATGATCTACGAGATCGGTTGCGGCAGGTCACGCGTGAGGCCGAGCAGGCCGTCGACGACGGGGACCCGGGCAAGGACTGGGCCGTCCTCGGTGAGTGGCTCGAAGAACAGATCGCCACCGCGGTCGGCGACAACTTCGTGTGGGCGCACGAGCGGTCGATGTGGTTGGCCGAGCGGGTGGCCGAGCACTTCGCGGATGCCGCGCAAGCGCACCTGCCCGACTTCGACATCGCCGGTATGGACGGCATCATGGACCCGGTGACCTCGCTCGCGGACCTCGAGTCCGGTCGGATGGGCATCGCGTCGAAGGTGCTGGTGGGTATGCGCGGGTCGTACGGCGGCGTGCTGATGTTCGGGCTCATCACCACCTTCGTCGGACTTGCCCTGATCAACCCGATCTCCATCGGAGCCGGAGTTCTGTTGGGCTCCAAGGCATACAAGGACGACAAGGAACAGCGGGTGCTGAAGCGCCGCGCGGACGCGAAGGTCGCCATTCGCAAGTTCACCGACGACGTCAGCTTTCAGGTCGGCAAGGAATCGAAGGACCGCCTGCGGCTGGTGCAGCGCGCACTGCGTGATCACTTCGCCCAGATGGCCGATCAGACGGTGCGGTCCATCAACGACTCGCTGCGTGCGGCGCAGGAGGCGGCCAGCATCGCCAACAGCGAGCGCGCTGCGCGGACCGCCCAGTTGGAGAAGGAACTACAGGCGGTGGCGACCATGCGATCGATCGCGAGTCAGCTCGACCCGGAGCAACTGGAGACGGCGAAGTGACTGTCGCGCTCGACCGTGCGCGGGTGCTGATCGACGCGGCCCGCCGCGAGTACGCCGACGTTCCCCATGCGCGCGAGCAGTTGGCCGAATGTTCGGCGAGGCTGGACGAGCCGTTGCGCGTCGCCCTGGCCGGGTCGTTGAAGGCAGGTAAATCGACGCTGCTCAATGCGCTTGTGGGACAGCACATCGCGCCTACCGACGCAACCGAGTGCACTCGCGTGGTCACCTGGTACCGCCGCGGCGCGACGCCCTCGGTCACCGCCTGGTACGACGGTGACCGCACGATGGACGTTCCGGTGATTCGCCGCGAAGGCCGCCTGACGTTCGACTTCGGCGAGCTGACGGCCTCGCGGGTGGACCGACTGGACGTGGAGTGGCCGGCGCGAACGCTGAAGTCCACCACAATCATCGACACTCCCGGAACGTCGTCGCTCACCCGTGACGTGTCGGCTCGGACGTTCGACATGCTCACCCCGGAGGATTCGACGTCCGGTGCCGACGCCGTGGTGTATCTGATGCGGACACTGAACGCGACGGACACGGCCTTCCTCGGCCGCATCAACGACAGTGTCGGCGGGGATACCGGGCCGCTGGGTGTCATCGGCGTCGTCTCGCGGGCCGACGAGGTGGGCGCAGGCCGGATGGACGCGATGATGTCGGCCAAGGAAGTCGCGGCCCGGTTCTCCGTCGAGCTGGAGCGAACGGGCCTGTGTCAGGCGGTCGTTCCGGTCGCCGGGTTGTTGGCGCTCGGTGCGCGCACCCTGAAGCAGAGCGAGTACTCGGCCTTCGTGGCTCTCGCGTCGACCTCGCCGGACGATCTGCAGTTGGCCATGCTGTCGGCGGACCGGTTCTCGCGGCCGGACATCGATCTTCCGGTCGACGCCGCGACGCGGGCCGCCCTCGTGGATCGGTTCGGGCTGTTCGGCATTCGCATGGCCGTGACGCTGATCAGGCTCGGTACGCGCGATTCTCCGGGACTCGCCGCAGAACTCGTCGAGCGAAGCGGTCTCGGTGAGCTGCGTCAGGTCATCGACGTGCAGTTCGGGCAGCGGACCGATCAGCTCAAGACGCACTCGGCGCTGGTCGCCCTCGAGCGCGTTCTCGTGGAGGAGCCGCGGGCATCGACGTCGGAGATCCGTGCCGAGGCGAGCCGAATGCTGGGCGACGTCCACGGTTTTCGCGAACTGCGGCTGCTGGGGCAGCTGCGCGCCCGCAGCGTTCACCTGCCGGAGGAGTCGCTGGCGGAGTTGTCGAGGATCATCGGCGCCTACGGGATCGACACGTCGGCCCGGCTGGGTCTGGCCCCCGACGACGGGATCGAGCTGCAACGCAAGACCGCGTTCGACGCAGTCCGGCTGTGGCGCACCAAGTCCGGTCACCCGCTCCTCGATCAGTTCACCTCCCGCGCCTGCTCGATCGCGGCTCGCAGCGCGGAAGGCATTCTGGCGGAGCTAGATCGGGCGTAGTTGCCCCTGCCCGCTGAGCCACCGGCCGACGGGCCGAGCGAACAGGGGAGCGGTTCCGGCGACCGCCAGAACGGCGACCACGAACGGCAAGATCCCCGTCGCACCCGAGAGCGCGTCCTTCGCGGTGTACCAGAACACCAGTGACCCGGCCGCGGCCACGACGGCAATCAGCATCAGGACCGTGCGTCCGGTCGAATTGCGCCCGCGCACCTGCACCATCCCCATCAGGGCCAGGAGGAGAACGAGCACAGCCACCGCCCCGGACGCGATCATGGTGATGTCGACCGTGGAGGCGATGTCGTCCGCGCTGGTGTCGGGGCTGTCCGCGGCGAGGGTGTCTCGTAACGTCGCGCGTATTGCGGCCTGATCCAGCCCCACGAGCGCAGCGGTGGCGGCGAGCGCCACCAGAGCCACACCCCACACTGCCACCGCCAGGTCGACTGCACGAGGCCTGTCGTCGCTCACCGGCTCGCGCAGCGGTTCGACGCGAACCTCGGGGCGTTCGGGACGTGGACGGTGCGGAGGCTTGTGATCTGTCACTGTCGGAGCGTACCGAACCGGCACTTGTTTCAGCTCACAACCGACCGAATGCCGTTTTGTTACTTACTAACTCGTTGATCTCGTGGTTACGGTGCGGCCGTCGGCGCGTCGTACAGTGAGCCCACTCACAGGATCTTCACGTTGAACAGACAGGTGCACGACGTGCGTAAAGCAAGACTTTCCGGGGCGCTCATGGTGCTCATCGCGGCGGTGTCGACGCTCGTCGCACCGACGGCGAGCGCGGCAGATTTCTACACTCCGCCCTCGCCGCTGCCGGCGGGACAGAACGGCGACCTCATCAACACGGGGCCGTCCAACCTCGCCATCTCGGTCCCCGGAATCGGCGGGCCGTTGCCCGGCAAGGCAACTCGGTTGATGTACCGCTCCCAGGACTCGAACGACAAGCCCGTCGCCGTGACGGGCACGTACATCGACCCGTCGGCCTCCTGGACCGGCCCGGGCGAGCGCCCGGTGGTCGCATTCGCACCAGGAACGTACGGGCAGGGAGACAACTGCGCCGCATCGAAGCTGCTGAACAACCTGATCTCGTACACGCCGCCGTTCGGGGTGATGGTCGAGTACGAGATCGTGCAGATCTACACGCTGCTCACTCAGGGTGTCGGCGTCGTGATCACGGACTACCAGGGACTCGGCACCCCCGGCAACCACACCTACGTCAACCGCGCAGCCGAAGCGCACGCCGTTCTCGACTCGGTGCGTGCCGCCAAGAACGTACGCGGAACCAAGATTTCGCCGACGTCGCCGGTCGGTATGTGGGGCTTCTCGCAGGGCGGCGGCGCTGTGGCCGCGGCGGCGGAACTGGCACCTCAGTACGCACCCGAGCTCACCATCAAGGGCACCTACGCCGGAGCGCCTCCCGCCGACCTCGGAGCCACCTTGGCGCAGGTCGACGGAACCATCCTGTTCGGCGTCATCGGCTACACCCTGAACGGTCTGCGCGACTCCGATCCCGACATCGGGCCCATCATCGATCAGTACACGAACGACAAGGGCAAAGCGATGCTCGCCGCAGTGTCGAAGCAGTGCATCGTCGAAACCGCGCTGAGCGTCGGCTTCCACCGCACCAACGAGTACCTGAAGGACGGTCGCTCGCTCTCGCAGACGCTGGGTGACATTCCGAAGGCCCAGGAGATCCTGGCGAAGAACAAGATCGGTGAACGTACGCCGAACTCGCCCGTCTACATCGACTCGGGAACGTCCGACGACATCGTGCCGCACGGCCAGGCCGTCGATCTCGCTCGGGACTGGTGCGCCAAGGGTGCGAACGTGACGCTCAACCGCCAGCTCTATCCGGCGATCTTCCCCGGTCTCGCGCTCGGTCACCTGCTTCCCGATTTCCTCGGGTTGCCGGCGGCGAACAAGTGGTTCTTCGATCAGCTGACCAACAAGCCGTCCGGCGGCAACTGCTGATCCAGCTCTGACGACGGCCCCGTTCACCTCGGTGAGCGGGGCCGTTTTCGTCGGGTCAGGAACCCAGCGACTCCCACACCGGGTCGTCGTATCCGATGTCGTAGCTGCACTGGGACGGGCGCGGGTCCGGCACGAACGCCCACAACAACGCACCCGCGGTACCGGCTCGTCGCTGGCCGTCGATCTTGTACGTGATGTGCGCTGCCCTCTCGCGGGTATCACCGCACGATCCGGCCAGTTCACCGATCTCTCCCACCAGCAGAGGTTTTCCCAGAGACCTCGCCTGATCGATGCGGCGCGCCAACCCGTTCCACTCATCTCCCGGAAGTGGTACGCCGTCCGCTCCGTAGTCGTGATACTGCAGGACGTCGACGAAGGGCGACGCACCCACGAACGTGAACTCGTCGCCCTGTGTTCCGCACTGACCGCCGCCCGTGAGTCCCGCCGTGATCGGAGTGCGTGGATCCCGCGCGCGCAGCAGGCTGCCGGCATCGTCGAAGAAGTCTCGAAGGACCTGTGCTGCATCGCTTTCGCAGGTGCGGGTGGACCAGTTGCACGCCGCGTCCGTGCAGGTGCTCGTCTCCGGTTCGCCCACCAGTTCCCACGCGGCCAGTGCGGGTGAGTTCTTCCACCGGTCGGCTGCGGTCTTCACCCACTCGTCGAAGGCAATCGGCGACGTCGTCGACGGAGCCTTCCATCCGTCGATGTACCACTGTCGATTCTTGAACACGTCGTCCTCGCACGCACCGTCCTGCGGCGCGAGAACGGGGACCACCATCTGATCGTGAGCCTCCGCTGCCGCGAACACTGCGTCCATGGCCCGGAAGTCGAGCTGTCCGGTGAACCGGTTCGTGGCCAACGCTTGGAATGCATCGAAGCGGGTCATCGAATGCGGCGGCAGGGCAGCGAAGTAGGAGTCGAGGTTCACCATGGCGCCGCACCCACGGTTGACCGACCAGTCCGTCGCCAACTGGTAGGCGTTGAAACCGGTCGGCCACCACGATGCACCGTCGAGAGTCAGGCCGTCCGGGTTCACGCGGACCCTCGTGCCGGACGGGGCTTGGGCAGCAGCGGACGGCACGAAGGCGGCCGCCAGCCCCGTGAGCCACACCAGTGACACGACAGCGAACGTCCGCGCTGTGCTGGGATTCCACACGCGTCGGACCCTATCCGGCCATTGCTACGAAAACGGCGCCATTGTCCAAGAACGGACGCCGCGACCGAATCGAGGACACATTTCGGTTTCCGGTCTTGAATGGACCGTCCAGTCGCGCCAATTGGATTGCACTGACCGGCAACAGATTACGAAAATCATCGGGAGAGATGCGCGGAAACCGGCAGGCGGGCATACTCGGCCGACCGGGCATTTACTGCACAAGGTCGGTAGCGCACAGAAACGTCGTCGGGAGGACGTGAGCAGTGAAGATCAGGTGTGTGCGAGCTGCGGTGACCGCGGTCGCACTGCTGGCGATGACGGCAACGACCGGTCCGGCGGTGTCCTTCGCGCAGGATGACGTCGGAGCGCCGTTCGAGCTCACGTTCACCGACATGGGGATCGGAAAAGCGTTGCCCCTGAACGGACCTGACGGTCGATCCTCCGTCACGGTGCCCGTGACTCCGGGTACCACTCCCCGGGCTCTCCTGGCCACGGCCCTGGTACCGATGGGATCGGGCCGAGGCTGGCTGGACGTCTCGTCGGACGGGCGCACGCTGGCACGCGCCGACCTGCCCGAGGGCGCCACGTCGGTACCGTTCTCCGCGCCGTTGGCGGGCCTACCCGTGGTCGACAATGCGGTGACACTCGACGTGTCGACCGCGTCGGTCCCCGCCGCCGGCGACTGCGTGGGAGCCCGTGACGGCACTCCGGTCACCGTTGTCGACGCATCGGTCGCGTACGCCGGGCAGCCGACCGTTCCCGCAACGATCGCCGAGTTCCTGCCTCCGGTACTGAGTCGACTGACCGTCTACCTCCCGGACGCCCCGGACGCGGACCAGAGTTCCGCCGCTGTCGCGCTGAGCACGGCCATCGTCGAACGCTACAAGTCCCAACCCGTTCGGATCAGGCTGCTCCCGGAGAGCCGGCTCGACCGCGAGTCACCGGACGGGCCGTTCGAGCGTTCCGTCGCGATCTCGCAGAACACCGACGGCAGTGCACGATTGATCTACCCGACGGATCCGTCACCGCCCACATTGTTCGTCTCCGGTTCGGGGAGCGCCCTCGCAGATCAAGTACGCATGATCACCAGCAGCGTGTCGTCGTTGGCGGTGTCGACATCGGCGTCCGTCGGCGCGCTCTCACGACCTCCGGTCCTGGCGTCCGACACGGCCACTCTCGACGACCTCGGGGTGGGCACCGTGTCCGGTTCGGGATCCGGAAGGGTCGACGTGACCGTACCCATCGATCAGACCAGACTGGGGCGAGCTGCACAGAACGTGTCGGTGCACCTGCTCGGGAGCTACACACCGCTGCCCGCGGACGTCGGCGGTTCCGTCACCGTGACCGTCGGGGACTCCTCTCTCGCTGTCCTGCCGGTGGATTCGAGCGGGCGGCTCGATTCCTGGGTCGACATTCCGCCGTCCGTCGCCCAGCGTGTGACCGACCTGACCGTCACGCTGGCAACGACGACCGCCGGAAGTGGTTGCGGAACAGGTAGTTCGAAGGACCTCACGGTCGACGGCAGTACGCTGGTGACGAACTCCGCCGACGGCGTACCTGCTCCGGGTGGATTCGCGTCGGTACCGCAGGCCCTGATGCCTCGGGTCGACGTCGCCATGACCGGGCAGGACTTCGCCGACACGCAGCGCGCGGTCACTCTCCTGGCGGGCTTGCAGCGACTGTCCGCGCTTCCCCTTGCGCCGCAGCTGGTGTCGATGGACGACGTGGCGGGCGGTGACGCCCCGGCCGTCGTGATCTCGCCGAGCGGAACACTGCCCGATTCGATCACGCTGCCACTGCGCAGGTCCGGATCCACGACCTTCGACGTCGGTGGGCCGGGCTCGGAAGCGGAGACTTCGCTGACCCTCGACGGAGCCGTGCCCTACGGTTCCCTTCAGGTCGCCTACGACAGCGCGCGACAGCGGACTGTGGTCGTCGCATCGTCAGACGATGCACCCGGTGAACTGGACCGCATTCTGACGTGGTTGGACGCCGATCCCGGTCGATGGTTCGGTCTGTCCGGCGATGTGTTGTTCGGCAGTGCAGGGAGGGACCCGATTTCGTTGTCGAGCGCCGATCTTGCCGGCGTCGTGGACGAGAAAGACGTTGCAGCAACGGAATCCGGATCCACCTCGAACCCGCTCGTACGAAAGATCTTCGCGGCGGGCGCATCCCTGCTTCTCGTCGCCGCGGTCGTGGCGGCCGTGGTGGTGATCCGCGGCCGCCGACGTACCCCGCCCGGTGAGTCGACGGCGTCGTGAGTACCGTCGAGGCGCCGCTCGCGGTCGATTCCGGCGACGACGGCGCCGAGCCGGTCGAGCGCACACCGAATCATGTCCGACCTCTGGTGTTTCGGTGGGTGCTGCTGGGGCTCTGCGTGATCGCCGCGTTCTTCCCGACGTGGCGTCGCCTCGCGAAGGAGGCGAGCGACGGGGCGATCACCGCCTACATCTTCATCCTTCCGTTCCTGGCCGCCATCGCCGCGCAGGGAATCGCTCGACGGCGCGGTGCGGAGCTGCCCATTCACGATCGCCAGACGGACAACATCTGCGGCGGTATCGGTCTGCTCGCCGCCATCGCGATTCAGGGCTTGTGGCTTCCGCGATACGCGGACCAGTACGCCCTCGCGCACCTCGATGTGCTGGCGGGAGTGGTGTTCACGATGAGCGGGGCGGTTCTCCTGTTCGGTCTTCGGCCCGTCGGCCGGTTCTGGTCCGTATGGCTTCTGCTGCTCATGCTCTCGCCGTTGGGTTACCGCATGATCGCCATCGCGCTGGGCGGGAGCCGGTTCGATTACGGGAGCGTCATGGTCCTTCTCGCCGGTGTCGCCGGCGGCATCGCGGTCGGGCGCACGAAGCGCCGGGCGATACGGGGGTCAGTCACCACCGTGGCGGTCGGTCTCGCGATCCTGTGGGCGATGTTGGAGCTGTGGCCGACACTGCACATCGCGATCCTTCAGTTCGTGAGCGCCATCGGATCGGCCTCCGCCACCGGTCTGCTCTACTTCCTGCACGCGCGGCGCGGCCGGTCGAAGAAGTATCTGGCCGCACCAGTGACGAAGATGAGTGCGAAGCGGTCCGTCAGCGCCAAGGTGAGTGTCGTCCTCGCCGCGATCGTTCTGTTTGCGCTGCCCCTTCCCGCGTCGGACACGTCCACGACGTCGCCGGGACCACCCGGTCCCGTCGACGGTCCGCTCTCGACCCCGGACGGGTGGACGCGGACATCGATCGAGTCCTACCCGTGGGTGACGTCCTTCTTCGGCCGGTCCTCGACGCTGGTGCGTCAGTCGTTGGTGGCCGAGCAGGGAAATCCCGACTGGGACGAACAGTCTCGGCCTCGCACCGTCATGGTGGACGTCCTCTCGACCACGAACAAGGCAAGTCTCGTGGTGTACCCGGAGAGCACGCTCTACCGGTTGGCGGACACTCGGACGAGTAATGCGCTGTCGGTGCGCTTGGGACACGACGTCGTTGGGTCCCTGTACACCTCGGTGGACGACACACTCCTGCTGACGTGGACCAAGCTGGTGTTTCAGTGGGAGCGCTCCGGGGTCGTGCAGCGCGTGACGGTCATCAGCGTCGACAACCACGACGAAGGCGCACTGTTTCCGGTTCCCGCACCGTCGATGGCGTCGAATCTGAGCTCCAGCATCGGTACCTTTTTGCGGGGCAATAAGATTGCCACGAACGACGATCCCGACTTCAAGGATCGGACCCTCCTCACCGCGCTCGCCACCGACCTGGTGGACGAGCAGTGGCCGCGCACGGGGAGCGGACGGTGATCGATCCGCCACGGGTCGGAACCGAGACGGCCGAGTTCCGGGCCGCAGCGCTCGACGACGCCATCAACGGCCTCGCAGCTCGGGATCCGTTGGCCAGTGCCGCAATCGCATTCGTGCCGTGGCAGAAGTACGTGGGGTTCGCGGCGATCGCTCTCGTGGTCGCCGCCGCCGTCGTCGCTCCGGTCGGCACACTCGTCGCCATCACGGTGATCTGCACGACCGGCTACCTGGCGATGATGATCGACCGGTTGCTGCTGTTCTCCCGCGGGCTGGACGCGTCGGCGATCGTCACGATTCCGGACGACGACGCTCTGGCCCTCGCCGACGACGACCTGCCCCAGTACACGATTCTCGTTCCGGCGTACGACGAGCCGGAGGTGGTCGGAGATCTCATCGCCGCGATGTCCGGCCTGAACTACCCGCCGGACAAGCTTCAGGTTCTGCTCCTCCTCGAGGAGGACGACGACGCCACCATCGACGCCGCATGCAACGCCGGCGTCAGCGCGGTGGTCGAAGTCGTGTTGGTTCCGGCGGGCGATCCCCGCACCAAGCCGAAGGCCTGCAACTACGGCCTGCATTTCGCCACCGGGACGATCGTGACCATCTTCGACGCCGAAGACATGCCGGAGCCGCTTCAATTGCGGCGCGTCGTTGCGGCTTTCGCATCCCTCCCCGACACCGTCGCGTGTGTGCAGGCAAAGTTGGCGTTCCACAACGGCTCTCAGAACTTGCTGACGGGATGGTTCACGGCCGATTACGCGCTGTGGTTCGGCTACCTGCTCCCCGGTCTGATGAAGAGCAAGTCCCCGATCCCGCTGGGCGGGACGTCGAACCATCTGCGCCGGGACGTCATCGAGAAGGTCGGTGCGTGGGACGGGTTCAACGTGACCGAGGACGCCGACCTGGGTGTGCGGATCGCGGCGTCGGGATACTCCACGGCCGTCCTCGATTCGACGACGCTCGAAGAGGCGAACAGTGACCCGATCAACTGGGTCCGGCAACGATCGCGTTGGTACAAGGGGTACCTGCAGACGTGGCTCGTTCACATGCGGAGACCGTGGAAGACCATGCGCGCGCTCGGACCGATGGGAACCTACCGGTTCACCCTGCTGCTCGCCGGCACTCCGATCACGGCGTGCATCAACATGGTGTTCTGGTTTACCACGGCCGCATGGATTCTCGGTCAGCCGGCCTTGATCGAGGAGCTGTTTCCGCCCTACATCTACTACTTCTCGCTGGTCTCGATGATCGTCGGCAACGTCGCGACGATCTACATGTATCTGGTCGCGTGTCGAGAGAGCGACAACGCCTACCTGCTCGTTCCGAGCCTGACGATGCCCTTGTACTGGGTCATGATGAGCGTCGCCGCTCTCAAGGGGCTGTGGCAACTTCTGCGCAATCCGTCCTACTGGGAGAAGACCTTTCATGGTCTGACCGCGCCGGTTCCCCACGACGTCATCGACGAGAAGGTGGCATGAACCGCTCTCGGGCAGCGACGATCCTCCTCCCGTCCTTCGCCGTGTACCTGGTTGTCGGACTGACACTGTCGCTGAAGTTCGGATACCTGCTCGGTGATGCGTTGAGCAGAACCTATGCCGCGCAGGCGGTCCTGTTCAGTCGCGACCCCCACGTCTCGGCCATCGGCTTCGTGTTCACTCCGCTCACCGCGTTGCTGCAACTGCCCCTCGTGGCCTTTTCCAACCTGCTTCCGGCGCTGACGCGGTGGAACATCTCGGGACTGATCGTCTCGGCCGTGTTCATGGCCGGCACCGTGGTGGTGATTCACGGGATCTGCCGCGACCGCGGATGTACGAGAACCCAGACCTACGTGTTGACAGCGCTGTTCGCGATCAATCCGATGATCGTGTTCTACGGCGCCAACGGTATGAGCGAAGCAGTCTTTCTCTTCTTCGTCTGCGCGGCCACGCGGAGGTTGTTGCGGTGGGTGCACACCGACGACGTGCACGACCTTCTGGTGGCCGGCGTCGCGCTCGCGTTCGCATACCTCACCCGATACGACGCCGTTGCCGCAGTCGCGGGCACGGCCGCGTTGGTCTTTCTGGTCACCCTGTTGCGGCGTGGGGGCCGCGGCCGCGCGGAGATGACACGCCGGGCCATCCTCGACGCGGTACTCGTGGCGAGCCCCGGACTGGTCGCGTTCTTGGTCTGGGCGGCCACCAGTTGGCTCATCACCGGGGAGGCTCTGGCTCAGTTGTCTTCCAGTTACGGCAATGCGGCCATCCTCGAGCAGTCGGGCGGATCGACCGGCGGGCCGTCGGAGAACGCGCTGTTCTCGATCATGGCGATAGTGGTTCTCGCTCCGGTACTCCCGGTCGTGCTGCCGATCGCCGCGGCCCTCTCGTTGCGTCGGCGCGACCTCGAATTTCTGGTGGCCCCTGTCGTCCTCGGCAGTGTTCTCGCGTTCCAGCTGCTGAGCTTCGCGACCGGTTCGACGTTCGGCTTTCTGCGCTTCTACATCTGCGCGATCCCACTCGTGACCGTGGCGGCGATCCAGTGGGTACCTGCCCGCGGTCATCTGACCTCGAGGCGTCCCGGGGTGTTCGCACGGCGCCGACCGGAGCTGGGAAGCGCGATCAGACCCGTCGCCGTGACGGTGATGGCGCTGTCCGCAGTGGCGTTGCCGGTGACGGCGTTCGCCATGGTGCAGCCGAGTCTGTCCAGTCAGCAGTACGCGCTGGGGTCGCTGTTCGATGTGGAACCGACATCGACCGAGGGAATGTCGGCGCGCCGGGTCATCGCCTCGTTCTCGACCGAGCGCACCCTCGCCGAGTATCTCGACCGGCAGGACCTCGCGCCCGGTTCGATTCTCACCGACTCGGTGTACGGATTCGCGATCGTCGCGGCCTCCGAACACCCGGACCGATTCGTCGTGCCGTCGGACGACGGCTTCACCGAGGTCCTCAACGAGCCGGCCGCCGCCGGGGTGCGATACATCCTGACCGTTCCCAACGTCGGCCGCGGGGAGTCCGATGCGGTCAATCGGCGGTACCCGACAATCTGGGACAACGGGGGAGGAGTGGCGACGCTGGCCTTGGAGGTACCGAACGACGGAGCCGACCAACCTGTGTGGCGGGTCTACGAAGTTCTGGGTTGACGGATTCTCACCCGACGGTTTCTCGCCCGACGCGTTCTCGGGCCGCGGACACCCGTTCGTCGGCATCGTCTCGGGCGGTCCGGGCACTGGCGGCCGCCGATTCGGCAGCCGTCAGTTCCTTCTCTGCTCGCCGGAGCAGATCTCGGAGTTCGTCGACGCGCTCCCGAACGGTGCCGACGGTCTCCTGTGCGTCGTCGAGGGCGGACTGCGCTTCCGCCAGAGCGTCTTTCGCCTCGTCGAGTTCGGCCTGAGCGGCACGGCGGTCTTCTTCCGCTGTGTCCGGTTCGGGCTCGGGTTCGGGTTCGGGTTCGGCATCCGGAACCGCCGCAAGTAGCGCCGGTCCGAACCCGCTGTACTCGACGGCGCCCAGAACGCGTCCACCGCGAACGGTCTGCGCCACGTCGGGATCCGCGAGAGCGGCGCTGAGGGTCTGGCCGACTTCACGCACCATGTCCTCGGTCAGCGTCACCTCGCGCGCTGCGGCCAATTCGCTTGCGGCGGAGGCTAATCCGCGGACCGCTGCCTGGCGTTGTTTGGTGAGCGACTTGAGCGCGGAACCGGACAGGTGGCGCTGCGCCTCGACGAGTGCTTCTCCGAGGTCGAGCAGGTCCTGCACGTCGCCGGGGCGTTCGTGGGCGAGAAGATTGACGGCCCATCCGACCGTCGTGGGCTTGCGGAGTTTACCGATGGCGGTGGCGAGGTCGCGGTTCTTCGCCGCGCGCGCTTGTTTCACCCTCTCGGTGCGGACGGGTACGAAGTCGGGGAGGTTCCCGCTGTACAGCTCGTCGGCGACCTCGTCGATGTTCACGTCGTCCACCCTTCCCGATTCCCGGTGATCAATTGTGTACCTGCTGCGCGCCGACCTAGGAACCCGTCGACCGTGCAAACCGATTTCGGGGCTCGGGAACAAACCACGAACCTCCCCCGTTGGACGTGTCAGTTGCATTGAGTGTCAGACGCTCAAGTCTGGACTTGACTCGAACGGGAGTCGTGAGCAAACTTGAGCCTTGTTCGCTCAGGCATCCCCTGAACCCGTTATATCTAGGAGGAACACAATGGCTCGTGCGGTCGGAATCGACCTCGGGACCACCAACTCGGTCGTGTCCGTCCTCGAGGGCGGCGAGCCGGTCGTGGTCGCCAACTCCGAGGGCTCGCGCACTACCCCGTCGATCGTCGCATTCGCGAAGAACGGTGAGGTCCTCGTCGGCCAGTCGGCAAAGAACCAGGCCGTCACCAACGTCGATCGCACCATCCGTTCGGTCAAGCGCCACATCGGCACGGACTGGACCGTGGGTATCGACGACAAGAAGTACACCTCGCAGGAGATCAGCGCGCGCACGCTCATGAAGCTGAAGCGCGACGCCGAGGCCTACCTGGGCGAAGACATCACCGACGCCGTCATCACCGTCCCCGCGTACTTCGAGGACGCACAGCGTCAGGCCACCAAGGAAGCCGGCCAGATCGCCGGCCTCAACGTTCTGCGCATCGTCAACGAGCCCACCGCGGCAGCACTCGCGTACGGCTTGGACAAGGGCGAGAAGGAACAGACCATCCTCGTCTTCGACCTCGGTGGCGGCACGTTCGACGTGTCCCTGCTCGAGATCGGCGACGGAGTCGTCGAGGTCCGCGCCACGTCTGGTGACAACCACCTCGGTGGCGACGACTGGGACGAGCGCATCGTGACCTGGCTGGTCGACAAGTTCAAGGCTCAGAACGGCATCGATCTGACCAAGGACAAGATGGCTCTGCAGCGTCTGCGCGAGGCCGCCGAGAAGGCGAAGATCGAACTGTCCTCGAGCCAGAGCACGTCGATCAACCTCCCGTACATCACGGTCGACGGCGACAAGAACCCGCTGTTCCTCGACGAGCAGCTCTCGCGCTCGGAGTTCCAGAAGATCACGTCCGACCTGCTCGACCGCACTCGTGCGCCGTTCCAGGCCGTGGTCAAGGACTCCGGCATCGCCGTCAAGGACATCGACCACGTCGTGCTCGTCGGTGGCTCCACTCGTATGCCCGCCGTCTCCGAGCTCGTCAAGGAGCTCTCTGGTGGACGCGAGCCGAACAAGGGCGTGAACCCGGACGAGGTCGTCGCCGTCGGCGCCGCACTGCAGGCCGGTGTGCTCAAGGGTGAGGTCAAGGACGTTCTGCTCCTCGACGTCACGCCGCTGTCCCTCGGCATCGAGACCAAGGGTGGCGTCATGACCAAGCTCATCGAGCGCAACACCACCATCCCGACCAAGCGTTCCGAGACCTTCACCACCGCCGACGACAACCAGCCGTCCGTGCAGATCCAGGTCTTCCAGGGTGAGCGTGAGATCGCGTCGCACAACAAGCTGCTCGGATCGTTCGAGCTGACCGAGCTGCCGCCCGCCCCTCGCGGCGTGCCGCAGATCGAGGTCACGTTCGACATCGACGCCAACGGCATCGTGCACGTCACGGCCAAGGACAAGGGCACCGGCAAGGAAAACACGATCAAGATCCAGGACGGCTCCGGCTTGTCCAAGGAAGAGATCGACCGGATGGTCAAGGACGCGGAGGCGCACGCCGACGAGGACAAGGCCCGCCGCGAAGAGGCCGAGACCCGCAACCAGGCCGAGTCGCTCGTCCATCAGACGGAGAAGTTCGTCAAGGACAGCGAAGACAAGATCCCGGCCGACCTCAAGGAGCGCGTCGAGACGGCGATCTCCGAGGCCAAGACGGCACTGGACGGCACCGACCTCTCCGCCATCAAGACCGCGGTCGAGAAGCTCAGCACCGAGTCCCAGGCCGTCGGCACCGCGATCTACGAGGCGTCCGCCGCCGAGGGTTCCGCGAACGGTGAGGCCCCGACCGACGGAAGCGACGATGTCGTGGACGCCGAGGTCGTGGACGAGCCCGTCGACACGGACAAGAAGTGAGTGGTGACGCAACCGAACCGGTAGCGGGAGACGTGGAGGACGTCGTGGAGGAACCCCTCGCGGGTACCGCCACGGCGCCTCAGCCGGGTTCGGTGGACGACGACGTGCTCGAGGTAGTAGAGCCCGAGCGCGACGAACTTGCCGAGCGGACGCTCGATCTGCAGCGGATCAGCGCGGAGTACGCCAACTATCGGCGTCGCGTCGCGCGGGACAAGCAGACCGACATCGAGAACGCGAAGGCATCGGTTCTGACCGAGCTGCTGGCCGTTCTCGACGATCTCGATCGCGCACGTTCGCACGGCGACCTCGAGACGGGGCCGCTGAGCAGCGTGGCGAACAAGCTGGAGTCGGTTTTCACCGCACAGGGTGTGGTGGCGTTCGGGGCCGAGGGCGATGCCTTCGATCCGGCCGTGCACGAGGCAGTTCAGCACGACGGCGACGGGCAGAACCCGGTCGTCGGAAGTGTGTTCCGCAAGGGATACACATTGCGCGACCGCGTACTGCGCACCGCAATGGTGGCAGTGACGGACGGCGAACCGGCTGCCGACCAGGCATAGTCGGACAGAACAGAACGGAAGGAGGAGACATTCAGTGAGCCAGCGGGAGTGGATCGAAAAGGACTTCTACAAGGAGCTGGGTGTCTCCTCCAGCGCGTCGGCGGACGAGATCAAGAAGGCGTACCGCAAGTTGGCGCGGGACAACCACCCCGACGCCAACCCGAACAACAGCAAGGCCGAGGACAAGTTCAAGGCGGTCAGCGAGGCACACGCCGTGCTGTCCGACGCGGCCAAGCGCAAGGAATACGACGAAGCGCGCGCTCTGTACTCGAGCGGTGGGTTCGGCCGCGGGGGGTTCTCACCCGGCGGCGGCACCAACTTCGGGGGCGGCGGTGGCGCGCAGGGATTCGACATCGGCGACCTCTTCGGAGGCGGTGGGTCGTACACGTCCGGCAGTGATTCCGGCCTCGGCGACCTCTTCGGCGGATTGTTCAACCGCGGCGGCACCACACAGCGCCCGGGTACGTCGACGAGACCGAGCCGCGGAGGAGATCTGTCCGCGGAGATCACCCTCGACTTCCGGGATGCGGCCACCGGAACGGCTGTCCCGCTGAGCATTACGAGCCCGTCGTCGTGCACCACGTGCCACGGCAGCGGAGCCAAGCCGGGTACCAGCCCACGGGTGTGCCCCAAGTGCAACGGCGCGGGAGTCGTCAACCGAAACCAGGGCGCGTTCGGCTTCAGTGAGCCGTGCGACGAATGCCGCGGAACCGGTTCGATCATCGACGATCCGTGCCCCGACTGCCGTGGCAGCGGCGTGCAGAACCGGACCCGTTCGGTGACCGTGCGGGTGCCGGCGGGTGTCAGTGACGGTCAACGCGTTCGCGTCGCCGGTCGCGGTGAAGCCGGACTGCGCGGCGCCCCGGCAGGAGACCTGTTGGTGACGGTGAAAGTGCGCGCCGACAAGGTGTTCGGCCGAACCGGTGACGACCTCACCCTGACCGTTCCGGTCGGGTACAGCGAACTGGTTCTCGGTGCGACGCTGTCCGTCCCGACCCTCGACGGCCGGGTGGGCGTCAAGGTTCCCGGCGGCACCGTCGACGGTCGGACGTTCCGAGTCAAGGGACGCGGAATTCCGAAGAAGAGCGGCGCGGGCGACCTGCTGGTGACCGTGAAGGTCGCAGTTCCACCGAAGCTCGATGATGCTGCAACAGAAGCACTCACAGCGTATGCCGAGGCCGAGAAGGCAAGCGGGTTCGACCCGCGTGCCGGTTGGCCGGGCGCGTAGACAGTCTGCGAAGGGAGAGGACAGTGGTGGACGCACGAGAATCTGCCGCGGATCCCGATGCCCGAATCTTCGTGATCTCGGTGGCGGCCGAACTGGCCGGAATGCACGCACAGACGTTGCGCACCTACGACCGCCTGGGTCTGGTGACGCCGCACCGCACCACCGGGGGCGGTCGACGCTATTCGCCGCGCGACGTGGCGTTGCTCCGCGAGGTGCAGCGCCTGTCGCAGGACGAGGGAGTCAACCTCGCGGGCATCAAGCGCATCATCGAACTCACCAATCAGGTGGAGGCTCTGCAGATGCGCGTGACCGAACTGGCGACAGAGCTGGCGCAGGTGCACGCGGGGTATCGGCGCGATCTTCTTCCTGCCCCGCGCAACAACGCGCTCGTGGTGTGGAAGCCGCGCAACCCGCGTCAGCAGTAGTGCGACCCCGCGGGAAACCGTCGGCGATTGCATATCGTGTGTGGACAGGTCGCACGAAAACAAGAAACAATATATTCACCGGTTATTGCTGCTCTTAATACACAATGAACCGAAATGGAGTTCGACCCTCCCTGATTCATGGGAATGCCGCTAGGCTGTGCCTCGAGCAGGCATTTCTACGGGAGGATAGGCCGCGGTGGACCCACGAGCGATCTCCTTGGTGCGCACCTCTTTCAAAGCAGTCGCCGCGGTCGACGGCGGCCCCGATAAACTGACATCGTCGTTCTACGCATTTCTTTTCGCGCGCAATCCGGAAATCAGGGAATTGTTTACGGCCACGATGACCGGTCAGCGGGAGCGACTCGTCACGGCGATCGCCTACGTGGTGGATCACCTCGACGACCTCGAGGCGAGCTTGCCGTTCCTGGAGCAGCTCGGGCGCGATCATCGCAAGTACGGCATCGTCGACCGGCACTATGCGGCGGTCGGCGCCGCGCTGATCCTGGCGCTCGAACGGTTCGCCGGCACCGAGCTGTGGACCGACGAGGTTGCCGCAGCGTGGGACGACGCGATCGCCATCATCGCCGGGACCATGATGAACGCCGCGAACGCCGAAACGGGTCCCGCAGCCGTCGGGGCCACGGTGATCGAGCACGTCGAGGTGCTGCAGGACGTCGCGATCATCCGTCTCCAGCTCGACGAACCGCTGAAATACGCTGCGGGACAATACATCAGCGTGCAGGTTCCCAGCCGGCCCCGCATGTGGCGGTACCTGTCGCCGGCGATCCCCGCGAACGACGCCGGGCAGATCGAGTTCCACGTCCGCCGCGTGTCCGGAGGGTGGGTCAGTCCGGCGATCGTGCAACGAACCGAGGTGGGGGAGCGCTGGGTCGTGGGATCCCCGCTGGGCTCGCTGGGAGTCGCCGGAGCCGGCGGACGGAACATGCTCATGGTCGGATCGGGAACCGGTCTGGCGCCGCTGCGCGCGCAGATCATGGAGATGTCCGCCCGGTCGCAGAACCCGAAGGTGCACCTGTTCATGGGCGGCACCTACCCGTGCGACCTGTACGACTTCGACACCATGTCGGACATCGCGCGGTCCAATCCCTGGCTCACCGTCGTTCCGGTGTCCGAGAACGACACCGACCCCTGGTGGCACGACGGCGGCCCGGTTCCCGCGCTGTCGCGTCAGCTGATGCCGAGCCCGGTCGGTGTGCTCGCCGCGTCCTTCGGCTCGTGGGCCGAGCGTGACGTGCAGATCGCCGGCTCACCGTCGATGATCGCCGGCACGGTCGACGCGCTCGTGGCGGGCGGCACTCCGCACGAGAACATTCGTCACGACCCGCTGATCTAGGTGGCGATGGCGTCCGCCGGCGTACCCGTCGCCCGCAGGCACCGCACCGTCGCGTCGACCATCCCGGGCGAGCCGCAGACGAGGACCTGGCGGTCGAGGAACGGCCCGAACGACGCAGCGACGTCACCGACGCGCCCCACCACGAGCTGATCCGCTCGGAAACCGGACGAGGGCGCATCCGCCTGCCTCTCCAGGTCGGCTCGGGCGAACCATTCGTCCGCGAAGGGCGGGTCCGCGATGTTGTCGACGACCGGGATAACGGTCAACCACGGAGCGTGCGCGGCCAACAGCGACAGCATGTCGGCGGCGTAGAGATCGCGTGGTGACCGGCCGCCCACGAACAGATGCACCGACGGTGGACGCTCCCACCGCGCAAGATCGAGGATCAACGCTCGCATCGGCGCCAGTCCCGTGCCGCCGGCGATCATCACCACGTCGCGGCCCGAATCGTCGACGAAGAGATCGCCGTCCGGGGAGTCGATCGTCCACACGTCGCCGACGCGGGTGTCCGAGACGATCGACCCGCTCACCCACCCGGCCGGAACCGCGCGGACGTGGAACTCGAACTTGCCGTCGAGCGACGGGGGAAGGGCCGGCGAATACCGACGCGGCACCCGCGGGCTCTGCGGCACGGTGACGGACACCGATTGCCCCGCGTGAAACGGCACGAAATCGCCGACGAGTCGCACGACGCCGATGTCTCGCCGCAACCGATGAACCTGAACAACCCGAGCGTCCCCCACGGCGCCTATTCTTCCTCGGCGTCACCGATCTCGCGATTGGACACGAGATGGCTGGGCACGTCGTCTCCGGTTCGGTTGAGCGCGGACAGGAACGACCGCGCCCACCGGTCCACGTCGTGAGCCAGGACCTGCCTGCGCATGGCCCGCATGTAGCGTCGGCCGGTCTCACGGTCCTGTTCGATCGCAGACACCATCGCGTCCTTGACCGAGTTCAGATCGTGCGGGTTGCACTGGTACGCCTGCCGCAATTCGGCTGCGGCGCCGGTGAATTCGCTGAGCACCAGCGACCCACCCAGATCGCTGCGGGACGCCACGTACTCCTTGGCGACCAGGTTCATACCGTCGCGCAGCGGGGTGACGAGCATGACGTCGGCGGCCAGGTAGTAGGCGGTGAGCTCGTCGCGGGGAACGCCCCGGTGCATGTAGTGGACCACCGAGTGGCCGACGCGACTGAACTCGCCGTTGATGCGCCCGACCATGCTTTCGATCTCGCCGCGCATGTGCTTGTAGCTCTCGACGCGTTCGCGGCTCGGGGTGGCGATCTGGATCATCACCACGTCCTCGGGGTCGACGCGCCCCTCGGTCAGCAACTCCAGGAACGCGTTCAGCCGGACGTCGATGCCTTTGGTGTAGTCGAGGCGGTCGACGCCGAGCATGATCGTCTTCGGGTTGCCCAGCTCGCCGCGCATCTGCTGCGCGCGGTCTCGCACGTTCTTGCGGCGCGACTTCTCGTCGAGGTCGCCGGAATCGATGGAGATGGGGAACGCGCCGACGCGGACGTCGCGGAATCCGACCTGCACCACACCGAGTTTGGTGCGGACACCGACGCTTCCGCGCGAGGTGGGTTGGCCGGCGAGCCGCCGCGCGAGGTAGAGGAAGTTCTGGGCGCCGCCGGGGAGGTGGAAGCCGATGAGATCGGCGCCCAGCAGGCCTTCGACGATCTCCGTGCGCCATGGCATCTGCATGAACAGCTCGACCGGCGGAAACGGAATGTGCAGGAAGAACCCGATCGTGAGGTCAGGCCGCAGCATTCGCAGCATCTTCGGGACGAGTTGCAGTTGGTAGTCCTGCACCCAGACCGTGGCGTTCTGCGCGGCGGTCTTGGACGTCGCCTCGGCGAAGCGGCGGTTGACCTCGACGTACGCCTCCCACCACGTTCGGTCGTAGACGGGCCGGACGATGACGTCGTGGTAGAGCGGCCACAGCGTCGCGTTCGAGAATCCCTCGTAGTAGTCGGCGACTTCGCGCGCCGACAACCCGACCGGAACGAGCTCGAGTCCGTCTTCGTCGAACGGGTCGACGTCGACGTCCGGAATTCCCGGCCACCCGACCCACGCGCCGTGATTGCTGCGCAGGATCGGCTCGAGAGCGGTGACAAGCCCACCGGGGCTCTTCTTCCAGCGTTGCGTTCCGTCCGGAGCGGTGTCGAGGTCTACGGGCAACCTGTTGGCGACAACGACGAAGTCGGAACCTGCTGCAGCCACACTGAATTCCTTAGTTATGGGTTCTCGAAACCTAGTCGGTCTTGAGGGCGGGACCGATTCCGAGCATCGCGAGCAGCATGCGGCACTCGTCGGCGTCGGTGGCGTACGCGGCGACGACGCGCTGTGCGTCGCGCGCGGTCTCGTCGGCCAACGGTTCGATGTCGTCTTCGGCGATGTCTGTGGTGTCGGACGTCTTGGCGACCATGGGGTACTCCGTACGGTTAGCGATGTGCTGGTGGTTACCTAGTACCCAAACTCTATGTAAATCCTCGCCCGTCCTGCAAAGTCACGTCGGGATCTGTCAGCACAGCCCCGAAGAAGGAGAGCCCAGCGCGATGCCGATCGGCACCATCAACGGAATTCGGTTGAACTACTCGATCACCGGCGCCGGCCCGCTCGTGGTCATGATCATGGGCACGGGCAGTCCCGGCCGCGTCTGGCAGCTCCATCAGGTCCCCGCGCTGACCGCTGCCGGGTACCGCGTGTGCACTTTCGACAACCGCGGAATCCCGCCGACGGACGAGTGCGCGAGCGGCTTCACGATGGCCGACCTGGTTGCCGATACCGCCGCGTTGATCGAGCGCGTACGCGACGGCGACGAACCGGCGATCGTCGTCGGCACCTCCATGGGAGCTCGGGTCGCTCAGGAGCTGGCGTTGAGCCGTCCCGAGCTGGTCGCCAAGGCCGTGTTCCTCGCCGGCCACGGCCGTCTCGACGAATTCCAGAAGGTACTCGGGCAGGGCGAGAAGGATCTGGCCGACGCCAAGACCGCCGTCCCCCCGAAGTACGCGGCAGCCGTCACCGCTGCGCTGAACCTCTCGCCTGCGTCGCTGAAGGATCCCGTCAAAGGCCGAGACTGGCTCGACCTGTTCGAGTTCTCCGCTCAGCCCACCACGCCCGGTCTGCGTGCGCAGCTGAACCTGGACGACGACTTCGACCGCGTCGAGGCGTATCGGGGCATCACCCGTCCGTGCCTGTCCATCGGGTTCGCCGACGACCGCATGATTCCGGCGTACCTGTCCCGTGAGATTGCCGACGTGATCCCCGGCGGGCTGTATCTGGAGATCGCCGACGCGGGGCACTACGGATACCTGGAGAAGCCGGATGTGGTCAATGCGGCGATCGTGGAGTTTCTGCGGGCGCCCGTTTCGGACTCAGGGGCACCCTCACACCGATAGATCGACTGAATGTGCCCCTCAGTCGGAACGCAGGCCGATCAGCGTCCCTAGTTTGGGTAGCCTATCGTTAGTCGGGTTCAGGCCCCGACGAACGGATCTCGATGCCGACTCGCACCACGCTCGCGCTGACCGCTGCTCAGACCGAGGTCTGGGTTGCCCACGCGCTGTCGCCGTCTGCGTCGCTCTACAATATCACCCTCATCATCGAGGTGACGGGACCGCTGGACATCGACCGCGTGCGACGCGTCGTGCACTCCACCGTCGAGGACGCCGAGACGGTCCACATGCGTTTCGACCTCGATGCCGAGGTGCAGTACCTCCAGCGTGAGGACTGGGAAGTCGAACTGGTCGACCTGCGCGGCGAGGCCGACCCCACGGCAGCGGCCCACGCGTGGATGGAAGCCGACCGGCAGAGCGTGCCCGACCCGGCTGCCCGACTGTTCGCCCAGGCAGTGCTGCGGCTCGCCGACGACACCACCTACTGGTACCAGCGCTACCACCACAGTGTGATCGATGGGTACGGCGTCTCGCTCATCTTCGAGGAGGTGCGGCACCGGTACGACAACGACATCGAATCGCGACCTCTCTCATGGTCTTTGGCCCCGATGATCGACGCCGATCGCGCGTACCGCGAGTCACCGTCCTTCGCCAAGGACCAGGCGTACTGGCTCGGCCGCGTCCTGGACCAACCCGAGCCGGCCATGCTGGTGCCTGACGTCCCCGTCACCGGAGTGTCGATCCTCGAACGATACGAACTCGGCTTCGACAGTGCGAACCGGCTGTACGAGTACGGTTCTCGTGAAAATCTGCGCCGTACGCGCATCGCTTGCGCCGCGCTGGTCGCCTACATCTCCGCCGCCACCGGACGCTACGACGTGGTTCTGTCGTTCCCCACCACCGCGCGGGTCGGACGCCTCGCCCGCTCGACCCCGTCCATGGCGTCGACCATTCTTCCTGTGCGCGTGCCGTTGTCGCCGTCGATGACCCTCGGCGACATCGGGCGCGCCGTCGAAGCCGCGCTGGTCGGTCTCGTCCGGCACGGCCGCTACCGCGGCGAGGATCTTGCCCGCGCGGTGTCCGAAGCCGACCCCGAGCGTCGACTCTTCGGACCGGGCATCAACATCTTGATGTTGGCCACTGCCAACACGTTCGGCGGCAGCCCCGCGAAGATGCTGACCCTGCACACCGGCCCGGTGCACGACATCGACTTCACCCTCACCGGCGGCCACGACGGCGAACCGCTCGTCTTCGACCTTCGCGCCAACGCCGGTGTCGAGACGGAACTGGCCGATCATCGACGTCGGCTCGCATTCGTTCTCGACCAGATCGTCGCGCAACCGGACCGCCCGCTGTCCTCGCTGACGACGATGCCCGACGACGAACGCCGCCTGATTCTCGAGACCTGGAACGACACCGCCGCCCCCACCCGCTCCGAGTCCGTCCCGGATCTGTTCGCTCGGGCCCTCCCCCTGACCCCCGACGCTATTGCTGTCAGGGCTTCCGGCCGGACACTCACCTACCGACAACTGGGTTCTCACGTCGCCCAGTTGGCGCACGCTCTGCTTGGGGCGGGCTTGACACCCGAAGGCGTGGTGGCTATTTCAGTCCCGCGCTCGCCCGAGATGGTGGTCGGCGTCCTCGCCGCCATGGTGGCCGGCGGCGCGTTCGTTCCGCTGGACCCGTCGTGGCCGCAGGAGCGGCGTCGGCGGGTGTTGGAGGAGTCGCGCGCGCTGTTCGTGCTGGGCGGGGAGGGCATGCCGCTCGACCTGACCTCGTGGGCGTACTCGGATCTGCCGGACACGTTGCCCTCCTTGGCCATCGAGGGTTCGCGCCTCGCCTACGTCATCTTCACTTCCGGCTCCACCGGGACGCCCAAGGGTGCCATGATCCGCCACGAGGCCATCTGCGCCCGCCTGCGGTGGCAGGCGGAGGAGATCCTCGGTTTCGGGCCGGGCGACGCGACTTTGTTCAAAGCGCCGCTGTCCTTCGACATCTCGGTCAACGAGATCCTGCTGCCGCTCGTCACGGGCGGCACCGTGGTGATCGCCGACGACGGCGGTGAGAGGGATCCGCAGTACTTGTTGGACACCATCGCCGAGCACGGCGTCACCTTCGTGTACTTGGTGTCGTCGATGCTGGACGTGCTGCTCGACCTTGCGCGGGGCACGGACAAGCTGGACGGCCTCAGCCATGTCTGGTGCGGCGGTGAGGTTCTCACGCCGGCACTGTTCCGTCGCTTCCGGTCTCAGGTGGACGCCACGCTCTACCACGGGTACGGCCCCGCCGAAGCCACCATCGGCGTCTCGCACGTGATCTACCGTGACGACGCCGACCGAATCGCGACCTCGATCGGCCGCCCCAACCCCAACACTGCGCTGTACGTGCTGGATTCGCGCCTGCGGCCGGTGCCGGCGGGTGTGGGCGGCGAGTTGTACGCGGGTGGGTTCCTGCTCGGCCGCGGGTACGTGAGCGCACCGGCTCTGACCTCGAACCGGTTCGTCGCCAACCCGTTCGGGCCGGGCCGCCTCTACCGCACCGGCGACCTCGCCCGGTGGGCACCCGACGGGACATTGGACTTTCTCGGGCGCGCGGACAATCAGATCAAGATCCGCGGCATGCGCCTCGAGCTCGAGGACGTCGAGGCGGGGGTGTCGTCGCATCCGCAGGTTCGCCACGCCGCTGTCGACCTTCGGGTGACCGACGCCGGAGTGAAGTATCTGGCGGCATACGTGATTCCGGAAGGCCACCTCGACGTGTCCACCGTGAAAGTTCACGCTGCCTCCGTGCTTCCCGAGTACATGGTCCCCACCGCGTACGTCGTGCTGGAGAAGTTCCCGGTGACCGCCAACGGAAAACTCGACCGAAAGGCGTTGCCGGAACCACTGTTCGGCGGTGAGGGCGTTGCCGCGCGCACCGACCTCGAACGCACCGTCTGCGACATGATGGCCACGGTCCTCGGTGTCGACAGCGTCGGTGTCACCGACGACTTCTTCTCCCTCGGCGGCGACAGCATCGTTGCGATCGCCCTGGTCGGCGCCGCCCGAAGGCAGGGGTTCGACCTCGGAGCGCGGGACGTCTTCACCCTCCGCAGCGCCGAAGCGATCGCCGCGGCGCTCGAAACCCGCAGCGGCTCCGTCGACGATACGGAGGACAACCCCTACGGCGAGGTGCCCCACACGCCGATCATGGCCCGCACCCACGATCGCGGTGGACACGTCACGGGCTTCCACCAGTCGGTGACGATCCCGACGACGGACGACCTCGACACCCTCAATCACGCACTGAACGCGGTGATCGACCGGCACGACGCCCTGCGCGCACGGCTCACCGGCGACTGGTACCTCGAGACCGTTCCCGAAAAGCGTGACAACGTCATCGATTCGAGCGCAACCGATCCCGTCACCCGTCTCGACCCCGCGGCGGGACACATGATCGCCGGATCGCTCCACGACGGCAGACTCACCCTTGCCGTGCACCACCTCGTCGTCGACGGCGTGTCCTGGCGCATCCTTCTGGGGGACCTCGCAACCGCGTTGTCCGGTGCCGAACTGCCTCCGGTCGGTACCTCGGTGCGCCGGTGGGCAGAACTGGTCTCCGCGGTCGACGTCGACTCCCAACTCGACTACTGGAGCGAGATCGCCGCGCACACCGACGACCCCATCGGGTCCGGCGTTCTCGACGCTGTCGACGGCGACTTCGACTCTCTCACAGTGATATCGGCCGACACCCTGACCGCGACGGCCGACGCCTTCCGCACCGGCCCCGACACAGTCCTGCTGGCCGCGCTGGAAGCGGCCCTCGGTGCGTGGCTCGGCCGCGACCGGATCACCGTCGACGTCGAAGGCCACGGGCGCGACGAAGATATCGTGGACGCACGCGTCGACCTCACCCGCACAGTCGGATGGTTCACCACCATCTTCCCGTTCGTCCTGCAGCCCGGCGACCCCCGCGGTCTCGCCGCGCTGAAGGACCGCAGGCGGGCCGTGCCGTCCGACGGATTCGGCTACGGAATCCTGCGCCACCTCCGACGCGATCAGGTCCTGCTGGACTGGGTCGGCCCGCAGATCCTCTTCAACTACCTCGGCCGCATGGACGGCGGAGGTGCCGAGTTCACCGGCGGCAACGATCCGTCGATGCCCGCCGATCATGCACTCACCATCGACGTCATCGCCACCGACGAGGGTCTGCGCAGCACCATCCGTTGGGCGCGCACCGTACTGAGTCGCGCCGACGTCGACCGGTTCGCCGAACACTGGACCACCGCCCTCGCCACACCGCCGACCGGACCGACGTTGTCGCCCAGCGATTTTCCGCTGGTGACACTGACCGCGGTCGATGTCGACCGGTTCGACGCCGAGGACGTACTCCCGACGACCGCCCTGCAGGAGGGCATTCACTTTCACAGCACGATGGCCGACGGCGACGACCCCTACATCGTGCAGCAGGCGATCGAGCTGACCGGTCCCGTCGAGACCGACCTGCTGCGCGCCGCGGTACAGCGACTGGTCGATCGACATCCCGCGCTGCGCACCGGGTTCCGTGCGCTCGCCGACGGCCGTGTCGTGCAGGTCGTCGCAAAGCGGGCGACCGTGCCGTTCACCGTCATGGTCACCGGAGATCCGAACGCGGTGATGCGCGCCGACCGGCACACGGCGTTCGACCTCGAATCGTCGCCACTCGTCCGCTACACGTACCTGGAAGACAGTCGGACGCTGCTGCAGTCGATCCACCATCTCGTCGCGGACGGCTGGTCGGTCCCGATCATGTTGCGCGACTTGCTCTCCCTCTACGGCAACGTGACCCTGCCTGCGGCGCCGTCACCGGCTCGCTACGCGGAGTGGGCGGTCAGGCAGGACGACTCCGCCTCGCTGGACAAGTGGCAATCCGCGCTCACGGGCATCGAAGAAACCCCATTGCCCGGGCGGCCGTCCCGCCCCGGCGTGCACAAGACCACGGTGTCACTGTCCGACACCGATACGGCGACCCTCGTCGCCCGCGCCCGCGCCGACGGTCTCACCATCAGCACGCTCGTGCACGGAGCGTGGGGAATCGTGTTGGGCCGCTTCGTCGGGCGCGGTGACGTCACCTTCGGATCGACCGTCTCCGGCCGCGGTGTCGATGTGCCCGGCATCGAGTCCATCGTCGGCCTCTTCATCAATACCCTCCCCGCGCGTCTGCGCTACCGCCCGGACGAGACCGTCACCGCCGCGCTCACGCGCTGGCAGGACGAGCAGGGTCGCTTGCTCGACCATCATCACGTCGGCCTGCCGGACTTGGCCCGAACCACCGGTGTCCGAACGATGTTCGAGACGGCAGTGGTCTTCGAGAACTATCCCCTCGGCGACGGCGCGATCAGCGACCCGTCCGGCACCGTGTCGATCACGGGAATTCGCTTCGACGAGAACCCGGCGTACCCCATCACGCTCATCGTGGTGCCCGGTGACCGATTGACCATCGACATCACCGTCGACACCGCGCGCGTCGATGCGTACACCGCCGACGCGCTCGCCGCCGGCATGCACGCGGTCCTCACCGCACCCGCCGATGCGGTGATCGGCCGCATCGGACTCAGCAGTGCGGATCTCGCCCACACCGGTGAAGTAGTGCACCGGCCCGGGCACACCCTGGTCGACCTGCTCGACCGGCATCGGACCAGTGAATCCCCGGCGGTGCAGTTCCAGGACACCGTGCTCACCTACGCCCAACTGCACGCCCGCGCAGACGAACTGGCCGAGGACCTGCGCTCGCGTGGTGTCGGACCCGAAGCGATCGTTGCGGTCACGCTCGCGCGATCGACCGACCTGGTCGTCGCCCTGCTGGCGGTCGTCAAAGCAGGCGGGGCGTACCTGCCCATCGACCCGGGGTACCCCGCCGAGCGCATCGACTTCATGCTCGCCGATGCCGACCCGGTCTGCGTGATGGGCGACGGGCTGTCGATCACCGGAGCCGCGACACCTACCGACTCAACCCCGCTGCACCCCGACAACCCCGCCTACGTCATCTACACCTCCGGCTCCACCGGCCGCCCGAAAGGTGTTGTCGCCACTCATCGCGGCATCGTCAACCGCCTCGGGTGGATGCACGAGGCCACGCCGCTGACTGCGTCGGATCGAGTGCTGCAGAAGACGTCGTCGAGCTTCGACGTGTCCGTCACGGAGTTCTTCGGCGCCCTCACCGTGGGTGCGACACTGGTGGTCGCCGAGCCGGAGGGGCACCGGGACACCACCTATCTCGCCACGCTGATGCGCGACGAGGCACTCACCTGGGCGCACTTCGTGCCGTCCATGCTCGAGATGTTCCTCGCGGATCCGCTTGCCGCGCAGTGCACCAGCCTGCGTGTTGTCGTCTGCAGTGGGGAAGCGTTGCCCGAGGCGACGGCCCGCCGATTCGCCGAGGTGTTGCCGCACACCCGTCTGGACAATCTGTACGGCCCCACCGAAACGGCGGTCGATGTCACGGCTGCACAGAATGTTCGCGACACCGTCTCCATCGGCCGCCCGATCTCGAACGTGCGCGTGCTCGTGCTGGATTCGTGCCTCACCCCCGTCGGGCCGGGCGTTGCAGGCGAGCTCTATCTCGCCGGCCCGGCTCTCGCACGGGGTTACCTCAAGCGGCACGGCCTGAGCAGCGCGCGCTTCGTGGCCGCACTCGACGCACCGGGGGAGCGGATGTACCGCACCGGTGACGTCGTAACGTTGCAGGAATCCCGACCGGCCTCCGGCCTTCCCGAGGAATCCCGACCGGCCTCCGGCCTACCCGAGGAATCCCGACCGGCCTCCGGCCTACCCGCACATGCCGGCACCCTGCGCTACCTCGGCCGTGCGGACGGCCAGGTCAAGGTCCGCGGCTTGCGCATCGAGCTGGGTGAGATCGAAACCGCACTGCGCGAACATGACTCGGTCGATCGTGCCGCCGTGGTGGTCCGTCACGACCGGGGCACCGATCAACTCGTGGCCTACATCGTGGGTGACGCCTCACCCGAGCTTCTGCGCGACTTCCTCGGGGCCCGCCTGCCCGAGTTCATGGTTCCCACGACCATCGTGCCCGTCGAGTCGTTTCCCACCGGTCCGAGCGGCAAGCTGGACAGGAACGCGCTCCCGGCGCCGCCGACGAGTGCGGCGGCACCCGCCACGGGGGACGGCCAGGCGCAGATCATCGCCGCTCACTTCGGAGAGATCCTGGGCGACCCCGCGATCGGGCCCGACGACGACTTCTTCGCCCGCGGGGGCGACAGTATCCTTGCGATCCGGTTGGTCAACCTGGCTCGTGCGCAGGGCATCACGCTGACCCCGCGCCAGGTGTTCGAGCTCCGGACACCTCGCGCGTTGGCGGGCGTCGTACCCGATACGTCTACCGAGGTCACGCCCGAAGACGACGGTCTCGGAGAACTCCGGCCCCTCCCCGCCGTGCACCGCCTATCCGAATGGTCGGGCAGCACCGACCGGTTCAACCAAGCCGTGCTGCTCACCGTCCCGCCGGCGGCGCTCTCCACGACACCCGAAGCCGCGCTGACCGCCGTCGTCGACAACCACCCCGCACTGCGGTCGGTCCTGACCCGGCACGCAGCGGGCGTCTGGTCGGTGGAGGCAACCGCCGGCAGCAACCTCGTCTTCCGAACCACCGACACCCTCGACATCGAGTCGCAATCCCAGTGGGCCACAGACCAACTGAACCCTGCCGCCGGCATCACCGTCGTCGCGGTCTGGTTCGACCAGGGCGCAGAGCCGGGCCGCCTCCTCCTCGTCCTGCACCACCTCGTGGTCGACGGCGTCTCGTGGAGCATCCTGACCGAAGACCTCGCCACCGCGTGGATCGCCGCGGATTCCGGGCAGAATGCGACCCTCGAACCCGAACGCACCACCCTGATGGCCTTCGGCCGACTCCTCGACGAGGACGCCCATCGCGCAGGTCGAATGGCCGAACTGCCGATGTGGCAACGGGTCACGGCCCCCGGAGCCCAACTGGTCGGCACCGAGTCGCCGACGGCCACCATCGGGTCCGGCGCCCGCCGACGCGTCACCGTCGATGCCGACACCACGCGCGCACTGCTGACGTCGGTACCGGCCATGATCCGCGGTGACATCACCGACGTACTGCTCGGCGCCTTCCGTGTCGCGGTGTCCCGCTGGTTCGCCGAGACCGGCCGCGACCGTGACGCCGACGTTCTCGTCGACCTCGAGCGCCACGGACGCACCGAACTCGATGCCGACCTCTCGCGCACCGTCGGTTGGTTCACGTCGTTCGTCCCCGTGCGCCTACCGGGCTGCGACTCCACCCTGGACACCGTCGCTGAGGTCAAGGAACGCCTGCGGACAGCCCCCGATTCCGGCATCGGGTACGGCATGCTCCGCTACGGCAACGCCCGCACCGCAGCCGTTCTCGCGGCCGGTGAGCCCTCGCAGGTGCTGTTCAACTACCTCGGCCGGATGCCCACGTCCGGTGATACACCGTGGTTCCCCGCGCCCGAATCCGACCGGGTGCGAGCCGATCCCGACGCGGACATGGCTGCGTCCTACCGTCTCGTCGTCAACGTCGTGTGCGAGGACGTACTGCGCGCCGATTTCGCCTGGTCCACCGACGACCTGACCGAGCACGACGTCGACGTCCTCTCGCGCGAATGGGTTGCGGCTCTGCAGGAGTTGGCCGCTCTCGATGGCCCCCGCATCATCACACCGTCCGACGTACCGTTGGTCGATCTGGATCGTGGCGCCCTGAACGACATTGCCGCCCTGGCGCCGAGCGGGCTGGAGACGGTGTGGCCGTTGACTCCGTTGCAGGAGGGGTTGTACTTCGAGGCCAGCACCAGTGCCACCGACATCTACACGGCGCAGTTCGCTCTCGACATGAGCCATGTCGACGTCGAGCGGCTACGAGAAGCATTGCGCGTGTTGCAGACTCGACACCCCGCGCTGCGCGCCGGGTTCACCACCGGACCGGTCCAGTTCGTCCCGGTGACAGCCGACGTCCCCATCACGGTCGAAGACATGACCGGTGCACCCGAATCGGCTGTCGCGGACCTGATGCTGCACGACCGCACCACACCCTTCGACCTCGAGACGCCGCCGCTGTGGCGAGTGATGGTCGTCCGTCTGACACCGGACCACGACAGGCTCGTCGTCAACCGCCAGTTCCTGCTGTGGGACGGGTGGTCCAACGGACTGGTCGTCGGCGAACTGCTGGCGCTGTACGCCGACCCGACCGCCACCTCCGTACCGTCCGACGCGTTCGAGAGGTACCTGCTGTGGTTGCGTGAGCAGGACTCCGCCGCCGCCCGCCGCTTCTGGTCTGTGACGTTCGACGGTCTGGACGAGCCCACAGTGGTTGCGCAGCGGCAAGTTCCGCCGGTGGGCTATCCGGAGCGCGTCGACACCGTCCTGGATGCCGACACCACGCGGGTGTTGACCGACGCCGCCCGACGTCACGGAGTCACCCTGAACGCGGTGGTGTCGGCGGCGCTGGCGCTGACCATCGGACGCGTGACCGGACGCGACGACGTGGTCTTCGGCATCACCGATGCCGGTCGGCCCCCCGAGGTCCCCGGACTCGACACGGCGCCGGGCATGTTCCTGTCCACCGTTCCCGTGCGAGCCCGCCTCGATCCGCGGGAGACGGTGGCCGAGCTGGCCCGCCGGGTGCAGTCCGAACGTCTCGACGCGCAGGCTCACGACTTCCTGGGTCTCGCTGCCATTCAACGAGAATCGGCCCACCGCCCGCTGTTCGACGTGCTGTACGTCCTGCAGAACTTCGTGGACGAGAAATCGGTGTCCGCCCTCGAGTCGGCGCACGACATCTCCGGCGGCACCAGCATCGATCACACCAACTACCCACTCACCGTGGTGGTGACACCGGGTACCCGCACCGCGGTCAAGTTCGAATACCGGCCCGAGGCACTCGATCTCGACCGCGTCGAGGCCATGCTGGCGCAGTTCGTCGGCCTGCTGACCGCGTTCGCCGACCGAGCCGACGTGCCGGCTGCCTCCGCGATCACGGTGAACCCGCCGCCGCGCGCAGACGTACGACCGGTGCCGGATCGGACCATCGCCGAGCTACTCGTCGACACCGCGCACCGGACGCCCGACGCCACTGCACTCGTCTTCGGTGACACGGCACTGAGGTATCGCGAGCTGTCCCTGCGCGTCGATCGGGTTGCCCGGCTCCTGCTCCAGCGCGGAGCCGCCCCGGAAACAGTGGTGGCGCTGGCCCTTCCGAGGTCCATCGACATGGTCGTCGCGCTGTTCGCCGTCCTCCGCACGGGTGCGGCGTACCTCCCGTTGGAGCTCGAGCATCCGGACGCTCGCCTGCACACCATCATCGCGGACGCGTCGCCGATCGTCCTGCTCACCGAGGCGCCCGAACGATTCGCGAACACCGGGGTGGACATCGTCTCGGTCGGTGACGCCGAAGACGGTGGGCTCCTCACCGCGGACGAGCTGCACCGTTTCCAGCCCAGCACAACGAGACTGGATCACCCTGCCTACGTGATCTACACCTCCGGTTCGACGGGGACGCCGAAGGGAGTCGTCACCCCGTACCGCGGCCTGACCAACATGCAACTCAACCACCGCGAGGCCATCTTCGAACCGGTCGTCGCGGCGGCCGGCCGCACGCTGCGTGTCGCGCACACGGTGTCGTTCGCGTTCGACATGTCGTGGGAAGAGTTGCTGTGGTTGGTCGAAGGCCACGAGGTGCACGTCTGTGACGAGTACCTCCGACGCGACGCCGAAGCTCTCGTTCGGTACGCCGCCACGCACGAGATCGATGTCGTCAACGTCACCCCCACCTACGCGGCGCACCTGATCGAGCAGGGACTGCTCGACACGTACCCACCCGCTCTTGTCCTGCTCGGCGGTGAAGCCGTGAGCGATTCGGTGTGGACCACCCTGCGCACCACGAACGGCGTCCTCGGTTACAACCTCTACGGACCAACCGAATACACCATCAACACGCTCGGGGCAGGCACCGACGAGAGCGTCACTCCCACCGTCGGTCGGCCCATCTGGAACACCACCGCCTCGGTCCTCGACGGCTGGTTGCGGCCCGTCGCGGACGGTGTTCCCGGTGAGCTCTACATCGCCGGTACCGGCGCAGCGCGCGGCTACCTGAACCAACCGGGTCAGACGGCAGCACGATTCGTCGCCGACCCGCACGGCACCGGCGAACGGATGTACCGCACCGGAGACCTGATGCGTCGCACCGCGTCCGGTCATCACGACTACCTCGGTCGCACCGACGATCAGATCAAGATTCGAGGACACCGCATCGAGCTCGGCGAGATCGAGTCCGTCGTCGGGTCGGTCGACGGCGTGCGGAGCGCCGCGGTGATCGTCGACGCGAACCGCATCGTCGCGTACGTGACGCCCGCCGATCTGGATCCCGCTGCGGTCCGACTGGCAACGGCGGCAGCGCTTCCCGATTACATGGTCCCGACCGTGGTGATGTCCGTGGCGCAGTTCCCGATGACCGTCAACGGGAAGCTCGATGTCGCTGCTCTGCCCGCGCCGGTGTTCGAGGTATCGATGTCCCGTGGCCCCGAGACCGACACCGAACGCGTGATCTGCGAGGTGTTCGCGCAGGTTCTCGAGGTCGACACTGTGGGCGCTCTCGACAACTTCTTCGACCTGGGCGGCCATTCGCTGCTCGCGACCCGGGTGATCGGGCGGGTGCGCAGTGCGGTCGACGTACCGGTGACGATCCGCGACCTATTCGAGGCGCCCACGGCAGAATCGTTGGCGCAGGCTCTGACTCGGCGAACGTCGACCGCTGCGCGACCTGTCCTGGCTCCGCGCGAGCGACCGAGCCTGGTCCCGCTGTCGTCTGCGCAACAGCGGTTGTGGCTCGTGCAGCAACTCGACGAGACGTCCACGGCGTACAACCTCCCCACCGCCCTGCGCCTGACGGGTGCGTTCGATGTCGACGTGCTCGAGCAGTCGGTGGCCGACGTTGTGCTGCGGCACGAGTCGCTACGGACGGTCTTCGGATCGGTCGACGGCGAACCGCATCAGATCGTCACCACGCGCACGCCGGTCGTCGAGCGGGATGTCGCCAATGTCGAGGAGTTCGTCGGCCGCGTCTTCGACCTCGCCCGCGACCTGCCCATTCGCGTTGCCGTGCAGCGAATCGCCGACGACGACCACGTCCTGGTGCTCGTCGTCCATCACATCGCGACCGACGAATGGTCGGACGTCCCGTTGCTCCGTGACCTCGTCGTGGCCTACGGTGCCCGGCAGCAGGGGTCCGCACCCATCTTCGCGCCGCTACCGGTGCAGTACGCGGATTACGCGTTGTGGCAACGGGATCTGCTGGGTGACCCCTCCGACGACACGTCGGTCGCCGGCCGTCAGCTCGCCTACTGGACGAAGGCCCTGGCCGCAGTGCCGGACGAGGTGTCGCTTCCGGCGGACCGTCCGCGACCGGCGCGGCCCAGCAACGTCGGTGGCGTCGTCGAGTACGAACTCCCGGCTGCTGTCACACACGGAGTCCGGCGCATTGCGTCCGACACGGGTAACAGCGTGTTCATGGTGTTGCACGCCGCGACGGCCGCGCTGATCAATCGTCTCGGGGGAGCGCACGACATTCCACTCGGCGCACCGGTCGCCGGTCGCGGCGAGGAAGCCGCCTGGGACCTCGTCGGATTCTTCGTCGGCACAGTGGTGCTGCGCACCGACGTGTCGGACAACCCCACTTTCGACACCCTTCTCGAGCGGGTGCGCGAGACCGACCTCGCGGCCTTCGCGCACTCGGACGTTCCCTTCGAGACGGTCGTCGACGCCCTCGCTCCGTCACGAACCCTGGCTCGAAACCCGTTGTTCCAGATCATGGTCAGCCACCACAACCGGACCGAACATGCTGTCGACTTGCCCGGTCTCGCCGTCGAACCGCTGAACACCGACCAGACCACCGCGATCTTCGACCTCGTCTTCGGTTACGCGGAGTATCTGGACACCGGACGCATCGTCCTGCGTCTCGAGTACGCGGCCGATCTGTTCGACCGCTCCACCGCACAGACCATCGCCGAGCGGCAGTCTCGACTGCTCGAGGAGGTGGTCGCCGACACGGCGCAGACCGTTGCGGACATCGACCTGTTTCTCCCCGCCGAGCGCCGCCAGGTCCTCGACGATTTCAACCGGACCGGCCGCGACGTGGTCGAGGAATCGTTGATCGACCGGTTCGAGTACTGGGTGGCCACCACTCCCGACAATGTCGCGGTGGTCGACGACGACGGCGCGATGACCTACGCCGAACTCGATTCACGCGCAACATCTCTCGCTGCAGTCCTGGCCGAGCACGTGCACCCCGAGTCGATCGTGGGTATCGCGGTGCCGCGGTCGCCGTTGATGGTGGCGACCACGCTGGCGGTGCTCAAGCTCGGCGCCGCCTACCTGCCGCTCGATCTCAAGCACCCGTCCGAGCGCATCGCGTACATGCTCTCCGACTCCGGTGCCGACGTCGTCGTGACGACCCGGGAGGTGTCGGATCAGGTTCCGAGCGAGCTGCCGAGAATTTTCGCCGAGACGGTCACCGACAGGCGAGTGGCGCTGCCCACCCGGCCGGCGTCGCTCGACCTCGCCGCCTACGTCATCTACACCTCCGGATCCACCGGACGGCCGAAAGGCGTTGTCCTGAGCCATGAAGGGATCGGCTCCCTCGTGGCAACAGCCGAGGATCGCATGCGACTGCGCACCGGGTCGACGGTGATGCAGTTCGCGTCGCCCGGGTTCGACGTCGCGGTGTTCGAGTTGTCCATGGCGCTGTGTACCGGATCGCGGCTGGCCATCGTTCCCGACGACGCCCGCGTGGCCGGACCGGAACTGACGGACTTCGCGCACCGGCACGGTGTCACGCACGCCATCATCCCGCCGTCCCTGATGGCCGCACTCCCGCCGGGGTGTGCGCTGCCCGAGGGGTGCACCGTTCTGGTCGGAACCGAGGCGGTGCCGCCTGCGGTCATCGCGACGTGGAGCGAACATCTCAATCTGCTTGCGGCGTACGGGTTGACCGAGGCCACGGTCAACAACACCCTGTGGCAAGCTCAGCCCGGCTGGACCGCGTCGGTTCCTATCGGCATCCCCGACCCCAACGAGCACGCGTACGTACTGGACTCGCGATTGCAGCCCGTCCCACCGGGCGTGCCGGGGGAGTTGTACATCGGTGGACGTGGTCTCGCCCGCGGGTATCTCGGCCAGCCTGGGCGCACCGCGGATCGATTCGTGGCGTGCCCGTTCCGGCCCGGACGAATGTATCGAACGGGTGACCGCGCGCTCTGGCGCGGCGACGGCAACCTCGACTTCCTCGGCCGTGTCGACGACCAGGTCAAGGTGCGCGGGTTCCGCATCGAGCCCGGTGAGATCGTGGCTGCGCTCGCCCAGCATCCCGGCGTGAATCAAGCTGCGGTGGTGGCGGATACCTCCTCGACGCTCACGCGGTTGATCGGGTACGTGACGCGAAGCCCCGACACCGGAAGGCCCGACACCGAGGGGCTGGACGGAGCGGATGTCCGCGCGTTCGTGGCCGACCTGGTGCCGGATTACATGGTGCCGGCGCTCGTGGTGGTGCTCGACGAGTTGCCACTCACGCCGAACGGAAAGCTCGATCGCGCCGCGCTTCCGGCCCCGCAGTTCTCGGGCGGGTCCGCGCAGCCCCGTACCGACACCGAACGGCACCTGGCGCAGATCTACGCCGACATCCTCGGTATCGACGCGGTCGGAATCGACGACAACTTCTTCGATCTCGGTGGGCACTCGATGGCCGCCATGCAGGTGGTCGGCAAGGCGCGGGCGCTCGGTCTCGACGTCGCGGTGCGCGACGTGTTCGACTCCCCGACCGTGGCCGAACTGGCCACGCGCGTCACGTCCGCGAGGTCGGGTCCGGGTCTGGTGCGCCGTGATCATCCCGACCTCAGAGCACTGTCGCCGGCGCAGATCACCCACCTGGCGCGTGCGGACGGAGCCGCGGATCACGCTCTTGCGTTGTACCGCTCGGCCGATCTTCCCCGCCTCGACGCGGACGTACTCCGGGCCGCGGTGCGCGACGTGAGCGCCCGGCACGAACCGCTTCGCGCGGTGTTCGTCGACGGCGGTGTCCGGCTCAGCGGCACAACCGAACTCGAGACGATCGACGTCGACGGTGACATCGGTCGTCACGCCTACGAGATCGCCCAGGAACGGCGTGATCTCGGTGCACAGCCGGGATTGCGCGTCGTCCTGCTCGACAACGGGCACGAGCAGGTGCTGCTGCTGGTCATGCACTACCTGGCGGTCGACGAGTGGTCCGTCGTACCTCTGGTTCGGGACCTGTTGTGGGCCAACGAGTCACGTGCACGTGGCGAGGAACCCGCGTGGCCCGCACTGCCCGTCGAGTACAGCGACTACGCGCAGTGGGCGACGGATTCCGTCGACCCGAGTGCCGTGTCGTGGTGGTCCGAGACGTTGCGCGGCATGCCCGGCCGAGTGGAGCTGCCCTGGGCGACCGGGTCGACGGTCACCGGAACGGACGCCATTCTGCTCGACATCGATGCCGACCGGCACCGCCGCATCGGCGAGGTGGCCGCTGCGACGGGCACCAGCCTCTACATGGTGTTGCACACGGCGTTCGCGCGAGCGGTGTCCGAGGTCACGGGCTGCCGTGATCTGCCCATCGCAGTGTTGACGTCAGGGCGCGGTCCGGACGAGGTCGACGAGGTGGTCGGCTGCTTCGGCGACCTGATCCCAGTGCGAACCGACGTGTCGGTTTCGAATGTGCTTGCGGCGGTGCGCACGTCGACACTCGCTGCACTCGACCACACCGGCCCGGCGTACGCCGACATCGTGTACGCCGCAGGGCTGCCGGAGCTGCTACGTCCGCAGCTCTCGATCGTCCACCATCAGCAGGCCGAACTCGGCAGTGCAGGAACGACATTGGGCGACATTCTGCCCATCCCGGTCGGAGCTCCATCGTCCGAGCTGACCTTGACGTTCCACGAACCGCCGGGGGAGGGGCCGGTGTTCGCGCAGCTGCAGTTCCCCCTGGGGGGCGTCGATCGCCGTGCTGTGGAGGCATTCGCGCGTCGATTCGTCCAGATCGTCGACGAGGTTGGCAGTGGTGGCAATGGAGGTTAGGCTTGCCTCTGCTAGGGAGACCCGAAGAATGGATGGATCGCAATGACCGTATTCGATGTCGTGGGCGTGGGTTTCGGCCCGGCGAATCTTGCACTGGCCATTGCGATCGAGGAACACAACGAGACCGCCGCACCCGCCGATCGCATCACCGCGGCGTTCGTCGAGCGCCAGACCGACTTCGGGTGGCATCGCGGCATGTTGCTCGACGGAGCGACCATGCAGATCGCGTTCCCGAAGGATCTCGCGACGTTCCGCAATCCGCGTAGCTCCTACAGCTTCTTCAACTACCTCTTCGAGAAGGAGCGACTGGTCGATTTCGTCAACCACCAGACGTTCTTCCCCACGCGGCTCGAGTTCCACGACTACCTCGCGTGGGCGGCCGGACGCGTCGGCGCCGAGGTTCGCTACGGCACCACCGTCGACTCGGTCGATCCCGTCGAGGACGGGACGCTCGTCGACGTGCGATGCAGCGACGGCACCATCCTGCGTACTCGCAACGTCGTCGTCGGCGCGGGGCTGAAGGAGCGGATCCCCGAATGGGCCACCCGTTCGCTGCGCTGCTTCCACAATCACCAGTTCCTGCACCGGATGGCCGAGCTTCCCCAGCCCACACACAACCGGTTCGTGGTGCTCGGAGCCGGCCAGAGCGCGGCCGAGGTGGTGCAGTACCTGCACCGCGAGTACCCCCGCGCCGAGGTGCACAGCGTCTTCTCGCGCTACGGGTACAGCCCTGCGGACGACAGCCCGTACGCCAACCGGATCTTCGACCCGTCCGCCGTCGACGAGCTGCACCGCTCGCCCGACGACGAGCGCGCCCGGTTGCTGGCGATGCATCGCAGCACCAACTACTCCGTGGTCGACATCGAACTGATCGACGAGCTGTACCAAACCGAGTACCGCGAGCGCGTCAGCGGGCGTCGGCGCCTGTTCATGCGTCGGGCGTCGGACATCGCGTCCGCGGTCGAGACGGCCGACGGGATCGAAGTGTCCATCGTCGACAAGATCGACGGCATCACCGACACCGTCGACTGCGACGCGATGATCCTCGCCACTGGTTTCACCCCGACCCCGCTGAACGACATCTTCGGCGATCTCGTGCCGGAGACCGTCGCGCAGCAGGAGGTGCGCCGTGACTACCGGCTGGTAACGCCGCGGATCACCGCGGGTATTTACCTACAGGGCGGCACCGAACGCACACACGGAATCACGGCGTCCCTGCTGTCCAACGTGGCCGTCCGAGCAGGAGAGATACTCGACTCGGTCATCGCCTGCCGAGGCGACGACTCCGAGGTTGCTAAGGTCGACCACGCAGCTTTTCAGTCAGACGCAGCCCACGAGACCGATACGACGTTTGCAGTAAGCGAGGCACGATGAGCACCAACCCGTTCGACGACGAAGACGGCCGTTTCTACGTTCTGGTCAACGACGAGGACCAGCATTCGCTGTGGCCGACGTTCGCCGAGGTCCCGCAGGGCTGGCGCGTGGTGTTCGGCGAGGAGAGCCGCGCCGCGTGCCTCGAGTACGTGGAGAAGAACTGGACCGACATGCGTCCCCGCAGCCTGCGCGAGGCCATGGAAGAAGACGCAGCCGGTCGGCATCGCGTCGACAATCCTTCCTGATCACTCAGCTTCTCAGCGCCACCTGTTTCGTTTTGCACGCGCCGAACCGCTGCTGCTCCGCTGGAATATCGGGCGGACCAGCGATTCGGTGCGTTGCACTATCCGGGGCCGACGCAGTGTTCGTGCGCCCCATTCTCCCAGCGTGACGCCACCCGCGAGCGCGCCCCCGGTTCCGACCGCCGCCAGCAGCGAGCTCAGTCCCAGCAGCGTCTGATCGGACAGCAACGCGAACAGTCCCCGGTACACCGACAGGCCCGGAAGCAACGGCGTGATGCCTGCGACCGCCACGATCAGCGGCGGAATCAATGCCCGGCGAGCCATGAGGCCACCCGCGAAGCCAACCACCGTCGCCGCGACCGCGGCCGCGAGCACCGGCCCGAAACCGATCTGCTGCGCCACCAGGAATACGAGGGCGCCCGCGAAACCGCCGATGAACGCAGCGGTGAGCGCGCGCCGTTCCGCGTAGCAGGCCAGGGCGTAGAAGATGGACGCGAACGCACCGGCCAGAATCTTGGTGGGCAGCTGGGCGATGTCCGGTGGTGCCGCGTTACTGAGGATCGGCAGTTCGGCGCCGAGCAGTGCGGCGATGCGCAGACTCGTCGCCACACCCGCGATGATGCCTCCCGTCATCATCATCAGCTCGAAGAAGCGCGCGGCGGCGGTGATCGGGGCCCCGGTGATGGCGTCCTGCACCGAGCCGACCAACGACAGACCCGACAGCAGCACCGTCACTCCGGCTGCGATGACCTGGCCCGGTGAGATCTGTACCCCGAGCTGGTCCTGGAAGTTGTAGAGCGTCAGAGCCGGGGCAGACGCGATCACACCGCCCACCACCTGCTGAAAGAAGAACGGCAGGCCCGCTCTGTTGAGGACGCGGCCGACGCGGTCGATCACCATCGTCGTCAGGAAGCTCACCAGCGCCACCAACAGACCGCCGCCGATCAGCACGGAGATCGCTGCTGCCATGCCCGACCACGCCAACGTCGCGATCCAGCGGTTGTAGGGGTGCGGAGCGCGGATGATCTCCATGAGCTCTGCGAGCGCCTCCTTGGGCGTCGGCACCTCCACACGAATCTTGCGGGCGAGAGCGTCCACGTCGGCCAGACGCGTGAAGTCCATCGACCGGTACTGCACGATGCGCATCGTGCTGGCCGGCGGAAGCGTCGGCCCGCGGTAGGCGCTGATGACGATCGAGTTGTACGTGACGTCCACGTCGCAACGGTTCAACCCGTAGGTCGACGCGACGAACAGCACCTGGTTGGCCGTGTCGATAGCGCCCGTTCCGGCCGCCAGATTCACCTCACCCATCCGCAGCGCGAGGTCCAGAACCTCGGTGACGCTGGCGTCATCGGTCAGGTCGATCGGCTGCAGCGGGCTCGGCGCGCCCATCGCGGTGTCGACGATGGCGCGGCGCTCGCCCGTGAGACGGGTCAGGGTGGACTGGAAACGTTCGAGAAGTGCCATGCCTCGTCTCGGTCTGTTGATCGGCGGTCGTTACCCGAGAAGGTACCGGTGCGCGCTGTCAGGTTCCCGAGGGCTGTCGTGACGCAAGAATGCGCACGCCCGGACCTTCCAGATCGGCGATCGCGTCAGCTCGTCCGGTCATAGCCATCAACAGCGATTCACCGGTGCCTCGCACGTCCGGTCCGCGCCCGTGGGACCAGTCGACATCGGTTGCAACCAGACGTAGCCCCCGGACTCTGATCGCACCGCGAATCGGCGGGGCGTACAGCGCGAACTGCAGAGCAATGGTCAACCTGTCCGACGGGATTGCCCTGGGTAGCTTCAGCGGTCGACGGATGTCCTGCTGGTGCACGAGCCCGTCCACGAGCGCGATCCGACCGCCGAACCCCGCCGTGAGACCAGTAGGGCGTCGGTGCTGTCGGAACAAGTCGACAATCCCACTTTGCGGAAGGTGGCCGAGTGAATCGACCCCCAGTTGATTGATCCGGTCGGGTGCGAACCTCGCTTTCACATAGCGCCGGAACAGGTCGGCACGGCTGAGCGACTCGAAGCTGATCGCGTGCGCAGCAACGTCTCTGACGGTCCAGCCCGCGCACAGGCTCGGCGACGCCCACTGCTGCGGTGTCAATCCCTCGAGCAGGTCCGCAAACTCCGACCGCTCGGCAACGGCAAGGTGCGTGTAGTCGACGGCCATGGTGCTCCTCCGCGCGGGTTGTCTGATGTGTGCAGAGGGTACGGGACACGACCGACATTTTGGTCTGCAGCAACGGGTGGCCGCGAGGGCGCGACGAGGCGACGTTATGATTGCCGCGCTCGGTTTCGCGACCGGCGCGCCTCCTTAGCTCAGTGGTAGAGCACTCGCCTTGTAAGCGAGCGGTCTTCGGTTCAATCCCGAAAGGAGGCTCTCGATATGCCTCTGACCAGCACGAATGCTCCGAAATAGCCTGATCTGACCTCTCGTTTCACGACTTCCCCCGGGTACGTCCGTGCAGGTCCGCCACGGTCCAGGGCCGTCCGGCCACCTGCGAAAACTACCGAAATCCGGCTCGATGTCACGACTTGTCACAACTCATCCGTAACTCGTTCGGTGGACGCGGGTACCCTAACCGACCCGATCTGGAATCGAAGTCGATGAGAAGACGGGTACAACAGGCATCACACGACCTGTCGTGGTTATCTGACAGGTGTGTTCAGGCAGCGGAGTCGTCGAACGCTCAGCAGTGGTCGTCGAGGCGAGCCACCGAGAGCTGGCGTCTACGGCTCACGGTGCGTTTCCCCATGGCCAGCAGTGCGTGTGGCGTGGTCAGCAGTGAGTGCGGCGGTATGACAGATGATGACGTGTGGTCCGGAAAGCATGCCCGAGCGCACGATGCCCCGGTCCGGTCACTCAATGCGTCGGTGTTGCGATGGAGGATCGACACTGCACGGTCCATTCCACTGTTCGATCCCGACGACGGCGGTGACGCGGCTCGCTGTCTGGTGCTGTTGGAGTCTCCGGGGCCGAAGACGATGCGTCCGGGCGGGACCAACATGTGTTCGTTCGACAATCCAGATCGAACGAACCCCGTGCTGAAAT
>NZ_BMCU01000008.1 GCF_014635345.1 Rhodococcoides trifolii
CCAACGACTGCTCACCGAAGCCGGATTCGACCTCGACGCCACCCCGCGCATCACCTTCCGCGCCGTACCCGGTTCCGGCGGGCGGGACCATCTCGTCCCGGACGCCCTCCCCCGACTCCCACTTCACCGAGCCGTCGCCACCGTCGAACTCCCACTGACCCTGAACTGGTCCAACCCCGGCCGGACCTACCAGTTGAAGCACCGACCCGACCGGGCACTGGTCTACGAGATCATCCTGCGCGAGGGCACACCCGCAGACGTCCTCACCTACATCGACGGAGCACTCCTGCTCGACCTCTGGACCGACCTCGTCCTGCCCCGCCGCCTACGGACAGCGTGGGCGCCGACGATCGAGAGATACCTTCCGCTACGAACCCAGAACACGTGAAAACGGGAATCCGGTAATGCTCACGGACTTTCAGACCACGGTCGCTCACCTCTTCTTCACCCTCCCCGCCATCGACGGCTTCCTCCTCGCCGGCGGCGCCGCGCTGCTCGCACAGCAAATGACTACCCGCCCCACCCAGGACCTGGATTTCTTCACCTCCCGCGGCCAGAGCAGTGTCATCGACGCCCGAGACCAATTCGAACACGCCGCACACGCCCAGGGCTGGACCGTCGACCGCATCCACGACACCGACACCTTCTGCCGACTGCTCCTCCACGGGCCCGAAGACCTGCTGATCGATCTGGCGTTGGACTCCCCGCCCGGCATGCCCGCCACCGCCAGCATCGCCGGACCCACCTTCGCCCCCGACGAACTCGCCGGCCGAAAACTCGTCGCACTGTTCGACCGCGCAGAAGCCCGAGACTTCGCCGACGTCCACACGCTGACAACGCATTACGACAAGAACACCCTGCTGAGCCTCGCCGCCGACGTCGACACCGGATTCGACCACGGGACTGCCCTTCGACGGACCCCTTTCTTACTGCGAGACCGGTTGCATACCGGACAGATTCGCAGTCCGTTGGGACGTTCTGCTGATCGAACCCACCCGAGACACTCGCCGCTCGCGGTGAGTACCACCGGTGGCCCTCTAGTGACGATCTCCCGATACCAAGCATGCTTCTGCCGCTAGTCTCACCCCCGTGAACCCAGCGCCTCGCCCGACCGACGTCGTCAACATCGGCACCGCACCCGGCATCGAAGTGGACGTGTTGCCCTACGGGGCCACCATGCAACGCTTGGAAGTCACCGGCGGCGACGGCGTCCGACGTGACATTCTCGTCGGCGTAGCCGGTGAGGACGAATTACGTTCGTCGAGCGCCTATTTCGGTTCCACCGTCGGGCGGTACGCGAACCGGATCGCCGCAGGCAGGTTCGACCTCGACGGACGCGAAATCACGCTGACGGTCAACGACGGCGACAATCACCTGCACGGCGGTACCGATGGGTTCGACTCGCGAGCATGGACGGTTACGGCGCGGTCGTCGGACTCGGTGACAATGGAGATCGTCAGCCCGGACGGGGATCAGGGCTATCCCGGTGAGGTGCATGCGCGAGCAACGTTCTCCGTAGCCGGTGAGACGGTACGGCTGGTGTCGACCGCCACGACGACGGCAGCGACGGTGGTCAACCTGACGAGCCACGCATACTTCGATCTCGACGGTCACGGCGTCGACGATCACGATCTGCAGGTATTCGCATCGTCCTTCACCCCGGTCGACTCCTCCGGAATACCCTCGGGCACAATCGATTCGGTCGACGGGTCTGCCCTCGATCTGCGTGCGGGTCGACGCGTCGGCGACGTGTCACGTGCCGTGCACCCACAGCTGCTCGGGGCCCGCGGACTCGACCACAACTTCGTCGTCGACGGCGACGGACTGCGGCGGGCCGCTCGGCTGAGCTCGATGCGGACTCGTATCACCGTCGAGGTGTGGAGCGACCAACCGGGACTGCAGGTGTACACCGGCAATTTTCTCGACGGAAGCGACGTGTCGCGCCGGGGCACCATGCTGCGTCAAGGCGACGGTATCGCCCTCGAACCCCAACTGTTTCCCGACAGCCCGCATCACCCGGCGTTCCCATCGGCGGTGCTGCGACCCGGCGACACCTACCGCTCGATTATCGAGTGGAGGCTCTCTGCGAACGCAGAGTGAGCGTTAACATTTTTGGGTGAATTCGTGATCTAGGTCTTGACTCGGCTCAATGTTAACGCTCACACTATGTTGCACACGTCACAGAGCAGTGACGGCAGCGAAGGAGAACAACATGGCGTCGAAGAAGATCTGTGCAGCGAGCGCTCTCATCCTGAGCGGCGCACTCGCCCTGAGCGCGTGCGGCGGTGGAGGCGACTCCAGCGGTGGCGGCGGCGGCGGGGAGGACGGCACGGTCATGGGCTTCTCGCAGGTCGGCGCCGAAAGTGGCTGGCGCACAGCAAATTCCAACTCGATTCAGGAAGCGGCGACTGCTGCGGGAATCGATCTCAAGTTCTCCGACGCCCAGCAGAAGCAGGAAAACCAGATCAAGGCGATCCGCACCTACATCCAGCAGAAGGTCGACGCCATCGCGTTCAGTCCGGTCGTCGAGACGGGATGGGAACCGGTGCTCCAGGAAGCCAAGCGCGCGAACATCCCCGTGATCCTCACGGACCGCGCGGTAGACACCACCGACGACTCCCTCTACGCCACGTTCCTCGGATCGGATTTCGTCGAGGAGGGCAAGAAGGCCGGCGACTGGCTGGTGCAGAACAGCGCCACCGCCGACACCACCGGCGACGGCAAGATCAACGTGGTCGAACTGCAAGGAACCACGGGAGCCGCTCCGGCCATCGACCGTGCCGAAGGGTTCCGCGATTCCATTGCGAGTCAGTCGAACATCGCGATCACGGCCTCGCAGACGGGTGACTTCACCCGTGACGGTGGCAAGCAGGTCATGGAGTCCTTCCTGAACTCGAACCGCGGCCAGATCGACGTCGTCTTCGCACAGAACGACGACATGGGGCTCGGCGCGCTTCAGGCCATCGAAGCTGCCGGACTTGTTCCGGGCAAGGACATCAAGGTCATCACCGTCGATGCGGTCAAGGACGGAATGCAGGCCCTCGCCGACGGAAAGATCGACTTCATCGTCGAGTGCAACCCGCTGCTCGGACCGCAACTGATGGACCTGACCGAGAAGGTCTTGAACGGCGAAGACGTCCCCAAGCGCGTCGTCACCGAGGAAACCACCTTCACGCCGGAGCAGGCCAAGTCCGTGCTCGCCGACCGCCAGTACTGAAAGACACCCCATGAGCACCGACGTCGTTCTCGACACCCCCCTCGTCGAGATGCGGGACATCACCATCACGTTCGGCTCGGTCCGAGCCCTCGACGGGGTGTCGCTTCGCCTCTTCCCGGGCGAAGTGCACTCGTTGATGGGCGAGAACGGCGCCGGCAAATCGACACTGATCAAGGCACTGACCGGCGTGTACCCGATCGACAGCGGAACCGTCGTCATCGACGGGACCGAGCACGAGTTCGGAACCCCGAGCGCCGCCCAGGCAGCCGGCATCAGCACGGTGTACCAGGAAGTGAACCTGCTTCCTAACCTCACCGTCGCGGAGAACATGTTGCTCGGCCGGGAGCCGAGGCGCCTACCGGGCAGGCTCCTCGGCGCGATCGGCGGCATCGACAGGCGGGCGATGAACCGGCGGGCGAAGACGACGCTGGATCGGCTCGGACTCGACATCGAGCCGTCGTCGACCGTGGGCGATCACCCGATCGCGGTGCAACAACTCGTGGCGATCGCACGCGCCGTCGACGTCGACGCACGGGTCCTCATTCTCGACGAACCCACGTCGAGTCTGGACAAGGACGAGGTCGAAACCCTCTATGCAGTCATCGAGCGCCTGCGCGCCGACGGCACCTCCATCGTCTTCGTCTCGCACTTCCTCGACCAGATCTACCGCATCTCCGATCGCATGACGATCCTGCGCAACGGACGACTGGTCGAGGAGCGCCTCGTCGCCGACACCCCGCAGCTCACGTTGGTCGAGCTGATGATCGGGCGCGAGATCGACACACTGCGCGAGTTGGACAGCCGCGACCCCGTGGTCGTCTCCCCCGACGCCACACCGGTCGTGGAGGTGCTCGGCATCGGTCGTAAAGGCGCCCTGGAGGCGACGGATCTACGCCTGCATGCGGGCCAGATCGTTGGCGTCGCCGGGCTCCTGGGGTCGGGGCGCACCGAGCTGGCGCGCCTGCTGGGTGGCGCCGATCGGGCGGACTCGGGATCGGTGGAGGTTCACTCGATGCGCAGCCGGATCCGCAATCCGCGACAAGCAGCCGACCGCCGCATCGCCCTGACGAGCGAGGACCGCAAGGCCGACGGCGTCGTCGGCGACCTCACCGTCGCGGACAACATGATGCTCGCTCTGCAGGCGAAGCGCGGATGGCTCAGGCCGATTCCCCGGTCGACCAGGAACAAGCTCGTCCAGGAATACATCACGACCCTCGACATCCGGCCGGCCGACCCGAACACGTTGATGCGCAACCTGTCCGGCGGTAACCAGCAGAAAGTACTCCTTGCACGCTGGCTCGTCACAGAACCGGAACTGCTGATCCTCGACGAGCCGACGCGTGGCATCGACATCGGGGCCAAGGCGCAGATTCAGACCCTCGTCGCCGACCTCGCGGCGCGCGGCATGTCCGTGGTGTTCATCTCCGCCGAGCTCGAGGAGATCCTGCGCCTGAGCGACCGCATCGTCGTCATGCGCGATCACCGCAAGATCGACGAACGGATCAACGACGGAGTATCGGTCGGCGACGTGCTGGCCACCATCGCCGCTGGTGTCCGCACCGAGGAACCGGCCTCGCACACCCCCTCGACACTCGACAGGACCGTCGCATCATGACCCAGACTCTCGAACCGTCGACGTCCCCGCCGACGCCGCTGCTGCGGAAAGCGTTCGCCCACCCGGTGATCTGGCCGCTCGTCGCCCTGATCGCGCTCGTGGTGATCAATGTCGTGGTGACTCCGGACTTCCTCGACATTCGTATCGAGAACGGCGGCCTCTTCGGCAACGCGGTCGACATCGTCCGCAACTCGGCACCGCTGATCCTCGTCGCCCTGGGAATGACGCTCGTCGTCGCGACCCGCGGTATCGACCTGTCGGTCGGCGCCGTGGCCGTGATTGCCGCCGCGGTGGCGTGCACCCGCATCGTGGGGGCGCCCGACGAAGGCGCTACCGCGACGATGATCATGGCCGTCGTCTGGGCACTGGCCGCGTGCGTGCTACTCGGGCTCTGGAACGGACTTCTGGTGTCCGTCTTCGGAATTCAGCCCATCATCGCCACTCTCATCCTCATGGTCGCCGGCCGCGGACTCGCCATGCTGATCACCGACGGGCAGATCACGACGGTGAACAACCCGGCGTTCTCCGAGCTGGCATCGGGCACCGTGCTGGGACTGCCCATCGCGGTGCTGATCGCGCTCGCCGTCGTGGTGGTCACTGCGCTGCTCACCCGGCGCACCGCGCTCGGCATGCTGGTCGAAGCGGTCGGAATCAATCCGGAGGCAGCACGATTGGCGGGTGTGCGGTCGCGAACCATCGTGTGGACCGTGTACGTGTTCGCTGCGATGTGCGCCGGCATCGCCGGACTGATCATCGCCGCCAACACCAACTCGGTGAACGCGAACAGTCTCGGGCAATGGATCGAACTCGACGCCATCCTCGCCGTGGTCATCGGAGGCACCGCACTCACGGGTGGTCGTTTCTCGATCGCGGGAACGGTCGTCGGTGCCCTCCTGATCGGCACCCTCACCCGCACCATCACCAACGTCGGCATTCCGTCCGAAGCCAACTACCTGTTCAAGGCCGTCGTCATCATCGTGGTTTGCCTCCTGCAATCCCCGCGGGCACGCGCCTCGTTGCGCACCCTCGTGCGCCCCCACCCCACCAAGGCGGTTCGATCGTGAGCGATCTCCTCACTGCACCTCAAAGCTCCACCCCGACTGCGCCCGCCCCGGCGCCGTCCACGTGGGATCGGCTGCGCCGCTACTCTCCTCCGTCGCGCTTCCTACCCGTCATCGCCACGGTCGCCTTGTTCGTGGGACTGTTCGGGCTGGGCGAGTTCCGGTACAGCGGTTTCGCCGACCCTCAGGTGTTCCTGTCGCTGCTGATCGACAACTCGTTCCTGATCGTCCTCGCGGTCGGCATGACGTTCGTCATCCTCACCGGCGGCATCGACCTCTCGGTCGGCTCTGTAGTGGCGCTGTCGACGATGATCGCCGCGCGCACACTGCAACTGGGCTGGCCGCCCCTGCTCGTGATGGCCGTCGTCCTGATGTGCGGAACCCTGCTCGGCGCCACGATGGGCGTGCTGATCCACTACCTGCAAATTCAGCCCTTCGTCGCCACGCTCGCCGGCATGTTTCTCGCCCGCGGCCTGTGCTACATGATCGGGGTCGAGTCGATCCCGATCACCGACGACACCTTCTCGTCCGTCGCGTTCGCGGTGGTCGAACTCCCCGGCGGTTACACGATCACCTGGAGCGTCGTTATCGCCCTCGTCGTCGTCGCAATCGCCGCGTACGTACTCGCGTGCACCCGGTTCGGTCGGTCGGTGTACGGCATCGGCGGCAACGAGGCGTCCGCGCTCCTGATGGGACTGAATGTCTCCGCGGTCAAGGTCGGCGTCTACGCGATCAGCGGGTTCTGCGCCGCGCTCGGCGGACTGTTGTTCTCGTTCTATGCCTTGTCCGGATACAGCCTGCACGCGGTGGGCATGGAACTCGATGCCATCGCCGCCGTGGTGATCGGCGGAACGCTTCTCACCGGTGGCCGCGGATACGTGGTCGGGTCGCTGATCGGCGTCCTGATTCTCGGCGCGATACAGACTTTCATCGCGTTCGACGGAACACTGAGTTCATGGTGGACTCGGATCACGATCGGAACCCTGCTCCTGGTGTTCGTGGTGGCGCAGCGCCTGCTGACAGGCGGGAAGGTCGGCGGCCGGTCGATTCGGGTGCGCCGGAGATGACTGCGAGCGAGATCCAGTCTGCGCGCACACCCGTGATGGCGGACGTGGCCCGACTGGCCGGCGTGTCCCACCAGACCGTCTCCCGTGTCATCAACGGGCAGACCAACCTTCGACCGGAGACCCGCGATCGCGTCCAACGCGCCATCGACCAGCTCGGATACCGACCGAACCGGGCGGCACGAGCGCTGGTGACCAAGCGTTCCGCGACGATCGGCATCATCGGGTCCAAGGGCGGGTTCTGGGGACCGAGCACCACCCACCGCACCGTCCAGAGTGCAGCGCGCGAAGCCGGGTTCTCGGTCAGTGCAGTCAGCCTGACGACACTCACGCGGGAGGAACTGGTCGGCGCACTGCACCATCTTCACGACCAGGGGGTCGAAGGGATCGTGCTGATCGCCGCGACGGACGACGCCATCGCCGCCGCACGTTCAGAGGAGTCCGTCGTCCCCGTCGTAGTGGTGGAAGGTGATCCGGCCACCTCGCGGTGGACGATCGGTATCGATCAGGCAGGCGGCGCCCGGCTGGCCACCCGGCACCTGATCGAGGCCGGGCACCAGCGCATCGTGCATCTGTCCGGCCCCTACGGCTGGACCGAGTCGCGGGCACGCGAACAGGGATGGCAGGAGGCGCTGGACGACGCGGGACTGCCCTGGACTCCGGTCCTACGCGGTGACTGGTCGGCACGCAGCGGGTACGAGTGCGGGCTCCGTCTCGCCGAGGACCGTACGGTCACCGCCGCGTTCTGCGCGAACGACCAGATGGCCCTGGGTCTTCTGCGTGCGTTCCACGAGAACGGCAGGCGCGTACCCGAGGACTTCGCCGTGGTGGGCTTCGACGACATTCCCGAGGCGGCATACCTCATCCCGCCGCTCACCACGATCCGGCAGGACTTCACCGAAGTCGGCCGACGCGCGATCGGAATTCTCCGCGCAGCCCTCGACGGCACTGCACCGCCCGAGAGATCGATCGCACCCGAGCTCATCGTCCGATCGAGCTCGACGGTGGCACTACGACAAGGAGATTCACATGCCGACTGATCAGTACACCGTAGGGGTGGACTTCGGCACTCTCTCCGGGCGAGCCGTCGTCGTTCGCGTATCGGACGGAGCCGAGATCGCCTCTGCCGTCCACGAATACACGCACGCCGTGCTCGAAGACACCCTGCCCGGAAGCTCGACTCGGCTACCCGATGCCTGGGCGCTGCAGGTGCCGCAGGACTACCGCGACGTGCTGTGTCGAGCGGTCCCGGAGGCCCTCGCCACAGCGGGCGTAGCGCCGGAGCAGGTCGTCGGTATCGGTACCGACTTCACCGCATGCACGATGGTGCCGACCTACGCCGACGGAACACCGCTGAACGAGGATCCTCGCTTCGCCGACCGGCCACACGCCTACGTCAAATTGTGGAAACATCACGCAGCACAGGGCCAAGCCGATCGCATCAACGACCTCGCCGCCCGGCGGGGCGAGCGATGGCTCCCCCGCTACGGCGGCCTCATCTCCTCGGAGTGGGAGTTCGCGAAGGCCTTGCAGATTCACGAGGAAGATCCCGAGATCTACGACGCGATGGACCGCTGGGTCGAAGCGGCGGATTGGATCGTGTGGCAGCTGTGCGGAACGTACGTTCGCAACGCGTGCACGGCCGGGTACAAGGGCATCCTGCAGGACGGGCAATACCCGTCCGAGGACTTTCTCGGTGAGCTCAACCCCGGTTTCACCTCGTTCGTGACCGACAAACTGGACCAGCCACTGGGCGAACTCGGTTCGCGCGCGGGGTCCCTGACCGCAGAGGCCGCGTCGTGGACCGGTCTACCCGAGGGCATCGCGGTTGCGGTCGGCAACGTCGACGCCCACGTCACGGCACCTGCGGCGGGTGCGGTGGAGCCGGGTCGCATGGTCGCGATCATGGGTACGTCGACCTGCCATGTGATGAGTTCGACCGTTCTGCAGGACGTTCCGGGAATGTGTGGGGTGGTGGACGGCGGTATCGTCGCCGGCTCCTACGGATACGAAGCGGGCCAGAGCGGAGTCGGTGACATCTTCGGATGGTTCACCAGCACAGGGGTTCCGGCGTCCTACAGCGACGCGGCGGCGCAGGCAGGGGAATCGGTCCACGACTATCTCACCCGGCTGGCGAGCGCTCAGGACGTGGGTCAGCACGGAATCGTCGCGCTCGACTGGCACAGCGGAAATCGCTCCGTCCTGGTCGATCACGAGCTCTCCGGACTCGTCATCGGAACCACCCTCGCCACCAAGCCCGAAGACACCTACCGCGCATTGCTCGAGGCCACTGCCTTCGGCACTCGCGTCATCGTGGAGACCTTCCGCGACAGCGGTGTGCCGGTCGAGGAGTTCGTCGTCGCAGGCGGGCTGGCGCGCAACCCGCTCCTGATGCAGATCTACGCGGACGTCTTGCGAATGCCGTTGTCGATCATCGCATCCGAGCAGGGACCCGCGCTCGGATCGGCGATCCATGCGGCCGTCGCGGCCGGGTGCTACTCCGACGTGCCCCTTGCGTCCAAGTCGATGGGCAAAGTCCGCCGGGCAGCGTTCGTGCCCGACGAATCCCGGTCCCGACGTTACGACGCGTTGTTCGAGGTCTATCGCGGGCTGCACGATCACTTCGGTCGGGATCCGCTCACGATGCGCCACCTCCGGGGTCTTCGACGCGACGCGCTGGCTCGACAGGCGGCCGCGCGATGACCGTCGTCGACGAGGTGCGCGAGACCTTGGACCGGATCCGCCGCGACGTGTGTTCCCTGCACGCCGAACTCGTTCGGTACAACCTCGTGGTGTGGACGGCCGGCAACGTGTCCGCTCGCGTTCCCGGCCGGGACCTGATGGTCATCAAACCGAGTGGTGTGTCGTACGACGACCTCACACCCGAGAACATGGTGGTGTGCGACCTGTACGGCCGGGTCATCGAGGGTGCGCACGCTCCGTCGTCCGACACCGAGGCGCAGGCATACGTCTACCGCCATCTCGATCACATCGGCGGTGTGGTGCACACACATTCGCCATATGCGGTGGCATGGGCGGCACGGGGAGTCCCGATCCCGGTGGTCACCACGATGTGCGCCGACGAGTTCGGTGGGGACATCCCCGTCGGACCGTTCGCGACCATCGGTGACGATTCGATCGGCCGCGGCATCGTCGACACGCTCGCCGACAGTCGGTCCCCGGCCGTGCTCATGCAGAACCATGGCGTGTTCACTGTGGGACCCACCGCCCGCGCGGCGGTCAAGGCAGCCGTGATGTGCGAGGACGTCGCACGGTCGGTGCACCTGTCTTACCAACTGGGACAACCGCTCTCCATCCCACTTGCGTCGGTGGACGCACTGTACGACCGCTACCAGAACGTGTACGGCCAGCGCTGATCCGAGCGCATCACATTCGTCATCTACGGAGGTTCTCCCATGTCCGAAGTCTGGTTCCTCACCGGCAGCCAAGGGTTGTACGGTCCTGAGACGCTCGATCAAGTCGCCGTGCAGTCACGCGAAATCGCCGCCAAACTCGATACTGCGCTGGACGTCTCGGTCGTGTGGAAGCCCGTGCTGCTCGACGCCTCGTCGATCCTGCGCTGCATGCGCGAGGCCAACGCCGCCGACGACTGCGTGGGGGTCGTGACCTGGATGCACACGTTCTCACCCGCGAAGATGTGGATCGCGGGACTCGACGCGCTCGACGTTCCCCTGCTCCACCTGCACACGCAGGCCGGAATGTCGTTGCCGTGGTCGACGATCGACATGGAATTCATGAACCTGAACCAGGCCGCCCACGGAGACCGCGAATTCGGACACATCGAGTCGCGCGTCGGTGTGCTGCGCACGACGGTTGCCGGTCACGTGGACAACCCCAGTGTCCTCACCCGCGTCGACCAGTGGGCGCGCGCCGCCCTCGGCCGCGCGGAGCTACGGTCGCTGTCGCTGGCCCGCTTCGGGGACAACATGCGCGACGTGGCCGTGACCGAAGGTGACAAGGTCGAGGCCCAACTGCGATTCGGCGTCTCGGTCAACACCTACGGGGTGAACGATCTCGTCGAGGTCGTCGACGGGGTGGACGAAGCAGCCGTGCTGGCCCTGGTCGACGAGTACACCGAGGCCTACGATATCGATCCGAGCCTGCGCAAAGGTGGCGACCGCCACGCCTCGCTCCTGTACGGCGCCAGGATCGAAGCCGGCTTGCGCCAGTTCCTCACCGACGGTGGATTCAAGGCGTTCACCACCAACTTCGAGGATCTCGGTGGGCTGAGGCAACTTCCGGGACTGGCCGTGCAACGACTGATGGCCGACGGGTACGGATTCGGCGGCGAAGGCGACTGGAAAACCTCGATGTTGTTGCGCGCCACGAAGGTCATGGCCGACGGCCTGGACGGCGGAACGTCGTTCATGGAGGACTACACCTACCACCTGGTGCCCGGTGAGGAGAAGATCCTCGGCGCCCACATGCTCGAAGTGTGCCCCTCGATCACCACATCGCGGCCGACTCTCGAGATCCATCCGCTTTCCATCGGCGGTCGAGAAGACCCCGTACGGCTGCGTTTCACCGCGGATCCGGGCCACGGCATCGTCGTAGGACTTTCGGACGTCGGCGAACGATTCCGGTTGACCGCCAACGTGATCGACGTGGTCGAGCCCGACGAGGCCCTGCCGAAGCTCCCCGTCGCATGTGCAGTGTGGGAACCGCAACCGTCGCTGTCGGTGTCCGCCGAATCATGGCTCACCGCTGGGGCGCCGCATCACACGGTGCTCAGTACAGCCATCGGCCTTCCCGTGCTGGAAGCGTTCTCGGACATGATCGGAGTCGAACTACTCACCATCGACTCCGGGACGACGACACGCGGATTCCAGCAGACACTGCGGTGGAACGCCGCTTACCACCGGCTCGCCGCTGCGCTGTGATCGAGGCTCGGGAACACTCTCGTGCAGGGCGGGCCGACGGTCGTCAGTCCTCGTCGATGTCGGTCACAAGACCATCAAACCATGATCAGCGCAGAGCGAAGATGGTGTAACCGGGGAACGCCCGAGAGGTGTGCGCTCATCGTGCGTGCTGGGAGACGAACTCGGCGATGTCCTTCCGGAGCTGGTCGGGGTATTCGCCGTTGACGGCGTCTCCTCGCTCCCAGCTGGAGACGACTTTCCGGGTGGGGCGCTCGGAACCGTTCGAGAACAGTTGCGGGCTCTTGGCTTTGATTCGCTCGACGTCGTCGAAGACTGCACGCAGGTGAGTGCGCATCGTATGTTCGGCCGTGTCGAAATTGCCCGCCTCGACACCGTCGACCATCGCGGTGTGCTGTTCGATCAGATCCGCTATCGGGTGGGTGTCCCGCAGGCCGAGACGTCGGGCGCGATCGAGATGCGCTCTGGCCGATTCCACCGACGTCCAGGCTACCGAGTGCCCACCGGCTGAGAGCAGGAGTTGATGGAATTGCCCTGCGCATCACGCAGTGCGGGTATGCGGAGCACATTGTCACGAATGGCTGCATGGCCGCTTAGGGGACCGCCTCTACCTACCACCCTCCGCCGGGCGAAGCCATCAGACGGCTCTGTCCAGATCCTCCAAGAAGATGGCAGCTTCCAGTTTCCGCTGACCCATCACGGATCCGATGTCGAAACCAAGGACTTCGGAGACCTTTCGCAGCCTGTTGTCCAACGTGTTGGTGTGAATGTAGAGCGCCTTCGACGCGAGCCGCCCCTCGAACAACCGGATGCGACCAACACACTAGCCGCCGCAATCTTGAAAAAGTCTCTACGAGAACCTCTTAGATCGTCGCTCATACTTCGCCTTTGTGATTGATGTTCCCAACACGGACAAGAACAGCTCATGGAGCGGACGTGCAGTTGTGGTGACGTTGTGCACCGACCCTGCGAGAATGCTGACCTGCATGCCATCGAACGCGTACGCACTGCGTCCTCCGACTGCAACGGCTTCCATGAAGCGACCCAGGTCGGCATAGCGGTGTCTGCGTCCGACTACAAGGACCAGAGCAACTACAGTCCGGCTGGACTGCAGGCGTAACAGCAAGTGAAAACCTCTACGCCCACACGGACGTTACGAGCACCGCACGCTGGCTACCATTGGCAGTAGGCCAAACCGCACGGCCGCGATTGGTATTCCGACCGAGCCACAGACCGCGAGTCAGAGCATCGAAGTCTCGAGCAACAACGCGGTAGGAGCCAGATGCACAGCGCCGGGTCGAACTCCATAGGGAACCACGGATCCGACACGACAGTCCTGGCCATGCCAGGGCATATGCCCGAGATGCCGCACCTTCCGGCACAGACCCATCCCCGCCGGTGACAACGATCCGCACCGCCGCCCAGGATGACATCCGGAATTCCCCGGCGGCTGTGCACGATGTCCGATCGCGTTCCGACACAACACTGATCTCGAGATTTTTCAGCTTCGAGCGAGGCCATGAACGCCCGATCAAGACGAAAGTACCGCGGACCCTGAGAGGCGAAGCAGAACGGCACGATACGTCCTGGGCACTTCGAGATCCGCAAGCTGAATCCTCGCCCGGTTCCCAAGCCCTGCCTGACCGCGACCGCACAGCCGAGCGCCTGATCGATCAAGCTCCCGGTGGAGGGGTGTGCCAAGCGCGGGTCGAGCTCCCCGGAATGTCCGTCTCGCAGTCAGTTCGGCGTTCCCGCATCCTGCTCGTCGCGTCCGATGCGCGCATACACCGTCGGATTATTTTTGCGATACACGACCGCCGTGATCATGCCCAACGCCACGACCCCGTAGATGATCACCAGCATGGCAACCGTTGCCGCCCCGGTGGTTCCGGTCAACAGCGTGAAATTCATGGTTGCGAGGTAGAGGACCACGGCCACGGCGACAGCCGAGATGGCAGTCAGGACCGGTGGGACCAGACTCTCGTCGGGTGCGCGGTTCTTGATCAGGTAATTGACGATGGCCAGCGCGACCATCAGCAGCAGGATCAGGAACGTGTAGGAGTAGAGGCCGGCAAGGCGCCCGTACATCAGTCCCTCGTCCAGTTTGAGAACCACGATCACGAGCAGTCCCACCAGCGAGGCCACCGTCATCGCGACGGACGCCCGGTGCGGTGAAAAGTACGTTCCGTGGACGCGACTGAGCGACCGATGCAGGATGCCGTCGGCGCTGAGGTTGAACAGGTACCGAGTGGTGATGTTGTGCGATGCCAGCATCAACGCGAAGGCGCTGGTGAGCAGCAGCAGTGCAGCGATGTCGTATCCGACGGTTCCGATGTACTCCTTGACACTGGCGGTGGCCGCGCTCGCAGGATCCTCGGTCACGGCGGTCAGGACCGCCTGTGGACCGTACGAATTGACGAACATCCAGGCTGTGGCCCCGTAGAGAAGGGCGAGGAGACCCACCACCCCGTACGTGGCGCGCGGGATCGTCTTGCTCGGATCGCGCACCTCGTCACGGAAGATGACGGTGGCCTCGAACCCACCGTAGAGGCCGAGCGCGAACATGAAACCGATGCCGATCGAGCCCGAGAAGATTGCCTCGCCACCGAATGACTCGACCCCGATTCCCTCCGCTCCACCCCGTCCGAGCACCGCCACGTCGTAGACCACCAGGAACAGCAACTCGAGGGTGAGGAAGAGCGTGAGCACCTTCGCTGAGAGGTCGACTCGGAAGTACCCGAGAACGGAGACGACTGCGGAGAGCACGAGCGACCATACCCACCATGGCAGGTCGGGACCGTGAACGACGTCCGACATGAGGGCGCGGGCGGCGGTGCCGCCCAACGCATATACGCTGAGACACGCGACGTAGTAACACATCATCGCCGTGAATCCGGCGGACAGGCCGACCACCTTCCCGAGCCCGGCACTGATGTAGGCGTAGAAGCCACCCGCAATGGGGATTTTACGTGCAATTGCAATCAGCCCGGTGGCCAGGAAAGCGATGAACATTCCGGCCACCAGAATGGACACCGGGACTCCGATTCCATTGCCCAGCAGAACGGCGACTGGAATGAAACCTATGAAGACCACTACCGGGCCGTTGTAGGCCAACACGGTGCAGACGAGCTCGAAGGCTCCCATATTTCCGCCGAGTTTCGGTGCAGTCGCACCAGGTTCTCCGGTTACCGGTCGTCCGACCGATCCAGTTGACTCCATACCGATTACTCCGATCATCTCTCGTACGTGACAGCGATCACGTCTCGGTTCGAAGTATGTAGCTCGGACAGATGACGGACTATCGGTGAACTCACGAATCCGTCAGCATGGCTTTGGTATTCGACCCGTCGCCAGACAGGATGTGTTACTTCGCGGTCAATTCGTTGGCAACGATCATGCGCAGCATCTCGTTGGCACCTTCACCGATCGGCATGAGGGCAGCGTCGCGCAGATAACGCTCCAGCGGGAACTCCTTGATGTACCCGTATCCGCCGTGAAGCCGAATGGCGTCGTAGGTGACTTCCATCGCCGACTCGGTCGCAAATATCTTCGCCATTCCGGATTCTGCGCTCGCACGGCCGTCGGCATCGGTCTTGAGAGCGGCGTTGAGGTACAGCAGCCGCGACGCCTCCACTTTTGTCGCCATGTCCGCGAGCCTCATCTGGACGGCCTGATGCTCGGACAATTTCTTGCCGAACGTCTCTCGCTGCTTGACGTACTCGACGGAATGCTCGAGCGCCGCTCGCGACATGCCCGTCGATGCCGCCGCCATGTAGATACGGCCGCGATCGAGAGCCGCCATCATCTGGTAGAAGCCCTTGCCTTCCTCGCCGCCGAGGAGATTGGCCGCGGGCACGACGGCATTGTCGAAGTTGACCTCGCACAACTCCAGTCCGCGGTGACCGAGCTTCTTGTAATCGCTGCCGTAGCTCAGCCCCGGGGTGTCCTGCTCTACGAGCAGTTGGCTGATGCCACCGCGGTGCGCAGGTTCGATCGTGGGATCGGTCTTCACCAAGGTGACCAATGGATTCGCGTGACGGGCATGGGTGATGAAGATCTTGCTTCCGTTGACGATGTAGTTGTCACCGTCGCGTCGGGCGGACAACGTGATCTTCTTCAGGTCGCTACCGGTGGAAGGCTCGGTGAGCGCGATCCCGCTCATTCGCCGTCCCGCCGCCATATCGGGGAGGAACCTGTTCTTCTGGTCCTCGGTTCCGAACTCACTGATCAGGTACCCACCCGAGCTGGTGGTGTAGACCAGACTTGCGAGCGCCATCCAGCCGCGCGCCAACTCCTCGAAGATCAGCCCGTAGCTGACGTAATCGAGGTCGGATCCGCCGTACTGCTCGGAGACGGTGATACCGAACAGACCGAGATCTGCGAGTTCGGGAATCAGGTCGTCCGGGTATTCGTCCTTGGCCTCGCGCTCCGAGGCAGTGGGTATCACGCGGGCATTCACGTAGTCGCGGACAAGCTTACGTAGTTGAACGTGATCGTCTGTGAGGCCGGCGGGCACGAAAGCGGATGACATGGTGTTCCTTCGGTGGGTTGGGGAATCGGGACGAGATCGGATCAGGCAGGCGAGTCGCTCCACGCGTCAGCGGCTTCGGAGATGGTGGGAAACCAGACCCCGTCGTGACCGACGACATGGTGCAGGAACCGTTCGAGCATGAGCAGGTTGAATCCGCGACCTATGGTCTGCGGGTGCAGCGTCCACGTCATCATTCCGCCAGGACATCTTTCGTAGGCGAAGTCGAACGCGTCCTTCCACCGTTGGAGCACAGTCTCGTTGGATTGCTGTGTAGCACTGCCTTTGAGCAGCTCGAGCTCGGGAAAGTCGTCCAGTCCCCACGACACCGGAAACTCCAGAAGCGGCGACGGCTCCCCGAAACTGTTTCCTTTCTCGAGATCGATCGTGGTCACCATTCGGGGGTGATAGGGAGTGAAGTCTCGGCCCATCAGCGATGAGTCCCAGTCGAATCCGAACTCCTCGAGTACCGCCAAAGTGTTGTCCGTGACGTCGAGCGCCGGTGACCGATACCCTCGCGGACGACGCCCGATGAGCTCCTCGTGCAGATGCACTTGCAGCTCCATGAGCCGCCGTTCCTCGTCGAGCTCGAGTTTGGGAACGAATTCGTGGTACACACCATGCGCCGCAATTTCGTGTCCTCGGTCCACGACGGCGGCGACTGCGTGCGGAAACGTCTGCATGGTGTGCGTGGGTATACACCAGGTGGTCGTGATTCCGAAGCGCTCGAACGTGTCCAGCAAGCGTGGAGCGCCCACTTCCGCACCGAATTCTCCTCGCGAGAGGTTCGATTGGGAGGTCGACCTGAATGTTCCGATCCACACGCTCTGTGCATCGAAGTCCGGGCTCAGAGATACGGCCAGACGCTTGCCTTCAGGGAGTTGCAAGGGCATGAAAGGACCTTTCGGAATGTCGGAAAGGACAGGGTGTCGACTACGTGGCTATCCAGCCGCCGTCGACGTGGATGACATCACCGCTGATGTAGGCAGCGCCATCGCCGGCGAGGAAGTACACGGTCGCGGCCACCTCGGAAGCGAGGCCGCCTCGCTGCATCGGGATGAGCATCTTCATCAAATCGGGATTCGTGCCGACTCCTACCTTCGTGTCGGGCACCATGTCGCCGAGTATTTCCTCGGACGTGGCACGAATGCCGGTCTCGACAACCCCGGGCGCGACGAGATTGGCATTGATGCCATACCGGCCGAGATCGACTGCGAGACGACGCGTCATGCCCTCGAGGGCAGCCTTGGAGGTGTCGTAGGCCAGCCCGTCGGGCAGCGCACGCGACGCAGCAATGGATCCGATAAGCACGATAGAGCCGGATCCTTGTGAAATCATTTGCTGTGCAACTGGTTTGACGACATTGAAAGTACCGGTGAGGTTGATGTCGATCACCCGATCCCACAGTTCGCGGCTGGTCTGCTCGATGCCCGCCAAACCGTCGAAGACACCCGCGCAGCCGGCGAGCACGTCGATCGATCCCGCGGCGGCGATGGACTCGACCACGCCGGCAACGCCGTAGTAATCGGTGACGTCGACGACATGCGCCTGCGCGCTCCCCTCGGGCAGCGAGGCAACCACCGACTCGAGCCGAGACTCGGAGATATCCAGTAGATGGACGCGATCACCCTGTGCTGCAAAGATTGCGGCCACAGCGGCGCCGATACCGCTGCCCGCTCCGGTGATCAGGACGTTGCGCGGTGCTGTCGTCATGTTTTGCTCTCTCGCTGACGGTGGGACAGGTTCAGAAACACGGGTTGTTGGGCCGGAGCATCGAGAAGGAAGTCGTCATCTCCGCCGCCGATGATGCGACGCTCGCGGATGAACGGAAGTGGGCGGGCGGGATCAAGGCTGTCGATTTCGCGCGCCAACCGGTGTCCGGAGAAAATGGCGTCGGCTATGAAGTGCGGGCGCACGCAATCGCCGACTCGGTACACCGCGGAGACTTCGTTGGCGTGCCAGTCGTCTCGCCGAGCCATCAGTCCGTGGTACATCTCATCGTCCGCTGCTCGGGTACCGACAAGGACGACCGTATCGACTGCGATCACCTCGTCGTCACGGTCCGGTGAGCTGAGCCGCACACTGTCCGGGCCGACCGCGGTCACCGTGGTCTCGACGCGCAGTCCCACCTTCAGGTGGCGAAGATCCCGCAGCGTCGGGGTGATCTCACGGGTGTAGCGCTGGTACTCGCCAATGTGTTCGCCGCGTGCGGCAAGGATGACCTCGTGTCCTCGCTGGGCCAGCATCTCGGCGATGCCGGGACCCATGAAGTAGCCGTCGGAATCGACGACCACGACTCGCTGCCCTATCGCGGCGCCGACACGCACCACCTGCTCGGGGGTCAGCAGACGTTCTCCAAGAACAGCTTCGAGCCCGAAGGCCGTCCGATCATGCGGATTGATTCCGTCGCGAGTGTAATGCGACCCGGTCGCGGTGACGATGATTCCGGCGCCGTAGTCGAGGATGTCCTCCACCGCCATCGGTGTGTTGAGGATGACCTCGACGTTGCCCAACTTGCGCAACTGATGCTCGCGATATTCGATCAAGCGTCGCCACTCGTGTCGCCCGGGAAGCTTGGCTACCCAGTCGATACTTCCGCCGAGGTGATCGGCTGTGTCGATCAGGTGGACATTGCGCATGCCGCGCTTGCCCAACACGGTCGCACACTCCATGCCGGCCGGGCCTGCGCCGATGATGAGTACGTCGTTCTCGTGGTTGGCGGCTTGAGTGAACCGCTCGGGATGCCACCCACGACGGAATTCCTCGCCTGTGGTGGCGTTCTGGGTACACCCGATGGGCATGGTGCCGATATCGCGCGACACGCAGTAGTTACAGCCGATGCATTCTCGGATGTCCTCGATGCTTCCGGAATGGATCTTGTTCGGAAGAAATGGATCCAAAATTCCCGCTCGCTCGGCGCCGATGAAGTCGCACTGGCCGGACTTGACGATGTCGACCATCGTGTCCGGGCTGTTCAGACGGCCGACGTTGACGACGGGTTTCGTCGTGAACGCCTTCAGCCCACCCACCCACGGCTTCTCGAAGTTCTCGGCGGCGGTGCGCGATGACTGCGCGTCCTGCGCCCAGTCGAAACCGCCGATCACGAAATCCCAGTAGTCGACGAGATCATCCATGTGCTCGATGAAACGAGGGGTATCGGCGTCGGCGCGCAGTCCACGGTCGCCGAGACCGAGCGGGGCATCGAGTGTGTCGACGCCGAGACGCAACCCGACAGCCACGTCGGATCCCACTGCTTCGCGGACGGCGGTGAGTACCTCGCGATGGAACCGAGCGCGGTTCTCGAGAGGGCCGCCGTACTCGTCGGTTCGCGTGTTGTAGTACGGGATCAGCAGGTGAGCCAGAATCGACGCAGCGTGTCCGCAGTGCAGAGTGATCAAATCGAAGCCGGCCTTCTTCGCCCTGAGTGCGGCCGCAACGTAGCACGCGCTGGCAGCGCGCCGTGGCCGCCCTCAAGATCGCCGTGAATCCGGCCACCGGTGGCCCGGCGCACGTCTGCCACGACGATCTCGGCGCCGTGGCGGATCTGATCGACAACATCGATGCCACCACCGCATCCAGGTCGGCGGACGTGCAGGCATTGGAAACGTTACGGCTGCAACGACACTGGGTCACCGGACTGCTCGACAGCATCCTGAGCCACAGCAGCGTGCGCGAGGCCGCCCGTCGGCAGAACCTCCACCACTCGACACTGCAACAACGCCTCGACTGGCTTCAGAGCCAACTCGGGTACACCGTCCTCAGTCCCACCGGTTACCCGCGAGCCAGTACGACGCTTCTCCTCTGGCGCATCTCTCGCGCCGCGCAGAACAGGGCGGGCAGGGTCGTGGACCACCTTCCGGGGCGCCGACCGCCAGATGGCGGGTGATGTAGGCCACACTCGACGCGATTGGCGGCTGTGACAGACCACGCTGCGACTGTTGACTGTCGTCATGACTCGAACAGATCCGACACCGACCTCGCTCCCGCTCGCTCCGCCGCTCGATCCCGAACTCGTTCCTCCTCTGGAGATGCTCCTGAGTGCGCTCCCCGCGCTGGGCCCCGACACCCTCGAGGAGGTGCGGTCGATCAGCATGAACGGCCTTCCCGGCGCTGAGGAGGTCGACTGGACTGCGGGTGGACGAGTACGTGTCGAGGAGATCGTGGTTCCGAGCGACGACGGGGACACCGGTCTGCAGATGACGGTCCTAAAGCCTGCCGTCGGGGACGGTCCGTGGCCACTGGTCTACTTCCTGCACGGCGGCGGCATGGTGATCGGTGGGCGGCACATCGGGTTGGAGTCACTCCTGCGTTACGCGGCCGAGGGACACGCCGTCGTCGCCTCCCTCGAGTACCGGGTGGCTCCGGAGCATCCGGATCCCACACCGGTGAACGACTGCTACACCGGATTGTGTTGGGCAGCAAAGAATTCGGATCTCCTTGAAATCGACGCCGACCGCATCCTGGTCAGCGGCATCAGCGCCGGAGGCGGGCTCGCCGCAGGAATCGCCCTGATAGCGCGCGACCGCGGCTTTCCGCACCTCACTCACCAGATCCTGTGCTGCCCGATGCTCGACGACCGTTTTATCACCCACAGCTCACGCATGGTGGCGCGCGAGTCCGCGGTGTGGACGAGCTATTCCAACGAGTTCGGCTGGTCGGCGCTCTTGGGCGACCGTCGAGGAGGTTCGGAAGTATCCGAGTACGCCGCTCCGGCGCGCTCCGAGAACTTGGCGGATCTGCCGCGGACATACATCGACGTCAGCTCGGTCGAGGTCTTCCGAGACGAAGATTTGGAATACGCACAGCGACTCTCCCAAGCCGGCGTCAGTGTCGACTTCCACCTGTGGGGCGGAGGCTTCCACGGATACGAGATGGTGGCCAATGCCGCGCTGACGCAAGCGGCCGGTGCGACTCGGCACGAGTTCTTCCTCCGGGCGTTGGAACGCTGACACCAGACCTGCCGGCTCCGCCTACGCGCGGCAGCTGATCCTTTGCGGCGCAGCGCACGCCACCGCTCGCAGGTTGGCGGCGACGTCGTGCACCCGCACCACGGCGACACCGGCGGCCACGGCGAGAGCCGTCACGGCAGCGGTGGTGACGTCGCGGTCGGCCGGCGGGTCGACGGTCCCGTCGGGCTTGCGGGTGATCTCCCCGAGAAACGATTTCCGTGACGCTCCAACGAGCACGGGAAAGCCGAGCTCGACGATCCGGTGCAGCGAGGCGAGCAGGCGCCAGTCGTGCTCGACTCGTTTCGCGAAACCCAGGCCGGGGTCGAGGATGATCTGCGCGCCGTCGACGCCCGCAGCCACCAGTTCGTCGACGCGCCGCAACAAGTCGGAACACACGTCACCGACGACATCGTCGTAGTGCGCGAGGGTCACCATCTCGGCGCTGTGACCCCGCCAGTGCGTCACGACGTACGTCGCACCGGATCCGGCGACGACAGCGGACATGTCGGGGTCGGCGAGGCCGCCGCTGACATCGTTGATCACGACGGCGCCCGCCTCGAGGGCAGCCGCGGCCGTGCGGGCCCGCATCGTGTCGACACTGACGGCCACCCTGGACGCAACCAGGTCCCGTACGACCGGCAGGACCCGCCGCTGTTCCTCGTCGGCGTCCACCCGCACCGCTCCGGGCCGGGTGGACTCGCCGCCGACATCGACCAGATCAGCGCCGTCGGCAATCATCCGTTGCGCATGCTCGACCGCCCGCCGAGGGTCGACGTGTTTCCCGCCGTCGGAGAACGAGTCCGGTGTCACGTTCACGATCCCCATCAGGCGAGTCCCCGTCATCGCTGCGCGGCCGCGTCCTCGACCTCGGCGGGAGAGCGAGGCGGAGTGCCGTCCTCCATCCACGCCAACCTGCTGCGGAATGCGGCGATCGTCGGTTCGGGGTGGGTGAGGATGTGGAACCGGTTTTCGATGATGCCCGCCAGCACCAAGTCGGCGACGTGTGCGGGTGTGACACCGAACTTCTCGGTTTGCTCGTCGATGTTGGCATGAACCTGCCTGCGCAGATCCTGTGTGTCGGTCGCCGGGACGCCCGTCGGTCGGTTGCGTTCGGACTTGTTCATGTTCGTCTTCACCAGTCCGGGCGAGAGCAGGCTCACTCCCACGTGCGGTGCGGTGGTCGTCCGGAGTTCCACTTCGAGGTTCTCGGTCATCCCGACAACGGCGAACTTGGACGTGACGTACGGATGGAAGGTGGGCAGTCCGGTGGCGAATCCGGCCATGGACGCGCAGTTGACGATGTGCGCCTCCTCCTGTGCGATCAGATGTGGGAGGAAGACACGGCACGCATCGAGGGTTCCCCAGAAGTTGACCCCCATGACCCACTCCCACGTACGGCGAGAGATTTCGCCGAACGGTGCACCGCCCTCGACGCCGGCGATGTTGCAGAGGATGTGGACCGCGCCGTATTCGTCGACAGCGCGCTCGGCCAACGCCTCGATGTCCTCGACTCGGCTGACGTCGGTGCGTACTCCGATCGCCTCACCTCCCGATGCCCGCACCTCGTCGACGGCGGTTGCGAGTGCCACCGCCTCGACGTCCGCCATGACGACTGTGGCGCCCTCGGCCGCCAACCGGTCGACTATCGCTCGTCCGATTCCGCTGGCCGCGCCGCTGACGACGGCCACTTTGCCAATCACTGTCTTCATGGCAGGCAATGTTCGTCCGGGCGAGGCGGCCGTCGCATCGGTGGAGCCACCGGTGGCGCAGGTCACCGACCGCCCCACTGGTTGCCTCATGGATGCGACCTGTGGCGGGCGTCACCGACGCTGGGATCATGACTACTCTCTCCACACCACCGATCGACCTCGGCGACCTCGAGCGCGCCCTGACCCGCATCGCCGAGGTGATCGGCGCCGAAAAGGTCCGTACCGACGCCGCAACCATCGAAGAGTTCCGCGACCCCTACACCGTGCAGGGATCGACCGACTGGGACGCGTCCGCAGTCGTCAGCCCGACGTCCTCCGAGGACGTACAGGCCGTCGTACGCATCGCCAACGAGTGCAAGGTGCCGCTGTGGACCTTCAGCCAGGGTCGCAACAACACCTACGGCGGTCCGGCCCCCCGAGTGAAGGGTTCGGTCGTCGTCAACCTCCGCCAGATGAACCGAGTTCTCGAGATCGACGAGGATCTGGCCTTCGCGGTCGTCGAGCCCGGAGTCCGGTGGTTCGACCTCTTCGAGGCACTCGAATCGGCAGGGGGACGCCTGTGGACGTCGATCCCGGATCTCGGATGGGGCAGCGTCATCGGAAACTGCACCGAATACGGCCGCGGATACACCCAGTACGGCGACCACGCCGAGAACGTCTGCGGCATGGAGATCGTCCTTGCGAACGGAGAATTGGTCCGGACCGGTATGTGGGCGATGCCGAACAGCGAGGCGGCGCACGTCTACCGCCACCCGTTCGGCCCGCAGTTGCAGGGGCTCTTCCATTCGTCGGGCCTGGGCATCATCACCAAGATGGGCTTCTGGCTCCAGCGACGACCGGAGACCTACGCCTCCTGCTGGGTCGAGTTCAGCGGTGACGATGCACTCGAGGCGGTTGCCGACGGGATGCGCGAGCTCATGCTCGGCAGCACGATCACCAACTATCCGACGATCATGCGCGGTGTCCGCCTGGACGAAGACGGAAACCCGTCCTTCGATCCAGACGCATCCCGCTGGTTGGCCAGGTTCGCCCTGTACGGCACGTCGGAAGCTGTCGACGCCCACTGGCTCAGCATCGAGCGCACGCTCGGGCCGATTCCCACGGCGACGCTCAGACGCCGCGACTACGCGGGGACCGACCGCGCGACCCACGCCGGGCACGAGGACCGCGTCATGGCGGGCATCCCCGACATGGACATCCTCGATCTCTTCGAGACCATGTACGGCAAAACCACCGCGCACCTCGACTTCTCACCGGTCGGTCCGCTGCGGGGGAAGGACGTCGTCGAGACGTCACGGCTGATGCGGTCGATGTATCAGGAGACGGGGGAGCAATTCTTCTCCGGCTTGATGCTGTCCCCACGGTCCGTGATCCACATCAGCACGATGTTCTTCGACTCGACGAACGCCGAGCAGACCCAGCGGGTCTACGACAACTACGCGCGCATGGTATCGATCATGAGCGAGCGTGGCTACCCGGTCTACCGCACCAGTCTGCAGCACATGGATCAGGTGGCGTCGACGCTCGACTTCAACGACAACGCGCTCATGCGGCTCAACGAGACGATCAAGGACGCGCTGGACCCGAACGGCATCCTGCAACCCGGCAAGTCCGGCATCTGGGCACGACGCTTCCGGGATATCTGACGGCTTCAGGTCAGGGGACGCCCGACGGCGCGCACCGGCGCGCCGTCGGAACCCCGAATGTTCAACGGGGCCAACATCAATTCGACCCGCTGCCCTGACAAGGAGCCAAGGTTGGTGAGGTGTTCGGCGATCAACACTCCCGCGCCGAGCAGGACCAGGTGGACGGGCCAGGTGAACCCGTCGGCACGCAGCGGCACAGGCAGGTCCGGGGTGCCGGTGTCGACGGCGACCATCGACACTCCCCGATCGACGAGCCACTGCGCCAACTCGACCGACAGCGACGGGTGCCGTGCGTAGAGAGCGGTGCCGGCGTGACGCCACCATCCCGTGTCGAGGACGACGATGTCGCCCCGACGCACCAGAGCGCGGTCCAGCAGGGAATCGATGCCGTACACCTCGTCCTCGCCGGCGTCGACACGACACACGACCCCCTCTCCCGTCAGTCTCGACAGGTCGATTTCGTCGATACTCTCGGCGCCGGGCACGAAGTGACACGGAGCATCGACGTGAGTTCCGGTGTGCACCACCATGTCCATTCGGCTCACCGTCATCGGATCGACGGGCATCTCCGCCACGGTCGCAAAGGTCGGCGGCGGGAACAGTGCGATGCGCGGCGCGCGCGGATCCAGTCGATGAGACAAGTCCGTCCACGCGATCATGCCGGGTCGACCCCGCGCGGATCAGGCACCGACGGACCGTTCGTCGAGAGCGCGCGCTGCCGCCACGGTGTTGGCGAGGAGCATGGCGATCGTCATCGGACCCACACCGCCGGGCACCGGAGTCAGCAGCCCCGCCACCGATTTGACCTCGTCGAATCGCACGTCACCGATCAACCCGTCGGGCGTGCGGTGGATGCCGACGTCGATCACCGTGGCGCCGGGCATCACGGCATCACCACCGATGATCCCCGGCACCCCGGCGGCCACGACGATGACATCGGCCCGTCGACATACCGCAACCAGATCTTTTGTCCGCGAATGACATTGGGTCACCGTCGCATCCCTCTGCAGAAGTAGCTGGGCCATCGGGCGTCCCACCAGTTCCGACCGGCCGACGACCACGGCATCGGCACCCGACAGGGCCACGTCGTACTCGTCGAGCAACCGCATCACTCCACCGGGCGTGCACGGAACCAGGCCGACGCGGCCGCGGGCGAGCAACCCCGCGTTGGCGACGGTCAATCCGTCGACGTCCTTGCTCGCCGGAATGCGGGCGAGTAAGGCCGCGGTGTCGAGGTGCTTCGGTACGGGCAGCTGGAGCAGAATTCCCGACACGGCGGGGTCGGTGGCCAGCTCGTCCAGCACCGACTTCAGTGCGGACTGAGTGATGTCTGCGGGCAGATGGCGGTGCAGGTCCGCCATCCCGGCTTCGACGCACTGGCGGCGTTTGTTGCGTACGTACACCTCCGAGGCCGGGTCGTCGCCCACCAGTACCGTCGCGAGACCGGGCGCCGGGCGCCCCGATGCGACGAGCGTCGACACGTCGGCGGCGACCTCGTCGCGCACGGTTCGGGCGACCGCCTTGCCGTTCATCAGTCGAGCAGTCATGGATCGTCGTCTCCTTCAGAACACCATGGTGGAGTTGCCGTGCCGGACGACACGGTCCTCGCAGTGCCAGCGCACCGCGCGCGAGAGGACGGCCCGTTCGACGTCGGCACCGAGTCGAATCAGGTCCGAGGTCTGGTGACGATGGTCGACCCGCACGACGTCCTGCTCGATGATCGGCCCCTCGTCCAGGTCCTCGGTCACGTAATGCGCAGTCGCTCCGACCAGCTTCACGCCCCGCTCCTTGGCCTTCTGGTAGGGCCCGGCGCCGATGAAGGCGGGAAGGAACGAGTGGTGGATGTTGATCAGCGGCGCGCCGACCGAAGCCAGGAAGGAAGGAGTGATGATCTGCATGTAGCGCGCGAGCACCACCAGATCGACGTTGTCGCGCAGCAGATCGAGCTGACGTTCTTCGGCCTCGGCGCGCGTCTCCCTGGTCGCCGGAATGTGGAAGAACGGCACTCCGAAGGGGCGTACGTCGGCCGCGAGGTCGGCGTGGTTGGAGATGACCATGGCGATGGTCATGTCCAGTTCTCCACGGCGATTGCGCCACAACAGGTCCAGCACGCAGTGGTCGGTCTTCGACACCATGATCGCCACGCGCTTGGGCTTGGCGGCCTCGGTGAGCGTGAACTCCATCCCGAGGTCCGCCGCAACCTCGGAGGCGAAGCCGGCCTCCAGCTCCTCTCGTGCCGCCGACAGCCCGGGGAGTCGGAACTCCGTGCGCTGAAAGAACATTCCTCCGTTCGGCGCTGTCGTGTGCTGCTGCAGGGACTCGATGTTCGCACCGGCGCGGGTGAGAAATCCCCCGACGGTGGCGACGACGCCCGGTTGGTCCTGACAGCGCACGACGAGACGGGCGAGATCGGGGTCGGTGGCCTGCACACTGCCGGCAGTCGCGGGTTGGGTGCGGGCGGTCGTGAGCGATGAACTGGTCACGAGTGCTCTCCTGTTTCGGGAAGTTGGGACGGTGTTCGCGCGTTCGCGGCGATCCAGTCGAGGACCACACCGAGAACCTCGCGGTTGTTGAGTTCGAGAGCGAGTCCGTGACCGTTCCCACGGAGCCCCCTCTCGGCGAGGACGATGTGGTCCACCGTCACCCCTGCCTGGCGAAGAAAATCGGCAACCGGGCCGCACGCGGCGCCCATCGGCGAGGTGTCGCCCTCGACGATCGCGACGGGCACCGAGGTCAACCCCGTGGCTCGCGCTCCGTGAAACAGTGGTGCGGCGGTGATGCCGGCGGGAAGTCGCAGCGGTGTTCCCGGCATGTCCAGGTACGGCGGCCCGGCGGGCTCGAGCGCGACCACCGCGGACACCAGATCGGGCCGCGACTCTGCCACGAGCCACGCCGCGCAGGCACCGAGCGAATGCGCAACCACCGCAGACGGTCCGATCTCCTCCAGCAGGGTTCCGAGGAGTCGAGCTTCGACCCGTTGGGCCGCAACCAGATCCGCGGGCAGTCCCGTCGCGGATGCGGCCAGAATGCGCACCGCGAGGTCGTCGACACCTCCCGGTCCGGGCCACTGGGTGTGTTCGGGCGAGTGGGTGTGTTCGGGCCGCGCACCCGGTGCGAACACCCGAGCCGTCATGGCAAGAGCCGCGGGGGCGGGGGTACGGCCGGGTGACCGCCCGTGGCCGGGCCGGTCGACGACGTGGACCCGAAAGCCCTGTTCCACGAGCAGGTCCGCCCATCCAGCGCGGCCGTCGGGTGTGGTACCCCAATCCGTCCCCTGCCCACCACCACCGTGCACGAGGACGACCGAGGGCCCACGAGTGAAGTCCAGCGCTCGCGTCTCGACGAACATTGCCGCGTCCGTGTGGTCGGGGTCGAGAATCCAGCGCTGCTCGACGGTGGTCACGACACACCTTGTGACAAATACTGGTTGCGCCGCAACCCATTCCGCGATCGACGTGTGGTCGGCGTCGCCGGACAATTCGGCATCGGCCCGTCGCCACATGTCCGTCGCCGAGGCGAGCAACTCGTGCTCGACACCCAGTCCGTCGGCGAGTCCCACCGCGATGCCCATGTCCTTGGCGAGGAGCCCCAGTCCGAATCCGGAGCGGTACTGCTCGGTGAGCACGAACGTCGGTACCTTGTGTTCACTCGACCAGCTACGCCCGGTGGAGTTGTTGATCACCTCGAACGCGACTGCGGGGTCCACCCCGAACGCACGCACGATGCCCAACACCTCGACCGACGCCAGGAGCGTGACACCCACCAGCACGTTGTTGCACGCCTTGATCGCGTGACCGGCACCCAGCTCCCCCACATGGGTCACGGTTCCCAAAGCATCCAGCACAGTCCGAACGCGCTCGAGCACATCGGAAGGACCGCCCGCCATCACGGTCAGACTCGCGTTCTCGGCGCGCGGCACACCACCCGAGACGGGCGCGTCCAGATAGTGCACACCCACCGCGGCGAGTTGCTCACCGAGCCTGCAGGTGCTCGCGGGCTCCGACGAACTCATGTCGATCACCACGGTGCCCGAACGCACGGCCGCGAATGTCGGGTCCGCCAGCACCGATTCGACGATCTCGGAGTTCGGCAGCATCAGGACGACGACATCACCGGTGACGTCGGCGAGGGTGTCGACGCTGCCGGGGGTCGCCGACCGCGCTTCGGGCGACCGGTCGTACGAGCTCACCGAGAACCCCGCTCGCTGCAGTGCCGCGACCATCGGCCGCCCCATGCGCCCGAGCCCGACGAATCCGATCGACAGCGTCATGCGCCGAACTCCTGGTCGTGCGCCTGCCGGTACTCCTCGGCGGTGACCTCACGACCCCAGTCGTGGCCACCCACGGAGATCGCAGTGTGTGTCATGAACGCGCTCGAGGTGGCACCGTGCCAGTGCTGCGTCTCGCCGGGAATGTGGACGACGTCGCCGACTCCGATACGCCCCCCGTTGCCGTGTTCGTCGAACACGAATCCTTCACCGGCGGTGACGATCAGAACCTGCCCGACACCGTGGGTGTGCCAGTTGGTCCGACCGCCGGGGGCGAAGTGGACGTTGTTGACCAACCAACCCTCGGTGGCCGGCAGAACCGGATCACCCCAGACCTCGCCGACGAAGGTGCCGGTGCGGAGTTCGGTGGGCGATCCCTGGCGTCCGCCTCGGGCAATCGTGATCGTGGACATGGTGTTCTCCTGCTGTGGTCGAGGAATCATCGGACGAAGGATGTGTGGTGGCGAGGGAATCCGCTGCGTAACACCGTCATCGCGGACAATCGGCGAACGGCCTCCGTCTCGTCGACGGCCTCGGCGGAGCCTCGTACGAAGCCGACGAGCGCGTCACGGTCGGTCTCGTCGTAGACCCGATGCTTCGATGCCGTCGCCATCGGTGAGGCGCAGTCGTCGAAGATGCGCAGTCGTTCGGCCGCCCACGCGTCCAGAGGGGCGTCGCCCGAACCGCTCACGGCATCGCTCAGTGGGTCCAGCAGCGCAAACACGTCGTACATGCCACTGGTGAGGCCGATCCCGCCCGTCGGATTCGTCGCGTGCGCGGCATCGCCGGCGAGCAGTACCCGACCATCACGCATGCGGTCGGCGGAGCGTTGATGCATCCGGTACGGCGTCGCGGTGACAACCTCGTAGGGCGCGTCGGGAAAGCCCAGTGCGGCAAGGCGTGCCGGAAGTCGATCCATGACGGTCTCGGCGGGAAGCTCGGCCGACTCACCCCACGTCCAACGCCATGTCGATTCGTCGATACGCGCTATGACACAACCGTTCTCGGGGTCGAGCATCATGTTGGCGTTACCGAGTCCGGCCGCGTCGAACGGGTACCGTAGATCGGTGGCGACGAAGCGGTCTTTCCACGTGGTCCCATCGAAGCCGATTCCGAGGCTCGTGCGAACGGCGCTGCGTGCGCCGTCTGCTCCGACGACCCACGACGCGCGCACCTCACCCGGTGAATTCCCACCGACGTCGAGGACGACCTCGTTGCCGTCCTGACGAACCGCGGTCACGGGGGCGCCGAGTCGAAGGGTGGCGTTCGGTAGGCGGGACAGATGGTCGAGAGCAATTCTCACCACGTCGTGTTGGCCGAGGTGAATGTTCCACGGGCGCGACGTCACCGTCTCCAGCGGCGCCAAGGACACCACAGCTTCGTCTCCGGTGGCAAGGACACGGGTTCGAAACGCGGTGTTCCGGATCCCGGCGGCGTCGATGTCGTCCAGAACGCCGAGGGCATCGAGACCCTCCAGGACGTGCCAGTAGTAGACGATCGCGCGAGGCGAGGCGGGAAGTTCGTTCTCGGTTTCGAGCAGGAGAACTCGGTGGCCGCGTTGGGCGAGACCGAGTGCGGCCAACGCACCCACTGGGCCGGCGCCGACGACGGCGATATCATTCGTGCTCACCGTCACAATGCTCACGGTCCGACAATCGACTCGCATCGGGGTGACCACCAGTCGACAGGAGGACATCCGGATGCACACCCTCGTCGGCCGAGCGCCCGAGATCGCTCGCCTCACCGAGTTCGTCGCCGATGTCGCGGCCGGGCGGGGTGGGTCGTTCGGAATGTGGGGGCCGCCGGGGTCTGGCAAATCCGCGCTTCTCGCGCACATCGGCGCGTCGGCCGATCTGCGCGTGCTCGCAGCGTCGGGAGACGAATTCGAATCCGACATCCCCGGCGGGTTGCTGCACCAATTGCTGGGACCCGTGCATCGGCCCGGTGAGCACCCACTCACCACAGATCCGGATGCACTCGCGGCGCTGCTGACTCGTCTCGCCGCCGACACCCCAACTCTCGTGGTTGTCGACGACGTCGACCGGGCCGACTCGCTGTCCCGACATGTCATCACCGAGGTGGCGACGCGTGCCGGGTCGTGGGGCATTCTTCTCGCCGGTCGTCGTACCGTCGGGGCCGTCCCACGAAGCCTGGTGCTGGATCGACTGACCGACGAGGACAGCCGCAGAATCGTGGAAACGGTCGCGACCACCGACGGCGACACCCCCGATCAACTGCGCCGACGGTTGCGCATCGTCGATGCGATCGTGGACCGAGCGGCGGGTAACCCGGGAGTGCTGGTGCTGTCGACCCGCGCGTTGATCACTGCGGATGTGCTCCGTGCGGACAGCACTGTGGACGTGACGCGCCGCGCCGACTCGGCCGTGGCGACACTGTGGCTCACCCGCCGGGAGTTGTCACCGCACGCGCGTGAACTGGGGCTGATGTGGGCTGTCGCGTGCGATTGTCCCGGGCAGATGCCGACGCCGGCGGTACCCGACACCCTCGTCGACTCCGCGTCCCTTGCGGAGTTGATCGAGAGTGGGCTGCTCGTCGATACGGCCTCCGGGGTCTCGCCCGTGCATCCACTTCTCCCTGCAGCTGTCCTCGAACTTGCCCCGTCCGGTGAGCAGCGCCGCGCCCACGCTGCGCTCGCGGATGCGCTCGACACAGGCGCCAGAGATCCGACTCTGCGAGCGGCCTGGCATCGTGCTCGTGCAGAGACGGCTGCCGACGAGATCGCAGCATTCCGGCTTGACGACGCCGTCACTCGGGCAGGGACCGCGGTGACTCCGTCGGATCGCGCCCGGGTGCTCGATGTGGCCGCGGGACTGTCGGTCGGCGCCGATCGGCGGTACGTGCGCTGGGCCAGGAGCGCCGATGCTCGTCTCGCCTCCGGAGATCCCGACGGAACCGAGCGAGCACTGCTTCGCGTCGACGCCGACAATGCGCCGGTCGAGGCATGCGCGCGGGTCCTGCTGACCGAAGGTCTCATGGCTGCGGCCGCCCGCACCCCGCAGGAAGGGTTCGAGCGCCCGATCCGTGCGGCGGAACTGATCCACGGCATGAACGACTCGCTCGAGCTCGAGGCGCTCGCGGCCGCCGCCGAGGTGTCGTGGTGGTCCGGCCGCGTCGACTGGATCGTTCGTGTGGCCGAGCTGGCCGAGGGTATGCCCGGGGAATCTGACCGCCAGCGGATCACCGTCGGTGCGATCCGTGGCTGCGCCGCGTTGTTCGACGGCGACCTCGAGTCGGCGGGGGCGCACCTTCGGATGGCGCTGGATGCGGGCACCAACGCGGTGTCGGCGCGTGATCACCGCATGGCCGGGCAGGCCGCGATGCTTCTCGGCGACGATGTCGCCGCGTTCGGCCACCTCACCGAGTCCGTGGCGCTGCTGCGCGCCGAGGGTGACGTGTTCCGTCTGTCGTTCACACTGCAGGTGCTGGCGTCGGTGCAGATGTGGCGGGGGCGGCCCGCGCACGCGGCGGAGCTCCTTGCGGAGGGTGAGGCCTTCGCCCGGCGGATCGGGGACGGCCGGAGCCAGGCGTTCGCCCTGACCATGTCGGCGCACGGAGACGGTCTGCGCGGATCGGCCGATGCGATGCGAGTGGCCGCGGACGCCGCGCTGCGTCTGGTGACGGGGCGCGATGTCGGATACATCGCCGCCGCCGCGTACTGGGCGATCGGCCGCACCGATTTGGCCACCGGTCGACTCGCCAATGCGCTCGAGATTCTTCAGGAGATCACGGACCCGGACTCGGCCACGACGCACCCTCCGACGGCGCTGTTCGCACTGCCCGATCTGGTCGAGGCGGCCGTACGAAGCGGTCGGCTCGACATCGCGCGCGCCGCTGTTCCTCGGTTCGCTGCGTGGGCGGCGGCCGGATCCCCCTGGGCAGCAACCGTATTGCCACGTCTGTGTGCTCTCACCGCCGAGAACGAGGACGATGCGGAGCGGTGGTTCCGCGAGGGCAGCACGGATCGAGATCGGCCGTTCGAGGTCGCGCGAACCCAGCTCCTGCACGGGGAGAACCTGAGACGCGGGCGGCACCGTGTCCGCGCCCGTGTCGTGCTGCAGGACGCGTTGGCCACGTTCGCACAGCTGCACGTCACCGCGTGGGAACAGCGTGCGGCCACCGAGTTGAGCGCAACTGCGGAGCGGGCGCGACGCGGACCAGAGGCGGCGACCATGCTGACCTCGCAGGAACTGACCGTCGCGCGCCTGGTCGCCGACGGCGCCTCCAACCAGCAGGTCGCGGAGCAGCTGTATCTCAGTCGCAAGACCGTCGAGTCACACCTGCACAAGATCTACACGAAGCTGGGAGTCGGCTCACGAAAACAGTTGCCGGGTGTCCTCGACGGCCGGTGACTGGTGATCACACCGATGCGAATACTCGCAGCGTCTCGCACCCTCGACACATGACGCGATCGCTTACTCGTTCGACATCTCTCGACAGCCGCGCACTCGGGCGGATCACCGAGCGAATGACATCCGATGTGGCCGACGACCTTTACGACGGTGGAGTCGTGCTGGTCGCCCGCGACGGCGAGATCGGCCTGCACGAGGCCGTCGGGTACAGCGACCGTTCCACCGGGCGCCTGGCCGCCACGAACGACGTGTTCTGGATTTTTTCGACCACCAAGCAATTCACCAACGTGCTTGTGCTGAAGGCGTTCGAGCAAGGACTCCTCAGCCCGATCACCAAGGTCGTCGACGTGGTTCCGGAGTTTCGGGGATCCGACCGGTTTCGCGTCGGCGCGAAGGATCGTGTCAGTGTCGCCGACCTGATGACGCACCGTGCGGGGACAAGCCCCACACCGTGGCCGCTGCCCCCGATGGAATGCGCCGACCTCTCGCGCACCATCACCGCGATCGGCGAGATGGATCTGGTGGCCCCGCCGGGGGAACGCGTCAGTTACTCGCCGTGCCTCGCTCACGCGCTCCTGGGCGAGATCGTGGTGCGCACACTGGGCAAGGGCCGTTCGTTCACACAAACCCTGCACGACGAGCTGCTCGACCCCCTCGGCATGACCGACACTCGCATGGGCGCGCCCAAGGACTGGTCGGATCGACTCGTTCCCGTCGTCGCGAAGTTCCCTCCCGGACAGTTCTTTTCGCCGCAGGACATCATCGACACCGCATCCGCCGCGCACGAAGGTGCCGAGCTGCCGTGGGTGGGATGTGTGTCGACCGCCGCGGATCTGTTTCGTTTCGCCGAGATGCTGCGGCGGGGCGGGGAGCTCGGCGGTGAGCGAATTCTGTCGCCCGCGTCCATCGCGATGGCCACGACCGTACAGACTGGCGACCTGATCAACGAGCGCTACAACCGAATCGTCGCCGAAAAGCATTGGCAGCCATGGCGTGCGAGTATCGGGCTGGGATTCATGATGCGCGGCACCGGCCTGCGACAGACGTTCTTCGGCACGATGTCCTCGCCTGGAACGTTCGGCGGATACGGTGCTGGGTCATCCCAGTTCTTCGTCGACCCCGAGCGCGAATTGACGTTCGTGTGCCTCACCGCAGGCGTGCTGGGCGAGGCGGAGAATCTGCACCGCTTCCAGACGCTGTCGGACATGACGGTGGCCGCGGCGAACTGACGACAGTCAGTCCGCCAGTGCACCCGCCAGCTGGTCGCGGGAATCGAGCCCGAGCTTCACGTACACCTTGGACAGGTGGTACTCGACCGTGCGCGAGCTCAGGTGCAGCGTGCCCGCGACATCGCGGTTCGAGCGTCCGGCGCTGACCATGCGGGCGATGTCGAGCTCCTGCGGGGTCAAGACGTCCGCGACGGCGATGTCGTGGGTGCGGCCCTCTCCGCTCGCCCGCAGCACCGACCGGGTCCGGTCGATCCACGCGGGGAGTTGCAGGCTCTCGAACACGGCCAGTGCGGCGTGCAGATGCTCTCGCGCCTCGACGCGGCGGCGCTTCCCGCGCAGGTGCTCGCCGTAGGCCAGTCGAGTTCGCGCCGCCTCGAGGGGGCGCTGCGCCAAACCCGGTGCTCGACATGCCTTGTCGAACAACGCGTCCGAGTCCCCCGCCGCCAGCGCCGTCAGACGCGGTTCGACTGCGTTGCCCCACGGGGAGCCCGCCTCGCACCACCGACCGAAGCGCGCGAGAGCCTGCTCCACGAGATCGGGCTTCCCCGATGCGACCGCCGCTTCCACCAGATCAGGTGTCGCGAGCAGGCTCACTTCGGGATGACGACGGTCGCCGAGAACCGTCGGAACGAGTATCTCGATAGCGTCGTCGAATCGGCCCAGGGACACTGCCAACCGGCCCGCCGCCCAGTCGAGCGACGCCGTCGGGTGCTCGGCTCCGCGGCCGGTCACTGCACTCCGGTGCTGCTCGCACGACGCCGTGTCACCGTCGAGCGCGGCGAGGTGGGCGAGGACGGTGTGCTGGAACGCGCCGTCCGTCTCCTCGCCCGCGTGCGCGGCGAGCGACAGCCCTTCGTCGGCGTTGGTTCGCGCAGCTTCCCGGCGTCCCTGACCCGCCAGGACCAGGGCGTGCAACTGCAGCGCGAACGGCAACTCGGTGGCCCGCCCGCGTGCCCGCATGACCCGGATCGCTCGCTCACAGAACAGCCGGGTGCCCACATCGTCACCGATCATCGTCGCGACCTCCGCGGCGAAGAGCAGCTCCCGCGGCTCGACCAGGTTCTCGGCGTCCCGCAGCGAGCGAATCAGGTCGCCCACGGCCGGCCGAAAGTCGTCTTGCATGACGGCCACGCCGGCGGGCGCAGCCATTCGCACCAACGCGGTGAACAGTCCACTGCTGCCCTCGACGGCGCTGTCTCCGAGCGACGCTGCAAGTGTCGACGCCTTCTCGGCCCAGTCGGCGCGCCCGCCCCACCACGCCAGGCCGGTGACGCGAGCGGCGAGATCGACAGCCAGCCGCGGATCCCGTCGGACCGCCGCTCCTGCGCCGTCGACGAGGATGCGTAACGCGTCGGCGGGCAATCCGCGGCTCAATGCGACGGCTCCGCGGATCTGCGCTGCTGTCCCGGCAATCGAGATGTCACGACCGGTGAGTCCGGCGCGGGTGACCAGCCAGTCGGCCTGAGCCGGCCGCCCGATCACCCAGCTGACCAGTCCGGCCGACACCAATCGACGAGCCCGGACGTCGTGGTTCGTGGTCAGTTCGGCGGCGCGAATCCAGCCGATCAGCGCGTCGGGTGACGCCTCGACGTTCCGCAGAATCGATTCCAACTCGTCGCCGACGTCCTCGGCGGATCCGTCTTCTGCACTGCAGCGGTGAAGGGCGCTGAGGAGACGGAAGTCCGCGTTGTCCTGCAGTTCGTCGGCGAGAGCGCGATGCACCGCGCGTCTGAGCACCGCGTCCGCGCAATGAAACGCGGCGCTGCGATGGGGCCGTCTGGACCAGGCGCGGTCCGACTCGTCGACCCGTACCAGCCTGCGGCTCTCGAGCACGTCGACGTCGTCCCTCCCGAGACCGAGACGCATACACGCCAGGGCGAGCACTCCGATCGGGAGTCCGTCGCCCGCCGCAACCACGAGCATTGCCACCCGAGCTGTCTCGGACAGGCCCTCCTCGATGACGCGCCACCGCGCTGTCCATCCGGTGCCGGGCCGCGGCGGCACCGGGAGGCCGGCACGACCGACAACCTCGTCGGATGTCAGGGCCGCTGCCATCTCCCGTGCAGCCAGCGGATTGCCTCCGGACGCAGCAGCGATGTCGTCGACAACGGAGTCGGGTGCCGAGGGCACGAGGGCGCCGCGAACGATCGCTGCACTGTCGCCGGTCGAGAGTGGGTGTAGCCGAAGCACTCTCGCACCGGACGGGAGCGCCTCACCGCGTCGCCACCCGATCAGCACGAGCAACACAGGGAATGGAGTGATCCGCCGGGCGAGGATTCCGAGGAGTCTGCGTGCCGACGGGTCCGCACGGTCCAGATCGTCCACCACCACGACGAGGGGTCCACCGCGGGCCGAGTCCTCGAGCGCATCCAGAGCGGAATTCACGGCTGCGACATCCTCGACGTCGTCGCCCACGAGCGTCGTTCCGAAGAGTCGATCGGACAACTCCCTTGCGTGCTCACCCACCCGCGCTCGTACGAACCGCGTGGGAAGCCCGGACAACGGACCGACAGTTCGGCCGAGAGCGCTCTTGCCGCTACCGAATTCGCCGACGATCACCACCGCGCCGCCGACACCGGCGCGGATGCGGTCGAGCGCCTCGCCCAACTGACCGACCTCCGTCTCGCGGCCGGTCACGCGGGGAAGGTCGGTGGTCACGGCACCAGGGTAGATGACCTGGGTCACAGCAACCGGTGGACTCATGGATGCGACCACGTGGCGCCGACGACGACTCTTCTCGGAAAGACCAAAGAAAGCAGGAACCGAGTGAGCGTCACATTCGACTACACGGGCAAAGCCGTTCTCGTGACCGGCGCCGGAAGCGGCATGGGCCGAGACAGCGCCACGGCCTTTGCGGGGGCTGGTGCTCGCGTCGCCGTCCTGGACATCAATGCCCCCGCCGGGCGCGAGACCGTCGAGCAGATCGAGGCGGCCGGCGGCGAAGCGATCTTCGTCGAGGTCGACGTGGCCGACGACGTCGCCGTGCACCGCGCCGTCGACACGGTCGTCGACCGATTCGGTCGACTCGACGTCGCGCACAACAACGCCGGTGCCGAGGGTCAGCACGGGTACATGCTCGAACAGGATCCGGCCTCGTGGCGACGAACTCTCGACGTCAACCTCTCGTCGGTCTTCTACTGCATGCAGGCCGAGATCCCACACATGCTCGCCTCGGGTGGTGGCTCCATCATCAACACGGCCTCGGCGGCCGGATTGATCGGAGCGTACGGACTCACCCCGTACGTCGCGGCCAAGCACGGCGTCATCGGGCTCACCAAGGCGGCGGCGAACGAGTACTCCGAGCGGGGAATTCGCATCAACGCGTTGTGCCCCGGTCCGATCGAGACACCGTTCATCTCGTCCTTCCCCACCAGTTGGACGGACCGGCTACTGGGCGGTGTACCGATCAGACGGCTCGGCCGGACCGACGAGATCTCGCAGGCCGTGTTGTGGTTGGGATCGGAGGCATCGAGCTACGTCGTCGGGCACAGCCTCAGCGTCGACGGCGGTGTCACCATCGGCGGTGCCGAAACCCGCAACGACGATCTCGAGGGTCGGGTGTTGACGTGACCGCCTCCCCCACAATTGACGAACAACAGATGGAGAACCCTGTGACAATCACCGAACCCGCAAGCGCACAATCCGATTCGATCGACGGGGTCGCTCCCGGCACACCGATTCACCAAGTCCTGTTCACGCCCGACAGCCCGATCTTCGAAGGCGCGAACGTGTTCACCGACATCGGATTCGGGCTGGTACCAGCCGAGTACTCCACCACGCGTGAGGAATTCCTCGCCTCGCGCGACGCAGCGTCCATCGGCTTCGTGCTCAGCAACAGCCCTGTCTACGACGTCTCCGGCCCGGATGCCGCGACTTTCCTCAACTCGGTCTGTGTCAACAAGGACTTCGGCCTCCTCGAGCAGGGCTCGTCCAAGCACGTCGTCATCTGCAACGACGACGGCTACATGATTGCCGACGGCGTCCTGCTGAAGGTGGACGACAATCACTTCCGCACGTACTGGCTCGCCCCCGTGCTGGCGTTCTTCCTGGACAAGTCCGACCTCGACGTTCACGGCACGTGGGTTCAGGACGAGTACTTCTTCCAGATCGACGGGCCGAAGTCGAAGTCGATCATCGAGAAGGTCACGGGCGCCGATCTCAGCGACCTGAAGTTCGCGCAGAACAAGGTGATCACACTCGCGGGCGCCGATGCCACCGTGCACCGGCTCGGGATGTCCGGCGCCCTCGCCTACGAGATCCACGGGCCCTCCACCCACGCCCGCGAGGCCTACCGGCAGCTGCGCTCCGAGGTCGAGGCCGTCGGCGGCAAGCCCCAGGGCTTCTGGAACTACTCCCTGGTCAACCACACCGTCGCCGGCTACCCGAACCAAGTCATTCACTTCATCGACCCGGTGAAGGACAGCTGGCCCGAGCTCACCGAGTACATCGCGCACATCATCCCGTTCGACATCGGTCTGCACGGCAGCGCCTCGGACGATCCGAAGAATGCGTGGGTCACCCCGTTCGACGTCCGCTGGGGTTACCTGGTCAACTTCGACCACGAGTTCCCGGGCAAGGCCGCACTGCAGAAGATCAAGGCGGAGGGCTCGAAGCGGACCACCGTCACCCTCGAGTGGAATGCCGACGACATCGGCGCGGTGTACGCGTCGCAGTTCCGCGGCGCGGACGCCGTCGTCTACGACCCCATGAGCAACGACCCGGTCATCTCGGTCGACGATTATCACAAGGGCCGCATGCGCATCGACTACGTCCTGAAGGACGGCAAGAAGGTGGGTCTCGCGACGGGCCGCACTCCCGCGTTCATCGAGAACACGATGATCTCGCTCGCCTACCTCGACCGTGAACTCGCTGTCGAGGGCACCGAGGTGACGGTCCTGTGGGGCGACGTGGGCCACCCCCAGATCGAGATCCGGGCAGTCGTCGCTCAGTTCCCTTATTACAAAGGCGAGTTCCGCAACGAGAAGCTCGACGTGAGCGCCCTCTGATCACGGTCGTCGACCGGCGCGCACTCCCGGTCGACGACCGACACCATCCATCGATGGCCAGGAAAGCGACACCATGACTCACGACTTCGTGTACGACGCGAACCCCATGCGGGTGCGTTTCGGGTCGGGCGCGCTGGCGTCTCTGCCCGAGGAACTCGACCTGCTCGGGCTGAACCGGGTGCTGATGCTCTGCTCACCCGGCCGCCGGGACACCGCGGATCGCATCGCCGGTCTGCTCGGAAACCGGTGCGTCGGAGTGCGCGCGGACGCGGTGATGCACGTTCCGGCGGACGTCGCCGAACGGGCCGCCGCCGCAGTCGAACAGACACCGGCGCACCGAACACCTGATCGACAGGGCGGCCATCGACCACCCTTTCAGGGGCGTGCGTGTGCCAGGGCGTCGTCGGCTCCCCCGCGCGTGTCGTCACGGTGCTCGGCCGACACTTTCTGGAACAGTGACATGTCCTTGGCGGCGAGGGCGTCGATGATCTGAGCGTGCTGCTCGACAGCGTGCCGTCGTCGCTCCGAGGACCCGTAGTTGCTGACGAAATATGCATCCGACAGAGTCCAGATGCGTTCGACCTCGGTGATCACCAGGTTGTGGGGCGACAAACTCCACACTGACCGATGAAACTCGTGATTGAGGTCGATGAACCCGATGACATCGCCGTCGTCGTCCTTGACTTCCATCTCGGCGTTGAGGCTGCGCAGGTGCTCGAGTGCGGATGCACCCGGCCAGTGAATGCTCGAGTTGAGTTCGGTCTCGAGGAGAGTGTGCAAGGTGTGCAACTGATTGAGCTCGAACGCTGTTCGCTTCGCCACGACGAAACCTTGGTTCGGGCGGTGCACCAGCAGCCCCTGGTTGGCCAGGACGAGAAATGCTTCGCGAATGGGGACGCGGCTGACGCCGAGTCGCTGTGACAGCTCTTCTTGGCGCAGCGCCTCACCAGGGACGAGCTCTCCGAGGAGGATCAGCTTGCGTAGTTGGGCGATGATTGCGGCGGTACCCAGCCGTGTCCGCAACGCCATCCCATCCTCCTCGCCCGAGGTCATCCGTTCCACGGTCCGAACCCGTCCCTGCAGGACGGGCGTGACCTGCAGCCTAATCGCAGATCACGCCCCTCGTCCGACAGGAGGTGCACTCCGCGCAGTTCAGACCTTCAGCCGTGGGAAGACGCGTCGCGCGTTCTCTTCGAACACTCTTCTGCGGTCGGTCTCGTCGAGAAAGTCGAAGCCCTCGATGACCGGCTTCAAATCGTCGAAAGGGCGCCCCGTTTCAGGGTTCTCGGTCGAGCCGCTACCGGGACGTTCCGTTCCGAAGAGCACTCGGTCCGACCCGACAGTCTTGAGCAGCAGCTCGAGTGCAGGTGAATAGTGCAGAACGGTGTCGAAATGGAAATGCTTCAGGTGGTCTTCGAAGCGTGGCGCGTGCGGGTCGCCGCCGAGTCCGGGATGAAGATGTTCAGCCTGCCATCGACCGAGCTGATACGGCACGGAGCCACCGCCATGCGAGATCATCACGTTCAACGTCGGAAAGCGTTCGAACACCTTTCCCCGGATCATCGACAGAATCGCGACCGATTCCTCGGTGATGAAGTGTTCGCTGTAGGTCTCACGGCCGTTGTAACACCCGGCCGAGTGCACCTGCATCGGAACCTTCAGTTCGACGAGCTGCTCGAACAGCGGATACCAGTAGGGGTCGCCGAGGGCCGGCGCTGTGCCGGTGCCTTCGTGGGGATCCGGATTCACGGTCACCCCGACGAATCCGAGCTCCTCGACGGTACGGCGCAGTTCCGGGAATGCACGTTCGACCGGCTCGTCGGGTGTGATGGGCAGACCGGCCACACCAGCGAACCGCTTCGGGTGCATCTCCACGGTGCGCGCTATGACGTCGTTGTTCGCGCGGATCCACGCGTCCACCAGCCGTGCGGGTTTCATCGAATGACCCTGGTGATACGGGCGCGGGGACAGCAGTTGCACGTCGGTGCCGACAGCGTCCATGGTCTCGACGTTGCTGTGCGCACACGCGGCCAGTGAGTCGTCACTGATCTTGGGTTGCCCGATGTGATACCCACCGTCGGCCATCAGGTTCGCACGAAAGGCGTACAAACCGTCGGGTGCCACGATGTGGGCGTGTGAGTCGATGATCATCATGTTCCTCGTGTCTGGGGGTAGTTCGATCGTGTGGGTCACGCGGGGTGTCAGGCGTCGCCGACGTACGCGATGAGTTCGCACTGGATGAGCAGCGGGTCGGCAAGCGGGTACTCGAGGGTGTGCCGTGCCGGGCGGCTGACCTCGTCGGGGAACATCGCCACCCAGTGCGGATCGATGACCGCCCGTGCCGCCCGGTCGCGCACGAAGAACGTGAGCTTGGCGATGTCGTCCGTGGTGCCGCCCGCCTTGTCGAGGATGCGGCCGATGTTGGAGAAGATCAGTGCTACCTGCGCGTCCACGGTCTCGGGTACGGCTCCGCTGTCGGGGTCGAGTCCGTTGATTCCGCTCGAGGTCAACAACGGACCCACCAGCGAGGCCTGCGGGATGGGGGCTCTGCCGTGGTGGAGGCCGGGAATTTCGATCGATCGACGTGTCATCGGTCATCTCTCCGTGGTTGCGAGGTCGGCTGTGGTTGCGAGGTCGGCTGCGGTTGCGAGGTCGGCGAAGGTGGTGCGTAGGTCGCGCTTGAGAATCTTTCCGCTCGGGTTCTTCGGCAAGGAGTCGACGATCACGACGTGTTTGGGAATCTTGAAGCCCGCTAACCGCTTTGAGCAATGCGCGCGCACCGACGCCTCGTCCAGGACGGTTCCCGGCTTGGCCACGACCACCGCACAAACGGCCTCGACCCACTTGGGATGCGCGATCGCGAAGACGGCGACCTCGGCGACACCCGGATGGAGATAGATCGCTTCCTCGACCTCGCGGCTGGCGACGTTCTCCCCGCCGGACTTGATCATGTCCTTCTTACGGTCGACGATGCTCAACCTGCCGTCGGCGTCGAAGTAGCCCAGATCACCTGAGTGAAACCAGCCGCCGCGGAACGCTTCCGAGGTGCGCGCCGGATCACGCCAGTAGCCGAGGGTGGCTTGTGGACTGCGGTGAGCGACCTCCCCGATCTCTCCGACCGGAAGAACGGTGTTGTTCTCGTCCACGACGACAGTCTCGACGTTGAGCACCGGGCGGCCGGCGGAACCAGGATGACTCACCTGATCATCGGGACCGAGGATCGTTGCGACCGGGGCCAATTCGGTCTGTCCGTAGAAGTTCCACAGCCGCACGTCTGGTAAGCGCTCGAGAATCTCTCGCAGCACTTCGGCGGGCATCGCGGATGCGCCGTAGTACCCCTTGCGAAGAGACGACAGGTCCGTTCGATCGAAGTTCGGAGATCGCAGCAGCGAGATCCACACCGTCGGTGGTGCGAAGAACTTGGTGACACCATGGGTCTCGATCGCCGCCAGGATCTTGTCGGGGTCGGGCGCGGGAAGGATGATGCTCGTTGCTCCGAGGTAGATGTCGGGGCCGAGGAAGCAATCGAGTTGCGCGCAGTGATACAGCGGCAAGGTGTGCAGATCGACGTCCTCGCTCGCCATTCCGCCATCGATGATGCAACTGGTGTACTGCGCTATCAGCGCGCGGTTGGACAACAGTGCGCCTTTGGGACGCGACTCGGTACCCGATGTGTACATGATCCGTACCGGATCATCGTCTCCGACAACCACATCGGGAGCGACGTCGCCTACCCTGAGCCAGGACTCGAATGGCTCCCAGCCGGTGTGGTCGTCGGTGGCCCCGATGACTGCCCTCGCCGCCAGAGGCCGATCGTAGACGGCGAGTGCTCGCTCGGCAGCCGGTACGAACGCCGGTTCGGTGACCATGACTGCGATCTCGCTGTTGCCGAGGATGAACGCGATCTCGTCTGCGGTGAGCATGAAATTGATCGGGACGAGGATGACACCCAGCCGCGCTGTGGCGTAGGTGAGCACGACGAACTGCCAATTGTTGCGCGAAAGAATCGCAACTCGATCGCCGCGGCGGACACCACGGGCATGGAGTGCCCCGGCGACCACATCGACCGAGGTGTCGAGTTCGCGGTAGTCGATGACGCGATCGCCGCTGACGAGTGCCGTCTTGGTCGGGACTCGCCTCGCGGTGCGGTGCAGGACGTCTGCCACCGAATGTCGACGGGCGGAGATCACGTCATCGATCACAGGGACCGAGTCGTTCATGCCAGCGCTCCTTCCGTGCGTGTGAGTGTGTGCAGCGCAGCAGCAAGGTCGGATCCCGGTTCGGACGGCAGTGTCATCGCCCGCCATGCAACATGGCGGTCGGGACGAACGAGAATTGCACCGCCGGAATCCACTTCGCGTAGTCGTGTCCAACTTCCCGGCCGTTCGTCCGAGCCGTCTCCGCCGATGGCGACGACCTCGACGGGCAAGTGTCGTGCGGCGACGGCATCGGTCCAGATCTGTGCGGTCCGAGGATCGACGAGCAGGGTGAACCGCCGGCGATCTATCAGATCGAGAGTCGATCCGGCCGACGCGCTCTGGTCGATCCGTGCGTGCGGCAGATGGTGGCCCGGCCGGCTGGTCGGAATGTAGTCCCGTAACGGGTTGCTCGGGACCGGTGGGGCGCTGCCGTCGGGGACGACAGCGCCTTCCGAATAGTGAAAGCCCAGTTCGACATTGAGCTGGCCGTAATCGTCTGCGTTGGAGGCCACCGCATCGGCGACATCGGCGCGGCGCCGCTCCCCTTCGGCATCCGGTGCGAGCCACGCGTCGATGGCGGCCCAGCCCTCGTCGGTCGAGATGCCCGCACTCAATCCCAGTGCTGCTGCGACGCGTCGATGACCGCCGACGTTCTCCAGCGAATGACGGACGTTGAACAGGCCGACCGGGCGGCGCTCTGCGTCGTAGGTGTCCAGCAGTTCGTCGCCGGCGTGCCCGCGCAGTACCTGATACAACTTCCAGACCAGATTGTCGACGTCTTGCACCGCGGTATTGAGTCCGAGCCCACCGGTCGGCGGATGGCGGTGGGCCGCATTGCCCACCAGGAACACGTCGCCGACACGGTACTGCGCGGCAGTCACTCCTTCGAACTCCCAATGGCTGATGGCGTGGACATCGAAGCGCAGATCCGGGATACCCAGCATGTCCCGGACACGAGCGACGAGGGTGTCGGTGTCCTTGGCTGCGGGGTCTCCCCAGGAGAACGCCTGGTGGAATGCCCACTCGCGAGATTCTGTCCCCCACGTGTCGGGCCCCATGGCGCAGATGCTCCCTCGAAAGGAACCCGAACCACTGGGATCGACGAAGTAGTAGAGCAGTACCTGGTCGTCGACGGCCCATGAGGACAGGTCTGCGGTGACGTGCATGCTGACCATGTCCAGAAGCTGTGTCGGCCCTTCCATCGACACGCCGAGCAGTGTCGAGCACACTCGCCCACCGTCGGCGGCGATGACGTAACGAGCTCGCACCGTATGCGTGGAACCCGAAGCTATCTCGACTATGTCGAGCTCGACATAGCCATCGCGTTGCCGGAGGTCACGCACCTCGTGTCCGTAGTGGATCTTGCCCGCGCAGTGCAGGTCTGCGTGTGTCCGGAGCAGCGGGTCGAGGCGCATCTGCGGAACGTTGGCGTATCGATTGGGGCTGGCTGCTGCATACCGCTCGCGGTCCGCGCCCCCTCCCCAGGCGTCGATGTGGCCAATTTCCTTGCCTTGTCCCGGTCGGTCGCCGGCGAGCGAGGTGTACCAGCCGACACGGTGCCATCGGTCCTCGGGCGGTGACAGGGCGTACACGTCGTCCGCCACCCCCATCGCGTCGAAGATCTCCATCGTGCGCTGGTTGAGCAGGTGTGCTCGCGGAAGGTGCGACGTGGTGGCACGTCGCTCGTAGACGGTGACGTCGATTCCCAGTTGCGCGAGTTGGATCGCGGCCGTCAACCCCGCAGGGCCACCGCCCACGATCACGACATCGGCGATGTCGGCGAGAGCCATGCCGGTCAGCCTTTCCGTCGGGTCTGCAGAGTGTGGTATCCGTGCGCGCGGCGCGCGTCGGTCAGCGACTGTCCTGATCGGACGGCGCGTCGAATGACGTCCTCGGTGTCGCGAATTCCGGACGCGAGGTCGATGACCTCGCCGACCCGGCCGAGCGGGATGGAGACGACCCCGTCGGCGTCGCCGACGAGCCAGTCCCCTTGTTCGACCCGTACCCCGCCGACGGACACCGGCACGTTGTAGCCGTCCACCCGTACGCGGTCCTTGCCGGTTCGCATCCACCGCGAACGGCTGAACACCGGGTAGTTCAGCTCTACTGCGCAATCGGAGTCACGGCACACTCCGTCGATGACGGTCCCGGACACACCGCGATGAGATGCGGTCGCGGTGAGGAGATCACCCCACACTGTCGTGTCGAGGCGCCCCGCGTTGTCCAGGACGACAACGGTGCCGGGGTCGAGGTCGTCGATGTAGTCACCGACTGTTCCGCCATCGTCCCCCACCGGGACATAGCGAACGGTGAAGGCCCGACCGACGAGACGAACCGTGCGATCGAGGGGGAGCAGCCCCGCGCACTGTCCGGCGAGGCCGAGTTTGTCCAGTGCGTCGCTGAGGTGACTCGTGTCGAGCGCGGACAGGTCTTCGGTGATCTGCGCATGGTCGGTCATCGGCTTGCCTCTCGATCGAGCATGGTTTCGTAGTCGGCGCTCATGACAGTCGCCATCGATTCGCCCTCTCGGACACGGGCGAGCATGAGGGCCTCCTTGGCGGCGATCCTCTCGGCAATGGCGAGTACCTCGTCGATACGATCGCGCGGAACGAAGACCACTCCGCTGCCGTCGGCAAGTACGTAATCGCCCGGTTCGACTCGGACGCCGGCGATCTCGACCGGCACATCCCACGCTCGTTCGACGATGCGTGTGCGTGCGGTGACGGGTACCGACGTCGCCGCGTACACGGTCAGTCCGAACTGGCGGGCCTCATCGAGGTCCCGTACTGCACCGTCGACGATCACGCCTTCGCTACCGCGAGCGACGGCTCCGGCGGACAGCACGCCGCCCCAACCCGCGACGTGTGAGCGTCCGTGATGCGCGACCACGATGATCGTGTCCGGTCCGGAGGCATCTACTGCGGCGGTGCACAGATGCCTCGGCGCGGCGCCGGCACCCTCTGCTTCGACGAGATCGACAGTCACGGCGCGTCCCGCGATCCGACGCTCACCGGACACCGCATGCAGACCCAGTGCCGCACCCGGTAGTCGTAGCGCGTCGAGCGCGTCCGAGACCGCACAGGTGTCGAGCGCGGCAAGCCGTCCGCACTCGCTCATGTCCAGAGCCCGAACGCGAGACCGATACCGGTGCCGGCGGGACTACGCCAGGCGGGGATGTATTCGCTCCAGCGGTGGTCGAGGTCTTGTGCTGCGCCGGCAGCGGCGATCCAGTTGCGAACCTCGGACGTACCGGAGTTCAGCTGCTCGACAGGCAGAGCGCGCAGAGTAGCTTCGTCGTGGTCGATCATGGCGTCGAGGATGCGACGGTCGAGCTCGTCGTCGACCACGAAGTGGCTCAACCCGCCCGAGGCGACGACGGCGACTCGAAGGTCACCGGGCAGAGAGTCGACCGCACCGGCCAGAGCACGGCCGAGGTCGTAGCACCGGCCGGGTGTCGGCTGATTGGGCGGGAAGTATGTGTTGATCAGTACCGGCACCATCGGAATGGTGACGTTCTTCAGCATCTTGCCCACCACCCACGCGAAGGCGTGGCCGAAGCCACCTTCGGTCTCGGTTTCCGAGCTCGACGCAATGTCGAAATCGCGGGAGATCAACTCCTCGATGACGTGGAGCGCGGCCGTCGGATGTGCAGGGTATATCTCGCCGTCCATGCCGAGGTTGCGCTGTACCTGGCTCAGCAGAGCGTTTCCCATCTCGATCGGCTTGTGCGTCTCGATCTTCTCGCCGTGATACACCGCGATCGCAGGCTGGTTTCGGGCCGTGAACAGTTCCTCCTGATCATCGCCGATGACGATGAGCAGGTCGGGCTCGAGCGCGATCAGGTCCTTGCGAAGGCGGTCCACACAGGCCGATGCTGCGTCGTACTTCGCGTTCCAGGTCTGGAGGGACAGTTCGTCGTCGTATCGGCCGTCAGCCGCGGCGACGAGTTCCTCGAAGGTGCGAACAGCTCCCCGGCGGTCGTACAGGTCGTACTCGCCTGCCGCGTCGTTCTCGGCACGCAGATTCCACATGCGCTCTGGCTCCATGCCGAGCATCGGGCTGTGAGAAGTGCCGACGACGGCCACGATTCGACTCATCGTGCATCGACCTCGTTTTTGACTGTTGTAGCGTGAAACATGAACACGGAAAACCTCTTTCGTGAGTGAGACACACGGCGTCGGTGCACCGACCACCGGCGGGAAGGGGATGTCAGCGGGGCAAGGAGTACAGGTCGAGGGTGGAGGCGCCGGATCGAATCTCGGCGATGATCGCGGCCTCCTTCTCCTCACGCTCCCGCGAGGCTTTCTGCACCTCGGGCCACTGATCTCGGGGGATGACCACGACACCGTCGACATCACCGACGATGACGTCGCCGCGAGCAATTCGGTAGGCGCCCAGTCGAATCGGGCCACCCAGCCTGCCCGGTGCATCGGGATCCTTGATGGTGCCGTTGATGCAGATCGACGAGGAGAAGACGGGAAAGCCGACCTGCGCGAGAGCGCCCACGTCTCGGACACCTCCATCGAGAACCAGTCCGCCCAAGCCGCGGGCGCGCGCGGCTTCGCTGAGGATCTCGCCCCAGTAGCCGTACTCCGCGCCGGCGGTCGTCTGAACCACCAGCACGTCTCCCGGAGACGCTTCGGCGACAGCGCGGTGCAGCCACAGGTTGTCCCCCACCGGACACAGCACCGGGTAGGCGGGGCCGTAGATCTCCGCACCGTCGTAGGCGGGCCGAATCCGGGCCGGAAGCGCGCCGATCCGGCCGGCCGCCTCGTGCGCCGTGGCAGCGGAGAAGCGTTCGGTCGGGGTCGCGCCGGTGGCTGGTGTGCGTTCGGCAGCTGTCACAACCATCGATGTGTCTCTCTTTCGTGGGCGTCGATCACAGACGACCGACCGTGTGATCTGAACCATACGCTGCATTCAAGATTGAATGCAATAGCTCTGAGCTGCAGTTATTTAGATGACAAGGTCGGCACAACTGTCTATTGCATTCAATATTGCATGTGATGTACGTTGCTCGCAGCCGACAAATGTGAGTCACATCACGCGTCGAGTAGCGGCCGCAACGCCGTCGCTGATCCTCGAAAGGACTGCCCATGAGCACCCTCGGACCAGATCGATCACCCTCGTACGTCCGCCGCGTCGCACTGTCCAGCTACCTCGGGACGACGATCGAGTACTACGACTTTCTCCTCTACGGCACCGCCGCTGCCCTCGTGTTCAATCGAGTCTTCTTCTCGAACCTGAGCCCGGTCGTCGGCACTCTCGTCGCTCTCGCGACATTGGCCGCCGGCTACGCAGCCCGGTTCGTCGGCGCCATGGTCTTCGGGCACTTCGGAGATCGCTTCGGCCGAAAGAACGTGATGGTGGTGACCATGGTCACGATGGGAATCACCAGTGGTGTGATCGGCCTGTTACCGACCTACGACCGCATAGGCGCGGCGGCACCGCTGCTGCTCGTCATGTTGCGCCTGGTGCAGGGCTTCGCGGTCGGCGGCGAGTACGGCGGCGCGGTACTGATGGTGTCCGAGCATGCGAGTACTGAAAAGCGAGGCCTTGCAAGCAGTTCTGCCGCAATGGGAGCCCCTACCGGATCGGTCCTCGCCACCGGAGCCATGCTGTGGGTTGCCTCGCTGCCCGAGGATCAGATGCTCAGCTGGGGCTGGCGGGTGCCCTTCTTGTGCAGCTTCGGCCTGCTCGCTCTGGGCATGTACTTCAGGGCCCGCATCTCCGAAAGCCCGGTCTTCGAGGACAACCGCTCGGCCACGAAGGCTCCCGCACAGGGAACCCCGATCCTGGCCTTGACCCGTTCCGAGCCGGCCACGCTGCTGAAGTCGATCCTGTTTCAGATCGGACCGTATTGCGGGATGGGCGTTTTCGCGATCTTCTTTCTCTCGTACACGCCGACGATCGGGCACTCACGCTCCGCTGCTCTGACCGCAGTACTCCTGGGCACCCTGTCGAGCATCGTCATGACGCCGGTCTATGCCGCGCTCTCAGACAAGATAGGACGTCGCCCGGTCATCATCGCCGGGATCTCTGCAACCGCAGTCCTGGCCTTTCCCATCTTCCACCTCGTCAACACGGGTAGCACCGCGACGATGGTCATCACCGTGTCGCTCTATCTCGGATTCGTGATGACGTCGGTCAACGGGGTCGCACCGGTGATGCTCACCGAATTGTTCCCGACCGAGGTCCGGTACACCGCAGTGTCCACCAGTTACCAACTTGCGCAGACCATCGGTTCCGGATTCTCCCCCCTCATCGCTACAACGCTGCTCGCAGCCGCGGGCGGCGGCACGAACACCTGGCCGATAGCGCTGTTCCTGGTGGTGATCTCGGTAGCGAGTGCATGGGCCGCCCTGTCGTTGCCCGAGCACTCCGGCCGTGACCTCGACGCTGTCCGGGCAGCGCGCCCGGCCGCGACATCGAACAGAACAGTCACGGCGGCCGTCGATCACTCACGCGGTTGACCACTGCAGCTGTGGCGACGTGAGTACACAAGCCTTGCACTGGAACCATCCCCTCACCCCTAGGAAACGGACTGTCATGACGCACAATCAGAAGAATCCGACCGTAGTTCTTGTTCACGGCGCGTGGCACGGCGCGTGGGTGTGGGACGACCTCCGAGCCGAGATGACCGACCACACTGTCGACGCTGTCGAACTCCCCTCCTCCGGGCACGACCCTGCGAAACTCGGGTCGTTCGACGACGACGTCGACACCATTCGCTCGATGGTCCGATCGATCACCGAACCGGTGGTCGTGGTCGCCCACTCGTACGGAGGACTTCCGACAACCCAGGCGTTGTGCGGCTTGGACAACGTCATCGGGGTGGTGTACATCGCGGCATGGGTGCTGGACGTAGGGCAGTCCGTGGCGAGCCTCGCCGGGGAGCACGGACTTCCCGACTGGTGGGATGTCCACCCCAGCGAGGGGTACGTGGATGCACTCCGCCCGGAGGAGATCTTCTACCACGACCTCCCTCCGGAGCGAGCCGCGGAATACGGCCGACGACTGACCCACCAAAGTCTCGATTCGGCCGCACACCCTTTGCGGGATGCAATCTGGAAATCAGTTCCCACCAGCTACATTCTCTGCGAGCAGGACCGTTCACTGGATCCTTCGATACAACAGTCGATGAGTGAACACACGGGCAGGACAACCAGATTCGACACCGGGCACAACCCGTTTCTCTCGCGACCCGCTGCGGTGGCCGAACAGATCCGACAGGACACCGCTGCATTCCTGACACAGTCTGTCCTCGCGCCATGACGGCAGTGCTGGTCCACCGAAACGGGCAGCACGGCGTCGCTGCCGGCCGGACGTCACACGAAAGGCGACGCCTGTTCCCGAGTCTCTCATCGCACGATCCAGGTCTTTCGACTTGATCGCTTCACATGTTTTCGAACACCAGGGGGATCCGACATGGACCTGAAACTCCAGAGCAACGTGACCGCGCAGTCGCCCTATGTCGTGAGCGAAAAGAATACGGTCGCAGGGAATGTCGTCGCCCTGACGCTCCGCCACGCTTCCGGACAACGACTGCCGGACTGGACGCCTGGCTCGCATATCGACCTGATATTGCCGAACGGAATGACCCGTCAGTATTCGTTGTGCGGAGATCGGTGGGACCCTTACAGCTATCGCGTGGCAGTTCTGCGAGAGAGCGAGGGACGCGGCGGATCCGCTCTGATCCACGACCACGTGAAAGTGGGAGACCATATCGGCATCGGAGGACCGAGGAACAACTTTCCGATGGTGCCCTCACAGAAATATGCGTTCATCGCCGGAGGCATCGGCATCACGCCACTTCTGCCGATGATCCGGCAAGCGCAGGTACTCGGCGCGGAGTGGCGACTGCTCTACGGTGGGCGCACTCGCCGAGCGATGGCGTACCTGGACGACATCTCTCATATGGGTGGCGATGTCACGATCGTCCCGGAGGATCGCGGTGGCCTGCTTCCTCTGGCCGAGTGGATATCGGAGAAACCCGGTTTCGACACGAAGTTGTACGCATGTGGGCCGGGCCGACTCCTCGATGCAGTGGAAGCACTCTGCACCGGCAGGCCGCTCGGTACGCTCCGCACCGAGCGCTTCGTCCCGAGAGAACGCAGCGCCCCGGTCCGCAATGCGCCCTTCGACGTCGAACTCGCCCGTTCAGGCCGAACCGTGACGGTCCGGCCCGGTAGCAGCATCCTCGACGCCGTCCGCGCGTGCGGGGTGAACGTTCTCTCCTCGTGTCGCGAAGGAACCTGTGGTACGTGCCAGGTGACTGTCCTCGCGGGACGTCCCGACCACCGAGACTCGATTCTCGATGACGACGAACACCGTTCGCAGACTTCGATGTTCGTGTGCGTCTCCAGTTCCTGTTCCGACAAGCTCGTGCTGGACCTCTGAGACAACAGCAGAAAGGGCGTGACCGTATGTCTACATCCTCCCGAGCGCCGGTGAGCGACGCAGACCCGTACGACCTCGAGATCCTGGCCGATCCGTCCACATTCCATCGCCATCTGCGAGAGACCGGCCCGGTCGTCTATCTCGAGCGCTACGGTGTCTATGCGATGGGTCGATTCGACCACGTGAGTGCAGCACTCACGGACTGGCAGTCGTACCAATCGTCAGCCGGCGTCGGCATTGCGAACTTCCGTTTCGAGAAGCCCATCCGACCGCCGAGCCCCCTTCTCGAGGCAGACCCGCCTCGCCACGATGCGCCTCGCCTGGTGCTGTCGAAGATTCTCGGAGCACCAGCCGTCCAGCAACTTCGAGCAAGCTGGTCGATCGCCGCCGAGAGCTTGGTGGACGAACTACTCTCGGACTCCACGGAATTCGACGGAATCGATGCTCTTTCGAACGCGCTGCCACTGAAAATTTTTGCCGACGAGATCGGCATACCAGATACAGGTCGTGAACATCTCCTGCCGCTGGGCGACTTCGTGTTCAACTCCGTTGGACCTCTCGACAGCGCGCTGATGAAAGCCAGTGCACAGAAGGTCCACGAGGCTGGGTCCGTGGAGTGGACGATGGCTCACTGCCGACGCGAGAACCTCACAGACAACGGTTTCGGCGCGCAGGTGTGGTCCGCTGCCGACCGCGGGGACATCACCGAACAGCAGGCGCCGATCCTTGTACGGTCCCTGCTGTCAGCTGGGTTCGACACCACGGCGAGTGGTCTGGCGGCAGTTCTGTACGCCCTCGCATCACATCCTGAGCAATGGATGCGTCTGCGCGACGACCCCACTCGAGCACGCACGGCGTTCGATGAAGCAATCAGATGGGATTCTCCTGTTCAAACCTTCCATCGAACGGCGACGCGCGACATGTCGATCGACGGCACAGATGTGCCGGACGGAGCCAAAGTCTTACTGTCTCTGGGTGCAGCGAACCACGATCCCCGTCGGTGGGATTCGCCCGACAGCTACGATCTGACCCGAGATCCTTCAGGACATGTCGGTTTCGGGATGGGAATCCATCGATGCGTCGGGCAACATGTCGCCCGACTGGAAGCCGAAGTCCTTCTGACAGCCTTGGCCGCGAGGATCTCCACGATCAGCCTTGCGGGCGAAACCGAGCGACATCTCAACAACACGATGCGATCCTGGAGATCCCTGCCGCTGCGCGTGTCACTGAGATAGGGACCAGCTCATCGGCGCCTTCGCCACCGGCGCATTCGCATTGTCCACCAGCACCATCTGGTCGTTCGCCGACACCATGGGCGGATGGCGCCGTTCTTGCGGCGACGACCTTCTCGGCCACGACACCGTCTTCGGTCTGAAGGACTCCCTGGTCAAGGACTTCGTCGAACAACCCGTCGGCACAACGACTCCCGACGGCGAGACCTCGCCGAGGCCACCGCAACGGTGCAGCCGTGCCGGGCGGCGAGGATCCCGATGGCGATGTTCACCGCCTCGCTGTCCTGGTGTCGCCGGACGAGCGTGTCGGCGGCCACGGTGCCCTGCCGAGCATCCGAGCGAGTCGGTCGATCATGGAGTGGGTGACGTGGTCGTCCCCGAGAGTCTGTGCGGTGACCTCGTCCGGCGGTAGAGCTGCGGCGCCCAACGAGGCACGTTTGTCGCCATTCTCGCCAGTGACACAAAATCTGCTGTTGCACAACGGTTTTCAGACACCCGATCAACTATGCCGTGGCGAATGATTGCCAATGGTCACAGCAACGACCACCCACATGGCTCGGCCCGGTGACTGTCGGTTGATCCAGGCTCCGGCAATCGAACGTCGCACGTCCACTGACGTCCGCACACGTCCACGCCCTTGGCAACCGGACGTGAAGCGAGTGGTTCCCGTCCACGGAAGTCCGCGGGCATCCGCAGACTGTCGTGGACTCTTCGGTGTCGAGGTCCACCCACCACCACCGACGTCCACCCGAGTCCATCGAACGAGTTACGAATGAGTTGTGACAACTCGTGACATCGAGCCGCATTTCGGCAGTTCTCGCAGGTGACCGGACGCACCTGGACCGTGGCGGACCTGCACGGACGTACAGGCGGAAGTCGTGAAACGAGAGGTCAGATGGGGCCATTTCGGAGCATTCGTGCTGCTCAGAGGCATATCGAGAGCCCCCTTTCGGGATTGAACCGAAGACCGCTCGCTTACAAGGCTTCGACGGCCCGATCAGGTGAATTCACCTGGACTCACGAAACCCGGTCTGAGCTGCGCGTTCGTCCATCAGCGTCCGCCCCGGTCCACCTCCGTCCGTCCCGACTTGTGACACTCTCGTGACACCGAGAATCCCCTACGTCGAACTCGACTAGTCCGTATTACCCTGGTGGACATCGTATCTCGTTGATCGACAAAGCAGCAGACGCGGGTCCAGCCGCATGACAGTTGCGGCCACGCGTCAATGAGTCGCGACTCGGCTTCACGATCGCGTCACTAGCAAACGCGGCTGAACGAAGGCCCACACCGGCCGAGTGCAATGCGTGGGAACGACCTCACCTCCGAGGACAACCCGCCAAGCTCGACCGGAGGTCTGCCGGAGCCGCAGAGGACGCTCGTCGGAAGCACTCGCGCCAGCTCACTCAACTAGTTTGATCCGCGCAACTCCTGGGTGGTGTGGCGCAGGATCTGCGCCCTAACGGTCCCGAGGAGTCATTCGAGTAGTTACGCGAGGGCGACAAACCAGTCGGTACGGCCAGCTGAAGTTCTCGGAATGGGCACATTCGCTGCCCTTTACGACACCTGCTCCGAAAACAATCACATTCGAGGCAGGCAGTTCGAGCGCATCTGCAAGTGGTACCTCGAGAACGACCCGTACTACCGACACACGGTTCGGGAGGTTTGGCTGTGGGATGACTGGGATCACAGGTGGGGCAGCGACGCCGGCATCGACCTCGTGGTCGAGGACAGTGTCGGGAAGGCCTGGGCGGTGCAGGTTAAGGCGTACAGCCCCGATCACGCCGTCACGAAGCGCGACGTCGACAAGGTCCTCTCCGAGTCGTCGAGGAAGTGGTTCGACTATCGCCTTCTCATCGCTACCACGGACCGGTTACACCACAGCCGGATCGGGCTGGCCGAAGCCATGCGCAAATATGACCTCCGCCGGGTCATCGCTTCCATTCGCGGGTGCTGCGAGCACAGAGATTCGCCGCCGAGATGCCCGACGTTCTCGACTGGATGCCTGCAGAAGAACGACCGTCCGGAACATTGTGACCGGGTTCGCCTCCGGTGATATGTCGTCCGTTGAACGCCACGTGAAGCTTCAGCGTCTCCGCCAACTCGACGACGACGAACGCGGCGTGCTGGCCAACGCCAGATGGCTCGCCGAGGGCGTCGACGTCCCCACCCTCGACGGTGTCGCCTTCATCGACCCACGAGGCTCGGAGGTCGACATCGTTCAGGCGGTCGGGCGGGCAATCCGGTTGGCCGAGAGCAAAACCGTCGGCACCATCGTGATCCCGGTGTTCATCGATACTGCCGCAGAAGGGTGCGGAATCGCGTCAGCTGCACGATCCGATGCGTGCAGGAACCGAGACCGAGTGAGACGGCACACCTTCCCACAGCCGACCGAGCGGCGTATGGTCTTGACTACATACCCCCTGGGGGTATCGACGCGGAGCAGGACACAGCGGGTAGCCGACCGCAGCGATGCGATTGACTACGGCACGTCCGAATCTCCGACCGGTACAGGGCATCGCACAGCAACACCTTTGAAATTGAGGAATTGACATGATCGAGTCATCACCGGCCACCGTCCGGACGGACAGTTCGCACGATCACGACCATCACGACATGGCCGGCGGCCACGGAGGCCACGGCGATCATGCAGGCCAGTTCCGCAGGTTGTTCTGGGTGATGGTCGTCTTGGCGGTTCCGGTGATCGCAGCGTCGGACATGTTCGCGATGATCCTCGGGTATTCACTTCCGCACAGCTCCTGGATCGGGTGGGTGTCCCCCGTGCTGGGCACAGTCATGTTCGTGTGGGGTGGCTCCCCGTTCCTCACCGGTGCCGTCAGCGAGATACGCGGCCGCACACCGGGAATGATGCTGCTGATCGCGTTGGCGATCACCGTCGCGTTCGTCTCGTCTCTCGGTGCGAGTGTCGGTCTACTCGATCATCAGCTCGACTTCTGGTGGGAGCTGGCACTGCTGATCGTGATCATGCTGCTGGGGCACTGGATCGAAATGCGCTCACTCGCGCAGACGACGTCGGCCCTGGACTCGCTGGCCGCGCTGCTCCCCGACACCGCGGAGCGGGTCGACGCCGATGGTGAGGTGACCGTCGTGGATCCGGCGCAACTGCAGGTCGATGACGTGGTGGTCGTGCGCCCCGGCGGCCGGGTCCCGGCCGACGGTGTCGTCGTCTCAGGGGCCGCGAGCATGGATGAGTCGATGATCACCGGCGAGTCCCGCACCGTGCGCCGCAGCGACGGGGACACCGTCGTCGCCGGCACTGTCGCCACCGACTCCGGGATCCGCGTGAGGGTGTCCGCCATCGGCGAGGACACCACCCTCGCCGGCATCCGGCGCCTGGTCAGCGACGCGCAGAACTCGACGTCGCGGGCGCAGCGGATCGCGGACATCGCCGCGGCGTGGCTGTTCTGGTTCGCCCTCGGCGCCGCCGTTCTCACCGCGGCCGCCTGGACCCTCCTCGGCTCCCCCGACGACGCGGTCGTCCGCACGATCACCGTCCTGGTCATCGCCTGCCCCCACGCGCTGGGCCTGGCGATTCCGTTGGTGGTGTCCATCGCGACCGAACGTGCCGCACGCGGCGGCGTCCTGATCAAGGACCGCCTCGCGCTGGAGTCGATGCGCACCGTCGACACCGTGCTGTTCGACAAGACCGGCACTCTCACCCGCGGCGAACCCGCCGTCACCGACGTCGAGGCCGTGGACGGGCGCACCGTCGAGGAGGTTCTGGCGCTGGCGGCAGCTGCGGAAGCGGATTCCGAGCACCCGTTGGCACGCGCGATCGTCGCCGCTGCTGAGGGCCGTCGGCTCGATATCCCGTCTGCGCAGGACTTCCGGTCCTCACCTGCGGTCGGGGTGTCCGCGGTCGTCGACGGCGCCGCCGTACGGGTGGGTGGTCCGGCGATGCTCGAGCAGGAGCGCCGGGCCGAGCTCGGTGTGGCCGATCGGTGGCGGCGGGACGGGGCGATCATCCTGCATGTCGTCGCCGACGGCGCCGTGATCGGAGCGCTGAAACTGGCCGACGAGATCCGCCCCGAGTCCCGCGCCGCGGTGGCCGATCTGCACGCCCAGCGGGTGCAGGTGGTCATGATCACCGGCGACGCCGACGCGGTCGCCGCCTCGGTCGCCGGTGAGCTCGGTATCGACCGCTACTTCGCCGGGGTGCGCCCGGAGGACAAAGCGCAGCGGGTGGCGGACCTGCAGGACGAGGGCAGGAAGGTCGCGATGGTCGGTGACGGTGTCAACGACGCCCCCGCCCTCGCCCGCGCCGACGTCGGCATCGCCATCGGTGCAGGCACGGATGTGGCGATCGCGTCCGCGGGGGTGATCCTCGCCAGTGACGACCCCCGCTCGGTGCTGTCGGTGGTCGATCTCTCCCGCGCTGCGTACCGGAAGATGAAGCAGAACCTGTGGTGGGCCGCCGGATACAACCTGCTCTCCGTGCCCTTGGCGGCCGGTGTGCTCGCACCCATCGGGTTCGTACTCCCGATGTCCGTGGGAGCGATTCTGATGTCCCTGTCGACGATCATCGTCGCCGCCAACGCCCAACTGCTCCGTCGACTCGACCTCCGGCCCGGCACTGGTACCCCGCGGGACTGACCTGCGGCCCTCCGATACGACGCAGCCCCGCACCGACATCGGTGCGGGGCTACGTCGTTCGTCGAGCAGGACCCGAAACTGCGGTACCGGCCGGGTTCTCGGTCAGCCCAAGAGCTGCTGCATGCGGGAGATCTCGGCGTTCTGCGTCTCGACGATGGTGCGGGCCATCGCGACCGCGTCCGTGTTGGAGCCGTCGGCGATCTCCTTCTCTGCCATCGCGACCGCGCCCTGGTGGTGGGCGATCATCATCGTCAGCCACTGGCGGTCGAAGTCAGCACCCGACGCGGCCATCAGCGAGTCCATGTCCTGTGGAGTCATCATCCCGCTGCCCGATCCGTGGTCCATACCCTCCATCGAGCTCGCGTCCGACGACGGCGCCGGCTGACCCCACTGCACCAACCACGACGTCAACTGCTCCATCTCGGGTTTCTGGGCGGCGGCGATCTCCCCTGCCAGGGCGACGATCTCCGGGTTCGTCGTGCGCCCGTCGACCATGGTGGCCATCTCGACGGCCTGCGCGTGATGGGGATACATCATCGACGCGAACATGACATCGGCGTCGGTGAAGTTCGCTGCGGGATCCGCGGACTGCGCCGACGAGGACTCCATCGAGGTGGACGAGCCCATCGAGTGGCCCTCCATCGACGTGCCCGATCCGTCGTCGCTACACCCTGCGAGGAGGGCGATGCCGACCGCCGCGGCGGCGAGGACGGTGGTTGTTCTTCTGTTGATGCGCATGGAAGTACTCCTGAGGTGTGACGAACGAGAGACGAGGTGGATCTGCCTGCGATCCGCCGGAGCACCGTGGCCCCGGACTCCCCGTCACACCCGAAGAAATACCGACTTGTCCAGTGAGTACACCGCCCACGGGGGCGCACGACCTGCCCGAGCCACGATCGCGACAACACGGTCGGACGCGGTGTCCAGTGTCGGCATGGACTCGGCGGTCACGGTCGGCACCGACATCGCAGGGAAAGACGTGACCGTCCCGATGCACGGATGCACCATGTCGTGACCGCTCGGGCACGGCACGTGCGCCGCCGCCGTCTCGGCGTCGACGGTGTGTGTGTCAGCAGAGTGATGGGCGACCACGCTGTTCGGCTGCCCTGGTGCGGGCATCGCGTCATGGGCCGCGGCGGTGGGGACGGGCAGGGTCGTGTGCATCAGCACCACGCCGAGCGCGATCAGAACCGTCCGAAGCACCGAGAGCGCAGACGAGGCCGACGATCGTCGCCGAGCACCGTCACGCACGTTGCCACCGTACCAAGCAATACCCCCTACGGGTATCACCGAGGCCGAAGGCAGATCCTGACGCGCCGCCGACTCGGCACACAGATCATGGATGTCATGGCCGCGGCGATGGTGCCGGTCATGATGGCCACTCTTGCCGTCGTCGTGGCGTCGCAGATCGACGCAGTCCGCTCCGAAGGCTCCCAGCTGATTGCCGCGGTGCCGATCTTCGCGGTGCCGATCTTCGTAGCGTTCCTGGTCATCATGGCGGTTGTCGGATGGGCGACGGCCAGAGTGACCCGCCAGGACGTCCCGGATGCTCGGGCCTCGACCTTCTCCGGCGCCACCCGATTTCGTTGGTCGTACTGCCGCTGGCGCTCGCGCTGCCACCAGCACTGTCTCTTGCTGCCGTGGTCGTGGTGTCGCAGACACTGGTGGAGCTGATCGGAATGGTCGCCTACGTCCGACTCATCCCCTGCCTTGTCCCAGCTCACGCTGCGAGAGCACCGGTGAAGTTCGAAACAACTCGCACGAACCAAGGCAATCCCGGGTGACGAGAATTGGATAAGTGCAGGTGGCGTCAGTGAGGGTGAACGAACCACGGGATCCAGTGCCGCGACCCCGTTCCACTTCCCGCGAGCACTGAGCTCGAATGGGGACTTTCCCGTCAAACGCGCCCGTGGCCCCGTGCCCACTACGATCGCAGTCTCTACGCTGGCACCGTGCCCCTGCCGACCCATGTGACCGACCTGATCAGCTACGAATTATTGCTGTCCGTCGCCGAGCTGGGAAGCATCGGACGCGCAGGGGCTGCGCATGGCATGTCGCAGCCAGCGGCGAGCGCACGCCTGAAAGCACTCGAAAGCCGCGTCGGGGCAGCACTCCTGCATCGCGGGCAGCGAGGTGCCACCCTCACCGCAACCGGCGAACTGGTCGCCGGCTGGGCCGAGCGCGTCATCGCCGAAGCCGCCGAGCTCGCCACGAGCATCGCAATGCTGCGCACCGACCGCCACAGCCACATTCGTATCGCCGCGAGCCTCACCATCGCCGAATACCTCATACCGCGATGGCTCATCACACTGCGCTCCCACGACACTTCCATCACACCGACTCTCACCTCCGGAAACTCTGTCGACGTAGCCGCATCGGTGCTCGACGGCCGCGCCGACATCGGATTCGTCGAAAGCCCCGATCTGCCCAGCGGACTCCACTCGAAGGACGTTGCCCGCGACGAACTCGTCGTCGTCGTCGCCCCCGATCATCAATGGGTTCGACGAACGATCACGGCGAGCGAACTGGCCGCGACACCGCTGGTCACCCGCGAACCCGGGTCCGGCACACGTCTCGCGCTCGAACGTGCGCTCCGGACTGCAGGCCCACTCGCCGCGCCACTGCTCGAGGTGTCCTCCACCACTGCCATCAAAGCTGCCGTCATCGGCGGCCTCGCACCGGCCGTACTCAGCTCCCTCGCGGTATCCGCCGAGATCGCCGCCGGAACACTGGCCCGCGTTCACACAGAGGGGCTCGACCTGCGCCGGTTCCTGCGTGCCGTGTGGCCCGCGGGCCGTGAACTGCGAGGACCGTCGAGCGACCTGCTCGTCGTCGCCCTCAGATCCCCGCAGTCATAACCTGAGGTTGGGACCGGCCAGGTAATCGGTGTCTACCGGTGACGACTG
>NZ_BMCU01000009.1 GCF_014635345.1 Rhodococcoides trifolii
AAGGTGGGGTGCCCGGAAGAGGCGGCGTGGCGGGTGGGGTTCATCGACGACGAGGCGTTGCGCGGAGCCGGGGAGCGGCTCGTGAAGTCCGGGTACGGGTACTACCTGCTGGGTCTGCTCGACCAAGCTGGGTTCCCCTACGGGAACTGACGTCTGAAGCCGCCGTCACTCGCTTCCGTGAGTGCTGCAGGGCCCTCCACTCGGCCGGTCTTGAGTGATCGTTTCCAAGTGACCGCATTCCTCGAATCTTGCTGAGCCTTGTCTAACAACCAAAATGCTGCTCAAAGAATTTCGCGCACTTCACGTCGTGTTTCCTCCAGAATCCCGCGACTCGCGAACGTTACGAAAGGGCTGAGTGGATGCCATCAGCAAAACGAGTAACCATCGCCTCAACGGTGTATTTCCGCGCTTCGATTCGACATTTGTCGGCCATTTCGTTGAGAGCGCGACTGTTCGCCATCGTCTGAGCGACGATGACTGAATACAGAGCCATATCGTCGGGGCTTACGACGCAGGTGGAATCCTTCTCCAGGTACTCGAACTCTGGAGCATGAAAAGGCCAATCCGTCGTAATAATAGGCAGCCCAGCTGTCAAGCTGTCTACAGCAACCAACCCGACTCGCCCCGGTATCATTAGCACCTTGCTGGACCTGAACGCAAGTGCCTTCTGTAGGCCAAACACTGGTCCAACAGGTTTGATCCACGTGTCTATTTTCGCACGTGCTGCCACCTTGTGGCTATCGCTACCCGACCCTGCGATTATCAGTCGAAAGTTAGGGTTTTGATCGAAGATTCTCCGCCCAGACTCCAGTAAGAAGTCAATTCTTTTCGACTCATCCACGCCACCGATATAAAGTGCGGTCGCTGACGTCAGATCGTGTTGTAGTTTAAATTCCTTCAACTCAGGTTCAGTGACAGAGTCAAGGTCCGACTGCATTCGCTTTGTGTCAATTGAATTCTGTACCGTAGTAGTTCTCTGTCGCGGAAAACCCTGGTTCACTACGTGTTCGACACCTTGGTCGGTGTAACCAAAGAACCAATCTGCGGAAAGCGTCATCCGCATTTTTATTGCCTCTTCGATCTTGTGTGGCGCTGCTGTGTAAGTCCTCCCGTGCCCCCAGTACGCGATGCGGGTAAAGAGACGCGGAGGTGCGATCAATTGGTAGGTTTCCAGGTTGCGAATTGCTTGTTCAAGTACGAGCAAGTCGTAAGGCTTACTTTGGCGGAGTGTCGCGAGCGACTTGTAGGTCAGCACACGATCTCCAACCTTGATGAATCGTGTAGGTAAGAGTTTGGCGTGTTGACTAGTCGAGGAATCGTTCCGAGCTTTCCACTCCGGTGGCGTGTCTCCAACAAAAACCTTCAGATCGACATCTCGGTCACGAAGTACTTGGCCTAGCAGGTCAAAGAACGGAACTCGGTATTGAGGCAGCCAAGGGTGAATGATGGCCACTGAAGCGCGGGAACCCCTCATGCGTCCCCAAACCTTAAAACGTCGGGTACCGCCAAGCGTCTTATCCCCCTACGAGCGAGTGCTGCCCAATGTGCCCGAAACTCGTCTTCAGTGAAGCGATACTTAACTCGGCGGGCAGGAACCCCTGCAACAATCTCGTTTTCCGGTACGTCCTTTGTCACGACAGAACCAGCCGCGATTATCGCCGAATTTCCGACTGTCACGCCTGAATAGACAACGGAATTGAACCCGATCCACACGTCGGACCCAACAATAGTCTTACGGGAGAGGCTCGGATTATCCCCAACCCAACTGGCGGAACGGACCGGTATGCCGACCTCTTGGTAGTCGTGATCACGCTTGCCTACGATTCCCGCACCGTTGGCGATCAACGTTTCGTCGCCAATCTCGCCGTCTACCTGAACAGTGACATGTTTACCAATATAAACATTGTTTCCTATCGCCAGATGACTCGGCGCCCATACGATCGAACCTGGTCCGACGTGAAGAGTTCGATTAAATTTAACGTTAGCGCGAATCGAAAGCCGTCTCATAAGCGCTATCTTAATCGGGCTAATCACGATTTCGTTCTTCTCATCGCATTTGACAGAACAGCAATCAAAAAGCGGATGTTTCCGAACACGTATCGTCTCCAAAGACGTTTCGGTTCAGAGCCAAGCCGATAAAGCCACTCAAGCCCGCCGTTCTGCATCCATTTGGGCGCTTCCTTGGCTGTCCCCGCGACAAAATCGAACGCGGCTCCAATGCCGACACAAGGTCTTGACGACAGCTCGGCTAGCCGTGCGGCGGCGAAATCCTGCTTGGGAGACCCAAGCGCAACCCAAACTAGATCCGGGTTGGCGGCGTCAATGGCAGTAGCGGAGTCTACGTAGAAGTCTTGATCCAAGGGTCCGAAGTTCGGAGCAAGAGTCCCGGCGACCTGGATACCGGGGTACAGAATCTTGACTTGCTCTACCAGCCGCGTCAAAGTTTCATCGGTTGTCCCCAGAAAAAAGTGACTGACTTCTTTCACCCGACCTTTATCTAGAACCTTCAGGAAGAGCGACGGCCCTCGGACGCGACCTGGGCGGGTCGTTGCGGTCCGGCGTAGCCGCATCGCCCAAACGACCGGAGATCCATCTGGGAAGTTGATACCGCGTCCACGAAGGAGCCGGTTGTACTCCTCACTCTTGGATGCGTGCGCGACGCAGTACGCGTTGGCGAGCCGTACTGGGACGGCCTCCTGGTTCACGGACAGATTGACCACGGTGCCGACAGCCGAACCCAATGTCGTCACTTCAAACGGAACTGTTCCTACCGTTATCCGCGCGTGCCGATCTGTTCCGACACCATATTGCATCCCGACTCCTCGTTACTCGACTATGCTAATGAGCAAAGACCGTGTCGCAGATATAGCACAGTTGACCCAAGGTGATCCCGCAGCCAGCATGGGTGATAGTAGGCTTTCGAACCGATCGGTGCCACCTCAACTTCCGGAACCGCGGTCAGTTTTGGTCCTGGGTCGGATTTGCGGCTTGCTGCACTGTCAGATTCATAAGTTGTCACGGGGGGCTTTACCACAATCGCGCAAGTCCCGCACGCTGAGGCGAGACAACGCAATTACCGTTTGGCCAACTGGGCTTCCGAAGTCGAGTTACGCTACCTCGGGTACCTAGGTATCGCATGACAACCATGTCCGTCTAGTTTAGAACAGTGCACTTCCGTAGATGGTCTGTAGCGCGACTGGAATAGCAACAAATCAAGTTCTCAGGTGATAGCCCTTAAGCCAGGCAGGAATTCCGTCGGACCCCGCGAGATGGGGCGGGGTTGAAGAGGGCGATCGCCGAGGAAGTCACTGGATCAGGCGCCTTAATCTGTCGGGGGATGTTGATTTATAAGATTTCTATCCATTAAGGCCATTTTCTGAAGTGACTACTTCTGCCCCGCGCCAATGGGCTCGCCGTTCAGCGGCGAAACGATGGTTCGGTCGTGTGCCGACGCGGCACCGGCACGACGCATACCAGGATTTATAAGATCCGCACAGCAGGACACCGGCAGGCAGAAGACCTGCTTCGGGCCAATCGCCCAAATCTGACGTATTGATTGATGTCGAGGCAAGCCGAGCGATTCATTCCTGAAGCGGCTGCGTGTTTATCGACCCAAAGCGGGTTCTTGTTCTACCGCAGGGACATTCGGAGCTTGTAGTTCTCTTGAACCGGCCTGTGGATCGCTATGCTCCACACAACAGCGCCTAGCCGTATGGGGTAAACCACATGCTCGATGTTCTCGAAGATCAGCGCCGAGTGCATGCGAAGGCGAACAACCGTGCCCGAAACGGCAGGTTTCGCCCCGACATTCAGGGTTTGCGCGCCGTTGCGGTCATCCTCGTCGTACTCGACCATTTGTGGCAATGGCCGGCAGGCGGGTTCATCGGCGTCGACGTCTTCTTCGTGATCTCCGGGTTCCTGATCACGGGACTGCTGCTCAAGGAGGGGAGTGGCACCGGGTCGGTGTCGATCGCCAACTTCTACCGTCGGCGCGCGCGCCGGATCCTGCCGGCGTCGCTGCTGGTGCTCGCCATTACCGCCACGGCGTCGTATCTGCTTCTCCTCACGGATCGTGCTCAGGGGGTGCTGACCGACACGTGGTGGTCACTGGCCTTCCTGGTCAATTGGCATCTCGCGGCGGTCGGCACCAACTACTTCGAATCGTCCCAGCCGCCGAGCCCGCTGCAGCACTACTGGTCCCTCGCCGTCGAGGAACAGTTCTACGTGGTGTGGCCACTCGTCATCGCTGTGACCCTTCTCGTTCTGGCCAAGCTGCGCTCACGAATGAGCTTGAATGCGTTGATCTTCGGCCTTGGAACCGCGGTCATCGTCGTCTCGTTCGCGTGGGCAGTGTTCCAAACACATTCGTCGCCGACCAACGCGTACTTCTCGACGTTCTCGCGAGCGTGGGAGCTAGCCGTCGGAGCGGTTGTCGCGGCTGCTGCGCCGCTGTTGCTGCGGATGGGAACCACGGTGCGCAACGCGCTGGCCGTTCTCGGACTGGCCGGCATCGTCGTCTCGGCGGTGATGATTTCATCCGACATGGCGTTCCCCGCTCCTGTCGGCGCAGCTCCGGTGGTTGCGGCTGCGCTGCTGCTGGCGTCGGGTGTGGGGAGCGGGTCCGTTGCCGCGTCGTGGCCGCTCACACTCACCCCCGTCGTCTACATCGGATCCATTTCCTTCTCCCTGTACCTGTGGCACTGGCCGGTCATCGTGCTGATGGACGCGGTGATGGCGCGAGGGGTCGAGTTCTACGTTGTGGCAATAGTGCTCATGGCCGTCCTGTCGGTAGCGAGCTACCACTTCGTCGAACAGGCTGTTCTGCAGTCGACTTTTCTTACTCCGGCAGAACATAGGCCGCGTGAAGGACGGCGCCGGCGTCGGCGTCGCATGTTCCGGTTGCGGCGCCCGCGGTTTCATCGCGGCACGTTCCTACCGGGGCGCGACACGCAGTTCGTCGTTCTGGCGGCAGTCTCGGTGTTGTTCGTGTGCCTTGCCATTGTGGCGTTGAACCCGAAGGTCGACTCGACCGCGCCCGTCGCCACACTGGCTGCGCCCACGGCCAACCAGAAGGACCCGCTGGCTGCAGCGGTGGCGGATGCGCTGAAGTCCAAGACGTACCCGCCCTTGAACCCGTCGTTCGAGAACATCACCGCCGACCGGGCGCCCGAGATGGATCCCGCCGCAGGCTGCCTCAACCCGGTCGATTTCAGTGACCCCAACCAATGCGTCTACGGCCCCGCAGACGCACCGAACACGGCCATGGTGGTGGCCGATTCGATATCCATCAGCTGGATGCCGGGTCTACGGGCTTCGTTGGAGCCCAGAGGCTATCGCCTGCACGGCGTCGGTGGTTCGGGATGCCCGTTCGCGGACGTGGACATTGCTCTGCCGGACAATCCCGAGAATTCGGCGCGGTGTAACGAGGGCCGAGCTCGGATCTACCGGCAGATCAACGAGACCAAGCCGTCGCTGGTCATCGTGTCGGGTACCGTCATCGCGTTCCAGAGCCTCGCGAGCGGTAACAAGGACGAGCAGGCTCAGGCCGAATGGCAAGCGGGCAACGAACGAGCGCTTGCCGAGATTGCGCCGAGCGGTGCGCGCGTGGTGTTCCTTGCTCCGAACCCACCCGGTCCGTCCCCGACGGGATGCATCACCCGTGTGTCGGCCCCGTCGGACTGCGTCATGGACATTCCAAAGGACTGGCAGCTCAAGGTCCTCGCCGAGAAAGCGGCGGCCGCGTCGTCCGGGGCGACCTTCGTCGACACCAGCAGTTGGTTCTGCGACGCCGGCGTCTGCCCGATCTTCGCAGCCGGCGCACCGATCAGGTGGGACGAACAGCACCTGACCGCGACGTACTCGCGTCTTCTCGCCCCCTACCTCGAGCGGGCCATCCTGGGATGACGGCACTCACGCAGAATTGAGGCTGCGACCGTTGCGGGCGCAGTGCAAAGGTGCAGCTGGAACAACTTTGTCGACGTACTGCGAGAGCGCGGTGTCGTATGCGGCGCAGACACGGTCCCAGGTGTAGATGTCCTGCGCGCGGTCTGCGGCGCCGCCGCTCAGCATCTCCTGCCGTTCCGCGTCGGTCATCAACTCTTCGATCGCGTCGGCGATGGCGGGGGCGTTGGGTTGAACGAAAACAGCGTGGTCGCCGAGGACCTCACGGTTGTACACGGTGTCCCGTGCAACGACCGGTGCGCCGCACGCCATCGCCTGTACGAGGGCGGGGTTGGTACCGCCGACGCTGTGACCATGGAAGTACGCCCCGGCGTTCTCCCACAGCGAGAACAGCATGTCGTCGTTGCTCACGTGGCCGAACCAGGTGACCTTCGGGCACTCGCGTTCGAGTTGTGCCACGCGGTCGTCGATTTCACCTCCATACCCGGAGGAACCGACGATCACCACCTGCCATTTCCGGCTGAGAATGCGTGCGGCATCGAGGAATTGGTCGATCGTGTTCTCCGGAACGAACCGAGCGACCATCAGCGCGTACGTGCGACGGCTCAAGCCTTCGACGACGTCGCCGCGCTGACGCACTGCGCCGCCGTAGGGGATGAAGACTCCGCTACGACCGCAGCGCGCTTCCCACCGCTTGCCGAGTTCGACCGAGTCGTAGACCAGATCAGTGGCGAAGCGGGCGGTCAACGATCCTCCGACTTTGAATACCGATTTCGCTGCGCGGCCCCACTTCTCGCGCTCCCACTCGATACCGTCGACGTTCACCAGAGTGGGAACCCCTCGTGCTTTCAGTAGCGGAAGCCAGAATCCGTTGGCCACGTTCATCACGAGCGCGACGTCCGGTCGCTCGATAGCCGAATGCACCGACGACGTGAGCCCATAGGACAGCGTGCTCAGCGATTTGGTCTCGACCCCACGAGTGATCACCGACCGGACGCGCGAGTCGATCGCCGGATCTTCGGAAGCCACACCCTCGGGCCGTCCATAGACAGTGACATCCCAACCGTGCTGGGCCAAGTAGGGGGCCAGAACGCGTACCAAGGTTTCGAAGCCGCCGTAGTAACTCGGGTAGCCGCGAGTGCCGATGATGCTCACGGACCGTGTCATTACTTTTCCTTAGGCTGGACCCGACGTGCATCGATTCGAAGCAAAACGGTGGAACGGATACCACTCGAGGTTAATCGAGAGTGCAGCTGATTCGGATCAAACTGCCGGGTTGTATGGCATCCGACACCCGCAGTCTTCTGAAAGAAAATACGTGTTCCGAATTGAGCGCTGTCGACGGGTGAATGGTCTGCAATATCGGATTTACCGGGCTGCTGGTCAGGTGACGTCGGCCAAAATTCGGTGGACTTTTGCGTTGAACGCGGACGTGGTGAACTGCTGAAGCACGGGAGACGTGGGGTCGACCCGGATGAGATCCTGCAATCCCGTCAGGTCGGGCTCGGCGAGATCTACCGTGATTCCGAGCGCGCGAACTTCCTCGGGGAATCCGTCGAACGCGAAGGCCGTACCGACTACGGGGACGCCCCGCGAGAACGATTCCAGAACCTTGACCTTCATCCCCCCGCCGAGGTCGATCGGAGCCAGCGTGACGTCGATCTGTCCGTAGTAATCGTTCAGGTTGTCCACGTGACCGAGTGCGATAACCCCCGGCCTCTGTTCCAGGGCGTCCGAACCCGAGCCCGCCACCACCACACGCCAACCCGAGTCCACAAGCCGAGGTAGCCAGGAATCGATGACAGTTCGGTACGCCTCACGGTTGGGCCAGTATTCGAAGTTGCCGATGAGGCCGGCGACGTTGGGTTCGCCGCTGGCGCGGGGAACGGTCTCGAACGAGTCGTCGGCGATCGGATTTGGCAGCCAGACTGCATCTCTGTGGCCATGTGCGACCAGTGTCTTCCAGTCCGACCACCCCGCCGCGGTCACGACGTGGGCTGCGTTGCAGTACTTGTTCTCCCGAGCTCGAAGCCATCGAGACTGTGTTCGAGAGGCCATTTTGCTCAGCCCCGTTCGACGGTCGGCTTCCCTACGACCGAACTCGCTCCAGATGTCCATGAAGTCGAGCCAGAACACCGAATTCCGCGGATCGACGAACTGAGCCTGAGACAGGACGCTGGTGACCGTCAGTGATGGTTCGAGCCGTCGCACTTCGGTGCCCAACGCGGTCGATCGCTGCCCGAGCTCGGTGGGGAGCGGGAGGAAGTGCCGTTTGGCCGCGCTTGCGGCTTGTCGGGACGACGCCAGGCGGCCCATCGCCGGCCTGCCTTCGTTCCGACGGCTTGCGTCACCGGTCGGATACACGCACTCGACGTCGAATCCGCACTTCTCCAGTGCGCCGATCATTGCCCGAGTCCGTAGCGTGCCGCCGTCCCGTTTGATGTAGGGATCGGTCAGCGACAGCAGTGCTGCCTGTTTCATCACTTTGTCCAACCGTCGAAGCGAATCCGTCCAGGTCGATCCAAACCTACTGGACGTGCGCCACGCAGATCGAATTGTTTCGAGCCGATGAAACCATCTTTATCGGGTGCCGGTTCGACCACGAATGTCGAGTAATTCAAGGTTAGTATCAGTCGTCACCGCGGGGGCTTTCGTGAATTCCGTAGGTTTGTTTTTCACCGAAAAGGAGACACATAACATGACCGGCGCACAGAAATGCATGGGCGGCTGCGTCGAGCAGGCGAACATGAGCGCCGAAATCGCCTTTTTCCCGGTTTGCCGATGACGACGACCAGCGAGAGGCCGGCCACGTCGGTATGGAAGCTTGTTCCCGCCACCATCACCCGACGCCCGGGCCGGCATGCCGCTGCGCTGCAGCGGCCCGCTGCGCCGCGCGAAGAGCCGAAAGACGCCCCGTCGCGTCCTGGTCAGCCACTGCTGTTGCTGTCCATCTTCCTCATCGCGTTCGGTTTCCCGCTCGGGTTCGGTTTGACGAGCGCAGTCTTCCCGGCCGTGATGTTCCTGCCGAGGTACGTCCGCGAGGTGGGCAACAGCAAGTTCGTTGCGTTCGTGTACGTCGGCGTTGCTGCGATGGTCGTGAACGGTCTCGTTCTGCATCTGTCCGACGTCGATGTCACCAGCATCGCCACCGCCGGATTCGTTACCGAGTTCACCGTGGTGCAAATCCTGTGTATCGGCTTCATCGTGTGGGTGAAGCGTTACGTGGACGTCACCCTCATCCTCGTCGTCTACGCGATCGGCCTGTTGCTCAATGCGGTGCTCGTCGCGGGGCTGTCGTTCGGAGACTTCAAGTACACCCTGTCCACGCCGCTGATTCTCTTGGTCGGCGCCCTGGCCGGAAGCAAATGGTATGCACCGCTGGCGTTCTTCGCGGTCGGCGCAATCGGTATGGCCAACGGTGCCAGAAGCTTTGCCGCGTTTGCCATCGCTGCGCCTCTGCTGGTGATCATCGGTAAGTTCTTCGTCTCGTCTTCGCGTCGACGAGGCGTGGGTCGTCGCGTCATCCTGACCTTCGTGTGCGGCGGAGTGGGGTACGCGCTGTACACCATCGGCACATCGCTGTTGCTGAGCGGAGCGCTGGGCGAATACAACAGGCTTCGAACCGTTCGTCAGCTCAACGAAACCGGAAGTTTGATCGCCAGCGCTCGACCGGAATGGTTCGCCACCTTCAATCTGATGAAAGACGATCCGTGGGGCCGAGGGCCCGGCGCGGTACCCGACGCTCACGATCTGAGTGTGGCCCGCGACGGACTCGATTCGGGAGGTTTCCTCGGCGGAGGCGACTACGTCACCGTCTACATGTTCGGTGGACGATACGAGCTGCATTCCATCATCGCCGACCTGTGGCTGAGCTTCGGCATCTGCGGATTGATTGTGGGTGTGGTGATTCTGCTGTACATCCTGCGCAGCACCGTCTTCGAACTGACCTCGCAGACTGCTCGGCCCATCACGGTGTTCCTGATGGTGGCATCCACGTGGTACCTCATGTTCGGGCCGTTGACCTCGAATCTGCCGTTGGTCTGCCTCACCGTCGCGCTCTGCATCTCGACCGACATGGGCGTACGAGCGAGACGCAAGGCCGATCACGCAGCGATGCACCCGTGAGCACTGCGCCGCCGTCGATCGCCGCAGTGGTGGTCAACTACAACACCACCGACGACTTGCGGGCGTGCGTGACGGCACTCGCAGACTCCGGTGTCCAGTCGATAGACGTCTTGGACAACTGTTCGACGGACCTGGCAGCGGTCGACACGCTGCGCACGATGACACGGGTGCCCGGCGTCGACTTCCGGGCGCACTTCTCCGACGTCAACTTGGGCTTCGGGGGTGGAATCAACCGGCTCGCGGACGGGGTCGGTGACGTCGACTACCTGTGGATCGTGAACCCGGACGTCGTGGTGACCCCGCACTCGGCCAAGGTCTTGGTGTCGAACATGCGCGAAGGGGGTTTCGACCTGGCTTCACCGGTGATCGAGACGGGTGAGCCGGGCATGTCGGAAGTGTGGTTCGCGGGCGGTAATCTCCATGTAGCGCAGGGCCTTTCGGAACATATTCTGACACCCCCGGCATCAGCCACCCAACCGGCGACGTTCCTGACCGGCGCGGCTCTGTGCGTGAGCATGTCGGCGTGGCGGGATCTCGGCGGTTTTCGCGACGAGTTCTTCCTCTATTGGGAGGATGCGGACCTGGTGCTGCGCGCTGCGGGCCTCGGGTACACGGCCGCGGTGGTCTCGGCCGTGACCGTCTGGCATCGGGTCGGGGCGTCCGGTGAGCACGGGGGCAAGTCGGAGAACTACTACTACTTCATGAATCGGAACCGGTTGATTCTGTGCGGAGCGGGCGGACGACGACTCGACGTCCTCCTGGGGCATGGGTGGCGTTTCACCTTGCGGCTGTTGGCTTCTGCGCTCCGAGAGCAGAGAGGTAAGCGACGCAAGTTGTTTCGCAGCCTGCGAGGAATCTTCGACGGTCTTCGTTATCGAGACGAGCGGGTGACTCCATGATCGAGTCCACGATCAGACGTACTGTGCTGCGCGTCGCGCGCAAGTACAAGGGCGAGTCCTATGCGATCGATGACGCCATGCCGCCGGCTGCCCTGCTGGACATGGTGGGGTCGCGGGTCGTGATGAAGCTGCGGGGGATAGCCCGGTTCCATCGCATCGGCGGCGCACCCTTCGTAGGAAGAGGCGCACGCATCAAATCGCGCGGCCTGATCGGTCTCGGAGCCGGGGTGACCTTTGCCGAGAGGTCGTTCGTGGACGCCACGAGCCGAGACGGCGTGGTCCTGGGTTCGAACACGAGCCTCGGCAAGTACACCCGCATCGAATGCACTGGCAATGCAGCAACTCTGGGGAAGGGGTTCGTCGCCGGTGACAACGTGGGTCTCGGATCGGATTGTTTCTACGGTGCGGCAGGAGGCATCACCGTCGGTACGGACACGATCGTGGGGAATTACGTCTCCATGCATTCGGAGAACCACGTGAGCGAGCGCATCGACGTGCCCATCCGGACGCAAGGCGTCACGCACGTCGGCATCTCTATCGGCGCGGACTGCTGGATCGGTGCCAAGGCGACCGTGCTCGACGGAGTGGTTGTCGAGGATCATGTCATCGTCGCGGCCGGGTCGGTCCTCACCGCGGGCAGGTACGAGGCGGGCTCCGTCTACGCCGGTGTTCCGGCGCGATTGATCAAGAAGCGCGAGCAGTGACGACCGTCCTGTTCGTCCACCCGTCGCCCGATCTGTACGGATCAGATCTTCAGCTTCTCGAAAGTGTCTGTGCGGTAATAGAACAGGGGTATCGAGCAACGGTCGTGTTGCCTTCGGCGGGTCCACTCGTCGACCGGCTCGAGGCCGTCGGTGCGACGGTCGAAGTCATGCATTTTCCTGTGCTGCGAAAAGCAGTGATGACTCCTGTAGGCATCGCCAAGTACCTCGTCGATTCGATACGGTCCCTGTTGCGGATGCGCTCGGCTATCGCCCGTATCGACCCGATCGCGTTGTACGTCAACACGATCACCATTCCGGCATGGATCCTGGCGGGGCGCCTGTCGCGCCGGTACACGGTGTGTCATGTCCACGAGGTGATCGATCACCCCAGACGAATGGTCCGTATGGGACTCGCGGCTCCACTGCGCCTGGCGAGTCGAATCGTGTGCAACAGCGAGGCGTCGCGGCGATCGGTATGCGAGACGCGACCGCTTGCACCGCGAGAGATCGACGTCGTCTACAACGGGGTCCGATCGCGGGATGCGGTGGTCGAGCCGGCACGGTACGACGGGGAACTCCGGATCGTGCTGGTGGGACGGATAGCGCCTCGTAAGGGAACCGACCTCGCGGTCGACGCGCTCGCGCTCGTCCGGCAGCAGGGCGTCGATGCGCGCCTCACTCTGTGTGGAGACGTTTTTCCAGGTTACGAGTGGTACGAGCAGGACGTGCGTGAACGGGCAGAGAAGTCGGGCGTCGGCGACTTCGTCGATTTCCTCGGGTACGTCTCCGACACGGGAGTTGTGCTGCGGCAGTCCAACATTGCGATCGTACCGTCGCGGCAAGAACCCTTCGGCAACGTGGCCGTCGAAGCGATGCTCGCGTCCCGACTGGTAATTGCGGCCGACGTGCAGGGCCTGCTGGAAATCATCGACGACGGGAGAACAGGCCTCCTGTTTCGGGCTGGCGACCCCGATGATCTGGCGCGTCAGTTGACCAGGGTGCACAACGACGAGGGCTTAGCGGAGCATGTAGTGGAGGCTGCCGCATCGACGGCAGGTACGCGGTTCTCGGTGGAGCGCTACCGCCGAGACATCGTGAGGTCGCTGCGCCTCGAACGACGACCGACTCTTCACTGAAACGGCAGGTGATAACGCAATTCGTAGTCGAGGTCGCGGGTGCGTTCTCCGATCACCTTTGCCGGCACGCCACCGACGATCGAGTACGGCGGGACGTCCTTGTTCACCAGCGCGGCCGCTGCGATGATGGCGCCTTCGCCTATCGTGACACCGGTCAGGATCGTGGCGCGCGTGCCGATGACGACCCGGTTGCCGATCGTGATGGGAATCAGCACGCTGCCGAAGTCCGAGCTTTGATGGTCGTGATGACCGGCGATGATCTGAACGTGTCCACCGAAATTGACGTTGTCCCCGATGGTGATACCTGATCTACCGTCGAGAAGAGCGTCGTTCCCCACGATCGTGTTGCGTCCGATTCGGATCTTCTCCGGTGCCTGCCAGACAGTTCGCCAATGAACGGTGGAGTGCTTGCCGATCTCCACTCGGAACACATGGCGATAACAGAACAACCGGAACTGATGCACGGGAACCCTGCCCACGAGAAAGGCCGCGAACAGCACAGCGCCGCGCAGGAATTCGCTGACTCGGAACTTGACGGGCGCTGGATGTGGCATCACCCGAGCTTAGTGGAGCAACAACCGGTTTCGTGATGTCTCCGGCTCGCAGATATGTTTGCGCATCGACCGTCGACGAACCGCTTAACCTGTTTCGCGTTCGGTCTCGAAACTGTCCGGTTCGATGTCCGGACGGTAGCTTCGACGTGCGGAACCGGACAATTACTCGATCTCGTGCGATATCCGAGTGCTCCGACCGCGCATCGGCTCGAAATAGTGGAATTCCCGACCGTTTCATCGACCTGTGCGTGTTAGCTTCTTCTCGTTGTTGCATTCGCACAACGCAATTGGAGATTCGGTAGCAACTGTCGGGGTGTGCTGTCGCCGGTTCTCGGTCCAGAACGGGAGAATTCATGCACCGCCCCCGGCGCTATCAACCTGTCATGATCATCGGAATCATCGCGGCTGCCTTCTTCTCGCAGGCGGCCACGTCCAACGGTGCGACCCCGACTGCGTGGTGTTCGGCCCGGTCGGGCGCAACCTCGACCGGCAACTCTGTTTTCGCGTGCCGAAGCGATGCGACGTCGACGGCCACGGGTACGTGGGACCGAACCAATCCGGCGTCGCAATTCCCCAGCGCAGTGGTCACTGCCGTCAACAACTCCACGGCCGCCCTGACGCTGTCCGGTGGATCCACGGGAACGGTCACCTCCAACACGAACGCCAAGGCGACCGTGACTGCGTCCGATCGTTCGTTCGTGTCTCTCGCCTCGCTCGCAGGTGCGACGTCGACCGTGACGGCCGACAGAGGTTCGATCGTGTCCGGCCTTGCGTTCGGTGCGCAGTTGCAGATGGCGGCCGACTTGTCCGCGCGCATCTCGGCGACTGTCAATTCCGGGTCCGTCGTCGACGCGAAATCCCTGAACGCAGCCATCGTGAACATTGCAGCCGAACTGGGTTCGACAGTATCCGTAGACGCTTCCAACGGTTCCCAAGTCGACGTGACAGCGACTCAGTTCGGCAACGTGAATGCCTCCGCGACAGGCGGATCGAAGGTGACGGTCGATGCCGAGCGTGGTGGCCGTGTGCAGGCCAGCGCGAATGGGGGATCGGTTCTCGATCTGTCCGCGGACGCCGGCGGTATGGTGCAGGCGCGCGCGGAGAGCGGTGGGCGCGCGGGGGCCGAGACTGTCGGCGGTAACGTGACCACCAGCGTCAACGGTGGGTATGCGGTCACGAACGCTTACAACAATTCGGTCGCGTCGTCGACGGTGAACGGCCGCACTGCGCAGTCCGTCGGATACGCCTTCGATGGGGCGTGGCTCTCGACCACCACGTCCTCCGATGGAGCATCTGTTCCCACCCGTACCTACGGGCTCGTTCTCGGTCAGGCGCAGCTTCAATCGGTTGCCTACGGCGCCAACTCCAGCAGCGCCGCGGAGGTCTACGCAGTCTCGTCCAACCCGAATGCGCCGCGCGCCAATGTGTTCGCCGGTTCGAACCTGGGAGGCACCACCTCCGTGTTCGGCAACCTCCGTCCGGGCGATTCCATCACTGCGATCTCCGGCGGGGCGAACAGCAAAGCCTATGTCTACGTTGACAACACGTTCAACACAACGGTGGTCGTGACGGTCACGGCAACCAACGGCGGCACCGCTTATGTATCGACCGAAACCGGGACGTTCGGTTGCTACGGCGGCACCACCTCGGTTCGGTCGGCGTACGGCAATTGCGACAGCAACGGGTCCGTCACGACCATCACGTACGCGAACGGAACCAAGCAGACACTCAACAACCCGCAGGTTCCGACGAATTTGCAGGCTCCCGTGTCGAACGACTACTACGTGCCGCCGATCACCGGGGCGGCCGCACCGACTGGTTCGTCGGCTGCGCGCACGCTTGCTGCTCAGTCCACGACCGTGGCGGCGGACAGTGACACATCGGCTGTCGCGACGAAGTCCGAGCCGTCCACCAAGCACGAGTCGAAGGCGGCCGAGTCCACCACAGCGAAGGTCACGAAGCCCGAGGCAGAAAAGCCGGTCGTCGAACCCGTCCCCGCGCGTCCGACAGCGCCGGTCGTCTCGGAGGTCGCGTCGGCTCCGGCGGTCGAGACACCCGCTGCCGCCGACACAACGGCGGTCGACAAGACGGAGAAGCCGGCTGCTCCCACCTCATCGGTGTCGGCCCCGTCGAAGACCAAGGACATGGCCACGACAAAGGACGCGGTGTCGACCAAGGATGCCGCGGCGACGAAGGACGCAGCGTCGACCAAGGACGCAGCGTCGACCAAGGCTGTCACCGACTCTTCTACTACGAAGTCCGACTCGGTCACCAAGGTGGCGTCGGCCACCAAGACGGGTGCGACGCCGTCGCCAACAGGAAAGTGAACCGAAGAATGGTTTCGAAGCATTAAAGAGCCGTTGGGTTTGCTTCGGGGTCCATAACGGGCGACAATCGGACGATGAGTCTGATTCGGATGGTCATGACGGCCCTCGTGGTGGATCGCCGCACGGTCACTGCTGCGCCGTGCACTTGCGCAGCCTGCCGCTACACCCGCTGACCGCAACGACGAAGCCCGGACGACATCACGGTGTCGTCCGGGCTTCGTCGTGTCCGGTAAGGGCTAGGTCCGAATGGAGTCGACGTGTTCGCGGTACCACTCGACCGTCGAGGTGATGCCCTCACGCAGTCCGATACCTGCCGTCCACCCCGACTCGGCCAACTTGCTGACATCGAGCAGCTTTTGTGGAGTGCCATCGGGTTTGGTTGTGTCCCACTCGATCTGGCCCGTGTAGCCGACCACATCGGCAACCACGTTCGCGATTTCCTTGATCGTCGAGTCCTCGCCGGTGCCGACGTTGACCTGATCGGGACCGTCGTAGTGCTCGAGGAGATGCAGGCACGCCTCGGCCATGTCGTTCACGTGGAGGAACTCGCGGCGCGGTGAACCGGTGCCCCAGTTGGTGACGGTGTCGTGGCCGTCGCGGCGAGCTTCGTCGTAGCGGCGTATCAGCGCGGGCAGCACGTGCGAGCCCTCGGGTGAGAAGTTGTCTCCCGGTCCGTACAGATTGGTGGGCATGGCCGAGATCCACGGAAGACCGTATTGGCGCCGCACGGCCTGGATCTGCAGAATGCCGGCGATCTTGGCGATGGCGTAGGCGTCGTTCGTTTCCTCGAGATGCCCGGTCAGGAGGTATTCCTCCTTGATGGGTTGCGGGGCCAGCTTCGGGTAGATGCACGAGGATCCGAGGAACAGCACGCGTTCGACGTCGTTCGCCAGAGCCGCGTCCAGCGCGTTGACCTGCATGCGCATGTTGTCGGACAGGAAGTCGACCGGGTAGGTGTTGTTCGCCAGAATGCCGCCGACCTTTGCTGCGGCCAGGACCACGTACTTGGGCTTGGTCTCGGCGAAGAACTCGAACGTGGCGTCGCGGTCCTTGAGGTCGAGTTCCTTCGACGATTTGCCGACGAGTCGGCCGAAGCCCTGCTCACCCAGCAGACGCCAGATTGCGGATCCGACGAGCCCGCGGTGCCCGGCGACATAGGTGACCGCGTCGCGGTCGAGCGGAGCTGGTGTGAACGTCTCCGTCATTCCCAGCCCGCCAGCGACACCTTGTCGATCCAGTGGCGACCCTCGTGCTTGAGCGCCTCGATATCGGCGTCGACCATGATGCGCGCGAGCTCGGGGGTGTGCACGGTCGGCTTCCATCCGAGCACACGTTCTGCCTTGCTCGCGTCGCCGACGAGGGCGTCGACCTCGGTGGGTCGGAGGTAGCGCTCGTCGAACTTGACGTGCTCTTCCCAGTTCAGGCCGGCGTGCTCGAAGGCGACGGTGAGGAAGTCCTTGACCGTGAAGTTGCCGCCGGTGGCGAGAACGAAGTCGTCCGGCTCGTCCGCCTGCAGCATGCGCCACATTCCCTCGACGTACTCGGGTGCATAGCCCCAGTCGCGAATGGAGTCCAGGTTGCCCATGTAGACGTTCTTCTCGAGGCCGGCCTGGATGCGTGCGACCGCGCGGGTGATCTTGCGGGTCACGAATGTCTCACCGCGACGGGGTGATTCGTGGTTGAAGAGGATCCCGTTGACGGCGAAGATGCCGTACGCCTCACGGTAGTTCTTGGTGACCCAGTAGGAGTAGACCTTTGCCGCGCCGTAGGGGGAGCGCGGGTAGAACGGGGTGTTCTCGTCCTGGGGCGGCGGGGTGGCGCCGAACATCTCGGAGCTCGATGCCTGGTAGAAACGGCATTGCAGTCCTGCGAGACGCACGGCCTCGAGCAGTCGCATCGAGCCGACGCCGGTGGTGTCACCGGTGTGCTCGGGTTCGTCGAAGCTCACGCGCACATGCGACTGTGCGGCGAGGTTGTACACCTCGTCCGGTGCAATCTGCGACATCAAGGTCACCAGGCGGGCGCCGTCGCTGAGGTCTCCGTAATGGAGGAACAGGCGTGCGCCCTCGTCGTGCGGGTCCTCGTACAGGTGATCGATCCGTGCAGTGTTGAACGTCGACGAACGTCGAATCAATCCGTGGACTTCGTAGCCCTTGGACAGCAACAACTCCGCGAGGTAGGAGCCGTCCTGGCCCGTGATTCCGGTGATCAACGCACGCTTCATATGGGGCTCCGCACTCAATTCTGGGTAATGGTTCGACTCATCGTGATCGGTCGGTGCTGACCGGGATGTTACCGATTCTCCCGCATTCGGCGTCGATCGTGACGAATCCGACGTCTGCCCCGGCCGCCGAAAACATACCTGCCGTCGGTTCCGGGTGCACAGTCTGCTCGGTTCGTCGCAGGTGTAACGAGTCACCGATCGGGGCCGACGTCCTTGTCAGACGTGAGGGTTCTTTTCGGGAGGCAATCTTTGCGCGCGTGTCCCACGAATACGCCATGGCACACGCTGGCCGATTACCGATTACCTGGAGACCTTCTTATGACGAGCCCGAATCCCGTCGACCCGGACGATTCCGAGGCAGACCGGTTCTTCGTCAGCCCTGCAGTCGGCAGTTCGGTCAGGTCGCCCCGTCAGACGTGGCAGCGTTCGTACGTCAAACAGGCCTTGATCCTCGACATCTCGATTGTCGCAGCCGCGGCGGGTTTCGCCTTCTTGGTCGACATGGGGGGCAAGACGTCGGTCGGTCCTGGTCAGTCCATCTCGATGGCCGTGCTGTGGACGCTGTTCCTGGCCGTCCTACGAACTCGCGACACCGCCATCGTAGGAAACGGTTACGAAGAGTACCGCCGGGTCATCACCGCAACAGCCGCACTCGTCGGCGTGATTGCGATCGTGGCGCTGTTCCTTCAGGCGGGTATCGCTCGCGAGTATCTCGTGCTGTCCTTTCCGACTGGACTCATCGGATTGGTGCTCGGACGACATTTCCTCCGCCGCCGCCTCGCGCAGAGCCGTGGCCGCGGCGAGAACGTCAACGACATGATCGTAGTGGGCACAGTGGAGTCCGTCCGGTCACTCAGCCACCGCTTCGACTCGACCGCGTCCGCTGGGTATCGAGTCATCGGCGCGTGCGTTCCGAACTACGACGGTGACACGCTCGTCGTCGGCGACCGCATCGTTCCAGTCTTCGGGGATCTGTCGTCTCTCGATTTTGCGATCACCACCACCACGGCCACCGCAGTTGCCGTCGCCTCGACCGAACAACTCGGGTACGAGGGAATGAAGAACCTGGCGTGGAAGCTCGACAACCACGACATCGACCTCATCGTCTCGCCGGGGGTTGCAGATCTGTCGGTGCCTCGTATGCGGATCGAGCCGATCGACGGACTCCCGATTCTGCAGATCGGACAACCGTCGTTCGAAGGCGCGCACGTAGCCGCGAAGTCCGTGTTCGGTTTCTTTCTCGCGTCGTTCGGCCTGGTCGTCACCGCACCGGTCTTGCTGGCCGCGGCCATCGCGATCAAGCTCGAAGACGGAGGACCGGTGTTCTTCCGGCAGCGTCGAGTCGGGCGCGGCGGCAAAGTCTTTCGGATCTGGAAGCTGCGCACGATGGTCGTGAACGCGGACTCGATCGTCTCCGACGCACGGGACGCGGCCGGCCAGAACGAGTCGGTGTTCTACAAATCTGCGAACGACGCCCGCATCACCAAGATCGGCCGCTTCCTGCGTCGGACGAGCATCGACGAACTGCCGCAGCTGTTCAACGTGATCGCCGGGGACATGAGCATTGTCGGTCCTCGGCCCCTCGTCGAAGGCGAGGGCAGCAACATCGCCCACTTCATTCAGCGACGATCACTCGTCAAGCCGGGTGTCACCGGTCTGTGGCAGGTCTCCGGGCGGTCCGACGTGACCGAGGAAGAGCGAATCCGGCTCGACCACCTGTACATCGACAACTGGTCGCCGGTGCAGGATTTGGTAATCGTGTGGCGAACAATCGCCGCGGTCATCAAGTCCGATGGAGCGTACTGACTTGGTTTCGTACCGAATTCGAGTAACAAGCCAACGATTGGATGCGTATCGAGCGCGAAACAGGAATCAAAGCCTGATTTCTCGGAGGAAACTTTGCATCGATAATCTTCGTCAAGATCAACTCACCGTTATTATTTGATCATGGTCACCCGAATCAATTATGCCGGCGCACATTACGAGCACGAGGCGGTGACCGCATGACCGGGAAGAAAGAAAGACTGATCATGGCCGTAATCGTTGCGGTCGCTGTAGTTGCACTGATCGGGGCTCTCGTCTATTCGCGCACCCGGCCAGCGGTCAGCGCGGAATCGGATGTCACCAGCGTGCAGAGTCAGCCGAGTGCCACCGCGCAACTCGATCCCTCGTCGACCGATCCGGCGACCGTCCGTTTCGTCAAACCCGTCGACCGATCGACCCGGACCCTGTTCACCGGAGACTCGCTCACCGGCGGCTTCTATGCGCCGAGAGTCGCCGACGGCTTTTCCCCGCTGGTGGCCGCCGCTCTCGGCCCCGTCGAGAATCTCAGCGCATCACGCAGCGGCGCAAGTTTGACGACCGTCGCCGGCATCACGGAGGTGCCGGCAGACCTGGATCTCGCGGTGATCGAATTGGGTACCAACGATGTCGGCCTCAAAACGCCACTCGCAGAATTCGAATCGCAATATGCGGATCTGACGCAGCGAATTAGAACTGTTTCGCCTAACGCGGCGATAGTGTGCGCCGGCGCCTGGGGCAGTCCGACGGACGTCGACGGATACGACGCCATCATCGATCGTCAATGCCGAGATCAGGGTGGGTCGTTCGTCCGCTTGTCGGCCATGTTCGTCGACGACACGAACCGGGGACCCGCAGGTGTCACCACCGAAGCCGGAGTGAGCGACCTTTTCCACCCGAATGGTCTCGGCCATCGCCGGATAGCGGATGCGATTCTCTCTGAGATCGGCATTGCCTGACCGGCGATATGTTTCGCCGTGATCTACGCTCGTCAGACGCCAAAAGAACCGTGAAAAGCCCCCATCCGGCGGTTTAGCTGAATGGCGTAAATGGTGCACAGTTTTACTCAGCCCCGTATTCTTCTATCAAGCCTGTGAGTCGAGCTGCTCCTGCGCGCAGTCAGATTGGGAGATGCGTTGGTCACTGAGGCGACGCCGTCCACGGAACCTGTCAAGAGGCACAGGGTTTCGGCGCTGGACGGTCTCCGGGCGGTGGCAGTGATCGTGATATTTCTCCATCACGCATTGCCGGACACTTTTCCTGGTGGCTACTTCGGCGTCGACATCTTCTTCGCGCTGTCCGGGTACCTGATCACTGCGCAGTTGGTGCAGGAGCATGTGCGACGGGGTTCGATCTGGCTTACAGGGTTTTACATACGACGTTTCCTGAGACTGACACCGGCTTTGATGATCGTCGTCGTGTTCGCGCTCATCGTGCACGTTGCGGTCGGATGGGGTGCCAACCCGTTTCAGGCGGCGGCTGCCGCGACGTACTTGATGGACTTCTACCTCTCCCTGACGTCGCACTTCGGCGGATCGCTCGCCCATACCTGGTCACTCGCCGTCGAGGAGCAGTTCTACCTGGTCTGGCCTGCTCTGCTCATCCTCGGGATCCGCCTGCGTTGGCCGATGATCTGGGTGACGAGTTTCCTCGTCGTAGCTGCGATCGTGCCCACACTGTTGGTCGTCCGAGCAGGCTCGTATCAGATGGCGTACTACAGCCCGTTTGCACATCTAGGGGAGCTCGGCGCCGGAGTGCTCCTGGCGCTGATCGTGGCCAGCGATCGAACCTCAATGATCCGATGGACGAGAAGTTATGCGGTGCCCGTCGTCGCAGTCGGCCTGTTGACCGCGGCTTCGCTCGGCGCGGATCAGGAGTGGGCTTGGCAGTACTACGGCGGGTTCACTGCGGCAGGACTGGTGACCGCCGCAGTGGTCGCTCATTGCATTCTGCGGCCGGACTCCTACGTGACCAAAGCTCTGGGCAGAAGGACGATGACATGGATCGGTGAGCGCTCGTACGGCATCTACCTCTGGCACTACCCACTTCTGTACGTCCTGATCAGGTACGTCGACGACTGGGTTGCGTTGATTGTGGGGGGCGTTCTGTCCGTTGTTCTTGCTGCACTGTCCTTTCGCTACGTCGAGCAGCGGTTCAATCGAATCAAGGACACGAAATTCGCCACTCGCTGACGCCGGAGGTGCGCGTCTCGACCGGTTTCGCGGGACAATTGCGCTCGATGGTCGACAGACGAGATTCGTGCAGAAGAGCGCCGCGCTTCGCGTGGCTCAGCCTGGTGGCGGTCCTGGTAGTGGGTTGCGCGGAAAGCGAACCGCCACCGTTGGCGGTACCGCAGACCTCGCCGGCCGCCGCTGCCGTTGTGCCGTACACGCCCCCAACGGACGGGACGCCTCCGCGAGTGTTCTTTGCCGGCGACTCCCTGGCCGCAGGGTTCAATGCGACGACGCCGGAGAATGCATTCCCGGTGCTGGTCGCGAGCGGCCTGGGCGGGACGGTGGATTCGGAGCAGGATGCAGCTCCGGGTCAGACCCTGATCACCGTCAGCGAATCGTCCGAGATTCCGGCCAGGTTGGACCTGGCTGTCATCGAACTCGGCACCAACGATTTCGGCAAGACTCCAGTGGCCGACTTCCGCTCCGCCTACGTGTCGTTGGTGAGCCGGATCCGAGAGTCCTCTCCCGATGCAGCATTGGTGTGCCTCGGCGTGTGGGGTGCTGCCGGCGGCGATTACGACCTTTCGATCAAATCGTCCTGCGAACGAGAAGGCGGAGTGTTTAATTCGCTTGCTGCCGTCTATGTTCCGGAGCAGTACCGTGGGCCGGTGGGCGTGCCGGGGTTCACTGGTCCGTCCGACGATTTTCACCCGAACGACCTGGGGCACCGGATTATCGCGGGGACGGTGTTGGCGGCGGTGCCGAGGGGTTGAGGGCGCAATGGCCGTTCTTCATCCTGTTCGGGCAACCATTCCTGTCCACTATTCGACCGACAGACACATCGATAGCTTGTGGCTAATGTTACGCACGATACGTATGTGACTAGGTTCTGGAGCCCGCATGCTGAGACGGTCTGCATTGGTGTTAGCCCTGTTCGTGCTGCTTCCTGTCACGATGTCGGCCTTACCGACCGCACCTCAGGGACAAGCTGCCCCGGTAGCATCGGACGATCAGAAGGTGCTGGTCTTCGGTGCCGCGGACAACGGCTACGAGCGGACCAACACTGCTGACACCCTTCGAACGCTGGGTTCCAATGTGCAGGAAGAGTCATCGTTGCCTGACGATCTGTCCGCGTACAGCTCCGTGTGGCACATTTCGGCCTACGACCAGCTTGACTCACGGTCGGTCTCGGCTCTTGCGGCTTACATCGCTGCAGGCGGTAGCGTCTATGTCACCGGCGAAAGGCCATGCTGCGAACCTCTGAATAGCGGCGCTCAGAGTCTCAGCAGGCGGGTCCTCAAAGATCAGGACGTGACCATCGGCGGCCTAGGGGATATCAACGGACCGTTCACCTTCAATCCCAAAGCCAAGGGTGGTGCAACTACATCTCCCTACACCCTCGTCGATTTTACGCCTCAATCGCCTGGGGGGCTGTCTGGCATCGGAAACATTGATTCAGCGAACGTTTTTGCGTCGAACGGCTCCATTGCGGTCGGAGCCGTGTGGGACGAGTCGGATATGTCGCAGGGCAAGGGCCGATTGGCAATACTGATGGACATCGATTACTTGAAAGACGAGAACAGGACTCCGGTACTTGCGAATATTCAAAATTTTCTAACCAACGGTATACAGTGCTCGCCCAACTCAGGAAATTCGCTTGTCACGTGGACATCCACTTTACCGGCGAATTGCTCGGTTATCACTACGCCTCAACAGGTGGACTTTCGGGCATCGGTATCGCAAGGGACGATCTCACTGACCTTCTCATCGCCCGACATCGACCCGAAGTGCCAATACTTCGACGTCGCACCGACGTCAGCGGCGTTACTATGCGACTTAGAGAATGCCCCCGTTACGGGCGCTCGGTTTACGGTCACCGCGGAAACGTCCGAGTCGGGAAGATCCTCGCGCTTCTACACCATCTACCCGAAGAATGACCCACGCAACGTTCCCACCGGTCAGTCCGTCGCCTCGAACTGGTGGGAATGGCCTGACGCCGACGGTGATGGCTTGCCCGATTTGTGGGAGCAGGCCGGAGTTTGGGTGAAGAACAAGTTCGTTGATCTACCGGGGATGGGTGCCCTACCGGGCAGAAAGACCGTCTTACTGATGGTAGAGGCCCAGGCGGGGTTCGCGTATTCGGACCAGACGATTGACTACGTCAAGAAGGCGTTCGCGGAGGCGCCGGTAGGAAACCCGGCGTCGACGGATGGCATCGACCTCGTTGTCAAGCGTGGCAACGAAGGCATTCCCGCCTCGGTGATCGGTGACTTCTCAGATCTCGGGCGGGAGAACCTTCAGCGAATCTGCAGTTACAGCGGATTCGCGAAGAGCGAGCTCGCAGGAGGCAACGGAGTACCGCAGCTTTTCAAATGGATGCTGAATTGGGATTCGTTCGCTCGGGATGGCGGCACCCTTATCACCGGTAATTCTTACGTCAAAGCAGGCTTCGGGTGGACAAGTATCGAGAACGCGTTCAGGGGTGCCCATCCCGATATCAACGCGGCAGCAACGAAGTTCAGTCAGGCGGTGAATCTCATGCATGAGTTCGGGCATCAGCTCGGTCTCAATCATCATGGTATGGCCACGGCACCAGATAACGACCGCCGCTACAGAAGCATTATGTCGTATCCTTACAGCATCTATGGCGTACGATTCGCGCAACCAAATTCGAGTCGTACCTATGGGCGAATCGACTATTCACGTTATGCCGATGTGAACTACGACTGGCAACTCGGTCAGGCTGAAGGCAAGCTCACGTTGATGCAAGGTCAGTATGGCGAGGTGCCGGACTTCTATAGCAGGAGTTTCAACGAGGCCTTCCTTGTCGACGGCGAGGACAAAGGCGACGTGCACACTGACAGCGAAATGACTGCGGCGCTCGAGCCCACCTACTACGCAGATTTCGCTGGGGAATTCGGTTTCGAACCCACCTTGCAGTTTCCCGGCATCAAGGGGCCGCTTGCGTTATCGGTCGGGCCGCAGGGGTCGGCGACTGCTCAGTACGATTTGATGCAGGGTGGGAGCGGTCCAGCCAGCATCGAAGTTGTAACTCAGCCAGCGCATGGGACAGTCTCGGTCAACGGTTCTTCGCTGACTTACACCTCTTCGGGCCCGACAATTGAAGAAGATCGTTTCGAGATCAGAGCGTTCGACGGTAAGTTCGGTTCAGACGTTATTGAAGTCGTTGTGGCTGGACAGTCGACCCCCCCGGCCCCGAATCCGGGATCTGGATCCAGCGCCATTCCCTGGGGTTCGTAGCGCTCGATCCTGGGCGTGCCTAAGCGAGTGCCCCGCTTCCGGCAGACACCTGGTTGCAAACAATCGTCAAGTGGCACGTGATCGACCGAAACAGGCGACCGCCCGGTTTCCCGTGCTAACTTTCGACCACACCGTTCGCGGCGCGCTGTACCAACCGGTACGCGTCGGGGGTCGTCGAACCGGGATTCCTAGGGGCTAGTTCAATGAGTCGTATGCGCAGGTACACGCCTGTCATGATCGTCGGTGTCGTTGCAGCATCGTTCTTTTCGCAGATGTCGTCGCAGGCGGCGACGCTGGCCGTCCCACCCGTGCCGCCGCTGTACTGCAGCTCGCCCGGCCTCGAACCGGCATTCGACTACTTCAACTGCACAACGTTCGACGACACGTCCCGCGCCAGTGTGTACTGGGACGGGACAACCCCGGCCACCGATGAATTTGCAGGGGGTGCGCGGGCCGACAACAATTCGACGACAACACTCGCGATCTCGACCGGCGGGTACGGGAGTCTGACCTCGAGCGTCGATTCCTCCGCTACCGGTGTGGTGAGCGGAGACGGGAAGCTCACTGGCGCGGCCACTTACTCGTCGACCATGAATGCCGTCGCGGAGTCGTCGGCAGTCAGGGCGTATGCCGAGCAGGGGACGTCCATCGACGTGTACGCGGGCGGGGGGTCGAGTGCGGCAATCAACACCTCGGACGGCATCGGCGCACTCCCGCCGAACACGATGGTCAGAGCCGTTGTTCTCGACAAGTCCAACGCCGATGTGTTCGCATTCAACGGGTCTCAGGTCGCTGCGTGGTTAGCAAACGGATCCACGACGAACATCGTGGCAGATTCCAGCAAGGTCACCGCGGTGGTCGTCGACGACGGCGGCCTCAGTGTGGAGTCCCGCTTCGGGAGCACTGCCGCCGCGCTGGTGTCGAACGGCTCGAATGCGTTGATTTACAACTCCTCGAACAGTAACTCGACTGTCCAGGCAACCAACGGCTCGAATGTCGACACCGATGACCAGACGAATTCGACCTCCGCCGTTCGGGCCAACGACAGCTCGAACGTCGCCTCGGACCTCTTCGACAACGCGACTGCCACCCTGAACGCCGACGGTGATTCCGAGATCATTTCCAACGGCGCCACCAACGCCACCATCACCGCGAACAGCTTGAACGGCTCCGTGGTGCATGTCGATTCCCAGAACGACGCGAGCGTCAACGCCAACGCGGTCAACGGCGGTCGCCTCAACGCGAATGCGGATTCCGCCTCGACCAACGCCTGGGTCAACGGCGGTTACACCACTGCGCAAGCCGGCAGCGGTGCGTCGGTGACCACCTCGGCGACCGGCAGCGGCAGTGCGGTGACGGCGTGGGGGACCGACGGCGCCACGCTGAACGCCATCGCCAACGGCAGTTCGACCGTATCGGCGCAGGCGCACGGCAATGTCGTGGTCAAGTCCGGCGCCACCGGTGCAGGCTCGGTGGCAACGGTCAACGCCTCTAGCTCGTCGACCGGAGCGAACGCCGGTGCGGTGACGGTGTTCGCCGTCGACGGCGGCGACGCCTCGGTGGCCGCCAACACGGCACTCGGAGACGCGATCACGGCGGTCGCGTCAGGGCAGGGCAGCCGCGCCTACGTATACATCGACAACGGGTCCGGCGCACCCGGCACCGTGATCACTGTCTACGCACTCGACGGTGGAACGGCCTACGTGTCCGACACGGGAACGGTCGGTTGCTACGGGGGACGGACCTCGGTGACCTCGTTGTACGGCTCGTGCACGAGCGACGGGGATACCACCGTGATCACCGACGTCAACGGTGTCAGCACCACCTACACCGGCCTGAAGGCTCCCGAGAACTTGACCGCACCGGCGCAGAGACTCGATGCACCGGTCATCAACAGGGATCTGGACGGGTGGGTCGGGCAGAACATCCGTCCGTGCCCGCAAGATTTGAACCCGAGCAGCGACACCGTGATCACGCGGACCAATTGCGGGTCGTCGGCGCTGACTGCGGCGGTGCCGGCCGAGGAAGCTCCGACTGCCGATGCGCCGTCGGCATCTGTGACATCGACTCCCGAGGTGGAAGCCAAGGCTCCGTCGGCACCGACCTCGTCGGCTCCGACCACTGCGGTAGAAAGTTCGGTAGTCGAGAGTCCAGTGGTCGAAGCACCGGTTTCTTCCACGCCGTCGACGCAGGCTCCGGTGACTTCCGCTCCGGTGACTTCGGCTCCGGCGACCGAGTCTCCAGAGACCTCGGTTCCGGTGACCACGACTCACGTGGTCGAGACTCCGGCCAAGACGACCACGACCGAGTCGTCGCCGGTCAAGACGTCAAGTGCGACAACGGAATCGACGACGACGACAGAGAAGGTGTCGGCGACATCCGGTTCATGATCCGATGACGAACGGTGGCCCCCGAGTTCGACTCGGGGGCCATCGCTTTGTCTGGACACGTGGTCGTTTCCAGTAATCGCATCCGTTGTGACCGTTCTTTTTGATCTTGGAAACGGTCTGCACATGTCATTGAATTGGTCGATTCATGGCGACCGTCCGGTTTTTCCTGCTAGCTTGCGATCACGGACGTTGACCACCAGGTACGCGTCGAGGGTCGTCGATCAGGGAACCCGAGGGATTGCGCCAATGATTCGTCCGCGCAGGTACATGCCCGTCATGATCATCGGTGTCGTTGCGGCAGCGTTCTTTTCGCAGATGTCGTCGGTAGCTGCAACACTGCCCTCGCCGCCACTGTTCTGCAGCGCGCCCGGCGCGGCCGCGGGCGACGACGCGTACGTGTGCACGTCGGACGAGACGTCCAGCGCATCCGTCTACTGGGACGGCTCGCTACCGTCGGATCCGAACTTCGTCGGCGGCGCCCAGGCTTACGACGGCTCGACCGCGGTCCTCTCCGTGTCGGACGGCGGGTTCGCGAACCTCGAGGCGTCGGGCGACTCGTCGTCGACCGGCACTGCCAGCGGGAACGCGAAGCTGAACGGCGGAGCGGCCGACTCGTCGGTCGTCCGTCTGACGTCCCTCAATTCGTCGGCGGTGCGCGAAAACGCGAACTACGGCGGTTCGATCGACGTGTATGCGGACGGGGGATCGAGCGCGAGTGGTTCGGCCCTGGACGAGTCGTCGGTGAATGTGGTGGTTCTCGATGGGTCGAACGTGGACAGCTTCGGACTGAACGGTGGCCGAATCGACGCGTGGGTAGCGGGTGGGTCGACTGCCAACCTCGTCGGCGACAGTGGTCAACTCACCGCAACCGTCCTAGACGATTCGGCACTGAGCGCCCAGAATTCGAGCGGCACCTCGTCGGCGGTCGTGACCGGTGGTTCGAACGCGTTGCTCTACAACCTGGGCGGTGACACCTCCCTGGAGGCGTCGGGTGAATCGAATGTCGACTCCAACAACTCGAACTCCTCGACTTCCGCCGTTCGGGCTGCCGACGGTTCGAACCTGCGATCGCGGGTGTACTACTACTCGTCGGCACAGGTGAACGCGGAGAACGGCTCGGAACTGATCTCCTACGCCGGTGAGAGCTCCTCGGTGACGGCGAACAGCATCAACGGCTCTGTAGCGCATATCGATTCGCAGAACAACGCCACTGTGAACGCCAATGCCCTGAACGGTGGTCGCCTCGACGCCAGCGCCAACTCGGGGGCGGTCGACGCCTGGGTCGACGGCGGATACACCACTGCACGAGCCGACAGCGGCGCATCGGTGACCACCTCGGCGACCGGTAGCGGGAGCCAGGTGACGGCGTGGGGGACCGACGGCGCCACGCTGAACGCCATCGCCAACGGCACTTCGGTGGTCTCGGCCCAGGGTCACGGAAATGTCGTCGTCACCTCCACTGCCACCGGCGTCGGCTCCACGGCGACCGTGGAGGCGGCGAGCACCGCGGGTGGTGCAGTGACGGTGATCGCGGTGGACGGGGGCGATGCGTCCGTTGCAGCCAATACTGCTGTGGGCGATGCCATTACGGCGGTCGCGTCCGGTCAGGGGAGCCGCGCCTACGTGTACATCGACAACGGTGCCGGCACACCCGGCACCGTCATCACCGTCTATGCGGTCGACGGTGGGACGGCGTACGTGTCGGATACGGGAACGGTCGGTTGCTACGGCGGACGCACCTCGGTGACCTCGCTGTACGGCTCGTGCACGAGCGACGGCAACACCACCGTGATCACCGACATCAACGGTGTCAGCACTACCTACCAGGATCTGGTGGCCCCCGAGAACCTCGCCCCGCCCGCGGAGAAGCTCGACGCGCCGGTGATCACCCGAGACCTGGACGGGTGGGACGGCGACCTCATTCGTCCGTGCCCGGCCGATTTGGGGCCGGACAGCGACACGGTGATCACGCGGGATTGCCCGCCGGTGGGGGATCCGGTTGCGGCAGCGGTGGCGCCGGCCGAGGAAGAGCCGGTTGTCGAAGCTGCGGCCGTGTCGGCGCCGGTGACGTCAGTTGCTTCGGTTCCCGCCACGAAGGCTCCGGTCGCCGTGGCCGCGGCAACCACAACGGCGAAGGCTTCCGCAACGGCGGTCGAAACCCCGTCGCCGACAACCACTGCGGCGGTTGCCGAGGTGACGGCCGAGACGACGACGTCGGTCGAGCCGTCGCAGGCCGAGTCGCCGAGCACGGAAACGTCGACTGAGAAGGCGTCGGGCTCCTAGTTCGCCGCCGTTGGAACTGGATTGGTAACTGCGCGCGGTTTCGACTGACCGCGTGCGCAATGGAGCTGGCGGTCAGGGCAGTTGCACTTCTCGGACGTCCGCTCGATCGACAGTCAAAAGTTGTCGGCCGTCTGTCGACCTTTCACCAGGGGATAAAGGCCGACCAAATGTTAGACGCAACGATCCCCACGGCTTTGACGGTCTCTTGCGCGAGGACAGCTGGATTGGCGGCCGCATACGCGATGGTGCTGCCGAGGGTCTGCTGGCTGAAGTCCGATTTGCTGAACTCAGAAAAACCGTAGCTGTAGACGTCGATCGCTACCCCGGCAAGATAACCTGCCGGTCCACCTCTCGTCTTCAAAGCTGAAGATACCTGTCCCATGCCCATCCCCAAAGCCGTGCTGATCGCACCCCCAAAGTTACCGGCGCTCAATTGATTACCGATTTGAGTCGAGGGACATAGCAACGCGAGATCCGAAATTCGGTTGGACTGAGTGAGTTTGGCGACTCCTCCGATGTTGGCGCACACGTCCAATTTCTCGATGGGTACAGTCCAATCGCTAGATGCGCTCCTCGATGGCTGCCCAGGGTACGTTCTTACCGTATTTGACTGAATTCCGCCGACTTTCGGAAGAAGCACCTGGGGGCGACTGGTCATCGATGTCGTTGCTCGATCTCGACGTGATCCGTTGTTGGATCCAGGCGCCGACGGAACAGGCGAAGTACTTGGATCGGTGGGCTGGTTTGGCGCGGGCGGGTCGTCGATGCGGTATTGCCGGACTTCGATCAGGGTTGCGTCAAGACTTTCGCCGTCCGCAGAGCTACCGCCTATGGAGTAGTGGCAAGCGTTCACCGTAGTTGGGCACCGTGGCACCACCACCGAGGCCCCTGGGCGGACCGCGATCTTGGCGTCAACGTCGCCTTCAAAGCTGTACAGGACGTATGTCGTGGCTTGGCTGGAGTTTGTGTAAGCCAGGCCTTCTGCTGTTTCTTGCAGCATTGGACCGTACCCTGTAGTGAACATGTGCTCAGTACGGCCCTGATCGACATTCGAAGTTGAGATCACGTCGTACGCGTCGCCGTTTTCGATCAGAACTGCGTAGGCACATTCAGATGAGCACGGTGGCAGCATGACAGTTGCTCCTGCCTCGACCGACTCGGTGCGACTGCCTTCGACGGTCGTCACGCCCAGGACGACCTTGCTGGCGCTTGTATTCGTATAGGTCAGGGAACCGCTGGTAGCAGAGAATCCTGGAGCGAACCCTGGCGCCCGACCATCTGTCCGTGTAGCAACGGACCCGAGCCATGCATTGTCGTTTGGGGAGATTGCCAAGCCTGAATCCAGGTCTGGTCCATCGACCGAGGCACCGGCACCGTACGCACACTCTTGCGTTGCGTTTCGACATAATGCGAGATCGATGGTCTGGTCGGGTGGAACTGTGTACGTTTCGGTTACCTCGCCGTCGACCATGACATATACGACGATTTCCGCCCCTGTGTCGTTGCGATAGCGAACCGATTCACCAGCGCGGGTAAATCCGCCGGTCGCGCTTACAGGAAGGTTAACGGTGGATGGGGCTGCCAGAGCCGAGGCCGGCGCTGTATTCGTGGACGCCGTCGTCCTTTGTCGAGCAGGAGGGGTCTTGGCATCCGGGGTCACAAGAATCGGCGACGACTCGACTTCGCTCCCGGGCACTGAGGTCGCCTCAGTCGTCGGCGGCGTGGGTGAGGCCCGCTCGGTAGTGGATTCCGGGGCGGATTCTTGGTTATTCGGAGTACTTGTTGGCTCCGCGGTGGTCGTTGACGACTCTGGCAGGCTTGTGGGTGCGACCGACGAATCGCTTGTCACCGTGCCTTGAGTAGGCACAGCCGCCGAAGTGGTCGCAGATTCAATTGGGCTGCTGGTCTCGGTCGGTGCATCAGGTTGCGCGTAGGCGATCGGCGCCATTAGTGCGGCTACCAAAGTGAATAGGGCGGTTGCCGAGGCAACTGCAGTGGAACGCCGAGATCGAGTTGTCACAAGGAGTTCCATTCATTGCAAGGGCTTGACTGGCCAAGGTTGACAGGCCGGAGGACCTGGCGCCATCCGCCAAATGAATGAAGGCAGATGCTATGGGCGATCAGGGTCGCCGAACACCACTCGTGCCATCAGCGCAGCGGCCGCCAGAGAATCCATCCGCGTACACGAAAACGCCACATGAATAACCACCCACGGTCTTGCGCACGGTTGGCGGGCCTCGTCGCCCCTTCTTCGTTGTGAGGGTAGAGGTATCTCTGCAGTTCACCCACCGATATGTGGGGCGTCTGACACGGCTGAAGAATGTTGCCGGTGGAGGTATGGACGATGGAATCGTCGTGACTGCTGGACGTCCTACATTCGACGGGCGTATGGCATCGCTGTCGTGCTAGTGGCGTTGCTCGCACCGTAAGGCTGGCGCACCGTAAGGCTGGCGGCCCGTACTCCGGATCGCACGCAAGCTCGGACTAACAGGCGCGCGGTCAAGCGGCCGTGCCTTCCAACGCTCCGTCTTGCCTGCAGTGTTCACTCGGATTGGACGCTGGCAGCTTAGAGAAGCACATTTGCGCAAACCCGATGAGGAACCCGTATCAAGGTTCGTTTCGGGCGCCCGCACCGTCTCGTTCGGTCGGCCAAATCGCGCGTACTCGGACGTAGCGTGCGGAATCGGGCGTTCGAGCAATGTGGTCCGTAATTCGTTGGTGTCGAACCGAAACAATCCGCAAAATGGTTTCGACTTACGCCTTTGCGCAACAGGTTCAATGTTTTTGGTCAACTTGACGAAACCTTGGAACGGGTGTGTCATTTACGAATTGGCTCGCTGGGACACGGGCCATGACCCTGCTCAGGCGGGGTGTCGGGAGAAGCATGCCGCTTCGCGAACTATTCGCCGCATCAACACAAAGTAATGGCAGACCATCCTGGTCGAACCATTCTTTGGTGTGCGCTGGATAGGGGAAGCGGCGTGGCTAGCAAGTCGGGAGTTCGGCATGAAGGTGAACGGTCGCGCATCTGCGGATGCCTCGCAGCCGGTCCGCGTGCTGCTCTCACTCGACCCTCCGGACGGCACCACACGGTACGTGGATCAGATCGTCACCCATATTCCGGGCAACGTGCAGATCATCTACTTCAGTTGGGCTGCAGCCTTGTTCGGCCACTACGACGTCTTCCACGTGCACTGGCCGGAGTTTCTCGTTCGCGCGGACACCCCTGTAAAGACACGCGGCAAGCGGGCGCTCGCCAATGCCTTGATCGCCAGGCTGCGACGCCGCCGGACTGCGGTGGTTCGCACCCTGCACAACCCCTCCCCGCACGAGGGTGTCGCGCCGGGTGAGGCCAACTTCATCGAGGCGCTCGATCGTCTGACCTCGGTCTACGTTCGGCTGAACACCTCGACCGAGCCCCCGGACGACCGGCCGTGCGAGACGATCCTGCACGGCGACTACATCGAACGGTTTGCTCCGCTGATCGAGCGCCGTTCCCACGCTCGGCAGGGTGTTCTGTTGTCCGCCGGACTGATCCGGCCGTACAAGGGCATTCTCGAACTGATCGGCGCGCTGGCCGGGGTGAGGCATGACCTGACGCTGCGCATCGTGGGGAAACCTGTCGACGCGGCCTTTCAGGGCGCAGTAGAAGCTGCGGCGCAGCACAATTCACACGTATTCATGCACTTCGGTTTCATCCCCGACCGCCAACTCGTCGAAGAAATTCTCGAAGCGGAATGCGTAGTGCTGCCGTACCGCACCATTCACAACTCCGGCATGCTGTTCGTCGCGCTCTCGCTGGGCCGTCCGGTTCTGGTCCCTCGCGCCGACACCACCGAAGCGCTGCAACGCGAGGTGGGCGCCCAGTGGATTCAGTTCTTCGACGGTGATATCGACAGCGGTGCCATCGACCGCGCCGTCGACTCATTCCGCGCTTCGAAGCGCAGCGACCTCCCGCACTTCGAGGGCCGCGATTGGCCTACGGTGGGCCGGCGCCACGCCGAGGTGTACGCACTCGCACTCGGTGCCGGCTCACACCAGGACGCGAAAGCCTCTGCACTGTGAGCGACGTCGAGGGTATGCGGTCCATCGCTGCACGGGGCGCGGCCATCACGGTGGCCAGCCAAGTGCTGCGGATGGTCCTGCAGCTGGTCGCCCTCGTGGCACTCGCCCGCTTGCTCGATCCGGCCGTGTTCGGCCAGATGGCGATCGTGCTCGTCGTGGTCGGTATCGGTGAGACCCTGCGCGAGCTCGGGCTGTCGTCCGCCGCTATTCACGCCGAGGACCTGAGCCAGAAGCAGCACAGCAACCTGTTCTGGATCAACACCGGAGCGGGAATCGTGCTGTGCGGCATCGTCTACGGGTCCGCCGGCCTGGTTGCGGACTTCTACTCGGACCCTGCGCTCGTACTCACCCTGCACGCGGTGGCGTCGGTGTTCGTCGTCAACGGGATGGCGAGTCAGTACCGGGCACGGCTGGCGCGCGACCTTCGCTTCACCAATCTTGCTCTGGCGGAGCTGCTGTCCGTGATCACCGGTCTGGTCGCTGCCATCGTCGCAGCCTCGCTGGGGCTGGGTCTGTGGGCGCTGGTCATTCAGCAAGTGGTTCAGGCCGTCGTGATCTTGACGATCGCCGTGTCGTCGTGCCGGTGGGTCCCCTCGATGCCGAGTCGATGCACCATGGGTCCGCTGCTGCGGTACGGCGGCAACCTCGGTCTCACTCAGGTGATCAACTACGCCGCCCGCAACGTCGACACCATCATTCTGGGACGCATCGTGAGCGCCCCCACCCTCGGCTTCTACAACCGAGCATTTCAACTGGTCATGCTGCCTGTCACGCAGATCAACGCGCCCGCAACCAAAGTCGCCTTCCCGCTGCTGGCACGGTTGCAGAACGACCCGCTGCGGTTCGTTCGTTACCTCCGGACAGGGCAAGCGGCGTTGGTCAACTCCGTTGCTGCAGCACTGCTGCTCGGTGTCGCCATCGCGGAGCCTGCCATTGCGTTGGCACTCGGACCGGCGTGGCAACCGACCGCGCCACTGTTCCAGATCCTCGCCTTGGCCGGCATCTTCCAGACCGCGACGTACCCCATGTACTGGGTGTTCCTGGCGAAGGGGCTGACCGGCAGCAACCTCCGCTACACACTGGTCACCAAGTCGATACTGGTCGCGGCCATTGTGATCGGATCTCAGTGGGGTGTGCGCGGCGTTGCGCTGGGCTTCGCGATCGCGTCGGCCGCGTCATGGCCGATCGGACTGCGGTGGATGAGTGCGGCGGCGGCGATTCCGTGGCGGGCCATGGCCGTTCCGGTGCTGAGTGGACTGGCCGTGTACGGCCCGGCGTGTGCGGCGGGCCTGGCCGTCGTCCACCTGATCGGTGCCGAGTCGGTGTGGTCTCTGGTCGTCGGCGCGGTGGTCTACGCGGCCGTGGTGGGGCTGTCCTACCTCGCGGTGGGGCCGTACCGGCGAGACCTCCAGGAACTCGCAGCACTCATTCCCGACCTCAAGCGACGCAATCGGACTCCGGTCGGAGCATCTGCATGACGACAGTCTTCCTCTGGTGCACAGGCCAGGACGACAACATCGGAGACATCGTGTTGCGACGTCGCCTGCTTCACGCGTTGTCCGCACCCGGTGCGCGCGTGGTGGTCTACGTCGGCAAGGGGAGCGGCGGTTTCGTCGACGCGCTCGTCGGCTCGGCAGCGGTGACAGTGCAGCGAAGCCGCGTGCGGTGGCTTCAGGCGTTGTGCCGCAGTGCCGTTCGCGGATCCACCGTTCTGGTGCACAACGCGGGTGAGATCCAACTCGACAGCAAGACCGTGCAGTCACAGCTGGCACTTCTGCTTCCACAGTTGCTCGTTCGGATGAGGGGTGGCCTCGTTGTTCGAGCCGGCTGTGCGGTCCAGGACCGCTCTGGCATCACCGCGCGCATCGCAGGTGCGCTGGTGTCCCTCGTCGGCCGGACGACGACCACGACTATCTGGCGCGACACCGAGTCGGGCCGCACGTTCGGCTCCGGCCCGATCGTCCCGGACTGGGCGTTCGACGAATCAGTCTCCAGCGCGACCAGTTCTGTTCGTGACACGCTCGTGTTGACCTTCCGCAGCGATCGGCCTGCCCTGTCGGACAAGGGTCTGCACGAGATCTCCCGATTCGCAGACTCCCACGCTCTCACCGTCCGCACCGTGGTGCAGGTTCGGCGGGACAACGACGCCATGAGCCGGCTCGCCCAGCAGATCGGGTGCGAGCACGTCGACTGGCCGGACAGCCGGAGCCACATCGATCAGGAGCGTGTGATCCGAGCCGAATTCGCCCGAGCGGCCATGGTTGTCAGCGACCGCATCCATGCTCTGATCATCGGATGCACGGAAGGCGCCGTACCGGCCGCGCTGAGCGCCACTCCGGACCGAAAGGTGCAGCGGCACTTCTCCGCGGCCGGTATCGATGCGATCGTGCTCGACGAGGTGGACGGTCGTGAAGCCGACATCGACGAGTTCCTGACCGCGACCCTGCGCCGCGGCCCCGAGATCAGCCTTTCGGTAGCGGTTGCGCAGCAACGCATTCAGGGGCTCGATGCGCAGATCGAAGCAGACATCACAGCACTCGCAGAGCGGAGTCCGCGATGACGAGCACCGTGACACCCCCGGTCGATCTCGCTCACCGTGACACCTTGGACTTCTCGGACAGGTCCATCGCACTGCTCGTAGGGTCGGCGGTCGCGGTCGTCGGCGTCAACCGCCCCGCAGTCGCCGGACTGCCGCCGTCGGTGATCATGATCGCGGTGGCCTTTGCCTGGACGATGGTGTTGCGCCGCACTCCCGGATCTCCCGGTTCCCGCTTCTCGACCATCGACGCGTTGCTCGGGGCCTGGCTGGTTGCGAAGGTCGTCGTCGAGTACTACAACGCCGGCCACCTCCAAGTACCCCTCGAGCTGGGACCGCTGCTGGACCTGGTGCTGGCGGCCATGGTGGTGGTGATACTCAAACGACGGTTCGGCACCGCCGATCGCGTCGTCCGGTTCGCGCGCTGCTTCCTGATCCCCGCCGTGGGTGTCGCGGTACTCGCTCTCCTGCAGGTGCTGGGCCTGTTCGGCGTCAACCGTCGCCTGGCATCCATCACGTCCGGCTCCGCGTTGGAGGCGCGCATCGAGAACGGGTGGGACATCCGCGGTACGGCGACCATCGGTCACTGGACCGCGCTGGGCGGGTATCTCTGCGTCTGCATCGCCATTTGCTGCGCACTGCTGCTGCGCGCACATCGACGTCGAGAACCACTGCGCCTGTTGGGTGTTGCGCTCGCCGTGCTCGTGGCCGGTCAGGTCACAACCTTCACCTTCGCGACCATTGCCGTCACCGCGGTGACACTCCTCAGCGTGGCGGTGGTGGTCAAGCCGCGGCCCGGTCAGATCATCGCCCCACTGGCGGTCGGTGGAGTGCTCTGGTGGGCGTTCTCGTCGGCGATCGACGAACGCATCGCGAAGCAACTCGCATCCGACCCGGGCACCGCGTCCACGTTGCTGCCCGAAAGCGTCGCCTTCCGGTTGAATATCTGGACGCACGAGACACTTCCGGCCATCTCCGACAGCCCGCTGCTCGGCCACGGCCTCGGTGTCTACAAGTACGTCGGAACCGGTCGCGTGCCATACGTGCTGCAGTGGCAGTCACCCGAATCGGAATGGCTGAGGACCGCCGTGTCGTCCGGTGTCGTCGTTCTGCTGCTCGAAGTGGCTGTCGTCCTCGCCGCGGTCCGTCTGCTGTGGCGAGCCGCCCGCAGCGTTCCGGGTTCGTACGCGATCCCGCTCGCCGTGATGCTCGTGGCCATGGTGGCCGCGATGTGCATCCATTCCCATCTCGCCGATCGCGGCTTCCTGCTGTCGTTCTGGGTCGTCGTGACCGGCGTCCAGATCATCTCCACTCCCACTCGCTCGACTCCCACTCGCTCGACTCCGACAAGGAGAAAACAATGACCGTCGCAACCGAATACAAGGTGCCGGGCCTGGATGTCTCGGTGAGCCCGATGCACCCGTCGGAGGTCATCGAATGGATCGACTCGCGGGTCGGACAACGCACGCTCATGCTGAACCACAACCTGCACAGTGCGTACCTGTTCAACACCGAACCAGAGTTCCGACAGACCTACGAGCTGGCCGATCTGTCGCTGGTCGACGGGTTCCCCATTCTGGTGGGCGTGAACGTCTCCCGGGTGGCACATCTGGCGGCACCGCTCGGCGGGCGTTACCGCACCGGATCCTGCGACTGGATCGACCACCTCACGCAGTCGAAGTTCGTTCGCCGGGTTGCCGTCATCGGCACCGACGTCGACTCGAACCGCCGCGCCGCTCGCCGGATCGCGGCGCTGGATCCTCGGTTCGTCGTCGAGATGTGGGATGGGTTCGGCGAGTTGGAGGCGTTGCGCCGCAACGGGTACCGCGGGCTCCACGACTTCCGGCCCGACCTGATCCTGCTCGGACTCGGAATGCCGTTGCAGGAAAGATTGATTCGCGACGACTGGGACCTGCTTCCCGAAGCAGTGATCGCGACGGTGGGCGGAGCCTTGGACCAACTGTCCGGGACGCAGGCCATGGCGCCTCGCTACCTCGGCCGGTGCGGGATGGAATGGCTCTACCGATTGGCGTCGGATCCCCGCAGGCTGTCGCATCGCTACCTGGTCGAGCCGTTCTTGCTGGGCCGCTGCCTCGGCTCCCGGTTACGACACAAGGTGCACCACTCATGACCACCCCGACCGTCACCGTGGTGATCCCGACCATCGGAAGACCGGACCTGCGTCGTGCGCTCGACAGCGTGCGGGCGCAGACGGTGCTGGGCATCTCGATCGTCGTCGTGTTGGACCGCCCGGACGAGCAGAAGGCCGTCGAATCCATGCTCGACGGCCGAGACCGGCTCGTCGTGACGGACGGCGCGCAGGGTGGGGCGGTGGCCCGTAACCTCGGAATCGACTCTGCCGCAACCGACTACGTGGCATTTCTGGACGACGACGACTGGTGGGAGCCGGAGAAGCTCCAGCAACAGTTCGAACTGCTCGACGTCACCGGCGGATCGGTGTGCTTCACGGCCGTCAAGTTTCACGACGGTGAGCAGACGACGATCCTGCCGAAGGAGGCTTTCGACCCCGATCGAGAAAGCTTGGCGTCGTATCTCGTTCGGCGACCGGGCCTGCGGCACGGACACGGCTACCTGCAGTCGAGCACGATTCTCGTCGACCGTGACCATGCGGAGCGGGTGCGGTGGGACCCGTCAATGGCCAAGCATCAGGATTGGGATTTCGTCGTACGGTTGCTGGACGGAGTCGACGTGCAGTTCTGCGGCGCTCCATTGGTGCACGTACAGAAGGATTCGGCCGCATCGGTGTCGAGAACTCGCAACTGGCGAGCGAGCAAACAGTGGCTCGACCAACACGGGTCGAAGTTGGACCCACACGCGTACGGCGACTTCGTGTGCTCGCAGGTGCTGCGGTCGGCGCTCGCCACGATGGACAGGCGCGGTATCACCGAAGCTGCGCGGCTGACGCGGCACACGCGGCCGAGCGCGGCCAGTATGGTGGTCGGGCTGTCCGGCACCGCCGACTATCTCCGAAACCGTGGTCGCAATGTCTGAGGTCGAAGTGCTGCACTGGAATCCGAGCAGAATCCCGGGAAAAGTGGGGAAGGTCCTCGCGCCGGTGTGCGGTCACGTCGACAACTTCGGCGACCTCCTCGGCCCCAAGATCGTGCGAGCACTCGCCTTGCAGCTCGGGATCGACACCAGTCGCACCGCTCGATCGACGAGGCTGCTCGCTGTCGGGTCCATCGTGAAGCTCGCTCGATCGGGTGATGTGGTGTGGGGCGCCGGCATCAACGGCAAATCGGTAGGTACCGAGGGGGACTACGCCGGTGTGGACGTCCGGGCCGTGCGCGGACCACTGACTGCTCGGTGGCTTCGAGATCGAGGAGCCGACGTTCCCGACGTGTACGGGGACCCCGGATTGCTTGCGTCGACGCTGTGGCCCGAAACGTCACGGCGGATCGTCACGCGGGACTACACGATCATCCCGAACATTCACGACCTCGCGATGTATCGAGATCACCCGAACACGATGTCACCCCGACGGTCGTTCACGGACATCCGTTCGCGAATCCTGGCCAGCGACCTTGTGATCGGGTCGTCACTACACGCAATCGTGATCGCGGAGTCGTACGGCATTCCGGCGCGGTTGCTGCGATCCGAGACCGAACCGCCGTTCAAGTATGAGGACTACTACCTCGGATCTGGCCGGTCGACGTTCAGGGTCGCGGACAGCGTGTGTCAGGCGCTACGACTGGGCGGAGAGAAGCTGCCGGAGTGGGATGCGCAGGCCCTGACGGACGCGTTCCCGTCGGAGTTGTGGAGCAGTTTTCCTACCGTCAGGTGACAGGGTGGCGTTTGTTCAACCAATAGGTTGACAACGAGGGGGCGTGCGGTCACACTCGTATTCAACCGAAAGGTTGAACATGACCGACTCCCTGTCCAAAGTCTTTGCTGCACTGAGCGATCCCATCCGGCGCGACATGGTGGCACGGCTGTCCGACGCCGACGCAACGGTGAGCGAGCTCGCCGAGCAGTACGACGTGAGCATGCAGGCCATCTCGAAACACCTCAAGGTGCTCGAGGGCTCCGGCCTGGTGACCCGCGGCCGCGTCGCGCAGACCCGGCCGGTCCACCTCGAGGCCGAGGTATTCGACCTGATGACGAAGTGGATCGAGCGATACCGCCGACAAGCAGAAGAGCGCTACCGGCGACTCGACGCAGTGTTGGCCGAGATGGACACTCCGAACCGAAAGGACACCGCATCATGACTGTTTCCGACGCCGTCATCGAGGCCGACGCAGACGTTCCCATCATCCACATCAGGCGCGAGTTCACCGTCACACCAGCACAATTGATGCGTGCCCACACCGATCCGGATCTGTTCGCCCGCTGGGTGGGCCCGCGCGGAATGGACACCGAAATACTGGAATGGGACGCCCGCAGCGGTGGCTCGTGGGCATACGTCGCGCGGCGAGACGGTAACGAGTACGGCTTCCGTGGCTGCTTCCACACGGTGGCCGACGAGGTCATCGTCCAGACCTTCACGTGGGAAGGACAACCCGACCACGTTGCGCTGGAGACGTTGCGGTTCGAGGACCTCGGCGACGGCCGCACCCGGTTGCACGCGCAGTCCCTCGTCGACAGTTTCGAGAGTCGCGACGGATGGTTGGCGTCGGGCATGGAGTCGGGTGTGAACGACGGGTACTCCCAACTCGACGATCTGCTCGGCGAGCTCTGACACGATGGACACCATGCAGACCATCGCCGAGCTCGCACCCGCCGAGCGTCATCGCCTGATCGCAACCGGTTTCGGTGAACACGTTGGCGCAGTCACGAATTGGGACGCACCCACGCCGGTGGACGGCTGGGTTGCCCGCGACATCGTGACTCACCTGGTCGAATGGTCGCGCGCGTTCCTCCGCGCCGGCGACCTGGAGTTGGCGGACGACCCGTCCATCCGAACCGACCCGGTGGCCGCATGGGCCGCTCACCGCGCGGAGATCCAGGGGCTGCTCGACGGGCCCGGCGCGGACGACGAATTCACGCACCCGTACGCCGGGACGCACCGCCTCGGCGACGCCATCGACCGCTTCTATACGACGGACATCTTCATGCACACCTGGGATCTCGCGACCGCCCGCGGTGCCGACAGTGGACTGGACCCCGACTTCGCTGCCCACGTCGTCGACGGCATGAGCGGCATCGAGGAGATCCTCCGGTCGTCCGGTCAGTACGGTCCGGCCGTATCGGTGCCCGCAGACTCGGATCCGGTCACGCGGCTCGTCGGGTTCATCGGTCGGGATCCGAAGTGGACCGGTCGAACTGGGTCTTGACCACCCGGCACACCATGTTTGCCGCCCCTCTGGGGTTAGCTATGCCAAGTGGTAAAGCTAACCCCAGAGGGCGCAGAAAAGTACTCGTCGGAGGTTCGAGCCGATGCGCGCAGGGTACGGCTGAACCATGCCGAAGAACGACGATCAGCCCCAGCTCAAGGACCAGGACCTCTACGAGAAGTTGCGCGACGAGGGCAACTCGAAGGAGAAGGCCGCCCGTATCTCCAACGCCGCGGCGAAGCAGGGCCGCGAGAAGATCGGGGAGAAGGGCGGGAAGTCGCCGTCGTACGAGGAGTGGACCGTCGACGAGCTCACGGACCGCGCGAAGGAACTCGGCGTCACCGGTTATTCGAAGATGAAGAAGGACGAGCTGATCGACGCCTTGCGCAACCACTGACACGTCCCGCGAAGAACGGGTAGTCCGCTACTCGTTACCTGCAGCTCTTCCGAGCCCACGATTGCCGCACCACTGACAATCCTCGGGAGAGAACATGGCAATCGAGCTACAGGTACGCGAGTCCGTTCTGACGCACACCGTCAGCGAATGGGTGCAGAAGCAGCTTTTCACCATGTGCGTTCCGACGGGCACGCCGGCAATCACAGTGGACCACCTTGACGTGGTGCCGGGCTCGGTCGTGATCCTGCCGTCGGCGGTGGGCGGGATCGACATACGGCTCACGGCCGCCATCTACACAGTGAATGCGGCCGATGTGCTTTCGCACTCGAATTCGGTGCCCGACGGCGCGAAGGTGCCCACGGGCGAGGTGCACGTGACCGTCCCGCTGGCAATCGACGGTGCCAAGCTGACCGTCGGGTCGCCGTCGAACAGCGTTGTGGCGCCGGGCCTTCCGCCGTTGGTCACCGGGCTCATCCAGACGCGAGTCGGCGCCACGATCAGCCCGATCGCGGGCACGGTGCTGTTCGACTGCGCACCCATCGCCTCCGCCCTCGAGGCGTTCCTGCCCGCGGACCCCACCCTGGGATTGGGCGACGGGCTAGTGGCGCTGCGGTTCGGGACCGCCGGCGGCACGGTGTCCCAGCTCGGCGCCGGCCAGGAGTGGGGAATCTTCCTCGACGCGGACGACGCCGTCGGGCTGTTGCTTCGGCAGGTTCCTTCCGAATTTCCGACGAAGGTCAACGCGCACTGGAAGCCGAACGGCGCCACCCCGGCGATCGAGGCGGACACGTCGTACGACTTCGAGGTCCTCGGCGTCGACGTTGCTGGTATCGACGTGAACATCACTGCTGGAATCGAATTGGTACTCCCACGGACGCTACGCATGTCTGCGGAGTGGGACGTCGATCTGACCGGGCTGGTCGACTTCCTGGAGGACACCGCAGAAGGAATCGTGCGCGGACTCGTGCGGCGTATGTTGCCGAACGTCGACCACACCGGCGACAAGTCGTTCTCCTACGACTTCGAACTCCCCGCCATACCCATGTTCCTGGACGCCCGCCCGCGGTGGGCCAACATCACCTCGAGCCCTGCCGGGATGACACTCGGAGGTCCGGTGCAGCCGGGCGCCGAGGCGCCGCGAGACGTCCTCGACGCGAGGGTGAGCGCGTTCGGTAAGCCATCCGCCTGGTTCAACTGCCGCGCCCGTGCGGAGTCCGGAAACGGCTCGGCGCCGACGCACTTCGACGCGTCGGACCCCAAGGTCAGGGTCCGGGGTGGGGTCACCCTCATCGACGCCGGAGCGATCTGCGGCGCAGAAGTACTCGCCCCCAACGCCGGGTTGCCGATCAAGAGCATCACCACCGACGGGGTCGGCTTCGATCTCACCATCGGACAAGCCGGCGCCATCACCTCCGACGTGCGCGTGATCGTACGAACCGCGCGCGGGGTACGGCTGGTCGATCTGGGGCGGCCCGTCATTCGACGTGCAGCGGACGGCGGCGTCGACGTTGCGGTGTACTACGTGGACAACTGCCTGTACCTGTCGGGCGTGCACCTCAAACTGGCGATCGGCGAGACGCTGACGAAGGAGGACTTCGAACCGGTGCCACTCGAAGTCGACGGGTGGATCCCCGCTCTCGGCGCCGGTCGGGGCCTCGCCAGTCACCTGGCATCGATCGACCGGCTGGACCCGCGCGAGCTGATCACGGTGCGCGGCCACGGCTTTCGAGTCGAGGTGGAGGCGAACGACAACGGGTTTGCCGTGGTACCCGCCGTCGTGGCGTCCGCCGAGACGATGCGCGAGGTGGTCGTCGAGCGCGCAGGCAGGCGGGCGTTCGAAGGAACGGTACGGGTGCGGACGGTGGAGTTCACCTGGCTCGCGGAGGTTGGACCGGCCGAGATGGCGGCCGTGCGCGACGTGGACGGCTCGGCCTACCTGAATCGAATCACCAACGGAGAGAAGCTGACGGAGGCATTCGATCCGTTGGGCGAGGTGGCGTTCGAGCGTGTCGGTGACGAGCGAGTCGAGCTGAATCCGCAGCCTCTCCCGCCGATCGACGTACCCGCGGCACTACGGATGGCCGAAGCTGCCGGTGTGCGGGACGCGATGGGTGCGCAGTTCCTTCCGGGGATCGACGACAGTGTCGCGCTGGTGACTACTCGGGACGGCCGCACTCTCGTCGTGTCCGACCAGGGTGTCACCGGGGAGTGGGGTGGTCCGACGGTGGGCATGATCGTCGACGGCAATTTCGCAGTGGCGCAGTCGGGTTCGGCGCTGCACCTGTTCTCGGTGACGCGGCCCAAGGATGTGCGGTTGCGGGCGTCGCGGCTCTGACCGAGCGGACCGGCCCTTCACCACTGCGACAGCGCCTGCCGCGTCGCCGACGTGACCGACTCGGAACTGTCGAGCGTCCAGTCCGCCTCGCCCGGTTTCGCGTAGTCGAACCACAGCACGCCGGATACTCGGGTGGTCTTCAGGTACGCGAACAGGCTGGAGATCCAGTGCGCCTTGTCGCCGAGCGTGTCACCGGAGCCGGTCTCGTAGATCCACAGTGTCTTTCCCGGAGCAATCGAGCCGGCCGCGTCGATGGCGGGTGCGAAGAGCTCCTCCGGTGTCTGCCAGTACGACCCGTCGGCCCCGCCGTTGTAACCGTCGATTCCGATCACGTCGACGTACGGATCACCGGGGTACGCGTCGGCTGCATTGGGGAGGCCGGCGGGTCGGTTGCTGGAGGTGTCGTAGGACCACACGAACTGCACCTTGGTTGCGCCCGCCGACATGAATATCTGATGAATGTGTCGATAGGCGTCGATGTAATCCTGTGCGGTGTTGCCGTTTACACCGATTCCCCACGGATACCAAGTTCCGTTCATTTCGTGCCCGAAGCGTAATTGCATCGGCTGATCGAACGTGTCGGCGTCCACGGCCCACCGGCCGATGTAGTCGTCGTAGTCGCCCGCAGCGATCTTGGACGGCAGGAAGTCGGTCTGCGTCTTGTCCTTACGGGGGTCCCACGGCTCCCAGGTGATGGCGGGCATGGCCCCGGCGTCGCGAATGCGCGTCAAGGTGTCCGTCGGCAGGTCACGATCCCAGACCCACGCTTCGAAGAAGTTGACGACATCGAGCTTGCGCCCCAACGTCTTCGATGTGTCGACGGCCGCCGCAACTCCCTGCTCAGGGCCTTGTGACGACATGCCCCACGTGCGTCCGTCGGTCATCGGGAGTTCGGGGGATTCTGCGTTGGCGGCGCACGACGTCACGATCAGAGACAGTGCCAGCAAGAACAAGGAGACTCGTCTCACAGGGCCAATTTCCCGGATCCCTGGATGGAGGTACACGCTTCAACCGATCGGCGGGTATGTTTAGGAAGTTGTTTCGAACCAGTCGTCGGGGACTGTTCGACAGCTTCACTTTTCGCGGCATCCGACAACGGAGTCATTGCCTCCGCTAGACCCCGAGACTCCACTGTCGTAGCGCGTGCAGCAGCCGCGTGCGCAGACAGTTTTGTCCGCGAACCCACAAGGATTTCGCCATGACTGCTGTCTCCGCTGCGCCCGCACAGCGTGTCGCACTTCCCTTCGAGACCCACCAAGATTCGATCGACATCACGTTGCCGTCTCCGCCGGGAGATCTCGAACGTGACACCTACCTCCAGAGCGCGCACCGATGGGTTCCTTTTGCATCGGCATTCGGTGGATTCCTCACCACACTGAGTTTGCTGTTCCTCGTCCGCAGCCAGGCGTGGGCCATACCCCTGCTGATCCCGCTGGCGGTGTCCACGATCGGTATGGTTCTCTCCCTTCTGACGTCCACTCAGAAACGGCGCGACACCCTGGTGAGCCATCGCCATAGGGTGGCATCGTACTCACCACAGGATGTTCCGTCGGTGGATGTGTTCCTTCCCAGTGCGGGAGAGGATCTTTCGGTCATCGAAAACACGTTCTTCCACGTCAGTCGGCTGGACTGGGACGGTGAGATCCGGGTCTACGTGCTCGACGATTCCGCACGCCCCGAGGTCGCGGACATCGCGGCGCAGTTCGGTTTCGAGTACCGCACCCGCCCGAATCGCGGCTACCTCAAGAAAGCCGGCAACCTTCGCTTCGGCTACGAGGAGTCCGACGGTGATTTCATCGCCATCTTCGACGCCGACTTCGTGCCGCGGCCGGACTACCTGCGCGAGCTCATGCCGTACACCGACGAAGACGACGTGGCGATCGTGCAGAGCCCGCAGGCCTTCGACGTCGACTCTCGAATGAACTGGGTGCAGCACGCAGCCGGTGCGACGCAGATCCTGTTCTACCGGTGGATTCAACCGGCCCGCGACGTCAACGACGCCGCCATCTGCGTGGGCACGTGCGCCATCTACCGCCGTTCGGCCCTCGAGGAGAGCGGCGGCTTCGCGCAGATCGGGCACAGCGAAGACGTGCACACCGGCGTCAACCTGATGAAGGTCGGCTACCGGGTGCGCTACGTCCCCACGGTCGTCTCCAAGGGCCTGTGCCCGGACACGTTGGAGCAGTTCGCCAATCAGCAGTACCGCTGGTGCACCGGGTCGATGAGCCTGCTGTTCTCCAAGACCTTCCACACCGCGCCGTTCACCCGCCGTCAGCGCCTGTGCTTCTGGTCCGGGTTCATGTACTACATCGACACGGCGCTCTCGATCTACCTGATCTCGATCCCGCCGATCCTGATGGCGCTGCTCGCACCGGACGCGGTGTCGCTGAACAACTATCTGTTCGTCTTCCTGGCGCTGATCGTGCGCTTGTCGATCGTTCCCGTCATCACCATGGGAACCGAATCGATGCCCGGTCTGACGCGGATCCAGTCGACGTACTCGTTCGCGCATTCGCTCGCCCTGTTCGACGTACTCCGCGGACGTACCGATGCATGGCAGGCCACCGGCGTCAAAGGCCGTTCGCCGACCGCACGCCGGGTCAACACCGTGATGTTCTACTGGCTCGTCGTCGTGCAGACGCTGATGTTGGGGAGCGCGCTGTTCCGCGCACCCGAGCACGGGTGGCTCGACTTCGCACCCATGATGGCGTTCGCGCTTCTCAACCTGATCGTGGCGTACCCGATGATTGCGTGGCGCACCACCTTTCCCGCGCTGTTCGATCCCATGACCCCGCGCCGCGTGCTGAAGGGACTGCTCTCATGACCGTTCTCGAGCTACGCCCGTCGGCAGAACCCGTCGTCCCCGCAGTAGAAGAGCGTCGTCCCCGACGGTGGTCCACCGTCGCCTGGCTGGCCGCGATCTGCGCCGGCCTGGCGGTGACCTCGCTGCGGCCGGGGTCCAACACGAACGCGTTCCAGGACGAGGGTCTGTACCTCTTCATGGGACACCGCATGATCGACCATGTCGTCGACGGTGTGCACGTCTCGGAATATCCCGGTGGCTACTTTTCCGGCGCTCCCGGCCTGTACCCGGTGCTCGGCGCCCTGGCCGACTCGATCGGCGGACTCGAAGCCGCACGCATCCTGTCGCTGGTGTTCATGATGGTGGCCGTCATCGGTACCTACGGGGCCGGATCGCAGCTGTTCGGCCGCACCGCAGGCCTTCTCGGCGCCGGCGCACTGTCCGTCTGCGGGTCGGTCATCTTCGTCTCGCACCTCGCCACCTTCGACGCGATGGCCATGGCGCTGATCGCGTTGGGCTTCTGGGTCACCGTCTACAGCGCGCAGCATTCGAAGTTCCTCTTCGCCCCGATCGTCGGCGTGATCATGGCGGTGGCGTTCTTCACCAAGTACGGCACCGCGGTGTACGTGCCGGGTCTCGCGCTCGTCGGAATCGTGTTGTCGTGGAACATGTTGCGATGGGGCAGTGTGCGACGCGGCATCATGCTCTGCATCACGGCGGCGGCCACCGCGTTCTTCGTCATCACCTTCTGGGCCGGCGACCTCATGGGCGGCATCGAAGTGACGACGACCGATCGCACGCCCATCTCGCCGGCGTCCGCCTCGGATCTGGTGTCGAACTCGGTTGCGTGGGTGGGCCCCTGGCTGCTGCTGGCCGTGCTCGGCGGTCTGACCATGCTCAGGCGGTGGCCGCTCGTCGCAGTTCTGTTGCTGCTCAGCATCATTGTGCCGCTGCAGCAGATCAGAATCGGGGAGTCGACGTCGCTGGCGAAGCACGTCGGGTTCGGCATCATCTTCGCCGCTCCGCTGATCGGCGCACTCGGTGCGTGGCTGTTCTCCAAGTCGGCCTGGATCGCCGTGCCGTTCGTCGCGGTGGTGGGGTCGGCACTTTTGGTATCGGGGCTCTCGCATTCGCAGCGGTTCCTCACCACCTGGGTGGACGACCGCGCGATCGTCGAGCAGTTGAGAACCGAGATCGATCGCTCACCCGGCAAAGCCGTTCTGGGCGAGGAACCGTCGGCGCAGCGGTACGCGCTGCGCGGTGAAATCGACCCGATTCTGTGGTCCGACACCTTCGGCTTCCTCTACGGAGGCGAATCGGGCATTCCGGCGTACCAGACGGCGATCGACCAATCGCATTTCGGCACAATCTATCTGACGACGAACACGTCGAACGGCAAGTTGATCAACCAGTATCTGACCGACAACGAGACGCCGTATCGGCTCTCGGCCAAGGTGCCGTTCACTCGTTACGACGAGTTCGCGGGCTACTACCTGGTATGGACCCCGAAGGTGTTGGAAACACGATGAGTGAACTTCTGGTCTGCATCCCGACCTACAACGAAGCGCTGAACATCGGCTCGATGGTGGAGCGGGTACGCAGCGCCGTTCCGGACGCGTCGATCATGATCATCGACGACGAGAGCCCGGACGGCACCGGTGAGATCGCCGACCGGCTGGCACAGGCCGATCCGCGGGTCACCGTGATGCATCGGCCTGCGAAGTCCGGCTTGGCGACGGCATACCTCGAGGCGTTCCGCATCGGTCTCGATACCGGCTACGAGCGGATGGTCGAGATGGACGCCGACGGCTCGCACGCGCCCGAGGATCTGCCGTCGATGGTGGCGGCGAGCGTCGACAACGTGGGATTGGTGATCGGGTCGCGTTACGTCCCCGGTGGCCGCACGGAGGGATGGCCGCTGCGCCGCAAGGTGCTGTCGTGGTGCGGCAACACGTACGTGCGGATGGCGCTGGGACTGAAGGTGCGCGACGCGACCGCCGGGTACCGGGTGTTCACCGCCGAGGCGCTGCGCTCGATCGACCTCGACACGGTGGCCTCACGCGGGTACTCGTTCCAGATCGAGATGGCCTGGCGCATCCACCGTGCCGGCTGGGAGATCGCCGAGGTGCCCATCACGTTCCGTGAGCGCGTGGCCGGAGCGAGCAAGATGAGTTCGTCCGTGGTGCGCGAGGCACTGTGGCGCACGACGAAGTGGGGCGTGGACTACCGGACCGGGCGGGTGAGCGCGCCGGCGGCGGCCGAGGTCAGAGCCGACCGTCCAGCACGGTGATGGCAAGCAGCACCACGAGGGCAATCAGACCAATGGTAAGAATCGCCCATTGCAGGCCGGTCGGACTGTTGGGATGCCGAACCTTGTAGTTGGAGCGCTGCCGAGCCATTCAGTACCCTCCCAGGTGAAAGACGTTGTGCAACAACCAGTCTGATCTTATCCTGGGTGTCCGTGAAAACAAGTTACGCGCAAGTATGAATGGTCACAAACCAGGGCGCAAGTTTGGTTTGTGCCGTTCATCTGGAGGACGTCTGGATCCACCACGTGTTCGAACGTATGATCGAACGGTGGATCCAGCGCCCTTCCGTCTGCTGCGCCCACCGGTCAAGGTGTGGATCGACCTCTCGGCACTGTTCCCCGACCCGCCGCATCACGTCGACGTGTTCACGGCCGGTGGCTTCGAGGTGGGAACGGTCGTCCTTGGTGACCTGCTGGAATGGAGCATGACGACGGACGGCGTCTGGCTCGGGTGCGTGCGCTACGACCTGGCGTCGAAAGAGCGCAGCGAATCGGTGACGCACTGGGTGCAGAGTGCGGTGCTCAAGCCGTACCGCTCGCCGTAGCCGGTCCGGCTCAGGGGAGTTGGTCGGATACTTCGTCGCAGTACGCCGCCACCCCGATGTAGACGACACCCTCACCTTGGTCGGCCGTCAAACCGGCGCCCTGTGCGGCGGCAGAGATCGTGTTCACCACGTCCTGCCCGGCGCGACCGTCCCGCAATTCCTGGCACGCGGCGGTCGCCTGCTCGATGTAGACCGGAGAGTTGTCGGTGTCCACGGGGTAGCCGGACGCAGTCAGCAGGTCGAGATACGTCTGGTCCGCACCGCTCGCTGCGGCGGGCTCGGCGGACGGTGCAGGAGCAGGAGCAGGTGCAGGAGCAGGCGCCGGTGTGGGTTCCGGTGCCGGAGCCTCGGTGGGCGTCACGGCAGGTGCTGCAACTGGGGCCGCGGCGGGCGCCTCGACCGGGCGCGTCGTGGTGGCCCGAGCCGACGAACTCGACGGCTCCGCAGGAGCGGAATAGCGGTAGGACGCCTGAGTGGCCGCAATGTCCTGGCGGCGTTCCACGAACAGATAGGTTCCGACGCCCACGAGCACGAGGACCACCACCGACCCCACAACTCGCAGGACCATTGTTTTGGAGTGCCGTCTTCTACCGATTCGGTTGGCGCGGGGGTACGACATGTGGGTTCTCGTTTCGGTGCGGGCTGCGCCCCTGTGCGCGAAAATGTACCCCCGATGGTACGAAGAACACTCACAAGGTGTGAATGGTTTCTATATAGCCGAACGCCAATGCGCCGTTACGTGGCGCTCGGATGGACCGCGGCGCGGTAACCGCGCTCGAGCACCCGAACAGTGGACTTCGGCGTCAGCACATCGACCGTTCCCGCGGGACGGGCGCAACGTGCCGTGTACCCGGCCGGCGACCATTCCAGCAATTCCTCGCCCAGAACGAGATGGGCGAGACCGTCGACGACGACGAACGTGCCCGACGGGAGATTTGCCGCCGCGGCACGGAAGGTGAGTGGTGGCAGGGAGTCGCGGATTCGACGTTCGGTGGCCAGCTTTGCGTCCATAACCGGGGCACGGGGGGCTTGCGTCTCAGAAATTCGGTCGAAGAGGCGTTGGAACGTGCGGAACGCGGGACGGCGACACTCGGCACAGGGACGATGGCCTGCGGCGAGCGCCGTGGCTTCGTCGAGAAAGAAGAGTTCGGTCCAGCGGTTCGGCGCCATGATCGGCCGCCGCCGCTCTTTGAACTCGAGCGAACAGGTGATCCACGCTTGGTTTCGGCTGTAGCGCACAATGTTTCGGTCCGAATCATGCAGCACACCGCGGTTGCCCATGATCGTTCCGCGACAATCGGATTCGACGATATCGCCGAACGGTGTCACCCGATTACGCAGCGGCACAAGCTCACTCCTCGACGCGATACGCGAAGGCGTTGGCTCCGTCTGCGAGGTCCCAGTACGGATCCCGGCGCAGACCGCTCTCGAGGTTGCGGACGACGCGTCCGAGGACCGACCGAACGGCGTCGTCGGCCAGATCGGCGCGAAGTGCGAGACCCACCCAGGTGCGGTCATGAATCAGCAAGGCGTGCAGATCACCCGACAGTCCGGGATGGTGCGCCTGGAAGGGACGCATGGCGCCCGGCTCCATGTAGAACTCGGTGTCCGCGCCGGCGATGGGATGCACGTCGTAGGAGGCCAGAACGTCGCGCAACTCGTCGGTGTCCTTGCCCGCCGCGAGCGACCGGTCGATACCGGGCTCGGCGAAGACGCCGGTGCGCTTCATCTCCATGATGAGCAGACCCTCTTCGGCCGGGTCGAGAAGACCGAGATCGGCTCGTGTGGAACGCTTCAGCATTTCCAGCAGGTCGAGGGAGAACTGGCGCTCGCGGCGGGCCCGTTCGACGGCGATGATGGGAATTTCGGCCCGCCCGGCACGAGGAACCATCACCGACGGGTCGACGGAGAACAGCGCGGCGATCACGGGTCGAGTTCGGTGGCGTGCCACCAATTGCGTTTTCAGCGCGGTATTGACGAGGTTCACCTGCGCCGCGGAAATGCGCGTCCACGCACCGCCGATCTCCGGCGCGGAACTGCCCAGGTTCGGTTCGACGTATTCGGTATAGGTCTGATGGAACTGATGAAGGGTCACCAGCAATTCCTGGTACCGCTCGGTGACGTGGTCGCGCGCCCACGTCGGGTCCGGGGCGGTGCGGTCGCCATTGCGCGTGAATTGGCCGACGCGGGAGGTCGGTGGGCGATCGTTGCGGTTACGCACTGCGGACAGCAACGTGAACGCGGCCCACACCGCGGCTACGGCTGCGATTGCCGCAACGACCAATGTCCACTTCTCCACAGTCACAGGTACAGGGTGCCTGATGTCGGCAACAAAGGCGATGTCCTACGTCGAATTTCTTGTGCTGACGCCGGTCTTTGCGGCGGTATTTCCGTGACGAACACCAAAGACTTGTGTGCCTCCCCGAACCGGCCGCAATCGGACCGCACGATCTGCCCATGAAACAGAACTTCGATCGCCGAGCCTTCATCAGATATTCCGCCATAGCGGGAGTTGTCGCAGGCGGAGCAGCACTGGAACCGACAATCGCCCACGCCGCACCCAATTACACCAACCCGCTCGGCGTCACGGCCGTGACGGTCAATACCAGTCCACCCACTCAGGCCACGATCGACAGGGACTTCGCCGCCATTGCGGCCTCGGGGATCAGGTACGTGCGCATACCCATCCAGTGGACCAGCGTCGAGCCCTACCGGGGGTCACGCAATTGGGCCATTCCCAAGAACCTGGTCAACGCCGCCAATGCCAGAGGGCTCACCGTCCTCGGCTGTCTCACCTACGTGCCGTACTGGGCGCAGAATCCCGGCGTCACGAAAGGGCAGGGTGCTCCGGCCGCCGCGCGACTCGGCGACTGGGCGTCGTTCTGCACCGAGGCGACGAGGACCTTGCCCAGCGTCAAGTTCTGGGAGATATGGAACGAGCCCAACATCATCGCTTCCTGGGCCCCGACTCCCTCCGTGTCTGCATACACTGCACTTCTGAAGGCTTCCCACAGCGCACTGAAGAGTGTCAGTGCCTCGAACTTCGTGATCACCGCGGGGACCAGCCCCACCCTGACGGGGGGCGGGCAGTACAGTCCCGGCGACTTCATGAAGGGCATCTACTCTGCCGGAGGTAAGGGTTTCTTCGACGCAACCGCTTTTCACCCCTACAACGCTCAGGGCTATCTCTCGCAGGGCACGCAACCCTACGACTCCAAGATTCACATACAGAACATTCGCAGCTCCATGGTGGCCAACGGCGATACCGCAAAGCGGTTGTGGTCCACAGAATTCGGCCTGCCGTCGTTCAAGAGCGGCTCGTACAGTTTCACCGAAACGGATCAAGCAAACTGGACGAGGGATGCGATCGTCTACTTGCGCAGCCTGCCGTATTCCGGGCCCATGTTCTTGTTCGATTTCCGCGACACGGCAACCGGAAACGGCGTCAGGGACGAAAACTTCGGGTTGTTGCGTTCGGACTATTCGCAAAAGCCCGTGTACGCGGTTGCTCGGTCACTGAACACTTGATATTGCGGTCATTCTGCCGACGTAGTCCTGGGACGGGGGAGCGAACGTGCCGTCGCGAATCCGGCGCGCAGGCGACCGGCCAGACGGTCCGCCTCGAGGTCGTTCCAGTTCCAGCGCACCACAACCCAACCGTGTTCGCGCAGACGATCCTCGCGCGCCTTCTCGTCGATCACCACGTCCGAGGGCGTTCTCGTTCCGTTGTCCGCGGCCATGTACTTCACCAACCCGTCGAATTCGCCGATGACTCCCTCTTCTTCGTACGCGAAGTCGGTCCTCGCCAAGAAGAGGCCGAACTCGTCGAACAGTGTCAGTTGAAGGCTTGGCGCGGGGAAACCGTTGCGCTGTAGATAAACTCGACTCCGCGATTCGCCGACCGTTTCGCTGCGGGCGTCGATGAAAGCTATGGCGCGTGACGCGCGTACGGATCCGCGACCGCGCAACGAGTCGTAGATACTGTCGCGATCCGTTGCACCGAGTCGCAGTGCGGAATCGCCCACGCAGACCGCGAACTCGAACGATTCTGCTCTCGCGAGGTCGGCGACGGTCCTCGCCGCGGTGGTGACGGCTATACCGTCGACGATTGTGACGTCTGCATCCGTGAGAACGGACGGGTGCAGGTGGCGACGCGCGGTGCGCCGTCCGCCGGATCGATTGTTCGTGCTGAAGTGAACTCGCTCCAAATTTGGCTTCCACATATCGAAACCGTGAACGACCGCAGCGGACTGATGGCTGACCACCGCAGCCGACGTAGTCTTGTCCGCCGCAGCTCGAACGGCGAGCAAATGCCGTGCTGTCGTGTCCAACCCGTCGTACACGCTCGGCGGAACATACAGGCCGGGCTGCACCGTCACGATGCTGCGATTTCGCCTCGCTCGCCTGATCTCGGCGTCGCCGACACCGCGTGCGAGCAGTTCCGGTCGGCGAAGTAGCGGATCGTCGTGAGTCATGCCGATGATCGTGCAGGGGTTCGAGGTTTCCCCGCTGACCGTTATCCACAGGGGTGTGGATAGGGGCGGTTTTGCCTACCCAGCCTCGTGACCGCGCGCGGTTTTGTCTGTTCGCGCGCGCAATGGTGTGCGCGGTTGGGCGAACTGGCGCGCGGTTGGTCGCCGGGCTCACCGCTGGCGGGCCTCTGCCTCGTGACCGCGCGCGGTTTTGTCTGTTCGCGCGCGCAATGGTGTCCGCGGTTGGGCGAACGGGCGCGCGGTTGGTCGCCGGGCTCTTGCTGGCTACCCGAACCTCGTGACCGCGCTCGGTTTTGTCTGTTCGCGCGCGCAATGGTGTGCGCGGTTGGGCGGACGGGCGCGCGGTTGGTCGCCGGGCTCTCGTTGGCTACCCCAGCCTCGTGACCGCGCGCGGTTTGGCCTGTTCGCGCGCGCAATGGTGTGCGCGGTCAGGCGAACGGGCGCGCGGCAACGCCCGCACCGTGCCCGCACCTACGACGTGAACTCCTCCACGCGGTTCCTACCGTTGCTCTTCGCCCGGTACATCGCGATGTCTGCCGTGTGCATTCCCACCGTCACCAAGTCGTAGCTCGTGAGGGTGCGGCGGTCGATGTCGGTCAACACCGCGATGCCGATGCTGGCGGTGACGGGCACGTCGTCCCCTTCGTCGCACAGCATCATGCGCACCGTGTCGGCCATGGCGTGAAACTTGCCGGGGTCGACGGGCAGAACGACGACGAACTCTTCGCCGCCGCGACGCGCCACCACCGCCGGCTCGTCGAAGAACGCACCGAGTCGCCGGGCGGTCCGGATCAGAACGCGGTCCCCGGTGCGGTGACCGTGCTCGTCGTTGACCTTCTTGAAATGGTCCAGGTCCACGAGCATGAAGCCGATAGGGGATGCGGATTTGTCGATGAGGTGAGCAGCTTCGTACTGCAGTCCGCGAATGTTCTGCACCCCGGTCAGTGGATCGGTGTGCGCTTTGACGATCTGATTGCGCAGCGATTTGTCGAGAGCCTGCGACGATCCGTTCGTCAGGGCAACCGTGCCGTTGACCGCGAGGAAGATGACAATGGCTCGTGGAATGGCACTGACCACGTCGTGCTCGCCCTGCTGCACACTCAGCACGGCGAACAGCACGATGATCGACGTGGTGAAGGCGACGTGGCCCACCAGGATGCGGCGGTCCGCGAAGTGCGCCACGTACGTACTGACCAGAGCGAACAGGACCGCTCCGGTCAGAGCGGCGCTGCGGCTGGAGAACGTGCACAGGACGATGGTGACGCCGGCGTCCGCGTAGACGGTGAACCACCCGACGACGCGTTCCTGTCCCGCGGGTCGGTCCCACCAGGAAAAGCCCTTGTTGGACAACGAGACTGCGAACGCGACCGGAATGGTCGACAGGATGACGAGAACGGCGATGACCGTCGGAGCGCCGGATGCGGGACCGTCCTCGGACAACAGCGAGAACAACCCGGCCAGCCCGAACATGGGGACGAGGACGGCAATACTCAGACGTACTCGCGTCTGCATGGGAGTGGTGACCGACGAGACGTACGGGTCGACCGGGGCACGCCTTTTGTCGGCGTCTCCGGAACGGTACTTACGCGTGGCCACAGTGACCGCACGCTACCAATTGAGACAGGGGCGTGACGTCAGAACTGATTGCAGGTTGCGAACGCGTTTGCCGCCAGGCCGGCGCCGGGACCGTTGATGAACGAGGCGATGGAGTCGGCGATCCACGGCTGCGTGGTGAAGAGGAGTTGACGCTGGAACGGCGGAGACGCCAGGAACGACGCGAATTGCCCGGCGATGGGCGAATTCGCCAGGGCGACCCCCTCTTCCGGGGACACCTCGTACGTGGCGGCCACGACCTGATTGAAGGAGCACGTCGAGTTGACGAGTGTGTCGAGAGGCAGCGCAGACGCGCTACCGGAACCGGCGACGACAGCCGCAGCAGCACAGGCTCCGACGATGGACATGCGTGCGGTGAGTCGAATTCCCATGCGGTGATCCTAATTCACGAAGCCGTGTCCCGCCGACGGCCGAAATTCGCGGCGGGCGAAGAAGGAGGCGAGCGGGCTACCCTCGGCGCATGCGAGGAATCGTTTTGGCCGGTGGTTCGGGGACGCGGTTGCATCCGATCACGTTGGGGACGT
>NZ_BMCU01000010.1 GCF_014635345.1 Rhodococcoides trifolii
CCCCGCGTGTGCAGGTGACGTACTTCGCCTGACCGGGCGGGTTCACGGTGTAGTGGATGCCGCGTAGGACGCCGGCGGCGGAGACGGAGCAGTTGGCCTGCCGCAGGTTCAGCGGGTGCCCGACGGCGGGTTCGAAGACGGAGGCTTTGAACCATTCGAAGAACACGCCGCGGTCGTCGCCGAATTGCTTGGGGGTGTATTCGAACGCCCCGGCCACCGAAAGTTCACGCAAAGTCACGAGAGCACAGTATCGGGCGCACCCGTATTCTTGCTGTCCATGAAGCTTCTCGTGACCGGTGGTGCCGGGTTCATCGGCGCGAATTTCGTGCATCAGACCCTCGCCACTCGGCCGGACGCCGAGATCACGGTGCTCGATGCGTTGACCTACGCCGGCAACGAAGAATCTTTGGCCTCGGTCAGGGACCGGATCGAGTTCGTCCACGGCAACATCGCCGACGCCCCCCTGGTCGACGATCTGGTGCAGAAGTCCGATCTGGTGGTGCATTTCGCGGCGGAGTCGCACAACGACAATTCGTTGTCCGATCCGTGGCCGTTCGTGCAGACCAACGTCATCGGGACGTACACCCTCCTGCAGGCGGTGCGTGAGCACGACGTGCGGTACCACCACATCTCCACCGACGAGGTGTACGGCGATCTGGAGTTGGACGATCCGGAGCGGTTCACCGAAGCGACGCCGTACAACCCGTCGAGCCCGTATTCCTCGACGAAGGCGTCGAGCGATCTGATCGTGCGGGCGTGGACCCGGTCGTTCGGGGTGAAGGCGACCATCTCGAACTGCTCGAACAATTACGGTCCGTATCAGCACGTGGAGAAGTTCATTCCCCGTCAGATCACCAACGTCCTCGATGGGGTGCGCCCGAAGCTGTACGGGGCGGGCCTGAACGTGCGGGACTGGATTCACGTCGACGACCACAACAGTGCGGTGTGGGCGATCATCGACGGCGGTGAGCTGGGTCAGACGTATCTGATCGGCGCCGACGGAGAGGCGAACAACCGCACCGTCGTCGAATCGGTGCTGGAAATCTGTGGCAAGGGCAAGACCGATTTCGACTTCGTGACCGACCGCCCCGGGCACGACATGCGATATGCGATCGATTCGAGCAGGTTGCGCACCGAGTTGGGGTGGGAGCCGCGGTACCGCGATTTCCGCGCCGGCCTCGAGGCGACCGTTCAGTGGTACCGAGACAACGAAGCCTGGTGGCGTCCGCAGAAGGACGCCACCGAGCAGGCCTACGCGAAGGCAGGCGAACGCACACTGTGAAGCGACTGGCCGCGGTGACCGTCGGGCTGTTCGCAGCGGCCCTGCTCATGTCCGTGCCGGCGCAGGCGCAGGAAACCTGCGACCCCGCATACTATCTCGCTGTTCGAGGCTCGGGTGAGCAGCCGCAGGGTGACGCGGCGGGTGCGGCCACGTCCACCTACCCCGACGGTGGTGGCATGGGACCGCTTCTCCAGCAACAGTTTCAGGGACTCAGCGGCGTCACCGGGTACGGAATCGTGTACCCCGCCGTGCCGGTGGAGACGACACTCACGGGTCTTCCCGCGTACCGGGACGACTACGCGGCGTCCGTCGCAACCGGAGCGGCTGCGCTCCGACAGACGCTGCGCGACATCGATTCTCGATGTGGATCGCAGTCGACCACTATTGTGGTCACCGGGTATTCCCAGGGCGCCGACGTGGTCAATGCGGCGCTCGCGCAGGTACAGAACGACGGTGCGACCGACTTCTCGCGGGTGAACAAGGTAGTCGTGTTCGGCGACCCCAGCCGCCTGCAGGGTGCCATGCCCGAGGCCATCGCCACCCGCGGTCAGGGTGTACGCCGCACGTTGCCGGTGTTCTCGCCCGTGGACCCGGCCACCGATGCGTGGATTGCCGATCACCGCACCATCTTCACGTCGTTCTGCGCGGGATTCGACGCCGTCTGCGACACGTCGTCTGCGCTGCAGGTGATTCCCGGGCTGGGCCTCGAGTCGGCGGCGAAGGTCACCGGTGACGTCCATGTCAACTATTACACGACCGGAATCGACTGCGCTGCAACTAGTTCGGTGACCACACCCACCGCGTGCGGCGCAACGGTGATCGCAAATGCCCTCGGTTCGAGCGCACCGACGTCCGTGCCTGCCCCGCAAATTCTGCCCGCCGACGCACCGATCGCGATCATGGCAGATCTCGGTCCGGCACAGGGGCTCGCGCAACTGGTGGTCACTGTGGGACCGGTCAGCGTTCCCGTCGTCCTCAGCCCGGACGGAATTGCTGCGGCCTCGGTGACTCTGCCGCCGGGTACGTACACGGCGACGGTGGGAGGCGTGACGTCCATGCCGTTCGAGGTGGCAGCGGGTGGTCAGGACAAGCCGTACGTGCCGATCGTGGCCGCCTAGCTCATCCGGTGCCGCAGCACGATGTACACCGCGCGGCGCATGAACGAGGTCAACAGAGCCTTGACGTTACCGATGCGAACGTCGTTGGCCGACAACAGATCCGGATTCTCGGAGCGTAGTTTCTCGTGGAAGCCCGCGGCCTGATGTGCCTGCTCGCGCGCCAGGCGCACACTCCACTGGCCGGCGTTGATGCGGAACGACGCCAGCGACTCGGGAATGGCCACGACGTCGCCCTGCAGCGACACCTCGATGAAGCTCGCCTGATCGATCAGGTACGGGTGGGTGTTGTCCCACCATCCGATCTTCTCGAGCGCATCGCGGCGCATCATGACGCACGCCGGTTCACCGAAGATGTTGGAACCGGCGAGAACTGCGGTTCGGGCAGCTTCGCGGCCACCGACCAGACCGTCGAGTCCGCCGAGACCGCGGGCGGCGATGAGTGGCTTGCCTGCAGCGTCGGTCAACGTCCGTTGCGAGGCAACCAGGACGGCCGACGGGTGGGCATCGAACGCTGCCACCTGCTGCTGGAGTGACGTCGGTGTGATGGTGTCGTCGCCGCAGACGAGCTTGATCAGTTCGCCTCGCGCCTCCTGGCTGACCCGATCCCAGTTACGTTTTGCCCCGCCGCCGGCTTCCGTGGTCAGCAGTCGGACGCGAGGATCGGACTCGTACCGCCGCGCGACGTCCATGGTGCCGTCCGTCGACGAGTGATCGGCGACCACCACTTCGAAGTCGTCGTACGTCTGCGCCAGGATGGAGTCCATGGTCTCCGCCAGATAGGCGGCGTTGTTGAAGGACGGAACGACGACAGACACACGGGGGGTCATACAGTCGGCTCTCTCTTGTGACGTCGGAACGAGAAGTCGCGGTAACCGAAGAAACTGACCACGGCGGTGAACAGTGTGATCACGAGCTGCGACGGGATGGGTGGGAAGCCGAGCCCGGACACGGCGATCGTCATCAGGACGAGGTTGACGGCGAACGCGCCGAGGTTGACCACCACGAAGCGCCAGAAGTCCCGCAGAAGATGCCCTCGCACGCGGAACACCAGGTAGCGGTTGGTGCAGAACGCAGTCACCACGTTGCAGGCGTATCCGAGCACGATCGCCGCGTGGTAACCCCAGGTGTCGCCGATGGCGAGTTGAAAGGCGATGAACCACGCCGTTCCCAGTGCCGTGTTGAAGCCACCGACGAGCAGGAACACGATTGCCTGATTGCCTATCAGCCGTGCCAGGGGTCCCGTCGGGGGAGCGGCGGGGGAGTCCTCGTCCGGAACGCCCGGGGTCAGACCGTGCATTCTTCGAAGTCTCTCAGCAGCCGGTGAAGAATCACAAACCTAGAAGAGCAAGGCGCTCCGCGTCGCATTCAACGTCGACGCGATCCCTGCGTGCAACGTGCGGTGCGTGCGCCGGTCGATGTGCGGCCACACCACGGACCGTAACCGCAGGTCACTGCCCTGCATCGCAGAGAGCGGGGACGCAGCCTGCACGACGTTGGGTCGACGGTGGAAGACCGATCGACAGGCGCCGAGAATCGCACCGATCGTCACGGCCTGCCCCGACGCGAAGATCTTCGTCGTCGAGCCGGGACCTGCCGTCGGGGCGTAGTCGAGTGCGTCGCCCACCATTTCGGCTGCGTCGGTGACGAACAGGTAGTCGCGCAACGTGTCCATCGGTACGTAGATCGAGACCGGCGACGCCAAGAGATACCCGCGGCACAGGTGCGAGATCAGACCCTGGGGCTTGGACAGGTTCTGACCCGGTCCGTAGAGATTGGCGAAGCGTCCGATGACGGTGCGGGCGCCGAACCCGCGCACCAGCTCTTCGGCGTCGAGCTTGGCGTGACCGTAGTCGCCGAGGGGAGACGGGACGCTGTTCTCGTCGTGCGGCGCATCCGGTGTGCCCGCGTACACCCCGCCGGCCGACGACGCGTGGAAGAAGGTGCCGCAGTTCAGCTGCTCCAGCACGCTTCCGAGCAGGTCGTTCTCTCGGGCGAACTCGTCGCGCGACGTTCCGTTGACACCGGCCCCCGCGCACCACACGACATTGTCGACGTCGTGCAGCCGTCGCGCGTCCTCGATCACCACGTCACGGGCCCGTGGGTTGTCTCCCCACGGGACGGACGAGGTGAGGACCTCGTGTCCGCGTCGACCCAGTTCGGTGACGACCGATCGACCCAACAGGCCACCGCTGCCGACCACCCACGACCGCGTCATTCGCGCTCGGGCAGCCGCTCCGCCCGCCCCAAGGGCCCGGCTGCAGGGTCGTTGACGATCAAGTACGGCGGTTTGCCCATCGCGGTCTTGACGTTGACGCCCACGTACTCGGCGACGACGCCCAACGAGAACAGCGATGCGCCGAACCCGAAGAGAAGAACGACCATGGTCGACGCCCACCCGCGCACTTCGGAGTCGGGATCGAAGAAGGCGTAGACGATGATCAGGTACGCGACCAGCACCAGTCCGAGGACGGCGAAGAGCAGTCCGAGAATGCTGACGATCCGCAGACCCTTCGTCCCGCTGGACAGCACCATCCGCCAGAAATGCGAGAGGAGACTGCGGAGGTGGTAGCCGGAGCGCCGTCCACCTTCTTCGCGAAGTGCGACAGGACTGGTGGCGATGTCGCCGGCGATCCACCCGAGCGCCACGTCGAGGTACGCCTCCGACCCCGAGTACGCCGCGACGGACCGGCCGACCTCACCGAGGACGAGCCGAAAGCTGTTGTACTGCACCGTGTTCTCGGCCGATAGGGCTTTCGCGATGAGCCACTTGGACCCCTTCGATGCGACGTTGCGCCACATGCCGTGGGGCGGCGCGTTCGTGGCGCGGGCGTAGACGACGCTTGCCTGCTCGTCGAGTGCGGTATCAAGCAATCCGCCGATGTCGCGGGGATCGTGTTGACCGTCCTCGTCCATGGTGACGATCCACTCGCCACCACTCGACGCCATTCCCGCGAGGGTCGCCGGATGTTGGCCGAAGTTGCGGCTGAGCCAGATCCCACGCACCCACGGCCGCTCGGCGATGAGCTCACGGATGACGCGTGCGGAGGCGTCCGGCCCGTGGTCGAAGACCAGCAGAACTTCCTCGACCACCATCGGGCGCCGGCCCGGTGTCACTGTTCGCTCGGTCAGCGGTTCGAGTTCCGCGATGAGCGCCGGCAACGTCTTCTCGCCCTGATACACCGGCACGATGACGGAGATCCGGTGTGGGGAGGAAGCGTCGGTCACAGGTCGTGAGCCTAGCGGCCCGCGAATCGGTGCACTCCCCTCGGCGCGTTCGGAAACCTGCGAGAAGTCCGTTTTGCGACTAGCGTGTCCGAATTGCCGACCCCTTCTTTCGCCTCGGGAGGCGCACACATGAGCGACGACACCACCAGCGACAGCTACACGGCCCGTCTGCGTGAGTTGCAGGGCGCGCGTTGGAAGCGAGTCCTGCGTGTCCAGGCGCCGTACCAGTGGAACATCCGCCGTCACCTGGGTGGGCGACGAGTTCTCGACGTGGGATGCGGCATCGGGCGCAACCTGCGCAATCTTCCGCCGGGCAGCGTCGGCGTCGACCACAACGAGGCGTCTGTCGAGTTCTGTCGATCGCAGGGCATGGAGGCGTACACGGCCGACGAGTTCCACGCTCTCCCCAAGGCGACGTACGACGGCATGCTGATGGCGCACCTCCTCGAACATCTTCCGCCCGGGGTCGAGCACAAGGTGATCGACGAGTATCTGCCGTACCTGGAACCGAACGCGACGGTGATGATCGTCTGTCCGCAGGAAGTGGGATTCGCGAGCGACCCGACGCACACCAGCTGGCTCGACGCCGACGACCTGCTTCGGATCTGCGGCGAGACCGGAATCCGGAAGGCGACGTCTGCCTCCTTCCCGTTCCCGCGGCCGGTGGGAAAGTTGTTCGTCTACAACGAGACCGTGGTCGTCGGAGACGCTCCGGCGCCCTGATCACGCCGTCGGCGACGAATGTTCTCGCCCACCATGACCGCGAGCAGGACGATGCCGAATGCCATTCCGGCCAGGCCGAGGCGCTGGCCGGGCGGCCGGAAGGTGATTTCCAGGGCTGCATCGGTGGTGCCCGCCGGCAGGTCGACGTAGACGAACGTTCCGCCCAGACCCTGCACCGTCAGCGGCTGCCCGTTCAGTGACGCGGTGTATCCGGGCCACGCGAGGCGGGCGAAGACGACTGATCCACCCGCGGGCGAACTGACCGTGACTTCTTCGTGGTTCGAGCTCGACGACACCGGCGTGGCCGTGGCGTTCACTGTCGCCGACACCGTGCCCTGCTGCGCGGAGATCGGCCCGTCGATCCGCTCGAGTACCGCAATCTGATCGCCCGACGATTTCGGCGCGGGAACCCAGTGCCAACCCGGCGGGACCGCGAAGTTCTGCAGCGACGGGAACTGCGTCTTCTGTACGGTCACGCGATCGAGAAGCATCAGGTCGGCGAAGGTGCGGCCGGTGTAGAGATCGGTGTTGAACACGCTCTGAAGTGCGGATGCGCAGGTGGACCCGTCGTACTCCATGCAGAGCAGGCCGGCGAACTTCTGATGACCCACCGGTGTGTACGCGTTGACGTAGTCGAGGTCGAGGTCCTTGGCGTAGTTGCCGTAGACCTGCGAACGCCAGGGGAGGTTGTCGGTGCCCTTCGTCCCTGACGATGGGGTGTCGGTCAGGGTGCGGGTGCCCAGCTGCAGCGTGGTGCCGTCGAAATCGGGAAACTCGTCGCGCGCTTCGGACTGCGACGTCGGAAGCGCCCAGCTGCTCAGTACCGGAACGTAGTTGCCGACCTGATACAGCGCGATCGGAATCACCAGCACCATCAGGAGCGCGGCTGCGACGCGCTGATCGCGTCGCATCGCGAGGACCAGGACGACGGCGCCGAGGGCGACGACCAACAGTCCCCACATCAGGTGTCGACTCGCGAACTGAGGTCCCGACGACATCGCCCGCAGCACCAGAATCACGGTGATTGTGACGGCGGCGACGATCCGGGGACGCGCCGGTCGGGTGGTTCCGAATCGGCTGACCAGCGTCACCACGATGATCAGTGCCACGACTGCGACGAACGGCAGCAGTCGTGCCGGCCAGCGAATCTGGCCGATGTCGGACGGCCCAGCGGTGAAGAGCAGCAGGAACACCAGAAGGATCGCCGGAGCCGACAGTTCCTTGAACGACGACGTGGCTCGCTGCCACCCGACGAACGCCAGGATGGGTACGAGAAACCACGCGATGTAGGTGACCGGGGCCGTGGTCGTCTCGCCGGCCCACGACTCGATGCTGGTCACCGCCGACGGAATGCTGGCGGTGATCGTCTCCGACCACGGCGCCGTCAGGAAGTTGTCGTTCAGCGTGCCTTCCTGTCCGGTGCGCCACGTGACGGCCGAGCTCAGCACGCCGGGCAGGAAGGTCACGGCGCCGCACGCCGCCGCCGCGACGGACACCGCGGCGAGACGAAGCGACGGCCACAGTTGCCGGGTATGGATGTATTCGCCGATCATCACGGCGCCGGCGGTCACGCCGGCCATCAGCGCGGCGTGGACGTACCCGACGCTGATCGCAAGATAGAGGAACACGAAGACCGGGATCGGGCCCGACTGCCCGCGCACGTAGCGGACGGCACTGGCCCACGCCTGGATCACCCAGGCCATGCCGATCAGCGAGGTGACCCACGACGGTTGCTCGAAGAAGAGGGTGAAGCCCGCGAACGGCGCACTCGCGGCGGCGACCGCGGCCCAGGCGGGGCGTGCGCCGTAGACCAGCGCAACTCGGTACACGCCGAGGGCCAGTACGACGGCGAAACCGATTTTGACGGCGGCGGCGAGCAACGACAGGTTGTCGACGGAGGGGGCAATGAAGTTGATCGCCATCTGCACGGGATTCCAGAGCCCACCCTGGCCCTCCACCGGGTAGTTTCCGGCCATCCACTGGTGCAGGACGATCGGCACGAACTGGCCTTCGCGGAGCAGCCGACCCAACTGCAGCCAGTTTCCGACCGCGCCGGACGCGGTGTCGTCGATGTAGAAGAACGTCGGTCGCAGCGCCAGTACGGCGAGCAGACCGACCACGACAATTCCGGCGGAAGCAGATCCCCAGGCCCAGCGCTCGCGACGAAAGGTCGAGGTCGCCGAACTCATCTGATTGATCTACCTCTTCGTCGGGGGGTGCGAGAACCTAGATTGTCGCCGATAGCCGTTCGCCGCGGCCGTTCGGGTGGTAGGCGCGCCCTACGACGGATGCCGGGTACGGACCCGCCGCGTTGTTATCGTGGCCGCATGTCCCAACCCGCTTCGGTTCCGTCCACGCTCACCGAGGCCCGGAAGGTCCCGGATCGGCTGCTGGTCCAGCGTGGTGTGTTCGTCGGTCCGTCGGCCCGAGTCAACAGTGACCTGTACGTGAACATCGAGCGCGGGGCCGGGCACCGAGAACGCCACTTCTTCTCTCTGGAGCCGCGGTCCTTCGCGCACACCAACACGTACTTCGGCCGCTTCGCCGCGTCGTACTGGCAGCGGTGGACCACTGTCTCCGCCGTGCGTGTCAGCGCGCGTCTGAGCACGAGCCAACGCGCACGGGTGCGGCTGATGGCCTCCGACATCGCCGGACACCGCCGCATAGTCGCCGGCGAGGAACCGACGTCCGACACGGTGATCAGCTTCGACGTGCCGCTCGACAAGTTCGTCGACGGTGGCGCGCTGTGGCTCGAGTTCGAGTCCTTCGGCGGCTCCCTGGTGGTCGACGACCTCGAGTGGACCGTGACGTCGCCCGACGTGGTCCGCAACGTCGCCATCGCCATCTGTACCTTCAATCGCGCCGACGATTGCGCCCACACGGTTGCTGCTCTGGCGTCCGACGAGTCGATCGTCGACATCATCGACGCGGTGTACGTGGTGGACCAGGGGACCGACCTGGTGAAGGACCGTGACGAGTTCGTCCGGGCCGCATCGATACTGGGCGACAAACTCGTCTACCTGAACCAGCCCAACCTCGGTGGCGCAGGCGGATTCACGCGAGGCCTGTACGAGGTGTCCGGCAGCGGATCCACCGCCGACGTCATCCTCATGGACGACGACATCCTCTGTGAACCCGAAACGGTGTTGCGGCTCAGCACATTCGCCAACACGACCGTCGAACCGACCCTGGTCGGCGCGCAGATGCTGTTCCTACTCAACCCCGACTACCTGAACGTGGGAGCCGAAGACGTCGATCTGTCGGTCCTGATGCACGGCCGGCGGGTACCGAAAGCGTTGGGCAACAAGTCGATGCTCACCAAGAACCAGGAGCGACGGGTCGACGCCGGGTACAACGCGTGGTGGACGTGCCTGATCCCCGCCGAAGTGGTGAAGACGATCGGACTGCCACTGCCGATCTTCTTCCAGTGGGACGACGTCGAATACGGCGTTCGCGCACGGGAAGCCGGCTTCGTGACGGTCACGCTTCCCAACGCGGCCGTGTGGCACGCCGACTTCTACTGGAAGGATTTCGACGACTGGGCACGCTACTTCAGCACCCGCAATTCCCTCGTCGTCGGTTCGCTTCACAGTCAGCTCGACGGTAAAGCGTTGTCGGCCATGTTCTTCCGGCAGATCGCGGAATACATAGTCGGCATGCAGTACGGACTCGCGCACACCACGCTGAAGGGGATCGAGGACTTCCTGAAGGGTCCGTCCCACCTGCGGGACGGCGGCATGGCGGCGATGGCCCAGATTCGTGCGGACCGCAAGGACTACCCCGAGACCATCATGCATCCGGCCGCGACGGCGCCGGTTCGGTCGGCGGACCTTCGCGTCGAAAGAGCGAGCGGTGAGCCGAGCAGGATGCGGCTGATCCTCGCCAAACGAGCACTCGATCAGTGGCGCGGCCGCACCATCGGCGGATTGCACGGCGTCACCCGCGAGGACGCCCACTGGTGGCACATCTCGCGCTTCGATCACGTGGTGGTGACCGACGCGTCGCAGGGTGGGGTGCGAATTCGTCGGCGCGACAAGGCAACTGCACGAAAGTTGGTGCTGCGAACCTACCGACTGATGAAGCGATTGCGCGCCGAAGCCCCTGCGGTCTCCGAGCAGTATCGGGCGGCGGTGCCGGACCTCATCAGCAGGGAGAACTGGGCGCGGTTGTACGGGCTCTGACCGCAGAGATCACCCGGTGATCCGCACGACCACCTGCTCACTGTTCGACGTGTACGCGAGGTAGTCGAACTTCACCCCGGCCCGCTTCACGAACTCCACCCACGCCCGGTATTCGTGCTGCTCCCACCCGGGAAAGTTGAAGAACTCGTCGAAGACGATGATCGTGCCCGGCTTCAACCGGCTTTCGAGTCGGCGCAGGACGAAATCCGTCGACGAGTACAGGTCCGCGTCGAGGTGCAGGAACGCCACCGGTCCGCGATTCTTCGACAGAAACGTCGCCAGAGTCTGCTGGAACAACCCTTCGACGAGGAACGCCCCCGGGACGTCCGGCTTCTCCGCAACGGCGAACTCGCCGACGGGGTAGCCGGTGCGCCACGGCTCGGGGAGGCCGTCGAAGGTGTCGAAGCCGACGACGACACCGACGTTCGACTCCTCTTTCCACTTCTCGGCGATGATCGTGAGCGTCGTGCCGGTGGCGACGCCGAATTCGAGCGCCATGCCGTCGATGGACACCTGGTCCAGCGCGAAGCGCAGTGTCTCGTGCGGATGGGTGAACGTCGGGAGATTGTCGAGCGTCGTTTCGGCGAAATCTGCGCTCGATGCGACTGCTTCGAGATCGGATGCGAAAGGCATGTCGTGCCGCATCCGAAATTCCAGGGTGTCGACCGATGCACGGAGGTCGGCGAGCACGGCGCCCTGCTCGTCCAGTCGCTTGATCAGCTCACGGTGCCGGCGGTCCGACTCGGCCAGTGGTTCGGCCACGGCGTCCTGTACTGCGTTGATGAGCTTGTTGCGGGCGGACACCTTGAGGCGTTCGGACCACCGGGGGCGGGACGTCATGAAGACATACCGTAGTTCACGGTCTCCGGAAACGCTCCTGCCGACCGAGCTTGCGCAATCGGAACCATTCGCCCAGGCCGCGGGGGTCGCGTTTCGTCACCAGGAAGTACCAGGAAAACCGAATCCACTCCTGCGGAAGCAGTTTGCGCATGCCCGGCTGCGACATCACGTACCCCCGGTTGCGGTAGGTGAAGTAGCGCTTGGTGGGGTCGTCGGGATACTGCGTGTGCATTCGTCCCCCGAGGATGGGTTTGAACTCCTCGGCTCCGTTGGGGTGGACGTACGCAGTCTGCAGACACGTGCCGAACTGGAGGCCGGACCGGGTGAGTCGACGGTGTATCTCCACCTCGTCGCCGCGGACGAACAACCGGAGGTCGGGAACGCCCACTGCCTCGATGGCGGCTGCGGTGAACAGCGCGCCGTTGAACAACGAGGCGTACGACGGAAGTAATTCCTCCTCCCCGAGCTCGTGCCGCCACCGTCGCCACGCGGTTCCCCGCCGCAGCGGGAAAGCAAGTCGGTCGGGCTCGTCGATGTCGCACACGACGGGCGACACCTCCTGCAACGAATACTTCTCGGCGCACGCCAACAGCGTCTCGAGAACGCGTGGCCCTTCGGGGCGGCCGTCGTCGTCGGCCAGCCACACCCGGTCGGCACCGAGGGACAGCGCGTAGAGGATGCCCAGGGCGAATCCACCTGCGCCGCCGAGGTTGTGCTTGGACCCGAGATACGTCGTCTCGAGTCGGACCGATTCGACCAACGAACGAACAGCCTCCTCGTCCGCATTGTCGACGACGACAAGATGGTCGAGTGAACGCGACTGGGACGCAAGCACTTCCAACGACTGCGCCAGGAGCTCGCGGCGTCGATGAGTGACGACGACACCGATGATTCGTTCAGTCACCGGACTTCTCGAGCTCCCTGATGACGTGCGCGACGTGGTCTCCCGCTTCGGGGCCCTCGTACGCCCGCACGATCTCCTCGATTCCACCCTGCTGGCGGATGTTGCCGTGATCGATCCACATCGCGCTGTCGCAGAGTTGGGCCAGGAATTCGTTGGAGTGCGAGGCGAACACGAGGATGCCGGACCGCTGCACCAACGACTGCAGCCGAATGCGCGCCTTCTTCATGAACTCTGCGTCGACGGCGCCGATGCCTTCGTCGAGCAGCAGGATCTCCGGGTCGATGCTGGTGACGACGCCCATCGCGACGCGCACTCGCATGCCGGTGGAATAGGTGCGCAGCGGCATCGACAGGTAGTCGCCGAGTTCGGTGAATTCGGCGATCTCGTCCATCTTCGCGAGCATCTGCTTACGCGTCTGCCCGAGGAACAACCCGCGAATGATGATGTTCTCGTATCCCGAGATCTCCGGGTCCATGCCGACGCCCAAGTCGAAGACGGGCGCGACTCGCCCACGAATGGACGCGCTTCCGCGTGTCGGTTCGTAGATGCCGGCCAGCAACCTCAGCAGGGTCGACTTGCCCGCGCCGTTGTGGCCGACCAGGCCGATGCGGTCGCCCTCCTTCAGCGAGAGGGTGATGTCGCGCAGCGCCTCGACGACGACGACGTCGGAGTCGTTTCGACCGATGGAGCCGCCGGCCTTGCCGAGGAACGCCTTCTTCAGGGAGCGGGACTTGGCGTCGAAGATCGGGAAGTCGACGCAGGCATCCTTGGTCTCGATGCTGACGGTCACGGTCGGTCGCTCCTAAACCCAGTAGGGCACGCGGGCCCGATATTTGCGCATGGCGTGGATGGCAAGGAGCCACCCGAACACCGTGATCGCGATGACGATGTACCAGTGGTACGCCTTCTGCGGCTGCCCGATCATCGGGTCGCGGATGATCGCGAGGTAGTGGAAGAGCGGGTTGATCTCCGCAAGCTTCGCCCGTTCGGAAATCTGCCCGCCGGCGCCGCTGAGCGCTTCGGTGGTCCACATGATGGGCGTCAGCACGAAGAGCAGAAGGATGAGGCTGCCGAGGATCGGCGCGATGTCGCGGTAGCGGGTGGCGAAGATGCCGAACACGAACGAGACCCACAGAGAGTTCATGATGATGAGCACCAGTGCCGGGATCGCGGTGAGCGACGCCCAGGTCAGCTCCCGCCACACTCCGAACGCGGCCAGGATCACCACGTAGATCACGAGGTTGTGTGCCAACAGCAACAGCTGCCGCCACACGAGGCGATAGATGTGCACGCTCAGCGCCGACGGCAGCTGTTTGATCAGCCCCTCGTTCGCGACGAACACCTCGGAGCCCTCGAGAATCGACGCGCTGATGAGATTCCAGATGATCAGCCCGACGGTCACGTAGGGCAGGAACTGCGAGATCGGTTGGTCGAGGAGCGCCGAGTAGAGGACGCCCATGGCCGCGGCCTGCACACCCGTCGCGATCGTGATCCAGAACGGACCGATCACCGACCGGCGGTAGCGCTGCTTGATGTCTTGCCAGCCGAGGCTGAGCCAGAGTTCGCGCTGCCCGTACCCCTCCCGCAGATCTCGGAAGGCGCGGCTGAGCGTTTGGCTGTCGGACACGAGCGACGAGCCTACTTGGTTTCCCGAGGCAGCCCGATCAGAGATACTGCCCGGTGCCCGACGACGGCTGAGACGGACCGCCGCCCATGCTCACGCCGGGAGGCAGGGCGCCCTGCCGCATCTGCTCCAGCTGGGCTCGCGCTGCCATCTGCTGCGCGAACAGCGCGGTCTGAATGCCGTGGAACAGGCCTTCGAGCCACCCGACCAGCTGAGCCTGCGCGATACGCAGCTCGGCGTCGGTAGGAACGGTGTCCTCGCCGAACGGCAGCGTGAGCCGCTCGAGCTCGTCGCGCAGTTCCGGAGCGAGTCCCTGTTCGAGCTCACGCACGGAGGACTGGTGAATCTCCTTCAGACGGGCGCGGCTCGCGTCGTCGAGCGGAGCGGCCCGCACCTCTTCGAGCAGCTGCTTGATCATGGTGCCGATACGCATCACCTTGGCGGGCTGCTCGACCATGTCGGCCAGCGATTCACCGGGCTCGTCGTCCGCCGCGCCCGTCACCGAGGCACGTGCGGCCGCCGCAGACGCTTCCGCCGCACTCATCGCAACGGGACGGCCGTCTGGTCCGACGATGACGACCTGGTCGTCTTCGGGCTGGTCGGGCTGCGGCTGAGATGACGTCATGTGTCCATCTTGACCCGACGTACCGACACCCGCCAGCGCCGGGGCGCCCTATCCTGGTAGCAGCGTCGGGGAGGACCGCTACGGGAGGATCGATCATGCCTGCGTGCACCCCGACCGGTGACGGGGCGCTCGGCGGTTCGCGGCGCTTAGAGTGTCCGGCATGAGCTACGACGTCGCGCGGGTACGAGGGCTCATCCCCTCCCTCGGCGACGGGTGGATTCACCTCGACCCGCAACTCGGAATGCAGATTCCCGACCGCGTCTCCACCGCCGTCTCGACGGCGTTCCGCGGGGCGTCGTCGACGCGTACGGGTCGACACACCTTCTCCCGTCGCAGCGCGTCGATCACCGAGGATGCCCGGCAGGCAGTTGCCGATCTCGTCGGTGGCAAACCGGAAGGCGTCGTTCTCGGTCCGGATCGGGCGACGCTTCTGGCGTGGCTCGCCGAATCGCTCAGCACCCGTCTCGGTCTCGGAACGGGGCTGGTTCTGTCCCGTCTCGACGACGAAGCGAACGTCGCGCCGTGGCTGCGCATCGCGAACCGCTACGGCGCCCAGGTCCGGTGGGCCGAGGTGGACATCGAGACCTGTGCTCTCCCGAGCTGGCAGTTCACCGAACTGATCGGACCCACGACGCGTCTGGTGGCGCTCACCGCCGCGTCGCCGGTGGTGGGTTCGGCGCCCGACGTCCGCATCGCCGCCGACCGGGTCCACGATGTCGGCGGTCTGATCGTGGTCGACGCCGTCGGTGCGACGCCCTACGCCCACGTCGACATCGGTGAACTCGGCGCCGACGTGGTGGCGGTCAGCGCACCGGCGTGGGGCGGACCTCAGGTGGGCGCCTTGGTGTTCCGGGACCCGGCCCTTCTCGACCGCATTCCCGCGATGTCGCTGAATCCACAGGCGCGGGGCGCCGAGCGGCTCGAGGTGGGCGGTCTGCAGTACGCGATGCTCGCGGGAATGACCGCCTCGATCGACTTCCTCGCCGGTCTGGACGAGAACGCCACGGGCTCGCGTCGCCGACGCCTCGAGATGTCCATCAGCTCGCTGCAGGACTATCAGGATCAGCTGTTCGACCACTTGCTGAAATCCCTGGACGACCTCCCGAGGGCCATGGTCATCGGACGGTCCCCGAGCCGGGTGCCGACACTCAGTTTGAGCGTCGACGGCGTCCCCGCCGAGAAGGTGGCAGCCCACCTCGCCGAGAACCGCATCGGCGTCGTCAGCGGCATCCACGGTGGCAGCCGATTGCTCGACTCGCTCGGGGTGAACGACGAGGGCGGCGCCATCACCATCGGGTTGGCGCCGTACACGACGCGCTACGAACTCGACGAGTTCGTCTCGCGGATAGCGGCTCTCAGCTGATCAAGCCGCGATCGCGTTGACGATCACGGCGACCAGCGCCAGCACCAGGAGGAAGGCAGCCGGGCCGAACTGGCCGTCCTTGACACGGATGTGCCCGACGACTGCGCCGACGAAGTAGAGAACGACACCGATCGCGGCAGCGATGGCCAACGGCGTGAAGAAGATGCCGATGATCAACCCCACTGCACCGGCCAGTTCGACGACGGCGAGCAGCGGGATCTTGTCGTCGGGGAAACCGACGGAACGAATGCCGGCCAGAGCTTGCTCGTTCTTGGTCAGTTTTCCGATCGCGGACAGAGTCAGCGCGATGGCGAGGAAGGCATTGACAACGATTGCGACGATGGCCATGGTCGTTATCCAACCTCATCGAACGCGCAGCAGCACCTTCCCCACGGTGGAGTGGTCGTCGAGCATCCGGTGCGCGGACGCCGCGTCCTGAATGGGCACCTCGGCGTGGATCACCGGAACCACGGCGCCTTCGGTGACGAGAGGCCAGACGTGTTCGACCACGGCCCGAATGATCTCGGCCTTTCCGTGCGCACCGCTGAGCGGGCGAGCGCGCAGCCCGGCGGCATGAACGGTGCCGCGTTTGGCGATCAAGCTGCCGAAGTCGAGCTCTGCTTTCCGGCCACCCTGCATGCCGATCGTGATCAACCGGCCGTCCATCGCGAGCGCAGAGATGTTGCGGGACAGATACTTCGCGCCCATGTTGTCGAGGATGACGTCGGCGCCGTGACCGTCGGTGGCCGTATTCAGCTCCTCGACGAAATCGGTTGTCTTGTAGTCGATCAGAATCTCGGCGCCGTACGTGCGGCAGATCTCCAGCTTCTCGGCCGAGCCTGCAGTCACCGCGACCCGTACTCCGAGGGCCTTCGCCAATTGCGAAGCGTGCGTTCCGATTCCACTGCCGCCGCCGTGAATGAGCAGGGTGTCGCCCGATTTCAGGCCGGCCGTCATCATCACGTTCGACCACACGGTGCACGCCACCTCGGGCAGGGCAGCTGCGGCGCGCAGGTCGAGCCCGTCGGGAATCGGCATGACCTGACCGACGGGCGCGACCACCTGCTCGGCGTACCCACCGCCGGCGAGGAGTGCGCAGACTCGGTCACCGACCGAGAATCCGGAGACGCCCGGTCCGAGGTCGCTGACGATGCCCGAACACTCGAGTCCGAGAATCTCCGACGCTCCGGGCGGAGGTGGGTAATTGCCTTGCCGCTGTTGCAGATCGGCGCGGTTGACCGCGGTGGCGGACACGTCGATCAGCACTTCGCCGGGGCCGGGTGTCGGGTCGGGCACCTCGGTCCACGTCAGGACGTCGGGGTCACCGTATTCGCGGAGCGTGATCGCATGCATGAGACCACCGTAGGCCCTCCCCCGAAACGGGACGCGAACTCAGGCGCTCTCCGTCGCCCCCGCCCAGATGTTGATTCCGGAATCCCGGGCGTGCGCGTCGATCGAGGACAGCTCCTCGTCGCTGAACGAGAGGTTGCCGAGCGCTCCCACGTTGTCCTCCAACTGCTTCACGCTCGACGCGCCGATCAGGACCGACGTGACCCGCGAGTCGCGCAGTGCCCAGCTCAGCGCCAGTTGCGCCAACGACTGCCCCCGCGCCGAGGCGATGTCGTTCAGGGCGCGAAGATGGCCGAGAGTCTCCTCGTTCAGCCAGTCGGGATCGAGCGATTTACCCTGCGCTGCACGTGAATTGGCCGGAACGCCGTCCAGATATTTGTCGGTCAGCATTCCCTGAGCCAACGGGGAGAACGCAATCGTCCCGACGCCGAGGTCGTCGAGGGTGCCCAACAGTTCGGTCTCGATCCAGCGGTTCAGCATCGAGTACGACGGCTGATGGATCAGCAACGGAACACCCGCGTCGGAGAGCAACGACGCCATGGCGCGCGTGCGCTCGGGTGAGTACGAACTGATGCCGACGTGCAGTGCCTTGCCCTGGTGGACGGCGCTGATCAACGCACCGGCGGTCTCTTCGACGGGTGTGTCGGCGTCGGGCCGATGGCTGTAGAAGATGTCGACGTAGTCGATCCCCATTCGTCCCAGCGACTGGTCCAGCGACGACAGCAGGTACTTGCGAGATCCGCCGAATCCGTAGGGGCCGGGCCACATGTCCCAGCCGGCCTTCGACGAGATCACCAGTTCGTCGCGGTAGGGACCGAAATCTTCGCGGAGGATCCGTCCGAAGTTGATCTCGGCGCTGCCGTACGGAGGGCCGTAGTTGTTGGCCAGGTCGAAATGGGTGATTCCGAGGTCGAACGCACGGCGCAGAACGTCGCGCTGAGTCTGCAACGGCGTGTCGTCGCCGAAGTTGTGCCACAACCCGAGGGAGATGGCGGGGAGTTTCAGGCCGGACGTTCCCGTGCGGCGGTAGGGCATGTTCTCGTAACGGTCGGGATGTGCAACGTAAGGATCGGGCATGCTGTCATCCTGCACCGTCTAGCGTGGGGCGGGTGACGTACTTCGGCAACTTCCAGAACGAGATCTACCTCGGCGGCCTCGGCGGAGCTGTTCCCGAGCTCCCCATGACGGCCGCGGAACTCGAGCAGCAGGCGCGCGAAACTCTGTCCGCCGCTGCCTTCGCCTACATCGCAGGCAGCTCGTCCACCGAACGCACCGCTCGCTCGAACGTCGACGCGTTCGCTTCTCGCCGGATCGTGCCGAGAATGTGGCGCGGGGCCAGCGCTCCCGACGCCCGCGATCTGTCGGTCGAGGTTCTCGGAACACGGCTGGCTGCACCGATTCTCACCGCGCCGGTCGGTGTGCTCGGCATGGTGCACACCGACGCGGAGCCGTCCGTCGGATCGGCCGCGAGCGAGTTGGGGATCGGGTCCGTGCTCTCCACCGCGTCGTCGACCGCCCTCGAGGACGTCGCCCCGAGCTCCGGGGAGAACTGGTGGTTCCAGCTGTACTGGCCCGCCGACCACGAATTGGCGGAGTCCCTCGTGCGTCGCGCGACGGCGGCGGGAGCCAAGGCCATCGTCGTCACCGCCGACACACCTGGAATGGGTTGGCGGCCAAGGGACCTCACCCTCGGTCACCTCCCGTTCCTGAAGGCGGAGGGCATCGCCAACTACCTGAGCGATCCGGTCTTCCGCTCACGCCTCGCCACCCCGCCGGAGGAGAGTGCGGAGGCCATGCAGATCGCGGTACTCACCTGGGTGGGCATGTTTGGCAATCACACACTCCGGCCTTCCGACGTCGAGAGGGTCCGGCAGTGGACGGACCTGCCGGTGGCGGTGAAGGGCGTCCTGCATCCCGACGACGCCCGGGCCGTCGTCGACGCCGGCGCCGCGGGTGTCGTTGTGAGCAATCACGGTGGCCGTCAGGTCGACGGGTCCATCTCGTCTCTCGACGCGTTGGGCCCGATCGCCGATGCGGTCGGTGACCGCGCGGCCGTCCTGCTCGACTCGGGCATTCGATCCGGGTCCGACGTGATCGTCGCGCTCGCGTCCGGAGCGGACGCCGTCTTCTACGGTCGGCCGTGGGTCTACGGGCTCGGGCTCGCAGGTCGGGCGGGTGTGGTGCATGCACTCTGGTGCCTGCTTGCCGACTTCGATCTGACGATGGGTCTCGCCGGTTTGTCCTCGATCAAGGAGATCGATCGCTCCGTTCTCGCGGACAGGTGAGCGATCAGCGGAGCAGACTCGTCGGTCTGGACTACCCTCGTCTCCCGTGACCGCTGAAATCGGGGAGACCGGCGAAACTGGTGTTCAGCCCAACTGGCTGGACCATACGGAGATGCGCGCGTGGCGCAGTCTCATGGACGGCAGCTACCGGTTGATGGACGTGCTGAACCGGGATCTACAGGACAGCCACGGACTCACACTGGCCGAGTACCGCATCTTGGTCATGTTGTCGGAGTCGCCGGACGGAGCGCTGCGCATGTCGGAGCTGGCCGACGGGGTGCTGTCTTCCCGCAGCAGGCTCACTCACCAGATTCGGCGGATGCAGACGCAGAACATGGTGGTTCGCGATACCTGCCTCGAGGACGGACGCGGCGTGCTGGCGGTCATCACCGAGGAAGGTCGAGCCCGCCTTCGCAGTGCGGCACCTACTCATGTGGTCAGTGTGCGCAAGCACTTGATCGATCTGCTGACCTCCTCCGAACAGCAGGTGCTGGGGGACGTGTTCGAGAAGGTCGACGGGCACCTGACCCGCGACGGCTACTAGGCGCGAGGGCTACTAGACTCGACTATGGAAGCGTGGCAGAGCGGCCCAATGCACTCGCCTTGAAAGCGAGAGACGTGTAAAAGCGTCCGGGGGTTCAAATCCCTCCGCTTCCGCCAAAAGACAAAAATCCGGTGCCCGACGGTTCCCCCTGCGGACCGCCGAGCACCGGATTCTCTCGTTCTCCGGTCGGATCGATCAGGACCCGTTGCGCTCCAACCCCTGTGCGACGATGGCGGCCTGCAGGTACCGCAGGCCCGACGGCACGCTCGGGTCGATTCCGGTGAGATGGCCGATGCGCTTGAGCCGGTAGTCGACGGTGTTCGCGTGGACGAACAGGTGCCGCGCCGTCCGCTGCCGGTTGAGCTCGTGGCCGATGTACGCCTTCAGAGTTTCGAGCAGTTCGGGCGAATCGTCGAGCGGAGCCAGGACGCGCAGCAGGTGTTCGCGCCCGCGTCCGGGGCGGGTGATCTGGTACTCGAGCACCAGGTCCTCGGTGCGGTACGTGCCCGGCTTACGGCCGAGTTGACGTGTCAGAGAAAGCAATTCGTAACCGTGCTCCGATGCTGCGGGAACGTCGCCTCGGTCGGACTCGGTGACCGTCGCGGTGATCGGAATCTCGCCGGCCTTGCTCAACTGCTCGATCAACTCGTCGACCCATTCGCGTTCGCGCGGTGCCGGCAGCAGGATGGTGCCGCCTTCGGTGCTGAGCAACGCCAAAGGTGTACGGCCACACTGGGTCGCGAGTTCGGCCTGGATGCGGCGCAGTTTGCGGCGACCGGAGACGGTGCGGTCGACGGTCGGATTGTTCTCGTCGGGGTGCTGCGGGAAGTGCAGCGCGATGACCATGTAGCGGTCGGCGAGGTCGATGCCGCACTGCTTGGCCTGGGAGAGCGCGTTGGGTCCACCACTGAGCAGTGTGGTGACGAGAGTATGTGTGGCCGTGTGGTGTTCACTCGCCACCGAACGATATTCGTCGACGTAGGCGATGGACACCTCGGTGGTGACTGCTTCGAGCAGGGTCACCAGCAGGAGCGAGTTGTCGGTGACGTTGTTGGTGTCGGTGGTGCGCGATTGCTGGGCGATCAGCGTGAGCCCGAATCGGAAACCGTCGTGGTAGGCGCGCAGGATCGACCGCAGCGGTACACCCTCGCGTGCCCAGCGGGCAGCCGCGTCGTGCACGTTGACGAGGTCTCTCTCGGTCGGTGTCTTGCCGTTCTCCAGCATCTGTACGGCGAGGCCGAGGCAGCGGACGGTGACCTCGGTGACGTCGCCGTGCAGGAGTTCACCGGGGAGGGTGCCGCAGGGTGTGTTGGCCGCGAAGTGGTCGACCAGGTGGCGCGCGACGCCGCGGAGTTCGCTCGAGCCGATCGCATGGGACCGGTCACCGGCCATGAAGCCCGCGTCGACAGCGCCGTTCAGTGGATTGAGTGCCGTCTTGGTGATCGTCATGATGCCCCCCAGTGGCGGTTCGAGTAGACCGGACCTCGCGGCCCGGTACGTACCGTAACAACGAATAACGTACCTCGAGATTGTTTCGAGATAAGTTGTTGAACCATGGGTTTGGTCGACGTGGCAACCCGGCGTCGGGCCAAGCCACACACGGGACCGCCCGGAGTCGTGCGTCCAGCACAGCATGGCCTTCGGCTCGAATGAACATCACGTGACAAATACCAATATCGACACATTGCATTTGTAATCTGTCACGTAACCATTTATCGATGTTCCCTTTTCGGGTCGGAGCGGAGGCGACACAACCGCCGGTGGAGAATCCACGGCCTCGTAGACGGACTGCTGTGATCGCTGACAACCGCATTTCGTTGCAGGTCAAGGGTGCTCGAGGCACCCTTTTCGTGAGTTATCTTTGTGTGGGCGACGTGGCCGAATTCTCGACCGATGCGCGCCGGAAGCAGTGATGGTGAATCAAGGGGATGGAATGCGTCGGAAAGCTCTGGTGGTGGCCGCCGGCCTGATCGCGGGTCTGGTCGTCGGCGGCGCCCCGGTGGCGACGGCAGACCCTGCGCCGGCGGTGTCCACGGCATCGGCCCGCGTCGATCACGTCGAGATGTTGACCGACCGCCGCGCCGCGATGTTCGTCGACTCGCCTGCGCTCGGTCGGGTGGTCCAGGTTCAGGTTCTGCTCCCCGCTGACCGGTCGAAGCCGCGTCCGTCTCTCTACATGCTCGACGGTCTCAGCGCGGGGCAGGAAACGAACTACACCGAGAGCACCTGGACGGCGAAGACCGACATCGCCGCGTTCTTCGCCGACAAGAACGTGAACGTGGTTCTGCCCATCGGCGGCCGCGGTAGCTACTACGCCGACTGGTTGCGTCCCGATCCGGCCCTGGGCGTGAACATGTGGGAGACGTTCCTGACCAAAGAGCTTCCACCGCTTGTCGATTCGCAGTTCTACGGCAACGGCACCAACTCCATCGTCGGATTGTCGATGGGCGCGCAGGCCGCGATGAACCTGATCACCAAGTACCCGTCGCTCTACACCGGCATCGCGGCGTTCAGCGGGTGCTACTCCAACGACTCCGAGAACGAGAAGAACGCGATCCGCGCCACGGTTGCCTCGGTCGGCGGGAACACCGACAACATGTGGGGCCCGAGCTCGGACCCGCAGTGGCAGATCAACGATCCGTCACTGCACGTGGATGCGCTGCGCGGCAAGCAGATCTACATCGCCACGGGCAACGGTTTCCCCGGCCCCTACGAGCAGGGCTTCGGCAACGACATCATCCGCACGCTGTCCGTCGGCGGGCCGCTCGAAGTGGCTGCAAACCTGTGCACGCGCGAATTCGCCGGTACGCTCTCGGCCGCAAACGTGCCCGCCACCTTCGTCTTTCGTCCATGGGGTAGCCATTCCTGGGGCTACTGGCAGGACGATCTGCACGACTCCTGGCCGACGTTGAAGCGGGCCCTGGGCCTGTAGAAGTCCTAGGCCTTCTTCGACGCGAACGCCAGGAACGCGTCGTTCTCGTGCGGGTCACCGATCGACACGCGCACGCCCTCGTCGCCGTAGGCACGTACCAGCACACCCGATTCTGCGGACGCCGACGAGAACTCGGGAGTCGCGGCGCCCAACGGCAGCCACACGAAATTGGCCGACGATTCGGGCACCTCGAAGCCGAGGCTGCGCAGTTCATCACGAACGCGTTCCCGCTCTGCGATGACCGAGTCCGTCCGGGCGAGCAACTCGTCGGACGCGGCCAATGATGCGATAGCCGCAGCCTGCGCCACCGCGCTCACACTGAACGCGATGTGCACCTTCTGTAGGGCGGCAATCACGCTCGGCGCGCCGACGCCGTAGCCGACCCGTAGACCGGCCAGGCCGTACGCCTTGGAGAACGTCCGCAGCACGATCACGTTGGGCCGGGTACGCCCCAGCTCGACGCCGTCGACGTCGCCGCGGTTGTATTCGAAGTACGCCTCGTCGAGCACCACGAGCACGTGCGACGGAACAGCGTCGAGGAACTTCTCGACGGCCGCCCGACTCACGGCGGTACCGGTCGGGTTGTTCGGGTTGCAGAGGAACACGAGTCGGGTGCGATCGGTGATCGCGGCGAGCATCGCATCGAGGTCGTGCACGAATCCATCCGCCAGCGGTACCCGCACGGCGGTCGCACCGGCGACCAGCGATACGATGGGGTACGCCTCGAAGGATCGCCACGCGAACACCACTTCGTCGCCCGCCGAGCAGGTGATCTGCACGAGTTCCTGGCACAGGGCAACGGACCCGTTGCCGGCGACGACGTTCTCGGGCCGCACGTCCAGGAAGTCCGCCAGCGCTTCCACGAGCGCGGTGGACTGATTGTCCGGATACCGGTTCAGGGTGGCGGCGGCGGTCGCGATTGCCTCGTGCACGCTCGGTAGCGGCCCTGCCGTGGTCTCGTTGCTCGCCAGTTTGATGGCGCCCGGAAAGTTGCGGCCGGGAACATAACCGGGGATGGAGTCGAGGTCGGGACGAGTGCGAGCGGTCACGACCACCGATTATGCGCCATCCCCAGCGTCGACCCGCCCGGGCGCCTACGGTAGACGCCATGTCGGGCAGCATCTTCTCTGACAATGCACCTCTGCGGGTACCGCCCGGGCAGGAGCCGACCGAGCACGTACCCCTCACTGCGATAGAGCCGGACGGCAGCGGTCGAGGCGGCATCGTCCTCCTTCACGAGTCCCGCGAGTTCACCGACGCGCTCACCAGTTTCATGAGCCTTCTCGCCGAGGAGGGATGGACCGTGGCGGCCCCGAACCTCTTTCACCGGGGTGGTGACGACGAGGTGTTCGGGGACAACCTCTTCGACGATTTCGACGCGACGTTCGACTGGCTCGTCTCGCGGGGCGTCTACGCCGACTGCGTGGGGGTGATCGGTTTCGACGACGCCGGAACCGCCGCCGCACTCGTCGCGACGACCCGTCCCGTCGGGGCTGCCGTCAGCGTGGCGGCCCCCGGGATCGTCGAACCGCTGACCGGCGACGCCACCGCCTTGGTCGACGCTCTTCCGTCCCTGAAAGCCCCATGGCTGGGTCTGTACGGCCAAGCCGACGAGCGGATCCCCGCCGATCACGTCGAACGACTTCAGGAGGCGGTTGCAACGGCCTCCGTGGCCACGCTCGTGGTGACCTACGGCGGCCAGGGGCACCGGCCGGACGAGGCGACCGGGCCCGAAGTCGAGGACGGCGCCGAGGCCATCGTCGACGCTCAGCGGCGCATCTTCGACTGGTTCGACAGTCATCTGAGATGACGGTGGGAGGCGTTTTGCCTTTACCCACGAGGCGTGTGTAATCTTCTCCATCGGCGGTTCGAAAGGACCGGTGCCCTCGCAAGAGGCTCAGGAGGCGTGCCAGAGCGGCCGAATGGGAGTCACTGCTAATGACTTGACCCTTCACCGGGTCCGGAGGTTCAAATCCTCTCGCCTCCGCCACTGTCGACTTCGGTCGAGAGACAACTGAAAATGCATGCGCCCGTAGCTCAACGGATAGAGCACCTGACTACGGATCAGGAGGTTAGGGGTTCGAATCCCTTCGGGCGCACAAGAATTGAGGCTGGAGTCGGCAGAGATGCCGGCTCCGGCCTTTTTTCGTACTGGTTCACCGCCGCGCGTGCGGGTACACAACCGAGATGAAGACACGACACATCGGTAACGACTCTTCTCGACGCGTCGAGGTCGGCGCCATCGGGCTGGGCCTGATGACCTTCGACCAGTCCGGCCCTCAGCCTCGCGAACAACTGCTCGATACCGTGCGCGCCGCAGTGGACGCCGGGGTCAGCCTGTTCGACACCGCCGACGCGTACGGCCCCGGGGACAACGGGCCCGATGCTCAGGGAGCGAACGAGACGTTGGTCGCAGGGCTCCTCGACGAACTCGGCGTGCGGGATCGCGTGTTGCTCGCCACCAAGGGCGGCCACGTGCGCACGGAGGACGGTGGGTGGGACACCGACAGTTCGGCGGCTCATCTCCGGTCTGCCGTCGACGCCAGCCTGGGCAGGCTCGGTGTGGACCAGATCGCATTGTGGCAACACCACCGGCCCGATCCAGACGTGAGCTACGACGATGTGATCGGCACGCTGAAGGAGATTGCCGACACCGGCAAGGTCGCCCGTGTGGGGCTCTCCAACGCAAATGTCGAGCAGATCCGTGCCGCGCACGCGGTACTGGGCGATTCACTGGTCAGTGTGCAGAACCAGTTTTCACCGGCGTTCCGTAGCAGCGCTCCGGAGATAGAGGTGTGCGAGGAGCTGGGACTGGCGTTCCTGCCGTGGAGTCCTCTCGGTGGCTTGAACAAGGCCAAGGACCTCTCGGACAAGCATCCTGCCTTCGCGACCGTCGCAGAGTCGCGTGGGGTGAGCGCACAACAGATTGCGCTTGCCTGGGAGCTTGCGCAGTCACCGTGCGTGATTCCGATTCCCGGCGCGAAGCGGCCGTCGTCAGTCCGCGATTCGGCCGCCGCAGCCGACATCGAGCTGACCGCCGACGAAGTCGCCGACCTGAATGCGGACGGCTGATCGAACGCCTCCCGTGCGGTAGTTGACACAGCAACTATTCGCAGTATCGTATTGATTGAACGCGCAACTACATGAGTTTTCTCGAAAGGCGCCATCATGACCAAGCTCGCCGTCATCTACTACTCGTCCACCGGCCACGGCACCACCATGGCGAACAAGATCGCCGACGCGGCCACCGCAGCGGGAGCCGAGGTACGCGTCCGGCACATCGCCGAGACCCGCGACCCCAGCACGTTTGCCGAGAACCCCGCCTGGACCGCCAATTACGAGGCGACCAAGGACCTTCCGGCCGCGAGCGGCGACGAAATCGTCTGGGCCGACGCCGTCATCTTCGGCTCGCCGACGCGCTTCGGCAACACCGCCGGACCGTTCCAGAACTTCATGGATTCTCTCGGTGGTTACTGGGCGAAGGGCGAACTCGCGAACAAGGCGTACGCGGCCTTCACCTCCAGTCAGACCCTGCACGGAGGCCAGGAGACCACGCTGATCGGCCTGTACACCTCGATCATGCATTTCGGCGGCATTCTGGTTCCTCCGGGCTACACCGACGGCTTGAAGTTCGCCGACGGAAACCCGTACGGCGTCAGCCACGTCACCGGTGCGAACAATCAGGACGAGATCGCCGACGCGACCGCTGCGGCTCTCGAGCACCTCGCGACTCGCGTGGTCACCATTGCCGACAAGCTGTCGAAGTAGCAGCTCAGTAGTACGGCTCCGTCGACACGAACTCGGGCGCCAACGCCAACAACGCTTCCGTCGCTCTGGATAGTCGGCTGCCCGATCGCACCACCGCCGACAGGGTCCACGTCGGCGTCGAGCCGTCGAGGGCAATCGACGTCAACCCGAGTTCGGCGGACCTCCGAAGGTCGGGCACCACAGCGGTTCCCAGGCCGGCTGCGACGAAATCGGGAATGGTGGACAGGTCGGCGGCCTGAACTGCGGTGGTGCGGGTGAGGCCCGCGCGGCGGAATTCGTCGTCGACGAGTGTTCTGAGCCCGAACCCGACCGGCATGTCCACGAACGGGTCGCCGGCGATATCGGCCAGCTGCACGGAGGTGCGGTCGGTCAGTCGGTGCCCGGGCGGGAGCAGGACCCGAAGCGACAGTGTTCGGAGCGAACGGGATTCGACACCCGTGGCATCGGCCGGTGCTGCTGTTCCGATGAACGCCGCGTCCAGCGTGGCGTCGCGAACCTTCGTCAGAAGTCCGGCGGAACCGCTCGGCGACGTCTCCATGTACAGGCTCACCTGCGGGTACAGCTGGGTGAAACGGCGAGCGAGTCCGGGGGAGTCGACGGCCGTCAGACCGCTGAGAGTGCCGACGCGCAGTGTGCCGCGAACGCCGTCGTCGAAGTCTCGGACCAGGGTTCGGGCGTGACCGAGAACCGCCAGTGCTGCTTTGGCCTCGGGCAGGAACGCCCGGCCGGCTTCGCTGAGTCGGACGCTCTTGCTCGTGCGGAGAAGAAGCGGCGCGCCGACGTCCTTCTCCAGGGCGCGCACGCTCGCCGACACGGTCGACTGGACCACGAACAGCTTTCGGGCGGCTCGGGTGAAGCTGAGCTCTTCGGCTACCGCGACGAAGTACTCGAGTTGTCGTTCGTCCACGGTGTCGACGATCGCACTCTTCGATCGTCTGTGGAGACGATATCGATCGATGCTCCCCACGCAACGGCGTGACCGAGCGCGGCGGGCACGGTCGGGCCAGGTCGAACCGAGTCGCGATACGACCTGGCCGCGAACCTGCAGCAAAGCTCGACAAGCACGGTGAACTCCGATCGACGTGGTGTACGTCACTGTGACGTACGACAGGCGACAAGTCCAACGATCAATGCTGCGTCTGGCTATCGAGCTTCTCGATAGCTGTTCGCCACGTCTCCCACGGTCAGAGCGACAGCGATCTCCATCGCTTCGTCCGGCCGTGTGAGGTCCATTCCGGTCAGCGAATGAATGCGCCGCAACCGTTGCCCGACGGTGTTCGGGTGGACGTGCAACCGCGTCGCAGTGGTTCCGGCGACGAGACCACCTGCGAAGTGCGTCCGCAGAGTGAGGATGAGATCGGTGCCTCGGGTGACGTCGTGCGCGCGCACGGGTCCAAGAACGCGGTCGGCATAGCGCAGCAGTTGTGTGGTGTCGTCCAGTTGGAGCAAGAGGCCGACCAGGCCGAGACCGTCGAGCGAGACGCTTTCGTCCGCGCGTCCGGTCAACACAAGCATGTCGAGGGCGCCGGACGCCGCCCGGTAGGCCCGGTTGTAGGAGGGCAGATCCGAGCACGGACCCGCGATCACCGCGGTCGAGACCGCCGGCGGCCTATTCGACGCGACCAGCCGTCGAACGTGTTCGGCCGTATCGGGGCCCATGTCCGGAATCAGCACGACGATGCGATCGTGATGAATCCCGGAGAGCGGCTTCGGCTCCTGCGCCCCCGCCCAGGCGTGGATGCGGCGTACGGCCTGCTGCTGGCAGAGATCCACGTCGTCCGGCCGGACATCGGACAGGGCGACGACAACCATCGTGTGGTCGACGGTCAGGTCGTGGCCGAGTCTCTGTGCTCGTTCGACGACCGTGGCCAGTGCCGACGGTTCACCACCGACCAGGTCGTTCAAGACCTCGCCGTGCAACCGCCACGCCGCCTCGTCCGCGGTTCTGCTGCGGAGGATTTCGAGCGAGGTCACGACGGCGGCGTGTTCGATCGCGCGGGTGTCGATCGACGACAGAGGTGTGCCGCCGGCATGGACCCGAATGCGAGCAACCTCGTTCTCGGACAACAGGACCGGATGCCACGGGTACTCCACATCGCCCTCGTCGACCGACACGGCGAAGTGCCCGGTCGACCGCCCGAGAGTGGATCCGTTCGTGTCCTCGATCGAGATCGGTCTCGAGACGAGGATGGACAACGCGGTCGCGATACCGGGCACCCCGCCACCCCGCAGCGCGATCTCGGTCAGCTTGCGGTGGATCTCCTCGGACCTCTGCAGTAGATCTCGCTGCTGATGCAGTTCTCCGTTCAGGATCACCAACTCGTCCATCCGGACCGCTTCGTCGGAACGCAGACGCGCCGTCGTCAGGGCCAGAGCTGCGTGGTCGGCCAGCACCGTGAGCAGGGATATCTCCTCCGGCTCGAAGCTGTACGTGCCCTTGCGATAACAGTTGAGCGTCCCGATGACCACGTCGTTCGACTCCACCAACGGGACCGAGATCATGGCCCGATATCCCTGCTCCTTGGCGACGCCTCCCCATGGCGCGAACTGCGGTGTCGCGTCGATGTCGGCGATCGCCACTGGTCGGCCGGTACGGAACGCAGTACTCGACGGCGCCTCGACGGCTGCATCCTGATCGAGTCGCACCGGCCGGTCGGCGTTGACGCGGGCGACGTACTCCGTCGACAGACCGCTCGACCCTTCGATGATCAGTTTGCGGCGTTCAGGGTCTGGCAGAAGAACGCCGCAGAACTCGTACCCCATGAGGTCGGCCGCCGTTCGCGCGATGAGGTCGAGCACGTCGTGCAGGGGCGCTGCCGCGACGACGGTCCTGGTGATGGCGCCGACGCTGCGCATCCAACGCCTGATCTCCGGCCGATCCGTCGCGACGGTGAACTGCTGTGTGTCCATCCACATACCTCCGATCGTTTTATGTTCACACAGACATGGCTGCTGTGTGATCCAGATCGCAAGATCTGTACTCACGGGGTTACGCCAGCGAGAGGAACCGGATCCGATGACAGAGCAGTGGATGTACGTGGACGGCAAGGATGTTTCTGCCGACAGCGGTGCACGGTTGACAATCGTCAACCCGGCGACGGGCCGACCGATCGCTACCGTGCCCGACGGCGTCGGAGTCGACGTCGACAATGCGGTGGCCGTGGCTCGGGCCGCCTTCGAGTCGGGCCCGTGGCCCCGTATGAGCCGCACGGCACGGGCGAAGGCGCTCCTGCGGGCAGCCGACGCGTTGGAGGCCGCGAGCGACACGCTGTACACACTCGAGACCCAGAACAACGGTCGGCCGATCACCGAGACGCGTGCTCAGCTGTCCCGAGTGCCGGAGTGGTTCCGTTACAACGCGGGATTGCTTGCTGCACAACGTGATGCGGTGCTGCCCAGCGACGGTCCCTATCTGACATACCAGAAGCGCGCGCCGCTCGGTGTCTGCGGCATCATCACCCCCTTCAACCATCCGGCCATGATCCTCGCGCGAAGTCTGTCGGCCGCCTTGGCGACCGGAAACACGGTGGTGGTCAAACCATCCGAGCTCACGCCGCTGACGACACTCGCCATCGCACGCATCGTCACCGAATCCGGCATTCCCGAAGGCGTGATCAACGTGGTCACCGGCGGACGGGACGCGGGCATCAGGCTCACCGAGCACGAGGACATCGCCAAGATCACCCTGACCGGCGGCACCGAAGCCGGCCGCTCGGCAGCGGGTGCCACCTCGAAGCGATTTGCCCGCATCACCGCCGAACTCGGCGGAAAGACACCCGTCATCGTGTTCGACGACTACGACCCCACCCGCGCTGCCGAGGGCGCTGCATTCGCGGCGTTCGTCGCGTCCGGCCAATCCTGCGTTGCAGGAGCGCGATTCCTCGTTCAACGCGGGCGGTACGACGAGTTCGTCGCCGCACTCGTCGCACGCGCCGAGAAGATCCGCCTCGGCGACCCGGCCGACACGTCGACCCAGATGGGACCGATGATCAGCGATCGCCAACGCCGAAAGGTGCTCGAGTACATCGACATCGGACGAGAGGAAGGTGCCCGCGTCGCCGCAGGCGGTGAGGTTCCGGAACTTCCCGGAGCGCTGAACGACGGGTTCTTCGTGCAGCCGACAGTGCTGGCCGACGCCACCAACTCCATGCGTGTCTCCCAGGAGGAAATCTTCGGTCCCGTGGCCGTCGTCGTCCCCTTCGACACCGAAGAGGAGGCGATCGAGATGGCCAACGACAACCGCTTCGGACTGGGCGCCGGGGTGTGGACCCGCGACATCGGACGCGCGCATCGCGTCGCCGAAGCGATCGAATCCGGGATGGTCTGGGTCAACGATCATCACCGACTCGAACCGTCCCTCCCGTGGGGCGGAGTCAAGGAATCCGGCGCCGGAAAAGACGCCGGCACAGAGTCGTTCGACGACTTCACCTGGATCAAGACCATCGTGGTGCGTATCGCCGACGACGACGTCGACTGGTACGGGTCGGACGAACCCGGCCGCTTGAACTGATCATTCTTCCCTTTCCCCTCGACTCACAAGGACTCACAATGACAACTAGTCGCACAAGCGCTGCCGAACCGGGCTGGCGCCAACAGATCACCCGAGTGCAATGGCTGGTGCTGTTCGGCACCACCATGGGCTGGGCCCTCGACGGTTTCGCCGGCAGCCTCTACGCCCTGGTGCTCGGCCCGGCCATGACCGACCTTCTCCCGAACTCCGGAATCAATGTCGACGCAGCGCACATCGGCCTCTACGGCGGCATGACCGTCGCTCTTTTCTTGGCCGGATGGGCAACCGGCGGAATACTGTTCGGCGTTTTGGCCGACTACTTCGGACGAGTGCGCGTGCTGTCCATCGGCATCCTCACCTACGCGCTGTTCACCGCACTGGCCGCGTTCGCGGACACCTGGTGGCAGCTGGGCGTTCTCCGCTTCATCGCCGGTCTCGGATCGGGGGTGGAAGCTCCCGTGGGTGCCGCCTTGGTCGCCGAGGTGTGGCGGAACAAGTACCGTGCTCGCGCCTGTGGCGTGATGATGTCCGGATACGCCGGAGGATTCTTCATCGCCGCACTCGCTTACAGCATGCTGAGCAGCCAAGGCTGGCGTTTCATGCTCGTCCTCGCCGTCGTGCCTGCGTTCCTCGTCTGGTTCCTGCGCCGCTACGTTCCGGAGCCCGAGGAGATCAAGAATGTCATCGCCACGCGTAAACAGCGGAAGGACAGGGGGATCGCGCGCCCGGAGGACCAGTTCGTACTGCGTCGCCTGCTCTCCCCGCCGAACCTGCGAGCCACGCTCATCTGCACCGCACTCGCCACCGGATCACTGCTGGCCTTCTGGAGTGTGTCCACCTGGTACCCGCAGATCATTCGCAACATGGCCGGTGCCGAATCGCTCTCGACCGAGATCGCAAACCATCGGGTGGCCATCTCGTCGATGCTGTTCAACGCCGGCGGCATTATCGGGTACGCCACATGGGGATTCCTTGCCGATGCGATCGGGCGACGCAAAGCGTTCCTCGTCAGCTTCGTGGTCTCCGGTGTCAGCGTCGCGTATCTGTTCCCCTTCGAGCACTCGTACACCACCTATCTGATCGTCATCCCCATCGTCGGATTCGGACTCTTCGGCGCACTGTCCGGCAACTTCGTCTACGGCCCGGAGATGTTCTCGCCGAGCATGAGGGCCAGTGGAATTGCGTTGGCCAACAGTATCGGTCGCTACATCACCGCCGCGGGACCCCTCGTGGCCGGCGTGATCGCCACGTCCTGGTTCGGCGGCAATCTCGGTATCGCCACCGCGGTACTCGCCTCCACCGGCGTCATCGCGCTCGTGGGATTGGCGTTCGCTCCGGAGACCAAGGACGCAGCGCTGCCCACCGATGCAGTACACCCCCACACCGCCGACACCATGCCGGCACCCTCAGTAGTGAAAGGAACGCCGGCATGAGCGTCTACACAGGATCACGAGCGGTCGTCATCGGAGGATCGATCGGAGGCTTGACCTCGGCACTCCTTCTCCGGGACCTCGGCTTCGAAGTCGATATCTACGAGCGGACACCGTCGGATCTCGACGGGCGCGGCGGTGGCATCGTCCTGCAGCCCGACACGCTCCGGTGGTTCCGTGAGCGGAGCTCGCAGCGACCGGAAGACGTGAGCACCACCACCGATTGGGTCCAGTACATCGAGGCCGGCAACCGCGTCGTCGACCGGGATGCCCGCTCGTGGTCGCACACGTCGTGGGGAACCTTCTACCGCGCGCTGCTCGCCGACTTCGGGCGCGATCACTACCACCTCGGCGAATTCGCCTGCGGCTTCGACCAGGACGTCGACTCGGTCACCGTTCGATTCGTGAGCGGACGTGTCGAGAGCGCAGACCTCCTCGTTATCGCGGACGGCGTGACGTCGGCCAACCGGGCTCGGATCGATCCCGATGTAAAGCTGACGTATTCGGGTTACATCGGCTGGCGCGGAACCGTCGACGAGGCGCTGCTGACCTCCGAAACCGCAGAGCTGCTGCACAACTCGATCACCTACAACATCGTTCCGAACTCTCAGATCACCATGTACCCGATTCCGAGCGAACGAGGCACGGCCGTCGGGGACCGACTCATGAACTACGTCTGGTACCGCAACGTCGCAGAAGGCCCCGATCTCGACGAGATGTTGACGGACAAACGGGGATTCCAGGGCAAGGTATCGGTGCATCCACACCAGGTCCAGGATCGCTACATCGACGAGATGCGCGATGCCGCAGCCCGCTTGCTCGCTCCGGCTGCGGCGGAGGTCGTCACTTCGACCGAGGCGCCGTTCATCCAGGTCGTGTGGGATTCTCGTGCCTTGAAGATGGCCAGCGGCCGCGTCGCTCTCATCGGTGACGCGGCGTGCGGCGCTCGTCCGCACGCCGCCGCGGGAACCGCGAAGGCCGCGGCCGATGCCTGGGCGTTGAGCGACGCGCTCACCTCGTCCGCCGGCAACGTCACCGAAGCGCTGGAGAAGTGGGAGCCCGGTCAACTCGAACTGAGCAGCAACCTGCTCTCGCGCGTCAAAGCCATGGGTGAGCGGTCGCAGTTCACCAACACCTGGACACCGGGTGACAAAAACCTACGGTTCGGCCTGTACGGACCCGGACGCTAGAGACACCGAGGAGAGGGAAACACCATGACCACGAACAGTTTTCTCAGCGATCTGCCCTTGGCGGGAAACCTCGTCGGCGACAACTTCGAAGGTTGGTCCGACGACCTCCGCGCGGAGTTCGGCGCCCACGCCCACGATGGGGAGGTCGGGTCGAAACTCCTCAGCGAGAACGACCGTGTCCGGGTGTGGGAAATCCGCCTGGCGCCGGGTGAGCGGTGGCACGCACACCGCCACGTCCTGGACTATTTCTGGACAGCGGTGAACGCCGGCACCTCCCGCCAGCACACCTTCGACGGAACGACCCGCGACGTCTCGTACTCCGCCGGCGAGACCCGCCACTTCCATTTCGGCGCAGGCGAATACCTTCTGCACGACATCGAGAACGTCGGATCGTCCGAACTGGTGTTCACCACCGTCGAGCACCTGGACTCGGCCAACGACCCACTCCCGCTGGCGGCGTCGTGAGCACCGATCTGATCGACGTCCACGCTCATTGGCTTCCCACGGAGCTGTTCGGACTGCCGCCGAACTCACCGTTCGGTGCGATGCGAGATCGGGACGGGGAACTGTTCCTGGGCGACGTCCCGCTGTCCATTCGCACCGAAGCGATGAGCGATGTCGACGCGATCATCGCGGACATGAACGTCTCGGGCATCGGTGTCCGCGCCTTGTCGGCGCCGCCCTTCGCTTTCGCTGTGGACGCGGACGTCCCCGCGGGGGACTACACCGACGCGTACAACGACGCACTCGCGCGTGTCGTCACCGACTCCTCCGGACGACTCGCCGGCCTCGCGTCGATCCGATTGGACGACGCAGACGCAGCCGATCACCAGATCCGTGCCATCGCATCGCAGGGAACGCTTGTGGGCGTTGCCGTTCCGCCCGTGCTGCGTGGAGGGTCACTCGACGTCGGTGTGCTGCGGTCCGTCGTGCGATCGGCGTCCGAGCACCGGTTGGCGGTCCTGGTCCACCCGATGCAGCTGCCTCGCCCCGAATGGTCGAAGTACTACCTGGCCAACCTCGTCGGCAACCCGGTGGAGACGGCGACAGCGGTGGCGTCGAGCATCCTCGGAGGCGTCCTCGAGGAGTTGCCGAATCTGCGGATCTGTTTCGTTCACGGCGGAGGGTGTGCACCCGACCTGCTGGGCCGATGGACACACGCCTGGGAGGCACGTCCGGACGTCCGAGCCGGCAGCACGAGTTCGCCGCGAGAGCTGTTCCGCGCGGCCTACTTCGACACGGTGACGCACGATCACGCTGCACTGGACCTTCTGCGTACTCATGCGGGCGAGAACCGGATTCTGTGTGGCACGGACTATCCCTTCGACATGGCAGAGTCCGACGTCGCATCCTTCGTCGACACAGCCGGTCTCGATCGACTGTCGCTGGCCGCGGCCGGCCGGGACTTCCTCGGCCTCGACGTCCACTCGGAGGTGCCGGCGTGAGTGCGCTGTTCGAGCCGTTGACGCTGAGAAAGTTGACGATCGCGAACCGGATCTGGATGTCACCGATGATGCAGTTCGCCTCCGATGCAACGGGAGTGGCGACAGATTGGCATTTTCAGCACTTCGCCGCACGCGCCCTGGGCGGGGTGGGGCTGGCGATGGTGGAGGCGACGTCGGTTCTGCCCGACGGGCGGGCCAGCGACTTCGATCTCGGATTGTGGAACGACGATCAAGCGGACTCGCACCGACGCATCATCGACTTCCTGCACGGTCAGGGCGCCGCCGCCGGTATTCAGTTGGTGCACGGCGGTCGCAAGGCGTCGACCGGACGACCGTGGTCGACGGAGCCGGACAGAACGTGGCAGACGGTGGCGCCGTCGGCGGTGGCGTTCGGTGACTCACCGTCGCCGGTCGCCCTGTCCGTCGGCGAGATCGCCGACGTGGTGGAGGCATTTGCCACCAGTGCCGCACTGGCACGTGACGCCGGTTTTGACGTTCTGGAAATTCATGGCGCACACGGATATCTGATCCACGAGTTCCTGTCTCCGGCCGCCAACCATCGCGTCGACGCCTACGGAGGATCATCGGCCAACCGCATGAGGTTTGCGATCGAGGTCGTCGACGCGGTCAGGCAGGAATGGCCGGAGGATCGCCCGTTGTTCTTCCGCGTCTCGGCGACCGACTGGCTCTCCGGCGACACGGACGACCCGCGGCCGGGGTGGACGCTCGAGGAGACCGTCGAGCTTGCCTCGATACTGTCCGAGCACGGGGTAGACCTCGTCGACGTGTCGACGGGAGGGATCGTCCCCGACGCCCGCATCCCCGTCGAACCGGGCTACCAGGTACGGTTCGCAGCCGAGGTTCGCCGTCGCACCGGAATGCGTACTGCTGCAGTGGGTTTGATCACCGAACCCGGCCAGGCAGAGCGCATAGTCGGATCGGGCGACGCCGACGCCGTGTTCCTCGCACGGGAGATCCTGCGCAACCCGAACTGGGCCCAGCGGGCGTCGCTGGAACTCGGCGAGCCGGTGCGCCACCCGCCCAACTACGCGCGGGCGTTCCAGAGGCGGTCGGTCAGTCGCTGAGACCGCCGACCAACTTGTCGAGCCGGACCGGCAGGTCGCGAACCCGAATGCCCGTTGCGTGGAAGACGGCGTTGACGATCGCCGACGTCGAACCGACGTTGCCGATCTCGCCGATTCCCTTGCTGCCCATGGGACTCAGGTCGTCGTCGTTCTCCTCGACCCAGACGGCCTCGATCTCCGGCACGTCCGCGCATGCGGTCACGTGGTACTCCGCGAGGTCGTGGTTGGCGAACCCGCCGAACTGTGTGTCGACCGTTCCCTCTTCCATCAGCGCCATGCCGAGACCGAACATCATGCCGCCGATGAGCTGGGACCTCGCGAGCCGCGGGTTCATCACCTTGCCGATGCCGTACACCCCGAGCATGCGACTGACCCTCACCTCGCCGGTGTCGACGTCGACGCGCACCTCGGCGAAGTGGGCTCCGAATGCCATGCGAGACACGTCCGCCATTCCCTCGATGTCGTCGTCCGTGGACGCCGTGACCTCGAGACCGTCGGCGGGTACAGGATCGGAGCCTCGCTTGTCGACGAGGGCCTTGCACGCCTTGGTGATTGCCCACCCCCAGGACGAGGTGCCGGACGATCCGCCGGCGCCGGGTGCAGTCGGAAGCGCGCTGTCGCCCAGTCGGAGTTCCACGTCGTCGGCGCCGACTCCGAGTGCATCGGCGGCGATCTGCCGCAACGCGGTTCGCGCTCCGGTTCCGATGTCCGACGCGGCGATGGACACGACGATGGAGCCGTCGGCCTCGACACGGGCATTGGCGGTGGAGGGACTGATGAGGACCGGGTAGCTGGCCACACCGACGCCCGTGCCGATCAGAGACCGGCCGACGCGAGTCTGCCGTGGCCTCGCCGGGCGGTCGGCCCAACCGAATCGCTCTGCGCCGTGCGTGAGGCATTCGACGACGCTGCGGGAGCTGAACGGCTTGCCGTCCGCAGGGTCGACGGACGGCTCGTTCCGCAAGCGGATCTCGACGGGGTCGATGCCGAGCGCGTAGGACAGTTCGTCGATGGCCGACTCCACGGCGAAGGCTCCGGGCGCCTCACCGGGTGCGCGCATCCACCGGGGGCTACCGACGTCCAACGCGACGACCCGGTGCGTGGTGCGGCGGTTGTCCGCGGCGTAGATGTGCCGCGTGGGTTCGGCTGTCTGCTCACAGAATTCGAAGATGGTCGACGTCTGTTGGAACGTGTCATGGGTGATGGCCGTGAGCCGCCCGTCCGCGTCCGAGGCCAGTTGGACATGCGAAATTGTGGGGGTTCGGTACCCCACCATGTCGAAAGTCCCTTGTCGGGGGAGGGAGAAGACGACGGGCTTGCCTGTCACCCGCGCTGCCATCGCCGCGAGTACGGCGTTGGGCCGTGTGCTGCCCTTGCCGCCGAATCCACCACCGACGTGTTCGGCGATCACGCGCACTTTGTCGGGTTCGAGGTCGAACAGAGTCGCAAGGTCGGCCTGCACCCCGGACGGTGCCTGAGTCGAATCCCAGACGGTGAGTGAGTTCTCATCGTCCCAGCGGGCGACGGTGGCGTGCGGTTCCATCGCCGCGTTGTGAAGTGGCGCAGTCGAATACCATGCGTCGACGGTGTGGCCGGAGCTCGTCACGGCGCTCACCGGTTCTCCGACGGTCACGTCGGTCGGGAAGCCGGCGTTGACCGACTCGGGAGCGTAGAGCTTGGGATGATCGGCGGTCAGCTCGTTGTCCGGCGCACCTCGGTCGTCGTAGTCGACTCCGAGAGACTCTGCTGCTTCCCTGGCCGCTTCGAGGGACGAGGCGACGACGGCGGCGACGATCTGCCCACGGTAGGCGACCGTGTTCGATTGCATGACAAGCAGTTCGGTGTCGTCGATCTCGCCGAGTGTGGGGGCATTGCCGTGCCAGATGACGGCCACCACAGCCGGGTCGTCGAGGGCGGCGGCAGTGTCCACCGCGGTGACGGTGCCGGCGGCGATGGTCGCGGGAACGTAAGCGCAGTAGAGCATTTCGGCGGGCTTGTGTTCAGCGGCGTAGTGCGCGGCGCCGGTGACCTTGGCGACGCTCTCCGTGCGTCGAATCGGTGTGCCGATGCTGGGTTCTGCGATCGAGGTCATGCGCCGACTCCCTGGTTTCGTGCTCGTGCCACGAGATCCACGAGTGTGTTCACGACGAGATTTTCCGCAAGCCGAACCTTGAACTCGTTGTCGCGCAGCGGCTGTGCTGCTGCCAGCTCCGCTCTGATTCCGATCCGGAACGCGTCTTCCGTCGCCGGTCCCCCGGTGATGGCCCGCTCCGCAGTCGTTGCGCGCCAGGGCTTGTGGGCCACACCGCCGAGCGCGAGGCGAACTTCCTTCACCGTGTCGCCGTCCATCACGAGAACGGCGCCGACGGAGACCACGGCAAAGGCGTACGACTCACGATCACGCACCTTGCGGTAGACGGACACGGCACCGTCCGGGAGGGGCGGCAGGTCGATCGATGTGACCATGTCGTGGTGCTGCAGCGTCGTGTCCCGCGTCGGGTCGTCACCCGGCAACCGGTGCAGATCACCGAAAGTCACGGTCTTCGGGCCTTCGGGTCCGAGCACCTCCACCGTGGCGTCCAGCACCGCGAGCGCGACGCCCATGTCCGATGGATGCGTCGCGATGCAGTCCTCCGATGCGCCCAGGATGGCCAGGTTGCGATGTTCACCCTCGATTGCGGGGCATCCCGATCCGGGTTCGCGTTTGTTGCACGGCTTGGACGAGTCCATGAAGTACACGCAGCGCGTGCGCTGGAACAGATTGCCGCCCGTGGTCGCCATGTTCCGGAGCTGACCGGACGCGCCGGACAGTACGGCTCGTGACAGGACGGAGTACCGCGCTCTGATCACCGGATGTACGGCCAGATCGCTGTTCGGAACTCCCGCCCCCACGCGGACGGTGCCGTCGTCCCGGACGTCGACCTCGCGCAAGGGCAACCGCGTGACGTCGATGAGGGCAGTGGGGCGCTCGACACCCAACTTCATGAGGTCGACGAGGTTGGTCCCGCCGCCGAGCAGCTTTGCCTCCGGGTCGGCGGCGAGGAGCGCGACCGCATCGTCCACATCACCGGCCACGTCGAAAGCGAAGGTCTTCATTCGCCGGCCTGCTGTACCGCGGGAATGATGTTGGCGTACGCGCCACACCGACAGATGTTGCCGCTCATACGTTCCTGAACTTCCTCACGCGTGAGCGCGATCTCGGTTGTGGGGTCGTCGTCGGTGACCGCACTGGGCCACCCGTTCTTCACTTCGTCGAGCACCGCGACGGCCGAGCAGATCTGGCCGGGAGTGCAGTAACCGCACTGGAATGCGTCGTGGTCGATGAACGCCTGCTGCACCGGATGCAGGTTGTCACCGTCGGCTAGCCCCTCGACGGTGGTGATCGCGCGACCTTCTTGTGCGACGGCGAACGTGAGGCAACTGTTTATTCGCCGCCCCTCCACCAGGACCGTGCACGCACCGCACTGCCCGTGATCGCACCCCTTCTTGGTTCCGGTGAGATCGGCATGTTCTCGCAACGCGTCCAGCAGCGTTGTGCGGACGTCGCACTCGAACGATCGGTCGTCACCGTTCACATTCAGCGTGACCCGGGCAGTGATCTGGCTCATACGTTCTGGTACCCGGGGGTGAAGTGGCCGAAACCCGTTGGTGGACATAGGTAAGGCTGTGATTACTTGATCTTCCGACTTCGTGCCCGCACGGAATTTTCTGTCTGCGCTGAGTTTCCGGCGCCGATGAAACAGTCGCACGCATGTTCGAAAATTGTCGGTGGTGCTCGCTACTGTGTGGGCATGGTTTCGGGGGGAACATCGGGTGAGGTCGGCGACGTCGTGTTCGCCGATCTGCTTGCCGCGGCGCAGAAGTCGGTGCTCGCGCTGACCGATGCCCAGTCCTCGATGCTGCACACCGAGGATCTGCAGACGGTGTGGGCGGAGGCCGTTCGGTTGGGCCGCGTGCTCGAGGGCGCATCGAACGCGTGGTTGGCG
>NZ_BMCU01000011.1 GCF_014635345.1 Rhodococcoides trifolii
CCAACGACTGCTCACCGAAGCCGGATTCGACCTCGACGCCACCCCGCGCATCACCTTCCGCGCCCTACCCGGTTCCGGCGGGCGGGACCATCTCGTCCCGGACGCCCTACCCCGACTCCCACTTCACCGAGCCTTCGCCACCGTCGAACTTCCACTGACCTTGAATTGGTCCAATCCCGGCCGCACCTACCGACTCGCGGACCGACCCGACCGCGCCCTGCTCTACGAGATCGTGCTCAGCGAAGGAACACCCACTGACGTCCTCACCTACATCGACGGAGCACTCCTGCTCGACCTCTGGCCCGACCTCGTCCTGCCCCGCAGCCTACGAACAGCCTGGACGCCGACGATCGAGAAATACCTCCCCCAACGAACCCAGCACACGTGAGATCGCGAATCCGATAATGCTCACGGACTTCCAGACCACGGTCGCTCACCTCTTCTTCACCACCCCCGCCAGCGACGGTTTCCTCCTCGCCGGCGGCGCCGCGCTGCTCGCACAGCAAATGACTACCCGCCCCACCCAGGACCTGGATTTCTTCACCTCCGCGGCCGGAGCAGTGTCACCGACGCCCGAAACCAATTCGAAGATGCCGCCGGCACCCGCGGCTGGACCGTCGACCGCATCCACGACAGCGACACCTTCTGCCGACTCCTCGTCCACGGACCCGAAGACCTACTGATCGATCTGGCGTTGGACTCCCCGCCCGGCATGCCCGCCACCGCCAGCATCGTCGGACCCACCTTCGCCCCCGACGAACTCGCCGGCCGCAAACTCGTTGCTCTGTTCGACCGCGCAGAAGCCCGAGACTTCGCCGACGTTTACACACTGACAACGCATTACGACAAGAAGACCCTGCTGAGCCTTGCCGCCGACGTCGACACCGGATTCGACCACCAGATCCTGGCCACCATGTTCGACAGCCTCCGACGATTCACCATCGACGACATCCCCGTCCACACAGCCAACGTCAGCGACTTACGACACTTCCTCGCCACCTGGGCCACCGAACTTTGGCAGAATCAGGCCCACTCCTAACGGCTGAGAAACGCGGGCCGCCGATCGCAGAAACCTCGTTGAGCGAGTGCCGACTCGATCGCATCGAGGTGCGCAAACACCAGTTTCCGCACCAGCCATGACTGGGACCGGAGCAGCTCCAAGTGACTGGCGCCGAGGCCGTTCGCGCGGGTCAGTCCGGCCGTTCCGATCACCAACGTGCACAAGATGGTTGTGGACCATAGCCAACGGACTGCAACCGGGTTACGGGTTTCGACCTCGTTCTCGCTGGTTGTTCGTTCGAGACATCTCAACACCGACGTCTGGCGGGTTCGGACCCCAAATCTGCGCCGCATAGGCGGTTACCTTGTCCTCAGCCCGTCGCCATACTATGACCTGTGACACAGTCCGAGGACGGAGCGGAGCGGCTCCCCCGACCCGAGATCGACGCCGAACTCCGGGCCGGTCTCGCCATCGTCGGCGGGGTCTTTCCTCCCACGATCACCCCGGACCTGATCCCCTTCATGCGCCGCTCCTACGCGTCACCCCCAGTCGCCGACATTCTGTGCGGTCACGACGTCGACCACCACGAACACACCATCCGTGGTCATCTCGGCGACGACATCGTCGTGTCCGTCTTCAATTCCCCGCAGCACACGGGAATTCGGCCGGTCATCCTTTACGCCCACTCGGGCGGCCTGATGTTCGGTGACCGATTCAACGCTCTCGCCCTCAATCTCGACTGGGTCGAGCGGCTCGGCGCTGTCCTGGTCTCACCGGAGTATCGGCTGGCACCCGAGTACCCCGACCCCTACGCACGCGAGGACCTGTACAGAACTCTGCTCTGGATCGTCGACAACGCCGCGACACTGGGTGTGGACATCGGCCGCATCATGATTGCCGGGGCCAGTGCCGGTGGCGGGCTCGCGGCCGGCCTTGCACTCGCCGCACGCGATCGCTCCGGCCCTGCGCTGTGTGGCCAACTGTTGATCTATCCGATGCTGGACGACCGCGGAATAGCCCTGTCGACAAAGCAATTCGACGCAGTGGGCGTCTGGGACCGCGTGAGCAACGAAACCGGCTGGCGCGCCGTCCTCGGTGACCGATACCGGACCTCGGAGGTGTCGCCCTACATTGCGCCCGCCCGCTCGACCGACCTTTCGGGCTTACCGCCGGCCTACATCGACGTCGGGTCAGCGGAAATATTTCGCGACGAGGCCGTCGACTACGCGACCGCGCTGTGGCATGCAGGCAGCGACGCCGAGCTACACGTCTGGAACGGAGGGTTTCACGCGTTCGACATCTTCGCACCGCACACCACCCTCGCGCAAGGCATGATCCGAGCCCGCACCGCGTGGGTCGAAAACCGCCTTGCCGATTGACATCTCGATTCCAACCGATGAAGGAGCACAGGATGACCGCACCGCAGATCGACCGCTCGACACTCGCCTCCGCCCTCGACACCGTCGTCGACGACGCGCCACGATCGGTGCCGGGCGTCGTCGCAGGCGTCACGGACAAGGACGACACGCTATATCTGAAGGCCTCGGGATACCGAGACGTCGGCACCAAGACCGAGATGACGACGGACAGCGTCTTCGCCATCTTCTCCACCACGAAGGCGCTCACCGGCGTCGCCGCACTCCAACTCCGCGAGGAAGGAGTTCTGGACTTCGACGCCCCAGCAAAGGAATACGTACCCGCGCTCGGCGATGTTCAGGTCCTCGACGGTTTCGACGACAGCGGTCAACCCGTTCTGCGCGCCCCCAAGAGCGACGTCACCACCAAACAACTGCTGCTGCACACCGCCGGATTCGGATACGACTTCTTCAACGAGCAGTACAACCGGCTGGCCACCGAGCACGGACAGCCCAGCATCGTGACCTCCAGCCGCAAGGCGTTGCAGACGCCTCTACTGTTCGATCCCGGCACACAGTGGGAATACGGGAGCAACATCGACTGGGCCGGCCAGGTCGTTGAAGGCATCACCGGAAAACGCCTCGGCGAGGTCATGCGCGAACGGATCCTGCAACCGCTCGGCATGAACGACACGGCCTTCACACTGTCCGACACCACACGCGACCGCGTCGCCACGATGCATCAGCGGGAGGCCGACGGATCACTCACGCCCACCGACTTCGCTCTGCCCGACCCCGAGGTCGACATGGGCGGCCACGGGTTGTATTCGACTGTAGGAGATTACCTTTCCTTCATCAGGATGTGGCTCAACAACGGCTCGTCCGCGTCGGGCCAGCAGATCCTTCGACCCGACACCGTCGACTTCGCAGTACAGAACCACCTCGGCGATCTGAAGGTCAAAATGCTTCCCGGCGTGATCCCGACCTTGAGCAACGACGCAGAGTTCTTTCCCGGCATGCCGAAGTCCTGGAGCTACACGTTCATGATCAACGACGAGGACGCCCCAACCGGCCGACCCGCCGGAAGCATCGCCTGGGCAGGTTTGGCCAACCTGTATTACTGGATAGATCGACGCAACGGGATCGGCGGGTACTGGGCCACGCAGATCTTCCCGTTCGCCGACGCAGGGTCGGTGGGCGGCTACCTGGATTTCGAGAAGGCCACCTACGACGCGGTGCGTGGCTGACAATGGACAGAACATAGCGGGAGACCGGCGGAAGGGGTCGAATGCAGGAGTTGCTCGGCAAGATCGCTGCACTCGACCCCGATGCCAGTCTCGGCATCAGGGTGATCGCCTGCTTCGACGAACTCATCCGGGGCAACGTCAACAGCCGCGCCCTCCTCAGCACCGCGGCGTCGCTGGCCGGCTGCCCGGCGGGGCTGACCGTGTCCGAACCGCGGCGGACTATGCGCATGACCCAACACGGGGACTTGCTCGACGGTGGGCCGCCCACCGACGTCTTCTCCTATGAACTCCCGGCCGGTGCCAGTGTGTGGTTGGAACGAACCGGTTCACCGCATGCCAACGATGCGATCATCGTCGAGCGTCTCGCACTGGCCGTCGGGGTACGCCTCGGAATGGAGCGACGAGATCTCGAACCCAGTCGCGACCTCGGTACCACTGTGGACCCTGAGCGCGACCCGATAGAACGGCGGGCCGCGGCGGAACGGTTGGGACTGACCGCCGGACGCAAATATCGAGTGCTCGCGGCCCCGTTGTTCGCGGTGTGGACTTCGCACCCCTCGAGCGCGTCCGACGTCGTGAGCACAGCGCACGGGCCGATCCACATCGTGGTAGTCGACGCGGCCGCAGACCGTCTCGACGTTCGTCCGTCCGGAGCGGGAACAGCGGTCGGATACGACGACCTCGACTTCTCCTTCCGCACCGCAATGGTGGCTCTGCAGTTGTGCGACGGAGAACGCGAACCGTACGTCGACGCGGATCGGTACACCGGGATCGTCGAACTGCTCGCGGAGGCGCCGGAACGACGAACGGGACCGGACGTTCACCGCATGGCCGACGTCATGACTCACAGTTGGGCTCGACCCACCGTCGACGCCATTCTCGACGCGCCGTCGGTCCGCCACGCGGCACGGCTGGCTGGGGTGCATCACAGCACCATGCAATCGCGACTCGACTGCGTAGCCGAGATCATGACGTTCGATCCTATGTCCGGCTACGGGCGAATCAGGTTGGGATTGGCCTACTTACAACACCGGCTGGCCACGTCCCGAGTGCTCGATCTACCCGCACCCGCCATTCGGTAAGTACCGATGACGACACAGGAGCGCCAGAGCATCATTCACTCAGTGATTCTTAGTGCGAATTGATCTGACCGTCGGTGTAACCAACAGGACTTACTGCGAATGAACACCTACTGAGTTGGGCTTTCCCTTGGTGGGTACCTGAATGCGGTGGCGTCCCGGGGGTGGCCACGAGCCAGTACAGGCCGGGGGCGACGAAGGTTTCGTCCCTTTTTCCTCGACGATCTGGGTTTCCAGACTAGTTGCGGTGGTTCTTCGTCGCCCACACCGCTACCTCGATGCGCGACCGCAACCCGAGCTTGCGCAGGATGTTCCCGACGTGGAACTTCACTGTATTGGGACTGACGAACAGTTCCCGCCCTATTTCCGGGTTGCTCAGTCCGGCAACGACTCCGTCCAGGATTTGGCGTTCTCTGCGGGTCAGGGATTCCCAGTCAGCGTCATGGCGTGACGGGCCCTGCTTGAGATCCTCGTCTTCGTTCACTGCGGTAGGCGTCACGACGCGTCTGCGCCGATACCGGTGAGGGCGCGAACCCGCAAGCGGTCGAACGTCTTTGGATCTTCCGGTTCTCGGCTGAGCACGCTGCCGATGTAGCAGCCGATGAAGCCGATCGGAAGCGAGACCAAGATCGGATAGGTCAGCGGGAAGGGTGCATTGCCCCACGCGTCGGGCCAGAGAGCGGGGCTCATCGCGATCAGCACCAACGCGCTGATGAGACCGGACAATGACCCGACGACAGCGCCCAGTGTTTTCATACGGCTCCAGGTGAGGGTGAGAAGCAGAACTGGGAAGTTGGCGCTTGCAGCAATGGATGTCGCGACCACGGCAAGGAACGTCACGTTCTGGGCGCTGCCGATGGCGAGGGTGATCGCGACTGCTATCGCCACGAGCACGACAGCAGCGATTCGACCGACCTTGCGCTCGTCGCTCTCGCGGCCGTGAAAGACGGTGGTCCACAGGTCATGTGCGACCGTGCTCGATCCATTGAGCACCAAGCCGGCAGTGACAGCGAGAATGGTTGCGAAGGCGACCGCAGCCAGGAGTGCGAGCACGAGACTTCCGCCGAATGTCTGCCCGCCACCGAGGAATTGGGCAAGAGCGGGTAGCGCGAGGTTACCGCCGGGTCCAGCTTGCTCGATTCCTTCCGGGCCGAGAACAGCGCGCGCGGAGAGACCGAGGAATGCGATCAGGACGTTGAACACTCCGATGAGTCCGACGGCCCACACCGCCGAGCGTCTGGCTTGAACGGCGTCGGGAACTGTGAAGAATCGCATCAGGACGTGCGGGAGTCCGACGGAACTCAGGGTGACTGCTACACCCATGGAGATCAGGTTCCAGGGGTTGGTGAAGCTGAGACCGGTTCCGAGGAACGCGTCGCCGACCGGTGTGGCGAGAGCTGCCCGGTTGATCACGTTGATGGGGTTCGGGTCGACCTTGATCAGTACCAGTACAACCAGAAGGGTGACGACAGCCATGAGCATTGCGGCCTTGATCACCTGGACCCAGGTGGTGGCCAGCATGCCGCCGAAGAGTACGTAGGCGAGCATCAGCGCGGCGGCGATCACCACACCCCAGCTGAAGTCGATGCCTGCCAACGCTTCCATGAGCACTCCGCCGGCAACGAGCTGTGCCAGAAGGTAGAAGATGCACACCGCGAGGGTCGACATCGCGGAGACGATCCGTACGGGTTTGGCCTTCAGTCTCAGGGCCAGGGCGTCGGCGAAAGTGAAACGACCCAGGTTGCGAAGTTTCTCGGCAATCAGGAGCAGAACCATCAAGAAGATGGCGCAGGCTGCAATGGCGTACAGAACACCATCGAGTCCGAACAGGAATGCCAGTCCGGCGTATCCGAGGAGCGAGGAGGATGACAAGAAATCTCCGGCGATGGCGACACCGTTCGTTCTTCCGGAGATGCCGCCGCCGGCAGTCCAGTAGTCGCTGGTGGTGCGTGTCCGCCGGGCGGCGAGATACGTTGCGCACAAGGTCAATGCGACCACGAGGGTACTGATCACGATCGCTGTCGTGTTGAATCCACCGTTGTTCATTCGAGGCCTCCGGTGCCCGTGTTCGAGTTGGTGTCGGCGCGCACGTCGCCGGTTCCGGTGGCGATCATCTCCGCTGCCAGCAGGTCCCATCCCCGCGCCGCACGGACGTAGGCGAGGGTGAGCGAGAAGCAGACGATCACGTAGAGAGCGCAGACGATCATGCCTACCGAGAGGCCGGCAGTGACGATGGTGCCGTAGCTCGAGGGCGCGAGTGCGGGCCATCCGATGAAGAACGTCCACGCCACGGCGAAGACGATCCACACACGGACGAACAACGCTTTTCGCCGAGACCGCAGCACCGACATGCGTCCACTCGTCCACAGATCTTCCAGCGCTTTGTCGACGTGTTCTTCGTTGCGGCCAGTGGGGTTCACGAGACAACCTTACGTACGAGTGTTTGTTTGCTCAGGGTATGCCGGGCCTGTCCGAAATCGCAAGGTCTCAATGCTTTAAGCCGTTGCGGGCTCGTTCGAGTCACCGCGCCCGCGGTGTAACCAGGGACCCGGGGCAGGTCGGTCGCAGCTGTGCGTAGGCGGGTGGACCTTGACAGAGGCGTCCGTCACAACCAGACTAACGTTCGTTCGTAAAACACCTTCGTTCGAGTCGGAGAAGAAGCCATGGACAGATCGTCAGCGCCACCGCATGGGGAGAGGCGACCCACGGGGGGCGATTCGACCCCAATCGGGACGTACACAACCGGCTCGGGCGACTACGAGGGCGGGGGTGACACAGCGTTGGCGACCGCGGGGCCTCTTCTTGTGTTGGACGCGGTGTCGAAGTCGTTCCCCGGCGTCAAAGCCCTCGACGAGGTGTCCATTTCTGTCCTGGCCGGTGAGGTCCATGGTCTCATCGGTGAGAACGGGGCCGGTAAGTCGACACTCATGGCGGTTGCGTCGGGCGCGCTCGAACCCGATCACGGAACTGTGACCATCAACGGGCAGATCATCGAGGCGGACCCGCAGGGTGCTCGCCGCGCCGGTCTCGCGATCGTTCGACAGGAGCCGGCCCTGATGCCGGACCTGACAGTTGCCGAGAACCTGTATCTGGGTGTGTCGAGCGAACGGCGGCCGTCCAGTGCGCGCATGCGCAGCTGGGCCCGCGAGCGACTCGCTGCGTGGAGCACGCAGATCACCTTCGATGTCGACGAACGTGTTGCGTCGTTGGTTCCCGAGCATCGGTTCATCGTCGAAATTGCCAAGGCTCTCGCGCAGGAACCGTCCATTCTCGTACTCGACGAACCGACCGAACATCTTGCCGCAGAGGACGTCACCCGTCTGTTCGAGAACGTTCGGGCCTTGTGTGCGCAGGGCAAGAGCGTCGTCTACATTTCGCACCGCATCCGTGAGGTCCGCGAGATCTCGGACCGTGTCACCGTCTTGCGAGACGGACAAGCACAAGGGACACACGACACCCACAGCCTGACCGAGCAAGAGATCGTCGACCTGATCGTCGGCCGCGCCGTCGACACCACCTTCCCCGCCAAGGCCGGCCCGACCTCCGAGAATCCAGTCCTCGAGCTCACGGGGTTCTCGGGTCCCGGCTTCGACGATGTCACCCTCGACGTCCGCCCGGGCGAGATCATCGGGTTCGCCGGTATCGACGGCAACGGCCAGCGCGAGGCTCTGCGCGCGCTCGCCGGGATGACCGGCGCCTCGGACAAGGTGCAGGTGTCGGGCAAGAACGTCTCCGTCCGCGGGTCCACTTCCGCGGTCGACGGCGGCATCGTCTACCTGCCCGGCGATCGCCATCGCGAGGGTATTTTCGCCGAACTGACTGTACGAGAGAATTTTTCGATCCGAAGCTTGACCAAGTACGCGAGCGCGGGTTTCGTACGCTCGTCCTCCGAAAGGAGCGCCGCGCGGTCGGCGTCGAGCGAGTTCGCCGTCAAGACCCCCTCGGTCGAGACGCCCATCGGATCGCTCAGCGGCGGGAATCAACAGAAGATCGTCCTCGCGAGCGTCCTGGCAGCGGCGCCGAAAGTCCTGCTGGTCGACGAGCCGACCCAGGGTGTCGACATCGGCGCGCGGATGGAGATCTACGATCAGCTGCGAGCCGTCGCCGCCGCGGGAACCGCGATCGTCCTCCGATCCTCCGACGCTCACGAAGTTGCAGGCCTGTGCGACCGGGTGTTCGTGTTCTCCCGCGGGAAGGTCGAAGCCGAACTGAGCGGCAGCGATGTCACCGAAACCAACATCACCCGGTCCGTGCTCACGGCGACGTCGACGCGAGACAAACGTAGCCGCAGCGCCGGCGGTGTCTGGAAGTGGCTCGACAAGGACAGTGCCCCGGCCTATCTCATCGCTGCGACCATCATCGGTCTCGCCTTCTACGCATCCGCGCTGAGCCCGTTCTACGCGACGCAGCGCAACTTCTCGAGCATCCTGGCGCTCGTGGCCACCCTGGCATTGGTAGCTCTGGGTCAACAGGTTCTGATGATGACCGGCAGCATCGACCTTTCCGTCGGGCCGCTCATGGGCCTGACCGTGGTGATCGCATCGTTCTACCTCGTCGACGGAACCTCACCCGGACTTCAGTTGTGGGGGTGGATCGCCATCCTCGGAGTGGCTGTGCTGATCGGACTGCTCAACTGGGCACTCGTCGAACTCGTCGGGTTGCACCCCATGGTCGCAACACTGGCTACCTACATGGGAATCCAGGCGGTGTCCCAGACGCTGCGTCCAACCCCCGGCGGGCTGATCTCGGCCCAGATCACGAATGCAATCTCGGCGAAGGTCGGGTTCGTGCCGATCTCGGTTCTCGTGGTCGTCGCGATCGCGGTCGCGCTGCAGTTCGCGCTATACCGCACGACATGGGGCCTGTCCCTGCGAGCAGTGGGATCGAGAAGTGAAGCGGCCCGCGTGATCGGTGTTCGCCCGAAACTGATTCGCCTGAGCGCCAACCTGGCGGCGTCTGGTCTGGCCGGTCTGGCGGCAATCTTGCTGATGGCACAGATCGGATCCGGCGACGCGAGCTCGGGCACCAACTACACCCTCCAAAGCATCGCAGCCGTCGTCATCGGCGGCGCCAGCATTTTCGGCGGACGAGGAAGCTTCATCGGCGTCACCGTCGGAGCTCTGTTGTTGACCCAGGTCAACGCCGTCACATCGTTCCTCAACCTCAGCGACGCCTGGCAGTTCTACCTCCTCGGTGGACTGACCATCATCGCAGTGTCCGCTTACTCGCTCAGTCGCAAACGCGCAGTAGCGGCCTGAAAGGTACCGACCATGACTGCTCTACTGCCCCATCCCCCAACCGAATCCGACGCCGAGGCGCCCGCGCGGTTCCGCGTGCGCGGTCCCGGCGAGTTCGGGTGGATCTGGATCGCCCTCCTCGCTCTGTTCGTGGTCAGCGCCGTCGTCGCGCCCGGGAGCACCAGCGGGTCCGCGCTGATCAACATGCTCCCCTTCGCCGGCGTCCTCGCCATCGCCGCCGTCGGGCAAACCCTCGTGGTGCAGCAGCGAGGGCTGGACCTCTCGGTCGCCGGCGGGATTACGATGGCCGGCATCCTCACCGGGTACCTGACCACTCGCGGGTTCTCCCTGACCGTGTCGTTGCTCGTGGCCGCCGTCGCGGGTGTCGCCGCGGGTGCGTTCAACGGCTTCCTCGTTGCCAAGCTGTCGATCACTCCACTGATCGCGACACTGGCATCGAACGCACTGATCATCGGCGCAGTACGCCAAGTCTCGGGAGGATTTCCCGTCTCCGCTTCACCTACCCTCAGCGACTTCGCACGCGGCCGCTTCCTCGGTGTCCCCCACACCGTTCTGGTCGCGCTGGTGTTCATCGTCGTTGCCACGCTCATCACGCGCCGTGCGGTGATCGGACGACGATTCGTCGCAGTGGGGGCAAGTGACAGCACCGCCCGCGCCGCAGGGATCCCGGACGTCCGCTACAAGATCGGCACCTACGCGGCGGCAGGACTGTGCTACGCCTTCGCCGGGGTCATCCTCGCCGGATTCATCGGGACCGCAACACCGGTCATGGGCAACGACTATCTACTGCCCACCATCGCCGCGGTCGTCGTCGGCGGAACTCCGTTCACGGGTGGGCGAGGCAGCGTCGTCGCCACCGCGGCCGCGGCGCTGTTCCTGACCCAGCTGGGTCAGCTCGTTCTGACGCTGGGCGCACCGAACTCGATTCAACTTCTCGCACAGGCGATCGCGTTGGTGCTGGCCACCGCCATCCGGCACATCCCGTTCGCACGCCTGGCCGGGCGGAGACGGTCCACCGCATAGGGGTCGATGCACAGCGAACAGCGGCGGCGTATCCACTGGATACGCCGCCGCTGAGCTGTGTCTAGAAGGGCCGTGCCTACACGGGCCGCTTGCTCATCAGTCCGGAACGGCGCACCAGGCAGACCTGCTTGCCGTCCTGGTTGTACCCACGGTGCTCGAACCGCACGATACCCGTCGCGGGGTTCGACTTGGACTCCCGCCGCGAGAGGATCTGCGTCTCCACCCGCAGCGTGTCTCCGATCAGAACCGGTGCGGGAAAGCTGATCTCCTCGAATGCGAGGTTTCCCAGCGTCGTTCCGAGCGTCGTCTCCGCCACCGGGATTCCGACGACCACGCCGAGTGTGAAGACACTGTTGACGATGCGCTGGCCGTAGGGACTTCCCTTGGCGAATTCGGCGTCGAGGTGCAGGGGCTGCACGTTCATGGTCAGCGTCGTGAAGAGGAGATTGTCCGTCTCGGTGACGGTCCTGGTCACATCGTGCTTGATGACGAGGTCCGGTTCCAGCTCTTCGTAGTACAGCCCGCTCATGATGTCTCCTTCGAGTCGATCGATTCTGCCAACGCGACGACGTCGCGAGCAGTCTTCACGTGTGCGATGTCGATGTGCTCACCGTCGAACAGGGCAGCCGCATTGCCCTGTGCCTGAGCGTGTTCGAACGTATCGATCATGCGTCGGTACCGTTCGACGACCTTGGGGTCCGGCGCGTAGACCTCGTTCGCCACCGACACGTGCGAGGGATGGATCAGGACCTGACCGGCATAGCCGAGGTTGCGGTTCGCCGCGGCGAACGCGCGCAGTCCCTCCAGGTCGGTGATCTCCTGCCACAAGCCGACGATGGGGTGTCTGAGCCCGGCGGCGCGGCACGCCACCACGGCGCGGCTGCGGTAGTACAGGGTCTCGAGCCCCTCCGCGCTCCAGGTGAACCCGACCTCGCGTGAGATGTCGGCATCACGCGCGGCGGCCACCATCAGCGACGCGACCCGCGGATGCGCGGCCGCAATGGCCTCGCAGTGCGCCAAGGACTTCGCAGTTTCGAGCGTCGGAACGAATTCGACACTTCCGATGTCGATTCCGGCCGCAATCTCGAAATGGGCGACGAGAGCAGCGAAGTCGAGAACTTCTCGTTCGGTGTAGATCTTGGGAAGCAACAGCCCGTCCAGGCCCGGTACGACGACGGCGCCGAGGTCCGCGCCGTACTCGGCGGTGTCGAGTGCGTTGGGTCGCACCAGAACCGTGACGGGCGAGCCGGCTCGGTGGAGCGAGTCGATGGTGGCGCGGGCAGTTGCCCGCGCGTCCGCTTTCGCGCCGGCAGGAACCGAATCCTCGAGGTCGAGGATGATCGCGTCCACACCCGCGCGGACGGCCTTCTCAGCCCAGCCTTCTCGGTGGGCAGGCACGAACAACAGTGATCGCAAAGGGCGCATACGACCGACTTTAGCGAACGTATGTTTGTTCGTCCAGAGCAGATCTGCGAGGTATCCGACTTCGGAGGACGAGATTGCATTGTGAGGCTTGACACAACCTCGTACGACCGGCCACACTTACGAACGCTTGCTCGTATCCATTCACGAAGGAATCTGCCATGAGGCCCAAATTCTTGCCCGTTGCAGCTCTCGCTGCGGTCCTTTCACTGACCAGTGCAGCCTGCGCTTCCACCACCACCGACGCCGGATCGGGTTCGACCGGAGGTTCGAGCGAAGCGGCTCAGGTCGCCGGAGTCGACGAGGTGGACGCAACGACCATCTGCGGCGACAAGCCGACGGTCGTGGCACTGACCGACGGGTACGGCGGTGACACCTGGCGCAAGACCGTGTTGGCCGAGCTCGAGGACGAGGCCTCCAAGTGTCCCAACGTCACCGAAGTTCGGTACGCCAATGCGAACGGCGATCAGCAGAAGGCAATCGCCGACGTCAACGGCCTTGCCACCCAGGGCGTGAACGTCATGCTGACCTTTCCCGACTTCGGCGCGTCGATGCTTCCCGCGCTGCGCTCGGCCACTGCGGCAGGAGTGACGACGGTCGACTACTTCGTCGACCTCGGCGGCGCCGAAGGCACGGACTACTCCGCGAAAGTGGTTCAGGATTCCTACCAGTCGGGTGTGGACTGGGCCAACTGGTACGGCGAGCACCTCAAGACGGGCAACGTGCTGATGCTCGGCGGGCCTGCCGGCGCGCAGTCATCGGCGAAGTTTCTGGCCGGATTCAAAGAGGGCCTCACCCAGTACCCGGACCTCACGCTGCTCAGTGAGGACTACATCGTCACCAACTGGAGCGCCGTCGACGCCCAGAAGGCGGTCGCCGGTCTGCTCGCCAAGTACCCTCAGATCGACGGCATCGCTTCCGACTACGGCGTCAGCACATCCGCTGCAGTCAAAGCCTTCCAGCAGGTGAACCGACCGCTCCCGATGTTCACCAACTCCGCCAGCAACAACGAACTCAACTGCTTGTGGGACGGGCTGAACGCCAGCGGCGAAGCGTTCCCCTTCGCATCGAGCGAGCACACGACCAGCCTCGTACGCAACGCATTTCGACGTGGAATGGCCGACTACCAGGGCGTGACCCTGGACGAACCGTCCGTCGTGCAGGTACCGCTCGGCATCGACACCTTTGCCGGCGAGAACCCGCCCTGCAACCCCAGCTACCCCCCGGACGCGGACATGTTCTCTCAGCTCAGCCCCGAGCAGTTGCAGGACGTCTTCGGGCAGTAGGAGCCGGTACCGCCACGTGCTCGAACCGGCTGTTGGAAACGCGCCATCGAAGACGAACGAACACTAGTCTGACCGACAGACCATAATCGCGAGAAAGAAGAACAATCATGGGAAAATTGGACGGAAAAGTCGCCCTGATCACCGGGGCCGCCCGCGGCCAGGGACGGTCGCACGCCCTCGGGCTCGCAGGTGAGGGCGCGGACATCATCGCCATCGACATCGCACAGCAGGTCGGCAGTGTGCCTTACCCGCTGGCATCGCTCGACGACCTAGAAGAAACGGCGCGCCTGATCAAGGGGCTCGGTCGACGTGTCGTCACGGCACAGGCCGACGTGCGCGATCTCGCCCAGATGCAGGCCGCCGTCGCCGACGGACTGACCCAGCTCGGCAGAATCGACATCGTGTGCGCCAACGCCGGGGTCATCTCCGCAGGACGGGTGCTCGACCTCACGCCCGAACAGTGGAACGACATGATCGCGATCAACCTGACCGGCGTCTGGCACACCGTGAAAGCAGCGGTACCGAACATGGTCGAACGAGGTGAAGGTGGCTCGATCATCTTCACCGGATCCACCTCCAGTCTGGGCGGGTACCCGAACGTCGGGCACTATGTCACAGCGAAGCACGGCATCATCGGCCTCATGCACACCCTCGCCAACGAGCTTGGGCCCCAGCGCATTCGGGTGAACGCGGTCTCGCCGACGAACGTGAACACCGACCTGCTGCAGAACTCCACGTTCTACAAGCTCTTCCGGCCCGACCTCGACGACCCCACTATGGAGGACTCGCTCGAAGCCTTCGGCTCGATGCATTCGTTGCCGAACCTTCCGTGGGTCGAGGCCAGCGACATCACCAACGCCGTCCTCTACCTCGCCACGGACGACTCCCGATTCGTCACCGGTGTGAACCTTCCGGTCGACGGTGGCGCGAGCCAGAAAGTCGGCGGCTGACCCCTCCGGTCGCACACGTGCCCTGCGGTTCAGGCAACCGCAGGGCACTCGACGTCCGCCCCCCTGCACAGTCTTTCGAACACAGGAGTTGTCATGTACACCCTCGTCGACGCCATCCGACGCAACGAACGCCTCCATCCGCAGCGCGAGGCCATTGCCGATGCACGCCGGCGGCTGACACACGGTGAACTGGCCGACCGCGCCTGGCGCATCGCCGCAGCACTACGACGCGAGGGTGTGCAACGCGGCGACACCGTCGGAGTCCTGGCAGACAACAGCGTCTTCTCGATCGAGACGTTCCTGGGTATCGTCGCGGCCGGCGCAGCCTTCGTCCCCTACAACTGGAGATGGGCACCGGAAGAACTCGTCCACGGCATCAACGAGACCGGCGCCAAGGTCGTCCTCGTCGGCCGCGGGTTCGAGTCGGCCATGGACGGTGCGGCGCACAGTCCCGACCTCGCAGCGCCGGTTCGCATCCTCACCGAAGGCGGGGGCTTCGAAACCGCACTCACCGCAAGCACTCTCACCGACACCAGCGTCGTGGAAACCGACGCCGCGTGCGTCCTGTTCACCGGCGGCACGACGGGCTTCTCCAAAGGAGTGGTGCTCTCGCACCGCGCGATCCTGACTAACGGCATCAACGAGATCGCCGACGGACGCATCGGCGGGAGGCCCTCGGACCGCGGACTCATCGTCACACCCCTGTTCCACTCCGCGGCGCTGCTGTGCTGGTTCCTCCCTCACTACATGACCGGCAACTTCTCGTATCTGGTACAGAAATTCGACGAAGACGCCATCGGCGAACTCGTCGAACGCGAGGACATCACCAACATGTTCCTGGTGCCGAACATGATCCGGCGCATGCTCAAAGCCGACACCTTCGATCGCCCCGGCTTCCGAAAGACGTTCAAGGCGTTGCACTCCGGGGCTGGATTGCTCCGCATGCCCGACAAACTCGCCGTCACCGAACTTGTCCCCGACATCGAACTGTTCTTCCGATACGGGCTGACCGAAGCCGGTCCGATGGTGACGCGGCTGCTGCCACTGGACATGATGAGGCCCGAGATCGACGGATCGATCGGCACCGAATACCTCCTCGCCGAGGTCGAACTGCGGGACCCCTTCGACAACGCTCCGGTCGGCACCGGACAGATCGGTGAGATCTGCGTGCGCGGCCCCGGCGTCATGACCGGGTACTTCGGCCGCCCCGACGCCACCGCAGAGGTCCTCGACGACTCCGGCTGGCTCCGTACGGGCGACCTCGCCGAACGAGACGAACAGGGATTTCTCTTCTTCCGCGATCGCGCCAAGGACATGATCAAGACGGGAGGGGAAAACGTGTACTCCTCGGAGATCGAGCAACTCCTCCACACCCACCCGGCCGTGATGGAAGCCGCCGTACTCGGTGTACCCAGCCTCGAGTGGGACGAGGAAGTGCGCGCGGTCATCGCGGTTCGACCCGGCATGACGGTAACCGAAGGAGAACTCGCCACCTTCCTGCGCAGTCACCTGGCCGGCTACAAGGTACCGAAGTTGATCGCCCTCGTCGGCGCGCACGATCTCCCGATGAATCCGAGCGGGAAGATCGTCAAACCCAAGGTGCGTACCTATATGGGCTGGTGAGACACGCCGAGCGGCGCAGAGAGATTCCGTTACACTAACGTACGACAGTTCATCAGATCGCTGGCGACGGTCACTGTGTACAGAGGGGACGCTTCGATGACCAAAGCAATACGTGACGGGGCGCGAACCAAAGTCGCCATGCGCGAGGCTGCCACGAAGCTGTTCTACGAACAAGGGTACGAGGCGACGTCGCTGCGCGCAGTGGCCGGCGCCGTAGGAATCCAGGTCGGCAGTCTCTACAACCACATCAAAGGCAAGGACGAGCTCCTCACCGACATCATGATCGCCGTGATGGACGACCTCCTGCTGTTGGTGCACGACGCCATCGACGCGGCCGAACAGACACCGCGGGCGCGCTTCGAGGCGGCCATGGACTGTCACATCCGCTACCACGCCGAGCACGCACGCAAAGTGTTCATCGGTAACTCCGAGCTGCGCGCGCTGACCAACGGTGACCGCAAGGCGGTCACCGCCCGCCGTCGTGAGTACGAGGTACTTCTCGAGGGCCTCGTGCGAGATGTCGCGCAGGAAGCCGGTGCGGACGTGTTGGACGAGAAGCTGCAGACCTACGCCATCCTGGCCCTCGGTGCTCATGTCGCATCGTGGTACAAGCCGCGCGGAGCATTCAGCCTGGCGCACGTGGTCGACACCTACACCCGGATGTCGTTGCGTCAGATGGGCATCGACGAATAACGGCCGCTGGCCGTCGAGCGCGATGTGCACGCAGACAGCACGCACCGGTCACCCGGTCGTGGCCGGTCAACCCAGTGACATGCCGCCGTCGACCGGCACCACAGCTCCGGTGGTCCACAGGTCGTCCACTGCCAGTCTGAGGATCCATGTTGCGGAGTCCTCGACTCGCCCGATGCGTCGGAGCGGGATCGAGGCGGTCCGCTGCGTCAACAACGTCTCCTGCTCGGCCTCCGACATCCCCGCCGCAGCATAGATCGCAGTAGCCGTGGGCCCCGGAGCGACGCAGTTGACGCGAACGCCGTCCGGCCCCAATTCCATTGCCCAACAACGGGTCAGATGAGCGACAGCAGCCTTCGAGGCGGCATAGTGCGCGTTGCTCGCCGTCGCCTTCAACGCTACCGAGCTGGCGACGTTGACCACTGCGCCCTTGGACTGTCTGAGCTCACCCAGCAGCGCCTGGGTGACCAACGTGGTTCCCACCACGTTCACGTCGAACAGCATGCGAACCTGACTCGGAGTCACCGACGCGAGCGGTCCCACCAGAAATGCGCCGGCACAGTTGATCAAGAAACGGATCGGCTCTCGTCGCTCGGGTGATGCGGCGGCCGTGCGGATGCTCTCGACATCGGTCACGTCCACACGTGCGGTCGTGACCATCGGATCGGACGCGTACTGCTGCAACGAGTCCGAGTCGCGATCCCAGGCGAGCACCGGAGTTCCGGACGCGACGAGCATACGTACGCAGGCCTGCCCGATACCCGAGCCGGCACCGGTGACGATGCCGGCGGGGGACGACGGACGGAAGGCCATTCAGACGGGCATGACGCCGTTGCGGCGCGCCGGTGCCGTGCGGTCGCGTCGTCGGTAGGTGGCGAGCCTGTTGATCAGCTCTCGCCGAAGCTCGTTCGCCGGCACCACTGCCTCGACCGCGTTCTCGTTGGCAATCTTGAACACGTCGATCCCCGCTGCGTACTCGGCTTGTTTCTCGGCGATGAACGCGGCGCGCTCGTGGGGATCCTCGATGGCCTGGATACGGTTGAAGTGGATTCCGTTCACGGCCGCATCGGGGCCCATCAGTGCGGGCTTGGCGGTGGGAAGAGCGATCACCGCATCGGGCTGCATCGGCGCACCCGACATGGCGAGGTACCCGCCGCCGTACGCCTTGCGCAGCAACACGGTGATGCGTGGGACACGCGCCTCGGACACCGCGAAGATCATCTTGGCGCCGTGACGGATGATGCCCTGCCGCTCGACCTCGGACCCGATCATGTAGCCGGCGATGTCGACCAGGAAGAGGATCGGAATGTTGTAGGCGTTGCAGATCCAGATGAAGCGCGCCGCCTTGTCGGACGAGTCGGGGAAGATGACACCGCCCTTGACCGTCGGTTGGTTCGCGACCAGGCCGACGCTCTGGCCGTCGATGCGAGCGAATCCGGTGACGAGTTCTTGGGCGAAGAGGTGCTTGTAGGGAAAGAAGCTGCCGTCGTCGACGAGGGAGTCGATCAATTCGTGGATGTCGAAGATCTCGGATTCGACCTCGGGAACAATGTCCTTGATCGAGCGAGCTCCGCTGGGTTCGGCCGACGGCGCGCGGGGAGGTTCCTCGGTCCAATTCTGCGGGAGGAACGAGAGCCAGACGCGGATCGCTGCGATGGCCTCTTCGTCGTCCTCTACCAGCACGTCTCCGAGTCCCGATACGGTGCAGTGCATTTCGGCGCCGCCCATTTCTTCGAGGGTGACGTCTTCGCCGGTGACCATCTGCGCCAGGCGAGGTGAGCCCAGGTAGGCGGTCGCGTGGCCCCGGACCATGATCGTCATGTCGCACAAGGCGGGTACGTACGCCGAACCGGCGGGAGACGGTCCGAACAGGGCGCACACCTGCGGTACCCGGCCGGAGTACTGGACCTGGTTGTAGAAGATGTTTCCCCAGGCCTTGCGTCCGGCATAGCTCTCGAACTGCTCGTCGATGCGCGCACCGGCGGAGTCGAACAGGTACACGATCGGCGCGCCCACCGAATCGGCCAATTCCTGCGTCCGCACGATCTTTTCGTACGTTCGCTTGCCCCAGGTGCCGGCCTTGACCGTGTAGTCGTTCGCGATGACGGCCACTTCGCGGCCGTCGACCTTCCCCATGCAGGTGACCACCGCGTCGCCGGGCAGACCTTCGTCGTACCGCGCAAAGAGTCCGTCCTCGAAACTCCAGCCGTCGTCGAACAGCAGTTCCAGTCGCTCCCGCACGAGTAGCTTGCCGGCGTCCTTCTGCTTCTGACGCTGCTTCTCCGACCCACCGAGGCGGGCATCGACCAGCCGACGTTCGAGCTCGTCGTGCGGATCCACGATCACGGGTGCAGTGGGTTCCATGGTGTCTGTCATGTCTTCACATCCAAGTCGTCGGAAGAGATGTTGACCGGCAAAGGGCCAGGCCGTAGGCTAAACGAACAATCGCTCGTACGTTAACACGCGTCCGCGCATCCACGCTAGAAGGAGATATTCATGACCGCCGACGCCGTGACCGACGCCCCTCGCATCATCGGTCGGCCCGACCTGTACTGGGACGACCTCGTGGTCGGCGACGTTCTCCGGGGACCCGGCATCACCATCAGCGAGGCCCACCTCGTCACGTGGGCCGGCCTGACCGGAGACACGGTCTCCCTGCATCTCGACGAGGAATATGCCGCCACCACGCAGTTCGGTCAGCGAATCGCACACGGTCCGCTCACACTTGCCCTCGCACTGGGTCTGATCACGCAGACCGGATACTTCAACCATGTCGTTGCGTGGCTCGGACTCGATGAGGTACGCGCCTCACGCCCGGTCGTTCTGGGTGACACCATTCAGCCCGAGGCCGAGCTGATCAAGGCGCGCCGCTCGTCCAAACCCACGCAAGGGATTTGGACGCTTGCCTACCGGGCGATCAACCAGCGCGGGGACGCCGTCATGTCATTCCAGAGCAGCTTCATGATCTCCACACGATCCTGAGCAACGCGCGTTCGGCCGACACCCGTTGACGATCGAAGTGGTCTACCCCACAATGGAAAGCGAACGACCGTTAGTTTCGTACAGGGCGGCTGGGCATCGAACTCCATGCAGCACGATCGATTCGCCGCACGGGGTGCCCGTCCGCTCCTCGTGACCGACACGACTGCAACCGAGAGGATCGCCATGTCCGACATCACCGAACAAGTACGCACGATTGCCCTGATCGGTCGCAAACCAGGAATGTCGTTCGAGCAGTTCGACCGCTACTGGCGCGACGAGCACGCACCGCTGGCAGCGAAAGTCCCCGGTGTCGTCAGATACGTGCAACGTCACGTCGTCCCCCAAGATGGAGCGGGCGAGCCCGACAACGGTTTCGGCATAGACGGATTGGCGGTGCTCGACTACGAGAGTGCCGCGGCCATGGACGCAGGATGGGCGTCGGAGGACGGGCAGCGCGCTTTGGCGGACACCGCGAACTTCATCGGCAAACACTTCGTCGTCGTGCTCGACGACCACGTGATCGTCGGGGACTCCTGACAGACCGATCGGCACGGCACGGCACGGCACGACAAACACTGGAAAGGGGTCATCGTGGACCTGGGAGCAGTCTATTTCTTCACCGACGACGGACCGAACCCGATCGAATTCGGCCAAGCGGCAGAGGGTTACGGTTTCGAATCCCTCTTCGTTCCGGAACACACCCACTTCCCGAAGTCACGCGACAGCGCCTACCCCGAGGCCTACGGCGGCGGTGAGCTCCCCCGCTTCTATCTGCGGACCTTAGACCAGACGGTCACCCTGTCGATGATCGCCGCCACCACCGACACCATCAAGCTGGGAACCGGTGTATGCCTGCTGGCGCAACACGATCCGATTGCCAAGGCCAAGGAGTTCGCCACCCTCGATCACCTCTCCGGCGGTCGCTTGATCGTCGGGGTCGGATTCGGGTGGAACGTGGAGGAGGCGGCCGCAAACGGACTCGTCTGGAAGAACCGATTCTCCACCGTCCGCGACAAACTCAAGGTCATGCAAGCACTGTGGACCCAGGAGATCGCCAGCTACGACGGTGTCAGAGCCTCGCTTGCTCCTTCCTGGGCGTGGCCGAAGACGGTGCAGCCCAACGGTCCTCGAACCTACCTCGGCGGCGCCGGACCCACCGCGATGAGATGCGCAGCAGAATGGGCGGACGCCTGGTACGTGGTGCCACCTCCCGACGACCCCACCCTGGAGAAATCGATCCCCCGCTTTCGCGCCATGGTCGACGCCGCCGGCCGAGACCCGGACACCGTGGGTATCGCGGTGGCGTCCGCTCCCCCGGACCCGGCGTTGCTCGACACGTACCGCGAGCTGGGCGTCGAGCGCGCAGTGCTCTGGATCGACCCGTCCGACAGCCCCGCGCAGGGAATGAAGAACCTCGAGAGCGTCGGCAAGGTGCTCTCCACCCTCTCCTGACCACGCGATCTACCCAACACCTCAGGACATGACATGACAGAGACCGCACACTCCGGCACCGCGCTCGACGATCTCGTCCGACGGCTGACGATCCTCGAAGACGTCAGAGAGATCGAACAACTGAAGTACCGGTACGCCGGCTTCTGCGACGACGGGTACGACCCCGATGGCATTGCAAGTCTGTTCGTCGAGGACGGACGCTGGGTCGTCGACGGCGAGGGCGGCTCCATGACCGGCCACGACGAGATCAAAGACCACTTCCGGGCGCTGTCGGACAAGATCCCGTGGGCCCTGCATTATGTGATCGCGCCGCGGGTGACCCTCAGCGAGGACGGCCTCAGCGCCGTCGGCGAGTTCTACCTTCTGTGCCTGTGCACCATCGAACGCGCGCAGGATTCCTCGACGCACGATGCCGTTATCTTGACGATCAACTACACCGACCAGTTCGTCAAACGTGACGGGAGCTGGTTCTTCCAAGAGCTGCTCGGCAAGACTCACCAGGTGTCCGACTGGAACAAGGGATGGGTCGAACAACCGTTCCGCGAATGACGGCCACGACGCGATGTCGTGCTGGAAAAACCGATCAGGTGTAACTGAACTGCGCAGTGGCACCGCCGTCGACGGTGATCGTCACGCCGTTGATCCCGGACGACGCCGCGCTGGCAAGGAACTCGAACACAGCCGCGACGTCGTCCGCGGTGACGATCTTTCCGCTCGGAGTCTTGCCGATCATCGCCGACTCGGCGGACGCGTCCAACATCGGTGTGCGCATCGCGCCCGGTGCCACGGCATTGACGGTGACGTCGGATCCCCAGAAGTCGAACAGCAGTGAGCCGGTCATGTTCGACAGAGCTGCTTTGGAGGCCGCATACGCGGTGAACGGGTACCCGGTCGTGCCGCCGATCGAGGCGCAGTTGATCACTCGTCCGTAGGGTGCCGCGCGGAGCTGATCCGCGAACGCCTGCACCAGCAGGAACGGTCCGGTGACGTTGACGTCGAGCACCCGCTTCCACATGTCGAAGTCGGTGTTTCCCAATCCACCTCGGTGCAGAATGCCTGCGACGTTGAGAACGTGTGACACCGGTCCCAAGGTGTCGCCGACGGCGCGGTGGAGCTCGTCGACACCGTTCGGGTTGCTGATATCGGCGACGAAGCCGGCGCAGGGGACGCCGTACCCCGACAGCGATGCGACGGTGGCCTCCACCGCGTGTCCGTCGACGTCGACGCATGCCACTCCCGTTCCGGAGGCGGCGAGTCGACGGGCGATCGCCGCGCCGAGTCCGCCGCCCGCCCCGGTGAGCAGAGCGAGCGGCGAGGACCCACCGGCAGGGTGCTCAGGCACCGACGCTCGGTTCGATGGTGACCAGCGCCGCCCCAGCCGGAACCACGTCCCCGACCGAGACGGGCATGCTGACGATCACTCCGTCTGCGGTGGCCCGAATGGGGTTCTGCATCTTCATCGCTTCGAGCACCATCAACACCTGCCCGATCGTGACCGTGTCGCCTTCGGCGGCATCGATCTGAGCGACGGTGCCCTGCATCGGACTGACGATGGCGCCGCTCGCTGCGGCTTTGCTGCGGCCGGCGCGGCGCCCGCTGCCTCCGCCGCGTCGAGGGGCGGGCGCGTCGGTGGGCGCGCCCGTCTGCGGGGCGGCAGCTGCGCCGAAGAAGGGGACGACGTAGCGGCGGTCGCCCACCCACACTTCGTCGCGGCCGCCGGTGACCTCGTCCTCGTCCGCGGTGTCGACGGGTTCGGGTGCAGGTAGAAGCGCGGCCAGGTCGATGTCGCGTTCGAGCCAGTTTGTGCTGATGTGCGCATTCTGGAAATCGTTCTGCGCCAGAATGATCGACGCGGCAGGCGCCGTCGTCGGGACCCCCGAGACGGTGAGTTCGTCGAGCGCCCTGAGCATTCGAGCGATGGCGTGGTGACGGTCGGGAGCCCAGACGATCAGTTTCCCTATGAGGCTGTCGTAGTGCGGTTGCACGGTGTCGCCGCTGACGTACCCGCTGTCCCATCGCACCCCGGTGCGTTCGGATGCGGACACGGTGCCCACATTCCCGGGTGACGGGATGAACAGTCCGCCGGCGACGTTCTCGGCGTTGATTCTGACCTCGATCGCGTGTCCACGCGGGGTGATGCCGGAGTGATCCATGCTCAGTGTCTCCCCAGAGGCCACCCGCAGCTGTTCGGCGATCAAGTCCAGGCCCAGTGTCTCTTCGGTGACGGGATGCTCGACCTGGATCCGGGTGTTCATCTCGAGGAAGTAGAAGCGGTCGTCGGCCGCCTCGACCAGATACTCGACGGTTCCGGCGCCGACGTAGCCGACCTCGCGGGCCAGGCGAATGGATGCTTCTCCCATCGCGGTGCGCAGGGCATCGGACAGGCCCGGCGCGGGTGCCTCTTCGACGAGTTTCTGGTGCCGCCGTTGTACCGAGCAGTCGCGGTCGCCCAGCCACACCACGTTGCCGTGCTGATCGGCGAAGACCTGCACCTCCACGTGACGAGCGTGGGAGAGGTACCGCTCGAGGTAGACGTCCCCGCGTCCGAACGCTGCGGTGGCTTCGGTGCGTGCGGAGTCGAGTGCGCCGGCAGCATCGTCCGCGGACGCGACGGTCCGCATGCCGCGCCCACCACCGCCGTACGACGCCTTGATGGCAACCGGGTACCCGTGCTCGGCGCCGAATGCGATGACTTCCTCGGCTGTCGTGATGGCACCGTCGCTACCCGGCACACCCGGTACCTCGGCCTTGGTTGCCACCGCGCGTGCCGCCACCTTCTCGCCCATGATGTCGATCGACTCCGCAGGCGGACCGACGAATATCAGTCCCGCGCCGACGACGGCGCGGGCGAAGCCGGCGTTCTCGGCGAGAAAACCGTAGCCGGGGTGGATCGCGTCCGCGCCGACGGACTTCGCGGCGTCGATGATCTTGCCGACGTCGAGGTAGGACTCCGAGGCCGCCACTCCCCCCAGCGATACCGCCTCGTCGGCGAGTCGGACGTGCAGGGCGGTGGCGTCGGGATCCGAATGCACCGCGACACTAGTAATTCCGAGTTCGGAACAAGTGCGGATGATCCGTACTGCGATCTCACCGCGATTGGCAATGAGCAGCTTTGCAAGCATGTCGAAACTCCTAGATGGACGAGGTGAGGTGATCCGCTGCAACACAGCGGTTGATGCACTGGCCGATACCGCTGATCTCGGTTCGTACTTCCTGCCCGGGCTGCAGGAACAGCTGCGGATCACGCGCTGCGCCCACACCGCTGGGTGTGCCGGTGAGGATCAGATCGCCCGGTTCGAGCGTGATCACGGTCGAGAGATAGGCCAAGATGTACGCCGGGTCGAACAGCAAGTCCGAGACGTTCGACTGCTGCACGATGTCACCGTCGACGGAGCAGGTGATCGCGAGGTCGAGTTCGTCCGAGAATGCGTCGGGGGTCACCAACCACGGTCCGACCGGAGTCGTTCGCTCGAACGTCTTGCCCAACAACCACTGTGAGGTACGTTTCTGCCAATCGCGGGCGGAGATGTCGTTTGCGACGGTGTATCCGCCGATTGCCGTGCGCGCCTGCGACGCGTCGGCGTTGCGCAGTGGGCGCCCGACTACGACCGCGAGCTCGGCTTCCCAGTCCCATGCCGTCGACTCGGCCGCCAGTTCGATGTCGTCGAAAGCTCCGATGAGGGCACCGGTGAACTTGGAGAACACGTTCGGAAAGTCCGGCAGCCCGTGGCCCATCTCGAGAATGTGTTCACGGTAGTTGTGTCCGACGCAGATGACCTTGCCCGGATCGGTGACCACCGGCGCAAAGTCCAGACCAGCCGGGTCGTCGATCTGCGAACCCTCGAAGTCGTCGGGTCGGGACAGGACGCCGGCGCGAATGGCGTGCGGAAGGGAGGTGAACTCGTGCAGTCCGCGGACCGACCCGTTCACGTCCACCACGACTCGGGGGCCGTCCGGGGTCCGCACCGTTGCGAGTTTCATCTACCGTCTCCATCTATAAGAACAATCGTTCGTTCGTAAGCTATCGTGCCTGTACCGCCACGTCAACGATTCGGTATCTCGTTTCCGCTCGTTCGGTCCGAGCGGCTTCAACGAGAGGACTGGACCCGTGACCAACGCAGCGCACGAGGACCTGCTCGACACACTCGACGTGAAACCGTTGGGCGGCAGCGTGTTCGTCGGGCCCGTAGCGCATCGAACGCTCCCACGGGTGTTCGGCGGCCAGGTACTCGCACAGGCCTTGGTCGCCGCAGGACGCACGGTCCCCGATCGGAGGCCACCCAACTCGCTGCACGCGTATTTTCTTGCCGGCGGCGATCCGGCGGTGCCGATCGTCTACCGCGTCGACACTCTCCGAGACGGGCGCTCCTTCAGTTCGCGTCAGGTCACGGCGGAACAAGGTGACCGGCGGATCTTCACGATGCTCACCTCGTTCGCCGCGCAGGACGACGGTCTCGATCACCAGTGCGTCCGACCGGGCGGGGCGCCGGAGCCGGGCACCCTGGCGGGTCTGCACGACCGACTCGCACCCGAGCGCGCCTTGTTGCCCGCGTGGTGGACCGAGGAGAACCCGTTCGACATCCGGTTCATCGATCACCCGACGGGACTTGCCACCGGTTCGGTCGGTCCTGCGCGACAGTCGATGTGGATCAGATCGCCCCACATTGCAGGCGACGATCCGACGCTGCACGCGGCACTCGTCGCCTACGCCTCTGACCTCACCCTGCTCGATCCGGCGCTGATGCCACACGGTCGATCCTGGTACGGAACGCACCTGATCGACGGAGCGAGTATCGACCACGCCCTGTGGTTCCACCGCCCGGCACGAGCAGACCAATGGCTGCTGTGCCAGCAGAGGAGCCCCGTCGCCCACGGTGGGCGGTGTCTGTGCACGGCCGAGTTCTTCGATGTCGCCGGCGCGCTCGTCGGTTCCGTTGCTCAGGAGGGCGTTCTCCGCGAGCGCCGGACGGCATCGTCGATCACCTGATCGAATTGCTTGCGCGGAGGACCCACTCAGTCTTACATTACATACAAGCGTACGTTCGTTAAGGAGAGGTTTCATGGCAGCCGACGACACACCGCAGGTCACCCGCAAGGGTGAAGAGCACGGAGACACGGGCCAGTCCGGGGGCGCCGTGCGCGTCTCGGGAGTGAGCATCCAGCACACCCAGGCCACCAAGATCTGGTACGGGAAAGTGTTCAACGAACCCGGATACCGCTCACTGCCCCATCACCACGGCGAAGCAGAAACCGGTGGATACGTCCTCACCGGAACAGCTCGAATCTACTTCGGAGAGAACTACTCCGAGTACATCGACATGACCGAAGGGGACTTCGTCTTCGTCCCCCCGTACATGCCCCACGTGGAAGCGAACATGAGCACCACCGACGAGCTCGTCTGGCTCACCACCCGCACCCCCGAGAACATCGTCATCAACTTGCCCGAGGTCGACGACTCTGTCCTCGCCGGGTACGTCCGCCCCTGACCGGCAACGAGGCACCCACGTGGTCAAAGTCGTCGCACTGATCAACGCGAGAGCGGACATCTCCAAGAAGGAATTCTCGGACCACTGGCGCAACGTGCACCACGACCTCGTCTGGGAGCTACCCGGACTCTTACGCTACGTGCAGAATCATGCGCTCGAGCACACACGTGACTGGCCCTTCGACGGTATGGCAGAACTGTGGTTCGAGTCCAACAAAGCCGTGTCGCTTGCCTTCTCGTCACCAGAGTCCGAACCGATGCGTGCGGACGAGAAGAACTTCATCGGATCGATGAACTGGTTCCTGGTCGAGGAGGTCGAGCGTCGCCGACCGAATCCACCCTTCCCCGCTACCAGAGGACCACGATGACCAAAAACACACCAGCTCTCGACGAGCGGCCCGGACGATTCGCCGGCAAGGTCGCACTCGTCACCGGGGGCGCACGCGGCCAAGGCCGTTCTCACGCACTGGCTTTGGCGGCCGAAGGCGCAGACATCATCATCACCGACATCGCCGGACCGGTGGACACGGTCGGATACGAGCTCGCCTCGCGAACCGACCTCGACGACGTCGCCAACGAGGTCATCTCACTGGGCGGAAAGGTCCATGCGGCGGTGGTCGACGTGCGCGACGCCGACGCAATGGTGGACACCGTCTCGCGCGCGGTGGAGAGTCTCGGTCGTCTCGACATCGTGGTCGCGAACGCCGGCATTCTCGGTCCGCCGCGCTCGACCTGGGAGATGTCCGTGGCCGAGTGGGATGCAGTGATCGGGGTCAACCTCACCGGAGTGTGGAGCACCTTCCGCGCCGCGATCCCCCACGTCATCGAATCCGGTGACGGCGGGGCACTGATCGCGATCAGCTCCATCGCCGGGTTACGGGGCGTCCCCTACGTCGGCAACTACGTTGCCGCCAAGCACGGAGTCGTCGGCCTGATCGGCACGCTGGCCAACGAGCTCGCCCAGTACGGCATCCGCGCCAATTCGGTACATCCGACCAACGTCCGTACGCCGATGATCGACAACCCCTCGTCGGCCCATATCTTCCGTCCGGATCTCGACGAGCCGACGCTCGACGACGGCTACGACGTCCTCAGGCGGATCAACCTTCTCGACATGCCCTGGGTGGACTCGTCCGACGTCACAGACGCGGTGATCTGGTTGGCGTCGTCGCAGTCGAAGCGCGTCACCGGCACCGCTCTGCCGGTCGATGCCGGCATGCTCAGCAAGTATCCGGGGTGACCATGCGTCGAGCCTGCGCCACCCGCTGACAGTCGCGACAACGGAAAACAGAAGAGCCTCAACCGAAAACATCGGTTGGGGCTCTTTCGTTTCGTTACTTCCCAGCAGTCCCCGGACGGACCACGGGGCCGATCGACGACGAGTCGATCGGCCCCGTGACTGCTGCGCGCGTACGTCAGGAGATGGCTACGGTGATGGCCTTGCTCTGCAGGTAGCTGTCGAGCGCTTCCTCGCCCATCTCCTTGCCCCATCCGGAGTGCTTGAAGCCGCCGAACGGGAGCGCAGCGTCGAACACGTTGTAGCAGTTGATCCACACCGCACCGGCGTTCACCTTGTCCGCGTACCGGTGAGCCCGTCCGATGTCGGAGGTCCAGACCCCAGCGGCGAGGCCGAACGTGGTGTCGTTGGCGCGCCGGATCACCTCCTCCTCGGTATCGAACGGCATCAACGACACGACCGGCCCGAAGATCTCCTCACGCGCGACCATCATGTCGTCGTGCACGCCGCCCAGCACGGTCGGTGCGAGGTAGTAACCGGGACCGTGCGGGCCGTCACCTCCGGCGATGACCTCGGCACCTTCCTTGACTGCGCCATCGATGAAGCCCATCACCTTCGAGCGGTGATTGTCGGAGATCAGCGGCCCCACCAGAACTCCACGTTCTCGACTGTCACCGATCTTCAACTCCGGCACCGCAGCTGCGATTCGGGCCTGCACGTCGTCGAAGATGCCCCGTTGGACGTAGAGCCGAGATCCGGCAGTGCAGGCCTCACCCTGCGCGTAGAGCACGGCGCCCAGCGCTCCGTCGACCGCCTTGTCGAGATCCGCGTCGTCGTAGATCACGACGGGCGACTTACCACCGAGCTCGAGTGTCATCTTGCTGAGATTGTCCGCAGCGGATGCCACGATGCTCTTACCTGTCCCCACGGACCCGGTGAACGCCACCTTGTCCACTGCGGGATGTCCCGCCAGGGGCGCACCCGCGTCCTGTCCGGATCCGGTGATCACGTTGACCACCCCGGCCGGGAAACCCGCCTCCATGGCGAGTGCACCGATCTTCAGCGGCGCCAACGATGCCAGTTCGGCCGGTTTCAGCACGACCGTGCACCCTGCGGCGAGAGCAGGAGCCAGTTTCCAGATCGACGCCAGGGCTGCTCCGTTCCACGGAATGATCTGAGCCACAACACCAACGGGCTGGCGGCGGGTGTAGGACAGGAAGTCCGACGGACTCTGACGTGACAGCGGAATGGTGCGGCCTTCGAGCTTGGTGGTCCACCCCGCCATGTACCGCAACAGGTCTGCCATGTTGGGCAGGTCGATGTCACGGATGAATGCGTACGGCTTTCCACAATCCTGTGTATCGATGAGCGCGATCTCGTCGGCGTTCTCTTCGATCAGGTCCGCGAACCGGTGAAGGATTCGGGCGCGTTGCTCGGCGGGCATCGTGCGCCACGGCCCGTCGTCGAACGCCCGGCGTGCGGCCTGCACTGCCGCTTCGACGTCCTTCGGGCCGGCGGCCGCGAGGTTGGCCAGCAACTCACCGGTCGAGGGGTCGTACGAGGCGATAGTTCCGCCTTCGATCGGGTCGACCCACTTCCCGTCGATGAGGAGCTGACGGGCGGGGGTGTCGTTCTGGGGCATTCTCCAAACTCCTTCAAGTGCCAGATACTTGGTCGGTAGCCACCCGCTTACTAAGGTCGCCGCGGTCGAGCGCTGTGTGGCTTGGGACACAAGACTATACGAACTTGCGTTTGTTTGTAAGCCAACTGCTGCCAACACTGGCGGAGCGTCGTTGCTCCTCGGGTGTGACTAGCACCCGGCGCAGATGCGTATCGCTAGCGCGTCACCGTCACCGTTACGTCACCGTCGATGGAACCCACTGTGTTCGACCCAGTGTCGTCCATCTGTCCGAGGATGACGATGCCAGGGAATTCGCTCTGATCGCCGTAGTAGAGAACGAAGTCGTTGCCCGGTGCGTAGTAACCGATGTCCCCCGGGTTCGGATCCGCAACGTCGGGCGCTCCGTCCGTCGACAACTCGGCGGGAAGCGGGCCGGTCTTCTCTACCGAACCATGGTCGGACATGACTAGCGTCAACGGGAGTAAGGCGAGGAGGTCGCGACTGGCCGCGCTGCCATTCAACGTTCCGACGACAGTTCGCTCGCCCACTTGAATAGCGACGCGCACGGATTCTCCGTTCTCGAGCTGAGGGCTGGCGGCGCCGGCAGTCCTTGTCTCGATCGCGGTTGGCACACTTGATGAATCAGTTGCCGTCACCGAATTCGAGACGGTACCCCCGGAACACGCGGACAGCATGACCGCAGACACCGCGAACGCGCAGGAGGCAACGAAGCGGCGAACTACCGACGCACTCATGACGCCGAGTGTCGTTCGTATGTCACGCGAAACCCTTCGTCGGGGTTAACCGTCGTCAGGACGAGGGTGTCACCGTCAATTTCGTAGTTCCGATCGAACGTCTGCCCGATCAGGTCACGCGCGGCCGCCGATTCGACTGTAACGGCGAGTGTCCCGGCACCCGGGTCTGTCACGAGATTGCCGTAGTACGCCTCGTATCCCTGCACCGTCAATGGTGTGTCCGCTGCGGACGTATCCGGGTTCATCGCTTGGACCGACATCGTGTCGTCGGTGAAGATGACTTGCCCTGCATACGGCACCGACGTCAAGTGACCCTCCGTTCCCACCTGGAGGGACGTCATGCGCCACTCACCGGTGAGTCCGTAGTTTCTCGCGTCGTCCCCTGATTGCGAACAGGCGGCAGTGGCCACCAGCAAGCCTGCGGTGACTGCGACGGCGGCACAGAATTTCTTCATCGTTCGACCTCATATTGTTTGAATTGACAACCTGGACAACGCTGATTGGACGAAGAGGGCGGAGGGAGTCTGTGTCAGGGGAACCCGTCTCCGGTCTCGTCTCGAGCAGCAGGTCCGCACTGTCGACACGCGGGATACCCGCTGCGGGGACGGGTTGGCAAAGCCATCGGGGTGAGCGAAAAAGCAACAGGTACAGACGGTCGGTTGTCCCGGATACGGCCATGAGATGGACCCATCTCGCTGGCCTCGTGCCCGGATTGGATGCCGAGTTCTCGGTCTAGAGGCCCACCGTTTGACCGCCGTCGACGACCAACGCATGGCCTGTGGTGAACGCACCGAGATCGGAGCTCAACCACAGAACAGCCGACGCAATCTCTTCGGGTCTGCCCATCCGTCCGACGGGCTCCTGCGCGACGACTCGCCGACGACCCTCATCTGTGCCGCCGGAGAAACGGTCCATCATCGGCGTCTCGATGATTCCCGGGCACACCGCGTTGACGCGAATGCCGTTGGCGGCGTAGTCGAGTGCGGCGGACTTCGTCATCCCGATCACGCCGTGCTTGACCGCTGTGTAGGCACTCTGCCCTCTTATGCCGATGACCCCCGCGCCCGAGGACGTGTTGACGATGGCCCCGGCGCCCGAGTGCAACATGAGCGGGATCTGATACTTCATGCAGAGGAAGACGCTGCGGAGGTTCACGGCGACGAGCCTGTCCCAGGTGTCCTCGGAGATCTCGGTGAGCGGTGCAACGGGTTGCTCGATGCCGGCGTTGTTGAAGGCGATGTCGAGCTGACCGAAGGTGGTCACGGTCAGTGCGAGTGCTGCTTCTATGTCGTCACCGCGGGTCACATCGCATCGGGTCGATACCGCTCGCGCACCCTGCTCCTCGGCCAGGCGCGCGGTTTCGCTCGCCGCGTCCGGGTCGATGTCGGTGGCGACGACGTGTGCACCGGCGCTCGCAAAGGCGAGTGCAGTGGCGCGGCCGATACCGGCGCCGGCGCCGGTGACGAAGGCAACTTTTCCAGAAAACTCAGTCATCGGTCCGTTCCTCACCCGCGTACTCGTCGTCGGTGACCGGCTGCAACCAGTGCACGACGTCATGGTCGCCGTCTCCTTCGTTGATGGCCAGATGCACCATCAGACGGTCGGGGGCCGCCCCGTGCCAGTGTTCTTCGTCTGCCTCGAAGAGAACACGATCACCGGGGCGAATCGTCTCGACGGGACCGCCGCGCCGTTGACACAGTCCGACACCTTCGGTGACGAACACGGTCTGACTCAACGGATGACGATGCCAGTGGGTGCGAGCACCCGGCATGAAATGCACCAGGTTGGCCGACATGCGTGAGGGCGACGGCGCAGCAGCGACGGCGTCGATGTAGACGTCGCCCGTGAACCAGTCGGCAGGACCCTTGGCGGTCGTGATGGAACTGCGTGTGATGTCCATGCTCGGAACCTCGAATCTCAGAGTGTGAGTAGTACTTTGGTGGCGGTACGCTCGTCCATGGCTCGATACGCCTCGGCCGCGCGTTCGAGTGGCAGCGTCAGATCGAACACCTTCCCGGGGTCGATGGTGCGATTCCAGATCAGCTCGATCAAGTGCGGAAGGAATCGACGGACCGGTGCGGGCCCACCGTGCAGGTGTACCGCCGAGAAGAACAATTCCAGACCGGGTAACTCGACGTCGTGGGATACGCCTACGTATCCGACGTGGCCGCCCGGTCGTGTCGACCGAACCGCCTGCATCATCGATTCCTGCGTACCGACGGCCTCGATGACGCAATGGGCGCCGAGGCCACCGGTCAGTTCTCTGACAACGGCAACCCCGTCGTGTCCGCGTTCTGCGACGATGTCGGTTGCGCCGAACTCGCGAGCAAGAGCCTGGCGGTCCTCGTGGCGGCTCATGGCGATGATCCGTTCGGCACCCAACTCCTTTGCGGCCAGAACCCCCGACAATCCGACTGCGCCGTCGCCCACCACGACGACCGTCTTGCCCGGCCCGACTTCGGCCGCCACCGCAGCGAACCACCCTGTGCCGAGAACGTCCGACGCCGCCAGCAGCGACGGAATCAGGTCGGCGGCGGGCCGTCCCGGTGTCGCAACCAAAGTGCCGTCGGCGAGAGGGATACGCGCGAACTGCGCCTGTGTGCCGATCGCGCCCATGGGCTCGGCATGCACGCAGCGCGACTGATACCCGGCTCGGCAGATGTCGCACGTGTTGTCGGAGGCGAAGAACGAGCCGACGACGAAATCGCCGACCTTCACGTTCTCCACCGCGCCACCGATCTCGACGACCGTGCCGACGTATTCGTGGCCCATGGGCGTGTGATCGGCGTCGTCGACGCCCCGGTACGGCCAGAGATCCGATCCGCACACGCACGCCGCCGCCACCTCGATGATCGCGTCGGTCGGCTCCTGAATCACTGGATCGGGACGGTCCTCGACCCGCACGTCTCCAGGTGCCACCATGACGACTCCACGCATCTCGAACCTCTTTCCGCACATCGGGTAGGTCCTCATTCGACAGGGATTCGCGTCGTCGCGGGAGTCCCTGACGAGAGGTGTACCGACAGGGAATCCCTCCAATCGACAGGCGGCTCCAGTCTGGCTGCCGTGGACAATCGCGCCGAGGTACGGGAATTCCTGACGACCCGCCGCGCCAGGGTCACGCCCGACGCTGCCGGATTGCCGACGGGACCGAACCGCCGGGTGCCGGGTCTGCGGCGCAGCGAAGTCGCCACGCTCGCCGGCCTCAGCGTCGAGTACTACGCCCGCCTCGAACGTGGAACCATCGCCGGAGCGTCCTCTTCGGTGCTCGATGCGCTGGCCCGGGCGTTGCAACTCGACGACACCGAGCGAGCCCATCTTCTGGACCTGGCGCGCGCCGCCGATGGAATTCCCACGTCCGGCCGCAACCGGCGACGTGCGTCCACTGCACCGGCCCCGCGCCTGGCGTTGCACTGGGCGCTCGACGCCATCACCGACGGCGTGGCGTTCGTACGCAACCAGCGGCAGAACCTCCTCGCCACGAATCGTCTCGGCGAGGCGTTCTACGCACCCCTCATCGGCGACGGAGGACGCACACCGAACCTGGCGCGCTTCCAGTTCCTCGACCCCGCCTCGCGAGAGTTCTATCCCGACTGGGACACATTCGCCGAAATGTGCGTGTCGATCATGCGCGCCGAGGCGGGACGAGACCCCTACGACAAGGGTTTGCAGGATCTCGTCGGCGAATTGTCCACGCGCAGCGACGTGTTCCGTACGCTCTGGGGCGCGCACAACGTCCGCACACACGGCTCCGGCACCAAACGCTTTTTCCACCCGATCGTCGGTGAGGTGAACCTCGCGTACGAAGAACTCCTCGTCACCGCCGATCCGGGTTCGGTGTTGATGGTCTACACCGCCGAGCCGGGTTCGCCGAGCGCAGAGCGGCTACGGTTGTTGGGGTCGTGGGCGGCAGAGAACAACTCCCAACGCATCGAACAGCGCTAGGGCACGGCCCCGGGGCTTGATCCGGCCGACTCGAGACGCGCAGGCCCTGCTGCATTTAGCAGCCCCGCAGCACTGATGTTGACGCAAACTTTCGAGGGCAAGCTCGAACACACTCACGCGCAGGCATAGCGATCTCCACATCCAGCTATTTCTGCAATTTCTATTGTCTTACAACAACATTCGTCAGACTCGCCCCGAAATCATCGACCAGGAGGATCGGCATTGCTAATCACTTCTCATGGAACACCCAATACCACTGCGGTGCATGGTCTTCACGCATTCCACAGCCAAGAAGCAACTTGCCTGCAGTGGCCGCCGAAGCTACTCCGCTTCCACAAAGTCTCGGCTCCGCCTGCGCCTCAAGCATTTGGGCAAACACCGTTGTCCAGCAACAGTATTGGATAAATCACGCCGATAGACCGTGTTTGCTTTACTTCGAACGTTCGAAACGAGCGGAAACCGTTCACATCAGTCCATGCACGTTCGCATCAGGTATCCCACCAACCTGAAACGAGCGGTCCCGTCCAACCACGTTCACAACAGTCCGATTGGCGCGAAACCGCGAGCGACTCGTTCGTCCGCCACCGTCCACCTGAACCCACCGGCGTCCACTGCCGTAGTTTCCGACGAGTTGTGACATTCTGTGACACCGAGCCCCAGAAACGGACAAAACCCAGGTCACTGGACGACAACGAACCGTCGCGGACCTGGGCGAACGTATGGGATGTGCCCTGAATTGGGCGAAGTATTTGAAGCGTTTCCGCTGGTCAGAGGCTTATTTGAGCCTCCTTTCGGGATTGAACCGAAGACCGCTCGCTTACAAGGCTATGGAAACGCATTCTGGTGGGTTCAGGTGAACTCACTAAAGAGGGTCTGAGCAGGCGATTTCGTCCGTAGACGTCCGTTCCGATTCACCCCCGTTCGTACCGACTTGTGACACTCTCGTGACACCAAGTCTCGGCTGTGGTGCTTCCAGCGTGCTTGTATCTGATTGTGGTGCAGCATCTCTCGCATCGTAACTCGCCGTTCGGACCGGGCGTGCAGTTCTGCAGCCACTCGCGACTGGACGATGTCGCCGGATCAAGCCGGGGGCGTGTCCGCACGCCAACCCCGGGCAGGGCCACCGGCCAACCCGGCCATCGGCGTGAGGACGTAGGGTATCCGATCAGATACCTACG
>NZ_BMCU01000012.1 GCF_014635345.1 Rhodococcoides trifolii
GTTCTTTGAGAACTCAACAGTGTGTCGATGAATGTCAGTGCCAATTGTTTTTGGTTTGCTGGTCTTCTTCCTTCTTCCCGTCGGAGGGGGATCAGTTCTTTTTTGTCAGCAATGGAGTTATTGCTGGCGTGAGTTTTATTGCTGGATTTGGCTCTCTAGTTTTCATTGACTGTCACGGTTTCTAGCTGTGGTGGTTGATATGAGTCTTCAACGGAGAGTTTGATCCTGGCTCAGGACGAACGCTGGCGGCGTGCTTAACACATGCAAGTCGAACGGTAAGGCCCTTCGGGGTACACGAGTGGCGAACGGGTGAGTAACACGTGGGTGATCTGCCCTGCACTTCGGGATAAGCCCGGGAAACTGGGTCTAATACCGGATATGACTGCAGCATGCATGTGCTGTGGTGGAAAGATTTATCGGTGCAGGATGGGCCCGCGGCCTATCAGCTTGTTGGTGGGGTAATGGCCTACCAAGGCGACGACGGGTAGCCGGCCTGAGAGGGCGACCGGCCACACTGGGACTGAGACACGGCCCAGACTCCTACGGGAGGCAGCAGTGGGGAATATTGCACAATGGGCGCAAGCCTGATGCAGCGACGCCGCGTGAGGGATGACGGCCTTCGGGTTGTAAACCTCTTTCAGCAGGGACGAAGCGTGAGTGACGGTACCTGCAGAAGAAGCACCGGCCAACTACGTGCCAGCAGCCGCGGTAATACGTAGGGTGCAAGCGTTGTCCGGAATTACTGGGCGTAAAGAGCTCGTAGGCGGTTTGTCGCGTCGTCTGTGAAAACCAGCAGCTCAACTGTTGGCTTGCAGGCGATACGGGCAGACTTGAGTATTTCAGGGGAGACTGGAATTCCTGGTGTAGCGGTGAAATGCGCAGATATCAGGAGGAACACCGGTGGCGAAGGCGGGTCTCTGGGAAATAACTGACGCTGAGGAGCGAAAGCGTGGGTAGCGAACAGGATTAGATACCCTGGTAGTCCACGCCGTAAACGGTGGGCGCTAGGTGTGGGTTTCCTTCCACGGGATCCGTGCCGTAGCTAACGCATTAAGCGCCCCGCCTGGGGAGTACGGCCGCAAGGCTAAAACTCAAAGGAATTGACGGGGGCCCGCACAAGCGGCGGAGCATGTGGATTAATTCGATGCAACGCGAAGAACCTTACCTGGGTTTGACATACACCGGAAAACCGTAGAGATACGGTCCCCCTTGTGGTCGGTGTACAGGTGGTGCATGGCTGTCGTCAGCTCGTGTCGTGAGATGTTGGGTTAAGTCCCGCAACGAGCGCAACCCTTGTCCTGTGTTGCCAGCGCGTAATGGCGGGGACTCGCAGGAGACTGCCGGGGTCAACTCGGAGGAAGGTGGGGACGACGTCAAGTCATCATGCCCCTTATGTCCAGGGCTTCACACATGCTACAATGGCCGGTACAGAGGGCTGCGATACCGTGAGGTGGAGCGAATCCCTTAAAGCCGGTCTCAGTTCGGATCGGGGTCTGCAACTCGACCCCGTGAAGTCGGAGTCGCTAGTAATCGCAGATCAGCAACGCTGCGGTGAATACGTTCCCGGGCCTTGTACACACCGCCCGTCACGTCATGAAAGTCGGTAACACCCGAAGCCGGTGGCCTAACCCCTTGTGGGAGGGAGCCGTCGAAGGTGGGATCGGCGATTGGGACGAAGTCGTAACAAGGTAGCCGTACCGGAAGGTGCGGCTGGATCACCTCCTTTCTAAGGAGCACATCTCGCTGGAGTACCTCCACACTGGTGGTTGGGGAACAGCGCAGAGACCACGCCGATCACATTCGTTGATCGGGTGGACGCTCATGGGTGGAACACTGACAACCAATTCGTCGCTCGTGCACCGACTTCGGTCGGTGCGACCGCCGGCCTGTGTGCTGGTGGTGGGTGCGGGTTATATCGATGCACTGTTGGGTCCTGAGAGAACACGTAAGTGTTTCTTTCATGGCAAGACAAATACAGCGCTTGGTTCGTGGTCATACCGCGGGTGGTTTCTTCACGGGAATCGTTCGGCTGGTGCCACATTAGGATCGGGTGGTGTGTGTTGTTTGAGAATTGCACAGTGGACGCGAGCATCTTTGTTGTAAGTAATGAAGAGCGTACGGTGGATGCCTTGGCACCAGGAGCCGATGAAGGACGTAGGAGGCTGCGATAAGCCTCGGGGAGCTGTCAACCGAGCTGAGATCCGAGGGTGTCCGAATGGGGAAACCCAGCACGAGTGATGTCGTGTTACCCATGCCTGAATATATAGGGTGTGTGGAGGGAACGTGGGGAAGTGAAACATCTCAGTACCCACAGGAAGAGAAAACAACAGTGATTCCGTCAGTAGTGGCGAGCGAACGCGGAAGAGGCCAAACCATGTGCATGTGATACCCGGCAGGGGTTGTGCGTGTGGGGTTGTGGGGTTTGTTTTTGTCGATTCTGCCGGATCGGCCGACAGTAAGAAATCATGCGGTTAGTCGAAGTGGTCTGGGATGGCCTGTCGTAGAGGGTGAGAATCCCGTAGACGAAAATTGTGTGACTGTCGAAGTGAATGCCCAAGTAGCAGCGGGCCCGTGAAATCTGCTGTGAATCTGTCGGGACCACCCGATAAGCCTGAATACTCCCTGGTGACCGATAGCGGACTAGTACCGTGAGGGAAAGGTGAAAAGTACCCCGGGAGGGGAGTGAAATAGTACCTGAAACCGTGCGCTTACAATCCGTCAGAGCCTTTGCACAGTTTACTGTGGGGGGTGATGGCGTGCCTTTTGAAGAATGAGCCTGCGAGTTAGTGGTATGTGGCGAGGTTAACCCGTGTGGGGTAGCCGTAGCGAAAGCGAGTCCGAATAGGGCGATCATAGTCGCATGCTCTAGACCCGAAGCGGAGTGATCTACCCATGGCCAGGTTGAAGCGACGGTAAGACGTCGTGGAGGACCGAACCCACTTAGGTTGAAAACTGAGGGGATGAGTTGTGGGTAGGGGTGAAAGGCCAATCAAACTCCGTGATAGCTGGTTCTCCCCGAAATGCATTTAGGTGCAGCGTCGCGTGTTTCACTCTGGAGGTAGAGCTACTGGATGGTCTAGAGGGCCTACAAGCTTATCGAAATCAGCCAAACTCCGAATGCCAGGGTGTGAGAGCGCGGCAGTGAGACTGCGGGCGATAAGGTTCGTAGTCGAGAGGGAAACAGCCCAGATCGCCGGCTAAGGCCCCTAAGCGTGTACTAAGTGGAAAAGGATGTGAAGTCGCGAAGACAACCAGGAGGTTGGCTTAGAAGCAGCCACCCTTGAAAGAGTGCGTAATAGCTCACTGGTCAAGTGATTTTGCGCCGACAATGTAGCGGGGCTCAAGTACACCGCCGAAGCCGCGGCATTCACGCAATAGCCCGCACAGTCCTTACGGGGGTTGTGCCAGGTGTGTGGATGGGTAGGGGAGCGTCGTGTGGCCAGGGAAGCGCCGGAGTGATCCAGGTGTGGAGGCCACGCGAGTGAGAATGCAGGCATGAGTAGCGAAAGACGAGTGAGAAACTCGTCCGCCGAATGATCAAGGGTTCCTGGGCCAGGTTAATCCGCCCAGGGTGAGTCGGGACCTAAGGCGAGGCCGACAGGCGTAGTCGATGGACAACGGGTTGATATTCCCGTACCCGTGTATCCGCGCCCATGACGAATCAGGAGTACTAACCGTCCAGAGCCTTCTAGAGCACCTTCGGGTGACGTGGAGGTGATGCACGGGACCTTTCCTGGTAGTAGTCAAGCGATGGGGTGACGCAGGAAGGTAGTCGAGCCAGTCAGTGGTAATACTGGTGTAAGCCCGTAGGGCGTGTTCCAGGCAAATCCGGAACGCATACAGCCTGAGAGGTGATGCATAGCCGATTGAGGCGAATTCGATGATCCTATGCTGCCGAGAAAAGCCTCTAGCGAGCTGGTACATGGCCCGTACCCCAAACCGACACAGGTGATCAGGTAGAGAATACCAAGGCGATCGAGAGAACTATGGTTAAGGAACTCGGCAAAATGCCCCCGTAACTTCGGGAGAAGGGGGACCCCTGCTGGTGATGGACTTCTCGTCCTGAGCTGGTGTGGGTCGCAGAGACCAGTGAGAAGCGACTGTTTACTAAAAACACAGGTCCGTGCGAAGTCGTAAGACGATGTATACGGACTGACGCCTGCCCGGTGCTGGAAGGTTAAGAGGACCGGTTAATCACTTCGGTGGTGAAGCTGAGAATTTAAGCCCCAGTAAACGGCGGTGGTAACTATAACCATCCTAAGGTAGCGAAATTCCTTGTCGGGTAAGTTCCGACCTGCACGAATGGCGTAACGACTTCTCAGCTGTCTCAACCATAGACTCGGCGAAATTGCATTACGAGTAAAGATGCTCGTTACGCGCGGCAGGACGAAAAGACCCCGGGACCTTCACTACAGCTTGGTATTGGTGTTCGGTTCGGTTTGTGTAGGATAGGTGGGAGACTGTGAAGCATGCACGCCAGTGTGTGTGGAGTCGTTGTTGAAATACCACTCTGATCGTATTGGATACCTCAACCTCGGACCATGATCTGGTTCAGGGACAGTGCCTGGTGGGTAGTTTAACTGGGGCGGTTGCCTCCCAAAATGTAACGGAGGCGCCCAAAGGTTCCCTCAGCCTGGTTGGCAATCAGGTGTCGAGTGCAAGTGCACAAGGGAGCTTGACTGTGAGACTGACAAGTCGAGCAGGGACGAAAGTCGGGACTAGTGATCCGGCACCGGCAAGTGGAAGCGGTGTCGCTCAACGGATAAAAGGTACCCCGGGGATAACAGGCTGATCTTCCCCAAGAGTCCATATCGACGGGATGGTTTGGCACCTCGATGTCGGCTCGTCGCATCCTGGGGCTGGAGTAGGTCCCAAGGGTTGGGCTGTTCGCCCATTAAAGCGGCACGCGAGCTGGGTTTAGAACGTCGTGAGACAGTTCGGTCTCTATCCGCCGCGCGCGTCAGAAACTTGAGGAAGGCTGTCCCTAGTACGAGAGGACCGGGACGGACGAACCTCTGGTGTGCCAGTTGTTCCACCAGGAGCACCGCTGGTTAGCTACGTTCGGAAGGGATAACCGCTGAAAGCATCTAAGCGGGAAGCCTGTTCCAAGATGAGGTTTCTCACCCCCTCGAGGGGGTAAGGCCCCCGGCAGACCACCGGGTTGATAGGCCAGAACTGGAAGTCGGGTAACCGATGCAGGTGACTGGTACTAATAGGCCGAGGACTTACCACAAAGCTGCTACGCGTCCACTGTGCGATATCTGAAACAACACACGTTTCAGTCGTATCGACAATTGAATGAACCAACATCTGTGAACCCACCGCTCGTGGTGGTGACGCAGCCGTTGTGTTCCGTGTGTAACTGTTTCGCAGAGTTACGGCGGCCATAGCGGAGGGGAAACGCCCGGACCCATTCCGAACCCGGAAGCTAAGCCCTCCAGCGCCGATGGTACTGCACCCGACAGGGTGTGGGAGAGTAGGACA
>NZ_BMCU01000013.1 GCF_014635345.1 Rhodococcoides trifolii
CCCCGCGTGTGCAGGTGACGTACTTCGCCTGACCGGGCGGGTTCACGGTGTAGTGGATGCCGCGCAGGACGCCGGCAGCGGAGACGGAGCAGTTCGCCTGCCGCAGGTTCAGCGGGTGCCCGACGGCGGGTTCGAAGACGGAGGCTTTGAACCATTCGAAGAACACGCCGCGGTCGTCGCCGAATTGCTTGGGGGTGTACTCGAACGCCCCGGCCACCGAAAGTTCACGCAAAGTCACGAGAGCACAGTATCGGGCGCACCCGTATTCTTGCTGTCCATGAAGCTTCTCGTGACCGGTGGTGCCGGGTTCATCGGCGCGAATTTCGTGCATCAGACCCTCGCCACTCGGCCGGACGCCCAGATCACGGTGCTCGATGCGTTGACCTACGCCGGCAACGAAGAATCTGTGGCCTCGGTCAGAGACACAGCGGGAACTCACACTTAACCGCAGTTGGGACGACCACCCAGGTACTTCACGCTGTGGCCGGTAAGCGATCCCACGCTTCGCGCACGCACTGGGTCACGTGATGACCTGTCTCAGGGAGCGCCCGTTAGCAGACCAACAGATGAATGTGAACTCGCGCGACTAGTTCATCACTCAAAATTGCTCGTCGCGCGCTCGAGCCGACCGCTAAGGCATGATCTTCAGTTGTGGGGATAAAGCGAAGCAAACGCGATAGGGAGTTAGCAGGCCCTAGACAGGTGACGAAGTGGTCCGTACTCGGAATTATCGCTCTGGGTCTGTCCTTGATCACTGTAGTGGGTGCGGGGGCGTACGCGTTGAGCAGACCAGATCCCGCGCCTCTGATGATCGCTAACCCACCATCTGGCGAGCAAACCGTAATCAACGCAGCAGCTCAGCGTCCCGTTGCTGTGACATTTGGGGACTCTTGGTTCAACGGCGAGAATAGCGTTGCTGCTGAACGCACGTTCGGCGCTACCGCAGTGAGGGATCTCGGTTATGCACCCATCGTTCTTGGAGCGTCAGGAACTAGCTACGTCTCGTCGGGACCGCCGCCGTCGGACGTCCCGAACTATGTGGATCAGATCGCTGCCGGTGAGCTCGACATCCCGGAACGGTTGCGACAACGAGTCGGACTGATTCTGCTCGAGGGCGGCATCGGTGACGAGAACAAGGATCCCGCTGTTGTGGAAGTGAACGCGATCTCGGTCATGCAGTCCCTACGCGAGGCTTACCCCGACGCCGTGCCGGTCGTGCTCGGTCTTTTCGCTGACGCCAACGGCTTTATTTCTGAAGTACGGTCCGCGGTCGACAAAGCAATTGAACGCGCAGCGTCCGCTACCGGTTACATGTATATCTCGACCGCGACCTGGCGTAACCCCGAAAACGCAGCAGGCCTTAACGGAGCCGATCGAGCCTATCCGTCCTCGCAGGGTCATCTGTCATTGGCGGAAGTACTCAAGCAGGTGCTCTCGGACAGGCAGCTGGCCGCCCAGCCCGACGGCTAAACGAAATTCTCAAACGTCCACATTGCCTGGTGATCAGTTCCTTTTCGCAGTTGAAATGGGTCGAGAACCATTTCGGTTCAAGTCCTATCGTTTTGCGTGGGGTGACGGCAGACGATAACGGATATGTTATCCAAGGCACTACCAAAGACTCACGCGGTGAAGGGATTGCGTATGCGAGGAATCGTTTTGGCCGGTGGTTCGGGGACGCGGTTGCATCCGATCACGTTGGGGACGT
>NZ_BMCU01000014.1 GCF_014635345.1 Rhodococcoides trifolii
GTAAAGGCTGCACAAAAAAATCCAGGTCAAAAATCGCAAGTTTGCCCCGTTTTTCATTTTTTTTTGAATTTCCGGCTTTTCGGGCGGTAAAAAAATCGGAAAAAAAAATCCACATGGTGTAAATTCACCAAATTTGGAGGATGGAAAGATCTTATTTTTCTGGAGGTTGTTGCAAAAAACGGCATCGAAATTCGACCTCTAGAGCACTTTTACTAGAGTATGTCTCCTCACGGAAAAGGATGTCTACCCGTGGCACTTTGGTAATGGCTCGGCAGCCTATTATAGGGGGGAGGGGTGTCCTGCTGCTGAAACTCGAGTTGCCCAAAGGCTTGCTGGGCGCAATGCCAGCAAGATGCACGTTGCCTTGCCATCCCCTAGGCACAGTAGCAGGCACGTTGTGGTCGTGGTGTGCGCCCCCGCGAGGGGCAACGCGGCTTGCGCAGCCCAACGCTAGGCCAGGCCTAGTGTGGCGCACGACGCGGATGACGGATATGCGCGCGGCAGCGGGACGTGCTCGTCCCAGCACCTTGAGGGGGCACGTTGCGGAAGACGGTTACCTGTTCGTGTCCACTCCCGAGGGGCAACGTGTGGGGTGTCATGATGCTGAAACACGAGTTGCCCAAAGGCTTGCTGGGCGCAATGCCAGCAAGATGCACGTTGCCTTGCCATCCCCTAGGCACGTAAGGGTGGTGGCGGCCCTATGTCTAGGGTCGACGTACGACGGTGCCCGATGCGGTGTGGGTTAGGCATGTTGCTTAAACAAGACGTTGCGGCTGTTCGGCTATCGCCCGACCATCTCACGCATCGGGCTGTCCCTTGAATGTTCTTGGTCGCTTCCCCCGAACCCTGCCCAGTGGCGTTGACTTGGCTACCTCGTGTGCTTCCGCTTGCCCGCACGCGCCCAGGCGTGCGGGGCGCGGTTCGTACGGGGGTGCTGTGTTTGCGGACCGTGGTGGCGGATGAGCGGTGTGTGGGTTGTGCGTGTGGCTTGATCTAGACGGTGCCGCTGTTTGGTTATCGTCCGCAGCACCTGACGGTTCGGGTTGTCCCTCGAGTCTCCTACGTCCCTTCCTTTGAAACCTGCCCAGCGGCGTTGGCTCGGCCCTCCCGTATGCATCCGCTTGCCTGCACGCGCCTAGGTGTGCGGGGCGCGGTTCGTACGGGCGTGCTGTGTTTGCGGACCGTGGTGGTGGATGAGCGGTGTGTGGGTCCTGAGTGCTGTCTGGCTCCTTGCCTCGCGCAACGAACGGGCGCACCGGATCCTATCCATGTGTGGGCTCGAGCTACCGAGCTCGTTCCACGGTTGTGCGGCTCCTGTGTTTCCTACCCCGCGGTGTGGTATCCCTGCCTTGCCCCAACCTTTCCTCTCCGGAGTCCCCTCGTGGGATTGTTGGGGGTGTTCCAAGACACGCACGTGGTCCTACCCGTGTTGGCGCTCTGCGCGGCAACGGTGGCCTGCGTGCGCGTTCTGTTCTTGCGTGTGCGGTGGGGTGTCCTGTTGCTGAAACTCGAGTTGCCCAAAGGCTTGCTGGGCGCAATGCCAGCAAGATGCACGTTGCCTTGCCATCCCCTAGGCACACTAGCAGGCACGTTGTGGTCGTGGTGTGCGCCCCCGCGAGGGGCAACGCGGCCTGCGCAGCCCAACGCTAGGCCAGGCCTAGTGTGGCGCACGACGCGGATGACGGATATGCGCGCG
>NZ_BMCU01000015.1 GCF_014635345.1 Rhodococcoides trifolii
TTCACCGGCGAGACCGCCTCCGTCGCAACCGGCCTGCACGTGTTCGGCATTCTGTACGGACTGATCATGGGCGGCTTCGGCGTCTTGATGTTCATCCTCGCAACCGCCCTCACCATCCATGCCGCCCAGAAGGGACTGACATTCTCACTGACCTGGTGGTCGTTCACCTTCCCCATCGGCACGTGCGTCACCGGTGCCACTGCCCTCGGCGGCACTCTGGGGTCGGCCGCGGTCGAGGCCCTTGCAATCGGACTGTATGCGGCCTTGCTCGCAGCCTGGGGCACAGTCGCCGCCCACACTCTCCGCGGCAGCGTCCAAGGAAAAATTTTTCAACCCAGCTGAACCGACCGCGGGTAGTACCCACTCGGAACGCTGATACCGAACGAACGGCGTCGATCGATGAACACACCGAATGCAGACACACCGACTTCCGATACCCCGAGACGGGGCCGCCGCGGACGCATCTGGGCACGAGTCACCGAAAATTATCTGGCCTGGCTGTTGCTGATGGCGGGAACAGCTGCTGCGGGGCCCTTCTCACTGCCCTCGCCGGCGGGAGGGCTGGACCGTCGTCGCAGCGATCGCGACAGTGGTGCTGTTCGCGGGATGTTGGTTCTCCTATCGAGACGGTGCACGCCGGGGTGTCGCCGAACAACACATTGTCCAGTACCACCCCGACAGCCCGGACGAGGTGATCGACATCGACACCAACACCGGCGAACGCCAGCCCCACCAGGACTGACCGGTCGGAGGCAGCAGCACGATCCGCCCTACCTCAGCACAGTGCGGGGTTCAGGTGCCTTCTCCAGGTGCGTTGCGACCGACAGTGCTGCGTTGATCAACCGCTGGCGAGCAGCCGCCGGTGCGTGTGCGTTGCGAGCCGAGGGGTGCGGTGCCGCAATCACCGGGAGGAGGCGGGTGGGAGCAGATGCAGTGATGACGCGCATGTAGCCATCGAGAGCCT